>NZ_NNBL01000001.1:0-98721 GCF_002803065.1 Streptomyces sp. CB01635
CCTCACAGCGCCGATGGTACTGCAGGGGGGACCCTGTGGGAGAGTAGGACGCCGCCGAACTCCTTTTATAGAGCTGGTCCCCGAACTTCGGTTCAGGGACCAGCTCTTTTTTGTTTTGCGTCACTTGGCGTTCACGTTGCGCAGCCAACATCCCGTGTCATGGGGACAGTTGCAATGCTGAGGGCCGCCGGTATCGGAACCGGTGACGAGGTCATCGTGCCCGCCTACGGAAACGTCGAGGTCGCGGAGGCCGTCGAACTGGCGGGAGCCAGGCCCGTGTTCGCGGACATAGACCCGGACACATACTGCCTCGCCCCCGCTTCGGTCGAGGCCGGCGTCAGCGCACACACCGCGGCGATCATCGCCGTACACCGCTTCGGGCAGCCGGCCGATGTGGCGCGGCTTCGGCAGATCGGTGGGCGGCGCGGGCTGCTCGTCCTGGAGCAGGGCGAGTCGGAGCAGCCGCACGACGGGCTCGCCGAGCGGCGGGCGCACGCCGGCTATCTGAACGCGCGGCTCAGCGGCGTACGGACACCCGCCGGGAGTGAGCGGCACACCTACCAGCAGTACGTCGTCCGGGTGCCCGGCAACGGGCGGCCCGACCGTGACGCGTTCGCGCATGCCGTGCGGGCCAGGGGAATTGAGTGTCGCGTGCCGGTGAAGACGCCCGTGCACCGGTTGCCGCGGTTCCGGCGTGACGTCGCGCTGCCGGAGACCGAGCGGGCCGCCGACGAGACTCTTGCGCTGCCCGTCAGTGCCACGCTGTCGCGGCGCGAGCTGCAGAAGGTCGTCTCCGCATGCAATGCGCTCGGCGGGCTGCTGCAGCCTGCTTTCTGACGCGCAGGCGGGGCGGTTCGAACCGAGCTGAAGTTCGGGTATGCTTAATTCCGTTGCTGCGGGGGAAAGCCCGGGAAAGCAACAGGCCCCTATAGCTCAGTCGGTAGAGCGTCTCCATGGTAAGGAGAAGGTCAGCGGTTCGATTCCGCTTGGGGGCTCAGACATAAAGGCCTCCGCCCTTTCGGGCGGGGGCCTTTTGCGTTGGGGCTCTCAGTCCTTCTGGAGTTCCGGGACACGCATCGTCAGGATGGCCATGTCATCCGAAGGGGCGTCAGACGCGAAACGCTCGACCGCGCGCATGATGCGGGCCGCCACGGCGCCGGCCGTCAGGCCCGTACAGGTCGTCAGGACGTCCGCCAGGCCGTCGTCGCCGAGCATGCGGGTGCCTTCGCGGCGCTCGGTGATGCCGTCCGTGACGCAGAGGAGGACGTCGCCCGGGTCGAGCGTCATCGTCTGCTCGTAGAGCTCCAGGTCCTCCATGACGCCGAGGAGCGGCTGCGGCTCCGCGTACGGTTCGACCGTGCCGTCCTGGCGCAGGCGCAGGGGGAGCGGGTGGCCGGCGCAAACCATCTTCAGGACCGCCGAGCCGTCCTCCTGCGGCCACAACTCGCCGTAGAGGAGCGTGAGGAAGCGGCTGCGGGCGCCCTCGTCGAGGATCGCGGCGTTCAGACGCTCCAGGACCGCGGGGCCGCCGAAGCCCTCGCGGGCCAGGAGACGCAGGGCGTGACGGGCCAGGCCGGTCACTGCCGCGGCCTCGGGTCCCGTACCGCAGACGTCGCCGATGGCGAAGCCGTAGGCGCCGTCGCGGATCGGGAACAGGTCGTAGAAGTCGCCGCCCACCTCGTTGCCCTCGCCGGCCGCGCGGTAGATGACCTCTACCTCGACGCCCGGGATGTGCGGGAGCTCCGGTGGGAGCAGGCTTCGCTGGAGGGACTGGCTGATGGCCATGCGCTCCGAGTAGAGGCGCGCGTTGTCCAGGGCGAGCGCGGCACGGCGGCTCAAGTCCTCGGCCAGTTCCAGGATTTCCTGGCGGAAGTGTTCGTCGGACGGCTTGCCGAGCGTGAGCATGCCGATGACGCGGTTGCGGGCGACCAGGGGGAGAACGACCGTCTCGCCGCCGACCGCGGAGGCCGTCGCGAGGGTCGTGCCGATGCCCGAGCTGACGCTCGTCGGTGCGCCGAGGCCGAGGCTGCGCTTGGACGTCCGTAGAGCCGCCTGGTGGGCCGCCTCGGCGGGCGCCGCCCAGACGCGGGCTCCGGGAGTGGGGACCGGGTCGGGCGGGGCGATCTTGGAGAGGAGCGCCTTGAGGCCGTCGATGCGCTCCTCGTCCTCGTGCAGGACGTACGAG
This sequence comes from Streptomyces sp. CB01635, assembly GCF_002803065.1. GTDB lineage: Bacteria > Actinomycetota > Actinomycetes > Streptomycetales > Streptomycetaceae > Streptomyces. The sequence goes on from NZ_NNBL01000001.1 coordinate 2,186, forward strand.
AGGTACGGCTCCGAGGACTGGTCGGCGATCGTGTAGACGGCGCACCAGGTGGCGAGCGTCGGGACCGTCATCTGGGCCATCAGGGCCAGGGTCTGGTCGCGGTCGAGGGTGCCGGCGAGGAGGTCGGAGGCCTCGACGAGGAAGCTGAGGGAGCCGCGGCGGAGCTTTTCGAGCTCGCCGAGGCGGGCCGACTCGACGGCCAGTGCGATGCGGTCGGCAGCGAACTGGAGGCGCAGTGCCTCCTCGTTCGAGTACCGGTCGGGTGCCTCGGCTGCGACGCCGAGGGAGCCGGTGAGGCGGCCCTCGACCTTGAGCGGGACCGTGACGACCGAGCGCATGCCTGTTCCGTTGAGGAGCGGGACGGCGCCGGGGACGACCGTGAGGTCCTCGTGGACGGCCGGCATGCGGGCCGAGCCGTAGCGGCCGGGGCCCACCTCCACGGGGACGCGGGCGAAGCGCTGGCGGGCCGAGGGCAGGCCTGTGGAGGCGCGGACCTCCAGTTCGGTCTCGTCGTCCGTCGCGAGCAGCAGGAAGGCGGAGTCGCCGTCGAGCATGTCGCGGGCGCGTTCGACCGTGCGCTGGAGCAGGCCGTCGAGGTCGTCGGGGGCGGGTGAGCCGATGAAGACCTGGAACGGGTCGGACGCGTTGCCCTCGGACAGAGTCCCGCTCTCCGAGGTGGTCTGGCCGCGCAGCGGGGTCTGGAGGACGGCGCGCTCGTGGTCGCGTACGAGGAGGCAGACCGTGGAGGGATCGCCGTCGGCGTCGCGGACGCGGAGGTGGGACGCGTAGACGGGCGTCACGCGGCCGTTGGCGCCGCGGATGCCGTAACTGCCCTCCCAGCGCGAGAACTGCAGCGCGTCGGCGATCCCCGTGCTCGTGCCGGGGGTGTGCGGCCAGGCCGCGAAGTCGGTGAGGGGTTTGCCGACGACCTGTTCGGCGACATATCCGAACAGGTGCTCCGCGTCCTCGCTCCAGGCGGCGACGGCTCCCGTGCGGTCGATCTGGACGACGGCGACCCGGACTCTGCCGTCGGCCAGCGGAAGGAGGTCGGTGGGGAGCGCGGGGCCCGCGGTGCGGGTGCCTACCGAACGCTGGGGAAGGGCGAGTTGGAACCAGACGAGTTTGTGCGTCGGCGTGTAGTCGACGCCCCAGCGGGTGGCGAGGGCGGCGCAGAGCTGGAGGCCGCGGCCGCCCTCGCGGTCGGGGCTGCCCATGTTGATCGCGGCCTGCTGGAGCGGGATCTCGCGTTCCGGGTAGCGGTCGGCGACCTCGATGCGTACGCCGTCGTCGGTGCGCAGGCACAGGACCTCCGCGGAGGTGCCGGCGTGCACCACGGCGTTCGTCACGAGCTCGCTGGTCAGGACGACCGCGTCGTCGATGATGTCGGGGAAGCCCCACCCCTGGAGGGTGTCGCGCACAAAGGCGCGGGCGGTCGCGACGGACCGCCCGACGGGGTCGAAGGTGGCAGCCGCGCGCGCGGTGATCACAGAACTCCCTGTATCAGTCGTACAAGTCTCGACGCCCATGTCTCCCGAACTCATGGCGCGGCCGCCCCCTCCGATGCCCGTCGTCCTCGTGCCACCGCCCTGGCCGGGCGGACCGGGGTGGGTGGACAGCCGCATGCAAGGTTACTTACCTTCGCCGTCCATGCGGATGCCGGTCGCGAGTGTTTCCGCCCGGAGGGTGTGCGGACGGTGTGCGAAGCTGCCGAACTGTTATGGCCTGGTTCTGCCATGGTGAAACACTGGGCAGGCTTCCGAAGAGAACCCGAGCAATCCGAGCAGTACGGCCGACCCTTGCGGGAGGGACACAGTGGAGTCTGGCGCAGCGTCGCGAGGCACGAATACGCGCGCAAAGGGCGGACAGTCCCTGGCGAAACAGCGTAAACCGCGCAATGGGACCACAGCGGTGGACACCGCTGCCCTGAACAGACTGCTCGCCGGGCTTGTGGCGATGCGGGACGGCAACTTCCGCAAGCGGCTCACGGTGTCGGGCGACGGCCTCATGACCGAGATCGCGGCGGTCTTCAACGAGGTCGCGGACCGGAATCTGCACCTCACCGGCGAGCTGTCGCGGGTGCGGCGGATGGTCGGGCGTGAGGGAAAGCTCACTGAACGGCTCGAGACGGGCGCCTGTGAGGGCTCGTGGGCCGCGGCGATCAACGCCTCGAACGCCCTGGTCGACGACCTCGTACGCCCGGTCTCCGAGGTCGGACGGGTGCTCACGGCGGTCGCGGAGGGCGATCTGTCGCCGCGCATGGAGCTGCGCTCGCAGGTGCCGGACGGCAATGGCCATCCGCTGCGGGGCGAGTTCCTCAAGGTCGGGCGCACCGTCAACAACCTGGTGGACCAGCTGTCGACGTTCACCGACGAGGTCACACGGGTGGCCAGTGAGGTGGGCACGGAGGGAAAGCTGGGCGGTCAGGCCCGGGTGCGCGGTATGTCTGGTTCGTGGAAGGATCTCACGGATTCGGTCAACACCATGGCGTACCGGCTGACAGCTCAGGTGCGTGACATTGCTCTCGTGACGACCGCGGTGGCGAAGGGCGATCTGTCCCGGAAGGTCACGGTTCACGTCGCGGGCGAGATGCTCGAGCTGAAGAACACCGTCAACACGATGGTGGACCAGCTGTCGTCCTTCTCGTCCGAAGTGACCCGGGTGGCCCGCGAGGTGGGCACGGAGGGCGAGCTCGGCGGTCAGGCGCAGGTGCCGGGTGTGGCGGGTGTGTGGAAGGACCTCACCGATTCCGTAAATCTTATGGCCGGCAACCTGACGGCCCAGGTGCGTGGGATCGCGCAGGTCACGACGGCGGTCGCCAACGGTGATCTGTCGCAGAAGGTGACGGTGTCGGCACGCGGCGAGGTCGCCCAACTCGCCGAGACGATCAACCAGATGACCGAGACGCTGCGCACGTTCGCCGACGAGGTCACGCGCGTGGCCAACGAGGTCGGTGCGGAAGGGCAGCTCGGCGGCCAGGCGAATGTGCCGGGTGCGGCGGGAACGTGGAAGGACCTCACCGATTCGGTGAACACGGTCTTCCGGAATCTGACCACTCAGGTGCGCGACATCGCGACCGTCACGACGGCGGTGGCGAACGGTGATCTCTCGCAGAAGGTGACCGTCGATGTCGCCGGCGAGATGCTCGAACTGAAGAACACCGTCAACACGATGGTCGATCAGCTCTCCGCGTTCGGCTCGGAAGTCACGCGCGTGGCGCGGGAGATCGGTGTCGAGGGTGAGCTGGGCGGCCAGGCGCACGTCCAGGGCGCGGCCGGTACGTGGAAGGACCTGACGGACTCCGTCAACACCGCCTTCCGCAACCTGACGGGCCAGGTCCGCAACATCGCGCAGGTGACGACGGCGGTGGCCAACGGCGACCTGTCGCAGAAGGTCACCGTCGACGTGTCCGGCGAGATGCTCCAGCTGAAGAACACCGTGAACACGATGGTGGACCAGCTGTCCTCGTTCGCCGACCAGGTGACGCGCATGGCGCGCGACGTGGGCACCGAGGGCCGGCTTGGCGGTCAGGCGCGCGTGGACGGCGTGTCCGGCACCTGGAAGGAACTCACCGACTCCGTCAACTTCATGGCGGGGAACCTGACTTCGCAGGTGCGCCAGATCGCACAGGTGACCACGGCGGTGGCGCGGGGTGATCTGTCGCAGAAGATCGACGTGGACGCGCGCGGCGAGATCCTCGAACTCAAGAACACCATCAACACGATGGTCGACCAGCTCTCCGCGTTCGCCGACCAGGTGACCCGGGTGGCCCGTGAGGTGGGTACGGAGGGCCGGCTCGGCGGGCAGGCGCAGGTGCCCGGCGTCGCCGGTGTGTGGCGCGACCTGACCGACTCCGTGAACGGCATGGCCGGCAACCTCACCGCCCAGGTGCGCAACATCGCGCAGGTCGCCACGGCGGTGGCGCGCGGTGACCTGTCGCAGAAGATCGACGTGGACGCGCGCGGCGAGATCCTGGAGCTGAAGAACACCCTCAACACGATGGTGGACCAGCTCTCGAACTTCGCCGAGCAGGTCACGCGGGTCTCCCGCGAGGTGGGTACGGAGGGCATCCTCGGCGGGCAGGCCGAGGTCCAGGGTGTCTCCGGCACCTGGAAGGACCTCACGCAGTCCGTGAACGGCATGGCCAACAACCTGACCCTTCAGGTGCGCAACATCGCCGAGGTCACCACGGCCGTCGCGCGGGGCGACCTGTCCAAGAAGATCACCGTCGACGCGAAGGGCGAGATCCTCGAACTCGTCACGACCGTCAACACGATGGTGGACCAGCTGTCGTCGTTCGCCGAGCAGGTGACCCGCGTGGCCCGTGAGGTGGGTACGGAGGGCCAGCTGGGCGGCCAGGCGCGCGTTCGGGGCGTCACGGGCATCTGGAAGGACCTCAGCGACAACGTCAACCTGATGGCCAACAACCTGACCAGCCAGGTGCGCAACATCTCGCAGGTCGCGACGGCCGTCGCCAACGGAGACCTCACCAAGAAGGTCACGGTCGAGGCGCGCGGTGAGGTCGCGCAGCTCGCCGACACGGTCAACACCATGGTGACGACGCTGAGTTCGTTCGCCGACCAGGTGACCCGGGTGGCCCGCGAGGTGGGCACCGACGGCATCCTCGGCGGGCAGGCCCGCGTACCGGGAGTCTCCGGTACGTGGAAGGACCTCACCGAGTCCGTGAACGGCATGGCGTCGAACCTGACCGGACAGGTCCGCAACATCGCGATGGTCACGACCGCCATCGCCAAGGGCGACCTGACCAAGAAGATCGACATCGACGCCCGCGGCGAGATCCTCGAACTCAAGACGACCATCAACACGATGGTCGACCAGCTGTCGTCGTTCGCCGAGCAGGTGACCCGTGTCGCCCGTGAGGTGGGTACGGAGGGCCAGCTGGGCGGCCAGGCGCGCGTGCGCGACGTCGACGGCACCTGGCGCGACCTGACCGAGTCCGTGAACGAGATGGCCGGGAACCTGACCCGTCAGGTGCGCGCCATCGCGGCCGTCGCCACGGCGGTGACCCGCGGCGACCTGAACCTCAAGATCGACGTCGACGCGGCGGGCGAGATCCAGGTCCTCCAGGACAACATCAACAAGATGATCTCCAACCTGCGCGACACCACGATCGCCAACGAGGAGCAGGACTGGCTGAAGGGCAACCTGGCGCGCATCTCCGGCCTCATGCAGGGCCGCCGCGACCTCGAGGACGTGGCCTCGCTGATCATGAGCGAGCTGACGCCGGTCGTCTCCGCCCAGCACGGCGCGTTCTTCCTGGCGCTGCCGACGGACGAGGCCGAGGCCGGTGGCGCGCCCGAGGACGCGTACGAGCTGCGCATGCTCGGCAGTTACGGCTACTCGATGGGGTCCATGCCGACGTCCTTCCGGCCCGGTGAGACGCTGATCGGGACCGCGGCCCAGGAGAGGCGCGCGATCCTCGTGGAGAACGTGCCGCAGGGCTATCTGAAGATCGCTTCCGGGCTCGGGGAGGCGCCGCCCGCACATGTCATCGTGCTGCCGGTGCTCTTCGAGGGGACGGTCCTCGGTGTGATCGAGCTGGCGACGTTCCAGCCGTTCACGCAGATCCAGAAGGACTTCCTGAACCAGATCGCCGAGATGATCGCGACGAGCGTGAACACCATTTCCGTCAATACGAAGACGGAGGTGCTGCTCAAGCAGTCGCAGGAGCTCACCGAGCAACTGCGCGAGCGTTCCGCCGAGTTGGAGAACCGGCAGAAGGCGCTCCAGGCGTCCAACGCGGAGCTGGAGGAGAAGGCCGAGCTGCTCGCCCAGCAGAACCGCGACATCGAGGTCAAAAACACCGAGATCGAAGAGGCCAGGCAGGTCCTGGAGGAGCGCGCCGAGCAGCTCGCGGTCTCCATGCGGTACAAGTCCGAGTTCCTGGCGAACATGTCGCACGAGCTGCGTACGCCGCTCAACTCCCTGCTGATTCTGGCCAAGTTGCTCGCCGACAACGCGGACTCGAACCTGACCCCGAAGCAGGTCGAGTTCGCCGAGACGATCCATGGCGCCGGCTCCGACCTGCTCCAGCTGATCAACGACATCCTCGACCTGTCGAAGGTCGAGGCGGGCAAGATGGACGTGTCGCCGACCCGCATCGCTCTGGTGCAACTCGTCGACTACGTAGAGGCCACTTTCCGCCCGCTGACCGCCGAGAAGGGCCTCGACTTCTCCGTACGGGTCTCTCCCGAACTGCCCGCGACGCTCCACACGGACGAACAGCGCCTGCTCCAGGTGCTGCGCAACCTGCTGTCCAACGCGGTCAAGTTCACCGACTCCGGAGCCGTCGAACTGGTCATCAGGCCGGCGGGCGCGGACGTGCCCAACGCCATCCGTGAGCAGCTCCTCGAGGCGGGCTCCCTGCGGGAGGCGGACGGCGACCTGATCGCCTTCTCCGTGACCGACACCGGCATCGGCATCGCGGCCAGCAAGATGCGGGTGATCTTCGAGGCGTTCAAGCAGGCCGACGGGACGACGAGCCGCAAGTACGGCGGTACGGGTCTCGGCCTGTCCATCAGCCGTGAGATCGCGCGGCTCCTCGGCGGTGAGATCCACGCGCAGAGCGAGCCGGGCCGTGGTTCCACGTTCACGCTGTACATGCCGCTGCACGCGAGCGAACTGCCGCCGCAGGGCTACCCGCAGCTCGCTCCGTCCATCGAGCCGGGGATGTACGCCGTGCCGATGGAGGGTGCCATGCCGACCGAGGCGTCGATGCCGCCGGAGGTCAGGTCGTACCAGGACACCCAGCACGGTCCCGCCGCGCTCTTCAGGCGGCGCCGCAAGCAGGTGGCCGCGCCCGAACAGCGGCCGGCGCTGCCGGGACAGCCCGAGCAGCAGGCACCGGTGGCACCCTCGCAGGACCGTGCCCAGGAGCAGTGGGCGGGGACCGGACAGGAAGGGGCGCCGCAGGAGCGACGCACGTTCCTCTTCGGTGGCGAGAAAGTGCTCATCGTCGACGACGACATCCGTAACGTCTTCGCGCTCACCAGCGTCCTGGAGCAGCACGGTCTGTCCGTGCTGTACGCCGAGAACGGCCGGGAGGGGATCGAGGTCCTCGAACAGCACGACGACGTGACGGTCGTCCTGATGGACATCATGATGCCGGAGATGGACGGCTACGCGACGACGACGGCGATCCGCAGGATGCCGCAGTTCGCCGGGCTGCCGATCATCGCGCTCACGGCGAAGGCGATGAAGGGCGACAGGGAGAAGGCCATCGAGTCCGGGGCCTCCGACTACGTCACGAAGCCGGTCGATCCGGATCACCTGCTTACGGTGATGGAGCAGTGGATGCGCGGGGAGTGACCGGGTAGGTGTGCGTTACTGAGCAGTTGTTGACTGAGTGTGGCCGAAGCCGTGTAGAAGTGCGGTATTCGGGGAACCTTCTGGTCTCCCACTGCGTTTGTGCTACGTGCACAGTGACATCGCGGTGACAGGGTGTGGCGACAGGCGGGGTGCGGCTACCATGACCGGCACAAGGACGGGCGACGCAAGGGAGTCGCCCTCTGGGGCGGCTTCCGGAGCCGTCCCAAGTCCTGCGGACAGGGGCGGCCCCATGCCGGGGCGAGGAGGGCGGGCCATGGTGCAGAAGGCCAAGATCCTCCTGGTCGATGACCGGCCGGAGAATCTGCTGGCGCTGGAGGCCATCCTCTCCGCGCTCGATCAGACACTGGTGCGGGCATCGTCCGGGGAGGAAGCACTCAAAGCGCTACTCACGGACGATTTCGCGGTCATTCTGCTGGATGTTCAGATGCCGGGAATGGACGGTTTCGAAACCGCGGCGCACATCAAGCGCCGTGAGCGGACACGCGACATCCCGATCATCTTCCTCACTGCCATCAACCACGGCCCGCACCACACGTTCCGTGGGTACGCGGCCGGTGCGGTGGACTACATCTCGAAGCCGTTCGACCCGTGGGTCCTGCGCGCGAAGGTCTCGGTCTTCGTCGAGCTGTACATGAAGAACTGCCAACTGCGGGAGCAGGCAGCCCTGCTGCGGCTCCAGCTCGAGGGCGGCGGGAAGTCCGACGTCGGCGGCCCCAAGGAGCCGGCCGGGCTGCTGGCCGAACTCTCCGCGCGGCTCGCGGCCGTTGAGGAGCAGGCCGAGGCGCTCTCGAAGCAGCTCGACGACGACTCGGCGGACGCCGCCGCGGTCGCCACGGCAGCGCATCTCGAGCGCAAACTCACCGGACTGCGCCGCGCTCTTGACGCCCTGGAGCCCGGCACGGGAAGCGGCGCACCGTCACTTCCCTCGCAGAACTGAGCAGCAGCCCACCTTTTGAGGAAGCGTCACCTCCGGGCACACCGATCCGCGACACGGACGGGTGAAGCAGTAGGCACACGTGTCCGTGGTGGTCTCCACCGGTAACCTCACACCCATGGCCTCACGTCCCGCAGCCAAGAAGTCGCCCGCAAAGAGGGCGGCCGCGCCGACCAAGGCCCCGGCGAAGAAGGCCCCTGCCAAGAAGGTGGCCGCGAAGAAGCCCGCGGCCAAGAAGGCGCCCCCGAGGAAAGCCGCGGCGAAGAAGCCCGCGCCCAAGCCGGCGCCCAGCCCCACCGGGGGCGTGTACCGGCTCGCGCGCGCGCTCTGGCTCGGCGTCGCGCACAGTGTGGGCGCGATGTTCCGCGGCATAGGACGTGGCGCCAAGGGGCTCGACCCGGCACACCGCAAGGACGGCCTCGCACTCCTGCTCCTCGGCCTGGCGCTGATCGTCGCGGCGGGCACCTGGTCCAATCTGCGCGGACCCGTCGGCGACCTCGTCGAAATGCTCGTCACGGGCGCGTTCGGCCGCCTCGACCTGCTCGTACCGCTGCTGCTCGGCGGCATCGCCGTACGCCTCATCCGGCACCCCGAGAAGCCCGAGGCCAACGGGCGCATCGTGATCGGCCTGTCCGCGCTCGTCATCGGCGTGCTCGGCCAGGTCCACATCGCCTGCGGCTCGCCCGCCCGCACCGACGGCATGCAGGCCATAAGGGACGCCGGAGGGCTCATCGGCTGGGGCGCCTCCACCCCGCTGAGCTTCACCATGGGGGAGGTGCTCGCGGTACCGCTCCTCGTCCTGCTCACCGTCTTCGGACTGCTCGTGGTCACCGCGACGCCCGTGAACGCGATCCCGCAGCGGCTGCGGCTGCTCGGCGTGAAACTCGGCGTCGTCCATCCGGACCCCGAGGGCGACCTTCGCGGCGCCGACGGTGCGGCGGACGACGACGAGCGCTACGACGACCAGTGGCGCGAGTCCCTGCCCGCGCGCTCCAGGCGACGCCCGGCGGACCCGGAGGCGTACGACCCCGACCAGGCGGAGCAGGAGGCGCTCTCCAAGCGGCGCAGGCCCCGGCGCACGCCTGTGCAGCCCGTCGTGACCCGGCCCATGGACGCGGTCGACGTGGCCGCGGCGGCCGCTGCAGCGCTCGACGGGGCCGTGCTGCACGGCATGCCGCCGTCGCCGCTCGTCGCCGATCTGACACAGGGGGTCGGTACGGAGCGGAAAAGCGCTCCGGAGCGCACGGCGCCGGTACCGACCGCGCGGGCGAAGACCCCGGTGAAGGAGACCAAGGAGGCGGACCCGGAGCCCGCGGCCGCGGCGGCCAAGGCCGGCGTGCCCGACCTGACGAAGTCGGCCCCTGACGCCCCCCGCGACCTCCCTCCGCGCGCCGAGCAGCTCCAGCTGTCCGGCGACATCACCTACTCGCTGCCCTCGCTCGACCTCCTGGAGCGCGGCGGCCCCGGCAAGTCGCGCAGCGCGGCCAACGACGCCGTCGTCGACTCGCTGTCGAACGTCTTCTCCGAGTTCAAGGTCGACGCCACCGTCACCGGCTTCACGCGCGGCCCGACGGTCACCCGCTACGAGATCGAACTCGGCCCCGCCGTGAAGGTCGAGAAGATCACGGCGCTGGCGAAGAACATCGCCTACGCCGTCGCGTCCCCGGACGTCCGGATCATCTCGCCCATCCCCGGCAAGTCAGCCGTCGGCATCGAGATCCCGAACACCGACCGCGAGATGGTCAACGTGGGCGACGTGCTGCGCCTCGCCGACGCGGCCGAGGACGACCACCCGATGCTCGTCGCGCTCGGCAAGGACGTCGAGGGCGGCTACGTCATGGCCAACATGGCGAAGATGCCGCACATCCTCGTCGCCGGCGCCACCGGCTCCGGAAAGTCCTCCTGCATCAACTGCCTGATCACCTCGATCATGTGCCGGGCGACCCCCGAGGACGTGCGCATGGTCCTCGTCGACCCCAAACGCGTCGAGCTCACCGCGTACGAGGGCATCCCGCACCTGATCACGCCGATCATCACCAACCCCAAGCGGGCCGCCGAGGCGCTGCAGTGGGTCGTGCGCGAGATGGACCTGCGCTACGACGACCTCGCGGCATTCGGATACCGGCACATCGACGACTTCAACCAGGCGATCCGCGACGGCAAGCTCAAGACGCCGGAGGGCAGCGAACGCGAGCTGAAGACGTACCCGTATCTGCTGGTCATCGTCGACGAGCTCGCGGACCTGATGATGGTCGCGCCGCGGGACGTCGAGGACTCGATCGTGCGCATCACGCAGCTCGCCCGCGCGGCCGGCATCCACCTGGTGCTCGCCACCCAGCGGCCGTCGGTCGACGTCGTCACCGGCCTCATCAAGGCCAACGTCCCCTCCCGGCTCGCCTTCGCCACCTCCTCGCTCGCCGACAGCCGCGTCATCCTCGACCAGCCCGGCGCCGAGAAGCTGATCGGCAAGGGCGACGGGCTCTTCCTCCCGATGGGCGCGAACAAGCCCACCCGTATGCAGGGCGCGTTCGTCACCGAGGACGAGATCCACGCCGTCGTCCAGCACTGCAAGGACCAGATGGCGCCCGTCTTCCGGGAGGACGTCACCGTCGGGACCAAGCAGAAGAAGGAGATCGACGAGGACATCGGCGACGACCTCGACCTGCTGTGCCAGGCCGCTGAGCTGGTCGTTTCCACGCAATTCGGGTCCACGTCGATGCTCCAGCGCAAGCTGCGCGTCGGCTTCGCGAAGGCCGGGCGGCTCATGGACCTCATGGAGTCGCGGAACATCGTGGGCCCGAGTGAGGGTTCGAAGGCACGTGACGTTCTTGTGAAGCCTGACGAACTGGATGGAGTGCTCGCCGTGATCCGCGGGGAGGCTCAACCCTGAGGCGCGCGTCGCAGGGACAGCGCGCGCCCCCGCAGAAAGAACGGACGGCTCACACTCGCGATCGACGCTCACTCGTAAGGGAGCGTGAGGCAACCGTTTCCCCTCCTCGTACGTCAAGTTGGGGGAGGGGCCAGGTACGTGTCCCAGCATCGGGGTGACCGGCCGTTGTGTCCGGCCATTCCGATGGCGTACAAAGTCGGACCGCCCGGTTGCCCCACCCTTTCGTACCCCCCCTAGACTGAACCTCCAGCAGGTGGTTACACGCTCGAAAGGCGCCCCCGTGTCCATCGGCAACTCCCCTGAAGACGACCGTCCTTCGGATGACCTTCACGCGACGCCCCCGCCGGCCGTCGAGCAGGTGCCCACGCCCGCGGACGACCGTCCCTCGATCGGACGTGTCCTCCGTCAGGGGCGCGTCGACGCCGGGATGACCGTCGACGAAGTCAGTACGTCCACCCGGGTGCGTGTCCCGATCGTGCACGCGATCGAGGAGGACGACTTCTCCCGGTGCGGCGGCGACGTCTACGCCCGCGGTCACATCCGGACCATCGCGCGCGCCGTGGGCATCGATCCCGAGCCGCTTCTCGCCCAGTTCGCCGACGAGCACGGCGGGCGGCCCGCCCCGACTCCGGCCGCTCCGCTGTTCGAGGCCGAGCGGATCAGGTCCGAGCCGCGCCGGCCGAACTGGACGGCGGCCATGGTCGCCGCGATCGTCGCGGTGATCGGCTTCGTCGGGTTCACCGCGTTCGGCGGCAGCGACGACGGTGCCAAGCAGCAGGCGGCCGAGGGTGCGACACCGGCCACCGGCAAGCCCAAGCCCACGCAGACCCCCAAGGCCAACAAGCCCACCGACCCCAAGCCCGACCCGACGGACAGCGCGATCGCGGCCGCACCGCGCGACAAGGTCACCGTCAAGATCAACGCGGCGGACGGGCGCAGCTGGATCTCCGCGAAGGACCACAACGGACGGATCATGTTCGACGGCCTGCTCGAGCAGGGTGAGTCGAAGACCTTCCAGGACAACCAGAAGGTCGACCTCGTCCTCGGCGACGCGGGCGCCATCCAGCTGTACGTGAACGGCAAGCAGGTGGACAACGAGTTCGAGCCCGGACAGGTCGAGCGCCTTACCTACACCAAGGGTGATCCCGAGGTCGGATGAGCGGGAGGTTGCCCGGTGATGATCTCCGGGTAACCCTCGCGGGCGGGGCTGTCGGTGGGACGAAGTAGTCTTGAGCCCATGCCCGAACGCCGTACCGTCGCCCTTGTCACTCTTGGCTGCGCCCGTAACGAGGTGGACTCGGAGGAGCTCGCAGGCCGCTTGGAGGCGGACGGCTGGGAGCTCGTCGAGGACGCCGAGGCCGCAGACGTCGCTGTCGTCAACACCTGTGGCTTCGTCGAAGCCGCCAAGAAGGACTCCGTCGACGCCCTTCTCGAAGCCAATGACCTCAAGGGCCATGGCAGAACCCAGGCCGTCGTGGCCGTCGGCTGCATGGCCGAGCGGTACGGCAAGGACCTGGCGGAAGCCCTCCCCGAGGCCGACGGCGTGCTCGGCTTCGACGACTACGCGGACATCTCCGACCGGCTCCAGACCATCCTCAACGGCGGCATCCACGCCTCCCACACCCCGCGCGACCGGCGCAAGCTGCTGCCGATCAGCCCTGCCGAGCGGCAGGACGCGGGCGCCGAGGTGGCGCTTCCCGGGCACGCCCCCGTGGACCTGCCCGACGGTCTCGCGCCCGCGTCCGGCCCCCGTGCCCCGCTGCGCCGCCGCCTCGGGACGAACCCCGTCGCCTCGGTGAAGCTGGCGTCCGGCTGCGACCGCCGCTGCTCGTTCTGCGCCATCCCGTCCTTCCGCGGCTCCTTCATCTCACGCCGGCCCAGCGACGTCCTCGGTGAGACGCGCTGGCTCGCCGAACAGGGCGTCAAGGAGGTCATGCTCGTCTCCGAGAACAACACCTCGTACGGCAAGGACCTGGGCGACATCCGACTCCTGGAGACGCTGCTGCCCGAGCTGGCCGCCGTCGAAGGGATCGAGCGGGTGCGCGTCAGCTACCTCCAGCCCGCCGAGATGCGCCCCGGCCTCATCGACGTCCTCACGGGCACCGACAAGGTCGTCCCGTACTTCGATCTCTCGTTCCAGCACTCGGCGCCCGCCGTGCTGCGCTCCATGCGGCGCTTCGGGGACACCGACCGGTTCCTCGACCTGCTCTCCACGATCCGGGACAAGGCGCCGCAGGCCGGTGTCCGGTCGAACTTCATCGTGGGCTTCCCCGGCGAGAGCGAGGCCGACCTGGCCGAGCTGGAGCGCTTCCTCACCGGCGCCCGCCTCGACGCGATCGGCGTCTTCGGCTACTCCGACGAGGAGGGCACCGAAGCTGCGACGTACGAGCACAAGCTCGATGAGGACGTCGTCGCCGAGCGCCTCGCGCGCGTGTCGCGGCTCGCCGAGGAACTGGTCTCGCAGCGCGCGGACGAGCGCGTCGGCGAATCGGTCCACGTGCTCGTCGAGTCCATCGACGACGAGGACGGCGCTGTCGGGCGCGGAGAGCACCAGGCGCCCGAGACGGACGGACAGGTGCTGCTCACGAGCAGCGAGGGCCTGAGCGTGGGTCGTATCGTCGAGGCAAAGGTGATCGGCACCCAGGGCGTGGACCTGGTAGCCGAGCCGCTCGGGTGTTCTGAGGAGGCGGGCAGATGACCGGAGTCCCGGCGTCCGCTACGGGCGGTTCCGGTAGGCCGGCGCCCGGCGGGAAACTGGGCGCTGCGGCCGTCAACCAGGCCAGCCTGTGGAACATCGCGAACATCCTGACCATGGTCCGGCTCCTCCTCGTGCCGGGTTTCGTCGTGCTCTTGCTCACCGACGGCGGCTACGACCCCGTCTGGCGCGCCTGGGCCTGGGCGGCCTTCGCCGTCGCCATGATCACGGACGTCTTCGACGGGCATCTGGCGCGCACGTACAACCTGGTCACGGACTTCGGAAAGATCGCCGACCCCATCGCCGACAAGGCGATCATGGGGGCGGCCCTCATCTGTCTCTCCAGCCTCGGCGACCTCCCCTGGTGGGTGACGGGAGTGATCCTCGGGCGTGAGCTCGGGATCACCCTGCTGCGCTTCTGGGTCATCCGGTACGGGGTGATCCCGGCCAGCCGCGGCGGCAAGATGAAGACCCTCGCACAGGGCACGGCGGTCGGGATGTACGTCCTGGCGCTGACCGGGCCGCTGGCCACCTTCCGGTTCTGGGTGATGGCGGTGGCGGTCGCGCTGACCGTGCTCACCGGGCTCGACTACGTGAAGCAGGCCGTGGTGCTGCGGCGGCAGGGCATGGCGGCCGAGCGTGCCGCCCGCGACGAACGTGAGGCGGCGGCGGAGCAGTGACGTCCGGAGCGGTCGGCGGTGGCGGGGCGGACGGCCTCGCCACCGCCGCCGTGGTGCTCCGGCTGCTCACCGAGCGCGGCGAGACCCTCGCGGTCGCCGAGTCGCTCACCGGCGGCCTCGTGGCGGCCGACATCACTTCGGTGCCGGGTGCCTCGCGCGTCTTCCGCGGGTCCGTGACCTCGTATGCGACCGAGCTGAAACGGGACGTCCTCGGCGTCGACGGCACTCTCCTGGCCGAGCGAGGAGCAGTGGATCCCGAGGTCGCCCTGCAGATGGCGACCGGGGTGCGCAGGGTCCTCGGTGCGGACTGGGGAATCGCGACCACAGGCGTGGCCGGGCCCGACGAGCAGGACGGGCAGCCGGTGGGGACGGTGTTCGTGGCCGTCGCCGGTCCGGGGGATTCCATGGCCTTCGAGGCACGCTCCGGAGGGGCTGACGCGGGAACCGGCGCCGGGGTTGAGGGGGTCGGGGGTCAGGCCGGCAGTTTCGCTCGTAGCCGGAAAGTGGCCGCGTTGCGGTTGAACGGCGACCGTTCGGAAATCCGTATGAAGAGTGTACGGAGTGTGCTTGAGCTGCTGCTTGAGCGGCTCTTGAGCGAACGCGCAGAGAATGAGCGGGCACAGGATACGGAACAGAACGGGGGGTTTTGATGTTTACAGCCCTGAGTGAACACGACATCGCTCCCCGCACGGCCGCGGCGCAAGGCGGTACGGTGGGGCGTGAAGGATGCGGCTACGCGGTCCGAGGAGGGAGCCACCGATGATTCTGCTCCGTCGCCTGCTGGGTGACGTGCTGCGTCGGCAGCGCCAGCGCCAGGGCCGTACTCTGCGCGAAGTCTCCTCGTCCGCCCGAGTCTCGCTCGGCTATCTCTCCGAGGTGGAGCGGGGGCAGAAGGAGGCATCCTCCGAGCTGCTGTCCGCTATTTGCGACGCGCTTGACGTACGGATGTCCGAGCTCATGCGCGAGGTGAGCGACGAGCTCGCGCTCGCCGAGCTGGCCGAGTCGGCAGCGGCTACTGATCCGGTGCCCGCACCGGTTCGCCCGCGGCTCAATTCTGTCTCCGTGGCCGGTGTCCCACCGGAACGGGTGACCATCAAGGCGCCTGCGGAAGCGGTGGACGTCGTCGCTGCGTGAGTTCGCGCGGCGTGACGCCTCGTGCAGGTGTCACTCATAAGTGTGTGAAAGCCCCGGCCGGGAGATCGGCCGGGGCTTTTGCATGCCGAGGGGGCTGGGTGGTGGGAGCGGTGTGTCAGGGGAGGGGCTGAGTGGCGGGAACGGGGTGTCATGAGGGGCGGGCCGGGGTGCTTGGAGCGGTGGGCCAGAGGTGCCGAGGCGGGCTCGACATGCCCGCATCAGGGCATTCGTGCCATGGTGAAGGGGATTTCGACGTGGGCGGGAGCGCCTTCGGTGTGCGGGAACGCCTCCGTAGCGCCCTGCCGCCGGGTGGCGCCGGCGTTCGGGTTCGATCCGATCCGGCATCGGGCAGGAGGTGGCGGCCGTGGCGTGGCGGACCGTGCGCGGAATACCGGCCGGGGTGTGGCGGAACGCGCGCTGGATACCGGCCGTGGCCTTCGGGGCGCTGTGGTGGTGGGGCCTGCTGCGGCTCGCCTTCTCGCCGGACGCGGGAGCGTTCGAGGGAGCCGTGGCGGCCGGTGGGTGGGGGCTGAGCCTGCTGCCGGTGCACTGTGTGCCCAAGGCCCGGGCCGCGAGGGCGGTGGGGGCCGTGAGGCGGGGCGGGACTTCTGTGGGGGCGGGGCGGTCTTCTGGGACGGCTGTGGGGGCGACGGGGGCCGATGGGGCGGCTATGAGGGCGAGGCGGTTCGCTGGGGCCGGCCTGCTTACCAGGGCATGGCGACGCCGCCGTTCGGGCGGAGGATCTGGCCCGTCGTGAACGATGACGCGTCCGACGCCAGGTGCAGGACGGCGTGGGCGATGTCGTCCGCCTCGCCTACGCGGCCCAGCGGGGACATCCGGACCATCAGAGCCTCGGTGTGCGACTGCTCCGACGCGTCGTGGCGGCCGGTCATGGGCGTACGGATCCAGCCGGGCGCTACCGCGTTGACCCGGATGCCCTGCGGGCCGACCTCGGTCGCCAGGGTCTTCGTCAGCTGGACGACCGCGGCCTTCGAGGCGCCGTAGCACAGCAGTCCCGGGCCGCCGGTGTCCACGGCGCCCGACGCCATCGTGACGATGCTGCCGTGAGTGCCCGTCGCGATCATGGCGCGGGCGGCCTCCTGGCAGGCGTACAGCACCCCCTTGAAATTGATGCCTAGGACGCGGTCGAGGTCCTCGTCGCGGGTCTCCAGGACGGTGCTGCTGTGCATGATCCCGGCGATCGCGGCCATGACGTCGAGACGGCCCGTCGTGTCGACGGCCGCGGCCACCGCCTCGGCGAGCTGGGTGCGGTCCGCGACGTCGAGGGCGTGGGTGCGGGCCGTGCCGCCCCTGGCCTTGATCAGTGTCTCCGTCGCGTGCAGGCCCTGCGCGTCGCGGTCGGCACAGTGCACGGTGGCTCCGGCGTCGGCCAGGAGCAGGGCGGAAGCGCGTCCGATGCCGCTCGCGGCGCCGGTGACGAATGCGGTGCGTCCGGTGAGGTCGTACGCGGTGACGGGCATGAGGGGACCGTACGAGCATTTCTGACGGGTCGTCAATTAGCTTGTACGGGCTATCTGGTGTGGCTGCGGAGCGGGGCTTCGTTATCTGGCGTGCGCAGGCTTGGCGTACGGGCGTGGGGCCGGGCCGTGTTGGCAGGAGGGGCACCAGTAGGTGGGGCGGTCGCGGGAGCCGTCGCCCTGGTCGGCCACGCGGATCGGGGTGCGGCAGCGCAGGCAGGGGCGAGGCGCCCGGCCGTAGACGTAGAGCCGCTGGCCGGGGCGGCCGCTGCCGGTGGTGACGCGTGCGGGGCGGTCGCGATTGGCTTCGAGGAGCTTCTTGGCGAGCTCGGGGAGTCGAGCGGCGGTTTCGTCGGGGAGGTCGCCGACGGGCAGCCATGGGGTGACCTGGAGTAGGAAGCACAGCTCGGACTTGTAGACGTTGCCGATGCCCGCGAGATTGCGCTGGTCGAGGAGTGCCTCGCCGAGGGGGCGAGCCGGGTCACTGAGGAGGTTGCGCAGGGCCGTTTCGGCGTCCCAGTCCGGGCCGAGCAGGTCGGGGCCGAGGTGGCCGACCACCTTGATCTCGTCGGCCGTGCGCATGAGTTCGAGGATGGGGAGGCGGTAGCCCACGGCGGTGCGGGTGGCGTTGCCGAGGATGGCGCGGATCTGGTGGCCGGGGCCACCGGTCCAGCGCTCTCCCGGTGCGTACACCTTCCAGGAGCCGTCCATCCGGAGGTGTGAGTGCAGGGTGAGGCCGCCCTCGATGCGGGTGAGGAGGTGCTTGCCGCGCGGGGTGACGTCGAGGACCGTGCGGCCGGTCAGGTCGGCCGTGGCGAAGCGGGGGACGCGCAGGTCGGAGCGGATGAGCACCTGGCCCGCGAGGGCGGTGTGCAGACGCCGCGCGGTCTGCAGGACGGTGTCTCCTTCGGGCATGGGTCAAGGGTGGCACGGGTGGCAGCGGTGGGGTGGTCGGCGTGGGGCAGCGGTGGGCGGCATGGGGGAGCGGTGGGCCGGTGAGGGTTTGGGGTGACGTCGGAGGGGGGCGGGTGGGCGTGATCCGTGCGGGGTCGGGTCTATGCGCGCAGGCGTAGGCCTCGCGGGGTTGCATGGAAGCCGGCTGTTTCCAGGAGGGGCGAGAACGGAGAGGTCAGAGCGGCGGAGCCGTTGATCCGCTCCACGGTGATCGTGCCGAGGGAACCCGCTCTGGCGGCGTCGGCCAGTGCCTCCGCGGCGGCGGGCAGCCGGGAGTCCTCGGCGACGTCGGCCGCGGAGAGCGCGCCGACGTCGCCTTCGGACGCCGGCCAGGCCAGCAGGGTCTTGCCGCCGCGCTCCATGTAGAGGGTCAGCTCGCCGTCGACGAGCACGACCAGGGAGCCCGCCTTGCGGCCCGGCTTGTGTCCGGCGCCGGTGGGGGAGTCGGGCCAGGTCAGGGCAGCGCCATAGGCGTTCGCCGGGTCTGCGGCGGCGAGAACGACGGCTCTGGACGCGGCTCTTCGGCGGCGCGGGGTGCGATCGGGGCCTGGGCCTGGGCCTGGGCGGCCGGGTGCGGGCCGGGCGTTGTGTTCCGCGAAGTCCGGGGAAAAATCCGGGACGGCGTCCTGGGAGAAGCCGGGAGGAAAGTTCGGGGGGAAGTCCGGGATGGTGTGCGGTCCTGTGGCGGTGGACCACGACGGGTCCCAGGTAGCCGACGGGTCGGTCGTGGGGGGCGTGGGCGCGCCGGGCGGACCGGCGTAGGGGTCGGGCGGGGCATCCCCGCGATCGCGTGCGTTCGCGGCCGCGCGCAGGCGGTCCACCGCCCCGTCCATCGCGAACTGCGCGGCGCCGAGGCCCTCGACGACGTACCCCCGCCGGGCCTGGCCGCTCTCCTCGAAGGCGGACAGGATGCGGTACACCGCGGAGAAACCGCCCTCCACGCCCTCCGCGGCGACGGCGCCCCGGGTCACCACGCCGTGCCGGTCGAGGAGCGTGCGGGCCAGGGCGTGGGCGCGCACTGTCGGGTCGGGGTCGACTGTGGGCAGCAGTGACCAGCGGCCAGCGACGGTCGGCGGGCCCGAGCGGGAGGCGGTCCGCGCGGCGGCGGTGAGGCCCCCGTAGCGCCCGCGCGGGATCGTGCGGCGGGCGCGATGAGCCGTGGATCCCGCGGTGCGGCCCGACCCGAGGAGGGAGCGCATCGGGGCCAGCGTGTCGTTCGTGAGCCGCCCGGACCAGGCCAGGTCCCAGAGTGCGTCCGCCAGTTGAGGATCGGTGGCGTCGGGGTGCGTCGTCGCGCGGACCTGGTCGGCGATCTGGCGGAAGAACAGGCCGTAGCCACCGGAGAGCGTGTCCAGGACGGACTGGTGGAGGGCGGTGAGCTCCAGGGGGTGCGGCGCGGGCAGCAGCAGGGGTGCCGTGTCGGCCAGGTACAGGGAGACCCAGCCGTCCTTGCCGGGCAGGGAGCCCGCGCCCGCCCACACGACCTCGCCCGACGACGTGAGTTCGTCGAGCATCGCGGGCGTGTAGCCCGAAACCCGGGACGGCAGGACGAGTTTCTCCAGGGCGGACGCCGGTACGGACGCGCCCTGCAACTGCTCGACCGCGCGCACCAAACCGTCGACACCGCGCAGCCCTTGCCCGCCCAAGTGCTGCCACTGGGGCAGGAACTGGGCGAGGGCGGCGGGCGGGACCGGCTCCAGCTCGTGCCGCAGGGCCGCGAGCGAACGCCTGCGCAGACGCCGGAGCACCGTCGCGTCGCACCACTCCTGGCCGATGGCGGCCGGATGGAACTCGCCTTGCACCACCCGCCCGTTCGCCGCCAGGCGTTGCAGCGCGCCGTCCGTTACCGCCGCGCCGAGGCCGAAGCGGGTGGCGGCCGCGGCCGAGGTGAACGGGCCGTGCGTGCGCGCGTACCGGGCGAGAAGGTCACCCAGGGGATCTTTGACGGGCTCCGTGAAGGCCTCGGGTACGCCCACGGGTAGCGCGGTGCCGAGCGCGTCCCGCAGCCGGCCCGCGTCCTCGATCGCCGCCCAGTGGTCGGCTCCCGCGACACGGACTCGGATGGCGCGGCGGGCGGACGCCAGCTCCGGGGCCCACCCCGGCTCGGCGCCCCGATCCGCCAACTCGGCGTCCGTGAGCGGCCCGAGGACGCGCAACAGGTCCGCGACGCCCTCGACGTCCCTGATGCGGCGGTCGTCGGTGAGCCACCCGAGCTCCTGTTCCAGCTCGGCGAGCACGTCCGCGTCGAGGAGCTCGCGCAGCTCGGCCTGCCCGAGCAGTTCGGCGAGCAGCCGCGAGTCCAGCGAGAGGGCGGCGGCGCGCCGCTCGGCGAGCGGGGAGTCGCCCTCGTACAGGAACTGGGCGACGTAGCCGAACAGGAGGGAACGGGCGAACGGGGAGGCCTCCGGGGTGGTGACCTCGACGAGGCGGACCTTGCGGGACTCGATGTCACCCATCAACTCCGCGAGGCCGGGCACGTCGAAGACGTCCTGGAGGCACTCCCGTACGGCTTCGAGGACGATCGGGAACGAGCCGAACTCGCTGGCCACCTGGAGGAGTTGGGAGGCGCGCTGGCGCTGCTGCCACAGGGGGGTGCGCTTGCCGGGGTTGCGGCGGGGCAACAGCAGGGCGCGGGCCGCGCACTCGCGGAAGCGGGCCGCGAACAGGGCCGAGCCGCCGACCTGGTCGGTGACGATCTGGCTGACGTCGCCCTTGTCGAAGGCGACGTCGGCGGCCCCGAGGGGCGCCTGGTCGGCGTCGTACTCCGAACCGGCCTTCGAGGGCTCCTGGTCCAGGAGGTCGAGGCTCATGAGGTCGGCGTCGGGAAGGCGCAGCACGATGCCGTCGTCGGCGTGCATGACCTGGGCGTCCATGCCGTACTTCTCGCCGAGCCTGGCGCCGAGGGCGAGCGCCCAGGGGGCGTGCACCTGCGCGCCGAAGGGGGAGTGCACGACGACCCGCCAGTCGCCCAGCTCGTCACGGAACCGCTCGACCACGATGGTCCGGTCGTCCGGGATGTGGCCGCAGGCCTCGCGCTGTTCGGACAGATAGGCCAGCACATTGTCGGCGGCCCACGCGTCGAGGCCCGCCGCGAGCAGCCGGAGCCGCGCGTCCTCCGTGGACAGGGAGCCGACCTCGCGCAGGAACGCGCCCACCGCGCGCCCCAGTTCGAGCGGGCGGCCGAGCTGGTCGCCCTTCCAGAACGGCAGCCTGCCCGGGACGCCCGGCGCGGGGGAGACCAGCACGCGGTCGCGCGTGATGTCCTCGATGCGCCAGGAACTCGTACCGAGGGTGAACACGTCGCCCACCCGGGACTCGTAGACCATCTCCTCGTCGAGCTCACCTACCCGCCCGCCGCCCTTCTTGGGGTCGGATCCGGCGAGGAACACCCCGAAGAGGCCGCGGTCCGGAATCGTGCCCCCGGAGGTGACGGCCAGGCGCTGGGCACCGGGGCGTCCGGTGACCGTGCCGGCGATGCGGTCCCACACCACGCGTGGACGCAGCTCGGCGAACGCGTCGGAGGGATAGCGGCCCGCGAGCATGTCGAGAACGCCGGTGAACGCGGACTCCGGAAGCGACGCGAAGGGGGCCGCACGGCGGACGAGCGCGAGCAGGTCGTCCACCTGCCACGTGTCGAGCGCCGTGATCGCGACCAGCTGCTGCGCCAGCACGTCCAGGGGGTTGGCGGGGACACGAAGGGACTCGATGGAGCCCGTGCGCATCCGCTCGGTGACCACCGCCGCCTGGACGAGGTCGCCCCGGTACTTCGGGAAGACCACGCCCGTGGAGACCGCGCCCACCTGGTGTCCCGCGCGGCCCACGCGCTGGAGGCCGGAGGCCACGGAGGGCGGGGACTCCACCTGGATGACGAGGTCCACCGCGCCCATGTCGATACCCAGCTCGAGGCTGGACGTGGCCACCACGGCGGGCAGCCGGCCCGCCTTGAGGTCCTCCTCGACGAGGGCGCGCTGCTCCTTGGAGACCGATCCGTGGTGCGCGCGGGCAATGACCGCCGGCGCTCCGTTCGCCGCGCCCGAGCCCCCCATCAGCTCGGCCGGTGCGTGGTCCTCGGGGAGGGCCTCGCCCGTCGCCCGCTCGTACGCGATCTCGTTCAGCCGGTTGCACAAGCGCTCGGCCAGGCGGCGGGAGTTGGCGAAGACGATCGTCGAGCGGTGCGACTGGACCAGGTCGGCGATGCGCTCTTCGACATGCGGCCAGATCGACGGCCGCTCCGCGCCCTGGTCGGAGTCGGCGACGGGTGAGCCGCCGAGCTCGCCCAGATCCTCCACGGGGACGACTACCGAGAGGTCGAACTCCTTGCCCGAGCGCGGCTGGACGATCTCCACCTTGCGCTGCGGCGACAGATAGCGCGCCACCTCGTCGACAGGGCGGACCGTCGCAGACAGTCCGATCCGGCGGGCGGGCCGGGGCAGCAGCTCGTCGAGCCGTTCCAGGGACAGCGCGAGATGGGCGCCGCGCTTGGTGCCCGCGACCGCGTGCACCTCGTCGAGAATCACCGTCTCGATGCCCGTGAGCGCGTCACGCGCGGCGGACGTGAGCATCAGGAACAGCGACTCCGGCGTCGTGATCAGAATGTCCGGGGGCCGGGTCGACAGGGCGCGGCGCTCGGCCGGGGGAGTGTCCCCGGAGCGGATGCCGACCTTCACCTCGGGCTCGGGCAGCCCGAGGCGCACCGACTCCTGCCGGATACCGGTGAGCGGGCTGCGCAGATTGCGCTCCACGTCGACCGCGAGGGCTTTGAGCGGCGAGACGTACAGGACGCGACAGCGCTTCTTCGGGTCGGCCGGCGGTGGTGTCGACGCCAGCTGGTCCAGGGCGGCCAGGAACGCGGCCAGCGTCTTGCCGGAACCCGTCGGCGCGACGACCAGCACGTCCGAGCCCTCGCCGATGGCCTGCCACGCCCCGGCCTGTGCGGACGTGGGCGCGGAGAACGCCCCCGTGAACCAACTGCGGGTCGCGGGGGAGAAACCGTCGAGCGGGCTGCGTGCGGACCTGACCATGTACCCATCGTGCACCTCCCCACTGACAATGGCCCGGACCTGCGCAAACGCTCCGCATCCTGACGTCGGCGGCGGGGTGGCGCGGCCCGGTCGTGGCGCAGAATGGAACACATGGCAGGTTCGAGAACGAAGGAATGGGCCAGGCACTGGCGCTACGAACAGCTGCCGGGCCTCGACCTGCTGCGGGCGCGCTACGTCCGTCACACCTTCCCCCGTCACAGCCACGACGGGTACGTCTTCGGTGCGGTCAACAGCGGGGTCGAGGACGTGGGCCTGCCGACGGGCACGGTGCACGCGGGCCCCGGCACCGTCGTCATGATCAACCCCGAGGTGGCGCACACTGCGAGGGCGGGGGAGCCCGAAGGGTGGGCCTACCACACGCTCTACCCGTCGGCCGATGTCATAGCCGAGATCGCGGGCGAGACCATGGCGGTCCGAGGGACCGCGGCGTTCGCCGAGCCGATCGTGAATGACCCGCAGGCGGCTCACCTCATCAGTGAGGTGCACCGCGCTGCCGAGGAGGGCAACGCGCTCGCCGCCGACAGTCTGCTGCGCATCGTGGTCGCGCGGCTGCTGCGCGATCACGGGCAGCCCATGACTGCGCGCCCCATGCGGTCCGCCGGCGCCTCGATCGCGGCACGCGCGCGTGCCGTGCTCGTCGAGCGGATGGCCGAGCCGCCGTCCCTGGAGACCCTCGCCACCGAACTCGGCACCAGCCCGTTCGCTCTGCTGCGCGCCTTCAGGGACGCGTACGGCATGCCGCCGCACACCTGGCTCACCGACGCGCGCGTGCGGGCCGCCCGCCGCCTCCTGGACGGCGGCACGGTACCGGCCGACGCGGCCGTGGAAGTCGGCTTCACGGACCAGCCGCACCTGAACCGGCACTTCACGCGGATCGTCGGCGTACCGCCCGGCGCCTACCAGCGGGAGCGCAAGAACGTACAAGACCCGGCCGCGCGCTCCCTCGTACCGTCGGAGGCGTGGCAGAACAGACAACATCCACAGCGATATGCACCGGATCGGGACGCGCCGGATCAGCACGGGAGCCGGGCGAGCCTGGGCAAGCAGGGACTCCCGGGGAGGGCAGGCCCGGAGCAGGTGGGCCTGGAGGCGGAGGGCCTGAGAAGGCCGATTCCGCCGTCGTCCGGGACGCGCTCGGCGTCGGCGTCGCCGTCGGACTCTCCGGATTCGCCTTCGGCGTGACCTCGGCCGGCAGCGGCCTCAGCGCGCTCCAGACCTGCGCGCTCAGCCTGCTCGTGTTCACCGGGGCCTCGCAGTTCGCCCTCGTGGGCGCGATCGCGGCCGGCGGCAACCCGCTCACCGCCGCTGCGGGCGCCTTCTTCCTCGGCGTGCGCAACTCCTTCTACGGGCTGCGCCTTTCCCAGCTGCTCGCCCTCCCGCGCGTGCTGCGCCCCTTCGCCGCGCACTGGGTCATCGACGAGACCACGGCCGTCTCGCTCGCCCAGCCCACGCGCCGCAGCGCCCGTATCGGCTTCACCGTCACGGGACTCACCCTGTACGTGCTGTGGAACCTCACGACCCTGCTCGGGGCGCTCGGCGCGGAGGCCATAGGCGACACCGACGCCTGGGGGCTCGACGCGGCCGGACCAGCGGTCTTCCTGGCGCTGCTCGCGCCGATGCTGCGGACCTCAACGGAACGGGCCGTGGCCGGTATCGCCGTCGTCCTCGGCCTCGGGCTGTTGCCCGTCCTGCCGGCCGGTGTGCCGGTCCTGGTGGCCGCACTCGCCGCGCCGGCCGTGCTCTACGTAGAGGGGCGCCGGGCGGCACGGACGGAGACCGGGGAGAGCCCGCACGAGAGCCCGGACGAGAACTCACGAGTGACCTCGCAGAAGGCCGACGGCCGACAAGGAGAGGACCGATGAACATCTGGATCGCGGTCGCGGTGACCGCAGTCGGCTGTTACGCCGTCAAGCTCATCGGCCTCCTCGTGCCCGCCGGTGCCCTGGAACGGCCTCTGGTCCGACGACTGGCGGCGCTGCTCCCCGTGGCCCTGCTGGCCGCGCTCACGGCCCAGCAGACCTTCGCCGAAGGCACCACGCTCGTCCTCGACGCGAAGGCGGCCGGGCTGGCCGCGGCGGCGGTCGCGCTGATCCTGCGCGCGCCGTTCCTGGTCGTCGTCGCGGCGGCCGTCGTGGTGACGGCCGGACTGCGCGCCGTCACGGGCTGAGCTCCCCACGCGCGCGTGGACCCCTTGCGCGCCTGCCACCCACACTCAGTGCACCACCGGCACCACCGGCACCTGCGGCACCGACCCCGCCGCGGGTTCCGGTAGGCCGAGCCGCCGGGCCGTTGTCTCAGGGCGGCAGAAGAGCGCCGCCAGCACCCCCGCCGTCACCAGCAGCCCGGCGGTGAGGAGCCAGCCCTCCTCGTAACCGGCCGACACGGTCCTCGCGCGGTCCACCATGCCGCCGAGCACGAGGGGCGACAGGATGCCGCCCAGTGCGTAGACGAAGGTCAAGGTGCCCAGGACGACGCCGCGTTGGGCCGGAGGAGCGATGCGGGCACAGGCCGTGGACGCCACCGTCAGCATCACCATGGCGAGCGCCATGGGGCCGAGCATCATGGGCACCTTGACTGCCAGGGAATCCGTCGTGCCGTACACAGCGGTGGCACAGCCCGCGACGGTGACGAGGAGACCCGCTCCAGCCCCTGGCGGCAGGCGCCGGGGTGTGCCCTTGCGGGCGGACCGCTGGGCGATCAGGCCGTGGCCGAGGATGACCGCCCCGCTGGCGAGGGCGCCCAGGCCGACCATCGTGCCCGCCTGGTGCAGGTCCCAGCCGACGACGCTCTCCAGGTAGTCCGGTGCCCACGTCAGCATGGTGCTCATCGACCAGTAGGCGGCGAACGAGCCGAACGCGGCGGTGAGGAACGTGCCGGAGATCAGGATGGCGCGCAACGGCACTGTGTCTGTCGTGGGCGTCCGTTCTGCGGCCTCGGAGTGCTTCTTGGTGACCGACGGGGCCAGCGGCCCGTCCGTGCCCCACAGCCGCCAGCAGACGGCCCACAGAAGTCCCGCCATACCGACCACACCGAACGACCAGCGCCAGCCCCAGTGCGTGATCACCCAGGTGAGCACTGGCGATGCGACGGCCACCCCCGCCGCTGCGCCGACCAGTAGGACCGCGGTGGGCAGGGCCCGCTCACGCTGCGGGAACCAGCCGTGGACGTGGTGCATGGCGA
This sequence comes from Streptomyces sp. CB01635, assembly GCF_002803065.1. Lineage (GTDB taxonomy): Bacteria > Actinomycetota > Actinomycetes > Streptomycetales > Streptomycetaceae > Streptomyces. The sequence goes on from NZ_NNBL01000001.1 coordinate 28,520, forward strand.
CCGGGGAGGCGGGCCCCTCCGCCGCACCGAGGAGCACGCGGGTGGCCAGCAGTGTGCCGAACCCGGCCGCTCCCCACAGCATCGGCAGTTGCGCCACCGACCACAGCAGCGCGAGCACCAGCAGAAGGGTCGTCGTCCGCACGCGCCGCGTCAGGGCCGAGACCCCGAGCGCGGCAAGCGAGAACAGCGTGAAGAACGCCGACTGCGCCGTGCCGAACTCCTGCCGCGTGATGCCGAAGTCCGCCCGGATCTCGGGGCCCGCGAGCCCGAGCACGGCCTTGTCCGCGAAGTTCACGAGCATGAAGGCGAGCAGCAGCCACGTGGTGCGCCACGCCCGGCTCATCAGCAGCAGCCGTCTTCGTCGTCGACCACACCGACGCTGATCGCCCCTTCGGCCCGCTTGCGTCCCGCCGGGGAGCGCGTCAACTCCGTCTGTACGTCCGTGCCGGCGGCCGCGGCCGCCGACTCGGCCGCGGCCCAGTGGAAGACACCGCGGGCCATGGTCGACGTCTCCTGGAGGGCACGCTGTGCGAACACGTCGGCACGTACGCGTGCCACCTCCTGGTCGGCGGGCGCCGCCAGAGCCGCCGTCTCGGCCAGATGCGAGGCGAGGCGCAGCTCCCCGGCGGCGAGCAGCTCGGAGGCGCGTAGCGCCAGCGCGGACGCCCCGCCCGCGGCCCGTGCGAACTCGGCCGCGACGTCCGCCTCCGGGGCGGGCTTGAGGTGCGCAGGATTCTGGTCGTACCAGCCGCCCCACAGGCGCCACAGGTTGCGCACGACGAACTCCGGCTCGTCGTAGGCCGGGTGGAGGTACGGCTTCGCCAGCAGGTCCTCCGGGGCCTTGACCCCGTGGATCACCGCGTCGAGGCGGTGGCCCGCGTTCATCAGCTCCCTGGTCTGCTCGCACAGCGACTCCAGGAGGCGCGCGGTGTCGTCGAGAGCCTGGTGCACGCGGTCGGAGCCGACGACGGGAACGCCGTGCCCAGGCAGCAGGAGTTCGGCGCCGAGCTCCTGCATCGCGCGCAGGGCGCGCGCCCAGTCCTCCGGATAGCGCTGCACCTTCTGGGGGTTGCCCGCGTTCGGCGCGTTCCAGATGAACAGGTCGCCCGTGCACAGCGTCCTGAGTTCGGGGATCCATACGTAGGTGTGGTCGTCGGTCTCCCCGCGCGCGTGCACGAGCTCGAACGTCAGTTCCCCGCGCCGCACGGTGAGACGGTCCCTGTAGACGACGTCCGGATAGCGGTACGTGGTGGGCCACTCCAGGGAGGGCACTCCGAACTGCCGGCGATTGATCCAGGAGTTGTAGTCCGCCGTCTTGATGTAGCGGTCGAACCGCGCGGGGACGGCCTCGTGGGCGATCACCTCGGGGCGCGGTCCGCCGATCTCGTCGGCCTCCTGGTCGAAGGGGGCCACTCCGAAGACATGGTCCACGTGGCCGTGCGTGTACACCACAGAGCGCAGCGGTCCCGCGCCGAACCCGGTGACCGCCTCGTGCAGTTGGTCCGCCGTACGGAAGTCGCCCGAGTCGACGAGGACCACGCCGTCGCCCGTGTCGAAGGCCGCCACGTTGGCGAACGCCGGGAAGAAGCCCACGCGGTCACGCAGGCGCACCAGTTCACTTCCGGAGTACGTGCCCGTCAGATGAGGCAGCAGCGTCTCGGTGCCCTGCCAGACCTGGTCGATGTAGTCGGCGTACGCGGCGTGCTGGGTGCCCCGCTCTTTGTGTTCGGTCATGTCCTCGGCTCCTTGTGTGCAGTGCGGTCGATCGCCACCGGCCACGAGTTTCGGCCCCAGGTGTGAGATCGAACACCGCCTCACGTCACATGTCCCACCCGTGGGTAATGTGACGCGTCACAAACGCAGTGCCCGGTCCACGTCCATGGGGGAATGGAGGAACAGTGGCCCTGTCGCCCGAAGCCCGCTCCCTGGCCGCGCGGTGTGAACCGAGAGTCAACGAACTCGCCCGCCGCATGGCTCGCGAGTCGTTCGAGGAACTGCCCGGATACGCCGAACTTCCCGATGACGTGAAGGACTTGGAAGTCGCCGCGACCGCCCGGCACGGCGTACGGCTCTTTCTGCGCAGTGTCAGCGAGCCGGACCTGGTCCAGCCCGGCAGCCTCCGGCTGTTCCGCGAGCGCGCCGCTCAGCGGGCCGAGGAGGGCATGCCGCTGCACCTCCTCCTACGCACCCACGCACACGGCGCCTACGTCCTGTGGCGGGCCTTGCGTGACGCTGCGGGCCCCGGTGAGGAAGGCGCGCTGGTCGAACTCGTCGACGTACTGCTGCAGTCGCACCCGGGGATCGTGGGGGCCGTGGCGGAGACGTATCTCGACGAGCGGTCCGCCCTGGAGGCCGAGCAGCGGGCCCAGGTCCGCTCCCTGGTGCGCGGCCTGCTCGACGGGATGGTCCCGCCCGGGCACGTCCTCCTGGACCAGCTCCGCCTCGAAGGGCCCGCGCTCGTACTGGCCCTCGGTCTCGACGCGGATCCCGCCGAGGGACGGGTCGCCGTGCGGCGCAGGCTGCGTCGGGTGCAGACCGCCCTGGACCACGCCTTCGGAGTGGAAGTGTTCGCGCTCCTGGAGGCCGACGGCGGGCGGGTCATCGTGCCCAAGGACTGCCCGGCCCCCGACGATCTGGCCGGCCGCCTCGCCAAGGCCGGCGGGTTCGAGGTCCGGGTGGCCGCCGTGCAGGCGGCCGGCCCCGAGGAGGTGACCGCGGCGGCCCGCACCGCGACCGAGATCCTGCGCATCACGCGCGCGTGCGGCATCCCGGCCGGACTGCACCGACTGGACGACGTGCTCCTGGAGTACCACCTGTCCCGTCCCAGCGAGACGAGCCACCGGATAGCGGCCCTCCTGGACCCGGTGGCCGACCGGCCCGAACTCCTGGAGACCCTGCGGACCCATCTCGCCCACCAGCAGGACCGCAGGGCGACAGCCGCCGCGCTCGGCCTGCATCCCAACACGGTCGACAACCGGCTCGCCCGCATCGGCGAGCAGACGGGCATCGACCTGTCGGCTCCGCGCGGGACGGCACTCGCCATCGCCGCGCTTCTACTGAGGGACGCGGCCGACACCTCCTGAGGTGCCGCCCACGAAGGCGTCAGGCGATGGGCCGCCCGTACGCCCGCAGCGTGCGCAGCGCCTCGACCGTCATCATCGGGCGCGCCTCCAGTGCGACCGCCGGAGCCCACTGGCGCCAGCGGATCGGCCACCCGCCGTCGTCCTGCTGCTCGCCCGCGAGGAAGTCCAGCGAGCGCGCCATCTCCTCGTCCGTGAACCACGCGCGCGCCAGTGACTCCGGAGTCTTCGCGTAGTCGTGCGGAAGGTGGTGCTCACCTGGCGCGTACCCGGGCGCTACGGGGTACTCCTCCGGCCGCTCGGCATCGAGCAGCGCAAGCCGCTGCTCGCGCACGAGCCGGCCGAGCCGGTCGGCGGCCGCCTCCGCGCGCGGGCGATCGGGCGCGCCGTCCAGGAAGGCCACGGCCGCCTCGACCTCGTAGGGATGGGACTTCTTCAGGGACTCGACCGCGGCCCAGCAGAAGTCGGTCGCCCGGAACAGCCACGCGTGCCACACCTGGTTGCGGTGCAGCAGGCCGACCACGGGGCCCGTGGCGAGCAGCTCGCTCGGCGGGTCGTCCACCACGGGCATGAAGGGCGCGCACGGGTAGCCGCGCTGGCTGGGATGGATCGCCGGGAGAGCACCCTCGCGGGTCGACATGGACGTCAGGTAGCGGCACACCCGCTCCACCCGCTGGCCGCTGCAGCGTCCGATCGAGTCGAGGACCCGCAGCGCGTGCCCGGTGTGCAGCGGCTGGCTCACCGGGCCGCGGAGATCGGGTTCGAGGGCGTGACCGTAACCCTCGTCCTCGTTGCGGTAGGCGGCGAGGGCGGTCTCGACGGCGTCTGCGCCCGCCCGGCCCGCGCCGAGGAAGTGGTAGGCGAAGCGGCGCTGTTCCAGCACGCGCGCGGTCAGCCAGATGAAGTGCTCGGCACGGGAGAGCGGGGAGGGCGCCGAGGTGGTCTGAGGGAGTGGGGATGCTCCGTTTTCGGCCATGCACCGACCGTAGGACGGAAAGCGTTCTCGGTGAGCCTTCCGTGCCGGGCTGCACTCTCAGGGGCGGGATACTGGTGGCATGCGGTTGACGGTCTTCTGGCAGCGGATGGCGGATCACTTCGGTCCTGGCTACGCCGAAACATTCGCGCGTGATCATGTGATGACGGAACTCGGTGGGCGCACCGTGCACGAGGCGCTCGACGCCGGCTGGGAGGCGAAGGACGTGTGGCGTGCGGTGTGCGCCACGATGAATGTTCCGTCGGAGAACCGCTGACCTGCTCGAACGAGCGGGGGCGGTGCCCGGCTGTCAGCGGCGTGGGCGAGACTGGCTCCGTGGCACCCACAGACGAGACCTTGCAGGCGACAGCCGACGCCTCCCCGCCCGGCCCGACGCCCCCCGGGGGCGGGGCCGCGAGCGCGCGTGCGCGGATGCCGGGCTGGCTGCCGCGGGCCATGGTGCTCGCCCTGGCCCTCATCGCCTGCTTCCAGCTGGGCAGTTGGGCGTTCCACCAACTCACCGGGCTGTTGATCAACGTATTGATCGCGTTCTTCCTGGCGCTCGCCGTGGAGCCGGCGGTCAGCTGGATGGCCGGGCGCGGCATGCGCCGGGGGCTGGCCACCGGGATCGTCTTCCTGGGCGTCACGATCGCCGGCGCGGGTTTCGTGGTCCTGCTCGGCTCGATGCTCGCGGGCCAGATCGTCAGCATGGTCGAGGACTTTCCCGCCTACCTCGACTCGGTGATCAACTGGATCAACCAGACGTTCCACACGGAACTGAGCAGGGTCGCGATCCAGGACAGTCTGCTGCACTCCGACTGGCTCCAGAAGTACGTGCAGAACAGCGCGAGCGGCGTCCTCGACGTGTCGGGGCAGGTCCTCGGAGGCCTGTTCCAGCTGCTGACGATTCTGCTGTTCTCGTTCTACTTCGCCGCCGACGGCCCCCGGCTCCGGCGCGCGCTGTGCTCGGTGCTGCCGCCCGCCAGGCAGGCCGAGGTGCTGCGCGCCTGGGAGATCGCGGTCGACAAGACCGGCGGCTATCTCTACTCGCGCGGCCTGATGGCACTGATCTCCGGGATCGCGCACTACATCCTGCTCCAGGCCCTGGGCGTGCCCTACGCGCCCGTGCTCGCCGTCTGGGTCGGTCTCGTGTCCCAGTTCATCCCGACCATCGGCACGTATCTGGCGGGGGCCCTGCCGATGCTGATCGCCTTCACGGTCGACCCCTGGTACGCGCTGTGGGTGCTGATCTTCGTGGTCGTCTACCAGCAGTTCGAGAACTATGTGCTCCAGCCCAAGCTGACGGCGAAGACCGTGGACATCCACCCGGCGGTCGCCTTCGGCTCCGTCATCGCGGGCACGGCGCTTCTCGGCGCGGTCGGCGCACTGATCGCCATCCCCGCGGTGGCGACGCTGCAGGCCTTCCTCGGGGCGTACGTGAAGCGCTATGCCGTCACGGACGACCCGCGGGTGCACGGCCATCGGACCAGATCCGGTTCGTCCCCCTTCGCGCGCATACGGGCCGCCCTGCGCAATCCGGACGATCCGAGGGGCGAAGCGGCGACCGGGCCGGAACCGGAACGGGACGCGGACGATACCCGCGACGGCTCTGAGTAGGCGTCCTGGGCGGGCCTCCTAGGTCTCAGTAGGTGATCGCCGCCCAGATCCCGGCGGCGGCGACGGCTGCCAGGTAGCAGGCGACCGCACCGCGCATCACGCCGTTCCTGGTCCTCTCGCTCCATGCCGTACGGGACATCAGCCAGGCCATCGCGGGCAGGACGAGCACGGCGTGCAGGCTGACGCCGTGCAGCGGCTTGAGGGGCGCGGTCGAGTGGTAGGCCGCCTCCTGGTGGCCGGTCTTCGTGAGGATCACTCCGCGTGCGATCATCGCGGCGCCGGACGCCAGCGCGACGAGCAGAATCGCGAACCCGGACCACAGCGCGAGCGGCATCCCCGTGGGCCCCGACGGCCGGCGCCGGAACGAGGCGACCGCGAACCCGGAGAGCAGCACGACCAGGATCCCGCCGCCCACCGCGAGGGACATGGACACGGCGGTGTCGAAGCCGGACTCCATGTTGAGATGCGACGGCACCCGCCGCCATGCCTGGAGGGTGATCCCGCCGACCTCCAGGACGCAGTCGGCGGCGAACACGACGAGCAGTACGTTCCTGGCGCGGTCGCCGATCCGCAGATACGACGTCACCCAGGTGAGCGCGATCAGCGTCAGGCCGAAGGAGACGCCGAACGTGACCGGCTTGCGCCACGAGACAGGGCCGCCCCAGGGCCCTCCGTCGACCGCGAAGACCAGCAGGTGGGCGAGGCCGGAGAGGGTGAGTACGGCGCCGGTGGCGCAGCAGAGGCGCTCGGAGGGGCGGGCGGCGCGCCACAGGTCCCGTACCGCGCCGGTCAGGGCGGGGCCTGTCGGGCCCGGCAGGGGAGTGGCTGTAGTGGGCGAGGACATCAGACGCGCACCTCCTTGGGACGGCCGAACCGCAGTACGGACACGGCGCCGGCCACGACCGTGCCGGCGAGGGCGAGGAGCTCGGCCAGAGTGGAGACGATCAGCAGGGAGTCGCCGGAGGAGAGGTGGTCTCCGGTGTCGGGGGTGACGACTGCGCCGACGCCGATGAACAGGCCGACGGCCAGGGCGAGCCCGGCGGTCCGGCGGTTCGGCCGCCAGGCCAGCAGCGCGGCGGCTGCCACCGGGATGACGAGGCCGGGCGGCACGGCGGGGTAGTCCGCACCGGCCACGATCTGGCCGACGATCGACAGGGCGAGCAGCGCCAGGGCGGCGAGCGTGACGACGACGGTGGGGCGCCGGACCGGGCGGCGGTCTCGCGGGCGCTCCGGGAGCTGGTCCTGCGGGATCCCCGGGCGGTGGTTCTGCGCGTTCTCCATGGCGCAAGCCTCGCGGCCGGGGGACGCGCCGTCGCCCCCGGCCGAAGACACCGCCTGTACGCCGGGGGGAGTATCCCCGGCGGGGGGAGCGGCCGGTGGCCTGCCGGTGATGGCCTGGCTTCAGGCCGGGCTGCTGGTCGAGACCGGGCTCTCAGGAGGAGCTGTAGGTCACCACCACGCCGTGGTAGAAGTTCTCCTCGTCGGCCCCGCCCGACCCGATGTACCCAACGCCCCAGACCTGTTGCGGGACGGAGGTCCACCGGCTGCCGTCCCAGTGCCACGCCGCCTGCTCGCCGTCCGGCCGATGGCCTGGGGGCGGCCTCCTCTGCTCTCCGGCGAGCAGCCAGACGTCGTCGGGGGCGAAGACCGCCGCGTTCCCCACCTTGTCCGTCATCGACGGAGGGAGCGGCACCTCCCGCCGGCGCTTGCCGTCCCAGCGCACGAAGGCAGGGTCGGTCCCCAGGGTGCCCAGCGGAAGATCGGTACTGAACAGCCAGACGTTGTCCGGCCCCGGATGCCTCCAGGACGGTCAGCCCGAGGGTGGCGAGCTTCGGCAGCTCGGCGGCAGCCGTAGTCCCGCCACCTCTTTCCGTCGTGGTGGAGGAAGAACATCGAGTACCCGGAGGCCTTCTCGATTGCGGTGCTGACATGGAACCTGCCGCGGCCGATCGCCCAGTCCTCGGTGGCGGAGGCGGCGGCGACATCCCTGATCTCGGCGTCGCCGGACTCGCTGACGTACGCGCTGCGCCAGCTGTCCCCCTCCGGCAGACCGGCGGAGGGCGAGGCAGGCGTGGGCGAAGCCCGCGTGCGCGAGGCCTTCCCGGAATCGCTCGCATCCGGCCCGCACCCGGCCGGAGAGAGGATGAGTACAGCCGACAGCACCGCGCGTTCTGCAGCGCAGGGGCAAGGGCATCTGCGAACCCTCCAGGCCGCGGGAGCCCCGGAGCCGCCTCGGGGAGCGCCAGAGTCTACGAGCTTCCGCTCGCAGGGCGCGTGGTGCGCGTGGTGCGCTTGACATCAAAATCGAACATCCATTCTTATGGAGTGTCTGGCGGCTCTCTCCCCAGTGTTTCCGGGGATTTCGGTGAGAGCGGCAGGGCTGTGAGCCTCGAGTTATCCACAGGCGGACGGGCGCCGAGGCCGATTGTCAGTGGCAGGCGCTAGCGTCATTGACGTGAAGCGATCGACTCAAGCAAATCGGGTGGAACCCATGGCAGGTACTGACCGCGAGAAGGCGCTCGACGCCGCGCTCGCACAGATTGAACGGCAATTCGGCAAGGGCGCAGTGATGCGCATGGGCGAGCGGCCGAATGAGCCCATCGAGGTCATCCCCACCGGGTCGACCGCGCTCGACGTGGCCCTCGGCGTCGGCGGTCTGCCGCGCGGCCGTGTGGTGGAGGTGTACGGGCCGGAGTCCTCCGGTAAGACGACCCTGACGCTGCACGCCGTGGCGAACGCCCAGAAGGCCGGCGGCTCGGTGGCCTTCATCGACGCCGAGCATGCGCTGGACCCCGAGTACGCCAAGAAGCTCGGCGTGGACATCGACAACCTGATCCTGTCCCAGCCGGACAACGGCGAGCAGGCGCTCGAGATCGTCGACATGCTGGTCCGCTCCGGCGCGCTCGACCTGATCGTCATCGACTCCGTCGCCGCCCTGGTGCCGCGCGCGGAGATCGAGGGCGAGATGGGCGACTCGCACGTGGGTCTGCAGGCCCGCCTGATGAGCCAGGCGCTCCGGAAGATCACCAGCGCGCTCAACCAGTCGAAGACCACCGCGATCTTCATCAACCAGCTGCGCGAGAAGATCGGCGTGATGTTCGGCTCCCCGGAGACGACGACCGGTGGCCGTGCGCTCAAGTTCTACGCCTCGGTGCGACTCGACATCCGCCGTATCGAGACGCTGAAGGACGGCACCGACGCGGTCGGTAACCGCACGCGCGTCAAGGTCGTCAAGAACAAGGTCGCGCCGCCCTTCAAGCAGGCCGAGTTCGACATCCTCTACGGCCAGGGCATCAGCCGCGAGGGCGGCCTGATCGACATGGGCGTGGAGAACGGCTTCGTGCGCAAGGCCGGCGCCTGGTACACGTACGAGGGCGACCAGCTCGGCCAGGGCAAGGAGAACGCGCGCAACTTCCTGAGGGACAACCCCGACCTGGCCAACGAGATCGAGAAGAAGATCAAGGAGAAGCTGGGCGTCGGTGTGAAGCCGGAGGCGCCCACGGCCGAGCCCGGTGCCGACGCGGCGGGTGCCACCCCCGCCGAGGACGCGGCCAAGACGGTGCCCGCGCCCGCGGCCAAGGCCACCAAGTCCAAGGCCGCGGCGGTCAAGAGCTAGTCCGTGACGCGACGAACCGACTGGGCCGATCACGCCTACTCCACCTCCCCGGCGGACCTGGGCGACGGAAGCCCGGGCGACCTGGACGGGCACGGGGCGCCGCGTGACGGCGACGGACCGCGTGACGGCGACAGTCCACGGGGCGGTGGCGGTACTCGTGACGGCGGACGCAGTCGTGGCCGTCGGCGCGGCAGCTTCGGCGAAGCGGCCGGAGGACGACAGGGCAGCGGCTCCCCAACCTCGTCGAGGGCCGAGAAGGGGGAGCCGCCTGCCGACCCGGCGGAGCGGGCGCGCGGCATCTGCCTGCGCCTGCTCACCGGACAACCGCGTACGCGCAAGCAACTCGCCGACGCGCTGGCGAAGCGGGACATCCCCGATGAGGTGGCGGAGGAAGTGCTGTCCCGCTTCGAGGAGGTCGGCCTGATCAACGACGGCGCCTTCGCGGACGCCTGGGTGGAGTCGCGGCACCACGGCCGGGGGCTGGCCCGGCGGGCGCTCGCCCGGGAGCTGCGCACCAAGGGGGTGGACTCCACGGTGATCGACGAGGCCGTCGGGCAGCTCGACTCCGAGCAGGAGGAGGAGACCGCCCGCGAGCTCGTGGCCCGCAAGCTCCGCTCCACACGCGGCCTCGACCGCGACAAGCGCCTGCGCCGCCTCGCGGGCATGCTCGCCCGCAAGGGATACCCGGAGGGCATGGCGCTCAGGGTGGTCCGCCAGGCGCTGGAGGAAGAGGGCGAGGAGACCGAGGACCTCGGGCTGGGGGACTTCTAGCCCCCCGGGTGAGGACTCTGAGCTTTCCTCGGTAAGGGGCTGAGCTCTGCCGGGTGAGGAGCTGGTGAGCTCCGCCTGGTGAGGGGGAGGGCGGCGTCGGTACGGGGGTCCGACGCCGCCCTCGCCCTCACCCAGGTGGGGTTAACCCCCGGGTCATGACGCCTGGTCACCGCAGTGCACAAGGATGTGTGCACAGGCGACTGTGTACGCATGACACCGGAACCCGGCTCCGCCACTCCCGCCGGCGGCCAGGAGCTGAGCGATCTCAGCGCTCTGAAGGCGCTGGCTCAGCCCCGCCGCCAGCAGATCCTCCAGCACCTCACCCTCCACGGCCCCGCGACCTCGGCGATGCTCGCCCGCGACCTCGGGCTCAACACCGGTGCCACCAGCTACCACCTGCGTGAGCTGGCCCGCTACGGATTCACCGAGGAGAGCTCGCCCCAGGACCAGAGTGTGGGCGGGCGCGAGCGCTGGTGGCGAGCCGTCCCGGGCGACCGCCGTTTCCCACCCCACAGCCGCCAGAACCCCGAAACCCGGCTCGTCATGGACGAGTTGAACCACCTCTCGTACGCCGCCGACCTCGAACTCTTCGAGCGGCTCCAGCGGCAGGGGCAGAACCTGGGGGAGTGGGCCGACGCCTTCCCGTACTCACGCGGCACGATCCGACTCACGCTGCCCGAACTCCGCGCGTTCTTCGAGGAGTTCATCGCGCTCCTCAACCGCTACAAGCGCCCCGACAGCGAGACTCCGGACGGCGCACGCACCGTCCTGACCCGCCTGCTCGCCTTCCCCGCGCCGGCCCACCCCGACGACGCCGACGACGCCCGCCCCAACGACGCTAAGGCCCCGGCGCGCCGGGCTCCGGCCGACGGGAATCAGACCCCGGCCGAGGGAATCCAGGCCCTCGACAACACCGCAGAGACGGACACGCCATGATGCTGCGCTACGCACTGCACACCGTCCGGGACCGCAAAGGGGGGTTCCTCGGTGCCTTCCTCGCCCTCATGTGCGCGGCCGCACTCATCACGGCCTGCGGCACCCTTCTGGAGACCGGCCTGCGCGGCACCATCCGCACCGAGCGGTACGCGGCCGCCCCCGTCGTCGTATCCGCCGACCAGAACGTCCACAAGACCACGGTCAAGCACAAGAAGGGCAAGACCAAGGTCAAGCACAAGGCCAAACCGATCGCCGAGCGGGCCTGGCTGCCTGAGGACACCGCGCGACGGCTCCGCGACCTCCCGGGCGTCGAGCGGATCGTCCCCGAACTCACCTTCCTGGCCCATCCCTTGTCGCCAGGAGCCGCCGACCCCGACCGGCCCGCGTACGGGCATGCCTGGGACTCCGCCGCGCTGACCCCCTACGCGCTGACAACCGGCACCGCACCCACCAAGCCCCAGGACCTCGTCGTGGACCGGGACCTGGCCGACCGCACCCACCTGGCGCCAGGAGACAGCCTCACCGTCCAGTCCACCCAGGCACCGCGCACCTACCGCGTGACCGGAATCGCCGCGCCCGCCGGGCACGCGTCAGTGACCCACCAGACCTCGCTGTTCTTCACCACCTCAGAGGCCCGGCGCCTCGCCGACCACCCCGGCCGGGTCACCGCCATCGGCGTCATCCCCGCCTCCGGCCAGAAGCCGGCAGAGCTGGCGCGTGCCGTCGCGAAGGCTCTCGACGGCACGACCGCCCAGGTCGCCACCGGCGACGCCCGAGGCCCCGTCGAGTTCCTCGACGCCGCGGGGGCTCGCATCAAGCTCGTCAGCATGGGTGGCGCGATGGGCGGCACCTCCCTCCTCGTCGCCGTCCTGGTAGTCGTCGGCACCTTCGCGCTCTCCGTCCAGCAACGCCACCGCGAACTCGCCCTGTTGCGCGCCATCGCCGCCACGCCCGGGCAGATCCGCAAGCTCCTCGGGCGTGAGGCGCTCATCGTCGGCGCCGCCGCGGGCGTCCTCGGCTCCCTCGCCGGGCTTCCGCTCGGAGGGTGGCTGTACCACCGCTTCGTCGCACTCGGAGCGGTGCCGCCGACCCTCGAACGGACCGTCAGCGTCTTCCCGCTGTTCGCGGCCGTCGGCGCCACGCTGCTCGGCGCCTGGGCCGCCGCCCAGATCTCAGCCCGCCGCATCGCCCGTATCCGCCCCGCCGAAGCGCTCGCGGAGGCCAGGGTCGAGCGTTCTCGGCCCACCTGGGGCCGCATCGCAGCCGGAATCGCGCTTCTCGCGGGCGGCGCCGTCCTCGTTGCCGTACTCAGCGTGCTGCGCACCGAACCCGCGTCAACTCCCGTGACCTTCCTAGCCGTTGTCGTCCTCGCCTCCTCCGTCGCGCTGCTCGGCCCGCTCCTGGTGAAGGGCGCCGCGGCCCTCCTCGCCGGACCTCTGGGCCTTGCGGGACCCGGCGGCAAACTGGCCACCGCCAACCTCCGCGGCAACGCGGCCCGGATGGCCGCCGTCGTCACCCCGCTCGCCCTCCTCATCGGTATGACCTGCACCGTCCTCTTCACCCAGCCGACCTTGGGCAACGCGGCCCGCGCCCAGGCACGCGAAGGCATCCGGGCAGACTGGATCGTCGCGGCGCAGGGTCCTGGTGTGCCCGCCGAGGCCGCACGCGAGATCCGCAAAACCAAGGGCACCGTCGCGACCGAGGTCGTCTGCACCACCGTGCGCGTAGGACTTGCCAAGTACCCGGCTCAGGGAATCACCCGCGAAGGCCTCACCCGCACGTGGGACCCGGACGTCACCGCGGGATCGCTCAAGGATTTCCGGCAGGACGGCGTCGCCGTCAGCGAACTCGCCGCCGACCAGCTCCACTTGAAGCCTGGCAGCAGGCTGAAGCTGACGCTCGGGGACGGCACACCGGCCACCCTCACCGTGACGGCCGTCTACGCGAAGGGTCTCGGCTTCGGCGATCTGACCCTGGCCCATGATCTGGTGGCCCGGCACGTCGACAATCCCCTCGCCTCCTCCGTACTCGTCAGGACCAGCCGTACACAGAAACAACTCGTGGGCACCGTTCGGGAGTTCCCGGGTCTGCGCGTCCTCGCCCCCGCGGCGGCCGACGACCTCCAGGCCGAACGCCAGCAGGACAACGCCGAGGTCAACCTCCTCGCCATGGGCCTGATCCTCGCGTTCACCGCGATCGCCGTCGTGAACACCCTCGCGATGTCGGTCTCCGAACGCATCCGGGAGTTCGCGATGCTCCGTCTCGCCGGCGCCACCCGCCGTCAGGTCCTGAGGATGCTACGCACCGAGGCCCTCGCCGTGCTGTTCATCGGCACGACTCTGGGCAGCGGTATCGCTCTGGCCGTCCTGACGGCGTTCAGCGTCGGCATGACCGGCAGCGCCGCCCCCGCCGTCACACCCCTCGTCTACATGGCCGTGATCGCCGCCGCCGGACTCCTCGCGCTCACCGCGACCGCGCTGCCAGGCCGCGCCGCCCTGAAGCCCCGTCCGGTCGAGGTGGCAACAGCCAAGGAGTAAGGGGCAGTACGCAATGGTGGGCGCCCCTTACCTCGGGGGTGCCCACCATCACGTACACCTGCGACCTCACGCGACCGTCACTCGGCTGCCACCGGCAGTCCCGCCGCCTTCCACGCCTGGAAGCCGCCCACCAGATCGGTGGCCCGGTGCAGCCCCAGCTGCCGCAGGGAGACGGCGGCGAGGCTCGACGCGTATCCCTCGTTGCACACGACCACGACGCGCAGATCGTGGCTCGTCGCCTCGGCTGCGCGATGGCTGCCCTGGGGGTCGAGCCGCCACTCCAGTTCGTTGCGCTCCACCACGAGCGCCCCGGGGATCAGCCCGTCCCGCTCCCGCAGCGCCGCGTACCGGATGTCGACGAGGAGCGCGTCGCCCGTCGTGGCGGCCGCGTACGCCTCACCGGCCTCGACCCGGTCCAGACCGAGGCGCACCCGATCGAGCAACTCGTCGATTCCCTCAGGCCGTTCACTCCGCGAGCCGCTCAAGCCACCCGCGCCACCCGCGCCACCCACGCCGCTCACGCCGCCACTCACCTCATTAGTCACGTCACCCACCCTGCCCCCTCCGCTCACTGCCAGTCCTCCGGCCGCTCCACCGTCTCGAGCCGCAGCACCGCGCCCGCGCGGCTGTAGCGGCGGATCTGGGGGAGTGGCGGGTAGTAGGCGTGCACGGAGATCGCGTGCTCGCTGGTGGACTCGTTGAGGACCTCGTGCACATGGTGCTGTCCGAAGGCCCTGCCCTTGCCCGCGGCCAGCGTCCGTTCGCGGTCCACGTCCTCGGACAGCTCAAGCGTCTTCCAGCCGTCGGCGGGCAGCCGGGCCGCGAGTGAGTTCTCCTTGAGTTCGCCCGACGCCGTGAGGAAGGCGCCGACGGATTCGGCGTGGTCGTGCCAGCCGGTGCCCGTGCCGGGCGGCCAGCCGATGAGCCATGCCTCGCTGCCGCCGGGCCCTTCGAGCCGCACCCACGTGCGGCCCTCGGGGTCCAGGGGGAGCGAGGCGATGAGTTCGTGGTCCTCGGCGGTACGGCGTACGAAGTCGAGGAGGTCACGCTGCGTGGGCGCGGCGGTCGCCAGGGAAGGGGAGGGTGAGGCAGACACAGATACCGTCCTGAAGGTTCGCGGAGAGTGCGCGAGAAGCCCCGGAAGAACCGGTGAACCCGGGAAGAAGGGGGGATCGCGCAGAGGGAAGAAGCGAATTCAGCAGGACGGGCGACACACGCAGCCCACATAGCGGACGAGGTCCATATGGACCCTCCGCCACAGGCGCACATCGGTGTCGGTCACGCTCCGGAGTACACCATGGCGGAGGGGGTCGGTCAACTCGTTCCGGCGGCGCTCCCGGCCTTCGCGCCGTTCTCCACGGGCCCCCCGAGCGCGGCTTGCGCGGCCGCGTACAGCTGAGCGGGATGCACCCCGCTCAGGGCCGTGACCAGGTGGCCGTCCGGGCGTACAAGCAGCACGGAGTGCGCCGGGGCGCCCGGGTAACTCTCCGCAACGAGCAGCTCCGCCTCGTGCGGCAGCGCCGTGACGGCGGCCGCGAGCCGTGGCATGACCCCGGCCGAGACCCAGTGCCGCCGCTCCCACACGCCAGTGCCGGGCGCGATCAGAACGACGAGCAGGCGCCCGAGGCCGAGCCGGTCCCGCAGCCGGGCGAAGGACCCGTCGGGCGCCGTGACCCGCACGTCCCGGATGGGCGCGCCCGGAGCCGTACCCACGTCGACCGCGGCTTCCGGGGGCTCCGGCGCGAGAGGCGACTCGGCGTACGCCCCCAGAGCGCCCAGCGCCCCGTGCCCCAGATGACCGTCCGTGAGCAGCGCGTCATGGCCGCGCGCTGATCCGGCGACGTACGAGCGCAGCCCTTTGCCGCCTCGCAGTATCGGCAGCGCCTGGTCGGCGGCGCGCAGCCGGCCCGCGACGACGGCGCGGCGCTCGGCCTGATAGCTGTCGAGGAGCGCCTCGTGCGGGCCGTCGTGCCAGGCGAGGGCCAGCTTCCAGGCGAGGTTGTCCGCGTCCCGCAGGCCCTCGTCGAGGCCCTGGGTGCCGAGCGCGCCGAGCAGGTGCGCCGCGTCACCGGCGAGGAAGACCCGGCCGACCCGCCACCGCCGGGCCAGGCGGTGGTGAACCGTGTGCACCCCCGTGTCCAGCAGCTCGTACGGCGGTGTCGAGCCATCGCACCAGCCGGCCAGCGTCTCCCGGATGCGGGTCACCAGGATGTCGGGCGTGACCAGCTCGCTACGGGGCGGCAGCAGCCAGTCGAGGCGCCAGACGCCGTCGGCGAGGGGGCGGCCGACGACCTCCCCGCCGGACGGGCCCGACGTCCGCCAGCGAAGGCTCCGATGGAGCAACGCCTCGCCGGGCCACGGAAGTTCCGTGCGCAGCGCGGCGACGGCGTGTCGCTCGACGGCCGTGCGGCCGGGGAAGCGGATGTCGAGCAGCTTGCGGACCGTGGAGCGCGGTCCGTCGCAGCCCACCAGGAAGCTCCCGCGCCACCAGGTGCCCTTCGGCCCGCGCGTGTGTGCGGTCAGTGCGCCGCTCTCCTGCTCGATCGAGTCGAGGCGGCTGTTCACGGCGATCCTGATGAGCCGCTCGCCGTCGGCGGCCTCCCGCAGTGAGCCGGTCAGCTCGTGCTGGGCCAGATGCAGGGGCGAGGGCATCTGCTCACCGAAGGTGAGCTCCCGCATCACCTGTTTGCGCCGCAGGGAACGCCAGCCGGTCCAGCGCGTGCCCGTCTTGTCGAACGACGTCCGGGCGAGCCGCTCCACGAGGGCGGCGGTGTCCTCGCGGAGGATCACGGTCCGTGCGGGCCGTTGTTCGTCCTTGCCCGGGCCCTCGTCGAGCACTACGGAGGGCACGCCCTGGCGGGCGAGAGCGAGGGAGAGCGTGAGCCCGACGGGGCCGGCGCCGACGACGATCACCGGGTCCACGGCGCGGCTCCTCCTGCCCCGGGGAGTGCTGTGGGAGGCGTACAAGAAAGGGCAGTTGGAGCGGGGTGCGCGATCACAGAACGTATGCAACCCATTGCCGGTGCTTGCGTCAAGTGACGGAGGCAGTGGCGATCATGCCACTGCCTCCGTTTGCTCACATCTCGTCAGTTCTTCTGCAGGGCCGTTCAGTCGGTCCCGTTGACGACGGAGGGGTTGGTGGCGGTCGCCACCGCGATACCGGTCCTCGCGCGACGGCCGCGCCGCTCGATCCAGGTGGCGAGCGCGGCCAGGGCCAGACACAGCGCCACGTAGATCGCACCGACGACGATGACCACCGCGGTGATCGGGTTCTCGCCGTTGACGATGATGTTGCTGGCCATCGTGCGCGCCGCGAACAGCAGCTCGCTGTACGTGATGATGTAGCCGAGAGAGGTGTCCTTGAGGGTCACCACGAGCTGGCTGATCATCGTCGGCAGCATGGAGCGCACGGCCTGCGGCAGCAGCAGCATTGTCATGACCTGCGACTTGCGCAGCCCCAGTGCGTACGCGGCTTCCACCTGTCCGCGCGGCACGGCGTTGACGCCCGCCCGGATCACCTCGGCCTGCACGCAGCCGTTGTAGACGGTCAGACCGATGACGAGCGCCCAGAAGGCGGTGTTGTCGCCGACGACACCGAGGCTGGTCTTGTAGGTCAGGAACAGGAACCAAAGGGCGTAGATCGTGATCAGCAGCGGGATCGCGCGGAACAGTTCGATGAAGCCCGTGGCGGCCCAGCGGACCGTCTTGTGCTCGGACAGGCGAGCGACGGCCAGGAGCAGGCCGAGCACCAGGGAGAGCACGCCGGCGACGGCGAACACCTTCAGCGTGGTGAGCACGCCGTCGCGGATGCTGGTCCGCACGCCGGCGTTGTTGAAGATGTTCCAGACCTCGGGCTCCAGCTGCCCCTTGACGTTCATCCGGTAAAGGGTGAACGCGATCAGGCCGAGCACGGCCAGGGAGCCGACGACCGTGTAGATGCGGTTGCGCACCCGGGCCTTGGGGCCCGGTGCGTCGTACAGGACGCTCGAACTCATCGTGCGACCCCCATGCGCCGCTCGAGCAGCCGGAAGAGACCGCTGATGGTGAAGGTGATGACCAGGTAGCCGAGAGCCACCCAGAGGAAGATCCAGGCGATGGCGAAGCCCTGGTCGCTGAGCAGCTTCTGCACGCCGAACAGCTCGGTGACGCTGAACGCGCCCGCGATCGCCGAGTTCTTCGTCAGCGCGATGAAGATCGAGCTGAGCGGCGGCAGGACGGTCCGGGTGGCCTGCGGAAGGATGATCAGACGCAGCGTCTGGAAGAAGGTCATCCCGATGGACCGGGCGGCCTCGGCCTGTCCCAGCGGCACCGTGCTGATGCCGGACCGGACGGCCTCGCACACGAACGCCGAGGTGTAGAAGCTCAGCGCCATGAGGGCCTTGGCCCACGGGCTGAGGCCCGGCATGAAGATGACCGGAACGACGAACCACGCCACAAGGAAGAGCAGGGTCAGCGGGGTGTTCCTGAAGAGCGTGACCCAGGCGGTGCCGAAGAAGCGCAGCGGGGGTACGGGTGAGACACGGAACCCGGCGATGATGACACCCAGGACCATCGCGAGGAGCCCGCTGGCCAGGGTCAGCAGGACGGTGCCTATGAACCCCTCGCGGAATTCCGCGAGATGGTCGAGCAATACGTTCACGGGGATGTCCTCGTGGGCGGCGGCGGACAGGCAGCGCGGGCCGTGCCACGGGCGCACTGTGCGGTTGCGCCCGTGGCGGGCCGTTCACTGCCGGGGGGTCGTACGGTGCGGGCCGGGGCCCGCACCGTCAGCGCGTCAGTAGCGCTCGAGCGCCGGCGGCGCGGTGTACGCGGACTTGGACAGGCCGAGCGTCGCGTCGTACGCCTTCTTGTAGTCGCCGTTCTTCTCGTGGGCCTCGATGGCCTTCGAGACCGCCTCGCGCAGCGCCTTGTCGTCCTTGTTCATGCCGACGCCGTACGGCTCCTCGGTGAACGGCTTGCCGACGACCTTCAGCTTGCCGGGGCGCTGTGCGGCGTAGCCCTTGAGGATCGCGTCGTCGGTGGTGACGGCGTCGACCTCGTTGTTGAGCAGCTGCTGCACGCACTCGGAGTACTTGGAGAGCTCGACGGTCTTGGCACCGTACTTGGGCTTCTTGATCTCCTGGAGCGGGGTCGAGCCCTTGATGGAGCAGACCGACTTGCCCTTGACGGAGTCCGGGCCCGTGATGCCCTTCTCGTCGCCGCGGACGAGGAGGTCGGCGCCGGCCATGAAGTACGGGCCGGCGAAACCGACCTGCTTCTTGCGCTCGTCGTTGATCGTGTAGGTGCCTACGTAGAGGTCGACCTCGCCCTTGGAGATGGTCGTCTCACGGACGTTCGAGTCGATCGTCTTGAACTCGATCTGCGACGGCTTGAAGCCGAGGTCGGCGGCGACCATCTTGGCGATCTCGATGTCGAAGCCCGAGCGCTTGCCGTCGGTGTCCTGGAAGCCCAGGTACGGCTGGTCGTTCTTGGCGCCGATGACGAGCTTGCCGGCCTTCTGCGCCCGCTTCAGCGTCGCGGAGTCCAGCTTCACGCCCGAGGCGACCGTGTACGTGGGCAGCTTCGGCTGGTCCTTGCCGCCGGCGCCGCCGGCGGGCTTGTCACCGGCGTTGCCGGAGTCGCCGCCACACGCGGTGGCGGTGAGGGCGAGCACGGCGACAGTGGCCGCCGCCGCGGCGGACTTGCGGAGCTTCATGGTGAACATCCTTCGTGTCGGCAGATTTCGGCCGTGAAAAGTCAGACGCCCGTGCGTCAGCGTCAGTGGTGCAGGATCTTCGACAGGAAGTCCTTGGCCCGGTCGCTGCGCGGGTTGCTGAAGAACTGGTCGGGGGTGGCCTCTTCGACGATCCGTCCGTCCGCCATGAAGACCACGCGGTTGGCCGCCGAGCGCGCGAAGCCCATCTCGTGGGTGACGACGATCATCGTCATGCCGTCACGGGCGAGCTGCTGCATGACCTCCAGGACCTCGTTGATCATCTCCGGGTCGAGGGCCGACGTCGGCTCGTCGAAGAGCATGATCTTGGGGTCCATCGCCAACGCCCGTGCGATCGCGACGCGCTGCTGCTGCCCGCCGGAGAGCTGCGCGGGGTACTTGTCCGCCTGCGTGCCCACGCCCACCCGGTCGAGCAGGGTGCGCGCCTTGGCCTCGGCCGCCTTCTTGTCCGTCCTGCGGACCTTGATCTGCCCCAGCATCACGTTCTCGAGCACGGTCTTGTGCGCGAAGAGGTTGAAGGACTGGAAGACCATGCCCACGTCCGCGCGGAGGCGGGCCAGCTCCTTGCCTTCCTGGGGCAGCGGCTTGCCGTCGATCGTGATGTCACCTGTGTCGACGGTCTCCAGGCGGTTGATCGTGCGGCACAGCGTCGACTTGCCGGAGCCCGAGGGTCCGATGACGACGACGACCTCACCACGCGCGATGGTCAGGTCGATGTCCTGGAGCACGTGCAGCGCGCCGAAGTGCTTGTTGACTTGGTTCAGCACGACCAGCTCGTCGGCCGCGGGAATGGCGTCCTTGGTCACCGATACATCGGTCATCGGGGTCTTGCTCCATCCTCCTCGGTTGGGAGGACAGTAGTAATGCCGTACGACCAGCGTCATTACATCTGAGGGGAACTTGAGCATAACGATCCGGCTTCAACCGGCCACGATGCGTGAAGAGGGTGGCCCCGCGCGTACCGGCTGGATAACGGAAGGCGCCCGTAACCGGAACGCTCTTGACGGCGTCCTTATGTATCGGAGTGGATGCCCTGGTGTGCCGCACTCGCGTGCACGGATAACGCCTGCCGGCGTGCCGGGGCCGAACGACCGATGAACCGAAGGGGGCCGTGATGAGACTGCTTCTCGTCGAGGACGACGACCATGTCGCCGCTGCTCTGTCGGCGGTCCTCGCCCGGCACGGCTTCGAAGTGGCGCACGCCCGCAGCGGCGAGGAAGCGCTCCGGGCGCTCGTCCCCGAGGCGGACGCCTTCGGAGTCGTACTCCTCGATCTCGGCCTGCCCGACCAGGACGGCTACGAGGTGTGCGGCAAGATCCGCAAGCGCACGTCGACACCCGTGATCATGGTGACCGCGCGCGCGGACGTGCGCTCCCGCATCCACGGCCTCAACCTCGGTGCCGACGACTACGTGGTCAAGCCGTACGACACCGGGGAGCTGCTCGCCCGGATCCATGCGGTCAGCCGGCGCAGTGTGCCGGACGAGTCCTCCGTGCCGGCCGAGGACGGACTGAGGCTCGGGTCCGTGCACATCGAACTGCCCACCCGCCAGGTCAGCGTGGACGGTTCGGTTGTCCAACTGACCCGCAAGGAGTTCGACCTCCTGGCGCTTCTCGCGCAGCGCCCCGGGGTGGTGTTCCGCCGGGAACAGATCATCAGCGAGGTCTGGCGCACCAGTTGGGAGGGGACGGGCCGCACGCTGGAGGTGCATGTCGCGTCCCTGCGCTCCAAGCTGCGCATGCCCGCCCTCATCGAGACCGTGCGTGGCGTCGGGTACCGGCTCGTCGCGCCGGCCGCCTAGAGGCCGCGGGTGCGCGCTCGCCTCCTCCCGCTGCTCATCGTCCTGATGGCGGGTGTGCTGCTCGCGCTCGGCTTCCCGCTCGCCGCGAGCGTGGCGGCCGCCCAGCAGCAGAAGGTCGTCGTCGACCGCATCGACGACACGGCACGCTTTGCCGCGCTGGCCCAGTTCGTCACCAAGCGCTCGACGGGCTCCCGTGTACGCGTCACGGACGAGCGCCAACAGACCCTGCAGAACGAACTCACGCGCTACTACGAGGTGTACGGGATCCGCGCGGGCGTCTTCTACCGCAACAGTGACCCCATGGGGCGCGCCCCGGACGACTGGCAGCTGCCCCGCGACGGAGCTGTGCGCGAGGCCTTCGACGAGGCCCTGTTCTCGCGCGGCAGCCACGACCCGCAGCAGGTGTGGCCCTGGAGGCGCGGCCGGCTCGTCGTCGCGTCACCGGTCATCAGCGACGGCGATGTCGTCGCGGTCGTCGTCACCGACTCACCCACCGGCAAGATGCGCTCCAAGACGCTTCAGGGGTGGCTGCTCATCGCGGCGGGCGAGGCGGCGGCGATGCTTCTGGCCGTAGGCGCGGCCCTGCGGCTGACGGGCTGGGTCCTGCGGCCCGTGCGCGTCCTCGACGCGACCACCCACGACATCGCCACCGGCCGCCTGAAGTCGCGCGTCGCCTCGGCCGGCGGACCGCCGGAACTCCAGCGCCTGGCCCGGTCGTTCAACGAGATGGCCGACAACGTCGAGGACGTCCTGGAGCAGCAGCGCGCCTTCGTCGCCGACGCCTCGCACCAACTGCGCAATCCGCTCGCCGCCCTGCTCCTGCGCATCGAACTCCTGGCCTTCGAACTGCCCGAGGGGAACGAGGAGATCGCCTCCGTGCGCACGGAGGGCAAGCGGCTCGCCTCGGTCCTCGACGACCTGCTCGACCTGGCCCTCGCCGAGCACACCGAGGCGGATCTGCGGCTCACGGACATCGGCGAGCTGGTGACCGAACGCGTGGGCGCCTGGCGGCCGGTCGCCGACGAAAAGGGGGTACGGCTGACCGGGGACTGCCCCGCGGTCACCGGGTGGGCGGACCCCGTGACGCTGTCGAGCGCCCTGGACGCGGTGATCGACAACGCCCTGAAGTTCACCCCCTCCGGCGAGGAGGTACGGGTCTGCGTCGCCCGTAACGGAGAGTCCACGGAGATCGTGGTCGCTGACCGGGGGCCGGGCCTGCGCGAGGACGAACTCGCGCGGATCGGCGACCGGTTCTGGCGCAGCGCCGGCCATCAGAACGTCAAGGGATCGGGCCTCGGCCTGTCCATCTCGCGGGCGCTGCTCGCGGCCGGCGGCGGCTCCATCACGTACGCCCCTCACGAGCCCCACGGGCTGTGCGTGACGGTGGCGGTGCCCCGGACCCACCGCGAAGGCTGAGGCGGCGGGTCAGGGGCCCTACGGCTTCACCGAGCGGTAGTAGCGGCGGGCGCCCTCGTGCAGCGCCAGCGGATCCGTGTAGAGCGCCGTCCGCAGGTCCACGAGCTGCGCCGCGTGCACCTGCGTGCCGATGTGGTCGCGGCTGTCTATCACCGTGCGCGTCAGCGCCTCCGTCAGGCGGGGGTCGGCACGGTCCGTGGTCACCAGCAGATTCGCCACGGCCAGCGTGGGCACCGAGACACCCTGCTGCGCGTCCGGATAGGCGTCGGCGGGCATCACGGCGGCCCGGTAGTAACGGGACGCGCCGCCCTGCTTGTGCAGTGCGTCGACGAGGTTGCCGAGCTCGACAAGACGGATGGGGTAGTTCTCGGACAGCTTGCGCACATGGTTCGTCGGCAGGCCGCCCGACCAGAAGAAGGCGTCGATGTCGCCGTCCTTGAGCGCCTGGGGCATGCCGTCGATCCCTGTGGAGACGGGGTTCATGTCCCTCTCCAGGTCGAGCCCGGCCGCCTTGGCCACGCGCTCCGCGATGAGCCGGACCCCGGAGCCCTTGCCGCCCACGGCGACCTTGCGGCCGCGCAGATCCTGGACCGACCTGATCGACGACGAGCGGGGCACGACCAGCTGCACGTAGTCGTCGTACAGGCGGGCACAGCCACGCAGCCGGTCCCCTCCGGCGCCGCCCTGGAGCTTGTACTTCTCCACGGCGTCAGCGGCCGCGATCGTGAAATCGGCCTTCCCCGTGGCGACCCGTTCGACGTTCTCCTGGGACCCCTCGCTGTTCGTCAGGCGCACATCGAGGTCCGGCAGGTCGTGGCCGAGCGCGGTCTTGAGGAGGTTGCCGTAGCGCTCGTACACCCCGGTCCGCTGGCCCGTACTGAACGTCACGTTGCCCCCCGGTGTCCCGTCGTCCAGCGGCAGCAGCCACCACAGGAGCAGCCCGAGGACGACGAGGGCGGCGGCCGAGCCCTCCAGGGCTCGGCGCCTGCTGACACGGGGGAGGGCCTTGTGCATGCGGGCGATCCTGCCATTTCACTCACCGTGAGGACCAGGGCGGAGGTCAGGGAACACCGGGGCACGCGCGCGTGGTGACCCCGTACCCTGGTGTGCGAGATGAGCGCGAAGACCTACGAGGTGCGCACCTACGGGTGCCAGATGAATGTCCACGACTCCGAGCGGCTCTCCGGCCTCCTTGAGGACGCCGGATACGTCCGTGCGCCCGAGGGCGCCGACGGTGATGCCGATGTCGTCGTCTTCAACACGTGCGCCGTCCGCGAGAACGCGGACAACAGGCTGTACGGCAATCTCGGTCGCCTGGCGCCGATGAAGACGAAGCGGCCCGGCATGCAGATCGCCGTCGGCGGCTGCCTCGCGCAGAAGGACCGCGACACCATCGTGCAGCGGGCCCCGTGGGTGGATGTCGTCTTCGGCACGCACAACATCGGCAAGCTGCCGGTCCTCCTGGAGCGTGCCCGCGTCCAGGAGGAGGCGCAGGTCGAGATCGCCGAGTCCCTGGAGGCGTTCCCCTCGACGCTGCCCACGCGCCGCGAGAGCGCGTACGCGGCCTGGGTCTCCATCTCCGTAGGCTGCAACAACACCTGTACCTTCTGCATCGTGCCCGCCCTGCGCGGCAAGGAGAAGGACCGCAGGACGGGCGACATCCTCGCCGAGATCGAGGCGCTCGTCGGCGAGGGCGTCAGCGAGATCACGCTGCTCGGCCAGAACGTGAACGCGTACGGCTCGGACATCGGCGACCGCGAGGCCTTCAGCAAGCTTCTGCGCGCCTGCGGGAAGATCGAGGGCCTGGAGCGGGTGCGCTTCACCTCCCCGCACCCGCGCGACTTCACGGACGACGTGATCGCGGCCATGGCCGAGACGCCGAACGTGATGCCGCAGCTGCACATGCCGATGCAGTCCGGCTCGGACACCGTCCTGAAGTCGATGCGCCGGTCCTACCGGCAGGAACGCTACCTCGGGATCATCGAGAAGGTGCGCGCCGCGATCCCGCACGCCGCCATCTCCACGGACATCATCGTGGGCTTCCCCGGCGAGACCGAGGAGGACTTCGAGCAGACCATGCACGCGGTCCGCGAGGCCCGCTTCGCGAATGCCTTCACCTTCCAGTACTCCAAGCGCCCCGGGACCCCGGCGGCGACCATGGAGGGCCAGATCCCCAAGGAGGTCGTCCAGGAGCGCTACATGCGCCTGGTCGAGCTCCAGGAGGAGATCTCCTGGGACGAGAACAAGAAGCAGGTCGGCCGCACCCTGGAGCTGATGGTCGCCGAGGGCGAGGGCCGCAAGGACGGCGCCACGCACCGCCTGTCCGGCCGCGCCCCCGACAACCGCCTGGTGCACTTCACCAAGCCGGACGCCGAGGTGCGCCCCGGTGACGTCGTCACTGTCGAGATCACGTACGCGGCCCCGCACCACCTGCTCGCCGAGGGCGACGTCCTCGACGTGCGCCGCACGCGCGCGGGTGACGCCTGGGAGAAGCGGAACGCGGAGCCCCAGCAGAAACAGGGCGTCTTGTTGGGCCTGCCCTCGGTGGGCGTCCCGGCCCCGCTGCCGGCGGCCACGGGCGGCTGCGCCGTCAACTGACGGCACCGCTCCCTGCGGGCCACGTGCCGCGCAGTAGGCTGCCGATCATGCTTGTCGCCGCCGCCGTCTGTCCCTGCCCGCCCCTGCTCGTACCCGAGGTCGCCGTGGGCGCGGCCCCCGAGCTGGAGGCCGCGCGCGCGGCCTGCGACGAGGCCGTCCGCGCGGTCCTGGCCGCCCGGCCCGACCTGATCGTGGTCGTCGGCGAAGGGCCCGCGACCCGTACGCACAAGCACGGCGCCATGGGCGGTTTCCAGCCGTTCGGTGTCGACCGCGAGGTCCGCCTGGGCGCGGCTCCCGACTCCGAGGCACCGGCGCACCGGCTGCCCCTGTCCCTCACGGTGGGCGCCTGGCTGCTCGACCGGGCCGGGTGGACCGGCCCTGTGGAGGGCTACGAAGTCGAGAGCGACAGGTCCTGGCCCGCCAACGGCGAGGACGGCGTGCACCTCGCGGCACGGGCCGACCGCGTGGGATTCCTGGTCATGGGCGACGGGACGGCCTGCCGCAGCGTCAAGGCTCCCGGGTATCTGGACGACCGTGCCGAAGGGGTCGACGCGTCGATCGCTCAGGCCCTGGGCAACGGCGACCACGACGGATTCTTCGCGACCCTCGACGCGGACCTCGCCCGCGAACTCAAGATCTCCGGCCGCTCCCCGTGGCAGATTCTCACGGCGGCCTCCGTCGAGGACGAGGACCAGGACGAGTGCCAGAACTGGAGCGTCCTTTACGAGGACGCTCCCTACGGAGTCGGCTACTTCGTCGCCAGCTGGTCGTAGACGAGCGCGCACGCACTTGTAGCAGAGCGCTCACAGACGAAAGGTGACGGTCGCGGAACCGCAAGGGTCCGCGACCGTCACCGTGTGCGGGTACCGCGTCTCAGGAGGCGGGAGGAGGTGGCGGGGTGGCCCCACCGCCCGAGCTACCGCCCTTGTCCTGGCCCGGACCCCCGAAGCGGTCCATAGCGTCCTTGGCCTTGCTCGTGCCTGTCTGGATCTGGTCGCTGTACTTGCCCTGGGTCTTCTGGTCGGCCGTCTTCCCGGCCTTGTCCAGACCCTGGTCGATCTTGTCCCCGTGCTGCTGCGCGAGGTCCGAGGCCTTGTCCTTGCTGAGCTTGGCTTTCAGCGTGTCCATGATTCCCATGGGTTCACCTTCACTGGCGGGGGACTACTTGCGGGCGCTGTCACCGGCCTCGTTGTCGGCGGCCTGCTCCGCGGACTGCTGCTTCGGGATCTCCACGGGCTCCGCCGTGGCGGGCTCGGGGGTATCGGCAGCCTCCGTGGACGCCTCCGGCGCCGCAGCGTCGGCGGCTGCGGAGGTGTCGGCAGCCTCGGAAGTCCCGGCGGAGGAGCCCTCGGCCTCGGGCTCGGCCGTCAGAGTGGCGGCCTGCGCCTCACTGGTTGACGCCTCCTCCGTGTCCTTCGACTTCCGGCGGAACCTGGCGAAAACACCCATTTCAACTCCATACGTTACTCGTGCGGGCGAAATCCCGCGTCGCCCGGTGCGTCCGATTGCATCGCCCGGGCCTGAGGTACTCGAAACCGGCGGTCGGAACCTCGCAACAGGGAACGACCCCGGACCTGTGGCGTCACGTAGCTCGTTCGGGAAGACGTCCCGAGGTTTGCGAGACTGGGGCGGTGAGTAGTGCAGCTCCCGCTCCGCGGGTCATCGCCGTCGTCGGACCCACTGCGGCCGGAAAGTCCGATCTGGGTGTTTTTCTCGCCAGAGAGCTGGGCGGTGAGGTCGTCAACGCCGACTCCATGCAGCTCTACCGGGGGATGGACATCGGCACCGCCAAACTGACGCCCGAGGAACGTGACGGGGTGCCGCACCACCTCCTGGACATCTGGGACGTCACCGAGGCGGCCAGCGTCGCGGAATACCAGAAACTCGCCCGCGCCGAGATCGACCGGCTGCTCGCCGCAGGACGCTGGCCCGTCCTGGTCGGCGGCTCCGGCCTCTACGTCCGCGGAGCGGTGGACCACCTGGAGTTCCCGGGCACCGACCCCGAGGTGCGCGCACGCCTGGAGGAGGAGCTCACCCTGCGCGGCTCCGGCGCCCTGCACGCCCGCCTCGCCGTCTGCGACCCCGGGGCCGCCAAGGCGATCCTGCCGAGCAACGGCCGGCGCATCGTCCGGGCCCTCGAAGTCATCGAGATCACAGGCAAGCCCTTCACGGCCAACCTGCCCGGACATGAGTCCGTCTACGACACCGTCCAGATCGGCGTGGACGTGGCGCGCCCCGAACTTGACGAGCGCATCGCAACCCGCGTCGACCGCATGTGGGACGCCGGGCTCGTGGACGAGGTGCGCACCCTGGAGGAGCGCGGCCTGCGGGAAGGGCGTACGGCGTCGCGCGCGCTCGGCTACCAGCAGGTGCTCGCCGCGCTGGCCGGGGAGTGCACCGAGGGCGAGGCGCGCGCCGAGACCGTCCGCGCCACCAAGCGCTTCGCGCGCCGTCAGGACTCGTGGTTCCGGCGCGATCCGCGCGTCCACTGGCTCAGCGGCGAGGCGGCCGAACGCGGGGAACTCCCGGCCCGGGCAATGACGTTGATCGAACGACCGGTTACAGCCTGATCACGTGATGGCATCGGGACGCTCCGGCCGTCATCGCGGCCCCTGGGAGCGTGCCATCATCGACCATCGATCGACCAGTGGAGTCCGAAGTGGGAGGGCGCGTGGCGATGGAGGCCGGCCCTCGTGACACCGCACCCGGCGGGGAACAGCTGAGCCCTGACGGACCGGACGCGACCCCGGACGGTGTGATCGCCGACGGCCCCACGGCCGAGGAGCTCGCATCGCAGACCGGAGGCGCCGAGGTCGAGGTGGAGCTGCGCCCGCAGCGGCGCCTGCGCCTGTGGCAGCTCGCGCCCATTGTGATCCTCTCCGCGATCGGCTCGCTGATGTTCGCCTTCCCGCTCTTCTTCGAGTTCGGGGACGGCGGAGCCGTCGTGGCGATGTTGGGGCTGCTGATCAGCTCCTGCGCCGCCGGCTGGGGAATGATGGCCGCGCGCCGCGTCGGCTACACCTGGCCCGGCTTCCCGGCCCGGGGATCGGGCCGGCGCCCGGACTGGCGGGTCGTCGGCGCGTACGCAGTCGTGGTTGCCGCAGTCGCCGTCCTCGCCGTGTGGCGCGTCGCCCGCCTGCGCTAGTGCTTTTCGTTCGGATCAGGCTGGGCCGGTCCGCGTAACGGGACGTCCCGATGGGTTGTCGTCGCCACCCCGTACGATCGAGGAATGAGCACGCGGATCGCCTTCCTCAAGGGGCACGGGACCGAGAACGACTTCGTGATCGTCCCCGACCCGGAGAACGCCCTGGAGCTGCCCCCGGCGGCCGTCGCAGCCCTGTGCGACCGACGAGCCGGAATCGGCGGTGACGGCCTGCTGCACGTGGTGCGCTCCGCAGCCCACCCCGACGCGCGGCACCTGGCTTCCGAGGCCGAGTGGTTCATGGACTACCGCAATGGCGACGGCTCGGTCGCCGAGATGTGCGGCAACGGCGTGCGTGTGTTCGCCCACTATCTTCAGCGCGCCGGCCATGTCGGCGAGGGCGACCTCGCGGTGGCCACGCGCGGAGGCGTGAAGAGCGTGCACATCGACAAGGAGGGCGACATCACGGTCGGCATGGGCAAGGCCCTCCTCCCCGAAGGGGATGTCACCGTCAGCGTCGCCGACCACAGCTGGCCCGCGCGCAACGTGAACATGGGCAACCCCCACGCCGTCGCCTTCGTGGACGACCTCGCCCAGGCCGGCAACCTCTTCTCCGCCCCGCCCTTCACCCCGGCCACGGCCTACCCGGACGGGGTGAACGTCGAGTTCGTCGTCGACCGCGGCCCCCGTCGCGTAGCCATGAGGGTCCACGAGCGTGGCGTGGGCGAGACCCGCTCGTGCGGCACGGGCGCGTGCGCCGTGGCCGTCGCGGCGGCCCGCAGGGACGGCCTGGACCCGGCGGTCACCGGATCGCCGGTGACGTACGCAGTGGATCTGCCCGGCGGACAGCTGGTGATCACGGAGCGGGCCGACGGGGAGATCGAGATGACAGGACCCGCGGTGATCGTCGCCGAGGGAGAGATCGACACGGACTGGCTGGCGGGTCTCGAAACCGTAAACCCCTGAACGTTCGCTCGAATGGGTGATCCGTTTCACGCTGGGCGAGAGGGGGACTGCTCCACGTGATGGGCTCGGTAGCATCAAGCACCGGCCCGGGCGGGAACCCCGCAGACCGCCGCCGGTCGACGCAGCCGGAGGTGCTCATGAGTGCGGAGGCGACCAATCCCGCGACGCCGGGCCCGGTCACACCGGGCGCGCACCGCCGGCGCGGCCGTCCCCGGATCGACCTGCGCCGCATCGGCTGGGCCGCGCTCCTCGGCCCCGCCGCGGGCAACCGGCTGCCCGACGCGATCGGACACGTGGTCGAGGCCCACCGGGCCCACCACCCGGAAGCCCCCCTTGAGCCGCTGCGCCGGGCATACGTCCTCGCCGAGTCCTCCCACCGGGGACAGATGCGCAAGAGCGGCGAGCCCTACATCACACACCCCCTCGCCGTGACGCTGATCCTCGCCGAGCTGGGCGCCGAGACCACGACGCTGACCGCGTCCCTCCTCCACGACACCGTCGAGGACACCGAGGTGACGCTCGATCAAGTGCGTACGGAATTCGGCGAAGAGGTCGCCTATCTCGTCGACGGCGTGACCAAGCTCGAAAAGGTCGACTACGGAGCGGCCGCCGAACCCGAGACCTTCCGCAAGATGCTCGTCGCCACCGGCAACGACGTGCGGGTCATGTCGATCAAACTCGCCGACCGGCTGCACAACATGCGCACCCTCGGCGTGATGCGCCCCGAGAAACAGGCGCGCATCGCCAAGGTCACCCGGGACGTGCTCATCCCGCTCGCAGAACGCCTCGGCGTCCAGGCACTCAAGACCGAGCTCGAGGACCTCGTCTTCGCGATCTTGCACCCCGACGAGTACACGGTGACCCGCGAGCTCATCGCGGCCAACGACGCGCGGCACACCGACCCCCTCGCGGAGATCGCCGAGGACGCCCGCGCCGTCCTGAAGGACGCCGGGATCACGGCCGAAGTACTGATCAGGCCACGGCACTTCGTCTCCGTGCACCGGTCGAGACGCAAGCGCGGAACACTGCGCGGTGCGGACTTCGGGCGCCTGCTGGTGCTCGTCGGCGAGGACGCCGACTGCTACGGGGTGCTCGGCGAGCTGCACACGTGCTTCACGCCGGTCGTCTCGGAGTTCAAGGACTTCATCGCTGTACCGAAGTTCAACCTGTACCAGTCGCTGCACACAGCCGTGTCGCGCGGTGACGGGGAGGTCGCCGAAGTCCTCATCCGTACCCACCAGATGCACAAGGTCGCCGAGGCCGGCGTCGTCGCCCTCGGAAATCCCTACGCTCCTCCTTCGGAGGAGCAGGCCGACAGCGACGGGGAGCGCGCCGACCCGACCAGGCCCGGCTGGCTCTCCCGCCTCCTCGACTGGCAGGAGGCCGCCCCGGACGCGGACACCTTCTGGTCGACGCTGCGCGAAGACCTCGCCCAGGACCGCGAGATCACCGTCTTCCGGCCCGACGGCGGCACGCTCGGCCTGCCCGCGGGCGCCAGCTGCGTCGATGCCGCGTACGCCCAGTACGGCGAGGACGCCCACGCCTGCATCGGAGCCCGCGTCAACGGCCGGCTGGCGACGCTCAGCACGGTCCTGAGCGACGGGGACACCGTTCAGCTCCTCATGGGCCAGGACCCCGCTTCCGAGCCCTCCAGGGACTGGCTCGACCACGCCCGTACGCCCGCCGCGCGCATCGCCATCCGGCGCTGGCTCACGACCCACCCGGCCACACCCCAGCCCGAGCCCGAGGACCGGCGCACCCCGGAGCCGGCCCCCAGGACGCCTCAAGGCGCACCTGCGGGCCGCCCCGCCGAGGCGAACGCCGTCGTGGACCAGCCGGGCGCCACGGTCCGCCTCGCGGGCTGCTGCACGCCCGTGCCACCCGACGCGGTGACCGCCTTCGCCGTACGCGGCGGTGTCGTGACCGTGCACCGCGCGGAGTGTCACGGCGTGGAGCGCATGAAGAGCGCGGGGCGCGCCGAGGTCGGCGTGCACTGGGGCGACACCACGCAGTGCCGGGTCTCCCTGATCGCCGAGTCCTTCAGCCGGCCGCATCTGCTGGCCGATCTCACCGAAGCCATCGCCTTGGAGAGCGTCGCCGTCATCTCCGCGACCGTGGAACCGCCGACCCAGGGCCGTGTGCGCCACACCTACACGCTCCAACTCCCCGACGCGACAACGCTCCCCGCACTGATGCGCGCCATGCGCAACATCGCAGGGGTGTACGACGTCAGCCGCGCGCAGCACTCCGCCCAGACCAGCTCGTAGGGTCTCGTTCGGGTGGGTGTGGCGCGTCCCGCCCGGGTCCGGACGCGGGCGCTGGTAGCCGTAGTTCATGCTGCTCACCCCCCGCACCATCCGCATGGGCGCCGCGCTCGTCGCCGCGGCCGCCTCCACCGCACTTCTCGCCGCGAGCGCCCCGCCGCCGGCCGTCCCGCTGGGCATCGGAGACCGGCTCTTCCCGCACCTGGGCAACCCTGGTTACGACGTGGAGTCGTACGACATCGCGTTCACGTACCACGGCGACAACAAGAAGCCGCTCGATGCCGTCACCAAGATCGAGGCCACGGCGACCGCCCGCCTCGAGCAGGTGAATCTCGACTTCTCGCACGGAACCGTCCGCTCCGTGGAGGTCAACGGCAGTCCCGCGCGGTTCGACACCAGCGACGAAGACCTGGTCGTCACGCCCGAGAGGGCCGTCCCGGAGGGTGCCCCGCTGGAGATCACGGTGCGGCACACCAGCAACCCGGTGCCCGGCAAGGAGGAGGGGGGCTGGGTGCAGACCAAGGACGGTCTCGCCATGGCCAATCAGGCCGACGCCGGGCACCGTGTGTTCCCGAGCAACGACCATCCTTCGGACAAGGCCCTGTTCACGCTCCGGGTCACCGCCCCCAAGGCGCTCACGGTCGTGGCCAACGGGGTGCCCTTCCTGAAGATGCGCCACGGCGCGGACACCAGCTGGTCGTACCGCACCCTCCACCCCATGGCCACCGAGCTGGCGCAGGTCTCGATCGGTAACTCCGCGGTGCTGCATCGGGAGGGGCCGCACGGGCTTCCCGTCCGCGACGTGGTGCCCGCCAAGGACCGGAAGGTCCTCGAACCGTGGCTCAAGAAGACGCCCGCCCAGCTCGCCTGGATGGAAGGGAAGGTCGGCAGCTACCCCTTCGAGAACTACGGCCTCCTGATCGCCCAGGCCCGGACCGGCTTCGAGCTCGAGACCCAGACGCTCTCCCTCTTCGAGAAGGAGATCTTCACGGAGCCCGCGTACCCCGCCTGGTACATCGACTCGATCATGGTCCACGAGATGGCGCACCAGTGGTTCGGCGACAGCGTCAGCCCCCGCACCTGGTCCGACCTGTGGCTGAACGAGGGGCATGCCAGCTGGTACGAGGCCCTCTACGCCCAGGAGAAGGGCCACCAGTCCATGGCCAAGCGCATGCGTGCGGCCTACCGCGCCTCGGACGGCTGGCGCGCCGCGGGTGGCCCGCCGGCCTCCCCCAAGGGCCCGAAGCCGGGCCAGAAGATCAGCATCTTCCGGCCGGTGGTCTACGACGGCAGCGCCCTCGTCCTCTACGCGCTCCGCCAGGAGATCGGCACCCCGGCCTTCGAGCGCCTGGAGCGCGACTGGGTGCGCACGCACCGTGACGGCACGGCGAGCACGGCGGACTTCATCAGCCTGGCTTCGCAGACCTCGGGCCGCGATCTCCAGGGCTTCCTCCGGGCCTGGCTCTACGGGAAGAAGACGCCGCCGATGCCGGGGCACCCGGACTGGAAGTCGACGCCGGTGGCGAAGGCGAAGCCGGCCAAGGGGTAGGCCATCGACCGGCGGCGCACAGCCCAGGCAGGACAGGCTTCGGGCCCGGCGCCGGCGGGCAATAAGTCGGGTGACGAGACGGGCCGTACCGTGCGACCATCTTTCAGGTCGGCGGCACGGCCGCCCCGGGAATCTACGGACGCCCCGGGACGTTGTGTCAGTCGATGGACCACGCTGTCATGCGCGGACCGTCACCAGTTCGTATCACCTCGACGTAAGGATCCAATGACCTCCTCTTCTTCCCCTTCCCAGGACGCGCAGAGCTTCGCGCAGAACAACCCCGAAGGTCTTCGGGCCGATGCCCTGATGGAAGAGGACGTCGCCTGGAGCCACGAGATCGACGGAGAGCGGGACGGCGACCAGTTCGACCGCTCCGAGCGTGCGGCCCTGCGCCGCGTCGCCGGCCTCTCCACCGAGCTCGAGGACGTCACCGAAGTCGAGTACCGGCAGCTCCGCCTGGAGCGGGTCGTGCTCGTCGGTGTGTGGACCTCGGGAACGGTGAACGACGCGGAGAACTCCCTCGCGGAGCTGGCCGCCCTCGCCGAGACCGCCGGCGCCCTGGTGCTCGACGGCGTCATCCAGCGCCGGGACAAGCCCGACGCGGCGACGTACATCGGCTCGGGCAAGGCACTGGAGCTGCGCGACATCGTCCTCGAGACCGGAGCCGACACCGTCGTGTGTGACGGTGAGCTCAGCCCCGGCCAGCTCATCCACCTCGAAGACGTCGTCAAGGTCAAGGTGGTCGACAGGACCGCCCTGATCCTCGACATCTTCGCCCAGCACGCCAAGTCCCGAGAGGGCAAGGCGCAGGTCGCCCTCGCGCAGATGCAGTACATGCTGCCGCGACTGCGCGGCTGGGGTCAGTCGCTCTCCCGGCAGATGGGTGGCGGTGGCTCCTCCGGCTCCGGCGGCGGCATGGCCACCCGTGGTCCCGGTGAGACCAAGATCGAGACGGACCGGCGACGGATCCGCGAGAAGATGGCGAAGATGCGCCGGGAGATCGCGGAGATGAAGACCGGCCGCGAGATCAAGCGCCAGGAGCGCAAGCGCAACAAGGTGCCTTCGGTGGCCATCGCCGGATACACCAACGCGGGCAAGTCGTCCCTGCTCAACCGCCTGACGGGCGCCGGTGTCCTGGTGGAGAACGCCCTGTTCGCCACCCTCGACCCGACCGTCCGCAGGGCGGAGACGCCCAGCGGCCGGCTGTACACGCTGGCCGACACGGTCGGCTTTGTGCGGCACCTGCCTCACCACCTCGTCGAGGCGTTCCGCTCCACGATGGAGGAGGTCGGTGAATCCGACCTGATCCTGCACGTGGTGGACGGATCGCACCCGGCGCCGGAGGAGCAGCTGGCCGCCGTACGCGAGGTCATCCGCGACGTGGGCGCCACGAAGGTGCCCGAGATCGTGGTGATCAACAAGGCGGACGCGGCCGACCCGCTCGTCCTCCAGCGGCTGCTGCGCGTCGAGAAGCGCGCGATCGCGGTGTCGGCCCGCACCGGGCTCGGCATGGACAAGCTGCTCGCGATCATCGACGACGAGCTGCCGCGTCCCGAGGTCGAGATCGAGGCGCTCGTGCCGTACACGCATGGCCAGCTGGTCGCGCGTGCGCACGCCGACGGCGAGGTGATCTCCGAGGAGCACACCCCGGACGGCACCCTGCTCAAGGCGCGGGTGCACGAGGAACTCGCCGCAGAGTTCGCGCCGTACCTTCCGGCGGCGGCCGCGAGCTGACGCTCCGGCAGCAGCCGGGCCTCCTGTGCCGACGGCGAGGGCCCGCCCCCAACTTCCTGGGGGCGGGCCCTCGTTCGTTCGGTGAAGCCGGCGGTTACTGGCTGCCGTACTTCTCGCTCATCGTGTCGAAGACCTGCTGGGCGCCCTTGCCCAGCTGCGGTCCGGCCAGCCAGGTGTTCCCGGCCGGGCCGATCGACGTGTTCGACACCAGCTGCGTCTTCCCGTCGACCATCCGGAACCAGCCGCCACCGGACGAACCGCCGGTCATGGTGCAGCCGATGCGGTACATCGTCGGCATGTCGGGGCTGAGGGAGAGACGGCCCGGGCGGTCGATGCACTTGTGCATCAGCTGGCCGTTGAACGGCGGCGCGGCCGGGTAGCCCCAGGCGCCCATGCTGCTGACCGACTGGACCGCCGGCTCGGAGAAGTCGACGGGCAGCGCGTTGCCGACGGTCTCCTCAAGAGACTTGGAACCCTGCTCCGGCTTCACGTGCAGCACCGCGTAGTCGTACGGAGCGCCCGCACCGCCCGACTCGGCGCCCGTGTCGATCCACTCGTTGGAGGTGGAGGCCCAGTCGGCCCAGAAGGTGCCGTACGGGGCGATCTCCTGCGGGGCCGCGTTCTGCAGCTGCGCCTCGGACTTGCCCAGGTCGTTGTAGGCCGGGACGAAGGCGATGTTGCGGTACCAGCCGCCCGCCGAGCCCGCGTGCACGCAGTGACCCGCGGTCCAGACGAGGTTGGACTTGCCCGGGTTGCGCGGGTCCTTCACGACGGTGCCGGAGCAGACCATCGAACCCTCGGGCGAGTCGAAGAAGACCTTGCCGACCGGGGCGGCGTTGTCGTGGTACGGGGTCTTCTCGGGCACGGCCTTGACGGGCTGCGGCTCAGGGTCCGTGGCGCCCTGGTCGGCCGAGGCGTCCTTCGCGGCGATCGTCTTGTCCGGGTCCTTGGCGGACTTCATCCGCTCGGGCTTCCAGTGGTCCTTGATGACCGGGTTGACGAAGTCCTTGGCCTCGCGCAGCCAGTCGTCCTTGTCCCAGTTCTTCCAGGCGCCGTTCTGCCACTTGTCCGGGTCGATGCCGTGCTTCTTGAGCTGGTCGGCGATGCCCCCGGGCAGCTGGCCGTTGGATCCGTCGCCGGCGCCCTGTGAAGCGGAGGCGGCCGACTTGTCACTCGTCTTGTCGTCGCTCGGGCCGCAGGCCGTGGCGGTGAGCGCCAGGGCCGCGGCGAGCCCCGTAGCGGCGAGGACGGTACGCCGGCCCCGGCTCCGCATGGATGACGGACGTGTGGAACGCATGGTGCAGTTACCCCCGTTGAGCGAATATGTCATGAGCTTGTCAGGTCCGGACTGGGCTCCGTGCGGAGATCTCGGACGCAGCACCCCACTATGCCTGTGGAGTTGGGGACGAACGGCGGCGGGGTGGTGAAGGTTGCGTCACCCCGCCGCCGCCCATTGCCTGCCGGTTGGCGGTGCCTGCGTGCGGGCTGCCTACGGGCGGTACCTGCCTACTGGCCGGCGTACTTCTTGCTGACCGCGTCGTAAATTCCCTTGGCCTCCTTGCCGAGGCGCGGGCCCGCGAGCC
The DNA here is from genome assembly GCF_002803065.1 of Streptomyces sp. CB01635. Classification (GTDB taxonomy): domain Bacteria; phylum Actinomycetota; class Actinomycetes; order Streptomycetales; family Streptomycetaceae; genus Streptomyces. Next base: position 64,816 of record NZ_NNBL01000001.1, read on the forward strand.
AGCCGGCCGTCACCGGGCCGATCGACGTGTTCGACACCAGCGACGGCTTGCCGCTGGAGCCTTGCGCGATCCAGCCGCCACCGGACGAACCGCCGGTCATGGTGCATCCGATGCGGTACATCGTCGGCTCGGCCTTCGCCAGCGAGAGCCGGCCCGGCTTGTCGGCGCACTGGTACAGCGTCTGGCCGTCGTACGGCGGCGCTGCCGGGTAGCCCTTCGCCGTCATCGTCGCGATCTTGGGCACCGCGGGGGCGTTGAAGTCGACCGGTACGGCCGTACCGACCGCCTCCTCAAGGGACTTGCCCTCGCTGCCCTTCTCCGGCGTGACCTGGATGACCGCGAAGTCGTACGGCGCGCCCTGCCCGCCCGTCGGGCCGCCCTGCTCGATCCACTGGTCGGACGTCTGCGCCCACGCGCCCCACCAGACGCCGTACGGAGCGACCTCTTCCTTGGTGGCGGTCTTGAGCTGCTCGTCCGACAGGCCCGCGTTGTTGTACGAGGGCACGAAGGCGATGTTGCGGTACCAGCCGCCGTTCTTGCCGGCGTGCACGCAGTGGCCCGCGGTCCACACCATGTTCGACTTGCCCGGGTGTGCGGGGTCCGTGACGACCGTCGCCGAACAGACCATCGACCCCTCGGGGCCGTCAAAGAAGAGCTTTCCGGCGTACGGCGCGCTGTCGTGGTACGGCGTGCCGACGGCCGCGGCCTTCACCGGCTGCGGCGTCGGGTCCGTCACACCCTGGTCGCCCGAGATGTCGTTGTCGTCGACCTCGTTGTCCGGGTTCTTGTCGGCGTCACGCATCCGGTCCGGGTCCCACAGACCGTCGATGATGGGGTTGACGTAGTCCTGCGCCTCACGCAGCCACTTGTCCTTGTCCCAGTTCTTCCACTCGCCGTTCTTCCACTTGTCCAGATCAATACCGTGCTCCTTGAGCCGGTCCTTGATGTCGTCCGGGATCTGGATCTTGTCGCTGCCGCCCTGCGTCGCGGCCGCGGTCGGCTTCGAGTCCGCGTTGTCGTCGCCAGGACCGCACGCGGTGGCGGTGAGCGCGAGCGCCGCACCGATGGCGAGAGCGGCCGCCACGGGGGAGGTTCTGCGGCGCACGCTCCTCCCGAGCTGAACGGTCAAGAGCGGACGTATGGGTCGCATGTCGTGAATCCCCCTGGGCTCCGAGAACTGTGCAGTGCCGGCCGCCGGCGGTCGTGAACCGGTCGCGCCACGCTCGGCACTTGCTGTGCCTCGCCCCGCGACCGAACCCTCCGCCCTCCGTCGAACGGCAACCCACCCTATGCGCGCGCTGCGGGTGACTATCCACGGAACGGCAACGGTTCCGTCACGGCAGGGATCTTCCGCGGGCCAAGGATTTTCCGCCGACCCGTGATCCCGCGCAGTCACCGTCGTTGGTACGTACGGGGGATTCGGCGCCGCCGCTCGATCCTTGGGGTTCGGCCCCGGACATACGTACGTCAACTGATCCCCCCACACCGAGAATTCGACCGGATCCAGCGGGATCCAGGGGGAGGACCAGCAGTCGTGGCCGTCACCGAGCCTGCGCCCGCGGCGGTGCCCGCGGGGTATGAGGGAGGCGCCGCCCGTGAGGGCGCTGCCCAAGAGGGGATCCTGCGGCGGCAGTCCGCGCGGGAATCGGCGGCCCGCACTTATGCGCGCGCCCTGCCGATCGTGCCCGTGCGGGCGCGCGGCCTGACCATCGAGGGCGCCGATGGACGCCGGTACCTCGACTGCCTCTCCGGCGCGGGCACGCTGGCCCTCGGCCACAACCACCCCGTCGTCCTCGAAGCGATCAGGCGCGTACTCGACTCCGGCGCCCCCCTGCACGTGCTCGATCTGGCCACCCCCGTAAAGGACGCCTTCACGACGGAACTCTTCCGCACGCTGCCCGCCGGGCTCGCCGAACGGGCACGGATCCAGTTCTGCGGACCGGCCGGCACCGACGCGGTGGAGGCCGCCCTGAAACTCGTCCGCACGGCCACCGGCCGCAGCGGAATGCTCGCCTTCACCGGCGCCTACCACGGGATGACCGCGGGGGCGCTCGAAGCGTCCGGCGGGGCGCAGGACGTCAGGGTCGCGCGGCTGCCCTATCCGCAGGACTACCGCTGTCCCTTCGGCGTCGGCGGCGAGCGCGGCGCCGAACTCTCCGCGCGCTGGACCGAATCCCTCATCGATGACCCCAAGTCGGGGGTGCCGCACCCCGCCGGCATGATCCTCGAACCCGTCCAGGGGGAAGGCGGAGTGATTCCCGCGCCCGACTCCTGGATGCGCCGGATGCGCGAACTCACCGCGGCACGCTCCATCCCGCTGATCGCCGACGAGGTCCAGACCGGAGTGGGCAGGACCGGCACCTTCTGGGCCGTCGAACACAGCGGAGTCGTGCCCGACGTCATGGTCCTGTCCAAGGCGATCGGCGGCAGCCTTCCCCTGGCCGTCGTCGTCTACCGGGACGACCTCGACGTCTGGCAACCCGGGGCCCACGCCGGCACGTTCCGCGGGAACCAGCTCGCCATGGCCGCCGGCGCCGCGACCCTCGCCTATGTCCGGGAGAACCGTCTCGCCGAACGCGCCGCCCTCCTGGGTGCCCGCATGGTGGGTCAGCTCCAGGGTCTCGCCGCCGAACACCCCTGCATCGGGGACGTACGGGGCCGCGGTCTGATGATCGGCGTCGAACTGGTCGACGTGGGCGCCGCCCAGGACCCGAACCGGCCCGCCGGACCCGACGCGCGCCCGCATCTTCCCGCGCCCGAACTCGCCGCGTCCGTGCAGCACGAATGCCTCCGTCGTGGACTCATCGTCGAGCTCGGCGGCCGCCACTCCAGCGTCGTACGCCTCCTGCCGCCCCTCACGATTACCGACGAACAGGCTGCCGCGGTCGTCGAGCGCCTCGCAGACGCCCTGGTCGAAGCGGCCCGCACCCATCGGGGATAGCCCAGCCAGGACGGGCGCGTTCCGAGGCCCCACCCACCGGGCCGGGACCGCCACGACACCGACGATCACGACACGGACCACCACGGACAGCCGCGGAACACCGGACAGTCCGGACAACCGCATCACGGAGTCAACTACCCCACAAGGAAGCCCCGTTGAACGCCACTCCCGCACCCGACGACCGACACCGCCCCCAGGCGAGCGGAGCCTGCGACACGCAGCCCCAACTAGCCCCGGAATGCGGGACGACGGTCCCCCGGCAGAAGGACGGCAGCCAGGAGGCCGAGCATCTGCACGGCTCCACCGCCGACCTGCTGGAGCATCCCGACCCCGGCACCGCGGCCCAGGCCGCGGCCGTCGAGAACCTGCTCCGCTGCTGGGTGCGGGAGAACGATCTGGCCGAACCCCCGCACGGCACTCTGCGTATCCCTCTGCCCGCAAGTGGCACCGCCCTCCTCATCCCTGTCCACCACTGGTCCGTGACCGGCTGGCACCGGTTCGGCATGCCCCATCTCCAGGACGGCCCGCTCGACGCCCCGCGCGTCGACGCCGTCACAGTCGCCGCCCTCCTGAGCCGCGAGGCATCGGGGCCGGGAAGTGCGCCCGCGGTGCGGGGCGGAGTCCCGGCGAGGGACGCCGGCGGAAGCGGCGCCGATGTCGCCGCACGGGTGGGAGTCGTCCCGGGGCCGGCGCATACGCCGGACACCACGTCCGGCACGCACGCCGGGCCCGAGCCGGTCAACGGCCCGGCGCCGACCGCCTCGTCGCCGACCCCGAGCGTTCCCGCGCGCACGCAGGCCGTCCCGGAGGCCGTCGCTGCTGCCTCCGCCTCTATGGCCCCTCACCCGGAGACGCAGTCACCCCATCCCGAGCCCTCTCGCCCGACCACCCCCCACCACTCCCACCCCACCCCCTCCGGCGACGGAGCCGACCTGGTGGGGCGCGTGGCCGACTCGGTTCGCCGCACCGCCGACTTCATCGCTCACCGGCGCAGCAACCCCCGCGACACGACCGACCTCTTCCTGGCCGCCGAACAGTCCCTCCTGCTCGGCCACCCCCTGCACCCGACCCCGAAGAGTCGCGAGGGCCTGTCCGAGGCCGAATCCCGGCTCTATTCACCCGAGTTGCAGGGGTCCTTCCCCGTGCACTGGATGGCGGTGAACCGCTCGGTGCTCGCGATGGACTCGGCCTGGACCCAGCGAGGCCGCCCCCTCCCCGCGGACCAGCTCGCCCTCCAACTGGCCGGGACGGAACTGCCCCTGCCCGACGGCCACGCCGCGCTGCCGCTGCACCCCTGGCAGGTACGCGAGCTCAAGCACCGCCCCCAGGCTGCGGCCCTTCTGGACGCCGGCCTTCTGCGTGACCTCGGTCCGCATGGCGCCCCCTGGTACCCCACCTCCTCCGTCCGTACCCTCTACCAGCCCGACGCGTCGGCCATGCTGAAGCTCTCGCTCGGCCTGCGCATCACCAATTCCCGTCGGGAGAACCTCCGTAAGGAACTCCACCGCGGCGTCGAGGTTCACCGACTGCTGCGCACCGGCCTCTTCGAGCAGTGGCAGGCCGCTCACCCGGGATTCGACATCGTTCGCGACCCGGCCTGGCTCGCCGTCAACGGCCCGGACGGCGAACCGGTGCCCGGCCTGGACGTGATGATCCGGAACAACCCGTTCGCACCCGGAGATGACGCAGCCTGCATTGCCGGCTTCGTGTCACCCAGGCCCCCGGCTCTGGCCCATGGGCAACGGGACCGCCAGCTCATGCGCTCCCGTCTCGCCGAGACCATCACCCGCCTCGCCGGCCGCACCGGACGCCCCCGCGGTGCCGTCGCCGCCGAGTGGTTCCTGCGCTACCTGGAACACGTCGTGCGCCCCGTGCTCTGGCTCGACAGCACCGCCGGCGTAGCCCTGGAGGCCCATCAGCAGAACACGCTGCTGCTGCTCGACCCCGAAGGCTGGCCCGTCGGCGGCCGCTACCGCGACAACCAGGGCTACTACTTCCGCGAGTCCCGGCGCGCCGAGCTGGACGGCCGGCTGCCCGGCATCGGCAGCCACAGCGACACCTTCGTCTCCGACGACGTCACCGACGAAAGGTTCGCCTACTACCTCGGGATCAACAACATCTTCGGTCTCATCGGCGCCTTCGGCTCCCAACAGCTGGCGGACGAACGGCTGTTGCTCGCCGCCTTCCGCGGGTTCCTCTCCGATGTCGCGTCAGGCCCGGACAAGCTCCGCACCCCTCTGCCCAGATACCTCCTCGACTCCCCGGCCTTGCGCTGCAAGGCCAACCTCCTCACCCGCCTGCACGGACTCGACGAACTCGTGGGCCCCGTCGACACCCAGTCCGTCTACGTCACCATCGCCAACCCCCTTCATTCCTGAGGAACATGCCCCACCCCATCCCCTGAGAGGAACGTCGCCGTGTCATCCACCGACGCGCGCACCGACGCCGGAGTCACGCCCGCCACCGCCCCCACCGATGCCGTCACCGACGAGATCACCGACACGGGCCCCGGCGCCGACGAGCTCACTGGCTCCGATCCCGGCGGCGGCACGGATGTTGCCGACACCCTGGACCTGCGTCTGCCCGACGAACTCATCGACCTGATCGCCGGGCAGGATGAACCCGGCGGACAGATCAACGGCAGCGCGGGCGAGGGGACCGATGCGGGTTCCGGCGACTACGGGCACGCAGGTGACGGAACGCGAGCGCACGTACCGGGCGGCACCTCGACGGCCCTGGCGGACGACGACCTGCTCGACAACGTCGGAGCGTGGCGACCGGTCACCACACGTTCCGGCGTCTTCCAGCTGGTTCCCGTCCGTGTCGAACGCGACCTGGCGCTGATCAGTCGCTGGATGAACGATCCAGCCGTAGCTGCCTTCTGGGAACTTGAAGGCCCGGAGAGCGTCACGGAGAACCATCTCCGCCCCCAGCTGGACGGCGACGGGCGCAGCGTCCCCTGCCTCGGCGTACTGGACGGCACCCCGATGAGCTATTGGGAGATCTACCGCGCCGACCTCGACCCGCTGGCGCGCCACTACCCCGCCCGCCCGCACGACACAGGTGTTCACCTCCTTATCGGTGGTGTCGCGAACCGCGGCCGCGGGCTCGGCACAGGCCTGCTCAAGGCCGTCGCCGACCTCGTACTCGACCATCGCCCGCGCTGCGCACGTGTCGTCGCAGAGCCGGACCTTCGCAACACCCCCTCCGTATCAGCGTTCTTGGGTGCTGGCTTCCGCTTCTCCGCCGAGGTGGACCTCCCCGACAAGCGAGCCGCACTCATGATCCGAGACCGGGCCCTGCGCGCTCTGCTGTGAGCCCGTCACTCTTAGTACACCGCTCACCCCGATCCGGTTCCCTCCCGAGGAGTCCCCGTGCCGAATCCGTCCGAGCCCCAGATGTCCGCAGCGTCCTCCGCTCTGTACGACCCAGCGGAGCTGACCTCAGAGAACTGGGAGCGCGCCGCAGCCCGGCTGCTGGCGAAGATGATCGGGGAGTTCGCGTACGAGGAGATCATCGAACCGAAACGGGAGCCGGTGCCGGAGCAGGGACATGGGTCGGGGCATGGGCCAGGGCTGTTGCGGACAGACCTGTACACCCTTTCCGTCGACGGATCCCACGTGCCGCCGGGCAGCGCGTTCCGGTTCAGGGCCCGCCGGGGCGCGTACGGCAGCTGGCTCGTAGATCCGGGCAGCATCCAGTGGATCGCCGGCCGCCGGGAGAAGACCGCCGGCCGCCCCGCGCAGACGGACATGGACATGGATGGGGACGCCACCGAGCCCCAGCTGTCACTCACCGCAGCGAACCCGCCGGAACCCTTCACCGACCCCCTCGCCTTCCTCCTCCGCGCCAAGCACGTCCTCGGCCTCGACGGCGCCACGCTCGGGCATCTCATCCGCGAGCTCACCGTCACCCTTGCCGCCGACGCCCGTCTCGCCGACACCGCGCTCGACGCGGCCCAGCTCGCCGATCTCGGATACGCCGAACTGGAAGGCCACCAGACGGGCCACCCCTGGCTCGTCCTCAACAAGGGCCGCCTGGGGTTCTCAGCCTCCGACACGGCCCGCTGGGCCCCCGAGGCCCGTATCTCCGGGACGCTCCCGTGGATCGCCGTCCACACGAGGATCGCCGCCTACAGAGGCGTCGCGGACCTGGCGACAGCAGATCGGCTGTACGACCGCGAGCTCTCTCCGGCGGCGCGGGACTCCTTCGCCGAAGCTCTCCGGCAGCGCGGCCTGGACCCGCAGGCCTACCTGTACCTACCAGTACACCCGTGGCAGTGGAACAACATCGTGCTGCCGCTCTTCGCCGGCCCCGTCGCGACGGACGCCATCGTGCCGCTCCCCACCGACGGCGACGTGCGCCTGCCCCAGCAGTCCATCCGTACGTTCCTCAACATCTCGCGCCCCGACCGCCACACGGTGAAGCTTCCGCTGTCCGTACTCAACACCCTTGTGTGGCGCGGCCTGCCCACAGAGCGCACGCTCGCGGCACCGTCGGTCACGGCGTGGATGCACTCCCTCCGCGAAACAGACCCCTTCTTGAAGGACGATTGCGGGGTCATCCTCCTGGGAGAGGTGGCTTCGGTCGCCGTCGAGCACCCCGCATACGACGGCCTCGAAGAAGTCCCGTATCAGTACAAGGAGTTGCTGGGCGCCATCTGGCGCGAACCGGTCTCCCGGTATCTCGCCCCCGGCGAGCGGGCCCGCACCCTGGCCTCTCTGCTCCACGTAGACCCGCACGGCCGGGCATTCACCGGGGAGCTCGTCGCCCGATCCGGGCTGACCCCCGAGGTGTGGCTGCGCCGGCTCTTCGCGGCCCTGCTGCCCCCGCTTCTGCACTTCCTCTACCGCTACGGCACCGTGTTCTCCCCGCACGGGGAGAACGCCATCGTCGTCTTCGACGACCACGACGTGCCGGTGCGGCTCGCGGTGAAGGACTTCGTCGACGACGTGAACGTGAGCGCCGAGCCGCTGCCCGAACACGACCGCATGCCGCACGACGTACGCGAGACCCTGCTCACCGAGCGGCCCGCCTTCCTGACCCAGTTCATCCACTCAGGGCTCTTCGTCGGCGTCTTCCGGTATCTGGCGCCCCTGTGCGAGAAGGAACTGGGGGTCACGGAGGAGAAGTTCTGGTCCCTGGTGCGCGCAGAGATCGTGCGGCATCAGGCGCGCTTCCCCGAGCTCAAGGAGCGGTACGAGATGTTCGACCTCCTCACTCCCCGTATCGAGCGGCTCTGCCTCAATCGCAACCGACTGCACCTGGACGGTTACCGCGACCGGTCGCAGCGCCCCCACGCGGCCGTGCACGGCACGGTGCCCAATCCGCTGCACCAGCCGTGAGCGCGGGATTGTCAGTGGTGCCCCGTAGGGTGGTCGAGCTATGACGAAGCCCTCCCTCCCCGAGCTCCTGCACGCCGCCGTCGCCGCCGTCGGCGGTACGGAACGACCTGGCCAGGTGACCATGGCCGAGACCGTCGCCGAGGCGATCGACGGCGGTTCCCACCTGCTCGCCCAGGCAGGCACGGGTACCGGTAAGTCCCTCGGCTACCTGGTCCCTGCCCTGGCGCACGGGGAGCGGGTCGTGGTCGCGACGGCCACTCTGGCCCTCCAGCGCCAGCTCGTAGAGCGGGACCTGCCGCGCACGGTCGACGCGCTGCACCCCTTGCTGCGCCGGCGCCCCCAGTTCGCCATGCTCAAGGGCCGGTCGAACTATCTGTGCCTGCACCGCCTCCACGAAGGAGCGCCGCAGGACGAGGAGGAGGGGCTCTTCGACCAGTTCGAGGCGGCCGCTCCGACCAGCAAGCTCGGCCAGGACCTGCTGCGGATGCGGGACTGGGCCGACGAGACGGAGACGGGCGACCGGGACGATCTGACCCCCGGAGTCTCCGACCGGGCCTGGTCCCAGGTGTCGGTCTCCTCCAGGGAGTGCCTGGGCGCCACCAAGTGCGCGTACGGGCAGGAGTGCTTCGCCGAGGCGGCCCGCGAGCGGGCCAAGCTCGCCGATGTGATCGTCACGAATCACGCGCTCCTGGCGATCGACGCCATCGAAGGGGCACCGGTCCTGCCGTCCCACGAGGTGCTGATCGTGGACGAGGCGCACGAGCTCGTCTCCCGGGTCACGGGTGTGGCGACCGGCGAGCTCACCCCGGGGCAGGTGAATCGCGCGGTGCGCCGTTCCGCCAAGCTCGTCAACGAGAAGGCGGCCGATCAGCTCCAGACCGCCGCCGAGGGGTTCGAGCGGCTCATGGAGCTGGCGCTGCCCGGCCGTCTGGAGGAGGTCCCGGAGGACCTCGGCTACGCGCTGATGGCGCTGCGGGACGCCTCCCGGACTGTCATCTCGGCCATGGGCACCACACGCGACAAGTCCGTCCAGGACGAGGACGCGGTACGCAAGCAGGCCCTGGCCTCCGTGGAGAGCATCCACGACGTGGCCGAGCGCATCACGAACGGCTCCGAATACGACGTCGTCTGGTACGAGCGACACGACCGCTTCGGCGCGTCCCTCAGAGTGGCCCCCATGTCGGTGTCCGGCCTGCTGCGGGAGAAGCTCTTCGCGGAGCGGTCCGTGGTGCTGACCTCGGCGACACTCAAGCTGGGCGGCGATTTCAACGGGGTGGGTGCCTCTCTGGGTCTGGCCCCCGAGGGCCAGGAGGGCGAGGGCCTCCCGCAGTGGCGGGGCGTCGACGTCGGATCGCCGTTCGAGTACCGCAAGCAGGGCATTCTCTACGTCGCCAAGCATCTGGCACGCCCCGCGCGTGAGGGCACCCGCAGCGACATGATGGACGAGCTGGCCGAGCTGATGCAGGCCGCCGGTGGCCGGACGCTGGGGCTCTTCTCGTCGATGCGTGCCGCACAGGCCGCGGCGGAGGAGCTGCGGACCCGGCTTCCCGAGTACCCGATCCTCCTCCAGGGCGAGGAGACGCTCGGCGAGCTGATCAAGGGGTTCTCGGCCGACCCGAAGACGTGCCTGTTCGGCACGCTCTCCCTCTGGCAGGGCGTGGACGTGCCGGGCGCCAGCTGCCAGCTCGTCGTCATGGACAAGATCCCGTTCCCGCGGCCGGACGACCCGCTGATGAGCGCCCGGCAGAAGGCCGTCGAGGATGCCGGCGGCAATGGCTTCATGGCCGTTGCGGCGACGCATGCGGCCCTGCTGATGGCCCAGGGCGCGGGCCGCCTCGTACGGGCGACGGGGGATCGCGGCGTGGTGGCGGTCCTGGACCCGCGGCTGGCGACGGCCCGGTACGGCAGCTATCTGCGGGCCTCGATGCCGGACTTCTGGTACACGACGGACCGGAACCAGGTGCGGCGCTCGCTGGCCGCGATCGACGCGAAGGCGACCGCCGAAGCCGAAGAGAGCGCGTAGCCGCGCGGACCGCGCCATCGCGTGGCGGAGCCCCGGACACCCGGGGCTCCGCCCACGCGGCAGGCCCCCGGATCCGGTAGGCCAATGACACTCGGCAGGCCCAGGACACATCGGGCTTAGGACACAGCAGACTCAAGAAACAGCAGGGCCCCGGAACCGGCGCAGTTGGTTCCGGGGCCCGGTCAGGGGCGCGGGGTCACACCCGCCGCAGAACGGCCACCACCTTGCCGAGAATGGTCGCCTCGTCACCGGGGATCGGCTGGTACGCGGAGTTGTGCGGCAGCAGCCACACATGGCCGTCCTCGCGCTTGAAGCGCTTGACCGTGGCCTCGCCCTCGAGCATCGCGGCGACGATGTCGCCGTTCTCCGCGACCGGCTGGCGGCGGACCGTGACCCAGTCGCCGTCGCAGATCGCGGCCTCGATCATCGAGTCGCCGACGACCTTCAGGACGAACAGCTCACCGTCTCCGACCAGCTGCCGGGGGAGGGGGAACACGTCCTCGACGGACTCTTCGGCGAGGATCGGGCCACCGGCGGCGATGCGGCCGACGAGCGGGACGTACGACGCGGCCGGCTTGCCCGCGGTGTCCGTGGGCTGCGCGCTCGGCTGGTCGGACCCGCGGACCTCGTAGGCGCGGGGGCGGTGCGGGTCGCGGCGCAGGAAGCCCTTGCGCTCGAGGGCCATCAGCTGGTGCGCGACCGACGACGTGCTCGACAGGCCCACCGCCTGGCCGATCTCCCGCATCGACGGCGGGTAACCACGCCGCTGCACGGAGTCCCTGATCACCTCGATGACGCGGCGCTGCCTGTCCGTGAGCCCCGAGCTGTCCGCGCGGATTCCGGGAGGTCGGCCCGGCAAGGAGCGCGCGGGCTTTGGCCCCTCCGCGCTCATGGATGCGTCATTCATGGCATGCACCGGCTCGAGTCGGCCCTGGGAACGGTCCTGGGCAGTGATGGTGGCGCTGTCTGCGGTGGTGGTCACGTCGGTCGGCCCCTCTCGAGATGTTCTCCCTAGCTAGCCAACGGTAGTTGCTTTCGAAAGGTTGCGCCAAACACACGTTCGAGTGAAAAATCGCAGATTGCTTGTCGTGATCATGTGCCTGGGTGTATGCCTTGCGCTTTGCCGGAGTAGCAATTCGGTTCATTGCGGTACGCTTCACCGCCGAGGCCGAGACCCGCTCCGTGGGGCTCCCAGTGTGCCATCCGGTGGTCCGTCAACCCGGAACCGGCCCCCTCTCCGTGCGCCGCCGCCCGCGATCTGCGTGCATCCGTCACGAGCGCGCCCCCGCCCCGGTGTTCGTGAGGTGAAAGCGACACGCGTGGGGGCGAATTAGCGACCAAACCCCAGATCTAGTGGTTCGATGGCATCAGTAGCCCAGAAGTTGTGGTCCCCGGTCCATCGAGGCCTCGGTCATCGCCTATGCTTGGGGCTGCTTCGAGGGGCCTGAAGGGCCTCGCGAGGCCATTGAGTCGTGCTGTGAAGGAGGGTTGGAGTTCCATGCACTGCCCCTTCTGCAGGCACCCCGACAGCCGTGTCGTCGACAGTCGCACCACCGACGACGGCACGTCGATCCGCCGGCGCCGCCAGTGCCCCGACTGCTCCCGTCGTTTCACGACCGTGGAGACGTGCTCGCTCATGGTGGTCAAGCGGAGCGGGGTGACCGAACCCTTCAGCCGTACGAAGGTGATCAACGGCGTCCGCAAGGCGTGCCAGGGCCGCCCCGTCACCGAGGACGCCCTCGCCCAGCTCGGCCAGCGGGTCGAGGAGGCGGTGCGTGCCACCGGCAGCGCGGAGCTGACCACCCATGACGTGGGCCTGGCCATACTCGGCCCGCTTCAGGAACTCGACCTCGTCGCCTACCTGCGCTTCGCGTCCGTGTACCGGGCGTTCAATTCGCTGGAGGACTTCGACTCGGCCATCGCGGAGCTGAGGGAACAGCTGCCCGGTGCGAGCCGGGGGGACGTGGGCGGAGAGCGCGAACCATGTGGCTGCGGGCCCGGAGGGACTGTCGAAGTCCCCGTGCCCGCCACCGCTGCCGACTGACCGGCCCAGGGGTCGGTCGGCGGCCATCCAGACCTGTTGCGGGCGGCAAGAGCGGCGTCCGCAATACAAGACACACACCGTGCCACGGGAAGATCGAGGCACTTCGGGGCGTTTTAGCCCGGTATAGGGAGGCGGCATGACAGAGACGACGAGTGGCCCGGCACGAGGTTCCCGCGCCAAGGGAGCCAAGGCCAACAAGGGGCTGCGTATCGAGCGCATCCACACGACTCCCGGCGTGCATCCGTACGACGAGGTGGAGTGGGAGCGCCGTGACGTCGTCATGACCAATTGGCGCGACGGCTCGATCAACTTCGAGCAGCGTGGCGTCGAGTTCCCCGGCTTCTGGTCGGTGAACGCGGTCAACATCGTCACCAGCAAGTACTTCCGCGGCGCGGTAGGCACCCCGCAGCGCGAGGTGAGCCTCAGGCAGCTCATCGACCGGATCGTGAAGACGTACCGGAAGGCCGGAGAGGACCACAACTACTTCTCCTCGCCCGCCGACGCCGAGATCTTCGAGCACGAGCTGGCGTACGCCCTCCTGCACCAGATCTTCAGCTTCAACTCCCCGGTGTGGTTCAACGTCGGTACGCCGCAGCCCCAGCAGGTCTCCGCCTGCTTCATCCTTGCCGTCGACGACTCCATGGAGTCGATCCTCGACTGGTACAAGGAAGAGGGCATGATCTTCAAGGGCGGCTCCGGCGCAGGCCTGAACCTCTCGCGGATCCGTTCCTCCAAGGAGCTGCTGTCCTCGGGCGGCAATGCCTCCGGTCCCGTCTCCTTCATGCGCGGTGCCGACGCCTCCGCAGGAACGATCAAGTCGGGTGGCGCCACGCGCCGCGCGGCCAAGATGGTCATCCTCGACGTCGACCACCCCGACATCGAGAACTTCATCGAGACCAAGGTGAAGGAAGAGGAGAAGATCCGCGCGCTGCGTGACGCGGGCTTCGACATGGACCTGGGCGGAGACGACATCACGTCCGTCCAGTACCAGAACGCCAACAACTCGGTCCGCGTGAACGACGAGTTCATGAAGGCCGTGGAGACCGGCGGCAAGTTCGGTCTGCGCGCCCGGATGACCGGTGACGTCATCGAGGAGGTCGACGCCAAGTCGCTCTTCCGCAAGATGGCCGAGGCCGCGTGGGCGTGTGCCGACCCCGGTATCCAGTACGACGACACCATCAACCAGTGGCACACCTGCCCGGAGTCCGGCCGGATCAACGGCTCGAACCCGTGCAGCGAGTACATGCACCTGGACAACACGTCCTGCAACCTCGCGTCGCTGAACCTGATGAAGTTCCTGAAGGACGACAGCAAGGGTCACCAGTCCTTCGACGTCGAGCGCTTCTCCAAGGTCGTCGAGCTGGTCATCACCGCGATGGACATCTCGATCTGCTTCGCGGACTTCCCGACGCAGAAGATCGGCGAGAACACCCGCGCCTTCCGCCAGCTGGGCATCGGCTACGCCAACCTCGGCGCCCTGCTGATGGCCACGGGTCACGCGTACGACTCCGAGGGCGGCCGCGCCCTGGCCGGTTCCATCACGTCGCTGATGACCGGTACCTCGTACAAGCGTTCCGCCGAGCTCGCCGCGGTCGTCGGCCCTTACGACGGCTACGCCCGTAACGCCGCGCCGCACCAGCGGGTCATGAAGCAGCACGCCGACGCGAACACCAAGGCCGTCCGCATCGACGACCTGGACACGCCGATCTGGGCCGCCGCCACGGAGGCCTGGCAGGACGTCGTCCGCCTTGGCGAGAAGAACGGTTTCCGCAACTCGCAGGCCTCGGTCATCGCCCCGACCGGCACCATCGGTCTCGCGATGTCCTGCGACACCACCGGCCTTGAGCCCGACCTCGCCCTGGTCAAGTTCAAGAAGCTCGTCGGCGGCGGCTCGATGCAGATCGTCAACGGCACCGTCCCGCAGGCCCTGCGCCGCCTGGGTTACCAGGAGGAGCAGATCGAGGCGATCGTCGCCCACATCGCCGACAACGGCAATGTGATCGACGCCCCCGGCCTGAAGACCGAGCACTACGAGGTCTTCGACTGCGCGATGGGCGAGCGCTCCATCTCCGCGATGGGCCACGTCCGCATGATGGCAGCCATCCAGCCCTGGATCTCCGGCGCGCTGTCCAAGACGGTCAACCTGCCCGAGACCGCCTCGGTCGAGGATGTCGAAGAGGTCTACTTCGAGGCGTGGAAGATGGGCGTCAAGGCGCTCGCCATCTACCGCGACAACTGCAAGGTCGGCCAGCCCCTCTCCGCCAAGACCAAGACCAAGGAGAAGGAGGCGGTCACCGCCAAGGCCGAGGAGACCATCCGTACCGCGGTCGAGAAGGTCGTCGAGTACCGTCCGGTCCGCAAGCGTCTGCCCAAGGGCCGCCCGGGGATCACCACCTCCTTCACCGTCGGTGGCGCCGAGGGCTACATGACCGCCAACTCCTACCCGGACGACGGTCTCGGCGAGGTCTTCCTGAAGATGTCGAAGCAGGGCTCCACCCTCGCCGGCATGATGGACGCTTTCTCGATCGCCGTCTCCGTGGGTCTGCAGTACGGCGTCCCGCTGGAGACGTACGTCTCGAAGTTCACGAACATGCGCTTCGAGCCGGCCGGCATGACGGACGACCCGGACGTGCGGATGGCGCAGTCGATCGTCGACTACATCTTCCGCCGCCTGGCGCTCGACTTCCTGCCCTTCGAGACGCGCTCCGCGCTCGGCATCCACTCGGCCGAGGAGCGTCAGCGTCACCTGGAGACGGGCTCGTACGAGCAGTCCATCGACGATGTCGAGGTCGACGTCGAGGGTCTGGCTCAGTCCGCCCCGCGGCAGACCGAGTCCCTGAAGGCCGTCGTCGAGGCCCCCAAGGCCGAGGCCGTCGCCGCGGCGCCCGCTCCGCAGCAGGCGCACACCAGCGCCGAGCTCGTGGAGATGCAGCTGGGCATCCAGGCGGACGCCCCGCTGTGCTTCTCCTGCGGCACGAAGATGCAGCGCGCCGGCTCCTGCTACATCTGCGAGGGCTGCGGCTCGACCAGTGGTTGCAGCTGATCCGCTGACGCAGTGAGGTGAGGGGCGGCGGGCCACCAGGCCCGCCGCCCCTCACCCGTTCCGCGGTCCCGGAGCGCTCAGTGCGCGCCGCCCATCGCGGCGGCGAACGACGTCGGGTCGCTGTCGTAGCCCTGGAGCACCTCGCGGAAGGCCCACTCTCCGGAGTCGTCCCTCGCGAATTCGGCGATCACGGCCGCCGTGGAGTCGGCCACTTCGGAGAAGTCGTTCTGTGCGAGGCCGGTGTACCCCTCGCGGATACGGACCGCCGTGTTCGCCACCGCTCCGAACACCGTTGCCCGCTCTCCCTGCTGTATGGCGATACCGACGACCACGCGCGCGTAGGAGGGCGACAGGCGCTCCAGTTCCAGTGTCATGACTTCGTCGTATCCGAAGCCCTGGCCCGTCGTGCTGTCCCTGTTGAGGGTGATGGTCCCGTCGGGGGAGCGGCTGTCGAAGTGCACGACGTAGGCCGGAGCTCCGCCCGGATCGTCGGATGTGTAGGTCGCCGCGATGATGTCGAGATCATGGGGCGGCTGGCCGATCGGGCTCGGGTCCCATTTCAGTGCGACCTCGACCTTCTTGAGCCCTTTCTTGAAGCTGCTCACCGAACTCCCCCTTCTCGGCTGCTGGTTACGGCTGTTCGTCACTGACTGCTCATGACTGCTCATGACTGCTACGAACACGCTACGTCCTACGATTGTGACCATGAACTGGAACGGGGAAGACCTTGATCTCGACGCCTACTTGGCGCGAATCGGCTTCACGGGGGACGTCAAACCGGACCTGGGCACGCTGCGCGCGCTGCACAGGGCGCATATCGCGGCGATCCCGTTCGAGAACCTGGAGATCATGCTCGGGCGGACGGTGGACCTGAGCCTCGCCGCCTTGCAGGCGAAGCTTGTGCGGCAGCGCCGCGGCGGCTACTGCTACGAGCAGAACCTGCTCTTCGCGGCCGTTCTGGAGCGAATCGGATTCCCCGTGAAGGGACTTGGGGCCCGCGTCCGGGCGGGCGCCACGGCGCTTCGCGCGGTCACTCACATGCTGACCCGCGTCACCGTGGAGGACGGCCAGGAGTGGCTGTGCGACGTGGGCTTCGGCGCCCAGGGCCTGCGCGAACCGATCCCCCTGCGGGACGGGATCGAGGTGCGTCAGGGACCGTGGACCTTCGGCCTCGTGCCGGAGGGCGCCGGCGTTCTGGTCCTGTGCAGCTTGCGTCCCGGCGGCCGGGAGGAGATATACGCCTTCACCCTGGAGGAGCGTTATCCCGTCGACTACGTGGTGATGAACCACTACACGTCGACGCATCCGCGGTCCGCCTTCACTCATCGCCCCGTCGTCCAGCGTGCCGCCGTCGACAGTCAGCGCTCCCTCATCGACATGCGGATGTCGGTCGAGCTGCCGGACGGGACCCGGGACGAACAGGACGTGCAGGAAGGCGAGTTGATGGACCTTCTCGCCCGTGAGTTCGGGATCGAACTGAGTGACGAGGACGCGGCACGACTGACCAGGATGCGTGACGCCGGAGCGTGACCGAACCCACGGCGTGGGCCGTACGATGGCGCGGTGCTGGTCAAGTGGATTCGCTGCACCGTGACCGATCGACGCGGGTTCGAGCGGGGGCAGCGAAAGTGGGCGGGGCTTCTGGGGGAGCCGGGATTCCGGGGACAGGGCGGGGGCTGGAGCAGAAATCGGCCGGGGGTGGCTCATGTCCTCGGCTTCTGGGAGAGCCGTGCTTTCTACGACTCCTTCATGGCGCGCTCGCACGACCGGCTCGCGGCCGCCCAGTCGGGCACGTACAAAGACATCCAAGTGAAGCTCTTCGACCACCGGTTCGACGTGAAGACGGGCTTCGAGCCGCGCTTCACGGATGCGGACACGGTGCGCCTCGCGCACTGCCGGGTGCACGCGGACCGCGAGGAACACTTCGCGCTCATGCAGGAGAAGGTCTGGAACCCCGCGATGGCCGGCTCCCCGGGGATGGTGCGCGGACTGTTCGGTGAGGCGCCGGGCAACGAGTTCCTGATCCTGTCGATGTGGCACTCCGTGGCCGAGCACGGCAAGTACCAGGCCGAACGCGTGGAGCGGCTCTCGACCCGCGCCCGGACGGAGACCGACATCGCCGGGATCACGGGCGACATCGTCCAGCTCGAACCCTCGTGGACGGTCTGATCCGGATCGGCCACAGGAGCGACCGCGGTGTGACATACGCCGGATGGAGCCCGTACGGGTGCTCGAACCGGGCCCTTCCGATCTAGGGTTTCCGCATGGCACGACCGAGGCGCATTGTCCTTGTCAGGCACGGCGAGTCGGAGGGCAACGCCGACGACACCGTCTACGAACGCGAGCCCGACCACGCCCTGGCCCTCACCGAGACCGGGCACCGGCAGGCGGACGAGACAGGGAAGTACCTGCGGGAGCTGTTCGGTCGTGAGCAGGTGAGCGTGTACGTGTCGCCCTACCGCCGTACGCACCAGACGTTCCGCGCTTTCCGGCTCGACCCCGAACTCGTACGGGTGCGCGAGGAGCCGCGGCTGCGGGAGCAGGACTGGGGAAACTGGCAGGACCGGGACGACGTACGCCTCCAGAAGGCGTACCGCGACGCGTACGGCCATTTCTTCTACCGCTTCGCCCAGGGCGAGTCCGGGGCTGACGTGTACGACCGTGTGGGTGCTTTTCTGGAGAGTCTGTACCGGAGCTTCGAGGCGCACGACCACCCCTCGAACGTCCTCCTCGTCACCCATGGGCTCACCATGCGGCTGTTCTGCATGCGCTGGTTCCACTGGACCGTCGCCGACTTCGAATGTCTGTCGAATCCCAGGAACGGTGAGACGCGGGCACTCGTTCTCGGGAAGGACGGCAAATACACCTTGGACCGGCCGTTCGAACGATGGCGTGACCCGGAGCCTTACGGAGTCACCGGTTAGAGTGGCAGGGCGATGACCGCTGATTCCTCTCCTCATGTGCGGCTTGACCGCGCCCTGTCCAGCCTGCGCGGCCTGGCGGTGGGGGATGCGCTGGGCTCCCAGTTCTTCGTGCCCGCCAACCATCCGCTGCTCAAGCGCCGCGAGCTGCCCGACGGCATCTGGCAGTGGACCGACGACACCGAAATGGCGTGCTCCGTAGTGGCGGTCCTGGCCGCCGAGAACCGGATCGAGCAGGACGCGCTCGCCCGGTCCTTCGCGGAGCACCACGACTTCGACCGCGGCTACGGCCCTGCGGTGAACCGGCTGCTCCGGCAGATCCGCGAGGGCGGCGACTGGCGTTCCCTGTCCTCCGCGCTCTTCAAGGGCCAGGGCTCCTGGGGCAACGGCGCGGCGATGCGGATCGCGCCGCTCGGGGCCTGGTACGCGGACGATCCGGAGCAGGCCACGCATCAGGCCGAGATCTCCGCCTATCCGACGCATCAGCACCGGGAGGCCGTGGTCGGGGCCATGGCCGTGGCCGCGGCTGCCGCGATCGTGGCCGATCCGGCAGGACCGCCGACGCCGCAGGCGCTCCTCGACGGAGTGATCGCGCTCGTGCCGCGCAGTGCGGTGGGAGCGGGGCTTCGGCGGGCCAGGGACATGCTCGACTACGGCGACCCGGGGACGGTGGCCGCGGTCCTCGGCTGCGGCCGACGCACCACGGCGCACGACACCGTGCCGTTCGCCCTGTGGTCGGCGGCGCGCGGGCTCGGCGACTTCGAGCGCGCGTTCTGGGAGACGGCCCAGGTGGGCGGCGACATGGACACGACGTGCGCGATCGTGGGCGGAGTGGTCGCTTCAGGCTTGGGTGGCGCTCCGGCGGACCTGTGGCTGCAGCGGACCGAGCCCCTGCCGGAGTGGGCGCCCGGACTGCCGGTCTGACCTGTGGATTCCTCACGCCTCACCCGGTGTGACGGATAAACCGTGGGGCTAGGGCTAGGGCTCAGGTGAACGCATCGGCTTGGGTGTGATGGATGCCGGGCCGGCTTCGTCGAGTCGGACGGCCCGGCATCCACCTCCCCGGTGGACGGCTCCCCCAGTCAGCCGCCCGCCGGCCCGGCCGCACCCGCGGTACCCGCGAGTGCTTCCAGGTCGCTCTTGCGTACCCGGATCACCACAGTGGCGACGACCAGCGCGAGCAGCGCCATCGCCGCGGCCGGAATGAACGCGGTCGAGATGCCCTCGGCCAGGACCTGGTGACCCCAGGGAGCCGGGAGCTGATGGGTCTTGGCGAACTCCGCCTTCTGCTCGGGCGTGGCCTGCGCCATGAAGGAGGGGATCTGGTCCTTGGCCTCGTTCCTGCTGGCCGTACCGAAGACGGTCGTCAGAATGGAGAGGCCGAGCGAACCTCCCACCTGCTGCATCGCGTTGAGCAGCCCGGACGCCGCACCCGCCTCGTGCTGGGCGACTCCGGAGACGGCGGTCAGGGTGAGCGTCACGAAGTTGAGCCCCATCCCGATGCCGAACAGCAGCATCGGGCCGAGCACCCCACCCACGTACGAGCTGTCGGGGGAGATGAACGTCTGCCAGCCGAGGCCGAGCAGGACGAAGGTCGCGCCGGTCATCATGAACGGCTTGGGGCCGAGGACCGGAAGCAGCCGCTGCGACAGGCCCGCGCCGACGATGATCGCGGCCGTCACGGGCAGGAAGGCGAGGCCCGCCTCGATCGGCGTGTAGTTGAGGACGTTCTGTGCGAACAGGACGATGAAGAAGAACATGCCGAACATCGCCGCGGCCAGGCTCAGCATGATCACGTACGTGCCGGAGCGGTTGCGGTCGGCGAACATCCGCAGCGGAGTGATCGGTTCCTTCGCCCGGCTCTCGATGAACACGAAGGCGAGCAGCAGCACCACGGCGGCGACGAACGAGCCCACGCTGATGCTGTCCCGCCAGCCCTCCTCCGACGCCCGGATGAAGCCGTACACGAGCGAGGCCATGCCCGCCGTGGAGGTGAGCGCGCCCGCGATGTCGAAGCGTCCCGGGTGGCGTTCGGACTCGTTGATGTACATCGGCGCCAGCACCGCGATGAGGATGCCGATGGGTACGTTCACGAACAGCACCCAGCGCCAGTCGAGCCACTCCGTGAGCATGCCGCCGGCGAGGAGACCGACGGCGCCGCCGCCCGCGGAGACGGCCGCGAAGACGCCGAACGCGCGGTTCCGCTCCGGGCCTTCGGGGAACGTCGTGGTGATGAGGGCGAGCGAGGTGGGCGACGCGATCGCGCCACCGACGCCCTGCAGGGCCCGGGCCGCCAGCAACTGCCAGGGTTCCTGGGCGAGTCCGCCGAGCAGGGAGGCGAGCGTGAAGAGCAGGATGCCGGACATGAAGACCCGGCGGCGACCGAGGATGTCTCCCGCACGACCACCGAGAAGCAGCAGCCCACCGAAGGTGAGCGTGTACGCGCTGACGACCCAAGTGAGGTCTGTCGTGGAGAACTTGAGCGCGCCCTGAATGTGCGGGAGCGCGATGTTCACAATCGTCGCGTCGAGTACCACCATGAGTTGGCAGGCCGCGATGACGGCGAGGGCTATGCCGGGGCGCCCAGTCCGTCGTGCCTGCCCCGGCTTCCCCGGCTTGTTCGGCTTCTGATCTTGAGTTAACTGAGAGGTTGACACTATGGATCCCCCACAAGTGCGTTAGTGAACGCAACCGTTCACTGTCGCCTCGAACGGTAGTGACTCCCCATCAGTGAACGCAACCGTTCACTGAAGAAGCTGCCGAGAACACCCGGTTCCCCAACGGAGAGAAGACGATGGATACTTCGCGCTGGACGGCCGCCCCCGCTCGGACGGCCACCCTGCGCCGGCGTGGCCCCGTGCTGGAGCGGGCCATCCTGGAAGCCGCGCTGGAGCAGCTCAGTACGGTCGGCTGGAACGCCCTCACGATGGAAGGCGTCGCCGCCGGAGCGCAGACGGGCAAGGCCGCCGTCTACCGCCGCTGGCCGTCCAAGGAGGAGCTCGTCGCGGACGCCCTCCAGGCGGCGCTGCCCAGGCTCGACGGAGCGCCGGACCGCGGCAGCGTCCGGGAGGACCTGATCGAGCTCTGCGGCCTGATGCGTGAGGCGATGTACTCGCGCCCCGGATTCGCTCTGCGTTCGGTTCTTCACGAATGCGACTCGGCGACGGCGCAGCGCTTCCATGAGGTGATCTTCGAGGGCGTCGTCCAGCCGAGCGTCGAGCTGATCAAAGAGGTCGTGAACCGCGGGATCGAGCGGGGAGAGGTTCGCCCTGGCGCCGCTGACGCGTACGTCTGCGATGTCATCCCTGCGATGATGATGTACCGCTCAAAGGTGTGCGCGAGCGAATGGGAAGAGCGTGATCTCACGGAGATGATCGATCAGGTGATGGTTCCGCTGCTGCGGCCGCGGGGGGCGTGACGCGAGGCGGTGCCGGCCGTGGATCTGAGCCGGCGCCGGGCTGTGTGGTGGCATCGCGCCGCGTGGACGGAGAACGGGCCGGTCGTACCGGGGTGTCGCTGAGTGGTCAAGGCGGCGTAGGCTATCTGGCGCCATGCCGTACGAACCACCCACTCACAGCGTCGAGCGCTCACTGCGCGCCACCACCGGAGCCAAGATCGTCGCCGGTGTGGACGAGGTCGGTCGCGGTGCGTGGGCGGGACCGGTCACTGTGTGCGCCGCCGTCACCGGGCTGCGCCGACCGCCCGAAGGTCTCACCGACTCCAAGCTGATCAGCCCGAAGCGGCGCGAAGTGCTCGCCGAGACGCTGGAGAGCTGGGTGACGGCACATGCTCTCGGGCACGCCTCCCACGAGGAGATCGACGAGCTGGGGATGACGGCCGCTCTGCGGCTCGCCGCGGTGCGCGCCCTCGAGGCCCTTCCGGTCCGTCCGGACGCGGTCATCCTCGACGGCAAGCACAACTACCTCGGCGCTCCCTGGCAGGTCCGCACGGTGATCAAGGGAGACCGGTCCTGTGTGGCCGTCGCCGCGGCATCGGTGATCGCCAAGGTTCGGCGCGACAAAATGATGGCCGAACTGGGCATCGAACATGCAGACTTCGGTTTTGCGGCCAACGCCGGTTATCCGTCGCCGGTCCACAAAGCCGCGCTGGAGGTGCGGGGGCCCACCCCGTACCACCGGCTCACGTGGGCGTATCTTGATGCGCTGCCCCAGTGGCGGCACCTCAAGAAGGCCCGCATCTGGGCGGACGGAAACGTTCCGGAGATCGAAGGACAACTCGGCTTCGACTTCTGATCTTCCGTTCGCACTCATGTGCCACCCGCCGGGGCCACCCGCACCGGCGTTTGATAGACATCAGCTCATGCCTCTCCTTCCCGAGGAGCCTCAGATTCACGAGAGTGCCCAGGGTCCCCGCGCCACTTCGGCCCCCAGCGGCCGCAACGCGCCGACCCCCCGCCCTGTACCCGGCCCGCGTCCCGCGGCGCCGCCGCGACCCGGACGCCCGGGTCCCGCACGGCCGATGCCGCCCGCGCAGCGCACGTCGCGCGAGTCGGTGTCCGCCGCCGAGCCGGGGCCTTCGGCTCCGGCCGCCCCCGCCGCCGTGCCGACCGCGCCCGCTGCGGCGGACGCGAGCGCACAGCCGCAGATCCAGCTGATCCCGGCTTCGGTCGAGGGGGCCCTGGACGCCGCGGAGGAAGCCGTCGACCTGCTCCTCGACTCGGGCCGTGCGCCCGGCGAGGTGCTGGTGATCACCACCGGTGACCCGCACCCGTGGGCCACGCACGAGCTGTCCTTCGGCGACACCGCCTACTGGGCGCAGCACGACGCGGGTGACGATGTCTTCTACGCCGACGCCGGTGCCGCTGGGCGTGCCACCAAGCGGCCTGTGGTCGTCGTCGCGCTGAACGGCGGCGCCGATGAGGCGGCCGCCGCGGCAATGCCTCTCGCCCTCGGCCGGGCGGGCGCCCTGCTGATCGTGTGCGGCGACCCGCAGCGGATCAACTCCCTGCTGGGCGCCGGAGTCTGACACGCCGCACGCCGGCTGCCCGGACCGCTCGGCGGTTCCGCGGGCGGCCGGCGGCGTCGTGTGACTGCGGCCCGCGTCGCGACGGGCTCGTTCCAGCGGCAGCTCTCAGCGGGCGGCCGCGCGGCGCAGTACCTCCGACGCGGCTCCTCCTGCGCGCGGCAGTGGCGGCTCGACGCCGCCCTCGAACGCTTCGGGCGTCGACCCAAGGCTCGGCCGCCGGCCGCCACGTCCCTCGCCGAGTACCTGCCAGCCGTCCCGCGTCATGGTGATGTACGCCCCGCAGCGCAGCCCATGAAGTGTGCAGGCATCCCGCAGCCCCCACATCCACGCACCGTCCTCCTCCGTCCAACGCGCGTCGCCCTCGCGGCAGTAGAGCAGTACAGCTGTACGCACCGGTGTACGGCGCCGGAGGTCGTGCGGGATGACCCGGCGCAGGTGCGTGAGCAGCGCGTTGCGGAACACCCAGCCGTCCGCCGCGCTCGCGCGCCGCGTGAACGACGCGCTGGCACTGAGCCGCTCCTCCGTGTCAAGGACGGCCACGACGGC
The DNA here is from genome assembly GCF_002803065.1 of Streptomyces sp. CB01635. Classification (GTDB taxonomy): domain Bacteria; phylum Actinomycetota; class Actinomycetes; order Streptomycetales; family Streptomycetaceae; genus Streptomyces. The sequence continues at coordinate 88,665 of NZ_NNBL01000001.1, forward strand.
CGTCTGAGGCTTGGGGCGGTGCCGGGCGTGCAGGCCGCTGACGACCTCGCGCGGATTGCGCAGCAAGGGGATCCCCGCCGCGGCCCATTCCGCGGGTTCGAGCACCCTGGCGAGTTGATTGGCGGAGTCGGCGGACATGTCGGCACGCGTCGATGACGTCGACAATGATGTCGCCGAGGACGGAGCGAATCCGAAGGTCACGGTCCTCCCTTCGGCTACGCGCCCACACTGCGGGCGGGGTCGGACTGCGGGAGCGCACCGCGGCACAGCCCTACCGGACCACGATCGAGCCGCGCGGGAGCGATTCCAATTCTTCCCTTCGCACTGGCTTGCGGCAACGAGCAATCGGGGCCGGGGGCCGGTATCTGGGGAAGCGTCGGCTATATCCCTGCCCACCGCCGTCACCCGTGACGCCAGGATCACGTTTTTACGGCTTCGACCAGACGCCAGGATCACGTCGTCACCGCCACGACCAGCGGTAACACCCCCTGACCTCGGCGACCCGGGCGCCCGGGAATTGGATCAAGAGGGGCTCGGACCGAGAGGAGCTCGGCACCTGGCGGGACACCCTCCAGGCAGCCGGATGGAAGGGCCGGGCGGTGATCATCGCGGCGGGGGATTGGGCTGTTGTCAGTGGTGTGGGGTTGCATGGGGGCATGAGTAACCAGGAGCTGCGTGCCGAAGCCGACGCCATCCTCGCTGAGCTGGTCGGCGATCCAGGGGGTTCGGCGCGCCTTCGGGAGGATCAGTGGCAGGCGGTGGCAGCCCTGGTCGAGGAGCGTCGGCGCGCCCTTGTGGTGCAGCGCACCGGCTGGGGCAAGTCGGCGGTGTACTTCGTGGCCACGGCCCTGCTGCGGCGGCGTGGCTCCGGTCCCACGGTGATCATCTCGCCGTTGCTGGCGCTGATGCGTAACCAGGTCGAGTCGGCGGCGCGGGCCGGCATCCAGGCGCGCACGATCAACTCGGCCAACCCGGAGGAGTGGGACACGATCTATGAGGAGGTCGAGCGTGGCGAGACCGACGTTCTCCTCGTGAGTCCGGAACGCCTCAATTCGGTTGATTTCCGTGATCAGGTCCTGCCCAAGCTCGCGGCCACGACCGGTTTGCTCGTGGTCGACGAGGCGCACTGTATTTCCGACTGGGGCCATGATTTCCGGCCGGACTACCGCCGGCTGCGGGCGATGCTGGCCGAGCTTCCCGCCGGTGTTCCCGTGTTGGCCACCACCGCTACGGCGAACGCGCGGGTCACGGCGGATGTCGCCGATCAGCTGGGTACGGGAGCCGGTGAGGCACTGGTGCTCCGCGGCCCGTTGGATCGGGAGAGTCTGCGACTGGGTGTGGTCCAGTTGCCGGACGCCGCACACCGCCTGGGCTGGCTCGCCGAACACCTGAATGAGCTTCAGGGCTCCGGCATCATCTACACGCTGACGGTGGCCGCGGCCGAGGAGGCCACCGCCTTCCTGCGCCAGCGCGGCTTCAACGTGGCGTCGTACACAGGCAAGACGGAGAACGCCGACCGGCTCCAGGCCGAGATCGATCTCCAGGAGAACCGCGTGAAGGCGCTGGTCGCCACCTCCGCGCTGGGGATGGGCTTCGACAAGCCGGACCTGGGATTCGTGATCCATCTCGGCTCGCCGTCCTCGCCGATCGCCTACTACCAGCAGGTGGGGCGTGCGGGCCGCGGTGTGGCCCACGCCGATGTGCTGCTGCTGCCGGGCAAGGAGGACGAGGCCATCTGGCGCTACTTCGCCGATACGGCCTTCCCGCCCGAGGCGCAGGTCCGCCAGACGCTCTCGGCTCTCGCGGGTGCGGGACGGCCGCTGTCCGTGCCTGCCCTGGAGGCGGCGGTGGATCTTCGGCGCAGTCGCCTCGAGTCGATGTTGAAGGTGCTGGACGTCGACGGCGCGGTCAAGCGAGTGAAGGGCGGCTGGACGGCCACGGGAGCCGACTGGGTGTACGACTCCGAACGCTACGCGTGGGTGGCCAAGCAGCGGGCGACCGAGCAGCAGGCCATGCGTGATTACGCGAGCACGTCCCAGTGCCGGATGGAGTTCCTGCGCCAGCAACTGGACGACGAGGGTGCGGCTCCGTGTGGCCGTTGCGACAACTGTGCGGGGGCCTGGGCCGATTCCTCGGTTTCGGCGGAGATGCTGACGGGGGCGGCCAGGGAACTGGACCGCCCGGGGGTGGAGGTCGAGCCGCGCCGCATGTGGCCGACGGGGATGCCCGCGCTGGGCATTGACCTCAAGGGGCGCATCCCGGCCAAGGAACAGTGCTCCACCGGGCGCGCCCTGGGGCGGCTCTCGGACATCGGCTGGGGCAACCGACTGCGCCCGCTGCTGGCCGAGAACGCGCCCGACGGGCCCGTCCCCGACGACGCCCTGAAGGCCGCGGTAGCCGTCATCGCCGACTGGGCGCGCTCGCCCGGGGGGTGGGCGCCGAGTGTTCCGGACGCCTCTGCCCGGCCGGTGGGAGTCGTCGCCGTGCCGTCCCTGACTCGGCCGCAACTGGTCGGTTCCCTCGCCCAGGGAATCGCGACCGTCGGCCGCCTCCCCTTCCTGGGCACGCTTGCGTATACGGGGCCGGGGGACGTACACGCGGCACGCCGCAGCAACTCCGCCCAGCGGCTCAGGACACTGTCCAACACTTTCACCGTTCCTGACGATCTGGCTGCGGCCCTGGCCGGCGCTCCGGGTCCCGTCCTGCTCGTGGACGACTACACGGACTCCGGCTGGACCCTCGCCGTCGCCGCGCGGCTGCTCCGGCAGGCGGGGAGCGAGCAGGTTCTGCCGTTGGTGCTGGCTGCGGCGGGCTGAGTATGGGGTGCTCAGGGCTGAGGCACTGAGCTGAGTCACTGACCGGAGTCGTAGAGGGGGACGTGCGAGCCCGGAGCATGGGCGAGCGCGTCCGTTGCCGTTTCTGCTTCTGCTTCTGGCGGCGTGTGCGGCTTGAGGCCCGTGCCGTTGACGGGTTCTGCGACTTTCAGGTTCACCGCCGCAGAAGCGCAGATCGACGAGACCGCTCCCGTTATCACTCGCGAGGACAGCGTGATCCATGCGCCGCTGCGCACGATCTGGAAAGGTGCAGACGGACGTCGAGAACTGGCCGTCGTGGCAGCCCGACGTCACCACGGTCACGAAGGGCACGCCGGGCATGCTGCGGCCGGGCTCGGTGTTCCGCTGGGAGACCCAAGGGCTGGGCGTCAACTCCGCCGTCAAGCAGGTCGTGCCCGGCAAGCGGCCGGCCTGGGGAGGCCCGGGCAGGGCATCACCGCCGTCCACGTGTGGACGTTCACGCCCACCAAGAACGGCGTGCTCGTCCACACCGAGGAGTCCTGGAGCGGCGCACCGGTCGGCGCCGACACCGCCAACCGGCAGGCCGACCTCGACGCCTCGCTCCACGCCTGGGTCAACAACCTCAAGCACGGGAGCGAGAGCCACGCCTGATCGCGGTTCGTGCGCCTCTTGCCCGAAGTCCCTGTCCACACACGGCCGCTGAGCTGGCGTCAGCAAGTGAACGACATGGCTGGGACAAGCATGGCCTGATGGGTCGGCTTCGCGCGAGTGGCCCTGCCGACTTGTGGACAACTCCTGTCGTGTCCCTGATCCGGGTTATCCACAGGTAAAAACGGAACCTTGAGATTCGCGGCATGGTCGTCACATGACGAATCACAGCGAAGCAGCCGGTGCACCCGGCACGGAACAGATCACCCTGCGCAACCCGTCCGAACTGGCCGAAGCGCTCCCGTACTTGCTCGGGTTCAGGCCCGAGGACAGCATCGTGCTTGTCGCCCTGCACCGCGGACGCTTCGGCGGGCGCGTGCGACTCGGGATCCCCGAGCGCCCCGGAGACTGGCCGTCCGTCGCGGACGAGATGGCCAAGTGCCTGATCAGTGGATGCGAGAGGAAGGACGGAACGCCGGACGGCATCGTCGCGTTCCTGTGCCGGGATCCGAAGGCCACCGAGACCGGTCGGCAGATCATGGAGCGCCTGCACCCACTGGCGCAGATGCTGCGCTTGGCTTGCGGCCGCCTCGACGTGCCCGTGGTCGAGACCCTCTGCATCGCCGACGATCACTTCTGGTCGTACAGCTGCCCGGTCGCGGAGTGCTGCCCGCCCGACGGCACACCGCTGGCCGCGTCCGGTACGTCCGTCACGGCGGCCGCGATGACCTACGCGGGCATCCAAGTGCGGCGCCCGCTAAGGGAGATGAGGGCCAGGCTCACGCCGTGGCAGACGGCGGCCGTGCCGGACCAGGAGCGTGCGCTGGATGCCGCGGCCATGGCTCTGGTCCCCAGGATTCTCGCCGGAGTCCCGCGCGTCGAGGTCGCGGACGAGACGCTCGATCTCGCACGGCGGGTCTGGAGCCGTTTCGGGCACCTGCCGACCGGCGGCGACACGCTCGAAGCCGATCTCAAAGACGACGAGCAGCTCGCGCATGACGAAGCGGCGAGGCTGATCCTCGGCCTCCAGGACCGGCTGACCCGGGATCACGCCGCCGAGTGGATGGAGGGCGACGAGGCACCACTTGTTCTGCGTCTGTGGCGAGCCCTGGCCCGCCGCTGCGTGGGTCCGTACGGCGAACACGCGGCGGCGCCGCTGACGCTCGCCGGCTGGGTCGCATGGTCTCTGGGCGACCGAGTGGAGGCAGGCGAGGCATTGGACATGGCCCTGGCGGCGGATCCCCGGTACGTCTTCGCCCGGCTCCTCATGGAGGCGTGCAGCGCGGACCTGGATCCGGAGCCGGTGCGGCGAAGCCTGCGCAAGACCCGGGACGAGCGGAATGTGACGCCGTCCGGGGCAGGTTCCGAGGAAGACTCTGACGGAGCCGGGGCAGGAGTAGCGGTGGGCGCGAGGCCCGTTGCCGGCGTCAATGCCGAAGGCGCCGCCGGCCGTAAGGGCGCAGGATCCTCTGGGCGGCCAAGTGCCGAGGACTCGCGGGAACCGGCCGAGGATCGAGTGACGCGGGCCCTGGAAGCGGCCCTGCGCCGGCGCGGATCGCGACGTGCAGGCGCGGGTAAGGGGCCCGCCCAGGCTGGGGCGCATGCGCCGAGGCGACCGCAGGGACGTCGCCGAGTGGGGCGACAGGGGACGAGGCGGGACGGATGAGTATCGGCTTGTGGCGCAGGTTCCGCATGCCCGCCTTTGTAGCAGCGCGGGCACCGGCCGGCGTGGGGGATTTGGGGAGGGGTATGGGGCGTCGGCTGCTCGGCTTCCTTTGCCGCGGGCGTGACTTGGGGTGGGGCAGGCCCGTTCACCTCTGTGGCACAGCCCGTGATCGGGCTGCGCCGCTGTCTCCCCGCCGACCCTTCGGAGCGCCATCGGCGCCTCGCGCGCGCCCAGCGCGGAAGGAGCCACCCCATGCCGCCCCCCGCGTCGTCGACCGTGTCCGCCGTATCGACTTGCGCCGTGCCGGTGCTGCTCGCCCTGGAGAAAGACGCCCCACCAGATGCCGTCGGACCGCCCCGCGAGACCGGTACCGCCGGTTGTCCGGGGACGAGGCGGCGGTGATGCCTTCAGCTGCACGCGCGCCGGAGCCCGAAGACTCGTTCAAGGCGTCCTTCGAGAGTCCCTTGGAGGACTCGTTCGTCGACCGCCTCGGCGGAGGTGCGGGCCGGGCCTCTCGAATCCCCGCATGGATGTCGCCCGCTCCACCGGCTGGGGTATCGACCGCGCCCGCTGGGGTGTCGTCCGCGCCCTCAGGGCTGGGAGCGCCATCCGGCACCGCGGGGCCGTCAACCGCCATCGCGGGAGCGCCATCCGCTCATGCAGTGACATCTGCAATCGCCCCAGCGATCTCGTCCGCTCACCGCAAGGACCCGGCTCCACCTGCTACCCGCAACGCTCCGCCCCCAAATGCGCACACCGGTCGCGCGAACACCCCAGCTCCCCGGCGCTCCGCGGAGCTGCCGCCGGCGCACACGGCGCTGATCTGCGTGGCCCTGCCCTCGCTCGCGATTTCTTCGCAGCAAGGGCAGTTGACGGGCGATGGCCTGGAGGGGTTCTACCGTGCCGGGCGCCGTCTGTTGTCGCGCTGCCTGCTCCGCGTGGCGGGGCGCGAGCCGGTCGCGGTTCAGGCCCGTATGGTCGCCGCCGACCGGGCCCGGTTCGTGGCGACGCTGAGGCCTGTCGTGGACGGCGGCCCCGACCCGGACATCATGGTCGAGCGGACGCGGCATGCCGACGGCACGGAGCGGATTACGCTGCGCAGCTCGGCCACACGCCCGCTGCGACTACCGGTCGAGGTCGCGCTCGGTACGGATCTGGCCGAGCTGGGCGCGGTGGCGGCCGGACGGCCGGGGCGTGCACTGTCCGCCACCGTCCACGACTCCGGCATGCGTTGGTCGTCGCCCGCGGGCCACGCCGTCGTCACCGCCGACCCGCCGCCCCGGGATGCGCTCGCCTCCGCAGGCCTGCTGCGCTGGGAGTTCGACCTGCCTCCGGGTGGCACGTGGAGTGTCGAACTACGGGTACGGTCCGACGGCGGTGGGACGGGCCGACCGGTCGGGCATGGCACCGCACGTCCGCTCGCCGGGGCGGAAGCCGCAGGGGACGACGCACGCGTGGGGCCGCTGCTGAGAACCTGCGCCGAGGACCTGCACGCATTGCTGCTGCGCGACCCTGGGCACCCCTCGGACCTCTACCTCGCCGCAGGCGCGCCCTGGCGCTGTGGTCTGGCTCCGGCCGAGGCGTTGGCGGCCGCGCGGATGGCGCTGCCTTTGGGAACCCGGTTGGCCGCGGGCACGCTCAGGGCCCTCGCGCGGACCCAACTCCCGGGTGCAGGAAGGGAGGCGGGGACGATCCCCGGCCCGCTGAGAGACGCAGGCCCGCATCTGCCGCCCGGCTGTACTGGAACCGAAGCGACCCTCCTGTTTCCGGCGCTCCTCGCGGAGGCGAGACGCTGGGGCCTTCCCGAGCAGGAGGTCGCCGAGCTGCTGCCCACCGCGGAGCGCTGCCTGCACTGGCTGCGGGCAGCCATTGGCGAAGGGACGTACCTGGCGGACCCCGGCCCCGGAGGACCGTTGCGCTGTGAGACCCAGGCCCACGCTCACCGGGCCGCCCTGCTCGGCGCGGATCTCCTCGACGCCCATGGCCGGCCCGGCGCCGTAGAACTGCGCCAGTGGGCCGAAGTGCTGCGGACACGGTTCAGGGAGGACTTCTGGGCCGAGGACCGCGGGGGCGGCAGGCCCGCCGCTGCCCGCACGCCGGACGGACGCCTCCTGCCCCACCTCGGCAGCGCCGCGGCCCACCTCCTCGACACAGGGCTGCTTGGCGGCGGTGTGATGGCGCCGGGACTCCTCGACAAGGTGCAGATCGAACAGCTCGCACGGCTCCTGGGCGGTCCGGCACTCGACTCAGGGTGGGGGCTGCGCAGTCTGGGCGTACGGGAGGCGTCGTACAACCCGTTCGGGCACCGTGGCGGTGCCGTGCGGGTGCAGGAGACGGCGCTGGCCGTTGGCGGCCTGGCCGATGCGGGCTACGAGAAGGAGTCGAGTTCGTTGCTGCGGGGCGTTCTGTCGGCGGCCGAGGCATTCGGGTTCCGGCTGCCCGAGATGTACGCGGGGGAGCAGCGTTGCGAAGGGGGCGCGCCGCTTCCGCATCCGGCCGCCTGCAGACCCGCGGCCACCGCCGCGGCGGCAGGGGTGCAGATCCTCGCGGCCCTCGCCGGGATCCGGCCGGACGCGCCCGCAGGGACGGTGACGCTGAGACCGATGCGCAGCGCACCCCTGGGGGAGATCGGACTGGCCGGGTTGCGGGTCGCGGGCGCACCATTCTCGGTGCGGGTCAGCAGACTCGGTCTCGCCATGGTCGAGGAGGCGGCCGACGGGCTGCAGTTGGGGGTGTGACCGGGGCGGACGTGAGTTCGGGAGATCGGCGGGGTCCCACCTCGGAGACTTCGAAGAAGGCCTTGATCGACGATCGCGAAGGGAGTGTTTATCGTCAGGAAGACGACTATGATCGCGGCATGTCGCCCTACGACCCGTCGGCCTTCCCGCCCTTCGCAGTCACCGTCGACCTGGTCGTGCTGACCGTGCGTCGTCACGCGCTCTGCGCGCTCGCGGTACGGCGAGGCGAACCGCCGTTCCAGGGGCGTTGGGCACTCCCCGGCGGCTTCGTACGGGACGACGAGGACCTGTCGTCCGCCGCGGCGCGCGAACTGATCGAGGAGACCGGGCTCAGCGCCCATGATCCCGCAGACCCGGACCAGGTAAATGGCGCGCACCTGGAGCAGCTGGCCACCTACGGCGACCCCAAGCGCGACCCTCGTATGCGCGTGGTCAGCGTCGCTCATCTGGCCCTGGCGCCGGATCTGCCCGCACCGCGTGCGGGTGGCGACGCGCACAGCGCGCGATGGGCACCCGTAGAGGCACTGCTGAATCAGAGCGGGTACGGGCGCGAGGGTGAGCAGGCGGCGCCCCTGGCCTTCGATCACGCGCAGATCCTCGCGGACGGCGTGGAGCGTGCCCGCTCGAAGATCGAGTACTCGTCGCTCGCTACGGCCTTCTGCCCGCCCGAGTTCACGGTCGGCGAGCTGCGGCGCGTGTACGAGGCGGTGTGGGCCGTGGCGCTCGATCCGCGAAACTTCCACCGCAAGGTGACAGGCACCCCGGGCTTCCTCGTGCCCACCGGCGGGACCACCACCCGCCAGGGAGGCAGGCCGGCCCAGCTCTTCCGCGCCGGGGGCGCGACACTGCTCAACCCGCCGATGCTGCGCCCCGAGGTGTGAACCGGAGCTGACCGGGCCTGACCTCCGGGCTCTGCCCGCCCACGCCGCGCAGGGACACCCGAAGCGCGCACCCTGCCCGAAAAGACGGAAATATCGCGTTATCTTGCTGCGGTACCCACGGGGTTCGTCCGTCCCCGCTCGGCGGACGGGTCCCGGCCGCCGAGCGGTCGCACATCCTGCGAGAGAAGCGATGATCCAGGCCTTCGGACTGACCAGCAACCCCCGCCAGGAGCTCCCGCCCGCTGTCGACGACGTGTCCTTCGAGGCGCCGACGGGTCGTGTCACGGCGCTGTTCGGTGCCCGCGCGTCCGGCAAGACGACGGCGGTTCGGCTGATGCTCGAACTCCAACAAGGCCGTGGAATCACGCATTTCAGAGGCCGCCCCCTGCATCGCATCCCCCATCCATCCCGCGAGGTGGGCGTGTTGCTCGGCGAGGTCCAGGGACATCCGTCCCGAACCGTGCGCGGACAACTGCGTATGTTGTGCGCGGCCGCAGGGGTGCCGGTGCAGCGTGCAGACGAGGTCCTCGAAGTCGTCGGCATCGTCAGCCTGCGTGAGCAGCGACTCGGCACGCTCTCGCGAGGCATGGACAGGCGCCTCGGCCTCGCCTGCGCGCTTCTCGCGGACCCCCACACCCTCGTCCTCGACGGACCCGCCGACGGGCTCTCGGTGCGTGAGGGCAAGTGGCTGCACGGCATCCTGCGGGCCCACGCGTCGCTCGGCGGCACTGTGCTCTTCTCCACCGACGACGCCAAGGAAGCGGCGCGGACCGCTGACCGCGTGGTCACCATGGAGGCAGGGCGCGTCATCGCGGACCAGGGAGTCGCGGACTTCTCCCGTACGCGGTTGCGCCCCCGCGTCGCCGTGCGCAGCCCGCATGCCGCCCGGCTCGGTGTCCTGCTGGCCAAGGAGGCGCGCGCGAAGCAGCGATCCGTCGAGGTCGTGAACGAGGACGGCAACCGTCTCTCCGTATACGGCAGTAACTGCGCGGACGTCGGCGAAACCGCGTTCCGCCACAGCATCCTGGTCCACCAACTCGCGGACGAGGTCGGGGATGCGGGGCCGGCGGTGAGTGTTCCGGCACGGGCCCACACTGAAGCAGTCCGCGACGCGGAGCCGACCGCGCCTCAGACGACCGTCGTGGAGGTATCGCTCGCCGAGACGCCACCTCCGGCCACAGAGCCGTCGGAACCCGACGCGGACCTTGTCGGCGCCTCCTCCCCGGCCGAGTCGCCGCAGCGTGACGACCCGGGCCCTCAGGCGCCCGGAACTTCCTCAAGCCCAGCCCCCGCCCCTCCCCCCTCCCCCCTGTCCCCCCTCCCACCCCC
>NZ_NNBL01000001.1:98733-466645 GCF_002803065.1 Streptomyces sp. CB01635
GCTTGTCCCGTTCGACGAAGCGGCCGGTGGCCACGTCCCGTATCCCCTGTCCCCCCTCCCACCCCCCATCACGATCCACCCCGCACCCAGCCCGCTCCGTCCGCTGCGTTACGAGGTCCGCCGGGCGACCGGCATCGCCACCGGTTACCTCACGGCGGCTGCCGTGCTCGTCGCCTCCGCGATTGTCGCCGTACTGCTCGCCCGGACCGGTCACACGCCGCAGTCCCGTCTCCTGGCGGCCTGGCCGCAGGAACTGCCGCTTCCGCCGGCCGCCCTCGGTGCGGGGCTGCTCGGGGCCTTCGCGTTCGGCGATGAATTCCGTCACCCCGCGCTGGCCGCCGACCGCGGCACCGTCCCCCGTCGCCTGGGACTTCTCTGCGCGAAACTCGTCGTCGCAGCGGCCATCGCCGTCTCGCTGGCCTTCCTCGTCGTCGTGTCCGACGCGGTGCTGCTTCACCTTGTATACGGAGAAGAGCTCAGCAAGGTTCCCGTCGACTGGCTTTCATCGAGCGCGAGTTGGCTCGCGCTCGTCATGGGCTGCGCCTGGGCCGGGGTGCTGGCCGCCGGTGTCTTCCGGTCCACGACGGCCGGACTGGCCGCCGTACTCGCCGTTCCGATCCTCGTCGTGCCCCTCGTACAGGAGGCCTTGGCGGGTCCATCTGTGCGAACGGCGGCGGGACTGCCGTCGCGGCTTCGTGATCTGGCACTTGTGCACTGGCCGTTCGGGGCGGAGCGTTTTCTGGCCGCGGGACTGCGGATGATCGCTCAACCTGTGGGCGGCGCGCTGATGTTGTCGCTGACCGCTCTGCTCTGCGCTTATCTGCTCACAGTGCTGCGTCCCAGGGCTCGATGACGACCGTCCGGCGCCTTCCGGTCCGGCCACGCGCACAACTCCGCGATGATCGCCTATTTCCGTCCGATAAGGCGTCAATTGCGACGAGGTAAGCGATCACCCTTTCGTGTGCTTTTCACCAAAGACCTCAAGGGACTTGGGAGCGGCGCCGACAACAGATCCGTGAGTACCCTTGCGCACACCATGATGACCGCCGCCCGCTCCGCCGACTCCGGCCTGAGCGGCCCGGGCGAACTCGACCGTTACCCCTATGGGGAGGCCAATGGTGCCGACCGTGTCGGCGCCCCTGTTTGGGATGTCGCGGATCAGGATCTCGGCCGGATGGGGCGGCGTGCCGCCGGCAGCCGCGGCCGCGGCCTGCACGGCCAGCTCGTCCAGCAGCTGGGCCAGATGATCGTTTCCGGGGACCTCGGCGCGGACCGCCCGCTCGTCCCCGAGGAGATCGGCCAGCGATTCGAGGTGTCCCGCACCGTCGTCCGCGAGTCGCTCCGCGTCCTCGAGGCCAAGGGCCTGGTCAGCGCCCGCCCGAATGTCGGCACCCGCGTCCGCCCCGTCAGTGACTGGAACCTGCTCGACCCGGACATCATCGAATGGCGAGCCTTCGGCCCGCAGCGCGACGACCAGCGCCGGGAGCTGAACGAGTTGCGCTGGACGATCGAGCCCCTCGCCGCCCGGCTCGCGGCCGGACACGGCCGTGAGGACGTCCAGCAGCGGCTCACCGACATGGTCGAGATCATGGGGCACGCCCTGGGTCAGGGCGATCCGATCACCTTCGCCCGCGCCGACGCCGAGTTCCACTCCCTGCTCATCCAGCTCGCGGGCAACCGGATGCTCGAGCACCTGTCCGGCATCGTCTCCGCGGCCCTCCAGGTCTCCGGGGGACCCGTCACGGGCTGCGACCGTCCGAACGAGGTGGCCGTAGCCCACCACAGCCGGATCGCCGACGCGCTCGCCGCGGGTGACGGCACGGGCGCGGAGGCCGCCATGCGGCAGCTGCTCACCGTCCACCCCGATGTCGAACGTGTGGTCCCCGCGCCCCGCGAGCACTGACGCCTTCCACGGCGATTCGGTGATCGGCGCCTCGGTGCAGGCTCCCGGTGTCCGATGCACCGCACGGTCCGGGTGCGCCCACCATCTGTTCCACATGTGTCGCCGGATCGCGCCTGATCCCCCCGGACCTGGCGCGATCCGGCGACATATGCGTGGACCATGAGTTCCGCCGGTTCGAGCTGGGTACTCAAAGAGTGGCCATGTTTGACCGTATCCATTAGTTTTTGACCGCTTACGGGGTGTGACTCGGGCCACGCAGATTGGGCGTAACGCTCCTCGGAACAGCGCGATGACCTAAGAGGCGACAGTCGAGGAGGGAATACAGCAGCCGCGTATGGCGCTGTCCATCTCCCCGGCCCCCGCCCACGCCGTCGGCCCATCCCCAAGTCGGCGGTCGTCGGCTCCGGTCCTCACAGGACGGGGCCGGAAGCCGTTTTCCAACGTTCCGAGAGGTTGTTCGTGTCGGCCAGCACATCCCGTACGCTCCCGCCGGAGATCGCCGAGTCCGTCTCTGTCATGGCGCTCATTGAGCGGGGAAAGGCTGATGGCCAGATCGCCGGCGACGACGTGCGCCGTGCCTTCGAGGCCGACCAGATTCCGGCCACTCAGTGGAAGAACGTTCTGCGCAGCCTCAACCAGATCCTCGAGGAAGAGGGTGTGACGCTGATGGTCAGTGCCGCGGAGCCGAAGCGCCCCCGCAAGAGCGTCGCAGCTAAGAGCCCGGTCAAGCGCACCGCCACCAAGACTGTCGCTGCCAAGACGGTCACGGCGAAGAAGGTCGCTGCCACGGCCACCCCCGAGTCCCCGGCCGTGGAGGCCGAGGCTGAGGACGCCGAACCCAAGAAGGTCGCAGCCAAGAAGACGACGGCCAAGAAGGCCGCCGCCAAGAAGACCGTCGCCAAGAAGGCGGCGGCGAAGAAGACGTCCGGCAAGAAGGACGACGAGGCCGACGACGAGGCCGAGGAGACCCCCGGCACGGCCAAGGCCGAAGGCGAGCCCGGCGAGGAGGGCGCGCAGGGCTTCGTCCTGTCCGACGAGGACGAGGACGACGCGCCCGCGCAGCAGGTCGCCGCGGCCGGCGCCACCGCCGACCCCGTCAAGGACTACCTGAAGCAGATCGGTAAGGTCCCGCTGCTCAACGCCGAGCAGGAGGTCGAGCTCGCCAAGCGCATCGAGGCCGGCCTGTTCGCCGAGGACAAGCTCGCCAACGCCGACAAGCTCGCGCCGAAGCTCAAGCGCGAACTGGAGATCATCGCCGAGGACGGCCGCCGCGCCAAGAACCACCTCTTGGAGGCCAACCTCCGTCTGGTGGTCTCCCTGGCCAAGCGTTACACCGGCCGCGGCATGCTCTTCCTGGACCTGATCCAGGAGGGCAACCTCGGTCTGATCCGCGCGGTCGAGAAGTTCGACTACACCAAGGGCTACAAGTTCTCCACGTACGCGACGTGGTGGATCCGCCAGGCGATCACCCGCGCGATGGCCGACCAGGCCCGCACCATCCGTATCCCGGTGCACATGGTCGAGGTCATCAACAAGCTCGCGCGCGTGCAGCGTCAGATGCTCCAGGACCTGGGCCGCGAGCCCACCCCGGAGGAGCTGGCCAAGGAACTCGACATGACCCCGGAGAAGGTCATCGAGGTCCAGAAATACGGCCGCGAGCCGATCTCCCTCCACACCCCCCTGGGCGAGGACGGCGACAGCGAGTTCGGTGACCTCATCGAGGACTCCGAGGCAGTCGTGCCGGCCGACGCGGTCAGCTTCACGCTCCTCCAGGAGCAGCTGCACTCCGTCCTCGACACCCTGTCGGAGCGCGAGGCGGGCGTCGTCTCGATGCGTTTCGGTCTCACCGACGGTCAGCCGAAGACCCTCGACGAGATCGGCAAGGTCTACGGCGTCACGCGTGAGCGGATCCGTCAGATCGAGTCCAAGACGATGTCGAAGCTGCGTCACCCGTCGCGCTCGCAGGTGCTGCGCGACTACCTGGACTAGAAGCGCACCGCCCGGACCGGATCCGGTCGGTAGGTCCGTCATCGAAGGGCCCGGCTCCCCCGTGGGGGGCCGGGCCCTTCGATGTGCTCGTGTGCATGACGCACGAAGTTCACTCACGCTGGGTGGGTCGATACAACCCAGAGTGAGGACACCGAATGCGTCGCCCCTTCGCCCGAACGCTGTTCCGGGCACCTGCCCTGCTGGCGGCGGCGGCCTTGCTGCCCCTGGCTTCCCCCGCCCCGTCAGGGGCGGACAGCGTCGTCATCGGGGGCCGGCCGGTCCGGGTGGCCGACAGTCCGTGGGTGGTGGCGCTCTCCAGTCGTGACCGGTTCGGGGGTACGCGATCCGGGCAGTTCTGCGGGGGCGTCGTGGTCGGGCGGTCGACAGTCATGACCGCCGCCCACTGCCTCGGCCCAGAGGTCCTGGGCGCCACGCGGCGCGCCGTGGCTGACCTCAAGGTCATCGCGGGGCGTGATGACCTGCGGACCCGGTCGGGCGCGGAGATCCCGGTGCGCCGCACCTGGGTCAACCCCGACTACGACCCCGAGACCAACTCCGGGGATGTGGCGATCGTCACACTGGACGCGCCGCTACCCGACGGGTACGTGATCCCGATGGCGGGGGCGGGGGACTCTGTGTACGCGGCCGGGACCGGCGCCGCTGTCTACGGCTGGGGCGACACCACCGGGGCCGGTGAGTACGCGACCACGCTGCGGGCCGCGGATGTTCAGGTGCTCGGTGGCTCCGTGTGCAAGGCGGCCTATCCGGGCGGCCCCGAGGGAGCGTTCCTCGCACGCACGATGCTGTGTGCGGGGGCGCCGCGGGGCGGGCGGGATGCCTGCCAGGGGGACAGTGGTGGCCCTCTCGTGGCGCGCGGGCGCCTGATCGGGCTCGTGTCGTGGGGGAACGGCTGTGGACGCCGTGGAAGCCCCGGCGTCTACACCCGGGTGTCGGAGGTAATGCGCGTCATGCCGAAGCCTGTCTGAGGCGCTCAGGGCGCCTCACGGGCATATGTGGGCCTGATGCGAGGACGGGCGGCCACCCCTGTGGTGCAGGGATGGCCGCCCGATCACCGGTCTGGGCCGGAGCTGGCTCGTCGTTGTGCGAGGCGTCAGCGTTCCTCGGTTTCGGCGCTTACCGGAGCGGCGGTCAAGCGCTCCGTCTCGTCCTGTATCTCAGCGGCGATCTTCTTGAGTTCCGGCTCGAACTTGCGGCCATGGTGGGCGCAGAAGAGCAGTTCACCACCGCTGATGAGGACGACACGAAGGTACGCCTGGGCGCCGCAACGGTCACAGCGGTCAGCGGCCGTCAGTGGGCTCGCGGGGGTCAGAACAGTAGTCACGTCGCCTCTTCTCTAGCTCGACGAGCTGTCGTACCAGGGTCAACATCCAACCAGGCCGAAAACGTTCCCGCTCGTGGCTTTTCCTCGAAAAATCTTTCCGAGGGGCTGTCTGCTGCCGGTTGGCGGCGAATGAGCCGTATTGCGTCTCTTACGTGTCTTACGGGTTCGCGCGTTCCGTCAGGGTCGGTCCTCGCCGACTGGCTTGTCGGTTGTTCATGAGGACGTGCCCGGAGCCTAAATGGTTCATGCGCCAAAGGGAACGTGATGTGTGCTTCACCCCATCGAGGGATCGAACATGCATACGATGCTGGACTAGTCTGGGCAGAGGCGAGGGTTGCGTTACAACGGCTCTACCAGGCCTCGGTACCCTCTGAGCGGCGACCGAAGCCGACCCCTTACCCAAAAGGGTTCCAACTGAAATTCAGCGAGGAGCGAACTGCGTGACCGCCGAAACGTCCGTGCCGTCCACAGCGCTGCTGACCGGAGCAGGCGGCATCGTGGACAAGGACAGTTCCAACTACACCGCGCGGCACCTGCTCGTCCTTGAGGGGCTCGAGGCCGTACGCAAGCGCCCTGGTATGTACATCGGGTCCACGGACAGCCGTGGCCTGATGCACTGCCTCTGGGAAATCATCGACAACTCCGTCGATGAGGCCCTCGGCGGTTATTGCGACCACATCGAGGTCATCCTCCACGACGACGCATCCGTAGAGGTGCGGGACAACGGCCGCGGCATCCCCGTGGACGTCGAGCCGAAGACCGGGCTCTCCGGGGTCGAGGTCGTCATGACCAAGCTGCACGCGGGCGGCAAGTTCGGCGGAGGCTCCTACGCGGCCTCCGGCGGCCTGCACGGCGTGGGCGCCTCCGTGGTGAACGCGCTCTCCGCGCGGCTCGACGTCGAGGTCGACCGAGGGGGGAACACGCACGCCATCAGCTTCCGCCGCGGCGTCCCCGGCGCCTTCGCCAAGCCGGGACCCGACGCGACCTTCGACTCCGCCGCGCGGCTCAGCAAGGTCAAGCGGATCCCGAAGAATCGCACCGGCACGCGTGTGCGCTACTGGGCCGACCGCCAGATCTTCCTCAAGGAGGCCAAGCTCTCCCTGGAGAACCTGCACCAGCGCGCCCGCCAGACCGCGTTCCTCGTGCCGGGCCTGACCATCGTCGTGCGCGACGAGTACGGGCTCGGTGACGGCGGCAGCAAGGGCGAGGAATCCTTCCGCTTCGACGGCGGCATCAGCGAGTTCTGCGAGTACCTCGCCGCCGACAAGCCGGTCTGCGATGTCCTCCGCTTCTCCGGACAGGGCACCTTCAAGGAGACCGTCCCGGTCCTCGACGACCACGGTCAGATGACGCCGACCGAGGTCACCCGCGAGCTCGCTGTGGACATCGCGATGCGCTGGGGCACCGGCTATGACACGACACTCAGGTCGTTCGTCAACATCATCGCCACCCCCAAGGGTGGCACCCACGTGAGTGGCTTCGAGCGCTCGCTCACCAAGACGATGAACGAGGTGCTGCGCTCCCAGAAACTGCTGCGCGTCGCCGAGGACGACGTCGTCAAGGACGACGCCCTCGAGGGCCTTACGGCCGTCGTCACGGTGCGTCTCGCCGAGCCGCAGTTCGAGGGCCAGACCAAGGAGGTGCTCGGCACCTCGGCGGCCAACAGGATCGTCACGAACGTCGTGGCCAAGGAGCTCAAAGCGTTCCTGACCTCCACCAAGCGCGACGCGAAGGCCCAGGCCCGCGCCGTCATGGAGAAGGCCGTCGCCGCGGCCCGTACGCGGATCGCGGCCCGCCAGCACAAGGACGCGCAGCGCAGGAAGACGGCCCTCGAGTCGTCGTCGCTGCCGGCCAAGCTGGCGGACTGCCGCAGCGACGACGTGGAGCGCAGCGAGCTCTTCATCGTCGAGGGGGACTCCGCGCTCGGCACCGCCAAGCTGGCCCGGAACTCCGAGTTCCAGGCGCTGCTGCCGATCCGCGGCAAGATCCTCAACGTTCAGAAGTCGTCCGTGTCGGACATGCTGAAGAACGCCGAGTGCGGCGCGATCATCCAGGTCATAGGAGCCGGGTCCGGGCGGACCTTCGACATCGACGCCGCGCGCTACGGGAAGATCATCCTGCTCGTCGACGCCGACGTCGACGGCGCGCACATCCGCACCCTGCTCCTGACCCTCTTCCAGCGCTACATGCGGCCGATGATCGAGGCGGGCCGCGTGTTCGCCGCGGTGCCGCCGCTGCACCGCATCGAGCTCGTCCAGCCGAAGAAGGGCCAGGACAAGTACGTCTACACGTACTCGGACCGCGAGCTGCGCGAGACGCTCCTCGAGTACCAGCGCAAGGGCGTGCGCTACAAGGACTCGATCCAGCGTTACAAGGGCCTCGGAGAGATGGACGCCGACCAGCTGGCCGAGACCACGATGGACCCGCGTCACCGCACGCTGCGCCGTATCAACATCGGCGAGCTGGACGCCGCGGAGCAGGTCTTCGATCTGCTCATGGGCACGGACGTGGCGCCGCGCAAGGAGTTCATCAGCAGCTCGGCCGCGACGCTCGACCGCTCGCGCATCGACGCCTAGGGGCGACCCGGACGCCGGCTCCACCCATGGGTGGAGCCGGCTGATCCACCCACGATCCACCCCAGCTCCGATCCCGTGAGCTGGCCTTTTCCGTAACTTCGAAGACGTTGCTCGACGCCGCTGCTCGGCGTCGTCCGGCGAAGTTCTCGAAATCCTCGAAGTCACGGAAAGTCGGAGGCCACCATGTCCGGGCTCACCAATGTGCTGGTGATCATCGCAGTCGTCGTGCTGGTGGTCGTCCGTCAGTTCAAGGCGCAGCAGATCACCATGGACAAGCGCTGGTGGGTCGTGCCCGCCGTGCTCGTCTTCATGGCGCTGCGCAAGCCGGACCTCCTCGACTCCCACCACCAGGCCCTCTCGGCCTCGCTCATAGGCCTTGAGCTGCTCGTCGGTCTCGCCCTCGGCGCCGGCTGGGCCTGGACCACCCGGATCTGGACCGCGCAGGACGGCACCGTGTGGAGCAAGAGCACCAAGGCCAGCGGCGCCGTCTGGGTCGTCGGAATGGCCGTACGGGCCGGTCTCTACGCCGCCGGCGCGGCCTTCGGTATCAAGCAGGGCAGCGCCGCGCTCATGCTCGCCCTGGCCGCCACACTGCTCGTTCGCTCCGGAGTCCTCATCTGGCGTGCGCAGTCCCTGCGGCCTGCACCCCAGAGGGCCGGGGCGTACGGTGACGGCGTGCCCGTGCCGTCGTGGAAGGACCGTGTGTGACGTCGGGAGCCTGGACCAGCTGGCCCTCGCGGGAGGCGCTCTCCCGCGAAGGGCTCACGCGGGCGCGGCGGGTCCTTGCTCGCGTCGTGAGAGCGGTCGCGCTCACTGCTCTCGTGTGGACCGCGGCAGCGGAGCGTGGCGTGCACGGCTGGACCGTTGCCCTGGCGCCGGTCGCGCTCATCGCCTGCGGCGCCGCGGCCTGGGGGTTCTTCCGGACCACGCTGGAACACCTGCTGTGGCCCTCCGTGGGTCTGCTCGCCGTCCTGCTGGGCGCGGCATTCGCGGCGGAGCAGGCCGGGTTCAGAGGGCCGGCGCTCGTCCTCTGGTGCGGCTGCGCCGTCACCGCTCTTGAGCGGCTGCCCCTGGTCGCGGCCATTCCTCTCACGGCCGGCGCGCTCACCGGGTTCGCTGTCCTGAACAACGACGCATGGTTCACCACAGCGGTCACCACCATCGGGCTCTGCCTTGCGGGATACGTCCTGCGCCTCGACGCGGAGGCCAGAGGAAGTGCGCAGCGGCTGCTCCGCCAGGAACGGGCCGCGCGCGCCGCGGAGGCGGAATCCGCCGCCCTGGCCGAGCGGGCCCGGATCGCGCGGGAGATCCACGACGTGCTGGCGCACAGCCTCTCCGCCCAGCTCGTCCACCTCGAAGCGGCACGCCTGCTCATCGAGCGGGGCGCGGATCTCGACCAGATCCACGAGCGCGTCGTCGCCGCCCGGGGCATGGCTCGCGACGGGCTCACCGAGACGCGCCAGGCACTCTCGGCGCTGCGCGGAGAGATGACCCCGCTGGAGGACTTCCTGCGCGAACTCGTCGCCACGGACGGCGCGACGGTCTCGGTGGAGGGGGTGCGGCGGCCGTTGTCCGTCGAGGCGTCACAGACAGTACGCAGGGTCGCCCAAGAGGCCCTGACGAACGTACGCAAGCACGCGCCCGGCGCGAAGGCCCAGGTGAGACTGGAGTACGGCACCGCCGAAGTGACCCTTGAGGTAAGGGATGCGGGCTCGGCCACGTCGGCGGGGGAGCTCACTGTCAGTGGCTCCGGCTACGGTCTGTTGGGGATGAGGGAGCGTGCGGAGCTGCTCGGCGGCACGCTCGTGGCAGGGCCGTGCGAGGAGGGTTTCGCAGTGAAGCTGAAGGTACCCGCATGAAGGGGACGGACCCGGGGGCGAACGGGACGGATCGCCTGGCGGACTCGGCAGGTTCGCAAGGGGGCGGTGCGGACGCGGAGAGTTCGCAGACAGGCGCGGCGCACGCGGCAGGTTCGCAAGGGGGCGGTGCGGCGCGTAGGGACGCCAGAGTGGTGGTCGCCGATGATCAGACGGTCGTGCGCGAAGGCATCGTGATGCTGCTCGGGCTGCTGCCCGGCATCGAGGTCGTCGGAGCGGCCGGCGACGGCGACGAGGCCGTCGCGCTGGTTGCCCGACTCGCCCCGGACGTCGTCCTCATGGACCTGCGTATGCCGCGCTGTGACGGGGTGGAGGCGACGCGGCGCATCCGATCGAAGTACCCCGGAACCCAGGTCGTCATCCTGACCACCTACGCGGACGACGAGTCGCTGTTCCCCGCGCTCAAGGCCGGAGCCCGCGGCTATCTGACCAAGGATGCGGGCGGCGACGAGATCGTGCGGGCCGTCGAGGACGTGCTCTCCGGGGACGCGGGCCTTTCCCCGAAGATCCAGCGCCGACTTCTGGAGCGTCTTTCGGAGCCGGCGCCGGCCTCCGCGCCCGTGGAGCCGCCCGACGGAATCACCGCGCGAGAGGCCGAAGTTCTGGGGCTCATCGCCGAAGGGCTCACCAATCAGGAGATCGCCCGCGCCCTGCATGTCTCCACCGCGACGGTGAAGACACACATCAACAATCTCTTCGCCAAAACCGGCCTCAAGGACAGGGCTCAGGCAGTGCGGTATGCCTATCGGCACGGCCTTGTTCAGCCACCGGGGTCGGCCATCACCTAATGGGGTGAAGGGAGATGTGAGAAGAGTCCGGGATCTTCCCGTTCTGCCCATCCTTGGGCTCGCGGCCTAAGTGGCCCGCGGACAAGGAGAGTTCGGTGGAGAAGCACGACGGGCGCGAGGCGGCGCAGACCCGGCCCGGTGATCGCGGTGTTCTCGGCGATCCCTGGTACGACGCGCTGGCCTCCGGGTGGGGCGAGTTGGACGGCACGGGGGCACCGGCCCCGGCCGTACCTCCGCAGGCAGCCCCCCCGGAGCGGAGCGCGGCGGCGATCTATCTGGAGGTGCAGCGCAGCGCGGCCTTCCAGGAAGTACGCAGCCGCTACCGGAGGTTCGTCATTCCGGCCGCCGCGGCCTTCTTCGCCTGGTACCTCGCGTACATCCTGGCGGCGACGACGGCCCCCGGTCTGATGGGCAGGCCCGTCGCCGGAGCGGTGAATGTGGCGATGCTGGCGGGCCTCGGGCAGTTCCTCAGCACCTTCCTTCTGACGTGGCTGTACTCGCGCCACGCGCGGTTGCGAAGGGACCGCGCTGCGCTCGAACTGCGCTGGGACACCCAGGAGATGACCCGAGTGATCGAGGGTGGCCAGCGGTGACCGGGAACCATCAGACGCTGGCGCTGCTGCTGTTCAGCGTGTTCGTCGCCGTCACGCTGGCGATCACGACATGGGTGAGCCACAACAGGCACGGATCGGCGGAGGAGTTCTACGCGGGCGGCCGGCTGTTCTCGCCCATGGAGAACGGTTTCGCCATCGCGGGCGACTACATGTCGGCCGCCTCCTTCCTCGGGATCTCTGGCCTCATCGCGCTCTTCGGCTACGACGGCCTGCTCTACTCGGTCGGGTTCCTCGTGGCCTGGCTCGTCGTGCTGCTGCTGGTTGCCGAACTCGTGCGCAACTGCGGGCGGTTCACCCTCGCCGACGTCATCGCCGCCCGGATGCGAGAGCGTCCCGTGCGGATCGCGGCGGGAACTTCTTCGGTGACGGTGTCCGTTCTCTATCTGGTGGCGCAGATGGTGGGTGCGGGCAGCCTGGTCGCGCTGCTGCTCGGCAGCACCGGCGGAGCCGTACAGGCGTGGACCGTCGTCGGCGTCGGCGGGCTCATGGTCGTCTACGTGTCACTGGGAGGGATGCGGGCCACCACCTGGATCCAGATCGTCAAGGCGGTCCTGCTCATGGGCGGGGCGATCGTCCTGACCGTGCTCGTCCTGGTGCGTTTCCACGGGGACTTCGACCAGCTGCTGCGTACGGCGGCGCAGCGCAGCGGGCACGGAGCCGCGTTCCTCGCGCCCGGACTGAAGTACGGCGGCGACTGGACCGCGAGGCTCGACTTCATCAGCCTGGGCCTTGCGCTCGTGCTCGGCACGGCCGGGCTGCCGCACATCCTGTCGCGCTTCTACACCGTTCCGACGGCACGGGCCGCGCGCCGCTCGGTCATCTGGTCCATCGGACTCATCGGCAGCTTCTACCTGATGACCATCGTGCTCGGCTTCGGTGCGGCGGCGATCGTGGGATCCGGCGCCGTGCGGGGTTCGAACGCGGCGGGGAACACGGCGGTTCCGCTGCTCGCGCTCGACCTGGGCGGCGGCCCGGACTCCACAGGTGGAACGGTTCTGTTCGCCGTCGTCGCGGCCGTCGCCTTCGCGACGATCCTCGCCGTCGTCGCCGGGATCACGCTCGCCTCCTCGGCCTCCGTGGCCCACGATCTGTACGCGTCCCTGCGCCGCCCCCACGCCAAGCCGCGCAGCGAGGTCGCCGTGGCCCGTGTCGCCGCCGCCGGCATCGGAGTGGTCGCGATCGCCCTGGGACTGCTCGCCCGCGACCTCAATGTGGCGTTCCTCGTGGGCCTCGCCTTCGCCGTGGCCGCCTCCGCCAACCTGCCCGTACTGCTCTACTCCCTGTTCTGGCGGAACTTCACCACGCGCGGCGCCGTGTGGTCTGTCTACGGAGGGCTCGTGCCCGCCCTCGTCCTGGTGGTCCTGTCACCGGTCGTGTCCGGCAGCGAGACCTCGCTGTTCCCCGGCGTGGACTTCCAGTACTTCCCGCTGGAGAACCCCGGCCTCGTCTCCATTCCCCTCGGTTTCCTGGCGGGCTGGCTCGGCACGGTCACCTCACATGAGCCACCGGACGAGGCCAAGCACGCGGAGACGGAGGTGCGTGCGCTGACCGGGGCGGGAGCCGTCTGAGGACCGCGCCCCACAGGTGTGGCCGGGCCCCCGCGCGGCTGCCCCAGAGCGCTCAGGTCAGGCCACTGCCGGCCGCCTCAGGGCGCCACCCACACATAGCGATGCTCAGGACGCCCGGTGTCCCCGTACTTGAGCGAGAGGTGGAGCCGGCCCGACTGTTCCATGTGGCGCAGATACCGCTGCGCCGTGGAGCGGCTCAGGCCGGTCTCCGCCGCCACGTCGTGGGCGGACAGCGGATGGTCGGCGCGGTGCAGCACATCGCAGATCAGATCCGTGGTCGGCTCCGACTGACCGCTCGGCAGGCCGGGCGAGGTGGGCATGGGCAGCGCCCGTAGCGCACCGAAAATCCGGTCGACCTGCTCCTGGCCCGCGGCGCCGCGGCCGCTGACCCGGTCCACGGTGCGGCGCAGCGCCGCGTACGAGTCGAGCCGCGAACGCAGCGCGGCGAACGTGAACGGCTTCACCAGGTAGTGCAGGGCTCCCTGGCGCATCGCCGCCTGCACCGTCAGGACGTCGCTCGCCGCGGTGATCATGATGACGTCGGTGTTGTGGCCGTTCTCCCGCATCCGGTGGGCGAGTTCGAGGCCCGTCATGTCGGGCAGGTAGTGGTCGAGCAGCACGAGGTCGATGCGCTGGCGCTCCACGGCGGCCAGTGCCTGCGCGGCGTTGTGGGCGCGGGCGACCACCCGGAAGCCAGGAACCTTTCCCACGTACTTCGCGTTGATCTCGGCGACACGGAAGTCGTCGTCCACGACCAGGACGTCAATCATCGGGCCTCTCTCCCTCAAGCCCAGGCGAGCTGTTAAGCCCGTGTTTCGGCTCAGCTGTTGTAGCGCGAGCAAAACGAGCACAACAGTCTCTTGCAAGCAGAAGTCCGCCTTGCGCCCAGAAGACTGATGCGGTGTCCCAGGTCACATCTACCTTCCGGCCATGAGCACAGACACCGGCCCCGCCATCGAACTGCGGGGCGCGAGCAAAACCTTCAGGACGCCTTCGGGCGGCCTGCACACCGCGGTCAGGGAGCTCGATCTGACCGTCGGACGCGGCGAGTTCGTGGCCGTCGTCGGCCCCACGGGCTGCGGCAAGTCGACCACCCTCACCCTCGTCAGCGGCCTGGAGGAACCCACCGACGGCGAGGTCCTGGTGGCCGGCGAACCCGTCGAGGGAGTCGGCGACAAGGTCGGATTCGTGTTCCAGCAGGACGCGACGTTCCCCTGGCGAACGGTGCTGTCCAACGTCATGGCCGGTCCGCGCTTCCGCGGCGTACCGAAGGCCGAGGCGAAGGCCAAGGCCCGTGAGTGGCTGGCCCGCGTCGGCCTCGCCTCCTTCGAGGACCGCTACCCGCACCAGCTCTCCGGAGGCCAGCGCAAGCGGGTCGCCCTCGCCGCCACGTTCGTCAACGACCCCGAGATCCTGCTCATGGACGAGCCGTTCTCGGCGCTCGACGTGCAGACCAGGGCCTTGATGTCGGACGAGCTCCTGGAGCTGTGGGAGGGGACGGGCGCCTCGGTCGTCTTCGTCACCCACGACCTGGAGGAGTCCATCGCGCTGGCCGACAAGGTCGTCGTCATGACCGCGGGACCGGCCACCGTGAAGCAGGTCTTCGACATTGCCCTGCCGCGCCCCCGGAAGGTCGAATCGGTGCGCCTGCTGCCCGAGTTCATCGAGATCTACCGCGAGATCTGGGAGTCACTGGGCGAAGAGGTCCGCATCACGCGCGAGAGAGGTGCCGCCGATGTCGCCTGATGCCGTCACCGCCGTGCCCGCCACCGAAACCGCCAAGCCGGGACGCGCCGTCACCAAGGCCCGCGCCGCCCGTCGGCGCAAGGCACTGATCGGCGGCGCCCGGGTCCTGCTCCTCGTCGCCGTGCTCGGCCTCTGGGAGGTGCTCTCGCGCGCCGCGATCATCGACCCGTTCAACTTCTCGATGCCGTCGAAGATCTGGGACCAGATCTGGACGTGGACCACCCACGGCACGGCGCTCGGCTCGCTGGGCGAACAGGTCTGGTACACGCTCTACGAAGCGCTCGTCGGCTGGATCATCGGCGTGATCGCCGGTGTCGTCTTCGGAATCGCGCTCGGGCGCATCACCTTCCTTGCCGACATCCTCGGCCCGTACATCAAGGTCCTCAACTCGATCCCGAGGATCGTGCTCGCCCCGATCTTCGTGATCTGGTTCGGCCTCGGCCCGGCCTCGAAGGTGGCCTCCGCCGTGGTCCTGGTGTTCTTCCCGGTGTTCTTCAACGCCTTCCAGGGAGCCCGCGAGGTCGACCGGAACCTGGTCGCCAACGCCCGCATCCTCGGCGCCAGCGACCGCCGCGTGACGCTTCAGGTCGTCATCCCGTCCGCCACGTCATGGATCTTCACCAGCCTCCATGTGAGCTTCGGCTTCGCGCTGATCGGCGCCATCGTCGGCGAATACATCGGCGCGACCAAGGGCGTCGGCCTGCTTGTCGCACAGTCCCAGGGCACGTTCAACGCGGCCGGTGTGTACGCGGCGATGGTCATCCTCGCCGTCGTGGCCCTGCTGGCAGAGGGGCTGCTGACCTTTGCCGAGCGCCGCATCTTCCGCTGGAAGCCGGCGGATTCGGACAGCTGACCACCGCCGCTCGGTGCGAGTCACGAGCGCTTCCCCGTACCGCTCTCGCCCCCCTCTCCACCATCTCCGCCCTCTTCAGTCTCTTCACAAGGACGTGAACCACCATGCGTAACACCGCGCGGCTCTGTGCCCTCGCAGCGACCGGCCTGCTCGCCCTCTCCTCGCTCACGGCGTGCGCCAACGACGCCGCCAGTACGAGCACCGGCTCAGGCAAGAAGGCGGACGGCAAGGGAGAGCACGTCAAGATCATGGTCGGTGGCCTGGACAAGGTCATCTACATGCCGGCGATGCTCACGGACCGGCTCGGCTACTTCCAGGATGAGGGTTTGAATGTCCAACTTCTGAGTGAGCCCGCGGGTGTCCAGGCCGAGACGGCGCTCGTCTCCGGCCAGGTCCAGGGGGCCGTCGGCTTCTACGACCACACCCTCGACCTACAGGTGAAGGGCAAGGCCGTCGAGTCCGTGGTGCAGTTCTCACGCGCCCCCGGAGAGGTGGAGATCGTTTCCAACAAGGCGTCCGGGGCCATCTCCTCGCCCAAGGACTTCAAGGGCAAGAAGCTCGGCATCACGGGCCTCGGCTCCTCGACGGACTTCCTCACGAAATACCTGGCGGTCAAGAACGGCGTCCAGCCGAGCCAGTTCTCGCCGGTGGCCGTCGGCGCCGGCCCGACGTTCGTCTCCGCGCTCCAGAAGGGCGCCATCGACGGCGGCATGACGACGGACCCCACCGTCGCCACGATCCTGGACAAGAAGCTCGGCAAGGTCCTCGTCGACATGCGGACCCCGGAGGGCTCCCAGGAGGCGCTCGGCGGCCCGTACCCGTCGTCGAGCCTCTACATGCAGACCGACTGGGTCAACAGCCACAAGTCGACGGTCCAGAAGCTCGCCAACGCGTTCGTGAAGACGCTCAAGTGGATGTCCACGCACAGTGCCGACGAGATCGCGGCCAAGATGCCGGCCGACTACTCGCAGGGCGACAAGAAGCTGTACGCCGAGGCGATCAAGGCCACGCTGCCGATGTTCACGACGGACGGCGTGATGCCCAAGAACGGCCCCGAGACTGTTGAGAGTGTGCTCAAGGCGTTCAACCCGAACATCAAGAACGCCGAGGTCGACCTGAGCAAGACCTACACCACCGAGTTCGTGGACAAGGCCGCCGGCTGACCACGTCAGCTCGATGTACGTGCCTCAGGTGCGGGTCGCCCAGACATAACGGTGTTCCGGGCGGCCCGCATCGCCGTATTTGAGGGTCAGGCCGGCCCGGCCGGTGCGTTCCAGGAGCTTCAGGTAGCGCTGGGCCGTCTGCCGGCTCAGACCCGTACGGTCCGCGACCTCCTGCGCCGAGAGCGGGCCCTCCGCGTCCACCAGCGCCCTGCGGACGAGCTCCGCCGTGCTGAGGGAGTGCCCCTTCGGGAGGTCCGGCTCGGTGTCGGCCGAGAGGGCGCCGAAGATCCGGTCGACCTGGGCCTGTTCGGCCTCGCCGCCGCCGTCCAGGGTGCGGCGCAGCCCCGCGTACGCCTCCAGCTTGGCGCGCAGACCCGCGAACGCGAACGGCTTGACCAGGTACTGCAGCGCCCCGAGTCGCATGGCGGCCTGCACGGTGGAGACGTCTCGCGCCGCCGTCACCATGATCACGTCGGTCTGGTGGCCGCGGCGCCGGATCTCCTGAACGGTCGCCAGACCCGTCTCGTCCGGCAGGTAGTGGTCCATGAGGATCAGGTCGATCTGCGGCCGGGCCTCCACCTCGCGCAGGGCCTCGGCCGAGCTGTGCGCCTCGGCCACCACGCGGAAGCCCGCCACCTTCTGCACGTAGGCCGCGTTCACGCGCGCGACGCGGATGTCGTCGTCCACGACCAGCACTTCGATCATCGCGGGTCCTCCTTCGTAGGGGTGGCCATGGCATCGGCGGCGGTGCCGGCCGTGGTGGTCGTGGGTGCTTCGGTGGCCTCCTGCGCGAGGCCCGGATCCGTGAGCGCCTCGGGCAGGACGACGGTGAACTCGGCGCCCCCGCCGTCCGGTTCGCCGACGTGGACGCTGCCCCCCTGCCGTTCCGCGAGCCGGCGCACGAGGGGCAGGCCGATGCCGCGCTTCCCGTGGGAGGGCAACTTCTTGGTCGACCACCCCTCCGTGAAGATCAACTCTCGTCGGGCGGCGGGGATGCCGGGTCCGGTGTCACGTACCCGCAACTCCACTGTGTGGTCGTCGGTCGCCCGTACATCGACCTCCACGCGCGCGTGGGGCGTGCCCGCGACCGCGTCCACCGCGTTGTCGACCAGATTCCCGACGATCGTGACGAGTCCCCGCGGGTCGATCAACTGGTCGGGGAGGAGTGTCCTGTCGGAGATCCACAGCGCGACTCCGCGCTCCGCGGCCACCGTCGCCTTGCCGACCAGGAGTGCCGCGAGCAGCGGGTCGTGCACCTTCTCGGTCACCTGCTCCGCGGTCGCCCTGTGATCGCCGACCACCTCGCCGACAAACTCGACGGCGTCGTCGAACATCTCCAGTTCGAGCAGGCCGAGCAGCGTGTGCATGCGGTTGGCGTGCTCGTGGTCCTGGGCGCGCAGGGCGTCGATCAGGCCGCGCGTCGAGTCGAGCTCGCGGCCCAGCTGCTCCAGCTCGGTGCGGTCCCGGAGGGTGGCGACGGCGCCGCCGTCGTCCGTGGGCATGCGGTTGGCGATCAGGACGCGCTGTCCGCGGACGGTCACGAGATCCGTGCCCGTGGCCCGGCCCGCCAGCACATCGGTCGTACGACCCGGGCCCAGGGCGTCGTCGAGCGACTGCCCGATCACCTCGTCGCCGATGCCCAGGAGCCGGTGCGCCTCGTCGTTGAGCAGCCGGATCCGGCCGCTCCGGTCCAGCGCGACGACGCCTTCGCGAATGCCGTGCAACATGGCCTCGCGCTCCGACAGCAGCCCCGAAATATCGGAGAACGCCAGGTCACGGGTCTGCCGCTGGACCCGGCGCGAGATCAGGTAGGCGGCCACCGCGCCCACCGCGAGGGCGCCGCCCGCATACGCGAACAGACCCGGAATGGCGTGGATGAGCCGCGCCCTGACGCTGTCGTACTCGATGCCCACGGAGACGGCCCCGACGATGTCGCCCTGTGCGTCGCGCAGGGGGACCTTTCCGCGCGCGGAGCGGCCCAGGGTGCCGCTGTCGATCTCCATGACCTCGTGGCCCGCGAGCGCCTCGCTGGGGTCCGTGGAGACGATCCTGCCGACCTCGCCCGGATCCGTGTGGGACCAGCGGACGCCTTCCCTGTTCATGATCACTACGTACTCGGCGCCACTGGCCCGGCGGATCCGCTCGGCCTCCCGCTGGACGGGACCGTCGACCGTGGGACGTGAATGGCGCAGGTCCTCGGCGATGCTCGGCTGGGCCGCGGTGGTCTGCGCGATGGCGAGCGCGCGGCGCATCGCCTGGTCGTCGAGCTGGTCGCTGAGCGGCGCGAGGAAGAGCCCCGTCGCGAGCACGGCCACCCCGGCGGCGATCGCCACCTGCATCAGCAGCACCTGCGCGAAGACGCGCCGCGGCAGGCCGAAGCGCAGCCGGCGAGTGGGGGGAGTGGGGCTCATATGAAGAACGGTAAGGGGGCGCGCGGGCTACTCCGTAGCGGATGTGGCGGGTATCTCGCGACCTGGGATGCGCCTCGTACGGGGCCGCCGGGTCAGCCGCTCGCGCTGAGGGGGCCTGTGACGGCGGGCGCGGCCTCGTCCACCGCGAGTACGTCCATGCGTGCCGGAGTGCCCAGTGCGGCACCGCAGCTTTCGGGGCGGGGCGGCTGCGAAGCGCTCTGCGCGACGGTGACGTGCCAGCGGCGGCCGTCCGTGTGGGCGACGGTCACCTCCCAGAGCGGAGCCACGGCTCCCTGCGCCACGCCCTTCGTGTGGACGACACTCAGCACTCCTGCGTCATCGATTCCCGCAGACGTGCGCACGGCGAGCTCGGCGGCCTGCCCGGGCCGCTCCCACGCGGAGTTCCCGCGGCACCCGTCGGTGGCGATCCGGCCGGCCCGTACCGCGTCGAGGGTGCCCCTGACGTGCGAGGCGTCGGCACGGCCGTACGCGTACCCGTAGGGCAGGACGAGGAGCGTGGGGGAGAAGCGGTGGCCGCCGAGGTGGGTGACCTCCCAGACGCCGTCCTGTCCGGACGCGGCGAGGTCGGCGGCCAGAGGCCGGCCCAGGAGGGCGCAGCAGCGGTCGCGCTTGCCATTGGTGCAGACGAGGGCGAGCGGCGCGCCCTCGTGCGGCGCGCCGAAGCCGCGGTGATCACCTGCTCCGAGGGCTACGAAGTCGAGGGCGAGCAAGGACTGCGGGGAGTCGGTCATGGTGCCGCGCAGCCAGGTGTTCCCCGGAATGGTGTGGGCCACATACACATGGCGCCGGGTGGCGGCGTGGAAGTCGGCGTGCCGGCCCGGGCGCCGGATGAGGGCGACGCGTACGCCGGTCCCCTCCGCGGCCGCCTCCAGGGCTCTGCCGAGCTCCGGGTCCAGATGGCTGGACGTCAGCGCCTTCACACCCCAGGGGCCCGGCTGCTCGATCAGCAGCCAGGTACTCGCGGTGGCGGCGGTCCCCGCGAGAGGCTCGTTCAGGTCCTGCGAGGCGGTCGTACACGTACTCACGTAGGGGAGCCTAACCTCACTTGGCCGGCAGCGGGGCGTCGGGCGCGGGCAACGGTTGAGGCGGGCGCCGTCCCACGTACTGGCCGCTCGGCCGCATCCGCAGCGGGCGCTCGCCGTACTCCTCCAGGGCGTGCGCGATCCAGCCCGCCGTCCGGGCCACCGCGAATACGGTCTCGCCGGCCTCGGCGGGCATGCCGCACGAGACGGTGAAGACCGCGAGGGCGAGGTCCACATTGGCGTGGAGGTCGGTGTGGCGGGCGGTCGTCGTCACGACGTCACGGGCCGCGGCGAGCGCCGAGTGGGCCTGCGGGATCTCTTCGAGGAGGGCGAACAGGGCCTGGGCGCGCGGGTCCTCGCCCTGGTACAAGCGGTGGCCGAGACCCGGTACGCGGCGCCCGGCCCTCAGTTCGTCCGCCACCACGGGGGCCGCGCTGCCGCGGTCGAGGACTTCGAGGAGCATGCGGTGCGCGAGTCCGCTGGCGGCGCCGTGGAGCGGCCCCTCCAGGACGCCGAGGCCCGCGGACACCGCCGCGTACGCGTGCGCGCGCGCCGACGCGGCGACCCGGACGGCGAGCGTCGACGCGGCGAGGTCGTGGTCGACGAGGAGCCCAAGTGCCGTGTCCAGTGTGTGCAGTGACGGATCGTCGGGTTCGCGTCCGGAGAGGCGACCCCACAGGCGCTGTGCGAGCGGCCCGCCGTCGCGGTGCGTGTGCCGTACGGGCGGCAGGGCGGTCACCAGTGTCGGGATGAGGGTGCGGGCCGTGCCGAGTACGGCCTCTTCGGAGAGGTCGAAGCGCAGCGGATCGGCGACGGCGGCGGCGACCGCGGCGACCCGCAGACGGTCGACGGGGCTGCTGTGTTCCGGCAGGGCCCCCACGGCGCGCCGGGCCGCTGCGAGCGACTGCCGGGGAGCGGTGAACCGGACCCCCGGCCGCAGCACCCCCGTCCACAGCCACTCGGCGACCTCTTCGTAGCTGTGATGTGCGGCGAGCTCGGTCGCGTCGACCCCGCGGAAGTAGTAGCGGTCCTCGTCGATCAACGTGATGCGGGTGCGCACCGAGAGCTCGCCAGGGGCCGAACCGGCCGTGGGTTCCCGCCTGTTGCGCTGCGCGAGCGCCTCCACCTCGGCCGCGTCGAACGTGCTGCCGCGCGAGCCCGGCGCCGCCCGGCGGCTGCTGAGCTGACCGCGGCTCACGTACGCGTACACGGTCTCGGGCTTCACGCCCAGCAGTTCGGCCGTCTCCTTGGTGCTGAGCCGCCGGGCTTCCCGCGCGGGTGCGGGTTCGTGATCCGTCATGCGCGCCACCGTATATCCGCATCGCTTGTATTGATTCAATCAATATTGACAACCATTGAGTCAAGCATGGACAGTCGAATCAAGTCCAGGGAGGAAACATGCCGATCAACGGGACCACGGCCGCCCCTGTCGACGTACCGCGGGGACTCGCGGGCGTCGTCGTCACCGACACCGAATTGGGTGACGTCAGAGGGCGTGAGGGCTTTTACCACTACCGCCAGTACTCGGCCGTCGAGCTCGCGCGGACCCGCAGCTTCGAGGACGTATGGCACCTGATGATCCACGGCGAGCTGCCTGACGCCGCGCGGTCCGCGGCCTTCGCCACGCGCACTGCCGCCCTGCGCAGGCTGCCCGACGACGTGCGGGCCGCGCTGCCTGTGATCGCCCGCGCCGGAGCGCTCTCCGGCCCGCTCGCCGGGCTGCGCAGCGCTCTGTCGCTCTTCGGCGCCTCGCAGGGCTTCCGCCCCGTGTACGACATCGACGACGGGCGGAGGCGCGACGACACGCTGGCCGCCGCGGCGGTCGTGCCGACGCTGCTCACGGCGCTGCACCGGCTCGGCGACGGGCTCGAACCGGTCGAGCCGCGCGACGACCTGTCGTACGCGGCCAACTACCTCTACATGCTGACGGGTTCGGAGCCGGAGCCCGCTCACACCCGTGCCATCGAGCAGTACCTGATCTCCACCATTGATCACGGGTTCAATGCGTCAACGTTCACGGCGAGGGTCATCACATCGACCGGTGCCGATGTCGCGGCCTGTCTCGTCGGCGCCGTGGGGGCGCTCTCCGGGCCGCTGCACGGCGGTGCCCCGAGCCGCGCGCTCGACACGCTCGACGCGATCGGCACGCCGGACCGGATCGACGGGTGGATCCGCGAGCGGGTCCTCGCGGGTGACCGGATCATGGGCTTCGGTCACCCCGTCTACCGCACGGAGGACCCTCGCTCGCGGATGCTGCGGGGTATCGCCGAGGGGTTCGGCGGGCCGATGGTGGAGTTCGCCGTCGAGGTCGAGCGCCATGTGGAGTCGATCCTCGCGGAGCTGAAGCCGGGGCGGGAACTTCACACGAACGTGGAGTTCTACGCGGGCGTGGTCATGGAGCTGTGCGGGTTGCCGCGCACGATGTTCACCCCCACGTTCGCCGCTGCGCGGGTGGTGGGGTGGAGCGCCAACATCCTTGAGCAGGCGCGGGACTCAAAGATCATCCGCCCGGCGGCGCGGTATGTGGGACCGGCGGCTCCGGTGCCGGTGCCAGTCGTGGCCTGAACGCGCCGGAGCCCGGCCCTTCGTGGGGACCGGGCTCCGGGAAGCGGCGGGCTAGGCGTCCGGGATGTCGGCCTTCGCGCGCACGAGCGTTTCGCGGCTGACGATCACGATGCGCTCGTAGTCGGCGCGCGCCGCATCAGGCGGAAGCTCCTTGTCGAGCTCCGCGGTGGCCTCTGTCCCGATGACGGCGAAGTTCCCGTCGCTCAGCTCGAACAGGTCAGGGCAGGTCGCCCCTGACGCACTGCCACGTTCGCGCGGAGGCACACCGATGCGGCGCACGATCTTCAAGGGGTACCGGTCCTTAGGGAAGGCATAGCTCTGACACGTTCCGGGTCAGGCTAGTGCGCCACCTGCGGCCTGTGGGGCGCATGCGAACGGAAGTTGAGGAATTTTGGGGCACATGGGCGTGCGAGATCACCGGTGTGGGTGAAGGGGCTCGTCGACGGCCGGCTGGGGCTCAGAATGTCTGAGGGTCCCCGACGACCCACCACTCGTCCGTGTCCGCCTCCTCCAGCTCTTCGTAGAGCCTGTCTGCCAGGCGTCCGAGCCGGGCTTCGTCGGACGAGTGCTTGAGGGCGATTCGGTGGTTGCGGGTGGCTTCCCAGTACTCGCGAAAGACCGGGCTCTGGAAAAAGTCGCGGAGGTGGCCGTACACCTGCTCCTGGTCGACGAGGCCCGACTGCTCCAGGTGGAAGAGGTTGACGTACCAGGCATTCGCATAGAAGTACTGGCGCAACTTCTCGAGCGGAACATCCGCGCCGTACGTGTTGATCACGACCGCGAGGGACGGGTCGTCGATGGCCTTGACCAGTAGTGCCCAGTGCATGCGTTGCTGATGGGCCCGTGCGCGGCCGCGCTCGGCCACCTCGTCCCGCTCCAGCTGCTCGGTACGCAGCCGCGCCTCCTCGCGGCGCCGCTGCTGCTTCGCGAAGGCCGACGTGGCCCCGCCGAGAGCGAACCCCGCCAGCGCGGCGGCACTCAACGCCCATATCCCATTACTCTGTGTGGCCATGTCAACCCCCGGTTCAGGCGACCGTCCGCCGGTCGTCGGGTGCGGGGCGACGGGAAAGGACCGGCGAGCGGTGGGCGGCGCGCTTGCCGCCCCCCAGGGTGCCGAGCGGCGCTGGTCGGCGGGGAGGCGGAGAGGAGGCACACGGAGGGAAGCAGGGGTCGCTCGTCCGGGCGCCATGCCTGTCGTGTGCCCAGCCCGCGACGCTAACAATCGTTCACTTCGCGGTGTTTCTACGCGCTCGTATCCTGGGGCGGCATTCATTCGTCGTAAGAACGCCGGTATGCGCGTCGGTATGAGACCGGCGTGCGCGTCGGTGTGAGAGAGGTCGCGCGTTGAGTCAGCCGAGGCGGGAGCTTCCGCAGCAGATCCCGGTCGTCGTGCTTGCCGGGTTCCTGGGCTCCGGCAAGACCACCCTGCTGAACCATCTGCTGCACCACGGCGGCGGCACGCGGATCGGCGCGATCGTCAATGACTTCGGCTCCATCGAGATCGACGCCATGGCCGTCGCCGGGCAGCTCGGCGACTCCACCGTCTCCCTCGGCAACGGGTGTCTGTGCTGCGCCGTCGACGCGAGCGAGCTCGACGAGTACCTGGACCGGCTCACCCGGCCGTCGGCCCGCAACGGCATCGATGGCATTGATGTGATCGTGATCGAGGCGAGCGGGCTCGCCGAGCCGCAGGAGCTGGTGCGCATGGTGCTCGCCAGCGAGAATCCGCGGATCGTGTACGGCGGTCTGGTCGAGGTCGTCGACGCCGTCGAGTTCGACGCGACGCGGGAACGGCACCCCGAGCTCGACCGGCATCTGGCCATCGCCGACCTCGTGGTGGTCAACAAGGCCGACCGGATCCCGGAGACAGAGCACCGGCGCGTCCTGGAGCGCGTGCGCGGGCTGGCCGGAGGCGCGGCAGTCGTTCCCGCGACGTACGCGCGCGTGGACCCCGAGTTCCTCTTCGACTGCCGGCCGACGGGGGAGCGGATCGGACAGCTGTCGTTCGACGACCTGCACCGACATCACGAAGACGGTCCCGACAGCGACAGCGACAGCGACAGCGCAGGCGGAGACCGAGACGGGCACGGCAAGCACGACGTGCACGACGGACATCTGCACTCCGCCTACGACAGTGTCTCCGTCGAGTCCGAAGTGCCGCTCGATCCGCGCCGGTTGATGACGTTCCTCGACAGCAGGCCCGAAGGTCTCTACCGCATCAAGGGGTACATCGACTTCGGTGCGGCCGACGCGCGCAACAAGTACACCGTGCACGCCGTCGGGCGGTTCCTGCGGTTCTCGCCGGAGCCCTGGACTCCAGGGGAGCCGCGCCTCAGCCGGCTCGTCCTCATCGGCGCCGGGATCGACGCCCCGCGGCTGAGCAAGGAACTGACCGCCTGCGCCCAGGACGCCCCGCACACCTATGCCGACGAGCACAGCATGTGGGGCGTCCTGAGATACGTACAGGAGCCGAGCGACGCGGAAAGCGACGCGGGCTAGACCGGCCCCGCCACCACCGAGACCGTCTTCGCGAGGGAGACGCCCGAGCCGTCGCGGCGCGGGTCGACCTCGGGCAGCTCGGCCGGGGTGCCGTTCTTCTGCGCCGCGCGGGCCGGTGTCGGGCCCGCCCAGCCCAGGCTCAGGCAGTCCTCGCCCTTCAGGAAGCGCTGACAGCGCACGCCGCCCGTGGCGCGCCCCTTGCGCGGGTACTGGTCGAACGGGGTGAGCTTCGCGGTCGTCTGGACGGAGTCGTCGAGCGTGCCGCGCGACCCGGCCACCGTGAAGACGATCGCGTCGACAGCCGGATCGACGGCGGTGAACGAGATCACCTTGGCGCCGTCGGTCAGCTTGATGCCCGCCATACCGCCCGCGGCCCGGCCCTGCGGACGTACCTGCGACGCCTGGTAGCGGAGCAGCTGCGCGTCGTCCGTGATGAAGACCAGGTCCTCCTCGCCGGTGCGCAGCTCCACTGCGCCGACGATGCGGTCACCGTCCTTGAGGCCGATGACCTCCAACTCGTCCTTGTTCGTCGGGTAGTCGGGCACGACGCGCTTGACCACGCCCTGCTCGGTACCGATCGCCAGGCCGGGCGAGGACTCGTCGAGGGTGGTCAGACAGACCACCTTCTCGTCCGCCTCCAGGGACGACAGGAACTCCGTGACAGGCGCGCCCCCGGAGAGGTTCGGCGCCGAGGCCGTCTCCGGGAGCTGCGGCAGGTCGATGACGTTGAGCCGCAGCAGGCGCCCCGTGGACGTGATCGCCCCGATCTCGCCGCGTGCCGTCGCCGGCACCGCGGAGACGATCACGTCGTGCTTGGTGCGCCTGGCATCCTCGTCGTCCCCGAACGGTTCGGCGTTCGCCGTGCGCGCGAGGAGGCCCGTGGACGACAGAAGCACGCGGCACGGGTCGTCGGCGACCTGGAGGGGCGCAGCGGCGACCGCCGTGCCCGCCGACTCCAGGAGGACGGTGCGGCGCTCGGTGCCGAACTTCTTTGCCACCGCCGCCAGTTCGGCCGAGACGAGCTTGCGCAGCTCGGCGTCGGAGTCGAGGATCCCGGTCAGCTCGTCGATCTCGCCGTTGAGCCGGTCGCGCTCCGTCTCCAGTTCGATGCGGTCGAACCTGGTGAGGCGGCGCAGCGGCGTGTCCAGGATGTACTGCGTCTGGATCTCGCTCAGCGAGAAGCGCTCCATCAGGCGCTCCTTCGCCTGTGCGGAGTTGTCGCTGGAGCGGATGAGGCGGATGACCTCGTCGATGTCCACCAGCGCGACGAGGAGGCCCTCGACCAGGTGCAGCCGGTCCCGCTTCTTGGTACGGCGGAACTCGCTGCGGCGGCGCACGACCTCGAAGCGGTGGTCGAGATAGACCTCCAGGAGCTCCTTGAGGCCGAGGGTCAGGGGCTGGCCGTCGACCAGCGCCACATTGTTGATACCGAAGGACTCCTCCATCGGCGTCAGCTTGTAGAGCTGCTCGAGGACGGCCTCCGGCACGAAGCCGTTCTTGATCTCGATGACCAGGCGCAGGCCGTGCTGGCGGTCGGTGAGGTCCTTGACGTCCGCGATGCCCTGGAGCTTCTTCGAGCCGACCAGGTCCTTGATCTTCGCGATGACCTTCTCGGGGCCCACCGCGAAGGGCAGTTCGGTGACGACGAGGCCCTTGCGGCGCGCCGTCACGTCCTCCACGGAGACCGTGGCGCGGATCTTGAAGGTGCCGCGGCCCGACTCGTAGGCGTCCTTGATGCCGGACAGGCCGACGATCCGGCCGCCCGTCGGCAGGTCGGGGCCAGGGACGAACTTCATGAGCGTCTCGAGGTCGGCGCCCGGGTGCCTGATCAGGTGGCGCGCGGCGGCGATGACCTCGCCGAGATTGTGCGGCGGCATGTTCGTCGCCATACCGACGGCGATGCCGGACGCGCCGTTGACCAGGAGGTTCGGGTAGGCGGCCGGCAGGACGGCGGGCTCCCGCTCCTGCCCGTCGTAGTTCGGCCCGAAGTCGACCGTGTTCTCGTCGATCGACTCCGTCATCAGCGACGTCGCCGGGGCCATCCGGCATTCGGTGTACCGCATGGCGGCCGGCGGGTCGTCGTTCCCGAGGGAGCCGAAGTTCCCGTGGCCGTCGACCAGGGGGAGGCGCATCGAGAACGGCTGGGCGAGCCGCACCAGGGCGTCGTAGATCGACGCGTCTCCGTGCGGGTGCAACTTACCCATGACCTCGCCGACGACGCGGGCGCACTTCACGTAGCCGCGGTCGGGGCGCAGGCCCATCTCGTTCATCTGGTAAACGATGCGCCGGTGTACGGGCTTCATGCCGTCACGGGCGTCCGGCAGGGCCCGGGAGTAGATCACCGAGTACGCGTACTCGAGGAAGGAGCCCTGCATTTCGTCGACAACGTCGATGTCGAGGATCCGCTCCTCGAAGTCGTCGGGAGGCGGGGTCTTCGTGCTGCGGCGGGCCATCGCTGCTGCGGCTCCTTCACAGATGCTGCCGGGGCATGTACGAGAATCTGACGCGCACCATTGTGGACCGCCCCACTGACAACGCTGACCGCGACCCGTCCGTAGGGCGTTCGGTGCTCGCTCTCGGCGTACCCAGTGCGGGAACTTCGCCAGGCGTCAGAACGCTTGCATACAGTGGCAGAACTGGCAGCACATCTGCAGTTTCCGCGATAGTTCAGCGATCGAAGGGACGTACATGCCCATGGGTCACACGGCCACCGCCGAGGCCGGCTCCGGCGGCCTGACAGCGACCGAGCACCGCCTCGCCAACGGCCTGCGCGTGGTGCTCTCCGAGGACCACCTGACCCCGGTCGCAGCCGTCTGCCTCTGGTACGACGTCGGCTCGCGCCACGAGGTCAAGGGCCGCACGGGCCTGGCTCATCTCTTCGAGCACCTGATGTTCCAGGGCTCGAAGCAGGTCCACGGGAACGGGCACTTCGAGCTGGTGCAGGGCGCCGGCGGCTCGCTGAACGGGACGACGAGTTTCGAGCGCACCAACTACTTCGAGACCATGCCGACCCACCAGCTGGAGCTCGCGCTCTGGCTGGAGGCCGACCGGATGGGCTCCCTCCTCGCCGCGCTCGACGAGGAGTCGATGGAGAACCAGCGCGACGTCGTCAAGAACGAGCGCCGCCAGCGCTACGACAACGTTCCGTACGGGACCGCGTTCGAGAAGTTGACCGCCCTCGTCTACCCGGAGGGTCACCCGTACCACCACACGCCCATCGGCTCCATGGCCGACCTGGACGCGGCCACCCTGGAGGACGCGCGGAACTTCTTCCGTACGTACTACGCGCCGAACAACGTCGTGCTTTCGGTCGTCGGAGACATCGACCCCGAGCAGACGCTGGCCTGGGTCGAGAAGTATTTCGGCTCCATCCCGCGCCACGACGGCAAGCAGCCCCCGCGCGACGGCGCCCTGCCCGACCTGATCGGTGAGGGCGTGCGCGAGGTCATCGAGGAGGAGGTCCCGGCCCGCGCGCTGATGGCCGCCTACCGGCTGCCGCAGGACGGTACGCGCGCGTGCGACGCGGCCGACCTCGCCC
Source organism: Streptomyces sp. CB01635 (assembly GCF_002803065.1). Taxonomy (GTDB): domain Bacteria; phylum Actinomycetota; class Actinomycetes; order Streptomycetales; family Streptomycetaceae; genus Streptomyces. The sequence continues at coordinate 127,209 of NZ_NNBL01000001.1, forward strand.
TGACGGTCCTCGGCGGCGGCGAGTCGTCCCGGATCTACAACCGTCTCGTACGGCGCGACCAGACCGCCGTCGCCGCCGGGTTCGGTCTCCTGCGGCTCGCGGGCGCGCCCTCCGTGGGCTGGCTGGACGTGAAGACGTCCGCCGACGTCGAGGTCCCGGTCATCGAGGAGGCCGTCGACGAGGAGCTCGCGCGGTTCGCCGCCGACGGGCCCACCCCGGAGGAAATGGAGCGCGCCCAGGCCCAGTTGGAGCGCGAGTGGCTCGACCGGCTCGGCACGGTCTCGGGCCGCGCCGACGAACTGTGCAGGTTCGCCGTCCTGTTCGGCGACCCGCAGCTCGCCCTGACCGCCGTCCAGCGCGTCCTCGACGTCACTGCCGAGGAGGTCCAGGAGGTGGCCAAGGCCCACCTGCGTCCCGACAACCGCGCGGTGCTCGTCTACGAGCCCACGGCCCCCGAAGAGGACGACGCGACCGCCGAAGCGTCCAGCACGGACGAGGCCGCGGACGAGACCGTCGGCGAGACGGCAGACGCCATCGAGACCGCAGACAAGGAGGCCGGCAAGTGACCGAGCTCGCGACCATGGACTTCCACCCGCAGCCCCAGGCCGGCACGGCCAGGCCGTGGGCCTTCCCCGCGCCCGAGCGCGGCACTCTCGACAACGGCCTGACGGTGCTGCGCTGCCACCGCCCGGGCCAGCAGGTCGTCGCGGTCGAGATCAACCTCGAAGCGCCCCTGGAGGCCGAGCCCGCCGGGCTCGACGGCGTCTCCACCATCATGGCGAGGGCCTTCTCCGAAGGCACCGACAAGCTCGCCGCCGAGGAGTTCGCCGCCGAGCTGGAGCGCTGCGGCGCGACGTTCGACGCGCACGCCGACCACCCCGGCGTACGGGTCTCCCTGGAGGTGCCCGTCTCCCGCCTGCCGAAGGCGCTCGGCCTGCTCGCCGACGCCCTCAGGGCGCCCGCGTTCGCGGACAGCGAGATCGAACGCCTCGTGCGCAACCGCCTCGACGAGATCCCGCACGAGACGGCGAACCCGGGCCGCCGCGCCGCCAAGGAGCTCTCGAAGCAGCTCTTCCCGGCCACCGCGCGCATGTCCCGCCCGCGCCAGGGCACCGAGGAGACCGTCGCGGCTGTCGACGCGGCGGCCGTACGTGCCTTCTACGACCGGCACGTGCGTCCCGCCACGGCCACCGCGGTCGTCGTGGGCGACCTCGCGGGCATCGACCTCGACGCCCTCCTCGCGGACACGCTGGGCGCCTGGACGGGGAACACGGCCGAGCCGCGCCCGGTACCGCCCGTGACGGCCGACGACACCGGCAGGGTCGTCATCGTCGACCGGCCGGGCGCGGTGCAGACGCAGATCCTGATCGGCCGCATCGGCGCGGACAAGCACGACCGGGTGTGGCCGGCGCAGGTGCTCGGCACGTACTGCCTGGGCGGCACCCTCACCTCCCGCCTGGACCGTGTCCTGCGCGAGGAGAAGGGATACACCTACGGCGTGCGGGCGTTCGGCCAGGTGCTGCGCTCGGCGCCGGACGGGACGGGCGTCGCGATGCTCGCCATCAGCGGCTCCGTGGACACGCCGAACACGGGTCCGGCGCTCGACGACCTCTGGAAGGTGCTGCGCACGCTCGCGGCGGAGGGCCTCACCGACGCCGAACGGGACGTGGCTGTACAGAACTTGGTGGGCGTCGCCCCGCTCAAGTTCGAGACCGCCGCGGCCGTCGCGGGGACGCTCGCCGACCAGGTCGAGCAGCACCTGCCGGACGACTTCCAGGCGGAGGTGTACCGGCGGCTCGCCGCGACGGGCACCGTGGAGGCCACCGCGGCCGTCGTGAGCGCCTTCCCGATGGACCGTCTGGTGACGGTGCTCGTCGGTGACGCCGCGCAGATCGAGGAGCCCGTCAGGGCGCTCGGCATCGGAGAGGTGACCGTCGTCACGGGCTGACCGTGACCGTGTGCAACGAGGGGCCTCGGTGGGCGAGATGACCACCGGGGCCCTTGTTTGTCCGAATTGAACCAGTGGTTGCCTGTCTGCCCTGTGGCATGCGCTACAAAAGCCCGGTTCCGTTTGTTGATTGAAAGTTGCCCCGCTTAGCGTCGGTCCGGCTGTCCGCCAGATGTACGCCGCGCCCGTGGCACCGGACAGTCATCGCCGAGTCCCCCAAGGCGCGAGCCGGGGGAGCCGGGGACCCACCGTCCCTGGGGTGAATCGGACGCCCTTCCCTGAAGGGGGTCCGTAGGAGACCTTCCTGCTCCGAACCCGTCAGCTAACCCGGTAGGCGAGAAGGAAGGAAAGGATCAGCCACCCCATGGCGTTCACCCGTGCGACCGGGAAGCACCGTCGCCCGAGCCGTCTCACGCGCACCACCGCGCAGGTCGCCGGCGTCGCCGCGCTCACCACGACCGGTGTCATCGGAGGCCTCGCCGCCCCCGCCCTCGCCGCCGACGACGCGGCCGTGGAGCAGACCGGCCTGACCAAGGCCATCGCCATCGGTGACTCCCTCGCGGAGCAGATCGACGCGCAGGCCGCCGCCCAGCAGCAGGCCGCCGACGAGGCCGCCGCGAAGAAGAAGGCCGAGGCCGAAGCCGAGAAGAAGGCCGAGGAGGACCGGCGCAAGGCAGCCGCCAAGGCCAAGGCCGAGCGCGAGGCCAAGGAGCGTGCAGCCCGTGCGGCCGAGCGCAAGCGCCTGAACGCCTTCGTCATTCCGGTCACCGGCTCGTACGTGTCCACCGCGTACAAGGCCAGCAGCGGCCTGTGGTCCTCCGGCAGCCACACCGGCATCGACTTCCACGCCGCCAGCGGCACCTCGGTCCACGCGGTGGGAGCGGGCACGGTCGTGGAGGCCGGCTGGGGCGGCGCCTACGGCAACAACATCGTCATCAAGATGAACGACGGTACGTACACGCAGTACGGCCACCTGTCGTCCATCGGTGTCTCCGTCGGCCGGACGGTCACCCCGGGGCAGCAGATAGGCCTCTCCGGAGCGACCGGCAACGTCACGGGCCCGCACCTCCACTTCGAGGCGCGCACGAGCCCCGAGTACGGCTCGGACATCGACCCCGTCGCGTACCTGCGCTCCCACGGCGTGAACGTCTGACCTTCGCCGCGTACCTCGCGAAGACGCACCGAATGCCCCGGCTCACCGAGCCGGGGCATTCGTCGTTCCCGGACCCGCTTGTTCCCGGACCGCTTCTTCCTGACGCCGGTGTCCAAAAAATATCCATGGATTACGGCCTGCCGTCGGAAATTCGCGCCCGCTGGAATAGAGTCGCTGGACAGGCGAGCTGAACAGACGGCAATCGCGCTGTACGGGCGACTATCGACCGCGTTTCGCGGGGATTAAGGCGGAGGTCGGGGCATGCGCATTCCGGCGCACTCGGTATGCACGGCGATCCGCGACGACATCGTCTCCGGTGTCTACGAGCGCGGCGGCAGACTCACCGAGGAGGTGCTCGCCCGCCGCTACGGCGTCTCGCGCGTCCCCGTGCGCGAGGCATTGCGCACGCTGGAGGCCGAGGGCTTCGTCGTCACCCGCAGGCACGCGGGTGCGTGCGTCGCCGAACCCTCCACGCAGGAGGCGGCGGACCAGCTGGAGATCCGCATGCTCCTCGAACCGCTCGCAGCGGCCCGCGCCGCGCAACGCCGCACGGAGGCGCACCTGAAGGTCCTGCGGGGCCTGGTCAGGCTCGGCCAGGAGCGCTCCAGGCGAGGTCAGAGCGAGGATCTGCGCTCGCTGGGCAGCTGGTTCCACGAGACGCTGGCGCAGGCGTCCGGCAGCCCGGGGCTGATCACGATGCTCACCCAGCTCCGCCACAAGATCGCGTGGATGTACACCGTCGAGCAGCCCGCGCGGCCAGCCGACTCCTGGGCCGAGCACGGGGCGATCGTCGACGCCGTGGCGCGCGGTGACGTGGAGCGCGCGCGGGCGCTCACGGCGCAGCACACGGAGCGCGCCGCGGCCGCTCACCGCATGCGCGCCCCCCGTCCGGGTGGCCGTGTGAGGACTTCGCAACATCCCGTCAACACAGTGGGGCTTCAGCATTAACAGAGGCGCCGTATACAAAGAGGGCGGCTCATTTCCAGGGGCTCTGTTTCCGCTGCCCCGGAATTCTGCGAACAGATCTGCAGAAAGCAAAAGGGTCTGCTCGGAAAATCCGAACAGACCCTTTATGCGGCGCGATCTTCTGTGAGCAGGAGACAGCGCCCAAGAATCGGGAGACCCGTGTACAGGGGCCCGTACTAGACGGTCTCGGGAAGCTCCTCGAGCCCCTCGGCGACCAGCTTGGCCAGACGGTCGAGCGCGATGTCCGCACCCTCGACGTCGGAGGCCAGGACGATCTCCTCGCCGCCGCCGGCACCCAGGCCGAGCACCGCGAGCATGGAGGCGGCGTTGACGGGGTTGCCGTCGGCCTTGGCGATCGTCACGGGGACGCCGGCCGCCGTGGCCGCGCGGACGAAGATGGAGGCGGGGCGGGCGTGAAGGCCCTCGGCCCAGCCGACGTTGACGCGGCGCTCAGCCATGTGATGCTGCCCTTCAGGATTCTCACAGTTGTCTAGACCAGTCTGCCACATCGGTGGACGTGCCCGATGTGAGCCCTGCGTACCGCCCGCACACGCCCGTCGGCCCTCATAGAGTGCCTTCGGCCCGCTCGCGCCGCGACCCGTACGACTGTCACCGCTGCGCCGTACGCTGGCCCCATGCAGACCCCGTCGGACCGGCACGCATACCCCGCCCACTGGGAAGCAGACGTGGTGCTGCGCGACGGCGGCACCGCGCGCATCAGGCCCATCACCATCGACGACGCCGAGCGGCTCACGAGCTACTACGAGCAGGTCTCCGACGAGTCGAAGTACTACCGCTTCTTCGCGCCGTACCCGCGCCTGTCCGCCAAGGACGTCCGGCGGTTCACCCATCACGACTACGTGGACCGGGTGGGTCTCGCGGCCACTGTGGGCGGCGAGTTCATCGCGACTGTGCGCTACGACCGCATCAACGCCCAGGGAATGCCCGCCTCCGCCCCCGCCGACGAGGCCGAGGTCGCCTTCCTCGTGCAGGACGCCCACCAGGGCCGGGGCGTCGCGTCCGCGCTCCTGGAGCACATCGCCGCCGTCGCCCGTGAGCGCGGCATCCGCCGCTTCGCCGCCGAGGTGCTGCCCGCCAACACCAAGATGATCAAGGTGTTCACGGACGCCGGATACACCCAGAAGCGCCACTTCGAGGACGGCGTCGTCCGCCTGGAGTTCGACCTCGAACCCACCGAGGCCTCGCTCGCCGTGCAGCGCGCCCGCGAGCAGCGCGCCGAGGCCCGCTCGGTGCACCGGCTCCTCGCCCCCGGCTCCGTCGCCGTCATCGGCGCGGGCCGCACGCCCGGCGGAGTCGGCCGCAGCGTCCTCGACAACCTCCGCGACGCCGGGTTCACCGGCCGCCTCCACGCCGTGAACAAGGCGTTCCCCGACGACCTGAGCGACCTCGACGGCGTCCCCGCCCACCGCTCCGTCCACGACATCGACGCCGACGAGCCCGTCGACCTGGCCGTCGTCGCGGTTCCCGCGGAGCAGGTCCCCGACGTCGTCGCCGAATGCGGCGAGCGTGGCGTGCAGGGGATCGTCGTCGTCTCCGCCGGATACGCCGAGTCCGGCAGCGAGGGCCGCGCCCGCCAGCGCGAACTGGTGCGCCAGGCCCGCTCGTACGGCATGCGCCTCATCGGGCCGAACGCCTTCGGCGTCATCAACACCTCGCCCGAGGTGCGGCTCAACGCGTCGCTCGCGCCCGAGATGCCGCGCGCGGGCCGCATGGGCCTGTTCGCCCAGTCCGGAGCCATCGGTATCGCGCTGCTCGCCCGCCTCCAGCGGCGCGGCGGCGGCGTGACCGGAGTGACAGGTGTGTCGACGTTCGTCTCCGCCGGCAACCGCGCGGACGTGTCCGGGAACGACGTACTCCAGTACTGGTACGACGACCCCGACACGGACGTCGCCCTGATGTACCTCGAATCCATCGGCAACCCGCGCAAGTTCACCCGCCTCGCCCGCCGCACGGCCGCCGCGAAGCCTCTCGTCGTGGTGCAGGGCGCCCGGCACAGTGGCATCGCGCCCCTCGGCCACGCCGTCCGCGCCACGCGCCTGCCGTACGCCACCGTCTCCGCCCTGCTGCGCCAGGCGGGTGTCATCCGCGTGGAGACCATCACCGAACTCGTCGACACCGGCCTGCTGCTGGCCCGCCAGCCCCTCCCGCCGGGCCCCCGCGTGGCGATCCTCGGGAACTCGGAGTCGCTCGGCCTCCTCACGTACGACGTCTGCCTCGCCGAGGGCCTGCGGCCGAAGCCGCCGCGGGACCTGACGACCGCGGCGTCCGCCGAGGACTTCCACGCGGCGCTCACGGAGGCGCTCGCGGACGACAAATGCGACGCGGTCGTCGTCACGGCCATGCCCGCGGTGGGGGAGTCGACCGCCGAGGACGCGGCGCTCGCCGAGGCGCTCAGCTCGGCCGCCGCCGGGACCCCCACCAAGCCGGTCCTGGTCGTGCACGTCGAGCTCGGCGGCCTCGCCGAGGCGCTCTCCGCGGCCACCAGCACCGGCCCGCGCGCGCTCGCCAAGACCCCGGGCGGCCCCCCGGCCGGACGCCCGCCCACGGACGAGCCCGCCCCCACGCCCGCGCTCATCCCCGCCTACCCCGCGGCCGAGCGCGCCGTCCACGCCCTCGCCGAAGCCGTCAAGTACGCCCAGTGGCGGCGCGACGCCGCGGAGCCCGGCAAGGTCCCCGAGTACGACGGCATCGACGAGACGGGTGCCGCCGAGCTCATCACCGCGCTTCTCTCGAAGGACGACGACCCGCGCGGCGCCGAGCTCGCCCCCGAGGACGCCCGCGCCCTCCTCGCCCGCTACGGCATCGACGTACGGCAGACCCTGCCCGCCCCCGGACCCGACGAGGCGGCCGCCGCCGCGCGCACTCTCGGCTACCCCGTCGCCCTCAAGACGACCGCCCCGCACCTGCGCCACCGCGCCGACCTCGGAGGAGTACGCCTCGACCTGGCGAACGAGGAGGAGCTGCGCCGCGCCTACGAAGAGCTGTCCGAAACGCTCGGCAAGCCCGAGGAGCTGCGGCCCGTCGTCCAGGCCATGGCACCCCGAGGCGTCGACACCGTCGTCCGCGCGGTCATCGATCCGGCCGCAGGCGCGGTGCTCTCCTTCGGGCTCGCCGGCGCCGCCTCCGAGCTGCTCGGCGACACCGCGCACCGGCTGATTCCGGTCACCGACCGGGACGCCCAGTCGATCGTCAGGGGCATCAAGACCGCGCCCCTGCTCTTCGGCTGGCGCGGCTCCGCGCCCGTCGACACGGCCGCGCTCGAGGAGGTGCTGCAACGGGTCTCGCGGCTCGTGGACGACCACCCCGAGGTCGTCGCCGTCTCCCTGGAGCCCGTCGTCGTCGCCCAGAGAGGCCTGTCGGTCCTCGGCGCCTCGATACGGCTCGCCCCGCCGCCCGTCCGCGACGACCTCGGCCCGCGCACCCTGCCCGCGTACTGAGCAGACCGGTGAGACGAGCCCCACATACGGGTGTTTTCCGCACCCGTCCACAGGCGCACCGCGAGCCCCCCGCCGGGCTTTAGGATGGGTCCCATGGCCAAGACCAGTACGACGACCCAAGGGCTTCGAGCGGCGATCGAGCGCAGCGGCTACTACCCGGCCCTCGTGGCCGAGGCGGTGGAGGCCGCGGTCGGCGGCGAACCCATCGGGTCGTATCTGGTCCACCAGGAGACCACCTTCGACTCGAACGAGGTCCGCAGGCACGTCACCGTGCTCGTCCTCACCGGCACCCGCTTCATCGTCAGCCACACCGACGAGCAGGCCGCCGACGACACGTCGCCGACGCCGTACGCCACGACGTCCACCGAGTCCGTGAAGCTCGGCCGGATCTCGTCGGTCGTGCTCAGCCGCGTCGTCGCCAACCCGGAGAAGTACGTTCCGGGCACCCTGCCCCGCGAGGTCGTCCTGACCATTGGCTGGGGCGCCGTCGCCCGCATCGACCTGGAGCCCGCGGCCTGCGGCGACCCCAACTGCGAGGCGGACCACGGGTACACGGGCAGCTCGACGGCCGACGACCTGAGCCTGCGCGTCAGCGAGACCGGGGACGGTCCCGACACCGTCCGTCAGACCCTCGCCTTCGCCCAGTCCCTGTCCGAGGCCACCGCGGCGACCGCGCGCTGATGGCCATGCCCAGCTGGGACGACGTGGAGCCGCTCGCCGTCCGGTCCGCTCCCGTGCCCGAGTACGGCGCCGGCTCCCTCGCCGACCTGCTGCCCACCCTCGGCTCCCACCTGGGGGTCCCCGACTGCGCTCCGGCGATACCCGAGCTCGCGCCCGCCGACCGCGCGTGCGTGTTCCTGATCGACGGGCTCGGCTGGCAGCAGCTCCAGGCCCATCCCGACGAGGCGCCGTTCCTGACCTCGCTCCTCGCGTCCTCGCGCGGCGGCACGGGCCGCCCGATCACCGCGGGCTACCCGGCGACCACCGCGACCTCGCTCGCCTCCGTCGGCACGGGCCTGCCGCCCGGCGCGCACGGGCTGCCCGGCTACACGGTCCGTAACCCGGACACCGGCGAGCTGATGAACCAGCTCCGCTGGATCCCCTGGACCCAGCCACACGTCTGGCAGCCGTACCCGACGATCTTCCAGCGCGCCCACGAGGCCGGGGTGCACACCGCGCAGGTCTCCGCCCCCGCGTTCGAGTCGACCCCTCTCACGAAGATCGCCCTCAGCGGCGGCACCTTCCGCGGGCGCCTCTCCGGCGAGGACCGCATGGACCTGGCCGCGGAGCAACTGGCGGCGGGCGACCGGTCGTTGGTGTACACGTACTACAGCGAGGTCGACGGCAAGGGTCACCGCTTCGGCGTCGACTCCGACCCGTGGCGCGGCCAGCTCATGTACGTCGACCGCCTCGCCCAGCGCCTCGCCGAGCAGCTCCCGCCGCGCAGCGCCCTCTACATCACGGCCGACCACGGCATGATCGACATCCCGTTCGACGAGCAGTCCCGCATCGACTTCGACGAGGACTGGGAGCTGCGCGCAGGCGTCGCCCTCCTCGGCGGCGAGGGCCGCGCCCGCCACGTCTACGCGGTGCCGGGCGCCGAGTCCGATGTCCTGACCGTGTGGCGAGAGGTGCTCGGCGAGCAGTTCTGGATCGCGAGCCGGGACGAGGCGATCGAGGCGGGCTGGTTCGGCCCGCAGATCGACGAGCGGGTCTACGCGCGCCTGGGCGACGTCATCGCGGCCGCCCACGACGACGTGGTGATCATCGCCTCGGAGCGGGAGCCCAAGGAGTCGGCCATGGTCGGCAACCACGGCTCGATGACCCCCGCCGAGCAGCTCGTACCGCTGCTCGAAGTACGCTCCTGATCGTCCCCCACCATCGCGGAAAGGCCCTCAACTCCCCATGCCCGAGCTTGTGTTCTTCTCCGGAACGATGGACTGCGGAAAGAGCACCCTGGCTCTCCAGATAGAGCACAACCGCTCGGCACGCGGCCTCAAGGGCATGATCCTCACGCGCGACGACCGGGCCGGTGAGGGGAAGCTCTCCTCGCGCCTCGGCCTCGTCACCGACGCCGTCGAGGTGGCCGACGACCTCGACGTGTACGCGTACGTCGTCGACCAGCTGTCCCAGGGCGGCCGCGTGGACTACGTCATCGCGGACGAGGCGCAGTTCCTCGCGCCCGAACAGATCGACCAGCTCGCCCGCGTCGTCGACGACCTCGGCCTCGACGTCTACGCCTTCGGCATCACGACCGACTTCCGGTCCAAGCTGTTCCCCGGCTCCCAGCGCCTGGTCGAACTGGCCGACCGCGTCGAGGTCCTCCAGGTCGAGGCCCTGTGCTGGTGCGGCGCCCGCGCCACGCACAACGCCCGCACGGTGGGCGGCCGGATGGTCGTCGAGGGCGCCCAGGTCGTCGTCGGCGACGTGGACCGGAGCGACGACGAGGTCGGCTACGAGGTCCTCTGCCGACGCCACCACCGCAAGCGACTGACAAGCGCCACTGCGCACGCGGCGGCCCTGTCACCCGAAGTCCTGCCGATCGCCTCGGCCTGAGCTGTCTCAGGCATCCGTCAGGAGGCCCTGGTCCTCCTCGCGCGGCGCTGACCGTACGAGGGTGAACACCGCGCCCTCCGGGTCCGCGACCGTCGCCAGGCGGCCCTGGGAGCCGTCGCGTGCGGGCTTGAGGACGTGGCCGCCGAGCTCCTCGACCAGGGACACCGACTCGTCGACGTCCGCCACCTCGAAGTACGTCATCCAGTGCGCGCCCCGGTCGCGGGGGAGCGCCTGGCCCACGCCGTGCACCGATGCCACCGGGCTGCCGTTGAGGTGCAGCGTCAGATAGTCGAAGTCGGCGGAGACGACGGCCTCTTCCTCGTAGCCGAAGGCCGCCTCGTAGAACTTGGCGACGCTCGCCGTCTCCTGGGTCACCAGCTCGTTCCACGCCGGCGCCCCCGGCACCCCGGTGAGCGCCATCCCCAGATGCTCCGCCGCCTGCCAGATGCCGAACACGGCGCCCGCCGGGTCCGACGCGATGGCCATCCGGCCCGCCTCCCCGGCGTCGAGCGGGCCGACGCCGACGGTGCCGCCGCAGTGGCGGATGCTTTCGGCCGTGGCGTCCACGTCGTCCGAGGCGAGGTACGGGGTCCAGGCGACGGGCAGATGGCGGTCGGGCGGCATCTGCCCGATCCCGGCCACCTCATGGCCGTCGAGCAGGGCCCGCACGTAGGGGCCGAGCTGCTGCGGTCCCGGCCGGAACTCCCAGCCGAACAACGCCGCGTAGAACTCCTGGGTCGCCGCCATGCCGTGCACCATGAGACTCACCCAGCACGGGGTGCCCGGCGCGCGCCTGGCTGCTGCCTCGGTCATCGTCACTCTCTCCTCGGAACAAAATCACGTGTCGCAACGCGCCCGAGCTGATGGTGGCACTCCGTGCCGCGCGACGCCCATCGGCCGCGCCGCCCCGGCCGGATCCTCGCACGAGGATGCCCGGTGAGATGCCCGCATCCATTGCCGCGCCACGGCCTCGCGCTGTCCGGTCGGTCAACGCTCGGTAGTCGATCGTGCACGCTAGCCGACCGACGGCGCTCGGGCCAGAGCATGAGCAAGGATGGCCCTCATGAATGCCATCATCTCCGCAATCGAACTCGCGAGCGAGTCGACCGGCGTGGCCCCGCCGGTCATCCTCGACATCCGCTGGCAGCTGAGCGTGGCCAAGGCGGCGGGCGCCCCGGCCTTCGACGGACGGGCCGCATACGAGGCCGGGCACATCCCCGGCGCGGTCTACGTCGACCTCGACGCCGACCTCGCGGGACCGGCCGGAGCGGCAGGTCGGCACCCCCTCCCGGATGTGGCGTCCTTCGGCGCCGTGATGCGGCGGGCCGGCGTGTCGGCCGACCGGGACGTGGTCGTGTACGACGGCGGGCAGGGCTGGGCCGCCGCGCGCACCTGGTGGATGCTGCGCTGGACGGGTCACCCGTCCGTGCGAGTTCTCGACGGCGGCCTCGGTGCGTGGGAGGGCCCGCTGGAGACCGCGGTGCCGTCGCCCGTGCCGGGCACGTTCGAGCCCGCGCCGGGCGCAGTGGCGCTCCTGGACGCCGACGGCGCGGCCGCGCTGGCGCGTTCGGGGATCCTGCTCGACGCCCGCGCCGCCGAGCGCTACCGGGGCGACGTGGAGCCGATCGACCGCGTCGGCGGTCACATCCCGGGCGCGGTGTCCGCGCCGACGTCGGAGAACGTGGCGCAGGACGGCCGGTTCCTGCCCGCCGACGCGCTCGCCTCCCGCTTCAAGTCCCTTGGCGCGTCCGGGGATTCGGGCGAGGTCGGCGTGTACTGCGGCTCCGGCGTCTCGGGCGCCCACGAGGTGCTCGCCCTCGCGGTCGCGGGCATCGACGCGGCGCTGTACGTCGGTTCGTGGTCCGAGTGGTCCTCGGACGAGTCACGCCCCGTCGCGACCGGCCCCGAGCCGCAGTAGGGCTTCGGCAGGTGAGTACGCGAGAGGCCCGCGCCGATGGGCGCGGGCCTCTTCTGCGTACCGCTTGCGGCTAGTCCTGCTTCTTGCGGCGCGTGCCGAAGACGATCTCGTCCCAGCTCGGCACGGCCGCGCGCCGTCCGGGACGGACTCCGTCGGCCTCGGCCTGGCGGTCGGTGGTGCCGGTGAGGCGGTCCCGGTGTCCCGCGACGCTGCGCGGCATGAGGACGTCCGCGTAGGCGGAACCCGCTCCCGCGGACGCGGCGGGCGCCGGGGGCTCCTCCGCCTCGGCGGGCTCCGGCTCGTCCGTGACGGGATCGGGCGCGGGCACCGTGGGGCGCTCGGGGACCACGATGTCGCCGCGGTAGCTGGGTACGGCTTCCAGAAGGCTGGTCAGCGAGTCACGCTCGGCGGCGGAGACGGCCGCCGGGCTCTCCTCGGTGATCTCCGGTGCGGGGGCCGGCAGCGTGGGGCGCTCCAACTGCCGGTCGAGGGCCCGGTCGAGCGGGCGGTCGCGGGGCAGCCTCGCGATGCGCGGCACGAACGGAAAGCTGGGTTCCGGCGTGGCGATGTCGTCGGTCTCACCGATGAGCGAGCGGGCCTCGTCGTCGACGGCCTGGACGAGCCGCCGGGGCGGGTCGTACGTCCAGCTCGCCGAGTGCGGCTCACCCGCGACCAGGTAGACGAGCAGGACCTCCCAGGTGCCGTCGTCGCGGCGCCACGAGTCCCACTGGACGGTCTCCTTGTCGGCGCCGCGCAGCACCAGACGCTCCTGCACCGCCTCGCCGAGCTGGGGGCCCGCGTTCTCGCCGGGACGGCGTACAGGGGTCTTCCTGGCGCGCTCGGCCATGAAGGCGCGCTCCGCGAGGACAGGGCCCTCGAAGCGGCGGACGCGGTCGACGGGGATGCCGGCGAGCTGGGCCACCTCCTCGGCGGAGGCACCGGCACGTATGCGCGCCTGAATGTCGCGGGGGCGGAGATGGCTCTCCACCTCGATCTCGATCTGGCCGAGGCGCGGACGGTCGCCGCGCACGGCGGCCCGGAGGCGCTCATCGATCGGAAGCGTGTACTCCGTGCTGTCCGCAGCCTTCAGCACCAGCCGTGTGCCGTCGTTAGAGACGGCCACGACACGCAGTTCGGGCATGGGGACCTCCCGGGTGGTGCCTGCCGACGTCACGTGCGTCGCTGCTTCCGCTAGTCGAGTGTGGCCTGCCCGGGTGCAGCCTGCCACAACCTTGCCGAGTTGCCCGGCGTGTCGGGCATGGGCCCTGGATCGCCGTTATGGCACGGTTACCTGTTCGCAACGCTAAGTGACCGAGCTCGTCACCCTGTGCAACGAACCCCCTCCCGGCGGTCCTGGAAGGCCCCGGGCGCCCTGACGGGAGACCGGACCCAGGGCTCGCAACGGTACTCCATTCGGGCCACTCGGGTGGACCGGCACGCCATCGAAGTTCTCATGGGGGACGGGAGTTGAGTACGGGGCGTCCCTCGTTCGGGGTTCATGGACGTGGCGTGCTTCACGAAATCCCCAGAAACGGAACTAATCACTTCGTCCATCCGTCCCTTTCTCGTGAAGTAAGTCGAGAAAGGCAGGCAAGGGTCGGAGATGGGTGAGAAGCCGGAAACCTCCCAGGATGCACAAGAAAAGCCCAAGGGGAAGCGGCTCGACCTGAATGTGCCGCAGGTGGCGGGCAGCGCCGTGGCCGCCGTGGTGGCCGCCAAGCTGGCCGCCGGGCTCGGTGTGTACGGGACGATCGTGGGCGCGGGCGTGGTGAGCGCGCTGGCCACTTGCGGTGGCTCGCTCTTCCAGCACTTCTTCCGGCGCACGGGCGAGCAGATACGTGACGTCGCGGGCCAGGCGATACCGAAGGGCCGGCAGACCCCGGTGACGGACGACGGGCGTCCGGTACCGGAGACCTTCCGGTCCGACATGGTCCCCGCCTCCGTGACGCCGCCCGCGGCCACGGCGGCGATGCGGGCGGACGTGCCGCCGAGGACCACGTCGTGGGGGATGAGCGGCGCATCGGCACAGGGCGCCGACGCGACGACTGTCCTCCCGGCCCTGGACGCCGAGCGGACACAGCTCCTCACGGCGGATGCCGGCGATCCGGATCGGACACAGCTTCTGACGGCCGGTGGTGCCGCCGCTGAGAAGACCCAGTTGCTGAGGGTCGGGGCCGGAGCCGGTCCCGGTGCCGTGGACGACGCTACGCGCGTGCTGCGTGCCGCACCGGCGGACGGGGGAGGGGTCGGGGCCGTCAGGTCGGAACTGCCGCCTCCGCCGGGCGACTTGGGCGACGAGTACACCGAAGGGACCACGCATCGCGCGCGTGTGCGGAGCTGGAAGCGGCCTCTCGTCGCCGCTGCCGTGGTCTTCGGAGTGACGATGGCCGGCATCACGACGTACGAACTCGCCTCGGGGCAGAGTTTCAGCGGTGACGGGCAGCGGACCACGCTTCGCGAGGCCTTCACCGGCGGAGGCGGCCACCCGTCCCGCAACGACCACACCCCCGTGCCGAGCACCTCGCAGGAGCCGTCGGACAGCAGCAGCTCCGGGACGCAGAGCGGCACGCCGCAGGACGGGGGCGGGAGGCAGACGGGAGACACCGTGCAGCCCACGCCCACGCCCAGCGCGAGCGAGGACTCCCACACCGGTCACGACAACGGCTCGGGCAGCGGTTCCGGGACCGGCGGGGACAAGTCCACGCCGACGCCTGCCCCGACGCCCACTCCGAGCACCTCGGAGAGCGGCGACGGAGCTGACGTGCCGCAGCAGCAGGACGAGACGCCCGAGGGGTGAGCGCGGTCAGTCGCCGATGACCCGGCGCAGATAGTCGTTGGCGAACAGGCGGTCCGGGTCGAGACGGTCGCGCAGCTCCGTGAACTCGCCGAAGCGCGGATAGACCGTCGAGAAGTAGCCCGCGTCGCGCGTGTGCACCTTGCCCCAGTGCGGCCGGCCCTCGTGCGCGGTGAAGATGCGCTCGGCCGCGGTGAAGTAGGCCTGGTACGGGGTGCCCTTGTACATGTGGACGGCGATGTACGCGCTCTCCCGGCCGGACGCCGTGGAGAGCGTGATGTCGTCCGCGGGGGCCGTGCGGACCTCGACCGGGAAGCTGATGCGCAGGTTCGAGCGCTCGATCATGGTCTTCAGCTCGCGCAGAGTCTCGACGAGGGCCGCCCGCGGAACGGCGTACTCCATCTCCACGAAGCGGACGCGGCGCGGGGACGTGAAGACCTTGTAAGGGATGTCCGTGTAGGTGCGGGCGGAGAGCGCGCGGCTGGAGATCTTGGCGATCGACGGGATCGTCGAGGGGACCGCGCGGCCGAGTGAATTGACCGCCTGGAAGAGGCCGTTCGACAGGAGCTCGTCCTCGAGGAAGCTGCTGAACCTGCTGACAGGGGCTTCCGGGCCGGCGCTGCGGTTGTTGCGCTTGGTGTTGCAGTTGCCCGTGTGCGGGAACCAGTAGAACTCGAAGTGCTCGTTCTCCGCGTACAGCGCGTCGAAGTCGCTCGCGACCCTGTCGAAGGTCATCGGCTCCTCGCGGGCGGTGAGCAGGAAGATCGGCTCCACGGCGAACGTGATCGCCGTGATGATGCCCAGGGCGCCGAGTCCGATCCGTGCAGCCGCGAAGACCGCGCGTTCTTCTGCCGTCCCCTTCTCCGAGCAGGTGAGGACCGTGCCGTCGGCGGTGACCAGTTCGAGGCCCTTGATCTGCGCGGATATCGACGCCGATTCTCGGCCCGTGCCGTGCGTGCCCGTGCTGGTCGCGCCCGAGACGGTCTGCTCCATGATGTCGCCCATGTTCGTGAGCGACAGGCCCTCGCGGGCCAGGGCCAGGTTGAGCCTCTTGAGCGGGGTGCCGGCCTCCACCGTGACGGTGCCGGCGTCGCGGTCAATGTTGCGGATGCCGGTCAACAGTTGAGGGCGTATCAACACACCGTCGGTGGCCGCCGCCGCGGTGAACGAGTGTCCCGTACCGACGGCCTTCACCTTGAGGCCGTCATCGGCCGCCGCGCGGACGGCCGCCGACAGCTCCTCCACCGACGCGGGCGTCACCTCGCGGACCGGCCGCGCGGTGACGTTCCCCGCCCAGTTACGCCACGGTTCGTTCCGTGTCCTGGCCTGCCGGGCGTTCGTCGTGTCGCTGCCCGAGTTCCCCGTGCTCATTGGTTCCTCCCCGCTGCGGCACCGGCTGCTTCAGCCGGCGGTACCCCAGGAACCCGACCGCCACCGCGACGGCGCCGGCCACGGCCGGAACCCCGTACCCGGCCTTCGCACCGGCGGCGTCGATCACCCAGCCGGCCGCGGAGGAGCCGAGCGCGACACCGACCGCCAGTCCGGTGCTCACCCAGGTCATGCCCTCGGTCAGTTTCGCGCGTGGTACGTGCTGCTCGACGAGGGCCATCGTCGTGATCATCGTCGGCGCGATGGACAGGCCCGCGACAAAGAGCGCCACGGCCAGAAACGGAAGGTTCCCGACCAGTAGGAGGGGGATCATACTCACGGCCGTCGTGCAGACACCGACCAGCCACCTGCGCGCGGGCGCCCCCTTGAAGTGCAGCAGTCCGAAGACCGCTCCGGCGGCGCAGGAACCCGCCGCGTACACCGCGAGCACGAGACTGGCCGCCGCCTTGTGGCCCTCGTCCTCGGCGAACGCGACGGTCACCACGTCCACCGCACCGAAGATCGTGCCCGTCGCGACGAACGTGGCCACCAGGACCTGAAGACCGCGCGACCTCAGGGCGGACCCCCCGGAGTGCTGTCCGCGCGGATGCGGCACCGGCTCGGTCGCGCGCTGCGCGGTCAGCCAGAAGACCCCGGCAGCGAGGAAGCAGCCCGCGAGCAGGGGCCCCGCCTCCGGGAACCATGCCGTCGACAGACCGATCGAGATGATCGGCCCGAAGATGAAGCACACCTCGTCGATGACGGACTCGAAGGAGTACGCGGTGTGCAGCTGAGGGGTGTCCCTGTAGAGGGCCGCCCAGCGCGCCCGGACCATCGAGCCGACGCTCGGCACACAGCCGATCAGGGCGCTGAAGACGAACAGTGTCCAGTCCGGCGCCTCGAACTTCGCGCACAGCAGCAGACCGGCGACCGCGACCAGCGAGACCAGGGCCGCGGGCCGCAGCACACGGCGCTGTCCGTGCCGGTCGACGAGGCGTGAGATCTGCGGGCCGATGGCCGCCGCCGAGAGTGCCACGGTGGCGGACAGGGCACCCGCGAGCCCGTATCGGCCGGTCAGCTGGGAGACCATCGTGACGATCCCGATGCCCATCATCGACAGGGGCATCCGGCCCAGGAACCCGGCGACCGAGAAGCTCTTGGTGCCGGGCAGGGCGAATATGGCGCGGTAGGGGCTGGGCAAGTCGACTCCGGTAAGGCGCGTAGGTGGCCAAGACAGCTTACGGGTCCCGGGGCTTGCGGGCA
Organism: Streptomyces sp. CB01635; assembly: GCF_002803065.1. GTDB lineage: Bacteria > Actinomycetota > Actinomycetes > Streptomycetales > Streptomycetaceae > Streptomyces. Next base: position 144,633 of record NZ_NNBL01000001.1, read on the forward strand.
TGCCCGTTTTCCGCCCGTCAGTGACGGATGGCAGGATCAAAGGCATGTCCGATGCGCTCGATCCCACGCCCTTCGACGGCTACGACGCCCTGCTGCTGCTCTCGTTCGGAGGCCCCGAAGGCCCGGACGACGTGGTCCCGTTCCTGGAGAACGTGACGCGCGGCCGGGGAATCCCCAAGGAGCGGCTCAAAGAGGTGGGGCAGCACTACTTCCTGTTCGGCGGGGTCAGCCCCATCAACGAGCAGAACCGCGCCCTGCTGGACGCGCTCCGCAAGGACTTCGCGGACCACGGCCTCGACCTGCCCGTCCACTGGGGCAACCGGAACTGGACGCCGTACCTGACGGACACCCTCCGCGAGATGGTCACCGACGGCCACGAGCGCATCCTCGTCCTCGCGACCAGCGCGTACGCGTCGTACTCGGGCTGCCGGCAGTACCGCGAGAACCTCGCGGACTCGCTCGCCGCCCTCGAAGCGGAGGGGCTCGAGGTGCCGCGCGTCGACAAGCTGCGGCACTACTTCAACCACCCCGGCTTCGTGCGCCCCATGATCGACGGTGTCCTGAAGTCGCTCGCCGACCTCCCCGACGACGTACGGGACGGCGCCCACATCGCGTTCACGACGCACTCCATCCCGACCGCGGCAGCCGACGTCTCCGGGCCCGTGGGTGACCACGGCGACGGCGGCGCCTACGTGAAGGAGCACCTGGACGTCGCGCGCGCGATCGCCGACGCGGTCCGCGAGGAGACCGGCATCGACCACCCCTGGCAGCTCGTCTACCAGTCGCGTTCCGGCGCCCCGCACATCCCGTGGCTGGAGCCCGACATCTGCGACCACCTCGAGGAGCGGCACAGTGCCGGTGTGCCGGCCGTCGTGATGGCGCCCATCGGCTTCGTCTCCGACCACATGGAAGTCCTCTACGACCTCGACACCGAGGCCACGGCCAAGGCCGCCGAGCTCGGCCTCCCGGTGCGCCGCTCCGCCACGGTCGGCGCGGACCCCCGCTTCGCCGCCGCCGTCCGCGACCTCGTCCTCGAACGGTCCGCCGCCGAGAGCGGCCGGGCCGTCACGCCCTGTGCCCTGGGCGCGCTCGGCGCGAGCCACAACCTCTGCCCGGTGGGCTGCTGCCCCTCCCGTGCCCCCAAGCCCGCGGCCGCGGGCGCCGACAGCCCGTACGCGTAAGGATCCCGACGTGACAGACCTGAAGGCCGAACTCCTCGAGGTCGCCCTGGAGGCCGCCGCCCGCGCCGGGACCTTCCTGCGCGACGGACGCCCCGCCGACCTCGGCGTCGCCGCCACCAAGACCAGCGCCGTGGACGTCGTCACGGAGATGGACATCGCCTCCGAGAAGCTGATCACGGGCTTCCTCGCGGAGCGACGGCCGGACGACGGCGTCCTGGGCGAGGAGGGCGCGAGCACCGAGGGCAGCAGCGGGATCACCTGGGTGATCGACCCCATCGACGGAACGGTCAACTACCTGTACGGGCGCCCCGAATGGTCGGTCTCCATCGCCGCGCTCCAGGGCGACGAGACCCTCGTCGGGGTCGTCGCCGCGCCCCTGCGCGGAGAGACCTACCGCGCGGTCCTCGGCCAGGGCGCGTACGTGAACGACCGCCCGGCACACGCGCGCGTGGCGCCCCCCTTCGAGCAGGCGCTGGTCGGCACGGGATTCGGCTACCTCGCCGCCCGCCGGGCCCACCAGGCCGATGTCGTACGGGAGTTGGTGCCTCACGTGCGCGACATCCGGCGTGGCGGTTCGGCCGCCATCGACCTCTGCGACGTCGCCGTCGGACGCCTCGACGCGTACTACGAGCGCGGCTTGAACCCCTGGGACCTCGCGGCCGGCGACCTCATCGCGCGGGAGGCGGGCGCGCTCACCGGTGGCCGTCCGGGCGAAGTGCCGTCCGGCGAGCTGACGATCGCGGCGCCGCCCGGACTCTTCGAGCAGCTCCAGAACCGCCTTGAGGAGCTCGGGGCCTGGCACGACTGAAGGGCGTCCCCAGCCTGCTGAGCACAGAGAAGGGCCCCGGCGCCTGCCTGGATCGACCAGGCGCCGGGGCCCTTCCGTGCTGCGTCAGACGCGCGAGACGCCGAGCTCCACGCCGTGTTCGGCGGCGAGCCGATGCAGGTCGTCCAGCTCGTCCTGCTCGATCTCGACGAGGAATTCGTCGCCCGTCTCGCGAGCCCGGCTCAGATCGGACTCGGTCGCCTTGATGCGCTGCAGAAGTCCTGCGGTGAATGCGTCCATGGTTGCGCCCCCTCGTCCTGGGTCGTGGGTCGGTGGCACGGGGGTGTGCCCTCGGAAGGGGCGATCACGACTCAAACCGCCCTGCGGAAAGCGGGTCGTGGCACGCCACATACAAAGCGTGATCGCGGGTGTAAATCCGTCCTCCCCGCGCTCACTTCCACAGAAACCTCGACCGGCGAGAAAATCCGCATTCCCTGTGCGCCCCACCGCCTTACAGCCGGTTTATGGCCGAAAGGGGCAGGATGGAGGCCACACTCCACGACCCCGACCTGCTCACAGGTGCTCAAAACCTGCCCGCAGGTCACACAGGAAGGACAGCGACGTGCGCGTACTCGTCGTCGAGGACGAGCAGCTGCTCGCCGATGCGGTGGCCACCGGACTGCGCCGGGAGGCCATGGCCGTCGACGTCGTGTACGACGGCGCGGCCGCCCTCGAGCGCATCGGCGTGAACGACTACGACGTGGTCGTCCTCGACCGGGACCTCCCGCTCGTGCACGGCGACGACGTCTGCCGCAAGATCGTCGAACTCGGCATGCCGACCCGCGTCCTGATGCTGACCGCCTCCGGCGACGTCAGCGACCGCGTCGAGGGCCTCGAGATCGGTGCCGACGACTACCTGCCCAAGCCGTTCGCGTTCAGCGAGCTGACGGCCCGCGTGCGGGCGCTCGGACGCCGTACGAGTGTGCCGCTGCCGCCCGTCCTCGAGCGCGCGGGCATCAAGCTCGACCCGAACCGCCGCGAGGTCTTGCGCGACGGCAAGGAGATCCAGCTCGCGCCCAAGGAGTTCGCCGTCCTCGAGGTGCTGCTGCGCAGCGAGGGCGCCGTCGTCTCGGCCGAGCAGCTCCTGGAGAAGGCCTGGGACGAGAACACGGACCCCTTCACGAACGTCGTACGGGTCACCGTCATGACCCTGCGCCGCAAGCTCGGAGAGCCAGCCGTCATCGTGACCGTGCCCGGCTCCGGATACCGGATCTGATCCCCTGTGGCCTCGTCACCCGCGCCACCGGCCGCGCCTCCGAAACCCACGTGGGACCCCAGAAAAGCCGAGCCGCCCTACCCGTGGCTGCGCCCCACCATCCGCATACGCCTCACCCTGCTGTACGGCGGCATGTTCCTGATCGCCGGCATTCTGCTGCTGTCGATCATCTATCTGCTCGCCGCGCAGGCCCTGAACGTCGGCAGTGACCTGCCGTTCACGGTCACGGGCGGCACGGTGAGCAGCGGCACCTGCCGCAACTTCACAGGTCTCCCCGACCACCCCACGACCAGCCAGCTCAACTCCGCGCTGAACGAGTGCGTCAACGAGATGCGTCAACACGCACTCGACAACCTCCTCAGTCGCTCGCTCCTCGCACTGCTCGGCCTCGCCGTGATCGCGTTCGCCTTCGGGTACGCGATGGCGGGCCGCGTGCTGTCCCCGCTGGGCCGCATCACGCGCACCGCGCGCCGGGTGGCCGGCACGGACCTGTCGCGGCGCATCGAGCTGGACGGCCCGGACGACGAGCTGAAAGAGCTGTCCGACACCTTCGACGACATGCTCGACCGCCTGGAGAGAGCCTTCACCGCGCAGCAGCGGTTCGTCGGCAACGCGTCGCACGAGCTGCGCACGCCGCTCGCGATCAACCGCACACTGCTCGAGGTCCACCTCTCCGACCCAGGAGCGCCGGTGGAGCTCCAGCAGCTCGGCAAGACGCTCCTGGCGACGAACGAGCGCAGCGAGCAGCTCGTCGAGGGCCTGCTCCTGCTCGCCCGCAGTGACAACCAGATCGTGGAGCGCAAGCCGGTCGACCTCGCCGAGGTCGCCTCGCAGGCCATCGACCAGACCCGCTCGGAGGCCGACGCGAAGGGCGTCGAGATCCGCGGCGAGCGCAAAGAGGCCGTCGTCCAGGGCAATGGCGTGCTCCTGGAGCGCATCGCCCTGAACCTCGTCCAGAACGCCGTCCGGTACAACGTCCCGGAGGGCGGCTGGGTCGAGGTCACCACCGAGGCCCAGCACGGCCAGGCGGTCCTCGTGGTGTCCAACACGGGGCCCGTGGTGCCCGCGTACGAGATCGACAACCTCTTCGAGCCGTTCCGGCGGCTGCGCACCGAGCGCACCGGGAGCGACAAGGGAGTGGGGCTCGGTCTGTCGATCGCCCGCTCGGTGGCGCGCGCTCATGGGGGCCGTATCATCGCGGAGCCGCGTGAAGGGGGTGGGCTCGTCATGCGGGTCACCCTGCCGATCTGAGGCCTCCGAGACGCGTGTCACCCGCCGATTCGAGCCTTCCGAGATGCGGGTCGGCGACCGATCTGAGATGCTTCCGCCGACGTGCCGGGCGAGTTCGCTTTTAGCGGAATTTTCGGGACCTGATCCCGGGGAGACCGTGTGTGATCGATCACAAGGGCGAATTTCCGGCCATCTACTCTCCGTGATCGTGAAAGCCCCCGGAAAGCCGGGAAAATCCGGGTTTTCAGGGGTCCGGATCACGGGAAGTACACGGGGTGGCGCCCGTGAGGTGCCACCTTCGGACCGTGTACGGTCCCGATCGCCATCCAACCCGATCACTCATGAGGGATCCGGTTGGGTGTCGATTGAGTAACAGACCTTGATGTGAGGCAAAATCTCCGCCTCAGGTCGGGCACAAAGTCCGGCCTCCCGCGCGTTGTGCGCTGGAGACACCGCATACACCCAGAGGGGGAGAGCGACACATGGCAACGGATTACGACACCCCACGCAAGACCGACGATGACGTCAACGAGGACAGCATCGAGGAGCTCAAGGCTCGGCGGAACGACAAGTCGACCTCGTCGGTCGACGTCGACGAGTTCGAGGCCGCCGAAGGCCTGGAGCTCCCCGGCGCCGACCTCTCGAACGAGGAGCTGGCCGTCCGGGTCCTGCCCAAGCAGCAGGACGAGTTCACCTGCATGAGCTGCTTCCTGGTGCACCACAGGAGCCAGCTGGCCAGGGAGAAGAACGGCCAGCCGATCTGCCGCGACTGCGACTGAGGCAGGGTCGGCCGTGACTGGCTCGACCCCGCCCTGGAAGCGCCGCTCCCGGAAGGACCGGGAAGCGGACGGTGGCCCGTCCGACGACGGCGTGCGTGACGACGAGCGAGGCTCTTCCCCCACTGGAGCAGCCTCGCTCGAGGACGCCGACGACCGAGAGGTGACGGGCGACCTCGCGGCGGCGGGATTCAGCGACCTGCCCGCCGTGCCCACCGCGGGTGACCAAGCGCCGATCGGCGGCCGTGCACAGGTCGCCAGGCGCCGTGTGGCCGCCGTCAGAGACGGCGTCCGCAAGAGCGGCACCGCCGCCAAAGCAGGACTCGGCTACCTCGCCGACCGGATTATCGAGAACGCGCCGCGTGTACCGGTGCGCGATCTGGCGACCCTGCGCAGACAGTTCCCCGGCCTGAGCGCCGAACAGCTCGCGGACAAACTCGTCGCGGGCGCGGCCAACGCCACCTCCACCGTGGGTGCGGGGATCGGCGCCGCCGCGATGATGCCCGTACCGCCCGCGATGCCCGCGGAGCTTGCGGCCGAGATCACCGGCGTCGCCGCCATCGAGATGAAGCTCGTCGCCGAGCTGCACGAGGTCTACGGCGTGCGCCCGCCCGGCGCCCTCAAGGACCGCAGCGCCGCCTATCTGGCCTCGTGGACCGAGGAGCGCGGCATCGAGGTGACGAAGCCCGCGACGATCAACGCGGCGCTCGGCGGCCAGATGAAGCGCGAGCTGCGCCAGCAGATCATGAAGCGCATGGTGCGCAACCTGCCGAACCTGATGCCGTTCATGGTCGGTGCCGCGGTCGGGGCGGTCATGAACCGCCGCGACACCAAGAAGCTCGCGGGGCGGATCCGCAAGGACCTGCGCAAGATCCAGGTCCCCTGGGACGCCCTGCCGGAACTGCCGCCCCTGGAGCGCCCCAGCGACCCGCACCCGCTGATCCCGGGCGACGCGTCCGAGCCCAAGGAGCTCGGAAACTGACCGGTGCTACTTGCCGAGCGCCTTGGCCAGCCCCTTCGGGTCCCGCGTCGACAGGTACAGGTACGGGGTCGGGTCCTGCGGGTCGGTGACGTCCACGCGCAGGGCCGTCGGCACATAGCTGCGCAGCAGCATGAAGGCGCGCGGGTCGGCCTTGTGCGTGCGCCAGGCGCGCGCCCCCTCGGCGTCCAGGATCTCCGCGTCACCCAGCGCCGACAGCGGGATCTTCGCGTCCCCGGCGACCAGCGAGTCCGCCACGACACGGATGCGCACGGAGCCGTACGAACTCGTCACCACCGCCGCCGCGGCCGTCCCGCCGACAAGCCCTCCGAGCAGTGGCAGCGTGCCGAACGGCAGCAGGATCAGGGCGCAGGCGACGCCGAGCAGGAGTGAGACGAGCCACCACGAGCGGGGGGCGGTGAGGCGTTCTTCGAACGGTGCGGTGGAGAGCTCCATGCAGCCAAGCTTGGCACGGTGCGCTTTCTCCCAGGACGCGCGGGTAAGGTCTGCGCCTGTGAGTGGTACTTCTGCAGCTCTGACGCCCCCCGCCGACGCCATAGCGCCCGTGCGGCACCCCGATGCCCCCGCACCCGGCGAGCTCCTCGGCGCGCACTACGGACACTGTTTCGGCTGCGGCGACGAACAGCCGCACGGGCTGCACCTGGCGGCGCGCGCGCAGGACGGCGTCCGCGTCACCGCCGAGTTCACGGTGCGCCCCGCCCACCAGGGCGCGCCCGGCCTCGCGCACGGCGGAGTCCTGGCCACCGCCCTCGACGAGACGCTCGGCTCGCTGAACTGGCTGCTGCGTGTCATCGCGGTGACCGGCCGGCTCGAGACGGACTTCGTGCGGCCCGTGCCCGTGGACACCGTGCTGTACCTGGACGCCGAGGTCACCGCCGTCGCCGGCCGCAAGATCTACTCGACCGCCACCGGCCGGATCGGCGGCCCCGACGGGCCCGTCGCGGTCCGCGCAGAGGCCCTCTTCATCGAGGTGAAGGTCGACCACTTCATCGACAACGGACGCCCGGAGGAGATCCAGGCGGCCATGAGCGACCCGGACCAGGTCCGGCGCACCCGTGCCTTCGAGGTGAACCCGTGACCCGAGCCCCTCTCGACGTGCTGATCAGGCGCGTCGACCCCGACGTACCGCTGCCGTCGTACGAGCACCCCGGTGACGCGGGCGCGGATCTGCGGACCACCGAGGCGTGCGAGCTCGCGCCGGGCGAGCGGGCCGTACTCCCCACGGGGGTGTCGATCGCGCTGCCCGAGGGGTACGCCGCCTTCGTGCACCCGAGATCCGGCCTCGCCGCCCGCTGCGGTGTCGCCCTGGTGAATGCCCCAGGGACGGTGGATGCCGGGTACCGTGGAGAGATCAAGGTGATCGTGGTGAATCTCGACCCGCGCGACAGCGTGCGGTTCGAGCGCTTCGACCGGATTGCCCAACTGGTCGTCCAGCAGGTCGAGAAGGTGCGCTTCCAGGAGGTGGCGGAGCTTCCCGACTCGGCGCGGGCCGAGGGGGGCTTCGGGTCCACCGGTGGTCATGCCGCCGTGGGGCCGGGCCCGGGTGGGCATCAGGGTGGGAATCGATACGCATCGGTCGTATCCGACCGGGAAGGACAGTGACGTGTTCGGACGTCGCAAGAAGAACGGCGCCGCCGATGACGCGGCGGGCGAGGCCGAGCAGGTCGTCGACGGCGTAGCCGGCGACAGCGACGCTGACGAGGGCGAGCCGCAGCGCGTGCGGCTCGAGCCCGAGCCGCGTCCCGACGGCCCCTGGGACGCCTCCGAGGTCCGTGAGCCCGGTGAGGGCCGCGTGGACCTGGGCGGACTCTTCGTACCCGGAGTCGAGGGCATGGAGCTGCGGGTCGAGGTCGCGGGCGACGCGATCGTCGCGGCCACCGTCGTCCTCCAGGACAGCGCCGTGCAGCTCCAGGGCTTCGCCGCCCCCAAGAAGGAGGGCATCTGGGGCGAGGTCCGTGAGGAGATCGCCTCGGGCATCACTCAGCAGGGTGGCGTGATCGACGAGGTCGAGGGTCCGCTCGGCTGGGAGCTGCGGGCCCAGGTGCCGGTGCAGCTGCCGGACGGCACGGGCGGCTTCCAGGTCGTCCGGTTCATCGGCGTCGACGGCCCCCGCTGGTTCCTGCGCGGAGTGATCTCCGGGCAGGGCGCGGTGCAGCCGCAGGCCGCCGGGCTCCTCGAGCAGATCTTCCGGGACACCGTCGTGGTCCGTGGTGAGGGCCCGATGGCCCCGCGCGACCCGATCGTCCTGAAGCTGCCGGACGACGCGCAGATGGTCGCCGAGGGCGTGCAGCAGGAGCCGCAGGAAGGCTCCCGGTTCGCGGGCGGCATGGGGCAGCTGGCACGCGGCCCCGAGATCACCGAGGTGCGCTGAGCCGCACCTGTACGGCCATCGATGGGCCGCGCACTCCTCGGGAGTGTGCGGCCCATCGGCGTTGCGCGGCCGGGCAGTTGAAGGTTGTCCAGACCATTGCGAGACCTTCGCGCAACCCTCTGATGTGCCGCGCACACGGGGAGACCGGTTCGTGGACGTACGGCGGGTGCCTGCCATGGTGCGGAGGAGCGGGCACCACGGCTGGTTCTGTGTGCCGACGGGCTCGCGGTCCTGCTCGCGGCCATGGTGCTCGCCGCGCTCGCCGAGAACGCTGTCGAGGGCGCAGCGCCGGCCGGCCGCCGATCCAGCCGCTGTCGTCGAGGTGTCCGGGGGCTACCGTGCCGCCGGCGGACGGGAGTTGGACCGCGATGTGCGGTCCGCGCTCGACCGTAACTACTTCCCGCACCACACCTGGTCCGTGCTGCGGGCGCCGTCCGCCCGCTCCACCGAACGCCCGTCGTCGAGGCCGCAGGGCGCCCCGCGCCGACGCGACCGTCGCCGTCGTCGCCCTCGAAGGGGCGGGACAGCACGCCGAACTCGTGTCCGGGCGCCGGCCGCGTGGCGGAGGCGACGCGGAGACCGCGCTGAACGAGGTGCTCGCCTCCGAACTCGGTGCCCGCGCGCGTGACAGCTTCACCGTGCGCACCGCCGACAAGAAGCGGCTCCGGCTGTGCCGCTGACCGCGGCCCTGGGTGTCGGGCTCGGTGTGCTGGTGGCCGCCGCGGCCGGTGTGGAGACCTTGATCGGCAGGCGTCGCGGTCTCGGCGCCGTTCTGCGCGTGGGGAGAGGCGATGACTGACACCGACCTGCACAGGCTTGAGGCGCGGGCCCGCGACGCGAGCAGGCCCGCGGCCGACGAGGGTCTGGTCGTCTGCGGCAACCTGGTGCGCGTCTTCCGTACCGAGGAGGTCGATGTGCAGGCGCTCCAGGGCCTGGACCTGCCCACCGCGGGGCGTGCCGGAGTCGCCGGGCACGACCTGCTCGCGATGAGCCGCAGGGAGCGCCTCGGTTACCGCCGCGCACCGTCGGCTTCGTGTGGCAGCAGTCCGGGCGCAACCTCCTGCCGTACCTCACCGCCCTGGAGAACGTCGCCCTGCCGATGAAGTACGCGCGCGTGCCCCGCGACAGGCGGCCCGCGCGGGCCGCCGAACTGCTCGACGTGCTGTGCATCGCACACTGCCGCGACCGGCGCCCCGCCGAGCTGTCCGGGGCGAGCAGCAGCGCGTCGCGGTCGCGGTGGCCACGGCGAACGCGCCGCGTGTCCTGCCGGCCGACGAGCTCGACACGGCGAGCGGGGGGACGTGCTCACGGCCCTGCGCCGTGCAGACGAGGAGCTGGGGGCGACCGTTCTCGTCGTCACCCACGACCCGCTCGTGTCCGGCCAGGTGCGCCGCACGGTCCGCATCCGCGACGGCCGCACGTCGGCGGAGACGCTGCGCGAACGCGGGGGAGAGGGCGAGGAGTTCACGGTTCTGGACCGGGCGGCCGGCTCCAGCTGCCGTGCGACTACGTGGAGCGGTACGGGCTCCGCGGTCGGGTTCGGCTTACGGGTGAGGCGGGCCACGTGGGTGTATGGCCGGATCGCGACGACCGGACCGACAGCTGAACTGCGGCTCTTTCTTCACCTCTTGACGGAAGGCTGGTACGTACCTAGGGTCTCCGGCCAACACCCGTGTTCATAAAGGTACTTCACGTTCACATAGAAGAACGGATGGCCCCCCACATGCCGAACACACCGGCCCCCGCCCGCCACCGGCGCAGACGACGCACCGCCCTCCTCGCCACCCTCGCGACGACCACCGCCGCTCTCGTCGCCACCCTCCTCGCCTGGCCCGGCGCCGACCGCGCCGACGCCGCGCCCGCCACCTTCGCCCACCCGGGCGTCACCGTCTCCAAGGGCCAGCTGGACTTCGCCCGCGACAAGGTCAACGCAGGCGCCCAGCCCTGGAAGGGCGCGTACGACCAGATGCTGGCGAGCAAGTACGCCTCCCTCACGCGCACCGCCAAGCCCCGCGCCACCGTCGAGTGCGGCTCGTACTCCAACCCCAACTACGGCTGCACCGACGAGCGCGAGGACGCGATAGCCGCGTACACCGACGCGCTGGCCTGGTACATCACGCGCGACGACCGCTACGCGAAGAAGGCCATCGAGCTGATGGACGCCTGGTCGGCCACCATCAAGGAGCACACCAACAGCAACGCGCCCCTCCAGACCGGCTGGGCCGGCTCCTCCTGGCCCAAGGCCGCCGAGATCATCAAGTACACGTACACCGGCGGCTGGGCGAACGAGGGCCGTTTCAGGACGATGCTGCGCGACGTCTACCTCCCCAAGGTCATCAACGGCTCGAACTCCAACGGCAACTGGGAGCTGTCGATGATGGAGGCTGCCGTCGGCATCTCCGTCTTCCTGGAGGACAAGACGTCGTACGACAAGGCCATGGCCAAGTTCCGTACGCGCACGGCCGCCTACGTCTACCTCGCCTCCGACGGCGACCTGCCGAAGACCGTGCCGAGCCAGAACCTCGACACCAAGGCCAAGATCGTCAGCTACTGGCAGGGGCAGTCCACCTTCGTCACCGGCCTCACTCAGGAGACCTGCCGCGACTTCGTGCACACCGGATACGGCATCTCCGCCATCTCCCACATCGCCGAGACCAGCCGCATCCAGGGCCAGGACCTGTACGGCACCGACGTCGGGCAGCGCCTCCAGCAGGCCCTCGGCTTCCAGGCCAAGTACGAGCTGGGCGAGGCGCCGCCGAGCTGGCTGTGCGGCGGGTCCGTCACGCGCGGGCTCGGACCCGTCACCGAGGTCGGCTACAACGCGATGCACACCCGCCTCGGCAACGCCATGACGAACACCCAGAAGCTCACCGAGCAGAACCGGCCGGCGGGCTCCAACAACCTGTTCGTCGCCTGGGAGACCCTGACCCACGCCGAGAACCCCAACTGATCCCGGCCATTGCCCGGCCGGGCGCCGCGTGACCATACTGGCGCCCGGCCGGGGAACGCACGGGGGAGCGCACATGAGCGAGAGCACGGAAGCGGGGGCCGCCGTCCTCGACCAGGACGGCGCCGGCCCCATGGTCGTCGTCGAGGACCTGCACCGCTCCTACGGCACCGGGGCCGCGGCCGTGCACGCCCTGCGCGGCGTGTCCTTCGAGGTGCCGCGCGGTGAACTCGTCGCCCTCAAGGGCCGCTCGGGATCCGGCAAGACGACCCTCCTCAACCTTGTCGGAGGGCTCGACGAACCCGACGGCGGCCGCGTCACCGTCGACGGCCAGGACCTCTCCGGGCTCGGCGAGAACGGGCTCCTGGAACTGCGCAGGGACCGCATCGGCTTCATCTTCCAGTCCTTCGGCCTGATCCCGATCCTGTCCGCCGCCGAGAACGTCGGGGTGCCGATGCGGCTGCGCAAGGCCGACCCCCGCGAACGCGAGGAGCGCGTCGAGCTGCTCCTCGCCCTCGTCGGCCTCGCCGACCACGCCAGGCAGCGCCCCGGCGAACTCTCCGGCGGCCAGCAGCAACGCGTCGCCATCGCCCGCGCGCTGGCCAACCGGCCCGCCCTCCTCATCGCCGACGAACCCACGGGCCAGCTCGACGCCGAGACCGGGCTCGCCGTCATGGAGCTGCTGCGCGCCGTCGTCCGCAGCGAACACGTCACCGCCCTCGTCGCCACCCACGACGCGACGCTGCTCGACCTCGCCGACCGGGTGCTCGAACTGCGCGACGGCGAGATCACGGAGATCACCGCAGCGGAGGGGCGCTGACCGAAACGCCGCCGGTGCGGTGCGGCCCGCATCAGAGTTGCGTCAAAGACGCACGTCCGGGGCTCCCTCGCCCCATTTGCCGCAATTGGTGGCCGTAGGGTCGACGCTGCGTACAACACGTGCAGCGGGAAGACAATGGGGCCATGGGACGCGGCAAGCTTCGGATCTACCTCGGTGCGGCACCGGGCGTCGGCAAGACCTACGCGATGCTCTCCGAGGGCCACCGCCGTATCGAGCGGGGCACGGACTGCGCCGTGGGCTTCGTCGAGCACCACGGCAGGCCCCGTACGGAGGTGATGCTCCACGGCCTCGAACAGATCTCGCGCAAGGAGCTCACCTACCGCGGCGCCGTCTTCACCGAGATGGACGTCGACGCCGTACTGGCCCGGCACCCCGACGTCGCCCTGGTGGACGAACTCGCCCACACGAACGTGCCCGGTTCGCGCAACGCCAAGCGCTGGCAGGACGTCGAGGAACTCCTCGCGGCCGGCATCGACGTCGTGTCCACCGTCAACATCCAGCACCTGGAGTCACTCGGCGACGTCGTCGAGTCGATCACCGGCGTCCGCCAGCGCGAGACCGTCCCCGACGAGGTCGTGCGCCGCGCCGACCAGATCGAACTGGTCGACATGTCGCCGCAGGCGCTGCGGCGTCGCATGGCGCACGGCAACATCTACAAGCCCGACCGGATCGACGCCTCCCTCTCCAACTACTTCCGCCCCGGCAACCTCACCGCCCTGCGCGAACTGGCCCTCCTGTGGGTGGCCGACCGCGTCGACGAATACCTCCAGCAGTACCGTGGCGAACACAACATCCGCTCCACCTGGCAGGCCCGCGAGCGCATCGTCGTCGGCCTGACCGGCGGACCCGAGGGCCGCACGCTGGTCAGGCGCGCGGCGCGGATGGCCGCCAAGGGCTCGGGCAGCGAGATCCTCGCCGTCTACATCGCCCGCAGCGACGGCCTCACCGCCGCCTCCCCCAAGGAACTCACGCTCCAGCGCACCCTCGTCGAGGACCTGGGCGGCACCTTCCACCACGTCATAGGGGACGACATACCGGCCGCGCTCCTCGAGTTCGCGCGCGGTGTCAACGCGACCCAGATCGTCCTCGGCTCCTCGCGCCGCAAGACATGGCAGTACATCTTCGGACCCGGCGTCGGCATGACCGTCGCCCGCGAGTCGGGCCCCGACCTCGACGTGCACATCGTCACGCACGAGGAAGTGGCCAAGGGTCGCGGCCTGCCCGTCGCACGCGGCGCCCGGCTCGGCCGGTCCCGGATCATCTGGGGCTGGCTCGTCGGCGTCGGCGGGCCCGCCCTGCTGGCCCTCGCGCTCACCCATGTCGCCACCGATCTCGGCCTCGCCAACGACATGCTCCTGTTCCTGTCCGTGACAGTGGCCGCCGCGCTCGTCGGCGGCCTCCTGCCGGCCCTGGCCTCGGCCGCCGTCGGCTCGCTCCTCCTGAACTACTACTTCACGCCGCCCCTGCACCTGTTCACCGTCGCCGACCCCAAGAACATCGTCGCCATCGTGATCTTCGTAGGCGTCGCGGTGTCGGTCGCCTCCGTCGTCGACCTGGCGGCACGGCGCACCCACCAGGCCGCCAGGCTGCGGGCCGAGTCCGAGATCCTCTCCTTCCTCGCCGGCAGTGTCCTGCGGGGCGAGGACAGCCTCGACGCACTGCTCGACCGGGTCCGCGAGACCTTCGCCATGGACTCCGTGGCCCTCCTCGAACGCGCCGGCGACGTGGAGCCGTGGACCTGCGCCGCCAGCGTCGGCCCGCACCCTCAGGAACGGCCCGAGGACGCGGACGTCGACATGCCGGTCGGCGACCACATGGCGCTCGCCCTGTCCGGCCGCGTGCTGCCCGCCGAGGACCGCCGCGTCCTCGCGGCCTTCGCGGCCCAGGCCGCCGTCGTCCTCGACCGCCAGCGCCTCCAGTCCGAGGCGGACCAGGCCCGCACCCTCGCCGAGGGCAACCGCATCCGCACCGCCCTGCTCGCCGCCGTCAGCCACGACCTGCGGACCCCGCTCGCCGGCATCAAGGCCTCCGTGTCCTCGCTGCGCTCCGACGACGTCGCCTGGTCCGAGGAGGACCAGGCGGAACTCCTCGCCGGCATCGAGGAGGGCGCCGACCGCCTCGACCACCTCGTCGGCAACCTCCTCGACATGTCCCGCCTCCAGACCGGCACCGTCACCCCGCTGATGCGCGAGATCGATCTCGATGAGGTGGTCCCGATGGCGCTGGTGGGCGTCCCCGACGGCAGCGTCGACCTCGACATTCCGGAGAGCCTGCCCATGGTCACCGTGGACAAGGGACTCCTGGAGCGCGCCGTCGCCAATATCGTCGAGAACGCCGTCAAATACAGCCCCGAGGACGAGACGGTCCTCGTCGCCGCCAGCACGCTCGGCGACCGCGTAGAGGTCCGCGTCGTGGACCGCGGGCCGGGCGTCCCCGACACCGCGAAGGACCGGATCTTCGCCCCGTTCCAGCGCTACGGTGACGCACCGCGCGGCGCCGGCGTGGGCCTCGGCCTCGCCGTCGCGCGCGGCTTCGTCGAGGCGATGAACGGCACGCTCACGGCGGAGGACACCCCCGGCGGGGGCCTGACCATGGTCCTCACGCTCACCGCCGCGTCCGGCCACCCGCCGGCCGGCCCCACCAGCTCAGCCATTGCTCAGAGAGGCAGGTACGCATGACCCGGGTGCTCGTGGTCGACGACGAGCCGCAGATCGTGCGCGCCCTCGTCATCAACCTGAAGGCGCGCAAGTACGAGGTGGAGGCCGCGGCCGACGGCGCGGGCGCGCTCCAGCTCGCCGCCGCGTTCCACCCCGACGTGGTCGTGCTCGACCTGGGCCTGCCCGACATGGACGGCGTCGAGGTGATCAGGGGCCTGCGCGGCTGGACCCGCGTACCGATCCTGGTGCTGTCCGCCCGGCACTCCTCTGACGAGAAGGTCGAGGCGCTCGACGCGGGCGCCGACGACTACGTCACCAAGCCGTTCGGTATGGACGAGCTCCTGGCCCGGCTGCGCGCCGCGGTCCGCCGGGCCGAGCCCACCGGCGGCGGCGAGGACGAGGGCATCGTCGAGACCGACGACTTCACCGTCGACCTGGCCGCGAAGAAGGTCAACCGCGACGGCCGCGACGTGCGCCTGACCCCCACCGAATGGCACCTCCTGGAGGTCCTGGTCCGCAACACGGGCCGCCTCGTCAGCCAGAAGCAGCTCCTCCAGGAGGTCTGGGGCCCCTCCTACGGCACCGAGACGAACTATCTGCGCGTCTACATGGCCCAGCTCCGCCGCAAACTGGAGTCCGACCCCTCCCATCCGCGGCACTTCATCACCGAGCCCGGCATGGGGTATCGCTTCGAGCGCTGACCCGCTCATCCGTTGTCCCCGGCCCCCGGTAGGCTTGATTTATGAGTGCTGTCCCTCGTTCCGATACGCCGTCCGAGAAGCCGGCAGGCCGCTTCCGGCGCATGCTCGACCGGCTGTCCTCCTCCCAGGAGGACCTGGAGTCGGAGGAGCTGCGCGAGGACTCGCAGACCACGGGCTGTACCCGCATCGGGGACTGCCAGGACCGGCAGATAGTCACCGTTACTGGTACCTTGCGCACGGTCACCCTCCGACCACGCGCCGGAGTCCCGGCCCTGGAGGCGGAGCTGTTCGACGGCTCCGCGGCTCTGGACGTCGTATGGCTCGGCCGCCGGTCCATCGTCGGCATCGAACCGGGCCGCAAGCTGATCGCTTCCGGACGGGTCTCGATGAGCCGGGGCCGTAGGGTGCTCTTCAACCCGAAGTACGAACTCAGACCGCTCGGACGGGAGTAGCCGGTGACGTCCCTCGACAAGCCGACCGCGGATCAGGACGCCGACTCGAAGGCGGTGACCGAGGCCGCCCTCTTCGAGGCCTTCGGCGGCGTGCGGGGCATGGTGGAGACGGTCGTTCCCGGCCTCCTCTTCGTGACCATCTTCACGATCAACAAGGACCTGCACATGTCGGCCATCGCGGCCCTCGCGGTGTCCCTGGTCCTGGTCGTGGTCCGCCTGGTCATGAAGGGCACCGTCAAGCACGCCTTCAGCGGCGTCTTCGGCGTGGCCTTCGGCGTCGTCTTCGCGATGATGACGGGCAACGCCAAGGACTTCTACCTGCCCGGCATGCTCTACACGCTGGGCCTGGCCGTCGCCTACATCGTGACCACGCTGTGCGGGGTGCCGCTGATCGGCCTGATCCTCGGGCCGGTCTTCAAGGAGAACCTCTCCTGGCGCACGCGCAACCCCGGCCGCAAGAAGGCCTACGCGAAGGCCAGTTGGGCCTGGGGCCTGATCCTGCTCGCCAAGTGCGCGATCCTCTTCCCGATGTACTGGTGGGCCGACACCACGAAGTTCGGCTGGGTCCTGATCGCCCTGAAGATCCCCCCGTTCCTGCTCGCCGTCTGGCTGACCTGGGTTTTCCTGGCGAAGGCGCCCGCTCCCATCGACGTGTTCGCGGAGATGGAGGCGCAGGAGAAGGCCGAGAAGGAAGCGAAGGCCGCCGGCACGGAGACGGGTGCGCGTCATCGCCGGGAGGCGTGAGGCTCGCCGGCGTCCGCGGGCCGGTGGGGGCTTGTCGCGCCCACGCGGCGGAGCCGCACATGTCGCAGCCCCACGCCCCTAGGCGAGATGGGGGCCCGGAGTGTGACACTCCGGGCCCCCATTCGCGTACCTACGGGAAAACCGTCAGCCCGCGACGTCCTCGCGGCGGACCGACAGCAGGTCCTCGAGCTGTTCCTCACGGGCCTGGGCCGCCACGAACAGCAGCTCGTCGCCCGCCTCCAGGGAGTCGTCCTGGGACGGGGCCAGGACGCGGGTCCCGCGGATGATCGTCACCAGGGACGTGTCCTCGGGCCACTGGACGTCGCCCACGCGCGTGCCGGCGAGGGCCGACTCGGGCGGCAGCGTCAGCTCCACCAGGTTCGCGTCGCCGTGGCTGAAGCGCAGCAGGCGGACCAGATCGCCCACGCTCACCGCCTCCTCGACGAGCGCGGACATCAGGCGCGGCGTGGAGACCGCGACATCGACGCCCCACGACTCGTTGAAGAGCCACTCGTTCTTCGGGTTGTTCACGCGGGCGACGACCCGCGGGACCCCGTACTCGGTCTTCGCGAGCAGCGAGACGACGAGGTTGACCTTGTCGTCGCCGGTGGCCGCGATGACCACGTTGCAGCGCTGGAGCGCCGCCTCGTCCAGGGACGTGATCTCGCAGGCGTCGGCGAGCAGCCACTCCGCCTGCGGGACGCGCTCGACCGAGATGGCCGTCGGCGCCTTGTCGATGAGAAGGACCTCGTGCCCGTTCTCCAGGAGCTCACCGGCGATGGAACGGCCCACCGCGCCCGCTCCGGCAATGGCGACCCTCATCAGTGACCGCCCTCCTCTTCAGGACCCTCGGCGAACGCCGCTTCGACCTTCTCGACGTCGTCGGTGCGCATCATCACGTGCACCAGGTCGCCCTCCTGCAGCACCGTCTGCGACGTGGGCAGGATCGCCTCGCCGAGCCGGGTGACGAACGCGACCCGGACGCCGGTCTCCTCCTGGAGCCGGCTGATCTTGTGTCCCACCCATGCCACCGAGGCGTGCACCTCGGCGAGCTGGACGCCCCCGGTGGGGTCGCGCCACAGCGGCTCGGCGCCCGACGGCAGGAGCCTGCGCAGCATCTGGTCCGCGGTCCACCGCACGGTCGCGACGGTCGGGATGCCCAGGCGCTGGTAGACCTCGGCGCGACGCGGGTCGTAGATACGGGCCGCGACGTTCTCGATGCCGAACATCTCGCGGGCCACGCGGGCGGCGATGATGTTCGAGTTGTCACCGCTGGAGACCGCGGCGAACGCGCCGGCCTCCTCGATCCCCGCCTCGCGCAGGGTGTCCTGGTCGAAGCCGACCCCGGTGACGCGGCGGCCGCCGAAGCCGGAACCCAGGCGGCGGAAGGCCGTGGGGTCCTGGTCGATGACCGCGACCGTGTGCCCCTGTTGCTCAAGGGTCTGGGCCAGGGCGGAACCCACCCGGCCGCACCCCATGATGACGATGTGCACCGGCCGCTACCCCGCACTCCTGGTCGCCCCGATGACCTGCGAAAACATCTCGCTCACTCTTCTCTCTCAGTCTGCCGGGCAACTAGAGGCAATCGCGTGCCGCGTTGCCAGGAGAGAGCTTAAGCCGCATGGCCTCCGTTGCCAGCATCCGCGTAGCCGGAAGCTTGATCAGCTTCGCCGCGCGCTGCCCCTGCCCGCAATCCGGGCCGCGTCCCGCCTGAACGCCCACTTCATCTCCGGTTCCATCGCGAAGCGGAACAGGCGCTGCACGGGCGGGATGCACAGGCTGGTAATGAGGCCGGCTGCCGCCGGCGTGACGGTGATCTCGCCGAGCGGGGTGTGCAGCCACTGAAGGTCGTACCAGTCCCGGAAGCGGGAGCCCTTGGCGACGAAGCCCAGGCGGGGGCGCCGAGTTCCTGCGCGCTGTCGCGTCGGTAGAACCAGGCGGCGTTCATGCGCGGGGCCGCCCAGTACGCGAACAGCAGGGCGGCCGTGAAGACGGGGACGGCAAGGAACCGCGCCTCGCGACGCCGTACGAGCTGGAAGTGCTCCGGCTTGAGGACGGGGCCGAGTACGAAGAAGGGGAGGAACTGCAGGACGCGCTGGAGGTCGAGGCCGTCGCCGATGTCGGGGGAGACGGAGGCGAGTACGGCGATGGCCAGCGCGAGCGGCACCGGCCGGCGGACGATCTTCCACAGCGGAG
The DNA here is from genome assembly GCF_002803065.1 of Streptomyces sp. CB01635. Taxonomy (GTDB): domain Bacteria; phylum Actinomycetota; class Actinomycetes; order Streptomycetales; family Streptomycetaceae; genus Streptomyces. The sequence goes on from NZ_NNBL01000001.1 coordinate 163,771, forward strand.
TGGTGAGCCGCCACACGAACAGCGCGACGAGGAACCAGGTCGGGTACCAGGGGTCGAGCAGGCTGATCGGGTACGTCGGGTCGTCGTTCGCCCACCACTTGAAGAAGGTGTACGCGACCTCGAAGATCACGTACGGGACCGCCACCCCGGTCACCAGACGCTTGAGGCGGCCCGGGCTCGCGTCGAAGTGACCGGCCGTTGCGCGGGGAGGCGGCTGCGGGGCATCTCCCGCACCGTAACCACCCCCCTCCTCTTCCGCGTAAACCCGGGCCACAGCGGCGATACGGGCGTCACAGTGCCCACCTAGACTGGGGTCCTCCTTGGCCCGGTGAGCCGAAGCGGATGTGGAAGAGGACGACGACGGTGGTGACGCGCGTACGCGACTTCGGTGACCGGCCCGCCTTCGACGACCCGCCCGCCGAGGTCATCGCGGAGGCGGCCGGTGCTTTCGGGCTGCTCGCGTCCTCGGCCCGACTGCACATCGTGTGGGCCCTCGCGCAGGGTGAGAGTGATGTCACAGGCCTCGCCGAACGCGTCGGCGGCGCGCTGCCGGCAGTGAGTCAGCACCTCACCAAACTGAAGCTCGCCGGGCTCGTCCGGTCCCGGCGCGAGGGGCGCCGTCAGGTCTACTTCGTCGACGACCCGGACATCGTCGCCGTGGTGCGGCTGCTGATCGGCCGCCTCGCCGAACGCGCCGACCGGACCCCGGCCCGCCGGCTCCGCGGGGCCGGGGCCTAGGCCGTGCGATGACGGAGCGCGGCGGGCAGGCCAGACGCCACCCCTGGCTCTGGGGCGCGGTGCTGCTCGTTCTGGTTGCGGCTTGGGCGTGCGGGCGGTCGGGGGATACGGGGGCTGACGGGACCGGTGGGGCCAAGGCGACCACGGGAACCCCTGGGAAGCCGGATGTGTCGGCCCACCCCTCGCGAACGCCCACTCCGAGCCACGCCCCGAAGCCCAGCCCCAGCAGCCCCGCCACCCCCTCAGTGCCCTCAGGCAAGTACGACCCGGCGGCATACGCCCCGCAGGTCCGCTCCCGCGCCGCCGAGGCCGGCGTGAGCCCGCAACTCCTCATGGCGATCCTCTACGACGAGTCGTACAAGCCGCACGACCCGGCCCTGGAGCGCGCCTGGCAGCGCTACAAGCCGGGCGCCGCCTTCGGGATCGCCAATATGCACCGCGCCGCGTTCGACGAGACCAAGCGGGGCCGGCCCTTCGCGGGGCGCCGGTGGGAGGAGCTGCCCGACGACCGGGACCTCGCCGTGCGCGCGGCTGCCTGGTATCTCCACGACCTGGCACGGCAACTGCCCGCGCACCCCGCGGGCCCGTACGACAGGGAAGAGCTGCTGGCCCTCGGCTACAACACCGGCGCGGGCAACATGCAGGCCTTCGCGCGCGGTGCGAAGCCCGGGAGCCAGGCCGCCGACTATCTGGCCCGGCTGCGTTCGAACTGGGACAAGGCGGGGCGATCCGCCTCCCGAACCGGCGGCAACTGAGGCCATAAGCCCTCGCCAGGACTGCCCGGTCAGGCGCCCGGTGTGAGGTTCCGGTGCACTTGAGGGGTGGTGGGTGGGCGGCTCCCCGTTCGAACGCTTACGATCCTCTGCGTGTCCAAACTGACCGACGTGCCCAAACGGATCTTGATCGGGCGCGCTCTGCGCAGCGACCGGCTCGGAGAAACGCTCCTGCCGAAGCGCATCGCCCTCCCCGTTTTCGCCTCCGACCCGCTGTCCTCCGTGGCCTATGCGCCGGGAGAGGTGCTGCTGGTCCTGTCCATCGCGGGCGTGTCGGCGTACCACTTCAGCCCCTGGATCGCGGTCGCGGTCGTGGTGCTGATGTTCACCGTGGTCGCCTCCTACCGCCAGAACGTCCACGCGTACCCGAGCGGTGGCGGCGACTACGAGGTCGCGACCACGAACCTCGGCCCCAAGGCCGGCCTCACCGTCGCGAGCGCCCTCCTCGTCGACTACGTCCTCACCGTCGCCGTGTCGATCGCCTCCGGCATCGAGAACCTCGGCTCGGCGATCCCGTTCGTCGTCGAGCACAAGGTCCTGTGCGCGGTCCTGGTCATCGTCCTGCTCACGCTGATGAACCTGCGCGGCGTGAAGGAGTCCGGGAAGCTCTTCGCCATCCCGACCTACGTCTTCGTGGCCGGCGTCTTCATCATGATCGCGTGGGGTGCGTTCCGCGGGCTCGTCCTCGACGACACCATGAAGGCGCCCACCGCCGACTTCCACATCAAGGCCGAGCACCAGGGCCTCGCGGGCTTCGCCCTCGTCTTCCTGCTGCTGCGCGCGTTCTCCTCCGGCTGTGCCGCGCTCACCGGCGTCGAGGCGATCAGCAACGGCGTACCGGCGTTCCGCAAGCCGAAGTCGAAGAACGCGGCGACCACGCTCGCGGCGATGGGCCTGCTGGCCGTCACCATGTTCTGCGGCATCATCGCCCTGGCCATGTCGACCAAGGTCCGCATGGCCGAGAACCCGGCGACCGACCTGATCCACAACGGCGTCGCGGTCGGCGGGAGCTACGTCCAGAACCCGGTGATCTCCCAGGTCGCCGAGGCCGTCTTCGGCAAGGGCAGCTTCCTCTTCATCATCCTGGCCGCGGCCACCGCGCTGGTCCTCTTCCTCGCGGCCAACACCGCGTACAACGGCTTCCCGCTCCTCGGCTCGATCCTCGCCCAGGACCGCTATCTGCCGCGCCAGCTGCACACCCGCGGTGACCGCCTCGCGTTCTCGAACGGCATCGTGCTCCTCGCGGGCGCGGCGGCGCTCCTCGTCGTGATCTACGGCGCCGACTCGACGCGCCTCATCCAGCTGTACATCGTCGGCGTGTTCGTCTCGTTCACGCTGAGCCAGACCGGCATGGTCCGGCACTGGAACCGCCACCTGCGCACCGAGAAGGACCCGGCCAAGCGCCGCCACATGGTCCGCTCGCGGGCCATCAACACCTTCGGCGCGTTCTTCACCGGCCTCGTGCTCGTCGTGGTCCTCGTCACGAAGTTCACGCACGGCGCCTGGGTCGCCCTCCTCGGCATGTGCATCTTCTACGCGACGATGACGGCGATCCGTAAGCACTACGACCGCGTGGCCGAGGAGATCCAGGCCCCCGAGACGCCGACCGACGACAGCGTCCGGCCGTCCCGCGTCCACTCGATCGTCCTCGTCTCCAAGATCCACCGCCCGACGCTGCGTGCCCTCGCCTACGCCAAGCTCATGCGCAGCGACACCCTCGAGGCGCTCAGCGTGAACGTCGACCCGGCCGAGACGAAGGCCCTGCGCGAGGAGTGGGAGCGGCGCGGCATCGACGTACCGCTCAAGGTCCTCGACTCGCCGTACCGCGAGATCACGCGCCCGATCATCGAATACGTGAAGAGCCTGCGCCGCGACTCCCCGCGCGACGCGGTCAGCGTGATCATCCCCGAGTACGTGGTCGGCCACTGGTACGAGCACCTGCTCCACAACCAGTCCGCCCTGCGCCTCAAGGGCCGCCTCCTGTTCACCCCCGGCATCATGGTCACCTCCGTGCCCTACCAGCTGGAGTCCTCCGAGGTCGCCAAGAAGCGGGCTCGCAGGCGCTCGGAGTGGAACGCGCCGGGCGCCGTGCGCCGCGGCCCCGTCGAGAAGCGCCCCAAGGAGCCCTCGAACAAGGGCTGACCCCCTCGGCTGTCGTGTGGCGAGCGGCCGGACAACACCCACGTAGACTGGTGGGCTGTTGTCCGGCCGTTCGCCGTGTCCCTTGCTTTCTTACGTTGTGGAGTCCCCCGCCATGCAGGCAGAACCGAAGAAGTCTCTGGTCGGGGAGGAGTACGAGGTCGAGATCGGCCCCGTCGCCCACGGAGGCCACTGCATCGCCCGCACGGACGAGGGCCAGGTCCTGTTCGTCCGGCACGCGCTGCCCGGCGAGAAGGTCGTGGCCCGCGTCACGGACGGCGAGGAAGGCGCCCGCTTCCTGCGCGCCGACGCGGTCACCGTCATCGAGGCGTCCAAGGACCGCGTCGAGGCGCCCTGCCCGTACGCCGGCCCCGGCCGCTGCGGCGGCTGCGACTGGCAGCACGCCAAGCCGGGCGCGCAGCGCCGCCTCAAGGGCGAGGTCATCGCCGAGCAGCTCCAGCGCCTCGCGGGCCTCACGCCCGAGGAGGCCGGCTGGGACGGCACGGTCATGCCGGCCGAGGGCGACAAGCTCCCGGCGGGCGAGGTCCCGCAGTGGCGCACCCGCGTGCAGTACGCGGTCGACCCTGACACCGGGAAGGCGGGCCTGCGCCGCCACCGCTCGCACGAGGTCGAGCCGGTCGAGCACTGCATGATCGCGGCGCCGGGCGTCTCCGAGCTCGGCATCGAGAAGCGCGACTGGACGGGCATGGAGTCCATCGAGGCGATCGCGGCGACGGGCTCCCAGGACCGCCAGGTCATCCTGACCCCGCGCCCCGGCGCGCGCCTGCCCCTGGTCGAACTCGACAAGCCGGTCTCCGTGCTGCGCGTCGACGAGAAGGACGGCGGCATCCACCGCGTCCACGGCCGCGGTTTCGTACGCGAGCGCGCCGACGGCCGCACGCACCGCGTCGGCAGCGGCGGCTTCTGGCAGGTGCATCCGCAGGCGGCGGACACGCTGGTCAAGGCGGTCATGCAGGGCCTGCTGCCCCGCAAGGGCGAGATGGCGCTCGACCTGTACTGCGGCGTCGGCCTCTTCGCCGGCGCGATCGCGGACCGCATCGGCGACGAGGGCGCGGTGCTCGGCATCGAGTCGGGCAAGCGCGCGGTCGAGGACGCCCGCCACAACCTGGCCGCGTTCGACCGCGTCCGCATCGAGCAGGGCAAGGTCGAAACGGTCCTTCCGCGCACGGGCATCACCGAGGTAGACCTGATCGTCCTGGACCCGCCCCGCGCGGGCGCGGGCAAGAAGACGGTGGAGCACCTGGCGTCGCTCGGTGCGCGCCGGATTGCCTATGTGGCGTGTGACCCGGCGGCGCTGGCCCGCGACCTGGCGTACTTCCGGGACGGTGGGTACAAGGTGCGGATGCTTCGGGCGTTCGATCTGTTCCCGATGACGCATCACGTGGAGTGCGTGGCGGTGCTTGAGCCGGTGAAGAAGGACGCCTGACCTGAGGTTTCACGAGTGTGAGGCGGCCCCGCGAGGCGAATCGTCGCGGGGCCGTCGGCTTGCTCGTTCAGGCGCTCAGCTGTCCGCCCTTGACCGCTGAGACGAAGGAGGACCAGCCGGCGGCCGGGAACATGAGAACCGGCCCGTGCGAAACCTTGCTGTCCCGAACCGGGACGATGATCGCGAAGTCGTCGGAGACCTCGACGCACTCGCCACCATCCGAGTTGCTGTAGGAACTCTTACGCCAGCTAACGGCACTCAGGTCGACGCCTCGCACGGTACTTCCTCCAAGGTGGCCAGGACGAAATTCCGCGACTCGGCTGGGGACAGCGCCAAGTCGCGCATCGCATCGTACGCACGCTGTAGCCGCTCAACCGGCGAGTGCGCTTCGATGAGTTCGCCACGGTGTGCGTTCTCCGTATATGCCACCGTAAGCCCGCCGGGGAGCCGCAGGAACATCAGTGCGGTGCTGTCCAGGCCATGCATCCCGGCGCTCAGGGGAAGCACCTGCATCGTCACAGTCGGCCTCTCCGCCACCTCCGCGACGTACTCCAACTGCCGCCGCCACTGCGCCACTTCCCGCAACGGCGTCCGCAGCACCGCCTCCGACAGGATCGTCCGGAACGGCGGCGCGTCCTCTCCTTCCAGCAACTCCCGCCGCCCCATCCGTGCCTCGACCTGCTGCTCCAGCTCCTTCCCCCGGAGCCCGCCCGCCGCCAGCACCTCGCGCGCATACCCCGGCGTCTGCAACAACCCCGGCAGCACGCTCACCGCGAAGTGCCACAAGCTCACCGCCTCGGCCTCCAGCGCCATGTACCGCCGGTACCGCTCGCGGAACTGCGTATGGTCCCCGGCGGCGAGCTCCCACAGCGCCAGTAACAGCCCCGGCGTCCCGTAGTGCTGGTCCAGGGCCTGGACGACCTCGGGGCTGCCGAGCGTCTCGCCCTTCTCCATCTTGCCGAACAGGGAGTAGTCCCAGCCCAGCCGCTCGCCGAGCTGCCGCAGACTCGTCCCGCTCCCGGCCCGCAGGGTCCGCAGCTCCTCGGCGAACCTCTGACGCGGCTCCTGGCTGCGGCCGGTGACGACCCGTCGCTGCGGCATACGGCCGACTCCCCTCCGAGCCGCCGGCTCGTGGTCGGTGTGGAAGGTGTGGAACCAGCGCCGTACGGCGGGGAAGCACCGCACGTCCACGGCGTGATCGGTCACATCCGGGCGCATCCTCGTAACACCCGGACTACGCAGCGTAATTCACGCAGCTTGCCGGGGTCATGGAATCAGTCGGACCGACGAATCCGACAGCCCGACCGGCGAAGGACGAGGACACATATGCCCCCCACGCAGCGGCCCCCGCACCACTCGATCACCCCCGCCACCGGCCACACCGCCATCGTCACGGGTCCTTCGAAACCCCGTACGCCCAAGGTCCAGGAAGCGCTCGACGCCCGCGACGCCCTGGCCGGCGCTCTCAGCCGGGCGGGAGTTCAGCTCCCCGCCATGGACGTCCGCACACCGTGGGCGGGCGACGGAGAGGGCGAGAGCCGCTACGCGCTCGTCCACCTCGGGGTCTGCTCGGCGCCCGTGGCGCTGCAGTTGGCGGCTGTGATCGCCAAGGGGGTCGGTTCGTGACGCCGGAGCCGGTCCCGTTCCTGGAGGTGGGAGACGCCGTCCACGACACCGTGCGGGACCGGTTCGGGCGGGTCATGGGTCATGAAGGGCCGTACGTCCAGATCCGTCCGCTGGCCGGTGGCCGCGAATGGGACGCCGAGACCGACGACCTCCGGCTCCTGACCCAGGACGAGTTGCTGCGCGCCCTGGTGGCCGAGGCGAACGCCCGTAGTCGGCACGGCATCTGACGGGGCGGCAGTTCGCCGAGCGCGGAGTCCCGCCGACGCCCTCCTCGTGCTCCCCGTGCTGACCCAGGATGACGAGAACGCTCTCGGCGGCCCGGCGGGCTTCCTGATCCGCCCGCGCGTGGAAACCGGGGGCATGCCCCCACCCGCAGGAGTCTTCTTCGTGCTGCCTGGGGGCATTTCCTTGCCGTCGGTGGCCCGTGCGGGCGAGCGATTCCTGTCGGCCTTCTTGAGAGTGCGGTGACCGTTGGTGTGCGGGTGCCGGCACGCCCTGCATTCCCCGGCGAGAATTCCGCCCCCGCGCGCACGGCCGGAAAGGCTGGGATCCTGTGGGTGGGCGGGCCCATGACTCGGCCCCTGAAAGGCAGCGGTGGTGAGCGCTGTGGCGGAGATCCACGAGGATGCTGCTGGAGCGGCCGGTCAGAGTGTTCCGGGCGTTGATCCTCTGGGGGACTCGTTTCTTCGCACGCGGGTCGCCCTGCCGACGCGACCCGCCGTCTACCTGCGGCGGCAGCGGCTCGACCGGCACCTCGACAAGGCTCTTCGGACCCGGCTGACCCTGATCAACGGAGCGGCGGGCGCGGGCAAGACCCTGCTGGCCGCCGACTGGGCCGCCGGCCTGCCACGGCCGGTCGCCTGGCTCACCGCTGAGGACGAGGACCGGCAGCCCGGTGTGTTCTGGGCGTACGTGCTGGAGGCTCTGCGCGCGTGCGGTGCGCCGGTCTCCGGCGCGGTCGGGGTCCCGATGGAGGCGGCCCGCGTGGACCGCAAGCTACTGGCGGCGCTCGCCGCCGATCTGGACGCACGCGACCAGCCGGTGACCGTCGTGATCGACGAGTTCGACCGCGTGACCACCCCCGAGGTCGCGGAGCAGCTGGAATTCGTCCTGCACCACGCCGGGCAGGGCATGCGCCTGGTCCTCGTCACCCGCACCGAACCCCTGCTGCCGTTGCACCGTTACCGGGCGGCCGGCGAGCTGACGGAGCTGCGCGGCGCCGAGCTGGCCTTCACTCCCGAGGAAGCCGTCTCGCTGCTGGAACTGCACGGTCTGCGCCTGCCGGTCGACGCCGCGCGCGGCCTGGTGGACCGCACCCGGGGCTGGGCTGCCGGCCTGTGTCTCTGCGCCCTGGCCGCGCGGGAGAGCGCGGCCCCGGAGCTCTATCTGAAGGAGTTCGAGGCGGACCGGAGCGCGGTCGCGGACTTCCTGCTGGCCGAGGTGCTCAAGCGGCAGCCGGAGGAGACACAGGATCTCCTGTTGCGCGTCAGCGTGCTCCAGCGTTTCAGTCCTGATCTGGCGAACGCGCTGACCGGGCGGACCGACGCCGAGCCCCTGCTCGTCGAGCTGCACCGAGCGAACGCGTTCGTCGAGGACCTCGGGCACTCGTGGTACCGGCTCCACCCGCTGTTCGGGGAGATACTCCGGGCCCACCTGCGGGTCCGCCTGCCGGGGCTTGAGCCCGAGCTCCACCGACGGGCCGCGCTGTGGCTGCGCCGTTCCGGATCCCTCCCGGAGACACTCGCTCACGGCGCCGCATCGGGCGACTGGGGTTTCACCGCCGGCGCCCTTGTCGACGACCTGGCGATCGGACAGCTCTTCACCGGTCTGCGCTCGGCCGACCTCGACCAGTTGTTCTCCGGGATGGACCCCGAGGCCACCGGCTCCGCGCCGGAGCTCGTCCGGGCGGCCCGTGACCTGTCCCGGTGCAACGTCGAGCGCGGTCTCTCGCATCTGCGCCGCGCCGAGGAGCGGCTTGCCGCCGACCCGCACGCCGGGGCGGCCGCGCAGCTGAGCTGTACGCTGCTGGAGACGCTGGCCGCCCGGCTGACCGGTTCTCCCGAGCAGGCCGAGGCGGCCGCTCAGGCGGCCGCCCGGCTCCGGCGGGAGGTCCCGGAGCATCTCCTGGACAGGCATCCCGAACTCCATGCCCTCCTCATGACCCATCTCGGCTCCACCCGCCTGTGGGCCGGGCGCTTCGAGGACGCGCGTGCCGCCCTGACCACAGTGGCGGGCACCCAGGGCGAGGCGTCCACCGTGCTGCCCCGTGAGGAGTCGCTGGGGCACCTGGCACTGATCGACTACCTGAACGGCTGGATCGGCAGGGCGGAGCGCAAGGCGCTCGCGGGTGCCTCCGAGGCGGAGAGGTTCCGTCTGCCCGAGCCGGACGTCTCCGGTGCCGGCACGGGCGTCGGGTTGCTGGTGCTGGCCGCCGTGGCCGTGGACCGCGACGAGCTGAGCCGGGCGCAGACCCTTCTCGACGAGACGGCCCAACTCCCCTCCGCGACGCACGATCCGGTGATCGCCGCGGTCCGGGCCATCACCAAGGCGCGTCTCCTGTTGGTCCAGGGCCACGCTCGGGCCGCCGTCGAGGCGGCGGACCCAGGCATCCGCGTCCTTGTGGCCTCGCCCTGGGCGGCGGGCCAGGAGGCGCTGGTCGCCTCGGCCGCGCACATGGCCGAAGGACGGCCTCGGATGGCCGCCGAGGTGCTCCAGGATGTCTCCGGCGACCAGCCGGCCTGCGCTGTGGAAGCCGCGCGGATGCTGCTCGCCGCAGGTCGCCCGGAAGAGGCCGTCGGTCTGCTCGACAGCATCGACACCGGGGGCCGGACCGGGCCGGCGGTGACCGTTCGGGCAGCGCTGGTCAGGGCACAGGCCGCGCAGGGGGCGGGAGACGACGCCACAGCACACAGGCTCGTCGCGCAGGCACTCCTCAGCGCCCGGCGCGAGCGGCTTCGCAGACCCTTCCTCGATGCGCGGCCGTGGATCCGGCCGCTGCTGTCCGCCGCGCCGCACCAGGAGCTGGCCGCGGACTGGCTGACGCCCGCTCCGTCGCGTCCTGGTGAACCGGCCCCGGTCGACGCCCGGCCCGCTGCGCTCGTCGCGGAGGAGCTGAGCGGACGGGAGCGGGACGTGCTGGAGCGGCTGGCCCGGATGATGTCGACCGAGGAGATCGCCGCCGACCTCTACGTGTCGGTGAACACGGTGAAGACCCACCTCAAGAGCGTCTACCGGAAGCTGGCGGTGAACCGGCGCAACGAGGCGGTGCGCCGCGCGCGCGAACTCGGACTGGTGTGAAGCCGCGCGCGAACTCGGACCGGTGTGCCCGGGCTTCGGCGGCCGGGACCGAACACGCCGGCCCTGCCGCGACCTCAGTCCCTCTCCCCGTGGCGGGTGAGGCGCGGTGCGCGTACCTAGGCTGCGACGGGTCATTGCCGTCACCGCCTTGGTCGACCTCGTGCTCGGTCTGCTGATCATCACCTTCAAGATCGCCCTGAAGCACTGAGCCGGATCGTCGTGCGCCGGAGAAGGCCGGTCACCTGTACCGGGTGAGGCCGGGCAGGGCGCAGAGGCGGACGCTCGCAGGTGAGGACGTCGCCCACCGCCCCACGCTGCTCGCGGGAGAAGAGCCCATGCGTTACGAGATCCGCGTCGAGGGACACATGTCGGAAACGCTGACCAAGGCCTTCCCTGAGCTGGGCCACGTGATGATGGCCGGCCAGACGGTCCTGTTCGGCCCCGTCGTGGACGATGCGCACCTGTACGGGCTGCTGGCCCGGCTCCAGTCGCTGGGACTGCGGGTGCTGGAGATGCGGCAGTTGCCGGAGGGCATGGCCGACTGATCAGAGGGCGCTCCGCCCTGATCCGACCGGAGCGGCAGGCCGCTCCCAGCGCCTCGACGTCCCGCTCGTTCCGGTCGGCCCAGGACTGGGCGAACCTGGCGAGCGCGCGGTCGGATCGGTCGCTGACGCCCAGGTACGCGGCGATGGCGATGGGGTCGCCGGAGCGGGCGTGGGCCCGTGCAAGGGAGGCCCCGCACAGCCGGCCGAAGAGGGTGAGCAGGCCCGGATCCATGGTCTCCGGCCGTGCGACGCCCTTCCAGTCCCGCAACTGGCGCACGTAGAAGTCCCGGTCCTGCCCGTCGCCGCCTCCGCCGGGTCGAGCGGATCGGCCGGCATCCGTCCGGGCGGCTGTGGGATCGCCCATCTCGTCGCTCTTCGTTCCCGTCCGCCGCACGTTCAGCCGCAGGGCGTGCGAACGCCTCCGGTTGCACCTCATCGCCCTGGCGGCGCCGCCGGATCACCCGCCGTGGGTGACCCGGCGGGCTGCGGCGCGCGGGACGCTGAGGCGGTCAGGTCCCCGCGTATCGCCGGCCCCTTCGGCGGTCCGGGAACGACCCGCTCGATCGTGCGAGGAGGAGCCATGACCATGCCGCGTGGTCCGGCGCCGCAGACCGGACCGGAACCCCCCGCCGGCGGGGCGGCCCCCCGGCCGGCCGACGATCCCGCCGACGCACTGGCGCGACTGGGCCGCTCATGGACCTGGATCCTGGGCTCGGCGGTCGTCACGCTGGTGCCCGGCGTCCTGATCCTGGTCTGGCCGGCGGAGACACTGCACGTCCTGGCAGTCCTCATCGGCCTGTACCTGCTGGCCATGGGGGTGTTCCGGTTCGTGGCCGTCTTCGCGCGGGAGGAGTTCGGCGAACGGCTGTCGGGGCTGCTCCTGGCCGTGCTGTTCCTCCTGGCCGGGGTGCTGTGCCTGCGGAACCCGCTGCAGACCATCACCGCGCTCTCCCTGATCGTCGGCATCGTCTGGCTCGTGTCCGGCGTCCTCACCCTCTACACCGCCATCGCCGCCAAGGACCTGCCGTACCGCGGCGTGCTCCTGGGCGTCGCGGTGCTCGGCATCGTCGCGGGGATCGTCGTACTGGCCCTGCCTGCCGAGTCGGCACAGGCCCTGACCCGGCTGCTCGGCCTGTGGCTCGTCCTGCTCGCTCTGGCCGAGGCGGCGGTCGCCTTCGCCTGGCGGTCCGCGCTTCGCAAGGCGGGCGTCACGGGCTCGCCCGGTCGGGCCCCGACGGCCTGACACCCCACCCACCGAGCTCACCCCCGTCGGGTGAGGCCACCCGGCCGCCGTCGGCCCAGGCTGAAGACGGCAGGCAAAGGCGGCTGGGCGAGCGCCCGGGACGGAGAAGAGACATGAACGCGCAGATGTACCTGGCGTACGACTATCCCCTGCTGAGCGTCTTCTGGAGCATGCTCTGGTTCTTCCTGTGGATCATGTGGTTCGTCCTGTTGTTCCGCATCATCGGCGACATCTTCCGTGACGACGACATGGGCGGCTGGGCGAAAGCCGGCTGGCTGGCGTTCACCATCCTCCTGCCCTTCCTGGGCGTCTTCGTCTACATGATCGCCCGCGGCAAGAACATGGGCCGCCGGGAGATCGCGCAGGCCCGTGAGCAGCAGAAGGCCTTCGACAGCTACATCAAGAAGACCGCGGGCGGTACGGACCGGCCCAGCAGCGTCGACGAGCTGGCCAGGCTGTCCGAGATCCGCGCCCGCGGCGACATCACGGACGAGGAGTTCAGCAAGGCGAAGCAACTGGTGCTGGCCGGCCACGGTCCGGCCGAAGGCCCGGGTACCGACACCGCCTCCGGCTCCTCCGGCTCCGCACGCTGAGCGCGTGCCGGACGAACACGAAACGAGGCACCACCATGACCGCGACACACTCGCAGCCGGCCGACACGACGAAGCAGGCGTGGGCAGGCGGCCTGACGATCTTCGCCGGCGTCATGCTCATGCTCGTCGGTGTGCTCGGCATCTGCCGGGGCATCATGGGGATCGCCAAGGACGACATCTTCGTCACCACACGCAACTACATCTTCCAGTTCGACCTGACCGGCTGGGGCTGGGTCCACCTCGTCCTGGGCGTACTCGCGGTGATCGTCAGCTTCGGGCTGCTCCAGACCGCGACGTGGGCACGCGTCGGCGGCGTGGCCATCGCCGGACTCGTCATCATCGCCAACTTCCTCTCCCTGCCGTACTACCCGGTCTGGTCGGTCGTGCTGATCGCGATCTCGGGCTTCATCATCTGGGCGCTGTGTGTGGTCCGGAAGGACGAGTCCGACTGGTTCTAGGGCGCACCTCACGGCGTGTGAGTGACGCAGAGGGAAACCTGCAGGCGCAGGACAGTTGCCCAGGGGGTCCGACGCGGCCGCCCCGTACGTCAAGCAGCTCGCCCCGACGAGCGCTCCGTCCGCGACGTCTGCTGACGGAGCTGGAGTTGAGCCGCTTGTGCGGCTCAGATGGTCCCATTGACTCGCATGTACTGTGTGATCAGGCTGTTCTGGGCTGCATGTGCGGATTGGGGCGAGGCTGTGGGCGTACTAATGGTGCAGCATGTGCGCGAGGAGGGGCCCTACGCGATCGGTGAGGCACTGGTGGCGGCCGGGCTGCGGCTGCGGGTGTGCCGGGTGTGGGCGGGGGATCCGCTGCCGGAGAGCCTGGCCAGGGTCGAGGCGCTGGTGGTGACGGGCGGGCCCCTGGCCGCTCACAGCGATGCCGGGTTCCCTGCGCGTCGTGCCGAACTGGCCCTGCTGCGCGAGGCGTTGGCCGCCGAGGTGCCGGTGCTCGGGGTAGGTCTGGGGGCCCGGCTTCTCGCCGTTGCGGCGGGCGGCGCGGCCCGTACGGGTGCGGGCTCGCAGCTGAGGTGGGGTGAGGTACGCACCGGCCCGGCGGCCGACCGGGATCCGCTGTTCGCGGGTGCGCCCGAGCGGCTGCGCGTGCCGCACCGGCACGGCGGGACCATGGAACTTCCCGACGGCGCGGCGCTGTTGGCCTCCTGCGAGCGGAATCCGGTGCAGGCGTTCCGGGTGGGCGGCTCGGCGTGGGGGCTGCAGTTTCACCTGGAAGTGGACGAGGTCCCCGTGGACGCCTTCGTGACTGCATGCCCGGAAGAGGCCGCCACCGCTCCCGGCATCCGCGATGCCGCGTCGGGTGAACCGGCCGAGCCGGCCGCGTACCGGGACCTGGTGTTCGGGCGGTTCGCGGCGCTGGTGGCCGCGCGCGCCGCACACACCGCCACCCGTACGTTCTTCACGCCCAGGGCCGATGCCTGGGAGGCGCGCTTCGCCGCCGACGGGCCGAGGTACGCGGCGGCCGTCGCCCGCATGGGACTTCTCCCCGGTCAGACGGCCCTGGACCTGGGCTGCGGCAGCGGACGCGCCCTGCCTGCACTGCGTGCCGGGGTGGGTGACAAAGGGAAGGTGTTCGGGGTGGACGTCACCTCGGCCATGCTCACGGCAGCCGCCCGGGAGGGGCGCGCCGGTCCGGCCTGCCTGCTGGTCGCCGACTGCCACCGCCTGCCGTTGCCGCCGGGCGCGACCCACGGCATCTTCAGTGCCGGGCTGCTCGACCATCTCCCCGCCCCACCCGTGGCCCTGCGGGAATGGGCCCGCGTCACCGCCTCCGGCGGCACGCTTCTCCTCTTCCACCCCTCCGGCCGCGCCGAACGCGCAGCCCGCCACGGCCGTCCTCTGAGCCCCGACGACCCGCTGGGCGAGCCGAATCTGAGGCCCATGCTGGACGGCAACGGCTGGCAACTCGTCTGCTACGAGGACAAGTCCGAGTACTTCCTGGCCCGTGCCGTCCGCGTCGCCGACGAGGTGCACAGCTGAGCGCAACACCCGACCGGAGGGGATTCATGCACACCGAACTCGACCGCGCCGCACGCCTGTTGGACGCCCAGGCCAAGGCCGCCGAGCTCTTCGCCGAGATCGAGGCGAGGAAGCTGGTCGCGCCGAGGGAGGGGGAGCGGGCCGTCAGCGACCGGATCCGCGACCTCGCGAACGAACTGTTCGGGCCCACGCGCCACTGGCACAAGCGCATCGTGCGCTCCGGCCCGAACACCCTCCACCCGTACAAGGAGAACCCCCCCGGACCGGATCATCGGCCACGACGACATCGCCTTCGCCGACTTCGGGCCGATCTTCGAGGAGTGGGAAGCCGACTTCGGCCGCACCTTCGTCCTCGGTGACGACCCCGACAAGCTCCGGCTGCGCGACGACCTGCCCGAGGTCTTCGCCGCCGGACGCCGCGCCTTCGAGGCCGACCCGGACATCACCGGCGCCGCGCTCCACGCCGAGGTCGCCCGGCCGGCCGCCACGCGCGGCTGGGAACTGGGCGGCTGGCACGCCGGTCACCCGGTGGGTGAGTTCCCGCACGAGAAGATCGACGGCGCCGACATCGAGTCGTACATCGCACCCGGGAACGCCACCCGGCTCCGGCGCCCCGACCGGGCCGGACGCGACTGCCACTGGATCCTGGAGATCCATCTGATCGACCGCGAGCGCGGCTTCGGCGGCTTCCACGAGGAGCTTCTCGACCTGGGATGACCGTATGCAGGCCGTTGTGTACGCCGTTCAGGCGCTGTCACTCGTGCGACGGCCTTCTCCTGTCGACATCTCTTAGCGGTACCCGTGTTCACCGTCCGACGGACGGATCCGTGCATGGGCCGGGCTCCTGCCGGACATCGGCGTGCCCCGCACACCACTTGGAGACACGATGTCCATGCGTCACCGCCGACCGCACGCGGCCCTGATCGGCGCCGCCCTGTGTCTGGTCACCACCCTCGCCGGATGCTCGGACTCGGGCGACGGGTCCTCCTCCAGCAGCACCCCGCCCGCGTCCGCTTCCGTTTCGGTGTCCTCCGCGCCGTCCGCCTCCGCGAGTGTCTCCGCCCCTGCCCCGGCGTCCCCCTCGTCCTCCGAGAGCGGAAAGGGCGAAGTGAAGGTCACCATCAAGAACTTCGCCTTCCATCCGGCCACGTTCGAGGTCAGCCCCGGCACGAAGATCACCGTCACGAACGAGGACTCGGCCACGCACACGCTGACCGCCGACGACAAGTCCTTCGACACCGGCGACCTCGCGCAGGGGAAGTCGGCGACCATCACCGCGCCGTCCAAGCCGGGCTCGTACTCCTACGTCTGCACCATCCACCCGAACATGAAGGGCACTCTCACCGTCCGCTGATGTCGGCGCACCCCGCACGCCCTCGTCACCGGGAGGCCCCCGCCATGTCCCATGAACCGACCGACCCCCCGTCCCCCCGCCCCGCGCGGCGGCCATGGCGCGCGGCGGCCCGCATCCTCGCCGCCGCCGGGCTCGCCGTCAACGCGTACGTGCACGCGGACCTCGCCTCCCGCTACGACCCCGTCAGCGCCACGATCAGCCAGGGCTCCCTCTTCAGGATCGAGACCGCGCTCGCCGCGCTCGCCGCCGTGCTCGTCCTGTTCTGGCGCCGGTCCCTCGGTGACGTCTTCGCCTGGCTCACCGCGGCCGGCGGGCTCGCGGCCCTGCTCGTCTACCGCTACGTCGACGTCGGCGCATTCGGACCGCTGCCCAACATGTACGAACCCGTCTGGTACGCGGAGAAGGACCTCGTGGTGATCTCGCAGGTCCTGACCGTCGTGGCGATGACCGTGCTCCTCGTCGGACGGGGTCGCGAACGGCTCCTGACCCGGCGGTCGGCTTCCGGTCACTGAGTGATATCTGTTCCGGCGAGTGCAGAAATCGAGGGCGGGAGGCTGAAGTTTTTCGCGGCGGCAGGGCTGGGAAATTGGAGTTCTGCGGGATTTCGGGGTGGCATGCTACTGTTGGATTTAGTTGCAGTTGTGGTTCCCAAAACTTCGAGTGCCTCCGCCGGATATTCCTTTCCGGCGGGAGCGCTTCTGTGTTTCCGGTGTCTTTCCGGGCGGGGCGATGATCGCGGCGACAGGAGTCCGCACAGTGCGGGCTCCGGGCACTGCCCCGAAGGAGATATGACATGGCTACTGGCACCGTGAAGTGGTTCAACGCGGAAAAGGGTTTCGGCTTCATCGAGCAGGACGGTGGCGGCCCCGACGTCTTCGCCCACTACTCGAACATCGCCGCCCAGGGCTTTCGTGAGCTGCAGGAAGGCCAGAAGGTGAGCTTCGACATCGGTCAGGGCCAGAAGGGCCCGACGGCCGAGAACATCGTTCCCGCCTGACGTCGTCGCTGACGCGTAGCCGTAGCTGGGGCCCGCACCTTGGGGTGCGGGCCCCAGCTCGTTGCTTTTCCGGGTGCCGTTCATCTTTTTGGCATCCAATTATTCGGCTCGTTCCTGCGATTCCCTGTGCTGTTCAAATGTCGCGGGAATTCCTTGACGCGTGCCGTGCATTTTCGTGCCGCGTCCAGGAAGGTTTTGCCGATCATGAAACGTATGTATGGGGCAGGTCGAGAGAGTCGAGCCGGGCGAACGGGCCGGAGTGTGGTTTCCGGGGAGTTCGCGTTGCCGAAGACCGTACGGCCGGGCCTCCCCGCCGTCGCTTCCTTCGGGGAGCTCGCTCTGCCGGACGAGCTCCTGCGGATGCTCGCCAGCCTCGGCATGAACGAGCCGTTCCCCATCCAGGCGGCGACCCTGCCCAACTCCCTCGCCGGGCGTGACGTGCTCGGCCGCGGCCGTACCGGGTCCGGCAAGACCCTCGCGTTCGGGCTCGCACTCCTCGCCCGTACCGCCGGGCGACGCGCCGAGCCCCGCAGTCCGCTCGCCCTGGTCCTCGTCCCCACCCGTGAACTCGCCCAGCAGGTCACCGAGGCACTCACCCCGTACGCGCGGTCGCTGAAGCTGCGGACGGCGACCGTCGTGGGCGGCATGTCCATCGGACGTCAGGCCGGAGCGCTGCGAGGGGGCGTCGAGATCGTCGTCGCCACCCCGGGGCGGCTCAAGGACCTCATCGACCGAGGCGACTGCCGGCTCGACGAGGTGGCAGTCACCGTGCTCGACGAGGCCGACCAGATGGCCGACATGGGCTTCATGCCCCAGGTCACGGCCCTGCTCGACCAGGTACGCCGGGAGGGGCAGCGCATGCTCTTCTCCGCCACGCTCGACCGCAACGTCGACCTCCTCGTGCGCCGCTACCTGCACGACCCCGTGGTCCACTCCGTCGACCCGTCGGCCGGCGCGGTGACGACGATGGAACATCACGTCCTGCACGTGCACCCCGTCGACAAGCACGCGGCCACCACCGAGATCGCCGCCCGCGACGGCCGGGTCATCATGTTCCTCGACACCAAGCACGCGGTGGACCGGCTGACCCGGGACCTGCTCGCCGTCGGTGTGCGCGCCGCCGCCCTGCACGGCGGCAAGTCCCAGCCGCAGCGCACCCGCACCCTGGCCCAGTTCAAGAGCGGCCACGTCACCGTCCTGGTCGCGACCAACGTCGCCGCCCGCGGCATCCACGTCGACAGCCTCGACCTCGTCGTCAACGTCGACCCGCCCGCCGACCACAAGGACTACCTGCACCGCGGCGGCCGTACGGCCCGTGCCGGTGAGTCCGGCAGCGTCGTCACCCTGGTCATGCCCAACCAGCGCCGCGACATGAGCCGGCTGATGCGCGACGCCGGGATCACCCCGCAGATCGCCCAAGTCCGCTCGGGCGAAGCCGAGTTGAGCCGCATCACCGGGGCGCGGGCGCCGTCCGGTGTGCCGGTCGTCATCACCGCGCCGGTGGCGGAGCGCCCTCGGCGCAGCGGGTCGAGCACCCGTGGCCGCCGCAGCCGTTCCGCCGAGGCCCGGCGCGCCGCCGGTCCCTGGCGCGCCGCCGACCAGCCGCGTACGGGGCAGGGCTCGGGAGCCTTCCGGCAGTCCGCGTCCCCGGTCGCCACGGCGTCCTGACCTGTTACGCCACGGCCCCTTGTCCCATTCCGTCATCCCGTAGGAGGCACTTTGACACTGGTCGAGACACATCCGCGCGAGACGGCCCGCCCCCCTTCGGGGGCCGTGTCCCTGAGGCCGTCGGGACCTCGCGTCTGGGCCGACATGACCGTCGAGGTCGCCCTGTCCGTCCTCGACAGTTCCCGTGCCGGCCGGCTTCTCCTCTGCGACGAGGACGGCCGCTGCACCGGTACGGTCAGCCGCGCCGAGCTGAGCGCCGCGCGCGACGGCGCCCGCTACACCGATCGCACCCAGCTGCGGGACATCGTCCACAGCTCCGGACCGTCCTTCTCCCTGTGAGGCCCTCATGCGCTGTGTCATCGCCAGATTCCCCTTCGACCTGTTCAGCAGTGACGTGCTGGACGCGATGAAGGGCGTCAAACCCGAACCCGTCACCGGCGACTCCGTGCTCATCGGGCGGCGCCGCTACCCCGTCAAGCAGGTCGGGGCCGTCATCACCCGGCAGGACCGGCGCGACTTCACCTCCGGTGAGGTGGTCAGGGCACTGACCGCGCTCGGCTTCACCTGTACCGAGGTCTCCGCGGGCGGCTCCACCGGGCCTGAACTCACCCCGCTCCAGGCCGCGTCGGCGCTGATGGGCCTGCCGGCCTCCGCGTAGACACGCCACCGCCGGCCGCCGAGGCCGGGCGGCCGAGGGCCCCGACCTGAGAACCGGTCGGGGCCCTCGGCGTGCGCGCCGCCTCGGTGGCCGGCGCGGTCTTGGGGACGCATGGTGTTCAATTTGCCCGGGGCACGGCCGCCACGACGGCGCCCGGGCCCCTCCATGCGCCCCTCGACGAGGTGAAATGACAGCAGAAGGACCGCTCGGCCGTCTCGACGACGACGACTATCCCGCCTTCACGATGGGACGGGCCGCCGAGATGATCGGCACCACGCCCGCGTTCCTGCGGGCCATCGGCGAAGCGCGCCTGATCACTCCGCTGCGGTCGGCCGGCGGACACCGCCGCTACTCCCGCTATCAGCTGCGTATCGCGGCACGTGCCCGCGAGCTCGTCGACCGGGGCACCCCCGTCGAGGCCGCCTGCCGCATCATCATCCTCGAGGACCAGCTCGAGGAGGCCCTGCGCATCAACGAGGAGTTCCGCCGCGCGGCGGCCGGACCGGAAGCCGGGGCCGAGGGCCGATAGGCCCCACCCGAAGACCCCGCCCCTCAGGCAACTCCCTGCCATGCAGCTTCCTGGCGTGGCCGGATGCGGACAGTGGGGGTGGCGCGGTGATTATCTCTAGGCACGCAGTCGGAACGGCCGCAACGGACCGGACCGGCGCAGGTCAACGCATCGAACGTACGCCGCACCGTACTCGCGAATGGAGACCTCCCATGTCCCGTGCCACCACCCGCTGTACCGTCCTCGCCGCCGCCGTCCTCGGCGGGATCCTGTGGGCCGTGCCCGCGCAGGCCCTCCCCTCGGGGGCGGCCGGTGACGCGCCGAAGGCCACCCCCTCCTCCGCGGACGACTTCGTGTGGCCGACCCCGCCGGCCAGGCCCCTCGACTTCGTGTGGCCGACCCTGCCGCAGCACCTCCCCGGCATACCCGCCTCGCCCGACGACTTCGTCTGGCCCGTCACCCCTCAGCGGTGAGCCCGATGCGGACGACGACGCCCCGTCAGATCCACTCCCTGCGCGTGGCCTGCACGCCGGCCTCGAAGCGGCTCGACGCACCGAGGCGCTCCATCAGCTCGGCCATGATGCGTCGCTCGGTGCGCACCCCGATACCGAGCGCACGGGCCACGGCCTCGTCGGTGAGACCCGTGGCGAGGAGCTGGAGGAGCTTGCGCTCCTGCGGGGTCAGCCCGCCGGGCAGGGCGTCGCCGGGCCGGTCGAGGGGGCAGGCGTGCTCCCAGTACGCCTCGAACAGGGCCCGCATCGCGAGGACCACCGGCTGGCTGCTGAACAGCAGCGCGGACGGCTGGGCCTGACCCGGCAGACCGGCCACGATCGCCGCGGTGTTGTCGACGATGAGCAGCCGCATCGGCAGCGTCGGCGAGGTCCGGATCTCGCTGTGCCGCTCCGCCATCCACTGCGCGTGCGCCTTGGTGACTCGGTCGTTGGCGACGCTGTCGAGGTAGATCGACCGGAAGCGCACCCCCCGCGCGAGCGCCCGCTCGTTGAGGGGCCGGCCGGCCTCGATCGACTCCTGGGTCAGGGCGTTGACCGGGTGGAACGCGAGGGACTCGCGCACGCAGGACTCGGCGAGCGCCTCCAGACGGATACGGATGTCGTCGACGTTGTCGAGGTGTTCCGTGCCGTCCAGGGTGTTCGACCAGCCGGACGCCGTGTACTCGGCGGCGAGCGCGGCCAGCGCGGCGCGGTTCTGCTCGATGCGCTGCTGGCGCCAGGCCAGTTCGTTCTGCTCCCGCTGGAGGAGGACCTTCAGGCCGAGCGACGGGTTCACCGCCCGCAGCCGGCCCGGGGAGTCCGTCGAAGGTGCGAGGAGGGAGAGCTCGGACAGCCTGTCCAGGGCCGCCTCCACCGCCTCCGGTGTGCAGTCGAGCAAAGCGGCGAGGCGCTTCGGATCGTGTTCCTTGTGGAACAGAATCGCGCGGTAGACGCCGAGAGTCTGCTGATCCAGTGACGAGACTTCGTCCACGTGGTGTTTCCCCCTTGAACCACGGTTGAACGTTTATTCAGCGCCAAGCAAAGGCGCCGGAACTCCACTTCATCAGGGCGCGCCGCATTCCCGGCGACGCGCACGTTTCAACCTGTCCACAGATTCCGCACGTTACCTGCTCATCGTATTCCGCGAACAGGGAGTCCTCGTGTCCCACGCAGCGTCCTACGCACCCCCGCCGCTCGACGGCTGCGTCGTCCTCGTCGTCGACGCCACCACCGGCACCGGACGGGTCGTCACCGCACGGCTCTGCGCCGCCGGGGCCGCCGTCGCCGTCGTCGGCGCGGGCCATCGGGGACGCGGGGACGACGCGGCCACCAACGCCGCCTTCCTGTGCAAGGAGCTGGCCGACATCGGTCTCGTGGCGCTGCCCTACCAGGTGGACGCCGAGGACACGGAGGCGGTGCTCGCGCTGCCGGCGCAGATAGCCGCTGACATCGGTCCGCTCACGGCCGCCGTCGTGATCGTCCCGGCCGAGGACGCTCCGTACGGCCTCGCGGACACGTTCCGCGCGGTGTCGGCCGCCGTCGTGGCGGGCCTGCCCGCCCACGCCGTGCACATCGAGATCGACCAGGAGGCCCGGGCCGAGGAGCTGGCCAGGTCGGTGGTCCACCGGCTGCTCGACACCACCGGTTCCGATGCCGATGCCGATTTCGAGTCCGAGTCCAGTACATCGATACGGGGGTAGAGAGATGTCCGTACGCGTGGTCGTAGCCGGTGATCACCAGCTGGTCCTCGAAGCGTTCGCCGAGACGCTCAACGGCACGAACGGCCTGGACGTCGTGGGGCTCGCCACGACCTACGAGGCCGTGCTGCCCGCCGTCGAGCGGCACCGGCCGACCGTGCTGCTGCTCGGGGAGCCCACCATGGGCGGCAAGGCGCTGCGCGCCGCGACGGATGTGCGCTCCCGGCATCCCAAGTGCGGGGTCGCTCTCATGGTCGGCGCGGCCACCCCCGCGGTGGTCGACCGCGCCGTCGCCGCCGGCGCTCTCGGCATCGTCCCCAAGAACGCGCGCCTCCCGCAGCTGATCACGACGCTCATGGGTGTCGCGGGCGGCTGTCTCACCGTCGACCCGGCACTGATGCGGCCGCCCACCGCCGGTGAATCGGCGCTCAGCGTAAGGGAGATGGACGTGCTGCGCCTCACGGCCGGCGGCGCCACGGTGAAGGAGATCGCGGGCGAGCTGTATCTCGCCGCGGGCACCGTACGGAACCTCACCTCGGCGGCCATCAAGAAGCTCGGCGGCCGCAACCGGTTCGACGCGGCGCGCATCGCGAGTGAGCACGGATGGCTGTGAGACCGGGGCGGCCCGGGGCCTCACGCGCGCCGGCCCCGGCACGGGGTGTGCCGGGGCGGGGCGTCCTGGTGCGCGGCGTACGGGCGCTGCTCACGCGCGTACGGGCGCTGCTACTTCTCCAGGCAGAACTCGTTGATCGGGTAGCCGACATGGCGGTCGGCCGTGGGCAGGTGGCCCAGGATGGTGTCGCCCGGCTTGAGTTCGGTGCTGTTGAGGACCGAGGCACCGGGGCCGAGGACGCGGACGTGCCAGTCGTCCTGGAGGATCAGGTTGACCGTCTGGCCGTTGGGCGCGACCGCGTCGATGGAGATCAGCGGACGCGTCTCGATCTTCACCCGGCCGACGCTGACCGGCCGTGTACGGCCCTTCACGTCGACCGCCAACACCGAGCTGCCCGCGTGCAGTTCGCTCAGGTAGTGGGTGCGCCCGTGCTGCGCCACGGTGTACGAGTGCAGCGCGCCGGCGTTGACCCGGAAGGGCCGCGTCGGCATGTACGGCAGCGGGTGGGTCTCGCTGACGCACAGCACCATGCCCTTGGAGTGCGAACCGACGAGGATGCCCTCGTCCTTGCGGAAGTGGGTCGTCGTGTCGACACAGGCACGCTCGCCCATCCCGATGTGCGTGGCGCCGGTGACCGTCAGTTCGACCAGCGGGATCTCCCCGCCGCGCGAGGTCGCCGCGGTGCGCAGGGCGGTGGCGTCGCCCACGGTGCGGCCGCGCATCAGGACGCCGTCCGAGCCCAGTTCGAGCACGCCGTAGACGATCTCGGCCTCCTCGTTGTCGGCCGCGGTCGTGACGATGGAGCCCGGGGCCCCGGTGGCCGCCGCGATGACGATCTCCAGCGGGATCTTCGTCGGGTCGCGGAAGTCGAGGACGCTCCACGCCTCCAGACGCGCCGCCAGGCAGGCGTCCTCCAGGGTGTCGGCGTCGACGATCTCGACGTAGCGGCCGAACTCGACGTCGGGGTGCGCCGCGACGAGCGGGGCCCGCTCGTCCTTGCCGCCGGGCACGATCACCAGGTCGGCCTCGCCGAGGTCGGCGGGGACGGAGGCGGCTCCGTCCTCGAACAGGAGGATCTTGCGGACGGTCGGGGGCAGGCCGGTGAAGGCGGCCGGGTCGGCGGCGACGACGCCGTCGATCCGCTGGTGGACGGCCTCTTCGAGGATGGCGGCGGTGGCGGTGCCGGCGTCGCGGATGTCAAGCCAGCACAGTTTGGCGTCCGTCATGATGCGGACCTCCTGTCAGATCGTGGGAGAGCGGGGCGGTGGTCGGTGCGTCGAGGTGGTCCGGGGTGAGCCGGGCGTCGCTGTCCGTCTCGGCGGACGCGGTGAAGGGGCCCGGCCCGAAGTGCTGTTCGGGGAAGTGGTGGACGAGCCGGGCGACCTTGGCGGCGAGTCTGCGCGGGTCGGCGGCCTGGAAGATGTTGCGGCCCATCGCCACGCCGCCCGCGCCGCCGGCCAGGGCGTCCCGCACGTACGCGAGGACGTCCTCCTCGTCGGCGAGGGCGGGGCCGCCCGCGACGAGCACCGGCACCGGGCACGCCGCCGTCAGGTCGAGCATCTCCGCGGTGGAGCCGAGGAAGACGGTCTTGACCAGGTCGGCGCCCAGGTCGGCGGCGATCGTCACGGCGTGCGCGACGAGCTCCGGGTCCCGGGGGTCGGTGATCCGCGGGCCGCGCGGGTACACCATGGCGAGCAGCGGCAGGTTCCAGCGGTCGCAGGCGTCGGCGATCCGGCCGAGGTCGCCGATCTGCTGCCGCTCGTCGTCGGAGCCGAGGTTGACGTGGACGCTGACCGCGTCCGCGCCCAGGCGCAGGGCCTCCTCGACGCCGGCGACGACGTACTTGGCGTTGGGGTCGAGCGCCTGGCTGGTGCTCGCGTTGAGGTGGATGATCAGGGACATCGCGGCGAACCGCTCCGGACTGATGTGCCGCACACTGCCCTTGTGCACGACGACGGCGTCCGAACCGCCGGCCGCGAGGCGGCCCGCGAGATGGTCGAGTGACATGCCCTTGGACACCACGGGACCGTCACTGATCGAATGGTCGAGAGGGGTGATCATCAGGCCGGCCGTGCTGTGGCGGTAGAGCCGCCGCAGCCGCAGCGACCGGGCGAAGTGGCCGAATGCGGTCATGAGACGCCCTTTCTGGTTCGCGGGATGGCGTGATCGGGCGGGGCGCCCGTGCCGCGTACGCGGACGGGGCCGTCCCGCGCGGTGGCTCCGCGCGGGGAGCTGGTGGCGGGCGCCGGCGCGGCGGCGGAGGCTTTCGGACCGGAGCGTTCGGGTGTGGACGACACCCGGCGCAGATACGCGCGGTCCGGCTTGCCCGACGGGGTCAGCGGCAGCTGCGGCCAGACGGAGATCCGGACCGGGGTGTGCTCCGGAGTCAGCGTCGCGGCCACGTATCCACGCAGGTCGCACGAGGTGCGGGCGGCGCCCGAGTGCAGTTCGACGGCGGCGTGCACCTGCTCCACGTAGTCGTCGTCGCGCACGCCGAACACCGTGGCCTGGCGTACCTGCGGATGCTGGAGGAGCGCGCCCTCGATCGCCGTGGGGTCCAGCTTCAGACCGCCGTGCTTGATCACGTCGCCGACGCGTCCGTCGAGCCGCAGATAGCCGTACCGGTCCCAGTGCCCGAGGTCACCCGTGCGCAGCCAGCCGTCCCTGAGGGTGGCGCCGGTCAGCTCGTCGTCGTCCAGGTAACCGGCCGTCACCGTGGGGGAGTTGACCCACAGCTCGCCCGTGACGCCCCGCTCGACCTGCGGCCCGCCGCCGGGTGTCCTGATCTCCAGGCGCACCCACGGGAAGGGCCTGCCGACCGAGCCGAGCAGTTCCGGCTCCCGGTGGTCGAGCGGGTTGAGGCTGCTGATCCCGCCGGCCTCCGTGGTGCCGTACACCTGGATGAGGACGTCCCCGAAGAGGCGGACGGCCCGCTCCACGCGGCCCGGGGCGGCCGGGGTGCCGCTGTACGTGATGCGGCGCAGCGCGGACAGATCGGTCGCGTCGATGCCCGGGTGGTCGAGCAGCCGGTAGAGGTGCGGGACCGCCAAGTACACGTCGGTGACGTGCTGTTGGGCGAAGGAGCGCAGTACGTCGTCGGGGTCGAAGCCGTCGTGGAGCACTACCGTGCCGCCGCCCGACAGGACGGCGTCGGCCATCGGCGCCGTTGTGTGGCTGATCGGTGTGACGGACAGGAGCGTCGCGGGTCCCCGGGGATCGAGGCCATGGGCGAGGCGGTCGACGAGCTCCTCACGGGTGCCGAACTGCTGCGCGACCATCTTGGGCCGGCCCGTGCTGCCGCTGGTGAAGTCGACGACGGCGAGCGCGTCGGGCCGCGGCGGCGGCAGCCGACCCGGATCGAGGGCCCGGGCGGGAGCCCCGCGAGGGATCGGCAGCACGGTGAGCCCCGGCAGCCGGTGCGCGAGCCAGCGCCCGCGCTCGGCGCTCTCCTCGTCCACCAGCAGAAGCAACGCGCCGAGATCCCGCAGGAGCTGGGTCTGCGTGCCGAGTGAGAACGTCTCCGTGTCGGTCCTCGGGTTCATCGACCGTACGTAGACGGAGGTGGCCCCCAGGAGGTGCACGGCGTACCGGGCGCTGAGCATCAGCGGATGGTTCGGCCCGGTCAGGACGGCCACGGTGTCGCCCCGGCCGACCCCCCGGTCGTACAGCAGGGCCGTGGTGCCGTGGACGGAGTCGCTCAGCTCACCGGCGGCGACGGTGCCGTCCGGCCGGTGCAGGACCGCGCGGGACGGATCCCGTTCCAGCGCGTCGAGAATGCGGCGGACGTACGGGCTTGATCGTGCGGTCATGTTCCCCCCTTTCTCCAGCAATTCGGTGTGCGGAATGGGCAGTTCAAGAGATCTTCATTTGCGCCATCATTCCCATGGCGCTGTGGTCGATCATGTGGCAGTGATAGGGATAGACGCCCTTGTGCGTGTCGAAGGTGAGCTGGAGTCTGGCCGTCTGCCCCGGAAAGAGCAGCACGGTGTCCTTGAGGCCGGCCTCCGCCGGATAGACCGGCTGCCCGTCGCGTTCGAGAATGCGGAACTGCACCAGATGCGTATGGAAGTTGTGCGGAATCGTGGTGCTGGTGTTCGTGACCGTCCAGACCTCGGTGTCGCCCCATTTGATGTTCGTGTCGATGCGGCCGGCGTCGAAGGTCTTTCCGTTGATGTAGGCCTTGTCGCCGGTGCCGGGCTCGTCCATCCGCAGCTCGAAGCTGCGCTCGACGGTCGGCTTCGGCAGGGCGGGCAGGGTGGTGAGGACGTCGGGCACGCGGCTGGTGTCGGGTGCCTTCTCGCCGACGTCGAACCGCATGATCTGGCCGACGAGTTCGGTCGGTCCCGGGCCCAGCATGTTCTGGAGCGTGAGCTGGGTGCCGGGCGCGTACTTGGAGAAGTCGACGACGAAGTCGACGCGTTCACCGGGGGACAGGACGAGGACCGGGGTGGCGGCGGGTGCCGGGAGCAGGCCGCCGTCCGACCCGATCTGGGTGACCTGGCTGCCGTCGTTCAGGCAGAGGATGAAGATGCGCAGGTTGCATGAATTGAGCATCCGGAAGCGGTACTTGCGCGCCTCGACCCTCATGTACGGCCACGGGGCGCCGTTGACCAGGATGGTCGTCCGGTGCTCCGCGTCGTCCATCGTGTAGACCATCTGGCCGGCCGCGTCGAACTGCGCGTCACGCAGGATCAGCGGTACCTCGTAGCGGCCGGACGGCAGGCCGAGCGCGTCCTCCGCCTTGTCGCCGAGCAGATAGAGACCGGAAAGGCCCCGGTAGACATGCTCGGACTCCATGTGGTGGG
Organism: Streptomyces sp. CB01635; assembly: GCF_002803065.1. Lineage (GTDB taxonomy): Bacteria > Actinomycetota > Actinomycetes > Streptomycetales > Streptomycetaceae > Streptomyces. The sequence continues at coordinate 190,960 of NZ_NNBL01000001.1, forward strand.
CGTGGTCGTGCGTCCACAGCGTGGCGCCGACCTGGTCGTTGGCGTACACGTACGTCCTGGAGCGGCCCGGCGCGATCGTGTCCGTCATGCCGCCGTCGTGCTCCACGGGGTTGCTGCCGCCGTGCAGATGGACGGAGGTCGGCATGTCCAGGGCGTTGATCTGTCGGACCACCGCGGTGCGCCCCTTGCGGGCCCGGATGGTGGGGCCGGGGAACGTGCCGTTGTAGGTGAGGACGTCCGTGCGGGTGCCGGGCAGGATCTCGTGGCTGGTGCGGCTCATGGTGACCGCGTAGTAGTCGGCGGTGCTCGTTCTCCGGTACGGGGCGAGGACCTTGGGCACGGGGAGCGGGACCGCGAACGGCGTGACGGCCGGGGCGCCGGCCGCCGTTGCCGCGTTCGCGGATCCGCCCGACGTCAGTGTCTGGAAGAGCCCTCCCGCGGCGCCCACCGCGCCGACGGCACCGGTGGTGAGACCGAGGCGTATTGCATGACGACGTGTAAGCACGGCGGGGATTCCTTAACTGAGGTCGCTCGGCCGAACTTGTCCGGCCGGATGGTGAATTCGTCTTCCGAGCATGCGGACAGGGGCGCGGAATTCCGAGAGTTCGACGCGTCGCGGTGACGGGTGTCATGGCCGTCGATGGTGTACGTCACCGATTTCACGGGAGACAGGGGGAGCGCTTCCCGTTCGGCGTGACAGTGATTTCCGGAGTACGCCCTCAACAGCCGCCTCAACAGCACGCGGCCCTGGGCAAGTCGCCTCAAGGGAACCGGAGATCAGCATGCAGACCGAGAAGACGGCGGAATCGCCGCCGCGCACCGCGCCCGCGTTCCGCGCCGACGTCCGGGTCCTCTTCGACGGGGAGTCGGCGACCCTCGCGGGCCCGGCCACCTCGCTCACCCTGCGACCGGTGCGCGGCGGCATCCGCACCGCGCTCGGCCGCCTCGCCGAAGGGCCGCGCCCCATGGGCGAGTTGCTGGACGGGCTGCGGGCCGCCGAGGCCGTCCAGGTGGAACGGCTCCTCGACCGCGCGGGCCATCTGGTCGCGCGCAGCGTCCTCACCCGGGGCGGACCCGCCGACCGCAGGGAGCTCCTGCGGGTCGAGCCCACCGCGCGTGACGCCGAGCACCGGATCGCCGTGGTGGCGCCGGGCACGACCGTGCGCCTCTCCCGGTTCGCGTTCTGCCGTACCCGCGAGGGCGTACTGGTCCTGGAGTCGCCGCTCGTCAAGTTCCGCGCGGTGCTCGTGGACCGCGCGGCCCGCGAGCTGGTCGCCGCCCTGGGCGAACCCGTGGCGGCCGGCGCGCTCGGCACCGGCCTGGGCGAGGACGACGCCCTCGACGCGCTCGCCCACCTCGTGGGCGCCGGCTTCGTCGAACTCGCCGACCAGGAAGGCGCGTTCGCCTCCGACACGGAGCCGACACTGCGGCAGTGGGACTTCCACGACCTGCTGTTCCACTCCCGCATCCGCTCCGGGCGCTACGACGACGTGTTCGGCGCCGTCTACCCGTACCGCGGCGAGATCGACCCCCAGCCCGCCGTGAAGCCCGCCCCGGACGGACCGGCCGTGGACCTGTACCGGCCCACGCGCGAGGAGATCGCCGGGCGCGACCCCTCCCTCACCACCGCCCTGGAGACGCGCCGCTCCATCCGCTCGTACGGAGAGGGGGAGTTGACGGCCGAGCAGCTGGGCGAGTTCCTCTACCGGGTCGCCCGCGTGCGCGCCCACTACACCCCCGAGGACGGCAGCGGACGCGACGAGGTCGTCTCCCGTCCCTATCCCAGCGGCGGCCAGGGCTACGAACTCGAGCTGTACGTGACCGTGCGGCGCTGCGCGGGGCTCGACGCCGGCATCTACTACTACGACCCCGTGGCACACCGCCTCGTCCTCGTCAACGACGCGGAGACGGACCGGGAGTCCCTCTTCCATGTGGCGTCACGCGCCACCGGGATGGAGGCGCGCCCCGATGTGCTCATCACCGTCACGGCGCGCTTCCAGCGCATGGCGTGGAAGTACCGCGCCATCGCCTACGCGACGACGCTGCGGCACACCGGTGTGCTCTACCAGACCATGTACCTGGTGGCGACGGCCCTCGGTCTCGCCCCGTGCGGCCTGGGCAACGGCGACGCCGACATGTCGGCCCGTGTCCTCGGCCTCGACTATCTGAAGGAGTCGTCCGTCGGCGACTTCCTGCTGGGCAGCCGCAGCCCCGACGACTCCGTGGCCGGCGATCCCGAGGCGGGCTGGGCCATGCTCAACAGCCCGGAATGGTCGCTGCCGGTCAATTCCCCCGTGATAAATGTCAGCGAGGGGGCGCAAAGGCTGGCCACCGAATGACCGGCCGAGCATTATTAATTGCGCAGCCACCGGTTGCGGAAAGAAAAAAGACCCCCGGAAATCTCCGGGAAGGTCGTTCCGGGGAATCCCCGAGAACTCGTGAACTCACGAAAGGAATTCATCACATGAGCATCAACGACATCAAGAACGGCGACGACGCGGAGAAGGCGTTCGACAGCTTCGACGTCGACGAGCTGGAGACCCTTGAGGTCGCGCAGGGCGTGGCCCTTCCCGAGATGGGCGCCTCCAGCGGTTCGATCGGCACCTCGTCGTCCTCGTCCAGCACCTGCTCCGCCTGCTGACTTCCCCTCACCCACCGCTCGTCCACCCCGCGAAGCCACTTCGCGGAACACCGGAAGGAATTCACCACATGAGCATCAACGACATCAAGAACGGCGACGACGCGGAGAAGGCGTTCGACAGCTTCGACGTCGACGAGCTGGAGACCCTTGAGGTCGCGCAGGGTGTCGCGCTCCCCGAGATGGGCGCCTCCAGCGGTTCGATCGGCACCTCGTCGTCCTCGTCCAGCACCTGCTCCGCCTGCTGATCCACCGTTCCAAAGGATGCGCCCATCCAGCCGGGAGCTGGATGGGTACATCCTTGTGTGGGGACCTTTCGCGGGGCCTTCCGCGGGAACTTCGAGGTGCGGCCGCTTCCGCCTCAGCCGCGCACGGCGACGTGGAACGACGAGGCCCACAGCACCAGTGCGGCGCCGAGGCCGACCACCACACGCACGGTCTCCATGGTCGTGCCGGCCGCCGCCACCACCAGGCCGGCCACCGCGACCGCCGTCAGGAAGGCGGCCGTCCACTTGTACTGCCACTGGTCGAAGAGGCGGGCGAGCGGGAAGAAGTGCAGGCCCACGACCAGGCAGATACCGGGCGGGATCAGCTCGGGGTGGCCGCTCGCGTTCGACGCGGCGATGACCACGAAGATCGCCACCAGCTCGGCCATGTTCACCATGCCGACCCCGCGGTTCCACTTCTCCGGGAGCCGCACCATGCGCGAGGCCGGTCCGGCCCCGCCGCGGAAGGCCAGGACCACCGCTACGACGGTCACCGCGGCGGCGAGCACGCCGACCGTCACCGAAACCCCCACGGCACTTATGCCGGAGCCGCCCGCAAAAGCCCACACCAGGGCAAAAACCGCGAGGACGATGGCCCCGCGGCGGCGCAGGTTCTGCGTGAGTGCCAGGCACTCCGTGTCCGTAGTCATGGCCGGAGGGTACAGCGATCTTGGCGCCTGACTGGCCGTTTTCGGCCAACCCGTCCGTGACCCGGCGGGCGCCGGTGTCACGAAAGCGGTGACGTATGTAAGCGGCCGCCCCGCATTCCCTTTCCGGGCACAAGCCGGCGCCACAGAATTCCAGTCAAAACATTCCGCAAGATCTGTTGAAGATTTCCTGGAAGGTGCGAAAAACATGGGGGTTGAAGCGCCGGAGCGCACTGCCGTGAAGCCGGACTCCGCCGGCCTGACGGGAGTGCGGCTCCACACACGGATGCCGATGACACCGGCGTGGCTCGCCAGGCACGTCGTGCCGGTCGTCCGCGCCCTGAGCGAACGGGGCGCCCCAGCCGTCCAGTTGAGGCGCGGCTGGCTGCACGGCCCGCACGTCGACGTCCTCGCCCTCGCGGTGCCGGGCGCCCCCGACTGGACCGAGGTCGCCGATCTCCTCGACGCGGGTCCGCTCGACCCGCCGCGCGCCCTGACCGAGGAGGCGTACCTGGAGCAGGCCCGCGAGTTCGGCCGGCTCGAAGCGGTCCAGCCGCCCTACCTCCCGCTGCACGAGCACGGCGCCGTCTCACGGGTGGGCCCCGCCGACACGGCGTCGCGCGAGCCGCGCCTCGACCAGTTCCGCACCGTCGTGCTCGGCGCCCTGAACAAGCCCCTGCTGCGCATGATCGACGGCATCGCGGCGGAGCCCGCCACCGCCACCGTCCGGCTCGCCGAGGCGTTCGCCGCCCTCGTCGACACGCACTTCCTCGGCCCCGCCTACGGCGTGTTCTCGCCCCGCTCCCACGTCGAGGCGTTCCTCGCCTGGGCCGCGCCCACCAAGGACGTCAGGCCCGTCTTCCAGGAACGGCTCGCCAAGGACGCGCCCCGGCTGCGTACCGTCGTCGAACAGCGCCTGTCCGGCGAGGTGTCGGCCGGCGCCGCCGAGTGGCGGACCGCGTTCGCGTACAGCTCCGGCGCCCTGGAGAGCGCCGTCGCCGCCGGGACGCTCACCCTCGACCTGCTCGACTCCGTCACCGACGGCGTGGACCGCAGCGAGATGGGACCGCCCGGGGCGACCCGCGTCGTGCCGCAGGGCGACCAGCCGGACAGCGACTTCCACCGCGCCGTCGGCGACTCCGGAGTGGTCGCCGACCCCTCTCGCTGGTTCGCCGCCTTCCGCCTCCTGACGAACCTCTTCTACGAGCAGCTGCCGCTCCTGACCGTCTCGCCGATGCAGCGCTACTACATGTGCTTCGCCATCGCCGAGACCGTCGACGACGTCCTCGGCGTGTCCTGGCAGGACCGGCTGAACGACCGCCGAGACCGCATGGCCGCCACCGCGGCCGACCCGACGGGAGCCCCGCGATGACAGGCCCGACCACACCCGAATCCCTCTGGTTCCTGCGGGTCAACCCGCTGCGCCGCGCCCGCCTCGCCGACCCGGCCCAGCGTCGTACTCTCGCCGAACTCGCAGCTGCCGAAGAGGAGTTGAGGCAGGCCGCCGACGCGTGCTCCGACGAGCTGTACCACCGCATCGGCGAGGCCGCCGACGACGCCGAGCGCCGCGACCTCATCGCCCTGCGCCGCTCCATCCACAACGGCCGCGCCCCCAAGAAGCCGCCCACCCCCACGCCGGCCGTCACCCACTGGCTCGCCGCGCGCGACACCAGGGAGCGGCTGCGCGACGCCGTCGTCGAGGGCTACCCGGAGGCCGCCGACCGCGAACGGGCCGGCCTGGCAGCCCTGTTGGGCGACGACGACCTGCTGCGCTCGCTCGCCCTCGTGGCGCCCGAGGTCCACCAGGAGGCCGAGCGCTACCGCGCCGCCGTCCTCGGCCCCGGCAAGGTCTCCGCCCGCACCCGCAAGTCCGAGCGCGGCCTCATCCAGTACGTCACGCGGGCCATGGTCCGCACGAGCCCGCTGTCCCGGTTCACCGCCGTCGGCATCGCGGAACCCGACCCGGACGGGGTCGACCCCGGCGACGTCCCCTTCGAGGGAGCCACCGCCTTCCCCGGGCTCGACCGCGTCATGCTCGGCTACGTGCTCGGCGGGCTCCCCGCGGCCGACACCGCCGACCTCACGGACCTGTGGGTGGGCATCCCGCCCACCTCCGCGCCCGACCCCGAGTCCGGCAAGCTGTTCTTCCTGAGGCTCACCGACGCGGGCATGCGCCGGCTCGCCGTACCCCTGGACGGGCCCGTCGGCGACCTGCTCGACGCGGTGTCCATGGGGCCGCGGCTCTTCCCCGCCGTCGTCGCCCACGTCGCGGAACGCGCCGGCATCCCCGCCGAGGCCGCCGACAAGCGCGTACGGCAGGCCGTGGGCCAGGGCCTCCTGTGCACCTTCCACGAGGCCGAGGACGGCGCCGCCGACTACGACGACCTCCTCACCCCCGACGACCCGCGCGCCACCACGCTCGCCGCCGGGATCCGCGCCGGACTGCCCCGCCTCGCCGAGGCTCCCGCGCCCGAACGGGGCGGTGTGCTCGCCGAGTTGCGCGGCGACCTGGGCAAGCTGAGCCACCTCGCCGGGCGGCCCGCCCAGATCACGGTCGAGGAGGACTACGTCATGCCGCCGCAGAAGGTGGCGACCCGGCAGTGGCACAAACCGCTCGCCGACCTCGGCCCGGCCGTCGAGCTGCTGTCCGTCTTCGACTGGCTGCACGACGTACGCGTCCTGATGACGGCCGCGTTCGTCGAGCGGTTCGGGGCCGGGGCCAACATCCCGCTCGCCGCGAACGCCGCGTTCGTCGTCGGCGAGGTGTCCCGGCGCGCCGCCGCCATGGACGCCGTCTACGGGCCGCACGGCACCGGCGACCCGTCCGCACTGGCCGGCATCGGCCCCGCCGACGGCTCCCTGGAGCGCATGTACCTGCTGCGCCGCGAGCTGACCGAGGCCGTCCACGCGCGTCTGTCCAAGACCGTCGACGCCGGCGACGACACCCTCGTCCTCACCCCCGACGACGTGACGGGCCTGACCGCGTCCCTGCCCGACCGGTTCCGTCAGGACCCCCTCATCTACGGCGTCCTCCTCCAGGAGGGCGACGGCAGGCTCGTCCTCAACGACGGACTGCCGGGCCACGGCATGCTCTACGCCCGCTTCCTCGACGCCGACCGCCGCATGGGCGGCCGCGCCCTGCCCCGCCTCGCCGAGCACCTCCGGCGGGAGTACGGCTTCGACGGCGCCCGCGTCACCGAGGACCTCGGCCTGCACCGCCTCAACGTCAACGCGCACGCGCCGATCCTGCCCGGCGGCCTCACCCCCGAGGACTGGTTCACGCTGCGCCTCGCGCACGACCCGGACACCGACACGCTGCGCGTCGAGGACGCCGACGGCGCGCCCCTGCGCGTGCTCCCGCTCGGCACGGGCCACCCCGGCCTGTTCCCGCCGCCCCTGTCCGTGGCCTCGGGCCTCGCCATCAGCGGCCGCCTCTTCAACAGCCTGCCCAACAGCTGGCACGCGGCGACGCCGTGGGACCGCGCCACCACCCGGACCGCGCCCCGCATGGCCGTCGGCGACGTCCTCATCGGCCGCCGCCGCTGGTACGGCGGCGACGAACTCACCACCGCGGTCGCCGCGGGACCCGACGAGCACGACCGGCTCCTCGCGCTCAACGCGTGGCGCGCCCGCCACGCCGTGGCCGAGGAGGTCGTCATCAAGAACGCGCCCGAGGACGAGGGACCCCTCTCGGTGGGCGCCCCCGACGTGCAGTCCAAGCGGCTCCAGCAGAAGCCGCAGTACGTCGACCTGACCAGCGCCCTGAGCGCCCGCGTCCTGCCGCGCATGCTCGACCGGCGCGGCGCCGACGGCTGCTACCTGGAGGAGGCGCTGCCGGCCGTCGTCGACGGCACGCACGCCACCGAGTGGGTCGTCGAGGTCGGCCGGGAGGCCGGCGGCCGCTTCACCTACCGAGGGGGACAGGCATGACGAACGCCAGGCTCAAGGCCCGCCCCGACCTGCACTTCGCGCCCGTGCCCGGCGGCGTCTACCTCAGCGGCACCCGCGGCCAGGTCGTCCTGCGCGGCTCCGACGTCCTGCACGCCGTGGCCGAGGGCTGCGTCCCCCTCCTGGAGAGCGGCGCGACCGAGGACGAACTCGTCGCCGAACTCGGCACCGAGCGCTCCCGCCCCGCCGTCCGCCACCTCGTCGGCAAGCTGCGCGACGCGCGACTCCTGCTCGACCCCGACGCCCTGACCGCCCCCGAGCCGTCCCCCGAGGAGCGCGCGCCGCACGCCGAGTCGGTCGCACGCCTCGAAGCGCGGCTCGACGATCCGTACGCCGCGTTCGCCCGCCTGCGCTCCGCCCGCGTACTCGTCACGGGCCCGCCACAGGCGACCGGTCCGGCGGCGCGCGGGCTGCGGCGGGCGGGGGTGGGGGAGGTGACGGTCGTGGAGGCGCCCGGTTCGTACGACAACGGGTACGAAGGCGCTGACGCGGTACTGGAGATCCGTACCGCAGCCGATGGTGGGCCGCTCGAACTCCCGGCCGTGAAGCACCACTTGACCGTGTTCATCGGCGACACGATTCACGTCGTGGGTCCCGTTCTCGCGGGTGGTCCCGAGGGTGCCGCGACCCGCGCCGCGTTCCGTGCGCGGGCCCTGTCCTGGACGGATGAGGGCGACGGGCCCGTGCCGCGCCCGGTCGCCGACGCCGTGGCCGGGGCCCTCGCGGGGCAGCTGCTCATCGACACGCTGACAGGGACGGCGGACGCGGGCGAGGCCCACGTCGTGCACGGGGCGGACCTGGTCTCCGACCGGGTGACCGTCGGGGGAGCCCGCATGGCGGCCGCGACCGGCCGGCCGGGCTCCCTCCTCACCGACGCCCCCTCGACGCCGACGCCCGAACCGGAGGAGGCGCGCGAGCCGGCCGTGGCCCTCGCCGGTCGCTGGACCGGTCTGTTCTCCTACACCGCTGACGAGGACCTGCCGCAGATGCCGCTTGCGCTGCGCGCCGTCGACCAGCGTGGGGAACGGGCGGGCACGGTCGTCGCCTGGGGGCCGCACCAGGAGGCCGCGACCGTCGCCGCCGCGCTGCTCGCCCTGCGGGACCGCACCCCGGGGAGGGCCGCCGGTCTGACCGAGGAACACTGGCTGCTCGACGGCGCGTTGCGGCTGCTGGCCCCGCGCGCGGTCCAGCTTGCCGGGGCGGACGCGTCGCCCGACGCCGAAGGCGAGCGCATCCTGTCCGCGCTGCGGCAGCTGGTGGACGGCGAGCCCCGGCTCGTGCTGCACCACGTCTCCGGCGTCGACTGGCGACTCGCCGAGATCACCACCGCGGCCGGCGAAATCCTGGGCACAGGCTGGGGATCCACCACTCAGGAGGCGCTGCGCATCGCCCTGTGCGAGGGCGTCGCCCACGTGCAGACGGGCAGGCCCCCTCAACTCTCCACGGATTCCCTGCTGTTCGCCGACACCGCCGTCATCGGCGCCCTGCGCGCACAGCTCACCACCCACGCCGACGCCCTCGGCATCGCCTTCCGCGGCCACCCCGTCGCGGCGGACCCGGTACTCGGCGAGATCCCCTTCTGGTACGGGCCGGTCGAGGCCGCAGAGCGCACGCGGGAGACCCACGATGCACAGTGACACGGCTGACGTGATCAGCACGCGGCGCGCCCCCGACGCGTACGACGACGAGACCTGGCGGGACGTCGTCACCCGGCTGAGCGCCCTGACAGTCACGGACGGCGGGCGCGTCTCCGTCCGGCGCGGCTGGGACCTCGGCTGGGAGCGCCAACAACTGGACGCGGCCCAGGAGTCGGTCCGCCCGCATCTGTCCGTGCGCATCCACGGTGACGAAGTTCTCGTCGGACCGCTGTGGGTGCCGGGGACCGACGCCGGGTGCGCGGGCTGCGCCGAGGTGCGTGAGCGCACCGTCGTCGACCACCCCCTCGTCGGCGACCTCAGCCACGCGGCCGCCGGAACCGCGCCGTCCGAGGCGCTGCTGCCCGAACTGCTCCGGGCGTCCCTGGAGCATCTGGCGCGGCGGCCCCTCGGCCCCGGCGAGCTGTACGTCGTATCGGCGCGCGGCCTGCGCCGTCACCGCGTCGCCCGCAGTTTCCACTGCCCGCTGTGCGGCCCGGAGAAGGGTGAACTCGCCTCCGCGGAACAGCCTTTGCCGCTTGCGCTGCGGAACCGGCCGGCGTCCCCGGGCGACCCGACCCGGTCCGAAGAGAGCCGTCTCGTCGAGCGGGGCCTGCTGCGCGAGCGTCTCGTCGACGACCGCTTCGGCCCGGTCCGCGCCATCCTGCGCGAGTCCCGCACCCCGTTCGCGATGAGTATGGCCGTCGTGCCGGACGCGCCGGCGATGGGCCACGGCCGCGCCAGGACGTTCGCCGAGACCGAGCCGGTCGCCGTACTGGAGGCGTACGAGCGGCTCGGCGGGTTCCCGTACGACATCCCGGTCCTCACGGACCGCGCGTACACGGACATCGCCGAGCACGCCGTGGACCCGGCGACCCTCGGCCGCTACACGGACGAGCAGCTGGCCCACCCGACCAGCCGGGTGACCGCGCACACGGCCGACACCCCGATGGACTGGGTGTGGGGCCACGACCTCGACGACGGGCGGGCCCTGCTCGTCCCCGCCGACCACGCCTTCTACCAGTACGAGTACGCCTTCCGCAGGGACCGGCGCGCCGCCAGGGCCGTCACATCGCACGAGCGCAAGCACTACTTCTACGAGTCCTCCAGCGGCTGCGCCGTCGGCGCGAATCTCGAAGAGGCCGCGCTGCACTCGCTGTTCGAGCTGGCCGAGCGCGACGCGTTCCTGACCTCCTGGTACCGGGCCGCGCCGCTGCCCCACATCCCGCAGAGCTCGATCACCGACCCGACGAGTCGCGCCATGATCGAGCTGATCCAGGCGCGCGGCTTCGACGTCCATCTCCTGGTCGCCACGCGGGACATCGCGCTGCCCGTGGTCTGGGTCCTGGCAGTGAACCGCCTCAACCCGTTCCCCGCGACGTTCTCATCGGCCGGGTCCGGGGCGGACCCGCAGTCCGCGATCCGCGGCGCCCTTCGTGAGGTCGCCCAGCTCGTCACCAACCCGGTCGACTGGACCAGAGAACAGGTCGAGGCGATGGCCGAAGATCCCTGGTTGGTACAGGAGTTGGAGGACCACGTGCGGTTCTCCTCGATCCCCGAGACGCGAGAGCGGGCCACAGCCGCGCTCGGCGGCGAGAGTGTCACCCTCGACGAGGCGTTCCCCGACTGGCCGCGGCGGCTCGCCGACGCGTCGGGCGGCGATGTGCGGGGCGCCCTGGACTTCGTGCGCTCCCTGTTCGCCGACGCGGGCCTCGACCGGATCGTCCTCGTCGACCAGACGAGCCGCGAGCACGCCGACGCGGGTATCCATGTCGCGCGCGCGGTCGTCCCCGGCATCCTGCCGATGTGCTTCGGCCACGCGCAGCAGCGCCTGGCGGGCCTGCCCCGCCTGGAGGCGGCCCTGCGCGGCACGGCCCAGGAGCACCGGACGTCCCCCTACGACCCCCACCCGTTCCCGTGACCGCGCCCGCGCCGGCCCGGCGTTCCCCCGTGGAACTGCCGGGCCCCGAAGGCGACAACAGCATCGCGCGCGAACCCCTCTGGTACGCGTACGGCGCCGGCGCCGACCGGCCCGGGCCGCCCCCGTGGACCTGGACCCCGGAACCTCCCCCGGACACACACGTCCCGCCCGAGCCTCCGCGTGCGGGCGCCCCGCGCGAGGCCCTCCCGCTCGGCACCGTCGACCTGCTGGAGGCCATGCCCTACCCCGCGCTCCCGCCGCCGCGCGACGTGCCGGACCGCCTGGCCCGCGCGCTGATCACCGCGTTCGGCCCGCAGCGCCGAGAGCCCGAGAACCCGTACAACGACCACCGCCCCTACGCCTCCCCGCGCTGTCTGTTCCCCGTGCACGCGTTCGTGGCCGGGGGCAGTGGCGGGGCGCCCTGGCGTGCCCTCGATCCTGACCGGCACGCGCTGACCGGTGAACCGGGCGGGGGCGCGCCGCGCCGGATCGCCCTCACCGGCCGCTACACGTCGATCCCCGCCGCCTACAAGTGGTTCAGGGGCTCGCTGGTCGCGCTCGAACTCGGCATCGTGCTGCGGGCGTTGGGCGTGGGTCTCGAGCTGTTCGACGTACCCGCCCGGCTTTCGCTGCCCGGGCCCGACGGGCACGAACTCCTCGGGGACCTCGGGCTCGACCTGGCGTGGGAGTGGTCGCTGCCGTTCACCCTCGACGTCGGCGACCCGGCGCCGGTCCTGCCCGTACGGCGTCGCGCGGCCGTACCCGACCTGCGCGACCCGTCCCTCGCCGACCTCGTGCGCGTCAACAGACTGCAGACGTACGACAGTTCACCTGTGCCGGTCGGCCGGGCGATCCCGCGGGAGCTGCCCCCCTCGCGCACCGTCCCGAACTGGGCGGAGCTCCTGTGGCAGCGGCACTCAGGGCGCATGCCCCGCGCCCTGCACGGCATGAGCGGCCGTCGCGCCCGCCTCTCCGCCGAGGCGTTCGACACCGCGCTGCGGTGGCTCGCCGTACCGCCCCCTGGGCCCGACCTCGCGGCGGCCTTCGACGCGGTGAACATCACCGCCGTCGTCCAGGGCATCGACGGCCATGAGGACGGGGTCCACCGCGCGGTCCCGGGCGGCGCCCGCCTCCTGCGCGCCGACCCCGAAGCGCCCGCCCGCCTGGAGGAGCACTACGGGTACGGCGTCTCGCCCGTCAACGGCTGCCGCATCCGGCACGCGCCCATGACCGTGTTCTTCTCCGTGCGCCCCCGCGACCTGTTCGCCCGCTCGGGCCCGGCCGGGTGGGGCGCCGCGCAGCACGCCGTCGGCTGGGCCGCCCACGGTCTGTGCCTCTCGGCGGCGGCCTCCGGCCTCTTCGCCCGGCCCGTGCGCGCGTTCAAGGAGATCCCCACGCAACGCGTCCTCGGCCTCGACCCGGACGAGACGATCGTCCTCTCCGTCGTCGTCGGCGCCCCGCAGGACTCGGGCGGCGCACTCCTGGACCTGCGGCTGTGACCGCCCACGCCCCGACCACTCAGGGAGACCTCATGACATGGAGCTCGTGGCACCTCCACCTCGCCACCACCGCCCGGTCCGCGCACGACCGCGTCCTGGCCGACGTGATCGGCCCCACGATCGGCGAACTCGCCCCCGGCACACCCTGGTTCTTCATCCGCTACTGGCAGGCGGGGCCGCATCTGCGGCTGCGGATAGGGGACTTGGACCCGGATACGTATGACCACGTCGAGGAGGTGCTGCGCGTCCGGCTCGCCGAGGCCGGCGCGCTCCGGCCCGGCGAGGAGCCCCTCGACCCCGACGCCTACCTCGAAGGCGCGGGAGCGCTCGCCTCGGCGGGCGAGCAGGGCGACGACCGGCACGTACGGGCCATGCTGGCGCCCGGCGTCCACCGCGCCGACTACGACCCCGAGTTCGACCGCTACGGCGGCCCCGCCCTGATGTCAGTCACCGAGGACCTGTTCCGCCTCTCCAGCGAACTCGTCCTGCGCCTCGCGCCGAAGGCCTCCTCGCAGCAGCAGCGCGCCCTGCTCGCCCTGCGCGGCACCATGGCTGCCGCCGCGGCCCTGGGCGACACGGCGGAACGCGGCTACTTCTACGCGCACGGTCTGGGCGCCTGGCGCGCCTGGGCGGGGGAGGCCGGCTACCCGGACGAACTCCTCGACTCACTGACGACCATCACCAGGGACGCCGGAGCCAAGCCCGTGGACCCGCTCGCCCACGGCCCGTTCGCGTACTGGCACGACGGGCTCGCCGCTCTCACGGGCGACATCCGGGCGAAGTCGCCGACCCACCCCGGAATGATCCTCTTCTCGCACGCCCACATGCTCCACAACCGCCTGGGCCTGAGCCTCCTCGAGGAGCTGCGCAACTACGCGTGGCTGGCGCATGTCTTCCCGGTCGCGGAGGGCGCCCTCGCCTGACCCGGGAGAACGCACAACGAGGCCCGGCCGGTGAATCACCGGCCGGGCCTCGTTGTGCGTTCTCCCGGGTCAGGCGCGTACGAACACCGCCGTCACCCGCACCCGCAGCCGGGGACCCACCATCGCCCGCATCGCGCTCACCCCGCACGCGTGCCGGTCGACCGTCGCCGACGCGCGGACGAGCGTGCGGGCGCCCTCCGGGACGACCTCGTCGACCGTGAGGACCAGCGGCACCGCGCGGCCCTTGACGGACAGCTGGCCCGGGACGGTCCACGGCTCGCCGGCCGCGGCGAGGGACTCGCCGTCGAAGCGCAGGAGCGGATGGCGCTCCGTGTCGAGGAAGGCGGGGCCACGGACGGCGTCGTCCCGGCGCGGGTTCCCGGTCGTGAAGCCGGCCGCGTCGAGCGCGACGTCGAGGTGCGCGAGACGGCCGTCGCCGTCGAGTTCCGCGGCGCCGGAGCGCACCGGCATCGACCCGGTCACCGGGAGGAGGAGAAAGTGTCGGCCGGTGAACTCGACGGAACTGGCGCAGGGTTCGAGGGTCCAGGCGCCGCCGAGGTCGGCCGGCGCGGTGCGCGTGTGCGGTTCGGTGAGGGACATGCGAGGGGGTTCCCTTCGGGGAGTGGGGGGTGGGGCGGGGTGCCGAGGGGGCCTCCGAGGAGGCCCCCAAGCCGTGCGCGGGGCACGGCGCTCGGCCTACTCCGGCCGCGGGTCCCAGCGGAAGCTGCGCACCGCGATCAGGGCGCCGATGACACCCCAGGCCGCGAGGACGGCCAGGTCGCGCCACTGGTAGCCGGAGTTCTGCGCGAACGGTGCCAGCATCGCGTCGTTGAACGGCTTCACCGGGAGCAGCCCGGCGATGTTGTTGAGCACCTCGGAGTGGATCGGGAAGTAGCTGCCCGAGATGAACACCAGCGGGAACTGGATGAACTGCACCACGGCGGGCGCCGCTTCCGAGTTCTTGATGAGCGAGGCGACGCCCACGCCGAGTGCGCAGAAGCTCGCCGCGCCGAGGACAAGGGTCACCATGATCGCGCCCCAGTGCGTCGGCAGCGGCACGTCGTACAGCGAGCCGATCCCGATGACCAGCGCGACGTCGACGACGCTCACGACGATGCAGTGCACGAGCAGGCCCGTGAAGTAGACCCAGGCCGGCAGCGGCGTCGCGTGCAGCCGCTTGAGCACACCGGTCTGCCGGCGCATCGCGAGGACGATCGCCAACTGCCCGTAACAGGCGCCCAGTACGGACACCGCGGCGATCGTCGGCGTGTAGTACTGCATGCCGGACAGGCCGAAGAAGAACTTGTCGTCGGCGCTGCCGCTGAACACCGCGCCGAAGATCGCGATGATCACGATCGGCAGCACGAACGTGAAGACCATCGACTGCGGGTTGCGCCAGAACGACAGCTGCTCGTAACGGATCTGGTGGCCGAGCAGCGCCAGCGGGCTCCGCTCGGTGCGCGCGGTGCGCCCGGCGCCGGCGGCCGTGGTCGGGGTCAGGGTGGTCATGAGCGGCTCCGTCCGGGTCGGCGCCCTCGTCGCGAGGACGGCCCGCGCCCGCGTTCGGAGGACGGCGAGGATGCTTCCTGTTCCGCGTACTTGCTGGTCAGGCCCAGATAGATGTCCTCGAGCGTGGGCTGCTCCACGGTCAGGCGCTCCAGCGGGGTGCCGCGGCGCAGCGCCCACTCGGTCAGCCGGTGCAGCGCGGCCGTCGGCTCGTCCGACTCCGCCGTGACCAGGCCTTCGTGCACATCGCTGACCGGCAGCGGCACGTCGGTGAGGGCCGCGCCGTGCGGCAGCAGGAAGCGGATCCGGGCCAGCGCGCTGTCCCGGCCGCCCAGCGTGTCGGGCGTGCCCGCCGCGACGATCTCGCCGCCCGCGATCACGGCGACCGAGTCGGCGAGCGCCTGCGCCTCGTCCATGTAGTGCGTGGTCAGGACGATGGTGGTGCCCGCGTCCCGCAGGTTCTTGACGACCTCCCAGGCGCCGCGCCGCGCGTTCGGGTCGAAGCCCGTCGTCGGCTCGTCGAGGAAGAGGAGCTGCGGGTTGCCGACGACGCCGAGCGCCAGGTCGAGCCGCCGCTTCTGCCCGCCGGACAGGTCCTTCACCTTCGCGCCGCGCTTCTCGTCTAGCCCGACCAGGTCGATGACCTCGTCGATGCCGCGGGGCGCGGGGTAGTAGCCGGCGTTGCGCGCGATCGTCTCGCGCACCGACAGATACGGCTCGACGGCGATGTCCTGGAGCACGAGCCCGATCTGCCCGCGCAGCCACTTGCCGTCCGCCTTCTTGCCCGGGTCGCGCCCGAGCACCTCGACACTCCCGCCGTCCCGGCCGCGGAAGCCCTCGAGGATCTCCAGTGTGGTGGTCTTGCCCGCGCCGTTCGGTCCGAGCAGGGCGAAGATCTCCCCGTCCGAGACGGTGAAGTCGACGCCGCGTACGGCCTCGTGGTCCCCGTAGCGTTTGCGCAGGCCCTCCACGGCCACCGCGGTCACCGCGGTCCCTCCGCTTCCGTCACTGTGTGCCTCCCGGCGTCGTCAGATCTCGCTGTCACCTGGAAGTTAGGCCCGGCCAGGGGCCGTTGAGCGGCCGTGGCCCGGTTCCGATGACGGACGTCACGCAAGCGGCGACAGTTGTCAGGTCAGGGGGTGACGGGCGTTGCCGCGCGGGCCGGGAGCCGCCGATGCTCAGGGAGCGGCGAAGGGCGGGACCCCGGACCACCGGGCCTCTCGCACCGCCGCGCACATGGCCGGTACACAGCGACGCGGAAGGCGGTCCCAGACGTGCGGTTCGGGGAAGTGGGCGAAGGGGAACGGCCGCGGATCACTGTGGTCGGCGCGGGCATCGGAGGCCTGGCACTGGCCGGCGCGCTGGCCGCGCACGGACTGCCGTACGTGGTCTTCGAGCAGACCCGGCGCCTCGCGGAGGTGGGGGCGGGCGTCCAGCTCTCGCCGAACGCCATCAGGCCGCTGCTGCGCCTGGGCCTCGGCCCGGCGCTGCGCGAGCACGCCGTGCGCATCGAGGCGATGGAGGTACGCGGCTGGACCGGACGCCCCATCGCCCGTACCCCGCTCGGCGATGACTGCGAGCGGATGTTCGGGGCGCCGTACTACGCGATCCACCGTGCCCATCTGCACGAGGCGCTGCTCTCACTGGTCGACCGCGACAGTCTGCGACTCGGCCAACGCCTGAGCAGTGCCGAGGAGTTGGGGGATGACGGTGCCCGGCTGACCTTCGAGGACGGCACCGTCCGCGACGCGGAGGTCGTGGTCGGGGCCGACGGGATCCACTCGACCGTCCGCGAGACGTTCCTGCGCGACGAGCCGGTCTTCGCGGGGCTCGGCATCTACCGGGGCCTCGTCCCCGTCGACCGGCTGCCCGACGAGGCGCGTGCCGCCCTCGTGCGCCTCTGGCTCGGCCCCGGCGGGCACTTCGTCTGCTATCCGGTGTCCGGCGGCCGCTACCTCAGCTTCGCCGCGACCGTCCCCATGACGGACGCGCCGCCCGAGTCGTGGTCGGCGCCCGGCGACCCGGAGGAGCTGCGCCGCGCGTTCGGCTCCTGGACCGGCCTGGTCTCCGACATCGTCGAGGCCGTCGACGTGACCCATCAGTGGGCGCTCCACGACCGGCCGCCGCTGCGGCAGTGGTCGAGCCGTCACATCACGCTCCTCGGCGACGCGGCGCACCCGATGCTGCCGTTCATGGCACAGGGCGCCAACCAGGCCATCGAGGACGCGATGGACCTGGCGGCCTGCCTCGCCGCCCCGGCCGACGAGCCCACCGGCACCCGCCTCGCCCACTACGAGTCCCTGCGCATCCCGCGCACGGCCGAGATCCAGCGCGGCTCCCGCGGCAACGCCGGCGTGCTGCACCTGCCCGACGGCCCGGCCCAGCGCCGCCGCGACGCGCAGATGGCGGTGCACGCGGCCCTGCGCGACCGCACGACGCTGTACGCCCACGAGACGGGACGCAGCGTGGTGTCTTCAGGGGTGTGACTTCGGGGCGTGATGGGGGAAGGTGACCGGGCGTCGGGCCGGCGCATAGTCTTTTGCGCATGCAGTCCTACACCATCGGGCAGGCGGCGCGTCTGCTCGGCGTCAGCCCCGACACGGCACGCCGCTGGGCGGACGCGGGCCGCGTCGCCACCCACCGCGACGAGGGCGGCCGGCGCATGATCCGCGGCCAGGACCTGGCGGCGTTCTCGATCGAGGTCGGCCAGTCGGGCGGCGACGACGAGGACGCCTCGTACACCTCCGCGCGCAATGCCTTCCCCGGCATCGTCACCGGCGTGAAGCTCGGCGACGTGGCGGCCCAGGTCGAGATCCAGGCGGGCCCGCACCGGCTCGTCTCGCTCCTGACCCGCGAGGCCGTCGAGGAGCTCGGCCTCGAAGTGGGCATGCAGGCCATCGCCCGCGTGAAGTCGACCAACGTGCACATCGACCTCACCTGACCCGGCCCACCGGGCACCCGTATGTGCGGGGTGTACGTAGCAACACCCGAGGTCCGGGCTGTACGCCCCATGTGCGGGAACGCCGCCGTCCCTAACGTCGTAGTCATGGCGCAGACAGCGCCGTGACAACGACGGTGGACGGGGAGAGACCATGTTCCGACGTACGGGCCGAGCGGGCGGCAGCGGACCGGCAGGGCACGGCGGCGAGGCCCTGCGCCTCGTCAAGGTCAGCAAGACGTACGGGGCCGGAAAGGGAGCCGAGAACGCCGTCACCGCACTCGACGACGTGACCCTCAGCCTGCGGGCCGGAACGTTCACCGCAGTGATGGGGCCCTCCGGCTCCGGCAAGTCCACGCTCCTGCAGTGCGCGGCCGGACTCGACCGGCCCGACAGCGGCATCGTGATGGTCGACGGCGAGGAGATGACGGGCGGCACCGAGGCGGCCCTCACCAAGTTCCGCCGCCGCCGGATCGGCTTCGTCTTCCAGCAGTACAACCTGCTGCCGACGCTGACCGTCGCGCAGAACACCAGCCTGCCGCTCAGGCTCGCCGGGCGGCGTGTCAACCGGGCCCGCGCCCAGGACATCCTCACCCAGGTCGGCCTCGGCGACCGGCTCGGCCACCGCCCCGACCAGCTCTCCGGCGGCCAGCGCCAGCGCGTCGCCATCGCCCGAGCCCTCGTCACCGAACCCGCCGTGATCTTCGCGGACGAACCGACCGGCGCCCTCGACACCCGCAGCGCGCGCGACGTCCTGCGCCTCCTCCAGGAAGCCGTGCGCCTGCACGGCAGGACCGTCGTCATGGTGACGCACGACCCGATCGCCGCCTCGTACGCGGACTCCGTGCTCTTCCTCGCGGACGGCCGCCTCGCCGGGGAGATGACAGCCCCCACCGTCGACGCCGTGGCCGAACGCCTCGCGCACCTCGGCGACAACACGCCGGCGGGGGTGTGAGGGATGTTCGCACTCGCCCTGCGCTCCGTCCGGCTGCGCCCCGGACGCCTCCTCGCGACGCTCCTGTCGGCCTTTCTCGGCGCGGCGATCATCATGACGTTCAACTCGCTGCACGACACGGCGGGCGCCGCCGGCGTCGACCACGTCAGCGCGGAGACCCTCACCACCGCGGCGAGTGTCGTCGGCGGTTACGGGACGCTCCTCGTGTTCTTCGCCGTCGCCTCCACCCTGACCGTCAACGTCCGCCGGCGAGCCGACGAGATCACCCTCCTGCGCAACACCGGTGCCACCCCCGCCCAGATCAAGTGCCTGATCGTCGGCGAGTCCGTGATCGTCGCCCTCGCCGGTTCGGCGCTCGCCGTCGGGCCCGCGACGCTCGGCGGCCAGGCCCTGCTCGACGTGTTCAAGGACAGCGGCCAGGTCGCCGACGGCGTCAGCTACGTATTCGGTCCCGTCGCCCTCACGTCCGGCGTCGCCATCACCCTGCTCGCCTCCGCAGGCGCCGCGTTCCTCGCGGTGCGGCGCGCCACGAGGGCCGCCGCCGGGATGCGACAAGGGCGGGGCAGGGCACGGAAGTTCGCGGCCTGGGGCGCGCTCGCCGTCGGCGCCGCCGGTGTCCTTTGCACCTTCGCCATGAAGGCCACCGACGCGGCCCTCATGGCGGCGCCCGCCTACGGCGCGATCCTGCTCTCCGTAGGCTTCGCGATGCTTTCCCCGGCGCTGCTGCGCGGCTTCCTCGGCCGCACGGAACCCCTGCTCACCGCGCTCACCGGCGCGAGCGGCTATCTGACGGTACGAAACATGCGGCAGCGCGCCGACCAGCTCTCCGGCGTCCTGATGCCGCTGATCCTGTTCACCGGCATGGCCACGGCCACCCTCTACATGCAGGCCGTCGAGAGCGACGCGATCAAGGCGTCGGGCGTCGCCAAGTCCGTCGGGGACAAGAACCTGGAGACCCTCAACTTCGTGGTCGTCGGCATCATCGTCGTCTTCGCCTGCGTCATGCTCGTCAACACCCTGTACGCGGCGACCTCCTATCGGGTCCGCGAGTTCGGCCAGCAGCGCCTCGCCGGTGCCACGCCGGTCCAGGTCCTCGGAACGGTCGCGGTCGAGAGCCTCGTCCTCACGGTGACGGGTGTGTTCTTCGGCACGGTGGCGGGCCTCGCGGGGATCGTGCCCTTCACCACCGTCCGCACCGACTCGCTCCTGCCCGACCAGGGCCTCGGGATCTGGCTCACGGTCGTGGCGTTGGCGGCCACGGCCACGTTCGTGACCAGTCTGGGCACGGCCCGCAGGACTCTGCGCGTCAAGGCCGTGGACGCCGTCGCGATCGCCGCCTGACACCGGATCGAAGCCCCCGGCACGGTCCGCACCCGCCACCACGGCGGATGCGGACCGTGTCGCTGTTGGGCTGAACGAGTGACTTGGCGTAAGAATGGCGGGTGCAGACAAAAGTACGAGCCCGGACGGGGTGGGGGCAGTGAACAGCCACGACGTCACTGACGAACAGTGGGAAGGGCTCGCCCAGGTCGTACCTCTGCGCGGCCGTAACGCATGGCCGTCGGCGGTCGACCACAGGGCCGTCCCCGAAGCGGAGACCGAGGCGCGGCGACGGTTCGTCGTCCTGCGGATCAATGTGTTCGCGGACGCCCGCGAGGTCGCCGAGACCGTGATGACGGGCATCCCCGTGCTGCTCGACCTGAGCGGCGCAGAGTCCGATGTCGCCAAGCGCGTCCTGGACTTCAGCAGCGGAGTGGTCCTCGGCCTCGGCTGCGGAATGCACCGCGTCGACCGCAATGTCTTCCTGCTCGCCCCTCCCGGCACCGAGGTGCAGGACTTCGTGGCGGGGGCCGTTCCCCGGGTCTAGTCACCCGGCCCAGGCCCTCCGGTCCCCCGATCGAAGGAAGGTCCGCCCGGAAGAACGGTTCTCCGGGCGGAGTGCCGCCTACCGTCCGGAACATGACCTTGCTCGCGCGGGACGGCGGCGCACCCCCGGCTCCCCAGGACCGGCCGAGCCTCACCGAACTGCGGCTCTCCGCCTTCGCCGCGCACCGCAGCGCACGCTTCCCGCTCGGCCCGCTGACCCTCTTCGCGGGACCGAGCGGCAGCGGCAAGTCCAGCGCCCTGAAGGCCTACGAGGGCCTGGCCCGGCTCGGCGGCGGCGCGGCCCTCGACGAGGTGTTCCCCGACCCGTCCGCCCACGTCCCCGACGGGGCCCGCCCCGACGCGCAGCGACGCCGCGGCTTCCGCATCGGCTGCACCGTCACCGGGCCCGTCGGCCCGGTCCGCCTCGACCTCGCGATCCAGGCCGAGCCCGAACTGCGCATCGTCGGCGAGCGGTTGACCTGCGGCGGCCGCACTCTCTTGGAGACCGCCCTGCGCGACCCCGGACGCCGCGTCGTCCAGGCCGCCTGGCACACGGCAGGGGCAACCCCCGTGACCCGCGCGCCCCTGCCGGACGACCTGCTCGGCACGGCGCTCCTGCCGCTGCGCGTCGCGGGCAAGACGGAAGGCCAGCGGCTCGTCATCGCCGCCGCCGAACAAGTGGTGGTCGCCCTGCGCTCCGTCTTCTCCTGCGACCCCCGGCCCGACCGCATGCGTCGCCCCGCCCCGGCCACCGCCGACCGCCTCCTGAGCGGCTGCGACAACCTCGCCGCCGTCCTGTGGCGCACACGCTCCGAGTGCGGCATCCGGCACGCGCTGCTCGTCGCCGCCGCCCGGGCCGGCTGCGCGGGACCCGTCGTCGACGTCCTGTCGGAGGACCTCGGCAACGGCACGGTACGGGCCGTGCTCGACCGCGGCGACGGTCTGCGCACCCCCGTCGACCGGCTCGGGGACGGCGAGTTGAGGTACCTGGCGCTCGCCCTGGTCCTGCTCACGGGCCCCCGTGTGCTCGCGGTCGACCCGGTGGCGGAGGTGCCCGAGGCGTACCAGACGCTCACCGTCCTCGCCGACGGCCTCGACCGCAGTCTCGACCCTCGGCAGCTGCGGGAGCTGACGGCGCTCGCGGTGCGGATGTGCGGGCGCGGGCACATCCGGCTGGCGGGGGCGGTCGGCGACGGGACGTGGGCGGCGCGGGAGCACGGAGCGGCGGTGGTAGACCTGAGGCCGTGACAGAACTTGATGTGGAGGGACTGCAGCGCCGGCTGGCGCAGTTCGCCGAGGCCAGGAACTGGGAGCAGTACCACACGCCGAAGAACCTGGTGGCCGCGCTGAGCGTGGAGGCGTCCGAACTGGTCGAGATCTTCCAGTGGTTGACTCCGGAGGAGTCGGCCGGCGTGATGGCGGACCCGGACACGGCGCACCGGGTGCGCGACGAGGTCGCCGACGTCCTCGCGTATCTGCTGCAGCTGTGCGAGGTGCTCGGGATCGACGCGCTGGCGGCCCTGTCGGCGAAGATCGACCGCAACGAGGAACGGTTTCCGGTGCCGGGGGAGGGCTGAGGCCGGCGGCTCAGACCGGCGGCTGAGACCGGCTGGAAGGGCCGTGCGACCGGTCTTGTCACTCTATGGAGTCACAGAATTATCAACATTGGATTCCGTGTCCACAGATTTCGGTCGTCCTCTGGCTTTTCGCCTCACCGACCCTCACTCTGGGTAGTGGACAGAGGAGTTCGGGACGGGGGCGGCGCATGGACGCGGTGCGACTCATCAGGGCGAGTCGACGGGCCCTGGCGGAGAGCCAGGACGCGCCGGCCATCACGCGGGAGGCATGGCAGGCCCAGGCCCTCGCACAGGCCATGGGGAACAGGCTGGCGAGAGAGGGCCCGCCGGAGCTGAGGGGTGAGGCGCGCGGACTGAGCGAGGCGGGCGGCAGAGGCTGCTCGGGCTCGGCGCTCCCGGTCATCGGGGCGGGCGGCATACGGGCGGCGCAGCTCACGGAGCTGCCGGAGGCGCACAAGGCACTGATCGGGTTGGCCGCGCTGCTCGGGGAAGTGGGGATCGCCCTGGTGGGCATAGCCAGCGAGGCGGAGGAGGAGGGGGACTACTGGCACTGCATGGACGCCATCGACGCCGCCGACGAATCACGGGACAGGGTCCTCGAGATAATCCGCAGGCTCGGGCTGCGCCGCGACACCATGTCGGAGTCGGAGCCTGACTCGGCGGCTTAGGGGGCGTGCCAGTTGGTGCGGTGGCGGGCTTCGGGGGCGCACCGGCATCGGTGCGACGCGCCCCCGGCGGGATCAGAGGCGGTGGCCCTCGTCGGCGGACGGGGCGCCGGGTCCGGTGGACTGCTGAAGGTCGGCGTCGAGCTGCGACAGATCTGCGTTGAGCGCGGCCATCAGCTCTTCCATCTGCTGGAGCAGCCCCTTGGGCGCGCCCTCCTGATCCGGCCCGGCCGGTTCGTGGACGACCTGCTCGGACATGGCTTCCTGGGACATGGCGGCCTCCTCGGCCCTCGCCCTCCCCGCGGGGGAAGGCAGTTGACGCAAGCGTCGCCCGGCAGCGGCAGCCGCCGCCGGTGCGGGTGCCGGGCGGTCCGGCTCCGCCCCAGCCAACGATCACTCGCGTGAACGGGTCACTGGCCGGGGCCCCGGGCCACGTGCCCGGTTGACGGATGTTCACCCGACAGGGGCGGGGCCGGAGCGCCGGGACCAGCGGAGTTGACGCGTGGCCTAGGACAGCTGGGGCATCACCTCGGTGGCGATCAGGTCCAAGTGGTCCAGGTCGTCCAGGTCGAGCATCTGGAGATACATCCGCTGCGAGCCGACGGCCTGGTACGCGGCGATCCGCTCGACGACCTCGGCCGGCGACCCGGCGAGCCCGTTCGCCTTCAGCTCGTCCACATCACGGCCGATCGTGGCGGCGCGGCGCCTGACGTCGGCGTCGGTCTTGCCGACGCACGCCACCAGGGCGTTGGAGTAGACGAGGCTGTCGGCGCTGCGGCCGTGCTGCTCCACCGCCGCACGGACCCGCTTGAACTGCTGTTCCGTGTCGGTGAGCGACGCGAAGGGGATGTTGAATTCGTCGGCATACTGCCCGGCGAGCGCCGGGGTCCGCTTGGCGCCGTGCCCGCCGATCAGGACGGGCACCTTGCTCTGCGTCGGCTTCGGCAGCGCGGGGGAGTCCGTCAGCTGGTAGTAGGTGCCGTTGAAGTTGAAGCGCTCGCCGACGGGCGTGCTCCACAGGCCCGTGACGATGGCGAGTTGCTCCTCAAGACGGCCGAACTTCTCCTTCGGGAAGGGGATGCCGTAAGCCTCGTGCTCCGCCCCGTACCAGCCGGAGCCGAGGCCCAACTCCACGCGCCCACCCGACATCTGGTCGACCTGCGCGACCTGGATCGCGAGGACACCGGGGAGGCGGAAGGTGCCGGCGGTCATCAGTGTGCCCAGGCGGATCCGCCTGGTCTCGCGGGCGAGCCCGGCCAGCGTGATCCAGGCATCGGTGGGGCCGGGGAGCCCGTCGGCGGAGCCCATGTGCAAGTAATGGTCAGACCGGAAAAACGCTCCGTAATTGAGGTCTTCAGCGGCCTTCGCGACGCGGAGAAGCGTCTCGTAGGTCGCGCCTTGTTGCGGTTCGGTGAAGACTCGAAGATCCATTCATCCATCATGCACCGGTCACTTCTGGTGACCTTTTAGAACCGCAGCGTCCCCGGAGAGAAATGCGTGGTCGGAGGCGGTACTGGCGGACCATACTCGGACGCGTGTTCCTGACGATCAGTACGACCGGCACCGCTGAACGCCCCGCGACCGACCTCGGGTTTCTGCTGCACAAGCATCCCGACAACGCGCAGGCGTTCTCCACCTCGCACGGAACCGCGCACGTCCTCTACCCGGAGGCGTCCCCGGAGCGCTGCACCGCGGCGCTGCTCCTTGAGGTGGATCCGGTCGCGCTCGTGCGCCGCGGCAAGGGCAAGGGCCGTGGCGGCGCCCCCGACGCGGCGCTCGCGCAGTATGTGAACGACCGGCCGTACGCCGCGTCGTCCCTGCTAGCCGTGGCGATCGGCAGTGTGTTCTCCAGCGCCCTGCGCGGACAGTGCAAGGCCATGCCCGAGCGGGCCGAGCAGCCGATGCCGCTGCGCATCGAGGTGCCCGCGGTGCCCGCGCGCGGCGGGGCCGCACTGGTGCGCCGACTCTTCGAGCCGCTCGGCTGGACCACGGTGACGGCCGACCCGGTGGCGCTCGACGAGCAGTTCCCCGAGTGGGGCGACTCGCGCTACGTGCGTCTCGTCCTGGAGGGCGAGCTGCGGCTCGCCGAGGCGCTGCGGCACCTGTATGTGCTGCTGCCCGTGCTCGACGACGCCAAGCACTACTGGGTCTCGGCCGACGAGGTGGACAAGCTGCTTCGGGCGGGTGAGGGCTGGCTGCCCACGCACCCCGAGCAGAAGCTGATCACCAGCCGCTACCTCTCGCGACGCTGGGCACTCACCCGCAGCGCCATGGAGCGCCTGGAACTGGTACGGCTCGCCAATGCGGACGACACCGACGTCGAGGCCATCGACAACGCGGTCGACGAGGCGACGGACACCGAGGAGCAGCCCGTACCGCTGGCTGTCCAGCGGCGCGACGCCATCACCGCCGCGCTCAGGGCGGCGGGGGCCGGGCGCGTGCTCGACCTGGGCTGCGGGCAGGGCCAGTTGGTGCACGAGCTGCTCAAGGACACCCGGTTCACCGAGATCGTCGGTGTCGATGTGTCGATCCGGGCCCTGACGATCGCCGCCCGGCGCCTCAAGATCGACCGGATGGGCGAGCGCCGGGCCGCCCGCGTCACGCTGCTCCAGGGCTCGCTCGCGTACACCGACAAGCGGCTCAAGGGGTACGACGCGGCGGTCCTCAGCGAGGTCATCGAGCACCTCGACCTGCCGCGGCTGCCCGCACTGGAGTACGCGGTGTTCGGCTCCGCGCGGCCGAGGACCGTCCTCGTGACGACACCGAACGTCGAGTACAACGTCCGCTGGGAGACCCTGCCCGCCGGGCACGTCCGGCACGGCGACCACCGCTTCGAGTGGACCCGCGAGGAGTTCCGCACCTGGGCGCGCGCGGTGGCCGAACGGCACGGCTACGACGTGGAGTTCGAGCCCGTAGGACCCGACGACCCGGAGGTCGGCCCGCCCACGCAGATGGCCGCCTTCACCCTGACCGATCAGACCCCGACCGACCGGACCCCGACCGACCCGAGTCCGAAGGAGGCGAAGGCCGCATGACCACCACACCCGGTTCCCACGCTCGTACGCTCCCCGTCACCGACCTGTCCCTCGTGGTCCTCATCGGCGCCTCGGGGTCCGGCAAGTCGACGTTCGCGCGGCGGCACTTCAAGCCCACCGAGATCATCTCCAGCGACTTCTGCCGGGGGCTCGTCGCCGACGACGAGAACGACCAGAGCGCCAGCCGCGACGCCTTCGACGTGCTCCACTACATCGCGGGCAAGCGCCTCGCGGCCGGGCGGCTCACCGTCGTCGACGCGACCAACGTCCAGCAGGAGAGCCGCAAGCAGCTCGTCGACCTGGCGCGGCAGTACGACGTGCTGCCCATCGCCATCGTCCTCGACATCCCCGAGGAGGTCTGCGCCGCGCGCAACGCGGAGCGCGCCGACCGCGCCGGCATGCACCGCCGCGTCATCTCCCGGCACACCCGTGAACTGCGGCGTTCCCTGCGCCACTTGGAGCGCGAGGGCTTCCGCAAGGTGCACATCCTGCGCGGCGTCGAGGAGGCCGACAGCGCCGAGGTCGTACGCGAGAAGCGCTACAACGACCTCACGCACCTCACGGGCCCCTTCGACATCATCGGCGACATCCACGGCTGCGCCTTTGAACTGGAGATGCTGCTCACCAGGCTCGGTTACGCGGACGGTGTGCACCCCGAAGGCCGTACGGCGGTGTTCGTCGGCGACCTCGTCGACCGGGGGCCCGACTCCCCGGGCGTCCTGCGCCGCGTCATGTCGATGGTCAAGTCGGGCCACGCGCTGTGTGTGCCCGGGAACCACGAGAACAAGTTCGGCCGGTACCTCAAGGGCAGAAAGGTCCAGCACACGCACGGCCTCGCCGAGACCGTCGAGCAGTTCGCGGGCGAGAGCGAGGAGTTCACGCAGGAGGTCGCGGAGTTCGTCGACGGCCTCGTCAGCCACTACGTCCTCGACGGGGGCAAGCTCGTGGTGTGCCACGCGGGCCTGCCCGAGAAGTACCACGGCCGCACGTCCGGGCGGGTGCGCTCGCACGCGCTGTACGGGGACACGACCGGCGAGACCGACGAGTTCGGCCTGCCGGTGCGCTACCCGTGGGCGGAGGACTACCGGGGCAGCGCGGCCGTCGTCTACGGCCACACACCGGTCCCGCAGGCCACCTGGCTCAACAACACCATCTGCCTCGACACCGGCGCCGTGTTCGGCGGCAAGCTGACCGCGCTGCGCTGGCCGGAGCGCGAACTGGTCGACGTACCCGCACAGAAGGTCTGGTACGAGCCGTCGCGGCCGCTGCGGACCGAGGCGCCCGGCGGGCAGGACGGGCGGCCGCTCGACCTCGCCGACGTGCACGGACGGCGGGCCGTCGAGACCCGGCACGCCGGACGCGTAGCCGTGCGCGAGGAGAACGCGGCGGCGGCCCTGGAGGTCATGAGCCGCTTCGCCGTCGACCCGCGCCTGGTCCCGTACCTGCCGCCGACGATGGCGCCGACGGCGACGTCACGGGAAGAGGCCCGCGGCGGAGCCGCTGACGAGCACTTCCTGGAGCACCCCGCCGAGGCCTTCGCCCAGTACGCCGCCGACGGAGTAGGGCGCGTCGTGTGCGAGGAGAAGCACATGGGCTCGCGGGCCGTGGCCCTGGTGTGCCGGGACGCGGAGGTGGCGCGCGAGCGCTTCGGCGTCCCGGAGGGGCCCACCGGCGCGCTCTACACCCGTACCGGACGGTCCTTCTTCGCCGACGAGCAGGTCACCGAGGAGATCCTCGGCCGGGTGCGCGCCGCCGTCACGGACGCCGGCCTGTGGGACGAACTCGACACGGACTGGCTGCTGCTCGACACGGAGCTGATGCCCTGGTCGCTCAAGGCGTCGGGGCTGCTGCGCTCGCAGTACGCCGCCGTGGGCGCCGCGTCCGGTGCCGTGTTCCCGGGTGCCATCGCCGGCCTGGAAGCGGCGGCGGCGCGCGGCGTCGACGTGGGTGAACTGCTCGGCAGGCAGCGTGAACGGGCCGAAGACGCGGCCGCGTTCACGGACGCCTACCGGCGCTACTGCTGGACGACGGACGGGCTCGACGGGGTGCGGCTCGCGCCGTTCCAGATCCTGGCCGTGCAGGGCCGGTCGCTGGCCGCGCTGCCGCACGACGAGCAGCTCGCGCTCATCGACCGCATGGTCGAGCACGACGGGTCCGGGCTCCTGCAGACCACCCGGCGGCTCTTCGTGGACACCGGGGACGAGGCGTCGGTGAGCGCCGGTGTCGACTGGTGGCTGGAGATGACGGGCCGAGGCGGCGAGGGCATGGTCGTCAAGCCGGTCGAGGCGCTCACGCGCGACGGCAAGGGCCGTCTCGTACAGCCGGGCATCAAGTGCCGGGGCCGCGAGTACCTGCGGATCATCTACGGTCCCGAGTACACGCGCCCCGACCACCTGGAACGCCTGCGCGGGCGCTTCCTCGGGCACAAGCGCTCGCTCGCCGTCCGCGAGTACGCGCTCGGTCTCGAGGCGCTCGACCGGCTCGCGGACGGGGAGCCGCTGTGGCGCGTCCACGAAGCGGTGTTCGCGGTCCTCGCGCTCGAGTCGGAGCCGGTCGACCCGAGGCTGTGAGCGCGCCGATGTGACCCGCCACCCAGCTCCTTGATTGCACGGGCACGGGCCGTCCGGCCGGGGAAAGATGGATTCCATGGGATTCCACGTCGACTCCGAGGCCGGGCGGCTGCGCCGCGTCATCCTGCACCGCCCCGATCTGGAGCTCAAGCGGCTCACCCCGAGCAACAAGGACGCGTTGCTCTTCGACGACGTGCTGTGGGTGCGCCGCGCGCGGCAGGAGCACGACGGGTTCGCCGACGTGCTGCGCGACCGCGGTGTGACCGTGCACCTCTTCGGCGACCTGCTCACCGAGACGCTCGCCATCGGGGACGCCAGATCCCTCGTCCTCGACCGGGTCTTCGACGAGAAGGAGTACGGGCCGCTCGCCACCGACCACCTCAGGGCCGCCTTCGAGACGATGCCGGCCACGGACCTGGCCGAGGCGCTGGTCGGTGGCATGACCAAGCGGGAGTTCCTCGACCGGCACCCCGAGCCGACGTCGGTCCGCTTCCACGCGATGGACCTCGACGACTTCCTGCTCGGCCCGCTGCCCAACCACCTCTTCACCCGCGACACCTCGGCCTGGATCTACGACGGCGTCTCCATCAACGCGATGCGGTGGCCCGCCCGGCAGCGCGAGACCGTCCACTTCGAGGCGATCTACCGGCACCATCCGCTGTTCCGCGACGCGGGCTTCCACCTGTGGTCGCAGGGGCAGGCCGACTACCCGTCCACGATCGAGGGCGGCGACGTCCTGGTGATCGGGCAGGGCGCCGTCCTCATCGGGATGAGTGAGCGCACCACCCCGCAGGCCGTCGAGATGCTGGCGCACAAGCTGTTCGCGGCGGGCTCCGCGCAGACGATCGTGGCGCTCGACATGCCGAAGCGCCGGGCGTTCATGCACCTCGACACCGTGATGACGATGGTCGACGCCGACACGTTCACGCAGTACGCGGGGCTCGGCATGCTGCGCTCGTACACCATCGAACCGGGCGTGGGCGAGCGGGAGTTGAAGGTCACCGACCATCCACCGGAGCACATGCACCGGGCCATCGCGGCCGCGCTCGGCCTCAGCGAGATCCGGGTCCTGACCGCCACGCAGGACGTGCACGCGGCCGAGCGGGAGCAGTGGGACGACGGGTGCAACGTGCTGGCCGTGGAGCCGGGCGTCGTCGTCGCCTACGAACGTAACGCCACGACGAACACCTATCTGCGCAAGCAGGGCATCGAGGTCATAGAGATCCTCGGCAGCGAGCTGGGGCGCGGCAGGGGCGGCCCGCGCTGCATGAGCTGCCCGGTGGAGAGGGACCCTGTGTAGGGGCCCGTGTGGAAGCCTGCCACTGGAATCCTGTATAGAAATGTGTAACGTCGTATAGACTTCCAGTGTCTCTGATGCCCTAGCCCTTTTACGCGTACCCCAGGAGCGCCCCATGGCGACAGTCCGTCCCGACCTCACCGGCCGCCACTTCCTCAAGGAGGTGGACTTCACCGCCGAGGAGTTCCGCGGCCTGATCGACCTCGCCGCCGAGTTGAAGGCCGCCAAGAAGGCGGGGACGGAGACGCGGCACCTCGCGGGCCGGAACATCGCGCTGATCTTCGAGAAGACCTCCACGCGTACGCGCTGCGCCTTCGAGGTCGCCGCGGCCGACCAGGGCGCGTTCACGACCTACCTGGACCCGTCCGGCTCGCAGATCGGCCACAAGGAGTCCGTGCGGGACACCGCCCGGGTCCTCGGCCGGATGTTCGACGCCATCGAGTACCGCGGGGACAGTCAGTCCGGCGTCGAGGAACTCGCCGCGTACGCGGGCGTGCCGGTCTACAACGGCCTGACCGACGACTGGCACCCCACGCAGATGCTCGCCGACGTGCTCACGATGGTCGAGCACTGCAGCAAGCCGCTCGACCGGATCGCCTTCGCCTACCTCGGCGACGCCCGCTTCAACATGGGCAACTCGTACCTGGTGACCGGCGCGCTGCTCGGCATGGACGTCCGGATCGTGGCGCCGCGCGAGTACTGGCCGGCCGAGGAGATCGTCGCCGAGGCCCGCAAGCTCGCCGAGGCGAGCGGCTCGCGCGTCACGCTCACCGAGGACGTCGCCGAGGGCGTCGCGGGAGCCGACTTCGTCGCCACCGACGTCTGGGTCTCCATGGGCGAGCCCAAGGAGGTGTGGGCCGAGCGCATAACCGCTCTCAAGCCGTACGCCGTGACGATGGACGTCCTGCGCGCCACCGGCAACGCGGACGTCAAGTTCCTGCACTGCCTGCCCGCCTTCCACGACCTGGGCACCAAGGTCGGGCGCGAGATCCACGAGACGTACGGCCTGGACTCGCTGGAGGTCACGGACGAGGTCTTCGAGTCGGCGCACTCGGTCGTCTTCGACGAGGCCGAGAACCGGCTGCACACCATCAAGGCGATCATGGTCGCCACGCTGGCCTGACGCCCGCGCGGGCAGGGGCGGGGCGTACTACTCCGGGCTCGTCCGCTGCGCCGGTATCGCGGGAAGGGTGAACCAGACCGCCTTGCCGGACGCGGTGGGGCGATGTCCGCAGGACGAGCTCAGGGTGCGGATCAGCAGCAGGCCGCGCCCGTGCTCCTGCCACGGGTCCGGCTCCTCGGCCGGGCCGGGCAGGGTCAGATCGCCGGGCGGCGCCGGGTCCCCGTCGTGCACCTCGACCTGACAGCCCGACGGCAGCAGCTCCACCACCAGCTCGATGGGGCCCGACCCCGCCGTGTGCTCGACGGCGTTCGCCACCAGCTCGGCCGTGAGCAGCTCCGCCGTGTCGCTGTCGGCGGCGGGCGACTCGATCTCCGTCAGGGCCGTGCGCACCAGAGCGCGCGCGACCGGCACCGCGGCCGCGCTGTGCGGCAGTGCGATGCGCCAGGAGGTGGGGGCAGGCGGTGTGGGCACGGCGGGTCCGTTCAGGGTGCAGGTGTCCTGACAGGGGGTGACAGGGGCTGACAGCGGGGGAGCTGTCCTGCTTTCAACCATACGAATGGTAAGGCGTCGGTGGACAGAGCCGCCCGACGCCCTTCTTCGGGACGTCCGGCACTGGCCTCCCCACGCCTGCCCTACCTGGGCTGTCGGCGCACTGCCAGGATCGCGTATCGCGTACTCGTGACGGAAGTCACGAAGCGGTGATAACTTCGTGGAGCGACGTGCCCGAGGCAGGCGCGCCGTCCCGTCCGCCGCCCTCGCCCGAGGAGGCCGCACCGCCATGAGTCCCTTCACCGGCTCCGCGCCCCGCACCGACGACTGGCGGCACCTGAGGTACGCCGTCGACGACGGGGTCGCCACCGTCACCCTGGCCCGCCCCGACAAGCTCAACGCGCTCACCTTCGGCGCCTACGCCGACCTGCGCGACCTGCTCGCCGAGCTGTCCCGCGAGCGCTCCGTACGCGCCCTCGTCCTGGCCGGAGAGGGGCGCGGCTTCTGCTCCGGCGGTGACGTGGACGAGATCATCGGCGCCACCCTCGCCATGGACACCGCCCAGCTCCTCGACTTCAACCGGATGACCGGCCAGGTCGTACGGGCCGTGCGCGAGTGCCCCTTCCCCGTGATCGCCGCCGTGCACGGCGTCGCGGCGGGCGCCGGCGCCGTCCTCGCCCTCGCTGCCGACTTCCGCGTCGCGGACCCGAGCGCCCGCTTCGCGTTCCTCTTCACCCGCGTCGGCCTGTCCGGCGGCGACATGGGCGCCGCGTATCTGCTGCCCCGCGTCGTCGGCCTCGGCCACGCGACGCGGCTGCTCATGCTGGGCGAGCCGGTGCGCGCCCCGGAGGCCGAGCGCATCGGCCTGATCAGCGAGCTGACCGACGAGGGCCAGGTCGACGAGGCCGCGCAGGCCCTGGCCCGCCGCCTCGCCGAGGGCCCGGCCCTCGCGTACGCCCAGACCAAGGCGCTGCTCACCGCCGAACTCGACATGCCGCTGGCCGCCGCCGTCGAAATGGACGCCGCGACCCAGGCCCTCCTCATGAACGGCGAGGACTACGCCGAGTTCCACGCGGCCTTCACGGAGAAGCGTGCCCCCAAGTGGCGGGGGCGGTGACCATGGGACCCCTGCGCGTGGCCGTCATCGGCGGCGGACCCGGCGGCCTGTACGCCGCCGTCCTCCTCAAGCGGCTCGACCCGCGCCGCGACATCACGGTCTGGGAGCGCAACGCCCCCGACGACACCTTCGGCTTCGGCGTCGTCCTCTCCGACGAGACGCTCGGCGGCATCGAGCACGCCGACCCCGTCGTCCACGCCGCGCTCCAGGCCGAGTTCGTGCGCTGGGACGACATCGACGTCGTGCACCGCGGCACCCGCCGCACCTCGGGCGGCCACGGCTTCGCCGCGCTCGGCCGCCGCAGGCTCCTCGAAATCCTCCACGAGCGCTGCCGGCAGCTCGGTGTGAACCTCCGTTTCCGCTCGGAAGCCCCGTCGGCGGCCGACCTCGCCCGCGACCACGACCTCGTCGTCGCCGCCGACGGAGTGCGCAGCGCGACCCGCGAGGCCCACGCCGACGCATTCCGGCCGCACATCGAGGAGCACCGCTGCCGCTACATCTGGCTCGCCGCCGACTTCGCCTTCGACGCGTTCCGCTTCGAGACCGCCGAGACCGAGCACGGCGTCATGCAGCTGCACGGATACCCGTTCTCGGCGAGCGACAGCACTGTCATCGTCGAGATGCGCGAGGAGGTCTGGCGGGCGGCCGGTTTCGACGGGCTCGACGTGCGCGAGTCCGTCGAGCGCTGCGCCAAGATCTTCACCGAGGCCCTCGGCGGCCGTGGCCTGAGGTCGAACAAATCCGCCTGGACCGCCTTCCGCACGGTCGTGAACGAGACGTGGTCGCACGGGAACGTCGTCCTCGTCGGCGACGCCGCGCACACCGCGCACTTCTCCATCGGCTCCGGCACCAAGCTCGCCGTCGAGGACGCCCTCGCGCTCGCCGCCTGCCTCCAGGAGCAGCCCACCACGGCCGAGGCGCTCGCCGCGTACGAGGCGGAGCGGCGGCCCGTCGTCGCCTCCACGCAGCGCGCGGCCCGCGCCAGCCTGGAGTGGTTCGAGAACCTCGGCCTCTATCTCGACCAGCCCTCACGCCAGTTCGCGTTCAACCTCCTCACCCGCAGCCGCCGCGTCACGCACGACAACCTGCGCCTGCGCGACCCCGGCTTCACCGAGGCCGTCGAGCGCGACTTCGGCTGCCCGCCCGGCACGCCCCCCATGTTCACGCCGCTGCGCCTGCGCGAGCTGACCCTGCGCAACCGCGTCGTCGTCTCGCCCATGGACATGTACTCGTCCCGGGACGGCGTCCCCGGCGACTTCCACCTCGTCCACCTCGGCGCGCGGGCCCTCGGCGGCGCCGGACTCGTCATGACCGAGATGGTGTGCGTCAGCCCCGAGGGCCGCATCACCCCGGGCTGCGCCGGTCTCTACACGCCGGAACAGGCCGCGGCCTGGCGCCGGATCACCGAGTTCGCGCACGCCCAGGCCCCCGGCACGGCGATCGGCGTCCAGCTCGGACACTCCGGCCGCAAGGGCTCCACGAAACTGATGTGGGAAGGCATCGACGACCCGCTCCCCCACGGGAACTGGCCGCTGGTCGCCGCCTCCCCGCTCCCGTACAAGCCGGGCAGCCAGATTCCGCACGAGCTGACGCAGGACGAACTCGGCGATGTCCGGGAGCAGTTCACGTCCGCCGCCGTGCGCGCCGCCGACGCCGGCTTCGACCTCCTCGAACTGCACTGCGCCCACGGCTATCTGCTGTCCGGGTTCCTGTCGCCGCTGAGCAATCACCGGACCGACGCGTACGGCGGCTCGCTCACGAACCGGCTGCGCTTCCCCCTCGAAGTCTTCGACGCCGTACGCGAAGTGTGGCCCGGTGACCGGCCCATGACCGTCCGGATCTCCGCCACCGACTGGGCGGAGGGCGGCACGGACGCGGCCGACGCCGTAGAGATCGCCCGCGCCTTCGCCGCGCACGGCGCAGACGCGATCGACGTCTCGACCGGCCAGGTCGTCGCCGACGAGAAGCCCGCCTACGGACGCTCCTACCAAGTGCCGTTCGCGGACCGGATCCGCAACGAGACCGGCATCCCGGTGATCTCGGTCGGCGCGATCTCCTCGTGGGACGACGTCAACTCGCTGATCCTGGCCGGGCGCACCGACCTGTGCGCGCTGGCCCGCCCCCACCTCTACGACCCGCACTGGACCCTGCACGCGGCGGCCGAACAGGGCTACGCGGGTCCCGGTGTCGCCTGGCCGAAGCCGTACGAGGCGGGCAGCAGGCCACCGCAGACCGGACGCCTGGACGCGCCCAAGCCCCGGCTCACGCTGGGTGGTTGACGGTGGTGAACGCCGCCCCCGCATTCCGCAGCCGCTCGTGCAGCGCCCGGAACACGCTCGCCGAGCGGGTCCCCGGCCACCGCGCAGGCAGCAGCCCGGCGGGCAGCCCCGGGTCGGCGTACGGCAGATGGCGCCAGGAGTCGAGGGCCAGGAGGTAGTCCCGGTACGCCTCCTCCGGAGCGGCGTCGCCGGGGGAGCGGGCCTGCCAGGCGGCGAGCACCGGCGCGTGCTCGTCCAGGAACGCCTCGTGCAGCGCGGCGAGACGGTCCAGGTCCCACCAGCGCGCGACCGCGTCCGCCGTCGCCGCGAACCCCAGGTGCTCGCCGCGGAACAGATCGACGTACGCGGAGAGCCCGAGGCGCTCCAGGGTGTGCCGGGTCTCCTCGTGCAGGCCCGCCGGGGCGATCCACACGCCGGGCGCCGCCGAGCCGAAGCCGAGCCCGGCAAGGCGTGAGCGCAGGACGTGCCGCTTGGCGCGCTCGGCCTCCGGCACGGAGAACACCGCGAGCACCCAGCCGTCCGCCCCGCCGGCCGGCGCCCCGTAGATGCGCCGGTCGCCGTCGTCCAGGAGCTGCCGGGCGGCCGGCGACAGCGCGTACCCGGCGGCGCCCGACCCCGTGCGCTCCGGCAGGAGCAGCCCGCGCCGCTTGAGGCGGGACACGCAGGACCGCACGGCGGGCGCGTCGACGCCGACCGCGCCGAGGAGACGGATCAGCTCGGCGACCGGCACGGCGCCGGGAAAGCCGCGCCCGTAGGCGCCGTAGAGGGTGACGATCAGGGACCGGGGAGTGTGCAGGTCGGACACGTGGTCACTCTAGATCGCCGGTGGAGCGCAGCCGGAACCGCTGCAGCTTCCCGGTCGCCGTGCGCGGCAGGGCGTCCAGGAACACGATCTCGCGCGGGCATTTGTACGGCACCAGCTCGGCCTTCACGAACGCCCGCAGCGCGTCCGGGTCCCGGCGGGCGCCCTCGCGCAGCACGACGAAGGCGACCGCGATCTGCCCGCGCTCGTCGTCGGGGCGGCCCACCACCGCGGTCTCCGCGACGTCCGGGTGCCGCAGCAGCGCGTCCTCGACCTCGGGACCCGCGATGTTGTACCCCGCAGAAATGATCATGTCGTCGGCGCGGGCGACGTACCGGAAGTAGCCGTCGGGATCGCGGACATACGTGTCCCCGGTGACGTTCCAGCCGCCGCGGACGTACGTCGTCTGCCGCTCGTCGGCGAGGTAGCGGCAGCCGACCGGGCCGCGCACGGCGAGCAACCCCGGTTCTCCGTCCGGTACCTCGGCCCCGGCGGCGTCGATCACGCGCGCCTGCCAGCCGGGCACGGGCACGCCCGTCGTGCCGGGGCGGATCGCGTCGTCGGCGGCGGAGATGAAGATGTGCAGGAGTTCCGTGGCGCCGATGCCGTTGATGATGCGGATCCCGGTCGCCTCGTGCCAGGCGCGCCAGGTCGCGGCCGGCAGGTTCTCGCCCGCCGAGACGCACCGCCGCAGCGAAGAGAGGGCGTGCCCGTCGGTGCCGTCGATCCCGTCGAGCAGCGCGCGGTACGCGGTCGGCGCGGTGAACAGGACGGACACCCCGTGCTCGGCGATGGCGGGCAGCAGCTGCCGCGGCCCGGCCTGTTCCAGCAGCAGCGACGAGGCGCCGGCCCGCAGCGGGAAGACGACGAGACCGCCGAGCCCGAACGTGAAACCGAGCGGCGGGCTCCCCGCGAACACGTCGTCCGGCCTCGGCCGCAGGACATGGCGCGCGAACGTGTCGGCGATGGCGAGGACGTCCCGGTGGAAGTGCATACAGCCCTTGGGGCGCCCCGTCGTGCCCGAAGTGAACGCGATCAGGGCGACATCGTCGGCGGCGGTCGCCACGGCGTCGTACGTCTCGGGCTGTCCGGAGCCGCGCCGCAGGAGGTCGTCGGGCCCCTCGCCGCCGAACGGTGTGACGCGCAGCCCGGGCACCTCGGCCTTCACCAGGTCGTCCATGGTCCTGGCGTCGCACAGCGCGTGCGTGACCCGCGCGATGGAGCAGATCGTCGCCAGTTCCTGCGACCGCGCCTGCGCGAGGACGGTGACGGCGACCGCGCCCGCCTTCATCACGGCCAGCCAACAGGCCGCGAGCCAGGGAGTGGTGGGGCCGCGGAGGAGTACCCGGTTCCCCGGCCGCACGCCCAGCTCGCCGCTGAGCACGTGCGCGATCCGGTCGACGCGGCGGAGCAGTTCCCCGTACGTCCACACCTCCCCGTCGCCGGTGCGGAACGCGGGAGGCTCCGCGCCGAACCGCTCGACGGTGCGGTCGAGCAGCTCGGCCCCGCAGTTGAGTCGCTGCGGATAGCGCAGTTCGGGGAGGTCGAAGACGAGGTCGGGCCAGAGCTCGCGCGGCGGGAGATGGTCGCGCGCGAAGGTGTCGACGTGGGCCGATGTGTGCTGCGGTGGAGCGTCTGTCATGGCCGTGCGCCCCCTTGTCATGGTGGGCTCGCGCAAACAGGTAGCGGTGGGCTCGCGGAACGAGCGTATCGTGATGGTGACGACAGTCAACGGTCCGCGATAACGTGACGGAGCCGGCCCGAGCCGCCGGCGAACCGGGAGGCGCCGACAGATGACCGCAGAGTCCGCAGCTCCGTCATTCTCGCTCGACCCAGCACAGACCGCCTGGTGTGCCGAGCTGTGTGCGCTCGCCGCCGAGCGGCTCGCGCCCCTCGCCGAGAAGGGCGAGCCGGGGAGGGTGAACCGGCCGCTCGTCGCCGAGCTCGGCCGGCTCGGCCTCCTGGAGCGGCTGTTCCGCTCCGGCGCCCTCGACCTGTGCCTGATGCGCGAGTCCCTCGCCCGCGTCTGCACGGAGGCCGAGACCGCTCTCGCCCTTCAGGGACTCGGCGCACACCCCGTGCACGCGTACGGCACCGACGCGCAGCGCGCGCACTGGCTGCCGCGCGTCAGCGACGGCACGGCCGTCGCGGCCTTCGCGCTCAGCGAGCCGGGCGCGGGTTCCGACGCCGCGGCCCTCGCCCTGCGCGCCGAGCCCGACGGCACCGGAGGCTGGTGCCTCATCGGCGAGAAGACCTGGATCTCGAACGCCCCCGAGGCCGACTTCTACACCGTCTTCGCCCGTACGGCCCAGGACGCCGGCGCCCGTGGCGTCACCGCCTTCCTGGTCCCGGCGGACCGCCCCGGCCTCACCGGCACCCCCCTCGACATGCTCTCCCCGCACCCCATCGGCTCCCTCGACTTCGACGCGGTCCCGGTCACCGCCGACGACGTGCTCGGTGAACCGGACCGAGGCTTCCGCGTCGCCATGACCACCCTGAACCTCTTCCGCCCGAGCGTCGGGGCCTTCGCCGTGGGCATGGCGCAGGCCGCGCTCGACGCGACGCTCGACCACACCGCCCGGCGCGACGCGTTCGGCGGCAAGCTGAAGGACCTCCAGACCGTCGCCCACCAGGTGGCCGATCTCGCCCTGCGCACGGAGGCGGCCCGCCTCATGGTCTACGCGGCGGCCTCGGCGTACGACGCGGGCGCCCCCGACGTGCCGCGGCGCGCCGCGATGGCGAAGCTCCTGGCCACCGAGACCGCCCAGCACGTCGTCGACACCGCCGTCCAGCTGCACGGCGCCCGCGCCCTGCAACGCGGCCACCTCCTCGAACACCTCTACCGCGAGGTGCGGGCACCCCGCATCTACGAAGGGGCCAGCGAGGTCCAACGCGCGATCATCGCCAAGGAGTTGTACGCGTGAGCAGTATCGAGCGGATCAATCCACCCGAACTCTCCCCGGCCACCGGCTTCTCGCACGCCGTCACCGCCACCGGCGGCCGCCTGGTCTTCCTCGCCGGACAGACCGCCCTCGATGCTGACGGCAAGATCACCGGCGACACGCTCCCGGAGCAGTTCGAGCGGGCCCTGACCAACCTCCTCACCGCACTGCGCCACGCGGGAGGCGCCCCCGACACCCTCGCCCGCGTCACCGTCTACGCCACCGACGTCGCCGACTACCGCACCCACGCCCATGAACTCGGGCGTGTCTGGCGCGAGTTGGCGGGCCGCGACTATCCGGCGATGGCAGTGATCGGCACGACCCGGCTGTGGGACGAGCAGGCGCTGGTGGAATTGGACGGGCTGGCGGTCCTGCCGGACTAGGGCGCGCCCGTCGGTCCCGGCCGACTACTCCTGCGGCAGGATCACCGCGCGTCCGCGCACCGTCCCGTCGTGCAGCCGCTGGTAGGCGGTGGGCGCGTCGTCGATGCCGTACGTCTCCACGTGTACGGAGATGACGTCGGCCCGCGCCAGGCCGAGCACCTCCATCAGCTCGCTGCGGCTGCCCCAGTAAGGGGCGGTCACCGACACCTCGTACGGTGTCGTGCCGAAGCCGACCGCGAGGCTGCCGCCGCCGAGGCCCACGATGGTGACATCGCCCTCGACCGCCACGCAGCTGCCCGCCATGGCCACCGTGGGCGCGGCCCCGACGAAGTCGAAGACCGCCTCGGCGCCCCTGCCGCCGGTCAACTCCCTTACCATTCCCACGGATTCGGCGTCCGACAGGATCGCCTCGTGGGCGCCCACCTCACGGGCGAGCGCCAGTTTCTCCTCGTTCACATCGAGCGCGATCACCCAGGCCGGGGACAGCTCGCGCAGGAGCTGGATCGCGACGTGCCCGAGCCCGCCCGTGCCGATCACGACGGCCGTCGACCCCGGCACCAGCTTCGGCAGCGACCGCTTGATCGCGTGGTACGGGGTCAGGCCGGCGTCGGTCAGCGGCACCGCCCGCACCGGGTCGAGGCCGCCGAGCGGCACGATGTGGCGGGGACTGTCCACGACCATGTACTCGGCCATGGCGCCGGGCGCTCCGAGGCCGGGCGGGAAGATGCCGAGTTCCCTGGCGCGCGGACAGTAATTCTCCTTGCCCTCCGCGCACTTGGCGCAGGTGCCGCAGCCCCACGGCCCGTATACGGCGACCTCGTCGCCGACCTCGACGGCCGCCACCCCGTCACCCACCTCCGCGACCGTGCCGACGCCCTCGTGGCCGAGCGTGAGCGGCAGCGGGAAGCCCAGCTGCTCGGCGGGCAGGCTCATCACGGCGATGTCGGAGTGGCAGACACCGGCCGCCGTCACGCGCAGGAGCACCTGGCCGGGACCGGGGGCGGGCACGGGGATCTGCACGACTTCGGGGGCGGCACCCACCGCGCGGTACTGGACGGCCTTCATCAGCTCGGTCATCGTGCGTTCCTCCCGGCAGTGGTGCGGGGGGCCCGGTGGCCGTCCGCCCTCCCCGGGATGAATGTCACCGGGCGGTGGCCGCCACACCCGAAGATCTGCTCAGTGGTCCATGTGCGCCGCGATGTCCTCCGCGCACGCGCGCAGGGCCGGGACGTGCGCGCGCAGTTCGTCGGCGCCGGTCAGGGCGACGGCCGCGCCGAGCGAGACGGCGAGGCGCGGCGCCTCCCCGTGCGGGGAGGGCACGGCGACGGCGATGGACCGGACGCCGACCTCGTTCTCCTCGTCGACCTCGGCCCAGCCGCGTTCGCGCACGGCGTCGAGCTCCCTGCGGACCGCCGCCGGGTCGGTCACCGTGCGGTCGGTCACCGCGGCCAGCTCGGCCGCGAGCAGTTCGTCGCGCTCACGCTCGGGCAGGCCCGCGACGAGGACCTTGCCGAGCGAGGTCGCGTGCCAGGCGTTACGGGTGCCCTCCGCGCTGCGCAGCTGGAGGTGCTGGGTGCCCTGCGCGGTGAGGACGAGCAGCACGTCCGTGTCGTAGAGGATGCCCGCGATGGCGGGCAGGCCCGTGCGGTCGGCGAGCCTGCGCATCGGCGCCGCCGCCGCGGAGTAGCCGGCCGGTGAGCGCTGGAAACCCCGCGACAGTTCGAGCACCCGGGCCCCCAGGGCGTAGCGCCGGGTGTCCTCGTCGTACGCCACGAACCGTTCGGCGGCGAGCCGGCCGAGGAGCCGGTGGGCGCTGCTGACCGGGAGCGCCGCGGCGCGGGCCGCGGCGCTCACCCCCAGGCCCGCGGGATGGTCGGCGAGGACGGTGAGGAGTCGCAGGCCCCGGCCGAGCATGTCGTCGCCGGACGTCGTGGTCACGCTGCTCGTCTCCCGTGTGCTGCGCCCGTACGCGGGGACCGGTCCCCGGCGCACTCAGGTGGTGGTGGCAGCGGTGGGCTGCCGGTTCACCGTACCCGGGCGGGGCCCGGACGGTCGGGGCTCGCGCACCGCCAGCATCAGCGCGGCCGAGACCAGCGCGCCCGCCGACATGAACGCGAAGGCCCCCGCGTCGCCGAGCGACGTGCCGCGTACCCAGCCCACGAGATACGTCCCGGCGAACGAGCCGAGCGCGCCGAACGAGTTGACCAGCGCCACCGCCGCGCCCGAGACGCCCGCCGGGGCGAGCGTGGAGACGAGCGCGAAGTACGGGCCGTAGGGCGCGTAGAGGCACAGGCCCGCCACCACGAGCAGCGCGAGCGCCACGGGGAAGTGGGACCCGACCGCGTACGAGCCGAAGAGGGCGAGGCCGCCGGCGGCGAGCCAGGGCCACACGGCCGCCTTGCGCCGCCCGCTGCGGTCGGACAGGCGCGAGTTGAGCAGCATGGCGACGACCGCGAACGCGTACGGCACGGCGGTCAGCAGACCGGTGGCGCCGATGCCCTCGCCGGAGCCCTTCTTCACGATCGACGGCAGCCAGAAGATGAAGCCGTACATGCCGAACGACCAGAAGAAGTACTGCACCGACATCAGCAGCACGGGGCGCGAGCGCAGGACCTTGCCGTACTCCTCGCGCAGGTTCCCGGAGGCGGCCGGAGCGGTGGCGCGGTCCTCGCGCAGAGCCTGAAGTTCGCTGGGCGCGACCCACTTGGCGTCCTCGGGGCGGTCCTTGATGAGCCGCAGGCAGAACAGGCCCCAGATGACCGAGGGCACGCCCTCGACGATGAACATCACGCGCCAGTCCGTCACCGACACCAGCCAGCCCGACAGGGCGGAGAGCCACATCACGGTGACCGGGTTGCCCAGGATGAGCAGGGTGTTGGCGCGGCCGCGCTCGCCGTGTGTGAACCAGCGGCTGAGCAGCATCACCATCGACGGCAGCACCGCGCCCTCGACCACACCGAGCGCGAACCGCACGGCGATCAGCTGCCCCGGGCTGCTCAGCAGGCCCTGCACCACGGCGAGCAGCCCCCACAGCACCGTCGACCAGGCGACGAGCCGGCGCGCACTGCGCTGCTCGGCGTAGATCGTGCCGGGGATCTGGAAGAAGAAGTAGCCGAGGAAGAACGACGCGGCGATGAGCGAGTCGAGGCCCGCGGACAGATGCAGCTCGTCGGCCATGCCGCCGGCGGACGCGATCGCGTAGTTGGATTTGTCGAGATAGGCGAGCGAGTACGTGATGAACGCGACCGGTATCAGGTGCCGGGCGCGGGTCGAGCTCCAGAAGCCGCCGGTGGACGGCCGGGAGGGCGACGGCGCTGTCATCCCTTGACCCCCTGTTTTCCGTGAGGTGGAAAGTGTTTCACTGGGCGGGAAGACGTTACGAGGGAGTGGCGGCCGGGTCAATGGTTCGCCCGCATGCCGCGACGGAAGCAGCCGAAGGAGAAACCCGCGATGACCGAAACCGACGTGCTCGTCCCCTGGCCGCAGCTCGACCAGCGCCACGGCCCCTGGCCCGACGGCGTCCGCGTCCACGTGTGGGACGGAGTGACGCCCGCGTCCGAACTCCCGCAAGACGCCCTGGACGCCGTGGAGTTCTGGGTCATGCCCTACGCGGTCCCCGACGCGGACCGCCTGCTGCCCCGGCTCCCGCGCCTGCGCGCCGTCCAGTCGCTCAGCGCCGGAGTCGAGAAGCTCCAGCCGCTGCTGCCCGAGGGCGTCACCCTGCACAACGGCCGCGGCCTGCACGACGCCTCCACCGCGGAGCACGCGCTGGGCCTCATCCTCGCGGCCCAGCGCGAACTGCCCCGCTGGGCGGCCGACCAGGTGGCGGGCCGCTGGGACCCGCACTTCACGCGCTCACTCGCGGACAGCCGCGTCGCGATCGTCGGCTACGGGTCGATCGGCTCGGCCCTGGAGGCGCGGCTCCTCGCCTGCGAGGCGGACGTCGTCCGCGTCGCCCGGCGCGCCCGCCCCGACGAGCGGGTCCACGCGATCGCCGACCTGCCCGAACTGCTCCCCGGCCTCGACATCGTGGTCCTCGTCCTGCCCGAGAACCCGGCCACGGTCGGTCTGTTCGGCCCGAAGGAGATGGCCGCGCTGCCGGACGGCGCCCTCGTCGTCAACGTCGGCCGCGGCCGCACCCTCGACACCGAGGCCCTGCTCGCCGAGACCGCCACGGGCCGGCTGCGCGCCGCGCTCGATGTCACCGACCCGGAACCCCTCCCCGCGGACCACGCCCTGCGCCACGCCCCCGGAGTCCTCATCACCCCGCACGTGGCCGGCGGTTCGGCAGCCTTCCGCCCGCGCGCCGAGCGCCTGATCGCGGAGCAGATACGCCGATGGGCCGCGGAAGAGGAACTGCTCAACCTCTTCCCGCGGCCCTGAACGGCGTCGCTCGAGTCAGATGTCCCGGAACGTCTCGATCTGCGCGCCGACGGAGTTGAGCCGCTCGGCCAGGTCCTCGTAGCCGCGGTTGATCACGTAGACGTTGCGCAGCACGGACGTGCCCTCGGCGGCCATCATCGCGAGGAGCACGACGACGGCGGGGCGCAGCGCGGGCGGGCACATCATCTCGGCGGCGCGCCAGCGCGTCGGGCCCTCGACGAGGACGCGGTGCGGGTCGAGCAGCTGGAGGCGCCCGCCGAGCCGGTTCAGGTCGGTGAGATAGATCGCGCGGTTGTCGTAGACCCAGTCGTGGATGAGGGTCTGGCCCTGCGCCGCGGCGGCGATGGCCGCGAAGAAGGGCACGTTGTCGATGTTGAGGCCCGGGAACGGCATCGGGTGGATCTTGTCGATCGGCGCCTCCAGTTTGGAGGGCCGGACGGTGAGGTCCACCAGGCGCGTGCGGCCGTTGTCCGCGAAGTACTCGGCCGTGCGGTCGTGGTCGAGGCCCATCTCCTCCAGGACCGCGAGCTCGATCTCCAGGAACTCGATCGGCACCCGCTTCACCGTCAGTTCGGACTCGGTGACCACCGCGGCGGCGAGCAGGCTCATCGCCTCGACCGGGTCCTCGGACGGCGAGTAGTCCACGTCGACGTCGATCTGCGGCACGCCGTGCACGGTGAGGGTGGTCGTGCCGATG
The DNA here is from genome assembly GCF_002803065.1 of Streptomyces sp. CB01635. GTDB lineage: Bacteria > Actinomycetota > Actinomycetes > Streptomycetales > Streptomycetaceae > Streptomyces. Next base: position 235,060 of record NZ_NNBL01000001.1, read on the forward strand.
CCCTCGACACGTACGCCCAGGGCCTCCAGGAAGAAGCAGAGGTCCTGGACCATGTAGTTCGAGGACGCGTTGCGGATGACGGTGGTGCCATCGTGGCGTGCGGCCGCGAGCAGCGCGTTCTCGGTCACGGTGTCGCCGCGCTCGGTCAGCACGATCGGCCGCCCGGGGGAGACCCCCGCCTCGACCTGCGCGTGGTAGAGCCCCTCGGTCGCCGTGATGTCCAGACCGAACCGGCGCAGCGCGATCATGTGCGGCTCGATGGTGCGGGTGCCGAGGTCGCAGCCGCCCGCGTACGGCAGCTTGAAGTGGTTGAGGCGGTGCAGGAGCGGGCCGAAGAACATGATGATCGAGCGGGTACGGCGGGCGGCGGCCGCGTCGATGGCGTCCATGTCGAGGGCGGCGGGCGGCACGATCTCCAGGTCCACGCCGCCGTTGATCCACCGGGTGCGGACGCCGATGGAGTTCAGGACCTCGAGGAGGCGGTAGACCTCCTCGATGCGGGCGACGCGGCGCAGGACGGTGCGGCCCCGGTTGAGGAGCGAGGCGCACAGCAGCGCCACGCAGGCGTTCTTGCTCGTCTTCACGTCGATCGACCCGGACAGGCGGCGGCCGCCGACCACGCGCAGGTGCATCGGACCCGAGTAACCCAGAGAGACGATTTCACTGTCGAGCGCTTCGCCTATGCGGGCGATCATCTCAAGGCTGATGTTCTGGTTGCCGCGCTCGATGCGGTTGACGGCGCTCTGGCTGGTACCGAGCGCCTCGGCAAGCTGCGACTGTGTCCAGCCCCGGTGCTGACGGGCGTCACGGATGAGCTTGCCGATGCGTACGAGGTAGTCGTCTGCCATGTCGGCAGGCTATCTCAGATATGAGATGCCGCATTCCGGGGGGTCCATTGGAGTGACGGGCCGTCAATCGGCCCTGGTGGCGCGCGGGCGCGTGTGCGGGACGATGAGGGGGACGGTCCGCCGGTGGCGCGGCGGGACGGCTCGGCCTGGGCCGGGCATGACCAGTCCGGCCTCATGTATTAGAGTTATCTCGACATCGAGATATCTACAGAGGCACACCGCAGCCGCCATGCTCAGTAAGGCTTACCTAACTTAGCCTTACCTTAGCGGATCGGCGAAATCGTCGTGGCGGCAGGATGCGGTGGAACGCGCACATATATGAAGGAGACTGTCGTGTCGGCGAACAGCTTCGACGCCCGCAGCACGCTGCGCGTGGGCGACGAGTCGTACGAGATCTTCAAGCTGGACAAGGTCGAGGGCTCCGCGCGCCTCCCTTACAGCCTGAAGGTTCTCCTTGAGAACCTGCTCCGCACCGAGGACGGCGCGAACATCACCGCCGACCACATCCGTGCGCTCGGCGGCTGGGACTCCCAGGCCCAGCCGTCCCAGGAGATCCAGTTCACGCCCGCCCGCGTGATCATGCAGGACTTCACCGGTGTGCCCTGTGTCGTGGACCTCGCCACCATGCGTGAGGCCGTGAAGGAGCTCGGCGGCGACCCGGCCAAGATCAACCCGCTGGCCCCGGCCGAGCTGGTCATCGACCACTCCGTCATCGCCGACAAGTTCGGCACCGCCGACGCCTTCGGCCAGAACGTCGAGCTGGAGTACGGCCGCAACAAGGAGCGCTACCAGTTCCTGCGCTGGGGCCAGACCGCCTTCGACGAGTTCAAGGTCGTCCCCCCGGGCACCGGCATCGTCCACCAGGTGAACATCGAGCACCTCGCTCGCACGGTCATGGTCCGGGGCGGCCAGGCCTACCCCGACACCCTCGTCGGCACCGACTCGCACACCACGATGGTCAACGGCCTGGGCGTCCTCGGCTGGGGCGTCGGCGGCATCGAGGCCGAGGCCGCGATGCTCGGCCAGCCGGTCTCCATGCTCATCCCGCGCGTCGTCGGCTTCAAGCTCACCGGTGAGCTCAAGCCCGGCACCACCGCCACGGACCTCGTGCTGACGATCACCGAGATGCTGCGCAAGCACGGCGTCGTCGGCAAGTTCGTCGAGTTCTACGGTGAGGGCGTCGCCGCCACCTCCCTGGCGAACCGCGCCACCATCGGCAACATGTCGCCGGAGTTCGGCTCCACCGCCGCGATCTTCCCGATCGACGACGAGACGCTGAAGTACCTGAAGCTGACGGGCCGCGACGAGCAGCAGGTCGCGCTCGTCGAGGCGTACGCCAAGGAGCAGGGCCTCTGGCTCGACCCGGCCGCCGAGCCCGACTTCTCCGAGAAGCTCGAGCTCGACCTCTCCACGGTCGTCCCCTCCATCGCCGGCCCGAAGCGCCCGCAGGACCGCATCGTCCTCGCGAACGCCGCGCAGCAGTTCGCGCTCGACGTGCGCAACTACGTCGAGGACGACGACGAGGCGGGCAAGGAGTCCTTCCCGGCCTCCGACTCCCCGGCCGCCACCAACGGCGTCCCGTCGCGCCCGACCCTGGTCACGGCCCCCGACGGCTCGACCTACGAGATCGACCACGGCGCCGTCACCGTCGCCGCGATCACCTCCTGCACCAACACGTCGAACCCGTACGTGATGGTCGCCGCCGCGCTCGTCGCGAAGAAGGCCGTGGAGAAGGGCCTGACCCGCAAGCCGTGGGTCAAGACCACCCTCGCCCCGGGCTCGAAGGTCGTCACCGACTACTTCGACAAGGCCGGTCTGACGCCGTACCTCGACAAGGTCGGCTTCAACCTCGTCGGCTACGGCTGCACCACCTGCATCGGCAACTCGGGCCCGCTGCCCGAGGAGGTCTCGAAGGCGGTCAACGAGCACGACCTGGCGGTCACGTCGGTTCTGTCCGGCAACCGCAACTTCGAGGGCCGCATCAACCCCGACGTCAAGATGAACTACCTGGCGTCCCCGCCGCTGGTCGTCGCGTACGCCCTCGCCGGTTCGATGAAGGTCGACATCACCAAGGACGCCCTGGGCATCGACCAGGACGGCAAGCCGGTCTACCTCGCGGACATCTGGCCGACGGAGGCCGAGGTCAACGACGTCGTCGCCAACTCCATCGGCGAGGACATGTTCAACAAGTCCTACCAGGACGTCTTCGCGGGCGACGCCCAGTGGCAGGCTCTGTCGATCCCGACCGGCAACACCTTCGAGTGGGACTCCGAGTCCACCTACGTCCGTAAGCCCCCGTACTTCGAGGGCATGACGATGGAGACCACCCCGGTCTCCGACATCACGGGCGCGCGCGTCCTTGCCAAGCTGGGCGACTCGGTCACCACCGACCACATCTCCCCGGCCGGTGCGATCAAGGCCGACACCCCGGCCGGCCAGTACCTCACGGAGCACGGCGTCCAGCGCCGTGACTTCAACTCCTACGGCTCGCGCCGTGGCAACCACGAGGTCATGATCCGCGGCACGTTCGCCAACATCCGCCTGCGCAACCAGATCGCGCCGGGCACCGAGGGCGGCTACACCCGCGACTTCACCCAGGCTGCGACTGCTGACGCGGCTCCGGTGTCGTTCATCTACGACGCCTCGCGCAACTACATCGAGCAGGGCACCCCGCTGGCCATCCTGGCCGGCAAGGAGTACGGCTCGGGCTCGTCCCGTGACTGGGCCGCCAAGGGCACCGCGCTTCTCGGCGTCAAGGCCGTCATCGCCGAGTCGTACGAGCGCATCCACCGCTCGAACCTCATCGGCATGGGCGTCCTGCCGCTCCAGTTCCCGGAGGGCGCCTCGGCCGAGTCCCTCGGCCTGACCGGCGAGGAGACCTTCTCCTTCACCGGCGTCGAGGAGCTCAACAACGGCACCACGCCGCGCACGGTCAAGGTCACCACCGACACCGGTGTGGAGTTCGACGCGGTCGTCCGCATCGACACCCCCGGTGAGGCGGACTACTACCGCAACGGCGGCATCATGCAGTACGTGCTCCGCAGCCTGATCCGCAAGTAAGCGGTCCGGCAAGGCGGTTGGGCCGCATCCCCGAGCTTTCGGGGGTGCGGCCCTTCGCGTGTGTTCAGGCGTCGGCGCGCACCAGGCCCAGCAGGCCGGGGAAGCGCTTGTCCAGCTCGGCCCGGCGCAGGACGGCCGTGCGGCTGTTGCCGCAGCGACCAGCTCGTCGAACGGGGCGTGTCCGCCATGGTGTTGATCCTCGTCAGCCTCGGCTGCCTGGTCGTCGGCGACCTCGGGCTGCTGCCTTTCTCGGCGCACGCGGCGGTCGCCGTCGTCGCGCTGCGGTGATCGTCACCGGGGCCGGGATGGGCCTGTCGGCCGGTCTCGTCGACGGACAGGCCCTCGCCCTCGCACCCCCGGAGAAGGCCGGCATGGCCGCCGGGTTCGTCAATACGCCCCGCCTCGGTAGCGAGGCCGTCGCGGTGGCGGTGTACGGGTCGTTGCTCACGACGCTGCTGGGCGGCGGACACGCGTACAACTCCGCGTTCCACGGCCTCCTTTGGGGTCTTGCGGGGGTGAGTCTGGGGCTCGGTACGGTGATCGCGTGGCTGCTGCGCGGGCCTGTGGGGACGCCCTGGGCGGACCTGGCGCGGCGCGCGCGGCGATGAGTTCCCGGGCCCGACCGTTCGGGCGGAAGCGGGACGAGGTCCGGCGTCGCCGGCGGGCCTGAACTCCCCGCGGCTGTACGCCACTTGCTTCGAGCCCTGATGCCCTCCCTTCCTGAGCGGCGTCGGTGGCACCACCCGCCATGCTCGACCTGGGCGAGGGCTGTGTCGTCGTCCGGCGCCGCGACGAGTCGTCCTTCTCTACTTGCTCTGCAGCGTCCCCAGCGGGCTGGGGACGTCGTCCAGGGCGGCGGCCGCCGTCTTCCAGCCTGTGTCCTCGGGGGAGAGGGCGCTGTGCAGGAAGGCCGTGGTGAGCTGCTGGATCAGGGCCACGCGGGCGGGACTCTCGTCCGTCGTCTCGGCGACCTCGTAGCCGGGGATGCCGCCGAGCGAGTGCTCGGCACCGAAAAGGGTGAGCAGGCTCTTGCTGCCCGGACTGTACGTGTAGGGGTCGGTGAACCAGTCCGGTCCGCGGGTGGACAGGTGGGACCGGTCGCTGTCCCCGGCGACGATCAGCGATGGCGGGGTCATGGTGTCGAACGACGGCCTCATGAAAGGGAGATGCTCCCGTGCGAAGGGTGTCAGGTCGTCGCCCAGGCCGGTCAGGGCGAACAGCACACCCGCCTTCACGCGCGGGTCGGACATGTCCTCGCCGGGAACGCCGTCGGCACCGAGGACGCGCGCGCCGAGCAATGTGCTTGCCGTCTGTGCTCCCCAGGAGTGGCCGGCCACAGCGATGCGGTCGTGGTCCACGCGCCCGGCGAGGCCCGGAACGGCGGCCTCCAGGGAGTCGAGCCCGTCCAGCACACGCGTGAGGTCCTCGATACGGATACGCCAGATCCGCGGCGTACGGGGATCGTCGGCGGGGATGCCGAGCGTCCGCGAGTCGAGGTGGGTGGGCTGGACGACCACGAAGCCGTGCGCGGCCCAGTGATCCGCCAGCGGGGCGTAGCCGTCCATCGACCAGCCGAAGCCGTGCGAGAAGACGACGACGGGCAGGTCCGTGCCGGTCGCGGGCGCGGACACGCGGACCTGGAGGTCCTCACCGCGGCCCGGGGCGGGCAGGACGACCGGCTTCGCGGAGATCACGGGGGTGGGTGCGACCGCGGGCTTCGGCGCGTTCACGGTGGGGGAGTCGGGCATGGGAGTGCCATCCGTTCGGTTGCTTGTTCGCCGGTCGCCCGGTCTGACATCATGAGCGAAACGGAACCTCGCTCCGCTAACGATACGGAGCGTCGTTCCGCTTTGCGAGCCTCAAGGTCTCCGGGCCTCGTAGAACAGGGAAGGAGTGCTGCGGTGAACGACAGCGGTCAGGGCACGGGAGGCGCGGCCGGATCGAAGCGCAAGGACGCCCGGCGCAATCAGCAGACCCTCCTTGACGCGGCCGCCGCGGTCTTCGTGGCCTCGGGCGTGGAAGCGCCGGTACGCGACATCGCCGCGAAGGCCGGCGTCGGGATGGGCACGATCTACCGCCACTTCCCGACCCGGGCAGACCTCGTCATCGCCGTCTACCGCCACCAGGTCGAGGCCTGCGCCGAGGCCGGCCCGGCCCTTCTCGCGGCGGCCCCGACACCGCACGTCGCGCTGGGGCGGTGGGTGGACCTCTTCGTCGACTTCCTGGTCACCAAGCACGGTCTTGCGGGGGCCATGCAGGCCGACAACGCCGGCTTCGAGACGCTGCACGCGTACTTCCTCGACCGCCTCGTGCCGGTGTGCACCCAGCTCATCGACGCCGCCGTGGCCTCCGGTGAGATCCGTGCCGACCTCGACGCCTACCAGCTCATGCGTGGCATCGGAAACCTCTGCATCGGCGCCGAGAACGACCCCCGCTACGACGCGCGCCGGCTGGTCGGGCTCCTCGTCGCGGGCCTTCGCGAGCCGCGCTGACCCCACGACGGCGGGCGGGGCGGAACCGGCAACCGCCGGTCCCGCCCCGCCCGTTGAGCGAGTCACTCACTCCGTCACGACAGCAGCTCCACCTCCGCCACCGTCGCGGCCCCACCGGCGAACACCAGCCGGTAGTGCTTGTACGTGCCCGGCTTGCTCACCGAGAACGCCCGCGTCTGCTTGTCCCAGGAGAAGGACTCGCCGGACCGCTGGTCCAGCGTCTTCCACGACGAGCCGTCGGCCGAGGCCTCCAGCTTCCACCCGGCCGGGGCCTTCGCCCTGTCGTCCGACGTCAGCGTGTACTGCACGGCCTTCGCGCCGTCAGTGCCGACCGGCAGCTCCACCGACTCCGAACTCGCGCTCGTCGCCGAGGAGTTGTCGAACAGCGGACCCGAACCCGTGATGGCGTCCTTGCGCGGCGACGGCACCTTGTCGTCCTGCGTGATCGAGACCGGCGCCGCGTTCTTGCCGGTTCCCCACTTGGACGGCTTCGGGCCCATGGCGAACTCCAGGACCCCGCCCTTCGCGACGACCGAGTGCGGCAGCGACGTCGACGTCCAGTTCTTGCCGTTGACCTTCAGCCCCTGCACGTAGATGTTCTTCGCGCTGTTCCTGGGAGCCTTGACGACGAGGTCCTTGCCGTTCTCCAGGTGCAGCGTCATCTTCGTGAACTGCGGCGACCCGATGGCGTACTCGCCGCTGCCCATGACCAGCGGGTAGAAGCCGAGCGAGGAGAAGAGGTACCAGGCCGACTGCTCGCCGTTGTCCTCGTCGCCGTGGTACCCCTGGCCGATCTCGCTGCCCGTGTAGAGCCGGGAGAGGACCTCGCGGACCTTCTCCTGTGTCTTGGACGGCTGGCCCGCCGCGTCGTACATGTACGTGATGTGGTGCGCCACCTGGTTCGAGTGGCCGTACATGCCCATCCGGACGTCACGCGCCTCCGTCATCTCGTGGATGACGCCGCCGTACGAGCCCGCGACATCGTTCGACGCCGTCTCCGGGGTGGCGAAGAACGTGTCGAGCTTCTTGCCGAGGCCGTCGCGGCCGCCGTAGAGGTTGGCGAGCCCGCGCGAGTCCTGCGGGGCGGTGAAGGCGTAGCCCCAGGCGTTGGTCTCCGTGTAGTCGTAGCCCCAGATGCGCGGGTCGAACTTCGACGACTCGACGCGCCAGTCACCCTTCTCGCTCTTGCCCTGGAAGAAGCCCGCCTTCGGGTCGAACATGTTCACGTAGTCGCGGGCCCGGTTGAGGAAGTACTCCGACTCCTCCTTGTAGTGCTTCTCGCCGGTCTTCTTGTAGAGGGCCTGGCCCATCTGCGCGATGCCGTAGTCGTTGAGGTAACCCTCGAGAGCCCAGGACAGTCCCTCGTGGGTGTCCGTGCTCGTGTAGCCGAGGAACGGCGATGTCTGCATGCCCTTGCGGCCGACGCCGGCCGCGGGCGGCACGACGCTCGCGTTCTTCAGAGCCGCCTTGTACGCCGCCTCCGCGTCGAACTTGACGCCCTTGACGTACGCGTCGGCGAACGCCACGTCCGACGACGTGCCGGTCATCAGGTCCGCGTAACCCGGCGAGGACCAGCGCGAGATCCAGCCGCCGTCCTTGTACTGCTGCACGAACCCGTCGACGAGCTCACCCGCCTTCTTCGGCGTCAGGAGCGAGTACGCCGGCCAGGTCGTGCGGTACGTGTCCCAGAAGCCGTTGTTGACGTACGGCTTGCCGTCGACGATCTTCGCGCCGGTGTGGGTCGGGGTGTCCGGGCCCGGCATCGGAGAGAACGGCGAGGCGTACTGGTACTTCGAACCGACCTTCTCGAAGCCGGAGTTGGGGTACAGGTACAGCCGGTACAGGGACGAGTAGAGCGTGGTGCGCTGGTCGGCCGTGGCGCCCTCCACCTCGACCTTGCCGAGGAGCTTGTCCCACTGCGCGCGAGCGCTGTCCCGTACGGAGGAGAACGACGAGCCGGACGGCAGCTCCTGCGCGAGGTTCGCCTTGGCCTGGTCGATGCCGATCAGGGACGTCGCGAGACGCAGGGTGACCGCCTTGTCGGCGCCCGGCTTGAAGCGGAGGTAGCCCTTGGGACCGGTGGAGTCGCCGCCGGTGACCGGGGTGTCGAAGACGCCGTAGACGAAGAGCCGGGTCGCGCCCGCGGAGAGCCCGGACTTCACGTCCGAGTAGCCGGTGACGATGCCCTTGTCCTTGTCGAGCGTGAGGCCCGCCTGGTCGGAGACGTTGTCGAAGATCACGCTCGCGTCGTCACCGGGGTAGGTGAAGCGCAGCATCGCCGCGTGGTCGGTCGGCGTCATCTCGGCCTTGAGGCCGTTCTCGAAGCGCACCCCGTAGTAGTACGGGCGGGCCGTCTCGTTCTCGTGCTTGAACGGCAGCGCACGGCCGGTGCGGGAGGTGTCCGGGGTACCGGACGCCGCCGACGGCATCATCTGGAACGTCTGCCGGTCGCCCATCCAGGGGCTTGGCTCATGGCTGGCGCTGAACGCCTCCATCGTCGGCAGGTTGTCCGCGTTGTTGTCGCGGCTGTAGTCGTAGAGCCAGCTGAGCGAGCCGGCGTTGGTCACCGGCGTCCAGAAGTTGAAGCCATGGGGGACCGCGGTGGCCGGGAACGTGTTGCCGCGCGAGAAGCCGCCGCTGGAGTTCGTGCCGCGGGTCGTGACCGCGTAGTCCGCCGGATGCGCCTTCGGCGGCTCCTGCTTCGCGGCCTTCAGCGCGATGTCGTCGACCCAGCCGCGGAACTTCGCCGGGCCCTTCGGGGAGTCGTACGCCACCAGGATCCGGTCGACGGTCTTGCCGGCCGCGACGGAGCCGATGGAGGAGGCGACGGCGTTCCACTGGTTGACGTAGAGCCGCTTGGCCGCGCCCTGGCCCTGAGGCGTCAGCAGCCCGCCGTTGCTGTCGGTGGCCTTCAGGTCGCTCAGATAGGTGCCGTCGGTGAAGGCGAGGTCCACGGAGACGTTCGTGGCGTCGTAGTCGCGGTCGCCGTCCGCCATCGACGGGAAGATCTTGTACGAGAGCTCCGTGTCACGGGCGACGGCCACGTCGACGTCGAAGACCTTGTTGTACGAGTACGCGCGCGAGTCGGCCTTGTGCGTGCCCGCGTAGCGCAGGGCCTTCTTGCCGGTGAAGCCCGCGCCCGCCTTCGCGGTGGGGGAGCCGCTGGGGCCCTTGTCCACGAGGGACAGCATGTCGTCGGGCGTGGGCGAGCCGGTGTCGGCGGTGGCCAGCTGGAGGTCGGCGAGCTGCGTGGCGTCGCCCGCGCCGTTGTTCTTGGTGAACTCGATCCGGAAGTGCTGGTACTCGGCCGGGTTCTGGAGGTCGTACTTCTTGGTCTGGAAGCGGTCGGCGAAGCTCTCCCCTGTGCGGGTGTCGAGCGTCGTCCACTCCTTGCCGTCGGTGGAACCCTTGAGGGTCCAGTCCTTCGGGTCGCGTTCGGCGTGGTCGTTGGCCGACGTCAGGGCATACGTCGTGATCTTGGCCGGTGCGTCCAGGTCGTACTCGACCCAGGCCGTCGGTTCGAAGGAGAGCCATTTGGTGCTCGACTCGCCGTCGAGGAGGTTCTCCTTGGTCTCACCGCCGCCCGCGTTCTCGTCGCTGGCGCGGACCTCCGTGACATGGCTGTTGACATTGCCCGGCAATCCGCCGCTGTCGCCGCCGTCGACCCCGGACGACCGTTTTGTGCCATCCGTGGCGGTATCCACGGTGTTCAGCCAGGTGGGGGCGGGATCGCCCGTTTCGAACGAGGAGCTGAACTCGCGGTCGACGCGCGGCTGTTGGCCGGGGGACGCGGCGGACGCTCCCTGACCGGCGGCGACGAGCGCGAGTGAGGCCGCCCCCAGGGCGGCCGTGGCCTTGAGTCTGTGTCTGGATCTGCCGTCCATTCGCGAGCACCCTCCCGGCGCGAGACAACGTTGTCAATTCACAGCGCAGGGTCCAGTAGGGAGGTAAGTCGCCCGTGGTGTCAAGGGTGTTGGGATCGGCGTGTGCGACGCGTGGGGGGAGAAGGGTGGCGCGACCATCCATTAAGCGAGGTCATCGGTCGTCCGGGGCACGCATGGGCCGCTCATGGGCGCCTCATATATCCGAGAGGTCTCAACTCGGGAAAGAACGCCGTCCAAACCTGCATTCGATCTTGCCCAGTTGACGTGAAGTGGACTATACCTGTCGGCGTCTGCCCAGCCGTTTCCACCGGCCGCGGACAGCGCGGGGGGATGGGGGAAACGGTGAGGCGCGTATCCGAGCGCCGTCGGCCGTGTGTTTCCGACCGATCCCGGCGTGTAGACATCAGGCACGACCCCAGCTTCACATCACCGCGGTGCCGGGGAGGATCCGGTTCACCGCCTGAGTCCTGGAGAAGGCGAGGACTTGAGCATGGGATCCACTTCCGCCCAGAACAATGGTGAGGGCTTCGGCCGCCGCGATCTGATCAAGCGGTCCGCCGCACTTGGTCTGGTCGCCGTTCCCACGATGAGCTTCCTGTCGGCCTGCGCGAGCAGCGACAGCGGTTCGGGGGACAAGGCCGAAAAGGGCAAGACGTCCAAGAAGAACCCGCTCGGCGTAAATGAGACCGCGCCGCTCGCGGTCACCATCTTCGACGGCGGCTTCGGCACGAAGTACGCCACGGACGCCAACGCCGAGTACAAGAAGGCGTTCCCCAAGGCCAAGATCGACTTCCACAAGACGCAGAAGATCCAGTCGGAGCTGCAGCCGAAGTTCAACGGTGGCACGCCCCCCGACCTGATCGACAACTCGGGCGCCGAGCAGATGGACATGGGCGTCCTCGTCGGCAAGAAGCAGCTCACCGACCTGACCCCGCTCCTGGACGCGCCGTCGATCGACGACCCGTCGAAGAAGGTCCGCGACACCCTGCGCCCGGGCATCGTCGAGATGGGCCAGTTCGACGGCGACCCGGTCTGGATCATGTACTACGCGTACACGGTCTACGGCGTCTGGTACTCGCAGAAGGCCCTGGACGGTCTCGACGCGCAGTACCCGGAGACCTGGGACGACATGCTCGCCCTGTGTGCCAAGGCGAAGAAGAAGGGCATCGCGGGCTGGACGTACGCGGGCAAGTACCCGTACTACCTGCCGTTCTCGCTGTACCCCTTCATCGCCAAGATCGGCGGCCGCGAGGTCCTCGACAAGATCGACAACCTCGAGCCGAACGCCTGGAAGGACCCGGCCGTCAAGTCCGCCTTCGAGGCGTACTACGAGCTGTACAAGAAGGGCTACATCCTCAAGGGCACGCCCGGCATCGACCACATCCAGTCGCAGACCGCGTGGGCCAAGGGCAAGGCGCTGTTCATCCCGAACGGCTCCTGGGTCGAGAACGAGTCCGCGAAGGTCATCCCCGCCGACTTCGGCCTGTCGGTCGGCGCGCCCACCGGCCTCGACTCCAGCGACAAGATGCCCTTCGGCACCATCTGGGCGTCCGGCGGTGAGCCCTTCATCGTCCCGGCCAAGGCGAACAACGTCGAGGGCGGCATGGAGCAGCTGCGCCTCATGCTCTCCGAGGCCTCCTCGAAGAACTTCACCTCCTCGGTCAAGTCGCTCACCGCGCTCAACGGCGGCACCGACGGCATCGAGCTGACCCCGGGCCTCAAGTCCGGTGTCGCGGCGCTCGACAAGGCCGGCGAGAACGTCGTCAACCCGCGCCTCCAGGACTGGTACGTCAAGCTCCAGAAGGAGCAGATCGGCGTCTCCTGCCTGGGCGAGATGATGGCCGGACGGCTGACCCCGGCCGAGGCCATCAAGAAGATCCAGGGCTTCGCGGACGCGGCCGCCAAGGACCAGTCCATCAAGCACTACAAGCACCAGTAAGAGCTCGTGCGCACGCGTCGTCAGCGGCGGCACCCGCGAATCGATCGGGGTCGGTAAACCATGCAACACGGCAAGTACAGGTTCATTGCGGGGTTCTTGGTGACCCCCTTGGCGTTGTATGCAGTCTTCGTCATCTGGCCGTTCATCCAGTCCATTTACTACTCGTTCACGGACTGGACCGGCCTGAGCCCGGACTTCAAGATGGTCGGCTTCGCCAACTACAAGCGGATGTTCGAGGACGACGTCTTCTGGAAGTCCTTGCAGCACAGCGTGCTACTGGCTTTGCTGCTGCCGCTGGTGACGCTGGGCCTCGCGCTCTTCTTCGCCTTTATGCTCAATGTCGGTGGGCGGCGCCGAAAAGGCGTCGCCATCACCGGCGTTCGCGGTTCTGGGTTCTACAAGATCGCGTATTTCTTCCCGCAGGTGCTTTCGATCGCGATCGTCGCCATTCTCTTCCGGTTCGCCTTCAACCCCAATGACGGCGTGATCAACGGGACGCTGAAGGCGGTCGGTCTCGGCAGCATCCAGCCGGACTGGCTGGGCGACCCGAACTTCGCTCTGTGGTGCGTCATGTCCGTCCTGGTCTGGAGCACCGTCGGATTCTTCGTCGTGCTCTTCTCGGCGGGCATGGCGTCCATCCCGAAGGACTTCTACGAGGCGGCGCTGCTCGACGGCGCGAGCCGCTTCACCACCTTCTTCAGGATCACGCTGCCGCTGCTCTGGGACACCGTGCAGTCCGGCTGGGTCTACATGGGAATCCTGGCCCTCGGCGCGGAGGCCTTCGCCTCGGTGCAGATCATGACGGTGGGCCCCGGCGGCCCCGACTACTCCACCACGGTCCTGCCGCTGTACGTGTACCAATCGGCGTTCCGCGACGCCAACGCTGCCTACGCCACAACGATCGGCGTCGCCCTGCTCATCGTCACGCTGCTGTTCGCGGCCGTCGTGATGCGGCTCGGCCGGCGCGAGCGGCTGGAGTTCTGACCATGAAGACCACCGACATCCCGCCCGCCGGCCCCATCGAGGACCGTCCGCCGGTGAGCAAGACGGCGGCCCCGGCCGTCAAGGAGAAGAGCAGTGAGGGCAGCGTCCTCAACGTCTTCTCGCACGGCGTCCTCGTCATCTGGGCGATCATGGTCATCATGCCGCTGCTGTGGGCGGTGATGACGTCCTTCAAGGACGACAACTCGATCTTCAGCTCGCCCTGGTCGCTGCCGGACAAGCTGCACTTCGAGAACTGGTCGCGGGCCTGGGGCGAGGCTCACATGAGCCAGTACTTCGCCAACACCGCGATCGTGGTGGGCTGCTCGCTCGTGGGCACGCTCGTGCTCGGCTCCATGGCCGCGTACGTCCTGGCCCGCTTCGACTTCCCGGGCAACCGGTTCATCTACTTCCTCTTCGTCGGAGGAATGAGCTTCCCGATCATGCTGGCCCTGGTACCGCTGTTCTACGTGATGCAGAACCTGCACCTCCTGAACACACTGCAGGGCCTGATCATCGCCTACATCGCGTACTCGCTGCCGTTCACGGTCTTCTTCCTGACCTCGTTCTTCAGGACGCTGCCCACCTCCATCGCGGAGGCGGCCTTCGTCGACGGCGCCTCGCACACCAGGACGTTCTTCCAGATCATGCTGCCGATGGCCAAGCCCGGCCTGATCAGCGTGGGGATCTTCAACTTCCTGGGGCAGTGGAACCAGTACATGCTGCCGACGGTTCTCAACACCGAGCCCGACAAGAGGGTGCTGGCCCAGGGGCTGGTGGAGCTCGCGACCAGCCAGGGCTACAAGGGCGACTGGTCCGGTCTCTTCGCGGGTCTGGTCATGGCGATGCTGCCGGTGCTCGGGGCCTACATCATCTTCCAGCGCCAGGTCGTGCAGGGCCTGACCGCGGGCGCGCTCAAGTAACGCCTCGGACACGGCGGGTGAGGGCCCGGTTCCGGAACATCTCGTCCGGAACCGGGCCCTCACCCCTGTCCGGGTCCGTGTGTGCTCTTCTGTGCTCTTCTGCGCCGGGTATCGCTCAAGCTCTTGACGGGAGGCAACCCGAAAGGCTCAGCTTAGAGTTCAATAGTTGGACATACGCCGAGGCCTCATCGAAGCGGCCTCGCACGCAGGAGGTCGTCGTGGAGACTCCGGGGTCGCAGTCGTCGCTGCATCGGGCCAATCTCGAGCGGGTCGTACGCGCCGTGCGGCTCGCCGGATCGCTCACGCAGGCGGAGATCGCGAGGACGACCGGCCTGTCCGCGGCCACGGTCTCCAACATCGTCCGTGAGCTCAAGGACGGCGGCACGGTCGAGGTCACGCCCACCTCGGCGGGCGGCCGGCGGGCCCGCAGCGTCTCGCTCAGCGGCGACGCGGGCATCGTCATCGGCGTCGACTTCGGCCACACCCACCTGCGCGTGGCGATCGGCAACCTCGCCCACCAGGTGCTCGCCGAGGAGGCCGAACCCCTCGATGTGGACGCCTCCGCGGCGCAGGGCTTCGACCGGGCCGAGGAGCTCGTCGAGCGGCTCGTGGCGGCCACCGGCGTGGACCGTACGAAGGTGGCAGGCGTCGGGCTCGGCGTACCGGGCCCCATCGACGTCGAGAGCGGCACGCTGGGCTCCACGTCGATCCTGCCGGGCTGGACCGGCACCAAGCCCGCCGAGGAGATGAGCAGGCGCCTCGGCGTGCCCGTGCACGTCGACAACGACGCCAACCTGGGCGCCCTCGGCGAGCTGGTCTGGGGCAGCGGGCGCGGCGTCAAGGACCTCGCGTACATCAAGGTCGCCAGCGGTGTCGGCGCCGGGCTCGTGATCGACGGGAAGATCTACCGGGGGCCCGGCGGGACCGCGGGCGAGATCGGGCACATCACCCTCGACGAGTCGGGTCCCGTCTGCCGGTGCGGCAACCGTGGCTGCCTGGAGACCTTCACCGCCGCCCGCTACGTGCTGCCGCTCCTGGAGTCCAGCCACGGCACCGGACTGACCATGGAGTCCGTCGTGCGGCTCGCGCGGGACGGCGACCCGGGGTGCCGGCGGGTGATCGCCGATGTGGGCCGTCACATCGGCAGCGGTGTCGCAAATCTCTGCAACCTGCTCAACCCCAGCCGGGTCGTCCTCGGCGGCGATCTGGCGGAGGCCGGAGAGCTGGTCCTGGGGCCCATCAGGGAGTCCGTGGGGCGCTATGCGATCCCCAGTGCGGCGCGCCAACTGTCCGTCCTTCCAGGGGCGTTGGGCGGCCGCGCGGAGGTGCTCGGGGCGCTCGCCCTGGCACTCAGCGAGATGGGCGATTCGACCCTTTTGGACGGATCGCTGTCCGCTGTGGCACCTGCCTTCACTTAGAGAACGCATGACACCGTTGCCATCTCGTTAAGGATTTACTCCTTGACGCTGGGGTTGCGGCCGAGTTGACTTCCGGCTACCTCGGCCGCAACGTCGCGGCCTCGTCAGGGAGGTTTCTGAAGTGAACACGCGTATGCGTCGCGCCGCCGTTGCGTTCTGTGCCACTGGTATGGCTGTCTCTCTCGCCGCTTGCGGCAGCGCCAAGGAGTCCGGCGACAAGGGCAGCGACAAGGCGAGCCCCAAGAAGGGCGACAACATCACTGTCGGCCTGCTGCTGCCGGAGAACCAGACCGCGCGCTACGAGAAGTTCGACAAGCCGATCATTGAGAAGCAGATCTCGACGCTGACCAATGGCAAGGGCAAGGTCGAGTACCTGAACGCCAAGCAGGAAGCGACCCTCCAGTCGCAGCAGATCGACACGATGATCACCAAGAAGGTCGACGTGCTGATCCTGGACGCGGTCGACTTCAAGGCCGTCGCCGGCGGTGTGAAGAAGGCCAAGGACGCGGGCATCCCCGTCGTCGCGTACGACCGCCTGGCCGAGGGCCCGATCTCCGCCTACACCTCGTTCGACAACGAGGAGGTCGGCAAGACGCAGGGCGAGGCGCTCCTGAAGGCCATGGGCTCCAAGGCCACCAAGAGCAGCAAGATCGTCATGATGAACGGCGCGATCACCGACCCGAACGCCGCCTTCTTCAAGAAGGGTGCCCTCTCGGTGCTCAAGGACAAGGTGACCGTCGCCAAGTCCTACGACACCAAGGAGTGGAAGCCGGAGAACGCCAACCAGAACATGGAAGGCGCCATCTCCGCGATCGGCAAGGACAAGATCGCCGGCGTCTACTCCGCCAACGACGGCATGGCGGGCGGCATCATCACCGCTCTGAAGGCCGCGGGCCTGAGCAAGCTCCCGCCGGTCACCGGCCAGGACGCCGAGCTCGCGGGTGTGCAGCGCATCGTCACGGGCGACCAGAACATGAGCGTCTTCAAGTCGTACCCGCAGGAGGCCGAGACTGTCGCCAAGATGGCCGTCTCGATCGCCAAGACGGGCAAGCTCGACAGCTCCCTGGAGACCAGCACGGTCGACAGCGGCACCGAGAAGGGCATCCCCTCGGTGATCGTCCCGGTCGTCTCCCTGACCCAGGACAACATCAACGACACGGTCATCAAGGAGGGTTACTACACCCTCGGCGAGATCTGCACGCCCAAGTACAAGGCCGCCTGCGACAAGATCGGCCTGAAGTAACCAGGCCGGAGTGGCCCTGCGGCAACTCCCTTGTCCTGCACGGGACGTGAGCGCACCTTGAAGGAGCGCCCCGTGTGAGCACGTCCGGCGCCCCGCCGCCGACAGCCCCGCAAGCTCAACGGCGGGGCGCCGGACGGAACGACGTACGACAGCACCCCCTGCACGTACGCACCCCCCTCTCAGTCTTTTCTGTTCAACCTCCCGCCGGGTCAGGCCTTTGGCGGCGAAGGAGATGGTTCACGTGTCCGCTACGCCCGTGCTGGCGTTGCGCGGAGTCTCCAAGCGATTCGGTGCCGTCCAGGCGCTCACCGATGTAGAGCTTGAGGTCCACGCCGGTGAGGTGGTCGCCCTGGTCGGCGACAACGGTGCCGGAAAGTCCACCCTGGTCAAGACGATCGCCGGCGTGCACCCCATCGATGACGGCGTCATCGAGTGGGACGGCAAGGCCGTCGCGGTCAACCGGCCGCACGACGCCCAGGCCCTGGGCATCGCGACCGTCTACCAGGACCTCGCGCTGTGCGACAACATCGACGTCGTCGGCAACCTCTTCCTGGGCCGTGAGCTCAAGCGCCGCGGTGTCCTCGACGAGGTCGAGATGGAGCGCCGCTCCAGGGAGCTCCTCGAGACGCTCTCCATCCGCATCCCGAGCGTGCGCATCCCGATCGCCTCGCTCTCCGGCGGTCAGCGCCAGGTCGTGGCCATCGCCCGCTCCATGCTCGGCGAGCCCAAGCTGGTCATCCTCGACGAGCCGACGGCCGCCCTCGGCGTCGAGCAGACGGCGCAGGTCCTCGACCTCGTCGAGCGGCTGCGCGAGCGCGGCCACGCGGTCATCCTCATCAGCCACAACATGGCCGATGTGAAGGCCGTCGCCGACAAGGTCGCCGTCCTGCGGCTCGGCCGCAACAACGGCGTTTTCGAGGTCAAGACCACCTCGCAGGAAGAGATCATCTCCGCCATCACCGGCGCCACGGACAACGCCGTGACCCGTCGTGCGGCGCGCAGCAACGCGGAGGCTCAGAAGTGAGCATCGAAAAGACCGACAAGCCGCAGGCCCCCGTGGACGCGCCGGCGGTCGCCGGCGACGCGAGTGTCGCCATCGACCCCCGCCTCCTCGTGCGTGAGCAGGGATTCGCGGGCTACATAAGCGAGTTCAAGCGCAAGATGCGCGCCGGTGACCTCGGCGCCACCCCGGTCGTCATCGGCCTGATCGTCATCTGCGCGATCTTCCAGAGCCTCAACTCGGCGTTCCTGGGCGCGGAGAACCTGAACAACATCTTCGTCGCCATGGTCGCGACGGGCATGATGTCGGTCGGCATCATCTTCGTGCTGCTGCTCGGTGAGATCGACCTCTCGGTCGGCTCCGTCTCCGGTGTCTCCGCGGCGATCACGGCCGTGATGAGCGTCACCCACGGCGTCAACGAGTGGGTCGCGGTCCTCGCCGCCCTCGCGGCCGGTGCCGTCATCGGCGCCCTGCACGGCTTCTTCTTCGCCCGGATCGGTGCGCCCGCGTTCGCCGTGACCCTGGCGGGCCTGCTGTTCTGGAACGGCTTCATGCTCCAGATCCTGGGCTCCAACGGCACGATCAACATCGACGGCGACGGCGTGGTCGGCAAGCTCACCACGTACTACTTCTCCGATGTCGCCGCCGCCTACGGGCTCGCGGTCGTCGCGGTCGCCGGCTACTTCCTGTCGGCCTTCCTCGGCAACCGGCGCCGTGAGGCCGCCGGGATCCCGTCCCGCCCGCTGAGCGAGCTCGTGCTGCGCACGGTGCTCCTCGCGATCGCGGCCTTCGCCGTGGCGATCATGTTCAACCAGTACAAGGGCCTGCCGCTCGCCGTGCTGCTGTTCGCGATCGTCCTGGTCGCCACCGACTTCGTGCTGCGCCGTACCTCGTACGGCCGCAAGATCTTCGCGCTCGGCGGCAGCGTCGAGGCGTCGCGCCGCGCCGGTATCAACGTCACGGCGGTCCGTGTCTCGGTCTTCGCCGTCGCGGGTCTGTTCGCGGCGGTCGGCGGCCTCTTCTGGGCCTCCAAGATCGCGGCGGCCAACCAGAGCGCCGGTTCCGGCGACCTCCTGATGAACGTCATCGCGGCGGCCGTCATCGGCGGCACCAGCCTCTTCGGCGGCCGGGGCCGCACCTGGAACGCCCTGCTCGGTGTCCTCGTGATCACGTCGATCCAGTACGGCCTCGCCCTTCAGGGCATCGCCACCCCGATCCAGTACATGATCACCGGCGGCGTGCTCCTCGCCACGGTCGTCATCGACTCGGTCACCCGCAAGACCCAGAAGTCGGCGGGCCGCGCGTAAGCGCTCCGCTCGGCCACGTGTGATCTCTGCGGACCGGCTGTGGCTGGTCGCGCGGTTCCCCGCGCCCCTTGGGCGCGGGGCTTGTGCCCGGTGTCAATGGAGACGCCGGGCACAGGCGTGTCCGCACCGATTTCCTGAACACGCGTACGCCTTGGGTACGGCCGATCGCGTGACGTACAACGCACAGCCCGGGCGTCGCGCGCTGAGGCGGAACATTAGACTCGACAGACCCGGCAAAAGCTCGAACAGCTCTATCGCAAGGAGGCACGGGTGCCGCTGCTGACCCGCATCACGGGACCGCGCGATCTGGACCGGCTCAGCCTGGAACAGCTGGACCAGCTGGCCGGCGAGATCCGGACCTTCCTCGTCGACGCGGTATCCAAGACCGGCGGCCACCTCGGCCCCAACCTCGGCGTCGTCGAGCTCACCATCGCGCTGCACCGCGTCTTCGACTCGCCGAAGGACCGGGTGCTCTTCGACACCGGTCACCAGTCCTACGTGCACAAGCTGCTCACCGGCCGGCAGGACTTCGCCAAGCTGCGCACCAAGGGCGGCCTGTCCGGCTACCCCTCGCGCGCCGAGTCCGACCACGACGTGATCGAGAACTCCCACGCCTCCACGGTCCTCGGCTGGGCCGACGGCCTCGCCAAGGCGAACGAGGTGCGCGGCAAGGACGACCACGTCGTCGCCGTGATCGGCGACGGAGCCCTCACGGGCGGCATGGCCTGGGAGGCCCTGAACAACATCGCGGCCGCCAAGGACCGCCCCCTCGTGATCGTCGTCAACGACAACGAGCGCTCGTACGCCCCCACCATCGGCGGCCTCGCCAACCACCTGGCCACCCTGCGCACCACGGACGGCTACGAGCGGTTCCTGGCCCGCGGCAAGGACCTCCTGGAGCGCACGCCGGTCGTCGGCCGCCCGCTCTACGAGACCCTGCACGGCGCCAAGAAGGGCCTCAAGGACTTCATCGCCCCGCAGGGCATGTTCGAGGACCTCGGCCTGAAGTACGTCGGCCCCATCGACGGCCACGATATCGAGGCCCTGGAGTCGGCCCTGGCCCGCGCCAAGCGGTTCGGCGGACCGGTCATCGTGCACTGCCTCACCGAGAAGGGCCGCGGCTACAAGCCCGCCGAGCAGGACGAGGCCGACCGCTTCCACGGCATCGGCCCGATCCACCCGGACACCGGCCTGCCCATCAAGGCCTCGGCCGCCAGCTGGACGTCCGTCTTCGGCGACGAGATGGTCAAGCTCGGCCACGACCGCGAGGACATCGTCGCGATCACCGCCGCGATGCTCCAGCCCGTCGGCCTGAAGAAGTTCGCCGACGCCTTCCCCGACCGCATCTACGACGTCGGCATCGCCGAGCAGCACGCCGCCACCTCGGCCGCGGGCCTCGCCACCGGCGGGGTGCACCCGGTCTTCGCGGTCTACGCGACGTTCCTCAACCGCGCCTTCGACCAGGTCCTCATGGACGTCGCGCTGCACAAGTGCGGCGTCACCTTCGTCCTGGACCGGGCCGGCGTCACGGGCGACGACGGCGCCTCGCACAACGGCATGTGGGACATGTCCATGCTCCAGGTCGTCCCCGGCCTGCGCCTGGCCGCCCCGCGCGACGCCGAGCAGTTGCGCGCCCAGCTGCGCGAGGCCGTCGAGGTCGACGACGCGCCGACCGTCGTCCGCTACTCGAAGGGCGTCGTCGGACCCGCGGTCCCGGCCGTCGGCAAGGTCGGCGCCATGGACGTGCTGCGCAAGCCGTCGGCCGCCAAGCCGGACGTGCTCCTTGTCTCCGTCGGGGCGCTCGCCCCGATGTGCCTGGAGATCGCCGGCCTCCTCGACAAGCAGGGCATCACCACGACCGTCGTCGACCCGCGCTGGGTCAAGCCGGTCGACGAGGCGCTCGCGCCGCTCGCCGAGCAGCACCGCGTCGTCGTCACCGTCGAGGACAACTCCCGTGTGGGAGGCGTCGGTTCGGCGATCGCGCAGGCCCTGCGCGACGCGGGCGTCGACGTACCGCTGCGCGACTTCGGCATCCCGCCGCGCTTCCTCGACCACGCCTCGCGCAAGGAGGTCATGGCCGAGATCGGCCTCACGGCCCCCGACATCGCGCGTCAGGTCACCGGTCTGGTCGCCAAGCTGGACGGCCGCTTCGAGCGCGCCACGGCCACGGACGCCGTGGAACCCGCGCGCGACTGACCCTCCACAGGCTGCTCCATGGGCCGGTCCCACCACCACGCAAGGGTGGTGGGACCGGCCCATTCGCGTGAACGCCCCCGCGCCGGGGCATGCGGAGCGAAAGCCCCCTCGATCATGTCGAGGACGACAATGCGTGGGAGGTACGCCCGTGAGCAGCACCCTCTTCAGGACGAAGAAGGTCGAACAGTCGATCTTGGACACTGAGGAGCCGGAGCACGCACTCAAGAAGTCGCTGTCCGCTCTGGACCTCACCGTGTTCGGGGTCGGTGTCATCATCGGTACCGGCATCTTCGTCCTCACCGGCAAAGTCGCCAAGGAGAACGCAGGCCCCGCGGTGGCGCTGGCGTTCATCGTGGCCGGCGTCGTCTGCGGCCTGGCCGCGCTGTGCTACGCGGAGTTCGCTTCCACCGTCCCGGTCGCCGGGTCCGCCTACACCTTCTCGTACGCGTCGCTCGGCGAACTGCCGGCCTGGATCATCGGCTGGGACCTGGTGCTCGAGTTCGCGCTCGGCACGGCGGTCGTCGCCGTCGGCTGGTCCGGCTATGTGCGCTCGCTGCTGGACAACGCGGGCTGGCATCTGCCCGTGTCGCTGAGCGGGCGGGACGGGGCCACAGGGTTCGGCTTCGACATCCTCGCTGCCGCCCTGGTCCTGGTGCTCACCGCCATCCTCGTCATCGGGATGAAGCTCTCCGCCCGCGTCACCACGGTCGTCGTCGCGATCAAGGTGGCCGTCGTCCTCATCGTGATCATCGCGGGGGCCTTCTTCGTCAGGGCCGACAACTACAAGCCCTTCATCCCGAAGGCGCAGCCGCAGGAAGCGGGCACCAGCATCCAGTCCCCCCTCGTGCAGCTGATGTTCGGCTACGCGCCGACCGACTTCGGCGTCATGGGCATCTTCACCGCCGCCTCCGTCGTCTTCTTCGCCTTCATCGGCTTCGACGTCGTCGCCACCGCCGCCGAGGAGACGAAGAACCCGCAGCGGGACATGCCGCGCGGCATCATCGGCTCGCTGATCATCTGCACCACGCTCTACGTGGCGGTGTCGATCGTCGTCACGGGCATGCAGAAGTACAGCCGGCTGTCCATCGACGCCCCGCTCGCGGACGCCTTCAAGGCGACCGGGCACCCCTGGTACGCGGGTGTCATCAGCTTCGGCGCCGCGGTCGGCCTGACGACGGTCTGCCTGATCCTTCTCCTCGGCCAGACCCGGGTGTTCTTCGCGATGAGCCGCGACGGGCTGCTGCCCCGCTTCTTCTCCGTCGTCCACCCGAGGTTCAAGACCCCGTACCGGCCGACCATCCTGCTCGGCGTGATCATCGCGATCCTGGCCGGGTTCACCAGCCTCAGCGAGCTCGCGGAGCTGGTGAACATCGGCACGCTCTTCGCGTTCATCGTCGTCGCGCTCGGGGTCATCATCCTGCGCCGTACCCGCCCCGACCTGCACCGCTCCTTCCGCACCCCCCTGGTACCGCTGATCCCGATCCTGTCGGTGCTCGCGTCCCTGTGGCTGATGCTGAACCTGCCCGCGGAGACCTGGCTCCGCTTCGGCGCCTGGATGGTGCTCGGCTTCATCGTCTACTTCGTGTACGGGCGCTCGCACAGCCGGCTGGGGCGGACGGAGGAGGCGGGCCGGCAGTAGGGACACGCCGACGCGAGGGCCAGCCTGACGACCGGTCAGCCGCCCTGCGCCGGGGACTTCTTGGCGGACTCGGGGATCTCGCCGCCCGTGCGGATCGCCTTCCAGAGCTGAGTGGCCTGGGGCTCGGCGGCCACCACGCGGTTGGGGTCCGCGGTGTCGTACCGCACCGGCAGCATGATCGTCTCCATGTCGGCCGGGTCGACGCCCTGCATGCTGCGGCTGAACTCCGCCAGGGACTTCAGCGACGCCAGGTCGGAGTCGGTGGTCAGCGACGAGGTGAGGCTGTCCGCGATCTTGAATGTCTTCGTCGGGCTGCCCAGCAGGTCCTGCTTCTTGACCTCGCCGAGCAGCGCGATCATGAACTGCTGCTGAAGGCCTATGCGCCCGAGGTCGCTGCCGTCGCCGACGCCGTGCCGGGTCCGCACGAATGCCAGCGACTGGGTGCCGTTCAACTTGTGGGTGCCCGCGCTCAGTTCGAGGCCGCTGGACTTGTCGTGGATCGGCTTGTCGACGGTCACGGTCACTCCGCCGATCGCGTCGACGAGGCCCTTGAAGCCGGAGAAGTCGATCTCCATGAAGTGGTCCATGCGCACCCCGGACATGGCCTCGACGGTCTTGACCACACAGGCCGGACCGGCAAGCGAGTACACGGAGTTGAACATCACGCGCTTCGCCGAGGGGATCTTGGAGCCGTCCGACTTGGTGCACTCGGGGCGGGTCACGAGGGTGTCCCGGGGGATGCTGACGGCGGTGGCCTGCGTGCGGCCCTCCGGTATGTGCATCACCAGCGCGGTGTCGGAGCGGGCCCCCGCGACCCTGCCGGTGCCCAGGTCCGCGTTGTCCCCGGCGCGCGAGTCCGAGCCGAGGACCAGGACGTTCTGGCCGCTGGTCGGAAGCTTCTCGGGACGGTTGTCGCCGATCGCCTTGTCGAGGTCGACTCCGCTGATGTTGCCGTCGAGATCGCTGTACAGCCAGTATCCCGTGCCGCCGACGATGAGCGCGAGGACGAGCAGGGACAGGAGCACGATCCTGCCGGTGCGGCGCTTCTTCGGAGCCTTGCGGCTGCGCTTTCCGGGCGAGCTCCGGCGGGACGGCGGCACAGCGGTGCTCAGGTCATGGCTCATCGCGGGGTGTCCTCGCAACTAGTGCCCGATGGGCAGGGGCAGCAGACAGACCCCGGAGAACCGGGTCTGTGCCGCGCGGCTGACGCTTGGTTGGGCTGAACTATAGACATGTACTCGAAAACTCTTATGAGCGAAGTGCCCGGTTGGTGAGGGGAGCTGGGACCGCACGGGGCCGTACTCGTGCCCTCCCGAACCCGTCGGAATGGCTGTCACCTGTGACTTTTGCCGTGCTCACCGAACAGGGAGACGCCTGTTCGTACAGGCATATGATGTGTCGAATTCTGGAATGATCTGTGAACGCCGGGGGCGGCGCGGGAGGGGGCGGCACACATGCGCGGCAGAGGTGCGCAGACGGTGGACCGGCGGACCCGATCCGGCGCCGACGTCGAGGAGCGGCCCCGGGCGGCATCCGTCACGGCGGCGGCCACGGGGTCGTGGCTGCTGCGGGGCAACGACGGCCGTCTCGCGGCGTACGCGCTCGTCGACGGCGGCGTGAACCGTTGGACGGAGACCGCCGTCGGCAGCGGCCGCTGGACCCGGCCGGACTTCTTCCCCGTCGCGGGACTGACCGCCCTCGCGGTGGCCCAGGGTGCGAACCGCTACGTGCACTTCCTCGGACGCCGGGAGAAGCGGCAGAGCGGCGGCGCGGCGAAGGTCGACCTGCTCTATGCAGTGCAGTACCAGTCGGGCCGGACGCTGGGGGACTGGCGTTCGCTCGGCAACCCGTACCGCGACGCGAGGGACGCGGCGGCGCTCGGTGAGCCGGCCGCCGCTGTCGACGGACAGGGCACGGTCCATGTCTTCGTCTCGGGCGGCGCCGGCGGGGTCATGCTGCGCCGGGAGTCGAAGAGCGGGGCGTGGGAGGCGTGGCAGGACCTGCGCGGTGGTGAGGTCGCGGGCGGACCGGTCGCCGCGGCGACCTCCGCCGGACTGGTCGAACTCCTCGCGCCGGGACGCCGGTCGGTGATGCGCTGGGTGCAGATGGATCACGGTGCGGACCTGCGCCGTGCACAGGACCTCATGCCTGCCCCGGTGCCCGGTTCGGCCGCGCTCCTCGAGACCGGACCCGGGGTCTTCACCGCGTACTGGAGCGAGCAGAGCGGGACGGGCGTCTACGCGCAGCGGCCCGGCGAATGGGCTTTCCCCGCGGGAGGGGCCCCGGGAGAAGGGCCGCACGCCACGCTTCGCGCCGTCGTCGACGGCTACGACTGCACGGTCCTGGCCCATCAGGGGCACACGGGAACGGCCGTGTTCGGCGTCTGCGGCACCGGCGGCGAGTCCGCCGGACTGTGGTGGACCGACACGGGCGTGACCTGTGCCGGCACTCCCGCTCTGGCGCTGGACGGGCGGGGGCGGGTCGTCATGGCGACGGTCGCGACGGACGGCAGCGTGCTGGTGAGCCGGCAGCGCCCGGAGCCCGGGCTCACCCTGTCCGACTGGGACCGCCTGCCCGGCAATTGAGAACGCCTCTACACCAAATTCCACTGCACAGCTAGACCTAAAAAAGGTTGTACTGGCCGAAAGTGATGATCCTCACTCACCGCGTGACACTTAGTTGAAGCCTTGACCTGTACTTTGAGTAAAGGTCATGTGAGAGTCCGGTGAATGCCCGGTGTGCGGGTCATCGCGGTGGCGCAAGTGCCACGAGCCCGGGGGACGGGGCTGCAAGGTGGGGACGGTGGTTGCCTCGTGGGCGGGTCGGACAACCCTGAATCCGGAGCGCTGGTTTCGGCGTACCGGTCCGCGGTCCCGGTCGGCGCCAGGCAGCGCATCGTCCGTGGTGTACCGACCCCGGTCCGCAAGGCCGTCAAGTCCTCGCTCAATGTGGCGGACACCGTCCGTTCCGCGACCGTCGTCTGGGCCATGGGCGGCAAGCGCAGGGCGCCCCGCCACAGCGCCGCGTACAGTCGGCGCGTCGTCCGTGTCGGTCGCCGCCACATGCGCGCGCTGACGGTCGCCGGCGCCACGGACTGGGCGGCTCGCGCCCGTAATCTCAACATCGTCGTCTCGGTCCTGGACGCGGCGGGCATCGACTACTTCTGCGTACGGGGCACGACGGGCGGGCTGCCCGCCGTCGCCATCCCCGCCAAGTCCCGCCCGGCCGCCGAGGAAGCGCTCCAGCTGGCCTTCGCGCAGGCCCCGGGCTATGTCGGTCCGGCCGGCGGCGACGAGGCCCGGATGGAGCCCGGCGACGAGGAGCGCTCGTGGCGGGCCCTGCGCAAGAACAAGGTGCTGCGGGTCGCTTGGTACGTGTGCGACCCGACCCAGCAGCTCGTCTTCGGCGCGGCCACCGGATGCGACCTCGAAGTGTGGGCCGAGCGCGACGGGGAGCTGAGGGCCCCGCGCCCCAACCGCGTCATCGACGCCGTCCAGGTGGACGCCCCCCGCAAGTCGGCTCCCCAGCGGCTCTTCAGCCCCATCCCTCCCGCGTACCACACGGGGGATGCCCGCACGCTGCCCGAGTTCGCCGTGCAGCTCCCCGAGGACCACCAGTTCCCCATCGACGTCGTCTACACCTGGGTCGACGACTCGGACCCCGTCTGGCGCGCGCAGCGCGACCAGGTGCGCCAGGGGTTCTCCGGGGACGGACTGCACGAGCAGGCGGCGAACGACGCGCGGTACACCAGCCGTGACGAGCTGCGCTATTCGCTGCGGTCGCTCCACCAGAACGCACCCTGGGTGCGCAACATCTACCTCGTGACAGCGGGGCAGGTCCCGTCCTGGCTCAACGCGCGGCACCCGAACCTCCGGGTGCTGGACCACCGGGAGATCTTCTCCGACCCGTCCGCACTGCCCACGTTCAACTCCCATGCCATCGAGAGCCAGCTGCACCACATCACGGGGCTCTCGGAGTGCTTCCTCTACCTGAACGACGACGTGTTCTTCGGGCGGCCGGTGACGCCCGCGCATTTCTTCCACCCGAACGGCATCACCAAGTTCTTCACATCGCCCGCCCTGATACCCGGGGGCGGAATCGCCTCGACCGACCTTCCTGTCAACGCGGCCGGGAAGAACAGCCGTTGGCTCATCGCGCAGAAATTCGGCACCGCCATATCCCAGAAGATGAAGCACACCCCGCACGCCCTGCGCCTGAGCGTGCTCCAGGAAATCGAGGAGACCTTCGCGGACGAGCACGCCGCGACTCAGCACTCGCGCTTCCGCTCCCCCGGGGACGTCCCGATCGCCTCGTCACTGCACCACTACTTCTCCTACCACTCCGCGCGGGCGACCGTGGGTGACATCCAGTACCGGTACATCGACCTCTCGGCCGACCTCGCCGAGCGGCGCCTGAACACGCTCCTCGCCAACCGGAACATGGACACCTTCTGCCTCAACGACACAGTTGAATCCGCCGATCCGGAGCGGCAGAAGGAAATGCTCGCGAGCTTCCTCGACGCGTACTTCCCGGTGCCCAGCCCGTACGAGGTTCCGGAACACGTGAACATTCTCGAACAGAGCGCGGACCTGGACGAACTCGTGAAGGCCGCCGACCGATGAGATCTGCCTTCCCCGTCGCACCGCCTGCGAATGGGTCCTGCCGCGCATGAATTCCTATGACGTCACGCTGGTCGTGCCGGTCTACAACGTGGAGCAGTACCTCCACGAATGCCTGGACTCCATCGCGGCGCAGACCGTCTTCGAGCGCTGCGAGGTCATCCTCGTCGACAACGGCAGCAGCGACGGTTCGTACCGGCTCTGCGCGGACTTCGCCCTGCGGCATGCCAACGTCACCGTGCTCGTACGCCACGGGGGCGGCGCCGGAGCGGCGCGCAACCTCGGGATGGACCGCGCGACCGGTGCGCGCATCGCGTTCTGCGACTCCGACGACGTCCTGCCGCCCACCGCCCTCGAACGCCTGCTGGACGCCGCGGTCACCACCGGTGCGCAGGTCGTCGTGGGCGCGATGGAGACGTTCCCCAAGGCGACCCGCTGGGCCTGGAAGGACCATTTCGGCAAGGGCGACCGGACGTTCGCGAGCATTGCGGAGGCGCCGGAACTGGTGCACAGCGCGAGCGCCTGCAACAAGCTCTTCGACCTGTCCTATCTGCGTACCCACCGCATCCGCTTCGCGGAGGGCGTCCACTTCGAGGACGCCTACGTGGGCGTCACCGCCCTCGTCCGCGCCAGCCGCATCGCCCTGGTCGACGCGTGCGTCTACAAGTACCGCAAGCGCGCCGCGGGGAACTCGACCATGGACGCCATCTGGACCCGGCGGCAGAACTACTGGGACCACCTCCAGCTGGTGGAGTACCTGCACGGACTGGGATCGGCCGTCCCCGCGTCGTCGCGCGCCGTGCTCGATCTCTTCCTCGTACGGAGCTATCAGGGTTTCGCGCTACGGGCGCCCGAACTCTTCCAGGGGGCGGAGCTGGAGGAGCTCTACGCGCGGTGCCGCGCCGTCTACTGGAACGTCTCTCCCGACGTGGTCGTCGCGGCCACGGCCGACGGGCGCCACCGGGTGGCCTACTACGCGTTCATCACCGGGGACTTCGGCCTCTTCGCCGACCGGGCGGCCCGGCTGCACGGGATCTCGGTGCGCGACGGCCGGCCGTACCTCGCCGACGCGGTGCCGGACGGGCTGGCGCCGCTGGTGGAAGCCACACCCTTCACCGCCCATGTGGAGCACGTCCGCCGCCTTCCCGGCACCAGGATGCTGCGCATCTCCGGCCGGTTCGAGGTCTGCGGCATGCCGCTGGTCCGGCCGCTGCCCGGGCGCCTGGGCCTGCGCGTGCGGGGGAGCCGTCTCAGCGCGCCCGCCACGCAGGTCCGCCGGCGCGACATGAAGAACCTCCGGCCCGACACGGAGTGGGGCGGCTTCACCGCCGACCTGCCCCTCGACGCACTGCGGCCGGGCGTCCACGATCTCGAATTCGTCCTCGACACCGAAGGCGGCCAGACGGTCACCCCGTGCCTGGTCGCCGCGGGCTTCCTGCGCGGGGCACGCGTCGTACGGCACCGGGGGACGAGGGTGGTGCCGCACTGGCGGGGGAGCAACCGGGCGATCCTCATGGTCGTCGGCTCCTCGCGCGGGCTCGGCAGGCGCATCCGGGGCGGCCTGCTCGCCAAGGACGCCAAGCACGTGCTGCGCAGGCGGCCGTTCTGGAAGCAGCGCCTTGCCCGCCTCCTCACGAAGCCACTGTTCCTCGGCAGGGACATCCGGCTGTTCGGCGAGCGCGGAGACACCGCGCAGGACAACGGCCGGCACCTCTTCCGTCACGAGCGCACCGCCGGGAAGCGCCGCGGGGCGTACTACGTCATCCGGGCCGGCAGCCCCGACCGTGCGCACCTGGCGGGTCTCGGGCATGTCGTCGCGCACAGCTCCTGGAAGCACAAGCTGCTGATGCTGCACGCGTCCGCACTGATCAACGCGTACGACATCGACACCTACATGCTGCCCGACGGCTGGGACCGGACCCGCTATCTCAAGCACCTGAACTGGCGGGTGGGCGCCCGCCGGGTGTTCCTCCAGCACGGAGTGACGGACAAGGACGTCAGCAAGGGCCTGCACCGCAACCGCACGGGCGTCGACCTCATCCTCGCGGTGAGCCGGCACGAGGGAGAGTTCCTGTCGGCCGAACTCGGCTACGAGGGGCAGGTGGCGGTCACCGGCTTCCCCCGCTTCGACGCGCTGGTTCCCGACCGCGGCGGGCGCCGCATCCTGTTCATGCCGACGTGGCGCGCCTACCTGACCGTCCCCTCGTACAGCCGTGACGGCGGTGGCGGCGAGGCCGAGCGAGCCATGCAGGACCGGTTCCTCGCCTCCACGTACCGGGACTTCATGGTCCGCTTCCTGAACGACCCGGCTCTCCTGGCCGCCCTGGAACGCTACGACTACACCCTGGACTTCCTGCCGCACTACGAAATGCGCGCGGTGGTCGGCGAGATGGCTCCGGACCACGAGCGGGTCCGCATCATCGACCAGAACGAGATCAGCGTGCAGGACGCGATGCGCCGATGCGATCTCTTCATCACCGACTGGTCATCCACCGCCTTCGACGTCGCCTACCTCGGAACTCCCCTTGTCTACGCGCAGTTCGACGCCGAGGAGTACTGGGACGGGCATTACCGAAAAGGGTATTTCGACGCCCACCGTGACGGCTTCGGACCCGTCGGGGAGACCGTCGAGGGCGTGGTGGGCGAAGTGATCCGCTATGTGCAGCGCGGATGCGAAAGAGAACCTGAATACCTGCGCAGGGTCGAGAAGTTCTTCGAGCACCACGACCAGCAGAACAACGTGAGGGCGTCGGAAGCGATCGAACGTCTCATTCGGGGGTTGAACCATTGATGTGGCGTGTCAGGAGGAAGCATGTCCCAAGCCAGCCGTGACGTGACCGTCGTCGTGCCGTTCCGCGATGTCCAGAATTTCTTCTCCGAATTCCTGGCCTCGGTGGCGGCACAGACGGCTTTCTCGCGTGCGCACGTGATACTCGTCGACAATGGCAGCACCGATCACTCGGTGGGTATCGCGAGTGAATTCGCGGGTCTGTACCCCAATGTCGACCTGGTGGCGCAGCCCCACGGGAGAGCCGGCGACGCGCGCAACATGGGTATGGACATGGCCGCGACGCCGTACATCGTCTTCTGGGACGCCGACGACATCGTTCCCGAGCGGTCACTGGAAGTGCTGCGGAACACCATCATCAAGACCAGGGCCACCGTCGTCGTGGGCCGCGAGAAGCATGTCCCGAAGCCGGTCAAGGCGCCCTGGCACAAGTACTTCGGCAAGAACGTCAAGACGGTGGACAGCGTCGTCGACATCCCCGACCTGATCCACTCGGCGTCCTGCTGGAACAAGATCTTCGATCTCGACCTGCTGCGCTCCCAGGGGATCCGGTTCGGTACCGGCACCGCCTTCGAGGACGCCTACGTCTCGATCCCCGCGCTGCTCCTGGCCGAGCGCATCTCGCTGGTCGACGCCCCCGTCTACGAGTACCGCAGGCGCGGGGACGGCACGTCCGTCATGGACACCCTCTGGGACCTCCCGCAGAACTACGCCGACCAGCTGGTGATGCTGGAGTACCTCGCGGCGATGCGGGAGCAGCTGACGCCGTACCAGCAGGAGACGCTGGAGAGGTTCCTCATCCGCAGCATGCAGGGATTCCTGCTGAGGGCCCCGCGCATCCTCAGCGAATCCGAGTGCCGGCAGCTCTTCGAGCGGTGCCGCGCGCTCTACTGGGGGATCACTTCCGAGTCGTTCGTCCGCAGCACGAACGACACCCGGCACCGGCTTCCCTACCTCGCGCTGCACTTCGGGGACTTCGACCTCTTCCACCGCCCGGCGTCCGTCCTC
Organism: Streptomyces sp. CB01635; assembly: GCF_002803065.1. Classification (GTDB taxonomy): domain Bacteria; phylum Actinomycetota; class Actinomycetes; order Streptomycetales; family Streptomycetaceae; genus Streptomyces. The sequence goes on from NZ_NNBL01000001.1 coordinate 266,405, forward strand.
GGCCCGGTCTACGGCCGTGAGGCGGACCTTTACGTCGACTACCCGGGTACGTCCTGGGCGCTGCCTCTCACGAAGGTCACGTCGGTGCCGGCCCGCATCGAGGGAATCGCCGCCGGTGACGGCGGGACCGCGGTCGTCCACGGGCGATTCTCCGTGAACGGGATTCCCGACGAACTGCTGGAGAAGATCGAACTGCAGGTCTGGTTCGAACGCAGCGGCAAGACCCTTCCGGCGGTGAACCACGGGCAGCTCCACGACCGGACAGGTCAGGGGGGAGCCGCCTTCAGCGTCACGCTCGACCCCCGGGAGTTCCCGGCCGGCGCCTTCCCCGTACGGCTCGTGGTGTGCACCCGGGGCAGAAACGTCTCGCGGCCGTGCGGTGTGTCGCCGGGCGTTGTCCAGCAGCCCCCCGTGGCCGGCTTCCACGGCCTCACACGTATCGCCACCGAGGGCTCGGACGCCCGGCTCGTCATCGAGTCCACGCAAGCCTGACCAATATCCGCTCCAGAGATGGGGTATTCGGCAGAAAACAGGAGTCATAAGTGTTCGATCCCGTCTACGACGTCGCCGTCGTCGTCCCCATCTTCAATGTGGAGAGATATCTCCAGGAGTGCCTGGACTCGCTGGCGCGCCAGACGATGTTCGACCGCTGCCAGGTGATTCTCGTCGACAACGGCAGCAGCGACAGCTCGCCCGCCATCGCCGCGGGATTCGCCGCTCGGCACCAGAACGTATGGGCTTTCGTCCACCCCACGGGGAAGGCCGGCGGCGCCCGTAACGCGGGAATGGACCTGGTCAGTTCCCGCTACATCACGTTCTGCGACTCAGACGACGTACTGCCCGAGGACGCCCTCGAAGTCATGTGGCGGACCGCCGTGAAGGAGCGCGTGCCGCTCACCATCGGGCGCATGGAGACGTTCCCGGAGCCGACCAACTGGCCCTGGCTCCGCTACTTCGGGACGAATGTTCAAGTACATCCCGGAATCGAGAACATTCCTGAGATGATTCACGGCGGAAGCGCCTGCCACAAGCTTTTCGACGTCGAGTTCATCCGCGCGAACAACATCCGGTTCCGCGAAGGCGTGCATTTCGAGGACGCGTTCTTCTCGGTTCCCGCCATGCTCCTCGCGGACCGCATCGCGATGGTGCCCAGCACGGTCTACCAGTACCGCAAGCGCGCCGCCGAGGACTCCACGATGGACAAGCTGTGGGAGCGCAAGGCGAACTACTGGGACCACCTCCTGCTGGAGGAGTACCTGATGACGCTCCGCCCCCGCCTCTCCGGCCACCGGCAGGAAGTCCTCAACCGGTTCCTGGTGCGCAGCTACCAGGGCTTCGCACTGCGTGCCCCGCAGGCCATGGACGAGCAGGAGCTTTTCCAGCTCTTCACCCGGGCCCGCGCCGTCTACACACAGCTCACGCCCGACGCGGTCATGGCGTCCACCCATGACACCCGCCACCGCGTTCCGTTCCTCGCGATGTACATGAACTGGTTCGAGCTCTTCGCGCGGCCGGAGCACGCGATCACCGGTGTGTACGGGCGGGCGGGTGACCTCTACCTCGATCTCTCGGTCCCGAGCGCGCTGCTCCCGCTGACCAAGGTCTCCTCCACCAGCGTGCACGTGGAACGTGTCCAGGAGGACCCCGAGTCCGACGGGATCGTCGTGGCCGGCCGCTTCGTGCTCAACGGACTGCCGATGAACCGGCCCATGCGCAACCCCATGCAGCTGTGGCCGGAGACGAGCGGCCAGATGGTGACCGCGCGGCAGGTGTGGCGCAGCGACCTCAAGGCGACCCGTGACGATCTCGAATGGGGCGGATTCGAGGCGGTGGTCCCCGTACGGGCCATCAAGGACGGCGAGTTCCCGCTGAAGCTGGTGTTCTGCACCTCCGGCCGCGACGTCTCACGCACGTGCATGACCACCACCGCGATGCTGCGCAGCGCCCGAGGCATGAACGTCGGGGGCCGCTGGGTCCTGCCGATGTCGAAGGGCAAGGACAACGCCGTTCTGCTCGTCCGGGAGGTGCAGGGCAAGGGAAGGGGAGCTGACAAGGACTGGGAGGAGTTCCTCCAGGGCATGGACGAGGACCAGAAGAAGCGCAAGGCGCCCTTCTGGCGGGCCCGCGCCATCCGGCGCGCCACGCTCAGGTTCTTCCGCCGCAAGGAGATCTGGCTGATCGCCGAGCGCAAGGACACCGCGCAGGACAACAGCCTGCACCTGTTCAGATACCTGCGCACGCACGAGCGCCGCCGCAAGGCGTACTACATCATCGACAAGGACAGCGCGGACCGGGCCAAGCTGAAGCGCCTGGGGAACGTGGTGGCCCACAGCTCGTGGAAGCACAAGCTGCTGATGCTGCACGCGTCGCTGCTGATCAACGCCTATGACATCGACTCGTACATGCTCCCCGACGGCTGGGACCGCGGGCAGTACCTCAAGCACCTCAACTGGCGCGTGGGCGCCAAGCGGGTCTTCCTCCAGCACGGGGTCACCGACGAGGACGGCAGCAAGGCCCTGCACCGCAACCGGACCGGTGTGGACCTGGTGTTCGCCACCAGCGACCGGGAAGCCCAGTACTTCTCCGAGCACATGCACTACGGCGAACAGGCCAAGGCGCTCGGCTTCCCGCGCTTCGACGCGCTCCAGCCGGACCGCGGCGGCCGCCGCATCCTCCTGATGCCCACCTGGCGCAAGTACCTGACGATCCCCTCCTATCTCCAGCAGGAGGGTGCCGACCAGGACGCCGTCAACGAGATCTTCCGCGAGTCGGCCTACCGGGACTTCGTCGTACGGCTCCTGCGCGACCCGAAGCTCATGGAGGCGCTGGAGTACTACGACTACACACTCGACTTCCTGCCGCACTACGAGATGCGGAACATGATCGACGGAGTCGTGCCGGACCACCCCCGGGTGCAGCGCCTGGACCAGACGAAGGTCAGCGTGCAGACGGCCCTGCGCCAGTGCGACCTGTTCATCACGGACTGGTCCTCGGTCCACTTCGACATGGCCTACCTCGGCACACCGCTCGTCTACGCCCGGTTCGACCCGGACGAGTACTGGGCGAAGCACGCCAGGAAGGGCTACTTCGAGGCGGAGCACGACGGATTCGGGCCCGTGTGCGGCAACGTCGACGAGGTGGTGACCGAAGTGATCCGCTACCTCGGCAACGGGTGTGCGCGCGAGCCGGAGTACGACCGCAGGGCGCGGGCGTTCTTCGCCTTCGAGGACCGCGACAACTGCGCCCGCGCGACGGCCGCGATCGCGGAGCTCGCGGCGTCGGACCGGTAAGGCGTGTTGCGGCCCGCGTGCCTCACGCGGGCCGCACCGTCCGCGGCCCCGCACACGTCGCGCCCGACTCACCCACGCGGCGGCGCAGTTCACGGTCGGCGGTCACCACGGTGCACGGCCTTCCGGCGGCGGCGACCAGCTCCACGATGTGGTCGTCCCCGCTCCCTGTCGCCGACTCGACCCGTACACCGGGTACCGACTCCACGCCGCGTGCCGCGCCCTCCACGACGAGCACGATGTCGACGCCCTCGCGCTCGGCGTACGTCACCAGGCTGTCCCGCAGGCGTTCGGCCGCGCCCCGTCGGTCGCGCCACCAGCCGTCGGGGACCGAACCGACGACATTGGCGCCGTCGACGATCAGGAGCATGGTCATGAGGTCCCGCCCTTCTCCCACGCGGCGGTGACCCGCCGCATCGCCTCCACGGCGCGCCCCGTACGAGGGGCGTCCGTACGCAGCGCGTTGGCGAACTCGACGTGCAGGAACGGCACATGCTCGGCGGCCGCCTTCGCGCCCTGCACATTGGTGTGCCCCTCGAGCGGACAGGAGCGTACCCAGGCACGGCACACGTCGAAGTCGCGCGCACGCAGTTCGTCGGCGAGCAGCCGGCCATCCGCGCGGCCCTCCCGGCCCCGCCCCGTCGACGCGATCACGTCGCGGCCGGGCGCCGAGTCGTCGGCGAAGCCATGGATCTGGAGTCCGGGGAGTCCGCGCTCCGCGAGCTCGTCGCAGAACGCGTCGAAAACGCTGTCCCTGCGGTGCGCGACGTCCGCCGCGTCACCCGTGCCGGCTTTGCGATGTGCACCAGCAATTACGAGGACGCCGCCCTGGCCGCCGCGCAGGACGCCCACCGCGAGCCGCTCGGTGTTGCGGTCGGCGACCGGGTGCGGGACCTGCACGGACCAGCGTGCGGGGGAGCCGGTCTCCACGTACACGCGCCCCCAGCCGCGAGGCGCGCGGCCCTGCTCGGTGCGGTCGGCGATCTCCGCGTACCGCCGCCCGGTGGAGCTGTCCGTGACGTTGTCGAGCGAGAGGTCGATTTCGGACAGGCGCTCCCTTGCCTGGTCCGCCTGGCCGGCGAGCAGCAGCCGGAGACCGCTCGCGGCCGTGTGCCGCTCATTGCGTGTCGGGGACCGGTAGCCGGTTGAGGGGGTGAAGCGCGCGGTGTAGTCCGTGACCCGGGTCAGCAGGTCGACGCCCGTCCGGCCGCCGGTCCCTGCGCCGGGAGCGCGGCTGGCCGCCGGCTCTTTCCGGTGCGTGATCCCGGCCACGAGCGCGGTCGCAACGACCGCTGCGATCAGCAGCATTGTTGCAATCGTTACCGTCTTCGTCCTGTTCGTCCTCATGCTTGTATAAAGATAGCCCGGTGAATAGACGCCCCTCCCGCCGGTCGTGGTCCGGCATAGCCCTGTCCGCGCTGCTCGCGGGAACCGCGGCCTGCGGCCCCTTCGGCTCGGACGACGGCAAGGCGGCCGCGGACGGCCCCTCGTTCACCGTCGCGGCGGCCGGAGACATCCTCATCCACCCGCAGCTCACCGAACAGGCGCGCAAGGACGCCAAGGTGACCGGCCGGGGCGAGAAGGGCCTCGACTTCGACCCGATGCTGGCCGGGGTCAAGCCCGTCATCAGCAAGGCCGACCTGGCCATCTGCCACTTCGAACCGGTCGCCGGCAAGCCCGAGGGCCCCTTCGAGAGCTACCCCGCGTTCCTGGTGCCGCCGCAGATCGCCACCACCATCAAGCACGTCGGTTACGACACCTGCTCCAGCGCCTCCAACCACACCCTCGACCATGGCGTCGCCGGTGTGCAGAACACGCTGAACGTCCTCGACCGGGCGGGCCTGAAGCACACCGGGTCGGCACGCAGCGCCGCCGAGGCGGCCAAGCCGCTCATCATGGAAGTCAAGGGCGTCAAGGTCGCCCAGCTCTCGTACGCCTTCGGGTTCAACGGCAACGAGATTCCGGCGGACAAGCCCTGGCTGGTCAACCAGATCGACTTCAGGAACATCGCCGCGGCCGAGAAGCGGGCCCGCGCCGCGGGCGCCGACGTGGTGATCCTCAGCATCCACTGGGGCCGCGAGAACCAGCCGAACCCCAGCCGCTCCCAGCTCCAGCTGGGCCGCAAGCTGGCGCGCGAGACCGGCATCGACCTGATCATCGGCCACCACGCGCACGTGGTGCAGCCCATGGAGAAGGTCGACGGCACCTGGATCGCCTACGGGCTCGGCAACCAGATCGCCCGCCACGACGTGCCGACCGGCCTCACCGAGGAGGGCGTCATCGGCTGGTTCGAATTCACCAAGAGGGCCGGGAAGTGGGACGTACAGGCGAAGTACGTGCCGACGTTCACGCAGATCCCGCCGGACCCGGACGAGTCGGGCAATCTCCCCAAGGGTGCGGTCGAGAACCACCGGCTCGTGGACATCGCGGCGGCCCTGCGGGACGGCCGGGGTGACGGTGACACGAAGCTGAGCGAGCAGCAGCGCGCCCGCTACCGCCTGGCCTTCGAGCGCACGGAGGGCACGATGCTCAACCGCGGCGCGGCCAAGGACGGACTCGCCCCGCTGGAGCCGCTGCCCGAGTAGGACCTCGGCAAAGCGACGCTTGTCACCTTTTTCCTCACCAGTACAACCCTTTGACTTCGATGTGGGTCAGATGTTTCCGGATCGCACTCCTGTGCGTTCCGGTGCGCGCAACCCCCACGGCCGCGGAGCGACTTTCGCGTGTCCGGACGCGCCCCCACGTTCCAGAGAGGAGCCCTCCGTTGGCCGCTTCGCGCCAGAAGCGGCGGCACAAGGTCCGCCGACGGGCCGACATGTCCCTGCTGGGCGGCATACGTCCGCCCATCGCAGTGCTGTCGGTTCTGCTCCTCGCCCTCGCGGGCATCACCGCCCTCACCCTCGGCCGCGTCGGTCACGACCGCGTACCGGAAGCCGTCCGCACCTCGCAGCAGCACTTCGCCGAGGACGGGGCCATCGGCCTGCGCGCCTCCGTCGACGAGGGCGTCACCGACCTCACCAGGACGGCCGCGCTGTTCAGCGCCGGCGATCCGGTGTCGGCCGACGCCGTCCTCGACAAGATCGGCAACGTCTACCAGAAGTGGATGGGCACCGCCGTCGTCGAGATCAAGTCCGGCAAACTCCTCGCCGCTCGCGGCGAGAACGTGCCGCTGACCGCGATCGACCGCGCCAAGCTCTCCGACGACAACGGCCTCGCCCCGCGCATGGTGCGCCTCCAGAACGGCGAGACGCGCCTGCTCACCTTCGCGCTCCTGAACTGGAAGGGTCAGCCGCAGCAGCTGCTCGTCGCCTCCAACAGTCTGAAGTTCCCCGGCATCAGCCTCGGCGAGTTCCGCTCCATCGCCGTCATCGACCAGGCCGGCACGATCCTCAGCAGCGACGGCATCCCCGAGCCCGAGCAGGTGCTCACCGACCTTCAGCGCGCCGAGGTCAAAGAGTCCAACCGGCAGCTGAAGGCCTTCGCGAAGAGCGCCGCCGGCAAGGCGGAACAGCACCCCATCAAGTCCAAGGAGCCCGGCTCCGGCGGCTTCCTCGGCGTCAGCGGCAGCCTCAGCGGCGACCGCTACATGGGCGAGCGGTCCGTCGCCGGCTACGCCGCGCTCGCATCGCCGCAGCCCGGCGAGCCCACGGTCGCCACCGGCCTCGGCCTGACCGTCGTCGCCATGGTCAAGGTCGCCGAGGACCCGGCGGTCACCGCCAGCCCGATGTTCGGCCTGGCGGCCGCGGCCGCCCTGCTGCTCATCGGCGGCCTCACCGTCACGCTGCTGCTCGGCACCGTGCAACGGCCACTGATCAGGCTGTTCCTGGAGAGCCGCCGCATCACCCGCGGCGACCTCGCCCGGCCCGTCGCCGTGCCCCGGCGCGGCGAGGCCGCCAGGATCGGCGCGGCCCTGGAGCGCCTGCGCCGCCAGCTGCTCGGCGAACTCCCGCAGCCCGCTGCGCCTGCCCGCCGCCGCTTCGGCGCCCGCTCGCTCCTCGCGGTCGCCGGGGTCCTGCTGCTCGTCTGGTCGGGCCCCCTGCTGCTCATGCTCAACCGCGCCGGCGACACCGTCGTCGTACCCCAGCAGATGGTCAACGACCAGCGCGAACGCACCGACACCCTGTCCGACCGGGTGCGCCGCGCGCTCAACGAGGGGCACGCCGACCTGATGTCGGTCGCCTCCCTCATCGGCGACCGCACCAAGCCCTCGCAGATGACCGAGGTGCTCGAAGCCACCATGAACGAACACGAGCGCTACGAGTCCCTCTATGTACTCGACGCCCAGGGCAACGTCCTCGCCAGGTCCGGGCACGGCCCGCACAACGAGAAGGGCGAAGGTCCCTCGGCGCAGCCCATCCGCGTCCTGGACGACCAGGGCAAGAAGCCGGTCATCGTGGGCACCGCCGAACTGCCCGGCCGCCAGGGTGCCGCCGTGGTCGGCGAGTTCCGTATCGACTTCCTCAACTCACTGCTCAAGCGCCCCGGGCTCGGCGACGTCCGGGTCGTCGACGCCGAGCGGCGCGTCATCGGCGGCAACACCGGCTATCTCGCCTTCCACAAGCTGCCCGGCAACCGCCTCGACGAGCTCGCCGACGGCACCAACCAGAAGGTCGGCATGAGCCCGCGCCCCAGCGGGGTCCTGTTCCGTGACGGCGGCGACATCCAGATCGCCGCGGCCGCCCCCTTCGTCGGCGGCGGCGCGGCCAAGTCGCTCGGCTGGACCGTCGTCAGCTGGCAGCCCGCATCGAGCCTCGCCATCCCCGAGTACAGCCTCCAGAACCGCACGGTCCTGGCCGGTCTGCTCGGGATCACCGCGGCGGCCGCCTGCCTGGGCTGGCTGCACATCGTCGTCGTACGGCCCCTGCGCGACCTGGCCCGGCAGGCCGAGTCGCTCGCGGACGGTGACCGCAAGACCGTCCTGTTCCCACGCCACCACGACGAGGTCGGCGCCGTCGCCCGCAGCCTGGAGCTGATCAGGCAGCAGGTCCAGAGCCAGCAGCGCAAACGCGACGGCGGTGCCCGCACGCCCGCCGGAGCCGGAAGGAACTAGAACCCCGTGCTCTTCCTCTACACCGTGCTCGTGGTGTGCGGAGCCGTCCTGCTGATCGCCGGAATCGTCGAACAGCGGCGGCACTTCGCCAACCTCGAACACATACCGACCCGCGTCCTCGTCAACGGCATTCGCGGCAAGTCGTCCATCACGCGCCTGTGCGCGGGCGCCCTGCGCGGCGGCGACCTGACCACGGTCGCCAAGACGACCGGCACGGCGGCCCGCTTCATCCACCCCGACGCCACCGAGGAACCGGTCTACCGCAAGTTCGGTATCGCCAACGTCGTCGAGCAGATCGGCATCGTGCGCCGCGCCGCCGCCTACAACCCGGACGCGCTCGTCATCGAGTGCATGGCCGTCATGCCGGCGCTCCAGGAGATCAACCAGTCCAAGCTGATCCGCTCCACCATCGGCGTCCTGTGCAACGTCCGTGAGGACCACCTCGCCGAGATGGGCCCCACCCTCGACGACGTGGCGCGCTCGCTGTGCCGCTCCATGCCGGAGGGAGGCATCTGCGTGACCGCCGAGCAGGAGCGCTTCCACATCCTCCAGGAGGAGGCGGACGCCAGGGACTGCAAGCTGATCTACGCCGACCCCGAGACGGTCAGCGACGAGGAGCTGCGCGGGTTCAGCTGGTTCACCTTCAAGGAGAACGTGGCGATCGCGCTGACCGTCGCCGAGCTGGTGGGCGTCGACCGGGACACCGCGCTCCAGGGCATGTACGACGCCCCGCCGGACCCCGGAGTCCTCTCCGTCGAGCGCTATCTCACGCACGACAACAAGAAGCTCCGTTTCGCGAACGTCTTCGCGGCCAACGACCCCGAGTCGACGCTGATGAACATCAACCAGCTCCTCGACCTCGGTGCCATCCACCGCCCGCTGAACGTCGTCATCAACTGCCGCCCGGACCGCGTCGAACGCAACGGCCAGATGGGCGAGATCATCCCCGAGCTCGATCCGGACCAGGTCTTCGTCATCGGCCACCCGGCCAAGTCCGCCATCGACGCGATCCCGGCCGCCTACCGGGACCGGGCCGTGGACCTCGGCGGCGACCGGCGTGAGGCCGAGGAGTTCATGGGCAAGCTGCTCGGCAGCCTCGGCCCCGACTCCTCGCTCGTCGCCATCGGCAACATCCACGGCCAGGGCGAGCACCTCCTGGAGCACCTCGCCGAACTCCCCGCGGACGAGTCCGACGACCCGGCGGACCGCTTCGAGCCCGCCGAGTCCTCCTGGCAGGACGCACCGGCCGTGCCGGAACACATCGAGACGGTGCAGCTGTACGCGCCCCGCATCGACCCGTACCAGCAGTACCCCGAGGCGTACGAGACGCGCTACACGCCCCCGCTGCACATCCCCGTGCAGCGCGACGCGGACCACCCGCATCCCGGGTACCAGGATCCGCAGCCGCTCCGCGAGGCCTGGCCCGCGGTCACGCAGCACCAGCCCGTCCAGCCGGCCGAACAGACCGTCCCCCGTGGCCCGTTCGAACCGCGCATCCCGCCCGCACCTCCCGCCGAAGACCCGCAGCAGTGGCACAGCAGCCCAGGAGAACCACGTTGATCCCCACCGTCCTCACCCCCGAGATCGCCGCGATCGGCATCGCGATCGGGCTGCTGTTCTCCCTGGTCTGCTACCTCACGACGAACCTCTCGCCGGGCGGAATGATCACCCCGGGCTGGATCGCGCTGACGCTCGTCGAAGACCTCCAGCGCGCGGCCATGGTCGTCGGCGTCACCGTCCTCACCTATGTGGGCACCCTCCTGATGCAGCGCTACGTGATCCTCTACGGCAAGCGCCTGTTCGCCGCCGTCGTGCTGCTCGGAGTGACGCTCCAGGCCACCGTGATGATCGTCCTCTCCCTCGAGTTCCCGCTGATGTACGCGAACCAGACCCTGGGCTTCATCGTCCCCGGCCTCATCGCCTACCAGCTCGTCCGCCAGCCCAAGGGCCCCACGATCCTCGCCACCGGCTCGGTGACGCTGATGGCGTACGTCGTCCTCACCGCCGGAATCCTCCTCGGCGTCATGCCGTCCGCCTGAACCACCCACCGGAGCCGACCCCATGAGTGCCAAGAAGAAGCACCCCGTCCTGCACACCGCGATCGTTCTGTCGCTGCTCGGCGGCAGCGCCTATCTGACGGTGGAGCTGCGCAAGGACGAGCAGGCGAAGGCGCCCGCCGTCCAGGCCGTCACCGACACCCCGCTCCTGGAGTCCAGCACGGGCCAGCAGGGCGGCGAGCGGAACTGGGAGCGGCTGAAGAACCCCGAGCGTTCCGTCCTGCGCGGCGAGGGGGGCCAGGTCCTCGCGACCTTCACCGACAGCGCGCGCACGGCCACGCTCAAGGGCCCGAGCCGCACCTTCACCGAGCCCGCCAACACCAAGTCCCGCGTGGTCACCGAGGACTGGGTGCGCCTCATGCCGGAACCCTGGCGCAAGGGCGCGGAGAAGGAGAAGTGGTTCAAGGACTGGTTCAAGGAGTTCTACGGGAGCGAGGAGGACGACATCTTCGCCTTCGCCTTCCAGTACCTGGAGGGCGCCCCGGTCAAGAAGGACGACGAGGGCATCGCCTACGGCGGTGACGCCAACTTCGGGCCGATCAACCCGAACGGCAGCGAGGGCAACGACCTGCGCGACGAACTCTCCGACTTCTACGACTACCTGGGCATCCCGTACACCTTCCGGGACGGGGTCACGCAGCAGCCCGAGACCAAGCGCGCCCGGTCCGTCGACTGTTCCGGCTTCCAGCGTCTGGTGTGGGGCTACCGGGCCCGCTACCCCCTGATGTCCTCCGACAAGTCGGGCGACGGTCTGCCGCGCACCGCCAACGGCATGGCCCGCTCGGACGTCGGGGCCGACATCATCCCGCTCAAGGGTGTCGGCGCCGCGGACCGGCCCCAGTCCATCGACGTGCTCCAGCCCGGAGACCTCGTGTTCTTCAAGCTCGACGCCCGCACGAATCAGCGCCTCGACCACGTCGGTCTGTACATGGGCCACGACACGGACGGCCACATGATCTTCGTGTCGAGCCGCGAAGAGGTCAACGGCCCGACGATCGGCGACAAGGGCGGAACGTCCCGCCTCGACGGCAACGGCTACTACGCGAGCACCCTGCGCAGCGCGAAGCGGCTCTGAACCCGCGCCGCGGCGTCCGCAAACGCCGGTGCCCGGCACGCCAGTCGGCATGCCGGGCACCGAAAACGCCGGGGAGTTACGCCGGAACGCTGGCCACGCCCTGCGCCAGGAACCGCTTGCCGGTCACCCGCTCGCTGACGCCCTCACGGTCCAGGTACGGCGTGATGCCGCCCAGGTGGAAGGGCCAGCCGGCGCCGGTGATCAGGCACAGGTCGATGTCCTGCGCCTCGGCGACGACACCCTCGTCGAGCATGAGCCCGATCTCCTGCGCCACCGCGTCGAGCACGCGGTCACGGACCTGCTCCTCGGTCAGGACGACATCGCCCTGCTTGAGGAGCGCGGCGACCTCGGGGTCCAGCTCCGGCTTGCCGGAATCGTAGACGTAGAAGCCGCGCTTGCCCGCCTTGACGACGGCCGCGAGGTTCGGGGACACCGTGAACCGCTCCGGGAAGGCGCGGTTCAGGGTCTCCGAGACGTGCAGACCGATCGCCGGACCGACGAGCTCCAGGAGCACCAGCGGGGACATCGGCAGGCCGAGCGGCTCGACGGCCTTCTCGGCGACCTCGACCGGGGTGCCCTCGTCGATGACGTTCTGGATCTCGCCCATGAAGCGGGTGAGGATGCGGTTGACGACGAACGCCGGGGCGTCCTTCACCAGAACCGCCGTCTTCTTCAGCTTCTTGGCGACACCGAAGGCCGTGGCCAGCGAGGCGTCGTCGGTCTGCTCGCCGCGGACGATCTCCAGGAGCGGGAGGATCGCGACGGGGTTGAAGAAGTGGAAGCCGACGACCCGCTCGGGGTGCTTCAGCTTCGACGCCATCTCGGAGACCGAGAGGGACGAGGTGTTGGTGGCGAGGATCGCGTGCGCCGGGGCGACCGCCTCGACCTCCGCGAACACCTGCTGCTTGACGCCGATCTCCTCGAAGACGGCCTCGATGATGAAGTCCGCGTCGGAGAAGCCCTCGGCCTTGTCCAGGACACCGGAGACGAGCGCCTTGAGGCGGTTGGCCTTGTCCTGGTTGATGCGGCCCTTGCCGAGCAGCTTCTCGATCTCGGCGTGGACGTAGCCCACACCCTTGTCGACGCGCTCCTGGTCGATGTCGGTCAGGACGACCGGCACCTCGAGGCGGCGCAGGAAGAGCAGCGCGAGCTGCGAGGCCATCAGGCCCGCACCCACGACGCCGACCTTGGTGACCGGACGCGCGAGCGACTTGTCCGGGGCGCCTGCCGGGCGCTTGCCGCGCTTCTGGACGAGGTTGAACGAGTAGATACCCGCGCGCAGCTCGCCGCCCATGATGAGGTCGGCGAGCGCCTTGTCCTCGGCGTCGAACCCGGCCTGCAGGTTCCCGTCCTTGGCGGCGGCGATGATGTCGAGGGCGCGGTACGCGGCCGGGGCGGCGCCGTGCACCTTGCTGTCGGCGATGAACTTGCCGCGCGCGACGGCCTGGTCCCACGCGTCACCGCGGTCGACCTCGGCGCGCTCGACGGCCACGTCGCCCTTGAGGACGTTCGCCGTCCAGATCAGCGACTGCTCCAGGAAGTCGGCGCCCTCGAAGATCGCGTCGGCGATGCCGAGTTCGAAGACCTGCTTGCCCTTGAGCTGGCGGTTCTGGTTGAGCGAGTTCTCGATGATGACCGAGACGGCCTTGTCGGCGCCGATCAGGTTCGGGAGCAGCGCGCAGCCGCCCCAGCCCGGGACCAGACCGAGGAAGACCTCGGGGAGCGAGAAGGCCGGGAGCGCCTTGGAGACGGTGCGGTAGGTGCAGTGCAGACCGACCTCGACACCGCCGCCCATGGCCGCGCCGTTGTAGTACGCGAACGTCGGCACGGCGAGGCCCGAGAGGCGCTTGAAGACCTCGTGGCCGCCCTTGCCGATGGCCAGCGCGTCGTCGTGCTTCGTGAGGAGCTCGACGCCCTTGAGGTCGGCGCCGACGGCGAAGATGAACGGCTTGCCGGTGATGCCGGCGCCGACGATCGTGCCCTCGGCCGCCTCCTTCTCGACCTGGTCGATCGCGGCGTTCAGGTTCGCGAGCGAGGCCGGGCCGAAGGTGGTCGGCTTGGTGTGGTCGAAGCCGTTGTCGAGCGTGATCAGCGCGAACCGGCCCGCACCGAACGGCAGGTCGAGGTGGCGTACGTTCGCCGACGTGACGACCTCGTCCGGGAACAGCTCGGCGGCGCCCTTCAGGAGCTCAGCGGTGGTGGTGCTCACTTGTCGCCTCCGGCGTCCTTGTGGTGCGGGTTCTCCCAGATGACCGTGGCGCCCATGCCGAAGCCGACGCACATCGTCGTCAGGCCGTAGCGGACCTCGGGCTGCTCCTCGAACTGGCGGGCCAGCTGCGTCATCAGGCGCACGCCGGACGAGGCCAGCGGGTGACCGAACGCGATGGCGCCGCCGTACTGGTTGACGCGCGCGTCGTCGTCGGCGATGCCGTAGTGGTCCAGGAAGGCGAGGACCTGGATGGCGAAGGCCTCGTTGATCTCGAAGAGGTTGATGTCCTCGATCGACAGACCGGCCTTGGCGAGGGCCTTCTCCGTGGCCGGGATCGGGCCGTAGCCCATGACCTCCGGCTCGACGCCCACGAAGGCGTAGGAGACGAGGCGCATCTTCACCGGGAGGTTGTTCTCGCGGGCGAAGTCCTCGGACGCGATGATCGACGCCGTCGCACCGTCGTTCAGACCGGCGGCGTTGCCCGCGGTGACGCGGCCGTGCACGCGGAACGGCGTCTTGAGGCCGGACAGGTTCTCCAGCGTGGTGCCCGGGCGCATCGGCTCGTCGGCGGTGACCAGGCCCCAGCCGGTCTCGCCGACGTCCGGGTTGGTGTTGCGCACGGAGACCGGGACCAGGTCCTGCTGGATCTTCCCGTTCGCGTACGCCTTCGCGGCCTTCTCCTGCGAGCGCACGGCGTACTCGTCGGCGCGCTGCTTGGTGATCTGCGGGTAGCGGTCGTGCAGGTTCTCGGCGGTCATGCCCATGAACAGGGCCGACTCGTCGACGAGCTTCTCCGACACGAAGCGCGGGTTCGGGTCGACGCCCTCGCCCATGGGGTGGCGGCCCATGTGCTCGACACCGCCGGCGATGACGGCGTCGTACGCGCCGAAGGCGATGGAGCCCGCGGTGGCGGTGACGGCGGTCAGTGCGCCGGCGCACATGCGGTCGATGGAGTAGCCGGGCACGGACTGCGGGAGGCCCGCGAGGATGCCGGCGGTGCGGCCGAGGGTCAGGCCCTGGTCGCCGATCTGCGTGGTCGCGGCGATGGCGACCTCGTCGATCTTCGCGGGGTCGAGGGCCGGGTTGCGGCGCAGCAGCTCCCTGATGGCCTTCACGACGAGATCGTCGGCGCGGGTCTCGTGGTAGATGCCCTTCGGGCCCGCCTTGCCGAACGGGGTGCGGACGCCGTCGACGAAGACGACGTCCCTGACGGTACGAGGCACGATGGCTCTCCTCCAGATGCGGGATGGCACTGCCGCGCGGCGCGTACCCGGGGTGCGGGAAGCGCGCTGCGAATACCGTCATGCTACTTGCGGGTAACCAAGACGTGTAGTCCCCCCGGCCGGAGCGGCGAAGGTCACACCGCGCGATCGAGAACCGAGCGCACCACGGGCCCCGCCGAAGCCACGACGTCACGGACGAACCGCACCCGTCCCACCCCGAGCCCGCGCAGCGCCGAGCCGTGGTCGCAGGCGACGACGAGCGCCGCGGCGAGAAGCAGCGCCCGCCACCCCAGGAGCACCAGGCGCCCCACCGGGCGCGGCACCCGCGCGAAGGCTTCGCGCAGCCGCTCGCAGTGGAACGGCACATGCCGCTCCTCGTCGGCGAGTATCGCGCCCGCCACCTGCGTCGTGAGCCCGTCGTCGGTGCCGTCGCGCAGCGCCCGGTAGTAACGCAGCGCCACGACCTCGGCGACCATCAGGACCAGGAGTTCGAGCCGCAGCCCGAGAAGCCGGCGCAGCCGGACGAAGACGGTGTCGCTCCAGTGCGACGCGAGCGGCGGAACGCCGCCGGCGCCGAGCAGCAGTCCGAGCAGCCGGGCGTGGTTCTGCTCCTCGGCCACGAACAGCCGGACGGCACGCGCGTACGGGGCGTCGCCCGCCCGGTCGGCCTTGGCGATCAGATTCGCCCCGTCACCGCTCTCACCGATCTGGAAGCGCCGCACGCTCCGCCAGATCGCGGTATCCACCCGCGCGCCCCGCTCCCAGGCGGGTTCCCCTGCCGCGGCCCGGCGCTCCCGCTCGACCTCGAACTCCCACACCCATCCCGCGTACCCCCTGGTGATCATGGGGTGACGTTAGACAGGCACTCCCCGCCGATACGAGCGAGGAGGGCCGACCGGTACGAAACCGCGACGAACGCGGGGCGCCGCGCGGGGCGGCCGGGTCAGGCGGTCTGCTTCAGCGCCTCGGCGAGCAGCGGCGTGACCTGCTCTATCTGCCAGGGCCGCGCCCCGTACCCGCGCAGCGCCTCGGCCACCGCCGCCTCGGAGCGGTCGCCCGGGGGCTCCCAGCACACGCGGCGGACCGTGTCCGGAGTGACCAGGTTCTCCTGCGGCATGTTCAGCGTCTCGGCCAGCGACGACACCGAGGCCCGCGCCGCGGAGAGCCGCGCAGCGGCGACCGGGTCCTTGTCGGCCCAGGCCCGCGGGGGAGGCGGCCCGGCGAGCGGCGCCCCGGGCTGCGGCAGCTCCGCGTCGGGCAGCTCCTTCGCCCGGTCCACGGCCGCCTGCCACTGCTCCAGCTGACGCCGGCCCGTGCGGTGCCCGAAACCGGGCAGCGCCGCCAGTGCGTGCACATTCGGGGGAAGCGAGAGCGCCGCCTCGACGATCGCGCCGTCCCCGAGCACCTTGCCCGGCGACACATCACGCCGCTGCGCGATCCGGTCCCGCGCGGTCCACAGCTCCCGCACGACGGCCATCTGCCGGCGGCGCCGCACCTTGTGCATCCCGGACGTGCGCCGCCACGGGTCCTTGCGGGGCGGCGCGGGCGGCGCCGAGGCGATGGCGTCGAACTCCTGGTGCGCCCAGTCCAGCTTGCCCTGCCGGTCGAGCTCCTTCTCCAGCGCGTCCCGCAGGTCCACGAGGAGCTCCACGTCCAGCGCGGCGTAGCGCAGCCACGGGTCGGGCAGGGGACGCGTCGACCAGTCGACGGCGGAGTGGCCCTTCTCCAGTACGTAGCCGAGGACGTTCTCCACCATCGCGCCGAGCCCCACGCGCGGGAAACCGGCCAGGCGCCCGGCGAGCTCGGTGTCGAAGAGGCGGCTGGGGACCATACCTATCTCGCGCAGACACGGCAGGTCCTGCGTCGCGGCGTGCAGTACCCACTCGGCGTCGGCGATCGCGTCGCCGAGGGCGGACAGGTCGGGGCACGCGACGGGGTCGATGAGCGCGGAGCCCGCGCCCTCGCGGCGCAGCTGCACCAGGTAGGCGCGCTGCCCGTAGCGGTAGCCGGAGGCTCGCTCGGCGTCGACGGCCACGGGCCCGGTGCCCGCGGCGAAGGCCGCGACCACCTCGGCCAGGGAGGCCTCGTCGGCGATCACCGGCGGGATGCCCTCGCGCGGCTCGAGCAGGGGGATCGGCACCTCCGCAACAGAGCCGCCGTCGTCCGGGGGTGCGCCCCCGGTGGTTCGCAGTGAAGTGTCTGCTGCGGTCTCTTGGGCGTCGGTCACCTGTCAAGGGTATCTGCCCGTACGCATGCCTGACCTGCGTGTTCTGGCCATTGGTCAACTGACCTGCGAAAACGCGTGTCGACAGGTCGCGGTGCGTCTGGGGGGTTCTCGCACCAGAGTGCCCGGAATATGCACTTTAGTGCCAATAATCCATACTCGATCTACAGCCGTGGGAAGGCCCTCTTGTCGGGACTTGCACCGCGAGGGACACCGAAAAGGGTCCGCCAGCGAGCTGACGGACCCTCGTGAACGTCTGTGTACCTTCAGCGCCCGTCGACGGAACGTTCCGTCGACGGGCGCTGAAGGTATGTAAAGCAGTCAGGTCAGTGGATGATGCCGGTGCGCAGGGCCACGGCGACCATTCCGGCGCGGTCGCCCGTGCCGAGCTTGCGCGCGATGCGGGCGAGGTGGCTCTTGACGGTCAGCGCGGACAGGCCCATCGAGACTCCGATGGCCTTGTTCGACTGGCCCTCTGCGACGAGCCGGAGCACCTCGACCTCACGGCCTGACAGTTCGCGGTAGCCGCCCGGGTGGCTCGGAGCACCCGGGGGGCGGCGGTGCATACGGGCCGCGGCGGACCCGATGGGGGCGGCGCCGGGGCGGGAGGGCAGCCCGACGTTGGTACGGGTGCCGGTGACGACGTAGCCCTTGACGCCGCCCGCGAGGGCGTTGCGTACGGCACCGATGTCGTCGGCGGCGGAGAGGGCGAGCCCGTTGGGCCAGCCCGCGGCACGGGTTTCGGACAGAAGGGTCAGGCCGGAGCCGTCGGGAAGGTGGACGTCTGCGACGCAGATGTCGCGGGGGTTGCCGATGCGGGGACGAGCCTCCGCGACGGACGAGGCCTCGATGACGTCACGTACACCGAGCGCCCACAGGTGGCGGGTGACGGTGGAACGGACGCGCGGGTCGGCCACGACCACCATGGCGGTCGGCTTGTTCGGGCGGTAGGCGACCAGGCTTGCGGGCTGCTCGAGGAGAACGGACACCAGGCCTCCTGGGGTGCGGGACGGGACCGGCTCGGGGATGAAGCCGGGGCGAACCGTGCTTTCAAGGTCACAGACCTCTTCGGCAGTAAACCCGCTCGCCTTTAGAGAAAGATCACGATTTAGTGAGTAACAATTCGTGCAATTCGGACACGCGATCGATCATCCGAAGATCGAACCGAATCACAACGGGACCGGAACTCTTCGAGGTCCGGTCCTGATCCGTTCTGTCCCCGCCACTGTCCCTGCCCCTGGTCACCGGCGGCGGAAGGCCGAAAATCGCCTACCGATGGCTGTACCTCTTCGCCCGTCAGGACTCCTGCACCGCCGTTCAGGACTCGTGCATCGCCGTTCAGGACCTACTTCTGCGGCCCCCGGCGCTGAGGCAGCGTCACCACGGACGCGTCCCCGGGACCGGCCGGCGGCAGGCCCGCGATCTGGCTGAGGAGATCGCACCAGGCCGCCAGGTGCGAGGCCGTGTCCGGCACCCCGGCGGGCCCTTCACGCGGTGTCCACGAGGCCCGGATCTCGATCTGCGACGCCGGCGCACGCTCACTGAGCCCGCCGAAGTAGTGCGAACTCGCCCGCGTCACCGTGCCGCTCGCCTCCCCGTACGAGAGTCCCCGCCCCTGGAGCGCGCCCGTCAGCCACGACCAGCAGACCTCGGGGAGCAGGGGGTCCGCCGCCATCTCCGGCTCCAGCTCCGCCCGCACCAGCGTCACCAGACGGAACGTCCCGTGCCACGCGTCGTGCCCCGCCGGGTCGTGCAGCAGGACGAGGCGGCCGTCCGCGAGGTCGTCGTCGCCGTCCACCACCGCGGCCTCCAGCGCGTATGCGTGCGGCGCGAGGCGCTGGGGCGGCTTGGTCGGGTCCACCTCGATCTCCGGGCGCAGCCGTGCTCCCTGCAAGGCCTCGACCGCCGCTCGGAACGGCGGTGGTGCCGAGTCCACCGGATCCATCGTCTTGCGCCCCTCCCGCTCCGATTCACTCATTCCCTCAGCGCCGTCCGACAGTCGTCCCTCAGCCGCAGCCATGCGGGGAAGATTAAGGGGAACGCGGCCTTCGCGCAGGGAGAGACACCCGGCACCTCCGCCCCGATGTCCCCGCGCCCGGCGGGGTTCGCACCCGTGCGAGACTTTCCGACGTGAGTGCCAACCTCCGCCCCACGGGCCAGCAGCCGACAGCGACGTACGAATCCGCCTTCCTCAAGGCGTGCCGGCGTGAGCCGGTGCCGCACACCCCGGTGTGGTTCATGCGGCAGGCCGGTCGTTCGCTGCCCGAGTACCTCAAGGTGCGCGAGGGCATTCCGATGCTCGAGTCCTGCATGATGCCCGAGCTCGTCGCCGAGATCACGATGCAGCCCGTGCGCCGCCACCACGTCGACGCGGCCATCTACTTCAGCGACATCGTCGTGCCGCTCAAGGCCATCGGCATCGACCTCGACATCAAGCCGGGCGTCGGTCCCGTCGTCGAGCAGCCCATCCGCTCGCGAGCCGACCTCGCGCGGCTGCGCGACCTCACGCCCGAGGACGTCTGGTACGTCACCGAGGCGATCGGTCTGCTGACGGCCGAGCTCGGCTCCACCCCCCTCATCGGTTTCGCGGGCGCGCCCTTCACCCTTGCGAGCTACCTCGTGGAGGGCGGTCCGTCCAAGAACCACGAGCACACCAAGGCGCTCATGTACGGCGACCCGCAGCTGTGGGCCGACCTGCTCGACCGCCTCGCCGAGATCACCTCCGCGTTCCTCAAGGTGCAGATCGAGGCGGGCGCCTCCGCAGTCCAGCTCTTCGACTCGTGGGTCGGCGCGCTCGCCCCCGCCGACTACCGGCGCTCCGTGATGCCCGCGTCGTCCAAGGTGTTCAAGGCCGTCGAGGAGTACGGCGTGCCGCGCATCCACTTCGGTGTCGGCACCGGCGAGCTCCTCGGTCTCATGGGCGAGGCCGGCGCCGACGTGGTCGGCGTCGACTGGCGCGTGCCGCTCGACGAGGCCGCGCGCCGCGTCGGCCCCGGCAAGGCGCTCCAGGGCAACATCGACCCGGCGGTCCTCTTCTCCACGCGGGAAGCGGTGGAGGCCAAGGCCCGCGAGGTGCTCGACGCGGCGGCGGACCTGGAGGGCCACGTCTTCAACCTCGGCCACGGCGTGCCGCCCACCACCGACCCGGACTCCCTGTCGCGTCTCGTGGAGTACGTCCACACGCAGACCGCCCGCTAGGGGTAGGCAGCCACGGCGGGGTCCTGACCGACCCCGCCCCGCCGGACGGACAGCGCCGCCCCCTGAACGCAAGGCGCCCGCCGCGCGTACGTCATGCCGAGCAGTGTCCCGCCGCCCCAAGCGAGGAGACCAGCCCATGACCGACCATCAGCCGGGTGCCCCCGTCCCTCCCCTCACCGCCCTGCCCGACGGTGAGGCCCAGCTCGCCGTCGTACTGCGCCTGACCTGGGAGGATCTGGCCGCGCTCGGTCAGGAGGCCGGCCGCATCGCCGCCCGCACGCACCGCCCGGTCACGCTCGACGAGGCCGTCAGCCACCGCCTGCGCACCCGCTTGCCCGCGGCCCACGCCAAACCTCCGCAGGCCACGGCCGCTTCCGCCCTGAGCGCGGCCACGCCCCGCACCCCCGGCGACCAGGCCCGCCAGGCCATAGAGAAGATCAACGGCACGTCCACCCCGATGCCGCCCACATCATCCGGCCCGGACGCGCCCTAGCCCCTGCGCACCGCCGCGCTCGACTTGCGGGCCGCCACCAGGACCGGGTCCCACACCGGTGAGAACGGCGGTGCGTAGCCGAGGTCGAGGGCCGTCATCTGGTCCACCGTCATGCCCGCGGTCAGGGCGACCGCCGCGATGTCGACCCGCTTCGCGGCGCCCTCGCGGCCGACGATCTGCACGCCGAGCAGGCGGCCCGTGCGGCGCTCGGCGATCATCTTCACCGTCATCGGGGCCGCGCCCGGGTAGTAGCCCGCGCGGCTCGTCGACTCGACCGTCGCGGACACGAACTGCAGACCGGCCCGCCGCGCGTCCTTCTCGCGCAGGCCCGTGCGCGCGATCTCCAGGTCGCACACCTTGCTCACCGCCGTCCCGACGACGCCCGGGAACGTCGCGTAACCGCCGCCCGCGTTCATGCCGATGACCTGCCCGTGCTTGTTGGCGTGCGTGCCGAGCGCGATGTGGCGCTCGCGGCCCGAGACCAGGTCGAGGACCTCCACGCAGTCCCCGCCCGCCCAGATGTTCTCGTGGCCGCGCACGCGCATGGCCAGATCGGTGAGGAGCCCGCCGTGCTCGCCCAGGGGGAGCCCCGCGGCGCGCGCCAGCGCGGTCTCCGGGCGGACGCCGATGCCCAGGACGACGACGTCCGCCGGATACTCGTCGGCGGTCGTCGCCACCGCCCGCGCCCGCCCGTCGCCGTCCGTGAGGATCTTGGTGACCTCGGCGTCGTCGACCATGGTGATGCCCATGGCGGTCATCGACTCGTGGACCAGGCGGCCCATGTCGGGGTCGAGCGTCGACATCGGCTCCGGCCCGCGGTTGACGACCGTGACCTCGTATCCGCGGCGGATCAGCGCCTCCGCCATCTCGACGCCGATGTAGCCCGCGCCGACGACGACGGCCCGCCGCCCCTGCGTCGCGGCGAGCGTGTCGAGCAGTGCCTGGCCGTCGTCGAGGGTCTGCACGCCGTGCACGCCCGGCGCGTCGATCCCGGGAATCCGCGGCCGCACCGGCCGGGCACCCGTAGCGATCACGAGCTTGTCGTACGAGGTCCAGGCATCCGTCCCCGTGTCGAGCGCGCGTGACCTCACCCGTCCGCCCTCGACGTCGAGTTCGGTCACCTCCGTGCGCATGCGCAGGTCGATGGACCGCTCCCGGTGCTCCTCGGGCGTGCGCGCGATCAGCTCGTCGCGCCCTTCCACCTCGCCACCGACCCAGTACGGGATGCCGCACGCCGAGTACGAGGAGAAGTGCCCCCGCTCGAAGGCCACGATCTCCAGCTCGTCGGGGCCGCGCATCCTGCGGGCCTGCGACGCGGCGGACATGCCCGCCGCGTCGCCGCCGATGACCACCAGTCGCTCACGTGTAGGGCTCATGCCCACCAAACTACGTCCGTGCCCCCGTCACTCCTCCTCGCCCCGCTCCCCGGCCGGCGGATGCGCGGGCAGCGGGCCGAGCGCCGTCGTCAACGGCTGTGGGGCAGTGGTGGCCCTGCGCGGCAGCCGCGGACGCACCAGGCGCAGCCACAGGAAGACCAGCAGGCCGCCCACCACGGCGAACGGCAGCACGGCGCCGATGGCCACCGCGACCCAGCGCAGCATTGTCACGAACGCTCCCCAGCCACCCGCGACCGCGTCGGTGAACCCCGGGTCGTCGTCCTTGTGCCCCGCCGGTTTCACCGGGGTCTCGGTCAGTGACAGCGTGATCGTCGCGAGGCTCGTGCGGTCCTTGAGGGACGCCTGCTGCGCGAGCAGGGCCTCCAGATCGGACTCGCGGGTGCTCAACTCCCCTTCCAGGGCGACCACATCGCTCAGCTTCGTCGCCTTGTCCATCAGCTCGCGCACCCGCGCCACGCTCGCCCGCTGCGACTTGACGCGGCTCTCCACGTCGACGACCTGGTCGGTGACGTCCTGCGCCTTCACGTTCCGCTCGATGAGCCGGCCCGAGCCCGCGAGGTCCGAGAGGACCTGCTCGTAGCGCTCCTGCGGCACGCGCAGGACGACACGGGAACGCTCATGTCCCCTGCCGTCGCGGTCGGTCGACTCGTTGCCGACGATGCCGCCCGCGTCCTCGGCCGCCGTGCGTGCCTGGTCGAGCGCCTGCGGGACGTCCTTGACCTGCACGGTGAGCGTCGCCGTGCGGATGATGTGGACGCCGGCGAGCTTGGGCGGCTCGCGTCGGGACGACTTCGCGTCCGACTGACCCCCGCCGGCCTCCTTCGCGGAGCCCTGGTCCGAGGCGGCCGCCTCGCCGCCCGCGGCCTTGGCGGAGTCCCCGCTGTCCGAGGCGCCGGCGCTGCACCCCGTGAGCGCCAGCGCCGCCACGAGCAGGACGGCGCCGGCCGCCCGCATCCCGCGGCGCCCCGGCCGCTTTCCTGTGGTGCCTGATATCCGCATCGACGTACCCCTTGAGGTTGAGTGGGACGGCCGGCCAAGGACAGGTCCTGGCCGCTTCCTTTGACGGTCCGCCGGCCCTTTTCGGTGGTTGCCGGGTGGTCCCGATGCGGTCACGGTCGGGACTCGCCGGTCTGAGACAGTGGGGCCATGCGCGAAGCGGACACAGGTACGGGAACGGGACAGGCCCCGAGGGCGGTCGTCATCGGCGGTGGCATCGCGGGGCTAGCCGCGGCTCACCGGCTGCTCGCGGCGGGCGCGCAGGTCACCGTCCTGGAGGCGTCGGGCCGGCTCGGCGGCAAGCTGCGCGCCGGTGAGATCGCGGGTGTACGGGTCGATCTCGGCGCCGAGTCGATGCTCGCCCGGCGCCCCGAGGCCGTGGACCTCGCCCGCGAGGTCGGGCTCGGAGACCGGCTCCAGCCGCCGGGCACGGCGACGGCCTCGCTCTGGACCAGGGGCGCGCTGCGCCCGATGCCCAAGGGCCATGTGATGGGCGTCCCCGGCACCGCCGCCGCACTCTCCGGGGTCCTGTCCGACGAGGGCCTCGCCCGCATCGAGCAGGACCGCGAGCTGCCCGCCACCGAGTTCGGCGACGACGTCGCCGTCGGCGCGTACGTCGCCGAGCGCCTCGGCCGCGAGGTCGTCGACCGGCTCGTGGAGCCGCTGCTCGGCGGCGTCTACGCGGGCGACGCGTACCGCATCTCGATGCGCAGCGCCGTCCCCCAGCTCTTCGAGGAGGCCCGCAGCCACCGCTCCCTGACCGAGGCCGTCCGCGCGATCCAGGAGCGCGCGGCGCGGAACCAGCAGACCGGCCCCGTCTTCATGGGCATCGAGGGCGGCATCGGACAGCTCCCGCTCGCCGTCGCCGACTCGGTGCGCGCGCGGGGCGGCGAGATCCTCCTCGACAGCCCCGCCCACGGACTGCGCCGCACCCCCGACGGCTGGGAGGTCCGGGTCGACGACCGGGTCATCGAGGCCGACGCCGTCGTCCTCGCCGTTCCCGCGCAGCAGGCCGCCTGGCTCCTCGACACCGAGTCGCCGGCCGCCGCCGCCGAGCTGCGCACCGTCGAGTACGCGTCGATGGCCCTGATCACCCTCGCGTTCCGGCGCGACGAGGCGCACCTGCCCGAGGGCTCCGGCTTCCTCGTGCCGCCGGTCGACGGCCACACGATCAAGGCGTCCACGTTCGCCTCGAACAAGTGGGGGTGGATCGCGGCCGAGGACCCCGGCCTGGTCGTCGTACGCACCTCCGTGGGCCGCTACCAGGACGAGAAGGACCTCGCGCGCGACGACGACGGGCTCGTCGAGGTGTCGCGCCACGACCTGCGGGAGGCCACCGGGCTGAGTGCCACGCCCGTCGCCACGCGCGTCACGCGCTGGCACGAGGGCCTGCCCCAGTACCCCGTCGGCCACCACGCGCGCGTGGCGCGGATCCGCGGCCACGTCGCCAAGATCCCCGGACTTGCCGTGTGCGGAGCGGCGTACGACGGCGTCGGCATCCCGGCCTGCGTCGCGAGCGCCTACGCCGCCGTCGACCAGCTGGACGGCGACCTGACCGGCGTGGAGGAGCTCACCGCGAACCCGGTGCAGAGTCTGCACGGCGGCGCGGGAGAATAGCCCTATGAGTGACGACGCCCCCGCCAAGATCCCGAACGCAGGCAAGAAGGCCAAGGACCTCAATGAGGTCATCCGCTACACCCTGTGGTCCGTCTTCAAGCTCCGAGACGTCCTCCCCGAGGACCGGGCCGGCTACGCCGACGAGGTCCAGGAGCTCTTCGACCAGCTCGCCGCGAAGGACGTGACGGTCCGCGGCACGTACGACGTGTCGGGCCTGCGCGCGGACGCCGACGTCATGGTCTGGTGGCACGCGGAGACCGCGGACCAGCTCCAGGAGGCGTACAACCTCTTCCGCCGCACGAAGCTGGGGCGCGCCCTCGAGCCGGTCTGGTCGAACATGGCGCTGCACCGCCCCGCCGAGTTCAACCGCTCGCACATCCCGGCCTTCCTCGCCGACGAGACGCCCCGCAACTACGTGAGCGTCTATCCGTTCGTGCGCTCCTACGACTGGTACCTGCTGCCCGACGAGGACCGCCGCCGCATGCTCGCGGACCACGGCAAGATGGCCCGCGGCTACCCGGACGTCCGCGCCAACACCGTCGCCTCGTTCTCGCTGGGCGACTACGAGTGGCTCCTCGCCTTCGAGGCCGACGAGCTGTACCGCATCGTCGACCTGATGCGTCACCTGCGCGCCTCCGAGGCTCGTATGCACGTCCGCGAGGAGGTCCCGTTCTACACGGGCCGCCGCAAGAGCGTCGCCGAACTGGTCGAGGGTCTCGCGTAGTTCGCACCCGGTCCGCACGCGAAGGGGCCGACCGGTTGGACGACCGGTCGGCCCCTTCGCGTTCCGTGCCGGCCGTCAGTCCACGGCGAGCGGCGCCGGTTCGGGGTGCGGGGCGCAGGACGCGGCGCGGGTCACCGGGACCCGCCCCTCCATCAGATACGCGTCGAGGTGGCTGTTCACGCACTTGTTCGGGCCGGCGGCGATGCCGTGGGTGCCCGCGCCGCGCTCCGTGACCAGGACCGACCCCGGAAGCCTGCGCCACAGCTCACGGGCGCCCTCGTACGGGGTGGCCGCGTCCCGCTCGGCGGCCAGGATCAGGGTCGCAGGCAGCGCGCCGGGGGCGGTCCGTACGTCGACGGGGCGCTGGCGCGGGGCGGGCCAGTACGCGCAGGGCAGGTTCATCCAGGCGTTGTCCCACGTCTCGAACGGGGCGTGGCGCGCGAGCTCGGTGTTGTCGCGGTCCCAGACGCGGAAGTCGGTGGGCCACGCCGAGTCGTTGCACTCGACGGCCGTGTAGACGGCGGCGCTGTTCTCGTTCTCGGTGGCCGCCGCGGTCTGCGGCGCGGCCTGCTCGGTGAGCGGCTTCGGATTGCCCTTCAGATACTCGGACAGCGCGGACGCCCGCATCGCCCAGTAGTCGTCGTAGTACCCGGCCTGGAGGTATGCGGCCTGGAGCTGGCCGGGGCCGACGGTGCCGCCCACCGGCTCGCTCGCGAGCCGCGCCCTGACCTTCTCGTAGCTCTGCTGTACATCGGCGGCGGTCGCGCCCAGGTGGTACGTCTTGTCGTGCTTGGCCACCCACCGCCGGAAGTCCGCCCAGCGCCGCTCGAAGGCCACCGACTGCACGAGGTTGTTGGTGTACCAGATCTGCTTCGGGTCGGGGTTCACGGCCGAGTCGAAGACCATGCGGCGCACATGCGTGGGGAAGAGCGTCGCGTACACGGCCCCGAAGTACGTGCCGTACGACGACCCCATGAAGTTCAGCTTCCGCTCGCCGAGCCCGGCGCGCAGCACGTCCAGGTCGCGGGCGTTGTTGAGCGTCGTGTAGTGCCGCAGCGCGCCCCCGGCGTTCTTCGCGCACCCCCGCGCGTAAGCCTTGGCCTGCGCGATCCGCTCCAGCTTGTACGAGGCGGAGGGGTGCGTCGGCGCCTGCGTGGGGGCCTTCGCGAACCGCTTCGGGTCCGCGCAGGAAAGCGGGGCCGAGCGGCCGACGCCGCGCGGCGCGTAGCCGACGAGGTCGTACGCGGAGGCGATGCGCTTCCACTGCGGCATCAGCCCGACGAGCGGGAAGTACATGCCGGACGCGCCCGGGCCGCCCGGGTTGAAGACGACGGAGCCCTGCCTGCGGACCGGCCTGCCGCCCTTCGGCGCCGTCGTGCCGGTGGCCTTCACGCGGCTGACGGTGAGCTTGATCTGCTTGCCGTCGGGGTGGGCGTAGTCGAGGGGGACGGAGACCGTGCCGCACTTGATGTAGTCCGGGAGGTGCTCCGCGGCGGCGCAGGCGCCGAAGGTGATTCCGGAGACCGCGGCGCGGGCGGCGGCGACGGATGTGCCGCGCAGCTCGGCGGTGTCGGGCGGGGTCTGGGTGTCGGCGCGGCCGGGGGCGGCGACGAGGGCGGTCAGGACCAGGGATCCGGCGGCCGCGTAGACGGCGGGGGCTGCTCTCATCGCTCTTCTGGGTCCCTTTCGTCCGGCCCTCGTGCGGCCGTTTCGCGCGGCCTTCGGGGCTGTCACCCGCCTGCCGGGAGCAGACGCGAACAAAGGGGATACTTCGTGCGGCAGTTGACGAAGTAAAGCACCGGCCTGCCGGTGTCGGCTCAATGACCCCGTTGCGCCGTTCCGAAGGCGGAGCGCAGCGCGGGGTCGGATACTGCGCGGACGCCGTGCACGGCGACGGCGGTCAGCAGGGCGGCCTCCCCGACCCCTTCGCGTACGCCCCTCGGCAGGGCGCCGATCAGCCGCTGCCCGGTGGGTGAGGCCCAGCGCGTGTAGGGGTGGACCTCGAAGCGGGCGATCGCCAGACAGGACAGCGTGAGGATCAGGGGCAGCGCGAACCACGCGGCGATCAGCACGCCGTCGCCGGGCTCCCCGCCCGGCATCGTCAGCGATACGGCGGCCAGGACCACGACGGCGAGCGCGGCGGCCCGCACCTGGCGGACCGCGGCCGCGACCCCGCCGCGCGCGCCGTCGGGAACGGCGAGGCCCGCCGCGACGAGCCGGTCGGCCAGCGCCCGTACCGCGTCCGCGGCCGCCGTCGCCCGGCGCACCGCCCCTATCCGCGACTGCCCGTCCGGACCGATGGCGCCGATCACCGAGCGCTCGATGTCGTCGCCGCCGACCGGGTCGACCACGGTGGCCCAGCCGGTGTGCGCGAGCAGCAGCCGCCGGCTGCGCGCCATCGAGACGAGGGTCAGATCGGCGACCCGGAAGGGGCCGCCCGACAGGAACGCGGCCTCGTACAGCGTCAGTTCGTGCGCGCCGCCGCCGGCCGGCTCGCCGTGCGCGGCGTGCACCGCGGCGAGGCAGAGGCGCGCGCAGGACAGAAAGGCGGCGGCGCAGGCCATGAGCAGGAACAGGAGCCAGAACATGGCGTTTTTCTATGCCACGCGCTCGGGTGGCGCCACGGCTTGTTCACCATATGGACAGAGCGTCGTCGGTATGTGACGTTCCGTTTGTCGTGCCCGGTTGAGTCAGGTCGTGTCAGGGCTTGGGCCGGGAGGCCGCCGGGGGCAGCGGGAAGGACGGGGAGGGGGAGAGGGGCGTCGGGGGCTCGGGGGACGTCACCGGACCCGGCGGGGCGGGGGAGCGGGTCTCCGGTGGCGTACTCGTACCGGCGGCGTCCCGCGCGAGCGCGTCGAAGTCGACCAGGCCCGTGGACTCCAGGATCTTGATGTGGTCGAGGACGGTCTTGTTCGCGTCGTCCGCCAGGTCCCGTACGAGCGAGTTGCGTGTCGTCGCGCGGACCTGGGCGACCAGCGAGAAGACCTTCCCGTGGGCCCGGCGCAGGATGTTGGCGAACTTCCGCTCGTAGTCCTCGCCGTGCGCCGCGCTCAGCTCGGAGAGCCAGTGCTGCTGCTGGCTGCCCGGCTGGTTGGGGAGTTCGAGGCCGAGCCGCGCGGCGACCTCGCGCACGCGCGCGTCCAGGAAGGTGTGCCCCTCGACGAGGTGCTCACCCGCCGTCCGCACCGCCGTGCTCGTCCCTCTCGCCTCGGCCTGCTGGCCCGCGGGCAGCTCCCACAGGCCCGCGAGCCGGACCTTCGTGACGAACTCGCGGTCCAGCGCCGACAGCGGGCCGAATCTGGTCGACACGGTCCCCTCGTCGAGCAGGTCCACGCCCGTGCCGGAGCGGTCGGCGTACGACCAGACCGGGAACACGAGAGCTGCGAGTGTGGTGACGAGCCCGGCGACGATGAGTCCGGTGCCGTTGACGAATCGGGTGCGCATGGTGCCTCCTGGTGCGGCACCGCACGCTAGTCCGCCTCACGGACGTGGGCTCGGGTACCCCCGCGAATACGCCAACTGCGGTACGGGGCGCGGGGTGGCGACGCTCAGGCGGACCGGAGAGCCGGACGCCCCCGGTTCAGGGCGGACCGCGCCGCGCGCACCAGGCGTGCCCCCGGGTGCGCGGCCGGCGGGGTGGGCCCCGACCGCTCCCGCCACCACCGGTCCAGTTCCCGCCGCGCCCCCGCGTCCCCGGGCCCGCCGGAGTCGAGCAGGTGCTCGGCGAAGCCGAGGGCGTCACGGCGGTAGCCGCCCGTCATGGGCCGGCCCTGCGCGTACGACAGGAACGCCGGGCGGTACGCGGCCGCGCCGAGGATCTCCGGCAGTTCGGGGGCCACCTTCGCCACGACGTCCGCCCGCTTGGCGCACAGCGCCCGGCTCTGGACCTTGAGCCGCACCCGGTCGAACCCCTCCGGCGCGGGCGTCCCCGCGACGAGGGCGGACAGGAGCGCGGCCTGCGCGAGCGCGAGCCGCTGACGGGCGGGATCGGTCCCCTGAACAGTGTTGCCCGAAAGGAAGCGCACGGTGCGCCCATCGGCGGGCGCGGTCGCCAACGTCCCCCTGATCTCGGCGAGTTCACGCTCCAGCTCCTGCGGAGCCGGGAAGTTCTCGTCGCGCTCCAGGAGGACTCCGGGCGGCGAGACCCGGGACGCCAGGTCGGCGAGGATGTCGAGGACGGGGCGCGGCACGGGGTGCGCGTGGCTGTCGTGCCACACGCCGTCGCGCTCGAAGCCGCCCGCCACATGCACGTACGCGATGGCCTCGACCGGCAGCTCGCCGAGCGCCTTCGCGGGATCCTCGCCGCGGTTGACGTGGTTCGTGTGCAGATTCGCCACGTCGATCAGGAGGTGGACGCCGGTGCGCTCCACCAGTTCGTACAGGAACTGTCCCTCCGTCATCTCCTCGCCGGGCCAGGAGAACAGGGCCGCGATGTTCTCCACGGCGAGGGGTACGGGCAGTGCGTCCTGGGCGATGCGGATGTTCTCGCAGAGCACGTCGAGGGCGTCCCTCGTGCGCGGGACCGGCAGCAGATGGCCGGCCTCCAGCGGCTGCGACGCGGTGAGCGCGCCGCCCGCCCGTACGAACGCGATGTGCTCGGTGACGAGCGGGGAACCGAGGGCCTCGGCGCGGGCCGCCAGGTCGGCGAGCCTGTCCTCGTCGGGCCGCTGCGCGCCGCCGAGGCCGAGCGAGACGCCATGCGGCACGACGGTGACGCCGCGCTCGCGCAGCCGCCGCAGGGAGTCGGGGACGTGCCCGGGGCACACGTTCTCCGCGACGGCCTCGACCCAGTCGATGCCGGGCATCGCCTCCACGGCCTCCGCGATCTCCGGACGCCAGCCGATGCCCGTACCCAGACGCTCGATCCGCTGCATGGTTCCCCTCCTCCACCCCGGCCGTATGCCGTGCGATGCCGGTGTCATGACCCCGGCGGACACCGCCGAACCCCGGAGAGGGGACGTTCAGAGGTTCATTTGAGGTTCCGCGCGGCGCCCCGAGGGGCGAGCCGACACGGGGTTGCCCGAAGCGGCTCCCGGCCCCGCGGGTCGCTACGCCTGCTGACCGACAGGGAGGGGACAGAAGCGACTGCCCCCTTCGGTGACCACCGTCATTCCGGGGGCGATCTCCGTGAAGCCGGCGTCGTTCACCACCGGCAGCCCGGCCCGCGTCAGCGGCCCCCACCGGTCGCGGTCGGCCACACGGACCGACAGCGGGAAGCCCGCCTCGCGCCACTCCTTGCGCTCGGTGTCCGACAGCTCCCACCAGGCCAGCTGGGCGGCGTGCCCGGCCTGGGCCATGGTCTTGCCCGCGGTCATGTCGAGCTCGGGGTTCAGCCACAGGACGGGCGCCCGGGGGTCCGGCGCGGACGGCGGCTCCGGGTCGTCGAGCTCCGTGCCGGAGACCTGCAGCCGGGCCAGATCCTTGGGCCAGCCGTCGAGCGGGACCGGCGGAAACACCCGGACCTCGGCCGACCTCCCCGTCACCGTGATCCCTTCGAGCGCCTCCGCCCTGCGCCACTCCGCGCCGCGCGCCCGCCGCACCACCTTGCGGATCCGGGCGTCCTGCCAGTCGCGCATGACCTGCGCCCACTCGCCGTCGCCGGTCGCCCGCGGGTCGGAGAGGATCACGAGGACCGCGCGGGCCGCCGTCTCCAGCGCGTCGGTGCGGGCCGGGGGAGCGGCCTTCTCGATCCGCGCCACGAGGGGCAGCACGAACTGCGGCGCCTCGTCACGCGAGGTCCGCTCGGACCGGAAGGGGCTGTCCTGCGGCACCTCGGCAGAGGTGTCGGCGGTGTCGTTCGGGAGGGTCTGGTCGTCACTGCTCACCGGACCAGTCTGCCAGGCGGAAGATCGGCTCCTCGCGGCCCTCTGCGGCAGCTGTGGTCACCCCGAGCAGGAGGTGCGCTGTGCCTCCTGCCATGCGCACACGGGGCACAGCGTCACACCCTTGTGGGACTCCGGGTACTCGGTGGGCTTGCGGCACAGCACGCACTCGGCGAACGGTTCCGTGGTCGCGCCGGCCGTTTCGGATACGTCCGGGCCCGTACGCGGACCCGGCCCGCCGCGGTGGTCAGCCATGACTCCCAGCGTAGTCCCGGCCCCGGACGGGCGGGCGGCCCCGGAGCGATGCCGGGCATCGCCTCCACGGCCTTCGCGAACTCCTCCACCCCGGCCGTATGCCGCGCGACGCCGGCGCGCAGGGCCGGGTGGTCGGCGACGCGGCCTCACCCCGGTGGAATCGGCCACAGCACTCTTCGTACGCCTCCGCAAGGCCGCAAGGGCAGGAGGGCTTGTGAGCCGGGGCGGAGCCACCCTGCCGCCGGAATTATGAGGTACGTCCGGACATGAGTTCCCTTCTGCTGCACCAACTGCTGTGTGAGATCCGTGAACTATCTGTTCCGACACGTGCACATCGTGTGTGGGTCGCACGCACCTCCCTTCATCGAACCGTCTTTCGGACTGGCGTAAACATGCCTTGTTCCCACAACTCCCCACTCCCCAAGGTGGGTTGAGCACTTGAGCATCAGGAGTCACAAGCGTGCGTGCTTGACCCGGGCGGCCGTCCGTCCGGGGCATTGACGGGGGAACTGATACGGGCTGTGCGGACCGGCGCGACATGACGCGTCCGGAGACCGCCGCGCGCCCGCCGTGCCGACACCTCCCCCTCTGCCGCCTCTTGGTGCCTTTCACCCGGTGCCCGAGAAGGGATAGGAGGGGGAATGCCGACGAATGCCGTGAGCGCCGCGAGGCCGACTTACCCGGGCGTCTACGTCGAAGAGCTTCCCAGCAGCACCCGCGCCATCTCCGCCGTGACCACTTCGGTGACCGCGTTCGTGGGGCACACCCGGCGCGGCCCGCTCAACGAGCCGGTGCGCGTCACCGGATTCGCCGAGTTCGAGCGGCGCTTCGGAGGGCTGAGCGCACAGAGCCCGCTCGCCTACGCGGTGCACCAGTTCTTCGGCAACGGCGGCTCCGTCGCCGTGGTCGTCAGGGTCGCCAAGGCCGGCAGCGGCAAGGCCGCCTGCGTCGTCCTGGAGTCCACCGAGGGCCACAGCGAGAGCCATGTTCTCGAGGTCCACGCCAAGGAACCCGGCGTGTGGGGCAACGGTCTGCGGGTCGCCGTCGACTACGACACCCCGGACTGCGACGAGACCTTCAATCTGCGGGTCTACGACGCCAAGGGCGACGCCCGCGAGAGCTTCACCGGCCTGTCCATGGACGCCGGCAGCGGAACCTACGCGCCCACCGTGATCAACGCCGGGTCGCGCCTCATCCGCGTCGACGCCGTGGACGAGGGCCGCCCCGACCCGTCCGGCACCGTCTCCAAGCCGTTCGGCCACGAACTGCCCGACCTGGCCGTCGACCTGACGGTGAAGATCGGTGACGTGGAGCGTGAGTTCCAGCTCTACGACGCCGACTGCGACGGCGAAGCCCCGTCCTCCGTGGCCGAGCTGGCGCTGCTTCTGGAGCGCAAGCTGCGGGCGCTGCCCGACGCGCCGGGCCGGCACGCCTTCGCGGGTGTCGAGGTCACGGCGTTCGGCCGGCGCGTCCAGGTCGTCGCGGGCTCCACCGACCCCGAGGACGTCGTCCGCTTCCTGGGCGAGTGCGCCAACGACCTGGGCCTGGAGGCCTCGGTCAACCCGCCGGTGTTCCCGCTGGAGGGCGGCGAGGACGGCGAGGCTCCCGGCCCGCGCGACCTCATCGGCTCCGAGGCCGACAAGACCGGCATCCAGGCGCTGCGCGGGGTGGCCGACGTCAACCTGCTGTCGCTGCCGGAGCTGGCGTCGTACGAGAAGACCGAGGACGCCCTCACCGTCGTATCCGCAGCTCAGCGGCTGTGCGAGGAGCGACGGATCTTCCTGCTGGTCGACGCGCCCAGCACCTGGGTGAGCGTGGACTCGGCGCGGGCGGGCCTGTCCGCCTTCGACGCCGTGCGCGGCAACCACGCGGGCCTGTACTTCCCGCACCTGCAGCTCACCGACCCCCTCACCGGGCGGCTGCGCGCCTTCCCGCCGTCCGGCGCGGTCGCCGGCGTCATCGCGCGCACCGACTCCGAGCGCGGTGTCTGGAAGGCACCGGCCGGTACGGAGGCGCAGCTCGTCGGAGTGCGCTCGCTGACCGTCGATCTGACGGACCGCGAGACGGGGCTGCTCAATCCGCTCGGTGTGAACTGCCTGCGCACCTTCCCGCTGGCCGGTCCGCTGGTGTGGGGCGCGCGCACGCTGGAGGGCTCCGACGCCCTCGACAGCGCGTGGAAGTACGTGCCGGTGCGGCGGCTCGCGCTGCAGGTGGAGGAGAGCCTCCAACGCGGTTTGCAGTGGGTCGTGTTCGAACCCAACGACGAGAGCCTGTGGCAGCAGATCCGGCTGTCCGCCTCCTCGTATCTGCACACGCTCTTCCGCCAGGGCGCCTTCAAGGGCAGCACCCCGCGGGAGGCGTACTTCGTCAAGTGCGACAGCGAGACCACGACGGACGAGGACGTGGCGAACGGGATCGTCAACGTGCTCGTCGGTATCGCGCCGGTCCGTCCGGCCGAGTTCGTGGTCGTCAAGATCCAGCAGACGTCCGGGCAGTTCGCTCTCTAGCGGCCCGGGATCCAGGGAGAGCTGAAGGAAATCGATGGCTGAGTTCACGGTCAACGCCCATCGCTTCGACCCGTACAAGAACTTCAAGTTCCTGGTCCTGTGGGACGGACGTACGGTCGCCGGCATCAGCAAGATCAGTCCGCTGAAGCGGACCACGGAGGTCGTCAAGCACCGCCACGGCGGCGACCCCTCCTCCCCGCGCAAGTCGCCGGGGCGCTCGGAGTTCGAGGGCATCACCCTCGAACGCGGGGTGACCCACGACCCGGAGTTCGACCGCTGGGCCAACAAGGTCTGGCAGGTCGGCGCGGGCCTCGGCTCGGAGGTGTCCCTCGCGGACTTCCGCAAGGACCTCGTCATCCAGGTCCTCAACGAGGCCGGCCAGGTCGCCGTCTCGCACAAGCTGTACCGGACCTGGCCCAGCGAGTACCAGGTCCTCGGTGAACTGGACGCCAACGCCAACGCGGTGGCCATCCAGTCGCTGAAGCTCGAGTGCGAGGGCTGGGAGCGGGACTACGAGGTGCCCGAGCCGGAGGAGCCCTCGTTCCTCAACCCGGCCTGAGCGCTCCGCCGGAAGTGCCGCGACGGGTCGTCGTTCGTCTGCGGCTTGATCGTGGCTGGTCGCGGAAATCGGGGTGGACATGGTGATCACCGGGGCGGCTGAACTGCTGGCTGCCTGGGAGGCGGGCCTTGGCGAGGCTCCGGTCGGGCGTGCGCTGCTGCTGCACCGCACGGCACGACCGGACGTCGGGGCGGAACGGCTGCCGGCGCTGCCGGTGGGCGAGCGCGAGGCGGACCTGTTCGCGCTGCGCCGGGCGCTGTTCGGCGAACGGATGCAGGTTCGCCTGGCGTGCGTGGCGTGCGGACAGGACATGGAGTTCGACCTGGACGCCGGGGAGCTCTCCGGGTCGCTGGGCGGGCGCGGCGAGTCGTCCGTACGAGTCCAACAGGACGGCTGGGACGTCGAGTTCAGGCTGCCCGGCGTCGCCGACCTGACGGCGGCGGCCCGGGCGGCGGATCCACGTACGGCCCTGTTCGCGCAATGCCTGGTCTCGGCGGTGCACGACGGGACGGCGGTGACGGCGGGGGAGTTGCCCGCGCCGGTACAGCGCCGGATCGTCGAGGCCGTCGAGGCGGCCGACCCCGGCGCCGACCTGGCGCTCAACGTGGCCTGCCCCGAGTGCGGGCAGGCCACCCGGGCCGAGCTCGACATCGCCTCCTACCTGTGGACCGAACTGGACTCCTGGGCACGGGACGTGCTGCTCGACGTCCATCTGCTCGCCACCGCCTACGGCTGGAGCGAGCCGGAGATCCTGGCGCTCAGCCCGACGCGGCGCCGCTACTACCTGGAGCTGTG
The DNA here is from genome assembly GCF_002803065.1 of Streptomyces sp. CB01635. Classification (GTDB taxonomy): domain Bacteria; phylum Actinomycetota; class Actinomycetes; order Streptomycetales; family Streptomycetaceae; genus Streptomyces. Next base: position 301,893 of record NZ_NNBL01000001.1, read on the forward strand.
TGCGGATGTCTGACTCCGAGACCCCTCAGGGCTCGCCGGACTTCCTCGACCGGCTGCTCGCGCGGCACACCGCCCCGCGACAGGCCGTGGCGCGGGTACGGCCCCGGCTGCCCGGCCCGTTCGAGCGGGTCGAGGCGGTACGGGCCGAGGCATCGGCATCGGAGGAGGACGCGCTGCTGTGGCCCGCGGCCACGCCGTCGGCCGTTCCGCTGCCGGATGCGCCGTCGCCGACGGCTGTGGCGGCACGGACGCACACGGAACGGGAGCGGACCGTCGTCCGCAGCGAACGGGTGGCGGAACAGCAGGGGCCACGGCCGGCGCCGGTGGTCATGGCCGAGGCGCCGCTGCTGCGGCCCGCCGCGCCACTGGCGCCGCCGCGGACTCCGCCCGAGACCGGGCGGCGTGCGGCGGGCCGGGGGCGTGCGGAGCCGGGAGCCGCGCAGTCCGCGGTGTCCGTGCCCGTCCCCCCGGGCAGGGACGCCGTTCCCCACGCCGTATCGGCGGTGCTGCCCCCCGGCGCCGCCGATACGGCGGCAACGCGCGACGCCGTACGGCAGGCCGCGGCCCGGCGACCGGCGCGGGCCGTCGAGCAGGTGGTGCAGGTGCAGATCGGGCGGCTCGAAGTGACGGCGGGCGAGGCGCCCGGCGGCGGACGGCCGCGGACGCCCGCCGCGGGGAGGGCCGGGGCGACCTTGAGCCTCACGGAATACCTGGCGCGGGGGCGCGAGTGAACCGCGAACACGGATCAGTACGACGACCAGCAGTCCGAGAGGAACCGAGGAACTGACGCCATGAGCAACGCACTTGCCCTCGCGCATGTCACCCAGGCCCTCGCCCTGCTGCTCGAGTCCAACCTGGGTCCCGAGATCGACATGGCCGTCAAGGTCGAGCCGCGCAAGCCGCCGGCCGACCCGCCGACCGAGCCCACCATCTCCGTGTTCCTCTACCAGGTCACGCCCGACACCTCGCAGCGCAACAACGACCTGCCGACGCGTGCGGCCGACGGCACGCTGGTCAAGCGGCCCGTCGCGGCACTCGACCTGCACTTCCTGATCACCGCGTACGGCGACGAGACGGAACTGGTCGGTCAGCGGCTGATCGGTTCCGTGGTGCGCGCGCTGCACGAGATACCGGTCCTGCCGAAGGACATCATCGAACTCGCCGGTGAGCGGCCGTACTTGGCAGGCAGCAATCTCGCCGAGTCGGCGCAGCGCGTGCGGTTCACTCCGACGGTGATGGACGTCGACGAGACGTCGAAGCTGTGGGGGATGCTCTACCAGACGCCCTACACCCTGTCGGTGGTCTACCAGGCGGCCCTCGTCCTCATCGACGGCCGGGAGACTCCGGTGGCGGGCAAGCCGGTGGAGAGGCCGGAGGTACGGGTGCTGCCGTTCGGGGCGCCGGGCGCACCGGTCCCTCCGGGGGCGGAACCGACTCCTGACGTGACATCAAATGAGCCTGCTGCAGGCGATGTTGCGAAGAAGGAGGCCGAACCTCCGGCCCCGAGCGCCAAGAAGGCAGCCAGGACCCCAGCGAAGGCCGTCGCGAAATCCCCGGCCAAGGCCCCGGCGCGCACGCGCAAGACAGCGCCCCGGGCCGCCAAGCCCACGCAGGAGTGACACGGCATGGAGACGACGGGGGCAGGTGAGGACATGGGGACGTACGAACAGAGCGCGGCGGACGCCGACCCGGGCAGTGCGACGCTGACCGCGGAGATCCGACGCGTCCTGGCCCGCGTCGACGCGCATGCGGCACGTGCCACGGAGGAGAGCGACGGTGCCCCTGGGGCCGAACTCGCCACCGCGCCCGGCGGCCCCGGTAGCGCCCCGCTCGACGCCCTCGTCTCCTGCTTCAGCATCACGCCCTTCGAGCGCGACCTCGTCCTCCTCGCCGCCGCCCACGAGCTGGAGCCCACGGCCGCCGCCCGATGTGCCGCCGCCTGCGGTGACCCCGAGCGGGCGTACCCCACCTTCTCGCTCGCGCTGGCAGCGCTGGCCGAGCCGCACTGGAGCGCCCTCACGCCCGTGGCGCCGCTCAGGCGCTGGCGGATCGTCGAGCTGGACGACGAGTCGCGGCTGACGGCCTCCCGGCTGCGCCTCGACGAGCGCATCCTGCACTTCCTGCTGGGCTCCCCCTATCTGGACGCACGGCTGCACGGTCAGTTGCGCCGCACGCCGGCGCCTCAGGAGCTGACGCCGTCGTACGACCTGGCCGCGAGCCGGCTCGCCGAGGGCTGGGCGACGGCGGCGGACTCCGAGGCGCCGCTCGTCGAGGTGACCGGCGGGGACCTGCGCAGCCGGGCCGACCTCGCCGCCGCGGCGGCCGCCCGCTCGGGACTCGGGCTCTACTCGATGAGCGCCGAGGACGTGCCGTCCGACCCGGTCGAGCGCGACCGGCTCGCCCGGCTGTGGCAGCGTGAGGCGGTTCTGCTGCCCTCGGCGCTGCTCGTCGAGGTGGGCGAACTGGACCGCGACCAACGGGCGGCGACCGAATCGTTCCTGGCCGGGGCGGCTGTGCCGGTGGTGGTGTCGAGCGAGGATCCGCTGCGTTCGGATCGGTCGTACGGGGCCCGGGTGGCCGTGCCGCGGCTGGACGACGAGGAACAACTCGGGCTGTGGACGAGTGCGTTCGAGGGAGTGGACCTGGACGAGGGCGAACTCCGCTCCCTGGTCGCCCAGTTCCAGCTGCCGCCACATGTCGTGCGTTCCGCGGCCACCGCCGTACACCGACGGCTGCCGCACGAGGACGAGCTGGACGCCGCCGAACTCGCCTGGCGGGCCGGACTCGACGAGGCGCGGATCGGCATGGACGAGCTGGGGCGGCGGATCGAGCCGCAGGCCGGCTGGGACGACCTGGTGCTGCACGAGCGGCAGACGAGCGTGCTGCGCGAGATCGTCGCGCATGTGCGGCAGCGGGCAACCGTCCACCAGGAGTGGGGGTTTGCGGCCACCCTGCGCCGTGGCCTCGGCGTGACCGCGATGTTCGCGGGCGGCTCCGGTACCGGCAAGACGCTGGCCGCCGAGGTCATGGCGAAGGAACTCGGCCTCGACCTGTTCGTCATCGACCTCTCGCAGGTGGTCAGCAAGTACATCGGCGAGACCGAGAAGAACCTCCGCCGGGTCTTCGACGCCGCCGAACGCGGCGGTGCCCTGCTCCTGTTCGACGAGGCCGACGCGCTGTTCGGCAAGCGCAGCGAGGTCAAGGACAGCCACGACCGGTACGCCAACCTCGAGGTGAGCTATCTGTTGATGCGGATGGAGGCCTACCGGGGCCTGGCCATCCTCACCACCAACATGAAGAACGCCCTCGACACGGCCTTCCTGCGGCGCATCCGCTTCGTCGTCGACTTCCCCTTCCCGGCCGAGCACGAGCGCGCCGAGATCTGGCGCCGCGTGCTGCCGCCGCAGGCCCCGGTGAAGGGCATCGACGCGTCGCTGCTCGCCCAGCTCACCGTCGCCGGCGGCTCGATCCGCAACATCGCCCTGTCCGGGGCCTTCTTGGCCGCCGAGGAGGGCGACCGGCTGCAGATGCGGCACATGCTCGCCGCCGCCCGTACCGAGTACCTGAAGCTGGAGCGCTCGCTGACGCCCACGGAGGTGCGCGGATGGGTGTGAATGTCTCACGGGACCACTCGCGGCATCCATCAGGCGGCCACTCCCGGGACCAGGCGCCTTCGGCGATCCGCGTGGAGATCGGGGAGCTGGTGCTCGACGGCTTCCGGGCGGATCCGGAGCGCGTCTCGGCCGCGTTCGAGAGTGAGCTGACCCGGCTGGTCCGGCTGCACGGCGTGCCCCTGGCGGCGGACGGTCCCCTCGCGGCCGACGCGCTGTCCGGGCTGCCGCCCCTGCCCGCCGGCCTGTCCGCGCGGCGGCTGGGGCAGGAGCTGGCGCGTGCCGTGCACGAGGGACTGAGCGGTCACGGGGAGGTGAGCCGGTGAGCTCCCGGACCCAGGACGCCGGTGCGGAGCAGTCCGCCGAGCAGCGGCGCCGCAAGCGCAAGGAGCGGGCCGCCAAGTCCCGTGCGCCCGAGCCGAAGAACATCGTCAGCGGCGCCGGTCAGCCCCTCGATCCCGGTCTGCGAAGGGAGTTGGAGGAGCAGCTCGGACACGATCTCGGTCGGGTACGGCTGCACACCGGCCGGGACGCCGGGCGGCTGACCGAGCTGCTCGGGGCGGACGCGGTCGCGGTCGGCCAGGACGTCTTCTTCCGCGAGGGCGCCTACCGGCCCGGCACCGACGAGGGCCGCCGGCTGCTCACCCACGAGCTGCAGCACACGGTGCAGAACCCGCACGGCCTCGGCGCCCTGCGGGCCGGCCGCGAGCTCGGCGCCGTGAGCCTGCCGCAGCAGGCCATCGAGCGGGAGGCGGAAGCGGCTGCTCAGGCGGTCGTTCAGGAGGAGTCCGCCCCACGGGTCGAGGAGGGGCAGGCCACACCCGGCTGGCTGCGCTACGCCACCGTCGACGCCGACCGGATGCGTGCCGAGGCCGTCGACCCGGCGACCCTCGTGGACCGGCTCGCGGGCAACGTGCTGCGCAGTCTGCGTGGCGACCCCACCGATGCCTCCGGCCGAGTGCGGCTCCAACTGGCGCGGATGTCACAGGAGTTGGAGGACGCGGTTGTCGATCGCCTCGAGAACCGTCTGCTGACGCCCGAGTACGACCGTCTCCTGGAGATCGCCGATCAGGCTCGCCCCGGTCCGGTCGAACTCCAGCCCGCCGAGACGCCGTTGCCCGAGATCGACCTCTTCGAAGAGCTGGGCGTCGAACGCACCCAGTGGCAGAAGAAGCAGGAGTCGGACCGGGGATCCGCCGACAAGCGTGCCGCCGACGCCCGCGAGGAACAGCAGGACACCAAGGCACGCGACGACAAGAGCGGCAGCGAGCGCAGCCGGGCCCGCTCGGACGCCGCCACCGAGGAGCAGGACGCCGCCCGGCGCACGGAGCAGGAGGACGAGCGCAACGTCTCCCGGCAGCAGGCGCGCGAGGAGGAACAGCAGGAGGGCGAGCAGGCCGCCACCGACCGCGAGCGCACCGACCAGGCATCCGACGAGCGCGTACAGGGGCAGCGGGAAGGCGCCGAACAGGCCAAGGAGGAGCGCAAGGAGCAGCGCGACCGCGAGGAGGCCGACCCGCGGCAGGCGAGCGCGTCGGGCGCCGACAAGCGCAAGCGGCGGGACGACCAGACCCAGCCGGGAGCCGGGTCGAAGAACGCGGAACCGGACCCGAAGCAGAAGGCCCAGCCCGGCCCCGCACGCCCCGAGAAGGTCGACGAGCGGGCCGAACAGCCCGACTCCGCGTTGTCCGAGCATGGCCTGAACGAGCAGGACGAGGATGGCGGCCCCGACGCCGAGCCGCGCGAGGAGGAACGGCCGCTCGGCCTCGAAGCGGGCGCCGAACAAGAGGTCGCGGGCGGCGAGGACGAGGGCGGCCGGGCGCCGGGCGCGCGGGACGAGCCCGCGATCAGACCCGAGGACTACCTGCCCGAGGCCGACCTCGACCTGTCCGCCGTACCGACCGCGGACAAGCTCCAGCCGGGCGCCGCCGAACCGTCGCTGCCTTCCTTCCCCACCCCTCCGCCGACGAAGGCCGAGAAGGCGGAGCAGGAGCGGGAGAAGAACGAAGGAGAGCAGGACGAGGCCGGGCCCGAGCCGAAAGCCCCCGGCCAGGACGAGGGGCCCGTCGAGGGCGAGGCCCCGCAGCCCGAGGACGGGCCCGCCGCGCAGGCCCGGGACCGTAACACCAAGGACCTTCAGGAGACCGACAAGCCGCTCGACCAGGAGGTCGGCCCGGATCCCGCGACCCAGGACAAGGAACGGCCCGAACCCGAGGCCGAGAAGCCCGACCCGGAACAGCAGCAGGAGAGGGAGCAGACCAGGGGACCGGAGGACGAGGGCACCGAGGGGGACGGCGACGACGAGCAGCCGGACGCCGAGGACACGCAGGACGAGCAGAGGGAACACCAGGACCGTACGACCGCGGAGTCCCGGTCGGCCGCGGGCCCGGCGGCAGCCGCGGCGCCCTCCGCGAGTCCGGTGGCGGCGGCCGTGTCCCGGCCCGCCGGCGCGCAGACTCCCAAGACCCCGGTCGAGGACCGTGACCCCTCGCCCGCCGCCCGGCGCGGAGCCGAACCGCCCCGGTCCGAGCGCGAGGCGCCGGCGGCCAAGAGCCGGGTGCCCAAGGAGACCGGGCCGGGCGCCGTGCCGCGCGGGCCCGTGGGCGCCGCGGAGAAGACCGGGCCGACGACCGCTGCCGGACCCGGTGCCGCGCCGTCCGTCGCGCAGGCGGCGGTGAGCCCGGCCGCCGAGCAGACCGACGGGCCCGGCCAGACCGCTGCCGACACGGCCGCGCCCCGGCCCGAGGCGTCCCTGGAGAAGGACGGCGGCGGCTGCGCGCCGCCCGCGCCCGCGCCCGAGAAGGACGAGGGCGGGCAGGGAAGTTGCGGGGGCGGCGGTGGTGAGGCCGCGCCCGAGCAGAAGCAGGAGGAACCGCCGGACGTCTCGGGGCAGGACCCCAAGGCCGCCGTGCAGACCGTGAGCAAACTGGCGCCCGATCAGGCGGCCGCCGCCATGCCCGGGGTCGACAGGGCCGCGGACAAGAAGATCGGCGAGGAGCAGAAGCGGCTGGACGCGGCCCCGCCGACGCGCGAACGTCCGTCAGGCGCGCCGCAGACACGTTCGGCGCCGCCCTCGGCCGCTCCCGCGGCGCCGCAGGTCACCGGCAAGGTGGAGAAGCTCGGTCCGGAGAACCAGGGCGACAAGCAGAAGGCCAAGGGCGGTGACAAGGCCGAGGGCAAGCAGCCCACGGACAACGTGCCTCCGCCGCCCGCCCCCGCCGTGCCCGACAAGGGGCTCAGCGAGTCCGAGGCGAAGAGCGTCGAAGCCGCGGCCGACGCCGTCCCGACCACCGACCCGCAACTCGAGAACAAGACCGTCGGCCCGGCCCCCAAGATCCGTCTTGAGGGCGCCAGCGACCCCAAGCGCACCGACGACCAGGCCAAGGCGCTCAAGGACAAGCAGTCCGACCTGCAGTCGACCGGCCGCGCCGACGCGGCCAAGCCCATGGGCGAGGACCAGATCTTCCCCAACGCGCCCCGTGAACAGCTCACCGGCAAGGCGTCCGGTGGTTCCGGGGGCGGCAAGGGCGGGGCGTTGGAGGCAACGCCCGCGCCGAAGGCCGGCGTGGGGGCGGTGGCCAAACAGGAAAAGGGCTCCGAGATCACCGGCGCCGCCGGTCGGGCGCAGGGCGACCTCGGCTCCAAGGAGAAGCAGCACCAGCAGGGCGAGCAGCAGGCGAAGCAGGACAAGCAGACCGAGATCGACCGCGAGGTCGACCGCAACACCCAGCAGCAGACCACCGAACGCGGCCGTGTCGCGCGCGAAACGCAGAAGCAGCGCGAGGACTGGCGGACCGAGCAGGACAAGAAGACCGAGGACGCGGACAAGAAGTCCGACGACGAACACGGCAAGAAGAACAAGGAGATCGTCAAGGCGCGCGACGACAAGGACAAGGAGGTCGGCGCGCGCAAGGACAAGGACAACTCGCAGATCGACACCGAGCGCGAGAACGCCGAGAAGGAGGCCAAGAAGAAGAAGGAGGAGAAGAAGCCCTCCGGAGGCCTGTTCGGCTGGATCGCCGGCAAGGTCGCCGACTTCTTCAAGGGCCTGCTCGCGGCGGTCACCGCGGTCTTCGACGCCGCCCGCAAGGCCGTCAACGGGATCATCGACACGTTCAAGACGTGGGCCAACCAGGCCATCGACTTCGTACGCGATCTGGCGGTCAACGCGATCAACGCGCTCGCCGACGTGCTGATCGCGATCGGGGACGTACTCCTCGCGGCCTTCCCGGAGCTACGGGACCGCTTCCGCAAGGCGATCGAGGGCCTGAGGGACGCGGCGGTCGCGAAGGTCAACCAGCTGGCGGACAGCCTGAAGAAGGCGGTCAACACGCTGCTGGACGCGTTGGCGGCCGGCCTGAACAAGCTCCTCGACGTCCTTGAGGCGGGCGTCAAGGCGGTCATCAAGGCCTACCAGGCCGTCATCGTGGGCGCGATCAAGTTCGCGCAGGCGGCGATCGAGGCGCTCGGGAAGTTCGCGGCGCTGGTCGCGGACATCGCGCCCGACCCGGGCGGCTGGATCTCCAAGGCGGGCAGCTCGGCGAAGACCGGCATCACCGACCACCTCTGGGGCGCCATCAAGGTGGCGGTCAAGGGATGGTTCGACACCAAGGTCGAGGGCATCCTCGGCCTCGGCAAAGCAGTGATCGACGTCCTGGTGAAGGGCTGCGTGTCGATCAAACAGATCGGCAAGATGGCCTGGGACGCGATCATCGCCTCCCTCCCGATGATGATCGCGACCCTGGTCATCGAGAAGGTCGTCTCGATGATCGTGCCGGCGGCGGGGGCGATCCTGACGATCGTCCAAGGCCTGATGGCGGCCTGGTCGACCGTCAGCTCGATCCTGGCGGCGTTCGGCAAGTTCTGGGCGTACCTGAAGGCGGTGAAGGCGGGCCCGGCGGCATGCCTGTTCGCGGAGGCGGTCGCCGCGGGTGTCGTCGCCCTCCTGGACTTCATCACCAACTTCCTTCTGCAGAAGCTGGCTTCGGCGACCAAGGGCGTTGGCAAGCGCCTCAAGGGCATGGCCCAGAAGATCATGGACGGCCTGAAGAAGGTCGGGGGAGGGGCGAAGAAGGCGGCGGGTTCGGCGGTCAATTCGGCTCGGGGGGCGATGCGGAAGGCCAGGCAGGCGTTGTCCAGGGAGGGCGCCGAGCGGAGGCCGAAGGGCAGGCCTTCACCGGACGAGAAGTCCCCTGTAAAGCCGAAGGACCATGCGACGCCCAAGGGGCCGGCGAAGAAGCCGGATGGGGCGGAGACGAAGCCGAAGGAGAGGACGCCCGACAAGGAGCGGGAGCCGTCACAGGACAAGGCCCCCGGCAAGGAGCGAGAGCCCGCCAAGGACAAGGCCCCGGAGAGCGCCCCGAAGAAGAAGCAGAAGGAGATCGAGGGCCCGAAGCCGAGCAAGCCCAAGAAGCCCAAGTCCCCGGTCGGCAAGGCCCTTTCCAGGGCCAAGGGCGCGGTCAAGTCCGCCCTGAAGAAGGTCGGTAACGCGGCGAAGACGCTTGGCAACAAGCTCAAGAAGAGCAAGCCGGGCAAAGCCCTCAAGACCAGTGCGTCGAAGCTGCGCGCCGCTTTCAAGAAGAAGCGTGACCAACTGCGTGACCGTCACAAGCGGCGTACGGACGACAGGAAACAGCGCCGCCATGACCGGCGCAGGCGTGAGGGGTCTCCCGAGTCGAAGCAGCAGCGCCTCTCCCTGATCGTCGAGCGGCTTCGGCGCACCATCGTCCCGCTCCTCAAGCGAGGTCTGCGCGGGCCGATCTATTACGGGCTGCTCCAGGCGCTGCGCGTCTGGCATCGGCTGACGCGCCTGACATCGTCCGGCCGGCCGGATTTCCGTATCACCGCCACGCTCAACCCCAGTGGCCCTGTCACGCCGGGAACATGGGACGAGGACGAGGACGGGTACAAGGTAGCCCGCTTCGAGCCTTTCGAAACCGACCCCCAGGGCAAGAAGGACAAGGATCTCAAAGAGGATCACCCGGACGTTGCGGCATTCCGAAGGGCCATCGCGGTGGAGTTGGAGGGGCTCAAGGAGGACGCCTCCCTGAAGGAGGTCAAGGGCCTGTGCGCACGCCTTGCGAACAGATCGCGCGGAATCAAGGCCCAGCAGTTGAGGTGGCTCGACGAATCACCTGACGCGTCGACTCTGCTGCTGGATCACCCCGGTGCTGCCATTTCTGCGGTGGGGCGTTTCCAGAAGGAGAGCGTGTACGAACCCACCGGTGAAGTGATATCCCAGAGCATTTTCAGGGACAGTAATGGTGGCCAGTACGTTCGCGATCAGAAGGGCCAGTACGTCCCTCGTCGGGTAACCCGAAACATGTCGGCGGAAGATCTCAAGAACTACAAGGACAGTGGAATCTCCGCACGGAAGAAGGGCGCGAACATCGCCCCTTGGCAGCATGTCGCGGGCGCGAAGAATTCTCCCTTCATATCCACGACAAAGATGAGCGAAGGAAATATCACCGATCCGAATGGGCTGAAATGGTCCACAGCGGCGGGCTTCGAATTCTACGGAACCATCGAAATCGACCTTGCGCACATCAATCCTGACTATATTCTCGACCTCACGACGAGGAAGGGGCAGCAGGAGTGGAACCTCAAAGCGCCTGGGAAGACGATCAGGCAACAGGCGCTGCGAGACGTCGTGCGGACCCAGGAGGTCCTTGTCCGCGGCGGCATCCCGAAGGAAGCCATCACGCTCATCATTGACAAGAATGGAAAGAGCGTCACCAAGTAAGGCTCCCGGGCCGCGAAGCAGGAAAAGGGCATGGAGAAATTCGACACATATCACTGGCAGGGTCGGCACCTTGAGGATCCGGAACTCGAGGAGGCCCGGATCGAGCTTGTGTCTCCACAGAGCGGTGATGCCGCGCGGCATGCGTTCACCCGGCTTCTCTGCAGTGACAGCATTCAGGCCATGGGGATCGCCCTGGATCATTACCACTACGCGCTCTCGGGTGAGCGGCACGGAATGGCAAGTCTCTTTGCTCCCTACGCCTCCGATGTTCTGGAATGTGCCCGAAAAATTTTGCGGCGCCCTCCGGTATCCGCGACCTATGAAGCCTCCGCAATTGACAAAGCTGCTTGTGCCAGCGCGCTGCTCGTCCTGGTGAATGAGGCGACGCCCGAGGACTCGGATCTCATCGCGCGAAGCATCGAAGAGGCTCCCGGCCCCGACGCGCTCTCCGCGGCTCTTGGTGCGGCCGGCACCATTCTGGACTCGGTCCGCGAGCCCAGCCCGCGCTTGGTCGCCGTCATGGAGCGACTCATCTTCGACGAGTCCGTGGACTTCGATGAACGGCTGGAGGCGCTGCAGGCACTTGCCCAGGGGAGTTCTCCCGTCGTGATGGCCGTGCTGGTGCGGGCCTCGGCTCTGGAGGACCTGGAGCTGCAGGTGACGGCCGTCCAGGGGCTCGGCTTTCACGACATGGGCACCTATCGAGGCCTCGTCGAGGAGCGTTCGGCCTCCTGGCCCGAAGGGGCTCCTTACCCGGCCGCGGACGTTCGGCGGCTCCTGCGAGAAGACGACAGGGGGAGCAAATGACCCGTTACGCCGACATCCCGAAGCCCATCCGCTCCGGCATAGTCGTAGTCGACCCCGACCGAGGCACCCCCCAGCGCGTCATCGTGCTGCAGTTCAACCCCGACACCCTGGAGCGCAGCATCGCCCCCCAGACCGCCGGCGACAGCGGCGACGGTGGCGGCGGGGGAGACCGGAACGAGGCGCTGCGTCTCAAGGGCCCCGCCCAGGAGACCTGGAAGTTCACCGCCGAGATCGATGCCACCGATCAGCTGGAGATCGCGGCACCCGATGGCATTCACCCGCAGCTCGCGACCCTCGAGATGCTCGTGCAGCCGACCACGGCCCAACTGCGCGCAGCGAGTCGGCTCTCGCAGAAGGGGACCATCGAGATCAGCCCGATCGAGATGCCGTTGACGCTGTTCACGTGGGGGAGCAAGCGGGTCATGCCCGTGCGGCTCACGGAGCTTTCCGTCAACGAGTCCGCCTTTGACGTGAATCTCAATCCGATTCGGGCCTCGCTGAGCATCGGGATGAAGATCCTCACCGTCAGCGATCTGCCGGCGGGGCATCGCGGGGCCGATCTGTACATGGCGCACCTCGCGCAGAAGGAGCGGCTCGCCGCGGCCGCGCGGGGCGGGAGTCTCGGGGCGCTCGGGCTGCCCGGCGCGGACGTACTGAGCGGAAGGGGCTGAGCAGCACACCATGGCCGACATCGAGCCGTACGAGAGCGCCCTCGGGGCGATACCCGGCGCGCACCCGTACCCACGCACCAGCCGCTACCACGACGCGGAGATCGGCGTGCACCGTCTCCCCGACGGCACCGAAGTCCGTTACGCCAAGCGCCGCTTGCTGCCCCCGCTCGACGCGCAGGAGACGCAGGAGCATGTGGTCGGTGCCGGCGAGCGGGCCGATCTGCTCGCCCAGCGGTACTTCGGCGATTCCGGTCAGTGGTGGCGGATCGCCGATGCCAACCCCGTACTCGATCCGCGGGAGTTGACGGACGAGGCCGGGCAGGTCATCGACATCCCCGAGCCCGGGGGACACCGGCGTGTCTGAGCAGCCCGTGGGGCAGGGCCCCGTCCACATCACGCTCCTCATGGGGCCGAAGCTCGCCCGCCCCGTGCCGGCCGAGGTGACCGAGGCGTTGCTGTCGGCGCAGATCACGGCCACTGCGGGGGAGCGCAGCGGCTTTCAGATCGCCTTCGACCTCACCAAGACCGGGATCATCAACCAGCGGCTCCTGCCCGAGGGGTTCTTCGATCCCAAGACGCGGCTCATCGTCACCGTCAGCGTCCGGGGGACACCCGATGTTCTCTTCGACGGGCTCATCGTCCGTCAGGAGGTCGGTGCCAGCAATCAGCCCGGACACTCCACCCTCACCGTCACCGGCGAGGACCTGACGCTGCTGATGGACCTGGAGGAGCGCACCGCCCGGTACCCCAATCTCCCGCCCTCCGAGCGCGTCCTCGACATCTTGCGCCGCTACTCCGACTACGGCATCCGGCCCGACGTCTACGCCGAGAAGATCGCGCAGCCGCCTCACCAGGATCTGCGCGTGCACTACCAGACCGGCACCGATCTCCAGTACGTCACCGAGCTGGCCAGGGCCAACGGTTACACCTTCTACCTGGATCCCGGCCCCAACCCCGGCCAGTCCTCCGCCCGTTGGGGCCCCGAGGTCCGGCTCGGCATCCGTCAGCACGCCCTCAACGTCAATATGGACGCCAACACCACGGTGGACCAGCTGACGTTCGCGTACGACGGCACGGCCAGAGAAGAGCCGCAGGCACGGTGGCAGGACCCAGGGACCCGCGTCTCCACCCTCCTGCCCCAGCCGCCGATCAGCCCCCTGCGTCCGCCCCTCGGGCGCCGGCCCACCCCGGCCCTCAAGCGCAAGACCCTCTCCGGGACAGCCAAGCAGCAGCGTGAGCAGGCCGAGGCCGAACTCCTCGCCCGTGCCGCCGTCTCCGCCGACGTCGTCTCCGGGTCCGGCTCGCTCGACGTCAACCGGCACGGGTACATCCTGCAGCCCCGTCAGCTGGTCGGCGTGCGCGGTTCCGGGCGGGCCTACGACGGCGACTACTACGTCAAGTCCGTCACGCACAACCTGCGCCCGGGCTCGTTCCAGCAGAACTTCACCCTCTCCAGGGAGGGGCTGGAGGCGCGCAGCGACCACGTCCGTCCGTAACAACAACCCTTTGATCAGGAGCAGTTCAGCATGGCGGCAGACGGCAATCGCTACCTCGGCAAGTTCCGCGGCCGGGTCGTGGACAACAACGACCCGCTGCGCATCGGCCGCATCACCGTCGAGGTGCCCGACGTCCTCGGTGACGAGGCATCCACCTGGGCGCTTCCCTGCCTGCCGTTCACCGGGCCCGAGGCCGGACAGTTCGTGGTGCCGCCGCCGGGCGCGGGCGTGTGGGTGGAGTTCGAGCAGGGGGACCCGAGTTTCCCTGTGTGGACCGGATGTTGGTACGGCGCCGCCGAGGAGCTGCCGCCCGACGCGCGGCGCGAGCTGGCGGCGAACTCGCCCAGCAAGCCGTTCGTCGTACAGACGCCGGCCGCGCACAAGCTCGTCATGAGCGACACCGCCGGTGCCGAGCAGGGGATCCTGCTCCAGGCCCAAGGCGGCGCGTACATCCGCATCACCAAGGAAGCCGTGGTCATCGCGACCGGCGCAGGCGCCCAAGTCGTGCTCCGTGGCAACGAAGTAACCATCAACGAGGGCCAGTTGACCGTGCTCTCGAAGCGATAGAAGACGGGGGAAGCACCAAGTGTCCGGGAGTCTGCTCGACGCCGGCGCCGTGATCGGCTGCCCGCACGGCGGCCGGGTCACCGCCGCCACCACACCCTCCGGCGGCGTACGCATCGGGGGCGTGGCCGTCGCGACGGCCACGCACGCGTACGTCGTCACCGGCTGCCCGCACACCGAAGCCGGTGTGCACAAGCCCTGCGTCTCGGTCCGCTGGACCGCCGACGGCGCCGGCATCACGGTCGACGGCGCCCCTGTGCTGCTCGACACCTCCGCGGCCCAGTGCTTCACCGCGGCGTTCGTGCCGCAGGGGCCGCCCGTCGTCCAGGCCGCACAGCGAAAGGTGATCGTCCGATGAGCCAGACGAGCCGGGGAACCCGCCCGCGCAGCGACATCGCGTTCCCCTTCCGCACCGACCGCCGGGGACGCACCGCGCACGCCGGCCACGGCGAGCACGTCCACGACCTGATCGAGCAACTGCTGTTCACCAGCCCCGGCGAGCGGGCGATGCGCCCGGACTTCGGCTGCGGGCTCCTCGACCTGGTCTTCGCCCCGAACACCCCAGAACTCGTCAGCACGCTCGAACTGTCCGTGCAGGCCTCACTCCAGCGCTGGCTCGGCGACCTCATCGACGTGGTGGCCCTCGACGTGGAGAGCGCCGACGACGCCGTACGGGTCTACCTGTCGTACGTCCTGCGCGCCACTGGAACCCGCACGGACGACGTCTTCGAAGGGAGGGCGGCGTGACCACCGGTACCACCACCTCCCGCCGCGTCAAGGTAAGAGCCGCTCAGCTCAATGGAGTCGACTCCGTCGAGGTCGGCGACGACGGGCTGCTGCTCACCGTCATGTTCCTCGGCAAGGCACCCCACGGCCTCGGACCGGAGAACGTCCGGATCGACGGCGGCCGCCGGATCACCGGCATCACCGCCGTCGACGTCAGTGTCGAGCGCGAGGAGGACCCGGAGCTCGACGACCGGTTCTACGTCACCCTCGACCAGGCCGGAGACACCTCGGAATACGTGTTCTCGCTCGTCGAGACCGACCCGTACGGGCGGCCCGGCACCGAGCCCTTCCGTGGTTTCGACCAGCGCTACCACCGCGCGTCCTTCTCCTTCCGGCCCGACTGCCCGACTCCCTTCGACTGCAAGGGCGATGGCGAGGAGGTACCGGACTTCCCGGCCGCTCCCGTCGTCGACTACACGGCCCGCGACTACGACACCATCCGCAAGCTGCTCCTGGACCGGCTCGCGCTCACCACCCCCGACTGGGTCGAGCGCAACCCCGCCGACCTGGGCGTCACCCTCGTCGAGCTGCTCGCGTACACCGGCGACCAGATCAGCTACCAGCAGGACGCGGTGGCCACCGAGGCCTACCTGGACACCGCGCGCCGACGGGTCTCCGTACGCCGGCACGTCCGGCTCATCGACTACGCGCTGCACGACGGCTGCTCGGCGCGCGCCTACGTCACCGTCCGGACCGCCGGCGACACCACGCTCGCCCCGGGCACCTTCCGCTTCGCCTCCGTCGACGTCCGCACCCTCGACCCGCACGACCGCCCCGAACCGGGCACCGTGATCGACGAGAACGACCTCGGCGACCTGGACGAGCGCGGCGCGGTGGAGGTCTTCGAACCGGTCGTCGCCGCGGACCCGCTGGAGCTGAAGGCCGCGCACAACACGATCCGCCTGTGGACCTGGGGCGGCGAGGTGTGCACCCTGCCCCAGGGCGCCACCGCCGCCACCCTGCGCGACGAGTGGGACGACCCGGAGACCTGCCGGGGCCGTCAACTCGGTCTGTATCCAGGTGACTTGCTCATACTCGAAGAGGTGAAGGGCCCGCGCACCGGCACCCCCGGAGACCAGGACCCTGGTCACCGTCAGGCCGTGCGCCTCACCTCCGTCACCCCGGCCGTCGACCGCATCGAGGACCAGCCGGTCCTGGAGGTCACCTGGGCCGCCGAGGACGCCCTGCACTTCCCGCTCTGTCTCACCACGCGCGGCGGCCGCGACTGCCTGCCCGTCGAGGATGTGACCGTGGCCCGCGGCAATGTCGTTCTTGTCGACCACGGCCGCACCCTCGCCGGACTCCCGCAGACGGCCACCGTGCCGCCCGAGCCCGCCGTCGTCGCGCCCTGCGAGCCCGCCTTCGGCTGCCACGACCGGGACGAGGGCAACGCGCCGGCCCGGCTCGTCAACTCCCTCACGGACCTGACGGAGAGCGGGCGAGCACTCGTACCCGACGACGTCCGCGAACTGTTCGAGGCCGTGGGCGAGGGAGCGACCGTGCGCGCCGGACTCGGTCTGGAACGCGCCGGGCAGCGGCACGAACGCGTGGTGCCCGGCACGGCGTACGCCCAGGCGGTCGCCCTGCGCACCCTGCTCGCGCAGTCCGTCTACCCGGGCATCGCACCCCGCTTCCGCCCGGTGCTCGGCCGTTCACCGGTCGTCCAGGCGGTGCCGTTCCCGGAGGCGCGGATCGTGGCCGCCGGGCAGGCCGAGCGGATCGCCGCGATCCCCGGGCGGGTGCGGCGGCGGCTCGTCGAGCTGTGGCGCAGCGCCCGCGACCGTGACGGGCTCGCCGCCGCGGAGATCGACGAACTCACCCTGATCTACGGCCTGAAGGTCGTCGAGCGGGTCGAGCTCCGTACGCATCCCGTCCGCGCCCTGCGCGAACTCCTGCACAAGAACGACGAGTTGCTGGACACCAAGCTCCGGCGCGTGGAGATTCTCGCCTCCCGCGCCCGCGCGGGCACGGTCCTCGACGGGCACATCGCCTGGGAGATCGCCCATAGCTGGGGTCCGGACCACGCGGCCGGGCTGCACCCGGACGAGCCCGTGCTGCGCGGGTCCGCGACCGCCGCGCTCGGCCAGGACCCGCGCACGGCCCTGCCCGCCGTACGTGTCGAGGACGGCGACCTGACCTGGGCGCCCCGCCGCGACCTGTTGCACAGTGGCCCCCGCGACCGGCACTTCGTCGGCGAACTGGAGGACGACGGCCGCCTCGCCCTGCGCTTCGGCGACGGGCGGCACGGCGCGAAGCCCACGCCGGGCAGCCGGCTCGCCCTGCACCACCGGCTCGGCGGCGGCATCGCGGGCAACGTCGGCGCGGAGGCCATCAACCACCTGGTCGTCCGGAGCGACTGCGCCCATCCGCCGGCCACCACGGTCCGCAACCCGCTGCCCGCCACCGGCGGCGTCGAGCCCGAACCCGTCGAACAGGCACGCCAGTTGGCCCCGCTCGACCTGCGTCGCACCCGCCTGCGCGCGGTCACGGCCGAGGACTACGCCGCGCTCGCAGCGGAACTGCCCGGCGTGCAGCGCGCCGCCGCGGAGATCCGCTGGACCGGCAGCGTCCAGGAAGCCCACATCGCGATCGACGCGTACGGCAGCGCGGAGCCGTCGGCCGAGCTGCTCGCCCGGGTCGAGCAGTCCCTGGAGGCCTACCGGCGCATCGGCCACGACCTGGTGGTCGGTCCCGCCCGCCTGGTGCCCCTCGACATCGCGCTGCGCGTGTGCGCCGCGCCCGGCCATCAGCACGGGCAGATCCTGGCCGAGCTGTACCGGGTGCTGGGCAGCGGCCGCCTCGCGGGCGGCCGGCTCGGGTTCTTCCACCCCGACGCGCTGACCTTCGGTGAACCCGTACGGCTCAGCCGTCTGGTCGCCGTCGCCGCCGCCGTACCGGGCGTGCTGAGCGCCCAAGTCGTGCGGCTGCGGCGGCTGTTCGAACAGGACCGAGGAGAGAGGGAGGACGGCGTGCTGCGGCTCGGCCCGCTGGAGATCGCCACCTGCGACAACGACCCGGACCGGCCGGAGAACGGCCTGCTGGCGATATCCCTGGGAGGTGCCCGATGAGCCAGGCCTGTTCCTGCGGGGGCGCGTGCGGCGGCCACGACGAGCGTCTCGCGCCCGCCCCGCTGCACAACCCGCCCGGCCGCACCGCCCTCGACTACCGCGTCGGCGAGTACGGCTCGTTCCTGGCCGCCCTGCTGGACCGGCTCGCCTCACCGGCGTACCCGGCGCTCGGCGGCCTGACCGTCCGTACCCCCGACGACCCGGCGATCGGCCTCCTCGACGCCACCGCCGTCCTCGGCGACCTGCTCACCTTCCACTCGGAGCGAATCGCCGACGAGGCCTACATCCGTACGGCCGGCGAGCACCGCTCGCTGGTCCTGCTGGGGCGCCTCGTCGGCCACCGCCCCCGGCCCGGCGTCGCCGCCGCCACCCACCTCGCGTACACCCTCGAACGCGACCCGCGTGCCGAGGCGCTGCCCGTGCTGATCCCGCGCGGCGCGCGCACCCACGGGGTGCCCGCCTCCGCGGACGAGGAGTCCGTGACTTTCGAGACCAGCCGGGACCTCACGGCCCGCTGGGACTGGAACGAGCTGAAGGTGCGCAGGCGCCGGCCGTCCCTGGTCACGCCGGAGGATCTGGAGCGGCGCTCCGAGCTCTTCGTCGAGGGCACCGCGAACTCCCTGCAGACCGGCGATCAGTTGCTCTTCGTCTTCGGCGAACAGGCGGGTGGTCGACGGAACTTGCTGCCCGTCGCAGGCGTGCGCATCGACCGGGACGACGACATTACGGCGATCTCCCTGCAGAAGTCGGCACCGCCCACGCTGAAGGAGCTGGTCGACGAGGTGCGGCGGTGGACCGCCGAGCCTGCGGCCCCGGGCGAGCCCGGCGAGGAGCCGCCCACGCCCGAGGTGCCCAACCCGCGCCCGGTCAGCCGGCTGATCGAGGACTTCGAGGATCAGGTTCTGGCGCCGCTCCGAGCGGCCCTGGACGACGTGAAGACCCCCGAGAGCCTCGCGGCCGCCCTCGCCGAGCCCGTCGCCCGCCTCGGCGAGGCACAGGTGCTGGCCACCGGGTGGGAGGACGTGGCGGCCTGGTTCGAACAGCTGGAGGCGGTGCTGGCGGAACTTGCCGAGCGGGCATTGGAGTTGGCGCCCACGCGGACCGCCGGGACCCCGGTGGCCACCAAGGCGAAGAGCACCGCCGACCCGCGCGATGCCGCCTTCCGTACCTTGGCCGCCGTCCTCCCCGCCCTCCGCGCCCAGACCCCTGCCCCGCCCTCCGGCACCGGCCCCCAGCGCCCCGGCACGGACACGGCCCGCCTCCTCGCGGCCCTCAACCCCGGCCTCACCGGCCTCTACCCGGCCTGGCGCAGGGCGGGGGCCGCCGCCCCCGGCGGCGCGCAACTCCTGCGCGACCTGCTCGCGATGCGGGTCACCGCGTCCCCCTTCGGCGCCACGGCCCCGCTCAAGCCCGTCCAGGACGACAAGGGCCGGGTCATCCGCAGCGCGGACTGGCCGCTCACGGGGGCCATGCTGACCAGCATGCGGGTCGTCCACGACACCGCGGGCAAGGCGCCGATCCGGGCGGAGTTCCAGTACGTCGAGGGCAACGGCTCCGACCAGCGGGCAGTGCCGCTGCCCGTCACCCGGCAGGTCACCTTCGCGCTGGGCCCCGGCCAGGTCGACCTGTCGACGCGCTCCGCCCAGGACCGCGACCTGAGCTGGCTCGTTCGCCGCCCCGCCGACTCCCAAGAGCCGGGCGTCACCGTGCGCCTCCGCGACGGTCTGCCCGAATGCACCCTGTTCGTGTCCCGTCCGGACCAGGACCGCCTGATCCACGTCGGCATCAACAACGGCACCGCACAGGAGCTCTCCCTGCGGCCCGGCGCCACCGAGCAGTTCACCCACGGCGAGTACGAGGTGAGCCTGCGCTACACGGTGGGCAGCACCGAGCCCAACGTCGAGGTCGTCATTGCCAGCAAGCCCGCGCCCGTCAACCGGCGCGTGCTCCAACTCGACACCGTGCACACCGGCATCACGGTCGGCAGCTGGGTCGCGATCCAGCGCCCCGCCAAGGGAGCCCAGGACGGCATCCCCGGCGACGCCGAGCTGGCGTTCGTCACCACCCAGGTCGTGGCCGCGCGTACGGCGGCGTACACCAACTACGGGATCACCGGCCGCGGCACCGAACTCACCCTCGTCGACCCCTGGCTGGACGAGTTCGATGTCCTGCTGTCGCACATCCGCGACACCACCGTGTACGCGGCGGGCGAGCCGCTGCGCCCGGCCGACGAGCCGCTCGGCGAGGAGGTCCACGGCAACGGGATCGAACTCGCCGAGCTGTACGACGGGTTGCGCGCCGGACGCACACTCATCGTGACCGGCGAGCGCAGCGACATCCCCGGTACGGCCGGCGTCACGGCCGCCGAGGTCGTGACGATCGCCGCCACAGACCAGACAGTGGATCCGCAGTTGCCCGGCGACCGCGTCCACACCCACCTCACCCTGACCACCGACCTCGCCCACCGCTACCGCCGTGAGACGGTCCGCATCCTCGGGAACGTCGTCGAGGCCACGCACGGCGAGAGCCGGGAGGAGGCCATCGGCAGCGGCGACTCGGACCGCGTCAACCAGACGTTTGCCCTGTGGCAGTCCCCGCTGACCTGGCTCGCCGACGACAACCCCCTCGGCGCCACACCGGTGCTGGAGATCCGGGTCGACGGCGTCCTGTGGCACGAGGTCGACAGCCTTGCCGGACGCGGCCCGCGCGAGCGGATCTACATCACCGGCACCGCCTCCGACGGCCGGACGACGGTCACCTTCGGCGACGGCGTGCACGGGGCCCGGCTGCCCAGTGGTCACGAGAACGTCCACGCCCGCTACCGCTTCGGCACCGGCAAGGCCGCCAACGTCCCCGCCGACCGGCTCACCCAGCCCCTCACCCGCCCGCTCGGTGTCACCGCCGTCACCAACCTGCGCCCGGCCACGGGCGGCGCCGACGCGGACGGCCCGGGCCTGACCCGCCGGACGATCCCGCTTGCCGTCTCCGCCCTCGACCGTCTCGTCTCGGCGGCCGACTACGAGGACTTCGCCCGCTCCCGCGCCGGTATCGGCCGGGCCGCCGCACGCGAACTCTTCGACGGGCGGCGGCGCGTTCTGCACGTGACGGTCGCGGGCACCGACGACGTACCCCTGGACGGCGGCTCGGACACCCTGCGCGCCCTGCGCGGGGCCCTCACCGAGTACGGAGACGCCAACCTGCCCGTCCGCGTGGACGTGCGCGAACTGGTCCTGCTGCTCGTCGCCGCCAAGGTGAAGGTCGCTCCGGACCACGCCTGGGAATTCGTCGAACCACGGCTGCGGCAGGCGCTGCTGCGCCGACTCGGGTACGAGGGCCGCGAGTTGGGGCAGGCTGCCCGGCTCTCCGACGTCCTCGCCGCGGCCCACACGGTGCCGGGTGTCGACTACGTCGACGTCGACGTCTTCAACGGCGTCCCCGCGTCCGCCACCCCGGAAGAGCTCACCGCGCTGCTCACCGACCCCGGCGCACCGCGGTCGAGTGTTCCCGCGCACGAGGCGACGTACGACGAGAAGATCCACACCGTTCGCGACGCCGACGGCGAGACCCTGTCGGCGGTCTGCGCGCGCTACGGCATCCCACTCGCCGAACTTCTGCGCCTCAACCCCGACATCACCGACACCCGGCGCCTGGCGAAGGGCCGGTCGGTGGTCGTCTTCCGCGGCATCCGCCCGGCGCAGCTCGCCCTGCTGTCGCCGCGTGCCGCAGACACGCTGATACTCACGGAGGTCAAGTGATGGCCACGAACGCGGCGAACTCGACGGATGTCCAGTTCGACACGGCAGCCCCCGCGACATCCCGGGAACCCGACGGCCTCGCCGCCCTGCTGCCCCGCTGGCATCTCCTGCGCGACGCCGAGGAGGGCGAGCCGCTGCGCGCGCTGCTCGCGGTCATCGCCGAGCAGCTCGACCGGGTCCGCGACGGCGTCGAGCAGGGCTACGAGGACCTGTTCGTGGAGACGGCGGCTCCCTGGGCACTGCCGTACCTCGGCGACCTGGTCGGCTACCGCACCCTGCCGGGCTACGAACGCGTCCTCACCACGGGCCTGCACGAGGGCGGGCGTGCCGCGCTGGCCGACGCCGTCGCGCCGCGCGCGGACGTGGCTGCCACCGTCGCCAACCGGCGCCGGAAGGGAACGCTGCACCTGCTGGAGGAGATCTCCGAGCAGGTCGCAGACTGGCCCGCGCGGGCCGTCGAGCTGTCGCGGCTGGTAGCTCACCACCAGTCGGTGAAGCTGTTCCGGGAAACGGCCGCGGAGAGGGGCCGTCTCCTCGACCTCCGGGACGGCTCTGCGCTCGCGCTCGCCGGCGGCCCCTTCGACAGCACTGCCCGCACCGTCGACATCCGCCGTGCCAACTCGCGCAAGAAGCAGGGTGGTCGGACCCCGGCGGGAGTCGGCCTCTTCGTCTGGCGGCTCAAGGCGTACTCGCTGACGTCCTCTCCGGCGTACTGCATCGACCGCGCCCGCAACCTCTACACGTTCTCGATCCTCGGCAGTGACAGCCCCCTGGTCACCAAGCCGGTCCCGGAACCGTCGCCGACCCACGTCGCCACGGTCGACAACGTCCCCGCGTTCATCACCCGCCGCCTGCTCCACGACCGTCTCCTCGACTACTACGGTCCCGGCAAGAGCTTCGTCATCTGGCGCGACGGCGAGGACAAGCCCGTACCGCCCTCGGACATCGTGGTCACCGACCTGTCCGACTGGCGCTACCGCCCGGGCCGCGGGCAGGTCGCCGTCGACCCCGAGCTCGGACGGATCGCGTTCGGGGCGCGGTCGGCGCCCCGGCAGGGCGTGTGGGTGGACTACCACTACGCGTCCGGCGCCGACATGGGCGGCGGCGAGTACGAGCGGCCCGACCGCGTGGACCGGCCCGACGCCGCCTTCTACCGGGTCGGCCCGGGACAGCCGTACCGGCAGATCATGGACGCGTACCGGGCCTGGCAGCACGACCGCCGTGCGGACCGCACCGGGCCCGACGGCATCATCGAGATCACGCACAGCGGCGCCTACCAGGAGCAGCTGGACTTCGACCTCGACCCCGGCGACCGGCTGGAGCTCCGGGCGGCCGAGGGCACGCGGCCGGTGATGCGCCTGCTCGACTGGTACAGCAACCGGCCCGACGCCCTCAACATCCGTGCCGTGGCGGACGATTGCGCCCCGCACGAGCGGCCGCGCATCGTCCTCGACGGGCTGCTGGTCGCGGGGCGCGGCATCAACGTCACCGGGCCGATGGGAGCCGTCGTCGTACGGCACACCACCCTCGTACCCGGCTGGTCACTGGAGCCCGAGTGCGAGCCGCACTCGCCCGACGAGCCCAGCATCGTCCTGGAACGCACTACCGCCTGCCTCCAGATCGAGCACAGCGTCCTCGGCACCATCGAGGTCATCGGCGACGAGGTCGGCGAGGACCCCCTCGACATCCACCTCCGCGACAGCGTCCTGGACGCCACCGGACACGACCGCGAGGCCCTGTCCGCCCCGGACTGCCGCCTCGCTCACGCCGTCCTGCACGCGCACCGCGCGACCGTCATCGGCGAAGTCCACACGCACGCGGTGGAGATCGCCGAGAACTCGGTCTTCACGGGCAAGCTGCGGGTGGCCCGGCGCGGCATCGGCTGCCTGCGGTACTCGTACGTCCCCGTCGGCTCGCGCACGCCACGACGACACCGCTGCCAGCCCGATCTCACGCCCGGCGTACAGCCGTTGTTCGCCGCCGTGCGCTACGGGACCCCCTGGTACGGGCAGTTGGCCGACGCCTGCTCCGAGCTGATCCGGCGCGGTGCGGACGACGGCGCCGAGATGGGCGCCTTCCACGACCTGTACCGGCCGCAGCGCGAGGACGGTCTGCGCGCACGCCTCGCGGACCACACACCCGCGGGGACGGACGCCGGAATCTTCTTCGTGACATGAGCAGTGCCGCCGTACGACCCACCCGCACTTTCCTGAACCAGGGGGACCCCCTTCATGCACGCTGATCTCTCCCGTCTCACCTTCCACCCGGAGCGGCACTACTCCGCGGTCGTCGCCCAGCAGGGCCGCGTCCAGCTCGACGCCGACGCCAACGAGCAGACCGCGATCCAGCTCCACCAGGCCCGCACCCTCGCCGCGGACCTGATCGGCCGCTACGGCGGGCCGCGGGACGCGGCGGGCTTCCGCATCGAGTACGTGGGCGGCAAGCACGACATCGACACCCTCTACATCCACGGCGGCCGTTACTACGTCGACGGCATCCTGCTCGACGCGGACCGCCCGGCCCCCGGCACGCCCGTGCCGGACGAGGACGCCGAGAACGCCATGGACACGGAGGGCGCGGAGGACACGGCCGCCCCGCCCTCGTACTGGACCTACTGGGACCAGCCCGACGCCTACCGCGACGCGGAGAAGCCAGGCGACCGGCTGCCCTCGCCCGCGCAGTCGCCGTTCGTGGTCTACCTGAACGTGTGGGAGCGGTCGGTGAACGCGGCCGAGGACCCGGCGCTGCGCGAGGTCGCCCTCGGCGCGGCGATGCCGGACACCGCGGCCCGCGTCAAGGTGGTCTGGCAGGTGCTGCCGCTGTCTCTCGCGGCGCTGGCGATCGAGGACGCCGACCCGTCGAAGGAGGTCGTCCGCGCGGCCTTCGACAAGTGGGCGCAGAGCCAGGCGGCGACCACCGCCCGGCTGGCCGCCCGCAGCGAGCGGCCCGACCATGCCGACGAGGACCCGTGCCTGGTCAGGCCCGATGCCCGCTACCGCGGTCCGGAGAACCAGCTGTACCGGGTCGAGGTCCATGCCGGTGGCGAGGCGAAGGACGCCACCTTCAAGTGGTCCCGTGAGAACGGCTCGGTCGTCTTCCCGGTCGACGAACTGGACGGCACCTGGGTGCAGTTGGCGTCCCTCGGTCACGACGACAAGCTCGACCTGGACGTCGGCGACTTCGTCGAGTTCACGGACACCGCCTGCGCCTCCCGCCTGGAAGCCCTGCCCCTGCTGCGCGTCGAGGAGCTCGACCTGCCGGGCCGCCGCGTCCGCCTCTCCGCCGAGCCCGGGCCGGGCGTCGGCCGGCTGCCCCACCTGCACCCGTTCCTGCGCCGCTGGGACCACCGCGAGGGTCCGAAGCGCAGGGGCCGTACCGCAGCCCTGAAGGGCGGCGCCGTCCCCGTCACGGAGGGGGAGTGGCTGCCTCTGGAGGACGGCGTCGAGGTGTACTTCGCCAAGGGCGGCACCTACCGGACCGGCGACCACTGGCTCGTCCCCGCCCGCACCGCCACCGGCAGCGTCGAATGGCCGACGGACCCGGCGCGTCGCCCGTTGCTCCAGGGGCCCGCCGGCGTCGCCCGCCACTTCGCCCCGCTGGCCCTGGTCAAGGGCGAGGAGAGCGCCGTCGACCTGCGCCTCGCCTTCGGCCCGCTCGCGATCGGCATCCCGGCCGCGGACGAGGCGACCCTTGCGGCGGAGGAACAGGCACACCGTGAGGAGCTCGCGGCCGAAGGCCCCTCGCACAGCAGGTCGCAGACCACCGCAGAAGCGGAGTCCGCCGTGGAAGGAGACGAGTGATGGCCACACCTCTGAGCGCGTCCAAGCTGGTGGAGATCCTGCGTAAAGAGGGTCTGACGGTCCACGAGGTGCGCAGCTGGCGCACGCACAACCGCAATACGAAGGGTCCCTGGGGCCCGGTGAACGGCGTGATGATCCACCACACCGTCACCTCCGGCACGGACGCCTCCGTGAACATCTGCTACAACGGCTACTCGGGCCTGCCGGGGCCGCTGTGTCACGGCGTCATCGACAAGAAGGGCGAGATCCACCTCGTCGGCAACGGCCGTGCCAATCATGCGGGGCTGGGCGACAGCGACGTGCTGCGCGCCGTGGTGAACGAGTCGAAGCTGCCGCACGACAACGAGGCCGACACCGACGGCAACCGGCACTTCTACGGCTTCGAGTGCATCAACCTCGGCGACGGCAAGGACCCCTGGCCCGAGGCGCAGAAGGAGGCCATCGAGAAGGTGTCCGCCGCGATCTGCCGTCACTACGGCTGGAGCGAGCGGTCGGTCATCGGCCACAAGGAGTGGCAGCCGGGCAAGCAGGACCCGCGCGGCTTCACGATGGACAGCATGCGCAAGCGGATCGCCGACCGGCTCGCCGGAAAGTCCCAGGGCTCCGACCCCAAGCCCGACCCGAAGCCCACGCCGTCCAAGCCGTCGCACGCTCCGTTTCCCGGCAGCGGCTTCTTCCACAACGGCCAGAAGTCCGCGGTCATCACGGCCATGGGCCGCCGCCTGGTCGCCGAGGGCTGTGACCACTACGAGGAGGGGCCGAGCCCCGAGTGGACCGATGCCGACCGCAAGTCCTACAAGGCCTGGCAGCAGAAGCTCGGCTTCAAGGGCAAGGACGCGGACGGCATTCCGGGCAAGACCAGCTGGGACAAGCTGAAAGTCCCGGCGTCCTGAGAGCCTGACCGCCCTGCCCGCCTACGCCGGTTCGGCGTTGGTGGGCAGGCCCGCGGGTCGGAGACTCCGAAACGGCCGACGCGACCACGAAAGGCCATGACTCCCAGGGGCGTTTGGATCACGCCGGGCTCGCGGGGGTCTGATCCAGACGAAAGCCCCTAGCGCCTGGCCGTCGACCCGATCAGCTCCGACACCCGCACGAACCGGTACCCGCGTTCCCGCAGCCTCGGTACGACGGCGCGCACCGCGGCTTCCGTGGTGGGCGCCGCGCTGCGGGTGCAGTGCATGACGACGACCGAACCGGGCCGCACCCCGTCGAGCACCTGCTGTGCCACCGCGCCCGAGTCCGTAGCGAACGCGTCCCCGCTCACCACGTCCCACTGCACGGCAGTGACGCCCGCCGGGGTCAGCTTCCGCAGTACCTCCTGGTCGTAACACCCGCCCGGGAAGCGGAAGTACGGCACCGTGCGTTTCACACCGGCCTTGCGGAAGGCGGTGAAGGCGCGCTCCACGTCCGTCCGCATCTGCGCGGGCGGCATGGTGGGCAGGCCGTAGCACTCACCGGTGAAGGCGTAATGGCTGTACGAGTGGTTGGCCACCTCGAAGAGCGGATCGCTCCCGATCGACTTCGCCTCGGCCGGGTACTCCTCGGCCCACCGCCCGGTCATGAACACGGTCGCGGGCACCTTCAGCCGGCGCAGTGTCGCGATCAGGGCCGGGTTGTCGAAGTGCTCACCGGCCGCGGCGCGGGCGCCCTCGTCGGCGGTCATGTCGGCGTCGAAGGTGAGGGCCACGGTGCGGTCCCGCGGGTGGGGCGCGCTCTTGAAAACGGGGGTGAGACCGGCGGGGCCCGGCGCGAGCGTGGGCGGGCGCGAGGGCGCGGCGGACGCGGAGGCGCTCGCGCTCACCACCCCTCGCCCCGGGTGCCCGGCGGAGTCGCCGCTCCCACCGCAGGCGGCAGTTCCAGTCCCCAGCGCGCCCAGGGCGCAGACCAGTGCAAATCTCCGTACATAGGTCATCACGCGGCGACATTAAACGTACTAATGCGATTAATTACGCACCGTGCCGCGTGTGCGGTGCGGCGTCGGGCCAGGTGGGCGAGAGGTGAGGGCTCAGGTGTCCCGCAGCGCTCTGCTCACCTGGTCGAAGAAGCGCGCGTGCGCGGACTCGCTCGCCGGGAGTTCGGGGTTCCAGGGGAGCAGGCGTGCCCCGGCCTCGACCTGCTGCCAGTACGGGTTCGCCGCGTACTGCTCGCACGGGGACGCGTTCGCGCGGGAGTCCACGAGCACGATGTCGGGCGCGAGCGCGGCGGCCTGTGCCCACCCGGTCGTGTTCCAGTTGGCGCCCGGCCCCTGCGGCGGTTCGACGGTCCGTACGCCGAGAGCCGTCAGCGCGCTCAGGTCGGGCCACTTGGCGGGGCGTGCCAGATGGACGCTGTCCGGGCCGCCCGGCGACAGGGCCAGCACCCGCCCCGTATTGTCCCGCGCGGTCTGCTCCAACTCCCGCATGGTGCGCTCCAGTTCGGCCCCGCCCCGGTCCCGCGCCCCGAGCGAGCGCGTCAGCTCGGCGAAGCGCTCCCTGACCGCGGTGAGCGAACGGCCCTGACCGATGTCGACCACGACGACCGGGACGTGCTCCTCCAGGTGCTTCGCCACGTCCGGATCGACGCCGTACACCTGACCGCCGCCGTAGGTGACGGCGACGACGAGGTCGGGCTCGGCCGCGAGCACCTCCTCCAGCCCCACGCTGTGGCCCGCCCCCAGGTACGGGACCTCGTCGAGCGGCAGCGTCCCTGCCTTGGCCGGGTCGGCGAGATCGCCGTCGTGGAACGAGCCGAAGATCCCCACCGGCCGTATCCCGTGGTCCCACAGGGTGGCGCCGGCCTGTATGTAGGCCACCACCCGTAACGGCACGTCCCCCGCGGCCGCCACATGCCCGCGGTCGTCGGTGAACTCCCAGACTGCGTGTCGTTCCATGTGTCCGTGTCCTTGTCCCTAGGGGGCGACGTCCTGAAGGGCTCATGGGCCCGGCAGGACCCCTAAGACCCTGCCCAGGGGGCGGGATCGGCACGCTCGGTGATCAGCCGCATTTGTGGGCGGCGCCGGTGAGGTACGGAAACCCCGCCTCACCCCTGCGCGAGCAACTGCTCCCGCGCCCCGGCCACGTCGAAGTCCGCCTTCGGGTACGTCGGGTCCAGCGCCTCCAGATGCTCCAGGAGCAGCTTGCTGACGGCCCAGTTGCGGTACCACTTGCGGTCCGCCGGCACGAGGTACCAGGGCGCGTCGTCCGTCGAGCAGCGCTCCAGTGCGATCTCGTACGCCTCCTGGTACGCGGGCCACAGGGCGCGGTCCTCGATGTCGCCCATGCTGAACTTCCAGTGCTTGTCCGGGTTGTCGAGCCGTTCCAGCAGCCGCTCGCGCTGCTCCTCGTACGAGATGTGGAGGAAGCACTTGACGACCGTCACGCCGTCCTCGGCCAGCGACTGCTCGAAGCGGTTGATCTGGCCGTAGCGGCCGCCCGCTTGGCGGCGCGGGACGAGGCCGCGGACGCGGGCGGCGAGCACGTCCTCGTACTGCGAGCGGTCGAAGATGCCGATCTCGCCGGGCTCGGGGAGCGCCCGCATGATGCGCCACAGGAACGGGTGGCCGCGCTCCTCGGGGGTCGGCGCCTTGAAGGCCTTGATGCGGCAGCCGGAGGGGTTGAAGAGGCCGATGACGTGCTTGACCGTGCCGCCCTTGCCGCTGGTGTCCATGCCCTGGAGGATCAGCAGGACCCGGCGCCGGTCGCCCGCCGTTCCGGAGGCCCAGAGGCGCTCCTGCAGGTCCGCGAGGCGTTCACCCATACGGGCGGTCGCCTCCAGGCCGGCGGTTTTGCCGGAGGGGCCGGCGGGTGTCGCCCGCGCGTCGAAGGACGCAAGATTCACGGGCTTGCCCGCGGGGATGCGCAGCAGCTCACGAAGCGCGACGGGCGACTTCGAGCCGGAGGACTTCCCGGACGGCTTCCCGGGGGCCTGTCCGGCCTTGGCCCGGGACTTCCCGGCGCTCTTGGCCGGCTCACCCTTGCCCTTGCCCTTGCCGTTCCGCTTCGTGTCCTTGTCGGCCTTGGCCACCGCGCACCCCTTCCCGTCAGGTCCCTCGATCGTGCGACGTACCGGGCGCCTGCGCTACCGCTGCCAGGGCCCTGTCACGGCGAAGGTCGTCCCGGGCGTGTAGCAGTTGACGTACATCGTGTCGCCGTCCGGGGAGAACGTGACGCCCGCGAACTCGCCCCACGCCGGTTCCTGCGCCGTGCCGATGTTCTGGCGCCCGCGCGCCATCGCGTACACGTCGCCCTTACGGGTCACCCCGAAGACGTGCTGCGCGCCCTCGCCGTCCTCGCACACCATCAGGCCGCCGCTGGGCGCGAGGCAGATGTTGTCGGGCTCCTCGCCCGGCAGCTGGACGTCGGTACTCGGGCCGAAGACGATCACCAGCGTGAGGCGGCGCCTGCTCGGGTCGTAGCGCCAGATCTGCCCGAAGTGATCGGCCGCCGAGCCCTCCGCGCTGTGGGCGAAGGAGGAGACGAAGTAGACGGACGAGCCGCCCCAGTAGCAGCCCTCCAGCTTCTGCGCGTGCGTGATGCCCTTCGTGCCGAAGTCCTGGAGGCGGATGGGGGTCTGCGCGGCCAGCGGGTCGGGTACGTCGACCCACTCGATGCCGTCGAAGGTCGCGCCCGTCTCCTGGATCACGGACAGGTCGGGCACCCCGGGTACCCGCATCGCCTGGAGCGTTCCGCCCGCCCGCAGGGAACCGAGGCCGCCCTCGGGCTTGTTGGGCAGGAAGCGGTAGAACAGGCCGAACGGCTTCTCGAAGGCGTCCTCGGTCTCGTAGACGACGCCCCGCTTCGGGTCGATCGCGATCGCCTCGTGCTGGAAGCGGCCCATCGCGGTCAGCGGCACGGCGCCCGAGCGGCGCGGGTCGGCCGGGTCGACCTCGAAGATGAAGCCGTGGTCCTTGGTGTAGCCGTTCGTGCCGGCCTTGTCCTCGGTCTCCTCGCAGGTCAGCCAGGTGCCCCAAGGCGTGTGCCCGCCAGCGCAGTTGACGGCCGTGCCGGCGATGGCGACGCGCTCCGACAGGACATTGCCCCGATGGTCGAGCGTGAGCGCCGTACAGCCGCCCTTGCCCATCGGGTCGTAGGTGAGCCCCTCGACGGTCGGCACGGCGATCTTCGCGGTGACGCGGTTCTCGTGGTTGCGGACCAGGTGGACCCGGCCGTGTCTGCCCTCCAGGGCCGTCATGCCGTCGTGGTTGCTGGGCACCTTGCCCTCGCCGGAGCGCAGCGGGTCGCCCTCGCGTGAGAGGACCTTGTAGCGGAACCCCGCGGGCAGGTCGAGCAGCCCGGCGGGGTCGGGTACCAGCGGGCCGTAGCCCTTGTTGCCGAGGCTCTGCGCGGCGGCCGTGCCCGCGAAGAGCTCGGAGAGGCTTCCGGCGAAGGCGATGGCGGCGACGGAAGCGCCGCTGCGCGCGAGGACCTGACGTCGTGTTGCGGGGGACTGAGCGGTACGTGCGGTACGTGCTTCAGACATGGGGCAACCTCCTGCTGGCGGACAGGAACTGTGACCCGGCTGTGTCTATCACGGCCCATTCGTCACGGGAACCACGCGCGTAGCAGTGTCAGGTGGGGGGAGGTTGCTCGTGTAACCGCTCTACTGTCCCGTTGCGTACGGCTCAGGGGGGCCGGGCGGGTGGCGGACGAGGAGGGGCAGTGAAGGTGCTGCTGCGGGCGGTGCGCGCGATCGACCGGGTGGTGGTCCGGGCCTTGGTGAACCGCGACCGGAGCCTTGCCCGTGCGCCGCGGCGTCCTGGCCGGGTCCAGGCCTACGGCCAGCGGTATCCGGTGCGCGCGGGTGGCTTGCTGGGGACCGCGACGGCGGCGCTCATGGTGGGGATCTGCGCAGTCGCGGGGTGGCGGTTCACGGGGGCGGCCGATGCCCTGGCGCTCGTCGCCATCGGGGCGGGGGCCGGCCTTCTCCTCGCCCTGACGCTGCGGTGGGAGCGCATGGCCAAGGAGGCCCTTGAGCACATCGACCGCGCAGAGCCGTTCAAGGCGTCATCGGTCCGGAGCGCTGTCGCCTGGATCGCCGGTACATGGGTGGTGTTGACGGTGATGTGGTGGAGCGAGGACGCGAGGCAGGGCAGTGATGCCGACTGGCTTGTCAGTGCGGTGTGCGCCGCTGTCCTGACGGTGCTCGTCAGCTCGGCGGGCTTCGTGGTCGCGCTTGTGACCGGCAGGCGGCGCAGCAGGTGACCCCGGGCGGCCCTATGCGTGCACCAACCCCTTCGCGTCCCGCGCGAGCGCGGTCAGCCGGGAGATCGCACGGAAGTACTTCTTGCGGTAGCCGCCGTTCAGCATCTCCTCGCTGAACAACTGGTCGAAGGGGAGGCCGGAGGCGAGCACGGGGATCTCACGGTCGTAGAGCCGGTCGGCGAGCACGACGAGGCGCAGCGCCGTCGACTGGTCGGGGACCGGCTGGACGTCGGTCAGGCAGACCGCATCGAGGTCGTCCGTCAGGGCGCCGTAGCGGCTGGGGTGCACGCGCGCGAGGTGGCCGAGCAGATGCGGGAAGTCGTCGAGCGAGGCGCCCTGGGTCGCGTACGCCGCCTTCGTCACCTGTTCGTCGGAGAACGGGGCGGGTGCCTCGGGCAGGCCGCGGTGGCGGTAGTCGTCGCCGTCGATCCGCAGGGGACGGAAGTGGGCGGACAGGCCCTGGATCTCGCGCAGGAAGTCGGCGGAGGCGAACCGGCCCTCACCGAGCTTGCCCGGCAGCGTGTTCGAGGTCGCGGCGAGCGCGACGCCCGCGTCGACGAGCTTGCCGAGCAGGCTCGACACCAGGACGGTGTCGCCCGGGTCGTCCAGCTCGAACTCGTCGATGCACAGCAGCCGGTGCTCGCCGAGCGTGCGTACGGTCTGCTGGAAGCCGAGCGCGCCCACCAGGTTCGTCAGCTCGACGAACGTGCCGAACGCCTTCTGCTCGGAGGCCGCCGGGGTGGCGTGCCAGAGGGAGGCGAGGAGGTGGGTCTTGCCGACGCCGTAGCCGCCGTCCAGATAGACGCCGCGGGGCCCGGTGGGGGCCGCGGGCTTTTTGGCGAACCACCTCCGCTTGCCCGAACCGCTCGCGTGGGCGCCGCCGAGCCCGGCCGCGAAGCCGCTCAGGACCCGCACCGCCTCGGTCTGGCTGGGCTGATTGGGGTCCGGGATGTACGTCTCGAAGCGGACCGAGTCGAAGCGCGGCGGGGGCACCATCTCGGCGACCAGACGGTCCGCGGGGACGAGCGGCTCACGGGCGCACAGGGACAGCGGGGCCGCGTCGGCTATCGGACTCTGGGCCGGGGCGGTGGTGGAGGACGACACAGCACCCAACTCTAGACGCCGTGCGACACTGCGTGACATGCGACGCCTGTTCCCTGTGACGTACGAAACAGCAGATCACGCGGCCCACGAAGCCCGTGAATGGAGTCTCGACGAGCTCGCGGACGCCTATGCCTACCCCGCCGGGCAGGACGTCTGGCTGCGCGCCAACATGGTCTCCACGCTCGACGGTGCCGCCCAGCACGACGGCCGCTCGCAGGGCATCTCGAGCGCCGCCGACATGCGGATCTTCGGCACCCTGCGCGGTCTCGCGGACGCCGTCCTGGTCGGTGCGGAAACGGTCCGCCTGGAGGGCTATCGCCCGGCACGCGCGCGTGAGGCCTTCGCCGGGCGCAGGGAGGCGGCCGGACAGGCACCCGCCCCGGCCATCGCGGTGATCACCGGGAGCCTGAACCTCGACTTCTCCCTTCCGCTGTTCACCTCCCCCCTCGTTCCCACGTTCGTGGTCACCGGCGCCGGGGCGCCGCCCGACCGGCTGGACGCCGCACGCAAGGCGGGCGCCGAGGTGCTGATCGTCGGCGAGGGCACCACCGTCGAGCCGGAGCGGGCGGTCCGGGCGCTCGCGGAGCGCGGGCTGACCCGGCTGCTCACGGAGGGCGGACCCCGCCTGCTCGGCCAGTTCGTGGCCGCACAGGTGCTCGACGAACTCTGTCTGACGCTGTCGCCTATGCTCACCGCCGGAGACGCCCAGCGGATTGCCGGGGGACCGTCCCTGACCGTCCCCGAACGTTTCGAGATGGCTTCTGTACTGGAAGAGGCCGGGTTTCTGTTCACCCGATACCGTCGGAGCTGACAATCGGCGGAATCTGCCGTTCCGTTTACCTTCCGCTGGGCACACTAAATCTCGCAGACCCCGTGCGGCCACGGGGCAGGATGGTTTCCGCAGGGACCGGTCGAGAGTCGACGGCCCACGGAGGAGAGAAGAAGGGCGCCTGTCGTGTTCACGAGCGTATTGATGATCGAGAAGGCCCTGACGTCCGCCGACGTGGAGTTCGTCACCACCTTGCACGGTGACGAGGAAGTCACTTTCCATGTGCTGCTCCAGCCCCGCGGCGACCAGGCCGACCGCCTGCTGCGGGCCATCGACGACGTTGCCATGGGGGAGCTCGACGACGCGGCGAAGGAAAGGGACGTACCCGAGGGCCAGGACGCCACGGAACCCGGCGAACAAGCACTCCAGGTCTCCCTCACCGCACTCCACCAGGCCGGCTGCCAGGCAGAGGGCCGTCTCGTCGAGGACCACCCCCTGGACGCCCTGAAGTCCCTCGTCGACGAGATCGGCGCCGACGAGGTCATCGTCCTGACCGACCCGCACTACGTGGAGGAGTTCTTCCACCGCGACTGGGCCTCGCGCGCCCGGCACAAGGTGGGCGTACCGGTTCTGAAGCTCTTCTCCTACAGCAAGGCGTAGGGCCGTCTCGCCGCCGGGGCGGTACGGGGTTGCGCGGGCGGGGTGCACGGAGAAAGTAGGCTGAGCCTGCCCGCACAGTGGGCACGCAGCAGCACACCGTCCCAGGGAGAAACCAATGGCACCCGGCCTGCCCACCGCCATGGACCGACCGCACTTCATCGGCATCGGCGGCGCCGGAATGTCGGGCATCGCGAAGATCCTCACGCAGCGCGGCGCCCAGGTCGCCGGCAGCGACTCCCGGGAGTCCGCCACGGCCGAGGCGCTGCGCTCGCTCGGCGCCACCGTCCACATCGGCCACGACGCCGCGCACCTCGCGCCGGACGCCACCTGCGTCGTCGTCTCCTCCGCGATCCGCGCCGACAACCCCGAGCTGGCCCGCGCCGCCGAGCTCGGCATCCCGGTCGTCCACCGCTCCGACGCGCTCGCCTCCCTCATGGACGGCCTGCGCCCCATCGCGGTCGCCGGCACGCACGGCAAGACGACGACCACGTCGATGTTGGCGGTGTCGCTGTCCTCCCTGGGCCTCGACCCCTCGTACGCCATCGGCGGCGACCTCGACGCCCCCGGCTCGAACGCGCTGCACGGCGAGGGCGAGATCTTCGTCGCCGAGGCCGACGAGTCGGACCGCAGCTTCCACAAGTACGCGCCCGAGGTCGCCATCGTCCTCAACGTCGAGCTCGACCACCACGCCAACTACGCGTCGATGGACGAGATCTACGAGTCCTTCGAGACCTTCGCCTCCAAGATCGTCCCCGGCGGCACGCTCGTCATCGCCGCGGACCAGTCCGGCGCGGTCGAGCTCACCCGCAGGCTGCGCGACACGACGTCCCTCAAGGTCGTCACGTACGGCGAGTCCGAGGCGGCCGACGTCCGCATCCACAAGGTCACCCCGCGCGGTCTGACCAGCGAGGTCACCGTCCTCCTCGACGGCAAGCTGCTCACCTTCACCGTCTCGGTCCCCGGCCGCCACTACGCGCACAACGCGGTCGCGGCGCTCGCCGCCGGCGTCGCGCTCGGCATCCCCTCCCGCAACCTGGCCGCGGCCCTGAAGTCGTACACCGGCGTCAAGCGCCGCCTCCAGCTCAAGGGCGAGGAGAACGGCGTACAGGTCATCGACTCGTACGCGCACCACCCCACCGAGATGTCCGCCGACCTCGAGGCGATGCGCTCGGCCGCGGGGGACTCCCGGATCCTCGTCGTCTTCCAGCCCCACCTCTTCTCCCGCACCCAGGAGCTCGGCAAGGAGATGGGCGACGCCCTCGCCCTCGCCGACGCGTCCGTGGTCCTGGACATCTATCCGGCCCGCGAGGACCCGATCCCCGGCATCACCAGCGGCCTCATCATCGACGCGGCCCGCGCGGCGGGCGCCGACGTGGACGCCGTTCAGGACAAGGCGACCGTGCCCGACGTGATCGCGGGAATGGCCAAGCCGGGCGACCTTGTTCTCACCATGGGCGCGGGTGACGTCACGGAGCTCGGCCCGCAGATCCTGGATCGCCTTGCCAAGTGAAGGACTGAGCTGAATGTCGTACGACGTCGAAAAGCCGGACGAGGAGTGGCGCGCGGAACTGACCCCGGCGGAGTACGCGGTACTGCGCCAGGCCGGCACCGAGCCCGCCTTCGTCGGTGAGTACACGGACACCAAGACCCAGGGCGTCTACTCCTGTCGCGCGTGCGGCGCGGAGCTCTTCACCTCGGACGAGAAGTTCGAGTCGCACTGCGGCTGGCCGTCCTTCTTCGATCCGAAGGACACGGACGCCGTCGAGCTGATCGCGGACCGCTCGCACGGCATGGTCCGCACCGAGGTGCGCTGCGCCCGCTGCGGCTCGCACCTCGGCCACGTCTTCGAGGGCGAGGGCTACCCCACCCCGACGGACCAGCGGTACTGCATCAACTCGATCTCGCTGAAGCTGGCACCGGAAGCGGGCTGACCGGGGCCCCGGCGGAGGCTCAGTCCTCCGCCGGCGTCTCCGGGCGCATCATCGGGTGGACGACGCCAGGGAAGACACGGGCCCGGACCACCGGCTCCGTGGAGCCCCCCTGCACGACCGTCTCGGCGATGCCCCACGGGCGGCCGGGCAGGACGACGGTCAGTGTGTACGAGGACGCGCAGCCCATGCAGTCGTACTTGTCCATCCACGTCTCGACGTCCGTGAGACTGCCGGGGGCCCGGCCCACGTGACGGTGGCGGGCGTGACAGCGGTCGCACTTCTCGCCGGGCTCGCACGTGCCGCCGCAGGGGCAGGGGACGTCGAGGGACTCCGCGGGCCGCCAGCGCTGGGTGCGCACGGCCTCCGCGGTGGCGCCCATGTCCTTCATCGCCTTGAGGTTCTTCGCGGCGACGACGTACGACTCTCCGGTCGACGTCATCCGGCTCCGGATCACGTGCTTGCGTCCGCGGTTCGTCGTCATCTGGTTCCTCCTGGGTTCACGCAGCCCGCCAGGAGGCCCACGAGATCGTTCCTCCCCCACGGTACCGGGCCCGGCGGGTGACCCGGGCCCGCGCCGGTCCGCCGCCCGCGCCATCGGGGAGAATGAGGGCCCCACGCCGCAGACACCACGTACACGTAGGAGACCGGGCCCGTTGTCCCAGAAGCGCGAAACCCGACCCGAGGCCGTGGCGTCCGATGGCCCCGGCGCCGTTCCGGAGGCCGGGCACCGGCGCCGGCTCGATCTGCGCGCCGACTGCGGGAACTGCTTCGGGCTGTGCTGTGTCGCGCTGCCCTTCGCCAGGTCATCCGACTTCGCCGCGGACAAGGCCGCGGGCCGGCCGTGCCACAACCTCCAGCACGACTTCCGCTGCGGCATCCACACCACGCTCCGTGACAAGGGCTACTCGGGTTGCACGGTCTTCGACTGCTTCGGCGCCGGTCAGCAGGTGTCACAGGTCACGTTCGGCGGCGAGGACTGGCGTACGTCGCGCGGGACCGCGCGCACGATGTTCGACGTCTTCCCCGTCATGCGCCAACTGCACGAACTGCTCTGGTACTTGACCGAGGCGCTGGAGCTCGACCGGGCCCGCCCGGCGCACGCGGAGGTGCGGCGCGCCCTCGACGGGATCGAGGAGCTCACCCGCGCCGACGCCGCCACCCTCGCCGCGGCCGACGTCCCCACCCTCCGCGGCGAGGTCAGCGAGACGCTCCTGAAGGTCAGCGAACTCGTACGGGCGGCCGTGCCCGGCCGAAAGAAGAACCGCCGGGGCGCCGACCTGATGGGCGCCCGCCTCCAGGGCGCCGATCTGCGGGGTGCCAACCTGCGCGGCGCCTGTCTGATCGCGGCCGACCTCACCGGCGCCGACCTGCGCGAGGCCGACCTCATAGGGGCCGACCTCCGCGACGCGCGCCTTCAGGGCGCCGATCTGACCGGCAGCATCTTCCTCACGCAGGCGCAGGTCAACGCGGCCCGCGGGGACGGCTCGACCAGGATCCCGGCCACCATGAGCCGCCCCGCGCACTGGTAGGCACGCGCCTCTCGGCGAGTGGTCAGACCCCCAGGGACTTCTTCAGGAAGTCGAGCTGGAACAGCAGCAGATTCTCCGCGACGCCCTCCTGCGTGACCATGTGCGTCGCGCCCGGCAGGGGGAGTACCTGGTGGCTGCGGCCCGCCGCGAGCAGCGCCGCCGACAGGCGCAGGGTGTGCGCGACCGCCACATTGTCGTCGGCGAGCCCGTGCACCAGCAGGAGCGGCCGGCGCAGCAGGGGCGCGTCGGCGATCAGGGAGCAGCGCTCGTAGTTCTCGGGTTCCTCGTCGGGATGGCCGAGATAACGCTCCTTCCAGTGCGTGTCGTACAGCCGCTGGTCGGTGGGCGGCGCGCCCGCGACCGCCGCGTGGAAGACGTCGGGCCTGCGCAGCACGGCGCCCGCGGCCAGGAACCCGCCGAACGACCAGCCGCGGATCGCGACCCGCGTCAGATCGAGGTCGGGGAACTGCGCCCCGGCCGCCTGCACGGCGGAGACCTGGTCGTCGAGGGCGTGCGTCAGGATGTCGCCGCGGATCTCCTTCTCCCACGCGGGGCCGCGCCCCGGTGAGCCGCGCCCGTCCGTGACCAGGACCGCGAAGCCCTGCTCGGCGAACCACTGCGACAGATGCGCGGGCCAGCCGAGGCCGCGCGTGGCAACCAAAAGGTGCTGGCCCCCGTACGGGTTCACCAGGACGGGGAGCGTGCCGCTGCCCGGTGTGTGCCACGACGGCAGGAACAGCTGGCTGCGCAACTCCCGCTCGCCGAGCCGCAGATGAACGGGCCGCGTGGGGACGACGGGGCGCTCGGCGAGCGAGGAGATCTCCCCGACGGGCTTGCCCTTCTTCGTCACCTCCACGGTCGTGCGGTCCTCCCGGCGGCTCACCAGGACCGTGGTGCCGCCCGCCGAGACGGCCGTGTGCACGCCCGGCGTGTCCGTGAGCCTGACGCAGCCCGCGTCGGGCGCCCACGTCCACACATGGGTCTCGGTGGGCTCGTCGCCGCCCTCGAACAGCACCGACTCGCCTTGTACGCCCAGGACTTGGCGGACCTGAAGGCCCACCGGGGTCACCGGCTTCCCGGCCACGACGAGGCGGCGGGTGTCCTGTTCGTCGCGGGTGGTCACCAGTGCGCCGGACGCCGTGCGGCACGGGGCGCCGGGGACCAGCTCGACCCAGGCCGCGTCGAGCTGCTCGTCCAGGAGGCGGGTGGCGCCCGTCGCGGGGTCCACGGCCAGCGTGCGCAGCGTCCGCTGGTCGCGGCTCTGCACCGCGGCGAACGGGCCGTGCGCGTCCCACCCGGCGACGGGCACATACTCGAACGCCCCACGGTCCCAGTCCACTTCGGCCCGCGAGCCGTCCAGGTGCAGCAAGTGGAGCGACACGTCGGCGTTGGCCGTGCCCGCCGCCGGGTAGCGCACGGCGCGCGGCGGCGCTGAAGGGTCGGCGGGGTCGGAGAGATACCAGCGCTGCACACGCGACGTGTCCACGCGCGCCGCGAGCAGCGCGCCGCCGTCGGGCGCCCACCAGTGTCCGCGCGCCCGGCCCATCGACTCCGAGGACGCGTGGTCGGTCAACCCGTAGGTGATGTCAGGGCCTTCGGGCGCCGCGAGCAGCCGGTCCTCGCCGTTGAGCGTGACGACGTGCAGGGCGCCCCCGGTGACGTACGCGACCGAACGGCCGTCGGGGGACAGGCGCGGGTCCACGACCGGGCCCGCCGCCGACACGGGGAACGGGACGCCGTCCGCGACACGCACCGCCCAGAGCGCTCCCGACAGGGCGTACACGACGGTGCGGCACTCGGCGTCGGCCGAGTACGAGACGAGCCCGACCGCGCTCTCCCGCGCCCGCTCCCTGCGCACGCGCTCGGCGGCCGGCACGTCACCTGCGCGCGCGGTGCGCGAGACATTCACGAGGACCCGCTCTTCACCGTCCTCGTGGAGCCACAGGGCGCTCACGGGGTCGGCGCCGCCGCCCGTGCGCAGGAACAGGACGCGCCGGCCGTCGGCCGAGACCGTGAACCGGCTCGGGGCGCCCAGGGCGAAGCGGCGGGTGCGGGCGTACTGGCGCGGGAACTCTCGGGCATCGTCCATGAGGGCACTCTGACATGCCCCGCTGACACCCCGTCGGGTGGACGACGGGGGCGTGCCCCCGCTCGCGTCAGCTGTCGGACTTCTCCCGCACCACCACGACCGAGCAGTGCGCGTGCTGCGTCACCTGCTGGCTCACCGAGCCGAGCAGCGCCCCCTTGAAGCCGCCGTAGCCGCGGGTGCCCACGACCAGGAGATCGGCGGCCCCGGACGCCTCGACGAGGACCTTCGCCGCGGGCCCCTGCACCATGCGGCTGTGCACCGGGACGGGCGGGCTCTCGCCGACCGTCTCCGTGACGATGTCGATCAGTCTGACGCGCGAGGTCTCCTCGGAGGAGACCAGCTCGCGGCCGCCGGCCGCCGTGCCCACGTCGGCGGGCCCGCCGAGGCTGAAGGGATTCGTGGACCACTCCCAGCTCATGACGGCGTGCACCCGGCCGCCGACGAGCGTGGCCTGCCGCACGGCCCAGCGGAGGGCTTCCTTCGAGTGCTTCGAACCGTCGACGCCTACGACGATCAACGGCTCCGTGGCCTGGCTCACCGAGGACTCCTCAGCTGGGGATCGGGTGGGATCGGGTACCGCCCTT
Organism: Streptomyces sp. CB01635; assembly: GCF_002803065.1. Taxonomy (GTDB): domain Bacteria; phylum Actinomycetota; class Actinomycetes; order Streptomycetales; family Streptomycetaceae; genus Streptomyces. The sequence goes on from NZ_NNBL01000001.1 coordinate 342,038, forward strand.
TTCCCCGTCCGGACGCTCCTCAGTCGTCGGTTCACGCGATGGTGCGATCATGTGCCGCCGTCCGGATGCCCGCCGGAGGCCACGGGTAGGGCCGGGCCATGACGCAGCCGTTCGAACTGCCGCACTTCTACATGCCGTACCAGGCGCGGCTCAATCCACACCTCGACGAGGCGCGGGCGCACTCCACGCAGTGGGCCCGCGAGATGGGCATGCTGGAGGGGTCGGGCATCTGGGAGCAGAGCGACCTCGACGCGCACGACTACGGACTGCTGTGCGCGTACACCCACCCCGACTGCGACGGGCCCGCCCTGTCCCTCGTCACCGACTGGTACGTGTGGGTCTTCTTCTTCGACGACCACTTCCTGGAGACGTTCAAGCGGACCATGGACCGCGAGGGCGGCAAGGCCTATCTGGACCGCCTGCCCCTGTTCATGCCGATGGACCTGTCCACCCCCGTGCCCGAGCCGCAGAACCCGGTCGAGGCGGGCCTCGCCGACCTCTGGGCGCGCACCGTGCCCGCCATGTCGGTGGACTGGCGCAGAAGGTTCGCCGAGTCGACCGAACACCTCCTCAACGAGTCGATGTGGGAGCTGTCCAACATCAACGAGGGGCGGATCTCCAACCCCGTCGAGTACATCGAGATGCGCCGCAAGGTCGGCGGCGCGCCCTGGTCGGCGGGGCTCGTCGAGTACGCGACCTCCGAAGTGCCCGCGTCCGTCGCCGGGTCGAGGCCGCTTCGCGTCCTGATGGAGACGTTCTCCGACGCCGTGCACCTGCGCAACGACCTCTTCTCGTACCAGCGGGAGGTCGAGGACGAGGGCGAGCTGAGCAACGGCGTACTGGTCCTGGAGACCTTCTTCGGCTGTACGACGCAGGAGGCCGCGCAGACCGTCAACGACATCCTCACCTCGCGCCTCCACCAGTTCGAGCACACCGCGCTCACCGAAGTGCCCGCCCTCGCCGTCGAGAAGGGGCTCACACGGCCCGAGGTCGCCGCGGTCGCCTCCTACACGCGGGGCCTCCAGGACTGGCAGTCCGGCGGCCACGAATGGCATCTGCGCTCCAGCCGGTACATGAACGAGGGGGCGACGGGGAGCAACCCGCCGGCGGGGCCCACCGGGATCGGCACGTCCGGCGCGGACGTCGGGGCGCTGCTCGCGGCGGCCGGCGCAGAGCGGCTGCGCGCCTACACGCATGTGCCGTACCAGAAGGTGGGCCCGTCCCTGATCCCCGACTTCTACATGCCGTTCCCGCTCCGGCTGAACCCCGGCCTGGAGGAGGCCCGCCGGCGCATCACGCCGTGGGCGCACGCCATGGGAATCCTGGCGGAAGGCGTCTGGGACGAGGACAAGCTCGCCGCCTACGACCTGCCCCTGTGCTCGGCCGGTCTCGACCCCGACGGGGACCAGGACGCCCTGGACCTGAGTGCGCACTGGCTGGCCTGGGGGACGTACGGGGACGACTACTACCCGCTCGTCTTCGGGCACCGGCGTGACCTCGCCGCGGCGAAGCTGTGCACCGAGCGGCTCTCCGCGTGCATGCCCGTCGACGGCGGCGAGATCCCGCCGCCCGTGAACGCGATGGAGCGCGGCCTCGCCGACCTGTGGGCCCGCACCGCCGCCGGGATGGCGACCGAGCAGCGGCGCACCCTGAAGGCGGCCATCGACGTCATGACGCAGAGCTGGGTGTGGGAGCTGTCCAACCAGCTCCAGAACCGTATCCCGGACCCCGTCGACTACCTGGAGATGCGCCGCGCCACGTTCGGCGCCGACCTCACCATGAGCCTGTGCGGCCTCGGCCACGGCCCCGCCGTGCCCCCGGAGGTCTACCGCAGCGGACCGGTCCGCTCCCTGGAGAACGCGGCCGTCGACTACGCGATGCTCCTGAACGACGTGTTCTCGTACCAGAAGGAGATCGAGTACGAGGGCGAGATCCACAACGGCATCCTCGTCGTGCAGAACTTCTTCGGCTGCGACTACCCGACCGCGCTCGGCGTCGTGCACGACCTGATGACGCAGCGCATGCAGCAGTTCGAGCATGTCGCCACCCATGAATTCCCCGTCCTGTACGACGACTTCAAGCTGTCGCGCGAGGCCCGGGCGACCATGGACGGCTACGTGCGGGAGCTCCAGAACTGGATGGCCGGGATCCTCAACTGGCACCGCGAATGCCGCCGTTACGGGGCCGACGACCTGGCCCGGCGCGCGCATGGGTTCGTACCGGGAAGGTTGCCGAACCTTTTCAGCCGGAATGAGGGGTTCATGGAACCCTCGTGGGGTGTGGTGAGTCCTGTGGGGTGAAGGCGGCCATCGACCGGCCGCACCACGGGGGATGTAACACAGAACACGGGGGTGTTCTCACCATGACCGACATCATCGAGAGGATCACGGACGGCCTGGCGGGCGCGGCGCGGGATTCCGCGCCCGCCGCGGCGGACGGTGAACTGGCGCCGTACGTCGCGCCGTTGACCGTTCCGCCCGTCCTGCGTCCCGACTCCACGGACGTCCTGCGGGAGACCGAGATCGCGCTGCGGCCGACGTGGGTGCGGCTGCACCCGCAGCTCCCGCCGACACTCATGTGGGGGTACGGCGGATCGGTGCCGGGGCCGACGATCGAGGTCCGGCGCGGGCAGCGCGTCCGGATCGCCTGGACCAACCGCATTCCGAAGGGCAGCGAGTACCCGGTCACCGCCGTCGAGGTGCCGGCGGCGAACCCCAACCCGAGCACCGAACCGGGCCGCGACGGCGTCCCGCCGATCGCGGACGTCGCCGCCCTGCCCGCCTGGACCGTCACTCACCTGCACGGCGCGCAGACCGGCGGCGGCAACGACGGCTGGGCGGACAACGCGGTGGGCTACGGCGACGCCCAGCTCTCCGAGTACCCGAACGACCACCAGGCGGTCCAGTGGTGGTACCACGACCACGCCATGAACGTGACGCGGTGGAACGTCCACACGGGCCTCTACGGCACCTACCTCGTCCGCGACGACGAGGAGGACGCGCTCCAACTCCCCTCCGGGGAGCGGGAGATCCCGCTCCTCGTCGCCGACCGCAACCTCGACACGGACGAGGACGGCGCGCTCAACGGCCGCCTGCTGCACAAGACCGTGATCGTCCAGGAGAAGAACCCGGAGACGGGCAAGCCGGTCTCCGTGCCCTTCGCGGGCCCGTACACCACCGTCAACGGCCGCATCTGGCCCTACGCCGAAGTGGACGCGGCCTGGCACCGCTTCCGCCTGGTCAACGCGTCGAACGCCCGGATCTACGACCTCGTTCTGATCGACGAGGACGACAACCCGGTGCCTGGTGTCCTGCACCAGATCGGCAGCGACGGCGGGCTGCTGCCGCGGCCGGTGCCGGTCGACTTCGACGAGGCGCTGCCCACGCTGACCGTCGCGCCGGCCGAGCGCATGGACCTGCTCATCGACTTCCGCGCGCTCGCGGGACGCCGCGTACGCCTCGTCAACAAGGGCGCGGGCCAGGCGCCCGGCGTACCCGACCCGGCGAACAACGTGCGCTATCCGCACGTCATGGAGTTCCGCGTCGGCGAGTGCGGCGCGGACGACCCGTTCGAGCTGCCCGAGGTGCTCTCGGGATCCTTCCGCCGCCTGACGCACGACATCGAGCACGGGCACCGGCTGATCGTGCTGACCCCGCCCGCCACGAAGGGCGGCGGTGGTCACCCCGAGATCTGGGAGATGACCGAGGTCGAAGGGGAGGTCGAAGTCCCAGCGGACGGCGTCATCCAACTCCGTGGCGCCAACGGCACGTCGAAGACGTACCGGCGCACCTCCCGCACGTTCAACGACGGCCTCGGCTTCACCGTCGCCGAGGGAAGCTACGAGCAGTGGAGCTTCCTCAACCTCGCGGTGAACCCGCCCGTCGTGCACCCCATGCACATCCATCTCGCCGACTTCCAGATCCTCGGCCGTGACACGTACGACGTGTCGGGGTTCGACGTGACGGCCGGCGGCACGCGCGTGCCGCTCGCGCCCGACCCGGCCACGCCGGTCCCGCTCCCGCCGAACGAGCGCGGCTACAAGGACGTCTTCCGGGCGCTGCCCGGCCAGATGCTGCGCGTCATGGGCCGGTTCGACGGCGCGTACGGGCGCTTCATGTATCACTGCCATCTGCTGGAGCACGAGGACATGGGCATGATGCGGCCGTTCGTGGTGATGCCCGCCGAGGCGATGAAGTTCGACCACGGTGCGGGGCACGGCGGACATGGGGGGCACGGAGGGCACGGCGGCTGACCCGATGCCAGAAATGCCCGGTTCAGTCTCACTCGTTCGGGAATCGTCGCGCCGGACGCGGACGGGTAGGGCTTTGGCCGGAGGTGGGCCATGGAACAGACCGCGTTGCGCCCCAAGTCGATGCCCGGAGCCCCGCGCCGTGAGGCGGCGGCCCGGGGGAACGGTTCGGGCGGCCGCCGCCCGCATGCGGCGCGGCGCCGCGGCAAGCGCCTCGTCACTCTGCTGCTCGGCCTGCTGTTCGGGGCCGTGCTCGTGCTGTCGGGGGTCGGCCTCGGCACGGTCGGCGCCGCCGTCATAGGCATGAGCAAGCTGGCCGAGATGCAACAGCAGGCGGGGGCGGCGCCGCGGCCGCCGGCGCTCACGCCGTCACATCCGCCCACCTCTTCCGCGTCCCCGTCGCCCTCCGCACGCCCCGTGCGGGCGGCGCTCGGCGTCGAGGCGGTGGACGCGCCCAAGGGTGCGGGGGCGCTGCTCGTGGGCGTGCACGTGCCCGGTCCCGGCTACACGGCGGGTCTCGTCCGCGGCGACGTGCTGATCGCCTTCGGCGAGACCCGGATCGGCTCCGCGGGCGCCCTCGCCCAGGCGGTGGAGTCCGCGCGTCCGGGCCGGCAGGTCACGCTGACGGTCCGGCACGAGTCGGGCGTGCGCCAGGTGCTGGCGGTGACTCCTGGAGTGGTGACCTAGGGGAGCGCCCTACGGGGGGAGATCAGACCACCCGGAAGTGCGTCGTCAGACGCCGCTCGTCGTCGAGGATGTGGAAGGCCAGGCCCACCGGAGCGTCCCGGTCCGCCACACCCTCGCCCTCCCAGGGCAGCCGCAGCGTCCAGGTCACGCCGGGGCCGATCACCAGCGGACGGCCCGCGAACACGGTGGCGGCCGGGGTGTGCGCGTGCCCCGCGATGATCCCGGCGATCTCCGGCCGCCGCTCCAGCAGAGCGGCCAGCTCCCGTGGTCGGTCCAGCTGGTACGCGTCGGGCAGCGGGTGGTGCAGCGCCACCGGCGGGTGGTGGAACGCGAGCAGGACGGGCGTCTCGCCGTCGAGCCCGTCGAGGGTGTCCTCCAGCCAGCCGTACGTCTCCTCGTCGAGCCGGCCCTCGTCGGCGCCCGGAATGCTGGAGTCGCACATGAGGACCACGGCGCCGCCGACGTGGTGGGCGTGGTTCACCGGCCCCTCGGCCGCGGGTTCGCGCAGCAGCGCCTTGCGGTAGGGCGCCCGGCTGTCGTGGTTGCCGGGACAGGTCAGGACGGGGAAAGGCAGGCCGGGGAAAGGGGCGCCGGGGGGCGGTGGGCCGCCGTCGCTCGGCCCGCCCGTGTGCAGCCCCAGCAGCTCCGCCGCCTCCTCGTACTCGGACTCCGCGCCGTGGTCCGCGATGTCGCCGGTGACCAGGAGGGCGTCGAAGGGGCCCGGCAGCGCCCGGAGGTGGTCGATCACGCGCCGGGCGCGCGCCGTGGCGCGCGGGGTCCCGTCGAGGTGCAGGTCGCTGATCTGGGCCAGTACAAGCATGGTTGTACGTCCTTCGGAGAAGGGGGTTAACGGATGCTGCCGATCTAACCATTAGTTGTAATGGTTGAACAATGGGTTGGCGTTAGGTGGTGGTCCGGGCGGGTGGCGCGCGCATGCGGGAACTGACTCGCGTCAGGCCCGGCGGGCGGGCAGGATGCTGCCCGTACGTCCTTTTTGTAGAAGCGATGTTCAGCTCGGAGCACCCGGAGGACCGGATGACCGCCACGCCCGCGCCGTTCACGGCCGACGACTACAAGGCCCGGATGGAGCGCGCCGCCCGGTCCGCGGCCGACGCGGGGCTCGCCGGCGTCCTCGTCGCCCCCGGCCCCGACATGGTCTGGCTCACCGGCTATTCGCCCACCGCCGACACCGAGCGCCTCACGATGCTCGTCCTCGCCCCGGGCCGGGACCCCGTCCTCGTAGTCCCCACGCTCGAGGCACCGGACGCCGCGAAGGCGGTGGGAGCGGACGCCCTCACCCTGCGGGACTGGACCGACGGCAAGGACCCGTACGCGGTGACCGCGCCCCTCCTCGACGGCTCCGGGCGCTTCGGCATCAGCGACAACGCGTGGGCGATGCACCTCATCGGGCTGCAGAAGACACTGCCCGACACCTCGTACGCCTCCCTCACGGAGGCCCTGCCGATGATGCGCGCCGTCAAGGACGCGGCCGAACTCGAACGGCTCACGGCCGCCGGCGAGGCTGCCGACGCCACGTACGAGGAGATCAAGAAGGTGCCCTTCGCGGGCCGCAGGGAGACCGACGTCGCGGGCGATCTCGCCGATCTGCTGCGGCAGTTCGGGCACTCGCAGGTCGACTTCACCGTCGTCGGATCGGGCCCGAACGGCGCCAACCCGCACCACGAGGCGGGCGAACGCGTCATCGAGAACGGCGACATGGTCGTCCTCGACTTCGGCGGCCTCAAGCACGGCTACGGCTCCGACACCTCCCGCACCGTGCATGTCGGCGAGCCCACCGCCGAGGAGCAGCGCGTCCACGACGTGGTGCGCGAGGCGCAGGCGGCGGGCTGCGCGGCGGTCGAGCCGGGCGCCGCCTGCCAGGACGTCGACCGCGCCGCCCGCGCTGTGATCACCGAGTTCGGCTACGGCCAGTTCTTCATCCACCGCACCGGCCACGGCATCGGCGTCACCACCCACGAACCGCCCTACATGATCGAGGGCGAGGAACTGCCCCTCGTCCCCGGAATGTGCTTCTCCGTGGAGCCGGGCATCTACCTTCCGGGCCGCTTCGGGGTGCGCATCGAGGACATCGTGACGGTCACCGAGGACGGCGTGCGACGGCTGAACAGCACGTCGCGGGACATGGCGATCGTGAGCTAGACGCCATGTCCGACGCCCCGCGGCCCACTCAGGACACCGTACGAAGACTGCTGGACACCCTCCTCCCCGACGGCGGGCGGCTCGACGTCAGTGCCGTGGCCGAGGGCGGCGAGCACTCCACCTGGTGGGTCGGCACCCGCTATGTGCTGCGCCTCGCCCTCGACGCGCCGTCGTCCGTGCGCCAGCGCCGCGAGATCAGGCTCCGTGACCTCGTGCGCCAGCACGTCGGCATCGCCGTGCCCGCCTCTCTCGCGTCCGGCGAGTGGGCGACCGGGCGCACGTACACCCTCGATACGCGGCTGCAGGGCGCGTCGGGCGAGGTCGTCGACGTCACCGCGGTCGGCGAGGAGGACCTCGCGGGGCTGCTCGGCGGCCTGCGGGAGGTGCCCGCCGCGCGGGCCGAGGCGCTCGGGCTCACGAGGACCGCGCCGCGCTCCCTCGACGCAGTGCGCCGGGAGGGTGCGCGGGCTGCCGAACTCCTCGGCGGTGACGGCGAGTTCGAGACCGCACGCCTCGGGCAGCTGACCCCGCAGGCCGCCGCCCAGCTCGCCCCGCAGCCCGGCGCCGTCGTGGTCCACAACGACCTCAGGGGCGAGCACCTCACCGTGACCCCTGACGGCCGGGTGCGCGGCGTCCTCGACTGGACCGACGCCGTCATCGGCGACCCGGCCGAGGACATCGCGGGCCTGAGCATCTCGGTCGGCGCCCGCGCGGCCGTCCGCGCGGCGACCCTCGCCGGTTATGGCCCCCGCGCCAGCCTGCGCGGCCTGTGGCTGGCGCGGTGCGACACCCTCGTACGCCTCGGGGAGCGCCTCCACGGCACGGACGACAGCCCCGTGCCGCTGCTGCGCACCCAGCTGGAGCGCGCGTGGGAGGCGATCCTCCTCGAACTCGTGACGGAACTCCCCGACAAGGACCCGGAGACCGGCTGAAGCTCCTTATGAGCCGGCCTACGGCCCGACGAGCACCGCGCACGACCGCGGAGGGACGGTGAGCAGACCGTCCTCGCCGGGCAGCCCCACCGGCTCCCACGCGGCGAGCACCCGGTAACCGTTCCGGCCGACCGGCACCGCTGCCGGCTCGTCCGACAGGTTCACCGCCACCCGCAGATCGCCCCGCCGGTACGCGATCCAGCGGGCCTCCTCGTCGTACGCCACGCGCACGGCCGCCAGGTCGGAGTCCATCAGGTCGGCCCGGGCACGGCGCAGCGCGATCAGCTCGCGGTACCAGGCCAGCACGCGCGCGTGAGAGTCGCTGTCCGGCTCCGACCAGTCCAGGCAGGAGCGTTCCCGGGTCGCCGGGTCCTGCGGATCGGGAATGTCCTCCTCGGCCCACCCGTGCGACGCGAACTCCCGCCGCCTGCCCTTGCGTACGGCGTCGGCGAGCGCCGGGTCGGTGTGGTCGGTGAAGAACTGCCACGGGGTGCCGGCGGCCCACTCCTCGCCCATGAACAGCATCGGCGTGAAGGGCGCCGTCAGCACGAGCGTGGCCGCGCACGCGAGGAGCCCGGGGGACAGGCTCGCGGAGAGCCGGTCGCCCTGCGCGCGGTTGCCGATCTGGTCGTGGGTCTGGGCGTAGCCGAGCAGCCGGTGCGCGGGGGTGCGGGTGCGGTCGATGGGGCGCCCGTGATGCCGGCCACGGAACGTCGAGTACGTGCCGTCGTGGAAGTAGCCCCGGCTCAGGGTCTTGGCGAGCGCGGCCATCGGCGCCTTCGCGAAGTCCTCGTAGTAGCCCTGGGACTCGCCCGTCACCGCCGTGTGCAGGGCGTGGTGGAAGTCGTCGCTCCACTGCGCCTGGAGCCCGAGGCCGCCGTGGCTGCGCGGGGTGATCACGCGCGGGTCGCCGAGGTCCGACTCGCCGACCAGGAACAGGGTCCTGTCCTGCTCCTCGGCCAGGGCGTCGACGGCCGTGGACAGCTCCTCCAGGTAGTGGACCGCGCGCGTGTCGCGCAGCGCGTGCACCGCGTCGAGGCGCAGCCCGTCGATCCGGTAGTCGCGCAGCCAGGCGAGCGCGCTGCCGACGAAGTACGCGCGCACCTCGTCGGAACCGGGGGCGTCGAGGTTGACCGCGGCGCCCCAGGGCGTGTGATGGGTGTCGGTGAAGTACGGCCCGAACGCGGGCAGATGGTTGCCCGAGGGGCCCAGGTGGTTGTGGACCACGTCGAGGACGACGCCGAGCCCGAGCCCGTGCGCCATGTCGACAAAACGCTTCAGCGCCTCGGGGCCCCCGTACGGCTCGTGCACCGCCCACGGGCTGACGCCCTCGTAGCCCCAGCCGTGCCGGCCGGGGAACGGACACAGCGGCATCAGCGCCACATGCGTGATGCCCAACTCGACGAGGTCGCCCAGCCGTTCGGCCGCGGCGTCGAGCGAGCCCTCACGCGTGAACGTCCCCACGTGCAGCTCGTACAGGACCGCGCCGGGGAGGCCGCTGCCCGGCCCCGACTCCGAGCGCCATGTGTACCGCGCGTGGTCGACGACCGCGCTCAGGCCCTCGGGCCCGTCCGGCTGGCGGCGCGAGCGGGGGTCGGGCAGCGCCGGCCCGTCGTCGAGCGCGAACCCGTAGCGCGAACCGTCCTGCGCGTCGGCCTCGCCCGCCCACCACCCCTCGCGGTCCGGGTCGCGCTCCAACGCGCGCGTGGTGCCTTCGCAGTGGAGCGCGACCCGCTCTGCCTGTGGTGCCCACACCTCGAACTGCACGGACGGTTCCCCCTTGTCTGCCGACAGTGACGACCCGTCCATCCTGCGTCAGCGGAGATCGATCCGCTGGGATTCGCAGTGGGTTCCGCGCATTCCTCGCCGGATCGGACCCGCCGCCGAACCGGCCGGTGAACCTCAGACGAAGTTGATGCGCTTCTCCGTGACCGGGTACCCGGCCTTCGCGAAGTTCGCCGCCATCGGGAAGTTCCCGTCGTCCGTCGCCCCGGCGATGAACTCGGCGCCCTGCTCCACCAGGAAGTGCGTCGACTCGACCAGCAGGTCGTACGCGTATCCGTGGCCGCGCTGCTCCGGGACCACGCCGATGAACCCGATGCACGGCCCGCCGGGGTTGTGGGCGGGGATGTGCAGGCCGGCCAGCTCGCCCTGCGGTGTGTACGCCAGCTGCCACCACTCGCGCGGTGACGGGCACCAGTGGAAGAAGTCCAGTTCCTCCTGCGCGGCCGTGTCGAGGCCGGACTCCTCGATGGCGCGGCGCGCGTGCGCGTCGAGCGTCGCCGAGTGGACCCGGCGCAGCACGTCGAGGATCACCTCGTCGTCGGGTTCCGCCCGGAACTCCAGGCGGCCGGGGCGCTCCGGCAGACCGTTCTCGGGCGTCCACCGGTAGCGCAGCCGTTCCACGAGCAGCTTCTTGCCGGCCCGCGTGACCGCCTCCATCCGCGCCTCGGCGGCCGCCCGCGTCCGCGGGTCCTCACGCCAGCCCGCGGGCAGGATCAGCTCGTACTCGACGTCGAACGGGGCCTGCCGCAGCAGTTCGGCGCCCGCCTCGATGTCGTCCTCCAGGACGTCGAACCAGTTCAGGTTCACCGGTTCCGTGTCGTCCTTGCCGCCCCACCAGGCGGCTCGCGCGACCACGCGCCCCTCCCGCAGGGCGACCCAGGTCCACTCGGGGCGGTAGTCGCCGCCCTCGGTGACGGTGCGATATCCGACGCCGGTGATGACGCGGCCGACCAGGCCCGGATCATCGAACGTACGGAAAAGCGGAACGTCTTCCTCGGTCAGTGCGCGGACGACCGGACGGGTGTCGTCGTGCGCCGGGTGCGGGCTTCCGTGCGGTGCAGCAGTCAAGAAATCTCCTGGTCCAGGCGAACGCGCCGGGTGGCGGTCCGGGCTGCCGAACGTAGCAGCGGGCCCGCGCCGGGCGCGCCCGGTTTTCCGCACACTCCGTCAAACCACCGTCCTTGCTGGTCAAGGCCGTACGGGGGCGGGCTGAAGTTCGTCGTTTTCTGGACACCTCGGCCGCGCTGCCGGACAATCACGTACGTGACCTCCTCGTTCGAGCACCATACGTACCCCGCGCGGCTGTCCGACGCCGAGCGCGACAGGGCGTTGCGGGAGCTCCGAGAGGGCGCCGCACTGGGCAGGCTGTCGCACGACACATTCGTACGGCGCATGGAGCTGGCACTCGCCGCGCGCCGGTCCGACGAACTGGCCGCGCTCACCGCCGATCTGCACACCGAGGGCCGCTGGTCCCGCGCGGTCTTCGGCACCGTGGCGGCGGTCTCCGGCTTCACGGTGCGGCTGCGCGGGGCGTGGCAGCGCGAGCGGCTCCCGAAGCTGCAGCTGCCGTCGCCGAACAACCCCTACCCGCTGCGCATCGGGCGTGACCCGGCCAACGGACTGCGGCTCAGCCACGAGACCGTCTCCCGGGTGCACGCCGAACTGAGCAGGCAGGGCGGCATGTGGGTGCTGCGTGACCTCGGCTCCACCAACGGCACGTCCGTCAACGGGCGGCGGGTGGTCGGCGCGGCGGTCGTCCAGGACGGCGACCAGGTCGGCTTCGGGCGGATGTCGTTCCGGCTCTCCGCCGACTCCGCCTGATTCAGGGGCGTTGCAACTCCGGTCGTTCCAGCGGATGTTCGCAGTCAGCCACCCGCCGCGAGCGTGTGCCGCACGGCCGCGACGGTCGTACGCGACTGGTGCTCGACCTGGTGCTCCAGCGGCACCCAGCGCGCACTGAACCGCTCCGCGAACGCGTCGCACCAGTGGGTCACCAGCTGCTCAAGACGCTCCGTGTCCGGGTCGCCGGCCTCTTTCAGGACCCGCAGGAGCATCGCGGCCGCCCGCAGCGGCAGCCGTCTGGAGAACGCGTCGATGCTCCCCACGTACGCCATCGTCGCGTCCGGCGGCGGCGGTTTCAGCCAGTCGTGCGCGAGGCCCGGCACCAGCGCGACGGCCCAGCGCGCCGCCCGCATCAGCGGCCCGTCCACCTCGGGAAGCCGCGGCAGCGCCGACTGGAGGATCTCCTCCACGAGGAGTGTGTCCCGGCTCAGTCGCAACGCGAGGCGCCGCAGCGCCCGGTCGGGGGCGGGGTGCGGCGCCGGATCGTCCACGAGGTCGCTCGCCCACATCGGGACCTCGACGATCGCCGTGCGGCCTCCGTAGCGGTGGGCGTGGTGCCAGGTGCTGTGCCGGGCGTCGTCCGGCAGGCTGGGGAACGCGGCCTCGGCGCCGGGCTCGGGCATCACATGGACGCCGGGCCCCGTCGCGGGCCAGCCCGCCGCGTCCGACGCCCCCGTCTCCACCGGGATGTGCAGCTCCGCCGCCGACTTGGCGAACGGCTCCGCGAGCCCCGGTATGTCCCGCGTCAGCTGCACCCAGCTACCGCCCAGGTCGGTGCCGTGCAGGGACACCTGGAGAAAGGGGCGCAGCTCGTCGATGACTCCGGTCAGGGCCCGAGTCTCGGGCGGCAGCCGGTCGGGCGGCAGCACGGAGGGCGACCACTCGGGCTGCTCGGGGCCCGCGGGGCGGAAGAAGTGCCGGTGGTAGTCGAGCAGGGTGCGCGGCGCGGGGGTGCGGTGCAGATCCGCGCCGTCGGGGTCGGCGCACAACAGGAAGTGCCAGGAGCAGTCGGTGCGTAACTCCCGCTCCATCAGGGCCCGTTCGGCCAGGCGCAGTAGAGTGGAGCCACCGGCCGGCTCGTTCGCGTGCGCGCCCGCGACCACGAGCACCGCGCGGTGGTCGTGCCCCACCGACAACAGGTGCAGCGGCCGGCCCGCGCGTGAGGTCCCGACCTGGCGTAGAACGCACAGGTCGGGTCGGTGAGACGCCAGCTCCCGTGCTGACTGGACCAGTTCGGCCACATTCGGGTAGCGCTGCTCCGTCAGGTGACTCACCCCCGTTGGTGCTCCCCGCGTCGCATCCCGCAGTACCCCACGCTGCGCGGCACCTGTCAAGAAGGCGGCATCGGGTGCCTCATCGCTGGTGCGGCCCGGGGCCCGCCGGGGCGAGGAAGGGCTAGCCGACGGCCTCGGAGAGCAGCTTGATCACACGCGGCCAGAAAACGCCGCCGGTACTCGTCAGTTGACGGGTGCGCGCCACGAGGAGCACAACCGGAGGCCGGCTGAACGACTCCTGTCCGCGCGCGCCGCCCGTGAACTGCCCCCGGACGCCCTCCTCAGCCGACCGGCGCCCGCACCAGGAGCGCCACCGGAAGCCGGTCGAACAGGTCCTCCACGCGTGCGTGGCCGGTGAACTCCCGTCCCGGGACGAGCAGGTCGACCCAGCGGCCCTCCGGGAGCGGCAGTTCCGTGTCACGCCAGCCGCCCGACTCCGCGAGGCGCAGGGACAGCCGGGTCACGGCGGCGACGGCCTCCCCGGAGCGTGCGAACGCCACACAGTGCGCGGCGCCCGCCCCCCGCGCGGGCAGCGGATCGTACGTCGACTCGCCGCCGAACCACTCCGGGTGCGCCCGGCGCAGCCGCAGCGCGGCGACGGTGAGCGCCAGTTTCTCGTCGGACAGATCGAGGGGCACGGACCCCTCACCGGAGTTCAGCAGCTTCAGGTCGAAGCGGGCCGGCGCACGGTTGTCCGGATCCACCAGTGCCCGGTACTCGCGCTCCGTCCCCTGGTAGACGTCCGGCACCCCCGGCATCGTCAGATGGGCGAGAGCGGCCCCCAGGACGTTCGCGCGCGCATGGGGCCGCAACGAGTCCGCGAACGCGGCGACGGCCTCCCTGGGCGGCCCGCACGGGCCCGCCGCCACGAAGTCGCGTACCGCCTTCTCGTAGTCCGCGTCCGGCTCGGTCCAGCTCGTGTGCAGCCCGGCCTCGCGCACATGCTTGAGCATCGCGTCCTGGAGCCGCTCGCCGTCCTGGTGACCGAACCCGACCGCCGTCTGCCAGGCCGCCCAGGCGAGTTGCGCATCGGGCGAGCTCGCGCCGCCCTCGCGCGCGGTCCGCTCGGTGACCTCCGCGAGCAGATCGGCCCAACGCCCGGGACACTGCGTGAGCACGGAGATCCCCGCCCGCACATCGGCGCTCCGCTTGGTGTCGTGCGTCGACAACACGGTGCCCGTGTACGGCCAGTCGCGCTGCACGCGCGCGCAGTACGCGTGGAACGACTCCGGGTCCACAGCGGGGCTCTGCGGCGTACCGCCGACCTCCGTCGCGGACAGCAGGGGCGCGTGCCGGTAGAACGCCGTGTCCTCGACCGCCTTGGCCCGCAGCGCGGACGCCGTCTGCGCGAACCGCGCCCGGAACGCGCCGTGTTCGGGCCCCGACCCGCGCTTCCCGAGTGCCAGATCCCGCACGGTGTCCACCGCCTTGGCCTCCTCGGCGACGGTGAACACCGCCTTCGCGTCCTCGGCGTCCTCGGGCGTGAGGACGCTCTCGGGGTCCGCGCCCCCGGTCGCGTACGGCCGGTACACGTCGAGGCGGACCAGGAGTTCGCGTACGGCGGCGCGCAGGGCCCACGGGGCGTGGTCGCGCAGGGCCGCGTCCGCGGCACACAGCCTGACCGCCTCGCGCGTGAGGCGGTCCACCTCGGCCGCCAGCTCGTGCGTGACGACCTTGTACGCCGCGCGGCGCGCCGTGGCGTTCCAGTCGCCGCCCCGGTCGGCGGGCGCCGCCGTGAAGCGCCGGAACAGGCCGAGCAGTTCGTCCGCGCCCGACGGGTCGGTGAACAGGCCGTCGATCCGGCGCAGCGCGTCGTAGCCCGTCGTGCCTGCCACCGGCCAGGCGGCGGGCAGCTGCTCGTCCTCACCGAGGATCTTCTCGACGACGGTCCAGCGCCCGCCGGCCGCGTCGGCGAGGTCCTTCAGGTAGGCGCCGGGGTCCGCGAGGCCGTCGGGGTGGTCGACGCGCAGCCCGTCGAGGACGCCCTCGCGCAGCAGCTGGACGATCTTCTCGTGGGTGGCGTCGAACACCTCACGGTTCTCCACGCGGACCCCGATGAGGTCCGAAATGGTGAAGAAACGCCGGAGGTTGAGCTCGGTGCGGGCCAGACGCCACCAGCCGAGCCGGTACCACTGCGCGTCGAGCAACTCGGGAAGAGGCAGCGTCTCCGTGCCCTCGCGCAGCGGGAACGCGTGCTCGTAGTAGCGCAGCACACGGCCGTCCACCTCCAGGTGGTCCAGTTCGTGGCTCAGCCGGTGGCCGAGCACGGGCAGCAGAACCCGCCCGCCCTGCGCCTCCCAGTCGATGTCGAACCAGTGCGCGTAAGCGGAGTGCGGCCCGTCCCGCAGTACCTCCTGGAGGGGCCGGTTGAGCCCGGCCGCCGCCGCCATGTGGTTGGGCACGATGTCGACGATCAGGCCGAGCCCGTGCTCCCGCGCCGTCCGCGCGAGCGCCCGCAGCCCGGCCTCACCGCCCAGTTCGTCCCGCACGCGCGCGTGGTCCACGACGTCGTACCCGTGCGTGGAACCGGGTACGGCCTCCAGGACCGGCGACAGATGCAGGTGCGAGACGCCCAGTGAGGCCAGATACGGGACGGCTCCGGCGGCGGCGGCGAACGGGAACGCCGGCTGGAGCTGCATCCGGTACGTGGCCGTGGGCGGGGCGGGGACCTCGCCCTCGTGATGGTCCGGTGTCATGCGCGTCATGCGAACCTACGTACCCGCCCAGGCGTCTTTCGTGTCATCGCCGCATGCATATGTCACCGGCGCCGTCGATAGTTTCGAACGATGGCACAGGCAGCGGGCGGAACGTCGGCGACATACCGCGAGGTGCTCGGGGCGACCGGGGTAGTGCTCCCGGTGATCTCGTTCCTGGGGCGGCTGCCGGTGGCGGTGATCCAGTTCGGCAGCGTCCTGCTGATCACCAGGACGAGCGGTTCCCTCGCCACTGGAGGGACCGTGGCCTGCGCGCTCGCGCTCGGACAGGTGGCCATGGGGCCCGTCGTCGGCCGGCTCGCCGACCGGCGCGGCCAGCGGAGCGTCGTGCTGTGCTGCTCGCTGCTGAACGCCGTCGCGATCGCCTGCTACACGCTCGGCGCCCTCGCGGGGCCGTCCACGCCGCTCTTGGTGGCGCTCGGCGTGCTCGCCGGAGCCACGGTGCCGGGGATCGGCCCGCTGGCCAGGGCCCGGGGCGTCGCGCTCGTCCGCCGCGGGGGTGCGGACGAGCGCGTCGTGAACACCGTGCTGTCGCTGGAGAGCACCATGGACGAGCTGTCGTTCGTCCTCGGGCCCGCACTGATCGGCGTCGCGTCCTTCGTCGGCCACCCCGCGTACGCGTTCGGGGCCGCCGCTCTCCTGGTCGCCGCCTGCGGCACGGCGTTCGCGCTGCACCCGACGGCGACGGCGGTGCGGCCCGCGGGGGCGCCCACCCCCAAGGAGCCGCGCGCCCGGCGACCCCGCATGCCGCGCGAGGTCCGGCTCGTGCGCCTCGGCCTCGTCCTCCTCGGCATCCTTCTCGGCGGCTGCGGGGCCGGGATCACGGCGCTCACCCAGAAGCTCGGCCAGGAGGACCAGGCGGGCCTCGTCTACGCCGCCATGGGCGTCATGAGCGCCGTCGTCGGCGTGTCCATGGCCGCCGTGCCGGAGCGCTTCGGGCTCGCGCTGCGCTGGCGCGTCGCCACTGCGGCCGCCGCCCTCCTGTCCCTCCTGCTGATCGGCACGCAGAGCATGCCGGGCCTCTACGTGGCGGTGACCGTGTTCGGCGCCGTCTTCGCGCCGAACCTGATCACCGGCTTCGGACTCACCGAACGCGCCGTGCCGGGCGAACGTCTCGCCGAGGGCATGACGTTCGCCGCGAGCGCCTTCGTCGGCGGGCAGGCGGTGACGCTCGCCGTGGCGGGCCGCCTCGCCGAGTCCCACGGCCCCGCCGCGGCTTTCACCGTGGGCAGCGTCGCCGCGGCCCTCGCGTTCGGCGTCGCACTCCTCGTGAAGGCCCCGGCGGAACCACGAGTCACGCCGGCCGCTGCAGCACCGTCAGGCTCCGGTCGAGGAGCGTGAGGCGGTCACCGGCCTTTACCTTCGCGCCGGTCCCGTGGGGCACGCCTTCGGGCAGCGACGTGTCCACGACGACCTCCCACTGCCGGCCGTGGTTGACCGGCACGAGGAACTCCAACGCGTCGGGCGACGCGTTGAACAGCAGCAGGAACGAGTCGTCCGAGATGCGCTCGCCCCGGGGGCCCGGCTCCGAGATCGCGTGCCCGTTGAGGAACACCGACAGAGCTCGCGCCTGCGCCGCGCCCCAGTCGTCCCGCGTCATCTCCTCGCCCTCCGGAGTGAACCAGGCGATGTCGCTCAGCTCGTCGTGGGTGCCCTCGACCGGCCGCCCGTGGAAGAAGCGGCGCCTGCGGAACACCGGGTGGTCACGCCGGAGCCGCGCCATCGCGCGCGTGAACGCCAGCAGGGCGTCCTGCTCGCCGTCCTCGGGCCAGCGCACCCAGGCCAGCTCGCTGTCCAGGCAGTAGGCGTTGTTGTTGCCGTTCTGCGTGCGCCCCAGCTCGTCCCCGTGGCTGAGCATCGGCACGCCCTGGGAGAGCATCAGCGTCGCGATGAAGTTGCGGATCTGACGGTTCCGCAGGCCGAGCACTCCGGGGTCGTCGCTGTCGCCCTCCACACCGCAGTTCCACGACCGGTTGTGGCTCTCCCCGTCACGGTTGCCCTCGCCGTTCGCCTCGTTGTGCTTCTCGTTGTACGAGACCAGGTCGCGCAGGGTGAAGCCGTCGTGGCACGTGACGAAGTTGATGGAGGCGAGCGGGCGGCGGCCGTCGTCCTGGTAGAGGTCGGACGAGCCGGTCAGCCGCCCGGCGAACTCGGCGAGGGTGCGCGGCTCGCCCCGCCACAGGTCCCGGACGGTGTCCCGGTACTTGCCGTTCCACTCCGTCCACAGCGGCGGGAAGTTGCCCACCTGGTAGCCGCCCTCGCCGACGTCCCACGGCTCGGCGATCAGCTTCACCTGGGAGACCACCGGGTCCTGCTGCACCAGGTCGAAGAACGACGACAGCCGGTCCACCTCGTGGAACTGCCGCGCCAGCGTGGCCGCCAGGTCGAAGCGGAACCCGTCCACGTGCATCTCGGTGACCCAGTAGCGCAGCGAGTCCATGATCATCTGTAGGACGTGCGGCGACCGCATGAGCAGCGAGTTCCCGGTGCCCGTCGTGTCCATGTAGTAGCGGCGGTCGTCCGCGAGGCGGTAGTACGAGGCGTTGTCCAGGCCCCTGAAGGACAGCGTCGGGCCCAGGTGGTTGCCCTCCGCCGTGTGGTTGTAGACGACGTCGAGGATGACCTCGATCCCGGCCTCGTGCAGTGCCCGTACGGCCGACTTGAACTCCAGGACCTGCTGCCCGCGGTCGCCCCAGGAGGCGTAGGCGTTGTGGGGGGCGAAGAAGCCGATGGTGTTGTAGCCCCAGTAGTTGTTCAGGCCCATCTCCACCAGGCGGTGGTCGTTGACGAACTGATGGACCGGCATCAGTTCGAGCGCCGTCACGCCCAGCTCCGTGAGGTGATCCAGGATCGCCGGGTGGGCGAGCGCCGCGTAGGTGCCGCGCAGCTCGTCCGGGAGGGCCGGGTGCGTCATCGTGAGGCCCTTCACATGGGCCTCGTAGATCACCGTGTGGTGGTACTCGGTGCGCGGCGGACGGTCGTCGCCCCAGTCGAAGTAGGGGTTGACCACGACCGACGTCATCGTGTGCGGTGCCGAGTCCAGGTCGTTGCGCTTGTCGGGCGACCCGAAGGGATACCCGTACACCGCCTCGCCCCAGTCGATCCGGCCGCTGATCGCCTTCGCGTACGGGTCGAGGAGCAGCTTCGAGGAGTTGCACCGCTGACCCCGCTCCGGGGTGTACGGGCCGTGCGCGCGGAAGCCGTACCGCTGGCCCGGCATGATGCCGGGCAGGTACGCGTGCCGCACAAAGGCGTCGGACTCCCGCAGCTCCACCGCGGTCTCCGACCCGTCGTCGTGCAGCAGACACAGCTCTATGCGCCGGGCGGCCTCCGAGAAGACCGCGAAGTTGGTGCCGGCGCCGTCGTAAGTGGCACCGAGTGGATACGCCTGTCCAGGCCAGACCTGCATGGGTACGACTCTTCCACTTCCGGCCCGGATGCCCCGGGCGACTTCGGCGAGAGTCTTCCCGAAAGTGACGGAACCACCTAGGAATTGGGCCCCTCTTACAGGAAGACCACGCATACCCGTCGCCCACAGGTGGGGCCGCGGGGACAACAGGGGGAAGATGTGCGAGAGCTCGCAAGACGCCATCTGGGGAAAATGATGGCGGGAGCGGCCGTCGCGGCCGCGGCGACCGCCGTGCTGCTGGGCGTGACCCTGCCGGGGGAGGCGGGCGCGGGCGACCAGGCCAAGGCCGGCTCCGCCCAGCAGGACGCGATCCCGAAGGACGGCGTGATGGAGGCCGCGCCGAAGGAGGGCGAGAAGGGCGTCGGCAGGGACCCGCTCACCGACGACGAGATCGAGCGCGCCGAACAGCTCGCCGTCGCGAGCAACGGACTGCGCAGGAGCGCGCGGGACGTCGAGGGCGACCGGGGGCCACAGCACCTGTCCACGAACCTCAGCGAGGTGGACCCGACGCAGAGCGGTCCGCAGGCGGCCGAGCGCCGCGCCGAGGTCGTCTACTACGACTACAAGGCCGACACGGTCGTGACCAGGACCGTGAACCTCGACAGCGGCAAGGTCGAGAACACCGACACGGCGCACGGCGTGCAGCCGCCGCCGAGCCCCGGCGAGCTGCGGGAGGCCACCGAGCTCCTCATCGCGGACCCGCTCGGCGCCGGCCTGAAGAAGGACTACAAGGACGCCACCGGCAAGCAGCTCACGGGCACGGACCAGCTGGAGCTGAGCGGCATGGTCTTCCGCAAGGAGACCGTCGCCCATGTCCCGTCCGGCCTCACCGCCTGCGGCGAGCACCGGTGCCTGCGCGTCGTCACCAAGGTCAGGAACGGGCCGTGGATCGACACCCGCGCCCTGGTCGTCGACCTCAGCGCGCGCACCGTCGGCCGCCTCGGCTGAGTCCCTCACGCCCGCCTCTCCTCCTGCTTGAAGGAGTCATTCCGTATGCACGTCAACAGACTTCGGCGCGCCCGCGCCCGGGCCGCTGTCGCCCTCACGTCCCTCGCCCTGCTCGGCACCGCCGTCAGCGCCGCGGGCCCCGCCACCGCCGCCCCCCAGGCGCCCGCCGCCGCGGCCCCGGCCTGCAGCACCGCGTACAAGATCGAGCAGGTCCTCGACGGGGGCACGACCTGGCGCATGTGCTGGCACTACAACACGCTGTCCGGGCTCGTCCTCGACAACGTCAGCTACCAGCCCAAGGACGAGCCCAAGCCGATCGCCGTCCTCACCAGCGCCCGCCTCGCGCAGGTCCATGTCCCCTACGACGACGGTGAGAACGAGTACGACGACGTCACCGGTACCGACTTCGGGTACGCCCTGCAGAACCTGAAGCCCGGCGAGTGCCCCGGCGGCACCATCAAGACCGTCAAGGTGCCCGACCGGGGCAACGTGCAGGGCCTGTGCACCACCACGCGCGCGCGTGGGCACGCGTACCGGCTCAACGACGACGAGAGCACCGGCGGCAGCGGCAAGGTCTACACCGCCCAGGGCAAGGACCTCCTCGTCTACACGGTCAACAAGGCGTCCTGGTACGAGTACATCACCGAGTGGCGGTTCTCCTCCGACGGGACGATCACGTCGAACGTCGGCGCGACCGGCAGCCTCTCCCCGTACGACTACAACGGCACGGACGGCAAGGGCTGGCCGATCGGCAAGGGCGCCCGCGCCTATGCCGAGAGCCACGCCCACAACGTCTTCTGGCGGCTCAACTTCGGCCTCGACGGCTCCCCCAAGAGCAAGGTCGAGCAGTACGACTCCAAGGTCACCGCGCCGAGCGGCAGCGGCAGCCCCACCACGAAGACCACCCGCACCCCCGTCACCAAGGAACTCGCCGGTGACGCGAAGGACATGCGCTGGTGGCGGGTCGTCAGCACCGCGGGCAAGAACAAGGACGGCCACCCCAGGTCCTACGAGTTCGTGCCCGGCCGCACAGCCAAGTTCCCCGGCCGCTCGTTCACCAAGCACGACGTGTACTTCACCGAGTACAAGAAGTGCGAGCAGTACGCGAGCGACAACCCGGCCGGGCACTGCGGAGGCGCCAGCGTCGACAAGTGGGTCGGCGGACAGACGCTCACGCACCCGATCACCTGGGTCAACATCGGGTTCCACCACATCGCCCGGGACGAGGACCAGCAGCCGATGCCGGTCCACTGGCAGGGCTTCTCACTGGCCCCCAGGGACGTGACCGCTATGAATCCGCTCACTCCCGCCGACCTCGCGGACCAGAACGGCGTGCCCAGAAACGGTAGTTGAGAAACTACCCTGCCCATCCGGCTGCACCGCCGACCGCTCCCGGAGTACCCTTCCTTGATCGTTGCTGGGGAGTGCTCGGGGGAGCGGAAGGCGGTGCGTGGGTGAGCTCGGGTGGGCTGGAGCTGCCCCCTGGTGACGCAGGTCACGAGGGGAGCTCCGCTGACGTCCCGCCCGGAGCGGTGTCCTTGGCACGGCCGATGGACATGGGATCCCAGATCGGACCGGAGTCGGAGTTCGCCTGGGGCGCCGACGCCTGGAGCGAGGTCCGTACGCGCGCGCAGCGGGCCGGCCGCGCCTACATCTGGCTGAACCTGGTCGAACAGCGGCTGCGGGCCGTCGTGGCCGCAGTGCTGCGCCCCATCTACGAACCCGTCCACGGCGACGACTGGGTCGTGGCCGCCGCCGGGCCCGCCGGGCAGGAGTGGGTCCAGCGGGCCGTCGCCGTGCGCGAGGTCAGCCGGCGCAAGGGCTATCTGCTCGACCCGGCCGACGACAACGTCCTCAGCTTCCTCACCCTGCCGCAGCTGCGCGAGCTGATGGTGCAGCACTGGCCCTGCTTCGAGCCCTACTTCGACGACCGCCGCGACGTCGAACTCGCCCTCGACGAGCTCGAGGTCACGCGGAACGTCGTCTCGCGCAACCGCGCCCTGTCCGAGGCCGTCCTCGCCCAGGCCGAGCGCGCGTCCGGGCGGCTCCTGGAGATGCTCGGCGCGGGCTCCGACGTGCCGTCCGGCCGCAGGCTCCCCGTCGACGCCGTCGAGGAGCTCGTCGGCGACCGGTACGCCGACGTCGTGGGCGTACACCCGGACCGGGTGCGGCTTCTTCGCCAGTTCCCGGCCGAGGACATCTTCGGCGGCGCGCGCCGCCTCGACGCCATCGGCATAGGCCTGAACATGCTGGTGCAGAACTTCTCGGGCCGCCGCCTCGTCCGGCTCGCCGAGTCCGGCTGCCGGGTGCGGCTGCTCTTCCTCAACCCCGCCTCCAGCGCCGTCAAGCGCAGGGAGCGCGAGCTGGGTCTCAAGCGCGGCGAGCTGAGCCGCGCCGTCGAGATGAACATCCTGCACATGCGCCGGGTGCGGGCCCGGCTGCGCGACCCGGGCGCGTTCGAGATCCAGGTCTACGACGAGACGCCACGGTTCACCGCGTATCTGGTCGACGGCGACGGGTCGGACGGCGTCGGGGTCGTCCAGTCGTACCTGCGCCGGGCCAGGGGCATGGAGGCGCCGGTCCTCGTGCTGCGCGGGCCCGGACGCGTGGTGAAGGCGAACAGTCCCCACGACGGGGAGGAAGCCGGACTTTTCCCCACGTATCGCGAAGAATTCGAGCTGGCCTGGGCGGACGCCCGGCCCGTGTCCTGACCCCGCTGCACGGCGGGAAGCGGAACGCCCTCGGCCCGTTGTCAGTGCCCCATGTCATCGTGGTGGCCACTGGGGAGACACGGGGACGCACCATGAAGAAGGGGGCCGCGATGGGATGGCACCAGGAGCTGCTGGTCGGCTTCGACCTGGAGACCACGGGGACGGATCCGCGCGAGGCGCGCATCGTCACGGGCGCGGTGATAGAGGTCAAGGACGCGAGGCCGCTGGGACACCGGCAGTGGCTCGCGGACCCGGGGGTCGAGATCCCCGCCGACGCGGTCGCCGTGCACGGGATCAGCAATGAGAAGGCGGCGTCCGACGGCGATCCGGCCGACCGGGTCGCGGACTCCATCGCCGAGGCGCTCGTCGGGTACTGGCGCACGGGCGTGCCCGTCGTCGCGTACAACGCCGCGTTCGACCTGACCCTGCTCTCCGCCGAGCTGCGCCGCCACGGCCTGCCGTCGCTGCGGGAGCGGCTCGGCGGAGTGGATCCGGCGCCGGTCATCGACCCGTACACGATCGACCGCTCGGTGGACCGCTACCGCAAGGGCAAGCGGAACCTCGAGGCGGTGTGCGCGGAGTACGGCGTGACGCTCGAATCCGCGCACGACGCCTCCGCCGACGCCCTCGCCGCCGCGCTCCTGGCCGCCGCGATAGCCGGCCGCCACCCGAAGGTCGCCTCCCTCGGACCGGCCCGGCTGCACGAATCCCAGATCGAGTGGTACGCGCAGTGGGCGGCGGACTTCCAGTCCTTCCTGCGCCGCAAGGGCGACGCACAGGCAGTGGTCGAGGCGGCGTGGCCGATGCGGGAGCTGACGGGGCCCGGGGTCTGAGTGGTGGGGCGGGGGCCTCACGGAGTGACCGGCCGGGGCCGGTGAAGCCCTCGCCCCTTGCCGCCTACACGGCCACGCGTCGCCACTGCTGCGCCGCCGCACCCGTGTACGTCTGCTGGACGACCGCCGTGCCCGTCGCCGTAGAACCGCCGGCCGTGCCGAGGGACTTGCCCGTGCGGACGCACGCCAGACGGACGTAGTCGCCGTCCGTGGACTCCGTGCGCCAGTGCTGGTTGTCGGCGCCGGTGGCCCGGTACTGGACGATCGGGGCATTCTCCGTGGCCTGACCGCCGCTGACGTCCGCCGTCAGACCGGAGTGCACATTGGTGAGGCGGTGGCCGCCGTCCAGGGACTCCGCGAACTTCCACTGCTGCGACGCGCCGCCCGTGCGCGCGCCCAGGACCAGCGGCGCGGACTCGGATGTCGCCGACACCTCGATCGCCATGCCGGTGTCGGCCCGGTTGACGAGAACGTAGCGCTGTGACTTGTACGAGGGGGTCAGGGTGACGCTCGCCCCGGCCCTCAGGGTGACGTCCTTCGCCCAGGAGCCGGCGCGCACGCGGGTGGTGCGGCCGCCGGTCGAGGTGAGCCGGAGCCTCGTCGCCACGCCGTCCTTCCACTCCAGGTCGGCCGTGAACCCGCCGCGCACGCCGATGCCGGTGACCTTGCCCGACGCACCCCACGCGACCGGCAGCGCGGGCAGGAGCTCGACGAGGCCCGGGCGGGAGTAGAGCAGCATCTCGATCACGGCGGCCGTCGTGCCGAAGTTGGCGTCGATCTGGAACACCGAGCTGCTGCTGCCCAGTTGGTAGAAGTCGAAGAAGTTGGGCGCGGTGCCGTTGCTGTGGTTGACGGAGGGGCGCAGAACGGTGCCGAGGAGCTGATAGGCCTTCTCCGCGTCCTTCATCCGGGCCCAGCACAGCGCCCGCCAGGCGCAGGCCCAGCCGAACGAGTCCATGCCGCGTGCGGTGAGGCCCTTGTCGACGCCGACGAGGACGTCGTGCGGACTGCGGTCGCGGCTGACGCGGTCGCCGGGGAACAGGCCGACGAGGTGGGAGAGGTGCCGGTGCTGCGTCTCGCCGAGGTTCGCGCCGCCCATCCACTCCTCCAGCCAGCCCGTGGCGGGGCTGACGCGCGGCAGGTACAGCCTGTCCTGGAGGGCGGCGACGCGGCGGGCGTACGCCTTGGACGTGCCGAGGGCCGCCGTGGCGGTGCGGAAGTTCTCGAAGAGCTGCCAGACCAGCTCCTGGGCGTACGTGATGCCGCGCGCGTCGGTCGGGCCGTGCTCGGGCGACCAGTCGTGGTCGTCGACGAGCACCTCGGCGTCCGCCCCGGTCCCCGGGTCCTTCACCGTCGCCGTGACGAGCCGCTTCTCCCAGAACGCGCAGGCGCCCTCCAGGAGCGGCAGGATCTTCGCCAGATAGCGCCGGTCGAGGGTGAACTCGTAGTGCTCGTAAAGGGAGTTGCACAGCCAGGCGTTGCCCGCCGGGTGCCACCACCAGCCCGGGCCGCCCATCGTGTTGGTGGAGATCGCGGTGGTCCAGCCGGCGATCGCGCCGCTCGTGTTGCGGAAGCCGTTGCGCGGGTCGTTGAACAGCTCGCGGGTGCGCTTCTCCCAGTGCGGGACCTGGGCGAGACAGTAGTCGGCGAGCGCGTCGAAGCAGTCGGGCAGGCCGGTCCTGTCGGTGGGCCAGTAGTTCATCTGGAGGTTGATGTCGGTGTGGTAGTCCGCCATCCACGCCGGGTCGTTCCGGTCGATCCACAGGCCCTGGAGGTTGAGCGGCAGCGAGGAGCGGGAGCCGCACACGGTGAGATAGCGGCCGAACTGGACGTACGAGGCCTCGAGTTCGGGGTCGGGGCGGCCACCGGAGGCCTGCCGGGCCAGGAGCCGCTTGTCGGTGTCCAGGGCCCGCTGCGCGTCGGTGGACGCGCCCAGGTCGACGCTCATGGTGTCGAACAGGGCGCGGTGGTCGGCGACATGGGCGGCGAGGAGGCGGGTCGCGCCGGCCTTCGCCGCGGCGGCGGTCCGCGTGGCGGCGGTGGCGCGCGGGTCGGCGTCACGGTCGATGAAACCGTCGGCATCGGGGGAGTAGGAGGTGCCGCCGCTCAGGACGAGGAGCACCTCGTCGCAGTCCTCGAAGGTGACCGAGGAGCCGCTCGCGCCGACCGTGCCGCCGCGGTGCGTCGCCGCCCGCGCGACGGCGGCGTAGGCGAGGCCGTTGTCGAGTTTCGCGGCGAAGCCGGCTGACGCCGTGGCGGGGTCCACGGTGATCGGCTCGCCGCGCGTGCCGGTCAGCGTGAGGCGTCCGCTCCAGGTGCCGCCGCCGTTGCGGGTGAGCCGGACGACGATCACGTCGTCGGGGTGGCTGCAGTAGATCTCACGCCGGAAGCGGGTTCCGCCGAGCTCGTACTCCACCGTCGTCAGGCCGTTGCTGAGGTCGAGGCGGCGCCGGTAGCCGCTCACGGCGGACGGGTCGTGCCCCGGCACCTCCAGATACGCCTTGGTGAGGACGCCGTACGAGCCGAAGTGGGCGGTGTCGTAAGGGAATTGACCGTCGGACTCGAGCGCGTCGTTCGCTCCGCCCGTCCACAGGGTGACGTCCGAGACGGACAGGACCTCGCGGGACGGGTGCCCCGAGACGACGGCCCCGAGGCGGCCGTTGCCGATGGGTAGCCCCTCCCGCATGAGCAGGTCCTCGGCGGCCGGGGACCCGTAGCGCAGCGCGAGCGCGTCGGCCTCGGGTACGAGGCGTGGCGCGGCCGAGTGCCCGCCGGGTCTCGGCGCTGCCTGTGCCGTGAAGGCGGGAACTTGGCTCAGGGCCAGGAGAGATCCGATGGCTGAGCCGTATTTGAGGACGGAGCGGCGGGAGACGGCGGAGTCGGGTTCGGGGTGCGTGGGCATCAGGTCCTCCAGGCAAGGGTCGGCGAACTCCGCCGTACCTTGCTCCAGGACCCCGCCACGGGAAAGAGATCGGATGAATTCAGCGCGAAAGTCCAACAACTCCTGCGCGGGAGTCCAAACGCCCGTGCAGGGGGCGGAAGTTCAGCCGCGCGCCCCGAAGCAAGCCGTCAGAACGGGTACCAGCGCACCGTCGGATCCCCGTCCCGCAGTGACGCCACCCTGCGCTCGAACTCCGCGAGCGCCTTGGGGTTGGTCGGCGCGTGCTGGGCGACCCACGCACAGCTCGCCGTCTCGCGCGCGCCGCGCAGCACGGCGCACCCGTCCCACTCCCGCACGTCCCAGCCGTACGTCCGCGTGAACGCGTCGTACGCCTCGGGGTCGAGCCCGTACCGGTCGCGGGAGAGCGCCATGACGACCAGGTCGTGCTCGCGCAAGTCGGAGGAGAACGTCTCCAGGTCGACGAGGACGGGTCCGTCGGGGCCGATGTGCACATTGCGCGGCAGCGCGTCCCCATGGATCGGGCCCGGCGTCAGGTGGGGGACGAGCGCCGCCGCCGCGTCCGCGAAGCCGTCGCGCCGTTCGCGCAGATACGCGGCGTCGGCGGGGTCGATCGCGTCGCCTGCGAGCCGCAGCCACCGCTCGACGCCGCCGAGCAGCTCGCGGCGCGGCAGCGCGAAGGGTGGGGCGGGCAGGGCGTGCACGAGGCGGAGCAGCTCGGCCAGGTCGCGCGGCTCGGCGGGGCGCAGCGCGGCCGGAACACGGTGCCACAGCGTCACCGGGTGGCCGTCCACGAGGAGCGGCTCGGCCTCGGCGGCCCGTACGGCCGGCACGCCCTGGCCGGCGAGCCAGCCCGCGACGGCGAGCTCGCGCCGGGCACGCTCCAGGAGCTCGGGGTCGCGGCCCACCTTGACCACCAGGTCGCCGAGCGCGAACACGGCGTTCTCTCCGAGGGCGAGCAGCTCGCCCTCCATCCCGCCGCCCTCGGGCCCACCGTCCCGCTGTCCGCCGCCCTGCTGTCCGCCGAGGAGCCCCGCCGCCGCGAGCACCTTCCGCGCCTGCGCCTCGTCCATCACTTGCCTCCCGCCGATCCCTTGGTCCGGGCCCAGTCTCGCACCCGTATCACGTGCGCATACGCCCCGGTCCACGCCGTAACGGACAAGGTCGTGCGCACCGGCTTGACGAGTAACGGGTCCCTCAGCACGATGACGGAGGCCGCCGGGGCGGCCGGTGCCATACCCAGTCGCCCGAAGGAGCCGGACACGTGACATTGGCGACCGCAACGACGCGGACGGGGAAGCGCGCGCCAGGGCCACCGGGCGGTGGGCGCCCGGCGGACCGCGGCGCCGCCTGGTTCCTGGTTCTGCCCGCCCTCATCCCGATCCTCGTGCTCAGCGTCGGGCCCCTCCTCTACGGCATCGCGCTGGCGTTCACCGACTCGCAGGCCGGCCGCACGGCGCCGACCCAGTGGGTCGGGGCGCTCAACTTCCAGGACCTGCTGCACGACACGCTGTTCTGGGACTCGTTCCGGATCGGCCTGCTGTGGGCGGTCGGGGTGACCGTCCCTCAGTTCCTGCTTGCGCTGGGCCTCGCGCTCCTGCTCAACCAGAACCTCCGCTTCCGCTGGCTGGCGCGAGCGCTCGCGATCATTCCCTGGGCGATGCCCGAGGTGGTCGTCGGCATCATGTGGCGCCTCGTCTACAACCCGGACGCGGGCATCCTCAACGAGACCATCCGCGATCTCGGCCTCGGTGACGGGCGCGACTGGCTCACCGGTCTGGCGACCGCGCTGCCCGCCGTGATCGTCGTCGGCATCTGGGCGGGTATGCCGCAGACCACCGTCGCCCTGCTCGCCGGGCTTCAGAACACCTCGCCCGAACTCCACGAGGCCGCGGCGCTCGACGGCGCCGGCGCCTGGGGCCGCTTCCGCGCGGTGACGTGGCCCGCGCTCAGGCCGGTCGCCCTCGCCATCACCGCCCTCAACTTCATCTGGAACTTCAACTCGTTCGCCCTGGTCTACGTCCTGACCAACGGCGGCCCGGGCGGCCGGACCCGCCTGCCCATGCTCTTCGCCTACGAAGAGGCCTTCCGCTACGGCCAGTTCGGCTACGCGGCGGCGATGGGCTGCGTGATGGTCGCGGTCATCTCGGTCATCCTCGCCTTCTACCTCGTGGGCCGGCTCAAGGGAGGCGACGAGCAGTGAGCCGTACCCGGACAGGCATCCGGCCCAGCAGGCCGGCGCGCGCGGGCCAGTACCTCGCGCTGCTCGCCTATCTCGTCTTCCTCGCGTTCCCGTTCCTGTGGCTGATCTCCACGGCGTTCAAGCCGCCCCGTGAACTCGCGAGCCTGCACCCCACGTGGATACCCAAGGACCCCACACTCGCCAACTTCCGCCAGGCCTTCGACGAGCAGCCGCTCCTGAGGGCCGCCGTCAACTCCGTGATCGTGGCGGTCTGCGCGGCCCTGATCGCCGTCGTCATCGCGACCCCGATGGCGTACGTGATGGCCCGCCACCGCTCCGCGCTGTCCCGCGCGGCGACGGGCTGGGTGGTGGTCAGCCAGGCGTTCCCGTTCGTCCTGCTGATCATCCCGCTCTTCCTGATCCTGAAGAACCTGCACCTGATCAACTCGCTGCCTGGTCTGACCATGGTCTACGTCGTGTGGTCGCTGCCCTTCGCACTGTGGATGCTGGTCGGCTACGTCCGGGCCGTGCCGCCCGAGCTGGAGGAGGCGGCCGCCGTCGACGGAGCCGGAAAGCTGCGCACGCTCGTCTCCGTCACGGCGCCGTTGCTCGCCCCGGGCCTGGTGGCGACGGCCCTGTTCGCGTTCATCACCGCGTGGAACGAGTTCTTCTTCGCGCTGGTCCTGATGAAGACCCCGGAGAGGCAGACGCTGCCGGTGATCCTGACGCACTTCCTCGGCGCGGAGGGCGTCGCCGACCTCGGGCCGCTGGCCGCCGCGGCGTTCCTCGCGACCCTGCCCTCACTGGTGATCTTCGCGCTCATCCAGCGCAGACTCACCGGCGGGATGCTGACCGGGGCGGTGAAGTCATGAGGCGCGTACGCCGGCTGGCCGCCGTCGCCGCGGCCGTGGCCCTGCTGCTCACCGGCTGTTCCTCGGGCGGCACGGCCGACGACGGCAAGATCACTCTCGAGTTCCAGTCCCTCGCCTGGCAGAAGGAGTCCGTCGACGCCAACAAGCAGCTCGTGAAGGAGTGGAACGCGGCGCACCCGGACATCCAGGTCAAGTACGTCCAGGGCAGCTGGGACAGCGTCCACGACCAGCTGCTCACCTCCTTCGAGGGAGGGGAGGCGCCCGACGTCATCCACGACGCCTCCGACGACCTCGCGGACTTCGCGTACGGCGGCTACCTCGCCGATCTGCGGGACCTGCTGCCCGCCCGCCTCAAGTCCGACATCCCGCAGCACAGTTGGGAGACCGCGACCTTCGGTGACGGTGTGTACGGCGTGCCGTTCCTCCAGGAGCCGCGCGTCCTCATCGCCAACGCGAAGATCCTGAAGGCCGCGGGTGTCCGCATCCCGACGCCTGCGAAGCCCTGGTCCTGGGAGGAGTTCAGGGCCGTCACGAAGAAGCTGAGCGGCGACGAGAAGTTCGGCGTCGCGTGGCCGCTGAAGGAGCCCGTCTCGGCGACCCTCAACCTCTCCCTCTCGGCCGGCGGACGCATGTTCCACCGTGGCGCCGACGGCAAGGTGACGGTCCGCTTCGACGCCGCGGACCAGGTCGTGCCCCGCACGGTCCACGACCAGGTCGACACCGACGGCAGCGCCTCGGGCGCGACGCTCGGCATGGGCGGCTCCGACACGCTCCCCGGTTTCTTCGCCGGCAAGTACGCGATGGTCCCGCTCGGCTTCTCGTACCGCCAGCAGATCGTCCAGCAGGCGCCCAAGGGCTTCGACTGGCAGGTGCTCCCGGCGCCCGCGGGCCGTGACGGGCTTGCCCAGGGAGTGTCCCCGCAGACCCTGTCCGTCGCCGAGGACAGCCCGCACAAGAAGGAGGCGGCGCAGTTCATCGACTTCCTGCTGCGGCCGCCGAACATGGTGCGCCTCGCGCTCGGCGACTGGATGCTGCCCACCGGCACCGAGGCGCTGAAGGACCCGGCCCTGCACACGCAGAAGAACGACTGGGCGACCGGCACGGCCCTCGCCGGTGACCTCCGCTCGGCCCCCGCGCAGTCGGTGCGCGGCTACGCGGAGTGGAAGGACAAGGTCGCGACACCCGCGCTCCAGGAGTACTACAGCGGCTCGATCGGACTCGGTGAACTGCGCAAGCGCCTGGTGAAGGACGGAAATCTGGTGCTCGCGAGGTATCAGAGGTAGGGCGGGACGCGGGAGACGGATTCACATGTCGAGGACGAGGCGCGGGCCCAGGCAGCGCGAGACGCAGATCATCAGTGTCTCGCCCGCCGCCCGCTCCTCCGCGGTGAGCACCGAGTCCCGGTGGTCCGCCGCGCCCTCCACGATGTCGGTCTCGCAGGTCCCGCAGGTGCCTTCCGCGCAGGAGTACAGCACCTCGATCCCCGCCTCCTGCGCCGTGTGCAGGATGCTGCGGCCGGGCGGCACGGTCAGGGTGCGGCCGGAGCGCCGCAGCTCCACCTCGAAGGCGTGGTCCGTGCTGCCGGTGCCGTCCGGTCCGTCCTGCGCAGGACGGAATCGCTCGGTGTGCGCGGCGCCCCGGGCCTCGACGGCGTCGAGGAGCCGTCCCGGGCCGCAGCAGTAGACCAGGGTGTTCGTGTCCGGCGGGCCGAGATACCCGTCGAGGTCGAGGAGGCCCGTCTCGTCCTCCGGCGCGACGCGCACCTTCGCGCCGTAGGTGGAGAGTTGGCCGAGGAACGCCATCGAGTCGCGCGACCGCCCGCCGTACAGCAGGCTCCACTCGGCGCCCGACGCCTCGGCGGCGGCCAGCATCGGAAGGATCGGGGTGATCCCGATGCCGCCCGCCACGAAGCGGTAGCCCGGTGCCTCGTGGAGCGGGAAGTGGTTGCGTGGTCCCCGGACGCGGACGACCGTGCCCGGGGACAGCTTCTCGTGCACGTACGCCGATCCGCCGCGTCCGCTCGGTTCGTGGAGGACGGCGACGGTCCAGGCGGTGCGGTCGGCGGGGTCGCCGCACAACGAGTACGGGCGGACCAGGTCGTCCGTGAGGACCAGGTCCACATGGGCACCCGGCTCCCAGGCGGGCAGCGGGTCCGCCTTGGGGTGACGGAGCGTCAAGGACATGACGCCGGTGGCCTCTTCGGTGCGTGCGGCGACGACGAGGTCGGCTTCGTAGGGCGGGGTCACCGGTAGTCCTCCTGGTGATCGGGGTGGGACAGCATCCACTGCCACATCGCCACGGGGTCCTGCGTGTCGTGCTCGGCCCCGCAGTGGCAGATGCCGTGCAGTTCGTCGGTGCCGGGGACCCAGTCGACGCGGTACACCTCGGCGGTGGGCGGGCGGCTCATCGCGCGACGGTGCCGGGGGTCGCGGACCGGTCGCCCCCGGCGGCGAGGCGGGCCAGGATCCGGCGGGCGGCGAGGCCGCCCGTGTCGATGTTGATGCTGAGTTCCTGGTAGCCGGCGGGCTCGGTGTCCAGGGTCTTCTGGAGCAGGTTCAGCGCGTTCACGTCCTGCATGACGACCTCGTGGTTGAAGTCGCGCAGGAACGTGGACATCTCCTCGTCGCCGTGGCCGAAGTCGCGGGAGACGGCCCAGAAGTCGTAGACCTGGTTCTGCGTGGACGGTGTGATCGCGTAGGTGATCTCCACGTGGAAGGCGTCCGGGTCGGTGCCGTCCGGATTCGGCAGGACGCCCTGGGGGGCGATGCGGCTGTGCAGCAGGTACAGGCACGGGGCGTGGTATTCGATGTCCTGCCAGCGGGTGATGCGGCCCTTGATACCGGTGGAGTTCGCGTAGAACGGCGGACACTCGGCGTCGTCCATGTGCCGGCTGACGCGGACGATGCCGGCGCCCTCGTCGACCTCGGTCGTCATGGGGGTGTCGGCGACCTCGGGCGTGCCGATGTAGCCGCCGTGCAGATACGTCTCGTGGGAGAGATCCATCAGGTTGTCGACCAGCAGGACGTAGTCGGCATCGATGGGCTCCATGCCGCCGACCGTCGTCCAGTGCGTGGAGTCGGCCAGGTGCGGGGCCCGCGGGATCGTCGTCCGGTCGGCCAGCGCCGGGTCGCCGATCCACACCCACACGAAGGAGTCCAGCTCGGCCACGGGGTACGAACTCACCCTGGCGGTACGGGGGATGCGTTTCTGTCCGGGGACGTACACGCAGGTGCCGGTCGTGTCGTAGGTGAAGCCGTGGTAGCCGCAGACCACTTTGTCGCCGTCGAGCCGGCTGTGCGAGAGCGGGAAGCGGCGGTGCACGCAGCGGTCCGCCAGGGCGACGACCTCGCCCGTGTCCTCGGTCCGGTAGAAGGCGATCGGTTCGCCGAGGACGGTGCGGGCGAGCAGTTCCCGCCCGACCTCCGTCCCGTACGCCGCTACATACCACTGGTTCCGCGCGAACTCGGACATGGCACTCCCGTCCCTGAAGGGCGAAGCGGCTCTGCTTCGCCGTGCCGTGGTGTGCCACCAGCGTCGTGACGGGGGCCGGGTCCCGGCAACGGCACTTCCGCCGGGCGGAAGCCGGAGAATGCCGGAGATCTCTGATCACCGACCTGGGCCGGGCCGCCAGCCCAGGGCGCGCGAGATGCCCCGGCCCGCGAGTCGTACGGCCGGGATCAGCGAGTGCGGCTGTGTCCCGGCCGAGGGGACCACGAGCGAGACCGCGGCCACGACGTCGCCCTCGGGCCCGCGCACGGGCGCGGCCACCGAGACCGCGTCGTCCGTGATCTGACGGTCGGCCACCGCGCAGCCGGTGCGCCGCACCTCGGCCAGGGCGCGGCGCAGCCGGACGGGGTCGGACAGGGTGTGCGGCGTGAAGGCGGCGAGCGGCCGCCCGCAGACCTGGTCCTGGAAGGTCCTGGCACTGTGGGCGAGGAGGACGAGTCCGACGCCCGTCGCGTGCAGCGGCCAGCGCGCCCCGACGCGGCTGCGCACGCCGACCGCGTGGCGGCCGGAGAGCCGCTCGATGTAGACGACGTCGAGGCCGTCGCGCACCGCGAGGTGCACGTTCTCGTGGGTCGCCTCGTAGAGGTCCTCGAGGAAGGGCAGCGCGGCCTCGCGCAGGGCGGGGCCGCGCGGGGCCAGCGCCGCGAGTTCCCAGATCCGCAGCCCGACGTGGTAGCTGCCTGCCGCGTCGCGTTCGAGGGCGCCCCACGCGGTGAGCTCGCCCACCAGGCGGTGGGCGGTGGCCAGTGGCAGTGCGGCCCGGCGGCCGATCTCGGTGAGGGACAGCGCGGGTCTGCGGTGGTCGAACGCGCCGAGCACCGCAAGGAGACGCTCCGCCGCGGAACGGCTGCGCGCTGCGTCCGCGGAGTCCTCCGACAGCCCTGTCATGTCCGCCGGGTCAGCCCCGGTCCGCTTCCGCGACCCGCGCCAACAGGGCCTGCAACGTGGCCCGTTCGCCGGGGGCGAGGGGGGCGAGCAGTTCGTCGGTGACGCGCCGGCTGCCCTTGTCGGTGTCGCGCAGGACGCCCTTTCCCCGGTCCGTGAGAGCGACGATGCGGCTGCGCCGGTCGCCCGGCGCGGGTCCCCGCTCCACCAGGCCGAGGTCCTGCAGATCGTCCACGAGGGACACGATGGCGCTCGGGTCGTAGCCGAGCCGGTCGCTCAGTTCGCGTTGCAGGGCGCCTTCCACGGTGGCGAGGTAGCGCAGCAGCGCGTAGTGCCGCAGCCGCAGGCCGAACTCTTCGAGCGTGGCGTTGAACAGCCGGCCCGAGTGCAGCCCGAGCCGGTAGAGGAGATAGCCGGTGTCGGCGTGCAGCGCGCGCATCCAGGGCGCCTCTTCGTCAGTGATGTCGGGCTCCGGGGTCGGTCCGTGCGGGCACGGGGGCGTGAGGTCGGCTCCAGCATGAAGGACTTAAAGGCTTCCAGCAACTATTGATGACAACAATGATTGGTCCTAGCGTCCTTCTCGTCGGCCGGTACGGATTGAGTGAGACGGATCTCCTCGGCCGCCTTCTCCCCTCCACGTACCTGTTCACGCCATCGGAAGGGCACAGCCGCAATGTCTGACGTGTCATCAGGACCATTGACCTCCCTCGACGGAAAGGTCGCCGTCGTCACCGGAAGCGGCCGCGGACTCGGGCTCGCCTACGCCATCGCCCTCGCCCGGTCCGGAGCGAGCGTCGTCGTCAACGACATCGACGCGGACGTTGCCGGGCGGGCGGTCGAGACGATCACTGCGGCCGGCGGCCGGGCCGTTGCCGAGGTCGTCCCCGTGGGCACCACCGAGGCCGCAGAGCGCCTGGTCGGCCGGGCCGTCTCGGAGTTCGGCCGGCTGGACGTCATGGTCACCAACGCCGGAATCCTGCGCGACAGGGTGCTGTGGAAGATGACCGACGACGATTTCGACGCCGTTGTCACCACCCATCTCAGGGGCACCTTCACCTGCGCACGTGCCGCCGCCGTGCGCATGCGCCAGCAGGGCGAGGGCGGCAGCCTGGTGCTCGTCGCCTCCCCGGCGGGCCAGCGCGGCAACTTCGGGCAGACCAACTACGCGGCGGCCAAGGCCGGGATCGCGGCGATGGTGCGCACCTGGTCCATGGAGCTGGCCCGCGCGGGCGTCACCGTGAACGCCGTCGTGCCGGTCGCCGCGACCGCGATGACCGAGACCATGCCCGCCTTCGCCCCGTACGTCGACGCCCTGCGCGGCGGCGAGCCGCTGCCCGGGTTCCTGCGCAGGGGCGAGGGCTTCGGCACACCGGAGGACTGCGCCGCGCTCGTGCCCTTCCTCGCCTCCGAAGCGGCCCGGGACGTCACGGGCCAGTGCATCGGCATCGGCGGCGACAAGCTCGCCCTGTGGTCGCACCCGCAGGAGGTGTCCGTCGCGTACGCGGACGGCGGCTGGAGCCCGCGGACCATCGCCGAGACCTGGCACACGTCGGTCGGGCGCGAGCCGCAGGCCGTCGGCATCCCCGCGCCCCGCCTCCCGAAGGCTCCCGAGGGCGTGGTCCCGGCATGAGCGGCATCGACGTGGCGGCACTCACCGCGATCGACGTCCACACGCACGCCGAGGTGTCGTCCAAGGGGCGGGCCTCGCTCGACGACGAGCTGAACGCCGCGTCCAGCGCCTACTTCAAGGTCGAGGGGAACCGGAAGCCCACCCTCGAGGAGACCGCCGCCTACTACCGCGAGCGGCGGATGGCCGCCGTGATCTTCACCGTCGACGCCGAGTCCGCCACCGGCACCGAGCCCGTCCCCAACGAGGAGGTCGCCGAGGCCGCGCACGCCAATCCCGACGTGCTGATCCCGTTCGCGAGCATCGACCCCTTCCGGGGCCGCGCCGGGATCCGGCAGGCCCGGCGCCTGGTCGAGGAGTACGGGGTGCGCGGCTTCAAGTTCCACCCCAGCATCCAGGGCTTCTTCCCCAACGACCGTATGGCGTACGGCCTTTACGAGGTGATCGAGGAGACCGGCGCCGTCGCGCTCTTCCACACCGGCCAGACCGGCATCGGCGCGGGCGTGCCCGGCGGTGGCGGCATCCGCCTGAAGTACTCCAACCCGATGCACGTGGACGACGTCGCCGCCGACTTCCCCCATCTGAAGATCATCCTCGCGCACCCGTCGTTCCCCTGGCAGGACGAGGCGCTCGCCGTCGCCACCCACAAGCCGGGGGTGCACATCGACCTCTCGGGCTGGTCGCCGAAGTACTTCCCGCAGCAGCTGGTCCAGTACGCCAACACCCTGCTGAAGGACAAGGTGCTTTTCGGCTCGGACTACCCCGTCCTCACCCCCGACCGCTGGCTCGCCGACTTCGCCAAGCTGCCGATCAAGGACGAGGTCAGACCGAAGATCCTCAAGGAGAACGCCGCCCGGCTGCTCGGGCTGACAAAACCGTGAAAGGGCCGGACATGCGCAACGAGGGACTGGGGTCGTGGCCCGCACGCCGGGCCCGCAAGACCCCGCACCGCACCGCACTGATCCACGCCGGCGCCGCCGTCACCTACGCCGCCCTGCACGAGCGCACCACCCGGCTCGCCCACGCCCTGCGGGCGCTCGGCGTCCGGCGCGGAGACCGGGTCGCCTACCTCGGCCCCAACCACCCCTCGTTCCTGGAGGCCCTGTTCGCCGCCGGGCTCCTCGGCGCGGTCTTCGTGCCGCTCAACACCCGGCTCACCGAGCCCGAACTCGCCTTCCAGATACGGGACTCCGGCGCCACGGTGCTGCTGCACGCCGCCGCGCGGGGCGGTGACCTGCCGGGCGTCCGCACCGCCGTCGAGGCGGACGGACCGGCGTACGAGGAACTGCTGGCCGCCGCCCCAGCCCTCGCCATCGACGAGCAGGTCGGTCCCGACGACGTAGGCGTCATCATGTACACCTCCGGGACGACGGGCCGTCCCAAGGGCGCCATGCTCACGCACGGGAACCTCACCTGGAACGCCGTCAACGTCCTGGTCGACCAGGACCTCGTCGCCGACGAGATCGCGCTCGTGGTGGCGCCGCTCTTCCACACCGCCGGCCTGAACATGCTCACCCTGCCGGTGCTGCTCAAGGGCGGCAGCTGTGTCCTGGTGGGCTCGTTCGACGCGGCGGCGACCCTGGAACTCGTCGAGCGCCACCGGGTCACCTTCATGTTCGGCGTCCCGACGATGTTCGACCAGCTCACACGGCAACCGAACTGGCCGGACGCCGACCTGTCGTCGCTGCGGATGCTCAGCTGCGGCGGCTCGCCCGTCCCGACCCCGCTCATCGCGGCCTACCAGGACCGCGGACTCACCTTCCTGCAGGGCTACGGGATGACCGAGGCGGCGCCCGGCACCCTGTTCCTCGACGCCGAGCACGCCGTCAGCAAGGCAGGCACGGCGGGTGTGCCGCACTTCTTCAGTGACGTACGCGTGGCGCGCCCCGATCTCGCGCCGGTGGAGCCGGGCGAGACGGGCGAGGTCCTGGTGCGCGGGCCCCATGTCATGCCCGGCTACTGGGGTCTGCCCGACGAGAGCGCCGCCGCGTTCGCCGACGGCTGGTTCCGGACGGGGGACGCGGCCCGGATCGACGCGGACGGCTACGTCACCATCGTCGACCGCTTCAAGGACATGATCATTTCGGGGGGCGAGAACATCTACCCCGCCGAGGTCGAGGACGCCCTGCTCGCCCACGCGGACATCGCCGAGTGCGCGGTCATCGGCGTACCCGACGAGAAGTGGGGTGAGGTCGGCAGGGCGGTCCTCGTCGCCCGCGAAGGCCGCGCGCCCGACCCGAACGAGGTCCTCGCGTCGCTGTCCGGGCGCCTGGCCCCCTACAAGATCCCCAAGTCGGCCGTCGTCGTGGACGCCCTGCCCCGCACCGCGTCGGGAAAGCTCGTCAAGGCCGACGTCCGCCGCCTGCACGGCACTTGATGACCACCGAATTCATCAGCACGCATCGAAGGAGCCCCTCATGGGCATCACCGTCAACGGCCTGGACGAACTGAAGAAGCTCGCCGGAAGCGATCTGGGTTCCAGTGAATGGACCGACGTCACGCAGGAGCGGATCGGCACCTTCGCCGACGCCACCGACGACCACCAGTGGATCCACGCGGACCCCGAGCGTGCCAAGGAAGGCCCCTTCGGCGCGCCCATCGCGCACGGTTATCTGACGCTCTCCCTCTTCATCCCGATGTTCACCGAGCTCCTGGACGTCGAAGGAGTCACCACCAAGGTCAACTACGGCCTGAACAAGGTCCGTTTCCCCGCTCCCGTGCCGGCGGGCTCCCGCATCCGCCTGGCCGCGCGCCTCGCCGGGGTCGAGGACGTGCCGGGCGGCGTGCAGATCACGGTCGACGGCACCGTCGAGATCGAGGGAGCGGCCAAGCCCGCATGCGTCCTGCAGAGCGTCTCGAGGTTCTATGTGTAGAAACAAATTGCACGAGACGTCTCGTCTCACTTACGGTGGCGTCATGACCGTCCCCAGGAACGCCCATATCGCCATGTTCTCCATCGCCGCCCACGGGCACGTGAACCCGAGCATCGAGGTGATCAGGGAGCTCGTCGCCCGCGGGCACCGCGTGACGTACGCGATCCCGTCACAGTTCGCCGAGAAGGTCGCCGAGGCCGGGGCCGAGCCGAAGATCTGGCACTCGACGCTGCCCACCGACGACGACCCGGACGCGTGGGGCACGGAGCTGGTCGACAACCTCGAACCCTTCCTCACCGACGCGATCCAGGCGCTGCCGCAGCTCGTCGACCTCTACGAGGACGACGAACCGGACCTCGTCCTCTACGACATCACCGCCTACCCCGCCCGCGTCCTGGCCCACCGCTGGAACGTCCCGATCGTGCAGTTCTCGCCGAACCTCGTGGCCTGGGAGGGATACGAGGAAGAGGTCGGCAAGCCGATGTTCGAGCCGCTGAAGCAGACGCCGCGCGGCAAGGCGTTCTACGAGAACTTCGAGAGCTGGATCAGGTCGAACGGAATCGACCTCTCGGTCGAGGACTTCATGGGCCGCCCGGACCGCTGCCTCGTCCTCATCCCCAAGGCGCTCCAGCCGAACGCCGACCGGGTCGACGAGAGCCGCTACACCTTTGTCGGCGCCTGCCAGGGCGAGCGGG
Source organism: Streptomyces sp. CB01635 (assembly GCF_002803065.1). Classification (GTDB taxonomy): domain Bacteria; phylum Actinomycetota; class Actinomycetes; order Streptomycetales; family Streptomycetaceae; genus Streptomyces. The sequence continues at coordinate 381,122 of NZ_NNBL01000001.1, forward strand.
CGGCGCAGGGCGAGTGGCAGCGCCCGGCCGGCGCGGAGAAGGTCCTCCTCGTCTCGCTCGGTTCGTCCTTCACCAAGCAGCCCGCCTTCTACCGTGCCTGCGTCGGGGCCTTCGGTGACCTGCCCGGCTGGCATGTGGTGCTCCAGATCGGCAAGTTCGTCGACGAGGGGGAGCTCGGTGAGATCCCCGCGAACGTCGAGGTGCACCACTGGGTGCCGCAGCTGGCGATCCTCGGGCAGGCCGACGCCTTCATCACGCACGCGGGCGCGGGCGGCAGCCAGGAGGGCCTCGCCACCGCGACGCCGATGGTCGCGGTCCCGCAGGCCGTCGACCAGTTCGGCAACGCCGACATGCTCCAGGGGCTCGGCGTCGCACGCCACGTACCGATGGAGGAGGCCACGCCCGAGAACCTCAAGCGGGCGGTACTCGCCATGGCGTCCGACCCCGAGGTGGCGCGCCGCCTCCAGGAGATCCGAGCGGGGATGGCGGGAGAGGGCGGTACGCAGCGCGCGGCCGACCTCGTCGAGCGGGTCGGCGACCTGGTTCCACGGGAGGCGTGAAGTGATCGCGCGTTTTGGGTAACGGTCAGGTCATTTCATAACGCTCGGGTAACGCAGGTGGTTCGTGGCGAAGTCATTGACTTGGCCATGGAGTTCGACCGTTACCCCCGGCCAAAGGTTGCACTCTGTGCCACTTGAACCTCGCATGAAGGGCTTTCTAGCGTGAGATGAACTCACGTCGAACGCCAGGAAGTTGACCAGCCATGCGCCGAGACATACCGCCCCTCGACGAGGTGCGCCGCATCACCCAGAAGAAACGGGACGCGTGGTGGACCGTGCTCCTCGTCGACCCGGTCGCCACGCCGCTCGTGCGGCTGACGGCGATGCGCACGAGGATCACCCCGAACCAGATCACCTGGGGCGCCTTCGTCCTGGGCCTCGGCTCCGCCGTCTGCTTCTGGCTGGGCGACTGGCGCTGGCTCATCGCCGGCGCCGTCGTCTACCACCTGTCCTTCATCCTCGACTGCATGGACGGCAAGGTCGCCCGGCTCACCGGCCAGGGGTCGGTCTTCGGCGCCTGGCTGGACTTCGTCTTCGACCGCATCCGCGTCATGGTGTGCGGGGTCGCGCTCATGGCGGGCCAGTACGAACGCACCGGTGACGAGCTCTACATCTGGCTCGCCCTGGCCGTCGTCGGCCTCGACACCCTGCGCTACATCAACTCCCTGGAGATCTTCAAGATCCGCCACTCCATGCGCAAGCAGATCAAGGAGCGGGTCAAGGAGGCGCGGCGCGCCGAGAACGAGGCCGAGCTAGCCTTCATGGAGGACCTCCTCCGCGACAACCCCGAAGCGGACATCGAGCAGGACCTCCAGAAGGCGCGCTCGGCCCAGGGGATCGCGGAGGCCGCACCGCAGCCCGCGCCCCAAGTGGTCGACCTGCACCAGGAGTTCAGGAGCCGCTTCCCCGTATACCTGCGGTTGCGCTCGTTCCTTCTCCGTCACCGCATCCGTACGCATCTGATCAGCGGGATCGAGTTCCAGATGGGCGTCTTCATGATCGGCCCGCTGATCGACCAGGTCCTGTGGGCGACGATCGTGTCCGGAGCGCTCCTGCTCGTCTTCGAACTCGCCATCATCTACAAGCTGTTGCTGTCGACCCGCGACTTCACGCGCACGATCGACTCGTTCGCGGAGCGCGGCCGGCGAACCGCCGCGGCCTGAACGTGAGGGCGCTCGAACGTGCGGGGGTGCCCCGCCGGACCTGACGGTCCCGCGGGGCACCCCCGACGCGTACCTCAGCCCTACGCCGTCGTCACACCCCCACCCTCTCGTCCGTCACGGCCGGAGGCGGGGGAGCGGCCACCTCGTCGTGGGTCAGGTCGGGCAGCCGGTGCAGCCACTTCGGCAGATACCAGTTCCGCTCGCCGAGCAGCGCCATCACGGCGGGGAGCAGGATGCCGCGGATGGCCGTCGCGTCGATGAGCACCGCGGCCGCCAGGCCCACACCCATCTGCTTGAACGACTGCATGGACAGCGTCCCGAAGATCGCGAAGACGGCCACCATGATGACCGCCGCGCTGGTGACCACGCCCGCCGTCGTCACCACACCGTGCGTGATGGCGTCCTTGTTCGTACGTCCCTGAAGCCGCGCCTCCCGGATCCGCGACACCACGAACACGTGGTAGTCCATCGAGAGCCCGAAGAGGATCACGAAGAGGAACAGCGGCAGCCAGGAGATGATCGCGCCCACGCCCTCCGCGCCGACCAGGGACGCGCCCCAGCCGTTCTGGAAGACGGCGACCAGGATGCCGTAAGCGGCGCCCACGGACAGCAGGTTGAGGGCGATCGAGGTGATGGCCACCGTCAGTGAGCGGAACGACAGCAGCATCAGCAGGAACGCGAAGACCACGACGAAGGCGAACACCGGGACCACCGAGCCGACGATCTGGTCGTTGAAGTCCTTCGATCCCGCGACCTGACCGGTGACGGGCGCCTCGACCCCGTCGACCTTGCCGAGCGTGTCCGGCCGCACCTGGTCCCTGATCAGTGCGAGGCTCTTCTCCGCCCTGTCCTGGTCGGAGCCGCCGACCAGCGGGACGCTGATGAACGCCACGTTCTCGCGGCCGTGCACGGTGAGGTCCACCGGGCCGCGCGAAGCCCCCGAGCTGACCGCGGCCTCACGGAAGCCGGCGATCGCGCTCCGCACCTCGGGCGCGTTGATGTCGGCGGCCTTGACGACCACCTCGGCCGGCTCGGAGCCGCCGGGGAACGCGTCGTTGAGCCGGTCGTACGTCGCCACGATCGGCAGCGAGTCGCCGAACTCCTGGTCCAGGGTGAGGTTCTGGGTCTTCATGCCGAGTGCCGGGGCGGTCACCGCGAGGAGGGCGCCGATCGCGACGACCACGGACACGGCGGGCCGGGCGAGGACGACGCGCAGCACCGCCTGCCAGAACCGGCTGCCCTCCGGAGCCCCGTTCCCGTTACGCCGCCTGCCGCGGTTCAGGAACGGCAGCCGCCCCTTCTCCACGCGCTCGCCGAGCAGCGAGAGCAGCGCCGGCAGCACCGTCACGGAGCCCACCATGGCGACCGCCACGACCATCAGCGAGGCGAGGCCCATCGCCTGGAACTCGGCGAGCCCCGTGAACAGCATGCCTGCCATCGCCACGCACACCGTGACACCCGAGACGATGATGGCCCGGCCGCTCGTCGCCGCCGCCACCCGCAGCGCGGTCTGCGGGTCGTGGCCCTTCATCCGCTCCTCGCGCTCGCGCCGCAGATAGAAGAGGCAGTAGTCGACGCCGACCGCGAGACCCACCAGCAGCATCACGGAGTTGGCGGTGTCGCTCATCGGCTGGAGGTGGCTGACGATGCCCATCAGGCCCATCGTCGCCATGATCGCGGTGACGGCCAGGGCGACCGGGAGGAGGGCGGCCACCAGCGCGCCGAACGCGATGAGGAGGATTCCGAGCGCGACCGGGACCGCCGAGTACTCGGCCCGCTGGAAGTCGTTGCCGAAGGCGTCCTCGAACGTCTTGCCCATGCTCGCGCCGCCGATCTCCTCGATCCGCAGCGAGCCATGGGTCCGCTGGACCTTCTCGACGGCCTTGAGTACCGGTTCGACGCGGTCGCTCGCCGTGCCGGGGTCGCCGCGCATGTCGAACTGGACGAGCGCGCTGCGGCCGTCCTTGGAGATCGTCTTCGCCCCCGGGTCGTAGGGCGACTTCACGTTCGTGGCGGCGCCGGTGCCCTGGACCGCCTTCACGACCTCGTCGACAGCCCGCCGGAAGTCGGCGTCCGTCGCCCGCACTTTGCCGTCCCTGCCCTGGACGAGCACGGTCTCGCCCGCGGGCTCCTCGATACCGGCGTCGTCGATGATGCGCGCCGCCTGTGTGGTCTCTCCCTGGAGCTGATCGCTGTCCGACACATCGACCCGGCCGGCGGCCGTGCCGATCCCCATGGCCAGGACGACGAACAGCACCCAGATGCCCACGGCAGCCCATCGGTGCCGCACGCTCCAGCCGCCGGCCCGGGCCGCCAGGCCCCGTACCCGCGTGTCTCGGTTCCCCATGACGGACTGCCCCCTTGTGTGCGGTGACAGCACCGTGCCGTCACCTCCGTATCGAAGGTATGGGCCCGATAAGAGCGTCTCGTCGTGCTGTCCGGTGAGCCGGCGGGGCCCGGCTCCTCCTTGCGGGCGGGGCGGGCTCCCCACTCAGGAGGACTGAAGTCCCCTACATCTATAGGGAATTCCCGGAGTCCGAAGTGTCGGTCGAAGCCCGAATTGTTATTACGAAGACTTGTTGAACAAGTCACAGCTGTATGTAGGTCTTGATCTGGTCGCGTCAATCGGCCAGTGTTTCGTGCCAACCCCCGGAGATCTTCCGGAGATTGCCGGGGGTTGGTTGAGAACCATCAGTAAACCCCCCACAAACCCCCCCACAGAAACCACGAGGAGACCCCTCTTCATGGCAACTCACAAGCGTGCCCGCAGCACGACGAAGCTCACCGCGGCGATAGCCACCGCTGCCACCGCGGCCGGCGTGATCGTCTTCGCGGGCTCCCTGGCCGGCGCCTCGACCCCCGCCGAGGGCAAGGTCTACGGGCTCGACGCCAAGGGCGCCGTCTCCGGCAGCTACATCGTGCTGCTGGACCAGAAGACCGACAAGAACGGCAAGCAGGACCTCGCCAAGGAGTACGGGGGCCAGCTGAAGCGCGCCTACTCCTCCGCCGTCAACGGATTCTCCGTGAACGGCCTTTCGGAGACCGAGGCCAAGCGCCTCGCCGCCGATTCGTCGGTGGCCAAGGTCGTCCAGAACAAGAAGTTCCACATCGACGCCACCCAGGACAACCCGCCGTCGTGGGGCCTGGACCGCATCGACCAGGCGGACACCGCGGGCGACAAGAAGTACACCTACCCGGACAGCGCCGGTGAGGGCGTGACCGCGTACGTCATCGACACCGGCGTCCGCGTCAGCCACAAGGACTTCGGCGGCCGCGCCACCTCCGGCTTCGACGCCATCGACAACGACGACAACGCCGACGACGGCAACGGCCACGGCACGCACGTCGCCGGGACCATCGCCGGTGACGCGCACGGCGTCGCCAAGAAGGCGAAGATCGTCGCCGTCCGCGTCCTCGACAACGAGGGCTCGGGCACCACCGAGCAGGTCGTCGCGGGCATCGACTGGGTCACCAAGAACCATCAGGGCCCGTCCGTCGCCAACATGTCCCTCGGCGGCGGCGCCGACGAGGCGCTCGACGCGGCCGTCCAGAAGGCCATCGCCTCCGGCGTCACCTTCGCGGTCGCCGCGGGCAACGAGTCGACCGACGCGTCCGCCGGGTCCCCGGCCCGCGTCAAGGAGGCCATCACCGTCGCCTCCTCCACCAAGGACGACGAGCAGTCCGACTTCTCCAACTACGGCTCCGTCGTGGACATCTACGCCCCCGGCTCGGACATCACCTCCGACTGGAACACCGGCGACGACGCCACCAACACCATCTCCGGTACGTCGATGGCGACCCCCCACGTCGTGGGCGCCGCCGCCGTCTACCTGAGCGGCCACCCGGACGCGACGCCCGCGGACGTCTCCAAGGCACTGACCGACGGCGCGACCCCCGACAAGATCTCCAACGCGAGCGAGGGCACGCCGAACAAGCTCCTCAAGATCGTCGAGTAGTACCGGCAGCACCCCTGACCGGCGGCCGCCGTGCCCTCCCCCACGGGGCGCGGCGGCCGCCTATCGTGTCCCCATGGCGACAAAGGCGTACGCGGCACTGCTCCGCGGGATCAATGTGGGCGGCAGCAGAAAGGTCCCGATGGCGCGGCTTCGCCCCCTGATCGAAGGGCTCGGGCACGGCGGCGTACGGACGTATCTGCAGAGCGGCAACGCGACGTTCACCAGCGACCACGGTGACGAGTCGACCCTGGCCGCCGAGCTGAGCACGGCCATCGAGAAGGAGTTCGGCTTCGGCGTGGACGTGATCGTGCGCGAGCACGCCTACCTCGCGTCGGTCGTGGACGCGTGCCCCTTCCCCGCCGCCTCGTGCAAAGGCAAGCAGCTGCACGTCACCTACTTCTCCGGGCCTGTCGACCCCGAGCGGTTCGCCTCCGTCGACCCGGCCGAGTTCGCCCCCGAGGACTTCCGGCTCGGCCCGCGCGAGCTGTACCTCTACGCCCCCGAGGGCCTCGGCCGCTCGAAGCTCGGCGCCGTGCTCGCCCGGCCGGCCCTGAACAAGGGCCTCATCGCCACCTCCCGCAACTGGAACACCGTCGTCAAGCTCGTGGAGATGACCGGTGCCTGAGCTCGACGCCGTCGACGCCGCCATCGAGGGTGAACTGCGGCTGCTCGACCCGGCCGTGCGCCGCTCCCCGGAGCTGCTCGGCGCGCTGCTGCACCCCGACTACTTCGAGTTCGGCGTGTCGGGCCGCCGCTGGGACCGCGCCTCGATCATCACCGAGCTCTCCTCGACGGCCGAGCTGGGCGTGCGGCCCCTCACCGTCTCGCGGATGAAGGGCGTGCGGCTCGGCCCCGGGCTCGTCCATCTGACCTTCGACACCGACCGCAACGGGGCCTGTGCACACCGCAGTTCACTGTGGCGGCAGGGCGTCGAGGGCTGGCTCCTCTACTTCCATCAGGGGACGCCGTTCAGCCGGGAGTGAGCGCGGCGCGGGACGTCAGCGCGCCGGTTTCGAGCGGGAGCGGCGGCGGACCCCGGCCGCGACGCCCGCAACGACACAGGTCCCGATGGCTCCGGCGACCGCGACCAGGACGTACGTGGGATACAGGTCGTCGCCCGACGGGTACCGCTCACCGCAGAGCCGCACCACGCCGGGGTGGTCGCGGTCGGCCTCCAGGCACACCCGGTGACCGACTCCGGGACTGCCGGGGCCTGTGCCCAGCGCTCTCGTGACGGTGTGCCGGTGACCCTGGACCTCGTACGCGATCACCTGCTCGTAGCCGCTCTTCGGCACGTGCTCGACGGCGGTGACGACGCCGCTCACGCGGACCGGAGCCGCGTCGATCCGCTCCGCCTGCCGCCACTGCCGGGAGGCCGAGCAGCCGCCCACAACCGCCAGGAGCAGGCAGAGGAATCCGGCCCCCAGAGGACCGAGCGTGTACGCACGGGGAGCAGGCTCGCACGTCCGCGTGCGCGGAGCGCGAGAGTTTGCCTGATCATGAGTGGCCCCTACAGCCGTCTGTGAAAGGCTCGTTGGCATGCGCTACCTCATCATCGGAGCAGGAGCGGTCGGCGGCGCCATCGGCGGCCGGCTCGCACAGGCCGGGCACGACGTCGTCCTCGTCGCCCGCGGCAAGCAGTACGAGGCACTGCGGGACCACGGGCTCCGCCTCGTCACTCCCGACGGCCCGCACATCCACCGCCTCCCGGTCGTCGCCGGGCCCGGGGCGCTCGGCGAACTGAGCCCGGACGACGTGCTCGTGCTCGCCGTGAAGACCCAGGACAGCGTCGCCGCGCTCGAAGCGTGGGCCGGGCGGCCGGTCGCCGGAGGCGGCACCGCCGCCGAGCGGCTGGCGCTGGTCTGCGCGCAGAACGGAGTGGAGAGCGAGCGTCTCGCGCTGCGGCTCTTCCGGCGCGTGTACGGCATGTGCGTGTGGCTGCCCGCCACGTTCGTCGAGCCCGGCGTCGTGTCCGCCGCGGGCACCCCGCTCACCGGCATCCTGCACATCGGCCGGTACCCGGAAGGCACCGACGAGACCGCCCAGCGCATCTCCGCCGACCTGGAGAAGTCCTTCTTCGAGGCACCCGTCGTGCCCGACGTGATGCGCTGGAAGTACGCCAAGCTCCTCGGCAACCTGGCCAACGCGATCGAGGCCGTGTCCGGGGTGATCACCAGCGAGGCGGGGCTCGCCCTCCACGGGCGGGCCCGTGCCGAGGGCGAGGCCGTGCTCGCCGCGGCGGGCATCGCGTTCGCCTCCAAGGAGGAAGAGAAGGAGTCCCGCGGCGACAAGATCCGCTTCGAGCCCTTCGACGGCTCGGAGCGCAGCGGCGGCTCGTCCTGGCAGTCCCTCAGCCGCGGCACGGGCACCATCGAGTCCGACTACCTCAACGGCGAGATGGGCCTGCTCGGACGGCTGCACGGCGTTCCGACCCCGGTCAACGACGCCCTCCAGTCGGTAGCCGACCGCTTCGCCCGCGAGGGCCGCCCGGCCGGATCCATGCAGATCACGGAACTCATCTCAAAGGCCGCCGCGGCGCCCCGCTAGCCGTCGCATTCCTTCAAGCCGGCGGCGGCCCCTGCGCGAGACGTTTTCGGCATGGAAACCGAGTACACCGCGTACGTGGCAGAGCCCGAACGGGCCGTCGGGCGGGCATAGGTCGCGCTCGGGTCAGGGCGGCGGACGGGACGCGTGCCGAGTTCGTTCGGACCGGACTGTCAGACCCCGCCACTACCTTCGGGAGCATGAACGAACTGACGTCGCGTGTGGAGCGGTTGCGCTCCGCCCTGAGCGGGCCGGCGCCGGACGACGAACGTTTCGAGGGTCTTACGACGACCGGCTTCTGGAACGCATGGTGCGGACGGTGGAGGTGCTCCTGGAGGCGGGGTGAGTGGCTGTGTCGCCGCCGACCACGTACGCAGTCCGTGCGGCGCGCCTCACGCGCCCACCGCCACCAACTCCCGTACGGTCGCCGCCTCATAGCGCCGCACAAGCAGCCGCGCCACCTCCGGTGCCGGGCCCAGTACGTCCGCGAGGACGTCCGCTTGGGAGGCGCCGCGGGCGATGCGGTCCGGGAGGTGGCCGGGGGCCAGGACGTAGGGGGCCACCGCCACCCGGCGGACGCCCTCGGCGCGCAGTTGCGCCACGGCGTCCTCCGTGCGGGGCAGAGATGCGGAGGCGAACGCAGGTCGCACGGCGCACCAGCCGGTGTGCCGCCACTCCCGCGCGATTTCAGCGATCACTGCGATCGCCTCCGGGTCTGTGGAGCCCGCCGAGGCCAGGACGACCCCGGTCGTGGGCTTGTCGGCCGGGGTGAGCCCGGCCTGGTAGAGGCGGCGTTCGAGCGCTGCCGTCAGGAGTGGGGAGGGGCCGAGCACCTCCGCCTGGCGGATCCGCAGCCGGGCCGGGGCCTGCCGCAGGACCGCCGGGATGTCCGCCTTCGCGTGGAACGCGCGCGTCAGGAGCAGGGGGAGGGCGACCACGTCGCGCACGCCCTCCGCCGCCAGGGACTCCAGGACGCCGTTCACCGAGGGGACGTTGAAGTCCAGGAACCCCGTCTCCACGCGCAGCCCCGGCCGCAGCGCCCGTACTTCGCGTACGAGCGCGTGGACCGTCGCGGCATGGCGCGGATCGCGGCTGCCGTGAGCGATCACGAGCAGGACCGGGCGGGCGGGGCGCTGGTGCATGACGGGGTCAGCTCCTCACCAGGAGGCCGCGGCTGCGCAGGACGCGCCGCTCCAGGGGGCTGAAGATCAGCAGGTCGATGACGATGCCGACGATCAGGATCAGGAAGATGGCGAGGAAGACCATGGACATGGAGCTGGCGTTGCGGCCGTTCTCCAGGAGCTGGCCGAGGCCGATGCCCAGGTCGGGCGACGAGGCGATGATCTCCGCGGCCATCAGCGAGCGCCACGAGAACGCCCAGCCCTGCTTCAGGCCCGCGAGATAGCCGGGCAGCGCGGCCGGGAGCACGATGTGCCAGGTGTGCCGCAGGCCCGTCGCGCCGAGCGTGCGGCCGGCCCGCAGGAACAGCGGCGGCACCTGGTCGACGCCCGACACCAGGCCGTTGGCGATCGAGGGGACCGCGCCGAGCAGGATCACGGCGTACATCATCTTGTTGTCGAGGCCCAGCCAGATCACGGCCGGCGGGACCCAGGCGACCGAGGGTAGCGACTGGAGACCGGACAGGATCGGGCCGATCGCGGACCGGATGAACCGGACCCGGGCGACGACCAGGCCGAGCGGGGTGCCGATCACCAGCGCCAGCAGGAAGCCGAGCAGGCCGCGCGACACACTCGTCCAGATGTAGTCGAGAAGCGTCCCCTGCAGCCACGCGTCGGACACCTCGTCCCACACCGCGGACGGCGAGGGCAGCTTGCTCGGGTCGTCGACGATCTTGAACGAGACCAGTCCCTGCCACACCACCAGGACCAGGAGCACCGCCGTCAGCGGCGGCAGCACCTTCTGGACCAGCGTCTGGCGCAGCGGGGTACGGGCGGTGTGCACGGTGTCCAGGGCGTCGAGCCCCGCTTCGAGACCGGCCAGGTCCTGCCCGGGGAGCGTGTCCTTGACGGCGCCCGTGTCCTTGCCCGCGGTCGTCGTCTCAGTGCTGGCCATGGCGGCGGATCTCCCCACGCAGTTGTTCGGTGATCTCGACGGACAGTTCCGCCACGGCGGTGTCCTCGATGCGGCGCGGCTGCGGAATGCCGACCCGCCACTCGTGCGCCACCCGGCCCGGCCGCGACGAGAGCAGCACGACCCGCTCCGCGAGGCGTACCGCCTCGCGGACGTTGTGGGTGACGAACAGGACGGAGACGTTCGTCTCGCGCCAGATGCGGGTCAGCTCGTCGTGCAGCACGTCGCGCGTGATGGCGTCGAGCGCGGCGAACGGCTCGTCCATCAGCAGCAGTTGGCTGTCCTGCGCGAGCGCGCGGGCCAACGCCACGCGCTGGCGCATACCGCCCGACAGCTCGTGCACCCGCTTGCCGTACGCGCCGTTCAGGCGGACGAGCTCCAGGAGCTCCTCCGCCCGCGTGCGGCGGTCCGTCTTCGGAACGCCGCGCAGCTTCAGGGCCAGTTCGATGTTCTTGCCCGCGGTCAGCCACGGGAAGAGGGCGTGCTCCTGGAACATCAGGGCCGGCCGCCCCTGCGTGCTGATCTCGCCGGACGAGGGCCGGTCGAGGCCCGCGACCAGATTGAGCAGCGTCGACTTCCCGCAGCCCGAGGCTCCCAGGAGGGTGACGAACTCGCCCGGAGCGACATCGAGCGTGATGTCGTCCAGGACGAGCTGCTGCCCGGCGGGCGTGGCGAAGGACTTCGAGACGTGCTCGATCCGCGCGGCGTGGCCGGTGGTCCGCGTGCCGCCGTCCGCGGCCTTGGCGAGGGTCGTTGCCATGGTCGTCACCTCCTGGGAACTCAAGCGATTACGGGCTTTGCTGACGCGGTTACTTGACGCCGAGGCCGGCGTCGGCGACCGCGCCCTTGCCCTCGGCCTTGAGGACCTTGTTCAGCGGCGCGAGGTCGTAGATGCCCTTGAGGTCGGGCTTCTCCAGCAGGCCCGCCTTCACCGCGTGCGCCGCCTCGGTGCCGAGGGTCGAGGCCAGCGGGTCGTCGGTGAACTGGATCGACTTCCAGGCCGGGTCGAGCACGTTCGCGGGCAGCGCCTTGCCGGAGTCGGCCGCCAGCTGCTTGTTGGCCGCGGCCTTCGCCTCGTCCGGATTGGCGTTGATCCAGGCGTTCGTCTTCACCGAGCCGCGCAGCACGGCCTCGACGACGTCCGGGTGCTCCTTGAGGAACTTCTGCGACACGATGATGTTCGTGATCACGAACTTCTTGTCGGGCCACAGGTCGGACTCGTCGAGGAGGACCTTGCCGCCCTCGGCCACGAGCTTGGACGCGGTCGGCTCCGGTACCCAGGCGCCGTCGACGGAGCCGGACTTGTAGGCGTCCGGGGTGATCTTGTTGTCCGTACGGATCACGGAGACGTCGCCCTTGCCGCTGTTGGCGTCGACCTTCCAGCCCTTCTCGGCGATCCAGTTGAGGAACGCGACGTCCTGCGTGTTGCCGAGCTGCGGGGTGGCGATCTTCTTGCCCTTGACGTCGTCCAGGGACTTGATCTTCTTCGGGTTCACCACGAGCTTCACACCGCCGGACGCCGAACCGCCGATGATGCGCAGGCTCTTGCCCTGGGACTTCGTGAAGCCGTTGATCGACGGCGAGGGGCCGATCCAGCCGATGTCGATGGAGCCGCCGTTGAGCGCCTCGATCTCGGACGGGCCCGCGTTGAAGGTCTGGTACTTGGCCTGTGTGCCCTGGAGCTCCTTCTGGAAGAAGCCCTTCTGGTTGCCCACGAGGGCGGTGCCGTGCGTCAGGTTGCCGAAGTAACCGATCTTCACGGTGTCGGCGGAGAGCTTCTTGCCCTTGGCGGCGACGTTCGTCTTGCCGGACGTGTCGTCCTTGGCGTCGGAGCCGTAGCCGCAGGCCGTCGCGGCGAGCGCGAGGAGCGGCAGGGCGGCGACAGCGGCGAGGCCGCGGCGCCAGGAGGAGGAGTTGGCAGGCACGGGAGGTGGTCCTCTCGTTGGCCCGGCGGTCACGCTCTCAGGGCGTGGCCGGGAGGTCGGCAGGGTTTCGTCTTCGTACGAACAGGTCGCGGGGGGTGTGGGCGCGCAGGCAGTGCGCGTACGTCATCGCGCACATCGCCCGACCCCGCCCTGGCCCGCGCCGAGGGCGCCGCTGCCGACGCGGCCGCCCTCTTTCGCGAACGTCGCATACATGTCGATGGCCGTCATGACTAGAAGTCCCAGCCGTCGTCGTCCGAGGCCGGCGCGGTCTCTTCCGCGTGGGCCGCATGCGCCTTGCCGCCGAACGCCTCGCCCGCCATGCCGGCGGCGAGCGTCGTCCCGTCGGACGGGTCGATGAGGAGGAACGAACCGGTGCGGCGCGAGTCGGCGTAGTCGTCGAGCGCGACCGGCTCGGCGGTGCGGACCTTGACGCGGCCGATGTCGTTGGCGACGAGCTGTCCCGGCTCGGGGTGCTGGGACAGATCGTCCAGGGTGAGCCGCGAGGGGATCTCCTTGACGATCGCCTTGACCGTGCGCGTCGTGTGCTTGAGCAGCACGCGCTGACCGACGGCGAGAGGCTGGTCGGCCACGTGGCAGACGGTCGCCTCGACGTCCTGCGAGGTGGCGGGCGCGTCGCCGCTCGGCACGATCAGGTCGCCGCGAGAGATGTCGATGTCGTCCTCCAGGAGGAGGGTCACCGACTGCGGCGTCCACGCCACGTCGACCGACTTGCCCAGCAGGTCGATCCCGGAGACCTTCGACGTGCGGCCCGACGGCAGTACGGTGACGGACTCGCCGACGCGGAACGTGCCGGCCGCGATCTGGCCCGCGTAGCCGCGGTAGTCGGGGTGCTCGGCGGTCTGCGGGCGGATGACGACCTGGACGGGCAGCCGCGCGTGGCAGCTCGTCAGGTCGTGGCTGACGGGGACCGTCTCCAGGTGCTCGAGCACGGTCGGGCCGCCGTACCAGTCCATGTTCGCGGACGGCTCCACGACGTTGTCACCGGCGAGCGCGGAGATCGGGATCGCGGTGATCTCGGGAACGCCCAGGTCGGACGCGTACGCCGTGAACTCCTCGGCGATCTTCGCGAAGACGGGCTCCGCGTAGTCGACCAGGTCCATCTTGTTCACCGCGAGCACGACGTGCGGGACGCGCAGCAGCGCGGCGACGGCGGCATGCCGGCGGGTCTGCTCGATGACGCCGTTGCGGGCGTCGACGAGGACGACGGCGAGGTCGGCGGTGGACGCGCCGGTCACCATGTTCCGCGTGTACTGCACATGGCCCGGGGTGTCGGCCAGGATGAACCGGCGCCGGGCCGTGGCGAAGTAGCGGTAGGCGACGTCGATGGTGATGCCCTGCTCGCGCTCGGCGCGCAGGCCGTCGGTGAGCAGCGCCAGGTCGGGCGTCTCCTGACCGCGGTTGCGGGACGCGTGCTCGACGGCCTCCAGCTGGTCCGTGAGGACCGACTTGGAGTCGTGGAGCAGGCGGCCCACGAGCGTGGACTTGCCGTCGTCGACGGAACCGGCGGTGGCGAACCGCAGCAGGGTGGTGGCCGACAGGTCGGCCAACTGCTCTGTGGTGGTGGTCATTTAGAAATACCCCTCGCGCTTGCGGTCTTCCATCGCGGCCTCGGACATCTTGTCGTCGGCACGGGTCGCGCCCCGCTCGGTGAGCCGGGAGGCGGCGATCTCGGCGATCACGGCGTCCAGCGTCGTCGCATCGGAGTCGACGGCGCCGGTGCACGACATGTCGCCGACCGTGCGGTAGCGGATGAGGCGCTTCTCGACGCTCTCGCCGTCCTTGGGGCCGCCCCACTCACCGGCGGTCAGCCACATGCCGGAGCGCTTGAAGACGTCCCGCTCGTGGGCGAAGTAGATCTCCGGCAGTTCGATGCCCTCGCGGGCGATGTACTGCCACACGTCGAGCTCGGTCCAGTTGGACAGCGGGAAGACGCGCACGTGCTCGCCGGGGGCGTGGCGGCCGTTGTAGAGCTGCCACAACTCGGGGCGCTGGCGGCGAGGGTCCCACTGGGAGAACTCGTCGCGCAGGGAGAACACGCGCTCCTTGGCGCGCGCCTTCTCCTCGTCGCGGCGCCCGCCGCCGAAGACGGCGTCGAAGCGCTCCGCCTGGATCTTCTCCGTCAGCGGCACCGTCTGCAGCGGGTTGCGCGTCCCGTCCGGGCGCTCCTTGAGGGCGCCGCGGTCGATGTACTCCTGCACGGACGCGACGTGCAGCCGCAGGCCGTGCTCGGCGACGACGCGGTCGCGGTACTCAAGGACCTCGGGGAAGTTGTGCCCGGTGTCGACGTGCAGCAGCGTGAACGGCACCGGCGCCGGCGCGAACGCCTTCAGCGCCAGGTGCAGCATCACGATGGAGTCCTTGCCGCCGGAGAAGAGGATCACCGGCCGCTCGAACTCGCCCGCGACCTCACGGAAGATGTGCACGGCCTCGGACTCGAGGGCGTCCAGGTGCGAGAGCGCGTACGGGCTGTCGGTCTCTTCGCCTGTGGTGGGTGCGACGGTCGTCATGAGAGACCCCTCTCGGTGAGCAGCGCGTAGAGCGCCGCCGCGGACTCCTGCACGGTCTGGGTGTGCGACTCGATGCGCAGGTCGGGCGATTCGGGTGCCTCGTACGGGTCGTCGACCCCGGTGAGCCCGGAGATCTCGCCCGCCGCCTGCTTCGCGTACAGGCCCTTCACGTCGCGCACGGAGCACACCTCGACGGGCGTGGCCACGTGCACCTCGAGGTAGCCGGTGCCGCCGGCCTGGTGGCGCTTGCGTACCGCCTCTCGGCTGTCCGCGAAGGGTGCGATCACCGGGACGAGCGTCAGCACGCCGTTGCGGGCGAGGAGTTCGGCGAGGAAGCCGATGCGCTGCACGTTGGTGTCGCGGTCCGCGCGGCTGAAGCCGAGGCCCGCCGAGAGGAACTCGCGGATCTCGTCGCCGTCGAGCACCTCGACGCGGCGGCCGTCGGTGCGCAGCTGCTCGGCGAGCTCGTTGGCGATGGTGGTCTTGCCCGCGCTCGGCAGACCCGTGAGCCAGACGGTGGCTCCGGTCACTTGCTTCTCCAAAGTCTCTGTGGTCCCGGGCATCAGCCGTGGATCCCGCACTCGGTCTTGTTGCTTCCGGCCCAGCGGCCGGCCCGCGCGTCCTCGCCCTCGAGGAGGCGCCGCGTGCAGGGGGCGCAGCCCACGGAGCCGTAGCCGTCCATGAGGAGGGGGTTGGTCAGCACACCGTGCTCGGCGACGTACGCCTCGACGTCGTCCTGCGTCCAGCGGGCGATCGGCGAGACCTTCACCTTGCGGCGCTTCTCGTCCCAGCCGACGACCGGGGTGTTCGCCCGCGTCGGGGACTCGTCGCGGCGCAGTCCCGTGGCCCATGCCGTGTACGAACTCAGACCGTCCTCGAGGGGCTTGACCTTCCGCATGGCGCAGCACAGGTCGGGGTCGCGGTCGTGCAGCTTCGGCCCGAACTCGGCGTCCTGCTCGGCGACGGTCTGCCGGGGCGTGAGCGTGATGACGTTCACGTCCATCACGGCCTCGACGGCGTCCCGGGTGCCGATGGTCTCCTCGAAGTGGTAGCCGGTGTCGAGGAAGACGACGTCCACGCCGGGCCGGGCGCGCGAGGCGAGGTGGGCGACGACCGCGTCCTCCATGGAGGAGGTCACGCAGAAGCGCTTGCCGAACGTGTCGACCGCCCAGGTAAGGATCTCCAGGGCGGACGCGTCCTCCAGGTCGCGCCCGGCCCGCTCCGCGAGCTCCCGCAGGTCGGGCTCGGTCCGGTCAGGTACCTGGGTGGCCTGAGTGGTCGTCATATGTCTTCCCCTCCACCGTCGTTGCGCTGAACTCCCCGGGTCAGCAGACCGAGGAACTTCAACTGGAAGGCCCGATTGCACGCCGCGCATTCCCACGCGCCGTGACCGGTCTCGTTCGGACGCAGGTCCTCGTCACCGCAGTAGGGGCAGTAGAAGGGTGCGGCGCGCTCGCTCACGAGAGGGCCTCCCTCTTATCGGAGGCTCGGTTCGCCTCCGGGGCGCCTGTTGCCGGTGTCGAGATACCGACCGTGCTCAACCCTTCGGGCCTCCGCGCGCTCGGCATCTCGACACCGGCGCGCCCCTTCGGCTCACTCGCCGAGCTCACGACAAGGCCTCCTCGGAAGCGCGGGAAGTCCACGTGGCGAAGCGCTCGCCGTCCTCGCGCTCCGCCTGGAAGCGCTTGAGGACCCGCTCGACGTAGTCGGGCAGCTCGGCCGCGGTGACCTTCAGGCCGCGGACCTTGCGGCCGAACCCGGCCTCGAGGCCCAGCGCGCCACCCAGGTGCACCTGGTAGCCCTCGACCTGGTTGCCGTCCGCGTCCAGCATCAGCTGGCCCTTGAGGCCGATGTCCGCGACCTGGATACGGGCGCAGGCGTTCGGGCAGCCGTTGATGTTGATGGTGAGGGGCTCGTCGAACTCCGGGACGCGGCGCTCCAGTTCGTCGATCAGCGAGGCGCCGCGCGCCTTCGTCTCGACGATGGCGAGCTTGCAGAACTCGATGCCTGTGCAGGCCATGGTGCCGCGCCGGAACGGAGACGCGTTGACCTTGAGGTCCAGCGCCTCCAGGGACGCCACCAGCGACTCGACCTGGTCCTCGGCCACGTCGAGCACGATCATCTTCTGCTCGGCGGTGGTGCGCAGCCGGCCGGAGCCGTGGGCGCCCGCGACCTCGGCGATCTTGGTGAGGGTCGTGCCGTCCACGCGGCCGACCCGGGGCGCGAAGCCGACGTAGAAGAGGCCGTCCTTCTGACGGTGCACGCCGAGGTGGTCGCGCCAGGTTCCGGCGGGCTGCTCGGGCGCGGGGCCGTCGACCAGCTTCCGCTGGAGGTACTCGTCCTCCAGGACCTGCCGGAACTTCTCGGTGCCCCAGTCGGCGAGCAGGAACTTCAGGCGGGCGCGGGTGCGCAGGCGGCGGTAGCCGTAGTCGCGGAAGATGCCGATGACGCCGCCGTACACGTCCGGCACCTCGTCGAGCGGCACCCACGCGCCGAGGCGCTGGCCCAGCTTGGGGTTGGTGGACAGGCCTCCGCCGACCCACAGGTCGAAGCCGGGGCCGTGCTCGGGGTGGTTCACGCCGACGAACGCGATGTCGTTGATCTCGTGCGCCACGTCGAGCTGCGGGGATCCGGAGATGGCGGTCTTGAACTTGCGGGGCAGGTTCGAGAACTCGGGGTTGCCGATGAAGCGCCGCTGGATCTCGTCGATGGCGGGCGTGCCGTCGATGATCTCGTCGGCGGCGACCCCGGCGACGGGCGAGCCGAGGATGACGCGGGGCGTGTCACCGCAGGCCTCGGTGGTGGAGAGCCCGACGGCTTCGAGGCGTCGCCAGATCTCCGGCACGTCCTCGATGCGGATCCAGTGGTACTGGATGTTCTGCCGGTCGGTGATGTCGGCGGTGCCGCGCGCGAACTCCTGCGAGATCTCGCCGATGACGCGCAGCTGCTCGGTCGTCAGCCGGCCGCCGTCGATGCGGACGCGGAGCATGAAGTACTCGTCGTCCAGCTCCTCCGGCTCCAGGATCGCGGTCTTGCCGCCGTCGATCCCGGGCTTGCGCTGGGTGTAGAGCCCCCACCAGCGCATACGGCCCCGGAGGTCATTGGGGTCGATGGAGTCGAAGCCGCGCTTCGAGTAGATCGTCTCAATGCGTGTCCGCACGTTGAGACCGTCGTCGTCCTTCTTGAACTGCTCGTTGCCGTTGAGCGGCGTGAAGTGTCCCACGGCCCACTGGCCCTCGCCGCGGTGACGGCTCACCTTGCGGCGCGGCGCGGCGGTCGTGGGCTTTTCAGGGGTGGCAGCCATGGGTGTACGTCCTTCGGGCGGGCGGAGGCTCTGACAGCTTTGACCAGCACACTTCGCGCGAGGGCGCGGCGGTGCGCAGAGTGCTGTACGGGGAGAAAGTGCGGCGGTGCTGGTGGAGTCAGCTCACCGGACACATGGCGCTGGACATGCGGCCGAGGTCGACGTGCCGCCGACTCACCAAGGCAATTCCAGCTCGATCCATGACGGAAGCGTGTCATGGGACTTTCGGCCCAGTCCACCACTGTCCAGAAAGTGGACATGACTGTCTCGCATCGTGGACGGGTGTGTCGCGCGTCACTGGACGCTGCGGGAATGGGCTGGGGTGTGACTGCTGGAGTGTGACTGGAGGGTACGGGAAGGGGCGCCGCGGTGTACGGCGCCCCTCGTGTTCTTGTCCCTCTCTTACGGCCCGGGCTACGCCCCCGGCTACGCCCCCGGCCACGGCCCCGGCGTCGCCACCTCGGGCTCCTCCTCGACCTTCGTGTCGAAGAGGCGGAACCCGCGCCGCTCGTAGTTGGCCATCGCGTGCTCGCCGTCCTTGCTGCACGTGTGCAGCCAGACCCGCTTCGTCGGTGTGCGGTCCGGCCACCGCTCGGCCAGGTCCCAGGCGCGGGCCACTCCGTAGGAGAGGAGGTGGCCGCCGATGCGGCGGCCCCGGAAGGCGGGGATCAGGCCGAAGTAGACGACCTCGACGACGCCGTCGTCCTGCGCCTCCAGCTCGACGTAACCCGCCGGGGTCCCCTTCTCGTACGCCACCCACGTCTCGGTGCCCGGCCGCGCCAGGAATTCCTGCCAGCGCGCGTACGTCCAGCTCAGCCGGTCGGTCCAGAGGATGTCGCCCCCGACGGACGCGTACAGGAAGCGGCTGAACTCCGGCGAGGGCACCTCGGCGCGGACGATGCGGAGGCCGTCGCCCTCGGGTGCGGCGGCCGGCCGGAGGTCGGAGGGAGCGGTCTGCTCCAGGGACCAGGTGGTCACAGCGATGTTGCTCATGCACGTCAGGCAATCACGGGCCCCGCACGCCGTCCAAGGCGGTCCGCGATGCGGGCAGACCCGCCGCGCGCTCGACGCACCCGGCGGATGTCCAGGAGCCCCCTCCGTAAGTCCATGGAGTCGGGCCCGGCCGGGCGGCACGCTCTGAGCCGTCCCGCCGGGGCGACTCCATCCTCACCGGCACCCCCGCAACCACTCAACGGAGGTACGTCATGACACGCACCCGCGTCAGCACCGCGCTCGTCGCCCTCTGCGCCGCCGCGACCGCCGGCGTCACGGCCCTCGCGGCCGCCCCCGCCGCCACGGCCGCCTCCCCGTTCAAGTCCCGCGCCCACTACGTCGACTGCCGCGGTGGGACCGGCCCGCAGAAGGGCACGCGGGCCGCGCCTTGGCGCACACTCGCCGCCGTCAACGCCCAGCACCTCGGCCCCGGCGACCAGGTGCTCCTCAAGCGCGGCACCCGCTGCACGGGCACGCTCACCCCGAACGGCGCGGGCGCTCCCGGCAGCCCCGTCCGCATCGCCGCCTACGGCACCGGCGCGAAGCCGGTGATCGACGGCGCGGGCGCGCCCGACACCGTCCTCCTGCGGAACACGCAGTGGATCGAGGTCTCCGACCTGGAGATCACCAACGCGGCGAACCCGGGCACGAAGCGCCGCGGCGTGCGCGTCGTCCTCAGCGACTACGGCACCGGCAGGCACTACCGCCTCACGGGCCTCGACATCCACGACATCCGCGGCGACGACACCAAGGACAACGACGGCTCCGCGGGCATCCTCTTCTCCGTCACCGGGTCCGCGAAGGAGACGCGCTACGACGACGTACGCGTCGAGAACAACACCCTCAGGACGGTCGACCGCGAGGGCATCTTCTTCGCGTCCAGCTGGAACCAGCGGCCCGCCATCAGCGGCTACGACCCGAACGGCCCGCACTGGGTCCCGTCCACCGGCGTCGTCGTGCGCGGCAACACACTGAACGACCTCGGCGGCGACGGCATCGTCATGACCGCCACCAAGGGCGCCCTGGTCGAGCACAACACCCTGCACGGCTTCCAGCGGCGCTCGGCCGGATACAACGCGGGCATGTGGCCGTGGAACGCGGACGGCACCGTCTTCCAGTACAACGAGACGTCCGGGGGCGAGACGACCCGCGACGGCATGGCGTACGACGTCGACGAGGGCTCCTTCGGCACCGTCTTCCAGTACAACTACAGCCACGACAACGCGGGCGGGTTCTTCCTCGTCTGCAGCGCCGACGGCACCCTCGGCGACGCCGTGATCCGCTTCAACATCAGCCAGAACGACCACTTCAGGGGCATCGAGACCTGCCGCGGCTGGTTCTCCGGGGTCCGCTTCCTGCACAACACGATCTACGTAGGTGACGGCGTCAGCCAGACCGTCGTCAACGAGAACACCACCAGCCGCCACGAGATCGCCTTCGACAACAACCTCGTCGTGAAGCAGGGCGCCGGCACGGCGGCCTTCACCCTGCGCTCCGGCGGCGTCACCGCGTCCCACAACGCGCTGTACGGGATCGGGGCGGCGCCCGCGAACCCCGGCGGCACCACCGCCGACCCGCTGCTCACCCGTCCGGGCACGGCCACGGGTTACGTGGATGCCGGGGCCGCCTACGCCCTGCGTCCCGGATCGCCCGCACTCGGCGCGGGGGCGCCGCTCGCCGACGCGGGCGCCCGCGATTTCGCGGGCAACCCGGTGGTGTCGGGAGCGGCGCCCAACATCGGTGCGTGGAACGGGAGTTCAACCGCCCGGTGACGATCGGCGGGGCGCCCTGATCCTGGTCGGGGCGCCCTACGGGGCGCTGACAGGCACCGGCGCGTTCCAGCCCTGCGTGCCCGGTCCGGCCGGTGCGAGCTTCACCTCGGGGCCGGTGCGGGCGAGGGAGCGTCCGGTCGCCTGGTTCACCAGGGTCTTCCTGTCCGGGTTGTACGTCCACAGCTTGGCCGGGTCGGTGACCTTGCCGCCGGTGGCGATGTCGCCCGCGCAGTCGGTGATACGCACGCTCTTCTTGTCGCTCGCCGTCAGGCAGTAGTTCGACGGCAGCCGCACCGTGCCGTCGGCGGCGAGGACCCAGGACTGCTCGAAGGCGCCGGGGCCGTTGTCCTTGCACGCGGCGAGCGTGAGCGCCGCGCCGTCCTTGGCGGCGCCACGCGGGGCGAGGCACTTGTCGCCGGGCGCGGAGATCTCGGCGCGCTTCGAATTGCCCAGCGCCAGACGCTGGTCGGTGCTTCCGTCGGGACGCGCGTCCACGGCGGCGGCGCACGGCGGGTTGCTCTTCGTCTTGGTCACCGAGCTGACGGCCGCGCCGGCGTCGACGGCGGTGCCGGTGGGCAGGCCGAAGTGCGCTTCCGAGTACGGCTGGTCGTAACAAGTGGCCCGCGGGTCGTTCCACTCGAAGTACTCGACCCAGTCGATCAGGCCAGTGGGCTTGATGGCCGTGGCCGGCGTCTGCACGCTGCCGAGCTTGAACGACTCGCCCGTGGTCCTGTCGTGGATGGTGGCGCCGAACCAGCCGTCGCCCTCGTAGGCGACCGTGGAGGTGTAGGTGTGCCCCTCCTCCCAGTCGTGGTTCATGCGGCAGCTGGAGCCCTCGCCCTCGCCGCCGAACTGGAGGCAGTAGCTTCCCTCGGAGCCGGGCTTGCGCTCGAAGCTGTCCCACACCGAGAACAGGAACGTGGGCTTGTCGCCGCCGTTGCGCTGCATCCCGATGTACGCCCCGTTGCCGACGTTGAAGCCGAACTGGTGGCTCCAGAAGGTGTTCGCGTTGTAGCCGGGGTCCTTCTCGACCGTCGTGGACCAGGTGACCTCGCTGAGCCCGTCGGCCGCCGACGGGAACGAGTAGTAGGTGTACGTCCCCGGGGTCGTGCCGATGGCGTCGTCCGCGTTCGCCGCGGGGGCGGAGGCCAGGCCGGCTCCGGCGGCGAGGCCGAGGGCCGCGAGGAGCGGCACGGACCGCCGCTTGAGGGAACGGGTGAAGCGTCCAGTCATCGAAAACCCTGCCTGTGATGGAGGTGGATGCGTGAAGGGAGTGCGTCGGGCTGCACTGCGCACCATCGTGCGCGAAGGTGATTGAAAGCGCGTGACTTAGAGCATGATCGCGCGTGCCGGGCACATCTTGCGCCATCGGACGGCGTGGGGCAAGAGGGGGCGCGCAGGGCCGTCACAGCACCGCGAACGCCTCGTTCACGGCTTCGCAGGTGCGCCGGATGTCGTCCTCCTCGAGTGCGGCGGAGACGAACCAGCAGGCGAGGCCGTACACGTTGACGTGGATACCGCGCACCAGCAGCTCGTGGCGGAAGCGCTCGTAGCGGTCCAGATCGGCGGCGAAGAGATCGCGGTAGTGGCGGGTCGGGGCGCCGTCCGCCGAGAACACGATCTGGAACATCGCGCCGACCCCCTGGACCGCGCACGGCACGCCGTGGTCGCGGGACGCCCGGCGGACCGCCTCCATGACGCGCCGCCCCGCCTCGTCGATCCGGCCGGCGACCGCGGGATCGGCGAGCTGGGTGACGGTCACCAGGGCGGCCGTGGCGCACAGGGGTGAACCGTTGTACGTGCCGCCCTGCTTGATCCGGTTGTCGCCGACCTGCTCCATGATCTCCCGGCAGCCCACGAACGCCGAGATGGGCAGCCCGCCGCCGAGCGCCTTGGAGTAGACCGCGAGGTCGGGCACGACCCCGAAGAGGGCCTGCGCGCCGCCGGGTCCGGTGCGGAACCCCGTACAGACCTCGTCGAAGACGAGCACGATGCCGCGGCGCGTGCACTCCGCGCGCAGGGTCTCCAGGTAGCCCGGGACCGGCATCGTGCAGGCGTTGTTGGCGACGATCGGCTCGCAGACGACCGCGGCGATCCGGCCGCGGTGCGCGTCGAGGACGTCACGCAGGACCTCGGCGTCGTTCCACGGGCAGATCACCACGTCATCCAGCACGCCCTGCGGGATCCCGCGCGAGTGCGGCTTCGCGAACGGCGCCTCGTACGGGCCGACTTCGTCCCGCGTCGACTTGCTGGACACCGCGAGCGTGTCGGTCCAGCCGTGGTAGTGGCCCTCGAACTTCACGACGAGGGAGCGGCCGGTGAAGCCGCGCGCGGCCCGTATCGCGCCCTGGACCGCCTCGGAGCCGGAGTTCGCGTAGCGCACGAGGTCGGCGCACGGCACCGACTCCCGGATCTTCTCGGCGAGTTCGACCTCCGGGACGTTGCACGTGCCGAACATGGTGCCGCTCGCCAGGACCGTCGAGAGGGCGTCGGTGAGCAGCGGGTTCGCGTGGCCGAGGACGGCGCTGCCGTAGGCGAGCAGATAGTCCACGTAGGTGTTGCCGTCCACGTCCCTGATGCGCGCACCGGAGCCGCTCTCCATGTACAGCGGATGGGGCTCCGACCCGGTGGTGGTGATGCGGGAGGAGGAGCTGGTGCCGCCCGCGAGCGACCCTCGTGCGCGCTCGAAGAGCTCGCGGCTCTTGTGATATGCCATCAATTCCTCCTGTTTTCAAGGCGTTGACACGGATTCCGGTGGGAGTGAGACTCCATGCCCGAGAGATCCTGAAATGATGCAGAGGGGAAAACGGACATGGTCGAGAAGGTGGCCGTCATCACCGGCGCCGGCGTCGGAATCGGTCGGGCCTGCGCCCTCGGACTCCTGGCGCGGGGCTGGTCGGTCGTCCTCGTGGGCCGCCGCGAGGCGCTCCTCGAAGAGACGGCCGCGGATGCGGGCGAGCACGCGGACCGCGCCGTCCCGTTCGTCGCGGACATCACCGACCCGGAGGCGGTGACACGCCTGTTCGCCGCCGTGGGTGAGCGGTTCGGTCGCGTCGACCTGCTGTTCAACAATGCCGCCGAGACCATGCCGTACATCCCCACGGAGGATGTCGGGGCCGACGACTGGCATCGCGTCATGGGCTCGATCGCGACCGGTACCTTCCTGTGCTCGCAGGCGGCGTTCCGGATGATGAAGGAGCAGAGCCCGCGCGGCGGCCGGATCATCAACAACGGCGCTCCGTCGGCGCATGTGCCCCGCCCGGACTCGATCGCGTTCACCGCGGCCAAGCACGCCGTCGCCGGGATGACCCGCTCGCTGTCCCTCGACGGGCGTGAGCACGGCATCGCCTGCGGGCAGATCGACATAGGCAACGTGACCCCCGCCGACCGCCCCCAGCCCGCCGTCCTCCAGGCGGACGGCAGCCGGCGTGTGGAGCCGACCATGGACATCCGCCATGTCGTCGACATGGTCGCCGCCATGGCCGAGCTCCCCGTGGACGTGAACATCCAGTCCGTCACGGTGATGCCGAGCGCGATGCCCTACGTGGGCCGCGGTTAGGGCCTCTCGTCCGCCCCGTCCCGTCCGTCATCCCCGACGCCCGGCCTGCTCGGCCTCGTACTCCGTGAAGTGGTGCTCGGAGAAGAGCTCCGGCCACCCGTCGCCCGCGAGCCGGAGCTCCCTGGCGCGGGCGAGCATGTGCCGCCAGTACGGCTTCACGGGCCGCCAGCGGACGCCCGTCTGCGCGTAGGAGCTGTCCACCATGTACCGCTCACGGCTCTCCCCGTGGGGAGCCGTGCGGCGGGTGTGGAACAGGGCCGAATGGATCAACACCGTGGAGCCGGGCGGCAGTTCACCGATGAAGACCTCGCCCGGCAGCTCGGACGTGCCCAGGTGGGCGCGGGCCGTCTTGGCGGCGGTCTCGCGGTGCGAGCCGGGCAGTACGGCGAGCCCGCCGACGGAGGCGTCGAGCCCGCCGAGGTAGTGCAGCGCGTGGACCATCGTGTGGGTGCGCTCCGCCCGCGGGCCGAGCTCGTAGTCGTGGTGCCAGTCCTTGCCGGGCGCGTTCGGCGGGCGACGGTCACTGTGCAGGTGGTGGAAGACGAAGGACTCGCCGAGCAGCCCGGCGAGCAGTTCGAGCAGCGGCGGATGGGCCAGGATCCGGCCGTGCGCCTCCATCTCCAGCTCCATCAGGGGCGGCAGCCCGTACGCGTCGGGGGAGACGGCCGAGGCTATGGACCGCTGACGCGCACCCGAGTCCACCCAGTGGTCGACCTCGGGCTTTGCGCGCTCCGCGAGTGCGGCGGGCAGGAAGCCCGGGAGGACCAGATAGCCCTCCTCCTCGAACTGTCTGCGGTCCTGTCCGGTCGGAGCGGCGTCGGTCCCCATGATTCCCGTGATCCCCATTGGCCTTCCTTCAACTTGGTGCTTTTTGTGCCCTGTTGTGGGAGGTGGTCGCGCGGCGAACAGAAAGGAACCGTAGCGATAGTTGCTTGATTGTGCACGTAGAGGCTCCCAATCGAGCAGCTTCGTGCATACTGCTTGCGTTCCTGCAACATCCCGGGTCAGGAAGGCCAGATGCAGCAGCACTCAACCCGCACCCCACTCGTCTCCGTGGTCGTCACATGCTTCAACTACGACCGGATGCTGCTGCGCGCGCTCGAGAGCGTCCGAGCCCAGACGACGGCCGACTGGGAGCTCGTGATCGTCGACGACGGCAGCACGGACACCTCGCGCGACGTCGCCCAGACCTTCGCCGCGGCCCACCCCGAGCTGGCCGTGACCCTCGTTCTCACCCGCAACGGCGGCCTCGGGCGCGCCCGCAACCTCGGCATATCCGTGGCCCGCGGCCGCTACGTCGCCTGCCTCGACGCGGACGACCACTACGAGCCGCACGCCCTGGAGAAGCTCTCCGCCGCCCTGGACCGCGACCCGACCGCCGAGGTCGCCCGGCCCTATCTGCTCTCCTTCGGTGTGGAGGAGCGGATCTGGGAGTACCCGGACTACGACTTCGACGCGTCGACATCGGTGAACCAGGCGCCGTACTGCGCCATGTTCCGCCGCTCCGCGTGGCAGCGGGCGGGCGGCTACCACGAGGGCCTGCCCGCGTACGAGGACTGGAACTTCTGGATCGCCGTCGGCAAGCACGGCGGCCATATGACGACCGTCCCCGAGCCGCTGCTCCACTACCGCACCAGCGTCGACGGAATGTTCGCCCGCCACCGCGTCCACGACCTCGCGCTGCGCGCCGCGATCGTGACCAACCACCCTGACGTGTACGACAGTTCGTGCCAGCGCCTGGCCCGCCGGATCCTCGCCGGGGAGAACGTCGACGACGACCTCAAGGCGGGACCGCCGCACGCGATCTTCGCCCTCTCCTACCCGGCGAGGACCCTGCGCGGCGAGGACATCAGCGCGGACTTCGGCGCCGTGAGCTAGGGCATTGCGTTTGGATCACGCTGGGCTCGCGGGGTCTGGCACGCACATCTGCCGCGTTGTCGTCAATCACCGACTCCCCCGAGCTCTCGGCTCCGCTCGAGCAGGGGACCCCCATCGCGTCGCCTCGATCCTCCGTCTTGCAGCTGCACGCACCAGACCCCGCTCCGTGATCCAGCCCGATCCAAACGAAAGGCCCTGGCCATGGGCGAGCACATCATCGAGGCGCGGGCCCTCACCAAGCGGTTCCGCGTCGCGAGGAAACGGCCCGGGATGCGCGGGGCGCTGCGCCACCTGGTCCGCGGCGAGTGGGAGGACAGGACCGCCGTCGACGCCGTCGACCTGCGCGTGGCGCCCGGCGAGAGCGTCGCCTACGTCGGCCCGAACGGCGCCGGCAAGTCGACCACCGTCAAGATGCTCACCGGCGTCCTCACCCCGACCTCGGGCGACCTGCGCGTCGCGGGCGTCGTCCCGTACGAGGACCGGGTCGCCAACGCGCGGAACATCGGCGTCGTCTTCGGGCAGCGCACCCAGCTGTGGTGGGACCTGCCCGTGCGCGAGTCGTTCCGCCTGCTCGGCGACATCTACCTCGTCCCGAAGCGGGAGTTCGACCCCCGCCTGGACGAACTGATCGCACTCCTCGGCATCGAGGACCTCCTGGAGCGGCCCGTCCGGCAGCTCTCGCTCGGCCAGCGCGTGCGGTGCGACGTGGCGGCCTCGCTGCTGCACGCGCCGCCCGTCCTCTTCCTCGACGAACCCACGATCGGCCTCGACGTCTCGGTGAAGGCCCGGCTCCGCGAGTTCCTCGCCACCCTGCACCGCGAGCGCGGCGTCACCGTCGTGCTCACCTCGCACGACCTCGGCGACGTCGAGTCCCTGTGTACCCGCATCGTCCTGATCGACCGCGCACGGATCCTCCTCGACATGCCGGTCAGCGACATGCTCGCCCGTTACGGCACGCGCCGCACCGTCACCGTGAGCGGCGCCGATCGGCTCACCGCCGTGCCGCTCGAAGGGTGCTTCGGCGATGGCGTGACGGTCCGTCAAAAAGACGCCAACACCCTTGAGATCGGCTACGACTGCAACGCCCTCGCCACTCGTGACGTCATCGCCCAGGCCCTCGCCACCCTCCCCGTGGACGACATCCAGGTCGGCGCGCCCAGCATCGAGGAGATCATCCGGAACCTGTACGAGGGCGGAGTGGATGCCGCTCTCTAGGGCACCCGAGCCCGCGCGCCCCGTACACCCCGGCCCTGCGCACCCCGTACACCCCGCCCCCGGGCACCCCGTACACCCGGTGCGCCCCACCGTTCGCGCCCCCTACCGCTCCCTCTACCTCGCCTCGCTCCAGCAGGCTCTCGCCCACCGCCGCGCCGTCCTCGTCGACCTCGCGGGCAACGCCGTCTGGGCGGCCGTTCTCTACTACCTCTGGCGCTCGATCTTCGCCGGCGCCACCAGCGTCGGCGGGTACTCCTGGGACCAGATGCGCACCTACGTCCTGCTCTCCTTCGCGCTCGGCCAACTCCTCGCGTTCCAGGCCGAGATGCAGATGCACAGGGACATCCGCAGCGGCCAGGTCGCCCTCGACCTCGTACGCCCCGTGAACTATCCGGCGATGCAGCTCGTCAGGGCACTCGGCGCCGGTACCCCGCACATGGCCGGCGCACTCGCAGGAACCGCCGTCATCGGCGGAGTGCTGCTGCACGCGCTGCCCCCGCACTCGCCGGCCGCCGCGCTGCTGTTCCTGCTCACCCTGGCCGTCGGGGTCACCGTCAACGCGATGCTCTGCTTCCTCGCCAGCCTGCTCTGCTTCTGGACGGAGAGCGCGTACGGCCTGATCCTGGCGCGGCAGGCCGTGACCACCTTCATGGCGGGCGGCATGGTTCCCCTCGCCCTCTTCCCGGCGCCGCTGCGCGTCGTCGCCGAGTGGCTGCCGTTCAGCGCCATCGTGTCCACGCCCGTGCAGATGTACCTGGGCCGGCTCACCGGTGACGACGCCTTGCTCGCCCTAGGACGCCAACTCGCCTGGACCGTGGTCATGTCGGCCCTCACGGTCCGGCTGTGGCGGGCGGCGCGCCACCACCTGACCGTCAACGGAGGATGACCCGTGCCGAGCCCCAGCCCGGGACACCCCAGCCTCAGATACCTGTCGAGCGCGGCCAAGCTGTACCGGATCAGGCTCCAGTCGCAGCTGGAGTACAAGGCGGACTTCGTGATCGGCGTGCTCGGCGCGTTCTGTCTGCACGCCGCCGGGTTCGGAACGGTGTGGATCATCCTGCGGCAGGTCCCGGACATCGCCGGGTGGACGATCTGGCAGCTGTCGGTGACCTACGCGCTCGCGATCGTCCCGCGCGGCCTGTGCGTGATGCTCTTCGACGGGGTGTGGGAGCTGCGACACCTGGTCGTGAAGGGGGAGTTCGACCAGTTCCTGACCCGGCCGCTCTCGCCGCTCCTCCAGCTGTGCACCCTGCGGGCGAACCCGGCCGGCGCGGGCGACGTCGTCCTCGGCCTGACGCTCCTCGTCCTCGCGGCACGCCACGGAGCCTTCGCCGTGAGCGCCGCGTCCCTCACCGTGCTCGTCGCTGCGGTCGCCAACGGCGTGGTCGTCGTCGGCTCGCTCAACCTGGCCACGAACAGCCTCGTGTTCTGGGACGGCGCCGAGCAGAACAGCGTCTCGATCCTGGTGGGCAACACCGCCGACCTCGCCAAGTTCCCCCTCACGCTCTACGACTCCGCCGTCGCGTTCGTCTTCACGTTCGTGCTGCCCTTCGGCCTCCTGAGTTACTACCCGACGCTGGCGCTGGCCTCCGGCGGCCTCGAAATCCTCGGCCGTATCGCCCTGTTGCTCCTCGGCGGCGCCGCGACGCTGACGGTGGCCGGGCTGATCTGGCGGGCCGGTCTGCGGCGGTACCAGGGCGCGGGCTGAGCGGCCCGTACGGACACGGCGAAGGGCCCCGCACGCCGAAAGCGTGCGGGGCCCCGTTCTTCACGGCCTCATGTCAGCCGCAGAGCCACTTCGCCCCGCCCCAGCTGGCGTGGTCGTTGCCGTTCCCGTCGCCACCGTCACCGACGACGAGCTCGACGTACTTGGCGCCGGAGACGTCGGCGTCCAGCTCGTACGCGCTGTCCGACGCCTTCAGGACCGGGCTCTCGGCGACCTTCCTGCCGTCCGCCAGGACACTGAACTGGACCGAGCCCGCGGTCTTCTGCGCGTCGTCGACACCCACCTGGGCGGTGAACGCCGCGCAGCCTCCGCCGAGGTAGTACTTCACGTCGGCGGGCGCGTGCGTGCCGAGGCCCTTGGGGAAGGCCGTTCCGCCGATGCTGATCGGCTGCCCGTCGCCGGAGCCGACCTCGCCGTTGGAGAGGTCCTTCTCCGGCGGTCCCCAGCCGTTGTCGGCCGACACCCAGTCCATGTCGCTCACCCAGGTGTCCTTGGTGGGCGGCGGGGCGAGCGTGTGGATCGAGATGCCGTCGGTGAGCGACTTGGTGTCGCCGCCCGCCTCGTACGACGCCTTCGTGGTGAGCGGGTGGCTCTTGTACTCGGCGTCCGCCGGCGGCGTGACGTTCCAGGTCGCCGTCGCCTTGGCGCCCGCGGCGACGGAGTCGAACGTCGTCGCGCCGGCCGCCTCGGCCTTCCAGCCCTCCGGCACGTCCAGCGTCACCTCGACGTTCTTGGCCGCGGTCGCCTCGTGGTTCGCGAACGCCGCCGTCACCTTGTTCGCGCTGCCGGGCTCCAGCGTCGCGTTGGCCGAGGTGAGACCGAGCGTGGCGCACGCGGTGCGCTCGTCGGTGGTGCCGAGGTCGGTGACGGTGAAGTTGTCGAGGACGAAGTCGGCGCCCTCGGGGGCGTTCTCCGCCTTGGTGAGTCCGGTCCACACGTCACCGCAGCCGCCGACGACCCGCTCGCTGAAGTGGCCGGTGGTGCGCTGCTGCGGCAGCGCGGTCCTGCGGGTGGTCACGCCGGTCGGCTCGCCGCCGGTGACCGTGTCGTACCCGGTGGTCCACTGGTAGGCGCCCGCGTGGCTGTTCTGGTAGTCGAACTCCACCTTGTAGGCGTGGCCCGACTCGAAGGGCACGGACGCGGGAGTGGTGCGGTAGACGAGTCCGTCGTTCTCCTCGTGCGACTTCAGGGACTCGCCGGCGCCGATCACGTCGTCGATGAGCTTCCCGTTCCAGCCGGCCTGCGTGTACGGGGCGTGCTTCTGCGCGATGTGCGTGCGCGGGTCGTTCTCGCCGCCCGACTCGCCCTTCACGAAGGGGCCCCAGCCCTGGTCGACGGCGTCGAAGTCGTCGTAGGCGACCGTCCCCTTCTTCGTCGCGGGGTCGTTCTCCACGATCCGTACGTCGTCGAGGCCGACCTTCGCGTCGCTGTCGCCCGCTGCCGAGATCCGCAGTGTCGCGGAGCCGTTCGCGGGAGCGGTGAAGTGGACCTTGACCCGCTGGTAGTAGGTGCCGTGCCGCTCGTCACCCGCGATGTAGTTCCTGGCCGTCGAGCGGTCCACCGTCAGCCTCTCGCCGCCGACGGCGAGGGTCGTGGGCCGCGTCTTGCCGGGCTCGACCTCGACGTTCACGGACGCGCTGTAGCGCTTGCCGGGGGTGAGGCCGGTGACGCGCTGCTCGATCGCGGCCGCCTTGCCGCCGCCGAGGGCCACCCCGCGGTGGCCGAGGTCGTCACGGTCGCTGGTGACGGGTCCGGTCTTCTTCCAGTCCGCCAGGGTGATGTCGTTGAAGCCGGGGTCCTTGACCTTGCCGCCCTGGCCCCAGTCGGGGTCGGCCTGCTTCGGCGCCTGGTGCGGGTAGAGGACGTAGGGCTGTCCGGCGGTCGCGGTCAGCGTGATCCTGCCGTCTTCGGCGGTGACGGTGGACTGCTTGACGCGGCCGTTGTCCGTCAGCTCGTAGACAGTGAACCGGCCTGTCCCCGCGAAGGGTCGGGGCACCGTCCAGGTGCTCGTGCCGCCCTTCTTCGACCAGTGGTAGAGCTTGTCCTGTCGCTTGCTGTCCTCCGACTTCCAGGGCAACAGGTAGGAGTCGCCGTTGATCACCTTGGAGTCGCCGAGGGACACCTCGCGCTTGCCGTCGGTGACGGTGCCGCGGACGCCGCCCGTGAAGGTGACGTCGTTCTTGTCCCAGTCGGTGATGCGGTAGTGCTGGAGGAACTTCGCCGGGAGGTTGCGCTCCCAGACGTTGGCGGAGAACTCGTTCCAGTCGTTCTCGCCGGTCCATCCCTCGAAGCCGACCAGCGCGGTCTGGCCGAGCACCGGGTCGTCGTTCCAGACGTCCTTCTCGCCGTTGCGGATGAAGCGGACGATCTTCGAGTTGAGGCCTTTGTTCGTCTTGGGCCCGTAGTCGAGGTCGTTGGCCCAGTGCGACCACAGCGCCTGGCGCTCGAACTTGTTGCCGAACTCAGTGGCCATGTCCCAGCCCTGGTTCTTCAGCTCGGTCAGCGTCCGGTCCGCGATCCAGCCGTGCGTGTAGTAGACGTCGATGTAGACGAGCGACAGGTTGGGGTCGGTCTCGTCGCGCAGCTGCTGGAAGCGCCGGGCAAGGTTCCCGCTGTTGATGTCGTGGCGCTGGTCGATGTAGTAGGACTGCCCGAGCCAGTTCCAGCCGGGCTTCGACTTGTCCACCAGCTTGTCGTCGAACGCGTTCGCCTCTGCGTACGCCTCGGTGGCGTTCACGTGCACACCGAAGGTGGAGCCCCATTTCTTGCCGCCCTTGAGCAGCTTGTCGAGGTCCTTGAGGCCGCCGGCGCGCTTGTTGATGTTGCCGCCGTAGTCGGGGTGCGCGGAGTCGTGCCCCTCGGACGCGTACCCCTTGAGGATGCTCAGCTGGCCGAGCCCGTCCGTCGAGAGCGAGATCCGCTTCACGTCGTCGAGCGTGCGCAGGAAGGGGTGCGTGGCCTGGCTGGCGAAGTTGTACGGGATATGGGTGATCACCCGGTCCGGGGTCTTGTCGCCGCCCTTGACCTTGACGCCGATGTCGTGGAAGGCGACGGCGCCGTCCTGCCAGTCCACCGTCTTGTCGCCGTTGGCGTCGGGCGTCACGACGACCTTCGCCCAGGGCAGTTCCTTCTCCGGGGCGGGCGCGCCGTCACCGCGGTAGGTCCACTGCCCCGACCAGACGCCGACGCGGACACTGCCGTCGGCGCCCTTGCGGGCCTGGTGCCAGAAGCGGGCGTTGTCGCCGTTGGTGGCTCCGGCGGGCTTGTCGTACGTCGAGTTGGACTCGACCGCCGCGGCGAGCGAGCCGGTGTTCACGATCGCGTACGAGGCGCCGACCGGGGACGCGTCGGGCGCGGTGGACGCCGTGACCTTGCCGAACACGTCGGCGGTGCGGGTCGAGTCGGTGTCGAGGCGGGTGAACGCGGTCTCGGCGCCGGTGTCCGTGGAGCCCACCGAGATCAGGTCGTGGCCCGGTATGTCGAGCGTGCCGAGCCGGAACGTCTCGGTGTCGCGCACGGCGGTGACCTTGAAGGTGGTGGCCCGGCCCGCTACGTCGAGCACCGTGTCGATCTCGACGCCGGGCAGATCGGGGAAGACCAGCGTGTACGCGGCCCGGTGGGCGGTGACCTTCGGCGCAGCCTTGAGGCCCACCTTGTACGCCTTGCCGTTGAGCGTGACCTCGGTGACCGGGCTCGTACTGCCGAGCAGCCGCGCCCCGCTCGCCCGGTCGGTGTAGGAGAGGACGCGCGGGAAGTCCTTCGCGACGCTCACGGACAGGGCGCCGGACGTGATCGCCACGCCGTCCCCGGCCGCGTCGGCGTCGGCGTCGGCGGAGGAAGCGTGGGCGGAGTCGGCGAGGGCCGGGACGGCGCCACCCGCCAGGGTCAGCGCGAGGGCAACACCGACGGCGCCCGAGAGGCGGCGTCTGCCTGGGGATCTGGACATATGTCTCCCTGCTGCGACGGTGCGAACACGCACTGTCTAGTGGGCGATCCAGGGCCCTAGGAAGCAATTTCCACCAAAGTCCAAACATCAGCGGTCGTTAGTCCAAACACAGAAGGGCAGCTTCGCCCAGGTCGGGGGCGGTGCGTGCGACTGCGGTGGCCGTGTTCGTTGCCTGCGCGTTTCATGCGTGAAGCTGCAAGATCTAAATAGTTACCAATCAAGTCTTGTCATCTGTCGGCAGGCTGACGCAAGATTCCGGTACCTCGCGCGCCGGGCCGCAGCCCCCGCGAGGGCCCTGTGAAACCAACCCTCGCTCGCCACTCGACGCAGGAGGTGAATGTGTCGGCCGCTGCGTCCGCATCGCCCACGCCCACATCGCAAAACCCGCCCGACCTAACGCACGAGGCACCCGGAACGTCGGGCAGGAAGAAGGCGTCCGGCACGAAGGGGACGCCGGGCAGGAAGGGGCGCAAGCCCGCCGACCGGCGGAGCCTGCGGGAGCGGCTGAGGCAGGACCGCACCCTGCTCCTGCTGTGCGTGCCGGGCATCCTCTACTTCGCGGTGTTCTTCTATCTGCCGCTCGCGGGCAACAGCATCGCCTTCCAGGACTACCAGCCCTACCTCGGCTTCAAGGGCAGTCCGCTGGTCGGCTGGGACAACTTCAAGGCCCTGCTCGAGCAGCCGGAGTTCTGGACGGCCGTCTGGAACACGCTGAAGATCAGCGCCGTCCAGCTGATCCTCTACTTCCCCGCGCCGATCGCCCTCGCGCTCTTCCTCAACTCGCTGATCAGCAACAAGACCCGCCGCCTCATGCAGACGGTCGTCTACCTGCCGCACTTCCTGTCGTGGGTCGTCGTCGTCGGCATGTTCCAGCAGGTCTTCGGCGGCGCGGGCACGATCACGAGTTACCTGAACGAACACGGCGTGCACGTCGGCAACATCATGAACAACCCCGACACGTTCATCTACCTGATCACCTCCCAGAGCGTCTGGAAGGACGCCGGCTGGGGTGCGATCATCTTCCTCGCCGCGATGGCCTCCATCGACACCTCGCTCTACGAGTCGGCGGCGATGGACGGGGCGGGCTGGCTGCGCCGCATGTGGCACATCACGCTGCCCGGCATCAGGCCCGTGATGATCATGCTGCTCATCCTGCGCCTCGGCGACATCCTGTCGGTCGGCTTCGAGCAGATCCTCCTCCAGCGCGACATGGTCGGCCGGGACGCCTCCGAAGTCCTCGACACCTACGTCTACTTCCACGGCGTCGTCGACGGCGACTGGGGCATGTCCACCGCCGCCGGCCTGATGAAGGGCGTCATCGGCTTCGTCATGATCGTCCTCGCCAACAAGTTCGCGCACCGCCTCGGCGAGCAGGGGGTCTACCAGTGAGCACCGCGCCCATATCCACCACCCTGCGGCCTGAGAGCCAGGAGAGCCAGGAGAGCCGAAAAGGCCGCACCGGGAGCAGGAAGCGCCGCGGCTCCGCCGAGCGCCCCGCCTGGATGGAGCAGCCCAACCCGGCCGCCCAGACGCTGAAGTTCGTCGTCATCGTCGCGATGATCGTGGCGGTCGGCTACCCGTTCCTGCTCGCGATCGGCACCAGTCTCTCCTCCAAGGCCGAACTCGCCGCGAACGGCGGCTATGTGCTGTTCCCGTCGCACCCCACGCTCGAGGCGTACCGGGTTGTCCTGTCCGGCGGCGTCATCACCCGCGCCGCCGTCGTGAGCGTCGGGATCACCGTCGTCGGCACGGCGCTCAGCCTGCTCTGCACGATCGCGCTCGCCTACGGCCTCTCCCGGCCGCGGACCTTCGCGGGCAAGCCGCTGCTCCTGATCGTCGTCGGCACGTTCCTGTTCACCCCGGGCATCATCCCCAACTACCTGGTGGTGCAGGAGCTGGGACTGCTCGACACCTACGGGGCGATGATCGCGCCGATCCTGCTCAACGCGTTCAACATCATCGTGGTCCGGGCGTTCTTCCAGGGCATCCCCGACGAGCTGCACGAGGCGGCCCGCCTCGACGGCGCCGGTGAACTCACCATCCTGTGCCGGATCGTGCTCCCCCTGTCGAAGGCCGTCATCGCCGTGGTCGGCATGTTCTACGCGGTGACGTACTGGAACAGCTTCTTCAACGCGATGCTCTACATCAACGACCCGGACAAGCTGCCGCTCCAGGTGGTGCTGCGCAGCTACGTCCTCCAGGGCGACACGTTCAACGCGAAGGCCCTCGGCGTGAGCGTGCTGCCCGCCAGCACCGCCCTGTCGATGGCCGTGCTCATCCTCGCGGTCCTGCCGATCATCGCGGTCTACCCGTTCCTCCAGAAGTACTTCGTCAAGGGCGTTCTCACCGGCGCCATCAAGGCCTGAGCCACCACCCTCAACCGCTCCTCGCCCCTTAGGAGAGTCATGTCCAGAGACTTCAACCGCCGCGGGTTCCTCGGTGCCGCGACCGTCGCCGGCCTCACCGTCGCCGGTGCCGGTTCCCTCACGGCCTGTGGTTCCGGTGCGGCCTCGGGTGGTGGCGGCGCCAAGGCGTCGGCCAAGCTGAAGCTGCCGACGTACGTCCCCGCAAACGTCGCGGCCCCCGACCTGCCGGGCAACGCGGCGGGCCTCGACCCGGCGTACCTGCGCTACCCCAAGAACCTGACCCGCAGCGTCACCAAGAAGCCGGGTGACGGCAAGCCGGTCACGGCCCTGACCGAGACCTTCACGACCGCGGCCCCCGCGATGAACCGCAACCAGTACTGGCAGGAGCTGAACAAGCGCCTGGGTTCCGAGCTGAAGATGACGATCGTCAACGGTCTCGGCGCCGACGACGTCTACCGCGCGAAGTTCAACGCCACCATCGCCGGCGGCGACATGCCCGACCTCATGTGGTTCCCGCCGAACCAGGGCCTCAAGAACGTCCCCGCGCTCCTCGAGGCGAAGTTCCACGACCTCACCGAGTACCTGTCCGGTGACGCGGTCAAGAAGTACCCGAACCTCGCCAACATCCCCGAGTTCGCCTGGAAGACGGCCGTCTTCAACGGCAAGATCTGGGGCATGGCGGTCCCGTACGGCCGCATGGGCCAGGTCTACGTCGCGAACGAGGACTTCTGGAAGCCGGTCGGCGGCGTCCAGTTCGACAGCGCCCAGGACTTCTTCGACAAGGCGAAGGAACTCCTCGACGTCAAGCGCAAGAAGTACGTCCTCGAACCGGCGTACGTGAACCACATCCTGCAGTTCGCCTACTGGCACGGCGCGCCCAACGGCTGGCGCAACGAGGGCGGGAAGCTCACCCACTACTTCGAGACCGACGAGTTCCACGCCGGCCTGGAGTTCGCCCTCAAGTGCCAGAAGGCACAGCTGTTCTGGCCGGACCCGAACCTGCCGACGACCCTGGAGAAGATGGAGGGCGGGTTCCTCGGGCTGCACGTCCAGTCCTTCCCCGGCTTCCTCAGCGACAGCAACCAGTACGACTGGCCGGAGAAGGTCGTCGTCCCGTTCGCCGCGGAGAAGGGCCTGACCCCCACCTGGGGCTACGGCTACGGCTCGGTCGGCTTCACGGCCATCAACAAGGCCGTGAGCAAGGACCGTATCGACACGCTGCTCCAGGTCATGAACTACCTCAGCGCCCCCTTCGGCACCGAGGAGCGGCTCTTCCTGGACAACGGCATCGAGGGCACGCACCACACCCGCTCCAAGGACGGTGACGTGCTCCTCAACAAGAAGGGCAACGCCGAGGTCATCACCACCCGGCAGGCCATCAACTTCTTCGGCAACGCCCCCGAGACGCTGTACCTCCCGGGCAAGCCCGACATCACCCGCGGCATCCACGGGGCCCAGGTCGAGCTGATGAAGCTCGCGCAGGTCAACCCGCAGACGGGCTTCTTCTCGGACACCTACGCCAACAAGGGCGCGTCCTCCACCGACACCGTGTACCAGGCCGTCAAGGACATCGTCGCCGGCCGCACCCCGCTCTCCTCCTTCAAGAAGGACATCCTGCCGACCTGGCAGCGTGAGGCGGGCAACGCGATGCGCGACGAGTTCGAGAAGGCCATCGCCGACGCCAAGTAACACCGGCCCGGCCCCCGTTCCACCCTGCACCACTTAGCGTCTCGCACACAGAACAGGACACCCGCACGTGGAAGACCTGCGCATCGGAGTCATCGGGCTCGGACTGCGACGGAACCTGGCGACCGCCGCGCACCGACCCGGCAAGGGATCGGTCGTGGCGGCGGTGGCCGACCTCGACCCGCAGATCCGGGCGAAGGTACCGGAGCTGTACGAGGGCGCGGTCGCCGTCGACGACCACCGAAGGCTCCTCGAAGACCCCTCGATCGACGCCGTCATCGTCGCCACTCCCGACGACACCCATGAAGCCATCGCCTGCGAGGCGCTCGAAGCGGGCAAGCCGGCGTACGTCGAGAAGCCGCTGGGCATCTCGGTCGAGCAGTGCGACACCATCCTGCGCACCGCGTACAAGACCGGCACCCGTCTCTACGTCGGCCACAACATGCGCCACATGGGCGTCGTGCGCCTCATGCGCGACATCATCGCGCGCGGCGACATCGGCGAGGTGAAGACCGTGTGGGTACGGCACTTCGTCTCGTACGGCGGCGACTACTACTTCAAGGACTGGCACGCCGACCGCACCCGCACCACGGGCCTCCTCCTCCAGAAGGCCGCCCACGACCTCGACGTGGTGCACTGGCTGGCCGGCGGCTACACCAAGCGCGTCAACGCCCTCGGCGACCTCATGGTCTACGGGGACCTGCCGCGCCGCGAGCCGGACACCCCGCGCCCCGACGGCTGGCTGAAGGAGTTCGACTGGCCGCCGACGGAGCGCCACGACCTGCACCACGTCGTGGACGTCGAGGACGTGTCGGTGATGAACATGCAGCTGGACAACGGCGTCATCGCCGCCTACCAGCAGTGCCACTTCAGCCCCGACTACTTCCGCAACTACACGGTCATCGGCACCGAGGGCCGCCTCGAGAACTTCGGGGACAGCCCCGGCGACGAGGTCCGGGTCTGGAACACGGGCCCGACCGGCTACCGCAAGGACGCCGACATCGTGTACCGCGTGCCCGAGGCGAAGGGCTCGCACGGCGGCGCCGACGAGCGCATCATCGGCGAGTTCTGCCGCTTCGTGCGCGAGGGCGGCGTCACCGACACGTCGCCCGTCGCGGCCCGGATGAGCGTCGCCGCGGGCGCGCTC
The DNA here is from genome assembly GCF_002803065.1 of Streptomyces sp. CB01635. Classification (GTDB taxonomy): domain Bacteria; phylum Actinomycetota; class Actinomycetes; order Streptomycetales; family Streptomycetaceae; genus Streptomyces. The sequence continues at coordinate 419,481 of NZ_NNBL01000001.1, forward strand.
GCCACCCGCTCGCTGCGCGAGGGGGGCATGCCGTACGACGTCCCGGAGCTCGAACCGGAGCTCCTCGCCTACTTCGACGGCGGGCAGCTGACGCGCGGAGCCGGGGAGTAGCAGCCACAGCGCAGGCGTGGGCGGGCCCGTCGGAGAGGGCGGGCCTGTCCACGCCTGCGTGCGCACACAGACGGTCACGTGTAGGTGCGCGGATGATCACGTCTGGATGCGGAGAACGGCGCGGGTTACGCTACGCGCGTCGCGAGGAGGAACAAGTGGGCGCACATGCCCGATGGACCCAACTGCTGGAAATACTGGGCAATCAGGGCCATCTCGATGTCACCGAGGCCGCCGAACTGCTCGGCTGCTCCTCCGCCACGGTCCGGCGCGACATGGACGAACTGGCCCGGCAGTCCCTGCTGACCCGCACCCGCGGGGGGGCCGTGGTGAGCTCCGTCGCCTACGATCTGCCGCTGCGCTACAAGACGGCCCGCAAGGCGGACGAGAAGCAGCGGATCGCGAAGGCGGTCGCCGAACTCGTCCCCTCGGGCTCCGTCGTCGGCATCAACGGCGGCACCACGACCTCCGAGGTGGCCAGGGAACTGGCCGTCCGCACCGACCCGGGTGGCACATCCGGCGGCGTCGCGCTGACCGTCGTCACCAACGCCATCAACATCGCCAACGAGCTGGCGATCCGCCCCCATGTGAAGATCGTCGTCACCGGCGGCGTGGCCCGGCCGAGCTCGTACGAACTCGTCGGCCCGCTCGTCACGTCCGTCCTGCAGAGCCTCGCCCTCGACTACACGATCCTCGGTGTGGACGCGGTCCACCCGCACTTCGGCGCGGCCACGCACGACGAGTCGGAGGCCAGCGCGAACCGCTCGCTCGCCGAACGCGCGGGCACGGTCATCGTGGTGGCCGACTCCTCGAAGCTGGGCCGCCGGGCGTTCGCCCAGGTCTGCGCGCTGAACGCGGTGTCGATCCTGGTGACGGACAAGGACGCCCCCGAGGCACTCGTCGAGGAGATCACGGCGCAGGGCATCGAAGTCATCTGCGTGTGACCGGGCGCCCGTGGGAGAATCGTGGCGGCGCCCGGTCACGCCTGCGTCAACTGGGCGTCGTCCACCGCTGGTTGGCGCCGCCCGAGCAGGTGTAAGTGATCAGCTTCGTGCCGTCCGTGCTCGCGCCGCCCTCGGCGTCCAGGCACTTGCCCTGGTTGACGAGGGTGTCCCCGGAGCGCTGCCACTGCTGCGCGGCCGATCCGTTGCACGTGGACAGCTGCACCGAACTCCCGCTCACCGTCATGCACTTGTAGAGCGCGCGCACGGTGCCGTCGTGGGACAGGACCCAGTTCTGGTGGTTCCCGCCGCCGCACGTCCACAGTTCGAGCGGGGTGCCGTCGGTGCTGCTGCCGCCCGTGATGTCGACGCACTTGCCGCCGCTGCCCGTGATGTCGCCCGAGGCGGAGTTTCCGGTCGCATCGTCGTGCACGCTGCCGCCGGAGACCTGGGTGACCCCGGCGTACTGCGTGCAGGTGCTGCTCGTGGACGTCGAGCTGACGGAGGCGGTGACGGCGGGGCCGCCCGTCGACGTGCCCTTGGGGAGGTCGAGGCGGGCCCGTGAGTAGGGCTCGTCCTCGCAGGTCGCCGAGTTGCTGTTCCAGTCGAAGTACTCGACCCAGTCGACCATGCCGCCCGCACTGATCCGGGCGCCCGAGCCGACCTGGAGGCTGCCCAGGACGAAGGACGTGCCGGCCGTGACATCGGAGATGGTCGCCTTGTACCAGCCGTCGGTCGTGTCGGGGGAGACGCGGTAGGTGTAGTGGTGTCCCGCCGCGAACGCCTGGTTGTAGCGGCACGTGTACCCGGTGCCCGACTCGTCGAAGGTCTGGCAGTACGTACCTGCCGAGCCCGCCTTCGCCGCCGTGGAGCCCCACAGGGAGAACAGGAACATGCCGGTGCCGGTGCGCCAGCGCTGCTGGCCGACGTAGCCGCCGACGCTGTTGGTGAAGTCGAACTGGTGGGCCCAGTAGACGTTTCCGCGGCCCGGGTCCGCCTCGACCGTCGTACCCCACGTGGCTTCGGTGAGGGCCGTCGTGCCGGACGGGAAGCCGTAGTTGGTGTAGGTGCCGGGGGTCTGTCCCGCGGCCTGGGCCGGCGCGGACAGGCCCAGGGTGGCGGCGACCGCGACGACGGCGGTCACACAGACGGATCTGATCGATCTGAAGCGACGCACAGGTTCCTCCTGAACGGTGGGGGAGGGAGGTGCTTGCAGATATGTGCTTGTGCTCGTGCTCGACAAGAGAGTGGCCGCGGTGGGTGGGCAAGGGCATGGACTTCTGGAGCGCGCACATGGACTCTCGGCGGACTTTGACGCGTCCAGCTGATCTCAAATGCTTGAAAACGCGCTATAACTTGCACAACCAAGCATGTGCTGGGATGTGAGGGTGCGCCATGAGCCATATCGAGAACGAACTGCACAGCCAGCCCGAGTGCTGGGACCGGGCGGCCGAACTGGCCCTGGACCGGGCGGCGTTGCTGCCCGAGCCGGGCGAGCGCGTCGCGATCGTCGGCTGCGGCACCTCGCTCTTCATGGCACAGGCCGCCGCCGCGCTGCGCGAGGAGGCAGGCCACGGCGAGACCCACGCCCACGCCGCCTCGGAGTTCCCGGCCGGACGCCCCTACGACCGGGTCGTCGCCCTGACCCGCTCGGGCGCCACCACCGAGGTGCTCCGCCTCCTCGCCGGGCTGCGCGGACGGGTCAGGACCACCGTGATCACGACGGACGCCGCGACCCCCGTGGCGTCGGCCGCCGACGACGTGGTCGTCCTCGACTTCGCCGACGAGAAGTCCGTCGTGCAGACCCGCTTCCCGACCTCGGCCCTCACCCTGCTCCGCACCCACTTCGGGCTGCACTCGCAGGAGGTCGTGGACGACGCGCACGACGCGCTCGCCGAGCCGCTGCCCCCGTGGCTCGTCGGCTGCACGCAGTTCACGTTCCTCGGCCGGGGTTGGACCGTGGGGCTCGCGGGTGAGGCGGCTCACAAGATGCGCGAGAGTCAACTCCCTTGGGCGGGCGCCTATCCGGCCCTGGAGTACCGGCACGGCCCGATCAGCGTCTCGGCCCGCGGCACGGTCACCTGGATGCTCGGCGACGCGCCCGCCGGTCTCGCCGACGAGGTGCACGCCACCGGCGGGATGTGGGTGGCCGGCGGCCTCGACCCGCTGGCCGAACTGGTACGGACGCAGCGCCTCGCGGTGGCGGTCGCGGTGGCCGGCGGCCGTAACCCGGACCGGCCCCGCCACCTCACGCGCTCGGTGATCCTCGCCCGGGTCTGAGGACCCGTGTGCCGATCAACTGCGGCTGACAGCAAGGCGGGTGTAGGGGCGGTGTCAGCGCGGCGGTGTTGAGCGCGATCTCAGCACCCCGGGCGCCACCGAGTGCGGCAGCAGGTCCGCCGGGCTCTGCGGGAGCACCACCTCCAGCTCCGCCTCCTCATGGAAGCGGTACGGGCGGTGCCCGAGCAGGCTGCCGAGGTAGCGCCGTATCCGCGACATCTCGGCGCGGACCGTCACCGTGCGCGTCGGGTCGCCGAACATGTCCTGTGCGAGGCCCGACGCGCTGCGCCCGCCGCGGTGCAGGGCGAGCAGATAGAGGAGTTCGGCGTGGCGCGGGCTCAGCTCGTGCGACCAGGACCGCGTGCCGTCCGTCACCGTGACCGACCAGCGCCGTGGCCTGCTCACGTCCAGCACGACGCGGGTGCCGCCGAGCGGTTCGGCCGCCCCTTCCGGGCCGTCGGGCCGCAGCAGCCAGCCGCCGGGCAGCGGCGCCACCGCACACATCCCCAGGGTCGGAACCCAGGCCCGCCCTTCCGACAGTTCGGAGAGTTCGGACAGCGACTTGGGCAGCGCGATCCGGTCCACCGGCTGCATCCCGGTCACCGCCGCCGTCCAGCCCTGGACGTCCACCGCGACAGCCCGGCCGCCGATCCGCGCGAGGACCGGCGCCGCGACGGCCCGCAAGCGGTCGAGGGCCGCCGCATGACGCTCCCGCAGCCGCGCCTCCGCGAGCTGCGCCACCGCCCCGACGAGCGCGAGTGTCGCCGGGTGCATCGTCTCCATCGGGCCGCTCACATCGACGACGCCCATCAGCTGCCCGTCGCGCGGGTCCGTGATCGGCGCGCCCGTGCACGTCCACGCGTGCTGCGACACCACGAAGTGCTCGGCGGAGAACACCTGCACCGGGCGCCGCGTCACGAGCGGCGTGCCCACCCCGTTCGTACCGACCGTCTCCTCGGCCCAGTCCGCGCCCAGTTCGAAGCCGAGCCGGTCGGCCTTGTGCAGCACGGCCGCGCAGCCCTCGCGCCACAGGATGCGCCCGTCCGCGTCGGACACGACCATGATGTGCTGCGCCGCGTCCGCGACGGTGACCAGCGCCTCGCGCAGCACCGGCAGTATCTCCATGAGCCCGGACGCCTGGCGGCGCTCCTCGATCTCCTCGAGGTTCAGCAGGCCCGACCGCACGTCACGGTCGGGGTCGACACCGCTGCGCAGCATGCGGTTCCAGGACTCGCCGATCACCGGGCGCGGCAGGATCTGGGGCCGCTGCCCCGACAGGGTCGCGGCGCGGACGCCCTTCAGGAGCCGTGCGGCCAGCGAGAAGTCCATCGTGGACAGCCGGCCCAGATCGACGGTCGAGTTCTTCTGCGTCACAGGTCCTCCTGGAACAGACCAGTGCGTGCGGACATGTGCTCATCGTGCCGCTTCTCCGGCCTTCGTGGGGCCGAAAGGGGGCGCGACAGTTGCAACCCTCTGCAACTCTGGCGAACGGCCGTACGCCGGTCGAAGCTGAAGCCGTGCCGCTCCGGCGGCGCGCGAGCTCCTCAAGGGGGGCCTGAGGGCGGGGGTGATGCCGTGTCGGCGCAGCATCACCCCCGTGACCTCAGTCGTCAAGACGTGTGACTCCGGTCGTCACCGCTTGGCCTCCGCCCGGTCGGTCAACTCACGGGGCGCGCCCGCTCGACGACCGAGCGCAGGTCCAGACTGTGCGGCAGCGTGCCGAACGCCGAACCCCAGTCCCCGCCGAGCCGCGAGGCGCAGAACGCGTCCGCGACCTCCGGCGGCGCGTGACGCACCAGTAGCGAACCCTGCAGCACGAGAGCGATCCGCTCCACGACCCGGCGCGCCCGTGCCTCGATGCCTTCCAGGTCGGCGAGTTCGGTCAGCAGGTCCTTGATGGCGCGGTCGAGGCGGTGATCGGCGCCGCGCGACCTGCCGACCTCCTGGAGGAACGCGTTGAGTGCCTGCGGCTCGCGCTGCAACGCCCGCAGCACGTCGAGGGCCTGCACATTGCCCGACCCCTCCCAGATCGAGTTGAGCGGCGACTCGCGCAGCAGCCGCGGCATGCCGGACTCCTCCACATAGCCGTTCCCGCCCAGGCACTCCAGGGCCTCCGCCGCGACGGGCGTACAGCGCTTCGTCACCCAGTACTTGGCGGCCGGCACCGCGATCCGCAGGAACGCCCGCTCCTGCTCCGACCCGGTGTCCTGGACGGCGTCCTGGGCCGCCGCGAGCCGCAGCGCCAGCGTCGTCGCGGCCTCCGACTCCAGCGCCAGGTCGGCCAGTACGTTGCGCATCAGCGGCTTGTCGACGAGCAGGCCGCCGAACGCCTCGCGGTACGTGCAGTGGTGGATCGCCTGCGCGACGGCCTGCCGCATGATCGCCGCCGAACCGAGCACACAGTCCAGGCGCGTGGCGGCGACCATCTCGATGATGGTGCGCACCCCGCGCCCCTCGTCCCCGACGCGGCGCGCCCACGTCCCGTCGAACTCGACCTCGGCCGACGCGTTCGACCGGTTGCCCAGCTTGTCCTTGAGCCGCTGGATCGCGAACGGGTTGCGCGTGCCGTCCTCCAGGACGCGCGGCAGCAGGAAACACGTGAGTCCCTCGGGTGCCTGTGCCAGGACGAGGAACCCGTCCGACATGGGCGCCGAACAGAACCACTTGTGCCCGGTCAGCTCGTACGTGCCGTCCTCGGCGAGCGCCGTCGCCCGCGTGGTGTTCGCGCGGACGTCGCTGCCGCCCTGCTTCTCCGTCATGCCCATCCCGAACACGGCGCCCGCCTTCACGGCGGCGGGCCGCAGCCCCGCGTCGTACACCGTCGACGTCAGCCGGGGCTCCCACTCGGCGGCCAGCGCCGGATCGGCGCGCAGCGCGGGCACCGCCGCGTGCGTCATCGACAGCGGGCACGTGTGGCCCGCCTCGACCTGGCTCCACACCAGGAACGCGGCCGCGCGCCGCAGATGGCCGCCGGGCCGGGACCAGGCCGACGTCAGCCCGGCCGAGACGCCCTTGCCCATGAGCCGGTGCCAGGCCGGATGGAACTCGACCTCGTCGACGCGGTGCCCGTAGCGGTCGTGGGTGTGCAGCCGCGGCGGATTCTCGTTCGCGAGCACGCCCCACTCCTGCGCCTGGGCGGAACCGGCGGCGCGGCCGAGGCCGCCGAGTTCCTCGCGGACCTCGGCCGTGAGCGAGGGCTCCAGATGCCGTTCGACCCCCTCGGCGAGGGCCCTGTCCGCGGCAAAAACGTCATATCCCACCAGGGGCGGAGCCTGGTTGGTCACTGCGTGGGTGGTGGCTGCCATGACAGATACGGTAAGGACGTGCACCAGGCAAAAGAAACACCAGATCGGCCACACAGAGGCCGACTCCACCGGGCCCGCGCCCTCTATCGCAACGTCTCGAAGCGCAGGACCGCCTGGCTGCTGCTCAAGGACACCGTCAACTCGTGCATGGAGTACCGCATCCTCGGGCTCGCGGCCGAGGCCGCGTTCTTCACCCTCCTGTCCGTGCCCCCACTGCTCCTCTCCCTCATCGGGCTGCTCGCCTACGTCGACACCTGGACCGGCGCCGACACGATCGCCGGAGTGCGCGACAACATCCTGGAGGCGTCGCGCACCGTCCTGAGCGACCAGGGCGTGAAGGAGATCGCCCGGCCGATCCTCGACGACGCGATGACGGGCCGCCCGGACGTCATCTCCATCGGCTTCCTGTTCTCGCTGTGGTCGGGCTCGCGCGCGGTGTCCACGTTCGTCGACACGGTGACGGTCATGTACGGGCTCGACGGGGTGCGCGGCATCGTCAAGACCCGGCTGCTCGCCTTCCTGCTGTTCCTCGGCGCGCTGATCGTCGGCTCGGTCGCGCTGCCGCTGATGATCGCGGGCCCGGACGCGGTGATCGCCCTCGTCCCGTGGTCGGAGACCGTGGTCCAGGTCCTGTACTGGCCCGTCGTCCTCCTCCTGTCCGTGGTCTTCCTGACGACGCTCTACCACGTGTCCGTGCCCGTGCGTTCGCCCTGGATCGAGGACGTACCCGGCGCGCTCGTGGCCCTCGCGATGTGGGTGCCGGGCAGCTTCCTGCTCCGCCTCTACATCACCAGCACCATCGAGGGCCCCACCATCTACGGGGGCCTGGCCGCGCCCGTCGCCGTGCTCCTGTGGATCGGCGTCTCGGCGTTCGCGGTGCTCGTCGGCGCCGCGGTGAACGCGGCCATCGACCGGGTCTGGCCGTCCGTAGCGACCTCGGTCGCCCGCGCCGCCAACGAGCGGTGGCGGACCGCGCAGGCCGCGGAGTACATCGCCCGCTCCGCCGCCCGCGAGGGCCACAGAGGCACCGACGACGCGGACGACCCGGACATGCCGTCCGAGTTCCCCGAGCGCTGGTCGAAGTTCCTGCCCCCGGACGACGTGTCGTCCCGCCTGCGCACGCACGTGCGCAAGAACGGCGACCATCCGCAGGACCCCAACCCGCGCGACCACGACCACCACGACCACAACTGACCGGCCGACGCCACCCCGCACACGCGGCGTAGCCTCGAAGACGTGGCTGACGTGTACCGGGAGCGGGCGGCGCCGAGCGTGGCGGGCGCGGTCCTGTGGACCCGTACCGTCACCCCGGACGGCGACGGCCGAAGCCCCGGACCGGACGTCCTGCCCGACGGCTGCATGGACCTGCTGTGGACCGAGGGACGTCTCTTCGTCGCCGGACCCGACACGCACGCGTACCGGCCCGGCATCAGCGGCGCCACCCGGTTCGCCGGCATCCGCTTCTTCCCCGGCACCGCGCCCGCCGTCCTCGGCGTCCCGGCCCAGGAACTGCGCGACCGGCGCGTCGACCTCGCCGACCTGTGGCCGTCGGACCAGGTGCGGCGCCTCACCGAACGCGTCGACGCAGCGCAGGACCCGGCCGCCGCCCTCGAAACCGTGGTCCTGGAACGGGGAGCCGCGCCGCCCGACCCCGTCCTCGCGCACATCGTGGCGTCGCTCCGCGCGGGCCGCTCCGTCGCCGAGACCGCCGACAGCGCCGGGCTCGGCGCCCGCAGTCTGCACCGCCGCTCCCTCGCCGCGTTCGGTTACGGACCCAAGACCCTGGCCCGCGTCCTGCGCCTGCAACGCGCCCTCGCGCTGGCCCGCGGGGGAGTGCCGCTCGCCGAGACGGCCGCGCGGGCGGGATACGCCGACCAGGCCCATCTGGCGCGCGACGTAAGGGAGTTGGCGGGTGTTCCGCCGACCCGCCTCGTCTGACGAAGCCGCCGCGACTACCAGGGGGAGATGGGCTGGACGCCGACCCGGCGCCCCTCCTCGTCGAGCAGATGACCCATGCGCTTGACCGTGTGCAGGCCGACGATGCGGTCCGTCACCGTGAGCGTGGGCAGCCGGGCGCACAGCGCCGTCTCGCGGCGCTGGATGTCACCCAGGTCGTGCACCCACAGCGTGGCGAAGATGTTCGCGGGACCCGTGACGGCCGCGACCAGCCGGCACTCCGGCAGCGCGGCGAGCGTGCGGTGGACGGCGCCGATGTCCCGCGCGGGGACCCGGCCGAGGAGCGACACCGGGACCGGATGGCCCGCGAGCGCGGAGGCTATGTCGCAGCGGAACGTCAGGACCGCCGAGTCCGTGAGACGGCGCAGCCTGCGGCGCACGGTGGGCGGGCTGGTGTCGGTGCGCTCGGCGAGTTCGGCCAGGCCGAGCCGCCCGTCACGGACGAGTTCGTCGAGCAGGGCCCGGTCCACGGGGTCGAGTTCGAGCCCGCGCACCGGATGCTGCGCCGCAGCCTGGCTGCCGAGCGCCGTGAGCTGCGAGGGGTCGAGGGAGCGCAGCCGCCAGCGGCTGCCCTCCACGTACAGCGAGGTGGCGAACAGCGCGCTGACCGACTCGACGCCCGGCAGCCGGTCCAGCTTCTGCGTGAGGAAACGGCTGAGCGAGGGCAGGTCGGGGGCCAGCACATCGAGCAGGAGGTCCGCGCTGCCGGGAGCGGTCACCTCGATCGTCACCGCCTCAGGCAGCACGCTCAGCTCCGCCAACAGCCGCGACCGCTCCTGAGGCCGGCAGCGCAGCAGCACGAACGCCGTGCAGCGGTTGCGGGTGAACTCACGGCCCGGCGCCGCGTACACCCAGGCGAGCCCCGCCCGCGTCAGCCGGTCCCACCGCCGCGCCAGCGTGCCCGCAGTCACGCCGAGCAGCGGGGAGAGCTCCGACCAGGACGCCCGGGGCCGCAGCTGGAGGGCGTTCACCAGAGCGAGGTCGAGCTCGCTGGCGGTGACCGTTTCTCGCATCACAAGCACTCCGTACGTACGAATCCATGAATATTCGGGGCCGCCCGTGCCTCGGCCCGCACAGTAGCGACCACATTCGGTTCCGGCCACCAGAAGACCCAGAGGTGAAGCTGTGTCCACACACATAACGGGAACAGGACGCGGGCCGAGAGCGGTCAGCTCCGGCCCGGCCATGGTGGCGACGATGGCCGTCGTCGTCCTGCTCAGCGGCATCGTCCAGGGCTATCTGACCCCGCTCCTCCCCGAGGTCGGCCGGAGCCTGCGCATCGGCACCGTCGGGCAGAACAACATCTATCTGCTCTTCCAGCTCGCCTGCGCCGTGCTGACACCGCTGCTGTCCCGGCTCGGTGACCTGCACGGACACCGCAGGCTGCTGCGGGTGGCGCTCGCGATGGTGGCGGGCGGCTCGCTCCTGATCGCCGCGTGGCCGTCCGCAGTGACCCTCGCCGTCGGCGTCACCCTCCAGGGCGCCCTCGTCGGCTTCTTCCCGCTCCTCGTGGGCATCCTCCGCTCCCGCGCCCCTCAGCAGAACCGCACCGGCATCTCCCTCCTCGTGGGCGTCCTGCTCATCTCGATCGGCGTCGGCGGTCTCGTGGCCGGCGCGCTCAGCGAGGGACACGCGGAGGCGGGCCTGTGGACCGCGGTCCCCGTCGCCGTGCTCGCCGTCGTCGCCGGTCTCGTACTGCCGGACAGCGACATCCCGCGCGGCGGGCGCTTCCACTACGGTGCGGCGGCGCTGCTCACCGCGGGCCTCGTCGCGCTCGTCCTCGTCCTCGCGCAGGGCAGCACGTGGGGCTGGGGCTCGGCGCGCACGATCGGGCTCGCCGTCGTGGCCGTGGCCGTCCTCACGGCCTGGGTGGCCGTCGAGCGCCGGTCCGAGAACCCGCTGGTCAGCGTCCGCATGCTGAGCAACCCGCGGCTCGCCGTGGTCAGCGGCTACACGTTCTGCGCCGCGTTCGGCACGATCGGCTTCCTCGGCGCCAACGCCCTCTTCCTCGGCTCCTCGCGGTCCGAGAACGGCTACGGCATGGACATGGGCCCGCAGGCCATCGCCACGATCTCGCTCGCCATGGTCGTGGCCGGATTCGCCGGATCCACGCTGACCCCGCGCCTCGCCCGGCGCATCGGCGACCGCGCCGTGCTCGCCACGGGCGGCGTCCTCGTCGCGCTCGGCTTCGTCGGCATGGCCCTCTTCCACGACAGCCTCGCCCAGTACGTCACATCCGCCCTCGTCGTGGGCCTGGCGACCGGGCTCTTCAACTCGATCACGCGGACCCTGTCGTCGGAGGTCGTCGAGGAGCACGAGACCGCACTCGCCGTCGGCCTCAACGAACTCGCCCTCTCCCTCGGCGCGGCCATCGGCGCCTCCGTGATCGGCGGCTTCTTCACCGCCCACGCCGTGCCCGGCACCACGCGCATCGCGGAGTCCGGCTACCTGTGGGGCTGGGGCGCGTGCGCCTGCGCCGCCGTCGTCGGCACGGTCCTCGCCCTGCGCTATCGCGCGCCGCAAGCCGACCCCGCCACCCCCGTACCGCAACTCGCCCCGAGCGGAGACCTCGCATGACCGACACCCCGACCGCGCGCAAGACCGTGACCGGCGCCGTACGGAACTGGCGCGAGCAGGTCGTCGCCCTCAGCCACGCCCTGCACGACGACCCCGAGACCGCCCTTGAGGAACACCGCGCGGCGGCCCGGATCGCCGACCTCATGGAGGGCGCCGGCTTCGACGTCACCCGCGGCGCCGGCGGCCTCCCCACCGCGGTGCTCGCCACCTACGGCACCGGCGACCTCGTCATCGCGTTCTGCGCCGAGTACGACGCCCTGCCCGGCATCGGCCACGCCTGCGGGCACAACGTGAACGGCGCCGCGTCCGTCGGCGCCGCGCTCGGCCTCGCCGCCGTCGCCGACGAACTCGGCGTCACGGTCAAGCTGATCGGCACGCCCGCCGAGGAGGACATCGGCGGCAAGGTGCTCCTGATGGACGCCGGGATCTTCGACGACGTCGCCGCCGCGATGATGGTGCACGCCGCCCCCGACGACACCGTGGGCGCCTCCTCGCTGGCCATCGGCGCCTGGGACCTCGCCTATCGGGGCCGGCCCTCGCACGCCGCGCTCGCCCCCTGGGAGGGCGTCAACGCGCTCGACGCCATGACCGTCGCCCAGACCGCGGTCGGTCTCCTGCGCCAGCAGCTGCCGCCCGGCGTCGTCGTGCACGGCATCATCACCGACGGCGGCCAGGCCGTGAACGTCATCCCCGCCCGCACCGCCGCCCGCTACGAGGTCAGGGCGCGCACCGTGGAGCAGCTCGCCGAGGCCTGGCAGCGCGTCAGGGCGTGCTTCGAGGCGGGCGCGCTCGCCACCGGCGCCGAGCTCGAAGCGAGCGCGCACGGAAGGGACTTCGCCGATCTGCGCCAGGACGAGGAGATGACCCGGTCCTACGCGAGGGCCGCCGGCGAGCTGGGCCGTACCGTCACCTCGCTGCACGGCGAGACGATGGCGTCGACCGACATGGGCAACGTCTCGCAGCGCATCCCCACGATCCACCCCACGGTCGGCTACGACACGGGCGGCGCCAAGCAGCACACCCCCGAGTTCACAGCCCACGGCAAGACCCCGGGCGCCGACCTCGCGGTGCTCGACGGGGCGACGGCCCTCGCCCTCGTCGGCGTCGACCTCGCCACGTCCGAGGCACAGCGCGTCCGGCTGCTCGACGGGGTGGGCAAGCGCCGGGCACACGCCTCCTAGGCGGTGGCCAGCGGTGCGAACAGGTCGACCCCGTTCCCGTCCGGGTCGAACACCACGGCGTACCGCTGGCCCCAGAACGCGTCCCACGGCTTGAGCTCGCCGTCGTACCCGGCGGCCGTCAGCTCCTCGTAGACGGCGTCCACCCCGGCCGCGTCGCCGCAGTGGAAGGCGAGCCCGTGCCGGGAGGCGCCACGGGCCGGCGCCCGCCAGGACGGGTGGAACGACTTCACGGTCTCCTCGGTGTCGAGCAGCACGCGAAGCCCGCCGGGCAGGACGGCCTCCGCATGCGGCTGCTCCTCGGCTCCGTCCGGGAACGCGAGCCCGAGGCGGCGGTAGAACGTGACGGCGGCGGCCATGTCGGAGACGACGACGCCGACGGCGTCCAGTCGTGCGGTGATCTCGGTCATGGCCCCACCGTAGGCACCCGCCCCCGCACGGGTCTTGAACGAATCGGACACTGCCGCGTCGCGCCGCACCCACGGCCCGGTCGCCGGCCCGCGCCGCTCAGCGACGTACGGCCGCCGCGAGCGCCGCGATCCGGTCAGGGCCCACGCGGCAGCAGCCCCCGATCAGCCGCGCCCCGGCCCGCTCCCAGCCGGCCACGCGGTCCGCGGTGAACGTGGCCGCGCCCCGCCAGCCGCGCGCCCCCGCGTCCCAGGACTCGCCGCTGTTCGGATAGGCCACCACCGGCTTACCGGTGACGCGCGCGGCCAGGGCCACCGCGGGTTCGACCTCCTCGGGGGCACAGCAGTTGACCCCCACCGCGACGATCTCGTCCGCGTCGGCGGCCAGCGCGAACGCCTCCTCCAGGGGCTGCCCGGCGCGGGTGCGGTCACCGGCGACGCTGTACGACAGCCACGCCGGGACGCCGAGCCCCCGCACGGCCCGCAGCAGCGCCCGCGCCTCGTCGGTGTCCGGCACGGTCTCCAGGGCGAGCAGGTCGGGCCCGGCCGAGGCGAGGACTTCGAGCCGGGGCCGGTGGAAGGCCTCCAGCTCGGCCACCGTCAGGCCGTAGCGGCCCCGGTACTCCGAACCGTCGGCCAGCATCGCCCCGTACGGGCCCGCCGACGCGGCCACCCACAGCGGACCCGGCACCCCCTTCGCCTCCGCGCGCCGGGCCGCCTCGCGCGCCAACTCGACGCTCAGGGCGAGCAGTTCGGCGGCCCGCTCGCGGGAGACCCCGCGCCGCGCGAACCCCTCGAACGTCGCCTGGTAGCTCGACGTGATCGCCACCGAGGCCCCCGCCTCGTAGTACGCGAGGTGCGCGGCCACGATCGCCTCGGGCCGCTCGGTGAGCAGCCGCGCCGACCACAGCTCGTCGCTCAGGTCGTACCCGGCGGACTCCAGCTGGTTGGAGAGCCCGCCGTCCAGGACGACCGGCCCCGAGGCGAGGGCTTCGGCAAGAGGGGGTGACGTCATACGACGACGCTAACCGTTCCTGGGGACTGAGCGGGAGTGAGTCCTGTTGCCAGGTCTCGTGCTCAGCCGAACGCCCAGACGTGATCGAACCGAGCGCGGAGCGGGACCTTCCGGTGTCCGCCGTGGCTCAGCCCGCCGCCGAGAACGTGAAGGCGAACGAGGCCGGGGCCACCTCGTGCACGTACTGCGGCAGCGGGCCAGGGCCGCAGGACTGGGAGCCGATGCCGTGCTGGGCGTGGTCCAGGTTCACCCACACCGTGTCCCCGGCCACCAGGTCCGTGCGGTGCCCGGCCGCGTCGAGGTGTTCGCCCGTCCAGCGGCGGGCCGTGAACCAGAACTCCGGCTCGCCGTCGATCCGCAGGCCGCCGATCTCCACCCGGCGGACATCCGCCCGCGCACCGTTCTCCTGCGGACGCACGTACGGCGTCTGGAGCTCGTCGACGGACGCCTCCCACAGGCCGAGCCGCGACGCGGCCCGCGTGTCCGGATAGGCCTCGCCGGGGCCGCCGCCGAACCAGCGCGCGTGCGTCGCGGACGACGGGAGGCCGAGGCGGACGCCCAGGCGGGGGAGCGGCACCGTCCAGTCGCCCTCGGGGGTCACCGAGACCGTGAGGGTCAGGCGGCCCGCCTCGTCCGCCGTCCAGCGGTACACCGTGGCGAGCGCGAACTGCACGGCCGCGGGCGCCACCCGGGTCCGCACCGTCAACCCGCTCGATCGCAGGGTCAGTTGGTCCAGGCGGTGACGCATGCGGTGCAGCCCGGCCGCGCGCCACAGGGGGCCGAACCGCCGGTCCGCCTGCCAGTCGGCGCCGTTGTCGTTGTCGGTCGGCGCCCGCCACACATCGAGGCGCACCCCGGTGACCGGCACCTGTCCGACACTCCGCAGCTCGCCCGTACGTGCGTCGAAGGCGGCCGGGCCGAGCGTGATGACGTCCGCGTCCCGCACGGGCGACACCCCGCTCGCGGGAACGACCGACTGCCGCCCCGATACGGGGAGTTGCCCCCACGCCACCACATGACCCCGGTCCGCCCACGCGGTGTCGTCGGCCAGCGCCGCCCGTACCGACCACTGCGTCTCCGCGCCCCGCGCCGCGTCCGGCGGGGCGGGCAGCTTGACGTCCGCGCTCTCGCCGGGCGCGAGCGTCGGCACGGAGAGCGGGCCCGACTCCACCGGTACGCCGTCCACCTCGTACGACCAGGTGAAGGCCAGCGCGGCGAGGTCCGCGAAGTCGTGGCGGTTCGTGACGCGGACCGTGCCGGCCGTACCGTCGCCCTCGATCAGGACCGGCTCGATCACCTTCTTGTACTCGACGAGCCCGGGCGAGGGCGTGCGGTCGGGGAAGAGGAGGCCGTCGCAGACGAAGTTGCCGTAGTGCAGCTCCTCGCCGAAGTCACCGCCGTACGCGTACCCGTACCGCTCGTCCGCGAGGCCGTGGTCGATCCACTCCCAGACGAACCCGCCCTGGAGCCGGTCGTACGTCTCGAAGAGGCGCTGGTACTCGGAGAGCCCGCCGGGTCCGTTGCCCATCGCGTGCGCGTACTCGCACAGGATGAACGGGAGTTCGCGGCGCGCCTCGCGTCCGTCGTCCTCGTAACGTCCGATGCGTTCGACCTCGGCGTGGTCCGCGTACATCCGCGAGTAGACGTCGGTGTCGGCGCACGACGCGTCGCCCTCGTAGTGCAGCGGGCGGGACGGGTCGCGGTCGCGGATCCAGCCGGCCATCGCGGTCAGGCCCGCGCCCGTGCCGCACTCGTTGCCGAGGGACCAGATGACCACCGAGGCGTGGTTCTTGTCGCGCTCCACCATGCGGGCGGCCCGGTCGAGGAGCGCCGGGGTCCAGCGCTCGTCGGCGACCGGATTGCCGTTCCACCGCTCGTGGGTGAAGCCGTGCGTCTCCAGGTCGCACTCGTCGATCACCCACAGGCCGAGCTCGTCGCACAGGTCGAGGAAGGCGGGGTGGGGCGGGTAGTGCGAGGTCCGCACGGCGTTGATGTTGTGCCGCTTCATGAGGAGGACGTCGTGACGCATCGTCTCCTCGTCCACGGTGCGGCCGTGCTCCGGGTGGAACTCGTGCCGGTTGACGCCGCGGAAGAGGATCCGCTTCCCGTTGACCTTGAGGAGGCCGTCCTCCACGACGACCGTACGGAATCCGGCGCGGAAGGGGATGATCTCCCCGCCCGGCGTGGCCAGTTCACCCGCGTACAGGCGCGGCGTCTCGGCCGTCCACGGCTCCACCGGCAGCGTCACCGACTCCCCGGTCCCGACGTCGACGCCGAGTTCGGGCACGGTCACGCGGCCTCCCGCGCCTGCCTCGACCCGCAGCGTGCCCTCGCCGGTGCGGTGGTCGTACGCGGTGTGCACGAAGAAGTCGGCGTCCGCGCCGTCGGGCCGGTGCAGCAGCGTGACCTCACGGAAGATGCCGGGCATCCACCACTGGTCCTGGTCCTCCAGATAGGAGCCGGACGACCACTGGTGGACGCGTACGGCCAGGACGTTGCCCTCCGCGCGCAGCAGCCCCTCGACGGCGAACTCGTGCGGAAGCCGTGAGCCCTTGAACTCGCCCAGCTCCTCGCCGTTCAGCCAGACCCGCGCACACGACTCGACCCCCTCGAAGCGCAGCACGGTCGCTCCCGATCCGGGCCAGTCGTCCGGCAGGTCGAAGACACGCAGATGGTCGCCGGTCGGGTTCTCGGTCGGGACGCGCGGCGGGTCGACGGGGAACGGGTAGAGAGTGTTCGTGTACGCAGGTGACCCGTAGGCCCCGTCGCCCTGGAGCACCCAGTGCCCCGGCACCGTCAGATCCGCCCAGGCGGACGCGTCGTAGCCGGGGCGTGCGAAGGACTCGTCGTGGCCGTCGGCCGTCGCCGCGAGGCGGAAGCGCCACGGGCCGTTGAGAGACAGGGACTTGGCGTCGGATGCGGCATACCAGGAGCGCGGCGCGACACCGCCGGTCCCGGGGGACACCTGCTCGTAGTAGGGGAGTGCGGATTCCTCGGGGAGGGACACCTCGGGGAGGGACATCGTTCTCCTTGACGGTCAGGTCGTGTGCGGGGTGAGGGTGGTGCCGGTCGGGCCCGGCGACGACAGCACGCCTTCCAGCGCGAAGGTCGCCGCGCCCAGGCTCACGGGGTCGGTCGGTATCGGGGACAGGACGATCTCGGTGGCCGCGAACGGGCTGCCCAGGGCGTGCCGCGCGACGGCCTCGCGTACTTCGGTCAGCAGGGGCGTACCGAGCGCGGCCGCCACCCAGCTGCTGAGCACGATCACTTCGGGGTTGAGCAGGTTCACCAGGTCCGCGACGGCGGCGCCGAGATGGCGGGCGGTCTCCCTGACGACCCGCAGCGCCACCGGATCGCCACCGGCGGCCGCACGGCCGAGCGCGCCGATCGTGGCGGTCTGGTCGTCGTCGGTCAACAGGGCGCTTTCCGGGGCGAGTTCACGCAGCGTCCGCATGATGGCGGGCGCGCCCACGTACGCCTCCACGCACCCGCTGTCGCCGCAGCGGCACGGCCGCCCGTCCAGGACGAGCGTGGTGTGACCCCACTCGCCGGCGCTGTTCGTGACACCGCGGTGCAGGGAGCCGCCGAGCGCGAGGCCCGCGCCGACGCCCGTACCGAGGTTGATGACCACGGCGTCGTCGCGGCCCCGCGCGGCGCCGAACCACAGCTCCGCGAGCGTGGCCGCCCGCAGCGGGTTGTCGAGGTGGACCGGGTAGGGGAAGCGCTCTGCGAGCAGCGCGGTCAGGGGCACGTCGCGCCAGCCCCAGTTCGCGGCGCGCACGGCGACACCGCGCTCGCGGTCGACCTGCCCCGGCATCGTGACGCCCACCCCGAGCACGCGGGGCGGGCGGCGCGGGCCCGCGGCGGCGACCACGGCCCCGACCGCCGCGGCGATCCGGCCGACGACCTGCTCCGGGGCGGACTCGCCGGGCCGCAGCTCCTCCTCTGCGCGCGCCACGACGCCCAGGGCGAGATCGAAGAGCTCCGCGTGCACGTACGTCTCGGCCACGTCGACGCCGATGAGGGCGCCGCCCGCCGCGTCCACCGCGACCAGTGAGCGCGGACGCCCACCCGCGGACTCCTCGAAGCCGACCTCGACGAGCAGGCCGAGCGCGGTGAGCTCACCCACGAGCGTGGCGACCGTAGCCTGGCTGAGCCCGGTCCCCCCCGTCAGCTCGCCCCGGGAAGCGGGGGACTTGGCGATGAGGTGGCGCAGCACCGCGTACCGGTTCGCTGTCCTGATGTCGCGGGATGTGCGCTTCACCGTGTCCCCTCCACTCCTGGGCCCCCTTCGACGCTACGGCCGCCCGCACCCTTTCTACAAGGGGTTTGAAAAGGGGTTGCCAGAAGTCCCCGCCCGCGAGGGGGTGATCACCACGGAGTACCGTCCGACCGCATGACCCAGACCGACATCGCGACAACGCTGTCGCGCACGCTCCCGCAGACCGACCGCACCCGCCACAGCAGGCTCCGCGAGCAGGCCAGCCTCGAACGCTCCGACCTCGAGGCGATCCTCGACGCGGGGTTCGTCTGCCACCTCGGCGTCCTCGTCGACGGCCGCCCCGTCGTCGTCCCCACGGTCTACGGCCGCGACGACACCCGGCTCTACCTGCACGGATCGGTGGCGAGCCGCAGCCTGGCCGCCGAACCCGACGGGCCGATATGCGTGACCGTCACCCATGTCGACGGTCTGGTCCTCGCCCGCTCCGTCTTCGAGCACGGCGTGAACTACCGCAGCGCGATGATCCACGGCGTACCGCACACGGTCACCGACCCCGACGAGAAACTGGCGGGCCTGCGCCGCCTCACCGAGCACGCGACCCCGGGCCAGTGGACGTACGCCAGGCAGCCGAGCCGCAAGGAGCTGGCCGCCACCACCCTCCTGGTCCTGTCTCTCGACGAGGCCTCCGTCAAGATTCGTACGGGCGCCCCCGACGACGGCGACGGGCCCGACGCGGCCCTCGGCCTGTGGGCCGGCACCCTGCCCCTGACCTCCCGCTGGGGCGCGCCCACCGCCGATCCGCTGCTGCCGACCGGCATCACCGCCCCGGCACACATCGTGGCGCGCGCGGGGACCCGGCAGGGCTGACCGGCAAGCGGGGGCATACCGTGAGTTCTCGAGCACTGGTTCTGGGAGCGAGGAGAACGGGATGCAGAGCCGCACGGCGCTGGTCGAGGACCTGATGGAGCGCTTCCCGCACGTGCCGCGGGAAGCGGTGTTCAAGGAGGACCTGCTGCGCGGCGGCGTGGCGTTCGACAGGTCCGCGCTCAGCGACAACGAGTCCGGTGACGTCAAGCCGAAGTCGTACTTCATCTTCTCCTTCGACCACGGCACGCTCCCCGAGCTCGGCGAGGCCGCGCTGCGCCGCCCGCCGGAGGAGATCATCCTCACCGGCGGCCCGTACGACCTGCGGCGCACGGTCGTCTCGGTCCGTGTGAACCCCTCGTCGCCCTACCGGGTCGCGGCCGACGAGGACGGGATGCTCGGGCTCTACCTCGACGGGAAGCGGATCTCGGACGTCGGCGTCCCGCCGATGCCGGAGTACTACCGGCACAAGCTCTCCAACGGGAAGTCCGTCATGGAGGTGGCCCCCACCATCCAGTGGGGCTACCTGATCTACCTGACGGTCTTCCGCGTCTGCCAGTACTTCGGCGCCAAGGAGGAGTGCCAGTACTGCGACATCAACCACAACTGGCGCCAGCACAAGGCGGCCGGCCGCCCGTACACCGGCGTCAAGGACGTCGACGAGGTCCTCGAAGCCCTCGAGATCATCGACAAGTACGACACCACGAAGGCGTCCACGGCCTACACGCTCACCGGCGGCGCGATCACCTCCAAGCTCCAGGGCCGCGACGAGGCCGACTTCTACGGCCTGTACGCCAAGGCCATCGAGGAGCACTTCCCCGGCCGCTGGATCGGCAAGGTCGTCGCCCAGGCGCTGCCCAAGGACGACGTGCAGCGCTTCAAGGACTACGGCGTGCAGATCTACCACCCCAACTACGAGGTGTGGGACCGCCGTCTGTTCGAGCTGTACTGCCCCGGCAAGGAGCGCTACGTCGGCCGCGACGAGTGGCACAAGCGCATCCTCGACTCGGCGGACGTCTTCGGTGCGCGCAATGTGATCCCGAACTTCGTGGCCGGCGTCGAGATGGCCGAGCCCTCCGGCTTCGCCACCGTCGACGAGGCCATCGCCTCCACCACCGAGGGCCTGCGCTTCTTCATGTCGCACGGCATCACGCCCCGCTTCACCACGTGGTGCCCCGAGCCGACGACCCCGCTCGGCAAGGCCAACCCGCAGGGCGCGCCGCTGGAGTACCACATCAGGCTCCTGGAGGCCTACCGCTCCACGATGGAGGAGTACGGCCTCTCCTCGCCCCCCGGCTACGGCCCCGCGGGCGCCGGCCGCGCCGTGTTCTCCGTCAGCTCGTTCATGGACAGCCTCGCGCCGGAGCCGGCCCCGGCCGGCTAGCCGCGGGATCCGGGCGCGGTGCCGGCCCGACACCCGCCCGGTCCACCTGTGTTCAGGCCGCCCGCTCGCGCAGCATCGCGAGCGCGCGGTCGGCGTGGGCGCTCATCCGGAACTCGCTGCGGACCACTTCGAGGACGACGCGGTCAGGACCCAGGACGAACGTGGCCCGCTTGGTCGGCGCGATCGAGAAGCCGCGCGCGACCCCGAACCTCTCGCGGACCTCGCCGTCCGCGTCCGAGAGCAGCGGAAAGCCGAGCGTGTGCTTCCCGGCGAACTCCGCCTGGCGCTCGACCGGATCGGCGCTGACGCCCACGGGCCGCGCGCCGACGGCCGCGAACTCGGCCGCGAGATCCCGGAAGTGACAGGCCTCGGCCGTGCACCCGGGCGTCATGGCCGCCGGGTAGAAGAACAGGACGACGGGCCCCTCGCTCAGCAGCTCCGACAGCCGCGTCGGGGTTCCGCTCTCGTCCGGCAGGGTGAAGTCCTCGACGGTGTCGCCCGCTTCGACGCGCTTGCTCATGATCCGGCCTCCTGGGCCTTGGCCACGCCGCGCGCCCACAGGACGAGCGGCACCTGAAGGGGAAGCCGCACGAGGGCCGCGGTCCTCAGCGGCGCGGGCTTGTCGCGCCAGTCGACCGCCATCTGCACATTGGCGGGGAAGACGCCCACGAAGAACGCGGCAGTGGCCTGAGCGGCCCTGCGGCGCGTCCACGGCAGCGCGATGCCGGCCGCGAGCGCGAGCTCGACGGCGCCGCTCGCGTACGTCCACGCGCGTGCGGAGCCCGGCAGTGCGCGGGGCACCGTGGCGTCGAAGGACTTCGGGGCGACGAAGTGCGTCACCCCGGCACCGGCGAGCAGCCCGGCGAGGGCGAGTGACTTGCGGGTGGACGACGAACGGGCCCTGGAACGGGGCCTGGAACCGGAAGCGGGGCGGGGCACGGAACCTCCTCGGATGACTGGCGCGCGATATTACTCGGGAGTAAGCGCGCTGGGGAAGCCTGCGTGACCGAGCCCCTGTCGCCCCTGGCCTATCCGACGTCGAGATAGTCGCGGTCGATGTTCACCTTGGCGCCGCCCCAGGTCTCCTGGACCTCACCGGCGTACTGGTGGATGCGCTGACTGCCCGGCCAGGCGGAAGCCGGGACGTAGCTGCCCGCGTCGGTGGTGGCGGTGCCGTTCCATGCGGCGAACCAGATGTGGTCGACGCGTGTGTACGCCGGGTTGTCGTGCTCGGCCGCCGCGTCGCGGACGCCGGAAGAGGCGCCGGAGTAGAAGCCGGAGAGATAGCCGCCGGCGTGCAGCGCCTCGGTCCAGCCGGACAGGTAGGAGAGGACGGCCGCTTTGCAGGAGGCGGTGGAGGCGTAGCCCTCGATGTCGTTGTAGAGGGCGCTCCCCGCCGGGATGCCGAGCGCCCGGGCGGCGGACACCGAGCCGACGGCGGCAGCGGCGCCCTGAGAGCGTGCGGTGGCCGGATCGGCGGACATCCGGTTGGAGAAGGTGGTGCAGGGGGCTTGCCTGCCGACCTCGATCGGGATGAGCCGCCACCCCTTCGCGGTCTGCTTGCTCACCCAGGAGGCGGTGAGGTTCGGCTGCGCGCAGGCTCGTGTCTGGCCGCTGATGTAGACGCCGACGGCGCCGTACGGGGAGTCGGCCCGCCAGGCGTCCATCGTCTTCTGGGAGGGCGCGGTGCAGGCGTCGAAGCCATGGCCGGTGAATTTGCCGGGCTGCGCCCCCGCGGCGGCCGCGGTCCGCGCCGCCCGGGCCGTCGGCAGCGGCGCGGGACTGCCGCCCGCCGTCAGGGTCGCCGACCCCAGGACCTTGCGTACCGCGGTCTCGTTGGCATCGGTGTGCGACGCGGTGACGAGTACGCCCGCGCTCTCGACGGCGACCTGGATCTCGTCGTTGGTGGAGACCGCGCCCGGAGCGACGGCCGAATGACCGGCGGTGCGTGCCGTGGAGGGCGTCACACGGTGGGGGTCAAGACCGGCAAGGGGTTCGACGACCAGGCCCTCCGTGCGTCCGACCAGCCTCGCCGGGCACGTCGACCCGTTGCCGGGACGGCCGAGATAGACAGTGGGCCGGTCGAAACGTACGCAGGCGTCTGGGCGCCGGTCGAGGTCGACGACCTGCCACGTGGCCGGGACCCGCACCTGGTAGCCGTGGTACGTCACCACTTGTGCGCCGTCCTGCGCCTGCGCCGGAGCTGCCCCGACGGGCGCCGCGGACAAGGCCCCCAGTGCGACGAGCAGTGCCGCCGCCGCGGTGGCGGCCGGGCCGCGCCTGCGCCGGACGATCGGACGAAGCTGCACGACGGTCTCCTCTTCGGAGGGGGATCAGGGTGGCTGCAGCGCTAGGTGTACCGCGTCGGGTCAGCGAGGAGGCTGTACGACGCGTGGGATGTGACGAGGTGTCATCCGCCCTCCGTAGTCTCACTCACCTGGTGTCCGACTCAGGGCTGTGGGCTGGTGTCCGGGGGTTGGGTGCGAGGCCGATAAATGCCTGGCGCCGCGCCTCTTGCCTGAGTTAGTCTCCGAACCGTTCCAGCGGTGGTCCACGGCCACCGTATGCAGAGGCGTATTCCAGGAGGTGTTGACCGATGGCTGTCGTTGCGACGGGCGCTGCCCGCATCCAGAAGTTCATCGAGTCCACCTCTGTGGTCACCGGCTGACCTACCTTCTTTGTTCGCGCCGCTGTGCGCGACCAGCTGGGGCCGCCTTTGTGAAGGGTCACCCCTTGTCTTCCTCTTCTCTCCCGAGCTCTTCTCCCTCGAAATCGGCCCTGGCTGTGTACGGCTGGGACGGCGGCTGGGAGGCCGAGTTCGCCCGGTTCGCCGAGCAGGGCCTGCTGCCGGGCCGTGTCGTACGTGTCGATCGTGGTCTGTGTGACGTCGTCACCGCCGAGGGTGTGGTGCGCGCCGACACCGAATTCGTCGTCCCGCGCGACCCGATGAAGGTCGTGTGCACGGGCGACTGGGTCGCCGTCGACCCTGAAGAACGCGACCCGCGGTACGTGCGGTCGCTGCTGCCGCGCCGCACGTCCTTCGTGCGCTCGACCTCGTCGAAGCGGTCGGAGGGCCAGATCCTCGCGGCCAACGTCGACCACGCGGTGATCGCCGTATCGCTCGCCGCGGAGCTCGACCTCGGCCGTATCGAGCGGTTCCTCGCCCTGGCGTGGGAGTCCGGCGCCCAGCCCGTCGTCGTCCTCACCAAGGCCGACCTCGTACCGGACGCCGCGACCATCGCGCACCTCGTCTCCGACGTGGAGACCGCGGCGCCCGGCGTGAACGTCCTCGCGGTCAGCGCGGAGGACGGCCAGGGCATCGACGTGCTCGGCGCGCTCCTCGACGGGACGTCGGTGCTGCTCGGCCAGTCCGGTGCGGGCAAGTCGACGCTGGCCAATGTCCTGCTCGGCGCCGACGTCATGCACGTGCACGCCGTACGCGACGTCGACGGCAAGGGCCGGCACACCACGACCACCCGGAACCTGCTGGTCCTGCCGACCGGCGGCGTCCTGATCGACACCCCCGGGCTGCGTGGCGTCGGGCTCTTCGACGCGGAGGCCGGCGTCGGGCAGGTCTTCTCGGAGATCGAGGCCCTGGCCGAGGAGTGCAGGTTCCACGACTGCGCCCACGACGCCGAGCCGGGATGCGCCGTCCTGGCCGCGCTCGACGACGGGACGCTGCCCCCGCGGCGCCTCGACAGCTACCGCAAGCTGCTGCGCGAGAACCAGCGGCTCGCCGCCCGCACCGACGCCCGCCTGCGGGACGAGATGCGGCGCGTCTGGAAGGCGCGCGGCGCCGAGGGCCGCGCCGCGATGGAGGCGAAGCGGGGGCGCCTCGGCTGAGGCGGCCCCGCGCGGCCCCCGCTGTCCCGTACGGGACAGCGGGGGCCGCGGCACTCCCCGGGCAGTGCCATGTCCGAATCCCGCCAGCCCCCGGCGCCGCGCAGGCGCACACTGGAGGGCGTGATGATCGATGAGGACACGCGGTACGAAGCGGTGCGCAGCCGTGACGCGCGCTTCGACGGAGAGTTCTTCTTCGCCGTCGAGACGACCGGTATCTACTGCCGCCCCAGCTGCCCCGCGGTCACCCCCAGGCGGAAGAACGTCCGCTACTACGCCACCGCCGCGGCGGCGCAGGGCTCCGGTTTCCGCGCCTGCCGGCGCTGCCGCCCCGACGCCGTGCCGGGCTCGGCCGACTGGAACGTACGCGCCGACGTGGTGGGCCGCGCCATGCGCATGATCGGCGACGGCGTCGTCGACCGCGAGGGCGTCGCCGGGCTCGCCGTGCGCCTCGGGTACAGCGCCCGCCAGGTGCAGCGCCAGCTCACCACCGAGGTGGGCGCCGGACCTGTCGCCCTGGCCCGCGCCCAGCGCGCCCACACCGCGCGCGTCCTGCTCCAGACGACCGGCCTGCCGATCACGGAGATCGCGTTCGCCGCGGGCTTCGCGAGCGTGCGCCAGTTCAACGACACCATCCGCGCGGTCTACGCCCGTACGCCCACGGAGCTGCGCGCCGAGGCCCCCGCCACCCGCGCCACCGCCACGGCGGCCGGCATCCCCCTGCGCCTCGCCCACCGCGGCCCCTACCAGGCCGGCCCCCTCTTCCACACCCTCGCCCGTGAGGCCCTCGACGGCGTCGAGGAGATGACCGGAACGCCGGGCTCCCGCACCTACCGCCGCACCCTGCGCCTGCCCTACGGCACCGGCGTCGTCTCCGTCGACGAGCACACCAGGTCCACGCCCGCGAGCCGCGCCGCGCACCACGGCGGCTGGCTCGACGCCCGCATCCACCTCACCGACCTGCGCGATCTGACGACGGCCGTGGGGCGCCTGCGGCGCCTGTTCGACCTGGACAGCGACCCGTACGCGATCGACGAGCGCCTCGGCGCCGACCCGCGCCTCGCGCCACTCGTCGCCGCGCGGCCCGGCCTGCGCGCGCCGGGCGCCGCCGATCCCGACGAGCTGGCTGTACGGGTGCTCGCGGGGCGGGAGGAGGCGGCGCGGCTCGTCGAGCGGTACGCGAAGGCCGTCGACGCGCCCTGCGGCACCCTCACCCATGTCTTTCCTTCCCCCGACGACCTCGCCGGGGAGCCGGGACCCGTCGGCGCGCTCGCCACGGCCCTCGCCGACGGGGCCCTGCGCCTGGACCCGGGCGCCGACCGCGACGACGCCGAGGCCGCCCTGCGCGCCCTGCCCGGCGTCGACGCCCGCACCGCCGCCCTCATCCGCATGCGATCCCTGGCCGACCCGGACGTGGCCCTCCCCGAAGAGCCGGGGCAGGAACCCGTACCGGACACCTGGCGCCCCTGGCGCACGTACGCACAGCAACACCTCTGGACACAGCGACAGTTGGAGCAGCAGTCATGACCGTGTACTACACCGTGCTCGACAGCCCCGTCGGTGAACTCCTGCTCACCGGCGACGAGTCGGGCGCCCTCACCTCTCTGTCCGTGCCCGGGCAGAAGGCAGGACGCACGGTGCAGCCCGGGTGGCGGCGCGCACCGGAGCGCTTCGCCGACGCCGAGAAGCAGCTCGCCGCCTACTTCAGGGGTGAACTCAAGGAATTCCACCTGGAGTTCAGCACGGACGGGACCGAGTTCCGCGAGAAGGTGTGGGCGGCACTCGATGCCGTGCCGTACGGCGCGACCACCACGTACGGCGCCGTCGCCGCGAGCATCGGCGCGTCACGCGCCGCGGTCCGCGCCATCGGCGGCGCGATCGGGGCCAACCCGCTCCTCATCGTCCGCCCCTGCCACCGCGTGATCGGCGCGGACGGCTCCCTCACCGGGTACGCGGGCGGCCTGGAGTGCAAGCAGCAGCTGCTGGCCCTGGAGGGAGTCCTCCAGGACGATTAGTCGTCGAGGCCCCTAGTCGTCGAGCCCCCAGCTGTGGATCTTGTGCGGGTGGATCCGGATGAGCTCCTCGCTGAAGTGCGCGCCCAGGTGGTGCGGGCCGGTGAGGAGTTCCGCCTCGCCCCTGACGTCGACGCCACGCACCTTCCACGGCTTGACGCTGAGGATGTCGTCGACGACGAGCGCGACCTTCGGGTTCGCCTGGAGGTTGCGCCACTTCTTCGTCTTCCCGAGCGTGTATCCGCCGACCAGGATCGTGCCGTCGTCCTGCGGGAAGAATCCCACGGGGTTCGCCTGCGGCTGGCCCTTCGGGTCGACGGTGGCCAGCCGTCCCAGGCGCTGGGACTTCAGATAGGTGAGCTCGGCCTCGCTGAATTCGGTCATGGCCTCAGCCAAACACGATCGCCCCCGCCATGCATCGGGCCCCGGCCCTAGGGCCGTTGCCCGATGCGTCCCGACGGCTACGAGAAGAGGCGTGTGTACCTGTCGTGCCAGGGGTGCGCCTCCTCCAGCTGCGCGCTCAGGGCGATCAGGGTGGCCTCGTCGGCGGGGCGGCCCACCAGGGAGACTCCCACCGGGATGCCGCCCTGCGGGGTCCAGTACAGGGGGACGTTGACCGCCGGCTGACCGGTCATGTTGTACGGGCTGGTGAAGGCGCTGAACGCGCTCTGCCGGCGCAGGTTGTCGAGCGGGTCGCCGGACTCGTCGAAGAACTCGAGCGGTTGCGGCAGCGTGGCAAGCGTCGGGGTGAGTACGGCGTTGTAGCCGGACGTCGCCCGTACCGCACGGCGTGCGGCGCGCTGCATCCCGGTGATGGCGGCCGCGAGCTGCTCCCCGCTGATGCCACGGCCGAACTCGCGCCAGGCCCGGGTCACCGGCCGCAGCAGCTTCTCCGCCCCGGCGTCGAGGGTGTGCCCGAGCGACTGCACTCCCCACGCCGTCACGAAGTGGCCGCTGATCTCGGGACCGAACGGCGTCGGGATGTCCTCCACGATGTGCCCGAGATCTTCGAGCAGTTGCGAGGCGTGCTCCCAGGCCGCCAGGCATGCCGGGTCCACCGTCACGCCTTCGGCGGCGGGCCGCGCGTACCGGCCGATGCGCAGCCGCCCGGGGGAGCGCTCGGCATACGCGAGGAACGTCTCGCCCGGCGGGAGCGGCGGCGCCCAGTGCGGGTCGCCCTGCTCGGGCCCCGCCAGCGCGTCGAGCAGCGCCGCCGCGTCGCGCACACTGCGCGCCAACGGCCCTTGTACGGACAGGCCGTTGACCTCGATCCCGGCGGGTCCCGAACTGACCCGGCCCCGCGACGGCTTGATGCCGAAGAGGCCGCAGACGCTCGCCGGGATCCGGATGGAGCCGCCCCCGTCGCTGGCGTGGGCGACCGGCACGAGGCCGAGCGCCACGGCCACCGCCGCCCCGCCGCTGGATCCTCCGGCGGACAGGGCAGGGTCCCACGGGTTGCGGGCCGGACCCGACACATCGTTGTCGGTGTAGCAACAGCAGCCGAATTCAGGGGTGTTGGTCTTGCCGAGGCTGATCGTGCCGGCCTCGCGCAGCCGGGTCACGCTGTAGGCGTCGGCATCCGGCACATGGCCGGCGAAGGCCTTGGACCCGTACGTCGTGCGCACGCCGGCCGTGTCCACCAGGTCCTTGACGGCCGTCGGCACGCCGAACAGCGGCGGCAGGTCCCCGTCCGCGCGCCGCTCCTGCGCGGCCGCCGCCTCGGCCAGAGCGGCGTCGGGCGTCACCGTCACAAAGGCGCCGAACTGCTCGTCGTGACGCTCCACCCGGTCCAGGTGATGCCGTACGAGTTCCACCGGGCCGACCTCGCCCTTGCGGACGGCGGCGGCCTGTTCGAGGGCGCCGAGTGCGTGCAGCTGAGTCGCGGCGGTCATGCGGTGCTCTCCTTCAGTTCGGCGACCTGCCGGGCCACCAGTTCCTCGTGCTCCTCGACGTCGCGGCGCGCGTCGCGCGGCCGCCACCTGCCCGTCATCACGAAGATGAACGGCAGGAACAGCACCTGCCCGCCGAGACACACCCACCACCAGGTCTGCCACGCGTGCGCGTTGTCCGCGCTCGCCCGCTGCACCTCGGGCCCGTGCTCGCGCAGGATCTTCAGCTGCGGCGCCGCCTTCTGCACGGTCTCCCGACCTTCGGCGCCGACCTCCTTCCGGGCCTGGGCCAGCAGCGGGGCGGGCACCTTGTCCGGCGCGTACGAGCCGAGTTCGGCGAAGAGCTTCGGGTGGGCGTTCGTGATGGCGAGGGCCGGAGCCGCCTGCACCGACGCCGCCTTGACCTCCGCGCCGTGTTCGATCAGCGGGGTCACGGTGCTCACGACGAGCGGTACGAAGGCGGCGGACAGGGCGACGGTGATCCGCACGATCCAGCCCCACACGGCGAGACCCGTGGCGGTGGCCGCCGGGTTGTGCCGCTCGACCGTCTCCGTGAAGCTCGCCATCCACGGCGAGTAGGCGATACCGCTGGTGACGCCGATGCCCGCCACGATGAACGCGAACGTGTAGTAGCCGGTGTGCGGTTGGGTGGCGTGCAGGGTGAACGCCAGCGTGAAGCCTATGGACCCGAGCGCGCCGAGCAGCATGAAGGGCTTGCGCACGCGCAGGCGGTCGGAGAACAGGCCGGCCAGGACCAGCGAGATCGCGTTCGCTCCCCAGTACCAGTTCAGCAGGGCGTTGGCGCGCTGCGGGGTGTATCCGAAGTTGGTGGCGAAGTAGAGCACGAAGTTGCCGACGGCGGCGAAGTACAGCAGGAGGTAGACGCTGATGGCGACGGCGGAGCCGATGACGTCGAGGCGGAGCATCTGGCGCCACTGACCGCGCAGCGCCGTCTTGGTGTCCATCCCCTTGGCGCGCGCCTCGACCAGCGCGCGGTCGCGCAGGCTCACCATGATCTGGTCGCGCAGCGCCGGGGCCAGCTCACGCAGTCCGAACAGCGCGACGACGAACATGGCGAGGCCGCTGATGCCCGCGAAGCGGATCTCGTCCTGCCAGGTGGTGGAGCC
This sequence comes from Streptomyces sp. CB01635, assembly GCF_002803065.1. Classification (GTDB taxonomy): domain Bacteria; phylum Actinomycetota; class Actinomycetes; order Streptomycetales; family Streptomycetaceae; genus Streptomyces. The sequence goes on from NZ_NNBL01000001.1 coordinate 448,586, forward strand.
GCTGAAGGTGCGGGAGGTGACGGCGGTGACCACGAGGCTGCCGATGATCGGCCCCATCGTCCAGTAGCCCATCGCCGAGGCCCGGCCGAGCTGCGGAGAGAAGTCCCTGATGAGCGCCGGGGTGGCGACCAGGATCATGCCCTCGACGAGTGACACGGCCGCGTAGATGAGCAGATAGCTCGCCTTGCCCGGCGCGTTGGGCAGGGCGAACGTGGTGAGCAGGCCGACCACCAGCAGGCCGTAGACCACGATGTTCGCCCGGCCCCAGCGGTCGGCGAGGCCGGCCACCAGGGACGAGAAGGCGCCCACCGCGTTGGCGGCCACCGATATGTAGACGAAGTACAGGAACGTCATGTGGTAGTGGCTGATGATGGCTGTCGACACCGCGTACTGGATGTACAGCTGGTAGTAGAGAACGATCGTGGCGAGCACGACGATGCCCAGGTACCAGTACCGGGGACCACTCTCGGGGTAGTGGTCGAGCCGTCTGCCGCCGAGGCGGCTCAGAGCTGAGGGGATCGGCCGGCTGGTGCGCCGCGCCGTGTCCGCCGGTGACGAAACCGACATCATGCCTCCCTGCTGTCGAGACACACGCCAGCGTGTGCATGGTCGGGGAGGCTAATACCGTCCAGTCGGTATCTCCTAGGGGTAGGACAAGGGTTTGTGATCTCGTTATGGCGGGAGTGTGTGGCCCGGGCCTGCCCCGGAGGCGGGCAGGCCCGGGCCGCGGGGATACGCGTCGGCGTCAGGCGGGCAGTCCCCAGCGCTCCGCCGGCGCGTTCGCCGTGACCGGCTCGACGCTCAGGCCGGGGCGGTCGCCCTTCGCCGTGACGAGCGCCGAGTCGCCCTTGCGCAGGGTGATCCGGATCGCGCCGTCGCCCGCGTCCTCGTAGCGCAGCGGCCTGCCCCGGCCGTCGCGTACGTCGACCGCGCCCGCGATGCCGTGCCGCACCACACACGGCGCGCCCGCCTCGCTCACGAGCCGCACCCAGCGCGTCGTGCCGCCCTCGCGTACCGCGCTCAGCAGAAAGGCGCCCTGCGTACGGAAGTTGTGGACGGCGAGGTCCTTCCATGCGGCGGGCAGGGTCGGGAAGACGCGGATCACGTCGCCCCAGGACTGGCACAGCATGTCGTGCAGGGACTGGGCGGCCGACAGCGGCGTCTCGATGACCGGGCCCGACTCCTTGTACATGGTGTTTGCCTGGATGAAGCGGGACATCAGCTGGCCCAGGTACTTCAGGGCGTCCTCGCCCTTGCCGAGCAGCGCCGACATCGAGGCCGCGCCCGTGAACGTATAGCCCTGGAGGGCCCCTTCGAAGCCGACCCAGTGGGCCAGCGACTTCTCGATCAGGGCGAGTTCGTCGGGGGTGCGGCCGGTCAGCTCGTACAGCGGGTACACCGCGAGCATGTGCGAGTAGTGGCGGTGTGACTTCGCGAAGGGGATGTCCGCGCCGATCATGAAGCCGTTCATGTCCGTCGGGTAGGCCACGCGTCTGGCGAGCACCTCGCGCCAGCGCGGCGCCAACTCGTCCTCGATGCCCAGGAGTTCGGCCGAATCCAGGAGGGTACGGCAGCCCCACGTCAGGAGCATCAGGTCGTAGTTGCAGTCGCGGGTGTTGCCGCCGTACTCGGGAGAGAACGTCGCGGGCAGGTGCAGCCTGCCGTCGGCTCCCGGCTCCAGGAAGTGCAGGTAGTAGTTGATCGCCTTGCGCAGCAGGGGGAAGAGGACGTCGCGCAGGATCTTCTCGTCCATGGTGTGCCGGTAGCTCAGCCACACGTTGTGCAGCGCCCAGGTGAGGTTGCCGACCTCGGGCGTCGGAGTGTCCTGGCCGGGGATGCCGACGCCGTAGCCCTGCGCGTTGCTCGTCGCGCCGCCGTTGACGAGGTGCATGTCCGTGGTGCGCGGGATGCCGAGCGAGTCGGCGCGGTACGGGGCGGCCATCTCGGCGGTGAGGTTGTCCCGGAACTCGCCCAGCGCCCGTGTGACGGCGTCGAGTTCGAGGTGGTTCGAGCCGTGGATCAGCCAGTACTCCAGCTGCACGTTGAGGTTCCACCAGGTCGCGGGCCACGGCGTCGGCTCCAGCCAGGGGCCGCTGGTCGCCATGACGGGGGCGTCCCGGCGGGCGGCGGACGCCGTCTTGTAGAGCTGGATCCAGTAGAAGCGCTGGATGCGCGCGTCGGGGACGGACAGGAAGCTCTTGCGGTAGTACGCGTGCCACCAGGCGCGATGGGTCACGGCGAGGGCGTCGTAGGGGAGCACGGCCGCGGCGCGCACCGCCCGGACGGCCCGGTCGCGGGCGGTGGACTTCGGGAAGGAGTGCGCCACGTTCACGTACAGCGTCCGCCGCTCGCCGCGGGTGCGCTCGCGCCAGGCGGTGACGTGCTGGCCGCCGGACAGGAGCGGCTGGACGGAGGCGGAGATGCCGTCGTACTCACCGGACTCGGCGGGCGGGTTGCCCTCGTAGCCGGCCGGGATCGGCTGGAACGCGGCGCGCGGGCTGATCGACTGGGCGGGGTGGAAGACCCACGCGAAGCCGCGCTCGCCCTCGGACGGGGTGACCTCGACGGCGAGGACGGAGAGCGCGTTGGTGACCTGGGCGCGGATCGTGAGCGTGCCCTTGTCGGTGGTGAGGGTGCCGGTCAGCTCCGCGTCGCGAAGGCGCAGGCGCCAGTCGAGGCCGGTGATGGCGCCGACGGGTTCCAGCGTGAAGTAGCCGATGGGCAGCCTGGCCAGACCGAACAGGGAGCCGAACTCCGGGCGGTGGTCCTGGACCTCGGAGTGCTGGACGTTGAAGCGGATCGCGTTCTTCCCGGGCTCCTGGTAGATCCCGGAGCCGAGGAGGCCGTTGCCCAGGTACGGGCCCTCGTACCAGGTCTTCGGCATCTTCTGCCAGACGAGGTCGGCGTCGTCGAGGACGGTGCGCCAGGCGTCCTCGGAGGGAGCGCTCACCGCTGTGGCGGGGGTCGCGACGGGGGTGGCGGCGGTGGCCTGTGACGGCAGCCCGCCCGCCAGCGCGGCCCCGGCGAGGGTGGATCCGGTGGCGAGCACGGTCCTTCTGGACGGTCTTGGCATGGCGCAGCCTCCACGTGTCGAAGCGGACGTCGATTCATCGGAGCTATCCCCTGCGGCAAGCTAGAGATGTGACGAGAGCCCGTCAATATGCTGGGAGAGATCCGATGTAACTCGCGCTATGTGGATGCTGTACGTGTACATGAACCGGAGCGGCTAGCCCCAGATCGCGGCCCCGATCCAGGCGCCCACGATGAGCAGGCAGGCGAAGAGTTCGGCCAGGACACTGGAGCCGCCGGCACGCATCGCGGTCCGGGTCGAGGCGACGGCGTCGCCGTGCCGTCCGAGGCGCAGGCGCTCGCAGAGGTAGATACCTCCGATGAACCCCGGGATCGATCCGATCACCGGGATCACGCAGAAACCGACGAGGGCGCCGGTCCCCGCCCATATCGCGGTGCGGCGCGTGGCCCCGCTCTCGCGCAGCCGACGCGGCGGGAGCTGCCAGCGAAGCACCTGGGCGGCGAGCAGGACGGCGGTGGCGCCGACCAGAACACCCCAGGCCAGCCCGTTCGGGTCCTGGAGCGACCACACGAGGACCGCGGCCCACACGAGCCACGACCCGGGCACCCCGGGCACGAGCACTCCGCACAGGCCGAGCAGCATCACCACTCCCACCAGCAGGAGTTCCCACACGCCCATCTGCCAAGAGTGCCGGACAACGGCCGAACCCGCAGATCGCAGAGCTTCACGCTCCGCCACCACCGACAGCTTCCGGCCGCGGAAGTCACCCCTCCGCGCCGTGCTCCCCGGGTCGCTCCTGAATCCGCTCCCCGACCCGGTCCGACCCCGGCACGTCCCGTGCCACCCAGCCCCGCTCGTACGCATGCCAGCCCAGCTGGAGCCGCGTCGTCACACCGGCCAGTTCCATCAGGCGCTTCACCCTGCGCTGGACCGTGCGAAGCCCCAGGTCGAGCTGCTTGGCGACGCTCGCGTCCGTGAGTCCGGCCAGAAGAAGGGAGAGGATCTCCAGGTCCGTGCCGTCGGGGCCGTCCGGCTCCTGCTCGGTGATCACGCGGCTGCTCTCGCCGAGCCGCAGCGGCAGCGCGTCCCGCCAGACCGCCTCGAACAGTCCGGACAGCGACTCCAGGAGCCCGCTCGCGTGTACGACGAGCGCCGCGGGCTCCGCCCCGCGCGAGGTCAGCGGCACCATCGCGAGCGCCCCGTCGGCGATCACCAGCTTCGTCGGCACCCGGTCCACGACCCGTACCTGCTCGTCCCGCCCGATCGCGGCCGACAGCTCCGTCAGCCCCGTCGGCATCGAGAGCACCTCGCGCTCCACCACGACCCGGTACGCGACGCCCCGGCCGGTGGCCTGCTCCTCCGCCTCGTTGTCCATCCCCGAGACGACGATCGGATTGCCGGTGACCAGCGCGCACACCTCGTCCGTCGCACCCAGCTGAAGCTGCAGGAACCGCTGCGAGACGGCCGCCGCGCCCGTGACCACCTCGACCAGATCGTGCACGGCGGGCTCGGCGGCCTGCGCCCGGTACTCCTCCGCGAGCAGCGCCGCCGCCAGCTCCGCCTTCTCCAGCTCGTGCCGCTGCTGCGTCAGGAGCGCGCCGAGCGCGACGCCCGGCGGAGCCGCGACCCAGCGCCCCGGCCGAGCGGACGACTGTGCCGCGAGCCCGTGCCGCTCCAGTCTGCGCAGCGCGTGCTCGGTCTCGTACTCGGCGAGGGCGAGCCGCCCCGCGAGATCGGGCACGTCGGCCGCGCCCAGCGACACGAGCGCGCGGTAGGTGCTCTCGTGCATCTCGTCCAGACCTATCGCACCCAGCATGCGGCGATGCCCCTCCCCGAGCCTCGGTTCCGGCGGCACCGTGGCGGGAAACGGCCACGGCACAAACCCGCCGCGCCCCATCTTCCCCGTACCAGCGCTCTCTCTGCCAATGTGGCGCCACCGCAGCACCAACATCCGCCGGGAATACGGCCTTTGTGCCGTATTCACCTGCGCTTTCACCTGGGGAGAGGGAGAGCGATGCGCGCGATATCGCGTACGGCCTCGGTGGCGGCGACCGCCGTCGTCCTGGCCGTCACCGCGGCCCTGCCTACCGTGGCCGAGCCACGGGAGGACGCCAAGAGACCGCTCGTCGGCAGCGAGGCGGCCGCGAAGGAGGGGGCGGGCTCCGTCGTCACGCTCGTCACGGGCGACCGGATCCTGGTGACCAAGGACGGTTCGGGCCACAGCGCGGCCACCGCGCTCCCCGGCGAGGACGGCACCGCCCCCCTCGTGCAGACGCGGACGTCGGGCCAGGACCTCTACGTCTACCCCGCCGGCGCCGTCAAGGCGATCGCCGACGGCCGCGTCGACGAGGAGCTCTTCAACGTCACGGGCCTCGTCCGCCAGGGCTACGACGACGCGCGCAGCAAGTCGCTGCCGCTCATCGCGGTCTACGACAAGTCCGTCGACGTCGCCCGCAGCGCGCCCGCCGCCCCGCGCGGCGCCGAGCGCGGCCTCGTGCTCGACCCCGTCGACGGCGTGGCGCTGAAGGCCGACAAGAAGAAGGCCGCCGACTTCTGGGCGGACGTCACCAACACCCGCTCCCGCGCCGCCGGCTCCCTCAAGAAGCTGTGGCTCGACGAGAAGGTGGAGGCCAGCCTCGACCGGTCGACGAAGCAGGTGCACGCCCCCGAGGCGTGGGCCGCCGGCTACGACGGCAAGGGCACCAAGGTCGCCGTTCTCGACACCGGTGTCGACACCGACCACCCCGACCTCAAGGGGCGCGTCGCCGAGTCGAAGAACTTCACCGACTCGCCCGACGCGACCGACCATCAGGGCCACGGCACCCACACCACGTCCACCGTCGGCGGGACCGGCGCGGCGAGCGACGGCAAGAAGCGCGGCGTCGCCCCCGGCACCTCGCTCCTCAACGGCAAGGTCCTCAACGACTCGGGCTCCGGCGCCACTTCGTGGATCATCGCCGGCATGCAGTGGGCCGTCGACCAGGGCGCCGACGTCGTCTCCATGAGCCTCGGCAACCCCGCACAGACCGACTGCACCGACCCGATGGCCATCGCCACCGAAGAACTCGCGCAGTCCTCGAAGAACACCCTCTTCGTCATCGCGGCGGGCAACACCGGCCCCGGCAACAACTCCGTGTCCTCACCCGGCTGCGCCCCGAGCGTCCTGACCGTCGGTGCCGTCGACCGCGACGACTCCACCGCGAGCTTCTCCAGCCGCGGCCCGGCCTACGGCTCGCACACCCTCAAGCCCGAGATCACCGCGCCCGGCGTCGACATCTCGGCCGCCGCCGCGGGCGGCCGGGGCGTCTACGCGTACCAGTCCATGAGCGGTACGTCGATGGCGACCCCGCACGTCGCGGGCGCCGCCGCCATCGTCAAGCAGCGCCACCCCGACTGGAGCGCGCAGCAGATCAAGTCGGCCCTCGTGTCCTCCGCGGACGCGGCCATCCCCGGCGACGTGCGCGAGACCGGCGGCGGCCGCCTCGACGTGAAGGCCGCGGTCGACGAGAAGGTGCTCGGCGCGAGCGCCGTCCAGGGCGGCAGCTTCAACTGGCCGCAGGACAGCAGCGACCGCACCACCGTCGACGTGCCCTACACCAACACCACCGACAAGCCGGTCCGGCTGAGCCTTGCCGTCCAGGGCGTCACCGGCAACGACGGCTCCGCGGTCCACTCCTCCGTCGCGAAGCTCGGCGAGCGCACGGTCACCGTCCCCGCGGGCGCGACCGTCAAGGTCCCGCTGAAGATCGACCCCACCGCCTCGCTCAGGGCCGCCCAGTACGGCGACGTCACCGGCCGCGTCCTCGCCACCGCCGACGGCGTCAGCGTCTCCACGCCCTTCTCGCTGTACGTACAGCCCGAGACGGTCACCCTGCGGGTCAAGCTCGTCGACCGCTCCGGCAAGCCCGCCGACGCCCAGTCGTCCGTCGACCTGATCGGCACCGACGACGCCAGAGGCGAGCGCCGCTTCAACGAGGGCGCGGCCGACCAGACGTACCAGGTGCGTCCGGGCCGCTACTTCCTCTCCAGCTTCGTCGCCACGCCCGACACCGAGGGCACCCTTCTCAACTCCCTTTCCTACCTGGCCCGTCCGCAGCTCGAGGTGAAGAAGGACACCACCGTCGTCCTCGACGCCCGCAAGGCCGGCCGATTGAGCGTGAAGACCGACAAGGCGTCCGAAGTGCGCGGAGCCACCCTCGGGTTCGCCCGCAGCTGGGACGACACCTGGCTGCACGCCGGCACCGCGGGCGGCGGCCGCAGCATCGCCGGCTACTACGCCGACGTCGAGGGCCGGGCCACCGACGGCACCTTCGAGTTCGACAGCTTCTGGCGCGCTGCGGCCCCGCAGCTCACCGAGTTCGGCGTCGAAGGCGGCCCCACGCTGCACGCGGTGGCCGGGGCGACGAACTCCGCGAACCTCGACGGCTCCGGCAAGGCCCAGGTCGTCGATGCCAAGTCCGGTACGGCCGCCGAGCTCGCCGCGGCCGGCGTCAAGGGCAAGATCGCTCTGGTCAAGCTCGCCGACAACGGCGCGGCCGCGGCCGTGGCCAAGGCGGCCAAGGACGCCGGAGCCATCGCCGTCCTCGCCCACCGCTCGATTCCGGGGCGCTTCTACCCGTCCGTCGGCTTCATCGGCGGCTCCCTGCCCGTCATCGGTATCCCGTCCGACGAGGCCGCCGACCTGCTCACCCGGATCGGCGCCGGCGACGTGACCCTCCGCTGGAAGGGCACGGCGAAGAGCCCGTACTTCTACAACCTGGCCTTCCCCGAGAGCGGCCCGGTGCAGAGCGCGCGCACCTACACCGTCCGCGACCGCGACCTCGCCGAGAACAAGGCGACGTACCGAGCGATGGGTACGCCCACCGACTACATGGACATGCCCAGCGTCACGCGCCCCAGCGGACTCACGGCCTACTTCGGTGACTTCGAGACCGTGGCGGCGCCCTCCCACCGCACTGAGCTCTACTCGGCGGGTACCACCGGCTTCGGCCACCAGGTCTCCAGCAGCTTCCCCTGGGGCGAGTACATGATCGACCCGGTGCGCACGTACAAGAAGGGCGAGCACCGCACCGAGGAGTGGTACGGCGGCGTGCTCGCGCCCACCACGCCCCTCGACGAGGCGGGGAAGCCGGCGCTCGCCGCCGAGCGTCAGGGCAACCTGATCGGTGTCGCGCCCGGCTTCTGGGGCGACAGTGAACACCAGGGCGTCCAGGGCAGCTTCGGCGACTTCGGTGGCATGGAGCTGAAGCGCGACGGCGAGGTCATCGGGGACAGCGCCTGGCCGTCCGGTGTGTTCGACGTCCCGGCCGACGACTCGTCGTACGACCTGACGCTCAACACGTTCAAGCAGAGTTTCGGCGCCTGGAACCGCTCCACGCAGACGACGACGACCTGGTCGTTCCGCTCGCACCTCGAGGAGAACGTCTACTCGCAGGGCATCCCGCTGCTCTTCCCGCACTACGCCCTTCCGCAGGACGACCTCAAGACGCTGCCCGCCACGGACGGCCAGCGGATCACGCTCACCGCGACCGGCCACGCCGGCTACACGCCCGGCAGGATCACCTCGGCCGAGCTGTCGTACTCCTACGACGGCGGCACCACGTGGACCGAGGCGCCGACCAGTGAGCGTGACGGCAAGTGGAGCGCGACCGTGAACCACGCGGGCGCCTCCGGCAAGCCGGTCACGCTCAAGGCCGAACTGACCGACTCCAAGGGGAACTCGGTCACGCAGACGGTGACGCGCGCCTACGACGTGCGCTGATCACCGAACGAGCCGGTCCGCCGGGCGTCCTTCCCGTGGGGGGTGGGGTCGTCCGGCGGACCTTTTTCGCTTCAAGCCGGGTCATTCGGGGCCATTTCTGGTCGTTTTCGAGTGTCCCGTTTTCGTAAGGCCCGTGCGGTGGACAATAAGGGCATGAGCCAGCAGGGGGAGAGGAACTCCGGCCGACACGGTCAAGGCGACGACTGGTGGGGGCAGTTGTACGACGAATCCACCGACGACACGGGCCCGACCCCGGCCCCGGACACCCTCGACGACCGCTTCGCCTCGGCGTCGGGGACGGTCTCGCCACCAGGTTCCGACAGGGGCGAGGAGCAGGTCCCGGAACCGGTGCCCGAGCAGGTCCCCGGGCCGGTGCCCGAGCAGGTCACGGAGCGGGCGCCGGTCCCGGAGCAGCGGATGGCTCCGCCACCGCCACCGCCCCCGGAGCAGCGGATGGCTCCGCCACCGCCCCCGGCGCCTGCCCGGCCCGTGGACCCGCCGCCGGATCCGGGCGCCCCGCGTGCCCCGTGGGAACCCCCGGCACACGCTCCGGGGCGCCCCCGGAGTTTTCCGCCCGGGCCACCGCCGCCCGGCCACCGGCCACCACCGCCCCCTCCCACCGCCGCGCCGGACCTCCGCGCGCCCGACACCGATGCGCACGCCACCGACGCGGCCCCCGACACCGGCCCCGGCCAGGACGCGGTCGTCGCCGAAGGGCCCGGGGCCCGCCCCGAACCCCCGGTCATCCCCTACGTGGGCGACGGCCCGCCCACCTACGACGCCGAACCCACCGCGCTCCCGCCCGCCGACCCCGACACCCTCGACGACCTCGTCGCCGACACCGTCCTGGACGGCGCCAGATACGGGACATCCACCCTGCGCGCGGTGTCCGTGCGCGGCGACTCCGCGCGCTACCGGGGCGAGCCCCGCCGCGACTGTCTGCTCACCGCCCGGTTCGGCACGGGACCCGGCGCCCTGATCCTGGTCGCCATGGCCACCGGCGCCCGCGCCGCCCCCGGGGCGCACCGCGCGGCGGCCGAGGCCTGCGACTGGATCGGCCGCGCCGTCGGCCGCAGCCACGCGAGGCTCGCCGAGGACATCCGCGCCGCCCACCGGGGCGACCTCAAGTCGGGCCTGCACCGCCTGACGGACCGCAGCCTCGGCAGACTCAGGGCGAGCGCCGCCGAGCAGGGCCTCGAACCGGAGGAGTACACGGCGAGCCTGCGCTGCCTCCTGCTGCCCGCCGACCCCGACTGCCGCACCCGCGTGTTCTTCGGCGTCGGCGGAGGCGGCCTGTTCCGGCTGCGCGACGGCGCGTGGCAGGACATCGAGCCGCAGGTCTCCGAGGTGTCGGGCGCCCCCGTCGTCGGCTACGGCTCACCGCCGCCGGAGACCCCCGACGGCGACCGCCTGACCATGGACCTCGGGATCACCACGCCCCCGAGCCCGTACGAGCCGGCACCCGAGCAGCCCCGCGACCCGTTCCGCTTCCGGGCCTCCGTCGCCCGCCCGGGTGACACGCTCCTGCTGTGCACGGCGGGCCTCGCCGAGCCCCTGCGGGGCGAGCCGGAACTGTCCGGGCACCTCACGCGCCGCTGGAACGGGAGCGGCCCGCCCGGCCTCACCGCCTTCCTCGCGGACACCCAGGTACGGGTCAAGGGGTACGCGGACGACCGCACGGCCGCCGCTGTTTGGGAGGCGTAACCGCGCCCGCTGTGAATTCATGGGGAAAGGAGTGTCCTCAGTACCCGGTTCGTGAAGGGGCGCATGAGTCATGGCCAAGCAGAACGTCGCCGAGCAGTTCGTCGACATCCTCGTCCGCGCGGGCGTCAAGCGCATGTACGGCGTCGTCGGTGACAGCCTGAACCCGGTCGTCGACGCGATCCGCCGCAACTCCGCGATCGACTGGATCCACGTACGGCACGAGGAGACCGCAGCATTCGCCGCCGGGGCGGAGGCACAGGTCACGGGGAAGCTGACGTCCTGCGCCGGCTCCTGCGGGCCCGGCAATCTGCACCTCATCAACGGGCTCTACGACGCCCACCGCTCCATGGCCCCGGTCCTGGCCCTCGCCTCGCACATTCCGTCGAGCGAGATCGGCCTCGGCTACTTCCAGGAGACCCACCCGGACCGGCTCTTCCAGGAGTGCTCGCACTACAGCGAGATGATCTCCAACCCGCAGCAGATGCCGCGCGTCCTGCAGACGGCGATCCAGCACGCGGTCGGCCAGTCGGGCGTCAGCGTCGTCACGCTGCCCGGCGACATCGCCGACCGGCCCGCCCCCGAGAAGTCCGTCGAGACGGCGATCGTCACGTCCCGGCCGACCATCCGCCCGGGCGACGCGGAGATCGACCGGCTCGTCGAGATGATCGACGAGGCCGCCAAGGTCACCCTCTTCTGCGGCAGCGGCACCGCGGGCGCGCACACCGAGGTCATGGAGTTCGCCGAGAAGATCAAGTCTCCGGTCGGGCACGCCCTGCGCGGCAAGGAATGGATTCAGTACGACAACCCGTTCGACGTCGGGATGAGCGGGCTGCTCGGGTACGGCGCCGCGTACGAGGCGACGCACGAGTGCGATCTGCTGATCCTGCTCGGCACGGACTTCCCGTACAACGCGTTCCTGCCGCAGAAGGACGTGAAGATCGTCCAGGTCGACGTCAGGCCGGAGCGCCTCGGCCGGCGCTCGAAGCTGGACCTCGCGGTGTGGGGCGACGTGCGCGAGACGCTGCGCTGTCTGACCCCGCGCGTGCAGCCGAAGACGAACCGGCGCTTCCTCGACAAGATGCTCAAGAAGCACGCGGACACCCTCGAAGGCGTCATCAAGGCGTACACGAAGAAGGTCGAGAAGCACACCCCGATCCACCCGGAGTACGTCGCCTCCGTACTGGACGAACTCGCCGCCGACGACGCCGTGTTCACGGTCGACACGGGCATGTGCAACGTGTGGGCGGCGCGCTACATCTCGCCCAACGGGCGCCGTCGCGTGATCGGTTCGTTCTCGCACGGCTCCATGGCCAACGCGCTGCCGATGGCGATCGGCGCCCAGTTCGTCGACCGCGGCCGCCAGGTCGTCTCGATGTCGGGCGACGGCGGGTTCTCCATGCTGATGGGAGACTTCCTGACCCTCGTCCAGTACGACCTGCCGGTCAAGGTCGTCCTCTTCAACAACTCATCCCTCGGGATGGTCGAGTTGGAGATGCTCGTGGCGGGGCTCCCGTCGTACGGGACGACGAACAAGAACCCGGACTTCGCGGCCGTCGCCCGCGCGTGCGGCGCGTACGGGGTGCGCGTGGAGAAGCCGAAGCAGCTCGCCGGGGCGCTGAAGGACGCCTTCAAGCACAAGGGCCCCGCCCTCGTCGACATCGTCACCGACCCCAACGCCCTGTCGATCCCGCCGAGGATCAGCGCCGAGATGGTGACGGGCTTCGCGCTCTCCGCTTCCAAGATCGTCCTGGACGGCGGTGTCGGCCGCATGGTGCAGATGGCCCGCTCCAACATCCGCAACGTGCCACGCCCGTAGCCGGTACGTGTCGCCCTGCCGGCGCCTGCCGGGCCACGAGTTCGTTGGTGGATGAATCCACAGGAGTGCGGACATGCGTGCGGGGCATGCATTCCCGTGTACGCGTTCGAGCGTGGTCGCAGGAGAAGGGTCAAGGTCATCGGCGTGCGGGCGGGGGTCATGAAACGGCTGGTACGAGGGCGCGTTCCCACCACGGTGGCCGGACGCTCCCCAACGGAGGAAGCGCCGGGCGGCGACGGGGCGGCGACAGACGGCACGACGGACGGCGGCGCGAAGCTCAGGCGCACGCTGGGGCGGTCCGATCTTCGGGCGGTGCCCGAGGCCAGACGCGCACTGCGCGAACTCCTCGACGAGTGGGGCCCGCCGGAGAGGTCGCAGACCGCGGAACTGCTCACCAGCGAACTGGTGACGAACGCCCTGGTGCACACCGACCACGACGCCGTCCTCACGGCCACCGTCGGGCCGAAGCGGCTCCGGGTGGAGGTCAGGGACTTCGTGGGGCGCAGGCCGAGGCTGCGCGTACCGGTCGCCGACGACGGTACGAACGGCCGGGGTCTCGTCCTGGTGCAGTCCCTCGCGGACGCCTGGGGCGTACGGGCCCTGGGGGTGGGCAAGGTGGTCTGGTTCGAACTGGACGGTGGTCCCGCGTGACACCGCGGGACCACCGCCCGGAACGGCAAGCCCGCCGGGCCGGACTCCCTTCGGACGACAGGACCTAGCCGAATTGCCGCTCGAGGTCCTTGAGCTTCTGCTCCAGTGAGTCGAGCCGCGGCAGGGCCTGGGTGTCGTCCTCCGCCGTGAGGTCGACCGTGACGGGCTTGCCGGCTTCAGGGCCGCCTTTGACGGCCTGGAGGGAGGGACGCGCGCGCAGCGGGAGCTGTTCCTGAGGTGAGGGCGGCGGGTCCTCCGATATGGCAGGCTCCGCGCCCGCCTGCCCCGTGCCGGCCCCCGCGGAGACGGCGGTCTGCACGTCCACCTGGCGCCCTCCGCGCCCTCCGAGCGTGGGATGGCCCCGGCTGATCGCCTTGAGCTGGGCCCGCTCCAGCTTCTCGTGCTCGCGCCTGCGCAGCCGGTTCTGCTCCTTCTCGCGCTTGTCCTCGCGCACCTCCTCCACTGCCTCGTCCAGGGTGCGCACCCCTTCGAGCAGCATCAGCGACCAGGCGCCGTACGTCTCGCGGGGCGCGCGCAGCCACCGCACGATCCGGATCTGCGGCAACGGCCTCGGCACCAGGCCCTGTTCACGCAGGGCCGCGCGGCGGGTCTGCTTCAGCGCGCGGTCGAAGAGGACCGCGGCGGACAGGGACATGCCGGCGAAGAAGTGCGGGGCGCCCGCGTGGCTGATGCCGCGCGGCGCGTGCACCCAGTTGAACCAGGCGGCGGCGCCCGCGAAGGTCCACACGAGTATCCGGGAGCCGAGCGCCGCGTCGCCGTGGCTCGCCTCGCGCACCGCGAGCACGGAGCAGAACATGGCCGCGCCGTCGAGGCCGAACGGGACGAGGTACTCCCAGCCCCCGGACAGGTTCAGGTTCTGCTGGCCGAAGCCGACAAGCCCGTGGAAGGAGAGCGCGGCGGCCACGGCGGCGCAGCAGAACAGCAGCAGGTAGGACGCGGTGCCGTAGACGGCCTCCTTGCGCCTGCGGCGTTCCTCGCTGCGCTCCCACGAGTCGTCGGACGATGCGGCCGCCCTCTCCCCGGCGCGCTTGCTGCGTGCGAGGACCGCCACCGCCGCCAGCAGGCCCAGGAGCAGCACGGCGCCGGGAAGCAGCCAGTCCAGCGATATGTCGGTCAGTCTCATCTGGGGTCCCTTGCGTCGCGGTAGGGCTTTTCGGCCGCCATATTGACTCAAGGCCACCGGTGCGCAAGGAGTTTCGGGACAAGAGAACGCCATTGGAGTGCGAGGGGGCGTACGAAGCGGGCATGCGCTCGAACTCCCTTGAGAATGAGGGAAGTTGAGTTCGAATCACGTCACCCGAAAGGGTGGTTCATGGCGAGGGGGTTGCCGCCGTCGCGTTCAGGCGGTTGCGCTCAGCCTCGCCACTCGGTCCGCGTCGCAGGTGCGGGGGCACGTCACACAGGTGTCCTCGGGGCGCAGCGTGTAGAAGAGGCAGCAGCTCGCCCGGTCGCGCGTCGGCAGCGACTGGCCCTCGGGGCCGGTGAGTTCACGGAACGCGGGCTTGCCGGCGTACGGCTTCGTCGTGCCGGGCAGCAGCAGTTCGAGCTCCTGCATCGCGCGGCGCTCCTCGCCGAGCAGATGGGCGATGTACCAGAGGCCCTCGACGATCTCGTCGGTCGCCATGCCCCACAGGGCGCGCGGGCCGCGCCGCATCCGCGGTCCGAATCCGGTGAGCACCGGGCCCAGGTGGCCGGCGACGGCCGCGCGCACCTCGGCCCGCAGCGCCTCCTCGTCGGGCACGACGTGGGCGCCGGGCAGTGCTGCGGCCGGGTCGCCCGGCAGGCAGGCGAAGTCGGTGACGCGTACGGCCATCCGTCCCAGGGTGCGCTGGAAGGCGACGTCCGTCACGGGGAAGCGCGGGACACGGCGGTCCAGGAACCACGGCACCGTGACCAGCAGGCAGGCGGGCCAGGCGTAGCGGTGCAGGCCGAAACTGGCGACGACGTCCGGGCGGGCCTGCTGCCCGTAGTCCTTGAGCACCTGAGCGTTGTCCCACGCGAGGAACGCGTCGAGGGCGGGTCCGCCCTCCGCGAGCCGGGCGGCGGCGACCCAGCCGCTGCCCTGAGGGGGTTCCTCGGTGTCGGCGAGCTCCGTGATCCGCAGACCCGCGAACACCTCGGTCAGCCGGGTGTACGCGGGCGTGAGCGCGCTGGTGGCCGCGGGGGCCGATGCGGGGAAAGGCATGCAGGGGACCACCGAATCGCGATCGTTTGCAGGTAAGCCTTACCTTACCCGAGCGATGGGGGGTTTGAACTGCGGGCCCAGCGGCCTATGGTTCTGCGTTGGACGAATTCCGCGGATTACCGACGACAGGGGAGGACCTGGGTGGAGCAGGCCAGAACGCGCGCCGACAGTGCCCCCTCAGGGCTGCCCGCGGGCGTTCCCGAGCAGCGGGGCACCGCCGGGTGGCACCAGGTGCCCGAGCAGACCCGGGGCGAGCACACCCACAGCGAGACGCCGCTGCCGCGCCCCCGCGTCGAGCGGACCTCCGTGCGCGGGCAGGTGCTCGACGCGCTGCGCACCGCGCTCGTCGACGGCGAGCTCGTGCCCGGCGAGGTCTACTCCGCGCCCGTCCTCGGTGACGGCCTCGGCGTCTCGGCGACGCCCGTGCGCGAGGCGATGCAGCAGCTGGCCCGCGAAGGCGCCGTCGAGGTCGTGCCGAACCGCGGCTTCCGCGTCACCGAGCGCAGCGCCCGCGAGCTCGCCGAGCTGGCCGAGGTGCGGGCGCTGATCGAGGTGCCCGTAGTGCTGCGGCTCGCCCGTACGGTGCCGGTGGCGCGCTGGGCCGAGCTGCGGCCCCTCGCCGACGCGACGGCCGTCGCGGCCGCCGGCGGCGACCGTGCGCACTACGCGGAGACGGACCGGGCCTTTCACCGCGCGATGCTCGCCCTCGGCGGCAACGAACAGCTCGTACGGGTCGCGGACGACCTGCACCGCCGCTCGCAGTGGCCCCTGCCCGGCGGCGGACCGCTGTCCCGCCGCGCCGACCTGGTGGCCGACGCCGCGGAACACATGGCACTCCTCGCGGCGCTGGAGGCCCAGGACCTCACGGTGGTGCAGGCGCTGGTACGGGAGCACTTCGCCGGGGCAGCGGACTGACTGCGCCGGCATCGGCCCGCGCCGGACCGTCAGGCCGCCGTCGGCAAGTGCTCCGCCAGCCATGTGGGAACGCCGCCCAGGAGGCGGAACAGGCGGGACGCCTCCGCACGCAAGCGGGCCGCCGCCTCCGGGTCGGGTTCCGCCTCCGCCAGGGAAGCGAGCGCCGGTGCCGTGCCGACCAGGTAGCCGAGTTCCTCGCGGATGCGCAGCGACTCGGCGAAACCGTGCCGGGCCTCCGTCAACTCGCCTTCGCGCAGGGCGAGTCCGGCCAGATGGCGCCAGGTGAAGGACAGCAGCAGCGGATCGGGGTGCGCCGTCGCACCCGCGTGGGCCCTGCGGTAAGCGGCCCTGGCCGCCTGCGGCGAGTCGGACAGGTTCTCCGCCATCAGGCCGCGCCTGAAGTCCAGCAGGGCGCGTCCCGGGGCGCCGGGCGGGAGCAGCGCGGCGGCCCTGCCGAGTGCGGAGCGCGCCTCGTCGGCCCGGTCCCGTACCCCCAACAGCGTTGCCGAGTAGGCGAGTTGACCGCGCTCGCAGGCCGCGGCGCCGCGTTCGCCGTCATCGTGGGCCAGGGCCTCGGCGGCGCGCAGCGCGTCCTCCGCGGCGGCCCAGCCCTGCTCGGTGTAGAGGCAGCGCTCCCCGAGCAGCGCGGCCCGCTGGAGCGCGGCCCGCGCGTCCGTCGCGGCGAGCCGCTCGAGCAGTGCGGCCGCGTCGGTCCAGCAGGCGCGTGAGCGCAGCCGCCATACCGCGGTCTGGAGTGGATCGTCCCCTGCAGTCGTTCCGGAACCAGACATGGCGGTATGCGCCACGTTGCCCTCCCCGAGCACACCATTGAGCCGAGCTGTCGTGCGCGCATCTCAGCATGGATGGGCACACTCGGCCAAGGGGGTAGGTGAAAGATTTCACAATCGCATGGGGTGGCGGACGGGGTTCGAAACACCCTTCGGGCGGCCCGAGTTCAGCTCATACGCAGGGCCAGGAAGAAGTCCAGCTTGTCCTCGAGCCGCGAGAGATCGCGGTTGGTGAGCTGTTCGATCCGCCCGACGCGGTAGCGCAGCGTGTTGACGTGGAGGTGCAGACGGCTCGCGCAGCGCGTCCACGAACCGTCGCAGTCGAGGAACGCCTCCAGGGTCGGAATGAGCTCGGCGCGGTGCTTGCGGTCGTAGTCGCGCAGCGGGTCGAGGAGGCGGGCCGTGAAGGCGCGGCGCACGTCGTCCGGGACGAACGGCAGCAGCAGGACGTGCGAGGCCAGCTCCTGGTGACCCGCGGCGCACACGCGCCCCGTACGGGCCGCGGCGACGCGGCGGGCGTGCCGTGCCTCCTCCAGGGCCCCGCGCAGCCCCTCCGCCGAGTGCACGGCGGCGCTGACGCCCAGCGTGAGCCGCCCGTCGTCCGCGAGGCCCGCCGTCAGCGGATCGCGTACGGAGTCCAGGAGCGCGTCGGCGTGCAGCCCCGTCTGCGTCCCGTCGTGCTCGTCCGGCACGGCGGGCAGCGGCACCAGGGCGATGGCCTCGTCGCCGTTGTGGGCGACGGCGATGCGGTCGGAGGGCTCGGGCCCCGCCGACAGGGGGTCGACGAGGATCTCCTCCAGGAGCGACTGGGCGACCGGGCCGCCCTCGATGTCGCCGCCGTCCCACTCGACCTTCGCCACTATGACCTGCCAGTGCGGGGCGGCGCCGAGGCCGGGGAGCAGCACGGGCGCGGCGACGCGCAGGCGTGCGGCGATCTCGGCGGGGGCGGCGCCCGTCTGGACCAGTTCGAGGACCTCCTGCGCGAGCCGGCGGCGCACGGTGCGGGCCGCGTCGCGGCGGTCGCGCTCGACGGCGATCAGCTGGGTCACGCCCTGGAGCAGGTCGAGCCGCTCCTCGGGCCAGTCGCCGGCGTCCGCCTCGACGGCGAGCAGCCAGTCGGACAGGACCGTCTCACGCACGTCGCGGGAGGCGGGCGTCGCGCCGCGGCCCGCGCTGCGGATCGGGAAG
>NZ_NNBL01000001.1:466723-967266 GCF_002803065.1 Streptomyces sp. CB01635
CCCTCGATCGTCACCCGGTGCGGCCCGCGCCGCCCCGTGCGGGTGGCCGCCAGGTGCTCGGCCGCGAGGCGGGCGCAGACGCCGGCGGGCAGCTCGGGGCCCGCCGCGCTCGACCCGGCGATGGCCCGGCCCGCGGGGGAGAGTACCCAGGCGCGCAGGTCGAGGTCGGTGCCGAGAAGGTCGAGGACCACGTCGGGGCCGCCGCCCGCGGGGCCGGACGTCATGAGGCGCCGGTGCCGGTCGACGACGGCGGCCAGGTCGCCGGCCCGCTCGCCCGAGACCTGGCGCACGACGTGCTCGGTGACCGTCGCGAAGGCGACGGACTCGTTCACCGCGAACAGCGGGAGCCGGTGGCGTGCGCATGCCTCGACGATGTCGTCGGGAATGTCCCCGAGCTCGGCCTCACCGGCCGCGAGCGCGGCCACGCCGGCCGTCGCGAGGATGCGGACGAACGGTTCGGAGTCCGCCGCGTCCCGGCGCCACGCGAGCCCGGTGAGGACCAGCTCGCCGCCGGAGAGGTAGCGGCTGGGGTCCCGCAGGTCGGTGGTCATCACACCGCGCACGGTGCGGTCCAGTTCGTCCTCGCCGCCGAGCAGCCTGAGGCCCAGCGCGTCTGTATCAAGTAGGGCGCGCAGCCGCATCTCGTTGCCGCCGATCTGTCTCGAAGATTGTGCTTGCCTGACGGCGAGGCGGCCGGAGCCGCTTCCCGGGCACCGTGTCCGTGTTGCGTGTGGTTCTGCGCTTCAGGGGGAAAGCGGTGAGGTTCCCGGGGCCCGCCGTTTATATGAATCTACAAGACGTCCCGGTTGGCCAGCCAACTCCTTCATGGTTTCCGTGACTGACCACGGCGGAGTGCCGCGCTGTGTACTGAGCCCACTCCACGTAAACAGCACATGAACGAGCCTTCGAGGTCCGCACATCCCGTGGCTCGATCCGTTCGAACGACCGACCACGAGATCACGAAGAAGAGAGCCGCTCATGGACTTCCTTCGCCCCGCCAGCTGGGAGGAGGCGCTCGCCGCCAAGGCCGAGCACCCCACCGCTGTGCCGCTCGCGGGTGGCACCGATGTGATGGTCGAGATCAACTTCGACCACCGGCGCCCCGAGTACCTCCTTGACCTGAACCGCATCGGAGAGCTCGGCGAATGGGAGGTCGGGCAGGACACCGTCCGCCTCGGCGCCTCCGTCCCCTACACCGAGATCATGGAGAACCTGCGCGCCGAGCTGCCCGGCCTGGCCCTGGCCTCGCACACGGTGGCCTCGCCGCAGATCCGCAACCGCGGCGGCGTCGGAGGCAACCTCGGCACCGCGTCGCCCGCCGGTGACGCCCACCCCGCGCTCCTCGCCGCCGACTGCGAGGTCGAGGTGGAGTCCGTACGCGGCTCGCGCCGTATCCCGATCGACGAGTTCTACACCGGCGTGAAGCGCAACGCGCTCGCCGCCGACGAGCTCATCCGGGCCGTCCACATCAAGAAGGCCGACGGCCCGCAGCAGTACTCCAAGGTCGGCACCCGCAACGCGATGGTCATCGCCGTGTGCGCCTTCGGCCTGGCGCTGCACCCCGAGACCCGTACGGTCCGCACCGGCATCGGCTCTGCCGCGCCGACCCCGGTCCGCGCCAAGGCCGCCGAGGAGTTCCTGAACGCTGCGCTCGAAGAGGGCGGCTTCTGGGACAACGGCAAGATCATCACCCCTTCGGTCGCCAAGCAGTTCGCGGACCTCTGCTCGGCCGCCTGCAACCCGATCGACGACGTCCGGGGCACCGCGAGCTACCGCCGGCACGCCGTCGGCATCATGGCCCGCCGCACCCTGACGTGGACCTGGGAGTCCTACCGCGGCACCGCCGCAAGCACGGAGGGAGTCGCGTAATGCGCGTCAATTTCACGGTCAACGGCCGTCAGCAGGAAGCCGACGACGTGTGGGAGGGCGAGAGCCTCCTGTACGTCCTGCGTGAGCGCATGGGGCTGCCCGGCTCCAAGAACGCCTGCGAGCAGGGCGAGTGCGGCTCCTGCACCGTCCGCCTCGACGGCGTACCGGTCTGTTCGTGTCTGGTCGCGGCCGGCCAGGTCGAGGGCCGCGACGTCGTCACCGTCGAGGGTCTCGCCGACTTCGCCAGGCAGCGCGCACAGCACGGGGGCTGCGCGAGCGGCGCCTGCGGCGACGACGCGGGCAAGGCCGGCAAGGCGGGCACCTCGCTCCAGGACGCCCAGCAGTGGCAGTCCAAGCCGAGCGACTCCCAGACCGGCGAGGGCGATGAACTCTCCCCGATCCAGCAGGCGTTCATCGACGCCGGCGCCGTCCAGTGCGGCTTCTGCACGCCGGGTCTCCTGGTCGCCGCCGACGAGATGCTCGAGCGCAACCCGGACCCGTCCGACGCGGACATCCGTGAGGGCCTGTCGGGCAACCTGTGCCGCTGCACGGGCTACGAGAAGATCATGGACGCGGTACGGCTCGCCGCCGCGCGCCAGTCCGCAACTGTTCCGAGCCAGGGAGCCTGACGCCATGGCCGACACACGCACCACCGGCATCCCGTTCAACGTCACGCAGGGATCCAAGACCAAGGGCGGCATCGGCGAGTCCACGCTCCGCCCGGACGGCACCCTCAAGGTCACCGGCGAGTTCGCGTACTCGTCCGACATGTGGCACGAGGACATGCTGTGGGGCCAGATCCTGCGCTCCCCGGTCGCGCACGCCGAGATCCTCTCCATCGAAACGGGCGAGGCCCTGGCAACTCCCGGCGTCTACGCGGTACTTACGTACGACGACCTGCCGACCGACGTGAAGAACTACGGCCTGGAGATCCAGGACACCCCGGTCCTCGCCCACGGCAAGGTCCGCCACCACGGCGAGCCCGTCGCCATCGTGGCCGCCGACCACCCGGAGACCGCGCGCCGCGCCGCCGCCAAGATCAAGGTCGAGTACCGCGAACTCCCCGTCATCACCGACGAGGCGAGCGCGACCGCGCCGGACGCGATCCTCGTCCACGAGGGCCGCGACGACCACCACATCGGCCACGTCCCGCACCCGAACATCGTGCACCGCCAGCCGATCGTCCGCGGCAACGCCGAAGAGGCCGCCAAGAAGGCCGACTTCATCGTCAAGGGCGAGTACTACTTCGGCATGCAGGACCAGGCGTTCCTCGGCCCCGAGTCGGGTCTGGCCGTGCCGTCCGAGGACGGCGGCGTCGACCTGTACGTCGCCACCCAGTGGCTGCACTCGGACCTCAAGCAGATCGCCCCCGTCCTCGGCCTGCCCGAGGACAAGGTCCGCATGACGCTCTCCGGCGTCGGCGGCGCCTTCGGCGGCCGCGAGGACCTGTCCATGCAGATCCACGCCTGCCTCCTGGCGCTGCGCACGGGCAAGCCGGTCAAGATCGTCTACAACCGCTTCGAGTCGTTCTTCGGGCACGTCCACCGCCACCCCGCGAGGCTCTACTACGAGCACGGGGCGACCAAGGACGGCAAGCTCACGCACATGAAGTGCAAGATCGTCCTCGACGGCGGTGCCTACGCCTCCGCCTCGCCGGCGGTCGTCGGCAACGCCTCGTCGCTCTCCGTCGGTCCGTACGTGATCGACGACGTGGACATCGAGGCGATCGCGCTCTACTCGAACAACCCGCCCTGCGGCGCCATGCGCGGCTTCGGCGCGGTCCAGGCGTGCTTCGCGTACGAGGCCCAGATGGACAAGCTCGCCGACAAGGTGGGCATGGACCGGGTCGCGTTCCGGCAGCTCAACGCCATGGAGCAGGGCACGCTCATGCCGACGGGCCAGCCGGTCGACTCACCGGCCCCGGTCGCCGAACTGCTGCGCCGTGTCCAGGCGATGCCGCTGCCGATGGAGCGCCAGTGGGAGTCCAGCGAGGGCTCCGACGTGCGCCAGCTGCCCGGCGGTCTGTCCAACACCACGCACGGCGAAGGCGTCGTCCGGGGTGTGGGTTACGCGGTCGGCATCAAGAACGTCGGCTTCTCCGAGGGCTTCGACGACTACTCCACCGCCAAGGTGCGCATGGAGGTCATCAACGGCGAGGCCGTCGCCACCGTGCACACCGCCATGGCGGAAGTCGGCCAGGGCGGCATCACCGTCCACGCGCAGATCGCCCGCACCGAGCTGGGCGTCGGGCAGGTGACCATCCACCCCGCCGACACGCAGGTCGGCTCGGCCGGCTCCACGTCCGCGTCGCGCCAGACGTACGTGACCGGCGGAGCCGTCAAGAACGCCTGCGAGCTGGTGCGCGAGAAGGTCCTGGAGATCGGGCGCCGCAAGAAGGGCACCTACCACCCGGCGTGGGCGACGGCCGAACTCCTCCTGGAGGGCGGCAAGGTCGTCACCGACGGAGGTGAGGTCCTCGCCGATCTCGTCGACGTCCTGGAGGGCGACGTCGTCGAGGTGGAGGAGGAGTGGCGCCACCGGCCCACCGTCCCCTTCGACCTGGTCACCGGTCAGGGCAACGGTCACGTGCAGTACTCGTTCGCCGCGCACCGCGCCGTCGTCGAGGTCGACACCGAGCTCGGCCTGGTCAAGGTCATCGAGCTGGCCTGCGCCCAGGACGTCGGCAAGGCGCTCAACCCGCTGTCCGTCGTCGGGCAGATCCAGGGCGGCACCCTCCAGGGCATGGGCATCGCGGTGATGGAGGAGATCGTCGTCGACCCCAAGACCGCGAAGGTCAGGAACCCGTCCTTCACGGACTATCTGCTCCCCACGATTCTCGACACGCCGACCATCCCGGTCGACGTGCTCGAACTCGCCGACGACCACGCCCCGTACGGGCTGCGCGGCATCGGCGAGGCCCCGACCCTGTCGTCCACGCCGGCCGTCCTCGCGGCGATCCGCAACGCGACGGGCCTGGAGCTCGACCGGACTCCGGTACGCCCCGAGCACCTCACGGGAACGGGCCCGGCCTGACAAAGCTCTCCGGACGGTGCGTGCCTCCCAGGAACGTCACACTTCCCAGCCCGCACCGTCCGGAGCCTTCAAGTACCGCACCGCTCGCGGTTCTTTCCAGCACCACCACCAGCACCACCAGCACCAAAGGCGCCACCAGCACCACCGGTAGCAACACCAGCAGCACGGTTTCTTGCGTAACACAGCTACGCATTACCCCGTTCGTCTCGGGCCGTCCCCCGGGTCGTGCAGCCCACGCACCATCCCAAATCCCGCGATCTCCAACCAAGTTTGTGCGGGTGTCCCTGTGAACCTTGGGAGTAGGCACCATGACCCAGCAGTCTCTGGAGCCGAAGACCACCGCCGAAGACGCGGGCGCAGGCTCGCGTCCGTCGGCCGGCAGGTCTTGGCTCGACCGGTACTTCCACATATCCGAACGAGGATCGACTGTCGCGCGTGAGGTGCGCGGCGGCGTCACGACCTTCATGGCCATGGCGTACATCCTGCTGCTCAACCCCCTGATCCTGTCCGGCAAGGACGTGGCGGGCGACATGATGGGCCAGAAGGCCCTCATCACCGCCACCGCCTTCGCCGCGGCGTTCACCACGCTCCTCATGGGCTTCGTCGGCAAGGTGCCGCTCGCACTCGCCGCCGGCCTCTCCGTCTCAGGTGTGATCTCTTCGCAGGTCGCCCCCGAGATGACGTGGCCGCAGGCCATGGGCATGTGCGTGATGTACGGCGTGGTGATCATGCTCCTGGTCGTCACCGGCCTCCGTGAAATGATCATGAACGCGATTCCTCTCGCGCTCAAGCACGGCATCACGATGGGCATCGGCCTCTTCATCGCCCTGATCGGCCTCTACAAGTCCGGCTTCGTACAGGTCGGCAAGGCCACCCCGCTCATGCTCGGCGCCACCGGAGAACTCGCCGGCTGGCCCGTCCTGCTCTTCGCGGGCACCCTGCTCCTGATCTTCATGCTCCAGGCCCGCAACACCCCCGGCGCCATCCTGATCGGCATCATCACCGGCACCGTCGTCGCGATGATTCTCAACGCGCTCGATGTGATCAACCCCAAGCAGTGGGCCAACGGAGCCCCCGAGCTGCACGGCAGCGCGGTCTCGACGCCCGACTTCTCGCTCTTCGGCCATGTCGAGTTCGGTGGCTGGGGCAAAGTCGGCGCGATGACCGTCGGCATGATCGTCTTCACCCTGGTCCTCGCCGGCTTCTTCGACGCGATGGCCACCATCATCGGCGTCGGCACCGAGGCCAAGCTCGCCGACGACAAGGGCCGCATGCCGGGCCTGTCCAAGGCTCTGTTCATCGACGGAGCGGGCGGTGCCATCGGCGGTGTCGCCGGCGGCTCCGGTCAGACCGTGTTCGTCGAGTCCGCGACCGGCGTCGGCGAGGGAGCCCGCACCGGCCTCGCGTCCGCCGTGACCGGCCTGTTCTTCGCGGCCTGTCTGTTCTTCACCCCGGTCACCGCGATCGTGCCCCAGGAGGTCGCCTCCGCCGCCCTCGTCGTCATCGGCGCGATGATGATGATGAACGCCCGGCACGTCGACTGGGCGGACCGCGCCACCGCGATCCCGGTCTTCCTGACCGTGGTCCTGATGCCCTTCACCTACACCATCACCACCGGTGTGGCCGCGGGCGTCATCTCCTGGGTCGCCATCAAGGTCGCCCAGGGCAAGGCCCGGGAGATCGGGGCCTTCATGTGGGGCCTCACGGTGATCTTCCTCGTGTACTTCGCCCTCAACCCGATCGAAGGATGGCTGGGCGTCCACTGACGCCCGGCCCGTGAGGGCCCCGCGCCCTCCACGCAACCGACAAGGAGACCTAGAGATGCTGGACATCGCCGAAGAGCTGCACCGGTGGGTCGAGCAGGGACGCGACTTCGCCGTGGCCACCGTGGTGGCCGTCGGCGGGAGCGCGCCCCGGCAGCCGGGCGCCGCACTCGCCGTCGACAGCGACGGCACAGCGATCGGCTCGGTCTCCGGCGGCTGTGTGGAGGGCGCCGTCTACGAACTGTGCCGACAGGCGCTCCAGGACGGCGAGACCGTCCTCGAACGCTTCGGCTACAGCGACGACGACGCCTTCGCCGTGGGGCTCACCTGCGGCGGAATCATCGACATCCTGGTCACCCCGGTTCGCGCGGACACCCCGGGACGGGAGGTGCTCGCGACGGCGCTGTCCGCCGCCGCCCGAGGCAGGGCGGCGGCGGTCGCGCGCATCACCGAGGGCCCGGCCGAACTCATGGGCCGCGCCATCCTCGTACGCGACGACAGCGACCCCGAGAGCGGCTTCGCGGGCGGCTACGAGGGCAGCCTCGGCGGGCACCCCGAACTGGACCGCACCGCGGCCGGCGAGGCCCGCGCGCTCCTCGACGCCGGACGCACCGCCACCGTGGAAATCGGCGAGAGCGGCTCGCGCTGCGGGCAGCCCCTCACCCTCCTCGTCGAGTCGTCCGTCCCCCCGCCGCGCATGATCGTCTTCGGAGCCATCGACTTCGCGGCGGCGCTCGTCAGGATCGGCAAGTTCCTCGGCTACCACGTGACGGTGTGCGACGCGCGCCCCGTCTTCGCCACGCCGGCCCGCTTCCCCGACGCCGACGACATCGTCGTGGAATGGCCGCACAAGTACCTGGAGCGTACGCAGACGGACGGGCGCACCGTCCTGTGCGTCCTCACCCACGACGCCAAGTTCGACGTCCCGCTCCTCCAGCTCGCGCTGCGCCTGCCCGTCGCCTACGTCGGCGCCATGGGCTCCCGCCGTACTCACCTCGACCGCAACGACCGCCTGCGCGACGTCGGCGTCACCGAACTCGAACTGGCGCGCCTGCGCTCGCCGATCGGCCTCGACCTGGGCGCCCGCACCCCCGAGGAGACGGCCCTGTCCATCGCCTCGGAGATCGTCGCCAACCGGCGCGGCGGCAGCGGCGTCGCGCTGACCGGCGCCCACACGCCGATTCACCCCGACGGAGCGCGGGCACCCTCCGTCCGGATCGGGTCCGTGGCCTGACCGGTCTTACCGGCCCGACCGGCCTGCAGGCCGAGCGCCGCGTCTCGCGCGGATACGAGCAGCTGGTCGATCCTCATGACGAGTGCCCGATGAGCCAAGTCCCTTACGAACAACGGCTGTTTGTGTGAGAACCCCGGTTCGTTCGCTGCTTCGGTGACACTGGCGAGGTGCCCGCGGACCTCGTGGAGGCGGGACCGGTCCTCTTCGCCGAGGGTGCCGGCAGCGGCGTCGAGCAGCGCCGAGAGATCGATCTGTCCTCGGTAGGCCTGCTCTCTGATGAAGCCGAGCGTCTTGGCGATGACCGACCCCGCCTCCTGCTGCCTGAGCTCTTCGAGCCCGGTCCCGAAGGCGTTGCCGAGGTCCAGGAGGAGCGCCGGGAGCGTGCCCGGGAGTGGCTCCGGGGGAGTCTCGGGGGCTGGCTCCCGTACGGGTGCGGGGGCGGGGACACGTACGGGACCTGGCTCCGCCCCGGGCTTCGCTTCGGGCGGTGTCACCTGCTTCGGCACCTTCGCCGCCGCGGCCACCACCACCTCCACCACCTTCGGTTCGGCCTCCCGTGGCCCCGGCACGAACTTCACCTCACCCGGCTCGTACGCTTCGGCCGGCCCCAGACAAGCTCCGGCCGCCTCCGCCGCGAGCCGGAAGAACCACCACCGGTCCCGCGCGTCGTACCGGACGCGGGCCGTGAACATCAGCGCGCACGCCTGCATCGACAGGAGCCACTGACCGGTCCACTGGCCCGAGATGGTGCGCTGGTGCAGCCAGCCGCCCGGTGCCTTCCGCACCTCGTCGACCGTCCGGGCCAGGCCCTGCGGGATCAGCAGACCCGGGGTGTCCCGGCCGATGAGCAGGTCGAGGAGCTCGGCGCGGGCGTCGTCGGAAAGGTGCGGCAGGAAGTCGGCCACCAGGCAGAGCAGCAGATGCACGGGGTCACGGGCGAGCAGCGCCCGCTCGTCGAAGCGCGACAGGTCGATCAGGACGTAGCGGTCCATGTCCGCGTCGGGCTCCCTGGGCACCATGATGTTGCCGGGGTGCAGATCGCCGTGCGCCCGGCCGCGCATCGGGTAGTCGATGGTGCGCGCCGCGAGCGGACAATTTCCCGTCAGGTGTACGGGGTTGGGGACCGGCGCTGCGTTCGGGCGGCCCAGTCTGATCCACGCGGTATCGAGGTTGAGGCCCAGTTTGTCGCGGACCCACACGGCCAGGGGTTCCGCCGGTTCGAGGCGTCGGTCGAGGAGTTCGGAGACGAACGAGGCCGCGGACATCTGCCCGTCCGAGTCCTCGTCCGGATTCCAGTCGGCCAGCAGGGACCGCGTGATCTGCGCGGCGACGCCGGGCATGCGCCGCTGCCGCAGGATCGTGCTGAGCGTCACCATGGTCTCGTCGTTGCCCGCGAAGCCCTGGAACATCAGCCAGGCGTCGTCCACCGGCATCGGATCGTAGAGCTGCTCCACGAGATGGTCGCGGGGGAACGAGGTGTCGCCGTTCGGCAGGGACCGCCTCGCGGCGACGAGCCGCCCCGGTTCCATCGAGGAGTCGCCGTCCGGGGAACAGAGCTTGATGATCATCCGGCGTTTGGTGCGCCCCGGATCGCTGTCCCGGACGAACACGGAGGCCAGGGACGCACCGCTGCCACCGGTGTCGAGCCAGGCCGGGGCGGTCAGCGGGCGGTGGTTCTGCTGCTGCCACTGGCCGAGCAGCGCGGCAGCGCGGGTACCGAACGGCGCGAACTGGGAGGAGCGGTCCATCAGTTCAGTATCACCGCAAGGACCGCGCGCGTGTTCGCCCTCGCGTGATATCTCCTGCGAGGAGGAAGAGAAGGGGGAGGCGACGATGGCACGTCTCAGGGGGAGCAGGCGTCCGAGGTGGCGCCCGGCGCCGGGCGCCACGGTCGACGCGGCCCGGCTGCGCGAGGAGATCACCGGACACGAGGGCGGCACCGGCGGCCCGCTCAGATTCGAGGGGCTGCGGGTGCGCGGGCGGCTCGACCTGTCCCGCTGCCGCGTCGACACCGTCCTCGAACTGGTCGACTGCGTCTTCGACGAGCCACTCCGACTCGCCGAACTCGCCGTCGGCGCACTGAACTTGTCGGGTTCCGAAGCGCCCGCCCTGCACGCGAACCGGATCACCGTCGACGGCGACCTGCGCCTGTCCGGAGCCACGCTCGGCAGTGGAACGCCCGTCCCTCAGCCGCTGACCGCCCCGCCCGCGGCCGGTGACGGCCCGCGGGTCCCGCGCCGCCTGCCGGAGGACTCCACGTCGGCCGTACTGGAACTGGCCGACGCGCGCATAGACGGCAACCTCGTCGTCGAAGAGCTCACGGTCGCCGACTCCGGCCCCTGGTCCCTGCTCGCCCCCCGCCTGAACGTGGCGGGCTCGGTCCACGCGCGCGGCCTCACCGCCTCCGGCGCCCTCTATCTGAGGGACGCCCAGATCGCGTACGCCCTGAACCTCAACGGTGCGGACGTCGGCGGCCTCGACGGCACCGGACTCGCCTGCGGGCGCGGCCTGTACGCCGACTGGGGCTTCCGCAGCGCCGGGCAGGTGCTGCTGCGCGCCGCCGTGATCGAGGGCGTGGTCACGTTCCACGACAGCGTCATCGGCGCACCCGCGGGCGCACTGCTCCTGAGCCGGCTCCGGGTCCCACGACTCCGCCTCGATCTGCGCGAACCACCGACCGACGCCGTGGTCCTCCAGGACGCGGCCGTCGACGTGCTCGTGGACTCGGCCGCCACGTGGGCCGCCCCGGGCCGGCTCAACCTGGAGGGCTTCACGTACAAGCGCCTGGAATCCGCCGGACCCGTCGACGTCCGCGCCCGCATCGGCTGGCTGACCCGCGACCCGAACGCGGGCGCGGGCTCCTTCGAGCAGCTGGCGACGTCGTACGAGAGCGCGGGAGACGAGCGGTCCGCGCGCACCGTGCGGCACGCGAGGGAGCGCCACGTGCGCCGCCTCGACCGGCTGTCGGGGCGCGCCTGGGGCCTGGTCCAGGACCTCCTGTTCGGCTACGGCTACGCCCCGCGCCGGGCGCTCGTCTGGCTGCTCTCCCTGGCTGCCGCGGGTTCCCTGTGGTTCGCCTTCCACGAGCCGCGCGCGGTGGGCGGCTCCGGACAGCGGGCCTGGGACCCGGTCCTCTACAGCGTCGACCTGCTCATCCCCGTGGCGAGCCTCGGCTACCGCGGCTCCTGGGATCCGCAGGGCGCGGGCAAGGCCGTCGCCGTCTTCCTCGTGGTCTCCGGCTGGACCCTGGCGACGGCGGTCCTCGCAGGCGCCAGGCGCGTCATCGGAAGAGGGTGAATGCTCCTGCGGCTCAACCTCCGTACTGGAGCAGCTTCTTGACCGCCCGTCCGAACATCAGGCGGCCCGCCCTCGCGAGCAGCGGGTCGCACCATCGCGGCAGCGGGCGGACGCGGATCTCCTCGCGCCATGCGACGAGGGACCCGGCGCCGTACGGCGCCACCTCGATCTCGGCCCAGCCGGTGACGAACGTGCCGCGCTTCTCCAGGCGGCACCGCCCGGCCGAGTCGCCGTACGGGGGCGCCCAGTCAACGACCTCCATGGGGTCGTCGAAGGTGTGGCGCCCGACGCCGGTCCGCGGCACGAAGACGGTGCCCTCGCCGGTCGGAGGCGGGGTCGCGAGCCTGACACGGGTGAGGGGGACGACGTCCCCGTGCCGCTCCCAGTCCGTCATGCGGCGCCACGCCTCGGCGGCGGAAAGCGGCGATTCACGGGTGATTCGGAAGAAGGCCACGCCCGGATCCTAGATCCGCGGGCGCCCTTCGCGGCGCTGCCCGGCGCGCGGCGGATCGCCGTGCTTCCTCACTCCTGAGACCCTACGATCTGTTGTGCCGATTTGATCATGAAACCCCCACGCCGGCTGGAGCGCCCCATGGCACACGACCCCCACGTCATCGACCCCGCGGGACGCGGACTCCACGCGGAGGCCGACCTGCTGCGCACACGCGGCACCGCCGCCCTTGTCGAACTCCCGGGCGGCATACGCGCCTGGGCCCCGACCCGGTACACGATCCTCAAGCAACTCCTCGCCGACGACCGCGTCTCCAAGGACCCCAACCAGCACTGGCCCGCCTGGATCAACGGCGAGTTCCGCGAGACATGGGTCAACTCCTGGGTGGGCGTGACCAACATGTTCACCGCCTACGGCAGCAACCACCGGCGCCTGCGCAAGCTGATCTCGCCCGCGTTCACCAAGCGCCGCACCGACGGCCTGCGCCCCCGCATCGAGGAGCTCACCGCCGGCCTCCTCGACCGGATGGCCGGGGCGCCCGACGGCCGCGTCGACCTGCGCGCCGCGTACGCGCACCCGCTGCCCATGCAGGTCATCTGCGAACTGTTCGGGCTGCCCGAGGACCGGCAGGCCGACGCCGCGCGCCTCATCGCGGGCATCATGGACACCACCGTCACCCCCGAACAGGCCATGGCCATCTGGCAGGAGGTGCAGGAACTCCTCGGGGGCCTGGTCGCCCTCAAGCGCGAGACGCCCGCCGACGATCTCACCAGCGTCCTGATCACCACCCGCGACGACGAGGACGGCTCGGGCCTCACCGAGCAGGAGCTCATCGACACACTGCTGCTCGTCATCGGCGCCGGTCACGAGACGACCGTCAACCTCATCGGCAACGCCGTGCAGGCTCTGCTCAGCCACCCCGACCAGCTGGCCCGCGTCCTCGCGGGCGAGATCCCCTGGAACGACGTGATCGAGGAGACCCTGCGCTGGGCCCCCTCGATCGCCAACCTGCCACTGCGGTACGCCGTCGAGGACATCGAGCTGCCCGACGGCGTCAAGATCCCGCAGGGCGACGCGATCCTCGCGACGTACGCCTCGGCCGGGCGCGACCCGCTGCGCCACGGCGAGGACGCGGGATCCTTCGACGTCGCACGCGTGGACAAGGAACACCTCGCCTTCGGGTACGGCGTCCACTACTGCGTCGGCGCGCCGCTGGCCCGCCTCGAGGCGGCGATCGCACTGCCCGCGCTGTTCGAGCGCTTCCCCGCCCTCGCGCTCGACGCGAGCGAGGGCGCTGCCCCGCACGTGGAGTCCTTCATCGGTTACGGCTACGGCGAGTTGAGGGTCACCCTGTAGGGACCCGGGCAGCACGGGGGAGGCGGGTCAGGGCCGGTAGATCTTGCCCGGCTCGGCCTTCCCCGGCGCGAAGAGCTGCGGCACGGTCACGAACACGTAGCCCTTCGCCTTGAGTTCGTCGATCACGCCGGGGACCGCGGGCACGGTGCCCTTGTAGATGTCGTGCAGCAGAATGATCCCGTCGCGTTTCGTCTGGTCGACGACGCGTTTCCTGATCACGGCCGAGTCGTTCGTCGTGTAGTCCTTGGCCGTCACGCTCCACAGGATCTGGGCGAGCCCTTCCTTCCTGGCGAGCTCGCTGACGTGGTTGTTCGTGCGGCCCTGCGGCGGCCGCATCAACGTCGGCCGCTTCCCCGTCAGCTGTTCTATCGCGTCGTCGGGCCGCTCGAACTCCTCCCGTATCTGCGCGTCGCCGATGTCGGTGATGGATCTTGTGGTCCCAGGTGTGGCTCGCGACCTCGTGACCCTCGCGCTCCATGCGTCTGACCAGCTCCGGGTACTTCGCGATGTGGTTCTTGCCGAGCAGGAAGAACGTCGCGGGGACATGTTTCTCCTTCAGGATGTCGAGCAGCCGCGCGCTGTGCTCGCTCGGGCCCGCGTCGAATGTGAGCGCCACGCACTTCGCCCTGCGGCAGTCGACGGTCCCCAGTGAGGCCGGCGCGTTCTTGGCGTCCGTGTGGCTCCTGTCGGCCCTGGCCCCGCTCGGGGCGGTCGTGTCGTACGACGTGCAGCCGCTCAGGCCGAAGGCCAGGGCACCGGCGGTGAAGAGCGCGGCGGCGGCGTGGAACGCGGCCCTGGGTTTCCTCATCTTCTGATTCGCGGTAGGCATGCGAGGACTATACATAGTGTGTATACGCGGAATGTATAGTCATGGTGTATAGCTCTCTGGTCTGCGGAGATGCCGGCGGCGGCGCGCTGATGCGCCTCGTGGCCTCGGAAGGCAGGGCCGACCGTGGCGTGCGCGCACGATTGACAGCGCGTGCGCCGTTGCGGATGGTGTCCCTCTGGCGCGACGCCTGACGGTTGGGGGACCGAGATGGGTGTGGGGGATGGGCACGCGGGGGCGGGATCAGAGGAGCGGGAGCCGCGGGATGCGGTGCCGGCGGACTCGATTCCCCGGGATGCGGTGACGCGGGAGCCGGCGGCGGTTCAGGAGGCGGGCCCGATCGGCTCGGCGCCCGGCGCCACTGACCCTGACGCGGGTCCGGGTTCCGCGCCGAGTCTCGGACCTCCAGGCTCCGGGGCGCCCGTCACGACGGGATCGGCGTCAGGGCCGGCCGCACCCCGACTGCCAAGCCACACACCGCCGCAGGCATACCCCGCCGCACCGCCCCCGCCGGCCTGTCCGCCCACCTTCGGACCGCCCCCGCCACCGCCGGTGGCCCACGCACCCAAGGCCCCCGTCGATCCTGTGCGGGCCGTGGCCGCCGGCCTGCTCAACCTCAGTGGACTCGGGGCCGGTTACCTCCTGCTGAGGCGCTGGGTCCTGGCCGCGGTCTGCCTCGCCGCCACCGCCGCGCTGCTCGTACTCGCGCTGCCCGCCGAACCCGAAGGCGTACCGGCCGGGCTGCTCGTCGGGTACGGGCTCCTGCTGCTCGTCGCCGCCCTGGACGCGGCACGGCGAGCCGCAACCACCCCACTGCGCAGCCCGGTTGTGGCGACAGCTCTCGGGATCGTGCTGCTCGCCGCGCCCGCCGGAGGCGTCGTCGCGTACGACGCCGCGCGCGACGACGCCGTGGAGGAGATGCTGCTCGGCCGCCTCGACGACGCCGACGCGCTCGTCGCTAAGGCCGCCGCCCGGACTTCGTTCGCCGAGGGCCGCGGCGACTACACGACCGCGCTCGCCCGCTACCGCGAACTCGCCCACGACCACGCAGGATCCAAGGCCGCCGGGCTCGTGCCCGACCGGCTCGACGCCTACTACAGGGCCGTAGCCAAGCCGTACACGGACAAGAAGGACTGCGAAGCGATCGAGCCGCTCACCTATCTGAGGGCCGTGCCCGGCAAGGGCATGGACCGCGACGTGCTCGGCTCCCTCGCCACCTGGCCGGACAAGCCGCTCGCCGCCTCCCTCTACGCCTGCGGCACCACCAAGCTCGGCACCGAGTCCGCCGGATCCGAAGGCGGTGAACTGGGCCGACTCCTGCGTACGTTCCCGAAGTCGGAGCAGGCGGGACAGGTCGCAGGCGCCCTGCGCGACGCCGTCGCCGCCCGCGACCGCAGCCTCGGCGGCGCCGAACCCTGCACGGCCACGGACGAACTGCGCAGCATCGGCGAGACCGCCGGCGCGCTCCCCGACGATGCGGGAGCGGGCGTGGCGACCGACGTCGACAAGGGCGTCGAGAAGGGCGTGTATGCCTGCGGCGTCGACGAGTTCAAGGACAAGAAGTTCGGCGACGCACGCAAGACGCTGGCCGACTTCGCGGACACGTACAAGAACAGCAGGAACAGGGCCAGGGCCGAGGACATCGCCATCGCCGCGGAGATCGCCGGGGTGCGTCCCGCCGCCGGTAACCGCCTTCCGCCCGCCGGGAGTCCGGGCGGCACGCGGATGACGCTCGTCGTCACCAACGACGGCCCCGGCCCCGTCGAGGTCCTCTACACGGGCCCCGTCACCGGCAGCGTCAAGCTGGCCGCCTGCGGCTCGTGCACGATGTATGCGAGCGAGTCGGCCGGCAGGAGCAAGGCCTGCAAGGCGAGCAGGACGTACCCGAAGGCCACGATCAGGCTGCCCGCCGGGAGGTACCACTTCCTCCACAAGCACAGCGCGGACACGACGGCGGCCATCTCCGACCGTGCCGCCGGAAGCGAGATCAGGCCGGGATACTCGTACACGCAGTGCAGTTACGTCGTGCGCGGCGGCGGCCTGTGATCCCCTGAACCCTCGCCGGGCGGCGCCGCGTGCGGGACGGGGCAGCCGCGCAGGCCCGGCGTCGCGTGCGGGACGGGGCAGCCGCGCAGGCCCGGCGTCGGGAACGTGCCGAGCTCACCGACCCGGTAGCCGTTCGGATAGCCCCTGATCTCCCAGTTCTGGCGGGCCTGGTGCGGCGCGCGGCGGGGCGGCAGCAGACGTACCGCACGGCCGCGCAGGCGGACGGCGCCCCGGACGAGCGTGCGCGTGAGAGGGCTCGGTGGCTCGTAGTCGAACGCGCGCAGGAGCGGCTCGTCGAGCAGCGCGACCGTCGCCTTCTTCAACACCGGTTCCAGGACGCCCGGATACCAGGAAGCCATGAGAGTGAGCGTCGCGTCCGAGACCCGTCGCCCGGCCTCGTCCCGGCCGAAGTGCTCGGCCTCGTACGTATCGAGGCAGGTCTCGAACTCCTCGTAGGACTCCGGGATGCCCTGGATTCCCATGTGCCGGCCCAGCGCGCGGTAGTAGTGCGCCGAGGCGATCACCTCGTGGCGCGAGAGGCGGCGCCAGCCGTAGGCGTCGATCCAGCGTCTGGGCACGACGACGAACGTGCACAGGACGTACCGCATGTCGTCGTTGCTGATGTCGTAGCTGCGGTGCATCTGGTTGATGCGGCGGATCGCCGTGCGCCCCTGGACGCTGTCGAAGCCGTGCTCGACGACGGTGTCCAGCAGCAGCGAGGTGTCGTCGTACCGCTTCTGCGGACGCTCCGTCAGTTCTCCTGTTTCGGCGAGTAGTCGGCCGATGCTTGGCACGGCATAGGTGCGGTAGAGCGCCAGCTCCAGTGCCCGGGTGAGGTCCCACGGGAATTCGTAGGTGGCGGTCAGCCGGTAGATCGTCAGCCAGTCCCGGTCCGGGTCGAGCCGCCGGATCTGCCGGAGCCGTTCATAGCGCTGCATGCCATCCCCCATCTGTGGCCGGGAGATCAACCCTACGGCGCGGCCCCGCCACCGGCTCCGATTCGGCGCGGTATGAATTCCGGTGGTGAAGTGCGGGGCAGCGCAGGGCAGTTCGGCCGTCGTGGGCGGTTGCGAGGTCAGGCCTCGGCGGGTACGCGGCCGGGGGCCCCGGCCTCCTGGCGCAGGCCGAGCCGGTCCGCGGGCACCCGGTGCGTCTCGCGCGCGGTGAGGGCTGCGATGACCGGCGGTACGCAGAGCGCCGCGGTGAACAGGGCGACCGTGGACCAGTCGTCGCCGTTCGGGCCCGCGAGCTGCGCCGCGAACGTCACCGCGAACCCGGCCACCGCGAAGCCGATCTGCGTACCGATCGCCACACCGGAGAGCCGCACGCGGGTCGTGAACATCTCGCCGTAGAAGGACGGCCAGACACCGTTGGCCGCGCTGTACACGACGCCGAAGGTGAGGATGCCGAGGACGAGGACCAGCGGGTACGAACCCGTGGAGATCGCCCACAGATAGCAGGCCATGAGCACGGCGCTGCCGCCCGCGCCCACGAGGTAGACCGGCTTGCGGCCGATACGGTCCGAGAGCTTCGCCCAGAGCGGGATCGCGCCGAGGGCCGCCACGTTGGCGAGGGCGCCCACCCACAGCATCCCGGACCGGTCCATGCCCACCGAGTCGCTCGTCGCGTACGACAGGGCCCACACGGTGAAGATCGTGCTCACGGAGGCGATCAGGGATCCGGCGACGACGCGCAGGACGTCGGCCCAGTGGTCGCGCAGCAGCACGGCCAGCGGCAGTTTCACGACGCCCTCCGTCGCCGCCTGCTTGGCGAAGGCCGGGGTCTCCTCCAGGGAGCGCCGGATCGCGTACCCGACGACGGCGACGGCGACGCTCAGCCAGAACGGGACGCGCCAGCCCCACGAGAGCAGCTGGTCCTCGGGCAGGGCCGCGACCGGGAGGAAGACGAGGGTGGCGATGAGCTGGCCCGCCTGCGTGCCGCTGAGGGTGAAACTCGTGAAGAAGCCGCGTCGGCCCGGCGGCGCGTGCTCCAGCGTCATCGAGCTCGCGCTGGCCTGCTCGCCCGCGGCGGAGATGCCCTGGAGCACGCGGCACAGCACGAGCAGCACGGGGGCGAGCGAGCCGACCTGAGCGCGGCTCGGCAGACAGCCGATGAGGAATGTGGACAGGCCCATCAGGATCAGCGTGAAGACCATGATCTTCTTGCGGCCGAGCCGGTCGCCGATGTGGCCGAGGAAGAGCGCGCCGACGGGGCGGGCGGCGTAGGCGACGCCGAAGGTGGCGAGGGAGAGCAGCGTCGCGTTCGCGGGGTCGGACTCGTCGAAGAAGACCTTGGGGAAGATCAGGGCCGCGGCGCTGCCGTAGATGAAGAAGTCGTAGTACTCCAGGGCGCTGCCGGTCCAGGCCGCGAGCGCTGCCTTGCGCGGCTGGGCCTCGGGGGCGCGAGGCGGCGCTGCGGCGCCGGGGGAGGGGACGGTCACGGCGTACTCCTAGGGGGACGCTTCGGCGATGAAGCGAGCGGAGGGGTGCGGGGTGGTGTCGCGGTGTCTTTCTCCGGCCCTGGGGCAGGGCGAGCGGTTAATTAACCCACTGGGTAGTTAGTAGCGGATGGCTACGGATGTTGCGCTGGCGTTACCCGCGTGTCAAGAGGTGGGCCGCGAAAACTTCCGCACGAGGTGCCCTCCCGGCACCCGCCCCTAGTCCTCGGTGCGGTCCGCCGTCAGATAGGCGATGACCATGTCGCCGAGCATGGTCCGGTAGTGCTCGCGCCGGTCCTCCGCCACCAGGTCACGGCCGAAGAGCGCGCCGAACGTGTGCCGGTTCGAGACCCGGAAGAAGCAGAACGAGCTGATCATCGCGTGCAGGTCGACGGCGTCGATCTCGGCCGTGAACAGGCCCGACGCGCGTCCGGCGTCGAGGATGCGGCGGATCACCTCGATCGCGGGCGAGTTGAGCGCGCCGAGCTGCTCGGAGGCGGCGATGTGCTCCGCCTCGTGGATGTTCTCGATCGCGACCAGGCGGATGAAGTCGGGGTGCGCCTCGTGGTGGTCGAAGGTGAGCTCGGCGAGCCGGCGGATGGCCGCGACCGGGTCCAGATGGTCGACGTCGACCTCCTGCTCGGCCTGCCGGATCGCCGAGTACGTGTGCTCCAGAACCGCCGTGAACAGCTGTTCCTTGCCGCCGAAGTAGTAGTAGATCATCCGCTTCGTGGTGCGGGTGCGGGCCGCGATCTCGTCGACGCGGGCGCCCGTGTATCCGGCGCGGGCGAACTCCTGGGTGGCGACGTCGAGGATCTCGGCCCGGGTGCGGGCGGCGTCGCGGATCCGTCCGGCGGGTCGCGTCGGCTCTTCGACTGTGGCCATGCGTTCCTCCGGGTCGGTTCTGTGCTGGTGATTGTAGAAGCAGGGCCGGGGCTGGTGACCGGCTGCCCTTTCCAGGATGACGCCTTCCTGGTATTACTAACGAACCAGTTCGTACATTAGGAGGAGCGCGGTGTCCCAGGACTCCTGTCTCGTCGGTCTGATCGGTTCGGGCATCGGCCCCTCGCTGAGCCCCGCGCTCCATGAGCGGGAGGCCGACCGCCAGGGCCTGCGCCATCTCTACCGGCTGATCGACATCGACGCCCTGGGTGTCGCCCCGGACCGGGTCGGCGACCTGGTGCGGGCGGCGCGGGCCGTGGGCTACGACGGCCTGAACATCACCCACCCCTGCAAGCAGCTCGTCATTGAGCATCTCGATGAGCTCGCCCCGCAGGCGGAGGCGCTCGGCGCCGTCAACACCGTCGTGTTCGAGGGCGGGCGCGCCGTCGGCCACAACACCGACGTCACCGGATTCGCGGCCTCCTTCGCCCGCGGCCTGCCCGACGCCCCGCTCGACCGGGTCGTGCAGCTCGGCGCGGGCGGCGCGGGCGCGGCCGTCGCGCACGCCGTGCTCACCCTGGGCGGTGGCCACCTCACCGTCGTGGACGCGCTGCCCGAGCGCGCCGCGGACCTGGCCGCGTCGCTGAACCGGCACTTCGGCGAGGGCCGCGCGTCCGCCGGGACCCCGGACCGCATCGAAGAGCCCCTCGCCCGCGCCGACGGCCTCGTCCACGCCACACCCACCGGCATGGCCGCCCACCCGGGACTCCCGCTCCCCGCCCATCTGCTTCGCCCGTCCCTCTGGGTCGCGGAAGTCGTCTACCGCCCACTGGAGACGGAACTCCTGCACACCGCACGGGATTTGGGCTGCGCC
This sequence comes from Streptomyces sp. CB01635, assembly GCF_002803065.1. Lineage (GTDB taxonomy): Bacteria > Actinomycetota > Actinomycetes > Streptomycetales > Streptomycetaceae > Streptomyces. The sequence goes on from NZ_NNBL01000001.1 coordinate 486,792, forward strand.
ACGCTCGACGGCGCGGGCATGGCGGTGTTCCAGGCCGCCGACGCGTTCCGGCTCTTCACGCGCCGCGAGCCGGACGTCACGCGGATGCTCGCGGACATCGCCGAACTCGCGGGTGCGGCGACGGCCCGAGGCTGACCCCGGCCCCCCACCGCCCCCTCCTCCTCCCTCTCAAGGAGCACCGTCGTGCGTACCTCGATCGCCACCGTCTCGCTCAGCGGATCCCTGACCGAGAAGCTGACCGCCGCCGCCTCGGCCGGGTTCGACGGGGTGGAGATCTTCGAGAACGATCTCCTCGCGAGTCCGCTCACCCCCGAGGAGATCCGGGCCCGCACCGCCGACCTCGGCCTGACCATCGACCTCTACCAGCCGATGCGGGACATCGAGGCGGTGCCGCCGCAGGAGTTCGAGCGGAACCTGCGCCGCGCCGAGCACAAGTTCCGGCTGATGAACCGGCTCGGCACCGACACCGTCCTGGTGTGCTCCAGCGTGTCGCCCCTCGCCGTCGACGACGACGCGCTCGCCGCCGAACACCTGTACCGGCTCGCGGAGTCGGCGCAGGAACACGGCGTACGCGTCGCCTACGAAGCACTCGCCTGGGGCCGCCACGTCAGCACGTACGACCACGCCTGGCGCATCGTCGAGGCGGCGGGGCACCCGGCGCTCGGCACCTGTCTGGACAGCTTCCACATCCTCGCCCGCGGCTCCGACCCCAAGGGCATCGAGGACATCCCCGGCGAGAAGATCTTCTTCCTGCAGCTCGCCGACGCCCCGCTGATGGCGATGGACGTGCTCCAGTGGAGTCGCCACTACCGCTGTTTCCCCGGGCAGGGCGGCCTGGACGTGACCGGACTCGTCCGGCACGTGATCAACGCCGGTTACCCGGGCCCGCTCTCGCTCGAAGTGTTCAACGACGTCTTCCGGCAGGCCGACGCGGGCCCCACCGCCGTCGACGCCCGGCGCTCCCTGATGCTCCTCCAGGAGGCCGCCGGCCTCACGGCGCCGCCCGCACCGGTCCAGCCCACCGGCTTCGCCTTCGCGGAACTCACCACCCCGGACGCCGGTGCCGTGTCCGCGCTCCTCGGCGGGCTCGGCCTGGCCCGGGCCGCCAGGCATCGCAGCAAGCCCGTCGAACTGTGGCAGCGCGGCGAGGCCCGCATCCTCGTCACCACGGATCCCGTCCGCCACCGCGACGGACTCTCCCTGGCCGCGCTCGGCCTGGAGTCCCCGGACCCGGCGGCCGCGACCGCTCGCGCAGACTCGCTCCTCGCCCCCGTACTGCCCCGCCACCGGGCGCCCGAGGATGCCCCGCTGGACGCGGTGGCCGCGCCCGACGGCGTGGAGATCTTCTTCTGCGCGACGGACCGGGAGGGCCTGCCGAACTGGCGGGAGGACTTCGCGCCGCTACCCGGCGACGGCGACGGCTCAGGCGAACCTGACCGGGACCGGCGGGGCGCCGTCCTGCGGATCGACCACCTCGCCCTCACCCAGCCCTGGCACCAGTTCGACGAGGCCGCGCTCTTCCACCGCACGGTCCTCGGGCTCAGGCCGCAGGAGAGCGTCGACGTCGCCGACCCCTACGGGTTGCTGCGCAGCCGCGCCGTCACGAACGACGACGGCAGGGTGCGGATCGCCCTGGGTATCGGCCCCGGCCCCGCCGACGACGCCGGCCGCGCCCAGCACATCGCCCTCGCGACGGACGACGTGGTCGCCGCCGCGCGCGCCTTCCAGAACGCGGGCGGCCGCCCGCTGCCCGTACCGCCCAACTACTACGACGACCTGGCGGCCCGCTTCGAGCTCGCCCCCGGCGAGGCGGAGACGTACCGGGAACTCGGCATCCTCTACGACCGTGACGAGCACGGCACCTTCCGCCACTTCTACACGGAAACGGTCGGCCGGGTCTTCTTCGAACTGGTTCAACGCGACGGCGGATACCGTGGTTACGGCGCCCAGAACGCCCCCGTCCGCCTCGCCGCCCAGCACGCCCTGCGCCCCGGACGCAGGTAGAGCCCCGCAACTACGGGCCGAACCACGTCAGTCGAGGCAGAACTCGTTCCCCTCCGGGTCGGTCATCACGATGTAGCCGGTGCTCAGCGGGGGAGCGGGCTCATCGCGTCGTACCCGCGCGGCGCCGAGCGCGACGAGCCGCGCGCACTCGGCCTCGAGCGCCGCCATGCGCTCCTCCCCCTCCAGTCCGGGTGCCGCACGGACGTCGAGGTGGACGCGGTTCTTGGCGGCCTTGTCCTCCGGCACCTGCTGGAAGAACAGCCGCGGGCCCTGCCCTTCCGGGTCCTCGATGGCCGACCTCGTGTTGCGCTGCTCCTCCGGTACGCCGATCCGCGCGAGGAAGTCGTCCCACGCGGCCAGGGGGTCGGCGCCCTCGGGCACGTCGACGCCGGGCGGGCCGGGGTGGACGTAGCCCAGTACGTCGCGCCAGAAGGACGACAGTGCCCGCGGGTCGTGGGCATCGAAGGTGACCTGGATGTGGCGGCTCACGGGGTGCTCCGTTCGTGGCGTGGCGCGTGTGTGCGGGCAGAGGATCCGCGGCGGAGTGCGTCTGCGGCCCTTGCATCACCCTGGCACCTCTCGCGGACAGATGCGGTCCGCGACCCCGGTGCGCCGAGGGCAGAACCTACTTGGTCGTTCAACCAATGCCCACGGTGTCGGGGCGGGGTTTTCCGTGTGGTGAACCAGTCGTTTCCGGACTCGCTCCCGGCTTCACTGGCTGTGAGGCAGCAGCTGAGGGGCGTTGGAGACATGGATCTGAACACGGTGAAGGAAGTGCGTGACGGCCGGCTGCGGGAGCCCTGGCAACCGGGCGACGCGTGGCTGGGCGGGGGCACGTACCTGTTCTCCGAGCCGCAGCCTCATCTGCGGCGCCTGGTGGATCTGAGCCGCATGGGCTGGGAGTCACTCACCCTCGGTGAGGACGGGGCGCTGGAGATCGCGGCGACATGCACCATTGCCCAACTCTCGCGTTTCGGGCGGCAGTTCGCGGCCGAGGCGGCGCCTCTGTTCGAGCAGTGCTGCCGTGCCTTTCTCGCCTCGTTCAAGATCTGGAACATGGCCACCGTGGGCGGGAACCTCTGCAACGGGCTGCCGGCCGGGCCCATGATCTCGCTGACCGCCGCGCTCGACGGCACGTGCCTGCTCCAGTCGCAGGCCGGAGTGAGGCGGACCGTGAAGGTCGCCGACTTCATCACCGGCGCGGGTCGCAAGGACCTGGGCGAGGGCGAGTTGCTCCGCTCGCTCACCCTGCCCGCGCGGGCACTCGGCTGCCGGACGGCCTTCCGCCAGGCGTCGCTGTACGGGCTCGGCCGCTCGGGAGCGCTGGTCATCGGGGCGCTCGATCCGGTGGACGGGTCGATGGCGGTGACGATCAGCGCGGCGACCGTACGGCCCTTCCGCCTCTGGTTCCCCCTGCCGCCGGACAAGGGCGAGCTCCGGCGGGCCATCGAGGCGGCCGTGGGCGAGGACGACTGGTTCGACGACATCCACGGACTGCCCGAGTGGCGGCGGCACATGGGGTTCCGCCTCGCCGAGGAAGTCCGTCATGAACTGACCCGGCTCTCTCAGGACGGTGCATGATGAGCTTCGACATCGAGGTCAACGACCAGCACTTCGACACCGACCCACGGGCCGGCCAGTGTCTGCGTACGTATCTGCGCGAGCGCGGCTGGTTCGGGGTGAAGAAGGGCTGCGACGCCGGAGACTGCGGCGCCTGCACCGTCCATGTGGACGGGGAGCCGGTCCACAGCTGCCTGTATCCGGCCGTACGGGCGGAGGGCCGCAGTGTGACGACGGTCGAAGGCCTCGCGTCCCCGGAGGGTGAGCTCCACCCCGTCCAGCGGAAGTTCCTCGCCGCCCAGGGGTTCCAGTGCGGCTTCTGCACCGCCGGATTCCTGATGACGACGGCCGCCCTCGAAGCCGAGCAGGGCACCGAGTACGACGACGGCAAACTGGACGACCTGCCCCGTGCCTTCAAGGGCAACATCTGCCGGTGCACCGGATATCGCGCCATCGAGGACGCCGTACGAGGCGTGCGGCACACTGAACGCCCCTGTGCAGGCAAGGCAGTTGGCAAGAGTCTCGGCGCGCCCGCCGGCCCCCAGGTCGTGACCGGCACCGCCCGCTACACCTTCGATGTCGAGGTCCCCGGGCTGCTCCACCTGAAACTGCTGCGCTCCCCGTACCCGCACGCCCGTATCGTCTCCATCGACACCGCGGACGCCCTGCGCGTGCCCGGGGTACAGGCCGTCCTCACCCACGAGGACGCCCCCGCGACCCTGTACTCCTCGGCCCGGCACGAGCACCCCACCGAGGACCCCGACGACACGCGCGTCCTCGACGACACCGTCCGCTATGTCGGCCAGCGCGTCGCCGCCGTGGTGGCCGACAGCGAGCAGGCCGCCGAGGAGGGCTGCCGGCGGATCGAGGTGGTCTACGAGCAACTCCCGTACGTCACCGACCCCGAGAAGGCGATGGCCCCCGGCGCCCCCGTCATCCACGAGGGCAAGGGCCCCGAGGTGCGGATCTCCCGCGTGGAGAACAACGTCGCCGGCGAGGTGCACGGCGAGATCGGCTCCGTCGAGGACGGCTTCGCCGACGCGGACGTCGTCTACGAGGAGACCTTCCGCACCCAGCGCGTCCAGCACGCGAGCCTGGAGACCCACGGCTGTGTCGCCTACTTCGAGCCCAAGGAGGACGGCACCGGCGAGCGCCTCACTGTCCGCTCCTCCACCCAGACCCCGTTCCTGACGCGCCGCGCGCTGTGCGCCCTGTACGGCCTGCCCGAGGACGAGGTCCGTGTCGTCGCGGGACGGGTGGGCGGCGGCTTCGGCGGCAAGCAGGAGATGCTGACGGAGGACATCGTCACCCTGGCGGCACTGAAACTACGGCGGCCGGTGAAGCTGGAGTACACCCGGGGCGAGCAGTTCTACGGAGCGACCACCCGCCACCCGTTCACCATCGGTATCAAGGTCGGGGCCCGTTCCGACGGCACCCTGACCGCCATCCAGATGCGCGTGGTCTCCAACACCGGGGCCTACGGCAACCACGGCCCCGCCGTCATGTTCCACAGCGTCGGCGAGTCCTTCGCCGTCTACCGAGCCCCGCACAAGAAGGTCGACGCGTTCTCCGTCTACACGAACGTGGTCCCGGCCGGCGCCTTCCGTGGCTACGGCCTCGGGCAGGTCACCTTCGCCGTCGAATCGGTCATGGACGAACTGGCCCGCCGCCTCGGCATGGACCCGCTGGTCTTCCGCGAGAAGAACATCATCGGCCCCGGCGAGCACATGCTCAGCCCGATCGGTGAGGAGGAGGACCTCCACATCGCTTCCTACGGCCTCGACCAGTGCCTGGGGGTCGTGCGCAAGGCGATCGCCGAGGACACCAGCGCCGAGCAGGCGCCCGAGGGATGGCTGGTCGGGCAGGGCACGGCGATGGCGATGATCGCCACCGGGCCGCCCGGCGGGCACTACGCCGACGCCCGCGTGTCCCTCCTGTCCGACGGGACGTACGACATCGCCGTCGGGACGGCCGAGTTCGGCAACGGCACCACCACCGTCCACAAGCAGATCACCGCCGGCGCCCTCAACACCACCGAGGACCGCCTCACGATCCGGCAGTCCGACACGGACGTCGTCCGCCACGACACCGGCGCCTTCGGTTCCGCGGGCACGGTGGTGGCCGGGAAGGCCGTCCTCCTCGCCGCCGGCTCGCTCGCCGAACGGCTGCGGACCTTCGCCGCCCGGCACACGGGCGTCGCCCGCCACCTGTGCGTACTCGGGGCCGAGGCCGTCGACTGCGCGGGCCGGGTGGTGACGCTGAAGGAGCTGTACGAGGCGGCCGAGGCGAAGGGCGTCATGGACGAGGTGGCCGCCGACGGCCACTGGGGCGGCTCGCCCCGCTCCGTCGCCTTCAACGCCCAGTGGTTCCGCCTCGCCGTCGACCCCGGCACCGGCGAGATCCGCATCCTGCGCAGCGTCCACGCCGCCGACGCGGGCAAGGTCATGAACCCGATGCAGTGCCGCGGCCAGGTCGAGGGAGGCGTAGCCCAGGCGCTGGGCGCGACGCTCTTCGAGACGGTACGTGTCGACGACCGCGGCGAGGTCACCACCGCCGCCTTCCGCCGCTACCGCCTCCCGCAGTACGCCGATGTCCCGCGCACGGAGGTCCACTTCATGGAGACCACCGACGCCATCGGCCCGCTCGGCGCCAAGTCGATGAGCGAGAGCCCCTTCAACCCGGTCGCCCCCGCCTTCGCCAACGCGCTGCGCGACGCCACCGGTGTCCGCTTCACCGAGATGCCGGTCACCCGGGACCGCGTCTGGCTCGCCCTCGACCGGCACGACTCCGTTCCGGGCGCTTGATGCGGCCTGAACGGAATCCGGGTTGAACGGAATGCGGGTTGAACGGAAGAGGAACGGCGCCATGGCAGCACCCGACCGGATGGACGAACGGCTGCGCGCCCTGGGCCTCGTGGAGGGCCAGCGGATGGCCCAGGCCCTGTTCGCCGAGGTCGCCGCCCGGGGCCTGATCGCCCCGGGCTGCAGCGAACGCGAGGTGAGCGACCGCATCGGCGCACTGGCGCGGGAAGCACCCGCCTGGGGCACGTGCGGCTCCTGGCGGGCCGTGCGATCGGGGCCGCACTCCGCCCTGCCCGCAGGCCAGGAGCCACCGGAGGACCGGATCCTCACCGAGGACGACATCGCGATCGCCGACCTCGGCCCGGTACTCGCCGGTTACGAGTCGGGCTTCGTACGTACGGTCGTCATCGGCCAGGACCCGGACAAACACCGCCTCATCGAGGACCTCCCGAGGCTGTTCGCGGCCGCCCGCGAGGCGTTCCACGCGGACCGGACCCTGACCGGCAGCCACCTGCACGCCGAGATCCAGACCCTGGCCACCAAGGCTGGCTGGACGCTGGGGGGTTGGAACGCGGGGCACATGGTGGGGGCGCCGAATGCCCACGGCGGCGCACAGTCGTCCGACGCGTACATCTCCCCCGCCAACGACCTCCCTCTGCGCCGTACGGCCGAGGACGGCCGGCAGGCCCACTGGCTGCTGGAGATCAGCTTGCTCGACGAGCACCGGGGCTTCGGCGGCTCGCACAAGGGGCTCCTGGACCTGGCCTGACGCCGGCTGCCGGTGAAAGCCGCCCTAGTCGTAGGTGTGGAAGCCGCGGCCTGTCATGCGGGCCCCAACCCACCCGTTGGATGGCGGCGGTCATGACTGCGGCTCCGTCGTGCGGACGAGGTGGCGGCTGTAGGCGTCGGGGGTGAAGAACAGGGGGAGTTCGGTGGCCAGGGCGGTGCGCTCGAAGAGGCCGTGGATCTCCTCCAGCGGAGCGAAGGGGAACTCGGCGCACAGAGCGTCGAGTTCGTCGTCGAGGACGCGTAGCACCGTTTCCCGGTCGACGACGCGATGGCGCAGCCACTGCCAGATCTGGACGCGTGCGATCTCTGCGGTGGCGGCGTCCTCCATCAGGCCGTCCACGGCGACGGCGCCCAGTCCGCGCAGCCAGGCGGCGTAGTAGCGCAGGGCGATCGCGATGTTGGTTCGCACGCCTTCGTCGGTCGGTGGACCGCTCATCCGCCGCACCGCCAGCAGATGGGCGGGGGTCACCTCGACGTCGTCACGGGTGCGGTCGAGCTGGTGCGGCCGGTCGGCAAGGACGCCGTCGAACACCTCGCGGCAGACCGGAACGAGCGCGGGGTGGGCGACCCAGGAGCCGTCGAAGCCGTCTTCCGCCTCGCGTTCCTTGTCCAGTCTCACCTTCGCGAGGGCGGCGGCGTGTGCCTTGGGGTCCTTGTTCGGGACTTGGGCGGCCATGCCGCCGATCGCGTGCGCGCCGCGCTTGTGGCAGGTGCGGACGAGGAGTTCGGTGTACGCGCGCATGAACGGAGCCGTCATGGTGACCTGGGCGCGGTCGGGCAGGAGGAAGTCGGTGCGGTGGCCGAAGGTCTTGATCAGGCTGAAGAGGTAGTCCCAGCGGCCGGCGTTCAATCCGGCGCTGTGCTCCCGGAGTTCGTAGAGGATCTCCTCCATCTCGAACGCCGCGGTGATCGTCTCGATGAGGACGGTCGCCCGGATCGTGCCGCGGGGGATCCCGAGAAGTTCCTGGGCCAGGACGAAGACGTCGTTCCAGAGCCGGGCCTCGTAGCGGTTCTCCAGCTTGGGGAGGTAGAAGTACGGGCCGTGGCCGGCGTCGGTCTGACGTTGCGCGCAGTGGAAGAAGTACAGGCCGAAGTCGACGAGCGCGGCGGGCACGGGCCGGCCGTCGAACTCGAGATGCTCCTCATCGAGGTGCCAGCCGCGTGGGCGGACCACGATCGTGGCGAGCGGGCGGTCGGTGGCCAGCTGGTACTTCTTGCCCTCCGGGGTGGTGAAGTCGATACGCCGCTCGATGGCGTCGAGGAGATTGATCTGCCCGTCGATCACGTTGGCCCAGGTCGGTGCCGTGGCGTCCTCGAAGTCGGCCAGCCACACCCGGGCGCCGGAGTTGAGCGCGTCGACCGTCATACGGCGCTCGGGCGGCCCGGTGATCTCTACGCGCCGGTCGGTCAGGCCGGGAGCGGCAGGTGCGACGCGCCAGTCCGGGTCACGGCGGATCCCCTCCGTCACCAGCGGGAAGTCGAGGGGCGAACCGGCGGCGAGCCGGATCGCCTGACGCCGCCGCTCCCTGAACAGATCATGACGGCGCTGGTGGAACGCGGCGGTGAGCGCGCCGATGAAGTCCAGGGCGGCGGAGGTGAGGATCTCGTCGTGGCGGTCGCCGGGAGCGGCGAGGACGCGGACGCGGCGCGTGAGGAGCTGCGATGACATCGGGTTCTCCTGGCTGAGGGAGGAGCGGAGCGGGGCCCGGACGGGGACGGTCGTCCGGGCCCCGTCCGGCTCAAGGGGGCTGACCGGGGTGGCGCGAGGAGCGGCTTACCGGTACGGGTAGCGGTGGGCGTACTAGTGGAACTGCTCCTCCTCCGTGGAGCCGCTGAGGGCCGTGGTGGAGGAGGCGGGGTTGACGGCGGTGGAGACGAGGTCGAAGTAGCCGGTGCCGACCTCGCGCTGGTGCCTGACCGCGGTGAACCCGTGACGCTGTGCCGCGAACTCCCGCTCCTGGAGGTCGACATAGGCGGTCATGCCGTGCTCGGCGTAGCCGCGGGCCAGGTCGAACATGCCGTGGTTGAGGGAGTGGAATCCGGCCAGGGTGATGAACTGGAAGCGGTAGCCCATGGCGCCCAGCTCCCGCTGGAACTTGGCGATCTGGTCGTCGTCGAGAGCCGCCTTCCAGTTGAAGGACGGGGAGCAGTTGTAGGCGAGCATCTGGTCCGGGTACCGCGCGTGGATCGCCTCGGCGAACTCGCGGGCCTGAGCCAGGTCCGGGGTGCCGGTCTCGACCCAGATCAGATCGGCGTACGGGGCGTAGGCCAGACCGCGTGCGATGACCGGGGCCATGCCGCCCGTGACCCGGTAGAAGCCCTCCGCCGTGCGCTCGCCGGTCACGAACTCGGCGTCGTGCTCGTCGACGTCGCTGGTGAGGAGGTTCGCGGCGAGCGCGTCGGTGCGGGCCACGATGACGGTGGGCACGTCGGCGATGTCGGCGGCCAGGCGGGCCGCGTTGAGCGTACGGATGTGCTGCGAGGTCGGGACCAGGACCTTGCCGCCGAGGTGGCCGCACTTCTTCTCCGAGGCGAGCTGGTCCTCGTAGTGGATGCCGGCGGCGCCGGCGGCGATCATCGCCTTGGTCAGCTCGAAGGCGTTGAGCGGGCCGCCGAAGCCCGCCTCCGCGTCGGCCACGATGGGGGCGAGCCAGTCGGTGGATGAATCGCCCTCGCTGGTGGCGATCTGGTCCGCGCGCAGCAGCGCGTTGTTGATGCGACGCACCACCTGGGGAACGGAGTTGGCCGGGTAAAGACTCTGGTCGGGGTAGGTGTGACCGGCGAGGTTGGCGTCGGCGGCGACCTGCCAGCCGGACAGGTAGATGGCCTGCAACCCGGCCTTGACCTGCTGCACGGCCTGGCCGCCGGTGAGTGCGCCGAGCGCGTGGATGTAGTCGTTCTCGTGCAGCTGCCGCCACAGGCGCTCGGCTCCGCGCCGCGCGAGGGTGTGTTCCTCGCGGACGCTGCCGGAGAGCCGGACCACGTCCTCGGCGCTGTATGTGCGCTCGATGGCCTGCCAGCGCGGGTCGTCGGCCCAGCGACGGGCGAGTTCCTCGGCTGCCTGCGGGCGTGCTTGTGCCATGACGGTCACCGTTTCCTCGATGCGTAGGTCTGCGAAGTCCAGTGGCACCGTGCCGCGAGGGGCGACTGGGGGTGGCACTGTGTGTCTGATCAGGGGTGCGGCCCGCCGTCCCGCCGTGGGGACGAGCTGAGCAAAGCTGCCGATGCGGACGCGTCCGTCGCCGGGATCTCCGACGTCAGGGCGTGAATCGCGCCCCGGCTCCGGGTGGCGTCCGCCGGGGTCCGGCGGGCCGCACTGGAACTCTGACACTGGCACTCAGTGCCATCAAGCGTGGATCAATGCCAACCTTTGCGAATCTTCCGACCCTTGATTGCCAACATTGCGAAGGCTCTGTGCGGGGGTGACTCGCGTACGCTGAGCCCGTCCTGAGGGGGAAGGAGCACCATGGCGAAGACCTACGCGGGCGCGCGGCTGCGCCGACTGCGCGAGGAGCGCACCATGAGCCAGGCCGAAATGGCGCGCACGCTCGGCATCTCGCCCAGCTACCTCAACCAGATGGAACACGACTCGCGTCCGCTCACCGTCCCGGTGCTCCTGCGGCTGACCGAGGTGTTCGGTGTCGACCCCGGATTCTTCTCCGAGCGCGACACGAGCCGGCTGCTGGCCGATCTGCGCGAGGCCCTCGCGTCGGAACTGGGCGAGTCCCGAATCTCGGCCGCGGAGCTGGGCGAACTGGCCTCCCGGATGCCTGCCGTGGCCCAGGTCCTCCTCGACCTGGGGCGGCGCAATCAGCGCCTGGCCGAACTGGTCGGCGGCGCCGACGGCCGTGACAGCGGGCAGGAGGCCCCTCGCTCGGCGCACGAAGAGATCCGCGACTACTTCTACCGCCGCCAGAACTATCTGCACGAGGCGGACCTGGCGGCCGAGGAACTCGCCCAGGCCATCGGTATCCGCCCGGGCGAAGTACTGAGAGCCCTGTCCGCGCGCCTGGCGGACCGGCACGGCGTCCGGCTCGGTACGGAGGGCTCACACCTGCACCACTACGACACCGCCACACGCACGCTTCACCTGTCCACGCGACTGCGCCCGGGCCAGCGCGCCTTCCGCATGGCCACGCAACTCGCCCTGCTGGAACACGGGGACGAGCTGGATGCCTACGCGGCCGAAGACTTCGCACCGGGCGAACCAGCCCACGCTCTGGCCCGCATCGGCATCGCCAACTACTTCGCCGCCGCGCTGGTCCTCCCGTACCGCGACTTCCACACCGCGGCCGAGACGGTGCGCTACGACATCGAACGCCTCACCGACCACTACGGCCTCGGCTACGAAACCGTGTGCCACCGCCTCAGTACCCTCCAACGACCCCGGCTGCGCGGCGTACCGTTCTCCTTCGTCCGCGTCGACCGCGCCGGCAACATGTCCAAACGGCAGTCGGCGACCGGCTTCCACTTCTCGCGCTCCGGCGGCACATGTCCCCTGTGGAACATCTACGAGGCGTTCGCCGCGCCGGGCCGCATCCACGTCCAGATCACGGAAATGCCTGACGGACAAAGGCACTTGTGGACCGCGTGCGCCGTCACCCGGCACCGGGGCGGCTGGGGCGAGCCCGGCAAGACCTTCGCGATCGGCCTCGGCTGCGAGATCCGCCACGCCCACCGCCTCGTCTACTCCGACGGCCTCGACCTCGGCCGCACAGCCTCCGCCACCCTCATCGGCATGGGCTGCCGGGTCTGCGAACGCCTCGAATGCCCCCAGCGCGCAGCACCCCCACTCGGCCACGCGCTACGGATCGACCAGAACTCCAGCACGTTCTTGCCGTATCCGGTGGCGCACGGATCGTCCGCGAACCGGGGTCCTGCTCCGGGGGCCTGACCTTGCTACGTCCCTGCCCGAGCCGGGGTCGGCGAAGGCCATGGAACCGATGGCGCAGGCGGCATCGAAGGGCTCGGCGGTACGCAGGTGGTCGACCACGTCGCCGTGCACGAACTGGACGTCGGGAACGCCGGCGACTGGACTTCGAATAGCCGGAGGACCCTTGGTGTGGCCGAGGGAGCCGCGCTGTGATGCTGCGTTCGATCACTCCTGTGGGTTTGGCTCCCTCCTATGGGGGATTGCGACGGGCCAGTTCGTCCAAAGGCGCGGCGGTCGCAGCTTCTTCCACGAGTTCCCGAAGCACGTGCGCCTGCGTCAGCTGGAAGCCATCGTGGCACCGGGTGTGACCCACCTCCGCTACGAGGTGGTCCGATACGCGGCCTCCGTGCTGGTCGGCGGCAACGGTTTCGTCCGCGGCGTTCGTGGCAGGCCTGTGCTACGCCCCTGCCGCGCACACCTTCGGCAGCGACAACCTCGGCCTCGCGCATAAAGTGAGCCATCTGATGGCCCTGGCTGTCTGGTTCACCTTCGGCGCGATGATCGCGCAGGAGTTCGCCCACCGCCCGCTGGGATGCCCCCCGATCAGGGAGCATGCAGGCTGGTGACCAGGACCGGGCTCGCGGTCGGACAGGGCTGTGGAGAGGACGCCATGGGCAGGACGCGCACGACGGGCCCCGGCGGGAATGGGGCCGCGCGGCTGTTGGCACGTCTGGCCGTGCTCGCGGTGGTGGGTTCGGTGGTCGCGCTCGTGCTCGCGCTGGGGGAGGGCGGCCTGGTAGTCGTCGGCGCCGGGCTCCTGGGGCTGATCGTCTGCGCGGTCGGCGTCTGGTGGTTCGTGGCGCACCGCGGACTGGTGCGGCTGGGCGCGGCGCTCCTCGCGGTCGCGTCCCCCGTCGCCGTCCTGGTGCTCTTCGCGCACGACGGCCTGTGGCTGACGGCTCTGGTCCTCTGCCTGTGCTGGGGCGTGGCCCTGGCTTGCGCGAGGACGGCGCTGCGCAAGTCGCGCCCGGAGCGGCCGACGCGGACGAGGGCCGCTTCCCGGCCGAACCGGCCGGTCCTGATCATGAATCCGAAGTCCGGGGGCGGGAAGGTCGGCCGGTTCGGGCTGGTCGAGCGGGCGGAGGAACTCGGCGCGCGGGTGATCCTGCTCGATCCGTCCGCCCCGGCGGACGTCGCCGCGCTGGCCCGGCAGGCCGTGGCCGAAGGCGCGGACCTGCTCGGCGTCGCCGGCGGCGACGGCACCCAGGCCCTGGTCGCGGCGATCGCCGCCGAGCACGACCTGCCGTTCCTCGTGGTCTCCGCCGGCACCCGCAACCACTTCGCCATGGACCTGGGCCTCGACCGCTCCGACCCTTCCCGCTGCCTCGACGCGCTGACGGCCGGCGAGGAGGTCCGGGTCGACCTCGGCGACATCGCGGGCCGGGCCTTCGTGAACACCGTGTCGTTCGGGGTGTACGCGGATGTCGTGCAACGGCCCGAGTACCGCGACGACAAGGCGGGCACGGCGCTGTCCCTCATGCCGGACCTGCTGCTCGGCGAAGGGGTACCACGGCTCGACGCACGGGTCGACGGCACCACCGTCTCCTCCCAGCAGGCACTGCTGGTCAGCAACAACCCGTACACCTCACCCGACGAGCTCGGCGGCGGCCGCCGGCCCCGACTGGACGACGGCGAACTGGGGGTGCTCGGGATCCGGGTGGAGGACGCGGCGCAGGCTGCCGACCTGGCCGTGCGGGGCTCGAAGTCCACCGGACTGACCGTCATGACCGCACACCGTGTCGAGGTGACGACCGACGCGGACGAGATCCCCGTCGCGGTCGACGGCGAGGCGCTTCGGATGCCCACCCCGGTGGTCTGCACGCTGCGCCCGGGGGCGCTGCGGGTCCTCGTACCGCGCGACCGCCCCGGCGTCGTGGTACCCGATCCGCCCGTGAACTGGCGGCGGATCATCGACCTCGCCTTCCGCCGTACCGAGCGGACCGCCGATGGGCAGACCCGCGCCTGACGGATGGCGAACGCGGCCGTCGACGCGGCGCGGCCGGCACCTCCCTCGCACGGCCGGGCGGACGCACGTGTTGCCGTAGCTCCGACCTCGATCCGCCCGGCCGCCGAGGTTCCCGAGGAGGGCATCCGTGAACCAGGCACCCTCTCAGCGGTGCCGGAACCAGTGGCTCTCCGAACGCCGCCGACCGGGCCACCCAGGTGCCAGATCCCTACTACAGCCAGTCCCGCTTCTTGAAAATGACGTACAGGCTCGTGCACACCACTGCCATCAGCACGATCGCGAACGGATATCCGCCCACCCAGTGCAGCTCCGGCATCTGGTCGAAGTTCATGCCGTAGATGGTTCCCACCAGTGTGGGTGCGAACAGGATCGCCGCCCACGACGAGATCTTCTTGATTTCCTCGTTCTGTTCGAAGCCCGCTTCGGCCAGTGCCCGCATCTCCGCGTTCTGCTGCTGGGTGACCTGTGTCGCGTTCACCGTCAGGATGTCCGCGAGGGCCTGGCGGAAGCCGTCGACGCGTTCGCTCGTGTGCGTGACGTGGTCGGCCACGTCGCGCAGGTAGCGCTGGAGTTCCTCGTCCGTGCCGTACTTGGCGAAGCCCGCCATCAGGGCGTGCAGCATGCCGACCAGGGGGCGGGTCGCGCGCTGGAACTCGACCATCTCGCGCGAGAGTTCGTAGATGCGCCGGGACACCTCGGGCGCTCCGGAGAAGACCTCCGTCTCGATCTCGTCGATGTCGGTCTGGACGCCGGCGACGACCGGGGCATAGCCGTCCACGACCGCGTCGAGAATCGCGTAGAGCACCGCCTCGGGTCCGAGTTTCAGCAGCTCGGGGGAGTCCTCCATGCGGCGGCGCACACCGGAGAGGTCGGGCGCCGCGCCGTGCCGGACCGTGATGACGAAGTCCGCTCCGACGAACACGTGCAGCTCCCCGAACTCGACCTCCTCGGGCGCGTCCAGGTAGCGGGCGGCGCGCAGGACGACGAACAGCGTGTCCCCGTACCGCTCCAGCTTCGGCCGCTGATGCGCCTCCAGCGCGTCCTCGACCGCGAGCGGGTGCAGGTCGAACTCGCCCGCCAGGGAGAGGAGTTCGGACTCCGTCGGGCGGGCCAGGCCGATCCATGCCATGCCGTCCTGCTGTTCGCGCAGCTCGCGGAACGTCTCGGCCAGCGTCACGGGCGACGACACCCGTACCCCGTCCCGGTACAGCGCCGCCTGCACCACGCTCGCCGTCTCCGACGCCGGGTCGGTGGGCGTGGCGGGCGGGGGCGGCGTGGTGTCGGTCTCGGGCGGGTTCGCCGGCGACTGTCCTGCGGCGCGGCGCCACATGTACTTCTTCGGTTCCGCTCCGGGGCGGGTCCGCCGCTCTGCCATGTCTCCGCCTTGCGTGTCGAAACGGCTGTCACTTCGGCCACTGTGCAGGATATATAGCCCAAAATACGGCCGGTGGGGGAGTGATCGTCAGAGAGCCGGTCGGCAGGTCGGTGGGACGTGGGTGGTTGGCTGGGCGGTGGCTCGAGGCCAGTACCTGTCCGCAGGTCCCGGTAGCGTGCCGAGTATGACCACCAAGCGGAGCACGGCCAAGGCAAGTGTGAGCAATGCTGCTGGGCCGACCCTGTCGGCCCGGGCCCTGGGTCGCGCCACCCTTGATCGTCAGTTCCTGCTGCGGCGCTCGCCGGTCACCGTGAAGGCCGCCGTGGAACATCTGCTGGGGCTCCAGGCGCAGAACGTGAAGCCGCCCTACGGCGCGCTCGCCGCCCGGCTCGACGGTTTCGACCCCGCCGAGCTCTCCCGGCTCCTGGAGGACCGCGAAGTCGTCCGTATCGTCACCATGCGCTCGACCATCCACCTCCACAGCGCCGACGACTGCATGAGTCTGCGCCCCCTCGTCCAGCCCGCGCGTGAGCGGGAGTTGAAGATGTTCGCGAAGGGCCTGCCCGGCGTCGACCTCGACCGGCTCACCGCGCTCACCAAGGCGTACGTCGAGCAGGCGCCGCGTACCCCCAGGCAGATCAGGGAGCTGCTCCTCGCCGAGTGGCCCGACGCCGACCCCCTCGCCCTCACGATCGCCGCGCGCTGCCGGCTGCCGCTCGTGCAGACCACGCCGCGCGGCCTGTGGAAGCGCAGCGGCCAGGTCGCCCTGACCACCGCCGAGCACTGGCTCGACCGGGCTGCCGACCCGGCGCCCGCACCGGACGGCACCGTCCTGCGCTATCTGGCCGCGTTCGGGCCCGCCTCGGTCAAGGACATGCAGCAGTGGGCGGGCCTGACCCGTATGAGGGAGGTCTTCGAGCGGCTGAGGCCGCAACTGGTCACCTTCCACGACCCGCACGGCGTCGAGCTCTTCGACCTGCCCGACGCCCCCCGCCCCGACGAGGACACCCCCGCCCCGCCGCGCCTCCTCCCCGAGTTCGACAACCTGCTGCTCTCGCACGCCGACCGCACCCGCCTCGTGCCGCTCGCGTACAAGGACCGCACCTGGAAGGCGAACATGTCCTTTCCCGCCTTCCTCGTCGACGGCATGCTCGCCGGGCTCTGGAAGCTCGACGAGGCCAAGGACGCCTCCGCCACGCTCACCCTCCAGCCCTTCGGGAAGCTCACCGCGGGGCAGCGCGACGCCCTCACGGACGAGGCGGAGACCACCGCGCGCACGCTGGGGGTCAAGGGCCCGTGCGACATCCGCTTCGGGACCGTACGGCCGGAGTAGTGGCGTTCGGAGCGCGCCGGGATCAGTCCGCGCGACCCGTCGCCGCGACCGTCACTCCCAGACCGATCATCGCGAAGCCTCCCGTGCCGCCGATCAGCGACAGGCGGCGGTCGGACCGGGCGAACCACGTACGCGCGGCGGACGCCGTCAGGCCCCACAGCGTGTCCGTGACCAGGCCGATCGAGATCGGGATCAGCCCCAACAGAAGCATCTGCACGGGCACTTGACCGCCCGAGTGGTCCACGAACTGGGGCAGGACCGCCGCGAAGAAGACGATGCCCTTGGGGTTGGTCACCCCGACGAGCGCGCCGTCCGCGACCGTCCGCAGATCCCCGCGCGGCGGGCCCTGCGGCGCCCGGATGTCCTCGGCCCGCATCTCTCTGCGATGCCGGAACGCCTGCACGCCGAGGAAGACCAGATACGCGGCTCCCGCCAGCTTCACCGCCATGAACACCGCTGCCGAGCGCTCCACCAGGGAACCGATCCCGAGCGCCACGCCCACCACGAGCACGTACGAGCCGATGACATTGCCGAGCGCCGTCGCGACCGCCGTCCGCCGACCGTGCGCGAGCGCGCGCCCGATCACGAACAGCACGCTCGGCCCAGGGATCACGATGACAAGGAGCGACATCGCCGCGAACGCCAGATACCGGTCGGTGGACACCATGTTCCCCAGCATGTCCCCCAACCCCCTTCGTCGTCCACGGACCACTTGGGGAACTGCTCCTGCCCGAGGTGCGGGCCGCCCCAAGGCAGCAGCTATGGCAGCAGCCCCGCCCTCCGTGCCGCCACCACCGCCTCCAGGCGCGTGTGCGCGCCCAACTTCCGCATGGCCGACCGCAGATAGCCCTTCACGGTCTCGGGCCGCAGGCCGAGGCGTTCGGCCGTGGCCGCGTTCGTCGCGCCGGTGGCCACGCACGCGAGGACATCCACCTCGCGTGGCGCGAGCCCCACGTCCCGAACGTGCGGCGGAGCCGTCGCCGAGGCGAGCCGCCCGCACACCGCGAGGAGTTCCTCGCGCAGTGCCGGATCCACGACGCGAGGCGCGAGCGCCCGCAGCGCTCCGTGCGCCTCCCGGACCTCCTCCCACGCCGCCGAGCCGGCCGACGCGCCAGTCACCGAACCGGCTGCCCCACCAGCCCCCGAGCCGGAGGCCCCCGCTCCGCCCACCGCCGCCAGCAGCGCCCGCGCCTCGTCCCGTATCACCAAGGCCTGTTCCACGTCGCGCGCCGCCGCGACCGCCTCGCCCAGCGTGCGGTCGCCCAGTGGCTGGGCGGTGCGCAGGGCCCCGTAGAGCACGCCCCGCACCCTGCGGCGTACGACGACGGGGACCGCGAGGACCGAGAGCAGGCCCTCGGCCGCGACCGCCGCGTCGTACTCGTGGCTGATGTGCCGCGAGACCGGGTAGTCCGTGACGGCGCACGGCCGGGACAGAGCGAGTGCCTTGCCGCCCAGGCCGTTGCCCGTCGCGATGGCGAGGCCGCGGAGCGCGCCCGTCACCGCGCCGCTCAATTCACCGATGCGCACCGAACCCGTGCCGCCCGTCACGGTGCCGCCCGTCATGAGCCCGCCGAATGCGACGGGCAGTCCTGTGCCCCGCCGCAGCCGCACCAGAGCGGCACGCATCTCCACCGCGTCGGCCCCGTCTGCGCTCACTCGCCGTGTCCCTCCAGAGAGCGGTTCGTACACCACCCCCGTCCGGGGGTGGTGAGATCTGCGTCACGGATTACACGATGGCATGCACGGTCCGCAATGAGGAGGACACATGACGACGGCCACCAGCGGCACGGATCCGAGCCCGACCGAGCAGTTCCGCACGGCGAGGGACTTCCTGCTGCGGAACGCGGACGACTACACCGCGGCGTACGAGGGCTTCGCCTGGCCGCGCCCCGAGCGGTTCAACTGGGCCCTCGACTGGTTCGACGCCATCGCCGACGGCAACGGGAAGACGGCCCTGCACATCGTCGAGGAGGACGGCCGCGAGGGCCGTTTCACCTTCGACGAGCTGCGCCGCCGCTCGAACCGCGTCGCCAACTGGCTGCGCGGCCAGGGCGTCCACGCGGGCGACCGGGTTCTCCTGATGCTCGGCAATCAGGTGGAGCTGTGGGAGATCATGCTCGCAGCGATGAAGCTGCGGGCCGTAGTCATCCCCGCGACACCGCTGCTCGGACCCGCCGACCTGCGCGACCGCGTGGACCGCGGCCGGGCCCGGCACGTCATCGTGCGGCCCGAGGACGTCGAGAAGTTCACCGAGGTCCCCGGCGCCTTCACCCGGACCGTCGTCGGTGCGAGCGGCACTCCGGGAAGCGGCTGGCTCTCGTACGAGGAAGCCGACGATGCCTCCGAGACCTTCGAGCCCGACGGCGTCACGTCGGCCGAGGACCCACTCCTCCTGTACTTCACCTCCGGCACGACCGCCCGGCCCAAGCTCGTCGAGCACACCCATGTGTCCTATCCCGTAGGGCACTTGGCGACCATGTTCTGGATCGGGCTGCGTCCCGGAGACGTCCATCTGAACATCTCGTCGCCCGGCTGGGCCAAGCACGCCTGGTCGAACTTCTTCGCGCCGTGGAACGCGGAGGCGACCGTGTTCCTCTACAACTACACGCGCTTCGACGCGGGCCGGCTCCTGGAGGTCATGGAGCGCGCGGGCGTCACGTCCTTCTGTGCCCCGCCGACCGTGTGGCGCATGCTCATCCAGGCCGACCTGACGCAGCTGGCGACGCCGCCGCGCGCGGTCGTCGCCGCGGGCGAGCCGCTGAACCCCGAGGTCATCCAGCAGGTGCGGCGCGCCTGGGGCGTCACCATCCGGGACGGGTTCGGCCAGACGGAGACCGCCGTGCAGGTTTCCAACAGCCCCGGTCAGGAGCTGAAGACCGGCTCCATGGGTCGGCCCAGCCCCGGCTACAAGGTCGAACTGCTCGACCCGGTCACCGGCCAACCCGGCGCGCAGGAGGGCGAGATCAGCCTCGATCTGTCCGAGCGGCCCGTCGGCCTCATGGCCGGCTACCACGGCGACCCCGAGCGCACGGCCGAGGCGATGGCGGGCGGCTACTTCCGCACCGGCGACATCGGCTCGCGCGACGCCGACGGCTATCTCACGTACGTCGGCCGCTCGGACGACGTCTTCAAGGCCTCCGACTACAAGATCAGCCCGTTCGAGCTGGAGAGCGCGCTCCTGGAGCACGAGGCGGTCGCCGAGGCGGCCGTCGTGCCCGCCCCCGACGAGCTGCGGCTCGCCGTCCCCAAGGCGTACGTCGTCCTCGCCGAGGGGTACGAACCCGGGCCCGGCACCGCGAAGCTGCTGTTCGCGCACTCGCGGGACGCGCTCGCACCGTACAAGCGCGTCCGGCGTCTGGAGTTCGCCGAACTGCCCAAGACGGTCTCCGGCAAGATCCGCCGGATCGAGCTGCGCGAGCGCACGGCGCAGGGTTCCACGGCCGAGTACCGCGAGGAGGACTTCCGGTGACGAGCGAACCCCGCACGACGGCCCGGCCCCCGGCCCTCTCGTACGCGCACGGGACGGACCCCGCGCCGCTCCTCGGCGACACCATCGGCCGCAACCTCGACCGGGCCGTGGCCGCGTACCCCGACCGTGACGCACTGGTCGACGTGCCGTCCGGGCGCCGCTGGACCTACGCCCAATTCGGCGCGGACGTCGACCAGTTGGCTCGAGGGCTGCTCGCCGCAGGTGTGCTCAAGGGTGACCGGGTCGGGATCTGGGCGGTCAACTGCCCCGAGTGGGTCCTCGTGCAGTACGCGACCGCGCGCATCGGCGCGGTCATGGTGAACATCAACCCCGCATACCGCGCCCACGAGTTGGAGTTCGTGCTCAAGCAGGCGGGCGTCTGCGTCCTCGTCGCCTCGACCGAGCACAAGGGCAGCGACTACCGGGCGCTCGTCCGGCAGGTGCGGGAGCGGTGCCCCGAGCTGCGCGAGACGGTCTTCATCGGTGACCCCGGATGGGACGCCCTGACGGCGGGTGCGGACGCGGTGACGGCTGAGCAACTCGACGCCAGACAGGCCGAGTTGAGTTGTGACGATCCGGTCAACATCCAGTACACCTCGGGCACGACCGGCTTCCCGAAGGGCGCCACGCTCTCCCACCACAACATCCTCAACAACGGCTTCTGGGTGGGCGAGACGGTCGGCTACACCGAGCAGGACCGGGTCTGCCTGCCCGTGCCCTTTTACCATTGTTTTGGGATGGTGATGGGCAATTTGGGCGCAACGTCACACGGCGCCTGCATCGTCATCCCCGCCCCGTCCTTCGACCCCGTCGCCACGCTCCACGCGGTCGAGCGCGAGCGGTGCACGTCGCTGTACGGCGTCCCGACCATGTTCATCGCCGAGCTGAATCTCGCCGACTTCGCGACGTACGACCTGTCGTCGCTGCGGACCGGCATCATGGCGGGCTCGCCGTGTCCCGTAGAGGTCATGAAGCGGGTCGTCGCCGAGATGCACATGGCGGAGGTCTCCATCTGCTACGGCATGACCGAGACCTCGCCCGTCTCCACGCAGACCCGCCGCGACGACGACCTGGAGCGCCGCACCGGCACGGTCGGCCGCGTTCTGCCGCACATCGAGGTCAAGGTCGTCGACCCGGTCAGCGGCGTGACGCTGCCGCGCGGCGAGCCGGGGGAGCTGTGCACGCGCGGCTACAGCGTGATGCTCGGCTACTGGGACGAGCCGGAGAAGACGGCCGAGGTCATCGACCCGGGACGGTGGATGCACACCGGCGACCTCGCGGTCCTGCGCGAGGACGGCTACGTCCAGATCGTCGGCCGCATCAAGGACATGATCATCAGGGGCGGCGAGAACGTCTACCCGCGCGAGATCGAGGAGTTCCTCTACGCCCACCCGAAGATCGCGGACGTCCAGGTCGTGGGCGTGCCCGACGAGCGGTACGGGGAGGAGGTCCTGGCCTGCGTGATCCTCCGTGACCCGGAGGACACGCTCACCCTGGAGGAGCTCCGCGCGTACTGCCGAGACCGGCTGGCCCACTACAAGACGCCGGCCCGGCTGCGCATCCTCGACGCGTTCCCGATGACGGTGAGCGGCAAGGTCCGCAAGATCGAGCTGCGGGAGGGGTACGGGGCCGACGCCGGCTGAGGCGTACGACTCCTTCTGCGGGGCCTCATCCGGGCCAGATCGGCCCGGGTGGGGCCCGCCCCATGCCCCCGACCGAACCTGGCACGGTCTACGCCCCGGCCGCTATCAGTTCGTCCGCCGGATTGTTCACCGGCTGGGGCATGCCCGCCAGGTCGAGGACGAAGAGCGGGACGCCGAGTTCGTCGGCGCGGGTGCGCGCGTCCTCGTCGTAGCCCGCGAGTGAGAAGTAGACGCAGACCGCCGACTCCGTCATGCCGGTCAGCCACAGGCACTCCACGTCCCGCAGGGTGGCGGGCCGTACCGACGGCTCGACCTGGGCGACGACGCCGCGCGCCGCGAGGCCGATGCCGGACGAGGGGCGCTGGTCGGCGCGGCGGATGTCCCGGTAGCCGAGCCAGCGCAGATAGAGGGCGACGGCGGTCACTGCGTCGCGCGCCGTGCGGATGGCCACCGGCCGGAACGCTGGGCGCGGGACGGGAGCCGTGGGCGGCAGCGGAATGTGGGCGGGGCCCGGCCGCGTAGGACCGGCCTGATCCGGACCGTCCGTCGTGGGCGGGACCGCGGGCCCCGGCCAGGTCGCGCCGCCCGCCACGTCGGAGTCCGGCGACGCGTCATGGCTCGGCGCCGGGTCGCCCTCGACCGGGATCCGCAGCACCGTGCCGCACGCGCAGCCGATCTCCGGGCGCGGCCACCGGTCCCGGCGCCCGCAGGCCGCGCACCGCACGGTCACCCAGTCGTCGAGCCAGGTGCGGTGCGTGACCGGCTCCGCGGGCGCCCCGCGCCGCAGCGGCGGCACGACGGGCGCGCCGCACGAGCAGGGGTAGACCGGTGGCGCATACACCTGTTCACGCCGACAGGCGGGGCACCGCACCGGCACGTTCTGAGCCATGACCCACTCCCGGCATCCGCCCGGGGCTCCGCACCCGGGCTCGTGATGGCTTCCCGCCCTTGGGCCTTTCGTTCGGGTCAGGCCGGATCCGAACGAAAGCCCCTCGGGGCCCATCGTCCTCCAAACTCCCCGGCCGCGGCAGGCAGTCGGGCGAGATCGCTCCGGATCTGTCGACGACAGGCCGTCCCTTGACGCTCGGGAGGTCGCCGCCTACATTGCTTCCATATAGCAGAACCTAGTTTCCGCAATGTGGAAATTAGAAGCTGAAGACAGTACGAAGACAACACGGACTCACAGCTCGCCGCGGGGGCGCGACGGGAGCGCGAATCCGACAGCCGAAGCAGGAGAACTCAATGGCTCGTATGACCGCTGCCAGCGCGGCAGTTGAGATCCTCAAGCGCGAAGGCGTCACGAACGCGTTCGGCGTGCCGGGTGCCGCCATCAACCCCTTCTACAAGTCCCTCAAGGAGGTCGGCGGCATCAGTCACACGCTGGCCCGCCACGTCGAGGGCGCCTCGCACATGGCCGAGGGCTACACCCGTACGAACCCGGGCAACATCGGGGTCTGCATCGGCACCTCGGGCCCGGCCGGCACCGACATGATCACCGGCCTCTACTCGGCCACCGGTGACTCCATCCCGATCCTGTGCATCACGGGCCAGGCGCCCAGCCACCTCCTGCACAAGGAGGACTTCCAGGCCGTCGACATCGCCTCGATCGCGAAGCCCGTCACCAAGATGGCCGTCACGGTCCTCGAAGCGGCCCAGGTGCCCGGCGTCTTCCAGCAGGCGTTCCACCTGATGCGCTCCGGCCGTCCGGGCCCGGTCCTCATCGACCTGCCGATCGACGTCCAGCAGACCGAGATCGACTTCGACCCGGAGACGTACGAGCCGCTGCCCGTCTACAAGCCGGCCGCGACCCGCGCCCAGATCGAGAAGGCGATCTCCTTCCTCCTGGAGTCCGAGCGCCCGCTGATCGTCGCCGGCGGCGGCATCATCAACGCGAACGCCTCCGACCTCCTGGTCGAGTTCGCCGAGATCACCAACACGCCGGTCGTCCCGACCCTCATGGGCTGGGGCACCATCCCGGACGACCACGACCTGAACGCGGGCATGGTGGGCCAGCAGACGGGCCACCGCTACGGCAACGCCACGTTCCTGGAGTCGGACTTCGTCCTCGGCATCGGCAACCGCTGGGCCAACCGTCACACCGGCTACAAGCTGGACGTGTACCGCGAGGGCCGCAAGTTCGTCCACGTCGACATCGAGCCGACCCAGATCGGCAAGATCTTCGCTCCGGACTACGGGATCGCCTCCGACGCCAAGGCCGCCCTCGAGCTGTTCGTCGAGGTCGCGCGCGAGCTCAAGGCCGCGGGCAAGCTCCCCGACCGTTCCGCGTGGGTCGCCTCCCACCTGGAGCGCAAGGGCACGCTGCACCGCCGCACGCACTTCGACAACGTGCCGATGAAGCCCCAGCGCGTCTACGAGGAGATGAACAAGGCGTTCGGGCCCGACACCCGTTACGTCACCACCATCGGCCTCTCCCAGATCGCGGGCGCGCAGATGCTGCACGTCTACAAGCCGCGCCACTGGATCAACTGCGGCCAGGCGGGCCCGCTCGGCTGGACCATCCCGGCCGCGCTCGGTGTCGCCACCGCCGACCCGGAGACCCAGGTCGTCGCGCTCTCGGGCGACTACGACTTCCAGTTCATGATCGAGGAGCTGGCGGTCGGCGCGCAGCACCGCATCCCGTACGTCCACGTCCTGGTCAACAACGCCTACCTGGGCCTGATCCGCCAGGCGCAGATCGGTCTCGACATCAACTTCCAGGTCAACCTGGAGTTCGAGAACCAGAACAGCCCCGAGCTCGGCGTCTACGGCGTCGACCACGTCAAGGTCGCCGAGGGTCTCGGCTGCAAGGCGATCCGCGTCACCGAGCCCGACCAGCTCCTGCCGGCCTTCGAGGAGGCCAAGAAGCTCGCCGCGCAGTACCGCGTGCCGGTCGTCGTCGAGGCGATCCTGGAGCGCATCACGAACATCTCGATGAGCCCGACGGCCGACATCAGCGCCGTCAAGGAGTTCGAGGAGCTCGCGACCGAGCCCGGCCACGCGCCGACCGCGATCCGGCCGCTGACGGCCTGATCAGGCGCCTGCCGGTCCGACAAGGACAAGGGGCGGTCCACCCGATGGGGGGTGGGCCGCCCCTCCGGCATGACAGCGCGCGTCACGTGCGACATCGCGCGATACGTATGACACCGCGCGATACGTATGACACCGCGCCGACACCCGGCCGCTGCCCCGTGTTGACCGGCGGGCCGTCCCGGAAGGCGACGATCCGGTCATGGAACGACGGAAATTCGCCGCGGGCATCGCGGCAGCGGCCGCAACCCCCGCCCTGCTCGGCGCGGCCCCCGCCCCCTCGCACGGCGACGACCGGCTGAGGAAGGCCATGCGGGCCGCGCTCGGCGCCGAACTCGACGACCGGGCCGCCGCCCACGCCGTCGAGCCCCACATCCACGACATCGGCTTCGACTGGCACCCGCCGACGGTGCCCCTGGACCGGATCGACTTCCTCGTCGCGTACGGCTTCGGGAACCGGCCGCCGGCCGGTGGCGGCGACCCCACGAAGGTCATGTACGAGCCGGGACCGGTCAACGAGGAGCTGGCGGACACCGTGGCCCGCGTGCGCGCCCGCAGGGACGTGCCCGTGTACGCGCAGTGGGAGATCGCGCGCTTCCTGAAGTCCAAGTACCGCATGACCGACGTGACATCGATCGAGCCGGTCATCGCGCCGGACGGCACCATCACGTACCTGAGCACGGACGGCGTCGCCGCCCAGGTCGTGGAGGCCCGCAAGAAGCTGCCGGAGGGCATCGGCACGGCGGGCGTCATCGGCTTCCGCGACCACGTCAAACGCTGTGTGCAGACCACGAACGACCGCGGCATGAAGGCGTACGCGCCCGCCGGCTTCGAGATGCCCGGCACGTACGACCCCGAGTCGGGCCAGGCCTGGACGCGGCGGCGCGACCTGTATCTGGTGCACGACATGACGGCGCAGTGGACCGTGCTGCGCGAGAAGCTGATCGCGCAGGCGGGCAGCGGCAACTCCTGAGCACCGTCGGCCGGGCGACGCGGGGACAACGCAAGAACGCCGAGTACGGGACCGTCCGTACTCGGCGTTCTGTGCTTCCCCCGAAGCCGTCCTCCCCGGAAATGAAGTTCCCCGAAGAGGGCTTTCCCCGAAGGGAGTTGGGCCGCCCGACGGCATGCGACTGGCGAAACATGCATGCGTGCCGCCGGGCGGATTCCGTGGTGTGGCCGGTACCGCGGCGGCCTGGGATGAACCCCGGCGGCTGCCCTCCCCTCAGGTCGAGAAGGGGCCACCAGGATCTTGACCACCGCACTGGCTCGCAGAGCCGCCGCGGACCGTGCCTGTCCGCCTGGGGCGGACCGCCCGCGTCGCCGTGTGACCACCCCTCATCCGGGTCTGCACAGCGGCGCGGGCATTGCGTCCAGAGCCTGACCTCCCGTCAGACCCCGGACGCAGCTCGGGTGTCAGTCCTCGCGCAGGGCGCGGACCGCTTCCTCCACGCGCTTGCCGTACTCGGCGTCGGCGGCGTGGAAGTGAGCCAGGTTCTTCTCGATCACGTCGTCGCGGGAAACCTGCGAGAGGCCGCCGGCGATGTTGGCGATCAGACGGGACTTCTCGTCGTCCGACATCAGGCGGAACAGCTCGCCCGCCTGGAAGAAGTCGTCGTCCTTGGTGTGGGCGGGCGCCTCGTGCGTGCCGGTGTAGCCGGCGACGGCGAGCGGGGCCGACAGCGGGCGGCCGGTCTCGGCGGGCCCGTCGTACGAGTTGGGCTCGTAGTTCTTGCGGTCGCGGCCGTAGGCGTTGGACGCCATCAGGCCGTCGCGGCCGTAGTTGTCGGCGTCGGTCGCCTTGGGTGCGTTCACCGCGAGCTGGGTGTGGTTGACGCCCAGGCGGTAGCGGTGCGCGTCCGCGTAGGCGAACAGGCGGCCCTGGAGCATCTTGTCCGGGGAGGGACCGATGCCGGGCACGAAGTTGTTCGGGGAGAACGCGGCCTGCTCGACCTCGGCGAAGACGTTGTCCGGGTTGCGGTCGAGGACCAGGCGGCCCACGCGCTGCAGCGGGTAGTCCTTGTGCGGCCACACCTTGGTGAGGTCGAACGGGTTGAAGCGGTAGTCGTCCGCCTCGGCGACGGGCATGAGCTGCACGTACAGGGTCCAGGACGGGTTGACGCCGCGCTCGATGGCCTGCAGCAGGTCCGTCTGGTGCGAGTTGGCGTCCTTGCCCGCGATCTCGGCGCCCTGCTCGGAGGAGAGGCAGCGGATGCCCTGGTTCGTCTTGAAGTGGTACTTGACGAAGAAGGCCTCGCCCTCGGCGTTCGTCCACTGGTAGGTGTGCGAGCCGTAGCCGTTCATGTGGCGGTACGAGGCAGGGATGCCGCGGTCGCCCATCAGCCAGGTGATCTGGTGCGTCGCCTCGGGGGCGTGCGCCCAGAAGTCCCAGACGTTGTCCGCCTCCTGCTTGCCCGTGAAGGGGTCGCGCTTCTGGGAGTGGATGAAGTCGGGGAACTTGATCGGGTCCTTGATGAAGAACACCGGGGTGTTGTTGCCGACGAGGTCGTAGTTGCCCTCTTCGGTGTAGAACTTCAGCGCGAAGCCGCGCGGGTCGCGGACCGCGTCCGCGCCGCCGAGGTTGTCCGCGACGGTGGAGAAGCGGATGAACGTCTCGGTGCGCTTGCCGACCGTGCTGAGGAAGTCGGCGTGGGTGAAGCCGGTGACGTCGTCCGTCACCTCGAAGTAGCCGTACGCGCCGGAACCGCGCGCGTGGACGACACGCTCCGGGATGCGCTCGCGGTTGAAGCGAGCGAGCTTCTCGAGGAGGTGCTGGTCCTGGAGGAGAAGCGGGCCACCGACGCCGGCGGTGGCGGAATTCTGGTTGTCGGCGACAGGAGCGCCGGACTCGGTCGTGAGCACACGCTTCGACATGGTGGCGAGGGTGACCTTCCGTACGGAACTGCTGGGACTGCTGACGGTGAACCGGAGCGTAAGAGGCTCTGAACAGCTACGTCAACAGTTTGTTGAAGTTGTGGTCAACAGTTTGTTGAATTGAAAGGCATGGTTCCGGGCCGTGGCGACGCCTGGGCGCGACAGGACAGGTGTCAGCGCCGCCACGGCCCGGAAGTCCGGGGGGTCAGACCTGCTGACCGGAGAGACGCTCGACGCCGCGCAGCAGCGCGGAGTGGTCGAGGCCGCCGTCGCCCTGGGCGCGCAGGGAGGCGACGAGCTGGGCGACCACACCGCCGACGGGCAGGGCGGCGCCCACGTTGCGGGCGGCGTCGGTGACGATGCCCATGTCCTTGTGGTGCAGGTCGATCCGGAAGCCGGGCTTGAAGTCCCGGTTCAGGAAGTTGTCCTTCTTGCGGGTCAGGACGGTCGAGCCGGCCAGGCCGCCGTTGAGGACGTCGAGCGCGGCCGTCAGGTCCACGCCGGACTTCTCCAGGAAGACCACGGCCTCGGCGCACGCCTGGATGTTCACGGCGACGATCAGCTGGTTGGCGGCCTTCACGGTCTGGCCCGAGCCGTGCGGACCGCACAGCACGATGGTCTTGCCGAGGGCGTCGAGGAGCGGCTTGGCCTCGTCGAAGTCGGCCTGCTCGCCGCCGACCATGATCGACAGAACGGCCTCGATCGCGCCTGCCTCGCCACCGGAGACGGGGGCGTCGATGACGCGGATGCCCTTGTCCTTGGCGGCCTTCGCGAGGTCCACGGAGGTCTGCGGGGTGATCGACGACATGTCGACGATCAGGGCGCCGGACTTCGCGTTCTCGAGGATGCCGTTCTCGCCGTAGGCGATGGCCTCGACCTGCGGAGAGGCGGGCACCATCGTGACGATGACGTCGGCGTCCTTGACGGCCTCGGCGATCGAGCCGGCCGCGGTGCCGCCGGCGGCCGCGAGCCGCTCCAGCTTGTCCTGCTCGAGGGTGAAGCCGGTCACCGAGTAACCAGCCTTGATCAGGTTCTCGGACATGGGGGAGCCCATGATGCCGAGTCCGATCCACGCGATCTTGGGGAGGTTGCTCATGAGGGTGCCTCTCTAACTGCGGTCGTACGTAGGTGAGTTGGCGCGCGTCGGGACGCTCAGCGCGTGGCGCGGGCCCCGGCGGGCAGCCAGTCGAAGGCCTCGGCGCTCGGCTTGTCGCCGGGCTTGTACTCCAGGCCGACATAGCCCTCGTAGCCCGTCTTCGCCAGCTGGTCGAGCAGCTCCTCGAGCGGCAGCGAACCGGTGCCGGGGGCGCCGCGGCCCGGGTTGTCGGCGATCTGCACGTGGCCGGTCTTCGCGGCGTACTGCTCGATCACCGCGGGCAGGTCCTCGCCGTTCATGGACAGGTGGTACAGGTCCATCAGGAACTTGGCGTTGCCGAGGCCCGTGGCCGCGTTCACCTTGTCCACGATCTCGATCGCCTTGGGGGCGCTCACGATCGGGCACAGCGGCGACTCGGGCTTGTTCAGCGCCTCGATCAGGAGGATCGCGCCGACGCGGTCGGCGGCGCGGGCCGCGAGCACCAGGTTCTCCAGGGCGAGCTCGTCCTGGACCGCCGGGTCCACGCCGTCGACGCGGTTGCCGTACAGCGCGTTGAGCGCCTTGCAGCCGAGGGAGAGGGCGAAGTCCGCCGCGATGTCGATGTTCGCGCGGAACTTGTCGCTCTCCTCGCCGGGGATGGACAGGGCGCCGCGGTCGGGGCCCGGCAGCTGTCCGGCGTAGAAGTTGAGTCCGGTGAGCTGTACGCCCGCGTCCTCGATCGCCTTCTTGAGGGCGTCGAGTTCGGACTGCTCGGGGGTGGGGGCGTCGACCCAGGGCCACCACAGCTCGACCGCGGTGAAGCCCGCCGCGGCGGCGGCCGCGGGGCGCTCCAGGAGCGGGAGTTCCGTGAAGAGGATCGACAGGTTGACGTTGAAGCGCTGGTCTGCGGCTGTGCCCATCGAAAAGCTCGGCATGGGGGTCGGCGCTCCCTTCCGTATCGAGATCCGTACGGCACTCGGTATCGAGTTCCGTATAGCGGAAGTTCGTTTCTGCTTGATGGAAGACTGCCGGGGATGCTTCGCTCTTGTCAAGAGGGGCTGCCGGAAAAACCGGTCGCGGCAGTAGGTTGACCCCGTGCGATTGAGAGTGGAGTTCACGACCGAGCCCTTCGACCTGGACGAGGCGCCGCCCCATGCGGTCGTCGCCCGCGACGTCATCCAGAAGGCCGAACTGGACGCGGTGGATGTCGGACCCTTCGGCAACACCGCCGAAGGGGAGGCGGACGCCGTGCTCGGCGCGGTGGACGCGCTGCTGCGCCAGGCCCTGGCGGCCGGCGCCACCCGCGTCTCGCTCCAGGTCAATGTGATGGGGGAGGGCGATAAGTGAGCGCTACAGGAGACGTCCCCTTCGTCAGCGCGGTGAAGCCGCTGGTGGACGCCATGGGGGGCGAGATGCTGCCGCCGCAGGAGGCGGGCAAGGATGATGTCGTCCTGCACTGGGAGGGTCGCGAGGTCGTCGCGGTACGGCTGCCCCAGCTGGCCGACTCCCTGGATCACATCCTGGTGGCCATGGAGCGCGGGCGGGGCATGCCCCTGTCGGCCCTCGACCGCAAGGCCAAGCAGGAGGTCGTACGGATACTGGAGGCACGCGGTGCCTTCTCCGTGCGGCACGGAGTGGAGACCGTGGCCGGTGCGCTCGGGGTGAGTCGTTTTACCGTCTACAACTACCTGAACAGGGAAAACGCGGCCAAGGGGGAGTAGCCTCCCCAGTATCACGCCAAGGTGTCGAACCAGCCGCCGTCCGGATACCGGGCGGCGGTTTTTGTAACTCCGAGTTTTCAACAAAGTGTTGACGTGGTGTTTCGGAGGGCGTTAGCTATCCGCAGCCCGTCCAGCTCAAGGCCACGGAGGCTTCCCGTGACTTCACGTCCGATGCCGGGGCTTTCCCGGTTCAACACCCTTCAGGAGAACGCGGCCGGTGCCGCGCTCCACGAGGTGTGTGCAAGCTCGGCGTGGGGGAGCAAGCTCCTCGCCCAGCGCCCCTTCGAATCCGCTGAGGAACTCTTCGACGCGAGCGACGCCGCCATGGCCGAGCTCAGCGCCGAGGATCTCGCCGAGGCGATGGCGGGGCACCCCCCGATCGGCCGCCCGAAGCCGGGCGACCCGACCTCGTCCCGCGAGCAGCGGGGCATGGCCGGCGCCTCCGAGGAGCTCAAGGCCGAGATGCTCGAACTGAACCTGGCGTACCAGGACCGGTTCGGTCATGTCTTCCTGATCTGCGCCACCGGGGCGACCGGCGAGCAGATGCGCGACGCGATGAAGGCCAGGATCGGTAACGACACCGGCACGGAGCGCGAGATCGTGCGCACCGAACTGGGGAAGATCAACCGTATCCGCCTGACCCGCCTCGCCGAAGAAGACGTAGAAGTGGAAGAGGACAAGGACTGATGAGCACCGCGACCACCGCGTCGGTGTCGACGCACATTCTCGACACCAGCATCGGACGCCCCGCCGAGGGCGTCGCCATCTCGCTCGCCGCCCGCTCGGGCAGCGACGCCGAGTGGGTGGCGCTCGGCGGCTCCGCGACCGACGCGGACGGGCGCTGCAAGGACCTGCCGGCGCTGCCGGAGGGCACCACCCACGTACGGCTCGACTTCGCCGTCGAGACGTACTTCACGCGTTCTATCAAGACAGTGAAGCAAGCCGAGGCGCAGCAGGACGCCCCCCGCGTAAGGGACAGCGGTGCGTTCTTCCCGGAGGTGGCGATCACGTTCGCCGTCAAGCCGGGCGAGCACTATCACGTACCGCTGCTGCTCAACCCGTTCGGCTACTCCGTTTACCGAGGGAGCTAGCAGACATGCCCACGATTCTCGGCCAGAACCAGTACGGCAAAGCAGAGAACCGCGTCGTCAAGATCACGCGGGACGGCGACACCCACCACATCAAGGACCTGAACGTCTCCGTCGCCCTCTCCGGCGATCTCGACGACGTCCACTACAACGGCTCGAACGCCAACTGCCTTCCGACGGACACGACGAAGAACACCTGCTTCGCGTTCGCCAAGGAATACGGCATCGAGTCGGCCGAGCAGTACGGCATCCACCTCGCCCGGCACTTCGTGGACAGCCAGCCGTCCATCCACCGCGCGCGCATCCGCATCGAGGAGTACTCCTGGGAGCGCATCGCCGGCTCCGACGGCAACTCCAAGTTCATCGGCGCCGACGAGGTCAAGCACTCCTTCGTCCGCAAGGGCCAGGAGACCCGCCTCGCGCAGATCACGTACGACGGCGAGAAGTTCGAAGTCCTGTCCGGGCTCAAGGACCTGACCGTGATGAACTCCACGAACTCCGAGTTCTGGGGCTACATCAAGGACAAGTACACGACGCTCCAGGAGGACTACGACCGCATCCTCGCCACGTCCCTGTCGACGTGGTGGCGGCACAACTGGACCTCCGACGAGCAGCGCATGCCGCAGTGGGAGAAGTCCTACGAGCAGTCCAAGAAGCACATCCTCCAGGCGTTCGTGGAGACGTACTCGCTCTCGCTCCAGCAGACGCTGTACCAAATGGGTTCGCGGGTCATCAACAACCGCAGCGAGATCGACGAGATCCGCTTCTCCGCGCCCAACAAGCACCACTTCCGGCAGGACCTCTCCGCCTTCGGTCTGGAGAACGAAGCCAAGGACGGCGCCGTGTACTACGCGGCCGACCGCCCCTACGGCCTGATCGAGGCCACCATCCTGCGCGACGGCTGCGAGCCGCACATCCCGGTCGACATGACCAACCTCTGACGCGGGGCGCGCACCCCCCGCCCGCCCGCAGTCGGGCGGGGGGTGCGCCACACCGGAGGGACCAGCAATGGCAACGCC
This sequence comes from Streptomyces sp. CB01635, assembly GCF_002803065.1. Taxonomy (GTDB): domain Bacteria; phylum Actinomycetota; class Actinomycetes; order Streptomycetales; family Streptomycetaceae; genus Streptomyces. Next base: position 519,469 of record NZ_NNBL01000001.1, read on the forward strand.
TGCAAAAGGGCCGGCTGAAGGCCCGTGTTCCACCCCACCGGCAGGACTTGAGGTCCACCCGGTGGACGAGAAGCTCCACCCCTCGCGGCTCGTCCCCGCGGCACTCCAGCACATCGCCGCGATGTACGCGGGCGTGGTCACGCCCCCGCTCATCATCGGCCAGGCCGTCCGTCTCGACACGGCGGGCCAGACCCGGCTCATCGCCGCCAGCCTGCTCATCGCGGGCGTGGCCACCCTCCTGCAGACCCTCGGCGTCAAGGGACTCGTCGGCAACCGGCTGCCCTTCGTCAACGCCGCCTCCTCGGCCGGCATCGCGCCGATGCTCGCCATCGCCGAGACCAACGCCCGGGGCGACCAACTCCCCGCCATCTACGGTGCGGTGATGGTCGCCGGCGTCTTCTGTCTCGCGATCGGCCCGTTCTTCGGCAGGCTCCTGCGCTTCTTCCCGCCGCTCGTCACGGGCGTCGTCATCACCCTCATCGGGGTGACCCTGATGCCCGTCCCGGTCGCCTGGGCGCAGGGCGGTGACAAGACCGCCGCCGACTTCGGCGACATGAAGTACCTGGGACTCGCCGCGTTCACGCTCGTCGTCATCCTGGTGATCCAGCGCTTCGGCCGCGGCTTCGTCAAGCAAGTCGCCCTGCTTCTGGGCCTGTTGATCGGCACGCTGGCCGCGATCCCGTTCGGCATGGCCGACTTCGGAGCCCTCAGGTCGGCCCCGGTCGCCGCGCTGCCCACGCCCTTCGCGTTCGGCACGCCCGAGTTCCAGCCCGCCGCGATCCTCTCGCTCTGCCTGGTGATGCTCGTCCTGATGACGGAGTCCAGCGCCGGGATGCTCGCCATCGGCGAGATCTGCGACCGCGAGACCAGCGGCAGGACCATCACCCGCGGCCTGCGCACCGACGGCCTCGCCACTCTTCTCGGCCCCGTCTTCGGCGGCTTCCCCACCTCGGCCTTCGCCCAGAACGTCGGCGTCGTGTCGCTGACCAAGGTGCGCAGCCGCTACGTCGTCGCCGCCGCGGGAGGCGCGCTCCTGGTCCTCGGCGCCTTCCCGGTGCTCGGCGCGGTGGTCTCCACGGTGCCGATGCCGGTCCTCGGCGGCGCGGGCATCGTCCTCTTCGGCTCCATCGCCGTCAGCGGCATCCGTACGCTGTCGGAGGCCGGCCTCGACGACAGCTCGAACATCATCCTGGTCGCCGTCTCGCTCGGCGCGGGCATCATCCCGCTCGCCGCGCCCACCTTCTACGCCGAATTCCCGGCCTGGGCGCAGACCGTGCTCGGCTCCGGCATCAGCGCGGGCGCCCTGGTGGCCGTATCGCTGAACCTGTTCTTTCACCATCTCGGCACCCGCGGCCGCGCCACCGCCGCCGCGGCACTCAAATCCTCCTAGGGTCCTGCCGTGCCCACACGCCTCGCCACTCATCATGAAGGAAGCACCATGGCACCTTCGGCAGCCCCTTCCCGCATCGTCATCGAGAACGCGGCCATCGCGACCGTCGACGCCAACGACACCGAGTACGCCTCGGGGTACGTGGTCGTCGCCGACAACAAGATCGAGTCCATCGGCGCAGGCCAGGCCCCTGCGGGCCTGGAGAACGTCGTACGCCGCGTCGACGGCACCGGCCACCTCGTCACGCCCGGCCTGATCAACACGCACCACCACTTCTACCAGTGGATCACCCGGGGCCTCGCCACGGACCACAACCTGTTCAACTGGCTGGTCGCGCTGTACCCGACGTGGGCGCGCATCGACGAGCAGATGGCCCGCGTCGCCGCGCAGGGTTCCCTCGCGATGATGGCCCGCGGCGGTGTCACCACCGCGATGGACCACCACTACGTGTACCCGCAGGGCTCCGGCGACCTGTCCGGCGCCATCATCGGCGCCGCCTCCGACATGGGCGTCCGCTTCACGCTCGCCCGCGGCTCCATGGACCGCAGCGAGAAGGACGGCGGCCTGCCGCCGGACTTCGCGGTCGAGACCCTCGAGGGCGCGCTCGCGGCCACCGAGGAGACCGTCAGGAAGCACCACGACGCCTCCTTCGGCGCCATGACCCAGGTGGCCGTCGCCCCCTGCTCGCCGTTCTCCGTGTCCACCGAACTCATGAAGCAGGGCGCCGAGCTGGCGCGCCGGCTCGGGGTAAGGCTGCACACCCACGGCAGCGAGACGGTCGAGGAGGAGAAGTTCTGCCACGAGCTCTTCGGCATGGGCCCGACCGACTACTTCGAGTCGACGGGCTGGCTCGGTGAGGACGTGTGGATGGCGCACTGCGTCCACATGAACGACTCGGACATCGCCGCCTTCGCCCGTACGGGCACGGGTGTCGCGCACTGCCCGTCGTCCAACGCCCGTCTGGCGGCCGGCATCGCCCGCGTCCCGGACATGCTCAAGGCCGGCGTCCCGGTCGGCCTCGGCGTCGACGGCACGGCGTCCAACGAGTCCGGCGAACTGCACACCGAGCTGCGCAACGCGCTCCTCATCAACCGTCTCGGCGCCCACCGCGAGGCCGCACTGAACGCCCGTCAGGCGCTCAGGCTCGGCACCGCCGGCGGTGCCCGGGTCCTGGGCCGCGCCGCCGAGATCGGCTCCCTGGAGGCGGGCAAGCTCGCCGACCTGGTCCTGTGGAAGATCGACGGCATCGGGCACTCCTCGATCGCCGACCCGGTCACCGCCATCGTCTTCGGCGCGGCGGCCCCGGTCACCCTCTCCCTCGTCAACGGAAAGCCGGTCGTCGAGGACGGACGCCTGCTGCACGCCGACGAGGACGCCATCGCGCGCGATGCGCGTCAGGAGGCCCAGCGTCTCGCGCGGATCACCGCCGAGTCCTAGTGGGTGGCCGCCGGGTCTCCGCGACGCCGCGGAGACCCGGCGGCCACCCACTGACCAAGAACTCCGGTCGGGGGGGACGGCCCCCGACCGGGCTTGAGCTGCCGAGCGGGCTGCTCAAGTGCCGCCCCGGATCGTGGCCCAACACTTCACGATCCCGGGGCGGTCAGCACTACCTGGGCGCAGTACCCACAACCGAATACCGGCAAGTCCTTGCACGACGTACCACCTCCCAGAAGCGAGTGCCGCCCAGGCACTGGAAAACAACCGGAGGAGCCGCTGTGGCCATCAAGCCCAGGTTCACCAAGCAAGGCACCACCCCCGACGAGATATCCGAGGGGCACACCGAACATCCTGCGGGCAAGCACCCGGTGGACGAGAAGCTGCCGCCGCTGAAGATGGCGACGACCGGCCTCCAGCACGTCGCCGCCATGTACGCGGGCGTCGTCGCGCCGCCGCTCATCGTGGGCGCCGCCGTGGGCCTGTCGCCCAAGGAACTCACCTTCCTGACCGGCGCCTGCCTGTTCACCGCGGGACTCGCCACGTTCCTCCAGACCCTCGGCATCTGGAAGATCGGCGCCCGTCTGCCGTTCGTCAACGGCGTCACCTTCGCCGGTGTCGCGCCCATGATCGCCGTCGTCAACTCGACCGACGACAAGAAGGACGCGCTGCCCGTCATCTTCGGCGCGGTGATCGTCGCAGGCGTTCTCGGCTTCATCGCCGCCCCCTTCTTCAGCAAGCTCGTACGCTTCTTCCCGCCGGTCGTGACCGGCACGGTCATCACCCTCATCGGCGTCTCGCTGATGCCGGTCGCGTTCGGCTGGGCCCAGGGCCCCAACCCCGCGGCGAAGGACTACGGTTCGACGACGTATCTCACGCTGGCGGGCATCACTCTCGTCATCGTGCTGCTGCTGCGCCGGTTCACCACGGGTTTCGTCAAGCAGATCGCCGTACTCCTCGGCCTGATCATCGGCACCCTCGTCGCGATCCCCTTCGGCGTCACGGACTTCAGCCCGATCGGTGACGCGGACGTCATCGGCTTCCCGACGCCGTTCCACTTCGGCGCCCCGCAGTTCGCCGCCGCCGCGATCGTCTCCCTGTGTGTCGTCATGGTCGTCTCGATGACGGAGTCCACGGCCGACATGCTGGCGCTCGGTGAGATCGTGGAGCGTCCCGCCGACGAGAAGACCATCGCGGCCGGCCTGCGGGCCGACACGCTCGGCTCGGCGCTCAGCCCGTTCTTCAACGGCTTCATGTGCAGCGCGTTCGCCCAGAACATCGGCCTCGTCGCGATGACGAAGATCCGCAGCCGGTACGTCGTCGCCACGGGCGGCGGCTTCCTCGTCCTGATGGGCCTGTGCCCGATGGCGGCCTCGCTGATCGCGGTCGTGCCGCGGCCCGTTCTCGGCGGCGCGGGCGTCGTGCTCTTCGGCTCGGTCGCGGCGAGCGGTATCCAGACCCTGGTCAAGGCGAACCTGGAGCGGGACAACAACGTTCTGATCGTGGCCGTTTCGCTGGCCGTCGGGCTCATCCCGATCGCGGCGCCGGAGTTCTACCACGCGTTCCCGGAGACCGCGAAGATCATCCTGGATTCGGGCATTTCCACGGGCTGCGTGGCCGCGGTGATCCTCAACCTGCTCTTCAACCACCTCGGCCGCAGCGGCGACGCGGACGACGTGACGGCCCCGATGGAACCGGGCGGTGAGATCGCGTCGACGCGTACGGTCGCCGGGTCCTCGGCGTCGGCAGGGTCTTCCGCGGCAGGGGTGCACTGACGCACCGAGCGTGACGCCCCCGGCCGCATGGCGGAAGTTGCTTTGCAGTCAAACCGGATTGCCGGTCCCGCGTGAGCCGCAGCGCGACGGGACCGGCCGTCGTCCTCGGTTCGGGTATCTCGACGGACTGCATCCTGGCAGTCGGCCCGAACCTTCTCTTCAACCACCCGGGCGGAAGGCGGGTTCGGCCACGGTGCCCGAACCGGACCTCCCGCACCGACCGTCACTCCGCCTGTTTCACCGGCCGTCCGCCGGGCTCGCACAGCGTCCGTACGAGCAGCCAGCCGAGTGCCGGCAGGACGGTCAGCGGCGCGAGCGCGGTGCGCAGGGACGTGGCGTCCGCGAGGGCGCCGATCGCCGGGCTCGCGATGCCGCCGACGCTGACCGCAAGGCCCAGCGTGACGCCGCTCGCGGTGCCCACGCGCCGGGGCAGATAGTCCTGGCCGAGCGTGATGTGCAGCGAGAACGGTACGTACAGGCCGGCGGACGTCAGTGCCACGCACAGGTAGAGGGCGGGACCGGGGACGAAGACGACCCCCGCGACGGCGAGGACCGTCAGGGCGTACGACCAGCGCAGCACCGGCACGCGGCCGAAGCGGGTGGCGAGCCTGCCGCCCGCCACGGTGCCCACCGCGCCGCCGATGTAGAGCACGAACAGCGCGGCTGTGCCCGCTACTTCACCACCGCCCGCCCGCTGGCGCGCGTACAGGGAGATGAACGCGCTCAGGCCGACGAAGACGATCGAGCGGCACACAATGGCGCCGGTCAGCCTGAGGAACGACGGCCAGTCGTCCCTGCCGTCCACTTCGAGCGCGGCCCCGCCCGCCGCCGGGACGGCTCTGCGGCCCGAGCGCAGCGCGGCCACGCACAGGGCCGCTCCGGCCAGGCCCGGGACGACAAGCAGCGGCGACGCGTGCAGCCCGCCGGTGGCGACGACGGCCGAGACCAGCAGGGGCGCGGTCGCGAATCCGAGGTTGCCGCCCAGTGAGAACCAGCCCATCGCCGTATGGCTGCCACGGCTCGCGACGCGGGCCACGCGCGCGGCCTCAGGATGGTAGGCGGCGACCCCGATCCCGGACACCGCGACCACCACCAGCGTGAGGGCGTACGAGTCCCCGACGCCGGCCAGCGACACACCGGCCCCGCCCACCACGCAGCTCACCGGCAGCAGCCACGGCATCGCCCACCGGTCCGTGAGCGCGCCGAACAGCGGCTGCACCACCGACGACAGCAGCGATGCGGCCAGCACGATCCCGGAGGCGGCGGCATACGTGTAGGACCGCTCGGAGACGAAGAACGGCACCAGGGCGGCCACCGCGCCCTGGTAGACGTCCACGCACGCGTGCCCGAGAGCGAGCAGGGTGATGGGCCCGCGCCGGCGGGCCGGTGGTTCGGGGGCGGCTGTCGGCTCGGTCGTGGGAGCGGGGGAGACGGAGGTCCGGTTGTCTGACACCCGTCCATCGTCCGTACGGGCCGTCGTGGCGCGCTTCCGATAAAGTGCCAATGTATGCCGAATATCCGCCACACTCCGCAGGCACCCACCCGCACCCAGACGCTGGCGGCGGGCGGGCGGATCGACCCCCACCGGCACGACGAGCACCAGATCGTCTACGCGGGCTCGGGAGTCCTCGCCGTCACCACCGACGCCGGCACCTGGTTCGCGCCCGGCACCCGCGCCATCTGGGTGCCGGCCGGCTGCGTCCACGCCCACCGCGCCCACGGGCACCTCGCCCTGCACACGCTCGGCCTGCCCGCCCGGGTCAACCCGCTCGGCCTGGACGCGCCCACCGTCCTGACCGTCAGCCCGCTGCTGCGCGAACTGCTCCTCGCCGCCACCCGCGACCCCGACGAGGACAGCCCCGAGAGCAGGCGCCTGCGCGCCGTCCTCCTCGACCAGCTGCGCGCATCCCCGCAGCAGCCCCTCCAACTCCCCACCCCCACCGACCCGCGCCTCAAGGCGGTCTGCGACCTCCTGTACGACGACCCGGCCGACGCCCGCCCCTTGGCCGCGCTCGGCAGGGCGTCCGGCGCCGGCGAACGCACGCTGAGCCGCCTCTTCCGCCGCGAACTGGGGATGACCTTCCCCCAATGGCGCACCCAGCTCCGCCTCTACCACGCGCTGCGGATGCTGGCGGAGGGCGAGCCGGTCACAGCGGTCGCGCACCGCTGCGGCTGGTCCTCCACCAGCGCGTTCATCGACGTGTTCCGCCGCGCGTTCGGCACCACGCCGGGGGAGCACAGCCGGAGGCCCTAGGGCTTCTCCTCACGTGTCCCTCGGCTGTCCGGGCCGCCCGGGCCGCCCGCCGTGTCGCGGTCAGCTTCCGCACAGGGCGGCCGTCCTGACCGAACCGCCCTTGTTCTCGTCGTCCGTGCCGAGCACCGCGTCACGCGAACCGGGCACACACTCCAGCGCCTCGACCTTGAACCCCGTGAACTTACCCAGAACCGCAGGCGACTTGGAGACCGTCAGTCGCACCGCACCCGACTCAGAGATCCGCACACGCCCCGCCGCACTCACCGCCGAGTCGAACGGCCCGTCGTCCCCCGCGTCCGACGCCGAGCTGACGAGCAGCCGCCCGTCACCGGTCACCGAGATGTCGGACACGTGCCGGACGTCACCCGTCGGGTACGGCGCCCGGAACGACGCCCGCTGAAGCGCCCCGAACTTCGCGTCCCCGTACTCGCTGTAGGAGAACGGCGCCGCGAAGACCGTGGCGGGCCGCCCGGCCCCGTCTCCCCGGTCCGCCCACACCGCCGCGAGCTTCCCCTCGTTCGAGGCCAGCGCGAAGCTCTCGAAGTCGTCGCCCTCGCGGATCCCGGGGAGTGGCGAGAGGTCGAGCACCTTCACCGTGCTGCCGGCCGGCCGGAGGTGGTAGACGAGTCCCCGGCTGGCCAGGGCCACATATTCGCCGGGTGTGCCCGGCACCGCCTCGACGGCCTCCAGGTCGGTCGGCTCCGCGCCGTCCCAGGTGACCGGGGTGACGTCGGCCGAGGCGGACTCGCCCTTGGAATACATGAGTTGGGCGATCCGGTTGTCGCCCGGCTTCTTGTTGTCGCGCACGATGAGCGCGTGGACCGTTCCGTCGGAGTGCCCGGTGAGGGCGAGCCCGCTGACACCGGATTTCACATCGTCGCCGACCCGCTCCCAGGGGCCCGCGGCCCCCGCCTGACCTGCCGCCACCAAGGCAAGGGTCGCGGTGGCGGCGGCGAGCAGTGACTTGTGGCGGAGCTGCATGGGCGGGCCTCTCGCTTCGGGGGTGACGCTGGGGGCAACGCGTCGGGGTGACGCGCGTAGACGGACGGCTGCCCGGGACCGTAGCGATCATGGCGAGCCGGGGGCAAGGGGTGTATGGGCTGTTCGGTGTACGCGCAAGCGGCGCGCCCGGCTCATGTGAATACCGAACGCGCCGCCCTGAGAAGGGAGTTGTCAGCCGATGTGGTAGCTGTCCCCGTACACCTTCCAGTCGAGCGGCGGGTCCAGGTTCAGATTGCCGTTCTCGAGGAAGACGCGCTGCGCGGTGTCGACGCGGCTCGTGTCGCTGTGGGCCTCCTCCTGCTTCATGGCCCACACCCGAGCGTCGAGGAACGCGTTCAGGTACGCGACCTCGTCGCCGCCCTGCGCCGGCGGCTGGGCCTGGGCGAGAGCGCGCTTGCGGATGTTGCGGAAGCTCGTCGCGTCATCGCCGTCGCCGTGCATCACGATGGCGTCGTAGTACGCGAACTGGCCGAGCGTGCCGATGCCGTCCGCCTTGCCCTGAGAGACCGCGGGGTTGAAGTACACGCGGTCGCGCTCGTCGTTCTGGGCCTGCTGGAACGCGGAGTCCTCGGCCGCCTTCTCCCAGTCGCCCGGGTAGTCGGGGTCGAGGCCGTCGTGCGAGTCGGTGCCGTCCACCTCGCGCAGGGCGGGCAGGTACTTCGCGAGGACGTTGCCGGGCTTGCGCTGCGTGTACAGCTCCACGAGGTCGAGCATGTCGCCGGTGCCGGAACAGAAGCCGATGATCCCGGCGGTGTAGCCGCGGCCGTCACCGATGTCCTCGATGTAGCCGTACTGGGCCTTCCAGTCGAGCGAGGAGTTCTCCGCGCTCGACACCAGCTTCATGGCGATCTCCTTCTTCGCCGGGTCGTCGAGCCCGCTCGCGGAGACGGGCGTGGCCGTCGCGAGCTGGGTCGTGAGGAGCGGGGCCGCGACGACCGAGGCGCCGATCAGGGCGAGCAGGGTGCGACGCGACGTGCGTATGTGGGGGGTGTGCACGGGACCTCCATGGGGGAGCTCGTTCTTCCGCGAACTGTTAGGAAGGTTTCCTACCAGAGATTGTGGGTGACGTATACCCGTCAAGCGGAAGGGAGTTGGGGGTGCGGAGCGGGGGTCGATGTGCTCCCGCAGGCCGTTCCCGCACGTGAACGGCGGTTTTGTATGTGGGGAGGGGGTGGGCGGGGCGCCGGGGGGATCAGCGGCCCGGGCCGCAGGGGCGCGCGGCCGGGAGGCGTCCCGTGGCGAACGCCGTCGGCGGTACGCCGAGCAGTGCGCGGAACTCCGCCGTCATGTGCGACTGGTCGTAGTAACCGGTGGCGTGCGCGAGCCCGGCCCACCGCGGGTGCTCCTCGGCGCCCGCGCCGGCGAGCACCTGGCGCACCCGGTCGATCCGCGCGAAGTGCTTGGGGGACAGACCGACGCCGTCCGCGAAGAGATTGCGCAACTGTCGCTCACTCACGGCGAGTTGCCGGGCCACCTCGGTGACCGTCCCCGGCCGGTCGCGGCCCGGGGCCGTCGACAGCGCCTCCACCGCCGCCCGCACCAGGCCGTCGCGGGCGCGCTCGCCACGGTCGCGCGGCGTGAGACCGTCCGGCAGCAGCTCCGTCATGCGCGCGAGTACGGCGTCCGGGTCCGGGGCGGGCCCGAGGGCCGCGAGCCCGCGCGCGAGCCGTCGGCCCGCCTCGCCCGGCAGCGACTCCAACGGCTCGGCGCGGCCCACGAGTTCGCGTGTGGACACCCCGAGCAGCGGTCGCGCGGCCCCGGGCCGGAACCGCAGCTGCAGACACATCGGGAGCCGCTTCTCCTCGTAGTACGAGGCCTTGGTGCGCGGGCCGATGGCGACCACGTCGGTGCCGCCGTCCGGCAGCACACGGAACACCAGACGCGTCGCCGCGTCCGGGACGTGGGTGATCGGCCTTGTGTCCCCCTGACCGAAGTCCGAAGAGCCGACGGAGTTGATCGAGTCGATCTCGGTGATCCAGGGCCGCAGTGCCTCGGGCGGCGCGAGGGGGGTGCCGTACCGACCGGGGGTGCCGGTGTGGTCCGGCGCCCCCGCCTGTTCCGCCGTCCTGTCCCGCAGCATGGTCACCTCTCCACGTTAACCGGGGGGTGTGCCGTCCGGGGGTCGCCGGCTGTGCCGGAATTTCCTAGCTGCGGGGGCCCGTTGACCGGCAGCGTTGCAGCCATGATCCTCATCACCGGTGCCACCGGCACCATCGGCAGTGAAGTGACCCGCCTCCTGGCCACGCGTGGCGTCCCGCACCGCGCCCTGACCCGTGATCCGGCCCGCGCCGCGTTCGGCCCCGCCACCGAGGTCGTCCGAGGGGACCTCGACGACCCGGAGACCCTCGGCGCGGCGGTGGCCGGCGCGACGGCCGTCTTCATGGTGACCCTGCCCGGCTCGGGATCCGGGCCCGGCGCGCAGGACAAGGCCCTGCTGGACGCGGCGCGGGCGGCCGGCGTGCACCGGGTCGTGAAGCTCTCGGCGATCGGCACGGGCGAGCCGGGCGCCGGACGTTTCGGCATGTGGCACGTCCCGGGCGAAGAGGCGCTCCGGGCGGGCGACTTGGAGTGGACCGTACTGCGCCCCACGACGTTCGCGTCGAACTTCCTGTGGTCGGCACCGGAGATCCGGGCCGGGCGGCCCGTCCCCGACCAGTTCGCGGACGGCGCCCAGGGCGTGATCGACCCGCGCGACATCGCCGAGGCCGCCGTGGAGACCCTCCTCGCCGACGGGCACACCGGCCGCGTCTACACCCTCACCGGACCCGAACTCCTCACCGTGCCCGACCAGGCGGCCGCCATCGCCGCGGCGGTCGGGCGCCCGGTCGAGACCGTGGAGGTGCCCCTGGAGTCCGCCCGCGAGTACGTGCTTGCCGCGGGCATCGCCGAGGAGTCCGTGGACAGTGTCCTCGAAGGGTTCGCGTACGTCCGCGCCGGCCACAACGCGATCGTCACGGACGACGTCGAACGGATCCTCGGACGCCCGCCCCGTACCTTCGCCATGTGGGCCGAAGAGCACAAGGGGGCGTTCGTCTAGGGCGGCGTTCGTCCAGGGCCGTCGGGAATCAGAGGCCGAAGGCGCGTGGATCCGACGCGAGTGCCCGGAAGTACTCGCGCGGATCCGCCACGAGCTTGCGCTCCTTGAGGTCCATCAGGCCGCCCGCACTCGTCAGTTCAGCCGCGAGCGTGCCGTCGGTCTTGCGTATCGACTGCTCGACCCGGAACGTCTTGCCCTCCGTCCACACGAACGCGCAGCTCACGTCCACCTCGTCGCCCGCGCGCAGCTCTCGGCGGTAGCGGATGGTCGTCTCCAGGGCGACCGGGCCGACCCCCTTCGCCAGCAGGTCGGCCTGCCGGATCCCGCCGTGCTGGAGCAGCACCCATCGCGCGTGCTCCGCGTACTGCAGGTACACGCTCTGATTGAGGTGCCCCTGCGAGTCGGTCTCGTACCCGCGCACTTGAATGCGCACGGTGAACGTCTCGGCCACGATTTCCCCTTCGACGACTACTACGGCTAATCAGGCTGGTACAGCTACTACGGCTTCTGCTTCGGGTGCTCCGTCTGCTGCTCGATCGTCATGATCTTCGCGGTGACGCCAGCAAGTACCGTCCCCCGGTGCGGGGTTCCGCGTGCTCGCTGACCTGCCACCCTGCCCGCTCCAACGCGGCGGCGCAGCCCGCGATTCCGTCCGGCCCGCGCCCCCGTACGGCCACGGCCTCCGGCTGTGGTGTGCCGCCGACACGGTAGCCGTCCCCGGTGTCACCGTCCGCCGGACGGCAGCCCGCCGCCTCCAGGGCGAGGGCGGCGGCCTGCACCAGATGCGCGCGCTCCCAGGCGCACGGGCGGTCGGTGGCGCCGCCCGGATTGGTCATCCGGCGCATCTCCACGAGCCCCTGCCAGGCACTGCGCACCTCGCGCGCCCGCGCCGGACCGCCCGGCACCGGCGCCTCTCCGCCCACCCGCGCCGCGAACGGGCCGCCGCCGGAAGGCGCCGGCGGCGGGGGCTGCTCGGCGCGCTCCGGTTCGTCCCCCGCCTCCCATATCCGGTATCCGGCCGGTGTCAGGAAGTGGTCGTGGGGAGGTCGCGGGTGCCGGAACGCGAGCTTCAGCAGGACGAGGCGCGCGAGCTGGGCGTCACCGCCCTTCAGCCGCCCGGTGACCGGGTCGGCCTCGTCGACGATGCGCCGCTGCGCGGCGGACAGCGGCCTGGTCATGGCACCCCCCTGACTCCGTCCCTCGGCCGGTATGTGCTCCGTACGTTCCGATGGTGCAGCAGGGGTCTGACAACGGCCGGGTCCGATGGCGTATCAGGGCCGCAGGTTCCACCCTGCGATGACCGGCCGGCCGTGCTCTGTGCTCAGCCTGCTGACCGTGCCCGTCGCCAGCAGGAAGTGCGCCCCGTCCGCCGGGGGCAGGCCGAGCCTGCGCGCGGTGAGGACCCGCGAAAAGTGGCCGTGGCCGAAGAGGACGACGCTGCCCTCGTTCTCCGCGAGCGCGGCGTCCACCTTCGCGAGCATGCGGTCGGCCCGCGCCCCCACCTCTTCCGGGCTCTCGCCGGGGTGCTCCGGGGGGCCGGGCGCGACCCCGTCCGTGAAGAGGAACCAGTTGGGCCGGGTGCGCTGGATCTCGAGCGTGGTGACGCCCTCGTAGGCGCCGTAGTCCCACTCGCACAGGTCGGCGTCGACCCGCACGTTCCCGAGACCCGCGAGCTTCGCGGTCTCGTGGGCCCGCACCATCGGGCTCGAGAAGACGGCTCCGATGTGATAGCTGCGGACGAGCGGGGCGAGCTTGCGTGCCTGCTCGCGGCCGTTCTCCGTCAGCGGGACGTCGGTCCAGCTCGTGTGTCGCCCGGACAGGGCCCACTCGGTCTCGCCGTGCCGGACCAGCAGCAGGTCACCCATGCGACTGTCCTGTTCTCTCCGAGGCTGCCGTCGGTCGGGCCCGGCGATCTTGCACGGGCCGTCGTTCGAACCGTACACGCGGTGCAGGAGAGACGCCCGGCCTTGATTGTCAGACCCCGCCCGTAAGGTCGTAGACGTCGCCGGTCCCGCCGGACGAGGGCGACGCACGCCGCACCGACCAGGGCGTACCCATGCCTGCCGACCAGGGAAAGGAGCCCGGCCATGACGGAGCAGATCGACCACAGGGGAATCACCGTCGCCGCGGCCGCCGTGTTCCTTCCCGCGCCCCTGCCGCGCGAGAGCAGCGTTGCGTTCTGGCACCCGGACGGCACGGACCTGCCGGGCGCCACCCCGCTCACCGTCGTCCGGCCGCACGGCACGGGCGCCCGCGCCCGGACCGTGCCCGCAGTCCGGCTGCCCGTCACCGACGCCCTGCCCCTGCTCGTCCGGGCCCGCCACACCCCTGGCGCCCACCCCGCCGCGGCCTGCTGGGGCGCCGCCGCCCTGCACGCCCTGCACCTCGTGGGCCGCGGCCGCCTCCTGCCCGGCCTCACCCCCTCCGACCACGACGCGTGGCGCGCAGGACCCCTCGACGCGGACGACATCGCACAGCTGCGCGCCATCGCCGCCGCCATGCCGTACGAGGCCCATGCCGCGCCCGTCGAGGGCTCCAAGCCGCTGCGGCTGCCCGAGCCCGAGGCCCTTGTGCGCGCGTTCCTCGACGCCGTCGCCGACTCCCTGCCGCGCAGCCCCGCCGCACCTTTCGCGGCCGGGGCGCCCTTCGCCTCCTTCGCGCCGCAGCACCTGCCCCGCGCGCGTGCCTGGGCGGTCGAGGCGGCCGCCGGCATGGACGCGGGCGTACGGGTGTCCCTGCGTCTCGACCTCTCGAACTTCACGCTCTTCGACACGGACGACGCTGCCGATGCCACCGACCCCGCCTCCGCCGGTGAGGACGGCCCGGGAGGCCCAGGCGCCGAGGAGCGGCGGCGCGCCGGGGCCGCCCTCGTCCAGGTGCACAGCCTCGCCGACCCCACCCAGGTCGTCGACGCGGCCCGGCTCTGGGCCGGTGACGGCGACGCGCACTTCGGGCCGCGCGCCAGGATCGACGCCGTCCTCGCCCTGCGCCGCGCCGCCCGCGTCTGGCCCCCGCTCGGCCGCGTCCTGGAGCGTGACGTGCCCGACGTCCTCGCGCTCTCCGAGGGCGAGCTGCTCGACCTGCTCGGCCCGGCCGCGGCCCGCCTCGCGGACGCGGGCGTCGAGGTCCACTGGCCCAGGGACCTGGCCCGCGCCCTCACCGCCACCGCCGTGGTGCGCGCCGCCGCGCCCGGCTCCGCCACCGACGGCACCCCGTTCTTCGACGGCGAGGAACTCCTCAAGTTCAACTGGCAGTTGGCGCTCGACGGCGACCCCCTCTCCGAGCGCGAGATGGACGAACTCGCCGAGTCCCACCGGCCCGTCGTCCGGCTGCGCGACCAGTGGGTCGTCGTCGACCCCGACCTCGTACGCAAGGCCCGCAAACGCGAGCTGGGACTTCTCCAACCCGTCGACGCCCTCGCCGTGGCCCTCACCGGCGAGGCCGACATCGACGGCGAGCGCGTCGAGGCCGTCCCCACCGGCGTCCTCGCCCACCTCCGCGACCGCCTCGTCGAAGGCCCCGCCGCCGTCACCCAGCCCGCGGGCCTGCACGCCACGCTCCGCGACTACCAGCTGCGGGGCCTGGCCTGGCTCGACCTCATGACCTCGCTCGGCCTCGGCGGCTGCCTGGCCGACGACATGGGCCTCGGCAAGACGGTCACCCTCATCGCGCTCCACCTGCGCAGGAACAAGGCGGCGCCCACCCTCGTCGTCTGCCCGGCGTCCCTCCTAGGGAACTGGCAGCGGGAGATCAGCCGCTTCGCCCCCGGCGTCCCCGTCCGCCGCTTCCACGGCACGGACCGCACCCTCGACGGCCTCGCAGGCGGCTTCGTCCTCACCACGTACGGCACCCTGCGCACCCGCGCCGCCGAACTGGCAGGGCACACCTGGGGCATGGTCGTCGCCGACGAGGCGCAGCACATCAAGAACCCCTTCTCCGCCACCGCCAAGGCGCTGCGCTCGATCCCGTCGCCCGCCCGCATCGCGCTCACCGGCACCCCCGTGGAGAACAACCTGTCCGAGCTGTGGGCCCTGCTCGACTGGACGACCCCTGGACTGCTCGGCCCGCTCAAGTCCTTCCGCGCACGGCACGCGCGCGCCGTCGAGACCGGTGAGGACGCAGAGGCCGTCGAGCGCCTGGCCCGCCTCGTGCGGCCCTTCCTGCTCCGCCGCAAGAAGTCCGACCCCGGGATCGTCCCCGAGCTGCCGCCGAAGACCGAGTCGGACCACCCGGCCCCCCTCACCCGCGAACAGGCCTCGCTCTACGAGGCGGTCGTCCGCGAGACGATGGCGGAGATCGAGGCCGCCGAAGGCATCGCACGCCGCGGCCTGATCATGAAGCTCCTGACGTCGCTCAAGCAGATCTGCAACCACCCGGCGCAGTTCCTCAAGGAGACGGAAGGCCCGCGGGCCCGCCTCACCGGCCGCTCAGGCAAGCTCGCCCTGCTCGACGAACTCCTCGACACGATCCTCGCGGAGGACGGCTCCGTCCTCGTCTTCACGCAGTACGTGTCCATGGCCCGCCTCCTCGCGACCCACCTCGCCGCCCGCGCGATCCCGTCCCAACTCCTGCACGGCGGTACCCCCGTGGCCGAACGCGAGCGCATGGTCGACCGCTTCCAGTCCGGCGAGGTCCCCGTCTTCCTGCTCTCGCTGAAGGCCGCCGGCACCGGCCTGAACCTCACCCGCGCGGGCCACGTCGTCCACTTCGACCGCTGGTGGAACCCGGCCGTCGAGGAGCAGGCCACCGACCGCGCCTACCGCATCGGCCAGACCCAGCCGGTCCAGGTCCACCGCCTCATCACCGAGGGCACCGTCGAGGACCGCATCGCCGAGATGCTCGCCGCCAAGAAGGCCCTCGCGGACGCCGTGCTCGGCTCCGGCGAAGCCGCCCTGACCGAGCTGACCGACCGGGAGCTCGCCGACCTCGTCTCCCTCAGGAGGACGGCATGACACGGAGGACGGCATGACACCCCACACGCCGGGCCGCGCCGGCGCGCACGCCCAGGCCCGCGCCCGCGTCGACGACCGCCGCCGCACCTTCCCGCCCCTGCCGCCCCGCACCCGCACGGCCGACGACTTCGCCCTGACCTGGTGGGGGAACGCGTGGGTGGACGCCCTCGTGGACACGGCGCTCGACACGGCCCGCCTCACCCGGGGCCGCGCCTACGCCGACCGGGGACACGTCGACGCCATCACCGCGACCCCCGGCCGCGTCATGGCCTACGTCCACGGCTCACGCCCCCGCCCGTACCGCACCGAGATCCGCCTGCGCACCCTCAACGACGAGGACTGGGAGCGCATCCTGGACACGGCGGCAGCCCGCCCCGACCACATGGCCGCGCTCCTCGACAAGGACGTGCCGCACGCGCTGGCCGCCGTCGCCGACCTCCTGCCCGCCGTCGGCGACCTGATCCCCGACTGCTCCTGCCCGGACGACGGTCACCCCTGCAAGCACGCGGCCGCGCTCTGCTATCAGACGGCACGACTGCTCGACGAGGACCCGTTCGTCCTCTTCCTGCTGCGCGGCCGCGGCGAACAGGAGCTCCTCGCCGACCTCACCCGGCGCAACGCGGCGCGGGCCGCCGGCGAGCGCTCCGCCACGGCCCCCGCGCTGCCCTCGGTCGAGGCCCGCGAAGCCCTCGTGCCCCGCACCCTGCCGCTCCTGCCCCCGCCCTTCCCGGCCCCCGCGCACCCGGGCCGCCCGCCCGTCTACCCGCACGCGTCCGGCGCCCCCGACCCGCTCGCCCTCGACCTCCTCGCCACGGAGGCCGCGGCCCGCGCCCACACGTTCCTCACCCGGGGCATCGACCCGATCGCCGGTCTCACCCCCTGGCAGGACGCGGTCCGGCTCGCCGCCGCCCACCCCGGCTCCGGCCTCGCGGCGTCCACGCGCGCGCTCTACAAGTCCCTCGCCCAGGGCACCGGACGCACGGCCACCGACCTGGCCCGCGCCGTGGCCGCCTGGCGCCAGGGCGGACTCGCGGGCCTGGGCGTCCTCGAAGAGGAGTGGGACCCGCCGGCCGGCCCCTTCGACCGTGCCCGCCCGGCCCTCATCGCCGCGGACTTCCCCCACTTCCGTCCCCACCGCAACAGGCTGTCCACGGACAACCTCCAGCTCCGCCTCGGCCGCGAAGGACTCTGGTACGGCTACGAATCGGACCCGGGCCGCGAGGACTGGTGGCCGAGAGGCACCCCCGACACGGACCCGGTCGGCGCCCTCACTGCACTGCTCGGCCGTTGACGGGCCGGGCCGGCGGCGGCCGAGTACGTCGCTTCACAACGCCTCGGCCCATCGCGTCAGCGTCGTGAAGTCCCTCTCGCGCAGCCCGTGGCGCGGGTGGATGCGCAGGAGCAGGGCCGGGGCGTCGTGGTGCGCGGTGACATGGCGGGAGTCCAGGTCCGTGATCATGTCGTCGACCCACGCGAAGGGCCGCCCGGTCGCCCAGTCGAGCAGCGGGCGCGTCTTCCAGTAGAGGCCGTCGGGATCCCTGGCGAACAGCTCGGGCCACTCGATCACCGGGAGCGCGGCGGGCAGTCCGATCGCCGGGCCGATCATCTCGTTCGCCTCGTGCATCCACGTGGTCGCCCAGGCCAGTTCGAAGGGCAGGCCTGCCAGGCGCCGGCCGTGGGACGGGTTGAGCACGACCCGTAACCCGCGGCGGTGACGGCGCGAGCCGGGGGCCTGGCGCGAGAGCCAGTTCGCCGGGTGGACGCGGTGAGCGGCGTAACCGCGCAGACGGGGGAGGCGGGCGGCGTACGGGTTGAGGGGCCCGTCGACGTCGAGGAGGAGCAGCGGCCTGTCTGTCATGCAGAGGTGTTGCCCACTGAGGACGGTGATCGCTCACGTCGGCGTCGGACACACGGTCAGCGCACGCTCGGGGCTGCCGAGTCGATGAACCTCGTCAGGGCGTCCTTGCACCGCTGTGACCGCCGGTCCCGGTCCTCCTCGTCCACTGCCTCGTGCAGACAGTTCGCCAACTCGAAGGAACTCTCCGCCAGTTGGCGCGTGTCTGCGCGGTCGCACACCAACTGGAGCCGCGCCAGCGCCTGCCGCGCGCTGATCCGCGCCTCGTACGAGGCGAAGCGGGCCTCCTCCGCCTGCGTGGAACCCGGCACCTCATGGGCCCGGAACCAGCGGTCGTTCTGACTGCGCCGGTAGTCGAACAGGGCCCCGGCGAACGCGCTGTAACTGGAGATCCGCTCCTGACGCAGCTGCTCGGCACGGGCGAGCCCGGCGACTCGCTCCGTGGACCGCGCCTGGAAGAAGTGGGTGACGACGGAACCGAGCAGGGTGCCGAGCACGGCTATCAGCGCCGCATCCATGGTGAGTTGCTCCTCGTGGGCCGGGGAAAAACCATTCGATTCGGAGTGCGGTGCCTGACTACCGTTCTCGCGTGGCAACGAAACTCAATCAGATCATCGCAGTCGAGAAAGGCGTCAAGTCCAAGGCACACCAGGACCTGACGGCGGCCCATCACGGGCTTCAGAAGCCGGCGCTCCTGGCCGGGATCTCGCGTACCTACCAGCCCAAGGACGAGGAGGGTGAGCAGCTGCCGCCCGAGTCGACGCGGGTCCAGGTGAAGGCCGAGCACGTGCTGCGGGACACTGCGAAGACGCTCACCCGGCTGTTCGATGTGACCGCCACCAAGGACTGGGCGAACTGCGAGGCGCGCGCCGATGTCACCGTCGACGGACGGGCCGTCCTGAGCCAGGTGCCGGTCGCATACCTGCTCTTCCTGGAGAAGCAGCTCGTCGACCTCAACACCTTCGTGCGCAAGCTGCCCGTGCTCGACGCCTCCGAGGCGTGGACGCAGGACCCGTCGACCGACGACTGGAAGACGGAGCCGGTGCGGACGCTGCGCACCAAGAAGGTGCCGCGCAACCACGTGAAGGCCGAGGCGACCGAGAAGCACCCGGCGCAGGTCGAGGTGTACTACGAGGACGTGCCCGTCGGGTACTGGACGACGGTGAAGTTCTCCGGCGCGCTGCCCGCGCGCAGAGTGAACGAGCTGCTGGAGCGGATCGAGAGGCTCCAGCAGGCCGTCAAGTTCGCCCGCGAGGAGGCGAACGCGGCGGAGGTGACCGACCAGCGGGCGGGTGACCCTGTGTTCAGCTATCTGTTCGGCTGATCCAGGGGCCCGCACAAGACTCCCCGGGCGCCGCTCAGCCGGCGGCCGGGGTGCGCGAGGAGCGCAAAGCTGAAGCTGAAGCTTGTCGTGACGGTGCGGTCCGCACAGCACACGCGGACCGCCATCAATCTCAGACTCTTGCTCCAGACTCAGTATTCGCCGCTCATCGCCGAATCGATCGGACCCGGGCCCCAGGCCCCGAATTGCCGGTTCGAATCCGGCCCGCCCAGCTCGATGGGCGGTAGTCCAAAGGCAGGACGCAGGGCATTGACACTGACCCGGGTCCTCAAGCGTGTCGGCGTGTGATGTGAGTGGCATTCATGGGGTCCGGGGGCCGGCTACGCCCTCGGATCCGCTCCATGTCCGGCACTCAACGAGACTCCCCGCCCCGCGAAGAACGTCTCGAACGTCGCCGACGGCAGTTCCGCGCAACGGGTTTCGGGGCTGATCCCCGACGGGTTGTGGAAGTGGAAGCGGTCACCGTCGCGGGCCGTGAGCAGGACCAGATGTCCGCCCCGGCCGGGCGCGGGCCGCTCCGGGCGGCGGATCCCGTAGTGGACCGAGGCCATCACCGTCCGGCCCGTGTCCAGTAGGCCGGCGATCTCGTCGGTCGTCAGTGTGCGGTGGACGGTCGCGTCCAGGCCGAGTTCCTCGCGGGCGTACTCGGCGAACGGGGCGTAGATCAGACCGTGGATGCCGCCCTCCGGATCCACGGTGTACGCGCCGTACTTGAGCGCTCCGTCGCGCAGGTCGAACAGGCTGGGCGCGTCCGGGCCGAGCGCCATCCGCAGGCACGTCAGGCCGCACAGGTGGCCGCACCACAGCGCGTAGTCCTCCACCGTGGCGGCGCCCGAGGTCTCCCAGGCGGGGTCGTCGGCGCGGTCGTGGCCGCCCTCCACGATCGCCTCGACGAGCTGGGGCGAGGCGAACTGCGTCAGGCTCGGCAGGGCGCAGGTGGTGCAGAACGTCACTGGCGGTACCCACTCAGGAAGCGGCCGATCCGGCTGATCGCGGCGTCGAGATCGTCAGCGTACGGGAGGGTGAGGATGCGGAAGTGGTCCGGGCGCGGCCAGTTGAAGCCGGTGCCCTGGACGACCTGGATCTTCTCGCGCAGCAGCAGGTCGAGGACGAATTTCTCGTCGTCGACGATGGGGTGGACCTTGGGGTCGATGCGCGGGAACGCGTACAGGGCGCCCTTCGGCTTCACGCAGGAGACGCCCGGGATCTCGTTGAGTTTCTCCCAGGCCTTGTCGCGCTGTTCGAGGAGGCGCCCGCCCGGCGCGGTCAGTTCGCGGATGGACTGGCGGCCGCCGAGCGCGGCCTGGATGGCGTACTGGGCGGGGGCGTTGGCGCACAGTCGCATGGAGGCGAGCATCGTCAGGCCCTCCAGATAGTTGCGGGCGTGCTGCTGCGGTCCCGTGACGACCAGCCAGCCGGAGCGGAAGCCCGCGACGCGGTAGGTCTTGGAGAGGCCGCAGAACGTGAGGACGACCAGGTCGGGGGCGAGGGCGGCGGCGCTGTGGTGCACCGCGTCGTCGTACAGGATCTGGTCGTAGATCTCGTCCGCGAGCACCATCAGGCCGTGCCGGCGGGCGAGGTCGAGGATGCCCTCGATGATCTCCTTGGGGTAGACGGCGCCCGTGGGGTTGTTGGGGTTGATGATGACGACCGCCTTGGTGCGGTCGGTGATCTTCGCGGCCATGTCGTCGAGGTCGGGGTACCAGTCGGCCGACTCGTCGCAGATGTAGTGCACGGCCTTGCCGCCGGAGAGCGTCGTGACGGCCGTCCACAGCGGGAAGTCCGGGGCGGGGATGAGGACTTCGTCGCCGTCCTCCAGGAGTGCCTGTACGGCCATGGAGACCAGCTCGGACACGCCGTTGCCGAGGAACACGTCGTCGACGCCGACCTCGAGGCCGAGCGCCTGGTAGCGCTGGGCGACGGCGCGGCGGGCGGACAGGACGCCCCGCGAGTCGGTGTAGCCATGGGCCTGGGGGAGCATCCGGATCATGTCCTGGACGATCTCCTCGGGCGCCTCGAAGCCGAAGAGCGCGGGGTTGCCGGTGTTGAGGCGCAGGACGCTGTGGCCCGCCTCCTCAAGGGCGTCGGCGTGCTCGATCACCGGGCCGCGGATCTCGTAGCAGACCTCGCTGAGTTTGCTCGACTGCCGGAACTCCATGTGGTGCCCTCCCGGACTGCCCGTGACGTGTGTGACTTGGTTTTACCAAGTGACCGCTTGGAAAGTCCAACAAGTTGCATAGACTGCGAGCCATGCCACGCCGAAGCTACGACCAGTACTGCGCCGCCGCCCGCGCCCTCGACGCCGTCGGGGACCGCTGGACGCTCCTGATCGTCCGTGAGCTCCTCGCAGGGCCGCGCCGCTACACCGATCTGCACGCCGACCTGCCCGGCGTCAGTACGGACGTGCTCGCCTCGCGCCTGAAGGACATGGAGCGCGAGGGCGTCGCCGAGCGCCGCAGGCTGCCCGCGCCCGTCTCGGCGTACGTGTATGAACTCACCCCGCGGGGACGGCAGTTGCTGCCGGTGCTCCAGGCGCTGGGTGAGTGGGGCGCGCCTGCGCTTGAGGAGCGCGGGCCCACGGACGCCGTACGCGCGCACTGGTTCGCCCTGCCGCTCCTGAGCCATCTCGAGCGGCTCGGCGGCGAGGGTGTGGTCGAAGTCCGCCTCGACGAGGGGGAGTTCCATGTACGGGTCGGCGGCTCGGGCGCGGGCGGCCCTGTCTATGCCGAGGGGCCGGTGGACGGCGAGCCCGACGCGCGGCTCGTCCTCGGCACGGAAACCTGTGTCGCCGTGGTGCGGGGCGGGCTGACGCTGGAGGAGGCGGCGCGCGCGGGCCGTGTCGCCGTGTCCGGGGACGGCGCCCTGGCGAAGGCGCTGCGAGAGGTGTGAAGCAGAGGCGAACTCATCCATGACGCCCGGCACTTGAGGTGCGCGGGCGTCATGGACGGGCGGGTTACCTGCCCGGCGGTACCCGGGACGGGCGGCCTGTGCCGCGCGTCAGGGCGTAGCCGCCGATACCGGCGAGCGCGGCCAGGATGCCGCCCGCCGCAGTCCAGACCCAGCGGTCCGACCACCAGCCGGAGGACCAGCCGTCCTCGGGCTCACCCGTCGCGAGCGCCTGGCTCGCCGACGAGCCGTTCTCCTCATCGGAGGCGTCGTCAGCGGCGGCAGCGGCCTCTTCCGTCGTCGAGCCCGGCACGAGCGGGGCCGCGAGCGAGCCGTCCACCGCCGCGGAGCCGCCGACCTTCTTGGAGGCCACCTCGACCTCGGCCGAGACGGGCAGCCCCTGGTCCGACGGCGTCAGTGAGGCCGCCGTGAGCCGGACGTAATAGGTGCCGGGCAGCGGGTCGTTCGCCCACTGGTCCGACCAGGCCCGCACCGTGCGCAGCGTGCAGGACAGGTCGACCGACGGCGCGTCCTGCGCCGCCGCCCTCGACTGCGTCCCGTACATGCAGGACTGACGGCGCCTCAGCCCGTCGTACACGTCGATCCGCCACGTCGCGCCCGAGGGCCGCGCCGCCGAGTCCGGCAGCTTCACCGTCGCCTTGACCGTGGGTCGCTGCCCGGCGTCCGCCGGGAACGACCAGTACAGGTAGTCACCCGTGGAGGCGCCCGCGGTGGCCCGCCGGCCCTGCTCCACCTCCTGCGCGGTACGGAACGACGTGCCCGCCTCCGTGGGGGCCTTGTCGTCACCGGAGGAGCCGGAGTCACTGGAGCCGGCGAACGCCGTACCGGCCCCGAGCAGTGCGGTCAGCGCGCTCGCGCCGAGGAGCCCTGCCGTCACCAACAGCCTGGTCGTACGCATCAGTTGGTCCTCCAGACCGCGAACCGCCAGCGCGAGATCCAGCCCCACAGCACACCCGCCACGAAGCCGGTGAGCACCAGGGCGCCGAGCAGCCACCAGCCGCGGCCGAGGCCGAACGCGGCCACGTCGGACGCGGCGCTCGGCGCGTCCACGACGTCGACGGTCAGCTCGACCGGGAGGCCCGGCGTCGTCTTGACCGACGCGGGGGCCGAGTAGGAGTTCGACACCTGGAGGCAGACGGTCTCGGCCGCCGCCTCGTCGTCGTCCTGCTCGGGCTTCGGGTAGCGCAGACCGGTCGAGATCACGTCCGTACGACCGTCGCCCGCCTCCGAGCCCCGGACGATCTCACGGCCGTGCTCGGTGACCGCGCGCAGCAGTACGCCGTAGTCCTTGTTGACCGCGCGGTCCGCGGCGACGCTCACCGAGGCACGCAGTTCTTGCCCGGGGGCGACGGCCACGCGGTAGAAGCGGTGCTCGCCGAACGTCTCGCGGTCCGTGTACAGACCCGGCTTGACCTCCGGCGCGCCGGTGCACTCCTTGGCGCCCTCGACGGCCACGGGGTTGACCACGGGGTCGGCGGCCCGGTCGACCAACTGACCTACGCGGTCGGTGAGTTCATCGGTGTGCCGCACGGAGGTGTAGGTCCCGCCGGTGGCCTCGGCGATGCAGCTGAGCTGGTCACGCGTCTTGGCGTCAGGGACCAGGCCGAGCGTGTCGATGGTGAGGTTGATGCCCTTGGCGGCGATGTCGCGGGCGACCTCGCACGGGTCGAGCGGCTGGCAGGTGTCCTCGCCGTCGCTGATGAGGACGATGCGGCGCGATCCGTCACCGCCGTCGAGGTCGTCGGCCGCCTTCAGGAGGGCCGGGCCGATCGGCGTCCAGCCGGTCGGCGAGAGGGTGGCGACCGCGGTCTTCGCCTCGGTGCGGTCGAGCGGCCCGACCGGGTAGAGCTGAGCGGTGTCCTTGCAGCCCACCTTCCGGTCCTCGCCGCGGTAGTTGGCGCCCAGCGTGCGGATGCCGAGCTCCACCTCCTTCGGCGTCGCGTCGAGCACCTCGTTGAACGCCTGCTTCGCGGCGGCCATCCGGGTCCCGCCGTCGATGTCGCGCGCCCGCATGGAACCGCTCACGTCGAGCACGAGCTCGACCTTCGGGGCGGCCGTGGGCTGCCCGTCAGGGTTGTCCGCCGCGGAGGCGCCGACGGGCGTCAGCCCCATGGTCAGGGCGGCGAACAGGACACACGTTCCCGCCGCCAGCCGTTTTCTTATGATCATCGCCGGATCTTATGGATCAACGTACGCGCACAACAAAACGACTGCTCAGCGGGGATGCGGGCCGGTGCCGGAATCCAACTGTTTCCCGCCGAACACCCCGGTTCCGTCCGCCTGTGCCCACCACGCCTCAAGCCCCGCCTGGTCCAACTCCCCCCAGTCCGGGGTCTCCTGCACGAGCGCCCGGCCGAGGCTCCGTCCGAGCCCGACCAGCGCGCTGCCGGCCGCCGTGCGGGAGTCGTCGTACGCGGCGAGCGCCCCGTCCAGGGCCGGCGCGGCGCGGAACGCGGATTCGATGGCCACGCCGTCCTGGAGGGCCTTCACCGCCCCCGCCCCGGTGTGCGGGCGCGCGACCGTCGCCGCGTCCCCGGCCAGCATGAACCTGCCTGTCGCGTACTGCGGGGCCGTGAAGTCGTACATGGGCTGGAGCGCGAGCTCGTCCGGGGCGGTGAGGCGGACCAGGTCGCCCCAGTACGGCGGCAGCAACTCGTCGGCCACATGGGCGAGATGGGAGCGCAGCGCGTCGGTGAGGGTGCCGGGCGGCAGGCTCGTCGGCAGGTCCACGCGCAGCGCCGCGTCGACGCCCGGCGGGGGAGCCGTGTAGAGAACCCAGTTCACGCGACGGCCGCCGGCCGGGCCGCCGTCCGGGATCCGGTAGACGATGAGGTGCCCGCCGGGGAACACGACGTACGCGCAGTCCTCCTCGGCCCACAGGCCGGGCTCGGAGAGCCGCTGCGCGGGGAACGCGCCCCGCCACGCCAGATATCCCGCGTACCGCGGCTGTACGTCGGGGAACGCGCAGGCCCTCACCGCCGAGCGGTAGCCGTCCGCGCCGATGACGAGGCCGAACTCCTCGGCGCCACCGGCCGCCGTGTGTACGCGGGCCCCGCCCGCCGTCGCCTCGACCCGCGCCACCGCCGCACCCGTACGGAACTCGACGCCCTCGGGCACCGCCCGGCGCAGATCGCGCCAGAGCGGCCCCCAGTTGTACGTACGGAACGGGAACGGCATGACGGCGATCTCGCGCCCGAGCTCCTTGCCCGCGGCGCGCACGTACCAGCGACGGCGCACCAGGCCCACCCACGGCATGCCCGCGTCCATGTACCCGGCCGACTCCAGCTCGGCGTACCGCGCGTCGTGCACCGCGAGGCCCACGCCGCGTTCCGCGAGGGAGCCCGCGGCCCGCTCGTACACGACGATCTCGTCCGCGCCCCCGCGATGGGCCGCGAGAGCCGCGGCGCACCCGGCGATGCTCCCGCCCACGACCGCGACCCGGCCACCGTTCACCATGCGTCCCGTCCCTCATCGTCGGTCCCGCGCAAGGGAGATAGCGCAAGAAGATCTCCGCAGCCGGGACGACGGTACCGGCAGTCGCCGGGCGCCGGGCGGAACCGGAGCGCCGCAGGGTGCGATCCCGGCCATCCCTCGGCCGCGGGCGCCGCCCGTTAGGCTGGCGGGTGTGCTGCGAGAAGTGACGGCCGTCCGGTATCTGAACCCCCTGCGGACCGGTGGCTCCGTGCCGGGGGTCGTCGAGGCCGACGACCTGGGGACCTACGTCGTGAAGTTCACCGGGTCCGCGCAGGGCCGCAAGGCGCTCGTCGCGGAGATCGTCGTCGGTGAGCTGGCGCGCCGCCTCGGCCTGCGCTTTCCCGAGCTGGTCCGCGTCCACTTCGACCCCGAGGTGGCCGCACACGAGCCGCACCAGGAGGTCCAGGACCTGCTGCGCGCGAGCGACGGGCTCAACCTCGGGATGGACTTCCTGCCGGGCGCGAAGGACTTCACGCCCGAGGTCGCTGCCGCCTTCACGGTGGACCCGCTGGAAGCCGGGAAGATCGTGTGGCTCGACGCCCTCACGGTCAACGTGGACCGCACGATCCACAGCTCGAACCTGATGATCTGGCCCACCTTCGGCATCCAGGAGCCGAAGCTGTGGCTGATCGACCACGGCGCCGCCCTGATCTTCCACCACCGCTGGGACGCGTCCGCGCCCGACAAGGCGTACGACTTCCGCCATCACGCCCTCGGCGCCTACGGGCCCGACACGGCGGCCGCCGACGCGGAGCTGGCGCCCCTCGTCACCGAGGAGATGCTCCGCGAGATCACCGCGCTCGTCCCCGACGCGTGGCTGACCGACGAGCCGGGCTTCCATTCGCCGGACGCGGTCCGCGAGGCGTACGTCTCCTATCTCGCGGCCCGCGCCCGTACGTCCCCCGCCTGGCTGCCCACGGACTTCCCGTCGCGCGACCAGCTGGCGGCCGCCGACGCGCGCCGCGCGGCCGACACGGAGAAGGGCCGCCCCGACTGGCTCAAGCGCGTCCCCGACCTGCACGGCAAACCGGCCGCCGAACAGGACTGGTCCGTCCACCTCGGTAACAAGGGCTGACCCCGGACACGACCGAACCCCCGGCGCTGTGCGGTGCCGAGGGCTCGGGTGGTGCGGGGCCGACTCAGCCGGCGAGCTGCTCGTACGCGGGCAGCGTCAGGAAGTCCGCGTAGTCCGCGTCCAGGGAGACCTGGAGGAGGAGGTCGTGGGCCTGCTGCCACTTGCCGGCCGCGAAGGCCTCCTCGCCGATCTCGGCCTTGATGTTCGCGAGCTCCTGGGCCGCGACCTCGCGGGCCAGGTCGGCGGTGACGGTCGTGCCGGAGTGCTCGCCGCCCTCGAAGACGACGCCGGCGTTGATCCACTGCCAGATCTGCGAGCGGGAGATCTCGGCGGTGGCCGCGTCCTCCATCAGGTTGAAGATGGCGACGGCGCCGAGGCCGCGCAGCCACGCCTCGATGTAGCGGATGCCGACCTGGACGGCGTTGACCAGGCCGTCGTAGGTGGGCCGGGCGTCGAGGGAGTCGATCGCGATCAGGTCGCCGGGCGCGACGGACACGTCCTCGCGCAGACGCTCCTTCTGGTTCGGCTTGTCACCGAGGACCGCGTCGAAGGACGCCATCGCGATCGGGACCAGGTCGGGGTGGGCGACCCACGAGCCGTCGAAGCCGTCGCCGGCCTCGCGGTCCTTGTCGTTCTTGACCTTCTCGAACGCGACCTTGTTGACCTCGGCGTCGCGCCGCGACGGGATGAACGCCGCCATGCCGCCGATCGCGTGCGCGCCCCGCTTGTGGCAGGTGCGGACGAGGAGTTCGGTGTAGGCGCGCATGAACGGGGCCGTCATCGTGACCAGGTTGCGGTCCGGCAGAACGAACTTGGCGCCGCCGTCACGGAAGTTCTTGACGATGGAGAACAGGTAGTCCCAGCGGCCCGCGTTCAGCCCGGCGGCGTGGTCGCGGAGCTCGTAGAGGATCTCGTCCATCTCGTACGCGGCCGTGATCGTCTCGATCAGGACGGTCGCGCGGACGGTGCCCTGGGGGATCCCGACGTAGTCCTGCGCGAAGACGAAGATCTCGTTCCAGAGGCGGGCCTCCAGGTGCGACTCCGTCTTCGGGAGGTAGAAGTACGGGCCCTTGCCGAGCTCGATCAGGCGCTTGGCGTTGTGGAAGAAGTACAGGCCGAAGTCGACGAGCGCGCCGGGGACGGGCCGGCCGGCCTCGTCCTTCAGGTGGCGCTCGTCCAGGTGCCAGCCGCGCGGGCGCATCACGACGGTCGCGAGCTCGTCGTTGCCCTTGAGGGCGTACGACTTGCCGGTGCGCTCGTCCGTGAAGTCGATGTTGCGCGTGTAGGCGTCCATCAGGTTGACCTGGCCCAGGACGACGTTCTCCCAGGTGGGGGCCGAGGCGTCCTCGAAGTCCGCGAGCCAGACCTTGGCGCCCGAGTTCAGGGCGTTGATGGTCATCTTGCGGTCGGTGGGACCGGTGATCTCGACGCGGCGGTCGTTCAGCGCGGCCGGGGCGGGCGCGACGCGCCAGGTGGTGTCCTCGCGGATGTGAGCGGTCTCCGGGAGGAAGTCGAGCGTGGAGGTGCGGGCGATCTCGGCGCGACGCTCCGCGCGGCGGGTGAGGAGCTCGTCACGCCGGGGCGTGAACAGCCGGTGCAGCTCGGCCACGAAGGCGAGGGCCGCGTCCGTGAGCACCTCTTCCTGCCTGGGCAGGGGCTCTGCGTCGACGATGGCCAGCGGGGACGGCGCTGGTGCGGACATGAGCTGTCACTTCCTTCAGCGAACGGGCGCGGGCGGCACCGAGTGCCGTGGGCGCCGGAATACGACTACGGACCCCGCGCGGGGGGACCGGCCCTTCTGAGCAGTGGATACTAGTTTCCTCATTGTGGAAGTTCAATGGTTTGTTGATGTCGAGATTCTCCGGGTCGACATAACGTGGCGCTCGGTGCCAGGCTCCTCACGCCCCGTTCATGCCCCTCACTCAAGGTGCTTCAGGTCGGCCTCGGTGTCGATGTCGTAGTCATCGGCCACATCGCCGCACTCCACGAGCGTGAGCTCCGACGCGTGCTCCTTCAGGTACGCGCGCGCCCCGCGGTCCCCGGCCGCGCTCGCCACGATCCCCGGCCAGTGCTCCGCCCCGAACAGGACCGGATGCCCGCGCTCCCCGTCGTACGCGGCCGCCGCCAGCGACCCCGCCGACCGGTACGCGGCCCGCACGCGCGCCACCGCCGGAGCTCCGATCCCCGGTTGGTCCACAAGGAGTACGAGCGCGGCCGACGCCCCCGTCCCGGTGAGCGAGCCGAGCCCCGCCCGCAGCGACGACCCCATGCCCTCCTCCCACGCCGGGTTCTCCACGAGCACGCACCCCGCCAGGTCCGCCCGCGCCCGCACGTCGTCCGCTGCCGCGCCCAGCACGACGTGGACGCGCTCGCAGCCGCCCGCGCGCAGCACCGCCACCGCGTGCTCCACCAGGGGGCGCCCGCGGTGCGTCAGGAGCGCCTTCGGCCGCCCGCCGAGCCTGCGCCCACCGCCCGCCGCGAGCAGCAGTCCCGTCACCGGAGCGTCATCCGTTGCGTGTGTCATGAAGCCTGGATACCTCACCGGGCCGCCCGCGCGCCGACCCCCGGGGACACTCGTGAGGCCGGAATTCGGTCGGCACGGTGGCGGGCGCGGCAGAAAGTGGCGTTTACTGGCCGACGACCCCGATGCGGCGAGTCCGGCCAAGGCCCCGCCGGGGCCGCGGAAGGCGTACGGCGTGCGGAACGCGCATGTCTGCGGTCGCACAAAGGCGTGCGAGGGGGAGAGCTGTGTTGCGGAGCGTGGGGCAGAAGCTGGTGGCGGTCAGCGAAGAGGATCCGCGGGTGACGGAGTTGCGCACCGCGGTGTCCAGGCTGCGCCGTGAACTGGCCGCCCATCCGGCCGAGTTCCCCGACCGGGCGGTGGCCGAGGACGAACTGGCCGCCCTGGACGCGATGGCCGCCGGTGGCCTTCCCGAGATCCCGCGCCTGCGCCGCTCCCTGCTGCTCATCGCGGGCGCGATCGGCTCGGTCAGCGCCCTGGCGAAGGGCCTCGGGGACGTGCGGAGCGCGGTGGAGCTGTTCGGCGGGCCGCCACTGCACTGACCTCGTGCGTGAGTTGACGGCCCCTCACTCCCGCGTCACGCCACCCAGTGGGGCCGGCCCGGCTCGTCACCGGTCGCTCCGAGGCCGTCCGCGAGCGTCTGTGCCAGGCGATGCACCGCCTCCCTGGCGACCTCGGGCGGCTGTGTGTACGGGAAGCGCAGCCGGTGCTCGTGCGTGCCCGGGTCCGCGCCGAAGCGGGAGCCGCCCTCGATGTGCACCCCGTGCCGCAGCGCGGCCCGGGCGAGCGCCGAGGCGATCGGGCGGCCCAGGTCGATCCAGAGCGACAGGCCGCCGGGCGGCAACTGCCAGCGCCACTCCGGCAGTTCGCGCGCCAGGTCCTCGGCGAGCGCGTCCCGCTGGGCCCGCATCCGCGGCAGGCGCTCGCTCAGGACCTCGTCCATCCGGTCGAGCAGCCGCAGCGCGACGAGCTGGTCGAGCACGGAACCCGACATGTCGAACGGCACCCGTGCCGTGGCCAGTTCCGTGATGAGCCGCGACCCGGCCCGTACCCAGCCGATGCGCAGCCCGCCCCAGTGCGACTTGCTCAACGAGCCCACGGTGACGACCTGTTCGCCCGCACCGGGCGAGGCGAGCGAGGCGAACGGCGCGGGCGCCGGCACGTCCAGCGCGATGTCGGCGACCGTCTCGTCCACGACCAGCCAGGTCCCGGTCGCCCGCGCCGCCTCGAGGAGCCGCACCCGCTGCTCGCGCGGCATCAGCCGCCCGGTCGGGTTGTGGAAGTCCGGGATCAGATAGGCGAGCCGCGGCGCGGTCTGGCGCAGCGCCGACTCGAAAAGGTCCGTGTCCCAGCCGCCGTCCGTGACCGGCACCGGCGTGGCCCGCATCCCGCCCCTGTTCAGCGCGTCCAGGGCGTTCGGGTACGACGGGTTCTCGACCAGGACGCGGTCGCCCGCCCGGGCGAGGAGCCCCAGGGTGAGCGACACCGCCTGCTGGGCGCCCGAGGTGATGAGGATCTGTTCGGGGAGCGTCGGCAGGCCGCGCCGTGTGAACCGCTCGGCGACCGCGGCCCTTAGCTCGGGAAGCCCGTACGGGTGGTAGCCGGGCGTCGACGCGTGCCTCGGCAGCTGTGCGCCGGCGGCGGCGAGCGCGTCGGCGAGCTCCGCCTCGGGCGCGCCGGGCGCCGCGATGGCGAGGTCGATCACGTCGTCTCCCGTGGGGAAGACGGCCACGCTGGCGGGCCGCTGTCCCTCGGGCAGCTCGGTCCACGTCCCCGCGCCACGCCTGCTGCGTGCGTAGCCGCCTTCGCGCAGCAGGTCGTAGGCGGCGGTGACCGTGGCGCGGCTGACGCCGAGCGCCGTGGCCAGCTCGCGCTCGGCGGGCAGCCGGGTGTGCAGCGGGATGCGCCCGTCGAGCAGCAGGGTGCGTACGCCCTGGGCCAGGGCGCGGTAGCCGGGTCGCTCCCCGGCGGTGACCGTCAGGAGGCCGGCGAGGCGGCGGCTGCCCAGGGACCCGTTCATGTTGTCCGCGCCCGGCGTGTTCAAGGCGTGGACCACTCGATTGCCTGCCATGCCAACTCCCCTCTATTGGCCCTGCTGTCCAGGCCAATCAGCCTACAGACTCGGGAGAGGTCAGGGGTTTTGGCCTGGGGAACCGGCTGAGGAGGCATGCCATGGACGGGTACGAGGCGGGCTGCGTCACGGACCGTTTCGAGCGGGAGATGCAGCGCCGCGCGGAGGCGCGCACCACGCGGCCGGCGGGCGCCTGGGTCCGCGCGCTGGTGAACGGGAAGCGGCGCAAGGGGAGGAAGCCGTGAGCGCCGTCGAGGCCCGACGGCCCGAGGGAATGGTCGGTCAGGTCGTCGTCGGGGTGAGCGACTCGCTCGGCGGGCTCGCGGCGCTGCGCGCGGCCGCCGAGCAGGCGCGCCGCTCGGGCCGGGTCCTCGTCGCCGTCCTCGCCTGGGAGCCGCCCGAGGGTGAGGGCCTGTACGCCCGCCGCCCCGACCGGCAGTGGGCCCGGCACTGGCACGGCGAGGCCCGCGCCCGCCTCGACCGCGCCTTCGCCGAGGCGCTCGGCGGGCCACCCCGGGACGTCGACCTGGTACGCCGTGTGGTCAGGGCCAGGCCGGGCCGGGCCCTGCGCGACGCGGTGGCGGGCCCGGACGACCTGCTCGTCATCGGCGTCCATCCACGCCGCATGTGGCGCGGACGGATCCACCGCCACGTCGTCGCACACGCCGGCTGCCCGGTCCTGACCGTGCCGGCCCCGCCACTGGCACGGCACGAGCTTCGGGCGCTGCGCCGGGCGAGCGCATACGACTTCGCGGCGGCAGGTCCGGCCGGGTGAACGGGGGCATTGGCGCACGAGGCCGTAGGCGGTGGTTGTCGCTGTGTGTGGGGCGGATCTGCGGTTCGGTGGTGGGGTGTGCGCCGGGTGCCCGGTCCTGACCGCGTCCGTGCCGCCGCCTGCGTGGGACGGGTCGGGGCGGGTGGCCGCAGGACTTCGCGGTGGCGGGCTGGACGGGCAGGAGGTCAGCGGCGCATGAGGCCGCGTGCGGTGGCCGCGGCGACCGCCGCTGTGCGCGAGTCGACGCCCAACTTGGCGTAGATGTGCACCAGATGGGACTTCACCGTCGCCTGGCTGAGGAACAGTTCCTTGCTGATCCGCTGGTTCGACAGGCCGTCCCTGACGAGCTGGAGCACCTCCAGCTCGCGGCGGCTGAGCGCCTCGGCGGGGGCCCGCATGCGGTCCATCAGGCGGTGTGCGATGGCGGGCGCGAGCGCGGACTGGCCGGAGGCCGCCGTACGGACCGCCGCGGCGAGCTCCTCCGGCGGCGCGTCCTTGAGCAGATAGCCGGACGCGCCCGCCTCCACCGCGGCGAGGATGTCCGCGTCCGTGTCGTACGTGGTCAGGACGAGGACGCGCGGCGCACCGGGCCTCGCCGCGATGGCCGCCGTCGCCTCCGAGCCGTGCATTCCGGCGCCGAACTGGAGATCCATGAGGACGACGTCGATCCCGCCGGCCGCGGCCAGCTCCACGGCCCGCTCCGCCGTGGCGGCCTCCGCGGCGATCTCGAAGTCGGGTTCGGCGTCGAGGACGGCGCGGAGCCCGGCGCGTACGACGGGGTGGTCGTCGGCAAGCAGGAGCCGGACGGTCATGACGCGCCTTCCACGGGGAGAGGGAGAGTGATCGCGACCGCCGTGCCCTGGCCCGGCGCCGACTCCACCGTGAACGTGCCCCCGAGGGACTCCGCGCGTGAGCGCATCGCGGGCAGGCCGAACCCGCCGTCGCCGGACGGCGCCGACGCGGGGTCGAAGCCGCGGCCGTCGTCCACGATGTCGAGGGCCACGGCCGTGTCCATGAAGCTGAGGGTGATCTCGGCGCGGCGAGCCCCCGCGTGGCGCACCGTGTTCGCGAGCGCCGACTGCGCGATCCGCAGCAGGGCGACCTCGTACGGCGTCGGCAGCCCGGACGGAGTGCCGCTCTCCGTGAAGCGGGCGGTGAGCCCGGGAGCCGTCGCGCACAGCCGCTCCAGGGCCCCCGCGAGCGACCCGCTCTCCAGGTCCGGCGGCGACAGGGCCCGCACGAAGCGGCGGGCCTCGGCCAGGTTGTCCTGGGCGGCCGCGCGCGCCTGTTCGATGTGCTGGGCGGCCGGTGACTGCGGCGGCAGCGCGCGCTGGGCCGCGCGCAGCAGGAGCTGGATCGAGGACAGACCCTGCGCGAGGGTGTCGTGGATCTCGCGCGCCAGGCGCTCCCGCTCGGCGAGGGTGCCCGCCGTGCGCTCCGCGGCGGCGAGTTCGGCGCGCGTCGCGATCAGCTCCTCGATCAGGCGCTGTCTGCGCTCGCTCTCGCGGTACAGCGCCTGGTAGCCCATGACGGTCGCGACGGCCACGGCCGCGCCGAGGAGCGGCCCTATGAAGGCCCCCGGGTTGAACTCCTGCCCATGGCGTACGTACGACGCGATGGCGGCGCACGCGGTGAGCGCCACGGCGGGGACGCCCCAGCGGGCGGGCAGCAGATGCAGTTGGAGGAAGTACAGCGGGAACGCCAGCCACAGCCCGTCGGGGGAGAGGACGAGCAGCACCAGCCACACCGCGCACAGCGCCCCGAGCCAGAGCGCCGCCCCGGCCCGCGTGTCCTGTACGGCCGCGATCAGCGGGCCCGCCCCGTACACGACGGTCATCACGACCGCGGCGGCCACCACGGCGCCCGCCCCCGTCGAGTCCCCGGCCAGCGCGCGGCCGGCGACCAGCAGGAGCAGCCCGGCCATCAGCAGGTGCAGGAGCAGGCGCAGGACGCGCAGAACGGGGGTCAGAGAACGTGGATCCATACCGTCACCAGCGTAGGCAGAAGAACGTCGAAGACGGTCAACCGAAAGTTTGAAAGGCGGCTCCTTCCTTCGATTCGGGTGAAGCGTGCTGTGGCGCGATGCCCGGGGCGGGCGCCCGGCCGCAGGCTGGGGACCATGTTCGTCGCATGGAGAGATCTACGGTTCGCCAAGGGCCGGTTCGCGCTGATGGGAAGCGTGGTCGTGCTGATCACGCTGCTGGTCGGCCTGCTGTCGGCCCTGACCGCGGGCCTGGCCCGGGACAACACCTCGGCGCTGACCGGGCTGCCCGCCGACCACCTGGCGTTCGCCCGGCCCGCGGACGGCCAGGCGGTGTCGTTCACCGGTTCGACGGTCGGGGCCGGGCAGTGGCGGGCGCTGGCCGCGCGGCCGGGGATCGAGAGCGCGCAGCCGATCGGCATCAGCACCGTGAACGCCGAGGCGGGCCATCACACGGCGGCCGTGTCCGCGTTCGGCGTGCGGCCCCGCTCGGGGCTCGCGCCCGACACGACGGCACCCGGCACGGCCGTCCTGTCCCAGCAGGCGGCGGACGATCTGGGCGCGGGGCCCGGTGACCGTATCGCCCTGTCCAGTACGTCCCTCACGGTGAGCGCGGTCGTGGGCGACGCCTCGTACAGCCACACACCCGTCGTCTGGATCGACCTCGGCGACTGGCAGAACGTGGCGCCGGGCGGGCAGCGCACAGGGGAGCGGGCCACCGTGATCGCCCTGCGCACCGGGGACGGCGCCGACCTCGGCGCCGCGGACCGTGCGGCGGGCACCGAGACGCGGACCGTGGCCGGGGCCCTTGAGGCCATAGGGTCCTACCAGGCCGAGAACGGCTCGCTCCAGCTCATGCGGGGCTTCCTCTTCGTCATCTCGGCGATGGTCATCGGCGCGTTCTTCACCGTGTGGACCATCCAGCGCAGCGGCGACATCGCGGTCCTCAAGGCCCTCGGCTCCTCGACGCCGTATCTGCTGAAGGACGCGCTCGGGCAGGCCGTGGTCATGCTGGTCGGCGGTACGGCCCTAGGGACGGCGCTCGCGGCGCTCATCGGGGCGTTCGTGCCCGACAGCGTGCCGTTCGTCATGGAGCCGCTCACCACGCTCAGCCCGGCCGCCGTCATGACCGTGCTCGGCGCGGGCGGCGCCGCCCTGTCCATCCGGCGCATCACCGCCGTAGACCCCCTCACCGCACTCGGGAGCGCCCGATGAGCCTCGACCTCGACGAGATCACCCTCACCTACCCGGACGGCGACGGACGCATCACGGCGCTCGACAGCGTCACGCTGCACGTCCCGGCCGGCACGGTCACCGCGGTCGTGGGCCCGTCCGGGTCGGGCAAGTCCAGCCTCCTCGCGGTCGCGGCGACGCTGGTCACGCCCGACAGCGGCACCGTGACGGTGGGCGGTACGCCGACGGACTCGATCGGCCCCGCCGAACGCGCCGAGCTGCGCCGCCGTTCCCTCGGCATCGTCTTCCAGCAGCCCAACCTGCTGCCGTCCCTGACCGCCCTCGAACAGCTCCAGGTCATGGCCCACCTGGACGGCCGCAAGCCGCGCGAAGCGCGGGAGCGGGCAGGGGAGTTGCTGGCCGCGGTCGGGCTGACGGACCAGGCGCGCCGCCGCCCCCACCAGTTGTCCGGCGGTCAGCGCCAGCGCGTCAACATCGCCCGCGCCCTGATGAACGAGCCGGCGGTCCTGCTCGTGGACGAGCCGACGAGCGCCCTCGACCACGAGCGCGGGGCGGCCGTACTGGATCTGCTCGCCCGGCTCACGAGGGAGCGCGGCACCGCGACGGTCCTGGTCACGCACGACCGGGCGCATCTCGCGGTGGCGGACGAGGTGTGCGAAATGGTGGACGGGCGGCTCACGAAGGCCGGCCCGTCCCGTGACGCTGCGGGTGGTGCCCGCTACACGCCGACCCCGGAGCTCGACAGCGCCACCGACAGCTCCTCGGCGACCTGCTGAAGCACCGGCACGATCTTCTCGGTCGCGGCGTCGGTGACGCGTCCCGCCGGGCCCGAGATCGAGATCGCGGCGGCCGTGGGGGAGTTGGGCACGGAGACGGCGAGGCAGCGCACGCCGATCTCCTGCTCGTTGTCGTCGACCGCGTACCCGGCGCGGCGCACCTCCGCGAGCGCGTCGAGGAAGCCGTCGGCCGTGGTGATCGTCTTCTCCGTGGCGGCCGGCATGCCGGTCCGCGCGAGCAGCGCGCGCACCTCGTCGGCCGGGGTGTCGGCGAGCAGGGCCTTGCCCACGCCCGTCGAGTGCGGCAGGACGCGCCGGCCCACCTCGGTGAACATCCGCATCGAGTGCTTGGACGGCACCTGAGCGACGTAGACGATCTCGTCCCCGTCGAGCAGCGCCATGTTCGCCGTCTCGCCGGTCACCTCGACGAGGCGGGCGAGATAGGGGCGGGCCCAGGTGCCGAGGAGGCGGGAGGCGGACTCGCCGAGGCGGATCAGGCGGGGGCCGAGCGAGTAGCGCCTGTTGGTCTGCTGGCGCACGTAGCCGCAGGCGACCAGGGTGCGCATCAGGCGGTGGATCGTCGGCAGGGGAAGGCCGCTGCTCGCGGAGAGCTCGCTGAGACCCACCTCGCCCCCGGCGTCGGCCATCCGCTCGAGGAGGTCGAAGGCGCGCTCGAGGGACTGGACTCCGCCGGTCGGGGCGGAAGGGCCAGAGGACTTGGTGCTGGCGCTTGACGTCGGCACGGGCGCGTTCCTTTCGGGGCGGAAGGGCAAGGCAGCAGCCTACCCGGCGGTCACCGAGGGGGGTGTGGCACGGCCCGGGTTGTTCCGGCCGGTCAGGGGGCCTTTGTCCGGGTGTCGCCGGGCCATACCTGTGGTCTCTTGACGGTGTCGTCGTAGATAGCTACGTTCTGGCTTACGGAATTCTAATTCCACTTTGTGGAAACGTCCAGGATGGCGTCGTCCCTTACGGGGCGGCTCTTGACGGACCCTGGACTGGAGTGAAAACTCCTTCAACAGAACGTTGAATTTACTGAGAGGGGCTCGGGTGTCCGACGTCGAACTGGTGCTGCGCTCGACCCGCGTCATCACCCCCGAAGGCACGCGGCCCGCGTCGGTCGCCGTCGCCGGGGGAAAGATCGCCGCCGTCCTTCCGCACGACGCGGACGTACCGGCAGGCGCCCGGCTCGAGGACTTCGGTGACGATGTCCTCATGCCCGGACTCGTGGACACCCATGTCCACGTGAACGACCCGGGGCGCACGGAGTGGGAGGGCTTCTGGACGGCCACCCGCGCCGCGGCGGCCGGCGGCATCACCACGATCGTCGACATGCCGCTCAACTCGCTGCCGCCGACGACGACGGCGGCCAACCTGCGCACCAAGCAGGACGTCGCCGCCGCCAAGGCGCACATCGACGTCGGCTTCTGGGGCGGCGCGCTGCCCGACAACGTCAAGGACCTGCGTCCGCTGCACGACGCCGGGGTCTTCGGCTTCAAGTGCTTCCTCTCGCCGTCCGGCGTGGACGAGTTCCCGCACCTGAACGGTGACCAGCTCACCGCCTCCATGGCCGAGATCGCCGGGTTCGGCGGCCTGCTCATCGTGCACGCCGAGGACCCGCACGAGCTGGACGTCGCCCCGCACAACAGCGGCCCGAAGTACGACGACTACCTCGCGACCCGGCCGCGGATCTCCGAGGACGTCGCGATCAGGGGGCTCATCGACACCGCCAAGCGGATCGGCGCCCGCGTCCACATCCTGCACCTCTCCTCCTCCGACGCGCTGCCGCTGATCGCCGAGGCCAAGGCCGAGGGCGTCAAGCTCACCGTCGAGACGTGCCCGCACTACCTCACGCTCACCGCGGAGGAAGTCCCGGACGGAGCAAGCGAGTTCAAGTGCTGCCCGCCCATTCGCGAGGCCGCGAACCAGGACCTGCTGTGGCAGGCGCTCGCCGACGGCACCATCGACTGCGTCGTCACCGATCACTCGCCGTCGACCGCCGACCTGAAGACCGACGACTTCGCCACCGCGTGGGGCGGCATCTCCGGCCTCCAGCTGAGCCTCTCCGCCATCTGGACCGAGGCCCGTGGGCGTGGCCACTCCCTCGACGACGTGGTGCGCTGGATGTCCTCGCGCACCTCGGAGCTGGTCGGCCTCGACGACCGTAAGGGCGCCATCGCCGCCGGCCGCGACGCCGACTTCGCGGTCCTCGCCCCCGAGGAGACCTTCACCGTCGACCCGGCCGAACTGCAGCACCGCAACCGCGTCACCGCCTACGCGGGCAAGACGCTGCACGGCGTCGTGAAGTCGACCTGGCTGCGCGGTGAGCGCATCGTCGCCGAAGGCGAGTTCACCGCTCCCGCCGGCAAGCTCCTCGAAAGGAACAACTGATCACTGTGACGGCGATTCCCAGCTTCACCGGCGACGCGAACCCCTACGGCGGCGGAGACCCGTACGCCGACTACCGCACCGCCGACTTCCCGTTCACGCAGTACGCCGACCTCGCCGCGCGGCAGCTCGGCGCCGGTGTCATCGCCGCCAACGACGAGTTCTTCGCCCAGCGCGAGAACCTCCTCGTGCCCGAGCGCGCCGAGTTCGACCCCGAGCACTTCGGCCACAAGGGCAAGATCATGGACGGCTGGGAGACCCGCCGTCGCCGCGGCACCGGCGCGGACCACCCGTGGCCGACCGCCGAGGACCACGACTGGGCGCTCGTCCGGCTCGGCGCCCCCGGCGTGATCCGCGGCATCATCGTCGACACCGCCCACTTCCGCGGCAACTACCCGCAGGCCGTCTCCGTAGAGGCCGCGTCCGTCGAGGGCGCGCCCACCCCGGAGGAGCTCCTGTCGGGCGACGTCAAGTGGACGACGCTCGTACCGCGCACGGCGGTCGGCGGCCACGCGGCCAACGGCTTCGCCGTCGACGTGGAGCAGCGCTTCACGCACCTGCGTGTCAACCAGCACCCCGACGGCGGCATCGCCCGCCTGCGGGTCCACGGCGAGGTCGTGCCCGACCCCAAGTGGCTCGCCACGCTCGGCACGTTCGACGTCGTCGCCCTGGAGAACGGCGGTCGCGCCGAGGACGCCTCCAACCTCTTCTACTCGCCCGCGAGCAACACCATCCAGCCGGGCCGCTCCCGCAAGATGGACGACGGCTGGGAGACCCGCCGCCGCCGCGACCAGGGCAACGACTGGATCAGCTACGGCCTGGCCGCCCAGTCGCAGATCCGCGCCCTGGAGATCGACACCGCCTACCTCAAGGGCAACTCGGCGGGCTGGGCGTCGGTTTCTGTACGCGACGGCGACGACGGCGAGTGGGTGGAGGTCCTGCCCCGCACCCGCCTCCAGCCCGACACCAACCACCGCTTCGTCCTCGACGCCCCTGCGGTCGGCACCCACGCGCGCGTGGACATCTACCCGGACGGCGGCATCTCCCGCCTGCGCCTGTTCGGCTCGCTGACGGACGAGGGCACGGCCCGCCTGACGGCCCGTCATCAGGAGCTCGGCGGCTGACCCAGGACCCGGACCCGCGCGGGGGCGTACCGGCCTGACAGCACCGGTACGCCCCCGCGCGCATACGTCACGCCGCGTGCCCGCCGTCCACGGCGAACTCCGCGCCTGTGACATACGTGGCCTCGGGGCCCGCGAGATAGGCGACCATCGACGCCACCTCGTCGGCCGTGCCGAACCGGTCCAGCGCGACGGACACGGTCTGGCCCGAGGCGTACGGTCCGTCCGCCGGGTTCATGTCCGTGTCGATGGGGCCCGGGTGGACGATGTTCGCGGTGATGCCGCGGCCGCCCAACTCGCGTGCCAGCGCCTTCGTCAGGCCGATCAGGGCCGCCTTGGTCGTCGCGTACACGGTCCCGCCGGGGCCCGGTACGCGCTTCGCCATGCAGGTGCCGACGGTGACGATCCTGCCGCCGTCGGACAGCCGCGTCGCGGCCGCCTGCGACGCCAGCAGGACACCGCGCACGTTCACCGCGAGCGCGTGGTCGATCTCGGCGAGCGAGAAGCCCTCCAGCGGCCCGAGCAGCCCCACGCCCACGTTGTTCACCAGCACGTCGAGCCCGCCGAACGCGTCCGCCGCCTGATCCACCGCCCCCGCCGCCTCGTGCGGGTCCGCCGAGTCGGCGCGCAGTGCGAGACCGCGCCGGCCCAGTGCCTCGACGCGGCGCACGACCTCCTCGGCCGCCTCCTTGCCGTTCACGTAGGTGACCGCCACATCCGCGCCCTCACGGGCCAGCCGCAGAGCGGTCGCCGCGCCGATTCCGCGGCTGCCACCGGTGACGAGTGCTGCCTTGCCGTTCATGGGTCCTCCTGAAGCCATCGGTTGTTATGACTTCAAGTAAATGGACGGGCGACCGCCGATGCTGGCGGCAAACGGACACCGATGCCCCGCCCGCGGCGGCGAGTTGCCCGGCGGGTCCGGTGGGCGGAAAGCGGTGGCCCTGATGATCTTGCCGCCGGTACCGTGAGCCCGCCCCCGTGCGAGCCGCCGTCGTCTCCACGCCGCCGTACGCCGCCGGAGACCGCACCTTGACCACGCTCACCGTCACCGCGCCCCGCCGCGCCTGGCTCACCGACCTGCCCGTTCTCCTTGTGGCCGTCGTCTGGGGAGCCAGCTATCTCGCGGCCAAGGGCATCACCACACAGACCACCGTCCTCGCGGTCCTCGTGCTCCGGTTCGGCGCCGCCTTGCCGGCGCTCGCCGTGGCCGGGCGGGGCGCGCTGCGCGGGCTGAGCGCCGCGCAGTGGCGCGGGGCGGGACTCCTCGGGCTGATCCTCAGCGGGATCTTCCTCCTGGAGACCTACGGCGTCGTCCACACCTCGGCGACGAACGCGGGCCTCATCATCAGCCTCACCATGATCTTCACGCCCCTCGCCGAGGCCGTGGTGACGCTGACCAGGCCGTCCCGCACCTTCCTCGCCGCGGCCGCCGTCTCCGTCGCCGGCGTCGTCCTGCTCACCCAGAGCGGCGGCTTCACGGCCCCGTCCGCCGGCGACCTCCTGATGCTGCTCGCGGCACTCGCCCGCACCGTCCACGTCCTCGCCATGGCCCGGATGAAGTCCGTGCGGGGCGCGGACGCGCTGCCCCTGACGACGGTCCAACTGGGCGCGTCTGTAGCGGTGTTCGCGCTCCTGTGCGGGGTGCCGGGGACGGGCGCCGCGCCGTGGGAGGCGGCCGCGGAGTTCGGGCCGCGCGCGTGGGCG
This sequence comes from Streptomyces sp. CB01635, assembly GCF_002803065.1. Classification (GTDB taxonomy): domain Bacteria; phylum Actinomycetota; class Actinomycetes; order Streptomycetales; family Streptomycetaceae; genus Streptomyces. The sequence continues at coordinate 560,494 of NZ_NNBL01000001.1, forward strand.
GGGCTCGCCTTCCTGTCCGTCTTCTGTACGCTCTTCGCCTTCTTCGTGCAGATGTGGGCGGTCCACCGGACGTCACCGTCCCAGGTGAGCCTGCTTCTTGGCACCGAGCCGCTGTGGGCCGCGGCGGCCGGCATCGCCGTCGGCGGCGAACGCCTGGGACCGCTGGGCCTGTTGGGGGCCGTGTTCGTGCTGGCAGGGACGGCGTGGGGGCGCCGCGCCACCGCCTGAGCCGCACCTTGAACGGGCCCTGAATGCGCCCCGGACGCGCCTGAAGCGGCGCCTCCGATTGGTTAACTTCCGGAAAACTCCCCTGACTTGACGTTGACACGTCATGCTCTACGCGCGTCACACTAGGGGCCATGCGAATCCCCCCACGAATCGCCAGCGTCACTGCCCTCGCCGCCGCCCTGCTCATCGGCGGCCCCGTCCTCGCCGGCTCGGCCACCGCGGCCCCGGCCCCCGTCACGTACTCCGTGACAGCCGTCGGCGACATCTGCTACTCGGCGCTGCCCTCCCAGGCCCACGACACGCTCGACCTCATCGAGCAGGGCGGCCCCTACCCGTACGACCAGGACGGCACCGTCTTCCAGAACCGGGAGGGAGTCCTGCCCTCGCAGTCCACCGGCTACTACCACGAGTACACGGTCATCACCCCCGGCTCCCCGACCCGCGGCGCCCGCCGCATCGTGACCGGTGAGCAGTCCCAGGAGGACTACTACACCGGCGATCACTACGCGACGTTCGACCTCGTCGACCACGGCTGCTGAACGCCCCCGGTGACCGGCGCCGTCAGCTCTTGAGGCTCTCCGACGCGGCGAACAGGGCGAACGCGAGCACGATCAGCGTGATGCTCCCGTACACCTCGTAGCCGTCGAGGAAGCCGAGATGCTGGATGACGCCCCAGCTCAGCCACCCGGTGAACTCGTGCAGCAGGCCGACCGCGCCCTGAATGAGCGCGATCGCGCCGATGAACTCCAGAACCTTCTTCATAGGTGACAACCTCGCCCCGCGGACCTCCCACGCACATCGGCCGCGGGGCGAGGCGCGTCCCGCCACAAGACGCGACTTACGGCGGGACGCGCCTACCGAAGTACCGGCCGCCGCGACTTTCGTCCACGGTCCGCTCCACGAGGCGGTCCCGGGCGCCACGGGTGCGTAGATTTGTCGACCATGGAGGTTCAGGAGCTGACAGGGACGACCCCACCGGGGGAGCGGTACCGGTGGCGGCGCAGGATGCTGCCCTCGGCCGTCGCCGACGAGCTCGACCTGGACCCCGACGGCCGCCCCGGCCGCAGGCGCCGCACCCTGCGTGACTGGGTCGTCGACTTCACCTGTTTCCTCGTCGCCGTGGGCATCGGCCTGCTCGGCGCCCACTCCGTCACGAACGACCCGAACACCTCCGACGGCCTCGCCGCCCTCGACCAGTGGCTCGGCGCGCTCGCCTGCGCCGCCGTGTGGCTGCGCAGGAGGTGGCCCCTGGGCCTGGCCATCGCGCTGGCGGCGGTCAGCATGGTGTCGAACAGCGCGGGCGGCGCCACCATGGTCGCCATCTTCACCCTCGCCGTGCACCGCCCCTTCAGGTACGTCGCCTGGGTCGCCGGCGCCTCGTGCGCGCTGATCCCGTTCTTCTTCTGGATCCGGCCGGACCCGGACTCGCCGTACGTCCTCTCCGTCACCTTCACGATCGTCCTCACCGTCACCGTCGTCGGCTGGGGCATGTTCGTACGCTCCCGGCGCCAGCTCCTGCTGTCGCTGCGCGACCGGGCGAGGCGCGCCGAGACCGAGGCCGGACTGCGGGCCGAGCAGGCGCAGCGCCTCGCCCGTGAGGCCATCGCCCGCGAGATGCACGACGTGCTCGCCCACCGGCTCACCCTGCTCAGCGTGCACGCGGGCGCCCTGGAGTTCCGGCCCGACGCACCCCGGCAGGAGGTCGCCCGGGCGGCCGGCGTCATCCGCGAGAGCGCCCACGAGGCGCTCCAGGACCTGCGCGAGATCATCGGCGTCCTGCGGGCCGACGACCACGGCGAGGAGTCGGGGCGGCCACAGCCGACGCTGGCCGGACTCGACGCCCTGGTCGCCGAGTCCCGCGAGGCGGGCATGAAGATCGTCCTCGACCACCAGGTCACCGCCCCGGACGCCGTCCCCGCGTCCGTCGGCCGCACCGCCTACCGCATCGTCCAGGAAGGCCTGACCAACGCCCGCAAGCACGCCCCCGGCGCCGAGGTCGAGGTCCTCGTGACCGGCGCTCCGGGAGACGGGGTCACCGTCTCGGTCCGCAACCCGCCGCCCCCGGGCGAGGTCCCGCACGTGCCCGGCTCGGGCCAGGGCCTGATCGGCCTCACGGAACGCGCCACCCTGGCCGGCGGCAGCCTCGGCCACGGCGCCGCCGACGACGGGGGCTTCGCGATCGAGGCCTGGCTGCCGTGGCCCGGGTGACCCTCGCCCGCGGCCGGCACACCTGGACCACGTGATCACCGGCTCGCTACGGTGGCCCCCGGGGACGGTGACGGCCGCGGTACGACGGCGGGAAGGCGGGACTGGGTGAATTCGGTGGAACCGATCAGGGTGCTCCTCGTCGACGACGACCCGCTGGTGCGCGCGGGCCTCTCCTTCATGCTCGGGGGCGCGCCCGACATCGAGATCGTCGGCCAGGCGGGCGACGGCTCGGAGGTCCCCGCCCTTGTCGCCGAGACCCGGCCCGACGTCGTCCTCATGGACATCCGCATGCCGGACGTGGACGGTCTCGCCGCGACCGAGGCGCTGCGGGCGCGGCCCGACGCACCCGAGGTCATCGTCCTCACCACGTTCCACGCCGACGAACAGGTACTGCGGGCGCTGCGCGCCGGGGCCTCGGGTTTCGTCCTCAAGGACACCGCGCCCGCCGAGATCGTCGAGGCGGTCCGCCGGGTCGCCTCCGGAGCGCCCGTCCTGTCGCCGACCGTGACCCGGCAGCTCATCACGCGGGCCACCGACCCCGACCCGCAGCAGGACCGCAGAGCACGCGCGCGTGAGCGTCTCGCCGAACTGGCCGACCGCGAAAGGGAGGTGGCCGTCTCTGTGGGCCGCGGCGCGTCCAACGCGGAGATCGCCGCCGAGCTCTACATGAGCGTCGCGACCGTCAAGGCGCACGTCTCCCGCATCCTCGCGAAGCTCGGCCTGAACAACCGCGTCCAGATCGCCCTCCTGACCCACGACGCGGGACTCCTCGACGACTGACCCCAGCGGCACGGGTAAATTCACAGCGTGATCCGGGCGCGGGCGAACGGCGCTCAGGGTCCGCCGCACGGGGGAGGATGACGATGGCCGGACCACGCCGGCGCACGGTGCGTGACCTCAGACGCAACAACCGCGCCACGGTGCTGCGCAAGCTCTACTTCGACGGGCCGCTCAGCCGACAGGAGTTGGGCCCGCTCACCGCACTCAGCTCGGGGTCGATCAGCAATGTCGTCTCCGAGCTCGTCGCCGACGGCCTCCTGGAGGAAGCAGGATCGGTCGACTCCGACGGCGGCAGGCCGCGCACGCTCCTGCGCGTCGCCCCGCACTGCGGCCACCTCGCCGGCGTCGACATCGGCGAGACACGCGTACGCGTGGAGCTCTTCGACTTCACCCTGAACGAACTCGCGCGCGTGGACGCCCCGTTGCCCGACGGACACCATGACGCGCGGGACGTCGTACGGATCGTCGCGGCCGGCCTCGCGCAGGTGCTCGCCGAGGCGAAGGTCGCACCGGACGCCCTCATCGGCGTCGGCATCGGCGTGCCCGGCATCGTCGACGCCTCCGGCGCGGGCGGCGCCGTCGGAGCCGTCGTGCACGGCCAGGCCATCGGCTGGGACGCCGTCCCCCTCGAGGCAATGCTGCGAGACTGCGGTGAACTCCCGCCCGAACTGCCCCTGTTCGTCGACAACGGCGCCAAGACGCTCGGCCTCGCCGAGATGTGGTTCGGCGCGGGCCGCGGCGCCCGCAACGCCGTCGTCACCCTCATCGGCTCCGGCGTCGGCGCCTGCGTCATCGCCGACGGCGTCCCCTACCAGGGCTCGTCCGGCAGCGCGGGGGAGTGGGGCCACACCACGCTCCAGGTCGGCGGACGCCGTTGCCGGTGCGGGGCGCGCGGCTGCCTGGAGGCGTACGTGGGCGCCGAGGCGCTGCTCGAACGGTGGCGGGAGAGCGGCGGCCACCCGACCTCGGCCGACGAGGAGGGGGCGCTCGCCGAACTCCTCGCCGCCCCCGAAGCCGCTGAACTACTCGACGAGACAGCCGAGTTCCTCGGCGCGGGCATCGCCGACCTCGTCAATCTCTTCAACCCCGAGCGCATCGTCGTCGGCGGCTGGGCCGGGCTGCTCCTGGGCTCCCGGCTCCTCGAACCGGTCCGGCGGGCGGCCGCCGCGTACGCCCTGCGCCACCCGTACGCGCAGACCACCATCGAACTCGGGCGCCTCGGACCCGACGCGGTCACAGTCGGCGCGGCGACCCTGCCGCTCGCGCGTTTCCTGGCCGAGGGCGGCGCGTCGATCACGTCACGGGAACCGATTGTCAGTGGCGCGAGTTAGATTCAGCAGGGATTGACGCCTGACCGACGTGAGGGGCGGTGCCATGGGGGAACTGATCGATCTGGGCGAGTACGCGGGCTTCACGGCCGACCCGTATCCCGTTTACGAGGAGCTGCGCGCCCGGGGCCCGGTGCACCGGGTGCGGCTGCCGAAGCCCGCCGACGACGGAGAGGCGTGGCTGATCGTCGGGCACGAGGAGGCGCGCGCCGCGCTCACCGACCCGCGTCTGGTCAAGTCCCCCGCCAAGCTGGGCTTCTCCGGCCTCGACGAAGAGCTGATCGGCGCCCATCTGCTGATCACCGACCCGCCGCACCACACGCGGCTGCGCTCCCTCGTCACCCGCGCCTTCACCGCGCGCCGCGTCGAATCCCTGCGCCCGCGCATCCAGCGCATCACCGACGACCTCCTCGACGCGATGCTCCCGCACGGCCGCGCCGACCTCGTCGAGTCGTTCGCCTTCCCACTGCCGCTCACGGTCATCTGCGAGCTCCTCGGCGTGCCCGACATCGACCGCGCCGACTTCCGGCGCATGTCGAACGAGGTGGTGGCGCCGACCGACCGCGACGCCGAGTACGCGGTGTTCGCGGAACTCGCCGCGTACCTGCGTGACCTGATCGAGGACAAGCAGGCTTCGGCCCCCGCCGACGACCTGCTCAGCGCCCTGATCCGCACGACCGCGGAGGACGGCGACCGGCTCTCGCCCGACGAGCTGCGCGCCATGGCCTTCATCCTCCTCATCGCGGGCCACGAGACGACGGTGAACCTGATCGCGGGCGGCGTACGGGCCCTGCTGACCCACCCCGATCAACTCGCAGCGCTGCGCGCCGACATGACCCTGCTCGACGGCGCCGTCGAGGAGATGCTGCGTTACGAGGGCCCCGTGGAGAACGCGACGTACCGCTTCACGGTCGAGGACACCGAGATCGGCGGCACGGTCATCCCCGGCGGCTCCCCCGTCCTCGTGGGCCTCGCTGCCGCCGACCATGACGCGGACCGCTTCCCCGAGCCGGGCCGCTTCGACATCCGGCGCGACGCCCGGGGCCACATCGCCTTCGGGCACGGCCTTCACCACTGCCTCGGCGCACCCCTGGCCCGCCTCGAAGGCCAGATCGCCCTGCGCTCGCTCCTGGACCGCGCCCCCGCGCTCGCGCTCGACGGCCCGGCCGACGACTGGCTGCCCGGCATGCTGATAAGGGGTGTCCGCAGCCTGCCGGTCCGGTGGTGAGTGACATGACGCCACCGCCCGGCGCGACCGGGCGGCCGTACCCGACGGACCCGCCGAGCCGCCCGGAGACCTCCATGACCGCACCCCGCGACAGCGACAGCCCCCACGAACTCGACTTCGCCCTGGCCGTGAAGCTCCTGGACGCCCAGCCGTTCACCCGTCTCGTGGGCGCCCGGCTCACCGAGTTCGGCGACGGAGTGGCCACGATCGAGGTCGACATCAGACCCGAGCTGCACCAGCAGAACGGGTTCCTGCACGGCGGGGTGCTCTCCTACGCGGCCGACAACGCGCTGACGTTCGCGGGCGGCGCGGTCCTGGGCGCGGCGGTGCTCACCGGCGGCTTCTCCATCCAGTACGTCCGCCCCGCGACGGGCCGCACCCTGATCGCCCGCGCCCAGGTCATGCACCGCGGCCGACGCCAGGCCGTCGTCCGCTGTGACCTGTCGACGGCGGACGAGGAGGGCACGGAGAAACTGTGCGCCCTCGCCCAGGGCACGATCCTGTCGGTCACGCAGGACTGATCGGTCGCACAGGCTGAGCGGCGCGCGTACAAGGCCGGAGAATCAGCCCCCCGGAATCTCCTCCATCCGGACCAACCGCCGCTCCCGACGCGACAGTTCGCAGGCCTCCGCGATCCGCAGCGCGTGCAGTGCCTCGCGGCCGTCGCACGGGTTCTCGCGTTCGCCGCGCACCACGTCGACGAACGCGACGAGCTCCGCCTCGTACGCGGGGGCGAAGCGTTCCAGGAAGCCGGGCCAGGGCTTGGTCGCGGCCGAGGGGCCCTTGGGCTCGGTGGAGGCGAAGGGCGTGCGGTCGTCGAGGCCGACGACGACTGTGTCCCGCTCGCCGGAGAGTTCCATGCGTACGTCGTAGCCCGCGCCGTTGCAGCGCGTCGCCGTCGCCGTGACCAGCGCGCCGTCGTCCAGCGTGAGAACGGCGGCCGCCGTGTCGACATCCCCGGCCTCGCGGAACATCGCGGGCCCGGCGTCGGACCCGGTCGCGTACACCTCCGTCACCTCGCGGCCGGTCACCCAGCGCAGGATGTCGAAGTCATGGACCAGGCAGTCCCGGTAGAGCCCGCCGGAGAGCGGCAGATAGGCGGCCGGCGGCGGCGCCGGGTCGCTCGTCATGGCGCGTACGGTGTGCAGCCGGCCGAGGCGGCCCGAGCGCACCGCCTCGCGCGCCGCCGTGTACCCCGCGTCGAAGCGGCGCTGGAAGCCCAGCTGGAGCACGGTCCCGGCCCGCTCCACCTCGTCGAGCGCGGCCAGCGTGCCCGGCAGGTCGAGGGCGATGGGCTTCTCGCAGAACACCGGGAGCCCGGCCCGCGCCGCCCGCCCGATCAGGTCGCCGTGCGCGGACGTCGCCGCCGTGATGACCACCGCGTCCACGCCCCAGGAGAAGATCTCGTCCACCGTGGGCGCCGCGGTCGCGCCGATCCGGTCCGCGAGCGCGACGGCCCGCTCCGGGTCCGCGTCCGTGACGACGAGCGAGCCGACCTCGCGGTACCGCTCCAGAACAGCTGCGTGAAAGGTGCCGATACGGCCCGTCCCGATGAGTCCGATGCGCATGCAGTCAAGGTGCCGCCCGGGGAACCCGCTGTCAACGGTTTGTCCTGACAACCGAACTTCACGACTTCCCGTCAACATTCCTTGCGACTACGCTCGGCCCGTGGCCAAACCAGTAGTCGACCCGACCGTGTCGCTCCAGCTCAGCGTGGACCGCAGCAGTCCGGTCCCGCTCTATTTCCAGCTCTCCCAGCAGCTGGAGGCGGCGATCGAGCGCGGCTCCCTGACCCCCGGCAGCCTGCTCGGCAACGAGATCGAGCTCGCGGGCCGGCTCGGTCTGTCCCGGCCCACCGTGCGCCAGGCCATTCAGTCCCTCGTCGACAAGGGCCTCCTCGTCCGCCGCCGGGGCGTCGGCACCCAGGTCGTCCACAGCCAGGTCAAGCGTCCCCTGGAGCTCAGCAGCCTCTACGACGACCTGGAGGCGGCGGGCCAGAAGCCCGAGACGCGCGTTCTGGCCAACACCCTCGTGCCCGCGTCCGCCGAGGTCGCGGCCGCGCTCGGGGTGGCGGAGGGCGACGAGGTGCACCGGGTCGAGCGGCTGCGGCTGACCCACGGCGACCCGGTCGCGTACCTCTGCAACCACCTGCCCACCGGGCTGCTCCCGCTCGACACGGAGCGGCTGGAGGCGACCGGGCTCTACCGGCTGATGCGCGCCGCGGGGATAACCCTGCACAGCGCCCGCCAGTCCGTCGGCGCCCGCGCCGCCACGGCCGGGGAGGGCGAGCGGCTCGCCGAGCCCGCGGGCGCCCCGCTCCTGACAATGCAGCGCACCACGTTCGACGACACCGGCCGACCCGTCGAGTTCGGGTCGCACACATACCGGGCGTCCCGCTACTCCTTCGAGTTCCAGCTCCTCGTACGGCCGTAAGAATGTTATGACAAAGTCATTGACGGTGCCGGGTACCCACCGCTAGAACTCCTCCAGCCGCACACGGGCGGCGAGGAGAGAGGTGGCACACCATGCGCACAGCCCGCACGGCAGCAACCCTCATTGCGGTCGTCGCACTCGCGGCCGGATGCAGCAGCTCCGGAGGCAAGACCTCCGAGGACAAGGCCGACGACTCAGGAGGCGGCAAGTCGGCCGGCACGCCCCGCCTGAAGATCGCGATGGTCACGCACTCCGGTGAGGGCGACACCTTCTGGGACATCGTCCAGAGCGGCGCCAAGCAGGCCGCCGCCAAGGACAACGTCCAGTTCCTCTACTCGAACGACAAAGAGGCCAAGGGCCAGGCCGAGCTGGTCCAGTCGGCGATCGACAAGAAGGTCGACGGGATCGTCGTCACCCTGGCCAAGCCCGAGGCCATGAAGGCCGTGCTCGCCAAGGCGAGGGACGCCGGGATCCCGGTCGTCACGATCAACTCCGGCGGCGAGTTCTCGCAGCGGTTCGGCGCGCTCACCCACATCGGGCAGGACGAGTCCGTGGCCGGCGAGGCCGTCGGCAGCGAACTCAACGCGCGGGGCAGGAAGAAGGCGCTCTGCGTCATCCACGAACAGGGCAACGTCTCCCTGGAGCAGCGCTGCGCCGGCGTCAAGAAGACCTTCAAGGGCACCGTCGAGAACCTCAACGTCGAGGGCACCAACGCCCCCGCGTCCCAGTCGTCCATCGAGGCCAAGCTCCAGGCGGCCAAGGACATCGACGCGGTCGTCGCGCTCGGCGCCCCCACCGCTGCCGTCGCCGTCAAGGCCAAGCAGGACGCGGGCAGCGAGGCGGAGGTGGACACCTTCGACCTGAACGCGGCCGTGGTGAAAAGCCTCAAGGCCAAGGACGTGGGCTTCGCGGTCGACCAGCAGCCCTACCTGCAGGGCTATCTCGCCGTCGACGAACTGTGGCTCTACCGCACCAACGCCAACGTCATCGGCGGCGGAAAGCCGGTCCTGACAGGCCCCGCGATCGTGACCGAGAAGGACGTGCCGAAGCTCGAGAAGTACACCGCGCGCGGTACCCGGTGAACGGATGCATGATCCCGGTGCCTGCTGTGTCCGCCCGGGGGACAGCCCCCGGCCCCCCGGCCGGAAGCCCGGCGCGTCCCCCGGGACCTGCACGGCGGCGGAGAGATGCGGTCGGGGATACTGAGGCGTCCGGGGCGGAAGAAGTGCCCCCCGGGGCCGGTCCGCCGGCCCCGGTGTATCAGGTAGCACAGCAAGAAGGGCACGGCCTCGTGGCACGGTTTCGGAGCTGGGTGAGCATCGCCCTCGCAGGGGCAGTCGGTCTCACCCTCGCGGGGTGCAGCAGCACCGGCGGCAAGCGGGCGGAGGACGCCAGGAAGGCGGCCTCGGCCCAGGGCAAGGCCGCGGTGAACACCCCGCGCTGGACTGTCGCGATGGTGACCCATTCAGGCGACGGCGACACCTTCTGGGACATCGTCCAGAGCGGTGCGAAGCAGGCCGCGATCAAGGACAACATCAACTTCCTGTACTCGCACAGCGACGAGGCGCAGCAGCAGGCCCAGCTCGTCGACGCGGCCGTGGACAAGAAGGTCGACGGCCTGATCGTCACGCTCGCGAAGCCCGACGCCATGAAGGCCGCCGTCGCCCGCGCCGAGAAGGCCGGCATCCCCGTGATCACCGTGAACTCCGGCTCCGAGGAGTCCAAGAAGTTCGGCGCGCTCACGCACATCGGGCAGGACGAGACGATCGCGGGCCGGGCCGTCGGCGAGGAGCTGAACAAGCGCGGCCGCAAGAAGGCCCTGTGCATCCTGCACGAGCAGGGCAACGTCGGCCACGAGCAGCGCTGCGCCGGCGCCAAGGAGACCTTCAAGGGCCAGATGCAGAACCTGTACGTCGAGGGCACCAACATGCCCGACGTCCAGTCCTCCATCGGCGCCAAGCTCCAGGCCGACAAGTCCATCGACTCCGTCGTCACGCTCGGCGCGCCCTTCGCCGCCACCGCCGTGAAGGCCAAGCAGGACGCGGGCAGCAAGGCCGAGATCGACACCTTCGACCTCAACGAGAAGGTCGCCGGCGGCCTGAAGGACGGCACCCTCGGCTTCGCCGTCGACCAGCAGCCCTACCTGCAGGGGTACGAGGCCGTGGACCTGCTGTGGCTCTACCGCTACAACGCGGACGTCCTCGGGGGCGGCAAGCCGGTCCTCACCGGACCGCAGATCATCACCAAGGACCAGGCGGCCAAGCTCGAGGAGTACACGAACCGGGGGACACGATGAGCGCCGCCGCACCAGGAACCCCGCCGCTGACGGACGAGCGGCTCCTGAAGACGTCACCGCTGCGCAAGCTCATGGGCCGGCCCGAACTCGGCTCGGTCGTCGGCGCCATCGCCGTCTTCCTCTTCTTCGCGATCTTCGCGGACAGCTTCCTGCGGGCCTCCAGCCTCGCCACGGTCCTGTACGCGTCGTCGACGATCGGCATCATGGCCGTACCCGTGGCCCTGCTGATGATCGGCGGCGAGTTCGACCTCTCCGCCGGTGTCATGGTCACCACGTCCGCGCTGATCTCGTCGATGTTCAGCTACCAGATGACGGCCAACGTCTGGGTCGGTGTGGGCGTCTCGCTCCTGTTCACGCTCGCCATCGGCGTGTTCAACGGCGTCATGCTGACCCGCACGGACCCACCGAGCTTCATCATCACGCTCGGCACGTTCCTGATGCTGACCGGCATGAACCTCGGCTTCACCAAGCTGATCAGCGGCACCGTCTCCACCAAGTCGATCTCCGACATGGAGGGCTTCTCCTCCGCGAAGGACGTCTTCGCCTCCACGCTCACCGTCGGCGGCGTCGACTTCAAGATCACCATCCTGTGGTGGCTCGCCCTGATCGTCGTCGCCACCTGGATCCTGCTGCGCACCCGCGTCGGCAACTGGATCTACGCGGTCGGCGGCGGCGAGGACGCGGCCCGCGCCGTCGGTGTCCCGGTCAACAAGACCAAGATCGGCCTCTACATGGGTGTCGCCTTCGGCGCCTGGATCTCGGGACAGCACCTGCTGTTCTCGTTCGAGGTCGTGCAGTCCGGCGAGGGCGTCGGCAACGAGCTGATCTACATCATCGCGGCCGTCATCGGCGGCTGTCTGATCACCGGCGGCTACGGCTCCGCGGTCGGCGCGGCCATCGGCGCCCTGATCTTCGGCATGACGAGCAAGGGCATCGTGTTCGCCGAGTGGAACCCGGACTGGTTCAAGTTCTTCCTCGGGGCGATGCTGCTCCTCGCGACCCTGCTCAACGCGTGGGTCCGCAAGCGCGCGGAGGCGACGAAATGACCGAGACCGCAGAGCGTACGGCGCTCGTCGAGCTCGATGGCGTCAGTAAGTACTACGGCAACATCCGGGCCCTGGAAGACGTCTCCCTCGTCGTGCACGCGGGCGAGATCTCCTGTGTCCTCGGCGACAACGGCGCGGGCAAGTCGACCCTCATCAAGATCATCGCGGGTCTGCACAGGCACGACTCCGGCTCCTTCAGCATCGAGGGCGAGGAGACCCGGCTCGCCAATCCGCGCGAGTCCCTCGACCGCGGTATCGCCACGGTCTACCAGGACCTCGCCGTCGTCCCGCTGATGCCGGTCTGGCGGAACTTCTTCCTCGGCTCCGAGCCGACGAAGGGCTCCGGGCCCTTCAAGCGGCTGGACGTCGACCTGATGCGCAGGACGACCCACGCGGAGCTGCTCCGCATGGGCATCGACCTGCGCGACGTCGACCAGCCCATCGGCACCCTCTCGGGCGGTGAACGCCAGTGCGTGGCGATCGCCCGCGCCGTCTACTTCGGCGCCAAGGTCCTCGTACTCGACGAGCCGACCGCCGCCCTCGGCGTCAAGCAGTCCGGCGTCGTCCTGAAGTACGTCGCCGCCGCGCGGGACGCGGGCCTCGGCGTGGTCTTGATCACGCACAACCCGCATCACGCGTACCTCGTAGGCAACCGCTTCGTCCTCCTGAAGAGGGGCGCGATGTTCGGCAGCTACGCCCGCGACGAGATCACCCTCGACGAACTGACCCGCCAAATGGCAGGCGGCAGCGAGCTGGACGACTTGCGCCACGAGCTGGAGGGCCGGGAGGCTCCGTAGGACAGGGCGCTCCGTAGGCCGGGCGCCCGTAGGGGCGCGGGGCTGTGACACTTCGCGGCTCCGCCGCGGGGCGCGACCGGCCAAAAACAACCCGCGGCCGGAAACGGACCCGCGGTAGCGCCACGCCCACCAAGAGTGACCGGCACCGCTCGGATACGCCCCCGCGGCAGCGAAATGGCACAATCGGCGCGATGAGCACCTACCGCGACCTCGCCCACCGCGGCTCCGCACGAGCCACCGTCCTGCGGACCGTCGGCACGCGTGAGCGCCGTTCCCACCTGACGGCGCCGCGCGTCCCGACCGTCGGTATCGACATCGGCGGTACGAAGGTGATGGCGGGCGTCGTCGACGCCGACGGCAACATCCTGGAGACCCTGCGCACGGAGACTCCGGACAAGTCCAAGAGCCCCAAGGTCGTCGAGGACACGATCACGGAGCTGGTGCTCGACCTCTCCGACCGGCACGACGTGCACGCCGTCGGCATCGGCGCGGCCGGCTGGGTCGACGCGGACCGCAACCGCATCCTGTTCGCGCCCCACCTGTCGTGGCGTAACGAGCCCCTCCGGGACCGGATCTCCAGCCGCCTCTCCGTCCCCGTACTCGTCGACAACGACGCGAACACGGCCGCCTGGGCCGAGTGGCGCTTCGGGGCGGGCCGTGGCGAGGACCACTTGGTCATGATCACGCTGGGCACCGGCATCGGTGGCGCGATCCTGGAGGACGGCCAGGTCAAGCGAGGCAAGTTCGGAGTCGCCGGTGAGTTCGGCCACATGCAGGTCGTCCCCGGCGGTCACCGCTGCCCGTGCGGCAACCGCGGCTGCTGGGAGCAGTACAGCTCCGGCAACGCCCTCGTGCGCGAGGCCCGCGAGCTCGCCGCCGCGGACTCCCCGGTCGCGTACGGGCTCATCGAGCGCGTCAAGGGCAACGTCTCCGACATCACAGGCCCGCTCATCACCGAGCTCGCCCGTGAGGGCGACGCCATGTGCATCGAGCTGCTCCAGGACATCGGCCAGTGGCTCGGCGTCGGCATCGCGAACCTCGCGGCCGCCCTCGACCCGTCCTGCTTCGTCATCGGCGGCGGCGTCTCCGCGGCCGACGACCTGCTGATCGGCCCGGCCCGCGACGCCTTCAGGCGCCAGCTCACCGGCCGCGGCTACCGCCCCGAGGCTCGCATCGCCCGCGCCCAGCTCGGCCCCGAGGCCGGTATGGTCGGCGCCGCGGACCTCGCACGGCTCGTCGCCCGCCGCTTCCGCCGCGCCAAGCGCAGGCGCGTGGAACGGTACGAGCGCTACGAGCGTTACCACCAGGGCAAGGGCTTCGGCCTCGGCCCGCAAAGCCCGGCGAGCGCCGCCGGCGAGACCCAGGGACCCAAGTAATGACCGTGCCACGCCAGCCCTCGTCCCCCGACGAAGGGCAGCGCCCCCCTGGAAACCGCCGGAGGGTCATCCGCCGCCGCGCGCTGACGCTGCTCACGATCGTGCTGCTCATCGGCGTGCCTGCAGGCTATCTGGTGATCTCCGCGAACCAGAGCCGGAACAGCGGCAAGGACAAGGAAGCCAAGTACTCCGCGACAGGCCTCACCATCGGCTGGCCGTCCAAGGTCCAGCGCCGGCTGTACCAGGTACCGATACCGGTCTCCTCCGCCAAGGGCGTCGCGTACTACGAGACGAACAACCTCAGGACGAGTCGCCTCTACGTCCGCTTCCGCACCACGGACTCGGGCCTCGACAAGTTCCTGAAGACCATCGGGACCAGCTCGTCCAAGCTGCAGAAGGACGAGGTCCCCATCAGCCCGCGCAACCAGAAGGTCGTCGGCTGGGCCTTCGACGGCCCCGGCCCGTACCGGGGCCTCACCCACAAGCAGAAGAATCCCGAGCCGACCCTGGACATCGTGGTGAACCGGGAGAACCCGGCGAAGCCCTTCGTGTACGTGGTGTCGACGACGACGCCGTAGCGCCGGCCGCGAACACGGCGAGCTGCGCACCTTCGCCGCCACCAGCAGGCTGTGCCGCCTGCCCCGCGATGGCGCCCTCCTTCAGGGGGGCAAAAACGTACCCGGCACCAGGCACAGCAAACGCGCAGACAGCCGGGTCCGGAGAACCCCACAGGGGGCGGTCCCAGGACTTCGGCGGGTCCGCCAGGCAACCGTGAACTGTCTCCTCAATGTCCGTCAACTCTGGCTCCTGCCACGTGAGTTACCCCGTGTTTGCGGCCGGTCGTCGATGTCCAACAACGTCAACACCCAGGCGATGAGCCGGATGGGCGGCAACGGGTTCCCCCGCAAGTGGCGCCTGCTGCACGACGACCCGTACGTCCTCAACCCGGGGAACGACCACTTCGAGGGCTGCGACCCCTCCAAGGACGTCGTCGTCTGCGAGATGAAGTAGCAGACAGAACCGGCCTCTTGAGGCCACCGGACAACTCGCTGACCCGGCAGCAACGGTGCTTCGTCACCCTCTCGCAGGGTGGCGGGGCATCGTCACGTCATCGGCTCCGGTGGACAGGTACCCATTCGGCTTCCACAGCGGACACCGCCTGCGGGTCCTGCCACACCAGGCTTCCCAGCGCCACGCCCGGCACGACCCTGTTGCGGCACGCGAGCGGTCCCGTACCCGATTCCAGCGCATCCGCGACCGCGTCCAGGTAAGTGCTGAAACTGGCGTACTCGTGGTGCAGGCAGCTGCTGTCACTGGAGGACCAGCGGCCGACACGGCCTGCGTCGGGGCCGCCCACCAGCACCATTTCTCCCGCGTAGTCGTCGTCGGCGCCTGTTACCGGCACCCACCTGGCGAAGCCGACAGTGCCGGTTTCGCTGTCGCTGCGCGGGGCGTGCACTCGGGCGCACTCGTCCAGCGGCAGGAAGGTACAGCCGACCAGGATTTCGCGGGATTCACCTCGCCTTCCTCATCACCATCCACCTCGAACGCCTCGGCACCGTCATGCAGCAGCCACAGCGCCGCCAGTTCTCCCGGCCAGCTGATCCCCATCCGGGCCTGCGCTGCCGCGAGTTGCTCCGGTGTGGCAGGTGGGCGCAGCGACGCGTAAGAGTTCGGTGCGCCGACCTTCAACCAGGATTCAACGCGGTCCCACGCCGCGATGATGTCGTTGCTCACTGCATCACGGTATCCACCTTCCGGCGCAACTCGACGTGCATGCTGCACGCTCCTACTGCTGGAGCTCCATGACGTCGGCGACCACGCAGCTGGCGTTGTCGGGACCGCCGGAGCCGTTGGCGAGGGCGACGAGTTCGCGGATCGCCTGCTCGGGCTCCCTGATCTCGGAGAGAACCCGGTGGATCTCTTCGGTCGGCACGACGGTCGACAGACCATCGGAGCAGAGCAGGTATCGATCTCCCTGCCGGGCGTCGTGGAGGCGCAGGTCGGGGGTGGCGTCGGCTCCTTGGCCCAGGGCTCGTACCAACAGCGAGCGCTGGGGGTGGGAGGCGGCTTCTTCCGGGGTGAGGCGGCCCTCGTCGACCATCGACTGCACCATGGTGTGGTCATGCGTGATCTGGAACAGCTCTCCGTCGCGCAGGAGGTGGACGCGGGAGTCGCCGATGTGGACGAGGGCCAGCTGTGAGCCGGTCCAGAGCATCGCGGTGAGTGTCGTGCCGGCCTCCTCGGGTGAAGACCCGGTGCGGGCGACGCCGTGCACGGCCTCTTTGGCCTGTTCGACGGCGTCTTCAAGGGCGTTGAGGAGATCGCCCGCCGGGACGCCGTCGGTTTCGAGGTACTTGAGTGCGTCAACGGCGGCCGCGCTCGCGGAGGCGCCCCGACTGCCGTAGCCGTCGGCGACGGCGAGCAGGCGGGACCCGGCGTAGGCGGTGTCCTGGTTGCTCTCGCGGACAAGGCCCGTGTCGGACAGTGCGGCGTAACGGATTCCCAGGGGCTTGGTGGTCGGGGACATGGCAGGGTCCTTCCAGGACAGGTGATTGATGAGGAAGGTGGCCAGGTCCCGCCGTGCGGCGGTGTCGGCCTCGACCTGGGCCCAGAACGCGCGGACCTCCTGGGCCGCCGGGCCCGCCTCCAGCGTGCAGACGTGCTGGATACGGGCCAGGGGCATCCCCAGACGTCGGAGCCAGGCGACCAGTCGAGCCTGGTCCAGTTGCTCCGGCGCGTAGAGGCGGTAGCCGGTCACCGGGTCGACGCGAGCGGGGGGCAGCAGGCCGAGCTCGTCGTAAAGACGCAGCGCCTTCGGTGACAGCCGCGACGCCTTCGCGAACGCCCCGATGCTCAGCAACCCCATGCCCACTCCTCACTCATGCCGAGCACATCGCCCGGCCCCACCGATGCTGTGGCCTCCCCCAAGGTGAAGGTCAACCAAGGTTCCGATCGGCTCCATCTGATGATCGTTCACCCGCCGGTGTCGTGGCCCGCGCCCGGTCGACCGCGGCCTGCAGCGGGTTCGGTCAGCACATCGTGGAAAAGGACACCAAGTCCCTTGCCGGCGAGCGGGATCCGCCCTTGCCGTGGTCCGGTCACACGAACGTGCCGGCCACCAAGCGGTGGTACGTCAAGCCGGACGTGGAGGATCTTCGCGAAGCCTCCACAACGTGGGATGGCCTGCACGGGGTGTCCACCCAGTCGTGTGAGAAATTGCGAGATGTGAGACCGTGCAGGGCGTGAGTGAGACACCGAAGAACACCCTGCAATACCGCTTTGACGGGCCAGAAGACGCCCCAGTCCTGATCTTGGGTCCCTCACTGGGTACCACCTGGCACATGTGGGACCGGCAGGTACCCGAGCTCGCCCGGCAGTGGCGGGTGTTCCGTTTCGACCTGCCCGGGCACGGCGGCGCCCCCGCCCACCCGGCCGGTTCCGTCGCCGACCTCGCCGCGCGGCTCCTGGCCACGCTCGACGAACTCGGCGTGCAGCGCTTCGGTTACGCGGGCTGCTCCCTGGGCGGCGCCATCGGCGCGGAGCTGGCGCTGCGCCACCCCCAGCGCGTGGCCTCCCTCGCGCTGATCGCGGCCTCGCCCCGCTTCGGCACCGCCGACGAGTTCCGCCAGCGCGGCGTGATCGTCCGCAGCAACGGCCTCGACCCCATCGCCCGCACGTCCCCGGAGCACTGGTTCACCAGCGGCTTCGCGGCCGCCCAGCCCGCGATCACCGACTGGGCCGTGCAGATGGTGCGCACCACCGACCCGGGCTGCTACATCGCCGCCTGCGAGGCGCTCGCGTCCTTCGACGTACGGGCCGAGCTCGGCTCCATCGGCGTCCCCACGCTCGTCCTCGTCGGCTCCGACGACCAGGTGACGGGCCCCGCCCAGGCGCGCACCCTCGTCGCCGGCATACCGGACGCGCGGCTCGCCGTCGTGCCCGCCGCCTCGCACCTCGCCCCGGTCGAGCAGCCCGCCGCCGTCACCGACCTCCTCGTACGGCACTTCTCCACGGCCTGGCAGCCCGCGTACGAGACCGGGCAGCACGCGATCCCCGCCGCCCCCGTCAAGCCCGTCCTCGCGCCGCCGCCCCCGCCGGTCGCCCCCGTGGCGGAGATCGGGCCGACGGAGGCCCAGCCCGAGGCGGAGGTCCGGCCCGACCGGCACGACATCGGTCTCAAGGTGCGCCGCGAGGTGCTCGGCGACGCGCACGTCGACCGGGCGCTGGCCTCGGCGGATGCCTTCTCCGGCGACTTCCAGGAATTCCTCACCCGCTACGCGTGGGGCGAGATCTGGAGCCGGCCCGGCCTCGACCGCCGCATGCGCAGCTGCGTCACGCTCACCGCGCTCGTCGCCGGCGGCCACCTCGAAGAGCTGGCCTTCCACACCCGCGCCGCCCTGCGCAACGGCCTCACCGCCGACGAGATCAAGGAAGTGCTGCTCCAGGCCGCCGTGTACTGCGGCGTGCCCGCGGTGAACTCGGCGTTCAAGGTGGCCCAGGCCGTGATCCGCGAGGAGACCACGCCGCAGGAGTAGACGACCGGGTGCCGGGACGGGCCGGACGCGGGCCGGGAGCGCAGGATGGTTCCCATGAAGCTCACGAAGAAGATCCATGCCTGCGTCCGCCTGGAGAAGGACGGGCGGACGCTCGTCATCGACCCGGGCGGCTTCTGCGAGGAGGACGCGGCTGTCGGCGCCGAGGCGATCCTCGTGACGCACGAGCACCCCGACCACTTCGACGAGACCCGGCTGCGGGTGGCCCTCGAAGCCGACCCGGCCACCGAGATCTGGACCCTGAAGTCCGTGGCCGACAAGATCTCGACGGCGTTCCCGGGCCGGGTGCACACGGTCGGGCACGGCGACACGTTCGAGGCGGCCGGTTTCGACATCCAGGTCCACGGCGAACTGCACGCCGTCATCCACCCGGACATCCCCCGCATCACGAACGTCGGCTATCTGATCGACCACGGCCGCGTCTTCCACCCCGGCGACGCGTTCACCGTCCCCGACCAGCCCGTCGAGACGCTCCTCGTGCCCGTGATGGCCCCCTGGAACAAGATCGCCGAGGTCATCGACTACCTTCGCGAGGTCGGCCCGCAGCGCGCGTACGACATCCATGACGCGCTGCTGACCGACCTGGCCTGGCCCATCTACGACGGGCAGATCGCGGCGCTCGGCGGGACGGACAACCTGCGGCTGACGCCGGAGGAGTGCGCGACGCTCTGAGCACCCTCGCGGGCTGTGAACTCCCCTTACCGGCCGAGGAGTTCGACGATCTCTTCGGTCGTGGCGAGCTCCGCGATCCGCGGGAAGATCTTGCCGAAGCTGTGCTCGTGGGACGCGGCGTCCGTGTCGGTCGTCGCGTCCTCGACCACCGTGAGGTGGTAGCTCAGCTCGAAGGCGGAGCGGGCGGTGGACTCGACGCCGATCGAGGACGAGATCCCCGCGAGCACGATCTGCGTCACTCCGCGGCGGCGCAGCTGGAGGTCCAGCTCCGTCCCGGTGAAGGCGCCCCAGTGCCGCTTGGTGATCACGATGTCGTCGCCGAGCGGGCCGAGCTCGTCCGGGAACTCGGAGAACGCGGCGGGCGGCGCCTGGGTGAGCCCGGGGGCGGCCGACCGGCTCACCGGCAGGTCGCCGCCGTCGGGGGACCAGGCGACGCGGACGCGCACGACGGGCAGGCCCTTGGCGCGGAAAGCGTCCGCGAGCGTGGCCCCGTTCTTCAGGACTCCGTCGGCGGGGTGGACGGTCGGCAGGCCGAGGATGCCGTTCTGGAGGTCGATGAGGACGAGGGCGGTGCGCTCGTCGAGGGTGGTGGCGGGCATGGGGGGTGCTCCTTGCGGATCCGGGGGGAGATGCTTCGACAGGCTAACTTTCAAACAGAGAAACTTGCAAGGTAGCCTGCCTATCGCGCCTGTCGCGTGCTGTCCATCGCGCCCCGCCGACGGCCGTCCCGGGTTCGGCGGGCGTTGTCGTACCCGCCCGGTAGGTTGTGGGCATGCGGATTGCTACCTGGAATGTGAACTCGATCGCCGCCCGGCTGCCCAGGCTCCTCGCCTGGCTGGAGAGCACCGGGACGGACGTGCTGTGCGTCCAGGAGACCAAGTGCACGGCCGAGCAGTTCCCCGCGGACGAGCTGCGCGAGCTGGGCTACGAGTCCGCGGTGAACGCGAACGGGCGGTGGAACGGCGTGGCGCTGATCTCCCGCGTCGGCCTGGAGGACGTCGTGACCGGCCTGCCCGGCGACCCCGGTTACGAAGGCGCCCACGAGCCCCGCGCGATCTCCGCCACGTGCGGCCCGGCGCGCGTCTGGTCGGTATACGTGCCGAACGGCCGCGAGGTGGACCACCCGCACTACGCGTACAAGCTCCAGTGGTTCGAGGCGCTCAAGGCGGCCGTCGCAGGCGACGCGGGGGGCTCCCGCCCGTTCGCCGTGATGGGCGACTACAACGTCGCGCCGACGGACGACGACGTCTGGGACATCTCCCTCTTCGACGGCGCCACGCACGTCACCCCGGCGGAGCGCGCCGCGCTCGCCGCGCTCCGTGAGACGGGCCTGTCCGACGTGGTCCCGCGGCCTCTGAAGTACGACCACCCCTTCACCTACTGGGACTACCGCCAGCTCGGCTTCCCCAAGAACCGAGGCATGCGCATCGACCTCGTCTACGGGAACGCGGCGTTCGCGGGGGCCGTGAAGGATTCGTACGTGGACCGCGAGGAGCGCAAGGGCAAGGGCGCCTCGGACCATGCCCCGGTGGTCGTGGACCTGGAGGTCTAAGGCCCTCTGCGATCCGCGGGGGCCGGGGCGGAGCTCTACGGCTTCAGCGCCCCCAGATCCACCGCCCGGGCCATCGCGTCGAGCCCCGCGTCCCCCGGATGCAGATGATCCCCGCTGTCGTACTCGGGCCGCATCCGCGCGGGATGCGCCGGATCGCGCACCGCGGCGTCGAAGTCGACCACCGCGTCGAAGTCGCCCCCGCTGTCCCGCACATACGCGTTGACGACCTCCCGCTCCCGGTCCGCCGTGGCTGTGCACAGGGTCTCGCCCTCGCACGGAGTGACCGTGGCCCCGACCACGCGCAGGCCCCGCGCGTGGGCGCGCGTCGCGATCTCCCGTAGCCCGGCGACGACTTGGGCCCCGCTGAAGCCGGCCCGTACGTCGTTGACGCCCTGGAAGACGACGACCGTGCGCGCCGACGTCTGGGACAGCACGTCACGGTCGAGGCGGTGCAGCGCGCTCACACCGCCCGTGTCCGTGGAGACGCCGTCCCCCGGATAGCGGTCGCCCGTCACCCGGTTCGCCGAGATCCCCTGGTTCAGGACTCCGTAGTGCGGCACCGCGTCCTGCTCGCGCAGCCGGGTGGCGAGCACGTCGGGCCAGCGGTGGTTCGCGTCCGGCGTCGACTTCACGCCGTCCGTGATGGAGTCGCCGAGCAGAACGACCGACCCGGGCCCGCCGCTGACGTCGACGCCGGTGAGCAGCGGCCAGTACGTGATCGTCGACGTGTACGAGGCCGCCGAGGCCTCCGCCGTGTGATCGCCCGGCAGGCTCACGTACGAGCGCTGGATCGCCTGGCTGTGCACCGGCGCCGTGGCGACCGCCTCCGGAAGATGGAAGCTGACCAGCAGATTCGCGCCGGCCGGCACATCGAAGCCCACCGGGTCGCTGAACGCCTGCGTCCCCGCGGGGATCTCCGTACCCGCGGAGCCCCGGAACGTCAGCGGCACCGGCTTACCCTTGGCCCCGGCGCCCGCGTCCTGCACGGCCACCGTCGCGCTCCCGACCCGCACCGGCGCCGACGCGAACGTGTTGTCGAGCCGGATCCGCACGCGCGGCCCGCCCGCGCTGGTGTGCACGACGAGCCGCACCGTGCGGTCCGCCCAGGGGCCGACGGCCGCGTATCCGGCGGTGGACGCCGACCAGGTGCCGGTCCACCCCGGCGCGGGCGAGCGCACCGACAGGGCGAAGACATGCAGATCGGGGGTGCCCGGGTCCCGGGGCAGGTCCACGGAGGCGATCTCGCGGCCCTTGATGACCGGCACCGTGACGACGTACAGCCGTGTCTGCTCGGCGAGTTGGCCGCCGGGCGTGTTGCGGTGGGGGAGCGCCACGGACTTGGTGGCGAGCGGGCCCGTGCGCCAGTCGGGCGCGGTGAGGCGGTACGCGGAGCGCGAGCCGTCCCGGTAACGCACGGTGCCGCTACCGGCCGCGTCGCCGCCCGTTCCGGCCACCAGGAAGGCGAGCGCGTCGCCCCGGCCGTGCACGCGGACGGGCTGGCCGTCGGCGCGCACGTTGTCGGGCCCGGTCGCCGCCGTGCGCGGCCAGGTGAGGCGGGCGCCCTCAACACCCAAGGCGCGGCCGGGAGTCCAGCCGGCCGCCGACAGGTCAGCGGCGGAGAGCGAGCTGCCCGAGCCGTCGAAGTCGGCCTCCCCGGCCCGGTCGTCGCCGCTGACCGCCCTGTTGTCGAAGAGCCGCTCCAGGGGGAGCGGCTCGGGTCTGTGCGGGGCGGCGTGCGCGACGGCGGTCGGGGCGAAGCCCGTAAAGAGCGCCAGTACAGCTGCCGTTCCCCAGACGCGTCGGCGCACGACCGACTCCCTCCACTGGTGGGTGAGACGTGACAGGTGAGCCATGAAGCTAAAGAGGAGACAGGTTCGCGTCAATGAGCCGCGTGCGAACGTGGCCCGAACTCTCCGTAATGGAGCTCAGCGCGCCCTGTGGTGCGACGGCCTGCGGGGATGTCAGGGTGAGCGGTATGAACATCCCTTTCTTGGACAACTGGCGCAGGAAGCACGGCTCCGCCTTCGGCGTGGCCGTCTTCACCGAGGGTGACGGCGGGGCCGAGGGGATCGCCGAACTTCTCTCCGAGTGCGAGCTGCTGCGCTCGCAGGCGCATGAGGCCGGGGTCGAACTGGACGACTCCGTCGCGTCGTTGGAGGCGCTCGACCAACTGGTGCCGCGCTGGCGCGAGGACGAGGAAGCGCTGCCGTGGCTCGGCAACGACGCGGGCCTGTACCTCGGTACGGTCCTCGTCCGCCAGGTGCCGGAGGCGACATGGGTGATCTGGCCCAACGGGCAGCCGGTGGTGCGGCTGCCCTCCGGCCGCGAGGTCGACGTCGTCGCCGCGGGCCACGAATGGGCGACCAGTGGGGCGCCCGAGCTGTCGCAGTTCTACGCCGAGGCTTCGGAGACGTAGAACCGCAAATACGGTTAATGGCCCTACGTGCGTGTCGCCGGTCAAGTCCCAAATTGACGTGGGTAGTTTGCGCGGACCGACACAGCTGAGAGTGGGCAGGTCTTGCCATGGCCGTCGATCCGTTGATCGAGCTGCGTGACGTCAACAAGTACTACGGGGAGCTGCATGTCCTCCAGGACATCAACCTCACCGTCGGCAAGGGGGAGGTGGTGGTGGTCATCGGCCCCTCTGGATCGGGAAAGTCGACGCTCTGCCGGACGATCAACAGGCTCGAGACGATCCAGTCGGGGAACATCCGACTCGACGGCCAACCGCTTCCGGAGGAGGGCAAGGCCCTCGCCCATCTGAGGGCCGAGGTGGGGATGGTCTTCCAGTCCTTCAACCTCTTCGCGCACAAGACGGTCCTGCAGAACGTCTCCCTCGCCCAGATGAAGGTCAGGGGCCGCAAGCGGGACGAGGCCGACAAGCGCTCCCAGGAACTCCTCGACCGGGTGGGGCTCGCCTCGCAGGCCACCAAATACCCCGCCCAGCTCTCCGGCGGCCAGCAGCAGCGCGTGGCCATCGCCCGCGCCCTCGCCATGGACCCCAAGGCCCTCCTCTTCGACGAGCCGACCTCGGCCCTCGACCCGGAGATGATCAACGAGGTCCTTGAGGTGATGCAGCAGCTCGCCCGCGACGGCATGACCATGGTCGTGGTCACCCACGAGATGGGCTTCGCCCGCTCCGCCGCCAACCGCGTCGTGTTCATGGCCGACGGCCGCATCGTCGAGGACCGCACCCCCGAGGACTTCTTCACCAACCCGCGCAGCGAGCGGGCCAAGGACTTCCTTTCCAAGATCCTCAAGCACTGACGGGGGTGGACCGATCCATGCTGCGCAAGACACGTGTGTTCCGCGCCGTCGCCGCCCTCGCCCTCACCGCCCTGGCCGCGGTGGCCTGCGGCAAGGAGGGCAGCCCGCCGGCCAAGGGCCCGTCGGACGCGCAACTGCCCAAGTACCAGGTGGCGAAAGGGTTCGAGCTGACCGACTCGAAGACGTGGCGCAAGGCGAAGAAGCGCGGGCACTTCGTCGTGGGGGCCAAGGAGGACCAGCCCTACCTCGGCGAGAAGGACCCGGCCACTGGCGTCTACTCCGGCTTCGACATCGAGATCGCCAAGATGATCTCCGCGTCCCTCGGCTTCGCCCCCTCGTCGGTCGCCTTCAGGACGATCGCCTCGGCCAACCGCGAGACCGCCCTGCAGAACGGCCAGATCGACTACTACGTGGGCACCTACACGATCAACGACAACCGCAAGAAGCTCGTCGGCTTCGGCGGCCCCTACTACATGGCCGGCCAGTCGCTCCTCGTCCGCACCGACGAGCACGACATCAACGGACCGCAGGACCTGGACGGCAAACGCGTCTGCTCCGCGGCCGGCTCGACCCCCTACCAGCGCATCCAGAAGGACTATCCGAAGGCGGTGCTCGTCGCGTACGACACGTACTCGGTCTGCGTCGACAACCTGCTCACCTACCAGGTCGACGCCGTCACCACCGACGACGCCATCCTGCTCGGCTTCGCGGCCAAGGCACCCGACGAACTCAAGCTGGTCGGCAAGCCGTTCTCCAAGGAGCCCTACGGCATCGGCGTACCGAGGAGCGACAACGCGCTGCGGTTCGCGATCGACACCGCGCTCCAGACCCGCGAGAACGACGGCGACTGGAAGAAGGCGTACGACGCGACGCTCGGCCTCTCCGGAGTGCCCGCGCCGAAGCCGCCCCCCATCGACCGCTACCCGGCGAACTGAGGAGGCCTCGTGTCCGTACTGACCAGCAATTTCTCCACCTTCGTCAAGGGGTTCCTCGGGACGGTCGAACTGACCGTCTACGCCTCGATCCTCGCGCTCGTCCTCGGCTTCGTGATGGCGTCGTTCCGGGTCGCGCCCGTCGGCTCCTTCCGTGTCTTCGGCACGGTCTGGGTCAACATCCTGCGCAACACCCCGCTGACCCTGCTGTTCTTCGCGGTACTTCTCGGCCTGCCGCGCTTCGGACTCGTACTGCCCTTCAAGGTGTTCGCGATCCTCGCGCTCGGCTGCTACACCTCGGCGTTCATCTGCGAGGCCCTGCGCTCCGGCATCAACACCGTGCCGAGGGGACAGGGCGAGGCGGCCCGCAGCCTCGGCATGACGTTCGGCCAGACGCTGTCGATGGTCATTCTCCCGCAGGCCTTCCGGTCGGTCATCCCGCCTGTCGGCTCGACCCTCATCGCCCTCGCCAAGAACTCGGCGATCGCCGGCGCGTTCAGCGTCAACGAGCTGCTCGGCACCTACAAGACCCTCAGCGAGCTGGGCTACAACATCATCTGGACGTTCTTCTGGATCGCCGTCGGCTACCTGATCATCACTCTCACCATCAGCGCGATCTTCAACGTGCTCGAGAAGCGCTGGGGAGTTCCCCGATGAAAGCTCTTGCCCACGACGCGACGGCCCTCTACGACGTACCGGGACCGAGGACCGAGCGCCGGCACCGGCTGTACGGGGTGCTGTCCACGCTGATCGTGCTCGGCCTGCTCGCCTGGATCTTCTACCTCCTGTTCGACACCGACCAGTTCACGTACACGAAGTGGATGCCGTTCGAGTACAAGGGCATCCAGGAGCTGCTCCTGCGTGGGCTCGGCAACACGCTGAAGGCGTTCGCCATGGCCGCCGTGCTCTCCCTCGTGCTCGGGACCGTGCTCGCGGTGGGGCGTCTGTCCGACCACCGGCCGGTGCGCTGGCTCGCCACCCTCGTCGTGGAGTTCTTCCGCGCCATGCCCGTCCTGGTGATGATCTTCTTCATCTTCGTGGCGCTGAAGGTCCAGCCGCTGCCCGCCCTCGTCGCCGGGCTCGCCCTCTACAACGGTTCGGTGCTCGCCGAGGTCTTCCGATCCGGCGTCAACTCCGTCGAACGCGGCCAGGGCGAGGCCGCGTTCGCGCTCGGCATGCGCAAGACCCAGGTCATGACGCACGTCCTCGTGCCGCAGGCCGTACGCGCCATGCTGCCCGCCATCATCAGCCAGCTGGTGGTCGCCCTGAAGGACACCTCGCTCGGCTATCTCATCACCTACGAGGAGTTCCTCCACGCCGGGAAGCTCATCGCCTCGAACCTCGACTACGATTTGCCCTTCATCCCCGTGGTGATGGTGATCTCTCCGATCTACATCGGGATGTGCATGCTCCTTTCGTGGTTCGCCCAGTGGGTGTCCAAGCGCCAGCGGCGCAACCCCAAGGTCGAGGCGGTCGACGTCGCCCCGGCCGAACCGGGGACGCTGCTGCCGGGGGTGCAGTAGCAGGGGCTCCTTGCAGAGACCACAGGGCCATGCCCGCCCGGCAGCAGCCGGAGATCACTGCTTGCGCAGGGGGATCGACACGTATGACGGGTCGTCCTTCGGCGAGGAGAAGGTCAGCTGCGCGCCGGTCGGGTTGTGCTCGATATAGAGCGGGTCGACCGTGTCGACGACCAGGGCGAGCCGGTGCCCTGCCGGGAGGTCGTAGGCCGTGGAGAACAACTCCAGGTCCACGCCGAACGGAGCACCGGGTGTCTTGCCGTGGAAGGTGTACGGCGCGTTGCTGACCAGCTTGCCGAGGCCGAGCGGGCCCACGTCGTAGAGGTAGGCGACGAGGGTTCCGCTCTCCTTGGTCGGGGTGAGCGTGGTGTGCAGCTTCGCCGTCCCGCGCACATGCTGTTCGGATGTGTACTTCTCCGACTGCCACACGCCCGCCCAGCGGCGCGGCAGCAGCGGCACCGAGGCCGTCGGGGGCAGCCGCAGGAACTGGTCGAGGATGTTCGACAGTTCCAGGAGCCCGCCGTTGGCGCCCGAGTCGACGTTCGTGTGGATCGTGGTCGTGCCCGCGAGGGCGATCTTCTTCTTCGTCGCGCCGACCGACTTCCAGTCGGGGTAGCTCTCGTACGCGCCGGTGGAGCGGGACTTGATGCGGACGGGGAGCTCGCGGTCGATGCCGTTGCCAGCGCCCTTGAGGTAGTGGTCGAACCAGCGGTGCGTGTCCTCCCACGTGTCGTTGGGCAGCCCGAGCAGTCCGGTCGCCTCGGCCGTGGCGTGGTCGCCGGGGCGGAACTCCAGGCGCTTGGGCGTGGTGAGCTTCTCGTAGAAGTCCGCGTACTGGTTGGGCGGGAAGATGGTGTCGCCCCAGGCGTTGCCGAGCAGAATGGCGGCGCCGTTCTTGTTGATGCTGTCGATGTACGTCTCGGGGGAGCGCTTCCTGCCCCAGGCGATCATGTCGTCCTCCTTGGCCAGGTTCGAGGCGAGGAAGTCCTTCATGACCTGCTGGAGTTCGGGGCTCGGGCGGCCCGTGAGATAGCCGGCGCCGGAGAGCAGGGCGGCGGCCTGGAAGTGCTGGGTGCGGCCCGAGTAGATCGAGTCGATCAGGTTCCCCCAGCCGCTGAGCGCGGCCACGGCCTTGATGCGCTTGTCGTGTCCCGCGGCGAGCAGGCTGATGCCCGCGCCGTAGGAGACGCCCGCCATGCCGACCTTGTCCGGGTCGGCCTGGGTGTTGGCGAGGGCCCAGTCGATGACCTTCGAGGCGTCCTCGATGTCCTCGGGGCCGCCGACCTCGATCTCGCCGCCGGACTGCCAGAAGCCGCGCGAGTTGTAACTCACCACGACATAGCCGGAGTCGGCGAGCTGCTTGGCCTGGGCGAGGTACTCGATCTGCGGCACGGCCCAGCTCGTGGGGAGCACGACGACCGGATATCTGCGCGAGGTGTCGGAGGGGGCTACGACGTTGGCCTTCAGGACCGTGCCGCCGGCGCCGGTGATGTCGACGAAGCGCACGCCCGGCCCCGGCGCCGCCTGCGCGGCGGGGGCCAGGCCCAGCGCCGCCCCGGCGATCAGGGTCGCGGACACGGCACCAACAGTGGTCGTACGCAGCGCTCTGCGCGGGTGTCGCGGCTGTCCCACGGGTCACTCCTCACTCGTGTCAGTGCAAAGTGACCCGACGGTAACCGTGGCGTCTTACCGTAGGTAACCCGTCGGTAAGTTACGTACGGGTAACGATGTTTAGTTGTTCAACGGCGTCCGCCGCGCCCCAGGTCAGGGGCGGGTCACTTCGCCCGGTGCGAGGAGGCGCGGGGCGTGGCCGCGGGGGCCGGCGCCTGGGCGGCGCGGGTGACGTCGCCGACCAGCTCGACCACATCGGGGCCGTACGCCTGGGAGTTGACGACCTTCAGAAGGAGCACGAACGCGTTGCCGCCGTGCTTGCGGGCCAGTCGCTCGTGGTGGCGGGCGAGATAGCGGGTGGCCGCCTGGTTGGTGATCGGCAGCTGGCCGCAGAAGAGGAAGACCGGGCGCGAGCCGTGCCCCTGACCCGCTGTCAGCCGGGCGAGCAGCACGTACTCCGTGATCCCCGGCTCCAGGCGGTAGCGCTCGCTGCCTATCTGGAACGCGCCGCGGTCGGGGCCGGGCTCCGGGTCCGTGTTGACGCGGATGCCCGGCAGGAGGCTGTGCATATGGGCGGCCATCCGGCGGTTCGATGCCGGTCCGCCCACGCAGAACTCGGTGCGTTCCCCGAAGCCCTGCTGGGTCGTGTCGTGTGCGACGACCTGCGCGTGCGCCCCGCAGTCCTTGATGATCGCCGAGAGTTCGAGCAGGGCGAAGACGTCGTGACGCTTCACCGTCAGCTCGGGGCCGCCCGCGTCGCGGTTGACCACGAGGAGTGACTCGGAGTTGTCGGGCAGCCCGAAGAAGGCCTGCCTGCGGCGGAGTTTGCGCTTCCACAAGTAGGTGCGGGCGAGCCAGCCAAGGGCGGCGCTGATCCCGGCTGCGATCACGCCGAGGACGATGTTGCGCACGTCTTCAGTCATGGGGGCGCATGCTAGCGGGCGGACGGATCCTTGTTCGAGGGGGTCCTGACGCCATGCGGAACTGAAGTTACGCTGCGCGGACGGCTGTTGACTGGAGGTACGGATGAGACGTCCTGTTGCGCGGAATCGGATGAATCCTGGGTATCCGGGGAAGCCGCGGAGCCTGCGCAGTCTTCGGAATCTGTCGGGGCTGGCCGTCGCGGCCACGCTGGTGACGGTCGGTGCCGCCGCCGCCCCGGCGTCCGACGCGAACCACTCGCCCCGCGCGTCCGCACAGAAGGTGCCGCTCGCCGTCGGCTACGGCGGCGCGGTCTCCAGCGTCGACGCGGACGCGTCCGCCGCCGGGATCGAGGTCCTCCGCAAGGGCGGCAACGCGGTGGACGCCGCCGTCGCCACGGCCGCGGCGCTCGGCGTCACCGAGCCGTACTCCGCGGGCGTCGGCGGGGGCGGCTACTTCGTGTACTACGACGCGAAGACCCGCAAGGTGCACACGATCGACGGGCGCGAGACGGCCCCGCTCACCGCCGGCTCGGGCCTGTTCCTGGAGAACGGCAAGCCCCTCGACTTCAACGACGCGGTGACGAGCGGCCTGAGCGTCGGGACGCCGGGCACGCCCGCCACCTGGCAGACCGCGCTCGACACCTGGGGCAGCGAGCGGCTCGGCTCGGTGCTTCGGCCGGCGCAGAAGCTGGCACGGGACGGGTTCACGGTCGACGACACGTTCCGCTCCCAGACCGAGGCGAACCAGGCGCGGTTCAAGGACTTCCCCGCGACGGCCGAGCTGTTCCTGCCGGGCGGCGCGCTCCCCGTCGTCGGCTCCAGGTTCAAGAACCCCGATCTCGCCCGCACCTACGAGGAGTTGGCGCACGAAGGCGTCGGCGCCATCTACCGAGGCGACATCGGCAAGGACGTCGTACGCACCGTGAACAAGCCGCCCGTGGACCCGGCGTCGGGCCGGGTCGCGCGGCCCGGCCGACTGTCCGTCAAGGACCTCAAGGCGTACGGGGCGAAGCTCCAGGCCCCGACGAAGACCTCGTACCGCGGGCTCGGCGTCTACTCGATGGCGCCGTCGTCCTCGGGCGGTACGACCGTCGGCGAGGCGCTCAACATCCTTGAGCGCACCGACCTGTCGAAGGCCACGCAGGAGCAGTATCTGCACCGCTACATCGAGGCGAGCCGGATCGCGTTCGCGGACCGCGGGCGCTGGGTCGGCGACCCCGACTTCGAGGACGTACCGGCGAAGGAGCTGCTTTCGCAGCGGTTCGCCGACTCGCGGGAGTGCCTCATCAAGGACGACGCGGTCCTGACGAGCCCGCTGGCGCCGGGGGATCCGCGGCACCCGGGCCAGTGCGGTGAGCCGGGCGACAAAGCGGCCCCGACGACCTTCGAGGGTGAGAACACGACCCATCTGACGGCCGCCGACAAGTGGGGCAACGTCGTCGCGTACACGCTGACGATCGAGTCGACGGGCGGCAGCGGCATCACCGTCCCGGGCCGCGGCTTCCTGCTCAACAACGAGCTCACGGACTTCTCGTTCGCGCCGGCCAACCCCGCGGTCCACGACCCGAACCTGCCGGGGCCGGGCAAGCGCCCGCGCTCGTCGATCTCCCCGACGATCGTCCTCGACCGGCACAACCAGCCGGTGGTGGCGCTCGGGTCGCCCGGCGGCGCGACGATCATCACGACCGTCCTGCAGACGCTGACCGGCTTCGTCGACCGCGGGCTGCCCCTGGTGGACGCGATCGCGGCGCCCCGCGCCAGCCAGCGCAACGCGGCGGCGACGGAGCTCGAACCGGGCCTGTGGGACTCGCCGACGAGAGCGCGCCTGGAGGCACTCGGCCACGTCTTCAAGCAGAACCCGGAGATCGGCGCCGCGACGGGCGTGCAGCGCCTGAAGAACGGCAAGTGGCTCGCCGCGGCCGAGAAGGTGCGGCGCGGCGGCGGTTCGGCGATGGTGGTGAGGCCCGCCTCCGGAGGCTGACCGGACGTGCGGTGAGGGGCCCGCGGGTCCCGTCGGCTGACGTGGGAGAAACGTCAACTGGCGGGAAACGCGGGCCTCTTGGCGTATACGAGGGGTTGACAGCTACCTGTGGCGGCGCCAGATTTGGGCCCGAAGGTAAGGAAACTTTCCTAACAGAAGGGCTCCCCCACGTGCGTACCCGAACGCTCGCCCTCACCGCCTCCGCCGGAGCCGCGCTGCTCGCCACGGCTCTCCTCCCCACGAACGCCACCGCCCGCGAGGCCGGCCCCCAGCGCGCCCGGGAAGGCACGGTCAGCGCGGCCGACCTGCTCGCCAAGGTCACGTCCTGCTCGCAGATATCGAACGGCAAGTACCGCACCGACGAGGAGACCTCGGCGACCGTGCCGGTCTGCGGCAAGAACGGCGCGGTCTTCTGGAAGGCCGACATGGACATCGACTGCGACGGTCGGATCACCACGCAGTGCAACGCCGGCACCGACCCCTGGTTCCAGGACGACACGGCCTTCCACCAGTCCGACGGCAAGGCGCTGAGCGCCGAGAAACTCCCCTACGTCGTCGTGCCCAGCTCCAGCAGCATCTGGAACTACGCGGGAGCCGGCATCAAGGGCGGCGGCGTCGTGGCCGTCATCTACAACAACAAGGTCGAGTACGCGGTCGTCGGCGACACCGGCCCGAACCAGATCATCGGCGAGGCGTCCTACGCCACCGCGAAGGCCCTCGGCATCGACCCGGACCCGGAGACCGGCGGCACGGACTCCGGCGTCACGTACATCGTGTTCAAGAACAACCAGACGTCCCCGATCGAGAGCCACGGCGCGGCGGTGACCCTCGGCGACTCCCTGGCAAAGAAGTTCCTTCAGGACAACTGAGCCGGAGCTGTGGCGGGCGGCGCGCTCAGAGTGCCGTAAGGATCCGCGGCCCCGCGTCCGTGATCGCCACCGTGTGTTCCGCGTGGGCGGCGCGGGTGCCGTCTCCTGTGCGCAGGGTCCAGCCGTCCGGGGCCGCGTAGTAGTCGTCCATGCCGCCGGCGATCACCATCGGCTCGATCGCGAGCACCATGCCGTGCTTGAGGCGCATGCCCCGGCCCGCCCGTCCCTCGTTCGGGACGGGCGGGTCCTCGTGCATCTTGCGGCCGATGCCGTGCCCGCCGAAGCCGTCCGGGATGCCGTATCCCTCGGCCCGGCACACCTTCCCGATGGCGTGGGCGATGTCCCCGATCCTGTTGCCGACGACCGCTGCCGCGATGCCCGCCGCGAGCGCGCGCTCCGCCGTCTCGATGAGGTGCAGGTCCTCGGGGCGTGCCTTGCCGACCGTGAAGCTGATCGCCGAGTCGCCGGCCCAGCCGCCCAGCTCGGCGCCGAAGTCGGCCGAGAGGAGATCGCCGTCGCGCAGCCGGTACCCGTCGGGGATGCCGTGCACGATCGCGTCGTTCACCGACGCGCAGAGGACCGCGGGGAAGGGGGTCGGGGCGAACGAGGGGCGGTAGCCGAGGAACGGGGAGCCCGCGTCGGCCGCGCGCAGGACGCCGTGCGCCACCGAGTCCAGCTCCAGGAGTGAGACCCCGACGGCCGCCTTCTCGCGGACCGCAGCGAGCGCCTGGGCCACGACCCGGCCCGCTTCCCGCATCTCGTCGATCGATGTGTCTGTCTTGAGTTCCACCATGCCAATTACAATACCGGTATTTGAATGGGGGTTCTGCCAGTAGACTGGGCCCATGGTCCGAACCCCCTTGACCCCCGAAGAGCGCGAGCGCGGTGAGCGGCTCGGCCTCCTGCTGCGCGAGGCCCGGCGCGGGCGGAGCATGGTGGAGGTCGCCGCGAGCGCGGGTCTGTCCGCCGAGACGCTCCGCAAGATCGAGACCGGCCGGGCGCCCACGCCCGCGTTCTTCACGGTCGCGGCCCTCGCCCGGACTCTCGGCCTCTCCATGGACGAGATCGTCGCGAGTTGCTCGCTGGTGACTGTCTAGCTGCGGCGAGTGAGGACGGTGCCGCCCCGGAAAAGGGCCCGTAGCGCCCCCGAAACACGGAGGGTGTTTTCTTCCGAACCGGAAGACTCCACTCTGCGGAGGGATCGGGCGGCGTGTGATGGAAGTGGAACAACTCCCTGACCAGGTTCGGGAGTTCGCGGTGTACCTTCGGAACCTGCTGGCCCGGCTCGACCAGGACGCCGGCTGGTGCGGCATCTTCTGGCAGCGCGACCCCGACGGGATGCGGGCCTGCCTCACCGGCGCCGAGGTGCCCCCCTGGGATGTCATGGAAGCCCTGCTCCAGGATCTGGGCGTGGGTGGCGGGTCCTACGAGGCGGCGGCGGACGCGGGAGCAGGGGCAGAGGCCGTACGGGCCCGCGCATTGCACCGCGCCTCGCTCACCGCCTTCGACGCACGGCCCGGCGGCCGCGACCTGCTCGGTGACCGGCTCGATGTGATGCTCCGCGAGCAGCGGTACGCCGCCGAGCGGCAGGTGGAACTGGCGCAGCTCCTGCACACGGCCGCCACGCGCGAACAGGCCGAGGCGATGCGCCTCGACCTGGCCTGGGCGCGCGACGACCACGAACGCGCGACGGCCCGCTGCGCGGAGCTCCACCGGAGGATCGCGGACCTGGACCGGCAGCCGCCACCTCCGCCACCCCTCCCCGTACCGCAGCAGCGCCCGCAATCGGCGCCTCCCGACCCCCCGGGACGCTCCAAGCCTCCCAAGGAACGCAAGCGCCGCCCCCGTGGCAGCGCCCGTTTCGCCGGGATGCTCGACGAGGCCGAGGCCCCTGTCGCTGGTGCGACCGAGTCGACCGTCGACTCCACACCCCCAGCCGCTCAAGGCCCGTTACGGGACCCCGCCGCGAGCCCGCGCGGCGCCCGGTTCGCCGGAGCCGTCGAGGGACAGGAGGCGGCACCGCCCGCCCCGCAGCGCCTCGACGGCGAGGCTCGCGCCGCCATCGCCGCCTGCGTCGGCACCCTCCTGCGGCTGCGTGCCGAGGGCCGCGGCGGGGAGGCGCACGGCGCGCTCGTCGAGGCCGCCCACTGGCCCGCCGCCCGATTCCCGCTGCTCGCCGCCGAGTTGAACCGCGCGGGCCTCGGCGCCGACTGGGCGACCCTGCTCTGGGAGACGGCCTCGCTCCCGGCGGACCTCCTCGTGGCCGCCGCCGACGCGCTCACCGCCGCGGGACGCACCGTCGACGCGCAGCAGATCCTGCGCCAGGGAGTGGCACGCCCCGCCACCGAGATCGGCGCGTCCGTGCTCCGCCTCACCGGCGAGGGCCGCCACCGCGAGACCCGCGCGCTCCTCGACGCCTACATCCGCGTACGCACCCCCGAAGAGGCCGCCCGCAGCGTGCACGACGACCCGGGCCGCCTCGTCCCGCTGCTCGTCGAGGCGGCGCGCGGAGTCTCCGACGAACGGTACTGGGACGTCGTGCACGCCCTCAGGGTCGCCGGGTTCCCCACGTAGGGCCTCTCGTCCGGATCAGGCCGGGCTCGCGGGGTCCGGTGCCGCACCTCGCGGTGTTGTCGTCGGTCCCCGGCTCCCCCGAAGACCCTCGCCCGCTCACCCGTCACCCGCACGGGTGCGAAACATGATCGATTCCGTCGGTTAACGGCGATGGTCTTGGCAAGGCCGCCGGTGAGGCTTACGTTCGTCCCTCTACGGCCTGTGTCTACGGGCGTAGAGGCTCTCTGACGTCCCCCGGCGGGGGCAACAGGCAAAGGAGCGGCACATGGCCCACGTCGTACGCGCCGCGCTGGTCCAGGCGACCTGGACGGGCGACACCGAATCCATGATCACCAAGCATGAGGAACATGCGCGGGAGGCAGCCCGGCAGGGCGCCCGGATCATCGGCTTCCAGGAGGTCTTCAACGCCCCCTACTTCTGCCAGGTGCAGGAGGCCGAGCACTACCGGTGGGCCGAACCCGTGCCGGACGGGCCGACGGTGACCCGCATGCAGGCGCTGGCCCGCGAGACCGGGATGGTCGTCGTCGTGCCGGTCTTCGAGGTCGAGCAGTCCGGGTTCTACTTCAACACCGCGGCCGTGATCGACGCCGACGGCACGTACCTCGGCAAGTACCGCAAGCATCACATCCCGCAGGTGAAGGGCTTCTGGGAGAAGTACTACTTCAAGCCGGGAAACCTGGGCTGGCCCGTCTTCGAGACCGCCGTCGGCCGCGTCGGCGTCTACATCTGCTACGACCGGCACTTCCCGGAGGGCTGGCGCCAGCTCGGGCTCAACGGCGCCCAGCTCGTGTACAACCCGTCCGCCACGAGCCGCGGCCTGTCGGGGTACCTGTGGCAGCTGGAACAGCCCGCCGCGGCCGTCGCCAACGAGTACTTCATCGCCGCGATCAACCGCGTCGGCGTGGAGGAGTACGGGGACAACGACTTCTACGGCACCAGCTACTTCGTCGACCCCCGCGGGCAGACCGTGGGCGACGCCGCGAGCGACAAGGACGAGGAACTCCTCGTGCGGGACCTCGACTTCGGCCTCATCGACGAGGTGCGCCAGCAGTGGGCGTTCTACCGGGACCGCCGGCCCGACGCATACGAAGGGCTGGTGCAGCCATGACCACTGTCACTCGTGAAGGAGCCGATGAAGGGACCCGTGCGACCTCGATGACCCCCGACCTCCACGCCCGTCACCGCGCCGTCCTGCCGGACTGGCTCGCCCTGTACTACGACCGCCCCATCGAGATCACCCACGGCGAGGGCCGCCACGTCTGGGACGCCGCCGGGAACAAGTACCTCGACTTCTTCGGCGGCATCCTGACGACGATGACCGCGCACGCCCTGCCCGAGGTGACCAAGGCCGTCAGCGAGCAGGCCGGACGGATCATCCACACCTCGACCCTCTACCTCAACCGGCAGATGGTCGAACTCGCCGAGCGCGTCGCCTCGTTGTCCGGCATCCCGGACGCCCGCGTCTTCTTCACCACCTCCGGCACCGAGGCCAACGACACGGCGCTGCTGCTCGCCACCGCGTACCGCCGCTCGAACCAGATCCTCGCGATGCGCAACAGCTACCACGGCCGGTCCTTCTCCGCCGTCGGCATCACCGGCAACCGCGGCTGGTCCCCGACCAGCCTCTCGCCGCTCCAGACGCTGTATGTCCACGGCGGGGTGCGCAGCCGGGGCCCGTACGCCCAGCTGACCGACGCCCAGTTCATCGAGGCCTGCGTCGACGACCTGCGGGACATCCTCGGCCAGACCCGAGGCGTCGCCGCGCTCATCGCCGAACCCATCCAGGGCGTCGGCGGGTTCACCTCGCCGCCCGACGGCCTGTACGCGGCGTTCCGCGAGGTGCTCCAGGAGCACGGCATCCTGTGGATCGCCGACGAGGTGCAGACCGGCTGGGGCCGCACCGGCGAGCACTTCTGGGGCTGGCAGGCGCACGGGCAGAACGGTCCCCCCGACATCCTCACCTTCGCCAAGGGCATCGGGAACGGCATGTCCATCGGGGGCGTCGTCGCGCGCGCCGAGGTCATGAACTGCCTTGACTCCAACTCCATTTCGACGTTCGGCGGCTCACCGGTGACGATGGCCGCCGGCCTCGCCAACCTCATCTACCTCCTCGAACACGACCTCCAGGGCAACGCCCGCCGCGTCGGCGGCCTCCTCATCGAGCGGCTGCGGGCCGTCGGCGCCACGACGGAGTCCGTACGGGAAGTGCGCGGCCGGGGTCTGATGATCGGCATCGAGCTGGTGAAGCCCGGCACGGACGAGGCCTACCCGGACGCGGCGGCGCGCGTGATCGAGGCGGCCCGCGAGGGCGGACTCCTCATCGGCAAGGGCGGCGGGCACAACACCAGCGTGCTGCGCATCGCGCCCCCGCTGACGCTCACCGTCGCCGAGGCGGAAGAGGGCGCGGCCATCCTGGAACGGGCCCTGCACAGCGTCTGTTAGCCCGAGGCAGCGGGTCTGCCGGCCTGAGGCAGTGGTGGTAAGGAAGGGGCCCCGATGACCGTCACCGACGCCGAACACGCCCTGTCCGTACGGCAGATACTCGCCCTGGAGCGAATCGCGGCGGGAGACCCCGAGGTGGTCGCGGGGGCCGGCCACCTCGACCGGCCCGTGCGCTGGGTGCACGTCGCCGAGGCCGCCGACGTCGGGGTGATGCTCAGCGGCGGCGAGATGGTCCTCACCACCGGAGTCCTCCTCGCCGGGAACGCCCACGCCAGGACCGAGTACATCAAGTCCCTGCACCGCGCCGAGGCGGCCGCCGTCGTCCTCGGGCTCGGCCGCGCCTTCCCCGCACCCCCCGAGGACATGCGGCGCGCGGCCGAGCGGTACGGCCTGCCGATGGTCGTCCTGCACCGCCCGTTCCCCTTCGCCGAACTCACGGAGGAGGTCCAGTCGAGGCTCGTCCGACGGAAGTTCGCCGCCGTCAGCCTCTCCGAGGGCATCCGCACGGCGCTGACCGGACTCATCACGGCGGGCGCCCCGCTCCAGCGGCTCCTCGACGAGGTCGCCGCGCACAGCGGCTGCCCCGTCGTCGTCGCCAACCTCGCCCACCGCGTCCTCGCCACGGCCGGTGAGCGGTCCGCCGTGGACGACGTGCTGCGCGACTGGGAACGCATCGCGCGCCGGGCGGGCTGCGCCGACGGCGCCGACTGGTACCGCGCCGACCTCGACGGGCGCGGCGAGCGCTGGGGCAGCGTCGTGCTGTGCGGCTACCGGGGCGACGGCCCCACCGGACGGCTCCTCGCCGAACGCGCCGCCGAGGCCCTTGTCCTGCACCGCATGCTCGGCGGCGCCGCCCACACCTGGGAGGAGCAGTCCGCGCAGAGCATCCTCACCGACCTCGTCTCCGGCGTCGTACCCGCCCGCCAGCTCCTGCCCCGGGCCAGGGCCGCCGGCCTCCCCGTCAACCGCCGCACGTTCGCCCCGCTCGTCGTCCGCGACGGCGACCCCGCCGAACTCGATCGCGTGCTACGCCTGTTGGGGCTGCCGGGACTCGCCGCCGCACTCGCGGACGGGGCCACCGCCGTCCTGCTCAGCCTCGCCCGCGACCAGGCCCCGGGACCGCTCACCGAACACTTCGCGGCCCGACTGCGCGCAGGGGCGGGGGAGCCGGTCGTGGTGGCGGCCGCCGAGCCCTGTACCGCCTGGGACGACGTGCCCGCCGGGCTGCGCGAGGCCCTGCACATCGCGCAGGCCGCGGCCGGCACCCCGGACGTCCCGCCCGTCGTGCGCCTTCGCGACGTACGCCTGCGGGGCCTCGTACGGCTCCTGCGCGACGACCCGCACGTCCAGGCCTTCACCGAACGCGAGCTGGACGGGCTCCTGTACGCCGACGACCCGGGCCTGCTGCCCGTCCTGCGGACCTACCTCGCGACGGGGCGCAACAAGTCGCGCACGGCGCAGCTCCACCACATGAGCCGCCCCGCCCTCTACCGCAGGCTGGAGGCCATCGAGTCGCTCCTCGGGCTCGACCTCGACGACTTCGAGCAGGCCGCGTCCGTCCACATCGCCCTCCTCGCCCACGACGCGCAGAGAGGGTGACAGCGTGGAACGCCGTACGGCTCCAGACGTGACACGGTGCAACTCCGGTACGCGGCAGAGACTTCCTAGGCTCACGGCACACCGAGCGACCGGAGGTCCCCGATGAGCACCGTGATCCGCGCCGCGATCTTCCAGACCGCCTGGACGGGCGACAAAGAGTCCATGATCCAGGTCCATGAACAGGCTGTCCGCGACGCCGCCGCGCAGGGGGCGAAGGTCCTCTGCTTCCAGGAGCTGTTCTACGGCCCGTACTTCTGCCAGGTGCAGGACGCGAAGTTCTACGAGTACGCCGAGGCGATCCCCGACGGTCCCACCGTCCGCCGCTTCCAGGCACTCGCCGCCGAGCACGGCATTGTCCTGGTCCTGCCCATGTACGAGGAGGAGCAGCCCGGCGTCCTCTACAACACGGCCGCCGTGATCGACGCCGACGGCACCTACCTCGGCAAGTACCGCAAGACCCACATCCCTCAAGTGAAGGGATTCTGGGAGAAGTTCTACTTCCGTCCGGGCAACTCCGGCTGGCCCGTCTTCGACACGGCCGTCGGGAAGATCGGCGTCTACATCTGCTACGACCGGCACTTCCCCGAGGGCTGGCGCGCGCTCGGCCTCGAAGGCGCGCAGATCGTCTTCAACCCGTCGGCGACCTCGCGCGGCCTTTCCGGCTACCTGTGGCAGCTGGAACAGCCGGCGTCCGCCGTCGCGAACGAGTACTTCGTCGGCGCGATCAACCGCGTCGGCCAGGAGGAGTACGGCGACAACGACTTCTACGGGACGAGCTACTTCGTCGACCCGGAGGGCCAGTTCGTAGGAGAGGTGGCGGGCGACAAGGAGC
Organism: Streptomyces sp. CB01635; assembly: GCF_002803065.1. Lineage (GTDB taxonomy): Bacteria > Actinomycetota > Actinomycetes > Streptomycetales > Streptomycetaceae > Streptomyces. The sequence continues at coordinate 599,544 of NZ_NNBL01000001.1, forward strand.
CCGAACTCGTCGTCCGTGACCTCGACATGGCGAAGCTGCGGGAGGTCCGCGACCGCTGGCAGTTCTACCGCGACCGCGCCCCGGGCGCATACACGCCGCTGACCAACCCGTAGGCAGCGTAGACACGGAAGAGAGAGCATGAGCAGCAGCCGTACCGTCATCCGCGGCGGACTCGTCGTCACCGCCGCCGACGAGATCCACGCCGACGTACTCATCGAGGACGGGCGCATCGCGGCCCTCGCCGCGGCCGGCAGCGACGCCGCGGAATCCTGGACCGCGGACCGGACGATCGACGCCCGCCAGAAGTACGTCATCCCGGGCGGCGTCGACGCGCACACCCACATGGAGATGCCGTTCGGCGGCACCTTCGCCGCCGACACCTTCGAGACGGGCACCCGGGCGGCGGCCTGGGGCGGCACGACCACCATCGTCGACTTCGCCATCCAGACCGTCGGGCACACCCTGCGCGAGGGCCTGGACGCCTGGCACGCCAAGGCCGACGGGAACTGCGCGATCGACTACGGCTTCCACATGATCGTCTCCGATGTGCACGACGAGACGCTCAAGGAGATGGACCTGCTCGTCGCCGAGGGGGTCACGTCGTTCAAGCAGTTCATGGCATACCCCGGAGTCTTCTACTCCGACGACGGGCAGATCCTGCGCGCCATGCAGCGGGCCGGCGACAACGGCGGCCTGATCATGATGCACGCCGAGAACGGCATCGCGATCGATGTCCTCGTGCAGCAGGCCCTGGAGCGCGGCGAGACCGACCCCCGCTACCACGGCGAGGTCAGGAAGGCGCTCCTCGAAGCCGAGGCGACGCACCGCGCCATCAAGCTCGCCCAGGTCGCGGGCGCGCCGCTGTACGTGGTGCACGTCTCGGCGCGGGAGGCGCTCGCCGAGATCGCGCGCGCCCGCGACGAGGGCCTGAACGTCTTCGGCGAGACCTGCCCCCAGTACCTCTTCCTGTCCACCGACAACCTCGCCGAGCCGGACTTCGAGGGCGCCAAGTACGTCTGCAGCACGCCCCTGCGGCCCAAGGACCACCAGGCGGCCCTGTGGCGCGGCCTGCGCACGAACGACCTCCAGGTCGTCTCCACCGACCACTGCCCCTTCTGCTTCACCGGGCAGAAGGAGCTGGGCCGCGGCGACTTCTCGAAGATCCCCAACGGCCTGCCGGGCGTCGAGAACCGTATGGACCTCCTGCACCAGGCCGTCGTCGACGGGCACATCTCGCGCCGCCGCTGGATCGAGATCGCCTGCGCCACACCGGCCCGCATGTTCGGCCTCTACCCGAAGAAGGGCACGATCGCGCCCGGCGCCGACGCCGACGTCGTCATCTACGACCCGCACGCCGAGCAGGTCGTCTCCGCGGACACCCACCACATGAACGTCGACTACTCGGCGTACGAGGGCAAGCGGATCACCGGCCGCGTCGAGACCGTGCTCTCCCGCGGCGAACTCGTCATCACCGAGCGGGAGTTCACGGGCCGTGCCGGTCACGGCGTGTACACCGCGCGCTCCACCTGCCAGTACCTGAACTAGAAACGTGGTGGATCCCATGGACTTCGGACTCGTCCTCCAGACCGACCCCCCGGCCTCCGGCGTCGTCTCCCTCATGCAGCGCGCCGAGCGCGAGGGCTTCACCCACGGGTGGACCTTCGACTCGGCCGTGCTGTGGCAGGAACCCTTCGTCATCTACAGCCGGATCCTGGCCGAGACGTCGCACCTGACCGTCGGCCCGATGGTCACCAACCCGGGCACCCGCACCTGGGAGGTCACCGCCTCCACCTTCGCCACCCTCAACGACATGTACGGCAACCGCACCATCTGCGGCATCGGCCGTGGCGACTCCGCGATGCGCGTCGCCGGACGCAAGCCCAACACGCTCGCCCGGATCAGCGAAGCCATGAAGGTCATCAGGGCGCTCGGCCGCGGCGACGAGGCCGACCTCGGCGGGACGGTCGTCCGCTTCCCGTGGGTGCGGGACGGTGCCCGACTGCCGGTCTGGATGGCCGCGTACGGGCCCAAGGCCCTGAAGATGGCCGGCGAGGAGGCCGACGGGTTCATCCTCCAGCTCGCCGACCCGTATCTCACCCAGTACATGATCAAGGCCGTGCGGGACGCGGCCGCCGGCGCGGGCCGCGACCCGTCCGAGGTGAAGATCTGTGTGGCGGCGCCCGCGTACGTCACCGCCGACGACTCGCCCGAGGCCCTCGCCCACGCGCGCGAGGAGTGCCGCTGGTTCGGCGGCATGGTCGGCAACCACGTCGCCGACCTCGTCACCAAGTACGGCGAGCACTCCTCGATGGTCCCCGACGAACTCACCGACTACATCAAGGCCCGCCAAGGCTACGACTACGCCCACCACGGCAGGACCGGGAACCCCGACACGGCGTTCGTACCGGACGAGATCGTCGACCGGTTCTGCCTCATCGGCACCGCACAGGACCAGGTCGAGAAGCTGCGTGCCCTGCGGGACCTCGGCGTCGACCAGTTCGCTCTCTACGCCATGCACGACGCGAAGGAGGAGGTGATCGACGCGTACGGGGAGCACGTGATTCCGGCGGTGAACTCCTGAGGCGTGGTGAACGCCTGAGCCCCACCTCCGTACACCCCCGGTCCCTCTCCCCGCCAGGGTCTCCACCGCCCGCACCCGCACGGCCCGTTCGCACCTCCCCGCTGTCCGAGCCCCCGGCTCCCGAACGAATGGCCTGCTCATGACCGACACCGCGCCACCCACGCTGCCCGCGGGCGGCGGCATCGACCTCAGCGCCGACGCCTACCCCTCCGACAGCCGCTACGCCAACGACGACCTGCGTCCCGTCCCCCTCGCCGAACGCCGCTGGACCACCTACAACTTCGTGGCCCTGTGGATCGGCATGGCCCACTGCATCCCGTCCTGGACCCTCGCGTCCGGCCTCGTCGCGCTCGGCATGGACTGGAAGCAGGCCGTCCTCACCATCGGGCTCGCCAACGTCATCGTGCTCCTGCCGATGCTGCTCACCGGGCACGCGGGACCCAAGTACGGCATACCCTTTCCCGTCCTCGCCCGCGCCTCGTTCGGCCTGCGTGGCGCCAACCTGCCCGCGCTGATCCGGGCGGCGGTGGCCTGCTGCTGGTTCGGCATCCAGACGTGGATCGGCGGGCAGGGCGTGTTCGTCCTGCTCGGGAAGGTCTTCGGCGGCTGGGCCGACGTCTCGCACGTCGGCGGCTACCCGTGGACCCTGTGGCTCTGTTTCGTCCTCTTCTGGGTCCTCGAACTCGCCATCATCTACCGGGGCATGGACACCCTGCGCCGCTTCGAGAACTGGGCGGCGCCGTTCGTCCTCGTCGGCGCCGTCGTCCTGCTCGTGTGGATCGCGAACAAGGCGGGCGGCTTCGGCCCGCTCCTCGACGAGCCGTCCAAGGTCGGCTGGGGATCCGACTTCTGGAAGATCTTCTTCCCCGGCCTGATGGGCATGATCGGCTTCTGGAGCACGCTCAGCCTCAACATCCCGGACTTCACGCGCTTCGGCAAAGGACAGCGCGCCCAGGTCTGGGGCCAGACCCTCGGCCTGCCCACGACCATGACCCTCTTCGCCCTGATGTCCGTCCTGGTGACGTCCGGGTCCGAGAAGGTCTACGGCGCCGCGATCTGGGACCCGGTCGCGCTGGCCGGCAAGACCGACAACGTCTTCGGGCTGCTGTTCGCGCTCATCACGGTCTTTGTCGCGACCATCTCCGTGAACATCGCGGCGAACGTCGTGTCACCCGCGTACGACCTGGCGAACCTCGCGCCCAAGCTCATCAACTTCCGCACCGGCGCGCTGATCACCGGTGTCATCGGCGTCCTCGTCATGCCGTGGAAGCTGACCTCCACGCCCGAGCTGTACATCTTCACCTGGCTCGGCGTCGTCGGCGGACTGCTCGGCACCGTCGCCGGCATCCTGATCGCCGACTACTGGATCATCCGCCGCACCGTGCTCCATCTCGCCGACCTGTATCTGCAGAACGGCCGCTACTGGTACTCCGGCGGCTGGAACTGGAACGCGGTGATCGCCTTCGCCGTGGGCGGTGTCCTCGCCGTCGGGGGCTCGTACTCGACGGTCGACGCGCAGGGCGCCAAGCAGGGACCGTTCCCGGTGGACGGCCTCATCCCGTTCCTCAAGCCACTCGCGGACTACGGCTGGGCGGTCGGGCTCGGGTCCTCGCTGATCCTTTACGTGGCCCTGGCCAAGGCGCGTGGGGTCCGGATCTAACCGGTCGGTTTGCCGGTCAGCTCTGTCACCGCGTCCCCGGCCGCCTTCAGGGCGCCCTTGTAGATGCCGTCCGTCGGGGGCGCGCCGTGGGACTCGAAGTCGCTGCCGTTGTAGGTGACGGTCACCAGGGCGTTGCCTGCCCTGACCGTCACCACCGCCTCGCGGGTGTTCTGCTTGTCGTGCGAGGTGAGGGCGACGGTGATCCGGGCCTCGTCACCGAGGCCGGGCGCCGTGTCGCCCTTGCCTCGCGCGGTGAAGGCGGTGTCCGCCGCGGCGGCCGACTCCTTGATCTCGAAGGAGACGTCGAGCCAGCGGTAGTCGTAGTCCTTGAGCGCGCTCCACGAGCAGCCGCGGCGCAGCGAACGGTCGGCGGCGGCGAGTTCCTTGCCCGCCGGGTCGGCCTTCGGCACCAGCTCCGCGACCGTCTTCGCCGTGACGGCGGAGCACGGCTCGGGCGGCTTGTCGTAGGCGCGGCTGGTCGCGGACGCCGCCGACTGCGCGGCACGCTTCGTCGAGGGCTGCGGGGCAGCGGCGGGCTGCCGGGACGAATCCGCCATCGGGCCCGAGGTCCAGGCCCAGCCGGCGCACGCGAGAACCGCGACCGGCAGGACCCGCACGGTCAGCGCGAGGGGGAGAGGGAGAGAACGCACGGCGTACGCCCCTTGTGCGAGGGGGAGGGGACGCCAGTGTCACACGAGTTGCCCCGGGACAACACCGCCCCCTGCCCCTCATGCGCACCATGCGCAGTTCAGTGCGTCCGCATCACCGGGCCTTCACCCCAAAGAGGCCTTCGCGTACGCGGTCAGGGCCTCTCCATGAGGGCGGGCAGGGACAGGGCGGACTCGAAGCGGTCGATCGCGGCGAAGGCGCCGTACGCGATCAGATGGACCAGGCAGTGATCGGTGTAGGGCGGCTTCAGCCAGGCCGCCACGTCCTCGTCCGTGATCCGGTACGGGGCGACGGCGGCCGGCACCGCGAGGCGCGCCCCGGGCCGCCGGTCGCGGTCGGGCAGCTCGTCCCAGGCGAGCGGGGGAAGTGAGCCGTCCCAGGCGGCGACTGCCTCCCCGACCAAGGCGATGTCGACGTCGTCGAGGAGGCCCGCGCCCGTGGACGCGGCGTCGAGCAGCGTGACACACGCCGGGCCCACGGTCGTGCCGGCCCCGCCCGGGCGGGGCCGGGACCGGATCGGGCCTTGTCACCGCACGTACGCAGTGACATGCGGGGCCGCTCGCGTCACTCCCGCTCGACCGGGATCCACAGCTGGGCGTCCGCCTGTGCCGCGTCGGGTGACAGGCGCGTGCTGAGGATCTCGGGGCCCGGACGGCTCCGGTACGGGTTGGACGGGAACCACTGGGTGAACACGTCCCGCCACAGGTGCTGGAGCGTCTGCGGGAACGGGCCCGAGCTGTCGAAGACGGCCCAGGTGCCCGCCGGGACCACGAGGGTGTCCAGGTCGTCAGGGCCTGCGGCGGAGGCCACCACCGCGTGGTAGTAGTCGAGTTCGGTGCCCTCCGCGCGGCTCGGGTCGAGGTCGTCGCTCACCGAGACGATCCCCTCGGGTTCCTGGTCGGACAGCGCGTGGATCCGGCGCACGGTCTCCTTGTCGATGCCCCGGACGAAGTCGGCGATCGCCGGATTCATGCCCTCGTGGACGAGGGGGACCCGTGCCTTCCTGCCGACCACATGGAACTCGGGCTTCTCCATCACTCGGTATCGCATGGTGCTGCTCCCTTCGACGATGAGCCGGAAGGACATCCGGGGCTGGGACCGCAGGGCCGCACCGGTCCGCCTGGCCTCGCCGGGGCCCACGCCGTGCAGGCCCCGGAAGGCCCGCGCGAACGCCTCGCCCGAGCCGTAGCCGTAACGCACCGCGATCTCGAGGAGCGTCCGCTCCCCGGAGAGCACCTCCGCGCCCGCGACGGTCAGCCGCCTGCGCCGGATGTACTCGGAGAGCGGCAGCCCCGCGAGTGCGGAGAACATCCGCCGGAAGTGGTACTCCGACGTCGCCGCGATCCGGGCCAGCTCGGTGATCTCGATGCGCTGGTCGAGGTGGCGCTCGATGTGGTCCATGGCCTCGTTGAGCCGGTCAAGCACCCCGGGCTCCTTCCTGTTGACATCGCTCACGCTAGGGAGGACCCATGGTCGCGGACCCGACATCCTGTGCCCGTTCCGGTCGGGCGTGCCCGTTCCGGCCGGTTGGGGTCTTGTGACCTTCTTTGTCGGGGCCGGTTATTCAATCTTCATCAAATGTGTTCCGCCATGCGGACAACCCTCTTGCCTGTGGACTGTATGCGAAATACGTTCTGCGGTATTCCTTGATCACACACGGATCATCCACAGGATGTCCCGCACACTCGTCCCCTGGCGGAGGTATCTCCTCGTGCGCCGAACAGCGGTTGCCGTCACGGCAGTTGCCCTGGTGTTGTCCACAACGGCGGGCTGCGGCTCCCTCCAGTCCTCGGCCACCGAGGTCGGCGGGGAGCGCATGACCGACGACCGGCCCGTACGGGACGGCGGCACGCTCACCGTCGCCCTCAACGCGGACCCGGACAAACTCGACCCCTCGCTCGCCCAGACCCTGGTAGGCCGCACGGTCTTCGCCGGGATGTGCGAGAAGCTCTACGACGTCGACGAGGCGGGCAAGGTCGTCCCGCAGCTCGCCACCGCTCTGCCGAAGACCTCGGCGGACGGCCGCACCGTCACCTTCTCCGTCCGCAAGGGCCTGAAGTTCAGCGACGGCACCTCCCTCGACGCGGCCGCCGTCGTCACCTCGCTGCTGCGCCACCGCGATCTGCCGGGATCGGCCCGCGCGACCGAACTCACCCCGCTCAAGGGCGCCGAGGCCACCGGCGCGTACTCCGTGAAGCTCACCCTCAAGCAGGCCTACGTCCCGCTCACCGCCGTACTCGCCGACCGCTCGGGCATGGTGATGTCCCCGGCGGCGCTCAAGAAGTACGGCAAGAACTTCACGAACCACCCCTCCTGTGTCGGCCCGTTCAAGTTCGTCGAGCGCGTCGGCGGCGACCGCATCGTGCTCGCCAAGGACCCGAACTACTACGACGCGCGCGACGTCCACCTCGACAAGGTGATCTACAAGCCGATCCCCGACGGCAGCGTCCGCCTCGCCAACCTGCGCTCCGGAGACGTCCAGATCGGCGACCAGATGGCCCCGGTCGACGTGAAGAGCGCGCTCACCGAGCCCAAGCTCCAGCTGTTCAACTCGCCCTCGCTCGGCTACCAGGGCATCGGGCTCAACGTCGGCAACGTCAAGGGCCTCGGCCAGAAGCCCGGCAAGCTCGACACCCCCCTCGCCCGCGACGTGCGCGTCCGGGAGGCCTTCGAGCTGTCCATCGACCGCGACCTGATCAACAAGGTTGTCTTCCAGGGCATGTACGAGCCCGCCTGCGGACCGGTCTCGCCCGAATCCGCCATCGCGCCCGGCGTCGCGGCCTCCGCCTGCCCCAAGCGCGATGTCGCCAAGGCGAAGCGGCTGCTCAAGGCCGCAGGCGTGAAGACCCCCCTCAAGATCGAACTCAAGACCTCCACCACGCCCGAGAACAGCCGTCTCGGCCAGGTCGTCCAGGCCATGGCCAAGGAGGCCGGCTTCGCCGTCTCCCTGCGCCCCACCGAGTACGCGACGATGCTCGAGGAGACCGATTCCGGTCACTACGACGCCTTCACCAGCGGCTGGTCCGGGCGCCTCGATCCCGACGGCAACATCGCCAGCTTCCTGCAGACGAAGGGTGCCATGAACGCCTACGGCTTCTCGGACGACGAGACCGACGCCCTGATCGAGCGCGGCCGCACCGAGGCCGACCCCGCCGAACGCGCCCAGATATACGGCGAGTTGACCCGTCGCGCGAACGACGCCCACGCGCTCGTCTACCTCTACCGCCAGAAGAACTACGTCGTCGCAGGGAAGGACGTCGCGGGCATCCGCGTCTACGGCGACGGCCTCGTCCGCGTGAAGGATGCGGGGTACGCCAAGTGACGACCAGCCGAATAGCCCTGCCGAAGGGGCGGTCCGCCCTCTTCGCGGGCCATCCGATGGCCGCGTACGTGCTGACCCGCGTACGCCAGTCCGTCATCACCCTCTTCCTCGTCTCGATCGTCGTCTTCGCGGGGATCCGTGCCCTGCCCGGCGACCCGGCCCTCGCCCTCGCCGGCGAGGAGCGCAGCCCCGCCGCACTCGCCGCGATCCGCGCCGAGTACGGGCTCGACGACAACATCGTCATCCAGTACGGCCGCTTCATCGGGCACGCCCTCACCGGCGATCTCGGCACCTCGTCACGCACCGGCCTGCCGGTCTCCGACGCCATCGGCCAGGCCCTGCCCGTCACTCTCGAACTGGCCGCGCTCTCGCTCCTGCTGGCGGTCGTCCTCGGCATCGGCGCGGGCATCGTCGCCGCCGTACGCCGTGGCAGGCCCGCCGAGTGGATCGCCAACGGCCTCGCCCTGCTCGGCCTGTCGGTCCCCACCTTCTGGCTCGGCATGGTCCTGGTCCTCGCCTTCGCCATCGCCGTCCCGGTCTTCGCCGCCTCCGGATACGTCCCCTTCGGCACCGACCCGCTCGACAACCTGCGCCGCATGGTGCTGCCCGCGATCGTTCTCGGCTCCGGGCTGGCCGCCGTCGTCATGCGGCAGACCAGGGCCGCGATGCTCGACTCCCTCTCCGCCGACTACGTGCGCACCGCCCGCGCCAAGGGCCTGTCGCGCCGCGAGGTCATCGGCGGCCACGCGCTGAGGAACTCCCTGGTCACCGTGGTGACCGTGCTCGGACTCCAGCTCGGCCACCTCATCTCCGGCGCTGTCGTCACCGAGCAGATCTTCGTCCTGCCCGGCTTCGGCAAGCTCACCATCGACGCCGTCTTCACCCGCGACTACGCGACCCTCCAGGGCGTGGTGCTGTGCACCTCCGCCGCCTACATCCTCATCAACCTGCTGGTCGACGTCGCGTACTCGGTCATCGACCCGCGCATCCGGCTCGGAGGCGCCAAGTGACCACGGCCCTTTCCCTGACAGCTGTACGTTCGCGCGCCGCGGGCAGCGCCAAGCTGCGCGCCCTGCGCAAGAACCGGCTCGCGATGACCGGCGGTGTCATCGCCGGCGTGTTCGTCCTGGCCGCGCTCTTCGCGCCGCTGATCGCCCCGTACGACCCCGCGCAGCCCGACTTCGGCAACGTGCTCGCCGCGCCCGACTGGTCGCACTGGCTCGGCACCGACGACCTCGGCCGCGACCAGCTGTCCCGCGTCGTCTTCGGCGCCCGCGCGTCCATGCAGGTCGGCGTCCTCGCCGTGATCCTCGCGTTCGTCGTCGGCGTCCCCCTGGGACTGCTCGCCGGCTACTACGGCAAGCTCGCCGACAGCGTCGTCTCGCGCGTCACCGACACGATGCTCGCGTTCCCCTTCCTGGTCCTCGCCGTCGGCCTCGCCGCGGTGCTCGGCCCGTCCCTCACCAACGCGACCATCGCGATCGGGATCTCGCAGATCCCGGCCGTCATCCGCATCACCCGGGCGGAGACCCTGCGGCTCAAGCACGTCGACTACGTCGCCGCCGCCGTCGCCAACGGGGGAGGGGACGGCGCCGTCCTGTTCCGCCACGTCCTGCCCAACGCGACCTCGGCGCTCGTCGTCCAGGCCACCGTCGGCATCCCCGCCGCGATCATCGGCGAGGCCCTGCTCAGCTTCCTCGGCCTCGGCGTGCAGCCGCCCGAGCCGTCCCTCGGCGTGATGCTGTCGTCCGCCCAGTCCTTCCTCGCGCCCGCGCCCTGGATGGCGGTCTTCCCCGGCCTCGCCGTCGTCGCCGCGACCCTGGCGTTCAACCTGCTCGGCGACGGCCTGCGCGACGTCCTCGACCCCCGTGGAGCGACCCGATGAGCCCCGACCCCGTGCTGAGTGTCCGCGACCTCTCGGTGTCCTTCCGTTCGGACACCCGCACCGTCCACGCCGTCGACCACGTCTCGTACGAACTCGCGGCCGGCGAAGTCCTCGCCGTGGTGGGCGAGTCGGGCTGCGGCAAGTCCGTCACCTCCATGGCCGTCATGGGCCTGCTCCCGCCCACCGCGCACATCACCGGGTCGATCAGGCTCGGGACACGCGAACTCGCGGGCGGCGACGACAAGGCGTACGGGAAGATCCGCGGCAAGGACATCGCGATGATCTTCCAGGAGCCGATGACCTCCCTGAACCCGGTGCTCACCATCGGCCGGCAGATCGGTGAAGTGCTCCGCAGGCACCAGGGGCTGAGCAAGAAGGAGGCACGCGCGCGTGCCGTCGAACTCCTGGACCTCGTGGGCATCCCCGCCCCGGCCCAGCGCGTCGACGAGTACCCGCATCAGCTCTCAGGCGGTATGCGCCAGCGCGTGATGATCGCCATCGCGGTCGCCTGCGACCCGGCCGTCCTCATCGCCGACGAGCCGACGACCGCCCTCGACGTCACTGTGCAGGCGGGCATCCTGGAGGTCCTCCAGTCGCTGCGCGAACGCCTCGGCACGGCGATCGTCCTCATCACGCACGACCTCGGCGTCGTCGCCGACATCGCCGACCGCGTCCTCGTCATGTACGCGGGCAGGCCCGTCGAGCAGGCCCCCGTGGACGAGCTGTTCGCGGCGCCCCGCCACCCTTACACCCGCGGACTCCTCTCGGCGGTCCTGCGGCCCGGTGCCTCGGCCGCCGCGGACGGGGGCGGCAAGCGGCGCCTGCCCGAGATCCCCGGCCTCGTGCCGAGCCTCGACTCCCAGCCCGACGCCTGCACCTTCGCCCCGCGCTGCGCCCGCGCCGACGAGCAGTGCACGACGGCGAGGCCCGGCTTCCAGTCCGTCACCGACGACGCCGGAGCCGGCGCCCCGCACCGAGCCGCCTGCTGGCACCCGAACACCCTCCAGGAGGCCGCACAGTGAGCACCCCGGTCCTGCAACTCGACGCCCTGGAGCGGCACTTCACCGCGTCCGGCGGCACCGTACGCGCTGCCGACGGCGTCACCCTGACCGTCGGCCGCGGTGAAGTCGTCGGCCTCGTCGGCGAGTCCGGCAGCGGCAAGTCCACCGTCGGACGCTGCGCCGTACGCCTCGACGAGCCCACCGGCGGCACCGTACGCATCAACGGCACCGACGTGACGACCATGTCCCGGCGCGCCCTGCGCCCCCTGCGCAAGGACTTCCACCTCGTCTTCCAGGACCCCTCGTCGTCCCTCGACCCGCGCATGACCGTCGGGCAGATCGTCGCCGAACCGCTGCGGCTGCATGGCATCGCGAAGGGCGAGGCGGCACGCGCGCGCGTGGCGGAACTCCTCGCCCAGGTGGGCCTGCGCCCCGAGCACGCCGACCGGCACCCGCACGAGCTGTCCGGCGGCCAGCGCCAGCGCATCTCCATCGCCCGCGCCCTGTCGGTCGACCCGGAGCTCCTCGTCGCCGACGAGCCGACCTCCGCCCTCGACGTGTCCGTCCAGGCGTCCGTCCTCAACCTGCTCGCCGACCTCCAGCGCGACCGCGGCTTCGGCTGCCTGTTCATCACCCACGACCTCGCCGCCGTCGAGTACCTCGCCGACCGGATCGCGGTCATGTACCTGGGCCAGATCGTCGAACAGGCCCCCACCGCCGAGCTGTTCGCCGACCCCAAGCACCCCTACACACAGGCCCTCCTGTCCGCGGCGCCCGTGCCCGACCCGGTCACCCAGCGCACTCGCGAACGCATCGTTCTCAGCGGCGAACTGCCCAGCCCGCTCGCGCCGCCGCCCGGCTGCCGCTTCCACACGCGCTGCCCGCTCGCGGTCGACCGCTGCCGCACCGAGGTCCCGGCACTGCGAACCCTCGAAGGCACGGACGGCGGCCGCGAGGTCTCCTGCCACCTCGTCGCCGACGACGGCACCGCCCCCGACGCCGCGGCACCCCGAACCGCGGACACCGACGAGTCACTTCGTACGATCCCTCACAGCCGCCCCGCATCCGCCTGACGTTCGAGGAGCACCACCCTTGTTCACCACCCGGCCGACCCTCCAAGGCACCTTCGGCATGGTCTCGTCCACCCACTGGCTCGCCTCCCAGTCGGCCATGGCCGTCCTGGAGAGCGGTGGCAACGCCTACGACGCCGCCGTCGCCGCGGGCTTCGTCCTGCACGTCGTCGAACCGCACCTGAACGGCCCCGCCGGCGAGGTCCCGATCATCCTCGCTCCCGCCGGCGGGGAGGTCAGCGTCCTGTGCGGGCAGGGCGTCGCGCCCGCCGGGGCCACCGTCGCCCACTACCGCTCCCTCGGCCTGGACCTCGTCCCCGGCACCGGCCCCCTGGCCGCCGCCGTACCCGGCGCCTTCGACGCCTGGATGCTCCTCCTCAAGGACCACGGCACCAAGTCCCTGGCCGAGGTGCTGAGTTATGCCATCGGGTACGCCGAGGACGGGCACGCGCCCGTGGAGCGCGTCGGCGAGACCGTCGACACCGTGCGCGCCCTCTTCGAGAACGAGTGGCACTCCTCGGCCGAGGTCTACCTCAAGGACGGCGCGTCACCGAAGCCCGGCGAGCTGTTCCGCAATCCGCAGCTCGCCGCGACGTGGCGGCGCGTGATCGAGGAGGCCGAGGAGAGCGCGGGCGACGACCGCGTCGCGCAGATCGAGGCCGCCCGGGCGATCTGGCGCGAGGGCTTCATCGCCGAGGCCCTCGTCCGGCAGGCCGGCCGGCCCACCATGGACACCAGTGGCACCCACCACACCGGCACGCTCACCGCCGCCGACCTGGCGGGCTGGTCCGCCACCTACGAGGCGCCCGCCACGTACGACTGGAACGGCTGGACCCTGTGCAAGGCCGGCGGCTGGAGCCAGGGCCCCGCCTTCCTCCAGCAGCTCGCCCTGCTCCCCGACGAGCTGCCCGCCTACGGCTCCGCCGAGTACGTCCACCTGCTCATCGAGGGCTGCAAGCTCGCCATGGCCGACCGCGAGGCCTGGTACGGGGACGCCGGTCCCGAGGACGTGCCCGTCGCCGAGCTCCTGTCCGACGAGTACAACGCCACGCGCCGCGCCCTCGTCGGCGACAAGGCGTCCCACGAGCTGCGGCCGGGCAGCCCGCGCGGCACCGAGCCCCGGATCTCCGCGCACGCGCACGCCGTGGCGGCGGGGGAGGACGGGTTCGACGCCATGGGGGTAGCGGGCGCCGGAGCCGGTGAGCCCACCGTCGCCAAGAGCGGTGACCAGGAGGTCGCCGCGGACGGCGCGACCCGCGGAGACACCTGCCACCTCGACATCGTCGACCGCTGGGGCAACATGGTCGCCGCGACGCCGTCCGGCGGCTGGCTCCAGTCGAACCCCGTCGTGCCCGAGCTCGGCTTCCCGCTCGGCACCCGTCTCCAGATGGCCTGGCTGGACGAGGGCCTGCCGAACTCGCTCGCGCCGGGACGCCGTCCCCGTACGACGCTGACACCCTCGCTCGCCCTGAAGGACGGTGTGCCGGTCCTCGCGTTCGGCACGCCCGGGGGCGACCAGCAGGACCAGTGGCAGGTCCACTTCTTCCTCGCCGTCGCCCTGCGCGCGGCCGTGCGCGGCGGGCTCGACCTCCAGGGCGCCGTCGACGCCCCGAACTGGCACAACGACTCCTTCCCCGGCTCCTTCTACCCGCGCGGCATGCGGCCCGGCAGCGTCACCGTCGAGTCCCGCATCGGCGAGGACGTCATCGAGGAGCTGCGCCGCCGCGGCCACGACGTGACGGTCGGCGAGCCCTGGTCGGAGGGCCGCCTGTGCGCCGTCGCCCGCGACCCGGAGACCGGCGTCCTGTCGGCCGCGGCGAACCCGCGCGGGATGCAGGGGTACGCCGTCGGCCGCTGACGGATCAGGCGGCGTACGGGTCGATGTACCAGGGGTGGGGTTCCGCGGTATTCAACGGGATTCCACCCCTCGTACACCGGGCGGGTACGGGTTGTCAGTGGAGCGTGCTCTCATGGAGGCATGATCGAAGCACAGGAAACGACGGAAAGCATCGACGACTTTCTCGTACACGGGGTCACCGAGGTGGAGCGCGCCGTGCGCGCCGCTGCCGCCGCAGAGGTGATGCCCCGCTTCCGGCAGCTCGCCGAGGGTGACGTCGCCCAGAAGAGCGGCCCGCACGACCTCGTGACCACCGCCGACCGGCTGGCCGAGGAGTATCTGACCCGCGAGCTGAGCGCCCTGCTGCCCGGCTCCGTCGTCGTAGGCGAGGAGGCGGTCCACGCCGACTACGCGGTCTACGACGCGATAGGCGAGGACGCCCCGGTGTGGATCGTCGACCCGGTCGACGGCACCCGCCAGTTCGTCCACGGCGACCCCGGGTTCTGCATGCTCGTCGCGCTGGCCCAGCACGGCACGGTCCTCGCCTCCTGGACGTTCGCACCCGCGCTCGGCGAGTTCGCCGTAGCGGTCCGCGGCAAGGGCGCCTGGCTCAACGGCGAGGCGCTGCACGCCGGTTCGCCCGGTGCGGACGAGCCCATCGACGTGGCGACGTCGCACCCCGACTACACGACGGACGCGCAGAAGCGCGACCTCCTGGGCCTGTGGACCGACGGGGTGCGCCCGCGCCCGTGCGGCTCGGCCGGCCTTGAGTATCTGGCCGTCGCCCGCGGCGAGTTGGACGCCACCGCCTTCTCGTGGGAGGCCGCGTGGGACCACGCGGCGGGGCTGCTGCTCGTCGAGGAGGCGGGCGGCACGCACCTGACGAAGGCGGGCGAGCCCTTCCGGATCACCGGGGGGAACGCACTGCCGTTCACAGCGGCCCGGGACAAGGCCACCGCCCGGCGCGTGATGGACCTGCTCGGCGGCGAGTGACCCGGCGGCCGGGCGCCCTGGCGGGGCCCGCGCCCATGACCTGCGACGACCCTCGGCGCACCTTCGCGCAGCCCGTCCGGGAGCGCCCCGCGCCCCGGCTCTGTCAGCCCTCCGGCATATCCTGGCGGCCAGTGGCCTCGGCTGACAAAGGAGTCCGAAGGTGCCGTCGATGCTCGATGCCGTCGTCGTGGGTGCGGGACCGAACGGACTGACCGCTGCCGTGGAGCTGGCCCGCCGAGGCCTCTCCGTGGCCGTTTTCGAGGCCATGGACACCGTCGGCGGAGGCGCGCGCACCGAGGAGCTCACCCTCCCCGGATTCCGCCACGACCCGTGCTCGGCCGCTCATCCTCTGGGGATCAACTCGCCCGCGTTCAGGGACCTGCCGTTGGACCGGTACGGCCTGGAGTGGCTGCACGCCGAGCTTCCCATGGCGCACCCCTTCCCGGACGGCAGTGCGGCCGTGCTGTCACGCTCCGTCGCCGAGACGGCCGCCTCGTTCGGGCCGCACGACGCGGGCACCTACCGCCGTCTCGTCGCGCCCCTCCTGCCCAAGTGGGACGCGCTTGTACGGGACTTCATGGCGCTGCCGCTCACTTCCCTGCCGCGCGACCCGCTCACCCTGGCCCGCTTCGGGCTCACGGGGCTCCCGCCGTCCACATGGCTGATGCGCCGCTTCCGCGACGACCGGGCGCGCGCCCTGTTCTCCGGCCTCGTCGCCCATGCCATCGCCCCGCTCGGCGGCCTCGGAACGGGAGCCGTCGGCCTCGTCTTCGCGCTCGCCGGCCACGCGCGCGGCTGGCCCGTCGCCCGCGGCGGCTCACAGTCGATCTCCGACGCGCTCACCGCGTACCTCAAGGACCTCGGCGGAGCCGTCCACACGAACTACGAGATCAAGCGCCTCGACGACCTGCCGCCCGCCCGCGCCTACATCTTCGACACCTCGCCCACGGCGCTCGCCCGCATCGCCGGGCTCGGCAGCTACTACGAGCGCTTCCGGTACGGCGCGAGCGTCTTCAAGCTCGACTACGCGCTCGACGGACCCGTGCCGTGGACCGCGAAGGAGGCCAGGAGCGCGGGCACCGTCCAGGTCGGGCCCGGCAGCCGCGACATCGCGGCGGCCCTGCGCGCCGCCTCCCGCGAGGGCCGCGCCCCGGACAAGCCCTTCCTCATCACGGTCCAGCCCAGCGTCATGGACCCCTCCAGGGCCCCGGCGGGCAAGCACGTCTTCTGGGCGTACGGGCATGTCCCGAGCGGCTGGGACGGCGACCTCACCGACGCCGTCGAGCGGCAGCTGGAGCGCTTCGCGCCCGGGTTCCGCGACCGGATCCTGGCGCGGGCCACGGCGGGACCGCCCGAGCTGGCCGCGCGCAACGCGAACTATGTGGGCGGTGACATCGCCTGCGGCGCGGTGAGCGGGCTCCAGCTGCTCCTGCGGCCGAAGCTGTCCCTGTCGCCGTACACGACGCCGCACCCCGCCGTCTTCATCTGCTCGTCCGCGAGCCCGCCGGGGCCGGGCGTCCACGGCATGTCCGGGCACAACGCGGCCAAGGCCGTGTGGAGGAGGATCCGCGCGTCATGACCCGAATCACCCTGGTCAAGGGCGACATCACCGCCGAGACCGCCGACGCGATCGTGAACGCGGCCAACTCCTCGCTGCTCGGCGGCGGCGGGGTCGACGGCGCGATCCACCGGCGCGGCGGCCCCGAGATCCTCGCCGAGTGCCGCAGACTCCGCGCCTCGCACTACGGCAAAGGTCTGGCCACGGGACAGGCGGTCGCCACGACGGCAGGGAACCTCGACGCAGGGCATGTGATCCACACCGTCGGCCCGGTCTGGTCCGCGTCCTTGGACCGGTCCGAGCTGCTCGCCTCCTGCTACCGCGAGTCGCTGCGTGTGGCGGCCGGGCTCGGCGCCCGGACCGTGGCCTTCCCCGCGATCTCGACCGGGATCTACGGCTGGCCGCTGGACGACGGCGCGCGCATCGCGGTCCGCACCGTGCGAGAGGTCGTCGCGCCACCCGTCGAAGAAGTCCGGTTCGTCCTCTTCGACGACAGGGCGTACGCGGCCTTCGCCGACGCCCTCGCCGACTGACCGCTCCCCGCCGAGGGCCCTCGCGCCCGCACGTCGATGTCGGATTCTCGCCAGCCAGGGCGCTGGCCATCGGCGATGCTTACTGCATGCACACCGATACCGACCGATGCGTCCGGGCCGTCCAGTCCAAGGACGCCCGCTTCGACGGCTGGTTCTTCACCGCCGTCCTGACGACCCGGATCTACTGCAGGCCCAGCTGCCCGGTAGTGCCTCCGAAGCCCGAGAACATGACCTTCCTGCCCAGCGCCGCCGCGTGCCAGCAGGCCGGATTCCGGGCCTGCAAGCGCTGCCGCCCCGACACGAGCCCCGGCTCCCCGGAGTGGAACCAGCGCGCCGACCTGGTCGCCCGCGCCATGCGCCTCATCGGCGACGGCGTCGTCGACCGCGAGGGCGTCCCCGGCCTCGCCGGACGCCTCGGCTACAGCCCCCGCCAGGTCGAGCGCCAGCTCCTCGCCGAGCTGGGCGCGGGCCCGCTCGCCCTGGCCCGCGCCCAGCGTGCCCAGACCGCGCGGATCCTCGTGGAAACGACCGAGCTGCCGATGGCCGACATCGCCTTCGCCGCCGGCTTCTCCTCCATCCGCACCTTCAACGACACGGTTCGCGAGGTCTTCGCGCTCTCCCCGAGCGAGCTGCGCACCCGCGCGCCCAGGAACGGTGCCACTGCACCCGGCGCGATCACGCTGCGCCTCCCGTTCCGCGCCCCGCTCAACCCCGACAACCTCTTCGGCCACCTCGCCGCGACCGCCGTACCGGGCGTCGAGGAGTGGCGCGACGGTGCGTACCGGCGCACGCTGCGCCTCCCCTACGGGCACGGCATCGTCACCCTCACGCCCACCCCCGACCACATCGGCTGCCGCCTCGTCCTCACCGACCAGCGCGATCTGACCGTCGCGATCAGCCGCTGCCGCCGCATGCTCGACCTGGACGCCGACCCCGTCGCCGTGGACGAGCAGCTGCGAGCGGACCCGCTGCTCGCCCCGCTCGTCGACAAGGCGCCCGGCCGCCGGGTGCCGCGCACCGTCGACGAGCCAGAGTTCGCGGTCCGCGCCGTACTCGGCCAGCAGGTGTCCACGGCCGCCGCCCGCACCCACGCCGCGCGCCTCGTCACCGCGCACGGCGAGCCCGTCGACGACCCTGAGGGCGGCCTCACCCATCTCTTCCCCTCACCGGCGTCGCTCGCGGCCCTCGACCCCGAGGCGCTCGCCCTGCCGCGCAGCCGCCGCACCACCCTGACCACACTGGTGCGCGAACTCGCGGAGGGCGCCATCGTCCTCGGCCCGGAGAGCGACTGGGACGAGGCCCGCGCCCGGCTCATGGCGCTGCCCGGATTCGGGCCCTGGACGGTCGAGGTCATCGCGATGCGCGCCCTCGGCGACCCTGACGCCTTCTTGCCCACCGACCTCGGAATGCGGCGCGCCGCACAGGAGTTGGGGCTGCCCCACACCCCGGCCGCCCTCACCGCGCGCGCCGCGTCCTGGCGCCCCTGGCGCGCGTACGCCGTCCAGTACCTGTGGGCCACCGACGACCACCCGATCAACTTCCTCCCCGCGTAAGGGACTCGGCATCATGACCGGCAAGCAGCACCACGTCCTCGACAGCCCCTACGGGCCGCTCACGCTCGTCGCCACCGACGGCACACTCAGCGGCCTCTACATGACAGACCAGCGCCACCGCCCCGCCGAGGAGACCTTCGGGGAGCGCGACGGTCGGCCCTTCGGGGCGGTCATCGACCAGCTGGAGGCCTACTTCCAGGGCGAGTTGCAAGAGTTCGACCTGCCGCTGCGCCTCGAAGGGACGCCCTTCCAGCGCAGCGTCTGGGAGCAGCTCCAGCGCATCCCGTACGGGGAGACCCGCACCTACGGGGAGCTCGCCGAGGCCCTCGGCAACGCGAACGCGTCCCGCGCCGTGGGCCTCGCCAACGGCAAGAACCCCGTCGGCGTCATCGTCCCCTGCCACCGCGTCATCGGCGCGAGCGGCGGCCTGACCGGCTACGGCGGCGGCCTGGAACGCAAGCAGCGCCTCCTCGACTTCGAACAGGGCGCGGCGCTGTTCTAGCGAGATCCCTTACGCCGGATCCCTTACCCCGGATCCCTTACGGGGTCAGCTCGCCGAGGAGCCGTGGAAGCGCCGTCCCGATCGGCTCCCGCACGGCCTCGGCGGCCTGGTCGTCGTACGGCGTCGGCTCGGCGTTCACGATGACGAGCCGCGCCGTTGTCCGCCGCGAGGCCCGCGAGTCCCGCGGTGGGCTGCACCTGGAGGCTGCTGCCGACGGCGAAGAACACCTGGCGCGCCTTGGCGATCGACACCGCCGCGCCCAGCACCACCGGGCCGGGCCGCTCCCCGGACATCACGGTCGCCGGCTTCAGGATCCCCGCACACCAGACAGGCGGGATCGTCCTCGCCCGCCCCGACCCGCGCGACGGCGTCCGTCATCGCGTCCCCGGTACCCATGGCCTGTTTGGCGCATCGCTGTCTTCCTCCCGAGTGACCCCGGTGGCGCGAGCCCTGGATCGCTGGTGTCTGTACGAAGGAGGACCAGGCAGAAAGCGGGAGACCATGGAGCGACAGCACGAGCGCCTCGCGACACCCTGGGCCGCCGGGGTGGCCGGGGTGGTGTTCGCGATCCTGATGGCCGCGGCGATCGTCCTGATGCGCATCGCTCTGCCCGGCGGCAACGGCGGGGACGACGTAACCGTCGATGCCGGACAGCGCAGCGCGGTGCGGACGGCGCTGGCGCTGCTCCCGTTCGCCGGGATCGCCTTCCTGTGGTTCATGGGCGCCCTGCGCGAGCAGGCCGGCGAGGGTGAGGACCGGTTCGTCTCCACCGTGTTCCTGGGCAGCGGCCTGGTCTTCGTCGCCACCCTGTTCGGCGCCGCCGCAGCAGCGGGAACCGTGCTCGACGAGAGTCAGCAGCACCCTCCTTTCGGCCGGCACTTCGCCTACGCCCTGCTGACCACGTACGCCATGCGGATGGCGGCCGTGTTCATCATCACGACCTCGACCATCGGCCGCCGGCTCGGCATCCTCCCGCACCCGCTCGTCGCCCTCGGCTACCTGGCGGGCCTTACGCTGCTCGTGGTGGGAGCGAACCTGCCCTGGTCCGAACTGGTCTTCCCGGCCTGGGCGTTGCTCGTCAGCCTGAACATCCTGCGACGTCGTCGTCCCGCCCGGTCACAGCCGGCCACATCGACCTGAGCCGGCCACACCGCTCACTCGAACGGTCGCCTTCTCGTCGCCGCATCCCGTCCGGACACCGAGGGTGGTCACAGGGGGCTGAGCGGGCCGTTGGAGAGGACCGATCCCGTGGTGAGGATTGCCGTCGACCTGAACCGCTGTCAGGGGTACGCGCAGTGCGCGTTCCTCGCGCCCGAGGTCTTCGCCATGCACGGCGAGGAGGCGCTGCTGTACCACCCGGAGGCCGACCAGGCGCAGCGCGAGAAGCTGGCTCAGGCCGCCGCAGCGTGCCCCGTTCAGGCCATCCTGGTCGATGCGGTGGACGCCCCGGGCGACGGGGTGTCCGGTGAACGGTGACGGATCACTGGAACGGCTCAAGCGCGAAGGGCGCATCGTCGTCGTCGGCGCCTCGCTGGCCGGCCTGCGGGCTGCGGAAACCCTGCGTGACGAGGGCTTCGCGGGCTCGCTGACCATCATCGGTGACGAGCCCTACGAGCCGTACGACCGACCCCCGCTGTCCAAGCAGGTGCTGCTGGGCAAGGCGACCGCCGACGGTACCTCGCTGCCCAGACGCCGGTCCGTCGACGCGACCTGGCGGCTCGGGGTCCCGGCCACCGGCCTGGACATGCCCGCCAAGCGGGTGCGGCTGGCCGACGGCGACGAAGTGCCGTACGACCGGCTGCTGATCGCCACCGGGGTACGGGCGCGACCGTGGCCTCGCGAGGCCGAGGCGGAACTTGACGGCGTCTTCGTGCTGCGGACCCGCGACGACGCAGCCGCGCTCGCACGGCGGCTCGACGAGGGACCCAAGCGGGTCTTCGTCATCGGCGCCGGGTTCACCGGCTCGGAGATCGCCTCCGCCTGCCGCGAACGCGGCCTTCCGGTCACCGTCGCCGAGCGCGCCGCGGCGCCCCTGGCCGGCGCACTCGGCGGGGTGGTCGGCGCGGTCGCCGCCGAACTCCATCGCCAGCACGGCGTGGACCTGCGGTGCGGAGTCATGGTGACCGCTCTGGAGGGCGACGCCTCGGGACGTGTGCGCGCCGCGCACCTGTCCGACGGCTCCACCGTGGAGACCGACGTGGTGGTTGTCTCGCTCGGCGCCACCCGCAACACCGGTTGGCTCGCCGGATCCGGACTCGGGGCGGGCCCTCGCGGGATCGCGTGCGATGCCGGCTGCCGCGCGTTCGACATCCGGGGAATCGTGACCGACGACATCTATGTGGCGGGCGACGTCGCCCGCTCCCCGCACGCCTTGTTCGGCTACCAGTTCCTGTCCCTGGAGCACTGGGGCAATGCCGTGGCCCAGGCCGGGATCGCGGCGCACAACATGCTGAGCGAAAGTACCGACCGGCTCCCCCACATGTGGATGCCTGCCTTCTGGTCCTCGCAGTTCGGAGTCAACATCAAGTCGGTCGGGGTGCCGTCACTGGGGACGGAGATCTTCATCTCCCAGGGTTTGCTCGAGGAGCGCCGGTTCGTCGGCGTCTACGGGTACCAAGGGCGCGTCATCGGTGCGGTCGCCTTCGACCATGGCCGGTGGATGCCGTTCTACCAGGAGTTGATCGAGACCACCGCACCGTTCCCGCCGCCGTTCCTCACGGTCGACCGGCGCTCGGAGGGACAGCAGCCGATGGACGCGGACTACCCCGACCCG
Organism: Streptomyces sp. CB01635; assembly: GCF_002803065.1. GTDB lineage: Bacteria > Actinomycetota > Actinomycetes > Streptomycetales > Streptomycetaceae > Streptomyces. Next base: position 621,481 of record NZ_NNBL01000001.1, read on the forward strand.
TCGGTCCCCACTCACGGCCCCACCGTGACCCTCAGCGGATACTCGCCGGCCGACCGCCGGATGACGTTCACCCCTGCGCACTGACCCGCAGCACGGCCACGAGGACTCGCCATGACGCAATCCCCCCTGCACCAGATCCTGGACTACGCCAACCGCGCCAATCCGTACCCGATCTACGAAGAGCTGCGGAAGACGCCGGTCCTCCACGAAGAGGACGGGCCGTACGTGGTCAGCACCTACTACGAGATCCGCAGCCTCCTGCACGATCCCCGGATCAGTTCCGACGCCCGCAACGTGGCCTCGACCGCCCGCGACCCGCTGGCCGAGTCGTCCCAGGAGGACGAGAGCGCCCTGCCGCCGAGCTTCCTGCGGCTCGACCCTCCGGAACACGACCGGCTGCGACGTATGACGAACCGGCCCTTCGGCCCGCCGCACTCCCCTCACCGGGTCGACGGGATGCGCGGAGAACTCCATGGCATCGTCTGCGGCCTCATCGACGGCATCGGCGATCCGGGCCGGATCGACCTGGTGGACCAGTTCTCCTACCCCTTCCCCGTGACGGTGATCTGCCGGCTGCTCGGGATTCCGCGCGAGGACGAGGCGCGCTTCCACACCTGGGCGGACACGATCGCCGCGAGCCTGGACCCCGACCCGGACGCGGATCCCACCGAGCGGGGCAAGACGTCGCACGACGCCCGGATGCAACTGGGCATGTACCTGGCCGGCCTGATCGAGGAGCGCCGCAAGAAGCCCGGGAACGACATGCTCTCCGAGCTGGCGACGGCCAAGGGCGAAGACGGCTCGATGACCACGATGGAACTCCTCAGCACTGCGGCGCTGTTGCTGATCGCGGGCCACGAGACGACCGTCAACCTGATCACCAACGGAATGCTGACCCTGCTGCGCAACCCCGATGTCCTGGAGCGGCTGCGCGCGGACCCGCGGCTGGCCGTGCCCATCGTCGAGGAACTGCTGCGCTTCGAGCCGCCCGTACAACTGGTGCCGCAGCGCACCACCCTCGCCGACATCGAGGTCCGCGGAGTCACCATCCCCAAGGGCGCCTCCCTCTGGCTGGTCCTGGCGTCCGGCAACCGCGACCCTCAGCGCTTCGAGAATCCGGACCGCTTCGACCCGGACCGCGGGGACATCCAGCATCTCGGCCTGGGCAGCGGCATCCACAGCTGTTTCGGCGCACCTCTCGCCCGGCTGGAGGCCCAGTTCGCCCTGTCGGAACTGGCCCGGAGGCTGGAGAACCCACGTCTGCTAGAGGACCCGCCGCCGTACCGGCAGAACGCCGTGCTGCGCGGGCCGCGGCATCTGTCCATCGCTTGCGACGGGATCCGCCCTTAGGGCCTGTCCTGCGGATCAGCTCGGCGTCGCGGGGTCCGCCGGACCGGCCCTAGGGGTGTGCCATGCCGAGTCGGCGCAGCAGCTTCGGCAGCGCGGTGCCGATGGGTTCGCGGATGACTTCGTCGGCCAATTCGTCGTACGGCGTCGCCTCGGCGTTGACGATGACGAGCCGCGCCCCATGATCCGCGGCAACACCGGCGAGCCCGGCGGCGGGCTGCACCTGGAGACTGCTCCCCACGGCGACGAACACCTGACACGCCTTGGTGATCGCGACGGCCTCACCCAGCACCACCGGATCGAGCCGCTCCCCGAACATCACGGTCGCCGACTTGAGGATCCCCCCGCACTCCAGGCACGGCGGATCGTCCTCCCCAGCCTCGACCCGGGCGAGGGCGTCCTCCATCGGCCCACGCGCATGACAGCCGGTACACACGAAACTCCGTGCGGAGCCGTGCAGTTCGAGGACCTTGCGGGCGGGCATCCCGGCGAGCTGGTGCAGCCCGTCCACGTTCTGCGTGATCACCCGCACGGGCACACCGGCCCGCTCCAGATCGGCGACGGCCCGGTGCGCGCCGTTCGGCTCGGCGGCAAGGGTCCGGTTCTTCCGCCGCATCTGCCACGACCGGCGCCGGATCTCGGGATCGCCCATGTAGTACTCGTACGTGACGAGCTTCTCCGCCTCCGGGTCACGCCGCCACAGACCGTTCGGCCCGCGGTAGTCCGGGATCCCGGAGTCCGTGGAGATGCCTGCACCACTGAGAATCGCGACGAGAGGCTGCGTGCTCATGCCGCCGAGGGTAGGCGCCTCTCCGGGCGGACCGCGAGGCGATATCGGCGCGCGCCGCACCAGGCCGGGTCAGCTCACGCGGTTGCCGTTCTCCAGTTCGGCCGTTCCCTCGCCCCGCGTGAGGACGTCGAGGGCTGTGAGGACGCGGCGGCCGAGTGAGCCCGGCAGGTACTCCGGCAGGTCGGGCCGGTCCACGAGGCGCCAGGAGAGCAGTTCCTCCTCCTGGAGCTTGATCGCCTTGAAGCGGTCCTCGTCCAGGACCCCGCCGTCGTACAGATAGGCCACGAGCGGCGGACGCGCGGCCGTGCCGGACACCCAGTCGACCGCGAGCAGCCGGCCGAGCTCCACGTCGAGGCCGATCTCCTCGGCGGTCTCGCGCCGGGCGCCCTGGCGCGGGGTCTCCCCGGTGTCGGACTCGACGGTGCCGCCCGGCAGCGCCCACCCGTCGCGGTAGTTCGGCTCGACGAGCAGCACGCGCCCCTCGGAGTCACGGAAGAGTGCGGCGGCGCCGCACAGGACGCGGGGGAGGCCCGCGATGTACGCGGCGAACTCGGCAGAGGCAGTCATGAGGGAAGCCTAACGACCGTGTGCCGGGGCCCGTGGCCGCCGGATCACGCCTCGGCCAACTCGACCGTACGCGCCGCGAGTTCGCTGATCCGCGCGCCGTCGAACCCGAACACCGCGCTGCGCACCCGGTCCTCCAGCGGGTCCTTCCACTGCGCCGGGATCGCCGCAGCCCCGCACAGTACACCGGCCACGGACCCGGCCGTCGCGCCGTTCGAGTCGGTGTCCAGGCCGCCGCGCACCGTGAGCGCGAGAGTGCGGGTGAAGTCCCCGTCGCCGTACAGGAGCCCGGCCGTGATGACGGCCGCGTTCGGGACCGCGTGGATCCAGCCGAGCCCGGCCGTCTCCTCCTCCAGCGTCGCGAGCGTCTCCTCCCAGCTCAGCCGCGACTCGTGGAGCGTGGCAGTACGGCACACCGTACGGGCCAGTCGGCTGCTCGCCGGGATCACGGTGAGTGCGGTGTCGAGCGCGGCGCGCGGGCCCGGCGCCGTGAACGCCGCCGCGACGAGCGCCGCCGCCCACATCGCGCCGTACACGCCGTTGCCCGTATGGGACAGGACCGCGTCGCGGCGCGCGAGGGAGGCGGCGCGGTGCGGGTCGCCCGGACAGGTCCACCCGAAGATGTCGGCACGGATCAGCGCGCCGATCCACTCCTGGTACGGATTGTCGAACGTCGCCGTGAGCGGCGGCTTCAGCCCGTTCGCGAGATTGCGGTACGCCGCCCGCTCCGCGGTGAACGTCTGCAGATACGGCAGCCTCATCAGCCACAGATCACCCACCTGTTCCGTGGAGAAGGAGAAGCCGTGCGTCTCCAGGAGGTGCAGGCCGAGGATCGCGTAGTCCACGTCGTCGTCCCGGCAGCTGCCGTGGATCCGTCCGCGTACGCACCGCCGCCACTCGGGGCGCAGCGCGAGGCCGTCGGACTCGTCGGCGGGTTCGGGCAGATAGTCGGTGAGCGGCAGGGCGGCGGCCCGCCGCAGATAGCTGTCGATGCGCGCCCGGGTCCAGCGCTCGCCCTGTTCCACCGGCTTGCCGAGCATGTTGCCCGCGATCCGGCCGAGCCAGCCGCCGAGCACCCGGTCCTGGAGGTCGCTGCCCACTGGGGTCATGTCTTTGGTGTACCCGATGAGGGGCCGCGGTGGGGCGAGGCGTTCCGGGCCGTGCGCCGGACCGTCCGCGCACCGCGCCCGGCTGATCGATCATTTCCGCGCTCATGACGCCCGGGTTTGAGTATGTATAGCGGGACTTATCGTCCGAGAGGGCCGTTTCGCTGACCGGACAGCCATGGGCAGCGGCCCCCACCTCCGGTTAAGGTCGCAGCGGCGCGACTGCCTTGCGCGAGCAAGGCGCGAAAGCAAGGGGAATGCAAGGTGGCGGACGCTGGAGTGACGGCGGAGCACGTGCTCATCGCCGCGGACAAGTTCAAGGGCTCGCTCACGGCCGTGCAGGTCGCGGAGCGGGTCACGGCCGGCCTGCGGCGGATCGCGCCCGGGGTGACGGTCGAGTCCGTGCCCGTCGCGGACGGCGGGGACGGCACGGTGGCCGCGGCCGTGGCGGCCGGTTTCGAGCGCCGCGAGGTCCGGGTCACGGGGCCGCTCGGTGACGAGGTCACGGCGGCGTACGCCCTGCGGGACGGCACGGCCGTCGTCGAGATGGCCGAGGCGTCCGGGCTCCAGCTGCTGCCCGAAGGCGTCTTCGCGCCGCTGACCTCGACCACGTACGGGTCCGGCGAACTGCTCGCCGCGGCGCTCGACGCGGGCGCCCGCTCCATCGTCTTCGGCGTGGGCGGCAGCGCCACGACCGACGGCGGCGCCGGAATGCTGGCCGCGCTCGGCGCACGCTTCCTGGACGCGGACGGCAAGCCCGTCGGCCCGGGCGGCGGGCCCCTCGCCGACCTGGCCACGGCCGACCTCTCGGGGCTCGACCCGCGCCTGGCCGACGTGGAGATCGTCCTCGCCAGCGACGTCGACAACCCGCTGACCGGCCCGAAGGGTGCGCCGGCGGTGTACGGCCCGCAGAAGGGCGCGACGTCGGACGACGTCGCCGACCTGGACGCGGCGCTGGCCCACTTCGCGCGGGTCCTGGCCAAGTCGATCGGCCCCAAGGCACTCGAATACGCCGAATCGCCCGGCGCCGGAGCCGCCGGCGGCATCGGCTACGGCGCCCTGGTCGGCCTGGGAGCGGGCTTCCGGGCCGGCATCGAGGTCATGCTCGACGTCCTCGGCTTCGCGCCCGCGCTCGCCCGCGCCACCCTCGTCATCACGGGCGAGGGTTCCCTCGACGAGCAGACGCTCCACGGCAAGGCCCCGGCGGGCGTCGCCGCGGCGGCCCGCGCGGCGGGCGTCGAGGTCGTGGCGGTCTGCGGCCGCCTCGCCCTTCCCCCGGAGGCCCTGGGCCGCGCGGGCATCCGCCGCGCCTACGCCCTCACGGACGTGGAGCCGGACGTGGCCCGCTGCATCGCCGAGGCAGGCCCGATCCTGGAGACCGTGGCGGAGCGGATCGCCCGCGACTTCCTGGTGTGACCCGGCGCGCGCCGGGGTGAGGGATGGTCCTCACCCCGGCGAGAGCCGGTAGGCGTCGAGGGCCAGGGTCATCTCCATCAGGTCGCGCGGCCGGGACAGTGACCTGGACGTCAGCTGTTCGAGGCGGCGCAGCCGGTTGAAGACCGTGTTGCGGTGGCAGTAGAGGCGGCCCGCCGCCCGGCCCGCCGAGCCCTCGCAGGACAGCCACGCGTCGAGCGTTTCGAGCAGCACCGCCCGGTCGCCCGGCTCCAGCGCGAGAACCTCGCCGAACACGTCCGTGACCAGGCGGCCCGCAAGCTCGGGCTGGCTGACCACCAGAGCCGTCGGCATGCGCCGGTCGAGCCGGACGATTCCGGTCGCGTCCGGCGGGCAGGTGCGCAGGGCGAGTTCGGCCAGGCGCCGCGCGTGCCCCAGCTCCGCGAGCCCGGCCACCACGGGGCTGACCCCGCCGGGCCCCGGGCACCGCCCGTCCAGGAGTGCCGTCAGCTCGTCCAGCCCCTCGCCGCTGCCGAGCGCGACCACACCGACCTCGCAGTCCGTCCGCATCCGCCAGATGAACCGGAAGCCCGGGTTCTGGATCCGCCGGTGGAATGCCTCGCGCCCGTCGCGCCGGTCGACGCGCAGCACCACCACCGCGTACGGGCCGTGCTCCGGCAGATCGAGCCCGGCGGCGGCCCGCGCCGCCAGGCCCGGCGCGGGCCTGCCCTCGAGAAGCGCGTCGAGGAGTGCCTGCAACTGCTCGTCCGTGCGCCGCCGCAGCTCCATCTCGGTGGCGCGGTACGCCTCGGCCGCCGCCGCGGCCTGCGCGTCCACCGCCGCCCACACCATCGTCGCCGACCGCATGAGCACGGCCAGCTTCTCCGGGTCCTGCCCGGCGGGGCTCTCGAGCAGCGCGTCCCACACCAGATAGCCCGCGTTGCGGTACGCGTGCACGAGCAGGTCGACCGGCAGCCCCTGACCGGCCCGGCGCCGGCCCGACTCCTCCGCGTACTCCAGGTCCCGCCGGGGCGACGTGCGCGGGGCGACGATCGTCTCGATGCCGATGCGCATCGCCTCCTCGGCCTCGCGCCACCGGACGTCGTACGGCAGCACCCGCCCGTACACCTCCGAGTACGCGGAGAGCTGGCGCAGATGCTCGTCCACCAGTTCCGGCACCCGCTCCAGCAACTCCGTGCACGTCTCCCTCAGAAGTCTCCAGTCCTGGCCGGTGCGAGGCCTGCGCCTGCTCATCGCCCCTCCCCACGGTCCACCGCGGCAAGGGCGTCGCGAGGTGGTCCCGTGCGGAGGATGTCACCGCACGGCCGCGCCCGGCAGGCCCCTGACGCGGGGTGTTGTGCCCGTGCACAACCGACGCCGGTGAGCGCTGGTCACCCGCAGCGATTCGCCCGCGGCCCGTGGACGGGCCGCCCCGGCGGTGCTGGGGTGAGCGCCACGCGGCGCACAGGCCCGTTCCATGTGGCGAGCGGCGGCACCTGAGCGACGGCACCTGAGACACGGCACCTGAGACACGGCACCTAGGGGGTACGGGTGGCAGATTCCGGACTGGTCGTCGACGGCGTGTCCGTCGGCTACGGGCCCGTACGCGCCCTGCGCGACGTGTCCCTGTACGTCCCCGAGGGCGCCGTCGTCGCGGTGCTCGGAAACAACGGAGCCGGCAAGTCGACGCTCCTGAGGGCGATTTCGCGCACCCTCGGCTTCCAGCGCGGCGCGGTCACCGCGGGCACGATCCGCTTTTGCGGCCGGCCCCTGGACGGGCTCGCCCCGGACCGGGTCGTCGCCGCCGGAATCGCCCAAGTCCCGGAGGGCAGGCGGGTGTTCGCCCGAATGACCGTGGCCGACAACCTGCGCGCGGGGGCGCTCGGCTCCGCCGGTTCCCGGGCCGCGAAGGCGGCCGCGCTGCGCCGCGTCCACGAACTGTTCCCGGTCCTCGCCGACCGCGCGGCCCAGCGCGCAGGGCTCCTGTCCGGCGGCGAGCAGCAGATGCTGGCCGTGGGCAGGGCCCTGATGGCCTCGCCGCACCTGCTGCTCCTGGACGAACCGTCCCTGGGCCTCGCCCCGTTGATGGCCGCGCGGATCGCCGAGACGGTCCTGGAGATCAACGCGCAGGGCACTTCGGTCCTGCTCGTCGAGCAGAACGCGGCCCTCGCGCTCCGCCTCGCCTCGCAGGCATACGTCCTCGACGTCGGAGAGGTCGCGGTCGAGGGCCCGGCGGCGGACCTCGCCGCGTCCGACGAGATCCGCCGCCGCTACCTGGGGGTCGTGGACGAGACGGCGGCCGCCGACGCGACCCGCGGCGCAGGGACGCTCCCGTCCCTGCCCCGCTGGGGAGGCCCGCGATGACCTCGGAGCCCGCACGGATGCCGCAGGAGCCGGACCGGAACCCGAACGACGCGCGGCCCGACCCCGGCGCCCCCGACATCCCGCCCCTCCACGTCCGCGACCTCACCGTCCGCTTCTCAGGCCTCACCGCCCTCGACGCCGTCGGCTTCACCGTCCGCCCCGGTACCGTCCACGCCCTCATCGGGCCCAACGGCGCCGGGAAGTCCACCTGTTTCAACGTGCTGTCCGGTGTCTACCGCGCCACCGCCGGCAGCGTCCGCTTCGGCGAGCACGAGCTCACCGGGATGTCCGCCCACCGCATCGCCGGCCTCGGCGTCGCCCGGATCTTCCAGAACCTCGCACTGCCGCCCCGCGACACCGTCGAGGACTGCCTGATGCTCGGCCGGCACCGGCTGACCAGCGCCGGGTTCCTGGCCGCCGGTCTGCGGCTGCCCGCCGCCGCCCGCGAGGAGCGCAGGCACCGCGAACGCGTCAGAGAGATCGCCGCGTTCGTCGGCATCGAGCACCAACTCGCCAGTCCCGCAGGCTCATTGCCGTACGGGCAGCAGAAGCTCGCCGAACTGGCCCGCGCCCTGTGCATGGAGCCGCGCCTCCTGCTGCTCGACGAGCCCGTCGCAGGGATGACCGCGCGGGAGCGCGCCCGTACCGCCGGTGTCATCGCCGGGGTCCGCGACAGCCTCGGCATCTCGATCGTCCTGGTGGAACACGACATGGGGGTGGTGATGCGGCTCGCCGACGCCGTGACCGTGCTCGACTTCGGCCGGCTCATCGCCGACGGCACCCCGGACGACGTACAGAACGACCCCGCCGTCGTCCGTGCCTACCTGGGAGAGGGAGCCGCGTCGTGAGCACCTTCGTCGAACTCCTCCTCAACGGTGTCTCGTTGGGAGCCGTCTACGCCCTGATCGCCCTCGGCTTCGTCGTCATCTTCCGCGCCACCGAAGTGGTGAACTTCGCGCATGCCTCGCTGCTCCTCGCCGGCGGATACATCACCGCGTCGCTGCACGAGAGCCTCGGGTTCTGGCCCGCGCTGCTCGCCGGGATCGCGGGCGCCGCCGTCGTGGGCGCCGCGGTGGAGTTCCTCGTGATGCGCCGCTACCGGGGCTCCGACCACGCCGTCCTCGCCATCGTCACCATCGGCGTCGACATCCTGCTCACCACGGAGCTGACGCGCCGCCTCGGCACCGACGTCCTCTCCCTCGGTGACCCGTGGGGCGACGACGTGCTCACCGTCGGCCAGGTCTCCGTCGCCCACACGCGGATCGCCGCGTTCGTGGTCGCCGCGCTCCTGATCACGGTCTTCCTGCTGGCGTTCCGGTACACGTCGTGGGGCGTCGCGATGCGCGCCGCCGCCGAGAGCCAGGAGACCGCCGCGCTGATGGGCGTACGCCTGGGCAGGGTCTCGCTCGGCGCCTGGGCCGTGGCCGGGGGACTCGCGGCCGTGGCCGCGCTCTTCCTCACCGTCTTCCCGACGCCCGGCCTGGAACGCGCCACGTCGCTCGCAGCCCTCAAGGCGTTCCCCGCCGCGATACTCGGGGGCCTCGACTCCACCACCGGCGCATTGGTCGGTGGCCTCCTCGTGGGTGTGACCGAGTCCATGGCCACCGGCTACCAGAGCGAACTCTCCTTCATGGGGCGCGGGCTGGGCGATGTCGCGCCCTATCTCGTGATGACCGCCATCCTGCTCATCAGGCCCGCCGGCCTCTTCGGCACGAAGGAGCTCGCCCGTGTCTGAGGCCGTCACCCGCACCGAGCAGCCCGCGCGCAGGTCCGTCCGCCGGCCCGCGTTCCTGGCCCGCCGCCGCACCTACGTGTCGGCCGCAGGGGCGGTCCTCCTGCTCGCCCTGCCCTTCTACGTCGACCGGTTCTGGCTCCAGGCGGGCCTGTTCGCGATGGCGGCCGCGATCGGCGCGACCGGCCTCAACCTCCTCACCGGCGCGACCGGCCAGCTCTCCATGGGCCACGCGTTCTTCCTGGCCGTGGGGGCGTACGGGTACTGCGTGTTCGCCGGAGACGGTGACGGAGCCGACGGCCTGACCGGGCTCGGGCTGCCGACCTGGCTCGCGGCCGTCCTCGCGGTCCTCGTCGCCGGGGTCGCGGGCGGCGTCTTCAGCCCCATCGCGGGCCGTCTGCGCGGCGCCTACCTCGGCATCGCCACCCTCGCCCTGATCTTCATCGGCCAGCACATGCTCTTCAACGCCCGCGACCTGACGGGCGGCTTCAACGGACGCGACGTACCGCCCCTGCACCTGTTCGGGCTCACCTTCGACGACAGTGAACTCGTCGTCGCCGCCGTGCCGTTCGGGTCCGCGGAGAAGCTCTGGTACTTGGGGCTCGTACTGCTCCTGGCAGGCGGACTCTTCGCGCGCGGCGTGCTGCGAGGCCGCCCGGGACGCGCCATGAACGCGATCCGCGACCACCGCGTCGCCGCCGGGGTCATCGGTGTGCCCGTCGCCCGCTACCGCGCTGCGGTCTTCGTCCTGTCGTCGATGTACGCGGGCCTCGCCGGGGTGCTCCTCGCGCTCGTCTTCCAGCGGACCGTGCCCGAGTACTTCGGCATGACGCTGTCCCTCGACTACCTCGCCATGATCGTCATCGGCGGGCTCGGCTCGGTGTCGGGCGCCGTCATCGGCGCGGCCTTCGTCTCGCTGCTGCCCCAGATCCTCACGCGCTACAGCGATCTGCTCCCGCTCGTCTCCGCGCCCGGGACCGGCGGGATCGCACCGGGCGAGGCGGCCCGGTACCTCTACGGCGCCGCCGTCGTGGCGGTGGTGCTCTTCCTGCCCGGCGGCCTGGTGAGGATCACCGCCCGGCACGGCAGGCCAACTCCCCAGGAGGACACATGACGTCCCGCGCAACCACCCTCAGGGCCGCCGCGCTGGCGGCCGCCACCCTGCTCGCGCTCACCGCGTGCAGCTCCAAGGCGAAGGACACCGGAGGTGACGGCGACAAGGGCGGCAAGGCGGGCGCGGGCGGCGTCAGGACCGGAGAGGGCATCTCCGGGAAAACGATCACGCTCGGCGCCCTCACCGACATGACGGGCGTCTACGCCACCCTCGGCAAGAGCGTCACCCAGGCGCAGCAGCTGTACGTGAAGCAGACGAACGCGGCCGGCGGCATCTGCGGCTACAAGCTGTCCCTCACCGTCCGCGACCACGGCTACGACCCGCAGAAGGCCGTCGCCGGATACACCGAACTGGCCCCGAAGGTGCTCGGCTTCACCCAGTTCATCGGCTCGCCGTTCGTCGCCGCGGTCAAGCAGCGCATCGACGGCCAGGACAAGGGCCTCGTCCTGCCGCAGGCCTGGTCGGCGAGCCTGCTCGGCAGCCCGTACGTGCGCGTCATCGGCTCGACGTACGACCTGGAGACGATCAACGCGATCGACTTCCTGATGAAGGAGAAGGGCCTCAGGAAGGGCGACAAGCTCGGGCACGTCTACTTCGAGGGCGACTACGGCGAGAGCGCGCTCAAGGGCTCCCGCTACATGGCGGGGAAGTCCGGCCTGACCGTCGTCGAGCAGAAGATCAAGCCGACCGACAACGACATGACGGCACAGGTCGCCGCCCTGAAGAAGGCAGGCGTGAAGGGCATCGTGATCAGTGCGGGCCCGCGCCAGGCGGCCTCCCTCGTCGGGGTCGCCGCGGCCGGCGGCTTCGACGTGCCCGTCATCGGCAACAACTCCGCCTTCGCCCCGCAGCTCCTCGCGACCCAGGCGGGTCCCGCGCTGATGAAGAACTACTACGTCGCGTCCCCGTCCCTGCCCATCGGCGCCGAGACACCCAAGGCGCAGAAGCTGGTCGCGGACTACAAGGCGGCCTATCCGAAGGACTCCCTCGACAACGGCGTCGTGGCCGGCTGGACCGCGGCCTCCGTCTTCGGTGACGCCCTGAAGAAGGCCTGCGCGAGCAAGGACCTCACCCGCGAAGGCGTCGACAAGGCGCTCCTGACGATCGACGCCTTCGACAACGGCTTCGGCGTCACCCAGGACTTCAGCGACCCGAAGGCCCCCTCCTCGAACCAGTCGGTGATCCTTCAGCCCGACAAGTCGGTGACCGGGGGCATGAAGGTCGTACGCGAGGCGCAGGAGTCGGAGGTCGCCAAGGGCTACACACCGCCTGCGGCCTGATCCCCGGTGAGGCCGCGCCAGTAGCGGTCGGCGGGCTCCCGCAGCGCCCGCCACGCGTCGACGAACAGCCGGGTCGCTGCGCGGCCCGGCCAGTCGTCCGGCAGCAGCGCGCCCGGTAGCCGCGGATCCCGCTCGAACGTCCCGCGCCAGGCGTGCACCAGCCGGGTCCTGGCCACGAAAGCGGCCGCGTCGCCGGACGCGTCTTCTGCCGCGCGGAGGCCACCGAAGCGCGCCACGAACCGCTCGTGGCTCTCCCGGACCGCGGCCAGGTCCCAGGCCCGCTCGATGAGCCGCGCGTCGTCCGGCGTGCGCGACGTCAGCCACAGCGCGTACGCGTCGAGGCCCTGCTCGTACAGCAGCTCACGCAGCACCGGCACACCACCGGCGTCGGCGGCCACCCACACGCCCTGCCCGAGCGGCCCGAACCCCTCGAACGCCAGCTGCTGTTCCACCAGCGCCCGTTCACGCCACTCTCCGGCCGGTACGCGCAGCAGCAGCTGCTGCCACTCGCCGCCCCAGGCCGTCTCGTCGACCGCGCGCTCCAGCCGGTGCGTCCACGCGGTGAGCAGCGTCACCAGGCGCGGCTCCAGGACGAGGCGGGTCCTGCGCCCGGCCGGCTCCGTGCGTACCCAGCCCTCCCGCGCGAGCCGCGTCAGAGCGCGTCGCGTCGCCACGGCCACACCGCCGACCGCGCCGCCTGGCGCCTCGTCGTCCCGATGCACCTCGCCGAGACCCGCGAGGCGGCCCGCGAGCAGGCGGCGTACGGGGTGCTGCACCTGGTGCGCTACATCGAGGGCCTGTCCGGCACGGAGCTGCCCTGGGGCCGCACCGCGAAGGACGCGCTCGACCGGTGGACGTCCGAGGGCTTCCCGGTCTTCGGGGTCGCCACCATCGGCACTCCGGACGACGCCCTGGCCCGTGTCGAGGCGCTCACCGAGGCCTGCGGCGGCTTCGGCACGCTCCTCCTGCTCGGCCTCCCGACCGGCACCCCCGCCGCCAAGCGCCGCAGCTACGAACTGTTCGCCGAGTACGTCGTCCCGCACTGCACCGGCGCGAACCGGCGCCGCACTGCTTCGGCCGCCTGGGCCCACGAGAACAGCGAGCGGTTCGTCGGGGCGATGCGCAGCGCGGTCGAGGCGGCGGTGCGCGGCGGGGGAGAGGGCCGATGAGGGCCGCCGTCCTGCGCCGCGGCCGGTTCGTCGAGGACGACGTGCCCGAGCCCGTGCCGGGCCCCGGACAGGTCCTTGCCGAGCCGCTCGCCACCGGCATCTGCGGCTCCGACCTGTCCGCCGCCCGCCACACCGACGCCTTCCTGCGCGCCTCCCGCGACTCCGGCACCGAGGCGTTCCTGTTCGACCCGGACGCCGACCTGGTCATGGGGCACGAGCTGTGCGCGCGGGTGCTGAGCCCGGGTGAGTGGCAGGGCCGGGTCGTCGTCGGGCTGCCGTGGGCGCTCGACGCGGGCGGCACCCTGCGCGCCGTCGGATACGCCACCGCCTTCCCGGGCGGCTTCGGGCAGCGCGTCGTGCTCCAGGAGGCCGCGCTGATCCCCGTGCCCGACCACGTGGCGCCGCATGCCGCCGCGCTCACCGAGCCGCTCGCCGTGGGGTTCGGGAACGTCGCGCGGGCCGCGCCCGAGCCCGGCTCCGGGGCCGTCGTCATCGGGGCGGGGCCGATCGGCCTGGGAGCCGTCGCCGCGCTCGTGGAGCGGGGCGTGGCGCCCGTCGTCGTATCGGAGCCGTCCCCGAGGCGGCGAGCCCTCGCCGAGCGCTTCGGCGCGCAGGTGTGCGTCGACCCGGCGGCACAGGACCCCTTCGACGCATGGCGGGCGGCCGCGCCCGCGGACACGCCGCTCACGGTCCTGGAGTGCTCGGGCCGGGCCGGCATGTTCAACGAGATCCTGCACAGGGCGCCGCGTCAGACGCGGGTGCTCCTGATCGGGGCCTGCATGACGGAGGACGTCTTCACCCCCGTCGTCGGCCTCTACAAGGACATCACGGTGACCATGTGCATGGCGTACCCGCCGGAGGAGTTCGGCAGGACCCTGGACCGCATCGCGGACGGCACGATCGACGCGGCCACGCTCGTGACGGGCCAGGTGGGCCTCGGCGGCGTGTCCGCGGCCCTGGACACGCTCCGGCAGCCGGACGACCACGTGAAGGTCCTGGTACGCCCGGGCCTGCCCGGCACCGGCCTGCACCCCGCTCCCTGAGACAGCCGAAGGGCCCCGAACCAAGCGGTTCGGGGCCCTTCGGACGTACGGGTACGGGTTACGGAAGCTGCGCGGCGCGTGCCTCGCGGCGGTTGTCCCGGAAGTTGTTCACCCTCCGGGCCGTCGCGAACAGCGGGATCACGGCGCCGAGGACCAGCTGGAGCGCGCAGCCGGTCTGGAGCAGCAGCTGGCCGCCGGGGGCGTCGAACGCCCAGGCCGCCAGGAGCCCCATCGCCGCCACGATCCACCCCAGCATCGCGACCGCAAGCGGACCGCGCGGCTTCGGGTACTCGACGCGGCTCACCATCAGCCAGGCCGTACCGATGATCGCGAGGACCGTGGCCACGAACGGCAGCTCGAGGAGCACGATCGACACGACCGTGAGCGCCCCGAAGGGGCTCGGCATGCCTTGGAAGGTGCCGTCCTTCACCGTCACGCACGAGAATCTCGCGAGCCTGAGCACGACGGCCAGGAGCACCACGATGGCGCCCACCGCCGCCACCCGCTGATGCGCGTCGTCCGCGACCATGCCGTACACGAGGACGAAGTACGCGGGTGCGAGGCCGAAGCTGATGAGGTCCGAGAGGTTGTCCAGCTCGGCGCCCATCGGCGACGAGCGGAGCTTGCGCGCCACCAGGCCGTCGAACAGGTCGAAGATTGCCGCGGCCAGCATCAGGATCACGGCCGTGGCCGCGCTGTGCCGGGCCATGCCCGACTCCTGGCTGCCCTGGAGGTGCGGGATCAGGATGCCGGTGGTGGTGAAGTACACCGCCATGAAGCCGCACGTGGCGTTACCGAGCGTGAGGGTGTCCGCTATCGACAGGCGCAGTGAAAGCGGCATTTCCTCCGCTTCGTCCGCCTCCTCGGCCTCGGGCACCCACCCGGCCTGCGTCTCTGGATCAGTCACGGTCAATGCGAGTCACCCCAGCCACGGTCTTCTGGCCGACCTCGAGCGCGACCTCGACACCCTCGGGGAGGTAGATGTCGACGCGCGACCCGAAGCGGATCAGACCGATGCGCTCGCCCTGCTCGAGCTTGGTGCCCTGCGGGACGTACGGGACGATCCGGCGGGCGACCGCACCGGCGATCTGCACCATCTCGATGTCGCCGAGCTCGGTGTCGAAGTGCCAGACAACGCGCTCGTTGTTCTCGCTCTCCTTGTTGAACGCCGGGACGAACCCGCCGGGGATGTGCTCCACGGACGTCACCGTGCCCGCCAGTGGCGCGCGGTTGACGTGGACGTTCAGCGGGCTCATGAAGATCGCGACCCGGGTCCGCCCGTCCTTCCACGGCATGATGCTCTGCACCACGCCGTCGGCCGGGGAGATGACCCGGCCGGGGGCGATCTCACGCTCGGGGTCGCGGAAGAACCACAGCATGCCGGCCGCCAGAGCGGTGGCGGGTACGGCTACTGCGGCGGCCTTCTTGGAGCGACGCGAACGGGCCAGGCTCAGGGCGGCTGTGGCGACGGTCGGCAGGAGCCACGGCGATGCTCCGCGCGCAATGCGTCCACCCAGGACGCCGTCGCGTGGTGCAGAGGTTTGGCTGTGGGGCATGGATGACCTTCGTAGCGGATGATGCCGCGCTCTGTACGGGGGGACGGCGGCTTTTCCGGGATGCTATCGGTTGCGAGCCACAACTGGGCAAGCCAGGAAGCTGAGTCGGCGGCTGAAGAGTGCTGACAGGGTGTGATCTTCTTCTCGAACAAAACACCCTGTAGCGGACATTCAGCCCTGGAATCGATACTCCTCGAGCAGGCGGCGGCCAATGATCATTTTCTGGATCTCGGCGGTACCTTCACCGATCAGGAGCATCGGGGCCTCGCGGTAGAGGCGCTCGATCTCGTACTCCTTGGAGAAGCCGTAGCCGCCGTGGATCCGGAAGGCGTCCTCGACCACTTCCTTGCAGTATTCGGAGGCGAGGTACTTCGCCATCCCTGCTTCGAGGTCGTTTCGTTCCCCGGAATCCTTTTTGCGTGCTGCATTGACCATCATCGCATGGGCGGCCTCGACCTTGGTAGCCATCTCCGCGAGCTTGAACTGGATGGCCTGGTGCTGGGCGATGGGCTTGCCGAACGTGTGGCGTTGCTGGGCGTAGGAAACCCCCAGTTCAAACGCACGCTGCGCGACACCGCAGCCACGTGCCGCGACATTCACGCGGCCGACTTCCACTCCGTCCATCATTTGGTAAAACCCTCGGCCGGTCTCGCCGCCGAGCACCCGATTGGCCGGAATGCGTAGTCCGTCCATGATGAGTTCGGTCGTGTCGACGCCCTTGTAACCCATCTTGTCGATCTTCCCCGGAATGGTGAGGCCCGGACGGACCTCTCCGAAGCCGGGCTCCTTCTCGACGAGGAAGGTCGTCATCGACTTGTGGGGCGCCGTGCCCTCCGGGTGTCCTTCGTCACTCTTGACCAGAACGGCCACCAGATTCGACGAGCCGCCGTTCGTCAGCCACATCTTCTGGCCGTTCAGGACGTACTCCTCGCCGTCCTTCACCGCCTTCGACGAGATCGCCGACACGTCCGAGCCGAGCGCAGGCTCCGACATCGAGAACGCGCCGCGCGTCTCGCCCAGCGCCATGCGCGGCAGGAAGTAGTCCTTCTGCTCCTGCGTGCCGTGCTGCTTGAGCATGTACGCCACGATGAAGTGCGTGTTGATGATGCCGGAGACCGACATCCAGCCGCGGGCGATCTCCTCGACGCACAGCGCGTACGTGAGAAGGGACTCGCCCAGACCCCCGTACTCCTCCGGGATCATCAGGCCGAACAGGCCCAACTCCTTGAGGCCGTCGACGATCTGCTGCGGGTACTCGTCGCGGTGCTCCAGCTCGGTCGCGACCGGGATGATCTCCTTGTCCACGAAGTCGCGGACGGTGGAGAGGATCTCCTGCTGGACGTCGGTGAGACCGGCGGTCTGGGCGAGTCGCGCCATGGCTACTTCTCCTGCTCCTTGAGCTGGGGGCGGCCGGGCTGCTCGCCGCCGCGCTCCTTGATGTACGTCTCGGTGGGGACCATCACCTTGCGGCGGAACACGCAGACCAGCGTGCCGTCCTGCTTGTAGCCCTTGGTCTCCACGTAGACGATCCCGCGGTCGTTCTTCGACTTCGACGGCGTCTTGTCGAGGACCGTGGTCTCGCCGTAGATCGTGTCGCCGTGGAAGGTCGGCGCGACATGGCGCAGCGACTCGATCTCGAGGTTCGCGATCGCCTTGCCCGACACGTCCGGGACGGACATGCCGAGGAGCAGCGAGTAGATGTAGTTCCCGACGACGACGTTCTTGCCGAAGTCCGTCGTGTTCTCCGCATAGTTCGTGTCCATGTGGAGCGGGTGGTGGTTCATCGTCAGGAGACAGAA
Source organism: Streptomyces sp. CB01635 (assembly GCF_002803065.1). Lineage (GTDB taxonomy): Bacteria > Actinomycetota > Actinomycetes > Streptomycetales > Streptomycetaceae > Streptomyces. The sequence continues at coordinate 638,737 of NZ_NNBL01000001.1, forward strand.
GAGGTGGTCGTCGTACTCGGTGACGGTCTTTCCGGGCCAGTGCTTGTAGACCGCGCCGACCTCGAACTCTTCGTAGGTGCGTCCGAACTGCATGGTGCTCAGGCCTCCGGGGCTTCGAACTTGGAGGTGCGCTGCATGCCCGCTGCGCGTCCCTTGCCGGAGATGACGAGGGCCATCTTGCGGCTGGCCTCGTCGATCATCTCGTCGCCCAGCATCGCCGAGCCCTTCTTGCCGCCGGCCTCGGACGTGCAGAAGTCGTACGCGTCCAGGATCAGCTCGGCGTGGTCGTAGTCCTCCTGCGAGGGCGAGAAGATCTCGTTCGCCGCGGCGACCTGGTCCGGGTGCAGCACCCACTTGCCGTCGAAACCGAGGGCTGCGGCGCGCTTCGCGACCGCCTTGTAGCCCTCCTGGTTGCGGATCTGCAGGTAGGGGCCGTCGATCGCCTGGAGGTTGTTGGCGCGGGCGGCCATCAGGATCTTCATCAGGATGTAGTGGTAGGCGTCGGCGTCGTAGCCGGGCGGCTGCTCGCCGACGACCAGGGACTTCATGTTGATGGAGGCCATGAAGTCGGCCGGGCCGAAGATGATCGTCTCGACGCGCTGGGAGGCCGTCGCGATCGTGTTGACGTTGTTGAGGCCCTGCGCGTTCTCGATCTGCGCCTCGATACCGATCTTGCCGGTCTCGAAGCCCATCGTCTTCTCGATCTGCGTGAGCAGCAGGTCGAGCGCGACGATCTGCTGGGCGTCCTGGACCTTCGGCAGCATGATGCAGTCGAGGTTCTGGCCCGCGCCCTCGACGACCGTGACGACATCGCGGTACGTCCACTCGGTTGTCCAGTCGTTCACACGCACCACACGCGTCTTGCCCGTCCAGTCGCCCTCGTTGAGGAACTTGACGATGGTGTGCCGGGCCTCCGGCTTCGCGAGCGGCGCGCAGGCGTCCTCCAGGTCAAGGAAGACCTGGTCGGCGGGCAGACCCTGGGCCTTCTCCAGGAAGCGCGGGTTCGATCCCGGGACCGCGAGACACGAGCGGCGGGGACGGAGACGGTTGATGGGCGCGGTCATGCGGGGACCTCCAGAGGGTCGAGCTGGTTCGCTTGCCGGATCTCGTCGACGATACGTCCGATGATCTCCGTGATGCCGAAGTCCTTGGGGGTGAAGACGGCGGCCACGCCCGCGCGCTTCAGGTCCTCGGCATCGCCGTTGGGAATGATGCCGCCGACGATCACCGGGATCTCGGCGGCGCCCGCCTCGCGCAGCCGGTCGAGGACGTCGGGCACCAGGGCGGCGTGCGACCCGGAGAGGATCGACAGGCCGACGCAGTGCACGTCCTCGGCGAGCGCGGCGGACACGATCTGTTCGGGCGTGAGCCTGATGCCCTGGTAGACCACCTCGAAGCCCGCGTCACGCGCGCGTACGGCGATCTGCTCGGCGCCGTTCGAGTGCCCGTCGAGGCCCGGCTTGCCGACCAGGAGGCGCAGCTTGCCGCCGAGCTCGTCGCCGGTGCGGCGGACCTTCTCGCGGACGAGGGCGAGCGGCGTGCCCGCCTCGGCGGTGACGGCGACCGGCGCCGACGAGACGCCCGTGGGGGCGCGGAACTCGCCGAACACCTCGCGCAGTGCCTGTGACCACTCGCCGGTGGTGACACCCGCACGGGCGCATTCGAGCGTGGCTTCCATCAGGTTCTCGGTGCCGGCCGCGGCCGCCTTCAGGCGCTCCACGGCCTGCTGGGTGGTCGGGTAGTGGTACGGGTCGCCCATGCCCTGCCGGTCGCTCGACTCCTGGCGCGTGGTGCGCCACTCGTCGATGGCCCGCACGACCCGCGACTCGACCTGGTGATCCACCGTCATGATCGCGGCGTCCAGGTCGGCGGTGAGCGGGTTCGGCTCGGTCGACTCGTGGATGTTCACGCCGACGATCTTCTCCTCGCCGCCCTCGATCCGCGCCCGGCGCTCGGCGTGCGAGGAGACGAGCTGCGACTTGAGGTAGCCGGACTCGACGGCGGCCATCGCGCCGCCCATCTCCTGGATCCGCTCGATCTCGGCGAACGAGTCGGCGACGAGCTCGTCGACCTTCTTCTCGATGACGTGCGATCCCGCGAAGATGTCCTCGTACTCCAGCAGGTCGCTCTCGTGCGCGAGGACCTGCTGGATGCGCAGGGACCACTGCTGGTCCCAGGGGCGGGGCAGTCCGAGCGCCTCGTTCCAGGCCGGGAGCTGGACGGCGCGGGCGCGGGCGTCCTTGGACAGCGTCACGGCCAGCATCTCCAGGACGATGCGCTGGACGTTGTTCTCCGGCTGCGCCTCGGTCAGGCCCAGGGAGTTGACCTGGACGCCGTAGCGGAAGCGGCGCTGCTTCGCGTTCTCGATGCCGTACCGCTCGCGTGTGATCTGGTCCCAGATCCGCCCGAACGCCCGCATCTTGCACATCTCCTCGATGAAGCGGACACCCGCGTTCACGAAGAAGGAGATGCGGGCCACGACGTCCCCGAACTTCTCGGCGGGGACCTGCCCTGAGTCGCGTACGGCATCGAGAACGGCGATGGCGGTGGACATCGCGTACGCGATCTCCTGGACCGGTGTGGCCCCCGCCTCCTGGAGGTGGTAGCTGCAGATGTTGATCGGGTTCCACTTCGGCATGTGCCGGACCGTGTACGCGATCATGTCCGTCGTCAGCCGCAGGGAGGGAGCCGGCGGGAACACGTGCGTGCCCCGCGACAGGTACTCCTTGACGATGTCGTTCTGCGTCGTGCCCTGGAGCTGGGTGATGTCCGCGCCCTGCTCCTCGGCGACGACCTGGTAGAGCGCCAGGAGCCACATGGCGGTGGCGTTGATGGTCATCGAGGTGTTCATCTGCTCCAGGGGGATGTCCTGGAACAGCCGGCGCATGTCACCGAGGTGCGAGACCGGCACCCCGACCCGGCCGACCTCGCCGCGGGCGAGGATGTGGTCCGGGTCGTAGCCGGTCTGCGTCGGCAGGTCGAACGCGACCGACAGACCCGTCTGGCCCTTGGCGAGATTGCGCCGGTACAGCTCGTTGGACGCCTCAGCCGTGGAGTGACCGGCGTACGTGCGCATCAGCCACGGCCGGTCCTTCTGGCGCTCAGTCATGTTCCGCTACTCCTCAGGGGTTCAGATGTTGCGGAAGCGGTTGATGGCGTCGAGGTGCTGGGCGCGCAGTTCCTGGTCGCGGACGCCCAGGCCCTCCTTCGGGGCCAGCGCGAGGACGCCGACCTTGCCCTGGTGGAGGTTGCGGTGCACGTCGTAGGCGGCCTGGCCGGTGTCCTCGAGGGAGTACACCTTCGAGAGCGTCGGGTGGATCTTGCCCTTGGCGACCAGGCGGTTCGCCTCCCACGCCTCGCGGTAGTTGGCGAAGTGCGAGCCCACGATCTTCTTGAGGGACATCCACAGGTAGCGGTTGTCGTACTCGTGGTTGTAGCCGGACGTCGAGGCGCAGGTGACGATCGTGCCGCCCTTGCGGGTGACGTACACGGAGGCGCCGAAGGTCTCGCGGCCCGGGTGCTCGAAGACGATGTCGACGTCCTCGCCGCCGGTCAGCTCGCGGATGCGCTTGCCGAAGCGCTTCCACTCCTTGGGGTCCTGGGTGTGCTCGTCCTTCCAGAACTTGTAGCCCTCGGCGTTGCGGTCGATGACCGCTTCGGCGCCCATGGCCTCGCAGATGGCAGCCTTCTCCGGGCTGGAGACGACACAGATCGGGTTGGCGCCGCCGGCCAGCGCGAACTGCGTGGCGTACGAGCCGAGTCCGCCGCTGGCGCCCCAGATCAGGACGTTGTCGCCCTGCTTCATGCCGGCGCCGTTGCGGGAGACGAGCTGGCGGTACGCGGTGGAGTTCACCAGGCCGGGGGCCGCGGCCTCTTCCCAGCTCAGGTGGTCCGGCTTCGGCATCAGCTGGTTGGACTTGACGAGCGCGATCTCGGCGAGGCCGCCGAAGTTCGTCTCGAAGCCCCAGATGCGCTGCTCGGGGTCGAGCATCGTGTCGTTGTGGCCGTCCGAGGACTCCAGCTCGACGGAGAGGCAGTGCGCGACGACCTCGTCGCCGGGGTTCCAGGCGTTGACGCCGGGACCGGTGCGCAGCACGACGCCCGCGAGGTCGGAACCGATGATGTGGTACGGCAGGTCGTGGCGCTTGGTGAGCTCCGACAGGCGTCCGTAGCGCTCCAGGAAGCTGAAGGTGGACACCGGCTCGAAGATCGAGGTCCAGACCGAGTTGTAGTTCACGGAGCTGGCCATGACGGCCACGAGCGCCTCGCCCGGGCCGAGTTCCGGGACCGGCACGTCGTCCAGGTGGATCGACTTGCGGGGGTCCTTGTCCCGGGTGTCGAGGCCGGCGAACATCTCCGTCTCGTCCTTGTGCACGGTGATGGCGCGGTACGACTCGGGGAGCGGCAGAGCGGCGAAGTCGGCGGAGGTCGACTCCGGCGACTGAATCGCGTCCAGGATTTCCTTCACGATGTTGCCTCCGGCGATTCGTCCCAGGGGGACGTTGAGGGTTACGTCGGGGTGGAGTGCTGCTGTGTGGGTGGAGAGGTGCCGTCGGTTCGGCGGGGTGTTGCTACGGCAGCGCTTGGTCGGCGCGAGAAGTTTGCCTGTGACGCAGGCGTCCGGGCGCGCTCGCCACGGATTGGGTGGCTTGCGGGGACAGCCGGCGTACGGAAGTTCTCTGCACGCCGGCCGCCCGGACACCTTCAACGTATGGCACCGCGTGCCAGTCGGCAAGACACTGGGTGCCACAAGTTTTTGAGCGATGATCGATCACTGCAGGTCAGGGGTGGTGCGGCTCGATGGCACCGGAGGCCAACGGCGGCTCTGGCCTGCGTCTCAGAGACCCCGGAGAGGGCCCACGGCGGCCTCCGGGGGGCCCGCGACGCGGGCGAGGTGGAGCGGCGAGGGTGGCGTGCGGATCGCGCACCTGCGGCCGGACTGGGTCTCGGCCTTGCTCGGTGGGGAGAGTGCCGCCGCCTACCGGAAGCCGGGCGCACAGATCGCGCCGGACGGCCGGCCGAGGGCGGCGGCGCTCTCCGGGCGGGAGGCCGCGCCGGAGAGCGCCGCCCCGCGGGCCGGTTTTTCTTGATGAGGCGTCAACAGCCCCTGGGGCCAGCACAGTTCATGCAGTGCCGGCGGAGCGGCTAGCCGCGTTCCCGCAGCGCCTTCTCGATCGTTCCCATGATCTCGTCCAGCGGCGCGTCCGTGCGCGCCACGGTGACCAGCACGTCGCCACCCGTGGACGCAGAGGCCGCCGGAGCGGTGGCGGTGTCCCGACCCGCCCCGATGCCCGTACCGAACGTCTTGCGGACGATCGCGAAGGCGTGGTCGAGCTGGTTCTCCACGTCGCCCTGGCCGCCGGCCCGCAGCCAGCGCCGCAGCACGTGGTTGTGGGCGGTGACGACGGCGGACGCGGCGACCTCGGCGAGCAGCGGGTCGTCATTGCCGTGCTGGTGGGCGTGCTCGTCGAAGTGGCCCAGGAGATAGCGGGTGAAAAGCCGCTCGTAACGGGCCACCGAGGCGATCTCGCGCTCGCGCAGGGTGGGTACCTCGCGCGTGAGGCGGTAGCGCTCCACGGACACGGCGGGCGACGCCGCGTACATCTTCATGACTTCCTTGATGCCGCGGCACACCGTGTCGAGCGGATGCTCGTGCGCGGGCGCCGCGTTGAGGACCGCCTCCGCCCGGATCAGGGTGTCGTCGTGGTCCGGGAAGATCGCCTCTTCCTTTGAGCGGAAGTGGCGGAAGAAGGTCCGCCGTGCCACACCCGCCGCGGCCGCGATCTCGTCGACCGTCGTGGCCTCGTAGCCCTTGGTCGCGAAGAGTTCCATCGCCGCGGCCGCCAGCTCCCGGCGCATCTTGAGCCGCTGGGCTGCGGCACGGGAGCCCGCGGCGCTCTCAGGAGCGTCGGGCGTGGGCGTCGTTCGGGAGGACTTGGCGGCCTTGGACATGCCATGAACGTACTGCATATGCGCGGTGGCGTGCGCCCGAGCGGGGTTCCCCCCGCCCGGGGCACGGGCGGGGGGAGCGAGACCGGGCGGCCGGAGCAGGCCGCCCCAGTCGGTGGGCCGTCCGGTGCCGCTGCCCGTGGGCTGGTCAGCGCCGGGCATATTCGCGGAAGCCGCGGCCGGTCTTGCGGCCGAGGCAGCCCGCGGCCACCAGGTGCTCGAGCAGCGGCGCGGGGGCCAGGCCCGGGTCGCGGAACTCGCGGTGCAGGACCTTCTCGATGGCCAGCGAGACATCGAGGCCGACCACGTCCAGGAGCTCGAAGGGCCCCATCGGGTAGCCGCCGCCGAGCCTCATCGCGGCGTCGATGTCGTCGAGCGTCGCGTAGTGCTCCTGCACCATCTTGATCGCGTTGTTCAGGTACGGGAACAGCAGGGCGTTCACGATGAAGCCCGCGCGGTCACCGCAGTCCACCGGGTGCTTGCGGATCTTCGTGCACACCTCACGGACGGTGGCGTGCACGTCGTCGCCGGTCAGCACGGTCCGCACGACCTCGACGAGCTTCATCGCGGGCGCCGGGTTGAAGAAGTGCATGCCGATGACGTCCTGCGGGCGCGAGGTCGCGCGGGCGCAGGCCACGACGGGCAGCGACGAGGTCGTCGTGGCGAGGACCGCGCCCGGCTTGCACACCTTGTCGAAGGTCCCGAACAGCTGCTGCTTGATCTCCAGGTCCTCGGCGACGGCTTCGAGCGCCAGGTCGACGTCCGAGAAGGCGTCGTACGAACCCGCCGGAGTGATCCGGTCCAGGGTCTGCGCCGCCGCCTCCGCGGTCATGCGGCCCTTGTCGACAGAGCGCGAAAGAGACTTGCCGATACGGGACTTGGCCTTCTCGGCCTTCTCTTCGCTGCGGGCGGCGAGCACCACGTCGTAGCCCGCCTTCGCGAAGACCTCCGCGATACCGGACGCCATGGTCCCGGAGCCCGCGACGCCGACCGAGCGGATGGTGCGCGCGCCGTCCACGACCTCGCCCGCGAGCGGGGTGAGCGCGTCCCGCACGACCTCGGAGCTGCCCGGCTCCGCGTACGTGTAGAAGCCGCGCCCCGACTTGCGGCCGGTCAGACCCGCCTCGCTGAGCTGCTTGAGGACGGGCGCCGGCGCGTGCAGGCGGTCGTGGGACTCGGTGTACATGGCGTCGAGGACCCTGCGCGCCGTGTCGATGCCGATGAGGTCGAGCAGCGCGAGGGGGCCCATGGGCAGGCCGCAGCCGAGCTTCATCGCGGCGTCGATGTCCTCGCGCGAGGCGTACTTCGCCTCGTACATGGCGGCGGCCTGGTTGAGGTAGCCGAACAGCAGGCCGTCGGCGACGAAGCCGGGCCGGTCGCCCACCGCGACGGGCTCCTTGCCGAGTTCGACGGCGAGGTCCGTGACCGCCGCGACGGCCGTGGGCGCGGTGAGCACCGACGAGACCACCTCGACGAGCTTCATCGCGGGCGCCGGGTTGAAGAAGTGCAGCCCGAGGACCCGCTCCGGGCGGGCCGAGTCGGCGGCGAGCCGCGTCACGGACAGGGCGTTCGTGCCGGTCGCGAGGATCGTCTCCGGCCGCACGACGGCGTCGAGGTCCCGGAAGATCTGCTGCTTGATGTCGTACGACTCGGGGGCCACCTCGATGACGAGGTCGGCGTCGGCCGCGGCTTGGAGGTCCGTGAAGGTGCGGAACCGGGCGAGGACGTCCCGCCGCTCGTCCTCGGTGAGGCGCTCGCGGCGCACCGCACGCGCCGTCGAGGCCTCGAGCGCGGCGACGGCCTGCGCGCCCGCGGCCTCGCTGATGTCGATGCCGATGACCTCACGGCCGGCGCGGGCGAGCACCTCGGCGATGCCGGTGCCCATCGTGCCGAGACCGACGACCGCGACGGTCGGGAGGGTGGCCGGGGAAGCGGGGGACAGGGGAGCGTCCATCTGAGGACTCCAGGAGGGAGGAGCGACGACTGAGGGGCACAAGCGGATACGCCTACGGGCGTACCGAGTGCGGGGATTCGAGCCCGGACGCGACGCACACAGGCGTCCGGTGAACCGGTGAGATGGAGATCCGGCGGGGCTCTGTCCCGGAGCCGCGCCGTACTGCGGTACCTGAGGCACCGAACCGACTGGCACTCTCGGCGGCTGCGTCACCAGGCCGCCAGGAGTGGGGTGCGGGGAGTGTGCCCCGCTCAATTGAGGTTAACCGGCGAGTAACGAGCGCGCCAGCCCTCGGCGTTCATCAGTCTCTGTGATCTACGTCGCCGGGGCTTGAGGCCTGTCTACGCTGGACCGCATGGACGAAGAGTTGCGATCGGTGACGGAGCGCTTACGGGCCGAGTCGGGCGCCTCCCCGCTGTTCGACCGGATCGCGGCGACCGGCGACCTCGACGAGCTGGCGGCCGTGCTGACCGAGCCCGGGCAGCCGCTGTGGGCGCGTGAGCTGGCCGCGTACCGCCTCGGAGCGGCCGGGGACCGCCGGGCCTTCGAGGCGCTAGTCCTGCTCCTCAACCACCGCGACCCGGCACGCTGTGCCACGGCCGCGCACGCCCTGGCCGCGCTCGGCGACCCGCGCACCGCGCGCGCGGCCGCGGCGCTCGCCACGAACGAGCTGCGGGTCGCTTACGCGCTGCACCCGGTGCGGCTCCTGGCCGCGCTGCGCGCTCCCGAGTCCGCGCCCGCGCTGATCACCACCCTGGAGCGGCGCCTCGGCCCCCGCGATCCGTACCGCGCGGTCGCGCTCGCGTGCGTGGAGGGGCTCGGCAGCCTCGGGGACGCCCGAGCCCGTCCGGCCCTGACCGCGGCCCTCGCCCACCCGGCGCTCGCGGAGGCCGCGGTGCGCGCCCTCGCGCGACTGCCCGAGCAGCGTTGGAGCTGAAGCCCGAGCATCAGCGGCGGACGGCGCGCACGTAGCGCACTTCCGGTACGGGTTCCCCGTCCACCTCGAACGGCTCCTCTGCGCCGTCCGGGGTGAACCCGGCGCGCTCGTAGAACCTGCGGGCGCGGGCGTTGCCCTTGAGTACCCACAGTCGTATCCGCTCGTAGCCGGCGTCGGCGCAGCGGTCCAGGCAGGTGTCCAGGAGGGTGCGGCCCACGCCGGTGGACAGCTGCCCGTCGTGCACGTAGATCGCGTACAACTCGGCTTCCCCGGGCGGGAGATCGTCGTCGCGGGACGGGCCGTGGCAGGCCCAGCCGACGAGGTCGCCGGCGCGCTCCGCGACCACGTTCACCACCGACGAACCGGCCTGCGCGAGACGCTCGCGGCGGCGCGCCGCGTCCTCCTCGACGCTCAGCGCGGCCAGATAGGACGCCGGCATCAGGCCCGCGTACGCCGTCCGCCAGCCGCGGATCCGGATCCCCGCCACCGCCTCGCAGTCGGCGTCGGCCATGTCCCGGACGTGGATGTCCGCCGCCGGGACCGCGGCAGGGGCGGTGTCGTGGGTTCGAGGGGTGCTCATGCGCCCATCGTGACCCGGCGGACACCGCCCCGGCCAGGGTGTGCATCACAGGGAGTTGCTCAGCCGCGGAAGCCCATCAGCCCGTGCAGGCGCATACCGCGTGACGGGGGCGGACCGGCGGCCCTGCCCTTCTTCGCGAGCGGCTTCGGCTCCGGCAGCTTCTTGCACGTCGCGTCGGTCTCGCCGCTGCCGCGCGGCACCTTCCCGGTCCGCAGATAGTCGGCCAGGTACCGGTCCAGGCAGACGTTCCCGCTCAGGCTGACGCCGTGGTTCTCGCCGCCCTGCTCGACCACCAGACTGGAGCCGCGCAGCTCGCGGTGGACGGCGACCCCGCCTTCGTAGGGCGTGGCGCCGTCGTCGGTGGCCTGGAAGAGCAGCGTCGGCGGCAGCTCGTCGTTGGACACGTCCGTCGGCGCCAGCGGACTCATCGGCCAGAACGCGCACGGCGCGTTGTACCAGGCGTTGTTCCAGGTCGAGAAGGGCGCCTTCTCGTACGCCTGCCAGTTGTCGTCGCGCCACCGGTTCCAGTCGCGCGGCCACCCGGCGTCGCGGCACTGCACGGCCGTGTAGACGCTGTAGCCGTTGTCGCCCGAGGCGTCGACGGCGCCGAGCTCCTTGTACGTCTTGACGAGCGGGGCCGGGTCCTTGTCCTTCACGTACGCCGCGAACGCCCCGGCCAGATAAGGCCAGTAGCCGTTGTAGTAGCCGCCCGGCAGGAAGGTGTCCTCCAGTTCGGCGGCGCCGACCTTCTTGCCCGCCGGCTTCTTCTGCAGGGCGTCGCGCATCGCGTACCACTCGGCCTCGACCTTCGCCGGGTCCTTGCCGAGCTTGTACGTCGCGTCGTGCCGCGCGACCCAGGCGAGGAACGCCTGGTGGCGGGCGTTGAACGCGTGGTCCTGCCCCATGTTGTCGTCGTACCAGACACCGCCCGGGTCGACGATCGAGTCGAGCACCAGGCGGCGCACGCGCTGCGGGTAGAGCTTGGCGTAGACGGCGCCCAGGTAGGTGCCGTACGAGTAGCCGAAGTAGTTGAGCTGCTGCGCGCCGAGCGCCGCGCGGATCGCGTCCAAGTCCCTGGCGGCGCTCACCGTGTCGAAGTACGGGAGCACGTCCGCGTACTTGGTGGTGCACGCCTTCGCGAACGCCTGCGCGCGGTCGAGGTTGGCGCGCTCGATCGCCGGCGTGGACGGCACGCTGGGCGGGCGCACGGTGGCGAAGTGCTTGGGCCGGCAGTTCAGGGCCGGTTTGCTCTTGCCGACTCCGCGCGGGTCGAAGCCCACGACGTCGTACTGGGCGGCGACGCTCTTCGGCAGCTCGCGTGCCACGAAGCCCGCCAGCGCCAGGCCGCTGCCGCCGGGGCCGCCCGGGTTCACCAGGAGCGGGCCCTGCGACGTCTTCGCGGTGTGCCGGACCCGGGACAGGGCGAGCGTGATCTGTTTGCCGGCGGGGCGGTTGTGATCGAGCGGCACCCGCACCGAGGAGCACTGGAGCGTCGGGTATTTCTTGGTGCCGCAGTCCTTCCAGGTGAGGGCTGCGCGCTGGACGGAAAGGGTCGGGGCGGCGGCGGCCGGAGCCGCGGCGAGCATGCCGGCCACCATGGTGGCGGCGCCGCACACAGCGGCTACGCGTTTCTTCATCGGGCCTCCCAGGGCGGAGGGTTCGGGGCCGCGAGCGCGCGGCCCCCGCGGCATGGTCCCCGAATCCATGCCGAGAACGTCCTGTTCCGTGCAGAGTTGACCCGATTGGCGTGTACGTGTCCGGGAGGAGCGCGATCAGAGAAGCGTGAGCTGGGTGGCTGCGGGGGCGGGCTCCGGCTCCTGGCGTGCGCGCAGCCGTCGCGGGGCCTCCGCGCGCGAGGGGCCGATGCCGAACTCCTCGGCCAGCTCGTGCACCTGACGGGTGATCCGGCGCTGGTACCACTTCGGGGCGTACGCGCCCTCCGCGTACAGCCGCTCGTAGCGCCGCACGAGGTGCGGGTGGTGGTGGCCGAGCCAGGACATGAACCACTCGCGCGCCCCGGGCCGCAGATGCAGCACGAGCGGCGTCACGGAGGTCGCCCCGGCCGCCGCGACGGCCCGTACGGTCTCCCGCAGCTGCCCGGGGTGGTCGCCCAGGAACGGGATCACGGGGGCCATCAGGACCCCGCAGCCGATGCCGGCCTCGCCGAGGGCGCGGACGACGTCGAGGCGCCGCTCCGGCGCGGGCGTGCCCGGCTCGACCGTGCGCCACAGCTCGCGGTCGACGAAGCCGACGGACACGGAGACGCCGACGTCGGTGACCTCGGCGGCCTGCCGCAGCAGGTCGAGGTCGCGCAGGATCAGCGTTCCCTTCGTGAGGATCGAGAACGGGTTCGCGTAGTCCCTGAGCGCCTCGATGATTCCCGGCATCAGCCGGTAGCGCCCCTCCGCGCGCTGGTAGCAGTCCACGTTCGTGCCCATCGCGATGTGCTCGCCGTGCCAGCGGCGCGAGGCCAGATGGCGGCGCAGCAGATCCGGCGCGTTCACCTTCACGACGATCTGACTGTCGAAGCCGAGGCCCGTGTCGAGGTCCAGATAGCTGTGCGTCTTGCGGGCGAAGCAGTAGACACACGCGTGCGTGCAGCCCCGGTACGGGTTGACCGTCCACTCGAACGGCATGCGCGAGGCGCCGGGCACGCGGTTCACGATCGACCTGGCCCGGATCTCGTGGAAGGTGACGCCCGCGAATTCAGGCGTGTCGAAGGTGCGAGTGATCACGCTGTCCGCGCCGAAGAGCGCGGCGTCCGTGACCCTCCCTGTCGGGATTTCGGCCGGATTCTCCGTGAGGTTCTCCCAGCGCATGACGCCTCCTAGCTAGCACTGGGCACAGAATAGAACACATGTTCCCTTGATCGTGCGACCCCGATTTTGGTGGCTACCCAGGAGGGTGGTTGGCTTGGGCCTCCCTCTCGAACACCGAGAACACCGACTGCTGGAGGAAGTGCCATGGCGCAGGTCGAGGCCATCACGGAGCGGGTCATCGCCGCCAAGCCGGACGACGTATTCGACGCGCTCGCCGACTACAGCGGCACGCGCGCGAAGCTGCTGCCCGAGCACTTCAGCGAGTACGAGGTCCGCGAGGGCGGTGACGGCGAGGGCACGCTCGTCCACTGGAAGCTCCAGGCCACCAGCAAGCGGGTCCGCGACTGCCTCCTCGAGGTCGGTGAGCCCACCGACGGCGAGCTCGTCGAGAAGGACCGCAACTCCTCGATGGTCACCACCTGGCGTGTGACCCCCTCCGGCGAGGGTGCCTCCCGCGTCGTCGTCAGCACCGTGTGGAACGGCGCGGGCGGCATCGGCGGCTTCTTCGAGAAGACCTTCGCCCCCAAGGGCCTCGGCCGCATCTACGACGCCGTCCTCGCGAAGCTCGCCGCCGAGGTGGAGAAGTGACCTCGGTGTAGTGCGCCGGTGCAGTACCCCGATGTAGTGCTCACCGTTTCGAGTGGTTTTCCGTTCGCGCGCGGTTGTACGCCGTAGGGCTCCCACCGGCGCATTCGCGCCCGGAACCCGCCGGAGCCGCCGCTCGTCGCGCTTGCCCGCAGTTGTCGCGTAATGCGAGAAATATGCGGCGCAGGCGCGACGAGGGGAGCGACAGGTGGGCACGACGACGCTGGTGACGAGTGAGCCGTGGCCGGTGCCGGCGACGGAACCGACCCCGGCCCCCGAGCCCCAACCGGCCGTGGAGCAGCGGCAGTTCCCGGACCACGGCCTCGGCCCGAGCCGGGTCCGCATGGTCTTCTTCGGGCTCATGCTGGCGCTGCTGCTCGCCGCGCTCGACCAGATGATCGTCGCCACCGCGCTGCCGAAGGTCGTCGGCGAGCTGCACGGCCTCGACAAGATGTCCTGGGCGATCACCGCCTATCTCCTGACCGCCACCATCGGCCTGCCGATCTACGGCAAACTCGGCGACCTCTTCGGCCGCAAGGGCGTCTTTCAGTTCGCCATCGCCGTCTTCGTCGTCGGCTCCGCGCTGGCCGGCTGGTCGCGCAACATGGACGAACTCATCGCGTTCCGCGCCGTCCAGGGCATCGGCGCCGGCGGGCTCATGATCGGCGTGCAGGCGATCATCGCGGACATCGTGCCGCCTCGCGAACGCGGCCGCTACATGGGCCTCATCGGCGCCGCGTTCGGCCTCGCGTCCGTCGCGGGCCCGCTGCTCGGCGGCTACTTCACCGACCACCTCACCTGGCGCTGGTGCTTCTACATCAACGTGCCCTTCGGCCTGGTCACGCTCGCCGTCGTCACCGTCGTGCTCAAACTGCCCCGGCCCAAGGTCAAGGCCGAACTCGACATCCTCGGGGCCCTGCTCCTCGCGGCGGCATCGACCTGCCTCGTTCTGCTGACCAGTTGGGGCGGTACCGAATACGCCTGGGGTTCGCGAGTCATCCTCGGGCTCGCCGCCGGAGCGGCCGTGACGGCCGTGCTCTTCGTCGTCGCCGAGCACTTCGCCGCCGAACCCATCATCCCGCTGCGGCTGTTCCGCGACCCCGTCTTCAACATCACCAGCCTGGTCGGCATGGTCATCGGCATCGCCCTCTTCGGAGCGGCCAGTTACCTGCCGACCTTCCTCCAGATGGTCGACGGCGCGAGCGCCACCGAGTCGGGGCTGCTGATGCTGCCGATGATGGGCGGCATCGTCATCGCCTCGATCGTCTCCGGCCAGCTCATCAGCCGCACCGGGCACTACAAGATCTACCCGATCCTCGGCGGGGCCCTTTCGACGGCGGGCATGTGGCTCCTGTCCCGCCTCGAAGTCGACACCCCGCGACTGCACTACAGCCTCTACATGGCCGTACTCGGAGCGGGCATCGGCCTGATCATGCCAGTGCTGATCCTCGCCGTGCAGAACGCCGTGCGCCCCGCCGACATCGGCACCGCGACCAGCGCCAACAACTACTTCCGGCAGATCGGCGGCAGCGTCGGCGCCGCGATCTTCGGCACGCTCTTCGCCGACCGGCTCGCCGACGCCCTCGCGGACCGGCTGCCCAAGGGAGCGGGCCTGCCCGACCCGGAGTCCATCACCCCGCAGCTCGTCCACGCCCTGCCACGCGCGCTGCGCGACGGCTACATCCAGGCGTACGCCGACGCGATGCCCCGGATCTTCCTCTACCTCGTCCCGGTGCTCGTCCTCGGCCTCGTGATCGCCTTCTTCCTCAAGGAGACACCCCTGTTGTCCAGTGCCGCCCCCCACAGCGCCCCGAGCGGCGAGACCACCTCAGTCCCGTCCCAGGCCCGGACCTCGTACGGCGCCGGTGTGCCGGTCTGCGGCATCGTCCAGCACCCCGACGGGACCGCGGTGCCGCGCGCCGCGCTCACCCTCATCGACGTCGGCGGCCAGCAGATCGGACGCGGCGCGAGCGGCGACGACGGCCGGTACGCCCTGTCGACGCCCGGCGCCGGAAGTTACGTCCTGATCGCGGCGGCGGGCGGACACCAGCCCCAGGCCGTGACCGTCACCGTGGGGGAGCGGCCCGTCGACCTCGACGTCGTCCTCGGCGGCGCCGGGCGGCTCGCCGGGAGCGTGCTGACCGCAGACGGTGCGCCCGTGCGCGACGCCACCGTGACCCTGACCAACGTCCACGGCGAGGTCGTCTCCACGACCCGCAGCGGGCGCGAAGGCGGCTACGTCATCACGGAGCTGGTGGCCGGCGAGTACACGCTCGCCGGGAGCGCGCCCGCGTTCCGCCCCGCCGCGCTCCCCGTCACCGTGATGGCCGCGCGCGAGACCCGCCAGGACGTCGAACTCGCGGGCGGCGCCGTGCTGCGCGGCACGGTCAGGGCCGGCGGAGGACGCCCCGTCGAGGACGCGCGGGTGACCCTCCTCGACGCGGCGGGCAACGTCGTCGACACCCTCACGACGGGCGCCGACGGCACGTTCCGCTTCGTCGACCTGTCGTCGGGCGAGTACACCGTGATCGCCGCCGGTTACCCGCCGGTCGCCACGGTGCTGCACATGGCGGGCGGCGGCCGCACGGAGCGTGACCTGCAACTGGGCCACGAGGACTGAGTGTTGGGGCCGGGCAGCGTGCCCGGCCCCGGCGCGCAACGCCCGTTCAATTCGGCCGATGCAGCCCCCTGTACCCCCGTACCGCGTACCGTGGAACGGGAAAGGGCCGAACCAATGACGCTCGGTCGCCGCGCGGGGAAGGGAGCGCAGGCCATGCACAGTGGCACCGGGACGGCCCCGCAGAGCCCCGTGCCCGGCCGCGTACCCCTGGCGGTCGTCGTGGTCGACGAGTCCGGACTCGTCTCGCACTGGAGCACCGGCGCGCGCCGCCTCTTCGGCCCCGCGCGCGAGGACGCCGTCGGCCGCCCCGCCACCGACCTGCTGCCCGTCTCCGGTGTTTTGCCCGACGGCCCCAACTCCGAGGCGTACGGGGAAGAGGGCGCGTACGACGGGCTCGGCCCCGGCCTGGAGTCCTCGCTCGAGGGGCGGGCCTCGTACCCCGCCGCGGGCCGCGCCCGCCTCGAAGCTCCGCGCCGGGAGCGCATCGACGTCCTGTGGTGGGCCTACCCGCTCGTCGGCCCCGGTCCCGAGAAGCTGCTCGTACTCGCCGCCGACGCCGGCCGGCTGCACGCCGACGACGTACCCGACGGGCAGCCCCTGGAGCGCATCGCGCCCGGCTTCGCCCTGCACACCGACTTCCCCGGAGCGGACGAGCTGGCCCGCGGACTCCCCGCCATCCTGCCCAGCATGAGCGTCGGCGAGAGCGCCCGCATCGTCTCCCAGGTGCTCGAACTCGGCTATCCCGTACTGGAGTTCAGCCTCCACGACCGCGTACCCGTCACCGCCGACTGGGGCGTGCCCCGGCGCGCGGAGCGCAAGGCCCGCAGGGAGGAGGCCGCCCGCGCGGCCGCCGCCGGACTGCCCGCGCCGCGCCGCGCACCCGACGACGACGCGGACGACCTCGAGTACGCCGCAGTCCGCGAACACCTGGAGTTCCTCAACGAGGTGAGCGGGCGCATCGGTTCGTCCCTCGACCTGTCCCGCACGATCATCGAGGTCAGCCGGGCCGTCGTGCCGCGCTTCACGGACGTCGCGGGCACCTATCTGCGCGAACAGGTCGTCGCGGGCGAGGGGTTTCCCGAAGGCCCGCCCGACGCGACCACCCTGTGGCACCGCGTAGCCCTGGAGCACACGGACGAGCCGGGCCGCTGGGACGACGTCGTACCCGTCGGCGAGTCCATGCCGTTCCCCGCGCACACGCCGTTCTTCCAGTGCATGACCTCCGGGCAGCCCGTCCTCGTCCCGCGCATCACCGAGGAGATGGGCAACGCGATCGCGTCGCAGTTCGAGAAGCGCGACATCAGGCCCCTCATCACCGACCGCTCGATGCTGGTGGTGCCCCTGAAGGCGCGCAACGTCGTCCTCGGGTTCATGATCCTGCTGCGCCACCGGGAACGCCCGGTCTTCAACGACATGGACCGCGTCACCGGTGCCGAACTCGCCGCCCGCGCGGGCCTCGTCCTCGACAACGCCCGCATGTACACGTACCAGGAGAGCGTTGCCGAGACCCTCCAGGACAGCATGCTGCCGCACATCGAGCCGCACATGCCCGGCTGCGACATCGCCACCCGCTATCTGCCCGGCACGCTCCTGGGCCGCGTCGGCGGCGACTGGTTCGACTCGATCAAGCTGCCGGGCTCGCGGACCGCACTCGTCGTCGGCGACGTCATGGGTCACGGGCTCAACTCGGCGGCGATGATGGGCCAGTTGCGCACCGCCGTCCAGACCATGGCCGCCCTCGACCTGCCGCCGGCCCAGCTCCTGCGCAACCTCGACGACCTCGCTCAGCGCCTCGGCGAGCACTACCTCGCGACCTGCCTGTACGCGGTCTACGACCCGATCGCGAACGAGCTGGAGCTCGCCAACGCCGGGCACATCCCGCCGGTACTCGTCCGCGCCGAGGACGGCCGCAGCGAGCTGCTCGAACTGCCCACCGGCGCGCCCATCGGCGTCGGCGGCGTCCCCTTCGAATCGGTCCGCGTCCCGATGGCGCCCGGCGACCGGCTCGTCATGTGCACCGACGGCCTCGTCGAGGTGCGCGGCGAGGACATCGGCGTCGGCCTCGCCACGCTCTGCGAGTCCGCCGCCCACCCCGCGGCCTCCATGGACGCCGCCTGCGACACCATCATCAGATCCCTGAACACCTGCGGCGGCCGCAAGGACGACGTCGCCCTCCTCATGGCTCGGCTCAACGGCATCGCGCCCGAGGACGTCGCCCACTGGAGCGTCACCCCCGACCCCGCCGAGGTGCCCCGTACGCGCGCCCTCGTTCGCGACCAGCTCACGGCCTGGGGGCTCGGCGCGCTCATCGCCCCCGCGGAAATGATGGCCGGGGAGCTCGTCGCCAACGCCGTACGGCACGCCCGCACCCGCAGCGTCGAGGTACGCCTGGTGCGCTCGGGGGCCCTCGTGTGCGAGGTCGAGGACGACGACCAGAGGCTGCCGACGCTGCTCAACGCGGGCCCGGGCGACGAGTTCGGGCGCGGCCTGCGCGTCGTGAGCGCCCTTGCCAGGGAGTGGGGCACGAGTCGTACGGGCTCCGGCAAGACCGTGTGGTTCGAACTGGCCCTGCCGCGAGCGTAGTTGGCGAAGGGGCGCATCGGGCGTACCCGTATCGAATGCGGCGTGAAGGTATGCGCGGGGTGCTTGTGGGCGGGCCCGGGGCACGGTAGACCGATCTTGCCGTGCCACCGCACCCCGGGAGTTGCAGATGAGCGTGACGAGTCGGTACAAGGACGCCTGGGAGAGCTTCTGGCGCGAGGCTCCCGGCGAACCCGGCGGAGTCTTCTGGGACGCCGAGCCCGCCCTCACCGCGAAGGTTCATCTCGCCCTGTTCGAGCCGCACTTGACGGAGGGCCTTCCTGTCGTGGACCTCGGCTGCGGGAACGGCACCCAGACGCGCTTCCTCGCCGACCGCTACCCCCGCGTCGTCGGCGCCGACCTCTCCGACGCCGCCCTCGGCCACGCCCGGCGCGCCGACCCCGCGGGCCGGGCCGACTTCCGGCAGCTCGACGCCACCGAGCAGACCGAGGCCCACCAGCTGCACTCCGAGCTCGGCGACGCGAACGTGTACATGCGGGGCGTGCTCCACCAGTGCGAGACCGACGACCGCCAGGCCCTCGTCGACGGCATCGCGGCGCTCGTCGGCGAGCGCGGCCGCGCCTTCGTCGTGGAGCTCGCCGAGGCCGCCCGGCCCGTCCTGATGTCTCTCGCGCAGAGCCCCACGGGCCCGCCCGCGAAGCTGGCACCGGTCTTCGCGCACGGCATCGCACCCTGCGAGGTGTCCGACGCGGCGGTCCCCGACTACGTACGCACCGCGGGCCTCGACGTGCTCGCGAGCGGTGAACTCCCGCTCACCACCACGGAGTACACACCGGACGGCACCCGCATCGAGCTCCCGTCACGCTGGCTCGTCGTGGGGCGGGCACACTAGCCGCCGCAGGCCGAGGCGGCGCAGGGCGTTGCCGAAGGGGCCCAGGAGATGCGGGCAGAGGGGCCGGCCGTGCCCGAGCGGGACGCCTTCGTGCGCGGTCACCGCGAGGAAGAAGCCGCGCCCCGGGCGGGTCTGGAGGGTGGTGTTCCAGCGGTAGCCGTGGCCCTGGGCCAGCGCGACCCGCACCGCCCGCCGGCCGAGCCCCTCCTGTCGGCGTGACTCCAGGATCCAGATGCCGAGGAGCCGGCCCGTGCGGCAGGGCGCGCACAGCCGGAAGCGGACCTGGCCGACGAGCGCGCCGCCCTCGTCGTGGAGCAGCACCTCACCGGCGCCGTGCGCCGAACGGGCAGGGATGCTCGTGAGGCGCACCGGCCCGGACGGTGACGCCGGCGGGCCGGGGCCCATGGGGGATCGACCGGCCCGTCAGTCGCGCGAGTTGCCGAAGAGCAGGCGGTAGCCGATGAGCAGCACGAGCGAGCCGCCGATGGCCGCGATCCAGGTGGTCCCGTCGAAGAACTGGTTGTCGATCGGGCGGTCCAGGAACCGCGACGAGATCCAGCCGCCGACGAACGCGCCCGCGACGCCGATGAGGGTGGTGCCTATCAGGCCGCCCGGGTCGCGGCCGGGGAGCAGGACCTTGGCGATGACTCCGGCGACGAGGCCGAGGATGATCCAGCTGATGATGCCCACGTGTGCGTCGTTCCCCTCGGTGATGTGTGGTGCTTGTGCTTTGGCTGTGCGTTGCGAATTTGCGCAACTGTACAGACAGAGGTGAAGACGCTGAACGGTCCCGGTCGGTTGCATCGGTTCAGCCGTGGTGCCCAGCCGTGGCGCGTCATCCGTAGGACAGGTTCGAGCACAGGCTGTCGTCGGCGGAGCGGGCGTCGTCGGAGACGTCGGACGGTATGCCGGTGGGCTCCGGCGACGCCGTCGCGGCGGTCGACGGATGGTCCGCGTAGTCCTGCCCGAGAATCGCCTTGATGCCCGCGGTCGAGGTCTCTTCGAGGCGTGCGCCCGGGAACCGCTGGGCGAGCGTGCCCGCTCGCGTCTTCTCGCCGGGGCCGTACTGGATGAGTGTGGTCGCCTGGTTCCGGGTGTTCGCGGTCGCCGTGCCCGTGACGGTGAACCCGTCGTCCTCAAGGGCGCGCGCGGCCTGGGCGGCCAGTCCCATGACGGTCGTTCCGTTGTAGACCGTGACGCGGATGCCGTCCCCCGGATCCGGCGCGGCGGAGGACGCGGGTGAGGCGCTCGGCCCGGCGCCCTTCTTGCCGCTGGCGTCCTTCCCGTCGAGTGTCCGGTCCTCTCTGAGCGACGCCCACAGCGCGTCGGCGTCCGGCTCGACGACCGCGACGCGGCTTCCCTCGTAGCGCCAGGGGATCGTGACGAACTTGGTGTTGTGCAGGTCGACGTTCTTGAGGGACATCGCGAAGGAGAGGAGCTTGTCGGCGGAGCCGAGGCCGGGGTCGACGGTCATCGACCGCGTGGCCGCGTTCGCGAGCGGCAGGAGCTTCGTGGGCGTCAGGCCGTTGCTCTTGATCTCCTTGATCAGGCTGCCGACGAAGGCCTGCTGCCGCTTGATGCGGCCGATGTCGGAGCCGTCGCCGATGCCGTGCCGCAGGCGGACGTAGTCGAGGGCCTTCTGCCCGGAGACGCTCTGCTCGCCGCGCGGGAACAGGAGTTTGCCGGGGGTCGTGCGATGGGGGTTGAGGTCGCGCTGGTAGATGGCCTGCGGCAGGCACACCTTCACGCCGCCGACGACGTCGGTCAGGGCGGCGAAACCCTTGAAGTCCACGACGACGGTGTGGTCGACGCGCAGGCCCGTCAGCTTCTCCACCGTGTTCTGCGTGCAGGCGGGGTTCCCGCCGGCGGTCTCGCCGGTCGAGTACGCCGCGTTGAACATCGTGTCGGGCCGATTGCTGGTCCAGCTGCCGTCGGGCAGTTTGCAGGGCGGGATCGTGACGAGGGTGTCGCGCGGGACGGACACCGCCACGGCGTTGCGATGGTCGGCGTAGACATGCAGCAGGAACGTCGTGTCCGAGCGGCCGATGTCGCCCTTGTCGCCCCCGCCGAGTGCCTCGTTGCCCCCGGTGCGCGCGTCGGAGCCGATGACGAGGACGTTCTCCCCCTGCGACGCGTCGGCGTCGGGGCGGTCGCCGGAGATGCCGTCCGAGCTGAACGTGTTGATGTCGCCGCCGAGTTTCAGATACAGCCAGCCCACGCCACCCGTCAGGAGGACGAGCAGGGACAGGGCTATCGCGAGCGTGAAGCGCACGCGGCTGCGCCTCGGTCGCGCCGCGCGTGCGGGGGACTTGGCGCCGCCGCCTCGGCGCGCGGGTGTCAACTGCTCACGGGTGCCTGCCATGGGGTGCGCCCTCACTCGGATCCGGGGTTGTACAGTTGCGCAATGTAGCAAGCTTCTTGGTGGGTGCCGTCCGTGGTGCCCACCTCGCCCGAAGAGACGAAGGGTGGAGCGAAAATGTTCCGCAACGGTCTTGAGCCCTGGCACCTGCTCATTGTGGCGATCGTGGTCATCGTCCTGTTCGGTTCGAAGAAACTCCCCGACACGGCGCGCGCGCTCGGCAAGTCGCTCCGGATCCTCAAGAGCGAGACGCGGGCGATGAAGGCGGACGAGGTGGAGGAGCGCCGGGACCCGGCCGCGTCCTGACGCCGGCGCATCCGCCCGACAGGAGGGGTGCCTGCCGCCTTTCGGTGGACTGGACCTCTGGCTCTCAGGGTGGCTCTGGCCTGCGCGTTCCCTGACGCGTACCGTGTTGCGCCATGAAGATCCTCATCAGCGCCGACATGGAGGGCGCCACCGGCGTGACCTGGCCGGGGGACGTGCTGCCCGGCACCCCGCAGTGGGAGCGCTGCCGGTCCATGTTCACCTCGGACGTCAACGCCGCCGTGCTCGGCTTCTTCGACGGGGGCGCCGACGAGGTGCTCATCAACGAGGCCCACTGGTCGATGCGCAATCTGCTCCTGGAGCAGCTCGACGAGCGCGCGGAGATGATCACGGGCCGCCACAAGACGCTCTCCATGGTCGAGGGTGTCCAGCACGGCGACGTCGACGGCATCGCGTTCATCGGCTACCACACGGGCGCCGGCACGGAGGGCGTCCTCGCCCACACGTACCTCGCCAACTCCATCACCGGCGTCTGGATCAACGGCGTACGGGCGAGCGAGGGCCTGCTGAACGCGCACGTCGTCGCCGAGTACGGCGTGCCCGTCGTCCTCGTCACGGGCGACGACCTCACCTGCGACGACGCGCTCGGCTACGCGCCAGAGGCCCGCAAGGTCGCGGTCAAGGACTATGTGTCCCGGTATGCGGCTGTCTGTCGTACGCCGAAGCGGACCGCCGCCGACATCAGGGCCGCGGCGAAGGAGGCGGCGGCGCTCGCCGTGCGCCACGAGCCCGTCGAGGGCGGCCCGTTCACCATCGAGCTCGAATTCGACGCCGAGCACCTGTCGATGGCCGCGACGGTGGTGCCCGGAGTCCGGCGCACCGGCGAGCGCAGGGTCTCCTACACGAACGACACCATGTACGACGGCATCCGCACCTTCAAGGCGGTCACCACGATCGTCTCGGCCGCGGTGGAGGAACAGTATGGCTGACCAGGCATTTCAGGTGGACGATCAGGCGCTCGACGAGGTCGTGACCTTCACGTCCGAGCTGATCCGCATCGACACCACCAACCGCGGGGGCGGCGACTGCCAGGAGCGCCCGGCCGCCGAGTACGCGGCCGAGAAGCTTGCCGAAGCCGGTCTTGAGCCCACCCTCCTCGAACGCACGAAGGGGCGCACGAACGTCGTCGCGCGCATCGCCGGCACGGACCCGTCCGCCGACGCGATGCTCGTCCACGGCCACCTCGACGTCGTCCCCGCGGAGGCCGCCGACTGGAGCGTGCACCCGTTCTCCGGCGAGGTCCGCGACGGGGTCGTGTGGGGCCGGGGCGCGGTCGACATGAAGAACATGGACGCGATGATCCTCGCGGTCGTCCGGCAGTGGGCCCGCGCCGGGGTGCGCCCGCGCCGGGACATCGTCGTCGCCTTCACCGCCGACGAGGAGGCGAGCGCCGAGGACGGCTCCGGCTTCCTCGCGGGCCAGCACGCCGGCCTCTTCGAGGGCTGCACCGAGGGCATCAGCGAATCGGGCGCCTTCACCTTCCACGACGGCTACGGCAAGCAGATCTACCCGATCGCGGCGGGCGAGCGCGGCACCGGCTGGCTCCGGCTCACCGCGCACGGCAAGGCGGGCCACGGCTCGAAGGTGAACCACGCAAACGCCGTCACCAGGCTCGCCGCCGCCGTCGCGCGGATCGGCGCGCACGAGTGGCCGGTGCGGCTCACCCCGACCGTGGCCGCCGCGCTCACCGAACTCGCCGCCCTGTACGGCATCGACGCCGGCGTGGACTCCCCGCACTTCTCGGCCGACGAACTTCTCGCCAAGCTCGGCCCGGCCGCGGCGCTCGTCGCGCCGACCGTCCGCAACAGCGCCAACCCGACGATGCTGTCCGCCGGATACAAGATCAACGTGATCCCCGGCGAGGCGAGCGCGCACATCGACGGCCGGTATCTGCCGGGCGGCGAGGACGAGTTCCGCGAGACCCTCGACCTGCTCACCGGACCCGATGTGGACTGGGTGTTCGAGCATCGCGAGGTCGCGCTCCAGGCACCGGTCGACTCGCCGACGTTCGCGGGGATGCGCGCGGCCGTCGAGGAGTTCGCGCCCGAGGGGCACGTCGTGCCGTACTGCATGTCGGGCGGCACCGACGCCAAGCAGTTCTCGCGGCTCGGCATCACGGGCTACGGCTTCGCGCCGCTGAAGCTCCCCGAGGGCTTCGACTACCAGGCGCTCTTCCACGGCGTGGACGAGCGGGTCCCGGTGGAGGCGCTGCACTTCGGCGTCCGCGTGCTCGACCGCTTCCTGCGGTCCGCGTAGGCGCCGTCGGGCGGGTTTCGGCATCGGTTGGGGAGACGGTCTAGGAAAATGGCGTCGCACGTGGAGAACATGGGGGCCTCTGAAGTCATGGGGGACGTGGACAAGTTGGTGCTGATCCAGAATTACGGATCGTGGCCGTCGCCGATCACGGCCGCGCTCGCCGCCGCGCACGACGGGAAGCCCGAGTACGTCGGCTTCGTCGGCGACGAGGCGTGGTGGACCGAGCCCCGCCCCGGCGAGGGCGGTCGGCGGGCCCTGGTCAGGCGGCGCGCCGACGGCTCGGAGCACACCGTGCTGCCCGCGCCGTGGAACGTGCGCAGCCGCGTCATCGAGTACGGCGGCCAGCCGTGGGCCGGCGCCGGGCGCCCCGAGGGCCCGCGCGGTCCGCTGGTGGTGTTCGTCGACTTCGCCGACCAGCGGCTCTACGCCTACGAGCCCGACGCCCCCGGCGCCGTACCCCGCCCGCTCACCCCCGTCTCCGCGGTGGGGGACGGGCTGCGCTGGGCCGATCCGCAGATCCACCTCGACCGGGGCGAAGTGTGGTGCGTCCTGGAGGAGTTCACCGGGGACGGGCCGACCGACGTGCGCCGCGTCGCCGCCGCGGTGCCCCTCGACGGAAGCGCGGCCGGGGACCGCACCGCCGTGCGCGAACTCTCCGACGGGCGCCACCGTTTCGTCACCGGACCGCGCCTCTCGCCCGACGGCGGCCGCGCCGCCTGGCTCGCCTGGGACCATCCGCGCATGCCGTGGGACGGCACTGAGCTGGTCGTCGCGGACGTGACCGAGGGCGGCACGTTCAGCGGGGCGAGGACGGCGTTCGGCGGGCCCGAAGAGTCCGTCGCGCAGGTGGAGTGGGCTCCGGACGGCGCCCTTGTCTACTCCAGCGACCGCAGCGGCTGGTGGAATCTCTATCGCGTCGGCCCGGACGGCGAACCGCGGGCCCTGTGCCCGCGCGAGGAGGAGTTCGGCGGGCCGCTCTGGAAGATCGGCCACCGCTGGTTCGCCCCGCTGGAGAGCGGCCTGATCGCCGTCGTCCACGGCGTCGGCGCCACCGCGCTCGGCGTGCTCGACCCGGCGACCGGCGAGGTCGTGGACACGGCCGGACCCTGGACCGAGTGGAGCCCCGCCCTCGCCGTGCACGGCACCCGTGTCGTCGGCATCGCCGCCAGCCCCCGCACCGGCCACGAGATCGTGGAGTTCGACACGGCTACGGGCCGGGCGCGCGTCGTCGGCGCCGCGCACACCGACGCCGTCGACCCCGCGTACTGCCCGGAGCCGCAGATCCGGACCTTCGCGGGTCCCGACGGCAGGGACGTCCACGCCCACATCTATCCGCCGCACAGCCCCACCCACGCCGCGCCCGACGACGAACTCCCGCCCTATGTCGTGTGGGCCCACGGCGGCCCCACCGGGCACTCGCCCCTCGTGCTCGACCTGGAGATCGCCTACTTCACCTCGCGCGGCATCGGCGTCGCCGAGGTCAACTACGGCGGCTCCACCGGCTACGGCCGTGAGTACCGCAACCGCCTGCGCGAACAGTGGGGCGTCGTCGACGTCGAGGACTGCGCCGCCGTGGCGCTCGCGCTCGCCGCCGAGGGCACCGCCGACCGCGACCGGCTCGCGATCCGCGGCGGCAGCGCCGGGGGCTGGACCACGGCCGCGTCCCTGACCGGCACCGACGTCTACGCCTGCGGCACGATCCTCTACCCCATCCTCGACCTCACGGCCTGGGGCTCCGGCGAGACCCACGACTTCGAGTCCCAGTACCTGGAGTCGCTCGTCGGACCGCTCGCCGAAGTGCCCGCGCGGTACGTGGAGCGCTCGCCGGCCGAGCACGCGGAGCGGCTCACCGCGCCGTTCCTGCTGCTCCAGGGCCTCGACGACGTGATCT
Source organism: Streptomyces sp. CB01635 (assembly GCF_002803065.1). Taxonomy (GTDB): domain Bacteria; phylum Actinomycetota; class Actinomycetes; order Streptomycetales; family Streptomycetaceae; genus Streptomyces. The sequence goes on from NZ_NNBL01000001.1 coordinate 664,444, forward strand.
GCCCGCCCGCGCAGTGTGAGCGCTTCCTCGCCCGCCTGGAGGGGCGCCGCGTCCCGCACGCGTACATCGCCTTCGAGGGCGAGAGCCACGGGTTCCGGCGCGCGGACACCATGATCCGCGTCCTGGAGTCCGAACTCTCCCTGTACGCCCAGGTGTTCGGCCTCCATCCGACCGGGATCCCCACGCTGGAGCTGTCCAAGTGACGTCACCGACACCGCTGACCCGACCCGCACGCCTCGCCCCCGGAGCGCGCGTCGCCGTCGTCGCGCCCAGCGGACCCGTGCCCGAGGACCGGCTGGAGGCAGGTCTCGACATCCTGCGCGGCTGGGACCTTGAGCCCGTCGTCGAACCCCAAGTCCGCACGGTCCATGGTCGGTTCGACTACCTCGCGGGCGGTGACGCCGAGCGCGCCGCCGGTCTCCAGCGGGCCTGGTGCGACCCGTCCGTCGACGCCGTCCTGTGCGCGCGGGGCGGATACGGCGCGCAGCGCATGGCCGACCTGCTCGACTGGGACGCGATGCGGGCGGCCGGGCCCAAGGCGTTCGTCGGGTACAGCGACATCACGGCGCTGCACGAGGCGTTCGCCGCCCGGCTCGGTCTCGTGACCCTTCACGGACCGATGGTCGCGGCGGCCGACTTCCTCAAGAGCGCCCGCGCGCAGGACCACTTGAAGGCCACGCTCTTCGCGCCGGAGACCGTGCAGACCATCACGTCGGTGGACGGCCGACGGCCGCTCGTGGGCGGTACCGCGCGCGGCGTCACGCTCGGCGGCTGCCTCTGTCTGCTCGCCGCCGACCTGGGCAGCCCGCACGCCCGGCCCTCGGCCGCGGGCGGGCTGCTGTGCCTGGAGGACACCGGCGAGGAGACGTACCGCATCGACCGCTACCTCACCCAACTCCTGCGCGCCGGCTGGCTGGACGGGGTCTCGGGGATCCTGCTCGGATCCTGGGCGGAGTGCGACGCGTACGACGGGTTGCGCGCGCTGCTCGCCGACCGGCTCGGCGGTCTCGGCGTACCGATCGTCGAGGAGTTCGGCTTCGGGCACTGCGAGGGGGCGCTGACGATCCCGTTCGGCATTGCGGGTGAACTCGACGCGGACGCCGGGACGTTGAGCCTGGATGTGCCCGCGCTGGCCTGAATCTTTCGGTTACTGAATCTTCGTCAAGAAACACGCGTCCCGGTGATTGACCCGCGTATGACACGTGTCACAACATGACCACGCCCAGACTTACCGGTCGGTAGCCGGTGGGTCTTCCTCAGCGTGGAGGTAGCCGTGCCCCGATCCCGACCGCGATCACCCCTGGCGCTGGCCCTCGGCGCCGTGGTCGCCGCGCCCCTCGCCCTCGCAGCGCCTGCGAACGCGACGCCACCGACGCAGCAGACGGGCGAATACACCGTCACCGCACTGAAGTTCACCGTCCAGGCCGGCGGCCGCAGCTGCGTCGTCGACGCCGACCTCTACCGGCCCGCGGGCGTCGACGCCGCCCACACCGCACCCGCCGTCCTCGCCACCAACGGCTTCGGCGGCAGCAAGTCCGACGGCTCGACCGACGCCATCGGCAAGGCCTTCGCCGCGCGCGGCTACGTCGGACTCGTCTACTCCGGACTCGGCTTCGGCAAGTCGGGGTGCCTCGTCTCGCTCGACGACCCCCGCATCGACGGCGCCGCGGCCTCCGGGCTGGTCGACTTCCTCGCCGGGACCCGCGCGGCCGACGACGGCACGAAGGCCGACTACGTCACGGAGGACGGCAAGGGCGACCCCCGCGTCGGCATGATCGGCGGCTCGTACGGAGGCGCGATCCAGCTGGCCACCGCGGCGGTCGACCACCGCGTGGACGCGCTCGTCCCGATGATCACCTGGAACGACCTGGCGTACTCCCTCGACCCGAACAACGCCGCCGACCGCTCCGTCCCCGGCTCCTTCAAGTGGCAGTGGACCAACGGCTTCTACCTGATCGGTGAGGGCCAGCCCCTCCTCGAACCGTCTCTCGACCCGTCCCGGATCAACAAGCTGACCTGCCTGCACTTCGTCACCGACGCCTGCGAGACGATCAGCACCCTGAACTCCGGCCGCTACCCGTCCGACAAGACGGGACCGATGCTCGACTACGCGCGCAGCGTCTCCCCGGTCTCGTACCTGAAGCGGGTCAAGGCGCCGACACTGCTCGTGCAGGGCCAGTCCGACAGCCTCTTCAACCTGAACGAGGCGCAGGCCACGTACGGGACCCTCAAGGCACAGGGCACGACCACCAAGATGATCTGGCAGTCCTGGGGTCACAGCGGCGGCCTCACGGATCCGGCGAGCGGCGAACTCAACCTCGCGCAGGGCAACCTGGAGACCTCGTACGTCGGCAAGCGGATCCTCGCCTGGTTCGACCGCTACCTCCAGCACAAGAAGGACGTCGACACCGGCCCCGCGTTCGCCTACTACCGCGACTGGATCACGGACCCGGACCAGACCTACGCCACCGCGCAGAGCGTCCCGTCCCCGAGCCGGAAGCTGTATCTGTCCGGCGACGGCAAGCTCGTCGACAACCGGGCGAAGGTCGCGCGCGGCAGCCGGGAGTACGCGAACTGGCTGATCCCCACCAGCCACTCCGAGTCCTCCCTCGCCGGCCTGATCGGCCTGCCCGACCCCGCCCCGCGCGACACCGCGGGCACCTACCTCGGCTGGACCAGCGAGCCGCTGACCAGCACGACCGACGTCGTGGGCTCCCCGAAGGCCACCCTCAAGGTCGTCTCACCGAAGACCGAGCGCGTCCAGAACTCGGACGACGCCGCCGACAAACTCGTCCTCTTCGCGAAGCTGTACGACATCGCGCCGGACGGCAGCAAGACACTCGTCCACCGACTGGTCGCACCGGTCCGTGTGCCGGACGTGACCCGCTCCTTCACGGTGTCGCTGCCCGGCATCGTCCACCGCTACGAGACGGGGCACCGCCTCCAGTTCGTCATCGCGGCGAGCGACGACGCGTACAGCGGCAACAAGGGCATCAAGCCCGTCACCGTCACCAGCGCGCCCGAGGACACCGGCGTCCTGGAGCTGCCGGTCGTCGGACAGTAGGGCGACCCCGGGGCCGCGGCCGTCACCCGTACGGCCGCGGCCCCGCCGCGGAGGGACACCCCGCCGTGCGCGAACCCCGCCCGGCTGCCCATGCTGGGCGGGGAAGGCACGCGTCGCTCCGACGGAAGGGTCCCCCGGATGAGTCCCAAGGACACGGCGAGCTCCGACAGGAGCGGCGTCACCGGCACCTTCACCGGACCGGATCGCCGTCATCGTGCTGGTCGTCCTCGTCGTCGTCTTCATCTTCGAGAGCACCCGGCAGGTCAGGATCCGCCTGCTGACCCCCGAAGTGTCCATGCCGCTCCGTCCGGCGCTCGGCTCCGTCAGCGGGGCGATCTGCGGCGGCTACTGCATCAGCAGGCGCACGTGACACGAACCCGCTGCCGCCCCACGGCCGCGGCGTAGGCTGGCCGGATGTCTGCCACCAGCCGCCGCTACCTCGCCGAAGGCCCCCACGTGGGCATACGCCCCTTCACGCTCGCGGACGGAGAAGAGTTCACCGCGCGGGCGCGGGAGAGCGCGGACCTGCACCACCCCTGGCTCTTCCCACCCACCGCCGCCGACACCTACGCCGCCTACGCGGGCGCACTCATCGACGATCCGACCCGTTGCGGGTTCCTGGTGTGCGAGCGGACGGACGACGGGGGCGGTGGCGGCATCGCCGGCTTCATCAACATCAACAACATCGTCCGCGGCGGCTTCCGCAGCGGCGCCCTCGGCTACGGCGTGTTCGCACACGCGGCGGGCCGCGGCATCATGAGCGAGGGCCTCGGCCTCGTCGTCCGGTATGCCTTCGGCCCCCTCGGACTGCACCGCCTGGAGATCAACATGCAGCCGGGCAACGAGGCGTCCATCGCGCTCGCCCGCCGCGCCGGGTTCCGCCGGGAGGGCTACTCGCCCGACTTCATCTTCGTGGACGGCGCCTGGCGCGACCACGAGCGCTGGGCGCTCACGGCCGAGATGCCCGGCGCCTGCGGCTGACCTTCTTCCGTAAATGCGTCTTTGCTCAATTCTGACCCGGAGAGCCCCTGGTCAGCTCGGGGGCGAGCCTGTTCCATGGTCGTCGGGGCACACCGCGTGCGGACGGCGGGCCCCATGAACCTGGAGGCGGACTTGACGGACTCGCAGGCCGAGCGGACGACCCTTCGACGCGACGTACTGACCCTGCCCGGCGTGGCGGTGGGTGCCCCCGACCCGCTGCCGCCGCTGCGGCCCCTCGACGAACTCCACGAAGTCGACGACCGCTCCAAGCAGGGCATGCCGCGCGACATGGCCCGCCAGATCGGCTACGAGAAGCTGCGCAGCGTCCTGCCGGAGCGGCTCAAGAACGGCTACGGGCGCGAGCGCGCCGCCCTCACCCTCGACACGCTCGTGATCGAGAACGACCGGCTGCGCGTCACGGTCCTGCCGGGCCTGGGCGGCCGTGTCCACTCGATGTTCCACAAGCCCACCGGGCGCGAACTCCTGTACCGCAACCCGGTGTTCCAGCCCGCCGACTTCGCCCTCAACGGCGCCTGGTTCTCCGGCGGCATCGAGTGGAACATCGGCGCGACCGGGCACACCACCCTGTCCTGCGCACCTCTGCACGCCGCCCGCGTCACCGCGCCCGACGGCGGCGACATGCTGCGCCTGTGGGAGTGGGAGCGCCTGCGCGACCTGCCGTTCCAGGTGGACCTGTGGCTGCCCGCCGGATCCGACTTCCTCCACGTGGGGGTGCGGGTACGCAATCCCCACGAACGGCCCGCGCCCGTCTACTGGTGGTCGAACATCGCCGTCCCCGAGGAACACCGCGTCCTCGCCCCCGCCGACGAGGCCTGGCACTTCGGCTACGAGCGCAGCCTGCGCCGCGTCCCCGTCCCGGAGTCCGACGGCGTGGACCGCACCTATCCCCTCAGCGGCGAATTCCCGGCCGACTACTTCTACGAGGTCCCCGACGGGCAGCGCCGCTGGATCGCCGCGCTCGACGACGACGGGCACGGGCTCGTGCAGACCTCGACCGACCTGCTGCGCGGCCGCAAGCTGTTCCTGTGGGGCCACGGCGAGGGCGGGCGGCGCTGGCAGGAGTGGCTGACCGAGCCGGGCACTCGCGGCTACGCCGAGATACAGGCGGGCCTCGCCCGTACGCAGCTGGAGCACGTACGCCTGGACGCCGAGGGCGAGTTCGCCTGGCTGGAGTCGTACGGGCCGCTGTCCGCGGCGCCCGACGCCGTGCACTCCGCCGAGGACTGGGCGGCCGCGCGCGGCGAGGTCGAGGAGTGCCTCGAAGCCGCGCTGCCGAGGGCGGATGTCGACGCCGCCTACGCGGCCTGGCGCCCGCACGCGGACGCGGAACCGGAGGAGTCGCTCGCGGAGGGCTCCGGGTGGGGCGCCCTCGAAGTCCTGCGCGGCGACTTCAAACTGCCGGGCACCCCCTTCACCGAGTCGACCCTCGGCCCGGCGCAGGCACCCTGGCTCGACCTCCTGCGCACCGGCTCCATCCCCGAGCCGCGCCGCGTCGGACCGCCCGGGCCCACCCTCGTCGCGCCGCACTGGCGGGACATGCTGGAGACGGCGCCCGCGCAGCCGCTCACCGAGTACCACCTCGGCGTCGCCCAATGGCACGCGGGCGACCTGGCCCAGGCCGTACGCAGCTGGGAGCGCGGCCTCGAACTCGCCCCGTCTCTTTGGCCGTTGCTGCGCTGCCTGGCCGTCGCCGACCAGGAGGCGGGCCATCGCGAACGCGCGGCCGACCGCTACGCCGAAGCCTTCGAGGATCTGTGCCAGGAGCGGCGCGACGACGGCGAGGCATGGACGGCGGCCACCGCGGCGCTGGGCCGCGAGGCCATCGACGCGCTGCTCGCGGCCCGTCGCCCCGGAGCGGCCCGCACCGTCTGGGACCGGCTGCACGCCACGACCCGCGCCCGCGGCCGCTTCCGGCTCGTCGAGGCCCGGCTCCTCCTTGCCGAGGGCGACAAGGAGGCGGCACGGGCCGTGTTCGACGAGGGCTTCGAGGTCGCCGACCTGCGCGAGGGCTCGGAGGTCATCGCCGAGCTGTGGGCCCGCCTCGCCGCACCGGGCGAACGGCTGCCCGCCCAGTACGACTTCAGCATGCGGCCCGGGGAGTCCTGACCCGGCGGGCGGCGGCGTGTGTGGTCAGGGGAGCAGCAGCTCGCCGTCCCTGGCCACGACCCGGCCCGCCCTGACCACCAGGTCCCGCGCGGGCAGGTCCACCACGACCTGGGGCAGGCACTCGCCGCGCACCAGGAAGAAGTCGGCCGGCGAGCCGGGGGACAGATCCAGGTGGGGGAGGCCGACAACGACACGGGCGCCGTCATCGGCGGCGACGCGGAAGGCGTCGGCCAACTCCTCGTCCAGGCGCGCCCCTTGGGCCCGGGCGAGCAGATGCGCCCGGTGCAGCATGTCGGCGTTGCCGAACGGACTCCACGAGTCGCGCACCCCGTCCGAGCCGAGCCCGACCCGCACCCCGAGCTCGCGCAGCCGGCGTGTGGGCAGGACCAGCGGCCGCGACGGCGCCACGGTCGTCAGGGAGATCCCCGCGTCCGCCAACTCCGCGCCCATGCGGTCGAGTGCGACCCCTTCGAGGCCGGGCACGCAGAACGCGTGACTGATGCTGACCTTGCCCTGGAGGGACAGCGCCCTGGTCCGGTCGATGATCGCGTGCACCGCGGTCAGGCCGGGGACGGACCGGTCGTGGAGGTGGATGTCGACGCCCACGCCGTGCCGGTCGGCGATCCCGAAGACCAGGTCGAGCTGGGCGTCGAGCGCCTCGTCGAAGCCGATCGGGTCGATGCCGCCCACGATGTCGATGCCACCGGTGCGGGCCGCCTCCTCCAGGAGCTCCGCGGTGCCGGGCGCCCGCAGGACGCCGTGCTGCGGGAACGCGACGATCTGCACGTCGACCGCGTCCCGCAGCGCCTCACACGCGGCGCCGACACCCTCGACTCCGGCAAGGCCGAAAGCGGGCGCGACATCGACATGGGCCCGCATCGCACGGGTGCCCCGGGTGACCGCGTGCGCCATCAGGCGCTGGGCGCGGTCCTTGAGGGGCGTGGTCTGCGAGCGGTACAACTCGGCGTCCGCGGCGGCGAATTCGGCGATCCCCGACGCGGGCTTACGCGACACCCAGGGCTCGCCCCACGCGGTCTTGTCGGGGTGGATGTGCGCGTCCACCAGGGTCGGCAGCGCGATCCGGCCGCCGCAGTCGACGATCTCGGCACCCTCGGGCGCGGGAGCGTCGACGATCACCCCGTCGACGACCGCGAGGTCCACGGCCTCCGCCGCACCGAGCGGGCGTACGTTCCTGAAGACGACGGCGCTCATACGGCAACACCCGCCCGCACCACGCGCACCGGCTTCTTCAGCACCGATACGTCGGCGAGCGGATTGCCGGACAGCAGGATCGCGTCGCCCGCGTAACCGCGCGCGAGACGGCCCACCTGGCCCTCGAAGCCGAGAAGACGGGCCGCGTTGGTGGTCGCGGTGCGGATCGCGTCGAGCGCGGACAGACCGGCCGAGTGCATCATCTCGATCTCGGCGCCGATCGGCTCGACCGAGCCGCCCGACGAGTCCGTGCCGGACACCAGGCCCACGCCCAGTTCGTGGGCGAGCTTCGCGGCGGCCTTGAGCTTCGGCAGGTAGGTGCGGCCGCGCTCGTCGAGAATCGGGTCGGGGTCGCCGATCATGCCGCCGATCGCGACCATCGTGGGCGTGAAGTACGTATCACGGCGGCGCATCTCGTGCAGGGTCCGCTCACTGATGAACGCGCCGTGCTCGACGGACTTGACGCCGGCCATGACGGCGTCGTGGCAGCCCTTCTCGCTGTAGCTGTGGCACAGGACGTCCTTGCCGCCGCGGCGGGCGGTGGCGACGATCGTGGAGAGCTGCTCGCGGCTGTAGACCTGCTCCAGCGGGTCCTGCTCGGCCAGGCCGGCGCGCGGGTTCACGCGCGTCTTGACGGTGTCGACACCACGGGCCAGGTTGACCTCGACGACGCGGCGCAGCGCCTCGGTCGAGGTGACGCCGCCCTTGAGGCGGGCGAGCGGGGTGAGGTCGGGGTCCGCGAGGATCGTGTCACCGAGGTCGGGGGTGACGAAGACGCCGGACGCGCGCAGTCTGGGGGCCAGGCCCGGGGCCTGCCGGGAGAGCTCGCGGACGGCGATGTCCTGGTAGAAGTTCGTCGAGCCGCTGCGCGCGGTGGTGGCGCCGAGCGCGAGGGTCTTGGCGGCCTCGGCGGCGGTGTTCAGGTGGATGTGCGAGTCGACGAGCCCCGGCAGGACCCACTGGCCGTGCGCGTCGAGGACGGTGGCGCCCTTGGGGACGTCGACGCGGGCCCGGGGGCCGGCCGCGCGGACGACGCCGTCACGGATGACGACGACGGAGTCCTCGGTGACGTCACCCGTCGCGGGGTCGAGGAGCGTGCCGCCGTCGATGACGAGGTCACCGCCGCGGGGGGCGATTCCGGAGCGGGTGGCGGACGCGCGGGTCATCGGGGCGGCGGCGGACGCGCCGGGCGCGGCGGCGAGGGCGGCGGTGGTGCCCGCGAGTGCGGCGGCACCCGCGAGTACGCCTCGGCGGGTCAGCCGGTTCGACGGCGGGGGGCAGTTCTCGACGCACATGCGGGGCTCCTCGGCGGATGACGGGAGGGATCGGTTGGCCCGACATTTTGTATACCAAGATGGGGGAGCGGGCAAGGAGGGGATGATTCCGCTCGCGTCTGACCTGCATGTTATGCCCGAATCCTGGTCAACCGGAGCGGAATCTAATAGAGGTTGGTATACAAAGTGGCGTCGTCGTGGCCGTCGCTGTGGCCGTCCCCCCGGCCGTCATCGCCCTCGTCACCGAAGAGCGAGCGCAGGGCCACCGACCGGCTGTCGCGCACGTGCAGCAGCGTGCTCGCCGCGGCGGTCTCCTCGTCGCCCGCGACGATGTGCCGGAAGATCACCGCATGCTGCGCCCGCATATGGGCGGGTTCCTCGCGCAGGCCGAACAGCAGCTGCAGCTGCCAGCCGAGCTGTTCCATGGTGCGCGCAAGGAGCGGGTTCCCGGACAGGGTCACGATGCCCTCGTGGAAAGCGGTGTGCGCGGCAACCTCGCGCGCCCCCTCGTCCGCCGCGGCCGCGCGCTCCGCCACGTCCAGCGTCCCGCGCAGCGCGCCGAGCCCTTCCGGCTCCTGCGGCGCGGCCCGCGCAACGCGCCGGGCCGCGAGCCGGGACGCCTGTACGGCCAGCGGCTCCCACACCTCGTAGAGATGCTCCACGTCGGCCCGCGCCAGCCGCCGTACGCGTACCCCGCTGTGCGGCAGAAGTTCGAGCAGGCCCTCGGTGACGAGCGAGCGGAGCGCCTCCCGCACCGGGACGCGCGACATCTGCAGCTCTTCGGCGACCTCGCGCTCGACGAGCCGGGAGCCCTGCGGGTAGCGCCGGTCGATGATGCGCTGCCGGATCGCGTCTCGCGCGCGCGAGCCGAGCGGCGGCCGGGCGCCGCCCCTCTTCACGGATTCCCCGGCCTCCCGGGTCTCCCCGCCGTCACCGTCGCTGCCCGCCATGTCCACCGTCCTCGCTCCCGCCTGCCGGGGCGAGGATACGGGGACGGGCCCGCGGCCTCGCGCTATGCCTGGGCCTGGCCCTGCCGGTCGGCGTACTCGAAGACAGAGCCGTCCGGGTGCATCGCGATCAGATTGCGGCCGGCGGGCGTCGGGACCGGCCCGGCGAGGACGCGTGCGCCGGACGCGCTGAGGACGGCGTGCGCCTCGTCGACGTTCGGGACGGCGATCGTCGCCGAGACCTTGCGCAGGACGTCGATCTCCTCCTTCGGCCCGCTCATCAGGAGGAAGCAGCCGACCGCCGCGACGGAGACCCCGCCGCGCTCGAAGCGCAGGGCCCGGCTGCCCGCGAGCCGTTCGTAGAACGCGACCGAGGACTCCAGGTCCTCGACGCAGATACGCAGCGTGGTTCCCAGGATCTCCATAGCGGTGAGCGTAGTTGCCCACGCGCGGATGCGTGATCGTTTCCGGGGATCGGTCATGGGCGGGCGGCGGGGCCCGTGTCACCGGAGGCCGGCGGCACGGGCCCCGCATCGCTCGGCTCAGCTCGCAGCGCCCTCGCGATCCGTCTTGCGGCACAGGATCTCGCCGTGCAGCACCGAGAACCAGGCGTCGGGCTGCTTCCCCCAGGTCCGCCACGCCTCGGAGATCGCTTCCAGCTGTCCGGTCGTCGCGTGGCCGCTCTCCGTCGCGCGCCCGGCGTACGCGGAGGCGAGGGTGCGGTCCGCCCACAGGCCGCTCCACCACTCGATCTCGTCCGGTGTGGCATAACACCAGGTGGAGGATGATGAGTTGATGTCCACCGCGTCGAAACCGGCTTCCAGCGCCCAGGACTTGAGGCGTCGGCCCGCGTCCGGCTCGCCGCCGTTGGCGCGGGCGACCCGCCGGTACAGGTCCAGCCAGTCGTCCATGGCCGGCGCGTTCGGGTACCAGGTCATGGCCGCGTAGTCCGAATCGCGGACGGCGATGAACCCGGTGGGCTTGGTGACCCGGCGCATCTCACGCAGGGCCTGCACCGGGTCGCCGACGTGCTGGAGCACCTGGTGGGCGTGCACGACGCAGAACGTGTCGTCCGGGTAGTCCAGTGCGTGGACGTCGGCGGTCGCGAAGTCGACGTTGGTCAGGCCGCGTTCGGCCGCCGTCGCCCGGGCCTGGTCGAGGATCCCCTCGGCCTGGTCCACGCCGGTGACGTGTCCCTCGGGGACCAGCGCCGCCAGGTCGGCGGTGATGGTCCCCGGGCCGCACCCGATGTCCAGGATCTTCATGTGCGGCTTCAGCGAACCGAGCAGATACGCCGCCGAGTTGGCGGCGGTGCGCCAGGTGTGGGAGCGCAGCACGGACTCGTGGTGGCCGTGCGTGTAGACAGCGGTCTCCTTCGGCATGGTGGACCCCTTCGCAAGATCGGTGAGCGGTGAACCCAGTGGGCTCACCGTACGCCGGTCCTCCGAATGTTGAGATGCTCATCTCATGATGTGGACTCGCTCGGACGTGTCACAGTATGGTCAGCGGCCGGTAGACCCGCAGTGCCTCGTGCTGTTTGTCGATGGTCAACTCCCGTCCGCACGACCCGACTTCACCGTCGAAGGCCAGTGGCGTGCCGGGACTGATGTGGTCCATGCGCAGCCGAGTGCGCCGGACCGCGGCGTGGAACGGGGAGCGGGACAGCGGCCCCGCGAACGCCGCCGCAAGGAGTCGTACGCCCGGCAGTCGGCCGCCGTGCACCACCCGCACGTCGAGCAGGCCGTCCGCGAGGTCCGCGCGCCGGCCCGCTGTGAGCCCCATCCGGCGATACGTGCAGTTCCCGGCGAACACCATCCACAGCGGCCGCCGTGTACCGTCCAGTTCGGCCTGCAGAGGGTGGTCGCGGCGCAGCACGTGCGTGGCGGCCACCACGTCGGCGAGCCGGCCGCCGATCCGCCGCGACCAGCGCTCGCGCTCCTTCACCAGCTCCGGGTACACGCCCAGGCTGAAGGTGTTGAGGAAGATCCCGGAGGTGGCCGACGACCGGAAGCGGCCGACGTCGACCGCCACGGCGTCGCCCGCCTCCACGGCCCGCGACAGATCACCCGGGTCCTCGATCCCCAGGTCGTACGCGAAGTGGTTGAGCGTGCCGCCCGGAAGCACGGCGAGCGGCAGGCCGTGGCGCAGGGCGACGCCCGCCGCCGTGTTCACGGTGCCGTCCCCGCCGCACACCCCGAGCGCCCGCGCCCGGGTCGCCGCCTTCTCCAGCGCGGCCGGCAGATCGGACCCCTCGGCCTCGACGATCTCGGCGTGCGGCAGCAGGCCGCGCAGCGTCCGCGCCTGGTCCGGACTGCCCGCACCGGTGTTGACCACCATCACCAGGCCCTCCCCGCCCGGCAACTTCGGCACGTCGTCCACCAGCGGCCGGCCCGGCGACGGCATCTGGTCGCGGGTCGGCACGAGACCCCGTACCGCGAAGGCCGCGCCCGCCCCGAGCGCGGCGCCCGCGAGGACGTCGCCCGGGAAGTGCGCGCCCGTATAGACACGGGACGCGGCGACGGAGAAGGCGAGGGGCGCCACCAGCGCGCCCAGCGGGCGGGACTCCAGCGCGACGCCCGCGGCGAACGCGGCCGCCGACGCCGCATGCCCGGACGGGAACGACGTCGTGACCGGCTGCCGCTTCAGGCGCCGCACCAGCGGCACCGGGTCGAGTACGGGCCGCGGCCTGCGCACCGAACGCTTGCCGAGCGTGTTGATCGTCGCGGACGCCACCGCGAGCGAGGCGACCCCGCGCACGGCCGCGCGGCGGGCCTTCGGTGAACCGCCCACCGCCAGCGCGCCCGCCACCGCGAACCACAGCACCCCATGGTTCGCACTGCGGCTCAGCCGGGGCAGGACACGGTCGCCGCCCGGCCAGTGCCGGCGCGCCGCATACTCGAAAACGCGCAGGTCAAGGGCAGCGAGTCGGCCGCGCAGGCCGGGGCCCGCAGGGGGCGCGGTCCGCCAGGTCGTCAGATGGTCGAGGTCAGCGCACATTGCGCACCTGTACCCGCCGTGGGGCCCCGCACCCCGGGGCGTGCCGAAATCGTTTTGCTCCTCACCCGGCCGGGCGCCCACAATGCGGACCATGGGACATCTGGAAGCCGCGCACCTCGAGTACTACTTGCCGGACGGGCGGGCGCTGCTCGGTGATGTCTCCTTCCGGGTCGGGGAGGGCTCCGTGGTCGCCCTCGTGGGGCCGAACGGCGCGGGAAAGACGACGCTCCTCAAGCTGATCTCCGGCGAGCTGAAGCCGCACGGCGGCACCGTCACCGTCGGCGGAGGGCTCGGCGTCATGTCGCAGTTCGTCGGCTCGGTGCGCGACGAGACGACCGTGCGCGACCTGCTCGTGTCGGTCGCGACCCCGCGGATCAGGGAGGCGGCGAAGGCCGTCGACAAGGCCGAGCACCTGATCATGACCGTCGACGACGAGGCGGCGCAGCTCGAGTACGCGCAGGCCCTGTCCGACTGGGCCGAGGTGCGCGGCTACGAGGCCGAGACGGTCTGGGACATGTGCACCACGGCCGCCCTCGGCATCCCGTACGACACGGCCCAGTTCCGCGAGGTCCGCACGCTCTCCGGCGGCGAGCAGAAACGACTCGTCCTCGAAGCGCTGCTGCGCGGCACCGATGAGGTCCTCCTCCTCGACGAGCCGGACAACTATCTCGACGTGCCCGGTAAGCGCTGGCTGGAGGAGAAGCTGCGCGAGACCCGCAAGACGGTCCTGTTCGTCTCCCACGACCGGGAGCTGCTCGCCCGCTCCGCCGAGAAGATCGTCAGCGTCGAGCCGGGCCCCGCCGGCGCCGACGCCTGGGTGCACGGCGCCGGCTTCGCGACGTACCACGAGGCGCGGCGCGAGCGGTTCGCACGCTTCGAGGAGCTGCGCAGGCGCTGGGACGAGAAGCACGCCCAGCTGAAGAAGCTCGTCCTCAACCTGCGGCAGGCGGCCGCGGTCAGCCACGAGATGGCGTCCCGCTACGCGGCGGCGCAGACCCGCCTGCGCAAGTTCGAGGAGGCGGGACCCCCGCCGGAGCCGCCGCGCGAGCAGGACATCACCATGCGCCTGCACGGCGGCCGCACCGGGGTGCGGGCCATCACCTGCAAGGGCCTTGAGCTGACCGGCCTCATGCAACCGTTCGACCTGGAGGTCTTCTACGGCGAGCGGGTCGCGGTCCTCGGCTCGAACGGTTCGGGCAAGTCGCACTTCCTGCGCCTGCTGGCCGGGAACCCCGACGACACGGTCGCGCACACGGGGGAGTGGAGGCTCGGCGCGCGCGTCGTGCCCGGCCACTTCGCCCAGACCCACGCCCACCCCGAGCTCCAGGGCCGCACCCTGCTCGACATCCTCTGGCTCGACCACGCCAAGGACCGCGGCGCGGCGATGGGACGGCTGCGGCGCTACGAGCTGACGGCCCAGGCCGAGCAGAAGTTCGAGCGGCTCTCGGGCGGCCAGCAGGCCCGCTTCCAGATCCTGCTGCTCGAACTGGCCGGAGTGACGGCGCTCCTCCTCGACGAGCCGACGGACAACCTCGACCTGGAGTCCGCCGAGGCGCTCCAGGAGGGCCTGGAGGCGTTCGACGGCACCGTCCTCGCCGTCACGCACGACCGCTGGTTCGCGCGCTCCTTCGACCGCTACCTCGTCTTCGGCAGCGACGGCCGGCTGCGCGAGTCCGACGAGCCAGTCTGGGACGAGCGCAGGGTGGAGCGGGCGCGGGGGTAACGGACGCGCGCGGGGTGACCGGCGCCGCCCCCGTCGGCGCCCCGTCACCCACTCGGCCCAGCTCCGCGCGACCCTCCCCTCGCCGCATTCCCACGTGCTCCCGCTCCCGGGGCGCGGCCACCGTCCCTCCCGTGCAGGCCGCGCGCGAGCGTGCGGCTCGGGAGAGGCTGGGGAGGGTATGAGGTGCCCATGAGGTCCCGGCAGTGCGGACTGGCAGCGCGTGGAGGTGGCACATGCGGGGGAACGACCACGGGATCCTGGAGGGGCACGGGCCCGTCCGGTACGGGCCGCCGCTGCCGGACGACGGCCTTCCCGTCCTGCCCGAGCTGGCCGCCACGGCCGCCGCCGCGGACCCGGCAGCCCCGGAACCGCCCGGCGGCTCCCCCTCCCTCCTCGACGCCGCCTGCGGCTACTGGCAGCGCCGCGGACTCCCCACCGAACCGGGCGGCACCGCGGCCGCGCCCGGCGGCGTACCCCTGCTCCTCGCGCTGACCGCCGCGATCGGCGGCGACGTGCTGCTGCCCCGGCCCTGCCCGGCCTGGTGGGAGCCCCAGGCACGGCTCCTCGGCCGGTCCGTCTTCCACGTGGCGACGCCCGCCGAGTGCGGCGGCGTCCCCGATCCGTACGCCCTACTCGAAACCGCACGCCGCGTCCGCGCCGAGGGCGGCGACCCGCGGCTCCTCGTCCTGTCCGTCGCCGACGACCCGACCGGGACCGTGCCGCCGCCCGAGATCCTGCACGAGGCGGTCGAGGCCGCCGCGCAGGAGGGCCTGCACATCGTCAGCGACGAGACCTGGCGCGACACCCTGCACCACGACCCGGCCCGCGCCACCGTCCTGATCGGCCCCGCCGAGATGCTGCCCGAGCACGTCACCGTCGTCACCGACCTCACCGGCGCCTACCTGCCGCCCGGCCTGCCCGCGGCCGTCGCCCGCTTCCCCGCCACCGCGCGCGGAGCCGCGCTGCGCGCCCGCGTCCTGGACATCCTCACCGCGCTCGGCGCGGTCCTCCCGGCCCCCGCCGCGGCGGCCGCGACGTACGCGCTCGGCGAGCCCGCCGGGATCACCGAGCGCCTGCGCGCCACGACCGCGCTCCACGCGCGCGTGGCCGCCGCCGTGCACCGCGCGGTGCTCCTCTCCGGCGGACTCGCCCGGCCGCCCGAAGCCGGCCGCCAGCTGTACGCGGACCTGGACCGGCTGCGCCCCGCGCTCGCCGCCCGCGGCGTCGGCGACGCCCAGGACCTGGAGGACCGACTCTCCGAGCGGCTCGGCATGCCCACCCCCGGCGGCCACCGCTTCGGCGACAACCTCGCCGCGCTGCGGGTACGCCTGTCCACCAGCCCCTTCCTCGGCTCAACCCCGCAGGAGCGCATGACGTCTCTCACCGCGCCGGAACCTCTGGAATTGCCGCACGTACAGCGGGCGTTGAGCATGTTGGAATCGGCTCTCGACGATCTCAGGGCCGACGTCAAGGGATGGGAGAGTCCTCGATGACGCAGCAGTCCGAGTCGACGGCACAGCGAGCTGATGCCCCCGCGTCCTTCCTACCCCCCGCCGAGCCGAAGCCGCTCGGCGGGGGACGTATGTGGCCCAAGTCGTTCGCCGACCGCCTGACGGCGCCGCTGCCCGGACTGCGCGCCTTCGCCCGGTTCGCCAGGGAGGGCGCGCTGCGTCCGCCGCCGGACGCCCTGCACGAGATCGCCGCCCTGCCGTTCGAGCCGGGACCGCTGCCGACCGTGGACGCCCGTACCGTCGCCGTCAGCTGGGCGGGGCACGCCAGTTGGGTGCTGCGCATAGGCGGCCTCACCGTGCTCACCGACCCGGTCTGGTCCCGCAAGATCCTCGGCACCCCGGCCCGCGTCACCCCGCCCGGCATCGCCTGGAGCGCCCTGTCGCCCGTCGACGCCGTCGTCATCAGCCACAACCACTACGACCACCTGGACGCCCCCACCCTCAAAAGGCTCCCGAGGGACACACCCGTGTTCGTCCCCGCCGGACTCGGCCGCTGGTTCACCCGCCGCCGCTTCACCCGCGTCACGGAGCTCGACTGGTGGGAGGCGGCGGAACTGGACGGCGTGCGCTTCGACTTCGTCCCGGCGCATCACTGGTCCAAGCGCAGCCTCATCGACACCTGCCGCACACTGTGGGGCGGTTGGGTCCTCACCGACCTGGAGGGACAGCGGGTCTACTTCGCGGGGGACACCGGATACGGCCACTGGTTCTCGGAGATCGGCAGCCGCTACCCCGGCATCGACCTGGCGCTCCTGCCCATCGGCGCCTACGAGCCGCGCTGGTGGCTGAAGGACGTCCACTGCGATCCGGAGGATGCGGTGCAGGCCGCGCAGGACGTGGGCGCGCGCCGTATGGCGCCCATGCACTGGGCCACGTTCCTGCTCTCGGCCGAGCCGGTCCTCGAACCCCTCACGCGCGTACGGGCCGCCTGGCAGAAGGCGGGACTTGCGCGCAAGGACCTGTGGGACCTGCCGGTCGGCGCCTCACGCGTGCTGACCGTCTGAGCGGCCCCCGCGCGCCCGCCGCCACACGGCGGGCGCCGCGCTGATCACCAGCGTGAGGCCCACCGCCGCCACGACGCCCTCCCACGGCTCACTGAACAGGGAGCCGCCGAGGATGCCGATGAGCTGATACGTCACGGCCCAGGCCAGGCACGCCGGGACGTCCCCGCGCGCGAACTGCCGCAGCGGCATCCTCGCCATCAGGCACGCCAGCATCACGGGGATGCGCCCGGCGGGCACGAGCCGGGACAGGACGAGCACCATCACCCCGTGGTCGGCGAGTTTGTCCTGCGCCTGCGCGAGCCGCTCCTCGGGCGCCCGGTCGCGGATCGCGGCCAGCCACTTCGACCCGTTCCTCGAATCCATGCCGCGCTGCCCCAGCCAGTACAGCGCGACATCGCCGAGGAACGCGGCGAACGCGGAGACACCGAACACCAGGAGCAGTGAGAACGGCGCCGTCTGATGGAAGGCGACCACGGCCGCCGAGCTGACGAGCGCCCCCGTGGGGATGACCGGCACGAGCGCCCCGATCATGATCAGCAGGAACAGCGACGGGTATCCGACCGCCTGTTGGGTGGACTCCGGCGGCGCGTGTGTCACCGCGGCGGCGAGCAGCTCGTGGCCCGCGCCACTGACCGGATTCACCTGGCGACCTCCGGCCGCACACTCTCGCCGTGACCGAGCAGATGCACCGTCACCTCGGGCGCCAGCTGGGCGGAGCGCCGCACGAACTCCTCGCCCGGCGCGTGGAATTCATGCGGTCGCACCGCGTCCATGCCGATCGGCCAGTACGTCCCGTAGTGCACCGGCACGGCGCTGCGCGGCGCGATCCGGGCGAGCGCCTCGGCGGCGCGGCCCGCGTCCAGATGGTGCGGCCCGAGACAGGGCCCCCACCCCCCGACCGGCAGGAGCGCCACATCCACCTCGCCCACCGCCTCCGCCATGGAGTCGAAGAGCCCGGTGTCGCCCGCGAAGTAGGTACGGGCCTCGCCGCTCACCACGAACCCGAGCGCGGGGGAGCGGTGCGGCCCCACCGGGATGCGCCGCCCGTCGTGCGACGCGGGCACGGCGCGTACGACGAGGTCGCCCACCTCCACGCGGGTACCCGGCTCGACCTCCGTGAGCCGCAGATGCGTGAGCCTGCGCAGGCCGGGCACCGCGCGCCGGGCGCCTCGCGGGAGCAGGACCCGGGTGCCGGGCGCGAGCCGGGCCAGGGACGGGACGTGCAGATGGTCGGCGTGCAGATGAGAGACGAGCGCGACGTCGGCGACGGCGGCCTCGGGCGGTGGGGGCGCCCCGCGGCGCCGGCGCAGATGGGCGAGGCGGCGCGTGAAGAGCGGGTCGGTCAGCACGCGGATCCCCGAGTCCTCGACCGTGCAGGTGGCGTGACCCCACCAGGTGATCTCCACCGGCACCTCCAGGACCTCCTCCGTGCGACTCCCCCGAGCCTACGGGCAGGAGTAGGGTCGTCGGGAAACCGGAGGTGAGGGGGACACCATGGGTGAAACGGCGGGAGAGACCGCGGCCGGCGCGGTCCGCGTCACGGCGATCGCCAGCCTGACGCCGCTGGAGGAGCTGGACGCCGACCCCTTCCTCGTGGACTCGCGCGGCCAGCACGCGATGTGCGCCCGCTGGGCCGCCGACCGGGGCTACGTCGTGACCAGAGAACTCCTCGTCCACTCACTGCGCTCCGACCACGACGTGCTGTGGGCGGACGTCGACGCGGGCCTCGTCGACCTGTTCGTCGCCCCGAGCGACCGGGTCCTGCGGGCCGCGCTGCGCTCGGTCGACGAGTTCACGGCCGAGTGCGAGCGCCGCGGTGTCCGCCTGGAGACCGCGGGCCTCGCCGAGCCGTCGTACAACGCGGAGATGAAGAAGCGCGTCCACCGGCGGATGTCGATGCCGACGGCCGGTTACGACGGCTGCTGAGCCGGCACCGCGGTCGTCCCGCGCCGCCCCGCGCCGGGCACCTGTGTTCGCAGTCAGGGGAGAACCCGGACGTATCGCGCTCATATGACACGCTTGGCGCGGGGTCGACGACGTGACGACGAGAGGGTGAGCGAGGCGTGGGCGAGGGGCGTTGGCGGCGGTTCGCCAGCATGTGCTGGCGGTCGATCGCGGTGTGGGCGGTCAGCACCGTCACGATGCTCGTGCTCGCCGGGATCCTGCCGGACTTCAAGCTCCAGTCGGACAACGGCGACAGTGCCACCCGCATCGGCGTCACGGCCGCGCTCGGCGCGGGGGCCTTCGCCGTCCTGTCCGTGCTGGTGTGGCCGCTTCTCGTGCGCGCTCTGCTCCTGGTGCCCGCGCTCGTCCTCGGCCTCGTCGTCTTCTTCCTCAACGGCGGACTGCTGCTCTTCGCCCTGGCCATCGTCCCCGACGGCCGGGGCGAGGCGAACCCCGAGACCGCCGTCGTGGTCGCCGCCGTGATGTCCGCGGTGGCGTCCGCCACCGGGGGAGCCCTCGCCGTACGCGACGACGACGCCTACCGCCGCCGCCTGTACCGCCTCGCCGACCGGCGTCGCCGCAGGGGGAGCGCCGGAGCGGGACCGTCCACCCCCGGCACCGTCTTCCTCCAGCTCGACGGCGTCGGCCACGACGTTCTGCGCGACGCCGTGAACCAGGACGTGATGCCCACCGTCGGCGCCTGGCTCGGCGCCGGCACCCACCGCCTCACGCCCTGGCGCACCGACTGGTCCAGCCAGACGGGCGCCAGCCAGCTCGGCATCCTGCACGGCAGCAACTACGACGTGCCCGCGTTCCGCTGGTACGAGAAGGACACCCGCGAGGTCCAGGTCTCCAACCGGCCCACCAGCGCCGCCGAACTCCAGCGCCGCGCCATCGAGCACACCGGCGACGGCGGCCTGCTCACCCTGGACGGCGCCAGCCGCGGCAACCTCTTCAGCGGAGGCGCCGAACAGGTCGCCCTCGTGCTGTCCGTCGCGGCCCGCCGCGGCAAGGAGAACCGCTCGCGCGCCGGCTACTTCGCGTACTTCAGCGACCCGGCGAACGCCGTGCGCACCGCCCTGTCCTTCGTCGCCGAGGTCGGCCGCGAGATCGGCCAGTCCACCCGGGCCCGCCTGACCCGGCAGCGCCCCCGCGTCGGCCGCGGCGGGCTCTACCCGTTCATCCGCGCCTTCGCGACCGTCGTGGAGCGGGACGTCGTCGTCGCCGCGGTCATCGGCGACATGCTCGCGGGCCGCAGCGCGGTCTACGCGGACCTCGTCGCGTACGACGAGGTCGCCCACCACTCCGGGCCGGTCAGCCGCGACGCCGAGAAGGTCCTCACACGCCTCGACCGCTCCCTCGCGCTGATCGCGAAGGTCGCCGAGCACGCCCCGCGCCGGTACCGGATCGTCGTCCTGTCCGACCACGGGCAGAGCCCCGGCGAGACGTTCCGCGCCCGCTACGGGCTCGGCCTCCAGGACCTCGTCCGGGCGGGCTGCGGCCTGCCCGTGCCGCGCCGGGCCCGGCGCACATACAGCGGCGCCGAGGCCCGATCCGCCGTCAGGGCGGCGCTGCGCCGGCCCGTCGAGGAGGGCGGCGAGAAGGACCGCCCCGCGTCGCGCCGCTCCGAGCCGATCGTCCTCGCCTCCGGCAACCTCGGCCTGGTCTCCTTTCCCGACGTGCCGCACCGCATGAGCAAGGAGGAGATCGACGCCCGCCACCCGGCGCTCCTGACGACCCTCGCCAACCACCCCGGCATCGGCTTCCTGCTGGTGCGCAGCGAGGAGCACGGCGCCGTCGTCCTCGGCGCGCGCGGCGCCGAGATCCCCCTGGCCGACCTCGACGACCGCCCCGGGCCCCTGGCCGACTTCGGCGTGCACGCCGCCGACGCCGTCCGCCGCACCGACTCCTTCCCCCACACCGCCGACATCATGGTGAACTCCTGGTACGACCCGGCCGAGGGCGAAGTGCTTGCCTTCGAGGAGCAGATCGGCTCCCACGGAGGCCTCGGCGGCGCCCAGGGACACGCGTTCCTGCTCGCCCCGGAGGCCTTCTCGCCGCCGGTCGCCGAGGGCGCCGAACTGGTGGGCGCCCAGCAGGTCCACCACGTGCTCCGCCGCTGGCTGCGCGAGGGCTGCGGCCCTCAGGTCCCGCTGGACAAATCGCGGCACGAGCCCGCCCCAGACGCATCATTTACGGTCGCGACGGTCACTCCACAGGACAAATCGTCCTGATTTTGAACGATGTGTGCCGGGGACCGACCATGGGACGTCGCCCGGCGATCCCGGTCGGCGCCCGCACGAGAGAGGCGCACCACCCCATGCCCCACACCGGAACCGTGACGAAGCCGGCTCCGGCCCCGCAGCACGAAGAGCTCTCCAGCAAGCACGCCCGCCGCTTCGGGCTCCCCATCGCCACCGCCCTCGTGATGGGCAACATCATCGGCGGCGGCATCTTCCTGCTCCCGGCCTCCGTCGCCCCCTTCGGCACCATCAGCCTCGTCGCGTTCGGCGTCCTGACCGTCGGAGCCATCGCGCTCGCGCTCGTCTTCGGCCGCCTCGCCCACCGGCATCCGCAGACCGGCGGACCCTACGTCTACGCGCGCGAGGCGTTCGGCGACTTCGCCGGGTTCCTGGCCTCCTGGTCGTACTGGATCACCACCTGGGTGTCGAACGCGGCGCTCGCCGTGGCCGCCGTCGGCTACCTCGACGTGCTCCTGCCCATCCACGGCTCCACGTTCTGGACCATCGTCGCCGCGCTCACCGTCCAGTGGCTGCCCGCCCTCGCCAACCTCGCGGGGACCCGCTACGTCGGCGCGGTGCAGCTCGTGTCGACCGTCCTGAAGTTCGCGCCGCTGCTCCTCGTCGCCGTCGGCGGCCTGTTCTTCTTCCACGCCGACAACCTCGGACCGTTCCGGGCGAGCGGCGACTCCTCGCTCGGCGCCGTCTCCGCGTCCGCAGCGATCCTGCTCTTCAGCTACCTCGGCGTCGAGTCCGCCTCGGTCAGCGCCGGCGAGGTCCGCGACCCCGAGCGCAACGTGGGCCGCGCCACCGTCCTCGGCACCGGCCTCGCCGCCCTCCTCTACCTGCTGTGCACCCTCGCCGTCTTCGGGACCGTCGCCCACGACCGGCTCGTCGACTCCAGCGCGCCCTTCTCCGACGCCGTCAACGCCATGTTCGGCGGCACCTGGGGCGGCACCGCCGTAGCCGTCGCCGCGCTCGTCTCCATGCTCGGCGCCCTGAACGGCTGGACGCTCCTGAGCGCCCAGACCCCGTACGCCGCCGCCAAGGACGGCCTGTTCCCCGCGGTGTTCACCAAGAAGAAGCGCGGCATCCCGACGGCCGGCGTCCTCGTCGCCGTCACCCTCGCCTCGCTCCTGACCGTCTACAACTACACGGCGGGCTCGGCCGGGGTCTTCGAGACGCTCGTCCTCGTCACCACGTTCACCGCGACCGTCCCCTACCTCCTCGCGACCGCCGCCCAGATCTACTTCCTGCTGTCCGGACAGGGCCACCGCGTCAGCGGCCCGCGCCTGGCCCGCGACCTGGTGCTCGCCCTCGCCGCGTTCGGCTTCTCGCTGTGGCTGGTCGGCGGCGCCGGATACGCGGCCGTCTACCAGGGCGTCCTGTTCCTCTTCGCCGGAGTCCTCGTCTACGCGTGGATGGCGGCCCGCAAGAAGCGCACCGCCGCCGACGCCACCGACTGACCCCTGCCCCGTGCGCATTCCGGCCATAAGCGGTCCGGGTGTGGTCGGATGGTGCCCAACGCCCCAACGCCCCAACGGGCACCCGACTGAAGGGAATCACCGTGGCTACCACGCGCTCCGCGCACACCGTGTGGGAAGGCGATCTGCTCAAGGGGAGCGGCCTCGTCACCTTCGACTCGTCCGGCATCGGCCAGCAGGCCGTGTCCTGGGCCTCCCGCGCCGAGCAGGCCAACGGCAAGACCAGCCCGGAGGAGCTGATCGCCGCCGCGCACTCCAGCTGTTTCTCGATGGCCCTGTCCAATGGTCTGGCGACCGGCGGCAACCCGCCCACCAAGCTCGTCACGTCCGCGGACGTCACGTTCCAGCCGGGCGAGGGCATCACCGGCATTCACCTCACGGTCGAGGGCACGGTGCCAGGGCTCGACGAGGCCGGATTCGCCGCGGCGGCCGAGGACGCCAAGAAGAACTGCCCGGTGAGCCAGGCGCTCACCGGCACCACGATCACCCTCACGGCGAAGCTCGCCTGAGGGCGCACGCGCAGCCTTCACGTGCCGCGGCCCCGCAGCGACGGGCCCGCGGCACTGCTGTCACCACGCGTCGCCGGTCACCACGGGGCGCGTGTCAGAGCGCGTCGCGCTTTTTCCGCAGCAGCTCCACCGTGTGCTCCGCGGACGCCGCCTGCGCCGCGATGTGGTCGAGCACCTCCAGATGGGTGCCCACCTCTTCCCGGCCGTCCAGATAGAGCGCGCCCGTGACGTACTCGCTGAAGACCATGTCCGGCAGCTCGCGCACCGGGAACCGGAACAGCGTGAACGGGCCGAATGTCCCCGGGTGCGGGCCCGCCGTGAACTCGGCTATCTGGAGCGTCACTTGAGGTAGTTCGGTGGCCTCTATCAGCCGGTCGAGCTGGTTGCGCAGCACCTTCGGACCGCCCGGCGGCCGCCGTAGCACCGTCTCGTCCATCACGACCCACAGATGAGGCGCGTCCTCACGGGTCAGCAGCGCCTGCCGGGCCATCCGCAGCGTCACATGGCGTTCCAGATCACCGGGCTGCGTGCGGCCGACGGTGCCCGCGTCCAGGACGGCCCGCGCGTACTCCTCCGTCTGCAGCAGCCCCGGCACGAAGTGCGGCTCGTACGACCTGATGAGCCCGGCAGCGCTCTCCAGGCTCACGTACAGGCTGAACCAGTCGGGCAGGATGTCGTGGAACCGCTGCCACCAGCCCGGCAGATTCGCCTCCTCGGCGAGCCCGACGAACGCCTCGGCCTCCTGATCCGGCACCCCGTACAGCTCCAGGAGCATCTGTACGTACGGGATCTTGAGGGCGACCTCGGCGGTCTCCATGCGGCGGATCGTCGCACCGGTGACGCGCAGGGCGCGGGCGGCCTCGTCGCGGTTGAGCCTGGCCGACTCCCGCAGTTCCCGCAGACGTCTGCCCAGAACCACCTGACCTACGGTCGGTGCGGGCCGCCGTTCACTCACGTCACGTCTCCCCACGTGCCGGGCGGCGAGCGGATTCGGGAGCCGGTGCGCTCCCAGCCGCGGCACATCGCGCACTGAACATGTGCGCGAGCCGCGTGAACGGTACCAGTGTGATGAGCGGCCTGCCCACTACCGCGTAGATCCGGCCGCGAGGCCCCGACTAGGGCTCCAGCGACCGCAGATACTTCGCCGTCGCCGGGTCGGCCGGCAGGAACGTCTCGATCGCGAGCTCGGCCACCGTCACGTCCATCGGGGTGTTGAACGTCGAGATCGACGACACGAACGACAGGACCTGCCCGTCGTGCTCGATCACCATCGGCAGCGCGAAATACGGCACCGCCTCGCCGCCTTCCCCGTCGTCGTCACCGGCGTCCCTGTCCGCCACCGGGTACGCCTTGACCTCGTCGTACACCGCGCGCAGCGCCTCCGAGCGGTCCAGCGCGATCTGCCGCTCCATCTGCGCCAGGAGATGCCCCCGCCACTCGCGCAGATTCCGGATCCGTGGCGCGAGGCCCTCCGGGTGCAGAGTGAGCCGCATCGCGTTGAGCGGCGGGGCCAGCAGCGACTCGGGAATCCCCTCCATCAGCATCCCGATGCCCCGATTGGCGGCGACCACCGTGTACGTCGCGTCGACGACCAGCGCCGGATACGGCTCGTAGCCGTGCAGGAGCCGGTCCAGGCCCTCCCGCAGCGCTCCCATCGACGGGTCGTCGAGCGAGGTCTCCGCGAACCGCGGCGCGTAACCCGCCGCGAGCAGCAGAGCGTTGCGCTCCCGCACCGGCACGTCCAGATGCTCCGCGAGCCGCAGGACGAGCTCCTCGCTCGGCCGCGACCTGCCCGTCTCCACGAAGCTGAGATGCCGGGCGGACGAGTCCGCGCGCAGGGCGAGCTCCAGCTGGCTCACCCGCCTCCGTTCCCGCCACTCGCGCAGCAGAGGACCGATTCCGGACTGGCGAGCACGCGTGGCAGTCGACATGCCACGACCGTAGCCGAGGGGCGCGCGGCACCACCCCTGTGGGACGCTGGAACTCCTCGCACATCACAGGGAAAGGACCTGGTCATGCCCTTGGAGCCGCTGTCCCAGAAGGAGATCGAGGACCGTCTCGCCGAGCTGCCCGGATGGAGCGTGGCCGATGACAGACTCACCCGCACCTACCGCCTGGCCAACCACTTCGCGGCCACGGCCCTCGTCGTGCACATCGCGCAGATCCAGGACGAGCTCGACCACCACTCCGACCTCACCCTCGGCTACAACACGGTCGACCTGTCCGTGAACACCCACAGCGTGGGCGGCGTCCTCACCCACCTCGACTTCGGCCTCGCCCAGCGCGTCCAGGAGATCGCCCCCACCCACGGCGCGAGCTGACCGGCGGTGCTGGACTACGACAAGGAAGCCGCGGTCTACGACGCGACCCGCGGCGGCATACCCCGTGCCCGGTCCGCCGCCGAGGCCGTGCTCGGCCTCGTGCCGCCCACCGCCCGCACCCTCCTCGACCTGGCCTGCGGCACCGGGCTCGTCACCATGCGGCTCACCCGGCCGGGCCTGCGCCCCGTCGGCATCGACCTCGCCCCCGGCATGCTGCGCGCCGCGGCGCCCCGCCTCGACGGCGCCGCCGTCCGCGGCGACAGCCGCCAACTCCCGTTCCGCAGCGCCTCCGTGGACGTCGTGACCGTGATCTGGCTGCTGCACCTGCTGCCCGACGCGCGCCCCGTCATCGCCGAGGCCGCCCGCGTCCTGCGGCCCGGCGGCGTCCTGGTGACCACCGTCGACAAGGCCGCCGCCCACGACGTGGGCAGTGACATCGACACCCTCGTGGCCCCCTACCGCGGCCGCCTCCCCTCCGACGCGGCCGCACGTGTCGCCGCCCACGCCGCCGGCCACGGACTGCGGCCGAGCGGCGAGGCCCGCTTCCCCGGAAACGGCCAGGGCCGCACCCCGAGGCGCCTCGCCGACGACGTACGCCGCGGCAGGGTCTACGCGGCCGGGGGCGCCGCGCTCGCCGACCTGATCGCGGCGCTCCCCGACCCCGAACTCCCGCGCGCAGACCCGGAGTTCACCGTGCACGCCTTCACGCGTCACGCCTGACGCGAGATCAGTGCGCCGCGTCGAGGCGAGCCCGCTGATCCACCGTCAGCTTCAGGTCGACCGCCGCCAGGCTCTCGTCGAGCTGGGCCACCGACGACGCGCCCACCAGAGGGATCACCGGGATCTCGCCGTCGATGAGCCAGGCGAGAACCACCTGGTTCACCGTGGCGTCGGCCTCCTTCGCCACGTCGCGCAGCGCGGCCAGCCGCGCCGGCGTGCCCGGATGGTCGTACTCGGCGCCCAGCGGCTTGTCGTCTCGCACATACGCGCCCGCGAGCAGCGGCGAGTACGCCACGAGCGCGAGCTTCTCGCCCTCGGCCCGCACATAGCTCAGGAGCTGGCCGTCGACCAGGCCCTGGCTGCCGTCCTGCGACAGATCCGCCGGCAGATCCGTGCGCGGCCGCAGATAGCTGTGCCGGTACTGCAGCACCTCGTACCCCGGCTTCCCCGCCCGCTCGGCGATCTCCCGCGCCCGCTCAACCTTCCACGCCCAGTGGTTGCTGACCCCGAGCAGTCCGACGCTGCCCTCGGCGACCAGATCCGCGAACGCCTCGACGGTTTCCCGGAGTTCGACCTTCGGGTCCTCGATGTGCGCGTACAGCAGATCGAGCCGCTCCATCCCGAGCCGCTCCTTGCTGCCCTCCACGGCCCGCCGGATCGCCGCGGCGGACAGGCCCTCGGGGTTGTCGACGTACCCCGTGCCGGCCGCCAGCGGGCTCGCCCCCAGCTTCGTCGCGACGACGATCTCGTCCCCGACGCCCCGGCTGCGCCGCCACCGGCCGAGCACGCCCTCGCTCTCCCCGCCCCGGCTGCCCGTGTGCCAGAACGCGTAGTTGTCCGACGTGTCGACGAACGTGCCGCCCGCCGCCACATACCGGTCGAGGATCGCGAACGACGTCTCCTCGTCGGTCCGCGTGCCGAACAGCATCGCGCCGAGACTCAGCACACTCACCTCACGGCGGGTGGCCGGATCGGCGCCGATCGTACGGAACTTCATGACGGGTCCCTCCCGTGGCCCGGCGCGGATGCCGGGCCACGGGAGGGAGTCTCGGCGTTGAAGCGCACGCGAAGTCAAGGCGCGACGCAGAACCGGGTCAGGCGCGACGGGTGAACGCCATCGTCCAGTTCGACAGCCACGTGTCCCCGCCGTCCAGAGAGAAGAACTGCTCCCAGTGCGCCGTCGTCGCCGAGATCCCCGACCAGACGAACCGCACCCGGACGTCCTTGCCGTCATGGGTGTCGTCGCCCTCGAAGACGCCCCGCCCGTCCCCGTCGAAGCGGCCGATGACCGGCGGGAACAGGACGCCCGTACGGCTGGACGACCAGTTCAGCGACCACGTACCGGCCGCGCGGTCGAAGAGCCGCAGAGTGAGCCCCTTGAAGCCTTCCGTGGGGCAGTCCATCTCGTCGATGTTCGCCGCGCCGTCGAACAGGCTCCAACAGCGGTTCGTCGCGGCGAACTCCTCCCAGCCGCTGTCCGCGTCGAGGAAGTCCGTGCGCCTGCGGTGGGCCACGTCCCAGTCGCCGAAGAAGAAGTCGAAGTCGTGCGCGGTGCTCATCAGCGGTCTCCAGTGGTGCCGTCGGTGAGTGAATCGGCCAGATATCCGTCGAGGTCCGGGGCGTTCGGGGCCAACATGTGCCGTACCCACGCATCGCGTTCGTGCAGGACCGGCGGCAGCTCCCACACACAGCCGATCCACGGCAGATCGAGGATCACGAACCGCGTCGGATCACTGTCGGGACAGCCGATCACCAGCTGCCCCGCCGCCGCACCCCGGAAGTGCAGAACGTTGTCCCACACCCAGCTGTACGCGTTGATGTACGCCCCGTCGTCACCGCCGCGGTGCAGCACGACGAACGTCGCCGGAGGCGTCCCGTCCGGCTCCGGAAGCAGCTCCGGCAGCATCGCGTACGCCGCCTTCTCCACCTCCGGCGCGATCCCCGCCGGATCCGCGCTCACGTGATAGCGCTTCACGCGCCGGCCCGCCACCTCGACGGGCGGCAGCGCCCACAACAGTTTCTCCTCGAAAGCCATGGCTGGAAGCTACGGCCACTTCACTGACATCCTGTGTCAGTGAAGTCCAGCCGACTGGTGTCTGTCCTGCTGCTGCTCCAGACCCGCGGCCGGATGACCGCCGCGCAGCTCGCCGCCGCCCTCGAAGTCTCCGTACGCACCGTGTACCGAGACATCGACTCCCTGCACGCAGCCGGCGTACCGCTCTACGGCGACGCCGGGCACGCCGGCGGATACCGGCTCATCGACGGCTACCGCACCCGCCTCACCGGCCTCACCACCGACGAGGCCGAAGCCCTCTTCCTCGCCGGAGCACCCGGACCCGCCGCCGAACTCGGCCTCGGCCCCGTACTCGCCGCCGCCCAGCTCAAGGTCCGCGCCGCGCTCCCCGCCGAACTGCGCGCCCATTCCGAACGCATCAGCGCCCGTTTCCACCTCGACGCCCCCGGCTGGTACGCCGAGGAGGACGACGTCCCCCACCTCCCGGCCGTCGCCACCGCCGTCTGGAACAGCCGTGTCCTGCACGTCCGCTACCGGCGCTGGCGCGCACCCACCGATGTCGAACGCCGCCTCGAACCGTACGGACTCGTCCTCAAGGCGGGCCGCTGGTACGTGATCGCTTCCGCCGGAACGGGAGACCCCCGGACCTACCGCGTCGACCAGATCCTCCAACTCCACGTCGGCGACGAGCAGTTCGAGCCGCCGGCGGACTTCGACCTCGCCGCGCACTGGCGCGCCTACCAGGACGACTTCCACGGCCGCCTGCACAGCGGCGACGCCGTCGTACGCCTGGCCCCGGGCACCGCCGACCGACTGCCGGCCCCCGCGCTGCGCGCAGCGGCGCACGCCACGGCCCGCCCGGAACCCGACGGCTGGACCAGGGCGGTCGTCCCCATCGAGT
This sequence comes from Streptomyces sp. CB01635, assembly GCF_002803065.1. Taxonomy (GTDB): domain Bacteria; phylum Actinomycetota; class Actinomycetes; order Streptomycetales; family Streptomycetaceae; genus Streptomyces. Next base: position 693,417 of record NZ_NNBL01000001.1, read on the forward strand.
CCGTCGACCACGCCCACGACGAGTTCCTGCGCCTCGGCGCCGGCATCGAGGTCCTGGAACCGGCCGAGCTGCGCCACCGCATCCGGGCCACGGTCGAGGCGCTGGCCGTCCTCTACACCTGAACCACGGCCTCACACGTGTGCCCCGCCTCCGGAGGGAGACGGGGCACACATTGCCGTACGCGTGGGGCGATCAGGCCATGTCGAACGTCGCCGGGTCGGGACCCAGGCGACGGTCCTCGTTCAGCGCGCTGATCGCGGCGATGTCCTCGACGTCCAGCTCGAAGCCGAACACGTCGATGTTCTCCACGATCCGCGACGGCGTCACGGACTTGGGGATCACGACATTGCCGTGCTGGACGTGCCAGCGCAGCACGATCTGAGCCGGCGTACGCCCGTGCTTCTGGGCGATCGCGACGATCGCGGGGACGTCCAGAAGGCCCTTGCCCTGACCCAGCGGCGACCAGGCCTCCGTGGCGATGCCCTGCTCCGCGTGGAACTCACGCGCGGCGCGCTGCTGGAGGTGCGGGTGCAGCTCGATCTGGTTGACCGCCGGGATGATCGACGTCTCGCCGAGGAGGCGCTCCAGGTGCTCCGGAAGGAAGTTGGAGACACCGATGGCCTTGGCGCGGCCGTCCGCGTAGATCTTCTCGAAGGCCTTGTACGTGTCGACGTAGCTGTCCTTCGAGGGCAGCGGCCAGTGGATCAGATACAGATCGAGGTAGTCGAGACCCAGCTTGTCGAGGGAGGCGTCGAAGGCGCGCAGCGTCGCGTCGTAGCCCTGGTCGGCGTTCCACAGCTTCGTGGTGACGAAGAGCTTCTCGCGGGCGATGCCGGAGGCGGCGATGGCCTTGCCGGTGCCCTCCTCGTTGCCGTAGATCGCGGCGGTGTCGATGCTGCGGTACCCGGCCTCCAGGGCCGTCGCGACAGCCTTCTCGGCCTCGGCGTCCGGCACCTGCCATACGCCGAAACCGAGCTGGGGCATCTCGACGCCGTTGTTCAGGATGATCGGGGGGACCTTGCTCACGAGCTCTCGATCCTTCGCGTTGTCGGTTGGTACTCCCATCGTCAACGATCACGGCCCGGGACGCATTCCCGTTCACGTCGTGTTCACAGGGGCGCCCCGGGCCCCGCTCACCCGGCCGAACCGAGATAGGCGTCCCGCACGGCCGGGTCGGCGCGAACCGCCGCCGGCGTCCCCTCGGCCAGCACGGTTCCGAGGTCGAGGACGACTATGCGGGAGCAGAGGTCCATGACGAAGGCGACGTTGTGCTCGACGAGGAGCACGGCGCAGCCCTGTTGGTCCGACAGATGACGGATGACAGTTTTCAGCTGACAGATTTCATCATCTGTCATCCCGGAGGCGGGCTCGTCGAGCAGCACCACCCGCGCCCCCTCCACCCCCGCCCTGGCCAGTTCCACCATGCGTGCCTGGCCCACGGGGAGCGCCCCCGCGTACGCCCCGGCCAGGGCGTCGAGGCCACACGCGCGCAGCATCGACGCCGCCTGCTCGCGGCGCCGGCGCTCGTACGTCCGTCTGGGGGGCGCCGCCAGCAGGTCGGCGGCCAGCCCGCCTCCGCCGCCCCGCCACTCCTGCGCCACCAGCAGGTTGTCCGCGACCGTGAGCTGGCCGAAGAGCTGCTGGCGCTGGAACGTGCGGCGCATCCCGTGGCGGGCCCGCCACACGGGTGAGCGGCGCGTGATGTCCTCGCCGTCCAGCAGGACGCGGCCCTCGTCGGGGCGCCGGATCCCGGAGACGACGTCGAAGAACGTGGTCTTGCCCGCGCCGTTCGGGCCGATGAGCCCGCACACCTCGCCGGGGCGCAGCGTCAGGCCGACCCCGGCGAGCGCGCGGATCCCGCCGAACCGGACGCCGACCCCGGCGGCTTCGAGCACGGGTCCCTCCATGGTCCCGCTCATGGCCGCACCGCCCCTTCTTCTTCCGCGTCCTGTGCCGTGTCCGGTCCGCTCGCGGCGAGACCCAGGTAGGCCTCGGTGAGCCGGTCGGCCCGCACCTCGGCGCGCGGGCCGCACCACGAGACACGGCCCCGGTCGAGGTACGCGACGGTGTCGGCGACGCCGAGGATCTCGGTGGCTTTCTCCTCGACGAGGAGCAACCCCGTCCCGGCGTCGCGGAGTTCGGTGAGCAGCCGGAAGACGTCCTCGACGATGCGTGGCGCGAGACCGAGGGACGGCTCGTCGGCGATGAGGACGCGGGGCGGCTCCTGGAGGAGCGGGGCGAGGGCGAGCAGCTGCTGTTCACCGCCGGAGAGTGCGCCCGCGGTGACGTTGCGGCGGGCGGCGAGCCCGGCGAAGCGCTCGTACACGGCCTCGCGTGCGTGCTTGTCGGGGAGGTGCAGGGTGAGGTTCTCCTCGATGGTGAGGGCGGGGAAGATGCCGCGCCCTTCGGGGGCGAGGAGTACGCCGGCCCGCGCCCGGCGGACGGGGCCCTCGCGTGTGACGTCCCGCCCGGCGACGTGGACCTGCCCCCGCAGGGGGGTGAGGAGTCCGGCGGCGGTACGGCACGTCGTGGACTTCCCGGCGCCGTTGGGGCCGAGGAGGGCGACGATCTCGCCGGGGTGGACGGCGATGCCGACCCCGTGCAGGACGGGCGCGCCGTCGTATCCGGCGTGCAGGCCGCGCAGTTCGAGTACCGGTACGGCGCCGCTGCCGGGCGGAGGGGGCGGTGTCCGGCTCGTTGCATCGACGACAGGGACTCCCGCCCCCGGCTTCGTGCTCCTGCGCCGGTGGCGTCGTACGGAGATCGCCGCGCAGTAACCGTCCGGGTCGTTGGCGAGTGCGAGGCCCGCCAGGCCGAACAGGACGACCGGCAGATGGACGGAGTCCGTGACGTAGTCCGCGACGAGGTGCGGCACGATCGCGTAGACGAGGCCCGCGACGACCGCGAACTGCGGGCGCCGTACCCCTGCCGCGACGACGACCGCGAGCCAGATCAGGCCCGTCATCGCGGTGAAGTCGGTAGCGGTGATACGGGTGTTGTACGACGCGTACATCACGCCCCCGAAGCCCGCGAGACCGGCCGAGAGGGTGAAGAGGAGGAGTTTGGTGCGGATCACGGAGACGCCGGAGGCCATCGCGGCGGCGGGCGCCGAGCGCACGGCGAGCATGGCGCGGCCCGAGGGGGAGTTCCGCAGTGCGCCGAGGGCGGCCACTGCGGCCGCGCACAGGACGACCATCGCGACGCCCATCGCCCGGTCGTCGCTCAGGTCGACGGGTCCGAAGACGGGGCGCGGGATCTCCCAGCCGGTGTCGCCGTTCCTCAACCAGCCCATCTGGAAGAGGACTTGGTCGGCGAGGAAGGCGAGGGCGAGCGTGGCGAGGGCGAGGGTGCGGCCGCCGAGGCGTAGCGCGGGCAGCGCGACGAGCGCTCCGAGGAGCGCCGCCACGCAGGTGCCGACGAGCGCCGCCGCGATGAACGGCCAGCCGTGGCTCATCAGGAGCCCGGCCACGAGCGCCGCGCCGGTGACGAACGTGGCCTGCGCGAGGGACACCATCGCGCCGAGCCCCGTCACGACGGTGAAGGAGACGAAGACCAGCGAGAGGGCGAGGCCCTGGGCGAGGATGCCGCTCCAGAACGGGGTCGTCACCGTGTAGAAGGAGGCCGCGAGCAGCACGGCGGCCACCGCCCATGGCCCCCACTTCCGTGTCCAAGGGCGGCCCGCGAGGTAGTCGACCGGCGGCGCGTCGGCGGCAGCCGTCCCCGCCGTGCGCTGTCGCCGGGTGAGCAGCAGCAGTCCGGCGAAGAGGATCAGGAACGGGACCGCGGTACGGAACCCCGTGATGCGTTCGGCGAAGGACGAGTAGCCGGCGACGAGGTTCTGCAGGACGCCGAGGCCGAGTCCGCCCGCGAACGCGAGGGGCACGGACGCGAAGCGCCCGAGGACAGCTGCGGTCGCCGACACGAACAGGAACAGCGTGAAGTCGTGGGCGGACAGGCCGAGCAGTGGTGTCGCGAGGACGCCGGCGAGGCCCGCGAGGCCGGACGACAGCATCCACGCCACGGTGGAGAGCCGGTCGGCGCTCATGCCGCGCAGTTCGACGAGTGAGCGGTTGTCGACGGCGGCCCGCAGGCGCAGGCCGAGGGTGGTGTGGCGCATCAGGATCCACAGGCCGAGCGCGACCGCGGCGGTCGCCACCCACGTGATCAGCTGGTCGGAGTCGATGCCGACGCCGTCCATCAGCTGCCAGTTCTTCGCGGGGCTGGGGCCGACGCCCGGCAGCCCGAACTGGTTCTCGGCGGGCTTGACGGACACGCCCGCGTCGTCGAGCAGTTCCACCACCCACAGGCCGAGCGCGGGCAGTGCTACGAGCAGGCCGATGGTCGCCACGATCTGCGCGGTCTCGCCGACGCGCGCCAGCTTGCGGAACATCAGCCGGTCAAGTCCCCAGCCCAGCAGGGGAGAGGCGACACACACGAGGAGGAGCGCGGTCGGCACGGCGGGCCAGCCGAGGCCGGAGTGGAGCTCGTAGAAGGTGAGCGCGCACAGGTAAGCGGTGGCGCCATGGGCGAAGTTGAAGAGGCCGGAGGCCGAGTAGGACAGGACGAGGCCGGTGGCGAGGAGCGCGTACAGCGCACCCGACACGAGCCCGCTCAGCACGAAGGCCAGCAGGTCGGACATGCGGGGCGCCCCCTACTCGAACGGGATGGGCTCGTAGCACTTGAAGGGTGACGAGACGTGGTACGCCCCGTCCTTGAGCTGGACCAGGGCGCCGCAGCCGAACGACTCCTTCTGCCCCTTGGGCAGGGCACGGTCGCCGACCATGGTGCCGGTGTCGGAGAACCCGTCCGCGGCCTTCTGGAAGGAGGCGACGGTGAGGTCCCGGCCGGCCTTCTGCGCGATGGAGAGGAAGAGGTCGGCGGACATGTAGCCGGTCATCATGTGCATGTTGAGCGGCACGTCCTTCCCGCCCGACGCCTTCTTGATGTCGGCCTTGAACTGCTTCATCGCCGCCGTCCGCGTCTCGAACGGCTCGAAGGTCAGCAGGATGTGCACCCCGTCGAGCGCCTCCTTCGTCGCGCTCTTGGCGAGCAGCCCCGGGTCGTAGTCGGTCGGGTCGGTGAGGACGCCGCGGTACCCGGAGCGCTTGACGGCGGTGAACAGGCCGATGTTGTACGGGGTCTGCATGACGGAGACGACGATGTCGGGCGCCTTGCCTCCGTCGCTGCGCAGGATCTCCTTGGTGTACGCCGACCAGTCGCTCGGCACCGAGGTCGCGGGCACGGACGACTTGGCGTAGGTGACCTTGTATCCGGCGGACGCGAAGCTCTGCTTGTAGGTGCGGATGGCGAAGGTGCCCGCGTCGTTGTCGTTGGCGAGGATGGCGACGGTCTTCCCCTTCGCCCCGTGCGTGACCTGCTTGAGGCCCTCGGGCCAGGTCTGCGAGATGGTGCCGCCGGGCATCGGGACCATGCAGCCCCCGAAGCCGTAGATGTAGGTGGGTCCGCAGAAGGACGGGAGCGTGCCCCAGCCGAAGGTGGGGACCTTCTGCTTCTGGAGGAAGTCGGCGCCGGAGAACGTGACCGAACTCATCGGGGAGATCGCGAACACCTTGTCCTGCTGGACGAGTTTGCGGGCCGCGGCGAGGTTCTTGGCCGGGTCCTGGCCGTCGTCCTCCGCGCCCAGGTAGTCGATCTTCCTGCCGTTGATCCCGCCCTCCGCGTTGGCGCGGGCGAAGCGGGCCTTCGCGCCGAGGTCGGTGTCCTTCTTGCTGTAGCCGCTGGCGGTCGTCATGGAGACGATGCCGCCGACCTTGATGGCGTCATCCGTCACTCCGCGTACCGAACTCCCCTTGCTGTCGGGGGAGTTGCCGGTTGCCGCGGAGTTGCAGGCGGTGGCGAGCAGCAGTGCCGCCACAGTGGCGGTGATGGCGCGGACAGTTCGCGACACGATGGGCCCCCTCCGTCGGGTGAGGGTGATTCTGTGTGCGACCTGATGAACCGTCAATAACTGACGCATCGGTAATTGATGAACCGTCAGAAACGGTTCGCGGCCGGGTCAGGGCCTTGTGGCGGGGTTACCGTCGGGAACGTACCGGCGCGCGATCAGCCCCGGTACAGCGCCTCGACCTCCTCCGAGTAGGCCGTCTCGATCGCCTTCCGCTTGAGCTTCAGGGACGGCGTGAGCAGCCCGTGCTCCTCGGTGAACTGGTAGGCCAGTATCCGGAACGTACGGATCGACTCGGCCTGCGAGACCAGGGTGTTGGCCGCCACGACGGCCCTGCGCACCTCGGTCTCCAGGTCCGGGTCGTGGACCAGCTGGGCGGGCTTCAGCGGCGGCTTGCCCCGCATGTTCAGCCAGTGCTCGACGGCCTCGGCCTCCAGCGTGACGAGCGCGGCGATGTACGGGCGGTCGTTGCCGACGACGATGCACTGGGCGACCAGCGGATGGTCGCGCACCCGCTCCTCCAGCTGCTGCGGCGAGACACTCTTGCCGCCGGAGGTCACGAGGATCTCCTTCTTGCGGCCGGTGATCGTCAGGTAGCCGTCCTCGTCGAGTGCGCCGAGGTCGCCGGTGGCCAGCCAGCCGTCGTGCAGGGTGGCGTCGGTGGACTTCGGGTCGTTGAGGTAGCCCTGGAACACATTGCTGCCGTACAGCCAGATCTCGCCGTCGTCGGCGATGTGGACCGTCGTGCCGGGGATGGCCTGGCCGACCGTGCCGTAGCGGGTCTGCTCCGGCGGGTTCGCGGTCGCCGCTGCCGTGGACTCGGTGAGCCCGTAGCCCTCGTAGATCGTGACGCCGGCGCCCGCGAAGAACAGGCCCAGGCGGCGGTCCATGCCCGAGCCGCCCGACATGGCGTGCCGCACCCGGCCGCCCATCGCCTCGCGGACCTTGGAGTAGACGAGCTTGTCGAAGATCGAGTGCTGCATGCGCAGCGACGCGGACGGTCCGGGGCCGGTGCCGAACGCCTTGGCCTCCTGTGCGTCCGCGTACTTGACGGCGCACTCGACGGCCTTGTCGAACGGCCCCGACTTGCCGTCCTTCTCGGCCTTGCGGCGGGCCGCGTTGAAGACCTTCTCGAAGATGTACGGCACGGCGAGGATGAACGTCGGGCGGAACGACTGCAGGTCGGGCAGCAGGGCCGCCGCATTGAGCTGCGGCTGGTGGCCGAGCTTCACGCCGCCGCGGATCGTGGCGATCTGCACCATGCGCCCGAAGACGTGCGCGAGCGGCAGGAACAGCAGGGTCGAGGCCTCGTCGCCGCGCTTGGAGTGGAACACCGGCTCCCAGCGGCTGACCATCGTGTCCGACTCGAACATGAAGTTCGCGTGGCTGATGACGCAGCCCTTGGGGCGGCCCGTGGTGCCCGAGGTGTAGATGATCGTGGCGACGGAGTCGGGGGTGACGGCGCGCCGGTGGCGGTGCACCACCTCGTCGTCGATGTGGGCGCCGGACTCGATGAGCCGGGGCACGGGATCGGAGTCCAGCTGCCACATCCGGCTGAGCGTGGGCAGACGGTCGATGACGGTGGCGATCGTCATCGCGTGGTCCTCGTGCTCCACCATCGCGGCCGACACCTGGGCGTCGTACAGGGTCCAGAAGACCTGCTCGGCGGAGGCCGTCGGGTAGATCGGCACGACCTGGGCGCCGATCGTCCACAGCGCGAAGTCGAAGAGGGTCCACTCGTAGCGGGTCCTCGACATGATCGCGACGCGGTCGCCGAAGCGGACGCCTTGCGCGAGCAGCCCCTTGGCCAGCCCGAGCACTTCGTCACGGAACTCGGCGGCCGTCACATCGAACCAGCGGCCCGCGTCGTCCTTGCGGCCGAGCGCGACGCGCAGCGGATCCTCGAGGGCATGGTCGAACACGGCGTCGGCCAGGCCGCCCACCGGCAGCACCGACGCCAGAGGAGGATTGGTGAACTCGCGCAATGTTGCTCCTTGTGGCGCTCCGCACAGCGCCGGTGACGGTACCCCACCGCGCGCCCCGGCGGGAGGGGTGCAAATGGGCCGGAGCGCGCGGAATATGCACTGGTCAGCCGATGAAATACGGCCACAAGGGGAAGCGCCGGACAGAATTCTTACGGTTCAGTAAGTTTCGGTGGCGTAATCTCCACGGAATCTGTACGGAGCGATTACCGGGGGTCCGCTGCGGGCTTTTTGGGCGGACTGGTCGCTTCCGATTTCTCCACGGACGGTTCACGACCGTCCCCGGCGGCCGCGACGGCGGTCGCCCCCGGCGGGCGGTGGGACGCCCGCGGCGCCCTCACCAGCGCAAGGACCAGCACCCCGGCGACGAGCGCCGCACAGCCCGCGACCACGGACGCCGTGTTCAGCCCCGACGCGAAGGCCACCCGCAGCGCGTGTTCCGGGACCACCCCGTCCAGGGCCCGCGCCCCGCCGCCCGCGAGCGTGTGCGCGGCTCCGTGCGACAGGGAGTGCTGCATCGTCGACGTCAGAACGGTGCCGAGGACCGCCACCGCGAGCGCGTAGCCGAGCTGCCGGAACGTGTTCACCGCGCCGCCCGCCATGCCCGCGCGCTCCGGCTCCACCGCTGCGAGCGCGGCGCCCGCGATCCCCGGCGAGACGAACCCGGTCCCGACGCCGACCAGTACGAGGCCGGGCACGAGTGCCGTCCACGTCGAGCCCGGGTCGAGGACCGCCTGGCAGAACAGCCCGGCCGCGATCAGGAGGAGGCCGCCGCCGATGGTGAACCGGGCCGGCACCCCGTGCAGCAGCCGCCCGCCGACGACCGCCACCACGACCGAGGCACCCGACATGGTCAGGAAGACCAGGCCGCCGTGGACGGGGCTCAGGCCGAGCAGGGTCTGCAGCCAGATCGAGGTGTAGGGGACTACGCCGAACGCGGCGCCGTTGAACGCGAGCGCCCCCGCCATCACCCCGACGAACGCCGGCTTGCGCAGCAGGGCCAGGTCGAGCAGCGGATGCGCGCTGCGCCGCTCGACCACGACGAACGCGACCAGCGCGAGCGCCGCCACCAGGAACGCGGCCGTGGTCCCGGCCGACGCCCACCCCTGCGATCCGGCCCGTACCACCCCGTACGTCGCCGCCCCCGCGAAGCACGCGAACGCCGCCGTGCCCGCCCAGTCGACCCGACGCCCGCGCGGCCCCCGCGACTCGGGCACCACCCGCAGCGTCAGCCACACCGACACCACGCTCACCGGCAGATTGATCCAGAAGATCCACCGCCAGCCGGGCCCCTCCGTCATCACGCCGCCGAGCACGGGGCCGATCGCGGCCGCGCCGCCGCTCACCGCGCCCCACACCCCGAGCGCCGCCGAACGCCGCCTGCCCTGGTAGACGGAGCCGAGCAGCGGAAGCGTCGTCGCGAACATCGCCGCGGCGCCCACCCCCTGCGCCATCCGCGCCGCCACGAGTATCCCCGGCCCGCTCGCGAGGCCGCAGCCCAGCGACGCCGCCGCGAACAGCGCCACGCCCGCCACATGCACCCGGCGCCGGCCGAGTATGTCGGCGGCGGCCCCCATGCCGAGCAGCAGCGCGGCGAGCGCCAGCGCGTAGCCGTCCATCACCCACTGCAGATCGCTCAGCGACGCGTGCAGGCTGCGCGCCATGTCGGGCAGCGCCACGACGACGATCGTCACGTCCAGCAGCAGCATGAACGTTCCCAGACAGACCGCGGTCAGCGGCCCCCATGTACGCATCCTCAACAGCTCCTCGCCCGATGTCTTACCGAAGTCAGGCTCGTACGATGGGCCGCGCACGGCGGATCCCGGTGATCAGTGGCCGAGGAGCGAAGAAATCCGACATCAGGAGCACGCAAGCCGATGGAATCCCCTCCCTTCGACGAGCTGGACCTGAAACTGCTCCAGGCCCTCGAGGTCGACGGCCGCGCCCCCTTCAGCCGGATCGCGGCCGTCCTCGGCGTCTCCGACCAGACCGTCGCCCGCCGCTACCGCAAGCTCGTCGCCGAGGGCGGCCTGCGGGTCGTCGGACTCCAGGACAGCCTGCGGCTCGGCCGCGACCACTGGATGCTGCGCCTGCGCTGCGCCCCCGAAGGTGCAGAGGCCATCGCCACCGCCCTGGCCCGCCGGCCCGACACCGCCTGGATCGGCCTCACCTCGGGCGGCACGGAAGTCGTCTGCATGATCGTCCCGCGCACCCAGGGCGACCACGACGACCTGCTGCTCGGCAAGCTGCCGCGCACCCCGCACATCGTCGAGATCCGCGCCCTGCAGATGCTGCACCGCTTCTTCGGTGGGCCGGCCGGCTGGCTCGTCAAGCACGGACCGCTCACCGCGGACCAGGTCGCGGCGCTCGGCCCGCCTCCGCAGACCACCGGGGACCCCGTCCCCATCACCCCCGAGGACGCGCCCCTGACCGCCGTACTCAAACGCGACGGCCGCGCCGGGTACCCCGAACTCCAGCGCGCCACGGGCCGTTCGGAGTCGGCCGTGAAGCGGCGCCTCGACCAGCTCATCGCCTCGGGGTCCCTCTACATCGACATCGAGTACGACAGCGCACGCCTCGGCTACACCAACGCCGCCGTCCTCTGGATCACGGCGGCCCCCGCCTCTCTCGACACCGTGGGCCGTGCACTCGCCGGGCACCGGGAGATCGCCTACGCCGCCGCGACCGCCGGCCCCTCGAACCTGGTCGTCACCGCCGTGACCCGGGACACCGCGGACCTGTACGCGTACATCAGCGGCAAGCTCGGCCGGCTCGAGGGCGTCCAGCACGTGGAGACGTCGCCGTTCATGCGACGGGTCAAGCAGCTCACGTACCAGCCACCTATTCGCTAGCGCTCCTGCTAGCGGTTGCGGTGCAGCCGGTCGCCCCCGTCGAGGATCGCCTGGGCCAGCGCCTGCGCCGCCTCGCCCTGCGCGCGGCCGTGCCGCGGGCCGTGCAGCAGCACGAAGTCCACCTCGCCCAGCTCCGGCAGCCCCGCCCGCTCCGGTACGCGGACCAGGCCGGGCGGGATCAGGCCGCGCGAGTGCGCCATCACGCCGAGGCCCGCCCTGGCCGCCGCGATCAGGCCGTTGAGGCTGCCGCTGGTGCAGGCCACGCGCCAGGCGCGCCCGTGCCGCTCAAGGGCTTCCAGGGCCAGGGCGCGCGAGATGCCGGGCGGCGGGTACACGATGAGCGGCACCGGACGGTCCGGGTCCAGGCGCAGGCGCTCCGCGCCGATCCACACCAACCGGTCGTGCCACACGGACTCGCCGCGCGGGTCCTCCGGCCGCCGTTTGGCGAGGACCAGGTCGAGCTTGCCCGCGTCGAGCTGCTCGTGCAGCGTCCCGGACAGCTCGACCGTCAGCTCCAGGTCCACCTCGGGGTGGTCGTGCCGGAACGCCTCCAGGATCTCGGTGAGCCGGGTCAGGACGAAGTCCTCCGACGCCCCGAAGCGCAGCCGCCCGCGCAGCCGCGTGCCCGTGAAGAACGCCGACGCCTGCTCGTGGACCTCCAGGATCCGGCGCGCGAAGCCGAGCATCGCCTCGCCGTCCTCCGTGACCTCCACCGTGTGCGTGTCCCGGGTGAACAGGGTCCGCCCGGTCGCGTCCTCCAGGCGCCGCACGTGCTGGCTGACGGTGGACTGGCGCAGGCCGAGGCGGCGTGCGGCCTGCGTGAAGCTCAGCGTCTGGGCCACCGCGAGGAACGTACGCAGCTGTGAGGGGTCGTACATGCCCCCGACCCTACCCGCGGCCATCGCGAAACATGATGACAGTCAGTGCGGTATGCAGGATTCCCGATCGCGGTGATCAGGAGGACGATGGAGAGGGCACGACCTGAACCGACAGCAAGGAACATGGAACCCGTGAAACGCCTGACTTGGCCGTCCTGGATGCCGGTCGACCCCTACATCCTGGCGCTCATAGGGACGGTGGGCCTCGCGGCGCTCCTGCCCGCGCGCGGTGGTGCCGCCGACGTCGCGTCCGGCGCCTCGACCACCGCCGTCGCGTTCCTCTTCTTCCTCTACGGGGCGCGCCTGTCGACCCGCGAGGCGCTCGACGGGCTCAGGCACTGGCGGCTCCATGTGACCGTCCTCGCCGCCACGTTCGTCGTCTTCCCGCTCCTCGGCCTCGCGGCCCGCGGCCTCGTCCCCGTGGTCCTCACACCGTCCCTCTACGACGGCCTGCTCTTCCTCACCCTCGTGCCCTCGACGATCCAGTCGTCGATCGCCTTCACCTCCATGGCCCGCGGCAACGTGCCCGCGGCGATCTGCGCGGGCTCCTTCTCCTCGCTGGCCGGCATCGTCATCACGCCGCTGCTCGCGGCGGGGCTGCTCGGCAACAGCGGCGGCGGGTTCTCCGCGGACTCCCTCGTCAAGATCGTGCTCCAGCTGCTCGTACCGTTCCTCGCCGGGCAGTTCCTGCGCCGCTGGGTCGGCTCCTTCATCACGCGGCACAAGAAGGTCCTGAGCTACGTCGACCGCGGCTCGATCCTCCTCGTCGTCTACACCGCGTTCAGCGAGGGCATGGTCCAGGGCATCTGGCACCAGGTCAGCGCTGTGCGCCTGGGCGGGCTCCTCGCCGTCGAGGCGGTGCTGCTCGCCGTGATGCTGGCGGTCACCTGGTACGGCGGCAAGGCGCTCGGCTTCGGGCGCGAGGACAGCGTCGCGATCCAGTTCGCCGGGTCGAAGAAGTCCCTGGCGGCCGGACTGCCCATGGCGAGCGTCCTGTTCGGGGCGCACGCGTCCCTCGCCGTGCTGCCGCTGATGCTGTTCCACCAGATGCAGCTCATGGTGTGCGCGGTGATCGCCAAGCGCCGGGCGCGCGACCCCCTGGAGCAGGTCAGCGCGGGCGAGCGAGCCGCAGCGCCACGAACCGCGGCCGGTACAGCGACACGTTCCGGCTGACCTGTGCCTGCGCGGTGGCGGGCGCCGCGTCCAGCCAGTTGACGTCGTAGCTGAGCAGCAGGCGCCCGTCACCGCCGCCGAGCGCGGGGTGCGCCTGCGGGTTGTACGCGGCCGTGTCCTGCCGGAGCGCCCCGTCCGGCGGCAGCGGCGCCTCGAAGCCCTTCCCGGGACCGTGCCAGGGCCCGGTCGGCGCGCACGCCCAGTAAGAGGTGACGCGGGTCAGGCCCGCGGTCCCGGCGGCCATCGTGAACAGGACGTACGTACCGCCGTCGCGCACGACGGTGAACGCGCTGCCGACCCCGCGGCGTGCACCGTCGCCGAGAACCGCCCGCGGCCGGGCAGCGCGCGTCCAGCGCGAGCCGTCCCAGTAGCGCCACGCCCCCGGCTCGGCGAGCCGGCCGCGCGGCACGCGCGCGACATAGGCGCGGCGCGTGACCCCCTGCCCGTCGTCACCGCCGAACACGTACGTCCGTCCGCCCCGGTCGACGACCGTCGTGCCGAACAGGACGCGCCGCGCCGGGTCCGGCACGCCCCGCTGGTCGAGGACCGTCGCGACGCTCTCGACGCGCAGGCCGGGCAGGGACAGCGTGGCGACCTCGGTGGCGGCGGGCATGCCGTAGATCCAGGGGCCCGTCCCCGTCGTACGGGTCCACAGCAGGACGCGGACGACCCGCTCGGCGGAGCCGGGGGAGCGGGGCTCGACGCGGGCCGCGACCGGCCAGCGCCACTGCTGCGGCGCCGGGTCGGGGAACAGGGGCGCGGGGAGCGTGCGCTCCAGGGTGCCCGAACGGCCCATCACCACGGCCGAGTTGCGCACGAACGGCGCTGACATGTCGCGCCAGGCATGGGGCTGGCCCGCCGGGTTGGGCGGCGCGTGCACCTGTCCCAGATAGGTGTCGGAGAACAGCCACAGGACCCGCCCGTCCGGGAGCCTCACCGAGTGCGTGCCGTCGCCGCCCGTCCAGTCGTCGTCCCGCGAGGCGTCGTCGCCGTAGCGGGCGAACGCGCCCGTGAGGCCGGGCTCGGCGGACCACGAGGCGATGCCGCGGGCCGCGCACGGGCGACCGCCCTCCCGGTCGTCGTCCGGGAGGGCGGTCAGCAGGGCGGCGGCGCACACCAGGGCGAGCAGCAGGCCGAGACCCGCTCCCAGGCTCCTGCGGCGCACCGCCTCCGTGTCCGCGGGCACGCTGGGACGTTAGTGGCCCCCGCGCACCCGGTCCATGGGCAGCCACAGGACGGTGTCCGGGGTCACAGTGGTCACCGGGGTGTTGAGCTCCTCGTCACTCAACGCCCGGTCCTGGAGCCGGACTTCGTCGATCGCGCCGGTGAAGTGCGCCCGGGTGTCCATCCGTTCGCCCACGTGCACGCCGAACGGCGAGTTGCGGCTGACGGAGCCCGGCACGTCGGGCGTGCTGACCGACGTCCCGTCGACGGAGAGCGTCAGCTGTCCGTCACCGCGTCGCAGTACGGCGTGGTGCCACTGGCCGTCGTTGTAGGCGCCTGTGGTGCGCACCGACGCGGACCGCGGGGCCGCGGCGCCGTCCCGTGTGGTGATCAGGCCCGTGATGCGGTTGCTCGCCGGCTCGGCGCGCAGCCACACCTGCGGCTGCGTGGTGCCGATGCCGCCCATCCACAGCAGCGGCTGCTCACCGGTCGTGGCGGAGTAGCGGAACCACAGCGACGCGGTGAAGTCCTTGGTGCCGAGCGGCAGTCGGTCGCTGTACGGGAGCCGTACCGCGTCGTCCGTCCCGTCGAAGGAGAGCGCCCCGCCGAAGCGGCCTGCCGTCGGGGAGGCGCCGCCGAGCACGGCCGCGTCCCGCGCGTGGCGGGCCCGGTCCTCCGTCGTCGGGTCCGCGCCGCGGCGCGGCGTAAGCCAGTCCTCGGTGAAGCGCGCGAAACGGATCTCGTCGCGCGCGTCGACCGCGCCGCCCTCATACATGAGGCCCACATGGTCGTGGGTCGCCTGCACGAGGTCCGAGTAGCCGGACCAGTCGGTCGTCACCACGGTCGAGCGGTCGAAGCTGTCCCAGGTCCGCCCGCCGTCGTACGAGGAACGGATGGTCATGGTCCGGCGCCGGTCGGGGTCGCCGGGGCAGGCCAGCAGCAGTCGGTTGCCGGTGCGCAGGACCGAACCCTGCACCTGGGGGGTGTAGAGGTCGGGGAGCGTCGTGAAGCGCCGCGTGAACGAGTCGCCGCCGTCCCGGCTCCATGTGTGCGTGCGGTGACCGAGGTCGGTGCCGTCCTGCTCGCGCCCCGACACGTACAGAGTGCCGCCGGGCAGTTCGGCGAGGGTCATCTCGGAGGGCTTCTGCCGGAAGGTGCCGTCGTCCGCGATCGGCCACGAGTCCTTCGCGCCGACCCGCCAGTGCCTGCCGCCGTCGTCGCTGACCATGAGCGCGGCGTGGTTCGCGGTGACGCGACTGCCGTTCCAGGTCTCGGCGTTGACGGTGAAGACGAGCCGCCCGCGGTGGCGCCCCTGGGTGAGCTGGAGGCCGTGCACAGGCCCCGTCGCGTACCAGGAGTTCCAGTCCTTCGGCATGATCTCGTCGCTCAGGTCGCGCGGCGCCGACCAGGTGCGGCCGTCGTCGTCGCTGTACTGGAGGTGCGGGGTGCGGTCGCAGGGAATGTCGCAGTTCTTTCCGTCCGTGCGGCCGGTGTTGTACGTCTCCGCGAGCACGATGCGGCCCGTCCTGAGGTCGACCACGGGGGCGGGGTTGCCGTGTGTGTCACCGGCGCCCTCGTTGACGACCTGGAGCGGGCTCCAGGTGCGGCCGCCGTCCTCGGACCGCTTGACGACGATGTCTATGTCGCCCGCGTCGGAACAGTCGTTCGTACGCCCCTCGGCGAAGGCGAGCAGTGTCCCCTGCTTGGTCTTCACCACGGCCGGAATTCGGTAGCAGGCATACCCGGGATCCTGGGAAGCCTTGAAGAGGACCTGCTGCTCGAACGGCGGTTGCGTCGAGGCCGCTCGGGCCGCGGTGGCCTGGGTCGCTCGTGTCGCGTCAGCCGGCTCGGCGGCCTGCGCGGGCAGTGCGGCTCCCGCGGCGACTGCGAGCAGCGCGACGACGGACGTGCCCAGGGATCTCAGACGTACACGGAGACTTGACGGCATGGTGCTGCCACCCTTCAACGGCTCGTGTCAAGGCTGATGTCACGGCTCATGCGTCTGGACATTCAGACATCCCACGTCCAATGTCCGGACCACAGACGCTACTTGGGACGCTCGGCACGCCACAAGCACCGTGCATCAGGGGATCAGGACGACCTTGCCCAGATTGGCGCGCCCCTCGATTGCCTCGTGGGCCCGCGCCGCGTCCTCCAGGGCGAACTCCGCGTGCACCATGGGCCGCAGAGCCCCCTCGAAGAACAGTCGCCACAGCTCTGTGCGCCACCGCTCGTACGTCTCGGGCTTCCCGCGCGCGATGAGCGCCATCTGGAAGCCGATCACGGACTTGGCTCCGACGAGGAGGTCGTACGCCTCGACGGTGCCGCCGCCCGAGCTGTACGCCACGAGCCGCCCGTGCGGCGCGAGCGCCCTCAGGCCCGGCGTCAGCAGCTCGCCGCCCACCGCATCCAGGACGTAGTCGACGGGCTCGCCCCAGTTCTCGTCGTCGTACGTCACGACGTCGTCGGCACCGAGTCCGCGGACGAACTCCGCCTTGCCGGGGTCCGACACCGCGGCTATGACCCGAGTGGCGCCGCTCGACGACGCGAGCTGCAGGGCCAGATGGCCGACCCCGCTCGCCGCCGCCGTCACGAGCGCCGCCTCGCCCGGCTCGGGGCGTGCGGCCTGCAGCGCTCCGTACGCCACGAGCCCGCTGCGGACCAGGGCCACCGCGTCGGTGGCGCTCGCGCCGTCCGGCACCGGTGACGCCATGGCGACGTGCAGGAGCGCGTGGTCGGCGTAGCCGTGCCCGAAGGCGAGGCCCGTGACGCGGTCGCCGACGGCGTACTCCGTCACGCCGGTACCCACGGCCGCCACTGCGCCGGCGACCTCGCCGCCGAGCGGGATGGGTTCGCGCGGTTCCCGCACCTTGCGGACGACGGGCAGCGTGACGCCGATCGCCTCGGTGCGGACGAGGAGTTCACCGGGTCCCGGCTCGGGGACGGGCGCCTCTTCCAAGAACAGAACACCGGGGCCACCGCTGTGTTCGTAACGGACGCGCCGCATCGGCACACCGCCTTCCCGGGGTGGGGATCATTGGGAGCGCCAACGATACTCAGATTCATTGGGAAGTCCAACGGTTCTTGGCTAAACTGCTCCCATGTCCGAGAACCCGCCCGCCCTGGGCGTCATCCGTACCCTCCCCAGCTGGCGCCTGGGCCGCGCCGCGGAGCGCGGGCGGGGCCTCGTCGCCGACGCGCTCGCCCGCGAGGGCCTGAAGATGTGGCACCACGTGGTCCTGTGCGCGGTGACGGACCTGGAGCCCGTGGCCCAGGCCGACCTGGTGCGCAGCGTCGCGCTCGACCCCAAGGACATGGTCGGCGTCCTGAACGACCTCCAGGACGCGGGCCTCGTCGTCCGCACACCCGACCCGAAGGACCGCCGCAAGAACGCCGTCACGGTCACGGACAAGGGCAGCGCGACGCTACGGCGGTGCGCCGCGGCCGCCCAGGACGCCAACGACGCGCTCCTGGCGCCGCTTTCGGCCGGGGAGCGCGTCGCGTTCATGGACATGCTGGAGCGGATATCCGGCGAACCGGGCACGTAGCAAGGAGGGATGTCGGGGCGTCGGCGCGTGGGGCCCGGCCGGCGCAGGGGGCGCTCCCCGCCGGATCCGGGCCCCGTCGCCGTGCCGCGGGGAAACCGGTCAGCTCTGGGCGGCCGTGGCCCGCAGAGCGATGCGGTGTTCTCCCGCGTACACGTTCATGTTGGGCCCGCGCAGGAAGCCGACCAGGGTGAGGCCGCTCTCGGCGGCCAGGTCGACCGCGAGCGACGACGGCGCGGACACGGCCGCGAGGACCGGGATGCCCGCCATCACCGCCTTCTGCGCGAGCTCGAAGGAGGCGCGGCCCGAGACGAGCAGGATCGCGCGGGACAGCGGAAGCCCGCCGTTCTGGAGGGCGCGCCCGACGAGCTTGTCCACCGCGTTGTGCCGGCCCACGTCCTCGCGGATGTCGAGCAGTTCCCCGGCCTCCGAGAACAGCGCGGCGGCGTGCAGACCCCCGGTCCGGTCGAAGACCCGCTGGGCCTCGCGCAGCCGGTCGGGGAGGCTCGCCAGGAGCGAGGGCTCGATCCGGACCGGGGGAGTGTCGTCGATGGCGAACCGGGTCGTCGTACGGACCGCGTCCAGGCTCGCCTTCCCGCACAGGCCGCACGACGACGTCGTGTACACATTGCGTTCGAGCGTGATGTCGGGCAGCACCACACCGGGGGCGGTGCGCACGTCGACGACGTTGTACGTGTTCGACCCGTCCTCCAGGGCCCCCGCGCAGTACACGATGCTCTGGAGTTCCTCCGTCGCGCCGAGGACTCCCTCGCTGACCAGGAACCCCGCCGCGAGCGCGAAGTCGTCGCCCGGGGTGCGCATCGTGATGGCGAGGGGCTTGCCGTTGAGCCGGATCTCCAGGGGCTCCTCGGCGACGAGCGTGTCCGGCCTGCTGGAGACCTGCCCGTCCCGGATGCGGAGCACCTTGCGTCGTTCCGTGACTCGTCCCATGTGTCGATCAGTCCCGGTTCTGTACGTGCTGATAGCCGAAGCGGCCCTTGATGCAGAGGTTGCCGTGGGTCACCGGGTTGTCGTGCGGCGAGGTGACCTTGACGATCTCATTGTCCTGCACATGGAGAGTGAGGTTGCAGCCCACTCCGCAGTACGCGCACACGGTCGTCGTCTCCGTCTGCTCCTCCTCGTTCCAGGTGCCCGCCGCCCGCATGTCGAACTCCGACTTGAAGGACAGCGCGCCCGTCGGGCACACCTCGATGCAGTTGCCGCAGTACACGCACGCCGAGTCCGTCAGCGGCGCGTCGTGCTCCACGGCGATCCTGGCGTCGAAGCCGCGCCCGACGACCGAGATGGCGAACGTGTTCTGCCACTGGTCACCGCACGCGTCGACGCACTTGTAGCAGAGGATGCACTTGTCGTAGTCCCGGACATACAGGTCGTTGTCGACGCGCGGCTCCTCGTCGACGCGTGCCGCGTCCGGGCCGAACCGGTCGGGCTTCGCCTCGTACTCCTTGATCCACTCGGCGGCGCGCGGTGTCGTCGACAGGTTCACGGACGAGGCGAGCAGTTCGAGGACGACCTTGCGGCTGTGCCGGGCCCGCTCCGTGTCGGTGCGGACCTCCATCCCCGCCTCGGCCTTGCGCGAGCACGCCGGTGCGAGGGTGCGGGCGCCCTCGACCTCGACGACGCACACCCGGCACGCGTTCTTCGGGGTGAGGGTGTCGCCCTCGCACAGCGTCGGGATGTCCTTGCCCGCGGCCCGGCAGGCGTCCAGGATCGTCGACCCCTCGGGCACCCGCGCCTCCTGCCCGTCCAGCGTGAACTCGACGAGGCGGCGCGGCACTCCCAGCGGTATGGCGGTCATTCGTACGCCCCCAGGCGGTCGATGGCGGATTCCACGGCGTTCCACGCGGTCTGCCCCAGACCGCAGATCGAGGCGTCCCGCATGGCCCGCCCCACCTCCCTGAGCAGCGCGATGTCACCTGCGGCCGCCGCACCCGTCCGCTCGGCGATCCGGTGCAGCGCCTCCTCCTGCCGGACCGTGCCCACCCGGCACGGCACGCACTGTCCGCACGACTCGTCGCGGAAGAACTCGGCGATCCGCAGCAGGATGCGCGGCAGCGGAACGGTGTCGTCGATGGCGAGGACGACGCCCGAGCCGAGCGTCGTGCCGGCCGCGCGCGTCCCCTCGAACGTGAGCGGGATGTCCATCTCGTCGGCGCGCACGAAGCCGCCCGCGGCGCCGCCGAGCAGCACGGCCCGCAGGTTCCCCGGCTTCCCCGCGAGGTCGAGCAGTTCGCCGAGCGTCGCGCCGAACGGCAGCTCGTAGATCCCCGGCCGCTCGACGCTCCCGGACACACAGAACAGCTTCGGCCCGGTCGACTTCTCCGTGCCGATCGCCGCGTACGCCTCGGCGCCCGTCGTCAGGATCGGCAGCACGTTCACGAGCGTCTCGACGTTGTTCTCGGCCGTCGGCTTCCCGAACAGGCCCTTCTCCACGGGGAAGGGCGGCTTGGAGCGCGGCTCGCCGCGGTAGCCCTCGATGGAGTTGAAGAGCGCGGTCTCCTCGCCGCAGATGTACGCGCCCGCGCCCCGCCGGATCTCGATGTCGAAGGCGTAGCCCTGACCGAGCACGTCGTCCCCGAGGAGCCCGCGGGCACGCGCCTGCCCGATCGCGTTGCTCAACAGCCTCAGCGCGCGCGGGTACTCACCGCGCAGATACAGGTATCCCTTGTGGGCGCCGACCGCGTACCCGGCGATCGTCATGGCCTCGATGAGGGAGTACGGGTCCCCTTCCATCAGGACCCGGTCCTTGAAGGTGCCGGGCTCGGACTCGTCGGCGTTGCACACCAGGTAGTGCGGATGGTCCGGCTGCGAGGCGGTGGCCTTCCACTTCACCCCGGTGGGGAAGGCCGCCCCGCCGCGCCCGACGAGCCCCGCGTCGGTCACCTCCCGGATCACCCCCGCGGGCCCGAGCCTGAACGCCCGGCGCAGGGCGGCATATCCGCCGTGGGACCGGTAGTCGTCGAGCGAGGCCGGGTCCACGACGCCGATGCGGCGCAGCAGGGTGAGCCCGGGCTGCCCGGCCTGCGGGACGGCGAGCGAGGCGGGCGGTTCGGGCTCGGCGGCCTCGGGGGCGGAGGCGGCGAGGACGGTGGCCTCGGGGGTGGCGGGGGCTATGACGGCTGTCGCGTACGGCTTCTCGGCACCGGGTTCATGAGGCGCGCCCGCACCCGCGCCTGAATCCGCGCCCGCCCCCGAACCCGCCCGCACCACCAGCGCAGCCGGAGCCCGCTCGCACAGCCCCAGACAAGGACTCCGCTCAACCGAAACCCCACTGCCGAGCCCCAGCCGCCCCTCCACCGCCGCGCAGAGCTCGGCGGAGCCGGCCGCCGCGCACACCACGTCCGTGCACACGTGCAGCACGGTCGCCGGGCGCGGCTTCACGGAGAACATCGAGTAGAACGTCGCCACCCCGTACGCCTCCGCAGGCGGCACCGTCAGCCGCCGGCACAGATAGTCGAGGGCGCCGTCGCTGATCCAGCCGACCCGGTCGTTGACCGCGTGCAGCCCCGGCAACAGCAGGTCCCGCCGCTCCCGCGCCGCACGGCCCCCGCGCGCCCAGCGCAGATCCGCGTCCGAACGGACCGTCGAGTCACCGAAAGGGGCTTCCCATGCGGAGCCGGGCGGCCCGAGCAGCTCGTCCACCGCCTCGCGCTCCTCGTCGGTGGGCTTGCTGTCACCGAAGTGCAGATCCATGACCTGTCTCAGCTCCTCACGGCCGCGACGGGCAGCTTCTCGATACGGATCGCCGACGCCTTGAACTCCGCCGTCCCCGCGATCGGGCAGTTCGCCTCGATCGTCAGCTGGTTGGTGTCCACCTCGTCGGGAAAGTGCATGGTCATGAACGCGAGCCCGGGCCGCAGCGCCGGGTCGACCCACACGGGCGCCACCACCACGCCGCGCCGCGACGACACCCGCACCTCCTCGCCCACCACGACGCCGTACCGCTCCGCGTCCTCCGGGCACAGCTCGACGTACTCGCCGCGCCGCAGCGGAGAGGCGAAACTCCCGCTCTGCACACCGGTGTTGTACGAGTCGAGGCGCCGGCCCGTCGTCAGGCGGATCGGGAACGACTCGTCCGTCAGGTCCACCGGCGGGTCGTGTGCGACGAGCCCGAAGGGCGCCGCACGGCCGCGCAGCGCCGGATCCTGCTCCCACAGCCTCCCGTGCAGGAAGCTCGACGGCAGGACCTCCAGGTCCGGGCACGGCCACTGAAGGCCCTGGTGCTCCTCCAGGCGGTCGTACGTCATGCCGAAGTGGTCCGGCGACAGGTCACGCAGCTCGTTCCAGACGGCTTCGGAGTCGGCGAACTTCCAGTCGTGGCCGAGCCGCGCGGCGACCTCGCAGATGATGTCGATGTCCTCGCGGGCCTCGCCGGGCGGGGTGAGCGCGGCGCGCACGCGCTGAACTCGCCTCTCGCTGTTGGTCGTTGTGCCTTCGGTCTCCGCCCAGGCGGCGGTCGCCGGCAGGACCACGTCGGCCATCTCCGCCGTCTTCGTCAGGAAGATGTCCTGCACCACCAGATGGTCGAGGGCCGCGAGACGGCGTATCGCCTGCTCGCTGTCGGCCTCGGACTGGGCGGGGTTCTCGCCGATGCAGTACACGGCGTGCAGTTCGCCGTGCTCCATCGCCTCGAACATGTTGGTGAGCGTCATCCCGTACCGCGGCTGGATGGCCGCGCCCCACGCGCGCTCGAACTTGACGCGGTGCGCGCTGTCGAGGATGTCCTGGAAGCCGGGCAGGCGGTTGGGGATGGCGCCCATGTCGCCGCCGCCCTGGACGTTGTTCTGCCCGCGCAGGGGCTGGACGCCGGAGCCGTAGCGGCCGACGTGCCCGGTGAGCAGCGACAGATTGATCAACGCCCGTACGTTGTCCGTGCCGTTGTGGTGCTCCGTGATGCCGAGGGTCCAGCACAGCTGGGCGCGCTCGGCGGTGGCGTAGGCGTGCGCGAGGTCGCGGATGGCGGCGGCGGGGACGCCCGTGACCTTCTCGGCGAGGGAGAGGGTCCACGGCTCGACCAGCTCGGCGTACTCGTCGAAGCCGGTCGTGGCCCGCTCGATGAACGCCTTGTTGTGCAGGCCCGCGTGGATGATCTCGCGGCCTACGGCGTGGGCGAGCGGGATGTCCGTGCCGACGTTCAGACCGAGCCAGCTCTCCGCCCACTCGGCGGTCGAGGTGCGGCGCGGATCGACCGCGTACATCCGTGCCCCGTTCCTGATCCCCTTCAGGACGTGCTGGAAGAAGATCGGGTGCGCGAAGCGGGCGTTGGAGCCCCACATCACGATGAGGTCGGTGTGCTCGACCTCCTCGTACGAGGAGGTGCCGCCGCCCGAGCCGAACGCCGCGGACAGGCCCGCGACGCTCGGGGCGTGGCACGTGCGGTTGCACGAGTCGACGTTGTTGGTGCCCATCACGACGCGCGTGAACTTCTGCGCCACGTAGTTCATCTCGTTCGTGGCGCGGGCACAGGAGAGCATCGCGAACGCGTCCGGGCCGTGCGCCTCCTTGGCGCGCCGGAAGCCGTCCGCCGCCCTGGCGAGCGCCTCGTCCCAGGTGGCGCGGCGCAGCGGCTCGTCCCGGGAGTCCCGGACGAGGGGATGGGTGAGGCGGGTGTACGTCTTCGGGGTGCGGTCCCGCTTCTTCATGCCGCGCTCCTCATGCGGTCGGCGAGCAGATCCGAGATGGCGTGGACGGTGCGGAGCGTCGGGACCGGGACGCCGGTGATCTCCGCCAGTTCCACGACGGCCGCGAGCAGCACGTCGAGTTCGAGCGGTTTGCCGCGCTCCAGGTCCTGGAGTGTCGAGGTGCGGTGGTCGCCGACGCGCTCGGCCCCGGCCAGCCGCCGCTCGACGGAGATGTCCGGACGGCAGCCCAGTGCCCCGGCGACGGCGAGCGTCTCGGTCATCATGATCTCGATGACCCGGCGTGTGCCGCCGTGCAGGCACATCTGCCGCATGGTCGCGCGGGACAGCGCGCTGATCGGGTTGAACGAGATGTTGCCGAGCAGCTTGATCCAGATGTCACCGCGCAGCTCGGGCTCGACCGGGCACTTGAGGCCCCCGGCCTGCATCGCCTGACTGAACGCGAGGCAGCGGTCCGACACCGAGCGGTCGGGCTCCCCGATGGAGAACCTGGTTCCTTCGAGATGGCGTACGACGCCCGGGCCTTCGAGCTCCGTCGCCGCGTAGACGACACAGCCGATGGCCCGCTGGGGCGCGAGCACCGCACTGACCGCGCCGCCGGGGTCCACGCTCTCGATGCGCTGCCCGTCGTGCGGGCCGCCGTGCCGGTGGAAGTACCACCAGGGGATGCCGTTCTGGGCCGCGATCACGGCCGTCGAGCTGTGCAGCAGCGGCTCGATGAGCGGCCCGCACGCCGCGTACGAGTTTGCCTTGAGACCGAGGAAGACATAGTCGACCGGGCCGATCCCCGAGGGGTCGTCGGTCGCGTTGGCCCGGGCGGTGAAGTCACCGCGGGGGCTGCGTACTTGGACGCCGTGCTGCCTCATGGCCGCGAGGTGCGGTCCACGGGCGACGAGATGCACGTCGGCGCCGGCGCGATGCAGCGCGGCTCCGACGTAGGCGCCGATCGCACCGGCGCCGAGGACTGCGACTTTCACGATGGCGAGCTCCGTTCGGTCGAGGGCTCCTGCTCTCACGGGAGGAGAGTGCGGAGGACCGTCGGACTGTCGATGGAATATTGTCTACAGTATGGAAGATGGGCCGACAAGAGGTGGCGCATCGCATACCGTGTACGGATTCCGGTGCGCGCTCTTCCCAACTCCCGGACGGCTCCCTAACGTTCGGGATCATGAGGCCCCCTGTCGCGCCAACCGGCTGGAGCCGCTGGCTCGTTCCGCCCGCCGCTCTGTCCGTCCATCTCTCCATCGGCCAGGCCTACGCCTGGAGCGTCTTCAAGCCCCCGCTCGAGTCCGCCATGCACCTCAGCGGCACCCAGAGCGCCCTCCCCTTCCAGCTCGGCATCGTGATGCTCGGCCTCTCCGCGGCCTTCGGCGGCACGCTCGTCGAGCGCAACGGCCCGCGCTGGGCGATGACCGTCGCCCTCGTCTGTTTCTCCTCCGGCTTCCTGATCTCCGCCCTCGGCGCCGCTACCGGACAGTTCTGGCTGATCGTCTTCGGCTACGGCTTCGTCGGCGGGATCGGCCTCGGCATCGGCTACATCTCGCCCGTGTCGACCCTGATCAAGTGGTTCCCCGACCGGCCCGGCATGGCCACCGGCATCGCGATCATGGGCTTCGGCGGCGGCGCGCTGATCGCCTCCCCGTGGTCCGCTCAGATGCTGGAGTCCTTCGGCGCCGACTCCAAGGGCATCGCCCTCGCGTTCCTCGTGCACGGACTCGCGTATGCCGTGTTCATGTCGCTCGGGGTGCTGCTCGTGCGGGTGCCGCGTACGGAAGGGGTGCGCAAGGCCGGGGCGCCGGCGCCGCTCGACGGGGTGCAGGTCTCGGCCCGCAGCGCCGTGCGCACCCCCCAGTTCTGGTGCCTGTGGCTCGTGCTCTGCATGAACGTGACGGCGGGCATCGGCATCCTGGAGAAGGCCGCCCCGATGATCACGGACTTCTTCAAGGACAGCGGCACCCCCGTCGGCGTCTCCGCCGCGGCCGGCTTCGTCGCGCTCCTGTCGGCGGCGAACATGGCGGGCCGCATCGGCTGGTCCTCCGCCTCCGACCTGGTCGGCCGCAAGAACGTCTACCGCCTCTACCTGGGCGTGGGCGCCGTCATGTACCTGCTGATCGCCCGCTTCGGCGACTCCTCCAAGCCCCTGTTCATCGGCTGTGCGCTGGTGATCCTCTCCTTCTACGGCGGCGGCTTCGCCACCGTCCCCGCGTACCTCAAGGACCTCTTCGGCACCTACCAGGTCGGCGCGATCCACGGCCGGCTGCTCACGGCCTGGTCCACCGCCGGTGTGCTCGGCCCGCTGATCGTCAACTGGGTCGCCGACAGCCAGGAAGAGGCCGGAAAGCACGGCCAGGACCTCTACGGTCTGTCCTTCACGATCATGATCGGCCTGCTCGTCGTGGGCTTCGTCGCGAACGAGCTGATCCGTCCCGTCCACGCCCGCCACCACATCCCCGCCCCGAGGGAGGCCACCGATGACGCAGCCGCAGAGCGCCGGCAGTCCGCCTAGCCGTCGCGCGCTCACCCTGTTCGCCTGGCTGTGGGTCGGGGTGCCGCTCGCGTACGGCCTGTACGAACTCGTACAGAAGGCGAGGCAGCTCTTCACCGGGTAGAACGGGACAGACCCCGGACGCCGCAGGGTGATGTGGGGCACCCTCCAACCAGGGCGCCCCAATCCTGTCGCTTTACGTGCCCTCGTACCGGTGAGTCGCTCACCAGACTGGTGGATCCGCATCCCGAACACCGAGGGGCCCCACCCATGACCGGTTCGCGCATCGCCGCCATTGGCCACTACCAGCCCGCCAGGCTCCTCACCAATGACGACCTGGCGGCCATGGTGGACACCGACGACGCGTGGATCCGCAGCCGCGTGGGCATCCGCACCCGTCACATCGCGGGCCCCGACGAACCGGTCGACGACCTGGCCGCGCACGCCGCGGCAAAGGCGCTCGCGTCGGCGGGGCTGACGGCGGCCGACATCGACCTCGTCGTCGTCGCCACCTCCACCGCCGTCGACCGTTCACCGAACATGGCCGCGCGCGTCGCGCACCGCCTCGGCGTGCCCTCGCCCGCCGCGCTCGACGTCAACGTGGTGTGCGCGGGCTTCACGCACGCGCTCGCCACCGCCGACCACGCCGTGCGGGCGGGCGCCGCGACGCGCGCCCTGGTGATCGGCGCCGACAAGATGTCTGCCGTCACCGACTGGACGGACCGCACGACCTGCGTCCTCGTCGGCGACGGCGCGGGCGCCGTCGTGGTCGAGGCCTGCCCGCCCGGCGACGAGCCGGGCATCGGGCCCGTCCTGTGGGGGTCCGTGCCCGAGATGGGCAACGCCGTCCGCATCGAGGGCGAGCCGGCGCGCTTCGCGCAGGAGGGCCAGAGCGTCTACCGCTGGGCGACGCAGCAGCTGCCGCCGCTGGCCCGCGCGGCCTGCGAGCGGGCCGGGTACACGCCGGCGGATCTGGCCGCCGTCGTCCTGCACCAGGCGAACCTGCGGATCATCGAGCCGCTCGCCGAGAAGATCGGCGCGGTGAACGCCGTCGTCGCTCGCGATGTCGTCGACTCGGGCAACACCTCCGCCGCGAGTGTCCCGCTCGCCTTCTCCAAGCTCGTCGAGCGCGGTGAGATCCGGACCGGCCAGCCGGTGCTGCTCTTCGGATTCGGCGGGAACCTGTCCTACGCGGGCCAGGTCGTCCGCTGCCCCTGAGCAGGCGTGATTTCGCGGCGTTCACGGGTGTGACGAGCCCAACTCCCGCCCCTACTGGCCATTGTGCTCGGTAGACTGTAGACGAAAGCCAATTCATACTGGCTTCTCCGTTGCCCAGGAGGGGGACCGCGATGTTGTCCACAGGACTGCCGCAGGGGGCGGTGCCCAAGCTCGAGCGCCCCGGACCGCTGCGCGAGCGGGTCTACGAGGCGCTGCTCGAACTGATCACGACGCGTGCACTTCAGCCGGGCCAGCACCTGGTCGAGAGCGAACTCGCCGGTCACCTAGGGGTGTCGAGGCAGCCCGTGCGTGAGGCGCTCCAGCGGCTGAACACGGAGGGCTGGGTCGATCTCCGTCCGGCGCAGGGTGCCTTCGTGCACGAACCGACCGAGGACGAGGCGGACCAGCTCCTCACGGTCCGTACGCTCCTGGAGGCCGAGGCGGCCCGCCTTGCCGCAGCGAACGCCGGCAAGGCGGGGATCGCCGCCCTCGAAGAGCTCTGCGCCAGAGGCGAGCAGGCCGTCGCCGACGGGGACGTCGAACTCGTCGTGGCGACGAACGCGGCCTTCCACGCCAAGGTCATGGAGCTCGCGGGGAACGTCGTGCTCGGCGAGCTCGCCGGACAGGTGGACCGCCGCGTGCGCTGGTACTACCAGCCGGTCGCCCGCCAGCGCGGCAAGCAGTCCTGGATCGAGCACCGCGAGCTGATCGCGGCGATCGCGCAGCGGGACGAGGCGCGGGCGACGGCGGTCATGCGGGCCCACACCGAGCACACCCGCGAGACGTACCACCGGCGCGAGCAGGCGTAGGGCGGGTCCGGGGTGCCGCCCGCGGGCCGTGGGCGGCAGTTGGCACCGAACCCCTGCGCCGAGCCCTTGCGCCGGACCCTGCGCCAAAGCCCCTGCGCCGTACCTTGGGGGGCCGGAGCCGCGCGGCTCACGCGACCGTCGTGGCACGCTCCTCACAGGGTGACCACCGGGCCTCCGCGGCCAGCATCGCCACCAGGATCACGACGAGCGCGATGAGTTCCGCCACGGCGGCCACATGTATCCCGAGCAGTGCCGCACCGAGCACCAGCGGCACGGCCGCTGCCCGGAAGGCGAGCGGGGAGAGCCGCATGGCGGTCCGGAACGCGACATCGCCGGCCAGGAACAGCGCGACACCGCCCGCGAGCGCGAGCGCGGGCCCGGTGTGCAGATGTTCACCGAGATGCCCGAGCGACTTCTTCACACCCGCAGCGAGGAACGCGACCCCGAGCAGCATCGGCAGGAAGGCGTAGTAGTACGCGTTCATCGCGAGGCGGAAGCGGCGCGCGGGTTCCGTGGCGCGGAACGACTCCTCGGCCGCCCCCTCGTCCCGTACGAAGTACGTCCACCACAGTGCGACCGCGACCGCCAGCGCCAGGAACGCGCCCCCGAACAGGCCCACCGTCAGCGGCTGGTCTCCGATGCCGATGCCGATCGCGATGACGGACTCGCCGAACGCGATGATCAGGAGCAGGCCGTGGCGCTCCACGAAGTGCCCCGGCTCCAGGCCGCCGAGCTGACCCCTGAGGTCGTCCGTCGTGCGCCCGCCGTGGCTGCGGGGACCGGCCTGCGCCAGGAACGGCGTCACGATCTGCAGCAGGATCGCGAGCACCCACCACGCGTCGGCGGCGAGCCCGTGGAGGAAGCCGGCCGTCGTCACGGCGAGCGCGGCCAGCGCGTTCGGCACCGCGTACCAGACCACGTCACGGCCGTGGCTGCGCGTGTACAGCGCGCTGTGCACCACGACGACGAGCAGGAACCCGAGGCCGAAGACCACGCCGCCGTCGGTGAAGGCGCGCGGGATGGCGAGCGCGCACACCAGGAACGCGCCCATCCCGACGATGAGCAGCAGCCGGCGTGAGGGCCGGTCGGGCGGGACCTGGTTGGTGAGGTAGGCATAGGCGCCGTACATCCAGAACAGCACGACGAAGATGAGGACGACCCGGCCCGCCGTGGCGAACGACAGGTCGTGCGCGAGCAGCACGGTGATCTGCGTCAGGGTGAAGACGAAGACGAGGTCGAAGAAGAGCTCCAGCGTGCTGACCCGCAGTTCGGGGGCGGGCCGTCGCACCTCTGTCTTCTCCTCCGGGCCGCGCGTGCTCTCCGTCATTCCAACCCCCTTGTGACGTCCATCAGTTGTGCGAGCGACAGGGTACGCGGATCTTCCCTCCCGGCCCTTTGTCCTGTCACTGGAGAAAGTCATGGGTAATTGCTGCGCAACTTCTTCCCACTCCCGGCAAGCACTGCTACGTTCCCCTCGAAAGCCCGAAGACGGGACGACAGGCGACCCGGTGAGGCAGGGAGGGGCACGTGAGACGCATGACGGCTCGACCCGCGAACGCGCACCAGGCGCGCCTGCTGCGTCTGCTGCGCGACGGCGGACCCAACTCCCGGGCCCAGCTGGGCGATCAGATCGACCTCTCGCGGTCGAAGCTGGCCGTCGAGGTGGACCGGCTCCTGGAGACGGGCCTCGTCGTGGCCGACGGACTCGCCGCCTCGCGCGGCGGGCGCCGCTCCCACAACATCCGGCTCGCCCCCGAACTGCGTTTCCTCGGCGTCGACATCGGCGCGACCTCGGTCGACGTCGCCGTCACCAACGCCGAACTGGAAGTCCTCGGGCACATCAACCAGCCCCTGGACGTCCGCGAGGGTCCGGTCGCCGTCTTCGAGCAAGTGCTCGCGATGGCGGCCAAGTTGAGGGCCTCCGGGCTGGCCGAGGGGTTCGACGGAGCCGGGATCGGCGTCCCCGGACCCGTCCGGTTCCCCGAGGGCGTGCCGGTCGCGCCGCCGATCATGCCGGGCTGGGACGGTTTCCCCGTCCGCGAGGCCCTCAGCCAGGAACTCGGCTGCCCGGTCATGGTCGACAACGACGTGAACCTGATGGCGATGGGGGAGCAGCACGCGGGCGTCGCCCGCTCCGCGCGCGACTTCCTCTGCGTCAAGATCGGCACGGGCATCGGCTGCGGCATCGTCGTCGGCGGAGAGGTCTACCGCGGTACGACGGGCAGCGCCGGCGACATCGGCCACATCCAGGTCGAGCCCGACGGACGCCAGTGCGCCTGCGGCAACAAGGGCTGCCTGGAGGCCTACTTCAGCGGCGCGGCACTCGCCCGCGACGCCGAGGAGGCCGCCCGCGAGGGCCGTTCCGACGAACTCGCCGCCCTGCTGGAGGCGGCCGGGAAGCTCAGCGCCGCCGACGTGGCCGTCGCGGCCGCCGCCGGTGACGCCACCTCACTCGATCTCATCCGCGAGGGCGGCAACCGCACCGGGCAGGTCATCGCCTCACTCGTCAGCTTCTTCAATCCGGGCCTCGTGGTGATCGGGGGTGGCGTGACCGGCCTCGGCCACACGCTTCTCGCCGCCCTGCGCACCCAGGTCTACCGCCAGTCGCTGCCCCTGGCGACCGGCAACCTCCCCATCGTCCTGGGCGAGCTCGGCCCCACCGCCGGAGTCATCGGCGCGGCCCGCCTGATCAGCGACCACCTGTTCTCACCGGCGTAACACCGCCCGGCGTAACACCGCACGCGATCACCACACCAGTACGGCGCTCAGCTCCGCCCTGCCCTGGCACCGGCCCGCATCCGCCGAGGGGATCACTCATGGCACCGGAACCACCCCTGCTCACCATGTCCGGCATCACCAAGTCGTTCCCCGGCGTCCGCGCCCTCGACGGCGTGGACCTGGAGGTCCTGGCCGGTGAGGTGCACTGCCTCCTCGGCCAGAACGGCGCGGGGAAGTCCACCCTCATCAAGGTCCTCGCCGGCGCCCACCAGCCCGACGACGGCACGATCACCTGGCGCGGCGAGCGCACGGTGCTCAAGTCGCCCATCGCCGCGATGCGCCTCGGCATCGCCACCATCTACCAGGAACTCGACCTGGTGGAGGGGCTGTCCGTCGCCGAGAACGTCTACCTCGGACACGAGCCGACCACCGCCGGATTCGTGGTCCGCGGGCGTGACGCCCGGACCACAACCGCCGCACTGCTCAAGCGACTTGGGCACGACGAGATCGGGCCCGGCACGCTCGTCGGTGACCTCTCGGCGGCCCAGCAGCAGATCGTCTCCATGGCCCGCGCGCTCTCCCACGACGTCCGCCTCATCGTCATGGACGAACCCTCGGCCGCCCTCGACCCGGACGAGGTCGACAACCTCTTCCGCATCGTCGACTCCCTCACCGCGGACGGCGTCGCCGTCGTCTACATCTCGCACCGCCTGGAGGAGATCCGCCGGATCGGCGACCGCGTCACCGTCCTCAAGGACGGCCGTGCGGTCGCGGGCGGACTGCCCGCCAAGGAGACGCCGACCCGCGACGTGGTGGCCCTCATGACCGGCCGTAACGTCGAGTACGTGTTCCCCGAGCGCCCCTCGGGACCGCCTCGTGCCGAACCCGTCCTGACCGTCAAAGGCCTTTCCCGGCAAGGGGAGTTCGCGCCACTCGATCTCGAACTGCGGCCCGGCGAGATCGTCGGCCTCGCGGGCCTCGTCGGCTCGGGACGCTCCGAGATCCTCGAGACGATCTACGGCGCACGCAAGGCCAGTACCGGACAGGTCGCCGTCGACGGAAAGGTGTTGCGGCCCGGCAGCGTCCGCGCCGCCGTCCGCGCCGGCCTCGGCCTCGCCCCCGAGGAGCGCAAGGCACAGGCACTCCTCATGCTGGAGTCCGTCACCAACAACGTCTCCGTCTCCTCCATGTCCCGCTTCTCGTACGGGGGCTGGCTGGACCGGGGCAAGGAGCTCGACGCCGCGCGGGCCGCGACCCGCGAGCTGTCCCTGCGCCCCGACAACCCGTCCGCGCCGGTGCGCACCCTCTCCGGTGGCAACCAGCAGAAGGCCGTCCTGGCCCGCTGGCTCCTGCGCGGCTGCCGCGTCCTCCTCCTCGACGAGCCGACCCGCGGCGTGGACGTCGGCGCCCGCGCCGAGCTCTACGCCGTCATCCGCCGCCTCGCCGACGACGGCCTCGCGGTCCTCATGGTCTCCAGCGAGGTCCCCGAGGTCCTCGGACTCGCGGACCGGGTCCTGGTACTGCGCGAGGGAGCGGTGGTCCACGAGTCGCCGGCGACGGAACTCGACGAACACCGGGTGCTCGACCTGGTCCTCGCCGGAGCCCAGGAGCGCCCCTGAAAGGGGCGCGGGGAACGGCGCGAGAAACCCCCACCGGCCCGCAGCCCGGAAGCCTCACGCACCACCCCGCCCCTGCCCGGCATCACGCCCAAGAACCCGCACCCGAAGGGAGCCCGGCACCATGACCCAGCCCGCATCCCCCGCCCGGCCCGCCACCTCGAAGACCACGCCCGCCGGCCCCCGGCCGAAAGGCTTCCGCCCGGACGTGCGGACCCTGTCCCTGGTGGGCGTCCTCGCCGCCCTCGTCCTGATCGGCGGCATCACCCAGCCCGACTCGTTCCTCGACACGAACAACGTGCAGCTGATCCTCACGCAGGCGTCCGTCATCGGTGTCGTCACCGTCGGCATGACCTTCGTGATCATCTCCGGCGGCATCGACCTGTCGGTCGGCGCGATCGTCGCCCTCGCGAGCGTCTGGGCCACCACGGTCGCGACGCAGGACTACGGCTTCGCCGGAATCCTGTTCACCGCCGTCGTCGTGGGCGTCGGCTGCGGACTGGTCAACGGACTGCTGATCGCGTACGGCGGCATGGTCCCCTTCATCGCCACCCTCGCGATGCTCGCGTCGGGCCGCGGCCTCGCCCTCCAGATCACCGACGGCAAGACGCAGACCGTGTCCGTGGACAGCGTCCTCAAGCTCGGCGAGCGCGACGCCTACATCCTCGGCATCCCGCCGCTCGTCCTCGTCTTCGCCGCCGTCACGGTCGTCGGCTGGCTGGTCCTGAACCGTACGACGTTCGGCCGCCGCTCCGTCGCCGTCGGCGGCAACGCCGAGGCCGCGCGCCTCGCCGGCATCGACGTACGCCGCCAGCGCCTCTACCTCTACCTCCTGTCGGGCCTGTGCTGCGGCATCGCGGCCTTCCTCCTGATCGTCCTGGCCGGTTCCGGACAGAACACCAACGGCAACCTCTACGAACTCGACGCCATCGCCGCCGCGATCATCGGCGGCACCCTGCTCACCGGCGGCCGGGGCACCATCACCGGCTCCGTGCTCGGCGTACTGATCTTCACCACGATCACCAATATCTTCGCGCTCAACAATCTGCAGAGCGACGTCCAGGAGATCGCCAAGGGGGCGATCATCGTCGCCGCGGTCCTGGTCCAGCGACGCACCTCCACCACCACTTCTTGACTAGGGAAGGGCCCACCGACATGCCAGAGACCACGAGCCGCAGAGGACTGCTCTTCGGAGCGGCAGCCGCCGTCACCACCGGCGGACTGCTCACCGCCTGCACGAGCAACGAGCCCAAGGACGCGAAGCCCGCGGCGAACGACAAGCCGGCCGCGGACGACAAGCCGGGCAAGCACGTCACCATCGGGTTCGCGGGGCCGCAGGCCGACCACGGCTGGCTGAACGCGATCAACGACAACGCCACCGAGCGCGCCAAGAAGTACTCCGACGTCACCCTGGAGGCGACGGAGGGCTCGAACGACACCGCCGCGCAGATCGGGCAGGTCGAGACGCTCATCAACAAGAAGGTCGACGTCCTGGTGATCCTGCCGGCCGACGGCAAGGCCCTCACCCAGGTCGGCCTGAAGGCGATGCGCGCCGGGATCCCCGTCGTCAACCTCGACCGGATCTTCAACACCCCTCAGGCGTACCGCTGCTGGATCGGCGGCGACAACTACGGCATGGGCCTGAGCGCCGGCAACTACATCGGCGAGCAGCTCAAGGACAAGAAGAACGCCAAGGTCGTCGAGCTCGCGGGCCTCGACAACCTGGAGCTCACCAAGCAGCGCAGCCAGGGCTTCGACGACGCCCTGAAGAACTTCCCGAACATCAAGAAGGTCGCCCGCCAGGCCGCCGAGTTCACCGTCGAGTCCGGCCAGGCGAAGATGTCGCAGCTCCTCCAGGCGCAGAAGAACTTCGACGCCCTGTGGAACCACGACGACGACCAGGGTGTCGGCGCCCTGCGCGCCATCAAGCAGGCAGGCCGCGACGACTTCCTGATGGTCGGCGGCGCCGGGGCGCTCTCCGCCATGCAGGCCATCGAGGCCGGCAACAGCGTCCTCAAAGCGACCGTCCTCTACCCGCCGACCATGGCCGCCTCCGCGATCGACCTCGCGCGCGCCCTCGGCCAGGGCAAGGGCGTCAGCGGCATGGCCGAGTTCGAGATCCCGGCCCACGTGACGCTCTTCTCGGCGGTCGTCGACAAGGACAACGTCGCGCAGTACATGCCGACCGGCTTCAAGTGATGGATGCCCCCACAGCGCATCTCGCGGGACCGGCGTCGACGAGGAGGACTACTGCATGGGCACGACTCAGGAGCCCGGGGCCGGACCGCGCCCCCTGGGTGTCGGCATGGTCGGCTACGCCTTCATGGGCGCCGCCCACTCCCAGGGCTGGCGCACCGTGGGCCGGGTCTTCGACCTGCCGCTGCAGCCGGTTCTCGCGGCCGTCTGCGGCCGGGACGGGCAGGCTGTCCGCGCCGCGGCCGACCGGCTCGGCTGGGCCGCGGCCGAGACGGACTGGCGGGCGCTGATCGCCCGCGAGGACGTCGACGTCGTCGACATCTGCACCCCGGGCGACAGCCATGCGGAGATCGCCGTCGCCGCTCTGGAGGCGGGCAAGCACGTCCTGTGCGAGAAACCGCTCGCCAACACGGTCGACGAGGCCGAGGCGATGGTCGAGGCGGCCGAACGGGCCCGTGCGCGCGGCCAGTTGGCGATGGCCGGTTTCAACTACCGGCGCGTCCCCGCCACCGCGCTCGCCCGCCGCATGGTCGAGGAGGGCCGCATCGGCGCCCTGCGCCACGTGCGCGTCTCCTACCTCCAGGACTGGCTAGTCGACCCCGACTTCCCGCTCACCTGGCGGCTGAAGAAGGAGTATGCGGGCTCGGGCGCCCTGGGCGACCTGGGCGCGCACGCCGTCGACCTCGCGCAGTACCTGGCGGGGGAGTCCCTCGTCGGCGTCTCCGCGCTCACCGAGACGTTCGTACGGGAACGGCCGATCCTCAAGGACACCGTAGGGGCGTCGGCCGGGCTCGCGGCGGGCGACACCGGAACCGGGCGCGGCCCGGTGACGGTCGACGACGCGGCGCTCTTCACGGCCCGCTTCGCCTCCGGTGCGCTCGGCTCCTTCGAGGCGACGCGCTTCGCCTCCGGCCGCAAGAACGCCCTGCGCCTCGAACTCAACGGCGAGAGGGGCTCGTTGGCCTTCGACCTGGAGCGTCTCAACGAGCTGTCGTTCCACGACCACACGGAACCCGGGGTCAGTGCGGGCTTCCGCCGCATCCTTGTCACCGAGCCCGGCCACCCCTACCTGGAGGCCTGGTGGCCGCCGGGCCACGGCCTCGGCTACGAGCACACCTTCGTGCACCAGGCCCGCGATCTGGTCCACGCCATCGCGTCCGGCCAACAGCCCGAACCGTCCTTCGCCGAGGGCCTGCGCGTGCAGCGCGTGCTCGCCGCCGTGGAGGAGAGCGCGCTCAAGAACTCCGTCTACACCCCCATCCCGGTCTGAGGAGGCACGGCTCATGCCACGCCAGTTCACCCTGTTCACCGGACAGTGGGCCGACCTGCCGCTCGAAGAGGTGTGCAGGCTCGCCCGCGACTTCGGCTACGACGGCCTCGAACTCGCCTGTTGGGGCGACCACTTCGAGGTCGACAAGGCCCTCGCGGACCCCGGCTACCTCGACTCGCGCCGCGCCCTGCTCGACAAGTACGGCCTCAAATGCTGGGCGATCTCCAACCACCTGGTGGGGCAGGCGGTGTGCGACGCGATCATCGACGAGCGCCACCGGGCGATCCTGCCGGCCCGCATCTGGGGCGACGGCGAGGCCGAGGGCGTACGGCGGCGGGCCGCGGCCGAGATGGAGGACACCGCGCGGGCCGCGGCGGCCTTCGGCGTCGACACCGTCATCGGCTTCACCGGCTCGTCCATCTGGCACCTGGTCGCCATGTTCCCGCCCGCGCCCGAGCCGATGATCGAGCGCGGCTACCAGGACTTCGCCGACCGCTGGAACCCCATCCTCGACGTCTTCGACGAGAACGGCGTCCTGTTCGCGCACGAGGTCCATCCGTCGGAGATCGCGTACGACTACTGGACCACGCAGCGCGCCCTCGACGCCGTCGACCACCGGGCCGCCTTCGGCCTGAACTTCGACCCCAGCCACTTCGTGTGGCAGGACCTCGACCCGGTCGGCTTCCTGTGGGACTTCCGTGACCGGATCTACCACGTCGACTGCAAGGAGGCCAGGCGCCGCCTGGACGGTCGCAACGGCCGCCTCGGCTCGCACCTGCCCTGGGGCGACCCGCGCCGCGGCTGGGACTTCGTCTCCGCGGGCCACGGCGACGTGCCCTGGGAGGACGTCTTCCGGATGCTGCGTTCCATCGACTACGAGGGGCCCGTCTCGGTCGAGTGGGAGGACGCCGGCATGGACCGGCTCCAGGGCGCCCCGGAGGCGCTCAAGCACCTCAAGGCGTTCGACTTCGAGCCGCCCACGGCGTCCTTCGACGCGGCCTTCGGCGGCTCCGACTAGCGGACCGTCGGCCACGTTTGTCCTGCGCGGGGAGAAAGTCAACTCCTTTGCTGTGCAAGGGCTTTCCGTCCCGGACAAACGTGGCTACGGTCCAAGGTTGTACAGGACACGCAGTCAGGACACGCACAGTTCCGGGGTGACGGCGCACCCCGGCGTACCGATCGCACCCGCCCCAAGCGCATGCGCGACACGCTCCCGTCCGTACGCACGCCCTTTTCCGGAGGAACTCCGTGCACAGGAAACGCCCGAGATTCCGCAAGGCACTCGCACTCCTCACCGGCTCACTTCTCGCCGGAGCCTCATTCGCGATCGGCGCCCCCCACGCCGGCGCGGCGCCCGCCCCCGACGCCGCGGCCGCCGCGGAGGACTTCCAGCAGGTCACCCTCGCCAAGGGTGCCGAAGAGGTCGGCGAGCCCATGTCGCTCGCCGTCCTGCCGGACCGCAAGGTCCTGCACACCTCGCGCGACGGCGTCCTGCGCCTGACCGACGAGAACGGCACCACCAAGGTCGCCGGCAAGCTCGACGTCTACTCCCACGACGAAGAGGGCCTCCAAGGCGTCGGCGTGGACCCGAAGTTCAGCGACAACCACTTCATCTACCTCTATTACGCGCCGCCGCTCGACACCCCCGCGGGCGACGCCCCGAACGACGGCACGGCTGCGGACTTCAAGCCCTTCGACGGCCACAACCAGCTCTCGCGCTTCGTGCTCAACGCGGACGGCACGCTCGACAACGCCAGCGAGAAGAAGATCCTGGAGATCCCCACCTCGCGCGGCATCTGCTGCCACGTGGGCGGCGACATCGACTTCGACAAGGACGGCAACCTCTACCTGTCGACGGGCGACGACTCCAACCCGTTCTCCTCCGACGGCTACACACCGATCGACGAGCAGCCCACCCGCAACCCGGCCTACGACGCCCGGCGTTCGGCCGGCAACAGCAACGACCTGCGCGGCAAGGTCCTGCGCATCAAGGTCAACGACGACGCCACGTACTCCATACCCGACGGCAACCTCTTCGCCCCGGGCACGGACAAGACCCGCCCCGAGATCTACGCGATGGGCTTCCGCAACCCGTTCCGGATCAGCGTCGACAAGCCGACCGGCATCGTCTACGTCGGTGACTACGGCCCCGACGCCGGCACCGCCGACCCGAAGCGCGGCCCCGCGGGCCAGGTCGAGTTCAACCGCGTCACCAAGGCCGGCAACTTCGGCTGGCCGTACTGCACCGGCAACAACGACGCGTACATCGACTACGACTTCGCCACCAAGACGTCCGGCGCCGCCTTCGACTGCGCCGCGCCGAAGAACACCTCGCCCCACAACACGGGCATCGTCGACCTGCCGCCCGCCCAGCCGGCCTGGATCCCCTACGACGGCGGCTCCGTGCCCGAGTTCGGCACCGGCTCCGAGTCCCCGATGGGCGGCCCGGTCTACCGCTACGACGCCGCGAACACCTCGCCCGTGAAGTTCCCCGAGGCCTACGACGGCAACTTCTTCGCCGGTGAGTTCGGCCGGCAGTGGATCAAGCGGATCGAGCAGGACGCGGACGGCAAGGTCGCCAAGATCAATCCGTTCCCGTGGACCGGTACGCAGGTGATGGACATGGCCTTCGGGCCGGACGGCGCGCTGTATGTCCTGGACTACGGCCTGTCCTGGTTCGGCGGCGACGAGAACTCCGGCCTCTACCGCATCGAGAACGCGACCGACGGCCACTCACCCGTCGTCGACGCCAAGGTCGACAAGACCTCGGGCCAGGCCCCGCTCAAGGCCCGCTTCTCCTCGACCGCGTCCGACGCCGACAGCGACGCGCTGACGTACTCCTGGAACTTCGGCGACGGCACCACCGGCACGGGCGCCGCCCCCAGCCACACGTACAAGAAGAACGGCACCTACACCGCGACCGTCACCGCCAAGGACACGACGGGCCGCACCGGCAGCGCCGACGCCCACATCGTCGTCGGCAACACCGCGCCCAAGGTGACCCTCGAACTCCCCGCGGACGGCCAGCTGTTCACCTTCGGTGACGAGGTGCCCTTCAAGGTGAAGGTCACCGACCCCGAGGACGGGACGATCGACTGCTCCAAGGTCAAGGTCACGCACGTCCTCGGCCACGACAGCCACGGCCACCCGATCACCTCGGCCAACGGCTGCTCCGGCACCCTCAAGACCTCCGCGGACAGCGAGCACGACCCGAACGCCAACATCTTCGGGGTCTTCGACGCCGAGTACACCGACCAGGGCGCCAACGGCCAGCCCGCGCTGACCACCCACGACCAGAACGTCACCCAGCAGAAGCACCGCCAGGCCGAGCACTA
Organism: Streptomyces sp. CB01635; assembly: GCF_002803065.1. Lineage (GTDB taxonomy): Bacteria > Actinomycetota > Actinomycetes > Streptomycetales > Streptomycetaceae > Streptomyces. The sequence goes on from NZ_NNBL01000001.1 coordinate 732,223, forward strand.
CGGCGACTCCAAGGGCGTCAGCATCACCGCCCACACCCCGGCGGAGGGCGGCAAGACGGTCGGCGACATCAACAACGGTGACTGGATCTCCTTCAAGCCGTACGTCCTGAGCAACGTCAAGTCGTTCAGCGCGAGCGTCGCGTCCGCCGGTAGCGGCGGCACGCTGGAGATCCGCAGCGGCTCCGCCACCGGACGCCTCCTCGGCAGCGCCAAGGTCGAACCCACCGGGTCCTGGGAGACGTACAAGGACGTCACCGGCACCATCAGCAAGGCGCCCGCCAAGACCACGACGCTCTTCCTGGTCTTCAAGGGTGCGGGCACCGACGCCCTCTTCGACGTGGACGACTTCACCTTCACCACCGGCTGAGGAAGGAGCAGGACTGTGCGCACCTCCACCCGTATCGCGCTCGCGGCCTCCGCGGCCGCCCTGCTCATCGGCTGTGTCTCCGCTCCCGCGTCCTCCTCACCGGGGGACGCGGGGGCGGGGGGCCGGGTCCTGGTCTTCTCCAAGACCGCGGGCTTCCGCCACGACTCGATCCCCGAGGGGATCGCCGCCGTGCGGGACCTGGGCACGGCAGCCGGCTTCGCCGTCGACGCCACCGAGGACGCCGGCGCCTTCACCGACGCCAACCTGCGCCGCTACGACGCCGTCGTCTTCCTCTCCACCACCGGTGACGTGCTCGGCGCCGACCAGCAGAAGGCCTTCGAGCACTACATCGCGAAGGGCGGCGGCTACGTCGGCGTCCACGCGGCCGCCGACACCGAGTACGACTGGCCCTTCTACGGCGGCCTCGCCGGCGCCTACTTCCAGGATCACCCGGCGATCCAGCCCGCCACCGTCAAGGTCGAGGACCGGGGCAACCCGGCCACCGCCCACCTCGCCCCGACATGGAACCGCACGGACGAGTGGTACAACTACCGCTCCAACCCGCGCGAGCACGCCCACGTCCTCGCCTCGCTCGACGAGTCGTCGTACACCGGCGGCACCATGGCGGGCGACCACCCCATCTCCTGGTGCCAGAACTACCGGGGCGGCCGCTCCTTCTACACCGGCGCGGGTCACACCAAAGAGTCGTACGCCGACCCGGCCTTCCGGCAGCACCTGCTCGGCGGAATCCGCTGGGCGAGTGGCGCCGCGCAGGCCGACTGCCGGCCCGAGAGTGGCTACACGTCCCTGTTCGACGGGACCGCCGAGTCGCTCAAGGACTGGAAGCAGGCCGGACCCGGCTCCTTCGAGCTCTCGGACGACGGCACGCTCACCTCGGCCGGCGGCATGGGAATGCTCTGGTACGCGGGCCGCCCGCTCGGCTCGTACTCCCTGAAGCTCGACTGGAAGATGGCCGGGGACGACAACTCCGGTGTCTTCGTGGGCTTCCCGGAGTCCGACGACCCCTGGTCGGCCGTGAACAACGGCTACGAGGTCCAGATCGACGCGACCGACGCACCCGACCGCACCACCGGGTCCGTCTACAGCTTCCAGTCCGCCGACGTGAAGAAGCGCGACCGTGCGCTGAACCCGCCGGGGGAGTGGAACACGTACGAGATCCGGGTCGAGGGCGAGCACCTGCGGATCTGGCTCAACGGCGTGAAGGTCAACGACTTCACCAACACCGACCCGGCCCGGAGCCTGCGCGACGGGTACGTCGGGATCCAGAACCACGGCAACGACGACCAGGTGTCCTTCCGTGACATCCGGGTCAAGGACCTGCCCGCGAAGCCGGGCGCCGGGTCCGGCCACTAGACGGCGGCGGGCGGGGGACGCCGGACCCCCGCCCGCCGTCCCGCACCACCACCGCAACTCCGGCCCCTGGTTCGCGTACGACAAGGAGGCTGCCCATGTCCGCCGAACCCACTTCCCCCACCGCCCGCTTCGGAGTCTGGCTCATCGGGGCCCGTGGCTCCGTCGCCACCACCGCGGTCGCGGGCTGCGCCGCCGTCGGCGCGGGCCTGCACCCCCCGACCGGCATGGTCACCGAGACCGAACCCTTCGCCGGCGCCGGGCTCCCCGCGCTGTCGTCACTCGTCTTCGGCGGGCACGACACCGTCGACTGTCCGCTGCCCAAACGTGCCGAACACCTCGCCGCCGGAGGCGTCCTGCCGCACGGCCTGCCGGCTGCGGTCGGCGCCGAACTCGCCGCCGCCGACCGGGAGATACGCCCGGGAGGCCCCCAGCCGGGGGACTCCCGCTCCGACGACGAACTCATCGCCGCCTTCGCCGCCGACATCAGGGACTTCGCCGACCGCGGCGGACTCGCAGGCGCCGTCGTCGTGAACGTGGCGTCCACGGAACCCGCCCCCGACAGCAGCCGGCTGCCCGCCAGCTCCCTCTACGCGGCGGCCGCCCTGCGCGCGGGCTGCCCGTACGTCAACTTCACCCCCTCCACCGGCCTGCACCACCCCGCGCTCGCCGAACTCGCCGCCACCAGCGGCCTGCCCCACGCGGGCCGCGACGGCAAGACGGGCCAGACCCTGCTGCGGTCCGTGCTCGCGCCGATGTTCCTCCAGCGCTCCCTGTCCGTGCGGGCCTGGTCCGGAACCAACCTCCTCGGCGGCGGCGACGGTGCCGCGCTCGCCGACCCAGGCGCCGCGGCGGCGAAGAACGCGGGCAAGGAACGCGTCCTCGCCGACGCGCTCGGGGCCGCGCCCGAGGGTGAGGTCCACATCGACGACGTGCCCGCGCTCGGGGACTGGAAGACCGCCTGGGACCACATCGCCTTCGACGGGTTCCTCGGCTCCCGCATGATCCTCCAGACGATCTGGCAGGGCTGCGACTCCGCGCTCGCCGCCCCCCTCGTCCTCGACCTGGCCCGCCTTCTCCTGCGCGCCCACGAGAAGGGCGTCGAGGGGCCCCTGCCGGAGCTCGGCTTCTACTTCAAGGACCCCGACGGCGACGCGTCCCCGGCGCTCGCCGAGCAGTACGCGGCACTGGTCGGCTTCGCTGGACGCCTGCGGTGACCGGCCGCGGAGAGCACCTGCGTGCCTGGGCCGAACTCCTGCGTCTGCCCGCCCTGTTCACCGTCCCCGGCGATGCCCTCGCGGGCGCGGCGGCGGTGGGCTCGCGCCCCGGCCGTGGCACCTTCCTCGCCATCGGGTCGTCCCTGTGCCTCTACGAGGCCGGCATGGCCCTCAACGACTGGGCGGACCGCGCCGAAGACGCCGTGGACCGCCCGCACCGCCCGCTGCCGTCAGGGCGAATCCGCCCCGCAGCGGCCCTCGCGGCAGCGGGCGCCTTCACGGCGGGAGGTCTGGCCCTGGCGCACCGGGCGGGCCGCCCGGCGACACTGCTGGCCACCGCACTGGCCGGCACGGTCTGGGCGTACGACCTCGGCCTGAAGAGGACCCAGGCGGGTCCGGTGGCCATGGCAGCGGCGAGAGGGCTGGACGTCCTGCTCGGGGCGGCCGCCACCGCACCCCGCTGTGGGCAGGCGTTCCGCAAGACGGCACGAGTGGGCACAGCCCCGGACGCCGGGGGCCAGGAACACGGCCTGGGGGCCGCTCTCCCCACAGCGACGACAATCGCCGCCCACATCCTCGCCGTCACCACGGTGTCCCGCAACGAAACCCAGGGAGGCAACACCGCCGCCCCTCTGGCCGCCCTGGCCGCGTCCCTCACCCTGGCCCGGTGGACGGGCCGTACCCACGAACTCCCGGCAGGCCGGCGGGTAGCAGCCGCCCCCGGCCTGTCGGGATCCATCACCACGGCCCTGGCCGCCGCCTACGCGGGGGCGACGGCACGTCCCTACTTCCACGCGGCCCTCAACCCCTCCCCACCCCTCACCCAACGCGCCGTGGGCGCGGGCATCCGTTCCCTGATCCCCCTCCAGGCGGCCCTGGCCGCCAGGGCCGGCGCCCCCAGGACCGCCTTGATCACCGCCGCCCTCGCGCCGCTCGCGCGGCGCATCGCACCGAAGGTGAGCGTCACATGACCATCCGCTGGGGATACGGCACGAACGGCCTCACCGACCTGCGCCTGGAGGACGCCCTCGCCGTCCTCGCCGACCTGGGATACGACGGCGTCGGCCTCACCCTCGACCACATGCACCTGGACCCCCTGGTCCCAGACCTCCCCACCCGCACTCGGCAGGTGGCCCGCGCCCTCGACCGGCACGGCCTGACCGTCACCGTCGAGACCGGCGCCCGCTACGTCCTCGACCCGCGCCGCAAGCACGGCCCCTCGCTCCTCGACCCCGACCCGGACGCCAGGGCCGCCCGCACCCGGCTCCTCATCAGGGCCGTGCAGGTGGCCGCCGACCTCGGCGCCCACGCCGTGCACTGCTTCAGCGGCATCACCCCGGACGGCACGGACGACGGCAGCGCCTGGAAGCGGCTCGCCGACGCGCTCGCCCCCGTCCTCGACGCGGCCTCCGCCGCCGGCGTCCCGCTCGCCATCGAGCCCGAGCCCGGCCACCTCCTGGGCTCACTCGCCGACTTCCACTACCTCCGCCAGGAGTTCGGCGGGCCGGAAGCGCTCGGCCTGACCCTGGACATCGGCCACTGCCAGTGCCTGGAGCCGCTGCCGCCCGCAGACTGCGTGCGTGAGGCCGCCCCCTGGCTGAAGCACGTACAGATCGAGGACATGCGGCGCGGTGTCCACGAACACCTTCCGTTCGGCGAAGGCGAGATCGACTTCCCGCCGGTGCTCGAAGCTCTCGAAGCCACCGGCTACCAGGGACTGACGGTCGTGGAACTGCCCCGCCACTCCCACGCGGGGCCCCAACTCGCCGAGGACTCCCTGCGGTTCCTGCGCGCCGCCGCCGAAGGAGGCACCCCGTGACCGGCACGCCTCCCGGCATCGCGGCCCTCCGCGCCCGCACCGACGCCTCCCTCGGCGAAACCGCCCGCACCTGGCTCGACAAGTCCACGGCGGAGGCGGCGGCGGATGGCGCGGGCGGTCAACAGGCCCAGGCCGTATGGGAGTTGAGGTTCGCCGAAGCGGGGCGCCGCTGTGGCGCCGAGCATGCCGACAGTGCCCGCATCGTGCTCCTGCACGCGGCCCGCGCCGACACCGCCACCCTCACCCGCCTCTACGAACAGGGCGCCGCCGCCGAACGCCGCGCCGTCCTCGCGGCCCTGCCCCACCTCGTACCAGGGCCCGAAGCGCTGTCCCTCGTCGAGGACGCGCTGCGCACGAACGACACCCGGCTGGTCGCCGCCGCCGTCGGCCCCTACGCCGCCGAGCACCTCACCGCGCACCACTGGCGGCACGCCGTCCTGAAGTGTCTCTTCACCGGCGTGCCGGTGTCCGCCGTCGCCGACCTCGCCGAACGGGCGCGCGGAGACGCCGAACTCGCCCGCATGCTCGGCGACTACGCGCGCGAGCGCACCGCCGCGGGCCGCCCCGTCCCCGACGACCTGCACCGCGTACTGGCCCTGACCCCCCTGGTCGTGCCCCCTCCCCCCAAGGCCGAGGAGTCCTGATGCGCATCTTCGACCCGCACATCCACATGACGTCGCGCACCACCGACGACTACGAGGCCATGTACGCCGCGGGCGTACGGGCGATCGTCGAGCCGTCCTTCTGGCTCGGCCAACCCCGCACCTCGCCCGCCTCGTTCCTCGACTACTTCGACGCGCTCCTCGGCTGGGAGCCGTTCCGTGCCGCGCAGTACGGGATCGCCCACCACTGCACACTCGCCCTCAACCCCAAGGAGGCGAACGACCCGCGCTGCACGCCCGTCCTCGACGCGCTGCCGCGCTACCTCGTCAAGGACAACGTCGTCGCCGTGGGCGAGATCGGCTACGACTCGATGACCCCCGCCGAGGACACCGCGCTCACCGCGCAGCTCCAGCTCGCCGCGGACCACGAACTCCCCGCGCTCGTGCACACCCCGCACCGCGACAAGCTCGCCGGACTGCGCCGCACCCTGGACGTCGTGCGCGAGTCGCACCTGCCGCTCGACCGGGTGCTGATCGACCACCTCAACGAGACCACGGTGAAGGAGGCCAAGGACGCGGGCTGCTGGCTCGGGTTCTCCGTCTACCCCGACACCAAGATGGACGAGGAGCGGATGGTCGCGATCCTCACCGAGTACGGACCCGAGCAGGTCCTCGTCAACTCGGCCGCGGACTGGGGCAAGAGCGACCCCCTCAAGACCCGCAAGGTCGCCGACGCGATGCTGAAGGCCGGCTTCACCGAGGACGACGTCGACCGAGTCCTGTGGCGCAACCCCGTCGCGTTCTACGGCCTCAGCGGCCGGCTCGACCTCGACGTCGCCGGGACCGACGCCACCCACGAGGGCAACTCCATCCTGCGCGGCGGGGCGTGAGCGATGCGCTTCCGCCACCCCGACGGGTCCACCGTCCACCTCGCGTACTGCACCAACGTCCACCCCGCCGAGACCCTGGACGGCGTGCTGGCCCAGCTGCGCGACCACTGCGAACCCGTCCGCAAGCGCCTCGGCCGCGACCGGCTCGGCATCGGCCTGTGGCTCGCCAAGGACGCCGCGCGCGCCCTCACCACCGACCCCGTCGCCCTGCGCGGCCTGCGCACCGAACTCGACCGCCGCGGCCTCGAAGTCGTCACCCTCAACGGCTTCCCGTACGAGGGGTTCGGCGCCGAAGAGGTCAAGTACCGCGTGTACAAGCCCGACTGGGCCGACCCGGAGCGCCTCGCGCACACCGCCGACCTGGCCCGGCTCCTCGCCACGCTGCTCCCGTCCGACATCACCGAGGGCACCATCTCCACGCTGCCCCTCGCCTGGCGCACCGGCTACGACCCGGCCCGCAGGGACATCGCGTACGCATCGCTCACCACCCTCGCCGAGCGGCTCGACGCCCTGGAGGAGCTGACCGGCCGCTCCATCCGCATCGGTCTCGAACCCGAGCCGGGCTGCACCGTCGAGACGACCGGCGACGCCATCGCCCCGCTCACGGCCGTGGCCCGCGACCGCATCGGCGTCTGCGTCGACACCTGCCATCTCGCCACCTCCTTCGAGGACCCGGCCACCGCACTCGACGCCCTTTCCGCCGCCGGCATCCCCGTCGTCAAGTCCCAGCTCTCCGCGGCCCTGCACGCCGAGCACCCCGAAAGGGCCGAGGTCCGCGAGGCGCTCGCCGCGTTCGACGAACCCCGCTTCCTGCACCAGACCCGCACCCTCACCCCCGAAGGGCTGCGCGGCACCGACGACCTGGGCGAGGCACTCGCCGGCGGCGCGCTCCCCGACACCGCGCCCTGGCGCGCCCACTTCCACGTACCGCTGCACGCGGCGCCCGCGGCCCCCCTCACCTCCACGCTCCCGGTGCTGAAGGACACGCTCACCCGCCTGGTCGGCGGCGCGCACCCGCTCACCCGTCACCTGGAGGTCGAGACGTACACCTGGCAGGCGCTCCCGCCCGAGCTGCGCCCCCGCGCCCGCACCCAGCTCGCGGACGGCATCGCCGCCGAGCTCACCCTGGCCCGCGACCTCCTGACGGACCTCGGCCTGAAGGAACTCCCATGACAACTGCCGGCACAGACACCACGTCCGACCGGTCGGACGTGAGCCCGAACCCGCTGCTCGTCCTGGACGTCGTGGGTCTCACCCCGCGCCTCCTCGACCACATGCCCCATCTCAAGGCCCTCGGCCGGACGGGGTCGCAGGCCCACCTCGGCACGGTCCTGCCCGCCGTCACCTGCGCCGCCCAGTCGACGTTCCTCACCGGCACCATGCCGTCCGAGCACGGCATCGTCGCCAACGGCTGGTACTTCCGCGAGCTGGGCGACGTACTCCTGTGGCGCCAGCACAACGGACTCGTCGCCGGCGACAAGCTCTGGGACGCGGCCCGCCGCAGCCACCCCGGGTACACGGTCGCCAACATCTGCTGGTGGTACGCCATGGGCGCCGACACCGACATCACCGTCACACCCCGGCCCGTCTACTACGCCGACGGCCGCAAGGAACCCGACTGCTACACCAGGCCACCGGCTCTGCACGACGAACTCACCGAAAAACTCGGCACGTTCCCCCTCTTCCACTTCTGGGGCCCGGGCGCCGACCTCGTCTCCAGCCGGTGGATCGTCGACGCGACCCGGCACATCATGGCCACCCGCCATCCCGACCTGGCACTGGCCTACGTCCCCCACCTCGACTACGACCTCCAGCGCTTCGGCCCCGACGACCCGCGCTCGCACCGGGCCGCCGCCGAACTCGACGCCACCCTCGCGCCGCTGCTCGACGACGCGAAGGCCGAGGGCCGCACGGTCGTCGCCCTGTCCGAGTACGGCATCACCCGCGTCGAGCGGCCCGTCGACATCAACCGCGTCCTGCGCCGCGCCGGACTCCTCGAAGTGCACACGCAGGACGGCATGGAATACCTCGACCCGATGACGTCCCGGGCGTTCGCGGTCGCCGACCACCAGATCGCCCACATCTACGTGCGCCGCCCGGAGGACCTCGACACGGTCCGCGAGGCACTGAAAGACGTGCCCGGCATCGAGCAACTCCTCGACGACGAGGGGAAGAAGGCCCACCACCTCGACCACCCCCGCTCCGGCGAACTCGTCGCCGTCGCCGAACCCGACGCCTGGTTCACGTACTACTACTGGCTCGACGACGACCGCGCGCCCGACTTCGCGCAGCTCGTCGAGATCCACCGCAAGCCCGGCTACGACCCCGTCGAGCTGTTCATGGACCCCCAGGACCCCTACGTCAAGGTGAAGGCCGCCGGCGCCCTGGCCCGCAAGAAGCTCGGCATGCGCTACCGCATGGCGGTCGTGCCACTCGATCCCTCACCCATCCGCGGCAGCCACGGCCGCCTCCCCTTGAGCGACGACAGCCCCGACGGTCCGCTCATCCTCTGTTCCACCCCCCGCGCCGTCACCGGCCGTGTCGCGGCCACCGACGTGAAATCGCTGTTGCTCGACCTGGCCGGTCTCGCATGAGCCCGGTGCGCACCCGCACACGCCCCGCACCCACCCGAGAAAGAGAGAGACCGTGACCGCGTTCAACGATGAATCCGGACCCGGCGACGCCCTGCGCCGCGCTCTCGGCGTCAGCCGCCGCCGCTTTCTGAGCACCTGCACCGCCGCGGGGGCAGCCGCCGTCGCCGCACCCGTCTTCGGCGCATCGCCCGCCCTCGCCCAGAGCACGCACAACGGCGGCCGGGGCGGCGGCCACCACGCCCTCGTCCCGGCATCCAAGCGCGGCATCATCCTCTACACCGTGCGCGACGCCACGGGCAGGGACCCGCTCGCCTCCAACCTCCCGTCCGGGTTCCGCGAGGTCTTCAAGGAGCTCGCCCGTTACGGCTACAAGCAGGTCGAGTTCGCCGGCTACGGCCAGCACGCCAACGCGCCCGGCGGCGCCAACCTCGAATCCGTCGAGGGCGCCAAGCTGCTGCGCTCCTGGCTCGACGAGTACGGCCTGCGCGCCCAGGGCAACCACGGCTTCATCCCGGGGTCGTGGCCGCTCAGCCAGCCCGACCTCGACACGTTCAAGAAGCACCTGGAGATAGCCAACATCCTCGGCATGGACCACATGGGCACCGGCGGCGACCCCACCGGCAGCGCCTACCGGTCCGACTGGGACACCGCCGCCGACAAGTGGAACGCGCTCGGCAAGATCGCCCACGGCGCCGGCCTCAAGCTGTACACGCACAACCACGACGCGGCGTACGGCTTCCTGCTCGACGGCGGCCCCCTCGACGCGCAGGGCAAGCCGACCCGCAGCTCCGGCATCCGCAAGCTGGAGTACTTCCTCAAGGTGACCGACCCGAAGACGGTCTGGCTGGAGATGGACATCTTCTGGGCGCACGTGGCCCAGTACAAGTTCCACACCTACACCGCCCACGACGGCTCCCAGCGGGAGAACGTCTTCGACCCGGCGGCGCTCGTGAGCCGCAACAACAAGCGCTACCCGCTGTTCCACGCCAAGGACGGCACGGTCAACGAGACCAACGGCATGGGCTACGACATGGTGCCGTTCGGCACCGGAGTCATCGACTACGAGAGGTTCTTCACCCGCGTCGGGGCGATGAACTACCACAACCCGATGGTCGAGCAGGACAACGCGCCCAGCGACACCGACCTCGGCCAGTCCCTCAAGTTCGCGAAGATCGGCTACGACAACCTGGCCGGTCTGCGCAAGAAGCGCTGACGTCGCGACACACATGAGTGGGGCCCGGCCACCAGGCCGGGCCCCACTCCTATGAGTACTTCCGGTGGGTGCGCCCTACGCGGTGGCCACCACCTTCTCCGCCTGCTCGCCCCCGGGCTGCCGCAGCAGCAGGGCCACGGCTGCCGCCACCATCGAGACGCCCCCGGCGAGCGCGTACGCCCCGTTGTAGCCCCACGCGGCGACCACCATGGAGCCGAGCCCGCCGCCGAACAGGCCGCTGACCAGCTTGCCGCTGTACACGAGGCCGTAGTTGGTGGCGTTGTAGTTCTCGCCGAAGTAGTCCGGCGTGAGCGCCGCGAACATCGGGTAGAACGCGCCGCCGCCGAAGCCCGACAGGAACGCGAAGAACAGGAACAGCCACTCACTGTGGATGTCACCCGCCCAGATGACGCCGAACTGGGCGAGGCCGAGCACGACGATGACGAACACCAGGCTCACCTTGCGACCCCAGATGTCCGACAGCCAGCCGACGACCGCACGTCCGACGCCGTTGATGACCGCCATCACACCCATCGACGACGCGGCGACCAGTGGCCCGAAGCCGACCTCCTTGGCGAAGTCCACCTGGAAGGAGATGCCGAAGATCGACACGCCTGCCGTCAGCACGAGGCTGAACCACATGAGCGGCAGCATGCCGGTCCTGACGGCCTCCATGGGCGTGAACTGACGGACGGCGGGCGGGTTCTTGGCGAGGGACTTGGCCTCCTTGTCCGAGCCCGACTTCTTCAGCGGGTCGACCTCGTGCGGCCACCAGTTCTTCGGCGGGTCCCGGAAGAAGAACGCACAGGCGAGCACGACCACCAGCACATAGACACCGATCATGTCGAGCACACGGTGGTAGTTCGACGTGTCGAACGCGTAGTTGAAGATGAAGATGAACGGAAGAGACCCGTACGCGAACCCGCCGTTGACGAATCCGGTCTTGCCGCCTTTTCGCTCCGGGAACCATTTGCCGACCATGTTGATACAGGTCGAGTAGACGAGGCCGGAGCCCAGTCCGCCGATGACACCGAATCCCAGGATCGCCAGCCACACGTTGTTGAAATGGGACAGCGCGAGGAATCCGAAGAGGCAGAGGAAGGCGCCGACCATGGTGGCCCGCTTGGCGGTGAGGATGCCCTTCTCCCGCATCCATCCGGCCGGGAAGGCGATGCCCGCCTGGAAGAACACCCAGACGCTCAGGATCCAGAAGGTATTCGACTGCGTCCAGCCATGTGCGCTGGACAGGGTGTCCTCCGCCGAACCGTAGGCGTACTCGGAAACGCTGATGGCCATCATCGCGACCCATGGCAGATACACCATGAACTTACGGGAATGGCCGAGGATGTCGCGGTCCGTCTCGCCTACGCGATAGACGCGGCCGTTCTCGTCGGTGATCTCTCGGTACTTGCTACCAGTGGTCGTCGCTGAGTTGCCTGCGGCGATGGGCTCCGCCGTCATATCAAGCCATCTCCTCACCGAGCGGTTGCGGGTTGGGTTGGATGTCACGGGACTTGGACCTGCCGGGTTGGGACAGGAAGAGCGCGATGAAGCCGGCGAGGAAGGAGATGCAGCCCGCCAGGATGAAGGCACCGGAGTGCCCCCAGGCCCCGACGACCACGGCGCCCATCCCCGCGCCAAGGCCGGAGACGAGCTTGGAGCTGTAGACCATGCCGTAGTTGGTGGCGTTGTTGTTCTCGCCGAAGTAGTCCGCAGTGAGCGCCGCGAACATCGGGAAGATGGCGCCGCCGCCGAAACCGGAGATCGCCGAGAAGACCAGGAACAGCGGCAGGTTCTTGGCCTCGGCCGACCAGAGGATGCCGAACTGGGCGAACCCGAGGATGGCGCAGACTGCGAGCAGACACTGCTTGCGGCCGTAGCGGTCGGACAGCCATCCGATGACGCCGCGCCCGCTGCCGTTGACGAGCGCCTTCAGGGACATCGCGGTGGCAACGATTCCGCCGGCGAAGCCGGCCTCTTCGCCGATGTCCACCTGGAAGGCGATGCCGAAGATGTTCACGCCGGAGGTGCAGGCCAGACAGAACCACATCAGTGCCACTCGGCCGGTGCGCCAGGCCTCCAGCGGGGTGTACTGCTTGACGGCCGGCGGGTTCTTCTCCAGGGAACGCCGGGCGCGCGGGTCCTCCGGCGGATGGAGTGGATCGACGTTCGCAGGCCACCAGTTCTTCGGCGGATCCTTGAAGAAGGAACCGGCGACAGCGACCATGGCGGCGAGCAGAACGCCCACCGAGAGCAGCACCCAGCGGTAGTTGGTCAGGTCCATGTAGCCGGTGAACAGGAAGACGAACGGCACCGAACCGTAGGCGAAGCCGCCGTTGACGAAGCCGGTCTTGCCGCCCCTTCGCTCCGGGTACCACTTGCCCACCATGTTGACGCAGGTGGCGTACACCATGCCCGCGCCCATGCCGCTCAGCACGCTGAAGCCGATATAGGCGAAGACGACGTGTGGTGCCAGGGCCAGCGACAGATAGCCCATGAAAGTGCCCGAGGCGCCGATCATCATCGCCCAGCGGGCCGGCAGCCTGCCGCTCTCACGCAGCCTGCCCGCGGGGAAGGCGACCGCGGCCTGGAAGAACACCCAGACGGTCATCATCCAGAAGATGTGCAGGCTGTTCCAGTCGTGCGCGGTGTGCAGGGTGTCCTCGGCGGACGCGAACGCGTACTCGGCGGAGGAGATCCCCATCATGCCCACCCAGGGCAGGATCACCATCCACTTGCGCTTGCGGCCCAAGATGTCGATATCGGTCTCGCCAACCCGGTACACACGGCCGTTGGCGTCCGTCACCTCCCTGTAAGGGACGGAGGTTGATAGATCGGTTGCGGTCATGACGGTCGCACCCCTTGCGTCGAAAGATCTGGCCAGCGCCCCCTGTCCAAATTCCTTTCGCGTGCGCATGGGTCCCGGGGCCGGCCTGCGCGCACCGCCGGCCGGCCCCCAGTCCGGTCACCTCATGAAGCGCCCCCCAACAGCCCCGCCGCACGGGCCCACCGGGCGGTGTTTCGCCCGGGGGCGACCCCCGGACCCCCGGCCGGTTCGTCGGCTGGTCCGGGCATCACAACAGCCCCGCCGCACGGGCCCACCGGTACTTGGCACCGAGTGCGGCCACCGGCTTCTCGGTCGTGTACGGGTACGCCACGACCCCGCGTTCGTAGAGGTACTGGCAGGCCTCCTCGACCTCTACGTCGCCCGCGAGCGACGCCACCACGGGCTTCTCGATGCCCCGCGCGCGGAACTCCTCGACCACCCGCGCGGTCAGCTCCGCGAAGACCATCGGCGGGGTGACGATCGTGTGCCAGTAGCCGAGGACGAGGGAGTGGATCCGCGGGTCCTCCAGGCCGAGCCTGATGGTCGCCTCGTACGTCGACGGCGGCTCACCGCCCGTGATGTCGATCGGGTTGCCCGCGGCGCCGAAGGGCGGGATGAAGGCCTTGAACGCGGCGTCCAGGTCCTCCGGGATCTCCATCAGGGACAGGCCGTTGTCGACGATGGCGTCCGAGAGCAGCACACCCGAGCCGCCCGCGCCGGTGATGATGACGACGTTGTCACCCTTCGGCGTCGGAAGCACGGGCAGCGCCCGCGCGTACTCGAGCATCTCGTTCAGCCCCGGCGCCCTGATGACGCCTGCCTGCCTGAGGATGTCGTCGTACACCGCGTCGTCTCCCGCGAGGGCTCCCGTGTGCGAACCGGCCGCCTTCGCGCCCGCGCTGGTGCGCCCTGCCTTGAGGACCACGACGGGCTTCTTCGGTACCGTCGCCCGCGCGGCCTCCACGAAGGCTCGCCCGTCCTTCAGGTCCTCCAAGTGCATCGCGATGCACTTGGTGTTGGGGTCCTCGCCGAACCAGGTGAGCAGGTCGTCCTCGTCGAGGTCCGACTTGTTGCCGAGCCCGACGATCGCGGAGACACCGGTCTTCGTCGTGCGCGCGAAGCCGAGGATCGCCATGCCGATGCCCCCGGACTGCGAGGTCAGCGCGACCCCGCCCTTCACGTCGTACGGCGTGCAGAACGTGGCGCACAGGTCCTGCCACGTCGAGTAGTAGCCGTAGATGTTCGGCCCGAGCAGGCGTACCCCGTACCGCTCGCCGATCGCCACGATCTCGTCCTGGAGGGCCTGTTCACCGGTCTCGGCGAACCCGGAGGGGATCAGGACCGCGTTCGGGATCCCCTTGCGTCCCACCTCTTCGAGGGCCGAGGCCACGAACTTGGCGGGGATCGCGAAGACCGCCACATCCACCTCACCCGGGACGTCCGTGACACTCTTGTACGCCTTGCGGCCCAGGATGTCATCGGCCTTGGGGTTCACCGGATGGATCTCCCCGGAGAAACCCCCGTCGATCAGGTTGCGCATGACCGAATTGCCGATCTTGCCCTGCTCGTTGGACGCGCCGATCACCGCGACCGAGCGCGGCTGCATCAGCCGGCGCATCGACCGGAGGATCTCCTCGCGCGAGTACGTGCGCCGCTGCTTCGGCACCCCGTCGGCGAGGATCACCCGGATGTCGGCGGCGACCGCGCCCTCCGGTGTGGCGATCACGGGGTTGAGGTCGACCTCGGCGATCTCCGGGAAGTCGGTGACCAGTTGGGACACCCGGCGGATCTGCTCGGCGAGCGCCCACCGGTCGACCGGCTGCGCGCCGCGCACCCCGCGCAGCACCTCGGCCGCCCGGATCGAGTCCAGCATGGACACGGCCTCGTCCGCGCCGACCGGCGCGAGCCGGAACGTCACGTCCTTGAGCACCTCGACCAGCACACCGCCGAGCCCGAACGCGACGACCTTCCCGAACGTCGGATCGGTGACGGCCCCGACGATGACCTCCTGGGAGGAGGGGCCGGTCGGCAGCAGCTCCTGCACCTGCACGCCCTCGATCCGGGCGTCCGGCGCGTAGGCCCGCGCGTTCTCCACGATCTTGCAGAAGGCGGCCCGCACGTCGGCCGCGCCCTCCACCCCCACGATCACGCCGCCCGCGTCCGTCTTGTGCAGGATGTCGGGGGAGACGATCTTCATCACGACGGGTCCGCCGAAGCGTGCCGCGTACGCGACCGCCTCCTCCACGTCCGTGGCCAGCTCCTCGCCGGGCACGGAGATCCCGTACGCGTCGGCGATCACCTTGCCCTCGGGGGCGGTGAGAGCGCTGCGGCCCTCCGCGCGCACGGACTCCAGCAACGCCCGTACCGTGAGCTCACGGTCCTCGGCCATCAATCAGATCACTCCGTTCGACTTGAGCAGGCGCAGTTCCTCGTCCCCGAGCCCCAGCTCCCCGACGAACACCTCGGCGTTGTGCTCGCCGAGCAGGGGTGAACTGACCACTTCCACGGGGGAGTCGGAGAGCTTGAGGGGGGAGCCGACCGTGGTGAACGTGCCGCGCTCCGGGTGGGCCACCTCGACGACCATCTCGTTCGCGACGAGCGACTCGTCCTCGATGATCTCCTTGGTGGAGAGGATCGGCCCGCACGGGATGTTGTGCGCGTTGAGCCGCTCGAGCACCTCCCACTTGGGCAGGGTCGAGGACCACTCCTCGATGAGCTGGAACATCTTGTTGAGCTTGGGCAGGCGCGCCTCGGGCGTCGCCCACTCGGGGTCGCCGGCCAGCTCGGGCCGCCCTATCAGCTCGCTCAGCGGCTGCCAGCCGACGGGCTGCACGATGACGTACACGTAGTCGTTCGGGCCGCCGGGCGCGCACTTGACCGCCCAGCCCGGCTGGCCGCCGCCGGACGCGTTGCCCGAACGCGGCACCTCGTCCGCCTCGGCGGTGTCCTGGGAGTTCGGGTACTCGGCCAACGGGCCGTGCGTCAGACGCTGTTGGTCGCGCAGCTTCACCCGGCACAGGTTGAGCACCGCGTGCTGCATCGCGACGTTCACGCGCTGGCCGCGCCCGGTGTTCTCGCGCTGGAACAGCGCCGCGAGGATGCCGGCGACGGCGTGGATGCCGGTGCCGGAGTCGCCGATCTGCGCGCCGGTGGCCAGCGGCGGACCGTCCTCGAACCCGGTCGTCGCCATCGAGCCGCCCATGGCCTGCGCCACGACCTCGTACGCCTTGAAGTTGGTGTACGGGCCGTCGCCGAAGCCCTTGATGGAGGCGTAGACGATGCGCGGGTTGATCTCCTGGATGCGCTCCCACGTGAAGCCCATCCGGTCGACGGCGCCCGGGCCGAAGTTCTCGACCATGACGTCGGAGCGCCGGATCAGCTCGGTGAGGAGCTCCTTGCCGCGTTCCGTCTTCGTGTTGAGGGTGATGCTCCGCTTGTTGCAGTTGAGCATCGTGAAGTAGAGCGAGTCGACGTCCGGCAGGTCACGCAGCTGCTTGCGCGTGATGTCCCCGGTCGGCGCCTCCAGCTTCACCACGTCCGCGCCGAGCCAGGCGAGGAGCTGGGTCGCGGAGGGCCCGGACTGCACATGGGTCATGTCGAGGACACGGACGCCCTCAAGAGCCTTGGTGGTCATGGCAGGGCTCCTCACTTGTACATGGTCTGGTTCATGGTTCCGGGGGCGTACGCGTCCGGGTCGACCCACACGTTGATCAGCGAGGGCTTCCCGGACTCGCGTGCCCTTCGGAGCGCGGGCGCGATGTCGGCGGGGTCGCGGACCTCTTCGCCGTAACCCCCCAGCATCTGGGCGAACTTGTCGTAGTGGACGTCGCCGAGGGTGTTGCCGACGCGCTCACGCTCGTCGCCGTACTTGGCCTTCTGGCCGTAACGGATCTGGTTCATCGACGAGTTGTTGCCGACGATCCCGACGAAGGGCAGGTTGTAGCGGACGAGGGTCTCGAAGTCCCAGCCCGTCAGCGAGAACGCCCCGTCGCCGAAGAGCGCGACGACCTCCTTGTCGGGCCGCGCCTGCTTGGCGGCGAGGACGAAGGGGATGCCGACGCCGAGGGTGCCCAGCGGCCCCGGGTCCATCCAGTGGCCGGGCGACTTGGGCTGCACGACCTGCCCGGAGAAGGTGACGATGTCGCCGCCGTCCCCGATGTAGATCGAGTCCTCGGTGAGGAAGTCGTTGATCTCGCCGACCAGACGGTACGGGTGGATGGGAGAGGCGTCGGAGCGAAGGCTCGGCAGCCGCTTCTCGATGGCGGTCTGCTCGGCGGCCCGCAGCTCGTCGAGCCACTCCTTGCGCTTGGCGCCCCCGCCGTTGAGCCGTCCGGAGGCGGCCTCGGTGACCGACTTCAGGACGAGGCCCGCGTCGCCGACGATGCCGAGGTCGATGTCGCGGTTCTTGCCGACCGTGCGGTAGTCGAGGTCGATCTGCACGACGGTCGCGTCGGGGGAGAGACGCTTGCCGTAGCCCATGCGGAAGTCGAAGGGCGTGCCGACGATGATGATGAGGTCGGCGTTCGAGAAGGCGTAGCGGCGCGAGAGCTGGAAGTGGTGCGGGTCGCCGGGCGGCAGGGTGCCGCGGCCCGCGCCGTTCATGTACGCGGGCACATTGAGGGCGCGGACGAGTTCGATGGCGTCCTCGGTCGCGCGGGTCGTCCACACCTGGCTGCCGAGCAGGATCGCCGGCTTCTCGGCGTGCACGAGGAGGTCGGCGAGCTTCTCGATCGCCTCGGGGTCACCGGCCGAGCGGGTCGAGGCCCGGTACTGCCCGGCCTGCGGTACGCGGGCCTTGTCCACCGGCACCTTGGCGTCGAGGACATCGCGCGGGATCTCCAGGAACGACGGGCCGGGGGCGCCGTGGTAGCACTCGCGGAACGCCATCGACACCATGTCGGCGGCGCGCGCGGTGTCCGGCACGGTCGCGGCGAACTTGGTGATGGGCGTCATCATGTCGACGTGCGGCAGGTCCTGGAGCGAGCCCATCTTGTGCTGGGTGTGCGCGCCCTGGCCGCCGATGAGGAGCATGGGTGACTCCGCGCGGAACGCGTTCGCGACGCCGGTGACGGCGTCGGTGGTGCCCGGGCCCGCGGTGACGACGGCACAGCCGGGCTTGCCGGTGATGCGCGCGTACCCGTCCGCCGCGTGGGCGGCGACCTGCTCGTGACGGACGTCGACGACTTCAATGCCTTCGTCGACGCAGCCGTCGTAGATGTCGATGATGTGGCCGCCGCACAGGGTGTAGATGACCTCCACACCTTCTGCCTTGAGTGCCTTGGCGACCAGATGACCACCGGAGATGAGTTCCTGGCTGTCGTCGGGCATGAGGAAGTCCTGTCCCTTCGTAGGGGAGTCGTGCGCTGTCGCAGTACATTGCATACAGTCGACGAATACTGTATGAAGCTTGTTATCCCGCATCCGGTGGGTGGTGTCCAGGGGGCGTGCGGCACTTTTACGGCAGGAGCCGAGATGGACCTGTACGAGCACCAGGCAAGGGAACTCTTCGAAGAACACGGCATCTTGGTGCCGAAGGCCGAGGTCACGGACTCGCCCAAGGAGGCCCGCGAGATCGCGCGCAGGCTGGGCGGCCGCGTCGTCGTCAAGGCACAGGTGAAGACCGGGGGCCGCGGCAAGGCGGGCGGCGTCAAACTCGCCGCCGACCCGCCCGCCGCCGAACTGACGGCACGCCAGATCCTCGGCATGGACATCAAGGGCCACACCGTCGGCAGGGTCATGCTGGCCCAACCGGTCGACATAGAGAGCGAGTTCTACGTCTCCTACGTCCTCGACCGGGCCGCCGGGCGCTTCCTCGCCATCGCCTCCGCCGAGGGCGGCATGGACATCGAGGAGGTCGCGGCGACCCGGCCCGAGGCCGTGGCCCGCATCCCGATCGACCCGGCCGAGGGTGTCACCACGGCGAAGGCGGCACAGATCGCCGAGGCCGCGGGCCTCCCCGACCGGACCGTCGACGTACTGGTCCGCCTCTGGGACGTCCTCATCCGCGAGGACGCCGTACTCGTCGAGGTGAACCCCCTCGTGCGCACGAGCGACGGCCAGATCCTCGCCCTCGACGGCAAGGTCACCCTCGACGACAACGCCCGCTTCCGCCAAGAGCGTTGGGGTACCCAGGAGTCCGCCCACGACGACGCCCTCGAAGCGGCCGCCGCGGCCAAGGGTCTCAACTACGTGAAGCTCGACGGCGAGGTCGGCATCATCGGCAACGGCGCGGGGCTCGTCATGTCGACGCTCGACGTGGTCGCGGGCTGCGGCGCCCGCCCCGCCAACTTCCTCGACATCGGCGGCGGCGCCTCCGCGCAGATCATGGCCGACGGCCTCTCCGTCATCCTGTCCGACCCGGCCGTGAAGTCCGTCTTCGTGAACGTCTTCGGCGGCATCACCGCCTGCGACGCCGTCGCCGACGGCATCGTCCAGGCCCTGGAGTCCGTACGGCTGACCAAACCGCTCGTCGTCCGCCTCGACGGGAACAGCGCCGTCCAGGGCCGCGCCATCCTCGACGGCCGCGCCCACCCCCTGGTCGAACAGGCCACCACCATGGACGGCGCCGCGCGCCGGGCCGCCGAACTCGCCAACGCGGGCTAAGGAGCCGGGACATGGCGATCCACCTCACCAAGGAGAGCGGGACATGGCGATCTACCTGACCAAGGAGAGCAAAGTCCTCGTCCAGGGCATGACCGGCGCCGAGGGCATGAAGCACACCCGGCGCATGCTCGCCGCCGGCACGAACGTCGTGGGCGGCGTCAACCCGCGCAAGGCGGGCCGGAGCGTCGACTTCGACGACCGCGCCGTCCCCGTCTTCGGCTCCGTCGCCGAGGGCATCGCGGCCACCGGCGCCGACGTCACCGTCGTCTTCGTACCGCCCGTCTTCGCCAGGGCCGCCGTCACGGAGGCCGCCGACGCGGGCATTCCGCTGGCCGTCGTCATCACGGAGGGCATCCCCGTACACGACGCCGTGACCTTCCACGCGTACGCCGCCGCGAAGGGCACCCGCATCATCGGCCCCAACTGCCCCGGCCTGATCACCCCCGGCCAGTCCAACGCCGGCATCATCCCCGCCGACATCACCAAGGCGGGCCGCATCGGCCTCGTCTCCAAGTCGGGCACCCTCACCTACCAGCTCATGTACGAACTGCGCGACATCGGCTTCTCCACCTGCGTCGGCATCGGCGGTGACCCCGTCATCGGCACGACGCACATCGACTGCCTCGCCGCGTTCCAGGACGACCCCGACACCGACCTGATCGTCCTCATCGGGGAGATCGGCGGTGACGCGGAGGAGCGCGCCGCGGCCTATGTCCGCGACCACGTCACCAAGCCCGTCGTCGCCTACATCGCCGGGTTCACCGCCCCCGAGGGCAAGACCATGGGGCACGCGGGCGCGATCGTCTCCGGCTCCTCCGGAACGGCGCAGGCCAAGAAGGAGGCCCTGGAAGCGGCCGGGGTCCGCGTCGGCTCCACCCCGACGGAGACGGCCCGCCTGGTACTCGACCGCTTGGCGGACTGACGCGTACAGCGCGAGTGGGGAGCGAGCCCACCGGGCAACCTCCCCACTCCACCCCGCCCGCACCAGCCATGCACCCCCCGCCCCGACTGTGCACCGTGAGCGGAGAACCCGAAATGGCAAGCAACCCCAAGTCCCGCACCCCTGGCCCCGACGCCCCCGACCTCGAGGCCCCGGCGGCGACCACCCTCAAGGCCGGCACCTCCTGGCACGACGCCTGGCAGCGCTGCCTCGCCGTCGCCCCGGAGGCGTTCCGCGACGACCGTGTACTCAACCTGTGGAACGGCACCTGGCAGGCCGACGGCCGCGCGCTGCCCGCCAGTACGCCCGTCGACGGCAGTCCCATCGCCGGGCCGCCCCGCCTCGACGCCGCCACCGCCCACCGGGCGGTGCGCGCCTCCCTGGACCAGCACCGCGCCTGGCGGCACATCCCGCTCGACGAGCGCCGCGCCCGCGTCGGCGCCACCCTCGACGCCCTCACCCAGCACCGCGAACTCCTCGCACTCCTCCTCGTCTGGGAGATCGGCAAGCCCTGGCGCCTCGCCCAGGCCGACGTCGACCGCGCCATCGACGGGGTGCGCTGGTACGTCGACGGTATCGAGCCCATGGTCCAGGGCCGCGCCCCGCTCGACGGCCCCGTCTCGAACATCGCCAGCTGGAACTACCCGATGAGCGTCCTCGTGCACGCGGTCCTGATCCAGGCACTCGCCGGCAACGCGGTCATCGCCAAGACCCCCACCGACGGCGGCGTGGCCTGCCTCACCCTGGCCTGCGCACTCGCCGCCCGCGAGGGCATTCCCGTCACCCTCGTCAGCGGCAGCGGAGGCGAACTCTCCGAAGCGCTGGTGCGGGCGCCCGAGATCGGCTGCGTCTCGTTCGTCGGCGGCCGCGACACCGGAGCCGCCGTCGCCACGGCCGTCGCCGACCTCGGCAAGCGCCACATCCTCGAACAGGAGGGCCTCAACACCTGGGGCATCTGGAACTACTCCGACTGGGACAAGCTCTCCGCGGTGATCCCCAAGCTCTTCGACTACGGCAAACAGCGCTGCACCGCGTACCCGCGCTTCGTCGTCCAGCGCAGCCTGTTCGACGACTTCCTGGCCGCGTACCTGCCGGCCGTACGC
Source organism: Streptomyces sp. CB01635 (assembly GCF_002803065.1). GTDB lineage: Bacteria > Actinomycetota > Actinomycetes > Streptomycetales > Streptomycetaceae > Streptomyces. Next base: position 753,769 of record NZ_NNBL01000001.1, read on the forward strand.
ACCCTGCGCGTCGGCCACCCCCTCGCGGTGACGAACCCCCAAGACCCCTACCCCCAGCTGGACTTCGGCCCGCTGGTCAACGCAGCGAAGGCAAAGGAACTCAACGACCAGGTCGCCGAGGCCATCGACCGAGGCGCCGTCCCCCTGCACCGCGGCGCCCCGGACCCCGCCCGCTTCCTCCCCGGCCAGGACACGAGCGCGTACGTCCACCCGGTCACGCTCCTGAGCCCACCCCCCTCCTCCCCTCTCCACCACGCCGAACCGTTCGGCCCCGTCGACACGATCGTCCTGGTCGACACCGAGGCGGAACTGCTCGCCGCGATGAACGCCTCCAACGGCGCGCTGGTCGCCACCCTCTCCACGGACGACGACGCGACGTACGACCGCCTCGCCCCCCAGATCCGCGCCTTCAAAACGGGCCGGGGCAAGCCGCGCTCGCGCGGCGACAGGGACGAACTGTTCGGCGGCTTCGGCGCGTCCTGGCGCGGCGCGTTCGTGGGCGGCGAACTGCTGGTGCGGGCGGTCACCCAGGGGCCCGAGGGCGAGCGCCTCCCGGGCAACTTCCCGGACTACCACCTGATGCCGTAACCCTCACGGCGTCAACGAGCGGCACACCACCGTCAGGGCGGGCGGTGTGCCGCTCACTCACCCGATGCCCTGCCGGTCCGGCCGGAGCGCGAAGTCGCGGTCGGCGGCCTCCGGCACGGCCCGCTCCACGGCCAGCGTCAGCAGCTCCCGGTGCCGCAGCAGGGGCTCGCGCCGCTCCTCGGGCGCGAGCAGCAGCAGATCGTCGAGCCCGGCCAGCATGCGCCGCGACACCTGGGGACTGCCGGCCGCACACCCCCGGATCTCGGTGAACCCCAGATCGACGAGCGCCTCCCACCCCGGAACCGGCTGCACGAGCCGCACCACGCCGCCCCGGTCCGTGTACCGCAACGAGTCGAGCGGACGGTTCGCGACCGCGGCGAGGAACTGCACGATGCGGTCGAGGGCCTGCACGGCCGTCGTCGGATCGTTCACGGCGGGGGAGAGGGCGCGCAGCGCGATGTCGGAGAGCTGCCGCAGCCCGAACCCGAGATCCTGGTGGAAGGTGCGCTCGACGCCGACGTGGACGGTGTAGCGCAGGGCTCGCAGGGAGGGCGGTGCCCCGCCGTGCACGGCGAGGACGGGCGTGCCGGGCACCACGAAGTCGCCGGTGCGGGGGAGGAGCCGCAGGGTGACCCCGGGCCGGTGCCGGGCGGCGCGGATGAGCCGGGCGATATTGACGTCGCGCAGCACACCGGCCCGCCCGCGATGAACGATCCGCGCGGTCTCGGGCCCCAGCTCGTCCACATCACCGGCACCCCTGACGTCCACCGGCATCCGGGCCACGACCTTGAAAGCTTCCGTCGTCACCCGGTCGATCACGTAGCCCACGCGCATCATCCGCAGCGTCGAGTTCACGTACATCACGAACAGCAGCAGGCTGAGCCCGACCATGAGGAGGGTGAGCACGGACTGCACGACGGGCACGGACCTGACGAGCTTCGGGTCGGGCTCGCTGTCGTACGAGGTCAGCACGAGCAGCGACAGCACGAACGTCGCGAGGAAGACGGCGAACGTCGCCTTCGTGATCCGGCTCCGGATGAAGATCCGCACCACCCGGGGGCTGAGCTGCCCGCTCGCCATCTGGAGCGCCACGAGCGAGATGCTGAAGACGACACCGATGAAGGTCATCATGGCGGCGCTGATGGTGCTCACGACGGTCTGCGCGTCGTCGGCGATGCTCTGGAGCTGGGAGATGCTGTCGTACGCGCCGGCATCACGGAGCGTGTCGACGATGGCGGTGTCCAGCTCATCGGCCAGGAACCACACGACGAAGATCCCGACCATGGCTCCGGTCGGCGCGAACCAGAAGGTGTCCCGGAGGTGCTCCCGCAGCGGCGACAGAGCCCGCGGCCGCCGCACCCGCGGAGATGCCCCGGTGACGTGCTGACTACTCATGGTGAGACTGTAGGCGGCCCCGCTCCCGACCCCCCGCAGGTGCCGCCGAGGCGACGGATATGCAGGTGAAAGGCACTCCGAGGCTTTGGTATTGTTATCCATGTCGCCGCGGGGAACACCCCGGCCGGGCGACAGACACCTAGTCCGGGTGGCGGAATGGCAGACGCGCTAGCTTGAGGTGCTAGTGCCCTTTATCGGGCGTGGGGGTTCAAGTCCCCCCTCGGACACCAGCTGAGACCCCAGTTCATCTGGGGTCTTTTGCGTATCTGGGCGGCGTGATCAATCGGGCACGCAGTGTCCGCATCGACACGGCTGCTCCGGCAGCACGTCGATTGACCAGGAGGCCTCCCGGCGTGACCGGCCTGCTGCGAGGGCCCTGGGGAGTCCTTGTCGTCCTCGCGAACATGCTCAACGCCTATGTCGCGTACGGAGCCTTGGTGACTCGGCCGCAGGGCGACTGGGATGAGCAGACGCTGACGGGGATCGAGTTTGCGTCGGTGTTGCTGATCGCGTTCGGCACCCTCACCCTCTTGGCCACCCTGCTCGCTGTGCGGCGGCGGAGCCTCGGGCGCTGGTGGCTGACGCCGCCTCTGGGCTTCCTGGTGGTGGGTGCGGCGCGCTGGTCGTACATCGCGATCGGTTTTCCGCGGGGCTTCGGCGGCTGACAGGCGCAGCCGGACGTTCGTGGTCCTCGGGAACCTCACCGTGGTCCTCGGTGAAGTCGATGGCTTCGCCCCGGAGGAATGCGTCCCAGACGCGTCGCTCGGCCGGTGTCAGGTCGTTGATCTCCACCGGGGCGACTTTGGTCGGCGGGCGAGTGTGGTGTCAACGGTGCCTGGCGTGGGGCCTGCTGCTCACGCCTGAGGTCGTGCCGACGACCTGATCCGTTACGCTGACCGGCGGGTTAGTCGGTACATGCCAATAACGTGAAGGCGCACGGGAACGTGCGCGCGCGTGGTGAGTGATGAGGGACATGTCTGTGATGCGGCGTCCGGCGCTGGCCGGGTTCATGGTGGTGCTGATGGCAGCACTCGGTGCCTGTGGTGGCGGTGGTGCGGACAACGTGTCGGGCCACGGTGGTGGCAAGGGCGGTGGGTACTCGAAGCCGCACTCCGACCAGGTGCGCGGTCTTTACGACGCCGTCCGGCATCTTCCGCGCAAGACCGCCAAGGGCACCCGCGCGCACATGGTCAAGGAGTGCGATCCGGCGACCCGGAAGGTCAAGCACACCTCGCGCAGCGGCAGCGGTAAGCGCAAGAAGATCCGCACCTGGTACACCACCGAGCACTACAAGCAGTGCCACAAGGTCCGCAAGGGCAGCGAGACGTACACCCGCGTCGTGCGGACCGAGCGGTGGTGCGTGCGGCTCGACGACGTGAACGGGAAGGCCGCCAAGGACGACCTCTGGTTCCGGGTCAGCCCCGCCACGTACAGCGAGGTCCACGGCAAGGACGAGCACGCGCGCGTGAAGTTCGAGCCGAGGGCGCGCGGCTGCTGACGCGGTCGGCTCAGGTTCGGTGTGCGGCGGATCCCGCCACGTGGGAGGGAAAACCCCAGGTCCCCGCCCCGGCGCCCATGGCATCCTGAGCCGATGAACGGACCGGAGATCGTCGTCAGCGTCGTGCCCGAGCTGGAGCTGTTCGTTCCGCATGCGCGGCGCGGAGGCGCGGCCGTCCCGCTCGTCACCGACGGCGTGTCCACGCTGGGGCACGTGATCGAGTCGCTCGGCGTGCCGCTCACGGAGGTCGGGGCGCTGGTCGTGGACGGGCGCGAGGTGGCCGTCGGGCACATTCCCGTGGCCGGGGAGCGGGTCGAGGTGCGGGCCGTCGTCCGGCCGCAGAGTGTCGAGGGGGCGCCGCTGCGGTTCCTGCTCGACGTCCATCTCGGCACGCTGGCGCGGCGGTTGAGGCTGCTCGGGGTCGACTCCGCTTACGAGTCCACGGACATCGGCGACCCCGCGCTGGCGGCCCGCTCCGCCGCCGAGCGGCGCGTCATGCTCAGCCGGGACCGGGGGCTGTTGCGGCGGCGTGAGCTGTGGGCCGGCGCGTATGTCTACAGCGACCGGCCCGACGAGCAACTACGCGACGTACTGGGCCGGTTCACGCCCGAGCTGCGCCCCTGGAGCCGGTGCACCGCCTGCAACGGGCTGCTGAAGGAAGCCCGTAAGGAAGACGTCGTCGACCTGCTCGAGGGCGGGACGCGCGGAACGTACGACGTGTTCGCCCAGTGCCGTACGTGCGGGCGCGTGTACTGGCGGGGTGCCCATCACGACCGGCTTGAGCGGATCGTGGGGCGGGCGGTCGCCGAGTTCGGGGGCTGAGGGGCCGCTTCATCGTCCGGCATCAGGGGCGGTTCGATGCGCCAGGCGATGCGCTGCCCGTCCTGGACCACCCTGCGGTACGCGTACAGCACCACCGAGATCAGCAGGATGCCGACCGCGAGGAAGGACTCCGTGGCGCCGCCGTAGCCCGCGAGGGACGGATGCGTGACGCCGACCGAGACGATCACGATGTTGAAGGCCAGGATGGCCCAGGCCACCGGGATCCAGGCGCGGGCGCGGCGGATCGGACGGGGCCAGTCGGGGCGGTCCTTGCGCAGGAGCAGGAAGCCGGCGACCGCGAGCGTCATGGCCACCAGATAGCCGAAGTTGCTGGCGATGAGGATGCTCAGGGGCTCGCCGAGCAGAACCACGATCGCCGCGTTGACGAGCGCGTCCAGCGTGAGGGCGCGGCCCGGCACACCCCAGCGGTTCACCTTGTCGAGCTGCCGTACGGTCATGCCCTCGCGCGCCAGGCCGTACAGCGCCCGCCCCCCGTCCGCCGTGCACGACACCATGCCGAAGAACATCGAGACGATCAGGATGAGGACGCCGACATCGGAGAAGCCGCCGAGCGCCTGGGTGAAGGCGGTGGCGAACGCGCCGACCGGGTCCGAGCGCAGCGTCGCCTCGCCGACGCTGCCGACCGTCGCGAGCGGGACGACGAAGAAGACGCCGAGCGAGATGAGGGACGTCAGCCGCAGGGCCTTCGCCGTGTCGCGCGCCGTGTCGCGGTACTCGGGCGCGAACGACGCGCAGATCTCCGTGCCGTACGTCGTCCAGGCCGTGACGTAGAACCACACGATCAGCGTCATCCAGCTACCGCCGTGGTACCAGGTCAGACGTGACGCGTCCCAGCTCCCCGGGCGCAGGAACGGGGCGATGACGACCACCGCGAGGCCGCACATCACCAGGGCCGCGACGGCCTTGGAGACGCTCGCGGCCAGCCGCGCGCCGAAGTAGTTGCAGGCCCAGCCGCCGGCGATCGCCAGGACGGCGAGCGCTTCCGGAAGGCCGATGCGGTGGCCGGGGAACGGAATCGACGGGGCGTGCGGGAACCACTGGGCGGTGATGAGGTGGCCGATCGCCGCGCCGTTGACCGCGATGCTGAACGACCAGCCGATCCAGTAGCCGTACGACGCCACGGCGCCGAGCGGGGCGAAGTAGCGCTTCCAGCCCTCGGTGGCGTATCTGCTGATCCCGCCCGACATACCGGGGAACATCGCGGCGGTCTCGGCGAACAGCATGTTCTGCGCGAACGCGACGAGCGCCCCGACGCACCAGATGGTGATCGCCGTCCAGCCTCCGATCGCGCCCACGGTGTAACCCACCGTCAAAAGCAGGCCGTTGGGGATCACCATGGCGATGGCGAGGCCGTCGCGCCAGGTCAGGGACTTGTGCAGCTGTTGGCTCAAGGGGGCCACCTGTCTCGGTCGGGGACTGACGGGAGAAGGTCCGGTACGGCGAAAAGTGATGCCGCTGTGCTGTGTCGGCGGTCACAATAATTCGTTATTGTGGGCCGGGATAGGGGTCCGGCAGTGGCCAATTCCAGAGGGGCCGGTACCCGGGCGACCGGCTCCGGAGCGACCGGCACAGAGACGAGGGGCGGGCATGGGGGAGAAGGAGAGCGGTGGCGACGCGGGCGAGGTGCAGCGCGAGCGGATTCTGCGGTCGGCCGCACTGGTCATGGCCGAACGAGGCTTCGACGCGGCACGCATGAGGGACGTGGCGCGCGGCGCCGGAGTGTCCATCGGGCTGCTCCAGCACTACTTCGACACACGCGACCTGCTGTTCCGCGAGGCCTTCGAGTGGTCGATCGGCGAGCTCATCGCCCGCTGGCGCAAGGGTGCTTCCGCCGAGCCCGACCCGTGGCGCCGCTTCGAACTCCTCGTACGCGAACTGGCCGACGACCCCGACCTCCAGCGGCGGTGCGCGACCTGGACCGAGTTCTGCGCGAGCGCCGCCCGCAGGCCCGAGCTGCGCGACGGGGTGCGCCGCGCCCACGAGGACTGGCGCGAGCTCGTCCTCGGTATCGCCGAATCGGGCGTCGCGGCAGGGACGTTCGTGCCCGTCGTGTCCATCGACGTCGCGGTGCGCTCCGTGCTCGCCGCCGTCGACGGCTGCGACATGGCCGTGGCGTCGGGCAGCGGCATGGGGGCGGAGGGCTACGCCGCAGTCATCCTCGCCACCGCCCGCTCGGTCCTCGGCGTACGCGACTGAGCTGTTCTTCGCTCCCTCGACCCAACTGATCCGAGCCGCAGTTCACAGGAGGCACCGCGCCATGACGTCGACCGCATTCCCGCACCTGTTCAGCCCGCTCGCCATCGGCGGCGTGACTCTGAAGAACCGTGTGCTGTCCTCGGGGCACGACACAGTCCTCGTCGAGGGCGGGCAGGTCACGGACGACCTGGTGGCCTATCACGAGGCGCGCGCCGAGGGCGGCGTCGGGCTCATCGTCGTACAGGTGGCGGGAGTTCACGAGACCGCGCGGTACACGACGCATGTGCTCATGGCCACGGACGACTCGTGTGTCGAGGGGTACCGGCGGCTCGCCGAGGCTGCGCACCGGCACGGCGCGAAGGTCTTCGGGCAGCTCTTCCACCCGGGACGCGAGATCCTGGAGTCGCGCGACGGCTCCGCGCCCGTCGCCTGGTCGGCGTCGGCGACGCCCAGCGAGCGCTTCCATGTGATGCCGCACGCCATGACCGAGACCGAGATACGCGAGGTCGTCGACGGGTACGGAGAGGCCGCCCGCCGGTTGCGCGCCGCCGGGCTCGACGGTGTGGAGGTGGTCGCCAGCCACGGCTACCTCCCGGCCCAGTTCCTCAACCCGCAGGTCAACGTGCGCACGGACGGCTACGGGGGTGACGCGGACGGCAGGCTGCGGTTCCTGCGCGAGGCGCTCGCGTCGGTACGCGCACACACCGGGCCCGACTTCGTGGCCGGACTGCGTATCTCCGGCGACGAGTTGAGCCATGACGGCCTCACCGCCGAGCTCGCCGTCGAGGCGTCCGAGCGGCTGGACCGCGAGGGCCTCGTCGACTATGTGAGCGTCTGCGCCGGGTCGTCGGCGACGATCTCCGGCGCCGTGCACATCGCGCCCCCGATGACACAGCCCGCTGGATACACCGCCCCCATCGCGGCGCGCGTGCGGGCGGCCGTCGGCGTGCCGGTCATGGTCGCCGGGCGCGTCAACCAGCCCCAGGAAGCCGAGCAGATCATCAGGGAGTGCCAGGCCGACGCCTGCGCCATGACCCGCGCCCTGATCTGCGACCCCGACATGCCGGGCAAGGCGAGCGACGGCCGTACGGAGGAGATCCGCGCTTGTATCGGCTGCAACCAGGCCTGCATCGGTCACTTCCAGCGCGGCTATCCGATCTCCTGCATCCAGCACCCCGAGACCGGCAGGGAGCGCCGGTTCACGCGGCTGCCCCTGCCGACCAGGCGCCGACGGGTCCTCGTCGCCGGTGGCGGACCGGCCGGGCTCAAGGCCGCCGCCGTGGCCGCGTCCCGTGGGCACGACGTCACCCTGCACGAGGCGGGTCGGCGCGTCGGCGGACAGGTGCTGCTCGCCCAACTCCTGCCTGGCCGCGCCGAGTTCGGGGGCGCGATCACGAACCTGGAGGGCGAGGCGCGGCGGGCCGGGGCGCGGATCGTCACCGGGTCACGCGTCGACGCCGAACTCCTCGACCGTGAACAGGCGGACACGCTCATCGTCGCGACCGGAGCGGTCCCGCGTCGGCCCGCCCTCGAACTCCTCGACGACCCCGTCGTCCTGGACGCCTGGGACGTCGTCCGCGGCACCGCCGACGTCCCCAAGGGCCGGATCGTCGTCGCGGACTGGCGCGGCGACTGGATCGGCATCGGCGTGGCCGTCCAGCTCGCGCGCCAAGGACGGAAAGTGACGCTGTGCACGACCGGCTTCGGCGCGGGTGAGCATCTTCAGCAGTACGTGCGCGCGTCGATGCTCGCCGAGGCCGCGCGGGCCGGGGTCGAGACCGTGCCGACGGTGCGCCCCTACGGTGCCGATGCCGACACGGCGTACTTCCAGCACACCCTCACCGAGGAGCCGGTGATCATCGAAGGGGTCGCGGCCGTCGTCCTCGCCCAGGGGCACGACCCCGTGGGTGAGCTCGCCGGTCTGGCGGACGGACGGGTGGGCGAGGTCCTGATGGCGGGGGACTGCGTGTCACCGAGGACCGTGGAGGAAGCCGTACTGGAGGGGCTGACGGTGGCGTCGTCGCTCTGAGGCAGCCCATGAGTGGCGGTCGGCCGGCGTGCGCGCCTCAGCGCGGATGGCGGCGCAGCCGCACCCGGTACGAGTAGTGCTCCGGCAGGAAGTGGCTCACGGCCAGCTCGACCGGGCGGCCCGACGCCGACAGGTACAGGCGGTCGATGCGGAGCAGCGGATGCTGCGGCGGGCAGTCCAGGTGCGCCGCCACCTCGGCCGAGGCGAGGGCGACCGTGACGGACTGCTCGGCCTCCGCGATCGGCTCGGGCAACCGGCCGTCGAGGAGGCCGATGACGGTGACGCGGCTGTCCGCGCCCGCCTCCGTCAGCTCCGGGCGGTCCGCGACGAGCGCGCCCACGTCCGGCGGCAGATGCACCGTCGTCAGGCAGAACGGGGTGTCCTCGTGCAGCCGCAGGAACGACAGGTGGTCCACACGGTCGGAGCCGACCCGCAGCCTGCCCGCAGCGTCCACGTCGACCCGGCGGCGCAGCGGCGACACGAGGCGCATCGTCGTGTCGAGGGACAGAGCCATGAGGTCCTCGACCGAGCCGAACTGCCGCAGATACTGCTCCTCGCGGGGCGCCGCGAACGTGCCGCGCCCCGGGACCCGGTGCACCAGACCCTCCGTGACCAGGTCCTGGAAGGCGCGCCGCACGGTCTGCCGGCTGAGCCCGTGGGAGGCGGCGAGCTCCGCCTCCGTGGGCAGCCGCACCCCCTCGGGGTAGTCGTGCCGCAGGATCGCCTCGCGCAGCTCGCGCGCGAGGCGCACATAGGCGCTGTCACGCCCGGGGGCCGCCATCTGTGTCCCCCTCGTCCGCTGTGTGCGTGTCGTACGCGTCATGTCTGCCGTTCACCGCCCTGCCTGTGCCGTGAGTCTAATGGCCGTACAAGACGGTGCGCAGGTCAGACGTCCAGACCGCCGCGGGAGACGAGCTGGCGCACGATGACGTTGCGCTGGATCTCGTTGGTGCCCTCGCCGACGATCATCAGGGGCGCGTCGCGGAAGTAGCGCTCGACGTCGAACTCGGTCGAGTAGCCGTAGCCGCCGTGGATACGGACCGCGTTCAGGGCGATCTCCATGGCCGTCTCCGACGCGAAGAGCTTGGCCATGCCCGCCTCCATGTCGACGCGGCGGCCCGCGTCCGCCTCGCGGGCGGCGTACAGGGTGAGCTGGCGCGCCGCGGTGAGCGAAGTCGCCATGTCGGCCAAGTAGTTGCCGATCGACTGGTGCTTGTAGATGGGCTCGCCGAACGTCTCGCGCTCCTGCGCGTAGCGCAGCGCGTCCTCGAACGCGGCCCTGCCGACGCCCAGCGCGCGCGAGGCGACCTGGAGGCGGCCCGTCTCCAGGCCCTTCATCATCTGCCCGAAGCCCTTGCCCTCGATGCCGCCGAGCAGCGCGCCGGCCGGGACGCGGTAGTCGTCGAAGGTCAGCTCGCAGCTCTCGACGCCCTTGTAGCCGAGCTTCGGCAGGTCGCGCGAGACGGTGAGCCCCGGGCCGTGCTCGGCGAGCAGGATGGAGATGCCGCGGTGCTTCGGCTCGGCCGCCGGGTCCGTCTTGCACAGCAGCGCGATCAGCTGCGAGCGGCGGGAGTTGGTGATCCAGGTCTTGCCGCCGTTGACGACGTACGAGTCCCCGTCGCGCCGCGCGACCGTGCGCATCGCCTGGAGGTCGGAGCCGCCGCCCGGCTCGGTCAGGGCCATCGTCGAGCGGATCTCGCCGGTCGCCATCTTCGGCAGGTAGCGGTTCTTCTGCTCGTCGGTGCCGAAGTGCAGCAGCAGCTTGGAGACGACGGTGTGGCCGCCCATGGCGCCCGCGAGGCTCATCCAGCCGCGCGCCAGCTCCTCCGTGATCAGTACGTAGCAGGGCGTGGAGACGGGCGTGCCGCCGTACTCCTCGGGGATCGCGAGACCGAAGATGCCGAGGTCCTTCATCTGCTCGATGAGTGCCTCAGGATAGGTGTTGGCGTGCTCCAACTCCCTTACGACCGGCTTGACTTCGCGGTCCACGAAGTTCCGCACGGTCTCGACGATCATCAGTTCGTCGGAGGAGAGGGTGTCGAGGGTGCTCACTTCGCGGACGCTCCTTGCTCGTGGTCGTGCGTGGTGTCGATGACGCCCTGCGCGCGCAGCCGCTCGATGTCGGCGGCGCTGCGGCCCAGCGCGCTGAGGATCTGTTCGGTGTGCTCTCCCGCGGCGGGGACGGGGTCCATCCGGGGGGTGACGCCGGAGAGGTCCGCCGGGGGAAGCAACGCTTGTACGGGTCCTTGGGCGCCCGGCACCGCGATGTCGCGCCACCGGTCGCGCTCGGCGAGGGCCGGGTGGGCGAGGAACTCGGCGATGGAGTTCACACCAGCGTTGGCGATGCCGGCCTTGTCGAGCAGTGCCATGGCGTCCTCGCTGCCGAGCTCGGCGAAGCGCGCGGAGACGGCCGCGTTGACCTCGTCGCGGTGGGCGACGCGGTCGGCTCCGGTGGCCATGCGGGGGTCGTCGGTGAGTTCGGGACGGCCGAGGACGGTGGAGCACAGTGCCTGCCACTCGCGCTCGTTCTGGATGGAGAGCAGCACCTCCTTCCCGTCGGAGGCGGTGAACGGGCCGTAGGGCGCGATCGTGGCGTGCTGGGCGCCGATGCGCGGCGGCTGCGTACCGCCGTAGCGCGTGTAGTAGGCGGGCTGGCTCATCCACTCGGCGAGCGCCTCGAAGAGGGAGACCTCGACGGCGGGCGCGCGTCCGGTGGTGGCCCGCGTGTAGAGGGCGGAGAGGACGCCGCTGTACGCGTACATGCCCGCCGCGATGTCGGCGACGGAAATGCCCACGCGGGCGGGCTCGTCGGGCGAGCCCGTGATGGAGAGCAGTCCCGTCTGGCACTGCACGAGCAGGTCGTACGCCTTGCGCTGCGACCAGGAGCCGCTGGTGCCGTATCCGCTGATGGTGCAGGGGATCAGGCGGGGGTGGCGGGCCTGGAGCGCGGCGGGGCCGAGGTCCATGCGGTCGGCGGCGCCCGGCGCGAGGTTCTGGACGAACACGTCCGCGTCCGCGAGGAGTTCCTCCAGGATGTCCCGGCCCTCCTGCGACTTGAGGTCCAGGGTGAGGGACTCCTTGGAGCGGTTGAGCCACACGAAATAGCTGGCCTGGCCGTGCACCGTGGTGTCGTAGCGGCGGGCGAAGTCGCCTCCGCCGGGACGCTCGACCTTGATGACGCGGGCGCCGAGGTCGGCGAGCTGGCGGGTGGCGAAGGGCGCGGCGACGGCCTGTTCCAGGCTGACGACCGTGATGCCTTCGAGGGGGAGCGGGTCGGTCATGCGGGGGCCTTCCCGGGAAGTTCGGTCAGGAGCAGGGTGCGGGCCGACTCCCAGGTCGTGTCCTTGAGCAGAGCGGGTACGTCGCTGCCGCACGCGACGAACTTCTCCACCAGCTCCACGTCCGTCGGCGGACGTTGGGGCGAGCCCGGGGGATGGGCGAGGGCGGACCGCAGGACCCGGCCGTCGGTGAGCGTCACCGCGAGGTCGACCTCGCCGTCGAGGAGCCCGGCACCGCCCTCCGTGCGCTCCGTCTCGACCGTGGCCATCAGGCGCCGCGCCTCAGGTCGGCCCACGGCCTCGTCCGTGAAGGCGCCGAAGCCGGGGAATCCGTCGAGCAGGGCCGTCGCCACCGCGTACGGGAGGCTGAACTTGCCTTCGAGACCTGTCTCCGGACGGTCGTGGATGAGGGGGTGGATGGTGGCCCCCGGGGTGGTGACGCGGACGGCCGTGACGTCGTCGGGGCCGCACTCGGCGCGCAGGGCGCGCAGCGCCGCGATCGGGCGCTGCATCGCGTAGCAGCAGGGGAACATCTTGATGGCGAGGCCACCGGGGACGGCGGGGCCGCCGGTCCGGGGCGCCCCTCCCTCGGTGCCGCCCGATCCTTGCGCGCCCACCAGCTTCAGCCACGCGTCGACCGCCCGCGGGTCGGCCGTGGCGCCGGCCCGGGCCAGGCGCGCCGCCCGCACCCCCGCCTCCGCCGCGAAGCCGACCTGGAGCGACTTGCTGTGGGTGCCGAACGCGGCCTGGACCCCGCTCGCGCCGGGCACCGCGAGCGCCATGGCCGTCGCGAGCTGCGTGGGAGTGAGGCCCCAGGCGACGCCCGCCGCGACGGCCGCCGCGGGGGCGCCCGCCGTGCACGTGGCGTGCCAGCCGGCCGCGTAGTGCGACCAGCCGAGCAGTGTGCCGAGCCGGGCCATCACGCCGGCCCCGGCGAGGTAGGCGCGCGCGTCGCCGCCCGCCGCGAGGACCGCGGGGACGATCACCACGCTGATGTGTGTCGTGGACTCGATGTGCAGGTCGTCGAAGTCGAGGACGTGCCCGACCGCGGCCCAGCGTGCCGCGTCCGGCAGCTCGGCGGCCAGCGCGCTCACCGGGTGGTCGCGCGCGGCGAGCGTGACCGCGACCGTGTCCAGGAGGGAGCGGCGGGCGAGCGCCAGGTCCTCGGCGTCGGGTTCGTATCCGTACGCCCACTCGGCGAGCGATTCCGCGATGGCCGGCATGGCTTCCCTTCGTACATCCTGCACTGCGTGGTTACTTTGTACGGCCAAATGATGAGGGCGTCAATGCCGCCACCACAGGGCAACTCAAAGCTTTCACATGCGAATTCCTCTCAAGGGGGTTGACGGAACGCCCGGCGGGGCGGACGCTGGGCCGCGTTTTGTACGGCACAATCCGCCATTGAGGCGGCCACATCAGATCTCATCGATCCACCGGCACTGCTGCCGGTCCCCCGGAGGTTCCGCATGGGAGATGCGCATCCCCTGCTCGCCGCGCTCAGCGGTGCCCGGCACGGTGCCCTGCACCGGCGGGTGCTGCTCACTGTCAGCGCCATGTTCTTCTTCGATCTCGCCGACCTGAACACGTTCGCGTTCGCCGCGCCCGCCATCCGCCGGGCGCACCTCTTCACCGTCGACGACATCGCGTTCGTCACCGCCCTGGCCTTCGCCGGCATGGCGGCCGGTGCGATCCTCGGCGGCCGGTTCGCCGACCATGCGGGCCGGCGGCGGGTCATGGCGGGGTCCGTGGTGCTCTTCTCCACGGCCTCCGTGGTCAACGCACTGGTCACCGGGGTGGGCGCGATGGCAGCGGCCCGCTTCGCGACCGGGTTCGGCCTCGGCGCCATGACCTCCGTCGCGATCACCTACCTCTGTGAGGTCACCCCGGCCGCACGCCGTGGCCGCGCCCAGGCGACGGCGCTGGGCACCGGCCTGATCGGCATACCCGTCGTGGCGTTCACGGCCCGCGGCCTGACCGCCGACGACCCCGGCGGCTGGCGCGCCCTCTTCGTCATCGGCGCCCTCGGCATCCTGCTCGTACCGCTCCTGATGCGCCTGCCCGAGTCGCCGCGCTGGCTGCTCGCGCGCGGCCGGACCACCGAAGCCGTGCAGGTCACGCGCGCCTTCGCGCCCGGCTGGGAGCCGTCCGCCGACGCGCTCGCGGCGCCTCCCGCTCCGGCGGACCGGCCGCGGTTCTCCGAACTCTTCGCCGCGGGCCAGCGACGCAACACCGTGGCCCTGATGGTCCTGTGGCTCTTCGGGCTCGTCGGCTTCTACGGGTTCCAGTCCTGGGTGCCGACGCTGCTCGCCGACCACGGCCAGGACTTCGCCAAGAGCATGACGATGTCCGCGGTCACCACGATCGGGGCGGTGCCCGGCGCGTTCCTCGCCTGGCCGTTCATCGACCGCTACCCGCGCAAGCACCTCGCGGTGGTGCTCGGTCTCGTGGTCGCGGTGCTCGGCATCGGGTACGGGCTCAGCTCGTCCGTCGTGGCCGTCGTCGTGTTCGGCACGCTCGTCGCCGCGTTCAGCCAGACGTTCATCGCGGTGCTCTACTCGTACACCCCCGAGGTGTTCCCGACCCGCCTGCGCACGGCGGGCGCCGGGCTCGGCAACGGCGTCGGCCGGATCGGCAACGTCATCGCACCGTTGGTGGTAGCGGCGATCTACACCACGCCGGGGCTCGGCTACGTCGCCGTGTTCGTGTTCATCGCGGGATGCTGGCTGGTCGCCACGGCCACCGTGTTCTTCTTCGGAGTCGACACCCGCGGCCGGTCGCTGGAGACCCTGCACGACACGGCGGCGGCCCCGGTGGCGCCTGCCCCACCTGTTACTCAACGCATCGGAGAATGAGCGAACATGCCTCAACCAGACGCGACTCAGGGCGAGTTCGGGCTCGCACGGTATCTGGACGCCTGGTCCCCGGCGCCCGTGAGCCTCGACGATCCCGTCGCCGCCGCGCCCGTCGCAGCCCTGGGTCAGGTCCTCGACCAGGAGGCGACCGTGGCCGGCGAGGGGGAGCCGCTGCCGCCGCTGTGGCACTGGCTGCACTTCCTCGAATGGCCCGCACAGCGGGAGCTGGGGGCCGACGGGCACCCCGCGCACGGCCACTTCCTGCCGCCCCTGCCGGACCGCAGGCGCATGTTCGCCGGCGGCCGCGCGGAGTTCACCGCGCCGCTGCGGGTGGGCGTGCCTGCCCGGCGTACGAGTTCCCTCGCCAAGGTCGAGATAAAGCGAGGCCGCACCGGCGAGATGGCGTTCGTGACAGTCCGTCATGAGCTTGCGCAGGAAGGGCAGATCAGGGTCACCGAGGAGCAGGACCTCGTCTACCGCGTCGGAGAGGGCGAGCGACGGGGCAGCGGCTTCGGCCTCGACCTCGGCGAGGCCGAACCGTCCGATGCCGACTGGCAGTTGATTTTGCGTCCCTCGCCGACCCTGCTGTTCCGCTACAGCGCGCTGACCGCGAACGCCCACCGCATTCACTACGACGAGCCGTACGTCCGCGACGTCGAGGGCTACCCGGGGCTCGTCGTCCACGGGCCGCTCCTCGTCCAGCTGATGCTGGAACTCGCCCGCCGTGAGGCCCCGGAGCGTGAGATCCGGACGCTCTCGTACCGGCTGCGCAAGCCCGTGTTCGCGGGCGAGCAGGTGTGCGCCCTTGGTGATGCGGCGGACGACGGAGGGTCGGCCGGGCTGCGGATCGCCACGCGCCGCGACGAGCGGCATGCGACGGCGGAGGTGACGTTCAAGTGAGCGCTGAGCACAACACCGTCGAACCTGCGAGTGCCGACCCCGCGCGCCCCGAACTCGCCGACCCCGAACGCCTCGGCCGCGCCCGCCTCGCCGCCGCCCGGACCCTTCTCTTCGTCCCGGGGCACCGCCCCGACCGGTTCGAGAAGGCGGCCGCTGCAGGGGCCGACGCCGTGATCGTCGATCTGGAGGACGCCGTCGCGCCGGACGGCAAGGACGCGGCCCGCCGGCACGCCGCCGACTGGCTCGCGCGGGGCGGAGACGCGGTGGTGCGGATCAACGCGCCGGGCACTGCCTGGTGGGACGCCGACCTGGACCTCGTCACCGCGTTCGGCTGTCCGGTGATGCTGCCCAAGGCCGAGGACCCCGAGGTGATCGCACGGATCGCGGAGGTCTGTGCCGTGATCCCGCTCGTCGAGACGGCGGCCGGGATCGAGCGGGCCCTCGACGTGTGCTGTGCGCCCGGCGTCGTCCGCGCGGCATTCGGCAGCGTCGACCTCGCCACCGAGCTGGGTGTGCGCCACGACGACACCCTGGCGCTGGCGTATGGGCGGTCCCGGCTGGTCATGGCGTGCGCCGCCGCCGGTGTCGCGCCCCCGCTGGACGGCGTCACCACCGCGCTCGACGACGCCGACGCCCTCGCGCAGGACCTGCAGCACGCCCGACGGCTCGGTTTCGGAGGCAAACTGTGCATCCACCCGAAGCAACTGCCGGCGGTGACCGCGGGATTCGCGCCGACGGACGAGGAACTGGCCTGGGCCAGGAAGGTGCTCGCCGCGGGCGACGCGGTGTCGGCCGTCGACGGCGTGATGGTCGACAGACCTGTGCAGGAGCGGGCGCGACGGCTGCTCGGCGTGGCGCTCACCACCGGCTCTGCGGGCGAGGTGGCGTAAGGCGGAGGATCAGGGGGAGCCCGGAGATGTCACGTCGTCGGCAGTTCCCGGAGCCACGTCGAGCTGCTGCGCACCCACAAGACGACGGTCGCGCTCGGCCTTGCCGCCTCCGTCATCGCGTACGTCGCCTCGTACCTGAAGAACACCTTCGCCCTGTCCTGGGCCACCAACGACCTCGGCATGTCCCGCGACAGCATGCTCACGATCATCCTGCTCGCCACGGTCGCGCAGTTCGTCGCCCAGCCCTTCGGCGCCGTCCTCGGCAGCCGCTGGAACACCCGCAAGGTCGTCACCGTCCTGCTCGTCCTCGAGATCCCGGCCATGCCCCTGCTCTTCTGGCTGATCTCGACCCGCAGTTTCGGCCTCACCCTGCTCGGCATGGTCATCGCGAGGCTGCCGCACGTCATGTTCTACGCACTCCTCGCCGGCATGCTCGCCCAGGCGTTCCCCGCCCGCGTCCGCTACACCGGCATCTCGGTGTCGTACTCCGCGGCCGGGATGCTCTTCGGCGGCGGCACGCCCCTCATCGGTCAGGCGCTGCTCACCGCCACGGGGTCGATCGTGCCCGTCGTGGGCTTCGCCGTCCTGATGGTGCTGCTCTCGCTCTACGGCGCCCGTGCCCTTCTCGCGCGTACGGCGGCTGCCGAGGAGCGGGACGCCAGGGCGGCAGACGCGACGCAGCAGCCGCCTGCGACGTCACCGACGCCGACGCGGTGAAGGCCGCCGTGCGCGGCTGTGTCGAGCGGTTCGGTTCCCTCGATGCGATGGTCAACAACGCGGGCATCACACGGGATGCCACCCTGCGCAAGATGTCCGAGGCCGACTTCGACGCGGTCGTCGACGTCCACCTCAAGGGGGCCTGGCTGGGCACCCGAGCGGCCGCCGAGGTCATGCGCGAGCAGGGGAGCGGCTCGATCGTCAACATCTCGTCGATCTCCGGCAAGGTCGGCATGGTCGGACAGACCAACTACAGCGCCGCCAAGGCCGGTCTCGTCGGCCTCACCAAGGCCGCCGCGAAGGAACTCGCCCACCGGGGCGTACGCGTCAACGCCGTCCAGCCCGGCCTGATCCGCACCGAGATGACCGAGTCCCTGCGCGAGGACATCTGGAACGCCAAGCTCGCCGAGGTGCCGATGCGCCGCGCCGGTGAACCCGAGGAGGTCGCGGGCACGGTCCTGTTCCTCGCCTCCGACCTGTCGTCGTACACGACGGGCTGCGTCCTGGAGGTGGCGGGAGGCCGCTCCATCTGACGGGCCGCGAGGCGCGCGGTCAGTCCGCGGCGCTCTCCGGCGAGACGGACCGCGCCACGGGTTCGGGGGCGGGGGACGGCGCGGCCGCGGGCATCGGCTCAGGGCTCGGCTTCGGTGCCGGTGCTGTCGGCGGTACGGCTGGTGCTGATGGTTCGGGCCGGTCGTGCCCCGGTCGCGGGAGCCGGGTCCCGGTGGAGGGTTCGTCCGTACGGTGTTCCAGCTGACTGCGGTACAGCGTCGTACGGCCGATGACCGCGCTCGCGCACAGGACGGCCAGGATGCCCGGCCCGAGCAGCGATGCGTCGCCCACCATCTCCACCGCCATGAGGAGGACGCCGAGCGGGGCGTGGGCCACCGGCCCCAGGCAGGCAGCCATGCCCGCGACGACCAGAAGGAGCGGGCTGTGCGGGGCCAGGCCCGACGGCTCCGCGAGGCGCCACACCGCCGCCCCCACACCGGCGCCGACGACCATGCACGGGCCGAAGATGCCGCCCGACCCGCCCGATCCGACCGTCAGGGACGTGCCCACGATCTTCGCGAACGGAAGCAGCAGGACGAGGTACAGCGGCATGTCCAGCAGGACCTGGCGGTGCGTCAGCGCCTCCATCAGGCCGTAGCCGGTGCCGAGCACACCCGGGACGGCGAGGCCGAGCGCGCCGACGAGGAGCGCCGCGCATGTGGGGGCGGCGAGGCGGGAGACGACGGTACGGGCCCGGGACTCGACGCGGTTGTGCACGGCGTAGAAGGTGCCCGCGTACAGACGGCCCGCCAGGCCCGCCGCGACGCCGACCACGGCGACGAGTACGAAGTCCGTGAATCCGTACCCGTGGACGCTCTGCGCGCCCAGGATCGGGGCGAAGCCGAAGATCGCGCCGAACGCCAGCCAGCCCGTGCACGCCGCGATGAGCGCCTGGGGCAGCACCTTCGGGTCCATGTCCTTGCGGTAGAGCAGCTCCGCGCCGAGGAGGGCTCCGCCGAGCGGCGCCTGGAAGATCGCGCCGACGCCGGACGCGAGACCGATGACCAGCGCGGTGCGCGCCTGCTGCCGCGTCATGCCCGTACGGCGCGCGATCACCGAGCCGAACGCCGCCGAGATCTGCGCTGCAGGTCCCTCCGTGCCGCCCGAACCGCCCGAACCGATGGTGAGGGCCGAAGCCATGAGCTTCACCACCGTCACCCGGCCCCGCATGCCCGACGGGTCGTGGTGCGCGGCGGCGATCGCCGCGTCGGTGCCGTGGCCGCGCGCCTCGGGGGCCAGCCACACCACGAGGAGCGTGGCCAGGAGCGCGCCACCGGCGGCGACCAGCGGGACCACCCACGGATGGCTCGAACCGGTCAGCGTGCGGAACCCGCCCTCCGCCGAGGTCAGATAGGGGTGATAGCCGCCGACGTACTCCAGGATCCACCGCGTGCACAGGTGCAGGAGGCCGAAGAGGGCCGCCGCGCCGAGTCCCGCGACGACACCGATGAGGGCAGACGGGACGATCCACCGCGGCAGGGAGTCGTCGGGCGGCGGCGTGAGCGGATGGCGCCACCACGGCCCGCTTCCCGGCCCGGCGTCAGGGTTCGCCCGGGTCCCGCCCCTGTCGCGCTGAGCCCACTCCACCGGCATTCTCCCCGTCGCCCGACGATCACGCTTGCATGGCTGCCCACCGGCCGCCCGTACGAGTCCCCGGTGGCGCGGAACCACCCGGGCGGTGAACATGCGGCCCCGCGTCGGGAACCGCGTCGGCAGCTTAACTGCCGTGCGGACATGCCCTGTTGAGGACTCTGCCCGGGCTTATCTATTCGCTATTCTGAACGAATGGTCATCGGGTAACCAGGGCGCTGCGACAGGGGGAGCACATGCGGGGAAGGTCGGGTCGGTGCGTGGCGGGCGTTCCGGATCTCGCGGAACTGTCGCTGGAGGAGATCCTGGAGGGGACCGACTCCGCACTGTCCCAGGCGCTCGGGAGAGTGCTGCGGCAGCTGGAGGGCGAGGAGGCGCCGGTCGCCGCGTACGACTCGGGCGGGGACTCACTGCCGGACCGCCTCGGGCCGGACGGTCCGGGCGCGTGACAAGCGCCCCCTTCCAGGGAACGCGCGAGGCCGCACTCGAGTGGCCCGACGGCGTCCTGGACGTACCGGCCCTGCGCGCATCAGGACAACAGCCGCTGCCCTTCCGGGAGTTCGTGGTCAAGGTCCACAGCCGCTGCAATCTCGCCTGCCGCTACTGCTACGTGTACGAGGCCCAGGACCAGGCCTGGCGCACCCAGCCCGTCACCATGAGCGCCGGCACCGCAGAACGCACCTGCCGCCGCATCGCCGAACACGCCGCCACCCACGCCCTGCCTGCCCTCCGCGTCATCCTCCACGGCGGCGAACCCCTCCTGGCGGGACCGGAGTTCCTGCGCCGCTTCGTGCGCCGTCTGCGGGAGCTGCTCCCGCAATCCACGCACTGCGACGTCATGATCCAGACCAACGGCACCCGCGTGGACGCCGACTGCCTGCGTCTGTGCCACGAGGAGCGCGTCCAGCTCGGCGTGAGCCTCGACGGTGCGCGCGACGTCCACGACCGGTTCCGGCGCGACGCGGCGGGCCACGGCAGCCACGCCCGCGTCGCCACCGCGCTGCGCCTCCTCGGCCGGCCCGAAAACCGCGCCGTCTGGGGCGGAATCCTGTGCACCGTCGACGTCACCGCCGACCCCGTCGCCACGTACGAGCACCTCCTCACCTACCGGCCGCCCGCGATCCGGCTGCTGCTCCCCCTGGGCAACTGGACGCACCGCCCGCCCGGCAGGGGACCCGATGAGACGAACGTGCCGTACGCCGAATGGCTCATCGCCGTCTTCGACCGCTGGTACGGGGCGACACCCGGGCCACCCGTACGGATCTCCCTGTTCGAGTCGCTGCTCGACCTGCTCCTCGGCGGACCCACCAGGACGGAGACCATCGGAGGGGCGCCCTCGCAGCTCGCCGTCGTCGACACCGACGGCACGCTCACCCTGTCCGACCAGCTGAAGACGGCGTACGACCGCGCGGACCGGAGCGGGTACGACGTCGAGAACGACACCTTCGACGCGCTGCTCGACCATCCCGGCGTCGTGGCACGGCAGCTGGGCACGGACGGACTGTGCGGGCGCTGCCGCGAGTGCCCCGTCGTACCGGTGTGCGGAGGGGGCCACTACCCGCACCGCTACCGCGCCGGCACCGGCTATCTCGACCGGTCCGTCTACTGCCCGGACCTCATGGCGCTGATCAGCCATGTCGCGGGGGTGGTCGGGGACGACCTCCGTCGCGCCCGCGAGTGCCACGCGAAGGCGCGGCCTTGAGCGCCGTGGTCGTGAGCGGTGTGCCGTCGCTCGCCCTGCCCGACGACATCTGGGACAGCCTCGTCTCGGACCGGCCCGACACGGCGACGCCGCGCCTGCTGCGCGCCGCGAGGGGCAGCCGTAATCTCCTGCTCCTCAGGGCGCTCCACGAGCGTGGGGGAGCCGGCAGCGCATGGGGCGCGGCGGTCGCGGTGCTCTCGTCCGTCCGGACCCACGCGCCCGACGTGTTCACGTCCCTGATCGAGGACCCCGCAACCGGCGCGCGCCTCGCCCGGGCCGTGCGCGAAGGGGGCCGGGCCGACGTCTCCGCGCTCGCCGCGGTCGCGGGACACCGCAGCCGGGCGGGCTTCCGGCTCGAAGTGCCGGTGCAGCACGGAGTGTTGACGCTTCCAGGGCTCGGTGCCGTCGCTGTTCTGCCGGGCGTTTCGACGGCGCTGGTGGAGCGGGGCGCGTGGGGCACGCGGGTGTGCGCGGCAGGCGCCGTGCTGCGCGTCCCGGACGGCCCGCAGGGGCGCGAGCCGGGTTGGGAACCGGTGCGACACCTCACACTCGACCACCGCGGACACCGCTGGCCGGTGCGGATCGACGCCCTCGACCCGATGCGGCTCGGCGGACCCACCCGGCCGCCGCACCCCTTGGAGCCACCGGAGCAACAGGCATGGGAGGCAAGGCTCGACGCCGCCTGGCGCCATCTGGTCGAGCGCCATCCCGGGCAGGCCACCGCGGTGAGTGGCACCATCACGGCCGTCGTCCCCCTCGACGCCCTGCCCGGCGCCGCGGGACCCTGGCTCAGCGCCTCCTTCGGCGACGCGGTGGGCCTCGCTGCCCTGGCCCCCCTCGACGACCCGGTCGAACTCGCTGCCGCACTGGTCCACGAGGCACGGCACTCCGCCCTCTACGCGCTTCTCGACCTCACCGAACTCCTCACCCCCGCACCGGGGGAGCTGCGCTACGCCCCGTGGAGCGACCGCCCGCGACCTCTGTCCGCGCTGCTCCAGGGAGCCTGCGCCTTCCACGCCACGGCGAGCTTCTGGCACCGGGAGCTACTGCTCGGCAACCCCAACGCGCAGGCCCCTTTCGTGCGCTGGCGTCTCACGGCACGCACCGCCGTGGCCTCCCTCGCCCGGGAGCCCTGGCCCACCGAACACGGCCGGAGGCTCCTCGACAGCCTGGAGCTCACCCTTGCGTCCTGGGAGACCACGCGGGTAGAACCTGCCGTTCTGGCACGGGAGTTGGGGGCAGCGGCTCAGCATCGGGTGCGTTGGAGGCTGCGGCACTCGTGGGCGGATCCGCGGGTGGTCGTGGAGCTGGCCGACGCCGTCCGCCACAGCAGGGGCGTGGGCGCGCCACCGGCGGCGGATGCGTGCCGGTTCGCCCCGGACGCCGTGGAGTTCCCGCCGGGATCCGGGGCGCGCCTCGGCGACGCGGCGGAAGAGTGGCTTGAAGCCGACGGGGCAGGGGACTCGGACGATGCCGTCGGCCGGCTCGCCGGGAAGGTCGTTGAGGCAGCGGACCGCGGTGCCCGCGCGCTGGTGGCCGTGCCGGAACTCGTACGGGCGGTGCACGCGCGGGTCGCCGAACCCGGTGTACCGGCGGGCCTGCTGGACACCGCCCGCCGGCTCGCGCCGTGGGCGGCGTCCGCCGGGGGGTGACCACAGCGTCCACCGGGGCGACCACTGCCGTCCGCCGGACGGTAACTGTGGGCCTGCGCCCAGCGGTGACTACAGCGGGGGCGGCTCGATGTCGCACTCCGCGCGGATGCCGGCTGCCGCGTCCCGGCTCTCCGGGTGCTCGGAGCCCAGCGTGTCGAGATAGCGGCGGCGCACGGAGGCGAGCAGGTCGGCTCCCTCCTGGGTGTCGCCGGAAGCGGTCATGTCCAGGGCGAGGTTGCGCAGCGCGGCCAGGACCGACGGATGACGGTCGCCGTAGCGGGCCTCCAGCTTCGCCGCCGTGTCGGACCCGAGCGCGCGGGCCCGGTCGTGCTCTCCCGCCCTCGTCAGGTCCGTGGCGAGATTGATCCGGGCCAGCAGCAGCCATGGATGGTTGTCCGGCACCGCACGCGCGAGCACGGCCACCGTCGAGCGGTCCAGGCGCAGCGCCTCCGCGGGCTCGCCCGCCGCCCGCAGTGCTGCCCCGTGGTTGACGGCCGCCGTCGAGGTGAGCGGATGCGCCTCGCCGAGAATCGCGCGGTAGTCCACGAGGGCGCTCGCGGCGGCCTGGCGGGCTGCCTGCGGATCGCCGGTGAGCCGCAGGTCGTTGGAGAGGTTGGTCAGGGCGGCGAGCGTGTCGATGTGCCGCGGCCCGAAATGGGTCCGGTACAGGCCGAGCACCTGTTGCGCCAGCGCGAGGCCCCGCTCGAACTCGCCGGCCTTGCGGCAGGTCACCGACATGTTCTTGACGGCGCGCAGGGTGTGCGGGTGGTCGTCGCCGTACTGCTCGCGGTACTGCTGAAGCGTCCGTTCCTGAAGGGTGAGCGCCTCCGCGTACCGCCCGCACTCCCGCATGTCTCGGGCCACGTTGTTGACGGAGAACAGGGTGGAGCGCGCGGTGGCGCCCAACGCCGTCACGCGGTCGCCGTACACCTGCTGGTCGAGGGCGAGGGCCTCCGCGTACAGGCCGTTGACGCGCAGGCTCACGCCGTAGTTGTGCCCGACGCGCAGCGTGTACGGCTCCCCGGCGCCGTACAGCCGCACACTGCGCTCGTACGCGTCCTCGTCCAGGGCGAGCGCCTCGGTGAACCGGCCGGCGGCGCGCAGGTCGGCCGCGGTCGCGCCCGCCACGGTCAGCGTGTACTCGTGGTCGTCGCCGACCGTCGCGCGCAGCCGCGCCAGAATGTCCTCGTTGATCTTCCGGGACTCGGCGAACTCGGACAACTGCCAATGGGCGCTCGCCTGTTGACGGAGTGTCCACAGTGTCTGGAGGTCGTCGGGGCCGAGCGTCACGCGCCAGGTGTCGGCGACGCGCCGGGCGAGGTCCGCCGCGCCGCGGAAGTCGCCGCGCGCGATGAGATAGCCGAGGATGCCGAGCACGGTGGCGCGGGTGTCGCGGTCCTCGCTGTCGAGGAGGCCCGAGGGCTCGATGTGGGGCAGGATCTCCGCGTAGTTGCGCCAGTGCTCGGGGCGCTGCGAGTCGCCCGGGTCGTGCGCGGAGATCACCCGGTGCGCCAGGTGCCGCATCGTGGTGCGCTCGTCCTCGGTCAGCTCGTCCTGGAGGACGCCGCGCAGCAGGCGGTGCAACTGCACGGTCCCCGCGGCGCTGTTGACGGTCAGCAGAGAGAACTGGTTGATGGCACGGATGGTGCGGCCCCGCTCCAGGGGATCCCTCGCCACCGCCGCGAGCGGCCCCGGCAGCTGAAGGAGCCGGGCGTCGTGCAGGAAGGACTGGGCGATCGGCTCGGGCCCGAAGAACGCGAACAGGCGCAGCAGTTCGAGCGCGCCCGGGTGCTGCTCGCGCAGCGCCTCCATGGTCGCGCGGAACACGGCCGCCACCGGCTGCGCGCCGGACACCGTTGGCTCCGCGAGCAGCTCCGGCATCCGGTTCTCGATCATCTCCAGGTAGTCCTGCGCCGCGATGCCCGTCTGCGTCTGGAGCGCCGCGCACTGCTCAAGGGCGAGCGGCAGGTCACCCAGCGACTCGGCGAGGCGCTCCGCCTCGTCCTGGCTCGTCCACGGCGTGCGCGCACGCAGGAACCCGATGCTCTCCTCCCGGCTGAACACGTCCACGCGCAGCGCGCGCACCCGGTCCGCCCACCCCGAACGCCGTGAGGTCACAAGGACGTGCCCCACTCCGTCCGGCACACCGAGGAGCGACGGAATGTACGGGGTCACCTCCTCCGGGGAACCCGCGTTGTCCATCACCAGCAGCCACCGCTTGTACGGGGTCCCCGCCGACAGTGCCGCGAGGACACGGTCGACCACGTCGCCGGGCCCCTCCGCGGCCGCGCCCAGCTCCGGCGCGATCGAGGCGAGCTGCTCGCGGATGACGGACGGCTGCTCGGCGTCGATCCACCACACCCGCTCGTATTCCTGGTGGTGGCGGTGGATGTACTCGATGGCGAGGCGCGTCTTGCCGACGCCGCCCAGTCCGTACAGCGCCTGCGGCAGGACCGCGGCCTGACCGCCGCCGCCGAGCAGCCTGCGCAGCGCGTGCAGTTCGTCCTCGCGGCCCGCGAAGTGCGCGTTGGGCAGGGGCATCGAGCGGGGCAGGCGGGCGGGTCCGCCCGGCGGGCGCGGTCCGCGTGGGGGCACCACGCCGGCAGAGCCGTCGCCCGGTCCGCTCCCCCCGCCGCTGCTCCCGGAGTCCGCCGCCGCCCCGTTGGCATCGGCGCCGTCCGGGGCCTTTGCGCCGGGCCGCTCGGTCTCCAGCGGGGCCTGTCCCAGGGGCGATGCGGTGGGGTCCACAGGCTCTTCCTCCGTGTTCGGGTCCGCTGTCCCGGGCTGCTGAGCCCTCGTGGGCGCCACGTCCCCACCGGGCGGAACCGGCCGGGAGTCATCGGCAGGAACCGGGCGAGGAGCGCCGCTCCCCTGCGTCTCTTCCCCACCGGGCCACGCAACGAACGAGCGAGGCGGCACCACGCGGTCCAACGCCTCCTGGTACGACGGCCCGAGCGCGGTGAGCGCGCCCCGTGCCGCTTCGAGCAACTCGCGGTCCGGACCGCTCAGTTCCGCCCCGTCCAGGCCCGCGGGCGACGCGACCAGCGTGCCCAGGAGCCCCGGCCTGGCCCCCGTCACGCGCCCGGCGACGGCCGTCACCTCATGGAGCATTCGAAGGATTTCGGTGCGCCCGAGCCCGCGCAGCAGCCGCCCGCGCACGCCGTCGAGGAACTCGTACGCCGGTTCCGCGACGCCCGTGCCCGCCCGCTCGGGGCGCAGGGACAGCAGGCCGCCGAGGAGGATCTCCGCGAACGGCAGCGGCCCCGCGACCCGGGTGACCTGGCGGCGGACAGCGTCCACGACGGTGGGCTGGAGCGGCACCATCGCCAGCCGCGCGGCGAGGCGGCGCGCGGCGGGCGACGCGAAGTGCTGGAAGCGCCGCACGGCCTGGTCGGGCGGGACGGGCCGTCGTCGCTCCTCCCACGGGAACGGGGGCAGGCACTCGGGGTCGAGGCCTTGGTCGTCGACCAGGAGCACGGCCGCCTCGCACCACGGTGTGGCCTCACCCGTGACGAGCCGCACCCAGCCGGCGAGCCACGACGGCTCCAGTTCGAGGACCGGTACGGGCACGGGTCCGCCCGTGTCGCAGGGGCGCGTCCAGCGGCCGCGGCGGCGCAGTTGGAGCCGCGCGTTCGGCATTCCCGGTGCCGCGCCCCGCAGCCGCAGGTCGAGTGGGACACCCTCACACAGGTCCCACAGCCGGGCCGGCAGCGGCTGGAGCACGGCGACCGGGGCGCGCCGCGCCCAGGTGTGCAGGAGTCGCGGCACGGCGCCGCCCGCCCACGCGTCGCCGACGCAGTCGCTCAACACGAGGATCAGGCGCCGGCCCTCGGGGTGGAACAGCTCGGCGGGCCCGCGTCGCGCGCCGCCGCCTTCGGGCCGCAGCACGGCCGACTTGCCGTCGCCGGTGTCGAGGCGCCAGATCCGCAGGTCGGCGAAGGCGCCCTGGCGCTGGAGGAGCGTGAACAGTTCGCGGGCGACGCCCTGCCAGACCGACATCGACACGCTCTGCTCGACGACGAGCGCGACCTCGAACCACCGGTCCGGCACACCGGTCAGCACCGGGCTCCACTGCCCGAGTTCGGCGGCGCGCTCGGCCGTCGCCTCCTCGTCGAGGGTCTGCCGGTGGCGGTCGCGGACACGGCGGTTGAAGGGGCGCAGGGCGCGGGCGAGTCTCTGGGGCGAGCGCAGGACACCGGGGCGGGTGTCGGCGTCGAAGACATCGGGGGCGGGGCCGGGCGCGAAGCCGAAGCCGTACGTGGGACCGGGGGAGCCTGTCTCCGCGTCCGGCCCGTATTCGCTCCCGTACGGCTCCTCGCGGTGCGGGCGCGGACCCGGCGCTTCGGGTAACAGCTCGCTGTCCCCGCCCGGCGGCGCAAGCGCCTCGGTGGCGGGCGGCACCCGAGGGGCGTCCTGCGGCGCCTCGCCCGGCGGCGCGTCGGTACCGATCCGCTCCGCGAGCCAGAGGGCCTCCGCCCACTCGCGGGCCGTGGGGACCCGGCCGGTGCCCGTCATGGCGAGGAGTCCGTTGCCAGGCTGTGCCACAGCGCGTCGCGGAGCTGCTCCCAGGATCCGTCGTCGGCGTCGGCGGCGCCGTTGGTCAGCAGGTGCACCGTGTTGAGCAGCTGATCGGCGGCGAGCTGTCCGCCGTCGCCGCGGTGCTCAAGGAAGCCGCGGACGAGCTCCGCCGCGCGGGGGTCGACCCCCTCCCCGAAGTGGGACTCGACCATGGCGGCGAGGCGCCGCTCGTCGGGGTCGGCCATCTCCACTTCGAGGCACCTGCGCCGGAAGGCCGGTGAGAACTCACGCTCGCCGTTGCTCGTGATCACGACAACGGGGAACTCCCGGCAGCGGACCTGGCCGTCCCGGACGGTGACCGGCGCGGCGTGGTCGGCCGTGGCGACGGAGACCTCGCGGCGCGACTGGGCGAGCCGCTCCAGCTCCCTGATCCGGAACTCGCCCTCCTCGAAGGTGTGCAGCAGATCGTTCGGCAGGTCGATGTCGGCCTTGTCCAGCTCGTCGATCAGCAGGACCCGGGGCCGCGCCCACGGCAGCAGCGCCGTGCCGAGCGGCCCGAGCGTGAGATACCTGCCGATGTCCGGAAGAGGCCGGCTGCTGCCCAACTCGCCCTTCGCAGGCACTGGTTGGCGTACGGCGGTGGACGGGGGAGGCGCGTCCTGCACCCGGCCGATGGCGTCGTAGTCGTAGAGCCCGTCCCGCAGCGACGTACGGCTCACGACGGGCCACCACAGCACGCGCCCGAGGCCGAGTTCGGAGGCGATCTGGTACGCGAGGCTGGACTTGCCGGTGCCGGGACGGCCGCTCACGAGCAGCGGGCGGCGCAAGTGGATGGCGGCGTTGACGAGTTCGAGGACCTTGCGGTCGAGGGTGCCGCCGCGCCGCTTGCCGAGCCTGCGCTCCGCCTCCGTGCTCTCGGTGGGCACCGGGACCGTCATCGCGGCGCCCGGGGCGCCCGGCTTGAAGCGCCGCCAGGGCGGTGCGGCAGGGAGCGGCGGCAGCGGGTCGCCGGGGGAGTGATGTGCCCCGCTGTCGTGGAAGACCCACCAGGAGGGGTCCGCCGGTGGCGGAGTGCCCTGTCGGCCGGTCGAGTCCCCGTTCATGGAATGCCACCCCCGGTCCGCGGATGCCCCAGTACGGCCTCCGCCCCCTCCAGTCCGTCACGGCTGTCCCACACTAGGGTGACGTGGCGATGCAGGTCCAGGGTTGACAACGCGCCGCCCGCCGGGCCGACGCCGCCCCTCAGGACACGTACCCGCTCCGGGAGCGCGTCCAGCCTCCCGTCGAGAACTTTCCACAGTTCGAGACGCGCGTTCTCGTGGTCCCCGTTGCCCCGGACCGCGACGATCGCCGGGATGCCCGCCTCCAGGAGCGCGGTCACCGGATCATCGGCCATGTCGCCCGTGTACTGCGGGGGTTCGAACAGGACGAAGCACACCGGCGTCTCGGCGTGGCGGAGTTGGGCGACGAGCGCCGCGGGGGACAGTTTCCCGCCGTGCGGCACGTACTGGACGGCCGCGTCGTCGAAACGTTCCTCGGGGTGCAACTCGAGCCAGTTCAGGCGGCGCCGGAGGGCGGGCCACCAGTGGCGGTTGCGGATCCGGTCGCGGCTGCGGACCAGGACGGTGTGGTCGGCGCCGAGGGGGCGGGCCACGGACCCCGACGGGCGCACCATGATCTGGTCGACCGCGAGCCACAGCAGCGGGCGCGGGAGCATGAACTCGACCCGCAGCCCGGCGCTCAGCTCGCCGAGCTCGTCCAGAGTGAGCTGGTGCAGCGCGGCAACCATCTCCTCCAGACGCCGCAGCGAGGTGACCTTGCGGTCCCCGAGCAGGGCGCGCGGCCCCTCGCCGGGCGCGAGGAGCCAGCCGCGTATGTGGAACTCGTCGGGGGCCGCGGGGTGCGACACGATCTCCATGAGCAGCCGGCTCGGCTCGAACGGCCGCCCCGCGTACGCCGCTTCGGCGGCACGGACTCTCTGCAGCTGGCCGTCCGTGCAGCCGAGCCGCCGTGCCACGCGACGGTTCCAGACTGTCAACTGCTGTGCCGCAGCGCCCTCTTCGCGCACCGCGACCGCCTCGACGAAGGCGAGCAGGGGATGCGGCTCGTCCTCCATGTGCGCCGCGTCCTCGAAGGCGGTGAGCAGGGCGTCGACGGGGTCGGCGCGGGCGTCCCCGTACGTGTCCGGGTCGGGGACGAACGGCAGGAACCGCAGTGCGAGCGCCCGCAAGCCCTCGACTGTCGCGCACTGTTTGAGCAGGCCGGCCAGTGTGTCGTAGTCGGCCGGTGCGAGGAGCCGGACCGGGTGCAGCCGCCGGTAGACCTCCTCGACGGCGCCCCACGCCACGGTGTTGGTGCGGTCGCGGCCGATCTCCTCCAGGTAGGCGCGCAGCCCGCCCAGGCGCTGGTCGCACGCCCGCAGCACCTCGGTGAGGTCCTCGATCAGCATGTTCGACCTGGCCGCCTCGACCGGCCCGAAGCGCTCCTCGACCGCGCGCAGGGCGCGGGCCCGGGGCGCCGCGTCGCTGACGCCGTGGACCTTGGTGAGCCGGCGGGCCAGTTCCCAGTAGAGATCCGCGCGGGACGGTGTCGCCGCCGTCATGACGCCGGTTCCTGCGGCACGCCGCCGCCCCGCAGTCGTGCCAGTACGCGCTCGAACTCCCGTATGGGCAGGGAGCCGTGCTCGTACCAGCGCAGGGCCGCGGCGAGCCGGTCGATGCCGTCCGCGTACTGGAGGCAGACGGCGACCACGGCGCGTACGTCCTCCAGGAGTACCGGCGAGCGGGCGGCGAGCAGCACCACGTCGTCGCCGGTGTCGCGCAGGATCCGCTCGCGGCGCAGCGGGTCGTACATGCTGGGGATGCGGACCAGGGCCGAGGTGAGCTCCCGCTCCGCTTGCGGGGGCCAACTCGGCGTGTGTTCAAGGGAGGTCACGGCATCGGAGATCAGCGGGCAGTAGCGTGCCGCCGCCTCGACGGGGATCAGCCACCCCGTGCGCTGCGCCGCCCGCAGGTCCTCGGCGACGACGATGCCGAGCACGTCCCCGGCCGCGTCGACGGCGCCCGCCCCGCTGAAGCCCTGCTGCACGCGGTCGCCGAGCTGGGTCACGCCCTCGAACTGCAGCCAGTCGGGGCTCAGTCCGCCCGAGCCGACGAGCTGGACCCGTACCCACCGTCCGGGCCCCGCGGCCTGCGGCTGCCCGAAGACCCGCACGATCCGGTCCCCCGCCGGGCCGCAGGCGTGCAGGGAAGCGGGCGCGCAGTCGTCGGGGGCCGAGCCGTGCAGCGCCAGTACGGCCACGTCGCCGCGCCCGTCGACAGGCGGGGCCCAGCCCTGCGCGGCGACCGACGCCGCGACCGGCTCCCGCGTCGCGGACCCGGCGAAATCCAGAGCGAGTTCAGCGCCGGCGGGGCTCTCGTCGTCGGCGAGTCCGAGCGCGGTCCGTGCGACATGGGCGCAGGTCAGAACGCGTCCGCCGGATATCAGGACGCCCGCGCCGACGGGCGTGCCTCCGGCGCCGCGTATCCGTACCCGCCAGGTGTCCGCCGCCCCCTGCGGCACCCCCGAAACCCCCGTGTGCGCCACCCGTGCGTCCCCCGATCCCCCGCCTGCCCGAATCCGACCGTTCCCGACGGGTGCGGGCGGATTCTGCCCGATGGTGACAGCGCTGCGACCACTGGTCGCTCCGTGCTTCCATGCTAGCCAGGCCATACCCCGGTGAGGATGAGGCAATCGAGCCGTGGTTGACGCGTGACACGGGGAACGTCAGCGCCGGCCGAACGGCTCCCGTGCGAACGACGCCGCCGCGCGGGGGGTGTACAGCCGCTCCACGTCCTGGGCGTACGCGGCGAGGACCGCGCTCCTGCGCAGCTTCAGCGACGGTGTGAGCAGGCCCCTGTCCGGTGTGAACTCGCCCGGCAGGATGCGGAATTCACGGATCGACTCCGCCCGCGAGACCCGCGTGTTCACCCGGGAGACCGCACGCTGGATCTGGGCGCGCAGCTCCTCGTCGTCGGTCAGCGTGCCCGGCTCGGCCGGGGCGCGGCCCTTGAGGCGCTGCCAGTGGTGCAGGGCCTGCGGGTCGAGGGTGATGAGCGCGGCCACGTACGGCCTGTTGTCGCCGACGACGACGCACTGCGAGATCAGCGGGTGGCTCCGCAGGTCCTCCTCCAGGACCAGCGGCGACATGCTCTTGCCGCCGCTCGTGATGATGACGTCCTTCTTGCGGCCGGTGATGACGAGATAGCCGTCGTCGAGATGTCCGAGGTCCCCGGTCGCGAACCAGCCGCCGTGCAGCGCCGTTCGCGTCGCCTTCGGGTCGTTGAGATAACCCGGGAACACGACGTCGCCGCGGACCCAGATCTCGCCGTCGTCCGCGATGTGCACGGAACACCCGGGAAGCGGCCGGCCCACCGTGCCGAAGCGGACCGCGCCGACCGGCTGCGCCGTCACCGCCGCCGTCGTCTCGGTGAGGCCGTAACCGTCGTAGACCGTGATGCCGGCGCCCGCGAAGAACAGACCCGTCTCGCGGGACAGCGGCGAACCGCCCGACACCGCGTGCCGCACCCGCCCGCCGAGGACCGCGCGCAGCTTCGCGTACACCAGCCGCTCGTACACCGCGTGCCGCAGCCTGAGCCGCGGCCCCGGCCCGTGACCGCGCCCGAGCGACTGCCGCTCCGCCGCCTCCGCGTACCGCACCGCGACCTGCGCCGCCCTGCGGAACAGCGTGCCGTGACCCGCGTGCTGGGCGGCCGCACGGGACCTGGCGAGGACCGTCTCGAAGATGTACGGGACGCCGAACATGAACGTGGGCCGGAACGACGCGAGCGCCGGCAGGAGGCTCTCGGGGGAGAGATCGGGCTGGTGCGCCACATGCACACCGCCGCGCACCGAACCGACGACGACCATCAGGCCGTAGCAGTGCGACAGCGGCAGGAACGCGAGCAGCGAGGGGGGTTCGTCGCCGGGAGATTCGAGGAGACGGCTCCAGCCGGCCAGCAGGTTGTCGCACTCGGACGCCAGGTTCGCGTGCGTGATGACACAGCCCTTGGGGCGGCCCGTGGTGCCGGAGGTGTAGCAGATCGCCGCCGGGTTCTGCGGGGCGACGGCCGCGCGCTGCCGGTGCACGTCCTCGTCGGCCACGCCCACCCCGTCGTCGGCGAGCGCCGCCACGCAGCCGCTGTCGAGCTGCCAGATCCGCGTGAGCGCATTCTGCGAGCCGTACGCGGCGGCCACGGTCATCGCGTGGTTCTCGTTCTCCACGACGATGCCGGTCGCGCCCGTGTCCTGGAGGATCCACCGGACCTGCTCCACGGACGACGTCGGGTACACGGGGACGACTTCGGCGCCGACGGTCCACAGCGCGTACGCGAGGAGCGTCCACTCGTAGCGGGTACGGGACATGAGGGCCACGCGGTCACCGAGACGGACCCCGTTCGCGAGGAGGCCGCGGGCGACGGCGAGCACGTCGTCGCAGAACGCGGCGGCGGTGACGGGAATCCAGGTGCCCCCGCCATGGCCGTCGCCCGGGCGCGAGAACTGGAGGCGTCTCGGCTCGCGTTCGGCTGTCGCGAACACGGAGTCGGCGAGCCCGCCCGAACGCAGTGGCTCGACGAGGCGCGGGACGGTGAACTCCTGCATGGGTCCTCTTCCGTGGCGGCGGCTCAGGACTAAACCATTGGCAGCGCAAGCTACTCCCCTGCGCGGGCGGGTGCCTAGGGCCCCCGTTTCGGGAGGTCGGCGAGAAGACGACGGAGAGGACGGGCTGGCTGATGGCCGCAGGTCTCGTCGTCCCTCCAGTCGCCCTGTTCGTAGCCCTGATCACCTGGGCCGGCTCGTGTCCGGGGATGAGCGGGCCGGGCGGGTGCCCAC
Organism: Streptomyces sp. CB01635; assembly: GCF_002803065.1. Classification (GTDB taxonomy): domain Bacteria; phylum Actinomycetota; class Actinomycetes; order Streptomycetales; family Streptomycetaceae; genus Streptomyces. Next base: position 786,840 of record NZ_NNBL01000001.1, read on the forward strand.
CGGTGCGCCGCCGCTACCTCGCCGCCCGCTGCACCGCCTCGGCCGCCAGACCCGTGGCCGCGCGGCGTGTCGCCTCCGACAGGAGCGCCGTCCGGATCGGGCCTCCCGCCGCCAGGTGACGGTCGTACGGCAGGTGCACCACCGCGACACCCGTCTCGCGCAGATGTGCGGTCGCCGCCTTCAGGTCGAGCGTCATGTCGGGCGCGCTCGACGTGAGCGCGACGACGGTACTGGCCAGGGCCGCCTTCGGGAGCTGAGCCAGCCAGTCGAGCACCACGCGCGTGCCGCCCACACCCTCCGCCGTCATCGGGGCGACCACCACGCGCGCGTGCGCCGTGTCCATCGCCGTACGCGCCACCTCGCCCGGCAGCGTCTCGCAGTCCACGACCGTCACCGCGAAGTAGCGTCGCAGCGCGAGCGACACCGTCCGGTACGTACGTATGTCCAGCGGGGCGCCGACGCGGCCCTGGCTCGCCGGCAGCAGCCAGCCGCCGTCGGTGACCGGCACGAGATAGCCGGTGACGTCGGTGAGTCGCATCGACGGTTTGAGGATCTGCGCGAGGTCGGGGCACGACCAGCGCACCGACTCGGCACCCAGCCGCACGGGCAGCGTGCCGAGTGCGGCGTCCGCCTCCAGCGCGAGCACCGGGTCGTGCCGGTAGTGGTTCAGGGTGCGGGCGAGGAGGGCGGACACGGTGGTCTTGCCCACGCCTCCGCGGATGGATGTCACGGCGACCACCCGGCCGTTGGCCACCGGCTGCTGCACCGCCCGCGCGAGACGCGTCTCTTCGGACACTCCCGGCGCGGCGGACGAGGCGAGCCTGCGCAGCGAATGTCCCGTGCGCCTGGCCATTGTGTCCCCGCGCTGAGCCCGCCCGAGCGCCCCGGCCAGCCGCGGGTCGACGGTGGGGACGGACTCGGGGGTGAAGGCGGGGAGCCGGGGGTTCCGCGAGCGGGGGGTGGGGGCGACTGGGGCGTGGGGTGCGGGCGCGTGCGGCTGAGGGGTCGGCGCGGGCGCGGGTGTGTAGGGGGCGGGGAGTCCTGAGGGAGGCGGGGCGGAGGGGAGGTGGGAGGCCGGGGGGTTCGGGGGTGGGGCGGGCGCGTCGGGGGTGGGTGCGGCGTCCCTGATGTCGGCTTGGGGGACGGGGGTTGGGGTGTCCGGGGCCGGGGAGTGGGTGGCTGCCGCCAGGACGGGCACGGCGTCCGTGACGTCGGGCGGGGGCGCGGGTGTGGGGGTGGCCTTCTTGTCGATCTCGATGGACACGTTCGGTATGGGTGACGTGCCCGTGCTGCCGGGGCCGGGCTTCGGCGCCAAGGGCTTCGGGGTCGGCGGGGCGTCGGCGGGCGCGTCGGTTGAGGCCGCCGGGACGGGGACCGGGACCGGTACCGCGTCCGCGTCGGTCGGCGGAGTCGGTCGGTCCGCTCGGCCCGCCGCGAGGCGTGCCGCCAGTGACGCCGTCCGGCGCGGCGCCGGGGTGGCCGTGGGGGAAATCGGCTCACCCGCAGCGTCGTCGTCCGGGGCGAGCGGCGGTGAGGGCGACGGGCCAGGCCCCGCGTCCGGTGACGGAGACGTGTTGGGGCGTCGGCGCGGAAGCGGTGCGCGCCCGGGGGCGGGCGAAGGTGCCACTGAGGGCTCCGCCTCTCCCTCGGCCCCGGCGCCTCGCCCCGCTACCTCGGAACTCGACATGTCCGACGCCGTCATCTCGCCGCCCTCCCCGCCCAGTTGTGCCTGGGTCTGCCTGAGCAGGTCCCGCAGTACGTTGTTCTGCCAGTCGCTCTGCGTCATTCCCCGAGCCCTTACGCGAAGGTGCCGAGCAGACGCCCGTACACACCGAAGACGCCGAGCGGCTCGCGGGACGGCAGCACGAGTGCGACGCGTCCGCGCTCACCCACCAAAGTGACTCCGCTCAGCGCCGTACGGCTCAGTGGCCCCGTCGATATCACGCGTTTGAACCTATCATCGGGCCGAAGACGTGCTGGTCGGCGTGGTGGACGGGGTTCCGGCGGGGGGAACTGGCCGGGCGCAACGCGGACACGACGCCGCGAATCGGCTGTAGCCGACACCCTCGCCCCTCCCTCCGTGCGCTGGCCCGAACGTACTCGCGGACATCGTACGAGCAGCCCGCGTCGCACCAGCAAACCGCCTGGTGCGGCGCGGGGTCGGGGTCGGCGTCCGGAGGCCTACGCACGCGATACGGCAGTCCGCGGCAACGGAGAGGGGGCGGGCCCGTACCACCGGACCCGCCCCCGCCTCACTCCGCCGTGCGGATCAGCGCCGCAGCGTCACCGTGAAGCCGCGGTCCAGGGACTGGCGCGCGGTCTTCACCGTCGTCACCCCCGTGTCCGCGTCGTAGTACCAGCCCGACCCGGCCGCCGCGAGCGCGTCCGCCGAGCCGACGCGGGGCAGCGTGCGCCCCTCCGCCGACACCCGGCGCGGCGCGCTCTCGCCGTGGACGGTGAACCGGTACGCGCGGGTGTCGGGCTTGTTCTGGTAACTGCCCTTGCTCGCACCGACGTTGACCTCGGTCGAGTGCTTGCCCTGGTCGACCGTGACGCGCTGCGTCGCCGACGCGCCCTTGGCGAAGTCGCGCGTCACGCCGTCGTCCTCGTACAGCGTGTAGGAGGAACGGCCCTGCGGATACACGTCCCAGTCCAGCTCATGGACGTCACGGGACTTGTACGACGTCGTCCCCTTCGGCCACATCGGCACGACCGCACCGGACTTGACGAAGAGGGGGAGCGTGTCGACGGGTGCGTGGTAGCCGTCGATCGTGGTCGGACCCTTGTAGGTCCTGCCCGTCCAGTAGTCCGTCCACGTGCCCTTGGGCAGGTAGATGCCGTCGCGGGTGTCCGAGTCCTTGTAGACCGGGGCGACCAGGAAGTCGTCGCCCGCCAGGTACTCGTACTTGGCGTTCGCGCCGAGCGTTGCGGGGTCGTCCGGGTACTCCAGGTAGAGCGGGCGCACCCCGCCGACACCGGTCTTCGCCGCCTCGGCGGACAGCGTGTACAGGTACGGCAGCAGGCGCTCGCGCAGCTGAAGGTACTTGCGGTTGATGGACGTGTAGGGCTCGCCGTCCACCCACGGCTGCTGGTTGATCTTCTTGCCGGTGGTCATGTCCGTGGCCCAGCCGTCCATCGTCATGATGGCCGGCAGGAACGTCTTGGCCTGGAGGTCGCGCGCGTACATCTTGGCGTCGTGGCTGTAAATGCTGCCCACGTCCCCGGAGTTGTACGCGATGCCCGACATCGTGGCGCCCGCGTACGTCGGGATCTGCCAGCGCACGAAGTCCCACGACAGCTTCTGGTCGCCGCTCCACAGCACGCCGCAGCGCTGCGCGCCCGCCCACGAGACGGGCATCCAGACGAAGCCGCGCGCGTCGCTGTTGTCCTCGATACCGGCCTTCGCCTTGTCGCAGGCGTCCAACGACATGCCGTAGCCGTTGCCGATCCAGGCGACGTCGAGCTTCGCGACCCGCTGCCCGGCCTTCACCTGGTCGGCGAGCTTGTCGATGCCGTCCTGGGTCCACAGCCCCATCTCGGCGCCCCGCTCCTGGAGGCCCTTCGCGGTCTCGGCGAGGTTCTCGTAGCCGCAGCCGTAGCCGTCGTTGACCAGCATCCAGCCGAGCGGCATCTGGTGGTCGACGTACCCGTCGGCGACCTTGAGGGAGTCGAGGGTGTGGCGCTCGCCCTGGTTGGCGTTGTGGAGATAGCAGTCGGCGTCGCCGGGTTCGAGGCCGTACACCGGCGGCATGAACGGCTTGCCCACCAGCGAGGTGTAGCCGCCGATCACCTTCTTCGCGTCACCGAGGAAGTAGTAGGCGTCGAGGCGGCGCTCCTGCTGGCCCGTGTGGACCGAGGGGCCGAAGTCGTAGACGCCGGGGGCGAAGGTGTTGCGGTAGACGCCGTAGCCCGCCGAAGAGAGGTAGAACGGCTGTGAGTTGTTGTAACCGCCCTCGTTCCAGTTGGTGTTGTTCGCGACGTAGACCGTCTTGTCGCGGTGCGAGAACGAGCCGTTCTGCTCGCCGCCGCCGAAGAACTGCTCGTCCTTGCCGCGCTCCAGGCTCTGCCGCATGCCTCCGGTGGACCAGCGCAGGGGCTTGTCCTCCTGCCAGATCCGCGTCCTGTTGTCGGCCTTGTAGAGGCCGAAGCGCAGGGGCTGCTTGTAGACGCGCAGGACGGCGCCGGAGGAGCGGATGCCGTAGTACGCGCCCGCGTCGAACGACGAAGTGTGCTTGTCGAGCGCGGGCTGCTTGCGCACGATCTGCGATCCTGCCGGGTCGCTGAACGTGCCGGACGGGTCGGCCTGGAGCCGCAGTTGACCACCCGTCAGGAAGTCGGCCCTCGCCTTGAGGGCGCCGGCGCCGACGGTGTAGCTGCCGTCCTTGCCCGTGAAGGAGGTCAGGTCGCCCGCGTCGGTCGTCTCGGGCAGATACGCCTTGCCGACGAAGGAGTTGTCGTGCACGTCGTAGGGGACGACCACGACGTGGTACGTGCCGTTGGCCTTCGGGATCACCGTGGCCTCGGGGTCGGCCGTGCCCGCACTGGCGGCTACCTGCTTGCCCGCGTCGTCGAAGACGTACATGTCGAAGTCGTCGGTGGGCTGCTTCGCCCACTCGATCGAGACGGGGACGCCGCCCTCGGGGTTGTCGTCCCAGTAGCCGTCAGGGACCGACACCTTGAGGTCGAAGCGGTCGCACACCTTGTTGTCGGGGTCGTCCGCGGCGGCCGGGCACTTGCCGGGATCGCCCACGGTTCCCGCGGCGTACACCGGGCTCTGCCACGTCACGCTCTTGTGGGCGTCGTCGAGCACCCCGCTGCCCGGAGTCGCCGCCTTCGCCTGCTGGGCGGGGGCCCCGAGGAGGGTCGCGCCGAGGAGTGCGGCCGTGCCGATCACCGCCAAGGTGCCCCCGCGAGACGGGCGTTGCCGTCTCAGCCGCCGTTGCCGCAGTCTTCGCAATCCGTGCAAGGTGCATCTCCGCTCAACCCGAGTGACCCATGGAGCCCGGCCGGTCGATGTTTGCCAGTGCTTGAACTATTGCCATTTCGAGCAACTTCGAGCACGAAGGTTCACAGGGTTGAGGGGTTCTGTCAATGTCCTTGCGCGGGCCGCGTCCCCGCGAGCCCAGCCTGATCCGAACGAGAGGCCCTAGGCCATCTGACGCCGCACCAGCTCGTGCAGCCGTCCGTTCGTGTCCGCGAGCAGCTGGGCCGGCGGTCCCTGCTGGACGACCCGGCCGTCCGCCATGACGATCACCCGGTCCGCGTCCATCACCGTGGACAGGCGGTGCGCGATGACGACACGCGTGGCCTTCAGGGCGCGGGTGCTGTCGATGACCGTGCGCTGGGTCTCGTTGTCCAGCGCGCTCGTGGCCTCGTCGAAGAACAGGATGCGCGGCCGGCGGATCAGCGCCTGCGCGATCATCAGGCGCTGGCGCTGGCCGCCGGAGATCGCGCCGCCGCCGGCGATCATCGTGTGCAGGCCCATCGGCATCCGCTTGATGTCCTCGGCGAGCCCCGCCATCGCCGCCGCCTCCCACGCCTCCTCCTGCGTGAACACCTCGGCACCGCAGATGCAGTCCAGGATCGACCCGGTCAGCGGCTGCGCGTTCTGCAGGACGACGCCGCACTGCCGGCGCACGGCGGCCTGGTCGAGCGCGCCGAGGTCCTGGCCGTCGTACAGGACACCGCCCGAGACCGGCTTGTCGAAGCCGATGAGGAGGCGCAGGAGCGTGGACTTGCCGCAGCCGCTCGGACCGACGACCGCGACGAACTCGCCCGGCCTGATGGACAGGTTCACGTCGTCGAGGACGAGCGGCCCGTCGTCCGTGTAGCGGAAGGACACGCCACGCGCCTCGATCTCGCCCGTCAGCTCGCCCGGCTGGGTGCTGGCGGCCCGCACCTCGGGTGCCTCGTCGAGGACGGGCTTGATCTGCTCGAACATCGGCAGGACGGCCGCCGCCGAGATCAGGGCGCCCGTGAGCTGTGTGACCGAAGACAGCAGCATCGTCACCGCGGTGCTGAACGTGAGGAAGTCGCCCGCGGAGAGGGTGCCCCGCGCGGGGCCCGCGAGCAGCATGAACATCACGAGCGAACACAGGGGCAGATAGACCGCGTTGAGGACCGTCGTGAGGTTCTTGATGCGGCCCGCGCGCCGCTGTAGCTCGCGGCTGCGCGCGAACTCCCCGGCCCACGAGGCGTACGCGAAGCTCTCCGCGCCCGCGACCCGCAGCTTGGGAAGGCCCCGCAGCGTCTGGAACGCCTGGTTGTTGAGCTTGTTTCCGAGCACGACGAGGCGGCGCTGCCAGCGCAGTTCCCACAGCCCGAGGGTGAGGAACACGCCCGCGATCACCGCGAGCATGGCGAGCGCGGTCAGCGCCAGGGGGACGCTGTAGAGGAGGAGCAGGACGAGGTTCATCGCGCCGACCGTGCCGGACTGCACCACCACCGGGCCCACGCCGGACATGAGGCGGCGGATCGAGCTGATGCCCATGGCGGCGCTCGCCAGCTCACCCGTGGACCGCGACGCGAAGAACCGCGTCGGGAGCCTCAACAGGCGGTCCCACACGGCGGGTTGGAGCGCGCTCTCGATCCGGCCCTCCATGCGCAGGATCGTCAGATTCTGCAGCAGCATGAACGCGGCCGACACGATGCTCGTCACCATGACCGCGAGGGAGACCTGCACGATGAGGTCCGTCTCGGCGTTCGGCACGTACACGCCGAGCACCCGCCCGGTGGCGACCGGCACCAGGGCCCCGATCGCGACCGTCACGAGCCCGGCGAGCAGCAGGTTGCGCACGTCGGCCCGCGTGCCGCGCGCGCTGAACCGGAGCAGCCGCAGCGGGCTCAGCGCCCGGTCGGGCAGCGGCCGGTACAGCATGACCGCCCGCTGCTCGAACTCCTCCGCGTTGTCCTCGTCGATCCGGGTCCGCCGCCCGCTCGACGGATGCACGGCCTCGTACCCGCCGCGGCGCCACAGCAGCGCGACCGGGGTGCCGGACGTCCGGTGCCCCACCAGGGGGCCCGCGTTCTCGCGCCACCAGCGCCCGTCGAGGCGGACCGCGCGGGTGCGGATCCGTGAGGCGACGGCGACCTGCTCGACCGGGTCGACGCGGTCGCTGACGGCGCCGCTGCGCTCGGGCGCCGCGAGCGTGATCCCCGCCGCGCCCGCGACCAGCTTGCACGCCGCGTACGTCGCGTCGTCGCTGTTCCCGGAGGAGGAGCCGCGACGTGAACTGCCCTTGCCCTGGCGGCCGATGGACGCGAGGAGCGTCCGGTCGGCCTCCTCGCGGACGGTCTCGCCCGCCTTGATGCCCGCCGCCGTGCGGGTCTCGTGCGCGTTCTCCAGGCGTTCGATCCACCGGTCGAGCGCAGACAGGAGCCGGAACTGCTGGTTGACCATGCGCTGCCACATCGAGCCGTCGACGAGCAGCTCGCCCACGGTGTCCGCGCTGTACGACGCGCCGTACTGCACGCTGCCCGGCAGGATCGGCAGCCACAGGATGTCGTCGTCGCCCACGGAGTCGTCGCCGACCGTCCGGCCGTCGAGGGGTGCCTCGAACAGGACGCGCTGGCTGCGGCCCACACCCAGGGCGAAGGCGTGCTCGAGGAGGCTGAGGGCGGCGTCCTGGGTGTCGTACTGGCTGAGGTACTGCTGGTCGTACGACCACGAGGCGTCGCCGTAGTCGGGGCGCTGCAGTTCGCGCAGGCCGATGCGGCGCAGCAGGCAGCCCTGCAACGGGCGCCCCACCAACGTGTGCTGGGGTCCCTCGACCGGGCCGAGCAGCAGAGTGCCCGCCTCCAGGCGTCCCAGGAAGTGCCAGTGGCCCTGGGCGGCCGCGTCGACCGCGAACAGGTCGAGCGCGCCCTGGACGACCAGCCACAGGACCTGCGGTCCTTCGAGGTTCAGGCTGCGCATGCCGGCGCAGTCCACCGGCATGCCCAGGGAGCCGAACGAGGCGGTCACCTGGTCGCCGGCCGCGTACTCCTGATCTGCGTACGTCACGTCAGTGCTCCTTGACCAGCTCGGCGTACGGCCCGCCGGCGGCGACGAGCGCCTCGTGCCGGCCCCGCTCGACGATCTGGCCGTGGTCGAGGACGACGATCTCGTCGCTGTCGCGCACCGTGCTGAGGCGGTGCGCGATCACGACGCAGGCGCAGCCGCGGCGCCGCAGATTGTCGATGATGAGCTGCTCCGTCTCGGCGTCGAGCGCACTGGTCACCTCGTCGAGCACGAGGATGCTCGGCCGGCGCACCAGGGCCCGCGCGATCTCCAGGCGCTGGCGCTGACCGCCGGAGAAGTTCCGCCCGTCCTGCTCGACCCGGCCCTGGATCCCGCCGGGCCTGCGCGCGACGACGTCGTAGAGCGCCGCGTCCTTGAGAGCGTCGACGACGGCCTCGTCGGGGATCGACGGGTCCCACAGCGCGACGTTGTCACGGACCGTGCCCTCGAAGAGGAACACGTCCTGGTCGACGAACGACACCGACGCCGACAGGGCGCCCCGCGGAATGTCCTCCAGACGCTGTCCGTCGATGCGGATCGTGCCCTCCCACGGGCTGTAGAGCCCGGAGATCAGCCGCGACACCGTCGACTTGCCGCTGCCCGAGCCGCCGACGAGCGCCACCTGCTGACCGGGTCCGACCGCCAGTGAGAAGCCCGTGAGGAGCGGCTTGTCCAGCGGGCTGTACCCGAAGGTGATGTCGTCGAGCGTGACGTGTCCCTTGAGGCGGCGCGTGCTCGCCGCCGCGTCGGGCCGCGTGTACAGGGCGTCCGCCGGGAAGCTCTCCACGTCCTTGAGGCGCGCCACGTCGGCGGCGAAGTCCTGGATGCGTCCCGCGACACCGTTGAGGCGCGTGATCGGCGCGGTGAAACGCGTGACGAGCGCCTGGAACGCCACGAGCAGGCCCACCGACAGATGACCCTCGACCGCGCGCAGGCCGCCGATCCACAGGATCAGGGCGCTGTTGAGCGTCGCCAGGGTCGGTGCCACGATGCCGAGCCACGCGCTCGGCACCCCGAGCCGCTGCTGCTCCTCCAGCGTGGTCGCGTGCTGCCCCGCCCAGCGCCGGAAGTACCCGTTCTCGCCGCCCGTCGCCTTCATCGTCTCGATGAGCTGAAGGCCGGTGTACGAGGTGTTGGTGAGCCGCGCCGTGTCCGCGCGCAGTTTCTGCGTACGGGTCGCCCGCAGCCGGATCACGATCCGCATCGCCACGACGTTCCCGAGCGCGATGCCCACACCCACCAGCGTGAGCTGCGGGTCGTACGTCCACAGCAGCGCCGCGTACAGGAGGACCACGACGCCGTCGACGCCCGCCGCGGTCAGGTCACGCGCGAGCGTCTCGGAGACCGCGTCGTTCGACTGCAGGCGCTGCACCAGATCGGCCGGACTGCGCTGCGCGAAGAACGTCACCGGCAGCCGCAGCAGATGGCCGAAGAACCGGGCGCTGCTCAGCGTCGACGCGATCACGCGCCCGCGCAGCAGATTGGCCTGCTGGAGCCAGGTGAGCACGGCCGTGAGCGCCACCATCGCGCCCATCGAGGCGAACAGCGCGCCGAGCAGCGAGGTCTGGTCACCGATCAGGAACATGTCGATGTACGTGCGGCTGAGCGCGGGCAGCGCCGCGCCGACCGCGACGAGCAGGAGGCTGGCGAGCAGCGCCGCGAACATCGTGCCCGTCGTGCCGCGAAGGCGCGCGGGCAGCGCCCGCAGGACGCCGGGCCTGCGTCCGCCCGTGCGGAAGTCGTCGCCGGGTTCGAGGACCAGGACGACGCCCGTGAAACTGGTGTCGAAGTCCTCGGAGGGCACGAACCTGCGGCCCTTGTCCGGGTCGTTGATGTGCACGCCGCGCCGCCCGAAGCGCCGGCCCATGCCGTCGTAGACGACGTAGTGGTTGAACTCCCAGAAGAGGATCGCGGGCGCCTCGACCTCCGCGAGCGCGGCCGGCTCCATCTGCATGCCGCGCGCGGTCATCCCGTAACTGCGGGCCGCCTTCAGGAGGTTGCTGGCCCGCGAGCCGTCGCGCGAGACGCCGCACGCGATGCGCAGCTCCTCCAGAGGGACGTGCCGGCCGTGGTGCGCCAGGACCATCGCGAGGGACGCGGCGCCGCACTCGACGGCCTCCATCTGGAGGACGGTGGGCGTGCGGACGGTGCGGTGGCGGCGGCGCGGCGGCTTCGGCGCGGGGCGCGCGCGGCGGCGGCCGTGTCCGGCCGGGGGCAGCTGCTGCTGGACTGCGGGGGAGGGGCTCACGGGAGCAGCCAATCGATCGGGCGCTGCTCGGCGAGGTGCACGGCGCCGGAGGCGGGGGTCATCGAGTCGAGCGCGTACGGCGGTCCGCCCTTGGAGGACCAGGCGTAACCCGACTTGGTGGAGGACGACGCGACGAGCTTCACGAGGACCGCGACCGCCGGGCCGCCCTTCGTGAACTGCGTGGCCAGTTCCTTGTCGCCGAGGAACGCCTCGACCCGCTGACTGCTCTGCGCGCCGCGCCCGACCGCCTGCACGCGGCCGCGCAGCATGCCGTACTGCTGGGACGGCGCAGACTGGACGGTGAGGTCGACGTCCGCTCCGACGGGCACGGTGCCCGCGCGGTCCGCGGGGACGTACAGCACCGCGAGGAGGGGGTCCTTGGCGCCGGTCTTCTCGACGGTCGCCACGTCGGAACCGGTGGTGACCACCGCGCCGATCCGGGCGACGAGCGTGGTGACGCGGCCCGCGTCGACGGTCCGCACATAGCGGTCGCCCTGCGGTGTACTGACCTTGAGGAGCGGGGAGTTCGCGGCGAGGCGCTGCCCCTCCTTGGCGAGCACGCCCGTGACCTGACCGGTGACGGGGCTCTGGAGGACGTAACTGCCCTGCGCGTGGGTGAGGACGCCGGGGACCCGCAGCGTCGAGGAGAGGGACCCGGTCACCGCCCACACGGACGCGGCCGCCATCACGACGAGGGTCACGGCCAGCGCGAGTACGCCCTGGGGCCTGGCGAGCCGCACGGGAAGGTCGAGTTCCTCGGGCGACTGCAGTTTGGACAGGGCCTGTTGGCGGAACTGCACGACGTACTTCCCTTACGTGTCTTCCGGTCCGGCGAGGTGCCGGGAGTGCCCAAGGGCCCCGGAACCGGGGGGAGGTTCCGGGGCCCTGGCAGAGCCGTGGCTCAGAGACCAGCGGTCAGGCCGGTGGCCAGGCCGGTGACGGCGGCGGTGTTGACGCCGGTCAGGCCCTCGACGGTGCCGGTCAGGCCACCGACGACGCCGGAGACGGGGGCGATCGAGTCAGCCGTGCCGGTCAGGTTGGCGGCGAGGCCGCCCACGAGGCCGCCCGAGACGTTGTCGAGGTCGGCGTCGGAGATCTCGAGGGTCTGAACCTGGGGGGTGGAGTTCATGATGAGCTGCCCTTCTCATTGGTAATTACCAGAATGCGTGAATCACTTGCGTAACTCCCGCAGTGCGGAGGATCAAAGCACGCGGACGCCTCGCACATCCAATCGGAAGGTCCCCGGTCAGAGGCTGTGCGGGCACGTAATTACCGCCGCGTGCAGGAGTGTTCACCGGGTGTGGGCAGACCCTTCACAGGATCCACAGGTCAGAATTCCCGAGCGGGCTCCATGAATTTCTGCAAAATGGACACTCCCGCATTTATGGCCGGGGCGGCATTTGAGGGTTGTGCACATTCACAGCACACCGTGACCGGACTGCGCATTCGGTGTGCAGGTTTGCTGGAGGGGTGCGCGGGACCGCAGGGGGGTTGTCTCCCGGGCCCCGCCGTGAACAATGGGGCGATGCTGGAGTTGTCGCAGGACACAGGCGTGACGCTGCCCGACGGTGCGGGCGCGGTGCGGTTCGGGATGACGCCCGACGAGGTGCTCTCCCAACTCACCGAGGGCGCGATCACGCGTAGGCGGCAGTGCATGACACTGACGCGCGAGCAGTACCCGGAGCTGCGGCATGCGCACGACGCGTGGCTCAACAACCTTCTCCACGAACCGGACTGGGCCTTCGAGGCGGAGTTCGACGGCGTCACACTCGGCTTCAGCGGCGGCGGCCCGGGCGCGGCGGACCGGCTGTCCCGGCTCGACGTCACCACCACGGTTCCCGCCCCCGCGACACCGGTCGCCTGGGACGACATAGACCTCTTCGGCTACCCGGCGGGCGAGGTCGCCGAGGCACTGCCCGAGGCCACGCGGCTGTCGGACGGCCCGGCGGCGGGAGCGGGCCGGACCGCCTCCGGCCTGGTCGTCGAGACCGCGGGACTGCGCCTGTCCCTGCTGACGCCCGCGGCCGTCGGCCAGCGCGTCGTGCTCCTCGGACCCGACGCCCGGTCCTGGCAGGCGTGTTGCGACGGCGCGTGGGAGTGCGCGAAGGAAGGGGACGCGCTCACCGGGATCATGCGGTGACCTGACGGCGGGCACGAAGACGGCCGGCCCCACGCGGGGCCGGCCGTCTTCGTGCCCGCCGTCCTCGTCACGGGAGCCGCCGTCGCCGGCCTCCTGCCGGCGCTGGTCGGCCTCGTCGGCCGGCCCCGCGGCTTCCGGACCCCGCGCGCTACAGCGGCAGCGCGCAGACGGCGATCGGTGCGGCGAACGCGGGGCCCTCCGCCGGGGTGAGCCCGCCGCCGCAGTGGTCGACGTGGAAGACGGTCACGGACCCCGACTTCTGGTTCGCGGCGAACAGGAGTTGCCCGTCCGGCGAGAAGGCGATCTGGCGCGGGAAGTCGCCGCCGACGGGCACCGTGTCGAGCAGGCGCAGCCGCGCGCCGTCCGCCTCGATCGCGTACCGGGTCAGGCTGTTGTGCCCGCGGTTGGCGAGGTAGGCGAAGCCGCCCTCGGCCGTGACCAGGATCTGCGCCGGGTAGCTGGAGCCCGGACCGGTGCCGGTGGACTGGGGTTCGCCGGGCGTGAGGCGTCCCGTCCCCGGGTCGTAAGCGCAGACGACCACTGTGTTGTCCACCTCGTTGGCGAGGTACGCGAAGCGGCCACCCGGGTGGAACGTGAGGTGACGGGGGCCCGCGCCCGGGCGCAGGGACGCGTACGACACCTGCGTGAGCGTCCCGGCCGTCGTGTCGAGGCGGTACGTGTAGACGGTGTCGTTGCCCAGGTCGACGGCGAGCACGTGCCGCCCGTCCGGGGACGTGACGATCTGGTGCGCGTGCGGGCCCTCCTGGCCGGGGCCGGGCGCGGGCTTCGAGTGGGTGACGAGAGCGGTGCGTTCACCGAGTGCGCCGGAGTCGGCGATGGGGTGCACGGCGACGCTCCCCGAAAGGTAGTTGGCGCTCAGCAGCCACCCGCCGCTCGGGTGCACCGACAGATGGCAGGGGCCCGCGCCGCCCGTGCTCTGCCGGCCGAGCGCGCGCCGGTCCGCGAGCCGGACCGCCGTCACGCCGCCGTCCTGCCCCTCGTCGACCGCGTACAGAGTGTGGCCGCGCGGATGCACCGCCAGATACGAGGGGTCGGCCACCCCGTCGATCGTGCCGGTCCCGGTGATACGGCCCGTGCTCGCGTCGTACGTGGCGAGACCGATGCCGCTGCCACCGCCGTCCTGGGATGTGTACGTGCCGAGGTACAGGGGCCGTCCCGCGCGTGGCGGGCGCGCCTGCGCGGGACCCGCCGCCGCCGTGACGGCACCGCCGGCCGCGACGGCCGCGATCCCGCCGAGGAAGCGGCGGCGGCTGGTGCTGCTGCTCATTCCTGGTACCTCCGGGGTCAGAGTGACGTGGCTCCTACCCTGGCGCGTGCCCATTCGACTGGCAAGAGGCGCAACCGCGGTTGCACTCTGTGCAACGCTCCTCAGCGGTCGAGCTCCTTGTGCGCGCTCTCCGGCAGTCGCAGGTACACCACGGACGACACGAGGCAGAGCACGGCGACGTACCAGGGGAAGAGCCCGGCGTGCCCGGTCTCCTTGAACAGCGTGCCGACATAGGGAGCCGTCCCGCCGAAGACGGCGACGGTGAGCGAGTACGGGAACCCGATGCCCGCCGCGCGCACCCGTGCGGGGAACACCTCGGCGTTGACCGCGGCCGAGATCGACGTGAAGCCGGTGAGCAGCACCATGCCCGCGCACTGCACCAGGAGCAGCGAGGCGAACGAGCTGCCGAGCGAGCGCAGCAGCGGCACGCTGAGCAGCGCGAAGCCCAGGCCGAAGAAGAGGAGCAGTGGCTTGCGCCCGAACCGGTCCGAGAGCATTCCGCCGATCGGCTGGAGCAGGGCGAAGAAGGCCAGCGCGATGGTCCCCGCGACGAGGGCGTCCGCCTTGTCGATGCCCGCGTTCAGCTCCGCGTACGTGGGCAGATAGGACGTCCACGTGTAGTAGGCGAGCGTGCCGCCCGCGGTGATGCCGCAGATCAGGAGGGACTCGCGCGGGTGATGGCGCAGCGCGTCGAAGAGGCCCGGCCGCTCGGCCGCACGCTGCTCGGCGCTGCGTGTCTCGTACGCGCCGCGCCGGATCCAGAAGCCGACCAGGCTGAGGAGCGCTCCGAGGACGAACGGCACGCGCCAGCCCCAGCCGTCCATCTGCCCGTCGCCGAGCGTGCTCACCAGCGCCGCCGCGACACCGGACGCCGCGAGCTGTCCGGCGGACGTCGACACGTACTGGAAGGACGAGAACAGTCCGCGCCGCCCCGGGCCCGCCGACTCCACGAGGAAGGTGGTCGAGGCCGCGAACTCGCCCCCGACGGACAGCCCTTGGAGCAGCCGCGCGAGGACGAGCACCACGGGCGCGAGGACGCCCGCGGCCGCGTACGTCGGGGTGAGTCCGACGAGCAGGCTGCTGCCGCCCATCAGCAGGATGGTCACGGTCAGCGCGGCCCGGCGGCCGTGCCGGTCGGCGACCGCTCCCATGAGGAGCCCGCCGACCGGCCGCATGAAGAACCCGACGGCGAACACCGCGAACGTGGAGAGCAGTGGTACGAGGGAGTTCCCCGAGCCCTTGGGGAACACCTGGCCCGCGATGTACGTGGCCAGGAAGGTGTAGGCGTACCAGTCGTACCACTCGACGGCGTTGCCGACCGAGGCGGCGAGGAGCTGGCGCAGCGGGCGGCGCGGGGGAGCGGTGTTCAGGGCCCCGGCCGCCGAATCCGACGGGTCCGAGGGGCCGGACGGGGCCGACGGGGAGGGGGACGTGCGATCTGTCATGATCGCGACCATCCCCCGAACCCCGCCGTCCCACACCTCAGGTCTTACGGCCCGAGGTCACGGTCAGCCCTTGCGGTACGAGATCACCGTCGTCGTCACCAGACACGGCGAGGGCGGCACCATCTCCACCCGCAGCGTGCCGCTCGCGGTGTCGTAGTCGACGCCCTCGGCCTCGAAGGTGCCCGAACAGATGCTGCGTTGGGGGATCGCGAACGCGGCCGTGACGTGTCCGGTGACCGGCGAGCCGTCCAGGGGGCGGTCCAGGGCGACCTCCAGGACCTCCTTCGTCGAGCCGTCGGACGAGCACGCCAGATGTGTGGCGTCGGTGAAGTCGCAGCCCTGGATGTTGTCGACCGGCTTGTCGAGAGTGATCTGCCCGGCCTGCGGGAGATTCGCGCCGGGCGCGGGCGCCGACGGGTTGAGCACGGGCGCCGGGAAGACCTGGAGCCGGTTCATGGTGCCCCACTCGCCGGCCACCAGCCACTGCCCGTCGGGCGACACGGACGCGAACGAGTTGTTGAGCAACTCACCTTGATCCAAGGCGTGTTCGTACGTGGTGCGCTTCCCGTCGGGGGCCGTCACCGCGAACATCTTCTTCGTCGTGGCGTCGCCGCCCTGGTACGCGTCGAACGTGTAGCCCTGCGCCACATCCGGGTCGCCTATGTGCGACCAGCCCGCCGTGCGCAGATCGAGCGGTACGGAAGCGAGGCCCCGGTACACCAGGGAGCCGTCGGCGTGGCTCGCCAGGCCCTGGCTGCCGGTGAGTGAACTCACCCGCGCGGTGCCGGTCTCGGTCCAGGTGGGCGCGGCCACCGCCGTGCCCGCGCCGAGCGCGAGGGCGCCCAGGGTCGCGGCCAGAGTGAGGAGTTGGCGTCTTGTCCGTCGTTGCGTGGGGGGTTTCATCGCGGCCTCCGCCGGTCGAAGATCGGGTCGCGGACCAGGCTGCCCTACGATCGGCGCATGAGGCTGACGATTCTCGGCGGTGGCGGATTTCGAGTGCCCTTGGTGTACGGAGCGCTGCTCGGCGACCATGCGCCGGGCCGCGTCACCGAGGTCACGCTGCACGACACCGACCCGGACCGGCTGCGGGCCGTCACCGGCGTACTGACGGAACAAGCCACCGGCGTCCCCGACGCGCCCGCCGTGCACGCCACCACCGACCTCGACGAGGCGCTGCGCGGCGCCGACTTCGTGTTCTCCGCGATCCGCGTCGGCGGCCTCGCGGGCCGCGCCGCGGACGAGCGGGTCGCCCTCGCCGAGGGAGTGCTCGGCCAGGAGACCGTCGGCGCCGGTGGCATCGCGTACGGCCTGCGGACCGTGCCCGTCGCCGTCGACATCGCGCGCCGCGTCCGGCAACTCGCGCCCGACGCCTGGGTCATCAACTTCACCAACCCGGCGGGCCTGGTCACCGAGGCCATGTCACGGCACCTCGGCGACCGCGTCATCGGCATCTGCGACTCGCCCGTCGGACTCGGCCGCCGCGTGGCGCGCGTCCTCGGCGCCGACCCGGGCGAGGCCTGGATCGATTACGTCGGCCTCAACCACCTCGGCTGGCTGCGCGGACTCGAGGTGAACGGCCGCGACGAGCTCCCGCGCCTGCTCGCCGACGAGAAGCTGCTCGGCTCCTTCGAGGAAGGCCGCCTCTTCGGCACGGACTGGCTCCGCTCCCTCGGCGCGATCCCCAACGAGTACCTGCACTACTACTACTTCAACCGCGAGACCGTACGCGCCTACCAGGAGGCCGATCGCACCCGCGGCGCGTTCCTGCTCGACCAGCAGGCCGCCTTCTACGCCGACCCGTCGTACGCCAGTTGGGACCGCACCCGCGCCGAGCGCGAGGCCACGTACATGGCGCACAACCGCGAGGCGTCCGGCGCGGGCGAGCGGGACGCGGCCGACCTGGAGGAGTCGGGAGGCTACGAGAAGGTGGCGCTCGCCCTGATGCGCGCCATCGCCCGCGACGAGCGCGCGACGCTGATCCTCAACGTGCGCGGGCGCGGCGCCCTGCCGTCCCTCGACGACGACGCCGTGGTCGAGATCCCCTGCCTCGTCGACGCCAACGGCGCGCACCCCGTCAGCGTGGCGCCGCTGCCCGGCCACGCCACGGGCCTCGTCTCCTCGGTCAAGGCCGTCGAGCGCGAGGTGCTCGAAGCGGCCGAGGGCGGCTCGCGCGCCGCCGCCGTCAAGGCCTTCGCCCTGCACCCCCTCGTCGACTCCGTGACCGTGGCCCGCCGCCTCCTGGAGGGATACGCGTCGGCCCACCCCGGCCTCGCCTACCTGACCCGCTAGGGGGTGTCCGGCGGATCAGGGCCGGGTAGGTCGCGGCGAGGTGCCGTGCCAGGCGTCGCGACCCCGGCCCGTGATCCGCCGGACACCCCCGAGTAGAGGAGCCCGTATGCACGACGAACTCCGCCGCATCGAGCAGCGCGTCGCCCGCGTCCACGACCAGCGCGTCAAGCCGGCCGTCCACAGCGCCCGGGTCCCGCTCGCCCTCCAGGCCTGGCACGCGCCCGGCGAGCCCGTCCCCTTCGCCGAGGCGAAGTCGGCCGCGTACAAGCCGTTCAGTGTCGGCACCCCGTGGGGGCCGCCCTGGGGCACCACCTGGTTCACGGCGCACGGAACGGTCCCCGCCGAGTGGGCGGGCCGCCGCGTCGAGGCCGTCTTCGACCTGGGCTTCGTCAACGACTGGCCAGGCAACCAGGCGGAGGCCCTCGTCCACCTCCCCGACGGCCGCCCCCTCAAGGCCGTCAACCCGCAGAACCAGTACGTGCCCGTGGCCCGCCCCGCGCAGGGCGGTGAAGAGGTCGACTACCTCATCGAGGCCGCCTCCAACCCGGACATCCTCGCCGACCGCTTCGCCCACCCCACCCCGCTCGGTGACCCGCGCACGGCGGGCGACCAGCCGCTCTACACCTTCAGGAGCGCCGACCTCGCGATCCTCGACGAGGAAGTCTTCCACCTCTCGCTCGACCTCCAGGTCCTGCGCGAGCTGATGCTGGAGCTGAGCGAACACGAGCCGCGCCGCCATGAGATCGCGCACACTCTCGAAGCGGCGCTCGACGCCCTCGACCTCGACGACATCTCCGGCACGGCCGCCGCCGCCCGCGCCGTCCTCGCCCCGGCCCTCGCGAAGCCGGCGCACGCGGGCGCGCACACCCTCTCCTCCGTCGGCCACGCGCACATCGACTCGGCCTGGCTGTGGCCGATCCGGGAGACCAAGCGCAAGACGTCCCGCACCTTCTCGAACGTGACGGCGCTCGCGGACGAGTACGACGAGTTCGTCTTCGCCTGCTCGCAGGCCCAGCAGTACGAGTGGGTCAAGGACAACTACCCGCACGTGTGGGATCGCATCAAGGAGGCCGTCGCCAAGGGCCAGTGGGCGCCCGTCGGCGGGATGTGGGTCGAGTCCGACGGCAACCTGCCCGGCGGCGAGGCCGTCGCCCGCCAGTTCGTCCACGGCAAGCGCTTCTTCATCGAGCACTTCGGCGTCGAGACGAAGGGCGTATGGCTGCCCGACTCGTTCGGTTACAACGCCGCCTACCCGCAGCTCGCCCGGCTCGCCGGAAACGAGTGGTTCCTCACGCAGAAACTGTCCTGGAACCAGACCAACAAGCTGCCCCACCACTCGTTCTGGTGGGAGGGCATCGACGGCACGCGGATCTTCACCCACTTCCCGCCGGTCGACACCTACAACGTCGAGTTCTCCGGCAAGGAGATGGCGCACGCCGTCCGCAACTACCAGGACAAGGGGCGAGGCACCCGCTCGCTCGCGCCCTTCGGGCACGGCGACGGCGGCGGCGGACCCACCCGCGAGATGCTGGAGCGCGCCCGCCGCCTGGCCGACCTGGAGGGCTCCGCGAAGGTCAGGGTCGAGCACCCGGACGCCTTCTTCGCCGAGGCGAGCAAGGAGATCCCCAAGGACCAGGTGTGGTCGGGCGAGCTCTATCTGGAGCTGCACCGCGCCACGTACACCTCGCAGGCCCGCACCAAGCAGGGCAACCGCCGCAGCGAACACCTCCTGCGCGAGGCCGAGTTGTGGGCCACGGCCGCGGCCCTGCGCGCGCCGGGGTACGCGTACCCGTACGAGAAGCTCGACCGGCTGTGGAAGACGGTGCTCCTGCACCAGTTCCACGACATCCTGCCCGGGTCGTCCATCGCCTGGGTGCACCGCGAGGCCGAGGCGGAGTACGCGCGCGTGGCGGCCGAACTCGAAGCGATCACGGCGGAGGCGGTCGGTGCGCTGGGGGGTGGCGAGGGTGGGCCGCACGTGTTCAACACCAGCCCGTACGCCCGTACCGAAGTGATCCGCACCCCGGCCGGGGACCTGGCCCGCACCCACGTGCCCGCCAACGGGTCGGCGCCTCTGGCCCCCGCCGCCCCCGACCACCCCGTCACCGTCACGGACGGCCGCACGCTCGACAACGGGCTCGTGCGCGTCGTCATCGGCCCCGACGGGACGCTGGCCTCCGTGTACGACCTGACCGCGGAACGCGAGGTCCTCGCCGGCCCCGGCAACCTGCTCCGCCTCCACAGCGACCTGCCCAACTACTGGGACGCCTGGGACATCGACAAGCACTACAAGAACCACTACCGCGATCTCCTCGACGCCGAGTCCGTGACGGTGACCGAGGAAGGGCCGCTGCGTGCCGCCGTCCGTGTGGAGCGCGCCTTCGGCAAGGGCTCCCGCATCACGCAGACCGTCACCCTGCGCGCGGGCAGCAAGCGCGTCGACGTCGAGACCGAGATCGACTGGCACGAGACCGAGAAGATCCTCAAGGCCGCGTTCCCCGTCGACGTCCGCGCCGACCACTCCAGCGCCGAGATCCAGTTCGGCCACGTCAAGCGCCCCACGCACACCAACACCAGCTGGGAGGCGGCCCGCTTCGAGGTGTACGGCCACCGCTGGGTCCACATCGGCGAACCCGGCTACGGTGTCGCGGTCCTCAACGACTCCACGTACGGCCATGACGTCTCGCGCACGACCCGCGACGACGGCGGCACGACCACCACCGTCCGCCTCTCCCTCGTGCGGGCCCCGCGAGTGCCCGACCCGGAGGCCGACCAGGGCGCGCACCGCTTCACCTACTCCCTGCTGCCCGGCGCGAGTGTCACCGACGCGGTCGCCGAGGGGTACGCGCTCAACCTGCCGCTACGGGTGGCCGGTTCGGGCGGTGCGCCGGAGCCGGTGGTGTCGGTGGACGGCCACGGTCTGACGGTGGAGGCGGTGAAGCTCGCCGACGACGGCTCGGGCGATGTCGTCGTCCGGCTCTACGAGTCCCTCGGCGGCCGGGCCGCGGGCACGCTGCGCACGGGCTTCCCGCTCGCCGGCGTCCAGGTCACCGACCTCCTGGAGCGTCCGCTCGCGGAGCAGCCGGAAGAGGTGCGGATGCCGGCGAACGGCGGTGACGCGGTGCGGGTGGCGCTGCGGCCCTTCCAGATCGTGACGCTGCGGCTCGCGGTGGGCGGCCGGGGCTGAAGCCGTCAGTGGGGAGGGCCGGTTGGGCCTCCCCACCGATCTCGGCTCCGTGATTGTTTCTGACGCATACGGCGAATTTTCATGCAAGTGTCATCACCCCTTCCCCTCTGACCGGTCCTCTTGGAACACTCTGTTCGCTTCTGTCCCCACACACCCAAGAGGCCCCACACCCATGCCTGAACTCAACCGGCGGCGTTTCCTGCAGATAGCGGGCGCGACCGCGGGCTTCACCGCCCTGTCGAACAGCATCGACCGCGCCGCCGCCATTCCGGCCGCCCGCGTCAAGGGAACCGTCCAGGACATCGAGCACATCGTCGTCCTGATGCAGGAGAACCGGTCCTTCGACCACTACTTCGGCACGATGAAGGGCGTCCGAGGCTTCGGTGACCCGCGACCGGTGACGCTCCCCAGCGGCAAGCCCGTGTGGAACCAGGCGAGCGGTGCCAAGGAGGTCCTGCCCTACCACCCCGACGCGGCGGACCTCGGCATGCAGTTCATCGCGGGCCTCGACCACGACTGGGCCGGCGGCCACAGCGCGTTCAACAACGGCAAGTACGACAACTGGATCGCGGCCAAGGGCACGGGCACGATGGCGTATCTGACGCGCCAGGACATCCCGTTCCACTACGCGCTCGCCGACAAGTTCACGGTGTGCGACGACTACCACTGCTCGTTCATGGGGGCCACCGACCCCAACCGCTACTACATGCTGTCGGGCCACGTCGGCAACGACGGCACCGGCGGCGGTCCCGTCCTCGGCAACCAGGAGGCCGGCTACGGCTGGACCACGTACGCCGAGCGCCTGGAGAAGGCCGGGGTCTCCTGGAAGGTCTACCAGGACATCGGCGACGGCCTCGACGCCGCCGGGAGCTGGGGCTGGATCGACGACGCCTACCGTGGCAACTACGGCGACAACTCGCTCCTCTACTTCAACAACTACCGCAACGCAAAGCCGGGCGACCCCCTCTACGACAAGGCCCGCACCGGCACGAACGCCAAGGCGGGCGACGGCTACTTCGACGTCCTGAAGGCCGACGTCAAGGCCGGGAAGCTCCCCAAGATCTCCTGGATCGCGGCGCCCGAGGCGTTCTCCGAACACCCCAACTGGCCCGCGAACTACGGCGCTTGGTACATCTCGCAGGTCCTCGACGCGCTCACGTCCAACCCGGACGTGTGGAGCAGGACGGCGCTGTTCATCACGTACGACGAGAACGACGGCTACTTCGACCACGTGGTGCCGCCGTACGCCCCCGCCTCCGCGAACCAGGGCCTGTCCACCGCCGACACCACCCTCGACTACTTCAAGGGCAACGCGAGCTACTCGGCGGGCCCCTACGGCCTCGGGCAGCGCGTCCCCATGATCGTCGTCTCGCCGTGGTCCACGGGCGGCTACGTGTGCTCGGAGACGCTCGACCACACCTCGATCCTGCGGTTCATGGAGAAGCGCTTCGGCGTCAAGGAGACCAACATCTCGCCGTGGCGCCGCGCCGTCTGCGGCGACCTCTCCACCGCCTTCGACTTCTCCCTCACGAACACGACTCCGGCGCAACTGCCCAGCACCGCCGGGTACCTGCCGCCGGACCACGACCGGCACAACAGCTACGTGCCGAAGCCGCCGGCCAGCCCCGTGCTGCCCAAGCAGGAGTCGGGCTCCCGGCCCGCGCGCCCGCTGCCGTACGCGCCCTACGTCGACGGGGTCTCCACGCCGTCGACCGGCAAGTTCCAGCTCACGTTCAGCGGTGGCCCCTCCGCGGGCGCGGCGTTCCAGGTGAGGTCGCTCAACCGGACCGACGGCCCCTGGACGTACTCCACCGAGGCCGGCAAGTCGATCTCGGACGCCTGGAACTCCACTTACTCCGCCGGGAAGTACGACCTCACGGTGCACGGCCCGAACGGATTCCTGCGCGCCTTCAAGGGCACCAACACGGTCGCCGAGCCCGGGCTCACGGCCCGCCACGACGCGAGCACGGGCAACCTCACGCTCACGCTGACGAACCCCACCGGCGCCGACGTCCACCTCACCGTGACCAACGCCTACGGCGGACAGCCGCAGACGTACACGGTGCGGGCCGGCGCCACTGTCACGCAGACCGTCGACCTGCGCGCGACCAAGCGCTGGTACGACCTGAAGGTGACCGCCGACAGCGACAGCACGTACCTGCGCCGCCTCGCGGGCCATGTCGAGAACGGACAGGCCGGCGTGAGCGACCCCGGGATCCTCACGGTCTGACCCCGCAGGGGCTTCGATCTCGAGGACCTCGAAGACACGCGAAAACCGCGCCGCCGCCCGTTCCGTACCGGTTCGGGTGGCGGCGTACGTCACATCTGTCCGGCCTGGATGCCACCACAGGATGGCGCGGTAGTGTGCCCGGGTGACGACGCATTCGAACACCCCGGCAGGCTGGTACCCCGACCCCCAGGGCGCGCCCCAGACCCTGCGGTGGTGGGACGGCGCGCAGTGGACCGAGCACACCAGCCCTGTGCAGCAGCCCGCGGGCCAGCAGGTCCCGCAGCAGGCGCAGCGGCAGCCCCAACAGCAGCAAGTGCAGCAGCCGGTCCAGGGCCAGTTCGCGCAGCAGCAGCAGCAGCACGCGGCCGGCCCGTACGGGCAGCAGGCCCCGCAGCAGCAGAGTCACGTCGACCCCGCCAAGGTGCAGCGCCAGGTGCAGCACCAGGCCGGCGTCGCGCCCACCGCGCAGGGCGGCGGCAGCCTCTTCACCGAGCCGGTCCTGGTGGTGAACCAGAAGGCCAAGCTGATCGAGCTGACGAACGAGTACACCGTCATGGATCAGAACGGCGCCCAGATCGGCTCCGTCGTCCAGGTCGGCCAGAGCACCCTCAAGAAGGTCGCGCGCTTCGTCTCCAGCCTCGACCAGTTCATGACCCACAAGCTGGAGATCCGCGACGCGTACGGGCAGCCGCAGCTCGTCATGACGCGGCCCGCGAAGTTCATGAAGTCGCGTGTCGTCGTCGAGCGCCCGGACGGCTCGCCCGTGGGCGAGATCGTCCAGCAGAACATGATCGGCAAGATCAACTTCGGGATCAACGTGAACGGCCAGCAGATCGGCGCGATCAAGGCCGAGAACTGGCGGGCCTGGAACTTCTCGATCGTCGACCACGCCGACAACGAGGTCGCCCGCATCACGAAGACGTGGGAGGGACTCGCCAAGACGATGTTCACGACCGCGGACAACTACGTCCTCCAGATCCACTACCAGCTGCCCGAGCCGCTCCTGAGCCTCGTCGTGGCGACCGCCCTCACGGTGGACACCGCCCTCAAGCAGGACGCGCGCGGCTTCGGCTGACCGGGCCTGCGCCCAGGGCGCCGGTTCACCGCGACGTGGGCTGCTCCAGTCCCGCCTGCTCGTCAGCCCCGGCCGTCGTCCCGTGCGCGGCCGGGACGCGCGGTCCGCCCGCCCGGCGCGCGCTCGGGACCAGCAGCGCAGCGAGCGCGGCGGCGAGGCACAGCGCCGCGAGCAGCGTGAAGCCGTGGGTGTACCCGGAGGCGTAGGGGAGTCCCGACGCCTGGAGGTGCCCTGTGACCAGGCTGCTCATCACGGCGGCGCCGATCGAGCCGCCGATGGTGCGGATGTTGGCGTTCATGCCGGTGGCCGCGCCGGTCTGCGCCGCCGGGACGCTCTGCACGATCAGGTTCGCCATGGACGCGAACGCGAGCCCGATGCCGAGCCCGAACACGCCTGCCGCGAGGGCGACTTGCCACTGCTCGGAGTGCCAGGCGGCGAGCATCGCGCAGGAGACGGCGCCCAGCGCGGCGCCGGTGGTGAGCAGCGTCTTCGCCCCTACGGCGGGTTCGAGCCGGCCGCTGAGCACCCCGGCGAGGAACATCGCCACGAGCATGGGGAGCATCAACAGCCCCGCGCCCGTCACGCTCGCCCCGAACCCGTACCCGGCGGACGAGGGTGTCTGGGCGAACCCGGGCAGGAACGACCACACCGCGTACATCCCCGAGCCGAAGAGCAGCGCGGCCGTGTTCGTCGTCCACACGGCGGGCAGCCGCATGACGCGCAGGTCGATCAGCGGGCTCGCGGAGCGTGCCTCGGCGAGCACCCACGCGGCGAAGAGGACGACGGCGGCGGCCAGCAGACCGACGACCTTGATCGATGCCCAGCCCCATGACGTGGCCTGGCTGATGGGCAGCAGCAGGGCGACGAGCCAGCCGGAGAGCAGCACGGAGCCGAGCCAGTTCACGCGTCCCGTGCCGCGCGTCGGCGACTCGGGAACGTAGCGGTACGCGATCAGCGCCGTCACCGCGACGACGGCCGCGGGCAGCCAGAACAGCCAGCGGTAGTCGAGCGCGCCCACGATCGGCCCGGCCGCGACCATGCCCACACCGCCGCCGGCCGCGATGACGGCGGACAGGTTGCTGATGCTGGGGCTGACCCGGTGTCCGGGGAACTCGTCGCGGATGATGCCGAACGACAGCGGGAAGAGCGCGCCGCCGATGCCCTGGACGACACGGGCGACGATGAGCACGGTGATGCTCGGGGCGAGGGCCGCGAGCACACAGCCCACGGTCAGCGCGACGAGCGCGGCGACCATGGTGCGCTTCTTGCCGACGAGGTCGCCGACCCGGCCGAGTATGGGCGTGAAGATCGAGGCGGACAGCAGATAGGCGGTCATCACCCAGGTCGAGGTGGCCTGGCTGGTGTGCAGCGCGTGCTGGACGGTGGGCAGGGCCGGGGCGACCAGCGACTGCATCATCGAGAACACGCCGGCACCCGTCGCGAGGACCGCGAAGGTGAGGCGGTTGGAGCTCCTGGGCGCCGGGCTCGGCGCCTGGGGATTCCGGGACATGGGATTCCGGGACATGGGATTCCGGGTCGTGCGAGGGGACGTCGTGCGATTCCGGTTCAAGGCGGTGTCTCTCTGAACGGAAGGTGGCCAGGCGCACCGGCGTGACCTGCGGCAAGGGCCGCGGTCCGCCGGCGCGCGCGAGCTGGGAGGATGGTGGGATCCGGCCGTTTCGGCCGGTCTGACCGCAGCACTGTGCGGCGGGGCGCGGGGTGCGCCGACTGCTAAAGTGGAGGCACCCCTCGACTTGGATAACGATAGCGGAGGGGTGCCTCCGGTACAACCTCGGCAGCCCGCGCTGCCTCACCCCGGGAGTGGCACGCATGACGGACAGGGAACTCGTCGGCGGGATCGTCGCGGCCCAGCGCCCGCGCCGCGCGGACGCGCGCCGCAACTTCGACGCGCTCCTCGCCGCGGCCCGCGACGCGTTCGCCGAGAAGGGCGCGGAGGCGTCGCTCGAGGACATCGCCCGCAAGGCCGGCGTCGGCATCGGCACGCTGTACCGCAACTTCCCCACGCGCAGGCACCTCTTCGAGACGGTCTACGCGGAAGAGGTCGACGCCCTGTGCCGGCTCGCCGACGAACTCGCGGACGCCCCGCCGTGGGACGGGCTCGCCACGTGGCTGCGCCGGTTCGTGGACTACACCGTCACCAAGCGCGCCATCAGGGACGCACTCAGCGGTGAGTCGGACATCTTCGTCTCCTGCCGCCGCGCCATGATCGACGCCGGTGAACCGCTGCTGCTGCGCGCGCAGGCCGCCGGGGAGGTCCGCGAGGACATGTCCTTCGATGACCTGCTCCGCCTGATCTCCGGCGTCACCGGCGCGGCCTACGTGGACACCGAGCAGCGCGACCGGGTCTTCGGCATCACGCTCGACGGGATGAGGACGCGCCCCGCGCCTCGCAAGCCGTGACGCGGGACCCGTACAGCGGATCGTGCGATGCGGAGGCCGTGAAGGGGCCGCTCTCAGGACGCCTGGAGTGCGCCCGGTGCCGGTTCCGGCTGGGGCGGGACCGACGGCAGGATGACCACCGTGCCCGGCAGTACGGGCATCGGCGGAAGGCTCTGCAGGCCCGGCAGCCCAGGCAGGCTCGCGACCGGGCCGGGCTCCGTCACGCGGGGCGGCAGCTCGGGCAGCGGTTCCGCCGCCGTGAGCGACGGCTGCGGTCGGGCCTCCGGAGTCTCTTGGGTCTCTTGGGTCTCCGGTGACGTGCGCGTGAGGAGCAGGACGCCGCGGGCCGCGAGCGTCGCCCCCGCCGCCGCGAGCAGAATCCCCGTGATCCCGCCCTGGAGCCGCTCGCCGAGCAGCGTCACGCCGATGATCGCCGCGGCCACCGGGTTGGAGAGGGTGACCATCGCGAGCGGAGCGCCGAGGCCACCGCGGTAGGCGACCTGGGACAGGAGCAGGCCGCCCGCCGCGAACGCCGCGATCAGCAGCGCCACGACGATCACCTTGACGCTGAGCAGCGGCCCCGTCCGGTCGGTGACCGCGACGGTCACGGTCTGGGCGAGCGCCGAGGCGATGCCCGAGGCGAGACCGGAGGCCGTCGCGTGCCGCAGCCCCGGCTTCGCGCCGCGCCGAGACAGGAGACCGATCAGGGCGGCCGTCGTACCGGCGACGGCGAGCGCCTCGCCGAGGCTGAGCGTGTCGTCGGGGGCCGGGCCCGAGGCCGTGAGCAGGAGCGCGCCGAGCCCGGCGAGCGTGAGCGCGGTGCCGCGCCATTCGACGGACAGGACGCGCCGCCCGGCCAAGCGCGCCCCGAGCGGCACGGCCGCGACGAGCGTCAGCGCGCCGAGGGGCTGTACGAGGGTGAGGGGGCCGTACTTGAGGGCCGCCACATGCAGGAGCGCGGCGGACGCGTTGAGCAGGACCGACCCCCACCAGGCGCCCGTGCCGAGCAGGCCGAGGACGCCCGAGTCGGTCCCCGCGGTGCGTGACGCGAGGCGTTCCTGGGCGACGGCGGCAGCGGCGTAGGCGACCGCCGAGACGAGGGAGAGAGCTACGGCGAGGAGGGTGGCGTTCACCGGTGTGCTCCTGACGCCGTGAGGACTTCGCGCCCCGGACGTGCCGCTCCCGAGGTGACCGACGCGACCGGCGCGTCGACGGCGGACACAGAGCCTGCCGTCACCGACACCGGGATGCGCGCGAGCACTTCGGACGCGGAGAGGGAGCCGCCGCGCTGATGCGCCGGGGTCCAGGGGGCGGGGATCGCCGCGCCCATGGTCTCCGCGGTCGCCGTGAGCGAGGCCGCGGCGCGCGGGGCGGGCAGCAGGCGCCGGCCGATGGACCGACCGGGCTTCGCGGCCTGAGTGGTGCCGGGCAGCCGGATCACCGCGAGCGCGATGCCCAGGAGGGCCGTCGCCACGATCGCGTCCAGCCAGTAGTGGTTCGCCGTGCCGACGACGACGAACAGAGTCAGTGCCGGGTGCAGGAGCCACAGCCAGCGCAGCCGGGAGCGGGTCGCTGCGATCAGGCCGACGGCGACCATCAGGGCCCAGCCGAAGTGCAGCGACGGCATCGCGGCGAACTGGTTCGCCATCGAGTCGGTCTGCGGCGTCGCGCCATAGACGGTCGGCCCGTACACCTGCCCGGTGTCCACGAGGTGCGCGGCGGCCAGCATCCGGGGCGGGGCCAGCGGGAAGGTGAGATGCAGCACAAGGGCCGCCGCGGTGAGGGCGGCCAGTACCCGGCGCGTCCATATGTAGTGCCGGGGCCTGCACAGATACAGCCAGATCAGAAAGGCGGCCGTCGCCGGGAAGTGCACCGTCGCGTAGTACGTGTTCGCGATGTGGACGAGGCCGTCGCTGTGCAGCAGGGCATGCTGCACAGCGCCCTCGCCCGGCAGATGGACGGCGCGTTCGAGGTCCCACACGCGGTGCGCGTTGTGGAACGCCTCGCCGGTGTGGCCATTGGCCAGTTGCCTGCCGAACTTGTAGACGAGGAACAGTCCGACGACCAGCAGGAGCTCCCGGACCAGGGGCGGGCGGGCGACGACATCCGGCTGGTGGCCGACGGCGTCCGTCTCGCGGCCGGCTGTGTCCGGCTCCGGTTCGGCAGGCTCGGTAAGGGAATTCATCCCCCGGCCCCTTTTCATGACGACTGGGTGGTGCGGTGATGCGGAGGTGAGCGCGGCGTGAACCGAGCTCATCGATACGCCAGTGTACCGAAACGCTGGCGTACCGGTACACTGGCGTATCGATAGCGGAGATCGCGAGGAGAAGAGCCATGGAGTCCCAGGAGCAGGCAGGCACATCAGTGACCACTTCGCGCCGCTCCAAGATCACTCCGGAGCGCGAGCGGGAGTTCTACGACGCGGTCCTCGACCAGCTCCGCGAGAACGGCTACGAGGCGCTCACCATGGAGGGCGTCGCGGCCCAGGCGTGCTGCAGCAAGTCCACGCTCTACCGGCAGTGGAAGACGAAGCCGCAGCTCGTGGCCGCCGCACTGCGGGCGGGACGCTGCGTGAAGTTCGCCAGTGTCGACACAGGTACGTTCGCCGGGGACCTGCGCTCGGCCGCTCGCGCGGCGGCGCAGCAGGCCGGACGCGACACCCAGCTCGTCCAGGCCCTCGGCCACGCGGTCCTCAGTGACGAGGAACTCCAGGGGGCGCTGCGCGAGGCCCTGGTCGAGCCGGAGCTGGCCGCGCTCGGGGCGATGGTCGACCGGGCCGTGGCGCGCGGCGAGATCGCCGCGGACCATCCGGCCGTCGAGTTCCTGGCCGCCCAGCTGCTCGGGGTTCAGCGCATCCGCCCGGTCCTCGAGGGCCGGTACGCGGACGCGGACTACCTCACCCGCTTCGTCGACGCCGTGGTGCTGCCCGCACTCGGCCTGAGCGAAGCCACCTGAACGGGAGGCCGCCGTCTGTCGGGATGACCGGACGGCGGTCTGCCCGCGCCGCACCGTGGGGACGGGCGCGGCGCGCACCCCCGGGCCGGGCGGGTCCCTCCTTGAGCGGAGTGGGACCTGCCCGGCCCCTGGGCTTTCCCTGTGGCGCCCGACGGGTTGTGGCGGGGTCCTGCATGTGTCGCGTGGAGCCCTACACGTCCTGCCCGTTGCCGCCGCCCTCGGCGATCGCGGACTTCTTGATGCCCTTGGTGATCTTGTCCATCGAGGTCACGTCCGGCGCCTTGTCGTTCACGTCGATGCCGAAGCGGACGACGACCAGCGACTTGGGGTTGGCCGGCGCGGGGAAGACCAGCGACTCGACGTAGCCGTCGTCGCCCTTGGCCGTGACGACCTGCCAGCGCACCAGATAGCCCTGCCGGCCCGCCACGGTGACGGCCTTGGAGGCCAGTTCCCTGTGCGAGGTGATCTTCCCGTAGATCGCGCCGCCGTAGGACTCCTGCGCGTTCTTGGAGATGTCCTCCTTGGCCGCGGCCTCCGCGCCGGTCGCCTTGAGCTTCAGCGCCTCGGCCGACGCCGAGAACGCGCCGCCGCGCACACACTGCTGCTTCGTGTCGCCGGGGCAGGCGTACGGGCCGGTCGTCACCCCCGCGTTGCCGCCCTTCGTCGTGCCGCCGGTCCAGCCGTCGAGCACGGGCATCGACACCCCGTTGACGAGGTCGGCGGCGAAGCCGTCGCCGGAACCCGGTGCCTGCGGCGCGCCACTCTCGCCACCGGAGCCACCGGAGCCACCGGACCCGCCACTGCCCCCGCTGCCGCCCGTCCCGTCCCCCGGCCCCTGAGGAAGTCCCGGGGAAGCAGAGGGACTTGACGAGGAGCCGGCCCGGTCGCTCTTGCCGTCGCCGTCCCCGGACGTCAGCGCGTACACGCCGCCGACGATGCCGCCGAGCACCACCACAGCGACAACGGCGGCGATGGCTATCTTGAGGCCACGCTTCGGCTTCGGCTCCGGGTACGCGGGGTAGCCCGGGTATCCGGGATGGCCGAACTGGCCCTGCGGCTGGGAGGTCTGCGGATAGCCGTACGCCTGCGGATGCGCGCCGGGAGCCGCCGGCGCGTACGCGGGCGGGGCGGGCGTGGCGCCGGCCTCGGTGGCACGGGTCTGCTCCGTCCACACACTGCCGTCCCACCAGCGTTCGGTGCGGGGGCCTTCGGGCTTCTGGCCGGGATCGGGGTACCAGCCGGGGGGAGTCACCTGGGTCATGGGCGCCACAGTATGAGGCGTGCGTGAAAGAGGCATGAGAGGGGGCAGGTCCGGTTCCGGAAGGGCACCTCCTCACTTACGGCGAAGACCTGCGCAGACCCCCACCCACAACCCCCCGGCTCCGGCTACTCTCGACATCTGTACGTCGGTTGAGCGACTTCGGGAGGGTGCGGGATGACGCGGAGTCGGCCTGAAGGAGCCGCCTCGGCCGCCCTGTGGGAGCGGGACAAGGAGATCGCGGACGTCGAGCGGGCGCTCGGCGAACTCTGCGGGGACGCGGCGTCGTCGGGCAGCCTCGTCGTGTTCAGGGGCGAAGCGGGCATCGGCAAGACCGCCCTCCTCGAAGAGGTGCGCCGCGCATCGCGGCCGGACGGGCCACGGTCTGGTCGGCCCGCGGTGGTGAGACCGTCACCTCCGTCCCCTTCAACGTCGTACGCCAGTTGCTGCAGCCCGCCCTCCTCGTGCTCTCGCAGGAGGAGGCCCGCGAGTACTTCGGCGACTGGTACGAGATCGCCGGCCCCGCCCTCGGCATAGCCGAACCGGGTGGCCGCCAGGCCGACCCGCAGGGTGTGCGCGACGGACTCGTCGCGGCCGTGTCCCGGCTCGCCCGGCTGCACTGGCCGCTCGTCCTGCTCGTCGACGACGCGCAATGGGCCGACGAGGAGACCCTCCACTGGCTCGCCGCGTTCGCCGAACGCCTCGACGACCTCCCCGTCCTCGTGGTCGTCGCCCACCGCGACGGCGAGGCGACCGCCGCCTCCACCGGACACCTCGAAGCCGTCGGCGCCGCCGCCCGGCCCCGCACCACCCTGTACGCCCTCACCCCCGACGCCACCGCAGGCCTCACCCGCGCCACCCTCGGCGAGCACGCCGACGCCCCCTTCTGCCGCGAGGTGTGGGCCGTCACCGGCGGCAACCCGTACGAGACCGTCGAGCTCCTGGCCAAGGTCCAGGACAGCGAACTCGAACCCGCGGAGGGCTCGGCCGGCGAGCTGCGCGCCCTGAACAAGTCGGCGCGCGGCCGCGGCCTCGTCGACCGCCTCGAAGGCCTCGGCACCGACGCGACGCGCTTCGCCTGGGCCGCCGCCATCCTCGGCACCCGGATCGCCCACGACCTCGCGGCGCGCCTCGCCGGGATGACGCCGGGCGAGGCCGGCCGCTGCGCCGTGCGGCTGCGCGCCGCCCGCATCCTCACCGACACGACGTACGAAGACGGCGCCGTGAGGCTGGAGTTCGTGCACCCGCTGATCGCCAGCGCCGTGTACCGCTCCATCCCGGCGGCCACCCGCACCGCCATGCACGGGCAGGCCGCCTGGGCCGTCACCGCCTCGGGCCACGGCGCCGCGGCCGCCTCCCGGCATCTGCTCCAGGTCCACCCGGACGACGACCCCGAACTCGTCGAGCAGCTGCGCGCGGCGGCCGGCGAACACCTCGCGGTCGGCGCCCCGGAGGCCGCCCGCCGCTGTCTGGAGCGCGCCCTCCAGGAACCGCCGCTGCCCGACGTACGGTCCGGACTGCTCTACGAGCTGGGCTGCGCCACCCTCCTCACCTCGCCCGCCGTCACCATCGGCTACCTGCGCCAGGCCCTCGACACCAACCCGGGCCTCGACGGGGACGCGCGCGTGGACGCCGTGTGCCGGCTGTCCCAGGCCCTCGTCCACAACAACCAGCTGGAAGAGGCGCTGCGCGAGATCGACGCCGAGGCCGCGCGGCTCGACCCGGGTCCGGCCCGCCTCCGCCTCCAGGCCATGCGCTACATGTGGGAGGGCATCCACGCGGGCGAGGAGGACTCCCCGGGCCGCTCCCGCAATCTCGCCGCGCTCGCGGGCTCCCTCACCGGCCGGGACAACCCCGAGCGGGTCCTGCTCGTCCTGCGCGCCTTCGACGCGATGACGCGCGGCGAGAACGCGGAGGAGGTGGTCGAACTCTGCGACCGCTCCCTCGTCAACGAACGCCTCGCGCCGGGCCTCGGCTGGACCGACCCCGAGTGGGGCTTCGAACTCCTCGCCATGCTCGGCAGCGCCTATCTCTTCGCCGACCGGCTCGACCGCGCGGAGAGCCTGTTCACGGAGGCCGTACGCGCCTACGAGACCGCGGGCTGGAGCGGCGGCCATCTGGCGCTCGCGCACGCCTTCGTCGGTTACGTCCACCGCAGGCGCGGCCGCCTCACCGACGCCGAGGCCGTCCTGCGCGAGAGCCTGCGCCTGGCCGACCGCGTCGGCCGCGGCCTGCCCATGCACTGGGACGCCGCGTGCATGCTCATCGACACGCTCGTGGCCCGCGGCCGGATCGGCGAGGCGATGGAGATCGCGGAGCGCTACTCCTTCGGCCCGCCCTACCCCTCCACGATCGTCCTGCCCGACGCGCACTCCGTCCGCGGACGCCTGCTGATCGCCGCGGGCCGCACCGAGGAGGGCGTCAACGAGCTGGAGGCGGCGGCCAAGGCGGCCAACGCCCGCGGCGGACACAACACGATCATGGCGCCCTGGGCCTGCGACCTGGCCCGCGCGTTCGCCACCGAGGACCCGAAGCGTGCCAGGGAACTGGCCGCCGACGCCCGGCTCCAGGCCGAGCGCTTCGGCACGGACACGGCGATCGGGGAGGCCTTGCGCTGCGAAGCCGCCCTGGAGACCGGCCAGCGCTCCCTGACGCTCTACGCGAAGTCGGTCACGTACCTCGAGGCGTCGCCCTGCGCGTACGAACACGCGGTGGCCCGCGTCGAGTACGGCATCGCCGCCCGCTCGGTCGCGGAACTCAGCCGAGGCCTCACCCTGGCCAAGTCGTGCGGCGCCGACGGCCTGGCCGCCCGCGCCCGTGAGGTCCTGGACACGGGACGCGGCCTGCGCTGACCGTCGGTGGGCGCGAGGTTCAGCCCGCGGCCGGGTCCTCTCCGCTCTCCTCGGCGAGGACCCGCTGAGCCACCGCGAACGCCGAATTGGCCGCGGGGACACCGCAGTACACCGCGGACTGCAGCAGTACGGCGCCGATCTCGTCGGGCGTCAGGCCGTTGCGCAGCGCGGCGCGCACGTGCATGGCCAGCTCGTCGTAGTGGCCGTGGGCCACCAGCGCCGTCATCGTGATCATGGAGCGTTCGCGGCGCGCCAGCGTCGGGTCGGTCCAGATCTCGCCCCACGCGTAGCGCGAGATGAAGTCCTGGAAGCGGGCCGTGAACGGGCTCTGCCGGGCCTGCGCGCGGTCGACGTGCGCGTCGCCGAGCACCTGCCTGCGCACCTCCATGCCGCGTCGGGCACCCCCGCCGAGCTGGGCGCGCAGCGCCGTGATCACGGGTTCGGGGCACTGGGCGGGGGCGAGGTGCGAGGCACCCGCGATCTCGACGAGCGACGAGCCGGGCACCGCATCGGCGATCTCCCGCAGATGCGCGGGCGGCGTCGCCGGGTCCTCGCGGCCCGCGATCAGCAGCGTGGGAGCCGTGATCGAGGCGAGCTCCTCGCGGATGTCGAACGCGGCGAGGGCGTCGCAACAGGCCGCGTA
This sequence comes from Streptomyces sp. CB01635, assembly GCF_002803065.1. Classification (GTDB taxonomy): domain Bacteria; phylum Actinomycetota; class Actinomycetes; order Streptomycetales; family Streptomycetaceae; genus Streptomyces. The sequence goes on from NZ_NNBL01000001.1 coordinate 820,849, forward strand.
CGCGTCCGAGTTGGCGGTTCGGTGGTCCTCGATGAGGGCGGGGACGGTGAATCCGGGTGTGAACCAGCGCCGGTCGGCGGTCTCGGCGACCGGGCCGAGCCCCTCGCGGCGTACGAGCGCGGCCCGTTCCTCCCAGGGCTTCGAGCCGCCGAAGTGCGCCGACGAGCAGATCACCGCGAGGCTCGTCACCCGCTCCGGGTGGTGGACGGCGAGGTGCAGGCCCACCGCGCCGCCGAGCGACACCCCCGCGTACGCGAAGCGCTCGATGCCGAGGGAGTCGGCGAGGTCGAGGACGAGCCCGGCCAGATCGGCGACGGTCGCACCCGGGCCGATCAGGCCTGCCGGGGACTTTCCGTGTCCCGGCAGGTCCCAGCGCACCACACGGTGGGTGACGGACAGCTCGGGCGCGACCATGTCCCACAGGGCGGTGGAGGTGCCGAGCGAGGGGCCCAGGAGGAGCGGGGGAGCGGTGGCGGGGCCTTCGGCGCGGTGGTGAAGAAGGGGGCCGCGGTCGGGGGATGCAGTGCTCAACGTCGCTCCAGGGCACGGTCGGTGAGGGCTCCGGCGGAGCCGGTGTAACGGGCGGGGTCGGTGAGGTCGGCCAGGTCGACGCCCTTGAGATCGGGCTCGTCGGCCAGGATCTCGGCCAGGGGCCTGTCCTCGGCGCGGGTGCGCCGCGCCGCCTCGGTGAGCAGGGACTTCGCGCGGGCACGCCCGAGCAGGGGCGCCAGCTCGGCCGCCAGGCGCTCCGAGACGATCAACCCATGGGTGGCGAGGAGGTTTTCACGCATCACGTGCGCGTGGACCTGAAGCCCCTCGGCGAGCTCGGCCGCGTCGCGCGCCGCGCCGCCCACCAGCCGCAGGAGGTCGCGCAGCGGCTCCCACTCCGCGTGCCAGGCACCGGCGGGGCGCTCGTCCTCGGCCGCCATCGACGCGTACAGCGTCGCGGCGAGCGCGGGTGCGCGGCGGGCGGCCGCCGCGACGAGCGTGGCCCTGACCGGGTTCGCCTTGTGCGGCATCGCGGAGGAACCGCCGCCCGCCCCCTCCGACAGCTCCCCGATCTCCGTACGGGACAGCGTGAGCACGTCCGCAGCCGGCTTGGCGAGGGCCCCGGCCGTGAAGGCGAGCGCGCCCGCGAGGTCGGCGACCGGGGTGCGCAGGGTGTGCCAGGGCAACACGGGTGCGACCAGGCCGAGTTCGGCCGCGTATGCCTCGGTCAACTCACCGGCGTTCGTGGCGCCGAACACGCCGAACGCCGCCAACGTGCCCGCCGCGCCGCCCAGTTGGACAGGAAGCGCGGCCCGCACGGTGTTCAGCCGGTCGCGTGCGTCGAGGACGAGTGAGCGCCAGCCCGCCGCCTTCAGGCCGAACGTCGTCGGCACGGCGTGCTGCGTGAGCGTGCGGCCCGGCATGACGGTGTCGCGGTGCGCGGACGCGAGCCGACCGAGCGCGCTCTCCGTGCGCGTCAGGTCGCCGAGCAGCCCGTCCAGCGTCCGGGCGGCGACCAGCATGAGCGCCGAGTCCAGGATGTCCTGGCTGGTGGCGCCCCGGTGGACGTACGGGGCGTGCTCCCCGGCCACCGCTGCCGTCAGGTCGGCGACCAGCGGGATCACCGGGTTGCCCCCGGATCGGGCGCGCAGCGCGAGGTCACGGGGGTCGAAGCGCCTCTCGTCCGTGGCGGCGCGCGTCACCGCGTCCGCCGCGGCCACGGGCGCCAGGCCCAGGGCGGCCTGCGCCCGGGTGAGCCCCGCCTCCGCGTCGAGCAGGGCGCGCAGGACCGCCGCGTCCGAGGTGGCCGACTCGGCGGGGGAGCCGGCCCGGCCGGGGGCGAGCAGTCCGGCGTCGGGATCGACGTGTGTCACTGGAACTCCAGGAAGACCGTTTCGCCTTCGCCCTGAAGGCGGATGTCGAAACGGTACGTGCGGTGCGCGTCTTCCTGCCGCTGCGCGAGCAGCGTCGCGCGCCGCTCCGCGGGCAGGGCGTCGAGCAGCGGGTCCGCGCCGTCGGAGAGGTAGGCGCGGGTGAACAGGTGGTGCAGCAGTCCGCGCGCGAACACGCACACGCTGACGTACGGCACTCCCGCGTTGCCCGGCGGCAGTGTGAAGAGCGCGTAGTGCCCGTCGGCGTCCGTGGCGACCCGGCCGAATCCGGTGAAGTCCGTGCCGTTGCGGCCGAGATGACCGCCGGTCGTGGGGTCGCGGCGCAGCGAGCCGGGTGCCCCGTCGAGCGAGCCGTCGGGTCCGGCCTGCCAGAACTCCATGATGGCGTCCGGTACCGGGGCGCCCTCGCCGTCGAGCACGTAGCCGTGCAGGGCGATCGTGTCGGGATGTCCCTTCGGCGCGACCTGCTCGCCCTCGGGGAACGGCAGGGCATAGCCGTAGAACGGGCCGACGGTGTGTGACGGCGTGGGGAGGAGCTTCTCGGGCACGGAGGTCATCGGCCTTCCTCGATCCAGGTGGCGGAGGGACCGTCGAGGACGATGTCCCACTCGTAGCCGAGGGAGAACTCGGGCTGGGACAGGTCGTGGTTGTACGCCGCGACCAGGCGGTCGCGCGCCGCGTCGTCCGTCACCGACCGCAGGATCGGGTCGTAGCGGAACAGCGGGTCGTTCGGGAAGTACATCTGCGTCACGAGCCGCTGCGTGAACGCGTCACCGAACAGGGAGAAATGGATGTGCGCGGGGCGCCACGCATTGGTGTGATTGCGCCACGGGTACGCGCCCGGCTTCACGGTGGTGAACGAGTAGCGTCCCTGATCATCCGTCAGTGTTCGCCCCACACCGGTGAAGTTGGGGTCGAGCGGCGCCGGGTGCTGGTCACGCAGATGCGCGTACCGGCCCGACGCGTTGGCCTGCCAGATCTCCACGAGCTGGCCGCGCACGGGGCGGCCGTCGCTGTCGAGGAGCCGTCCGGAGACGGTGATGCGCTCGCCGAGCGGCTCGCCCGCGTGCTGACGCGTCAGGTCCTGGTCGATGTCGGTGATGTCCGTGGCGCCGAAGACGGGCCCGGACAGCTCGACGGTCTCCGGGTCGCCGCCGTTCACGGCGACGAGCGGCTGCTTCGGATGGCGCAGGAGCGAGCTGCGGTACGGCGCGTAGTCGCGCGGCGGGTGGTGCTGGGCGGGCGCGCCGCCCGCGCGCGCCTTGTCGTACGCGCTCTGGAGGTCCGCGACCTCGATGTCGATGTCCGACTGGGTGAGTGCCATGGAGGGTTCCTGAGTCCTTAGCGTTCGAGGACGAGGGCGAGGCCCTGTCCGACGCCGATGCAGAGGGTGGCGACGCCGGTGCCGGCACCGGCGGCCTTGAGCTGGTGCGCGACGGATCCGGCGAGCCGCGCGCCGGACGCGCCGAGCGGGTGGCCGATCGCGATGGCGCCGCCGCGCGGGTTGAGGATCGCGGGCTCGAACTCGGGCCACTCGGCGACACAGCCGAGGACCTGCGCGGCGAACGCCTCGTTCAGTTCGAGGGTGGTCAGGTCGCCGAACCCCTTGCCCGCTCTGGCGAGCGCGCGGTTGACCGCCTCGACGGGGCCGAGCCCGAAGTAGTGCGGGTCGATCGCGGCGACCCCGGAGGCCGTCACCCGGGCGAGCGGCTCGCGGCCGGTGGCCTTCAGACCCTCGTCGTCCACGAGCAGCAGCGCTGCGGCGCCGTCGTTGAGCGGCGACGCATTGCCCGCGGTCACCGTCCCGGTCTCCTTGCGGAACGACGGCTTGAGCGTGGCCATGGCCTCCAGCGACGCGCTCTCGCGCACGCACTCGTCGCGCGCGACGACGAGCGGGTCGCCCTTGCGCTGCGGGACGGCCACCGGCACGATCTCGGTGTCGAAGAGGCCGTTCTTCTGCGCGGCGGACGCCTTCTCGTGCGAGGCGAGCGCGTACGTGTCCTGCTGCTCACGCGTGATCCCGTGCTTGTCGGCGATCAGCTCGGCCGACTCGCCGAGCGGCACCGTCCACTGCGGCTCCATCCGCGGGTTGACCATGCGCCAGCCCAGGGTCGTGGAGTACAGCTCCGTGTTGCCCGCGGGGAACGGCCGGTCGCTCTTGGGGAGCACGTAGGGAGCGCGGGTCATCGACTCGACACCGCCGGCCAGGGCGATGGAGACGTCGCCGAGCGCGATGGCCCGCGCGGCCTGGATGACGGCTTCGAGGCCGGAGGCGCACAGCCGGTTGACGGTGACGCCGGGCACGGAGGTGGGCAGCCCGGCGAGGAGCCCCGCCATGCGGCCGACGTTGCGGTTCTCCTCGCCCGCGCCGTTCGCGTTGCCGAAGTACACGTCGCCGATCAGCGCCGGGTCCAACTCCGGTGTACGCGCGAGCAGTTCACGGATGACATGCGCGCCGAGGTCGTCCGGGCGGACGGCGGCGAGGGAGCCGTTGTACCTGCCGACCGGCGTGCGGACGGCATCGACGACGTAGACGTCCTTCATCGGGCTTCCTCCGGGATGCGGACCTTGGCGGCGGTCCTCGCGGTGACGTCGTCGGCGGTGACGCCGGGGGCCAGCTCGACGAGTTCGAGCCCCTCGGCGGTGACGTCGAGGACGCAGAGGTCGGTGATGACGCGGTTGACGCAGGCCTTGCCGGTCAGCGGCAGAGTGCAGTCCTCGACGATCTTGGGTGTGCCGTCCTTGGCGGTGTGGGTCATGGCGACGATGACTCTCCGCGCGCCGTGGACGAGGTCCATGGCCCCGCCGATACCGGTGATCATCTTGCCGGGGACGGCCCAGTTGGCGAGGTCGCCGCGGGCGGAGACCTGCATCGCGCCGAGGACGGCGACGTCGATGTGACCGCCGCGGATCATGCCGAAGGAGAGCGCCGAGTCGAAGTACGAGGCCCCGGGCAGGACGGTGACGGTCTCCTTGCCGGCGTTGATGAGATCGGGGTCCACCTCGTCGTCGGCCGGGTAGGGGCCGACGCCCAGGATGCCGTTCTCGGATTCGAGGACGACCTCGACGCCGGGCGGCAGGTGGTTCGGGATGAGCGTCGGCAGACCGATGCCGAGGTTGACGTACTGGCCGTCGCGCAGCTCGCGGGCGGCGCGCGCGGCCATCTCTTCGCGGGTCCAGGCCATCAGCTGCTCACCGTTCCTCGTGCCGGAGGCGCGGAGACGGTGCGCCGTTCGATCTGTTTGTCCGTGGCCTGCTCGGGCGTGAGGGGCACGACGCGCTGGACGAAGATGCCGGGCACGTGCACGGCGTCGGGGTCGATGTCGCCGGGTTCGACGAGTTCTTCCACCTCGGCGACGGTGACGCGTCCGGCCATCGCGGCGAGGGGGTTGAAATTGCGGGTGGACTTGTTGAACACGAGGTTCCCGTGGCGGTCGCCCTTGGCGGCGCGCACGAGGGCGAAGTCGGTGCGGATGCCGTGCTCGAGGACGTAGTCCGTGCCGTCGAAGGTGCGGACCTCCTTGGGCGGGGACGCCAGCGCGACGCCGCCCTGGCCGTCGTAGCGCCAGGGGAGTCCGCCCTCCGCGACCTGGGTGCCGACGCCGGCGGGCGTGTAGAACGCGGGGATGCCGGCGCCGCCGGCCCGCAGGCGCTCGGCGAGCGTGCCCTGCGGGATCATCTCGACCTCGACCTCGCCGGACAGGTACTGGCGGGCGAACTCCTTGTTGGCGCCGATGTACGACCCGGTGACCCGGGCGATCCGCCCGGCCGCGAGCAGGACGGCCAGGCCCGAGTCCATCGCCCCGCAGTTGTTGGAGACCACGCTCAGGCCCGTGGTGCCGCGCTCGTGGAGCGCGCCGATGAGCACGTTCGGGACGCCGACCAGGCCGAACCCGCCGACCGCGAGGGACGCCCCGTCCCCCACGTCGGCGACCGCTTCCGCGGCCGTCGCCACCACCTTGTCCATCCGAGCCAGCCTCTCCACGAACCTGAAATACTCAGCGCACTGAGCATTTATGTAACTGGCGCTTACGGTGCCACCGCATGCCCGTACCGTCAATAGCCCAGGGTGGCGACGGTTGGAGGCGGGGGAGTCGACTCGACATGGGCTGCTCTATGGTCGAGTATTGGTCAGTACACATCCGAAAAAGACCGGAGGTCCGCGATGGCCGCGGTGGATCTGACCACCCACCCGGGGCACCTGGCCCGGCGCCTCCAGCAGGCGCACTACCTGCTGTGGAACACGATGGTCTCCGAGGAGATCACCTCACCTCAGTTCGCCGTCCTGAACGCGCTCGTCGCCGAGCCCGGCCTCGACCAGCGCACCGTGGGCGAGCGCGTCGGCCTCGACCGCTCGACCATCGCCGAGGTCATCAGCCGCCTCAGCCGCCGCGGACTGATCGACAAGGTGCGCGACCCGCAGGACGGCCGCCGCTCCCTGCTGCGCCTCACCGACGACGGGACGCGCGTCCACCGCAAACTGACCGTGCGCACGGCCCGGATGAATCAGATCTTCCTCGCGCCGCTGTCCGCCGACGAGCAGGCCGTCTTCTTCGACCTGATCCAGCGCGTCTCGGACGCGGCGGAAGGGCTTCGCAATCCGACGGAGCCGCTGGCGAAGGCCTGACGACGGTGTCCCGGTGCGAGCCGGGGCTCTCACCGCTGGGCGAAGAGGACCCACACCTGCCCGGGCGCGAACGTCATGCGCTTGCCGCCGCCCGCCATCGTGAACTGTGTGCCGTCGGCCGCCGAGCGCCGCTCCCACCGGACGTCGTACGCCCGCCCGTCCCGCAGTACCGTCGCCTTGCCCGAACCCACGGTGTCGGAGAACGGTGACGTGTTCCCCGACCGGTCGTGGAACCGCGAGCTGCGGACATCGACGTACTGGACGACGACGGTCGAGGCGTTCAGCATCCCGCCGTCCGTGGTACGTGCCCGGGTGCCGTCCATCGATACCTGCCAACTACGGCTCTGGGCCGACCAGCTGAAGGTGAAGCGCGCCGCCGGGAAGCGCACGGTGAGGGTGTTCTTCGCCTGCCCGCCCGCCGGGCGCGCCCCGAACGTGACCCCGGCCGCCGCCAGCGCGCCCGCCTGCGGCGTCACGCCCAGCTTGCCGGGTCGGAGGTAGAGGTTGTGCGGCGCAGGCTTGTCGCTGCCGCGGAAGTAGGCGGCCGCCGGGGCCTTGCCGGGCGGGAGCGCGTTGAGCGGGGCCTCGGCGATCAGCGGCAGCAGTTTCGACTGGGCGCCGGAGAACGCGAGCGTGGGGCGGTCGAACTGCCGCAGCAGTTCGATATCGGTCTCGCGGGCGCTGCGCACCGGGCCGACCACGGGCGGCAGCCGGGTCGCGTACACGGCCATCAGTCGGCTCAGACCGCTCTCGACCTGCTCCGCGTAGATGATGTCGGCCCGGCCGATGCCGGTCTGCGGGCGGGCTGGACCCACGTTGTCGATCTTCACGGCGAGAACGGGGCCACGGCTTCCCCCTCCGGTGGGGCTCGCGGAGTGGCCGTCCGGCGGGTGTCCGTCGCCGACCGTGCACCCGGCGGCCGTAGCGGCCAGGACCGCCGCGACGATCGCGGCCCGCCGCACGCGCGTCACCCGCATCCGTCGTATTCGCACCTGTGGGTGATACCCGCCCAGGGGCGGATCGATCAGTTCCGGTCGAACATGTTCGAAATACTTGGCGGAGCTCGCGCGAGCCGACGCTCGTACCGGCTAGCGCAGGACATCCGCCAAGTCGTACCGCACCGGCTCGTCCAGCTGCGCGTACGTGCAGCTCTCGGGCGTCCGGTCCGGGCGCCAACGGCGGAAGCGGGCCGTGTGGCGAAAGCGCGCGCCGTTCTCCATGTGCTCGTACGCCACCTCGGCGACGAGCGGCGGTTCGAGGGGCACCCATGACAGGTCCTTCTTGCCGGTCCAGCGGCTCGTCGCCCCGGGCAGGCGGGCCTTCTCGTGCGCCGACTCCTCGGTCCACGCGGCCCACGGATGGTCCTGCGCCGACTCGAGGCGCAGCGGCTCCAGCTCCGCGATCAGCTCCGTACGCCGTTTCATCGTGAACGCCGCGCACACGCCCACGTGCTGGAGAACGCCCTCGGCGTCGTACAGGCCGAGCAGCAGGGAGCCGACGACCGGGCCGCTCTTGTGGAAGCGGTAGCCGGCCACGACACAGTCCGCGGTCCGCTCATGCTTGATCTTGAACATCAGGCGTTCGTTCTCGCGGTAGCGCAGGTCGAACGGCTTGGCGATCACCCCGTCGAGGCCCGCGCCCTCGTACTGCTCGAACCACGTCTGCGCCAGCTCGGCGTCGGTCGTCGACGGGGCCAGGTGGACGGGCGGCGTCGCGCCGGACAGCGCCTCGGCCAGGCGGGACCGGCGGTCCACCAGGGGCGTGTCCATCAGCGACTCGTCGCCGAGGGCCAGTACGTCGAACGCCACGAACGACGCCGGGGTGCGCTCCGCCAGCGTCTTCACCCGGGACGCGGCCGGGTGGATGCGTTCGGTGAGCGCGTCGAAGTCGAGCCGGCCGTCCCTGGCGATCACGATCTCGCCGTCGAGGACACAGCGCTCGGGCAGCCGGTCGAGGAGGGCGGCGACCAGCTCGGGGAAGTAGCGGGTCAGGGGCTTGCCCGTGCGGCTGCCGATCTCCAGGTCCGCGCCGTCCCGGAACACGATCGCGCGGAAGCCGTCCCATTTCGCCTCGTAACTCATCCCCGGCGGGATCTTCGCGACGGACTTGGCGAGCATCGGCTTCACGGGCGGCATCACCGGCAGATCCATGACCATGAGCCGATTCTGTCGCGATACGCCCCCGCCCGCCCGGTATGCGCAAGTCGGCCGATGCGCCTAGCGTGACCCGCATGGGCAAGTCGAACGGCGCGGCGGTGGAGCTGGAGGCGGGGGAGCGGACGGTACGCCTGTCCAGCCCGGACCGGGTCATGTTCCCCGAGCCCGGCTACACCAAGCTCGACCTCGCCCGCTACTTCCTCTCCGTCGGCCCCGGCATCGTGCGCGCCCTGCGCGACCGCCCCACCACCCTCCAGCGCTACCCCGAGGGCCTGGCCGGCGAGTCCTTCTACCAGAAGCGCGCCGCCAAGAATCTGCCCGACTGGATCCCCACCGGCACCATCACCTTCCCCAGCGGGCGCCACGCGGACGAGATGTGCCCCACCGAGATCGCCGCCGTCATCTGGGCGGCCCAGTACGGCACCCTCACCTTCCACCCCTGGCCCGTCCGGCGCGCGCACCCCGACCACCCCGACGAGCTGCGCATCGACCTCGACCCGCAGCCCGGCACCGACTACACCGACGCCGTCCGCGCCGCCCACGAGCTGCGCTCCGTCCTCCATGACTTCGGCGGCCTGCGCGGCTGGCCCAAGACGTCCGGCGGCCGCGGCATGCACGTCTTCGTGCCGATCGCCCCGCGATGGACGTTCGTCGAGGTGCGCCGCGCGGCCATCGCCTGCGGCCGCGAGCTGGAGCGCCGTATGCCGGACCGCGTCACGACGGCCTGGTGGAAGGAAGAGCGCGGCGAGCGCATCTTCGTCGACTTCAACCAGACCGCACGCGACCGCACCATCGCCTCCGCCTACTCGGTACGGCCACGGCCGAACGCCCCCGTCTCCGCGCCGCTGCGCTGGGACGAGGTCGACGACGCGCGCCCGGCCGACTTCGACATCGGCTCCATGCCGGCCCGCTACGCCGAACTCGGCGACGTCCACGAGGACATGGACGAGCACGCCTTCCGGCTCGACGCGCTCCTCGAACTCGCCGACCGGGACGAACGGGACCGCGGCCTCGGCGACATGCCGTACCCGCCCGAGTATCCGAAGATGCCGGGCGAGCCCAAGCGGGTACAGCCGAGCCGGGCCAGACACGAGGACTGACCCGGCTCGACTCGCTCAACTCACCTACGGATACTGCCTGTTACAGCTCCTTGACGCGGATGTCCCGGTACGAGATGACGTCCGTCGTGCTGTGCACCTGGAGCCCGACATAGCCGGAGGAGAACCGCCGGCCGTCCGTGCCCGGGTCGTCCCCGCGCGGGGGCTCGAAGACCTGGCCGCCGGTGTTGTCGAACTCGTTGATCAGGACGCCGTTGCGCAGGATCGAGAAGTGCTGGCCGACCACACGGATCTCGTAGTCGTTCCAGGTGCCCTTCTGCGTGACGCCCGCGCCGGCGAGACCCACGCGGTCGAAGCCGTAGATCGAACCGGTCTTGTACATGTCGCCGTCAGGACGGTCGAGGACCTGCACCTCGTGCCCGTACTTGATGGCGACCCACTCCGGCCGCGACTCCTCCGGGTGGTCGTGGACCCACGGGAAGCGCACGAAGACACCGCCGTTGGCGTTGCCCGTGCCCGGCGCGTCGTCCCGCCACTGGAGCTTCAGCGAGAAGTCGCCGTACTTGCGCTGCGGGAACCACAGCATGCCCATGCCCTCGACGGTGGTGCTCGACGTGATCGAGCCGTCCGCGTTCAGGCCGAACTTGCCGCCGCCGACCTGCTCCCACTTGTCGAGCGAGCCCTGCGTGCCGTCGAAGATCTTGCGGTAGCCCTCGGTCTGGCCGGGCTTGCCGATCCCCGACTGCTTGGCGGCGCGGTTGATCTTGTTGTACTCGCGCTGGTCGATCACGCCTTCCTTGAGGAGCTTGTCGGTGACGGTCCTGACGTGCTTGAGGAAGAGGGCCTGCGAGGTCCACTCCCGCTCGTCCTCGATCAACTCGTTGATCCGGCACCGGTTGTTGGTGACCCGGTTCGGGATGCCCGTGTCGACCGTGCCGACGATCACCGTCAACCGCTCGTCGAACTCGGCGCAGTTGGGCGCCGGGACCCCGCCGCCCGTGGTGACCGTGAAGGCCTCCGATTTCGCCGCCGACGTGTTGCCGGCCTTGTCGCTCGCCCGGTACGCGACCGTGTGCGCGCCCGCCCGGTCCACCACGACCGGCGCGGTGTAGGCGAGGTAGGGGCCCGCGTCGAGCGAGTACTCGATCTTCTCGACGCCCGAGTCGGCGTCCGTCGCGGAGACCGTCACCTTGGCGCTCTTGAGGTACGCGCCGTCGGAGTTCTTGTCGCCGTCGACCTTCGCGGACACCTCGGGCGGCGTCTTGTCCTGCACGGGCGGCGCGACCACGGTGAAGTCGACCGACTTCTCCGCCGCCACGTTCCCCGCCTTGTCCGCGGCCCGGTAGCGCACGGTGTGTGCGCCCACTTCGTGCACCATCACAGGGGAGGTGTACGGCTGCCAGGCGCCGTCCGAACCCACCGCGTACTCGATGGAGTTGACGCCGGATCCGGTGTCGGAGGCCGTCACCGTGACCGTCGCCATCGAGAGGTACTCGCCCTTGTCGTTCTTCTCGCCGCTCACCGTCGCCGAGGTCTCCGGAGGCGTCTTGTCGTCCGTCGGCGGCGCGACCACGGTGAAGTCGACCGACTTCTCCGCCGCCACGTTCCCCGCCTTGTCGGACGCCCGGTAGCGGATCTTGTGCGTACCGACCTGGTCGACGACCACCGCGGTCGTGTACGGCTGCCAGGCGCCGTCGGCGCCCACCGCGTACTCGACCTTGTCGACCCCGGAGCCCGCGTCCGTCGCCGTCACACCGACCGACGCCGAACCGACGTACTCCCCTTGGGCGTTCTTCTGCCCCTCGACCTTCGCCGAGGTCTCCGGCGCGGCCGTGTCCTCGCCGCCGCCCTCGGTCACGACGAGGATGCCCTGCATGCCCTCGTGGCCGGGGATCGTGCAGTGGTAGCGGTAACGGCCCGGGGTCAGGGTGACCTCGACCGAGTGCTTGCCGCCCTCACTGTCGTTCGGGTTGGCCAGGATGTTCACCGACACGTCGTTGTTGTACTCGGGGTCCGACGTGTCGAACGTCAGCGTGTGCGGCATGCCCATGGTGTTGCCGGTCGCCGCGCTGTTCTCGAAGACGATCGTCGTCGCGCCCGCCACCGCCGTGGTCGGCGCCGAGGCGTACTTGGTGATGTCGTCGCTGCCGGTCCAGTTCAGGACCTGCTGGGCCGCGGCGACCGGGGCGTCCTGCCCGAACGCGACGGGGGAGCCGAGTCCGAGCATCAGCAGCACGGCGGCGAACAGCGCCGTCCACAGTCTTCGCCGGTTCTTGGTGCGGATCCTCATCACTGCGCCTTCCTGGCCAGGTCGCCGGCCGCAGGGGTCGCCTCGCCGCCCGTGTAAGTCACCTTCCACAGAGCCGACTTGGCATCCGAGGTGAAGAAGCCGCGGCCGTAGTCGAGGACGTAGAGCGCGCCGTCGGGGCCGAACTTCCAGTCCATGAGGTTCTTGATGCCGTCGTTGCCGACCGGCACGATCTTCTTGAGGTTCTCGGCGTGCACCGGGATGCCGCCGTCACCGGCCGTCTTCGGGTCGGTGATCACCGCGTGCCGCGGCTGCGTGGCGTCGTAGAAGTCGCCGACGAACCACTTGCCGTCCCAGTAGCTCGGCCACTTGTCCGCGTTCGGGATCGACGCGTCGTAGCGGTAGACGGGCCCGTCCATCGCGGCCTGCCCGCCGCCCTTCAGCCACGGCAGGAGGTACTTGGCCTCCTCCTTCTTGTACGAGGGGATGCCGTTGGCGTCGCGCGGGTAGTCCGGCCCGCCACCCTGTGGCGAGTACCAGATGTTGTTGCCGGTCACCGGCGGCAGGTTGACCAGGCCGTTGTTGTTCGGCGACTCGTTCTTCGGGTGGTCGCAGTCGTACCAGCCGAGCGGCTTCGTCGGGTCCGGAAGATTGCGGTCACGGTAGGGCTGCTTGTTGCCCATGCAGTACGGCCAGCCACGGTTGGACGCCTTGGTGATCACGGCGAACGTGTCGTACTTCGCCGGGCCCCAGGTCGTCGACGGCTCACCGGCGTCCGGGCCGACCCAGCCCGCGTACAGCGTGTCGGTCTTCTTGTCGACGGAGATGCGCGCCGGGTTGCGGACACCCATCACATAGATCTCGCCGCGTGTCTTGCCGCCGCCCTCCGCGGTCTCCTTGCCCGTGAAGAGGTTGCCCTCCGGCAGCGTGTACGTACCGTCGGCCTCCGGGTGGATGCGCAGGATCTTGCCGTTGAGGTTGTTCGTGTTGCCGGCGGTGCGGCGCGCGTCCGCGAAGGAGACGCCCTTGTAGTTCGGCTGCGGGTTGTTGCCCGAGTAGCCGTCGCTGAAGCCGGAGGAGTTGTTGTCACCGGTCGCGATGTACAGGTTGCCCTTGGAGTCCCAGGCCATCCCGCCGCCCGCGTGGCAGCAACTGTGGACCTGCACCGGCCACTTGAGCAGCACCTTCTCGCTGCTCAGGTCCAGCTTGTTGGTGTTCAGGTCGAGTGTGAAGCGGGAGACCTGCCGCTCGGCCATCTGCTTGTCGCGGTCGAGCCCCGAGTGCGGCGTGTAGTGCAGATACACCCAGCCGTTCTGCTCGAACTTCGGGTCGAGCTCGATGCCGAGCAGCCCCTCCTCGACCTTGGTGAGTTCGTCGCCGCCGCCCTTGTTGCCGAAGACGGTGAGCGCCCCGGCCTGGGTGACCTTCTTGGTCTTCGGGTCGTAGACGTGGATCTCGCCCTTGCCCTTGCCGATGTCGGGGTTGTTCCAGTCGGTGATCACCGGCTGCGAGGAGTCGGCGCCGCCGCGGCCGATGTACAGGACGCGTCCGTCGGGCGCGGTGACCAGGCCGTGCGGCTCGCCGATCTGGTCGTTCTGGCCCGCCTGGTTGGGCTGGGTGAGTCGCTCAGCCTTGTAGTTGGAGTCGATCGCGGCCTTGCAGTCGGCGCGCACGATGCGGCTCGTCCACAGCAGGGCGCCGCGCAGATGCGACTGGAAGTCCACCTCGTCGTAGCTGGAGGCCGTGCCGCCCATGCCCGTATAGAAGGAGCGGCCGCCGTCGTAGTCACGGCACCAGGACACCGGGTGGTCCGCGCCGTTGGCGCTCGCGCCCGGCTGGTAGGTCGACTCGCGGACCCGGGCCACGGTGTGCACCGAGCCGGACGGGTTCTTCACCCAGTTCAGCCACTGGTCGGGCCGCTTCCACTGCACGGGAAGGTCCTTGGTGGCCGGATGCTGGCGGTCACCGACCTCGACGGTGGCCCGCTGGACGTTCGCCGGGCTGGAGTCGGCCGGACGCGCGCCGATCAGACCGGTGAACCAGTCCGAGTACGGCTCGGCGCGGGCCGCGTCGTGGATGCCGACGAACCCGCCGCCGGCCTCCATGAACGACTCGAGCCCCGCCTCCTGGTCCGGGTCGAGCACGTCGCCGCCGCCGGTCAGGAAGACGACCGAGTTGTAGCGGCCCAGCTTCGTGGCGTCGGTGAACACGGACGCGTCGTCCGTCGCCGTGATCTTGAAGCGCTGGGCGGCGGGGCCGCTCTGGCCGATCTTCTCGATGGCCGCGATTCCCGCGTTCACCACCGGTGACTCGTCGCCGCCCGCGGCGGAGCCGTAGTACACCAGGACGCGCACATTCGAGCCGCCGGGAGGCGACGGCAGGGACATCGTTGTCACGGATGGTTCGGGACCCGGACGCGCGCTGGCGGCGGGCCCGGTAAGGAGTCCGGCGGCGACCGCCCCGGACGCCAGGACCGCGGCGACTGCACGGCGTCGTCTGCGTCTGTCTCTGTCCAACCCTCTTACGCCCAAGGGTTTTTGATGCGGCGTGGACCGCATGAGTTCACCCACCCCTCGTCGGTCACAGGTACGGCGCGGACGAAGCTAGACCTCTTTTCGCGGCTCGCCAATAGGTATGGCCGCAATGGCACGAACTTTGTCCTGAGTGTGGATAAACGAAGATCACCCGGTTACCGTCTCTCTGGTCGTCACGGCAGGCACTGGTGGCACGTCCGCAAATCCCGTACGAGGGTGGGGAGTTCGGCATGGACAGGCGCAGCTTCAACCGGCGGGTGCTGATGGGCGGGGCCGCCGTCGCGACGACCGCGACATCGTTGTCGCTCATCGCGGCGACGGACGCGGCCCCCGCAGACGGCCCGGTGCGCACGGCTCCGGCCGGCGGTGAGGTCAAGCGCATCAAGATGTACGCGGAGAAGCTCGCGGACGGGCAGATGGGCTACGGGTTCGAGAAGGGCAAGGCGTCCGTACCCGGCCCTCTGATCGAGCTCAACGAGGGCGACACCCTGCACATCGAGTTCGAGAACACGATGGACGTGGCGGCCAGCCTGCACGTCCACGGCCTCGACTACGAGGTCTCCAGCGACGGCACCAAGCTCAACAAGAGCGACGTCGAGCCCGGCGGCAAGCGCACCTACACCTGGCGGACGCACGTCCCCGGCCGGCGCAAGGACGGCACATGGCGCGCGGGCAGCGCGGGGTACTGGCACTATCACGACCACGTCGTCGGCACGGAACACGGCACCGGTGGCATCCGCAAGGGCCTGTACGGGCCGGTCATCGTCCGGCGCAAGGGCGACGTCCTCCCGGACACCACGTTCACGATCGTCTTCAACGACATGACCATCAACAACAAGCCGGCGCACGAAGGCCCCAACTTCGAAGCCACGGTGGGTGATCGCGTCGAGATCGTCATGATCACGCACGGCGAGTACTACCACACCTTCCACATGCACGGTCATCGCTGGGCGGACAACCGCACGGGCATGCTGACCGGCCCGGACGACCCGAGCCAGGTCGTCGACAACAAGATCGTCGGCCCCGCGGACTCGTTCGGCTTCCAGATCATCGCGGGCGAGGGCGTCGGGGCGGGCGCCTGGATGTACCACTGCCACGTCCAGAGCCACTCCGACATGGGGATGGTGGGGCTCTTCCTGGTGAAGAAGGAGGACGGCACCATCCCGGGCTACGAGCCGCACCACCCGGCGGGGCACACCGGCTAGGGGGCTTTCGCAGGGGTACGTCACGGGTGTAAACCTCCGGGGAGGAAGCGGATCATCACCTGGTCCTCAACCACCCACCCCGGGAGTCGAGTTGAGCAAGGACAGCGAGTACGACTACGTCATCGTCGGGGCGGGGTCGGCCGGCTGTGTGCTGGCCGCGCGGCTGTCGGAGGATCCGGCCGTGCGTGTCGCGCTCGTCGAGTCGGGCCCGCGCGACCGCAAACCCGAGATCCGCATCCCGGCGGCGTTCCCGAAGCTGTTCAGGACGCCGTACGACTGGGACTACTCGACGTCCAAGCAGTCCGCGCTCGACGGCCGCGAGCTGTACTGGCCGCGCGGCCACACACTCGGCGGCTCCTCCTCGATGAACGCCATGATGTGGGTGCGCGGCCACCGGGACGACTACGACGCGTGGGGCGAGGCGGCCGGCGAGGAGTGGTCGTACGAGCAGTTCGCGCGCTACTTCCAGCGCGCCGAACGCTGGGCGGGCACCCGGCGCGCCGACTCGCCGCACGGCACCCTGGGCCCGCTCTGGATCTCCCCGCCGCGCGACCCGAACGTGACGACGTCGGCGTTCCTCGACGCCTGCCGCGCCGCCGGTCTGCGCGAGCTGACGGAGCTGAACCACGAGGACCACGGCGGCTTCGCGCTCACCCCGCTCAACCAGCGCCGCGGCCGCCGGTGGAGCGCGGCCGACGGCTATCTGAAACCGGCCGCGCGCAGGCCCAACCTGCACATCCACACCGACGCCCGGGTCACGCGCCTCGACTTCGACGGCACCCGCGTGGCCGGCGTCGTCGCCGAGGGGGTCCCCGGCATCCTGCGCGCCCGCCGCGAGGTGATCCTCAGCGCGGGCGCCATCGGTTCACCGCAGCTGCTCCAGCAGGCGGGCGTCGGTGACCCCGGGCAGCTCGCCGAGGCGGGGATCGACGTCCGCGTCGCGTCCCCCGACGTGGGCCGTCACCTCCAGGACCATCTCTCCTTCGCCGTCACGATGCGCTGCCCCCGGCCCGTCACCCTCACCGGCGCGGACTCCCTCACCAATGTGGGCCGCTTCCTCCTCGCCGGGCGCGGACCGCTCACGTCGAACGTCGGCGAGGCGGTCGCCTTCATCAGGACACGCCCCGAACTGACCTCCCCTGACATCGAGTTGATCTACGCTCCCGTGCCGTTCGTCAACCACGGGCTCACCCCGCCCGTCGAGCACGGCATCACGATCGGCGTCGTCCTGCTCCAGCCCGCGAGCGAGGGCCGCATCACCCCGGGCGGGGCGGACCCCTCGGCGCGGCCGCTGATCGACCCCGGCTATCTCGCCCGCGAAGAGGACCTGCGCACGCTGATGGCCGGAGTGCGCCGCGCCGAGGAACTCCTCGCGGCCGAGCCGCTCGCCCCGTACACCGACGGGCCCCTCGCTCCGTACCCGGGGGCCGTCGGCGACGAGGAGCTGGCGCAGGTGATCCGCTCGGGTGCCGAGACGCTCTACCACCCGGTCGGTACCTGCCGCATGGGCGCCGACGAGGGCTCGGTGACCGACCCGCGCCTGCGGGTCAGGGGTGTTGAGGCCCTGCGCGTCGTCGACGCCTCGGTGATGCCGTGCATCACCCGCGGTCACACCCACGCCCCGACCGTCGCCCTCGCGGAGAAGGCCGCGGAGCTCATCCGCGAGGACGCCGGGGCGTGAGCCGTCCGGGACCTACGATCCGACGCTGACCGTGAAGCGCCGCGGGTTGCCGTCGTGCGCCGCGCCGGACACGTCCGGCTGCCCGTCGGGGCGCACGTCGTCGTACGGGAAGGCGTACCCGATGGGAGAGTTGGCGTGCACGACCCGTGACCAGTGGTTGGTGACGTCGCCCTGGTAGTAGTCGGCCGTCGTGGTGCCGTTCGGCTGCTCGGGGTGGGTCAGCATGATGCTCCGGTTGAATCCGGCGGCGAGACGGGCGAGGAGGCCCTTCTTGTCGTCGGGGTCGCCGGGGTTGTTGGTGAACGGGCCGTGGTTGCAGGTGAAGATGTCCTTCGAGGCGGGCTTGGGGAAGCTGTGCCCGCCGTTGAAGGTGAGGGTGTCGCCGCTGACCCGGCCCGTGAACACGCTCCGGCCGCCCTGGAGATCGATCTTCAGGTCCGTCGTGCGGTACTTCTCCCAGACCTGGTCGACATAGCTGTCCCAGACGTCCCGGAACGGCATCTCGTCGGGGCGGTCGAAGTACGGGGCCATGAGGTTCTGCGGTGAGATGACGCGCAGGACCTTGCCGTCGCCTCCGCGGATGACGAGCTTGTCCCAGGGCTGCCCGTCCTTGGCGGTCTGGGCCGCGAGATCCGCGGCGATCCTGTCCACCGCGCCGTCCGGCAGCGGCGCGACGGTGTGCGTGGCATCGCCCTCCAGGGTCAGGCCGATGGGCAGGGCCGTCACCAGGTCGACGTAGCTGATGTTCGCGTACAACTGGTCGGAGTTGAAGGTGAATTCACAGAACGACCAGGTCTTCGCGTAGTTCGCGTCGGTGGAGGTCGCGAAGGCCGGCTCGACGAGCGCGGGGCCCGGGTTGAGGAAGAAGTCGAGCGTGTTGTCGCGTACGAAGTAGACGCGGGCGCCGTACATCTGAGGGAGCGTCAGAACCTTCGGTGCCGAACCCGCCGCGCCCAGCGGGATGGCGCAGTCGACGGGCAGCGGGGTCTGCGGGGCTGACGGTGAGTCGGGGTGGTAGACCCCGCCGTCGGGCTTGAGCAGCACCCAGCGGTCGGTGCCCTGCTCGTGGCCCGTGACATAGGCACGCACGGTGCCGGGCAACGACTTGTTCTGCAGGGCGAGTTCGCAGGTGGCGGGTGCTGCGTCGGCGTCCGGGCTGAGAGCGCTGCCCCAGGCCGGGTAGGTGAGTGCGGTGGCGGCCGTGGCGGCGCCGGTCAGGAACAGTCTGCGCGATATCACGGAGGACTCCTGAGATGTGGGGGAGCCCCACTGTTGCGAGTGCGGCGCGACGGGTCAAGACTTGTGACGGGGAGCGCTCCCATTTCTGTGGACCGTTCAACTCTTGGCGATGGCTTGGTGATGCCGGGCGTTGGCTGCGCGGTGGCACGGTCGAGGCTGGTCGGCGGCTCATCGGCGACTGGGCGCCGGTCCGGAGCGGCGGCGGCGCGTGGTGACGGCGCGTGGAACGGCGATTGTCAGTGCGCGGTGCCAGACTCGCTGAGGCAGACAACGGGACCCCCAAGGGGGGCACCCTCAACGAGGAGGGCACCATGCTCACCACCCGTTTCGTCGACGGCTCGCCGAACTGGCTGGATCTCGGAACCCCGGATCTCGACGCCGCCGTTTCCTTCTACACCGGGCTCTTCGACTGGCAGTTCCAGTCGGGCGGCCCCGAGGTCGGCGGTTACGGCCTGTTCCAGCTGGACGGCAAGACCGTAGCCGGCGGGATGACCGTCACGCCCGACCAGGCGCCGCCGTCCTGGACCGTCTATTTCCAGACGCAGGACGCGGATGCGACCGTGAAGGCCGCGGAGCAGGCCGGCGGATCCGCGCCCTTCCAGCCCATGGACGTGACGGACCTGGGCCGCATGGCGATCATCGCCGATCCCGCTGGGGCGACGTTCGGCCTCTGGCAGCCCGGTCAGAACAAGGGCCTGGGTCTCGCCACGCAGGACGGCTCGCTGAACTGGATCGAGCTGTACACCCCGGATGTCGAGGTGGCGAAGGACTTCTACGGCTCGGTGCTCGGCTGGGGCACGTTCGACGTGCCGTTCCCCGGCGGCACCTACGTGACGGTGAACCCGGCGGGCACGGGCGAGGACGACATGTTCGGCGGCATGGTCACACTGGGCGACGACCCGGCGGAGTCCGACATCGGGGCGCACTGGTCGCCGTACTTCCATGTGCCGGACGTCGACGCGATCGCCGCCCGGGCGCAGGAGCTCGGCGGTAAGGTGCGCTTCGCGCCCACGAACCTGCCGGGCGTCGGCCGCATCACCAAGCTCACCGACCCGCAGGGCGCCCGCTTCGCGGTGATCAAGGGAGATCCGAACCAGACCTGAGCCGGGTCCGGGCACGTCCCGGAGGGGCCGGGGCGGGCTCAGGACGAATCCGCCCGGCGCGCCGCGTTGATCAGTCGTTGATCGTCTGTTTTTCGCCACGCGGCACGATCAGTGGCATGTACTCGAACCACACGCTGCGCCCCGTCACGAGCGCTCCCGGGGCCCCCACCTCCGCGCGGCAGGCCATGAACCCGGGGGGCGCGGCAGCGTCCGTCCCCGCCTGGCAGGACGAGGCGCTGTGTGCCCAGACGGGCGCCGACTTCTTCTTTCCCGAGCCCGGCAGCTCGGTACGCGAGGCGAAGAGCATCTGTGGCCGGTGCGAGATGCGCTCCGCCTGCCTGGAGTACGCGCTCGCCAACGACGAGCGCTTCGGCGTCTGGGGAGGCCTCTCCGAGAAGGAGCGCCACCAGCTGCGCCGCGGCTGAACCAGCCGCGGCGCTCGGTGTGCGGGGCCTACTGCGGGGTTCAGCCCGCGGCGCGGGCCGCCATGCGGGCCTTGCGGGCGGCGAGCTTCTCGTCGAACTTGGAGGCCTCGCTGTCCAGGCCGCCCATGTACAGACCGAGCTCCTCCTGGGCCTTGAGACCCTCCGGGCCGAGTCCGTCGATGTCCAGGACCTTGAGGTAGCGCAGCACGGGCTGGATCACGTCGTCGTGGTGGATGCGCATGTTGTAGATCTCGCCGATGGCCATCTGGGCGGCGGCGCGCTCGAAGCCGGGCATGCCGTGTCCGGGCATGCGGAAGTTGACGACGACGTCGCGCACGGCCTGCATCGTGAGGTCGGGGGCGAGCTCGAAGGCCGCGCCGAGCAGGTTCCGGTAGAAGACCATGTGCAGGTTCTCGTCGGTGGCGATGCGCGCCAGCATGCGGTCGCAGACCGGGTCGCCCGACTGGTGGCCGGTGTTGCGGTGCGAGACGCGGGTCGCGAGCTCCTGGAAGGCGACGTAAGCGACCGAGTGCAGCATCGAGTGCCGGTTGTCGGACTCGAAGCCCTCGGCCATGTGCGCCATGCGGAACTGCTCGAGCTGGTCCGGGTCGACGGCGCGCGACGCCAGCAGGTAGTCACGCATCACGATGCCGTGGCGTCCCTCCTCGGCGGTCCAGCGGTGCACCCAGGTGCCCCAGGCGCCGTCGCGGCCGAAGAGGGAGGCGATCTCGTGGTGGTAGCTGGGGAGGTTGTCCTCGGTCAGCAGGTTGACGACGAGCGCGATCCGGCCGATCTCGGTGACCTTGGACTGGTCCTTCGCCCAGGCCTCGCCGTCCTCGAAGAAGCCGGGGAAGTTGCGGGCGTCGGCCCACGGCACGTACTCGTGCGGCATCCAGTCCTTGGCCACCTTGAGGTGCCGGTTCAGTTCCTTCTCGACCACTTCCTCCAGCGCGTACAGCAGCTGGGCGTCCGTCCAGGTGGAGGACGAGCTGCCGAGGTGGGGAGAGGTGATGGTCACGAGGGCTCCAGGGGGGACGGGAGTAGTGCGAGGGGACGACTCGCAGGCACGAGCGGTTGTACCTACGGTGTCGTAGGTTACGTTGCCGTAGGTTAAACCCTCTGTAAAGAGCCCCCCGGAACCGGCCCCTCCGGTCTCAGTGGCCTCTGAGGCTTCATTGCGCCTCAGGAATGCAGCTCGCGGAGCCTGACTGAGAGGCACGTCACACAGCCCTCGAGCTTTTCGAACTCGCCGATGTCCACCAGAACCGGCTCCAGGCCGAGATCCGCGTACAGCTCCGCCGTCCTCGGCGCGCTCGCCGCCATCAGGAGCTTCCCGCCGCCCAGGAGCACCACATGCGCGCCGGCCTCTTCCGGGACGGGCAGGAAGCGCGGGAAGAGGGACGGCACGTCCACCATCGGCTCGTGCCCGACGACCGTGCCGTCGGGCAGGGCCGTCACCGCCGACTTCAGATGCAGCACCTTGCTGACCGGTACGGCGACGACCCGCGCCCCGAGCGGCTCGAACACGGCCCGCAGCTGCCGCACGCCGTCCGCGTTCGTGCGCCCGCCACGGCCCACGTAGATCGTGTCGCCGACCTTGAGGACGTCGCCGCCGTCGAGGGTGCCGGGTTCCCGCACCCGGTTCACGGAGCAGCCGAGCCGGGCCACGGCCTCCTCGATCCCGGCCGTCTCCGCACGCCGGGACGCCGCGCCGGGACGGGTGATCAGCGCGACGTTGCGGTACATGACGACCGCGTCCTCGACGAAGACCGCGTCGGGGCACTCGTCGGCGGCCCCGACCTCGACCGTCTCCCAGCCGTGCTCCCCGAGCGCCGCGACGTAGGCCTCCCACTGCGTGAGCGCCAGCTCCGGATCGACGGGCGTGCGCTCGACGTGTGTGACGAGCCCGTCCGCGAGGCGGGGTCCGGGGCGGCGGATCAAGGCCTTCTGGCTGGGCACGGGCGGCTCTCCTCGGGACTGGACGGCTCGTGGGCGGGTTCATGGTCCCGCGCGCACATCATGCACAGCCCGGCGCCGGTGACGGAATCCCCGGCCCGCGCCCCGTTTCGGCCCGCCCGCCCAACGCGGCAGCTACCCGCCGTATCCGGCCTCCCCCTTCGTGACGTCCCGCAGCCGCCCACCCTCCATGAGCAGCGTCCGCGTGACCCCGATGGCCTTCAGGAACGGCAGGTCGTGGCTGGCCACGAGCAGCGCGCCCTCGTAGGACTCCAGGGCCGTGGTCAGCTGCCGGACGCTCGCCAGGTCGAGGTTGTTCGTCGGCTCGTCGAGCATCAGCAGCTGGGGCGCCGGCTCGGCGAGCATCAGCGCCGCGAGGGTCGCCCTGAACCGCTCGCCGCCCGAGAGGGTCGCCGCCGGCTGATCGGCCCGTGCCCCCTTGAACAAGAAGTGGGCGAGCCGCGCCCTGACGCGGTTGTTCGTCACTCCGGGAGCGAACCGCGCCACGTTCTCGGCGACGGTCATGCCCTCGTCGAGCACGTCGAGCCGCTGCGGCAGGAACCGCAGCGGAACATGCGCGACCACCTCACCCGCGACGGGTTCGAGGTCCCCGGCGATCGTGCGCAGGAGCGTGGTCTTGCCCGAACCGTTGCGCCCCACGAGCGCGATCCGCTCAGGGCCGCGCACCTCGAACTCGCCTTCCACACGCGCCCCGTAGGCCATCCCCAGCCGGCACAGAGTGAACACGGAACGGCCGGGCGGCACCGCCGTGTGCGGCAGATCGACGCGGATCTCGTCGTCGTCGCGCACGGCCTCCACCGCCTCGTCGAGCCGCTCCTTCGCCTCGGCGAGCCGGCCCTCGTGCAGTTGGCGGTGCTTGCCCGCCGAGACCTGGGCCTGCCGCTTGCGCTGGGCCATGATCGCCTTCGGCTCGCGCTTGGTGTCCCACATCTTCTGTCCGTAGCGCTTGCGCCGGGCCAACTTGACCTGTGCGTCCGCCAGTTCGCGTTTCTGCTTCTTCAGATCGGCATCGGCGACCCGCAGCATGCGCTCCGCCGCCTCCTGCTCGGTCGCGAGCGCCTCCTCGTACGCCGAGAGGTTCCCGCCGAAGCGAACGAGGCCGCCCGCGCGCAGATCGGCGATCTGGTCGACCCGTTCGAGGAGTTCGCGGTCGTGGCTGACCACGACCATGACGCCCGGCCACGCATCGACGGCCGCGTACAGGCGCCTGCGGGCGGCCAGATCCAGGTTGTTCGTCGGCTCGTCGAGCAGCAGGACGTCGGGGTGGCGCAGGAGCAGCGCGGCGAGGCGGATCAGTACGGACTCGCCTCCCGAGAGCTCGCCGACGGTGCGGTCGAGACCGATGCGGCCGAGACCGAGCCCGTCGAGGGTCGCGACGGCGCGCTCCTCGACGTCCCAGTCGTCGCCGACCGCGGCGAAGTGCTCGTCGCGTACGTCGCCCGCCTCGATGGCGTGCAGCGCGGCGCGGGCACCGGCGATGCCGAGGGCCTCGTCGACGCGCAGCGAGGTTTCGAGGGTGGCGTTCTGCGGCAGACAGCCGATCTCGCCCGCCACCTTCACGGCGCCGTCCGTCGGGGCGAGCTCTCCGGAGATCAGCTTCAACAGCGTTGATTTACCTGCGCCGTTGAGGCCGATGAGCCCGGTCCTGCCGGGGCCGAACGCGGCCTGAAGACCGTCGAAGACCCGAGTGCCGTCGGGCCAGGCGTAGGTGAGGGAGGTGCAGGTGATGGAGGTGGGGGAGGTAGACATACGGCCTCGCGGTCGCTCGGTGGGAACGGTGGGCAGCGCATGGGGACACCACGGACGACCACGGCCGGAGGCAACGAGAGCGCACAGGGCGCGAAGGACAGTCCTGTGCCGGATTCAGGCGGGAGGACGGCTCGGTCATCCGAGGTCGCACACGCAAGACACGTGGCGCACCGGTGAGGTGCGGCCGCGTGACGCGGTGTCCGAGAACCTCAGAAGAGCAACGTCCTACTCCGATCGACGACAACAGGATCAACGGGAACGCTGTTCACCGTACGAAGGTGGCTGTCGGCCGTCAACGAATTATCGTGAGCCCTCACGCCCTCGCCCCTACCCCGCAGGAGGAGACCCCCGTGGCCCACGGCTCGCTCTCGCTGCCCGCCCGGCTCCTGCTGCTGGGTTTCGACACGGAGAAGGGCAGGGTCTCCGGCGCCCCCGACATCGAGCTCGCGGTCCGCGCCGCCGCCCTCGTCGAACTGGCCCGGCGCCGCATCATCAGCGACGTGGACGGGATCGTCACCCCGGTCTTCGACGCGCGCACCGGTGACCCCGTCCTCGACGAACTGATGGAGCTCGCCGAGGAGTCGAGGCCGCGCACCTGGCGCGCCTGGATCGGCTACCGCGCCCGCGCCACCCTCGACACCGTGCGCCGCCAACTCGCCTCCGAGGGCTATCTGTCGGCCGAGCGCAAGCGCGTCTTCGGGCTCTTCCCCGTGACCCGGTACGGCCTGGAGCGCGCCGGATACGTCGAGGTGCTGCGGGCCGAGGTGCTCGGAGCGCTGGAGGGCGGCGAGCCGGTCGGCCGGGTGGACGAGGACGACGCGGTACTCGCGGTGCTCGCCGCCACGGGCAAGCTCCGCAGGCTGATCCCGGGCAAGGCCAGGCGCACGCACAAGGACCGCCTCGACCACCTCGCCGCGCGCGCCGGCGACATCTCCCCCGAACTGCGGCAGAGCCTGGGCGACATCCGCGCCGCGCTCGCCGCGGCCGTCAAGGCGGCGGAGGCGTCGCGGGCCTCGGCGGGCGGGGGCGGCGGGGGCTGAACAGGGGGTGCGCAGGGTTGAGCGTGGGTCACACGTACGTGTCGGATTCCTGCCAGCTGTACGCGGGAGCCAGGTGGTTGGCTGTACGGCATGACGAACCGAACGCACCTCAATGACCAGGCCTTGGACTTCCGTTCGCGGCATGTCGCCGGCCGCCCGCTCGTTCTGCCCAACGCCTGGGACGTCGCGAGTGCCCGCATCGTCGCGGACGCCGGAGCCACCGCCGTCGCCACCACCAGCGCCGGACTGTCCTGGGACCTCGGTGCGGCGGACGGGGACCGGCTCGGCAGGGACGAGGCGCTCGACGCCGTCGCGCGGATCGCCGCCGCCGTGGACGTGCCGGTGACGGCGGACATCGAGAGCGGCTACGCCGACGCGGCCCAGGACGTCGCCGTCACCGTGCGCGCCGTGCTCGACGCCGGAGCGGTCGGCGTCAACATCGAGGACGCCTGGCACGGCGGGAGCGCGCCGCTGCGGCCCGTCGAGGCACAGGCGGAGCGGATCGCGGTGGCCCGTGTCGCGGCGGACGCGGAGGGCGTGGCGCTGTTCGTGAACGCGCGTATCGACACGTATCTGATGGGCGCGGGGGAGCCGGAGGAGCGGCTCGCGGCGACGCTGGAGCGGGCCGTGGCCTACCTCGCGGCGGGTGCTGACGGGATCTTCGTGCCCGGGGCCGTCGACCCGGTGACCGTGAAGGCGCTCGTCGCCGGTGTCGAGGGGCCGCTCAACGTGATGGCCTGGCCCGGGGCGCCGTCCGTGGACGAGTTCGCCGCGCTCGGGGTCGCCCGGATCAGCGTCGGCGCGGGCATCGCGCAGGCCGCGCACGCCCTCGTCCGCAGGGCGGCCCGGGAGCTGCTCACCGAGGGAACGTACGGGAGTCTGGCCGGCGGGCTCGAATACGGAGAGCTCAACGCCCTGCTCGGTGACGGGAGTTGAGCCCGGTGGAGGGGACTCTCGTCAGTACGCGTCCCGCATCAGCTCCGCCAGATCGCCGTCCAGGTCCACGTGCAGATGCTCGTCGCCCACCGGCACCATCGCCGCCGTGCTGCTGAGGAAGCGGCGCAGCTCGCCGGTCCGGATGTGCACGATCGCGGTGCCCTCGTGGGCGTGGAACTCCAGGACCGTGCGGTCGTAGCCGTACGGCCGTACCCGGACGTCGCCCGCACCGGCCGGCTCGCGCACCCCGGCCGCGAGCAGCTCGCGGGCGAACGTCCAGCTGACGTCGACGCCCTCGAGCGTGGCCGGCGCGGGGAACGACATGCGCACGGCGAAAGGGTCCCGTATGTCGTAGCGCAACGTCGCGGGAATGGTCGACATCCGCGGCGCGGCGGCGACGAGACGGGCCTCTACGGCTTGCTCGATGACGGTGGACAACGCCTGCTCCCTTGTGACGGCTGAACGGACGGCGGTTCGGGCAACAGCTCGGACGGCGAGTCGGACGGCATGTCGGACGACGGGTGGGTCGGCGGGTAGGACTCCCCGCCACTTGAAGAGACGGCGGAACGCGGGAATCCGTGCACCGGACGGCCGAGGAAAGGTGAGTGACCTCTGTCACCGGTCTCCGCTCGCTGCTCCCTGCGGCGCGGGCCATCTGGACGGGGCCGGGGGAGTGGGCTAGCTTCCCCCGCCATGAGGGCCATGGGGAAGTCGCGACGCAGGGTGTCCATGGGGCTGGCCGGGGCGGCACTCGCCCTCGCGTTCGCTCCGGCGGGTCCGGCGCAGGCCGCCGGTGCGCAGGCCGACGGAGGGCACGCGCAGGCGAAGCCGCACTGGGCATTGAAGGGATCCGGTACCGACGCGCGGTTCCGGGGACTTGCCGCGGTGAACCGGGACGCCGCCTGGGTGGCCGGGTCCAAGGGCACTGTCCTTCGCACCTCGGACGGCGGCGCCCACTGGCGGAACGTGTCGCCGCCGGGCGCGGGCGAGCTGGAGTTCCGCGACATCGAGGCCTTCGACGGCCGGCGCGCGGTCGTCCTCGCGATCGGTGAGGGCGACGCCTCGCGGGTCTTCCGCACGGACGACGGCGGGGCCACCTGGACCGAGTCCTTCCGCAACCCCGACCCGAAGGCGTTCTACGACTGCCTGACGTTCTTCGACACGCGCCACGGCCTCGCGATGAGCGACCCCGTCGACGGCAAGTACCGGATCCTGTCCACGCGCGACGGAGGACGCTCCTGGGACGTCCTGCCCGGCGACGGCATGCCGGCGGCACAGGAGGGCGAGGCCGGCTTCGCGGCGAGCGGCCAGTGCCTGGTCAGCTCGGGGTCGCGCGATGTGTGGCTGGCCACGGGCGGCGGCGCACGCGCACGTGTGCTGCACTCGTCGGACCGTGGCCTGACGTGGCGGGCGACCGACGCCCCGGTCCCGGCGGGCGACCCGGCGCGCGGCGTCTTCGGCCTCGCCTTCCGCGACCGTACGCACGGGATCGCGGTCGGCGGCGACTACCGCGCTGACCAGGCGTCTCCCCGGGCCTCGGCCACGACGCGCGACGGCGGCCGCACCTGGACGCAGTCCGCCGAGCCCGTCCCCGCCTACCGCTCGGGCGTCACCTGGCTCCCGCACAGCCGGACGAGCGCCCTCGCGGTCGGCCCGACGGGGACCGACCTCACCCTCGACGCGGGCCGCACCTGGCGCACCGTCGACACGGGCTCGTACGACACGGCGGACTGCACGCACGACGGCGCGTGCTGGGCCTCGGGCGAGAAGGGACGCATCGCCCGGCTCGAACGTTGACCTGCGGCGGGGCCGTCTAGCCGGCCAACTGCTGCCGGAATCGTTCCAGTTCGGGTGCCGTCTTCGTCGCGATGAACTCCGTGACGCGGTACGCGCACACGTCGCCGGTGACGAAGGGGTCGGCCGCCGTGATCTTCTCGATCTGCGTGCGGTCGTCCGCGACGGCGAGGATGATCCCGCCGTCGCGCGGGTTCTTGCGGCCGGAAGCGATGAAGACGCCGGCTTCGTACTGCTCGTCGAGCCAGGCGACGTGCGCTTCGAGCAGCGGGTCGACGCGCTCGACCGGGGCCGTGTAGGTCAGTTCGAGTACAAACATGATCGCCAGGCTACCCGTGGCCCGCCGGCGCCCCGGCCCTATGGTGGTCGCCATCATGAGCCACCAACAGATCCTCGCCGACTGGCCCACCGACGAGCGCGCCGCGCGCGCGGTCCAGGACGAACTGCGCGCCCGCGTCGTCCTCGACGAGCCGGGGCCCCCGCCCGGCACCGGACTCGTGACCGGCGTCGACGTGGCCTACGACGACGAGCGCGACCTCGTCGTGGCGGCGGCCGTCGTGCTCGACGCGGCGACCCTCGACGTCGTCGAGGAGTCCACGGCCGTCGGCCGGATCTCCTTCCCGTACGTGCCGGGCCTGCTGGCCTTCCGCGAGATCCCGACCGTGGTCGCCGCCCTGGAGGGCCTCGACTCCGGCCCCGGTCTTGTCGTCTGCGACGGGTACGGCCTCGCCCACCCGCGCCGCTTCGGCCTCGCCAGCCACCTCGGCGTCCTGACGGGGCTGCCCACGATCGGCGTCGCGAAGAACCCGTTCACCTTCACGCACGAGGAGCCGGCGGCGCCGCGCGGCAGCACGGCGCCCCTGCTGGACGGCGACGAGGAGGTCGGCCGGGCACTGCGCACCCGCGACGGCGTCAAGCCCGTCTACGTCTCGGTCGGCCACCGCACGAGCCTCGACACCGCATGCGCCCACACCCTGAGCCTCACGCCGAACTACCGCCAGCCCGAGACGACCCGCAGAGCGGACGCGCTGTGCAGGCGAGCGCTGGCGGATGCCCAGGAGGGGGCCACGCGCGCGTAGTCGCCAGCCCGGCCGGCCTCCCCGTGTCGCGTGGGCACCGCCGCGCGCGTAGCCGCCTACCGCGTAGCCGCCACCCGGAACCTGATCCCCGCGTCCTGCAGGCGCGCCGTCAGGGCGTCGCCCATCGCGACGGCCGTCGTGACCTGGCCCGAGGTCTCGGGCAGGTCGTCGAGCGCCAGGCACATCGCGGACTCGCCGAGCATCTTCGCCGTCTCGTCGTAGCCGGGGTCCCCGCCCGAGACCTCCGTGTACACGCGGCGGCCGCCGCCCTCGCCGACGAAGCGCACCGAGAACCAGCTGGCCGCGCGCCGCGCCTCGTCCGGGCCGTCACCCGGCTTGAGCCGATCAGACAACCACCTGCGCGCGGGCGGCAGTTGGGCGGCGGTGAACAGCGCACCCGTAGCCGCGACGCCGCCGAACGCGACGGGCAGGTGCCGCACCGCCGCGTAGTGCCGATAGCGGAAGTCGGGACCGTAGCGCTCCAGGACCCGCGCGGACCGCTGCACGATCTGCGGGTCGATCGTCGGGAGCGGCAGCGCCCAGGCGTCGACCTCCTTGGCGTAGCGGGGCGCGCCCGTCGGCGCGTACGCCCTGCGGCCCACGAGGCGCGGTTGGTGCCGCCGCCTGTCCTGCTGCGCGGCCAGCATCTGCCGACCCCGCGAGAACTGCGTCAGCGCGGACGCGAACGTGCCGCCCGAGAACGTCGCGTTCGACCGCACGAACCCGTCGATGCGCAGCGGCACGTCCTCGGGGAGCTGACCCACCGTGAAGAGCACGCCCAGGTCGTGCGGGATCGAGTCGAAGCCGCACGCGTGGACGAGGCGGGCCCCGGTCTCTCGCGCGCGGGCGTCGTGGCGGACGTAGGTGACGTCGACGAACTCGGGCTCGCCGCACAGGTCCGTGTAGTCGGTGCCCTCCTCGGCGCACGCCGCCACCAGGTCCTGGCCGTACGTGACGTACGGGCCGACGGTCGTGGCCACCACGCGCGTGCGTGCCGCGAGGGCGCGCAGGGACGCCGGGTCGGCGACGTCGGCGCGGACCAGCGGCAGCACGGCGCACGCGGGGTCGATCGCGGTGAGGCGCTCGCGCAGCCGCTCCAGCTTCCCCGTGTCGCGCCCCGCGACGGCCCACCGCAGCCCCTCGGGCGCGTGCGCCGCCAGATACTCGGCGGTGAGCGCACCGGCGAACCCGGTCGCCCCAAAGAGCACGATGTCGTACTCGCGGCCTGTCCTGTCGGCTCTGCCGGGCCTGTCCCGCATGTCCCGATCCTTGCCGTGCCCGCTGTCCTGCCTGGTCATGACACCCCTCAGCCCTGCGCCCCGCGCCGTTGTCGGTGGCCGAGGCTAGCGTGAGGGCTGAGCGGAGGTTCAAGGGCCCCGCCCGGAGCGGGAGGTCGTCGTGGCCGAGCCGAAGAGGCCGTCGCAGCGCGCGCTCAAGACATGGGCGCGCGTACGGGAGTTCGCACTCGGGATGCCGGGTGCGACGGAGGACTTCCCGTGGGGCGAGACGGTCGCGAAGGTGAACAAGAAGGTGTTCGTGTTCCTCGGCGTCGACGACGGCAGCTGTCCGATGGGGCTCACGGTCAAGCTCAGGGACGAGGAGGCCCATGCGCACGCGCTCACGACCCCGGGTGCCGAGCCCGCCGGATACGGCCTCGGCAGGGCGGGCTGGGTGCGGATCCCCCTGGACGTGAAGGGCGCCCCGGGCGCGGCGCTGCTCTGCGACTGGGTGGAGGAGAGCTATCGAACGGTGGCCACGAAGAAGCTCGTCGCCGAACTGGACGCGCGATGAGCGCCGCCCCGGCCGGACGTGACGGAATCCCGTTTCAGGCGAGTTACCCCGAATCCATACGTGCCTCCTGGCAACACCGCAGCAGTGCGTCGTAAATTACTAAGCGCTTGCTCGCCAGGGGTTGTGCTGAGTGGAACACGTTCTTAGCATCGCTGGTGTTACATCAGTTGTGTCACAGTGCTGGGGGCTCGATGGCAGTGGCAGGGATGACGGACAGCGGCCCGCTCGCCGGGGTGCGCGTGGTCGAACTGGCGGGCATCGGCCCGGGCCCGTTCGCCGCGATGCTCCTCGCCGACCTGGGCGCCGATGTCGTGCGCGTGGACCGCCCCGGAGGCGCCGGGCTCGCGATCAACCCCGAGTACGACATCACGAACCGCAACAAACGCTCCGTGATCATCGACCTCAAGGCGGACGACGGCCCCGCGCGCGTCCTCGACCTCGTCGCCAAGGCGGACGTCCTCATCGAGGGCTACCGTCCAGGCGTCGCCGAGCGCCTCGGCGTCGGCCCCGACGCCTGCCACGCCCGCAACCCGCGCCTCGTCTACGGACGCATGACCGGCTGGGGCCAGGACGGCCCCCTCGCCCAGCGCGCCGGGCACGACATCGCGTACATCGCCCTCACCGGCACCCTCGGGATGATCGGCAAGCCGGACGAGCCGCCGACCGTCCCCGCGAACCTCGTCGGGGACTACGCGGGCGGTTCGCTCTACCTCGTCGTCGGCATCCTCGCCGCCCTCCACCACGCGCGCGACACCGGCGCGGGCCAGGTCGTGGACGCCGCGATCGTCGACGGCGCCTCGCACCTCGCCGCGATGATCCACGGCATGCTCGCGGCCGGCGGCTGGCAGGACCGGCGCGGCAGCAACCTCCTCGACGGCGGCTGCCCGTTCTACGGGACGTACGAGACCTCCGACGGCCAGTACATGGCGGTCGGCGCCCTTGAGCAGCAGTTCTACGACGAGTTCAGCGCGCTCCTCGGCATCGGGGACACGGCCCCCGCCCGCAAGGACCTCGCCCGCTGGGGCGAGCTGCGCGACGCCGTCGCCGCCCGCTTCAAGACCCGTACCCGCGAGGAGTGGACCGCCGTCTTCGAGGGGTCCGACGCGTGCGTGGCGCCGGTCCTGTCCCTGCGCGAGGCGCCCGGCCACCCCCACCTGGCGGCGCGCGGCACCTTCACCGACCACGGCGGCATCACCCAGCCCGCCCCCGCACCCCGCTTCTCCGCGACCCCCACCGCCGTCCGCAGCGGCCCCGCGCAGCCGGGCGCCGACACCGCCGGGGTGGCCCGTGACTGGGACGTACCGAGCCTGACGAAGGAAGAGAACTGATGGAGCTGTCCGCACCCCTCGCCTACGCAGCCGACCCCCGGCAGGCGGCCGACGACGCCGCCGCGCTCGAGTCGGCGGGCCTCGACGCCGTCTGGGTCGCGGAGGCCTACGGCTTCGACTCGCCCACGATCATGGGCTATCTCGCCGCCCGCACCGAGCGCATGAAGATCGGCGCCGCGATCCTCAACGTCTACTCGCGCACCCCCGCCCTCATCGCCCAGACCGCCGCCGGACTCGACGCCGTCTCCGGCGGCCGCGCCATCATCGGCCTGGGCGCGTCGGGCCCGCAGGTCGTCGAGGGCTGGCACGGCAAGGCGTACGACAAGCCGCTCGGCCGCACCCGCGAGACCATCGAGCTGACCCGCCGCATCCTGCGCCGCGAGGTCATCGACCACCACGGCATCACGGACATGCCGCTGCCCCCGGAGAAGGGCGGCAGGCTCGGCAAGCCCCTGAAGATCCTCTCCAAGCCGGTACGCCCCGAAGTGCCTTTGTACGTCGCCTCGTTGGGCCCGGCGAACGTGCGGATGACCGCCGAGATCGCCGACGGCTGGCTGCCCACGCTCTTCATTCCGGAGAAGGCCCACCAGGTGTGGGGCACCCCGCTCGCCGAGGGCGCCGCCAAGCGCGCCCCCGAGCTCGGGCCGCTCCAGGTCGTCGCCGGCGGACTGCTCGCCATCGGCGAGGACGCGGCAGCCGCTCGCGACCTCGCCCGCCCCAACATCGCCCTCTACGTGGGCGGCATGGGAGCGGTCGGCAAGAACTTCTACAACGACCTCGCCGTGGCCTACGGCTACGAGAAGGAGGCCAAGCTCATCCAGGAGCTCTACCTCTCGGGGAAGAAGAAGGAGGCCGAGGCCGCCGTCCCGGACGAGTTCTGCGAGCTCATGAGCCTGTGCGGGCCAGAGAGCTACGTGCGCGAGCGTGTCGAGGCCTTCCGCGCCGCCGGCGTCACCATGCTGAACGTCATCCCGGTCGGCCCCGACCCCGCCCGGCTGGTCGAGACCGTCAAGAACTGGCTGTAGGGGAGGGCACCACGATGGCAATGGAACGGCAGATCTTCACCGAGGAGCACGACGCGTTCCGCGAGACCGTCCGCACCTTCCTCGCCAAGGAGGTCACCCCGCACTACGAGCAGTGGGAGAAGGACGGCATCGTCTCGCGCGAGGCCTGGCTCGCGGCGGGCCGGCAGGGCCTCCTCGGGCTCGCCGTGCCCGAGGAGTTCGGGGGCGGCGGGAACGCCGACTTCCGCTACAGCGCCGTCATCGCCGAGGAGTTCACGCGCGCGGGAGCCGCCGGCCTCGCGATCGGCCTCCACAACGACATCATCGGGCCGTATCTGACGTCGCTCGCCACGGACGAGCAGAAGCGCCGCTGGCTGCCCGGCTTCTGCGACGGCTCCCTGATCACGGCCATCGCGATGACC
This sequence comes from Streptomyces sp. CB01635, assembly GCF_002803065.1. GTDB lineage: Bacteria > Actinomycetota > Actinomycetes > Streptomycetales > Streptomycetaceae > Streptomyces. Next base: position 854,125 of record NZ_NNBL01000001.1, read on the forward strand.
GAGCCGGGCGCCGGATCCGACCTCCAGGGCATCCGCACCTCGGCCGAGGACCGCGGCGACCACTGGGTGCTCAACGGCTCCAAGACGTTCATCTCGAACGGGATCCTCGCCGACCTCGTGATCGTCGTCGCGAAGACGACGCCCGACGGCGGCGCCCACGGCCTGTCCCTCCTGGTCGTCGAGCGCGGCATGGAGGGCTTCGAGCGCGGCCGCAACCTCGACAAGATCGGCCAGAAGTCGCAGGACACGGCCGAGCTCTTCTTCAACGACGTCCGCGTCCCGAAGGAGAATCTCCTCGGCGAGCTCAACGGCGCCTTTGTCCACCTGATGACGAACCTCGCGCAGGAGCGCATGGGCATCGCCGTCGCCGGGATCGCCGCCGCTGAGTACCTCCTGGAGATCACCACGACGTACGTCAAGGAGCGCGAGGCCTTCGGCCGCCCGCTCGCCAAGCTCCAGCACATCCGGTTCGAGATAGCCGAGATGGCCACCGAGTGCGCCGTCACCCGGACCTTCCTGGACCGCTGCATCGTCGATCACTCGAACGGCGAACTCGACGCGGTGCATGCCTCGATGGCCAAGTGGTGGGCCACCGAGCTCCAGAAGCGCGTCGCGGACCGCTGCCTCCAGCTCCATGGCGGCTACGGCTACATGACGGAGTACCGCGTCGCCAAGGCCTTCACCGACGGACGCATCCAGACGATCTACGGCGGCACGACCGAGATCATGAAGGAGATCATCGGGCGCTCCCTGCTCGGCTGACTCCCCACCGACCTCCCGGCCCGGCCCACCTCATTGCCCGGCCCACCCTCATTGAAAGGCAAGCGAGTGAGCACCGAAGCGTACGTATACGACGCGATCCGCACCCCGCGCGGACGCGGCAAGGCGAACGGCGCCCTGCACGGCACCAAGCCGATCGACCTCGTCGTCGGACTGATCCACGAGGTCCAGCGGCGCTTCCCGGATCTCGACCCCGCCGCCATCGACGACATCGTGCTCGGCGTCGTCGGACCGGTCGGCGACCAGGGCTCCGACATCGCGCGGATCGCGGCCATCGCGGCCGGACTCCCCGACACGGTGGCCGGTGTGCAGGAGAACCGCTTCTGCGCCTCGGGCCTCGAAGCGGTCAACCTGGCGGCCATGAAGGTCCGTTCGGGCTGGGAGGACCTCGTCCTCGCCGGCGGCGTCGAGTCGATGTCGCGCGTCCCGATGGCCTCGGACGGCGGCGCCTGGTTCGCCGACCCGATGACCAACTACGAGACGGGCTTCGTGCCGCAGGGCATCGGCGCCGACCTGATCGCCACCATCGAGGGCTTCTCCCGGCGCGACGTCGACGAGTACGCGGCGCTCTCGCAGGAGCGCGCGGCCGCCGCCGTGAAGGACGGCCGCTTCGCCCGCTCCGTCGTGCCCGTCACGGACCGCAGCGGCCTGACGGTCCTCGACCACGACGAGTTCCTGCGCCCCGGCACGACCGCCGACTCGCTCGCCAAGCTGAAGCCGTCGTTCGCGGACATCGGTGACCTCGGCGGCTTCGACGCCGTCGCGCTGCAGAAGTACCACTGGGTCGAGAAGATCGACCACGTCCACCACGCGGGCAACTCCTCCGGCATCGTCGACGGCGCGTCCCTCGTCGCCATCGGCACCAAGGAGGTCGGCGAGCGCCACGGCCTGACCCCGCGCGCGCGGATCGTCTCCGCGGCGGTCTCCGGCTCCGAGCCCACCATCATGCTCACCGGACCCGCGCCGGCCGCCCGCAAGGCCCTCGCCAAGGCCGGTCTGACCATCGACGACATCGACCTCGTCGAGATCAACGAGGCGTTCGCCGCCGTCGTCCTGCGCTTCGTCAAGGACATGGGCCTCTCCCTCGACAAGGTCAACGTCAACGGCGGCGCCATCGCGCTCGGACACCCGCTCGGCGCCACCGGCGCGATGATCCTCGGCACCCTCATCGACGAACTGGAGCGCCAGGACAAGCGCTACGGCCTCGCCACGCTGTGCGTCGGCGGCGGCATGGGCATCGCCACGATCGTCGAGCGACTCTGACCCCCGTCCTTTCCCGCACTGGCATCTACGGAGCAGCAGAAATGACCGAGAGCACCACCATCCGCTGGGAACAGGACGAGACCGGAATCGTCACCCTCGTCCTCGACGACCCCAACCAGTCCGCGAACACCATGAACCAGGCGTTCAAGGACTCCATCGCGGCGATCGCCGACCGCGCGGAGGCCGAGAAGGACTCGATCCGCGGCATCATCTACACCTCCGCCAAGAAGACGTTCTTCGCGGGCGGTGACCTGAAGGACATGATGAAGGTCGGCCCCGAGAACGCCCAGCAGGCGTTCGAGACCGGCACCGGCATCAAGCGCTCCCTGCGCCGCATCGAGACGCTCGGCAAGCCCGTCGTCGCCGCGATCAACGGCGCGGCCCTGGGCGGCGGTTACGAGATCGCGCTCGCCTCCCACCACCGCATCGCCCTCGACGCGCCCGGCTCCAAGATCGGCCTTCCCGAGGTCACGCTCGGCCTGCTCCCCGCGGGCGGCGGCGTCACCCGCACCGTACGCCTCATGGGCATCACCGACGCCCTGCTGAAGGTGCTCCTCCAGGGCACCCAGTACACGCCGAAGCGCGCCCTGGAGAACGGCCTCGTCCACGAAGTGGCGGCCACCCCCGAGGAGATGCTCGCCCAGGCGCGCGCCTTCATCGACGCCAACCCCGAGTCGCAGCAGCCCTGGGACAAGCCCGGCTACCGCATCCCGGGCGGCACCCCGGCCAACCCGAAGTTCGCGGCGAACCTGCCCGCCTTCCCGGCCAACCTCAAGAAGCAGCTGAACGGCGCCCCCTACCCGGCCCCGCGCAACATCCTCGCCGCGGCCGTCGAGGGCTCCCAGGTCGACTTCGAGACGGCCCTGACCATCGAGGCGCGCTACTTCACCGAGCTCGTCACCGGCCAGACCGCGAAGAACATGATCCAGGCGTTCTTCTTCGACCTCCAGGCCGTCAACTCCGGCGCGAACCGGCCCAAGGGCATCGAGAAGCGCACCGTCCGCAAGGTCGCCGTCCTCGGCGCCGGCATGATGGGCGCGGGTATCGCCTACTCGTGCGCCCGCGCGGGCATCGAGGTCGTCCTCAAGGACGTGACCGCCGACGCCGCCGCCCGGGGCAAGGGCTACTCCGAGAAGCTCTGCGCCAAGGCCGTCTCCCGCGGACGCACCACCCAGGAGAAGGCGGACGCGCTCCTCGCCCGCATCACGCCCACCGCCGAACCGCAGGACCTCGCCGGCTGCGACGCCGTGATCGAGGCCGTCTTCGAGGACCCGGCGCTCAAGCACAAGGTGTTCAAGGAGATCCAGCACGTCATCGAGCCGGACGCGCTGCTGTGCTCCAACACCTCGACCCTGCCGATCACCCTCCTCGCCGAGGGCGTCGAGCGGGTCGAGGACTTCATCGGGCTGCACTTCTTCTCGCCCGTCGACAAGATGCCGCTCGTCGAGATCATCAAGGGCGAGCGCAGCGGCGACGAGGCGCTCGCCCGCGCCTTCGACCTGGTCCGCCAGATCAACAAGACGCCGATCGTCGTGAACGACTCGCGCGGGTTCTTCACCTCGCGCGTGATCGGGCACTTCATCAACGAGGGTGTCGCGATGGTCGCCGAGGGCATCGAGCCCGCCTCCGTCGAGCAGGCCGCGGCCCAGGCCGGCTACCCGGCCAAGGTCCTGTCCCTGATGGACGAGCTGACGCTGACCCTGCCCCGCAAGATCCGTAACGAGACCAAGCGGGCCGTCGAGGAGGCGGGCGGCACCTGGGCCGGCCACCCCTCGGACGTCGTCATCGACCGCATGGTCGAGGAGTTCGACCGTCCCGGACGCAGCGGCGGCGCGGGCTTCTACGAGTACGTGGAGGGCAAGCGCGCCGGCCTGTGGCCGGGCCTGCGCGAGCACTTCACCAAGCCCGGGTACGAGATCCCGTTCAAGGACATGCAGGAGCGCATGCTCTTCTCCGAGGCGCTCGACACGGTGCGCCTCCTGGAGGAGGGCGTCCTGACCTCGGTCGCTGACGCCAACATCGGCTCCATCTTCGGCATCGGCTTCCCGGGCTGGACCGGCGGAGTCCTGCAGTACATCAACGGTTACGAGGGCGGCCTGCCCGGCTTCGTAGCCCGCTCGCGTGAACTGGCCGAGCGCTACGGCGAGCGCTTCCAGCCGACCGCGCTGCTCGTCGAGAAGGCCGAGAAGGGCGAGACCTTCACCGACGCCTGACGGTCACGGGGTTCCGCGCCGGGGGTCAGCCCTCGGCGCGGAACGCCTCCCGCAGCTGCTCCTTGAGCGACCGCTGGAACGCGGTCACCAGGGCCTGCACCACCATCGGCTGCATATGGGCCGACAGCGACTTCATCGCCGCCACGTGCTCCGGGTCCGACTCCCGTTCCCGGTAGGGCCCCCACACCTCGTCGCGGAACAGCCGCGTCAGCTCCTGGGCGGCGTCCCGTGTGTGCTTCATGAGGACGGTGCGCGCCGCGAGGATCGTCTCGTGCGCGATCGGCACCCCGAGCAGCTCCACCCCGAGCCGCAGCAGACCGGGGTCCACGCGGAAGGTGTCGCTGTCCTCCAGGTACGCGACTACGCCCATCGCGGCGAGCCGGTCCAGATCCTCCCCGGACAGGGGCCGCCCCGCCCGGCGCTCCAGCTCCGCCCGCGTGACGTCCTCCGCCGCGTCCGGGGCCCAGCTCGCGACCAGGGCACGGTGGATCGCCAGATCGTCGGCGCTCAGGTCCGCCGGCAGCTGCTCCAGATACCGCTCGATCGCGGAGAGTGTCATGCCCTGGTGCTGGAGCTCCTCGATGAGCGCGAGCCGGGAGAGGTGGTCCCGGCCGTAGTGGCCGACCCGGCGCGGCCCGATCACGGGCGGCGGGAGCAGGCCCTTCGTGCTGTAGAAGCGGATCGTACGGACGGTGACGCCCGCGCGCGCGGCCAGTTCGTCGACCGTGAGCGTCGGCTCCCCGGTGTCCGTCGTCATGCTGCGCCTCGCTTCTCGGGTCCCGCGTCCTGCGTACTCCGGTTCCGCACCCGGACAGGTTCAACAGTATTGCTGAGACACCAAAGTTGTGAAAGCGCTGCGGGGTGGAAAGGGCGGGTGTGAAGGGGCTGTTGGGGTGTGAGTGAGCGCTTATACGCCTCGCGGAACCCGCTGTACAGAGGCTGATCATCATGTGAGAAGTGCCGCTATGTGATCTCCGCCACCGCGTGCTCCCTGCCTGGTGGGGGAAGGTGCACAGTCGGTCCGCGCCATGTCAGGAATGTCGCGGGCCGCAGCACATCCGGACCCCGGAGCAATCCGGGCACCACAGAGGGATCCCCCCACGTGAGCAAGGAAGCCGCCAACACGGCTCTGGACGCATCCCGCACAGATGCGTCCCAGGCGCCCGCCGACGCGGGTGACGCCGGCTACAGCAAGGACCTCAAGGCCCGCCACGTCAACATGATCGCGATCGGTGGCGCGATCGGTACCGGACTGTTCCTCGGAGCGGGCGGCCGCCTCCATTCGGCGGGCCCCGCACTCGCCGTCGCATACCTCGTCTGCGGAGTCTTCGCGTACCTGGTCGTGCGCGCCCTCGGCGAGATGGTCGTGTACCGGCCGTCCTCGGGTTCCTTCGTCTCGTACGCGCGCGAGTTCCTCGGTGAGAAGGGCGCCTACGTCGCCGGCTGGATGTACTTCCTCAACTGGTCGATGACGGGCATCGCGGACATCACCGCGATCGCCCTCTACACCCAGTACTGGAGTGCCTTCACGACCATTCCGCAGTGGGTTCTCGCGCTGATCGCCCTCGCGGTCGTGCTCGGCGTGAACCTGATCTCGGTGAAGTACTTCGGCGAGATGGAGTTCTGGTTCGCGATCATCAAGGTGGCCACGCTCGTCGCCTTCCTGTTCGTGGGCGTCTTCCTGATCGCCACGCAGCACCCGATCGACGGCCAGACCCCGGGCCTGAGCATGATCACGGACCACGGCGGATTCATGCCGAGCGGCACTATGTCGGTGATCCTCGTCATGCAGGGCGTCGTCTTCGCGTACGCCGCCCTGGAGCTGGTGGGTGTCGCGGCAGGCGAGACCGCCGACCCGCAGAAGGTCGTCCCGCGCGCGGTGAACTCGATCATGTGGCGCGTCGGCCTGTTCTACTGCGGATCGGTGGTGCTGCTCGCACTGCTGCTGCCGTCCTCGGTGTACTCGTCGAACGAGAGCCCGTTCGTCACCCTGTTCAGCAAGCTGGGCGTCGGCGGCATCGGCGACATCATGAACCTGGTCGTGCTCACCGCGGCCATGTCCAGCCTCAACTCGGGCCTCTACTCCACCGGCCGCATCCTGCGCTCGATGGCGATGTCGGGCTCCGCGCCCAAGTTCACCGCCCGCATGAACCGCAGCCAGGTGCCGTACGGCGGCATCCTGCTCACCGCGGGTGTCGGCGTCCTCGGAGTCGGCCTCAACTACCTCCTCCCGCACGACGCCTTCGAGATCGTCATCGAGGTCTCCTCGATCGGCATCATCGGCACCTGGGTCATGATCATGGTCGCCCACCTGGCGTTCGTCCGGCGGGCCAAGCAGGGCCTGATCAAGCGGCCGTCGTTCCGCCTGCCCTGGTCCCCGGTCACCGAGATCGTCACGATCGTCTTCCTGCTGCTCGTGCTCGGCCTCATGTGGAACGACCCGGACACGGGTCGCAAGACGCTGATGCTGATCCCGGTCATCGCGGTCATGCTCGTCGCCGGCTGGTTCGCCGCCCGCCGCCGCATCCAGCGTGAGTCGACCCAGGAACTGGCCAAGCTGACCGACGGCGAATAACGCCGGCCCCCCACTGTCAGTGGCAGCCCCTACGGTGGCGTCATGTCGGAGATCACGTATGTCCGAGGTGACGCCACCGTGCCGTTGGGCATAGCGGTGACGGTGTACGACCACGGGGACTGAGCCGCACGTTGCTAGTGGCGGGTGGTCGGGTAGGTCCATGGCATGGCCCTTGTATCCCTGCCCCTGGAATTCCACCTCAAGGTGGGTCAACTCGGCGCATCCGTCGCCCTGTTCGCGGCGGGGGTCGTCGGCCGGGCGCGGCGGTGGGCCGGGGATCAGGAGGCGGCCGCCCCGGGGAGCGAGCAACTGCCTCAGCCCTGCCAGTGCGCTCCCGTGCGGCCCCGCGCGGACCTCGCCGCCGGGCCGCGCGGCCCGGTCGCCGCCGCCGAGACGGACCTGCGCACCTGTGTCTCGGAGCTCGCGTCCGACCTGGCGTCCCGCCTGGGCAGTGAGTCGCAGGGCGGCGGCATGGCACACCCCTGAGCCGCACCACAGGAACCGGGGCCGCGCATACTGGATCACGTATCACCCGGGAACCGCTGGGGAGCCGTATGAAGCAGCACGACCTCGATCCCGAGCCCCCTCCGCCCGGCGGCATCCTGTGGGACATCGCCGGTGAGGTGCGCTCCCTGCTCGCCCTCCCCGCGGCGCTCACCCTTCAGGTCGCCCACCCGGCCGTCGGCGCGGGCGTCGACGAGCACTCCGTGTTCCGCACGGACCCCTGGGGCCGCGGCGAGCGCTCACTGCGCTCGGTGATGCTGTGGGTCTACGGCGGTGAGGACGCTGCACAGGAAGGCCGCCGCCTGCGACAGCTCCACCGGACCATCCGCGGCACCGACACCCGGGGCCGCAGCTACCACGCGCTCACTCCTGAGTACTACGCCTGGGTCCACGCCACGGGCTTCCCCGTGTACCGGCAGGCACAGCGCTACCTCGGCCGCCGCCCCTTCACCGAGGCGCAGGAACGCCGGCTCTACGCGGAGTGGCTTCAGGTCGGCCGGATCCTCGGCCTGCACGACCGCGACATGCCGCAGACCGTCGAGGAGTTCTGGCCCTACTACCGCAAGGTTCTGGCCGACGAGATCGAGCTGACGGCCGTCGTACGCGAACTCGTCGCCGTCGACGCACCGGTCCCGCCGCCCGACCGCGGGCCGCTGCCGGTCAGGCTCGCGCTGCGCGCACTGTGGCCGCTGCTGCTGCCCCCGCTCGCCCGCTTCCGCCGCTTCCTCACGATCGGACTGATGCCGCCCGACGCGCGCGAGGCCATCGGCCTGCCGTGGACCCCGGTCCAGGAGCGCAGACTGCGACGGTTCGGCGCGGTCGTCCGGCGGGTGGTGCCGCTCCTGCCGGAGCGCCTGCGCTATCTGCCGATGGCGCGACGGGCGCGCGCCGCCGAAACGGCCCGCGCCCGATGACCCCGAAAGGTCACTGACCCCGAAAGGTCACTGACCCCGAAAGGCCACTGCGCCTCAGTGGTCGTGCACCGAGTTCGTCGCCGCGATCTGCTTCCACGACTTCGGCTGCGCCGGCGCCACCCCGGCCCGCGCGACCCGGTCCCGCTGCGCCGCGGCCGTGCCCGGCTTCGACGGCTGGTAGAGCCACGTGTCGAAGAGCGCCGCGAGCGGCTTGCCCGAGACCCTCTCGGCGAACTTCACGAAGTCGGCGACCTTCGCGTTCCCGTACGCGTGCTCCTGCGGCCACCCCTTGAGGATCGCGGCGAACTTCTTCTCGCCGACCTCGTTGCGCAGCGCCTGGATGGCCAGCGCCCCCCGGTCGTACACGGCGATGTCGAACTGGTTCTCCGCGCCCGGGTCACCCGGCTTGACCTTCCAGAACGCGTCGTCGGCCGGGTGCTGCGCGTAGGTGTAGTCCGCCAGCTCCTGCGCCGTGCCCTCACCCTCCTTCTCCGACCACAGCCACTGGCTGTAGCGGGCGAAGCCCTCGTTGATCCAGATGTCCTTCCAGCCGTCGACGGAGACGCTGTCGCCGTACCACTGGTGCGCCAGCTCGTGCACGATCACCGACACGTTCGACCCGTTCGCGAACTGCTTCGGGCTGTAGAACGGCCGCGTCTGTGTCTCCAGGGCGAAGCTGGACGGCACGTTCGGGACGTACCCGCCGAGCGCGTTGAACGGGTACTTCCCGAACTTCGTCTCCAGCCACTCGGCGACCTCGGTGGTCCGCTCGACGCTGGCGCGCGCCGCGCCGTAGTTGTCGCCCAGGTCCTTGCTGTACGCGTTCACGACCGGCAGGCCGTCCGCCGTCTTGTCCGTGGTGATGTCGAACTTGCCGACCGCGAGCGTGGTCAGATACGTCGTCTGCGGCTTGTTGGAACGCCAGTTGAAGCGCGTCCAGCCGAGCTTCGACGACTGCGACTGGAGCACGCCGTTGGAGATCGCCTGCGTCCCGTCCGGCACGGCCACCGACACGTCGTACGTCGCCTTGTCGCGCGGGTGGTCGTTCGACGGGAACCACCAGGCCGCGGACTCCGGCTCGTTGGCCCCGATGCCGCCGTCCGGGGTGCGCTGCCAGGACGTGAAGCCGTACAGCTTCACCTCGGACGGCTTGCCGGCGTAGCGGACGACGACGGTGAACGTCGATCCCTTGGGCAGGCCCGCCGGCGGAGTGACCTCGAGTTCCTCCACGTCGGACGTGGCGAACTTGGCCTTCTTGCCGTTGACGAGGACCTCGCTGACCTTGAGGCCGAAGTCGAGGTCGAAGCGCGAGAGGTCCTGCGTGGACGTGGCGAGGATCGTCGCCGTGCCCTCCAGGAGGTCCGTCTTCGGCTGGTACTTCAGGCGCAGGTCGTAGTGGGAGACGTCGTAGCCGCCGTTCCCGTAGTCCGGGTAATAGGGGTCGCCGATGCCCGGAGCCCCAGGTTCGAAGTCCGCCGCCGATGCCGGGATCGCCAGCATGAGAGCGGCCGCCAGTGCGCCCGGGGCGATGAGTCTGCGGTACACGAAAGCTCCAAGTCGTAGGACCGTGAACGTTGTTGCGACCCTATTCAGCCCCTCCCGCCTCGGTCATGTCCATGGCCCCACGTGTCACACGATCGCCATTCGGCCGACATGTGCCAATCCGTCCCATGGACCTTTCATCGCCAAGGACTGCCCTCTTTTGCAAGGGAGTTCGCCGGGGTAGCTTCCGCCCCATGCCGATACCTGAGAGACGCATGCGCCCCCTGTGGAGGACGCTCGCGACAGCGGTCACCGCCGCACTCCTTGCCGTCCTCGTCTCTCCCGGGGCCGCCCAGAGCGCCACGCCCCGTGAGTCGAAGCCCGTCTACTCGTACGACAAGGCCATCCGCGAATCCGTCTGGGTCGACACCCGGCTCGACGGCGACGGCGACGGGAAGACCGACCGGGTCGCCGTCGACATCATCCGGCCGCGCGAACCCGCACAGCAGGGCCGCAAAGTCCCCGTGATCATGGACGCGAGCCCGTACTACTCCTGCTGCGGCCGCGGCAACGAGAGCCAGCTGAAGACGTATGACGAGCACGGGAACGTCGTCCAGTTCCCGCTGTACTACGACAACTACTTCGTGCCGCGCGGCTACGCCTTCGTCGCCGTGGACCTCGCGGGAACCAACCGCTCCGACGGCTGTGTCGACGTCGGCGGCCGCTCCGACATCCAGTCCGGCAAGGCCGTCGTCGACTGGCTGAACGGCCGCGGCAAGGGCTACACCAGCCGTACCGGCACCGAACGCGCCAAGGCCGGCTGGACGAACGGCAGAACCGGCATGATCGGCAAGAGCTACGACGCCACCATCGCCAACGGTGTGGCCGCGACCGGAGTCGAGGGCCTGAAGACGATCGTCCCGATCGGCGGCATCTCCTCCTGGTACGACTACTACTTCCAGCAGGGCGCGCCCCTGTACGACAGCGGACCCGAGTGGCTGTCCGACTACGTCGAGAGCCCCGAGGCCCGCGCCCGCTGCGCCGCCGTACAGAAGCGACTTGTCGACGAGGCACCCAGGACCGGTGACTGGACCGGCCTGTGGGACGAGCGGAACTATGTGCCCGACGCCGGCAAGGTCAAGGCCAGCGTCTTCGTCGTGCACGGCATGCAGGACCTCAACGTCCGCGCCAAGCACTTCGGCCAGTGGTGGGACGCCCTCGCCAAGGCGGGCGTCGACCGCAAGATCTGGCTCGCGCAGACCGGCCACGTCGACCCCTTCGACTCCCGCCGGAGCGCCTGGGTCGACACCCTCCACCGCTGGTTCGACCATGAACTCCTCGGCTACGACAACGGCGTGGACCGCGAACCGATGGCCGACATCGAGCGCACCCCCGACCACTGGACCACCGACCGCGTCTGGCCGCCCCGCACCACCGACTCGGTGCGCCTGAGCCCCGCCAAGGGCAGCGCGGCCGGCGTCGGCAAGCTCGGCCTCAAGCACGGCTCGGGCACCGAGGCGTTCACCGACGACCCGAAGCTGAGCGAGACCGACTGGGCCGCGCAGATCGACAAGTCGACGCCCGACAAGGCCGGGTTCATCACCGAGCCGCTCGGCAAGGACCTGCGCCTGTCCGGCTCGTCGAAGGTCACCGTCACCGCCACCCCGTCGACCACGACCGCCCACCTCTCGGCCGTACTCGTCGACCTCGGCCCGGCCACCATCCGCGACTACGCCGACGGCGGCGAGGGCATCACCACGCTCACCGACCGCACCTGCTGGGGCGCGAGCACGGCCGGCGACAGCTCCTGCTTCCTGCGGACCGAGGCCAAGACCGCCGACGTCGACCGGACCGTCTTCAGCCGCGGCTGGGCCGACCTCGGCAACTACGCCTCGGAGCGCACGGGCAAGCCGCTCACCCCGGGCAAGCCGTACACGATCACCCTCGACCTGGCCCCGAGCGACCACGTCGTGCCGGCGGGCCACCGCCTCGCGCTGATCGTCGCGGGCACCGACAAGGACCTCATCGACCCGCCGTCGACCAGGCCCACGCTCACCCTCGACCTGGCCAGGACGTCCGCGCGCGTCCCGCTCGTCGGCGGAGCCCACGCGTTCGAGTCCGCCACGGCCGGCACCCACACCGCCGCGCCGCGCACGTCGGCACCCGAACGCCTGGCCGACCCCCGCCCGTTCCGCCCCGTCCCGGGAGGCAGCACTCGATGACACCGCGCTCGACGACACCCCGTATCCGTATCCGTACCCTCGCCCTGGCCGCGACGGCGGCCGCCCTCGCCGCGCCCCTGCTCACGGCCCCGGCCCAGGCCACCTCCGCGCCACCGAGGACCGGTTTCGAGCTGAGCGACGGCGCCCGCTGGACCGGTCAGCCCGAGGAGCAGGACTTCCTCGCGGCGGTCGACAAGGGCAGTGACCGCGTCTCCGTCGACACGGCCGGCACCACCGAACAGGGCAGGCCCGTCCAGCTCGTCCGCATCGGCGCGCACCGGACCGCGAACACCGTGCTGCTCATCTGCAGCCAGCACGGCAACGAACCGTCCGGCCGCGAGGCGTGTCTCACCACGATCCGCGACCTCGCCTACGCCAAGGACAGAAGGACGAAGGCCTTCCTGTCCCGCACCACCCTGCTCGTCGTCCCCACCGCCAACCCCGACGGCCGCGCCGCGAACACCCGCGGCAACTCCGACGGCATCGACATCAACCGCGACCACATCGCCCTGGAGACCGCCGAGGCGCGGGCCATGGCCGCCGTCATCCGCGACCGCAAGCCCGACGTGATCTACGACCTCCACGAGTACGGGGCCACACCCAAGTACTACGACAAGGACCTCTTCGACCTCTGGCCGCGCAACCTCAACACCGACACCCAGGTCCACGACGAGGCGGAGACCCTCTCCACGGCATACGTCCGTCCTGCCGCCAACGCGGGCGAATACTCGACCGGCACGTACGGCATCTGGACCGACCCGGTGACCGGCGAGCCCGTCAAGCAGACCGCGGGGGACGGGCAGGAGCGCATCCTGCGCAATGTCTCCGGCGTGAAGCACGCGGTCGGACTGCTCATAGAGAGCCGCGTCGACCCTCAGACCGACGCGGAGAAGGCCGACCCCGCACTCAACAACCGGCGCCGCGTCAAGAGTCAACTCTCCGCGCTCGGCGGCCTGTTCACATTCACCGACCAGCATCGCGGCAGGATCGAGGCGGCCACCGGTGCCGCCCGCGTGGCCGGATACCGCGACCGCGGACCCGTCTACGTCGGCGGCGCGGACAACGACCCGGCCGAACCCGCGGAGACCATCCAGAACCCGCCGTGCGGCTACCGCCTCGACCCGTCGCAGTACGCGTCCGTCAAGGACAAGCTGGCGCTGCACGGGATCACCGTGCGCAAAAACCGGACAGGGGAAGGGGCGTTCGTGCCGCTGCGCCAGTCCGAACGGGCGCTCGTGACACTGCTCCTCGACGCGCGTGCTCCGTACCACCTCATCGAGGGGGAGCCCGACACCACGTGCTGAAACCGGGGCGTTCGCGTCGTTTGTGGTAGGTCCTGAGGGGTGAATAATCCCGAAATCAAACCTGCCGCGGAGGCGACGGGGCGACGGAGTCCGGCGACCGACCGGGTGGTGTTCGGCGTGACAGCCGCACTCACCGTGGCGTTCGTCATCTGGGGCTCCGTCGCCACCGACTCCCTTGAGGACGTCTCGACACGCCTCCTCAAAGGGTTGATCCACAACGGCGGTTGGGCGTTCATGCTGGCCGCGTCCGGCTTCGTCGTCTTCGCGCTCTGGCTGGCGATCAGCCGGTACGGGAAGATCACGCTGGGCGACGAGGGCGAGACTCCCGAGTTCAGGACCGTCTCCTGGGTCGCCATGATGTTCAGCGCCGGCATGGGCATCGGCCTGATGTTCTACGGAGTCAGCGAGCCACTCGCCCACTACACCAGGCACCCGCCGGGCACCCAGCCCGTCGACTCGGCCCAGGCCATGGAGACTTCCATGGCCACGACCCTGTTCCACTGGACGCTGCACCCCTGGGCGATCTACGCCGTCGTCGGACTGGCCATCGCCTACAGCACGTTCAGGCGCCGCCGCCGGCAGACCATCAGCTCCGTCTTCGTACCGCTGATCGGCGAGCGGCACGCGCACGGCGCCTGGGGCCGCGTCATCGACATCATCGCGATCTTCGCCACGCTGTTCGGCTCCGCCGCGTCCCTCGGCCTCGGCGCCCTGCAGATCGGCAGCGGATTCGAGGTCCTCAACTGGATGGACAAGGCGAGCACGGGCCTCCTCGTCACCATCATCGCGGTCCTCACCGTCGCCTTCGTCGCCTCGGCGGTGTCCGGCGTCGAGAAGGGCATCCAGTGGCTGTCCAACATCAACATGGTCCTCGCGCTGATCCTGGTCGTGTTCGTGTTCATCGCCGGGCCGACGATCCTGGTCCTCGACCTGCTGCCCACCTCACTGGGCGCGTACCTCGGTGACCTGCCGCAGCTCATCGGCAGGACCGAGGCATCCAGCGGCAAGGGCGTCGCGGCCTGGCTGGGCAGCTGGACGGTCTTCTACTGGGCGTGGTGGATCTCCTGGACGCCGTTCGTCGGCATGTTCATCGCCCGGATCAGCAAGGGCCGTACGATCCGCCAGTTCGTCGGCGGCGTCATCCTCGTCCCCAGCACCGTCAGCCTCGTCTGGTTCGCGGTCTTCGGCGGCACGGCGATGGACCTGAAGGAGCACGGAGCCCTCCGCGGCGCGACCACTCCCGAAGCCCAACTCTTCGGCGTGCTCGACGAGTTCCCCATCGCCACCGCGACGAGCCTGCTCGTGATGATCCTCGTCGGGATCTTCTTCGTGTCCGGCGCCGACGCGGCCTCCATCGTGATGGGCACGCTCTCGCAGAAGGGCGCCCTCGAACCCGGCCGCTTCGTGGTCATCTTCTGGGGCGTCGTCACCGGAGCCGTCGCCGCCGTGATGCTCCTCATCGGCAACGGCTCGGGCAACGCGCTGACGGGACTGCAGAACCTGACGATCCTCGTCGCCGCGCCCTTCACCCTCGTCATGATCGGGATGTGCGTGGCCCTCATGCGGGACCTGCGCCACGACCCGCTGATCGTCCGCAGTGACAGGGGCGACGAGGCCGTCGAGGCGGCGGTCATCGCCGGCCACGAGCAGTACGACGGCGACTTCGAGATCCGGATCGGGCCGGGCCAGGGCACGGAGGGGGAGGACGACCCGATCGACTGACCTGCTGTCGCGCGGTCGAACCGCTCAGGAGACGGCGAGCCCTGCCGCCTCCTGAGCGCAGCCCCACGCGACCGTCACCCCGGCCCCGCCGTGCCCGTAGTTGTGCACCAACACCCCGCCCCATGAAGCCCGTTCACGCTCCACCCGCACCTCGGGCCGCGTCGGCCGCAGCCCCACCCGATGCCCGATGACCCGCGCCCCCGCGATCTCGGGCCGCACCCGCGCACACCGCGCCACGATCGCCTCCGCCACGGCGGGGTCCGGTTCGAGCGACCAGTCGTCCTCCTGTGCCGTGCCACCGAGGATCAGCCGGCCGGGCTGCGGAAAGAAGTACGTCGAGGTGTCCGGGGAGTCGCCGCCGCCGACGAACCACGTGTCCACACCCGGGTTCTCCACGAGGACGAGCTGCCCGCGCAGGGGGCGTACGGCATCGTCCGGCACGAGCGCTCGCGCGCCGGCGCCCGTGCAGTTCACGACGACCGGCGCCTGAGAGCCCGCCTCCGCGAGGTCCGTGACCTCCCGCGTCTCCACGCGCCCGCCCGCCGCCAGGAAGCGCTCCTTCAGCCACTCCAGGTGCACCGGCATGTCCACCAGCGGAAGCCGCGCCCACAGGCCCGTGCCGCCCCCGTACTCCGCCGGGGTCGCCGGACGAAGCCCCGCCACCCCGTCCGCCCACGGTCCAAGCCCCTCAAGGAGGGTGTCGGCCTGCACGCCCTCCGCCATGCGCACGCCCGCAGGACCGCGCTGCGCCGCCAGCTCCTCGTACACGCGCAGGGACCGCAGCGACCAGTCACTCACCCGTTCCACCGGGTCGATCCTGTACGGCCACCACAGCGCTCCCGCGACCGCCGACGTCGTCAGAGCGGCGGGATCCCGCGTCCACACCCGCACGCGCCGCCCCATGCGTACGAGTTCAAGAGCCGTCGTCAGGCCGATGACCCCGCCGCCGACCACGATCACATCGCTGCTCGCGTCACTGTCCACGAACGGACCGTAGCGGAATGGGTCATGCCGTGCTCACATCAGGTCGCGGGTGGGAATACTCAGGGCATGTCTGCCGAGTACGCGACTTTCGGCCTGGCACCGGCCATGCGCGCCGGTGGAGTTCTCACGAACGGGGACTACCAAGTCCACCGGGAGTTCCTGGACTTCATCGTGAACGGCTCGCCGCTGCTGTTCCAGCTCTCCGACCTCGACGCCGTCTCCCCGCTCGCCTCCGACATCCCGCCGGCGATCTTCACGGCCCACGTCCGCAGCCTGCTCCTCGAAGCGGACGCTCCGCTCCCCGACGGCCGCTACGTCATCTACGGGTGTCCCGAGTGCGAGGGCCTCGAATGCGGGGCCGTCACCGCGGTCATCGAGGCGGACGGGCCCGACGTCATCTGGCGGGACTTCGCCTGGCAGACCGAGGAACGAGCCGACCTGGAGCTCAACGGCTACCACGGGATAGGCCCCTTCCGCTTCCACGGCGCCGCGTACCGCGAGTCCCTGCGGCCGCTGCTCGACGGCGGCGCGGAGCCCGCCCCGGCCCGCCGTGTCCTGCTCATCGGGGCCCGCGTCGCCGTCCTCGCCAGGCTCGCCGCCGCGCTGCGCACCATCGGCATCGGCGCCGAGATCACCCAGGACGCGGCCGGTGTGCCGCCCGACGAACTGCGCACCTACGGCGCGGTCGCCTTCGGCCGTGCCGTCAGTGAGTCCGACCGGGCCGCGGTGCGCGAACAGTTCGAGCGGGCGGGCGCCGAGACCGCCTACGTGGACGGGCTCGCCCCGATCATCCCGCTCCTCGTCGCCCAGATAGAGAGCGCCCTGGACCGCCGCGCCGTCCCGCAGCGCCGCCTCACCCGCCTCGTCGCCGCCGACGGGGAGGCGGGCCTGGAGGTCACCTCCGCCTGCCGCGTCCGCCTCACCGCGTACCGCCTCGACCGGCTCTACCGCAGCCACGCCCAGGACGTCTTCGACGCCGTACTCGAACCGGGCCGCCACCGCATCGCCCTCGACCCGAAGGCGACCAGGGGCGAGTCGTTCGTCGTGGCCCGCACCACGGGCAGCGTGCTGGTGGCGCCGATGGCCCGGTGAGGGGGTCTTCCGCAGCCGGGGAGCGGCGGGCGTGGGCGGTCCGTCCGATCGCTAAAATCGGCGGTCTGATGACTGCCACTCTCGTAGCCAAGAACCTCGCCGCCGGGCACGGCGACCGGTCCCTGTTCTCCGGGCTCGACCTCGTGGTCGCGCCCGGGGACGTGATCGGGCTCGTCGGCGCCAACGGCGCCGGGAAGTCCACGCTCCTCAAGCTCCTCGCCGGCCTCGACACCCCCGAGCAGGGCGAGCTGCGGCTCTCGCCGCCCGGCGCGACCGTGGGGCACCTGCCCCAGGAGCCGGAGCGCCGCCCCGGCGAGACCGTGCGCGAGTTCCTCGCCCGGCGCACCGGCGTCGACGCCGCGCAGCGCGCCATGGACGAGGCCACCCAGGCCCTCGTCGACGGGGCCCCGGGGGCCGACGACGCGTACTCCGTGAGCCTGGAGCGCTGGCTCGACCTCGGCGGCGCCGACCTCGACGAGCGTGCCGAGGAGGTCACCGGCTCCCTCGGCCTCGGTGTCGGGCTCGACCAGGAGATGGCCTCGCTCTCCGGCGGCCAGGCCGCGCGCGCGGGCCTCGCCTCGCTGCTGCTGTCGCGCTACGACGTGTTCCTGCTCGACGAGCCGACCAACGACCTCGACCTGGACGGCCTGGAGCGCCTGGAGTCCTTCGTGCGCGGGCTGCGCGCGGGCACGGTCGTCGTCAGCCACGACCGAGAGTTCCTGACCCGCACCGTCACCAAGGTCCTGGAGCTCGATCTCGCCCAGCAGGAGATCAACCTCTACGGCGGCGGATACGAGGCCTACCTGGAGGAGCGCGAGGTCGCCCGCCGGCACGCGCGCGACGAGTTCGACGAGTACGCCGACAAGAAGGCCGCGCTCGAAGGCCGCGCCCAGATGCAGCGCGGCTGGATGGACAAGGGCGTCAAGAACGCCCGCCGCAAGGCCACGGACAACGACAAGATCGGCCGCAAGTTCCGCAGCGAGGCCAGCGAGAAGCAGGCGGCCAAGGCCCGGCAGACGCAGCGCATGATCGAGCGCCTCGACGCCGTGGACGAGCCGCGCAAGGAGTGGGAGCTGCGCATGGAGATCGCGGCGGCGCCGCGCTCCGGCGCCGTCGTCGCCACGCTGCGCGACGCAGAGGTGCGGCGCGGCGACTTCACGCTCGGTCCGGTCTCGCTCCAGATCGACTGGGCCGACCGCATCGCGATCACGGGGGCGAACGGCGCCGGGAAGTCGACGCTGCTCGGCGCGCTTCTCGGCCGGGAGCCGCTGGACGCGGGGCACGCGACGCTCGGCTCCGGTGTCGTCGTCGGCGAGGTCGACCAGGCGCGGGCCCTGTTCCACGGCTCGGAGTCGCTGCTCGACGCGTTCTGCGCGGCCGTGCCGGACACCGAGCCGGCCGAGGTGCGCACCCTGCTCGCGAAGTTCGGCCTGAAGGCCGATCACGTCCTGCGGTCGGCGGCCACACTGTCGCCGGGCGAGCGCACCCGCGCCGCGCTGGCGCTGCTCCAGGGCCGGGGCGTCAACCTGCTCGTCCTGGACGAGCCGACCAACCACCTCGACCTGCCCGCCATCGAGCAGCTGGAGTCGGCGCTCGACTCGTACGAGGGCACGCTCCTGCTTGTCACCCATGACCGCCGCATGCTGGACGCCGTCAGGACGCAGCGGCGTCTCGAGGTCGCCAACGGCAAGGTGACGGAGCTGTCGGTCTGAGGTGCGCCGCATGGGCCGGCGGGTGCCGTGTGGGCAGACGCGCGGCGCCGGCCCGACGTGTGCAGGCCGCGTCTGCATGGGCCGCCCGCGTTGACGTGCTGCCCGGGGCCGGTCACCTGCGTGGTGACCGGCCCCGGGTGTGTCAGCGACCCTTCGGGTCGAGCAGGCCCGCGCGGCGCAGCGCCTCGGCCATCTCACTGTTCGCGGGCGCCGGGGCGGACGCGCCACCGCGCCGCTGCCCCTGGGACTGTTGCCGCTGTCCCTGGCCCTGGCCCTGTCCCTGGCGTCGGCCCTGGCCGCCCTGACCCTGGCCGCCCTGACCCTGGCCGCCCTGTGCCTGTCCGCCCTGTCCCTGGCGCTGCTGCCCTCGCTGCTGCGGCGGGCGTCCGCCACGCTCCCGGCGGCCGCCACCGGCACCGGCACCGGCGCCGGCCCCGCCACCGGCGCCCGGCTCGCCCGTCGCCGCCTCGTCGTCGAGACGCAGCGTCAGCGAGATGCGCTTGCGCGGGATGTCCACGTCGAGGACCTTCACCTTGACGATGTCGCCCGGCTTCACGACGTCCCGCGGGTCCTTCACGAACGTCTTCGACATCGCGGACACATGCACGAGCCCGTCCTGGTGCACACCGACGTCCACGAACGCGCCGAACGCCGCCACATTCGTCACGACGCCCTCGAGCACCATCCCGGAGGCCAGGTCGGAGATCTTCTCGACGCCGTCCTTGAAGGTCGCCGTCTTGAAGGCGGGACGCGGGTCGCGCCCCGGCTTCTCCAGCTCCCTCAGGATGTCCGAGACCGTCGGCAGACCGAACTTGTCGTCCACGAACTCGGCCGGCCGCAGCCCGCGCAGCGCCGCCGCGTTCCCGATCAGGGACGCGACCTCGCCGCCCGTCGTCTTCACCATGCGCCGGACCACGGGGTACGCCTCCGGGTGCACCGAGGACGCGTCGAGCGGGTCGTCGCCGCCGCGGATCCGCAGGAAGCCCGCGCACTGCTCGTACGCCTTCGGGCCCAGCCGGGACACGTCCTTGAGGCCCTTGCGGGAGGTGAACGGGCCGTTCGCGTCGCGGTGCGCCACGATGTTCTCCGCGAGGCCCGAGCCGATGCCGGACACGCGGGCGAGGAGGGGCGCGGACGCCGTGTTCACGTCCACGCCCACGCCGTTCACACAGTCCTCGACGACCGCGTCCAGGGAGCGCGACAGCTTCACCTCGGACAGGTCGTGCTGGTACTGGCCGACACCGATCGACTTCGGGTCGATCTTCACCAGCTCGGCCAGCGGGTCCTGGAGGCGGCGGGCGATCGACACGGCGCCGCGCAGCGACACGTCCATGTCGGGCAGCTCCTGCGAGGCGAAGGCCGACGCCGAGTACACCGACGCGCCCGCCTCCGACACCATCACCTTGGTGAGGTTCAACTCCGGGTGCTTGGTGATGAGTTCACCGGCGAGCTTGTCGGTCTCGCGCGACGCCGTGCCGTTCCCGATCGCGATCAGGTCGACCGAGTGCTGGGCCGCGAGGCGGGCCAGCTTGGCCAGCGCCTCGTCCCACCGGTTCGCGGGCACGTGCGGGTGGATGACGTCCGTCGCCACGACCTTGCCCGTCGCGTCGACGACCGCGACCTTCACCCCCGTACGGAAGCCGGGGTCGAGGCCCAGCGTCGCGCGCGTGCCCGCCGGGGCTGCCAGCAGCAGGTCCCGCAGGTTCGCCGCGAAGACCTGCACGGCCTCGTCCTCCGCGGTCGTGCGCAGCCGCAGCCGCAGATCGAGGCCGAGGTGCACCAGGATGCGGGTCCGCCAGGCCCAGCGCACCGTGTCGGACAGCCACTTGTCCCCGGGCCGCCCCTGGTTCCTGATCCCGAACCGGTCCGCGACGATCGGCTCGTACGAGGACGGGCCACCGGCGACGTCGCCCGGCTCCTCCGGCTCCAGGGTCAGGTCGAGGATGTCCTCCTTCTCGCCGCGGAGCATCGCGAGGATCCGGTGGGAGGGCAGCGCGGTGAACGGCTCCGAGAAGTCGAAGTAGTCGGCGAACTTGGCGCCCGCCTCCTCCTTGCCCTCGCGGACCTTGGCGGCCAGCTGACCCCGGCCCCACATGCGCTCACGCAGCTCGCCGATCAGGTCGGCGTCCTCGGAGAAGCGCTCGGTGAGGATGGCGCGGGCGCCGTCGAGCGCGGCCTGCGCGTCCGCGACGCCCTTGTCGGCGTCGACGAACGAGGCGGCCGCGGCGGCCGGTTCCACCGTGGGGTCCCCGAGCAGCCCGTCCGCCAGCGGCTCCAGCCCTGCCTCGCGCGCGATCTGCGCCTTGGTGCGGCGCTTCGGCTTGAACGGCAGATAGATGTCCTCGAGGCGCGCCTTGGTCTCGGCGGACATGATCTGCGCCGCCAACTCGTCGGTCAGCTTGCCCTGTTCCCTGACCGAGTCGAGTACCGCCGCGCGCCGCTCCTCCAGCTCCCGGAGATAGCGCAGCCGCTCCTCGAGCGTGCGCAGCTGCGCGTCGTCGAGCATCTCGGTCGCTTCCTTGCGGTAGCGCGCGATGAACGGGACCGTCGAACCGCCGTCGAGCAGCTCGACGGCGGCCTTCACCTGCCGCTCCCGTACGCCGAGCTCCTCGGCAATCCTGCCTTCGATGGACCCCGTGATGGGACCTGCGCTGGGTGTTGCCACGATGCCGTACCGCCTTCTCAACTGAGGGTGCGCGGCAATTGTGGCAGGTGGCGCCGACAACGGGGGGCAGCCCACCGGCCTGCCGACGCCATGTGCCCGTTCAGGCGGCCTTGCCGATCAGGTCGGCGGGGAACGCGCCCGCGCCGAGGGCGGTGCCCATGAAACCGCCCGCCAGCTCCGTGAGCCGGGCCACGCCCGCCTCGCCCAGGTGCGCGTACGGCTCCCGGTCGAGCCGGTCGGTCTGCGCCTCCAGGTCGTGGCGCAGCGCCGCCCCGAGTTCGGTCAACTCGCCCTGCGCGTCGAGCACCTTGCGCTCCCGCAGCCGGTCGGCGGCCGCGTCGAACTCCTCGCGGGTCCAGCCGCGCGTGGCGAGCAGCCACTTCGGGGCCATGCCCTTGCCGGTCGCGACATGGCTCACCAGCGCCTCGACGGGGTCGAGGTCAGCGGCGAGCAGCGCGGCCACATGCCCGTCGCCACGGTGCTCGCGCAGCAGCGTGGCGGCGTGCCAGTACGCGAGGTGCGGCTCCTCGGGCACCGGCAGGTCGGCGTGGGCGGCGTACAGCGGCCGGGCGTGGCGGGTGCAGGCCTCCGTGGCCCGAAGCGCGAGAGCGGCGGCCTCGGCCATCTCCGGGGAGGCCACGATCTCGTCGCCGAGGAGCCTGCGCAGCGTCGAGTCGACGGCACGCGCGCGTGCCGCGAGGACCGTCTCCGGGGAGGCCGTTTCCCACACAGCGGGCACGTGTTCGGCGACGAGCTCGTGCTTGAAGTTGTAGAAGGTCGCCGTCACGGTCCCGGCACCGACGGCCCCCATCGCCGCCGCGCGGGCCGCGAAGTACGCCGCGCTCCGGTGGGTGATCCCGATGGCGCCCAGCTCCTTGCCCAGGTCGGGCGAGAAGTAGTGCATCGAGTGGAACGGGTTGAGCATGTTGTGGCAGCGGCGGGCGGCGCGGGGGTCCGGGGAGGTCGTCATGCGAGTACGTTACCGACTGGTTGGTACGGGCGGAACGTGCGGGGCGCGGACCGTTCGCCGAAGCGTTCGCCAGACCATTCACCGGATTGCTCCCACCACGTCAGGCGCGCGATGGCAGCAAAGGTGGGGTACTCGTCATTGCGGCCATCCCGCCGTGCCCGAAGACTGGCCGTATGGCCGCCCGCACCGTGCTCATCCTGCTGTTCGACGACGTCCAGAGCCTGGACGTGACCGGACCGGCAGAGGTCTTCGCCGGAGCCGCCCTCTGCCGGGGCCCGCGCCCCGGGGACACGTACCGCATCCGCACGGCCTCCCTCGACGGCGGGCCCGTCCGCACCTCCAGTGGGCTCACGCTCGTTCCCGATCACGCACTCGCCGACGCGCCCGCCCCGCACACGCTGCTCGTCCCCGGCGGCCGGGGCACGCGCCGCCCGGATCCGCGCCTGACCGCCTGGCTGCGGGAGCACGGCCCGCGCGCGCAGCGTCTCGTCTCCGTCTGCACGGGCGCCATCCTGCTCGCCGAGGCGGGCCTGCTCGACGGCCGCCGGGTGACCACGCACTGGGCGTACTGCGAGCGCCTCGCCCGCGACCACCCGGCCGTCGAGGTCGACCCCGACCCCATCTACGTACGCGACGGGAACGTGGCGACCTCGGCCGGCGTCACCGCGGGCATCGACCTCGCCCTCGCGCTCGTCGAGGAGGACCACGGCCGCGACACCGCGCTGACGGTCGCCCGCCACCTCGTCGTGTTCCTGCGACGCCCGGGAAACCAGGCCCAGTTCAGTGCCCAGCTCTCCGCCCAGACCGCGCGGCGCGAGCCGCTGCGCGAGGTCCAGCACTGGATCACCGAGCACCCCGACGACGACCTCTCCGTCGAGTCGCTCGCCTCCCGCGCCCGCCTCTCGCCGCGCCACTTCGCCCGCGCCTTCCAGGCCGAGACCGGCATGACCCCGGGCCGGTACGTCGACCTGGTCCGCCTCGAACAGGCGCGCCGCCTCCTGGAGGACACCTCCGACGGCGTCGAGGAGATCTCCCGCACCTGTGGCTACGGCACCCCCGAGGCGATGCGCCGCGCCTTCACCAGAGCGCTCGGCGCGTCCCCGGCCGAGTATCGCCGCCGCTTCTGCGCACCTGGAACCCGTACAACGGGCCGGCGCCCGTCCGAGCCCACCCATTCCTGACCGAAAGGCATCCGATGAAGATCGCCATCGTCCTTTTCGACCGCTTCACCGCGCTCGACGCCGTCGGCCCCTACGAGACGCTCGGCAGGCTCCCCGACGCGGAACTCACCTTCGTCGCCGAGCGGACCGGGCCCGTGCGGTCGGACACCGGACGGCTCGCCCTCACTGCCGACAAGACGCTCTCGGAGCTGACCGACCCGGACATCGTCATCGTCCCCGGCGGGCCGGGCCAGAGCGCGCAGATGGAGAACGAGGTCCTGCTCGACTGGCTGCGTGCCGTCGACGCCACCAGCACCTGGACGACCTCCGTGTGCACGGGGTCGCTGCTCCTCGCCGCCGCCGGTCTGCTGGACGGCCGGCGCGCGACGTCGCACTGGCTGGCGCTCGACGCCCTGAAGACGTTCGGCGTCGAGCCGACGGGCGAACGGGTCGTCGTCGACGGCAAGTACGTCACTGCCGCCGGGGTTTCCTCCGGCATCGACATGGGCCTGACCCTCGTCGGCACGATCGCGGGCGACGAGCACGCGCAGGCCGTACAGCTGCTCACCGAGTACGACCCGCAGCCGCCGTACGACGCGGGTTCGCCCGAGAAGGCGCCCGCGCACCTCGTGGAGAAGTTCCGCGCGGAGAGCCGCTTTCTCCAGGCGTAGTGCAGAGAGCCGCCTCCGCCGTGCGTAGGCCGGGACAGCCGTTTCATCCTGACGCGGTCGAGGCGACCCGTTTCATCCGGACGTGGTCCATGTGAAGCGCGGCTTCCTGCGCTCCATGAACGCGGCGACGCCCTCCGCGGCGTCGCCGCTCCCGCGCGCCTGCTCGGCCCAGTGCGCGGCCCGCTCCACGCGGCCGTCGGCGAAATCCTTCGCCGCGGCCTGCGTCAGCTGCGAGCGCTCACCGAGAATCCGAGCGAACTCGCCGACCCGCTTGTCCAGTTCGTCCCCGGCGAGCACCTCGTCCACGAGCCCGGTCCGCAGGGCGCGCTCCGTTCCGATCAACTCGCCCGAGAACAACAGGTACTTGGCGGTCGCGGGGCCCACCAGAGAGGCGAGGCGGCGCGTCGAGCCCGCCGGGTACACGATCCCCAGCTTCGACGGCGTGACCCCGAACAGCGCGTCCTCGGCCGCGAACCGCAGGTCACAGGCCGCCGCCAGCTGGCAGCCGCCGCCCACGCAGTACCCGCGCACGGCGGCCAGCGTCGGCTTGGCGAAGGCCGCGAGCGCCTCCTCGGCCGCGACCGCGAGCTCCTGCGCCCGCGACCCCGAGCCGCCGAGCGTGGAGATGTCGGCGCCCGCGCAGAACGTCCCGCCGGCCCCGGTCAGCACGAGCACCCGCACCGCAGGATCGGCGTCGAGGGAAGCGAGCAGCGGCGGCAGCGAGCGCCACATGCCGTCCGTCATGGCGTTCCGTTTGGCGGCGTGGTCGATGACGACGGTGGCGATGCCGTCCGTGACCGAGTGCGTGAGCTGCGGCGGTGTGTGCGACATGCGCCGGATGCTATCCGCATGCCTCGAACGTACGATCAAGAAGGGGTGACCGGCGAGGAGGCCTCATGGCACGGTCGCACCACAGAGACGCACGGTCCCACCAGGAAGGGGCTGATCCGGCGACGGGCTCGAAGAAGCTGCGGCGCGGATTCGGCTGGATCGCCGGGCTCGGCGGCGTCCTCGTGATCGCCGGACTCGTGGGCCTCGTCTACACCGGTGTCGCCACGCTGACGTCGATGCTCCTCTTCGGCTGGCTGCTGCTCATCGGCGGTGTCGTCGGCCTCCTGCACGCCATCCAGTCGAGGGGCACCAATTTCTTCTGGCTGGGCGTAGTCGTCGCCGCGCTCAACCTCGCGGCGGGCGTCGTGGTGATCCATCACCCGGAGGGCACGGCCGAGGCGCTCACCATGTTCGCGGCGCTGCTGTTCCTCACCGGTGGTGTGTTCCGGCTGGTCGGCGGGCTCGTGGTGCGTGGACCCCAGTTCGGCTGGACGCTCGTGCAGGGCGCCTTCGGCATCCTGCTCGGCGTCCTCGTCCTCGGCAACTGGCCGAGCAGCAGCCGCTACGTCATCGGTTGCTTCTTCTCGCTCGCGCTGCTCTTCGACGGCCTGGGCCTGCTCGCCACCGGTCTCGGCGGCCGACGCGTCGTGGGGCTCATGACGGCCGATGACGAGTCCAAACACGTACAACCTGAATAGCCATGGAAGAGGGCACTAGAACGGCAGGATCAGTCGCACACCTGACGCTGTCATACGCCAACGGTCAAATTACGTCGATACTCGCTGACTTCTGGTCAGTCATTCGGTACGGACCAGTGGATTCCCAACACTCGATGTGTGGTGACAATCGAGCGCAAGGGCGGCGACCGGACGATGAGCGACCAGGGGTGGGGGTCCCGCCCGAGTCCTCAAGACACTGGGGGAGTGCCCCCCGACCAGCAACCGGGAAGTCCGCTGCCCTACGAGGGGGTCTGGCGCTTCACGGCGCAGGCCGTCGACGCTTCCGTGCCGCAGGCCCGGCACGCCGTCCGTGACCTGCTGGTCCGTCAGGGCGTACCCGCCTCCGACGACCTCGTTCAGGGACTGCTGCTCATCGTCTCCGAGCTGGTCACCAACGCCGTGCGGCACGCGGCCCTGCTGTCACCCGTCCTGGCGGTGGAGGTCGCCGTCGGCGCCGAGTGGGTGCGCGTCTCCGTGGAGGACGAACACCCCTACCGCCCGACCGCCCTGGAGGCCACCGACGGGCAGACGGGCGGGCGCGGCCTCCTCCTCGTACGCGAGGTCACCCGCGAGGCGGGCGGGGTGTGCGACGTCGAGCACACGGCGAGCGGGGGCAAGGTGATCTGGGCCGCCCTGCCCCTCAAGCCCGCCGACGCCTGAGCGGCGGACTCACCAGCCGGCGGACGGCCCCGTCAGCTCCCGGATCGCCGGCCGCGCCGCGTCCAGCACGGTCATGAACCACGCCGAGAACGGCCCCTGGGCGTGCCGCACGGCCAGCTCCTCCGCCGTCACGTACACGGTCTCGCCCACCTCGGAGGGGTCCGGCCGCAGCGGCGCCTGGACCATCCCCACGAACAGGTGGTTGAACTCCTGCTCCACCAGGCCCGAGTCCGGGTCCGGGTGGTTGTAGCGCACCGTCCCCGCCTCCGCGAGCAGCGAGGGCGAGACCCCCAGCTCCTCGAACGTCCTGCGGGCGGCCGCGGCGAACGGCGCCTCGCCCGGATACGGGTGCCCGCAGCACGTGTTCGACCACACGCCGGGGGAGTGGTACTTGCCGAGCGCGCGCTGCTGGAGCAGCAGCCGGCCCTGTTCGTCGAAGAGGAACACGGAGAACGCTCTGTGCAGCTGTCCGGGCGCCTGATGCGCGGAGAGCTTCTCCGCCGTGCCGATCGTCCTGCCGTCCTCGTCCACGAGTTCCAGCAAGATCGCTTCTCCGGTGCCGTTCGACGAACTGTTCGCCGCGGTCGCAGGTGTGGTCGGCATACCCATCCTTCGCTTCGGTCCTCGAACCCCAAGTCTGCCGTACCGGGCAGACTGTCCCGGCACTTGGCAGCGCCCGCATGTCCCGCCTGGAGGTCCGGGCGGGACACGCACAGGCTCAGACGCCGAAAGGGGCCGGGTAGGTGATCGTGCCCTGCGGCACCTGCCAGGAACCGTCCGCCGCGCCCAGGACGAGCGCCATCATCGCCTCGTCCGGCGCCTCGAATCCGGGCCGGATGCCGTACCCGGAGGCCGGGGTGAAGCCGAATTTCGGGTAGTACGCCGGGTGTCCGAGTACGAGGACGAGGCGCTCCCCACGCGCGCGTGCCGCGTCCAGCACCGCGCGGACGACGGCCGAACCGGCGCCCCGGCGCTGGTATCGCGGAAGTACCGCGACGGGTGCCAGGGCCGCCGCGGGCGCGCCGCCGACCAGGCAGCGGGTGATCAGCGCGTGCGCCGCCACGGTGCCGTCCGGCGCCTCGGCGACGTACGAGAGGCCGGGCAGCCACGCGTCGGTGTCCGCCCGGAGGGCGTCCACCAGGTCGGCCTCCGCCTCCGTCGGGAAGGCGGCGGCGTTCACGGCGTGGACGGCCGCGATGTCGGCGGCCGACTCCGGCCGCGTGGGCCACGACGCCGCGGGGCGCAGCGCGTAGCCGGTGTAGCCGTAGTCCCCGCCGTGGTCGCGCCGCATCGCCAGCTCGGCGCGGGCGCCCGCGAGGGCCTCGGCCATGCCGGGTGCCTGCGGGTCCGTGGCGTCGGCGCGCTCGGCGAGCGGGCCGTAGTACTCGTCCCAGTCGGACTCGGGCTGCCGGTGGACGCCGAGCACGGAGTACCCGGCGCTGGTGCAGGCCCGGACGTTCTCCTCGCCCGTCCGCAGTGCGTACTGCGGCTCCCAGAAGGCCCGCGCCTCGGTGGACGGGTCGGCGGCGGTCCACTCGCACTCGGTGAGCACGAGCGAGCCGCCCGGGGCGAGCAGCCGCTTCCACCGCCGCAGCGCGTTGTCGAAGCCGATGGAGTACGCCGAGCTCTCGGCCCAGATCAGATCGAACGAAGCATCCTGATAGGGGAGTTCGTCCATGTCGGCGTTGACGGGGTGGATTCGGTCGGCGAGGCCCCGCGCCTTCGCGGCCGCGCGCAGCTCGTCGAGGAACGGCTCGTGGAGGTCGACCGCGGTGACCTCACCGCCGGTCTCGGCGGCCAGGAGCAGCGCGGAGCGGCCGGGGCCGCAGCCGAGGTCGAGCACGCGCGGGCGCTCGGGCAGCGGCCCCACGAAGGAGAGGAGCCGCAGGGTGGTGGAGTCGGAGCCGGGGCCCTGCCGGGGAAGTCCGTGGTGCAGGGCGAAGAAGGCGTCACGTACGACGTTGTCGGTCAACGGTTTGAACCCTTGGGTGAGAGGGCCCCGTCGACGCGCACTCCTGCTGCGTGAGCGGGAAGGGTCAGGCGTGGGCCCGGAAGATGGGGATGCACCTGTCGCTGCGCGGGGCAGCGCTCACCGCGACGACAGTCATCAACCCACCTCCTCAAGATTCATGGCCAACCTAGCACGCAGCGTCCATGCCTGGCCCTAGAGAGCGGGCGGTCAGTGGCAGAGCTTCGCCTCGTGCTCCGCGTGACCGACCGGCTCCAGCTGGAACGTGCAGTGCTCGACGTCGAAGTGGACGCCGAGGCAGCCCTGGAGCTCGTGCAGCATCTTCTCGTGGCCGATGGCGTTGAGGGCCTCCGAGCTCACGACCACGTGTGCGGACAGGACGGGCATGCCCGACGTGATCGTCCAGGCGTGCAGGTCGTGGATGTCCAGGACGCCGGGGAGCTCCGTGATGTGGGCCCGCACCTCCGCCATGTCGACGCCCTTCGGCGCCGCTTCGAGCAGCACGTTCAGCGTCTCCCGCAGCAGCTTCACGGTCCGCGGGACGATCATGAGACCGATCGCGATCGACGCGATCGGGTCCGCGGCCTGCCAGCCGGTGGCCAGGATGATCGTCGCCGAGATGATCACGGCGACCGAGCCCAGTGCGTCGGCAGCCACCTCGAGGAAGGCGCCGCGCACGTTGAGGCTCTCCTTCTGGCCGCGCACCAGGATCGACAGCGAGATCATGTTCGCGACGAGACCGATCACGCCGAAGACGATCGTCAGCCCGCCCTCGGTCTCGGCCGGCTCCAGGAACCGCTGGATCGCCTCGACCAGCACATAGCCGCCGACGCCGAGCAGCAGCAGGCAGTTGGCGAGCGCGGCCAGGATCTCGGCGCGGGCGAAGCCGAACGTGCGCTGTTCACTCGCGGGGCGGTTGGCGAAGTGGATGGCGAGCAGCGCCATACCGAGGCCGAGCGCGTCGGTCGCCATATGGGCGGCGTCCGCGACCAGGGCGAGCGAGTCGGCGAGGAGTCCGCCGACGATCTCGACCACCATCACGGTGAGCGTGATGCCGAGCGCGATGCGCAGCCGGCCCAGATGCGCGGCCGAGACCGTGCCCGTGGGCGCGTGGCTGTGCCCGTGATCGTGTCCGGCCCCCATGGAAACCGCCCTCCGTCCGCTCGTCGGCGCGCCTGGCCGGCCGCCCCCGCGATCACAGTGAACTACGGGTAGGGGGTATCTGCAAACACTGCACTGAACACCGTTGTCATGTGCCCTGACCTGCGGAAATGGCCGCAGGTCAGGGCGTCGCCCGGGTCAGTTGGCGGTGCTCTCCGGATGCCGCAGCCGCCAGCCCGCCCACGCCGACTCGACCATCTCGCGCACCCCACGGCTCGCCACCCAGCCGAGTTCCTTCGCCGCGAGTTCCGCGGAGGCCACCGCACGCGGGGAGTCGCCCGCGCGGCGCGGCTCGACCACTGCCGCCCGCGGGTCGCCGCTGACCTCGGAGATCAGGCCGACCAGTTCGCGCACGGAGACGCCCTCGCCGGAGCCGATGTTCACCGTCAGGTCGCCCGTCGCGCCCGGCGCGGTCAGCCGCCGCGCGGCCGCGAGATGGGCCTCGGCGAGATCGGCGACGTGCAGATAGTCACGTACACAGGTGCCGTCCGGCGTGCCGTAGTCGTCACCGAAGATCCGGGGGGCCTCGCCGCGGCTCAGCCGGTCGAAGATCATCGGGATCACATTGAAGATGCCGGTGTCCGCGAGCTCGGGGGCTGCGGCGCCCGCCACGTTGAAGTAGCGCAGGCACACGGTCGCCATGCCGTGCGCCCGGCCGGCCGCGCGCACCAGCCACTCGCCCGCCAGCTTCGTCTCGCCGTAGGGGCTCATCGGCGCGCAGGGGGTGGACTCCGTGATGAGGTCCACATCCGGGTTGCCGTACACGGCAGCGGACGAGGAGAACACGAAGCGCCGCACGCCGGCCTCGGCGACCGCGTCCAGAAGCACCGCCAGGCCACCCACGTTGTCGCGGTAGTAGAGCTCGGGCCGCTCCACGGACTCGCCGACCTGTTTGCGGGCCGCGAGATGCACCACACCGGTCACGGAGTGCTCCGCGCACACCCGCTTCACCAGCTCGGGGTCCAGGGCCGAGCCCCTGACCAGCTCGATGTCCGACGGCAGCCGTTCGGACACCCCGGTCGAGACGTCGTCGAGGACGACCACGTCCTCCCCGGCGGCGGCCATCGCCCGCGCCACATGTGCCCCGATATAACCCGCTCCACCTGTGATCAGCCATGTCATGGTCGACCACCCTAGGGCGTGTCCCTATGTGCCCTCCCGGGCCCTCGTACGAGCACTCGTACGAGCAGCAGTTTGTGGGGCGGGGCCTTGATCGACAATGATGACGGGGCGTCGCGCACACGCAGACCGCTCTTATCGGGCCATGAACGGGCGGTGAACGTCCGCTTCTCATCATCCGATAGCCTCTGCCGACGTGCCGCCCGGCCGCACCAGGCCCGGGGCGCCCCCATCACGCCTGTGCCCGCTGCGCCGGCGTGCAGGCAATCCAAGGAGTGAGTTCGTCTGTCGACCGCCATCGTCACCGGTCAGCCGGTACCCGGGTCGTCGCTCGAGGGCGAGCTGCGGGCGCTCGGCTTCGACGTGCGGCTCGCCCCGGACGCCGCACAGGCAGGGACGGCGCTCGCCGCGGTCCCGGCAGGACAGCGGGTCGCGCTCGTCGACGCGGGCTTCGTGGGCCACACCCACGCCCTGCGCCTCGGCCTCACCGACCCCCGCTTCGCCGCCTCGGCCGTCCCCGGAGCCGTCTCCGTACAGCCCGCGGCCCGCGAGGCGCTGACCGACGCCCTGCGTGACACCGCCGAAGGGCCGTCCGCGGCTGACTTCGGCACGCGGGCCGGCACCCTGGCCGGTGTGCTCGCCGACCGCGTCGCCGAGCGCCTGGCAGCGGCGTACGGCACCGACGTGCACCGGCCCGAGCTCGGTGAGCTCGTCGCCGCCGTGCCCGCCGACCCGCAGGCCCGCAACGAGGCCCGCCAGGCGGTCGCCGCCGTCGACGACGAGGCGATCCGGCTGCGTACGGCGGTCAAGGCGCGCGACGGCTTCTTCACGACCTACTGCATCAGCCCGTACTCCCGCTACATCGCCCGCTGGTGCGCCCGGCGCGGTCTCACCCCGAACCAGGTGACGACGGCCTCGCTGGTCACCGCTTTGATCGCGGCGGGCTGCGCGGCCACCGGCACCCGTCCCGGCTTCGTCGCCGCGGGACTGCTGCTCCTCTTCTCCTTCGTCCTGGACTGCACGGACGGGCAGCTCGCCCGCTACTCCCTGCAGTACTCGACGCTCGGCGCCTGGCTCGACGCGACCTTCGACCGGGCCAAGGAGTACGCCTACTACGCGGGCCTCGCGCTCGGCGCGGCCCGCGGCGGTGACGACGTGTGGGCGCTCGCGCTCGGCGCGATGGTCCTGCAGACCTGCCGCCATGTCGTGGACTTCTCCTTCAACGAGGCGAACCACGACGCGACGGCGAACACCAGCCCCACCGCGGCCCTCTCGGACAAGCTCGACAGCGTCGGGTGGACGGTCTGGGTGCGCCGGATGATAGTTCTGCCGATCGGCGAACGCTGGGCCCTGATCGCGGTACTCACCGCGCTGACGACGCCGCGGGTCACGTTCATCGTCCTGCTGATCGGCTGCGCCCTCGCGGCGGCGTACACCACGGCCGGCCGCGTCCTGCGCTCGCTGACCCGCCGGGCCACCCGCACGGACCGGGCCGCGCAGGCCCTCGCGGAGCTCTCCGACAGCGGCCCGCTGAGCGAACTCCTCCAGCGCGCGGTGCGCGGTGTGCCTCGTCACACGGCCCCGGCCGTCGCCGCGCTCGGCGCCCTGGTCCTCGTACTCGCCACAGCGCTGTCGGACTACGGCAGCTGGTGGCCCGTCCTCGGCGCCGCCGTCTACGCGCTGACCTCCGCCGCGGCCGTCTCTCGCCCCCTCAAGGGCCCCCTCGACTGGCTGGTCCCGCCCGTCTTCCGCGCCGCCGAATACGGCACGATCCTGCTGATCGCAGCGAAAGCGGACGTAAACGGAGCGTTGCCGGCGGCTTTCGGACTGGTGGCCGCGGTCGCCTACCATCACTACGACACCGTGTACCGCATCCGCGGCGGCACCGGCGCGCCCCCGCGCTGGCTGGTCCGGGCGATCGGCGGGCACGAGGGCAGGACGCTGGTGGTCACGGTGATCGCCGCACTGCTCACCAACACAGATTTCACTGTCGCGCTCACGGTTTGCGCCGTGGCTGTGGCACTGGTGGTGCTCGTCGAGAGCATCCGCTACTGGGTGACCGCCCACAGGCGCGGCGCACCCGCCGTACACGATGAAGGAGAACCCGCATGATCGGCCTCGTGCTGGCTGCCGGCGCCGGACGGCGTCTGCGTCCCTACACCGACACCCTGCCCAAGGCCTTGGTGCCGGTCGGCCCCGAGGGTGACGAGGAGAGCCTCACGGTTCTGGACCTGACGCTCGGCAACTTCGCCGAGATCGGTCTGACCGAGGTCGCGATCATCGTCGGGTACCGCAAGGAGGCCGTCTACGAGCGTCGCGAGGCGCTCGAGCAGAAGTACGGCGTCAAGATCACTCTGATCGACAACGACAAGGCCGAGGAGTGGAACAACGCCTACTCCCTGTGGTGCGGTCGTGACGCGATCAAGCACTCGGTGATCCTCGCCAACGGCGACACCGTGCACCCGGTCTCCGTCGAGAAGACGCTGCTCGCCGCCCGCGGCGACGGCAAGAAGATCATCCTCGCCCTCGACACGGTGAAGTCCCTCGCCGACGAGGAGATGAAGGTCGTCGTCGGCCCCGAGGGCGGCATGACGAAGATCACCAAGCTGATGGACCCGGCCGAGGCGACCGGTGAGTACATCGGCGTCACGCTCATCGAGGGCGAGGCGGCCGACGAGCTCGCCGACGCGCTCAAGACCGTCTTCGAGACGGACCCGCAGCAGTTCTACGAGCACGGTTACCAGGAGCTCGTGAACCGTGGCTTCAGGATCGACGTCGCCCCGATCGGCGAGGTGAAGTGGGTCGAGATCGACAACCACGACGACCTCGCCAAGGGACGTGAGATCGCGTGCCAGTACTGACGAGGCTCATCCCCTCGCCGGTTGTCGTCGACATCCGGGCGGGGGCGATCGACGACCTGGCGACCGTTCTCGCCGACCAGCGGATCTCTTCGTCCACCGGACGCCTGGCCATCGCGATCAGCGGTGGCTCGGGCGCCGTCCTGCGCAAGCGCCTCGAGCCGCAGCTGCCCCGTGCGGAGTGGTTCGAGGTCGGCGGCGGGACGCTGGACGACGCGATCAAGCTCGCCGATGCCATCAAGAAGGGCCGCTACGACGCGGTCGTGGGCCTCGGCGGCGGCAAGATCATCGACTGCGCCAAGTTCGCCGCGGCGCGCGTCGGCCTGCCGCTGGTCGCCGTCGCGACGAACCTGTCGCACGACGGTCTGTGCTCGCCGGTCGCGACGCTCGACAACGACGCGGGCCGCGGCTCGTACGGTGTGCCGAACCCGATCGCCGTGGTCATCGACCTCGACATCATCCGTGAGGCCCCGGTCCGCTTCGTGCGCTCCGGCATCGGCGACGCCCTGTCCAACATCTCCGCGATCGCGGACTGGGAGCTTGCCGCGCGCGAGCGCGGCGAGGACATCGACGGCCTGGCCGCCGCCATGGCGCGCCAGGCCGGCGAGGCCGTGCTGCGCCATCCCGGCGGCGTGGGGGACGACGCGTTCCTCCAGGTCCTGGCCGAGGGCCTGGTCCTCACCGGTATCGCGATGTCGGTGTCGGGCGACTCCCGTCCGGCCTCCGGCGCCTGCCACGAGATCAACCACGCCTTCGACCTCCTCTTCCCCAAGCGCGCCGCGAGCCACGGCGAGCAGTGCGGCCTGGGCGCGGCCTTCGCGATGTTCCTCCGTGGAGCGCGCGAGGAGTCGCTTTACATGGTCGAGGTCCTGCGCAGGCACGGCCTGCCCGTGACCCCCGAGGAGATCGGCTTCACCGTGGACGAGTTCGTCCAGGTCGTGGAGTTCGCGCCGCAGACCCGTCCGGGCCGGTACACGATCCTCGAGCACCTCAATCTGTCCACCGACCAGATCAGGGACGCCTACGCCGACTATGCAAAAGCCATCGGTAGCTGAGCTCCGCCCGGTCGTTCACCCCGCGGGGGTGAAGGACCGGCGGAGCGGCGAGCACTGGGGCGGGCGGCTCTACATGCGCGAGATCTCGCTGCGTGTGGACCGCCACCTCGTGAACACCAAGGTCACCCCTAACCAGCTGACCTACCTGATGACCGTCTGCGGCGTCCTCGCGGCCCCCGCGCTGCTGATCCCGGGCATCTGGGGCGCCGTCCTCGGCGTCGTCGCGGTCCAGCTGTACCTGCTGCTCGACTGCGTCGACGGCGAGATCGCCCGGTGGCGCAAGCAGTACTCGCTCGCCGGCGTCTGGATGGACCGCGTCGGTGCGTACCTGACCGACGCCGCGGTCCTCGTCGGCTTCGGTCTGCGCGCCGCCGACCTGTGGGGTTCCGGCCGGATCGACTGGCTGTGGGCCTTCCTCGGCACGCTCGCCGCGCTCGGCGCCATCCTGATCAAGGCCGAGACGGACCTGGTCGGCGTGGCCCGCGCACAGAACGGCCGGGAGCAGGTCAAGGAGTCCGCCTCCGAGATCAAGGCCTCCGGCATGGCGCTTGCCCGCAAGGCGGCGTCCGCGCTGAAGTTCCACCGCCTCATCCTCGGCATCGAGGCATCGCTGCTGATCCTGGTCCTCGCGATCGTCGACCAGATCCGGGGCGACCTGTTCTTCACGCGCCTGGGTGTCGCGGTCCTGGCCGGCATCGCGCTGCTCCAGACCGTGCTGCACCTGGTGTCCATCCTGGCGTCGAGCAGGCTCAAGTGAGTACGGCGATGAAGGTCGGCGCGGTGATCATCACCATGGGCAACCGCCCCGAGGAGCTGCGCGCCCTCCTCGACTCCGTCGCCAAGCAGGACGGCGACCGGGTCGACGTGGTCGTGGTCGGCAACGGCTCCCCGGTCCCGGACGTCCCCGCCGGTGTGCGCACCGTCGAACTGCCCGAGAACCTCGGCATCCCGGGCGGCCGCAACGTCGGGATCGAGGCCTTCGGGCCCTCGGGCTCCGACGTGGACGTGCTGCTCTTCCTCGACGACGACGGCCTGCTGCCGAAGACGGACACCGCTCAGCTGTGCCGCGAGGCCTTCGAGTCCGACCCGAAGCTGGGCATCGTCAGCTTCCGGATCGCCGACCCGGAGACCGGCGTCACCCAGCGCCGCCACGTCCCGCGCCTGCGCGCCGCCGACCCGATGCGCTCCTCGCGCGTCACCACGTTCCTCGGCGGCGCCAACGCGGTGCGCACCCGCGTGATCGCGGAGGTCGGCGGCCTGCCCGACGAGTTCTTCTACGCCCACGAGGAGACCGACCTCGCCTGGCGTGCCCTCGACGCGGGCTGGATGATCGACTACCGCGCGGACATGGTGCTGCACCACCCGACAACGGCCCCCTCCCGGCACGCGGTCTACCACCGCATGGTCGCCAGGAACCGGGTCTGGCTCGCGCGCCGCAATCTGCCCGCGCTCATCGTCCCCGTCTACCTCGGCGTCTGGCTGCTCCTCACGCTCGCCCGCCGACCCTCCGGACCTGCGCTGAAGGCCTGGTTCGGCGGGTTCAAGGAAGGCTGGACGAGCCCGTGCGGCCCCAGGCGTCCCATGAAGTGGCGTACGGTGTGGCGCCTGACCCGACTGGGCCGACCTCCCATTATCTGACAAGCTCGTGTCTGAGAGCATTCGGCCCGTACCCCGGTCCCTGGCTCATGCCTATGCCCGACCGGCTGCGCACTTTGAAGACGAAAGTTTCCACTAGTGAGTGAGACAACGCATGACGGCGGTGTCGCGGTGACCGCGCGTCCGTCGCCCGATGAGGGGCTCTCCCCGGCCGACCTGGCCGCCAAGTACGGTCTGACCGTCAGTGGCGCCAGGCCCGGCCTGTTCGAGTACGTCAGCCAGCTGTGGGGCCGGCGTCACTTCATCCTCGCCTTCTCACAGGCGAAGCTCACCGCCCAGTACAGTCAGGCCAAGCTCGGCCAGCTCTGGCAGGTGGCGACGCCGCTCCTGAACGCGGCCGTGTACTACCTCATCTTCGGCCTCATCCTGCACGCCAGCCGGGGCATGTCGATGGACGTGTACATCCCGTTCCTGGTCACGGGCGTCTTCGTCTTCACCTTCACGCAGAGCTCGGTGATGGCGGGCGTGCGGGCGATCTCGGGCAATCTGGGCCTGGTGCGCGCTCTGCACTTCCCACGGGCCTCGCTGCCGATCTCGTTCGCGCTCCAGCAGCTCCAGCAGCTGCTGTTCTCGATGATCGTCCTGTTCGTCGTCGCGATCGGCTTCGGCAGCTACCCGGGTCTGTCCTGGCTGCTGATCATCCCGGTGCTCGCGCTCCAGTTCCTCTTCAACACCGGACTCGCGCTGATCATGGCGAGGCTGGGCTCGAAGACCCCGGACCTGGCACAGCTCATGCCGTTCGTGATGCGTACATGGATGTACGCGTCCGGCGTGATGTTCTCCATCCCGATCATGCTGGCCGACAAGCCCGCGTGGGTCGCCGACATCCTGCAGTGGAACCCCGCCGCCATCTACATGGACCTGATGCGCTTCGCGCTCATCGACGGATACGACTCGGGGAACCTGCCGCCGCACGTGTGGGCGGTCGCAGCCGGCTGGTCGGTACTGGTCGCCGCCGGCGGCTTCGTCTACTTCTGGAAGTCCGAGGAGCGGTACGGCCGTGGCTGACGAAGACATCCTGGGCAAGAACGCAGGCAAGGGACACATCCCGACCGTCATCGCGGACGGGCTGCACATCGTGTACCGCGTCAACGGCGCCAAGACGGGCAAGGGCAGCGCGACCTCCGCGTTGAGCCGCATCGTCAAGCGCGGCGAGGAGCGCGGCGTCCGCAAGGTGCACGCCGTCAAGGGCGTCACCTTCACCGCGTACCGCGGCGAGGCCATCGGCCTGATCGGCTCGAACGGGTCCGGCAAGTCGACCCTGCTGCGTGCCATCGCCGGGCTCCTGCCGGCGGAGAAGGGCAAGGTCTTCACGGACGGCCAGCCCTCGCTCCTCGGTGTGAACGCGGCGCTCATGAACGACCTGACGGGCGAGCGGAACGTCATACTCGGCGGGCTCGCGATGGGTATGTCCCGCGAGCAGATCCGGGAGCGCTACCAGGAGATCGTCGACTTCTCGGGCATCAACGAGAAGGGCGACTTCATCACGCTCCCGATGCGCACCTACTCCTCCGGTATGGCGGCGCGGCTGCGCTTCTCCATCGCGGCCGCGAAGGACCACGACGTCCTCATGATCGACGAGGCCCTGGCCACGGGTGACCGCAAGTTCCAGAAGCGCTCCGAGGCCCGCATCCGGGAGCTGCGCAAGGAGGCCGGCACGGTCTTCCTCGTCAGTCACAACAACAAGTCGATCCGCGACACCTGCGACCGTGTGCTCTGGCTGGAGCGCGGCGAGCTGCGTATGGACGGACCGACAGCTGAGGTACTCAAGGAGTACGAGAAGTTCACGGGCAAGTAGTCCGGGCGCCCCCCGGGCAACCCTTCGCACCCGTTTTCGCGTCCAAGGCCCCGCCGGGATATCTTCGGCGGGGCCTCGGCATGTATGTAGATGGCAATTAATTCCCGCTGAGGTCAAGTGGAGGTCAACTTCCTTGCGTGCAGGGAATCTTGGGGCCGATCGGTGTGTTGTTGTGATCTGCGGGAAACCCCGTCGGGGCAGGGCCGGTTGTACAACGTAAGCTGTACCGGTGCCGATTCGCGGCAAAGGGGCGATAATGCGCGACACCCTGACTCGGGGGTCGGTCTGCCGCGCGTAAGACTGGGCGGCGTGTCCGAAATGGGATGTTTTGGGTCAGCAGTGTAGAACGGGAGATGTGACGGCAATGGCTATGGAAACTCTCCAGCTCCACGATGCTCTCGCCGTCCTAGTACCGGGCAGCGCGTGGTGACGGGATCATCGGGGGCGCCCGCCGGGTCCCCGGCCGGGGCGACACTCGACAAGGCCGCCGACGAGAATTTTCCGGTGGCCCCTTTCTTCCTGCCCCGGGACTGGCGCGACGACCTCATGGCGGTCTACGGCTTCGCCCGCCTCGTCGACGACATCGGTGACGGCGACCTCGCTCCCGGCGGCGCCGACGCCCGCCTCCTGGGCGTGTCACCCGAACGGGCCGATGACGACCGACTGGCTTTGCTCGACGCCTTCGAAGCTGACCTTCACCGGGTGTTCGATTCCACCCCCCGTCACCCCCTCCTGCGCGCCCTGCAGCCCACCGTGCACCGCCGCGGCCTCACCCCCGAACCCTTCCTCGGCCTCATCCAGGCCAACCGCCAGGACCAGCTGGTCACGCGCTACGAGACGTACGACGACCTGCTGGCCTACTGCGAGCTCTCCGCCAACCCGGTCGGCCGCCTCGTGCTCGCGATCACCGGAACGGCGACCCCCGAGCGCATCCGCCTCTCGGATTCCGTGTGCACCGGCCTGCAGATCGTCGAACACCTTCAGGACGTCGGCGAGGACCTACGGCAGGGGCGGATCTATCTGCCCGCCGAAGACATGAAACAGTTCCACGTCCAGGAGTCCGATCTCGCCGCACCCACGGCGGGCGCATCGGTGCGCGCCCTGGTCGCGTTCGAGGCCGAACGCGCCCTCGGTCTCCTGAATGAAGGCACCCCCCTCGTGGGTAGCGTCCACGGCAGGCTGAAGCTGCTGCTTGCCGGGTTCGTGGCAGGAGGGAAGGCGGCGGTCACCGCGATCGCCGCCGTTTCGTACGACGTACTTCCTGGACCGCCCAAGCCCACCAAGCTCCGGTTGCTGCGTGAGGTGGGAGCGACTCTGCGAGGAGAGGGGTGAGCCGGACCGTGGAGTCAGACCAGCACGTGTCGGCAGCGGTGCTCGCCGCATACAGCTACTGCGAGACCGTGACCGGACAGCAGGCACGCAACTTCGCCTACGGCATCAGGCTGCTGCCGACGGCCAAGCGGCGGGCCATGTCGGCGGTGTACGCGTTCTCACGCCGTGTCGACGACATCGGCGACGGAGGGCTGCCGCCGGACGTCAAGGCCGACCGGCTCGACGAGACCCGGGCACTGCTCGCCCGGGTCCGTGACGGCGATGTGGCGGAGGACGACACCGACCCGGTGGGCGTGGCCCTCGCGCATGCCGCGCACCGGTTCCCGATCCCGCTCGGCGGCCTCGACGAGCTCATCGACGGTGTCCTGATGGACCTGCGCGGCGAGACGTACGAGACCTGGGACGATCTCAAGGTCTACTGCCGCTGCGTCGCCGGCGCCATCGGCCGGGTCTCGCTCGGCATCTTCGGCACCGAGCCGGGCGCGCGCGGCGCCGAGCGCGCCTCCGAGTACGCGGACACGCTCGGGCTCGCGCTCCAGCTCACGAACATCCTGCGCGACGTGCGGGAGGACGCGGCGGACGGCCGCACCTACCTGCCGGCCGACGACCTCGCCAAGTTCGGCTGCTCGGCCGGCTTCGACGCCCCGACGCCCCCGGCGGGCTCGGACTTCGCGGGCCTCGTGCACTTCGAGGTGCGCCGCGCCCGCGCCCTGTTCGCCGAGGGATACCGGCTGCTTCCGCTCCTCGACCGGCGCAGCGGCGCCTGTGTCGCCGCCATGGCCGGCATCTACCGGCGCCTGCTCGACCGCATCGAACGCGAGCCCGAGGCCGTCCTGCGCGGCCGCGTCTCGCTCCCCGGGCGCGAGAAGGCCTACGTCGCCGTGCGCGGCCTGTCCGGACTCGACGCCCGCAGCGTCTCCCGGCAGTCCCTCAGGAGGCGTGTCTGATGAGCGTGTCCGACAGAGCGGTCCGCACCGACGGGAAACGGCGGGCAACCCTCCACGCCGACGCGGCGTCCATGACTTCAGCGGCCTGCCGTGCGTCTTTCAACCATCGCGCGCACACTGACGGAACGGCCGAAGGGGAGGGCCCATGAGCGACGGGAACATGCGGCCCGACGGGCCGGGCGCGAACACCGCCGGCGGCACCGGACGGCAGACCGCGGTCGTGGTCGGCGGAGGTCTCGCCGGCTCCACGGCCGCCCTCGCGCTCGCCGACGCGGGCCTCGACGTCACCCTGCTCGAAGGACGCCCGAGACTGGGCGGCCTCGCGTTCTCCTTCAAGCGCGGTGACCTCACCATCGACAACGGCCAGCATGTGTACCTGCGCTGCTGCACCGCCTACCGCTGGTTCCTCGACCGCATCGACGGCACGGCCCTGTCGCCCCTGCAGGAACGTCTCGACGTACCCGTACTCGACGCCGACAGGAACCGGCTCGGCAGACTGCGCCGCACCGCGCTGCCCGTGCCGTTGCATCTCGCCGCGAGCCTGGCCACGTATCCGCATCTCTCGCTCGCCGAGCGCGCCAACGTAGGGCGTGCCGCGCTGGCCCTCAAGGGGCTCGACCTGGGCGATCCGGCCCTGGACGAACGGGACTTCGGCAGCTGGCTGGCCGAGCACGGCCAGTCGCGGCGCGCCATCGAGGCCCTCTGGGACCTGGTGGGCGTCGCCACCCTGAACGCCGTCGCCGGCGAGTCCTCGCTCGGGCTCGCCGCCATGGTGTTCAAGACGGGGCTGCTGTCCGAACCGGGCGCGGCCGACATCGGCTGGGCGCGCGTCCCCCTCGGTGAACTCCACGACACTCTCGCCCGCAAGGCGCTCGACTCCGCGGGCGTACGCACCGAACTCCGTACCCGCGTCACCTCCATCTCCCGTACCGAGAACGGACGTTGGAGCGTGGAGGTTCCCGGGGAGCGGATCACGGCGGACACCGTCGTCCTCGCCGTGCCCCAGCGCGAGACGTACGACCTGCTGCCCGACGGCGCGCTCGACGACGCCGAGCGGCTGCTCGCCATCGGGACCGCGCCGATCCTCAACCTGCACGTCGTCTACGACCGCAAGGTCCTCAAGCGGCCCTTCTTCACTGCGCTCGGCTCGCCCGTGCAGTGGGTCTTCGACCGCACGGAAGCCTCCGGACTCACCGAGGGGCAGTACCTCGCCGTGTCCCAGTCCGCCGCGCAGGACGAGATCGACGAGCCCGTCGCCGTGCTCCGCGAGCGCTACCTGCCCGAGTTCGAGCGGCTGCTGCCCGCCGCGCGGGGCGCGAAGGTACTCGACTTCTTCGTCACCCGGGAGCGCACGGCGACCTTCGCGCCGGCCCCCGGCGTCGGCGCGCTGCGGCCCACGGCCCGCACCAACGCCCCCGGCCTGTATCTGGCCGGCGCGTGGACCGCCACCGGGTGGCCCGCGACCATGGAAAGCGCGGTACGCAGCGGTGTCAGCGCCGCCGATGCCGCTCTCGCCGCACTCGACCGCCCACGCGGTCATCTGTTCCGGGAGGCGGCATGAAGCTCGATCTCCAGGGGGCGGACCATCCGGCCCCCGGCGACGCAACAAAAGGAGACCCTGTGCCCGCTGTGCCCTCGGCCGAACCGGCTGCCGACGCGGTGGACGTGACCGCGCTGCTCGAGCGCGGCCGGACCCTGGCCACCCCGGTGCTGCGGGCCGCCGTCGACCGCCTCGCACACCCGATGGACACCGTCGCCGCCTATCACTTCGGCTGGATCGACGCGCAGGGCAATCCGTCCGAGGGCGACGGCGGCAAGGCCGTACGCCCCGCGCTCGCCGTGCTGTCCGCCCAGGTCCCGGGCGCGGCACCCGAGGTGGGCGTGCCCGGCGCGGTCGCCGTCGAGCTGGTGCACAACTTCTCGCTCCTGCACGACGACCTGATGGACGGCGACGAACAGCGCCGCCACCGGGACACAGTCTGGAAGGTGCACGGCCCGGCGCAGGCCATCCTCGTCGGCGACGCCCTCTTCGCCCTCGCCAACGAGGTGCTCCTCGAACTCGGCACCGTCGAGGCCGGCCGTGCCACGCGCCGCCTGACCTCCGCCTCGCGCGCCCTCATCGACGGGCAGGCGCAGGACATCAGCTACGAGCACCGCGAGCGGGTCACCGTCGAGGAGTGCCTGGAGATGGAGGGCAACAAGACCGGCGCCCTGCTGGCCTGCGCCTCCTCCATCGGCGCCGTGCTCGGCGGCGCCGACGACCGGACCGCGGACCAGCTGGAGAAGTACGGCTACCACCTCGGTCTCGCCTTCCAGGCCGTCGACGACCTGCTCGGCATCTGGGGCGACCCGGAGGCCACCGGCAAGCAGACCTGGAGCGATCTGCGCCAGCGCAAGAAGTCACTGCCCGTCGTCGCCGCGCTCGCCGCGGGCGGCCCCGCGTCCGAGCGGCTCGGTGAACTCCTCGCCGCCGACGCCAAGAGCAGCGACTTCGACACCTTCTCCGAGGAGGAGTTCGCGGCCCGCGCCGCCCTCATCGAGGAGGCCGGCGGCCGCGACTGGACCGCCGAGGAGGCGCGCCGGCAGTACGCCGTCGCCATCGAGGCCCTGGACTCCGTCCAGATGCAGGATCAGGTGCGGGCGCAGTTCGTCGCGCTCGCGGACTTCGTCGTCGTACGAAAGAGATGATCACTATCGGCCGCATATGACTCGCAGTCGCCGGCCGGTGTCCATCCAGGGCATCGGCCGACGGCGGACCCAGCAGAGATCGAGCACTGCACGAAGGGGAAGCCATGACAGCGACGACCGACGGAAGCAGCGGAGCAGCCGCTCCCGGCGCGACCTCGGCCACCACTGCCCATTTGACCGACACGAGCCCCGGGGCGGCCGGGACGCACGACGCC
Organism: Streptomyces sp. CB01635; assembly: GCF_002803065.1. Lineage (GTDB taxonomy): Bacteria > Actinomycetota > Actinomycetes > Streptomycetales > Streptomycetaceae > Streptomyces. The sequence continues at coordinate 897,366 of NZ_NNBL01000001.1, forward strand.
GCCACCCGTTCCGTCCAGCGCGCCACGGACTTCCTGCTCGCCCGGCAGGACGCACAGGGGTGGTGGAAGGGGGACCTCGACACGAACGTCACGATGGACGCCGAGGACCTGCTGCTGCGCCAGTTCCTCGGGATCGGGGACGAGGCGACCACCCGCGCCGCCGGGCTCTTCATCCGCGGTGAACAGCGCGACGACGGCACCTGGGCCACTTTCCACGGCGGCCCGGGCGAACTCTCCACCACCATCGAGGCGTACGTGGCCCTGCGCCTGGCCGGGGACGCCCCCGACGAGCCGCACATGGCGAAGGCCTCCGCCTGGATCCGGGAGCGGGGCGGGATCGCCGCGAGCCGCGTCTTCACCCGCATCTGGCTGGCCCTGTTCGGCTGGTGGAAGTGGGACGACCTGCCCGAACTGCCCCCGGAACTCATCTACTTCCCGAAGTGGATGCCGCTCAACATCTACGACTTCGGCTGCTGGGCCCGCCAGACCATCGTGCCGCTCACGGTCGTCTCCGCGAAGCGCCCGGTACGGCCCGCGCCCTTCCGGCTCGACGAGCTCCACACCGACGCGCGGAACCCCAACCCGGCCAAGCCCCTTGCCCCCGTGGCGAGTTGGGACGGCGCCTTCGAGCGGCTCGACAAGGCGATGCACCTGTACCGCAAGGTCGCGCCGCGCAGGCTGCGCAAGGCGGCCATGAACTCGGCCGCCCGCTGGATCATCGAGCGCCAGGAGAACGACGGCTGCTGGGGCGGCATCCAGCCCCCGGCGGTGTACTCCGTCATCGCCCTCCACCTGGTCGGCTATGACCTCGAACACCCCGTGATGAAGGCGGGGTTGGAGTCCCTCGACCGGTTCGCCGTGTGGCGCGAGGACGGGGCCCGGATGATCGAGGCCTGCCAGTCGCCCGTGTGGGACACCTGTCTCGCCGTCATCGCCCTCGCCGACGCCGGCCTGCCCGCCGACCACCCCCGGCTCGTCAAGGCCGCCGACTGGATGCTCCGGGAGCAGATCGACCGGCCCGGTGACTGGTCCGTCCGCAGGCCCCAACTTGCCTCCGGCGGCTGGGCGTTCGAGTTCCACAACGACAACTACCCCGACATCGACGACACCGCCGAGGTCGTCCTCGCGCTGCGCCGCGTCCGGCACCCGGACCGGACGCGCATGGAGAAGGCCATCGAGCGGGGGGTGCGCTGGAACCTCGGCATGCAGTCGAAGAACGGCGCCTGGGCCGCCTTCGACGTCGACAACACCAGCCCGTTCCCGAACCGGCTTCCGTTCTGCGACTTCGGCGAGGTCATCGACCCCCCGTCCGCGGACGTCACCGGGCACGTGGTGGAGATGCTCGCCGTCGAGGGCATGTCGCACGACCCGCGCACCCGGCGCGGCATCGAGTGGCTGCTCGCCGAACAGGAACCGAACGGCGCCTGGTTCGGCCGCTGGGGCGTCAACTACGTATACGGGACAGGATCGGTGCTGCCCGCCCTGACCGCCGCCGGGCTGCCCCCCTCGCACCCCGCCGTCCGCCGCGCCGTCACCTGGCTCGAATCCGTCCAGAACGACGACGGCGGCTGGGGCGAGGACCTGCGCTCCTACCGCTACGAGGACTGGAAGGGCCACGGCGTCTCGACCGCCTCGCAGACAGGCTGGGCGCTGATGGCGCTCCTGTCGGCGGGAGAGCGGGACTCCAAGGCCGTCGAGCGAGGAGTCGCCTGGCTGACCGAGACCCAGTTGGAGGACGGCACCTGGGACGAGCCGTACTTCACCGGCACCGGCTTCCCGTGGGACTTCTCGATCAACTACCACCTCTACCGCCACGTCTTCCCGCTCACGGCACTTGGCCGGTACGTCCACGGGGAGCCGTTCGCCGACCAGGCGGCCTTGACGGGCAAGGGGAGCTGATGACCGGATCACCGGCGGCCCCGCGCCCGCCGGACGCCGCCCCGCTGCTGGTCGCCTGCGCGCTCGGCATCGAGTACTTCGCCCTGCGCACCGGCGCCCGCACCGGAGCACCGGCCCACGTCACCGTGCTGCGCACCGGCATGGGACCCAGGGCGGCCGAGCGGTCCGTGGCCAAGGCCCTCGAGGACCCCGCCCTGCACGACGCGGCCGTCGTCGCGACCGGCTTCTGCGCCGGCCTCGCCCCCGGCATGCACCCGGGCGACCTGGTCGTCGCCGAGGAGACCCGCGACCCGTACGGCTCCACGCCGTGCACCGGCACGGAACTCCTCGTCAAGGAGCTGGTCAGGGCGGTACCGGGACGGACCGTGCACACCGGCCCGCTCACCGGCTCCGACCATGTCGTGCGCGGTCACGAGCGCGGCGACCTGCTCGCCACGGGCGCGATCGCCGTGGACATGGAGTCGGCGGCCACGCTGCGCACGGCGGCCGCGCGGGGCCCGCGCCCGGTTGCGGCCGTACGGGTGGTCGTGGACGCTCCAGAACATGAACTCGTCCGTATCAGCACGGTGCGCGGTGGAATATCGGCTTTCCGCGTTCTTCGTGCCGTGCTTCCCGCATTTTTCGAATGGCACCGTTCTTTGCTGCTCCCCCGGAGGTGAGCCAGATGGCCATGCCGCTTCGTCAGTCCATCAAGGTCGCGACGTACCTCATTGAACAGAAGGTTCGCAAGCGCGACAAGTTCCCGCTCATTGTCGAACTGGAGCCGCTGTACGCCTGCAACCTCAAGTGCGAGGGCTGCGGAAAGATCCAGCATCCCGCCGGAGTGCTCAAGCAGCGGATGCCCGTGGCGCAGGCCGTGGGCGCCGTCCTGGAGTCCGGTGCGCCGATGGTGTCCATCGCCGGCGGCGAGCCGCTCATGCACCCGCACATCGACGAGATCGTCCGGCAACTGGTGGCGAAGAAGAAGTACGTCTTCCTCTGCACGAACGCGCTGCTCATGCGCAAGAAGATGGACAAGTTCACGCCCTCGCCGTACTTCGCCTTCACGGTGCACATCGACGGGATGCGCGAGCGTCACGACGAGTCCGTCGCCAAGGAAGGCGTCTTCGACGAGGCGGTGGAGGCGATCAAGGAGGCCAAGAAGCGAGGCTTCCGCGTCACCACGAACTCCACCTTCTTCAACACGGACACCCCGCAGAACATCATCGAGGTCCTGAACTACCTCAACGACGACCTCGAGGTCGACGAGATGATGCTCTCGCCCGCCTACGCCTACGAGAAGGCGCCCGACCAGGAGCACTTCCTGGGCGTGGAGCAGACCCGGGAGCTCTTCAAGAAGGCTTTCGCGGGCGGCAACAGGCGCCGCTGGCGCCTCAACCACTCGCCGCTGTTCCTCGACTTCCTCGAGGGCAAGGTCGACTTCCCGTGCACGGCGTGGGCGATCCCGAACTACTCGCTCTTCGGCTGGCAGAAGCCCTGCTACCTGATGGCGGACGGGTACGTGACCACGTACAAGGACCTCATCGAGAAGACCGACTGGGACGCCTACGGGCGTGGCAAGGACGAGCGCTGCAACAACTGCATGGCGCACTGCGGCTACGAGCCGACAGCCGTCCTCGCCACGATGGGCTCGCTCAAGGAGTCCATCCGCGCCGCCCGCGAGACCGTCTCCGGAAACCGCGGGTGACACGGACATGACCTCAGGAGAGCCCGTCTCACTGGGGCTCCCTTCGCTGCCGGTCCGACCGATCGCCGACCGCAGAACGAGTCGGCAGATCCACGTCGGGCCGGTGGCAGTGGGGGGCGGAGCGCCGGTGTCCGTGCAGTCGATGACGACGACACGGACCTCGGACATCGGGGCCACGCTGCAGCAGATCGCCGAACTGACGGCGTCCGGCTGCCAGATCGTGCGGGTGGCGTGCCCCACGCAGGACGACGCGGATGCGCTCGCGACCATCGCGAGGAAGTCGCAGATCCCCGTCATCGCGGACATCCACTTCCAGCCGAAGTACGTCTTCGCCGCCATCGAGGCGGGCTGCGCGGCGGTCCGGGTGAACCCGGGCAACATCAAGCAGTTCGACGACAAGGTCAAGGAGATCGCGCAGGCGGCCAAGGACCACGGCACCCCGATCCGCATCGGGGTCAACGCCGGTTCCCTGGACGCCCGGCTGCTGAAGAAGTACGGGAAGGCGACGCCCGAGGCGCTCGTCGAGTCGGCGCTGTGGGAGGCGTCCCTCTTCGAGGAGCACGGGTTCAGCGACATCAAGATCTCGGTCAAGCACAACGACCCCGTGGTGATGGTGAACGCCTACCGGCAGCTCGCCGCTGCCAGTGACTATCCGCTGCATCTGGGTGTGACCGAGGCGGGCCCGGCGTTCCAGGGCACCATCAAGTCCGCCGTCGCGTTCGGCGCGTTGCTGAGTGAGGGGATCGGCGACACGATCCGCGTCTCGCTGTCCGCGCCGCCGGTCGAGGAGATCAAGGTCGGCATCCAGATCCTGGAGTCGCTGGGGCTGCGCGAGCGGCGCCTGGAGATCGTGTCGTGCCCGTCGTGCGGGCGGGCGCAGGTCGACGTCTACAAGCTGGCCGACGAGGTCTCCGCGGGCCTCGACGGGATGGAGGTGCCCCTTCGGGTCGCCGTCATGGGGTGTGTGGTGAACGGTCCCGGCGAGGCGCGCGAGGCGGATCTCGGCGTCGCGTCGGGCAACGGCAAGGGCCAGATCTTCGTCAAGGGCGAGGTCATCAAGACCGTCCCCGAGTCGAAGATCGTCGAGACCCTCATCGAAGAGGCGATGAAGATCGCCGAGCAGATGACGGACGCCGGGGTGGCCTCGGGCGCTCCCGACGTCACCGTGAGCTGAGGACAACCGGAGAGGGGGCCCGAGCGTGACAATTCTGGAAAGCATCCGGGGGCCGCGCGATCTGAAGGCGCTGAGCGAGGATCAGCTCGGCGAACTGGCCGCGGAGATCAGGGAGTTCCTGATCCACGCGGTCGCGAGGACCGGCGGCCACCTGGGACCCAACCTCGGGGTGGTGGAGCTCTCGATGGCCCTGCACCGGGTCTTCGAGTCGCCCGTCGACCGGATCCTGTGGGACACCGGCCACCAGAGCTACGTACACAAGATGTTGACGGGTCGTCAGGACTTCTCGAAGCTGCGCGGGAAGGGGGGCCTGTCCGGCTACCCCTCGCGCGAGGAGTCCGAGCACGACGTCATCGAGAACAGCCACGCGTCCACCGCGCTCGGCTGGGCGGACGGCCTCGCCAAGGCGAACCAGGTCCTGGGCGAGCGGGGCCACGTCGTCGCCGTCATAGGAGACGGGGCGCTCACCGGCGGCATGGCCTGGGAGGCGCTCAACAACATCGCGGCCGCCAAGGACCGCCCGCTGATCATCGTCGTCAACGACAACGAACGGTCGTACGCCCCGACCATCGGTGGACTCGCCAACCACCTGGCGGCCCTGCGCACCACCGACAGCTACGAGAAGGTCCTGGCCTGGGGCAAGGACGTCCTCCTGCGCACCCCGGTCATCGGACACACCGTGTACGAGTCCCTGCACGGCGCCAAGAAGGGGTTCAAGGACGCCTTCGCGCCCCAGGGCATGTTCGAGGACCTGGGGCTCAAGTACGTGGGACCCATCGACGGGCACGACCTCGGCGCGGTCGAGTCCGCGCTGCGACGTGCGAAACGGTTCCACGGGCCCGTGCTCGTGCACTGCCTCACCGAGAAGGGCCGCGGCTACGAGCCCGCCCTCGCGGACGAGGCCGACCGGTTCCACACCGTCGGCGTGATGGACCCGCTCACCTGCGAGCCGCTCGCGCCGTCCAACGGCCCTTCCTGGACCTCGGTGTTCGGCGACGAGATCGCCCGCATCGGACGGGAGCGCGACGACGTCGTGGCGATCACCGCGGCGATGCTGCACCCGGTCGGACTCACCAAGTTCGCCGAGGAATTCCCCGGCCGGGTGTGGGACGTGGGGATCGCCGAGCAGCACGCGGCGGTCTCGGCGGCCGGACTCGCGACGGGTGGCCTCCACCCGGTCGTCGCCGTCTACGCCACCTTCCTCAACCGCGCCTTCGACCAGCTCCTCATGGATGTGGCGCTGCACAACTGCGGCGTGACCTTCGTCCTCGACCGGGCGGGCGTGACCGGCGTCGACGGTGCCTCGCACAACGGCATGTGGGACATGTCCGTCCTCCAGGTCGTACCGGGCCTGCGCATCGCCGCACCTCGCGACGCCGAGCAACTGCGGGCCCAGCTCCGGGAAGCAGTCACCGTGGACGACGCCCCGACACTGATCCGCTTCCCGAAGGAGTCCGTCGGCCCCGAGATCCCGGCGGTCGACCGGATCGGCGGCCTCGACGTACTGCACCGGGCCGACGACCCCGACGTACTCCTCGTCTCCGTCGGCGTGATGGCGCCGGTGTGCCTCCAGGTCGCGGAACTCCTGGCAGCGCGCGGCATCAACTGCACGGTGGTGGACCCGCGTTGGGTCAAACCCGTCGACCCGGACCTCGCGCCGCTCGCGGCACGGCACCGGCTCGTCGCCGTCGTCGAGGACAACAGCAAGGCGGCCGGCGTCGGCTCCGCCGTGGCGCTCGCGCTCGGCGAGGCCGAAGTCGACGTACCCGTACGGCGGTTCGGGATCCCCGACCAGTTCCTCGCGCACGCCAAGCGCGGTGAAGTGCTCGCGGACATCGGGCTCACGCCCGTCGAGATCGCCGGGCGGATCGGCACCAGCATGGCCCGCAGGGCCGAGACGGCGGCCCTCGTGGCCGGCAAGGAGAGCGACGACGTATGAGCAAGGAGTTCGATCTCGCAAGACTCCTGGCCGACCGCGGAGCCGAGCGCTACGAGCTGCACGCCAAGTACCTCAACCACCAGCTCCCGCGCATGCTGCACACCATCGGCTTCGACAAGGTCTACGAGCGGGCGGAAGGCGCCTACTTCTGGGACGAGGACGGCAACGACTACCTGGACATGCTCGCCGGGTTCGGTGTGATGGGCCTCGGCCGGCACCACCCCGTCGTCCGTAAGGCGCTGCACGACGTCCTCGACGCCTCACTCGCCGACCTCACCCGCTTCGACTGCCAGCCGCTGCCGGGCCTGCTCGCCGAACGGCTCCTCGCGCACAGCCCGCACCTGGACCGGGTCTTCTTCGGCAACAGCGGCACGGAGGCCGTCGAGACGGCGCTGAAGTTCGCCCGGTACGCCACGGGCAGGCCCAGGGTCCTGTACTGCGGACACGCCTTCCACGGGCTGACCACCGGGTCTCTGTCCGTGAACGGCGAGTCCGGATTCCGGGACGGCTTCGCGCCGCTCCTGCCGGACACCGCCGTGCCCCTCGGCGACCTCGACGCCCTGCGCGCGGAGCTCGCGAAGGGCGACGTGGCCGGGCTGATCGTCGAGCCCATCCAGGGCAAGGGTGTCCACGGGACGCCGCCCGGCTATCTGCGCGCCGCCCAGGAGCTGCTCCACCAGCACAAGGCTCTGCTCATCGCGGACGAGGTGCAGACGGGCCTCGGCAGGACGGGCGACTTCTACGCCTACCAGCACGACGAGGGCGTCGAACCTGACCTCGTCTGTGTGGCGAAGGCGCTCTCCGGCGGCTATGTGCCCGTCGGCGCGACGCTCGGCAAGGACTGGATCTTCAAGAAGGTCTACTCGTCCATGGACCGGGTCCTCGTGCACTCGGCCAGTTTCGGCTCGAACGCGCAGGCCATGGCCGCGGGCCTTGCCGTGCTCTCCGTGATGGAGAACGAGGAGGTCGTCGCGAACGCCCGGGCGACCGGTGAGCTCCTGAAGTCCCGGCTCGCCGCTCTCGTCGACCGCTACGAGCTGTTGAGCGACGTACGCGGCCGCGGCCTGATGATCGGCATCGAGTTCGGGCGGCCGAAGTCGCTGAAGCTGCGCAGCCGCTGGACGATGCTCCAGGCCGCGCGCAAGGGCCTCTTCGCGCAGATGGTCGTCGTGCCGCTGCTCCAGAAGCACCGGATCCTCACGCAGGTCTCCGGCGACCATCTGGAGGTCATCAAGCTGATCCCGCCGCTGATCATCGGGGAGCACGAGGTGGACCGCTTCGTCGAGGCGTTCACCGCCGTCATGGACGACGCGCACTCGGGCGGCGGGCTGATGTGGGACTTCGGCAAGACGCTGGTGAAGCAGGCGGTCGCCAACCGCTGACCGCTTCGCAGGGGCACCGCTCGGATTCGTACGGGTGCCTCTGGAAGGGCGACGCTGTTTGCCTCTGGGGCAAGAAATTTGCCCCAGAGGTACGACTCTGGCTCAATCGAGGGTATGAGCCCTGCCCCTCCGGAGCCGGCTCCGGAACCCACGGAGCTGCCCGCCGTCGCCCCGCAGCTGCGCGAACTACGGCGCCGCGCCGCCCTGACCCTGGAGGCCGCGGCCCGTGCCGCCGGGCTCTCGCCCGCGCACCTCTCCCGTCTGGAGACGGGCCGCCGTCAGCCGTCGCTCCCGATGCTGCTCGCTCTCGCCCGCACCTACGGTACGACGGTCTCCGAACTCCTGGGCGAGACGCCCGCCGACCGGGACGCGGTCGTGCGCTCCGGAGACATGGAGGCCACCGAGGCGGGCGGCTGGATCTACCGGCAGGCAGGCGCCCCGGGGCGCGGCATGCAGGCGCTGCGCGTCCATGTGCCGTTCGGCGCCCAGGGCGACATCGTGCGTGTCCACCCCGGTGAGGAGTGGCTGTACGTCCTCGAAGGGCGGCTGCGGCTGCGGCTCGGGGACACCGCGTACGCGCTCGCGCCGGGGGACAGCGCGCACTTCGACTCGCTCACCCCGCACCGGATCGCCGCCGCCGACCGCGACGGCGCCGAGCTCCTCTTCGTACACACCCTGCTGCAGAGCCCGTCCGCCGCGCTGTGTCTCGGCCCGGCGGCGGGTGGCAGCGAACGGCCCCAGGGAGGCCCTCGATGAGCGCAGAGCCCAACGACGTGACCGAGCCCGAGCGGCAGCCCGCCCGGCGTGACATCGAGGACAAGCTCCCGCGCGGCATCTGGGTGCGCCTGCTTGTCTACGTCTTCGCCGGGCACCTCGTCGCGGGCTTCATCTATCTGCTCTTCACGCTGGGGGCGTCACGCGGCTGACGCCCCTCACGCGGCCTGTCGGGTCCCGGCCTCAGTCGAGAAGGCGCTCGCGCAGCCGCTCGCGCTGGGCGGGGGACAGCTTGAGGCCCTCCTCCAGGTAGCGGTCGGTGGAACCCCACGTCTTTGCGACCGTCTCGAAGGCGGCGGCCAGGTATGTGGCGCGGGCGTCGAACAGGGGGCTCAGCAGCTCCATGACCTCGGGTGACATCGCGTCCTTCGAGGCGCTGCTGCGGTGCACCTTGTAGCGGCGGTGTGCCGCGTTCGACTCCAGGTAGTCCGCCTCGATGGCGTCGCGCTCCACACCCACGGCCAGGAGCGTGACCGCTATCGAGAGGCCCGCGCGGTCCTTGCCGGCCGCGCAGTGCATGAGCGCGGGCACGCTGTCCTCGGCGAGGGAGTGCAGCACCTGGCTGTGCTCGGCGGTGCGCTCCGCGATGATCGTCCGGTACGACGTGATCATGCGGTCCGCGGCCTGGCCCTCCGAGAGGGCGGCGCGCAGCTCGTCGAGGTTGCCGTCGCGCACCATCTGCCAGAACTCGGCCCCGTCCGCGGGGTCGGTCAGCGGCAGGTTCACGTTCCGCACGCCGGGCAGCGTGACGTCAGGGCCTTCGAGGCGCTGGTCGGCGGCGTTGCGGAAGTCGAAGATCGTGTGCAGCCCGAGCGAGGAGAGGAACGCGGCGTCCTCATCCGTGGCGTGCGCGAGGTGACCGCTGCGGAACAGCACGCCCTGCCTGACCCGACGGCCGTCCACAGTCGGGAGGCCACCCACATCGCGGAAGTTGCGCACTCCGGCCAACTCGGGCTCGGTGGACGGGACCTGCTGCGTCACGGGGGCTCCTCCCGGTCGGCCGCGGCGCTGCTCGCCTGCGGGCGCCTTCGACGATACGACATGACTGCCGGGGGCAATCATGTGAGAGGCGGCAGGCGATTGCATATCGAATGCCCGAAATGAACCGATAAATAGGCAATCGCAGCGTACGGGATAACTAACCCTGAAATGGCGCCATATGGTAGCCGATGGGTGAGCAGGGTCATAGCGGTGACCGTGCGTGGCGGCGGAGCCGAACGCGTTTCCAGTAGGTATCGCAGTCGCAAAGATCGTAAATAGACGGAGCGTGACGGCCTTTTCCGGAAAGGGCCGCTTAAGGATCAAGAACCGGACTGTCCAAGGGATTTCGCGCCTTGTCCCCGCGCTCCCCGCTCGCTTACGTTCAGCGCAATCCGGACGGACCGCCTCATCCTGCCGCCGCCCGGAATCCGCACATCGATCCGTGCTCGGCAGGAGCGGGGGACCCAGGTAGACCGCCGTATCCGGCACACCGGCCACGGCTCGGGGTGAAGCCGTGCCCGAAAGGGGTGCGGCCGGGCAGCTCCAGCCCGAACCCGACAGCTCACCTCGCAGGCGACGGAGAGGAATCCCCATGCCCGCGAAGGGTAAGCACCGCCGTCCCAAGTCCCAGGGCTTCGCACGCACGATCGTCGTTGCCGGAGTGGGTGGCGCCGCGCTCGCGCTGCCGCTGATGGGTGCCACCGGCGCCCACGCCGCGACTCCGGCGGCCGCTCACTCGGTCGCGCAGTCCGTCGCCGCTCCCGCCGTGGCCAAGACCTACGCCGTGAAGGGCGGGGACACCCTTTCGAAGATCGCCGACGAGCAGAACGTCAGCGGTGGCTGGAAGAAGCTCTACTCCGACAACCGCTCGGTCATCGGCGGCGACCCGTCCGTGATCCACCCGGGCCTGAAGCTGACGATCGGCCAGAAGGCCGCGGCCACCGCCACTCAGGCCTCCGCGCCCAAGGCCGCGGCGGCGACCACCACTGGTTCCGGCTACACGCTGCCCGTCCAGGGCGCCTCCATCGGTACGGCGTACAAGACCGCGGGCGCCATGTGGTCCAGCGGTTACCACACCGGTGTCGACTTCGTGATCCCGACGGGCACCCCGCTCAAGGCCATCGCCGCGGGTACCGTCGTGTCGGCCGGCCTTGACGGCGCGTACGGCAACGAGGTCGTCATCCAGCACGCCGACGGCAAGTACTCGCAGTACGCCCACATGTCGTCCCTCTCCGTCTCGTCCGGGCAGACCGTGACCGAGGGGCAGCAGATCGGCCTCTCCGGCGCGACCGGCAACGTCACGGGACCGCACCTGCACTTCGAGATCCGCACCACCCCCAGCTACGGCTCGGACGTGGACCCGGTCGCGTACCTCCGTGGGCACGGGGTCTCTCTCTGACCTCGATGGTGTGACGTGAGCGTGTGACGTGAAGGGGCGGGTCCGGTTCCGGGCCCGCCCCTTCGTCGCAGCCTCCTCCGCATCCCCGTCGTATTCCTGAAATCGCGAAACTGACCGGGTGGGCTATATCACGCCCCGTCAACCCCTTCCTACGGTCGCGTAGGTCACATCGCAGGGTGAAAGATGTGTGGTCGTGGCAAACGAATCGAGATCACTCAGCGGCGGCACGATTCGGTCCTACGCGGCGGTGGGGGACAGCTTCACCGAAGGCGTCGGGGACCCGGGTCCCGACGGGGCCTTCGTGGGCTGGGCCGACCGTCTCGCCGTCCTCCTGGACGACCGGACCCCCGAGCACTCCTTCCGGTACGCGAACCTCGCCGTGCGCGGCAAGCTCCTCGACCAGATCGTGGAGGACCAGCTCCCGCGCGCCGTCGAACTCGCCCCGGACCTGGTGACCTTCGCCGCCGGCGGCAACGACATCATCCGTCCCGGCACCGACCCCGACGACGTCGCGGAGCGCTTCGAGAAGGCCGTGGCCCGGCTGACCTCCGCCGTCGGCACGGTCATGGTGACCACCGGCTTCGACACCCGGGACGTCCCGGTCCTCAAGCATCTGCGCGGCAAGATAGCGACGTACAACGGGCATGTGCGCGCGGTCGCCGACCGCTACGGCTGCCCGGTGCTCGACCTGTGGTCTCTCAAGACCGTCCAGGACCGCCGTGCCTGGGACGGCGACCGGCTGCACCTCTCGCCCGAGGGTCACACACGGGTCGCGCTGCGGGCGGGGCAGGCGCTCGGCGTCGAGGTGCCGGCGGACCCGGACCAGCCGTGGCCGGCGCAGCCGCCGCGCGGCACGCTGGAGGTGCGGCGCGACGACATCCACTGGGCACGGGAGTTCCTCGTGCCGTGGATCGGCCGACGGCTGCGGGGCGAGTCGTCCGGGGATCATGTGGCGGCGAAGCGGCCGGACTTGCTGCCGCTCTGACGGGAACGGCGCGCGTCATGGGGGAGCTTGCCTTTGGGGGCGGCTCCCCCGCGCCATTTCTCCGGGGGTCACACCGTGCCCCCTGGGGAGCCCGACGTCGCGCCGCCGTCAGCTCGTCGTCGCAGCCGGCGTCGTCGCCGTCAGGTCCGCCCGCTCAAGTCCCAGCTCGCGGGCCAGCGCGTCGTCCACCCACTCCTGCATGCGCGTCCGTGAAACCGTCCCCGTGTACGCGGTCATCTGGACCGCGAGCCCGTCGAGGAGCGCAGTCAGGCGCAGCGCGGCGCCGGCCGGGTCCGGGCAGCGGAACTCGCCCGCCGCCACGCCTTCCGCGACGACCTCGGTGAGTGCCGCCTTCCACTGCTTGTCCAGGTCGCGGGTGACCTCCCGCAGCGCGGGCTCGCGCAGCGCCGCGGACCAGCCCTCGATCCACAGCCGCCACCCCTTGGCCTGCCCGGTCGGCGCGTACCACCGCACGGCCGAGCGCAGCCGGCGCAGCGCCGTCGTGCGCTTGCCCAGCAGCTTGCGCAGATGCGCCAGGTCACCCTCGGCGGCGTGCGCGAATGCGGCCGCGACGAGCTTTTCCTTCGTCGAGAAGTGGTACAGAACCAGCGCGTTGCTCACCCCGAGCGCTGCGGCGACGTCGGCGATGCGCACGGCTGCCACGCCCCGCGCCTCGATCTGCTCGATGGCGGCCCGCAGCAACTCTTCGCGCCGCTCGGCCACGCTCAACCGCACTCTTGCCACGCGGTAACCCTACACACGGGCGCCGACGGTGGGCGCCGGGCGGCGAACCCGGCGCGAACGCCTCGTGCACGACTCTTGACAGTGCCCAGTGGTGCCCGTCACAGTCTCGCTTACTGACTGGCCGTTCAGTCAATAGGCCGTCTCAAGAACAACTGTCACGCCCGTGCCCAGCCGTGCAGCAGGAGTTTCCCCGTGACCCAAGCGCCGCCGATACCGCCGACCGAGCCGTCCGCCACGGGCGCGCCCGACCTGCCTGACCTGTCAGAGGGCTGGGGTGAACAGCGCTCCAGGCTCAAGAAGGACCTGCGCAGGCTGGACGTGCTGTTCTTCCTGATCTGCACCCTGGTCGGCCTCGACACAATCGGCTCCGTGGCCGCGCAGGGTCCCCAGGGCCTGACGTGGATGGCGATCCTCGCCCTCGCGTTCTTCCTCCCGTACGGGCTGCTCGTGGCCGAACTCGGCTCGGCCTTCCCCGTGCAGGGCGGCCCCTACGTATGGACGCGCCTGGCGTTCGGGCGGCTCGTCGCCGGTGTGAACCAGCTCCTCTACTGGATCTCCAACCCCGTCTGGGTGGGCGGCAGCCTGTGCATCATCGCGCTCACCACGTGGGAGGAGTTCTTCACCCCGCTGCCGGGACTCTGGAAGTACGCGGCCGGCCTCGTCTTCATCTGGGGCGGCGCACTGGCCGTCGTGCAGTCCGTGCGCATCGGCAAGTGGGTGCCCATCGCGGGCGCCGTCGCCCGGATCGTGCTCCTCGGGTTCTTCCTGATCTCCGTGGTGGTGTTCGCCGTCCAGCACGGCGTACACGCGCTGCCCGCAGGGGAGTTCGTCCCGACGTACGCCGGTTTCGTGGCACTGGTCCCGGTCCTGATCTTCAACTACGTCGGCTTCGAACTGCCCAGCTCCGCGGCCGAGGAGATGACGAACCCCCGGCGCGACATCCCCCTGTCGATCCTGCGCTCCGGCTTCGCGGCCGTCCTCCTCTACGGCGGCCCGATCCTCGGCATCCTCTTCGTGCTGCCCAGCCAGGAGATCGGCAGCCTCGGCGGCTTCATCGACGCCTGCAAGGCCGTGTTCACGGTCTACGGCGGTTCGATCGCGGCCGACGGCACGGTCACGCTCACGGGCCTCGGCTCCGTATTCGGCGGGGTCGCCGCGGCGGGCCTGATCATCGGCCTGCTCACCTCGGGCGTCACCTGGGCCATGGGCGCCCACCGCGCGCAGGCCGTCGCCTGCGCGGACGGCGCGGGTCCGGCGTGGCTCGGCCGCATCTCCGAGAAGCACGGGACGCCGGTACGGGTGAACCTGCTCTCCGCGGTGCTCGGCTCGATCCTCTTCGTGGTCGCCCTCAACCTCACGGGCGGCAACGGCGAGAAGTACTTCGCGGCGGGCCTCGGCCTGACGATCTGCACCACCTTCATCTCGTACGTCATCACGTTCCCCAGCCTCGCCGTGCTGCGCCGCAAGTACCCGGACACGCCACGCCCGTACGCCGTCCCGGGCGGACGCGTGGGCGCGTGGGTCGTGAGCGTCCTCGCCACCGGGTTCGTGGCGTTCACCGTGATCGTGCTGATCTGGCCGGGCTTCGGGGTCGGCTGGTTCGGCTCGGCGGGCAACGCGGCGGACTCGCTGCCGGAGTCGTTCGCCGGTGAGCGGGCCCAGTACACACTGAGCCAGGTGGTGCCCCTGGTGCTCTTCGTCGGCATCGGGCTCGTCTTCTACGCGACGGGGACGAGGACGCGCAGGCGCGTCGGCTAGTAGCGCGCTCACGCGCAAGGGAGGGCCTTCCCCGTGGCGGGGAGGGCCCTCCGGCGTGTCGGATCCCGACGGACGCCTCGTCGGGTCAGACGCCGACGAACTGGTAGTCGCGCACGATGCGTCCGTCCTGCGCCACGACAACGAACTCCAGTCCCCCGCCCGTCACTTCGCCGCTCCGGGTGATGACCGACTCCCAGCGGAACGTGACGACGTCGTTCAACTGCTGTGCGTGCGCGGCCGTCGCCCTGAAGGTGTACTCGCCGGTCGCCACGAACTCCTCGTGGGCCCGCGTCACCCGTGCCTCCAGCTCGTCGTGTCCGCGCGCCTCCAAGGCGGCCGTGGGGAAGCCGAGGCGTACGGCCGTCTCCTGCAACTCCCGTGGCGGCAGGAGGGCGTGCACGCCGTCCGGGGACCACAGGGCGTGCACTGCCTTGCGGCGCAGCTCGGGGTCCCGCTCGTTCCAGACGGCCGCGTACCGGCCGGCCAGCTCCTGTGCGTCGATGTGAGGCATGGACTCGCTCTCTTCCTGTCCTGTCCCTGATGGCTGTCGGTGATGGGTGAACTGTGCGTGGCGGGGTGCGGCGCGACAATTCCCCGCAGGGAATGGCCCGTAGACGTGTCGTCGGGTAGACACGGTCCGGTGACGATGCAGGCGGAACCGGTTGAGGCGGGGACAGGGGCAGGGCCCTCGGACAGGGCGGCGCAGGGCGGGCTCGGTGGCGCGTTGCGTGAGTGGCGTGTGCGGCGGCGCGTCAGCCAGCTGGAGCTGGCCACGCGCGCGGGGACCACGCAGCGGCATGTCAGCTTCGTGGAGAGCGGCCGCTCGGTGCCGGGTCGCGCGATGGTCGTACGCCTGGCGGAGGCGCTGATGGTGCCGCTGCGGGAGCGCAACGCCCTTCTCCTTGCGGCGGGTTACGCGCCTGCGTACCAGGAGTCGCACTTCGGGGGCCCACAGCTGTCCGCCGTTCGTACGGCACTGGAGCGCATCATGGAGGCGCATCTGCCGTATCCGGCGGTCATCATCGACCGGCGGGCGGATCTCGTGGCGGCCAACGCCGCCTTCGGCGCGCTGACCGAAGGGGTCGATCCGGCGCTGCTCTCGGCGCCCGTGAACATCGCGCGCGTGCTGCTGCATCCGCGCGGCCTCGCGCCGCGGATCGTGAACCTGGACGAGTGGGCCTGGCACGTCATCGACGGACTGCACGACGAGTCCGTCCGGAATTCCAACCGAGCTCTTACGGAGCTGGTCGCCGAACTGGAGGACATGGTGCCGGACCGGCCCCGACAGGCCGGTCCGGACTACCTCGGCTTCGCCGTCCCGCTGCGACTGCGTACGGAGCGCGGCGAGCTGCGCCTCCTGAGCACGCTCACCCATTTCGGGACAGCGGTCGACGTCACGCTCGCCGAGCTGAAACTGGAGGCGTTCCTACCGCTCGACCAGGAGACCGCCGCCCTCCTCGCCGATGCCATGGAGGGGCGCCGGTGATGCGCCGTCCTGGTCGAGGACCCCGTGCGCGTCGAGTGCGATGGCACCGCCCGGGTGCACGAGCAGGGGATTGACCTCCAGTTCGGCCAGCTCCGGATGGTCGACGGCGGCTCGTGCGACCGCGCACACGGCGGCGGCCGCCGCGTCCAGATGCGCTCCGGGCGCGCCGCGCCAGCCCGTCAGCAGCGGCGCATGCCGCAGCCGCAGGAGCAGCGCACGCGCGCGTGCCGGCGTCAGAGGCGCGAGGGCCAGCGCCGTGTCGGCGAGCAGTTCGGCGGTGACCCCTCCGATGCCGACCATGACGAGGGGCCCGAACGACGGGTCCCGCCGTACGCCGACGATCAGTTCGTGTCCGTACGGTGGTGTGGCCATGGCCTCCACGGCGTAGCGGTCCGCGCCCGTCGCCGCCTTCATGCGGGCGAACGCGGCCCGCAAGGCGTCGGCGTCGGTGATCGACAGGGCGACCCCGCCCGCCTCGGTCTTGTGCGCGATCCCCATCGCCTTGAGGGCGAGCGGATACCCCGTCCGGTGCTCCGCCGCCTCCACGGCCCCGTCCGCGTCGGTCACGAACTCGGCTGCGGGAAAGGCGAGTTGATAGGAGGCAAGCAGCTCCCGCACGCTCTCGTAACCGCCGTCCGCCAGCCGGTACATCGCCGGGGCCGGCGGATCCTCGCGGGCGGGCGGAGGGCCCGTGAGGCGGGCCGCCGCGGCGACGGCGGACGCGGCCTGCTCGATGCGCTCGTAGACGGGCACACCGCGCTGCCGCAGAACCGTCAGGGCGGGGGTGTCACGGGCCATCGTGTGCACCACGAGGGCACGCCCGGATGTGACGGCGGCGTCCGCGAGGGCGTGTGCGACCTCGCATTCGCGTTCCGCCTGGGCCGGGTTGGCGGTCGCGTAGTCGCCGAAGTAGCCCGTGAGGACGACGGCGTCGGTGTCTCCTGAGTGCAGCAGAGTGCCCGCCACGCGCGCGTAGTTGCCGAGGTCGGCCTCACCCGCGCCCGCCAGGTCGACCGGATTGCCACACCCGGCACCGCCCGGCAGTTGCTCCGCCACCGTCTCGCGCGTGCCGTCCGCGAGGGCGGGAACGTCGAGTCCCTGTGCGGCGAACGCGTCGGCGGCGAGAGCGCCTTGGCCGCCGCTGTCCCCGACCACGGCGACGCTGCGCAGGCGAGGCGACGGGCCGGCCGCCGCGTGACCCGCATCCCGGTGGCGTACGCCCTGTGCCAGCAAGTACACCGCCGTGTCCACCAGTTCGCCCGCCGTGTCGAGCAGCAGGGCGCCGGCGTCGCGGCACACCGCCTCCACCGTGGCGCGCGTGCTCACCAGGGCGCCCGTGTGGGACGCGGCGGCGCGCCCGGACGCGGCGCTTCGCCCCACGGTCAGGAGCAGGACGGGCTTCCCGGCGGCGTGCGCTGCCGCCAGGACCTGTGCGAGCCGCCGGCCGTCGCGGAAGTCCTCGATGTACGCGGCGAGCGCTCTCGTGGGCCCGTGCGCGATCAGTGACTCCAAGGCGTCCGCCGCGTCGATGTCCCGCTGGTTGCCCAGCGACACGAACCGGGAGAAGCCCTGCCCGGAGCGCGCGAGGAGTCGGCCGATCTCCAGGGCGAGATTCCCGCTCTGGGACACGAGGCCGAGGCCGCCCGAGGGGAACTCGCCCCAGCTGAGCCGCAGTTCGCTCGTCGTGTCCACCACGCCCATGCAGTTCGGCCCGAGCAGCCGCGCTCCCCGGGCCGTGACGAGATCGGCGAGCGCCCGCTCCTCCTCGGCGGTGGCGCCGCCCGACGTGATCACGGTGAAACACCGGGCGCCCGCCGCGAGACCGTCCGTGACCACTGGCCGCACATGGCGGGGCGGCACGGCGACGACGACGTGCTCGGGCGGTACGGGCAGCGACGCGAGATCCGGCAGGAACGGTTCACCGTCCAAGGCACCCCCGCGGTGGTTGACGAGGTGGACGGTCCGGCGGTCACGGCCCGACAGGGCTCCCGACGCCAGCCAGTAGCCCCACTTCTCCGGGTTGTCGGACGCCCCGACGACGGCGACCGACCGAGGGTCGAAGAGCGCGTCGAGGCCCACGCGCGCGTGCACACCGGCGTCCGGCGGGGGCGGCGTCACCTGTACCACCCGAACCGCTCCGCGATCACCGGAAGACGGTCCGCGACGATCGCGTGCGCGGCGGCGCGCGGCGTCGTCCCGTCCGCCTCGGCCCGTGCCAGCATCTGGTCGATCAGCGCGCGCATGGAGCGCCGCGTGTACGCGAACGCCTCGTCCGCGTCGGCCTCGATGTCCCCGAACAGCGTCCACCACCACCAGGCGTTCGTACCGGAGTTGACGACCACGTCGGGCAGGACCGTGATGCCGCGCCGCGCGAGCAGCTCCTCCGCCTCGGGCAGCACGGGCATGTTGGCGGCCTCGACGATCCAGCGCGCCGTGATCAGTTCCTGGTTCGCCGCGTCCACCGCGTACGACACGGCGGCGGGCACGAGGACCTCGGCGTCGGCCGACAGCCAGGCGTCGCCAGGCAGTTCACAGTCGCCCTCGCGCAGCGCGGAGCGGTCCACCGTCCCGTAGGCGTCACGGGCGGCGAGGAGCGCGTCCACGTCCAGGCCTTCGGGGTTGGCGACGGTGCCTTTCACGTCGGCGACCGCCACGACCCGCAGACCCGCGCGCGCCAGGAACCGGGCGGTCGCCCCGCCCATGGTGCCCAGGCCCTGCACGGACACCCGGGTGCCCTCGTACGGGACGCCCGCGCGGTCCAGGGCCGCGAGCACCGACTCGGCGACCCCGCAGCCGCCGACGAGCTCGTCGAGGCCGATGCCGTCGACGTCGACCGCGAAGGCGTCGGCGAGGCGCCGGCGCGCGGCCGCCTCGTCGTCGAGCAGCGGGTAGACGGCCTGGATGGACGAGACGAGCCCGGCCTCCTCGGCCGCCCTGTCGACGAGGTCCTGGGTGAGCCCCAGGTCCTCGCCGGTCGTCCAGAACGACTCGATGTAGGGCCGCATGGCGCGCAGATAACGCACGAGGACGCCGTACGCCTCCGGGTCCTGAGGGTCGCAGTCGATGCCGCCCTTGGCGCCGCCCAGGGGGATGTAGCGGCCCTGAGGGTTGTAGTGCAGGGCCTCCTTCATCGTCATCCCGCGCGCGAGGCCCGCGACCTCGTCGAGGGTGCAGCCCTGACGCATCCGGAGCCCGCCGCTGGACACGCCGCGCACCAGCCGGTCGACGACGAGGTAGCCGTGCCTGCCGGTGACGTGGTCGGTCCAGGTGAGCGACATCAGGGGGGTGGCGGGCGCGGTCATGCGGTCTCCTCGGGGACGGTGATCAGGGTGGGTCCGGGGGTGGCCAGGGCACGGGTCAGGAGCGCGGCGAGTTCGCCGGGGGAGTGCGCGGGGGCGCCCCTGCCACCGAAGGCCCGCGCGAGGCCGGCGAGGTCCACGCGTGCGTGGTCGACTGCGGCCGGTGTGTCGCCGCGCGCGGCCATCTCGTCGCGGATCTCGCCGTAGCCGCCGTTGTCGAACACGACGACGGGCAGCGGCAGTTGGAGCTGCGCGGCCGTGGCCAGCTCCTGTACCGAGAACTGGAGCCCGCCGTCCCCGCTGATCGCGACCACCTGCCGGTCGGGGCAGGCGGTCTTCGCACCGATCGCGGCGGGCAGCGCGTAGCCGAGCGTGCCGAACCCGGTGGGGTGCAGATAGCGCCCCTCGGGACCGACGGGGAGGTGCGGGAGCGCGCCGTAGTAGCAGCACTGGGCGCTGTCGGAGGTCACCACGGCATCGGCCGCGAGGACGCTCCTGATCGCCTCGAGATACGGCACCCAACGAGTGTCACGCGCGCGTGTCTCGTCGTCGCGGGCGGCGCGCACGGCGGCCGTGGTCCGCGTGGCCGCGTCCGTGGACGCGGGGCCCGGCACCTCGGCGAGCCGCTCCTTCAACGCCTGCATCGTCGCCTGCGCGTCGCCCACCAGGGCGACGTCCGCGGGGACACCCGCGTACATCTGCGCCGGATCGACGTCGACACGGATCAGCCTGCCGTCGAGCGCGGGCGGCGCGGACCACAGGTCCGACTCGGCGAGCTCCGTTCCGACGGCGAGTACGACGTCGCAGGCGGCCAGCCACTTCTGTACCGAGGGGCTGTGCAGGGACACACCGAGGGCGAGGGGATGCCGTTCGTCGACGATGCCCTTGCCGTTCGCGGTGGTCGCCACCGGAGCGCCCAACTGCTCAGCCAGTGCCCGGCATTGCTCGGCCGCACCGCGTGCGCCACCGCCCAGGACCAGGCCGGGGCGCACCGCGCCGGCGAGGAGGGCGGCCGCCGTGTCGAGCGACGCACCGTCCGCCGCACGGGGCGCCAGCAGCGGAGCGCGCCGTACCGGCCCGGCGGGCTCCGTAGCCTCGAGCAGGTCGAGCGGCACCTCGATGTGCACGGGCCGCGGCCTCTCCGTACGGAACAGGCTGAACGCGCGCGCCACCGCCGCCCCGATCTCCTCCACCGAGGACACCCGATGGCTGAACGCCGCCACGTTCCGCAGCGCCTCCGTCTGGCTGCGCATCTCGTGCAGCAGACCCGTCGACTGGCGCGGATGGCGCAGCGGCATGCCCGGCGACACCACGAGGAGCGGCACGCTGTCCGAGTACGCCTGCCCGATCGCGGCCGCGATGTTCAGGAGAGCGGGCCCCGTCGTCGTGATCGCCACCCCGGGATCGCCCGTCACGCGCGCGTAGGCGTCGGCCGCGTACCCGGCGCCCTGCTCGTGACGCGGCGCGACATGCGTGATGCCGTACGCCGCCAAGTGCCGGTAGATCTCCAGGTTGTGGGTCCCCGGGATGCCGAACGCGGTGGAGACCCCATGGGCGGCGAGTGCCCTGACGAGCGCCTCGCCGCCGGTCGACGTCCGCATCTGTTCCGTCACCGTCTCCTCGGTCACAGCGACCTCGATATGACCAGGCGCATGATGTCGGAGGTGCCTTCCTCGATCTCCTCCAGCTTGGCGTCCCGCATCCACTGCTCGACCGGGAACTCCCGCGAGTAGCCCCACCCGCCGAGCGTCTGCACCGCCGCCCAGGTGCAGTACGCCGCCGTCTCCGACGCGGTCAGCTTGGCCATGGCCGCCTCGGCGGTCGCGTCGAGTCCGGCGTCCAGCCGCCGCGCGGCGCGCCACGTCATCAGACGGGACTGCTCGATCCGCGTCCGCATGTCCGCGAGGCGGAACGCCACGGCCTGGTGCTCGATGATCGGCTTGCCGAACTGCACGCGCGTGCGTGCGTAGTCACGCGCGTACTCGTACGCGGCCCGTGCCACACCCGTGGCGGCCGCGCCGAGGACGGCGCGCGAGATGTCGAACGTTCGCATGAGGCCGGCGAAGCCCTGCCCCTCGTCGCCGAGTCGGTCGACGTCGGGCACGAACACGTCGGAGAAGAACACCTCGCGGCACACGATCGCGCGCTGGCCCATCTTGCGCATCGGCTCACCGAACGTGAGCCCCTCGGCGCCCTTGCGCAGCAGGAACGCCGTGACACCGCGCGAGCGCTGCGTAGGGTCCGTCTTGGCGAACACGACGTACTGCTCGGCCTCGCCCGCGTTCGAGATCCAGGCCTTCTGGCCGTTCAGGAGGTAGCCGCCCGCCGTGCGCGTCGCGGTCGTCACGATCGACGCGGCGTCGGACCCGGAGCCCGGCTCGGTCGTCGCCAGCGAGGTCATGGGGGTGTCGGCACCGGCCAGCGGCGTCAGCCACGCGCGCTTCTGCTCCTCGGTACCGAGCTCCATGACGGGGTCGGCGAAGAAGCCGTTCGAGCAGAGGAGGTTGCCGATGCCCAGGTCGCCGACGCACAGCTCTTCCTGGACGAGGACCTGCGTGAACACGTCGGTGAACCCGCCGCCCCCGTACTCCTCGGGCAGCATGAACCCGGTGATGCCGACCTTCGCGGCCGCGCGCCACAGATCCCAGGGTGTCTCCACGTCCGCCTCGTCCACGGCGCGCCCGCGCGGCCGGATCTCCTCACGCGCGAACGTCCTCGTGAGGTCCACGATGTCCCGCTGCTCCGGGGTGAGGGGGACCAGCTCGATGGGGAGCTCTGACACGGTGCCTCCAGAAACTGACGGATACCGACGAGGGGATCACCGACCGGCGCGGATCGCTGCCCCGATTACTGAATCGCCAGTCAGTATCTGAGGCCGCGAAGACCGGTGTCAACGCAACCGGCTACTGAATGAAGGATCAGTTTTTCGACGCGACTTCCTGGCGCGACTCTCCGGCGCGGCTGCGGCGAGGTGCCCGGCTCCCGGCTCGCGGCTCGAGGCTCGCGGGGAGGTTCGAGCGGGATGCGGGCGAGTTACTGGCCGTAACGCCGAGTGACGTGGGTGCGACGGGTCCGGGGCGTGCCTTGGAATTCCCTGTGTGTCCGGGTCCCGGATCGGGCACTGTCGGCGGGGCCGCCCATAATGGAATCCCTGATCGACCCACCGGGAGGCGCTGTGTCACGTTCGCTGAGCTCCGGGCTCCGCCCGCTGCGGCCTGCCGCTTTCGGCGCGGACCCGGCAGGAGAGCGACTCGAGCGGATCCGGAGGTCGCCGAACTTCGCGGACGGCAGCTTCCAGAACCCGGTGGGCGCACGCACCAGGCCCGCGGGTTCCATGATCGAGTTTGCGAAGGTCTTCTTCGCCAAGGAGGGGCGCGTCCGCCGGGCGCCCACGGGCACCGTCCCCGTGCACTCCACGACCCTCGCCGACCTCGCGAAGCCCCCGGCGAGCGGCCTGCGGCTCACCTGGATGGGACACTCCAGCGTCCTCGCCGAGATCGACGGCAGCCGCGTGCTCTTCGACCCCGTCTGGGGCGAGCGCTGCTCGCCGTTCAACTTCGCGGGCCCCAAGCGACTGCACCCCGTACCGCTGCCGCTCGCCGCGCTCGGCCCGGTGGACGTCGTGGTGATCTCCCATGACCACTACGACCACCTCGACCTGCCCACGATCCGGGCGCTGGCCGACACGGACGCGGTCTTCGCGGTGCCGCTCGGCGTCGGCGCGCACCTGGAGCACTGGGGCGTTCCCGCGGACCGCCTCCGCGAGCTCGACTGGAACGAGCAGACGAAGGTGGCGGGGCTGACCCTGACGGCCACACCCGCGCGCCACTTCTGCGGCCGCGGCCTGCGCAACGAGCAGCACACCCTGTGGGCGTCCTGGGTCGTCGCCGGTCCCGAGCACCGCGTCTACCACAGCGGTGACACCGGCTATTTCCCCGGCTTCAAGGACATCGGCGCGGAGCACGGGCCGTTCGACGCGACGATGATCCAGATCGGCGCGTACAGCGACTTCTGGCCCGACATCCACATGCGTCCAGAAGAGGGCATGCGCGCCCACATCGACCTCCAGGGCGGGCCCGGCGGCGGGCCGATGCTCCCGATCCACTGGGGCACGTTCAATCTGGCGCCGCACCCGTGGGCCGAGCCCGGCGAGGGTACGTTCGCGGCGGGGCAGCAGGCCGGTGCCAAGGTCGCGCTCCCGTGCCCGGGCGAGCCCTTCGAACCCACGGCCGTGACGCTGCCCGCCCAGCCGTGGTGGCGCGGCATCGCCACGCAGCCGGCGGAAGGATGGCCCGAGACGGCGCCGGCGGACCGGCCGGACACCGGCGCGACACCGAGTGGCACGGGTGCCGGGGCCGGCTCCGGCGAGCAGGAGGCTGTGCCGGCGGTTTGAGCGGGTCGATGAGATCCGGTCTCTCAGCCCCCGAACTCCCCTCACCGACCCGAGCCGCTGGTGTGCCCGTCGGGTCGTCCAGCGGGCGGAAGTGCAGGAGCGGGCCGCTGCTTCCGGGTTCGGGGCCGTCGTAGCTCCGGTGGTGTTCACCGGCCCGCAGCCGGTGACGTTCAACGGCCCAGCAGAACGACCTTGTTACGGGCCAGCCATCGGCGTTCCGCGTCGATCTCCTCGGCGTCGCCGCGCCGCAGCATCAGGTTCCACGGGGCCCTGCCGTGCCCACCCTGCTCACGGATGCGGGCCGCCTCGCGCACCTGCATGCGGTCCAGCGCCGCCAGTACCGCGTCCGGCCCGATGTCGCCGCCGTAGGCCTCGCAGAGGCCGAGGAACCGCTCGTGCACCGGAGCGCCGTCCGGGAAGCCGCAGCGAGCCTGCACCCCCGCGTCACGCAGCGGCACCGCGTACCAGGCGAGTTGGGCCAGATCGTCGACCGGTTCGCCGGGCTCGACGAAGTCCCAGTCGATGAACCCGGCCAGTCGATCGCCGCTCCAGACGGAGTTCCACATCCCCAGATCGCCGTGGCGCACGATCAGGCCCGGGCGCCACCGTGCGTCCGGCGCAAACCACTCGGCGTCCTGCGGCGGCCGGAAGCCGCGAACGGCCTCGTGGTAGTCGCGGGCCCACCGCCCCAACTGCCGCAGACCCACCGCGCCTTGGAGGGCCGGCCCCCACGGGTTCATCCCCGGCTCGCCGTGCAGCAAGGACAGCACCTCGCGGCCGTCCTCGTCGAAGCCCAGTACCCGCGGAGCGCCGTGGAATCCGGCCGCCTCGAGGTGGGCGAGCAACGCGTGCACCAGCGGGGTCCAACGGCCGGGAGGGCGCCGGATGGTGTCGCCCACCCGTTGAACCGTCGTCACGGTGCCCTGGTCTGTTCCGCCGTCCTCGATCACGCCGGAGAGCGTATCTGCAGGCCGGCGCCCACATCAGTTCGACGGCCGCTCCCGACAGGCTCCGCCTCCGCTGCGACGTCTCTCCGACGATGGAACACCCGTACCCATGACCGGTCGGGCGTCCGGAACTGTTATCGGTCTGTCGTACGAAGCCTCATACCAGAGCGGGACCTGGGCCGCCGGACTTTGGCAACTGCCCACCGCATGTGAGCCGTCCCCGACTACCGTGTGTGTTCGCTGAGCGACGCAGCGGCGGCATTCCCACCCGCTCCCGGCCGGGAGCGCGATGCCGCCTGCCCGCCTCGCGCCGACCCGCAGGAGCCCCCACGTACGAGGACGCCGAATGTCTCACCTTCGCCCGCCGGCCCCCCGAGCAGACCGCCGAGAGGGCGGTCGGCACGGCAGGCCGGGCGGCCGGTCCGTCCCCCCGCAGCCCGAGACCCACATACGGCCCCAGCTTCTGCGCCTTGCCGTACTGCCCCCGCTCGCCGTCGCCCTGAGCGCCAGCGCGGCCGTTCTCTTCACCGTCCGCTCCACGGGCGCCCGCCCCGGGCTCGCCCTCTGGGCCGTCCTCGCCGGAGCGTGCCTCGTCACCCTGGCCGGCATCGTGATCGCCGCCGTGGCCGCCGACCGGGCGGCCAGGACCGTACGCGAACGGGTCGGTGTCCTGCGCCGTGCGAGTGCGCGCGGGCAGGGTGAACTGCGCGGTCTCGTGGAGCAGTTGCGTAAGGGTGAGGGGCCGCCGCCCCGCAGGCAGCCTCCCGCGCCCGCCCCGGACGCCGACGAGTTCGACCTGCTGGCCGCGGACATGACGCGCGCCCAGGACGTGGCCGTCACCGCCGTCGTCCAGGCGTCCCAGCTCTCCAGCCACGCGGGCAGCGAACAGAAGGTCGAGGTCTTCGTCAATCTGGCCCGGCGCCTGCAGTCCCTCGTGCACCGCGAGATCTCGATCCTCGACGAACTGGAGAACGACGTCGAGGACCCCGACCTGCTCAAGGGCCTCTTCCACGTCGACCACCTCGCCACCCGGATCCGCAGGCACGCCGAGAACCTGGCCGTGCTCGGCGGCGCCGTGTCCCGGCGCCAGTGGAGCCGCCCGGTCTCCATGACCGAGGTCATGCGGTCGGCCATAGCGGAGGTCGAACAGTACTCACGGGTCAAGCTCGTCCCGCCGGTCGACGGCACCCTGCGCGGGCACGCCGTCGCCGACTGCATCCACCTGCTCGCCGAACTCGTCGAGAACGCCACCGTGTTCTCGGCCCCGCACACCCAAGTCCTGCTCCGCGCCAACACCGTCACGTCCGGTCTCGCCATCGAGGTCGAGGACCGCGGCCTCGGAATGCCCGTCACCGAGCAGAACAAGATGAACACGCTGCTCGCCGACCCGGACCAGGTCAACGTCGCGAGCCTGCTCCAGGACGGGCGCATCGGCCTCTTCGTCGTCTCGCAGCTCGCCCGCAGACACGGCATCACGGTCCGGCTCCAGAGCAATATCTACGGTGGTGTGCAGGCGGTCCTCGTCGTGCCGCAGAGCCTGCTCGGCGGCGACGAGAACGAGCCCGCGCCGAGGCCACGGAGCGCCGCGGACGCGACGGACGACAGCGCGCAGACCATGCACCAGCGGCACCAGGCGCATGAACGGCGACTCTCGCAACACCAGAGCCAGCAGGAACGGCAACACCAACTCGAACGGCAACCTCAGCCGCAGTCCCACCGCCGGCCACCCCAGCCCCAGCCCCAGCCCCAGCCCCAGAACCAGCTCCACCGTCCCCCTCAGCCCGACCTTCAGCCATTCGACCCCCAGCAGTACCCGGCACCCCATCAACCCCCGCCGC
The DNA here is from genome assembly GCF_002803065.1 of Streptomyces sp. CB01635. GTDB lineage: Bacteria > Actinomycetota > Actinomycetes > Streptomycetales > Streptomycetaceae > Streptomyces. The sequence goes on from NZ_NNBL01000001.1 coordinate 924,051, forward strand.
CCCGCGAGACCCCGCACGCCGGCGTGGCCGTCGTCCCGCGGCAGCCTCAGGGCGGGGCTTCCGACGGCGGGCATTCCGGGGCGAACGGCGTCGCGCCTCCCCTCCCGCTGCGTACCGCCAGGGAGGAGCGACGGACACCCGCCGACGCGCTGCCCGGCATCCGTTCGGAGGACCGGCAGGCCACCGGGGAGCACACGCCCCTCCAGCCGACCCCGGTCAACGGCGCCGTACGCGGGACCATGGGGCGGCCCCAACTCCCCAAACGGCGCGTCCAGGAACACCTCGCGCCGCAACTGAGGGGCGGCCCGGCGCAGCGGCAGGAGCGCCCCGAGAACGAGGCGCCCGTACTCCACGACCCGGGTCTGATGGCGGCGTTCCAGCGCGGCATCGGGCTCGCGGAGGCGGCCGAGGCGCGAGACCTGACCCTCGGTGTGCGCGACCTGCCTCAGGCCGGTCCCGAGTCGGCCGGCGGGCCCGCCACCGGGTCACTCGCCGCCTACGAACCGGACGCACGGCACGACGGGAGCGACACGGCCGGATGACGTTCGCCCGGCCCCTGCGCTCCCGGCCCCCGTGTGCCTACCCCCGGTGCGCCCGCCAAGTGCCGCAAGCAGCCCCCCACTTCCCACAGTCAACGCACCCCCAGCAGTCCACCAAGGAGTCGATCCCCCATGGCGAGCGATGTGCCGACGGGTCATGTGTCCGATCTCGACTGGCTGATGAGCGGCCTCGTCCAGCGTGTGCCGCACACCCGCAGCGCCGTCCTCCTCTCGTCCGACGGGCTGGTCAAGTCCGTCCACGGCCTCGACGCCGACAGCGCCGACCACATGGCGGCCCTGGCGTCGGGCCTGTACTCCCTCGGCCGTAGCGCGGGCGTCCGTTTCGGGGACGGGGGTGAGGTCCGGCAGGTCGTCGTCGAGCTGGACTCCACCCTGCTGTTCGTCTCCACCGCGGGCTCCGGCACGTGCCTCGCCGTGCTCGCCGGGCGTGAGGCCGACGCCGCGGTACTCGGCTACGAGATGGCCATGCTGGTCAAGAGCGTGCGCCCGTACCTGATGACCGCGCCCCGCCAGCACGCGGCCGAACCCACGGCGATGAGGAACTGAGCATGACGGCCCCGCAGGACGGGCCGTGGCTCGACGCAGCGGCCGGCCGCCTCGTCCGCCCGTACACGGTGAGCAACGGGCGGACGCAGCCGACCACTGCGCTGGATCTCCTGTCGCTGGTGATGGCGACCGGGGCCACCCCGCTCGGCTACTTAGGGCCCGAACACGGTGAGGCGCTCAAACTGTGTGCCCACCCCACATCGGTCGCGGAGATCGCGGCCCATCTGAAACTCCCCGCCGCCGTCACGAAGGTCCTGCTGTCCGACCTCGTCGACTGCGGGGCGATCACCACCAAGCCCCCCACGTTCCACGACAACCCCACTGACCGGTCCCTACTGGAGGCAGTGCTCGATGGACTACGACGACAGCTCTGACGCCTTCCCCACCGCGCTGAAGATCCTGGTCGCGGGTGGCTTCGGTGTCGGCAAGACGACCTTCGTCGGCGCGGTCAGCGAGATCGCCCCGCTGAGCACGGAGGAGCTGCTCACCACGGTCAGCGCCGAGACCGACGACCTCGAAGGCATCGAGAACAAGGTCGAGACGACGGTCGCGATGGACTTCGGGCGGATCACCCTGGACCCGGAACACGTGCTGTATCTGTTCGGCACGCCCGGGCAGGAGCGCTTCTGGTTCATGTGGGACGAGCTCTCCGAGGGGGCGCTCGGCGCGGTGATCCTCGCGGACACCCGCCGTCTCGAGGACTGCTTCGCCGCCGTCGACTTCTTCGAGGAGCGCGGCATGGGGTTCATCGTGGCCGTCAACGAGTTCGACGGCGCCTACCGTTACGACCCCGACGAGGTGCGGGCCGCCATCGACCTCGACCCGCAGGTGCCCGTCGTGCGGTGCGACGCGCGGATCTCCAGCTCGGGCATCCAGACCCTCCTCACCCTCGTCAGGCACCTCCTGGCCCACGCCCCCGCCCAGACGACGTACGGGGCCCACACGTGATGGCGTCAGACGGTGACTGTCCCGCCGTCGGGGAACGTGATTCGCACCTGCCCGTCGTCTCCGGGGTCCGCCACGCATGAGATGGACTCGCGCAGGGCCTGTGGGTGCACGACGTCGCGCGTCAGGACCGCGAGCGTGACGTGCACGCTGGATCCTCCGGGGTGGCCGGTCGAGCGGAGGTACGGCGTCGCCGAGTGCGGGCCGTAGGCGTTGGCCTCGACCTCCCGCGCGATACCGGACTCCTCGTCCCAGCCGTGCAGCGCCACCACCGCGCTGGTCATCCCGGACTCCGTGCGCGTCAGCGCCCAGCCCGGGCCCCGCTCGGCGTGGACGCTGGTCTCGTCGGCGACCGCGTAGCCGCCCTCGCGGACCGTCACGCCCGCGGGAGCCTGCACCCGGTGCACGCGGATCTCCCACGGACCGTGCAGGACGGTCGTCGACTCGATCGGGAACTCCTCGTCGAATCCCGGCAGTTGGGCGTCATGGCGGGACGAGGCGGCGCGCCCCTCGCAGGAGATCGGGTGGATACGGCGCCTCCGCGACGGGGTGCCGTCCTCCGCGACGAGGGCCACATGGTTGTCGACGGTCCGCTTCCAGGCGTGCGGCGCCGACTCGGGCGCCGTCGCCGTGGAGTAGGCGAGCTTCGCGTAGTGCGGATCGTCCGTGGCGGGACCTTCGAGCGGGTTGTGGTCGCTGCCGTGGTTGATCAGCCGCACGATCCCGTCGTGGGGCGTGCCGTGCAGCAGCCAGCCGGGCGCGGGCAGCGCGGTGTACTGGATGGCCCGCTCGGACTTCTCGACGGGCAGCTGCGCCTCGCGCTCGGTCCACACCGGATGGTCGGCGGGCAGCAGCAGTCCGAGGAACCCCTTGCTCGCCCAGTACGGCGAGGCGGGGCCCGAGTACGCCTGTGTCGTCGGCAGGAACGTCCCGTACCAGCCGAGCGGCAGCAGGCCCCGCTCGTCGGGGACGCCGCGCTCCACGAAGTGCCGCGCGGTGCCCGACGCGAGGCGTCTCGTGAGCCCCGGCTCCAGTGGGGTGCAGTCCGCGAGCGCGCCCATCCACACGGGCGCGGTGGCGGCGAAACGGTACGTCAGTGAGCGGCCCTGGTGCACGGGTGCGCCGTCACCGCCGAAGAAGTGCGGGTAAGTGGTGAGGAACTGCGACAGGCGCTCCCGGTAGACCTTCGCGCGGCCGCCGTCGCCGTCCGGGCCCGCCATCCGCGCCCACAGCAGCGGGTACAGATGCATGGCCCAGCCGATGTAGTAGTCGAAATTGCGGCCGTCCCCGTCCGTGTACCAGCCGTCGCCGACATACCAGTCCTCGATGCGGTCGAGGCCGCCGTCGATGTCGTCCTGGCTGTACGGGGCTCCGACCGAGGCCAGGAACTGCTCCGAAACCACCTGGAACAGACGCCAGTTGTTGTCCCAGGTGCGGCCGCCGACGAATCCGGAGAACCAGTCCACGATCCGCTCCTGGACCCGGGAGTCGAGCTTGTCCCAGATCCAGGGGCGGGTCTCGTGCAGCCCGATCGCGATGGACGCCGCCTCCACCATCTGCTGGGAGCAGTCGGTGAGTTCGGGCCACGCCTCGCCGTCGAGGCCCGTGCCGCGCCCTCGGTTCGTGCCGGTTGTCAGACCCTCCGCGTAGCGTTCTACGAGTCGGGGATCCACGTTCCCGCCCGCGCCCGCGATGCGGAAGGAGGCCAGCAGGAATGACCGCGCGAACCCCTCGAGCCCGTCCGACACGACCCCCGACCAGCTGGCCCGCCCCGGCAGCCGGTACTGCGCGAACCCAGGCGTCGCGTACGGGACGAGCGCCTCCAGCTGCCGGTCGGCGAGCGCCTCCCAGTGGGCCCGCGTCCAGCCCGTGAGCGGGGACAGGACACGGTCGGTGGGCGGCAGCGAGAGGTGTGGTGCGGGCATGGGGGCGTGTCGCTCCTTGATCGGAAGTGGCGGGCCGGGGTGACCCTATGCGTGCCTGGGACGGACGTCGACGGTCGGAACCGACAGACATGACCTCATGCGAGTTCCGCCGTGTGGCTGTGCCCGCGTGAGCCTGCGACGTCGACCGTCAGGACGGGACGGCGGCCCGGGGTGAGTGTGATCGTGTCGTCGGCACGCGTCACCTTGCGTACGGGGAAGGGGAGTTCGACCGTGAGCGTCGACCCGGTGCGGCCTGGGTCGGCCACGGCGACCGCGATGGCGTCGCCGTGCCGCCGCACCAGGACGGTGCCGGGACCGGACGATGTGAGTCCGGCGGCGCTGCCGGGACCCCAGAAGTGCGCGGCGAGGAGCCCGAGGCGGCGCGCCTCGACGGCCTGGACCGTGGCGTCGTTCGCCACGATCCGCACGGGTCGCGAGTGCGCCCAGATCCCGGTCGCCACGGCGCTCGCACCCGGCAGGAGCACATAGGCGTACGAGGAGTCGGTGGGGGAGGAGCCATGGTCGAACCACACGGTCACGTAGCGACGTGTGACCGGGTCGGTGCCGCCGCCGGTGTCCGCACCGGAGTTGAGGGCGCCCCACGTGCCGGTGCGTTCCTCGCGCAGCGCTCTCAGCGGGACGGCGTCGCCCGGCCTCCGTCCCGGATGGTCGGGAAAGACGTAGCCGCCCGTGCCCTCCAGATGTGCCCAGTCGGCGCCGGACAGCGATGCGGACCAGCCCTGCTCACCCGGCTGCCGCCGCCCGTCCACCAGGAGGCGCTGCGCCCCGTCCGTGTGCAGGTTGCGGTTCTCGACGACGGTCTCGATCGTGCGGCCGTCGCTCGCGGTGATGCCCGCGCCGAGCGCGACGACGGCGTTGTCCAGGCAGAACCACGCCTTCCGCGCCTGCAAGGTGTTGCCGTCGGCGATGAGTTCCATCGCGGCCGCGCCATAGCGGTCCTGGAGGACGGCGCCGCCCGCCACGGCGTTCTTCGGGCGGTACGTGCCGGTGCCGGCGCCCGTGCCGAGGTCCGCACGGGCGCGCGTGTCCACCGTCGTGCCCGGCAGCCGGTACGGGTCGACGGTCGGCCAGAACCCGTCGCCGAACTGGCCGAGGTCGTCACCGTCGTACAGATAGGTCATGCCGTCGCCGGTGTACCAGCCGTGCAGATTCTCACCGTTGCCCGCCTCGTACGCGGCGATGCGCTTCGAGGAGAGCGACAGGGCGAGCGCCCAGCCGGGGCGCCGGTGCACTATGCGGTCCATGTCGGCGAACGAGAAGTGACCGGCGAGACGCTCCGCCGCCGGGATCGCCTTGTCGTCGAGGACGGCCTTCGCGCGCGCCAGAGCCGGGACACCGACGAGCCCCGCGTACGGATTCGCCGTGTTGCGGCTGATCCACCCCTTGGCGAGCCCGCGCCAGCGGTCGGCGTACGGGGCCGGGGCGCCCGCGGCGAGCTGGAGGATGTAAGTGAGCGTCACGGCACCGTCGTTGTAGTCGCGGGCCCGCTCGCGCGAGATCGCCCGCCCGCGCAGTGCGTCCATCATCAGCCCGTCGAACATGACGGGCGAGAAGGACCGCTCCACCGCCTCGTAGAGCACCGACACCTTCGGGTCGTTCACGGCCCAGTCCGACCCGGCGAGCAGCGCGATCAGCTGCCCCGTGCTGCCGAGCAGCACACTGCCGTACGTCCCCGTGTAGGCGACGCTGTCGTGCTGGACGAACGACCCGTCCTCGTAGAAGCCGTCGCCCGAGGTGACATAGGTGAAGAGGCTGCGGCGCCCGTTGTCCCGCACGTCCGACAGGCCGTCGCGGGCCAGCGCGACCGTGGCCGCGTCCCGGGCGAGCAGCCCGCGCAGGGCCACGATGACGGCTTTGTCGGCGCGGTTCGCGCCGGTCTCGGAGAGGGAGGGGGAGTTGGTGCGTCGGTCCGGGTTCGGGCAGAACTTCGCGACGGTCGCGACGTGTCCGGCCAGGTCCGCAGCCGGCAGTTTCGACCGCAGGAGTACGCAGGTGTCCATCAGCGCCCGGGGCGCGCCGATCTCCCAGAACCACCAGTTGCCGGACTCGGCGCGGGCCGGGTTGTAGCCGGTGCTGCCCAGGAAGCCCAGCGCCGCGACGAGTGCGTCGGCGACCTCGGCGCTGCCGGTCAGCGAGGTGCCGGGGGTGGCCCAGGCGGTGGCCAGGGTGCGCAGGCGCGGATAGCTCTGCCCGAACATTCCGGGGTCCGACGCGGGGGAGAGGTCGGCCCACAGCGCCTTCCTGCCCGCGTTGCGGTCGAGGTCCTTCCACCAGGCTGACGCCTGCGTGTCGAGGGCCTTGACGGCGGCGGCGAAGTCCGGGTCGGCGGTGTCGAACGCGCCGCCGGTGAGCTGCTCCTCGGCGCGCGCCAGCAGTTCGTCGAACGTGTCGGCGGCAGGGGCGTCCGCCGCTTCTGCGGCGTTCGCTGCCGACGCGACTCCTGCTGTCAGGGGGAGCGCCGCCGCGGCGGTCGCGCCCGCCAGGGTCAGGGTCTGTCTGCGAGTGAGGTCCATGTTCGGTGGGTCCCCTCCGGGTCGGTCGCGTCGGTCGCGTTGGTCGCGTCGGTCGGGTCAGTCGGTCAGCGTGGCCGGTTCGACGGTCGGCTTCGGCAGCTGGAGCGCGGCGATCTCGGCCAGTCCGGTGGCGTCGATGGGGAAGGCCCAGTCGCGGACGAAGAAGTCCGTGAGGTCGCGGCCGGAGACACGGCTGGCGTAGGTCGACAGGGCGCGGTAGCGCTTGGCGGTCTCGGTGTAGTCGGACTGCGGGTTCTCCTCGCGCACAAGCCGATGCAACCGTGGCCAGAAGTCGTCACCGAACGCCAGCTCCAGCTGCCGCAGCGGCACGAGCTTCTCGTAGGCGCCGAAGGACTTCTCGTACGTCAGCCCGTCCGTGCCGAACTTCGCGCGTGCGGACTGGAAGGGGTTGAGCCCGGTCTTCGGGTCGACTGTCAGAAGGTTCGACGGCTGGCCAAGGGCCCGCTGCACCGCGAGCGAGTAGATGTTGACCGTGACCTCGGTCAGGCCCGTCGGCTTGTACGCCATCTGCTGATGCAGGTGCCCGAGCTCGTGGTAGAGACCCCAGCCCCGGGTGCGCAGCCCGTCGACGGTGGTGGCGCGGTCGAGATAGGCGCGCGGGAAGCCGTTGTAGCCGTGCGTGGCGTAGGCGCCGACTCCGGACGGGACCACCGACACCTCGGTGAAGTGGTAGCCGCCCGCCTTCGGCCGGTGCACCGGCTTCGACCCGTCGAGCCCGCTGATCCGCGACTCGGCCTCGATGATCTGCTCGACGAGCCGGAGCAGCGCCGCGTGGTCCTGGTCGCGGTGCAGGAGCGCGCCGTCGCGCGTCAGCGTCATGATGGTGCGCGGCGCGTGCAGCTCGACCACCGGCACGTCGGTGAGGGTGTCCAACTGCCGCTGGTAGTCGGCCTCGGAGGTGCGGCCGAGCGTGAAGACGGGCATCGCGGTGGCGCCCGACCTGAACTTCACGGCGGCGCGCTCGCCGTGGCCTTCGAGGGAGAAGTAGACGGGACCGCCGTGCGGGTCGGTGACCGTGTTGGCGCCGGGCTTCAGCGCATAGCTGCGGGGCTCCGTCACCGTGCCGTAGTAGTCCCACTGCCCGATCCAGAGCGTGGGCACGAGGCCGTCGTGGGGCAGCACGTCGAAGCGCAGTGCGGCCCCGGCGGGGACGTACTGCCCGGTCGGCTGGAACTCGGTGGCGCGCAGGGCCTGTCCGAGGCGGAGGCGCTCCGTCTCGGCGGAGGGGCGTGCGATGAGCGGGACGGTGAGGCCGACACCGCGCACGGCGTGGGCACTTGCGGTGCCGGTGCCGAGCAGCGTGGCGGCTCCCGCGCCGGCCAGGGTGGCGAGCATCCCACGACGGGAGAAGCCCGAGGTGGCGGGGGTGTCGGCGGTGACAGCAGCGTCGGCCGAGGTGGCGGAAGGCGTACGGGCAGGGCGCATCCAGAGACTCCCATGGGGATCAACAGCATCGGAGTGATGTGCGGGCTGCGCGCCAGCATGTAAGCGTTTGCTATCCCGCCGCAAGAGGGCCCGGCAAGTTTCTGTCTGTTACTACGACCTGAGGGAGAAACCGGTGAACAACGCCCGGGCGGAGAGCCGTTGAACGCTGCCGAACGGAACGCCGAGCGGACCGACAAGCGGGACGCCGAGCGAACCGGCAAGCTGAACGCCGAGCGGACCGGGCAAGCGGGACTCCAAGGGGACCGCCACCCGGAGCCCAGAGCGGAACGCCGGCCGGCGCGCGGCTCACACCCGGCGCCGCCGCCCCCCACGCGGCGCCGCCACGGAATCGCGTACCACCAGATGCGTACCGAGGCGCAGCGTGCCCGTCGTCGGGGCCCGCCAGTCGTCCTCGTCGCCGCCCGCGAGGGCGACGCGGACGGCCTGGCGGCCCATCTCCTCGAGCGGGATGTGCACGGTGGTGAGGCGCGGTCGCAGCTCCTGCGCCACGGGCACGTCGTCGTAGCCGACCAGGGAGACGTCCTGCGGCACCCGCATCCCGGCCTCCTCCAGGGCCTGGGCCGCGCCCGCCGCCACGATGTCGTTGGCCGCGAAGACGGCGGTGAACTCCGGCCCGTCGCGCAGTAGTTCCGTCATCCGGCGGTGGCCGAACTGGCGGCTGAACGCACCGGGCTGCACGAGCGCCGGATCGCGCGGCAGCCCGCGCTGCTCCAGGGCGCGACGGTGGCCGGCGATCCGTTCCTTGGTGGTGGAGAGCCCCGGCGGCCCGCCCAGGTACAGGATCCGCTCGTGGCCCTCGGTCAGGAGGTGGTCGGTGATCGCGAAGGCGCCGCCCTCGTTGTCGTACTCGACCCCGACCGTGGGCGCGTCCTTGCCGAGGGAGGGGCGGCCGCACAGCACGAGCTTCGAGCCGCCGGCGTCCAGTTCGCGGGCGCGGCGTGCGAGTTCCGTGCGGTAGCCCCGGTCGGCGACGCTGCCGCCGACGAGGATCACCGCGTCGGCTCGGCGCTCGTGCATCAGCTCGATGAAGGCCAGCTCGCGCTGCGGGTCGCCCTGGGTGCTGCAGACCAGGCAGAGCCGGCCGCCCGCCGTCGCCTCGCGTTCCACGCCGCGCGCGATGTATGCGTAGAAGGGGTCGACCACGTCGCTGATGATGATGCCGACCGTGCGCCCGGAGACACCGGCCAGGGCGCGGGCATGGGCGTTGACCACATAGCCCAGCTCCCGCATGGCCTCCTCGACGCGCTCGCGGGTGGCGGCCGCGACCGGGTAGTTGCGGTTCATCACGCGGGACACGGTCGCGGTCGACACGCCCGCGAGACGCGCCACGTCCACGACCGTCGCGCGCCGTCCGTTCGCCGTCGAGCCCTGCCTGGGCATCCGGACCTCCCCCTGGTCGTCGCGGTCGTCGCGGTCGTCGCGGTCGTCGCGGTCGTCATGGTCGTCCTGACCGTCCTGGTCACCGGTCTGCGCGGCGGGTCCCGCGATCCGTCCCGCGACCGTTCCGTGCGCAGAGCCTATGGCGTCCGCCGGGCGCCCGTTCACGCGATCCGCTCCAGTTCCTCCAGGAGTACGGGGTGGTTGAGCGGCACCCCGCGCGCGTAGCGGGCGAGTTCGTCGACCGCGAGGGCGCCGAGCCGTCCCACCTCGTTGCCCTGCGCCCCCGCCATGTGCGGGGTGATGAAGACGTTGGGCAGGTCCCACAGGGGGTGGTCGGCGGGCAGCGGCTCGGGGTCCGTGACGTCGAGCACGGCGTCGATCCGACCGCTGACCAGGTGCGCGGTGAGGGCTTCGGTGTCGACGAGCGGGCCGCGTGCCGTGTTGATCAGCAGGGCGCCCGGGCGCATCAGCGCGATGCGCCGCTCGTCGAGCAGATGGTGCGTGAGGGCGGTGGACGGCGCGTGCAGGGTCACGACGTCGCTGGTGGCGACGAGGGTGTCGAGGTCGGTGCGGGTGGCCCCGAGCAGCTCCGCCTCGGCGGCGCTCACGTACGGGTCGTGGAGCAGCACGTCGGCGTCGATGGAGCGCAGCAGCTGGATGACCCTGCGGCCGGTGCGTGACGCGCCGACCACGCCGACGGTGATGCCGTGCGTGCCGAGCCAGTGGTGGCGGTCGAGGTCGGCCGCGGTGCGGTGGGAGCGGCGGGAGCGGAACAGCTGGGCGAGCGGGAAGGCCCGCTTGGCGCCCATGATGATCGCCGCGAGAGTGAACTCCGCGACGGGTACGGCGTTGGCGGCCGCTGCGGACGACACCGCGATGCCGCGCCCGTACGCCTCGGGGGTCAGGAACGTCTTGACCGTGCCCGCCGAGTGGATCACCGCGCGCAGCCGCGGCGCCCGGTCGAGCACACCTGTGTCGATGTGCGGGCAGCCCCAGCCGGTCAGCAGGACCTCGCACTCGGCGAGCGCGGCCACCGCCTCGGGACTCCCGAACTCGCCCACCACCTGCGGCGGCCGGATGTCCGCGGACTCCTCGAGCCGCAGCCGTACGGCGGGCGGGAAGACGTCGTCGAGCAGCCCCGCGTCCATCGCCAGGACGGTACGGGGCCTGCGTGGGGGCCGTGTGGAGCCGGCGGAGTCGGCCTGGACCGGCGACTCGTCAGTGGTACGCACCCTGCCTCCGGACAGTAAACGTGTTCTATGAAGTCACCGCACGCTAGGGATCACGAGGGGTGAGCGTCAAGCATGCCGACCCTGACCCTCTTAGCATGAAATAGTGCCAAATACTCGTCAAGAACGGGCAGTTGAAAAACTCGCTTAACCCAGGTGTTGCCCAGACCTATTGACGTGAGGGGTAACCGATTACTAACTTGCCGCCCCATGGCTGATACAACGCCCTCCCCGCCGCGGGCAGTTCACCGCCTCTCGCTGGGGCAGCGGCTCAAGCGGGACAAGGTCATGCTGCTGCTGACCCTGCCGGGCCTGCTCTATTTCTGCGTGTTCCACTACGTGCCGCTCCTCGGCTACGTGGTGGCGTTCCAGGACTACCAGCCGTACCTGGGCTACATGCACAGCGCCTGGGCGGGCGTCTCGAACTTCACGTCCGCCTTCGCCGACCCGGCGTTCTGGTCGGCGACCGGCAACACGCTGAAGATCGCGCTCGTCCAGCTGGTGTTCTTCTTCCCGGTCCCCATCGCCCTCGCGCTGCTGCTCAACAGCATCGTCAGCGACAAGGTCCGCCGGTTCGTGCAGAGCGTCGTCTATCTGCCGCACTTCATCGGCTGGGTCATCATCGTCTCGATCTTCCAGCAGATCCTCGGGGGCGCCGGCGTCCTGCCCGACCTCCTCGGCCAACTCGGTCTGCCGCGCTACGACATGACGACCGACCCGGCCGCCTTCCCCTGGCTCCTGACCCTCCAGGTGGCCTGGAAGGACGCGGGCTGGGGCACGATCATCATGCTCGCCGCCCTGCTCAACATCGACCGCGGCCTGTACGAGGCCTCGGCGATCGACGGGGCGGGGCGCGCCCGGCGCCTGTGGCACGTCACGCTGCCCGGCATCTCCCCGGTGATCATCCTGCTCCTGATCCTCAACCTGGGGCAGATCCTCTCCGTCGGCTTCGAGCAGATCCTGCTCCAGCGCGACGCGGTCGGCCCCGCCGCCGGTGAAGTCCTCGACACCTACGTGTACTTCCACGGGATCAAGAACAACGACTGGGGCACGTCGGCGGCCGTAGGACTGGTCAAGGCGGTCATCGGCACCGTCCTCGTACTCGGCGCGAACAAGTTCGCCCACCGGCTCGGCCACGAAGGGGTGTACCGCGGTGCTGACCGCTGAGACGCAGACAGCGGCCGCCGGACGCCGCGATCGCAAGCCGGCCGCTCCTGCCGAATCCGGCATCAGGGTGTCCGACGGCCGTCCGCCCTGGATGGAGAAGCCCACCCGAACCGGCCTGTTCCTCAAGGGACTTGTGCTGGTCCTGGTGGTCGCGGCCGTCGCCTACCCACTGCTCGGAGTGATCGGCACGAGCTTCGCCTCGCAGTCCGACATCATCCGCAGCCCCGGCCTGGTCCTGTGGCCCGACCACCCGACCCTGGAGGCGTACCGCACGGTCTTCAGCGGCGGCGTCGTCACGCACGCGCTGCTCGTCTCCGTCGGCGTGACGCTCGTGGGCACCGCGACCAGCGTCCTCGTCACCATCGGGATGGCGTACGGCCTCTCGCGCCGCGAGGTCACCGGCTCCCGCTTCATCCTCATGACGGCCCTGATCACGATGCTCTTCGACCCGGGCATCATCCCCAAGTTCCTCACCATCAAGGAACTCGGCCTGTACAACACCCTGGCCTCGCTCGTGCTGCCCACCATGGTCAGCGCGTTCAACCTGGTCGTGCTGCGCTCCTTCTTCATGAACCTGCCCGAGGAGCTGTACGACGCCGCGAAGGTGGACGGCGCGGGCGACCTGCGCACCCTGGTGCGCATCGTGCTGCCGCTGTCGAAGGCCGTCATCGCCGTGATCAGCCTGTTCTACGCGGTGACGTACTGGAACGCCTTCTTCAACGCGATGCTCTACCTGAGCGACAACGACAAGTGGCCGCTCTCCATGGTGCTTCGCACCTTCGTCCTCCAGGGTCAGTCCCTCGAAGGCGCCTCGGCCGGTGAGGCCCTCGCGCCCCAGCAGGCCGTGCAGATGGCCGTCCTGGTGATCGCCGTCGTGCCGATCCTGTGCGTCTACCCCTTCCTCCAGCGCTACTTCACCAAGGGCGTCCTCACCGGCGCCATCAAGGGCTGACGCCGCGCAGTCCCCGCTCGCACCCCCCGCGCTCATGTCCCCTCCGTCACCGAGGAGTTCACCGTGCCGCGCTCCACCCCCATCAATCGCAGAACCCTGCTGAGGACGTCCCTCGGCCTGGGCCTCGGACTCGCCGCGGCCCCGCTGCTGACCGCATGCGGTGACGGCGGCGCCGCCGAGAAGTCCGCCGCGAAGAGCCGCAAGGTGCTGCCGTCCACCGTCACGGCCAACACCGTCAAGGCCGACCTCCCCGGCACGGCCGCCGGTGTGCCCAACGCCTTCTTCAGCTACCCGAAGACCCCGGTCCGCTCCGTCGAGGGCACTCCGCTCAAGGGCGCCAAGACCGTCAAGGCGTTCACCGAGACCTACGCGCCGCCGGCCCCGGCCCGCGGCAGGAACGCCGCCTGGCAGGCGATCGAGAAGCGGCTCGGCGGCACGGTCGACATCACCGCCGTGGCCGCCGACGACTACCCGGCGAAGTTCTCGACGATGGTCGCGGGCGGTGACCTCGCGGACGTTTTCATGTATCCGGAGACCGGCGGCGTCGACCACAAGGCGGCCTTCCTCGCCGCCGAGTGCGCCGACCTGACGCCGTTCCTGTCCGGCGACAAGGTCAAGACGTACCCGAACCTCGCGGCGATCCCGGCGAGCGCGTGGCAGCAGGGCCTGTACGGAGACACGCTGTACGGCGTTCCGATCACGCGCTACGGCACCTCCGGCGCCGGCTTCTACCGGCACGACCTGTTCAAGGAGGTCGGGGTCGACAGCCTCGACCAGATCACCGACCTGGACCGCTTCTTCGAGGTCTGCAAGGAGCTGACGCAGCCGAAGAAGAAGCAGTACGCGATCATCGCGGGCGCCACCAGCATGCTCGCCATGTCGGCAGGCGCCCCCTACTTCTGGTCGATGGACAAGAAGACCGGCAAGTTCACCGCCGACCTCGAGACCGACGAGTACCGCTCCGCCGTGGAGATGGCGGCCAAGCTCTACAAGGCCGGCTGCTACTACCCCGGCACCCTCGCCATGACCGGCGCCCAGAAGGCCCAGTACACCGACCTCTTCAAGAACGGCAAGGGCGCGTACGTCTACGACGGCATGCCCGCCTACCTCCAGCCCTCCAGCGGTTACGTCGACGCCATGGCCGCCATCGACAAGAGCTATGACGTGCGGCCCTTCGTACCGATCGGCACCAAGGCGGTCACCTGGACCGACAACGCCACGCTCAGCGAGTCCTTCGTGAAGAAGGCTCCCAAGGCGCGCGTCGAGCAGATCCTGCGCCTCCTCGACTTCATCGCCGCACCCTTCGGCACCGAGGAGTACACCCTCATCAACTTCGGGGTGGAGGGCGCCGACTTCAAGCGCGACGCCAAGGGCATCCCCGTACTTACGCCTACCGGCAGCCAGGACATCGGTGTCCCCTGGGGCAAGCTCGCCTCCGGCATCCCGGCCCTGTTCTCGCCGACGTCGAAGGACGCGGCGACGTACGCGCACGAGGCGTACACGAAGCTCATCCCGATGCTGGAGAAGTCCGACTACCTGGACTACACGTCCCCCACCTGGGACTCGAAGGGGTACGGCAGCCTGCTCACCCTCAAGGGGGACGGCATCAAGGACATCGTCTCCGGCCGCAAGTCCATGAAGGACTACGACGCCCTGGTCAAGGACTACCTCGCCAAGGGCGGGGAGCAGTGCCGTTCCGAATTCGAGGACGCCGCCCAGAAGGGAACCGGCAAGTGACCCGCACCGTACGCGCCGCCATCGCCACTGCCGCGGCCGCCGCGACCCTCGTCCTGGCCGCGCCCGCGCAGGCGCACCCGTTCGACCCGAAGCCCGGTGCGGACGGCGTCGGGGACCCGCTCTTCCCCACGCTCGGCAACGGCGGCTACGACGTCCGGCACTACGACCTCTCGTTCGACTTCACGCCGGTGACGTACGACTTCACCGGCGCCATGAAGATCAGCGCGAAGGCCACGCAGGACCTCTCCTCCTTCAACCTCGACATCGACTCGCTCGCCATCGACGCGGTGAAGGTGAACGGCAAGGACGCGGCCTTCGCCGTATCGCTCGGCAAGAGCGGCCAGGAGCTGACGGTCACGCCGGCCGGCGGCCTGCACGACAATCGTCCCTTCGAGGTTGCCGTCACCTATCACGGCAACGGCAAGACGAAGCCCATCGGCGTCCCCGGCTGGCGCTACATGAGTGACGGAGGGTTCGCCTCCGCGGCGCAGTCGTCCCGCGCCGACACGTTCGCGCCCGTCAACGACACGACGATGGACAAGGCGAGCTGGACGTTCCACCTCACCGCCCCCGACGGCTGGACGCCCGGGGCCAACGGCACCGCGACCGGCACCCGCCCGGCGGGCGCAGGGAAGACCACCTCCGACTTCCGGCTCGACGCGCCCATGGCCTCCGAACTCCTCGGCATCTCCGTGGAGAAGCAGACCGTCCTGACCGGCAAGGGGCCGCACGGTGTGAGACTGCGCCACTACGTCCCCGACGACCAGGTCGCCACGTACCGGCCGATCGTCGAGCAGACCGGGGGCCAGATCGCGTGGCTGGAGAAGACCCTCGGCGTGCGCTTCCCGTTCGACACCTACGGGATGCAGATCGTCCGCGACGGCTACAGCGACGCGTTGGAAAACCAAACCCTGTCACTGTTCGGGCCGGGCTGGTTCAAGGACGCGTCCACGTCGACGACGTACACGAACGTCATGGTCCACGAGATGACCCACCAGTGGTTCGGCGACTCGGTCACGCCCACCACCTGGCAGAGCGCCTGGCTGAACGAGGGGCCCGCCGTCTACTACGCGGCCCTGTGGGCCGACCAGCAGGGCACCGCCTCCATGGAGGACAAGATGAGGACGGCGTACGGGAAGCTCGACGCCGTGCGCAAGACCGACGGGCCGCCCGGACTGCCCACCGAACTCGGCGGGTTCAACATCTACGACGGGGCCGCAGTCGTGCTGTACGCCCTCAACCAGCAGGTCGGCCAGGACGACTACGACGCGATCATGAAGTCCTGGCTCACGAAGCACCGGCACGCCAACGCCGACTCCCAGGACTTCATCGACAACGCGGTACGGGTCACGCACGACCCGTCGCTGCGGCCCTTCATGGAGGACTGGCTGTTCAGCAAGGACAACCCGCCCATGCCCGGCCACCCCGACTGGAGCTGACGCCGCCCATGAACGGCACCCGCATCGCCGTCGCCCTCGCCGCCACGGCCGCCCTCCTGTCCACCGCCCCCGCCGCACACGCCGACCCGTCCCCCCGCGTCCTGCACGCCGCTCCCGACGGCTCCGGCACGGCCTGCACGCACGGCCGCCCCTGTTCCCTCGACGGCGCCCGCGACGCCGCCCGCACCGTCGAGGGGCGCGACGTACGCGTCGAACTCGCCGACGGCACCTACGCGTTGAGCAGACCTCTGGAGCTCGGCGCGGCCGACTCCGGGCGCGACGGGCACACCGTCACCTGGACCGCCGCGCGAGGCGCCCACCCCGTCCTCTCCGGCGGCAGGACCCTCAAGGGCTGGGACAGCAACACCGACGGGACCTGGACCACGCACGTCCCCGAAGGCGTCACGCCCCGCCAGCTCTTCGTCGACGGGGTGCGAGCCGTGCGGGCACGCGGCGCCTCGTGCGCGGCATCCGTGTGTGACGCCACCAAGACCGGCATGACCGGCGCGAATGCCACCGGCATCGCCTCCTGGGCCCGCCCCACCGACGCCGAGGCCGTCATCAGCGTCCGCTGGCGCAACTACCACTGCCGCATCGACTCCGTCACCGGCGACGTCCTGACCTTCGCCCAGCCCTGCTGGACCAACTCCGCCTCCGGCACCAACCGCACGGGCCCCGCCTGGGACTCCACCACGGTCGACTCGTCGCGCTACGCGAAGGTCGCCTACTTCGAGAACGCGCCCGAACTCCTGGACCAGCCAGGCGAGTTCGTCTGGAACTCCGACGCCCGCACCCTCACGTACCTGCCGCGCAAGGGCGAGGACATGCGCCGCGCCAAGGCCGTCACCCCCGCCACCGAGCGGCTCCTCGTTCTCGACGGCGCCCACGACGTACGCGTCGAGGGCATCGGCCTTCAGTACGCGGCCTGGCACCAGCCCTCCACCGACGAGGGCTACGCCGGCATGCAGGCGGGACTCGTGCTCACCGGCGCCACCGGCCCCGCCGACCACGCGGGCCGCTACTACACCAAGCCCTCCGCCGCCCTCACCGTGCGCGGCGGCAGGCATGTGGCCGTGGACCAGGTCGAGTTCAGCCACCTCGGCGGCGCCGGAGTGGTGTTCGAGGCCGGTACGCAGGACTCGAAGGTCACCCGGTCCCGGTTCACCGATCTGTCCTCCGGAGCCGCCTACATAGGGGACACGGAACCCATGCCGAATGCTGAACTCGTGGGTGCGCGCAACACGGTGGCGTACAACACCATCCGCCGCACCGGAGTGGAGTTCACCGACGCCGTCGGCATCTGGGCCGGCTACGAGGCCGCGACCGTCATCGACCACAACACCCTCGACGACCTGCCCTACTCGGGCATCTCCGTCGGCTGGGGCTGGAACCAGCCCGAGGCGCAGAAGTCCGTCCTGCGCGACAACCGGATCACGAACAACCGGATCACGAACGTCATGCGCGTCGAGCACGACCAGCACGACGGCGGCGCCATCTACACCCAGGGCGCCCAGCCCGGCACCGTCATCTCCGGCAATTACATCAACCGCAGCGCCTTCGGCAACACCGAGCGCGACGGCAACGGCATCTACCTCGACGAACAGTCCAGCCACATCCGCGTCGAGGGCAATGTCCTCACCCGCCTCGGCTACAAGTGGGTGTCCAACTGGGCCGACTACGGCATCGACAACCACGCCACCGGCAACTGGACCGACACCGACGCCCCCGCCCTCGCAGGCACCGGCTCGGCGATGACCGACAACCACACCAAGCTCGACCGGCTCCCCGCCGACGCGCTGAAGGTCGCCGCCTCCGCGGGCGCCCAGGGCCACGACCGCGTCGAACAGCTGCGCCCCGACCTCGCCCGCACCGGTACCGCCGCGCAGTCCTCCACGGACGGCACCGCCACCGCGGCCGCCGCGACCGACGGCGACACCTCCACCGACACCCGCACCCTGTCCGAGCCGGGCGCCTGGTGGCAGGTCGACCTGGGCTCCGTCCAGCATGTCGGCCAGGTCGAGGTCTGGAACAACACCTCGATGACCACGACCGGCTTCGACGTCCAGCTGTCCCGTACGGCGGACTTCGCCGACACCACCACCCTCCAGGTCCCGGGCAAGGCCCTGCGGCCCACCGTCCTGGACGCCGCCAAGGGCACCGAGGCCCGCTACGTACGGATCAAGCTCACGGGAACGGGGCGCGTGGCACTCGCCCACGTACTGGTCCACCCGTAGCTCCGGTGGCGGCCTGAAGGAAACCTGCGGCGGCGCTTAAGAAATCCTCGATGGACCAAGAGCGCCGCCGTACGGCAGATTTGCCCCGTCGGCAGCAGGGCGCGCCGTAGCCGCACCAAGGCGCCCGCCCGTGCTGTCATTTCACTCTTCCCCTCGCACGGCGGCCGGTCCCGGCTTGCCGTGACGCGGGGTGCGACGACGGGAGCCGTGCGTTGAAGGCGCTGGTCAAGGAGAAGTCCGAGCCGGGTCTGTGGCTGACGGACGTGCCCGAGCCGTCCATCGGCCACGGAGATGTGCTGATCAAGGTCCTCAGGACCGGGATCTGCGGCACCGACCTCCACATCCGCAACTGGGACGGCTGGGCGCAGCAGGCGATCAGCGCGCCGCTGATCGTCGGCCACGAGTTCGTCGGCGAGGTCGTCGAGACCGGCCGTGACGTCGCCGACATCGCCATCGGCGACCGCGTCAGCGGCGAGGGCCACCTCGTCTGCGGCAAGTGCCGCAACTGTCTCGCCGGGCGACGCCACCTGTGCCGCTCCACGGTCGGGCTCGGCGTCGGACGCGACGGCGCGTTCGCCGAGTACGTCGCCCTGCCCGCCGCCAACGTGTGGGTCCACCGGGTGCCCGTCGACCTCGACGTGGCCGCGATCTTCGACCCGTTCGGCAACGCCGTGCACACCGCCCTGTCGTTCCCGCTGGTCGGCGAGGACGTCCTGATCACCGGCGCGGGCCCCATCGGCCTGATGGCCGCGGCCGTCGCCCGGCACGCCGGCGCCCGCAACGTCGTCGTCACCGACGTCAGCGAGGAGCGGCTCGACCTGGCCCGCAAGATCGGCGTCAGCCTCGCCCTGAACGTCGCCGAGTCGACGATCGCCGAGGGCCAGCGCTCCCTCGGCCTGCGCGAGGGCTTCGACGTCGGCCTGGAGATGTCGGGCAACCCGGTCGCCATGCGCGACATGATCGCCAACATGACCCACGGCGGCAAGATCGCCATGCTCGGTCTGCCTGCCGAGGAGTTCGCCGTCGACTGGTCGCGGATCGTCACCTCGATGATCACGATCAAGGGCATCTACGGCCGCGAGATGTTCGAGACCTGGTACGCGATGTCGGTTCTCCTGGAGGGCGGCCTCGACCTCGCCCCCGTGATCACGGGCCGCTACGGCCACCGTGACTTCGAGGCGGCCTTCGACGACGCGGCGAGCGGCCGCGGCGGCAAGGTCATCCTCGACTGGACCGTCTGACCCGGCCCGCCCCGACCTCCCGACCGACCTCTTCTTTAAAGGAAGACGCATGTTCAACTCCGTACGCGAAGACATCCAGGCCACGCTCGACGAGATCGCCGCCGCGGGCCTGCACAAGCCCGAGCGCGTCATCGGCACGCCGCAGTCCGCGACGGTCGCCGTCACCGCGGGCGGCCGCCCCGGCGAGGTCCTCAACTTCTGCGCGAACAACTACCTCGGCCTCGCCGACCACCCCGAGGTCATCGCCGCCGGCCACGAGGCACTCGACCGCTGGGGCTACGGCATGGCGTCCGTCCGCTTCATCTGCGGCACCCAGGAGGTCCACAAGGAGCTCGAGGCGCGCCTGTCCGCGTTCCTCGGCCAGGAGGACACGATCCTCTACTCCTCCTGCTTCGACGCCAACGGCGGCGTCTTCGAGACGCTCCTCGGCGAAGAGGACGCCGTCATCTCCGACGCGCTGAACCACGCCTCGATCATCGACGGCATCCGCCTCTCCAAGGCCCGCCGCTTGCGCTACGCCAACCGCGATCTCGCGGACCTGGAGCAGCAGTTGAAGGAGGCGCAGTCCGCGCGTCGCCGCCTCATCGTCACCGACGGTGTCTTCTCCATGGACGGTTACGTGGCGCCGCTGCGCGAGATCTGCGACCTCGCCGACCGCTACGACGCCATGGTCATGGTCGACGACTCGCACGCCGTCGGCTTCGTCGGCCCCGGCGGCCGCGGTACCCCCGAGCTGCACGGCGTCATGGACCGCGTCGACATCATCACCGGCACCCTCGGCAAGGCGCTCGGCGGCGCCTCCGGCGGCTATGTCGCGGCCCGCGCCGAGATCGTCGCGCTGCTGCGCCAGCGCTCGCGCCCGTACCTCTTCTCCAACAGCCTCGCCCCGGTGATCGCGGCCGCGTCCCTCAAGGTCCTCGACCTCCTGGAGTCGGCGGGCGAGCTGCGCGAGCGGCTCGCCGCGAACACGGCGCTCTTCCGCACGCGCATGGCGCAGGAGGGCTTCGACATCCTGCCCGGCGACCACGCCATCGCGCCCGTCATGATCGGCGACGCGTCCGTCGCGGGCCGCATGGCCGAGCTGCTCCTGGAGCGCGGCGTGTACGTGATCGGCTTCTCGTACCCGGTCGTCCCGCAGGGCAAGGCCCGCATCCGCGTCCAGCTCTCCGCGGCGCACTCCACCGGGGACGTGAACCGGGCCGTGGACGCCTTCGTCGCGGCGCGCGCGGAGCTCGACGGGGAGTCCGCCGGGGCGGTGAGCTGACCTGGGGCCTGTCCGGCGGATCATGCCGGGGCGCGGGGTCTGGCACGCCCTCCCCCAAGCTCTTGAGGAGCAGGGGGGATCTTCATGACCCCGCTCGCCGGCACGGACTTTCACGGCCACCCGTTTCCGGCCTGATCCGCCGGGCGGGCCCCGGTTCGGACATCGGCGGCACATTTGGGAGAATCGGTCGCATGATCGAAGCGCGGCGGCTGCACATCCTCCGTGCGGTGGCCGACCACCGCACCGTGACGGCGGCTGCCGCCGCGCTCTATCTGACCCCGTCGGCGGTCTCCCAGCAGCTGACCGCCCTGGAGCAGGAGACCGGCCACCGGCTCGTCGAGCGGGGCGCGAAAGGTGTCCGGCTCACCCCGGCGGGCGAGATCCTGCTCACGCACACGAACGCGGTCCTCGCCCAGCTGGAGCGGGCGGAGGCCGAGCTCGCCGCGTACAGCTCGGGGGCGGCCGGCACGGTCACCGTCGCCGCGTTCGCCACCGGGATCGGCCTGGTCGTCGCACCGGCCCTGACCCGACTCGCGCGGACGGCGCCCGGTATCCGCATCCGCGTCCAGGACGCCGAGGGCGACGCGAGCCTGCCCATGGTCCTCGACCGGCAGGTCGACGTGGCGGTCGCCGTCGAGTACCGGGGGGCGCCGGGCGCGGACGACGCCCGCCTCACGCGCGTACCGCTGTACGCGGAGCCGTTCGACGCGGTGCTTCCCGCCGCGCACCACCTCGCGGCGTCCGACCGGGTGCCGCTCGCCGAGCTGGCCAAGGACACCTGGATCGGCCCGTTCCCCGGCAACCCGTGCCACGACGTGGTGGTCCTGGCCTGCGAGCACGCCGGTTTCCAGCCGCGGGTCGAACACTCCTCGGACGACTTCCGCGCCGTCGTCGCCCTCGCCTCGGCGGGCGCGGGCGTCGCCCTGGTGCCGCGCTCGGCGCTGCGCGGCATGGACCTGTCCGACGCGGTCGTCCGCCCGGTCGACGGGGTGGCCCCGACCCGCAGGGTCTTCGCGGCGGTCCGCTGCGGAGCGGAGGAGCACCCTCTGATCAGGCCGGTACTGGAGGCGCTGGGGGAAGCGGCGGAGTAGGCGGGCCCGCAGGCCCCCGGGTCACTCCGGTGTCGCCGTGCTCGCCCGTATCCGCACCTCACCCACGATCCGCTCCACCCGCGAGCGCGGCCCCCTCGGTTCACGTAACGCGAGGTCGAGGGCGGCGCGGCCCATGCCGGTCAGGGGGAGGGCCACCGTCGTGAGGGGCGGGGTCAGTTCGCGGACCAGCGGGATGTCGTCGAAGCCGGCCAGCGAGATGTCCTGAGGGACGCGCAGCCCGTGGTCGCGGAACGCGGCGAGCGCCCCCACGGCCATCACGTCGGTGACGGCGAAGACGCACGTGGGCCGGGGTGCGCGGCGCAGCAGTTCGCTCGCCGCCGCGTATCCGCCGTCTCGCGTGAAGGCGCCCTCGACGACCTTCTCGTCCGCCAGCTCGACCCCCGCCTCGGCGAGCCCTTGCCGGAATCCGGTCAGCCGGTCCGCGACGGTCGTCAGCCGTGCGGGCCCGGCGAGCACCCCGAACTCGCGGTGCCCGAGGCCGAGCAGGGCCCGGGCGAGTGCCGCCGCCCCCGCCCGGTTCTCCGGCAGTACGGTGTCGACGCGCAGACTGCGGTGTCGGCTCACGACGGCGACCCGGCCCCCGCCGCGCAGATAGGGAGCGATCTCGGACTCGAGCGAACGCTCCCACGCGGGGTCCTGGAAGCCGGAGCCGATGAGCAGGATCGCGCGGGTCCGCTGCGCCCGCAGCATGGAGATGTACGCGATCTCGCGCTCGGGCGCGCGGAACGTGCTGGACAGCATCACCAGCAGCCCGCGCTCGGCCGCCCGCGCCATGATGCCGCTGGCGATCGCGGCGAAGTACGGGTCGCCCACGTCGTGGCAGATCACGCCGACCGTGTTGTTGGAGGCGCTGGCGAGGGCCTGCGCGTGGGCGTTCGGGATGTAGCCGAGTTCGTCGGCCGCGGCGCGGACCCGGCGTAACAGGTCGTCGCGGACGCGGGTGGTTCCGTTCAGGGCGCGGGACGCCGTCGCGGGGGAGACCCCCGCCGTGCGGGCCACCGCGTCGAGAGTCACGTGCGGTTCTTGCGGGTGCCCGTGCGGTTCGCTCACTCTGCCCCCTCGGATTCCGGTCGCGGCACCGGTCGCAGGAAACTTCGGAACGGCCTATTGACCCTGTGCTCCACGAGTCATTAGCGTGGCTGACATCGTACCAGAAAGCGCTTTCTGAAAGCGATTTCTCCTCTTCGTTACCGTCCCACCTGTTGTTCCGTTACCTCAGGAACTCTGTTACCTCAGCTCTCCTCAACTGCCTCCCGATTCCGTAGGAGTTCATCGTGAGTCAGAGCACACTGCCAGCAACTCCCGCCAAAACAGCGGGAGTTGCCGACCGGCAGGGGCCCAGTCTCGGCCGGCGTGCCGCGGACGTGGCCGAGCGGAGCTGGCGCCCGGTCGCGCTGCTCGTCGTCTGTTTCGTCGCCTGGTGGGTGATCGCCGCTGCGGAGCTGGTCGAGCCCTATCTGGTGCCGTCGCCGGGCCGGACCCTCGACGTCATCCTCGACAAGCCGGACTACCTCTGGCAGCACACCTGGGTGACCACGTACGAGACGCTGCTGGGCTTCGTCATCGCCGTAGGCGTCGGCATCTTCTCCGCCGTGATCATGGTCTACTCGTCGACCGTCGAGAAGACGCTCTATCCGATCCTGCTCTTCGCCCAGGTCGTCCCGAAGATCGCGATCGCGCCGCTGTTCGTGGTCTGGCTCGGCTTCGGCATCGCGCCGAAGATCCTCATCGCCGTACTCATCGCGTTCTTCCCGGTCGTCATCTCGATGGTGACCGGACTCAAGGCCGTCGACCCGGAGATGCTCCAGCTCTCCGCGACGATGGGCGCGAGCCCTTGGCAGACCTTCCGGAAGATCCGCTTCCCGGCCTCCCTGCCGCACCTGTTCTCCGGCCTCAAGGTGGCCGTCACGCTCGCCGTCACCGGCGCCGTCGTCGGCGAATTCGTGGGCGCCAACGAGGGGTTGGGCTACGTCATCCTCCAGGCCAACGGAAACCTCGACACCCCGATGCTCTTCGCGGGACTGCTCGTCATGTCCTTGATCGGGGTCGTGCTGTTCGTCCTCGTCGAGATCGCCGAGAAGCTGCTCCTGCCGTGGCACGCGAGCCGCCGCGACGTCGCGGCGACCACGGCGTACTGAACGCCGGCACCCCGGGAACCTCCCCGGACCACTCACCGACCGTCGCGAGAAGGGCCACCCCATGCACGCGCGCAGACTCCTGACCGGACTCGTCCCCCTGACGCTCGTCGCCCTCACGGTGACGGCCTGCGGCGACGACTCCGGCTCCACGTCGACCAGCGACTCCGGCAAGAAGCTCGACAAGGTCACGCTGACGCTCAACTGGTACCCGTACGGCGAGCACGCGCCGTTCTACTACGGCAAGAAGCAGAAGATCTTCGAGAAGCACGGCATCGACCTGGAGATCCGTGCGGGACAGGGCTCGCAGAAGACCGTGCAGGCCACGGGCGCGGGCCAGACCGACTTCGGCTGGGCCGACACGCCCGCGGTGCTCGCGGGCGTGGACCAGGGCGTCAACGTCAAGAGTCTCGGCGTGTTCCTCCAGACGACGCCCGCCTCGGTGCAGTCCTTCGCGAGCCAGAACATCAAGTCCCCGTCGGACCTCAAGGGCAAGACCATCGCGGGGACGGCGGGCGACGCGCTCTCCAAGACGTTCCCCATCTTCCTCAAGAAGAACGGCCTCTCCGAGTCGGACGTCAAGGTCCAGAACACCGACCCCGCCGGCAAGATCGCCGCCGTCATCTCGGGCAAGACCGACGCCCTCCTCGGCTATGCGAGCGACCAGGGCCCCACCATGCAGGACAAGGCCAAGAAGGACGTCTCGTACCTCCGCTTCTCCGAGCACGGCCTGAACTTCTACTCGAACGGGCTCATCGCCGGGCCCAAGACCCTTCAGGGCAAGGGCGATCTGGCCAAGCGCATGGTCGAGGCCGTCAGCGAGTCCTGGGCCGCCGCGGAGAAGAGCCCCGAGCCGGCCGTCGCCTCCATGAAGGGCGCGTCCGAGCAACTCCCGCCGGAGAACGTGCTGTCCGAGCAGTTCAAGACGACCCTGACCCTCCTGCACACGGACGCGACGCAGGGCAAGGCGCCCGGCGCCAACACCGAGGCCGACTGGCAGCAGACCATCGACGTCTTCGCCCAGGCCGGCATGGTCAAGAGCGCGAAGCCGGTGGCGGACTACTGGGATTCGGCCAACGGGATCAAGGGCTGAGCACCCGTCCCGTACAGCCCACAAGGAGAGCTGCACCATGCCGAAGGACGCGACACTGAAGAAGGCCGGCACAGCGAGCGGACACGTCGGGCCCGCCGTGCGCGCGGCGGACGTCGACGTCCGCTTCCGGACGAAGAAGAAGGACGTCACCGCCCTCACCGACGTCTCGCTCGACGTCGCCTCGGGCGAGTTCGTCGCCATCGTCGGACCGTCCGGCTGCGGCAAGTCCACGCTGCTCAAGCTCGTCGCGGGCCTCCTTTCGCCCTCGTCCGGTGAGGTCAGCCTCTATGGCGAGCAGGTGCGCGGCCCGCGCCACGACATCGGGTACGTGTTCCAGCGCGCGGCCCTCCTGGAGTGGCGCTCGGCGCGCCGCAACATCCTCCTCCAGGCGGAGATGCGCGGCATGCCCGCCGCCCAGGCACGCGCGCGTGCCGACGAACTGATCCGGATGACGGGCCTCACCGGCTTCGAGGACGCCTATCCGCACGAGCTGTCGGGCGGGATGCAGCAGCGGGTCGCCCTGTGCCGGGCCCTGCTGCACGAGCCGCCCGTCCTCCTCATGGACGAACCGTTCGGCGCGCTCGACGCGCTCACCCGCGAGCAGCTCAACGTCGAGATGAACCGCATCTGGCGCCAGACCCGCACCACTGTCCTCCTGGTGACCCACTCCATCCCGGAGGCCGTCTACCTCGCGGACCGCGTCGTCGTCATGAGCCCACGCCCCGGCACCGTCACCGAGATCATCGACGTCGGCCTGCCGGCCGAGCGGGACTACGCGCAGACGCTCGCGACCCCCGAGTTCCGCACGGCGACGGGCCGCATCCGCGAACTCCTGGGGGCGGTCTCGGCGCACGACTAGCTCTTACGACTGGCTCTTACGACTGGCTCTTACGCGTAGGCCTCAGAGCACGGCAGGGACCCCGCACCCCGAGACGCCCTCTGCGAGCGTCACGGGACACGGGGTCCCTTTTTCTTCCCGCCTCCTCAGTACCGCAGCGCCGCCAGATACCCGTAGCTGTTGCGGGCCGTCGCGAACGGGTCCTTCGGGGTGTCGTGCTCCACGAGCCACTGCTTGACGCCGCCGGCGTGCGCCTTGTCGAACATGGCGGCGAAGTCGAGCGTCCCCGACCCCACGTCGGCGAACCCTCCGTCCGGCGCCATGTCCTTCACATGCAGGGCGGGGAAGCGGCGCCGGTGCCGCACGAAGTACGCAGCGGGATCCGCGCCGCCCTTCGACGCCCAGTACACGTCCAGCTCGAAGGCGACCAGATGGGGATCGGTCTCGCGGACGAGGATGTCGTACAGGTTCTCCCCGTCCATCACGTCGTGGTCGCCGTCGTGGTTGTGGAACAGGACCGGGCCGAGACCCGCCTCGCGTGACGCGGCCCCGATCCGGTTGAACTCCCTTGCCGCTTCCCGGTATCCGGCCGTGCTGTGCATCGAACCGGGCAGGCTGGGCACCACCGGCCACTTGGCGCCCAGGGTGTGCAGATCCTCCAGCGCCTGCGGCAGGCCGCTGCCGGTCAGCGTCGTGTACGCGACATGCTCCAGGACCGCGCGCAGGCCGACGGTGTCGAGCATCCGCCGGATGTCCGCCGCCCCGTACCCGTGCCGCCCGCTCACACCGACCGTCGCGTACCCGATCTCCGCGAGCTGCTCCACGGTGCCGGCGAAGTCCGTCGCGAGGACGTCACGCATCGTGTAGAGGTGCATGCCGATGCCGCCGCGCGGGATGCGCCGCCGCTGCCCGGCCGACGCGGGCAGCCCCGTACCGACCGCCGCCGCGAGCCCCAACGACGTACCGAGAAAGGCCCTTCTACTGCTTCTCATGCCACTCCTCACCCCTCACTTCACCGTGATCCGGACCGAGCCGGTGGTCGTGTCGCCCTTGTCGTCGGTGACGGTCAGATGCGCCGTGTACGCACCCGCGCGCGCGTACGCGTGCTGGGCGTCAGCACCCTGCGTACCGCCCGGCTTGACGTTGTCCCCGAAGTCCCAGTGGTACGAGGCCGCGGTACGGCCCTCCGGGAGCTTCACCGTGCCCTTGAGCGCGACGGTGAGCGGCGGGGCTCCGCTCTCCGGTGCCGCGGTCACCTTCACCTTGGCGCCCGCGCGCTTCTCCACCCCGGGCCCGTTGAAGTGCAGCCAGTCGACCGCGAACAGGTCGGGCTTGTCGGCGCTCCACTGCGGGTTGGTGAAGACGGCGTACAGCGGGAACGTGCCGTCGTAGTCGGCGAGTTGAGTGGTGGGGGACACCACGTTGCCCCAGTCTCCCGTGTTCGGGACGGACACCTTACCGAGCAGCTTGCCGGTGGGGGAGCCCACGCGGAACTCGACGTCGCCGCCGATCCCGCCCGATGCGGCGCCCACGGTCACCGAGTCGACGCCCTTCAGGTGCACGGGGTCGAAGGACACCCAGTCCCCGTCCTCGATCTCGGTGAGCCGCTTGCCGCCCGACGCGTCGGCGCGACTCGCGACCACGACACCGTCGTGCGCGCCGCCCGTCTTCGTGAAGTGCTCGGCCTCACGGAACGACGTGCGCAGCGAGAGCGAAGCGGACCCGGTCAGCGCGGGCACGCCGCCCGCCCCGCCCTTGTCCTCGTACTGGGCGCTGATGCCGTAGTAGAGATTCTGGCCGGGACCGTGGCTGTCCCCGGCGTCCGTCACGATCTCCCCGGCGCATCCCGTGTAGTTGTCCAGCGGATGCAGATGGGAGTCGTGGCCGAGCTGGGACTGGACGACGACGCGTGAGCAGTCGATGGGACGGCCGTCCTCCCGGTCCGTCACCTTGATCTTGAACGGGATCGTGTCGCCGAAGCTGAACGTCCCACCGCTCGGTGGCTGTTGGATCGTCACCTTGGGCCGCGTGTTCCCCACGGTGATGTCCTGCACGGCGAGTCCGGTGAGCCCCGTCGGCCCGGTCACCGTCAGCCGCGCCGTGAACACGCCGTTCTTCGTGTATGTGTGCTTCGGGTTCGCGTCGGTCGAATCGGTGGTGCCGTCACCGTCGAAGTCCCAGGCGTACGTGACCGGTTTGCCGTCCGGCAGGCCCGAACCCGCGCTGGAGAACGTGACGGCGAGCGGCGCCGAGCCGCTGTCCGGTGTCGCCGCGACCCGCGCGTCCGGCAGGCGGCTGTCGGCGACGTAGTCGATCCGGTAGATGCCGGCACCCTCGTTGCTGCCGCCGCGGCCCGTGCCGCTGCCGAGCCCGAAGTCGATGACGTACAGGGCCCCGTCGGGACCGAAGTCCGCGTCGAAGGGCTGGTTCCATTTCATGTCGCCGAACACGGAGTTGATGGACTGCAGGTCACCGGCCTTGGCGGGCGCGAACCGCGGATCCGTGAACGTCTGGTCCTTCTCCTGGATCGAGAAGGTCTTGAACCACTGCCTGGTCAGCTCGTAGTTGAACCATTTCCCGTCGAAGTACTCGGGGAACTTGGCCTTGTTGGGGTTCGCGGGATCGTAGGCGTACACGGGACCGCTCATCGGGCCACCGCCGCCGGTGCCGAGCTCCGGGAACTGCTCCGAGGCGGAGTACGCGTACCAGACCGACGCCCCGCGCGCGGGCGGCAGGTCGCGCAGGCCGGTGTTGTTCGGCGAGTCGTTCACGAGATGGTCGCAGTCGAACTTCGCCCCGGACTTCTTCGACTCGAAGTCGTAGTCGTTGAACGGGGTGTTGTCGCCGATGCAGTACGGCCAGCCATAGTTCCCCGCCTCGGTGATGCGGTTGAACTCGACGGTGCCCTCGGGCCCGCGGTCGGCCACAGCGTTGCGCGCGTCGGGACCGTAGTCACCCATGAGCAGCGCGCCGCTGACCGGATCGGTCGTGATCCGGAACGGGTTGCGCATGCCCATCGCGTAGATCTCCGGGCGCGTCTTGTCGGTGCCGGGCGCGAACAGGTTCCCCTCGGGGACGCCGTACGTCCCGTCGGCCTTCGGGGTGATCCGCAGCACCTTGCCGCGCAGATCGTTGGTGTTGCCCGCGGTCCCCTGCGCGTCCCAGGCGCGACGGCCCTCGCCCTCATCGATCGGGTTGAACCCGTCCGAGGCGAAGGGGTCGGTGTTGTCGCCCGTCGCGATGTAGAGGTCACCCTTGTTGTCGAAGGCGATGGAGCCCGCCATATGAGAGTTGGCGCGTCCCTCGCCCCGCCAGGTCGGCACGGTGAGCAGGCGTTTCTCCGACGCCGGATCGACCTTGCCGCCCGACTCGGTGAACCGCGAGAGGTTGATCCGCTTCTCCGTCTTGTCGGAGTTCAACAGATAGATCCAGTGGTTGTCCCCGAACTTCGGATCGAGCGCGAGCCCCAGCAGACCGTCCGACTGACTCGTCATCTCGGGCGTGTAGGCGAGGTCGAGCGCCGTGGTGACCTTCAGCGTCTCCTGATCGATGATCTTCAGCTTGCCGGTCCGCTGGATGAAGAACACGCGCCGGTCCGGCGCGACGGCCAGCTCGAACGGGTCGGCGAGGTCGGCCGTGGCGAGGGGGGTGCGCTGGAAACTGCCGGTCCTGGTAGCCGAGCAGTCACCCGGCTTGTCCCCGGCCGCCCACTGGATGCCGCCGAGGATGTGCTGGAGGAAACCGGCCTCCTCGAACGCCGACTTGGCGTGCCCGCCCGCGGTGAACCAGGAGCGGCCGCCGTCGTAGTTCTGGCACCACGACCACGGGTGGTCGACGCCCTCGTCGAGGCCGGTGACCCCGTCGCGCACCTTGACCTGCGCGAGCGTGTGCACCTTCCCGGTGGGGTTGGTGCGCCAGTTGTACCACTCCTCCGTACGCTCCCAGAGCTCCGGAAGCCCCTTCGTGGACGGGTGCGCGTGGTCGAGGACCTTGATCCGGCCCGTCTGCACGGCGGGATGCTGGTCGAAGATGGCTCCGACGAGCCCCTCGTACCAGCCCCAGTCCCGCTCGCTGGCCGACGCGGCGTGCAGCCCCACCCAGCCGCCGCCCCCACGGACGTACTTCTGGAGGGCCGCGCGCTGGTCGGCGTCGAGCAGATCGCCCGTCTCCGGCGTCGAGTTGGTGTTGTTGAAGACGATCGCCTTGAAGCGGGCGAGGTTCTCGTCGGTGAACACGGCGGCGTCGTCGGTCGCCTCGACCTCGAAGCCGTTCTCGCTGCCGAGCTTCTTGATCGCGTCGATGCCCGCGGGAATCGAGTCGTGGGCGAAGTTCGTGACCTTGGAGAAGACGAGCACGCGGTACGAGGCGGCGGCCTCGGCACGCGGCGGGGCCGCAAGGCCGAGGCCGACGACGAGGGCGATCAGCGCGAGGAGGACGGTCCAGGGCGAGCATGGACGGCGTCGCCTGCGGGGGATTCGAGCGGCGGGCGCGGGAGGACCGTGTCTCCCGGACGGTACGGGTGTGGCGGAACTCGTAGAACTCATGGCGCTCCCTGGGCTGTTGGCCGGTGGGCCGACTCGGGCGTGCGGTGAGTGCTGCGGGAATGCCGGAGCGCCTGGAAGCCGAAGCCTAGAAAGCGCTTTCCCGATGGCATCGCACAGCGTAGGTTCCGGGCGGAGAGGGGTCAATGGGTCGGAACGGGTCAGGGGGTGGGGAGAGGGCGCCGCGATCACGGGGGAGCGGGTGGCAGTCGCCGTCGAAGCGGTGGGGCGGGTGGCTGTCGAAGGTGGGGGCGGTGGCGGTGGCGCCTGAAGTGGTGGGCCGACTGGCCGTAGTTCGTGGGGCCTGGTGCCGGTGGCGCTTGAACGGGTGGGCGGGCCGGTCTTCGTTCGCGGGGACGGGGACCCGGCGCCGGGGGCGCTTGGACCGGTCGGTCGACCGGCAGTCGTTCGCGGGGGCCTTGCGCCGGTGGCGCCTGAACTGGTGGGCCGGCTGCCCGTTGTTCGCGGGGACCCGGCGCCCTCACGCTCGAACCGGTGGGCGGCTGTCCGTGCGTGTGCGCTCCGACCGGCGGGTTGTCAGTGGGCTTGGTTACGGTTCCTTCATGCAAGACGCCGACGACGTACGTTCCATCGCACTTGGCCTGCCAGAGGTGACGGAGAAGATCGCCTGGAGCATGCCGACGTTCCGGGTCGCGGGGAAGATGTTCGCCACGATGCCCGAGGAGGAGACCTCCATCGCGGTGCGCTGCCCCAAGGTGGAGCGCGACGAACTGGTTCTCGCGGAGCCGAAGAAGTTCTGGATCGCGGACCACGAGGCGGGCTTCGCGTGGGTGCGGGTGAGGCTCGCCGCGCTGGACGACGGTGACGAGCTGCGTGACATCCTCACGGACTCCTGGCGTCAGGCCGCCCCGGGCCGGCTCCTGGACGCCCACCCGGAGTTGGGCCCCCCGGAGCCGACGGACTGATATTCGCGGGGCGATGTCGGTGCTGCGTGGCATGATCCGGCGGGGGTGGGGGACGCGGAGCCGCTGGGGCCGCCGCGCCGCCGGGGAGGGTACGGGCAGGCATGGGCGGAATGTCGAAGGAAGGGCCACGGGGGTCGGGGGAGGAGCGGGAGCGGGCCGGGGATTCGGCCGGGGGGTTGATTCCTGGTCCTGGTGAATCGAGGCGGCCGCGCGGCGGTATCTGGTCGCGGGACTTCGGACTGTTCTTCTCGGCGCGTGCTGTGGCCAAGCTGGGGGACACCATGCTCCCGGTCGCGCTCGCCGCAGGCTTGCTCCAGCACGGGTACGGCGCGGGCGCCGTCGGGCTCGCGATGGCCGCCTCCGTGGCCTGCTTCGCGGGGCTCGTCATCTTCGGCGGTGTCTTCGCGGACCGGTTCAGCACGCGACTGCTGATGATCGGCGCCGACGTCACGCGCCTCGTCACCCAGTCCCTCGCCGCGGTCATGTTCTTCTCCGGGCACGTGGTGCTCTGGGAGATCTGCGTGATCGGCGCGGTGAACGGCGCGGCGTCCGCCCTCTTCCAGCCAGGCGTCGCCAGCACCGTCCCGCGCCTCGCCACCGACGTACAGGCGGCGAACGGCGCGATACGCGTCGCCGAGTCCGTGGCGCAGCTCGCCGGCCCGGCCGTCGCCGGCCTGCTCGTCGCGTTCGCCTCGCCGGGCGTCGTCTTCGCGGCCCACGCGGGCACGTACGGGCTGAGCGCACTGTGCCTGCTCCTGCTCCGGCTGCCCCCGGCCCAGCCCGGCACCGAGGCGATTCGCGGCAGCGGGTTCCGGGCCGATCTCGTCGAGGGCTGGCGGGAGTTCAGATCGCGCACCTGGCTCTGGGGCGTCATAGCGATCTGGTGCGTGCTGATGGTCGCCGCCTGGGGCCCGGCCGTCCCGCTCATCGCCACGCAGGTCGTCCAGGAGCACGGCCCGCGCGTCTATGGCCTGGTCAACTCTGCGCTCGGCCTCGGCACCGTCATCGGCGGCGTCTTCGCCCTGCGGCTGCGCCCCCGCCGGATGCTGCGCGCCGGGGCCGTCGCCCTCTTCGGGTTCAGTCTGTTCCCGGCGACGGTGGGCGCCGGGCTCGGCGTGGAGTGGATGGCGGCGGGCGCGGTCGTCGCGGGCGCGGGGATGTCGTTCTGGGGCGTCATGTGGGCGACCAGCATCCAGACCCAGGTCCCGCGCGACGTCCTCAACCGCATACACGCCTACGACGTCGCGGGCTCCCTCGCGATGACACCGGTCGGCCAGGCCCTCGCGGGACCCGCCGCCGGGGTCTTCGGCACCCGCCACGTACTGCTCGCCGGTGGCGTGACGACCGTCCTCGTGGCGGCGGCCCTGCTCTCCGTCCCCGCGATCAGAGGCCTGATACGGGTCGACAGCACCGTGCCCGGCGGGAGCCCGCGCAAGGCCCCCGCTAGCCGCGAGCCCGCCCGCCGAGGAAGCCGCTGATCCGCTCCCGCAGCGACGCGGGGTCGAGGCCGTGCGCGGCCACATGCTCCTCGATCTGTCCGTAGCGGCGCAGCTCACGGCGGCCCACACCGAGCCCCAGCACGCGGTGCGGCAGGTCGGCGAGCGCGTCGTTGGCGGTCGCCGTCGACGTACCCGCCAGATACGGCTCGACGATCACCACATCGGCGGCGTCGGCCGCCCCCGCGGCACGCCGCAGCGCCCCGGCGTCGAAGGGACGCACTGTCGTCGCGTAGAGCACGGTCAGGTCGAGGCCCTCCGTCGCGGCGAGGACCGCGTCGAGCATCGGCCCGACCGCGATCACGACGCCGTCCCGGCCTTCGCGGACGGTCAGGAAACGCTCCCCGTCGACGGCGAGTGCCTCCCTGTTCGACTGCACCGAGAGGCGGACGTACACCCGGTCGTCACCGGCGCCGACCGCGTTCCGCAGCAGAGTCTCGGCCTCGTCCGGGTGTCCCGGCACATGCACGGTCCAGCCGTCGAGGGTGTCGAGCAGTGCCACGTCGCCCGGTGCCATGTGGGTGAAGCCGCCGGACGGCCAGTCGAAGGAGGCGGCGGCGCTCACCAGGACCGCGCCCACGTCCTGATGCCCGAGGTCGAGCTTCACCTGCTCGAAGGGGCGCTCCACCAGGAAGCTGGCGAAGGTGTGCATGACGGGCCGCAGCCCGGTCAGCGCGAGGCCCGCGCCCGTCCCGATGAGCAGCTGCTCCCTGATGCCCACGTTGATCACCCGGTCCGGGTGCCGGCGCTCGGCCTCGACGAAGCGGTCCCTGCCGATCTCCGCGAGGACGACGGCGACCCGGGGGTCCTCGTCGAGCAGCCGGGAGACGACGGGGGCGAATCGATCACGCATGGTGTCCATGACGCGGGTGTCCTTCCGGGGAAGAGAAAAGAGAACAGGAGAGAGAGGGGGCGGCGCGCGGCTCAGGCGCTCTTGGGCTCCACGCGGGCGACGACCACGCGCGGCTCTCCCGGGTGCGGCGCGGTGAAGGCCTCGTACAGGGCCTCGTGATCGCGGCCGTCGACGGTCGCGGCGGACCAGCCGGCCGCCTCGAAGCGGGCGGCGATACCGCCGGGCCTGGCGTGGCTGGCCGAGGAATTGTCGACGACGACGGCGTGCAGCCGGTCGAGGGCGGCCGGCCCGGCGAAGGCGATGGCCTCGTGATTGCTGCCCTCGTCCAGCTCGGCGTCCCCGATCAGCGTCCAGACCGCCGGTCCCGCAAGGCCCTGCGCGCGGAGTCCGAGCGCGGTCCCGACGGCGATCGGCAGCCCGTGCCCAAGAGACCCGCTCGCGATCTCCACGCCGGGGACGAGCACCCGGTCCGGATGGTGCCCGAGCGGGGAGTCGTACGACCCGAAGCCGGGCAGCCACTCCTTTGGCACGAAGCCCTTCGCCGCGAGCACCGCGTAGTACGCCATGGGGCCATGGCCCTTCGACAGCAGGAACCGGTCACGTTCCGGATCCCGCACGCCCTCGGGCGTCACCCGCAGCACCCGGTCGTAGAGCACCCAGAGGACATCGAGGGTGGAGGTCGCCGCAGGGCCGTGCTTCTCGTCGCCGGTCATGCGTCCCATGAGGGCCGGAAGGTCTTCGTAGGCGTGGGAGCCCGCCGCTGTACGTGCCGCTGTCGTTGTCATGACAGGAGCGTGCAACCTCAAGCCAACTTGAGGTCAAGAGCGACCTGCCGCGCGCCGGCCGCGGAAGAAAGGGGTGCGCGACCACCGCTCCGAGTGCGGTATGGTTTCCGTGCGCGTTCGGCCAGGGGAAAGCCCAGGTCAGACGAGCACCGGGACGTGGCGCAGCTTGGTAGCGCACTTGACTGGGGGTCAAGGGGTCGCAGGTTCAAATCCTGTCGTCCCGACAGTTCGAACGTATCGAACGTCGCAGGTGAAGGGCCGTTTTCATAACGGCCCTTTTTCTGTTTCCGGGATCGCTCCCTGGGAGCGACGGGAGGGAGCACGCTCCCTCCCAGTCCCCTTAACAGATTGCTCCCACTCGAGCCGCTGCGCACATATTCGATTCTTTGCCCACATGTTCACATTCGTGCCCGTTTTGTGACCGATGGCTCCCCGTCGTTCGGGGGGTCCTGAGGGTATGGGCTTCCGCTCTTGCTGCTGGTCACTCGTGCTCCCAGTGGGAGTGAGGCCGGGAGTGATGGCCCCATATCTGGAAGCTGGGGTATGGGGCCATGCGAATCCTTGACCGCATGTCCGACTCTGGCTGCTCGGTATGTCGGTTTTCGGTGGTGGCGGTTGGTGGATGCATGGAGATGTTGAACGCGGGGGTGGGCGGTTCGACGACCTTCGGGGGCGCAGGCGGCTGGGGAGCCGTACTCAAGTCTGGTCGTAGCCAAGGGCGGTGGTTCGGTGCCCTGAGTGGACGGTGGCCGCTCGTCATGCCGTAGGTGTCGAAGGGTGGAAGTGCGGCTGGCCGTCGCCCTGGGGCTCATGTGGACCCATTGGAACAGAACCCGGCGTATAGCCCGACTCGTCTGCCGCTCTTTATTTTCGCAGGTCAGAGGCCATGTTTTCTCGCTGAACAAAGTGCCCGGGTCGAATCCGGGTCGAATTCGGGCCCGCGTATTGTCCGCCCTGCCTAACCAGCAGGTGGACAGGCAGGGCATATCGGGCGACCAGTTGGTGCGAGGTGTAGTCGGAAGGCTGCGGGCAGCGGGTCGGGAAGCCTCGGGCGTATCGAAAGTATCGTCCGGTGTGTCCCCCTGTCAGGCGGAGTGATGTCGGCCGGGACCGGGTTGGGTTTCCTGGCGAGTCAGGTGTGCTGCGTCGCTGGTCAGGCGATCTGATGCGTAAACTTGATCGCTGAGGATTTCTTGGTGCCAAGCGGTCATGCTCAGCCACTTTCGCGGAGCGCCCAGCAGGTTCTTCGCCTGCTGGTGGTACACGTCTTGTACGTCGTTGGCCAGCTGGAATGGCAATCGTCGAGACGGGCAGAGTCGCTCTGGCCCGTACAAGGTCCGGATCTTGGTCTCAGGTGAGATCGCTCCCGCCACCCAATACCGATTGGCGAGTATGAACCCACATCCGCGGGTGGGACCAGAGAGGCCTCGCCATACGCGCTGGAGCCGGTGGAACTGCCCCCTGACGGCCCGGGCGGGTCAACCATGCAGCTGAGGGGATAGTGGGCTGCCTCCTGACACCAACCGCCACGCCATCTCGCTCGGCCGTCCACAGCCCAACCAGGGCGAGACGAAGGGAGTCCCAACGGCCGGTTCGCCCATGTCGGTCATCCAGTCGAGAGCGGGAGTGCCGCGCAGGCTCACGGTGAAGACGGTGGAGGAGAGGGCATCCCTGAGGAGGCCAGCCGAGGCCCAGGTCTCGCGGCGCCATTCGGCTCCGCTGCCGTCCGGGAAGCCGGTCAGGGCGCGGACGCCGGAAAGGACGAGGGCGGCGAGCGGGTGTCGTCGTCGAGGG
Source organism: Streptomyces sp. CB01635 (assembly GCF_002803065.1). GTDB lineage: Bacteria > Actinomycetota > Actinomycetes > Streptomycetales > Streptomycetaceae > Streptomyces. Next base: position 960,244 of record NZ_NNBL01000001.1, read on the forward strand.
CGTGGGCGTCTGAAAGCGTGCCGGCGGCGAAGGCCGGCAGGGACGCGGCGGGGTCGGCGGGCAGTGCCCGCAGGGCCGTCGTGGTGTCGGCGAGCAGGGCCTTCGCCGCGGGCGGGGTGCGGGCCAGGCGGTGCACGAGGCCCCCCGCAACCCGTCGGCCCAGTTGGCCAGTTCGCCCGGTATCCCTGGGCGGTGCGGTGCTCAAGGATTGCGCCAGGGGCGGGCAGCCATTGTCCGTCCCCACTGACGTTTCGCTCTTGGCCGCGTAGCCACTGAGTACGGCGACGACGGCAACTGCCGACCAGGCTGGACCCTTCAGAATCCCCCCGGCCCCTGCGCAGGTGAATCCTGGGCTGAGCATAGGGCGAACTTCGCTCCGTGGATGCGCTGTCGCCGCCCGCGGAAAGCCCCGCGACGCCGTCGATGCGCCTTGGTTACCAGCCATCGATCGGTGGCCACGCGGAATGAGCCATTGAAGAACCGCTGGCCACCGTCCAGTTGCAGCCTGTTGCTCCACAAGTACCCGCGATAATCTGCCCCGTGTCCTGTACGGCACAACTGGCGAAACGCGAGGGGGATCGTGGACGGGCGCGACGTGCGCGGGCACTACGAGGGGTTGGCAGCCGAGTACGACGAGAACTGGGTCTACGGTCCGGACTACGTGCCCTGGATGTCAGGCCGGATCGTTGAGGCGCTGCGGCTCGGCCCTGCGGACCGGATCGCCGACATCGGCTCCGGTACGGGCCTTTTCACCAGGGAGGTGGCCCGGCAGCTCCAGCCCCGCAGTCCGATTCTGTGCGTCGATCCTTCCGAGGCGATGCTCAGCCAGCTAGAGACGCCGCCTCCGGCCGACTTGGCGCCTATTGTCGCCTCCGCCGAGGACATCGCCGAAGGACGCACCCACCTGCCATACGAGCACCTCGACGCGATGTGGCTGAAGGAGTCGGTCCATCACGTCGCCGACCCGGCGCACACGCTTCGCGGCCTGGCCGACCGGCTGGCGCCCGGAGGCCGGCTGCTGGTGGTGATGCTGCCGGCCACCATCCAATACCCGCTGTTCGAGGCAGCCCTCGCGCGCTTCGAGGAGCTCCAGCCGGACCCTGTGCCGTTCGGAAACTCATCGCTGCTGGTCGTAGGGGGTCTGGCGCGGCGTCACGGTCTGCAGGAACGCTGTCCGGGTGATCGGCTCACTGGTTTATCGGGTGGTACGCAAGCTCCTCGCGGTCCCGGCGGTGCTGCTGCGCCGGGACATGGCCAAGGACGCGGAATTGCTGGTGTTGCGCCACGAGAACGCGGTGCTGCGCAGGCAGCTCACCGGTCCTGTGCGGTACGAGCCGGCGGATCGGCTGTGGTTCGCGGCGCTGTCCTCGCTGATCCCCCGGCGCCTGTGGGCGCAGGTGTTCCCGGTGACGCCCGCGACGCTGCTGGCGTGGCACCGCCGGCTGATCGCCCGGAAGTGGGACTACAGCAAGCGCCGGAGCAGGCACGGGAGACCGGCGACCGCGAGTGCAGTGAAGGCTCTGGTGCTGCAGTTCGCCAAGCAATATCCCCGCTGGGGCTGTCGACGGATCCAAGGGGAACTGGTCCGGCTCGGACACCCGGTCGGCTCGACGACGGTCTGGGAGATCCTTACCGCAGCGGGCATCGATCCAGCCCCACGCCGCAGCGGACCGACGTGGCGCGAGTTCCTGACCGCGCAAACCGAGGGCATCATCGCCTGCGACTTCCTGCACATCGACCTGGTCGATCTGCGCCGGGTCTACGCGCTGGTGTTCCTTGAGCACGGCGCACGCCGGCTGCACATCGCGGGAGTGACCGCCCATCCCACCGGGTCCTGGACGGTGCAGCAGGCGAGAAACCTCGCCGTCGAGTTGGGTGTGCGGGTGGACTCGCTGCGCTTCCTGCTCCGCGACCGGGACGCGAAGTACACCGAGTCCTTCGACGCGGTCTTCGCTGCCGACGACATCCGGGTCGTGAGGACTGCGCCGCGGGCCCCTCGGATGAACGCGCACTGCGAACGGATCATTGGAACCCTGCGGCGCGAGGCCCTCGACCACCTCTTGATCTGGAACGAGACACACGCGAGGCAGGTCCTCGATGCCTACGCGCGGCACTACAACGGTCATCGCCCCCACCAGGCTCGCGGACAGCTACCTCCCCTCGCCCAAGAGCATCCGTCGCCCCTGATCGCCCCGTCCGCTCACGGGCTTCTACGCACCCGAATACTCGGCGGCGTGATCAACGAGTACAGACACGTGGCCTGACCAGCGGCGACGACTTTCCGAACGGCACACGTCGGGCGCTCAGTCGCTCCCCGGCAACTCGTCGGCGTGGCTGAGATTCCGGTCGGCCTGCTCGAGCCGGAACCACTCCGGATGCTCGTTGACCCATTGGTTGAACTGTTCCTGGGTCATGCCCTTCTCCGCAGCCTCCAGGACGAGCCGACGAGCCTCCCGGCCGGTGACGTGGCCGTATACCGGTTTTCCCTCGATCGGCCTTTCCTTGAAATCGATGTACTTCCCGTTCACCATCTTGGTGGCATCCCTGATCTTCTTCCTGGTCGAAACCCACAGGCCCGGCCGGCCGAGTTTCAGGCTCGCGAAAACCTTCGCCTCCTGATCCTTCAGATCCTCCGCTTTCTTCCACTGCCCCGCGAGTGAGTCCTTTTCCTTGATTTCGGCCAGCGCTTCCTCGGCCGCATCCAATTCACGCTGTGCGACTGTGTGGGCATCACTGCCAGCGGGAGTGCCCTTCACCTTCTTGTTGAGCGCGATCACCTTCCTTACTGCTGTGAAATACTCATCCTTCGCTTCGGCCATCCGCGCCTGGGTATCCTCCATTTCCGCTGCCAGCTTGTCCAAATCCACACGCGCCTGCGCCTCCAGTGCGCGGCGCCGCGCACCCACCCTCCGCTTCTTCGTGAAAGATTGCTCTTCGGCGAGTGCCCGGCGTGCCTGGTTCTCGGGGCCAAATTTCTGGTTCCCTAGCTCGATCGACGATTTCAACTGGTCCGGATTCTTGGCGGATTCCACGCTTTTGACGGAGCCGTCTACGTCCTTGATGAAATTATCGACCCTCTTCGCCGCCTCTGGCGGGACATCCCGAAGTGCTTGGAGAGCGTTGCGCCGGAGTTGTTCCGCGACATTCGCCCCGTCCGGCGTCGCGGCCGCGAGCCGTTGGATTCCCTTCGCCTGCTCGGGCGAAATATCGAGATCGGCGAGTTTGGGATCACCGTCGGCCAAGTGCTGTACAAACTCTTCCCCGGTCATGACCTCCACGTCTTTCGCGGCGGCCACCACGACCTTCGATTCCTCCGTGAGCGCCTCGGGAAGCCCTTGCCTGGACGCGCGGAGCTTGGTGAGCAGTTCCGACTTGATGCTCTGCCATGCCGGGCCTACGCCGCTCTTTTCCAGCAGGGAATTTTGCGCCGACCGCAACGCCGCCCCCACGTTCTGATAGCGGCCTGGCAGCGGGATACGAGCGACGAGCTTTGCGACCAGAGTGAGCGCCAGCATTGCGGCGGCAACCACGATCCGGGTCTGGGCCTCCGCTGCCTTGGCCGTATGGGACTTGAAGTCTTCGACGGTTTTCGCTTCCCCGGCGGCCTTGATGCGCAGCTCGGATTCGGCGGCCGAGCCGGCGATGGTCACCGCAGCCGTCGCGAGGCCGAACATAGTCAGTTCGAGGACGTTCACACCTGGGATGAACAGGAGGGCGACGAATGCTACGGAAGCGGCCGCTGCCACGTACTTGTTATAGGCGCCAGCTGCGCCCGCGATCCTGGCGTAGCCACTCTTGTTTCCGTCGGCCGCCTCTTGGACGTCTTCGACGATCTGCTTGGCCGTCTTGTCTACACGCACCATTCCCTCGGCCATGCCGACCGCGGTTTCTCCTGGATGCGCCGCCATGTGTTCCAGTTGGATGTTACTTTGCTCCGCAGCGACTTCCCTGGCCAGCCCCTCTTTCTGAGCTGGGGTCATTCCGGCCATTTTACTCTCGTCGAACCTACTCCACGTCTTGGATAGCTTCTGTTGAAGCGTCTCCTCCTTTCCTGATGCGTCAGTCTTCTTCTCGGAATTTTCCTGCGCTTTGATGTTGGACTTGAATTCGGTGTAGGCGTCGATCGATCGCTCGAATGTGTCCAGGTTCGTTGCGAGCCGCTTTGCAATTGGCTTGTAAACTTGCCGGTCCTCCGGCTCCAGCCGATCGATCTTCGCTGCGATGCGCAATACCTGGTCAAGATTCTCCGGGTGGAGCTCCGCAGCCTCCTTGAGTAGAGCCTTGGTGGGTTCGGGCAGCGCTAGAAACTGTTCCTCCAGCCACCCCGTGTCCTTGGCCGGCACCGGGGGGCCAGGCTGGGACCCCTGGCTCGCGCCCGGCAGATGGGAGATGATCCGAAAGCCGATGATCGCCCCTGCGCTGTTGCGGATAGCCGGCGCATCAAGCACAGCAACGTGACCGGACGTCGATCCGGAGCCGCTCGACTTTGCGAAGTAGTAGCCGTCCCCAGCAAAGCGCCGGAGGTCGTACTGGCCAGGCTTGAGGATGCCGCGACGCAGCAGCTCTGCCTCGAGATTGTCGACGTCAGGGTTGGTGAGATAGATGGCGAGCCCTGGCCGCTCGCGGACTTCCGTGGGGGCCGGAGCCTTCTGCCTTTGAATCGACGGCCTGATGGCCCCACCGAAGGCGTCCGTCTGCTGAGCGACATGGGTCAGCTCATGGGCAAGCAGGAGCCGTCCCTCGTGCGTGGCGGGCGAAAACCTCCCCGTGTCGAAGGCGATGTGCTGCCCGACGGTGTAGGCGAGGGCGTGAATACTGCGGGCCGACCGTGCCGCCGCGGCATCGGTGTGCACCCGCACCCCTCCGAAGTCACGCCCAAAACGCAGTTCCATGAATGTTCGCGTTTGCTGATCCAGCGGTCGCCCCGGCGAGCGCACGACACCATCCACTTCCGCCGGGACGGCGGACGACTCGACGGGGATGGCCGTCGTCTGCTGTACTCTGCGGTCGCCAGCATGGACCGGCAGCGACATGGCCGACGTACTTCCGAGTAGGCGCGCTGCCACCCGATCGGCCTCCTGCTCGAAGGCATCACCTGGCGAGCTCGCAACGAGCCCCGCTTGCAGTCGTTCACCCGGATGCCCGCGCACCGGCACACGGCTGAAGTCCCAGGAGCCTGCTGAGTGCGAGACGTCGTGCGGCCCAGCCTCTCTCCTTGCCGGTCGTGTCTCCGCTCCACCTGCCGCGGAGGACGTGTACTGCGGGCGACTCACCGACGGCAGGGCGTCGCCCTTATCAGACTTTGGAAGAGCCCGTGCGGTGGCGTGGGTTCTGGACACGGTGCATCCCAGAGAAGTGTTCGAGGCCGTCCTCGGCGTTCCAGCAGTAGTACCTCGATGATGGCGCCTCAGCCATCAGGTCAAACCCATATCAATCGCTCTAAAACCCCACAGTATCGTGAAGCCTGCCACCCTCGCCCCCGTCCGCGGCTAGCCTACGAAGTCGTGCCAGAGTCACGGCGGCCACGACACCGGCATGGCGGGCCGCACGGGAACGCCACCTACCCAAGACCCGGCCCCACCCTCGCCCCCGACAAGACCCCGGCGCCCACCCGCCTCTCCTAACGAAACCCGTCGCCGCGCCGAACGCGCCCCGGTCGCCAGCAGGTCCGCGACCACGTCCGGCCCGACAACGCCGGAGCGGAACCTGCCGGAAACGGTTGGTCGGCATACAGCATCGGACTGATGCTCTCGGTCTTGGCTGACCACGACTTCGCGAGCAGCGTCGCGGCGGGCGAACGTGCCGTGTTCCGCGAAGCGGAGGATCGCGGTGTCGAGGGCGCCCTGCTCGGGGTGGATGACGCGCAGGCGAAGTCCGTTGTATTCGCCGCGTCGGATGGTGGGGGCGAAGTCGATCCGCAGCCGCAGCGCCGAATTCGGCTGCGGGGCCGCGTAACAGGCGTCGCCGACGATGGCGTACTGGTAAGACAGTTTGGCTTCGTTGACTTCTAACTGATGGTTTCAGAATGAGGTTCGGAGTCGTCTCAAGCAGAAAATGCTGCAGGCGAACTGAAGCAGGCCCAGGTGGAGGTCGGCACGTATCTCGTAGCGAATCCGAAGCCGCTTGAACTGGTGGAGCCATGCGAAGGTGCGCTCGACGACCCAGCGGGTCTTGCCCAGGCCGGAACCGTGCGGGACTCCGCGGCGGGCGATCTTGGGTGTGATCCCACGGGCTCGGACGAGACGCCGGTACTTGTCGTAGTCGTAGCCGCGGTCGGCGAAGAGCCGCCGGGGCCGGTGGCGGGGTCGGCCACGTAGGCCACGGATGCGGGGTACGGCGTCCAGCAGCGGCATGAGCTGGGTGACATCGTGACGGTTTCCACTGGTCAAAGAGACGGCGAGCGGGGTGCCCTGCCGGTCGACGATCAGGTGGTGCTTGCTTCCGGGCCGGGCCCGGTCGACCGGCGAAGGTCCGGTGTGAGCCCCCCTTTGAGGGCACGCACGTGCGATCCGTCGATCGCCGCGTCGTCCATCTCGAGCAACCCGGCAGCCCGTAACTCGGCCAGCAGCACCTCGTGCAGCCGGGGCCAGACACCCGCCTCGGTCCAGTCCCGCAGACGCCGCCAGGCTGTCACCCCGCTGCAGCCGACCTGCTCCGCGGGAACGTCCCGCCAGCTCACGCCCTTGCACAGCACGTAAACGATGCCCCGCAACGCAGACCGGTCATCCACCGGCAACCGCCCGGGATACCGGTGCCGCCGAGCCGGACGAGCCGGCAACAGCGGCACGACGCGATCCCACAGATCATCAGGCACAAGGTCAGCAGACACCTACCAAATCCTGCCGACACACCACCCAACCGCCAAGCCCCACAACGAACTTCATTCTGAAACCATCAGTAAGACCGTGTCCTACATGGTGAGCGTGAGGAGTCGTTTGTAGCTGCAGAGGGCGGCGGCGAGTCCGAGAAAGACACCTCAGGTCCTTAACTCGTCAAGCTGCGGCGGCGAGTTGGGTGGGGTAG
>NZ_NNBL01000010.1 GCF_002803065.1 Streptomyces sp. CB01635
CGCCGATGGTACTGCAGGGGGGACCCTGTGGGAGAGTAGGACGCCGCCGAACTAATTTTGATAAAAAACCTCATTCCCCGAGTGAAAACTCGGGGAATGAGGCTTTTTTGCGTTCCCGGCCATAAAGCGAGCCACAGATTCAGGCCGGCTCCACCAGCTTCGCGTCGTACGCCACGATCACCGCCTGCACCCGGTCTCTGGCGCCCGTCTTTGCCAGGATGCGACTCACATGGGTCTTCACCGTCGACTCGGCCAGGTGCAGGCGTGCGGCGATCTCCGAATTGGTCCAGCCCTGGGCGATGACCGTGAGGATCTCGCGTTCCCGCTCCGTGAGGGCGGCGATGCGCGGGTCGGGGCCCTGGGGTGCGTTCGTGGCCGGCAAGTGCTGGACGTACGCGTCCAGGAGACGGCGCGTCAGGCTCGGGGCGACCACCGCGTCGCCCGTCGCGACCGCCCGGATCCCGGAGAGGAGTTCCTCCGGCAGCGCGTCCTTGACGAGGAAGCCGGACGCTCCCGCGCGCAGGCCGTCGTACGCGTACTCGTCGAGGTCGAACGTCGTGAGGATCAGGACCCGGGTGCGGGCGCCGGACGCGACGATGCGGCGCGTGGCCTCGATGCCGTCGAGGCCCGGCATGCGGATGTCCATCAGGACGACGTCCGGGTGGAGGCGTGCCGTGAGGCGGACCGCCTCGGCGCCGTCGCCCGCCTCGCCGGCGATGGTCAGGTCGTCCTGGCTCTCCAGCAGCATGCGGAAGCCGAAGCGCTGCATGGGCTGGTCGTCGACGATGAGCACGCTGGTCACGGGGAGGGTTCCTTCGGGAGGTGGAGATGGACGCGCCAGCCGCCCGGGGGCGTGGGCAGCGGGCCTGCCTCAAGTGTGCCGTCGTAGAGGGCAGTTCGCTCGCGCATGCCGGTCAGGCCGCGTCCCGCGCCCGGCTCCGGTGAGCGGCCTCCGCGGCCCGTGTCCGTGATGCTGACGCGCACCCCGTCGTCCCCGTACGTGACGTCGACGGCCGCGGAGGCGCCGGGACCGGCGTGCTTGAGCGTATTGGTGAGCGCCTCCTGCACGACGCGGTACACCGTCAGTTCCTTTCCAGGGGCGAGGGAGCCTGGGCTGCCGCGCAGCGCGAGGCGTACGGGCAGGCCGGCCGCGCGCACTCCGTCGACCAGCTGGTCCAGGTCCGTGAGTGCCGGCTGGGGGGCCAACTCGGCTGTGGGCACGCTCTCTTCGCGCAGGACGTCGAGCAGACGGCGCAGTTCCGCGAGGGCCTGGCGGCTCGTCGTCGCGATGGCCTCCAGGGCCTGCCCGGCGCGCTCGGGGCTCTTGACCGCCGCGTAGGAACCGCCGTCGGCGAGGCCCGTGATGACGGAGAGGTTGTGGCCGATGATGTCGTGCATCTCGCGTGCGATGCGGGTGCGTTCCGCAGCCGCGGCGAGCTGGGCCTGCTGGTCGCGCTCGATCTCCAGGCGGCGGGCGCGCTCGACGAGGGACGACGTGTACTCCTGGCGGCTGCGGACCGCGATGCCGAGCAGTGCCACCAGGGTGATGGCCCACACCTGCGGGACGATCTGCTGGTCCCAACTGCCCTTCGGATAGCGGGCGACGCCCACGACGACCGGTGCGATCGTCAGCGCGCAGGCGGCGGCAAGGAGCTTGAGGGGGCGGCGCAGCGAGACGTTGAACACGACGATGAGCTGGACCAGCGCCGCCTGGAGCAGGGCGCCCGTCCAGCTGTTCACGACACCTGCCGCCACCATCACCGCGAGGGCCGTCATCGGGCGCGTGCGGCGCCACAGCAGGGGCACGGTCAGAGCGAGGCTCAGGCACAGGATCAGCGGGCCCGGTACGTCGGTGTTGTGGGCGATGTTGCGCCAGCCGCCGCCCGCGTAGTCGATGACGGCGGCGGTGACGAAGAAGCCCGTCAGGTGCAGATCCCAGACGAGCGGGCGGCGCCGGTCGAAGGCGCGCACCCGCTCGGTGAGCCGCTGGACGTATGCGGTGAGGGGGAAGGGGGCCCGCTCGGGCCCCTGGGTCCTGTCGTCCGTCACCTCGTCCGTCACCGCTTCATCCTCGTACGGGAGAGGGTTCCGCGGGGCGTCATACGTCGCGGCGCCTGAGAAGCAGGGCCGCGGCCGTGAGGACCGCGGCGGCCCACAGGGTCAGGGAGAGGAGCCCCATGGCGGGCGAGACCGCGTCGGTGAGTCGGGTGGCGGAGCCGAGGGATTCGGCGGACTGGGTCGGGAAGTAGTTGACGGCCCTGTCCACGGCGTCGTACGGGAGCATGCCGAGGATCTCGGGGAGGATCATCACGCCGCCGACGAAGGCGCCGATCGCGGCCGGGACCGAGCGGAGCAGGCCGCCGAGACCGAGGGCGATCAGGCTCATCAGGGTGATGCCGGCGGCGTTGCCCGCGAGGGCGCCGAGGACGCCCGCGTCGGTGAGCGAGGTCGCCTTGTCGCCGTCGGAGAGCCAGATCTGTGCGACGAGGAACGTGACCACGTTCGTCACGAAGCTCAGGGCGAACGCGACGGCCGCGAACACGCCGGCCTTGGACCACAGCACGGGCAGCCGGCGCGGGACCGCCGTCAGCGAGGCGCGGATCATCCCCGTCGAGTACTCGCTCGCCGTGACCAGGATGCCGAGGACGGCGACGCAGATCTGCGAGAGCTGGGTGCCGAGGAGGACGAAGACGACGGTGTCGATCTCGGAGTCGTCGCCGTCGTACGTCGAGCCCATGGTGACGCCGACAGCGAGGACGAGGGCGCTCGCGACGGCGAAGGTGATCCACGTGGAGCGCAGGGTCCAGAACTTGTGCCACTCGGAGCGCAGCACACGGGGTGCGGTGACGCGGTAGGGGACTGCGGTGGTCATGCTGCTGCTCCTGTCAGGGCGGTGGCCTGGTACTCGACCGAGTCGTGGGTGAGGTCCATGAAGGCCTGCTCCAGCGAGGCGGTCTGCGGGGTGAGTTCGAAGAGGGGGATGCCGTGCGTGGCGGCGGTGCGGCCGATGTCCGGGGCGTCGGTGCCGCGGACGTGCAGGGTGTCGGGGGACTCCCCGGTGACGTCGACGCCGGGGGCGCCGGACAGGAGCTCGCGCAGGCGTACGGCTTCGGGCGTGACGACCTTGACGTAGGCCGCGCCTGACTCGCGTACGAGTTCGGAGACGGTGGTGTCGGCGAGGAGGCGGCCGCGGCCGATGATGATGAGGTGGTCCGCGGTCAGGGCCGTCTCGCTCATCAGGTGCGAGGAGACGAGGACCGTACGGCCCTCCGCGGCAAGGGACTTGAGGAGGTTGCGGACCCACAGGACGCCCTCCGGGTCGAGGCCGTTGACCGGTTCGTCCAGGATGACGGTGGCCGGGTCGGCGATGAGCGCGGCCGCGATGCCCAGGCGCTGGCCCATGCCGAGGGAGAAGCCCTTCACGCGCTTTCCCGCCACCTCGGTGAGGCCGGTGAGCGCGAGGACGTGGTCGACGCGGGAGCGCGGCACGCCGTGCGTGTGGGCGAGCGCCATCAGGTGGTGGAACGCGGTGCGGCCCGGGTGGATCGAGCGGGCCTCCAGGAGGGCGCCGACCTCGTGCAGTGGCGCGGCGTGTGCGGCGTAGGCGCGGCCGCCGACGGTGGCGCGGCCCGAGGTGGGGGCGTCGAGGCCGAGGAGCATGCGCATGGTGGTGGACTTGCCGGCGCCGTTCGGGCCGAGGAAGCCGGTGACGGTGCCCGGGTTGACCGTGAAGGTGAGGTCCTGGACGACGGTCTTGTCGCCGTAGCGTTTGGTGAGTCCGTGTGCCCTGATCGTCATGCTTCGAAGGTAGAAAAAGGGGCGGGGACGGGGCGTCCGACCGCGGTCCGGAGCTGCGGAAAACGCGTAGTACCCCGGTACGACGGTCCCGTAGGGTCCGCCCCATGGAGCCTGCCGAGGAGTACGTCGTACGGCCTGTCCGGTCACAGGAGTGGGAGGCGGTGCGGGAGATACGGCTCGCGTCCCTGCGCGATCCGGCGGCGCCGATCGCCTTCCTGGAGACGTACGAGACCGCGCTCGCGCGGCCCGAGGAGTTCTGGCGGGACCGGGCCGGGCGGTTCGAACTCGACGGTTCCGGACACCAGTTCGTCGCCGAGGGAGCGGACGGCCGGTGGTGGGGGTCCGTGACCGTGCGGGTGGAGGAGGCCGGGGCGCCGCTCGCGTTCGGCGAGACGAGCGACGTGCGGCAGGCGCATCTCGTCGGCGTGTACGTGCGGCCCGAGCACCGGGGGAGCGGCGTGACCGAGGCGCTGTTCCTGGCGGCCGTGGAGTGGGCGCGCTCGCTGGAGGGCCTGGAGCGGGTGCGGCTGTACGTGCACGAGGACAACGCGCGGGCGCGGGCGTTCTACCGGCGGTTCGGCTTCGTCCCCAGTGGTGCGCGCGTGGCGGTGCCGTCGGACCCGTCGAAGTGCGAGTACGAGATGGTGCTGGAGGGATCCGGGGGCAACAAGGCCTAGGGAGCCGGGAGGTCGGCGTGTGGCCAGCGGGCCCGGCCCTGTTCCCGGGAGCGGAGGAGGGCCAGGGTCGGCAGACCCCGGTCCGCTCCGGTGGACAGCAGCTCCGGCAGCTGGGGAAGCGGAGCCACCGCGGCGACATCGTCGAGGACGAGCGCCATTGGTGGGTCGAGCCGACCGGCAGATGACCGTTCGGCCATGCGCCGGCCGTGCTCGACCACGCTTGAGGCGAGGGCCGTGAGGAGGGGCATCGCGCCCGGGTCCGCCTTGGGATCCTCGATGGCTTCACCCACCACATAAAGCGTGCCCCCTTCATTCACGAAGGAATCCAGGGTGAGCGCATCAGTTCGGTTTGGGGTGCAGGCCTCGCGGATGTGGACCGAGAACAGCGAGGACAGAGCGCGCGCCGTCAACTCCTGTGCTATGTCCCGGCGTTCGAGATGGGAGGTGAGCGCGGCCTCCAGCTCGCCCGCGGCGCCGGCCGCGGCCTTCGGGCTGGTACGCAGAATGCGTACGGCCTCCTGGACCTGACTGCCCTGCGCCCAGCGGTGCACGTGCCGGAAGGGCTTCGCGTCCACGGCGGCGGCGTGCAGAAAGCTCCGCAGCAGCGTCTCCGCCGTGTCGGCGGTGGCCATGTCGAGTTTGGCGGCAGGCCGGATCGGGGCCAGGAGCGCGGCTGCCCGGGACGCGGCCGTGGGCTTGTCCTCGCAGCCCTGCGCCGGGTTCCAGTGGAGGCGGGCCGGGGTGTCGCACAGGTGGGTGGGGTCGTAGACGAGGACGGGGCCGAGCTTCGACCGGGCGTCCTTGGTCTCGGCCCAGACACTCGCCGACGACGTGACGACGAGGACGGGACCCTCGGCGTCCCGGATGGCCTGAATGGCCCGGGGAGCCCGGGTCTCGGCGGGGCCGAGGACGACGGGGCCGCGGGGCGCGGGGACGGCCATGGGGGCGGCGGCCGGGGTGACGGGACTCGCGAGGTGCTCGAGGTGCTCGCGGTGCTGGTCGTGTACGGGGCGCTGGTCGTGCTGGACGTGCGCGTGACGGTCAGGGGGTTCCGCCCCAGCTGCCGGGACGACCTCCGAGACTGTGGCCCGGGGAGCGGGCGTGACCGCAGGCGCCGGTTCGGCCGGCGGAGCGGCAGCGGTCTCCGCCCGGCCCCTCCGCCGTACGGCCCGCCACCGCGCCACCGTCCCCGCGACGAACACCGCGAGCACGATCAGCACGAGCACCTGGCCGATGAACAGGCCCCAGAACAGCCCGTACCCGGAGAGCTGCCCGTCGGGGGTGTCCGGCCACGCGCCCGGCAGGTCGTGCGGGCGGCCGATGAGGGAGCGCATCGCCACCGGCGTATGGCGGATCGTCACGCCGTCCGGCCAGGCGCCCTTGGAGAACAGACCCGACAGGCCCGTCGCCGTCCACACCATGACGGTCATGCCGAGCAGGAACGCGAGCACGCCGAGGAGCAGCCCGTCGGGAACGCCGCGTTCCCGTTCCCGCGGGGCGGGGCCACCACGGCCCCGCTCCCCGTACCTGTCGTCCCGCTCGTAGGCGTCGTCCCGCCGCATCCCGCTCTCGCTCTCGCCGAGCCCCACCAGTAACTGAGGCCACAGACCTCAGGCTCAGGCCTCAGACCTCAGGTCTCAGGCCACCGTCGACTCCGACGAGTCTTTGTACCGGTCGCCCATGTGCTGTTCCACGAACGCGGCCGCCCGTTCCTCCGCCTCCAGGTCGGCGGCGCGCATCGCGTCGTCGTCACCGAGCGTCTCGGCGGAGGACTCCGTCATGGCGCGGTCGGTGAAGACCAGGGGCCGTTCCGTCTCGGTGATGAGGTGCTTCACGACCTGGACGTTCCCGTTCACGTCCCAGACCGCGATGCCCGGCGTCAGCGAGGGGATGATCTCCACGGCCCAGCGTGGCAGGCCGAGTACGAGACCGGTGGCCCGTGCCTCGTCGGCCTTCTGGGCGTAGATGGTCCTGGTCGACGCCATCTTCAGGATCGCGGCCGCCTCCTTGGCCGCGGCCCCGTCCACCACGTCACTGAGGTGGTGGACGACCGCCACGAACGACAGACCGAGCCGCCGCCCGAACTTCAGGAGCCGCTGGAACAGCTGCGCCACGAAGGGCGAGTTGATGATGTGCCACGCCTCCTCCACCAGGAAGATGCGCTTCTTGCGGTCCGGCCGGATCCAGGTGTGCTCCAGCCACACGCCCACGATCGCCATGAGGATCGGCATGGCGATGGAGTTGCGGTCGATGTGGGAGAGGTCGAAGACGATCAGCGGCGCGTCGAGGTCGATGCCGACCGTCGTCGGACCGTCGAACATGCCGCGCAGGTCACCGTCCACGAGCCGGTCGATGACGAGGGCGACATCAAGTCCCCACGCCCGTACGTCGTCTATGGCCACGTTCATCGCTTCCGCCGACTCGGGTTCCGGGTGGCGGAGCTGCTCGACGATGTCGGTCAGGACGGGCTGGCGGTCGACGATGGTCTCGTTGACGTAGGCGTGCGCGACCTTGAGGGCGAAGCCGGAGCGCTCGTCGAGGCCGTGCCCCATGGCGACCTCGATGATCGTCCGGAGCAGGGCGAGCTGGCCGGTCGTCGTGATCGCCGGGTCGAGCGGGTTGAGCCGGATCCCCATGTCCAGAGCGGCCGTGGGGTCGAGCCGGATGGGAGTTATACCCAGCTCCTGGGCGATGAGGTTCCATTCGCCGACCCCGTCCTCACCCTGCGCGTCGAGGACGACGACCTGGCGGTCCTTGAACCTCAGCTGCCGCAGGACGTACGTCTTCTCCAGCGCGGACTTGCCGTTGCCGGATTCTCCGAGGACCAGCCAGTGCGGGGCGGGCAGCTGCTGCCCGTACAGCTGGAAGGGGTCGTAGATGTAGCCCTTGCCGGAGTAGACCTCGCGGCCGATGATGACGCCCGAGTCGCCGAGGCCGGGGGCGGCCGTCGGCAGATAGACCGCCTGGGCCTGGCCCGTCGACGTACGCACAGGGAGCCGGGTCGTCTCCACCTTCCCGAACAGGAAGGAGGTGAAGGCGTCCGTGGCCATGGACAGCGGATCCCGCATCTCAGAGCCCTGCCTCTACCGTCGGATGCCGGTCGCGAACGGCAATGTGTTGACGAAGGCCCGGTGGTGCTCGCGGTCGCACCACTCCAGCTTCAGATAGGACTTGCCGGCGGAGGCGCGGATCGTGCGCTTGTCGCGCGCGAGGCTCTCCGGGGAGCGGGAGGAGACGGTGATGTAGCCGACGAGGTTGACCCCGGCCGCGCCGCTCGCGAGGTCCTCGCCGCGCTGGTCGAGACGGGTGTTGGCGGCGACGTCGCGCGGGTCGACGGTCCGGTTCATCTTGGCGGCGCGGCTGGCGTCCGCCTCGTCGTTCGTCTTCTCGGTGAGCATCCGCTCGATGGCGACCTCGGTGGGTTCCAGGTCCATCGTGACGGCCACGGTGCGGATGACGTCGGGGGTGTGGACGAGGAGCGGCGCCAGGAAGTTCACGCCGACCGGCGTCATCGGCCACTCCTTCACCCAGGCGGTGGCGTGGCACCAGGGCGCGCGCGTGGACGACTCACGCGTCTTGGCCTGGAGATAGGTCGGCTCCATCGCGTCCAGCTCGGCCGGCCAGGCGTTGCGCTTGGTCATGGCCTGAATGTGGTCGATCGGATGGTCCGGGTCGTACATGGAGTGCACGAGCGAGGCGAGCCGCCCCTGCCCGAGCGGCTGCCGCACCCGGATGTCGGCCTCCTGGAGGCGCGAGCAGATGTCGGTCAGCTCGCGCGCCATGACGACCGCGAGCCCGGCGTCCCGGTCGACCTTGCGGCCGCTGTGCGGACGGGCCGCGCGCGCCATGGCGTGCGCCTCGGCGGCCAGCTCGCGCGTGAAGTGCATGCAGGCCACGAGGTAGGCGCGGTGCTGTTCGCTGCTCGTCGACACCATCGACTGGAGCTGGTTGTACGACTGCTGCAGCCAGCCCGGCGTGCGGTCGTCACCGCGCACGGCGACGTCCTTGGCGTGCGCGTCGGGGTCGGCGGGGAGCGTGCGGGCGAGCATCTGCAGCCGCGTGACGAACCCGTCCCCGTTCGCGACGTGCTTCAGGAGCGTCCCGAACCGGTCGACCAGCGCCTCCTGGTCCTCGCTGTCCCGCAGCCCGACACCCGGGCCCTCGATCTCGATGGCGGCGGTGACGGTCCGCCGGTCGGCGTGCAGCAGCACGGCGATCTCGTCCGGCCCGAACGGCGCGGCCAGCCAGGTCAGCCGGCCGATGCCCGGTGGCGGCCCGATCTCCACCTCGCGCCCGTCGAGCCGCACCCCCGCGTCCATGGCCCGCGACCGGTACGTCGTGCCGCGCTTCAGCTGCCGCCTGTAACTGCGGTTGATCTCGAACCACTTGTAGAAGGTGCGGTGCTTGTACGGGATGTAGACGGCCGCGAGCGCGATCAGCGGGAAGCCCAGGAGCAGCATGATGCGCAGGGACAGGGCGGGGACGAGAAGCCCGCACATCATGCCCAGGAAAGCGCCCCCGATGATGAGGGCGATCTCGCCGGTCTCGCGGTTCCTGCCGACGATGGCGTTCGGCCGGGCACGGCCGATCAGATACGTACGGCGGGGCGTGACCGATGGGGACACATGGGACTGGGTCGTCAACGCCCTGCACCTCCTTGCCGATTGCTGTTGCCGGTGTTCCCGCCGTTACGCGTATTGCGCGCGTGCGGCGTGTTCGTGGGACTCGTACGGGGCGGAGGTGCGGCGGAGGGGACAGATCCGCCGCCACCGCCACTGCCCCCGGAGGAGGGGCGTGTGCTGTGTGCGGCCACGCCTCCCGACACGGGGTTCGCGGGGCGGGCCCGGGACTGGCCGCCACCGCTGCCGCCGCCACCGTCCGCACGGGCGCTGTGCGTCTTGATGCCCTGCGAGACGAGTGCGGCGGGTGAACTGATGACTGCGGCGGCCTTGTTCTCGGCGCCGCGCATGATGCGGTTGTTACGGCCGTTGGCGATCTCGTCGCCGAAGCCGGGTACGAAGCGGTAGATCATGCCGCTGGCGAAGATCGCGAGCAGCACGATGGCGAGACCGGAGACGACGGCGGCGAGGGAGTCCGGCCCTTCCGACCCGGACAACGCGCCGGCCAGCCCGAGCACGATGACAATCACCGGTTTCACCAGGATCACGGCGATCATCACGCCGGCCCAGCGGCGCACGTGTCCCCACAGGTTCTTGTCGACGAGCCCTGCGTAGACGACGACCCCGAGCAGAGCGCCCACGTACAGCAGCACGGCCCGCAGATACAGCTCCAGGTACAGCACGCCCGCGGCGAGGATCGACACCAGCGAGACGACGATCAGCATGATCGGCCCGCCCCCTATGTCGTCGCCCTTCTTCAGCGCACCGGAGAACGTCCCGAAGAACGCGTCCGTCTGGTCACCAGTGGCTTTCGCCAGTACGTCCGACACTCCGTCCGTCGCCGATACGACGGTGTAGAGGATCAGCGGCGTGAACGCGGACGCGATGACCGTGAGCCAGAGGAACCCGATGGCCTCGGAGAGGGCGGTACCGAGGGGGACTCCCCGGACGGCCCTCTTGGCCACGGCGAGCAGCCACAGCAGCAACGTGAGAATCGCCGACGCCGCGAACACGATGGCGTACTGCTGGAGGAACTTCGGGTTGGTGAAGTCGACGTCGGCGGTCTGCTTGATGGACTTGCTGAGCATGTCCACGGTCCAGGACGCGGCGTCGGCACAGCCTCTTGCGAGGCTGGACAGGGGGTCGAGGGGGTTGGTGGTGCCGGGGGGTGTGGCGGGGGTGCCGCCGCCGGATCCTCCGTCGCTGCGTTCGCAGTATTTCCTGGCGGGACCAGCGATCAGTCCGCAAGGGTCGTCCTTCTTGGGGTCTGGGGCCGCGAAGGCACGCGTGGCCAACAGAATGCCCGTGGTTTGGGCCGTTGCCACAAGGGCGGTGAGCTTCAGCAGGCGGCGCGGATTATCGGGCATAAGTGAACCCTCCGAAGTCCTTGACCGCGCCGCCGATCTCGTCGGCTCCGGAGACAGGGTTGTCGCCGTTGACCGGGGTGGGGCCCGTCTTCTGCTGGGTGTCCAGGACCTTCCAGTCCCCGTCCCACTTGAGCTTCATGGTCACCGTGAACCAGCTGCTCGTCACAGGGTTGGTGGAGCTCTCGCCGGTGCGACCGAACAGGCCGTTGCACCAGACTTCGACGGTCGCGTTGCTGTCGCTGTAGCTGCTGACCTTGGCGCCTGCGGGCAGGGTTCGGTTCACGAAGGTGCTGCCGGACGGAGCACTGCCGTCCGAGTTGAGGCCGATCTTCTTCAGGAAGGCCTGCGAGTAGTCGGCATCGAAGCCCGACTGAAGCCGCTCGAGAGCGCTGGAGTCGGTGATGTTCTGCACGATCTCGTGTCGCCGAGACTCGTTGAACATCCCGTCAGAACCCAGAGACACCGCGTAATTGGCAGCGGCCGACTGAACGCCCTGCTCGTCATGCGCGAACCCCGAAGCAACCGGCTTCGTTCCGGTTGCCGCCGTCGCGGACGCGCCCGGCTTCTTGGCGTCGCCGTCTCCCGAAGAGGACTCGTCCCCGCCACGATTCGCGAAGGCGATAGCCGCGATGAGGAGCACCACCACCCCGACCACCGTGATGAGGCTGCGCGATGACGACCTGGCAGGTCTGCGCCCGTCGCCGTATCCGTCGCCCGGCCCGCCCTCCGGCAGGCGCGTGCGGGTCTGGCCCGTGCCGCCGTAGAGGCCGTCGTCGTCGTTGCCGTCGCCCGGACTCATCCCGCGTACGCCCCCTCAGGCTCGTGCTGAACCGCCACGTACGACGGTAGCCGCGCTGCTTTCCGCGCGGGCGCGGTGTGGTGACTCGACATCAGGGAGTTGCAACCTCAGTGCAGATGAGACCGGAGCGGGCGGAACAGGGGCTAGATCGCCATGCCGTACACGATGGTGAAGAGCGTGCCGAGTGAGCCGATGATGAATACGCCGGTCAGGCCCGCGACGATGAGGCCCTTGCCCTGCTCGGCGCTGAATGTGTCGCGCAGGGCCGTCGCGCCGATCCGTTGCTTGGCCGCACCCCAGATCGCGATGCCCAGGCACAGCAGGATCGCCACCGCCATGACGACCTCGACCATGACCTGGGCTTCCTTGCCGAGGTTCTGGAATGGGCCCCAGTCGGGGGCGATCCCGCCGATGATGGTGTCGATGTTGCCCTTGCCGGCTGCCAGCAGCATGTGTAACTCACCGCCCCATGTGGGTAGTTCTGTCGCCCCCGCCGCAGCGCAGAGGTCAGGCCCATTCTTGCCCAGATCGCCGCGGATGCCTGCCGACTTGGCGCCATTCCTTGGCTGAGTTCGTACGGCGGAACGTGTTTGCGTATACGAACCGACGTATGGTCACTCTGTGTATCACGGAGAGTCACCTGGGGCAATGAACGTCCGGCCTGCGCCGTGACCTGTCGAGTGACGATTCGTTGGCCACTTTTCCGCTGCGCGGCGCCTGCGGATTGTGGGGTGACTGGCAGATTCGGGCCGGGCTCGGCGGGGCCGCCCGCCTCTGACCTGCGGTCACCGAACGCTCCCGGTGCCCGAATCCGCCAATCCCGTGGCTACGGGCTCTGCTGGTCGGCGTCCTCGACGAAGTGGTCGAACTCGCCTGCCTGGACGCCGAGTACGAAGGCGTCCCACTTCCTCTGCGTAGTCGTGACGACGGTCTCGGGGGCGGAGGTCTCGCGCAGATGCACGAGGTCGTCCGGGCCGAAAGCGATCTCGATCCAGGGGCCAGGCCCGTCGGCCCCTTCGGGGGCGGCCCGCTCCCAGCGCAGGTCAGACATGAGGCTTCGCCTTGAGCGCCTGGAGGAGGGCGGCGAAGGCGCTGGGGGCGGTGCTGAGTATCGCTCTGCTGGGGTCGGCGCTCTCGGTGACGTGCACTGCGCCGGTGTCCTTGGCGACGTGCACGCAGGAGTTGCCCTCTGCGCAGTAAGACGACTTCTGCCAGTTCAGATCTGTCACCTTGGGCTCCTTCACAGGTCGTGGACGACGGAGTGGATGAAGTCCTGCGACTTCGCGGGTGGGAGCGAGGCCGCCTCCATCCGGTCGAGCAGTACGCGGTACTTGTGCAGCTGTGCCTCGGCGTCGAGGAAGACCGGGCCGTGCGACTGGTCAAGGTTCACGGTGTCGAGGTGGGGCACGGAGCCCTCGGAGTAGTAGATCGACTGTCCGGAACCGGCCAGGACCCCGGTGTCGAACGGGATGACACCGATCGCGATGTGCTCGCGCTCGTTCATGTCCAGCAGGTGCTTGAGCTGTGCGCGGGTCACGTCACGACCCCCGAGCTTCATCCGCAGGGCCGCCTCATGGATGAAGACCTGCTGTGGGACCGGGGACTCCTGGAAGAGGACGGCCTGCCGCTTGATCCGGAACGAGACCCGGTGCTCGACGTCGGGTGGTGGGAGCTGAGGGACGCTCTGGCGGAAGACCTCGCGGGCGTACTCGATCGTCTGGAACAGGCCGGGGATGTGTACCGTCACGGCCGAGCGCAGGCGCATCGAGTTGCATTCGAGTTCGGCGAGATCCAGAAGAGTGCCGGGCAGGATGTCGCGCTACTCCTCCCACCAGC
Source organism: Streptomyces sp. CB01635 (assembly GCF_002803065.1). Classification (GTDB taxonomy): domain Bacteria; phylum Actinomycetota; class Actinomycetes; order Streptomycetales; family Streptomycetaceae; genus Streptomyces. The sequence goes on from NZ_NNBL01000010.1 coordinate 13,097, forward strand.
CGCGCTTCCGGTCGCCGGTCATTCCCGCGATGGCGTCGACGAGGGCCGTGTCGGAGCAGTCGTACTGGGCCGCCAGCGTGCGTACGCGTTCCGCGCTCACCCCGACCCGGCCCGTCTCCATGTTGCTGACCTGTGCCTGCTTCATGCCGAGCTGCTGGGCCGCCGCCGTCGAGCTCAGGCCTGCTCGCTCGCGGAGCTTGCGCAGCTCGGTGCCGAGCCGGAGTTGACGGCCCGTCGGGTTGGTCCTCACGGTCCTAGCTCCTCTGTCCTGCAGAGTCACTCACAGGAGTGGTCATTCATCGTCACTGGGCACCCAACTCCCCACGCCAACCGGAGACTTCCATGGCCACGGTAACCCCGCCCCCCTGGACCTACGCCCTCCATCTGCCCCACGACCCCCGTGCCCCCGGCATCGCTCGCGCCGCCCTGCGCGTCATCCTCGACGCGCACGGGCTCGCCGACCTCCGTGACGACGCCGAGCTGCTCGCCTCGGAACTCCTCACCAACGCCCACCTCCACACCACCGGCGCGTACGGTCTGCGCCTCGCGCCCCGTTCGCCCGGCGGGGTCCGCGTGTCCGTGTGGGACTCCAGCCCCGAGATCCCTCCCGGGTTCCACGCGGGAGGGATCTCGGCCGACGCGGCGCAATCCGGCCGCGGGTTGCACCTCGTGCGGGCCTGCGCCGACGCCTGGGGCGCGTACTCCCTCGGTACGGCCCGTCGAGGCAAGCTGTTGTGGGCCGAGTGCCGAAACGAGCCAACCGCATCGACTCGCCTCGTATCGCCACACCCGCATCTAAACTGACGCGGTGGACTTCGGGGCGGCGAGGGGCGGTTGACGGTGCGTAAGGCGTGGGTCGTCGGGGGTGCGCTCGCCGCCGGGGGGACCGGGTTCGTGACGCTGCTCGTCATCGGTACGTTCATGGCCGCCGGCTCTCTCGCGAGCGGGGTCGGCAAGGGGGCCGTGGGGCTCGCCAAGGGCGCCGTGCCCTCCGCGTACCAGTCGATCGTGCAGGAGTGGGGGAACCTCTGCCCCGCGATCAATCCGGCGCTGCTCGCCGCTCAGCTGTATCAGGAGAGCGGGTTCAACCCGAACGCGAAGAGTCCCGCGAAGGCGCTCGGCATAGCGCAGTTCATCCCGGGGACGTGGGCCGCGCACGGGGTCGACGGTGACGGGGACGGGGACCGGGACATCTGGGATCCGAAGGACGCCATTCCGTCCGCGGCCTCGTACGACTGCTCGCTCGCGAAGTACGTGAAGGACGCGCCGGGCAATCAGACCGAGAACATGCTCGCCGCTTACAACGCGGGCGCGTACGCCGTCATCAAGTACGGAGGCGTACCGCCGTACCGAGAGACGCAGAACTACGTGAAGACGATCACGAACCTGGAGAAGAGCTTCGCGCGGCCGGTCGGGCGTGTGCAGCCGTCGCAGCAGGCGGCGGGCGCCATCTACTACGCGCAGAAGAAGCTCGGGACCGAGTACCTGTGGGGCGGGAACGGGACCGCCGATCAGGGCGGCCGGTTCGACTGCTCGGGGCTGACGCTCGCCGCGTACCGGGAGGTCGGGATCGAGCTGCCGCGGGTCGCGAACGACCAGTACAACGCCGGGCCGCATCCCAAGCGGGACGAGCTGCTGCCGGGGGACCTCGTCTTCTTCTCGGACGACCTCACCGACAGCCGCGCGATCCGGCACGTCGGGATCTATGTGGGCGGCGGCTACATGATCGACGCGCCGCGGCCGGGTGCCGTGATCCGGTTCGACCCGGTCGACACACCCGACTATTTCGGGGCGACGCGGGTGACCGAGGATGGTGCGAAGGCGGTGCCGAGCGAGAGGCCGACCGGGAACTCCGAAGTGTGACATGGCCGGAACTCTCCGTTAGGGCCCTGCCCTGAGCTGCGGCTTCGTGTCTCTCTTCGATAACGTCTGCGTGATCATTCGGTGGAGTGCGGAACGAAGGACAGGGGACCGTGCGTTCCTTTTCCTGAGCCGATCGCGGATCGACGAAGACCGCGGATCTATGACCACGGGGGTGGACGAGCGGCGCACGACTGTGTGCGCCCACTGAGCAGCAAGACGAAGGGGCCGCGGCGAGATGGCTGGACTGGCTGGACTCTCGGCACTCGGGGCCTCCGGGTCCAACCCCGACGTCGGTCTGCTCTACGACATCAACGGCCTGGCGAAGGACGCCCCCGGCTGGGTCGACAGCGCCATGGCGTTCGTCGGTGAGTACGGTCTGCTGCTCGCGCTCGTGCTGCTCACCCTGTGGTGCTGGTGGGGCGTGCGGAAGCGGGACTCGCTCGACGACGCCGCCTCGTCCGTCGCCTCCGTCGTATGGGCCCCGCTCGCGGCCGGAATCGCCGTGCTGGTGAACGTGCCGATCCGCAGTTTCGTGGAACGGCCCAGGCCCTTCACCGACCACGAGGGCCTCGACGTCCTCGTCGACGGCAAGTCGGACTTCTCCTTCGTCAGTGACCACGCGACGCTCGCCATGGCCATCGGCGCCGGCCTCTTCGTCGCCCACCGCAAGTTCGGGCTCATCGGTCTTGGGCTCGCGGTGCTCGAAGGGTTCTGCCGGGTCTTCATGGGCGTGCACTACCCGACCGACGTCGTCGGCGGCTTCGCCCTCGGCACGGCGGTGGCACTGCTCCTGTCGCCGCTCGCGTCCGCGCTGCTCACCCCGCTGGCGCGCTCCGTGGGGCGGACGACGCGGCTGCGGTGGCTGGTGTGGTCGCCTAGCCCTGCCTCGTCGGCTCGGGAGACGGTGGAGATTCCTGAGCCGCGGGAGTCTGAAGAGCGGGATCTGGCCGCTTAGCCTCTTCTGCCGCACGTCGGCACAGGAGGACGGTGCCGCCGGCCGCGCCGGCCAGTGCCACGGCGCCGGACGTGACCGCGAGGGGGCCCGAAGCGGGGTGGTCCGAGTCGTCGTCGGTGACGGCGGCGGTCGTGACGCCCAGGGCGAACGCGGCGGCGGCGATCGCGAAGACGGCGGCTATGCGGGGTATTCGGACTATTCGGGGCATGTTCATGGTCCCAGCGGAACGCTGCGCTGCGCTTTGGGCCAGTCGAGGGCGTGTTGGCTGAGCCGTATGTGTGGGCTTACCGCTGGAACGGGCGTGCGTTTGCGCAGTTCCCCGCGCCCCTTGAGGGTCTTTCGGCTGCGGGTCCGGTGGGGGCTTGTCGTGCCCACGCGGCGGAGCCGCAGAATGTCACAGCCCCGCGCCCCTCAGAGGCGCGGATCAGGGGCGCGCTCAGATCAGGACGCGCTCACATCGGGCGCGCTCAGAGTGCTTGCGGGAACGTGAAGAACCGGTTCGGGTCGTACTGCTTCTTGACCGTCGCCAGGCGTGTGGCCGCGTCGCCGTAGTACGCCTTGCGCCAGTTCGTCAGTGTCGGGTCCGTGTAGTTCTGGTACGCCGCCCCCGACGCGTACGGGCGCATCGCCGCGTGGGTGGAATCGAGCCAGCCGCGGGCCGTGGAGCCGGACGTTCCGGCCCGCCAGGACACGATGTACTGCGCGAGCATCCGGGAGCGCCGGTGCACGAACGCGGTGGCGGTCGGGTCGACGCGGTTGATCGCCCCGCCGAGCGCGGTCAGCGCGATGCTGCCGGCGCCCGAGGTGACGTTCTCCATCTTGGCGAACAGGGCGCGGATGCCGGCCGAGGAGATGGAGCGGTCGAAGAAGTCGGAGTGGGCCGCGTACGTCTCGCGCCCCAGCGCCCCCTGCGTGCTGCGCCCCGGGGTCGTGCCCGGCAGATGGCACATCGTGTCCTCGGCGAACGCCGAGCAGCCCGCGTACACCTCCATCGACTCCTCGTAGGAGCGCCGCTTGAGCGAGACGTTCGACGCGGGGCCGGGGCCGCCGGGGCCGTCGGCGAGGCGGTCGACGGCGTTCTGGAGCTCGCGGTACGTGCCGAGGGAGAACGCGGCGACCGAGATGGTCGGCCGGCCGCCCACCGCGTTGGCTATGTGGCAGGACGACCAGATCTCGTCGGGCTGTGAGGGGCCCCACTCCTGCCAGGCCTTCAGGACGGCCGTGGCCTTCGACCAGGGCCAGGTCATGTACGCGGAGACGGCCTGCGGGGCGGGGTGCGTGCGGAAGCGGAGCTCGGTGACCACGCCGAAGTTGCCGTTGCCCGCGCCGCGCAGGGCCCAGAACAGGTCCTTGTTCTCGCTCTTGTTCGCGACGACCTGCTTGCCGTCCGCCGTGATCAGCGTGGCCTGGGTGAGGCTGTCACAGGTCAGGCCGTAGGCGCGGGAGACGACGCCGTGGCCGCCGCCGAGGGCGAGGCCGGAGACGCCGACGGTGGGGCAGGAGCCGGCCGGGATGGTGACGCCCTTCGCGGCGAGCGCGCGGTACACGTCGATGAGCTTGGCGCCCGCGCCCACCACGGCCTCGCTCCCGGAGGCCCTGATCGCGGAGAGCTTGGACACGTCGAGGATCAGGCGGCCGTCGCCGGACGACCAGCCCGCGTACGAGTGGCCGCCGTTGCGGATCGAGACGGGGACGTGGTGCGCCCGCGCGTAGGCGAGCGTGGTGCGGATGTCGTCGGGGTGGGCGACGTAGGCGACGGCGGTCGGCTTCAGGCTGTCGAAGCGGGTGTTGTAGAGCTGGCGCGCGGCCGCCCACTTGGCCTGGCCGGGGGTGACGAGGGTACCGTCGAGGTCCTTGGCGAGTGCCTTGAGGTTCGCCGCGGCGGAGGCGCTCGCGCTGGTGGCGCGGATGGGCGCGCTGGTCGTCGCGCTGGGCGTGGTCCGCCCGCCGGCCCCCGCCGCGCCGGTGCTGCATGCCGTGGCCGCGCCTGCCGTGACGGTGGCCGCGCCGACTGCGATGAACGTACGCCGATCCATGGACGCCTCCCGTTGTTTCCCGGGGTACGAGACGTCTTTGGGGAGCGCGGGGTTCCACGCCGGGCGGTCGGGTCAGGGGCGGGCCGTGTGCTCCTCGGCGTCGCTTCTCGCCTTCGAGCGGGCTCTGCGGGAGGGGCCGCGCCAGCCGCAGGTGCAGCGGGCCAGGCAGAAACGGCCTTGTTCGGCCGTGGTCGTCTGGTGAGTTTCGGGGAGTTCGGACTGCTCTTGTGCCACACCTCAACGGTACGCGTGACGGGTGCAGGCAACTGTCGTTATCCGGTCGACAGAGGGGCCGCGGACGCTCGGACTGACAGAGCTTGGGGGCAGACAGGCGATGGTGCAGCACGGACGCGCAGCACGGGCGGTCGCAGCGGCCGCGGCGGTCGGAGTGATGGGCCTCACCACCGGCTGTTCGGCCGCCGCCGAGGCGGACAACGAGAGCCCGGCCGACTCCGCCGCCGCCGTCCACGACGCGGCCGACCGCCTGGTCAGGGAGGGTAGTTCCAAGGCCCGTACGTCCATGGAGATGGCGAGCGGCGGCACCCGCGTCACCATCAGGGGCGAGGGCGTCTACGACTACCGGGCGCGCGTCGGGCAATTGAAGGTGGTGCTTCCGCAGGATCCTTCCGGCGCCGAGGAGCACCGCCCCATCACCGAGCTCCTCGCGCCCGGCGCGCTGTACATGAAGAACCGGGGCGCGGGGGTGCCCGCCGACAAGTGGGTGCGGGTCGAGACGGCGTCCATGGCGGACGGGAACCTGGTCACGGGCGGGGCCACGGATCCGCTGGCCGCCGCCGAACTGCTGCGGGGCGCGCGCAAGGTGACGTATGTGGGGGAGAGCGAGCTCGCCGGGACGGTCGTGCGGCACTACCGGGGGACCGTCGACATGGCGGCCGCCGCCCACGCCGCCTCCCCGGCCAGCCGGCAGTCCCTGACGGCCGCGGCGAAAGGGTTCGCCAAGGACCAGGTGCCGTTCGACGTGTACCTCGACGACGAGGGCCGGATCAGGAAAGTGCGGCACCGGTTCAGCTTCGTGAATACGACGAAGGTGACGACTGCGGTGAAGGGGAACGGGAAGGGGAAGGGGCAGGGCGGCAAGAGGGACGTCGTCGATGTGGCGTCCACCACTCTGCTCTACGGCTTCGGGGTTACGGCGAATATCGAACTTCCCGACACAAAGGACATCTTCGCCGGGAAGATCGCCGAGAATTAGCCGTCCGGAAATGGTCCGTCCGTGCCATGCGCAGTGCGTAGGCCGCTCCCTACTCTAGGAAGTCGGTTACGGCTACGGCTTACGGCTGGAAGAGGTGATGAACGTGGCTCCGGTGGGCGGCACGGCGGTTCATGACCACGTCGCCCTCGCCGAGATCGAGCTGTGCGGTGAATTGATCATCGCGGCTTCGGCCGCGGATGAGGACCGGCTCAGTGCGGACCGTATCGACGAGGTGCTGAGGGTCGCCGAGGAACGGTGGCCCCGGGGCGAGGGGTTCCGGGAGTCCTGAACCCGTGAGGGGCGCGGCCGGTCGTCCGGCGCGCCCCGGCTCCGGGTCGCGTATGTCACAGGGGCAGGGCGCGCGGTGCGCGTCCCGGGCGTCTCAGGTGCGCAGCATCCTGGCGATCGCCTTCGTCGCCTCCTCGACCTTCGCGTCGATCTCCTCACCGCCCTTGACCGCCGCGTCGGCGACGCAGTGGCGCAGGTGCTCCTCGAGGAGCTGGAGCGCGAAGGACTGGAGAGCCTTCGTGGAAGCGGAGACCTGCGTGAGTATGTCGATGCAGTAGACGTCCTCGTCGACCATGCGCTGCAGGCCCCGGATCTGGCCCTCGATGCGGCGCAGGCGCTTGAGGTGCTCGGCCTTCTGGTGGTGGTACCCGTGGATTCCACGGTCGTGGTCCGTCACTGTCCCGCCGTCGTGGTCGGTCACGATCTCGGTCGCTTCCGTGGTCATCGCGTCCTCCCGTTGTATACCCCTAGTGGGTATATGGTACCGAATTTCGAGGGGGTCCGACGGGTTCGCGGGACCCCGTGCTCATCACAGTGCCCGATGGGCGACACTGGGGTATTGCCGGTTAGCCGTGGCCGGATGATGCGCCTAGCATCAGCCTGACCGAATCCAAAGCACCCCGAGGACCCCACGTGCGCTTTCGTCTGACCCCCAGGGAGACGAGCTTCTACGACATGTTTGCCGCATCCGCGGACAACATCGTCACGGGCTCGAAACTCCTGATGGAACTGCTCGGGGCGGATTCCTCCGCCCGGGCCGAGATCGCGGAGCGGATGCGGGCAGCGGAACACGCCGGTGACGACGCCACCCACGCGATTTTCCACCAGCTGAACTCCTCGTTCATCACGCCCTTCGACCGAGAGGACATCTACAAGCTCGCGTCGTCCCTCGACGACATCATGGACTTCATGGAGGAGGCCGTCGACCTCGTCGTCCTCTACCAGGTCGAAGAGCTTCCCAAGGGTGTGGAGCAGCAGATCGAGGTTCTGGCGCGCGCGGCCGTGCTGACCGCCGAGGCCATGCCGAACCTGCGGACCATGGACAACCTCACCGAGTACTGGATCGAGGTCAACCGGCTCGAGAACCAGGCCGACCAGATCCACCGCAAGCTGCTCGCGCAACTCTTCAATGGCAAGTACGACGCCATGGAGGTCCTGAAGCTCAAGCAGATCGTGGATGTGCTCGAAGAGGCGGCGGATGCCTTCGAGCACGTGGCGAACACGGTGGAGACCATCGCCGTCAAGGAGTCCTGAGGCCTTCTCATGGACACCTTCGCACTGATCGTGACGATCGGCGTCGCGCTCGGATTCACGTATACGAACGGCTTTCACGACTCGGCGAACGCCATCGCCACGTCGGTCTCCACGCGTGCGCTGACGCCTCGGGCGGCGCTCGCGATGGCCGCGGTGATGAACCTCGCCGGTGCCTTCATGGGAAGCGGCGTCGCCAAGACGGTGAGTGAGGGGATCATCGCCACTCCCGAGGGCGGCAAGGGGATGGGCATCCTCTTCGCCGCGCTCGTCGGCGCGATCATCTGGAACCTGGTCACCTGGTACTTCGGCCTGCCGTCCTCGTCGTCGCACGCGCTGTTCGGCGGCATGGTCGGCGCGGCGCTCGCCGGCGGGACGGCCGTCTACTGGTCCGGCGTGCTCGACAAGATCGTCATCCCGATGCTCACCTCGCCGGTGATCGGTCTGATCGTCGGCTATCTCGTCATGTGCGCGATCCTGTGGCTGTTCCGGCGGTCCAACCCGCACAAGGCCAAGCGCGGCTTCCGTATCGCGCAGACCGTGTCGGCGGCCGGCATGGCGCTCGGCCACGGTCTCCAGGACGCGCAGAAGACGATGGGCATCGTGGTGATGGCCCTCGTCATCTCCGGGCACGAGACCTACAGCGACCCGATCCCGGTCTGGGTCAAGCTCGTCTGCGCGCTGATGCTGTCCCTCGGTACGTACGCGGGTGGCTGGCGCATCATGCGGACCCTCGGGCGCAAGATCATCGAGCTGGACCCGCCGCAGGGATTCGCGGCGGAGACGACCGGTGCGTCGATCATGTTCGGTTCGGCGTTTTTGTTCCACGCGCCGATCTCGACGACGCACGTCATCACCTCGGCGATCATGGGCGTCGGCGCCACCAAGCGCGTGAAGGCGGTCCGCTGGGGCGTCGCCAAGAACATCGTCCTGGGCTGGTTCATCACGATGCCGGCCGCGGCGCTGGTCGCGGCGGGGAGCTTCTGGATCGTGAATCTGGCCTTCGGCTAGTACGCAGTCTTCGTACGAAAAGAGGGCCCGCCCCCCGGGAGCCAGGGGGCGGGCCCTTTGCCTTGCGGTGGCACCGCCATGCAGCACCGCAAGGAGCTGGTGGTGTCTAGCCGAAGCGGCCCGAGATGTAGTCCTCGGTGGCCTGGACCGACGGGTTGGAGAAGATCCGCTCGGTCTCGTCGATCTCGACGAGCTTGCCGGGCTGGCCGACCGCGGACAGGTTGAAGAACGCCGTGCGGTCCGAGACGCGGGCCGCCTGCTGCATGTTGTGCGTCACGATGACGATCGTGAAGCGCTCCTTGAGCTCGCCGATCAGGTCCTCGATGGCGAGGGTCGAGATCGGGTCGAGGGCCGAGCAGGGCTCGTCCATGAGGAGCACCTGGGGCTCGACCGCGATGGCGCGGGCGATGCACAGACGCTGCTGCTGGCCGCCGGAGAGGCCGGAGCCGGGCTTGTTCAGGCGGTCCTTGACCTCGTTCCAGAGGTTGGCGCCCTTGAGGGACTTCTCGACGACGTCGCCGAGCTCGCTCTTCTTGTACGAGCCGTTCAGGCGCAGGCCCGCCGCCACGTTGTCGAAGATCGACATGGTGGGGAACGGGTTCGGGCGCTGGAACACCATGCCGACCGTGCGGCGCACGGCGACCGGGTCGACGTGGGTGCCGTAGAGGTCTTCGTCGTCCAGGAGCACCTTGCCCTCGACGCGGCCACCGGGGGTGACCTCGTGCATGCGGTTCAGGGTGCGCAGGAAGGTGGACTTGCCGCAGCCGGACGGGCCGATGAAGGCCGTCACGGAGCGGGGCTCCACGGTCATCGAGATGTCCTCGATCGCCTTGTGGGAGCCGTAGTACGCGGTGAGGCCGCTGACGTCGATTCGCTTGGCCATAACTAATTCACTTCCAGATGCCGCGTCAGCGGCCGGTCTTGGGGGCCTTCCAGCGGGCGATGCCGCGGGCCACCAGATTGAGGATCATGATGAAGGCGATGAGGACGAGAGCCGCCGCCCATGCACGGTCGTACGCCGCCGGGCTGCCGCCGCTGTTCTGGTACTGCTGGTAGATGTACAGCGGCAGCGAGGACTGGGGTCCCTGGAACGGGTCCGTGTTGATGAGCGGGTTGCCCCAGACCAGCAGCAGTACGGGCGCGGTCTCGCCGGCGATACGGGCGATGGCCAGCATCACACCGGTCGTGATGCCGCCGATCGACGTCGGCAGGACGACCTTGAGGATCGTGCGCCACTTCGGTACGCCGAGCGCGAGGGAGGCCTCGCGCAGCTCGTTCGGGACGAGCTTGAGCATTTCCTCGGTGGAGCGGACGACGACCGGGATCATCAGGATGGACAGCGCCATCGATCCGGCGAAGCCGGAGTAGCTGAAGCCGAGGATCAGGATCCAGAAGCTGAGGATGAACAGGCCCGCGACGATCGACGGGATGCCCGTCATGACGTCGACGAAGAAGGTGACCGCCTTGGCGAGCTTGCCCCGGCCGTACTCGACCAGGTAGATCGCGGTGAGCAGGCCGATCGGCATGGAGATCAGGGTGGCGAGGCCGACCTGCTCCAGGGTGCCGATGATGGCGTGGTAGATGCCGCCGCCCGGCTCGTAGTCGGTGACGACGCCCATCGAGTGCGTCAGGAAGAAGACGTCCAGGACCTTCACGCCGCGCGAGACGGTCTCCCAGATCAGGGAGACCAGCGGGATCACGGCGAGGATGAAGGCGACCCAGACGACGCTGGTCGCGACGCGGTCCTTGGCCTGGCGCTTGCCCTCGACGGCGGTGGCGATGCCGTACGTGCCGAGCACGAACAGGACCGCGGCGATCAGACCCCACTGGATCTGGCTGTCGAGTCCGGCGCCCAGGCCGATCGCGCAGCCGACCGCGACGGCGCCGACGGCGATGGCGTACGGGGCCCAGCGCGGCAGGCGCGCGGCGCTGAGGGAGTTGGTGCCGGGGGCCGGCGGGGTGACGGTTGCGTTGCTCATGCGTTGGCCCCCGAGTACTCCTTGCGGCGGGCGATGATCGCGCGGGCCGCACCGTTCACGACCAGCGTGATGACGAACAGGACCAGACCGGAGGCGATGAGCGCGTCACGGCCCTGCTCGGTGGCCTCGCTGAACTTCGCGGCGATGTTCTGCGCGAAGGTGCCGCCGCCCGGGTCGAGCAGGCTGGCGTTGATCTCGAAGCTGGGGGAGAGGACCGTGGCGACGGCCATGGTCTCGCCGAGCGCGCGGCCGAGGCCGAGCATCGAGGCGGAGATGACGCCGGAGCGGCCGAAGGGGATCACCGACATGCGGATGACTTCCCAGCGGGTGGCGCCGAGCGCGAGTGCGGCCTCCTGGTGCATCAGGGGCGCCTGCCGGAAGACTTCACGGCTGACGTTCGTGATGATCGGGAGGATCATGATCGCGAGCAGGATGCCGACGGCGAGGAGGGTGCGCGGGGCGCCGCCCTGCCACTCGAGGATGCCGGTCCAGCCGAAGTAGTCGTTGAGCCAGCTGTAGAAGCCGGTGAGGTGCGGCACCAGGAAGAGGGCGCCCCACAGGCCGTACACGATGGACGGTACGGCGGCGAGCAGGTCGACGACGTACGCGATCACGCCGCCGATCTTCTTCGGCGCGTAGTGCGTGATGAACAGCGCGATGCCGACAGCGATCGGGACGGCGATCGCCATGGCGATGACCGAGGACACGACCGTGCCGAAGGCGAGGACCGCGATGCCGAAGACCGGCGGGGTGGCGTTGGCGTTCCACTCGAAGGTCGTGAGGAAGTTGCCGTCGTTCTTGGACAGCACCAACGAGGCGCGGTAGGTGAGGAAGGCCGCGATGGCGGCCATGATCACCAGAAGCAGGATGCCGGAGCCGCGCGAGAGACCGAGGAAGATCCGGTCACCGGGGCGGGTGGCGCCGCGGGCCGCGCGCTTTTGCAGCGTGGGCGGGTCGGCGGGGGTGGGTGGAGCAGTCGTCTTCGTGGATATATCCATGGGGTTCTCCGGTCTGCGGAGCCGCGGTCGGGCGGCTCCAGGCGGCGATGCACCGGACGGTGCGGCCCGCCCCCGATCGGGGACGGGCCGCACACTGGGTCAGCTCAGGCTCGCGACGGTCTCGCGGACCTTGGCGTTGATCTCGGCGGGGATGGGCGCGTAGCCGAGGGCCGCCAGGGAGTCCTGGCCGTCCTGGCTCGCGATGTAGGTGAGGAAGGACTTGGTGGCCTTGAAGGTGTCGGCCTTGTTGCCCTTGTCGCAGACGATCTCGTAGGTGACGAGGGTGATCGGGTAGGCGCCGTCGGCCTTCGTCGCGTAGTTCAGCTCGAGGGCGAGGTCCTTGCCGGTGCCCACGGTCTTGGCCTCGGAGATCGCCTTGGTGGCGTTCTCGACGGTGGCCTTGACCGGCGCGGAGGCGCCCGTGTCGAGGTCGACCGTCTTGATGCCGTCCTTGGCGTAGGAGAGCTCGAAGTAGGAGATCGCGCCGGCGGTCTGCTTGACCTGCTGGGCGAGGCCGGAGGAGCCCTGCGCCGACTGGCCGCCCTTGGCCTGCCAGGCCTTGCCGCCCGAGTACTTCCAGTCCGCCGGGGAGGCGGCCTTGAGGTACTTGGTGAAGTTGTCCGTGGTGCCGGACTCGTCCGAGCGGTGGAACGCCTGGATCTTGGTCTTGGGCAGCTTCGCCTTGGGGTTCAGCTTGGCGATGGCCGCGTCGTCCCAGGTGCTGATCTTGCCGTCGAAGATCTGGGCGAGGGTCTTGGCGTCCAGGACCAGGTTGTCGACACCCGGGACGTTGTAACCGACCGCGATCGGGCCGCCGACCATCGGGAGGTCGATGCCCTGGCCGCCGGAGCAGACCTTCTTGGAGGCGGTGACCTCTTCGGGCTTCAGCGCGGAGTCCGAGCCGGCGAAGGCGACCTGGCCCTGGGTGAACGCCGTGACACCGGCGCCCGAACCCTCGGGCTTGTAGTTGATCTGAACGTCCTTGCACTCGGCGGTGTACGCCTTGACCCAGGCCTGGATGGCGTTGGCCTGCGCGGAGGAACCGTTCGCGAGGAGCTGGCCCTTGGCGTCGTCGCACTTGATGCTGCCGGCCTTGGCCGTCGGGCCGCTGCTCGAACCGCCGTTGGCACTCGTGTCGTCCGAGCCGCACGCCGTGAGGGCCAGGGCGCCGGAGACGGCGATGGCGCCGAGGGAGAGGGCGCGGAGCCGGTTCTTGCGCTGAAGCTTCACTTTCGGATGTTCCTTCCAGGAGCCGCCGGTCGGAGATCCGGGACGGCGTGCGAAGTCTGTTCGTTCCAGGTAGGCGGTGCGGTGTTCGCCCTTGTGGGCGACTCGCACCGTGTAAGGCCGAAATTAGGCAGGACAGGTGAAGCGACCGATGGGCATGAGTGAACGGCGGGTGAACCTCGGCGGTCGGTGCGGTGAGGTAATGTGTGACGTTTTGTGATGGCGCGGATACTTATTGCGACTATGCCAGGTGGAGGGCGTCGAGCAGCGCGTCGACGAGCGTCTTGTCGCGGGGCTGGGACAGACGGTGACGGGCGGCGGCCGGGGCGAGCCAGGTGACGCGGTCGACCTCGCGGTTCGGCGTGAACCCGCCGTCCGTCGCCTCGGCGGCCCAGTAGTCGACCCGCTTGGGCCGGCCCTTCGCGATGTAGCGGGTGGTGGGGAGGCGGGCGCCGGGAGCGCACTGGAAGCCGGTCTCCTCCGCCACCTCGCGCAGCGCGGCCGCGAGGGCCTCCTCGCCGCGCTTCAGCTTGCCCTTGGGGTGCGACCAGTCGTCGTACTTGGGCCGGTGCACGAGGCAGATTTCGATGGGGGCATCCCCTGCTCTATCGAAGTGGAGAGCTTGGGGAACGTCGTCGTGGGAGGAGCGGCGCCACAGCACGCAGCCGGCCGCGTGGATCGTGTCGTCGCCGCTGCTCATGTGGTGTGGACCGTCTCCTTCAGCCAGGCCCGCTGGAACGCGAAACGGGCCGCTTCCACCTCGTGGCGCTGGTCGGCGTGCAGGACGCCGAGCGCGTAGGCCGTCGCCGGGGCGATGCGCGGGGTGCGGGCCGCGTGGGCCGCGGCGGCCGCGGCCTCGGCGGCGTCCCGGTGCCGGTCGAGCGCGGCGGCCGCCTCGGTCTCCGCGTCGGTCGGCCCGCCGCCGGGTCCGCACGGCACGACCTCCTGGGCATAGCGGTGCAGCCGCAGCAGGAGGCGTACGTGGTGCCAGGGCGCGTCCTGGGACGGGGGCGCCGTGTCGGCGGTGAGGCCCTGGACGAGTGCCTCCGCGTTGTAGGGGTGGCCCGCCCGGTGGAGGGGGAGCGCGGCGACGGCCTCGGCGAGGCGGGACTCCGCGGTGGCGGCCAGCGCGTCGAGGTCGGCCGGGGCGGCGCGCAGCGGGACCTCGCTGGCGAGTACGGCGACGTTGTCCGCGACCGCGTGGAAGCGGGACGAGCCGAGTGCTTGCAGTGCCGTCGAGTGGGCTCGGGTCCGGGCCAGGGTCAGCTGGCGCTCCAGGAGGGCCCCCGCCTTCGCCGCGCCCACGGTCAGATTCCCCGAGGCCGTGTTCTCGTTGCGCGGCAGCTGGGCCGTGCTCACCCGCCCGGCGAGAGCCGCGGGGGCCTGGGCCGGGACCGCGTGCGCGCCGGAGAGCCGGTGCAGCGCGGAGAGCAGGCGCTCCAGGCGGCCCGCGTACGCGTGTTCCTGCGCCAGCGTGCCCGACAGCCACGCCAGTTCGGGGCGCAGTGCGTCGGACCACTCGGGATCGAGGAGGGGACGGAACGTGTGGAGCGTGCCGCTGATGCGACGGGCCGAGCGGCGCAGGGCGCGCGCCGCGTCGGCCGCCTCCTCGGCGGTTCCCCCGGGTGCGGCGCCGCCGCTCTCGCGGTGCTGCCGCAGGGAGCGCAGGAACTCCGTGGCCTGCTCGCGCAGATGGGCCGCGACGACCTCGCCCGCGGAACCCTCGGCTCCCGTTGTCTCAAGGTGTTGCTGTGCCACGCCGGCGCCTCCGGGCGTCTATGAGCATCTCCTGTACGTTCCGCAGGGGCCGGCCCTCCGCGTCCTTGGCGTGCCGGACCCAGTTCCCGTCCGGTCCCAGATGCCAGGAGGCGGTGGTGTCGGACATCCCCGTCTCCAGGAGCCGGTTCAGGGCGCCGCGGTGAGCCGGGTCGGAGACCCGGACCAGGGCCTCGATGCGGCGGTCGAGGTTGCGGTGCATCATGTCCGCGCTGCCGAACCAGACCTCGGGCTCGCCGCCGTTGCCGAAGGCGAAGACCCGGGAGTGCTCCAGGAAGCGGCCGAGCACGGACCGTACGCGGATGTTCTCCGACAGGCCCGCGACGCCCGGCCGCACGGCGCAGATGCCGCGGACCCACACGTCGACGGGTACGCCGGCCTGCGCCGCCCGGTACATCGCGTCGATGACGGCCTCGTCGACCATCGAGTTGACCTTGAAGCGGACGTAGGCGGGGCGGCCGGCGCGGTGGTGCTGGACCTCGTTGTTGATCCTCGAAATGAGGCCGTCGCGAAGGGACTTGGGGGCGACGAGGAGACGGCGGTACGTCTCGCGGCGCGAGTAGCCCGACAGCCGGTTGAAGAGGTCGGAGAGGTCGGCGCCCACCTGCGAGTCGGCGGTGAGCAGGCCCAGGTCCTCGTAGAGGCGGGCCGTCTTCGGGTGGTAGTTGCCCGTGCCGACGTGGCAGTAGCGCCGCAGCGTGTCGCCCTCCTGGCGCACGACGAGCGACAGCTTGCAGTGCGTCTTCAGGCCGACGAGGCCGTATACGACATGGCAGCCGGCCTCCTCCAGCTTGCGCGCCCACTTGATGTTGGCCTGCTCGTCGAAGCGGGCCTTGATCTCGACGAGGACGAGGACCTGCTTGCCGGACTCCGCGGCGTCTATCAGCGCGTCGACGATCGGCGAGTCGCCCGAGGTCCGGTACAGCGTCTGCTTGATCGCGAGGACGTCCGGGTCCGAGGCGGCCTGCTCCAGGAACGCCTGCACGGACGTGGAGAACGAGTCGTACGGGTGGTGGAGCAGCACGTCCCGCTCGCGCAGGGCGGCGAAGATGTCGGGCGCGGACGCGGACTCGACCTCGGCCAGGTCGCGGTGGGTGCCCGCGATGAACTTGGGGTACTTCAGCTCGGGCCGGTCGAGGCTCGAGATGCCGAAGAGGCCCGTGAGGTCCAGGGGGCCCGGCAGCGGGTACACCTCGGACTCGCTGATCTTCAGCTCGCGCACGAGGAGGTCGAGGACGTAGCGGTCGATGGTCTCCTCGACCTCGAGCCGCACCGGCGGGCCGAAGCGGCGCCGCATGAGCTCCTTCTCCAGCGCCTTGAGGAGGTTCTCGGTGTCGTCCTCCTCGACCTCCAGGTCCTCGTTCCGGGTCAGCCGGAACATGTGGTGCTCCAGGACCTCCATGCCGGGGAACAGTTCGCCCAGGTGCTTGGGCGCCGAGATGACGTCCTCGATGGGGACGTAGCGCTGCGGCGAGGCCTCCAGGAAGCGGGAGAGCAGCGGCGGCACCTTGACGCGCGCGAAGTGGCGGTGCCCGGAGACCGGATTGCGCACCACGACGGCGAGGTTCAGGGACAGGCCGGAGATGTAGGGGAACGGGTGCGCGGGGTCCACCGCCAGCGGCGTGAGCACCGGGAAGATCTGCTGCTTGAACAGCGTGAAGAGCCGGGACTGCTCCTTGTCGGTGAGCTCCTCCCAGCGCACCAGGTGGATGCCCTCGTCGGCGAGCGCGGGGGCGACGTCCTCCTGGAAACAGGCGGCGTGCCGGGCCATGAGCTCGCGCGAGCGGTTCCAGATCAGCTCGAGAACCTCACGGGGCTGGAGCCCTGAGGCCGAACGGGTGGCGACGCCCGTCGCGATACGGCGCTTGAGTCCGGCCACGCGGACCATGAAGAACTCGTCCAGGTTCGACGCGAAGATCGCCAGGAAGTTCGCCCGCTCCAGGAGCGGGGTGTCCGGGTCCTCGGCCAGTTCGAGCACGCGCTCGTTGAAGGCGAGCCAGCTGCGCTCCCGGTCCAGGAAGCGGCCCTGGGGCAGCTCGGCGCTGTAGTCCTCGAACTCGTCGGGGTCGGCGTCGATGTCGGACGTGAGCTCGGGGAGATCGGGTTTGAAGTCACCGCCTGCGACGGTGTGCGGGCGGTGCGCGGCTATCGAGCCGACGGACGGCTGCGCCTGCCGGTCGGAGGCCTGGTCCTGGGCGTTCTGCTGGCTCATGGACCCATTCTTCCGCGCCTGGACCACGATGGGCGCGTCGGAGAGCGCGGGCGTGAGGCGGAGTCTCCCGTTCGGGGAGCGCTCCGCCGGTGCCCCGGTGGGGTCGGGCGCGGCGGGCTGCATTCTGTGAGGGTGGCAAGCCCGTCTGAATGGTTGGTTACGGCGACATGACGTGCGGGGCATGGCGGGGCGTCCCGGGGACGTCCACAGACGCCCCGGCAGGCCCCGAGGCCGCCTACGGCCGCAGATTCCTGCGCAGGAGGGCGAAGACCGCCGTCACCGTGAGTGCCGTCAGGCCGAGAAGGATGCCCGTTTCGACGAGCTGGAGCGGCCAGAAGTGGGAGGACGGCTGGAACTCGCGGTAGAAGCCGGTGACATTGTGCTGGGCGAGGCAGTTCGTGCTGTCGCGGCACAGGGGATCGGCGATGTGGGCGCCGCTCGCGGTGACCGCGCCCTCGTCGAGGAAGAGGCCGGTGAAGCCGCGGTAGCCCTCGCGGACATTCCCGGTGACGGTGGCGGAGGGCCACAGGCGGCCCCGGATCTCGCCGAGCGCGGTGATCACGATGCCGGTGAGGGCGAGCGAGACACACATCGACGTGATCACGCGCCGGGAGATGAACGCCACCAGGGCACCGAGTGCCAGGCCGAGCAGCGGGAGCGCGACGGCGGTCGGGCCGAGGACGCCGTAGATGCCGTTCGTGAACCACTGGTTCTCGGGGAGGCCGCTCGCCCCCGACGCCACCAGGCGGCGCAGCGCCACGAGGATGCCGGTGCCGACGACGAGGAACGCGGCCGGGACGGTGAGCTTCGTCGCCAGCCAGCGGGCCGGGGAGACGGACTGCGTCCACGCGAGGGCGGCCGTGCCGCGCTCCAGCTCGCGGCCGAAGAGCAGCCCGCCCGCGAAGGCGGCCGCGATCGCGGGCACGAACGTGATCAGGCTCGTGGTGAGCATGAGCACGTACTCGTACGTGCCCGCTCCAGGGCCCGTGACGGTGCAGGTGTTCGTGACGCCCGCGACGCACCTGCCGGCGATGTGCAGCCCGGAAAAGCCCGGCCCCCACAGCCACAGCAGCATCGCGGCGGTGATCGCGACGTAGGCGACCCACAGCCACAGGGCGAGCCGGTGCACCTTCAGCACGGTCCAGGTCAGCCCGGTCGAGGGGGAGAAGGTGGCGGTGCTCATGCTGCGGTCTCCTTCTTCGGCTGGTGCGTGCGCGCCTGGTACCTGCGCAGGACGAGGAACGCGCCGACGACGGCGAGCGCGGTCAGGGCGATCAGGATGCCCGTCTCCGCGAGCTGGCGGGGCCAGTAGTCGGGCGAGTGGAGGTAGGTGCGGGTGAAGCCGGTGATGTCGTGGCGGTCGAGGCACTTCTGGCTCAGGTAGCAGCCGGGGTCGGAGACCTTGGCGCCCGAGGACGTGATCGCCTTGCTGTAGACGGGCAGTTCGGGCTGAAGGCGCGAGAACGGCGAGTGCTGGAACGGCCAGTTGTTGCCGCGCAGCGCGCCGGCCAGGAGCTGCACGACACCCGCGACCACCAGGGCCGGCAGCGTACGGCGCAGGACGAGGGCGGCGAGCACGCCGACCGCGAGGCCGAACAGGGCGGTCGCGACGGTGGCGGGGCCGATGGAGAAGTAGAACGAGCGGGGGCCGATGCCCGCGACCAGCAGGTGGTTGTGCGCGTTCCACACGAGCCGGTACAGGACGACGATCAGACCCGTGCCGACGCCGACGAACACCGCGGGGACGGCCAGCTTCGCGGCCAGCCAGCGGGCGGGCGACACGGACTGGGTCCACGCCAACTGGGCGGTCCCCAGCTCCAGTTCGCGCGCGATGAGCGGTCCCGCGGCGAACACGGCGATCGCGCACGAGGCGATGCCTATCAGCGAGGACGGCTCGTAGAAGAACGAGTCGAACGAGCCGCCGATGAGGATGACCGGGGCCGACCCCTGGTACGCGTTGTCCTGCGCCCCGGAGTAGCCGAACACGTCGAACGCCTTCTGCGCCGCGCTCGCGCCAGGTCCCCACAGCCACAGCAGCAGGCCCGCGGTGATGACGACATACGCCGTCCACACCCACAGCGCGGTGCGGTGCAGGCGCAGCACGGTCCAGACGAGGCCGTCGGGGCCGGGGAGGGTGCGGCGCGCGGCGGGGCGGCCGGTGGTGTTGCCCGCGTTGTCGATGAGTGTCGTCATGCCGTCACCGCCACGGCGGACGCGGCCGTGCCCGGGGTGATCAGCGCCGGGGCGCCGGGGTTGCGCAGATGGGCGAGGATCAGCTCCTCCATGGACGGCTCCTGCGCCTCCCACGCGCTGTCGAGCGGTCCGTCGCGGCGGATCAGGGCGGTCAGTCCGCGGCCGGCGGCGCGGGACTCGACCACGGTGTGCGGAGCGAGGTCGGCGACCGAGCCGCGCCCGGTGACCAGGCTGTGCGCGGCCGTCAGGTCGTCGATGCCGCCGCCGAGCCGGATGCGGCCGGCGCCCAGGAGCAGCAAGTGGTCGCAGGCGTCGGCCAGTTCGGCGACGATGTGCGACGACATCAGGATGGTGGTGCCGTGTTCGGCGGCGTCCGCCATCAGCGTGCCCATCAGCTCGTGGCGGGCCAGCGGGTCGAGGTCCGCCATCGGCTCGTCGAGGAGCATCAGCTGGGGGCGCTTGCCGAGCGCGAGGGCGAGCGCGACGCGGGTGCGCTGTCCGCCGGAGAGTGAGCGGACCCGGGCCGCGGGGTCGAGGTCGCCCTGCTCGATGATCCTGTCGGCGTACGCGGCGTCCCAGTGGCCCGGGTTCAGTTCGGCGCCCATGCGCAGGGTGTCCGCGATGGAGAGCTGCGGGTACAGCGGCTTGTCCTGCGAGAGGTAGGCGACGCGGTCGCGGTGCACGCCGGGGGCGGCGCCGAGGACGGTGAGGTGGCCCGAGCTGGGGCGCAGGAGCCCCGCGGCGATGGCGAGGAGGGTGGACTTTCCCGCCCCGTTGGGCCCGACCAGGGCGCTGATCCGCCCGGCGGGCAGCCGGAAGGAGCACAGGTCGAGCGCGGCGTGGCCGTGACGGCCGTAGCGCTTGCCGAGCCCTGTCGCCTCGATGGCGACGGCCGGGGTGGTGCTGGTGGAACTCACTGTTCCCCCTTCGGGAAGTTTTCGTCCAGTACGGCGCCGAACAGGGCGGCCGCGTCCTCGCGGTCGAGGCCCGCGGCGCGGGCGCGGCGGGCCCAGTCCGCGAGTTCGGCCCGCAGCGGGGAATCGGCCGGGGACGCCGCGCCGAGCGTCCTGCGGACGAACGTGCCGAGACCGCGGCGGGCCTCGACCAGGCCCTCGCGCTCCAGTTCGCGGTACGCCTTGAGCACGGTGTTCGGGTTGATCGCGGTGGCTTCGACGACCTCGCGGGCCGTGGGCAGCTTGTCGCCGGGCGCCAGCAGGCCGAGGCGCAGGGCCTGCTGGGTCTGCTGGACGATCTGCAGATAGGTGGCGACGCCGCTGCGCCGGTCGATCCGGTACTCGACCACGTTCTTCAACACCACCCTTTCACTAATCAAGTAGTGAAAGGGTGGTGCAAGGGAGGGGCAGTGTCAAGTGACGACTGCCCCTCGGGTGCTGCTCGCCCGTGTTCTGTTGTTCTGTGACCGTTGTGCTGCGACCGGCTACGACTCCGTGCGGTACATCAGGTCCGTCTCGTGCGTGACGAAGCCGAGGCGCTCGTAGACCGTGACCGCCGGCTTGTTGTCGGCGTCCACGTAGAGCATCGCCGTCGGCATGCCCGACGCCGCCAGATGCCGCAGGCCCACCGCCGTGAGCGCCTTGCCGAGGCCGCCGCCCTGGTTGCCGGGTGCGACCCCGACGACGTACACCTCGCCGAGCTGCTCCTCCGCGTGGACCTTGGTCCAGTGGAAGCCGATGACCTCGCCGTCGCCCTCCCGTACGGCGAGGAAGAAGCCGGCCGGGTCGAACCACGGCTCGGCCTTGCGGTCGTCCAGGTCGCGCTGGGTCAGCGAGCCCTGCTCGGGGTGGTGGGCGAACGCCGCCGCGTTCACCGCGAGCCAGGCCGCGTCGTCCTCGCCGGGCACGAAGGTCCGGATGGCGACGCCCTCGGGCAGCACCGGCTCGGCGAGCGGGGGCCCCTCGGCCAATGGGCGCCGCATCTGGCGCAGTTCACGGAACAGGGTCAGGCCGAGGACCTGCGAGAGGTGCCGGGCCGCCGAGTGGCCGCCGTGCGCCCAGACCCGCAGCCGCTTGCCGGACGCGCCGAGCAGCGCCGAGCCGAGCGCCCGCCCGTGCCCGTGCCCACGGTGCGCGGGGTGCACGACGAGTTCGGCGGCCGGCGCCTCGATCGGGTCGGTGTCCTCCAGCTGGCCGTACCCGATCAGCTGGCGGTCGACCTTCAGCAGGAAGTGGCGCACGCCCTCCCTGGGGCCGCCGCGCAGTTGCAGCCTGCCCTGCTCCGACACCGCCTGCTGCCCGTCGGCACGGGCGGCGTCGACGAGGATCTCCAGGACGGCTTCCGCCTGGTCGGGAGTGAGGGCGGTGAGCGTCTCGATCTGGCGGTCGGGGGCGGTGGGCACGGCATCGCTGGTCATGCACAAGAGGGTACGGCGACGGGCCCGTGCCGGGCTTGCGGCGGGTGATGGCAACCAGCCCGTAACCGGCAAACACCTGTTGTGCTACGCGCGTTGACCCTAGGCTGCCGACTTGGTCACGGCACACCGCCACCACCGCCGCCTCACAGCACCCACACAGGGGGACGTACCCATGACTCCGCTGACACCGCACAGGCCCGGGCGCCGCGCCGCATCGCGGCTACTCGCCGCCGCGGCCGGGTTCGCCACCGTCGGCGCGCTCGTCGCGGCGCTGCCCGCGAACGCCACGCAGGACCGGCACCACGGGGACGAGCACCGCCGCACGGTCGACGTGCAGCTGCTCTCCTTCAACGACTTCCACGGCAACCTGGAGCCGCCGGCCGGCTCCTCGGGCCAGGTCACGGAGAACCTGCCGGACGGCACGACGAGGAAGGTCGACGCGGGCGGCGTCGAGTACCTCGCGACGTCCCTGCGGACGGCCAGGAAGAGCCACCCGTACAGCGTCACCGCCGCGGCCGGCGACCTGATCGGGGCCAGCCCGCTGCTGTCGGGGCTCTTCCACGACGAGCCCACCGTCGAGGCGATGAACAAGCTCGACCTGGACGTCACGAGCGTGGGCAACCACGAGTTCGACGAGGGCGCCACGGAGCTGGCGCGCATGCAGAACGGCGGCTGCCACCCCAAGGACGGCTGTTTCGAGGACGGCAAGAAGTTCAAGGGCGCCGACTACCCCTACCTCGCCGCCAATGTGACGAACGAGAAGACCGGCAAGCCGATCCTCGCCCCCTACTGGGTGTGGAAGCACAACGGCGTGAAGATCGGGTTCATCGGCGTGACCCTTGAGGGCACCCCCGACATCGTCTCCGCGGACGGCGTCAAGGGCCTGAAGTTCCACGACGAGATCGAGACCGTCAACAAGTACGCCAAGATCCTCGACAAGCAGGGCGTGAAGTCGATCGTCACGCTCATCCACGAGGGAGGCGTGCCGGCCTCCGGCTCGTACAACTACGACTGCGACTCCCCGAGCGGCGGCGCGGGCATCTCCGGCCCGATCGTCGACATCGCCAAGGGCATCTCGCCGAAGGTCGACGCGCTGGTCACCGGTCACACGCACAACGCGTACGTCTGCACGATCCCCGACCCGTCCGGCAAGCCCCGCATGGTCACTTCGGCGTCCTCGTACGGGAAGCTCTACACGGACACGACGCTGACGTACGACCGCCGCACCAAGGACATCGTGCGTACGTCGGTGAAGTCGGCCAACCACGTGGTGAGCCGCACACAGCCGAAGGCCGCCGACATGACCGCGCTCATCGGCCGCTGGAACAAGATGGCCGCGCCCGTCGCGGGCCAGCCCGTCGGATACATCTCGGCGGACATCCCGGGCCGCGGCGCCGCCTCGCCGGAGGCGCCGCTCGGCGATCTGATCGCGGACGCGCAGCTCGCGCACGCCAAGTCCCTCGACCCGAAAACCTCGCTGGCCCTGATGAACCCCGGCGGCGTGCGCTCCGACCTCGTGTACAAGGCGAGCGGCAGCGAGGGCGACGGCGTCGTCACCTACGGCGAGGGCTTCACCGTGCAGCCCTTCAGCAACACCGTGAACCTGGCCGACCTGACCGGCGCGCAGGTCATCGCCGCGCTCCAGCAGCAGGTCAGCGGTTCCAACGAGTCCTCGCCGAAGATCCTCCAGCCGTCGGCGGGCCTGACGTACACGCTCGACATGACGAAGGCGGGCGCGGCCCGGGTCGTCGTCGACTCCATCAGGCTGAACGGCGCCGCGATCGATCCGGCGGCGACCTACCGCGTCGCGATGAACTCGTTCCTCGCGGGCGGCGGCGACGGCTTCGCGGCGCTCGGCCAGGGCAAGAACCCGCTGGTCGGCAGCGACGACCTGAAGGCGTTCAACGACTATCTGACGGCCAACTCGTCGGCCACGTCGCCGATCGCGCCCCCGAAGGCGGACCGGATCACGATCGTGAAGTGATGGCTGTTATGTGAGGGTTGTGACGATCCTGAAGTGACGTATCGCACGGTCCGGTGGACGGCTGAAACCGGTGCTTACTGGGAGTAAAGCTTAGCGGTGGGGTCGGTTCGTATGGTGAAATCTCACGATGCGTTCCCCCCACCGCATAGCCATGTCCACCGACCCGTCAGATGCGTGGACGGAGGAATCCGTTCCGTCCGACACTGTTTCATCACGCACCGCTCCGTCCGGCACCGCTCCGCCGAATCCCTACGACGAGCTGGGCGCCCTCGCGGACAACCCGCTCGACGAGTTCCTCCACGAGGAGGACCCCGAGGCAGGGCCTGACGACCAGCCCTGGTCCAGGCCCAACCACCGCCGCGGCAGCCGCCGCCGCAACCGGTTCGCCGGACTCCCGCTCGCCACGAAGGCGGTCGTCGGGATCCTCGTCCTCGCCGCCTTCCTCACCCTCGCAGACCGCTGGGCTCTCCTCTACGCCGAGCACCGCGCCGCCGACCGGCTCAAGGACCAGCTGCACCTGAGCGCCGCGCCCGAGGTCGACATCGAGGGCTTCCCGTTCCTCACGCAGCTCGCCGACCGGCGCCTGGACGAGGTGAAGGTGACCGTCCCCGACGTCGCCGCGAGCCGCGTCTCCCTCGCCAAGGTCTCCGCGACCATCCGCGACGTGACGATCGACGGCGACGGACTCACCGATGTGCGCGGCGCCCGCATCGGCGGCATGACCGGCGAGGTCCTGCTCACCTTCGACGACCTGAACCGCGAACTCGGCGCCTCCCAGGTCGCGTTCAGCGGACAGGGCCGCGACCGGGTCCTCGCGCGCGGCACGCTGCCCGTCGCCGGACACGACCTGAGGGTGCGCGCCGACGCCACGATCCGGCGCATCGGTGACACCGGCATCGCCACCGACATCGGCGGCATGCGGCTCGACATCGGCGACCTCGCCACGTACCGGCCCGGCACCCGCCCGTCCGAGGGCCTGCACCTGAGCCGCCGCTCGGTGACGCGCCTCGCGACCGAGACCGCCAAGGCGAAGGCCCTGCTGTCCGTGCCGTCGCTCGTGCACCGGCTCGGCGTGCCCGACTCGGCCGTACGCGCGGCGCTGCGCAGCGACCGGCGCCTGAGCGAACTCACCGGCTCACCGCGCTTCGTGCACCAGCTGATGTCCCTGAACCTGGTCGACCTCGCGCTCGCGCACCCGGCGCTCCTGAAGAAGTTCGGCCTCGACCCGGCGCTGCTCCAGGGCCTCACCCGGCTCACCCGCCCCGAACTCGCCGACCGCCTCTCCCTGGCGTTCCGCCTGCCGAAACTGCCGGGCGACGGGATGGGCGACGTCCGGCTGAGCGACGTGAAGGTCGAGAAGGACGGGATCCGGGTCGGGCTCACGGGGGAGGGGCTGGGCTTCGAGCGCTAGGGGCCCTAGGGCGTGTCCAGCGCGCCTTCGGGGACCTCCGGCGGAGGCGTCGGGGCGCCCGGCAGCTGCACCGTAGCGACCGTGCCGCCGCCCTCCGCGGCCCCGAGCGCGACGGTGCCGCCGCAGCTCTCCACCGTGCGCGCCACGATCGACAGGCCCAGACCCGAACCCGGCAGCGCCCGCGCGCTCTGCGAGCGCCAGAACCGGTCGAAGACGTAAGGGAGTTCATCGGCCGGGATGCCGGGACCGTGATCGCGCACGGTCAGCCGGCCGCGCATGAGGTGGACCTCGATCGTGCCCTCGGGCGGGCTGAACTTGACCGCGTTGTCGAGGAGGTTCACGATCGCGCGCTCCAGGGACGCGGGCTCGGCCCGTACGTACCAGGGCGCCAGCTCGGAGGTGATCGTCAGCTCGGGCCCGCGCAGCGCGGCGCGCTCCAGCGCGGTGCGGACCGTGTCGTGCAGGCCGACGACCTTGAGGGGCGCGTCGCCGGCCGTCAGGCCCGTACGGGACAGCTCCTGCAAGTCCCCGATGAGTGCGGCCAGTTCGGTCATCTGCGCCTTGAGCGAGGCCATCAGCGCCTTGCGGTCGTCCGGCGGGATCGCGCGGCCCGTCTCGTCGCTGCGGGTGAGCAGCTCGATGTTGGTGCGCATCGAGGTGAGGGGCGTGCGCAGCTCGTGCCCGGCGTCGGCGATGAGCTGCTGCTGGAGGTCCCGCGACGAGGCGAGCGAGGCGGTCATGGAGTTGAAGGACGCGGAGAGGCGTGCGATCTCGTCGTCGCCCTCCACGGGGATGCGGACTGTGAGGTCTTCCGTGCGGGCCACGTGCTCGACGGTGTTGGTGAGTTCGTCGATGGGGCGCAGCCCTGTGCGGGCCACCCACAGTCCGGCGGCGCCCGCGCCGACGACGCCGATCCCGCCGATGACCAGGAGAACCAGCGCGAGGTTGTTGAGGGTCTTGTCGGTGTCCGTCAGGGGCACGGCGACCGTGAGAGCCAGGTCCTGTACCACGGCGCGCGCGGGGCCGTCGGTGACCGCGGCGCGGGTCATGACGCGCAGGGGCTTGCCGTCGCTGTCGACGCCGTTGCGGAAGTAGACGTGATCGGCGTCGCCCCGCTTCGCGATGGCCCGGTCTTCGGGGGTGGCCTCGACGGTGCCGAGCGAGTTCGGGGCCACGCACACCGTGCCGTGGCTGTCGACGATCTGCACGTAGTACACCTGCGGACGGCCGAAGCCGTTGTCCTCGGCGGTCGTCGTCGTGCAGTTGGCCACCAGCTGGGCGTACTGGGCGGCGGGCACGCCCGGGAGGGCGTCGCGCAGGTCGTCGTCGAGCTTGCTGTACAGCTGGTCGTGCACGATGAACCAGCAGGTCACCGACACCGCGGCCACGGCGAACGCCACGGCGACGGCGGACAGCACCGAGAGCCGGGACCTGAGGGGCAGCCCCCGGAAGTAGCGGACGACCCGGTTCATTCGCTCCCGCCCGAGCGCAGCACATACCCCACACCCCGCACGGTATGAACGAGCCTCGGCTCCCCGCCCGCCTCCGTCTTCCGGCGCAGATACATCACGTACACGTCCAGGGAGTTGGAGCTCGGCTCGAAGTCGAAGCCCCAGACCGCCTTGAGGATCTGTTCGCGGGTGAGGACCTGGCGCGGGTGGGCGAGGAACATCTCCAGGAGCGTGAACTCCGTGCGCGTCAGCTCGACGGTGCGCGCGCCGCGCGTGACCTCGCGGGTCGCGAGATCCATGCGCAGGTCGGCGAAGGACAGGACGTCACCCGCGTCGTCCGCCGGGCCCGCCGCCGAGGCGTAGGCGCTGCGTCGCAGCAGCGCCCGTACCCGCGCGAACAGCTCGTCCAGTTCGAACGGCTTGACCAGGTAGTCGTCGGCGCCCGCGTCGAGCCCGGTCACGCGATCGCCGACGGTGTCGCGGGCCGTGAGCATCAGGATCGGCGTCCTGGACCCGCCGGCCCGCAGCCGCCGGGCGGCCGTGAGGCCGTCCATGCGCGGCATCTGGATGTCGAGGACGACCAGGTCGGGCTGGTACGCGGCCGCCTTGCCGAGCGCGTCCGCGCCGTCGACGGCGACCTCCGTGCCGTAGCCCTCGAAGGCGAGGCTGCGCTGGAGCGCCTCGCGGACGGCGGGTTCGTCGTCGACGATGAGAATGCGCTGGGGTTCGCGGTCGCCTTCGGCGGGGCTCATGGGCGGGCTTCCTCGGGGGTGGGGACGGTGGTGGGGGCCGGTATCAGCCTCGCACGGTGGCGCTGCGGGTGGGCGCGGCGCGGCGGCGCGCGGCCGGGGTCAGCTGCCGGAGGTGCCCCCGCTGCGCAGCGAGTCGAGGTCGGCCTTGACGGTGTTGACGGGGATGGCGAAGCCGAGACCGACGCTACCCGCGCCGGACGATCCGGACCCGCTGTCCGAACTGGCCGAGTACATCGCGGAGTTGATGCCGATGATGTTGCCGTTCATGTCGATGAGGGCGCCGCCGGAGTTGCCGGGGTTGAGGGAGGCGTCGGTCTGGAGGGCCTTGTACGTCGTCTTGGACGAGCCGGTGTCGCCGTTGAACTGCTGCCCGCCGAACTCGAACGGCCACTGGCCGTCGCTGCCGCCGCCCTGTTGCTGCTGCTGTTCCTCGTCCGTGGAGACGGTGACGTCGCGGTCGAGCGCGGAGACGATGCCGCTGGTGACGGTGCCGGTCAGGCCCTCGGGGGAGCCGATGGCGACGACCTCGTCGCCGACCTTCACGTTGTCGGAGTCGCCGAGGGACGCGGTCTTGAGGCCGGACGCGTTCTTCAGCTTGATGAGGGCGAGGTCCTTCTTGGCGTCGGTGCCGACGACGTCGGCGGTGTAGGTCTTGCCGTCGTTCGTGCGCACCTTGACCGTCGAGGCGCCCGAGACGACGTGGTTGTTGGTGACGATCTCGCCGTCGCTCGTGATGACGACGCCGGAGCCGGTCGAGCTGCCCGCGTTCGAGGTCGCGCTGATCTCCACGATGGCGGGGCTGACGGCCTCGGCGACACCGGCGACGGTGCCCTTCTTGCTGGTCGGCACGACGCTCGCGCCGGCGCTGGTGGACGTGGAGTCCTTGCCGGTCAGCTCCTGGAAGGCGTACGCGGTGCCGCCGCCCACGGCCGCGGCGGCGATGGCGACCGCGGCGAGAAGCCCGAGCGGTCCCTTGACCCGCCGCCGGCGTGCGGGCGGCGCGGGGGAGCCCTCCGGTACCGGAGCGGGCCACATCGCCGAACCCGGGGCGGCGTTCACCGGCTGCGGCGGGTCGTACGCGGGCGGGGGCGGAAACGCGCCGCCCGCCTCGGGGGTCCCCGGATACGAGGACTGCGAGTGCTGCTGCTGGCCCTGGGGGTACTCGCCGCTTCGGCGGAAGCTCTCGGTCATGGCAGTAAGCCTGTGCCGTGTTCATGAGAGCCACCTGAGCGTGCCCTGAGAGTCCCGCGAGAACCCTGTTTGCCCGAAATAAAGGCACCCCCGGGAAACGGCGGGTTGACGGGGGGTGAGATACGGGAGGGCGCCGGAACAACTCTCACCTGCCTGCTGTGGAGGTCGTGTGTTCAGGGGCCCGTGGGATCTACGATCCGTGCGCCGGAGGGGGGTCTGCGGCGGTGCCTGGGGGCTGAGCCCGATTCTTCGTGTGCTCTGTGTCCGGTACCGGCCGTGGTGTGCGTCGTAACGCCCCTTCTCGGGCCCTGAAGCCACTCTTCACACCAGGAGCCCTGAGTGATACCTGCCCTGCGCGACCGCTGGAGACGCCCCGCCACGGCGTTGTCCACGGCCGCTCTCGCGCTGGCGCTGAGCTGCGCCGGCGCCCTCGTGGCGCACCCTGCCACCGCGGCCGACGAACCGCCCGTACTGCCCGACGCGAGCGTCGCCCGTACCGCGAATCCGGCCCCTTCCGCCTCCGACGCCGAACTGCGCAAGCGGGTCGTCGAGGCCGCGAAGACCCAGGCGACCCCGGAGACGAAGCCCAAGAGGACGCCGTTCATCATCGGCGGCACCGAGACGGCGATCTCCTCGGCGCCGTGGATGGTCCAGCTCTCGTACTACGACGCCGCGTCCGGCGACGGCTACTTCTGCGGCGGCACCCTCGTCGCCCCGAACAAGGTCCTCACCGCGGCGCACTGCGTCGCCGGTCTGGACTGGGTGAACAACGGCGCGGTCGTGGCCGGCACCGCCGGCCTGCTCGACAGCGCCCAGGGCACCGTCGCGGGCGTCTGGCGCCAGTGGAACCACCCGCGCTACAACGCCGACACCATCCAGAACGACATCGCGGTGCTCACCCTGGACCGTCCGCTGGAGGACCAGTGGGCGAAGGTGGTCCAGAGCAACGACACCGCCTCCTACAAGGCGGGCACCTCCGCCACCGTCTACGGCTGGGGCCTGACCTCCGGCGCCGAGGACGCCGACCTGTCGGCGACCCTGCGCAAGGCGACCCTGCCGATGGTCTCCGACTCCACCTGCAACACCGCGATGCAGTCGGTCCTCGGCGAGGACGACTTCATCGAGGGCTCGATGTTCTGCGCGGGCACCCCGGCGACGGGCGCCGACGAGGGCACCAAGAGCCCCTGCAGCGGTGACTCCGGCGGCCCGGTGGTCGTCGGCGGCCGCGTCGTCGGCATCGTCTCGTGGGGCGTCTCCGGCTGCACCGCGAAGGGCGCCTACCCCGTCTTCACCAAGGTCTCCTCGTACGTCTGGGCGGCCCAGCCGCGCATCGACGACACGGACCTGAGCTTCGACGGCCGGGCCGACCTGCTGGCGCGCACCCCCTCCGGGGGCCTGTTCGAGCAGGACAGCAAGGGCACCTCGCTCACCACGCGCGCCTACCAGAGCGCCGGCTGGCAGACCGCGAGCTGGGCCCTCCAGGCCGATCTGGACCGGGACTTCTTCCAGGACCTGATCATCCGCGACAGCACCGACGGCAAGCTGTACCGCAGCTACTACAACCACGCGTCGGACGCCTTCGAGTGGATGCAGATCACCTCGGTGTGGGGCGGCTACAAGTCGTACGCCATCCCCGGCGACATGACCGGTGACTCCCGCCCCGACCTGGTCGCGGTGGACGCCGACGGCTCGACGTACCTCTACCCGGGCAAGGGCAACGGCGAGTTCTACGGCAAGGTCAAGGTCGTCGACAAGGCCTGGAAGGGCGTCAAGATCTTCGGCCACGGAGACCTGACCGGCGACGGCAAGGCGGACCTCCTGGTCCGCAACAGCTCCGGCGTCCTGTACCTCTACCGGGGCACGCAGGTCGAGAAGACCCCGTTCGCCGCGCGCATCCAGGCGCGTACGGGCTGGAACTTCACCTCGTACGTGACGAACGGCGACGTGACCGGCGACGGTATCGCCGACGTCATGGCCCGCGACTCGGGCGGCACGCTCTGGCTCTACCCGGGCACCAACAAGGCGTCCGCGGACGTCTTCGGCGCGCGCAAGAGCCTCGGCACCGGGTTCAACCAGTACAACCTGATGTTCTGAGCACGTGTTCCGAGTGACACGCAGCACGCGCGCGTCGGTCCCGCGGTTCGGGGGCCGGCGCGCGTTTCTGTGCGGTCAGGGGCAGCCGCAGGACTGGCGGACGACCAGCCGCGAGGGGAACACCTTCAGGCGCTCACGCCGGGACCCGGCGACGCGCAGCGAGTCGTCGAGGACGAGGTCGACGGCGGACCGCGCCATCGCCGAGCGGTCCGATGCGACCGTCGTCAGCGGCGGATCCGTCAGGCCCGCCTCCTTCACGTCGTCGAACCCGGCTACGGCCAGCTCGCCCGGCACATCTATCCGCAGCTCGCGCGCGGCCCGCAGGATGCCGAAGGCCTGGTCGTCCGTGGAGCAGAAGATCGCCGGCGGCCGCTGGGGCCCGGCGAGCAGCTCGAGCCCGATCTTGTACGCGTCGTAGCGGTTGTACGGCGCCTCGAACAGCCGGCCCTCGGTGGGGAGTCCCGCCTCGTGCATGGCCCGGCGCCAGCCCTCGACGTGGTCGGAGACCGGGTCGCCGACGGACGGCGTCTCGGCGGTGCCGCCGAGACAGGCGACGTACGGGTGGCCGTGCTCGAGGAGATGGCGGGTGGCGAGCTGGGCGCCGCCGATGTCGTCGATCACGACCGCGACGTCGTCGATCGCCTCGGGCCGCTCGTGCAGCAGGACCACGCGCGCGTCCCAGGCCTCGATCTCGGCCGCGGCCGAGTCGTTCAGGCCGTGGCTGACGAGGATGAGGCCGGACACCCGCATGCCGAGGAAGGCCCGCAGATAGTGGACCTCGCGCTCCTCGACGTAGTCGGAGTTGCCGACGAGGACCATCTTTCCGCGCTCGGACGCCGCCTGTTCGACGGCGTGCGCCATCTCCGCGAAGAACGGCTGGCGCGCGTCCGGCACGATCATGCCTATGAGGTCGGTCCGCCGCGACGCCATGGCCTGGGCGACCCGGTCGGGCCGGTACCCCAGTTCCTTGATCGCGGCGAGTACACGCTCGCGCGTGGCCGGGGCAACCGGCCTAGGTCCGTTGTTGATGACGTAGCTCACGACCGCGGTCGAAGTACCCGCCAGTCGCGCCACATCATCCCGAGTCACCTTGGCCACGCGCGGAGTCTACGCGGATGGACCTACCGCTGGGCAGGGCGTCCGGCGGCGGCCTGGTGAGCGCCCGGCCGGGGCTGGTCGACCGGCTCCCGCACGGCACGGGAATCGGCCCCGGAGTCCGTGCTGTCGGCCTTTTCCGCGTGTGCTGCCTGCTCTGCGGAGTCCGGCTTCGGGGCGGCCGCCTTGGCCTTCGCCGCGTCCGCCGCCCGCTCGACCTTCTCCGGCGTCACGAAGCGGTAGCCGACGTTGCGCACGGTGCCGATCAGCGACTCGTGCTCGGGCCCGAGCTTCGCGCGCAGGCGCCGCACATGGACGTCGACGGTGCGGGTCCCGCCGAAGTAGTCGTAACCCCACACCTCCTGGAGCAGCTGGGCGCGGGTGAAAACGCGGCCCGGGTGCTGCGCGAGGTACTTGAGGAGCTCGAACTCCTTGAAGGTCAGGTCGAGGACCCGCCCCTTCAGCTTCGCGCTGTAGGTGGCCTCGTCGACCGACAGATCGCCGTTGCGGATCTCCATCGGGGAGTCGTCGGCGACGATCTGCTGGCGGCCCATCGCGAGCCGCAGCCGCGCCTCGACCTCGGCGGGTCCCGCCGTGTCGAGAAGTACGTCGTCGATGCCCCAGTCGGCGGTGACCGCCGCGAGGCCGCCCTCCGTCACGACGAGGACCAGCGGACAGCCGGGCCCGGTGGAGCGGAGAAGCTGGCACAGGCTGCGTACCTGTGGGAGGTCGCGGCGCCCGTCGATGAGGATGACGTCGGCACCGGGGGTGTCGACGAGAGCGGGGCCCTCGGCGGGGGCGACCCGCACGTTGTGCAGCAGCAGGCCGAGAGCGGGGAGCACCTCCGTCGACGGCTGAAGGGCATTGGTCAGGAGCAGCAAAGAACTCATCGCGCCCCACCTGCCTGGGTCGTCCTGCGGTCGTGCACGTTTCGCTCGCCCATAACGTCTGGTTCCTCCTCGGTCCCTGCGAGGACGTTTACGGCACTGCTTCGTACTGCGTTGTTCGTACTGCTTTGCACTGCTTCGGGCCCCGCGCCCTGGGGCCCTGCGCGCCGTGCGGTCCGCGTTCGTATACAACGCGGTCCGAAAGCACAAAAGGACCCGGGGGCTTCGCTGCCCGGATCCTCTGCCAAGGAGAATAGCCCACATGAGTTCCGGTCGGGCAGGTCAAGACGCAGGTTCTTCTGTGCAGCCGATCACTGCGCGCTCACGGCGCGTGATGCTGCGCACGCGGGACGGTGTGCCGATCGAGGCCGCCTACGACCCCGGGCCAGGGCCCGCCGGGGGCCCGGTGATCGTGGTCGCGCACGGGTTCACGGGCGATCTGGAACGGCCGCATGTCCGGCGTGCGGCGGGGGTGTTCGCGCAGCGTGCCGCCGTGGTCACGTTCTCGTTCCGGGGGCACGGGCGGTCGGGCGGGCGGTCCACCGTCGGCGACCGGGAGGTACTCGACCTGGTGGCCGCCGTGGAGTGGGCGAGGTCACTCGGTCATGAACAGGTGGTGACGGTCGGATTCTCGATGGGCGGGTCCGTCGTCCTGCGGCACGCCGCGTTGCACAGGGGGCGCACGGAGGCGCGGTCCGACGCCGTCGTCGCGGTCAGTGCCCCGGCCCGCTGGTACTACCGCGGGACCGCACCGATGCGGCGCCTGCACTGGCTGGTGACGCGGCCCGCCGGCCGGATCGTGGGCCGCATCGGGCTCCGCACCCGCATTCACCCACACGAGTGGGACCCGGTACCGCTCTCGCCGGTCGAGTCCGTGCCGCTGATCGCGCCGACGCCGCTCCTGATCGTGCACGGCGACCTGGATCCGTACTTCCCCCTCGACCACCCGCGCATGCTGGCCTCGGCCGCGCCCGGCGGGGCCGAGCTGTGGCTGGAACCCGGCATGGGCCATGCCGAGCACGCGGCGGACGACGGGCTCCTCGCGCGGATCGGCGGCTGGGCCACGGCATCATGGACGACGGCAACCGCCGAATAGACCGTATGGACAGACCGCATGGGAGGAACGCCGCACATGGCCAACGGAACCATCCGCTACTGGGCCGCGGCCAAGGCGGCCGCCGGTGTCGCCGAGGAGCCGTACGAGGCCGAGACGCTGGCCGACGCGCTGGAGGGCGTGCGTACGCGACACCCCGGTGACCTGGTGCGCGTCCTGCAACGGTCCTCGTTCCTCATCGACGGTGACCCCGTCGGCAAGCGCGGGCATGAGACGGTACGGCTTGCCGAGGGCGGCACGGTCGAGGTGCTCCCGCCGTTCGCAGGAGGGTGACCGCGATGAGTAACGAGCCGTACGAAGACGAGTACGGGCAGCAGCAGCCGCCCCAGCAGACCCAGCACTGGCAGGGCCAGACCTGGGACACCCAGGCCCAGTCGACGTATCCGCCGCCCCAGGGATCCGAGCCCGGCCAGGCCGCATACGGGCAGGCCGAGTACGGCCAGGCCGCGTACGGGCAGGGTCCGGTGAGCCAGACCGGCGGTGAGCAGCACGCCTACGGCGACCAGCAGGCGTACGGCGGTGAGCAGCGCGCTTACGGCGACCAGCAGGCGTACGGCGGTGAGCAGCACGCCTACGGCGGTGACCAGCAGTCCTACGGTTACGGGCAGGTGCCGTACGGGCAGGGGCCCGCGGTTCAGACGCCCGGTGGCCAGACTCCGCCGCCCGCGCATGCCGCGTACGGCCAGGCGCCCCAAGGCCCCGGCGCCGATCAGCAGACGCAGGTCTTCGGGACGGTGGCGGCGGCCCAGCCGCTGCCCGTGGCCGAGCCGGAGGCCGCCGGTTACGGGCCCGCCACCGTCACCGGCAACGCGCGCGTCACCGACGCGCAGCGCGCCCGTGCCGAGGGGCGGTCGCCGATCATAGAGCCGGGGATGCAGCCCGCCGCGCTGACCGCGCTGCTCGGGCTGCTGCTCGCGGGCGGCGCCGCGGTGGGCCAGTACGCGCTGCTCGTGCCGCTCGTGCTGCTCCAGGCCGTCACGGCCGCCGGCTGGTTCCGGCTCAACGGCATGTGGCCCGCCCGGCAGGGCATCGCGCTCGCCTTCGCGGGCGGCCTCGCCGCCGACGCCGCGCTGCTCGTCACCGGCCGGGAGCACGCGCCCGCCGCGATCCTCGGCACCCTCGGCGTGTGGGTCCTGCTCACCCTCGTCCTCCAGCTCCGCAGCCACGCGGCCCCGGACGAGCGCATGTACGGCCTGATGGCGACGGTCGCCTCCGCGGCGCTCGCCATCGTCGCGACCGGACACCTCGCGGCCGACCCGGACGCCGTGACCGTCGGCGCCGTGGCCGTCGCCGTCGCCGTCCTCGCGCGGGCGCTCCCGCTGCCGACGCCCGCCTCCGTGGCCGTCGCGCTGCTCGCCGCCGCGGGCGCCGGCATCGCCGCCGGCGGCTTGACGGACATGGGATCCAAGGGCGCGCTCCTCGGCCTCGGCGCCGGTGTCTGCGCGCTGATCGGCCACCGCGTCGCGAGTTACGACTATCCGTCCCGCTTCGTGCACATGACGGCGGGCGTGGCCCTGCCGCTGGCCGCCGCGGCCCCGGCCGTCTATCTGCTCGGGCGGGTCGTGGGCTGAGCGTCCGGCGGGCATACGGCCTGTCACAGCTGATCGACAAGAATCGGGCCGGGCCCCCTTCGTGGGGGTCCGGCCCGTACTCTCGCGATCAGGAACTGTCGTCCAGGTGGGGGGAAACACCGGGCCATGCGTGCTCTGCGGATACTTCTGATCGTCGTCGTGATCCTGGGCGGCCTGTTCGTCATCGCCGACCGGGTCGCGGTGAACTACGCGGAGGGCGAGGCGGCCGACCGCGTGCGTACCAGCGAGGGCCTGGCCAGTACGCCCGACGTGTCCATCAACGGCTTCCCGTTCCTGACCCAGGCCGCGGGCGGCACCCTGGACGACGTGGAGATCGGCATCAAGGACTACGACGCGAAAAGCGGCGGCGAGTCGATCCGGATCGCCGATCTGAACGCCGAGATGCACGGCGTTCGGTTCAACAGCAGCTTCAGCTCCGCCACCGCCGACTCGGCCACCGGCACCGCCCGCATCTCCTACGCCGAGCTGCTCAAGGCCGTCAAGAAGCAGGACGCCGCCCAGGTCGCCCCGGGCGTGACGGCCCGGATCGAGGGCCTCTCCTACGGCGGCGGCGACAAGGTCAAGGTCAAGGTCACCGTGCACACGCCGGTGGGCACCCTGCACCCCACCGTCCTCAGCTCGGTCAAGGTCACCGACGGCAAGGTCTCGGCGCGTGCCGACAGCCTGCCCAAGGCCGGCGCGCTCGACCTGGCCGAGGGCCGGATCCGCGCCGTCACCGACTTCCAGCAGGCGATCGACGACCTGCCGGCCGGGATCGAGCTGGACCGGGTCGAGGCGGTCAAGGACGGCGTCGAGATCTCGGTGAAGGGTTCGAAACTCGACCTCGTCGGGTAGTCACCCGGAAACGGCGCGTCCGCACTGCGAGACGACGCCGTCCGCACAGCAGTGATCGGCGGAGCCGCAGCGCCGCCGGGGACCGAGGTGAGCGGCTCCGGGGCCGCACTTATCTCGTATCGTGGACGATCGCGTCTCAGGATGCGACACGCCGGTGACACGGCCGCCCGTGCGTACCTACGATCGGTGGCATGAAGCGACAGGCGGATCTCACGAAGCGGCGGGCAGTAGACCTGTGCCGCGTCGCCGCCATGCTCTGTCGCACCGCCTGAGCGGGACGGCAACTCCCGCTTCCCCAGGCCCCTTTGAGGCCTCCCCTCGCGCGCGCCGAATGCCGTCCCTGTCCGCATGCAGGGACCGTGCCCGCGCCGCACCCGCACTCCCGCACCCCGCCGCAACTGCCCCGGAGGAGAAAAACATGAGCCGCAGCGACGTCCTGGTAGACGCCGACTGGGTCGAGGCGAACCTCGACAACCCGAAGGTCGTCATCGTCGAGGTCGACGAGGACGCTTCGGCGTACGACAAGAACCACATCAAGAACGCCATCAAGGTCGACTGGCAGCAGGACCTCCAGGACCCGGTCCGCCGCGACTTCATCGACCAGGCCGGCTTCGAGAAGCTTCTGTCCGCGCGCGGCGTCGCCAACGACGACACGGTCGTCCTCTACGGCGGCAACAACAACTGGTTCGCGTCCTACGCCTACTGGTACTTCAAGCTCTACGGCCACGACAGCGTCAAGCTGCTCGACGGCGGCCGCAAGAAGTGGGAGCTCGACTCGCGCGACCTCGTCGCCGAGATCGTCCAGCGCCCCGCCACGGAGTACAAGGCCAAGGCCCAGGACACCTCGATCCGCGCCTTCCGTGACGACGTCGTCGCCGCGATCGGCAGCCTGAACCTCGTCGACGTGCGCTCGCCCGACGAGTTCTCCGGCAAGCTCCTCGCCCCGGCGCACCTCCCGCAGGAGCAGTCGCAGCGTCCGGGCCACGTCCCGTCCGCGCGCAACATCCCGTGGTCGAAGAACGCCAACGACGACGGCACGTTCAAGTCGGACGACGAGCTCAAGGCCCTCTACGAGGACGAGCAGGTCGACCTGGCCAAGGACACCATCGCGTACTGCCGCATCGGTGAGCGCTCGGCCCTGACGTGGTTCGTCCTGCACGAGCTGCTCGGCCAGGCCAACGTCAAGAACTACGACGGCTCGTGGACCGAGTACGGCTCGCTCGTCGGCGTGCCGATCGAACTCGGCGCCAACAAGTAACCCCGCGCGACCCCCCTGACAGACCTGACCGACCTTTTTGGAGAAGCACATGTGTGGAGCGAAGGCCGGCGGCCCCGACGCCTCGACGATCAAGCCCGGTGAGACCACCATCCAGGGCCAGGTGACCCGCGACGGCGAGCCCGTCACCGGTTACGTGCGTCTGCTGGACTCGACCGGCGAGTTCACGGCCGAGGTCCCCACCTCGGCGACGGGACAGTTCCGTTTCTACGCGGCCGAGGGCACCTGGACGCTGCGCGCCCTGGTCCCCGGCGGCTCGGCGGACCGTACGGTCGTCGCCCAGACCGGTGGTCTCTCCGAGGTCGCCATCGCCGTCTGACGCGGCTCGCCGTGTGACGGCGGCGCAGATACGGCCGAGGGGCCGCACCTCCGGGGGTTGGACGCCTACGGAATCGGGGTGCGGTCCCTCGGCTTTGTGCGGAGCCCGTGCTGACGGGCGTGTACATGGCGCTGTTCTGCTAATTTTCTTGACAGGCTGTGACCTGACTCAACTTCCCTGATCCGGAAGGCGAGTCGAGGTCGTGGACTCAAGAAATCGGGGGAAGAGCCATGGCCTCTCCGGAGGGCTACCAGGTCGGGCACAAGGGCATGTCGGGCCAGGCCGGCGAACTCGACGGCGCGGCCCGCGACGTCGGCAAGATCGGCAAGGCGATCGCCGGCACGATGTGCTACTCGCAGGACGCGCTCGGCGGCTCCGACACCGCTCCCGCGTTCAACACGTTCGCGGCCGCCTGGGAGGCCGAGACCAAGGTCCTCGAAGCGGCCCTGCACGAACTCGCCGACAAGGTCCGCCTGTCCAGCCGCGCCTACTCCGGCTCCGACATCGGCGTACGCAACGGAGCGAAGTCCGTGTCCGTGGGCTCCGCGGCAGGGGAGCGCGTCAGCACGATGCCGACGTACGCCGAGCGCCCGTCCGCGCTGTCCGGCTACTGACGGGGGCCTGCGACCGTGACGGAATCCACGAACGACCGCAGGCAGAAGCTCAACGGCCTGCGCGACAGGATCTCTTCGGCCGGCAGCAAGAACGACCTGATCGACGCGATCGACGACGCCCTCGGCGTCTCGGGGCCGGTGGGCGAGCCGAAGGTGATCGAAGCGCTGGGCAAGCGCTACACCGGCCAGACCGACGAGGCCGACGCCGTGAGCGACCGGATCGACAAGATCGCCCGCAAGGGCCTGCCGCAGGTCTGGGTCGGCGACACGAGCGTCCTCGCCTCCGACGTGGTGGGCGCCGCCTCCCGCGACGCCCAGCAGATGATCGAGGCGTTCCAGGGCGGCGGCAAGGCCCTGATCGCGCTGTCCGACGCGCTGGAGACGGCGCAGACCCTGGACGGCACCGGCCGCGGCAAGCTGCGCGACGCCCGCGGCATGCTCGGCGGCAAGGACGGCTGGTTCGACGACTGGCACGAGGACGACGACGAGGAAGCCCTCCGTCTGAAGGCCCGCTCCCTGGCCTCGCACGGCGTCGACGACCTGCACAAGGCGGCCGCCGACGCCGATGACGCCGCCCGCGTCGCGGCCCGCGACCTCAACAAGTTCGCCGCCGAGGCCCGCGCCGGCCAGATGGGCACCGACGAACTGACCGCCGCCGACCGGCTCGCCCTCGCCGACACCGCCAACCCGGGCGGCGACCCCGAGCTGAACGAGATCCTCAGCGCCAACGACCTCGAACGCTCCGGCCGCGCCATGGAGAACATGTCGCCCGCCGAACGGGCCCGTATGGAAAGGCTGTTGGCGAACGCGTCGAGCCCGCAGGAGAAGGCGTACCTCATGAAGGCCCTCGCCTCGGGCCACGACGTCGGCGAGGTCGAGAAGTTCGGCGGGAAGATCCACGGCAAGGACGCGGCGTGGCTCTCGGAGCACCTGACGCCGGTCACCACGAATTCCGTCGCCTCCGGCAAGGAACAGCAGGATTTCCGTGGCGAGCTCTGGGACCAGGACGACGAGACCTGCGTCCCGTCCTCGACGGTCACGGCCCGCGCCCTCGTCGACCCGGTGTACGCGCTCGAACTCACCGGCGGCCCCGACGGTACCGACGACGACCCCGACCACTTCCGCAAGCGCCTGCACGACGAGCAGTTCCGGATGAACGAGGAGGGCGACGGCGAGATGGACGGCTGGTGGTGGGACCGGCACCCGGCCGGCATGGACGGCGACGGGCAGGAGGAGATCTCCAACAAGGAGCTCGGCCCGCACACCGGCGACAAGTACGACCAGAAGGAGATGGACGGCGCCGACGACCGGCGCGGCGTCCTGCCCGACATCGAGAAATCCGTCGCCGACGGCAAGCCCGTGCCCATCAACATCACACGAGTCGACGAGCACGGCGACCGCCACGGCCACAGCCTGATGATCATCGGGCAGGAGGACGGCAAGCTGCAGGTCTACAACCCGTGGGGCACCACGTCCTGGATCAGCGAGGACGATTTCATCAACGGTGATCTCCAGGCCGTCGCCGACGACCGTTACTCCAAGGCCCACCAGGGCGACGTCAACCGCGTCTACATCCAGCAGGACTGAACTCATCGTGCGAATGCGAAACTTTGTGCGTACCGCGGCCGCTTCGGCCGCCGCCCTCGTCACCCTTTCCGGCTGCGGCGGCTCCGCCGGACCCGCCGCGATCGGGCCGGGCGAGCGGAGCGTCTCCGTCGACAAGGGCGACACGTTCACGCTCGAGGTCCCGGCCAGCCCCGCCCTCGGCCAGAACTGGTACCTGGCGAGCCCGCGCCCCGACCAGGGCGTCGTCACGTACCAGGGCAGGCGCGAGGAGGAGGACGGGGGCGACGAAGACCTCATCGGCAGTGGCGACGGCGCGCAGTTCTTCGACTTCAAGGCACGCGCGGCCGGGACGACGACGGTGAAACTGCTGTTCTGCCCGCACGGCCTGTGCGGGAGCGCCGCGGAGGTCAGCGCGAGCCCGGTCCCGACGGCCACGACCACGGAGGGCCCGACGAAGTCGGACGACGAGGTCGCCTACTACGTCTACACGATCACGGTCCGCTGACCTGCACGGGAACGGAACGACGAACGGAACGACGAACGGAACGACGAACGGAACGACGGAACGGAATGACCATGGTCCACGACGGCGCACCGCGCACCGACGACGAGGTGCTCGCCGCCACCGACGTCCCGACGCTGCTGCGCCACGGCCTGGCCCGTGACACCTTCCGCACCGCGCTCTTCGGCGACGGCGCGATCGCCGCCGCCGTCACCCTCGACCGGCTCGGCGTGCTGCCGCGCTCGGTGACGTACGTGGCGGAGATCGTCCGGGCCGGCGGCCTCGCGTACGCGGCCGCGCTGCCCGAGCCGCTGCCGTCACGTGAGGCGTCCGCGTGCCTGCGGGACTGGTTGGGGACGGCGGCGCAGGCGGCAGAGGCGCCGGGTGACGAGACGCGGGCGGCGCGGTGGCTGGAGACGGTCGCGGAGATCGTCGCGATGCGCCGCGCCGGCCGGGGCGAGGTGTCTCGGGGTTCCTAGGGGCCTGAGGGTCTCCCCTGCTCGAGCGCAGCCGAGAGCTTGGGGGAGCGTGCGTCGCAAGGCGGAGGAGGGAGTCGGCGACTGACGACAACGCCGCTCGGTGCGGCACCGGACCCCGCGAGCCCGGCGTGGCCCGAACGAGAGGCCCTAGCGGTCTTCGGGCCGCTTCTTGCCGTCCAGCTCGTCCCACCACTCGTCGGACTTCGCGTCCCCGGAGGGGTCGTCCCACCAGCGGTCGTCGGGGCCGCGGCGGTTGGCGACGATCGCGGCGACGGGCGGAATCACCATCGCCACGATGCACATCGCCACGGCGGCGGGCACGGACCAGAGGCGCACGACGGCCCAGGCCAGGACGAACAGGCCGATGCAGAAGCCCATCATGGCGAAGTACAGATGACGACGCCGCGAGTACATGCTTCAAGCGTAGGTCCGCGCCGCGTCAATAGACGAGCGCCTGCGTCCCGTCCGTCATCGCCTCCTGCACGAAGACCTGCGCGCCGGCGATCCGGACGCCCTCGATGACGTCCTTCTCCGTGATCTCGCGGCGGGCCGCGCACTGCGTGCACAGCGTGATCCGCCCGGCCGCCAGGATCGACTCGATCAGGTCGGGCAGCGGTGCGGCGTGCGGCAGCTCGAACTCGGCGGCGCGGCCCGGCAGCGCGAACCACGACGACTCGCCGGTCAGCCAGAGCGAGACCTCCACCCCGCTGGCCACGGCCACCGCCGCCACCGTGAAGGCCTGCGAGCAGCGTTCGGGGGCATCGGCCCCCGCGGTCACCTTGATCACGAGCTTGTTCGCCATGGCTGAATCGTAATCAGGGCCGGCACAACCACGGGCGTGGCCTGTGGGTCTCTTGTGCGCGCGGATACGGAATCTGCGCTTCACGTTCCATTCGAGTTCTGTGGGGGGACCGTTGGAAGACATAGAAGTAAGCGAAAGGGACGAGCGCGACGACGTCGGCGAGAGCCCGGCCCGCAGGCCGCGCCGCCGCGGCCGCACCGCCCTGCTGATCGCCTGCGCCGCGGCGCTGGGCGTCGTCGCGGGCACGTGCGTCGGCTATGTCGTACAGGCCGGGCGTGCCCCGGACCCGCTGCCGCCGCTGTCCCAGCCGGTCGTGCCGCAGTCGAAGGGCAAGGCCCCCGAGCCGCTGTCCGCCGCGCGGGACCGCAAGGTCCGCACGGACGGCGATCTGCGCAAACTGCTGGTCAAGAGGCCCAAGGGGGCCACGGACCTGCCAAATGCGCCCACGTCGGACCGCTGGCAGAGCGTCCTGGAGATGGCGGAGATGTACACGAAGCCCGACACCGTCTTCACCCACCTGGTTGAGGCGGATTTCCGGCGTGCGGCGCTGGACAGGTGGCGGGAGGACGGAACGATGGTCAGCGTCCGCCTGAGGCAGTACCGCGACGAAGCGACCGTGGCGTCCGCCGAGGACGCCCTGAACGAGCAGGGCTGGGCCGAGGGTCGTCACCCGTCCACGGTCGGCCGCGCCATTCCCGGTTCGGGCACGGGCCAGGTCTATGTCCACGCGCAGCCCGAGCGGGAAGCCGGCTACATGCCGCTGTACACCGCCGAGGCGTACGCGTCCCGGGGCGACATCCTCATGGAGGTCTCGTTGGTGGGCCCCCGCCCGATCAGCAAGAAGCGGGCCATGCAGGTGGCCCGACAGCAGTGGGAGCGCCTGTGATGAGCGACGCTGACACCACGCCCGGGGCCGCGCCGGCCGACGGGGCAATCTCTCCCGGGGCCGTGCCGGCCGACGGGGCAATCTCTCCCGGGGCCGTGCCGGCCGACGGGACAACCCTTCCCGAGGCCGTCACGCCCGGCACCCGCCCACCCGGAGACCGGCGCCGTCGCCTCCTCACGCGCGTCGCCGTGCCCGTGCTGCTGCTCGGTGTGGTCGCCGGTGGTGTCGGCTACACCGTGGTCCGGGTCGAGGGCGCCGACCGGGACGCCGGGGCCGCCCGCTACAAGTTCCCGGATACGCCCCGCGACAGGCCGGCGCGGGACAAGGGGCGTACGGGCCTGAAGGCCTCCCTGCTCCCGATGCCCGAGGGATACCGGGCCGGGCCCGACATCGCCGGGTTCGGCGCCGACACCGAGCTCAGCGGCCGGCAGGCGGCCGCCCTGCGCAAGCAGTCCCTGCGTCCGCTGCCGCTCAAGGAGCGGCGCCGGCTGGAGGGGGAGTTCGACCGGCAGGAGATCAAGGGCATGGCGATGCGCAGCTACGCGTCGGGTAACCGGGCCGACGGCGGCATCGTCGTCACCATCTCGCTGTCGCGGATGGGCAACCGGCAGGCCGCCCGGCAGATCTCCCGGTTCCAGTCGCGCTTCGCCGAGGCGATGACGGTGTTCCGCAAGGGCCCGAAGATCAAGGGTCACAAGGACGCCGGCTGCTTCCTGCCGCCCGCGGACAAAGAGGAGAAGCTCGACATCATGGTCTGCTCCGGATACAGCGGGGACGTGCTGGTGAGCTTCACCGCGTACGGGACGAAGGACGGCCTCGTCTCCTCCGGCGAACCCGCCGAGCTGATGCGTGAACAGCTCGACGCCGTCGAGTCGCCCGGGGAGGCGGTGTGAGCGCCGAGACGATGCCGACCGACGCATCCCTGCCCCTGCCCCTGCCCGTGCCCTCGGCTGAGCCCGCACCCGCACCCGCCGCCCCCGAGCAGGCGCCCAAGGACCGCCGCGTCCTGCGCGCCGTGTTGCGCTGGACCTCCGCGGTCGTCGTCTTCGGCGCGCTCGCCGGGGCGGCCGCGTACGGCGTCACCGAGCAGCAGCGCACCCGCCTGCCGGGCCTCGCCACGGCCTCGGACGGGCGCTGGACCTACCCGGAGCTGGTGCGGCCCCCGCTGCCCGAGGGCAGCCCGGCCCCCTTCGCCGAGGCCAACACCGCGCAGGCGCACTACGCCGACCCGCGCGCCCTCGTACTGAAGGCCCCCGAGGGTGCCCGGCCCGACCCGGGCGTCAAGACCGACGACGGCTGGGTGCCCAAGTCCGTCCTGCTCGCGCAGTTCATGAGGGAGGAGCGCGAGGAGCTGGGCCAGGACCTGACCGACGCCGGCCTGCGGCACATCGCCGGGCGTGGCTGGATCATGCCGGACGGGACCACGAGCCGCGTGTTCCTGCTCCACTTCGGCACCGGAGCGGCCGCCCAGGAGTTCTCCGACGGGCTGGTCGGCAGCTTCACCCCCGTCCGGCAACTGGCGGGGACCGCCGACGCGGCCCTCGACGAGTCGTACCCGGACGACGCGCACGTCAAGAACGTCACGGAGTACGTCTACGACGAGGCACGACCGCGCGGCGCCGAGCATGTGCGCAGCGCCTATCTGGTCGCGGGCGACACGGTCGGCCTGGTCGTCCAGTCCCGTAAGGGCACCGCCCCCGCCGTCCCCTTCCGGCAGGCGGTCGTCCTGCAGAGCCAGCTCCTGAGCTGACCGCCCGCACCCCGCTTGGGTGACCTCATCGAGAGAGCCGGGCCCCACCCGACTAAAGTGGGGCCCGGCTCTGTACCGACCACCGCTCACCGAGGAGCACCCCGTGCTTGAGGCCTTCTTCTCCGCTCTCCTTGTCCTGGTCTGCGTCGGCGTTCTCGCGTTCGCCGGGCTGACCGTGAAGAAGCTGTACCAGGGCCAGCGCTGACCCCCACCAGAGAGACGCTTCGCAGACCATGATCGAGATCCCGTCCGACCTGCACCCCGACCTCGTCCCCCTGGTGTTCCTCCTCGGCAACTGGGCGGGCGCGGGTGTCACCGACTTCCCCGGCGCCGAGAAGGCGAACTTCGGGCAGGAGGTCTCCTTCACCCATGACGGGCGGGACTTCCTCGAGTACCACTCGCACACCTGGATCCTCGACTCCGAGGGCAACAAGGTGAAGCCCCTGGAGACCGAGTCCGGGTTCTGGCGGATCGACAAGGACCGCAAGGTCGACGTCGTCATGGTCCGCGACGACGGCGTCGTCGAGATCTGGTACGGCGAGCTGGCCGACCAGAAGCCGCAGATCGACCTGGTCACGGACGCCGTCGCGCGCACCGCGACCGCGGCACCGCACACCGGCGGCAAGCGGCTCTACGGCTATGTGAAGAGCGACCTGATGTGG
The DNA here is from genome assembly GCF_002803065.1 of Streptomyces sp. CB01635. Lineage (GTDB taxonomy): Bacteria > Actinomycetota > Actinomycetes > Streptomycetales > Streptomycetaceae > Streptomyces. Next base: position 57,731 of record NZ_NNBL01000010.1, read on the forward strand.
GTCGGCGAGAAGCAGACCCCGGAGGTCGAGCTGCGCCCCTACATGTCGGCCCAGCTGAAGAAGGTCGTCTCCCCGGACGACGTGGCCGAGATGGCCCGCAACCTGCCGGACCTGCCCGACGACGGCATCGCCTTCTTCAAGTAGTCCGGCGGCCCAATGGTCCAGTAGTCCCGAAGTCCAGCAGTCCAGAAGTCGTTCCCGGCAAGTAGACCTACACTCGGCGGTGTGGTGAGCACCGACTGGAAGAGCGACCTGCGGCAGCGCGGCTACCGGCTGACGCCTCAGCGTCAGCTGGTCCTCGAGGCCGTCGACACCCTCGAGCACGCGACCCCCGACGACATCCTCTGCGAAGTGCGCAAGACGGCGTCGGGGATCAACATCTCGACCGTCTACCGCACCCTCGAGCTGCTCGAGGAGCTGGACCTCGTCAGCCATGCCCACCTCGGGCACGGCGCGCCGACGTACCACCTCGCGGACCGGCACCACCACATGCACCTGGTGTGCCGGGACTGTACGAACGTGATCGAGGCCGACGTCGAGGTCGCCGCCGAGTTCACCGCGAAGCTGCGCGACACCTTCGGGTTCGACACCGACCTCAAGCACTTCGCGATCTTCGGCCGCTGCGCCGACTGCTCCAAGCGGGACGGCACGGAGATCAAGGGCGGCGACGAATCCGCCGCCCCGCAGGAATAAGCGCGTCCGTGTGCTCGTCGTAGTGTCTGTGAACATGAAGAGCCCCCTCCTGTCCCTGCCCGGCGCCGTTCCCGCCGAGGGCGTGGACGAAGGCGTCGCCGCGCACTACGGCGACCTGTTCCGCGAGCAGCGCACTCTCGCCGACGGCAACGGCCTCGTCGACCTCTCCCACCGCGGCGTCATCACCGTCACCGGCGACGACCGGCTCGCGTGGCTGCACCTGCTCCTCACGCAGCACGTCAGCGACCTCCCGGCCGGCCAGGCCACCGAGGCGCTCGTCCTCTCCGCGCACGGCCACATCGAGCACGCCCTGTACATCGTCGACGACGGCACCACCACGTGGGCGCACGTCGAGCCCGGCTCCCAGGAGGCGCTGATCGCGTACCTGGAGTCGATGAAGTTCTTCTACCGGGTCGAAGTCGCCGACCGCACCGAGGAGTTCGCGGTCGTCCAGCTGCCGGCCGGTTCGATCGCGCCGGTCCCGGACGGCGTCGCGGTGCGCGAGACGGCGTACGGCCGCGACGTGTTCCTGCCGCGCGCCGACCTGGAGGCGTACGCGGAGCGGAACGGGCCCGCGATCGGGCTCCTCGCCCACGAGGCGCTGCGCGTGGAGAACCACCGGCCGCGCCTCGGCTTCGAGACCGACCACCGCACCATCCCGCACGAGCTCGGCTGGATCGGCACCGCCGTCCACCTCCAGAAGGGCTGCTACCGCGGCCAGGAGACCGTCGCCCGCGTGCAGAACCTCGGGAAGCCCCCGCGCCGCCTCGTCTTCCTGCACCTGGACGGCAGCGATGTGCACCTGCCCCCGCACGGCGCCCCGGTCCGCCTCGCGTCCGACGGCCCCGAGGGCCGCAAGCTGGGCTTCGTGACGACGTCCGTACGCCACCATGAACTCGGCCCGATCGCGCTCGCCCTGGTGAAGCGGAACGTGCCGGTGGACGCGGACCTCATCGTGGACACGACCGCGGCCGCGCAGGAAGTCGTCGTCGAGCCCTGACACCCCTCAGGGGTCGGGCTACATCTCCAGAAGCACCGTGAACGGGCCGTCGTTCGTCAGGGACACCCGCATCTGCGCCCCGAACCGGCCCGTCGCCACGGTCGCCCCAAGGGCCCGCAGCTGCGCCACGACCTCGTCGACCAGCGGCTCGGCCACCGGTCCGGGCGCCGCCGCGTTCCAGGTGGGGCGGCGGCCCTTACGGGCATCCCCGTAGAGCGTGAACTGGCTGATCACCAGGAGCGGCGCGTCGATGTCGCTGCACGACTTCTCGTCGGCGAGCATCCGTACGGACCAGAGTTTGCGAGCCAGTTGGGCCGCCTTCTCCCTGGTGTCCTCGTGGGTGACCCCCACGAGGACACACAGCCCCTCGCCCTTGATCTCGCCCACGACTTCGTCTTCTACGACGACGCTCGCGCCGTCCACTCTCTGCACCACTGCACGCATACGCACCATCATGCCGTGCGCCCGAACCGCCCATCCGGGGCGGATTAGGGGCACTCGTGCACAGAGCGGCCACTCGGAGTGGCACGATGCTCGGAGCCGGGGTTCGAAGACCGGCTCCCACGCGCGGTGCACCGCGTCGGTCCGGTCGAGGGGACGGTAGGGACGCAATGAGCCACACATCGAGCATCGGGCAGCCTCCAGAGGCCCCCATTTCGTTGACGCACGCCAGTCGCATCACCGGTACGAACCGCCTCAGCACGGCGCGCCCTCCGAAGCAGCGGGTCGCCGGTCCCGACCTTCCGGAGCCACCCGGGCACGACCTGTCCGCGCTCCGGCTTCCCGAGCTGCGCACACTGCGCCGCGACGCCCAGCAGGACGAGGCCGACCTGAGCTACGTACGACGGCTGCTCCAGGGCCGTATCGACATCCTGCGGGCCGAGGTCGCCCGCCGCAGGGACCCCGAGGCGCCGGTCGTGGACCGGCTCTCCGAGATCCTCACCGACAAGGCCGCCGGGCACCGCTCCTCCGCCCGCCACGTCACCCTCGGCACGCCCCGCAGCGAGGAGTACCGGGGCCTGGCCGCCGAGATGCTCGCCGAGGTCGAGCTGTCGGACCTGGACGCCCGAACGGACGATGAGCTGCACACGGCGATGGGCCGCCTCGTGCGCTACGAGCAGCAGGTCTCGCGCCGCCGTCACCTGCTCCAGTCGACGGCCGACGATTGCAGCGCCGAGATCGCCCGCAGGTACCGTGAAGGCGAAGCACAAGTAGACGACCTGCTCGCGTGACGCAGCCGCACCGGTGACCCCGGTGGCCCGCTGCGGGGCGGGTCTGTCCATGGCCCGCCATGGACCCGCCCCGGAAGGCCACCGATGTCCCCCTCCTCCGCCGCCGCCATACCCCCGGTCCTCGCCGAGGTCGTCCGTTCCGGCTTCGTCGAGGGCCATCACCGAGGCAGCCTGGTCGTGCTCGCCGCGGACGGGACCGTGGAGCTCGCCCTGGGGGACGTGACCGCTCCCGTCTTCCCCCGCTCGTCGAACAAGCCGATGCAGGCGGCGGGCGTGCTGCGCGCGGGCCTCGACCTGTCGGGCGAGCGGCTCGCGCTCGCCGCCGCAAGCCACTCCGGTGAGACCTTCCACCGCGATCTCGTCCAGAAGATGCTGTCCGAGCACGAGCTGACCCCGGCCGAGCTCCAGTGCCCGCCCGACCTGCCGCTCGACCCGGTCGAGACCGAGACGTACCTGGCGGCGGGCGCCGTACGGGACCGGGTCACGATGAACTGCTCCGGCAAGCACGCGGCGATGCTGGCCGTCTGCGACGTGAACGGCTGGCCCAAGGACTCCTACCTGGACCCGGAGCACCCGCTCCAGAAGCTCATCCACGAGGTCGTGGAGGAGGCCGCGGGCGAGCCCGTCGCCGCGGTCGGTACGGACGGCTGCGGGGCGCCCCTGATGGCCATCAGCCTCACCGGCCTCGCCCGCGCCTTCCGGCACTTCGTGCTCGCCCCCGAGGGCTCGGCGGAGCGCCGGGTCGCCGACGCGATGCGCGCGCACCCCGAGTACGTCGCCGGTACGCGCCGCCCCGACACGTGGCTGATGCGCGAGGTGCCGGGCACCCTGTCGAAGATGGGCGCCGAGGCGGTCCAGGCCGTGGCGCTCCCGGACGGGCGGGCGCTCGCCTTCAAGATCGACGACGGCTCGACGCGGGCCCTCGGCCCGGTCCTGGCCCGCGCGCTGCGGATGTTGGGCGTGGACGGCGAGGTCGTGGCCCGCATCGGCGCGGCGCCGCTGCACGGCGGCGGGGGCGTCGTGGGGGAGATCCGGGCGGTCTTCTAGGCCCTGCCGCCCCCCGGGGCGGGGCCACGCGGTAAACGGGTGGCCTCACCCCGGGGACCCCGCTTAGCGTGACGGGATGACCCGCGACGACATCGACGTACGGCCGATCACCGATGACGAGTTTGCCGACTGGTCCCGGGCGCTGAACACCGGCTTCCTGCGGAGTACCCCCGACTCACGGGAAACCCTCGACAAGCGCAGGGAACAGGCGCGCGGCTCCCGGATCCTGGGCGCGTTCGACGGCGGGCGCTGCGTCGCCACCTTCCGCTCGTTCCCGCAGGAGCTCACCGTGCCGGGCGGCGCGGCCGTCCCCGCCGACGCGATCTCGAACGTCACGGTCAGCGCGACCCACCGTCGGCGCGGCCTGCTGAGCCGGATGATGGCGGCCGACCTGGCCGACGCGAAGACCCGCGGCGACGTCGTCGCGACGCTCATCGCCGCCGAGTACCCGATCTACGGCCGGTTCGGCTTCGGGCCCGCCACGTCGCTCGCCGAGTGGGCGGTGGACGTGCCGCGCGCCGGTCTGGACCCGCGCCGGCCGGTGCCGGACGACGGGGGCCGTATCGATCTCGTCGACGGCGAGGACGTCCGCAAGACGGGCCCGGAGCTGCACGAGCGGCTGCGCGCGAGCCGGCCGGGAGTCGTGGACCGCGACGGGTTCTGGTGGCGCCGCAACACCGGACTCCTCGAAACCCCCGAAGAGCCCTGGAAGGAGCCCTTCTACGCGGTCTACCGCGCGCCGAACGGCGAGGCCGAGGGCCTGATCGTCTACTCCGTCGACGACAACTGGGGCGACACCAAGCAGCCGCACAACACGGCGACCGTGCGCGACCTGATCGCCGTCACCCCGGCCGCCGAGCGCGCGCTGTGGCACTACGTCTGCTCGGTCGACTGGATCGCGACCGTCCGCACGGGCTACCGGCCCCCGGACGACCTGCTGCCGCACCTGCTGCCCGACCCGCGCGCGGCCCGCGTCGTCACGCACGCGGACTGGCTGTGGGTGCGGATCCTGGACGTCGTAAGGGCGCTTGAGGCGCGTACGTACGCGGGGACGGGATCGCTGGTCCTCGAGGTCGGCGACGCGGCCGGCCTCTCCGGGGGCCGCTACCGGCTGGACGCGGAGCCCGGGGGTGCGGTGTGCGCACCGACCTCGGAGGAACCCGAACTCACGCTGGACGTGAGCGAGTTGGGGACGCTGTGGCTGGGCGACGAGTCCGCGGTGCGGCTCGCCGCGCTCGGCCGCGTCAGGGAGGAGAGGGCGGGCGCCGCCGCCATTGCCGACGCCCTGCTGCGTACGTCCAGGCGCCCGTGGTGCCCGGACGTCTTCTGAGGCGCATGTGCTGAGACGCGTCTTCTGAGGCGCATTTACTGAGGCGTGCTGTGGTGCTCCGGCGCGCTGTGACGCCGTGGCGTGACCGGGCTCCCGGCTCCCCTCCGGAAGGGAGCCCGGTCAGCCGCTCTGGGCCAGCAGCATCACGAGGATCACGGCCCCGATGCCGCTGATGAGGTTGTTCTTGGCCTTGAGGCCGATGGAGAGCGCGACGAACGCGATGATGCCCATCGGCCCGTACTTCCACTGGATCAGCTGCTCGAACCCGATGGCGAGGGCTGCTACGGCGATGGCGATGAACGGCATGTCTGGTCCCCCTTCAGTTCGGGAGTGATGACCAACCGGGCCAACCCTTGAGGATGTCTGACCATGTGGCTCAAGTTGGCAACCAACTCCACTGAACTTATCTCCACCTAACGCCGACTCATAACCACCTCTCCTTCAACTCCCCAAAGATGGCGGGAAGTTGTAGGGTTCTTCTGTGGGTTCGGAACCTGCCGCGGTCAATGGCCACCAGGAGCCGCCGGCGACGTATCGCCAGGTGGCTGACGAGCTGCGCGCCCGGATCAGGGCGGGCCGGCTGCGGCCGGGTGAACGTCTTCCGACCCAGGCCCGCCTCGCCGACGAGTTCGGCGTGGAGCGCGCCGCCGTGCGCCAGGCCCTGCGCGTCCTGCGCTCGGAACACCTGCTCGCCGATGTGTCCAAGGGAGCCCCGGCCACCGTCGCGCAGCACACGGGCCCCGTCTTCACCGGCCCGGGAGCGCCGCCCCAGCCCACGATGGTGGGGCTCGGCCCGCGGGTCACCGCCGCGTTCGGCGCCCGGCACGTCCAGATCGACGCCCTCTGTCTGACTGCGGTCTCGCTGACGCTCGCGATGGGTGAGCCGCTCCGTCAGATCCACGCCGGCCGTTCGAATCCGGCCAAGGTCGACGTCCGCGTCCTGCTGCCGAGCCGCGACATCGACCTCGCGTTCCCGACGCGGGTGGGCACGGCGGACGCCCGGCTCCAAAGGAACTGGCTGGCGCAGCGCAACGCGCAGGGGCAGGTCCTGCGCCACAACCTCCTCGCCCTGCGCTCCACGCACGGGATCGACGTCCACGTCACGTTCAGGGCACTGCCGTTCACGCCACCGATCAAGCTCTATCTGCTCAACGGCGGCGAGGCGCTGTTCGCGTACTACACACTGACGAGGCGGGACGAGCAGATCGACCAGGAGTACCTGGAGACGTACGGGGTGCAGGGCACGCGGTCGATGCTCTTCCCGTTCGAACAGGGGCAGGGGCAGGGGCTGCGGGAGACGACGTTCGTCGAGCAGTCCCATCTGTGGTTCGACAGCCTCTGGAACACGATCAGTTCGGACCTGACGCTCACGCCGTGAGGGCGTGGGGACCCGCCTGTGTCAGAGCGCGGGTCCGGCGATCATCAGAGCCAGGAGTACGGCTCCGATGGAGCTGCAGGTGGGGCTCTTCGTCTTGACGCCGATCGTGAGGAGCAGCAGGCCGGCGATGCCGACGGGACCGTAGCGCCACTGGACCAGCTGCTCGAAAGTGATCACGAACACCGCGGAGAAGAAGGTGAGGACGGGCATGGTGGTTCCTCCTTCGGCCATCTTGCTCCAAGTTGGTAACCAACTACGATGAAGTTGTCCCCACTTGGTCAAGGTGAATAAACAACTTCTCAACAACTCCCGCCAAGTGATGGTTAGTTGTAGCGTTTGGTTGTGACCCAGGAGAGCGTTGCAGTGAACGGCAGCAGAAGGTCCTCACCACAGGAGATCGCCGACGTCCTGCGGGAGCGCATCAAGGCGGGTGAGCTGCGCGCGGGCGAGCGGCTGCCGACGCAGGCGGAGCTGGCCGAGGAGTTCGGCGTGGAGCGCGGCGCCGTACGGCAGGCCCTGCGCTCCCTCCAGGAGGACGGCCTGCTCAGCAACGTGAGCAAGGGCAGCCCGCCGAGGATCGCCGAGCAGGCCCCGGCCCGCGACGAACCCCAGCGCACGATGGTCGGCCTGGCGCCGCGCCTGTCCGAGGCGTTCGCGTCGCCGCAGGTGCGGATCGACGCCGTCTGCCTCACCGCGGAGACCCTGATGCTGGCGCTCGGCGAGCCGCTGCGCTTCATCCACGAGGGCCGTATACGCCCCGACTCGGTCGACGTGCGCATCCTGCTGCCGGGCAGGGACATCAATCTCGCCTTCCCCGTATCGGTCGAGGACGCCGGAGGCGGGGAGGGTGATGTCGTGCACCAGCGCTGGCTCGACCAGCGCAACGCGCAGGGCCAGGTCCTGCGCCACAATCTGCGCTCGCTGCGGTCTTCGCACGGCATCGACGTACGGGTCACGTTCCGCGCGCTGCCCTTCACTCCGCCGGTCAAGCTCTACCTGCTCAACGGGAATGAGGCGCTCCTCTCGTACTACCTGGTCACGCGGCGCGAGGAGGAGATCGAGAGCGGCACGCTCGACATGTACGACACGCTCGGCACGGAGTCGCTGCTGTTCTCGTTCGAGAAGCGGGCCGGGCAGCGGGATACGGCGTTCGTGGAGGAATCGCAGAAGTGGTTCGACGCCCTCTGGGAAACCATCACCACGGACCTGACACTCTCCTAGTGACTTCTGATGCAACGAAGCAGACTGTTCCGGTGGCTGAAGCGACGGAATCACTGCGGGAACTGATCAAAAGGGCGCGCTTCGTGCTCTTCGACTTCGACGGGCCGATCTGCCGGCTCTTCGCGGGGCACTCGGCGGAGCGGGTGGCCGTCGAACAGGTGCGGTGGCTCGAGGAGCGCGGGCTGCACGGTCTGCTCACCGAGGAGGAGCGCGCGGAACCGGACCCGCACGCCGTCCTGCGCGCCGTCGACCGCCGGCGCCCCGGCAGCGACCTGGTCGTCGAGCTGGAGGAGCGCCTCACTCAGCAGGAGCTCACGGCGGTGGCCTCGGCGTGGCCCACGCAGTTCGCCGACCCGCTGATCAGGACGTGGTTCGCGGTGGGCGCCCACCTGGCCGTCACGACGAACAACTCCCCGGCGGTGGCGTCCCGCTACCTGGCCACGCGCGGCCTCACCAGCTGCTTCGCCCCGCACATCTACGGCCGAACCCAGGACCTCCACCTTCTGAAGCCCCACCCGCACTGCGTACAACGCGCCCTCGGCGCCCTGGGCGCGACCCCCGAAACGTCCCTGATGATCGGCGACACCCCCTCGGACTTCGAAGCGGCCACAGCGGCGGGCATCGCGTTCCTGGGCTACGCCCGAACCGACCGCAAGGCAAAGGTCCTGAGGGAGGCGGGAGCGGAGGTGGTGGTGTCCTCCCTGGAGCCGGTGCTCGGGGTGTTGCGGGGGCGGGGCTGACGCGTCGCGTCCGCTGGTTCACGCCTGCATGGTCAGGAGCACAAGCAGCACGGCGCCGACCGTGAGCCACCGCTCGCTGCGCATGCGGATGCCCGTGGTGAGCAGTATCAGCGCGAAGAGCCCGAAGGCCCCGTAGCGCCATTGGACGAGCTGCTCGAACCCGAGGACCACCAGGGTCGACAGCAGCTGGATGATGACCATGTTCCCACCCCTTGGCGTATGCCTTCAGCGATCAACTACCTGTCCAATTGGACTGGTTGACTTGAATTGGATTTCCCCGAGCGGTCTGATCCAGTAACCGCCGACTCGGTTTGGGCTTCAACTTGACTGATTCCGGCGTGTAGTTGGGCTGAAAGAGGTACGGTCGCTCCATGGCCGGTGAACGCAGGCGTGACGGCGGTGGCAGGGAGGCCTGGCGCGTCGCCGAAACGTTGCGTGCGCGTATGGCCGACGGGAGTTACCCGCTCAACGGTCTGCTTCCCCCGCAGCGAGAGCTTGCGGATTCGTTCGGGGTCTCCAGGGACACCGTGCAGCGGGCGCTGAGGGAACTCGCGAGCGAGGGCTGGATCGAATCACGCCAGGGCAGCGGATCCCGCGTCATCAAGACCCAGCGAATCCAGTCGTACACGGCCAAGGCGTCGCACGAGGGCCGGGTCTCCCTCGGCCCACTGATCAGCGAGGCGTTCGAGCGGCCGAATGTCACGCTGGATGTCTACACCCTGACGTCCGAGTCGCTCGACACCCATATCAGGCTCCAGGCGGAGCGGATCCGGACCGGGGAGATCGCCCCGCAGCGGATCGGACTGCGCATGCTGCTGCCCTCCGAGTCCCTTGAGCTGCCCTATCCGCGCGCACTGGACCGGTCGGACGACCCGAGGCTGCGCGACCGGCTCCACGGCATCACGCGCCGGCACACCGCTTCACTCCGCCGGGAGCTGCGCCAGCTGCGCGCGGAGGGCCTTGTCCCGGCCGCCGACATCGAGATACGTCATGTGGCGCTCACGCCGGCCTTCAAGCTCTACCTGCTCAACGGAACCGAAGCGTTGCACGGGCCGTATGAAGTCATTGAGCGGCCCATAGTGCTGGAGACGGGTGAGGAGATCGCGGCGCTCGACGTCCTCGGGCTCGGGGCGACGCTCACCCACTACGTGAAGGACGACGACGAGAACTCGCGAGGCTCCGTCTTCGTGGACGCCTGGCAGGCGTGGTTCGACTCGGTGTGGAGCCGCCTCGCCGAGCCGGGCGGCTGACCTGTTCCTTCTTCGAACGCGTGACACCGGAGAGTGGCGTTTACGGCATTGAGACCCGGGACTGTCCTGCTCGACTCGTGGGTCGCCATCGGGGCCATTAAGGTGTGCATCACTTTCCGGCCCGTTGCGCGAGTATTCAGGAGAGGCCCGTGGGCGCATCTCACGCCCCGAGTTCTTGTCAGCGAGGAAGTTCCGACGAGGACATCTGGGATCGCTTCAGGCGGCAGGCGGCGCTGGAGGGCGAATCGCTCAGTAGCCACCACCACCGGAACTACGTAATTCCCCTGGCCAAACCGATGGCGCGGCGCCTGGGGCAGGCCCCGGGAACCCGGGTGACGGTGCGGGTGCGCAAGACCGAGGCGCTTCCCGTGGTGATCAGGACGTGGCCGGACGAGAAGGGCATCCTCGACGCCATCGGCGGTGTGCTGCCGAATGTTCCACAGTGTCTGTTCAAGCGTGCTGACCTGGCTATTCACAGTTACGTGGAGGGTGTGCCGCTCTCCAGCGTCTGCCCGAACGGCAAGCCGGTCGACTCCCATCTGATTTCCGCTCTGGCGGGACTGCTCGCCGACATGACGCGTGTGTCCGGCCGTGGCCTGCCTCCGCTCCCGGATTTCTGGCCTCGCAGGGGTCGCGACAGCGGGGCTTTCCTGAGGGCGCTGGCTCGAGCGGCAGAGGAACAGATCCGGAAGCCCAATTGGACTGCTTTTGGTGGACTGTTCGCGGCGCTCGGTATCGCTGAGGACGCGTTGACCAGGTTCGCCGAACGGGTTCCCACCCTGATGCGGAGGCCCTTCAGCTTGCTCCACGGAGACCTGCACCGGGACAACGTCATCGTGTCGTACCACGGCGACCCGCCCCTCATCTGCGTCGACTGGGAGCTGGCCTCGTACGGCGATCCGCTGCACGACCTGGCCACGCACCTGGTGCGCATGGACTATCCCGAGGAACAGTGGGCCGAGGTCACGGGTGGATGGCGCGAGGCGATGCAGTGCGCCCGCTCCGAGGCGACGGTCGGACTCGGTTCGGACCTGCGGCACTACATCGACTTCGAGCACGCGCAGTCCGTGTATCCCGATGTCATGAGGGCCGTCACCTCCTTGGGCGATTCCTTCAGCCAGCGGGACCTCGACGTCGCGGCCCAGTCGGTGCACAGGGCGCTGCGGCGGGCGGAAAAGCCACTGCGGCTCACGAGAGTGCCCGACGTGGCCAAGATCGAGCCGATCCTCTTCCGCTGGCGTGAGGCACAGAACGGCCGGTACAAGGGGAAGCCGACGATCTCGGGGATCTCCTGGACGCGGGACCAGCGAGTGCCGGAGCACCCGGAGTTTCCCGAGCACGCGGTTGTCCAGGCACTGCTGGCCGAAGGCGGAGCGACCGCCGACCAGGTCTTCAAGGGAACGGCCCACCTCAGCACAGTGGTGCGTGTTCCTGCGGTCGGCTTCCCCGTGATGGTCCGTCGGAAGGCGGGTTCGGTGAGCCACACGGAACGCCGATTCCTCGACGAGCACGCGGTCCTGCGGGCGATCGAGCAGTCACGGGGCGCCGTCCGCGCTCCCCGTGTGCTGGCCCTGGGGGTCAGCAATCTCGAGGACCAGTTCTCCATTCACTCCTACGAGGGCCCTTCCCGAGGGCTCCGCCCGCCGGAGCATCCCGTGGACGGGCTCCTGCCGCATGAGGCCGACGACCTCGTGGACCAACTGTGTGCCTTGACGCAGGTCGACACCAGCGTGTTGGACGCTCCCATGGGGAGCCAGAGTTTCTATGCCTGGCTGGGCCATGAACTGGTCCGGCTCGTCGACGGACTGCCCAAGGAGTCCAGGCAGTTGGCCAACAAGCTGGGACTTCCAGGCGCCCGCTGGCTGGAGTGGGGTCTGGGGCGTCACGTGGTGTCACCGCGGGGACGTGCGCTGCTGCACGGTGATCTCAACCCGTGGAACCTCGTACGGCGGGAGGACGGTGGGCTGACCCTCATCGACTGGGAGATGGCGATGGTCGGGGACCCGCTCTACGACCTCGTCCGGCACATGCACCTGACGCCGACGAAATCGGAGATCCGCCAGCGCATGTTCGCGCGCTGGACGAGGCAGCTGCCCGAACGATTCACCAACGGGTGGCGCGCCGATCGGCATGTGTACCGGTCCATCGAGATCGTCCGCTCGGCCTATGTGGACCTGGACCGGCTCGTCACCGGCGCGGGACTCGACGCCCCCAACGTGCTGCGAGCCGTGGGCACATACGCGACCACGCTGCACAAGGCCCTGGCATGGCTGGGAATGCCCCCGGGTCGGACGAACCCCTATCTTGCCCGGGCGTTGCCGAGTGGGGACCATGGGCATCCGGAGACTGCTGGAGTCCCCACCGGAGTGTGAACGCCCCGTGGATGCCCTGGCCTTGAGGAGGGCTCGTATGCCCGACCGGGGCGACGCTCTGCAACGAGCTCTGCCACCGCCTTGAGGAGTTCCTGGACGATCCCGGTCCGACGAAGCGCGTCTCGATCAGGGTGATGGTGCCCAGCCGATGACCGTGCCCTCACGGGTGGGCGTGAACCGGGAACCGGTCGACGACCCGGAGTTCCGTCGGCGTATCGAGCTCAAGTGCAGTGCCAGGAGTACGACCGGATCCTGTTTCGTGCCTCTCGGTCCGGCTCAACGATCTGGAGTCTGGGAGCTGAGCCCTCCTGGCGGCCCGGGGCCGCCACCTGAAGCCGAGCGGCGGTGGTCGGCCCGTACGCTTCCCCCCATGAGTGGCGAGACCGGTGGTATGGGCCTCCGCGAGCGGAAGAAGCGGCGGATGTATCAGGCGATCTCCGAGGCGGCCATCGGGCTGTTTCTGGAGAAGGGGTTCGACAAGGTGTCCGTCGCCGAGGTCGCGGCCGCCGTCGAGATCTCCAAGCCGACCCTGTTCCGGTACTTCCCCACCAAGGAGGACCTGGTCCTCCACCGGTTCGCCGATCACGAGGACGAGGCCGCGCGCGTCGTCGCCGGGCGGGGCGAGGGCGTGACCCCGCTCGCCGCGCTGCGGGCGCACTTTCTCGACGGGCTCGAGCGGCGCGACCCGGTGACCGGACTGAACGACCACCCCGCGGTGCTCGCCTTTCACCGGCTGCTCTACGGCACCCCGTCGCTGGTCGCGCGGGCGTACGGGTATCAGGAGCGGTCGGAGAAGATCCTGGCGGGCGCGCTCGGCGAGGGGGTCGGGGCGGCGCTCGGGGCCGGGCAGATCTTTGCCGTGCAGCGGGTTCTCGCCATGGAGAACTGGCGGCGGATCGCCGCGGGGGAGAGCGCCGACGCGGTGTGGCCGGATGCGGTGGAGGCTGCTGAGCTGGGGTTTCGGCAGTTGGAGCGGGGGCTTGGCGCAGGGGGTGGCGCATAGTGCTCGACGGCCGGATGATCCGCGTGCTCGCGTGACCGTCCTCGGGGCCTTTGTCGCCAAGGGCCTCGAGTACGACCATGTCGTCGCCGTCGAGCCGGCCGCCGTCGCCGAGGCCGAGCGCCGCGGCCTGCACCGGCTGTACGTCGTCCTGACCGGCGCAGCCTCCCGCCTCGACGTCGTGCACAGCCGGCCACTGCCGTTCGGGCCGGACGCGGTCTGAGCCGCCCGCTCACTCCGGGATGTCGAGCGCCGTCCCGTAGAGGCGGCAGACGCGGAGCCTGATCACCACGCGGCGCTCCTCGACCAGCTGTGCAAGGAACTCCGTCTCCTGCTCCGGGTTGTCGAACCCCGGTGTCATGGCGAGTAGTTCGCGTCCGACGGCGTCGCCGGGCGAGGCTGTCACCTCCGACACCTCGGCCTCGCCCTCGGCGACCGCGAAGGACCACACGTCGGGGCCGCTGACGTGCAGCGCGGCGTGCGGGTCGCTCCGCAGCCGGCGGGCCTTGAGCCGGTCGGCCGTGGTGGAGACGCGCACGACGCGCTCCTCGGGGCTCCAGTGGTAGAGCACGGTGGACAGGTGCGGGTGCCCGGTGCGCCGGACACTCGCCAGCGTTCCGAACCGGCTGCGGGAGAGGAGCAGTTGGAGCTCTTCGTCGGTGAGGATCCGGGGTGCGGGGCCACTCTTCGCCGTCATGACGCCTCCGTCGGTGGGGGGGTGTGGTGGTGGGCGGGGCTGATCAGGTCGTCGTACGGGGCCTGCGCAGCACCATGTAAGCGATCAGGAACGCGGCGACGAGCAGACCCGTACCGACCGTGAAGGCCAGGTGGTAGCCGCTGGTGAGGGCCTCGGCGCGGGTGGCGCCGTGCGCGGTGAGCGAGCGGGTGCGGGACGCGGCGAGCGTGGAGAGCACGGCGACGCCGACGGCCATGCCGATCTGCTGGGTGGTGTTGAAGAGGCCGGAGGCGACCCCGGCGTCGGCCTCGCTCGCCCCGGACATGCCGAGCGAGGTCAGCGCGGGCAGGGCGAGGCCGAAACCCGCCGCGAGGAACATCACCGGGAGGATGTCGGTGGCGTAGTGCGCGTGCACGGGTACGCGGGCGAGGAGTCCGAGTACGCCGATGAGGAGCACGATCCCGGTGAGCAGCACGTTCCGTTCGCCGAAGCGGGCGCCGAGGCGGGCCGAGACGCCGAGGGAGACCGCGCCGATGACGGCAGCCGCGGGGAGCATGGCGAGGCCGGTCTCCGCGGCGCCGTAGCCGAGGACGTTCTGGAGGTAGAGGGCGACGAGGATCTGGAAGGAGAAGAGCGCGGCGACCATCAGCATCTGGACGAGGTTGGCCCCGGCGACGCTGCGCGAGCGCAGGATCCGCAGTGGCATGAGCGGCGTACGGGCCCTGGCCTGCCGGACGAAGAACCCGGCGAGCAGCAGTGCGGCGACGGCCCCGGTCCCGAGCGTGCGTGCCGAAGTCCAGCCGTACTCCTCGACCTTGACGACGGAGTAGATCCCGAGCATCAGGCCGCCGGTGACGAGCAGCGCGCCGGCCGTGTCGGCGCCGGCCCTGAGCCCGAGGCCGCGGTCGCGGGGCAGGGCGGGCACGGCGACCGCGAGGGCCGCGAGCCCGATGGGCAGGTTGATGAAGAAGATCCAGTGCCAGCTGAGCGCGTCGGTGAGTACGCCTCCCAGGACCTGCCCTATCGAGGCCCCGGCGGCGCCGGTGAAGCTGAACACGGCGATGGCCCTGGCTCGTTCGCGGGGTTCGGTGAACAGCGTGACGAGGATGCCGAGACTGACGGCGGACGCCAGGGCGCTGCCGACGCCCTGGAGGAACCTCGCGGCGATCAGGACCTCGGGGCTCGTGGCCACGCCGGCCAGGAGCGAGGCCGCGGTGAAGACCACCGTGCCCGCGAGGAAGAGCCGCTTGCGTCCGACGAGGTCGCCGAGCCGCCCGGCGAGCAGCAGCAGGCTGCCGAACGCGATCAGGTAGGCGTTGACGACCCAGCTGAGTCCGGCCGGGGTGAACCCGAGATCGTTCTGGATGGCCGGCATCGCCACGGTCACGATGCTGCCGTCGAGGACCGTCATCAGCATCCCCGTGGCCAGGACACCGAGGGCCGGCCACCGGGAGCGCTGGGGGGCGAGGAGCGCCGGAAGGGCGCGGAGTGGTGCGGAAACGGCAGCCATTTACGGTCATCTCCTGTCAAAGAGCCACAGCGGGAGCCGCTGCGGGCCAACAGGAATGACCGTAGCAGATAGTTTTGTTGCAGACTATCTTTTACGGGCGCATGTGGGGAGTGGGGCGGGGAGTGGGGTGGGGGCTAGTGCTGACGCGCCCTGCGGGGGGCCGGGTGCGGACCCTCGGACGGGGTGGCCAGGTGGCCGTCGACCAGGGCGTTCAGCGCCCGCAGCAGAACCTCGCGCTCCGTCTCGGGGAGCGAGCCGAGCGCCTCCTCGTGGACGTGGTCGACGATCGCCTGGCTCTCCACGGCGGCCTGCGCGCCCTTCTCCGTGACCGCGATGATCCTCGCCCGCCGGTCCCGCGCGGACGGGCGCCGCTCGGCGAGGCCCGCCTTCTCCAGGGCGTCGACCGTCACCACCATCGTGGTCTTGTCCATGTCACCGATCTCCGCGAGCTGCGCCTGCGTGCGCTCCTCCTCGAGGGCGTGCACCAGCACGCAGTGCATGCGGGCCGTGAGGCCGATCTCGGAGAGGGCCGCCGCCATCTGCGTACGCAGCACATGGCTGGTGCGGTCGAGCAGGAAGGAGAGGTCCGGTTCGGTGCGGGTGGGTGCCATGGAGGTCATGAGTGCCAGGGTAACGAATTGGATCCGTTGCGGATTATCTGTCGCGGTTGCGGAGTCGTGGCTTTGCGGGTGGTACGGCGAGTGGCCGTACGGGGACCCGGGCCCCGCCGTACGCTGGCAGCGTGACGCTCGATGACCTCGTACGGCTGCGCCGGGCCCGGGACATGATGGACCGGGACTACGCGCAGCCCCTCGACGTCCCGGCCCTGGCGCGCGCGGCGCACATGTCGCCCGGCCACTTCTCCCGCAGCTTCCGTGCCGCCTTCGGCGAAACCCCGTACAGCTATCTGATGACCCGCCGTGTCGAGCGGGCCAAGGCGCTGCTGCGGCGGGGCGATCTGAGCGTGACGGAGGTCTGCTTCGAGGTCGGCTGTACGTCGCTGGGGTCGTTCAGCTCACGCTTCACCGAGCTGGTCGGCGAGACCCCGAGCGCGTACCGGGCCCGCAGTCACGAGCCCGGCGCGGTCATACCCGCGTGCGTCGCCAAGATCCTCACCCGACCGGTCAGAAACGGACCCGTGGGCAGCGCTCAGGTCCTCGACGGAGAACCGGAAGCGGGCCCTCGCGCGTAGGGCCTTTCGTTCGGGTCGGGCTGGGCTCGCGCCTGGGTCGGGCTGGGTTCGCGCCGCCTTCCGGGTGGCGTGGCACACTATTGCAAGCAGCCGCTTGCAATAGTTAGCACCGGCGAGGCACTATCGGAGCATGGCATCGCTCAACGTCGGCAATCTCGGTGAGTACCTGCGCGAGCAGCGCCGCAGTGCGCAGCTCTCGCTCAGGCAGCTCGCCGATGCCGCCGGGGTGTCCAATCCGTATCTGAGCCAGATCGAGCGCGGCCTTCGCAAGCCGAGCGCGGAGGTTCTCCAGCAGGTAGCCAAGGCCCTGCGGATCTCCGCGGAGACGCTGTACGTGCGGGCCGGGATCCTCGATGCGGAGCGGGACCGGGAAGAGGTGGAGACGCGCGCCGTCATCCTCGCCGACTCCTCGCTCAACGAACGCCAGAAACAAGTGCTGTTGCAGATCTACGAGTCCTTCAGAAAAGAAAACGGGACCGAGGCACAGCACAGCAGTCAGGAACACCCCGCCGACGGCCCCCGCACGGCCGGGGACAGCGGTGCCGAACCCTCAAGCTGAAGCCGATGTGATCCGGGAGGACCACGCCATGGCCATCACCGACGACCTGCGCAAGACCCTCAGCAACCCGACCCCCCTCTACTTCGCCGCCGGTACGGCCGAGCTCGCCTACCAGCAGGCGAAGAAGGTGCCCGGCATCGTGGAGCAGCTGCGTGCCGAGGCCCCGGCCCGGTTCGAGGCCGTGCGCAACACCGACCCGAAGGACGTTCAGGAGAAGGCGGCCGGCCGCGCCAAGGAGGCCCAGGCGGTCATCCAGGCCAAGGTCAACGAGGTGCTCGGCACCCTCGACACCGACCTGAAGAAGATCGGCGAGACCGCTCAGGACCTCGCGCTGCGCGGTGTCGGCGTCGCCGCCGAGTACGCCGTCAAGGCCCGCGAGACGTACGAGAAGGTCGCCGAGCACGGCGAGGAGACCGTGCGGGCCTGGCGAGGTGAGGCGGCCGACGAGATCCTCGAGGTCGCTGAGGCCGTCGAGCCGGAAGCGGAGCCCGTCGCCGTGGCCGACGAGCGGGCCGCCGCGAAGCCCCAGCCGGCCGACGCGTCCGCCACGAAGCCGGCGGCGCCGAAGAAGGCCCCGGCCAAGAAGGCGACGACCGTGAAGAAGAGCACGCCCTCCGCGAAGTAGCGGCACGGCGGGGTAAGGAAAGCGGTACGGAGCGTACCGAGGGACGGGCCGGGCACTTACCGAGTGTCCGGCCCGTTCACCGGGTACGGTGACCGCGTAGGACTGATCTGACTCGGGTGGTGGGCGTTGTGCTGATGTCGGCTTTCGGCGGCTTGATGTGGCTGCTCTACACCGCCATGCTCGTGCTCGCGGTGGTTGCTCTGGTGATGGCTGCGTTCTCGCGCGAGGACGCGTTCCGCGCGGCGGACAAGCAGAACAAGATGTTCTGGCTGATCATCCTCGGTATCGCGGTCGCGGTGAATCTCCTGATCCCGATGCTGTTCCTCCAGCTCGCCGGGCTCGTCGCGACGATCGTCTTCTTCGTGGACGTGCGGCCCGCGCTCCAGCAGGTGTCGGGCGGCGGTCGGGGCCGCCGTGGCGGCGGCTCCAGCAGCGACGGTCCGTACGGGCCGTACAACGGCGGGCGCTGAGCCCTCCGGCTCCCGGGGCGCGGTCAGCGCCCCGGTTCAGGGGCTAGGGGCTTTCGTTCCCCCGGTCCAGGAGGACGACGGCCACGTCGTCCGTGAGGTCGCCGCCGTTGAGGTCGCGGGCCTCGTTCACCGTCGCGTCGATGAGTTCCTCGCCGCGCAGCCCCTCCGCCAGCCTGCGGCGCACCATGTCCACCATGCCGTCCTGGCCGAGGCGCTGCTTGCCGTCGCCGACCCGCCCCTCGATCAGGCCGTCCGTGTAGAGCATCAGGCTCCACGTCGGGCCGAGCTCCACCTGGCGGCGCGGCCAGCGGGCGCGCGGCAGTAGACCGAGCGCCGGGCCGTTGTCCTCGTACGGGAGCAGCTCGGCGGTCGGGGTCCCGGGGACGCGGGCGGAGCCGGGGACCCGGGAGTACGTCGGACGGGAGATCAGCGGCGACGGGTGCCCGGCCAGGCACAGGCCCGCGCGGCGGCCGTCGGGGGAGATGTCGACCGTGCACAGCGTCGCGAAGATCTCGTCGTCCGCCCGCTCGTGTTCGAGGACCTGCTGGAGCGTCGAGAGCAGTTCGTCGCCGCACAGGCCGGCGAACGTCAACGCCCGCCAGGCGATGCGCAGTTCGACGCCGAGCGCCGCCTCGTCGGGGCCGTGCCCGCAGACGTCGCCGATCATGGCGTGCACTGTGCCGTCGGGCGTACGGACGGCGTCGTAGAAGTCGCCGCCGAGCAGCGCGCGGGAGCGGCCGGGCCGGTAGCGGGCCGCGAAGCGCAGCGGGGAGCCGTCCAGGAGCGGCGTCGGGAGCAGGCCGCGCTCCAGGCGGGCGTTCTCCTGGGCGCGCAGCCGGGACTCGGCGAGCTTGCGCTGGGCGACGTCGGCGCGCCTGCGCTCGACGGCGTAGCGGACGGCGCGGCCGAGGAGGCGGCCGTCCAGCTCGTCGCGGAACAGATAGTCCTGGGCGCCGACGCGCACGGCCTCGGCGCCGCGCTCCGCGTCGCCGGACGCGGTGAGGGCGAGGACGGCGTGCCGCGGCGCGAGGCGCAGGACGTGCCGGAGTGTCTCCAGCTCGTCGGCGTCCGTGGCCGCGCCGGGCGCGGGCAGCGCGAGGTCGAGCAGGATGCAGTGGACGTCGTCGGTGAGGAGCCGCTCGGCCTCGGTGAGGTTGCGGGCGGTACGGACGCGGATCGGCTTGCCCGCCGAGTCGGTCAGTTCGGGCACGCCGAGGGAGGCGGTGGGGTCGTCCTCGATGACGAGGAGCGTCAGAGGGCCACCTCCGCCGCTCTGGGCGCCGGAGGTCGTGGACTGCCGGGGCAGCGTGACGGGCGGCGTCGGCACAGTCGGAGCCTGACCACCTTCCACGGCCGGGATCGCTCTCTGCCGCGGTACGGGTACGGGCATCGCTCGGTTCCTTCCCTCCCCCCGAGGGCGTGGTGGAGCGAAGGATCGTCGCACCACCGACGGTGGACCTTAGCGGTAGGCGGCCCGGCAACGGAATGGTGAGAGGCAAACCGCCACTGTCATATGCCGCATCAGCTAACGGAATTGGGCACGCCAAAGGGCCCTTCGGCCCTTTAGGGGATGACGAAGGTCACGTCGTTTCACTGCAACCGGAGGCCTCGGAGTGCGGTGGGTCACGTGGCCCAGCTCACGGCAGCCGGACCTGCGCGGACCTTTACGCGTCGGGGCGGACGACCCCGAGAATCGTCATCGAGCCCGCGCCCGCGACCGTGACGTTCCGCCCGGGCCGGGGGGCGTGCACGATCGCGCCGTCCCCTATGTACATCCCGACGTGGCTGGCGTCGTCGTGGTAAATGATCAGGTCGCCGGGGCGCATGTCCTTGATGTCGATGTGCTTGAGCTGCTTCCACTGCTCCTGCGAGGTCCGCGGGATCGGCCGCCCGGCCGCCGACCAGGCCTGCGAGGTCAGGCCCGAGCAGTCGTACGAGCCGGGCCCCTCGGCGCCCCACACGTACGGCTTGCCGAGCTGGCCGGTGGCGAACGCGACCGCCTTCTTGCCCCGCGCCGACGCGCTGCCCTTGATGTCCTTGAGGACCCCCGAGCTGAGCCAGGCCGTCTGCTGCTTGTACTCGGCCTGCTGCTCCAGCTCCTTCAGGCGCTCCCGCTCCTTCTTCTCGAGCTGTGACTCGAGCTTCTCGGCCTCCGCGATCCTGCTCTTGATCTTCTTCTGCGCCCGGGCCTTCTCCCTGCGGTTGGCCTCGAGCTTCTTCCAGTTCCGCGTGGCGTCCTGGGCGTACGTCTGCAGGTCCTCCTGCGTCCGGGTCAGCTCGCCCATGAGTCCCTTGGTGGCGTGCTGTCCCTGCCGCATCCGGTCCGCGCCGTCCAGGAACCGGGAGGGGTTGTCCGAGAGCATCAGCTGCGCCTCCGGCGGCATCCCGCCGTTGCGGTACTGCTGGCGGGCCGCGGCGCCCGCGCGGGACTTCAGACGGTCGAGCTTCTTCTGGCCGGCGACGATGTCCTTGGCCAGCTGGACGATCTGTCCCGACTGCTTCCGGGCCTTCTCCTCGGCCGCGTTGTACGCCTCCGTGGCGACGGCCGCGTCGTGGTAGAGCCCGTCGAGCTTGGCGCGGACCGCTTCGAGGTCCGGGCCTCTGCCTGCTGTTGACGGCGGCGCGGGCCGCGCGGGACTCGCGTACGCGGCGCCCGGCGCCGTCAGTACGGTCAGCGCGCTGACCAGTGCCACGGCCGCCATGACTGTCGTGGTCCGCTTGCTCATCGCGCTCCGCCCCCAAGCAGTGAAGACTCACCAGAACTGATTTACCGTCAGTAACTTACGGATGCCCTGGGGATGGTGCCATGGCGGCGCCGAATGTGACAGACCCGGGCAACAACTCCCCATCCGCTCCCGGCCCACCCCCTCAGCCCCGTACGCCCCTTCCCGCATCGTCTGACGTACCGCCCTGCGAGATCGTTCCCTCCGGCTCCGGGTGGTCCGTCGTCAGCCCCGTGGCGCCAACGCCCCCCAGGCGACCGTCACTTCCCCCTGCCGCCACCGCGCGGGCCGGTCGAGCACCGGCCAGTCCGCGCTCAGCGCCCGTGCCGTCCGGATCCAGCGCTGCCGCGCCCCGTACGAGGCGTAGGGGGCGGCCGCCGCCCAGGCGCGGTCGAAGTCGCGCAGGAACGCGTGGACCGGCTCGCCCGGCACATTGCGGTGGATCAGCGCCTTGGGGAGGCGCTCGGCGAGGTCGGAGGGGCGGTCGAGGGAGCCGAGGCGCGTCGCGAAGGTGACCGTGCGCGGGCCCTCCGGCCCGAGCGCCACCCACACGTGGCGGCGGCCGATCTCGTCGCAGGTCCCCTCGACCAGGAGCCCGCCGGGCGCGAGCCGCGCGGTCAGCCGCCGCCAGACCTCGGCGACCTGGTCCTCGTCGTACTGGCGCAGCACGTTCGCGGCCCTGATCAGGAGCGGGTCGTGGGGGAGGGGCACCTCGAAGCCGCCGTGCCGGAAGGTGAGGCCGTCCCGTTCGTAGGGGAGGGCGGCGGCGACCCGCGCGGGCTCGATCTCGATGCCCACCACGCGCGTGCGCGGCGCCACGGTGCGCAGCCGTTGGAGCAGTTCTACCGCGGTCCAGGGCGCGGCGCCGTAGCCGAGGTCGACGGCGACGGGGTGGTCGGCGCGGCGCAGGGCGGGGCCGTGCGTGGCCGCGATCCAGCGGTCCATGCGGCGCAGGCGATTGGGGTTGGTGGTCCCGCGTGTGACCGTTCCCACGGGGCGGGACGGGGGGCGCGGGCTCATGGCTACGAGGGTATGCGCCCGGGTCCGCGGTCCCAGGGTTGAGTCCCCGACGGTAATGATTCGGCAAAACGGAAATGGAGCGGAGAGCTCCGGTGTTGCAGCCGCTGAAGGAGGGTTCGTGCCCGGGCTCCGCGCCCGCGATCACGGGCCCCCGACGCCGTGCCCGCAGCAAGGAGGACCGCCACGTGAGCCAGTACGTGTCCAGGCTCCGCCGTTCCGGGGCCTCGTCCCAGCGGCTCAGGTTCCCCGGCGCGCACCGCAGACCGCGTCGGGTCGCCATGCTGAGCGTGCACACGTCACCGCTCCACCAGCCGGGCACCGGCGACGCGGGCGGCATGAACGTCTACATCGTCGAGCTCGCCAAGCGCCTCGCCGCGATCAACATCGAGGTCGAGATCTTCACGCGCGCCACGACCGGCGCGCTGCCCCCTGCGGTCGAGCTGTCGCCCGGTGTCCTGGTCCGGCACGTGGACGCGGGCCCGTACGAGGGCCTCGCCAAGGAGGAGCTGCCGGCCCAGCTGTGCGCCTTCACGCACGGCGTGATGCAGGCGTGGGCGGGCCACCGGCCGGGCTACTACGACCTCGTCCACTCGCACTACTGGCTCTCCGGTCACGTCGGCTGGCTGGCTGCCGAGCGCTGGGGCGTCCCCCTGGTGCACGCCATGCACACCATGGCCAAGGTCAAGAACGCCGCGCTCGCCGAGGGCGACACCCCCGAGCCCGCCGCGCGCGTCATCGGTGAGACCCAGGTCGTCCGCGCCGCCGACCGCCTCATCGCGAACACCGCGGAGGAGGCCGACGAGCTCGTACGCCACTACGAGGCCGACGCCGGCAAGGTCGCGGTCGTCCACCCCGGCGTGAACCTGGAGCGCTTCTGCCCCGCCGACGGCCGCGCCGCCGCCCGGCACCGCCTCGGCCTGCCCCAGGACGCCCTCATCCCGCTGTTCGCGGGCCGTATCCAGCCCCTGAAGGCGCCGGACATCCTGCTCAGGGCCGTCGCCGTCCTCCTCGACGAGCGGCCCGAGCTGCGCTCGCGGATCGTCGTGCCCGTCGTGGGCGGCCCCAGCGGCAGCGGTCTGGCCAAGCCGGAGGGGCTGCACAAGCTCGCCGCCAAGCTCGGCATCGCCGACGTCGTCCGCTTCCGCCCGCCGGTCGGGCAGGACCAGCTCGCGGACTGGTTCCGCGCGGCATCCGTCCTCGTCATGCCGTCGTACAACGAGTCCTTCGGGCTCGTCGCCATAGAGGCGCAGGCGGCCGGTACGCCGGTGATCGCGGCCGCGGTCGGCGGTCTGCCCGTCGCCGTGCGCGACGAGTCGACCGGCTTCCTGGTCCCGGGCCACGACCCGACGGTGTACGCGCGCAGGCTCGGCCAGTTCGCCGACCGTCCACAGCTTGTGGACAGCATGGGCGCCGCGGCGGCGGCGCACGCGCAGGGCTTCGGCTGGGACACGGCGGCCTCCGCGACGGCCGATGTGTACACGGCGGCCACCTACGAGCACCGACACCCCCGTCACGTACCCTCGCTGCATGGCTGACAGCACCATGGCCGGCGCGGCGGCGGTCATCGAGCAGGTCCTCACCGAGGCCGAGCTCGAGTGGGAGAGCCCCGAGCCCGGCTCGTCGTACGTCGTGAAGCTGCCCGGGACGCGCAAGCTGTCGACGACGCTCTCGCTGCTCGTCGGCAAGCACTCGCTCTCGCTGAACGCGTTCGTGATCCGGCACCCGGACGAGAACGAGCAGGGCGTCCACCGCTGGCTCCTGGAGCGCAACCTCCGTCTGTACGGCGTGAGTTACGCGGTCGACCAGCTCGGCGACGTCTACCTCACGGGCAAGCTGCCCCTCGCGGCCGTCACCCCGGACGAGGTCGACCGCCTCCTCGGCTCGGTCCTGGAGGCCGCGGACGGCGCGTTCAACACGCTCCTCGAGCTCGGTTTCGCCAGCGCGATCCGCCGCGAGTACGCCTGGCGGGTGTCGCGCGGGGAGTCCACGCGTAACCTCGACGCGTTCACGAATCTGACCCAGCGCCCCACCAAGTAGCCCTTCCCTCCCGCCCGTTCACTGCTGCACGCCCCCTTCCGTCGCGGGGGTCGCCGTGGCATGCTCGCGGCCGACGCAGACATGAACAACGTTCACATAGTTGAACGTGTGGAATCGTGTGGAGGGTGGCGGCGGTGGAGAACCTCAGCAGACGCGGGTTGTTGGGCAGCGCGATCGCGGTGGCGGCCATGACGGCGACGGGAACCGGCGCGCGGGCCGCCACGGCCCGGCCCGGTGAAGTGCCGCCCATCTGGCGCGAGTTCACCCGCACCCCCTATACGCACCCGCAGATCCCGTACGTCGGCCGGGCCGGATACCGCGTGGGCCGGCACGGCTTCGCCCGCCCCCGCGTCGTCGCCGACGTCGTACGCGACTACGGCGCCCGGCCCGACGGCTCGGCCGACGCCGCCCCCGCGATCAACCGTGCCCTCGCCGACGCCGGACGGGCCGGCGGGGGCACGGTCCACCTTCCCCCGGGCACGTACCGCATCGACGACCTCATCCGCATCGGCCACTGTGGCGTCGTCCTGCGCGGCGCGGGCAGCACCCGCACCAAGCTGTACGCGACCCGCAGCCTCACCGAACTCATCGGCGTCTACGGCTCCCGCTACGGCGGCGACAAGTCCAGCTGGTCCTGGGCGGGCGGCCTGGTCTGGCTCTGCCCCGAGGACCGCTTCCGCACCCTGACCGACGCGATCAGGGCGAAGGCCTGGCCCTTCGAGGGCTGGACGGGCAACAAGCGCGACGAGTGGGACACGCTGACGGCGGTCGAACCGGCCACCCGCGGCTCCTGGTCGGTGACGGTTGCCGACGCGACCCGCCTCTCGCGCGGCGACCTGGTCCTCCTGCGCCTCGTCGACGACCCCGGGCACACCCTCCTCGAACACATGGCGGGCGGCGGCCCCGGCCCCGAGGCGTACTTCTGGGACGACAAGACCAAGCTGACCTCGTACGTCCCCTACGAATGGCCCGTACGGATCGAATCCGTGCACGGCCGCCGCGTCACCTTCGAACGCCCGCTCCCCCTCGACGTACGCCCGGAGTGGGACCCGCGGCTGACCACGCACGCCGGCGCCCTGACCGGCTCGGGCGTCGAGGCGCTGACCCTCGAAGCGGTCGAGACCCCGCAGTCCCAGCACCTCCTCGACAAGGGCTACAACGGCGTCGCGTTCCAGTGCGCGTACGACTGCTGGGCCGACGACGTCACCGTCCGCCACGTCGACAACGGCTTCGGCCTGGTCGCCGCGTCCGCCTGCACTCTGCGCCGCACCCGCGTCGCGGGCCGCGGCTCGCACCACCCGTACTTCTGCCGCGAGGGCTCCCACGACAACCTCGTCGAGTCGTTCACGATCGAGCAGCGCACCGTCCCCGCCCCCGCCGGCACGCAGCTGCACGGCATCAACGTCGAGGGCCTGTCGTCGTACAACGTGTGGTCGCGCGGCGAGATGGAGATGGGCACGTTCGACTCGCACCGCGGCATGCCCTTCGCGAACGTACGCACCGACATCACGGTGAACAACGACGGCCGGCACGGCGGCGACGCGTCGGCGGGACCACTCTTCGGCGCGCGCTTCACGCACTGGAACATCCGCGTCACGAATCAGCGCGCCGGGCTGATGCGCATCGACGGACTCGCGCCGTACAGCGCGACCGTCGCCGTCAACACCGTCCGCGAGTTCGACCAGATCGATGTCCCGGACTTCACCGGCGACCTGCATGCGCGGCTCGAGCTGTACGGCGACGGGGTGTCGGACACGGTCCGGCCGCGGAACCTGTACGACGCGCAGCGGTCGTCGGTCGGGCGGTGAGCGTCGGGCGGTGAGTGTCAGGCGGTGAGCTCGGGCTCGGTCACGGTCTTCTCGGGGCTGGGGACGGGTGCGACGGGGTGTTCCTCCGTGGGCAGCCCCCGCATCAGGATCCAGTACCCGGCCGCCGCGACCGTCCCGATCGCCGCGCAGCCCGCCCACAGCCACTCCGCGCCGAACCGGTCGATCGTCACGCCCGACGCGAGCGGGGCGACCAGGGCCGCCACGGACCACGACATCGAGTACATGCCCTGGTAGCGGCCGCGCCCGTGGGTCGGGGCGAGCCGCGCCACCAGGCCGGACTGCGTGGGGGCGTTGACCATCTCGCCGAGGGTCCACACGACGACGATCAGGGCGTACGCGGCCATCGACCCGGCGAACGCGGTGAGCGCGAAGCCGTAGCCGATGAGGAGCGAGGAGACCGTCAGGAGCCGGCCCGCGTCGCGCTTCTCGATGAAGCGGGTGAGCGGGATCTGCAGCGCCACGATCACGATGCCGTTGACGGCGGCGACGAGCCCGACGTCCGAACTGCTCAGCCCTGCCTGCCCCATGACGATGGGCAGCCCGGACGAGGACTGCGTGAAGACGACGGAGATGAGGAACGAGAGGCCGACCATCAGCATGTACCGGCCGTCGCGCAGGACGGTCAGCATCGTCACGTCGGCGACGGGCGCCGCGTCGGGCTTCGGCTCGGCGCGCTCGGGCCGCGACTCGGGCACCTTCACGAACACCAGGACCGCGCAGGCCAGCGTCATCGCGGCCTCGAGGAGGAAGCCGGCGGTGTAGCTGGCGGCGACGAGGAAACCGGCGTAGACGGACGAGACGGCGAAGCCGAGGTTGATGGCCCAGTAGTTGAGGGAGAACGCCCGCACGCGGTCCTTCGGCGCGACGAGGTCGGCCATCATCGCCTGCACGGCGGGCCGCGACGCGTTCGAGGCGACGCCGAGCAGGAAGCCGGTCACCGCGATCCCGACGGGGTCGCGCACGAAGGCGAGGACGGCGACGGTCACGGCGGTCGCGAGCTGCGCCGCGAGGAGGGTGGGCCGCCTCCCGATCCGGTCCGCGAGCACCCCGCCGAGCACCGACGCGATCATTCCGCCGAGCCCGACGAGCGCGGCGACGAGACCCGCGAACGACGCGGAGAAGTGGCGCTCGGTGGTCAGGTACAGCGCCATGAATGTGAGGACGAAGCCGCCCAGGCGGTTGATCAGGGTGCTGGTCCACAGCCACCAGAACTGGCGCGGCAGACCGGACACACTCTCGTGTGCGGCCCGTCTGAGAGCGGTGACGGACATCGGGACGGTTCCCCCCTGGGAGTGCTGGTAAGCGGCGCAGCTGGTGTACGAAACTTACGGGGGAGGAGGCCGGGGGAGCCACTCAATTGACGGCGGCCGTCAATCGTCGGCGGGACCCGCTCCCGTACCGTCGGACCCGTACCGTCCGGCCCGTGGCCGGGCGCGCAGGGCGCCGGAGGCGTGGATTAGGCTCGGAGCCATGGCCGACGCACCGTACAAGCTGATCCTCCTCCGCCACGGCGAGAGTGAATGGAACGCGAAGAACCTGTTCACCGGTTGGGTGGACGTCAATCTCAACGAGAAGGGCGAGAAGGAGGCAGTCCGCGGCGGTGAGCTGCTCAAGGACGCAGGCCTGCTCCCCGATGTCGTCCACACCTCGCTCCAGAAGCGCGCGATCCGGACGGCCCAGCTGTCGCTGGAGGCCGCGGACCGCCACTGGATCCCCGTCCACCGCTCGTGGCGCCTGAACGAGCGGCACTACGGTGCGCTCCAGGGCAAGGACAAGGCACAGACGCTGGCCGAGTTCGGCGAGGAGCAGTTCATGCTCTGGCGCCGCTCGTACGACACCCCGCCGCCGCCGCTGGCCCGCGACGCGGAGTACTCCCAGTTCAACGACGCGCGCTACGCGACCCTCCCGCCGGAGCTGCGCCCGCAGACGGAGTGCCTCAAGGACGTCGTCGTCCGCATGCTCCCCTACTGGTTCGACGCCATCGTCCCGGACCTCCTGGACGGCAAGACGGTCCTGGTCGCGGCCCACGGCAACAGCCTGCGCGCGCTGGTCAAGCACCTCGACGGCATCTCCGACGCCGACATCGCGGGCCTGAACATCCCGACGGGCATCCCGCTGTCCTACGAACTCGACGCGGACTTCAAGCCCCTGACCCCGGGCGGCACCTACCTGGACCCGGACGCGGCCGCGGCGGCGATCGAGGCGGTCAAGAACCAGGGCAAGAAGAAGTAGAGGACATGATCATGCCCCTGAGCTGCGCATATGGCGCGGCTCAGGGGCATTTTCATGGCCTGGGCCCCGTGCCGGAGTTCGTCACTGCGCCGCCGGCTGTGCCGGGAGGTTGAAGATGTTGGACGGGGAGATGATCTTTGTGATCGCCTGGCCGACGAGGGTGCTCGGCTCCGAGTTGTCGTGGTTGACGTCCGTGTTCAGGACCACCACGAGGGTCGCCTTGGCCGACGGCAGGTAGATCGTCAGGGACTCGTAGCCCGGCAGGGAGCCGTTGTGGCCTATCCAGCCCTGGACGTTGAAGATGCCGAGGCCGTAGCCCGCGCCCGGGATCGTGGTCTTCGGGGTGATGAGGCGCTGCTTCTGCGTGGCGGGGCTGATCATCGTGTTGCCGTCGGGGAACTTGCCCGTGGCGACCGTGGGTGCCCAGATCCGCAGGTCGTTGAGGGTGGAGATCATCGCGCCTGCCGCCCAGCCCCAGGACGGGTTCCAGTCCGCCGAGTCCTTGGTCTTCCCGCTCGCGGTCTGGTTCGTGTAGCCCTGCGAGTGCGGCTCCGGGAACTCGTTGCCGGTCGGGAACAGCGTCTGCTTCATGCCGGCGGGCGTGAGGATGTTGTCCCTGATGTACTCGTTGAGCGGCCGGCCGCTCTCCTTCTCGACCACGAGGCCGAGCAGGATGAGGTTGGTGTTGCAGTAGTAGAACTTCTCGCCCGGCGCGAACAGCACCGGGTGCTTGAACGAGTAGTCGAGGAGCTGCTGCGGAGTGAACGGCCGGTTCGGATCGGACGTCAGCGCCTTGTAGAAGTCTTCGTCCTCCGAGTAGTTGAAGAGTCCGCTGCGCATCTCGGCGAGCTGACGGATGGTGATCTTGTCCCCGTTGGGGACGCCGTCGATGTACTTGCCGATCGGGTCGTCCAGGCCGACCTTCTTCTCGTCGACCAGCTTCAGGATCGACGTGACGGTGAACGTCTTGGTCTCGCTGCCGATACGCATGTGCAGGTTGGGCGACATCTTCTGGCCGGTGCTCTTGTCGGCGACGCCGAAGGACTTCACGTACTCGCCCTTGTCCGGCGTCCACACACCGAAGGTGACACCCGGCACGTTCGCCTCACGCATGACCTTCTGCACGGCGGCGTCGAGCTCTTTCTCCACAGCGGGAGTGAGCTTCTGGACCTGCCCCGGAGCTGTCGACCCGGAATCGGAAGGGGAGGGCGGGTCGGTGGCACGGACGAGGGAGGCGGAGCTGGAGCCGGTGGATACGGCGGCCGGTGTGGCGAACGCGGACCCACCCGCTATCGGCACCGCGAGCGTTCCCACGGCTACGGCGGTCACAGCCCCCCTGCGCAATCCTCGGCTCGAGTGCGTCATGAGCTGACTCCGACCATATGAGGAAGAACTCACAGGAAGAACTCAGAACCATCGTAGGGCGGGGCCCCACTCGCCGCCTGTCCAGTCACCACGGCCTGCAGCCACTGGGGCAACGCCGGTCACCGCCTCTCCAGCAGCCCCTCGTCCATCGCCACCACCACCCGGTGTCCACCGGTCGGTGGATCAGGCCCCCTCAGTCGACCCCGCGCAGATAGACCCGGCTGTGCTGCGCATCGACCGGATGCACGGCCACCTCTAGGGAGTTCAACTCCCCGGCGCAGGGCGCGCACACCGGCCCGCTGCGCACGTCCGCAAGCGTCTCCGGCTCCTTGAGCCCGAGGTGCGCGAACGGCGTCGTGGGTTTCACCGTCTGCGCGAGGGGCTTGGCGCGGTGGGTGAGCTCCTGCTCGGGCGCGAGCCCGCTCAGGAACGCGCCCACGCGCGCGGTGGGCACCGTAAAGGCCAGAAGAAGCCCGTCGTCCTGGAACCCGTTCTGGTAGGCGGCATGCCGGTCCGTCGCCTCAGCGGGGATCCGCACGTGCATCTGGTCGCCGACGTCGGCAGCGGTCACGCCCGGCTTCCAGTGGGGGACTTGCGTACGTGCGTCTGCATCGCGTGCGGTGCCGCCCGAGCAGGCAGTGAGCACGACGCATGCCGAGAGACACAGCGCGCCGCCGGTCACGCCTCGCACGGCAAGCATCGAGAAGGGCCGCACCTTCATCGTGCATCACCATTGCGTCCGAGGTCGGTACGGGTCCCGTCCCGCCCGGGATCTGCAGGGTCAGGAAGCTTCGCGGGACCCGACCCCAGGTCGTAGTGCTGCACCGAACCGCTGCCTCGCATGTCGAACTCCCTGGCCAGACCCGTCGTGTGGAGGCGCGCCATGTCCGCGTCAGTCACTTCGGTCGGGCCGATCTCGGTGGACTTTCCGGGGTCCCAGTTGTACCGGTCCCAGACGTTGACCTGGTAGTCGAGCGACACCTTGGGCTTTCCGTCCGCGCCCGGGGTGACGGTCACGGCTCCGGTCGTGTTCGTCGTCGCGCTGCCCACCGCCAGATACCAGTTGCGGTCAGGTCGTCCTTGTGTTCGGCCCACAACTGCGCCCTGGCCTCTGGGCTCAGGGACTCCCAGAGCCGTCGGAGCTCCGCGCGCTGCTTGGCATCGGCGTCATCGTCCCCGCCTCGGTCCCGGTCCCCGCCTCCCTCACATCGCTCCCGCGCCGCACCGCCACCCTCCGCGCCCACACGTAGTACACCGGCGCCGTCACCACCAGTCCCACGAGCCACGACAGGTCCGCGCCGCCGAGGGGTGCTACCAGCGGGCCCGTGTACAGCGACGTGGCGACGAAGGGGAGTTGGACCGCGATGCCGATCGCGTACGACGTCAGGGCCACCGGGTTGAAGCGGCCGTAGCGTCCGCCGTCGGGAGCGAAGAGGTCGCCGAGTGCGTAGCGCCCGCGGTGGACGAGGTAGAAGTCGATCAGGTTGATCGCCGTCCAGGGGACGAGGACGACGAGCAGGACCAGTACGAGGTTCACGAAGCTGGAGACGAAGTCGCTGGACAGGGCCGTCGCGATGATCAGCGCGGCCACGAGGACCACCGCGGAGACGACGCCGCGTGCCCTCTGGCGCGGGGTCCACGAGGGGCGGAACGTCTGGCAGATGGTGATCAGCGACAGCACCGCGCCGTAGAGGTTGAGCGCGTTGTGGTTGATGACCGAGAAGAGGAACAGGAGCAGCACGACCGGGCCGAAGGCGCCCGCCGCGCTGTCGAAGCCCGCCACCGTGTCGTCCGTGCCGGGCGACGCGAGGCCGATCACCGTGCCCGCGAGGAACGGCAGCATCGAGCCGAGACACGAACCCCAGTACGTGGCCCAGAAGGTCGACGCCGTACGGACGGTGCGCGGCAGGTAGCGCGAGTAGTCGGAGACGTACGGGGCGAAGGCCAGCTGCCACAAGGCGCTCAGGGACACCGTCGCGAGCCAGCCCGCGAACGTGAAGGAGCCCGCTGAGAAGAAGCCGTCGGGCAGGCCGCGCCCGACCACCACGGCGAGGCCGACCAGGACGCCCGCACCGAGCACCCACGTCGCGATCTTGTTGAGGGTGTGGATGAGGCGGTAGCCGACCCAGCAGATCAGGGCCGAGCCGAGCGCCCCGAGCACGATGCCCGCGTCGACCGGCACCGCGGGCGCGAGGCCGTGCAGGGACTTGCCGGCCAGGATGATGTTCGAGGCGAAGAAGCCGAGGTACATCGCCGCCGCCACGACCACGATCAGCAGGGCGCCCACGCTGCCGAACTGCGCCCGGCTCTGGATCATCTGCGGGACGCCGAGCTGCGGGCCCTGCGCCGAGTGCAGCGCCATGAAGACGGCGCCGACGAGCTGGCCGACCAGGATCGCGAGGACGCTGGACCAGAACGACTGGTGGAACACCTGGACGCCCATGGCGCCGGTGACCAGCGGCAACGGCGCGATGTTCGTGCCGAACCACATCGTGAACAGGTCGCGGACGCGGCCGTGGCGCTCGTTCTCGGGGACGTGGTCGATGGTGTGCTGCTCCACCGAGGGAGATGCAGAAGCGGAAGCAGCAGGAGAAGGGGACGGGGAAGGGTCTGTCATGTGGGACTCCCTGTCTGAGCGGGGCGGGGGGAGTACGGGGCGGCGTTGGTCGGGGGAGTCTCGCCACGGTTTCGGCCAACGGTCAAACATTGATTTCCCGGGAGTTACATCTGATTTCGAGATGCAGACAGCTCGCGGGCGCCGGGGGCACAATCCCGCCATGGCCAAGGACGCGAACTTCACCCTCGTGCAGCTGCGGTACTTCCTCGCCGCCGCCGAGCTCGGCAGCATGACCGCCGCAGCGCACCGCATCAACGTCTCGCAGTCCGCGGTCTCCACCGCCGTGCACCACCTGGAGCGCGAGCTCGGCGTGCAGCTCCTGATCCGCCGGCACGCGAAGGGGTTGGAGCTGACGGCCGCGGGGGAGCGGTTCCTGCACGAGCTGCGCGGCTTCCTCACGCACGCCGACGAGCTCGCCGAGTCGGCCAGGAGCCTGGGCGCCGACCTCGTCGGCGAGCTGGCCGTGGGCTGCTTCCAGACCCTCGCCCCGTTCTATCTGCCCCGCCTGCTGCGGGAGTTCGGCGAGCGCCAGCCCGCCGTAC
This sequence comes from Streptomyces sp. CB01635, assembly GCF_002803065.1. Taxonomy (GTDB): domain Bacteria; phylum Actinomycetota; class Actinomycetes; order Streptomycetales; family Streptomycetaceae; genus Streptomyces. The sequence continues at coordinate 90,391 of NZ_NNBL01000010.1, forward strand.
GCGTCGAGGTCGTCGAGGGCGACATCCCGGCCGTGCAGGAGAGCCTGCGCACGGGCGCCTGTGAACTGGCGCTGCTCTACGACATGGATCTCGACGCCGACATCGAGTGCGAGGTCCTCGCGATGGCCCCGCCCTACGCCCTCGTCCCCGAGGGGCACCGGCTCGCGGGCGGTGGCCGGGCCCGTCTCGCCGACCTCGCGGACGAGCCGATGATCCTGCTCGACCTGCCCGCGAGCCGCGACTACTTCTGCTCCGTCGCGGCCAAGGCCGGCGTCGAACCGCGCATCAGCCACCGCACCCGCAGCTACGAGACCGTGCGCGCCCTGGTCGCCGCCGGATACGGCTGGTCGCTGCTCAACCAGAGGCCCGCGCACGACCGCACATACGACGGGTCGAGCGTCGTCGCGCTGCCGCTCGCCGACCCCCTGCCCGCGCTCCCCGTCGTCCTGGCGAAGCTGCGCGGGGTCCGGCTGACAGGCCGCGCGCAGGCGTTCGCGACGGCCTGCAGGGAGGCTCTGCGCGCCTGAACGACCAGCTCAGGCCGATCATCTCTAAAATCAATGCAGTAGCGCTAAAAGATCTGTTGTACGGATGCAGGTCCCGGCTCCCATAGTGGTCCCACCACAGCCCACTCGCTCCGAGGGAGGCCGCTCGTGACCACTGCTCCGGACCAACTCCTCACTTCCCGCCAGGACTTCGTGGCAGCGATGGGGAACGCCGCGACGGGCGTGACCGTTGTCTCCACAGAAGGACCGGCCGGTCGCTTCGCCCAGACCGTCTCCGCCATGTGCTCCGTCTCCGCCGACCCGCCCTCGCTGCTGGTGTGTGTGAACGAGCGGAGCCCCCTCGCCGCGGCCGCCGTGCGCAACGGCGTCATCGCCGTGAGCGTCCTCGCCGCCGGCCAGGCCCACGTCTCCGACGTGTTCGCGGGCCGCCCGGCCCGCGGCAGCGGCCCGTACGACTTCGACAGCGCCGAGTGGGACGTGCTCGCCACCGGCGCCCCCGTCCTGCGCGGCGCGGCCGCCGCCTTCGACTGCCGGCTGGCCGACTCCGTGACGCAGGGCACCCACCAGGTCCTGTTCGGCGCGGTCGTCGCCTCCGCGGTGTCCGGCGCGCACCCCCTCGTCCACCACGCCCGTACGTATGCCACCCCGAGCCCTCTCAACTCCCTCAAGGAGCACGGCGCATGATCCGCACCGGAGACCAGTATCGCGAGTCGATCCGCGACGGCCGCGACGTATGGATGAACGGCGAGAAGGTCACCGACGTGACCACGCACCCCGCGTTCAAGCCGCTGGTCGACATACGCGCCCGGATCTACGACATGGCGCACGACCCGCAGACCCGGGACTCCATGACGTACAAGGACGAGACGACCGGTGAGGTCAACGCGATCCAGCAGAAGCCGCCGCGCACCCGCGAGGACTGGGACGCGAAGCGGGCCGCGACGGACGCCGTGCTGAGCGATGTCGGCGGTGTCGTGACCCGCGTCGGTGACGAGACGATCGGTGAGGTCTGGTCGCTCATCGACGGCCAGGACGTCCTCAACGCGATCAACCCCGCGTACGCGGAGAACGTCAAGCGGCACATCGACCACGCACTGTACGCCGACCCCTTCCACGTCTCCGCGAACACCGACCCGAAGGGCGACCGCTCCAAGCGCCCCCAGGACCAGGACCCGGACATGCTCCTGCATGTGGTGCGGGAGACGGACAGCGGCATCGTCGTGCGCGGCGCCAAGTACGAGACGGCCGCCGCCTACTCGAACCAGGCGTTCACGAAGCCGACCATCGCGAACTGGGGCGACTCCGAACTCTCCGACTACGCCCTCGGGTTCATCGCCGACATGGGCTCGCCCGGCCTGAAGTACATCTGCCGTACGGGCTTCGCCGGTACGAAGCCACCCGCCGACTACCCGGTCTCCAGCCGCTTCGACGAGGTCGACACCCTGGTCGTCTTCGACGACGTCGAGATCCCCTGGGAGAACGTCCTCTTCTACCGGGACACCAAGGCCGCCACCTTCATCCGCGCCACGCTCCACCGCTACAGCGCGTTCGCGTTCACGCAGCGCAATCTGCGGCTCGCGGACCTGATGATCGGTGCCGCGCTGTGGAACGTGAAGCAGACCGGCCTGGAGAAGCAGCAGGCCGTGCAGGAGAAGCTCGCGACGCTGGCCTGCTACCGCGAGGGCATCAACGCGCACCTGACCGCGTCCATCGCGATGGCGGAGCCCAGCCCCGGCGGGCTCCTCATGCCGAACCAGTCGCTCCTGTACACCGGCCGCGTCCTGGCCTGCTCGCAGCTGCACGAGATGATGCACATCGCGCGCGAGCTGTGCGGCGGCCAGATCTGCATCACGCCCGACAAGGCGTCCTTCGATCACCCGGACACCAAGCCGTGGCTCGACAAGTTCTACTCGATCAACGAGCACTGGGTCGCCGAGGACCGCCGCAAGCTCCTTGCATACGCCCGCGACCTGCTCAACTCGGACTACGCGGGCCACCGCCTGACGTTCCAGCTCTTCGCGCAGTCCCCGCCGTTCGCGCACCTCGGCGCGGTGTACCGCAACTTCGACTGGGAGGGCCCGCTCGACCTGGTGAAGGACGCGGCCGGCCTCAGCGACAACGTGCTGGGCACCCTCGGGAGGAAGGCCAAGTGACGACCCACCGGCGCATCCGCCCCTTCAACACGGCGGACACGTACCCCGAGCAGGACCTGTCCAACGACCTCGCGCAGGCGGTCGTCGCCGACGGCACCGTCTATCTGCGCGGCCAGATCGGCCAGGATCTCGACACCCGCGAGAACGTCGGCGTCGGGGACGTGGCCGCCCAGGCCGAGAAGGCCATGGCGAACATCGCGATGCTCCTGGAGGAGTCCGGCAGCCGCCTGGAGGACATCGTCAAGGTCACCGTCTATCTGACGGACATCCGCTTCCGCGAGCCCGTCTACCGCGTCATGGGCCGCCGGCTCAAGGGTGTCCACTACGTCTCCACGGGCCTGGTCGTGTCGGCGCTCGCCCGCCCGGAATGGCTCGTCGAGATCGACGCGACGGCCGTCATCCCGAAGGAGCGCCGATGACGTTCTCGATCGCCGCGCGGTGCCCGCGCACGGGCCGGTTCGGGGTGGCCGTCACCTCGTCCTCGCCGGCCGTCGCCGCGCGCTGCGCGCACGTACGGCCCGGAGTGGGCGCGGTCTGCTCGCAGAACGTCACCGACCCGCGCCTCGGCACCCGCCTGCTCGACCTCCTGGAATCCGGGGTGCCCGCAGAGACGGCCGTCCATGAAGTGGCGGCCCAACCTCACGCCGAGTGGCGGCAGTTGACCGCTGTCGGCGCGTCCGGTCCCGGCGCGGTCTTCTCGGGCGCGCGCACCCTCGGCACGTACGCGGAGGCGGTCGGCCCCGATGCCGTGGCCGCGGGGAACCTCCTGTCGGGCCCCGGCGTCCCCCGGGCGGTACTCGACGCGTTCACGGGCGCGGACCCCGAGGCTCCGCTCGCCCGCCGCCTCGTCGACGCCCTCACGGCGGGCGCGGCGGCGGGCGGCGAGGCGGGACCCGTCCACTCGGCCGGACTCCTCGTCGTCGACGTACAGCAGTGGCCGGTGACGGACCTGCGCGTCGACTGGACCGAGGGCGACCCGATCGCCGAGCTCGCGCACCTGTGGAAACTGTGGGAGCCGCAGGAGGAGGCGTACGTGCAGCGGGCCCTTGCCCCGGACGCGGCGCCGAACTACGGCGTGCCGGGGGACGAGTGAGGCCCGTGCGCGAGGCGGTCGCGAAGGCGGCGCCCGAACTCCTCGCCCTGAGCCACCGCATCCACGCGAACCCCGAGGTGGCGTGGGAGGAGGAGAAGGCGGCGCGCTGGACCGCGTACGCCCTCGACGACCTCGGCTACGACGTCGTGACCGGCACCGCGGGCCTGCCCACCGCCTTCACCGCCACCGTCGGCAGCGGCCCGCTCCACCTCGCGATCTGCGCCGAGTACGACGCACTGCCCGGCCTCGGCCACGCCTGCGGGCACAACGTCATCGCGGCGGCGGCGGTGGGCGCCGCGGCCGGACTGGCGCCGGTGGCGGACGAGTTGGGACTCAAGGTCACCGTCTTCGGCACCCCGGCCGAGGAGGGCGGCGGCGGCAAGATCCTCATGCTGGAGCGCGGCGCCTTCGACGGGGTGCACGCGGCGATGATGGTGCACCCCGGTCCCGCGGACGTCGCCGAGGCCGCCCCGTACGCGGTCGCGCACCTCAAGGTCCGCTTCCACGGCAAGGCGGCGCACGCGGCGGCCTACCCGGAGCAGGGCCGCAACGCGGCGGACGCGTTCACGGTCGCCCAGGTCGCCATCGGCCTCCTGCGCCAGCAGCTCCCCTCCACGACGCGTGTGCACGGCATGGTGACGCGCGGCGGGGAGGCCCCGAACGCGATCCCGGAGCTGACCGAGGGCCGCTGGTACGTGCGCGCGGGCAGCCTTGAGGAGCTGTCCGCGCTCCAGCCGCGCGTCGAGAGGTGCTTCGAGGCCGGCGCGCTCGCCTCGGCCTGCGACCTGGAGATCGAGCCGGAGTCCCGCCCGTACTCGGAGTTCCGCAACGACGCCGCGATGCTGGCCGTCTACCGCCGGGCGGCCGAGTCCCTTGGGCGTACGTTCGACAGCTCCGGATCCCCGGCGGCCCGGATGAACCGCGCCTCCACGGACATGGGCAACGTCTCCCGCGTCCTGCCCGCCATCCACCCCTACCTGGGCATCAACTCGCTGCCCGCGGTCAACCATCAGAAGGAGTTCGCGGCGGCGTGCGTCACCCCGGACGCGGACCGGGCGGTCCTCGACGGCGCGCTCGGCATGGCCCTCACCGCGGTGGCCCTCGCGGGCGACGACGGCGAGAGGGCCCGGCTCACAGCTCCGGGCAGCCGGTGACCGTCCGCGCGTAGCCGAGGAGCAGGCGCCGGGCGACGTCCGGCGTCAGCTCGGCGTTGCGGCTGACGATGTGCAGCCCGTAGCCGTCCTCCAGCGCGACGAGGTTGCGCGCGAGGTCGGCGACGGGCTCCGTGAGCGTGAACTCGCCGACTGCCGCGCCGACTTCGAGCACGGTCGCGTACAGGGCGGCCTCGCGTGCGAAGAGCGACGCCATCAGGGTCGCGTGCCCTGAGCTGCGGTCTGCGCGCCGGTGCAGCTCGAAGAGCAGTCCGTGCACGGCGTCCCCCGAGCCGCCCGGCAGCCCGCTCCCCACGAGAGCCCGCAGCCGTGCGGCGGCCCCGGTCGCCCCGTCCACGGCCCCCTGCCGGGCGGCGAGATAGCGCTCCACGGCGCCCCGGTGCACCTCCAGGACCAGCTCGCCCATCTCCGGGTAGTAGTACAGAACAGACCCCGCCGACATCCCCGCCTCGGCAGCGATGTCCTTGATGCGCAGCCCCTCCAGGCCCCGCTCGGCGATGGCGCGCCCCGCCGCGTCGACGAGGGCCTCGCGGCGCGCCGTCTGGTTCTTCGGTCTCCCAGGCTTGTTCCCCATGGGTTAATTCTCTGTTACTCGGTTCAAATAAATCAAGTTCCTTGCGTCCAGGGCATTGACGGCCTGGCGCCCCATTGTTTGAATCCGATCTCAAAGAAATAGAGGGGAGCCGCCGCATGAACACCTACGCAGACTGGCAGCGCCGAGCAGCCGAACTGACGCCACGTACAAGGGCGTTCATCAACGGCACATGGACCGAGTCGCACACCCGAGCCACCTTCCCCACCACCAACCCGGCCACCGGCAAGGTCACCGCACACGTCACGCGCGGCGAAGCGCCCGAGATCGACGCGGCGGTCCGCGCGGCCCGCGCCTCCTTCGACGACGGCCGCTGGTCCCGCACCGACCCGGCGGCACGCAAGCGCGTCCTGCTCAGGCTCGCCGACCTGATCACCGCCAACGCCGAGGAGCTGGCCCTCCTCGACACCCTCGACATGGGCAAGCCGATCGCGGAGTCGTACGGCACGGACGTGCCCGGCGCGGCCGGTGTCTTCGCCTGGTACGCGGAGGCCGCGGACAAGCTGTACGACGAGATCGCGCCGACGCCCCCGGGTCACCTGGCGACGGTCCGCCGCACCCCGCTGGGCGTGGTGGGCGCCGTGGTCCCGTGGAACTTCCCGCTGGACCTGGCGAGCTGGAAGCTGGCGCCGGCCCTCGCGGCGGGCAACAGCGTCGTACTCAAGCCGGCGGAGCAGTCCCCGCTGTCGGCCCTGCGCCTGGCCGAACTGGCAGCGGAGGCGGGCCTGCCCGACGGCGTACTGAACGTCGTCCCCGGCATGGGCGGCACCGCGGGCAGGGCGCTCGGCCTGCACAAGGACGTCGACACCCTGGTCTTCACGGGCTCGACGGAGGTCGCCCGCCTCTTCCTCTCCTACTCCGCCGAGTCGAACATGAAGCAGGTCTGGCCGGAGGCGGGCGGCAAGAGCCCGAACGTGGTCTTCGCGGATGCGGACCTGGACGCGGCGGCAGAGCGCGCGGCCTGGGGATTCGCGTACAACGCGGGCCAGGTCTGCTCGGCCAACACCCGCCTCCTGGTGGAGAGTTCGATCGCCGACGACTTCACGGCCCGCGTCGCGGAGCACGCGGCACGCTTCGTGCCGGGCGACCCCCTGGACCCCGGCACGAACCTCGGCCCGCTGGTCGACGAGGCCCAGGCGACCCGGGTCCTCGCGGCGGTCGAGGCATCGGACGGCAAGGTGATCACGGGCGGCACGCGCGACGGCGCCTACCTCACCCCCACGATCGTCACCGGTCTGCACCCCGATGCGCCCCTGGCCCGCGAGGAACTCTTCGGCCCGGTCCTGACGGTCCACGCCTTCACCGCCGAGGAGGAGGCGATACGCACCGCCAACGACTCCCCGTACGGCCTGGCGGCCTCGCTGTGGACGAGGGACCTGGCCCGCGCCCACCGCGTCTCGGACGCCCTGCACGCAGGGACGGTCTCGGTGAACACGGTCGACGCGCTGAGCCCGCTGACGCCGTTCGGCGGCTTCAAGCAGTCGGGCCACGGCAGGGACCTGTCGCTCCACTCGCTCGACAAGTACACGGGCCTGAAGACGACGTGGATCACGTACGCGTAGCCGGGCCCGGCCACGACCGCCCGGACAACTCCCCACCCTCTCCTGAAGGGACGAACACCATGACCCTCACCCCCGCACAGCAGCTCGCCGCCACGGACCGGGCGCACATCATCCACCCTTACCTCCCCGGTACCGCCGAGGAACGTGTGGTGATGACGGAGGGCAAGGGCTGCCGCCTCACCGACGCGGAGGGCCGCAGCTACCTCGACGCGACAGGCGGGCTCTGGCTCGCCCAGGTCGGCCACGGCCGCAAGGAGATCGCGGACGTGGCGCATGCGCAGATGCAGCAGCTCGAATACTTCACGAGCTTCTGGGAGTTCTCGAACGACAAGGCGATCCAGCTGGCCGAACGCCTCACCACGCTGGCCCCCGACAACCTCAACCACGTCTACTTCACGTCGGGCGGCTCCGAGGGCAACGAGGCGGCCATCAAGATGGCCCGCTACTACCACCACCGCAGGGGCGAGGGCTCCCGCACCTGGATCCTGGCCCGCGACAAGGCGTACCACGGCATCGGCTACGGAGGCGGCTCGGCCACCGGGTTCCCGGTCTACCACGAGGGCTTCGCCCCGATGATGCCGCACGTCAGCCACCTGACGCCGCCGTGGCCGTACCGCACGGAGCTCTACGGCAACGCCGACCCCACGGACTTCCTGATCGCCGAGCTGGAGGGCCGCATCGCGGAGATCGGGGCCTCCAACATCGCGGCGATGATCGGCGAACCCATCATGGGCGTGGGCGGCATGCTGGTCCCGCCGGCGGACTACTGGCCGCGCGTGCGCGAGGTCCTCGACCGCCACGGCATCCTCCTCATCTTCGACGAGGTGGTGACGGCGTACGGCCGCGTGGGCGAATGGTTCGCGGCCCAGCACTTCAACGTGAAGCCGGACATCATCACCACGGCGAAGGGCATCACGTCGGGCTACACCCCGCTCGGTGCCCTGCTCGTCTCCGACGAGGTGACGGAGGCGCTGCTCCAGGACCACGGCTTCCCGATGGGCTACACGTACAACGGCCACCCGGTGGCGGCGGCGGTGGCCCTCGCGAACCTGGACATCATCGAACGGGAGAACCTCCTGCCCCGAGCGATCACGATGGGCGAACACCTACACACCCAACTCGCCGATGAACTGGGCGACTTGCCGATCGTGGGAGAGATCCGCTCGGTGGGCATGATGCTGGCGGTCGAGTTGGTGGCCGACCGCGAGACCCGCACCCCTCTCCCGCTGAACCCGGCCCGCATGCCGCACGACGTGATCCGCAAGGAGACGGGCGTCATCGTCCGCGACTCGGCCCACAGCCTGGTCCTGTCCCCGCCGCTGATCATGACGGAGCAGGAGGCGAAGGAGGCGGCTACGGCGATGCGCTCGGTCCTCGAACGCACGACACCGACGGGCGAGATCACCAAGTAGCCCCCGGGCTCCGCACCGCGTACATCAGTCGCGCCCCACAGCCACCCGCACGGTCCCACCCGTCCCCAGCCCCGAGGACACAGACGTGCCCGACCACAAAGAACAAGCAGCACCACCACCAAGCACCGCCGCCGTGGACTCCGCCGCCGCCGCGGAGTCCACCGGCGAAGAAACCACCCCCACCCCCACCCCGACCCCCAACCTCCACAGAAGCCTCCGCCGCTTCGACATCACGGCGATGGCGGTGGCGGCGGTGATCTCCTTCGACACGGTGGGCCAGATCGCGACGGGCGGCGGAGAGGCGGTGACGTGGACGGCGGTCATCGCGGTCGCGTTCCTCATCCCGTACGCGCTGCTCTTCGCGGAGACGGGCGCGGCCTTCCCCCAGGAGGGCGGCCCCTACGTCTGGGTGAAACTGGCGTTCGGCCGGCTGACGGCGGCGGTCACGACGCTCTTCTACTGGGTGACGAACCCGATCTGGCTGGGCGGCTCGCTCGTGTTCATCGCGGCACAGACGTGGGACGGCTTCGTGTTCCGCCTGGGCCAGGGCACGTTCGCGGACTACGCGTTCAAGACCGTGTTCATCTGGACGGCGATCCTCACGGCAGTGGTCTCGCTGCGCAATGGCAAATGGATCACTACGGCGGGCGCGGCGGCCAAGGTCCTCGCGCTCACCGTGTTCACGGCGACGGCAGTGGCGTACGGCCTGGCCCACGGCTTCCAGGGCCTGACAGGAACGGCGGACAACACCACAGCCGCCACCACCTTCAGCCCCACCACAGCGGGCTTCCTGGCCCTGGTCCCGGTGCTCCTCTTCGCGTACGTGGGTTTCGAGGCCCCGAACGCCGCGGGCGAGGAGATGCACAACCCGCAACGCGACGTCCCCACAGCCCTCGGCCGCTCCGCGGCGATCGCGGCGGCCTGCTACCTGCTCCCCGTACTGGCGATCCTCTCCGTGGTCCCGCCCGGCAAGGTGACCGGCATCGGCGGCTTCATGGAGGGCGCGCAGACCATCTTCACGATCTACGGAGGTGCAAGCGGCGGGCTCCTGAAGACGACCGCGCTCCTCTTCGTCTTCGCGCTCCTCACCCAGGGCAGCGCATGGATGATCGTGAGCGACCGGATGCAGGCGATGGCGGCGGCGGACGGCGGGTTCTTCAGCCGCAAGCTGGGCGCGTTCCACCCCAGGCTGGGCACACCGGTGCGCACGAACCTGCTGTCGGGGGCGATCGCGACGGTGTTCATGGTGGCGGCGATGCGGCTCGCGGACGGCGACGCGGCGGCGGTGTTCTCGGTCGTCCTGACCGTCGCGGTGACGACGCTGCTGCTCTCGTACCTGACGGTGATCCCGGCCCTGGCGGTCCTGCGCCTGCGCCACAGGGACGTACCGCGCCCCTACCAGGTCCCGTTCGGGACGAAGGGGTTCATGATCTGCGCGACGCTGGCCTACGCGTGGATCCTCACCGGTTCATGGACGGCCCTGTTCCCGGGCACGCTGGAGGCGCTGCTCGGCATCACGTACGACTTCCGCGGCACGTGGGGCGTGTCACGGACGGCGTTCGAGGCATTCACGCTGGGCACGGTCGTCGCCCTGCTCCTCATCGGCACCATCGGTCACGCAGTGGCCGGGGCGGCGAACGACCGCGCGCGCGTGCGCCGTTGACGCGCCCGCCGGGCTGGGCATGAACTGGGAGACAGGCAGTTCGCCCCGAGGAGGGAACACCATGGCCGAGTCCCCCACCCCCGAAGCCATCGCAGAGCAGCCCACGGAAGTCCCGCAGCCGCACCGGCTGGTCCTGCTAGGCGCCTGCGGCTGCGGCTCGGGCTGCGGCTGCGGCTGCCAGTCGGGCGCGCCGTGCCAGTGCGGCGGCTGATCGGACTGACATGACGGAACATGACGGGGGCCCCGCACCACACAGGTGCGGGGCCCCCGTCAGACAGGCCACCCCGAGAGGGGTCAGCTGCCGTCGACCGGCTGCGGCTGAGGCGCCTGGATCTCGTCGGCGTGCTCACCGGTCACGAGGTACACCACACGCTTGGCCACGGAGACCGCGTGATCGGCGAAGCGCTCGTAGTAACGGCCCAGCAGGGTCACGTCCACGGCCGTCTCGATGCCGTGCTTCCACCGGTCGTCCATCAGGTGCTGGAACAGCGTCCGGTGCAGCTGGTCCATCTCGTCGTCGTCCTGCTCCAGCTGGAGCGCGAGGTCGACGTCCTTGGTGATGATGACCTCGGCGGACTTCGCCATGAGCCGCTGCGCGAGCTGCCCCATCTCCAGGACGGTCGCGTGCAGATCGTGCGGAACGGCCTGGTCCGGGAACCGCAGCCGGGCGAGCTTGGCGACGTGCTGCGCCAGGTCACCGCTGCGCTCCAGGTCCGCGCTCATCCGCAGCGAGGTCACGACGATCCGCAGATCCGTGGCGACGGGCTGCTGGCGCGCGAGCAGGGCTATCGCCCGCGCCTCCAGGTCATGCTGGAGATCGTCGACCTTCTGATCCCCCGCGATGACACTCTCGGCCAGCTTCAGATCGGCGTCGAGCATGGCCGTGGTGGCGCGCCCGATCGCCGACCCGACAAGGCGGGCCATCTCGACCAGGCCCTCGCCGATCGAGTCAAGTTCCTCGTGGTACGCGTCACGCATACAACTGTCCCTCTCACTCACTGCGGGGCTGCTGTGCCCCACGCTCCCACGTTCGGCCCTGTACGCGTCCGTTTCCGTCACCCCAAATGAATCACCTCTGTATCCAAGGTGAACTCTGGGCGACGAGTGTTCGAGGTACCACTCGGACGGCTGTGGGCAGTGCTGACAGGGCGCATAACCTGGAGGCATGGACGTGAACGCGGCGGTCGCCGCAGCGGCAGCGATCGCCGGGGTGTGCACCGGCGTGATCGCCATGCTGGCGTTTCGCTGGAGCGAACGCGACCAGAAACGCCCCACCCGTACTTCCCTGCACACGGACCCGGTCCTTCCGCCCGGCGTCGACACCGTCCTCTCCGTACTGCGCTCCTCCGCCGTCGTCCTGGACGAGGCGGACAGCGTGGTCAAGGCCAGCTCGGCGGCGTACGCCCTCGGCCTGGTCAGAGGCGGCAAGCTGGCCGTGGAGCCGATGCTCCTCATGGCCAGGGACACCCGCCGTGACGGGGAGATACGACAGGTCGAGCTCGACCTGCCCCGCCGCGGCACCGGCCGCGGGGACGCCCTCGCGGTCTCCGCGCGTGTGGCCCCCCTCGGCTCCCGCCTGGTCCTGCTCCTCGTGGAGGACCTCACGGAGGCCCGCCGCATCGAGGCGGTCCGCCGCGACTTCGTGGCGAACGTCAGCCACGAGCTGAAGACCCCGGTCGGCGCGCTCAGCCTCCTCTCCGAGGCGGTCATGGACGCGTCCGACGACCCGGAGGCGGTGGAGCGCTTCGCAGGCAGGATGCAGATCGAGGCGACCCGCCTGACGAACCTGGTCCAGGAGCTCATCGACCTGTCCCGGGTGCAGAACGACGACCCGCTGGAGGACGCCGAGCCGGTCCGCGTCGACGAACTCGTCGCCGAGGCGATCGACCGCTGCCGCCACCAGGCCGGCACGAAGCAGATCACCATGGCCGCGGGAGGCACCGCGGACCTCCAGATCTGGGGCAACCGCGGCCAGCTCGCCGCGGCTCTCGGCAACCTCGTCGAGAACGCCGTCAACTACAGTCCGGCCCGAACCCGCGTGGGCATAGCCGCGCGCCGGGTCACCGCGCCCGGCGGAGACCTCATAGAAGTGGCGGTCACCGACCAGGGCCTCGGCATCTCCGACAAGGACAAGGAGCGCATCTTCGAGCGCTTCTACCGAGTCGACCCGGCCCGATCCAGGGCCACCGGCGGCACCGGCCTCGGCCTCGCCATCGTCAAGCATGTGGCTGCCTCGCACGGCGGGGAAGTCACCGTGTGGAGCTCCGAAGGCCAGGGCTCCACGTTCACCCTGCGGCTGCCGGAGGCAGGCGCGACCCGCGACCGCGGCCCAGGACACGTAGGCGGCGACGCATACGGACACCACGTCGGCAACGACGCCGACGGGCCCGACGAGACAACCGCATACGATCCCATTCCTGCCGCCCCGGAGGTCCTTCCGTGACCCGAGTGCTCGTCGTCGAGGACGAGGAATCCTTCTCCGACGCCCTGTCGTACATGCTCCGCAAGGAGGGTTTCGAGGTCGCCATCGCGGCCACCGGCCCCGACGGTCTCGACGAGTTCGAGCGCAACGGCGCCGACCTCGTCCTGCTCGACCTGATGCTGCCGGGTCTGCCCGGCACCGAGGTCTGCCGCCAGCTGCGCGGCCGATCCAACGTCCCGGTCATCATGGTGACCGCCAAGGACAGCGAGATCGACAAGGTCGTGGGCCTCGAGATAGGAGCCGACGACTACGTCACCAAGCCCTTCTCGTCCCGCGAGCTGGTCGCCCGTATCCGCGCGGTCCTGCGCCGCAGGGGCGAGCCCGAGGAGGTCGCCCCGCAGGCCCTGGAGGCCGGCCCGGTCCGCATGGACGTGGACCGCCACGTCGTCACGGTCTCCGGCTCCAAGGTCGACCTGCCCCTCAAGGAGTTCGACCTCCTGGAGATGCTTCTGCGCAACGCGGGCCGCGTCCTGACCCGCATGCAGCTGATCGACCGCGTGTGGGGCGCGGACTACGTGGGCGACACCAAGACCCTCGACGTCCACGTCAAGCGACTGCGCGCCAAGATCGAGCCGGACCCGGGGGCCCCGCGCTACCTGGTGACGGTTCGCGGCCTCGGGTACAAGTTCGAGCCGTAAACCGCGGTGGGGCTGCGCCGGGCCGTCCGGAACGGAGTCCGGCGCAGCGCTTCGAAGCCCGCGTAGCGGTGCGAGGAGTGCACCGGGGAGAGATCCCAGCCATGGAACGCCGAAGGGCGGGACCTCCCACGGGGGTCCCGCCCTTCGCCATTGCGTACGTACGTGTTCAGTGCCCGGCGGTGCTCTCCGAGGCGGACGCCCCGGCGGCCGGGCTGCCCGAGGCCGACTCGGACGGCGAGGCGGAGCCGGACGGGGTGGCCGACCCGGAGGGCGTCGCGGACTCCGACGGCTCCGTGCTCGGCACGGCCGGGATCTCGCTCGGCCCCCACTTCTTGAAGTAGCTCTCGGCCGGCACGACGAACGACTGGATCTTGACGGCGCCCGTGGTGCTGAACGTGAAGGTCAGCGTCCGCACGTCACCGTCGAGGTCGGCGGTGCGGCTGTTGGGCAGCTGCGCGGACGCGTTGTCCTTCCCGCCGAGCACGAGGGAGCCGCCGGCCGGGATCGTCACGGTCTTCTTGCCGTCGGCGGCCGACAACTCGGCCTTCTTGCCGACGCCGTCGAGCAGGATCGAGTCGAGGGTCTGGGCCTTGGAGCCGTTGTTGAAGAGCGTCGCGGTCACGACGGCCGGACCCGTGGACTTCAGGTCGGGCTGCGTGATCACGGTGGCGTTCTGGATCCGGATGTCCCCGACGGAGGTCTCCGCGTTGTCCGGCTTGACCTCCAGCGTCTGGGCGTTGTTTCCAGCGCCGCACGCGGCGAGCGAGGCGATCGAGAACGCGAGGGCGGCGGCGGCGAGGGTGCCGCGTCGAAGGCTGCTGCTCACGGCGGCGGCAACTCCTAGAACGTGGGCGGTAAGGGTCTGGACGCCCTGGACGGGTGTAAAGCCGCCCTAAGGGTCTGTCAGCGGGCTCAGGTTACCGAGCCGTTCGCGCGCCGCTGCACCCGACCCGCCCCTAGGGAGTTTCGGATGGATCCCGGCCCCGGCCGATCCCCCGCTCCGACCGGCCCGGGCACCACCTGCCGCACCCGCGATCACCCTCGGGGTCACGCCCTCACCGAACTCACCGAACTCACCGAAGACCTGCCGGCCCCGCCTCGGCCCTTCTCACCTCGCCAAACACGCAGGCCGCATTGGCCCCCCGTTCACCATTCACATAAGTGCCCCGGGAGAGCACCTGCGGATTTCCGGTAAGGAATGCATGGCGGTACGGAAAACTGATCACCCCTCACGGTGATCAATTCCGGATTCGGGTCGCACGCGCCTCCGAGTCACCGAACGGAGTAGCGGAAGTGCAGCGCTTCGAACCGCGCAAAACGGGACGTTCAACCCCCTGCGGGCCTCTCCAGGTAGGTGTACGGTGCGCGTTTCGTCTCCGTCGAAGAGCCGCTCCGACCTGCGAATACCCCCTTCCGCAGGCCCTCCGCAGCACGTTCCGGTTGTTGTTGTCAAGCCCCGAGATATGCCCTGACCTGCGAAAACGCCATTCAGAAGACGCCGTTTCCGTGTTACCCTGGATAGCCACGGAAGGGGTACCTGTCACATGACGTTCAAGGTTGGCGACACCGTGGTCTATCCCCATCACGGGGCCGCGCTGATCGAGGCTATCGAAACTCGCCAGATCAAAGGCGTGGACAAGACCTACTTGGTGCTGAAGGTCGCGCAGGGTGACCTGACGGTGCGTGTGCCAGCGGACAATGCGGAGTTCGTCGGCGTACGTGATGTGGTCGGTCAGGACGGTCTCGACCGGGTCTTCGAGGTGCTTCGCGCGCCGTACGCCGAAGAGCCCACGAACTGGTCGCGCCGCTACAAGGCAAATCTCGAGAAGCTCGCCTCCGGCGATGTCATCAAGGTCGCGGAAGTCGTCCGTGACCTGTGGCGTCGGGAGCGTGAGCGCGGACTGTCCGCAGGTGAGAAGCGCATGCTCGCCAAGGCACGGCAGATCCTGGTGAGCGAGCTCGCGCTCGCTGAGAACACGAACGAGGACAAGGCCGAGGCCCTGCTCGACGAGGTCCTCGCGTCCTGACGCGTGCCCTGACCGGCACGCGGCTGCGACAAGAAGTCCCGGGTGAAAGCCCGGGCGCATGAATAATGCCGCGGTGCCCGCTGACCCTGATGGTGTCGCCGGGCGCTGCGGCATGTTCGTACCCGCACTCTGTGCCTACTCGTGGTGCCTACCCGCTTGACTCAGCTGGTGTGCCGGGCCCGGGCAGCTGGCTCGACCGGATGTCACGGAAGGGGTCCGGTCAAGGCGTCGCGCCCGGCACTGGTGTTGGCCATACCCACCTCGGTCGAGCACACAAACCTGAACGGAAGCGATGTCTGACGAAACGCGGCCCTCGCGCACCGCGGCCGTGATTCCGGCCGCCGGCCGGGGCGTACGCCTCGGTCCGGGCGCCCCCAAAGCACTCCGCGCGCTCAACGGCACCCCGATGCTCATCCACGCCGTCCGGGCGATGGCCGCCTCGCGGTCCGTCTCCCTCGTCGTCGTGGTCGCCCCGCCCGACGAGGCGTCCGCCGCCGAGGTGAAGACCCTCCTCGCCGACCACGCGCTGCCCGAGCGGACCGACTTCGTCGTCGTACCCGGCGGCGAGACCCGCCAGGAGTCCGTGAAGCTCGGCCTCGACGCCCTGCCGCCCGGCATCGACGTCGTCCTCGTCCACGACGCGGCCCGCCCCCTGGTGCCCGTCGACACGGTCGACGGCGTCATCGAAGCCGTACGCGAAGGCGCCCCCGCCGTCGTCCCCGCGCTGCCCCTCGCCGACACCGTCAAGCAGGTCGAGGCCCGCACCGACGGCGGACCCGAGCTCGTCGTCGCGACGCCCGAGCGGGCCCGGCTGCGCGCCGTGCAGACCCCGCAGGGGTTCGACCGCGCCACGCTCGTGCGCGCCCACGAGACCGTCACGGACAACGTCACGGACGACGCCAGCATGGTCGAGCAGCTCGGCGAACCGGTCGTCGTCGTGCCCGGGCACGAGGAGGCCTTCAAGGTCACCCGCCCCCTCGACCTCGTGCTCGCCGAGGCCGTACTCGCCCGCAGGAGGGCCAACGATGGCTTCTGAGATGCCGGTCATCCCCCTCGTCGGCATCGGCACCGACATCCACGCCTTCGAAGAGGGCCGTGAACTGTGGTGCGCCGGACTGAAGTGGGAGGGCGAGGGCCCCGGCCTTGCCGGGCACTCCGACGCCGATGTCGTCGCGCACGCCGCGTGCAACGCGCTGTTCTCCGCCGCCGGGCTCGGTGACCTCGGTGCCCACTTCGGCACAGGCCGCCCCGAGTGGTCCGGTGCCTCCGGGCTCACCCTGCTCACCGAGGCCGCCCGCATCGTGCGCGAGGCGGGCTTCACCATCGGCAACGTCGCCGTCCAGGTCATCGGCCCCCGGCCGAAGATCGGGAAGCGGCGTGAAGAGGCGCAGAAGGTGCTCTCCGACGCGGCCGGCGCCCCCGTCTCCGTCTCCGGCGCCACCACCGACGGCCTGGGCTTCCCCGGCCGCGGTGACGGCCTCGCGGCGATCGCCACGGCACTGGTCGTCAGGACGGGCTGAAATACCGCTGCGGGGGCGGATGTTGGCGCAGTATCGGGTACTCGTACAGGCATCCCCCCAAGGAGTGAGGCTCCATGTCCGCCCAGCTGTCCGACGAGCTCAAGGCGTTGCTCGACACCCCGGTCTTCATCACGGTCGCCACCATCCAGCCCGACGGGAGCCCGCAGGTGTCGCCTGTCTGGGTGAAGCGGGACGGGGACGACGTGCTGTTCTCCACGACCGTCGACCGGCGCAAGGAGAAGAACCTGCGCCGCGACCCCCGGGTCACCGTCGTCGTGCAGCCCACCGACAACCCCTATACCTACGCCGAGATCCGCGGCAGCGCGGACCTCACCACCGAGGGCGGCCAGGAACTCATCGACGAGCTGTCCCTCAAGTACACGGGCAAGAAGTACGCGGAGTTCAACCCCCGCTCCGCGGACGACGCCGAGCGCGTCGTCGTGCGGATCACCCCCCGTAAGGTCGTCGGCCGCGTCTGAACGGCGGCCTGACACACGTCACAACGTCACGGTTGTGCCCCGTGTCCCCGAAGGGGTCGCGGGGCACTGCCTTGGGCCCACTACCCTGGAGGAGTGACTATTCGCCTGCACGACACCAGCGCCCGGAAGATCCGTGACTTCGTCCCGCTGACACCGGGTTGTGTCTCGATCTACCTCTGTGGTGCGACCGTGCAGGCCGCTCCGCACATCGGGCACATCCGGTCCGGCCTCAACTTCGACATCATGCGCCGCTGGTTCACGTACCGCGGCTACGAAGTGACGTTCGTGCGGAACGTCACCGACATCGACGACAAGATCATCAAGAAGGCCGCCGAACAGGGCAGGCCCTGGTGGTCGATCGGGTACGAGAACGAGCGCGCGTTCAACGACGGCTACACCGCCCTCGGCTGCCTGCCGCCCACCTACGAGCCGCGCGCCACCGGTCATGTCACCGAGATGGTCGAGATGATGCGCGGCCTCATCGAGCGCGGGCACGCCTACGAGGCGGACGGGAACGTCTACTTCGACGTGCGCTCCTTCCCCGGCTACCTGGAGCTGTCGAACCAGGACCTCGACGAACTGCGCCAGCCCTCCGGCGACGGCGAGACCGGCAAGCGCGACCCGCGCGACTTCGCCATGTGGAAGGCCGTCAAGCCCGGGGAGCCCAGCTGGGAGACCCCGTGGGGCCGCGGCCGGCCCGGCTGGCACCTGGAGTGCTCGGCGATGGCCCACAAGTACCTGGGCTCCGCCTTCGACATCCACGGCGGCGGCATCGACCTGATCTTCCCGCACCACGAGAACGAGATCGCCCAGGCCAAGGCCTTCGGCGACGAGTTCGCCAAGTACTGGGTGCACAACTCGTGGGTCACCATGAGCGGCGAGAAGATGTCGAAGTCCCTGGGCAACTCGGTCCTCGTGTCCGAGATGGTCAAGGACTGGCGCCCGATCGTGCTGCGCTACTACCTCGGCACCCCGCACTACCGCTCGACCATCGAGTACAGCGAGGAGGCCCTGCGCGACGCCGAGTCCGCGTTCGCGCGGATCGAGGGCTTCGTGCAGCGCGTCACCGAGCTGGCCGGGGGCGTCGTCGCCCCCGCCGACGAGGTGCCGCCCGCCTTCGCCGAGGCCATGGACGACGACCTGGGCGTGCCGCAGGCGCTCGCGATCATCCACACCACCGTCCGCCAGGGCAACAGCGCCCTCGCCGCCGACGACAAGGAAGCCGCCGTCGCCCGCCTCGCCGAGGTCCGCGCGATGCTCGGCGTCCTCGGCCTGGACCCGCTCGACCCGCACTGGGCCGGCGAGACCGAGCGCGGCGAGGACCTGCACGGGGCCGTCGACACCCTCGTACGGCTCGTCCTGGAGCAGCGCGAGTCCGCCCGTGCCCGCAAGGACTGGTCCACCGCCGACGCCATCCGCGACCAGCTCGGCCAGTCCGGGCTCGTCATCGAGGACAGCCCGACCGGGCCGCGCTGGACGCTCGGCCCGCGCTGACGACCTGCGCGAATGTGCCGCTCGGGCCTCCGGGCGGCACACTTCATATACGTACGCACATACGCACCACACAGACAGGTAGATCATGGCCGCGAACAACCGCCGCATGTCCGGCAAGAAGGGCGCGCAGGTCGGCAGTGGCGGCCAGCGACGCCGGGGACTCGAAGGCAAGGGTCCGACGCCGCCCGCCGAGGCGCGCAAGGGACACAAGAAGAACCGCATCGCGGGCGCCAAGGCCAAGCAGGCCACCCGCCGCCCCGCGACGCTGAAGAGCCGTGGCGGCAAGGGCACGTCCGAGATGGTCGTCGGACGCAACTCCGTCGTCGAGGCGCTGCGCGAGGGCGTGCCCGCCTCGATGCTCTACGTCCAGCAGTTCATCGACAACGACGAGCGGGTGCGCGAGGCGCTCCAGCTCGCCGGTGAGCGCGGCGGCATCCACCTGATGGAGGCCCCCCGCCCCGAGCTGGACCGCATGACGAACGGCCTCAACCACCAGGGCCTCGTCCTCCAGGTCCCGCCGTACGAGTACGCGCACCCGGAGGACCTCGCCGCCGCCGCGTACGACCAGGGCCAGGACCCGCTGATCGTCGCCCTGGACGGCGTCACCGACCCGCGCAACCTGGGCGCCGTCGTGCGTTCCGTCTCCGCGTTCGGCGGCCACGGCGTCGTCGTGCCCGAGCGGCGCGCGGCCGGCATGACCGCCGGTGCCTGGAAGACGTCCGCGGGCGCCGCGGCCCGTACGCCCGTCGCCCGCGCCACGAACCTGACGCGTGCCCTCGAGGGCTACAAGAAGGCGGGCATCGCCATCGTCGGCCTCGCGGCCGACGGCGAGCACACCGTCGGTGACCTCGAAGCCCTCGGCGGGCCCGTCGTCATCGTGGTCGGCAGCGAGGGCAAGGGCCTGTCCCGCCTCGTCGGCGAGACCTGTGACTACCGCGTACGGATCCCGATGCCGGGCGGCACCGAATCCCTCAACGCCGGTGTCGCGGCAGGCGTCGTCCTGTACGAGGCGTCCCGCCGCCGTTCCTGACGAGGTGTCCGGGCCGCGATCTTGACGCGGTCCGGACATTTGCACGCGGTCAAGGC
Organism: Streptomyces sp. CB01635; assembly: GCF_002803065.1. Lineage (GTDB taxonomy): Bacteria > Actinomycetota > Actinomycetes > Streptomycetales > Streptomycetaceae > Streptomyces. The sequence continues at coordinate 110,270 of NZ_NNBL01000010.1, forward strand.
AGTGTCCTAAACACACATCACTCGGTTAGATGAGTGTGGACACCAGAACACCCCGCACACCTACGGGGGACCGCTCGCCCGGATTCGGCCCCGGATTCGATTCCGGATTCGACGACGGTCCCGCGCTGAGCATGGTGAAGGTGCCGTGCGATCCCGCGCAGGTCGTCGTCAATCACGCGAGTTTCCGCGTGCAGCTCCCCCGGGCGCAGCAGACGCAGTCTCCCCGTATCGCCCGGCACCTGGGCTCGCTGGACCAGACCGCTCGCATCCCCGTCGTCGGCGCGGCCGCCGCGCGCCGCCGCGCCCCCGTCGTCTGGAGCGGCCGGTCCGCGCCCGGCGACCCCGGCGCGACCGGTCTCCTCCAGGCGGCCCGCAGAGCAGGCGAGGGCACGCTTCCCCAGCACGGCTACGGGGGAGGGGAGGGCGGCGCCACCCAGGTCATCCCGCGCATCGACCTCGACAGCGACCTCAGGGACGACGCCACCGGCGAACTGCCCACGGTCACCGCACAGGGCACCCGCCTCCTCCCGCAGATGCGTCAGTCCGGCAGCGCCTTCGAAGAGCCGCCGCCGTACGAGGAACCCTCGTACGACGAAGGCGGGTTCGGCGACGACGAATACGGCGACGGGGACGATCGGAACGCCTCCCGGCGGCACGGTGCCGACCCGGTGCGGCACGCGTACTACCCCGGCCGCCGGATGAACCTCGGCGTCGTCCTCCTCCCGCTGCGCGTCTTCCTCGGCTTCATCTCCATGTACGCCGGCATGGGCAAGCTCTGCGACCCCGTCTACTTCGACGGCGGCGACCGCGGCTCCATGGTCAAGTGGCTCAACTCGCTGCACCCGTGGGCCCTCGCCGAACCCCTGCGCGACTTCGCACTCCAGCACCCCGTCGGCGCCGGACTGTGCATCGCCTTCCTCCAGGTCGTCGTCGGCGTGCTCACCGTGCTCGGCCTCTGGCAGCGCGTCGCGGCCGTCTTCGGCGTACTGCTCTCGGCCGCACTCATCGTCACGGTCAGCTGGAAGACGGTGCCCGCCTACGACGCGCCCGACATCATCTACCTGGCCGCCTGGTCCCCGCTGATCATCGCGGGGGCGCCCGTCTACTCCATCGACGGACGCCTCGCGGGCGGCGCCTGGCGCCGGCTCGGCCCGCGCGCCGAACTGTGGGATCTGCGGCGGTACGTGCTGCGCCGCGGCACCGTCGTGACGACCGTGGTCGTCGGCCTGACCCTGCTCATCGGCTCGCTGCTCGGCGGCGCCGTGCGCGACGCGGGCCGCGTCACCGCCCCGGGACCCGGCGAGGCCCCGCGCAACGAACTGCCCGGCTCCCCGCTCCCGTCGGAGCCCGGCCGCAAGCAGCACCGCTCGCAGAGCCCGTCGGCGTCCAACACGCCTACGCAGGGCGCCACTTCGGCGAAGCCGTCCGGCGCGGCGAGCTCGCCGGGATCCGCCCCGGCCACGGGTACCGCCAGCGGCGCGGGCCAGCCCAGCCAGACGCAGGGCACCGGCCAGGCGCCCCCGCAGTCGGCCCCGCCGGCCCAGCAGCAGCCCCCGGCGTCCAGCAGCGGTCCCGCCTCCAGCGGCGGCACGGGCACGGGCGGAGGCACCGGTACCGGTGGCGGCACCGGCGGCTCGGGTGGTTCCGGCGGGGACAAGCCGGGGGGGCTCCTCGGCGGAGTACTCGGCGGCTGACCACACCCCGTAGAAACCTGAAGGGGCCCGCACACGCTGTGTGTGCGGGCCCCTTCCCGTATCGGGACATCGGGACATCGGGAGCCCGGGAGACCGGGAACGGCGGGCTCAACGCCCCAGTGCGGCCAGCTCCTTGGCGGCCTCGGTGAGGTCCTTCGCCGTGTCGATGGCCCTCCAGTACGCGCCCTGCGGGATGGGGAAGCCGGCCAGGCGCTTCGCGCGGGCCAGGCGCGGGAACGTGGTGCGCTCGTGGTCACCGCGGTCCGGGAGCCGGTCCGTGAAGTCGGGGGAGAAGACGTAGACACCCGCGTTGATCAGATACGGGGACGGCGGGGCCTCGATGAAGTCCGTGATGTGGCCGAACGCGTCGGTCTCCACGGCGCCCCACGGGATGCGGGGGCGGGCCAGGGCGAGGGTGGCGGTGGCGTCGCGCTCGGCGTGGAAGTCCGCCATCTCGCGCAGCGAGAACCGGGTCCAGATGTCGCCGTTCGTCGCGTACCAGGGGCGGTCGGGGTGCGGCAGGTGCGCGGCGGCGTACTTGAGGCCGCCGCCACGGCCGAGGGGTTCCTTCTCGACCACCGTGGTGACACGCAGCGGGAGTTCGGCGCCGTCGAGCCACTCCTGGAGCACCTCGGCGAGATGCCCGCAGGAGACGACCGCGTCCGTCACGCCCTCTTCGGCGAGCCAGGAAAGCTGATGGCCGATGATCGGGGTCCCGGTTCCGGGGATCTCGACCATCGGCTTGGGCCGGTCGTCGGTGTAGGGCCGCAGGCGCGAGCCCTGGCCGCCGGCCAGGACGACGGCCTGTGTGGGGTGGTGCTGGCTGTGCGGGTCCTGGGCCTGGGCGCTCGTCATGCCCGCACTGTACGTCGGCCCCTTCCCGGCCGGCCGTGAGGGCGTCAGCCGCGCGCTGCCGTGGCGACGCCCGTCGCGAACGCGGTGTCGCAGACGGGGCGGGCGAAGGACTGGGCGCGGGAGGGACCGTAGGCCTGCACGGCGGCGCGGCCCAAGGCGCGGGCGATGGAGACGCAGTGCTTGGCGAGGGACGGCCGCTCGTGCATCTCCTGCTGGAGGTGGGTGAGGGCGATACCGGGGTCCTTGTCCTGGAGTTCGAGCAGCAGCTTGTCGCGCAGGACGTCCTGGGGGGCACGCGACTTGGCGCGCGCCGAGACGTTCTGCGAGGAAGCGGTGAGGATCGAGTCCGGTGAACTGCCGGACCAGTTCACTCGGGTGACCGCGAGTGTGCCGGAGAGCACCAGCATCACCGGCAGGACGAGAGCGAGGGTGCGGCCGATGCGGCGGGCGGGGCCCCGGCCTCGGCGCGGCTTCTGGGTGTAGTTGGCGGAGTGCGTCACGCGAGTGAGCGTAGCGGTCGGTGATGATTTGGCGACATTTAGTCACTCGGTCGAGGGATGGGTAATCCGGTTTTGATTCCCGCGTGTTGACGTACGGGGGCGAAATGGCCGGTGTGCCGGGGTATTTGTCGACAACATGGCCTGTGTTTGGGGTGGGGAGCGGCCGGGAGCGCAGGGAGCCCCGCACCGAAGTGCGGGGCTCCACAGCGGAACAGGCGGGGTGTCAGTCGGTGAGGCGCTCACCGGTCGACGAGGAGAAGACGTGGGTCTCGCCCGGACGCGGCACGACGTGGAGCTGGGTGCCCTTTTCGGGGACCTGGCGGCCGTTGACCCGGACGACGAGGTCCTTGGCCTCGCCACCGACCTGCGCGGTGCCGTAGACGTAGCCGTCGGCGCCGAGTTCCTCGACGACGTTCACCGAGACGGCGAGGCCGGCGGGGGCGTCCTCGGTGTCCTTGGAGAGGGACTTCGCGGCCTCGCCGCCGCCCGCCTCGACGATGTCGAAGTGCTCCGGGCGGACGCCGACCGTGACGGTGCGGTCACCGGCGTCGGAGGCGGCCTTCAGCGCCTCGCGGTTCACCGGCACGACCGAGTTGCCGAACTTCACGCCGCCGTCGGTGATCGGGACCTCGACCAGGTTCATGGCGGGGGAGCCGATGAAGCCGGCGACGAAGAGGTTGGCCGGGCGGTCGTACATGTTGCGCGGGGTGTCGACCTGCTGCAGCAGACCGTCCTTGAGGACCGCCACACGGTCACCCATCGTCATGGCCTCGACCTGGTCGTGGGTGACGTAGACGGTGGTGATGCCGAGGCGGCGCTGCAGCGAAGCGATCTGCGTACGCGTGGACACACGGAGCTTGGCGTCGAGGTTCGACAGCGGCTCGTCCATGAGGAACACCTGCGGCTCACGCACGATGGCGCGACCCATGGCCACACGCTGGCGCTGACCGCCGGAGAGGGCCTTCGGCTTGCGGTCCAGGTACTCGGACAGGTCGAGGATCTTCGCGGCCTCTTCGACCTTCTGGCGGATCTCGGCCTTGTTCACGCCGGCGATCTTGAGAGCGAAGCCCATGTTGTCGGCGACCGACATGTGCGGGTAGAGCGCGTAGTTCTGGAACACCATGGCGATGTCCCGGTCCTTGGGCGGCAGGTGGGTCACGTCGCGGTCGCCGATGCGGATCGCTCCGCCGTTCACGTCCTCGAGACCCGCGAGCATGCGCAGGGAGGTCGACTTGCCGCAGCCGGACGGGCCGACGAGGACGAGGAACTCGCCGTCCTCGATCTCGATCTCCAGGCCGTCGACGGCCGGCTTGGTGGAGCCCGGGTAGATCCGGGTCGCCTTGTCGAACGAAACAGTAGCCATGGCTGTTAAGCCCCCTTCACCGGCAGGAACGTGCCGGACGATCCGAGTAAAGGTGGTGATCCACCGCAGCCGTTGCCGCAGTGGTGTAGTCCACACGGGTGAACTGTTTCTGGACGGTACCTGTCCGGTGTCGGGTCTGTCAGTAGCCGGAGCGAAGTGATCTTCGACGAAATATTCGACGGGGTGCCGCCCGTCGTTGGTTACACTGCTCGGGCTGCTGCCTCCTTAGCTCAGTCCGGCCAGAGCAACGCACTTGTAATGCGTAGGTCGTCGGTTCGAATCCGACAGGGGGCTCAACGTCAAGCCCAGCTCAGACACCGTCTGAGCTGGGCTTTTGTTTTTAGCGGATGCGGCGGCGGGCGCGGGAACGGGCCGCGCGACGGTCTCCAGTCTCAGTTCTAGTCTCAGTCGCGGGCTCAGGGGCCAGTTGCGGGGCAGGCAGGAAGGCGTCTCCCATGCGGCGCATCGCGTCCTTCGAGAGGTGTGACCTGCCTTTCACGTAGCGCCGTGTCTGGCTGATCTGGGTGTGCCGAAGGATCTCCATGATCGTGGGCATGTCCACTCCCAGCTCGTTCAGGATCGTGCCCGCCGTGTGGCGGCTTCCGTCGTAGAGGCGACGGTCACCGATGCCCGCCTCCGCCAGTAGCTCCTTGAACTCCTCCCAGTCGTCGCGGGGGTCGATGGGGCGTCCGTCGGGTCGAGTGAACACGGCCTGGTGCTCCTGCCAGAGTTCGCCGGCGGCCTCCCGCAGCTCGTCCTGCTGTGCCTTGTGCGCGATCAGATAGGGGATGAACGAGGGCGGGATCGGCACCGGGTTCGTGCTCTTCTTCGTCTTGGGGCGGGTGAAGGCCAGTCCTCCGCCCTTGCGGTCGGGGCAGATGCTCGCGTGCTTGACGCATGTCTTGGTGCACGGCTTCGGGCAGCCGCGCTTGTATCCCTTGTGGGTGGCGCAGTCCGGCGGGCAGGGCTCGAAGCGGTGCAGGCGCGCCCCGCAGGCGTGCGCGTCGCCGCAGCCGTGCCGCCACGTGAGCCGCTGGAGCTGCCACCGAGGGTGAAACAGCTCGGCCTGTAGGTCGACGTACGGCCACCGCAGTCCCAGGGTCTCGCCCTGCCGGAACCCCATGCCGACACCGACGATCCACCGCATGAACGTGGGCCGCTTGGCCGCCGCTTCCAGGAACGCCTTGGCCTCTTCCTGGGTGAACGGGTTCGTCTCGGTCTCGTCGATGCTGGGCGGGTCTACCAGGGTGGCGACGTTCTCGCCGATCATCCGGCGGCGGTGGGCAATCTTCAGGGCCCGCGACAGGATGCGGTGCACCTTGACCACATGGGACGGCGCGTGCCCGGCATCGAGCATCGCCCGGTACATCTGCTCAAGATGCTCGGGCGCGAGCTTGTCGATGCGGTGCTTCCCGACGCCAGGAATGATGTCGTTGCGAGTCTTGGACCAGTAGTCGTCCAGAGACCGCGGCTTGAGTTTCAGGCTCGCGATGTCGGTCAGGTAAGTCTCCATCCACTGTCCGACCGTGGGCTTACGGCCCGCCTTGGTCGCGCGCCCCTCGTCACGCAGTTTCTCCAGTTCGCGGACCTTGCGGCGTACCGCAGGCTCCGTGCGGGCCATGCGGTGCCGGCGGTCGGGGCTCCCGTCGGGCAGCACGCCCATGGTCACGCGGCCGTGCCACCAGCCGTCATCGCCGAAGTAGATGGTGGATTCCAGGTTCGACTTGCGGGGGCTCATGTAGTCCTCCATGCGAGAGGCGCCCCGGGCGGAGTGCTCGGGGCGCCTCTGATGCGGGCTCTGGTCAGTTGGGCAGCGTGACGAGGCTCTCTACGTACGCCTCGATGTCCGCACGTCGAATCCGGCGTGTGCGACCCAACTTGATGTACTTCAGGGAGCCTTCGGCCATCAGCTCATAGACGGTGGAGCGGCCGATAGCGAGGGCTTCGGCCGCCTCTTCGGGCTTGTACAGGAGTCGGTCGACGGGGGCGGCAATCGCGGTGCTCATCCGGGTGCCTCCAGGGCAGTTCGGCATTGCCAAGGGGAGTCGTGCGCGGGTCCTAGACCGGTGTGTGTCCGAAGCTCGGATTTCTGCGTCACCGCGTCACCTGCGTCATTTAGGGCTCTGACCTGTGGCTTTGGGTGACGCGACGGATTGGGCCTGCGTCACCGGTACGTCACCACCTGCGTTACCGGGTGACGCAGGTGACGCAGGATGACGCAAAGCCGGCCGCCTGCGTCACCGCTGTTGCCGCAGGTCAGGTGCCGTTTTTCGAGCCGGGTGACGCAGGTGACGCAGCGTCTTCCTACTTAGGACAAAGAAGGGGCTGCCTGTAGTGCTCGGGCGCGCCTTACAGAGCGATGAAGGAGCCGCTGCGCGGCGCGACCTTGGGGCGGCGTTCCGCCGAACAGCAAGAGGAGCACGTGCTCCTCTTGCTGTTCGCTTGAGCGTGCGGGTCGCGGTTCAGAACGCCCGCGATTGCTCGTGCGGGGCCGGGGGGAGCGTGCGGGTCATTTCGAGATAGCGGCCCGCTTTGGTGCGGCCCGAATCGATAAGGACGCCCCGGGCGGCCAGCGTTGGCTGGAGGCGCTTGAGGCGGTCAGAGAGGACTTTGCCGGTGGTCGGCCACCCCTTGGGCAGGGGACGGCACTCGTCGCCGCTGTAGAGGCGGCTGAGGCACGACAGCCACTCGGTGGACGTCATCTGCTGCGCGGCGCCCGGCTCTATGGTGTCGGCGTGCCTGAGGACGGTCTGCGCGAGGAGGTCACCCTCGATCACGTCGTCGTTCAGGTCGTCCAGACTCGCCCGGTAGGCGGCAAGCGCCCCGAGGCCGGTTGCCGCGTCGAACTGCGCGCATAGGTGCGCGAAGTCCGCCATCCGCAGGTCGGTGGGGGTCTCCGCTTCCACGGCACGGACCTTGACCGTGAGGTCCAGGAGCGAGCCGAGGACAACGGGGAGCACTTCCGCGTAGTCCGCCCACAGTTCGGCCTCTGTGCGCCGGACGCGGGGCCGCTCCAGGCGCAGCGGCAGGAGCCGTTCAGCAAGGTCGGGTCGGATGACACCGACGTCGATGCCGGTGAGGAGCAGGGGCCGGCGGTAGCCGACGCGGAACACGTCCCCGTCGGTGAACAGGGCCCGTTTGACGCTCTCGGCTCCGGTCACGATGCAGCACATCGCGTCGGACAGGTCCGGCGTCATGTGGGACAGGTTGTCCAGGGCGGTGATCCATCCGGCCGCCACTGCCGCGATCAGGTTCTCCTCATCTTTCGGCGCCCGCCGCAGGTCGCCGCTCATCCCCTCGATGATCCTCGTGAGCATCCGGCCCCCGGTGGACTTGCCCGCTCCCTGCGGACCTGTGAGGAACGGCGCGGGGACTGGCACGGACGGACCGAGGCAGCCGATCAGCCATGCAACGGCAAGGCACTCGGTCTCCGCGTTGGCGAAGTTGCACAACCGCATCAGAAGATCGATGCCCTTGCCGTCGGTGTCCTTGACCGGCAGGGGCAACTCCCCGGTGAGCTGCGTGCGCCTCCAGCACACCTCGCGCGGGTCGGGGGTGAGGACGTCCCAGCCCGAGGGGTGGATGCGGACGGACTGTCCGTCGTCGCGTCCCAGGTCCAGCCACGTTGCCCCGTCGAACCCGGGGGCCACGCGGATGTGGACCGGTTGGACGTCCTCGGTGAGCGCGAGCGCTTCGATCAAGTCCAACGCCTCCTTGAGGGCGGACCCGTTGAACGCGCCACGTCCATCCCTGTACAGCCCGACCATGAGTTCCTGGCGGTGGCTGCCGGTGGTGCCCTGTGAGCGAATCGGACGGGCCACGGGGTGGCCCTTCTTCTGCGCGTACACGGTCCCGTCGGCGGTGCGAAAGTACCGGAAGTGCTCTTGCGCGTAGGCCGCGATGACTTCGCGGGCGGGAGTCTTGTCGTCCTCAGCCATGGCTCAGTCCCAACGTGGTCAGGGCGTTGGTCCACGCGTCCGTGCAGTGCCGGGGCGACTCGCCCTTGGCCTGCGCGGCGGTGAACAGCCGGGCGGTGTGCGTCTCGGTGAGGCAGCCGCACCGACCGTGTGTGGACAGCACCGCGAGGAACGTCCGATACACGGTCGCGTGCACCGCCTCCCGGGCCTCGGTGATGCGCTGCTCAGCCATGGCAATGCCACGGTCCAGATAGGTGGGCGTGCGGTGCGGACATTCGCCGCCGCTGGCTGGCGCAAGCACCGTGACGGAGGCCGGACGGGCGGGGGTCGGCTCCTTGACGGTCAGGGCACGCACGACATCCGGCAGGGGAGCCATGGGGCCGGTGCCAGGGCCGAGCCAACGGGCGTAGGCCATGGTCGACTTGATGTCGACGCCGGGCCGTACGGCGTTGGCGCCCTGCATCGCACCCCGGTAGAGCCAGTGCTCGCCCCGAGTCGTGGGCACGATCCGAGTGGCGGGCAGGCACGCACGGGCCCACGTGATGGCTTCGGCGTTGTCGAGATCCACGACGGTGAGGCCGGCACCCCCGGGGTGATAGGCCACGCCCGCCGCCTCCCGCCACGCCCGCGCCCACGGCATCGAGTTGACGATGGGATGGACGGTGGTGGCGGCGGCCCATCCGTGGCACGGGTTCGGGCAGGTGCAGGAGCCGGGAGTCTTCATGTTCGGTCGGCCACCGCAGGCGTTCTTGGCGCAGGCCGGGCAGTTCCCGAACGGCACCTTCCCAGCCCGTAACGGCAGCACGGGCACGCCGTGGGCCGCGAGGCGGAGGGCTGTGTGCATGTGCTCGCTCATGCCGCGTCCTCCAGCCGAGGGGCGAGGGTGGTGAGGTAGGCGGCGCCGATCCACTCCGTGTAGGCGGGCGGGAGAGCCTCGCGGAGGCGCAGGTGATCAGTGGACCAGTCGATTCCCTTGGCCTTCCGGATCTCCTCCACGGTGGCCTTCCCGCCGCCCTTGCCGTACGCGGCGACGTAGGGGCCGTCACGCCATACGCCGTGGCGGTAGCCCCGGACGTAGCCGCGATGACGCGGGTGGACGGGCTGCGGGAACGTCCACCCGCCCAGTTCGAAGTACCGGTGCATGAGCACCGCGAGGCAGAACTGTTCCCCACAGAGGCGGATGTCCTTGCGAACGTCGGAGCCGGCCACGTTCTCCATCACGTACGGCCGCCCCGTTGCCTCCAACGCCGCCCGGGTCGGCACGATCAGCCGGGGATACGTGCGTCCGATGGCCGCGTTCCGCGCCGCGTTCGTGCCCTTGGTCGGGGCGCCCTCTCCCTGGCACGGCGGGGAGACGTGGATGAAGTCGAATTCGTGACCGTGGGCGCGGATGTAATCGATGGCGTCGCCCTGGTGGAAGGCGTCACCGCAGTAGTCCGGCTGGGCTTGGATGTCGACGCCGGTGATGTGGCAGTTCGGCCCGAAAGCGCGCCGGTAGCCGTTGGTGGCGCCGCCGATGCACGAGAACGCATCGAGCACGCGGAAGGGTTCGAGCCGGGAGTGCTCTCGCCTGATGTCGGTGGGTTGAGTCATGCTGGAGGTCTCCAGTTCCTTCGTGGGTACTGGCTGGCAAGGGCGGCCCCGTGACTTTGGCGAGACGTGGGGGCCGCCCTTGGCGTAGCTACTGCTTGCAGGCGGGGTAGCGCTCGCCGATGGAGCACTGGTCGTAGTCGTCGATGTAGACCTGGAAGTCCTTGCGGTCGCCGTTGGCGGTGCGCACGGTCAGGAAGTACGGGCGGTTCTTGCTCGCCGGTGGTGTCCGTTCGGCCCGGGCGACGACGACGCCGGCCGGGCCGTCGGGCAGGGAGCATCCGGCGAGCAGCGCCAGCGCGCTTACGGTCACGGCGACCGCTGCGGCGCGGGTGCGGGTTCGGTAGGTCACGTGAACTCCTTGTCAGCTGTGGAAGCGGGTGGAGCCTGGGTGTTGGTCGCACCAGTCCTCGGCGCACACCTTGTGGACCGGTTCGCGGTCGTGTGAGCGCATCGGGGTGGGCCTGCCGCACAGAGCGCAGGGCAGGTCTTGGGTGGCGTCGAAGTGGCGGGCGTCCCGCCAGTTCAGGAGCGCCATGACTGTTCAGCCGTGGAACTTGTTGCGCTTGAAGACTGCTTTGCGGATGTTGACGGTCGTGCCGGCGCGCGAGCCGCCGAGGACCTGCACGGCGATGAATCCGCCGAAGACGACGGCGGCCAGGATGATGAGTTGCTGGATCAAGGCGGCGAGGGCGGCGATGAACGTGGTGAGCAGGACCAGTCCGCCGCACACGGCACCGAACCCGATGCCCCCGAGGGCGATGTTCACGGCCGTTCGGGAGACGAGCGGCTTGGCCACGACGGGTTCGGGCTTGGCGGGCTCGATGGCGTAGCCGGTGACGACGCGCCCGTCGGGCAGGACGATGCTCGCCACGGCCGGGACGTTCCCCGGCTGCACGGGCACGAGCGGCGCCGCCTGTAGGGGCGTGATGGGGGTGGGCTGGTGGATGGTCACGGCCCGTTCGGCGGGCACGTGGCCGGGGGTCTCGGGGTACATCCGGAATCCCTTCGAGAGGCAGGGCAGGGAGGCGGAAGCACCCCCTGCCGGGGGCGCTGTGGAGGGGGTTTCAGGGGTGCTGACCTGCGGGCCTCCCTGACTCCCTGATGGATCATTCGTGCTGGTCAGCGCCAGGGAGGCGGGTCAGGGAGGGGTTCAGGGAGTTCTCCCTGCCTCCCTGGCCCGCGCGGGGCGCGGCTCCCTCTACTCAGAGGCGGAAGCGGAACCCTCGTTGCCCTGGTTGGTGAGGGCGCGGGCGACGCGGTCGCGGCCGACGACCATGCGTCCGTCGGACTTGTAGGGCTCGGCTCCGGTGCCGTCCAGGACGCGCTTGAGGTCGATGAACGACCACTTGCCGTAGGCGTCCTGGTTGAGAGCGGCGAGCCGCTTGAGGACGTCCTGGGTGAGCACCCGCGAGGCGTCCCCGAGCACGGAGAAGATGTCACGCAGCGGGTCACGCTCCTCGCCCCGCTCGATGACGTGCAGGGTGGTGACCCCATCCCGCATGGCCTTGGCGCGGTCGGTGATGGCCTCCGCTCCGTCGTCGTCGACGTAGTGCGTGCGGACCGTGATGGACGACTGGCCCTTGGGGATGTCGATGCCGGAAGAGGCGACCACGAGCGTGCCCTGATCCAGGCCCGGACGCAGCAGGTTCGGCGCGGCGCCGCCGTCAACCGCCTTGTCACCCAGGGCCATCCGCGCCTGCGACTCCGTGCCGAGCGCGAGCGAGGCCCGGGTGTGGGCTCCCTCCCGCACCAGCTTGGGAAGGTTCTGATCCGTCGGGTCCTGGGTGCCCTGCCACATCAAGACGTTGACTGCTCGCCCCTGGTTGTGAATCTTGCGGACGGCCATGAAGTACCGGGACGTGGCCTTGGAGCCGCCGTAGAAGCGGCCGTCCTCGTCCTTGAGCGGGCACATGAACGCGACCTGCGCCTCGTCGACCAGGACGATGAGCGCGGGGAACACGGTGCCGGGCGGGGCCATCAGACGGCGGTTCATCTCGTCCACGGCGCCCTCGACCATCTCGGTCACCTGGATGACGTGCTCATCCGTCGGCCCCTGGATCAGGGTGGTGGCCAGGCCGTCGAACATGGCCCAGTCGCCCACGCCCTTGAGGTCACCCATCAGGAACTGCACCGACTTGTCCAGCGCCAGCCACAGGGCCAGGGAGCGCAGCGCGACGGTCTTGCCCTGGTTGGACAGGCCGGTGATGAGCAGGTGCCGCTGGTAGAGGCTCAGCGCGGCGGCGTCGCCGCGCAGGTCCTGGCCCCAGGGGGCGCGGCCCTTGCTGTAGTCGGCGGTCATGGTGTCGTCGGTGACCAGCGGGGAGGGGCCGATCGGCTCGTCCAGCGCACCCGAGTCGGCCACCCACAGCCGCACGGTGCGGGCGGCCTGGGGGATGGTGATGAACACTTCGTGCTCGTGCCGGGTCAGGTTCTCTGCGAGCTTCCTGCGCCGGTTCTGCACCTCGATCGTCGACACCCCGGAGGGCAGGGTGACGTCGACTTCCACGCCGCATCCGGCGATCCGGATCGGACCGAGCATGCCCGCCCCGGCGTCGCCCATCTCCTTGATGGCGTTGCGCAGCGCCGGAACGCCCAGGTCACGTAGGGCCTTGACCACGATCGACGGCGTGATCGGCTCGCCCTCGTCCGAGCGGATGTTGTCCGGCAGGGCCCATGCCGGGGCGGCCTGCTGCTTGCTGCCGACCGCCCACAGCGCGAGCAGCGCGAGGAACGGGCCGATCGTGAGGGCGGGGCCCCAGACGACCTGCACGATCCGGATCAGCAGGCCGATGAACTCTATGACGGCCGCGAGTGGGGTGATGACGTCACCGATGTCGTGGTTGTTGATGGCCATCACGACCCCGAGCGTGACCAGCACGCCGACGCTCATGCCGGCGCCGACCGCGACGCCCTTGGCGGCGTCGACCGGGGAGTGCAGCAGGTCCATGCGGCGGCGGTGCCGTGCCTCGCGGAAGCGCTGGAGACGGTCTTCCCACTCCTCCGCGACCTCGAAGTTTCCGGCCGCCTCAGCGGCCCGCAGCATCCGTTCGTAGCGGGCACCGGTCTTGCCGTCCCACGCGCGGCGGGCCACGATCCGGCCCCCGTTGACGGTGTAGAGGCCGTGGCGGGCCACCGCACGGGCGGTCGTCCTGGTCGTCTCGTGAGTGACGGCCGTACGAATGGCGCGGCCGGAGCGGACCCACAGCGGCACGGGCTTGGCCGGCGCCGCATCGGGCACCACGGTCAGGGCGGTCACCGTCGCCGCCTCGGTGGTCGGTTCGGTGTCCTTGTGCAGGTGAACGACGTTCTCGGACATGCGGGGACTACTCCTGACTGCCCAGATCAGGGCGGGAGTTGAGGAAAGGGGACGCCGGGGCGTGCGGGTGCTGCCAGCTCACTTCTTGGGCGCGACGGACGGGCAACCGTTGACCATGTGGTCAACGCACTGCGGGCAGTCCTGCCGGGGGCGCAGGTGCCGGTGTGCGCGCCGGTCGTGGGCGTGCTGCCAGCACTGCGGGCACTCGCCTCGAGGCGTTTCCTTGCCGGTCATGGTCACCACCACCCCGACGACTTCTTGGCGGCCTTGGCCTTGGCGTCCTCACTCACGACCCGCTGACGCTCGCTCGTGAGCGCGGCGATCTCCGCGATGAGCCGCATCTCGGCCGCGCTCCACGCGCTCTCCACCTTCCGTTCCGCGCGGTCAGTGCTCTTGTGCCGCACGACCCTGTAAGAGCCGCCGGCGATACCGGCGACGACGGCACGGCGCTCGCGGCCGTCCAGCGGCCACATCTCGCGGTTCTGCACGGCTTCGAGCTTCCGGTTCACCTGCCGTATGGCGCGGTCCAGGCGGCGGGTATCGGGCTTACCCATGTCAGGCACTCCTCTGGAAGTCGGAAGGGTCGGAGTAGGCGCAGGTCACGCACATGCCGAGCGAGGTCGGCAGGCAGTAGCTGTAGGTGATCCGGCAGACGGGGCAGGTGCGGCGGGCGAGCATCGCCATCGCGAGCGCGCCCCACTTGCGCGAGGTCATCGGCCGCACCGGACGGGCACGGTCGACGCGGTAGAGGTAGGCCACCGCGGCGCCGGTCTTGCGGCGCCGCGAAGTGCGCATGAGCTGGGCCGCTATCGGCTGACCGCCCGGCCGTAAGCCCTGCGCCCGAAGCTGCCGGCGGGTGGCCAGCCCCTCGGGGGCGAACTTCCACGGATAGGTGGGGATCCCGTAGCGGGCCCCTGACGGGTCGTAGCAGCGTGCGTACGCGGTGCCCATCACGCGGCCTTGAGGTCGCGCTCGGCGCGCAGCGTGTCGCGCAGGGTCCGGGCGTTCTTCGGCGAGGTGTGCAGCGCAAGCCGGATGCCCTCGCCGGTCAGCTTGGCGTCCGGCCAGTCGGCCGTCACGGTGCGGGCCTCATCGAGCAGCTCGGTCGCGGTCCGCTTGGGGCGGGCCGATCGGGCAACGTCCGGCACGCGGCCGGTCGCGCGGCGCGATCGGGTCGACTCGGCAGCGATCGGGCGCCGAGTCGGGACCGGCGCAGGGGTCGGCTCGATGGCGGGGACAGGCTTGAAGGCCAGAGTCGACTTCAGGAACCCGACCTCGACCGCCGGGGGCAGAACGACCGGGTTCCCGGGCACCGGCTCGGGGGTCGATTCCACGAGGTCAGCCGTAGACCGATTCCTCTCGGTCTCGGTGGATTCCTCCGCATCCGTGCCTGCGGTGGGAATCGGATCCGGTCGGTGGTGCAGCACCTTCGCGACCAGATCGGATCCGAAGTAGATCGACCCGACCGGCAGCGACGTGGCGAGCAGGACCAGCGCCCAGTTCGCCGGGTCCCAGTCGGCCAGACGACCCCACTCGACCGTTCGGCCGTGCAGCTCCGGAACCAGACCGTGCACGTAGTTCAGGACCAGCGATGCGACCGTGTAGGCACCGAGTACACGCAGTGCGAACTTCCGGTCCTTGCCGGCCAGGACCAACGTGGCGATCAAGGCCAGCGCCATCAGGCCATCGACCACGAACGGGTAGAGCATCGCGGCCGTACTGTCCGCGCCGACCGCGTTGGCGATGTCCCGCAATGCGTTCCACGAGACGCGAAACGCCATGGCGACGACGGCGACCAGGGCCAGGACGAGGGCGGCCCGCCCCTTGCGGTGGAGATTCATGCCGCACCGTCCGCCGATGTCGCGTCGGCGGTCCGGTTGGCGAAGTCACGGCGTTCGGCCAGGACCTTGCGGCGTGCGCGGCGGATGCGCCGCTGGTCCATCTCGTTCGGGGCGTGGTCCAGAGCGATGATCTGCGCGTCAAGCAGCGCGAGTTCCGCAGTGATGACGGGCATCTCGTGCTCGATGGCGTCCAGCTCTGCAGCCGTCGGCTCACGATCGGAGTCGTGCGCGGTAACGACCGCCTGAAGTGCAGCGATGATGTTCATGAGTCGTGTTCTCCCTAGCAGGCAATACGGCTCGAAAGCGGCCCCGGAGTTACAGCTCCGGGGCCGCACGCCGTTGAAGTCGGGTGATCCGGCGCCCCTCAGTGCCGCTCGTACGAGACGAGCGGCGGAGGCAACCGGCCGCCGCACACGTGCGGCGGCGACGTTGAGGAGCGCGCGGACCTGAGCCGCGCCGGCCGCCTTTGCGTAGGAGGCGGCAACCTCGTAACCCTGTTTAGTTCTCAAGGAACGACTGGCAGGGGGCCCGCAGCGATCACGGACTATCCCGAACCAGCAGGCATAGCTGTGTACGTGACACCCCGTACGACTTGTCTGGAGGAGTGTCGTGACATGAGAATGCCTACTCCCCTCTTGGAGAGTCAAGCCCCCTGGTCTAACTTGTACGGAGGAGTTGGAGTGGCTACCTGGAGGGAACGCATGCGGCGGGGACTTACCAAGGCCCAAGAGATTGCGGCTGACCTGCGAGAACAGATCGCTTCTGGTGAGCTTGGAGGCGGTCAAGCACTCCCGAGCGAGTCCAAGCTGATGGGCCACTACGGGTACAGCAGAGAGACCGTCCGCGCCGGCGTGCGTGTCCTGGTCGATGAAGGACTGGTCGTGACAGGCCAGGGGCAGGGCAAGTACGTCCGGGAGGACTACCCGCCGGTCGTCTGGAACTGGACGACCCTAGAGAGCCGCAAGCGTCACGAGACGGCCGTCGAAGGGCGAACCGCTGGAGACCAATGGGCCAGTGCTGTTGCCGACGAGGGCAAGAGTCCCCGACAGGAGATCAGCGTCTCGATCGTTGAGCCGCCTAAGCATGTGCACGCCGCGCTGGGGCTGCCTGAGGGCGGGCTGGCTGTAGCGCGCAAGCGAGTCCGATACGTCGACAACCGGCCCTATGCGCTCGCGGACTCCTACTTTCCGCAGGAACTCGTCTCGGGCACCCCGCTTATGGAGCCCCGGGACGTCTCGGCGCCCGGCGGCGTGCTCGCATCCGTCGGCCTCGTTCAAGCGAAGTACCGCGATGAGATCGCCGTACGGATGCCGACCCTCAAGGAAGCCGAGTTGCTAGCGCTGCCGGCGGCGACGCCTGTTGCCGAGCACACCCGGACTGGTTACGACGCGGACGGGAAGCCTCTCCGCTGCATGGTCACGATCCTCCCAGGAGACAGGCACAAGATCCTCTATGAAGTCGATGCCGACTGAGTACCTTCGCCCTGCCGCAGCCGAGGACGTTCCCGCGCTCATGGTGCTGAGGACGGAAGCTGAACAGTGGCTGCATGAGAAGGGCACGGACCAGTGGAATGACCGCGAGGCTGGCGCGAGAGCTATCAGCAAATGGCACGCCACGATCGATGACGGTCGGGCTTGGATTGTCGTAGATGACAGTGGGGCAGCGTTGGCCACGGTCAGCCGTGGGCCCATTGACCGGGACTTCTGGAACGACGACGACAAGCCTGAGTCAGCCTTCTACCTCTACAAGCTGATCGTGGCAAGGTCCGCGGCAGGCAGGCAGCTTGGCGTTCGAATCGTCGACTGGGCCTCCCGTGTAGCTGCACTGGAAGGGCGGGACTGGGTTCGCATCGACACTTGGCGCACGAACACGGGACTGCACGCCTACTACGAACGACTGGGGTTCAAGCACGTTCGTACGGAGGCGCCTTCGCACCGTCGATCCGGCTGGCTTGCGCAGAGGCCGGCAGATACCATTTCTCTCCCGGAGCAGCCGTTGGCTGTAGGAAAGCGCTGAGGATCTGCGCACGTAA
This sequence comes from Streptomyces sp. CB01635, assembly GCF_002803065.1. GTDB lineage: Bacteria > Actinomycetota > Actinomycetes > Streptomycetales > Streptomycetaceae > Streptomyces. The sequence continues at coordinate 127,381 of NZ_NNBL01000010.1, forward strand.
GGTGTCTGCGATCCGCTACCGAAAGGCGGCGGATCGCGTGCCTATCGGCTTCACTTTGAGGTGTGCCATACATGGGTGAGCAGTAATCAAGCTTGCACATTTTCCGAGGGCTGAATCGGCTGCGACACGCTCGCCCTGCGAGCGTGTCTTTTCCCGGCGTCGCGCCAGATTCCCGATCAGGTGTCTCGCTGATCAGCTCAGCCAAAGGTCAACGGACGGCATGGCCGATCCAAGGACTTTCCGGCAATGAGCGTGAGCGATTGCGATGCCGACGCTAGTCAGGTCGAAATTCTTCATAGCAGAGTTCCTCCATGCCTCGGAGAACCTCGTGAATTCCGGGTCGATGGCTTCGATCTCCGCGTGAATTGCTTCACCGGAGATAGGATTTGACTCGAGGAGCCCCCGAAGCTCGTTGGCATGTTCCCCGACGTCTTGAGTGGACAGTTTATTTTCGAGGTCAGTTAGGCTCACTGCGGCCACTTGCATCTTCGTAGGGTCGCGCAAGCATGGCATCACGATCCCTTTTTTCTTGAACTCGGAGATCCAAGGGTGCGACTCCTCTTCGAATCCCAACGTAAGAAGTCCAGGATATCTTTTGAGGAAGAGCTGCGTGAATGTCACCTCGCCCATGCTGATCGATCCGCATCCGGCGTACGCGATGTGCCCCATATTCGCATCTGATGGTTGAGGTAGGCCCTTGATTAGGGGGAGCCAAAATTCGCGAAGAGTTTCGTACAGTTGCGGAATACCGTTGACGCTTACGTTCACGTAGCGAGCCATGAATATCGCACCCAGTACCGATACCTGTGTGCTGGTGAGCCGGGGTGCTGTTTTGAGCGCTTCATTCAGTACTACTTGCCTAAAGGATCCACCAGACTGCTTGGATCGATCGACAAGAATGTCTACGAGGAGATCGCTGAGGTTTTCATCGCCAGTAGTGGCAACCTCCTCCTGGACCCTGAAAAGAGCGCGCTGGAAGTCGGGATTTCGTGCATTCTCTAGCGACTCGGGTGACTCTTCGGTGAGTTTCTTAAGAAATTTATCGCAAACCTCTCTGGCTCGCTCCTCTGCGGTGCTTGCCGCTTCAGTAGCAAGGCGAGTGTAATTCTGGTGAAAGACGTCGTCCGCGATCTCCTTAACGTCGCGATAGGACAACCCTGCATGCAGGTCCCCAGCGACCTGATAGTTAGTGGAGTTGTCTCCGCCCGTTTGGCGTTGATTCACGGTTCCTGCCGCCGGATTTCGCTGTTTCCGTCCACTCTCATATTCCCTCCTGCTTGATAGTTGATCGAATCATTTCCAGATTTTTGGACCTGGCGATCCTGATTCTTCTTTCGGTCGAAATAAAACCAACCGATCAACGCGATGGGGACCGCTACGCCTACTCCACCGAAAGCCCACGAGACCCAACTCATCAGCGACTCCTCTTTTTTGATCAGTGTCCTGCGGCGACACATCTGCCGCCCTCCGCTCTACACCACGGCCGGTGGCTTGGCGGCGGGTGCTGGGATGATCTAGATAGGGCGAGCGAGGCAAGTGTTGCGACGGACGGTAGACCATGCCTGTGACAGATAGGGGCAGAACGGCTAACCCGGGCTGACTGACAGCCGGTGACATCAACGTCCGTGCACAGTGGCGGACACTGACGGACCCCATCGCCGTGTAGGCCCACGGTGGTTGTGGAGCAGAGGCATGGGCGCTGTGTGGCTGACAGGGGCGCACCCGCCTACGGATCAGAAGGTTGCATGCCTGAATCCTGGCTGGTGCGCTGAAGCAGGATGCGGCTGTACGGCTGGGGCAGTCTCAGTTCTAGTCTCGATTGCTGCCTAATCCGACGCGGTCTGCACTCGTCCACGAACGTCCGGCACGTCACTTGACCTGCGAGGCGAGCCCTTTCTCGGACACCCCCGGACCGCCGTGGAACAAGCCCGGACAGCTTGTAATGCGTAGGTCGTCGGTTCGAATCCGACAGGGGGCTCCATCGAGGTGAAGGCCCAGGTCACGGGTGTGGCCTGGGCCTTCGTCGTTGGTTGTGCCCGGTGGGGTCCTGTCAGCTGCGGCCGGCCACCTTGTCCGCGGCTCGGGCCAGGCGGGAGGAGCCCGTCGTGTGGGTGGTGAGTTCGCGGTGGTCGGCCGCGTTGTAGGTGGCGTACATGCCGTGGACGCCCAGCCAGCGGAAGGGTTCCGGCTCCCACTTGCGGACCTTGTGGTTGACCCAGGGGAGGGTCGTGAGGTCGGTGGGGCCGGACTGGCCGGAGTCCTGCTGGACCAGGTCGCGCAGGGTGCGGGCGGCGAGATTGGTGGTGGCGACGCCCGAGCCGACGTAGCCGCCCGCCCAGCCGAGGCCCGTCGCGCGGTCGAGGGTGACCGTGGCGCACCAGTCGCGGGGGACGCCGAGGACGCCGGACCAGGCGTGGGTCACGGCGACGCCCGCGAGCTGGGGGAAGAAGCGGGTCAGGAGGGCGGTGAGGGACTCGATGGTGGCGGGCTGGGTACGGCCGTCGTTGTCGGTCCTCGAGCCGTAGCGGTACGGGACGCCCCGGCCGCCGAGCGCGATGCGGCCGTCGGCGGTGCGCTGGGCGTACATGTAGGCGTGCGCCATGTCGCCGAGGGTCTCGCGGCCCTCCCAGCCGATGGACTCCCACTGGGCGTCGGTCAGCGGCTCCGTGGCGATCATGGAGGAGTTCATGGGGAGCCAGGTGCGGCGCTGGCCCTTGAGGGACGCGGTGAAGCCCTCGGTGCAGCGCAGGATGTAGGGCGCGCGGACCGTGCCGTACGGGGTGACGGCGTGCTTCGGCTTGATCTCCGTGACGGGCGTCGACTCGTGGATCGTGACGCCGAGGGCCTCGACGGCCGCGGCCAGGCCCTTGAGGAGCTTGACGGGGTGCAGGCGGGCGCCGTGCGGGGTCCAGGTCGAGCCGACGGCCCCGAAGACGCGGACGCGCTCGGCGGTCTCGCGGGCGCCGTGCAGGGTGCGGTCCTTCTCGCCGTACGCGAGCTCCGCCGCGTGGAAGGCCTTGAGGCGGGCCAGCTGGGCCGGCGTGTAGGCGATTTCGAGTACGCCGCCCTGGTGGATGTCTGCGTCGATCTCCTCTTCGGCGGCCGCGCGGATCACCTCGGAGACCGTGTCGTTCATGGCTTCCTGGAGGCGGACGGCCGCGTCGTGGCCGTGCAGCTTCGCGTAGCGGTCGCGGCCGGCGATGCCGTTGTAGAGCCAGCCGCCGTTGCGCCCGGACGCGCCGTAGCCGCAGAACTTCTGCTCCAGGACGGTGATGCGGAGGAAGGGCGCGGCCTTCTTCAGGTAGTAGGCGGTCCACAGGCCCGTGTAGCCGCCGCCGACGATGACGACGTCGGCGGACGCGTCACCCGGCAGGGGTTCGCGGGCGGTGGGGATGCCGTCGTCCGCGTACCAGAACGATATGCCGCCATTGACGGTGGCCTGGGTGCCGTGGGTGCCGTTCTTGCTGCTCATGGCCCCGGACGTTAGCGCTCCGCAGGGGGGTTCGGGCAGGGGGGACGGCCGCCTTCCTGGGTTCGGGGGTCGTCGTTACGCCTCGCTGTCCGGTCCCGCCGCAGGAGCGTCAGGGGATTCAAGGGCTCGCCCCGGTCGCGTACCAGGGGGTGGCAGGCCAGGCCGATGAGGACCGAGACGAAGTGCCCCAGGTCGGTGAAGGTGCGGCCGGTGAGCAGCGGGCCGCCGTAGACGATCAGGACGACGACCAGACAGACGTAGCGCCAGGGCGGGGCGAGCCGGTACGTGAGGACGCCGACGACGCCCGCCAGCGCGTAACTCACCCCCACATCAAGGGTGTCGACCGATGAGGCGGGCGCGTGGCCCTCGCGGATCGCCCAGAGCAGCGCGCCCTCGCTGATCACCGTCGCGAGGACGTGCGCCGCCCCCGCGACGGCCAGCCAGCGCCAGGTGTCGAGCCAGCGCTCGGCCTGCGCGTGGAACACCGTGTAGAGGACGGCGTACGGCCACCAGCTGCTGTCGTCGATCCAGAACAGGGAGGCGACGAACACGCGGACCGGGTTCGTCGACAGCTCGTGCAGGTTCGTGGAGCGCTGGAGCAGGAACTCGTGCTCGAAGTGCGGGTCCATGTGGTGCATGGCGACCGTGGTGAAGAACAGGGCGGCCAGCCAGAGATAGGTGCCGGGGGCGTGCCGTACGTACGACCACACGGCGAGGAGGAAACGACGCATGGACTGCATTCAGGCACGCACGTAGGGTCGTTCGGGTGATCGACATTCCGGACGGCCTGGTCGAGTCGCAGTACACCTACGCGGGTGACCCCGGTCGCGCCTTCATCGCCGGGCTCCCCGCGCGCGTGGAGGAGTTCGTCGAACGCTGGGATCTGCGCGTCGACGGGCCCGCGATGCACGGCATGGCCGCCCTCGTCCTGCCCGTGGTGCGGGGCGACGGGACGCCCGCCGCGGTCAAGTTCCAGATCCTCGACGAGGAGACCGAGGGCGAGCCGGTCGCGTTGCGCGTCTGGGACGGCGACGGCGCCGTCCGGCTGCTCGACCACGACGACGCCACCGGCACGATGCTCCTCGAACGGCTCGACTCCGGGCGGATGCTGGACTCCGTGGAGGACTCCCGCAAGGCCGTCCTCGTCATCGCCGAACTGCTCGCCCGGCTCACGTCCGGGCCCGCCCCGGAAGGGATGCGGCGGCTGGCCGACATCGCGGCGGACATGCTCGCCCAGGTGCCTTCGGCGCTCGCGGCCGTGGCCGACCCGGCCGACCGCGCGCTGCTCGCGGACTGCGCGGCGGCCGTGCGCGAGGTCGCCGGCGAGGCGGGGAACCGGCTGCTGCACTGGGATCTGCACTTCGAGAACGTGCTGGCCGCTGCGCGCGAGCCGTGGCTCGCCATCGACCCGAAGCCGCTCGCGGGCGATCCGGGCTTCGACCTGAAGCCCGCCATCGACAACCGCTTCGACGCGGACGAGGTGGTGTGGCGGTTCGACGCGATGAGCGGGGTGCTCGGGCTCGACCGGGAGCGGGCGCGCGCCTGGACGCTCGGGCGGGTGCTTCAGGACTCCCTGTGGGAGATCGAGGACGGGCGGCCCCTGGCGCCGGACCACATGGAGACGGCTCGGAGGCTGCTCGGGCGGTGAGCGGGCCCGTGCGGGGCGGGACGCGGTGACGGGTCGGCCCACGTGCGGGGCGCGGCCACAGTGACTGGTGAACCGGGCCGTCCGCCGTCCCGCGGTGACTGGTTAGCCTGCCGTCATGATTCGTACCGCCACGTCCGCCGATGTCCCCGTCATCCACGCCCTGGTCCGTGAACTCGCCGACTACGAGGAGGCGCTGCACGAGGCGCGGGCCACCGAGGAGCAGCTGCGCGAGGCGCTGTTCGGGGAGCGGCCCGCCGCGTTCGCCCACATCGCCGAGGACGACACGACGGGCGAGCCCGTCGGCTTCTGCCTCTGGTTCCTGAACTTCTCCACGTGGCGCGGCGTGCACGGGATCTACCTGGAGGACCTGTACGTACGGCCCGAGGCGCGCGGCGGCGGCCACGGCAAGGCGCTGCTGACCGAACTTGCGCGGATCTGCGTCGAGCGCGGGTACGCGCGCCTGGAGTGGTCGGTCCTCAACTGGAACGAGCCGTCGATCGACTTCTACAAGGCGCTCGGCGCGGCGCCGCAGGACGAGTGGACGGTGTACCGGCTGACGGACGGGGCGCTGGCGCGGCTCGGGTCGTAGCGCGCCCAGCCGGCCCGGCGCGCCCTCGGACCCGGGCTGCGGGTCACGGGATCAGGACCACCTTGCCGATCGTGCCGCGGTTCTCCAGGGCGCGGTGGGCCGCGGCCGCCTCGGCGAGCGGGAAGCGGGTCACCGCGGGACGCAGGCGGCCGGCCTCGGCCTCCTTCAGGGCGGCCAGTTCCAGCGTGCGGACGGGGTTGTCGCCGCCCGCACGCCGCATCATCGGCGGGCCGAGCACCTGTTCCTGGGTGATGCCGCGTCGGGTGAGTTCGTCCTCGGAGAAGGTGAGGGGCTCGCCGTCGTGCAGGCCCTTGCCCGACCAGCCGAAGACGACGTGGACGCCGCCGGGGCCGAGCAGGTCGACGGCGGCCAGGCCCGCGTCGCCGCCCACCCCGTCGAAGACGACGGTCGCGGTGCGGCCGCTGAGGAACCAGCGGACCTGTTCGGGCCAGTCGGGGGCGGTGTAGTCGACGGCCAGATCGGCGCCGTTCGCGCGGACGCGGGCCACCTTCTCGGGGCCGCCCGCGAGGCCGACGACGGTGGCGCCCGCGTGCTTCGCGTACTGGACGAGCAGGGTGCCGATGCCGCCGGCCGCGGCCGGGATCACGGCCACCGACGCGGGGCCGAGCGCCACGAACTGCAGGATCCCCATCGTCGTACGGCCCGTGCCGATCAGGGCGACGGCCTCGGCGAAGTCCAGGCCCGGCGGGAGTTCGTGCAGGCGGGCCGCGTCGATGACGGCGAGCTCGGCGTAGCCTCCCGGGGCGAATCCGAGGTGGCCCACGACGTGCTTGCCGAGCCAGGACGTGTCGGTGCCCTCGCCGAGCGACTCGACGGTGCCGGCGACCTCGCGGCCGGGGACGGTGGGCAGCGCGGGCGGCTCGGGCGCGGGGCCCTTCATGCCCTCGCGCAGGGCGGTGTCCAGGAGGTGCACGCCGGCCGCGGCCACGGCGATCCGGACCTGGCCGGGGCCGGGCAGGGGGTCGTCGGTCTTCTCGTAGGTGAGGTTCTCGGCGGGGCCGAAGGCGTGCAGTCGTACGGCGTGCATGGTGGGCTCCCTCGGGCGTACGGCCCCGTGCTGGGCCAGGTGTGCACCACCTTTCAACCTCAAGCCCACTTGAGGTCAAGCGAAGGGGTCAGGCCGCGCGGAGGCCCGGGCGGGAGGCGGTGAGCGCGAGCGTGGTCGCCTCGACGGCGCTGTTGAACGACACCTCGGAGAGCACGCCGGGCGCCGCGACCTGGTCACCCGCCACATAGACGCCGTCCCCGCGGTCGATCGCGGGCCGGTCCCGCCAGGTCGTGCCGGGCAGGTCGACCGCCCCCGTACGCCCGTTCGCGAGCGCGTCCCTGCGCCACATCACACGGTCGCGCCAGCCGGGGAATCCCAGGTCGAGCAGGCGTTCGGCGCGTGCCGTGCCGTCGGCCTTCGACTCGTGCGGCGCTACGGGGACCTGGCCCTGGACGAGCTGCTGCCCATGCGGCGCCAGGCTCCGGTCCTGGGCCGTGAACCTCTCGAGCCAGGCCGGGAAGTCGAGCCCGGACACGGCGAAGGCGTCGCCGCGGCGGGTGCGCACGGCCAGGTCGATCAGCGTCGTACGGCCGCTGTCCCACGTCAGCGACGAGTCCCCGAGGAGGCGGCGCGCCGAGTCGAGGGACGTCGCCACGATCACCGGGCCGCCGCCCGTCGGAAGGGTGTCGACGCGGGACAGCGTCTCCACGCGCACGCCCAGATTCCAGGCGCGGGCCGCCATCCGGTCGATCACACAGGCCCAGCCGCCGCGCGGATAGTGCGCCTCTGGCGGCACCTTCGCGGCGCGGCGCAGGCGCTCCTGGACGAAGGCGGCGGACAAGGAGCCCGGGTCGTGGTGGAAGAGCGCGACGGACGTGTAGTGGGCGGCCGCGCGGGCCCCCTCCTCGCCGACGTGACGCGTCGCCCACGTCATGAAGTCCAGGTCCACGGGCGCGTGTTCGGACCGGTGGCGAAGGAGGCGCAGGAGGGCCAGGGGCGGGGTGCGGCGCAGGGCTCCGCGGTGGTGGAAGCGCAGGCGGGAGCCCTCGACGGGCGGGACCGGGGCGAGCGGGCCGAGCAGGTCGCGCTGCTTGAGCCAGGTCCAGTGCGGGCCGCCGTTGTAGAGGGCGTGCGGTCCGTCGTGCGTGCGGTACGGGCCTTCGGCGGTGCGGGCGCGGCCGCCGAGGGTGTGGTGCGACTCGTGGACGGTGACGCGCGCTCCGGCCTCGGCGGCGGTGACGGCCGCGGTGAGGCCGGCGAATCCGCCGCCGATGACGGTGAGGTCGGGCTTGGTCGTTGCCATACCGCTCTTCCCTTCGGGCTGCCTTTGTCTGTACGACGGCTGCGAGTGGCGGAATGTGACATGGGCGGGGGAGAGGCGGCGGTCACCGATTGTCAGTGAGGGCGGGCAGCATGGGGACATGGCGGAGAAACGAGTGGTGCGGTCGGCGAAGTCGTCGTCGGCGAAACCGGCGGCGGTGAAGAAGGCGCGGCGGCCCGAGGTGCGGCTGCCCCCGCCGGCGCCCTGGACCGGCGGCGAGCTCGAGCCGGACGGGGACTACGACGGGGTGGAGTTCACGGCGGCCGACTTCACCGGGCAGGACGGCGGGGGCGCCCGCTTCATGGACTGCGCGCTCGAAGGGTGCGCGCTCGACGAGACGCGTCTGACCCGCGCCCGGATCCTCGATTCCACGCTGACAGGGATACGGGGTGTGGGCACGGACCTCGCGGAGGCGACGCTGCGGGACGTCGAGGTGGTGGACGCGCGCCTCGGCGGGGTCCAGCTGCACGGGAGCGTGCTGGAGCGGGTGGTGGTGCGCGGCGGGAAGATCGAGTACCTGAATCTGCGCAAGGCGCGCCTGAAGGATGTCGTCTTCGACGGGTGCGTGCTGGTGGAGCCGGACTTCGGGGGCGCGCGGCTGGACCGGGTCGAGTTCCAGGGCTGTGTCGTGCGGGGTGCGGACTTCACGGGCGCGGTGATGGCTGACGTGGATCTGCGGGGCGTGGCGGAGCTGGGGATCGCCCGCGGGGTGGACCGGCTGGCGGGGGCGGTCATCAGCCCGGCCCAGCTCTTCGACCTGGCACCGGCGTTCGCGGCGCAGATCGGGGTGCGGGTGGAGTAGCCGGGAGGGCTTGTGTGCGTTTTTGGGGCTAGCGCTCGTCCGGGATGCGGGGGAAGCGGGCCTGCAGGTCCCAGATCGCCGGATTGTCCGCCAGATCCTCGTGCATATCGGTGAGGTCGGCGATCAGGTCGTGCAGGAAGTCGCGGGCCTCGCGGCGCAGCGCGGTGTGGGAGAACGTCAGGGGCGGCTCGTCGGCCTCCATCCAGTCGGCCTCGATGTCGACCCACCCGAAGCGGCGCTCGAAGAGCATCCGGTCCGTCGACTCGGTGAAGTCGAGTTCGGCGTACTGAGGCCTCGACGCGCGGCTGCCGCGCGGGTCGCGGTCCAGCTGCTCGACGATGTCGCACAGCGCCCACGCGAAGTCCAGTACCGGCACCCATCCCCAGGCTGTGGACAGCTCCCGGTCGGCCTTGGTGTCGGCGAGGTAGACGTCGCCGCAGAAGAGGTCGTGGCGCAGCGTGCGGACGTCCGCGCGGCGGTAGTCCAGCTGGATCGGGTCCGGGAAGCGGCGGGAGAGGGCGTAGCCGATGTCGAGCACGTAGCTGATGGTGTCACGGGCGGGAGGTGGTGCCGTCCATGGGCGGGAGGGGTGCCCGCACGGCTGTCGCGGTCACCACGGTCGCCGTCGCAGCAGTCGCCGAGTTCAGCCCAGCAGCCGCTGCTCCTTCGCCACCGCCACCGCGCCCGCCCTCGTGTCCACGCCGAGCTTGTCGTAGATCCGGCCGAGGTGGGTCTTCACCGTCGCCTCGCTGATGAACAGGGCGCGGGCGATGTCCCGGTTGCCCAGGCCCTGGGCGAGCTGGGCGAGGATGTCGCGCTCGCGGTCCGTGAGGGACGGGCGCGGGCTGCGCATGCGGGCCATGACGCGGCTCGCGACCGGCGGGGACAGCGTCGTACGGCCCTCGGCGGCGGCCTGGATCGCGGCGAACAGCTCCTCGGGACGCTCCGCCTTGAGGAGATAGCCCGTGGCGCCCGCCTCGATGGCCCGGGTGATGTCCGCGTCCGTGTCGTACGTGGTCAGTACGAGGACGTGCGGGTGCGGGCCCGCCTCGGGCGGCGCGGTCGTGATGCGCCGCGTGGCTTCCACGCCGTCGATGCCCTCGCCCAGCTGGAGGTCCATCAGGACGACGTCCGGCGTCAGCTTCGCGGCGAGCGCCACCGCCTCGTCGCCCGTGCCCGCCTCGCCGACCACCTCGATGCCGGGCGTGCTGCCGAGCAGGGCGAGCAGTCCCGCGCGCACCACCACGTGGTCGTCGCAGACGAGCAGTCGTACGGGGTCACTCACGAGGCCTCCAGCGGAATCGCCACCGACAGCACCGTGCCCTCGCCCGGCGCCGACTCGATCGTCAGGGTGCCACCCAGCTGCCGCGTGCGCGCCCGGATCGCCGGGAGGCCGTGCCCGCGCACGCCGCCCTCCCGCGGGGGTTCGGGCGTGAAGCCGCGGCCGTTGTCCGCGATGTCGAGGACGACCTGGTCGCCGAGGTGCGTCAGCGTGATCGCGGCGGCCGTCGCGTCCGCGTGCTCCCGTACGTTCGCGAGGGCGCCCTGCGCGATTCTCAGCAGCGCGGACTCGACCCGGTCGGGCAGCGGCGCCGGGGTGCCCTCCGCGTGGAAGCGGACCGCGAGCCCCGCCTCCGACTCCCGCGCCGCAAGCGTCCGCAGCGCCTCGTCCAGGCCGCCGCCCGCAAGGTCCGCCGGCGCCAGGTCATGCACGAACCGGCGCGCTTCCACGAGGCCCCGCTCGGTCACCGATTCCGCTGTCCGCACATGGGCGCGGGCCCGCTCGGGGTCGGCGTCCCACAGCCGGTCCGCCGCCTGGAGCAGCATCTGCTGGCTGGAGAGGGACTGGGCGAGCGTGTCGTGGATCTCCATCGACAGGCGCTGCCGTTCGGCGAGCGTGCCCTCGCGGCGCTCCGTCGCGGCGAGTTCCCTGCGGGTGCGCCGGAGGTCGTCGATCAGGGCGCGCTGGCGTTCCGCCTGGCGCTCCATGTGGACGAAGACGGCGGTCGCCAGGGCCGCGACGGCCGGCGGCGCCAGCAGCAGATTCGGGTCGAAGTTCCCCGCGAGGCGCAGCTGAGCCGCGACGACGAACACCGTGAGCACGCCGATCAGGACGAGCGCGGCGCGGGCGGGCAGGGTGCGCAGGCCCGTGTAGAACAGCGGGACCGCGCACCAGGCGAAGCTCGGCGCGAGGACGACGAGGACCACCCACACGGCGACGACCAGGGCCAGCCAGGTGATGCGGCGCGGGGTGGGGCGGGTGCCGCTGCCCGGGCCGAGCGCGGGGCCGAGCACGTACAGCGCGGCCAGGACCACGGACAGGGCGATGATCCACGGGGTGCGGGTCTCGCCGGGGTGGCGCAGCAGGAACCGGGCGAGGGCTCCGCCGAGCAGCAGGAAGAACGCGGCGTGCATGACCGCGGCCAGCCAGCGGGCGTCCGGATCCCGCGTCTCGTGTTCCACGCCCGTGCCCCTCTCCGCTTCCGCCGCTGCCCGGCCGTCGCGCCGCGGAAGCTTCCGCCGCTGCGCCGTCACCGCACCGCTCTCGCGCTGCTGAACTGGTCAAACACCCCCATTGTGGCCCCCTCGGGCGGTACGCGGGTCAACCGATCGGCTGACCCTGACGTCAGCCGAGCCGCGCTCCGGTCGCAGCCGGTACGTCGACGGTGCGGGCCGGTTTCCGGCCGGAGGATCGATGGCAGAGCGACTCACCGACCGCCTCTGACCGACCCGACCGCCTCCAAGGAGCACCCGTCATGAAGAAGATCTCGAAGCGCGCCCGTGTCCTGACCGGTGGCGCCGTCCTCGCCGGCGTCCTCGCCGGTACCTTCGGCGCGGTCTCGGCCAGCGCCGACGCCCCGGCCGCGGCCCCCGCCGCCGTGACCGCGGACGCCCCGGCCAAGAACCTCACCCAGTCCACGCACCTGACGACGGCCGCCGCCACGAAGGCCGCGCAGGCCGCCCTCGACGCCGCGAAGAAGGAGAACCAGCGCGTCTCCGTCGCCGTCGTCGACCGCAACGGCAACACGATCGTCACCCTCCGCGGCGACGGCGCCGGCCCGCAGTCGTACGAGTCCGCCGTGAAGAAGGCGTACACCGCGGTGTCCTGGAACGCGCCGACGTCCGAGCTCGCCAAGCGCCTCGAGCAGGCCCCGAACCTGAAGGACATCCCGGGCACCCTGTTCCTCGCGGGCGGCGCGCCCGTCGCGGCGAAGGGCGCCCCGGTCGCGGGCATCGGCGTCGCGGGTGCGCCGTCGGGCGACCTGGACGAGAAGTTCGCCCAGGCCGGCGTCGCCGCGCTGAACCGCTAGGGCCAGTCGTTTGGATCAGGCCGGGCTCGCGGGGTCCGGCACGCACGCCCCCGAGTTCTCGACTGCGCTCGAGGAGGGGGACCCCCATGACCTCGCTCCCTGATCCAGCCCGATCCGAACGAAGGACCCTGGTGACGCCATGACCCCCGTGGAGGCGCCCGCCCGTTGGCAGGCGCCTCCACGGCGTTCGCCCCTACGATCGCTCTGTGCCCCGTAGCCCACGAAGTGCCCCCGCCCACGCGCTCGCTCTCGTCCTGGCCCTCGGCGCCTGTTCCGCCGCCGGTGTGCACGGCACGCCCGGTGCCGCGGGCGTGCGGGACCCGTACTTTCCGAAGCTGGGCAACGGCGGCTACGACGCCACGCACTACGACCTCACCCTCGATGCCGACCGGCACCGGCTGACCGGCACCGCCGACATCACCGCGAAGGCCACCCAGGACCTCAGCGCGTTCAATCTCGACCTCAAGGGCCTGACGGTCGACGGCGTCACCGTCGACGGTCGGAAGGCCCGGTTCGAGCGGGCGGGGCACGAGCTGACGATCCGTCCGGCCGAGGCGCTGCGGAAGGGCTCCACGTTCCGCACGGTCGTGCGGTACTCCGGGAAACCCGTGACCATCACCGACCCGGACGGCTCCGAGGAGGGCTGGCTCCCCACGCAGGACGGGGTCCTCGCGCTCGGCGAGCCGACGGGATCCATGGCCTGGTTCCCCGGGAACAACCACCCCTCCGACAAGGCGTCGTACGACCTCCACGTCACCGTTCCCAAGGGCCTGAAGGCCGTATCCAACGGGGAGTTGACGAAGGAGCGGACGGCCGGCGGGCGGACGACGTTCGACTGGCACGTCCCGCAGCCCATGGCCGGCTACCTGGCGATGCTGGCGATCGGGAAGTTCGAGACCAAGGCCTACAAGACGCCCGACGGGCTGCCCGTGTACACCGCCGTGGACCCGGTCGAGGCGGCCGCGAGCGCCAAGGTCCTGGCCAAGATCCCGGCCGTCATGGCGTGGGAGTCCAAGACCTTCGGCCCCTATCCCTTCTCCTCCACCGGCGCCGTCGTCGACCGGCACGGCGACGCCGGGTACGCGCTCGAGACCCAGAACCGGCCCGTCTTCCCCGGCACCCCTCCTCTGTCCACGCTCGTCCACGAGATGGCCCACGAGTGGTACGGGGACTCCGTCACACCGGAGTCATGGCGCGACATGTGGCTCAACGAGGGCTTCGCGACCTACGCCGAATGGCTCTGGGCGGAGCAGCACGGCGGCGACAGCGCGCAGAAGACGTTCGACTCCTACTACGCGAAGGGCAGCGGCAACCCGATCTGGGCCTTCCCGCCCGCCAGGCCGTCGAGTGCCGCGCACATCTCGGATCCGCCGGTCTACGAGCGCGGCGCGATGGTGCTGCACAAGATCCGCGAGACGGTCGGGGACGCCAAGTTCTTCGAGCTGCTCAAGAGCTGGCCCGCCGCGCACCGTTACGGCAACGCGGACACGGCCGACTTCACCGGGTACGTGGAGAAGCAGAACCCGGGCAAGGATCTGCAGCCGGTGTGGGACGACTGGCTGTACGGCAAGGGAAAGCCGGACCATCCGTAGTCCCGGATGGCCCGGCCGAACCCGCCGGCGGTGTGTGCGCGGAGCGACACCGGGCCGGCGGGCCCCTTCAACTGCCGTGCGAACGTCAGACGTTCACGCCGAAGTCCTGCGCGATGCCGACGAGGCCCGACGCGTAACCCTGGCCCACCGCGCGGAACTTCCACTCCGCGCCGTTGCGGTACAGCTCGCCGAAGACCATGGCGGTCTCGGTGGCGGCGTCCTCGGAGAGGTCGTAGCGGGCGATCTCGGTGCCGCCGGCCTGGTTGACGATGCGGATGAACGCGTTGCGCACCTGGCCGAAGTTCTGCGAGCGGTTCTCGGCGTCGTAGATCGAGACCGGGAAGACGATCTTGTCGATGTCGGCCGGGAGGCCCGCCAGGTTGACGTTGATCTGCTCGTCGTCGCCCTCGCCCTGGCCCGTGACGTTGTCACCGGTGTGGACGATGGTCTGGTCCGGCGTCGCCTTGTTGTTGAAGAAGACGAAGTGGCCGTCCGAGTAGACCTTGCCCTGCGGGTTCACCGCGATCGCGGAGGCGTCGAGGTCGAAGTCGGTGCCGGTGGTGGTGCGGACGTCCCAGCCGAGGCCCACGGTGACGGCGGTCAGGCCCGGAGCCTCCTTGGTGAGCGAGACGTTGCCACCCTTGGACAGGCTTACTGCCATTGTTGGGAGTCCTTCCCTCGTTAGCGATGCGTGCGCTTCGTAGACGAAGCTACTCGTACCCCTATGAACGCCAAGGGGGGATCCAGGGTTCCAGGTGTCTTTACTTTCTTTACCCGCTTTAGCCGGGATGGGTGTGCCGCCGGGAAAAGGGGGTGACGCGGTGCGTGTACAGGCGCGACCATGGAACCCATGTCCGGTCCTTACTTCATCCGCGGCTCGGTGGTCCTTCCGGAGGCCGAGCTCCTCTGGCGATTCTCGCGGTCGTCCGGGCCGGGCGGCCAGCATGTGAACACCAGCGACTCCCAGGTCGAGCTCCGCTTCGACCTCGCCAGGACCGAGGCGCTGCCCGAGGTGTGGAAGGCGCGGGCCCTGGAGCGGCTCGCCTCCCGACTCGTCGACGGCGTCATCTCCGTACGGTCCTCGGAGCACCGCTCCCAGTGGCGCAACCGCGAGACCGCCGCCGTGCGCCTCGCGTCCCTCCTCGCGGAGGCCACCGCCCCGCCGCCCAAGCCGCGCCGCGCGACCCGCATACCCCGGGGGATCAACGAGCGCCGCCTGCGCAACAAGAAGGCACGGTCGGACACGAAACGGGGCCGGTCGGGGCGCGGCTGGGACTGAACGGCCTCAGAGGGCCGGGCGTCGGGCATCAACCCAACTGCCGGTACTTCCCCTTGAAGTAGGCCAGGGGTCCGCCCTCGCCGCCGGGCAGCGACGCCGCGAGCACCCGGCCGATCACCAGCGTGTGGTCCCCGGCCGGCACCCGCTGCTCCGTACGGCACTCGAGCGTCGCGAGCGCGCCGCCCACCAGGGGCGCGCCGGACACCTCGCCGCGTACGTACGGGATGTCCTCGAAGAGCAGACGGTCGCTGATGCGGCCCTTCATCGCGAAGCGGCCCGCGATGTGGCGCTGGCTCTCGGAGAGTACGGACACCGCCCACAGGGGCTGTTCGTCGAGCAGGTCGTCCATGCGGGAGCCGTTGCGCAGACTGACGAGGACGAGCGGCGGGTCGAGGGAGACGGACAGGAACGCCGTGGCCGTCATGCCGACGTCCTCGCCCAGGGGAGCCGACGGGTCGTCCGGGTCGAGCGGCACCTCGCGCGCGGTCACCAGGACCACGCCCGCGGCCAGTCGGGACATGGCGGCGCGGAACTCGTCGTTGCTCACCCCCTCAGCATGCCCGGCCAGGGCGGGCGCGGGGACGAAAGCGCCAGGGGGGTATGTGGGGGTCGTGCGGGCGGTGGGGGAGAGCGGGTGATTCTTCAGCGGCGGGGGAGTCTTCAGCACGTCTCGACGCTAGCTTCGGTGCCGTGCCCGCCACATCGGGCCTTGGGCCGAGGCCGGTCCTAGGACCTGTGGTGGATCTCGTCCGGATATGGAGGTGTTCGGGGGTGTTTTTCGTTCAGGAAGTGCAGGGGGCGCGCGCCGGGGCACTCCTCAACCCTTCATCTCCTCCTGTGACTTGAGTCACAGGAGCCATATTTTGTTGACCCTGTGTACCGGGTGGACAGCTCGCTGTGATTCAGTGGCGGAGACACTGCAACAAGAGCGTGCATACGCGCGTGCGGAATCGGCGATCAGAATTCTGGAGTGCTGTCGAGGTCTCGGGGAGAGCTGAGCATGGAGACCGAGTCGGAGCCGTACGTCCGTCTTGCGACCCTGCGGCAGCTTCACCAGGTGATGGCGGACATGAACACCGCCCGCAGCCTGGCCGACACCCTGCAGACGGTCTCCGACGGAGTCGTGAACGGCCTCGGATTCGAGCTGGCCTGCGTCAATCTCGTGCGCCCCGACGGTGACCTCGTCGTTGCCGCCTTCTCCGGCGACTCCTCCGCCGAAGCCCTCATCACCGGCCGGGTCGGCTCCCGTGCCTCCTGGGACCGCCGCCTGTCCATGGGCGAGGCCTGGGGCGACCTGCGGTTCATCCCGCACACCGAGGGCTGGGTCCTCGACGAGGACGACGTACCCCAGTGGTTCACCGACGGGCCGCCGCCCCGCTTCGAGGACGAGTGGCACCCGTCGGACCGCCTCTTCGCCCCGATGTACGCCACCGGCGGCTCCGGCGGCGAACTCCTCGGCGTGATCTCCGCCGACCGCCCGCGCAACGGCAGGCGCCCCGGCGCCTGGGGCCGCGAGGCCCTGCAGATGTACGCCTTCCAGGCCGCCATCGCCATCAGCAACGCACGGCTGCGCGCCAACATGCAGCGCGCCCTCGTCCGGCTCGAACGCGAGCAGCAGGCCCTGCGCGCCAGCGAGGAGTCCTTCCGCCAGGCCTTCGAGTACGCGCCCAGCGGCATGGCCATCGCCGAGATGGGCGGCGACCAGCACGGGCGGCTCCTGCGCACGAACGACGCCCTGTGCCGGCTGCTCAGCCGCCCGGCGTCCGCCATGCGCCGCTACTCGTTCTCCGACCTCGTCCACCCCGAGGACATCGGCACGCTGCTGCGCACCTCCGCCGAGGGCGGCCGCGCCGAGCTGCGCCTCGGGCGGCGCGACGGCACCTATGTGTGGGTGTCCCTGCGGAACTCGGTGGTGGCCGACGCCGCCGACGGGCCGCGCTTCCTGCTCACCCACGTCGAGGACATCGAGGAGCGCAAGCGCCGCGAGCAGCATCTCGCGCACCGCGCGTCCCACGACTCCCTCACCGGCCTGCCGAACTCGGCGGAGCTGCGCTCCCGCCTCTCGGCCCGCCTGTGCCACCGCCCCCAGCTGCCCGAGCCGAGCGCCGTGGACTCCCTGGACGCGGCGTACGGGGACCGCACCGGCGGCTCGTACGACACGAACGGGCACGGATTCGACTTCGCGGGGGCCGCTGCCGCCGTGGCCGGACAGCAGACCGGCGGGTCCGGGCCCTCCGGCGGGATCTACGACGACTATGGCTTCGATCACCACGTCCACATCGACGCGCCCGAGGGGGACACCGACGACGGCACGAAGGGCCTGGCGGTCCTCTTCTGCGACCTGGACGGCTTCAAGTCGATCAACGACCGGTTCGGGCACCACACCGGAGACGTCGTCCTGATCGAGGTCGCACGGCGGCTGACCAGCGGTGTCCGTGACGGGGACACCGTCGCGAGGCTCGGTGGTGACGAGTTCGTCGTGCTCGCCGACGGGCTCGGCCGGGCCGACGCAGAGGACCTCGCCGTCCGTCTGCGGAACGCGATCATTCCGCCCATCCGGGTCGACGGAAGAGCGGTTCGTGTGGGCGCCAGTTTCGGCATCGGCTGGGCGCACTGCGGGATGACGGCCGACGAGGTGTTGAAATCCGCTGACCAGCGGATGTACATCGAGAAAAGGTCGCGTGCCAAGCAGCACCGACGGGCCGGATGATCTCCTTCCGCGGGTATCGGTGAGGTCAACGCCACCCCTTCGGACCACTCCCACCGGGTACGCTCGCCGGGTAAGCGATACGTAGGGAGTGATCAGGGATGGCGCCCGCTGACAACGGCGAGGGCACGCCCGCGGACGACGATCCGTTCGGCTATCTGTACGCCGACGGGCAGGCGGCCGGGGCGACACCGCCCAGCGGGGGCGGCGGCTACGGCTACCCGGGTCCCCGGTCCTACCACCAGGTCCGGCCGGTCGGTGAGCGCCAGTACGGGCAGCAGCCGCAGCAGGCGCCGACCGCCGCGTACGGCCAGGCGCCCCCGCAGCAGCAGCCCCAGGGCTACGGCCAGCCGAACGCGCACTACTCGGCCCCCGAGACGCTGCCCGGCGGCGCGCCGACCACGGTGACGCCCACGCAGCACGGTGGTGGCGGCGGCCGGGGACGCGGGCCCAACACCAAGGGCCTGCTCATCGGCGCGCTCGCCGTCGTGGCGGCCGTGGTCATCGGCATCGGGGTCGCGGTCCTCGGCGGCGACTCGAACGACGACGCGAAGGGCGGCGACGCGGGCGGGCAGCCGTCCGGCGGCTCGCAGTCGGTCCAGCCGAGCGAGACGGCCTCCAAGAAGGCCGACGAGCCGGTCGACCTCCCGAAGACCGATGCCAAGGCGCTGAAGCTCGAGGGCGGCACGGCCACCGCGTCGGACGTCAAGGGCGCCAAGGCCGACGGCGGCACCTATGTGGCCGGCTTCAACCAGGTGGGCGCCAAGCTCACCTGGACGGTCAACGGCATCCCGAAGGACGGCGCGTACAGCCTGCGCGTCAACTACGGCGTGCCCGGCAAGCACGCCGACGCGACCATCACGGTCAACGGCAAGGTGCAGACCCGCCCGCTCAACATGGACAACTTCTCCGGTGCCAAGGAAGGCGACTGGGAGAAGGGGTGGACCACCACCTGGTCCGTCGTCCAGCTCAGCAAGGGCACGAACGCGATCACGATCTCGTGCGAGCAGGGCAACCAGTGCGACGCCAATTTCGACCAGATGTGGCTGGTCAAGGGCACCAAGGGCTGAGCAATCCAGACTGGGACAGCAGCGGCCGGGGCGCGAGCCCTAGGCCGCTGTCGTCGTCTGTTGCGTCACCGAGACCCGGCCGAGCAGTTCCTCGTACGCCGCGCGGTCGAACTCCCCGGCCACCGGGGCCAGTACCGTCGCCGCGGACAGGGCGACCGCGCGGGCCAGGCGGTCCGGCCACGGCAGGTCTTCCACGTAACCCGAGAGCAGGCCCGCGACCGCCGAGTCGCCGGCGCCCGTCGGGTTGCCCTTCACGCGGTCCGGGGCCGGGGCGCGCCAGCTGCCGTCCGGGGTGACCGCGAGGAGGCCCTCCGGGCCGAGTGAGGCGACCACGGAGTGCGCGCCGCGGCGGCGGGCGTCGCGGGTGGCGCGCAGGGGCTCGTGGGAGCCGGTGAGCTCGGCGAGCTCGTCGGAGTTCGGCTTGATGACGTCGGGGCGGGCCGCGAGCCCCCGGCGCAGGGGTTCCCCGGACGAGTCGAGCAGCACGGGCACGGACGCGGCGCGGGCCGCGCGGACCAGCTGGGCGTACGCGCCGACGGGGACGCCCGGCGGGAGGCTGCCGCACAGGGCCACCGCGGACGCGGACGTGAGCAGCTCCTCGTAGGCCTCGGTGAACGCGGACCACTCGGCGGGGGCGACGAGCGGGCCCGGCTCGTTGAGCTGGGTCGTGTCGCCTGACGCGCCGTCGACGACGGCGATGGTGCGGCGGGTGGCGCCCGAGACCGGGACGAGCGCGTCCCGGATGCCGGGGGAGTCCAGGAGCTGTTCCCTGAGGGCGCGGCCCGTGCCGCCGCCAGCGAAGCCGGTGACGGTCACGTCGTGGCCGAGCGCGGCGAGCACGCGCGCGACGTTGAGGCCCTTGCCGCCGGGGCGTTCAGTGACCTTGGTGACGCGGTGCGACGCGTGCGGGTGCAGCGCCGGCACGTCGTACGTGATGTCGAGCGCGGCGTTCAGTGTGACCGTGAGGATCACGAGACCCCAGCCCACCCCTCAGTTCGGGACTACCTTCAGTAACGCGGCCTGATCATGCCAAAGACCGGGCGGTAGGCCCAGACCTCACGCGAGCTGGGGTTCCACGATCCACCGGCCCTTGCGCATGACGCCCTTGAGGTCGAAGTCCTCGTCCAGGACGACGAGGTCGGCGTCCTTGCCGGGCTCCAGCGAGCCCACCCTGTCGTCCACGCCGAGCAGGCGGGCCGGGTTGGCGGAGATCGCGCGGACGATGTCCTCGACGGGCAGCTTGTCGATGGTGGCGGCGCGCTTGAACGCGCGGTCCAGGGTGAGCGTCGAACCGGCGATGGAGTTGCCCTCGACGAGCCGCGCGACGCTGTCCTTCACCTCGACCTCCAGGGTGCCGAGCATGTAGCGGCCGTCGCCGAAGCCCGCCGCGTCCATGGCGTCGGTGATGAATGCGACGCGCCCGCTGCCCACATGATGGAACGCCAGCTCCAGGGCGGCCGGGTGCAGATGCGTGCCGTCGTTGATGAGCTCGACGGTGATCCGCTCGTCCTCCAGGAGCGCCGAGACGGGGCCCGGGGCGCGGTGGCCTATGGCCGGCATCGCGTTGTAGAGGTGCGTGGCGACGGTGGCGCCCGCGTCGATGGCCTCGACGGTCTGCTCGTACGTGGCGTCGGTGTGGCCGATCGCGGCGATCACGCCGTGCTCGGCGAGGAGGCGTACGGAGTCGATGCCGCCGGGGAGTTCGGGGGCGAGGGTGAGCATCTTGGCCTGGCCGCGCGCCGCGTCGAGCAGCTTGCGGACCTCGGCCGGGTCGGGGTCGCGCAGGAGCGTTTCGTCATGGGCGCCCTTGCGGCACGGGGAGATGAACGGGCCCTCGAAGTGGATGCCCGCGATCTCGCCCTGCTCGGCCAGCTCGGACAGCAGGCCCGCGCGCTGGGTGAGGAAGTCCGAAGCGCCGGTGACGAAGGACGCGACGACCGTCGTGGTGCCGTGCAGGCGGTGTGTGCGGACGCCCTTGAGGATGTCGTCGATCGATCCCGAGGTGAAGGAGGCCCCGCCGCCGCCGTGGTTGTGGATGTCGACGAAGCCGGGCACGACCCAGTGGCCGGTCAGATCGGTGGAGGGGGCGCCGGCCGGCGCGCTGCCGGCGATCCTCGCGCCGTCCACGATCACGCGTCCGTTCTCGACGACGCCGGCCGGCAGGACGACGCGGGCGCCGGAGAGAACATTCAGAGCGGCCATCAGGCGACTACCTCCGTGGAATCGGTGGACTGGGCGAGCAGGTCCCAGGCGAGCAGGCCCGCGCCCAGGCAGCCGGCGGTGTCCCCGAGGGCCGCCGGGACGATCGTGGGCAGCTTCTGGAACGTCACGCGTTCCTCGACGGCGGCCCGCAGTGGTGTGAACAAGGTTTCCCCCGCCTCGGCCAGACCGCCACCGATGATCAGGGTGCGCGGGTCCAGCAGAGTGAGCGCCGTGACGAGCCCGTCGGCGAGCGCGTCCACGGCCTCCAGCCAGACCTGCCGCGCCCTGGGGTCCCCGGACTCGACGGCCTTGGCGCAGTCCGCGGCGTCCGCCTCCGGGTCGCCGGTGGCCTCGGCCCAGGCGAGCGAGACCGCCGACGCGGAGGCGTAGCGCTCCAGGCAGCCGCGCTGCCCGCAGCTGCAGTCCGTGCCGCCGGGGCGTACGACGATGTGGCCGATCTCCCCGGCCGAGCCGTGCGCGCCGGGTTCGATGCGGCCACCGATGCCGATGGCGCCCGCGATGCCCGTACCCAGCGGCACGAACAGGAAGCGGTCCGCGCCCTTGCCCGCGCCGAGCCGCCCCTCACCGAGGCCGCCGGTGCGCACGTCGTGGCCGAGGGCGACGGGGATGCCTTCCAGCCGCTCGCTCAGCAGCCTGCGCATCGGCACGTCGCGCCAGCCGAGGTTCGACGCGTACAGGGCGATGCCGTGCTCGTCGTCGACGATGCCGGGCACCGCGACGCCGGCCGCGGCGGCCGGCTCCCCGAGGTGCTCCTCGCCGTACGCGCGCAGGTCGGCGGCGAAGCCGAGTATCGTCTCGACGATCGCGTCGGGCCCCCGCTCGCGGCCGGTGGCGCGCCGCGCCTGGTGGAGCAGGGTGCCGTCGGCCCCGACCAGGGCGGCCTTCATTCCGGTGCCGCCCACATCGAGGGCGATGACGTGTCTCACGGGGACAGTCTCGCGCCTCGACCCGCGAGAGGTCTAGTCCACTTGCATGGATCTTGCGTCGATGTGTACGGATGATGCGTTTCCGCTTTCCCGGCGAAGGCCCGTTGCGGGTGCGAAACCCGTGTGGTGTAGACCTTATGACCGGGCCTCGTGAGCATTCCGGGTCCGAAATCCTGACGAGCGACATCAAGAGGGTGGGAAACCGGCTGTGCAGCGGCGCATGACAGGTCTGACGGCGGCGGTGGCCGCGCTCGGCATGGCGGCGACGCTGGCCGCCTGCGGGGGCCCCGGCTCCGAGGACGTGACCCTGAAGCTGGTGGCCGCCGACTACGGCGACTCCCCGGCGAACAGCTCCCAGAAGTACTGGGACAAGCTGGCCGCCGCCTTCGAGAAGAAGAACCCCGGCATCAAGGTCGACGTCAGCGTCTACTCCTGGAGCGACGTCGACGCCAAGGTCAAGAAGATGGTCGCGGACGGCCACGCGCCCGACATGGCGCAGATCGGCGCGTACTCCGACTACGCCGCGAGCGGCAAGCTCTACAGCGCGAACGACCTGCTCTCCATCCCCGTGCAGTCCGACTTCCTGCCGCAGCTCGCCGACGCCGGCGAGGTCTCCCGCGTCCAGTACGGCATGCCCTTCGCGTCGTCCACGCGGCTGCTGTTCTACAACAAGACCCTCTTCGACAAGGCCGGCCTGACCCCGCCGCAGACCTGGGCCCAGCTCCAGGCCGACGCCAAGGCCCTCAAGGCGCGCGGCGTGAAGATCCCCTACGCGCTGCCGCTGGGCCCCGAAGAGGCGCAGGCCGAGACCATGATGTGGATGCTGAGCGGCGGCTCCGGCTACACCGACGACGTCGGCACCTACAGCCTCGACTCCCCGCAGAACGTCAAGACCTTCGAGTGGCTGAAGAACGACCTGGTCGGCCAGGGCCTCACCGGTCCGACGCCGCCCGCCAAGCTCGACCGCGCGCAGGCCTTCGCGGCCTTCACGCGCGGTGACGTCGGCATGCTCAACGGGCACCCGACGCTGATGCAGATGGCCGCCAAGAAGGGCGTGAGGTTCGGCACGGTGCCGATGCCCGGCATCAACGGCAGGGCCAGGTCGACCATGGGCGTCGCCGACTGGATGATGGCGTTCCGGCAGAACGGCCACAAGGACCAGGTCGGCAAGTTCCTCGACTACGTCTACAGCGAGAAGAACGTCCTCGACTTCTCCCGCGAGTACGACCTCCTGCCGGTCACCAACTCCGCGTCGGACACGATGGCCGACGACAAGCGCGACCAGAAGCTCTGGAAGTTCCTCGGCGAACTGCAGAACTCGGAGCTCTACCCCGTCGGCAAGACGTCCTGGGCCCAGGTCAGCGCCGGCGTCAAGCGCGAGATCGGCTCGACCGTCGGCCCCAACGGCAACCCGGGTGCCACCCTCGGCCGGCTGGAGCGGGCGGCCGACGCGGCGGAGAACGCGGAGTAGCGTCGCTGCCGTGAGCGAACCGCCGTACGCAGAGCCCGAACCGCCCGCCGAGGACGCGGAGGATGCGCCGCCCGTCGGCCTGTCCCCGCGTGAGCAGGGCGTTCTCGCCCTGGAGCGGCGCGGGTGGGCGTCGGCCGGGGCCAAAGAACGCGCCGTGCGCGAGGAGCTGGGCCTCGCCCCGGTGCGCTACTACCAGCTCCTCAACGCGCTCCTCGACGACCCGAGGGCCCTCGCCCACGACCCGGTCACGGTCAACCGGCTGCGCCGCATACGGGAGGCCCGCCGCGGGGAGCGCTGACCCGCACCCGTGCATCGGAGTACGGTCCGCCTTACGCGGATAGGCTCGGCCCATGGGCAGCCCACAGCACGACCTGCCGTCGCCTGTGACCTCCGCCGGGCGTGACGGCCTCGACGCACTCCTCTCGGACCCCGCGCGGGCCGTGATCGCGCTCGACTTCGACGGCACGCTCGCGCCGATCGTGCCCGACCCCGAACAGGCCCGGGCGCACCCGGACGCCGTCCGCGCGCTCGCCGCGCTGGCCCCCCAGGTCGCCTCCGTCGCCGTGATCACCGGCCGCCCCGCGGGCGTCGCCGTGCGCCACGGCGGTTTCGCGGGCGTCCCCGGCCTCGAACACCTCGTGGTTCTCGGCCACTACGGCGCCGAGCGCTGGGACGCCGTCACCGGCACCGTCCACGCCCCCGCCCCGCACCCCGGCGTCGCGGCCGTCCGCGCCGAACTGCCCGGAGTCCTGGAGTCCGTGGGGGCCTGGCGCGGCACCTGGGTGGAGGAGAAGGGCCGTGCCGTCGCCGTCCACACGCGCCGCGCGGGCGACCCGCAGGCGGCGTTCGAGGCGCTGCGGGCGCCCCTGTCCGACCTCGCGGCCCGCCACGGCCTGATCGTCGAGCCCGGCCGCCTCGTCCTGGAACTGCGCCCGCCCGGCATGGACAAGGGCGCGGCGCTCACGGCGTACGTACGCGAGGTGGGCGCGACGTCGGTGCTCTACGGGGGCGACGACCTCGGCGACCTGCCCGCGTTCGCCGCCGTCGACAAGCTCCGCAAGGACGGGGTGCCGGGCCTTCTGGTGTGCAGCGGCAGCTCGGAGGTCACGGAACTGGCCGAACGGGCGGATGTCGTGGTGGACGGGCCGCAGGGAGTTGTGGGACTCATGTCGGACCTGGCGCGCGCGATCAGCAGGCCCTAGCCCCCCAGCCCCCGCAGCGCGTTCAGCTGGTCGAGGAACCACTGGGCGGGCGGCAGCGCGGTCGCGGCGGCGGCGAGCCGCTTCGCGCGCTCGCCGCGCTCCCCGCTGCCCATGACCAGCGCCGCGTGCAGTGCCTCGGCCGTCGCCGACACGTCGTACGGGTTCACCACGAGCGCGTCCTCGCCCAGTTCCTCGTACGCCCCCGCCTCCCGCGACAGGACCAGCGCGCATCCCTCGTCGGAGACGACCGGGACCTCCTTGGCGACGAGGTTCATGCCGTCCCTGATCGGGTTGACCAGCGCCACGTCGGCCAGCCGGTACGCGGCCAGGGAGCGCGCGAAGTCGTCCTTCACATGGAGTACGACCGGGGTCCAACTCTCCGTACCGAAGTGGGAGTTGATCTCCTCGGCGACCCGGGACACCTCGTCGGTGTACTCCCGGTAGACCGTCAGGTCCTGCCGTGACGGGTAGGCGAAGGCGACGTGCACGACCCGCTCGCGCCACTCGGGGTGCTCCTCGAGGAGGAGCCGGTACGCGCGCAGGCCGCGCACGATGTTCTTCGACAGCTCCGTGCGGTCCACGCGGACGATCACCTTGCGGTCCGGGTCGCCGATCTGCTCCCGCAGCGCGGCCAGCCGCTCCTCGACGTCGGGGCGCCGCGACCGCTCCCGCAGGAAGTCCGCGTCCGCGCCGAGGCCGTGCACCCCGATCTCCGTGCCGAACGTGCCGCCCACCACGGCCTCGCAGCACGCCGTGAACGTGTCCGCCCAGCGCCGCGTCAGGAACCCCAGCCGGTCCGCGCCCAGCATCCCGCGCAGCAGCTGCCCCGCGATGTCGTCCGGCAGCATCCGGAAGTAGTCGACCGGCGCCCACGGGGTGTGCGAGAAGTGCCCGATGCGCAGGTCGTCGCGCAGCTCGCGCAGCATCCCCGGCACGAGCGCCAGGTGGTAGTCCTGCACGAGGACCGCCGCGCCCGGCCCGGCCTCCGCGGCCAGCGCCTCGGCGAACGCCCGGTTGTAGGCCTCGTACGACGCCCACCGCGCACGGAACTCGGGCCCGAAGACCGGCTCAAGAGGCGTCTGGTACAGCATGTGGTGGACGAACCAGAGGACCGAGTTCGCGATGCCGTTGTACGCGTCGGCGTAGACCTCGGGGTCGATGTCGAGCATCCGCACCCCCGGCTCTCCGACGCCGCGCCGTACCGCCTCGCGGTCACCCGCGCCGAGGGCCGCGCACACCCACACCGCGCTCGCGCCGTCCGGGTCCTGTCCGATCGCGGAGAGCCCGGAGACGAGCCCGCCCCCGCCGCGCCGCGCGTCGAGCGTCCCGTCGGCCCCGAGCTCGTACGAGACCGGACCGCGGTTGGACGCGACGAGGATCTGTGCACCCTGCGTGGAAGCCATACGGGCAAACGTAGCCCGGCCCGTAAACGCTCAAACGTACGGCCGGACTCCGTGGGAGCCCGGCCGTATACGATCCGCCGTTCGTCTGTCCTGACACCTACCCCTGCGCGTCAGTCACGCCGGCTGCGCGCCGCCGCCACCGCGAGGACGCCGAGCCCCCACAGGGCCGCCGCGAGACCGCCGTACAGGAGCGTGTGCGAGCCGCCTGTCGTGGCCAGCTCCGAGCCGTCCACAGGCCGGTGCGGCCCGTGCGACTCCCCGGGCGGGCCCGGGCGGCCCTGCTGCCGCCTGGCCGTGATGACCGACGTGCACGGGTCGTCCTCGCCGCGCCGGGCCTTCGGGCAGTTGGTGCGCGGCACGTCCGACGTCACGGTGATCACGGTGGTCCCGCCCGTCGTGCAGGACGCCTTCACACGTTGCGAGATGACTACCTTGCCGTGGGTGGCGACGTCACCCTTCCAGACGTAGACGGACCCCCGCTTCGTGATGGTCCCCGTGGACGCGACCGGGGCCGAGCCCGCCGTCACGGGCCACTCGACGGCGGCGCCGGTGCGGTTCCTGGCCGAGAAGTCGGCGATCGTGATGGTGTTCCCGGTCTCCTCGCAGGGCGGCACGACGGGCCGCTCCGGCACGTTCGTGATGCGCAGGGCGGGCGGCGCCGGGGGCTGCGGCTTCTCGATCTCGGGGGCGGTCCCGCAGCTCGGGTCGGTGCTGCCGGCCCCGCAGTTGGAGAGCGGTGACTGCACCTCGACGCCGCCCGGCAGCTTCCCGTCGCCACGGACCGGGTCGTGGACCTTCACCGAGTACGTGATGGTGGCGGTCTTCCCGGCCGGGATGTAGCCGGTGTAGCCGATCCTCGGCGCGGTGTACGAGACGTGGCCGAGGTCCGTGCGCACGTCGCCGTTGTACGTCGCGTCGTCGAGGTTGCCGGTCAGGTCGTCGCTGAACTCGGCGTTCGGGTAGTCGAGCGAGCTGATGTTCTTCGCCTTCAGCGTGTAGGTGATGGTGTCGCCGGGGCGCACCGCCTTCGGGCTCGCCGTCCTGGTGACCTCCAGGTCGGGGACCGGGACGGACAGGGCGAGCGCCGAGGGGACGTAGGTGTCGCCCTTGGTGGTGAACGTCAGCTCGGTGGAGGTGGCGCCCGGCGGGACGGTCTCGTCGGGGAGCTCGAACTCCTTCGCGTCGATGCTCAGGTTGTTGACCGTCTTCGGAGAGACGGCGCCGCGGTCCTGGCTGATGAAGAAGTTGTTGGTGTTGCCGGTGTGGGCTTCGGTGACGTTCTTGCCGTCGACCAGGAACCGGTCGCCCGGCATGTTCCAGTCGCTCTCGTACGCGGTGACGCCCGCCCGCACCTTGCCGTCGCCCGCGCGGTGGAAGCCGTTCACGCCGATCGTGGTCGCGGGCGAGACGGGGCGCTGGAGGACGTGCCCGCCGTAGACGTACACGTTGCGCCGGCCCGGGGCGTACATGGAGTTCGGGGCGTCGTACTTGTAGACGACGGTCATCGACCAGCCGGCCGCGCAGCCCTTGCCGTTGGGCGCCCAGATGCCGCCGACCGCGACGGGGACGGGCGCGCCGGTGCCGGTGACGCCGGCGAACAGGCTCGTGACGTCGGCCTCGCCCGTGTAGTAGTGCGGGCCGTCGGTGGCCGCCGGGTCCCGGACCAGGTCCTCGGTGGAGACCCTCGCCGCGGCCCTGCCGTTCACGGCGACCACGGGCAGGGCGGCGAGCGGGGCGCTCGGCGAGGGCTCCACATCGGCGCCGGAGATGTCGCACCGCGCGAGCTCCGCGCCGCTCGGGCCCTTGTACGTGCCGTCGTTGCCGCCGTAGAACAGGCGGGCGTACGCCACTTTGGCGCCCGGCGGGATCGTCACCCGGCCGGTGCTCGAGCCGTAACCGGCCGTCGTACCGGCCGTGTTGACGCGCCGCATCACGAACGCGTTGTTGTTGTCGCTGCCCCGGCCGCCGGCGGCGACCGCGCAGCGCGCCGCCAGGTCGGCCGGCGCGGCCGGACAGCCCATGACGGTGTTGCCGATGGTCACGAAGTCGCCGTACAGCGCTTCGTCGTAGCGCTTGGTGAACGGGGTGACCACGTCGGCCGAGGCGGGGGTCGCGGCGCCGAGCGCCGTCAGCGCGGTGGCCGTGGCGACGAGCGCCCCGGCGGTGCGGGTCGCGGCTGCGCGCAGCCGTCGCCCACCCGAAACTTGTCTGAGCCACATAAAGGGCAATGTAGGCAAAACATACGATTACCCCCGGCTACGCCACGCGGCGCTCCGCGTACTCGGTGATTTCGGTCATCGGGGGGCGTTCCTCGGTGTCCACGTCGTGCGTGCGCGGCTCGAATCCCTGTTCCCCGCGCTCGAACTGGGTGAGCACCGGACGTACGAGGTGCCCGCGCGCGAGCCGCAGCTGTGCGGTGCGGTAGATGGCCGCGGCCATGCGCCCGAGCGCCTGCCCGTCCTGGTGCCGGTGCTTGCGCACGCCGACGTCGACCTGCCCGAGCGCGTCCAGGCCCACCGTGTGCAGCGCGTCGACGAGGAGGCCCAGCTCAACCCCGTAACCGACCGGGAACGGCAGGCGCTCGAGGAGCGACCGGCGGGCCGCGTACTCGCCGCCGAGCGGCTGCACGAACCCCGCAAGGAGCGGCCAGTGCAGATTCAGGAGCGGGCGCGCCACCAGCTCCGTGACCCGGCCGCCCTGACCCGCTGCGGACCCGAGCGGACGGTCGTACATCGCCTTCACGAAGTCCACGCCGGGATCCGTGAGCAGCGGGCCCACGATCCCCGAGACGAAGTCCGCGGAGAACTCCTTCAGGTCCGCGTCCACGAAACAGACGATGTCGCCGCTGGTGACGAGCAGCGAGCGCCACAGCACCTCGCCCTTGCCGGGCACGGCCGGGATCCTCGGCAGGATCGCGTCCCGGTGCACGACCCGTGCCCCGGCGGCCCGCGCGACCTCGGCCGTGCGGTCCGTCGAACCCGAGTCGATCACCACCAGCTCGTCGACCAGCGGCACCCGCTCCGTCATCAGGGCGCGCCGGATCTCGGCGACGATCTCGCCGACCGTCTCCTCCTCGTTCAGCGCGGGCAGCACCACGCTCACCGAGGTGCCCGCGGCGCGCTTCGCGGCGATCAGCTGAGGGAGCGGGCGGTCGGTCACCGACCAGGAACGCCTGCTCAGCCAGCGCTCTACTTCTTCCAGCACAGTGCGCGGCTCCTCACTGTCGGATCACTGTCGGATCTCTCGGTTCTATCGGTTCTGCCGAACCCGCTGGGTCACGCACTGTGATCCATCTCGCGGTACGGACGACTATCTCAAGCGTCCAGGCCTTCGGTTACAGTCTTGAACAACGCCGGTGACCATCGCATGTCGGGGTCGCCGCCGCGCTTGAGTGATCAAGCGCCAGCTCAACAACCGAATAGCGCTCATCCAGAGGGACAGAGGGATACGGCCCGTTGAAGTCCCGGCAACCCTCCCGCCGACCTTGCCGAGGTCCAGGTGGGGAAGGTGCCAATTCCGTCTCGTGGCGAGATGCGCCGCGAGGAAGATGAGGAGAAAGGGCCTCGCCATCATGGCTGCGCAGACTGTCGCCACCACCACTTCCGTTGATCTCGGACCCGCCTCGGCGCTTTCCTGCCGCGAGTGCGGCACCAGCTTCCCGCTCGGACCGATCTTCGCCTGTGCCGAGTGTTTCGGGCCGCTCGAAGTCTCCTACGACCTGCCGACGGGCGACCCCGAGTCGCTGCGCAAGGAGATCGAGGCCGGACCCGCCAACATCTGGCGCTACGCCCCTCTCCTGCCCGTCCCGGCCGACGTCGCCGAGAAGCCCAACCTGAACCCCGGCTGGACCAAGCTCGTCAAGGCCGACAACCTCGCCCGTGAACTCGGCGTCGAGCAGGGCAAGTTGTTCGTCAAGGACGACTCCGGCAACCCCACGCACTCCTTCAAGGACCGCGTCGTCGCCCAGGCCATCGAGGCCGCCCGCGCCTTCGGCTTCACCACCCTGTCCTGCTCCTCCACCGGCAACCTCGCCGGCGCCGTCGGCGCCGCCGCGGCCCGCGCCGGCTTCCGCTCCTGCGTGTTCATCCCGCACGACCTGGAGCAGGGCAAGGTCGTCATGGCCGCGGTCTACGGCGGCGAACTCGTCGGCATCGAGGGCAACTACGACGACGTCAACCGCTTCTGCTCCGAGCTCATCGGCGACCCGCTCGGCGAGGGCTGGGGCTTCGTCAACGTCAACCTGCGCCCGTACTACGGCGAGGGTTCCAAGACCCTGGCGTACGAGATCTGCGAGCAGCTCGGCTGGCGGCTCCCGGACCAGCTGGTCATCCCGATCGCGTCCGGCTCCCAGTTCACGAAGATCGACAAGGGCCTCCAGGAGCTGATCAAGCTCGGCCTCGTCGAGGACAAGCCGTACAAGCTCTTCGGCGCCCAGGCCGAGGGCTGCTCGCCGGTCTCCGTCGCCTACAAGGGTGGCCACGACGTCGTGCGGCCCCAGAAGCCGAACACGATCGCCAAGTCGCTCGCCATCGGCAACCCGGCCGACGGCCCGTACGTCCTCGACATCGCCCGCCGCACCGGCGGCGCCGTGGAGGACGTCAACGACGAGCAGGTCGTCGAGGCGATCAAGCTCCTCGCGCAGACCGAGGGCATCTTCGCGGAGACCGCGGGCGGTGTGACGGTCGGCGTGACGAAGAAGCTGATCGAGGCCGGCCTGATCGACCCGGCGCTCACCACCGTCGTCCTCAACACCGGCGACGGCCTCAAGACCCTCGACGCGGTCGCCGAGACGTCCCAGGCGACCGCCACCATCCGCCCGAGCCTGGACGCGTTCCGCGACGCGGGCCTCGCCCACTGAAGACCCCGCGAAGACCCGCGAACCCTCGCGACACCCGCACGGAAAGGCTGCAGCCCGACATGAGCGTCAACGTCCGCATCCCCACCATCCTGCGCACCTACACCGGCGGCAAGGCCGAGGTCGCCGCCGAGGGCGCCACCCTCTCCGAGGTCATCGCCGACCTGGAGAAGAACCACACGGGCATCGCGGCCCGCGTCCTGGACGACCAGGGCAAGCTGCGCCGCTTCGTCAACGTGTACGTCAACGACGACGACGTGCGCTTCGAGCAGGGCCTCGAGACGGCGACGCCGGCAGGCGCGGGCGTCTCGATCATCCCGGCCGTCGCCGGAGGCTGATCGCCCGGCCTGACGAGGCCACACAGAGTTATCTGAATTGCCCCCTCCGCGAGAGAAGCGGAGGGGGCAATTCCACAGGGTTGAGCGCGGTAGAGTTGGGAAGCGAGCTTCGCGCTTGTGCCGAGCGCATATATGAAGTCGGCCGCCGTCCGACAAGAAGCAGCCAAAGTGCCCCACCCTTATCGGGTGTTCGTGGCATTTGTCGGGCCCGAGTTGCCCCGGAATCCAATCAATCTGCCGCTTATTACCGCTCTGCCGTGCCCAGAATTCTCGTCCGATTGACCTGTTGCAGACGGCAGTTGGGCAGATACATTCAGCCGCGGTCGACGCGTTCCGGCGCACACCTCCAACCAATGGGGCGTGAGGTCTGACCCGGGTCCGCGAAGTGCGGGCCTGTGCAAGGGCCAGTAATAGGGGAGTTAGTCATGGCTCAGGGCACCGTCAAGTGGTTCAACGCGGAGAAGGGGTACGGCTTCATCGCGGTCGACGGTGGTGCGGATGTATTCGTCCACTACAGCGCCATCCAGATGGACGGATACCGCACCCTTGAAGAGGGTCAGCGAGTCGAATTCGAGATCTCGCAGGGCCAGAAGGGTCCGCAGGCGGACATGGTCAAGCTCGCCGTCTGATCTCGGCGCGATCGGCCACCGACACACTCACGCCGAGAGGCCCGTATCCCGCGAGGGGTGCGGGCCTCTCGTGCGTGTGCGGGCGGCCCGCGCGCGCCGCCCGCGGCGACCGCGCGTCTGCCGGAGGCGCTTGCACTCTCCTAGGTCGAGTGCTAATCATTGCGTTAGCACTCTGAAGGTGAGAGTGACAGAACTTGGATCGGGTCGGTGAGGCTCGCAGGCCGGGTGGGGCAAGGAACCACACGGCATGCAGGCCGTCCGTCGCGGGCACCAGCACGGTCCGTTTGCGTTTCCACCCCGTCCGGGAGGACCACTTCACATGGCCAAGATCATCGCGTTCGACGAGGAGGCACGGCGCGGCCTCGAGCGCGGCATGAACCAGCTCGCCGACGCCGTCAAGGTGACCCTGGGCCCCAAGGGTCGCAACGTCGTCCTCGAGAAGAAGTGGGGCGCCCCCACGATCACCAACGATGGTGTGTCCATCGCCAAGGAGATCGAGCTCGAGGACCCGTACGAGAAGATCGGCGCCGAGCTGGTCAAGGAGGTCGCGAAGAAGACGGACGACGTCGCCGGTGACGGCACGACGACCGCGACCGTCCTCGCCCAGGCGCTCGTCAAGGAAGGCCTGCGCAACGTCGCGGCCGGCGCCAACCCGATGGCCCTCAAGCGTGGCATCGAGAAGGCCGTCGAGGCCGTCTCCGCCGCCCTGCTCGAGCAGGCCAAGGATGTCGAGACCAAGGAGCAGATCGCTTCCACGGCCTCCATCTCCGCCGCCGACACCCAGATCGGCGAGCTCATCGCCGAGGCGATGGACAAGGTCGGCAAGGAAGGCGTCATCACCGTCGAGGAGTCGCAGACCTTCGGGCTCGAGCTTGAGCTCACCGAGGGCATGCGCTTCGACAAGGGCTACATCTCGGCGTACTTCGCCACCGACATGGAGCGCATGGAGTCGTCGCTCGACGACCCGTACATCCTGATCGTCAACTCGAAGATCGGCAACGTGAAGGACCTCCTTCCGCTGCTCGAGAAGGTCATGCAGTCCGGCAAGCCGCTGCTGATCATCGCCGAGGACGTCGAGGGCGAGGCCCTGTCGACCCTGGTCGTCAACAAGATCCGTGGCACCTTCAAGTCCGTCGCCGTCAAGGCCCCGGGCTTCGGTGACCGCCGCAAGGCCATGCTCGGCGACATCGCCATCCTCACCGGTGGCACCGTCATCTCCGAGGAGGTCGGCCTCAAGCTGGAGAACGCCGGTCTCGACCTGCTCGGCCGCGCCCGCAAGGTCGTCATCACCAAGGACGAGACGACGATCGTCGACGGCGCCGGTGACAGCGACCAGGTCCAGGGCCGCGTCAACCAGATCCGTGCCGAGATCGAGAACTCGGACAGCGACTACGACCGCGAGAAGCTGCAGGAGCGCCTGGCGAAGCTCGCCGGCGGTGTTGCGGTCATCAAGGCCGGTGCCGCGACCGAGGTCGAGCTCAAGGAGCGCAAGCACCGCATCGAGGACGCCGTTCGCAACGCGAAGGCGGCCGTCGAGGAGGGCATCGTCGCCGGTGGCGGCGTGGCCCTGCTGCAGGCCTCCGCGGTCTTCGAGAAGCTCGAGCTCGACGGTGACGAGGCGACCGGCGCCAACGCCGTGAAGCTCGCGCTGGAGGCCCCGCTCAAGCAGATCGCCGTCAACGGTGGTCTCGAGGGTGGCGTCGTCGTGGAGAAGGTCCGCAACCTTCCCATCGGCCACGGCCTGAACGCCGCGACCGGTGAGTACGTCGACATGATCGCCGAGGGCATCCTCGACCCGGCGAAGGTCACGCGCTCTGCCCTGCAGAACGCCGCGTCCATCGCCGCGCTGTTCCTCACCACCGAGGCCGTCATCGCCGACAAGCCGGAGAAGGCCGCCGCGGGCGGCGCTCCGGGCGGCATGCCGGGCGGTGACATGGACTTCTGAGCCTGACGGTTCAGCCTGTCCTTTCCGAGGGCGGCACTCCTCTTCACGAGGGGTGCCGCCCTCGGGCGTTCCCCGGTCGGTTTTCCTTGTCCGCCCGGTGATCACGGGTTAAGGTCCCCGGGCATATGTCAGGGGATCGGGGCGGGTGGGGGACATGACCGACAGTGACGACGTGCCCAAGAAGGGCATGAACGCGTGGGGGCAGGCGATATCGGCCGTGGCGCTGGTGGCCGCGCTCGCCATCGGATTCTGGGCGATCGCGAAGACGGACGCCGAGAGCAGCGCCGAGCCGAAGCCGGCGACCTGCTCGGGCGGGGAGGCCGAGAAGGGCGCGAAGGCCGGTAAGGCGGCGGGGCAGGTCTCCGGCGCCCAACTGTGCGGAGTGCTCAACCGGCGGGACCTCGCCGAACTGCTCGGCACACCGACGGAGATCGCGAAGTCCGCGTCGGGCAGCGCGAGTTCGATCAAGACGGCCGGTGGACGCGAGATCTCCACGCCCTCGGCGCGGGTCGAGTTCGAGACGTACACCGTGACGCTGGAGGGCACCTACGACGGCCATCCGGTCGCCGACACCGCCGGCCTCTTCGGGGACACGCAGAAGCGGCGGACGTTCCTGGGCCACCGGGCGGTCCTCTACTCGGACCGCACCATCAGCATCAGGTTCCGCCTCGACGGCAGCGATTCGAGCAGCGCTCCCGGGGTCCCGGCCCGTGTTCTGTCCGTGGCGCAGGACGCGAAGGACAAGGGTGGCTCCTTCGAGCTGTCGCTGTGGCGCTCGGACGGCGCGGTGCCGGACGACACGATGCTGTTCCAGGTCGCCGAGAAGGTGCTGCCGAGGATCCCGGGGTGGGCGGCCGCCAAGTGACGGCCCGCGCACGGTGAGCTTCGTTCGGTCGGTGCAGGTCGGCGTGTGCGTGCCGGGCCCCGCGACCGGGACACGATCCGCCTGACAGGCCCTAGAAGTGCGGGACCGGCGATTCCTGGTAGCTGGTCCAGGCTTCGCGGCCGGCCTGGACCGCGCTCTGCGCCTGGTGGAGGGTCCGGGAGGCCATCTCGCCGGGTGGCACCTCCCAGCTGCTGGTCCAGGTACGGCCCGCGCGGACCAGTTCGAACACGAGCAGGCCGACACCGGCCGCTCCGATCAGCATCCCGGCGCCGGTCAGCACGGCGCCGGTGGTCAGCCGCCCCTGATCGGGACGGAACTCGGTCCAGGAGATCTTCGAGAACGTGCTCTCAGCCATGAATTCAGGATGCGGGACGGCGGGACGGGTCGCATGCGGAGAGAGTGTCCGCAGGGCGATCAGCCCAGCATGGGGCCGTCGAACTCGGGCACGGGGGAGGTCTGCCCGGCATCGGGAACCGCCACCCGGACCGGCTTGCCGTGCTGCGACAGCGACAGCGTGACGGTCATGCGGACCCCGCCCAGGTTCAGGTCCGTCCGGGCGCGGACGATGCGGCCCTTGCCGTCGATCCAGGCGTCGGCGAACACCGGCAGGTCGCTGCCCAGGTAGTCCCTGGCCTCGTCGGCCTTGTCGCGGATCTTGGAGGTCGTGCGCAGGGTCAGGGTGGAGTGCCCGAGGGTGCCGCGGTAGTGCGTGGCGGGGACCTTGTCGAGGTTCTCGGTGCCGCTCTCGGTGACCTGACGCATCGCGGAGATCTGCTCGAGGACGTACTCGGGGTCGTTGAGCGGGGCGCGCAGCATGGCGTGCGCCTTCGCCGCCGAGCGGGAGGTCGAGCCCCAGCCGTCCATGGCGAGGTCGCCGGTGCCGCGTACGTAGACCGTGTCGTCGGCGAAGACCTCGTCGATCCTGCCCGTGGGGCCCCCGGGCATCCGAACCGAGAGTGCGCCGCGGTCGGCGTCCAGGTCGAAGCCGCCGGTGATGTCGATCCGGTAGGTCTGGCCCTGGCCGTCGGAGATCTCGACGTTCTGCCGGGTGTGCGCGGAGGTGGCACGGGTGGCCTTGACCGCGGCGCGCACGGCGTCGGCCGGGGCGGCCTTCGCGGCCGTGCTCTTCGCGGCGGAGCCGTCCCCGGCGTCGTCGTGCGCGCCGCAGCCCGCGCACAGGGCGGCGGCGGTCACGAGGGCAGCGGTGAAGGGCAAGGGGGCGCGCATGGATGCTCCGGCGTCGGTGTGCGGCCGAAGTATGTGTGCGGCCTGTGAAGGTGATTGCGGCTTGAACGATATCGCGGGGCATCGGGGCTCGCGGACGGTGCTCCGGGGTGACCTGACGCGGTGCCGTTCGTTGCGCCGGGCATGACGATGAACATGCCCGTGCGGGCTCTGGTGACAGGGGTGTTGGCGGCTTCGGCGGTGGCGGGGGTTTTCGCCCCGGGCGCGTACGCCGCCGATCCGGAGCCGCCGCACCAGACGGTGATCATGTCGAACGAGGAGGCGGAGGCGGCCGGCCTGGTGTCGCCCGGGTTCGCACCGGCCCCGTGCTACGAGCCCGGGCTCTACTACTTCGGGAGCCCTGCGCCGTCGGCACCGTCCGGATACGCACCCGGCTTGTGCGGCCTGCGGTTCTGACCCGCCCGTCGCGGGCGGGGTGTCAGCGGGCCGAGTCGCTTCCCGAAAGTGTCAGGCTTCGCCAACTCGCAGGGAGGGAGGGTGGGTTGAAACCCACCTCCCCATCCTTGAAAGCAGGGCTCGGGGCTCGGGGCTCGGGGCTGAGGCTCCGGGCGGGGTCCGGTCAGTGTCGGCGCAGGTCGTCGATGAACGCGGTCCAGGCCTCCGCCCGGAGCACGAGCTTCGGGCCGTCGGGGCTCTTGGAGTCGCGGACGGGGACGAGGCCGGGGTGGTCGTGGGTGACTTCGAGGCAGTCGCCGCCCTGGCCGCCGCTGTACGAGGACTTGTGCCAGGTGGCCGAGGTGAGGTCAGGCTCGGGGTGCGTGATCTTCATGCGCGTAATCCTCCGCCACTGATTCGATCAGGGCCAGTGATTGCCTCGGAGTGAGTGCATCGGCCCTGAGCAGATCGTAGGACAGCTGGTGGCGGGTGACTGTTGCCAGATCATCCGTCAACTGCCCCATGCTGGGGGCCTCGACGAACGAGAGCGGCGGTGCGTCCCTGAAGTACATGAGCTTGAGCGGGCCGTCCAGGGCGGCATGCGCCCCCGCAGAGAACGACACCACCTGAACAATCACCCGGCGCCTACGGATCAGCGCGGTGATGTGCCGCAGGGCCTCGGCCATCACCGCAGGTCCGCCGACTTCCCGTCGCAGGGCGGCCTCATCCAGAACAGCCCACAACAAGGGCTTTGTTGGATCGTCGAGGAGGCGGGTCCGTTCCATCCGGGCCGCCACCAGCTTGTCGATCGCCTCCTCCGGGGCCGTGGGCTGGTAGGCCAGGAAGACCGCGCGGGCGTAGGCCGGGGTCTGGAGCAGGCCAGGGATCAGCAGCGACTCGTACTGCCTGATCTCGATCGCGATGGCCTCCGCCTCGGCCGCCTCCGCGAAGTGCTCGGGGTGCTTCGACTCGTTCGCCTTCACGCCGTGCCGGACGAAGAACCCCGCCGTCCCCAGCGCCCCGTCCAGCCGTTCCGCCATGTCCGGCAGGATCCTGCGCGTGCCCGCCTCCATCTGGCCGACGTACGACCCGCTCACGAACAGCAGCTCGCCCAGGGCCTGTTGGGTCAGGCCCGCCCGCTCTCTCGCGTGGCGGAGTTCCTCGCCGACCATGACGCGGCGGGAGGCGGGGTCGAGGTCCTTCGGTCCGGTCACGTGCATCGACTCCCAGAGCAACAAAGGGATTGTTGGGCCGGTGGCTCTGGAAAGAGTAGAGCCGATCCCGTCACGCTGGGTGGTGGAAGCGGAACTTGGCGTGAAGGAGCGGGCGATGGTGGTGCGGGACGCGGAGCGGCTGCGGGTGGTCGAGGAGACCGTCGCGCAACTGCGGGCCGAACTGGGGGTGTTGGGCGTGCTGCTGCCGTCCCTGCGGGTCGACCCCGTGTCGGCGGCGGGGGAGGTCGGCTATCCGCTGGTGGACCTGGGATGCGTGAATCTGGATACGGCGATGCGGCTGGTCGCCGTACTGCATGACAGGCGCGGCGCGTGAACATCGGCGCGTACGTGATCGACGTACGGGACGGACGCGTCGGGCAGGTCATGGGGCGCGAGGGCGGTTACGTACAGTTGCGGCCGCCCGGCGGCGGGCGCGAGTGGGACTGTCCGCCGGAGGCGGTGGAGCCGGCGCCCGTCGCGGAGGAGCTGCGGGCGCGGGTGCGGGTGGTGAACCGGGAGGGGCGACTGCCCTGATCAGTTACGCGCCTCTTCGGGCGAGGGGATGAGGCTGTGCAGTGCCTCCTGCTGGGCGGCGCCGACGAACTGGGCGATGGCGTCGGTGACCGTGGCGGCGAGGGCGGCCGAGGCCTGTCGCAGGAGGGTGCGGGCCTTGTCGGTGAGGGCGACCTCGACGCCGCGCTTGTCGCCGCAGGCCGAGGCGCGGGTGACGAGTCCGGCCCGCTGGAGCAGGGCCACCTGGTAGGTGAGGCGGGTCTTGGGGCGGCCGAGCAGGTCGGCGATGCGGGTCATGCGGACGCCGCCTTCCGTGGACTCGCCCTTCTCCTCCGCGAGCAGGCACAGGATGAGGAACTCGTCGTGGGAGACGCCGAGTTGCTCCTTGACGACGGAGCGCAGCCGCTGTTCCACGCCTCCCGTGGCCGCGAGCAGCAGCATCCACGCGCGCAGCTCGGGCGGCAGCAGGCCGGCGCCCGCGCTCGGACAGCCGGACGGGCTCTCGTCGGGTTCTGCCGCGTCGTCGCTCATGGGGCCAGAGTTTACCGGTTGTCCAAATTTGCCCTACCGGTTGTGCAAATTTGGATCAGTGACTAACGTGAGGTGCGCGAGTGATCCAAATTTGGATTACTGAAGCTCAGTGATCCGTGCTCAGTGATCAGCAGCCGAGTGATCAGCAACCGGGAGAAGTCATGACCGTCGCCGTGGAAACGGGGCAGTGGCAGCTCGACGCCGACGCCTCCACCGTCGCGCTCAAGCACCGCACCATGTGGGGGCTCGTCACCGTCAAGGGCGCCTTCGGTGTCGTCGGCGGGGGCGGTGAGGTCCGGCCCGACGGGACCGTCACCGGGGCCGTGACCCTGGACGCCGCCTCGCTCGACACCAAGAACGCCAAGCGCGACACCCATCTGCGCTCTGCGGACTTCTTCGACGTCGAGAAGCACCCGGAGATCACCTTCGAGGTGCGGGGCGTCGAGACCGGTGCGGACGCCGCGGCGCAGGTGGACGGTCAGCTGACCGTGCGCGGTGTCAGCAGGCCGGTGTCCGTACCCGTGCGGCTGACCCGGGAGGGCACGGACGCGGTCACCTTGGCTGCCGAGTTCACCGTGGACCGGGCGGAGTTCGACATGGGGTGGAACCAGCTGGGGATGCTGCGCGGGCTGACCGCCGTCGCCGGGTCCCTCCGTTTCACGCGAGTGCCGGGCGGCGTACAGGAAAGCTGAGAGCCGGGGCCCGTGCGGGCCCCGGCTCTCAGGGAGTGAGTGGCCGGTCAGACCTTCGCGGGTTCCTTCGGTTCCTTCGGTTCCGTCGTGCCCGCGGGGGCCGGGGCCGGGGACTCGCCCGCGGCGGCGGCCGGGGAGTCCACGTTCAGATCCACCAGCATCTGCTTGCTGAAGCCGAAGAAGTACGTGGCCACGAAGCCCACGATGTAGCCGACCAGCAGGCCCGCGCCGTAGATCGCGACCGTCGTGCCGAGGCCCTTGTTGCCGTCGAGGAGGGGGAACAGGGCCCAGCCCGAGGGGCCGATCGCCGTCGAGCCGACCTTGTCGCCGATCATCGAGAAGAAGCCGACGAACGCGCCGCCCGCCGCGCCGCCCACGCACGCCGTGATGAACGGGCGGCCGAGGGGGAGCGAGACGCCGTAGATCAGGGGTTCGCCGACGCCGAGGAAGCCTGCGGGGAGCGCGGACTTGATCGTCGTACGGATCGACTTGTTGTGCTTGAGGCGCTTGAACACCGCGATCGCACAGCCGACCTGGCCCGCGCCCGCCATGGCCAGGACGGGGAGGAGGACGGTGTAGCCCTGCTGCTCGATGAGCGTGGTGTGGATGGGGATGAGGGCCTGGTGCAGGCCCAGCATGACCAGGGGGAGGAACAGCCCGCCGAGGATGAGGCCCGCGAAGGCGCCCGTGTTGTCGAGGAGCCAGTTCGCCGCGGTGCCGATGCCCGTGGAGATCTCACCCGCCACGAACATCAGGCCGAAGATCGTGACCAGGCCGGAGACCAGGACGGTGAGGGTGGGCGTGACCAGCACGTCCACGGCCTCCGGGACCCACTTCCTGCACCACTTCTCGATGTACGTCGCGAGAACCGCGGCGCCCAGCGCGCCCAGCACGCCGCCCTGGCCGGGCGACAGCTTCTGGCCGAACGCCTCGATGTTCGCGACGCCCGCGTACACGATGATCGCCGCGACCGCGCCGCCCAGGATCGGCGTACCGCCGAACTCCTTCGCCGCGTTGTAGCCGACGAACACCGCGATCAGCGCCATGAAGCCGGAGGCGATGGCGGCCAGGGCGGGGGTGACGCCCGGCAGCCAGTGCAGGTTGATCAGCAGGCCGTTGATGCCGGCGATGATGCCGCAGCCGATCAGCGCGGGGATCAGCGGCACGAAGATGTTCGCGATCCGGCGCAGGAACAGCTTGAACGGGGTGGCGTTCTTCGCCTTACGGGCCGCCTTCAACTCGGCTCCCTGGGCGGCGAGTTCGTCAGCGGTCACCGCGTGCGGCTCCGGTGCGGCCGTCTTGCCGTCCTGCACCAGCTCCTCGAACTCCGGGGTGACCCGGGCGACCTTTCCCGGTCCGAGGACGATCTGGTACGTCTCGTCGTCGACCACGCCCATGACGTCGGGCAGCGCCTTCAGCGCGTCGTCGTCGACGAGAGCACGGTCGGCGAGGCCGAGACGGAGTCGGGTCATGCAGTGGGCTACGGACGTGACGTTCGATGCGCCGCCGACGAGAGGAAGGATCGCGGCGGCGATGGCGCGGTTCTTGGAGTCAGCCATGGTCGTGGTGCCTTGCTGTGCGTGGGGGGTGGAGCGATACGGGACTGCGGGATTACGGGGTCGTGGCCGAGGCCTGGAGCGCGGCGCGCAGATGACCCTTGCTGTCGGTCAGGAGACGGGCGGCCGTCGGGCCGTCGACCGAGCCGAGGATCACGAGGATGGCGTTCTTCACCTCCCCGTCCGTCGCGGCGAGCGCGGCCTCGATGGCGGCGTCGTCCGCGCCGGTGGCCAGGGCGACGATCCGGCGGGAGCGGGCCCGCAGCTTCTCGTTCGAGGCGCGTACGTCGACCATCAGGTTCCCGTACGTCTTGCCGAGCCGGATCATGGTGATCGTCGACAGCATGTTGAGGACGAGCTTCTGGGCCGTGCCCGCCTTCAAACGGGTGGAACCGGTGAGGAGCTCGGGGCCGACGACGACCTCGATGCCGTGGTCCGCGGCCGCCGCGAGCGCGCTGTCCGCGTTGCAGGACAGGCCGATCGTGAGGGCTCCCCGGCCGCGCGCGTGCTCGACCGCGCCGATCGCGTACGGGGTGCGGCCCGAGGCCGAGATGCCGACCACGACGTCGTCCGCCGTCAGACCCAGCGCGTCCAGGTCCTCGGCCGCGAGCTCCTTGGAGTCCTCGGCGCCCTCGACCGCCTTGACCATGGCGCTCGGGCCGCCCGCGATCAGGCCGACGACCTCGCTCGGGTCGGTGTTGAAGGTGGGCGGGCACTCGGACGCGTCCAGGACGCCGAGCCGGCCCGCCGTGCCGGCGCCGGCGTAGACGAGGCGGCCACCGCGGGCCATCCGCTCGGCCGTGCCGTCGATCGCGGCGGCGATCTGCGGGAGCCGCTCGGCGACGGCGGTGGGGACGCTCGCGTCCTCGCCGTTCATGATCTGCGCGATCTCCACCGTCGACAGCCGGTCGATCTCGGAGAGTTCCGGGCGGAACGCCTCGGTGGTGAGCGTGGCGAGCTGGGCGCGCAGTTCGCTGTAGTTGTCGGCGGCGTCGGTCGTGGAGGTCATGACGTGTGCGGCTCTTTCCGGTGCGGCGGTGGGGTCCGGTGCGGCAGTGGCTTCAGGGGGAGTGCGGGCGCGTCGCCTAGCGGGAGCCGCGCGGCGTGTGACGGTGTGCGAGCGCCTCGTACGAAGCGGACAGTGCCGGGGCCGCCGTCTCGTACGTACGCTGCGCGACGCCCACGAACAGGCAGTCCACGACGAGCAGCTGGCTCGTGCGGGACGACATCGCGGCCGGCCGCAGCTCGCTCTCGCGGGCCGTGGACGTGGTCAGTATGTGGTCGGCGTACTGCGAGACCGGGCCGTCGGGGCGGCCGGTGATCGCGATCGTGGCGGCCCCGTGCTCGAAGGCGACGCGGAGCGGCTCGATCACGTCGCCGGTCGATCCCGAGTGCGTGATGGCGATGGCGACGTCCTTGGCGCGCAGCTGTACGGCGTTGGTGATCGCCAGGTGCGTGTCGCCGTGGGCGTGGGCGATCAGCCCGATGCGCAGGAGCTTCTGGGCGAGGTCCTGGCCGACGAGGCTGGACGCGCCGATGCCGTAGATGTCGATGCGGCGGGCGCCCGCCAGCGCGTTCACGGCCGCGCCGAGCTGCACGGTGTCGAGTCCGGCCGCGGTGTCGGCGAGGGTCTGCTGCTCGTCGTACGCGAGCTTCGCGACGACGTCGGCGATGGGGTCGTCGACCGCTATGTCCGCGGTGACGGCGGGGGCGCGGCCCGACTGCTGCTGGGCGGCGAGCCCGGCGAGGGCGAGGCGCAGGTCCCGGTATCCGGGGTAGCCGAGGAGGCGGGCGGTACGGACCACCGTCGCCTCGCTGGTGCCGGTGAGCTCGGCCAGGCCGGTGACCGTGAGGGCCGCGCAGCCGGCCGGGTCACCGGCGACGGCCTCGGCGACCCGCTGCATGGAGCGGGTCATCGACGGCGCGAGGGTCCGCACCTTGGCCGCGAGGGCGGCCGGGGCGGGCGGCGCGTCGCCTGCGAAAATTTCCTTCACGTTGCTGGTCACATTTGAAAGATATTTTCAGGGGGGTGCGGCGTCAAGAGTCCTTCGGCTGTGCCGTACAGCACGTCTTCCGGGCCCTTCGGCCGTGCTGAGGGGTAGGTGGGCGCGTACGCCGAGGGAGCACAATGGCTACATGGAGATCAGCCCCCTCGAACAGGCGCTGCACGCGGCCCGCGCCCTCGTACTCGCCGACCTCGGCTCCGGCGAGATCGCCCACGCCGACGTCGTGTCCCTCGTCGAGGACTCGATAGTGCACCGCCGCTGGTGGGTCGAGCAGTGGCCGGAAGGGATCGAATACGTCGCCGGGCTCGTCGCGCAGGACGTCCAGGACGGACTCCTCGAACGCTCCGGCCGCTGGCCCCTGTGCCCGGTGTGCGGCTCCGGCGAACCCCACGCCCTCGATGTGGAACCGGAGTTGGGCCCCGACCCGCACTGGGTGTGCAGCGAGGCGGGCGTGGTCGTGGCGCCCGTGGGGTCCCTCGGCACCGTCGCGCGATGACCGTCTACATCGATCCGCCGACCTGGCCCGGGCACGGGCGCATGTGGTCCCACCTGGTCAGCGACGTCTCCTTCGGCGAGCTCCATCTCTTCGCCGAGCTGCTCGGCGTCCCGCCCCGCGCCTTCGAGCGCGACCACTACGACCTGCCGTCGCACCGCTACGAGGACGCGGTGCGGGCCGGGGCCGTGCAGATCGGCTCGAAGGAGCTGGTGCGCAGGCTCACCGAGGCGGGGCTGCGGAGGCCGAAGGGGCGTCCTGCGGTGGGGAGTTGAGGCCCGCCCTGGAGGATGTGGCGATCACCTTCGTGGTCGACCGGTGCATGCGCAGTGACACCGCCGTCGCGCCGATCGCCGTCACCGTCATCGCGGCGCCCGCCCACGCCGTCGCCGGGTAGCCGAGCCCCGCGTCGATCACCGTGCCGCCGAGCCACGGCCCGCCCGTGTTGCCCAGGTTGAACGCCGCCGTCGTCGTCGCCCCCGCGAGCGTGGGGGCCGCGCCCGCCACGTTGAACATGCGGGCGTTCAGCGCCGGCGCCGTATAGAACGCCGAGAAGCCCATCAGGAACGACAGCGCCACCGCCGCCACCGCGAACCCGCCGAGCAGCGCCAGCGCCACCAGGAACACCGTGGACGCCGCGATCCCGCTCAGCAGCACCCCGAAGAGGTGGGCGTCCGCGACCCGGCCACCGACCGTCGTACCCACCAGCGCGCCGACGCCGAAGAGCGCGAGGACCGTCGGGACCCAGCCCTCGTCCAGGCCCGCCACATCCGTGAGCAGCGGTGACAGATAGCTGAACGCGCAGAACACGCCGCCCGCCGCCAGCGCCGTCACCGTGATCGAGAGCCAGACCTGGCGGTCCCGGTAGATCGCCAGCTCGCGCCGCAGCTGCGGCCTCTGCGCCGGGAGCGGGATCCGCGGGATCAGCGTCACCACCCCCACCAGCGCGATCGCCGAGGCCGCGCCCACCGCCCAGAACGCCGCCCGCCAGCCCAGACCGTCACCGAGGAACGCGCCCGCCGGGACGCCCAGCACGTTCGCGATCGACAGACCGCCGATCATCACCGCCATGGCCCTCGCCCGCTGCGTCACCGGCACCAGGCCGATGGCCACCGCCGCGCCCACGGCCCAGAACCCCGCGCAGGCCAGCGCGCTCACGACCCGCGACGCGAACAGGACCGCGTACGTCGGCGCCAGCGCGCCCGCGACCTGGCCCAGGCCGAACACCGAGATCAGCGCGATGAGCGCGGTGCGGCGCGGCAGGCGCAGCGTCGCCACGGCGAGCAGCGGCGCGCCCACCACCATGCCGAGCGCGAAGGCCGATATCAGCAGGCCCGCCTGCGGGATCGTGACGTCCATGTCGTCGGCGATCGCGGGCAGGATGCCCGACAGCATGAACTCGGACGTGCCCAGCGCGAACACCGCCAGGCCCAGGATGTAGACGGCCAGCGGCATGCGGGTGGGGGCGTCCACAGGGGCAGTCGCGGCGGCGTCCGCGGGGTCTTCGGCGGGGTCTTCGGGAGCTTTCCGAGCA
The DNA here is from genome assembly GCF_002803065.1 of Streptomyces sp. CB01635. Lineage (GTDB taxonomy): Bacteria > Actinomycetota > Actinomycetes > Streptomycetales > Streptomycetaceae > Streptomyces. Next base: position 172,218 of record NZ_NNBL01000010.1, read on the forward strand.
GAGTCAGGCATGACGTGACACAACGCGACGCGGCGTTGCTTAAATTCCCAACAGTTCGTATGCGCAGAGGTCCTCTGTCGTCGGAATCCGTACGAAACCGGCCCGCTCCAGTACCCGTTGGGACGGGCCGTTGTCCAGGTCCGTGTTCGCCGTCACCGCGGTGACGGCCGGCTGCGACAGCGCCCATGCCGCTATCGCCCGCACCGCCTCCGTCGCGTAGCCCCGGCCGCGCGCCCCCTCCGTCACGTCGTAGCCGATCTCGACGCGGCCCTCCTCGTCCGGAGCGCTGTGGAAGCCGATCCCGCCGACCGCGCGTCCGTCCTCGGTCCGCACGATCGCGTACGTTCCCCAGCCCTCGCGGTACGTGCCCGCCGCGTGGGCCTTCACCGTGATCCCGGAGCCGGTCCGGGTGCCGTCCGGTGCGTCCCCGTCCAGCCAGGTGAAGCCGCCCGACCCGCTGTCCGCGTTCAGGTCCCTGGCCGACTCCAGGGACAGCTCGTGCAGGCGTACGCGGGCGGCCGCGATGGTGAGGAGTGTCATGGGGCGAGGATGCGGCAGCCGCTCGCGCGGATCAACCGGTTTGGGGAGTCAGCAGGTCAAGCTCCGCCGTGAGGTTCTCGCGGGCCCGCTCCTCCCAGTGCGCAGCGCCGTACGGGGTGCGGAACAGGCGGGGCAGGGCGAGGAGTTGCTGCAGGACAGCTGCGCGGCCCTCGCGGAACGGTTCGTCCGGTACGAAGCCGTACTCCTCCCGGACCGCCGCCGCGTAGGCCGCGTACGCGTCCGGGGCCGCCGCCAGGATCGCCAGGTCCGCGTCGCACAGGACCTCGCCGTTGTGGTCGTCCTCGTCCGGGTCGTGCGTCACCGTGAGCAGGACCAGGCGGCTCACCTCGTCGATCTGCTGATCCGTCAGGCCCGCTTCCGACAGGGCCCGTTCGGCCAGGCGCGCGGAGCGCTCCTCGTTCGTCGAGCGCTCGGGGAGGTACACCGCGTCGTGGAACCAGGCCGCGAGGCGGACCAGGGCCGGGTCGTCGGCGTGGTCCTCCAGTACGTCGATGTGGTCCAGGACCGCCTTGAGGTGCGTCGTCGTGTGGTAGCGGCGCTGTGGCTCCGACCAGCGGGCCAGGAGGTTGTCCGCGTAGGCGTCCGGGGTGGTGGGTGTGGCTGTCGCGTGCTGGGCCGTGGCGAGTGTCTCAGCCCAGGCCTTCCTCAGGTCGTCCCGCATGCGGCGACCCTAGACCCTGCCGGTGAACCTCGTCGGCGGGCCCCGTCGGCACTCACCGGTCCGGGGGTGGCCCGTACGGTCCTGATCGTTTCTGTACGCCGGCCTCCTCGTCGTACTCGCCCAGAAGGATCACGCCGAGCGCCGAGGTCACGATGACCTTGGCCGCTCGCAGGGCGTTTCCGAGGAGGTGGGGGTGGTGGGTCTCCGTGACTGCGGTGGCACCGTGAGTGAACGTCATGGTCGTCATGCCCCCATGGTGGAATACGGGCATTCCGTGCACATCGGTCCGGAGGTGTAGGTTGCGGCGGCGGGCGTGCGTCCTGGGGGTGACTCCGTCCCCCAGGGCCCTCACGGCTCCCCGGAAAACGGGAAATAAATGTGTTGGTCGCGTGTTGGGGCGGGAGTAAGGTGGTCCGCCTTGCCCGCCTCCCTCCGTGGAGCGCCGCCGCCCGGACGGAAACCGGCCGGCTGCCGTGTGTAACCGAACCCCCCGGAGCCCGGAGGCATCGCCCGTGTCCCTCGACGACCCGCTCTCCCGCGAGCGCGCCCACCTCACGTCGTCCCGTTCCGCCCTGCGCGCCATGCGCGAGGACGTGGAATCCCTCAACATCGCCGACGTCACCGCGAACTGGGTGAACGCCGCCGTTCTGCAGCGCCAGATCGACGACCGGATCAAGGCCCTGGCCGATCTGTCGCACACCCCCTTGTTCTTCGGGCGGCTCGACTACCTGCACGCCCCCGGCGCCGACCAGGCGGAAGGGGCCGGCGGGGAGCGGTTCTACATCGGGCGGCGGCATGTTCATGACGCGGCCGGCGATCCGATGGTCATCGACTGGCGCGCCCCCGTCTCGCAGCCCTTCTACCGCGCCTCGAAGAAGGACCCGATGGACGTCGGGCTGCGCCGGCGGTTCGGGTACACGGGCGGGGACCTCACCGCGTACGAGGACGAGCGGCTGTCCGATCCCGCCGAGGCCGAGGTCGTGAGCGCGCTGCTCCAGGCCGAGATCGAGCGCCCCCGCGTCGGGCCCATGCGCGACATCGTTGCCACCATCCAGCCCGAGCAGGACGAGATCGTGCGGAGCGGGCTCTCGGGGTCCGTGTGCGTCCAGGGAGGGCCCGGTACCGGAAAGACCGCCGTCGGCCTCCACCGCGTCGCCTATCTGCTGTACGCCCACCGCGAGCGGCTCGCCCGCACCGGGACCCTGGTCATCGGGCCGAACCGGTCCTTCCTCCACTACATCGAGCAAGTGCTGCCCGCGCTGGGTGAGCTGGAGGTCAAGCAGGCCACCGTCGACGACCTAGTCGCCCATGTGGAGGTGCGGGGCGCCGACGGCGCGGACACCGCCGTGGTCAAGGGCGACGCGCGGATGGCCGAGGTCCTGCGGCGGGCCGTGCGGTCGCACATCACGCTGCCCGTGGAGCCGCTCGTGGTCGTGCGCGGGTCCCGGCGGTGGCGGGTGCCCGCGTACGAACTGGAGGCGATCGTGCGGGAGTTGATGGCGCGCGACATGCGTTACGGCGCCGCCCGCGACGCACTTCCGCAGCGCATCGCCCACGCCGTCCTCGTACAGATGGAGCGGTCGGGAGAGGCGCCCGACGACCGTGTGCAGGACGCCGTGGCCAGGAACGCGGCCGTCAAGGCCGCCGTGAAGGTCCTCTGGCCCGCCGTCGATCCCGCGAAGCTCGTGCTGCGGCTGCTGTCCGACGCCGAGTTCCTCGCCGAGCACGCGGAGGGTGTCCTCAGCGAGGACGAGCAGAAGTGCGTGCTCTGGGAGCGGCCGGCGCGCAGTGTGCGGGCCGCCAAGTGGTCCTCCGCCGACGCCGTGCTGATCGACGAGGTCACCGATCTCGTCGCCCGTACGCACTCCCTCGGGCATGTGGTGCTCGACGAGGCGCAGGACCTCTCGCCGATGCAGTACCGGGCCGTCGGGCGGCGCTGCACCACCGGGTCCGCCACCGTCCTCGGCGACCTCGCGCAGGGCACGACGCCCTGGGCCACGCGCAGCTGGGCCGAGGCGCTGCGGCATCTGGGCAAGGAGGATGCCGTGGTCGAGGAGCTGACCGTCGGATTCCGCGTGCCGCGCGACGTCATCGCGTACGCGTCCCGGCTGCTGCCCCACATCGCGCCCGGACTCGCGCCCGTCTCGTCCGTCCGTGAGAACCCCGGCGCCTTCGAGGTCCGGGAGGCCGCGCGCGGGACCGACGACGTGGTCGCCGCGTGTACCGAGGCGCTGGAGCGGGAGGGGTCCGTGGGTCTCATCGCCGCCGACGCCCGCCTCCCCGCCCTGGCCGCAGCCCTCGCGGACGCCGGGATCACCTACCTGGGCCCCGGCGAGGAGACCACCGCGCAGACCCGTCTCACCCTCGTACCGGCCTCGCTCGCGAAGGGCCTCGAATACGACTACGTGGTCCTCGACGAGCCCGCCGCAGTCGTCGACGGCGAACCCGACGAGCGGACCGGACTGCGGCGTTTGTACGTGGCGCTGACCCGGGCCGTCTCCGGTCTGGTCGTGGTCCACGCCGCGGAGCTGCCGGAGCAGCTGGCGGTGTGACGGCCGCCTAGGGGGTGTCGACCGCCTCGCGCCACGAGCGGACCGCCTCCGTCGACACCGGGGCCGTCCAGCCCCGGGGGCGGGCCGCGCCGCCGATGTGGAAGGCGTCGAGGCCCGCCGCCTTCAGGCGCGGCAGGTGGTCGAGGCGGAGGCCGCCGCCGACCAGGATCTGCTGCTCGTAACCAGGTTCGCCCGAGCGGGCCGCCTCCGCCGCCAGGACGTCGAGCCCGGCGTCCACGCCGTCCGGTGAGCCGGCCGTCAGGTAAGTGTCGAGGCCCGGCGCGTGCGCGAGCTGCTTGCGCAGGCCGGCGCGGTCCGCGGTCCGGTCGATCGCGCGGTGGAACGTCCAGCGGCAGCCGTCCAGCTCAGCCGTGATCCGTTCGACCGCCGCGAGGTCGGGGCCGCCCGCCGGGTCGAGGAAGCCGAGCACGAACTCGTCGGCCCCCTCCGCGCGCAGCCCGCGCGCGGTCTCGGCCAGCGCGTCCAGGTCGCCCGCGGCGAATCCGTCCGCGAGCCGGATCATGACCCGCAGCGAGATGCCGACGGCCGCGCGGATCCGGCCGAACGTCTCGCGCGACGGGGTGAGCCCGTCCGCCGCCATGTCGGTGACCAGCTCCAGGCGGTCGGCGCCGCCCACCTGGGCCGCGACGGCGTCCTCGGCGTCGAGCGCGATCACCTCCAGGACTGCACGCTTGCTCATGGGACCCCTTTGTCGGTTGCGAAGGCGGGTGCGGATACGGTGGCGGCCGGGCTCCAGGGCCTGTCGTCACAACAGGTCCTAGAGGTCTAGTCCAATAGGCCAGACTACGCGCAGACGGCCCGCGCCGACAGACGATCAGTGGCCGTGCCCCTCCGAATGATCACCCGCGCTCTGCCCGGCGTGCACCGTGAATTCCGCCGTGCGCACGGTGCCGTTGTGCTTGAAGTCCAGGAAGAGGCGGTACGTCCCATTGCTGGGCGCCGTCGCCGTGAACGAGACCTCCGGCCCCGGCCCGCCCTTGTTCGGGTGGACGTGGAGATACGCGAGGTCGCCGGAGCGCAGGGCGACCAGATGTCCGTACGAGCCGAGATAGGGCTGGAGGTCGGTGACCGGCCTGCCGTTCTTCGCGACGGTCAGGGTCAGCTCGCTCGCCGAGCCCGCGCCGAGGTCCCCGCCCAGCCGCACCTTGTAGCCGTCGCCGGCGTCGGCGGTGCGCGAGGCTGCCGGGAGGTCTCGGGGTGCGTACTTTCCGGCGACCGACAGGTCCGCCCCCAGGGTGAGGCCCTCCTTCTCCGCCCGCGGGGCGAAGTCGGCGAAGACCCGGTAACCGCCCGCCTTCGGCAGCTCGACCGGCGTCTTCCAGGTGCCGTCCGCCGCGCGGGCCGGGTGCAGATGGCGGTAGACCGTGAGGTCCCGCGAGGCCACGATCAGGTGCAGCTGCTTGCCGTGCTCCGTCCGGTACGCGGTGACCTTGCGGCCCGTGTCGTCCTTCGTGATCGCGAAACTCAGCTCGGTGCGCTCTCCGGCGGCGGCGATGCGCCGGGTCCGCAGGTCGAGCGTGTAACCGCGCTCGGAGATCTGCAGCCCGCCGGGGACGGCGGCGGCCGCGGTGTCCGATGCGCCGTGGCCGGCGTGCCCGTCCTGCATCTCCTCCGTACGTCCTCCCTCCGCATGTCCTCCCTCCGCATGCCCTGCCGTCTTCTGTTCGCCCGCGGCTATGGGGTCGACGCCCTTGCCCACCCCGTACGCGGTGCCGAAGGTCGCGGCGACGGCGGCTGCGAAGGCGGTGATCTTCAGTCCGGTCTTCATGTCGGCTCCTGATGTGCGGACGGTGTCGGTGTCCGGTGACGGATAGCTCGACCATACCCCTGGGGGGTATGAAGTCAAGCGGCGGGAACGCTTGCGCCAGATACCCCCCATGGGTATAGATTGGATCTCGTAAGCGATACCCACCCCGGGTACCGGAGCCAGACCGCAACCGAGGAGGCCTCATGTCGGCGCACCCAGTCGCCACCGCGCCCTCCGCCGCCCAGGCGGCAGAGGTGGAACTCGCCATCGGCGGCATGACCTGCGCCTCGTGCGCCGCCCGGATCGAGAAGAAGCTGAACCGGATGGACGGCGTGGCGGCGACCGTCAACTACGCGACGGAGAAGGCGAAGGTCACCTTCGCCGACGGGGTGGCGGTGGCCGACCTGATCGCGACGGTCGAGGCCACCGGCTACACGGCCCAGGAGCCGTCCGCGACCGACGAGGAGAAGGCCGAGGAGGCGGAATCGCAGGCGTCGGCCGACTCACTCGCGCCGCTCCGGCAGCGACTGGTCACCGCCGTGGTGCTGGCCGTGCCCGTCGTGGCGATGGCGATGATCCCCGCCCTCCAGTTCGAGTACTGGCAGTGGCTGTCCCTCACGCTGACGGCACCCGTCGTGACGTACGCGGCCTGGCCCTTCCACAAGGCCGCCTTCACGAACGCGCGGCACGGCGCCGCGACGATGGACACGCTCATCTCCGTCGGGACGTCGGCCGCGTTCCTCTGGTCGGTGTGGGCGCTCTTCTTCGGAACCGCCGGCATGCCCGGCATGACGCACGCCTTCGAGCTGACCATCGCCCGCAGTGACGGCGCCGGGAACATCTACCTGGAGGCCGCCGCCGGAGTCACCGCCTTCATCCTCGCCGGGCGCTACTTCGAGGCCAGGTCCAAGCGGAAGGCCGGCGCGGCGCTCAAGGCGCTGCTCGAACTCGGGGCCAAGAACGTCACGCTCGTGCGCGAGGGAGGACGTGAAGAGACCGTCCCCGTAGCCGGGTTGAAGGCCGGCGACCGGTTCCTCGTACGGCCCGGCGAGAAGATCGCCACCGACGGCGCAGTGGTCGAGGGCGCTTCCGCCGTCGACGCCTCGATGCTGACCGGCGAGTCCGTGCCGGTGGAGGTCGCAGTCGGGGACGCCGTCACCGGCGCGACGCTGAACGTCGGCGGACGCCTCGTCGTCGAGGCCACCCGAGTCGGCGCGGACACCCAACTCGCCCGTATGGCACGCCTCGTGGAGGACGCGCAGAACGGCAAGGCCGCCGCGCAGCGCCTCGCCGACCGGATCTCCGCCGTGTTCGTGCCGGTCGTCATCGGGCTCGCGCTGGCCACGCTCGGGTTCTGGCTCGGCAACGGTGCCGGCATCACGGCCGCCTTCACCGCGGCCGTCGCCGTCCTCATCATCGCCTGCCCCTGCGCCCTGGGCCTCGCCACACCGACGGCGCTGATGGTCGGCACGGGGCGCGGCGCGCAGCTCGGCATCCTCATCAAGGGCCCGGAGGTCCTGGAGACCACGCGTGCGGTCGACACGATCGTCCTGGACAAGACCGGAACGGTCACGACCGGCCGGATGACACTGCTCGCCATACACGTGGCGGACGGCACGGACACGGGTGAAGTCCTGCGTGTCGCGGGGGCGTTGGAGCACTCCTCGGAGCACCCGATCGCGCAGGCCATCGCGGACGGGGCCCGCGAGAAGGTGGGCGAGCTCGGCGCCGTCGAGGACTTCGCGAACCTTCCCGGGCTCGGCGTGCAGGGCATCGTGGACGGCCACGCCGTACTCGTCGGCCGCGAAAAGCTCCTCGCCGAGTGGGAGATCCGGCTGCCGGTGGAGCTGGAGCGCGCCAAGGCGGAGGCCGAGGCGGCGGGGCGCACGGCCGTCGCGGTGGCCTGGGACGGAGAGGCCAGGGCGGTCCTCGAAGTCGCGGACGCGGTGAAGGAGACCAGCGCGGAAGCGGTACGGCGACTGCGGGGCCTCGGCCTGACACCCATCCTCCTCACCGGCGACAACGAAGCCGTGGCGCGTTCGGTGGCCGCCGAGGTCGGCATCGACGAGGTGATCGCGGAGGTCATGCCGCAGGACAAGGTCGACGTGGTGAAGAGGCTTCAGGGCGAAGGGCGTTCCGTGGCCATGGTCGGCGACGGCGTCAACGACGCGGCGGCCCTGGCGCAGGCCGACCTGGGGCTCGCGATGGGCACGGGCACGGACGCGGCGATCGAGGCCGGCGACCTGACGCTGGTCCGGGGCGACCTGAGGGCGGCGGCCGACGCGATCCGCCTGTCCCGGCGGACGCTGGGGACGATCCGCACCAACCTGTTCTGGGCGTTCGCCTACAACGTCGGCGCGCTGCCGCTGGCCGCGGCGGGCCTTCTGAACCCGATGATCGCGGGCGCGGCGATGGCGTTCTCGTCGGTGTTCGTCGTGGGCAACAGCCTGCGCCTGAGGAACTTCAGGCCGCAGTCGTAGGAATAAGCAACAGGGCCCGTCCACACACGGTGGACGGGCCCTGCTTGCTGCTGGTCAGCTGCCCTGCTCGCCCGCGAGGAGTTCGTCCGCGTCGACGATCCGGTACGCGTAGCCCTGCTCGGCGAGGAAGCGCTGGCGGTGGGCCGCGAAGTCCTGGTCGATGGTGTCGCGGGCGACGACGGAGTAGAAGCGGGCCTCGTGCCCGTCGGCCTTCGGGCGCAGGACCCGGCCGAGGCGCTGGGCCTCCTCCTGCCGGGACCCGAAGGTGCCGGACACCTGGATCGCGACCGTGGCCTCGGGCAGGTCGATCGAGAAGTTGGCGACCTTGGACACGACGAGAACGGAGATCTCGCCGTTGCGGAACGCGTCGAACAGCTTCTCGCGCTGGGCGTTGCTGGTCTCGCCCTTGATGACGGGGGCGTCCAGATGTTCGCCCAGCTCGTCGAGCTGGTCGATGTACTGCCCGATGACGAGGGTCTGCTCACCCTGGTGCTTGCGCACGAGGGCCTCCGTCACCTTCCGCTTGGTCGCGGTGGTGGCGCAGAAGCGGTACTTCTCCTCGGCCTCCGCGGTCGCGTAGGCGAGCCGCTCGCTGTCGGTCAGATTGACGCGCACCTCGACACAGTCGGCGGGCGCGATGTAGCCCTGGGCCTCGATCTCCTTCCACGGAGCGTCGAAGCGCTTGGGGCCGATCAGCGAGAAGACGTCCGACTCGCGCCCGTCCTCACGCACCAGCGTCGCGGTGAGGCCGAGGCGCCGCCGGGCCTGGAGGTCGGCGGTGAACTTGAAGACGGGCGCGGGCAGCAGATGCACCTCGTCATAGATCACGAGCCCCCAGTCGCGGGAGTCGAAGAGCTCCAGATGCGGATAGATGCCCTTCCGCTTCGTGGTCAGCACCTGATACGTGGCGATGGTGACGGGCCGGATCTCCTTCTTCGTCCCGCTGTACTCGCCGATCTCGTCCTCGGTCAGGCTCGTCCGCTTGACCAGCTCGTGCTTCCACTGCCGGGCGGAGACCGTGTTGGTGACGAGGATGAGCGTCGTCGCCTTGGCCTCGGCCATCGCGCCGGCGCCCACCAGCGTCTTACCGGCGCCACAGGGCAGCACGACCACGCCGGACCCGCCGTGCCAGAAGCCCTCGACGGCCTGCTTCTGGTACGGGCGCAGCGCCCAGCCGTCCTCCGCGAGATCGATCTGGTGCGCCTCGCCGTCCACGTAACCGGCGAGGTCCTCGGCGGGCCACCCCAGCTTGAGGAGCGTCTGCTTGATCTGGCCGCGCTCCGAGGGGTGCACGGCGACGGTGTCGGCGTCGATGCGGGCGCCGACCAGCGGGGCCACGCGCTTGGAACGGAGGATCTCCTCGAGTACCGGCCGGTCCGTGGTGGTCAGGACGAGGCCGTGCGCCGGGTGCTTGGACAGCGTGAGACGCCCGTACCGGTCCATGGTCTCGGCGATGTCGACCAGGAGCGCGTGCGGGACGGGGTAGCGGCTGTACTCGACGAGGGCGTCCACGACCTGCTCGGCGTCGTGGCCGGCGGCCCGCGCGTTCCACAGCCCGAGAGGCGTCAGCCGGTAGGTGTGGATGTGCTCCGGGGCGCGCTCCAGCTCGGCGAAGGGCGCGATGGCACGACGGCAGGCGTCGGCCTGGTCGTGGTCGACCTCCAGGAGCAGCGTCTTGTCACTCTGGACGATGAGCGGTCCGTTCACGTGTATCCCTTCCACCGCGCTCCGCGAGGCGCGGGGCCAAACGTCCAGTGTGCCGCATGACGCGTACGAACCGCGTACGGTCGGCCGCCGACGGGACGTGGGGGCACGGACCCCGGCGTCAGGCCTCGGCCTCCAGCTCGGCCACCCCGGTCACCCGGTGCAGCGGATACGTCCGCACCTCGTCCGCCGTGTGGTCGTACGCGGTGACGAACCCGCCCTCGACCCGGATCGGGGCGATCACGCGCTGGCTGGCGGAGCCCTCCGCGTTCACATAGCCGATCCACACGGCCTCACCCGTCAGCACGGCCGCCTGCATCGTGGCCAGCGTGTCCGCCGCGCTGGTGCGGGGAAGCGCCCCGCTCTGCTCGCCCGGCGCGTGCTTGCGCGGCGTCGTGGAGGCGAGGTCGCCCGCGCGGATCGCGCGCACGGCGGCGGTCAGGAGCGTGCCGTCCGGGACGGGCGGCCCCTCCGGGACGGGCTCGGGGGCGCTGCGCGGCGGAGTGCGGCGGGCGTGGGCGCGGGTGATCAGCACATCGCCCTCGGGACTCTCCGCGGCGGGCGCGAACCCCATCTGCCGCAGGCCCTCCAGGAGCGCCGCGGGGTCGGCCTGCGCGGCGAGGACGGTCGGCGCGAGCCGCCGCAGGCGCAGGGCGGCGGAGCGCTTGTCGGCGAGGATCTCGCCCAGGAGTACGTCGTCGTCGCAGCGCACGTACGCGGAGGCGGCGCCGATGCGCAGATGCCCGTGCTTACGGGCCACGTCGTCGATGAGGTACGCGAGGGGCTGCGGGACGGGCGTACGGGAGTGCGTGTTCAGGAAGTCGTGCAGGTCGGAGGCGGTGCGGCCGGAGTCGAGTGCGCGCCGTACGGACCCGGGCGTGAACCGGTAGACGGTCGCGCCGCCCTTGGACTCCACGTCGGCGAGGACGGAGAGCGCCTCGGCGAGGGGCCGTTCCAGGGGCCCGGGGGCGACCGCGGTCAGGTCGGCCTGAAGAAGGACATGGTCCAGCGGCTCGGGCAGCAGCGGAGCGAGCAGAGCGACGGCGGCAGCCTCCGCAGCAGTCGTCACACCGCCCTCAAGAAGTGCCCGCCCGTGCTCGGACAGGGCACCCCGACCCGTGAAGCCGAGCAGCTCCGCCTCCGTGAGGGTCCACCGGGCGATGCGGGCGCGCAGGTCGTCGGGGTCACCGGCCTCGTCGGAGGAGGCGGCGGCGCCGCGCAGAGGCCGCTCCCAGCGGAGCCGGGCGAGGAGGGTCTCGGGGTCGGGGGAGGCGCCTTCGGGCAGCTCGGAGAGGAGCGCGAGCACGCGGCGGCGGACCTCCGGAGCGGCGGAGCGGTCGAGGTGCGGCCCGAGCACGGAGAGGGTGCGCCCGGCCGCGGAGACGGCGACGGCGCCGTCGCGCCCGCCGACCAGGCCGGAGGTGCGGGTGGCGGGGAGCCAGGCGGCGACGAGCCGCGCCCAGCGGTCGGCGGCGGGCTGCTCCAGCCAGTTGTCGTAGGCGGGCGTCGCGGCGTACTGCTCGTCGGCCTCGCCGTCGGACGCGATGAGCCCGGCGGCGTAGGCGAGTTCGACCCAGAACGCGGCGAGGGGCTCGGTGGTGTCGAGGGCGGCGGCGGTGCGCTTGAGGTCGCGCACGCTGAGCCCGCCGGCGCGGAGAACGGCGGGCCCGCCCTCGTCCCAGTCCTTGAGCAACTCCTCGACGGTGGCGAGCGCGGTGTAGGCCTGCCCGGCGCCGGTCGCGTTCACGACGGTGGGGCGGTGGGTGGCGGCGGGTTCGACGGCGGGGGGTACGGGTTCCAGGGCGCGGTGGGCGCGTCCGCCGCGCAGGTGGAGGGCGGCCTCGCGGGGCAGCACGACGGTCCCCGGGGCGGTCGGCAGGAGGAGTCCGCGGTCGAGGAGCCAGCGCAGATGGGCGGCGGGCTCGGCGGTGACCTGGCCGTAGGGCGGGCCCCAGACGAGCCGGGAGAGGACCTCGACGGCGTCCGCGGGCGCCTCGTCGAGGAGGGCCGACATGCGCGGCCGGTCGGTGAAGAGCGCGGTCAGCGAGGCGACGGCGGAGACCGGGTCGTGCGTGGAGGCGAGGCCCGCGGCCGTCACGATCTCCTGGACACGGCCGGGGGACATGCCCGAGGTGGCCTCGGCGACGGTGGGGCCGAGGCCGGTGGGGGAGGGCCGCTGAGGCGCGGGGGCGAGCAGTTCACGGGCGGTGCGCACGAGGCGGAGCCGGTCGTCGGGCCCCCAGAGCAGGGCCTGTTCGCGCAGGGCGGCGACGGCGTGCGGCAGAGCGGCGGAGACCGTACGGGCGTCCACGCCCGCGTCGTCCCCCTCGTCCCCGGCGAGCAGAGCGAGGAGGGTGCCGTACGTGGCGGGGTCCGGGGCGACGGCCAGCGCCTCCGCGGTCTGGAGCGTGAAGCGGTCCAGGTGCTCGAGCGCACGGATCACGGAGGCGCGGGTGCCCGCACGGGTGGCGAGCTGCGTGAGGTCGCCGGGAACAGGGTTGAGCAGATCGGGGCGGGCGCGCAGGAGTGCGCCGAGGGAGGCGTCGTCGCGGGCGCGCAACGCCTCGGCGAGAGACCGGGGGGCCGTACTCCCCGCCCCGCTTCCGTCCCCGGCGGCGCGGTCCGGCTCGTGAGTGCTCATCCGGGCCACGGTAGCGCCTGACCGGCCCGCCGGGCGGCGGCCCCGCTGGGCCCGGAAGAGGCCCCCGGTGCCGCTCCGGGCACGGTAACGTCGTAAAACGGGTGAACGAACCGTCAACACCACCACCCCGGAGGGGACTTCGTGGGGATCGAGAGCGATCAGCTCGTCTTCGACTATCTGAGCCGGGTCGGCGACCTGGCTCAGCAGCGTCAGCTGCCCTCCGGCACGCGGATGCGCCTGGTGTCGGAGCTGCGCAACGAGATCGAGACGCGGCGCGCGAAAACGACGGTGGACAGCCCGGCTGCGGTGCGCCGGATCCTGGAGCGCCTCGGCACGCCGGACGAGGTGGTGACGGGCGCGGGCAGGGGCCGAGGTCCGGCGGAGCCGGAGGCACCGCGGGCGGCGGTGCCCGTGCAGAGGTCGAAGGAGCAGCGGCCCAAGGAGCCCCGCCCGAAGGGCCTTCGGCGGATCGTGCCGGGCCCGCGCGCGGAGCCGCAGGAGGACGAAGAGGTGCGGGACGCGCCGTCGCCGCCGCATCTGGCGGGGACGGACGAGCTGGGGGAGCCTGGTTCGGAGCCGGACTGGTGGCGCGTGGACAGCAGCCCGTTCGGCGTTGCGGACACCGTGCCGGGATTCGTGGGCGGCGTCGAGATTCCGGAGATACTCAAGCCGCCGGGCAAGGACGACCCGCGCCTGCCCAAGGCACGCAGGGCCACGGCCGCGCCGGAGGCCGAACTCCCGGACGACGAGCCGGAGACGGGCACGGAGAAGACGTCCCGGGGGCGCCGCCTCCGGTCCCTGCCCGGCCGGCCGAACCCGCTCCTGCTGCTCGCCGCCGCGCTCCTCGTGGCCGGCGCGGTCATGGGCAACTGGTTCGCGCTGGGCCTCGGATGGATCATCGCGTACGCGTCGCGGCGCCTCAGCGAGGGCGAGTCGAAGGTGGCCGTGCTGTGGCTGCCGGGGCTCGCGGTGACGGCCGGGCTCGTGTGGCTGTGGGGCCGCAACACCGGGCGGTGGGGCGAGCCGATCGCGGACGGGCGGATGAGCGACGCGATCGGCACGACGTGGCCATGGGTGGTGCGGGGTGCGGCCGTCGCCTCCGCGCTCTTCGTGGTGTGGAGATCGCAGCGGCAACGGCCTTGAAGAGAGAGGCTGTCAGGCGGTCAGGTCCTTCTGGAACTCGTCGAGGATCTGGTGCGCCGCGGTGTAGCCGATGCCCGCGATCCACAGGTTGTCGTCGACCTTGAAGACCTTGCCGTCCTCGGACGCCCTGAGGTTCTTCCACAGGCCGCTCTTCATCGTCTCCGTCGCCTTGGCCTTGCTCGGGTCGCCGTAGGTCGAGGTGAAGATGACGTCCGCGTCCGCGAGGTCGATCTTCTCGGGGCTCACGTCGTACGAGAATCCGTCCTTGGCCTTGTCGGTGATGGCGGGGCGGCCGACGCCGAGGTCGGCGAGGATCGAGCCGATGTAGTTCTGCTTGCCGTAAATGCGGATGTCGGCGCCCTCGACGAAGCGGACGAAGTTGATGTCCGTCGCGGCGGCCTTCTCCTTGCCGCCGATCGCGGTGGTCACCTTCGCGACGTGCGCGTCGTAGTCGGCGATGACCTTCTTCGCCGCGGCCTTCCTGCCGAGCGCGTCGGCGTGGACCTGGAAGTTCTCCTTCCAGGCGGTGCCGGTGGACTCCGTCATCACGGTCGGGGCGATGGCGCTGAGCTGCTTGTAGCGGGCGCCGTCGCGGACCTTGCTGGTGAGGATGAGGTCGGGCTTGAGGGCGGCGACGGCCTCCATGTTGGGGTTGGCGATCTCGCCGACCTCCTTGATGCCCTTCACCTCGTCTCCGGGCAGGTAGGACGGGAAGCCCGCCTCCGTCGCCGCGTGCGTCGCCCCGACGGGCTTCACGCCGAGGGTGAGCGCGGAGTCGAGCTCGCCGGTGTCCAGGACGACGACGCGCGTGGGGTGTTCGGGCACCTTCACGTCACCCATCGCCGTACTGACCGTGTGTGTCTTCGGGGATGCCGCGGCAGCCGCGTCGGAGCCGGAGTCCCCGTCGGACGAGCCGCAGGCGGTCAGGGCCAGCGCGCCGGTCAGGACGAGTGCTCCGGCGGTGAGGGCGCGGTGGTCGCTGCGGGTCATGAGGCTGCCTTCCGGGAGAGGGAGTCGGACGGGGCGGCGGGCCGGGCAACGGACCGTTCGCCGGGCCGGGCGTCGGCCTGCCAGGGCGCGCCGGGCACGATCAGCGGGGAGCCGGTCACCGGGTCGGGGACGACCACGCAGTCCAGGCCGAACACCTCCCGTACGAGGTCCGCCGTGACGACCTCGGCGGGCGGGCCCTCGGCGACGATGCGGCCGGACTTCATGGCGACGAGGTGGTCGGCGTAGCGCGCCGCCTGGTTGAGGTCGTGCAGGACGAGGACGACGGTGCGGTCCTTGTCGTGGTTCAACTGGCGTAGGAGGTCGAGGACTTCGACCTGGTGGGCGATGTCGAGATACGTCGTCGGCTCGTCGAGGAGCAGCAGTTCGGTCTCCTGGGCGAGCGCCATGGCGATCCAGACGCGCTGGCGCTGGCCGCCGGAGAGCTCGTCGACGGAGCGGTCGGCGAGAGCCGCGACGTCGGTGCGTTCCATGGCCTCGGTGACGGCGCGCTCGTCGGCGTCGGACCACTGCTGCCACCAGTGCTGGTGGGGCTGGCGGCCGCGGGCCACGAGGTCGGCCACGGTGATCGCCTCGGGCGCCACGGGCGTCTGCGGCAGCAGCCCGATCTGCTGGGCGATCTTCTTGGTGGGCAGCTTGGTGAGCGCTTCACCGTCGAGGAGCACGGAGCCGCTCTTCGGCTTGAGGAGCCGGCCGAGGGCGCGCAGCGTGGTCGACTTGCCGCAGGCGTTGGGTCCGACGATGACGGTGACGCGGCCGTCGGGGACGGCGAGGTCGAGGTCGTGGACGACGGTGCGGTCCTCGTAGGCGAGGGTGAGCGCGCTGGTGCTGAGCCGGGTCACCGGTTTCCTCCCGTGCGGCTGCGGATGATGAGCCAGATCAGGTACGGCGCCCCGACGGCGGCCGTGAGGACACCCACCGGGAGTTCGGTGGGGGAGAACAGGCGCCGGGCCAGCAGGTCGGCCACGACGACGATGAACGCGCCCAGGAGCGCCGAGCACAGGAGCGGGATCTGGGCGGTGCGGGTCACCCGGCGGGCGATCTGCGGGGCCAGGAGCGCGACGAAGTCGACGGGCCCTGCGGCGCCGGTCGCCACGGACGCGAGGACGACGCCGAGCAGGACGAGGCCGAGGCGTACGCGGCCGAGGCGGACGCCGAGCGCGGTCGCCGTGTCGTCGTCCATGGCCACGGTGCGCTGGACGCGCGCGGCCCACGCGACGAACGGGACGAGGACGAGGAGGGTCCAGCCGAGCGGGGCGGCCTCCGCCCAGCCGCGGCCGTTGAGCGAGCCCGTCATCCAGATCTGTGCCTGCTGGGCGACGAGGTAGTCGCCCTTCGTCATGAAGAGCGTCGTCACCGACCGCAGCGCGATGGCGAAGCCGATGCCGATGAGGACGAAGCGCGTCGCGTGGAGCCCGCCGCGCCAGGCGAAGGCGTACACGAGGAGCGCCGCGAGGAGGCCGCCGAGTACGGAGAGGTAGGGCAGGACCGCGTACGACGTGACGCCGAACGTCATCGCGCCGACGGTCAGCGCGCTCGCGCCCTGGCTGATGCCGATGATGTCGGGGGACGCGAGGGGGTTGCGGGCGACGGTCTGGATGAGGGCGCCCGCGGCGCCGAACGCGGCGCCGACGAGGAGGCCGACGACCATGCGGGGGGCGCGCAGCGTGCCGACGACGAGTTCGTCCGGCGACGGCCGGCCGGTGATGACCCTGAGGACTTCGCCGGGGGCGATGAACGACTCGCCGACGCAGAGGTAGGCGAGGCAGGCGGCCGCGAGGAGGACCACGAGGGACGCGGCGGCGACGGCGGCCCTGCGGTGCAGGAGGAACGCGGCGCCGCCCGCCCGGACGACGGAGTACCCGGCGGGGCGGACCCGGGGCGCGGTGGTCGTACTCATGCGGGGACCGCCTTGCGCCGGACCAGGGTGACGAGGAACGGGACGCCGATCAGCGCGGTCATCACACCCGCGGGGACCTCGCTCGGCGGGAAGACGACGCGGCCCACGGTGTCGGAGACGAGGAGCATGACGGGGCCGATGAGGGCCGCCATCGGCAGGACCCAGCGGTGGTCGCTGCCCACGACGGCGCGGGCTATGTGCGGGACGGCCAGGCCGATGAAGGCGATCGGTCCGGCGGCGGCGACGCCGACGCCGGTGAGGACCGTCGCGCCGAGGCCGCCGACGATCCGTACGGTCGCGACCCGCTGGCCGAGACCCTTGGCGACGTCCTCGCCGAGCGCGAGCGCGTCGAGCCCGCGCGCGACGGACAGCACGAGGAGCACGCCGACGACGAGGAACGGCCAGATCTGGCCCACGATGTGCGCGTCCCTGCCGGACAGCGAGCCCACCTGCCAGAACCTGAACTCGTCCATGGCGGACGCCTTCGTGGTGAGGACGGCCGTGGTGACGGAGACCAGGAGCGCGTTGATCGCGGCGCCCCCGAGCGCGAGTTTCACCGGCGTCGCGCCGCCGCGCCCGCTGGAGGCGATGGCGTAGACGGCGACGGACGCGAGCGCGGCGCCCGCGAACGCGAACCAGACGTAGCCGGTGAGCGTGTGGATGCCGGCGAACGCGATCGCGAGGACGACGCCGACGGACGCGCCCTGGCTGATGCCGAGGATCCCGGGGTCGGCGATGGGGTTGCGGGTGATGCCCTGGAGGACGGTCCCGGCGAGGGCGAGCGCGGCGCCCACCATCAGGCCGACCAGCGTGCGCGGCAGCCGCAGGCCCCTGATGACCTCGGCGTCGTCGCTGTGGCCGCCGTGCACGAGCGCGTCGAGGACCGCTGACGGGGCGATCGCGCGAGCGCCCACGGCGAGGCTGAACAGGACCGCGAGAACGAGGGCCACGAGCGCGGCCGCCGTCCAGACGATGCGTCGCCGCACGGCGGGGGCGGCTGAGATCTGACCCATGGACCAATCCGAGGTTGGTAAGGCTTAGCTAAGCGGCAATCGTACGCCCATGCACAATGGCTCCCATGGGTGCATACGAGAGCGCGAACGGATCAGCTTCGGGACCGACGGTCGGCTTCGACCTCGACATGACGCTGATCGACTCACGGCCGGGAATCAGGGACACATGGCTGGAACTCGCCCAGCGCACCGGCGCGCAGCTCGACGCCGATCTGATCGTGACGCGGCTCGGCCCGCCGCTGGAGCAGGAGCTCGCGTACTGGTTCCCCGAGGAGCGGATCCCGGAGATGGCCGACCTGTACCGGGAGCTCTACCCGGCGCACGCGATCACCGGGACGTACGCGATGCCGGGCGTGCACGAGGCCGTCGCCGCGGTGCACGAGGCGGGCGGCAGGGCGATCGTCGTGACGGCGAAGTACGAGCCCAGCGCGAAGCTCCACCTGGAACACCTGGACATCGCCGCCGACGAGGTCATCGGCAATCTGTGGGCCGAGGGCAAGGCGACGGCGCTGCGCGAGCACGGCGCGTCCGTGTACGTCGGTGACCACACCGGCGACGTGCGCGGCGCCCGTGCCGCCGAGGCGCTGTCCGTCGCGGTGACGACCGGGCCGTGCGACGCGGCGGAGCTGCGCGAGGCCGGCGCGGACGTGGTGCTCGCGGATCTGACGGAGTTCCCCGCCTGGCTGGAGGCCTACGTCGCCGAGCGGGCCTGACGGCGCTGCACGGCGATCCCGCGCAGCACTCCGGCCGCGGAGATCAGGAAGCCGACGCCCATCAGCATGCACACCGCGTAGGCGACGGGCGGGAACGGGTCGGTTCCGAGGAACAGAGGGGCCATGGTGGCCAGGGTGGCCACGGCTCCGACGATGAAGACGATGCCGCCGGCCTTGACGAGGCGGTCGCCGGGTCCTGCGGAATTCGCTTGGGTTTTGTCACGCACCCGACCAGGGTAGTTCCCAGCGCGAAGGAACAATCCGGGTTCCTCGGGCCGTCTTGTCACCGGCTCCTGGACCATTAGCCTGGTGCCGGCGGGTCGGGCGGCCCGCTGCAGTGCTATCCAGAGCCGTTTTCAGCGCCGTTCTTCATCGCTCGGAACGGCATGACGAGTACGAGGACGAGGACTTCACGTGCCTACCGGCAAGGTCAAGTGGTTCAACAGCGAGAAGGGCTTCGGCTTCCTCTCCCGCGACGACGGCGGCGACGTCTTCGTACATTCCTCCGTACTTCCCGACGGCGTGGACGCTCTCAAGCCGGGCCAGCGTGTCGAGTTCGGCGTCGTCGCGGGACAGCGCGGTGACCAGGCGCTCTCCGTGACGATCCTCGATCCGACCCCGTCCGTGGCCGCGGCACAGCGCCGCAAGCCGGACGAACTGGCCTCGATCGTCCAGGACTTGACGACGCTCCTCGAGAACATCACGCCGATGCTGGAGAAGGGCCGCTACCCGGACAAGGCCTCCGGCGCGAAAATCGCGGGCCTGCTGCGGGCGGTGGCCGACCAGTTGGACGTCTGACCGCGTTACGGGAACGCGAGCGCACCCGGGCCGAGGGCGGGCACGAGGCCCTCGGCCGCAGCGCGCGTCAGCAAGCCCCGGATCGCCGCGTATCCGTTCTCGCCGAGGTCGGCTGTGAACTCGTTGACGTACAGGCCGATGTGCTGGTCCGCGACGGACGGATTCATCTCCTGGGCGTGTTCGAGGACGTAGGGGCGGGAGGCCTCCGGGTCGTCCCAGGCCATGCGTACCGACGTGCGGATCGTGTCGGCGAGCCGGCGCAGACGGTCCTCGCCCAGGCTCCGCTTCGCGATGATCGCGCCGAGCGGGATGGGTAGCCCGGTCGTGTTCTCCCAGTGCTCGCCCATGTCGGCGAGGGAGTGCAGGCCGTAGTTCTGGTACGTGAAGCGGGCCTCGTGGATGACGAGTCCGGCGTCGACCTTGCCGTCCCGCACGGCGGGCATGATCTCGTCGAACGGCATCACGACGACCTCGCCGACCCCGCCGGGCACGACGTCCGCGGTCCACAGGCGGAACAGCAGGTACGCCGTCGACTTCTCGCTGGGGACGGCGACCGTCTTCCCGCTGAGGTCGACGCCCGGCTCGCGCGTGAGCACGAGGGGGCCGCAGCCCCGGCCGAGCGCGCCGCCGCAGGGCAGCAGCGCGTAGTCGTCGAGGACGTACGGCAGGACGGCGTACGACACCTTCAGCACGTCGAAGTCGGGGGAGCGGCGCTCGGCGACGCCGTTCGTGATGTCGATGTCGGCGAAGGTCACGTCGAGGGCGGGCGCCCCGGGGACGCGGCCGTGGGCCCACGCGTCGAAGACGAACGTGTCGTTCGGGCAGGGCGAGAAGGCGATCCGGAGTTCTTCGGGGTGCGTCATGTGCGGTTCCAACTCTCCAGTACGGGCGCGGACTTCCCGAACGCCTCGGTCAGCGCCGCGAGTGCGTCGCCGATGCGCCAGGCCGCGCGGTCGCGGGGGCCGACGGCGTTGGAGACCGCGCGGATCTCCAGGACGGGCACGCCGTGCGCGGCGGCCGCCTCGGCGACCCCGAAGCCCTCCATCGCCTCGGCGGCGGCGCCGGGGTGACGGCGTTGCAGCTCGGCGGCGCGGACCGCGGTGCCCGTCACGGTGGAGACGGTCAGGACGGTGCCGGTGAGCGCACCGGTGGCCGCGGCGACGTCCCGTACGAGGGAGGGCGGCGGGCGGTGCGTGACCGTGCCGAAGCCGAGCTCGGTGACGGGCAGGAAGCCGTCGGGGGTCTCGGCGCCCAGGTCGGCGACGGTCAGCGCGTCGGCGACGACGACGGAGCCGAGCGGGGCGTCCGGCTGGAACCCGCCGCCGATGCCGGCGGAGACGACCAGGCCGTACGGCCGCCCCGACAGGGCGGCGGTGGTGAGGGCGGTGGCGGTACCGGCCGCCGCGGCGGCGGGCCCGACGCCCACCGCGACGACATCGACGGCAGGGTGCGCGGCGCCCGCCTCGGACAGGCCCCTGACCACCGCGTCCCGCTCCGCGGGGACGGCGGTGGCGATCAGGACCCGCCCGCTGTCCGTCAGGCGTCCTTCTTGAGCTTGAAGGACCACAGGCCGGTCGCCTTCGAGCCGCTGCCCTCGACGATGGAGACCGTCGTGGAGCTGCCCGTGGCGCCGTACTGCTGGTTGAAGAACACGCTGCCCGGGACGGTGCGGTACGTCTTATTGCTGGCGTCGGTCAGCGCCTGACCGTTCATCAGCAGGGTCCAGCCCTTGTCCGCGATCTTCGGGTCGACGCCGAAGCGGACCGTCGCGTCGGGGTCGACCTTGATGGACTTGATGTCCTTGTTCTTGAGGCAGTCCTTCAGCGCGGAGGCGTTCAGGGTCTTGCCGTCGTTGTAGCAGGCCGCTTCCGACGTCACCGTGGAGCGGCCGACCGTGATGGTCGCCAGCGGCGTCGGCTTGTCGCAGGCCGAGAGGACGAGCAGCCCGGCAGCGACGGCGCCGGCGGCTGCCACGGTGCGGCGGTTGCGCACGGTGAAACGCAGGGAGGTCATGCGGGCAGGCTATCTGGCGGCCCGCGCACACTCGCCATGCGGGTGCGGCGTGCCGCATGCTCACGCCATCCGGGGCGGATCTCCCGCTCTCCCGGCCGTCCCTCACGCCACGCGGCTGCGTGCCTGGCCGCCGTGGCGCGCGGCGGCCAGCAGGCCCCGTACGGTCGTCAGCCAGCCCGTTCCGACGATCGCCGCGGCGACACTGAGGCCCAGTGCTCCGTTCAGGGGCAGCGCGATGCCGATGGCGCCGCCGAGGACCCACGCCATCTGGAGGAGGGTCTCGGAGCGGGCGAACGCGGAGTTGCGGACCTCCTCGGGGACGTCGCGCTGGATCAGGGCGTCCAGGGACAGTTTCGAGAGGGCCTGCGCGAACCCGGCGACGGCCGCAAGGCACGCCGTGAGGAACGCGGTGAAGAACAGCGCGGCCGTGATCGCCACGCCGAGGACCACCGCCACCACCGTCACGATGATGATCTCGGGCGCCCGTGATTTGAGCCACGCCCCGACGGCCGTGCCCAGCGCGTTGCCCGCGCCCGCCGAGACGCCGACGATGCCGAGCGACACGGCGGCGCTCTGCCCCGACATGGGGTGCTCGCGCAGCAGGAACGCCAGGAAGAAGATCAGGAAGCCGGAGAGGCAGCGCTGCGAGGCGTTGACGAACAGCGCGTGCGTCACGGCCGGACCGACCGTGCGCAGACCGGGGCGCTTCTGCTTGGCGGCCTCCTTGCGCGGGCCGTGCAGATGCTGCTCGTCGGCCGCCAGGAGCGCCTTCCCCTCGCCCTTCGCGGAGTCCACCTTGTGCGGCAGCTGGAAGGACAGCACCATCCCCGAAATGAAGATCACAAACGCGCCGTAGAGGGGCCAGCGCGGCCCGAGCACCTGGAGCCCGGCGCCGACCGGCGCGGCCACACCGGTGGCGAGGAGTCCACCGAGCGTCACCCGCGAATTGGCCTTGACCAGGGAGAAGCTGGGCGGCAGCAGGCGCGGCACGACGGCGCTGCGGACCACTCCGTACGCCTTGGACGCCACCAGGACGCCCAGCGCCGCCGGGTACAGCTCCACGCTGCCGCTGACCACCGCCCCGGACAGGACGATCGCGAGGAGCGCCCGCGCCAGCATCGAAGCGGCCATCGCGGCGCGCCGCCCGTGCGGCAGCCGGTCCAGGAGCGGCCCGATGACGGGCGCGAGGAGGGTGAAGGGCGCCATCGTGATGCCGAGGTACAGGGCGACGCGCCCGCGCGCCTCGTCCGTCGGCACCGAGAAGAACACCGTGGACGCGAGCGCGATGGTGATCATGACGTCGCCGGCGCCGTTCACCGCGTGCAGCTCGATCAGTTTTCCCAGACCCGACTCGCCCGCGCCGTGCGCGTGGGTCGCTTTGCGAATCCCGCGCGCCGTACCGGTGAACGGCAGGTGCAGGGCGCGCCCGAACCCGCGGACCGCCCTGAGCACCGGGCCCGATCCGCCTGCTGCGCGCGCCGACGACCTCGCGGAAGTCACTCAGCCATAGTGCCCCCGGAAGGTGGTGACTAGTGCCGATATCGGCTGAGCGGGTCGCCGGTACGACCCCCCGGAACCGCTCCGCCGCGTGGTGCAGGACACAGCTAGTTGTACGTCGGTGTGGGCGCACGGGCCGGGAGAAGGTAGCGTGCGTAACGCGCCTGCGGCAGCTGTCCTCGGCCGCGCGCCTCTCGGTCATCCCGCAGAATGGGTGACGTAGGTGCGCCCGAGGACGTTCGGGCGCGGACGTCGACGCGGCCCCCTGGTCCGCTCCGTCCGTACCCCCGCGCAAGGGTGGCGCACTCGTGAGACGGCGTAGGAGAGAAGCGATACCTGTGAGCGCAGCGACAACGCGAAGCCGCACCCCTGACCGTCTGTGCGCCGAGGCGGTAGGCCTCGCGCGGACCGCGGCCGAGGAGGCCGCCGCGCCAGGAGTCGTGGGCGAGCACGTCGACGTCGTCGTCGAGGGTGACCGGGTGGTCACGCATCTCTTCGAGTGCAAGGAGTTCGGCTACCGCGGCTGGCGGTGGGCCGTGACGGTCGCGCGGGCCTCCCGCGCCAAGGTCGTCACCCTCGACGAGACGGTTCTGCTGCCCGGCCCCGACGCCCTCCTCGCCCCCGAGTGGGTGCCATGGAGCGAGCGGCTGCGGCCCGGCGACATGGGCCCCGGGGACCTGCTCCCGACCGACGCCGAGGATCTTCGGCTCGAGCCCGGCTATTCGGGTGAGGACGTCCCGCCGCCGAACTCCGCGGTGTCCGAGGAGATGGCCGAACTCGTCGAGGCGGAGGACGCCGAGCTGACGGTGGGACCGCCCGCGGAACTGCCCATCGCACCCGAGCGCGGCTCCATCGCGTCGGTCGCCGAGGAGCTCGGCATGCGGCGCGCCCGGGTCCTGTCCCGGTACGGCCTCCACATCGCGGCAGACCGCTGGGACGAGGCGTACGGGGCGAAGACACAGATGGCTCAGGCGGCGCCCGCCACCTGCGTGTCCTGCGGTTTCCTGGCCCGGATCGGCGGCTCGCTCGGCCAGGCCTTCGGTGTCTGCGCCAATGAGTTCTCTCCGGCGGACGGACGTGTCGTCTCCCTCGCGTACGGCTGCGGGGGGCACTCCGAGGCGGCCGTCATGCCGAAGCCTCCCCGGCCGGCTCCCCACGTGATCGACGAAACGCGCGTGGACCCGTTCCCCCTGCGCCCGTCGGCGGACTCGGGCTCGGTCCCGACGACCCCGGACGGCACGGAGGACCTCGGCCACTCGTAGCCCTCGCAGTTCTCTTTCCCCGAGCGCGGTAGCGTCTGCGTCGCCAGGGTTGGCCTGGGTGAACGGCAGAGGGAGACCACACCGTGAGCGTGAGCAAGATCGTGCGCCCGGCAGCCGAGGGGATGGACCCGTTCGGGACGGCCCGTCTGCGGCGTGGGCTGCTCGATGCCTGGGCAGGCAGCCCGGCCCGCTTCCGTGAGGACGCCAACGCCGAGGAGGACCTCGCCCTCGGCGGCTACCGCGACCGTCTTGTCATCGAGCTCGCCCAGAACGCCGCCGACGCCGCCGCCCGCGCCGGTGGCACCTCAGGCGGCCGCTTCTCCCTGACCCTGCGCGAGGGTGTGCTCGTCGCCGCGAACACCGGCGCGCCGCTGGACGCCGCCGGTGTCGAGTCGCTGTCCACGCTGCGGGCCTCCGCCAAGCGTGAGCAGGGCGACGGCGCGGTGGGCCGGTTCGGAGTCGGGTTCGCCGCCGTCCTCGCGGTGACCGACGAGCCCGCGGTCGTCGGCCGCACGGGCGGGGTGCGCTGGTCGCTCACCGACGCGCGCGGACTCGCCGCCGACACCGCGCGGCACAGCCCCGGCCTCGGCGACGAACTGCGCCGCCGGGACGGCCATGTGCCGCTGCTCAGGCTCCCGTTCGCCGCGGAGGGCTCCGCCCCGGACCCGTACGAGACCGTCGTGATCCTGCCGCTGCGCGACGCCGCGGCACAGGCGCTCGCGGCGCGGCTCATCGACGCCATCGACGACACGCTGCTCCTCGCCCTGCCCGGCCTCGACGAGGTCGTCGTGGAGACCGAGTCCGGTACGCGCATCCTGCGCCGCAGGACCGACGGACCGTACGTGGCGGTGGACGACGAGCGCGAGGACGCCGTGTCCGGCAGGCGCGAGAGCGTCACGACCCGCTGGTGCGTCCTCACCCGCAACGGCCCGCTCGAAGCCGCACTCCTCGCCGACCGGCCCCTCGAAGAGCGCCTGCGCCCGCACTGGTCCGTGACCTGGGCCGTGGCGGTGGACGCGGACGGCGCCCCCGAGCCGCCCCGCAGCGCGCCCGTGCTGCACGCGCCCACCCCCAGCGACGAGCCGCTCGGCGTGCCCGCGCTCCTCATCGCGTCGTTCCCCCTCGACACGACCCGGCGGCACGCCGCCCCCGGGCCGCTCACCGACTTCCTGGTGGAGCGCGCCGCCGACGCCTACGCCGAACTCCTCGCCGGATGGCGCCCGGTGAGCCCCGCCATCCTCGGCCTCGTGCCGGGCCCGCTCGGCCGGGGCGAACTGGACGGCAGCCTCCGCGGCGCGATCCTGGCCCGGCTGCCCCGCACCGCGTTCCTGCCGCCCGCGCTGCCGCGCACGAAGGACGACGCCGACGGGCTGCCCGAGACGCTGCGGCCGCGCGAGGCCGAGGTCGTCGAGGGCGCCGGCGCCGAGACCGTGAAGGTCCTGGCCGAGGTCCTGCCGAGCCTGCTGCCCGCGGGCCTGGAGCGCCGCGTCGAGCTGCGGACCCTGGAGGTCGCCCGGGTCCCGCTGACGGAGGCCGTCGACCGGCTCGCCGGTCTGGAGAAGGAACCGGGCTGGTGGCGGCGCCTGTACGACAGCCTCGCGGGCGTCGACCCGGACCGGCTCACCGGGCTTCCGGTGCCGCTGGCCGGGGGACGTACGACGATCGGGCCGCGGCAGGTGCTGCTGCCCATGCCGGACGCGACACCGGGCGAGACGCTCGCCCGGCTCGGCCTCAAGGTCGCTCACGTGGACGCCGCGCACCCCCTGCTCGAGAAGCTGGGCGCGCTGCCCGCGACGCCCCGTGCCGTCCTGACGACCCCTCAGGTGCGGGCGGCCGTCGCCGGTTCGCTCGACGACGACGCCTGGTCCCTCGACGACGACGGCCCGGTCGGCGTGGACGAACTGGCCGAGCTGGTCCTCACCCTCGTACGGGACGCGAATCTGGAGCCCGGGGACGAGCCGTGGCTGGGCGCGCTCGCGCTGCCCGACGACGAGGGCGAACTCGCGCCCGCCGGTGAACTCGCGCTGCCCGGCAGCCCGTTCGCGCAGGTCGTCCGCGAGGGTGAGCTCGGCATGGTGGACGGCGACCTCGCCGAGCGGTGGGGCGAGCAGCCGCTCGCCGCATGCGGTGTCCTTGCCGGGTTCGCCCTGGTCCGCGCCACCGACGTGGTCCTCGACCCGGACGAACTCGACCCGCGCGAAGGCGACTTCGCGGAGCCGGACGACGCCGGTCTGCTCGACGCGGTCGACGTGTGGTGCGAGGACGTACTCGACCGGCTGCCCGACACCTCCGTGCCGCCCGTCGCCACCGAACTCGTCGCCGTACGCGACCTGGACCTCGTCGACGACGACCGCTGGCCCCAGGCCCTCGCCCTCCTCTCCCGCCCGCCGCTGCGCGACGCCCTCACCCAGCCCGTACGGGTCCTGCTGCCCGACGGCACGCACGAGATCGTCCGCCCGTACACGGCCTGGTGGCTGCGCGACCACCCCGTCCTCGACGGCCGCCGGCCGGCCGGTCTGCGCGCGGCCGGCGGTGACCCGCTGCTCGCCGGGCTCTACGACCCGGCGGACGCGACCGGCTTCGAGGACGAGCAGGTGCTGCGCGCGCTCGGCGTCCGCACGTCGGTCGCCGCGCTCCTCGACGAACCGGGCGGCGCGGCCGAGCTCCTCGATCGTCTCGCCGACCCGGAGCGCGAGGTCGGTGCGTCCCAACTCCACGCCCTGTACGGGGCGCTGGCCGATCTCGACCCGGAGCAGGTGACCCTGCCCGACGAGCTGCGGGCCGTGGTGGACGGCGAGGTCAGGGTCGTGGACGCGGCCGACGCCGTCGTCGCGGACGCGCCCGATCTGCTGCCCCTGGCCGGCGGTCTTGCGCTGCTGCCCGTGAGTCCGGGGCGGGCCGCGGACCTGGCGGAGCTGTTCCAGGTGCGGCGGCTGAGCGCGACGGCGGACGCCGAGGTCACGCAGGAGGGCGCCGAACATCCGGTGCCGGAGTCCGTACGGACCCTGCTCGGGCCCGCGACCCCGCAGACGTACGTCGAGCACGAGGAGCTGTTCGTCGCCGGGGTGGAGGTCGACTGGCGGCGCACGTCCGACGGCACGGTCCACGCCTCGACCCTGGAGGGTGTGGCGGCGGGCCTGGCGTGGGCGGCGGAGCAGTGGCCGCGCCGCTTCGAGGTCGCGGCACTCCTCGAGGATCCGTCGCGCACGGCCGAGTTGGCGCGGGACCGCTGGTTCGACTGAGGGGCGGGCGGAGCTGCGTAAACCAATCACAAAATGTTCACGCGGCGTACAACCAGCCCCGCCCGCCGCATGTCTGATCTTCCGAGTCAACAGACTCCTAGATCACTTGGGTCCCGCGTGACGGCATTCGCACCGCGGGACCCCTTCTCCACCTTGGGGAACACATGCGCATACGTGCCACTGTGGCCGCCGCGACCATCTCCGGCGCCCTGGCTCTCACCGCGTTCGCCGTCCCGGCCGCGCAGGCCGGCACCGGTACGGCCTCCGACCTGAACAAGCCGAGCGCCGCCCAGCGCTTCGCCGCCGAGGCTCCGGCCAAGCACATGTCCGCCTTCGCCGCGGAGGCCGAGCCGGTCGTCTCCAACGTCACGGTCAACAGCGGCCAGGACGTGGTGCTCGGCACCACGAACCTGAAGACGTTCACGGTCTCCCTGACCGCCAGCCACGCCTCCGGCATCCAGGACGCGTACATCGACCTGTGGCACGGCTCCGACGTCGACCACGTCGACGGCTACCTGCCGCCGAACGAAGACGCCGCCACCTGCACCGCCGCCAGCGCCACCACCTCCACCTGCAAGCTGACCATCACGGTCGACCCGCGGGGGGACCTCGCCAACTCCCTTGCCGGTAGCTGGCACGTGACGGCCGGGGCGCTCGCGGGCGACGGCAGCATCTACTGGGACGACTACTACGGCAAGCGCAGCGTGAAGCGCTACTCGAAGCTCACGACCAACGCCTCGCCCGAGCCGGTCAAGAAGGGCAAGACCATCACGGTCACCGGCTCGCTCACCCGCGCCAACTGGGACACCAGCAAGTACATGGGTTACACCAAGCAGCCCGTGAAGCTCCAGTTCAAGAAGAAGGGCGCCAGCACCTACTCCACCGTCAAGACGGTGACGTCCTCCTCGACCGGCGGTCTGAAGACCACCGTGACGGCGGCCTCGGACGGCTACTGGCGCTACAACTTCGCCGGCACCTCCACCACCCCGGCCGTGGCCTCCACGAGCGACTTCGTCGACGTGCAGTAGTCACGACGGCCCGTCACACGGGAAAGCGGCGGTCGACCCATCTCCACACGAATTCCAGGGCGACCGCCGCCACCGCCGCGATGCCGACCGCCGTCCACGGCATCGACGCGCCCACCAGCTTCAGCGCGAAGAAGTCCTGGAGCCACGGCACCACGAGGACGAGCAGGAACGCCGCGCCCATCGCGGCCACCAGGCACACCCGCCACCAGGTGTAGGGCCGCGCGATGATGGCGAGCACCCACATCGAGACGAGGAACAGCGTCAGCGTCGCCGAACTCGTCTCGGCGTCGAGCGCGCCGGAGCCCGTGTAGTAGTGCCGGGCGATCACATACGTCACGAAGGTGGCCGTTCCGGCGACGACGCCGCCCGGGATCGCGTACCGCATCACGCGCTTCACGAACTGTGGTCTGGCGCGCTCCTTGTTGGGCGCGAGAGCCAGGAAGAACGCGGGGATGCCGATCGTCAGCGTCGACAGCAGCGTCAGGTGCCGCGGCAGGAACGGGTACTCGATCTGGAAGCAGACCACGAGGACGGCGAGCAGCACCGAGTAGACCGTCTTGACGAGGAACAGGGACGCGACGCGCGTGATGTTCCCGATGACGCGGCGGCCCTCGGCGACGACCGACGGCAGTGTGGAGAAGCTGTTGTTGAGCAGCACGATCTGCGCCACGGCCCGGGTCGCCTCCGA
Organism: Streptomyces sp. CB01635; assembly: GCF_002803065.1. GTDB lineage: Bacteria > Actinomycetota > Actinomycetes > Streptomycetales > Streptomycetaceae > Streptomyces. The sequence continues at coordinate 200,890 of NZ_NNBL01000010.1, forward strand.
GCCCGAGCCCATCGAGACGCCGATGTCGGCGTCCTTGAGGGCGAGCACGTCGTTCACGCCGTCGCCCGTCATCGCGACCGTGTGCCCCTTGGACTGCAGCGCGCCGACCATGTCGCGCTTCTGCTGCGGGGTGACGCGGCCGAACACCGTGTTCTCGTCGAGGGCCTTGGCCATCCCGGCCTGGTCGGCGGGGAGCGTGCGGGCGTCGACCGTGTCCTGCGCGCCCGCGAGGCCCAGCTTCCCGGCGACGGCGCCCACCGACACCGCGTTGTCCCCGGAGATGACCTTCGCGTGGACGCCCTGGTCGGCGAAGTACCGCAGCGTGTCCGCCGCGTCGGGCCGCAGCCGCTGCTCCATGGCGACCAGCGCGACGGCCTTGGCGCCCTCCTTGACCGCCGGGTCGTCGAGGTCGCCGGCGGCGCGGGCGAGCAGCAGGACGCGCAGGCCCTGGTGGTTGAGCTCCTCGGTCTCGGCGAGCACCGGGTGCCCGGCCGGCAGGAGTACGTCGGGCGCGCCGAGCAGCCACGCGCTGGCGGTGCCGTCGCCCTCGCTGAACGCGGCGCCGCTGTACTTGCGGGCGGAGGAGAAGGGCAGTGACTCGGTGCAGCGCCACTCCTCGCTGTCGGGGTAGGCGTCGATGATCGCCTGGAGCGAGGCGTTGGGCCGCGGGTCGGACTCGCCGAGCGCGCCGAGGACCTTGCGTACGTAGCTCTCCTCGGCCTCGCCGAGCGGGCGCAGCTCGGTGATGTCCATGCCGCCCTCGGTGAGGGTGCCGGTCTTGTCGAGGCAGACGGTGTCGACGCGGGCGAGGCCCTCGATGGCGGGGAGTTCCTGGACGAGGCACTGCTTGCGGCCGAGGCGGATCACGCCGATCGCGAAGGCGACGGAGGTGAGCAGGACGAGCCCCTCGGGGACCATCGGCACGATGCCGCCGACGGTCCGCGCGACGGAGTCCTTGAAGTCGTTCTCCTTGACCACGAGCTGGCTGATGACGAGGCCGATCGCGGTCGGGACCATCATCCAGGTGACGTACTTGAGGATGGTCGAGATGCCGGTGCGCAGCTCGGACTGGACGAGGGTGAAGCGGCTGGCCTCCTCGGCGAGCTGCGCCGCGTATGCCTCGCGGCCGACCTTCGTCGCGGTGAACGCGCCGCCGCCGGCGACGACGAAGCTGCCGGACATGACCGGGTCGCGGTGTTTTTTGACGACGGGGTCGGCCTCGCCGGTGAGCAGGGACTCGTCGATCTCGAGGCTGTCGGCCTCGGCGCACACACCGTCCACGACGATCTTGTCGCCGGGGCCGATCTCGATGAGGTCGCCGAGGACGATTTCGGAGGTGGAGATCTCGGTGGCCTGCCCGTCGCGCCGGACCGTCGGTTTCGCCTCGCCGATGACGGCGAGTGAGTCGAGGGTCTTCTTGGCGCGCAGCTCCTGGATGATGCCGATGCCGGTGTTCGCGAGGATGACGTAGCCGAAGAGGCTGTCCTGGAACGGCGCGACGAACAGCATGATCAGCCACAGGGCGCCGATGATCGCGTTGAACCGTGTGAAGACGTTCGCGCGGATGATCTCGGTGGTCGAGCGGGAGCTGCGGACCGGTATGTCGTTGACCTCGCCGCGCGCGACGCGCTCGGCCACCTCGGCGGTGGTGAGCCCCCTCGCCCGCTCGGGGACCGGCACCGGGTGGACCGGGTCCAGCTCGGCGCCCGCGTCGATGTGCGTCATGCAAACGACAGTACGGGCGGATTTGCGGCTTCACCCCTCGGGTGTGCCAAAGATCCGACTCGGGGAGGACATGGCGGCGAGGGGGGCCGGTCCCGTGGTTGTACGCGGGCGGTGCGCCGGCCGCTACTCGGCTGCCGGGCCCGCCTCGGCGGCCGCGCGCTTGAGCGCCGCGTCGCGCCCCCGCACGTACCAGATACCGATGAGTCCGAGCCCGGCGCCGGCCAGGCAGGTCCAGATCCACCAGGTGTGGCCGTGGTCGTCGAACCAGCCGTAGAACGGCAGCTGCGCCAGGAAGAGGACGAACCACAGGATCGTGCCGCCCGTGATGGTGGCGACCACGGGCCCTTCAAGGGGCTCGGGTGCCTCGTGCTTGGGGGTCCACTTCTCCATGGGCACAGCTTACGAGGAGCGGGAAACGACGTCTTCAGTCGCCCCGGAACCCTGATGGGTCAAGGGTCTACGCGCGGAGATAGCCATTTCTTGCTCATATGTTCATACTGAAACGGCCTGAGTCTGGCCACTTCTGTTCGTAGAAAACGCCAAACAGCGCCCCCACCAGCACACCGATTCAGAGGTCATCCATGTCCAGCTCGGCCCCCGCACCGGTCGATCTCACCGAGCCGCCGTCGGCCCCCCAGAACGGCCTCGACCGCTTCTTCAGGATCTCCGAGCGGGGTTCGACGGTCAGCCGCGAGATCCGTGGCGGCTTCGCCACCTTCTTCGCGATGGCCTACATCATCGTGCTGAACCCGATCATTCTCGGCAGCGCGAAGGACATGTACGGGCACCAGCTCGACAACGGCCAGCTGGTCACCGCGACCGCGCTCACCGCCGCCTTCACGACCCTGCTCATGGGCGTCATCGGCAACGTCCCGATCGCGCTCGCCGCCGGACTCGGCGTGAACACGGTCGTCGCCCTCCAGCTCGCGCCCCGCATGTCGTGGCCCGACGCGATGGGCATGGTCGTCCTCGCGGGCTTCGTCGTGATGCTCCTGGTGGCCACCGGCCTGCGCGAGCGCGTCATGAACGCCGTGCCGCTCGGCCTGCGCAAGGGCATCGCGATCGGTATCGGCCTGTTCATCATGCTGATCGGCCTGGTCGACTCGGGCTTCGTCTCCCGCATCCCGGACGCCGCGCACACCACGGTGCCGCTCCAGCTCGGCGCCGACGGTCACCTCAACGGCTGGCCCGTCCTCGTCTTCGTGCTCGGCGTGCTGCTCACCCTCGCCCTGATCGTGCGCAAGGTGCCGGGCGCCATCCTGATCTCCATCGTCGTCATGACGCTCGTCGCGATGGTCATCGACGCCGTCGCCAACGTCCCGAGCTGGGGTCTGACGACGCCCAAGTGGCCCGGCAACCCGGTCGAGATGCCGGACTTCGGGCTGGTGGGCCAGGTCAGCCCGTTCGGCGGCTTCGACAAGGTCGGCATGCTGACCGGCATCCTCTTCGTCTTCACCGTGCTGCTGTCGTGCTTCTTCGACGCGATGGGCACGATCATGGGCGTCAGCGACGAGGCCAAGCTGACCGACAAGAGCGGCCAGATGCCCGGCATGAACAAGGTCCTCTTCATCGACGGCATCGCCGTCGCCGCGGGCGGCGCCTCGTCCTCGTCGGCCACCACCTGCTTCGTGGAGTCCACCGCCGGCGTCGGCGAGGGCGCACGCACCGGCTTCGCCAACGTGATCACCGGCGGTCTGTTCGCCGTCGCGCTGTTCCTCACGCCGATCGCCACGATGGTCCCGTCCCAGGCGGCCACGCCCGCGCTGCTCGCGGTCGGCTTCCTGATCCTGTCGGGCTCGATCGGTGCCATCGACTGGAGCGACTACACGATCGCCATCCCGGCCTTCTTGACGATGGTGATGATGCCGTTCACGTACTCGATCACCAACGGCATCGGGATCGGCTTCATCAGCTTCACCCTGCTGCGGGTCGCGGCGGGCCGCGCCCGTACGGTGCCGGTCGCGATGTACATCGTCGCGGCGGTCTTCGCCTTCTACTACCTGATGCCGGCGCTGGGTCTGACCTGAGGGCCCTGAAGGGGAGCCAGGGGCGCGGGGAACTGCGCGACCAGCCACAGACGGCCCGCAGGCGGAGGAGTCACGCCGCCCCGTAGAACTTCTCTGTCTCCTCGACGGACGTCGCGAAGCGTTCGTCGAAGTCGTCTCGAATGAGCGTCCGGACCACATAGTCCTGGACGCTCATTCCTCTTTTGGCGGCGTGGGACTTGAGCCGGTCGAGCAGCTCACCGTCTATCCGCAGGCTGAGCACTGTCGATCCCATGCGCAACAGGGTCGCGGGCCCCTGTCCGCCCGTGTGTCACTTTTCGTGGCCACGTCACTCATACGGGTGACGAAGGGGGTCCCGGAGGATTCGGTGGGGGGAGTCACGGGAACCCGGTTGGTCTTTAGAGAGAGTAATGAGTTAAGCTAACGACATGCCGGACCTCTCCCATGGTGACGACGCAGCCGCAGTGAACGCACTGCGCTCAGCGGTGATGCGCCTGTCGCGCCGACTCAAGCACCAGCGGGTCGACGAGTCGCTGAGCCCCACAGAAATGTCGGTGCTCGGCACCCTCGCCCGCTGCGGCAGCGCGACTCCGGGCGAACTCGCCCGCAAGGAGCACGTTCAGCCGCCGTCGATGACCCGCATCGTCGCGCTGCTCGAGGCCAAGGGGCTCGTCCGGTTGGAGCCGCATCCCGAGGACCGGCGACAGAAGGTCGTCACCTCCACCGAGCAGGCCGAGGCCATGCTCGAAGAGAGCCGCCGCAAGCGCAACGCGTGGCTGGCCTCGCTCGTGGAGAACCTGGACGAGGACGAGTGGGCCAAGATCCGCGCCGCCGCCCCCGTCCTGGAGAAGCTCGCCCACCTGTAAGGCCCTTCGGGGTGTACGTCGACCTGCCGTTCACGGCCGCCAAGGAGGCGAACCCGCATTGAGTACGGGACCCGGAGCAGACTCCGCCCCCGCACCAGCCGCCCTCGACAAGACCGACCGCCCCGGCAAGAGCTCGATGTTCAGCTCGCTGAAGATCCGTAACTACCGGCTCTTCGCGACCGGGGCCGTCGTTTCCAACACCGGCACCTGGATGGCCCGCATCACCCAGGACTGGCTGGTGCTCAGCATCACCGGCTCCTCGGCCGCCGTCGGTATCACCACGGCCATGCAGTTCCTGCCGATGCTCCTGTTCGGCCTCTACGGCGGCGTCATCGCCGACCGTTTCGCCAAGCGGAACCTGCTGTTCGTCACCCAGGGCGCCATGAGCCTGTCCGGGCTCTTCCTCGCGACGCTCACCCTCACCGGGAACGTCCAGGTCTGGCACGTCTACCTCGCGGCCTTCTTCACCGGCCTCGTCACCGTCGTCGACAACCCGACCCGTCAGTCCTTCGTCTCCGAGATGGTCGGCCCCGACCAGGTCCGCAACGCGGTCAGCCTGAACTCGGCGAACTTCCAGTCGGCACGCCTGATCGGTCCCGCGGTCGCGAGTGGACTCACCGCTGCCGTCGGTCCGGGCTGGGCGTTCCTCGCCAACGGCCTGTCCTTCCTCGCCCCGCTCACCAGCCTCTGCCTGATGCGCACCCGCGAGCTGCACCACACCCCGCGTGCCCCGCGCGGCAAGGGCCAGCTCCGTGAGGGCCTCAACTACGTCTCCAAGCACCCCGAGCTGATCTGGCCGATCGTCCTTGTCGGCTTCGTCGGCACGTTCGGGTTCAACTTCCCGATCTGGCTGAGCGCCTACGCCGACGACGTCTTCCACGGCGGGGTCGGCATGTACGGCGTCTTCAACACGCTCATGGCCCTCGGCTCGCTGGCCGGCGCGCTGCTCGCCGCGCGGCGCCGCTCCACCCGGCTGCGCGTCCTCGCCGGAGCCGCGGTCGGCTTCGGTGTCCTGGAGGTCGTGGCCGCCTTCGCGCCCGACGTCTGGGTCTTCGCGCCGCTGATCGTGCTGCTCGGCATCCTCGGCCTCACGGTCAACGTGACCGCGAACTCGTCGGTCCAGATGGCGACCGACCCGGAGATGCGGGGCCGCGTCATGTCCCTGTTCATGATGGTGTTCACGGGCGGTACGCCGTTCGGCGGGCCCCTGTTCGGCTGGCTCGCCGACCAGTACGGGGTCCGGCTGAGCTTCGCCATCGGTGGCCTTGTGTGCGCCACGGCCGCGCTCGGCGTCGGACTGATGCTGGCCCGCGCCGCGAACCTGCGGCTCAAGCTCGACCTGCGCCGGGGACGGCAGCACGTGCAGTTCGTACCGCGCGAGCACCTGGCCACGGCGGCGTGAGCCGAGAGGCCTGACCGTCAGACGCGCCGGGCCAGGACCTGGCCCGGCCACACGCCGTCGGGCCCGGTGAACGACTCGGTGCGGACGAAGCCGTTCGCCTCGTAGAACGCGACGAGCTTGCCGTCGTCGCCCGCGTAGCAGTCGACGCGCAGGAGCGGGATGCCCGCCCTGCGTGTCTCCTGTACGGCGTGGGCGAGCAGCGCGGCGCCCGCCCCGCTGCCGTGCCGGGCCGCGAGCAGATGGACGTAGCGCTCGGGCTCACCGGCCGGCTCCACGTACGAGCCGGGCCCCTCGGAGAGCGTGAGCGTGCCGACCGGGATGCCGTCGGTCTCCGCGATCCACGGCACGCCCCCGGCCACGTACTCCTCGACCATCGCCACGGCCCGCGGACGCTCCGACCAAGGCCTCTCGCCCCACTGACCCGTGCGCCCCTGTGACACCAGCCACTCCATGGCCCCGTCGAACAGGCCGACTATCGCGGGGATATCCGCCGCGCTGCCCTTTCTGATCTCCATACGGGGAGACTAGCCCGGTGAGACTTTTCGCAGCAGTGCTGCCGCCGGACGAGGCGGTGGCCGAACTGGGGCGCGCCGTCAGCCAGTTGAAGGGGTCCCACGGCCTCGAAGGGGCCGAGGGCCTGAGGTGGACCGGCCTCCCCGGCTGGCACTTCACGCTCGCCTTCTACGGGGAGGTGCCCGAGGAGACCGTGCCCGAACTGTCGCGCCGCCTGGAACGGGCGGCGGCCCGCACCGCGCCCTTCCCGCTCGCCCTGCGCGGCGGCGGGCACTTCGGGGACCGGGCCCTGTGGGTGGGCGCGTCCGGTGACGTGGCGGCGCTGCGGCGCCTCGCCGAGCGGGCCGGGGCCGCGGCCCGCAAGGCCGGCCTCGACACGGAGGACCACCGCCACTACCGGCCGCACCTCACGCTGGCCCGTGGCTCCGGCACCGTCCACCTCAAGCCGTACGTGGCCGCCCTCGACTCCTTCACCGGCGAGCAGTGGACGGTGGGTGAGCTGGCACTCGTCCGGAGCAGGCTGCCGAGGTCCGGGGTGCGCGGCGAGCAGCCCCGCTACGAGAAGGTCGGCGGCTGGCCGCTTTCGGCCACGGGTTAATCTCGAAGCGTGGACCCGAAGAGCCGTAACCGGATCATGGCCGTTGTGCTGGTACTGATGTTCGCCGTCGTCGCAGTGGCGGCCGCGGTCGGAAAGTGACCGCGGCCGCACCCCGCCGTACCCGCACCCCCGTGGCTACCGGGCCGCGCGAGACCCCCGCTCTACCAGGCGAATGCCTCCGGTGACGGCCCCGGGCCCGGGCTGTGCTGTCCCGGGGGGCGACCCCCGGACCCCCGGCCGTTCACAGCGCGAGGCCTGCGCTCTACCAGGCGAATGCCTCCGGTGACGGCCCCGGGCCCGGGAAGATCTCGTCCAGGCCCGTGAGGACCTCCTCGCTCAGTTCGAGCTCGACCGCGCGCAGCGCCGAGTCGAGCTGCTCCGAGGTGCGCGGGCCGACGATGGGACCGGTGACGCCGGGACGGGTCAGCAGCCAGGCCAGCGCCGCCTCGCCGGGCGCGAGGCCGTGCTTGTCGAGCAGGTCCTCGTAGGCCTGGAGCTGGGCGCGCGTCTCCGGGTTCGCGAGCGCGTCCGCGGCCCGGCCGCTCGCGCGACGCCCGCCCTCGACCTCCTTCCTGATGACCCCGCCGAGCAGACCGCCGTGCAGCGGCGACCAGGGGATGACCCCGAGGCCGTACTCCTGCGCGGCCGGGATGACCTCCATCTCGGCGCGTCGCTCCGAGAGGTTGTAGAGGCACTGCTCGCTGACGAGGCCGAGGGTGCCGCGGGCGGCCGCCTTCTCGTTGGCCTGGGCGATCTTGTAGCCGGGAAAGTTCGACGATCCGGCGTAAAGGATCTTGCCCTGCTGGATCAGGACGTCGACGGCCTGCCAGATCTCCTCGAAGGGGGTCTCGCGGTCGACGTGGTGGAACTGGTAGATGTCGATGTAGTCCGTGCCCAGCCGCTTGAGGCTGGCCTCGACGGCGCGGCGGATGTTGACCGCGGAGAGCTTGTCGTGGTTGGGCCAGGGCGAATCGGTGCCCGCGCCGGCCATGTTGCCGTAGACCTTCGTGGCCAGGACCGTCTTGTCCCGCCGGTCGCCGCCCTGGGCGAACCAGCTGCCGATGATCTCCTCGGTACGGCCCTTGTTCTCGCCCCAGCCGTAGACGTTGGCGGTGTCGAAGTAGTTGATTCCCGAGGCCAGCGCCGTGTCCATGATCGCGTGGCTGTCGGCCTCGTCGGTCTGCGGGCCGAAGTTCATCGTGCCGAGAACGAGCCGGCTGACCTTGAGTCCTGTGCGTCCGAGCTGCGTGTACTTCATGAGTCCCCAGCCAACGGCGTGGAGTGGACTCTAGGCAAGGCCCCCGGGCGAGGCGCCCACCGGACCCCACGCCTGACGCATCGCCAGGGCGAACGTGTCCGCGAGCTTGCGCTCACCGCTCGCGTTCGGGTGCGTGCCGTCGTACGTGTCCTGGTGGATGTCGTACGACTCCGGCACCGACGCGAGGAGCAGGGGGGAGGGGCCCGAGTCGAGGTCGGCGACCGCCTTCGCGAGGAGCGTGTTGAAGTGCGCGACCTCCGCGGCGAACGGCGCGTCCGTCTCGGCGCGCACGTTCGGGATGACCGGCAGCAGGACCATCCGCACCCGCGGGTTCGCGGCGCGGGCCCCGGCGACGAAGCGGCGCACATTCTGCGCGGTCTGCTCCGCGTTCGTGTAGAAGCCGAGGTCGATCAGGCCGAGCGAGATGAGCAGGACGTCGGTGCGGGCGAGCGCGACCGCCTCCTCGATGACGGGCGCCATGTGCAGCCAGCCCTCGCCCCAGCCCGCGAGATGGTTGCGGGGGAAGGCGGGGTCCGCGTCCGCGTAGTCGTGCGACACCGGGGCGTTCGCCGTCTTGTCGTGGAGCGTCTCGCGCGGCCCGGCGATCTCGAACGCGCCGTCGCCGTACGCGGCCCGCAGATGCTGCCACATCCGGTAGCGCCAGGTGAGTTCGCCCGCGCTGCCTATCGTCATCGAGTCGCCGACGAATGTGAACCTGAGCATCCGCTCATCATCGCGGATCAGGGCCGGGTGGAGTGTGTGACGCTGAGCACGCCCTGGCAAGCTGGGGGCATGCGTTCGTTTCTGGGTGCGGCCGGAGCCGCCGTCGTTCTCGCGTTCGGTGCCACCGCTCCCGCCGTGGCGGACGACCCCGGCAGCGACGGGTTCACCATCAAGGACCCGCGGATCACCGAGTCCAGCGGCCTGGCCGCGTCCCGGCTCCACCCGGGCATCTACTGGACCCACAACGACAGCAGCGACGGCGCGTACCTGTACGCGGTCGACGGCAGGACCGGCGAAACCGTCGCCACCCTCACCCTGACCGGCGTCGGCGCCCCGCGCGACGTCGAGGCCATCTCCATCGGCCCCGACAACAACCTCTACGTCGGCGACATCGGCGACAACCTCGGCGGCAAGTGGTCCCACGTGTGGATCTACAAGCTGCCGGAGCCGAAGGAACTGCGCGACCAGACGGTGCGGGCGACGCAGTTCACCGTCCAGTACGCGGACGGGCCCCGCAACGCCGAGGCGCTGATGGTCCATCCGAAGACCGGCCGCGTCTACATCGCCGAGAAGAACGAGGACGGCGGCGGCCTCTACGAAGGGCCCGAGAACCTGTCCGCGTCCGGAACGAACGTCTTCCGCCGCATCTCCGGGATCGATCTGTGGGTGACGGACGGCGCGTTCTCACCCGACGGCAAGCACCTCGCCCTGCGCGGCTACTTCGGCGGGATCTCGTACGCCTGGAAGGACGGCAAGCCCGAGCGCGACGGGCAGTTGAACGTGCCGATGCAGCCGCAGGGCGAGTCCGTCACCTACACCGCCGACGGAAAGACGCTGCTCTACGGGAGCGAGGGCAGGGGCAGCTCGGTGGAGCCCGTACAGGCCGCGGACGGGTCAGGCGGAGACTCGAAGTCGCCCTCGGCGGACGGCGATTCGGGCGACGGGCGCATCCACACGGGCCTCAGTGCGAGCGCGGTCGGAATCATCGCCGTGGTGATCGCCGTGTTCGGGATCGGCCGGCTGCTGCGCCGGCCCAAGAAGTAGTTACTTCTCGAGGACCCGTACTTCGTAGTGCAGTGTCCTGTCCCGCTGCACCTTGTGCGCCAGCGGGACCGCGACGCCGTGCATCACCGGGTGCTTGTGGCGGAGCAGTTTCGCCGCGTGCTTCGCCTCCTCGCCACCCTCGTCGAGAAGCCGGACCCGGGCCTTGAACTCGGGGCCCGTGGGGGCGCCGCGCAGGGTGGAGGGGGCGATCTCCACCTCGGGGTTGCGGCGCAGACGCTTGACCTTCCACGCCTTGCCGTACGTGCGGAAGTACGCGTGGTCACCCTCGACGACGAGGTTCACGGGGGTGCCGACACCCGTGCCGTCCTTCTTGTGGGACGTGAGCAGGACCGTGTACTGCTTGACCAGGGGTGCGAGCACCGGGCTCGTCGGTTCAGTCGTCATCCCTCCATAGAGGCACTCCGCGGGCCTCCTGTCACCCTTTACGCCCAACGCCGATGGGGCGCCCGGCGTAGTGCCGGGCGCCCCATCGACGTAGAACCGGTGTGACTAGAGCTTCTCGATCACGTAGTCGATGCACTTCGTCAGCGCCTCGACGTCCGCCGGGTCGATCGCCGGGAACATCGCGACGCGCAGCTGGTTGCGGCCCAGCTTGCGGTACGGCTCCGTGTCGACGATGCCGTTGGCGCGCAGCACCTTGGCGACCGCCGCCGCGTCGATCTCGTCCGAGAAGTCGATCGTGCCGATGACCTGCGAACGCTTCGCGGCGTCCGTGACGAACGGCGTCGCGTACTTCGAGTCCTCGGCCCAGCTGTACAGGCGCGTCGAGGAGTCCTTGGTGCGGGCCGTCGTCCAGGCCAGACCGCCCTGGCTGTTCATCCACTCCAGCTGCTCACCGAGCAGGAACAGCGTCGCGAGCGCCGGGGTGTTGTACGTCTGGTTCTTGCGGGAGTTGTCGATCGCCGTCGGCAGCGAGAAGAACTCCGGGATGTGACGGCCCGACGCGTGGATGCGCTCGGCGCGCTCCAGGGCGGCCGGCGAGAACGCCGCCAGCCACAGGCCGCCGTCCGACGCGAACGACTTCTGCGGGGCGAAGTAGTAGACGTCCGTCTCGGCGATGTCGACGGGCAGGCCGCCGGCGCCGGAGGTCGCGTCCACCAGGACGAGGGCGCCCTCGTCGGCACCGGCCACGCGCTTGATCGGGGCGGCGACACCGGTGGAGGTCTCGTTGTGCGTGAGGCCGTACACGTCGACGCCCGCCTCGGCCTGCGGCTCGGGGTGCGTGCCGGGCTCGGAGGCGATGACGGTCGGCTCGGCCAGCCACGGGGCCAGCTTCGAGGCCTTCGCGAACTTGGACGAGAACTCGCCGAAGTTCAGGTGCTGCGACTTGTTCTCGATCAGGCCGTGCGTCGCCACGTCCCAGAAGGCGGTGGAGCCGCCGTTGCCCAGGATCACCTCATAGCCCTCGGGGAGCTGGAAGAGGTCCTTGACCCCTTCGCGCACCCGGCCGACCAGGTTCTTGACCGGGGCCTGGCGATGGGAGGTGCCGAGCAGGGACGTGCCGGTGGCGGCCAGGGCGTCCAGCGCCTCCGTGCGCACCTTGGAGGGGCCCGCGCCGAAACGTCCGTCGGCGGGCTTGATGTCAGCGGGAATCTGGATCTCAGCCACGACGTGAGCCTAGCGGCTCAGGGCACGCCGTCTTACCGGTGTCCGTCGGCTGAGACCGTTGCCCCACCCGGGGTGGACGTTGCGGGGCTCCGCCCCGGACCCCGTTCCTCAAACGCCGGAAGGGCTGGATATGCCGGTCCTGGATGGGTCAGCCCTCAGCGCAGAAGCCGTACCGGCAGCTCGAACAGGTCGTTCTGCGTCACCACCGGCTTGTGGCGCAGGGACGTGGGCGGGACGGCGAGGGTGAGGTCGGGGAAGCGGGCGTACAGCGCGGGCAGTGCCACCGCCGCCTCCAGGCGGGAGAGCGCCGCGCCCGGGCACACATGGGGGCCGTGGCCGAACGAGATGTGGCGGTTCGGGGACGTGCGCGTCACGTCGAACGCGCCCGCCGTCGGGCCGTGCGCCTGCTCGTCCCGGCCGATGGCCCCGTACGACACGATCAGCGCGTCGCCCTTCGCGATCACCTTGCCGCCGACCGGCACGTCCTCGGCGGCGAAGCGGATCAGGACGTGCGACGTCGGCGTGGAGTGGCGCAGCGTCTCCTCGACCACGGCCTCCCACGGGACGTCGCCGGAGAGGACCTGGGCGAGCTGTTCGGGGTGGGCGGACAGGTTCACCACGGCGTTGACGATCAGCGAGATCGTCGTCTCGTGGCCCGCCGCGACCATCAGCTGGAGCGTGGAGACGATCTCCTCGTCCGTGAGCCGGTCGCCGTCGTCGCCCGACGCCAGGATCAGGGCGCTCGTCAGGTCTTCGCCGGGCTCCGCGCGCCGGGAGGCGACCGTCGCGGCCATGATCCCGGCCAGCTCCGTCAGCGTCGCGACGACCTCCGCCGGCGGGGTCTGCGTGGAGAAGAACTTCTCGAACAGGACCTTGAGGCGGGGCAGCGCCGAGTCGTCGATGCCCATGAGGTCGGCGATCACGTACATGGGGAGGGGGTAGGCGAACGCGGCCTTGAGGTCGACGGTGGTGCCGTCGTCGGGCAGGGCGTCCAGGAGCTCCTCGGTGCGCAGCGCGATCCGGTCGCGCATCAGCTCCACGCGGCGGGGCGTGAGGGCCTGCGCCACGAGCGTGCGCAGCCTGCGGTGGTCCTCGCCGTCGACCGTCAGCATGGAACGGCCCGGGTTGGCGAGCCCGATCAGCGGCCAGTCGGCCGGGATCTCGCCGCGCCGCCACGCGCCCCACACCTCGATGTCCTTCACCAGCCGCCGGTCGTTGAGGAGTTGACGCGCCTCCGTATGGTGCGTGACCGCCCATACCGGTACGCCGCCCGGCAGCTCGGCCTCGGCGAGGGGGCCCGCGGCGCGCAGCGCGGCGCTCTCGGTGTCCAGGTCGGTGACGAACGGGTCGAGGGCTATGCGGGGCATGGGAGTTGCTCCTGTCGTGGCGAACTGTTGTCGTTCCCGGGGGAGATGCATGCTGGGAGGCATGTCTGCCACCGTGGGAAACCAGGACCCGGAAGGTATCGCGAGGGCGTTGCGTGGCGTCGTGCGCGGGGAGGTCGACTTCTCCGCGGCCGCGCGGGCGCTGATGACCATGGACGCGTCCAACTACCGGAGAGTCCCCGTCGGGGTCGTGGCGCCGCGCGACGCCGACGACGTGGCGGCCGTGCTCACGGTCTGCCGGGAGCACGGGGTGCCGGTCGTGGCGCGCGGGGGCGGTACGTCGATCGCGGGACAGGCGACCGGGACGGGCGTCGTCATGGACTTCACGCGGCACATGAACCGGATCGTGTCGGTCGACCCGGAAGCACGAACTGCCGTGGTGCAGCCGGGGGTCGTCCTCGACCGGTTGCAGGAGGCGGGCGCGCGGCACGGACTTCGGTTCGGGCCCGATCCGTCTACGCACAGTCGGTGCACTGTGGGCGGGATGATCGGGAACAACTCGTGCGGGTCGCATTCGGTGGCCTATGGAACGACGGCTGACAATATCTGTTATCTGTCATCTGTTGTCCGTCAGTCCAACGGTGATTTTCGTCAGCGCACCCTGGGCCGTGGCTGGCAAGGCGCCCCCGACTCCCTCCGCCCGCTGATCGAGGGTGAGTTGGCGCTCCTGCGCACGGGCTTCCCCGACCTGCCGCGTCGTATCTCCGGGTACGCCGCCGACGCCCTGCTCCCCGAGAACGGTGTCGACCTCGCCCGTTTCCTCTGCGGCACCGAAGGCACCCTCGGCATCGTCACCGAGGCGACCGTCCGGCTCGTCGAAGCGCCACGCGCGCGTGCCCTCGCGGTGCTCGCCTACACCGACGAGAGTGCCGCCGCCGAGGCCGCCGCGGGGCTCCTGCCGCACCGGCCGCTCACCGTTGAGGGCATGGCCGCCGACCTCGTACGGGAACAGGCCGGCCTGCCGAAGGGCGGCGCCTGGCTGTTCGTCGAGACCGGCGGCGACACTGCGGCCCAGGCGCGCGCGCACGCCCAGGCGATCGTGCGGGCCGCGGCCGACGGCACGACGGACTCCCTCGTCGTCGACGATCCCGCGGGCCAGCGCGCCCTGTGGCGCATCCGCGAGGACGCCTCCGGCACCGCTACCCGTATGCCCGACGGCACCGAGGCGTGGCCCGGCTGGGAGGACTGCGCGGTGCCGCCCGCCCGCCTCGGCCCGTATCTGCGGGACTTCAGGGGGCTCCTGGCGCAGCACGGCCTGCGCGGCACCCCGTACGGGCACTTCGGGGACGGCTGCATCCACGTACGCATCGACTTCGACCTGCTCAGCGAGACCGGCGTGCGGCGCTTTCGGCACTTCTCGGAGGACCTCGCCGAACTCGTCGTCGCGCACGGCGGATCGCTGTCCGGGGAGCACGGCGACGGGCAGGCCCGCGCCGAACTCCTGCCGAAGATGTACGGGCCTGAGCTGGTGGACCTCTTCGGGCGGATCAAGGACGCGTGGGATCCGGACGGTCTCCTCAACCCCGGCATTCTCGTGCGCCCCGCCCGCCTCGACGAGAACCTGCGTTTCGCCGTCCTGCCGCGCGGCCCCGTCGACGTCGAGTTCGCCTACCCGCACGACGGCGGCGACTTCTCCGCCGCGGTACGCCGTTGCGTGGGCGTCGCCAAGTGCCGTACGGAATCCGCCCCTTCGGGCGGTGTCATGTGCCCGTCCTTCCGGGTGACCGGCGAGGAGACGCACTCCACGCGCGGGCGCGCGCGCCTGCTCCACGAGATGCTCGCCGGCGAGGTGGTCACGGACGGCTGGCAGTCCACGGAGGTACGGGACGCACTCGACCTGTGCCTGTCGTGCAAGGGTTGCCGCACGGACTGCCCGGTCGGCGTCGACATGGCCACGTACAAGGCGGAGTTCCTGCATCACCACTACGAAGGGCGCAGGCGGCCCGCGGCGCACTACTCCATGGGGTGGCTGCCGCGCTGGCTCCGGGCCGTGCACCACGCGCGCGTGGCGGGCGTCGTCAACACCCTCGCGCGCGTGGGGCCGTTGGCAGCCCTCGGCAAGCGGCTCGGCGGGATCGCCTCGGAGCGGAAGATTCCGCGGGTCGCCCCCGAGACGTTCAGCGCGTGGTGGCGGCGGGATCTGCGGCGGCGGGTGCAGGTGGCCCGGCGGGGCGGCGCCGCGCGGTTCGGGGGCGACGGGCCCGAGGTGGTCCTGTGGCCGGACACGTTCACGGAGCATCTCGCGCCGCAGGTCGGGCAGGCCGCCGTGCGGGTACTCGAAGAGGCGGGGCTCTCCGTGCTGCTGCCCCCGACGCGGGTCTTCGACTACAGGCCGGACGGGCTGGCGGCGGTCGCCGGACTCCTTCCGTCGCGGCGCGGCCGCGTCTGCTGCGGCCTCACGTACGTCTCCACGGGCCAGCTCGACCGCGCCCGCGCCGTCCTGCGCCGCACCCTCGACCTGATGCGGCCGGTCATCGACTCCGGGCTGCCCGTCGTTGTCCTGGAGCCGAGCTGCGCCGCCGCGCTCCGCACCGATCTGCCGGAGCTGCTGCCGGACGCGCCGCGCGCCCGGCTCCTCGCCGACTCGGTCCTCACGTTCGCCGAGGCCCTGGAGCGGTTCGCCCCGCACTGGGACCCGCCCCGCGTAGACCGCCCCGCCGTCGGCCAGACCCACTGCCACCAGCACGCGGTCCTGGGTGACGCCGCCGAGCGGAGGCTGCGGGAAAGGGCCGGTCTGGAGGGCGAGTTGAGCGGGGGATGTTGCGGCCTCGCGGGCAACTTCGGCTTCGAGAAAGGGCATTACGACGTGTCGGCGGCCTGCGCGGAGGAACAGCTCCTGCCCGCCGTCCGTGCCGCCGCCGACGACGCCGTGGTCCTCGCTGACGGCTTCTCGTGCCGCACACAGCTGGAGCAGCTGGAGCGGGAAGGCGGCCGGCCGGGGCGGCATCTGGCTGAGGTGCTCGCGGAGGCGCTGGGGTTCAGTTCGTAGGGCGCGTGCCGGTGGACGGTATGACCTGCGGGGTCACGTCGTGGGGCGCGTTCCGCCGGACGGTGACCTCTGGGGTCACGGCGTAGGACGCGTTCCGCCGGACGGCACGACCTCCAGGGTCACTCCGTAGATCGCGTTCCGCCGGACGGTACGACCTCGTGGGCGAGTTCCACCAGGTCCCGTACGGCGGGGTGACGCGGGCCGGCGTCGCGCCAGGCGAGGACGACGGGCAGGTCGGGGGCGTCGGTCAGCGGGACGTAGACGACGCCCGGGTGCGGGTGCATGCCGGGCGTGGCCGTCGTCGTGACGCCCACCGCGCGGTCGGCCGCGATGCCCGCGAGCCAGTCGTCCGTGTTCGCCACGGTGATCGTCGCGGTGGGCCGGACGGCGGCCGGCCAGAGGTCGAGGGCGGTGGTGCCGGAGACGGTGTTCACGGCGATGGTGTGGCCGGAGAGGTCGGCGAGGCTGAGCGCGCCGCGCGCGGCGAGGGGGCTGTCGGACGGTACGGCCGCGACCCGGCTCTCCGTGTGCAGGAGCTCGGTGACCAGGCCCGGCGCGTCCACGGGCCCGCGCAGCAGTGCCACGTCGACGGCGCCGCGGGTCAGTCCGGCCGTGCGGTCGTCGATGCGCAGGAGTTCGAGCGGCACGTCGGGGTGCCGCTCCCGCCAGCGCCGCAGCAGGGGCGTGGTGTATGGGCCCGCCGCCGACCAGGCGTGCCCGAGCCGCAGCGGGCGCCGCACGGCGCGGACGGAGTCCAGGGCGTCCTCGAACGCGGCGACGGCGGCCGCCGCGCTCTCCTGGAACGCGCGCCCTTCGGCGGTCAGGGCGAGGTGGTGGGTGGAGCGGTCGACGAGCCGTACGCCGAGCGCGTCCTCGAGGGTCGCGAGGGTGCGCGAGACGGCGGGCTGGGTGAGGCGGAGTCGGGCGGCGGCGCGTGTGACGTTGCCCTCCTCGGCGATGGCGAGGAAGCAGCGCAGATGGCGCAGCTCCAGCGAGTGGAGGGCATACGGACCGCTCATGCCTGCGGAGCATAACGGGAGCGCAGTCGGCATTTCACGGACCGCGCGCGGCGGTCTTAGCGTGACAGGTGGGCTTGCGTCGCGCTGAACGTGCAGGCGGTGGAACGTCAGCCGTAAGAGGGGTCCACGATCATGACGTGGTGTACTACCTTGGACGGTGAAGTCCACCCTATTGAACTGTGGGGTGGCGGTGAAAGGGAAGGCTCAGACGTGAACGTCTCACGGACCGACCGGGCTGCGACCGGCGCCGACGCGGCGGCCGCCGCACTGGTGCCGCCGGAGGCCGCGGTGGCGCAGCCGGAGGTGGCGGGTGCTCCCGGCGCGCCCGAGGGTGCCACGCCGAACGGCTCCCGCTGGGGCGCGCTCGGCCCGGTCGGACTCGTGCTCGGCGGCTGTGTGTCGGTGCAGTTCGGCGCGGCCGTCGCGGTGTCGCTGATGCCGCGCGCCGGCGCGGTCGGCGTGGTCACCCTGCGCCTGGTGTTCGCCGCGATCGTGCTGCTCATCGTGTGCCGGCCGAAGCTGCGCGGTCACTCGCGCGCCGACTGGGGCACCGTCGTCGCCTTCGGCGTCGCCATGGGCGGTATGAACATGCTCTTCTACCAGGCGGCGGAGCGGATCCCCCTGGGCCCGGCCGTCACCCTCGAGGTGCTCGGCCCGCTCGCCCTGTCGGTCTTCGCCTCCCGCCGCCTGGTCAACGCGATCTGGGCCGGCCTCGCGCTCTGCGGCGTCTTCCTCCTCGGCGGGGGCGGCTTCGGCGGACTCGACCTGGTCGGCGCGGCCTTCGCCGTCTCGGCGGGCGGCATGTGGGCGGCGTACATCATCTTCAGCGCCCGCACGGGGCGCAGGTTCCCGCAAGCGGACGGGCTCGCCCTCGCGATGGCGGTCGCGGCCGTGCTCTCCCTGCCGCTCGGCATCGCGGCGTCCGGCTCGAAGCTCGTCGTGCCGACGACGATGGCCCTCGGCGCGGCCGTCGCCGTCATGTCCTCGGTCCTCCCGTACACCCTCGAACTCCTCGCCCTGCGCCGCCTGCCCGCGTCCACCTTCGCCGTCATGATGAGCCTCGAACCGGCCATCGCCGCGCTCGCCGGATTCCTCATCCTCGACCAGGCCATGTCCGCCCTCGGCGCCCTGGCGATCGCCCTGGTCATCGCGGCCAGCATCGGCGCGGTGCGCACGCAGGTGGGCCGGGGGCGGGCGAAGATGCCCGAGCCGGAGGCCAAGAAGGTGCCGGCGTCGGGGGGCAAGAGAATGCCCGCGCCGGAGACCGAGTAGGCCGAGGCAGGCCGGAGCGGGCCGAAGTGGGCCGAGCGTCAGGTTGGTTGACGCGCGGGTGCGGCGGACGTCGGTGGAGGGCTGAGCAGAGCCCTCCGACGTCCGCCGCACCCGTTTTGCATCGCCTCCCCCCTGGCCAATTTTCATACAAGCACGCTTGATTGTTTCTCCGGGCGCTGCCATGCTCCGGGGCACGCCGTCGTGCCCCGGAGGGGAGCGCATCGTGTCCGACCCGTTGGCCGTGCTCGAGGATCTGCGCAGTGAGAGCGCCGAACTCGACCGGATCGTCAGTGAGCTGAGCGAGGACCGATGGGCCCTCGCCACGCCAGCGCCCGGCTGGAGCGTGGCCCACCAGATCGCGCATCTGGCCTGGACCGACCGCTCCGCCCTGCTCGCCGTCACGGACGCCGACGCGTTCGCCGATCTCGTGCGGGACGCCGTCGCCGCGCCCGACGCCTTCGTCGACGCGGGGGCGGAGGAGGGCGCCGCGCTGCCGCCCGCCGAACTGCTCGCCCGCTGGCGCGCGGGCCGTGAGGAACTGCTCCGGGCCCTGGTCGCAGCCCCCGCGGGGACGCGTTTCCCCTGGTACGGGCCACCCATGTCGGCCGCCTCCATGGCGACGGGCCGCCTCATGGAGACCTGGGCCCACGGTCAGGACGTGGCCGATGCGCTGGGTGTCGAGCGCAAGCCCAGCGACCGGCTGCGGCATGTGGCCCGCATCGGGATCCGGGCCCGCGACTTCGCCTTCACCGTACGCGGGCTGACCCCGCCCGCCGAGGAGTTCCGCGTCGAACTGGCCGCCCCCTCCGGCGACCTGTGGACGTACGGGCCCGAGGACGCGGCGCAGCGCGTGACGGGATCCGGGCTCGACTTCTGCCTGCTGGTGACGCAGCGGGCGCACCGCGACGACGTCGACGTACGGGCCGAAGGCGCCGACGCCGGCCGGTGGCTGGACATCGCCCAGGCCTTCGCGGGACCGCCGGGACCGGGGCGTGAGGCGAAGGGGGCCGGGCGGTGACCGAGGACGTACTGCGCATAGGCAACGCCTCCGGCTTCTACGGCGACCGCTTCGACGCCCTGCGCGAGATGCTCGAAGACGGCCCCCTCGACGTCCTGACCGGCGACTACCTCGCCGAGCTGACCATGCTCATCCTGGGCCGCGACCGCCTGAAGGACCCCGCGCGCGGCTACGCCCGCACCTTCCTGCGCCAGTTGGAGGAGACCCTCGGCCCGGCGCTCGACCGGGGCGTGCGGATCGTCGCGAACGCGGGCGGACTCAACCCGGCCGGACTCGCCGACGCCGTAAGGGCGTTGGCGGACCGGCTCGGCCTCCACGCGCGCGTGGCGCACGTCGAGGGCGACGACCTCTCGCCGGGTGGGCGCTTCCCGGGTGCCCTCACCGCCAACGCCTACCTCGGCGGCGCCGGGATCGCCGCCTGTCTCGCCGCCGGTGCCGACATCGTGGTCACCGGCCGCGTCACCGACGCCGCCCTGGTCACCGGGCCCGCGGCCTGGCGCTTCGGGTGGGAGCAGGACGCGTACGACCGGCTCGCGGGGGCCGTCGTCGCCGGGCACATCCTGGAGTGCGGGACCCAGGCGACGGGCGGCAACTACTCCCGCTTCGCCGGGCGGGCCCGCGATCTGCGGCGCCCCGGCTTCCCCCTCGCCGAACTCCACGCGGACGGCTCCTGCGTCATCACCAAGCACCCCGGCACGGGCGGGCTCGTGACCGTGGGGACGGTGACGGAACAGCTCCTCTACGAGACCGGCGGTGCCCGGTACGCCGGACCCGACGTGACGGCGAGGCTGGACACCGTACGGCTCACGCAGGAGGCCCCGGACCGCGTCCGTGTCGACGGCGTACGAGGCGAGGCCCCGCCCCCCACCCTCAAGGTCGGCCTCAACCGGCTCGGCGGCTTCCGCAACGAGGTCGTGTTCGTGCTGACCGGCCTCGACATCGAGGCCAAGGCGTCGCTCGTACGGGAGCAGATGGACGAGGCGTTCGACCGTGCCAAGTCCCGCCCTGCACAGGTGACGTGGGAGCTGGCGCGCACGGATCGGGCGGACGCGGACACGGAGGAGACCGCGAGCGCTCTGCTGCGGCTCGTCGTCCGGGACGGCGACGCGGACGCGGTGGGCCGCACCCTCAGCAGCGCGGCGATCGAGCTGGCACTCGGCAGCTACCCCGGCTTCCACGTGACGGCCCCGCCGGGGAAGGGCGCGCCGTACGGGGTGTTCGAGGCGGCGTACGTGGACCGGGGCGAGGTCGAGCAGGTCGCCGTACTGCCGGACGGCGAGCGGAAGTTGATCACGTACGACGGTCCTGTACGCGCGCTGACGGACGTGGAGGAACCACCCCTGCCCGCGCCCCTGCCGCCCGGCCCCACCCGGCGCGCCCCTCTCGGCCTCGTCGCGGGCGCCCGCAGCGGCGACAAGGGCGGGGACGCGAATGTGGGGGTGTGGGTGGACGGGGGCGAGGGCTCGGACGGTGACTGGGCCGGAGCCGGAGCCGGAGCCGGAGCCGGAGCCGGGGACCAGGACGAGGCCTGGCGGTGGCTCGTGCATGAGATGACAGCTGACAGATTTCAGAATCTGATAGCTGAAAGTCGTCAGCTGACAGTTGTCCGGCACGTGCTGCCCAACCTCCGCGCCCTCAACTTCACCGTCACCGGCCTCCTCGGTCAGGGCGTCGCCTCCCAGCACCGTTTCGACCCTCAGGCCAAGGGGCTCGGCGAGTGGCTGCGTTCCCGTCATCTGGACATACCGGAGGTGCTCCTGTGACCGTTCTCGCCTCGGCCCTGGACGTCGGCGGTGCCGACTTCGCCGCTCATCGCGAGGCCATGATCGGCAAGCTCGACGCGCTCGACGCCGAGCACGCCAAGGCACTCGCGGGCGGTGGCGAGAAGTACGTCCAACGGCACCGCAAGCGCGGCAAGTTGCTCGCCCGCGAACGTATCGAGCTGCTCCTCGACCCCGATACGCCCTTCCTCGAACTCTCCCCCCTCGCGGCCTGGGGCAGCGACTACGCCGTCGGCGCCTCCCTCGTCACCGGCATCGGCGTCGTCGAAGGCGTCGAATGCCTGGTCACCGCGAACGATCCGACGGTGCGCGGCGGAGCCAGTAACCCCTGGTCACTGAAGAAGGCCCTGCGCGCCAACGAGATCGCGTTCGCCAACCGGCTGCCCTGCATCAGCCTCGTCGAGTCCGGCGGCGCCGATCTGCCCTCCCAGAAGGAGATCTTCATCCCGGGCGGTGGCATCTTCCGCGACATCACGCGCCTCTCGGCCGCCGGGATCCCCACCGTCGCCGTCGTCTTCGGCAACTCCACCGCCGGCGGCGCGTACATCCCCGGCATGTCCGACCACGTGATCATGGTCAAGGAGCGGGCGAAGGTCTTCCTGGGCGGGCCGCCCCTGGTGAAGATGGCGACCGGCGAGGAGAGCGACGACGAGTCGCTCGGCGGCGCCGAGATGCACGCCCGTGCCTCCGGGCTCGCCGACTACTTCGCGCTCGACGAGCGGGACGCGATCCGGCAGGCGCGCCGCGTCGTCGCCCGTCTCAACCACCGCAAGGCGTACGCGGATCCACAGCTCGTGGAGCCGCCCAAGTACGACAGCGACGAACTCCTCGGCATCGTGCCCGGCGACCTCAAGGTCCCCTTCGACCCGCGCGAGGTCATCGCCCGGATCGTGGACGGCTCCGACTTCGACGAGTTCAAGCCGCTGTACGGGTCGAGCCTGACAACCGGCTGGGCGTCCCTGCACGGCTATCCGGTCGGCATCCTCGCCAATGCGCAAGGGGTTCTCTTCAGCGAGGAGTCGCAGAAGGCCGCCCAGTTCATCCAGCTCGCCAACCAGCGCGACATCCCGCTCCTGTTCCTGCACAACACCACCGGCTACATGGTCGGCAAGGAGTACGAGCAGGGCGGCATCATCAAGCACGGCTCGATGATGATCAACGCCGTCAGCAACAGCCGCGTGCCGCACCTCTCGGTCCTCATGGGCGCCTCGTACGGGGCGGGTCACTACGGGATGTGCGGGCGGGCTTTCGATCCCCGCTTCCTCTTCGCCTGGCCGAGCGCCAAGTCGGCCGTGATGGGGCCGCAGCAGCTCGCCGGTGTCCTGTCGATCGTGGCCCGCCAGTCCGCCGCCGCGAAGGGGCAGCCGTACGACGACGAGGCGGACGCGGCGCTGCGCGCGATGGTGGAGCAGCAGATCGAGTCCGAGTCCCTGCCGATGTTCCTTTCCGGGCGGCTGTACGACGACGGGGTCATCGACCCGCGCGACACCCGGACCGTGCTCGGCCTGTGCCTGTCCGCGATCCACACGGCGCCCGTGGAGGGCGCGCGCGGTGGATTCGGCGTGTTCCGGATGTGAGGCCCATGACCACACGAATGATCACCTCTGTACTCGTCGCCAACCGCGGCGAGATCGCCTGCCGCGTCTTCCGTACCTGCGCCGAGCTGGGCATCCGGACCGTCGCCGTGTACTCGGACGCCGACGAGAACGCCCTCCACGCGCGCGTGGCCGATGCCGCCGTACGGCTTCCGGGGGCGTCGCCCGCCGAGACGTATCTGCGCGGCGACCTGATCGTGAAGGCCGCCCTGGCCGCGGGCGCGGACGCCGTGCACCCCGGCTACGGGTTCCTGTCCGAGAACGCCGGTTTCGCGCGGGCCGTCGCCGACGCGGGTCTGACCTGGATCGGTCCGCCGCCCGAGGCGATCGAGGCGATGGCGTCGAAGACGCGCGCCAAGGAGCTCATGGGTATAGAGCCCCTCAAGGCCGTCACGGACGAGGACCTGCCCGTCCTTGTGAAGGCCGCCGCCGGCGGCGGCGGGCGCGGCATGCGTGTCGTACGGGAACTGGCCGAGCTGGACGCGCAGTTGGCTGCCGCCGGGGCCGAGGCGCTGGGTGCCTTCGGGGACGGTGAGGTGTTCGTCGAGCCGTACATCGAGGGTGGCCGGCACGTCGAGGTGCAGGTCATGGCCGACGCGCACGGCACCGTGTGGGCGCTGGGCACCCGCGACTGCTCGCTCCAGCGGCGCCATCAGAAGGTCATCGAGGAGGCGCCCGCACTCGGTCTCACGCATGAACTCGAGGCGTCTCTACGGGAGATGGCCGTGCGCGCCGCACGCGCCACCGACTACCGGGGCGCCGGAACCGTCGAGTTCCTCGTCGCCGACGGCAGGGCGCACTTCCTGGAGATGAACACCCGCCTCCAGGTCGAACACCCCGTCACCGAGGCCGTGTTCGGCGTTGATCTCGTGGCGCTGCAACTGCGCGTCGCCGAGGGCGAGCCCCTGGGTGAAGAGGCGCCCGTGGCGCGCGGACACTCGGTAGAGGCCCGTCTGTACGCGGAGGATCCCGCCGCCGGCTGGGCCCCGCAGACCGGCACGCTGCACCGGCTGTCCGTCCCGGAGGCCGTACGCCTGGACACCGGGTTCACCGACGGCGACCCGATCGGGGTGCACTACGACGCGATGCTCGCCAAGGTCGTCGCGCACGCGCCGACCCGCGCCGAGGCCCTGCGCAAGCTGGCGGGCGCCCTGGAGCGGGCCGTCGTGCACGGCCCGGTCACCAACAGGGAGCTGCTCGTACGGTCGCTGCGGCACCCGGAGTTCACCGCGGGCGGCACGGACACCGGGTTCTACGACCGGCACCTGGCCGCGCTCACGGCGTCGGACCCGGACCCGTACGCGCCGCTCGCCGCGGCCCTCGCCGACGCGCACGGCCGCTCCCGTTTCGGCGGCTGGCGCAACGTGGCGTCGCAGCCGCAGGTCAAGCACTACCGCACCGAACCCGACGGGACCGAGCACGAGGTGCTCTACCGGCACACCCGCGACGGTCTGGCCGCGGACGGAGTGCGCGTCGTGCGCGCGACCCCGGCGCTCGTCGTGCTCGAAGTGGAGGGCGTAGTGAGGAAGTTCGACGTATCGGTGCACGGGGAGCGCGTGTACGTGAACGGCGCCGCGCTCACCGCCCTGCCCCGCCTCCCCGAGCCCGTCGCGCGCCAGGAGCCGGGATCCCTGCTCGCGCCCATGCCCGGCACCGTCGTGCGGCTCGCCGAAGGGCTCGCCGAGGGCGTCACGGTCGCCGTGGGGCAGCCCCTCATCTGGCTGGAGGCGATGAAGATGGAGCACCGCATCACCGCTCCCGCCTCCGGCACGCTCACCGCCCTGCACGCCGCGCCCGGCCGCCAGGTCGAGGTCGGCGCCCTGCTCGCCGTCGTACAGGAGGATCAGTCGTGAACGCTCCCGTCCTCGAATCCGAGGAGCACCAGGCCCTGCGCTCCGCCGTCGCCGCTCTCGGCAGCCGCTTCGGACGCGACTACATGACCCGCGTCGTCCGCGAGGAGGGCCACCCCGAGGAGCTGTGGGCGGAGGCCGCGAAGCTCGGCTACCTGGGCGTGAACCTGCCCGAGGAGCACGGCGGCGGAGGCGGTGGCATGTATGAACTGTCGCTGGTCCTCGAGGAGCTGGGCGCATCCGGTGCGCCGCTGCTGATGATGGTCGTGTCGCCCGCGATCTGCGGCACCGTCATCTCCCGCTTCGGGACCCCGGAGCAGAAGGCGGCCTGGCTGCCGGGTCTCGCCGACGGCAGCCGCACGATGGCGTTCGGGATCACCGAGCCCGACGCGGGCTCCAACTCGCACCGGATCACGACCACCGCCCGCCGCGACGGGGACAGCGGCGACTGGATCCTGTCCGGGCGCAAGGTGTTCGTGTCCGGCGTCGACATAGCCGATGCCACCCTCATCGTGGGCCGCACCGAGGACGCGCGTACGGGCAGCCTCAAGCCGTGCCTGTTCATCGTGCCGCGTGACGCCGAGGGCTTCGGGCGGCGGCAGATCGACATGGAACTCCAGGCGCCGGAGAAGCAGTTCGAGCTCGTGCTCGACGACGTACGGCTCCCGGCCGACGCGCTCGTCGGTGACGAGGACGCCGGCCTGCTCCAGCTGTTCGCGGGCCTCAACCCCGAGCGCATCATGACGGCCGCGTTCGCGATCGGCATGGGCCGTTTCGCGCTGGCCAGGGCCGTCGGGTACGCCAAGGAGCGCACCGTCTGGAAGTCGCCCATCGGCGCGCACCAGGCCATCGCGCACCCGCTCGCGCAGGCCCACATCGAGCTGGAGACGGCCCGCCTGATGATGCAGAAGGCTGCCCACCTGTACGACGCGGGCGACGACATCGGCGCGGGGGAGGCCGCGAACATGGCCAAGTACGCGGCCGCGGAGGCCTGTGTGCGGGCCGTCGACCAGGCGGTGCACACACTCGGCGGCAACGGCCTCACCCGCGAGTTCGGCCTCGCCTCGCTCATCACGGCGTCCCGCGTGGCCCGCATCGCTCCCGTGAGCCGGGAAATGATCCTCAACTACGTGTCCCACCAGACCCTGGGGCTGCCGAAGTCGTACTAGTGTCCTGCGCCGGAGATTCGTCGGCAGAAGCGGGCGAGTGAGTCGAGGATCTCTTCG
>NZ_NNBL01000011.1:0-106417 GCF_002803065.1 Streptomyces sp. CB01635
CCTGTGCGTGCACAACTTCTCGCGCTTCGCCCAGCCCACCGAACTCGACCTCCAGGCCTTCAGCGGCCGGCACCCGGTCGAGCTGATCGGCGGGGTGCGCTTTCCGGCCATCGGTGAACTGCCCTATCTCCTCACCCTCGCAGGTCACGGCTTCTACTGGTTCCGGCTGCGCAAGGACGCCTGAACGCCGCCCGGGGAGGGCCGGTTTCCGCCGCCCCTCCCTGGGCACCCATCACCACACACCCCGACACGTCCCGCTCGTTCTGCCTCTGCCGCATTTCCGGGACGCCGCCCCGCACCCAGTCGCGGCCCGCCCCGGGGAAAGGACGTGACGCCATGCCGGATGCCGTCACCCGAACCGGCTCGACCGCGCGACCCGAACTGCTCGCCTCGCTCGACCCGCTCCTGCGCGCGTGGCTGCCCCGGCAACGCTGGTTCGCGGGCAGAACGACACCCGCCCTCACCCTGCTCGCCGCGACGGACCTGCTGCCGGTCACGGCACGCCAGCCGGGCCTGATCCACGCCCTTCTGCGCGTCGAGCCCACCCAGGACACGTACCAACTCCTGCTGGGCGTGAGGGAGTCACTGCCCCCGTACCTGGCGCCGGCCCTCATCGGCCATGTCACGCAGGGTCCCCTCGCCGGACGCACGGTCTACGAGGCCCTGCTCGACCCCCGCCTGACGGACCTCCTCCTGGAGCGGCTGCGCCACCCGGGCCGCCTGGGCGGACTCCGCTTCGCGCACGACGGCGCGACCCCGATCCCGCCGGACCTCGCCCCACGCCCCCTCGACGCGGAGCAGTCCAACTCGTCGATCATTTACGGAGATACGTTCATCCTCAAGGTGTTCCGTCGTGTGACGCCGGGCCTCAATCCGGACCTGGAACTCCAGCGCGCGCTGGCCGACGAGGGCTGCGGTCGCGCGCTCGCCCCGGTGGCGTGGTTCGAGACGACGGACGACGATCCGCTCTCGCTGGGCCTGCTCCAGCCCTACCTCACGGGCGCGACGGACGGCTGGGACCTCGCGCTCGGCGAGCTGTCCAAGGGGCAGGACTTCCGCCACGAGGCCCGCGAACTGGGCCGCGCGACAGCGGAGATCCATCTCGCCCTGGCGCACGCCCTGCCGACGGTCACCCTGGGCCGCGCCCACACGGTGCAGCTGGCCCATTCGATGAAGGACCGCCTGGACAAGGCGGTCCAGGCCGTGCCCGCTCTCCATCCCTACGCGCCCGCGCTGCACACCGCCTTCGACGCCCTCGCGGCCGACACGACCCCCCGCACCGCCCAGCGCGTGCACGGGGACCTGCACCTGGGCCAGTGCCTGCGCTCGCCCGCCGGGGCCTGGTCGGTCATCGACTTCGAGGGCGAGCCGTCCCGCCCCCTGCCCGAACGCCGGCTGCCGCACCCGCCCGCCCGCGACGTGGCCGGCATGCTGCGCTCCTTCGACTACGCGGCCCGCACCAGCCGGCCCTGGGCGCCGGACTGGGCGCGCGGGTGCCGGGACGCCTACTGCGCGGGCTACGCGCAGGCCGCAGGCGACGATCCGCGGACGGACCCGGTCCTGCTGCGCGCCTACGAGACGGACAAGGCGGTCTACGAAGCCGTCTACGAGGCCCATCACCGCCCGGACTGGCTGTCGATCCCGCTGTCGGCGATCGACCGCCTCGCCACGGAGGCCTCCGGCATGCCGCGCCCCCGCACCGGAGACGCGGACGCGGCACCGCAGCACCCCATGTCGACCCCGAGCCAGGAGGCCACCCCGTGACGCACGACCCCTCCCGCTCCACACCGCCCACACCCGTCACCGCCGCCCCTTCCCCGACCTCCGCCGCCGACCGCGACCGCCTCCTCGCCGGCACCCACCACGACCCGCACTCCACCCTTGGCGCGCACACCACGCCCGCCGGGACGGCGTTCCGGGCGCTACGCCCATACGCCCGCGCGGTCACGGTCGTCGCGGACGGCCTCCGGGTCGTGCTGCACGACGACGGCGACGGCTTCTTCTCGGGCCTCGCCGACCTGCCCGCACCCCCGGCCGACTACCGCCTCCTGGTCACCTACGAGGGCGCAGCCGAGCACGAGACCCCGGACCCGTACGGGCTGCTGCCCGCGCTCTGCGAGTTCGACCTGCACCTGATCGGCGAGGGCCGGCACGAGCAGCTGTGGCAGGCGCTCGGCGCGCACCCCATGACGCACCAGGGCATCACCGGCACCCGCTTCACCGTCTGGGCGCCCAACGCCCAAGGGGTGCGCGTCGTGGGCGACTTCAACTACTGGAACGGCACGGGCTTCCCGATGCGCTCGCTCGGCTCCACGGGGATCTGGGAGCTCTTCGTCCCGGCCCTCGGCGAGGGTGAGCTGTACAAGTTCGAGATCACCCGCCCGGACGGCTCGAAGACGATGCGCGCGGACCCGCTGGCCCGCCGCACGGAGGTCCCGCCCGCCAACTCCTCGATCATCGACGCGTCGCACCACAGCTGGCACGACGCCGAGTGGATGGCCCGCCGCGGCACTCCGCCCGTGCACGAGGCCCCGTTCTCGGTCTACGAGATCCACCTCGCGTCCTGGCGGCCCGGCCTCACGTACCGTCAGCTGGCCGATCAACTGCCTTCGTACGTTGCCGACTTGGGGTTCACGCACGTAGAGCTGATGCCCGTGGCCGAGCACCCCTTCGGCGGGTCGTGGGGCTACCAGGTCACCGGCTTCTACGCCCCGACGGCCCGCATGGGCACGCCCGACGACTTCCGGCATCTGGTCGACGCGCTGCACCAGGCCGGCATCGGCGTCCTCATGGACTGGGTGCCGGCCCACTTCCCGCGCGACGACTGGGCGCTCGCCGAGTTCGACGGCCGCACCCTGTACGAGCACGAGGACCCGCTGCGCGCCGCCCACCCCGACTGGGGCACCCTCGAGTTCGACTACGGCCGCAAGGAGGTCCGCAACTTCCTGGTCGCCAACGCCGTGTACTGGTGCGAGGAGTTCCACATCGACGGCCTGCGCGTCGACGCCGTCGCCTCCATGCTGTACCTCGACTACTCGCGCGAGCACGGCCGGTGGACCCCGAACCAGTACGGCGGACGGGAGAACCTGGACGCGGTCGAGTTCCTCCAGGAGATGAACGCGACGCTGTACCGCAGGGTCCCCGGCGTCGTCACGATCGCCGAGGAGTCGACCGCGTGGGACGGCGTGACCCGGGCGACCCACCACATCGGACCGGGCGGCTTCGGGGGTCTCGGCTTCGGCCTGAAGTGGAACATGGGCTGGATGCACGACTCGCTCGGCTACGTGTCCCACGACCCGGTCCACCGCAGCTACCACCACGACGAGATGACGTTCTCGATGGTCTACGCGTACAGCGAGAACTACGTCCTGCCGATCTCGCACGACGAGGTGGTCCACGGCAAGAAGGCGCTGGTCTCCAAGATGCCCGGCGACTGGTGGCAGCAGCGGGCGACCCAACGCGCCTACCTGGGCTTCATGTGGTCCCACCCGGGCAAGCAACTCCTCTTCATGGGGCAGGAGTTCGCGCAGGGCGCGGAGTGGTCGGAGGCGCACGGCCCGGACTGGTGGCTGCTCGACCCGTCGTACCCGGCGGAGCCCGACCACCGCGGTGTCCGCGACCTCACCCGCGACCTGAACGCCGTCTACCGGAACGAACCGGCACTCTGGCAGCGCGACATGGACCCGGCGGGCTTCGAGTGGATCGTCGGTGACGCGGCGCAGGACAACGTCTTCGCGTTCCTGCGCCGCGCCGCCGACGGCAGCCCGCTCATGTCGGTGTCCAACTTCTCGCCGGTGGTGCGCCACGGGTACCGGCTCGGCGCCCCCGACGACGTACCGGCCTGGCACGAGGTCCTCAACACCGACGCCGCCCGCTACGGCGGCGGTGACGTCGGCAACCCGGACCCGGTCAAGCCGGACGCCCAGGGTGCCCATGGGCGTCCGGCCAGTGTCCGGCTCACGCTCCCGCCGCTCGCGACGGTGTGGCTCAGGCCCGCGTGATCAGGGCCTGTCCGGGGAACCCGGGACAGTCCTCAGCACGCCGCGCAGCGACTCGGGCAGCTCCCCGCCGTGCAAGACGCCGAGCGTCTGGGTGGCCCGGGTCAGCGCGACGTAGAGATCACTGACGCCGTACTCGCCCGGCTCCACGACCAGCACCCGGTCGAACTCGAGCCCCTTGGCCTGGCGGGGGTCGAGCAGCACCAGGTGCTTGGTGAGGTCGGGCTCGCCGCCCGCCACCACGTCCGGCAGCACGGCGGCGAGCGCCGCGTGCAGCCGGCGGGGGGCGATCACCGCGAGCCGCCCCTCCTCGGGAGTGGCGGCGACGGCCTCCTCGGCCACGGCCTTCACGACGTCGCCGGCCGCGCGCGCCCAGGGGCGCACTCCCGTCGAGCGGACCGAGGACGGCGGCTCGAAGCCGGGGTGCTCGGCGCGCAGCACCGCCGCCGCCACGTCCATGATCTCGGACGGCGTGCGGTAGTTGACGCCGAGCCGGGTGTGCTCCCAGCGGTCCGCGACGTACGGCGCGAGGATCTTCTCCCACGATCCGACGCCGGCCTCCTCGGCGGTCTGCGCGGGGTCGCCGACCAGCGTCATCGACCGCGTCGGCGAGCGGCGCATCAGCAGCCGCCACGCCATCGGCGACAGCTCCTGCGCCTCGTCGACGATGATGTGCCCGAACGCCCAGGTCCGGTCGGCGGCCGCGCGCTCGGCAGCGCTGCGGTGGTCCTCCTCCTCGTACCAGTCGGCGACCCGCTCGGCATCGACGATGTCGTGCGCGGCGAGGACCTCGGAGTCCTCCTCGTCCTCGAACTCGTATGTCTCGGAGCCGCGCGAGAGTTCGAGGACGCCCTGCGCGTAGGCGATCCGCTCCTGGCGAGCCGCCTCGGCCAGGGCGCGTTCGGCGCTGTCGTCGACGCCGATCAGCTCGGCGGCCTCGTCGAGAAGCGGAACGTCGGCGGGTGTCCAGTCCGCCGGCCCCGTCACGTCGCGCCGGATCGCCTTCGCGTCCTCGCCGGCCAGGTGCACAGGCTCGGCCAGGAAGTCCGCGACAAGGTCCTGCGGGGTGAGCCGGGGCCACAACTCCTCGATGGCGGCGTGCACTTCGGCGCTGGCGGCGACGCCCTTGCCGATCTGGGCGAGGTCGTCGGGGCCGAGGAAGTTGGGGCCGCCGTACGGGTCGGCGCCGATGCGCTCCGCGAGCTGGGCGGTGAGCGCGTCGATGATCCGGAAGGCGAAGTGGGGGCGGGCGAGGTTGTGCGGCAGGAGCGTGTCGCGGCCGGCCTGCCGGGCTTCGTAGGCGATCTCCCAGTCGAGGATGAGGTCACCGTCGTCGTGCCGGACGATCAACGGGGCGCCGGGCTCGGGGAGCTGCTGCCGGTCGCGGACGGCGAGCGCGAGCGCGTCCACCATGGCCTCGGCGCCCTTGACGGCGGCGGCGTGCGGGGTGTCCTCGGCGGTGGCGTGCACGCCGGGGAACAGCTCACCGAGCGAGGCGAGCAGCACGCCGGTCTCGCCGAGCGCGGGCAGGACCTCGCCGATGTAGCCGAGGAAGGCGGGGTTCGGGCCGACGATGAGGACGGCCCGCTTGGCGAGGAGCTCCCGCTGCTCGTACAGGAGGAACGCCGCGCGGTGCAGCGCCACCGCGGTCTTGCCCGTGCCGGGGCCGCCCTCCACCACGAGCACGCCGCGGTGCGAGTGGCGGATGATCCGGTCCTGCTCGGCCTGGATGGTCTGCACGATGTCGCCCATGCGGCCGGTGCGGGCCGAGTTCAGGGCGGCGAGCAGTACGGCGTCGCCCGTCGGGTCCTCGAACCCGGTGCGCTCCTCGTCATCGAGGTCGAGGATCTCGTCGTGCAGCTCGGTGACGGTGCGGCCCTCGGTGGTGAGGTGGCGCCGCCGCCTGATGCCCATGGGCGTGTGCCCGGTGGCGAGATAGAAGGGGCGGGCGACCGGCGCGCGCCAGTCGATCAGAATCGGGGTGTGCTCGCTGTCGTCCTCGCGAATTCCGATGCGCCCGATGTGATGTGTGGTGCCGCCCGCCTTTTCGGTGAGATCGATCCGGCCGAAGCACAGCGAACCGTCGACCGCGTTCAGCGCGGCGAGCAGGCCGGAACGCTCGACGACGAGGAGATCCCTTTCGAGCCGCGCCTGCTGCCCGGTGCCGACCGGTGTCAGGGCGTCCGAGACCGACTCTGCGGCGTCGCCGCGCAGCACATCGACGCGCGCGTAAAGCCGGTCGATGAATTCCTGCTCTTTCTGCAATTCAGCGATTTCACGCGCTTCACGGGTTGACAAAGCGGCTCCCTGCCAGGTACGATGTGTTTATTCGGCCCCTCGTGAGGGGCCTTTTCTGTGGGCACACAGAAACACCAAATATACCCCCTGGCAGGGTCCAATTGCACCCCGGGGATTTCACCGCCGCTATTCGGCCCGGTCAACGGCCTCCGCCGGACCGGCGTGATCAGACGACCTCCGCCAGTTCCTCCAGCAGTCGCCTCTTCGGGCGTGCCCCGACCCGCGTCCACACCGGCTCGCCGTCCTTGAAGACCATGAGCGTCGGCATCGACAGCACCCCGTATCGCACCGCGGTCCCCGGGTTGTGATCCACGTCGATCACCACGACGTCGAGCCGCTCCCGCTCCTCGTCCGCGATGGAGCGCAGCACCGGTGCGAGCTGCCGGCACGGCCCGCACCACTCGGCGGTGAACTCCACCAGGACCGGCCGCCCGGCTCCCAGCACCTCTGTGTCGAAGTCCGCGTCCGTGACGTCCCTCAGATCCGTACTCACTTCACCCTCCCAGTTCGCAGCGCGGCGACGGGTCCTCGCCCGCCAGCGCGTCCATGGCCTCCTCGGCGCGCTCCAGCTGCGCGCCGACCTTCTCCCGAACGGCGGTCAACTCGCCGATCAGCGCATCGAGTTCGCCGAGCTTGCGGCGGTACACCGCGAGCGAGGCGGGGCACGAGTCGCCCTCCGGGTGCCCGGCCCGCAAGCACTCCACGAACGGCCGGGTCTCCTCCAGCTCGAACCCGAAGTCCTGGAGCGTCCTGATCTGCCGCAGGGCCCGCAGGTCCGTCTCGTCGTACGTGCGGTAACCGTTGCCGCCGCGCCGCGCGGGCAGCAGCCCGCGCGACTCGTAGTACCTCAGCGTCCGCGTGGTCGTGCCCGCCCGCTCAGCCAGCTCTCCGATGCGCATGTCTTCGACGGTAAACGTTGACCCCGACGGAAAGGCCAGCGATTACGCGTTGCCCTGCGCGGCCGGCTCCCTCTCGGCGGCGTCCGGCTCGACGGCGGATGTCTCGGCTGCCGCGTCAGTCTCAGCTGCAACGCCAGGCTCACCGGCAATGTCGGGCTCGCCGACAACGTCAGCGGCAGCGTCCGCCCCCGCCGTCCGCTCCCCGTGCCGCGGCAGCAGTACCGCCACCAGCACCGTCCCGACGCCGAGGATCACCGCGCCGACGACGCTCGTGTGGGCCACCGCGTCCGAGAACGCGGAGCCCACCGCGTCGGCCATCTGCCGCGCGCCGCCCGCGAGCTGCTCGGCCTGCGCCTTGAGCTGCGCCGCCTGCTCGGGGCTGGTCGCGCCCGCCGCCTTCTCGGCCACCTTGTGGGCCTGGTCCCCGATGCCCTGCGCCACCGCGTAGCCCGCGCCGACCGAGTCCTGCGCGGTGCCCAGTGCGTCGGCGGGCAGCTTCGAACCGGCCGTGTTGTCCGCCAGCTGCGACGAGTACGAGCCGGCCAGGACCGAGCCCAGGATCGCGATGCCGAGCGAGCCGCCGAGTTCGAGCGACGTGTCGTTGACCGCGCCGCCCACGCCCAGCTCCGACTCGGGGAACGAGCCCATGATCGCGTCGGTGCACGGCGAGAGGGCGAGGCCGATCGCGAGGCCGAGGATGACCAGGGGCAGCACGAAGTCCCCGTACGCCGACGAGGCGTCGATGCGCGTGAGGAGCGCGAGGGCCGCGGTGCCGCCGACCATGCCGGCCGTCACCGTGATCTTCATGCCGATGCGCGGGGTGAGGTACCCCGTGAGCGCCGAGCCCACGAAGACCGCTCCGGCGAGCGGCAGCATGCGGACGCCGGTGGCCAGCGCGTCGTAGCCGAGGACGAACTGGAGGTGCTGGGTCAGGTAGTAGAAGGCGCCGAAGACCGCGAGGAAGAAGAGGGCGACCGCGAGGTTCGAGCCGGAGAAGCGGCGGTCCGTGAAGCGGCGGACGTCCAGGACCGGGCGCGGGTGGCGCAGCTCCCACAGGACGAAGGCCACCAGGGCCAGGCCCGCGACGACCGCGGCGCCGATCGCCTTGGCTCCCCAGCCGAAGTGCGGCCCCTCGATGATCATGTAGACGAGGGCGCCGACCCAGACGACGGAGAGCAGTCCGCCGACGTAGTCGATGCGGTGCCGGTGCGCCGCCTTGGACGGCGGTACGAGGACGAGGGCGCCGACGAGGGCGACGGCGGCCACGGGCACGTTGATCAGGAACGTGGACGACCAGCCGTGGTTGCGCAGGAGCGCGCCGGCGACCAGGGGTCCGGCGGCGATGGCGAGTCCCGCGGTGGCGGTCCACAGCACGATGGCCTTGGCGCGCTCGGCGCGCGGGAAGGTGGCCGCGAGCAGCGACAGCGTGGCGGGCATGATCATGGCCGCGCCTACGCCCATCACCGCGCGGGCCGCGATGACCCCGGTGGAGCTGTCGACGAGCGAGCCCGCGACGGCGCCGCCGCCGAAGACGACGAGGCCGAGGATGAGTGCTCCGCGCCGGCTGTACTTGTCGCCGATCGCCCCGAGCAGCAGCATCAGGGCCGCGTACGGGACGGTGTAGCCGTCGATGACCCACTGGAGGTCGGCGCTGGTCAGGCCGAGGTCCTTGGTCATGTCGGGCGCTGCGACGGTGAGCGCGGTGTTCGCCATCACGATGATCAGCAGGCTCAGGCAGAGCACGAGCAGGGCCCACCAGCGGCGGGCGTACGGCCGGTCCATCCCCTCGACCGGTTCCTTCATGACGAGGCGCATTCCCCTGCCACCCTCCGGGGCCCTCGGCCCCCGCAGTCCACGAGTCCATGTGTCCACGGACATTGCACAGCACTGTGCAATTACACAACGCTGTGCAATTTACGTCATTGCACAGCACTGTGCAAAACCACACGTGAACGGGGTCGGGAGCGGGGTGCAGAATGAGCGCGTGACTTCAGGACGAGCCGACACCAACCGCCGCCGCATCCTCGACGTCGCCCTCGCCGAGCTGCTGCGCGACCCGGACGCGTCCATGGACCAGATCGCCAGGGCCGCGGGCGTCGTCAGGCGCACGGTCTACGGGCACTTCCCCAGCCGCGAGGCGCTCGTCGCCGCGCTCGTCGACGACGCCGTCGTCGCGGTCGAGGCCGCGCAGTCCGCGGGGCGCGCCGGGGTGACCGACCCGGCCGAGGCCGTGGCCCGCTCGCTGCTCGCCGTATGGGAGGTCGCCGACCGCTACCGCCTGCTGGTCGCCCTCGCGCAGCGCGCCGTCACCGTCGAGGGCATCCGCGCCCGGCTGACCCCGGTCCGCGACAGCTGCGCCGAGCTGCTCCAACAGGGCCTGGAATCGGGCGAGTTCGCCTCTCCCCTGCCGGCGACGGCTCTCGCGTACGTCCATGAGCAGGTGCTGTTCGGACTGCTCGAAGCGGTCAACGACGGGCTGATCCCAGCAGAAGAGGCGGGCCACTCCGCCGCGGTCACCGTACTGACCGCAGCGGGCGTACCCGCCTCACGCGCCACCGAACTGGTGGCAGGACTCACCTAGGGCGCCGCGTCAGGGGCGCGGGGAACTGCGCGACCAGCCCCCACCGACCCTCAGATTCCAAGCGAACCCGGCGGGGCGCTCAGGCCTTCGCCAGCTCCTTGTCGCCCTCACCCCGCTGATCAGGAACAGCGGCAGCGTCACCGCTCCCGTTGTCCACGAGCGTGCGCTCGTCGAAGGGCAGGTCACCGGCGAGCACGCGCGTGACGCGGTCCTTGTCGACCTCACCCGTCCACGTACCGATGAGGAGCGTCGCCACCGCGTTGCCCGCGAAGTTGGTCAGGGCGCGGGCCTCGCTCATGAAGCGGTCGATGCCGATGATCAGGCCGACGCCGTCGACGAGCGCGGGCTTGTGCGACTGGAGTCCGCTGGCGAGCACCGCGATACCGGAGCCCGAGACACCCGCGGCGCCCTTCGACGCGACCATCATGAACAACAGCAGGCCGATCTGCTGGCCGATGGCGAGGGGCTGGTCCATGGCGTCCGCGATGAACAGCGAGGCCATGGTCAGGTAGATCATCGTGCCGTCGAGGTTGAACGAGTACCCGGTCGGCACGGTGATGCCGACGACGGGACGGCTGACGCCCAGGTGCTCCATCTTCGCGATGAGCCGCGGCAGCGCGGACTCGGAGGACGAGGTGGACAGGATCAGCAGGAACTCGCGGCCCAGGTACTTCAGGAGCGCGAACAGGTTGTAGCCGGTGGCCAGACGCAGCAGGGTCCCGAGGACCACGACGACGAACAGGACGCAGGTCACGTAGAAGCCGAGCATGATCGTGGCCAGCGCCTTCAGGGCGTCCACGCCGGTCTCGCCGATGACGGCCGCCATCGCGCCGAACGCGCCGACGGGCGCGGCCCACATGATCATGCCGAGGACGCGGAAGACCAGCTTCTGGATGTGCTCGACACCCTTGAGGACCGGCTCACCGGCGCGCCCCATGGCCTGGAGCCCGAAGCCGACGAGCAGCGCGACCAGCAGCGTCTGGAGCACCTCGCCCTCGGTGAACGCCGACACGAGGGTCGTCGGGATGATCCCGAGGACGAAGTCGACCGGGCCCTCGGCGGCGTCCTTGGCCGCGGTGTGGCCGACGTCCTTCACGGCCTGCGTGAGGTGCATGCCGTCGCCCGGGTGCAGGATGTTGCCGACGACCAGGCCGATGGCGAGCGCGACCACGGACATCACCAGGAAGTAGCCGAGGGCGAGGCCGCCGACCTTGCCGATCTTGGCGGCCTTGCGCACGGAACCGACGCCGAGCACGATCGTGCAGAAGATGATCGGCGAGATCATCATCTTGATCAGGTTCACGAAGCCGGTGCCGACCGGCTTGAGCTCCTTGGCGAAGTCCGGCCAGATGAAGCCGACCGCGATGCCGAGAAGGACGGCACCGATGACGGCGATGTACAGATAGTGGGTGCGGTCTCTCCTGGCGGCGGGTGCCACCTTGGTCTCGGCCACGAGTGCCTCCTGACGACGATGTCGGGCGTACGGGAACCTGCACGTACGCGCCATGCGTGCGGCTCACGTCTGGCGAATCACGGTGACTATCTCCCGCCTTGTGAAGGCCGTCACCCTTCCGTTCATTTAGTTCGCGCTTATACGTTCAAGTAGTTCACGCTTGAACGTATCCGCCAGTACCGAGAGGCAGACTGGGCCCATGCGCCTCCCCCTCCTGCCACGCGCCCGCAGCCTGGCCGGCCAGCTCTTCGCGATGCAGGTCGTCCTGGTCTTCGTCGTGGTCGCGGGGTGCGCGCTGTTCACGTACATCAGCGACGGCAACCAGGCCGAGCAGGCCGCCACACGCCAGGCGACGGCCGCGGCCCGCGCGGTCGCGGACGCGCCCTCCGTCCGCGGGGCGATCACGGGGGACGGCGACCCGACCCGCACGCTCCAGCCCTACGCGAGCGACGTCCAGCGCCACACCGGCGTGGACTTCGTCACGATCATGGATCCGCACGGCATCCGCTGGACGCACCCCGACGAGCGGCGCATCGGCGAGCGCTTCCTCGGCCACATCGGGCCCGCCCTGCGGGGCGGGACCTTCTCGGAGACATACACGGGCACGCTCGGCCCGTCCGTGCGCGTGGTGACCCCGATCATGTCGGGGCAGCGGATCGTCGGCCTGGTCAGCGCCGGCATCACGGTCGAGGAGATCAGCGCGCAGGCGCGCGGCCAGGTAATGGCGGTGGCCGGCGTCGCGGCCGGCGCTCTCGTCCTCGGCGGCATCGGCACGTACGTCATCAACGCCCGGCTGCGGCGGCACACCCACGGCATGAACGCGACCGAGCTGAGCCGCATGCACGCCTATCACCAGGCGGCCCTGCACGCGGTGCGCGAGGGTCTGGTGATGCTCGACGGGCAGCGCAGGATCGCGCTCATCAACGACGGGGCGCGCGAGCTGCTCGGCGTCGGCGACGAGACGGTCGGGCGCAATGTCGCGGAGCTGGGCCTGCCCACCCCGCTCACGGGCGCGCTCCTCGCGGCGGAGCCCCGCGTCGACGAGGTGCACCTGACCACCGACCGCGTGGTCGTCGTCAACACCTCCCCCGTCTCCAGCGGCGACCGGCGCGGCACCGTGGTGACCCTGCGCGACCACACCGAACTCCAGGCGGTCATGGGCGAGCTGGACTCCGAGCGGGGCTTCACACAGGCGCTGCGCTCGCAGGCCCACGAGGCCGCGAACCGGCTCCACACCGTCGTCTCGCTGATCGAGCTGGACCGGGCCGGCGAGGCGGTCGACTTCGCGACGGCCGAACTGGAGCTGGCGCAGACCCTCACCGACCAGGTCGTCGCCGCCGTGAGCGAGCCGGTGCTCGCCGCACTCCTGCTCGGCAAGACGGCGCAGGCCAACGAGCACGGCGTGGAGCTGGAGATCTCCGGGGACAGCCGCATCGACGACGGCCTGGTGCCGCCCAGCCTGCCGGCCCGCGACCTGGTGACGATTCTCGGCAACCTGCTGGACAACGCGGTCGACG
Source organism: Streptomyces sp. CB01635 (assembly GCF_002803065.1). GTDB lineage: Bacteria > Actinomycetota > Actinomycetes > Streptomycetales > Streptomycetaceae > Streptomyces. The sequence continues at coordinate 12,747 of NZ_NNBL01000011.1, forward strand.
CCGCCCAGGGCTCCCCGCACGCGAAGGTGACGGTCACGGCCCGCGCGCAGGACGACACCCTGCTGCTGCGGGTCACGGACACGGGCCCGGGTGTCGCCGACGGCCACGCGGACGCGGTCTTCGAGCGGGGCTGGTCCACCAAGCCGGCCGGTCCCGGCGGGCGCGGCCTCGGTCTCGCGCTCGTCCAGCAGTCCGTCGCCCGTAACTCCGGCACCCTGACCCTGGCCGAGTCCCCCACGGGCGGCGCACAGTTCACTGTCGTCCTGCCCCTCCAGCGCACGAGCGCGACCACGCCCACGGGAGGCACCGCGTGACAGATCCCGACGCCACCAGCGGCACCATCCGAGTGCTGATCGTCGAGGACGACCCGGTCGCCGCCGACGCCCACGTCCTGTACGTGAACCGGGTCCCCGGCTTCACCGCGATCGGCAAGGCGCACACGGCCGCCGAGGCCCACCGGGCGCTTGAGCGCACCCAGGTCGACCTGCTCCTTCTCGACCTGCACCTCCCCGACGGCCACGGTCTCCAGCTGGCGCGCTCGCTGCGGGCGGCCGGCCATCACACGGACGTGATCGCGGTGACCTCGGCCCGCGATCTCACGGTGGTCCGCGAAGGGGTCTCGCTCGGCGTGGTGCAGTACGTACTGAAGCCCTTCACGTTCCCGACGCTGCGCGACCGCCTCGTGCGCTACGCGGAGTTCCGGGCGGCGGCGGGCGAGGCGGGCGGCCAGGACGAGGTCGACCGCGCCCTGGCCACGCTGCGCGCACCGAGTCCGGCCGCCCTGCCCAAGGGCCTGAGCGCACCGACCCTGGAGCGCGTCACGCGAACGCTGCGCGCCGCTCCCGAGGGTCTGACCGCCGCGGCGGCCGCCGAGTCCGTGGGCATCTCACGCATCACGGCCCGCCGCTACCTGGAGCATCTCGTCGAGTCGGGCCGCGCCGCGCGCAGCCCCCAGTACGGCCAGGTGGGCCGACCTGAGCTGCACTACCGCTGGCTCACGACGGTCTAGACCATTGGCCAACCGCCCACTCCTGCACGGGGATTGACCTTGGTCCGACCCCGCCCGTACGTTCACCGGGCAGCCCCGCTCGGCAAGCCGGCCGGCGGCGGCCCGTAGGAGGTCGTGCCCGTGCGCCCCACCGCTCCAGTGCTCCTCAGCGCCACTCTGCTCATCGCCGCGACCGGCCTGACGGCCTGTAGCAGCGGCTCCGGGGACGACCCGGACACCGTCAGGATCTCCTTCAAGCAGTCGACCGACAATCAGATACGTGTCATGGACGACTACCTGGCGTCGATGAAGACGCAGTTCGAGAAGGATCATCCGGGCAAGAAGGTGAAGCTGATACCGATCAAGGCGCCGGACTCCGAGTACTACACCAAGCTCCAGCAGATGCTGCGCTCCCCGAAGACGGCACCCGACCTGGTCTACGAGGACACGTTCCTCATCAACTCGGACATCACCAGCGGTTATCTCAAGCCCCTCGACCCGTATCTCGCCAAGTGGCCCGACTGGAACCAGTTCATCGACACGGCGAAGAACGCGGCCAAGGCCCAGGACGGCAAGACGTACGGCGTCCCGGACGGCACCGACACCCGCGGACTCTGGTACGACAAGGGCATCTTCGCGAAGGCCGGCATCAAGACGCCCTGGCAGCCGAAGAGTTGGGACGAGGTCCTCGACACGGCCCGCACGATCAAGAAGAAGGTCCCCTCCGTCACCCCGCTCAACGTCTACACGGGCAAGCCCGGCGGCGAGCAGTCGGCGATGCAGGGCTTCGAGATGCTCCTGTACGGGACGGGCACCGGGACGGGCACCGCGGACCCGCTGTACGACAGGTCGTCCGACAAGTGGATCACCGCGGGCAAGCCCTTCAAGGACGCGCTGAACTTCGTGAAGACGGTCTACGGCGAGAAGCTCGGCCCCGACGTCTCCGACGCCCTCGACCCGAACATCGGCACCCGGGTCCGCGGCGAGCTGCTCCCCAAGAGCAAGCTGGCGATCAACCTCGACGGCTCCTGGCTCCCGCAGGACTGGCTGAAGGGCAGCGGCCACGAGTGGCCCGAGTGGTCACAGAAGCTGGGCCTCGCGCACATGCCGACGCAGAACGGCCAGGCGCCGGGCAAGGTCAGCATGTCGGGCGGCTGGACCTGGTCGATCCCGTCGAAGGCGTCCAACCCCGACCTGGCCTTCGAGTTCATCAAGACGATGCAGACCAAGGCCAACGCCCAGAAGTGGTACATCGCCAACTCGGGCATCGCGGTCCGCAAGGACGTCGCGGCCGACCCGGCGTACGTGAAGGCGCAGCCCGGCATCAAGTTCTTCACGGACCTGGTGGCGTCGACCCACTACCGGCCCGCATACCCCGCGTACCCGAAGGTCTCCACGGCGATCCAGGAGGCGATGGAGTCGGTCACGACGGGCGACAGCTCGGTCGAGAAGGCGGCGAGCACGTATGACGAGCAGCTGAAGACGGCGACGGACGGCAAGGTGATCACCAAGTGAAGGTGGGGCCGAGCGGTGTCCGCCGCCCCGTGACACAGCCCCTGCCCCTGCCCCCTTCACGAGGTGATCACCAGGTGAAGCCGGGGCGGGGCGGTGTACGGCGCCCCCTGACACGCGCCCTGCCCCTGGCCCCTTCCCTGGTCCTGCTGCTGCTCTTCCTGGCCGGCCCGATCGCGTACTGCGCGTACATCGCCTTCACGGACCTGCAGCTGACGGGCCAGGCCCACTCCTCCTTCGTGGGCTTCGACAACTTCACGGCCGCGTTCAGGGATGACGCGTTCCTGAACGCGGTCTGGCTCACGCTCGTCTTCACGGTCCTGTCCTCGCTCATCGGCCAGAACACGCTGGGGCTCGCGCTGGCCGCGCTCATGCAGCGCGCGTCGAAGACGGTCCGCACGGTCACGGGCGCGGTCGTGGTCTGCGCGTGGGTCCTGCCGGAGGTCGTCGCCGGCTTCCTCCTCTACGCGTTCTTCCGCCGCGAGGGCACGCTGAACGCGATCCTGGACTGGCTCCATCTCCCCACCCAGAACTGGCTGTTCACGCTGCCGATCCTCGCGGTGTCCTTCGCGAACGTGTGGCGCGGGACGGCGTTCTCCATGCTGGTCTACTCGGCGGCGCTCGCCGAGATACCCAAGGAGATCACCGAGGCTGCGGAGATGGACGGCGCGGGCGGCTGGCGCCGCATGTGGCACATCACGCTCCCGATGATCCGCCGCTCCATCGGCACGAACCTCATGCTGAACACCCTGCAGACGCTGTCCGTGTTCGGCCTGATCTGGGTGATGACGCGGGGCGGCCCCGGAAACCGCAGCCAGACCCTGCCCCTGTTCATGTACGAGCAGGCCTTCCAGAAGAGCATGATCGGCTACGGCACGGCGGTCGCCCTGCTCCTCCTGGTCGTCGGCTCGCTGTTCTCGCTGGTCTATATGCGCCTGCTGCGCTCGGAGGCCTGAGTGTCCTCACCCCGCACCGTCCGCCACCGCCTCGCGGCCGACGCCGGACTCCTGGTCGTCGCCGCGGCGTTCGTCCTGCCGCTGGCGTGGGTGGTGCTCTCCGCGCTCGACCCGCACGCGAACCTCCAGGTGAAGATCCCCGACGGGGTCACCCTGGACAACTTCGACGCGGTCCTCACCCCCGACATCACCTTCACTCCGCTCCTCAACAGCCTTCTGCTGTGCGGCGGGGCGACCCTGCTGACGGTGGCGAGCGCGGCGCTCGCGGCGTACCCGCTGTCCCGCTACCGCTCCCGCTTCAACAACCCGTTCCTGGCGACGGTCCTGTTCGCGACGTGCCTGCCCATCACGGCGATCATGGTCCCGGTCTACGCGCTCTTCGTGCAGGTCAACCTGATCGACACCATGCAGGGCACGATCTTCTTCTTCGCGGCGTCCCAACTCCCGTTCGCCATCTGGCTGATGAAGAACTTCATGGACGGCGTCCCGAAGGAACTGGAGGAAGCGGCCTGGACCGACGGAGCGTCCTCGTTCCAGTCCCTGATCCGCATAGTGCTCCCCCTGATGGGCCCGGGAGTGGCAGTGGTCACGGTCTTCTCGTTCGTCATGATGTGGGGCAACTTCTTCGTCCCCTTCATGCTCCTGCTCACCCCCGAACAGATGCCGGCCTCGGTGAGCATCAACGACTTCTTCGGCAACCGGGGCACAGTGGTCTACGGCCAGCTCGCAGCCTTCTCGATCATCTACTCGACACCGGTGATCCTGCTGTACGTCCTGGTGGCCCGGCGCTTCGGCGGGGGGTTCGCGCTGGGGGGTGCGGTCAAGGGCTGAACGGCCGCACCCTCGCGCACAGCATTGATCGACCGGCGAACCGGCCGCCCGATCAGCCGATCGGCACCGGCATCCTCACCACGTCGTACGCCAGGTCGATCGCATTGCCCGTGGCCGGGTCGGTCATTTCCACGCGCCAGTGGGGGGCGAACTGGTCGACGCCCTCGGCCATCGGGATGGTGCCCGAGATCAGGACCGTGCCGGGCACCAGGTCGCCGCGCTCCCGGAGGACGTCCGCCCAGTAGGCGGGCGTGAGCAGCTCGGCCAGGGTGCCGTCCTGGATGAGGGTCTCCTGGCCGTCGTGGGTCACCCAGGCGCGCAGGGTCAGGTCGTCGAGGCGCTCCTGCACGTCGGCGAGGCGCCAGGCGCGGCGGGCGAGGACGTCGGGGCTCGCGTTCTTGCTCCATGCCACGCCGTGCACCTCCAGCTCACGGTCGGTGTGGTCGCAGGCGGCCGTCAGGAGCAGGTCGCCGTCCCGGTCGACGACCAGCGCCCACTCGGCCTCGCCCGAGGTGCGGCCGTGCTGGACGCGGACCTGCTCGGTGTGCTGGGCGAGGTAGGGGGAGACGGGGTAGAGCGCGGGGGTCACGGAGGGTGCCGGCACCCCCAGCTCGGCGAGTTCCGCCACGTGGGCGGCCACGTCGTCCTGGCTGCGTCCGGCGTACCCGGCGTTGAGCACCTGCACGACATCGACCTCGCGGGTGGTGCCGTCGGGCAGTTCGAAGGTCAGCAGCGCCATGGGGTTTCTCCACATCGTTCGCGATATCAGGGAGGTTAACTTTGCGCGGAAGGCTTGCGCATACGACCTGTATACAAGAAGTATGCCGGAAGGTCGACAGCTAACCTCACCCAAGGAACCTCAGGGACGGACGTCGTGAACCACACCAGCACGAGCACGGAAAAGACCCCGATCGGCGGGTCCGCGGTCCGCCGCGCCTTCTTCGCCAGCCTGACCGGCACCGCACTGGAGTGGTACGACTTCGCCATCTACTCCGTGGCGGCGGCGCTGGTCTTCGGCGATGTCTTCTTCCCCTCGAAGGACCCCGCCACCGGCACCCTCCTCGCGTTCTCGACGTACGCCGTCGGCTACGTGTCGCGCCCGCTCGGCGGTTTCGTCTTCGGCCGCCTCGGCGACAAGCTCGGCCGCAAGAAGGTCCTGATCGCGACCCTCGTCCTGATCGGGGCCGCGACCCTCGCGATCGGCCTGCTTCCGTCCTACGCCACGATCGGCGTGGCCGCGCCGATCACCCTCGTGATACTCCGCTTCGCCCAGGGCGTCGGCGTCGGCGGCGAGTGGGGCGGCGCGGTGCTGCTGTCCAGCGAGTTCGGCGATCCGCGCCGGCGCGGCTTCTACGCCTCGGCCGCACAGATCGGCCCGCCGGTCGGCAACCTCCTCGCCAACGGCGTACTCGCGGCCCTCGGCGCTCTCCTGACGGAGACTCAGTTCACATCCTGGGGCTGGCGCGTGGCGTTCCTGCTCTCCGGTGTGCTCGTCTTCTTCGGCCTGTGGATCCGCGCGAAGCTCGAGGAAACCCCGGTCTTCAAGGCGATGGAGGCCGAGCAGAAGCGCCCCGAGGCCCCGATCCGCGAGGTCTTCACGACGCACCCGCGCGCCCTGGCGGCCGCGATCCTCAGCCGCGTGGCCCCGGACGTCCTGTACGCGCTGTTCACCGTCTTCGTCCTGACCTACGCGACCGGCGAACTCGGCATGTCCCGCGGCTCCGCCCTGGCCGCCGTCCTCATCGGCTCTTCCCTCCAGGTCTTCCTGATCCCGCTGGCCGGCGCCCTGTCCGACCGCGTCAACCGCCGCGTCCTGTACGGGGTCTCGGCCGCGGCCGCCGGCGTGTGGCCGTTCCTGTTCTTCCCGATGATCGGCGGCGGGAGCTGGCCGCTGCTCGCCCTCGGCGTAGTGGTGGCCCTGGTCTTCCACTCCGCGATGTACGGGCCGCAGGCGGCCTTCATCGCCGAACAGTTCTCCCCACGGCTGCGTTACACCGGCTCCTCGCTCGCGTACACGCTGGCCGGTGTCATCGGCGGCGCCGTCGCGCCCCTGCTGTTCACCGCGCTGCTCGACGCGTACGACTCGTGGATCCCGCTGGCCCTCTACGTCGCGGGCACCGCGATCGTCACCATCGCCGGACTGTGCCTCGGCCGCGACGGCGACCGGAGCGACGAGGAGCTGCTGAGCGGCGAGCCGGTCCGCTCCCCCGCCGCGTCCACGGCGTCCTGAACCCCAGACCACGCATTCCCGAACCGCCACACGAGGAGGAACGTCTCATGCGTATCGCGCTGAGCCAGATCACCACCGGCCCCCGCCCCGAGGAGAACCTCGCGCTCCTGCGCGAACAGGCCCGTCTCGCGGCGGACGCGGGCGCCCGCGTGGTCGTCTTCCCGGAAGCCGCGATGGCCTGCTTCGGGACCCCGCTGGCGCCGCTGGCCGAACCGCTCGACGGCCCCTGGGCCACGGCGGTCCGCCAGATCGCCAAGGAGGCCGGACTCGTCGTGGTCGCGGGCATGTTCACCCCCGCCCCGGACGGAAAGGTGGCCAACACCCTGCTCGCCACCGGCCCCGGCGTCGAGGCGGCCTACGACAAGATCCACCTCTACGACGCCTTCGGCTTCGCCGAGTCCGACACGGTGGCGCCCGGGTCCGAGGTCGTCACCTTCGAGGTCGACGGCACCCGCTTCGGGCTCGCGACCTGCTACGACGTCCGCTTCCCCGAGCTGTTCAGGGCCCACGCCGACGCGGGCGCGGTCGTTTCCGTCCTGCCCGCCTCGTGGGGCGCGGGTCCCGGCAAGCGTGAGCAGTGGGAGCTGCTGATCCGCGCCCGCGCGCTCGACGCCACGCTCTGGCTCGCCGCCGTGGACCAGGCGGACCCGGCGGCGTCCGGCGTCCCCGCCGCGTCGAACGCCCCCACCGGCATCGGCCACAGCGCCGTCGTCGGCCCCGACGGAACCGTACGGAAGCACCTCGAAGAGGGCCCGGGGCTGCTCATCGCGGACCTGGACCTCGACGAGGTCACCTCGGTCCGCCGCTCCATCCCGGTACTGGCCAACCGCAGGAGCCTGTGACGGGCGGGCGGGCCACCGGCACGCCCTAACCCGCGAGCAGCACCTTGAGCGTCGACTCCAGGTGGCTGTCGATCGCGGTGCACGCGGCCTGCCGGTCGCCTGCGGCGATCGCGTCGAGGATCGCCTCGTGCTCGTGGAGGACGGACTCCTGCCGGCCGTGCTGGTTGAACAGCGCCACCACCCCGGCCCGGATCTGGCGGCTGCGGAGCCCGTCGTAGTGGCGGTCGAGCAGGGCGTTGCCCGCGGCCGCCACGATCGTCGCGTGGAAGAGGTGGTCCACCGCGATGAACTCCTTGGCGTGCTCGGCCCCGCTGAGCGTGCGCTGGCGTCCGAGCAGTGCGGTCAGCTCGGACACCGGGGCCTTGCCCTCGGCGATGACCCGCTCCGCCGAGTACCGCTCGACGATGCCGCGCAGCTCCATCAGCTCGGTGATCTCCCGCCCCGACAGCGGCACGACCTGCGCCCCGCGCTTGGGGACCAGCCGCACGAGGTCCTCGGCGGCGAGCAGCAGGAGCGCCTCGCGGATCGGGGTGCGGGAGACGCCGATACGGTCGGCGAGCTCCTGCTCGGAGAGGAACTCCCCTTGCCTGTCCGGGTCGGCGAGCACGTTCTCCTTGAGAAACGCGTAGGCCTTGTCCCGTCCCGACGTCACGACTGCCCCCAGAGTTGCATACAAGGAGTATACGGATCTGGTTACCGGGAGTCCCGTCCCCGTAGCTTCCTACGACAAGTAACGCAGTGCGAACAGACCGTAGCCCCCGGCCTCACCCGCCCCTACCGTGTGCCCGTGCACCCAAGCGACTCCGCCCCGCCGTTCAACGCTCCCGCCGCCCGACGCCTCCGCGAGGCCCTGGGCATGGCGCCCGGGCATGTCGCTTACGGCATGCGTGCCTCGTACGGCCAGCATCAGGTCACGCCCGACACGATCATCGCCTGGGAGCGTGGTCTCGCCTCGCCGACGGCGGTGGAAATCACCGCTCTCGCGGGCGCCTTGTGGTGTTCGCCGGGGGATCTCATAGGCGCGGCGCGGACGCTGCGCGAGCACCGGATGGCCCGTGGCATGGCGCCTGAGGACGTGGCACGCACGGTGGGGGTGGAGATCCACTCGTATCTGCGGATGGAGGAGACCGGCGAGTGGCGCGGCAACGAGCGCCAGTCGGCCACCCTCGCCGAGGTGCTCGGTCTGACGCCGCCCGACTTCGCGACCGTCACCGGCCGCAATGACCAGCTGGCGGATCTCCTGCGCAGCGCGGTGACCACGCGCTGGCAGGCCTACACACGCCCGATCGCCAAGCTCGTCCCCGTGCACAAGGGTCAACTGGAGGAAGTGCTCCAGGAGATGCAGCTCGAGTACCAGGCGCTGATGGCCGCGACGCTCAGCTGGGGCGGCGGTTCGGGACGCGAGTCGGGCGAGGCCGGGCGGGAGCTCCTCGACGGGATCCTCGACGAGTTCTGGTCGAGGATGCACACGTCGTAGGACAGGCCGTCCCCCTAGAACACGGATTCCGCCTCGTCCATGCGGTCCTTCGGCACCGTCTTCAGTTCGGCGACGGCCTCGGCGAGCGGGACCATCTCGATCTCCGTGCCGCGCAGCGCCGTCATGCGGCCGGAGACGCCCCGGTGCGCGGCCTCGACCGCGTGCCAGCCGAAGCGCGTGGCGAGGACCCTGTCGTACGCGGTCGGGGTGCCGCCGCGCTGGACATGGCCGAGAATGACCGGCTTCGCCTCCTTGCCGAGGCGCCGCTCCAGCTCGAACGCGAGGGCCGTGCCGATGCCCTGGAAGCGCTCGTGGCCGAACCGGTCGATCGCGCCGGTCTGGTAGTCCATCGTGCCCTCGGCGGGGTGCGCGCCCTCGGCCACGCAGATGACGGCGAACTTCTTGCCGCGCGCGAAGCGTTCCTCGACCATCTTGACCAGGTCGGCCGGGTCGAAGGGCCGCTCGGGCAGGCAGATGCCGTGCGCGCCGCCCGCCATGCCGGACTCCAGGGCGATCCAGCCGGCGTGCCGGCCCATCACCTCGACGACCATGACGCGCTGGTGGGACTCGGCGGTGGTCTTCAGCCGGTCCATGGCCTCCGTGGCGACGCCGACGGCGGTGTCGAAGCCGAAGGTGCGGTCCGTGGCGGAGATGTCGTTGTCGATGGTCTTCGGGACGCCGACGACGGGCAGGCCCGCGTCGGCGAGCATGCGGGCCGCGGTCAGCGTGCCCTCGCCACCGATGGGGATGAGGACGTCGAAGCCGATCTCGGTGGCGAGTTCCTTGGCGTTCTCGCAGGCGGCGCGGAAGCGGTCGCGCTCCAGCCGGGAGGAGCCGAGGATGGTGCCGCCGCGGGCGAGGATGCCGCTCACGGCGTTCAGGTCGAGCGTGCGGTAGCGGCCGTCGAGCAGTCCCGCGTAACCGTCCTCGAAGCCGATCACCTCGTCGCCGTGGTGCGTCACGGCGCGGTGCACGACCGACCGGATCACTGCGTTCAGGCCAGGACAGTCGCCGCCGGCGGTGAGAACTCCGATACGCATCGTGCGTGTCTCCTGCTCGCTGTTGAGACTTGTGAGCCGTTCCGATTCTTTCACGGCCGTGAGGGCGATGGCGGTCAGCGCCGGACGCGGAGGCCCGTGGGGCTTGTGTTCCAGGGCCTTTCGACCCCCGGACCAGGGCCTTTGTCCGGCGGGCGACTTAGCTACCCCCGGAGGTATTGTCAAGGGGGCACGGCTACGACTTTCATCAGGGGCCGGTTCAGCGGCCGAATCACTGCGGCAGAGGCCCCTTCTCTGCTGCCCGTCCAGCGAAAGGGAGAGCACGCGTGACGCGCAGCGTGTACGTGACCGGGATCGACCGGGGTGACGGCCGGCAGGTCGTGGAGCTGGGAGTCATGGAGCTCCTGACCCGGCAGGTCGACCGGGTGGGCGTCTTCCGCCCGCTCGTCCACGACGGTCCCGACCGGCTCTTCGATCTGCTGCGGGCGCGCTACCGCCTCTCCCAGGACCCGGCGACGGTCTACGGCCTCGACTACCACGAGGCGTCGGCCGTGCAGGCCGAGCAGGGCACCGACGAACTGGTCTCGCGCCTCGTGGACCGCTTCCACCAGGTCGCCCGCGACTACGAGGTCGTCCTCGTCCTCGGCACGGACTTCGCCGACACACAGCTCCCCGACGAACTGGCCGTCAACGCCCGCCTCGCCAACGAGTTCGGGGCGTCCGTCATCCCGGTGGTGGGCGGCCGCAAGCAGACCCCGGAGTCCGTGCACGCCGAGACCCGCAACGCGTACCGCGCGTACGAGGTCCTCGGCTGCGACGTGCTCGCGATGGTCGTGAACCGGGTGGCGGCGCAGGACCGCGAGGAGATACGCGACCGCCTCGAGGCCCATCTCCCGGTACCCACCTACGTACTGCCGGACGAGCCCGCCCTGTCCGCGCCGACGGTCTCGCAGATCGCGCAGGCGCTCGGCGGCGAGGTGCTGCTCGGCGACGACGCGGGCCTCGCGCGCGACGCGCTCGACTTCGTGTTCGGCGGCGCGATGCTGCCGACGTTCATCAAGGCACTGACGCCGGGCTGTCTCGTCGTGACGCCCGGGGACCGCGCCGACCTCGTGGTGGGTTCGCTCGCCGCGCACAGCGCCGGCACCCCGCCGATAGCGGGCGTCCTGCTGACCCTCGACGAGCGGCCGGGCGAGGAGATCCTGACGCTCTCCGACCGCCTCGCGCCCGGCACGCCGGTGGTGGCGGTGCAGGGCGGCTCCTTCCCCACCGCGGGTGAACTGTTCTCCATGGAGGGCAAGTTGAACGCGGCGACGCCCCGCAAGGCGGAGACGGCGCTCGGCCTCTTCGAGCGGTGGGTCGACACCGCCGGCCTGCTGGAGCGCGTCTCGGCGCCGAGCAGCGACCGCGTCACCCCGATGATGTTCGAGCACAAGCTCCTGGAGCGGGCCCGCGCCGACAAGCGCCGTGTCGTGCTGCCCGAGGGCACCGAGGAGCGCGTCCTGCGCGCGGCGGACGTCCTGCTGCGCCGCGGGGTGTGCGACCTGACGCTGCTCGGCCCCGTGGAGCAGATCCGCAAGAAGGCCGCCGACCTGGGCGTCGACCTGGTCGACACACAGCTCATCGACCCGGACACGTCCGAACTGCGGGACCGGTTCGCCGCCGAGTACGCGCAGCTGCGCGCCCACAAGGGCGTCACCGTCGAGCTCGCGTACGACGTGGTGGCGGACGTCAACTACTTCGGGACGCTGATGGTGCAGGGCGGCCTGGCGGACGGCATGGTGTCGGGTTCCGTGCACTCGACGGCCGCGACGATCCGCCCCGCCTTCGAGATCATCAAGACGAAGCCGGAGGCCGACATCGTGTCGTCCGTCTTCTTCATGTGCCTCGCCGACAAGGTTCTCGTGTACGGCGACTGCGCGGTGAACCCGGACCCGGACGCGCAGCAGCTCGCCGACATCGCCGTCCAGGCGGCCGCCACCGCCGAGCAGTTCGGCGTGGACCCGCGGATCGCGATGCTGTCGTACTCGACGGGCACGTCGGGTTCGGGCGCGGACGTCGACAAGGTGCGCCGGGCCACGGAGCTGGTGCGCGAGCGGCGCACCGATCTGAAGATCGAGGGCCCCATCCAGTACGACGCGGCCGTCGAGCCGTCGGTGGCGGCGACCAAGCTGCCCGGCTCGGAGGTCGCGGGCCAGGCCAGCGTGCTGATCTTCCCCGACCTGAACACCGGCAACAACACGTACAAGGCCGTGCAGCGTTCGGCAGGCGCCATCGCCGTCGGTCCGGTCCTGCAGGGGCTGCGCAAGCCGGTCAACGACCTGTCGCGCGGCGCGCTCGTGCAGGACATCGTCAACACGGTCGCCATCACGGCGATCCAGGCCCAGACGCCGGCCTCCTGACCCCTACGAAGAGGTAAGCACCTGTGACCGCCACGCCCAGCCGAGTTCTCGTCCTCAACTCCGGTTCCTCGTCGCTGAAGTACCAGCTGCTCGACATGGAGAGCGGCGCCCGGCTGGCCGTTGGCCTTGTCGAGCGCATCGGCGAGGAGACGTCCCGCCTCAAGCACACGCCGCTGACCGGGGACGTCGGCGCGGCGCGCGAGGTGAACGGCCCGATCGCCGACCACGACGCGGCCCTGAAGGCGGTCGCCGCGGAGCTGGCCCGCGACGGGATGGGCCTGGACTCCCCCGAACTCGCCGCGATCGGTCACCGGGTGGTGCACGGCGGCATGTTCTTCACCGAGCCGACCGTCATCGACGACGCGGTCCTCGCGGAGATCGAGCGGCTGATCCCGGTCGCGCCGCTGCACAACCCGGCCAACCTCACGGGCATCCGCACCGCGATGGCGCTGCGCCCCGACCTGCCGCAGGTCGCCGTCTTCGACACGGCGTTCCACACGACCATGCCGGAGTCGGCGGCGCGCTACGCGATCGACGTGAAAACCGCCGACGAACACCGCATCCGCCGCTACGGCTTCCACGGCACCTCGCACGCGTACGTGTCCCGCAAGGCGGCCGAGCTCCTGGGCAAGGACACCGAGGAGGTCAACCTCATCGTCCTGCACCTGGGCAACGGCGCCTCGGCGTCGGCGGTGCGCGGCGGCCTGTGCGTGGACACCTCCATGGGCCTGACGCCCTTGGAGGGCCTGGTGATGGGGACGCGTTCGGGCGATGTGGACCCGGCCGTCATCTTCCATTTGATGCGGGTGGGCAACATGTCCGCCGACGAGATCGACGTACTGCTCAACAAGAAGAGCGGTCTGGTCGGTCTCTGCGGCGACAACGACATGCGGGAGATCCGCCGCCGTATCGACGAGGGCGACGAGGAGGCGCGGCTCGCCTTCGACATCTACGTCCACCGTCTGAAGAAGTACATCGGCGCGTACTACGCGGTGCTCGGCCGGGTGGATGCGGTGGTGTTCACGGCGGGGGTCGGCGAGAACGCGGCGCCGGTGCGCGAAGCTGCCGTGGCGGGCCTGGAGGAGCTGGGTCTCGCGGTCGACGGCGAGCTCAATTCCGTACGTTCCGACGAACCGCGGCTGATCTCGCCGGAGTACGCGCGGGTGGCTGTCGCAGTCGTCCCGACCGACGAGGAACTGGAGATCGCGCAGCAGACCTACGCCCTCGTGCACGACTCCGCGTCCCGCAACGACTGAGCGCACCACCGCCCATTTGTAGATTCCACCAGACGGAATATTCCGTAGCGAAACAAACCGATAGGATCGCCCCCATGCGCCGTTCCAAAATCGTCTGCACGCTGGGCCCCGCCGTCGACTCCGAAGAGCAGCTCGTTGCGCTGATCGAAGCCGGCATGAATGTGGCCCGCTTCAACTTCAGCCATGGCACGCACGCCGAGCACCAGGGGCGGTACGACCGTGTCCGGGCCGCCGCGGAGAGCACCGGCCGCGCCGTCGGCGTCCTCGCGGACCTCCAGGGCCCCAAGATCCGTCTCGAGACCTTCGCCGAAGGCCCCGTCGAGCTGGTGCGCGGTGACGAGTTCACCATCACCACCGACGATGTCCCGGGCGACAAGTCGATCTGCGGCACGACCTACAAGGGTCTGCCCGGCGATGTCTCCAAGGGCGACCAGATCCTCATCAACGACGGCAACGTCGAGCTCCGCGTCATCGAGGTCGACGGGCCGCGCGTGAAGTCGATCGTCGTCGAGGGCGGTGTCATCTCCGACCACAAGGGCATCAACCTGCCGGGCACGGCCGTGAACGTGCCCGCGCTGTCCGAGAAGGACGTCGACGACCTGCGCTTCGCCCTGCGGATGGGCTGCGACATGGTCGCCCTGTCCTTCGTGCGCGATGCCGACGACGTCCAGGACGTCCACAAGGTGATGGACGAGGAGGGCCGCCGGGTCCCCGTCATCGCCAAGGTGGAGAAGCCGCAGGCGGTCGACAACATGGAGGGCGTCGTCGCGGCGTTCGACGCCGTGATGGTGGCCCGCGGCGACCTCGCCGTCGAGTACCCGCTCGAGAAGGTCCCGATGGTGCAGAAGCGCCTCGTGGAGATGTGCCGCCGTAACGCCAAGCCGGTGATCGTCGCGACCCAGATGATGGAGTCGATGATCACCAACTCCCGCCCCACGCGCGCCGAGGCGTCCGATGTCGCCAACGCGATCCTGGACGGCGCGGACGCGGTCATGCTGTCCGCCGAGTCCTCCGTGGGCGCCTACCCGATCGAGACCGTGAAGACGATGTCGAAGATCGTCGTCGCGGCCGAGGGGGAGCTTCTGTCCAAGGGGCTCCAGCCGCTCGTGCCCGGCAAGAAGCCGCGCACGCAGGGCGGTTCGGTCGCCCGCGCCGCCTGCGAGATCGCCGACTTCCTGGGCGCCAAGGGCCTCGTGGCCTTCACCCAGTCCGGCGACACGGCCCGCCGCCTGTCCCGCTACCGCGCGGCCCAGCCGATCCTGGCCTTCACCACGGACGAGGGCACCCGTAACCAGCTGACGCTGAGCTGGGGCGTCGAGTCGCACATCGTGCCGTACGTCGACAACACCGACGCGATGGTCGACCTGGTCGACGCCGAGATGGTGAAGCTGAACCGCTTCAACGACGGCGACACCGTCATCATCACGGCCGGTTCGCCCCCCGGCGTCCCCGGCACCACCAACATGGTCCGGGTGCACCACCTGGGCGGCGGAGAGCGCGACTGACGCCTCGTCAGGCCCATCAGCCCCGTACGACACACTGAGGGCGCCACCTGAATCAGGTGGCGCCCTCAGTGGTGTGCGGCTCCCGGACTGGTCCGTGGGTGCGCGGGTCGGCAGGCTCAGCCGGTGAGGTACTGGTGGAGACCCGGCACGTGCAGGTCGCCGCCGAACTGACCGGCCTGCTTGACCTTCACGTTCGTGAAGTAGATCAGGGGGATGTTCAGCGGCGGCGGGTGCTCGGCGTCGAACGTGATCGGGATCAGCCCCAGGAGGTTGCCCGAGATCGACTCCGTGTACATGGTGGTCGTCCCGCCACGGATGGTGGACGTGGTGCCCTTGCCGGCCTGGACGTGGTACGTCTTGCCGTCCGGACCGTCGACCGTCTGGTGCAGGTCGCCGATGTCGGTGCCGTTCGAGATGACGTACTTCAGGACCTTCTTGACCGTGCCGTTGGGCGTGCGCACGTTCACGACGCCCTGGTAGTCCGCGCCCTTGAGGGTCAGCGAACTGGCCTCAAGATGCCACGAGTCGTTCGGGACCTGAGCGGGGGTCTGCTCGTTGTCCCCCTCGGCGTCCGTGGCGACCGGGCAGTTGTCCGGCACGCCGGTCTCGCCCGACGACGGCGTGGGGACCACCTTGGTGGCCTTGTCCGCGGTGTCGTCGACGGCCTTTCCGGCCTTGTCCACCGTGTCCTTGACCGCGCCCCCGGCCTTGTCCGCCGTGTCCTTGACGGGCTCGGTGACCTTGTCGACGGTGTCCTTGACGGTGCCGCCCACATCCGTGGACTTGGACGCCGAGGGGGTCGGGGTCGCCGACTCCTTCTGATCCGGCGTCAGCAGGTCCTTGAGCGCGTCGCCGACACCCAGCGGGTCGAGCGGGTTCTTGGTCTCGGAGGGCGTCGGGGTCGGCGTGGCCGTCTTGCTGCCGGCCGTGCTGTCACCCGAGGGCGTGTCCGTGGACTTGGACGCGGAGGGCGACGGGGTGGGCTCGGCCTTGTCGCCCGAGTCCTCCTTGCCGTCCGAAGCGTCCTTGCTCGCGGACGCCGAGGGCGACGGCGTCGGGGTGGGCGAGGCGGACTCGTCCCCCTTGCCGTCGGTCGCGTCCTTGCCGTCCTCGGAGGCCTTGATCGCGTCGGCGCACGCCTTGTAGTCGTCCGCCGAGAACTTGGTGGGGTTGTCCTTGGCCTGCGCGAGCGTGGGGGTCAGCCCCATGCCCATGAGCACGGCCGTCGGCATCGCCGCAATGGCAATGGCTTTGCCCGCGGGCATGTGCAGCCTGTTGAACAGCGGCTTTCTGGGGGCTGCATGCCGCGGCCCGGTTCTCTCACGGAACTCTGCCGCAGAGTTCTCGTGGCGCACCTCGTCAGCCGGCACGGTGCCTCCCGTTCGTCCCGTCGTTACCGTTGGGGCTCGTTCCTGACAGATCGTCCGACGCGCCACCGAAGGCATCGAAGGCCGCCGTCTCGCCCTTCGGGGAGTCGGCGTCGTCCGCGGACTTCACGCCGCCGGTCTCCGTCTTCGCAGCCCGCGAGGGCCCCCAGGAGATGCCGAGAGCACCGCCGAGCAGCGCCAGCAGGAAGCCGATGACAAAGCCACCGAAGTTGGAGACCACCAAGGAGACCAGGGCGAGCAGGATCGCCGCGACGCCCGCGAAGACGCGGGACATCGGCTGGAACCAGAGCGTCAGGCCGAGCACCACAAGCAGGACGCCGATGATCAGCGAACCGGCACCGGCGGTCGTCGACATCCGGATGGTCATCGAGCCGAGCGTGAGATTCGCGTACGGGAAGTACATGATCGGAATGCCGCCCAGCAGCGTCAGCAGACCACCCCAGAATGGGCGCTGACCGCGCCACCCTCGGAACGATCGGCGCGTCTGGCCGAGCCTGTCGCCCAGCCCTGCTTGCGCTTCGGCGCTCATGTCGTACAGCTCCTCGGGAATGGCGTTGTTCTGTGGTGATGGTGCGTGTCGGATACGGGCACGGGGACGTCACGGAGCTTCCCGTTCGCCCCCGCGCCCGGCCGTTCAGCGCTGCGAGTGAGCTAGACCCTGGGGCCTAGTAGCACTCGTGTGCGCCCTTCTGCACCTGCATGTGCAGGCCGGAGAGCTTGAAGGTGCCGGCCGTGGTCGCCCACGCGCGCTGCTTGACATCTTCGAAGTGCACCGAGTCGGCCTGCTGCGAGAACGAGTCCGGGACGTACTTGTCGCCCTTGGACGGACCCGGACCCTTGGTGGTCGAGTCGATTCCGACGCCGATGTCGATGTTCTTGAACGTGGCGTTGGTCGACAGGTCGTCGGCGTCGATGTAGAGCTTCTTCGCCTCGACGCGGGGGCCGCCCGCACCGCCCGCGCTGAGCTTCATCGACACGTCACCGAAGACCGGCACCGGCACGACGACCGACTGGCACAGGTTGGTGATCTTCGCCTCGTTGAGGCCGACGACGGCAACCGGGTGCGCACCCGACTTACCGCTGTCGAGCGCCCCGTACTGGACGAATCCCGTACCGTCGAGCGAGTCGGCCGTCACCTTGAACGACTGACCCGAAACACTGAACGATGCCGCAAGCGCACCCTGCGAGAGGGCGACGCCTATCACGGCTGTCGCCGCGACGCTCGGCACCATGACTACGGCGAACCGCTTCCATCTGGTTCCGCCACGAGCCACGGACTCCATGACTTTCCTCCTTCTCGGACGTACATCTCCGGCCCTGACAGCACCCCTTGGGGTGCTCAGCCGGGCAGGGATGGGAGAAGTGCTACGTCCTCGGGAAGGAGAGCGCCCGCATCGGGGGCGCGATGGCACCCGAATCACCGGCGATCACCCCCGAGCGACAACCACTGGTCGCACCTGACAGTCACGCGCAACCTGCTGGACAGGCCCTGCCGGTAAGCAGAGACCCCCCTGCCCAAGGCCGGCGGCACTGCTACCGGCCTGCTCGGTGGGGACCCTGAAACCCCGCGACCCGATTGGCTGTCGGACTGCGGGATGAGGACCGAGCGTCGCCGATCGTGGTGCATTCTCGGCTGGCGCACAAGGGGGTTCGTTACTCGCTAGTAACGGACGGATAACCGAACGGCGACCCGATGGTGTCACCCGACAACGCAGGGTGGTGTCAAGCAAGTTACCAAAGCAGAGAAAGCAGGGGCGTAACCGGACAGAAGATGGCCCCTGACTTACTCCAAGTAACAGCGGCCGCCTTTACCAAGTTTTGGTAAAGCGCGACCGCTGTGTACCCGTGGCGACAGAACTTTCACCTGGGCACCACATCGCCCGGCGTTTAGGAACTGGTCAGAAACGGCTCAGAAGAGAACCCGGGCCAGAGCCGCACGGCCCGTAGTCACGCGCGGATCGTCGGAGCCGACGACCTCGAAGAGTTCGAGCAGCCGCACGCGCGCGGCGTCCCGGTCCTCGCCCGCCGTGACCTTCACCGTGTCGACAAGTCGGCTGAACGCGTCCGCGACATGGCCTCCGACCAGGTCGAGGTCGGCCGCCGCGATCTGCGCCGCCACGTCGGAGGGCCGGTCCGCGGCGTCCTGACGGACCTTCTGCGGATCGAGATCCTGCACCCGCAGGAGCAACTCGGCCTGCCCCAGGCCCAGCTTGGCCTCGGTGTTGCCGGGGTCGTCGCTCAGCACGTTCTTGTACGCCTGGACGGCTCCGGCGAGGTCGCCGGCGTCAAGAGCCTGGACGGCGGCTTCGAGCAGAGCGTCGTAGGGGCCGGCCGGAGCCTCCACGACCGGTGCAGATCCCTCCGCATCGGCGTCGACCGTGATGCCGATCAGGCCGAAGCGCTCCTCGGCGACCTGGATCAACTGGTCGAGCGTCCCGCGGATCTGCTCGACCGGCGCGGCTCCCTGGAAGAGCGGCAGGGCCTGTCCCGCGACCACCGCGAAGACCGCCGGGATCCCCTGGACCCCGAACTGCTGCATCAGCATCTGATTGGCGTCGACATCGATCTTGGCGAGCACGAACCGGCCGTTGTACTCGGCCGCGAGGCCTTCGAGCAGCGGGCTCAGCTGCTTGCACGGCTCGCACCACTCGGCCCAGAAGTCGATGACGACGGGCACCTCGGCCGAGCGCTGGAGGACGTCGCGCTCGAAGCCGGCCTCATCGACGTCGATGACGAGGCTCGACGGGGAGACGGCCCCGCCGCCGCCCTGCCGCGCGGACTCGGCACGCGCCTGCTCCGCCTTCGCCTTGGCCTCCTGGGCCGCCTTCACCGCGGCGAGGTCGACGACTCCGCTCATGGACATGTTCCGTGGCTGCATGAGTACATCCTCCCCCTTCCGCGGTGCGTTGTGGGCCGGGACCGCCCGTCGCGGCCTCCCGCCGGACTGCGGGCGCCGCCGAGGAGGCGGTCGCGGACCTGGTCCACGGCCCCAAGAGGGGCTGTTCTGCGGCCCGAAGGGGCCTGTTCGGCGCCGGGTCCCCACCCGGTGCCTCGTGGTTGTCGCAAGGCTCACTGAGCTTTCGCTACGGGTCGTAGCGTAACTCTCGCGGGGGCCGCGTGGGGAGGGTCCCGGTGATCTTCGCTGTGGTCTGCCTCACGGCGCTATCCCTACCGGCCGGTATGGTCCTTTTCATGCAGAGCCGCATTCCCCCGCCCCTCCCGAGAACGGGCCGCCCGCGAAGTGCCACCGCCGACGCGGCGATCCTCGAGGCGACCCGTGCGGCGCTGGTGGACCTCGGCTGGTCCAAACTCACGATGGGGGACGTGGCGACGCGCGCGGGGGTCGCCAAGACGACGCTCTACCGGCGTTGGGCGAGCAAGAACGAGCTCGTCGTGGACGCGGTCGCGGTCCTCTTCGACGAGCTCGAACTCCCGGACAACGGCAGTCTCGCCGCGGACATCGGGGGTGTGGTCCTCCAGTTCGCGGCGCTCCTGAACCGCCCGGAGACCAAGACGGCGCTGATGGCGGTGGTCGCCGAGTCGACGCGTGACGAACCGCTGCGCGAGCGCATCCGCACCTCGATCGTGGACCGGCAGAAGCGCCTGGTTCTGGAGGGCCGCGCCCGCGCCCACGCGCGCGGCGAACTCCCCCTCGAGGCCGACCCGGCCGCCGCCGCCCGCACCGCCGACCTCATCTTCGACGTGGTCGCGGGAGCCGTGGTGCACCGCACGCTGGTGAGCGCGGAGCCGGTGGACGAGGAGTGGGTCGACCGGTTCACGACGCTGCTCCTGGGCGGACTCGCCTCCGTACAGGCGTAGGGTCCGCCCAGGTTCCGTCACTTCTGCCAGGCGCAACTGCCCAGCGTGGCACGCTTCCTGGCGACCTGGCGGGCCGCCTCGTCCGCGGGCAGGACGCGGGTGTGCGAGCCCCGGCAGACGACCGTGCGGTCCCCGTGTCCGGCGAGGTCCACGAGGATCTGGTCCCAGTGGCGGTACTGCACGTCGTGCGCGGAGTCGGTGTACGTGCGGACCGTGACGCGGTCCGGGGAGAACTGCCGGCGCCAGGTCGCGAGCGTGGCCGGCGGGACCGTGGTGTCCTTGTCGCCGCCGTACAGGTACACGGGCGCCGTCAGCTTCGACAGGTCGGGGCCCGGCCGCTCGCAGTACAGCCTCTGCTCGTGGACCTGCGGCGCCGGATCGGCCTGCTGGCCGCGCTGGTTGTAGGTGCGGGCGCCGTCCTCGTACGCCGTGTCCGCGAAGCCCGGGATGGACTTGACGGGGCTGTCGTCGGGGAACGCCCACCACTTGCGGGGGTCGGTGATGGAGTCCTTCAGGGCCGCGGCGAGCGCGTCGTCGGACATCGAGCAGTACGCGGGCTTCTCGCCGTACGGCGGCAGGGCGGCGGCCAGGTGCAGGGCGGAGACGCGGCCGGGCGCGCGGGCGGCGAGTTCGGCGGCGTAGGGGCCGCCTCCGGAGATCGCGACGATCCTGAACTTCTCGACGCCGAGGCGGTCGAGGACGTCGAGGGCGTCCCGCGCGAAGTCGGCCTTGCCGAGGGCGGGGTCGTACGCGGTGTCGCCGAAGCCGTTGCGCTCGACGGAGATCAGCCGCAGGCCCAGGTCCGCTCGCGTGGTGCGGAAGAAGTCGGTCATGTGGACGGCCCGCGCGCTGGTCCCGGTGCCGCCTATGTAGAGGACCGGGACGCCGTCGCGCGGGCCCGAGTCGGTGTAGTGGGCCGTACGTCCGGAGGGCAGCTTCGCGGCGCGCACGTCGGGGCCGAGCGGGTCGAAGGTGTTCTGCACCTTCGGCTCGGCCGGCGGGCTCGCGCTCACCGCCCCGGATCCGCCGAGGACCATCCCGCCGAGGAGCGCCAGGGCGGCGCATCCGACGGTGGTGGTGGTGCGGTTGAGTCCGGACAGGTGCACGGGAACTCCAGGGGCAGGCGACGATCGACGTGCCCGCGCCTACCCCGGCCGCACCGGGTGACACCTGTCAGTCCCCAGGTGCCACCGGCGCGAACTCCCGTCAGAACCCGGCGGGTTCGGTGTACACGCCCCACTCGTCGCGCAGGACCCCGCAGATCTCGCCCAGGGTGGCCTCGGCGCGTACGGCGTCGAGCATCGGCGGGATCATGTTGCCGCCGTTGCGGGCGGCCTTCAGCATGTCGTCGAGGGCGGAGCGCACGCGGGCGTCGTCCCTGGCCGCCTTGCGGACGCCGAGCTCGCGCACCTGCTCGCGCTCGACCTCGTGGCTGACGCGCAGGATCTCCAGGTCGCCGGTGACGGACCCGTGGTGCGCGTTGACGCCGACGACCCGCTTGTCGCCCTTCTCCAGCGCCTTCTGGTACTGGAACGCGGACTCGGCGATCTCGCCGGTGAACCAGCCGTCCTCGATGCCGCGCAGGATGCCCGAGGTCATGGGCCCGATGGGGTGCTGCCCGTCCGGGTGGGCGCGCAGGCCGCGCTCCTTGATCTGCTCGAAGATCTTCTCGGCGTCGGCCTCGATGCGGTCCGTGAGCTGCTCCACGAACCACGAACCGCCCAGCGGGTCCGCGACGTTGGCGACGCCGGTCTCCTCCATGAGGACCTGCTGCGTGCGCAGCGCGATCTCGGCGGCCTGCTCGGAGGGGAGCGCCAGGGTCTCGTCGAGGGCGTTCGTGTGCAGCGAGTTGGTGCCGCCGAGCACGGCCGCGAGAGCCTCGACGGCGGTCCGCACGACGTTGTTGTACGGCTGCTGCGCGGTCAGGGAGACCCCGGCGGTCTGCGTGTGGAAGCGCAGCCACTGCGCCTTGTCGGTCTTCGCCCCGTACACGTCCCGCAGCCAGCGGGCCCAGATGCGGCGCGCGGCGCGGAACTTGGCGATCTCCTCGAAGAAGTCGAGGTGTGCGTCGAAGAAGAAGGAGAGGCCGGGCGCGAAGACGTCCACGTCGAGCCCGCGCGACAGGCCGAGCTCCACATAGCCGAAGCCGTCGGCGAGCGTGTACGCCAGCTCCTGCGCGGCCGTGGAGCCGGCCTCGCGGATGTGGTACCCGGAGACCGAGAGCGGCTTGTACGCGGGGATGCCCGCCGCGCAGTGCTCCATGAGGTCGCCGATCAGGCGCAGATGTGGCTCGGGCTGGAAGAGCCACTCCTTCTGCGCGATGTACTCCTTGAAGATGTCGGTCTGGAGCGTGCCGTTGAGGACGGCAGGATCGACGCCCTGCCGCTCGGCGGCCACAAGGTACATGCAGAAGACGGGCACGGCGGGGCCCGAGATCGTCATGGACGTCGTGACGTCCCCGAGCGGGATGTCCTGGAACAGGACCTCCATGTCGGCGGCGGAGTCGATGGCGACGCCGCAGTGCCCGACCTCGCCGAGCGAGCGCGGGTCGTCGGAGTCGCGCCCCATGAGCGTCGGCATG
Source organism: Streptomyces sp. CB01635 (assembly GCF_002803065.1). Taxonomy (GTDB): domain Bacteria; phylum Actinomycetota; class Actinomycetes; order Streptomycetales; family Streptomycetaceae; genus Streptomyces. Next base: position 35,532 of record NZ_NNBL01000011.1, read on the forward strand.
TCGAAGGCGACGCTCAGCCCTCCCCCGCCGGCGGCGAGGATCATCTTGTAGCGCTCATTTGTCTGCTCGGCGTTCCCGAACCCGGCGAACTGGCGGATCGTCCACGTACGGCCCCGGTACCCGGTCGGGTACAGGCCGCGCGTGAACGGGTACTCGCCGGGCCATCCGATCCGCTCGAAGCCGTCATAGGTGTCCCCGGGACGTGGCCCGTAGACCGGGTCGACCGGGTCTCCCGAGAGCGTCGAGAAGTCGGCGTCCCGCTTGCGGGCGGAGTCGTACCGGGCCTGCCAGCGGCGGCGGCCCTCTTCGATGGCGTCAGCGTCCATGCTTCCCATGCCTTCAAATTTACTAGGACGTCCTAGTAAATGTCGATGGCAAACCGCCCGCACATCGTGCGGGCGGTTCAGTGGCGCGGTTCGTCAGGCCTTGGCGACGGCGGGGGCGCCGTCGGCGACCTTGGAGTCCAGCTCGCGGGAGATCTTCCGCTCGACAAAGAACGCGGCGGTGGGGATCGTGCCGGCGATCAGGACCCACAGCTGCTTGCCGACCGGCCACTTCGCCTTGGAGCCCAGGTCGAAGGCGAAGACCAGGTAGACCACGTACAGCCAGCCGTGCGCGATGGCGACGACGCGCGTGACGTCCGCCGCGCCGTCGATGCCGAGCACGTACTTGGCGATCATGCCGAGGCACAGCAGGACCAGCAGGACGCCCGTGACAAAGGCCATCACCCGGTACCGGGTCAGCACGCTTCGTTTCATGGATACGAGCGTAACGGCCCGTTTTGCGCGATCTTCGCGCGGGTCAGCCCTCGTCGAAGTCGTGCGCGGCGACCCGCAGCGGCCGCAGCATCGCGAAGATCTCGCCGCACTCCTCGGCGTCGTACGCCCCGAGCCCGAAGTCCATCGCCATCAGGTCGCGGGTGGCGGCGTCGCAGACCTCGCGGCCCTTGGCCGTGATGGAGGCGAGCGTTCCGCGGCCGTCGTTCGGGTTGGGCCGCTTGTCGACGAGCCCGGACCGCACGAGGCGGTCGACGGTGTTCGTCACCGAGGTCGGGTGCACCATGAGCCGCTCGCCGATCTTCGACATCGGCAGCTCGCCGGCCTTGGAGAAGGTGAGCAGCACCAGCGCCTCGTAGCGCGCGAAGGTCAGTCCGTACGGCTTCACGACCGCGTCGACCTCGGCCAGGAGGATCTGGTGCGCGCGCATGATCGAGGTGATCGCGCCCATGGACGGCACTGATCCCCAGCGCTGCTTCCAGAGTTCGTCTGCGCGGGCGATGGGATCGAAGGCAAGGCTGAGCGGCTTCGGCACGCCCAAGACCTTACCGGCCGGTCATATGCTGGTCAGCCCCGTCTCGCCCTTCGGTCCCGGCCCACGCGAAAGCCCCGGCCCGCCCGGGCCGGGGCTTTCCACGGAAGACGGTTCGCAGGGGTGTCACTCCCCCGCGAGGTGCCGCTCCACCGTCGCGACCTTCGACGTCATGCCGTCCGTCACACCGGGGCGGATGTCCGCCTTGAGGACGAGCGATACGCGCGGGGCCCGCGCCTCGACGGCGGCGACGGCGCGCTTCACTACGTCCATCACCTCGTCCCACTCGCCCTCGATGGACGTGAACATGGCGTCGGTGCGGTTCGGGAGCCCGGATTCGCGCACGACGCGGACGGCGTCGGCCACGTACTCGCCGACGTCCTCGCCGACGCCGAGCGGGGAGACCGAGAAGGCGACGATCATGCGTTCACGGCCTTCTCCTGGCGGGCGCGGGACGCGATGACCGCGGCCTCCGCCTCACGCTTCAGCTTGCGCTCGGCGAAGAAGCCGCCGGTCGGCAGGACGGAGAGGACGAAGTAGAGGGCGCCGGTCTTGAAGCCCCACTTCGTACGGTTCCACGCGTCGAGCCAGAAGAGCACGTAGAGGATGAACAGGACGCCGTGCACCATGCCCATCACCGGGACGGCGTCGAACTCCGTGGTCCGCTTCAGCACCGAGCAGACGAGGAGCAGCAGGAAGGAGACCGCCTCGGGGGCGGAGACCAGGCGGAGTCGGCGGAGTGCGGAGGCGGTCTTGATGTCCACGGGGCACCTTCGGCAGAAGCGGTGAGGGGGCGGGGCGTTCGATCTTGTGAACGCAAGCACAAGCGCTGCCCATTGTGGCATCGGGGATGCCCCGGGGTTCGCTCAGGGTTCGTTCAGGGCCGGGACCCCTGTCCCAGGGGGCATCTCGCCCATTACCGTCACATCGTGGCTACGTTCCGACTTCAAGGCAGCAGAGTGCTCGCCGTCGACATGACGGGCGACAGCGTCAAGGCGAAGAACGGCTCGATGGTCGCGTACGACGGCCGGATGGCGTTCAAGAAGATGACGGGCGGCGGCGAGGGCGTCCGCGGGATGGTGACCCGCCGCCTGACCGGCGAGGAGATGACCGTGATGGAGGTGAAGGGGCAGGGCACGTGCTGGTTCGCGGACCGGGCCGGCGAGATCAGCGTCGTGAACCTGCGGGGCGACAAGCTCTTCGTCGAGTCGAGCAATCTGCTCTGCACGGACGCGGGCCTGCGCACCGGCACGTCCTTCACCGGCGTGCGCGGCGCCTCCCAGGGCAACGGCCTGTTCACGACGATCGTCGAGGGCCACGGCCAGGCGGCGATCATGAGCGAGGGCCCCGCCGTCGTGCTCCGCGTCAGCCGCGACCACCCCCTCACCGTCGACCCGGGCGCGTATGTCGCACATCAGGGGAATGTGCGGCAGTCCTTCCAGTCGGGCGTCACGTTCCGCACGTTCATGGGAGAGGGCGGCGGCGAGGCCTTCCAGATCCGCTTCGAGGGCGACGGCCTGGTCTACGTACAGCCCAGTGAGCGCAACACGATCGCGGGGGATGTGTGAGATGCCCTTCCGTGAGATCAACTCGAAGATGGTCGAGGCGACGGTCGTCCCCGGCCGACGGATCTACAGCCAGCGCGGCGCGATGCTCGCCTACAAGGGGGACGTGACCTTCACGCCCAGCATCCAGGGCGGCCAGGGCGGGGTGATGTCGATGCTCGGGCGCCGCGTGGCGAACGAGGCGACGCCGCTGATGACCGTGGACGGCAGCGGCACCGTCCTCTTCGGGCACGGCGGCCATCACGTCCAGGTGATAGCCCTCTCCGGAGACACCCTCTATGTGGAGGCGGACCGGCTGCTCGCCTTCGACGGGAGTCTTCAGCAGGGCACGATGTTCATGGGCTCGCAGGGCGGCGTCATGGGGATGGTGCGCGGCCAGGTCACCGGACAGGGCCTGTTCACCACGACCCTCAAGGGACACGGCGCGGTCGCCGTCATGGCGCACGGCGGCGTCATCGAGCTGCCGATCACCCCGGGCCGCCCCGTCCATGTCGACCCGCAGGCGTACGTCGCGCACCACGGCGACGTACGGAACAAGCTGTCCACGGCCCTCGGCTGGCGCGACATGGTGGGGCGCGGCTCCGGCGAGGCGTTCCAGCTGGAGCTCAGCGGCAGCGGCGCGGTGTACGTCCAGGCCTCGGAGGAGAAGCTGTGAGCACCCCGGTGATCTTCGACCCGGCCACCCTGCCGGCCGACGACAACGTGAACGCGTACACGTTCTGTGTGGAGCTCAAGGGCAGCAGCTGGTTCCTGCAGAAGGGCAAGATGATCGCCTACTACGGGCGCATCGACTTCAACGGGATCGGGCACGGCCGCCTGGACCGCCTCGTGCGGACGTCCTTCCACTCCCCGCTGCACGCGAGCGACTGGGTCGTGGCGGAGGGTTCAGGCAAGATACTGCTCGCCGACCGGGCCTTCGACGTGAATTCGTACGACCTGGAGAACGGGAACCTGACGATCCGCTCGGGCAACCTGCTCGCTTTTCAGCCAACTCTCGCGCTGAAGCAGTCGATCGTTCCCGGCTTTCTGACACTCATTGGCACGGGCAAATTCGTGGCGGCCTCGAGCGGCCCGGTGGTCTTCATGGAGCCGCCCATCCGCGTCGATCCACAGGCGCTGGTCGGCTGGGCTGACTGCCCGTCACCTTGCCACCACTACGACCACTCCTATCTGACGGGCGTGATCGGCGGTCTACGTGCGATGACGGGCGTCGGAGGCGTCTCCGGGGAGGAGCACCAGTTCGAGTTCGTGGGCGCCGGAACGGTATTGCTGCAGTCCACGGAGACGTTGATGGCCGAACAGGCGACGGGCGCGGCGCCGCAGCAGGCGGGCGTACCGGGCGGTCATGGGGCACCCGGACAGCAGCCGGGGGTACCGCGTCTTCCCGGACAGCTCGGCGACCTCCAGCGTCGCTTCGGACTGTGAGCGGTAATCTGCGGAGTGTGACGTCGAACGCGTGACCCCTTTGCGTCACGAGGGGGTGGGAGGCGTCACACTCCCCACTTTCGTTCGCATTTCAACTTCTTAGGTAGAATCAATACATGGAGACCGAGACTGCCACACGCTGGCTGACCGACGAGGAACAGTGCGCCTGGCGCACGCACGTAGAGGTCAACAGAATGCTGACTTACCAGCTCGAGAAGGACCTCCAGCCGTTCGGCCTGACGATGAACGACTACGACATCCTCGTGCATCTCTCCGAGACGGACGACCACCGGATGCGCATGAGCGATCTCGCGACCGCCACCCTGCAGTCCAAGAGCCGGCTCTCCCACCAGATCACCCGCATGGAGAACGCCGGACTCGTCCGCCGCGAGAACTGCGAGTCCGACCGCCGCGGCCTCTACACCGTCCTGACCGAGGACGGCATGGCGACCATGAAGAAGGTCGCCCCTCACCATGTGGCGTCCGTGCGGCGGCACTTCGTGGACCTGATCCCCTCCGAGGAGCTCGACGCCCTCCACAAGGCCCTGACCCCGATCGCCGAACACCTGCGTTCGCAGCGCGGCAAACCGTGACCATTGCGAACGGGGAACGCCGACCTTCCCCGTTCGCCGGCCTCAGGCCCCCGGCGCCACCGGCAGTCTGAGTTCGAAGAGCGCTCCGCCCGCGGGCGACGAGCGGACCGTCAGGGCGCCGCCGTGCCGCACGGCGACGTCCCTGGCGATGGCGAGTCCCAGACCCGCCCCGCCGTCGTCCCGGGCCCGCGCGTCGTCCAGGCGCACAAACCTCTCGAAGATGCGCTCCCGCTCCGCCTCCGGCACGCCCGCGCCGTCGTCGCCGACCTCGACGACCGCCCACGGCCCCTCGGCCCGTACGGCGATGTCCACGCGGGACCGCGCGTGACGCTGCGCGTTGTCAAGGAGGTTCCCGACCACCCGCGCCAGCTGGCTGCGCGAGCCCGCGACTTCGACGGGTTCGAGGCGCGTGCGAACCGCGACGCGGCCCGGCGGGCGCTGCGACAGCTCCTCGCCGGCCAGCGCGGCCAGATCGACCCGCGCCTCCCCCGGCCGCTCCCCCGCGTCGAGCCGGGCGAGCAGCAGAAGCCCCGCGGCGAGTTCCTGGAGCCGCACCGTGTCGGCCACCGCCCCGTCCACGTCGAGCAGTTCGGGGTGGGCGGCGCCCACTTCGAGCTGGGTGCGCAGCGACGCGATGGGGCTGCGCAGCTCGTGCGAGGCATCGGCGACGAACCGGCGCTGGCGCTCCACGGACGTCTCCAGCGCGGCGAGCGTCTCATTCGTCGTCCGCGCGAGGCGCGCCACCTCGTCGTGCGTGCCCGGCTCCGGCACCCGGCGCGCCAGGTCCTGCGACGCCGTGATCGCGGACATCTCCCTCCGGATGCCCTCGACGGGGCGCAGCGCCCTGCGGGTCACCAGCCAGGTGACCGCGGCGACGACACCGAGCAGCACCGGGAAGCCGATCAGCATGACGGTCAGCGCGGTGCCGACGGCGCTCTGTTCGGCGGACAGCGAGGCACCCGCGTACACGGTGAGGTCGCCCTGCCGGGTCTTCTTCACCTCCAGGGAGGCGAACCGGTAGTCCCGGGTCTCCCCGTCGACGGTGGCCGATCCCTCGCTCCGCTCGGCGTCGTCGGCGATCTCCCCGTACGCGTACGAGTCGTCCTCGCCGCCCTTGCCCCCATGGCGGTCGGAGCCGCCGTCGTCGTCATCGCCACCGTCGTCGTCGACCGGCGGGGTCACCGGCCTGACGGCGGGCGAGCCGGTCCCGCTGATCCGCTCCAGGTCCTCACTGGCCGCCAGGAGCCGGCCGTCGCCGTCGACGACCTGGACCGGGGTGTCGTCGCCGTCCGGGAGGTCGAGGCCGTTGGGCGCGGTGCCCGTCGCGATCGACACGGCGACCTTGCGGGCGGAGGACTCCGCCTCGCTCGACGCCTGGTCGGTGAGGTTGGACCGCAGCGCGAGCAGCACGGAGGCGCCGGCGGCGAGGAGCGCCACGGCGACGACGAGGGTCGCGCCGAGCGTGGCTCTGGCCCGTACGGAACCGAACAGCCGTCGCCTCATCGCGGCGCCTCCAGGCGGTAGCCCGCGCCGCGCACCGTCCTGATCAGCCCCGCGCCGAGCTTCTTGCGCAGGGTGCTGACGTACACCTCGACGATGTTCGGGTCGCCCTCGTAAGCGAAGTCCCAGACGTGCTCCAGGATCTCCGCCTTCGAGACGACCTCGCCGGGCCGCACCACCAGCTGCTCCAGGACCGCGAACTCCTTTGTCGTGAGCGGCACTTCGGTCTCGCCGTGCAGGACGCGGCGCGCACCGGTGTCGACCCGCAAGGGGCCGAGCGTGTGGACGGACGAGCCGCCGCCGGAGCCGCGCCGCCGCAGGAGCGCCTTCACGCGCGCGACGAGCACGACGTACGAGAACGGCTTGGTGAGGTAGTCGTCGGCGCCGGTGTCGAGCCCCTCCGCCTCGTCGTACTCGCCGTCCTTGGCGGTGAGCATGAGGATCGGCACGTCGTGGCCTGCGGCGCGCAGGGCGGCGCAGACTCGGTAGCCGTTCATGCCCGGCAGCATGATGTCGAGAACGACCAGGTCGTACGCGCCCTCGCCCGCCCGGTGAAGCCCTTCGAGGCCGTCGTGGACGACGTCGACGGCGAACCCCTCGGCGGTCAGGCCCCGGGCGAGGGAGAGGGCCAGACGCTTTTCGTCTTCCACGATGAGCAGGCGCATGGGGGCAAGGGTCGCAAACGGAACCTGAAGAAGTCTTCAGGGTCCTTCAGCGGGGCTTCAGCCTCCGTCGGCCACTGTGGTCCTCGTCGAAGCGCACCGGATGTCCGGTGGGCCGGGAATCGTCTCGGGGAGGATCCCTCATGAAGCGCAACATCGTGATCGCCACCATCGCCGCCGTGGCCCTGATCGGCGGCGGCACCGCGACCGCCGTCGCGGTCTCGGGCGGCGACGACAGCACGGCGGCGGGCACGTCGACCGCGTCGCGGGGTACGGGGTCGACGGGGTCGGCGGCCGGGCACGACGACGACCGCGCGGAGCACGTGACCGAGCTGAAGACCGCGAAGGTGACGGCTTCGGACGCCATCGCCGCCGCCCTCAAGTCGGTGCCCGGCACGGCGGTCTCCGCCGAGCTGGACGACGAGAACGACCGGGTGGTCTGGGAGGTCGAGGTCCTGAACGGCACGACGTGGCACGACGTCCTCGTCGACCCCGCCTCGGGCAAGGTCACCGGCTCGCACACCTCACGCCACGACGACACGGCCCGCGTCACCGCCGTCCTGAAGGACGCGAAGACCACGGCGCAGGACGCGGCAAGGGCCGCCGCCGTGAAGGGGACGGTCACCGAGATCGACCTCGACGACGACGGCACGGCCCACGCCTGGGAGGCCGAGACCACGGCGGCGAACGGCACCGACGCCGACTGGCGCGTCGACCTCCGGTCCGGCGCGGTGACCCCGGACCGCTCGTCCCACGACGACGGGGACGACGACCACGCGACGCGCGCCCCGCACGACGCGGGCGACGACCACGGCCACGACAACACCGCCACACACGACGCCGGTGACGACCACGGCAACCACGGCCGGGGTCACGACTCCGACGACGACCACGGCCACCACGGCGACGACGACTGAGGTCCGTCGCCGACAAACCCGGCTCGGCGCACGCCGGTTCAGCCCGCCGCCGAGCCCGTCTCCTGAGCCGCGTCCGGGGCACCGTCCCCGGGCGCGGCTTCCGGCGTTGTACGGGCGGCGCGTCGCACACCCCGTACGCCCCACACCGCCGCCGCGACCGGCGCCGCCGCGGCCACCGCGAAGCAGGCCGCGAGCGGGAGGCGGGCCACCAGGAGGCCCGCGCCCGCCGTGCCGGCCGAGATACCGGCGTTCACCGCCGTGTTGACCCAGGCCCCGGCCTGGGTGCGGAACGCCGGGCCGGCCGTCTCGTCCGCCACGAGATACGCGGTCGTCAGGGCGGGTGCGACGAAGAGGCCCGCAACGACGGCCGCCGCGCCGAGCGTCACCAGGCCCGGCGCGAGCGCCGCCGCCCCCAGCGCGGCGGCCAGCCCCGCGGCCAGGAACGGCAGCCGGACGCGGGCGGGAGCGGACCAGGAGATGGCGCCGTTCGCGAGGCCGCCGACCGCGCTGCCCGCCGAGAGCGCGGCCATCACCCAGGCCACGGCGTCGGCGTGCTGCCGGGCATCGGCGAAGGCGAGGACGAGCAGGTCGAGGGCACCGAGGGCAAGACCGACCCCCACCGCGACGACCACCGGCTGCGCGAGGCCGCGCGCCCGCGAGATCCCGCCGGACCGCCCGCGCCGCCCCGCCTCCCGGCCGGCGATGCCCCGTACGGCCGGGGACGCCACGAACGCGGCGGTCCCCGCGGCCACCAGAGCCGCGCTGATGGCGACGCCGAACGCCGCGGGGGCGAACTGCACGACCACGCCCACGATGAGCGGACCGGACACGAACAGCAGCTCCTCGGCCACCCCGTCGAGGCTGTACGCGCGCTGCAGCAACCCCTCGCGCCTGCCGACGAGTTCGCTCCACACCGTCCGCATGGTCGGGCCGAGGGGCGGGGTGCACGCGCCCGCGGCGAGGGCGGCCGCTGCGATCAGCAGGCCGGAGGCCCCCGGCCGCCAGGTCAGTGCGGCGAGCACGCCCAGCAGGACCGCGTACGCCCCCGTCATCGGCGGGAGCGCGCGCCGCGGCCCGTACCGGTCGATGAGGAGCGCCCTCAGGGGTGAGAGGAAGACGCTCGCGGCGCCGAAGAGCGCCATGGCCGTGCCCGCGACGGCGTACGAGCCGGTGGCGGACTTCACCGCGAGCATCAGGGACAGGGACACGGTCCCGTAGGAGAGCCGCCCGAGAAGGGCGGCGCCGAAGGTACGGCGGGCATGGGGAACCCGCAGCAAGGCTGCGTACGACATGGGTGGGAGTTCCTCAGAACGAAGGGCACACGGACGCCGAGGACCGCGACATCACCGTTCGACGGTGGCCGCGGCCGGGTCGTGCCCTACGCACAGAGAGAGAACATGCGTCCAACGTAACAGCGGGGAGCGGGAGTTGGCCACGTATGACACCGCGGCGCAGCCCCGCCCCCACCGTCCGCTCAGGCCTCCGTCAGGCCCTCCACCAGGGAGTCCGCCGCCCGGTACGGGTCGAGCTCACCCGCCACGATGCGCTCGGCCAGCGAGCTGAGGCGGCGGTCGCCGTGAAGGTCCGCGATGCGCTCGCGCAGGGCCGTGACGGCGATCGTCTCGACCTCGCGGGAGGCGCGGGCGAGGCGGCGTTCCTGGAGGACACCGCGCTCCTCCATCCACGCCCGGTGCTTCTCGAGCGCCTCGACGACCTCGTCGATGCCCTCGCCGCGGGCGGCGACGGTCTTGACGATGGGCGGGCGCCAGTCACCGGCGCCCCGGGACTCGCCGAGGCCCAGCATGTGGTTGAGCTCGCGGGCCGTCGCGTCCGCGCCGTCGCGGTCGGCCTTGTTGACGACGTAGACGTCGCCGATCTCCAGGATTCCGGCCTTGGCCGCCTGGATCCCGTCGCCCATGCCGGGGGCGAGCAGGACCACGGACGTGTCGGCCTGCGAGGCGATCTCGACCTCGGACTGGCCGACGCCGACCGTCTCCACGAGGACGACGTCGCAACCGGCCGCGTCGAGCACCCGGATCGCCTGGGGCGCGGCCCACGCGAGGCCGCCCAGGTGCCCGCGCGTGGCCATGGAACGGATGTACACGCCGGGGTCGGACGCGTGCTCCGACATGCGGACGCGGTCACCGAGCAGGGCGCCGCCGCTGAACGGCGACGACGGGTCGACGGCGAGCACACCGACCCGCTTCCCTGCCCGCCGGTACGCACTGACCAGGGCGGACGTGGACGTGGACTTGCCGACGCCCGGCGACCCGGTGAGCCCGACGACGTACGCGTGCCCCGCGAGCGGGGCCAGCGCCGCCATCACCTCACGCAGCTGCGGGGACGCCCCCTCCACCAGGGAGATCAGCCGGGCCACGGCCCTGGGCCGGCCTTCCCTGGCCTGGGCCACCAGGGTGGAGACGTCCTGCATCACAGCTCCGTTCACTCGGTTTCGTCCGACATCCGTACCGACGTACGTCCCGGCACACGTACAGATACCCGCACCGGCATCCGTACCGGCGGAAGGGTTACGCCTTGGGTACCCGCACGATCAGTGCGTCGCCCTGGCCGCCGCCGCCGCACAGCGCGGCCGCGCCGATGCCGCCGCCGCGCCGCTTCAGCTCGAGCGCGAGGTGCAGGACGACACGGGCGCCGGACATCCCGATCGGGTGACCCAGCGCAATCGCCCCGCCGTTGACGTTCACCTTTTCCGAGGACACGCCGAGGTCCTTCATTGACTGCACCGCGACGGCCGCGAAGGCCTCGTTGATCTCGATGAGGTCGACGTCCTCGACGCCCAGGCCCTCCTTCTTGAGGGCGTGCCGGATGGCGTTCGACGGCTGCGACTGGAGCGAGTTGTCGGGCCCCGCCACGTTCCCGTGGGCGCCGATCTCGGCGATCCACTCCAGGCCGAGCTCCTGCGCCTTCGCCTTGCTCATGACGACGACCGCGGCGGCGCCGTCGGAGATCTGCGAGGACGTGCCGGCCGTGATCGTGCCGTCCTTGGTGAACGCGGGCCGCAGCTTGCCGAGCGACTCGGCGGTCGTCTCGGCGCGGATGCCCTCGTCCTTGCTGAACAGGACCGGGTCGCCCTTGCGCTGCGGGATCTCCACGGGGGTGATCTCCGCCTCGAAGAGGCCGTTCTTCTGGGCGGCGGCGGCGCGCTGGTGCGACTGGGCGGCGATCTCGTCCTGCTCGGGGCGCAGGATCCCGAGGCGGGTGTTGTGCTTCTCCGTCGACTCACCCATCGGGATGTTCTCGAAGGAGTCGGTCAGGCCGTCGTACGCCATCGCGTCGAGCATCTCGACGGCGCCGTACTTGTAGCCCTCACGGGACTTGGGGAGCAGGTGCGGCGCGTTCGTCATGGACTCCTGGCCGCCCGCGACGACGATGTCGAACTCGCCGGCGCGGATCAGCTGGTCGGCGAGCGCGATGGCGTCGAGGCCCGAGAGACACACCTTGTTGATGGTCAGCGCAGGCACGTTCATGGGGATGCCGGCCTTGACGGCCGCCTGGCGCGCGGGGATCTGCCCTGCCCCCGCCTGGAGCACCTGGCCCATGATCACGTACTGCACCTGATCTCCGCCGATCCCGGCCCGGTCGAGCGCCGCCTTGATGGCGACCCCTCCGAGGTCGGCTCCGGAGAAGGACTTCAGCGAGCCGAGCAGCCGGCCCATGGGCGTACGGGCGCCCGCGACGATCACTGAGGTGGTACCGGTCGTTCCAGACATGAGGCACGGCCCCTTGGAGATGAGGAGTGAACGAGGGTTTACTCGAATGTACTGAGCAGTACCTCCCACGTCACCGGCCGAACGGTGTGATCGCGCGCACGTTGCGTAACCACCTCCGACCGCGCTGCACTTACAGCATGCTGACGCGAATCGACCACATCGGAATCGCCTGTTTCGACCTCGACAAGACCGTTGAGTTCTACCGCGCTACCTATGGCTTCGAAGTGTTCCACTCCGAGGTGAACGAGGAGCAGGGTGTGCGCGAGGCCATGCTCAAGATCAATGAGACGAGCGACGGCGGGGCCTCCTACCTGCAGCTCCTCGAGCCCACCCGGGAGGACTCCGCGGTCGGGAAGTGGCTGGCCAAGAACGGCGAGGGCGTCCACCACATCGCCTTCGGCACGGCGGACGTCGACGCCGACTCCGCGGACATCAGGGGCAAGGGCGTACGCGTCCTGTACGACGAGCCGCGCATCGGTTCGATGGGGTCGCGCATCACCTTCCTGCACCCCAAGGACTGCCACGGCGTACTGACCGAACTCGTCACTTCCGCACCGGTTGAGTCACCTGAGCACTGACCTCCGTATATCTGGGCCGGTAGGGTTGGGGGCGGCCGTCCGTCACACGGACGGCCGCGGGCCGGGGTCCGGGTTTCGGGGGGCGAGCGACGGGGCAGCAGCCCATGCTCCGCCGTTGATCTGACACCATTCCCCGGGGGCCCCGTTCGGCGGATGGACGGTGCTCGTTTGGAGAGACTTGCGACCAGGGGACGGATGGGACCGCGCAGTGCGGGGCTACGAGAGCCAGGACAGCCGGCGGCCGGCTGAGACCGACCATCTCTCGCGGTTCGAGGCCGAGATGGACCGGCTGAAGACCGAACGGGAGAAGGCGGTCCAGCACGCCGAGGACCTGGGCTACCAGGTCGAGGTGTTGCGCGCCAAGCTGCACGAGGCGCGCCGCAACCTCGCGTCCCGTCCTGCCTACGACGGCGGGGACATCGGGTACCAGGCCGAGCAGCTGCTGCGTAACGCGCAGATCCAGGCCGACCAGCTGCGCGCCGACGCCGAGCGCGAGCTGCGCGACGCCCGCGCCCAGACGCAGCGCATCCTCCAGGAGCACGCCGAGCAGCAGTCCCGGCTCCAGTCCGAGCTGCATGCCGAGGCCGTCTCGCGCCGCCAGCAGCTCGACCAGGAGCTGGCCGAGCGCCGACAGACCGTCGAGGCACACGTCAACGAGAACGTGGCGTGGGCCGAGCAGCTGCGCGCCCGCAGCGAGCAGCAGGCCCGCCGGCTCGTCGACGAGTCCCGCGCCGAGGCCGACCAGGCGCTCGCCGCCGCCCGCGCCGAGGCCGAGCGGGTCGCCACCGAGGCCCGCCAGCGCCTGACGTCGGACGCCGAGACGGCCCGCGCCGAGGCCGAGGCACTGCTGCGCCGCGCCCGTACCGACGCCGAGCGCCTCCTGAACGCCGCGTCGACTCAGGCGCAGGAAGCCACCGACCACGCCGAGCAGCTGCGCTCGTCCACGGCCACCGAGTCGGACACGGCCCGCCGCCAGTCCGCCGAGCTGAGCCGCGCCGCCGAGCAGCGCCTGTCCGAGGCCGACACGGCGCTGCGCGAGGCGCGGGCGTCGGCGGAGAAGGTCCTCACCGAGGCGAAGGACGCCGCGGCCAAGCAGCTCGCGAACGCCGAGTCGGCGAACGAGCAGCGCACGCGCACTGCCAAGGAACAGGTCGCCCGGCTCGTCTCGGAGGCCACCAAGGAGGCCGAGTCCACCAAGTCGGAGGCCGAGCAGGTCGTCACCGACGCCAAGGAGCAGGCCGAGAAGATCCTCGCCGAGGCCGGCGAGAAGGCACGCAACGTCACGGCCGAGGAGACCGCCTCCCAGCTCGCCAAGGCCGCCCGTACGGCCGAAGAGGTGCTCAACAAGGCGTCCGAGGACGCCAAGGCCACCACGAAGGCCGCCTCCGAGGAGGCCGAGCGGCTGCGCAGCGAGGCCGAGGCCGAGGCGGACCGCCTGCGTGGCGAGGCGCACGACATCGCGGAGCAGCTCAAGGGCGCCGCGAAGGACGACACCAAGGACTACCGCGCCAAGACCGTCGAGCTCCAGGAGGAGGCGCGACGGCTGCGCGGCGAGGCCGAGCAGCTGCGGGCCGAGGCGGTCGACGAGGGCGAGCGCATCCGCAGCGAGGCGCGGCGCGAGGCCGTCCAGCAGATCGAGGAGGCGGCCAGGACCGCCGAGGAGCTGCTCGCCAAGGCGAAGGCGGACGCGGACGAGCTGCGGGCCGGTGCGCAGACCGAGAGTGAGCGGGTCCGCACCGAGGCCATCGAGCGCGCCACGAACCTGCGCAAGCAGGCCGAGGAGACCCTGGAGCGCACCCGCGCCGAGGCCGAGCGGCACCGCGAGGAGGCCGCCGAGCAGGCCGAGGCCACCAAGACGGAGGCCGAGCGGGCCGCCCAGGAGCTGCGCGAGGACACCGAGCGCGCCGTCGCGGCCCGGCAGTCGGAGGCCGCCGACGAGCTGACCCGGCTGCACACCGAGGCCGAGCAGCGCCTGACGGCGTCCGAGACCGCGCTCACCGACGCGCGGGCCGAGTCGGAGCGCATCCGCCGCGAGACGGCGGACGAGACGGAGCGGCTGCGCGCCGAGGCCGCCGAGCGGATCCGTACGCTCCAGGCGCAGGCCGAGACGGAGGCCGACCGGCTGCGCACGGAGGCCGCGGCGGACGCGTCCGGGACCCGCGCGGAGGCGGAGAACGTCGCCGTACGGCTGCGGTCCGAGGCCGCGGCCGAGGCCGAGCGGCTCAAGTCGGAGGCTCAGGAGAGCGCGGACCGGGTGCGCGCGGAGGCCGCGGCCGCGGCCGAGCGGGTCGCCACGGAGGCCGCCGAGGCGCTCACCGCCGCCCAGGAGGAGGCCGCCAGGCGGCGCCGCGAGGCCGAGGAGACCCTCGGTTCCGCCCGCCAGGAGGCCGACCAGGAGCGCGAGCGGGCCCGCGAGCAGAGCGAGGAACTCCTCGCGGTCGCCCGCGCCCGTGTCGAGGAGGCGCAGGCAGAGGCCGTACGCCTCGTGGAGGAGGCCGACCGGCGCTCCACCGAGATGGTCGGCGCCGCCGAGCAGACCGCGCAGCAGGTGCGCGACTCCGTGTCCGGGCTCCAGGAGCAGGCGCAGGAGGAGATCGCGGGCCTGCGCAGCGCCGCGGAGCACGCGTCCGAGCGCACCAAGCGCGAGGCGCAGGAAGAGGCCGACCGGGTCCGCGCCGACGCGTACGCGGAGCGCGAGCGCGCCACCGACGACGCCAACCGCGTGCGCGGCGAGGCCGCCGCCGAGTCGGAGGCCGCCAAGTCCCTTGCGGAGCGCACGGTTTCGGAGGCGATCGCCGAGTCGGAGCGGATGCGGTCCGAGGCGTCGGAGCACGCCCAGCAGGTCCGTACGGAGGTCTCCGAGCGGCTCACGTCGGCCGAGCAGGACGCCTCGCGCACCCGGGCCGATGCCCGCGAGGACGCCAACCGGATCCGCTCGGACGCCGCGACGCAGGCGGACACCCTCATCACGGAGGCCACGAGCGAGGCCGAGCGCCTCACCCAGGAGACGAACACCGAGGCGGAGCGCGTCCGCGCCGAGTCGACGGCCGCGGCCGAGCGCCTCACGAACGAGACCAACACCGAGGCGGAGCGCGTCCGTTCGGAGTCCGTCGCGCGCGCCGAGCAGCTCGTCGGCGGCGCCACGACCGAGGCCGCCAGGCTGCACGCGGAGTCCACCGCGGCGGCCGAGCAGCTCACGAACGAGACCCGCGCCGAGGCCGAGCGGGTGCGCGCCGAGTCGGTCGCCAAGGCCGAGCAGCTCATCGCGGACGCGGCCGGGGACGCCGAGCGGCTGCGCGCCGAGGCGGCCGAGACCGTCGGGTCCGCCCAGCAGCACGCCGAGCGGATCCGCAGCGAGTCGGAGCGCGTCAAGGCGGAGGCGGCGGAGGAGGCCGAGCGGCTCACCTCCGCGGCCCTCGACGAGACCCGCAAGGACGCCAACAAGCGCCGCTCGGAGGCCGCTGAGCAGGTCGACAAGCTCATCACGGAGGCGAGCGCGGAGGCCGAGAAGCTGACGTCCGAGGCGCAGCAGTCCGCGCTGAAGGCGACCACGGACGCCGAGTCGCAGGCCGACATGATGGTCGGCGCGGCGCGCAAGGAGGCCGACCGCCTGGTCTCCGAGGCGACCGTCGAGGGCAACTCCCTGGTGGAGAAGTCCCGTACGGACGCGGACGAGTTGCTCGTCGGCGCGCGCCGCGACGCGACGGCGATCAGGGAGCGCGCCGAGGAGCTGCGCGAGCGCATCACCGGCGAGATCGACGAACTGCACGACCGGGCGCGGCGCGAGTCCGCCGAGGCCATGAAGACGGCCGGCGAGCGGTGCGACGCGCTGGTGAAGGCCGCCGAGGAGCAGCTCGCCGAGGCGCAGGCGAAGGCCAAGGAGATGGTCGCGGAGGCGGGTTCGGAGGCGAGCAAGGTCCGGATCGCCGCCGTGAAGAAGGCCGAGGGTCTGCTCAAGGAGGCCGGGGCGAAGAAGACCGAGCTGACCCGCGAGGCCGAGCGCGTCCTGTCCGAGGCGCAGGCGGAGGCGGAGCGCACGGTCGACGAGGGCAAGCGCGAGCTGGAGGTCCTGGTCCGCCGCCGCGAGGACATCAACGCCGAGATCTCCCGCGTCCAGGACGTTCTGGAGGCGTTGGAGTCCTTCGAGGCCCCGTCCGCCGGCGGCGGGACCAAGGAGGGCGCCGTCAAGGCGGGAGCCGCAGCGGGCGCTACCCGATCGGGTGGCAAGGGGTCGGAAGGGTAGCCAGGACGGCAACGGGCGTGCTTGGTAAGGACCTTCGACGCTGCCGCTGGCAAGCCATCCTGCGGTTAGCCACTCAAAAGGGGTGTCATTCTCCAGATCAAACGGGCATCTGCTCGATGACACGCCGCTTTGACCCCTAGGATTCCCCCTATCACCTCACCGGTCTCATTCGACAGGAACCCCATGAGCGACACTTCCCCCTACGGCTTCGAGCTTGTGCGGCGTGGGTACGACCGCGCTCAGGTGGACGAACGCATTTCCAAGCTCGTCTCCGACCGTGACAGCGCTCTCGCTCGTATCACTGCTCTGGAAAAGCGCATCGAGGAGCTCCACCTCGAGACGCAGAACGCCCAGGCGCAGGTGAACGACGCCGAGCCGTCGTACGCCGGCCTCGGCGCGCGCGTCGAGAAGATCCTCCGCCTCGCCGAGGAGGAGGCGAAGGACCTGCGCGAGGAGGCCCGGCGCGCCGCCGAGCAGCACCGCGAGCTCGCCGAGTCGGCGGCCCAGCAGGTGCGCAACGACGCAGAATCGTTCGCTGCGGAGCGCAAGTCCAAGGCCGAGGACGAAGGCGTCCGGATTGTCGAGAAGGCCAAGAGCGAAGCGGGCACGCTGCGCGCCGAGGCCCAGAAGGACGCTCAGTCGAAGCGTGAGGAGGCGGACGCCCTCTTCGAGGAGACCCGCGCCAAGGCCGCCCAGGCCGCCGCGGACTTCGAGACGAACCTGGCGAAGCGCCGCGAGCAGTCCGAGCGCGACCTGGCCTCGCGTCAGGCGAAGGCCGAGAAGCGTCTCGCGGAGATCGAGCACCGCGCGGAGCAGCTCCGCCTGGAGGCCGAGAAGCTGCGCACCGACGCCGAGCGCCGCGCCCGCCAGACGGTGGAGACCGCGCAGCGCCAGGCCGAGGACATCGTGGCCGACGCCAACGCCAAGGCCGACCGGATCCGCTCGGAATCGGAGCGCGAGCTCGCCGCGCTGACGAACCGCCGCGACTCCATCAACGCGCAGCTCACCAACGTGCGCGAGATGCTGGCGACGCTCACCGGTGCGGCCGTCGCCGCCGCGGGCGCGCCCGCGGAGGACGAGCCGATCTCGCGTGGGGTTCCCGCCCAGCAGACCCGCTGAACAACCGAAGTCGGACACCGAAGCCCCTTGCCGCTCCAGTGGCAGGGGGCTTTGTCCCGTTCTAGCGTTGCCGCATGATCGAGCTCGAGGGGCTGACCAAGCATTACGGCGAGAAGCTGGCCGTCAACAACCTCACGTTCACCGTCAGACCGGGCATCGTCACGGGCTTCCTCGGCCCCAACGGTGCCGGCAAGTCCACGACGATGCGGATGATGCTCGGTCTCGACAACCCCTCAGCAGGCGACGTACGCATCGACGGGAAGCACTACGCGCAGTTGAAGGACCCGCTGCGGTACATCGGCGCGCTCCTCGACGCCAAGGCCATGCACGGCGGCCGCAGCGCCTACAACCACCTGCTGTGCCTGGCGCAGAGCAACGGCATCCCGCGCACCCGCGTCGTCGAGGTCCTCGACACGGTGGGTCTGACGCCCGTCGCCAGGAAGAAGGCGAAGGGCTTCTCGCTGGGTATGGGCCAGCGCCTCGGCATCGCGGGCGCGCTCCTCGGCGACCCGCGGATCCTGATGTTCGACGAGCCCGTCAACGGGCTCGACCCCGAGGGCATCCACTGGATCCGCAATCTGATGAAGTCGCTCGCCGGCCAGGGCCGTACGGTCTTCGTCTCCTCGCACCTGATGAGCGAGATGGCGCTGACCGCGGATCACCTCGTCGTCATCGGCCAGGGCCATCTCCTCGCCGACACCTCGATGTCCGACTTCATCCAGCAGAACTCCCGCTCGTACGTGCGGCTGCGCTCGCCGCAGCAGGAGCGGCTCCTCGATGTGCTGCACGAGGCCGGGATCACCGTCGTGGAGGCGGGCAACGGCACGCTCGAGGTGGACGGCGTCAGCCCCGAGCAGCTCGGTGACCTCGCGGCCGCCCACCATCTCGCCCTGCATGAGCTGAGCCCTCAGCAGGCCTCGCTCGAGGAGGCCTTCATGCAGCTCACCGCGGAGTCGGTGGAGTACCACGCGCACACGGACGAGCTCGGGGTGCCGCCGCCCGCCCAGCTGCCACCACCGACACAGCAGCAGGGCTGGGGCGAGGGCTGGGACCGTACGAAGAACAAGGGAGCCTGACCGATGGCCACGACTCAGGTTCTCCGGTCCGAGTGGACCAAGATCAGGTCCGTCGCTTCGACGGTGTGGACGCTCGGCCTCGCGGCCGTCCTGACGATCGCGCTCGGCGTGCTGATCTCGATCCTGTCGAAGAACGAGTTCAAGAACATGGGCCTGAAGGAGCGTCTGTCCTTCGACCCCACGTTCATCAGCTTCGCCGGGATGAGTCTCGGACAGCTCGCGATGATCGTCTTCGGCGTCCTCGTCGTCTCGAACGAGTACAGCACCGGGATGATCCGCACCTCGCTCGCCGCGGTCCCCCAGCGCGGCACGTTCCTGTTCAGCAAGGTCGCCGTGGCCACCGTCCTGGCGTTCGTCGTGGGCCTCGCCACCAGCTTCATCGCGTTCTTCCTCGGGCAGGCCGTCCTCGGCGAGTACCGGGCGCAGATCGGCGACCCGGGCGTCCTGCGCGCGGTCATCGGCGGCGGCCTCTACATGACCCTCATCGCCATGTTCTCGATGGGTGTCGCGTCGATGCTGCGCAGCCCGATGCTGTCGCTCGGCATCCTGATGCCGTTCTTCTTCCTGATCTCCAACATCCTGGGCAACGTCTCGGCGACGAAGAAGATCGGCCGGTACCTGCCCGACCAGGCCGGCAGCAAGATCATGCAGGTGGTGACGCCGATCGACGACGACACCCCGTACGGGCCGTGGGGCGGCCTCGGCATCATGGTGATCTGGGTGGTCCTGGCCCTGATCTTCGGATATGTGCTCCTCAAGAAGCGGGACGCGTAGGGGCCGCGGGCAGGCCCAGGGGCTTTGCCTTGTCTTGGCCGGAACCGTCAGCGCCCCGATATCCTCCTAACCCTTACGGGGGCGTGTGCCCCGATGTCCTGAACCTTTCGATGGGTGCGGAGAATGATCGAGGCAGTCGGCCTGACGAAGCGCTACGGCGCCAAGACAGCCGTGTACAACCTTTCCTTTCAGGTCCGGCCGGGCACCGTGACCGGCTTCCTGGGTCCGAACGGGTCCGGCAAGTCGACGACCATGCGCATGATCCTGGGTCTCGACCAGCCGACGACGGGCCAGGTGACGATCGGCGGCTACCCGTACCGCAAGCTCCCCAACGCCCCGCGCCAGGTCGGCGCCCTGCTCGACGCCAAGGCGGTGCACGGCGGTCGGCACGCCCGTAATCACCTGCTCTGTCTCGCGCAGCTGTCCGGCATCCCGGCCCGCCGCGTGGACGAGGTGCTCGGCGTCGTCGGCCTCCAGGACGTGGCGAAGAAGCGCTCCAAGGGCTTCTCGCTCGGCATGGGCCAGCGCCTCGGCATCGCGGCCGCGCTGCTCGGCGACCCGCAGGTGCTCCTCTTCGACGAGCCGGTCAACGGCCTCGACCCGGAGGGCATCCTCTGGGTCAGGAACCTGATGAAGTCGCTCGCCGCCGAGGGCCGCACCGTCTTCGTCTCCTCGCACCTGATGAGCGAGATGGCGCTGACCGCCGAGCACCTGATCGTCATCGGCCGCGGCCAGCTCCTCGCCGACATGAGCGTGCGGGACTTCATCTCGCACAACTCGGCCGACTTCGCGCGGGTGCGCACGCCCGAGACGGAGCCGCAGCAGCGCGAGAAGCTGACGGCGGCGCTGACCGAGGCGGGCGGCCAGGTGCTGCCCGAGCAGGACGGCGCGCTGCGCGTCATGGGCCTGCCGCTCCCCCGCATCAGCGACCTGGCGCACGGCGCCGACGTACGCCTGTGGGAGCTCTCGCCGCACCAGGCCTCGCTGGAGGAGGCGTACATGCGGATGACGCAGGGCGCCGTCGACTACCGCTCGACCGTCGACCAGCGTGCCGGTCTTCAGCAGCAGCTCCCGCCGGGCGCGATGCCGCAGCAGCAGTTCCCCGCGCCCGGCCAGGGCCAGCCGGACTGGTACGCGCCGCCGCCGCCCCAGCAGGGCGGTCAGCCGTTCGCCCCGCCGCAGGCCGCGCCCGGCGGGCCGAACCCGTACGCCGCGCCGCCGCAGCAGCCGCCTGCCGCGCCCGCGGCCCCCGCAGCCCCTGTCCCCGCCGACCTGAACAAGCCCGAGGACCCCCGATGACGACGCCGCCCCCGCAGCCGGCTCCGCAGGCCTACGCCCAGCAGAGCGCGCCCAACTGGCAGGGCGCGCCCGGCACTTCGTACACCTCGCCCATCCCGGTCACGCGCACGCACCTGGGGCACGCCCTCGCCTCGGAGTGGACGAAGATCAAGTCCGTGCGCTCCACGATCTGGACGCTCGGCATCTTCCTGTTCCTGGTCCTCGGCGGCGGCCTGTTCGTCTCCGCCCAGACCGAGGACCTCAACTACCAGGACGTGCCGTTCACGTTCCCGGCCTTCATCGGCCTGCTCCTCGGCCAGATCTGCCTGATCACGCTGGGCGTCCTCGTGACGTCGTCGGAGTACGGCACCGGCATGATCCGCACGACGTTCACCGCGTCGCCGCAGCGCTACCGCGTCTTCGCCGCCAAGATCCTGGTGTTCTTCGCGGTCTCGTTCATCATCTCCGCGGGCTCCATCCTCCTGGTGGGCCTGCTCACGTCGTCGATGCACAGCGGCCCCGACGCGGGCGACCTGAGCTGGGGCGGCACGGTCCTCAAGGGCGGGCTCTACGTGTCCCTGCTCGGCGTCCTCGGCCTTGCCGTGGGCTCCATGCTGCGGCACTCGGCGGGCGCGATCACCGCGATGCTCGGCATCGTGCTGCTGCCGTCGATCCTGCCGGTCTTCCTGATGATCTCGCGCAGCACGCGGACGCTCGGCGAGAAGATGCAGGAGTACAACGCCATCAACGCCCTCGCCAAGATTTTCGGTGCGGACGGCGGGAGCTCGGGCGGGTCCCAGGTGTGGCTGCTCGTCGGCGTCACGGCCGCGGCCGTGGCCGGCGCGTTCGTACTGCTGGAGCGGCGCGACGTGTAGGGCGCCGTCAGTGCCTAGTAACGAGGCGCGTTCCTGGACCGCTGCACCCGTGTGGTGCGGCGGTCCTTCGCGTTCCAGCAGGCCTTGTGCCAGTGCCGGCGCTCGTCCACGCCCGAGTACGCGGGCCAGGCCACCACGTGCGCGACCCCGGAGGGGATCTCCTGGTCGCAGCCGGGGCACCGGTACGTCTTGCCGGCGGCGCTCGCGCCCGCTACCTGGCGTACGCTCCACTCCTCGCCCTGCCAGCTCTCCGTACGCTCGAATCCGCCGTAGCGGCCGCCCTGCTCCTCGTCCGGTGCCTGGCTGGACGGTCGGCCGCCGCGACGGGGCGACGACTGGTTGCGGCGCGGGGACACCGGCTCTCCTCTAGGACTTGTACAGGTGCCTGCACAGGGACTGGGGACACGTCCAGCGTACGCGGACGCCTCTCGGGTACCCGCACAACGTCACCCTCATGAGTTCTCCGGAAAATCTGCCAATCTCCCTGGCAAGCCGTGCCCTTGGCACTTGTCAGCCGTTAATGCCCGTGGGGGAGTGCCGCGTCGGCGCCAAGAAAGGCAGGAGTGCGATGCGCGTAGGAACTTTTGTACTGGCGGCCCAGTTCCCCGGCCAGGGGCAGGGGGAGGCGCTGCACCGGGCGGTGCGGTCCGCCGAGACGGCCGAGGAGGCCGGGCTCGACTCGGTCTGGCTGGCGGAGCACCACTTCGTGCCGTACGGCACCTGTCCGTCCGCGGTGACGCTCGCGGCGTTACTTCTCGGCCGCACCCGGCGCATCCGCGTCGGCACTGCGGTCAGCGTGCTGCCGACCGCCCACCCGGTCGCCCTCGGAGAGCAGGCGGCCCTGCTGCACCTGACGTCCGGCGGCCGCTTCTCGCTCGGCGTCGGCCGCGGCGGCCCCTGGGTGGACCTGGAGGTCTTCGGCTCGGGCATCGAGGCGTACGAGGAAGGGTTCCCGGAGTCCCTGGACCTGTTGCTGCGCTGGCTGCGCGAGCCCCGCGTCGAGGCCGAGGGGGAACGGTTCGCGTTCCGCGAGGTCGCCGTGGTCCCGCGCCCCGACGAGGCGCTCGACTCTCCCGACGGCCCCGAGGTGGTGGTCGCCTGCACCTCGCCGAACAGCGTGCGGCTCGCGGCCGAGCGCGGCCTTCCGATGCTGCTCGGCATGCACTCCGGGGACGAGGAGAAGGCCGAGATGGTCTCCCTGTGGCGCTCGCACGCGCGGGCCTTTGGCCGCAGCCCGGAGGAGATCCACGCCGCGGCGCACGTCTCGGCCGGAGTGGCCCAGATCGGCGACCGGACGGCGCAGGCTCGGGAGACGCTCCTCAAGGCGATGCCCGGCTGGCTGAAGCAGGGGCTCGACGCCCATGTGACGGTGGACGGCCGCACGCGGTCCATGCGGGACCCGGTCGCGTACACGGAACTGCTGTGCGGGCTGCACCCGGTGGGGACTCCCGGGCAGTGCGCCGACCGGCTCGCGGCGACCTCGGAGCGCACGGGCATCACGCGCTTCGCGCTGCTCGTCGAGGGCTCCGGAGATCTCGCGGCCACCGAGGAGAACGTGCGCAGGCTGGGCGCCGAGGTACTCCCCCGGCTCCGCTGAGTCGCGTAACGGCCGTGCGGCCCGTAGTCCACCGCTCCGTACTTGTGCACCTCCCGCGTACGGAGCGGCAGACCATCCGATTCCGCCGTCAACCGGCCGTCAGCAGTCCCTGAGTTCCGGGGACTGGTTCAACAGCTGGTTGCGGGCCGAGGTGAAGCGGGCCAGCGTGCCGTCCACCGACGGGTCCTGTGGGAACACCGCCACACGGTGACAGTTCTGGAAGGCCAGCCGTACACCGAAGTGCCGCTGCAGCGCGCCACGAATCGCGTCACTCGCGAGCGCACGCAGCAGCTGCCCACGTGCCTGCTCGTCCGGCGGAGGCGTCTGGTTGTCGGCGAAATCTCCGCCGTCGACCTTCAGCTGGGCCACCAGGGAGCTGATCATCTCCCATGCGTAAGGCAGGGAGGTCCGGACGCAGTCGACGAAGTCAGCTTCGTCGACCTCGCCTCGCTCGGCCTGTTCCAACAGTGCCGGTGAGACGTCGAGCGACATGGGTTCTCCTCTCGCACCCCCGCGGGGAGCGGGGGCTGACGGGCAGGTAAGGAGCGCGCGACGACGTACGACCACGAACACGCTGCGTACAGGCGTCGCGACCTCCCGCTTATACGTTAAGCAACGTCCGGGGCCCGCAACAGGGGATCGCAGGCACAGTCGGTTCACAACCGGCCAATAACGAACCCGGTAGTTCCAGGGCGAATCGCGTGGACCACCGGTCGTCGAGTAGCGTTGCCGACCATGCGTCTCGTCATCGCCCGTTGCTCCGTGGACTACGCGGGCAGGCTCACAGCCCATCTCCCGTCGGCTCCCCGCCTGATCCTCGTGAAGGCGGACGGCAGCGTCTCGATCCACGCGGACGACAGGGCCTACAAACCTCTCAACTGGATGTCCCCGCCCTGCACCCTGAAGGAGGGCACGGGCGACGACAGCGGCATCTGGACCGTCATCAACAAAGCGGGCGAGAAACTCATCATCACGATGGAGGAAGTCCTCCACGACTCCTCGCACGAACTGGGTGTGGACCCGGGTCTCATCAAGGACGGCGTGGAAGCGCACCTCCAGGAGCTCCTCGCCGACAGGATCGACACGCTCGGCGAGGGCTACACGCTCATCCGCCGCGAGTACCCGACGGCGATCGGGCCCGTCGACATCCTGTGCCGGGACGGTGACGGCGCGACCGTGGCCATCGAGATCAAGCGGCGCGGCGAGATCGACGGGGTGGAGCAACTCACGCGCTATCTCGAGCTGTTGAACCGCGACCCGCACCTCGCCCCGGTACGCGGCGTCTTCGCCGCCCAGGAGATCAAGCCGCAGGCCCGCGTCCTGGCCACGGACCGCGGTATCGGCTGCACGGTCCTGGACTACGACGCGCTGCGCGGCATCGAGGACGACAAGCTCCGCCTGTTCTGACCTGTCGGGCACGACCGAGGGCCGGGTTCACAGGAACCCGGCCCTCAGTCGTGTGGTGCCTACGTACGGCCGTCAGATCGTCGACGAGGCGTCCGGCCCGCCGGGCGTACCCGGCGCGCTGTCCGCCGGGCTGCTCATCGCGGAGCTGCCGCTCGGCGCCGGACCGCTCGCCGAGTCCGACGTGTCAGGGGGCGACGGCGAGGTGGACGGCGTCCCGGACGACGGCGGCGGGGAGCTCGTCGGGGGCTTGGACGTCGGAGGCTTCGACGTCGGGGGCTTCGACGTGGGCGGCTTGGAGGACGGCGGCTTCGACGTGGTCGGCTTGTCCGTCGGCTTGTCGGAGGGCTTGTCGCTCGGCTTGTCCGACGGCTTGCCGCTCTCGCCGGTCGACGGCCCGGTGCTGGGCGTCGGGTCGTCCGACGTGTTCGGGATGCCGTCCTTGCCCGGGTCGGCGGGCCGCTGCGTGGAGCCCGCGTCGTCGCCGCCCTGGTCCGCCTGGTCGGCGCCGATGCCGCCGCCGTCCTCGCCCTGCGAGGCCGACGGGTTCACGTTGACGCTGTCGGACGGGGTCTCGTTGTTCGACGTGGCGCCGAGCGTCACGACGGTGCCGAGGACGGCCGCGAGGAGCGCTCCGGCGCCCGCGGCCACGAGGTTGCGCCGCGTGCCGGTGATGACGGCAAGACGGGCACCGCCGGGCTTGCCGCCGGGGCCGGTCCCGGCCTGCCGGGAGACCAGCGTGTCGGGTTCCGGGGGCGGCGCGGGCAGCGCGAACGCGGCCAGCACCCCGCCGGGGGGCGACGCCGACTCCTCGTAGCGCGCGGCGGGGACCTCTTCGCCCGCCGCCGTACGCCCGCCGGGGAGCGCGCCGCCGGAGCGGTCCGCGACCAGAGCGAGGGCGCGGCGGCCCGCGATGGTGCCCCGCTTGTCGGCCAGCGCGCCGCGCAGGGCGATGGAGGCCTCCAGCTCGGCGCGGGCCCGGTCGAGCTGCCCGCCGAGCAGCGCGAGGATGCCCAACTCGTGGTGGAAATAGGCCTCTTCCGCCACGTCGCCGGAGAGCCGCGCGGCCTCCTGTCCGGACCGAAGGCACCGCTCCCACACCGTCCAGCTGAGCCCGGCGGCGAACGCGGGCGCGGCCGTACGGGCGAGAAGCACCGCGACGCTGCCCTCCTCGTCCGGCCCGGCCGGCGTCGTGCCGGGGACCAGTACGGTCAGTGCGGCGAGCAGGGCGTCGGCCTCGGCCGCGACCCGCTCGGGCCCGACCGAGGGATGCCCGGCCCACCACGCGTAGTGCTGCGCGGCGGTGTGCGCGTGGCCGCCGGTGTCGTCGGCGTATCCCGCGGTCGCCAGCTGGTCGTACACGCCGGAGGCCAGGCGGTACCGGCCGCCGACCGGTGTGACGAGGGCGCAGCCGACGAGTTCGGCGAGGGCCGCGTCGGCGTGGGTGTCGCCCACGAGGGCGGGCAGGTGGGCCTGGTGCGGTATCTCGCCGCCGAGCGCGACCGCGAACCGCAGGGTGGCGCGGGCCGATTCGCTGAGCCGGGACGCGAGCAGGGCCGCGGGCGCGGCGCCGTCGGCGAGCGAGGGCAGCGGCACGTCGTGGCCGCCCTCGGCATCGAAGGGCGCGTCTACGGGCGGGGCGCCGGGGCCTCCGAAGTAGCCGAACTCGTCGAAGACGTTCGGGTCGGCGCGCAGCTGGTCGCGCTGGCGCAGGAGCGCGCCGGCCTGCACGAAGCGCAGCGGGAGCCCCTCCGACTCGAACCAGAGGTCGCCGGCCCAGTTCGCCTCCTCCTCCGTGAGGACGCGGCCGACGGACCGCTCCAGGAGTTCGAGCCCGCCGCCGCGGCCGAGGCCGCCGAGGAAGACCTCTTCGAGGTGCGAGTCGGCGGACGGCGCCGCGACCTCGGGTGTGGCCGCGACCAGGAAGGCGCACTCGGGCGTCGCTTCGAGGAGCTCGTCGAGCGCGGCGCCGCCGAACTCGAGGTCGTCGAGGACGACGACGGCGCCGATGTCGTGGACGAGTTCGAGGAGCAGGGCCCGGTCGGGCCGGTGCAGCGGCGCGTTGTACACGACCGCGAAGAGGTCGTACAGCAGGTCGTTCGACGAGCGGCGGTGTCCGGAGAGCCGGACGACGCCGTCGGGCGCGACGTCCGCGCAGTCCTCGGCGACGGTGTCGAGCAGCACGGTGCGCCCGGAGCCCGAGGGTCCGGTGAGCCGCACGGAGCGCCCGCGCGCGAGGAGCCGGACGAGGCGCTCACGCTCCTCCTGCCGCTCGAGGAGCGGCAGTCGGGGCAGCGGGGGTCCGGCCGGCAGCGGCGGACGTGCGGCGCGGGCCATGTCGGCGCGCTCCGCCGGTGCGTACTTGACGGGCCGTCCCGGCCGCTCCCCCGGCGGGCACGGCTCGATCTCGCTGCCGTCGACGGGATTGACGGTGAGCAGGAAGTCGCCGGACACGAGCTGCACGGTGCGGGCGAGCCCTTGTGCGGGCTGGCCGAAGTCAGGAGTGAGGGGATCCCTGGGCGGGCGCGGGCGGCTCGCCTGGGTGTCGCTCTCGTCGTCGTGGTGGCCACGGTCCGCGCGGTCGTAGGGATCCCCGCCGTACGGATCGTGCCCGAAGTCTTTCGGTCCCCGGTTCATCGGGTCCATGGTCAAAGCCCCCCAAAAGCGTGGTGTGCCGGTGCCCCTCCCGGCCTGTGCACACTGCGCTGTCGCTTCTGGTCCGGTGCCCGCGAGAGGGTCCGTCAATCCGCGGGCGACCGAACCCTAGACCTGGGTCAGTATCTCCGAACAGCCGGGGTACCGCGCCGTCCGAGACGTCACAGTCTCGTGAGGATTGTGGGTGCTGCATACCGGAACGCCCGATTCACACCCTGGGCAGCGATTCGACCCCGATGCCGCCCTCGATGGCGAGGATCCGGTGCAGCCGCGTCGCCACCAGGAGGCGCTGCATCTGGGGCGGCACGCCCCGCAACACCAGCCTGCGGCCACAGCGTCCTGCCCGCCGGTGGGCGCCCATGATGACGCCGAGACCCGTCGCGTCCCACGAGTCCAGCTCTGACAGATCGAGCAGCAGGTCGCCGACGCCGTCGTCGAGGGCCGTGTGCAGGACCGTACGGGCGTCCGCCGCGCTGCGGACGTCGAGGCGGCCCCCGACGACCAGCCCGGCGTGGTCGCCCCTGATGTACATATGCGCTCCCCGAGAGTGCTTGTGTGCCGTGATTCCAGTGGTCTCTGTGTCGTACGGCGATCTGGGTATGTCACTGCAACTGACTGGCACGGGGGCGCAGAAGTTGCCGTCTGTAAGCGAACCGATACCGAATTCACCCCGTGGGGTTACCCAAGGGGTGACGAGAGATCAGTGCTTATAGAACCCCTGCCCGCTCTTGCGCCCGATGTCACCGGCGTCAACCATCCGGCGCATCAGCTCGGGCGGGGCGAACTTCTCGTCCTGGGACTCGGTGTAGATGTTGCTGGTGGCGTGCAGCAGGATGTCGACGCCCGTGAGGTCGGCGGTGGCGAGCGGCCCCATCGCGTGGCCGAAGCCGAGCTTGCAGGCGATGTCGATGTCCTCGGCGGTGGCGACGCCCGACTCGTACAGCTTGGCGGCCTCGACGACGAGGGCCGAGATGAGCCGCGTGGTCACGAAGCCGGCGACGTCGCGGTTGACGACGATGCAGGTCTTGCCGACCGACTCGGCGAACTCCCGCGTGGTGGCGAGCGTTTCGTCGCTCGTCTTGTAGCCGCGGACCAGCTCGCACAGCTGCATCATCGGGACCGGCGAGAAGAAGTGGGCGCCGACGACGCGCTCCGGGTGCTCCGTGACCGCCGCGATCTTGGTGATCGGGATGGCGGAGGTGTTCGAGGCGAGCACGGCGTCCTCGCGGACGATCTTGTCGAGCGCCCGGAAGATCTCGTGCTTGACCTCGAGCTTCTCGAAGACGGCCTCGACGACGATGTCGGCGTCGGCGACCGCGTCCAGATCGGTGGTCGTGGTGATGCGGGCGAGCGCGGCCTCGGCGTCCTGCGCGGACAGCTTGCCCTTGCTCACGAACTTGTCGTACGAGGCCTTGATGCCGTCGGTGCCACGGGCCAGGGCGGCGTCCGTGACGTCGCGCAGGACGACGTCCCAGCCCGCCTGCGCCGAGACCTGGGCGATTCCGGACCCCATGAGTCCGGCTCCGATGACGGCGAGCTTCCCTGCCACTGTGCGACTCCCCTTACCCGCTGACCGCGTACCACTTGCAACTGACCGCTAACCGCTGTTCACGTATCTCTCCGGCGGACATTAGCGTTCGTGAGGGGTCGTGGGGCCGCGAAGTAATGCGCGTCACGTCTCGAATGACGGACATCACACCGGACGGGCCATCAGGCGTCGCGTGCGGCGTAGTTGAGCACCGGCTCACCCAGGAGACCCTCCATCTCGTCGAGCAGGCCGAGCGCTTCGCGGGACACCTCCCCTGCCGGTCTTGCCTTGATCATCTCGGCGGCGATGCGGGAGAGCAGCGTCGTGTGGATCCAGTTGATCTGTCCGGCCATGAGGGCGGGCAGCGGGTCGCCGTCGTCCGCCCCGGTCTCCTCGCGCAGGGTCGCCTCCAGCAGCGTGAGCGACTCCTGCTGCATGTACCAGAGCCGGGCCCGCAGGCCGGCCGCCCCCTCGATGACCTTCATGAAGCGGTCGTAGCCCTCGATCAGGCCGACCTCGGGCGACACGGCGACGACTTCGCGGCGCAGCTCGCGCAGGACGGCCTCGGCCGCGGACTCGCCCCGGTCGCGGGCGCGCACGAAGCGGGAGAGCCGGGCCACGCTGCCCTTGGCGCGGTCGAGGAACAGGTCTTCCTTGACCTGGAAGTAGTTGTAGACGGTGTTGACGGAGACGTCGGCCGCTGCGGCGACCTCGGCGATCGTCACCTCGTCGAAGCCGCGCTCCAGGAAGAGGCCCGTGGCCACATCGGAGATGTGCTGCCTGGCCAGCCGTTTCTTGCGCTCACGCAGTCCCTCTGCCATGCGGCCAGTCTAGCTTTCGTTGCGCTCACTTGAATTTTGGGGACATTGCAAAATTTCAGTGACTCTGTTTTTCTGGATGCATGGCAGTCATCAGCACATCCGGCCTGGCCCGGACCTTCACCACCCCACGCGGCCCCGTCGAGGCGGTGCGCGGCATCGACCTGACCGTGCGGCCCGGCGAGATCCTCGGCCTCCTCGGCCCGAACGGCGCGGGCAAGACGACGACCCTGCGCATGCTCACGACGCTCCTGCCGCCCACCGGGGGCACCGCCACCGTCGCGGGCTGCGACCTGGCGACCGATCCGGCGGGCGTGCGCCGCGCGGTCGGTTACGTCGCCCAGTCCGGCGGCGTCGACCCGAACATCTCCGTACGGGAGGAACTGGTCACCCAGGGGCGGCTGTACCGGCTGCCCAAGGCGCGGGCGGTGGCGCGCGCCGGCGAGCTGGCCGAGGACCTCGGCCTCACGGAGCTCCTCGACCGCAGGACCGCCGCGCTCTCCGGCGGACAGCGGCGCCGCCTCGACATCGCGATGGGAATCGTGCACCGCCCGAAGGTGCTCTTCCTCGACGAGCCGACGACCGGACTCGACCCGGCCGGCCGCGCCGACCTGTGGGACGTCGTACGGAGACTGCGCGACGAGCACGGCACGACCGTCTTCCTCACCACCCACTACCTCGACGAGGCCGACGCGCTCGCGGACCGGATCGCCGTCGTGGACAAGGGAGTTGTGGCCGCGGAGGGCACGCCGGGCGCACTCAAACTGGCGTACGGCGGCTCGCTCGACGCGACGCTCCAGGACACCTTCCTCGCGATCACCGGGCGCGGCCCGGCGACCGCACCGACGACCCCCGTGACGGTGTGACCGGCATGAAGCCCCTGCTCTCCGACACCGCGCTGATCTTCGGGCGCTATGCCCGCCAGACCCTCAACTCCAAGTTCCAGATGCTCTTCGGCGTCCTGATGCCGCTGCTGTACCTGCTGTTCTTCGGGCCGCTGCTCACCGATGTGCCACTGGGCTCGGCCGGCAGCTCCTGGCAGGTGCTCGTACCCGGGCTACTGCTCCAACTCGCCCTGTTCGGCGGCCTGTTCTCCGGTTTCGCGGTCATCATCGAGAAGAACCACGGCGTGGTGGAGCGCATGCGCGTCACTCCGGTCAGCCGTCTCGCGCTGCTGCTCGGAAGGGTGCTGCGCGACGCCGCGCTCTTCGTCCTCCAGGCGGTCCTCCTCGTCCTCGCCGCACTGGTGATGGGGCTGCGGGCGCCGCTGGCCGGCGTGCTCATCGGGTTCGCGTTCGTCGCGCTCCTGACCGTGGCCCTCGGCTCCATGTCGTACACGGTGGCCATGAAGGTCGACCGGCCGCAGGAGTTCGGCCCGATCGTCAACGCCGTGTCGATGCCGTCGATGCTCCTGTCCGGGCTGATGCTGCCGATGGCGCTCGCGCCCGGCTGGCTCGACGTCCTGTCGCACTTCATGCCGATCCGCTATCCGGTCGACGCGATGCGCGACGCGTACGTCGGCCACTACGCGACGGCGCACATGCTGTACGGGGTCCTGGTCGCCCTCGCCCTGGCGGCGCTCGCCGTGACGGTCGGCACACGTGGCTTCCGCAGGGCTGCCGCGTAACTACGCTGACCCCATGGTCAATCTGACGCGTATCTACACCAGGACCGGCGACCAGGGCACGACCGCCCTCGGTGACATGAGCCGGACCGCCAAGACCGATCTGCGGATCTCCGCCTACGCCGACGCCAACGAGGCCAATGCCGTCATCGGCACGGCGGTCGCGCTCGGCGGGCTCGACGAGGAGGTCGTGAAGGTCCTCGTACGGGTCCAGAACGACCTGTTCGACGTGGGCGCCGACCTGTCGACGCCGGTGGTCGAGGACCCGAAGTACCCGCCGTTGCGCGTCGAGCAGTTCTACGTCGACAAGCTGGAGGCGGACTGCGACCGCTTCAACGAGCAGCTGGAGAAGCTCCGGTCCTTCATCCTGCCCGGGGGCACGCCGGGTGCGGCGCTGCTGCACCAGGCGTGCACCGTGGTCCGCAGGGCCGAGCGCTCCACGTGGGCGGCGCTCGACGTGCACGGCGAGTCGATGAACCCGCTGACGGCGACGTATCTGAACCGCCTCTCCGACCTCCTGTTCATCCTGGCGCGCACGGCGAACAAGGCGGTCGGGGACGTGCTGTGGGTCCCGGGCGGCGAGCGCTGAGGCCCTAACGCTCCACGGCGGGTGCCTTCTTCGGGAACAGCGTGTAGCTCAGCGCGACCACGAGATTGATGCCGATCACGAAGAGCATCTTCTGCTGCCACATCTGCAGCGAACCGATGTTCCCGTCGGCGCCCACGTACCAGATCGCGCCCTGGAGCAAGGCGAGCGCGACGGCGCAGGCGAGGATCCAGCGCGCGGCCGTCCGCCACTCGTGGGCGGCGCGCGCGACCCCGTACCTCGGCGGCTTCACCGGGGGCGGTCCCCCGGCGAACCGGTGGGCGACCCGGGCGTCCACCCACTTGACGGTGGAGTGGCCGAGCCCCACGGAGAAGCCGATGTAGACGGCGGCGAGGCCGTGTTTCCAGTCCGGTTCGGCCCCGTTCTTGAGGTCCATCGCGGTGACGACGAACAGGACGACCTCCAGGAGCGGCTCGCACAGCAGGACGCCGACGCTCGTGCGTGGCATCTTCGCCACGTAGCGCAGGGCGAGTCCCGCGGCGAGAAGCACCCAGAAGCCGATCTCGCAGGCGACGATCAGCGTGACGATCACGGCGGGCTCCTCGGGAGGGGTTCGTGGACTCCTTCCAGCCTCGGGCCGCCGCACCAGGCGATCGTCGTCACCGGTGACGAAACGGGACTGCATCCTTCGATGTACGTCGGCCGCCCGGGCCCGCCCGCCAGGTGCAGGCGCCGCCCCGTCCGGCCGTATTGAATGGGGGGCATGCCCCTGCCCCGCCCGCACCGCGACGACGTCCGTATCGCGGCGATCGGCCTGCTCGGCGGTCTCCTGCTGTGGGCGCTCGGCCTGACCAACAGTCAGGGCTGGCGGGTCCTCGGCGGTGGCTGGCTCCTTGTGCCGCTCTGCGCGATGGCGGGCCTGGAACTGCTGCGCAGGACCGCGCCCCAGACCGCCCTGGTCCTCGGCACGTTCGTCCTGATCGCGGACCAGTTCACGCCGGGCAGCCTCGCGACGACGCTGATGTTCACGGACCTCGTCTACGCGGCCGTCCTGTACGGCACCCCGGCTGCCGCTCGCCGGATCCCGGTGACGACGGCGCTGATCACCATCGCGGTGACCCTGGGGTTCCTCGCCTGGTTCCGCAAGCCGGAGGCGCTCCTGATCGGGGTCGTCAGCGGCCTCGTGTCGTTCGCGCCCGCGGCCACCGGTGTCCTCGTACGCAACCACCGGGAGGCCGCCGAGTCCGCGCGGCTGCGCGCCGAACAGACCGCGCTGCTCGCCGAGATGGACCGCACCCAGGCGGTCGTCGCCGAGCGGGCCCGGATGGCCCGCGAGCTGCACGACATGGTCGCCAACCATCTGTCCGCGATCGCCATCCACTCCACGGCCGCGCTCTCGCTCGACGAGCCGAGGACCACACAGCAGGCGCTCACCGTCATCCGCGAGAACAGCGTGGAGGGCCTCGCCGAGATGCGCCGCCTCATCGGCATCCTGCGGGACGACAGCGGTGACTCCCAGGGCGAGCCCGTCGCCGCGCCCACGCTGGACGGCCTCGGAGCCCTCATCGAGCAGTCCCGCACCAACGGCCTCGACGTCACGCTCGCCGTCGGCGACGGCGTCGGCGGCCTGCCCGCGCCCATCGAGCTCGCCGCGTACCGCATCGTGCAGGAATCCCTCACGAACGCGCTCAAGCACGCGTCGCACGGCCCGGTCACCGTGGCCGTGCACCGCACCGGCGGGGCGCTGACGGTGCGGGTGACCAGCCCGTACGGGGAGGTGGACGGCCCGCGCGCTCCCGGTTCGGGCGCCGGGCTCATCGGGATGCGCGAGCGCACCGCGCTGCTGCGCGGCACGTTCGAGGCCGGTCCCGAGAGCGGACCCGGCAGAAAGATCTGGCAGGTCAGGGCCGAGCTGCCCGTCGACCCGGCTGACGAAGGAGTGTCCCAGTGACCCGAGTGATCCAGGTACTTGTCGCCGAGGACCAGTCCGCCGTGCGGGCGGGGCTGGTCCTGATCCTGGGCAGCGCCCCCGGCATCGAGGTCGTCGGGGAGGCGGCGGACGGCGAGCAGGCGGTGGCGATGGCGCGCGCACTTCGGCCGGATCTCGTCCTCATGGACATCCAGATGCCGCGCCTCGACGGTGTCTCGGCGACTCGTCAGGTGGTCTCCGAGGGACTCGCGGACGTGCTCGTCCTGACGACGTTCGACCTCGACGAGTACGTCTTCGGGGCGCTGCGCGCGGGCGCCGGAGGGTTCCTGCTGAAGAACACCGAGGCGAAGGACCTGATCGAGGGTGTCCGCACGGTCGCGCGCGGTGAGGGTCTGATCGCTCCGGCGGTGACCCGCAAGCTCATCGCGGAGTTCGCGGCGAAGCCCGTACGGCCGGAGCCGGGACCCGCGCCCGCGGGGCTCGACACCCTCACGCGCCGGGAGCGGGAGGTGCTTTCCTGCCTCGGTGACGGCTTGTCGAACGCGGAGATCGCGGTACGTCTGGAGATGGCGGAAGCGACGGTGAAGACGCACGTCAGCAGGCTGCTCGGGAAGCTGGAGCTGCGCAGCAGGGTACAAGCGGCCGTCCTGGCACAGGAGTTGGGGCTGTGAAGGGCCGATCCCTGTAATTGGTTTAGACCTTGACCGTTGGTCCAGACCTTTCTATTCTCACGGCACTGCGGTGAGCGCAGCCATGCACATGACCAGCACGGCAATGCTCACGGGCGGCGCAGGGTTCCACCCCCGTCATGTCCCCCGGATACCACCCGAGGAGCACCCCTTGCGCTTGAGACTCAGACAGAGAGCCGTGGCAGGACTCACCACCCTGCTGCTCCCGGCCGCCGCCCTCGTCGGCCTCGCCACTCCCTCCCACGCGGCCGCCGCCGCGAGCACCGCCACCGCGACCTACGTCAAGACCCAGGACTGGGGCACCGGCTTCGAAGGCAAGTGGACCGTCAAGAACACCGGCACCACGGCCCTCAGTTCATGGACCGTCGAGTGGGACTTCCCCGCCGGCACCAAGGTGACCTCCGCCTGGGACGCCACCGTCACCAACTCCGCCGACCACTGGACCGCCAAGAACCTCACCTGGAACGGGTCGCTCGCCCCCGGCGCCTCGGTCTCCTTCGGGTTCAACGGCTCGGGCCCCGGCGCCCCCTCCGGCTGCAAGCTCAACGGCGCCTCCTGCGACGGCGGTGACGTCCCCGGCGACGCGGCCCCCTCCGCGCCCGGCACCCCGACCGCCTCCTCCGTCACGAACACCTCGGTCAAGCTCGACTGGACCGCGGCCACCGACGACAAGGGCATCAAGAACTACGACGTCCTGCGCGACGGCACCAAGGTCGCGACGGTGACCGGGACTTCGTACTCCGACAGCGGGCTCACCGCGGGCACCGACTACTCGTACACCGTCCAGGCCCGCGACACCGCCGACCAGAGCGGACCCGCCTCCGGCTCGGTCAGGGTGCACACGACCGGCGGCGGCACCGACCCGGGCCCCGGCGGCAAGGTCAAGCTGGGGTACTTCACCGACTGGGGCGTCTACGGGCGCGCCTACTACCCCAAGAACCTGGAGACCTCCGGCTCCGCCGCGAAGGTCACCCACATCAACTACGCCTTCGGCAACGTGCAGAACGGCCAGTGCACCATGGGTGACTCCTACGCGGACACGGACATGGCGTACACCGCGGCCAACTCCGTCTCCGGCGTCGCCGACACCTGGGACCAGCCACTGCGCGGCGCCATCAACCAGCTGCGCCAGCTCAAGGCCAAGCACCCGAACCTGAAGATCCTCTGGTCGTTCGGCGGCTGGACCTGGTCCGGCGGCTTCCCGCAGGCGGCGCAGAACCCGGCAGCTTTCGCCGACTCCTGCTACAAGCTGGTCGAGGACCCGCGCTGGGCCGACGTCTTCGACGGCATCGACATCGACTGGGAGTACCCCAACGCCTGCGGCCTGTCCTGCGACACCTCGGGCCAGGACGCCCTGAAGAAGCTGGCGTCCGCGCTGCGCACCAAGTTCGGCGCCGGCAACCTGGTCACCGCCGCCATCACGGCCGACGCCTCCACCGGCGGCAAGATCGAGAAGAACGACTACGCGGGCGCGTCCCAGTCCTTCGACTGGTACAACGTCATGACCTACGACTTCTTCGGCGCGTTCAACGCCCAGGGCCCGACGGCCCCGCACTCCCCGCTCACCTCGTACCCCGGCATCCCGCAGCAGGGCTTCAACTCCGCTGACGCCATTGCCAAGTTGAAGGCCCAGGGCGTCCCGTCGAGCAAGCTCCTGCTCGGCATCGGCTTCTACGGCCGCGGCTGGACCGGCGTCACACAGAAGGAACCGGGCGGCACTGCGACGGGCCCCGCCGCCGGCACGTACGAACAGGGCATCGAGGACTACAAGGTCCTCAAGACGAAGTGCCCCGCGAACGGAACGGTGGCCGGTACGGCGTACGCGTACTGCGGCTCCGACTGGTGGTCCTACGACACCCCCGCCACCATCAACTCCAAGATGGCCTGGGCCAAGAGCCAGAACCTGGGCGGCGCCTTCTTCTGGGAGTTCAGCGGTGACACCGCGGGCGGCGAGCTGGTGACCGCGATCGACAGCGGCCTGAGGTAACACCGGCCGCACAAGACGGAAGCCGGGTGAACGGGGCCGCCCCCTGTTCACCCCGCTTCTCCATGCAAAGCGAAAGCTCAGGCCATATGAACGCCGCTACGCGACATTCACCCGCTGGCCGGGCGGCGCCGCCTCCAGCCACGCCAGGAAGCCGGTCAGTGCGTCCTCGCTCATCGCCAGCTCGAGACGCGAGCCGCGGTGCGAGCACGCGAGGACGATCGCGTCCGAGAGCAGGGCCAGCTCCTCCTCGCCCTCCGGCGCGCGCCGCCCCGTCACCTCGATCGCCGAGCGCTCCAGGGTGCGGCGCGGCCTGACCGCGTAGGAGAAGACCCGGAACCACTCGATCCGGTCGCCGTTGTAGCGGGCCACGCCGTAGCCCCAGCCCTTGCCGGAGGCGTCGCCCCCCTCGGGCACGTCCCACCGCAGGGAGCAGTCGAAGGTGCCCCCTGAGCGCTGGATCAGCCGGCGCCTCAGGCCGAAGACGAACAACCCCAGCAATACGAATACGACGACCGCGACCACGCACAGCACGAGAACGAGGACCATTCGTACCGACCTCCTCGCCTCATCTGATAACGGGCCCGACAGCGGATCCGATAACGGAACTGCAAAATTGACCAAGGATCGCCTCAGCCGCGACCCGGTCCGGAGAGGTTCTCCGGTCCTGGCCGCGGCTGAGTCATGTCACTCCGCGCTCCCCCATAGCCTAAAGGGCATGGGAGGTACCCCCAGGGTTCAGCGCGTCGCCACCGCACGCAGTCGGACGTCCGCGCGACGCTCGGCGGATGCGTCCGCATCCGCCTGAGCACGCTCGAGCGCCCGCTCCGCACGCTGGACATCGATCTCGTCCGACAGCTCGGCGATCTCGGCGAGCAGGGACAGCTTGTTGTCGGCGAACGAGACGAAACCGCCGTGCACAGCGGCGACAACCGTCCCGCCGTCGCTCGTGCGGATCATCACCGGGCCCGACTCCAGCACACCGAGAAGCGGCTGGTGACCGGGCATGACGCCGATGTCGCCGGACGCGGTGCGCGCGACGACCAGGGTGGCCTCGCCGGACCAGACACTGCGGTCCGCGGCGACGAGCTCGACATGCAGCTCAGCAGCCAAGGTGGGCTCCTCGGGTCACCACCCGGCCGTTGCTGCCGGGTGTTGGGTCAAAGTCTAGTCGGCGTACGGAGAGGGGCGGGACACACCCTGCGGGTATCCCCCGCCCCTCTCCCACGAGTCTGTGCTTCCGAAGAAGCCAGAATCAGGAGACGCCGAGCTCCTTGGCGTTGGCCTTCAGGTCCTCGATGCCACCGCACATGAAGAACGCCTGCTCGGGGAAGTGGTCGTACTCGCCGTCGCAGATCGCGTTGAACGCGGTGATCGACTCCTCGAGCGACACGTCCGAACCGTCCACGCCGGTGAACTGCTTGGCGGCGTGGGTGTTCTGCGACAGGAAGCGCTCGACGCGACGGGCACGGTGGACAACGAGCTTGTCCTCCTCGCCCAGCTCGTCGATACCGAGGATCGCGATGATGTCCTGGAGATCCTTGTACTTCTGCAGGATCGTCTTGACGCGCATCGCGGCGTCGTAGTGGTCCTGCGCGATGTAGCGCGGGTCCAGGATGCGGGACGTGGAGTCCAGCGGGTCCACGGCCGGGTAGATGCCCTTCTCGGAGATCGGACGGGAGAGAACCGTCGTCGCGTCGAGGTGGGCGAACGTGGTGGCCGGGGCCGGGTCGGTCAGGTCGTCCGCGGGGACGTAGATCGCCTGCATCGAGGTGATCGAGTGACCACGGGTCGACGTGATGCGCTCCTGGAGGAGACCCATCTCGTCGGCGAGGGTCGGCTGGTAACCCACCGCGGAGGGCATGCGGCCGAGCAGGGTCGAGACCTCGGAACCGGCCTGCGTGAAGCGGAAGATGTTGTCGATGAAGAACAGCACGTCCTGCTTCTGCACATCGCGGAAGTACTCCGCCATGGTCAGACCGGCCAGGGCGACGCGAAGACGCGTGCCCGGCGGCTCGTCCATCTGGCCGAAGACCAGCGCGGTCTTGTCCAGAACGCCGGCTTCCTCCATCTCGACCATGAGGTCGTTGCCCTCACGGGTGCGCTCGCCGACACCGGCGAAGACGGAGACACCGTCGTGCAGCTTGGCCACACGGACGATCATTTCCTGGATCAGAACGGTCTTGCCGACACCGGCACCACCGAACAGACCGATCTTTCCACCCTTGACGTACGGGGTGAGAAGGTCGACGACCTTCAGGCCGGTCTCGAACATCTCGGTCTTGGACTCGAGCTGGTCGAACGCCGGGGCCTTGCGGTGGATCGTCCAGCGCGGGGCGTCGGCGACCGAGGACGCGTCGTCGTTCAGCACGTCACCGAGGGTGTTGAACACCCGGCCCTTGGTCAGGTCACCGACGGGCACCGAGATGCCGGCGCCGGTGTTCGTCACGGAGGCCTGGCGGACCAGGCCGTCGGTGGGCTGCATCGAGACCGTACGGACCACGCCGTCACCCAGGTGCTGGGCGACCTCGAGGGTCAGCGTCTTCTTCGCGCCCTCGGTGGCCGGGTCGTCGACCTCGACGTGCAGGGCGTTGTAGATCTCCGGCATCGCGTCGACGGGGAACTCCACGTCGACGACCGGGCCGATGACCCGGGCGACGCGGCCCGTGGCAACGGCCGTCTCAACAGTGGTCGTCATTACTTGTCACTCCCCGCGGTCGCGTCGGACAGGGCTGCAGTGCCGCCGACGATCTCGCTGATTTCCTGGGTGATTTCGGCCTGGCGGGCCGCGTTGGCAAGTCGGGAGAGCGAGTTGATCAAGTCTCCCGCGTTGTCGGTCGCCGACTTCATCGCGCGGCGCGTGGCGGCGTGCTTGGAAGCAGCCGACTGGAGCAGCGCGTTGTAGATACGGCTCTCGACGTAGCGCGGCAGCAGGGCGTCGAGGACGTCCTCCGCCGACGGTTCGAAGTCGTACAGCGGAAGGATCTCGCCCTTGGACTTCGACTCCTCCGCCACCTCTTCGAGGCTGAGCGGAAGCAGGCGGCCGTCAATGGCCGACTGCGTCATCATCGAGATGAACTCCGTGTAGACGATGTGGAGTTCATCCACGCCGCCCTCCGCCGAGTCCTTCTCGATCGCCTCGATCAGCGGGCCCGCGACCTTCTTGGCGTCCGCGTACGAGGGCTCGTCGGTGAAGCCCGTCCACTGCTCCGCGATCTTGCGCTCACGGAAGTTGTAGTGGGCGACACCACGGCGGCCGACGATGTAGATCTCGACCTCCTTGCCCTCGGCCTCGAGACGCGCGGTCAGCTTCTCCGCGGCCTTGATGGCGTTCGAGTTGAAGGCGCCGGCCAGTCCGCGGTCGCTCGTGAGGAGCAGCACCGCGGAGCGCGTCGCCGTCTCCGGCTCCGTCGTCAGCGGGTGGTTCGTGTTCGAACCGGTGCCGACAGCCGTGACCGCGCGGGTGAGCTCGGTCGCGTACGGCGTGGAGGCCGTCACCTTGCGCTGCGCCTTGACGACGCGCGAGGCAGCGATCATCTCCATCGCCTTGGTGATCTTCTTGGTCGCGGTGACGGATTTGATGCGACGCTTGTAGACCCGGAGCTGGGCTCCCATGAGTCAGGTCCCTTCCGTCGTCACTTACCGGCGGCGGCCGGAGCGTCCTCGCCGAGAAGCTTCCCGTCCGAGGTCTCGAACTGCTTCTTGAAGTCCGCGATGGCGTCGGCGGCGGCGGTCAGGGTGTCGTCCGACATCTTGCCGCCCTCCTTGATGGAGGTCATCAGGCCCTGCTCCTTGCGGTGCAGGTAGTCGAGCAGCTCGCGCTCGAAGCGCCGGATGTCCACGACCGGGACGTCGTCCATCTTGCCGGTGGTGCCGGCCCAGACGGAGACAACCTGGTCCTCGGTCGCCATCGGCTGGTACTGGGGCTGCTTGAGCAGCTCGACCATGCGCTGACCGCGCTCCAGCTGGGCCTTCGACGCGGCGTCCAGGTCGGAACCGAAGGCGGCGAACGCCTCGAGCTCACGGAACTGGGCGAGGTCCACGCGGAGGCGGCCGGAGACCTGCTTCATCGCCTTGTGCTGCGCGGAACCACCGACTCGGGAGACGGAGATACCGACGTTCAGCGCGGGGCGCTGACCGGCGTTGAACAGGTCCGACTCCAGGAAGCACTGGCCGTCGGTGATGGAGATGACGTTGGTCGGGATGAACGCCGACACGTCGTTCGCCTTGGTCTCGACGATCGGCAGACCGGTCATCGAGCCGGAACCCATCTCGTCCGAGAGCTTCGCGCAGCGCTCGAGGAGGCGGGAGTGCAGGTAGAAGACGTCACCCGGGTAGGCCTCGCGCCCCGGCGGGCGGCGGAGCAGCAGGGACACGGCGCGGTAGGCGTCGGCCTGCTTCGAGAGGTCGTCGAAGATGATGAGGACGTGCTTGCCCTCGTACATCCACTGCTGGCCGATGGCCGAACCGGTGTACGGCGCCAGGTACTTGAAGCCGGCCGGGTCGGACGCCGGGGCGGCGACGATGGTCGTGTACTCCAGCGCGCCGGCCTCTTCCAGGGCGCCACGCACGGAGGCGATGGTCGAGCCCTTCTGGCCGATGGCGACGTAGATGCAGCGGACCTGCTTCTTCGGGTCGCCGGTGCGCCAGTTGTCGCGCTGGTTGATGATCGTGTCGACAGCCAGGGCGGTCTTGCCCGTCTGGCGGTCGCCGATGATCAGCTGACGCTGACCGCGGCCGATCGGGGTCATCGCGTCGACGGCCTTGTAGCCGGTCTCCATCGGCTCGTGCACCGACTTGCGCTGCATGACCGTGGGGGCCTGCAGCTCAAGGGCACGACGCGCGCTGGTCTCGATCTCGCCGAGGCCGTCGATCGGGGTGCCGAGCGGGTCGACGACGCGACCCAGGTAGCCCTCGCCGACGGCGACGGAGAGCACCTCACCGGTGCGCTGCACCGGCTGGCCCTCCTCGATACCGGTGAACTCACCGAGCACGATGGCACCGATCTCGCGCTCCTCGAGGTTGAGGGCGAGGCCGAGGGTGCCGTCCTCGAACTTCAGCAGTTCGTTGGCCATGGCCGAGGGCAGGCCCTCGACCTTCGCGATGCCGTCGCCGGCAAGGGTGACCGTACCGACCTCCTCGCGCGAGGCCGCGTCCGGCTTGTACGCCTGGACAAAGTTCTCCAGCGCGTCCCGGATCTCCTCCGGCCGGATCGTGAGCTCCGCCATCTGGGTTCCCTGCTCTCCTTGTTGGGCCCGAAAGTTTTCTTGGGGGGTCTGGGGTCAGCCCCCAGGAATCCTCTGCACGGCCCAACTAGGGCCGTAGGTACTACTACGTTGTGCGAGTCCGCTAGCCGGCCATACGGCGGCTGGCGTCCTCAATGCGGTCCGCGATGCTTCCGTTGATGAGCTCTTCGCCCACCAGCACGGTGATCCCGCCGAGGACCTCGGGGTCCACGTCCAGGTTCAGGTGCATCTGACGCCCGTAGAGCTTTGCCAGGGCGGCGCCCAGGCGCTGCTTCTGCGCATCGCTCAGCGGAACCGCCGTGGTGACGACGGCGACCATGCGGTCCCGGCGCTCCGCGGCGAGCTTGGACAGGGACTCGAGTCCCATCTCCAGGCTACGTCCACGCGGCTGGGTCACAAGGCGCTCGACGAGACGCTCGGTGGAGGCCGTGGCGCGACCGCCGAGCAGGCTGCGCAGCAGCTCGCTCTTGGCCGTGCCCGTGGCGATACGGTCCGTGAGCGCGGCGCGCAGCTCGGTGCTCGAGGAGACGATCCGGCCGAACCGGAACAGCTCGTCCTCGACGTCGTCCAGCTCGCCGGCCTTCTGCGCCGCGGTCAGCTCGGCGATGTTGGCCAGCTCCTCGACGGAGTCGACCAGGTCGCGCGGAGCGGACCAGCGGGAGCGGACCAGGCCGGCCACCAGGTCGGCGGTCGAACCGCTGACCTGGCCGCTCAGCAGGCGTCCCGCGAGCTCGGCCTTGGCCTCACCGGACTGCGCCGGGTCGGTCAGGACCCGACGCAGCGACACCTCGCGGTCGAGCAGCGCGGTGACCGCGGCAAGCTCTCCGGCGAGCTGTCGGACGTCGACCGTGGTGCTGTCGGTCAGCGCGTCGAGACGCTCACGTGCGGAGGCGAGTGCCTCGCGGCTCGCTCCGTGGGCAGTCATCGAGCAGCCTCGGCCTTCTCCTCGAGGTCATCGAGGAAGCGGTCGATCGTGCGCGACTGCCGGGCGTGGTCCTCAAGCGACTCGCCGACCAGCTTGCCGGCCAGGGTGGTGGCCAGCTGGCCCACGTCCTGACGCAGCGCCTGAGCGGCGGCCTTGCGGTCGGCCTCGATCTGCGAGTGGCCGGCGGCGATGATTTCCTCACGCTGCCGCTGGCCTTCCGCGCGCATCTCGGCGATGAGCGTGGCGCCCTGCTCCTGCGCCTCCTGGCGCAGACGCGCGGCCTCGTGACGAGCCTCGGCCAGCTGAGCCTTGTACTGCTCGAGCACGCTCTGGGCCTCGGTCTGGGCCGACTCAGCCTTCTCGATACCGCCTTCGATCAGCTCGCGGCGCTCTTCCAGCGTCTTGTTGATACGCGGGAGGAGCTTCTTGGCGAAGAAGAAAAAGACGATGGCGAAGGCAAGCGTGCCAATGAGCAGCTCGGGACCCGGCGGGATGAGCGGGTTCTGCTCCTCCTCGGCCGCGAGTGCAACCAGGTTGGCGATCACATCAGTGCCTTTCGTCGAAAAGTGTCAGGTAGCTGGGTTTAGCGACCGAACACGAACGGCATGACGATGCCGATAAGGGCGAGGGCCTCACAGAAGGCGAAGCCGAGGATCTGGTTGGCGCGGATCAGACCGGCGGCCTCGGGCTGACGGGCCAGGGCCTGGGTGCCGTTACCGAAGACGATGCCGACGCCGATGCCGGGGCCGATGGCAGCGAGACCGTAGCCGATGGAACCGAGGGAGCCGGTGACGCCAGCGGCGAGTTCGATGGTCGCGGACATGCCGTTACTTCCTTCTCTTTAACGAACCGGTGGGGGTTGGCCACCGGACGACTGAAATATGACGGGTCGGGACTGGCTCAGTGGTGCTCGGCGAGCGCGCCCTGGATGTACGAGCAGGCAAGGAGCACGAAGACGTACGCCTGGACGGCCTGCACGAAAAGCTCGAAGAGGATCATGACGATGGTCATGACGAACGAGACGCCCGCGGCCGGGATCATGTAGCTGTTCAGCAGGTACCAGGAGGCGACGGTGAACATCACCAGCATCAGGTGACCGGCGAACATGTTCGCGAACAGTCGCACCGCGTGCGTGAACGGCCGGACGAGCAGGTTCGAGAAGAACTCGATGAACGAGACGAGCCACTTGATCGGGCCGAGCGAGTTGTCGTAGCCCGTGATGTTCTTCCAGCCGCCCACGAAGCCGTGGCGCTTGAAGGTCAGCGGCACCCAGATCAGGTAGACGATGACGGCGAGCACGATCGGGTACGCGATGACCGACGACACCGGGAACTGGGCCAGCGGAATCACGGACCACACGTTCATGATCCAGATGAAGAAGAACATCGAGACCATGACGGGGACGTACTTTTCGCCCTCCTTCTTGCCGAGGGTCTCGTAGACGATGTTGCGGCGTACGAAGTCGTACCCCGCCTCACCGATCATCTGGAGCTTCCCCGGAACCACCTTGGCGCGGCCGAAGGCGGCGTAGAAGAGGCTCATGATGACCAGCGTCGTCAACAGGGCAAGCAGCATCACCTTGTTGAACTCGAACCCGCCGACGGTGAAGATCGGCTGGAACAGGAACGAGTGCAGACCGGGAGCCGGAAAGCCGCAGCCGTTGTCGGACAGGATCCGACAGCTCCAGTCAAAGGC
This sequence comes from Streptomyces sp. CB01635, assembly GCF_002803065.1. Classification (GTDB taxonomy): domain Bacteria; phylum Actinomycetota; class Actinomycetes; order Streptomycetales; family Streptomycetaceae; genus Streptomyces. Next base: position 79,818 of record NZ_NNBL01000011.1, read on the forward strand.
GAGCTCAGTCTGGTCAGCACTCACCACGGGCTCCTTCGGCGTGACGCATAGGTACGGCAACCTCGTTGTGTCGTTGCGGCGCGCAGCCGCGGATCGGCACCGGTCTGGTGTTTCGGATGTGGGGGCGGCAGGCAGGCAGTGAGCCTCGCAGTCGAGCAGGCGTCAGCTCAGATGCCCGCGCCCGCAGTGCCGCAGTTGGCACCGGACGATAGCAGTAACGCGAACCCGCACTTATCCCGCCCCTACCCCTCATGAGGACGACCCTGAATTCTCGGGCTTGTCGCTCTTCTCGGAGTCTTTGGCCGAGTCGGGATCGATATAGAAAATCTTGGCCTTCATGTGCGCACGCGCCTGCGCGGCCATCCATACGACGGTGGCGGCGACGAGTGAAGCGGCGAAGGCCTTGGGGTTGAACAGCGTCGTGTCCTTGAAGACGGCGACGAAGATCAGAAGCAGCAGCAGCTGGGCGACGTAGAGCATCAGCCCCATCGCCTGGAAGAGCTGAGGAAGCGATTTTGCCGTCCGCTGGAGGACGACCTGCCCGAGGCCCATGAAGACGATCACGACCACCGTGCCGATGACTGCACCGAGGGCTCCCTTGCCGCCGGCGACCACACCACTGATCACGGCGGCAAGCGCGCCGGCAATGGCTGTGGGCACAACGGCCTGAAGGAGGATCCGTGCGTCGTTGGAGGGCATGGCGGCAGCTCCCTTTACTGGGTGGGGGCAGGGTGTCGTCATGGACGAGCGTAGACCGGGGCCGAGAGGGAACTTCGGGCCAATGGGCCGTCGCACTACGGTCCTTCGGCTCTATCCCCGGGTCTCGTGAACGGTATCACAAACTATTTGATGAGGTCTTTACCTCTGCGGTGTGCTCACTGTCACACGTGAGAGGTAATCCGCGCGTCTGTGCAAAAACACGGCCAACTTGTCTGGTAATGAGGCGTTTTCGTGTCTCGCGTCAGCGCGACGAGTGCGCCTTGCGACGATCCAGGAAGCGCGAACGGGGGCCAATGGCCGTTGCCCCGTTGACTCCTGCCGGCATCGGCGTGCGCGAGCCCTCGCCCTCGGGTGCATCCTCGGCCGCCTCGGCCTCTTCCTGAGCCGCGTACGACGGCGACGTCTCAGGCACCTCGGCCGACGCCCGCGCGGCCCGCCTGCGCCGGTAGCGCGGCGGCACGAAGGCCTCCGCCCAGCGCGGGGCGCGCGGCGTGAAGCGCGGCAGCAGAAGCAGTACGAGACCGACGAAGCTGAGCGCGACGATCGCCAGGACGATCCACATGGACGTCGAGTGGACGGAGTAGGCGACCGCTCCGAAGGCGAACAGCGCCGACCAGAAGTACATGATCAGGACCGCGCGGCTGTGGGAGTGGCCGATCTCCAGGAGCCGGTGGTGCAGGTGACCGCGGTCGGCCGCGAACGGCGACTGGCCCTTCCAGGTGCGGCGCACGATCGCGAGGACGAGGTCCGCGAACGGGATCGCGATGATCGTCAGCGGCATCAGCAGCGGGATGAAGACCGGGATCATCGCGTGGGTGGCGTCACGGGTGCCGCCGAAGTTCAGCTTCATCAGGCTCGGGTCGACCTGGCCGGTGATGGAGATGGCGCCGGCGGACAGGACGAGGCCGATCAGCATCGATCCGGAGTCGCCCATGAAGATCCTGGCGGGGTGCATGTTGTGCGGCAGGAAACCCAGACACATGCCGATCAGGATCGCCGCGAACAGTGTCGCGGGGGCGGCCGCCTCGATGCCGTAGCCGTACCAGAGGCGGTACGAGTACAGGAAGAACGCCGACGCCGCGATGCACACCATGCCGGACGCGAGCCCGTCGAGGCCGTCCACGAAGTTGACCGCGTTGATGCTGATCACGACCAGGGCGACCGTGAGGAGCGTGCCCTGCCACTGCGTCAGCGAGACCGTGCCCACACCCGGGATCGGCAGCCACAGGATCGTAAGACCCTGCATGACCATGACGCCGGCGGCGATCATCTGGCCGCCAAGCTTGATCAGGGCGTCGATCTCGAACTTGTCGTCCAGGACACCGATCAGCCAGATCAGGGCGGCTCCGGAGAGCAACGCCCGTGGCTCGTTCGACATCTCGAAGACGGGACTGAGGTTCGTCAGGTGGTCCGCGACGAGGAGACCCGCGCACAGACCGAAGAACATGGCGATCCCGCCGAGCCGGGGCGTGGGCTCCCGGTGTACGTCGCGGGCGCGGATCTCCGGCATGGCGCCGGCCACGATCGCGAACTTCCGCACCGGGCCGGTCAGCAGGTATGTCACCGCGGCCGTGATGCAGAGCGTCAGCAGGTATTCACGCACGGGCTTCCCCACAGATATCGCTGGCCATCTCAGCCCCACACCCTAGCTTCGCGCGCATGTGGTGAAGGACTGCCGGGTAGCGACGATGGTTGCACGAGTGACGGACCACCCTGGCCCGCCTACCCCTGTCTAGGCCGGATACGGCGGAAATCTTCCGGTGAGATCGCGCACTTCCGCGCGCGCTGTACGCGGATCGACCTCATCTCGCAGCACCCCCGAGAAGAGCACCGCGATGCGCGCCATCTCCGGTTCGCCCATGCCCTGGGTGGTGACGGCGGCGGTGCCGAGGCGCAGGCCGCGCCCGTCCCCGAAGGGCAGCGCGCAGGTGTCGAGGACCATGCCGGCCGAGGCGAGCCGGCCCCGGGCGGTCGGGCCGTCGACGCCCAGAGAGGTGGGGTCGGCGGTCAGCAGATGGGTGTCCGTGCCGCCGGTGGTGATCGCGAGGCCCTCGGCGTCCAGCGCGGCCGCGAGAACCCTCGCGTTGGCGACGACCTGACGGGCGTACGCGGCGAAGGCCGGGGTCGCCGCCTCGCCGAACGCGACGGCCTTGGCGGCGATCGTGTGCATCTGGGCACCGCCCTGCGTGAAGGGGAAGACGGCCCGGTCGATCCGCGCGGCGAGCTCGGCCCCGCACAGGACCATGCCGCCGCGGGGGCCGCGCAGGACCTTGTGCGTGGTGGCGCAGACGACATCGGCGTACGGCACCGGGTTCGGCGCCGCTCCCCCGGCGACCAGGCCGATGGGGTGCGCGGCGTCGGCGATGAGGTAGGCGCCCACGTCGTCGGCGATGTCGCGGAAGGCCGCGTAGTCGATGTGCCGCGGATAGGCGATGGATCCGCAGACGATCGCCTTGGGACGGTGGGCGCGGGCCAGCGCGCGGACCTGGTCGTGGTCGATGAGGCCGGACTCGGGGTCGACTCCGTAGGGCACGAAGTCGAACCAGCGGCCCGAGAAGTTCGCGGGCGACCCATGGGTGAGGTGGCCGCCGTACGAGAGCCCCATCGCGAGGACGGTGTCGCCGGGGCGCAGCAGGGCGGCGTACGCGGCGAGGACCGCGGAGGAGCCGGAGTGGGGCTGCACATTGGCGTGCTCGGCCCCGAAGAGCGCTCTGGCCCGGTCGACGGCGATGCGCTCCGCCATGTCGACGAGCTCGCAGCCGCCGTGGTGGCGGGCGCCGGGGTAGCCCTCGGCGTACTTGTTGGCGAGCGGGGAGCCGAGGGCCGCAAGGACGGCCGGCGACGTGAAGTTCTCGGCTGCGATCAGCTGGAGCGACGTGGCCTGCCGGGCCGCCTCGCCTAGCATGATCTCGGCGATCTCCGGGTCCTGCAGACGCAGCACGTCGAAGCCGGCGTGCGCGTACGTCGCACCGGCGGGGGCTTGTTCAGTGGTGACCGGCATCTTGGGCTCCGGACCTCGCGGGGGTGACCTCAAATCCAATGTAGGCCCGCAATGCCCGCGCCGCCCGGAACTCAGGTACGAGCGGGTACTCCGGCAGTCGCTGTCACTGAGTTCATTTGCACGCCGGAACGCCCGTCAGCGCCGTCACCACGGGCTCCAGCGCTTCGCTGATCTCCTCGCCGACCGAGCGGAAGAAGGGCAGAGGTGCGCCGTACGGGTCGTAGACCTCGTCGGCCTCGGCGTTCGGGGCGAGAAGCCACCCGCGTAGAGCCGCCGCGGCGCGCACCAGGGCGCGTGCGCGCTCCACCACGCCGCCGTCCAGCGGATCGGGCAGCGTGGCCGGATCGATCGCCTGGACGAGGCGTGTGAACTCCTTCAGCGTGAAGGTGCGCAGGCCCGCGCTGTGGCCCATGGAGATGACCTGGGCGCGGTGGTCGCGGGTGGCCGTGAGGACCAGGTCCGCGCGGATCACGTGGTCGTCGAGGAGCTCGCGGCCCACGAAGCCGGAGGCGTCCGCCCCGAAGTCAGCGAGGACCGTCTCGGCGTTGGCCTCCATGGGCGCGCCCTCGTGGCCCCAGGTGCCCGCGCTCTCGACGATCAGACCGCGTACGAGGGGGTCGCCGAGCCGGTCCACCAGGGCATGCCGGGTCAGCCGCTCGGTGATCGGCGAGCGGCACACGTTGCCGGTGCTGACATGGAGGATGCGGAAGGAGTCCCCGTTGCCTATGCCACGCCCCGTCTCAGGGGCTGTCAATTCGCCACCTCGAGGTCGGGTACGACCTTGCGCAGCTCGTCCGCGGTCAGGGCACCCGCGCGCAGGAGCACCGGAACCTTCCCGGTCACGTCGACGATCGAGGACGGGACGATGCCGGGCGTGGGGCCGCCGTCGAGGTAGACGGAGACGGAGTCGCCGAGCATGTCCTGCGCGGCGTCGCAGTCCTCGGGGGCGGGGTGCCCGGTGAGGTTCGCGGAGGACACGGCCATGGGGCCGACCTCGGTGAGCAGCTCGATCGCGACCGGGTGCAGGGGCATGCGCACGGCGACGGTGCCACGGGTGTCGCCGAGGTCCCACGCCAGGGACGGCTGGTGCTTGGCGACGAGCGTGAGGGCGCCCGGCCAGAACGCGTCGACGAGTTCCCACGCCATCTCGGAGAAGTCCGTGACGAGGCCGTGCAGCGTGTTCGGGGAGCCGATGAGGACCGGGGTCGGCATGTTGCGGCCGCGCCCCTTGGCGTCCAGGAGGTCGGCGACCGCCTCGGAGGTGAAGGCGTCGGCGCCGATGCCGTACACGGTGTCGGTGGGCAGCACGACCAGCTCACCGCGGCGGACGGCGGACGCGGCTTCACGCAGACCGGTCGTACGGTCCGACGCGTCGTTGGTGTCGTATCGCCGAGCCATTTAGCGGGCCTCCTCGTACACGAAGTACACGTAGTCCATGCGAGAGATGCGGGAAGTGCTGGTGCTGCCGGGACTGCTGATGCCGCCGGGACTGCTGGTGCTGCGCTGATTCTGTCGCGTCACGGCATCGCCTTGCGGGCGGTCGCGAAGCGCGGGCGGTTGTTCAGGTCGGGGTGGTCGGCGGCGTCGGCCCAGCCCCGTTCCTCGGTGAAGATCCACGGGACCTGGCCGCCCTGGGTGTCGGCGTGCTCGACGACGACGACGCCTCCGGGCCGCAGCAGGCGGTGCGCGGTGCGCTCGATGCCGCGGATCAGGTGGAGCCCGTCCTCGCCTGAGAACAGAGCGAGTTCGGGGTCGTGGTCGCGGGCCTCGGGGGCGACGTACTCCCACTCGGTGAGCGGGATGTACGGCGGGTTGGAGACCACCAGGTCGACCTGGCCGTCGAGCTCCGGGAAAGCCTCCAGGGCGTCTCCCTGGCGCAGGTCGACCCTGGATCCCTCGACGTTCTTGCGCGTCCAGCGCAGGGCGTCCTCGGACAGCTCCACGGCGTGCACACGGGAGCGCGGGACCTCCTGCGCGAGGGCGAGCGCGATGGCGCCCGAGCCCGTGCACAGGTCGACGATGAGCGGCTCGACGACATCCATGGCCCGTACGGCGTCTATGGCCCAGCCGACCACGGACTCCGTCTCGGGCCGCGGCACGAACACGCCCGGCCCCACCTGGAGTTCGAGGTAGCGGAAGTAGGCGCGCCCGGTGATGTGCTGGAGCGGCTCGCGGGCCTCGCGGCGCGCGGTGACCTCCCAGTAACGGGCGTCGAAGTCCGCGTCCTTGACGAGATGCAGCTCGCCCCGCTTCACGCCGTGCACGAAGGCGGCGAGCTCCTCCGCGTCGTTGCGCGGCGAGGGCACGCCCGCGTCGGCGAGGCGCTGGGTGGCCTGGGCGACTTCCGCGAGCAGCACGCTGCGGGGGTTTGGGGGTCGCCCCCCAAGATGTTGCTGCACGCTGGTCCTCCGGGGCTGAGCTGGTCTTTTGGGCGTGGCTTAGGCGGCGGCGAGCTTGGCGGCCGAGTCGGCGTCGACGCAGGCCTGGATCACCGGGTCGAGCTCACCGTCGAGCACCTGGTCCAAGTTGTACGCCTTGAAACCGACGCGGTGGTCCGAGATGCGGTTCTCCGGGAAGTTGTATGTACGGATCTTCTCGGAGCGGTCGACGGTACGGACCTGGCTGCGGCGCGCGTCCGCGGCCTCGGCCTCGGCCTTCTCCACTGCTGCTGCGAGAAGCCTGGAGCGCAGGATACGCATCGCCTGCTCCTTGTTCTGGAGCTGGCTCTTCTCGTTCTGGCAGGAGGCGACCACTCCGGTGGGCAGGTGCGTGATGCGCACCGCGGAGTCCGTCGTGTTGACGGACTGGCCGCCGGGGCCCGACGAGCGGTAGACATCGATGCGGAGGTCGTTCGCGTGGATCTCGACGTCGACGTCCTCGGCCTCGGGCGTCACGAGGACGCCGGCCGCGGAGGTGTGGATGCGGCCCTGCGACTCGGTCGACGGCACACGCTGCACGCGGTGCACGCCGCCCTCGTACTTCAGGCGGGCCCAGACGCCCTGGCCGGGCTCGGTCGCGCCGTTGCCGCCCTTGGTCTTCACGGCGACCTGGACATCCTTGTAGCCGCCCAGTTCGGACTCGGTGGCGTCGATGATCTCGGTCTTCCAGCCGACGCGCTCCGCGTACCGCAGGTACATGCGCAGCAGGTCGCCGGCGAAGAGGGCCGACTCGTCGCCGCCCGCGCCCGCCTTGACCTCGAGGATGACGTCCTTGTCGTCGTTGGGGTCCCGGGGGACCAGCAGGAGCCGCAGCTTCTCGGTGATCTCCGCGCGCTGCTTCTCGAGGTCCTTCACCTCGGCGGCGAAGTCCGGGTCGTCCGCGGCGAGTTCGCGCGCGGTCTCGATGTCGTCACCGGTCTGCTTCCAGGAGCGGTAGGTGGCGACGATCGGGGTCAGCTCGGCGTAGCGCTTGTTGAGCTTGCGCGCGTTCGCCTGGTCGGCGTGGACCGAGGGGTCCGCGAGCTTCTTCTCGAGATCGGCGTGCTCACCGATGAGGTCCTCGACGGCCTCGAACATCTCCGGCTCCTGAAGTGAGGTACAGCGAAAGGGAACGGCCACCGGCCGGCCAGGGAAGACCCCCGGGTCCCCGGCCAACCAAAAACAAGCACGCCGGTCCCGGCCCGCCCCGAAGGGCGGCCGTGGACCGGCGCAAGTGGCTCGCTACTTGTTGGCGGCAGCAGCCTTGCCGAAGCGGGCCTCGAAGCGGGCCACGCGGCCACCGGTGTCGAGGATCTTCTGCTTGCCCGTGTAGAACGGGTGGCACTCCGAGCAGACCTCGGCACGGACGGTGCCGGACGAGATGGTGCTACGGGTGGTGAACGACGCGCCACAGGTGCAGCTGACCTGCGTCTCGACGTACTCGGGGTGGATGTCGCGCTTCAAGGTGTCTCCTATGATCTCGGAGGGCTCCGGGTCGCTTCCGCGGATTGCGGGGGCGTGAACCGGGGCCGACGTACCAGTCTGCCAGGACTGGCCGTATCCCCCAAAACCGGGGTCGGGGCGGAACTATTCCCGAAGGGTCACCGGCACGTGGTGACCGGTGGCCGATGACGGCCGGTGACCGGCTAGTGGCTGGTGACGACGGAGCCCGCGGAGCCCTTGTCACCGGCGGAGTTCTTGATCGCGGAGGCCGGAACGGGCTGGTCCGCCTTGACCGCCGCCCATACCCTCGCACCCGCCTTCTCCAGCGGGAGTACGCGGTTCGGATCGGCGGGGTCGTACTGGACGGGGAGCGTCACCATCTTCATGTCGCCGGCGCCGATGCCCTTGAGGCCGCCCGCGAAGCCCGCCAGTTCCTTGACCGAGTTGAGCTCGGAGTCGGTGGTGACGGCGCTGGTGGCGGTGTCCGCGAGGTCGTAGAGCTTCTTGGGGCTGGTGAAGACGCCGACGTCCTTGATCTGGTTGATCAGCGCCTTCATGAAGGCCTGCTGGAGCTGTATTCGGCCCAGGTCGCTGCCGTCGCCGACGGCGTGCCGGGTACGGACGAGGCCGAGCGCCTGCTCGCCGGTGAGGGTGTGCGTGCCGGCCGCCAGGTGCAGATGGCTCTTGTCGTCGTTGATGGCCTGCTGGGTGGTGATGTCGACGCCGCCGAGGGTGTTGATGAGCTTCTTGAAGCCCGAGAAGTCGACCTCGACGTAGTGGTCCATGCGGATACCGGACATCTTCTCGACCGTCTTGACGGCGCAGGCCGGGCCGCCGACCTCGTACGCCGTGTTGAACATCTGCTGGCTGCCGCCCGCGACCGTGTTCCCGGCGCTGTCGGTGCAGGTCGGCCGTGTCACGAGGGTGTCGCGCGGTATGGAGACCACGCTGGCCTTCTTGTGGCCCTTGTACACGTGGACGACCATCGCGGTGTCGGAGCGGGCGCCGCCGCCGTCCTCGCCGTACTTGGCGTTCGCGCCGGAGCGCGAGTCCGAGCCGAGGACCAGTATGTCCATCGAGCCGTTGTCGACGTTCGTGGGGCGGTCGGTGCCGAGCGCGGCGTTGATGTCGACGCCCTTGATGTTCCCGTTGAGCTTGAAGTACAGGAAGCCGGCGCCCGCGCCGGCCACGACGACGAGTCCCGCCGCGGTGCAGGCCGTGATGACGAGGGCCTTGCTGCGCTTGGCTCGCGGCTTGCGCCGTCGGCCGCCACCTCCGCCGCCGCGGGTGGGGCGGCTCGGATCGGTGGTCGCGGGGCTGCTCTCGTCAGACATGTGCTCCTCAGTCCTCAACTGCTCGTTTGTTCGGTTACCCCCTGTTTGCAGGGTCAGGCTCGATCGGACGTCTCTTCGTCCGTGCCCTCACCGGACGTGGAAACCGGGAAGAAGGGTTGCACAACGCGCTGTGCCCGCCGCGATGGTCGCGACGGGCACAGCGCGTGCTGACGAGAGCCGATCGTCCGGCTCTCACCTGCGGGTTTATCCGAAGACGTTGTACTGCGTGTAGCCGGTCCCGATCTTGATGCGTGTGGCAAAGATCTCCGAGGAGGCGGTCCCTGTGCCCGGGTACAGATAGAGCGTGCCGCCGGGCGTGCGGGCCACGTAGTCGGCCTTGCCGTCGCCGGTCACGTCACCCGGCGCCGCGAACGCGTTGTACCCGTCCCAGGTGCGCACCTGCACGCCGGTCTCGAAGGGCGCGGACGCCTTGCCGGTGCCCTTGAGGAGGTACAGCTTGCCGCCGCTGCCGCGGGCGATCAGGTCGCTCCTGCCGTCACCGGTGAAGTCGCCCTTGCCGCGCAGGGAGTTGAAGACCTGGTAGCCGCTGCCGACGGTGGTGCGGGTGCCGTACGTCCCGTCGCCCTTGCCGGGGTACAGGTAGAGCGTGCCGCCGGAGGTCGCCGAAAGCAGGTCGGGGAACCGGTCGCCGGTGACATCACCGGGCACCACGATGAACTTCCGTGTCGCCCAGTCGCTCGCGATCTTCGTGTCCGTGTACGTCGAGCTGGACGCGGACCGGTGGCGCCAGTAGACGGCCCCGTCGGACCGGCGGCGGATGATGAAGTCCTGGTACCCGTCGCGGTTCATGTCGGCCTGGAGGACCAGGTTGTACGCGCTCCAGGACCCGGTCAGCGTCTTGCGCGTGGCGAACCCGCTGCCCGTGGACTCCTTGACGTACCCCTTGCCACCGGACGCGGCGCGGACGAAGAGGTCGGCCTTGCCGTTGCGGCTGATGTCGGTGTCGTCGATGCGCGGACGGACCTTGGACTGGTACGTGGAGACCTTGGTGAACGCCTCGTACGTGCCGGAGACGTTGCAGACCTGCTTGCCCTGGCTGATGCCCCAGGACACGATGCCGACCACCTTGTCGCCCACGACGAGCGGGCCGCCGGAGTCACCCGGGCACGTGGTCTTGCCCGTGCTGTCGTCGCCGGTGCCGAGCTGTCCGGCGCAGATCATCTTCCCGGCCTGGAAGTACGGGTCGAGGTTCTGGGTGCAGGCGTCGTCGGAGTTCAGCGGCAGGGTGACCTTCTGCAGCTGGGACGCGATGTCGGCGGTGTCCTCGTTCGAGCTGGTGAGGCCCCAGCCGTACACGGTGGCGTTCGTGCCGGCGGCGTACAGCGCGCCGTCTCCCTCTCCGGCCAGCTCCAACGTGGTCTGGGCGACCGGCTTGGCGAGGGTGAGCAGGGCGACGTCGTTCGTGATGGCGTCGGGGTCGTAGCCGTCGCGCACCCAGCTGCGGGTGACGTCGATGTACGTGGCGCCGTTGCCGGCGACGGTGACGCTCTTGCTGGTGCCCACGGCGACTTCGCCGTACTTGCCCCAGTCCTGCCGGTTGCCGTTCTCGTCGTGCAGGCAGTGCGCGGCGGTGAGCACCTTGTTGGGCGCGACCAGGGTGCCGCCGCAGACGAAGTACGAGCCGCCGGCGGGGTCGTTGTAGACGAGCTGCACCATCCAGGAGGCGGCGCTCGTGGTGCCGCCGATGATGCGGGGCGTGACCTTCTTGTCGCCGCTCGGCGACGGGGAGGACGCCGCAGGCTCCGCGGTCTTCGCACCGGGCGGCGGCTGCACGACCCGGCCGGTGTCGGACTCCCCCGCATAAGAGGTGACGGCGAACGCGCCTCCGCCGATCAGCGCGAGCCCGGCCGCGGCGGCCGGCAGCACCTTGCCGAGTCTTCGACGGTGCCGGCCGGAGCCGGATACAGATATGTCCACGCAAGTCCCCCCAGGGAGCGATGAGTTGAACGTTGGATGAAGAGCGTGATCGTACAACCCTCCCCGAACAGCACAAAGGGCCGCCCCCGTCACGGATGTGACGGGGGCGGCCCTTGAGCGGTGCTACCGCAGAGCGAAGCTCTTAGTCGTTGCCGTTGCCCGGCGTCGGCGTCGTCTTCGCGATCTGCATCAGGAACTCGGCGTTCGACTTCGTCTGCTTCATCTTGTCGAGAAGCAGCTCGATGGCCTGCTGCGAGTCGAGCGCGTGCAGCACACGGCGCAGCTTCCAGACGATCGCCAGCTCTTCCGCGTTGAGCAGGATCTCTTCCTTACGGGTGGAGGACGCGTCGACGTCCACCGCCGGGAAGATGCGCTTGTCGGAGAGCTTGCGGTCGAGCTTGAGCTCCATGTTGCCGGTGCCCTTGAACTCCTCGAAGATCACCTCGTCCATGCGCGAGCCGGTGTCGACCAGCGCCGTGGCGAGAATGGTCAGCGAGCCGCCGTCCTCGATGTTGCGCGCCGCACCGAAGAAGCGCTTCGGCGGGTAGAGCGCGGTCGAGTCGACACCACCGGACAGGATGCGGCCGGAGGCCGGCGCCGCCAGGTTGTAGGCACGGCCCAGACGCGTGATCGAGTCGAGCAGGACGACCACGTCGTGACCGAGCTCCACGAGACGCTTGGCGCGCTCGATGGCGAGCTCGGCGACCGTGGTGTGGTCCTCGGCCGGGCGGTCGAAGGTCGAGGAGATGACCTCGCCCTTCACCGACCGCTGCATGTCGGTGACCTCTTCCGGACGCTCGTCGACCAGGACGACCATCAGGTGGCACTCGGGGCTGTTGACGGTGATCGCGTTGGCGACCGCCTGCAGGATCATGGTCTTGCCGGTCTTCGGCGGGGCCACGATCAGGCCTCGCTGGCCCTTACCGATCGGCGACACGAGGTCGATGATGCGGGTGGTCAGGATGCCCGGGTCGGTCTCCAGACGGAGCCGGTCCTGCGGGTAGAGCGGCGTCAGCTTGTTGAACTCCGGCCGCCCGCGCCCGGATTCGGCCGCCATGCCGTTCGCCGAGTCGAGGCGGACGAGCGCGTTGAACTTCTCGCGGCGCTCGCCGTCCTTGGGCTGGCGGACCGCGCCGGTGACGTGGTCACCCTTGCGCAGGCCGTTCTTGCGGACCTGGGCGAGCGACACGTACACGTCGTTCGGACCGGGCAGGTAGCCGGAGGTCCGGATGAACGCGTAGTTGTCGAGGATGTCCAGGATGCCCGCGACGGGGATCAGGACGTCGTCCTCGGAGACCTGCACCTCGTTGCCGAAGCCGGCCTCGTCGCGGCCACGACGGCCACGGCGGTCGCGGTAGCGGCCACGGCGTCCGCGGCGGCCACCCTCATCGTCGAAGCCGTCGTCCTGCGGGCCGTTGTCACGCTGACGGTCCTGGCGCCCGCCGCCCTGCGGCTGACGGTTGCCCCCGCCCTGCTCCTTGCCCTGCTCGTCGCCCTTGCCACGGCGGTCGCCGCGGTCACGGCCACCGCGCTCACCGCGGTCGCCGCCACGGTCACCGCGGTCGCCGCCGCGGTCACGACGGTCACGGCGCTCGCGACGGCCCTCGGCGCCGTTGTCACCGGCATCGCCCTTGGCCTCGCCCTGGGCGTCCGTCTTGGTCTCGGTCTTCGCCTCGGCCGTGACGGTCTCGGGGCTGCCGGCCTCGGAGGTGGCACGGCGGCGGCGGCGCTCGCCGCCCTTTTCGTCGCTCGCCGGCTGACCGGGGATGTCGATCTGCTGCTGAGCGGCGGCCTTCGCGGCCTTGGCGTCTTCGGCCTTGGCCGCCTTGGCGGGGGCCTCGGTGCCGTTCGCCGCGGCCTCGTCGCCGGTGCGCGCCTTGGAGGTGGCGCGGCGCTTCGGCTTGGTCTCGGTGGTGTCGGCGCTCTTCGCGGGAGCGCCTCCCCCGGCCTGCGCCTCCTTGATGACCTCGATCAGCTGGCTCTTGCGCATACGCGCGGTGCCCCTGATACCGAGGCCCGATGCGACCTGCTGGAGCTCGGCCAGCACCATGCCCTCGAGGCCGGTACCGCGGCGCCGCCGGGAGCCCGCAGCGCCGGCAGCAGGCGCATCCGCATCGGCGGAGGGCGCAACAGCGGAGCTGTCGGCGCTCACGCCCATCAGATCGGTGGTGTCGCTCACGAAGGGTCCTTCCCTGGAGCGGACGTCGGCCTGTCTGGCTCGGCGACCGGTTGTGCTGTCCGGCGGTGGTCCTGTCGGTATGGACCGTGCCGGGGCGGTGGTCCGCCAATGCGGCGGAAGAATTCATTAGGTGGCGGCGAGTCCCGAAGCCGCGGGTTCCACTGGAATGTCCGTGTCACCCGGCTCGATCACACCGGTTCCGGAGCATGCTCGAAACGGCTCAGCGCACGGCACCGAGCAATTTGCGGGGCTCCTGGAAGAATGGTTGTCCCGGAGGGGGACACACAGCACCTCGCCATGGTGGGGTCGGGTGCAGACTTGAGGTTAACACTACCGGATCCAACAAATATTCCCCCTCTCGAATTCCGGCAACCGGGTGTCAGTGAGCAAGCGGCAGCACGCTCGCTCCGTCGACATCGAGGTCGAGGCGGTTGGCCGCCCATCCCTCACCGGCCAGCCGGGCGACCTTGTCGGCCGCTTCCTTCTCCACAAGGGCGAGGACCGTGGGGCCCGCCCCTGAGATCACCGCGGGTACGCCGTCGGCCCGCAGCCGCTCCACAAGTGCGAGGCTCTCCGGCATCGCGGGAGCCCGGTACTCCTGGTGGAGCCGGTCCTCGGTGGCGGGCAGCAGCAGCTCGGGGCGCCTCGTGAGGGCCTCTACGAGCAGGGCCGCTCGGCCCGCGTTCACCGCGGCGTCCACATGGGGGACGCTGCGCGGCAGGAGACCGCGTGCGGTCTCGGTGAGTACCGGCTTTCCCGGTACGAAAACCACCGGAACGATGGAACCAGCGGGGTCCATCCTGATCGCCCGGGCCGCGCCGCCGTCCATCCAGGAGAGCGTGAAGCCGCCGAGCAGGCAGGCCGCGACGTTGTCCGGGTGCCCCTCGATCTCGGTCGCGAGCTCAAGAAGGGCCGCGTCGTCGAGCCGGGCGTCGCCGCCTATCGTCACGGCGCGCGCGGCGACGATGCCGGCGCAGATGGCGGCCGACGAGGAGCCGAGGCCGCGGCCGTGCGGGATCCGGTTGGCGCAGACGACCTCGAGGCCGCGCGGCTGTCCGCCGAGCAGGTCGAAGGCGGTGCGCAGGGAACGTACGAGCAGATGGGACTCGTCGCGCGGGAGGGTGTCGGAGCCCTCACCTGCGATGTCGATGTTCAGGCCGGAGTCGGCGACCCGGACGACCACGTCGTCGTAGAGACCCAGCGACAGCCCGAAAGCATCGAAGCCCGGGCCGAGGTTGGCGCTGGAGGCGGGGACGCGCACCCTGACGGCGGCGGCGCGGAAGGCGGGACCGGCCATCGCTCGATGACACTCCTTGAGCTGCGGTTCTTGCGTGATGAACGAGGTGACTGCGGTAGAGATCCGATGATTGCTGCCCGTGTGAGAACCCGAAGGCCGCGAGGGCTACGACAACGCCTGCGGCACCGCGGCATATGCATGTGCGGCGGGGTGGGTTCGGTACAGCCTATCGAAGGAAGGTTCTGTGGCGACATAGGGCGCACAGGAGGCGCACGATGCGTGTCGCAAGCCCCCTGTGCACCCCCTGTGTGGAGTTGACCGGCCCTGTCCGGTTACGCCAGGCCGAGGCGCTCGGCCGCGGTGGCCGCGTCGACCGGGACGGTGACGGGCTGCGGGGCGCCCGCGACGGCCCAGTCGGGGTCCTTGAGTCCGTTGCCCGTGACGGTGCAGACGATCTTCTGCCCCTTGTCGACCTTGCCCTGCTCGGCGGCCTTGAGCAGACCGGCGACGGAGGCGGCCGACGCGGGCTCCACGAAAACACCCTCCTGGGACGCCAACAGCTTGTAGGCGCGCAGGATTTCACGGTCCGTCACTTCGTCGATGAAGCCACCGGACTCGTCACGGGCGGCCAGCGCGAAGTCCCAGGACGCGGGGTTGCCGATGCGAATCGCGGTGGCGATCGTCGACGGGTCCTTGACGATCTCGCCGCGCACGATGGGCGCGGAACCGGACGCCTGGAAGCCCCACATGCGCGGGGTGTGCGTGGCGATGCCGTCCGCCGCGTACTCCTTGTAGCCCTTCCAGTAGGCCGTGATGTTGCCGGCGTTGCCGACGGGAAGGACGTGGATGTCGGGCGCGTCGCCGAGCGCGTCGACGATCTCGAACGAGGCGGTCTTCTGGCCCTCGATACGGAACGGGTTGACCGAATTGACCAGCGCCACCGGGTAGTTCTCGGAGAGGGCGCGGGCCAGGTTCAGGCAGTCGTCGAAGTTGCCGTCGACCTGGAGGATCTTCGAGCCGTAGACCAGCGCCTGGCCCATCTTGCCGAGCGCGATCTTGCCCTGCGGGACGAGCACGGCGCAGACCATGCCGGCGCGCACGGCGTAGGCCGCGGCCGAGGCGGACGTGTTGCCGGTGGACGCGCAGATGACGGCCTGCGCGCCCTCCTCCTTGGCCTTCGTGATCGCCATCGTCATGCCGCGGTCCTTGAAGGACCCGGTCGGGTTGGCGCCCTCGACCTTGAGGTGGACCTCGCAGCCCGTGCGCTCGGAGAGCACCTGGGCGGGCACGAGCGGCGTGCCGCCCTCGCGCAGCGTGACGACCGGCGTGGTGTCGGACACCGGAAGCCGGTCGCGGTACTCCTCGATGATTCCGCGCCACTGGTGGGTCATTGCTCGTTACTCCCCTTCAACACGCATGATGCTGGCGACACCACGCACGGTGTCGAGCTTGCGCAGCGCGTCGACGGTCCCGGTGAGGGCCGCGTCCGCCGCACGGTGGGTGACCACGACGAGGGAGGCCTCGCCGTCCTTGCCCGATTGGCGCACCGTGTCAATGGATACGCCGTGCTCGGCGAAGACCGTCGCGACCTGGGCGAGAACGCCCGGCTTGTCGGCCACGTCGAGGCTGATGTGGTAGCGCGTCACGACCTCGCCCATGGGCGAGACGGGCAGCTGGGTGTAGGCGGAGTCACCGGGTCCGGTGGCCTCGCCGAGCTTGTTGCGGCACACGGCCACGAGGTCGCCGAGCACGGCCGACGCGGTGGGCGCGCCGCCGGCTCCGGGCCCGTAGAACATGAGCTGGCCGGCGGCCTCGGCCTCGACGAACACGGCGTTGTACGCACCGCGCACGGAGGCGAGGGGGTGGTCGAGCGGGATCATCGCGGGGTGCACGCGCGCGGTGACGGACCCGCCGTGCGCCGCCCGCTCACAGATCGCGAGCAGCTTGATGGTGCAGCCCATCTCCTTCGCGGAAGCAAAGTCGGCTGCGGTCACCTCGGTCATGCCCTCGCGGTACACGTCGTCGAGACGGACGCGGGTGTGGAAGGAGATCCCGGCGAGGATGGCGGCCTTGGCGGCGGCGTCGAAGCCCTCGACGTCGGCGGTCGGGTCGGCCTCGGCGTAGCCGAGCGCGGTGGCCTCGTCGAGGGCCTCCTGGTAGCCGGCGCCCGTCGAGTCCATCTTGTCGAGGATGAAGTTCGTGGTGCCGTTGACGATGCCCATCACGCGGTTGATCTTGTCGCCGGCGAGGGACTCGCGCAGCGGCCTGATCAGCGGGATCGCACCGGCGACGGCGGCCTCGTAGTAGAGGTCCTTGCCGTGCTCCTCGGCGGCGGCGTGCAGCGCGGCGCCGTCCTGGGCGATGAGCGCCTTGTTGGCGGAGACGACGGAGGCGCCGTGCTCGAACGCCGTCATGATGAGGCCGCGGGCAGGCTCGATGCCTCCGATGACCTCGACGACGACGTCGATGTCGCCCCGTTTGACCAGCGCGGTCGCGTCCGTCGTCACGAGCGAGGGGTCGATGCCCTCGCGCACCTTCGACGGACGCCGGACGGCGACCCCGGCCAGTTCCACGGGGGCGCCGATCCGGGCCGCGAGGTCGTCGGCGTGCGTCGTCATGATGCGCGCCACCTCTGAGCCGACTACCCCACAGCCAAGGAGCGCCACCTTCAGCGGACGCGTACGCATCATCGACCTACGCCTTTCATTGAACCCAGCTCAGAGAGCTCAGCCTGCTTGATACTGCTTCAGTGGACCAGTCTCACCCACCGGACCGGGGTTTCTGCCCCCGGTCCGAATCCTGAGACGTGTATTTCATTTATCCGACGTCGAGACGCAGGAGATCTTCCTCCGTCTCACGCCGGACGATCACCCGCGCCTCACCGTCGCGCACGGCGACGACGGGCGGGCGAAGTGCGTGGTTGTAGTTGCTGGCCATGGACCGGCAGTACGCACCGGTCGCCGGCACCGCGAGCAGGTCACCGGGCGCGAGGTCGGCGGGCAGGAAGGCGTCCTTGACCACGATGTCGCCACTCTCACAGTGCTTGCCCACCACGCGGACGAGCATCGGCTCGGCGTCGGAGCGCCGCGAGACGAGGGCGACCGTGTACTCGGCGTCGTAGAGGGCGGTGCGGATGTTGTCCGACATGCCGCCGTCCACGGACACGTACGTACGGAGGGTTTCGAGCGGCTTGATGGTGCCGACCTCGTAGAGCGTGAAGGCGGTCGGGCCGACGATGGCGCGGCCCGGCTCGACGGAGATGCGCGGCGTGCGCAGACCGGCCGCCTCGCATTCGCGCGTCACGATCTCGCCGAGCGCCTTGGCGATCTCGTGCGGCTCGCTCGGGTCGTCATCGGAGGTGTACGCGATGCCGAGACCGCCGCCGAGGTCGATCTCGGGCAGCTCGACACCGTGTTCGTCGCGCACCTCGGCCAGCAGCGACACGACGCGCCGCGCGGCGACCTCGAAGCCCGCCATGTCGAAGATCTGCGAGCCGATGTGGCTGTGGATGCCGATGAGCTCGAGACCGTCGAGCTTGAGCGCACGCCGTACGGCCTCGGCGGCCTGCCCACCGGCGAGCGCGATCCCGAACTTCTGGTCCTCGTGCGCGGTGGCGATGAACTCGTGCGTGTGGGCCTCGACACCGACCGTCACGCGGATCTGCACGGGCTGGCGCTTGCCGAGCCGCTCGGCGATGTGCGACACCCGCACGATCTCCTGGAACGAGTCGAGCACGATCCGCCCGACGCCGACCTCGACGGCCCGCTCGATCTCTGCCTCGGACTTGTTGTTGCCGTGGAAGGCGATACGGGCCGGGGGCATCCCGGCGGACAGCGCGGTGGCGAGCTCGCCACCGGAACAGACGTCCAGATTGAGCCCTTCCTCGTCCAGCCAACGCACCACGGCGCGGGAGAGGAAGGCCTTGCCGGCGTAGAAGACGTCGGCGTCGGGGCCGAAGGCATCGCGCCAGGCGCGGCAGCGGGCCCGGAAGTCGTCCTCGTCGAGGAAGTAGGCGGGGGTGCCGAACTCCTCGGCGAGCCGGGCCACTTCGATACCGCCGACGCGGACCGCGCCGTCGCCCTCACGGGTGACGGTTTGCGACCACACCTTCGGGTCGAGGGCGTTGAGATCGGCGGGCGGGGCAGCATAGTGCCCCTCGGTCAGGACATCTGCGTGGCGGGGCCCGGCGGGGTGTGCGGAACGGCTCATGACTGTCTTCTGCGCTCTCTCAGAGATGTTCGGGTGCGTCGATACCGAGCAGGGACAGGCCGCCGGCGAGCACCGCCCCGGCGGCTTCGGCAAGCGCGAGCCGGGCACGGTGGGCGGCCGAGGGTTTCTCCTCCCCCTGCGGAAGCACAGTGTGCTGAAACCCGAGAAACGCGTCGGCCACCACGACGAGGTGCCGGGCAAGCCGGTCGGGGGCATGGTGGGCGGCGGCGAGGCTGAGGGTTTGGGGGTGGGCGGACAGGGCGGTGTGGAGGGGGGCCGCGGCGTTCGCCTGGGCGGGGGTGGCGTCCCCCGAACCGGTCGCCTTGTCGTTGTCGCGTACGTCGCCGGGTTCGGCGGTGAAGCCGAGGGCGGCGGCGTTGCGGGTGAGGGCGCGGGTGCGGGCGTGGGCGTACCGGACGCGGAAGAGGGGGTTGCTCTCGCGCTGGGCGAGATGCTCGTCGCCGATACGGGGCCGGTCGTGCGCGGCGGGCAGGAGCAGGGCCCAGCGGGACGCGTCGCGGCCGAGGACGGCGGGGTCGCAGGGAGCGGGTACGGGCCGCAGATTCACGACGTGCGCGTCCCCCTCCTCAGGCTCGGGCGTCTCACCCTGGACGACACGAGCCTCGGCACCCTGCGTGGTGAGAATCCGCCGAAGCGAATCGGCGACGACCTCGGCCCTGACCTCGTAAGGAACACGAACCTCAAACCGCTGACCTGCGAGAACATCACCGCACCCATATCCGTCACCCCGGGCGAGAATCTGGCGGGCGAGGGCGCCGGGGTCGTCGCCGGCGAGGGTGAGATTGAGGAATCCAGGGCCGGTGACCTCGACGCCGGCGATGCCGGGGCTGTCGGCGAGGCGCCGCGAAAGGAGTTCGGCGACGTGCCGGGGCGGGCGCCCGGCGGGCCCGGCGAGCTGCAGGGCGACGTTCGTGGAGTAGTCCCCGCATCCACCGGGCCGCGGCCGCTCGACCACGACACGTGCCGGCACGGCCACGCTCAGCTCACCGTCGTCGACCGCGCGGCGCACGGCGCGCTGGACGGTACGGGAGAGCTCGACGGGGGTCACGGGACAAGCGTATGGGAGGAAGGGGGTGGGTAAGCGACCCGGTTTACGGGATGGTCCGACATGCGGACACGCTCGGCTCCCCCCTACCTCCTATCCCCGTGTACGCCCCGCGCGCTCGGTCTCCTCCGCACCACAACCGCCCTCGCGCCCCCGCTCGCTCAACTTCCTTACGACCCGGACGAGTTCAGTGGGCTCGAAGGGCTTGGCGAGGAAGGCGTCGACCCCGACGTCGAGTCCGGTGTCGACCTCGTGGTGGGTACAGGCGCTGACGATCACGATGGGGACGCCGCGCGTATGGGCGTCGGAGCGCAGCCGCGCGGCGGTCCGCAGTCCGTCGAGTCGGGGCATCACGACGTCCAGAGTGATCACATCAGGCCGAACCTGATGCACCACATCCAGACATTCGGCACCATCGGCCGCGGTCACGACCTCGAAGCCCTCCAGCTCGAGATTGACCCTGATCAGCTGCCGAATCACCTTGTTGTCGTCCACAACAAGCACTCGGCCGGACGCGCCTGGCACAACTCGAGAGTAGGTCCGCAAGCGCCACGGCGTCCGGGTTTTCCCCACTTCCGCCCCGTACAGGGGACTAGCACCCTCCCGTGGCCCCGTACACAGCCCTCCCGGGACGCCATCTCAACAGCGAAATAACTGTTCATGGGGACCCCGACGGAGCTGGTAGGGTTCTACCCGTCGCCACGCCAGCCGCGGCGAACACGCCCCCGTAGCTCAGGGGATAGAGCAACGGCCTCCGGAGCCGTGTGCGCAGGTTCGAATCCTGCCGGGGGCACCTTGAATTAGGTGCCCAAAGACCCCGCCACCAGCGCTTTCGCTGAGGACGGGGTCTTCGTGTATCTGCGGACGTGTGCAGCTCTGCGCCACCCAAAGCCGCCGTATGTCGGGGTCCGTGGACGACCTGTGGACGGGATCTTGGAGCGTTTCCGCAGGTGGGATCAACTATCCGCGCTTCCCGGCACTCTGGACCCCACGGCCTCCCGTCACAGGAACCGGGCATGTCAGAGGCGTGCGCTTGGATGAGCGAGTGACCGTTCAAGACGTTGCTCGGCAGATGCCCGAGATATCCGTGCTCCGCGAGCACTGCCGTTCCTTGTCTGTGCTGGACGCCATCCTGAGCCCTGAGTGGGAGGACCGGTACTACTCCTTCAACGACCGATGGTCCGAGACGGAGTCGCTGGCCTCCATGCGGAACGGGTCGGGCGACGAGTTCTCGATCGTCTTCTCCCCCGCCGGCGCGTACATTCGCGGGTTCGCGCACGAAGCACCGATGAGCCCCTACACAGAAGACGGGCCCTGGCCGGGGGTGCTCGACGAGGTTCCCGACGTCTTTCGACCGTGCGTCGAGGAGCCGGCGTTCTGCGACGAGGACGGGATGCCCGTCGTCACAGCATGCATGTGGCGAGAGACAGACCATGCCTCTTGGAAGGCAGGAACGATCAACTACCCCGACGAGCAGCCGGACGACCCTG
The DNA here is from genome assembly GCF_002803065.1 of Streptomyces sp. CB01635. Lineage (GTDB taxonomy): Bacteria > Actinomycetota > Actinomycetes > Streptomycetales > Streptomycetaceae > Streptomyces. The sequence continues at coordinate 100,852 of NZ_NNBL01000011.1, forward strand.
ACGGCGCGGGGCACCTTTTCCAACTGCTCGTGGACCGCTCACCGGAAGCGTTCCAGCAGTGGGCCGAGGACTACTACGAACGTCCGGTCGCATTGGAGGCCGTGTCCCATGTCTTCGCTTCCCGTCCTCTGAGCGACTCAGTCGTCAACGCGTTGAACTCAGAGATCACCGTGGCCGATCTCGCCAAGGATCTCGCGGAGATCGGCTACCCACTGAACTAGTGCCGCATCAGGCAACGTTCGCCCTGGTGAGGAACCAAGCCAACACAGCCACGCCGATGGGCAACGCAACAAGGTAGCCGACGAGGATACCGACGCCCGGATCAGCCAGCGCAGGAAAGGCCCAGTTCACTGCTGCAGCCACGAGCAGTCTCACCGTTGCCAGCGCAAGGAGAGCGGCGACAACAGCTAGCCGACGCGGCGGGCCCGCCCCGCGGTACAACTCAACCGCAGGCCCGATCGCGATCAGGCCCGTCACGATGAGGACGAAACCAGTGTCGGGCAGCCACCCGAACGGCCACCCCACCAGAGCGACCAACCCGGAGACAGCAAGGCCGCCCAGTTCCAGCGCGACGGTGGACACTACCGGGTGGTCCCACGAGGGGCGTCGGATCGAGCCGCTCCCACTGTCCTCTTCATCGGCCACGTCGTCAGAGTAGCCATCGGCAGGGCGAACGTTGCCTGATGCGGCACTAGATCCGATGAGAAGTGACAAGGCCCCTGGACTAGTTGCCAGGGGCCTCAGTTGACGAAATCGGTGTCACTCGTACTCGCGCAGCAGGTCCTCAATGCGCCGGTTGGCCACCTCGTGACGACCGTCGAGACACTTCGCGTAGCGGGTGAGCAGGACCTCCACGCTGTTACCGGCACGCTCGGCTACCTCGGTGGGGTCGACGCCGGCGTTGAGCCACGTGGAGAGCGCGGAGTGCCGGAGATCATACGGCCGACTGGCGAGCGGCGAGGCTGCCACCGCGGTGGGGAGCCCGAAGAAGCGGGCTTCCTGCCAGACGCGGTAGTACGTCGAGGAGGACACGACGGCTCCCTTCTCGCTGAAGAAGAGCCGCCCGTCGGTGGCCGTGCCGAAGGTGTCCAGGTGCTCGCGGAGCACGACGATGAGTTGAGGCGGGATCGGTAGGCGCCGGACGTCGTCGGTGGGGCGGTTCTTGAGCCCACGGTCGTCGTGGGTCTCCCCTGTGTCGGTCCACTGCCTACCGACCGAGGGTCGGGTCCGGTGAAGAAGCGCGGAGCCCCAACCGGCGTCCGGCAGGTCGAGGTCTGCCTCAGCAAGGCCGACCGCCTCAGCCGGGCGGAAGCCGCCGAAGTACATGCAGGCGAAGAGGCCGACGAGGCGCCGGCCACGGGCTCGCCGGTAGCCGCCGACGTAGGAGACGGCCGTGAGCAGATTACGTGCCTGTTCAGGGTTGGCGACCATGCGCGGGTCGACCTGATTGGACACCTTGGGCTTCTGCCAGCGGACGGCCGTGATCGGGTTCTCCTGCAGCTCCCCCAGGTCGACCGCGTAGTTGGCCGCGTTGACCAGGGTTCGCCGCTTGCGCCGCACGGTCTCGGCAGCTGCAGCTTCAGGGAGTCGAGGACCTGCCGGGCCACCGCGGCGTCGGCCAGATCTGCCAAGGGCCGGGACGCCTTGGCAACCCAGTGCAGCACGTTCAGAACGTCGTCCGGAACATCCCGAGAGTCGGGGCCAGGCAGGAGGAAGGCCCAGTTCCTCAAGGCACGACGCAGAGCCGCATCGGACGGGCGGCCAGCGCGCTCGTCGAGGAGTGCCAGGGTGACACTGGTCAACGACTCGTTAATGGCGTCCCGGGTGTTCGGGGCGGAGTGCGGCCATTTCATGGCGAGGTAGCGGAGAGCGAAGCTGTACCAGGTGAGACTGGTCTTCTCCTCTTCCAGGGAGGCCGGTAGGCCGGACTCCGAGTCGAATTCCTCCCCCTCACGCATGGCCCGCATGAGCTTCGAACGGTAGTGGTCGGCCAGGGCTTTGGTGCGGAAGGTATCCGAGAAGACGTTGCCCGCCACGTACCAGCGAACTCCGTAGGACGGCGTTTTGGTGTCCCTCTTCCGAACGCTCCAGACCTTGACGTCGAGGGACTTCACGCAGCCTCCTCCAGCTTTCGCAGCCAGGTCTGGAAATCGCTTCGCCGGACCCGCAGCTCTCCGTTCGGAAGCTTGAACGCCACAGGAACAAGTCCCAGTTCGCGCCACCGGTAGAAGGTGCGTCGCGAGATCCCTCCGAGCTCGTCGAGGATCTCCGGCACGGTCATCAGTACGTCCCTCACCTCAGGCTCCTTCCAAAGCGGCGCATTCTTCACGGGCGATTTCACGGTTTTGGGCGATGTCCCGGCGGATGTTGGCGGCGAACCAGGATTCGCCGGGGGTGTGGCCGTGGCCGGCGTAGGCCCAGTGGGCAAGGGTGAGCGTGGTCGCCTCGGGGTCGTCGTCGGGGTCTGGCAGGCCGAGGGCTGCTCGTTGTCGGGCGGCGCGGTAGTCGGCGCGGACCTGCCGTAAGGCGCCGAGGGTGGTGGAGCAACGGCGGGACTCGGTCGAGAAGTGGCCGCGGAAGCCGAGCATGTGGGCCCAGGCCCAGAGCTTGCGATCGGGGTAGAGGCCGTCCGGTGAGGTCTTCGCCGGCGCCGAAGGCGACGAAGGGCCGTACATCGAGCTGGTTGCCCCAGCGGGGGACGCGGGCCGGTTGGTCGCACGGCGGGGATCTCGATCCGGGCACGGGCGGCGGCAGCCTTGAGCGCATCGTCGAGCACGTCGACGGTGCCCAGGCCGGGGCGGAGTGTTCGGTCCGTCGGGTCCGTCGGGTCGGATCACGGCGTGGAAGTAGATGGCTTCGCGCTTTTGGTACTCGGCCACCTTGCCGTAGGAGATCCGCAGTTGCTCTTTCAGCTCTCGTTGGGTGATCCCGACGCGGGCAGCCAGCTCGCGCGGAAGGTAGATCGTCACGTAACGCCACAGGGGCCCGGCGTGGTTGTTCCAGAGCACGGCGCCGGCGTAGTCGTACGTGGCGGGTCGAGCGCAGTGCCGAGTTCCTCTGATAGAGCCGTTCCCGCCGATAGGACGGTACGGCCCTTTCGGGCCCGGCCGGCGGTGAGGTCAAGGTGAGTTCAGAATTCTTCGCAGTGCGGTGGGTCCCCAGAGCAGAGTTGGACTCTCTCGACATCTCGCGGACCACGCGTCGACGCCGCGAAGAGGGGTTCCTTAACGCGGTCCTTCTGATCAGCTGAGCTTCGCCACCACCGCCTTGGCACGCCGCCGCCGTACCCGGGCCACCCTGGCCATGAGTTCGGGCCGGGCCGCTGGTCCCGCCCGGAAAACGACGCGCTCGGGACCGTACCGCTCCAGCACTTAGGAGAGTTGCTCACCAGTAGTCCGCCAGGTCCCCGGCCGGACTACTGGTCAGGTCGCAAAAGGTGATCGCGCGATCGCGTCCGCCAACTCGGGTTCGGCGGATCCAAACTCGCTGAGCGCATGGTCCAACCCGAGTTCGGATGCCTCCCATCAGGAGGACGTGTGGAAGGCCACGAGGCTGCACAGCCGCGGGTCAGCCCCAACGACGGCGCTCAAGTACCGTCCCCTCTCGGTCATGTGCTGTCCGGTGTCCACGGCGGCGCGGGCATACCCGATGTCGTGCGCAATGGCTGCGGCCGCCAACAGCTCGGCGTTCTCGCCCAACGTCGGCGCCAGGTTCAGTGCCTGCGAGTAGACCCGGCGCCAGGTTTCAGTGCCTGCGAACAGACCCACTGAGAGTGAGCCCGCACCGCCGCCGCGGCGGGCTGTCAGCCAACATTGACTCAGCAAGGCCATGTGCCTACTTGGCCAGCTGCATTGTCCAATGCCTCCGAGGCAATCGGGAGTTCAGGAAGGAGAACTGACGAACCGGCCCACCCCGTGTCGCGCCTCGACGTGGCCGGCGGTCTCCAGCTCACGCACGGCACGGCGAACCGAGCCACGCGATACCCCGTACTTCTCGACAAGGGCCGCTTCGCTCTGCGGATCACCGGCTCGCGGCAGGGGAAGTCATTCAGTGACGGCACGGTCGTGTTGCGCAGCCTTCACCGGTTCCACCTCGTGGTTCCACCTCGTCAGACTCCGTCCCGGCATGCTTGCGGTGCCCGTAAGAGGTCAGCGGCCCACACCCAGAGCGCTCTCCATAGGCCACTTTGGACGATTAGACAATCCTCGGCGGGCGGAGCAGCATGGATTTGTTGGGAGGTGTGGAGATCGCGGATCCTTGGGGAATGGCGGCGCCGCCAGTCTGCGGGCGCCCGGGGCGACGGATCCCAAGCGATCACACAGCAATGAGCCCTGATGATATCGCTGCCTTTTCCATGTCCGAAAACAGCCAGCCATCCGTACACATAGCCCTCCTTGGCGGTTTCGACCTCGTGGTCAACGATGTCTCGGTAGCCGTCCCGGTAGGCTCGAAGCGACTCTTGGCATTCATCGCGCTCAATTACCATTACCGCGTCTCTGTCCCCCGGTCCTTGATCGCCGGAAACCTTTGGCCCGAGGTGTCGGAGCAGAAGGCGCACACGAACCTTCGGGCGGCGCTGACACGTCTGCACGGCTTGGGCCGGAAAGCGCTGGACATCTCTCCCACCGAGGTGCGCCTCGCGCGGGAGGTCAGCGTCGACCTGCACCACGCCCGGTCGCTCGCCCAACGCATACTCGACCCCTGCGTTCCGGCCGAGGACCTCGGCCTCAATGCGGCGACCGTCGACCAGCTCTCCGCCGATCTGCTGCCCGGATGGTACGACGAGTGGGTCTTGCTGGAGGCGGAGAAATGGCGCCAGCTCCGACTCCATGCCCTCGAGCAACTGGCCGGAGAATTCATTGATGCCGAGCAGTTCGCCGGAGCGGTGACGGCCGCTCATACAGCCGTGCAGGCAGATCCACTGCGGGAGAGCAGCCAGGTCTCGTTGATCCGCGCCCACCTGGCGGAGGGCAACCTGGCTGAGGCGCTGGACCACTTCGAACGCTACGCGTGGCGCCTCCGCAACGAGTTGGGGCTCCGCCCCACACAGCGGCTGCGCCGGCTCGTCGCCGGACTTCGGCAACCCCCCGGAGGGGGACAGTAGGGGCCGCGAGGATATCCGCGAACTCGCCACTCTCCTGGGTGGCGAGTTCACTTTGCCGAAGCGGTTCGGTGCAGAGACCACTACTACGAGGCCTGGTTGTTCTGGTTGACGCCGGTGTTGCCGGTGGCCTGGTTGTTCTGGTTCCCACCCGCGTTACCGGTGGCCTGGTTGTTCTGGTTCCCACCCGCGTTGCCGGTGGCCTGGTTGTTCTGGTTCCCACCCGCGTTGCCGGTGGCCTGGTTGTTCTGGTTGCCACCCGCGTTACCGGTGGCCTGGTTGTTCTGGTTCCCACCCGCGTTACCGGTGGCCTGGTTGTTCTGGTTCCCACCCGCATTGCCGGTGGCCTGGTTGTTCTGGTTGAAGCCACCGCGGATACCGGTCGCCTGGTTGTTCTGGTTGAAGCCACCGCGGAGGCCGGTCGCCTGGTTGTTCTGGTTGAAGCCGCGGAGGCCGGTCGCCTGG
>NZ_NNBL01000011.1:106423-223930 GCF_002803065.1 Streptomyces sp. CB01635
CCGGTGGCCTGGTTGTTCTGGTTCCCACCCGCGTTACCGGTGGCCTGGTTGTTCTGGTTCCCACCCGCGTTGCCGGTGGCCTGGTTGTTCTGGTTCCCACCCGCATTGCCGGTGGCCTGGTTGTTCTGGTTCCCACCCGCATTGCCGGACGCCTGGTTGTTCTGATTACCGCCCGCATTGCCGGACGCCTGGTTGTTCTGATTACCGCCGGTGCAGGGGGTTTGCTCGGTGCACGCTGTCGGCGCGGCCTTTGCCTTTGGTGCCTCCTGATGTGCCGCTGTGGCGGTCGCCGCGCCTGCCCCGAGAGCAAGCGTCGCGGCCAGGCCGGACGCGCTTATCAGGCGAGGGATGCGACGCCGGATGCTTGTCACCATGGTGGCTTCCTTACATGTGAAAGCGGGGTTGCGCTTACCTGTCCCAGTCATCGTGGGGCGCCAGGCATCACCGTCGCGTGACGCTGGCGTGACCGGGCTGACGGCCTTCGCCGACGAGCACCTGCTGCAGCTGGCTCGCATGGTTCAGCCCCACCGCGTCGCCTCACGTCAGCGCCATACATGCGCTCGATGCCACGTGCCCCCGAGGGGCAGGGCCGAGGCCCATTCGCCAGATCCCACCCCGAAACCGACGGAACCCGCCACGAGACCGTGACGGGTTCGCATTGTCAAAGCCGATCGGCAGGGGTCGGCGTCTTCAGTTACCCGACACAGTCTGTGCCTGCTTCAGATCCAACTGCTGGATGGCCGGCGCGAACGCGATCCTGGGCCCGTTTACCTGGTTGTTCTGGTTGACGCCACCAGAAGCGCCATTCGCCTGGTTGTTCTGGTTCACGCCACCAGAAGCGCCATTCGCCTGGTTGTTCTGGTTGACGCCACCGGAGGAGCCATTCGCCTGGTTGTTCTGGTTCACACCACCGGAGGAGCCATTCGCCTGGTTGTTCTGATTCACACCACCAGAAGCGCCATTCGCCTGGTTGTTCTGGTTCACACCACCGGAGGAGCCGTTTACCTGGTTGTTCTGGTTCACTCCACCGGAGGCGCTAATTGCCTGGTTGTTCTGGTTCACTCCACCAGAGGCGCTAATTGCCTGGTTGTTCTGATTCACTCCACCAGAGGCGCCGTTTACCTGGTTGTTCTGGTTCTTCCCGCCGGCGGTCCCGGCCAGCTGGCGCGGCAGTTCCAAGAGACCGTCCGGCAGGCCGACAGTGCGGAGGATGTCCCTCGTCCGCGCGTTCGCCTGCCACGCGGCCGTCCGGTTCACACCCTTCGACGCCTTCTTCTCCAGCGCCTCTCGCTTCTTTTCCGCCGGTTGCTGCGCTTGCGGGGTGACGTCGCCCGACAGACCGACGGCGACGAATGGCCGAGTTCCTCCGTGGCCGGAGTCGCTGTAGTTGGCGGCATAGGCGCTTCCCGAGCCGAGAGCGACCAGACCGCCGACCGTTGCAGCGGCGATCACGACCTTCTGGAGCATGAGCATGAAATCTTGCCCTCCGTGCGTCTGCAGTGCAGAGCTGCATTACCCATTGCAATGCAATGACTACTTAACGTACATGCGCATTGGATGAGTCTTCCGCCAGGGGCCCGTGTCGCACCTCCCGATCACTCATTCATCCTCTCCAGCAGCGCTTCACACGCGTACGCCGTGAGCCCTCGGCATCTAAAGGCTGAGGGCTTCGTCGTAGGCCGTATGCGGTGGCTCGGCCTTGGCAGACACTTCGAGGTCCTCTCCGCCGACGGGCCACAGGCCTGACACCCGGCCGCTCCGGCGACTCTCGCTGGAAGCGGTTGACCGTCCCTGGTGGAGCCGTCCAGCCCGGGCCCGCGGCAAGGGAGAGCGCACCCGGTTCAGGGCCCGTCGAAGAGGTCACTCTCGCCGAACCCTGTTCGGCGGAGGTTGGTCGTTGTGACGCGCTGGCATCTACGTCCGACATCAACGACAGCGGAGTCGCACAGCGTGACGGTTCGGATCGACGTATACGGGACTGCCGGCGCATGGGCCGCTGAGGGGAGTGCTTCGTCTACGAGGAGGCCCAGGCCCCCGTCCCGGTACGTCCCGAATACGGAGCGAGTCGACGAGATCCTGCGGCGCCATGAGCCGAGCATTCCCGGAAAGGGATTCCCTACTTCATCGCTTCATCGAGGCTCGCCCCGTACCTGGATCACAGCATGCGTTCCCTTTGTTCGCCAGGATTCGGGTTCCGAGTCGTTCAGCGCGTCCTCCGTTTGTTTGTCCAGGCCCACGATTACGTCTGATTTGAGGGTGCGCAGGGCTGCTACGGGGGATGGGAAGTAGGAGGTGCACGTGGGGAATGGGGTTGTGGGGGGTCGGAGTTGGTCGCCTACCAGGCGGCGGTAGTTCAGGTCGCCCTTCAGGATCGTCAGTGTGGCTTTCTCGAAGCACTTCCTCAGGTCGCCCGGCATTGCGGCGTACGGCAGTGGGGCGCAGGAGAACGGGTGGGCGAGGAGCTGCAGTCGGCCCGTTGATGTCGCGTGCCATAGGCGTTCGCCCGTTTCACCTGCCTCGCCCGGGGCTCGTTTCAGGTGGCGCAGGGCGTCGATTACGTCCGTGGGGGTCGCGTCGGAGACGTAGTACGGGTGTGGCTTTACGTGGAGGACCACTTGTTCCGCGTGTCCGTGACGGAGGAAGTGGTCGATGAGGAGGAGGTCCGGAACCAGTTCGCGGCCCGCGTTGTCCGCCACCACGTGGACCGTGTTCCCGGCCCCGGGCGGCAGGAGCGACCAGAGGCGCTCCGAGTCGTCCACCAAGAGGGGAGTGGTGGGGGTGGGTGCGTCGGGGGCGGTCGCCGTCAGTTGGAAGCCGAGGTCTGCTCTGTTGCCCCACAGGGAGCCGTGGAGCAGCGCCCGGCCTTGGGTTTCCGGCGGTTCCTGCGCCAGGCGGTCCAGAGCGGTCAGTTCCGCCTGCGCCTCCGGGCTCCGTAGCTCCGCCTGTTTGAAGGGGCGGAAAGGGTCGATGCCCTGCCACGGTCCGGCGGAATCGAAGTAGCCGACCGCGTCCAGGAGCCTGCGGTAGAAGTAGCTCTCCGCCCACAGGAACGGCGCGTCGAACCACGACCCGCCCCCGTGCTCGCCGCTCCCCCACTCCTCCCACCGGTCGCGGTCCCGGGCGTCGGCCGGCAGCGGTTCCATCACGCCGGCCGGATCCGTGCTCTCGCTCAGGAGCGCGTCCAGCGCCCGCTGCCGCTCCGGGTCGTACGGGAACGCGTCCCGCACCCGCTGGATGAGCGCCGGGTGCCGTTCGCGCAGCACGCTGTACGGAAATGATCCGGGGGCGTTGCTCCGGATGACGTCGTCAACGTTCTCCATGGCTGATTGATCCTCCGGTCGTCGGGCCGAGCAGCATCGTCACCAGTCTCTCCGTCTGCTCCCCCGGGTCCCGTGCCGCGTCTCCCCATGTCGTCATCAACAGGTGGTGGACCGTCCCGACCAGCGCCAGCGCCGTCGCCGTCGTGTCCGTGGCCGGGGAGAGACGGCCCCGTTCCACTTCCGCGTCCAAGTACGCAGCGATCGACTGCTGGATCGCGTCGAAGCCCGGGGCGCCCGCCTCCAGGGCCTCGCGGATACGGAGCGACGCCGCCGGGTTCGAGACCGCCAGGCCCGCCGTCGTGGGGTTCAGGGACGTCAGGAGCGCGTATCCGACCGTCTTCAGGTTGGCCGCGACCGTGGACTCGCCCGCGCGGGCCGGAAGGTCCTCCGCCAGGCGCGCCGTGTGGGCGAAGCGGGCCAGGACGAGTTCCGCCACGAGTTCGTCCAGGCCCGCGAAGTGTCTGTGCAGCAGGCCCTTCGCGCAGCCGGCCTCCGTCGTGATCGCCCTGCTCGTCAGGCCTGACGGGCCCTCCCGCGCCAGGATCCGCTCCGCCGCGTCGAAAAGCCGCTCTCTTACGTCGGGGATCGCCACTCCGCGCGGGGACATGCTGCCTGCCTCTTCTCGTCGTGTGCGCCATCGGGTCCGGTCGTCGCGTCCGGCCATCGGGGTCGGCTGCCAGGGCCATGCCCGCTCAATGCCCTTGCCATCAGTATGGGCGCGTGCCCATACTTGATTTGGGCGGACGCCCATTCTACGCCGCCCATCGACCGGCGCGCCGCCACGAGGGGATTCCGTCATGCCGCACATCGCGAACGTCGATCAGTCCCGGGCCTGGAACGGGTACGAAGGTGAGCACTGGGCCCGTAACCAGGACCGCTGGGACGCCGTGAACGAAGGGTTCAACGCGCCCCTCCTCGACGCCGCCGCAGTCGGCCCCGGCGAGCGCGTCCTCGACATCGGCTGCGGCGCCGGATCCACCACCCGCCTCGCCGCCCGGCACGCGGGCCCGGACGGACGGGCGCTGGGGGTCGATCTGTCCGGGCCCATGCTCGCCCGGGCCGAGGAGACCGCTCGGCAAGAAGGGGCGGCCGGGGCCGGGTTCGAGCGGGGCGACGCCCAGATCCACCCCCCCCCGCCGGGGCCTTCGACGTCGCCATCAGCCGGTTCGGGGTCATGTTCTTCGCCGACCCCGTCGCCGCCTTCGCCAACATCCGGCGCGCCCTCCGGCCGGACGGGAGGCTGGCGTTCATCTGCGCCGCCGAGCCCGAGCGCAACGACTGGCTCCGGGCCGTCGCCGAGCTGCGCGGCATCCTGCCCGTCGGCGACTTCGGGGCGCCGGGCGGGCAGGAGGCCTCGCGCGGCCCGGGGATGTTCTCCCTGGCCGACCCCGACGCCACGCGCGGCGTGCTGTCCGACGCCGGGTTCGCGGGCATCGAGGTGGAGTCCGTGGAGGCGTACGGGCTGTGGGGACGGGACGCCGGTGACGCCGCCGCCTTCCTGCTCGGCTCCGGCCCCGGGCGGCATCTGACCGAACAAGTCGGCAGCGGCATACGGGAGTTGGCGCACCGCGCCCTCACGAACACCCTGAACGCGTACGAGCACGTCAGCGACGGGAGCGCGGGCAGGGGCGGTGGGGTACGAATGAAGAGCGTCGGATTCCTCGTCACCGCGCACAACCCTGAAGAGGTCGCCCACCCCCTGGCCAAGCCCTCACCTACAGTGTGAAGATCCTGTGTCTACGCAGGAGCTCATCATCTGGGGGGCCTCATGGCACTGTTCGGAAACGCTCACACCGTCGACCCCGTCGGCGCGCAGCAGGAGTACGCCAAGCTGTTCGGCCAGGGCGAGCAGGTGCAGGCCGCGTACCTGCTCATCCGCGACACCATCCTCTTCACCGACCGGCGTCTGATCTTCATCGACAAGCAGGGGATCACCGGCAAGAAGGTGGAGTACCACTCCATCCCCTACCGGAGCATCACGCACTTCGCCGTCGAGACCGCCGGTCACTTCGACCTCGACGGCGAGCTCAAGATCTGGATCTCCGGCACCGCGGCACCTGTCCAGAAGACGTTCAGCAAGGGCGTCGACATCTACGAGGTGCAGGCGATCCTGACGCAGTTCGTGGCCCGGTAAGCAACACGCGCAGCGGTGGCCCGGCGCCGGCGTCCTCGAACGTACGGCCGTCGCCGGGCCGCCACCGCGCAAACCCGCCCACCCCACCTGTTCGGCTCCCCTGGCTCGCCTAAGACGCCCGCCTGCGTGACGCCGCCTTCTTCGCAGGTGCCTTCTTTGCGGTCGCCTTCTTGGCCGTGGCCTTCGAGGCGCTCGCCTTCGAGTTACTCGCCTTGGACGTGCCGGCCTTGGCCGTACTCGCCTTGGACGTGCTCGCCCTCGAAGTGCTCGCCTTCTCCCCGGCCGTCGTCCTCGACGAGGCGGCCGACTTCTTGGCCGTGGTCTTCCTCGCCGTACCGCTCCCGGACGCCGCAGGCTTCGCCTTGGTCGAAGTCGACTTCTTCCCGCCGACCTCCTTCGGTGCCGTACGGGACTTCAGCGGGGTCACCGGGCTCACCTTCGCCTCCCGTTCCGGTGCCGCCGCGTCACCGCGGGCCTCCTTGGCCGCCTTGACGCTGCTCTTCAGGGCCGCCATCAGGTCGATGACCTTGCCGCCGCCCTCGGGGGCCGCGGGCGCCTGCACCACGCCCTCGCCGGACGCCTTCGCCTCGATCATCTCCTCGACCGCGGAACGGTAGTCGTCGTGCAGCGACTCCATGTCGACCTCGCCGAGGGTGTCCATCAACGCGTCCGCCAGGTCGAGTTCGGCCTCGCGCACGGTCACCTCGGTCTCGGGCGCCGCCTCCTCCGGGGCGCGCACCTCGTCGGGCCACAGCAGACCGTGCATCGCGATCACGTCGTCGACGACGCGCAGCATGCCGAGCCGCTCCCGCCCGCGCAGGGCGAACTTGGCGATGGCGACCTTCTTGTTCCGCTTGAGCGCCTCGCGCAGCAGGGTGTACGGCTTCGCCGCGGGGACGCCGTTCGCGGAGAGGTAGTAGGCGGCGTCCATCTGGAGCGGGTCGATCCGGTCGCCGGGGACGAAGGCCACGATCTCGATGGTCCGCGCGGTCGGGATCGGCAGGGAGGCCAGGTCCTCCTCCGTGATGGGGATGATCGCGCCGTCCGCGGCCTCGTACCCCTTGCCGATCTCCGCCGACGCGACCTCCTTCTCCTCCAGCTCGCAGAACTTGCGGTAGCGGATGCGGCCGCCGTCTTCCAGATGGATCTGCCGGAAGGAGATCGAGTGGCTCTCGGTGGCGTTGACCAGCTTGATCGGGATGCTGACCAGGCCGAAGGAGATGGCGCCGTTCCAAATGGATCGCACGGTGTCCCTCTCTGCGTAGTGCTCTGCCCTGTGCCCTGCGTAATGCCCTGCCGCGTGGCCCTGCTCTGCGCCCTGCCGTAGCCGAGCCCGTCGGCCACCCCGCCGTCGCCGCAGCCGGAGCCGAAGCCACCACCGCAGCCCTTTGGGATAGCTCGTCACGATTTCCGTGGGATTCTCATCGTATGACGCCCATCACAGAGGTGGAGGGGCGGCGGCTCGCGCTCAGCAACCTCGACAAGGTGCTGTACCCGGCGACCGGGTTCACCAAGGGCGAGCTGCTGCACTACTACGCGACGGTCGCCGGCGCCCTGCTCGCGCATCTGTACGACCGGCCCGTGTCCTTTCTGCGCTACCCGGACGGGCCCGAGGGCCAGCGGTTCTTCACCAAGAACGTGCCGCCGGGCACGCCGGCGTGGGTGCGGACGGCGGACGTGCCGCATTCGAGGAGCGCCCCGTCCCGCCAGGTCCTCGTACAGGATCTGGCGTCACTCATGTGGGCGGCCAATCTGGTGACGGAGTTCCATACGCCGCAGTGGCAGGCGGACGCACCCGGACAGGCCGACCGGCTGATCCTGGACCTGGATCCCGGGGAACCGGCGGACGTGGTGGAGTGCTGCGCGGTCGCGCTCTGGCTTCGGGAGCGGCTGCGCGCGGACGGGCTTCACTCGTACGTGAAGACCTCCGGTTCCAAGGGGCTGCACATGCTCGTGCCGCTGGAACCGACGCCGTCCGATCGGGTGAGCGCCTACGCGAAAACCCTCGCGGTGGAGGCGGAGGCCGAGCATCCGGAGCTGGTCGTCCACCGCATGACCCGCAGCCTGCGCCCCGGCAAGGTCTTCGTCGACTTCAGTCAGAACGCTGCCGCGAAGACGACGGCGACCCCGTACACGCTGCGCGCCCGCCCGGAGCCGACCGTGTCGGCGCCGGTGACGTGGGAGGAGGTCGAGGCCTGCACGGACGCGCGGGATCTGACGTTCCTGGCCGACGACATCGCGCCACGCCTCGAGACGTACGGGGACCTGCTCGGCCCCCTGATCAACCTGAACCGCGCGGGGCGTGTGCCGTGAGCGGCGCGCCGGGGCTGTCCCGGTGACAGTCCGACGCGAGGGGCGAGCCTCACCTCACCCGCGGGGCCGGCCGGGCAGACCCTGACGGAATGGATGAAAACGAGCCGACCGTGGCCCTACGCCCGCCGGTCGACGTCATGCGTCCCCAGGCTGTGGACGAAATCCCGGAACAAACAGGCACGCCGGAGAGTCTCCAGTACTCGCTCAAACTCGACGGATTCCGCGCCCTGGCCTTCGTCCTCGAGGGCGGCCGGGTCTTCCTGCAGTCACGCTCACAAAGGGACCTGGCCCCGGAGTTTCCCGAAATTGCCGCATATCTCGGAGAGCATCTGCCCGCCGGCACCGTACTGGACGGCGAATTGTGCGCCTACCGCGACGGGCGCCTGAGCTTCACCGATCTCCTCCGGTCCCACGCCGACCGCGCGCGATCGGGCATCCCGGTGTCCTACGTGGCGTTCGACATCCTCGCCGTCCCGGGCCGCGATGTCAGGGCCCTGCCCCTGAGGGAGCGCTGGGAACTGCTCGGCGCAGCGCTCCAAGACGTCGACCCGCCCCTGCAACGAGTACTGGCAACACTCGACGAGGAAACCGCGCACATCTGGTTTCGCGACATAAGGGCTGCCGGCGTCGAAGGAATTGTGGCGAAAGGACTGCGCTCGACCTATCGGGCAGGAGGAACCCAGGCATGGAGAAAGATCAGGCATGCGGATACGACGGACGGGGAACTCCTCGGAGTTTTCGGCCCGTTGGACAGACCGCAGGCACTTCTCGTACAACTCCCCGATGATCGAACCGTGAAGACGTCGCCCCACCTGACCCCGACGCAGTCACGGCAGATCGGCACATTGGTGCAAGGGCGCTTGGAGCACCCGACGGACCACCCGGAACACGGTCCGGTGCGGATGCTCACGGCCCCCCTCCTCATCGAGCTGCGCCGAGCGACCGGACGCCACGAGACCGTCCGCTTCGTGCGCGTGCGGTCCGACGGATGAGATGTCAGTCCTTCGTCGTACGGTGAAATCTCACGTACGGACGGGAGGGCCGAGGTGGCCGAGAAGACGCTGACCGGGACGACGGTCGCCGAGGTGATGGCCGAGCTGGCCGAACTCGAGGACCCGAAGGCACGCGCCGTGAACGAGAAGCACGGCGACGATCACGGCGTGAACCTCAGCAAGCTGCGCGCACTCGCAAAGCGGCTGAAAACGCAGCAGGAACTCGCGAGCGGGCTCTGGGAAACCGACGACACCGCGGCAAGACTCCTCGCCCTCCTCATCTGCCGCCCGAAGGCGTTCCTGCGGGACGAGCTGGACGCCATGGTGCGCGGGGCGCGCACGCCCAAGGTGCACGACTGGCTCGTGAACTACGTGGTGAAGAAGAACCCGCACGCCGAAGAGCTGCGTCTGGCCTGGTCGGCCGACCCGGATCCAGTGGTCGCGAGCGCCGGCTGGGCGCTGACCACAGAACGCGTGGCGAAAAAGCCGGAGGGGCTCGACCTCTCAGTGCTCCTCGACGTCATCGAGGCGGAGATGAAGGACGCCCCGGACCGCCTGCAGTGGGCGATGAACCACTGCCTGGCCCAGATCGGGATCGACCACGCCGACCTCCGCACCCGGGCAATCGACATCGGCGAGCGCCTTCAGGTACTCAAGGACTACCCGACGTCCCCGGGCTGCACGTCCCCGTTCGCCCCGGTCTGGATCACCGAGATGGTGCGCCGCCGACAAGCCCAGTAGAGAGACTCCCTGCCCTCGGGCGGCCCCGACCTCAGCACCCCCGGCCCGAGGGCCTCAGACCCGCAGCCACGTATGGCGGTCGCGGGCCATGGCGTGCAGGGCCTCGACGTCGGCCGGTTTCAGGACGCCGCCCGTGCGCGCCAGTGACTGGAGTTCGGTGTCGAGGACGATGCGTACGTCCCGTGGGGGTGCCGCCACCTCTACCGTCGCGGCACCCGCGACGGCCAGGACCGGGCGGACCTCGGCGGTCAGGGCGAAGGACGCGCGGGAGGCGTCCGCGCGAACGCGGCGCAGCAGCGGGTGCGGCTCCGAGCGGCCGGTCATGACCATCGGGTCGGCGACCCGGACGCGCTGTTTGCGGGCCGGAAGCGTGTGCAGC
This sequence comes from Streptomyces sp. CB01635, assembly GCF_002803065.1. Lineage (GTDB taxonomy): Bacteria > Actinomycetota > Actinomycetes > Streptomycetales > Streptomycetaceae > Streptomyces. The sequence continues at coordinate 116,303 of NZ_NNBL01000011.1, forward strand.
GCGTAGAGGCCGCCGGGCCCGATGAGGAGGTGGTGGATGCGGGCGCCGCCGGGCAGCGGCACGGAGTGCAGCGCGCGCCAGCCCGCCCGCTCGAACGCGTCGAGCGCTCCGCCGACGCACTGCTCGGCCTCCAGGGCCCGGCGCCGCGGGTCACCGCGCAGCCGCCGTGGCGGCCCGGGATCCCGGTCGACGGCGATCTGGAGGGCCTCGCCGGGCCGGTTCGGCGCGAGGTCGTCGTCCGGGTGGAGGGCGAGCCTGGCAAGTTCGACGGGGGTGGGCACGGGGGGCGGACCCACGGTGACCTGGCCGGTCAGGAAGGGCCCGAGGGCGTCCAGCACGGCGTCCCGGCGGGCTTCGCTGATCAGATTGACCCGGCCGGCCTCACGGTCGTACCAGGCGACATTCCTGCCGTCGTCGCCACAGACATAGAGCCGCTCCCGACCGTGCCGCCAGGTCGGTATGACGCGCAGACCGCTCATGCACCATCACCCCACGACCATGGGACCAGCCCCGGAGCCGCAGGGCAATATGCCGTCCCGCCCCTCGGTGACACCACCGCCCGCAGAGTTTCGGCCCGCTGTTACACAGCTGCCGAATTGCCGTGATGAGGGGTCTTTACGGTGATGAGGTCAGCGTTTACGCCACCTGGTGGAGCACACCGCACCGGGAGTAGAGCAGAGGAGACGTTCCGTGAGCACCACCCGTCGAGCATGCCTGCTGGCCCGCGGCACCTTCGTCGCCGCCGTTCTCGGCGGCGCGCTCCTGGTCCCGACGGCCGCGTTCGCGCACGCCCAGCCCGACCGCGCGGCGGCTCCCGCCCCGGCGAGCGAACCGGGGCACGGCACACCCGACTCGAACCCGCTGTTCCTGGCGGCGGGCGGCGGCATGGCGGCGGCGGGCGCGGGGGGACTCGCCTTCTCGATGTACCGGCGCGGGCGCACCGACGGCTGAGGGTTCGAGGTGCGCACGGTCCCGCGGGTCAATAAAAAGGACTTCCTGACCAATAAGGTGTCAGTGGAGTGACCGACCGGCACGCGGACAGGCAGGAGTGCAGTGAATTCAAGGCGCACCTGTACCGCAGCGACCGCCGTAACGGCGTCGGTACTGCTGCTCGCGGGGTGCGGCGACGCGGGCGAGCTGCGCAGCGCGGGTCCGACGTCCACGGCGATGGGACCCGCCCGGCTCTGGCCCACACTGCCGCCGGCGTCCGCCGCGGCCGACGACTACGGCTCGGGCAAGACCGAAGTGGTGAACGGCATCACCGCCAAGGGTGACGACATCCACCGCGTGAACCCGGTCGACGTGGTCCGCGCACAGGAGGCGGCCGCCTCGGCATCACCGAGCCCGTCCCCGTCCCCGTCACCGGACAAGGTCGTAGGGCTGGACGACTGCGGCACGAAAGACAGTGCCAAGTGCCCGGTCCTGAAGGCGTACTACCGGGACCTGACGGGTGACGGCAAGGACGAACTGGTCCTCGGGATCCGCCTGCCGAAACGCCAACTCGCCGTGCGCTGCTACAAGTTCGAGGACCACAAACTGACGCAGGTCATGGGCACGTCAGACGCGGTCGTGAGCGTGGAGATCGCCGGCCGCGACGTGATCCTGCGGGCGGTGGCGGACCTGCCGGGCTACGAGTACCGCACGGCGTGGTCCTGGGACCCGCACCAGCACGCGATGCTCCCCACCCGAGACGAAATCCTCCGCACGGGCCCCCCGGCGGCCCCGACCCCAACCCCCACCCCCAAGCCCGAACCCGCCTCCCCCACCACCGCCCCGCCGAAGACCCCGACGACAACCCCATCGGCCGCCGCCCGATGACCGGACACACGAGCCGAAGCCGCCCCACGCACACACGCCGGGGCTCCGCCGGCGCCACAACCCACCCGCACCCGCACCCGCGAGCGAACGGGAGCGGCCGGGCCGGTATGTCCGCGCAGAGCCGGCACACACCACTGACGCGTACGAAATCCAATGCCGAACCGTCCGTGCGAGGACGGCAACACCCGACCGGCCCCGCACCCACCCACACACGCAAGGCGCGAGAACACCGGCCAAGAGCAACCCCGCACCCGGCGACACCCGCCACGAGCCGCCCATGACCCCCGCACAACAGGCCGACCCGAGCCGCCCCGGGCCCAGACCCCGGCTCCCCGCCTGGACGGCCACCCTCACCTGGAAGGCTGCGGTCTTCATCACGGTGATGTGCTGCGCACTCGCCGCGTTCCTGGGCGCCCTGGTCCACGTATCGGTCAGCAACCAGACCGTCGGCCAGGCCCGCGACCACGCACTGGACCGGCTGGACGAGGCCACCAAGGCGTACGAGGCCGGCGCGAGGCTGGGCCCGCTCGCAGGGGTCGACCCCCCGGACCTGCCCGACTCGCTGCGCCGGCTCGCCACGGACGGTGAGCGCGGCACCATGGTGAGGAGCCACGCGAAGCAGCCCACGATGTGGGCGGCAGGACCCATCGACAGGAACCGCGTCCTGGCCGTGGAGGTCGACTACTCGCAGGGCGCCCGCACGATCGACGGCCTGGACAGGGCGATCGTCGGCTCGTCCGTGCTGGCGATCGGAGCGACGCTGCTGGTGGGGGCGTTCGCGGTGACGCGCGTGACGCGGCGCCTGCACGCGACCGCGAGAGTGGCCCGGAGGATCAGCGGCGGGGACCTCGACGCGCGGGTGGGCGATCCGAGGACGAGAAATCCGGCCAGGCACCAGGACGAGGTGGCAGCCGTGGCCGGTGCGCTGGACAGCATGGCGTCGTCGTTGCAGCGCAAGCTGCTCAGCGAGCAACGGTTCACGGCGGACGTGGCACACGAACTGCGGACACCGCTGACGGGCCTGCACGCGGCGGCCGAACTCCTCCCGCCGGGCCGCCCGACCGAGCTCGTACGGGACCGGGTCGCGGCGCTGCGGACCCTCACCGAGGACCTGCTGGAGATCTCGCGCCTGGACGCACGCAGCGAGCGCGTGGACCTGGACGACAACTGGCTCGGCCCGCTCGCCGAGCGGGTGGTGCGGGGGTCCGGCACGGAGACGGAGGTGGTCGTGGTGCGGGACGTCTGCGTACTGACGGACCGCCGGCGCCTGGAGCGGGTGCTCGGCAACCTCGTGGCGAACGCGCACAGGCACGGGCGCCCGCCGGTGGTCGTCACGGTGGACGGCCCGGTGATCACGGTGCGGGATCACGGGGAGGGCTACCCGGACTACCTGGTGGAGGGCGGTCCGCAGCGGTTCAGGACGGAGGGCGGCGCGAAGGGCCACGGCCTCGGCCTGACGATCGCGCTGGGCCAGGCGGAAGTGCTTGACGCTTCGCTCAGATTCACGAACGCGGAGGACGGCGGAGCGATGGCAACGCTGACGTTGGACGACCAGCAGCCCTGACGCGTCACCCCCACACATAACCCGGTACGAATCCCCGCCCGAAGCCCTCACCCAGAGCCCCCGCCGGACACACACCCAGTCAGATTAAAGAGACATAGCGGGATTTCCCGGCTATAGCTTGTTACGTTCCCGCCATGACCGGACCGACGGGATCAACGGGACCCATGGGCCCGGCAGGCGCGAGAGGCGGCGTCAGCCCTCCCGCGGTCCCCGCTGTCCGCCTCCCGCGGCGCCGTGGCACCGAACTCGTCCTGATCGTTCTGGCCGTCCTGCTCAGCGTCTACGGCTACTGCGACGTCGGACTCGCCGAGAACGGCTCCGTACCGCCCGGCGCCGCCGGGTACGGCGCCGGGCTCGGCGTGCTCGCGCTCGTGGCGCACGGCGCGATCCGCCTGCGCGCCCCGTACGCGGACCCGCTCCTGCTCCCTATCGGCGTGCTGCTCAACGGCCTCGGCCTGGTCCTGATCTACCGGCTCGACCTGGAGACGCCCGACGACCAGGCGGCGCCGATCCAGCTCATCTGGTCCACGCTGGGTGTGGCCCTGTTCATCGCGGTCGTGGTCCTCGTGCGCGACCACCGGGTGCTCCAGCGGTACGCGTATCTGTCGGCCGTCGCCGCGCTGTTCCTGATGGTCCTGCCGATCCTGTTCCCGGCGGTGAACGGCGCCCGTATCTGGCTCAGGATCAGCGGATTCTCCATCCAGCCGGGCGAGTTCGCCAAGGTGCTGCTCGCGATCTTCTTCGCCAGCTATCTCGCGGCGAACCGCAACGCGCTCTCGTACACGGGCAAGAAGATCTGGCGCTTCCAGTTCCCCACCATGCGGGTCTTCGCGCCGATCCTGGTCTTCTGGCTGATCAGCGTGGGCGTCCTGGTCCTGGAGCGTGACCTCGGGACCTCGCTGCTGTTCTTCGGCCTCTTCATCGTGATGCTGTACGTGGCGACGGGCCGCGGCAGCTGGATCGCGATCGGGCTGCTCCTCGCGGCGGGCGGCGCGGTCTTCGTCGGCGCGCTCGAACCGCATGTGAACAGCCGCGTCCACGACTGGCTGCACCCGTTCGCCTCGATCGACGCGGGCCAGGGGCCCGGCCAGCTCGCCCAGTCCCTGTTCGCGTTCGCGGCGGGCGGCATGCTCGGCGAGGGGCTCGGGGCGGGGCACTCGATCCTCATCGGGTTCGCCGCGAAGTCGGACTTCATCCTGGCGACCGCGGGCGAGGAGCTGGGGCTTGTCGGCCTGACGGCGATCTTCCTGCTGTACGCGCTGCTCGTGGAGCGCGGCTACCGGGCGGGGCTCGCGCTGCGCGACCCGTTCGGCAGGCTCCTCGCGATCGGTATCGCGTCGATCGTCGCGCTCCAGGTGTTCGTGATCGCGGGCGGGGTGATGGGCCTGATCCCGCTGACCGGCATGGCGATGCCGTTCCTCGCGCAGGGCGGCTCGTCCGTCGTCACCAACTGGATCATCGTGGCGCTGCTCGTACGGATCAGTGACTCCGCGCGGGGGCAACTCCTGTCCGACGAGGCGCTGGAGGCACATCGGTGACCCGTTACATCCGCCGGGCCGCGGTCTTCTGCCTGGTTCTGCTCGTCGCGCTGCTGGTCAACGCGGCCCGCGTGCAGATCTTCGAGGCGGACTCCCTCGACGACAACCCGGCCAACCGCCGCAACACGATCACGCGCTACAACCAGGCGCGCGGCAACATCCTCGTCGACGGCAAGGCGGTCACCGGGTCCAAGGATTCCGGCGAGCAGCTCCGCTACGAACGGACGTACAAGCACGGCCCGTTGTTCGCGCCGGTGACCGGGTACGCGTCCCAGATGTACGGCACCTCGCTGCTGGAGAACGCCGAGGACGACATCCTCTCCGGCATGGACCCGATGCTCGCCCCGCTCCCCCTGTGGAACGACCTGACGCGCTCACAGCAGCCGGGCGGCAAGGTGGCGACCACGATCAACGGGGCGGCCCAGCGAGCGGCGTACTCCGGACTGGCCGGGCGCCGGGGCGCGGTCGCGGCGCTCAATCCGGCGACCGGGGCGATCCTCGCCCTGGTGAGCAGCCCCTCGTACGATCCGGGGAAGATCGCCGGGACGGATTCGGCGACGATGTCGGCGTGGACGCGCCTGAACCGCGCGCCGAGTCAGCCGATGCTCAACCGGGCGATCCGGCAGACGTATCCGCCGGGCTCGACCTTCAAGATCGTCACCGCGGCGGCGGCCCTCGACGCGGGCATCGTGACGGATCTGGACGAGCCGACGGAGACGCCGAGCCCCTGGGTCCTGCCGGACACGTCGACCGTGCTGCGGAACGAGGCGCGCGGCTGCGAGGACGCGTCGCTCGCGGACGCGATCCGGGTCTCCTGCAACACGGTGATGGCGAAGCTCGGTGTGCAGGTCGGGCTGAAAGGGATGGTGTCGGCGGCAAGGCGGTTCGGCTTCGACGACGCGGGGGTGAGGATCCCGTCGAGCGTCTCGCGGAGCAACTTCGACACGGACATGGACCGTTCGCAGCTGGCGCTCTCGTCCATCGGCCAGTTCAACACGACGGCGACACCGCTGCAGATGGCCATGGTGTCGGCCGCCGTCGTCAACGGCGGGGTCCTGATGGCGCCTCATCTGGTGGACAGGACGACGGACAAGAACGGGAACACCCTCGCGCAGACCGGTGCGAAGACGTACCGGCAGGCGATGAACCCGGCCACGGCGACGCAGCTCCAGGAAATGATGACGGACGCCGTGGAGGACGGCACGGGCACGAACGCGCAGATCCCCGATGTGATGGTGGGCGGCAAGACCGGCACGGCGCAGCACGGCGTGGGCAACAAGGGCACCCCGTACGCGTGGTTCATCTCCTGGGCGCGGTCCCCGGAGCCGGGCGGCCCGGAGGTCGCCGTCGCGGTGGTCGTCGAGGACGCGTCGGCGAACCGTACGGACATCAGTGGGGGCGGCAGCGCGGCGCCGATCGCGCGGAACGTGATGGAGGCCGTACTCAAGTCGTTCCATCGGTAAGGGCAATTGAGCGATTGGTCCCTGATACCGACAGGTGAAATGGCCCTCTACGGCGACGCGTCCGCTGCCTGTCGTGCAGTCCATGACCGACTACGGGACTGCGCACACGACGGAAAACGGGACTCGGCACGAACTCGCCCAGGTGAACATCGGCCGCCTCACCGCCCCGCTCGACTCGGAGCAGCTGAGGGACTTCGCGGAGGGACTCGATCCGGTGAACGCCGTCGCCGACGCGTCGGACGGGTTCGTGTGGCGCCTGAAGGACGACACCGGGGACGCGACGAGCTTCCGGATCTTCGACGACGCGTGGCTGCCCACCGTCGAGGAAGCGGAGGAACGCCTGGTCCATCTGCGGACGCACGGCCCGACGCCGTACGCGTTCAATCTGCGTACGTCGTTCCCGGCGGGCGACGCCGGCCCCGAGCCGGAGCCGACGTCGGAGCCGGAGTCCGTCAGCCGATCGGCTTCCTGATCTCCGAGCGGATCTTCGCCGCGGTCGCGGCCGCCGCGTCGAGGTCCACCTCGGAGGGGGCCTGAAGGGCGATCTCGGGGGTGATCTCGGCGACGGTGGCGCCGGTGTTCCCGTCGGCCCAGGCGCACATCGGGATGGTCGCCTGCGCCTTGGTGAGCACCTGGCACGTGATGGTGACGTCGGAGCCGGCCGGCTTGAAGTCCTTGGCGGGCACGGCGACTTCGGCGCCGTCGCTCTTGGCGGCGCCCTGCATCATGTTCTTGCGGGCCAGGTCGGTGTTCTTGAACCGGCCGTACATGCCGGAGATCACCACACCCGCGTTCTTCTTGGCGGGGTCGGTCGCGGCGTACTGGCCGACGGCCGCCTTGGTGTCGCGTGCGTCCCAGGCGCCGTCCGCCTCGTCCTCGATCTCCTTGCCCTGGGTGCCGGACAGGTCCTCGGTGAGGGTGTACCTCCCGTCGAGGACGGTCTTCGGGATGGTCAGCTTGTACTCGGCCGCCGGGAAGCTCTTGTCGACCTCCGAGCCGAGCATGGCGACCGCGACGATGCCGATGACGACGACGCCGACCGCGCCGCCGACGATGCCGAGAATCATCCCGACCCGCCGCTTCTTGGGCGGCGGGCCCATCGGGGCACCGCCCCATCCGGGGTAGGGGGCACCGCCCGGGTAGGGCTGCTGGGCGTACGGACCGGGCTGGCCCGGCTGGGCGTACGGACCGGGCTGGCCGTGCGGGCCGGGCTGCTGCGGACCGTAGGGGCCGGGCCGGCCGTAGGGCCCGGCCGGGGGCTGCTGGCCGTACGGGCCGGGCTGGGGTGGCTGAGGCGTGGACACGTCAGCAAAATACTCCATGCGGGTGACACACCCCCACACCCCGGACACCCCGGATGGGCCCGGACTCGCCGGGTCCCGCTCGGGCGAGCCCTAGGGCTGCTGCGCGCCCTCCCCGATCGTCGACTCGACCTCCGCGACGCGCTCCAGTTCCTCCGCCGCGAAGCGTTCCGCGTCGAGCTTCTCGGCGATCTCCTCGTCCTGGGCCATCAGCTGGTCGAGGTTCGAGTTGCCCATCTCGAAGACGCCCATGTCGACGTACGCCTGCTGGAGGCGCTTGCCCCACAGGCCGATGTCCTTGACGCAGGGCACGATCCGGGAGAAGAGCAGCTGGCGGAAGAGGGCCAGGAACTCGGACTGCTCGCTGTACTCGTCGGCCTCCGCCTTGGAGATGCCGAAGTTCTCCAGGACCTCGACGCCGCGCAGCCGGTCGCGCATCAGGTAGCAGCCTTCGATGACGAACTCCTCGCGCTCGCGCAGTTCGGCATCGGTGAGCTGCTTGTAGTAGTCGCGCAGGGCCATCCGCCCGAAGGCCACATGGCGGGCCTCGTCCTGCATGACGTACGCGAGGATCTGCTGGGGCAGCGGCTTGTCCGTGGTGTCGCGGATCATGCCGAACGCGGCGAGCGCCAGGCCCTCGATGAGGACCTGCATGCCGAGGTAGGGCATGTCCCAGCGGGAGTCGCGCAGGGTGTCGCCGAGGAGCGACTGGAGGTTGTCGTTGATCGGGTAGAGCATCCCGACCTTCTCGTGCAGGAAGCGGCCGAAGATCTCCGCGTGCCGGGCCTCGTCCATGGTCTGGGTCGCCGAGTAGAACTTGGCGTCCATGTCGGGGACGGACTCGACGATGCGGGCGGCGCACACCATCGCGCCCTGCTCACCGTGCAGGAACTGGCTGAACTGCCAGGACGCGTAGTGCTTGCGCAGCTCGCCCTTGTCCTGGTCCGTCATCTTCGCCCAGTGCCGGGTGCCGTAGAGGGTCAGCGCCTCGTCGGGAGTGCCGAGCGGGTTGTGGGGATCGACCTCGAGGCCCCAGTCGATGCGCTTGGCACCGTCCCACTGCTTGTCCTTGCCCTTCTGGTAGAGCGCGAGGAGGCGGTCCCTGCCCTCGTCGTACTCCCAGCTGAATCTTGCCGAACCAGCCGCAGGTACTTGCCAGTTGAGCTCCTCGGGCGCCCTGGTGTACAGCTCATGCGTCGACATACAGGCAGGCTCACACGCTTGTGGACACGGGGTCAACAAGTGACGCGCAAGGGATTGACGGCCTTGCTGACAGGCAGTCTCATAAGACGTGACCGCTGGTAACTCCTGTGCCGCGGCACCGTTTCCCGTACGACGAGGTGGAGACAGCCATGACGACCGTGACGGAAGCCGACGCGTTCGAGGGTCTGCGCGACGCGCTCGGGCTGCTCAAGGACCGCGAGCAGGTGGCCGAGCGCCTGCTCGACTCCTCCGCCAAGCACTCCTTCGACCCGGACAAGGAGCTGGACTGGGACGCCCCCGACGTCGAGGGCATGTGGTACTGGCCCCCGGAGCTCTGCTCGCTCTACGACACCCCCATGTGGAAGCGGATGCCGCAGGAGCAGCGCATCGAGCTCTCCAAGTACGAGGCCGCCTCCATGGCGTCCATGGGCGTCTGGTTCGAGATCATCCTGATGCAGCTCCTCGTACGGCACATCTACGACAAGTCGCTGACCAGCAGCCATGTGCGCTACGCCCTCACGGAGATCGCCGACGAGTGCCGGCACTCCATGATGTTCGCCCGCATGATCAAGAGGAGCGTCGGCGAGAGCTTTCCCATGCCGCGTATCCACCACAACCTGGGGCGCGTGCTCAAGACGATCTCCACGACGCCGGGATCCTTCGCGGCGACGCTGCTCGGCGAGGAGATCATCGACTGGATGCAGCGGATGACGTTCCCGGACGAGCGCGTCCAGCCGCTGGTGCGCGGCATCACCCGCATCCACGTCATCGAGGAGGCGCGGCACGTGCGCTACGCCCGTGAGGAGCTGCGCCGCCAGATGGTGAAGTGCGGCCCGGCGGAGGGGGCGTACACCCGGATCGTGTGCGGCGAGGCCGCCCGCGTGATCTACACGGCGTTCCACAACCCGGCCGCCTACGAGCGGGCGGGGCTCGACCCGAAGGAGGCGCTGGCGCAGGTCAAGGCCAGCGGCCACCGGCGCGAGATCATGCAGACCGGCGCCAAGCGCCTGACGGACTTCCTGGACGACATCGGGGTCATGCGGGGCGTCGGACGCAGGCTGTGGAAGTCGTCCGGACTGCTCGCCTGACCGCCACGCAGCGGAGCCGCACATCGACAATGCCTGGACGACACCGGCGTCATGCGGGGCACCGGACACAAGCTGTGGAAGTCGTCCGGACTGCTCGCCTCGGACTGCGCCCGGGGCCCGGCGGAGCGCCTCCGTACAGGACCCTCGCACGAAAAGCCGGTTACGCTGCGGGACATGACCTCGGCACCCGGAACCCGCGCGTACCGACGGCTCAGCGTCGAGGAGCGTCGCAGCCAGCTCCTCGTCGCCGCGCTGTCCCTCTTCGCGCACCGGGCACCCGAGGAGGTGTCCCTCGACGACGTGGCGGAGGCGGCCGGTGTCTCGCGGCCGCTCGTCTACCGGTACTTCCCCGGCGGCAAGCAGCAGTTGTACGAGGCCGCGCTGCGCTCCGCGGCCGACGAGCTGGAGAAGTGCTTCGCGGAGCCGCAGGAAGGACCGCTGAGCGGCCGGCTCACGCGGGCCCTCGACCGCTACCTCGGTTTCGTGGACCAGCACGACATGGGGTTCGCCGCGCTGCTCCAGGGCGGCAGCGTGGTGGAGACGTCGCGGACGACGTCGATCGTGGACGGCGTGCGCAGGGCGGCGGCCGAGCACATCCTGAGCCATCTCGCCGTGGCGGACCCGGGTCCCCGGTTGCGGATGACCGTACGCATGTGGATCACGGCCGTGGAGGCGGCCTCGCTGATCTGGCTCGACGAGGACAAGAAGCCGCCGCTGGACGAGCTGCGCGACGGGCTCGTCGACCAGTTCATGGCCGTCCTCACGGCGACGGCGGGCCGCGACCCGCAGACCGCCGAGGCGGTGCGGCACGCGCTGGCCCTGGAGACGGCGGACGGGCCCGTGGGCCGGCTGGCCCGCCTGGTGCTGCCCGTGGTGAGTGACGCGGCACACCTGCTGTGACACTGGTGCCGTGAAGAGCGAAGAGACGCCGTTCGTCGGCGGGCCGATGGACGGGCGGGTGCTGCCCGTGCTGCTGGGACCGACGGGGCATCCGCCGAAGGTGTACCGCATCCCGGTGCCGGGCCCCGACGGTTCCCCGGGCACGGTGCTCATCTACCGCCGGGTGCCGATGACCCCCGGCAAGATCCGGTTCACTCACCGCTGGAAGTACGAGTACGACCCTTCGGGGCGCGACGACAGCGGGCTCCGGTGGCCCTGGTCCAAGCCGCGTCCGTAGCAGCCGACATCGTAGATCACCTTCGTGGAGTCCCCCGGCCGGGTGAGGTCCTTGGGCCGAACCGCCCAGCAGGAGGCGCGCGGGCGGGCGGACGTGTTGATGCTCACGGTGCGGGACGGACGGACCGCCCCGCACCGGAGGTGATGACGTGTCAGGAAGCCTTCTGCGGTGGGCCTGTGCGGCGGCGGTGGCATCGACGCTCGCGGCGCCGGGGCCCGCGTCCGCCGCACCCACACCGGACCCCCAGCCCCTCCCCGCGGCCAACCGCAACGCCGTCGCCACACTCCTGACGGATCTTCAGCGCCTTTACCAGGAAGCCGAGAAGGCCACCGAGAAGTACAACGCGACCGCCGAGAAGCTCAAGAAGCGCCGGAAGACGGCCGGCGACCTGGCCCGCAAGCTGGCCACGGCCCGCACCTCGCTCCACGAAAGCCGGGGCGCGGCAGGACGCCTCGCCCGCGAGCAGTACCAGGGCAGCAGCAACCTCTCCCCCTACCTGCGCCTGCTCCTCGCCCGCGACCCGCAGCACGCCCTCGACCAGGGCCATGTGATCCGGCGCGTGGCCCAGGAGCGCATGGCGACCGTGGACCGGCTCGTCGGCGGCGAGAAGCGCGCCGACAGCCTGGCGACGCAGGCACGCAAGGCGCTCGCCGAGCAGACTCGGCTGTCGGAGCGGCAGAAGAAGGACCGGGACGCTGTCCAGGCCCGCCTCAAGGACGTCGAGAGGCTGCTCGCCTCACTCGGCCCGGGCCAGCTCGCCGAGCTGACCCGCCTGGAGGACGCGGGGATGGCGAAGGCCCAGAAAACGTTCATGGCGTCGGGCGCGCTCAGTTCACAGCAGGCGCCGTCACGGGCCGGGGACGCGGCAGTCGCGTACGCGGTGAAGCAGATCGGGAAGCCGTACGTGTGGGGCGCGGAAGGGCCCGCGTCGTTCGACTGCTCGGGGCTCACGTCGCAGGCGTGGGAGCACGCGGGCGAGGTCATTCCCCGCACCTCGCAGGAGCAGTGGGCGAAACTGCCGCGCGTCCCGCTGAACAAGCTGCGGCCCGGGGATCTCGTCGTGTACTTCCGCGAGGCCACGCACGTGGCGATGTACCTGGGCGACGGGATGGTGGTGCAGGCGCCGCGGCCGGGCGCGAAGGTCAAGGTGTCGCCGATCGCGGCCAACCCGCTGCTCGGCGCCGTCCGCCCCGATCAGGGAGACGTGTCGATGAAGGGCTACACCCCGCCGAAGCTGCCCGGGGGCGCGACGGGCGGCGACGACACCGGGTACGGCGCCGCGGGGGCGCCCACCGGCTGACCGGTGCGCGCCCCGCCGCGGGATCAGCCGGAGACGGAGGCCAGGTAGGCGTTCGTCTTCTCGGGCTCATAGAAGAAGTTCTCGAAGTCGGCCGGGTTGTTGAAGCCGTTCGCGAAGCGGTCGGCGACCGGCTGGAGCTGGCCGGCGGCGCCGATCAGGTTGAGGACGTGCTCCGGCGGGACGCCCAGCATCGCGTTGGTCCACTTCACGACGTGCTGCGCGGTGTCCCAGTAGCGGTCGAAGGTGGACTGCATCCACTCCTCGTCGAACGGCTTGTCGCCGTGCTCGGTGATCGAGTCGAGGTACGAGGCGGCGCACTTGGACGCCGAGTTCGAACCCTGGCCCGTGATCGGGTCGTTGGCGACGACGACATCGGCGACACCGAGGACCGCGCCGCCGCCGGGCAGCCGCCCGATCGGGTTGCGGACGGTCGGCGCGTAACGGCCGGCGAGGGTCGCGTTGGCGTCGGTCAGCTCGACCTTCGTGGCGCGCGCGTACTCCCAGGGCGTGAACTTCTCCATCAGCTCCAGGGTGAGGGCCAGGTGCTCCGAGGGGTCCTTGACGCCCTTGAAGGCGTCCAGCGGACCGCCGGGGATGCCCTCCCAGAACAGGATGTCCGCGCGGCCCGAGGTGGTGAGGGTCGGCATGACGAACAGCTCGCCGACGCCGGGCACCAGGTTGCAGCGCACGGCGTCGAATTCCGGGTGCTCGGGGCGGGGGCCCATGCCGTGCACGTACGCGACGGCAAGCGCGCGCTGCGGCTCGGTGTACGGGGAGCGCGAGGCGTCGCGGCCGAACATCGAGACCAGCTCGCCCTTGCCGGCGGAGACGAGCACCAGGTCGTAGGTGCGGGCGAAGTAGTCGAGGTCGGAGACCGCGGCGCCGTGGATGACGAGCTGGCCGCCGCGCTGCGCGAACGTCTCCATCCAGCCGGCCATCTTCACGCGCTGGTCGACGGACTGCGCGTAGCCGTCGAGCTTGCCCACCCAGTCGATGGCGCGCTGCGAGGGGCCCGGGTCGAAGGAGCCGGGGGCGGCGACGGAGACGCCGAGGCCCTCGATCTTCGGGGCCTGGGACTCCCAGAAGTTCACCTGGAGGTCGCGCTCGTGCTGGAGCGCCGTGTCGAACATGCACTGCGTGGACATGACCCGGCCGGACCGGATCTCGTCCGCGGTGCGGTTGGACATCAGGGTGACCTCGTACCCGTTCGACTGGAGGCCGAGGGCGAGCTGGAGACCGGACTGTCCGGCTCCGACGACGAGTATCTTCCGCATGCGGGTGCCTCTTCTACTGCTGAGGGGTGGTGGCTATTCGGGGGTGGCGTCGAGCGCGTGGCCGACGAGGGCCAGGAGGGTCTCGACGACCGAGATGCGCTGCCGCGCGTCCATGATGAGGACAGGGATGTGCGGCGGCACCGTCAAAGCCTCGCGCACGTCGGCGGCGGCGAACTCGTCGGAGCCGTCGAAGTGGTTGACGGCGACGACGTACGGGAGCCCGCAGCTCTCGAAGTAGTCGAGGGCCGGGAAGCAGTCGGACAGCCGCCGGGTGTCGGCGAGCACGACCGCGCCGATCGCGCCGCGCACCAGGTCGTCCCACATGAACCAGAAGCGCTGCTGCCCCGGCGTGCCGAAGAGGTAGAGCACCAGGTCGTCGTCGAGCGTGATCCGCCCGAAGTCCATGGCGACCGTGGTCGTGGTCTTGTCCGGGGTGGCGGTGAGGTCGTCGGTCTCCTCGCTCGCCTGGGTCATCAGCGCCTCGGTCTGGAGGGGCTGGATCTCCGAGACGGCGGTGACGAGGGTGGTCTTGCCGACGCCGAAGCCGCCGGCCACCACTATCTTCGTGGCGATCGGGGCGCGGGTGCGGTCCGTCTGCCAGGCCTGGAGCTCTTCCTGGGGCTCGAAGGCGATGGCTTCACGGCCGGACGACGGCTGGGCAGGTACGAAGGCGGGCGTGACGCCCTCGGTGACGCCTTCAGAGACGACGGAGTCCACTCAGCACCCTTTCAAGCAGTGCGCGGTCCGGCTGGCCCGGGCCGTGGCCGGTTCCGTAAACGCGGATCTTTCCCTGGTCGGCGAGGTCGCTGAGCAGTACGCGGACCACGCCGAGGGGCATCTTCAGGAGCGCGGCGATCTCGGCGACCGTGCGCATGCGGCGGCACAGCTCCACGATCGCCCGCATCTCCGGCATGATCCGCGTCGAGAGCGTGCCCTGGCCTATCTCGAGGCGTTCCTCGGGCGCTTCGAGCGCGGCGACGAACGTCTCGACGAGCAGCACATGGCCGAAGCGGGTGCGGCCGCCGGTGAGCGAGTAGGGGCGCACCCGGGCCGGCTTGCGGTCGCCGCCCCGGGTGGGAAGTTTCGGGCCGCCGGTACTGAGATTGGTGACGCTACTGCTGCTGCTCACTTGGCGTTCTCCATCGACTGGCGCAGTTCACTGCGGAGTTCGGGCGTGAGGACGTGCCCGGCACGGCCGACGAAGAGCGCCATGTGGTAGGCGACGACGCTCATGTCGCAGTCCGGGGTGGCGTGCACGCCGAGCAGTGAGCCGTCGCTGATGGACATGACGAAGAGGCTGCCTTCCTCCATCGCGACCATGGTCTGCTTGACGCTGCCGCCGTCCATCAGCTTGGCGGCACCGATGGTGAGGCTGCCGATGCCGGACACGATCGTGGCCAGGTCGGCGCTTGACCCCTTGGGTCCGCCGCTGTGGTCGGCAGGGCTCTCATTGTTCCTGCCGGGGTCGGAGGAGAGCAGGAGCAGCCCGTCGGAGGAGACGACCGCGACCGAGAGGAGCCCTGGCACCTCCTCCACCAGATTGGTCAGCAGCCAGTGCAGGTTGCGGGCTTCGGTACTGAGTCCGAATCCGGGGGTGGACGCACTCGGCGTGCGACTGGGCGCAGTCAACTGCTTGCCTCCTCGACTGTGTCCCCCTTGGGTTCTGCGGTCTGTTCCGTCCCGCCGATCTCGGCCTCGACGTCCCGCCGTCCCTTGTTGGCCCCCTGGTGGAATCCGCCGAGCCTGCGGCGCAGGGCGTCCGCGTCGACGGATCCGGTGCGCGGCGCCGCGGCGGGCGCGGGGGCCGAGATCTTGGGGGTCCTCTTGGGCAGGCCCTTGTCCGTGACGCGCTCCCACTGGGGGGTACGGGCCGCGGGGATCACGGGCTCGTCCGCCGCCTCGGGAGCGGGAGGCGTGTCGGCCTTGGGCCGGGTGGGCAGGCCCGGGGTGCCGCTGGTCTGCCCGGCGCCCGTCTCGTCGGCGACCCGCTCGTGCGCGGGCTCGTCGTCGAGGTGCAGGGTCTGCGGCGCGGGCTCGGAAACTGCCGCCGGTACGGGTTCCGGGTCGACGGCGGGTACGGGTTCCGGGTCGACGGCCGGGATCGGCGCCGTCAGCGTCATGGTCGTCTCGGCGGGCGACTCGGCCGGGACCGCGGGCTTCGTGAGCTCCGGTTCGGGTTCCGCCACCGGTGCAGGCGCTTCGGCGGCTGTGCCCGCTTCCCGTACGGCGTGCTCCGCCGCGGCGATCAGCGGGTCGTGGCCTTCCTTGGAACGGCCGCTCAGGACATTGGAGTTGGCCTCGGCCTCGGATCCGGGCAGGTGCACGGCGGGCGCGGCGCCCGCCACCGGGACCCGCGGCGGCACGGCTGCCGCGGGGGCCGCCGCGAGGAGCGTCCTGGGCAGCACGACGACGACGGCGATCCCGCCCTGCTTCTGCTCGCGCAGCTGCACCCGCACGCCGTGGCGGGCGGCGAGCCGGGCCACGACGTACAGGCCGAGGCCGAGGCCGTCGCCGTCCTCGGGGTCGAACATCTCGTCGTCCGCGAAGGCGGCGAGGCGGGCGTTGAGCTCCTTCATCCGCTCGTCGGTCATGCCGATGCCCTCGTCCTGGACGGAGAGCATGACCTCGCCGCTCTCCAGGAGCCAGCCGGACACCTCGACGGAGGCGTCGGGCGGCGAGAACGACGTGGCGTTCTCCAGGACTTCGGCGACAAGGTGGCTGAGGTCGTCGGCGGCGAAGCCGGCGAGGTGCGCGTGCGGCGGGAGCGCGGAGATCCGGACCCGCTCGTAGCGCTCGATCTCGCTGACCGCGGCACGCACGACGTCGACCAGCGGGACGGCGCCCGGGTTTCCGTGGCCGTGCTCGGCGCCGGCGAGTACGAGGAGGTTCTCGCTGTGCCGCCGCATGACCGTGGCGAAGTGGTCGAGCTTGAAGAGGGTCGCGAGGCGCTCGGGGTCCTGCTCGCGCTCCTCCAGGTTCTCGATGACGCCGAGCTGGCGCTCCACGAGGCCGAGGGTGCGCAGGGCGAGGTTCACGAACGTGCCGTGGATGCTGTGCCGGACCCGGTCCAGGTGGGCCGCGGCCGCGGCGAGTTCGGCGCGCAGCTTCTCGCGCTCGTCGGCCATGGTCGCGCGCTGGCCGATCAGGTGCTTGCGGTCGGCCTCCAGCGTGGTGAGGCGCTCCTGGAGGCCGACCGTGTGCGCGTGCAGGGCGTTGACGGACCGTACGACCTGGGCGAACTCGTCGTTGCGGCCGGTGAACTTGACCGGCTCCTCGCTCACCGGGTCCCCCGCGAGGCGGGCCGAGCCGAGGCGGAGCACCGCGAGCGGCCTGGTCAGTGTGCGGGCCATGGCCATCGAGACGCCGACGGCGACGAGCAGGCACAGACCGGCCAGCGCGATGCGGACCTCGAGCGCGTCGACATCGTCGTCGCGCAGCAGGGCGAGGTCCTTGGTGCGCCGGTCGTAGAGGGACGACTCGGCGCCGCGCATCAGGTCGATACGGGCGGACAGCGCGGCGTCGATGTTCTTGGGGTTGCCGGCGAGGTCGTCGGCGGACAGCGTGGGCTCGTCCGTGAGGGCGGCCAGGTACTTGTCGGCCTTGGTGACGTCGGGCCCCGTGACCGTCGCGCCGTAGGAGGCGACGGACGCGGCCGGGGCGGCGTCCTCGAAGTCGGCGAGCGCGGCCTGTTCGCGTACCTGGGCCTGCTGGGCGGCGGCGCTCAGGGCGTCGCGCTGCTTGCCGTCGGCCGAGTCCTGGGAGACGACGGTCTTCGGCAGTCCGGTGACCGGGTCGATGACCGTGGACGTCTGGCTGGAGCGCGGCACGGCCAGCGCGGCGAGCAGGAGACCGCGGGCGGCGGAGGCCTGTTCGACGGCCCGGTCGAGGTCGGCGAAGGCGTGTGCTCCGGAACCCGCGCGGGGCGGGGTGCTCTCGGCGAGCTGCTCGGCGGTGCGGTGCAGCTCGTTGATCGCGTCGGAGTACGCCTTGTGCGCCTCGAGGGCGCTCCCCTTGCCGGTGAGCGCGGCCCGGCGGACGGCCGCGATGCCGGCGAGGTCGCGTTGCAGCGGGGCCGGTGCGTCGGTGCGGAGCTCTTCGAGCTGCCGGTCGACGCGGGCGCTGCGGCTCTCGGAGAGCCCCTCACCCTTGGGCCGCCCGGCGGCGATGAAGGCGGTGACCTCGTCGCGCTCGTCGGCCAGGGAGTGGGAGAGCGTGACGGTCTGCTGGGTCCGCGCCGCGAGGTCGACCAGCTCCTGGGAGTCGCCGACCTGCCCGGACGCGGTCATGAGGGCGGGTGCGGCGGCACCGGCGATCGCCGCGGCGACTACCGCCACGGCGATGATGAGCCGGTTGCGCACCCGCGCGGTACGTCGTCCTCCGGGGTTCGCGGGGGTGCCCGCCGGGGCCTGCGCGGCGGGTCCTGCGGGAACCGTCGTGCGCCCCTCGTCCGCTTCGGAGGCCGCTTGCTTGCCCTTGCGTCGAGGCCGCATCTTCCGCACCGGTGCTCGCATTCCTGACTCGTCTACCCATGGGCCCGGGTGACGATCTGTCAACGCGCGCGCCCCCTGGAATGGCTCCAGACCATTCCAGTGCCGGTGAGCAGTGGTCGCGCATCACCTAGCCAGCCACCCGAAGGAGTGAACATCGAGCGGGAGTTGGCGAGCAAGTCCCGGTGGCATGGGCACGGAGCCCGAACGGGGCGCCGGTTGGACGTCTCTCACAGGCTTTGGCAAGATGCCCCGCCACTCTCCGGCGGAGTCGATCATTCCGGGCGAAACCAGGCGCCTGACCTGCTGATGCGGCTCAACTCGCGGCTCAACGGGCCTCTTGTGAAGGGCTCGTGCAGACTGGCCGGATGCGCATCGAACTCGCGACGGAGCCCGGAAGCCCCGACCGACCCAACGAGGACTACGCCTCTGCGGCCGTTCCCGCCTCCGGACAGGGTGGAGCACTGGTGGTCCTGGACGGGGTCACGCCGCCCAGGGGCGAGACCGGCTGCCTGCATTCCGTCCCCTGGTTCACGGCCCGGCTCGGCGGCGCATTGGGTGAACTGTCCGTTTCACTCAGGGATATGACGCTGACCGCCGTCCTCGCCGAGGCAATCCGCCGCACCGCCGACACCCATCGGCGCACCTGTGACCTTTCTCACCCGCGTACGCCTCAGGCAACCGTGGTCCTGGCGCGGTGGGACGCGGAGCGGGTCGAGTATCTGGTGCTGTCCGACTCGGTGTTGCTGGTCGAGGACGCGTCCGGCTCGGTCACGGCGCTCGTGGACGACCGGCTCGACCGCGTGCCGCGCTCCGCCCTCGTCTCGGACGAGGTGGCCGACGCGACGGTGCGCAACAAGGAGGGCGGCTTCTTCACGGCCGCCGCCGACCCCTCGGCCGCCGCCCGCGCGGTCACCGGCGAACTCCCCCGCGCGCAGGCGCGCACGCTCGTGGCACTGACCGACGGAGTCACGCGCTGGGTGGAGAAGTTCCGCGAGGGCGACTGGGCAGACCTGTTCGCGCTCGTACGCAAGGAGGGCGCTCACGCGGCGGTCGCGCGCGTACGGGCCCTGGAGGACGCGGACGAGCAGGACCGGGTCTTCCTGCGGCGCAGCAAGACCCATGACGACGCGACGGCGGTGTACGTGGAGCTGTAGGGCGCGACTAGCCCTCGGCCCCGGCGTTCAACTGGTGCAGCAGGCGAGCCAGTTCCGCCACCTCGGTGCGGTCCCAGCCCGCGAGCTGGCGTACGTACGTGGCCCGGCGGGCGTCGCGCACCTGGCGGAAGTTGGCGCGGCCCTCGTCGGTGAGGTGGACGAGCCAGGCGCGGCCGTCGGCGGGGTCGGGCTCGCGCGCGACGAGCCCGAGGTCCTCCAGGGCGCGCAGCTGCCGGCTCATGGTGGCCTTGCCGACGCCGACGTACGCGGCGAGTTCGGTGGCCCGCTGCCGGCCGCACTCCTCCAGGCGTGCGAGGAGGCCGTAGGCGGCGGGTTCGAGGTCCGGGTGGACGGCGCGCGCCATCTCGCCGGAGGAGGCGCGGGCCCGTCTGAGGAAGACCGTCAACTCCCGCTCCAGGGACAAGAATTCGTGGTCCACACCACTCTCCGTCGCGTCGAATTCGGCGCCCGGCCGCGCGCCGTTCCCGTCCTCGTGCACGTCAGCACCCATGCCAGGGTTTCCCGTTCCTGAAAGTTTCCGCCATTCGCGGCCATTGCCGCAGCTCCGCCAGTATTTCGCAGGAGTAGACCAACGGCAGCATCCGGGCCCCCTTCCCTCCCGGCGGTCTACGTGCGTAGCTTCATTGGCGACATGTCCACACCAGTGACATGTCGAAAGGTCCCCCCACCGAGCTCACAGAAGCTCAACGAGGCCTTCGGAGGCACGCAATGCCCGTGCACAGATCCGGAACCGTCCGCCGCCCGCGCCTGAGGCGCATCCCTGCGGCCGGAGTCATCCTCGCGGCGCTCTCGCTGCTGTTCACCCTGCCCACCGCGGCGCAGGCGGCCGACGTCCCCGCCCGTGGCTCCGCCACGATGGGCATGGGCGTCGCCGAGCACGACGGCCGAGGCGGTCTGCCCGCCGACAACAAGGCGACCCAGACCGAGGGCGTGGACACCAGCAGCCACAACGGCAACGTGGCCTGGGCGACCCTCTGGAACAGCGGCGTGAAGTGGGCCTACGTCAAGGCCACGGAGGGCACGTACTACACGAACCCCTACTTCGCCCAGCAGTACAACGGCTCCTACGACGTCGGCATGATCCGCGGCGCGTACCACTTCGCGACCCCGGACACGACGACCGGTGCCGCCCAGGCCAACTACTTCGTGGACCACGGGGGCGGCTGGTCCCGGGACGGCAGGACCCTGCCGGGCGCGCTCGACATCGAGTGGAACCCGTACGGCGCGGCCTGTTACGGCAAGACCGCGGCCGGGATGGTCAGCTGGATCCGTGACTTCGTGAACCAGTACAAGGCCCGCACCGGCCGCGACGCCGTGATCTACACGGCGACGAGCTGGTGGACCGAGTGCACCGGCAACTCCAGCGCCTTCGGGGCGACCAACCCGCTCTGGATCGCCCGCTACAACACCGACCCGGGCGCGCTCCCGGCCGGCTGGGGCTTCTACACGATGTGGCAGTACACGTCGTCCGGCCCGACGGTCGGCGACCACAGCAAGTTCAACGGCGCCTACGACCGACTGCAGGCGCTGGCCAACGGCTAGCGGCCGCCGCACAGGGAAGGCCCGGGCCCCCAAGGGGACCCGGGCCTTCGTCATCCGGCCCCAGTGGGCGAAGCCCACCGAAGGGCAGTCGTCACGCCGCGACCGTAACCTCCAGGGCGGCCGGCGCCAGTGCCAGTTCGAGCACCTGCCGCACGTCCGTCACCGGGTGCACGTCCAGCTTCTCCAGGACCTCGGCGGGGACGTCGTCCAGGTCCGCCTCGTTCCGCTTCGGGATGACGACCGTCGTGATCCCGGCCCGGTGCGCGGCGAGCAGCTTCTGCTTGACGCCACCGATCGGCAGCACACGGCCGGTCAGCGACACCTCACCGGTCATCGCCACGTCCGTACGGACCTGGCGCCCGCTGAGCAGCGACGCGAGAGCGGTCGTCATGGTGACTCCCGCGCTCGGGCCGTCCTTCGGCACCGCGCCCGCCGGGAAGTGGATGTGCACGCCCCGGTCCTTCAGGTCGGCGACGGGCAGCTCCAGTTCGGCGCCGTGCGAGCGCAGGAAGGAGAGCGCGATCTGCGCGGACTCCTTCATCACGTCACCGAGCTGACCGGTCAGGGTCAGGCCGGCCGCGCCGGTCTCCGGGTCGGCCAGGGACGCCTCCACGTAGAGGACGTCGCCGCCCGCTCCGGTGACCGCGAGTCCGGTGGCCACGCCCGGCACCGCCGTACGGCGCTCGGCCGGGTCCTGCGCCGCCTCGGGCACGTGGTGCGGACGCCCGATGAGGCTCCGCAGGTCGGTGTCCTCTACGGTGAACGGCAGCTCGCGCTCGCCCAGTTCGTGCTGGGCCGCGACCTTGCGCAGCAGGCGTGCGACGGACCGCTCCAGGTTGCGTACGCCGGCTTCCCGCGTGTACTCCCCGGCGAGCTTGCGCAGCGCGCTCTCGTCGAGGGTGACCTCGCCCTTGTCCAGACCGGCCCGCTCCAGCTGGCGCGGGAGCAGGTGATCGCGGGCGATGACGACCTTCTCGTCCTCGGTGTACCCGTCGAGCCTGACCAGCTCCATACGGTCGAGCAGGGCCTCCGGGATGGCCTCCAGGACGTTCGCCGTCGCGAGGAACACGACGTCGCTGAGGTCGAGTTCGACCTCCAGGTAGTGGTCGCGGAACGTGTGGTTCTGCGCCGGGTCGAGGACTTCGAGCAGGGCGGCCGCCGGGTCGCCCCGGAAGTCGGACCCCACCTTGTCGATCTCGTCGAGCAGCACGACCGGGTTCATCGACCCGGCCTCCTTGATCGCCCGCACGATACGGCCCGGCAGGGCGCCCACGTACGTACGCCGGTGTCCGCGGATCTCCGCCTCGTCCCGTACGCCACCGAGGGCGACGCGGACGAACTTGCGGCCCATGGCGTGCGCCACGGACTCGCCGAGCGAGGTCTTGCCGACGCCGGGCGGGCCGACGAGCGCGAGCACCGCGCCGCCCCTGCGCCCGCCGACGACGCCGAGCCCGCGCTCGGAACGCCGCTTGCGCACGGCCAGGTACTCGGTGATGCGCTCCTTCACGTCCTCCAGGCCCGAGTGCTCGGCGTCGAGGACGCTCTGGGCGCCCTGGATGTCGTACTCGTCCTCGGTGCGCTCGTTCCACGGCAGTTCGAGGACCGTGTCGAGCCAGGTGCGGATCCACGAGCCCTCGGGGGACTGATCGCTGGACCGCTCCAGCTTCTCGACCTCCTTGAGCGCGGCCTCGCGGACCCTCTCCGGAAGGTCGGCGGCCTCGACCCGCGTGCGGTAGTCGTCGGACTCCTCGCCCTCCGACTCACCGTTCAGCTCGCGCAGCTCCTTGCGCACGGCGTCCAGCTGGCGCCGCAGCAGGAACTCTCGCTGCTGCTTGTCGACGCCTTCCTGGACGTCCTTGGCAATGGACTCGGCCACGTCCTGCTCGGCGAGGTGCTCGCGCAGCTGCTCGGTGGCCAGCTTGAGCCGGGCGACCGGGTCGGCCGTCTCCAGGAGCTCCACCTTCTGCGGGGTGCTCAGGAAGGGCGAGTAGCCGGAGTTGTCGGCGAGCGCGGAGACGTCGTCGATCTGCTGGACGCGGTCCACGACCTGCCAGGCGCCGCGCTTCTTCAGCCAGTTCGTGGCGAGTGCCTTGTATTCGGTGACCAGCTCGGTCACGGAGCCGGGCAGCGGCTCCGGCACGGTCTCCTCGACCGCGAGGCCCTCCACCCACAGGGCGGCGCCGGGGCCGGTCGTGCCCGCGCCGATCCGCACCCGGCTGCGGCCGCGGATCAGGGCGCCGGGGTCGCCGTCGGCGAGCCGGCCCACCTGCTCGACGGTCCCGAGCACGCCGGTGTTCGCGTACGTGCCGTCGATCCGGGGAACAAGAAGCACCTTCGGCTTGCTGCCGCCCACAGACCCGCTGGAACGGGCCGCTGCCTGGGCGGCCTCCACCGCGGCGCGTACGTCGTTGTCGTTGAGGTCCAGGGGCACCACCATTCCGGGCAGCACGACCTCGTCGTCGAGCGGCAGCACGGGCAGGGTGAGCGGTGTGGACGTCGATGCCATGATCTCCCCTTAAGCAGTCAAGTTGAGCTATGGAGACTCAATGCACGTGAGCCCGTGAATGTTCCCCTGCCGCTGTTCGCTCTCGGCGATCAGCGGATGGGCAGGGGAAATCCGCAGTTCAGAGGGGGTGTGTGACATGTACGACCATGGGCCGGCCGGGGGACTGCGTCAGGTCGCGGAGGATCCCGGCACGCGCCGCCACCGGCGCACCAGCGGCCAGGTCCCGATGCCAATGGCGAGGGCCATGAGGTGGCCCCAGTTCGCCATCGGGTCGGTGAACGCGATGAGGTCCTCGACCAGCATTCCGCCGCAGACGGCGAGCACGGTCCAGCGCAGCCAGGGCGTGAGGAGACCGGCGAGGGCGCCGATGCTCGCGGCCACGCCGAAGCTGATGCCGTAGTCGAGGCGGTGCAGGGAGCTCTCTGGCAGATGCCCGGCCATCACGGAGAGCCCGACCGGCACCTCGGTGGCGAGCGTCGCCACGGTGTGGCCGAGGACGAAGACACCGGCGGTGCGCAGGCCGCCGATCCTGCGCTCCAGCGCCGTGAGGACGACCAGGAAGCAGACCGCGAACGGGGATGTGATCCCGCCGGCGATCCACAGCGCGCTCGCGACCAGCACGAACACGGGCGTGTGCGCGAGGTGCGCCACGTCGGTACTGGAACCCCGCAGCGCGGACTCGACGACGCCGGGATCGGCGAACAGCGCGAAGAGGGACGTGCCGATGAGCACGGCGGCGTAGACGAAGGTGAACGGGGTCCCCGTGGGCGTGGGCAACAGCCGCCAGGGGCGCAGCCGGCGACGAGGGGCGGCGGTCTCGGGCGCCGTGCGCCCGCCGGTCGCGTCAAGCGCTGTGCCACTGCCCGGCGCCTGAGCCGGGATGGCGTCGAGCAGGTGCCGCGACAGGAGTGGCGAAGCCTCGGGCAGCGTCCCCGAAGAAACATCCGCCCCGCCAGCCTCGACCGTCACGCCACGCTCCACCTGCGGCATCCTTTCCCGTCCGGCCCGCCCCAACCCTTCGCCCCTCGCACCCGCACTGTCTATGACCGGCGCCACGTGCGGCCCGATCCACAGGACCTGCACAGGAGAGCCGCCAACTCCCTTTCAGGGACAGTCAGGCGTCGCGCCGGTTACGGCAGGATGGACGCCATGTCCACCTCGTACCCCACCCCGTACGACACCGACCACACCGCCCCCGTCGTCCTCGACCGGCGCGAAGGGCCCTTCGGAGAGGTCGTGCTGCGGCGCCACGGCGCGCTGCTCCAGATCATCGCCAACGGATGCTTCCTGATGGACACGTCCGACGGGCGCTCCGAGCGCCTCCTGGTCGACGCGGCGCTCGACGCCCTCGACGACCGCCCGGCGCCAAGAATTCTTATCGGCGGGCTCGGTGTCGGATTCTCCCTCACGCACGCGGCTGCGAATTCCCGCTGGGGCCGCATCGCCGTCGTGGAGCGCGAGCCGGCGATCGTCGACTGGCATCGCGAGGGACCGCTGTCCGAGCTGTCACGGTCCGCGCTCGCCGATCCGCGCACGGAGATTGTGGAGGCGGACCTTGTCTCGTACGTCCAGGAATCGACCGAGACGTACGACGCGCTGTGCCTCGACATCGACAACGGACCCGACTGGACGGTGACGGAGGGTAATGACAACCTCTACTCACCGGTAGGTCTCGCGGCCTGCCGGGAGAGGCTCGCCCCTGGTGGCGTGCTCGCCGTGTGGTCCGCACAGCCCTCCGCAAATTTTGAAGGAACCTTGTGGAATGCCGGATTCCGGTCGGTCCGCACCGAAGAGATCCCGGTTGTCCGGGGCGTTCCGGACGTCGTACATCTCGGGGTCAGGCCTGCGTAGCCGACTCGCGGTAACTCCCCGTACGCTGACTGCCGAAACCCAGATCATTCAAGCGTCAAGCGCACACGGATGTGCGCATTCAGGGGCGGGGCGATGGAGCAGACACACACCTCCCACAACGGCACCACGGCTACGCCGGGTGCCCAGCGACGGGTCCTGGTCGTCGAGGACGACCCCACGATCGTCGACGCCATCGCCGCTCGGCTGCGTGCCGAGGGATTCCTAGTGCAAACGGCACAGGACGGTCCGGCGGCGGTCGACACGGCCGAGGCATGGCAGCCGGACCTGCTGATCCTCGACATCATGCTGCCCGGCTTCGACGGGCTCGAGGTCTGCCGCCGTGTGCAGGCGCAGCGGCCGGTGCCGGTGATGATGCTCACGGCGCGCGACGACGAGACGGACATGCTCGTCGGGCTCGGCGTGGGTGCCGACGACTACATGACGAAGCCCTTCTCGATGCGGGAGCTCGCGGCGCGCGTGCACGTCCTGCTGCGGAGGGTCGAGCGCGCGGCGCTCGCGGCGGCCACGCCCAGGAGCGGCATCCTGCGGCTCGGCGAGCTGGAGATCGACCACGCACAGCGCCGCGTGCGGGTGCGCTCCGAGGACGTCCACCTGACGCCCACGGAGTTCGACCTCCTGGTCTGCCTGGCCAACACCCCCCGCGCCGTCCTCTCGCGCGAGCAGCTGCTCGCCGAGGTGTGGGACTGGGCGGACGCGTCGGGCACCCGGACCGTCGACAGCCACATCAAGGCGCTGCGCCGGAAGATCGGCGCCGAGCGGATCCGCACCGTGCACGGTGTGGGCTACGCGCTGGAGACGCCGACGCCATGACCGGCAGCGGCGGCGCATCCGACGTACGGGACGCGGACGGGTACGAGCCGGGGGCGCCGGGCCTTGCGCCCGGCGCTCCCCCGGCCGCCCGGCCCCTGGCGGGCCACTGGGTGCAGGCCGGCCTGCGGCCGTTCTCCATCAAGACCAAGCTCGGCACGCTGGTCGTCGTCTCGGTGTTCATCACGACCGGACTGCTGATGGTCGCCGTCCGCACCCAGACCGAGCTCCGTTTCATCACGGTCTTCTCGGTCATCGCGACACTCCTCATCACCCAGTTCGTGGCGCACTCGCTGACCGCGCCGCTCGACGAGATGAACACGGTCGCCCGCGCCATCTCGCACGGCGACTACACGCGCCGGGTGCGTGGCGCGGACCGGCGCGACGAGCTCGGCGACCTGGCCGCGACGATCAACCGCATGGCGGATGACCTGGAGGCCCAGGACCAGCAGCGCAAGGAGCTCGTGGCGAACGTCTCGCACGAGCTGCGCACCCCGATCGCGGGCCTGCGCGCCGTCCTGGAGAACGTCGTGGACGGGGTCTCGGCCGCCGACCCCGAGACCATGCGCACGGCGCTGAAGCAGACGGAGCGCCTGGGCCGGCTGGTCGAGACGCTGCTCGACCTCTCCCGGCTCGACAACGGCGTGGTCCCGCTCAAGGCCCGCCGCTTCGAGGTGTGGCCGTATCTGTCGGGCGTCCTGAAGGAGGCCAACATGGTCGCCTCGCAGCGCGCCGGCATCGCCTCGGGCTCCGGCACCCATACGCGTACGGACGTGCATCTGCACCTGGACGTGTCCCCGCCCGAGCTGACCGCGCACGCGGACCCCGAGCGGATCCACCAGGTCGTGGCCAACCTCATCGACAACGCCGTGAAACACAGCCCTCCGCACGGCCGCGTGACCGTGCTCGCGCGGCGCGGTCTCTACCCGGAGTCGCTCGATCTGGAGGTCCTCGACGAGGGCCCCGGCATCCCCCGCTCCGAGTGGCACCGTGTCTTCGAGCGCTTCAACCGGGGCGGCCATGTGAAGGGCGCCGCGCACGGCCCCGGCAGCGACGGCGGCACCGGTCTCGGCCTCGCCATCGCCCGGTGGGCCGTGGACCTGCACGGCGGCCGGATCGGCGTGGCCGAATCGGCTCGCGGCTGCCGGATCCAGGTCACTCTTCCGGGCCTGCCCCGCGTTCAAAGTTGACGTAGGGTTCGAACCGGAAGCACAAGATCGCCGTGCCATTCGCCACGGGGTGCGGGCCGATGGGCCGCACTCGTACAACGACGTACCCAAGGTGAACCGGAACCCCGCTTGTTTCCCGCCATTTCCAGCGCCGAAACACGGCTTCCGGTGTGACTTACGCGACGGATGACCGGCCCGGTCTGCAAGTCCCGGTGTTGGAGGCGTAGCCTTTATTCCCGCTGTCCATCACCTTGTGAGAAGCGGAAGAGGGCGGTTACCGCCGTGTCGCCACAGTCCCCCAGTAACTCGAGCACCTCGACCGACCAAGAGGGGCAGGGCAAGAGCCCTGCCGCCGCTTTCGGTCCCAATGAGTGGCTCGTCGACGAGATCTATCAGCAGTACCTCCAGGACCCGAATTCGGTTGACCGAGCCTGGTGGGACTTCTTCGCCGACTACAAGCCGGGTGCCCCGGCCCAGCCGACGACCGGAGCCCCCGCACAGGGTTCCGGTCCCGTCGGCACCGCCGGTACCGCAGCCGCGGGGGCTGCGGGCACTGCCGCGGCGCCCGCCGCACCGGCAGCCCCGGCTCCGGCCGCAGCTCCGGCTCCGGCTCCGGCTCCGGCCGCCCCGGTGGCCAAGCCCGCCGCCGCGGCGCCCGCGAAGCCGGCCGCCGCTGCAGTGAAGGCTCCGGCTCCCGCCAAGGCGCAGCCCGCGACCGAGGCCGCCGGCGGCCCCGAGTTCGTGACGCTGCGCGGCCCGAGCGCCGCCGTCGCGAAGAACATGAACGCCTCCATCGAGGTCCCCACGGCGACGTCCGTGCGCGCGGTCCCGGTGAAGCTGCTGTTCGACAACCGCATCGTCATCAACAACCACCTGAAGCGCGCCCGGGGCGGGAAGATCTCCTTCACCCACCTCATCGGCTACGCGATGGTGCAGGCCATCAAGGCCATGCCGTCGATGAACTACTCCTTCGCGGAGAAGGACGGCAAGCCGACGCTGGTCAAGCCGGAGCACATCAACTTCGGTCTCGCCATCGACCTGGTGAAGCCCAACGGCGACCGCCAGCTGGTCGTCGCGGGCATCAAGAAGGCCGAGACGCTGAACTTCTTCGAGTTCTGGCAGGCCTACGAGGACATCGTCCGCCGCGCCCGCGACGGCAAGCTCGGCATGGACGACTTCACCGGTGTCACGGTCTCGCTGACCAACCCCGGCGGCCTCGGCACCGTCCACTCCGTGCCGCGCCTGATGCCCGGACAGTCGGTCATCATGGGCGTCGGCTCGATGGACTACCCGGCGGAGTTCCAGGGCACGTCCCAGGACACCCTGAACAAGCTCGGCATCTCGAAGGTCATGACGCTCACGTCGACCTACGACCACCGGGTCATCCAGGGCGCCGCCTCCGGCGAGTTCCTGCGCGTCGTGGCGAACTTCCTCCTCGGTGAGGGCGAGTTCTACGACGAGATCTTCAAGGCGCTGCGCATCCCCTACGAGCCGGTCCGCTGGTTCAAGGACATCGACGCCTCGCACGACGACGACGTCACGAAGGCCGCCCGTGTCTTCGAGCTGATCCACTCCTTCCGGGTCCGCGGCCACGTCATGGCCGACACCGACCCGCTGGAGTACCGCCAGCGCAAGCACCCCGACCTGGACATCGCCGAGCACGGCCTCACCCTGTGGGACCTGGAGCGCGAGTTCGCGGTCGGCGGCTTCGCCGGCAAGACGATGATGAAGCTGCGCGACATCCTCGGCGTCCTGCGTGACTCGTACTGCCGCACCACCGGCATCGAGTACATGCACATCCAGGACCCGAAGCAGCGCAAGTGGCTCCAGGACCGCGTCGAGCGCCCGCACACCAAGCCGGAGCGCGAGGAGCAGCTGCGCATCCTGCGCCGGCT
The DNA here is from genome assembly GCF_002803065.1 of Streptomyces sp. CB01635. Lineage (GTDB taxonomy): Bacteria > Actinomycetota > Actinomycetes > Streptomycetales > Streptomycetaceae > Streptomyces. The sequence continues at coordinate 145,485 of NZ_NNBL01000011.1, forward strand.
GAACGCGGCCGAGGCGTTCGAGACGTTCCTGCAGACGAAGTACGTGGGCCAGAAGCGCTTCTCCCTGGAGGGCGGCGAGTCCGTCATCCCGCTGCTCGACGCGGTCATCGACTCCGCCGCCGAGTCGCGCCTGGACGAGGTCGTCATCGGCATGGCCCACCGCGGCCGCCTGAACGTCCTGGCGAACATCGTCGGCAAGTCGTACGCGCAGATCTTCCGCGAGTTCGAGGGCAACCTCGACCCGAAGTCGATGCACGGCTCCGGCGACGTGAAGTACCACCTGGGCGCCGAGGGCACCTTCACCGGCCTGGACGGCGAGCAGATCAAGGTCTCGCTCGCGGCCAACCCGTCCCACCTGGAGACGGTCGACCCGGTCATCGAGGGCATCGTCCGCGCCAAGCAGGACATCATCAACAAGGGCGGCACGGACTTCACGGTCCTGCCGGTCGCCCTGCACGGTGACGCGGCCTTCGCGGGCCAGGGTGTGGTCGCCGAGACGCTCAACATGTCGCAGCTGCGCGGCTACCGCACGGGCGGCACGGTCCACATCGTCATCAACAACCAGGTCGGCTTCACCGCCGCCCCGGAGTCGTCGCGCTCCTCCATGTACGCCACGGACGTGGCCCGCATGATCGAGGCGCCGATCTTCCACGTGAACGGCGACGACCCCGAGGCCGTCGTCCGCGTTGCCCGACTGGCCTTCGAGTTCCGCCAGGCGTTCAACAAGGACGTCGTCATCGACCTCATCTGCTACCGCCGCCGCGGTCACAACGAGTCGGACAACCCGGCGTTCACGCAGCCGCTGATGTACGACCTGATCGACAAGAAGCGCTCGGTGCGCAAGCTCTACACCGAGTCCCTCATCGGCCGTGGCGACATCACGCTGGAAGAGGCCGAGCAGGCGCTGCAGGACTTCCAGGGCCAGCTGGAGAAGGTGTTCGCCGAGGTCCGCGAGGCCACGGCGCACCCGGTGGCGGCCCCCTCGGCCGACCCGCAGGCCGAGTTCCCGGTCGCCGTCAGCACCGCGATCTCCCAGGAGACCGTGAAGCGGATCGCCGAGTCGCAGGTCAACATCCCCGACCGCGTCACCGTCCACCCGCGTCTGCTGCCGCAGCTGCAGCGCCGCGCGGCGATGATCGAGGACGGCACGATCGACTGGGGCATGGGCGAGACGCTCGCCATCGGCTCCCTGCTCCTCGAGGGCACCCCGGTGCGCCTCTCGGGCCAGGACTCGCGCCGCGGCACGTTCGGCCAGCGGCACGCGGTCCTGATCGACCGTGAGACGGGCGAGGACTTCACCCCGCTCCTGTACCTCTCGGACGACCAGGCGCGTTACAACGTCTACGACTCCCTGCTCTCCGAGTACGCGGTCATGGGCTTCGAGTACGGCTACTCGCTGGCCCGTCCCGAGTCGCTCGTGATGTGGGAGGCGCAGTTCGGCGACTTCGTCAACGGCGCGCAGACGGTGGTGGACGAGTACATCTCGGCCGCCGAGCAGAAGTGGGGCCAGACCTCCGGCGTCACGCTGCTCCTGCCGCACGGCTACGAGGGCCAGGGCCCGGACCACTCGTCCGCCCGCCCGGAGCGTTTCCTCCAGCTGTGCGCGCAGAACAACATGACGGTCGCCATGCCGACGCTCCCGTCGAACTACTTCCACCTCCTGCGGTGGCAGGTGCACAACCCGCACCACAAGCCGCTGGTGGTCTTCACCCCGAAGTCGATGCTGCGCCTCAAGGCCGCCGCGTCGAAGGCGGAGGAGTTCACGGAGGGCGGCTTCCGTCCCGTCATCGGCGACAGCTCGGTGGACCCGGCCGCGGTCCGCAAGGTCGTCTTCTGCGCGGGCAAGGTCTACTACGACCTCGAGGCCGAGCGTCAGAAGCGCGGCGTGACGGACACGGCGATCATCCGCATCGAGCGCCTGTACCCGCTGCCGGGTACCGAGCTCCAGGCGGAGATCTCCAAGTACCCGAACGCGGAGAAGTACCTCTGGGCGCAGGAGGAGCCGGCGAACCAGGGCGCGTGGCCCTTCATCGCCCTCAACCTGATCGACCACCTGGACCTGGCGGTCGGCGCCGACGTCCCGCACGGTGAGCGCCTGCGCCGCATCTCGCGGCCGCACGGCTCGTCCCCGGCGGTCGGCTCGGCGAAGCGCCACCAGGCGGAGCAGGAGCAGCTGGTGCGCGAGGTCTTCGAGGCCTGAGCAGCCTGACCTCGTACGTACGATTGTGGGGCCCGGGACATCGTCCCGGGCCCCACGTCCGTATCACCCCAGGAGCGACTGGCCCATGTACTTCACCGACCGCGGCATCGAGGAACTGGAGAAGCGGCGCGGCGAGGAGGAGGTCACCTTCGAGTGGCTTGCCGAGCAGCTGCGCACGTTCGTCGATCTGAACCCGGACTTCGAGGTGCCGGTCGAGCGGCTGGCTACGTGGCTGGCGCGTCTCGACGACGAGGACGACGAGGAGTAGTCGGTCCCGGGCAGGTCTCAGTCCCAGGCGCGCAGCCGGTCGTAGGCGAGGCCGAGCGCGCCGTGCACGACGAGGAGCGCGCCCGCGACGGCCCAGCCGATGCCGCGTCGGCGCAGGCCCCAGACGGTGAGCGGGATGCCCACGGCGAGCTGGCCCGCCGCCGCCGTGCGCGCCTTGGGGCCGCGCAGCCAGGGCCCCATGGCGCTGCGCTCGACGACGTCGAGTTCCGCGCGTACGGCGTCCCGCCAGCCCGACCACACGATGTACTCGGCGCCGGGCTGCACGCGCGCGACCGCGCGCAGCCGGTCGGCGGGTTCGCCGGGGATCATGCCCGGCGGGAGCGTCAGCCCCGCGCGCGTGAGGACCGACAGCAGGCCGAGCAGGCGGGCGCGGGCGTCCGCCGCGCTGTCGGGCCGGGTGAGGGCCTCCAGTGACTGCATGTCCAGGACGGGGTCGAGGCCGAGGCGCGCGGCGAACGTACGCATGGCCTCGTCCTCGCCGACGGGCGTGCCGTTCGCCAGCCATACGTAGCCGACGGGGCGGCGGAACCCGGAGGCGAGGGTGTAGCCGCCGTGTTCGGCGTCCCACCACAGGGCGAGCACCGGCCAGGGGGCGCTGACGGCGAGGGCCGCGGCCCAGCCCGCGAGGACGCTGTCGACCGGTTCGCCGCCGTGCAGCCAGGGCTTGCCCTCGGGGATCAGGACGCTCCACTCGGGTCCTGCCTGGGCGAGGAGCATGCGTTCGCGCAGGAGCTGGGCGGCGGGGCCGGCGGTGGCGGGGTCGGCGCGGCAGAGCAGCAGCGCTCCCGCGGCCCTGGCCTGCGGGGCGGGGGTGCCGGCGGAGTCGGCGGTGGCGTCGGACGGCATGGACCCAACGCTAGGTCAGTTTGCGAGGTTCGGCCCCTGAATGCCCCTGTACGGGACGGCCGCTACGACGGAATCCAGTCGCGACTGTCTTGACTTTCCGTAACCGCGATATATCGTGTCTCACGAGGGTGCGATACAACGCGTTCGCTCCCGAACCCGTCCCGCTGAGGAGGTCCCACCATGCCCGAGTGGTCCGTGGCAGAGCCCCACAAGCTCGCCTTCGACGAGCCCGTGACGACGCTCCACGTACGCATCGTCAACGGAACGGTGAACGTCGTGGGCACCGACGAAGGTTCCGCCCGCCTCGAGGTGTCCGGGATCGAGGGCCCGCCGCTCCAGGTGACTCTGGCGGACGGCGTGCTGACCGTCGCGTACGACGACCTCCCCTGGAAGGGCTTCCTCAAGTGGCTCGACCGCAAGGGCTGGCGCCGCAGCGCGATCGTGTCCCTGGCGGTCCCGGCGGGCACCGGAGTCGAGGTCGGCGTCGTCGGCGCCGGCGCGGTGGTCTCCGGGATACAGGGGCGTACGGAGGTCAGGGGCGTCACCGGTGACACGACACTGGTCGGCGTCGCGGGCGACGTGCGCACGGACACCGTCTCCGGGAATCTCGAGGCCCAGGCGGTCACGGGCGATCTGCGCTTCAACTCCGTGTCCGGTGACCTGACCGTCGTCGAGGGCGCGGGCCCCTCCGTGCGGGCCGAATCGGTGAGCGGTTCGATGATCGTGGACCTCGACCCGGCCGACCGGGCGACGGATGTGAACCTGACGAGCGTCTCGGGCGAGATCGCGATCCGCCTCCCGCACCCCGCGGACGCGGAGGTCGAGGCGAACACGGCGAGCGGAGCCGTGTCGAACGCCTTCGAGGATCTGCGGGTCGGCGGCCACTGGGGCGCCAAGAGCATCACGGGCAGGCTCGGCACGGGCCGCGGAAAGCTCAAGGCGACGACGGTCTCCGGATCGATCGCGCTCCTGCGGCGGCCTCCGGCGGAGGACTACACACAGCCCCCCGCCGAGGACTCCCCCGCCACTGACGCCGCCGCCACTGACGCCGCCGCCGGCGGCCCGGCCGACAAGAAGGTGCTCTGACATGCCCCCCGTCTTCGCCCACGGCCGCCTGCGCCTGTACCTCCTGAAGCTGCTCGACGAGGCCCCGCGCCACGGGTACGAGGTGATCAGGCTCCTGGAGGAACGCTTCCAGGGCCTGTACGCGCCCTCGGCCGGCACGGTGTACCCGCGCCTGGCGAAGCTGGAGGCCGAAGGCCTGGTCACGCACACCACGGAGGGCGGCAGAAAGGTCTACTCGATCACCGACGCGGGCCGTGCCGAGCTGGCCGACCGCAGCGGTGAGCTGGCCGACCTGGAGCTGGAGATCCGCGAGTCCGTGGCGGAGCTCGCCGCCGAGATCCGGGACGACGTACGGGGCGCGGCGGGCGATCTGCGCCGCGAGATGCGGGCGGCCGCCTCAAAGGCGAGGAACGGGTCGGGTACGACCACGGGCAAGAGCGAGCGGCAGAACCCGTTCGGCGACTTCCAGGACTTCGGGGACAAGGAGGCGTGGCGCGCGGCCAAGGAGGAGCTGCGCCGCGCCCGGCAGGAGTGGAAGGAGCAGGCAAGGCGCGCGAAGGACGAGAGCCGCCGGGCCCGCGAGGAGGCCCAGCGGGCGCGCCGGCAGGCCAAGGAGGCACAGGAGCAGGCGCGCGAGCAGGCGCAGGAGCAGGTCCAGCGTCTGGCGCAGCGGGTGCAGGACCAGGTCCAGGACCACTTCGCGCAGGGCGACTGGCCCACGGGGGTCAGGGAGGGCCTGACCGAACTGGCCAAGGAGTTCGGCGACTTCGGCAAGTACTTCGGCAAGGAGACGGGCGGCGCGGCCCGTTCGGAGGGCGCCGGGCCCGAGGTGCGGGTCACTCATGGGGACATCCCCGCGGAGTATCTGCCGTCGTGGACCCACGAGGACCCGACCGGTGACCCGGCCCGCGATCTGGACCGCCTCCTCGACCGCTTCCGCGACGACATCCGCGACGCGGCCAGGGACCACGGGGTGTCGGAGGATCAACTCCGCGAGGCCAGGAGCCGGTTGTCGGAGGCGGCGGCGCACATCGGGGCTTCCCTGCAGGCACCCAAGGGCTGACCCGCGGTGAGGCCCGCCGCGAGGAGGGTCGAGGGGCGCCGCCCCTCGACCCTCACAGGCCCGCCGAGGTCAGGCGAGGTCAGACCGTCAGCACGATCTTGCCGAACTGGCCGCCGGCCTCCATCCGCTCGAAGCCCTCGCGGGCGCGGTCCAGCGGGAGGGTCTCGTCGATCACGGGACGCACACCGGTGGCCGCGCAGAACGACAGCAGGTCCTCCAGCTCGTCCTTCGAGCCCATCGTGGAGCCGACGATCTTCAGCTCCAGGAAGAAGACACGGGTCAGCTCGGCGTGCGAGGGGCGGTCCCCGCTCGTGGCGCCCGAGATGACGACCGTGCCACCGGGCTTGAGCGACTTGATCGAGTGCGACCAGGTGGCCGCGCCGACCGTCTCGATGACGGCGTCCACCCGCTGCGGCAGCCGCGCACCCGACTCCACGGCCTCGACGGCGCCGAGTTCCAGGGCGCGCTTGCGCTTGGCCTCGTCGCGGCTGGTCGCGAAGACCTTGAGACCGGCCGCCTTGCCGAGGACGATCGCGGCCGTGGCGACCCCGCCGCCGGCGCCCTGCACGAGCACGGAGTCACCGGGCCGCACACCGGCATTGGTGAACAGCATCCGGTACGCCGTCAGCCACGCGGTCGGCAGGCAGGCCGCCTCCTCGAAGCTGAGCTCCTTCGGCTTGGGCAGTACGTTCCACTCGGGCACGGTCACCTGCTCGGCGAAGGTGCCCTGGTACTTCTCGGTGAGGATGGACCGGCCCTCCCGGGGCCCGACCCCGTAACCGGCCTGGCCGATGACGGAGTGCAGGACGACCTCGTTGCCGTCCTGGTCGATCCCGGCGGCGTCGCAGCCGAGGATCATCGGGAGCTTGTCCTCACCGAGTCCGACCCCGCGCAGGGACCACAGGTCGTGGTGGTTGAGGGAGGCGGCCTTGACGTTCACGGTCGTCCAGCCGGGGCGGGCCTCGGGGGCCGGGCGATCCCCCAACTCAAGGCCGTTCAGCGGCTGGTCACGGTCGATTCGGGCGGCGTAGGCAGCGAACATGACCTTGACCCTAGGTCCGCGCGGAGCCGCGCGGAACACCGTAGGGCTGTGACACGCGCCGCGCCCCGTGCCCCACGGAGTCGATCCGTGGCGCACGGGGCGCGGTCGGGGCCTGCGGCGTGCTCAGCGTCGGGCGACGCCCTCGGCGCGCGCGGCGGCGGCGACGGCCGCGGTCACCGCGGGAGCGACCCGCTCGTCGAACGGCGAGGGGATGACGTACCCGGCGTCCAGGTCGTCACCGACCACGTCGGCGAGCGCGTCGGCCGCCGCGATCTTCATGCCCTCGGTGATCCGCGACGCCCGCACCTGAAGGGCGCCGGCGAAGATACCGGGGAAGGCGAGGACGTTGTTGATCTGGTTCGGGTAGTCGGAGCGCCCCGTCGCGACGACCGCCGCGTACTTGTGCGCCACGTCCGGGTGAACCTCGGGGTTCGGGTTGGCCATCGCGAAGACGAAGGCGCCGGGCGCCATCGAGGCGACCGCGGGCTCCGGGACCGTACCGCCGGAGACGCCGATGAAGACGTCCGCGCCGGCGAGCGCCGTCTCGAGCGAACCCGTGATGTTGGCCTTGTTGGTGAGCTCGGCCAGCTCGCGCTTGACGTCCGTGAGGTCCTCGCGGTCCCGGCTGACGATGCCCTTGCGGTCCGCGACCGCCACGTCGCCGAGCCCCGCCTCGAGGAGGAACTTGGCGATGGCGACACCGGCCGCGCCGGCGCCCGAGATCACGGCGCGCAGCTCGCCGAGCGTGCGCCCGCTGAGCTTGGCCGCGTTCTTCAGCGCCGCCAGCGTGACCACGGCGGTGCCGTGCTGGTCGTCGTGGAAGACCGGGATGTCGAGCCGCTCCTGCAGCCTGCGCTCGATCTCGAAGCAGCGCGGCGCCGAGATGTCCTCGAGGTTCACACCGCCGAACGAGGGAGCGAGCCGGACGACGGTCTCGATGATCTCGTCCGTGTCGGTCGTGCCGAGCGCGATCGGCACCGCGTCGACGCCGCCGAACTGCTTGAACAGGATCGCTTTGCCCTCCATCACCGGGAGGGACGCCTCGGGACCGATGTCCCCGAGGCCGAGCACCGCGGTGCCGTCGGTGACGACGGCCACGACGGACGACTTCCACGTGTAGTCGTGGACGAGCTCGGGATTCTCCGCGATCGCGGAGCACACCTTCGCGACACCCGGCGTGTACGCCAGGGACAGGTCGTCCTTGTTGCGCACCGGCACCGTGGCCTGCACGGCCATTTTGCCGCCGCGGTGCAGCGCGAAGGCCGGATCGAAGGGCTCTTCGGTGCTTTCGTTGCCGGTATGCGCCGGGCCTGCACTGGCCTGGCCGGAACCGGCGTCGCTGCGAGGATTGACGATCTCCGCTGCCACTTGTATGACCCCTTAAGTCTTAAATCATCAGTTGAGGGTGGGTCCGCTCCTGGTTGAGGAACGGGCGGGCACCGCGTATGACCCACATGTCGGGTGTCTTGCACTCGTACGGGTCAGTACGCGATGGGCGCGCCGCACGCGCGCCCTGAGCCCCGGATGAGGGGTGTAAAGAACCTTCTTACCTGACGGACGCCGCCCCGGACGAGTCCATTTGTGATCGATCACAGCGCGGTGACATGACTCATAGCCGTGGATCCGGATATTAGGGGCCGGACCTCAAGCCGGCCTCAAAGCCGACGGAGCGTCGCTCACATGGTGAGACCCGACCCGCGTGGCCGCAGATCTTCCGGCCGGACAGCGGTGTCGCCGCAGATGTTCGCTCACCCGTTGGCGCGATGTACCGGCCTGTCGGGTTCCGGGAGCGGTACGGGGGTAACCCGTTATCCGATTTTGACATAACAAGGGCCCTGAATGGCCCGGTCCGAATGGCAAGATGCCGTAATCACACGAGGTCGCGACACTCGAAGGTGTGTGCCGGATCTCAGCATCGGCTACTCCCTCACCCTGCCGGAGGAACCAGAAATGACCGCAAGCACCACCCGTCGTTCGACCGCAGCGAAGTCCGCGAAGTCCCGGATTGCCGTGGTCGGCGCGATCGCGGTCGCAGGCACTCTGCTGCTGTCCGGCTGCGGTGACCAGACCAAGGACAAGAGCGCGCCCGCCGACTCCACCAAGAACGCCCCGCTCGCGGACAAGCTCCCCAAGGAGATCCGCGACAAGGGCGTCATCGCGGTCGGTTCGGACATCGCGTACGCGCCGGTCGAGTTCAAGGACAAGTCCGGCAACACGGCGGGCATCGACCCCGACCTCGCGGCCGCCATGGGCAAGCAGCTCGGCGTGAAGTTCGAGTTCCAGAACGGCACGTTCGACACCCTGATCACCGGTCTGCGCTCCAAGCGCTACGACATCGCGATGTCGGCGATGACGGACACCAAGGACCGGCAGAACGGTGTCGACTCCGACACCGGCAAGAAGGTCGGCGAGGGCGTCGACTTCGTGGACTACTTCGACGCGGGCGTCTCGATCTACACGCCGAAGGGCAAGACCCAGGGCATCAAGACCTGGGACGACCTGTGCGGCAAGAAGATCGTCGTCCAGCGCGGCACGGTCTCGCACGACCTGGCCAAGGCTCAGGCGAAGAAGTGCCCGGCCGGCAAGAAGCTCGCCATCGAGTCCTTCGACGACGACCAGCAGGCCCAGACCCGGCTGCGCTCGGGCGGCGCGGACGCCGGCTCCTCCGACTTCCCGGTCGCCGCGTACGCGGTGAAGACCGCGGGCGGCGGCAAGGACTTCGAGCTCGTCGGCGAGCAGGTCGAGGCCGCCCCGTACGGCATCGCGGTCGCCAAGGGCAACACCCAGCTGCGGGACGCCCTGAAGGCGGCGCTCGACGCCGTCATCAAGAACGGCGAGTACGAGAAGATCATCGCGAAGTGGGGCGTCGAGGCGGGCTCCGTCAAGGAAGCCACCGTCAACGGCGGCAAGTGACCGCGTCCCTCTCGTCACCCAGCCGTTTGAAAGGCAACACCCGTGTCTGTTGACATAGACAAGACGGACGGGCCCGAGGACGTCCCGACGCCCAAGGCGGGACCCGAGGCCATCAAGGCCATCCCGGTCCGTCACTACGGCCGCTATGTGGCCGCGGTCATCGCGATCGCCGTCCTCGTCGCGATCGTCTACGCGTTCGCCCAGGGCAAGATCAACTGGGGCGCGATCCCCGACTACTTCTTCGACAACCGCATCCTCAAGGGTGTCGGCCAGACCCTGCTGCTGACCGCGATCTCCATGATCATCGGCGTGGCGGGCGGCGTCCTGCTCGCCGTGATGCGCCTGTCGCGCAACCCGGTGACGTCGTCGATCGCCTGGTTCTACATCTGGTTCTTCCGCGGTACGCCGGTCCTGGTCCAGCTGTTCGTCTGGTTCAACCTGGGCCTGGTCTTCGAGTACATCAACCTCGGCCCGATCTACAAGGACTACTGGTCCTCGTTCATGACGCCGTTCCTGACGGCGCTGCTCGGACTCGGCCTGAACGAGGCCGCGTACATGGCCGAGATCTGCCGCGCCGGTCTGCTCTCGGTCGACGAGGGCCAGACGGAGGCCTCGCACGCCCTCGGCATGAGCCACTCCAAGACCCTGCGCCGGATCGTGATCCCGCAGGCGATGCGGGTGATCGTGCCGCCCACGGGCAACGAGGTCATCAACATGCTGAAGACGACCTCGCTGGTGTCGGCGGTGCAGTTCTACGAACTCTTCCGCTACGCCCAGGACATCGGCCAGAACTCCGGCGCACCCGTGGAGATGTTCTTCCTGGCCGCGGCCTGGTACCTGGTGATGACGTCGGTCCTGAGCGTCGGCCAGTACTACCTGGAGCGTTACTACGCGCGCGGCTCCAGCCGCTCGCTTCCTCCGACGCCGTTCCAGAAGATCCGGGCCAACCTGCTGTCGCTCGGCCGGCCGAAGGGAGCCGCGTGATGACCACCAACCCCATGGTGAAGTCCGAGGGCGTCCACAAGTCCTTCGGCAACGTCGAGGTCCTCAAGGGCATCGACCTGGAGGTCAAGGAGGGCGAGGTCTTCTGCCTCATCGGCCCCTCCGGCTCCGGCAAGTCGACGTTCCTGCGGTGCATCAACCACCTGGAGAAGATCAACGCCGGCCGGCTCTACGTCGACGGCGAGCTGGTCGGCTACCGGCAGAAGGGCGACAAGCTCTACGAGCTGAAGGACAGCGAGGTCGCGCTCAAGCGCCGGGACATCGGCATGGTGTTCCAGCGCTTCAACCTCTTCCCGCACCTGACGGCTCTCGAGAACGTCATGGAGGCGCCGGTCCAGGTCAAGCGCCAGTCCCGGTCCCAGGCGCGGCAGCGGGCCGGCGAGCTCCTGGAGCGCGTGGGCCTCGCCGACAAGGCGGGGAACTACCCCTCGCAGCTGTCCGGCGGCCAGCAGCAGCGCGTCGCCATCGCCCGGGCGCTCGCCATGGACCCGAAGCTGATGCTCTTCGACGAGCCGACCTCGGCCCTCGACCCCGAGCTCGTCGGCGACGTCCTCGACGTGATGCGTGACCTCGCCGAGTCCGGCATGACGATGATCGTCGTGACGCACGAGATGGGCTTCGCGCGCGAGGTCGGCGACAGCCTCGTCTTCATGGACGGCGGCGTGGTCGTCGAGTCGGGCCACCCGCGCGACGTCCTGACGAACCCGCAGCACGAGCGCACGCAGTCCTTCCTGTCGAAGGTGCTGTAGCTCCGCGTACGCAGAAGGAGGGGGCGGTACGGACACCATGTCCGCACCGCCCCCTCCCGTATGCGCATATGCGCGTATGCGCAGGGCTACTTGACCGCGAGCACCAGCGCGTCGGAGGGCGAGCGCCAGACGGGGCGGGCCTCGCCGAACCCGGCGGCGCGCAGGGTGCGGGCGTGCCAGTCGGCCGACGGGGTCTCGCCGTCGGCGTGCTCCCCGTAGATCTCGAAGCGCTCGGCGGTGGGTCCGGCGAGTACCGGGTCCTTGGCGGCGAGGGCCCACCACTCGGCCCAGTCGAGGGCGCCGGAGGCCTTGGCGCGGTCCATCTGCGCGTGGCGGTGGGCGCGTTCGGCGGCGTTGATCCGGGGCGTGGTGTCGTCGATCATGTGGTCGGCGTTCATGAAGACGCCGCCGTCGCGGACGAGGCCGGCGATCTGTCCGTAGAGGGTGGCGAGCGGTTCGTTGTGCAGCCAGTGCAGGGCGGTGGCGGTCAGGACGGCGTCGTACGAGGTGTGCGGCAGCCGCGCGGCCCAGTGCGGGTCCTTGAGGTCGGCGGTCACGAAGGTGACGCGGTCGTCGTCCGCGAAGGTGCCCTCGGCGATGGCGAGCAGTGCGGGGTCGAGGTCGACGCCGACGCTGGTGGCTCCGGGGAACCTCTTCAGGAGCCGGTCCGTAATACTTCCCGTACCGCACGCGAGGTCGAGCACGCGCGGCGTGGGCCCGGCGAGGGCCTCCACCATGTCGAGCATGACCCGCAGCCGCTCCTCGCGGTCGGGCATGTACCACTCCTGCTGCCGGTCCCAGCTGTCCTGCCAGGCGCGCCAGTCGGCGGTGACTCCGGCGGTTTCCGTAGATCCCGTCATCGAGAACCCTCCCGTACGTAATACCCTCGAAGCAAGAGCAGCCATTACTCCCGTCATCGACGAAGATAGACCGCCCCGGTAAGGACTACAAGTGGAACTGGCCTATTACTCGGACTACGCCGTACGTCTGGTCAACAGCGAGGAGCCGGGTCGTGGCAAGGACTCCCTGACCACGGTCGAGGCGGTGCGCGACCTGTTCGGCGCCAACCAGTCGGCGGCCCGGCGCGCCACGGACGCCGACCTGACCCGCTTCCGCGGCGTACGGGCGCGCCTGCGCTCGGTCTTCGAGGCTGCGGACGGCGGCGACGAGACACTCGCGGTCGACCTGCTGAACTCGCTCCTCCTGGAGTTCCCGGTGAGCCCGCAGATCTCCGGACACGACCACCGGGACGACGACGACCGCCCGTTGTGGCACATGCACCTCGCGGACCACCCGTCGAACGCGACAGCGGGATACGCGGCGATCGCCGCGATGGGCCTCGCCTTCCACCTCACGGAGTACGGCGTGGACCGCCTCGGCCTGTGCGAGGCGTCGCCGTGCCGCAACGCCTACCTGGACACGTCGACGAACCGCTCCCGGCGCTACTGCTCGGACCGATGTGCGACCCGCGCGAACGTTGCCGCCTACCGCGCCCGCAAGCGCGCCGAGGCGGACCGGTCGGACAGCACGGGCCGCAGCGCCGAGAACGCCCAAGCGGCCACGGCCGCGACGGACCGCTGACGCTCGCCCTCCGCCCACGGCTTGCGGCGGCGCAGGCGCCCGCGCACCTTGGCGAGCACGAGGTCGTCGGGCACCGCCCCGTACACCTCGCTGTCGCCGCCGGCGTCGGGGTTGTCGCCGAGCACCCACCAACCCCCTTCACGCCGCTCGGAGATCCGCTTCACCACGAGCAGATCCTGCTGGAAGGGGTGCCGCAGGATGACCACGTCCCCCGGCCGTACCCGCGCGCCGTGGTGCACGAGCATCCAGTCGCCGGGATACAGCGTGGGCACCATGGACGGCCCGTCCACCTCGATGATTTGGAACGGCACCCTGGCCTCCCGCGTCTCCTCCGCCGTCTCAGGCATCAGACATCCTCCCCGGTTCCGCCCGCCGGTCGTCCGGTCCCATCCTCCACCAGTCCCGGTCTCGCCCTGGACTTTTGTCCTAAGCCCATGGGGGCACCCGAGAAAACAGGTCTGCCACGGAGTAATGTCCCACCTGAGAAGACGATCACGAGGAAGGACTGCTACATGCTTTCCCGCCTGTTTGCCCCCAAGGTGAAGGCCAGCGCGCACTGCGACCTGCCGTGCGGCGTGTACGACCCGGCCCAGGCCCGCATCGAGGCGGAGTCGGTCAAGGCCGTCCAGGAAAAGATGGCCGGCAACGACGACCCGCAGTTCCAGACGCGCGCCATCGTCATCAAGGAGCAGCGCGCCGAGCTCGCCAAGCACCACGTGTCGGTGCTGTGGAGCGACTACTTCAAGCCCCCGCACTTCGAGAAGTACCCGGAGCTGAGCCAGCTGGTCAACGACACCCTGAAGGCCCTCTCGGCCGCCAAGGCGTCGAGCGACCCGGCGACGGGCCAGAAGGCTCTGGACTACATCGCCCAGATCGACAAGATCTTCTGGGAGACGAAGAAGGCCTGACGCCTTCCCGTCACCTGTCCGACAGCACCCGGCGTCCGCGCGGAGCCGGGTGCTGTCGGCGTTTTCGGGGCGCTCGGGTAGCGTCGCCCGGATGGACCACTCGCGCGCCCGCATCCTCTACGTCACCGATCTCGCGTACCCGGCCCGTGGCCGCCGGTACTGCGACGAGGACATCACCCTCTCGGCTCGGCTGCGCGAGGAGTTCGACGTGGCGCTGTGCCATCCGCTGGACGCCGCCGCGCTGATGGACGGCTTCGACGCGGTCGTCGTGCGCAACAGCGGGCCCGTGCTGCACTACCAGGCGGCGTACGACGCGTTCCGCGAGCGGGCCCTCGCGCGCGGGGTGCGGGTCTACAACGCGCTGTCCGGGAAGGCGGACATGGCGGGCAAGGGGTACCTGCTCGACCTGACCGCCGCCGGGTATCCCGTCATCCCGACCGTCGCCCGCGCCGCCGATCTGCATCTCTTGCCCGAGGCGGACGAGTACGTGGTCAAGCCGCTGCTCGGCGCCGACTCCATCGGCCTCGAGTTCGTCGGCCGCGAGGCGCTGCCCGGCCTGGAGTTCGACGGCATCCTCGTCCAGCCGCGGATCCGCTTCCGGTACGAGGTGTCGTTCTACTTCGTCGACCGCGCTCTCCAGTACGCCCTGTACGCGCCCCGGCCGGACGAGCGGTGGGTCCTCGAACCGTACGAACCCACGGACGCGGACCGGGAGTTCGCGCAGAAGTTTGTCGACTGGAACACCGTCGGCCACGGCATCCAGCGCGTGGACGCCTGCCGAACCCCGGAGGGCGAGCTGCTCCTGGTCGAGCTGGAGGACCTCAATCCGTATCTGTCCCTGGACCTGGTCGACGCGAGCACGCGCGACGCGTTCGTGGCGGCGATGGCGGACTCACTGCGGGGGCTACTGGCCGACGAGGTCTGACGAGGACGGCCGGCTGAAGCGGAGCTTGTCCTTCTCGCGGGCGCCCAGGCGCCGGTAGAAGCGGATCGCGCCGTCGTTCCAGACGGGTGTCTGCCACTGGATCTCGGCGATCCCCAGGGCGCGGGCCCCGGCGGCCACGGCGTCCATCATCAGCGGTCCGAGGCCGAGTCCGCGGTGGCCGGGGCGCAGGTACAGGCAGTCCATGTGGAGGTACTCGCACCCGTCCCAGGTGGAGATCGCGGGCTCGCAGGTCGCGTAGCCGGCGAGCGTGCCGTCGGCGAGTTCGGCGACCAGGCAGCGCAGGCGGGGCGTGGCGGTGGTGAACAGGAGCGTGTGCAGGCGGTCGGCGAGGCCGGGCGCCGGCGGGTCCGCCTTCTCGAACGCGGCGTGCTCCGCGGCGAGTCGGGCCACTTCGGGCAGGTCGCCGGGGCGGGCGTGCCGCACGCTCACCTGTGCGTCGGTCACCGGGCGTCTTCCTTGGTGACGTCCGCGGACCAGGCGGCGAGGCGGTCCACGAGAGGCCCTTCGCCGTCGAGGACGTGGCGGGTGAACGCGGTGCGCTCGTGGGCGAGCACGGCCGCCTCCCAGACGCAGGGGGCGAGGCCGGTGCGCCCGGGCCGCAGCAGTTCCGGGTGGCCCACGGGTCCGGTGAGGACCGCGAGGTCGGACATGTGGCCCTCGATCCAGGTGTGGACGAGGACGTAGTCCCCGTCTCCCCCGGCGTGCAGCAGGACGACGGCGAGGCCGAGCGAGCCCCGGACGGCGCCGAGCGCCAGATGGGCGTCGACGAGCGGCATGACCGCGGCGACGTCCCGCTCCGTCACCGCGCGCCCCGGCGCCTCGATGGCGTACGTCTTGACGAGGTGACCGCCGTGCTCGCCACTGCCCAACGGGCGTACGGCACGTGCGTGATGGCCGTCGGCGAGGGCGAGGAGCGCGCCCTGGTCGACGGCCACCGGGAGGGCCGATGCTGCGGTTGAGTTCCCGGTGCGATCGGACATGGCCCCATCATGCAGGGCCAAGGGGTCAGGCGTCCGCCCTGTTCTGTCCGCGCCGGGGCGAGAAGAACAGCGCGGCCAGTGCCGAACCCACCGCCACCAGCAGGGAGTTGACGAGTACGGCCGTGGAGACTCCGGAAAGGACCGCGTGCGGGCCGGTCGCCCCGCCCATGCGGGCCGTGGCGATCGCGCTCATCACCGGGATGCCCAGGGTGATGCCGACCTGCTGGGTCATGGTCGCGAGCCCCGTGGCGAGGCCCTGCTCCTCGTCGGGCAGTCCGGACGTGGCCGTCACCATGAAGCCGACGATCACCAGCATGTTGCCGACGCCCCCGACGAACGTGGCCGCGAGGAGCAGCCAGATCCAGGCCCCCGACGTGCCGAGCGCCACCAGGGCGAGTGTGGCGGCGGCCTGGACGGCGCCGCCGACGACGATCGTGGTCCGGTTGCCGAGGCGTCCGACGGCTCGGCCGCCGAGCGTGCCGCCGATCACGGTGCCGAGCCCGAGGACCCCGAAGGCGAGGCCCGTGGCGAGCGGCGAGTAGCCGAGGACTTCCTGGAGGTAGAGCGTGAGCAGGAAGACGAGGGACGTCTCGGTGACGAAGGCGATGAGCCCGGCCGCGTTGCCCCAGATCACGGTGCGCCGCCTGAGGATGTGGAGCGGGACGAGGGGCGCGGCGGCCCCCTTCTCGACGAACACGAACGCGACGAGGAGCGCGGCGCCCGCGAGCAGCGCGGCCAGGGTCGCGGGGGCGCCCCAGCCGGTCTCGCCGGCCTGCGTGAGCCCGTAGACGAGGAGCAGGAGTCCGCCGGTGACGGCCGCGGCGCCGGGTACGTCGAGGCGCGGGCGCCGGTCCGGGCGCGAGTCGGTGATCACGGACGGGGCGAGGACGAGGACGAGCGCGGCGACGGGGACGTTGACGAAGAACGCCCAGCGCCAGGAGAGCAGGTCGGTGAGAAGGCCGCCGAGGATGGCGCCCGCGGTGAATCCGGCGGACATCAGGGCGCCGTTGAGGCCGAGGGCGCGTTCGCGCAGCGGCCCCTCCTTGAAGGCGGTGGTCAGGAGGGCGAGACCGGCCGGGGTGACGGCCGCGGTCGCAAGGCCCTGCAGCACCCTTGCCACGAGCAGGACTTCGGGTGAGGCGGCGAGGCCACCCAGGAGGGAGGAGGCGCCGAGGACCGCCATGCCGGCGAGGAACAGCCGCTTGCGGCCCACCAGGTCGGCGACGCGGCCGAAGAGGAGCGTGAACCCGGCGGCGGCGAGCGCGAACGCCGTGGCGATCCACTGGAGATGGGAGAGCGAGAAGCCGAGCCCCTCGCCGACGACGGGCAGCGCGACGTTCAGGATCGAGAAGTCCACGGCGATCATGAACTGGGCGCCGAGGAGGAGGGTGAGGACGAGCTTCTGGCGGGCCGTCATGCGCGGGGGTGGTGCGACGGCAGGTGCGGGGGCGGTCTGCGTGGGCGCCGACATGGGGCACTCCTTAAATGGCTCTGCGTTCCCGTTAAGGCGCGCCAAACGTAGCAGAGTGGAGAGCCTTAAGGGAACCGCAGTTCCGTTACGTGTCGGCGAGCACCTCACGCACGTTGTCCCGCACCGTCTCCTGGTCCCGGCGCGCCGCCTCGTACGCGGACCTGTGACGCCCAAGGTCCGCCCGCTGCCGCTCGGACAGCACGGACCACCACACCCCGGCGGTGTTGTGCTCGCGCTTGCATTCGACATCGGCGACGGCCGTGCCCCGCTCACGCCGCGTACGCGCCGTGTTTCCGCCGCGGTCGCGCTTCCACGCCTTGTCGCGGAAGGCGTCATCGGGGGTGCCGTACCGCTTGAACCCCTTGTCCACGACGCACTGCGACCAGACCTTGAGCACGCGCCGCATCCGCCGGTCCTTCGCGGCCGCCTTCTCCAGGACGATCTCCCGCTGCGGGACGTACCCCCACGCGCGGCGCAGGTCCCGCACACCGCGGTAGAGGCGCTTGTCCGCGCGGCCGAGGCAGCCCTCCTGCGGGACGCGCTTGCCGAGGACCGTCGGCTTCCCGCCCGTGCGGTGCCCCCAGTAGACGCGGGACTCTTCGGCCGTCATACGGCGGCCCTCGGGCTCGATCCGTACGTCCCGTTGCGGGTCCCAGCCGTACCCCCAGCGCCGCGCCTTCTCCAGGTCGAGCTGCCCATCGAGATCCTGGGACACGGCCACCATGGCCAACCCGCCGGGATTCGGGTTCTTCGGGTCGCGCGGGAAGTCGGCGAAGCCGAAGTCGCGCATGCACCGCTGGGCGAGGAGCTTCTGGGCGCGCTTGAGCGTGCCGAACGCCCCGTCGTCCTCGGCGGTGAATTCGTAGCGGTGCAGGGGCAGTTCGGGCCGGTCCTTCGCCTCGCGGACGATCGGAACGCCGTCCGCGGTCCGCCGGACGCCGGACGGTGAAACGTCACACCCCGCCAGCAGGACCACCGCCATCGCCGCCGCGACCCCTGCGGGACCGCCCCCTCGCCGTGCGCGCACCGAACCTCCTCGGCCGGCTCACGCCGGCCCGTCCCCGCCCGGGGGCGAGCCGCCCCCAGATCCGAACACCCGTCCGACTGACGGGCAGACCGAGGGGACTTTAGCGGACCCGCCCGCCGTCCCAGTTGCGCACCTCGGTGACGGCGTCGACCGGCAACGGCCCGTAGATGTGCGGGAATTCGTCCGCGCCGGGCTCCGGCGCCTCGAACCTGACGGGCGCGGGCACCCGCGCGCTGTCGATGACCAGCACCACCAGCTCGTCGGGCCCGTCGTACGCGCCGTACAGGAAGTCGGCGACCTTCTGGAACTGGTGCGCCAGCGAGCAGTGGATGAAGCCCTCCTCGGCGAGGGTCCTGCCGCGCGTGGACATCTCGTAGGCGCCGGACGCGCGGGCCGCGTCCCACAGGGAACGCTCGGTGAGGTGCAGGAGTTCGGTCATGCACACCAACCTACGAGCCGACGGCTGCGGCGGGTGTCGCGTATCGGCCGCGGCCTCACCCGAGCCGGGCCGCCCGCAGCTGAAGGTAGCGCTGCTCCGGGCGGCTGAGCGTGCCGCTCGCCGCCTCCTGGTAGGCCGCCCGCGCCGCGTCGCGGTCTCCGGCCAGCTCCAGGAGGTGACCCCGCACGGCGGCGAGCCGGTGGTGCCCGCCGAGGGCGTCCGCCAGCTTGTCCGTCTCCGTCAGGCCCGCCTCGGGGCCGTGCACCATGGCGACGGCGACCGCCCGGCCGAGCGCGGCCATCGCCTCACCCTCGGGCACGATCCGCACGAGCAGGTCGTACAGGGCGAGGATCTGCGGCCAGTCGGTGTCCTCGGCGCGCGCCGCCTCGTCGTGCAACGCGGCGATGGCGGCCTGGAGTTGATAGGGGCCGACCGGTCCGTGCAGGAGGGCGAGGGAGACCAGGGCGACGCCTTCGTCGATCTCCGCGCGGTCCCACAGGGTGCGGTCCTGTTCGTCGAGGCGGACCAGTTCGCCCGCCGCGTCGGCACGGGCCGCGCGGCGCGCGTCGGTGAGCAGCATGAGGGCGAGCAGCCCGGTGACCTCGCTGTCGTCGGGCAGCAGCGCCCGCACGGCCCGGGTCAGCCGGATCGCCTCGCGGGCCAGGTCGGCGCGCTGCAACTGGGGCCCCGACGTGGCCGTATACCCCTCGTTGAAGATCAGGTAGAGGATCTGGAGCACGGCGGGCAGCCGCTCGCGCCAGTCCTCGGGCAGGCGGAGGCGCACGCCCCGTACGCGCTGCTTGGCTCGGCTGATGCGCTGCGCCATCGTCGGCTCGGGGACGAGATGGGCGCGGGCGATCTCGGCCGTCCTCAGGCCTCCCACGGCGCGCAGGGTGAGGGCGACCTGGGCGGCCGGGGTCAGCTCCGGGTGGCAGCACAGGTAGAGCAGGGTGAGGGTGTCGTCCTCGGAGGGGGCGCGGCTCTCGCCGGGCGGCGGGGCCGTGAACGCGTCACGCGGGGTGAGCGCGGCATCCGCCTCCTCGCGTCTGCGCCGCGCGTCGTCGCTGCGCAGGGTGTCGACGAGACGGCGTGACGCGACCCTGATGAGCCAGCCGCGCGGGTTGTCGGGCACGCCGGATTCGGGCCACTGCCGTGCGGCGGCGAGCAACGCCTCCTGCACGGCGTCCTCCGCGGCGTCGAAGTGTCCGTAGCGGCGGACCAGCGCGCCGAGGACCTGCGGCGCGTGGCGGCGCAGCAGGTCCTCGGTCGCCGCGGTCGTCAAAGGTCGCCGCCGCTGCCCATGATGGCGCGGATCACGACGGGGCGGACGGGTGCACCCGCGGGTGCGGGGCACTCGGCCACGCGCTTGGCGATCTCGGTGACGCGGTCGAGGTTCTCGCACTCGAGGATCCAGAAACCGGCGAGCAGCTCCTTCGTCTCCCCATAGGGGCCGTCAGTGATGACGGGCCGCCCCTGCGCGTCCGGCGTGACGAACCGAGCCTTCGCGGGCTCCGCCAGACCTTCACCGGCGAGCATCTCGCCGGACTCGGCGAGGTCGTCGTTGATCTTCTGCATGTGGGCGAACATCGTCTGGATGTCCTTCTCGCCCCAGGCCGGATTGCCCTCGGACGCCTTGCCCGCCATGGCCTCGTAGTCGAGCTGGGTGCCTGTCACCATCATCAGGTACTTCATGGCTGTGCGCTCCTTCGGCCAAGCCGTCCGCCGGGCGCGGGCGGCTTCACTGGAGACGTCGGAGCGGCAGCAGCGTTCTCGACACCGCCCGGAAGAAAATTCTAGCCGGGGATCCCCGGCCTCTTCCTGCTGTACGTCCGCACGATCACGCCGTTGCCGAAGGTCCGGTTCTCTTCCAGCGCGAACTCGCCGATCGCGAAGCCGGAGCCGAACATCGGCATGCCCGAGCCGAACACCAGCGGGTACGTCTTGATCACCAGCTCGTCCACCTCGTCGGCGAGGACGCCGGCGAGCGTCGCGCCGCCGCACAGCCAGATGCCGAACTCGCTGTCCTCCGCCTTCAGTTCGCGGATCTTCCCGACGACGTCCTCGGCGACGATCTCCACGTTCGGGTCGGGGGACTTCTCGATCGAGCGCGCCGCGACGTACTCACGCAGGTGCCCGTACGGGCTGGTCAGGCCGGCGTCGAGGCCGATCTGGTAGCTGGCCCGGCCCTGGATGACGGTGTCGAACCGCTTGTTGACCAGGTGCTCCAGTCCGAGCATCCGCCGGCCCTCCGCCGAGATGGTCTCGGGGTACTCGGTCGTGAGGAACTCGAGGAACTCCTCGTTCACGAAGGGCATGAAGGCGTTCGCGTCTCCGTCGGGGTCGCCGATGAAACCGTCGATCGACACGGCGACGAAGTACGTGAGCTTTCGCAAGTGGGTCTCTTTCCGCAGATGACAGGGGTGTCCGGGCGAGCCGTTGCGCCGTTTCGGCTTCCTGGCCCGCTCGAACAACTGCAGTTATAGTGCTTCATCTGTAGTGGTTGCAAGAGGTTTCCGGATCCACGGTCAAGAGGAGCGCGCAGATGGCACGGAACGCGGAGCGCAGGGTGGCCCTGGTGAACGCCGCGGTGGAGGTACTCGCGGCCGAGGGCGCACGCGGCCTGACCTTCCGCGCGGTGGACGCCGCGGCGGGCGTCCCCACGGGCACCTCGTCGAACTACTTCACCAGTCGGGACGACCTGCTGCACCAGATCGACGCATGGCTGCACGAGCGACTGGCCCCGGATCCGGCGGTGGTCGCGGAACTCCTCGAGCGGCCGCGGGACCGCGAGCTGGTCGCGGCGTTCATGCACGATCTGCTCGGCCGCGCCCAGCGTGACCGCACCGGCTATCTGGCCATGATGGAGATGCGCCTGGAGGCGGGGCGCCGGCCCGAACTGCGCGCGTCCCTGATGAAATCGCTCCGCGGCGACCTCGACTTCGGCATCTCGTTCCACGCCGAGTCCGGGCTCCCCGGCGGCGCGGAGACGGTGACCGTGCTCTATCTCGCCGTGCTGGGGCTCATCCTGGAACACCTGACGATGCCGGGGATGCTGGACGGCGCCGTGCCCGGCGTGAGCGTCCCCGAAGGCCTCATGGACCGGATCGTCCGCACGATCGTGCCGCAGGAGTAGCCGCCCGCACCCTTGATGGACAGCCCCTGAGCCAGGCGCTCAAATCCCCTGCGGATCACGCCACATGGGCCACATCGTCGGCCCGTCCGGCAACGCGATCCCGCTGCCGGTGCACGTGAAGCCGAGCCGCTCGTACAGCACACGGCTGCGGTCGCTGCTCGCCTCCAGATACGCCGCCGTGCCCTCGCGGTCGCAGCGGTCGAGGACGGGCTGCGTCAGCGCGGTGCCGAGGCCCTGGCCCTGCCGCGCCGGGTCGACGGCGATCATCCACAGGTACTCGTGCGCGCGGTCGCTCGGGTGGGCCCCTGCGGTCAACCGGCCGATCTCCTCGACCCGTTCGTTGTCCGGGTCCACGGCGGCGCGCAGTTGCGCGGGGCCGTCGTCGTCCTCGTCCTCGGCCGAGCCGTCCGGCCGGGCCGGCACCGAGAGCCAGAGCGCGGCCGCGGCACCGTCTTCGGTGATGTCGACATATCCCTCGCTCAGCGAGATGTCGATGAAGGCCGCCATGAGTCCGGCGTGCCTGCGGCGCCGGTGCGCCAGGCCGGGGAAGACCCAGCCGCTCACCGGATCGTCCATGAACGCCTCGTCGAGCAGCCGCACAAGGTCCGCCCTATCGCCCTCCGTGGCCCTCCGGATCGCCACGCCCATGGCCCCGCCCCCTCACGTCGCGGCCCGCCTCGACGGGCCGTGTCCCTGCGCCGGTCGGCCGCCACGCGCCGGCCCGCTGCAGCCTAGGCGATCGGTTACGTACGCGCGTTGCGGGCCCCGCGCTCCTGTCGGAGCGCGGGGCCCGCAACGCATGGCAGCTCCCCTCCTCTGTTGCTGGTTTCCCCTAGTGGCTGCGCCGCGTCACGAACTCGGCCAGCGACAGCAGTCCGTCCGCGGCCTCCGGCGCCGGGACCGCCCGGGACAGCTGGTGCACCGCCCGGGACATCCGGTCCGCCGCGTGCAGCTGCGCCCAGTCGCGCCCCCCGGCGCGCTCGACGACCAGCGCCATGGCCTCCAGCTCCCCCTCCTCCGGCGGACCGCCGTCCGGCCCCACCACCCCGTAGAGCGCGGCCAGTTCACCGGCTTCCGGCGTTCCCGAGGCCAGCGCCGCCACCACCGGCAGCGACTTCTTGCGCACCGCGAGATCGGCGCCCGCCGCCTTGCCCGTACGGGCCGGATCCCCCCAGATCCCTATGACGTCGTCGATCAGCTGGAACGCGAGCCCGGCCTGTCTGCCGAACCCGTCGAGGGCCGCGACCTCCTCCTCTCCGGCCCCCGCGTACAGCCCCCCGACCGCGCAGGCGCAGCCGAGCAGAGCGCCCGTCTTCGCCTCCGCCATGACGAGACACTCGTCCAGCGTGACCTCGTCCGGTTCGCGCCTCTCCAGGGCGACATCGGCGACCTGGCCCTCGCACAGCTCCATCACACAGGCCGCGATCCGGGCCGCCGCCGGCCGGGCCGCCGGGTGCGGGTCCTCGGCCAGCAGCCGCTGCGCGAGCGCCTGGAGCGCGTCGCCCGCCAGGATCGCGTCGGCGTCCCCGAAGACGGTCCACGCCGTCGGCCGGTGCCTGCGCGTGGTGTCCCGGTCCATGACGTCGTCGTGCAGGAGCGTGAAGTTGTGGACGAGTTCCACAGCCGCGGCCGCCCGCACGGCGAGCTCCGGGGCGCCCCCGAGCGCCCGTACCGCGGCGAGGACGAGCGCCGGCCTGATGGCCTTGCCCGCGTGCTCCGTGGCGGCGGTGCCGTCCGCGTGCTCCCACCCGAAGTGGTAGCGCGCGACGCGGCGCAGCGACGTGGGCAGGGTCTCCACGGCCCCGCGCAGCTCCGGGTCGACCTGCGCCCTGGCCTGCGCCAGGATCACCGCCGCCTCCTGGCCGTCAACAGCCACTTCTTCGCCCGGTCCCCCTTGCTGCTGCCGCACCATGGACTGCTTCGTCTGCGCCATGAGCTTCAACGCCACCTGCCGATCTCGACGTTCTCCAGGACGCCGAGCGCGTCCGGCACGAGCACCGCCGCCGAGTAGTACGTCGTCACCAGGTACGAGATGATCGCCTGCTCGCTGATGCCCATGAACCGCACCGACAGGCTCGGCTCGATCTCGTCCGGGATGCCCGCCTGCTGGAGGCCGATGACGCCCTGCTCCTCCTCGCCGGTACGCATGCAGATGATCGACGTCGTGCGCGCGTCGGACACGGGGATCTTGTTGCTCGGGAAGATCGGCACCCCGCGCCAGGTCGGAATGCGGTTGCCGCCCACGTCGATGGACTCCGGGACGAGCCCCCGCCTGTTGCACTCGCGCCCGAACGCGGCGATGGCGCGCGGGTGGGCGAGGAACAGCTTCGATCCCCGGCGGCGGCTGAGCAGCTCGTCCATGTCGTCCGGGCTGGGCACGCCGTCGTGCGGCTGGAGCCGCTGCTCGTACTCGCAGTTGTTCAGCAGACCGAACTCCCGGTTGTTGATGAGTTCGTGCTCCTGGCGCTCCTTCAACGCCTCGACGGTGAGCCGGAGCTGATGCTCCGTCTGGTTCATCGGCTGGTTGTAGAGGTCCGCCACGCGCGAGTGGATGCGCAGGACGGTCTGGGCGACGCTCAGCTCGTACTCGCGCGGCGCCGCGTCGTAGTCGACGTACGTGCCCGGGAGCACCGCCTCGCCGACGTGGCCGGCGGAGAGGTCGATCTGCTTCTCGCCGAACTTGTTCGCGCGCTGCGCCGGGATGGTCCGCAGCGCTCCCAGGTGGCCGGCGAGGCTCTCGGAGCGCTCCGCGACCTGCTCCAGGTCCTGGCGCGGCAGCGTGAGCACGGTGCACGCGGTCACGGCGCGCGCCGTGTACTCCCAGATGGCGTCCGGGTCGAGCAGCGCCTGCTCGCCGAAGTACGCACCGTCGGCCAGCACCCCCAGGACCGCGTCGTCCCCGTAGGGACCCGTGCCGACCTTCTCGACCTTGCCGTGCGCGAGCAGGAACACCTCGTCGGCGGAGCTGCCGAACGAGGCGAGCAGCTCGCCCGGCACGTACTCCCGCTGGCGGCACCGCACCGCGAGCTCCTCGAGCACTTCCTGGTCGCCGTAGTCCCTCAGCACCGGCAGTTCGCCGAGCTCCGCGGGGATGACCCGCACCTGGTCTCCGGTCTTCACGAACGTCACGCGTCCGTCGCCGACCGAGTAGCTGAGCCGCCGGTTCACCCGGTACGTGCCGCCCTGCACATTCACCCAGGGCAGCATCCGCAGCAGCCACCGGGAGCTGATCTCCTGCATCTGTGGAGCGGACTTGGTGGTGGTGGCCAGATTCCGCGCGGCGGATGTGCCGAGACTCTGCTGGGGCCCGGCCTGCTCCGTGCGGACTTCTTCGCCTACCGACATGGGCTTTGCCTCCCGATCAAGAACTGACCTGCGGCGACAAGACTTCCAGCACCCACTGTGGCCGCGCCATTACACAAACGAGCGGGGTTGGGCGAGAGTGGACAGGGCACGATGCCCGTTTTTCCGGGTAGGGAACTTCCCGACGGAGGAACTTCAAGATCCCGGCGGGCGTTCAACCGGTACACCGAGGCACCGATGACGGGAGACAGCAATGACAGGCTTCCTGGACCGCGCCAAGGAGCAGGCGCAGCGCGGGCTCACGCAGGGCAAGCAGAAGCTGGACGAGGTGCAGGCGCAGCGGGCGGGCGGCGACCTCCTGAAGAAGCTGGGCGCCGCGTACTACGCGGAGCGGAAGGGCACGGGCACCCCCGAGGCGACCCAGTCCGCGCTCGGAGCCCTGGAGAACCACATCGCGGAGCACGGGGACGGCTTCCTGCGGGCCTGAGGCCGCTCCGCCTCCCTCCCGGTCGGCCCGTAGGCCTCTGGCTGTCCGGAACGGCTCACGATGTCCGGAACGGCTCGCACGCGATGCGAACAAGTAGTCCGGGTGGGCCTGTTCGGGTACAAGCGGCGTACGAGACGGACGCGCCCCGCTTCCGTCGCACCCCGCGAAGGAGGCGGCCGTGGCCACACCCATGTCCGCGAGCAGTTTCCTGGACGCCCTCAAGCGTGAAGGCCTGACGGTCGTCGAGGTCGGCGACTGGAGACACCACAACCGCAACCACAAGGGACCCTGGGGCCCGGTGAACGGCGTGATGATCCACCACACCGTGACGAAGGGCAGCAAGCAGACCGTCGACCTCTGCCAAAAGGGGCACGCGGACCTGCCGGGGCCGCTGTGCCACGGCGTCATCACGAAGGACGGCCGCGTCCACCTCGTCGGCTACGGACGGGCCAACCACGCAGGTCTCGGCGACGACGACGTGCTGCGGGCGGTCATCGCCGAGAAGGCCCTGCCCCACGACAACGAGGCGAACACGGACGGCAACCGCCACTTCTACGGCTTCGAGTGCGAGAACCTCGGCGACGGCGAGGACCCGTGGCCCGCCGCGCAGCTGGAGGCCATCGAGAGGGCGGCGGCCGCGGTGTGCCGCCATCACGGCTGGACGGAGAGGTCGGTGATCGGCCACCTGGAGTGGCAGCCGGGCAAGGTCGACCCGCGCGGCTTCACGATGGCCTCGATGCGG
Source organism: Streptomyces sp. CB01635 (assembly GCF_002803065.1). Taxonomy (GTDB): domain Bacteria; phylum Actinomycetota; class Actinomycetes; order Streptomycetales; family Streptomycetaceae; genus Streptomyces. Next base: position 171,670 of record NZ_NNBL01000011.1, read on the forward strand.
GGGCGCATCCGCGACCGGCTCAAGTAGCCGCCCTCCGGCACGCGGCCCGCGATGACCCGCTTGCACAATGAGCAGGTGACCTCGCACTCCCGCCCGCGCCCGCCTCTGCACCCCCGGCTGCCCTCGCCGGTGGAGCCGGTCGCCGACGACCGGTTCCACCGTCACGGGGTGCGGCTCCTGCTCAAACGCGACGACCTCATCCACCCCGACCTGCCCGGCAACAAGTGGCGCAAGCTGGCCCCGAACCTCGAAGCGGCGACCGCAGCGGGCCACGGCACGCTGCTCACGTTCGGCGGCGCGTACTCCAACCATCTGCGCGCCACGGCCGCCGCGGGCCGTCTCATGGGCCTGCGGACCATCGGCGTCGTCCGGGGCCAGGAGCTCGCCGGACAGCCCCTGAACGCGTCTCTCGCGCGCTGCGCGGACGACGGCATGCGTCTGCACTTCGTCGACCGGACGACGTACCGGGAGAAGCGGGATCCGGCCACGCTCGCGCGCATCCTGCGCGAGGTGGCACCGCCCGACGGCGACGGGAAGACGCCCTACGTCGTCCCCGAGGGCGGCAGCAACACCGAGGCCGTGCGCGGCTGCGCGGAGCTCGGGCAGGAGTTGCGCGGGGCCGCCGACGCGGTGGGCGTCGCCTGCGGCACCGGCGGCACGCTCGCCGGACTGGCCGCCGGGCTCGGCGAGGGCCAGCGCGCACTCGGCATACCCGTCCTGAAGGGCGGCTTCCTCGGCGACGAGATACGCACCCTCCAGGAGGCGGCGTTCGGCGGCCCGCGGGGCGACTGGTCCCTGGACGAGCGCTTCCACTGCGGCGGCTACGGCCGCACCACCCCCGCCCTCCTCGCCTTCGCCGAGGACTTCGAGCAGCGCCACGGCGTGCCCATAGAGCGCCTCTATGTGGCCAAGCTGCTGTACGGGCTGCTCACCCTCACCGAGGAGGGCGCGTTCGCGCCGGGCACGCGGCTCATGGCCGTCGTGACGGGAACGCCCTCCCCGTAGCGGCCGGTCAGTCGTCGACCTCCCGGTAGGCAGCCGCCTCCTCCAGGTCGAGCTTGCGCAGCAGCGTGCGCATCATCTCGTCGTCGATCCGCCGCTCGTCCCGCATCCGTACGAAGACCTCGCGCTCGGCCGCGATGGCCTCCCGCGTGAGCCGGCGATACGTGTCGTCGGCGGACTCCCCCGTCACCGGGTTGGCATGGCCGAGGCGCTCCCACACGGAGTTGCGGCGGCGCTCCAGGACGGTCCGCAGCCGGTCCTCGAGCGGCTCGGGCAGACAGTTGCGCTCGTCCTCCATCAGCTCGTTCACGCGCTCCTCGGCGGCCTGTGAGGCGGCGTTCTGCGCCTGCGCCTCGGCGAGCGTCTCGGCCTGCGTATCGCGACCCGGCAGCTTGAGGATCTTGATCAGCCAGGGCAGCGAGAGCCCCTGCACGACGAGGGTGCCGATGACGGTCGTGAACGTCAGGAACAGGACCAGGTTGCGAGCGGGGAAACGGCTCCCGTCGTCGACGAACAGCGGGATCGAGAAGGCGATCGCGAGCGACACGACGCCGCGCATCCCGGCCCAGCTCACCACGAGCGGCCGCCGCCAGTCGGTGTCCCGTTCCCGCTCCCTGATCCGCGCCGACAGCCACCAGGGCAGATAGGTGGCCGGATACGACCACACGAAGCGCATCACCACGACGAGCACGAAGACCGCGACGGCGTACCCGAGGGCCTCCCCGACGCTGTACTCGCCGAGGTCCTTGAGGACGAAGGGCAGCTGGAGTCCGATGAGCGCGAAGACCGCCGACTCCAGGATGAAGGCGACCACCTTCCACACGGCGGCCTCCTGGAGGCGCGTCTCGAAGTCGACCTGCCAGGCGTGGTGCCCCAGGTAGAGGGCGACCGTGACCACGGCGAGCACTCCGGAGGCGCCGACCTGCTCGGCGGCCGCGTAGGCGACGAACGGGATGAGGAGGGAGAGCGTGTTCTGGAGGATCGCCTCCTTCAGGTGCCTCCGCAGCCAGTGCAGCGGCACCATCAGGACGAGCCCGACGCCGACGCCGCCGACCGATGCCACCAGGAACTCCCTGATCCCGCCCGCCCAGCTCGCGCCCTCCCCGACCGCGGCGGCCAGCGCGACCTTGTAGGCGGTGATCGCGGTCGCGTCGTTCACCAGGGACTCGCCCTGGAGGATCGTCGTGATCCGCGCGGGCAGCCCCACCTTGCGCGCGATGGCCGTCGCGGCGACCGCGTCCGGCGGGGCGATCACCGCGCCGAGCACGAGCGCGGCCGTCAGCGGCAGATCGGGGATCAGCTCGTACGCGAGCCAGCCGACGGAGACGGTCGCGAACAGCACGTACCCGACGGAGAGCAGCGCGACCGGCCTGATGTTGGCCCGCAGGTCGAGGTACGAGCTCTCCAGGGCCGCGGTGTGCAGCAGTGGCGGCAGGATCAGCGGCAGCACGATGTGCGGGTCGAGGGTGTAGTGCGGCACTCCGGGCAGGTACGACGCCACGAGTCCGACCGCGACGAGCAGCAGCGGCGCGGGTACCGGGGTCCGGCGCGCGGCCCCCGCGACCGCCGCGCTCGCCGCGATCAGTGCCACCAGGGGCAATACATCCATCAGCCCGTCCCTCCACCGTCCGCCATGCCGCCGCCCGCCGTAACCTGGCCATCATGAATGAGTGCCCGCATGTCGACGCGCTGCCCCACCCCGAGCCCGCGCCCCTGAGTGACACCTGCCTGGAGTGCCACGCGGCCGGCACCCACCCGGTGCAGCTGCGGCTCTGTCTGGAGTGCGGGCATGTGGGCTGCTGCGACTCCTCGCCCCTGAAGCACGCGACGCAGCACTTCGGGGAGTCGGGACACGCGGTGATGCGGACGTTCGAGCCCGGCGAGAGCTGGCGCTGGTGCTTCGTGGACAGCCTGCTCGTCTGAGGACCGCACCGGTTTGCGGTTCGACCGTGCGAGGCCTGGGTACGTCAACCCGGCGCCCGCTCTTTCCAATTGAGCCCGCACACCCTCTAGCCACTGTCCGTACTCATAGGCTTACTATGAGTGACACCAACGGGCCGGGGGTCCCCGGGACAGGAGACTTGGGCGCGCGGTAGCGTCACCGCTGAACACATAGCGCGTCACCCGGGGGACGTACCCTCCGGAGCCCGAAAGTGCTTGTACCACCATGGAGGTGAGGGTGTCCCAGATCGCAGGCGAGCCCGGGAATCAGGACTTCGTAGAAGTCCGGCTGCCGGCTGCGGGTGCCTACCTGTCGGTGCTGCGGACGGCCACGGCCGGCCTCGCGGCGCGTTTGGACTTCACCCTCGACGAGATCGAGGACCTCCGCATCGCGGTAGACGAGGCGTGCGCGATCCTGCTCCAGCAGGCCGTGCCCGGCTCGGTGCTCAGCTGCGTCTTCCGCCTCGTCGACGACTCGCTGGAGGTGACGGTCTCGGCGCCCACCACCGACGGCCGAGCCCCGGAGCGCGACACCTTCGCCTGGACTGTGCTGTCGGCCCTCGCGGGCAAGGTGGACTCCACGGTCGCCGACGACAACACCGTCTCGATCAGTCTCTACAAACAGCGCGGCGCGGGTCCCGGGCCGGCGTGACGAACGGGGACGGGCCGGTGCGGGACGAGAAGCACGGCACACAGGACCTCCCGGCCGACGGCGGGGAGGGGATGCGGCGGCTTGCCGACGGCATCCCCGAACAGCAGGCCCGGCCGCACCCGGAGGACCCCGCGGACCTCGAACGGCCGGGTCCGCCGGTGGTGGCCGATGCGTCGGAGCAGGCAGAGCCGGCCGGCGGAGAGAAGATCTCCGCAGGACCGGACGCGCGACGGGCGGGATGGATGAGCGAGCACGAGCGACACGGTGACCAGCAGCGCACGCACGATCCGCGGGACCGCAGCGGCGCACGGCTGATGTTCATCGAGCTGCGCACCCTGAAGGACGGCAGCCCGGAATACGCGGACCTGCGCAATCAGCTGGTCCGCATGCATCTGCCGCTCGTCGAGCACTTGGCCCGCCGCTTCCGCAATCGCGGCGAGCCGCTCGACGACCTGACCCAGGTCGCCACGATCGGCCTGATCAAGTCGGTGGACCGCTTCGACCCGGAGCGCGGCGTGGAGTTCTCCACGTACGCGACGCCGACGGTCGTCGGTGAGATCAAGCGGCACTTCCGCGACAAGGGCTGGGCGGTGCGCGTCCCGCGGCGTCTTCAGGAGCTGCGTCTCGCGCTGACGACGGCGACGGCCGAGCTGTCCCAGCTGCACGGCCGCTCCCCCACGGTCCACGAGCTCGCCGAGAAGCTGGCGATCTCGGAGGAGGAGGTCCTGGAGGGCCTGGAGTCGGCCAACGCGTACTCCACGCTGTCCCTGGACGTCCCCGACACGGACGACGAGTCGCCCGCCGTGGCGGACACGCTGGGATCCGAGGACGAGGCGCTCGAGGGCGTCGAGTACCGCGAGTCCCTCAAGCCGCTTCTGGAGGACCTGCCGCCGCGCGAGAAGCGGATCCTGCTCCTTCGCTTCTTCGGGAACATGACGCAGTCCCAGATCGCGCAGGAGGTCGGCATCTCCCAGATGCACGTCTCCCGCCTGCTGGCCCGCACCCTGGCCCAGCTTCGGGAGAAGCTCCTCGTCGAGGAGTGAGACCCAGGGCGTGCGGGCCGGCTACTTCCGGTTCTGCTTCTGTACGGCGCCCGTGGCGCCCGGCGTCGTGATGCCGAGCGCCCGGGTGGTGGCCGGGTTCACCAGGAGCACCAGGGCCGTCACCGCGACGACGGCGAGCGCGATCCCGCCGGGGATCATCACGCTGTCGGCCTGGAGCAGCGTGTAGGCGACCGGCAGCGCCATGATCTGCGTGATGATCGCGGGCCCCCGGCTCCAGCTGCGCCGCTTCAGGAGACCGCGCGCCGCGATCAGCGGCAGCAGCGCGAGGACGACGAGCGTGACGCCGCCGGTCACGGCCTGCTCGGGGTCGTCGGGGTGACCCGCGAGGCCCATGACGAGCATGTAGACGCCGCCGACGAGCAGGGCGGCACCCTCGAGCCCGGCCAGCGCGGCGGCCGCGGTCAGCCGGCCGGGGCGCGGGCCGTCGTCGGTGGTCGCGGCGTCGTCGGGGCTGGGGTTCTGCTCTGAGGTCACCCAAGCAGGGTAGCCCTCGGCCGACACCTCCCGGCCGCCCCGGGTGGGCCCGCGGCGGCCCCGTTCTCTTACCCGACTCCTACCTCGGTCTGGGCCGAGTACCACCCGGTAGGTACCCTGCTTCGCATGCGTGCACTTCTTGTGGTCAATCCGGCGGCAACCACCACCAGTGCGCGCACGCGTGACGTACTGATCCACGCGCTGGCGAGCGAGATGAAGCTCGAGGCGATCACCACGGAGTACCGCGGGCACGCCAGGGACCTCGGCCGGCAGGCCGCGGAGAGCAAGGACATCGAGCTGGTCGTGGCCCTCGGCGGCGACGGCACGGTCAACGAGGTCGTGAACGGCCTGCTGCACCACGGCCCGAACCCGGACCGTCTTCCCCGCCTCGCCGTCGTCCCCGGCGGCTCCACCAATGTCTTCGCCCGCGCTCTCGGTCTGCCGAACGACGCGGTGGAGGCGACGGGCGCCCTGCTCGACGCTCTGCGCGAGGGCCGGGAGCGAACGGTGGGCCTGGGTCTGGCGGGCGGCACGCCGGGCACGGAGGACGAGGCCGCCCCGTCCCGGTGGTTCACGTTCTGTGCCGGTCTCGGGTTCGACGGAGGCGTCATCGGCCGGGTCGAACAGCAGCGCGAGCGTGGCAAGCGATCGACACACGCGCTCTATTTGCGTCAGGTCGTACGCCAGTTCCTCGGGGAACACGACCGCCGGCACGGCGCTATCACACTGGACCGGCCGGGTGAGAACCCCGTCACCGATCTGGTCCTGTCCATAGTCTGCAATACCTCCCCATGGTCATATCTGGGGAACAAGCCGCTCTACGCGTCCCCTCGGGCATCCTTCGACACCGGCCTTGACGTGCTCGGACTCAAGAAATTGTCCACCCCTTCGGTGGCCCGTTACGGCACCCAGCTGCTCACCTCGACACCCGACCGGGGACCCCACGGGAAGAACGCCGTCACCCTGCACGACCTGACCGACTTCACCTTGCAATCGAAGGTCCCCCTGCCCCTCCAGATGGACGGTGACCACCTGGGGCTGCGAACGAGCGTGACGTTCACAGGCGTACGCCGTGCACTGCGTGTGATTGTGTGAGTGGAAGAGCCCAAAGTCCTTTATCTCGAACGTTTGGGCCAGGATCCACCCCATGGAAGTACGGCTGTGACCTAGCCGACACCGAGGAATCAAAAAAAACTTTCCTGAAGGGGTTGTATCCGCCGCCGAGGTTTGCGAATCTCTACATGGCGCTCGGGACGGCCCGCAACATCGGCCCCCACGGAGAGCCCGAACCCCCTCCTCAACACACAGGACATCGTCGCAGATGTGACGAAAGTCCCTTCCGTTGTCGGGGGATTCGTGAAAGCGTTCACATTCACAAGCAACCTGCACGTAATACCAAGGAGAGGTAGCAGCCATGGACTGGCGTCACAACGCCGTTTGCCGCGAGGAAGACCCCGAGCTCTTCTTCCCCATCGGCAACACCGGTCCTGCGCTGCTGCAGATCGAGGAAGCCAAGGCCGTCTGCCGCCGCTGCCCCGTCATGGAGCAGTGCCTGCAGTGGGCGCTCGAGTCCGGCCAGGACTCCGGCGTCTGGGGTGGCCTCAGCGAGGACGAGCGCCGCGCAATGAAGCGTCGCGCCGCCCGCAACCGTGCTCGCCAGGCCAGCGCCTGACGCCCACGCCCCCCACGAGCCTGAGCCCGGCGGCGCGTACAGCGAGTACGCAACTCCCGCCCCCGAGCCGCAGCGCGCAGTACCCCCGATGCTCCACCCAGGCTCAGCCCGGGATGTAGACCCGGGCAACACGAACAGTGAGCCCCGGACCCAACGGTCCGGGGCTCACTGGCGTTTGCGGTCGTGTCGATCTGGTGTTTGCGTCTGTGCCGACGTGTCGGCGCGGCGCCCGTCGGCGCCGGGCCCGCTACTTGTCGGCTGCCACCGGGATGTCGAGGACGACCTGGGTGCCGCGGCCGGGCGCCGGGACCATGTCGAACGATCCGCTCAACTCGCCCTCGACCAGGGTGCGTACGATCTGCAGGCCCAGGTTGCCGGCGCGCTTCGGGTCGAAGCCCTCGGGCAGGCCGACGCCGTCGTCGGTGACGGTGATCAGCAGGCGGGCGTCCTTGGTGGTGCCGCCGCGCACCGCGGAGACCTCGACGGTGCCGGTGTCGCCCTGCCGGAAGCCGTGTTCCAGGGCGTTCTGCAGGACTTCGGTGAGGACCATCGACAGCGGGGTGGCGACCTCGGCGTCCAGGATGCCGAAGCGGCCGGTGCGCCGGCCCGTGACCACGCCCGGCGAGATCTCCGCGACCATGGCGAGCACCCGGTCGGCGATCTCGTCGAACTCCACGCGCTCGTCCAGGTTCTGGGAGAGCGTCTCGTGGACGATGGCGATGGAGCCGACGCGGCGCACCGCCTCCTCGAGGGCCTCGCGGCCACTGTCGGAGTCGATGCGGCGGGCCTGGAGACGCAGCAGGGCCGCGACGGTCTGGAGGTTGTTCTTCACCCGGTGGTGGATCTCCCGGATGGTCGCGTCCTTGGTGATCAACTCCCGTTCGCGGCGGCGCAGTTCGGTGACGTCGCGCAGCAGGACGAGCGAACCGATGCGGGTGCCCTTGGGCTTGAGGGGGATCGCCCGGAGCTGGATCGACCCCTCCTCCCCCTCGATCTCGAACTCACGCGGCGCCCAGCCGCTGGCCACCTTGGCGAGCGCCTCGTCCACGGGGCCGCGCGACGGCGCGAGCTCGGCCGTCGTGCGGCCGAGGTGGTGCCCGACCAGGTCGGCGGAGAATCCGAGCCGGTGGTACGCGGAGAGCGCGTTCGGCGACGCGTACTGGACGACGCCGTCCGCGTCGAGGCGGATGAGGCCGTCGCCGACGCGGGGGGATGCGTCCATGTCGACCTGCTGGTCCGGGAACGGGAAGGACCCGGCCGCGATCATCTGGGCGAGGTCGGAGGCCGACTGGAGGTAGGTCAGTTCGAGGCGCGACGGGGTGCGGACCGTGAGCAGGTTCGTGTTGCGGGCGATCACGCCCAGGACGCGACCCTCCCTGCGTACGGGGATGGACTCGACCCGCACCGGGACCTCCTCGCGCCACTCGGGGTCGCCCTCGCGGACGATGCGGCCCTCGTCGAGGGCGGCGTCCAGGAGCGGGCGGCGGCCGCGCGGGACGAGATGGCCGACCATGTCGTCCTGGTACGAGGTGGGACCGGTGTTGGGCCGCATCTGCGCCACGGAGACGTAGCGGGTGCCGTCGAGGGTGGGGACCCACAGCACGAGATCGGCGAAGGAGAGGTCGGAGAGCAGCTGCCACTCCGAGACCAGCAGGTGCAGCCACTCGAGGTCGGTGTCGCCGAGGGCTGTGTGCTGGCGTACGAGGTCGTTCATGGAGGGCACGGAGCCGAGGGTACCTGGCGGGTCCGGCCTCAGGGTCGACCGAGAGGCCCCGAAGACACCCGCGGGCCGCGGCGCCTGGGAGGGACCCTCAGCCCTCCCGGCACCGCAGCCCGGAGTTGCAACAGCCGTCGGGTGTGCGGTCCCGTCCGGCCATGTGAGGACCCGCCGCAGTCAGGGCAGAGAGCGCCGGCTCCTCGGTCCGTCCTCCTGTGCGGGGAGGACGGAGGCTTTTACCATCGCATTGTGGACTAGACCATTCTGTCATGTCTATGCGTTGGACGATGTTTGTTGTTGTCGCTTCCACCCAGCCTGCCAGAGCCGCCGCGTCCGTGTCGGGTGGAGGCTCCCGTTCCGCGATACCGGCCCGGATTCGGGCCTCGAAAGCGGCGATGCTCGCCTGCCGCCGGTCGCGATTGTCACCGAAGGTCGGGTGGAGGCTGGGGCGCCGATGTCCATGGTGTGGGCCGGATCTGCGCTGCTCGGCCGCCATCCGCGAATTCTATAGCGGGCGCCGGAGAAGGCGGCGGGGTCAGTGCGTCTCCGTCACCTTCGCCAGGGCGCGGGGAGCGTCCGGGTCCTGGCCGCGGGCGATGGTGACCTCGTACGCGAGGAACTGGAGCGGGATGATCTCCAGGACCGGCTGGACCTCCTCCGCGACACCCTGGGTCGGCAGGACGAAGCCGGCCGACGCCCGGTCCACCTGGGCCTTGGGGCCGATGACGACAAGGTCGGCGCCTCGGCCGCGCAGCCGGTCGAGGACGGGCTGGAGCATGAGGCCGCCCTTGCCGTCCGTGACGACGGCGATGACCGGCGAGATGTTGTCGACCATGGCGAGCGGGCCGTGCAGCAGGTCGGCGCCCGAGTAGGACAGGGCCGGGATGTAGCTGGTCTCCATGAGTTTCAGGGCGGCCTCCTTGGCCGTCGGGTAGCCGTAGCCGCGCGAGGTGATCACCATGCGGTCCGCGAAGCGGTAGCGGGAGGCGAGGGCGCGTACCTCGTCCTGGCGAGCCAGGAGCTGCTGGGCGAGGCCGGGCAGCACCTGGGCGGGCGAGCCGTCGCCGCCGCGCAGGCCCTCGACGAAGAGGTAGAGCGCGAGCAGGGACGCGGTGTACGTCTTCGTGGCCGGGAGCGCCTTCTCGGGTCCCGCCATGATGTCGATGTGGTGCTCGGAGACGGCGGCCAGCGGCGAGTCCGGGTTGTTCGTCACCGCGAGGGTGATCGCGCCGGCCGCGCGGGCCGCCTTCGTGGAGGCCACCAGGTCGGGCGAACCGCCCGACTGACTGACGGTGACGGCGAGAACGTCGCGCAGGTCGGGCCGGGCGCCGTACGCCGTCGTGGTGGACATGGAGGCCAGGCCGCAGGGCATCCCGAGCCGGATCTCCAGGAGGTACTTCGCGTACAGGGCGGCGTTGTCGGAGGTGCCGCGGGCGGTGAGCAGGACGAAGCGGGGCGACTGTGCCGCGACGCGCCGGGCGACCTCGTGGATGCGGGGCGCTCCGGTGTCCAGGAGGCGGCGCAGCACCTCGGGCTGCTCGGCCATCTCGCGGGCCATGATCCGGCCCGGCTGCTCGCTCTTCGGGGCCGACGGGGTGGCGGTCATGCGGACTCCTCCGGAGGGGCGGTCGCGAGTGCGGCGGGCTGGGCACGGCCGGCGGCCGGGCTCCTCCTTGCGCGCTTCCTTCCACTCTGGCGGCTGAGGCGGGCGCGCGCCCGGCCGAAGGGACAGCTTCGAGGTGCCGTAGGAGCGGGGAGCGCCGAGCATGGTCGGACGGCGTAGTACGCCCCGTGACCGGCCGGACCGCCTCTGCTAGATTGGTCTATACCACATGCGCGACATCGCACCCTCGACCAGATCGGCAGGCCCAGCGTGGAAGTTGTGATCGTCCCGGACACCAAGGCAGGCGGCGAGCTCATCGCCGAGGCGATGGCCCAGCTGCTGCGGCGCAAGCCCGACGCCCTGCTCGGCGTGGCCACCGGCTCGACCCCGCTGCCCATCTACGAGGCGCTGGCGGCCAAGGTCCGCGGCGGCGAGGTCGACGCCTCGAAGGCCCGTATCGCCCAGCTCGACGAGTACGTGGGTCTGCCGACCGGACACCCCGAGTCCTACCGGGCGACCGTGCTGCGCGAGGTCGTCGAGCCGCTCGGTCTGAGCGAGGGCTCCTTCATGGGACCGGACGGCAGCGCCGATGACGTGCAGGCGGCCTGCGAGGCGTACGACAAGGCGCTCGCGGCGGCCGGCGGTGTGGATCTCCAGCTGCTCGGCATCGGCACCGACGGACACATCGGCTTCAACGAGCCGTGCTCGTCGATCGCCTCCCGCACGCGGATCAAGACGCTGACGCAGCAGACCATCGCGGACAACGCGCGCTTCTTCGGCGGCGACCTCAGCCAGGTGCCGCGTCATGTCATCACGCAGGGCATCGGCACGATCCTGGAGGCGCGGCATCTGGTGCTGCTCGCCACGGGTGAGGGCAAGGCGGATGCCGTGGCGGCGACCGTCGAGGGGCCGGTGGCCTCTGTGGTGCCGGCGTCGGCGCTTCAGCTGCACCCGCACGCGACGGTTGTCGTCGACGAGGGGGCGGCGTCGAAGTTGAAGCTTGCCGACTACTTCCGGCACACGTACGTGAACAAGCCCGATTGGCAGGGGCTGTAGGCGAGTTCGGGACGACATGAAGGTGCCGGTCACCCCTGGTGAGGGGTGACCGGCACCTTCGCGTCGTCGTCCGCGGGAGCGTCGTGGCTTGTCGCACCCACGCGGCGAAGCCGCACCATGGCGCGCCCCCGCGCCCCCTGAAGGGGCGCTCGGCTCACCCGGCGACGATCACCTCGGCGGCGGCCAGACCGCACACCCGGGCCGCGCCGTGGGTCGCCACGTGCAGGGCGCCCTGCGGCGGCGCCTGCGGTACGCCCATCTCGACCACGACCGTGTCGGGGCGGGCCGCGAGGAGCGTGTCCAGCGACTGGGCCATCCACGCGTGGCGGTGGGCGTCGCGGACCACGGCGACGATGCGCCGCTCCCCCGCCGCGGCCAGGGCGGCGGCGCCCGCGTCCGTGCCGGAGAAGCTGCCGGTCTCCGTGCCGGGAAGCAGCCGCTCCAGTTCGGCGGCGACACCCCACGGCGTCTCGTCGCCGACCGCGATGTTGGCGACGGGCGTGAAGGCGGCGACGTACGGCGCCTCGGTGACGGGGGCCGCGTGCTCACCGCGCGTCACGGTCACCGCCCGCCGCGCCGCGACCAGTCCGATCCCGGTGTCGGGCGCGCCCCCCGAGTGCTCGGCCGCGCCCGGCACCGAGGCCCACCGGGCGAGCGAGCGCACCCGCGCCGCGGCGTCGGCGAGCCGCTCCTCGGGCAGATCGCCCGCGTGCACCGCGGCGACCAGCGCGTCCCGCAGCCGCAGCACCGTGTCGTCGTCGGCGAGCCCGCCGCCGACACAGATGGCGTCGGCGCCGGCCGCGATGGCGAGGACGCTGCCGCGCTCGATGCCGTACGTGGCGGAGATGGCCTGCATCTCCATGCCGTCGGTGACGATCAGCCCCTCGTAACCCAGCTCCTCGCGGAGCAGGCCGGTGAGGATGCGACGCGAGAGGGTGGCGGGGCGGTCCGGGTCCAGGGCGGGGACCAGGATGTGGGCGCTCATCACCGCGCGCGTGCCGGCCTCGATCGCCGCGCGGAACGGGGCGAGTTCACGCTCGTACAGCACGTCGAGGCCCACGTCGATGCGGGGCATGTCGTGGTGCGAGTCGACGGCGGTGTCGCCGTGGCCGGGGAAGTGCTTGGTGCAGGCGGCGACGCCCACGGACTGGAGCCCGGTGACGTAGGCGGCGGTGTGGCGGGAGACGAGGCCGGTGTCGGCGCCGAAGGACCGTACGCCGATGACCGGGTTGGCCGGGTTGGAGTTGACGTCCGCGGACGGGGCCCAGTTGAGGTTGACGCCGCAGGCGGCGAGGCGGCGGCCGAGCTCGGCGGCGACGGACCGGGTGAGCTCCACGTCGTCGACGGCGCCGAGGGCGTGGTTTCCGGGGAACGAGGAGCCGGAGCGCACCTCCAGGCGGGTCACGTCCCCGCCCTCCTCGTCGATGGCGACCAGGACGTCGTCACGCTCGGCACGCAACTGGGCCGTCAGGGCGGCGAGTTGCTCGGGCGAGGCGATGTTGCGGCCGAACAGGCCGACGGAGGCGAGGCCTTCGCCGAGCCGGCGCAGCAGCCAGTCGGGGGCGCTGGTGCCGGTGAAGCCGGGCTGGAGGACGGTGAGCGCGTCACGGGTGAGGGTGTCGGTGCCGCGTGCGGTGAGTGTCGTCATCTGGCGGTGTTATCCCTTCACGGCGCCGTCGGTGAGGCCGCTGACGGCCCTGCGCTGCAGGAAGACGAAGAGGATCAGGATCGGGATCGCGAACAGCGAGGACGCGGCCATGGTCGCACCCCAGTCGTCGCCGAACGCGGTCTGGAAACTGGAGAGCCACAGCGGCAGCGTCTGCGCCTCGGGCGACTTGTTGAGGACGAGGACCATCGGGAACTCGTTCCAGGCGGTGATGAAGCCGAACATCGACGTCGACATCAGGCCGGGCGCGAGCAGCGGCAGGATCACCCTGCGGAAGGCCTGCATGCGGGTGCAGCCGTCGACCATGGCGGACTCCTCCAGCTCCCTGGGCACGGCGGCGACGAAGCCGCGCAGCGTGAGCAGGGTGAAGGGCAGGATCATCACCATGTAGAAGAGGGTCAGCGGGACGAGGCTGTTCAGCATCGACGCGTCGCGCACGATCATGTAGATCGCGATGACCATGACTTCCCAGGGCGCCATCTGGGCCAGCATGAACCCGATGATGAAGCCGCGGCGGCCCTTGAACCGCATCCGCGCGAGGGCGAACGACGCGGCCAGGCCGATGACCAGCGAGAAGACGACGGCGAGCACGGTCACGGTGACCGAGTTGCGCACCAGCGTCCAGAAGTTGTCGGCGCCGAACGCCGTCCTGAAGTGCTCGAACGTAATGTCGGTCGGGAACCAGACGGGGTTCTCGCTGATGATGTCGCCGGTCGGCTTGAGCGACGTGGCGAACATCCAGTAGACCGGGAAGACGAAGCCGATGAACAGGATCACGGCCGTCACATTGGGCCAGGCGCGGCGGAACGTCGCCGAAGCGGAGCGCTTCACTGCTCGTCCTCCTCTTGCTTGAGCACGATCCGGAGGTAGTAGGCGGTCAGCATGAGCAGGATCAGGATCGTCAGGACGGCGATCGCCGCGCCCATGCCGAAGTGCTGGTTGCCGACGCCCTCGATGTACGCGTACACAGGCAGGATCTCGGTGAGCCGGTCTGGGCCGCCGCCGTTGATCGTGAAGACCTGGACGAACGCCTTGAAGACCCAGATGATCTCGAGGAACGTCGTCGCGTAGAGGAAGGGCCGCAGATAGGGCAGCGTGACCGAGAGGAAGCTCTTCCAGGGGCCGGCGCCGTCGAGGGACGCGGCTTCGTAGAGCTCCTTGGGGATGGTGGTCGTCGCGGCGTAGAGGTTGATCGCGACGAACGGGATCGACATCCAGACGATCAGCACGGTGACGACGAAGAACGTCGACATCTGGCTGCCGGTCCAGCTGTAGTCGGCCATGGAGTGCCAGCCGAGCTTGTCGAGGACCCAGTTGACGACGCCGAAGCGCTCCGCGAACAGCCACTGGTACACGGTGGTCGCGGCGACGACGGGCATCGCCCAGGCGAGCACGAGCCCGACGAGGAGCAGGACGCGCATGCGCCTGCCGAGCCGGGCGAGGAGCAGGCCGACGAGGGTGCCGATCACCATGATCAGGACGGCGTTGACGAGGGTGAAGACGATGGAGCGTCCGGTCACCCGCCAGAAGTCCGAACTGGTCAGGACCTCTTGGTAGTTGTCGAAGCCGTTCCACTCGGTGACATGCTGGATCAGCTGCCCCATGTTGAGGTTCTGGAACGACAGGAGCCCGTCCTTGAGCAGCGGCCAGCCGAGGAGCAGCACAGTGGCCGCGACCGCGGGGAGCAGCAGCAGATAGGGCACGAGCGCCCCGGCCCGTGCGCGGGCCTGCTTTCTCGGTCCGCCGGATTCCCCGCCGTCCGCTTTCAGGACCTCCGCCGGACCGGAGGGCGGCCGTTCGGTCTGCACGGTCATGCTCGCCATCTCTTTTCTGGGCCTGCCGGGACGCCGTGAACCCCGCGGGGGCGGAGGGCGTGTTGACGCTCTCCGTCCCCGCGGGGCCTGTTGCTGTCTTACTGCTTCTGCGAGAGACGCTTGTTGAACTCGGCCTCGACCTGCTTGGCGGCGGCGGCCGGGGACTTACCCTTCAGCACCGCGGTCATGTAGGTCTTGACCGGGTTGGGCGCGTTCTCGACCGGGGCCCACTCCGGGATCAGCGGGGTGGTGCCACCGCCGGCGGCGGCGGGAGCGGCGGCCTCGGCGGCCGCGTTGCCCTTGAGGTTGGACTGCAGCGCCTCCTTGTTGGGGATCACGCCGCCTTCCTTGGCGAGCTGGCCCTCGAACTGGTCGGAGAGCGCGATCTTCAGGAACTCCTTGGCGAGGTCCTGCTTCTTGCTGCCCGCGGCAACGGCGAGGTTGGAGCCGCCGAGGAAGACGCCCTCGGGCTTGTCGGCCGTGGCACCCGGAACGGTGAAGTAGCCGATCTCCTTCTCGATCTTCGGGTTGGCCTTGATGGCGAGGGCGGACTCCCAGCCCATGCCGATGAAGGAACCGGTCTTGCCCTTGGCGAAGACCTCGGCCTGCTGCGGGGTGGCCTCGTCCTTGTCCTTGGGGGCCTTGGAGAGCGCCTGGAACTTCTTGTACGTCTCCATGGCGGCGCCCACCTTGGGGTCGGCCAGGTTGGAGACGTACTTGTCGCCGTCCTTCTTGACGAGCTCGGCGCCCTCACCGATGGTCAGGCCGACGAAGTGGTACCAGTTCTGGCCGGGCAGGTAGATCGGCTCGGCGTCCGTCTTCTTGCCGATGGTCTCGAGGTCCTTGTAGAACTCGTCGCGCGTCTTGGGGAGGTCCTTGATGCTGGCGTCGGCCCAGATCTTCTTGTTGTAGATGACGACGCGGTTCACGACGAACCACGGGGCGGCGTACTGCTTGCCGTCCGAGACCGCGGACTTGTTCATCGACTCGGCCCAGTCGGCGCCGAGGGACGACTTGAGGTCGGAGAGGTCGGCGAGGCCGCCGGTCTTGGCGTAGGCGGGGGTCTGCGTGTTGCCGACCTCGAAGACGTCCGGCGGGTTCTCCTCGGACAGGGCGGTGGTCAGCTTCTGCTGGATGCCGTTCCACTGCTGGATCTCGATCTTCAGCTTCGCGCCGGTCTTCTTCTCGAAGGCCGCCGTGACGTCCTTCTGCCAGGTGTCCGGCGTGGAGCCGTCCATGGCCCACACGGTCAGCGTCTGGCCCTTGTAGCCGTCGGCGCCGGCTTTCTTGTCCGTGCTGCCGTCATCACCACTGCCACAAGCCGCGATCGAAACCAACATGCCCGCGACACCGATAGCCGCAATGAGCCTGCGCTTCACGTCACCCTCCTCAGGGATGCCAGCAACCCCCCGCCCACAACGACGGATACGACGAACACAACAAACTCGACGTGGTACTGCACGTGGGACTGGGACCTGGTCTTTAATGGTGTAGACCAGTACCCGGAGCTTGGCCTAGACCTTTAGGGGTGTCAAGGGTGTATAAGAAGGGCTGTCACGTCCGTTATCGGACCGACACCTGAGGGAGCACGACTCCCTCGGGGAGGGCCGTGCCACGATGTGAGCCGCGACAGACGGAGGAGCCGGTGACGGCAGCACCACAGGAGCCGGGAAGGCGGACCATGGGCACCCATGCGGGCAGCAGCGGAACCGATGCGGGCGGCGCCACGACGGCGGAGGCACCCGCAGCGGGCCGCACCGCGCGTGTGCCCAAGTACTACCGCCTGAAGCGGCACTTGCTGGACATGACCGAGACGCTGCCCCCGGGCACGCCGGTCCCGCCCGAGCGCACCCTCGCCGCCGAGTTCGACACCTCCCGCACGACCGTGCGCCAGGCCCTTCAGGAACTGGTCGTCGAGGGCCGGCTCGAGCGCATCCAGGGCAAGGGCACGTTCGTCGCCAAGCCCAAGGTCTCGCAGGCGCTGCAACTGACCTCGTACACCGAGGACATGCGCGCCCAGGGCCTGGAACCCACCTCGCAGCTCCTGGACATCGGCTATGTGACCGCCGACGACACCCTCGCCGGCCTCCTCGACATCACGGCGGGCGGGCGCGTCCTGCGCATCGAACGGCTCCGCCTCGCGAGCGGCGAGCCGATGGCCATCGAGACGACGCATCTGTCGGCCAAGCGCTTCCCCGCGCTGCGCCGCTCCCTGGTCAAGTACACGTCCCTGTACACGGCGCTCGCCGAGGTCTACGGCGTACGCCTGGCCGAGGCCGAGGAGACCATCGAGACGTCCCTGGCGACCCCGCGCGAGGCGGGTCTGCTCGGCACGGACGTGGGCCTGCCCATGCTGATGCTGTCGCGGCACTCCGTGGACGGCACGGGGCAGCCCGTCGAGTGGGTGCGCTCGGTGTACCGGGGCGACCGCTACAAGTTCGTGGCCCGCCTCAAGCGCCCGACGGACTGACGGGCGTCGCACGCGAATCCGCTTGCGCCGACCGAGAAGTCGGCACATGAACGGCATGTCGGCCACCGTTTGTCCGTTATCCGGACGGGGGTTCCATACGACGAGATCGTCGCCTAGATTTCCGCCACGTTAAGCATGAGATAAGCGGGATCAGCGAGGGGACGGACCGCCGTATGTCCGATGTGCCTGAAGTGAAACGGCCGGTGGTCACGCCGGTGCGAGTGGTCATTGCCCTGTGCCTCGTCGCACCGTTCGTGGCGATGCTCTGGGTCAGCTCCTACGCGAAGGTCGACCCGGCCTTCATCGGTATTCCGTTCTTCTACTGGTACCAGATGCTGTGGGTCCTCATCTCCACGGCGCTGACGATGATCGCGTACAAGCTGTGGCAGCGTGACCAGCGCGCCCGGAAGACGGGTGGCCAGGCATGAACGGCGGAGTCAACGGCGTCGCGCTCGGCGTCTTCATCTTCTTCTTCATCGCCGTCACGGTCATGGGCTTCCTGGCCGCGCGCTGGCGCAGGTCCGACAACGAGCAGAGCCTCGACGAATGGGGCCTGGGCGGACGGTCGTTCGGTACCTGGGTCACCTGGTTCCTGCTCGGCGGCGACCTCTACACGGCGTACACCTTCGTGGCCGTCCCGGCGGCGATCTACGCGGCCGGCGCCTCCGGCTTCTTCGCCGTGCCCTACACGATCCTCGTCTACCCGCTGATCTTCACCTTCCTGCCGCGCCTGTGGTCGGTGTCGCACAAGCACGGCTATGTGACGACCTCCGACTTCGTGCGCGGCCGCTTCGGCTCCAAGGGCCTCTCCCTGGCCGTTGCCGTCACAGGCATCCTCGCCACGATGCCGTACATCGCGCTCCAACTGGTCGGCATCCAGGCCGTCCTGGACGTGATGGGCGTCGGCGGCGACGAGTCGACCAACTGGTTCATCAAGGACCTGCCGCTGCTCATCGCGTTCGCGGTGCTCGCCGCGTACACGTACTCGTCGGGTCTGCGGGCGCCCGCGCTGATCGCGTTCGTCAAGGACGGCCTGATCTACCTCGTCATCGCCGTCGCGATCATCTACATCCCGATCAAGCTGGGCGGCTTCGACGCCATCTTCCACGCGGCGAACGAGAAGTTCGCGACGCCCAACCCGGCGACGGGCAAGCCGGTCGGATCGCTCGCCCCGGCACCGGCCGGGCAGTGGACGTACGCGACGCTGGCCCTCGGCTCGGCGCTGGCGCTCTTCATGTACCCGCACTCGATCACGGCGACGCTGTCCTCGCGCAGCCGCAACGTGATCCGCCGCAACACCACCATCCTGCCGCTGTACTCCCTGATGCTGGGCCTGCTCGCGCTGCTCGGCTTCATGGCGATCGCGGCCGGGATCAAGGTGCAGAACGGGCAGCTGGCGATCCCGCAGCTGTTCGAGGACATGTTCCCCGACTGGTTCACGGGCGTCGCGTTCGCGGCCATCGGCATCGGCGCGCTGGTGCCCGCTGCGATCATGTCCATCGCCGCGGCGAACCTGTTCACGCGCAACATCTACAAGGACTTCATCAAGCCCGACGCCACCCCCGAGCAGGAGACCAAGGTCTCCAAGCTGGTCTCGCTCCTGGTGAAGGTGGGCGCGCTCGCCTTCGTCCTCACCATGGACAAGACCGTCGCGATCAACTTCCAGCTCCTGGGCGGCATCTGGATCCTCCAGACCATGCCGGCCCTCGTCGGCGGCCTGTTCACCCGCTGGTTCCACCGCTGGGCGCTGCTCGCCGGCTGGGCGGTCGGCATGGTCTACGGCACGCTCGCCGCGTACGGGGTCGCGTCGCCGACGCAGAAGCACTTCGGCGGCAGCGCCAAGGAGATCCCGGGCATCGGCGAGATCGGCTACATCGGCCTCACGGCGTTCGTCATGAACGTGGTGGTCACGGTGGTCCTCACCTTCGTCCTGAAGGCGCTGAAGGCCCCTGAGGGCATCGACGAGACGTCCGCGGCGGACTACACGGCGGACGCCGGCGACCCGGGCGTCCTGAAGAAGCTGCCGGAGGCGACGGCGGGAGCCGGCGGGCACTGACCCGACTTCCCCCGAGTACGGCAACGGGCCGCCGGATCCCTCCGGCGGCCCGTTGCCGTACCGGCGTTCACGAGGCGCCGTAGAGGCCCTTCCCGACCCACCGCGCCGCCTCGGCGGCCGAGGAGAGCGTCAGGTCCATGTCCGTGCCCGCCCCCACGATCACCAGGACGCCGCCGACCCGCAATTCGACCACGTAGTGCGCACTCCCGTCGTACTCGTCGCCGCCCGTGGTCCGTGTCGTCTCCAGGACCGCCTCGTCGCCCAGGTCCGGCAGGGACCGGACCTCGTGGTGCTCCTCGGCGAGCGCGCCGTCGGTGTCGACGGTGACGCGGCCGCACGCCTCGTGGAGTTCGCGGCGCAGTTCGAGATAGCGCCCGGCCCGCCCGGCCGGCATCGAGACCAGGCGCTCGTAGACGAAGGGGTCGTCCTCGCCCACCGCCGCGGGGTCCGGACGGAACGTCCGCTCGGCGCTGGCGCCCCGCATGCGCCACAGCTCCCCGTGCGCGTCCCGGCCCGCGACGCAGGTGCTCCAGTCGCCTCCCCCGGAACCCTGGTCGAAGAGTCCCAGGGAGACCTCTAACGCCTTCGCGCCCTTGCCCACGGCCTCGGCCGGGAGGAGGGCGGCGCCCAACTCGGCGTCCGTGAAGACCTTCGCGGGGTCCGCCGTGCCGTCGACACCGGACGCCGAAGGCCGCTTGTTCCCGCCGTCGCCGCGCGCCCCGGACCCGCCGTGACCGCCGTCGCCGCATCCGGCGAGCAGCACCAGCAGTACGGCGGCACAGGCCGTTCCCCGCCCTCGCACCGCGCCTCCCCCTGCTAGGCCACCAGTTCGGCCGCAACCCTAGCCGACACAAGATGTGGGGCTGCCATCCGAGCCCGACACAAGATGTATGCTCGTGCTCGCTGTCGCCGCAGGGGAATCCGGTGCAAGTCCGGAACTGTCCCGCAACGGTGTACGTATGCACGCATACGTGAAGTCCGAGGACCTGTCGACAGCCTGCCCGAGCCGTCCGGCCCGGGATGACAACGTCCGGGTCTCGTGGAGTGGGCCGGTGACGCGGGCTCCGCCATGCCCCCGTGCCCTCCTCCCCGTCAGGCCCAGAGCCGAGCGAGGGAGAGCTCCACGTGACCATCGCGCCCGCCGAACCGGCCTCAGAGCTGGCAGGGAACCCCGAACAGCACGACGCCCCGGGAACCGCGCTGCTGCGCACCCTGACCGAACTGACCGCCGACCTGACGGACACCGACCCGGGCAAGGTCGCCGCCGCCGCACTGCGCGGCAGGTCCGCCGTGGCGGCCTCCGGCATCACCGCCGAGCTGCGCTCCCTCGCCACCGAGGCCGCCGCGGGCCTCATCTCCGAGGACCCGGAGTACTCGCGGCTCGCCGCCAGGCTCCTGACGATCAGCATCGCCGAGGAGGCCGCGTCGCAGGGCGTCACCTCGTTCTCCGAATCCGTCGCGGTGGGCCACCGCGAGGGCCTGATCGCCGACCGCACGGCCGACTTCGTGCAGCTGCACGCCGAACGCCTCGACGCGCTCGTCACCGCCTCCGTCACCGAGGGCGCCGACGACCGCTTCGGCTACTTCGGACTGCGCACCCTGCACAGCCGTTACCTGCTGCGCCACCCGATCACCCGGCAGGTCGTCGAGACCCCGCAGCACTTCATGCTGCGCGTCGCATGCGGCCTCGCCGAGGACGACTCGGTCCGCGCCCTCGACGAAGTCACCTCCCTGTACCGCCTGATGAGCCGCCTCGACTACCTGCCGTCGTCGCCGACGCTCTTCAACTCCGGCACCCGCCACCCGCAGATGTCGTCCTGCTATCTCCTCGACTCGCCCCTCGACGAGCTGGACTCCATCTACGACCGCTACCACCAGGTGGCGCGCCTGTCGAAGCACGCGGGCGGCATCGGCCTCTCGTACTCGCGCATCCGCTCGCGCGGTTCGCTGATCCGCGGCACGAACGGGCACTCCAACGGCATCGTGCCGTTCCTGAAGACCCTCGACGCGTCCGTCGCGGCCGTGAACCAGGGCGGCCGGCGCAAGGGCGCCGCGGCCGTCTACCTGGAGACGTGGCACTCCGACATCGAGGAGTTCCTGGAGCTGCGGGACAACACGGGCGAGGACGCCCGGCGCACCCACAACCTCAACCTCGCGCACTGGATCCCGGACGAGTTCATGCGCCGCGTCGCCGACGACGGCACGTGGTCGCTCTTCTCGCCGTCCGACGTGCCCGACCTCGTCGACCTGTGGGGCGAGGAGTTCGACACCGCGTACCGCGCGGCGGAGGCCGCCGGGCTCGCGCAGAAGACGATGCCCGCACGCGAGCTGTACGGCCGCATGATGCGCACCCTGGCGCAGACCGGAAACGGCTGGCTGACCTTCAAGGACGCCGCCAACCGCACCGCCAACCAGACGGCGGAGCGCGGCAACGTCGTCCACTCCTCGAACCTGTGCACCGAGATCCTCGAGGTCACGGACGACGGCGAGACCGCGGTCTGCAACCTGGGATCGGTCAACCTCGGCGCCTTCGTGCGCGACGGCGCTGTCGACTGGGAGCGCCTGGACGCGACCGTGCGCACGGCCGTCACGTTCCTCGACCGCGTCGTCGACATCAACTTCTACCCGAGCGAGCAGGCCGGCCGCTCCAACGCCAAGTGGCGACCGGTGGGCCTCGGCGCGATGGGCCTCCAGGACGTCTTCTTCCAGCTGAAGCTGCCCTTCGACTCCCCCGAGGCGAAGGCCCTGTCCACGCGGATCGCCGAGCGCATCATGCTCGCCGCGTACGAGGCGTCCGCCGACCTCGCCGAACGCAACGGTCCGCTCCCCGCGTGGGAGAAGACCCGCACCGCGCGCGGCGTGCTGCACCCGGACCACTACGGCGTCGAGCTGACCTGGCCGGAGCGCTGGGCCGCGCTGCGCGAACGCATCGCCGCCACCGGGATGCGCAACTCCCTGCTCCTCGCCATCGCGCCCACCGCCACGATCGCGTCCATCGCGGGTGTCTACGAGTGCATCGAGCCGCAGGTCTCCAACCTGTTCAAGCGCGAGACGCTCTCCGGCGAGTTCCTCCAGGTCAACTCCTACCTGGTCCAGGAGCTCAAGCGGCTCGGCGTGTGGGACGCGCAGACCCGCGAGGCGCTGCGCGAGTCCAGCGGCTCCGTGCAAGGCTTCGGCTGGATCCCGGCCGAGGTGCGCGAGCTGTACCGCACGGCGTGGGAGATCCCGCAGCGCGGTCTGATCGACATGGCGGCGGCCCGTACGCCGTTCCTCGACCAGGCGCAGTCCCTGAACCTGTTCCTGGAGACGCCCACCATCGGCAAGCTCTCGTCGATGTACGCGTACGCCTGGAAGTCGGGTCTGAAGACGACGTACTACCTGCGCTCGCGCCCGGCGACGCGGATCGCCCGCGCGGCGTCCGCCGCCCCCATCCCCGTCCAGCAGGCCGCCGACCCCGAGGCCGTCGCCTGCTCCCTCGAAAACCCCGAGTCCTGCGAGGCCTGCCAGTAATGACCACCCCCAACTCCGAGAAGAACCTGCTCGACCCGGGCTTCGAACTGACCCTGCGTCCCATGCGCTACCCGGACTTCTACGAGCGCTACCGGGACGCGATCAAGAACACCTGGACCGTCGAGGAGGTCGACCTCCACTCGGACGTCGCCGACCTCGCGAAGCTCTCGCCGGGCGAGCAGCACATGATCGGCCGCCTGGTCGCGTTCTTCGCGACGGGTGACTCGATCGTCTCGAACAACCTGGTCCTGACGCTGTACAAGCACATCAACTCCCCCGAGGCGCGCCTGTATCTGTCGCGCCAGCTGTTCGAGGAGGCCGTGCACGTCCAGTTCTACCTGACCCTCCTGGACACCTACCTCCCCGACCCGGAGGACCGCGCGGCCGCGTTCGACGCGGTCGAGGAGATCCCCTCCATCCGTGAGAAGGCAGAGTTCTGCTTCAAGTGGATGGATTCGGTCGAGAAGCTGGACCGCCTGGAGACGAAGGCGGACCGCCGCCGCTTCCTCCTCAACCTGATCTGCTTCGCGGCGTGCATCGAGGGCCTGTTCTTCTACGGGGCGTTCGCCTACGTGTACTGGTTCCGCAGCCGCGGCCTGCTGCACGGCCTCGCGACCGGCACGAACTGGGTGTTCCGCGACGAGACGATGCACATGTCGTTCGCGTTCGAGGTCGTCGACACCGTCCGCAAGGAGGAGCCGGACCTGTTCGACGACCGGCTCCAGGAGCAGGTCACCGCGATGCTGAGCGAGGCGGTCGAGGCCGAGCTCCAGTTCGCCCGCGACCTGTGCGGTGAGGGCCTGCCCGGGATGAACACCGACTCGATGCGCCAGTACCTGGAGTGCGTCGCCGACCAGCGTCTCCAGCGCCTCGGCTTCGCGCCGGTCTACGGCTCGGAGAACCCCTTCTCCTTCATGGAGCTCCAGGGCGTCCAGGAGCTGACGAACTTCTTCGAGCGCCGGCCGTCGGCCTACCAGGTCGCCGTCGAGGGCTCGGTCGGGTTCGACGAGGACTTCTAGGCCGGGGTCTCCGGGCCGGGGTCTCTTGACCGCGATCTCCGGGCCGGGATCTCTCGGCCGCGATCTCTAGGCGACGGTAGTGAACTCGGCCCGGCGGGACGGGCGTTCGGCGTCCCGCCGGGCTGCCCGCTGGGCCTCCCGGATCTGCCGGTCGATCCGGCGGTCGTGGGCGGCCCCGTACAGGGACGGGGCCGCCAGGAGGAGGAAGACGAAGAGGACGGTGAGGAAGTTCATCGCTGTGTTCATGTCCTCCACTCTCGTCCGTCGCGGACCCATCCGGCAGTGGCAGGACTGTCGCTGACCCTCGAATTACTGCCAACCGTGCGGCACACTGGACGGCATGCTGAAGAACGTGGCCGCAGTGCTGCTCGACGGTGTGCATCCCTTCGAACTCGGCGTCATCTGCGAGGTGTTCGGCCTCGACCGGAGCGAGGCCGGGCTCCCCGTGTACGACTTCGCGGCGGTGTCCGTCGAAGGGCCGGAGCTGGCCACCCATGTGCCGGGCATGACGATCTCCACCCCGTTCGGCCTGGAGCGGCTGGAGGAGGCCGACCTCATCGCCGTCCCCGCGGCGGGCACCCTGCGCGACGGCTACCCGCCCGAGCTGCTCGACGCACTGCGCCGCGCGGTCGACCGGGGCGCGCGCGTCCTCAGCGTCTGCTCGGGCGTCTTCGTGCTCGGCGCGGCCGGGCTCCTTGACGGACGGCGGTCCGCGGTGCACTGGCGGTACGCGGACGAACTGGCGGTGCGCCACCCGCGCACCCGCGTCGATCCCGACGTCCTGTACGTCGACGAGGGGCCGGTCATCACCTCGGCGGGCACCGCCGCCGGCATCGACGCCTGTCTGCACATCGTCCGCAAGGAGCACGGCTCCGAGGTCGCCAACGCCATCGCCCGCCGCATGGTGGTCCCGCCCCACCGCGACGGCGGGCAGGCCCAGTACGTGAAGCGGCCGCTGCCCGCCACTCCCTGCGACACCGTGGGGGGCGTACTGGCGTGGATGGAGGCCCATCTGGACGAGACGCTGACGGTCGAGGAGCTCGCGGCGCGCGCCCTCATGTCGCCGCGCACCTTCGCGCGTCGCTTCCAGCAGGAGACGGGGACGACGCCGTACCGGTGGCTGCTTCGCCAACGGGTGCTGCTGGCACAGGAGTTGCTGGAGCAGACGGACGAGACGGTGGAGTCGATCGCCGGGCGGGCCGGGTTCGGCAATGCGGCGGCGATGCGGCATCAGTTCATGAAGGCGCTGGGCACGACGCCCAACGCCTTCCGGCGTACGTTCCGGGTGCGGTCCGCGGCCTGAGTGCGCGGGGAGTCGGCCGACCGGCCCCCGCGCACCGGGCGCGTGGACCGCTACCCGCGCCCCTCCACCCGCAGCAGCGCCCGCTTGGGCTGGAGCGTGATCCCGACGCGGGCCGTGCTGTCCGTCTCCGCGGCCGGAACCAGTCGCCAGCGGGGCGTCACCGTGGCCAGGATGATGGCCAGTTCGGCCATGCTGAAGTGATCGCCGGGGCACTTCCGGTTGCCGACACTGAACGGCATCATCGCGCTCTGCCGGCTTTCCGCGGCGCGTTCCGGCAGCCAGCGGTCGGGGTCGAACTCCAGATGGTCCGGGAAGGACCGCGGATCGCGCTGCATCGCATACGGGCTGTAGACGATGTCCGCACCGGCCGGAATGTGATAGCCGCCGAGCTCGGTATCGACGGCGGCCTGCCGCGTCAATATCCATACGGCCGGCCGTATGCGCATCGCCTCCGTGATGACATTGCGCGTGTGGATTAGGCCCTTGAGGTCGGCGAATGCGACGGGGCGGCCGGCCGTCACGGATTCAACCTCCTCGTGCAACCGGCTTTCCTGCTCGGGGTGTTCTGCAAGGAGCTGGAACGTCCACGTGAGGGTCGACGCGACATTCTCCGCGCCGGCCACGACGAGGGAGACGACTTGGTCGTGCACCTCCTGCTCGCCGACCGTTTCGCCATTCTCGTCCTCGGCGCCGAGCAATGCCGCGAGCAGGTCACCCGGATTGACGCCGGACGCGCGCCGCTCGGCAATGATCTCGTCCACCAGCCGATGCAAATCGGCCAAGGCCCGCTCGAATCGGCGATTGGCCGGAAGTGGCAGCCGGTAGAAGGGGCCGACGGACAGGACCATGCGCCGGTACAGGCCGCTGAAGACCGTGTGCAGCGAGGAGCTGAGCCGGTCGGCGCGCTCGTCGACCGAGTCGACGTGCAGGACGGAGCGGGCGACGATGCGCACCGCCGTGCGGAACACCTCGGCGCCGATGTCGACCGTCTCGCCGGGCTTCCAGCGCGCCGCCATGGCGCGCGCCTCCTCCTCCATCACGGTCGCGTGGTCGGCGATGCGGTCGGTGCGGAACGCGGGCTGGATGGTGCGCCGCTGGCGCCGGTGCATGGGCCCGTTGCTGGTCGCCACGCCCTTGCCGAGGAGCACTCCGAGGGTGTCCCAGAGGGGCCCGCCGACCATGTAGTCGGGGCTCTTGAGGAGCGTGGCCACGAGGTCGGGATCGCAGACCGCGTACGCCGTCTTCGGGCCGAGCCGGAGGCGGACCAGGTCGCCGTGACCGCGCAGTGAGGCCACGAAGGCGAGGGGGTCGCGCACGAGGTTCCAGGCGTGCCCGAGGAGGGGCGCGCCGCCGCCGGCGTACGGCGGTGTGCGTCGCTCACCGGGTTCCGCCACGGCCGGAACGGAGGATTCTGCCGATTCGACGGTCATTCGTCACCTGCCTGGTCGCTGATGTACGGAGGAGTGGCGCGGTCGTCCCAGCTGTCCACCTGATAGCGGCCCGACTCGTGGTGGAACCAGTACACGGAACTGAACCAGTTCCGCATATTGGAGACGCACGACCTGAGTGCCTGGGCGAGGCTCTCGCCCGCTAAAGTCCCGTCGGCCACTTCGTTCGCCATACGCAGAACTTCGGGCTCCGCGACCAGGAATTCAAAAATGCATCCGCGAACCCTTCGGTGGACTTCTTCCACGGCCTCTTCGAGGGAAAGCCCCTCATGCTGGATGAGGCTTATTCCGAGGTTGTGGAGTTCATCGCCCGCGAGTTCCTTGGGCAGTGAGCACAGGTCGTTGTACCACGCGGCGAAATCCTGGCACGCGAGCGCGGCACGCCGGTATGCGGGGCTTTCGAGCACCCATTCCGGGAGCTCGTACTGCGCGGTCGGCTCGAGGAGATCGAGCCATATCCAGTGCGCGAAGGTATTCCTTCGGAGTGCGATGTACTCCTCGACCGAAGGCACCGTTCCCGAGGTCCGGTTCCGGAATTCCTGGTCGTAGGCGTCGATCACCACGTGGAAGTGGCGGGCGAACCGGGCGTTCCATGAACGGGTGAGGGAGCCGTTCAGCCGGAGCACACTGTCGGCGAACGCCGCAACCAGAGGGTCCCTGTGGTGCAGATGGAGCTGAGGTGCCTCAAGTGCCGCGTGGAGCTGGACGGCGAGGCGTCGCCAGGCGCCGGCCCGGCCGTGGATCACGTCGCGGTCGTGGCGGTCGTCCCAGACGAAGAACCACGCGCTGTAGTCGCAAATCGCGGAGAGGAGGTCGTCGGGGGCTCCTATGTAGTAGCCCGCCATGAGGTCGGTGTAGCAAAGGCCATCGGCATATTTCTCCACCTTGTCGGGCGACATGAGCCGCTTTTGGAGCAGCCAGGACCGCGTCTTCTCCTGAAGCTTTGGCCAATACGGATGCAGATTGCGAGGAAACGCCTCCTCGATCACCGGTAGCGCCAGCGCCGGTGGGACCGCTGTCTGCGTCTGTGTCTGCACCCGAGTCCGTGAAGTGCTGTGTGAGAAAGCAGGCACGAACAACCCCTCTCAGCCGCCTGATGGCGTGCGCCCCTCCGCCGTGCCGGGCGCGCGCCGTTGCGTATCCCCGCACTTTCTATTCAGCACTACAACTGACCGTTCTGGGAACGGATTTGCTCCCCTCACTCCCCCCATGCGCCGGAAAAGTCCCCTTAGGTGACTGATTTTGGATCATCTGGGGCCGATCCGGTTCGCACACCTGACCGCAAGGGTGGTCCGGGCCCCGAACACGCGAGCGGCGCCCGGCCAGTTGGGAACCTGGCCGGACACCGCTCGGATGTCACTCGGGTGCGCTCAGGGCCCAACAGGCCCTTCCCACTCAGTCGTTGGAGACGACCTCGTAGCGCGGGGTGCCCTCGGCCATCTGCTGCATGGCGTCCTTGCGCTCGCGCTTGGAGAGTCGGTCGATGTACAGGTACCCGTACAGGTGGTCCGTCTCGTGCTGGAGGCAGCGCGCGAAGTAGCCCGTGCCGCGGACCTTGATCGGGTTGCCCTTCTCGTCCTGCCCGGTCACCACCGCGTAGTCGGGACGCGCGAGCGGCGCGTACGCCGTCGGCACGGACAGGCAGCCCTCGTTCGAGTCGTCGAGGCGGCGCTGGTCCGCGGGCAGCTCCTGGAGCACCGGGTTGCAGACCACGCCGGTGTGGCGCGCCCCGTCGTCGTCCGGGCAGTCGTAGACGAAGACCTTCAGGTCGACGCCGATCTGGTTGGCGGCGAGGCCCACGCCCTCCGCGGTGCGCTGGCTGGCGAACATGTCGTCGACCAGCTGCGCGAGCTCGTCGCCGAACTCGGTGACGTCCTTGCACTCCTTGTGCAGGACGGGGTTCCCGACGACGGTGATCGGCCGCGACGTGCCGCGCGCGACGGCGGCCTCCTCGCGGGCGGCGTTGTCCTCGGTGTCGAGGACGAAGCCCTCGTCGTCCACGGGGAGCACTCCGGCGTGCTCGTGCTCGGTGTCCTGCTGCGCCATGTCCGACGTACGCCTTCCGGTACCTGCTACGACAAATTTTCCGGGGTACAGCCTACGGGGACCGGTCAGCAGACCTCTTCAAGGTCCCGCCAGTCCCTGGAGTCCGGGCTGTCCGCGACCCAGCCGTCGAGCAGCCCCCGCACCAGCGCCGCGGGCGCCGCGACACCGCACTCGCGCTCGGGCACCCACAGCTGGCCGTCCGTGCGGTGGCCGAGCGGCCCCGGATGTCCGGGCTCGCTGTGGTCGTGCGGGTCCAGGTGCTCGCCGTCGCCCTCGTCGGACGGCATCCGCGACTCGGAGCACATCCGGCACAGCAGCCGCACGGAGGACGACCAGTCCTCGGCGGCGAAACCGGCGTCGGAGGCGAGCTGCTCCAGGGCGTCCCGGTCGGCCTCGGTCGCCGCTTCCAGGAGAACGACCCAGGTGGGGACGGGCGAGGGAGCCCACAGCTCGATCTCGTCGAAGACGGGGTACGAGTGCCCGGCGGCCGTCGTCCGCTCCCCGTGGGGCACGCCGTCGTGCAGCACGACCTCGCCCCAGCGCCGCCCGGAGGACGGCAGCGGGATGGACAGGACCTCCATGCGGGCGGGGTCGAGCCTGCGCCCCCACACCACCTCGGCCTCGCCCTCCGGCGACAGCCGCACGGCGGCGCTGCCCAGGTCCATGCCGGTCGGCTCACCGGCGGCGGTCGCGCCGCCCGGCACCTTCAGTCCGTACGCCTGCCAGGCCCGCCGTGCGAGCGGCCAGTCCTGCAGGGCGGTGGCCGCGATGCCCACGTTCCACCAGTCGGGGGCGCCGCTCTCGCGGTCCAGGAGGGCGACCGCGCGCAGGCCCGCGGCCCGCGCCTGCTCCCAGTCATGCCGGAACTTGTGCAGCAGCGCGAGGTTGAACCAGGACTCGGACAGCCACGGCTCGAGGTCGGCGGCCCGGGTGAGCAGGGCCCCGGCGTCCTCGTACCGGCCGTCGCCGATGAGCGTGAACGCCCGATCGGTGGCCTGCCGCCATGAGGCGGAGGGCCGGTGCCGTCCCTTGCCGAAGATCCTCACGATTCCCGCCTGCATTCCCGCCTGTCGGTCCGGGGGACGGTGCCCTCGGGAGGCCTTCCCCCAAGGAGCACGGCCGGGGCCTGAGCCCCCGGACATCCTCTTCTTCGCATCCAACCACGTGCGGCCGGACAGCCGCTCATTACCCATGGGTTACCCAGCCGGGGGCAGGGTCACCCCGCCCCTCGACACGACCCTGGCCAGGGATTCCACCACATCGGGCTGGTAGTCGCGCCCCGTGGCCAGACGCAGTCGCTCCAGGGCGGTGAGGGGGCCCTGGGGACCTTCTCCCCGGGCCATCTCGTCGTATGCGTTGGCGGTGCGGACGATGCGCGCGGTGAGGGGCTGCTCACGGTAGGGGTCGGCCTGGCGCTCGACGACGACGGCGACCTCGGCGTCCACTCCCGTCTGGCGCACGACGGCCCCGCCCAGCAGCGCGATCCGGCGCTGCTCCTGGGCGGGCAGGGCGGCGGTGGCGCCGTCGGCCACGGGGTCGACGAGGGACAGCTGCCCGATGTCGTGCATGAGGGCCGCGTACTCCAGGACGGTGAGGTCGGGCTCGGAGAGACCCAGCTCACGGCCCACGGCGCGGCTGAGCGCCGCGACGCGCAGGGCGTGGCCCTGGGGCGTGTAGCCGGCGATCTCGGTGGCGCGGGCCAGCGAGGCGATCGTCTGCCGGTACGTGGTCCGCACGGCGGCGTACCGACGGAAGGCGAGCTGGGTCAGGAGGAGGGGCAGGCAGAAGACGGGCAGCGCCCACAGTCCGGCGACGGCCACGGCGAGGGCGATGACGGCGCCGGTGGCGCACACCGCGGAGCCGATGCCGCTCATGGCCCGCAGCTCGTCCCTGAGCAGCGGCCCGAACGGCCAGCCGGTACGGGCGTGCGCCATGGCCGCGGCGAGGACGGCGTCGCACAGCGCGGTCAGGACGAGCAGCCCGACGAGCAGCAGCGCGTAGGCCGCGCCGTCGCCGAGCCAGGCGCCGAACCTGCCCTCGTTGTACAGGGGTTGGAAGCAGACGGCGGCGAAGGCGACGGTGAGGACGCGCCGCGCCATGTGGTCGGCGGACGGCCCGCGCCCGACCGCGAGGTGCGGCACGGAGCCGACGAGCGCGGCCGCGACGCAGACGGCGACGACCTGGAGCGCTCCGTGATGCGTCGCCTGCCCCGCCGTCTCCCCGAGGAGTGCGTAGGCGAGCGCGCCGGCGACCCCGAGTGGTGCGGGCTCCCGGTCCTTTCCGGGTGCCCCCCAGCGCGCGAGTTCACCGACGGCGATGAGCACGCCGAAGGCGAGCGCCGTCCCGGGTTCCTCCAGCCCCTTCCAGAGGGTGGCGCCCAGGGAGGCGGCGCTGAGCACGACGGCGAGGCCCTGGACGGCCGCGATCGTGGTGCGCGCCCGGCCGCTCCCCGGACCCGGGGACCGCCTCCACGTCACCGCGGAGCCGCCCGCCGCGTGACGCGGGGCCCGGGCACCTGCCCGGCGGCCTCGTCCGCGGTCACCGCGGGGTTCCATCCGTGCCGCCCGAGCGCCCGCACCAGCGCCCCGACCATCAGCGGGTCGAACTGCGCGCCCGCGCACCGGGACAGCTCGGCGAGGGCGACGTCGACGGGCCGCGCCCGCGAGTAGGACCGGGTGGACGTCATCGCGTCGAACGCGTCCGCCACCGCCACCACCCGCGCGAACTCCGGGATCTGCGCCCCCGTGAGCCCGTAGGGGTACCCGCTGCCGTCCATCCGCTCGTGGTGATGCAGGATCGCCGCCCGCGCCTCCCCCAGGAACCCGATGCCGCGCACCATCTCGTGCCCGTACTCGGGGTGCAGTTCGATGATGCGCCGCTCCTCGGGGGTCAGCGGGCCGTCCTTGCGCAACAGGCGGGTGGGGACGCCGAGTTTGCCGACGTCGTGCAGGATCCCGGCGAACCGCAGGACCTCGGCGCGCTCGTCCGCCATGCCGAGTTCGCGGGCGATCATCATGGACGCCTGGCCGACCCGCTCGCTGTGGCCCCGCGTGTATCCGTCCTTGATGTCGACGGCCTGTACGAGAGCCCGGATCGTCTCCTGGTGGGCGGCGCGCTCGCGGTGGTACTGGGCGAACACCCAGCAGGAGATGTACATCGGCAGCAGCACGAGCAGCGCGGCGAACGGGCCGTACGGGCTGCGCCACAGGACGGCCATCATGAGGCCCGCGAGGCCGTGCACGGCGACGGGTCCGAGGGCGCTCGGGAAGAGGCCGCGCCAGGCGGCGCGCAGCGGGACGCGTTCGGCGGTGGCGAGGATGCCGCCGTCGAGCAGGGCGAGGACGGCGCAGAAGACGAGGACCGCCGCTCCGGCGGGCACGAGCGCGTAAGGGAAGTGGGGCGCGGACACCGCCGCGGTGCCGCCGAGCGCTCCGTGGACGCGGGCGGCGGCCCAGGTGGCGAGGGCGAGCTGGGCGGCGCGCCAGACGCGGCGCAGGCCGGCCGGGCGCCGGTCGGTCCTGGCGACGAGCGCTTCGGGCACGGCGACGAGTGCGGCAGCCGCGGGCGGCAGGAGGAACGCTCCGGCGAGCAGCACCGGGAAGAAGGTGCCCATGCCCTTGGGTACGCGCCGCCCGATCACGCGGCACTGGCCCGCGTGTTCGCATCCCGTGTAGAGGACGGCGAGGAGTCCGACGGCGGGCCAGGGTGTGGCCGGGCCCGCGGCGGGGGCCAGGCACGCGAGGGCGCCGCCGGCCGCGCACAGGACATAGCCGAGGGCCACTGGCGGAACCGTGCGCATACCGACCCCCCTCCCCGTGATCCCGCTTCAGGTTCCGGAGAATAGAGCGGTGGAGAGGGCGCGCGGGCGGCATCGCGAGGATTCCCCGGGCCACCCGACGGCGGATTAGCACATTCGGGTGACGGGGGTGGAGAACGAGGGGCGGGGAACCCGGCCGGGAACGGCGGGGAACGGCGGCGGGACGTGACGTATCGCCGTCACGTCCCGCTCATCACCGCTCGGCCCCGGGGGCCGCAGTCTCAGGCTTCCTTCAGCTTGGGAGCCGACGCCGTCACGTCCTGGTCGGGCACGGCCTGCCCCGAACGGATCAGGTCGATGCGGCCCATGACCTTCGAGCGCAGGTCGCTCGGTACGTCGTCCTGGCCGCAGCACCGCTTGACCAGTTTCTTCACGGCCTGCTCGAGGCCGTACTTCTCGAGGCACGGAGAGCACTCCTCGAAGTGCGTCTCGAACTTCGTGCAGTCGCTGTCCGGCATCTCGTGATCGAGGAACTCGTAGAGATGGTCGAGGACTTCACTGCAGTCCGTCTCGTGGTGCTCGCCGCAGCTCATGAGCCCGAGCCTTTCGCTTCGTTCGACTCCCCGGCACCGGCCGGGACCAGTCCGCGGTCGCGGGCGTAGTCCTCGAGCATGCCGCGCAGCTGGCGACGGCCCCGGTGGAGCCGGGACATCACCGTCCCGATGGGTGTCCCCATGATGTCCGCGATCTCCTTGTACGCAAAGCCCTCTACGTCGGCGAGATAGACCGCGATGCGGAACTCCTCGGGGATCGCCTGGAGCGCCGACTTCACGTCCGAGTCGGGCAGGTGGTCGAGCGCCTGCGACTCGGCGGAACGCAGGCCGGTCGACATGTGCGACTCGGCACGCGCCAGCTGCCAGTCCTCGATCTCCTCGGCGGCACTGCGCTGGGGCTCGCGCTGCTTCTTGCGGTACGAGTTGATGAAGGTGTTCGTGAGGATGCGGTACAGCCACGCCTTGAGGTTCGTGCCCTCGCGGAACTGGTGGAACGACGCGTACGCCTTCGCGTAGGTCTCCTGCACCAGGTCCTCGGCATCGGCCGGGTTGCGCGTCATGCGCAGCGCGGCCGAGTACATCTGGTCGAGGAACGTGAGCGCGTCGCGCTCGAAGCGCAGGCTGCGCTCCGCGGCGGTCTCCTCGGGCTCTTCCGCCTGGCCGTGTTCGGTCCCTGCGTCGGTGCCAGTGACCGGACCCACCTCCTCCAACGACGTGGCGGGGCCGAAGGAGACCCCACTCGAATCGGAGAATAGACGACCTTCGGCCGAAGCGGCCTGGCGATCGGGTCCGCCCGCCGTCCGAATGGGGGCGGTCTTCGCCGCGTGCAGCACGCTCCACTCCAGGTCAGCGGCGCTGCTGCGGCTCGGGCAGATGGTCGAACCCATGCGGCGGACTTCCTCTCGTAAGCACTCGTGACAACGCGTGACTTCTCACAGGCCTTCGACAGCACTCTCGTACCGTCTGTTCCCGACAACAGACGCCCGGGCCGCAACATTCCCGGGCGTTACGCGAGTGATCCGGCCCACTTCGCGACGGCGTCCACGATGAGTGCCACGGCCTCGTCCTGGCCGATGTCCGCCCGCTTGGGCACCGCGAACCCGTGGTCCCCGTAAGGGATTTCGACGAGCTCGTACGCGGTGGATCCGGGGAATTCCGCGGGCTTCCCGAAGGGGTCGTTGCCGCCCTGGACGACGAGGGTGGGGACCCCGGCGCCGAGGAGTTCGTCGGCGCGGGACTTCTCGGGGCGGCCCGGCGGGTGGAGTGGGAAGCTCAGGGCGAGGACGGCGGCCGCGCCGAGTTCTTGCGCCGTGCGGCACGCCACGCGCGCGCCCGCGCTGCGCCCGCCCGAGACGACCGGGAGCCCCGGCTCCTCCAGGGCGGGCCACACCCCGCGCCAGCCGACGTCCAAGGTCTTCGGCGCGGGCGCCACCTTCTTGCCGGCCACCCGCCACGGCTGCTCGACGAGGGCGACGGTCACTCCGTGTGCGGGCAGCTCGGCGGCGACGGCCTTCAGGTCACGCGCCTCGATGCCGCCGCCAGCGCCATGGCTGAGGGCCAGGACGAGGCGGGCTTTCTTCCCGGGGGCCGGGTGCCAGGTGATGCGGGCCTCACCTGCGCCGGTCTCGACGATCTCGGTCTTCGCAGCGGGTCCGGCGGCTCTCGTGGTCGTGTTCTTGGTCACGTCAGAAGAGTGTGCCCTCCTCGGGCCCTTCCAGCTCCTTGAGCAGCTCCGGCCCGTTGTTGCGCACGTTGCTGACCGAGGTCGAGACGGGGTAGGCCCGCATCAGTCCCTCCGGCGGCGGCGCGAGCAGCGACTTCAGGTCGTCGACGTCGGTGTGCGCCGGGTCGAGCCAGGCGTCCCAGCGGTCCGGGGTGAGCATGAGCGGCATGCGGGGGTGGATGTCGGAGAGCGAGTGGGGCCCCTCGTCGGGGGCGACGGCGAGCGGCGCGGTCTCCGCCTCGGTGGTGATGACCGTGCACGTCACCCACCAGGCGAGCGGGTGCTCGTCGGGCAGGGTGCGGTCGCGCCAGAACTCGTACAGGCCCGCCATCGCGAAGACGGAGCCGTCGGCGGGCGTGACGAAGTAGGGCTGCTTGCGCGGCCGCTTCTTCTTGCCCTCGACCTCCAGGTCGCGCTCGCCGACGCCGGTGACCCACTCGTAGTAGCCGTCGGCGGGCAGGATGCAGCGGCGGCTCGAGAAGGCGCGGCGGTACGAGGGCTTCTCGTACACCGTCTCGGCGCGGGCGTTGATCATCCGGGCGCCGCCCTCGGGGGTCTTCGACCACGACGGCACGAGGCCCCACTTGAGTGTGCGCAGCTGACGAACCGGATTCCGGTCGGCAGCGTCCTTCACAGGGCGGTCGAGTACCGCGTAGACCTCCTTGGTCGGGGCCACGTTGAAGTCGGGCGCGAGGGTCTCCTCGGGCTCCCACTTCTCGATCTCAAAGATTCCTGCGAGATCCTCGGGCCTACGACTCGATGCATACCGTCCGCACATACGTGCCACAGTGCCAGATACTGGCCCGCCAGAGGGAGCCGCTCCAGCCATGTACGTCACCGCGAGTAGCGGCGCCGCCGACCTGTGGGACCGGGTCTTCGGCAGCCAGTCCGACCCCGATCAGTGGGTGGTGTTCGCCACAGCGGCGGCCGCGCTCGCCGTGATCGTCCCGCACAACATATGGCGGCTCTCCCGCAACGCGATCACCATCGCCCACGAGGGCGGGCACGGCATCGTGGCCCTGCTCAGCGGGCGCCGTCTCGACGGCATCAGGCTGCACTCGGACACCAGCGGCCTCACGGTCAGCCGTGGCAAGCCGTCGGGCCTGGGCATGATCCTGACCGCGGCCGCCGGCTACACCGCTCCCCCGCTCCTCGGCCTCGGCGGCGCGGCGCTGCTCGCCGCCGGGCACATCACGGCCCTCCTGTGGCTGGCCACGGCCCTGCTCCTGGCGCTGCTCGTGATGATCAGGAACGCGTACGGCGCGCTGACCGTGATCCTGACCGGCGGCCTCTTCGTGCTCGTGTCGTGGCTGGCGGGACCGCAGGTGCAGGCCGCGTTCGCATACGTCGTCGTGTGGTTCCTGCTCCTGGGCGGCGTGCGGCCCGCGTTCGAGCTGCAGAGCAAGCGCAGGCGGGGCGGGGCCGGGGACTCCGACGCGGACCAGCTGTCGCGGCTCACGCACGTGCCGGCGGGAATGTGGCTGTTCTTCTTCCACGCCGTCTCACTGTGCTCGCTGCTCGGCGGGGGCCGCTGGCTGCTGGGACTCTGACCCCGGGTGGGGGCTCGTGATCCGGCCCGATCGCCTGAGCCCACTAAAGTAAAGGCATGACCGAAATCCCCGTGCACACCTCTCTCTGGCCCGCCCCCCACGCGAGCGGCCCCGTCTTCGCGACGGTCCATGTGCCGGGGTCGAAGTCGGTCACCAACCGCGCGCTCGTCCTGGCCGCGCTCGCCGCCGAGCCCGGCTGGCTGCGCCGCCCGCTGCGCTCGCGCGACACGCTCCTGATGGCGGCCGCCCTGCGCGCCATGGGCGTCGGCATCGAGGAGGGCGTGGGCCCGGACGGTTCCGGCGAGGCCTGGCGCGTCATCCCTTCGGGGCTGCGCGGCCCGGCCACGGTCGACGTGGGCAACGCCGGTACGGTGATGCGCTTCCTGCCCCCCGTCGCGGCGCTCGCCGACGGATCGGTGCGCTTCGACGGCGACCCCCGTTCGTACGAGCGGCCGCTGAACGGCGTGATCGACGCGCTGCGCGTGCTCGGCGCCCGGATCGACGACGACAGCCGCGGCTCGCTCCCGATGACCGTGCACGGCACCGGCGCCCTCGACGGCGGCCGGGTCGAGATCGACGCGTCCTCCTCGTCGCAGTTCGTCAGCGCCCTCCTGCTGTCCGCGCCGCGCTTCAACCAGGGGGTCGAGATGCGTCACGTCGGCGGCCCGCTGCCCTCGATGCCGCACATCCGGATGACCGTCGACATGCTGCGCACGGTCGGCGCCCAGGTCGACACCCCGGAGTCCGGCGGCGAGCCGAACGTCTGGCGCGTCACCTCGGGCGCCCTGCTCGGCCGCGACCTGACGGTGGAGCCCGACCTGTCGAACGCCCAGCCGTTCCTGGCCGCGGCCCTCGTCACCGGCGGCAAGGTCACCGTCCCCGACTGGCCGGAGCGCACGACGCAGCCCGGCGACCGGTTGCGCGAGATCTTCACCCTGATGGGCGGCTCCTGCGAACTGACCGGGCAGGGCCTCGAGTTCACCGGATCCGGCGCGATCCACGGCATCGACGTGGACCTGAGCGAGGTCGGCGAGCTGACGCCCGGCATCGCGGCCGTCGCGGCCCTCGCCGACTCCCCCTCCACGCTCCGGGGCGTGGCGCACCTGCGCCTGCACGAGACGGACCGCCTGGCCGCGCTCACCAAGGAGATCAACGAGCTCGGCGGCGACGTCACCGAGACCGCCGACGGCCTGCACATCCGGCCGCGCCGCCTGCACGGCGGGATCTTCCACACGTACGACGACCACCGCATGGCCACCGCGGGCGCGATCATCGGCCTCGCCGTGCCGGGCGTGGAGATCGAGAACGTGGGGACGACCGCCAAGACACTGCCCGACTTCCCCGACCTGTGGGCCGGGATGCTGGGGAACTGACGGGCGGATCGAGATCATGCGCCGCTACGGCAAGAACCCCGACGAGGACGACATCCGCGTCCGCCCCAACCGCAAGGGCAACCGCCCGCGCACGAACATCCGCCCGAAGCACGAGGACGCCGCTGACGGCATGGTCCTGACCGTGGACCGGGGCCGCCTCACCGTCCTCATCGACGACATCCCCGTCACCGCGATGAAGGCCCGCGAGCTGGGCCGCAAGGCGGCCGTGGTCGGCGACCAGGTCTCCGTCGTCGGGGATCTGTCCGGCAAGAAGGACACCCTCGCCCGCATCGTCCGCATCGGGGAGCGCACCTCCGTCCTGCGCCGCACGGCCGACGACGACGACCCGTACGAGCGCGTGGTCGTCGCCAACGCGGACCAGCTCGCCATAGTCACCGCCCTCGCGGACCCCGAGCCGCGCCCCCGCATGATCGACCGCTGCCTCGTCGCCGCGTACGACAGCGGCCTCGACCCGCTCCTCGTCCTGACCAAGTCGGACCTCGACCCGCCGGACAAGCTCCTGGAGATGTACGGGGCGTTGGGCGTCCCCTATGTCGTCACCAGCCGGGACGAGCTGGAGAGCGGGGCGGCGGTCGCCCGGGTGCGCGAGCAGCTCGACGGCAAGATCACCGTGTTCGTCGGCCACTCCGGCGTCGGCAAGACGACGCTGGTGAACGCGTTGGTGCCGAAGGGCAGCCGGCGTACGACGGGCCATGTCAACGCGGTCACGGGCCGCGGCCGGCACACCACGACGTCCGCGCTCGCGCTGCCGCTGCCCGACGACAGCGGCTGGGTGATCGACACCCCGGGCGTGCGCTCCTTCGGTCTGCACTACGTCGACCCGTCCCGCGTCATCCACGCCTTCCCCGACCTGGAGCCGGGCACGGAGAACTGTCCGCGCGCGTGCAGCCACGACGAGCCGGACTGCGCGCTCGACGAGTGGGCCGCTCAGGGACATGCCGACCCCGCGCGTCTGTACTCACTGCGGCGGCTGCTCGCCACGAGGGAGCGACGCGAGGGCGACTGACCTCAGCGTTGTTTGCGACCGCCCCGCGACGGTAAGTGCATACTCGCACCAAGCCGGATGCAAGATCGAAAGCGTACGAAGCGGTCACGGAAGTCGAAGATGCTGGAGGCAAGCACATGGCGTGGCTGCTGGTCATCGTGGCGGGGATTCTCGAGACCGGCTTCGCGGTCTGCCTGAAGCTCTCGCACGGCTTCACCCGGCTCTGGCCGACGATCGCCTTCTCGTGCTTCGCCCTCGGCAGCTTCGGCCTCCTCACGCTCGCGCTGCGCAAGCTCGACGTGGGTCCCGCGTACGCGGTGTGGACGGGCATCGGCGCGGCGGGCACCGCGATCTACGGCATGGTCTTCCTCGACGACCTGGTCTCCACCCTCAAGCTCGTCTCGATCTCGTTCGTGATCGTCGGTGTGATCGGGCTTCAGCTGTCGGGCTCGGCGCACTGAGCCGCCACGCTCACACGACGTCCCGTACGCGCGGGAAGTGGCAGGCAGCGCTCTGCTTCCCGGCCACCGGGCTCGCGGGCACCTCGCGCTCGCAGCGTTCCCTGTCGGCCCCGGGCAGGTCCGCGTAGACGGGGCAGCGCGCCCGGAAACGGCATCCTTCGTAGCGCCGCGTCGGGCTCGGCGGATCCCCGGCGAGCAGGATCCGGTCCCGCTGCCGTACCCGCTCCCGCTCGGGGTCGGGCAGCGGCACCGCGGACAACAGTGCCTGGGTGTAGGGGTGCAGAGGCCCCCCGAAGACGTCGGCCACGGGCCCGGACTCGACGGTCCGCCCCAGGTACACGACGCTCACACGGTCCGCGATGTGCCGTACGACGGACAGGTCGTGCGAGACGAAGAGGTAGGCGAGGCCGAGTTCCGCCTTGAGCCGCTGGAGCAGGTTGAGGACGCCCGCCTGTACGGAGACGTCGAGAGCGGAGACGGGTTCGTCCAGGACGAGCAGCTCCGGCTCGACGGACAGGGCCCGCGCGATCCCGACGCGCTGCCGCTGGCCGCCGGAGAACTCGTGCGGAAAGCGCTCCGCGTCGGCGGGGTCGAGGCCGACCTGTTCCAGGAGTACCGGGATCCGGCGCGCGATCGCCGCCCGGTCCGCGCCCTGGGCGCGCAGCGGCTCGGTGATGATGTCGCCGACCGGCATCCGGGGATCCAGGGAGGCCATCGGGTCCTGGAACACGATCTGCACGCGCCGCCGCAGCGCCGCCCGCCCCGCCTTCCCCAGCCCGCCCACGGACTGCCCGAACAGCTCGACGTCCCCGGCCTCGGGCCGTGCCAGTTCGAGGAGTTCGAAGAGGGTGGTGGACTTCCCCGACCCGGACTCGCCGACGAGCGCGAGGGTCTCTCCGCCGCGGATGTCGAGGTCCACCCCGTCGACGGCGTAGACGCTCCCGACCCGCCGCCTGAAGGCACCCCCCTTGAACACGGGAAACGTCCTGG
The DNA here is from genome assembly GCF_002803065.1 of Streptomyces sp. CB01635. Lineage (GTDB taxonomy): Bacteria > Actinomycetota > Actinomycetes > Streptomycetales > Streptomycetaceae > Streptomyces. The sequence continues at coordinate 211,597 of NZ_NNBL01000011.1, forward strand.
CAAGCCCACGCACCTTCAACACGGGCTCCGCCGGGGGGCGTTCACCGCGATCGGGGATCCCGGGCACGGGGAAGACGTCCTGCGGGGCGAGTCCACGAACCTCGTCGGCGCGCACACAGGCGGCAAGGTGAGGTGTCGCCGAACCCGCAGCGTCCCGCAACGGAGGCACCTCGCTCAGACACGCCTCCACCGCCAAGGGGCACCTGGGCGCGAACGCGCACCTCCCGCCCAACTCCCCGGCCCCCGGCGGAGCCCCCGGCACGGGTACCAGCACGTCCGCCGCCCCGTCGAGCCGCGGCACCGCCCCCATCAGTCCCAGCGTGTAGGGCATCCGGGCCTCCCGGAACACGTCGTCCACGGGCCCGCTCTCGACCACACGGCCGGCGTACATCACCGTCACCCGGTCGGCCATCCCCGCGATGACCCCCAGGTCATGGCTGACCAGCACGACGGCCGCACCCGTCTCCCGCTGAGCCGTCCGCAGTACGTCGAGCACCTGGGCCTGGATCGTCACGTCGAGCGCCGTCGTCGGCTCGTCGGCCACGATGACGTCGGGGTCGTTGGCCATGGCCATCGCGATCATGGCCCGCTGGCGCATACCCCCGGAGAACTCGTGCGGGAAGGCGTCGGCGCGCGCGGCCGGTTCCGGGATCCCTACGAGGTCGAGCAGCTCGACGGCGCGTGCCCGCGCCGCTTGCCCGGACACTTTCTGGTGGGCACGCACGGCCTCGGCTATCTGGTCCCCGATCCGGTACACGGGCGTGAAGGCCGACAGGGGATCCTGGAACACCATCCCGATCCGGCTGCCGCGCACCCGCGAGAGATCCCGGTCGGACGCGCCGACCAGCTCCTGCCCGTCGAGCCGCACCGATCCGCGGACGGCGGCGCCGGCGGGCAGCAGGCCGAGGAGGGCCAGCGCGGTCGCGGACTTGCCCGACCCCGACTCGCCCACCAGGCCGAGGACCTCTCCCCGCTCCAGCGCCAGGTCCACGCCGCGTACTGCGGGCTTCCCGTCGAAGTCGACCTGGAGCCCGGACACCTCAAGCAGCACGGCGCGCCCCCTTCCTCGTGTCGGCCGCGCTCGTCGGATCGAACGCGTCGCGCAGCCCGTCCCCCACCAGGTTCACCGCGAGCACGAAGACGATGAGGAGCCCGGCGGGGAAGAAGAACATCCAGGGGTAGGTGATGGCCGCGCCCGTCGACGAGGCGATCAGGGTTCCCAACGAGACGTCGGGCGCCTGCACGCCGAACCCGAAGTACGACAGCGCCGTCTCGCTCATCACCGCGCCGCCGACCGCGATCGTGGCGTCGATGATCAGGAAGGAGGCCACGTTGGGCAGGACGTGCCGCCAGATGATCCGGAAGGGTCCGACGCCCATGTAGCGGGCGGCGCGCACGAATTCGCGTTCCTTGAGGGACACGGTCATCGAGCGCACCACCCGCGCGGTGATCATCCAGCCGAAGACGGCCAGCAGTCCCACGAACGCGAACCAGCCGCCACCTCTCAGCCGCGGCGAGACGATCGCGATGATGAGGAACGAGGGGAAGACGAGGAGCAGGTCGACGACGAACATGAGCCCCCGGTCCGCCCAGCCGCCGAAGTGCCCGGCGCACGCGCCGACCAGCGCCGCGAGCCCGGTCGAGAACAGAGCCACCAGAACCCCGATCACCAGGGACTTCTGGAGCCCGCGCACGGTCTGCGCGAAGACGTCCTGACCGATGCGGTTGGTGCCCCACCAGTGGTCGGCCGACGGGCCCTCGCGCAGCGCCGTGTAGTCGACCTTGCTGTACGTCCACCCGGCGAGGTACGGGCCGAGCACGGCGAGGGCGACGAGGAGCAGCAGGACCGTCGCCCCGGCGAGGGCGCCGCGGTGGCTCAGGAAGCGGCGTGCGACGACACCGGCCCGGCCCCGGGGGCGTACGGCCGGGAGCAGCGGGTCGAGCACGGCGTTGGCGGTGGTGGTCATTGGCAGGGGACGTCCTCGGGCGTCAGGCGCGCCGGACGCGCGGGTCGAGTGCGGCGTGCAGGGCGTCGGCGAGGAAGCCGGACAGCAGCACGACCACGGCGGCGAACACATTGACGGCGACGACGGAGTTGACGTCGTTCTTGCCGATGGAGGAGACGAACCACTCGCCCATGCCGTGCCAGCCGAAGATCGTCTCGGTGAAGGTGGCGCCCGTGAACAGAGCGAGGAAGCCGTAGCTGAAGAACGTGGACATGGGGATGAGGGCCGTACGCAGTCCGTGCCGCAGCAGCACCGTGCGCCGGGTCAGCCCCTTCGCCTGGGCCGTGCGCAGATAGTCGGCGCCGAGCACGTCGAGCATGGCGGAGCGCTGGTAGCGGCTGTACCCGGCGACGGCGCCGAGGGCGATGGAGATCGTCGGCAGCAGCAGGTGCACCGAGCGGTCCTTCAGGACGGCCCAGAAGCCGGAGTCGACACCCGGGCTCTTCTCGCCCGTGAACTGGATGAGCTCGGTTCCGGTCCGCTGGTTGAACCAGATGGCGCCGATCTTGAGCAGTACGGCCAGCAGGAAGACCGGGGTCGAGAGCAGCGCGAACGACGCGAGGGTCAGTGCCCGGTCGGACAGCCGGTACTGGCGCACCGCCGTCCACGCCCCGGCGATCACCCCGACCACCGTGCCGGCGATCGTGCCGAGCAGCAGCAGGCGCAGGCTCACCCCGATCCGCCGGCCGAACTCGGCGGCGACGGAGGACCCGTCGATGGTCTGCCCGAGATCGCCGCGCACGGCGTGCCCGGCCCAGGCCAGGAACCGTTCGGCGAGCGGCTTGTGGTCGTTGACGCCCATCGCGGTGAGGTGGTGGTCGACCGCCGAGGGTGACAGGGGCGGCTGGCGGCCCTCGTAGTACGCGCGCGGGTCGAGCGCGAGCGAGGCGATCAGGTAGGAGAGGCAGACGGCGACGAGCAGCAGGACCACGTAGTAGCCGAGCCGCTTGGCCAGATATGCCGACACCGTTCCTGCCCTCACTGCGGATTGCGCCGAACTCTCGCTGAAACACACCTGATGACGCCCGGGGACCCTGCCCGGATCCCCTCATCGGCTGTCATCGACGCAGGGGTCATCAGCTTTCAACTCCAGCATGATCGCGGGTTGTTGCTGCTTTGTGAAGAGCGCATGTCAAGGTCGCCGCACTCTTCCGCCGTCGACTCCCGCGGGTCTACGGTCTCGGCTGACATGCGGCCGCTCCGCCGCCGCAGCCCGGACCGGAGGAAGACCCATGCGCAGATCCACCGTCACCGCCGTCGCCGCAGCCCTGTCGGCCACCCTGGTGCTGGCGGGCTGCGGGTCGTCCGACGACGGCAAGCCGGTACGGAAAGAGGCCGCGCCGGCGGTGGACGGCCAGGACATCAACGCGCATCCGGTGAGCGATCTCCGGCAGGGCGGGACGCTGAAGATGGGCCTGTCGACATGGCCCGCCAACTTCAACTGGAACACCCCCGACGGCTACCAAGGTGACGCCACGGAGGTGGACGCGGCGCTGCTGCCCGACCTGTTCGACAACGACGCCAAGGGCGCCCAGCACGTCAACCCGAACTTCCTGGTCTCGGCGAAGGTCGTCTCCACCGACCCGCAGGTCGTGGAGTACGAACTGAACCCGAAGGCCAAGTGGTCCGACGGAAAGCCGCTGAGCTGGAAGGACTTCGCCGCTCAGTGGAAGGCACTCAACAACACGGACAAGGACTACGAGGCGGCCGTCACCGACGGCTACGAGCAGATATCCAAGGTCGAGCAGGGCAAGGACGCGCACGGCGTCCGGATCACCTTCGACAAGCCGTACGCCGAGTGGCAGAACCTCTTCGATCCGGTGTACCCGGCGGCGTACATCGACACCCCGGAGAAGTTCAACAAGGGCTGGACGCAGAAGCTCCCGGTCACCGCGAACGCCTTCAAGATCAAGAACATCGACAGGACAGCCCAGACGATCACCATCGTGCCGGACCCGGCCTGGTGGGGTCCCAAGCCCAAGCTGGACTCCGTCGTCTATCGGATCGTCGACTTCACCGCGACCACCGAGGCGTATCTCAACAAGGAGATCGACTCCGCCACCGCGCTGCTGCCCGAGGACTACAAGCGCCTCGTGAAGTCGGCCGGCACGGACATCCGGCGCGGCGCGCGCTGGGACGAGGTGCACATCGCGCTCAACGGCGCGCACGGCCCGCTGAAGGACGTCCGCGTGCGCCAGGCGCTCGGCAACGCGATCGACCGCAAGGGCATCAACGCCGCCTTCAGCAAGGACCTCTCCTTCGAACTGAAGCCGCTCGACAACCACTTGTTCATGCCCAACCAGGAGGGCTACCAGAACAACTCGGGCGAGTACGGGAAGTACGACCCCGAGAGGGCGGACAAGCTGCTCGACGAGGCCGGCTGGAAGTCGGCCGGTGAGGGCAAGACGCGCACCAAGGGCGGCAAGGACCTCACGCTCGAGTACACGCTGAGCGCGGGCAGTTCGTCGGCCCAGGTCGACCAGGCTGAGCTGGTGCAGCAGCAGCTGGCGGCCGTCGGCATCAAGGTCACGCTGAAGAAGGTCCCGGCCAACGACTACTTCACGAAGTTCGTGAACACCGGCAACTTCGACCTGACGAGCTTCCGCAACGTGGACGCCGTCTTCAAGAACATCGTCATCCCCACCTTCGTGCAGCCGCAGGGCGGGAACCTCTTCCAGAACTACGGCTCCATCGGCTCCCCGAAGATCGACGCGCTGCTGAAGAAGGCCCAGCAGACCACGGACACCACCGAGGCGAACAAGCTCTACAACGAGGCCGACAAGGAGCTGTGGAAGCTCGGCCACTCCATCGAGCTGTACCAGCGGCCGCAGATCGTCGCGGTCCGCTCGAGCCTCGCGAACTTCGGTGCCGAGGGCCTCGCCAGCAGCGACTACACGAAGATCGGCTGGCTCAAGTAGCCCACCGGGTACGTCACTTCAGGTGGTGGCGTCCCGGCGCCGGTACGACAGCGCCTCCCTCAGGAGGCGCCCCACCCCACCGTCGCCCGGCGGGGCGAGCAGACAGGACAGGGCGAGCCGGACGGCCAGCTCGCAGTCGCGGGCCAGCTGGTCCGCCTCCGCCCACGGCCGCCCCGCCGAACGGAGCGCGGCCGCGGCCCGTTCGCGGACCAGCTTCACCACGTCGCCGGGACCGGGGAGCGGCCCGTCGGCCCGGCGCTGCGCGGGCACGGTGGACGACGAGGGCACCCCGGCGAGCGCCGGGGCCGGCAGCCGCTCGCCCCAGCAGCCGGTGAGCACGGCCCGTACGAGCGCGCTGGAGCCGGCCGCGGTGACGGTCCACTCGGCGACGGCCTCGATCCCGGCCTCCTTCAGGGCCCGGTCGACGCCCGCCAGATAGGCGTCGGCCTCGCGTCGGACCAGGGCGCGCGCGAGCCCGTCCTTGCTGCCGAACTCGTTGTAGAGGGTCTGCCGGGACACCCCGGCGACGGCCGCCACGTCGATCATCCGCACCAGGGGCCAGGGGCGCCCGGCCAGCGCCGTACCGGCCGCGTCCAGCAAGGACTCCCGCGCTGTGGGCATCGTCGCCTCCCCACGCCGTAGCGGCTCAGTCGCCAGAGTTGACGCGCCCGCGTGCCCTGTCAATAGCCCTCGCGGACCGCCGGGCCCGGCGCCCTGTGGCCCCGGACCGACCTCGATCGATACTGTTCATCCATGCCCGACTATCACGATGATCTGCGTCTCGCCCACGTCCTCGCGGACGCCGCCGACGCCGCGACCATGGACCGGTTCAAGGCCCTCGACCTGAAGGTCGAGACCAAGCCGGACATGACGCCGGTGAGCGAGGCCGACAAGGCCGCGGAGGAACTCATCCGCGGTCAGCTGAAGCGGGCACGGCCGCGGGACGCGATCCTCGGCGAGGAGTACGGGATCGAGGGGACGGGCCCGCGCCGCTGGGTCATCGACCCGATCGACGGCACCAAGAACTACGTACGCGGCGTGCCGGTCTGGGCGACGCTCATCTCGCTGATGGAGGCGGGCGAGGGCGGCTACCAGCCGGTGGTCGGCGTCGTCTCCGCACCGGCTCTCGGCCGCCGCTGGTGGGCGGCGAAGGGCGCGGGCGCCTACACGGGCCGCAGCCTGACGTCGGCCTCGCGCCTGCACGTCTCCAAGGTCGGGCGCCTCGCGGACGCCTCCTTCGCGTACTCCTCGCTGAGCGGCTGGGAGGAGCAGGGCCGGCTCGACGGCTTCCTCGACCTCACGCGCGCGGTGTGGCGCACGCGCGGATACGGCGACTTCTGGCCGTACATGATGGTCGCCGAGGGCGCTGTCGACATGGCGGCGGAGCCCGAGCTCTCCCTGTGGGACATGGCGGCGAACGCGATCATCGTGACGGAGGCGGGCGGCGTCTTCACCGGCCTCGACGGGCGCCACGGCCCGCACAGCGGCAACGCGGCGGCGTCGAACGGCCTGCTCCACGGCGAGCTGCTGAGCTACCTGCAGACGTGAGCGTCGCGCCGCTACGGCGCGCGGAAGCTCCGTAGCGGCGCAACGAACCTTCCGCGCCCCCTTGTTGACGGCCCGAACGGCTGCGACTCTGAGAGTCCCCCCACTTGTGAACTTGTGAATCCGTTCTCCAGGTCGGGACCGGAGGCAATCCTTCGGCATCCCGGAGGTCGCGGATTCACCAAGGAGGTGGCTCACGCCCATGCTCGTCCGCGACGCCATGAGCACGATGGTCCTCACCATCGGCCCCGCCCACACACTGCGCAGGTCGGCCCGGCTGATGTCCGAGCGCCGCGTCGGCGCGGCGGTCGTCCTCGACCCCGACACCTGCGGGATCGGCATTCTGACCGAGCGCGACATCCTCAACTCACTCGGCCTCGGCCAGAACCCGGACCACGAGATCGCCGGCACCCACACCACGACCGACGTCGTCTTCGCCGCCCCGGCGTGGACGCTCCAGGAGGCTGCCGAGGCCATGTCGCACGGCGGCTTCCGGCATCTCATCGTGCTCGACGACCAGGAGCCGGTCGGCATCGTGTCGGTCCGCGACATCATCCGCTGCTGGGCCCCGGCCCGCCGCGCGTCGACGACGCTGGTGAGCTGATCCGCGTACGGCACCGCTGTACGCGAACAAGAGGGCCGGCCCCCGATGGGAGCCGGCCCTCTACCTGCGTCAAGCGTTTCGGTCAGCCGCGAAGGGCCTGGACCGCGGCCTCGAGGCGCTTGCCGAAGTCGCCGTCCGCCTGGCGGAAGTTGCCGATCGCGCGCTCGGCGATGTCGTCGCGGGAGACGCCCGCGATGTTGCCCGCGAGGTTCTCGATCAGACGGGCCTTCTCGTCCTCGGACATCAGGCGGTAGAGGTTGCCCGCCTGCACGAAGTCGTTGTCCTCGGCGTGCGAGGGGGCCTCGTGGTTGCCGGTGCCGCCGGTGACGGGTGTCGACACCCACAGCGGCCGGTCCGTCTGGAACGGGCCGCCGAAGGAGTTCGGCTCGTAGTTCTTCGCGCCCCGGTGGCGGCCGTCGTACAGGAAGCCGTCACGGGAGTTGGTGCGCGCCTCGGTGGCGTGCGGGCGGTTCACCGGAAGGTGGTCGGCGTTGATACCGACGCGGTAGCGGTGCGCGTCCCCGTACGCGAAGAGGCGGCCCTGGAGCATCTTGTCGGGCGACGGGCCGATGCCCGGCACGAAGTGCGCCGGCGAGAAGATGCTCTGCTCGACCTCGGCGAAGATGTTCTCCGGGTTGCGGTTGAGCTCCAGCTTGCCGATCTCGATCGCCGGGTAGTCCTCGTGCGGCCACACCTTGGTGAGGTCGAACGGGTTGAAGCGGTAGGTCGCCGCGTCGGCCGCCGGCATGATCTGCACCTGCACGGTCCAGGACGGGAACTCGCCGCGCTCGATGGCCTCGCGCAGGTCGCGCTGGTGCGAGTCCGGGTCCTCGCCGGCGAGCTTCGCGGCCTCGTCGGCCGTGAGGTTCTCGATCCCCTGGTCGGTCTTGAAGTGGTACTTGACCCAGAAGACCTCGCCGGCCTCGTTGTTCCACTGGTACGTGTGCGAGCCGTACCCGTTCATGTGGCGCAGCGTCGCCGGGATGCCGCGGTCGCCGAAGAGCCAGGTGACCTGGTGCGTCGACTCGGGGCTCAGGCCCCAGAAGTCCCACACGTTGTCGGCCTCCTGCGAGCCCGTGTAGGGGTCGCGCTTCTGCGTGTGGATGAAGTCGGGGAACTTGATGGCGTCCTTGATGAAGAACACCGGGGTGTTGTTGCCGACGAGGTCGTAGTTCCCCTCCTCGGTGTAGAACTTCAGCGCGAAGCCGCGGGGGTCACGCACGGCGTCCGCGGAGCCGAGGCTGCCCGCGACGGTGGAGAACCGCAGGAACGTCTCGGTCTGCTTGCCGACCTCGGAGAGGAACTTCGCGCGCGTCCACTGCGAGACGTCCCGGGTCAGCGTGAACGTGCCGTACGCACCGGCGCCGCGGGCGTGCACGATGCGCTCCGGGATGCGCTCGCGGTTGAAGTGCGCGAGCTTCTCGAGCAGCGCCTGGTCCTGGACCAGTACAGGCCCGCCGACGCCCGCGGTCTCGCTGTTCTGGTTGTCGGCGACCGGCGCGCCGGCCTCCGTGGTGAGCGGTCCCTGCGACGTCACGTGCGCCTCCTGCCCCGGTGCAAGCACCGGCTCCACTGGAGCGGCTTTTGCCGCGCCCTCATCTGCTGCAAGTCCTGTCCCTTGGCCAAAGCCAGTTTTGATCCTACAATGGACATTGTCTAAGTCAAGTGAGCTTCCAAAGTCACACCCGTTCGGGACCTGGTCCCTCCGCCTGTTAGGCTGGCCCTCATGAGTGACCTGTTGGAACGACTGCGCGGACGCGGCTGGCGTATGACCGCGCAGCGGCGCGTCGTGGCCGAGGTCCTCGACGGCGACCATGTCCACCTGACGGCCGACGAGGTGCATTCGCTCGCCGTCGCCAAACTCCCCGAGATCTCCCGCGCGACCGTCTACAACACGCTCGGCGAGATGGTCTCCCTCGGTGAGGTCATCGAGGTCGCCACGGACAAACGCGCCAAGCGCTACGACCCGAACGCGCACCGCCCGCACCAGCACCTGGTCTGCGCCCGGTGCGGCGCGATCCGGGACGTCCACCCGAGCGGCAACCCGCTCACCGACCTCCCCGACTCCGAGCGCTTCGGCTTCACGGTCTCGGACGTCGAGGTGACGTACCGGGGCGTCTGCCCGAACTGCGCGGCGGCGTAGCGCACACCACCCTTCCCGAAGAGGGCCCGCACCAGGACGGTGCGGGCCCTCTTCGCGTACGCCTCTTCACCGAGCCCCTGGCGCGCCCCTTTGGTCCGTATCTCGACAACCCGCCCCCTTCCCCAATCTGACGACCCGTCATATCGTCGGCGACGCCCACCTCCACCGCACCCGGGAGGAAAACCGTGGGAGAGCCGCACCCCAAACTCCAGGCCCGCACACTCACCCGGTCCTTCGGCCGAGGCCACCGCACGGTGGCGGCCCTCGGCCCCCTCGACCTCACCATCGCCCCCGGCGAGTTCACCTGCGTAGTCGGTCCCTCCGGCTGCGGGAAGTCCACTCTCCTGCGTATCGCCGCCGGCTTGCTGCGCCCCTCCGCGGGCGAGCTGGCCATCCGCACGGACAGTGACCGCCCGGCCGCGATGATCTTCCAGGACTACGGGATCTACGACTGGAAGACGGTCCTGGCCAACGTCCGCTTCGGCCTCGACATCCAGAAGGTCCCCCGCCGCGAGGCCGACGCCCGCGCCACCGACTGGCTCACCCGCATGGGCCTCGCCGACTTCGCCGACGCCCATCCGGCCGCGCTGTCCGGCGGTATGCGCCAGCGCGTCGCCATCGCCCGCGCGCTCGCCGTCGAGCCCGAGATCCTCCTCATGGACGAGCCGTTCGCGGCCCTCGACGCCCAGCTGCGCACGATCCTCCAGGACGAGCTCCTCGACCTCACCCAGACCACCCGCACCACCACCCTCTTCATCACTCACAGCCTGGAAGAGGCGATCGTGCTCGGCGACCGCGTCCTCGTGATGTCGGCACGGCCGGGCCGCATCATCGCCGAGCGCCGCCCGCCGTTCGCCCGGCCGCGCACCGGCGACATCCGCTCGACGCCCGAATTCACCGCTCTGAAGGGCGAGTTGTGGGATCTGCTGCGCGGCGAGGTCCGCCGCGACGAGGTGGTCCCGGCATGACGACGACCGCCCCGAAGGAAGACACGACGCTCCTGGTCAGACGGCCCGGCCCGCAGGAGCTGCACCCCGCCCGCACCCACCGCAGGCGCCGCGCCCTCGAACTCTCCCTCGCCGTCGCCGTCCCCCTCGTCCTGGTCCTGCTGTGGCAGCTCGCCGCCACCCAGGCGTGGATCGACGACCGTGTCTACCCGGCGCCGTCCACGATCCTCGTCGACGGCTGGCACCGCGCCGCGGACGGCGACCTGTGGCCGGACGTGTGGGCCACCCTCAAGCGCGTACTCGCCGGATACGCGATCGGCACCGTCACCGGATACGCCCTCGGCCTCCTGATGGGCTCGCTGTCCATGGTGCGCGCCGCCCTCGAACCGATGCTGGACGCGCTCTACGTCGTCCCGAAGCTGGCCCTGCTGCCGATCTTCCTGAACATGTTCGGCCTCGGCGAGGGCCCGCAGATCGCGCTGGTCGCCACGACCGTCTTCTTCTTCGTCTGGATCTCCACGATGGCGGCGGTGCTCGCCGTCCCCTCCGGCCACCGGGACGCCGGGCAGGTCTTCGGCGCCTCGCCGTGGCAGATGTTCCGGCACGTCCTGCTTCCGGCGTCGCTGCCCGCGGTCCTGGTCGGCGCCCGCATCGCCGCCGGCGTCGCGGTCCTCGTGATCGTCGCCTCCGAGCAGATCGCGGCCACGAACGGCCTCGGCCACCTGATCTTCGACGCCCGCGCCCTCTTCCAGAACGACGTGATGTTCGTCGGCATCGTCTGCGTCGCCGTGCTCGGCGTCGTCTTCTCCGAACTGGTGCGCATCGCGGGCCGGCTGCTCACTCCGTGGGCGCCGCGCGACCGCGGCCGCGGCCAGTCCTGACCTCCACCGTCCCTTCCCGTACGGAGAATCCATGCGCACCAGACTCGTCTGTACGACCCTGCTCGCGACCGGCGTCCTGTTCACCTCGGCCGGATGCGGCGGCGGCAGCACCTCCTCGTCGGACACGGCCGCGAAGCCCCGCACGGTCAAGGCGGTGGCGGGCTGCGAGAAGAACGGCTGGACCGATCCGTCGGATCTGGCAGCCGACCGCGCACCCGCCCGCTGCGACAAGGGCGCCCCGGCACCGGTGAAGCTCGCCAAGACCCGCAAGCTCACCGTCGCGACCGGCACCCTGAGCGCCGAGTACGTGGCCCCGCTCGAACTGGCCGTGCAGAAGGGCGAGTTCAAGAAGGAGGGCCTCGACGTCACCCTGAAGGTCCTGCCGACCCCGGACGCGCTCCCGCTGCTGGCCAAGGGGGACATCGACGCGCAGTGGGCGGCGCCCGAGGCCGCGGTGATGAACGGCATCAGCGGCGGCTTCGACATCAAGTGGGTCGCCGGGAACTTCTCCCCCGACCCGAAGTCCAAGAGCGGTATGTGGGTGCGGCTGAAGAAGGGGCAGAGCCCGGACCACGTCCCGATGGCGGGGCGCAGGCTCGGCACGATGATCGGCAAGGGCTCGGTCATCTCGTACCCCATGGACAAGGCGCTGAAGAAGCACGGCGGCGGGCTCGACAAGATCCAGTTCCAGCAGCTCGGCTCGGCCGACGTGCTGACCGCGCTCCAGAACGGCGGGGTCGACTCGGCCTGGCTGCTCGACCCGGTGTGGCGCAAGGTCGACGGCGACAAGCGGTTCGCGTTCCTGGGCGGCCAGCCGCTCGGCGAACCCCTGGGCGGTCTCCTGTTCGGCCCGAAGCTCCTCAAGGAGGACCCGGACGCCGGGGTCGCGTTCCTGCGCGCGTACATCCGCACGGTGAACACGTACTTCGCGGGCGACTACAAGAAGGACCCGGCGTTCGTCACCGGCCTCGCCGGGCTCCTGAAGACCGACGAGGCCGTACTGGAGTCGACGCCGTCGCTGCGCATGGACTGGGAGATCAGGGCGGGCACGACGGACCGGCTCCAGGCCTCGTACCGCGCGGCGGGCGTCTCCAAGGGGGATCCGCTGCCGGAGGACAAGGTCGTGGACCGGGCGCTGTACGGGGAGGCGGTGGGCCACAAGCCGTGACGCCGGGCTGATCCGGCCGGGAAACAGAGCTGAGGCCCGGAACCAATGGTTCCGGGCCTCAGGCCTTCAGTAGCGGGGACAGGATTTGAACCTGCGACCTCTGGGTTATGAGCCCAGCGAGC
>NZ_NNBL01000012.1 GCF_002803065.1 Streptomyces sp. CB01635
GCACATCTGAAGAAGCAGTCATACACAAACTAACGACGGATCTCCGGCGCAGGACACTAGCGACCTGAGCCGGAGGTTCGGGCCCCTGGGGGGTGTCCGGCGGATCATGGCCGGGCTCGCCCCGTGGGGCGCCGTGAAGTACGTCATAGTTCCGTCGGCGGATCGTGCCGGTCTCTTCGGGGCTGTCATCGGCAACGGCCCACCCCCGTAGGCGAATCCGAGGCCGTCCCGTCGACTGTCCGGGCGGTATGTCACCCTCGGCCACGACAAGGCAACTTAGGTAACCCTTTCCTGTGGCCGGGGGTGCCTGGTACTGATGGTCGGGTTCTGCTCGGCTCGTCGGAAGTCTCGCCATGAATCAAGACAATTCACCCGGCCTCATACCCTTCACGATCGACCTGACCTTCGAGGAGGCCCGGCGCCGTGCCGAGGTCGTGGCCGCGCTCGGCCCCGACTGGGATCCGGCGGCCGTCCTGCGGGGCGAGGACGAGGCGCACGCCCTCCTCTACTCGGGCCTGGACGCCGAGCAGCAGCGCACCTACGACCTTCTGGTGGCAGCCGGTGTCCTGCCGGGGGAGGAGTCGGGCCGTGCGTCTTCCCATTGATCCGCAGGCGGACATCGCCCGGCGCGCCTGGGTGGCGTGTCCCGTCTGTGACGACGCCCGCCACTGCGTGCCCTGCGCCGACCGCCGCAACTGCCGCGAGCACTGGCGCTACCTGATCTCCAACCAGGGGCCGGTCCTCCACCTCCAGTGCCCGCAGTGCACCCATATGTGGTCCCTGAACACCCGGCCGGGCGTGACCGGGCCCGACGGCAGAACGCTCTGACCCGCGACAGGACGGCCGGATCCTGATTCATGCAGGCGTGCTTGATTGTTTCTGTGGCCGCTGCCACTCTCTGAACGTCGCACCCACGTGACCGGAGAGGGGCCGTGCCGCGCGCCGCCTCCGGGATGATCCTCCGCCGACAGCTCCGGGAGACGTCGTGAGCATTGAAAAGCCCCTGGTCCACGCCTCGCACGAGCGCGGGATCACCACCCTCAGCCTCGACTCCCCGTCCAACCGCAACGCCCTGTCCGCCGGGCTCGTCGCCGAGCTGGCGGACGCGTTCACGGCGTGCGCCAAGGACGACGCCGTACGGGCCGTCGTCCTCACCCACACCGGCAACACGTTCAGTGCCGGCGCCGACCTGAAGTCCCCGCCCCCGCCGGCGGCCCTGGTCGCGCTCCTGCGGCAGATCGTCGCGCTCGACCGGCCCGTCGTCGCGCGGATCGCCGGGCATGTGCGGGCGGGCGGGCTCGGCCTGCTCGGGGCGTGCGACATCTCGGCCGCCTCGCACGCCGCTTCGTTCGCGTTCACCGAGGTCCGCATAGGGGTCGCGCCCGCCGTCATCTCGCTGCCCCTGCTCCCGCGCACCGACCCGCGGGCCGTCGCCCGCTACTACCTGACGGGAGAGCGCTTCGACGCGGCGGAGGCGGTCCGCATCGGGCTCCTGACGGCGGCGGGCGACGACGTCGACGCGGCCCTCGCCCCCGTCCTCGACGGGCTGCGCAGGTCGTCCCCGCAGGGCCTGGCCGAGACGAAACGGCTGCTCACGGCTAAGGTGCTGGAGGCCTTCGACCGGGACGCGGCCGACCTGAGCGCGCTCTCGGCCCGGCTGTTCTCCTCCGCACAGGCAAGCGAAGGGATGACGGCCTTCCTCGAACGACGGGATCCCGCATGGGTGCTGTGACCTCATCCGGTACGGCGGTGGAGCGCGCACCCAAACAGGACCGCAGCCGCGCCACCCGCCGACGCCTCCTCGAAGCCGCCGTGTCCTGCCTCGCCGAGCGCGGCTGGTCGGGCTCCACGGTCTCCGTCGTCGCCGAACGGGCCGGGGTCTCGCGCGGCGCCGCCCAGCACCACTTCCCGACCCGCGAGGACCTGTTCACCGCCGCCGTCGAGTACGTCGCCGAGGAGCGCTCGACCGCGCTGCGCGGCCTGCGTCCCCGGGGCCGCACCGAGGTCGTCGCCGCCCTCGTCGACCTGTACACGGGCCCGCTGTTCCGGGCCGCCCTGCACCTGTGGGTGGCGGCGTCGAACGAGCCGCAGCTGGGCGGCCGCGTCACCGAACTCGAGGCCCGCGTCGGCCGCGAGACCCACCGCATCGCCGTGGAACTCCTGGCCGCCGACGAGGCGCGCCCCGGCGTCCGCGAGACGGTGCAGGGGCTCCTCGACATGGCGCGCGGCCTCGGCCTCGCGAACCTCCTCACCGACGACGGGCCCCGCCGCGAGCGGGTCGTCGCGCAGTGGGCGGCGATCCTGGACGGGGCGCTGGGGTGACGCGGGGCGGATGACGTACGCGAACGGCGCCGCACGGAAGACCGCGCGGCGCCGCTCGCTGTGCCGAGGGCAGTACTCAGCCCGAGATGTCCCCGTACCCCTCGATGTCGCGCGGGTCGCGGGTGCCCGGGCCGATGTAGCGGGCCGAGGGGCGGACGAGGCGGCCCGTGCGCTTCTGCTCCAGGATGTGCGCCGACCAGCCGGCCGTGCGGGCGCACGTGAACATCGACGTGAACATGTGCGCCGGGACTTCCGCGAAGTCCAGCATGATCGCCGCCCAGAACTCCACGTTCGTCGCCAGGACCCGGTCGGGCCTGCGGGCGTGCAGCTCCGCGAGGGCCGCCTTCTCCAGCGCCTCGGCGACCTCGAAGCGCGGGGCGCCCAGCTCGCGGGCCGTGCGCCGCAGCACGCGCGCGCGGGGGTCCTCGGCGCGGTAGACGCGGTGCCCGAAGCCCATGAGGCGCTCGCCCTTGTCGAGGGCACGGCGGACGTACGCGTCCGCGTCGCCGGTGCGCTCGATCTCCTCGATCATGCCGAGGACGCGGGAGGGCGCGCCGCCGTGCAGGGGGCCCGACATGGCGCCGACGGCGCCCGAGAGCGCGGCCGCGACATCGGCGCCGGTGGAGGCGATGACGCGCGCGGTGAAGGTGGAGGCGTTCATGCCGTGCTCGGCGGCGCTCGTCCAGTACGCGTCGACGGCGGCGACATGCTTCGGGTCGGGCTCGCCGCGCCAGCGCTTCATGAACCGCTCGACGACGGTGTCCGCCTTGTCGATCTCGCGCTGCGGCACCATCGGCCGGCCCTGTCCGCGGGCCGACTGGGCGACGTACGAGAGGGCCATGACGGCGGCGCGGGCGAGGTCCTCGCGGGCCTGCGCCTCGTCGATGTCGAGCAGCGGTTTCAGGCCCCACACGGGCGCGAGCATGGCGAGCGCGGACTGCACGTCGACGCGGATGTCGCCGGAGTGGACGGGGATGGGGAACGGCTCGGCGGGCGGCAGGCCCGGGTTGAAGGCCCCGTCGACGAGCAGGCCCCAGACGTTGCCGAACGAGACATGGCCGACCAGATCCTCGATGTCGACGCCCCGGTACCGGAGGGCGCCGCCCTCCTTGTCCGGTTCGGCGATCTCCGTCTCGAACGCGACGACTCCCTCGAGGCCGGGCACGAAGCCGGGGACAGGGCCGGGGTCAAGGCCGGGGTCGGACATCAGGCGGCTCCTCTGAATGTGTACGACTCTGCGTCTGTACGACTCTGCATCTATCTGTACGACGGTGGACCGCGGTGGTGGCGCGGCCCCGGGGGCTCGCGGGCCGGATCGGTCACCCCGGTGATGCCCCGTTCGGCAGGCGGTCACCCAACCGAAGGGGCGGCGGGACCGACGACGATATCCGCTGGTGCCACCCTTGGGGAGAGCTCGCGGCACTCAGTGCCACTCAGTGATGAACTCCACGCGCCCGACTGCCCCATGCGTACGGCAGGATGACCGCGTGAGCGACCACCACGACCACCACGACCACCACGCGCCCCCGAACCCGGCCGTCATGCGTGCGCAGTACCGCCTGCCGGGTGAGGGGCTCCTGGAGGAGGACGTCCCCGCGCGCCCGATGGAACTGTTCGAGCTCTGGTTCAACGAGGCCACGCGGGCGCGCGGCGTGCTGTACGAGCCGAACGCGATGGTGGTCTCCACGGCGGACGCGGCCGGCCGGCCGAGCTCGCGCACCGTGCTGCTCAAGGCGTACGACGACCGGGGCTTCGTCTTCTACACGAACTACGGCTCCCGCAAGGCCCGCGACCTGGCGGCGAACCACGAGATCGCGCTGCTCTTCCCCTGGCACCCGATGGCCCGCCAGGTCATCGTCTCCGGCACCGTCGCCCACACGAGCCGCGAGGAGACGGCCGCGTACTTCCGCTCGCGTCCGCGCGGCTCCCAGCTCGGCGCGTGGGCCAGCGCCCAGTCACAGGTCCTGGCCACGCGCGCCGAACTCGACGCCGCGTACGCCGAACTCGCCGAGCGCTACCCGGAGGGCGAGAACATCCCGGTGCCCGACCACTGGGGCGGCTTCCGCGTCACCCCGCGCACGGTCGAGTTCTGGCAGGGCCGCGAGAACCGCCTCCACGACCGGCTCCGCTACGTCCACGAGCCGTCCGGCGCCTGGCGCGTCGAACGCCTGGGCCCCTGAGCTCCGGGTCCGCCGGTACGAGGTTCCGCCGCTACGAGGTGAGCACGCCGTCCAGGAAGGGCTCGATCGCGGAGCGCAACGCCTCCGGCCGGTCGTAGTGCACGAGATGCCCGGCGTCCGCGATCTCCGCGTACTCGCCCCTGGGCAGGACGCGGACCATCTCCTGCGACTCGGCGCGGCCCAGCTCGCCGTCGAGGCCGCGGACGACGAGGGTGGGACAGCGGACCTGGGCCAGCTCCTCCCAGTGCGCGTCGTAGACCCACGTGGCCCGGGAGACGAGCATCTGCCGGTGGTCGAACACGGGCCGCCAGCCGTCGGGGCTCTCCGCCATGACCTCGGCGTAGAACTCACCGCGCGAGGGCTGGGGCCGCTCCACCCACGGGTCGTCCTCGCCGAACCACTTCCGTACGTCGCCGAGCGTGGCGAAGGGCAGGGGCCAGGCGTCGAACCAGTCCTCCCACTCCCGCTGGGACGCCGCCCCGAGCGCGGAGGCCCGCATATCGCAGATGATCACGGCCCGTACGAGGTCCGGGCGGCGCGCGGCGAGCTGCCAGGCGGTGAGCGCGCCCATGGAGTGGCCGATGACGACGGCGGGCGCGAGGCCGAGCTGCACGAGGGCGGCCTCGGCGTCCTGGACGTACGCCTCGCGGTCGTAGGGACCCTCGGGGGGTTTCTGGCTCTGGCCGTGGCCGCGCTGGTCGAGCGCGACCGCACGATGGCGCTCCGAGAGCCAGCGGGCGGTGTTCGCCCAGTGCGAGGCGCGGCCCATGAGGCCGTGCAGTAACAGCACGCCGGGGGACTGGTCGACCTCACCCGTCTTGGGAGGGTCGGCGAACTCCCAAGCGGCGAGGCTCACGCCGCCCGCCCCGGTCACGTCGATGCGCCGCACCATAGGCCCTGGCACCCCCTTTTGGTCGCGCCTGCAGTCGCGTACCCGCGCACGCTATCGAACTCTTTTTCGAAAACGCGGTCGTTCTCGGCAATACCCCTCGTTCGAGTGACCACGCTCAAGGATTGATCGCCGTCGCCGAGGGGAGATCTTCAGCGGGAGGCGGACCGCTCGGGGAAATCGGTCCGAAGGGGATGACCCTGGGAGCTCGGGGCTCCGGGTCAGCACAGGGGAGGACAGGCCCCGGCGCCGCAAGGCGCCGGGGCCCTCTGTCTGAGTGCGCCCCGCCTGGGTGCTCCCCACCTGGGTACGTCGGCACATCGTCCTGCCCCCTCCCCGCCCGCGCGGCCGGACCGGTGCGGACCCGAAACCGAGACGGTCAGGAGTCCTCAGGTCATATGCCTCTCGCGACAGCCTTGCACGCAAAACGTCCGCGCGCTGCGATTCCACGCAGGGAATCCTGGTTTCTGCGAGAGTTCTCAGGGAATGCGATGACGTCCCAACTGTCCCTGTGGGAACAGGAGTTGACGCGTCGGTAAGTTGCCCGGACGCCTTTTGTCGCGCCCGGCGCCCGGCTCAGCGCTTGGCGACGAACACGTGCGAGGCGACATCTGCCACCAGCTCCGCAGCCTCACCGCTGCTGCCCACCAGGACCCCGCCCGGCGACGCCGTCACGCTGACCACGGAGCCCGGCTGGATGCCCGCACGCCGCAGCGTGTACATCAGCTGCGCGTCCGTCTGGATCGGCTCACCGATCCGGCGCACCACGACCGTCTTGCCGTCCGTGCCCGGGTCGAGGTCGGCGAGGGACACCATGCCCTCGTCGAGGAACGGGTCCGCGCCGTCCTTCTCGCCCAGCTCCTCGAGCCCCGGGATCGGGTTCCCGTACGGCGACTCGGTCGGGTGCCGCAGCAGCTCGAGGACGCGGCGCTCGACCGCCTCGCTCATCACGTGCTCCCAGCGGCAGGCCTCGGCGTGCACCTGCTCCCACTCCAGGCCGATCACGTCGACGAGCAGGCACTCGGCGAGGCGGTGCTTGCGCATGACGCGCGTGGCGAGCCGGCGGCCCTCGTCCGTCAGCTCCAGGTGGCGGTCCGTGGCGACGGCCACCAGGCCGTCGCGCTCCATGCGGGCCACGGTCTGGCTCACCGTCGGGCCGCTCTGGTCCAGCCGCTCGGCGATCCGGGCGCGCATGGGGACCACACCTTCCTCTTCGAGCTCGAGGATGGTGCGGAGATACATCTCCGTGGTGTCGATCAGTCCGGACATACGTGCCCCTCGATTAGCTCTGCTAGCTCACCGCTAGCTCGTGCGCTGGCCCTGAACCCAATTCTGACGCATAGCGCCGACAACCGTGCCGCGCCGGGGGAACCGGGCTCCGTACGGCAGGAACGTATTGACAGGGCACTGGTCCGGACCGCAACGTGATGCGCGGCACGCGGGCAGTAAGGGACGACGAAGGGGCTCCGCCGATGAGCGACAGCAAGCTGGCCGGTCAGTACCTCGACGCCGCGATCGGCCTGCTGAGGCGGGTGCGCGACGAGGAGGACCGCAACATCGCGGCCGCCGGCACGCTCATCGCCGACACGGTCGCCGAGGGCGGCCGGCTCTTCGCGTTCGGCGCGGGGCACTCCTCGCTCGCCGCGCAGGACGTCGTCTACCGCGCGGGCGGTCTCGCCCTGATGAACCTGCTCTCCGTACCGGGGGTCGTCGGCGTCGACGTCATGCCCGCCACGCTGGGCTCCGCCCTGGAACGTGTCGACGGGCTCGCGGGCGCCGTCCTCGACTCCAGCCCGGTCCGCGCGGGCGACACCCTGGTGATCATCTCGCTGTCCGGCCGCAACTCTCTGCCCGTGGAGATGGCCATGAACGCGCGCGCACTGGGCCTGCGCGTGATCGGCGTGACGTCCGTGGCGTACGCCGAGGAGACGAAGTCCCGCCATGTGTCGGGGACGTTCCTCAAGGACCACTGCGACATCGTCCTCGACTCGAAGATCGAGGTCGGCGACGCGGAGCTCACGTACGACACCGTCGACGCCCCCTTCGGGCCGGCCTCCACGATGGTGGCCAGCGCGCTGATGCAGGCCACCATGGCGACGGCCGCGGCCGAGCTCGCCGACCGCGGCATCCAGCCGCCGCTCCTGCGCTCCGGGAACGTGGACGGCGGCCACGAGTGGAACGGCCGCGTCTTCAGCGAGTACGGCGACCGGATCTTCTACCGGTACTGACGCGTGGCGCGCGGCTACCGGTCGAGCACCCTCGCCAGGTCGAGCGTCCCGGCGATCCGGGCCGCGACGCTCTCCGCGTACGTGGCGTCGGCCCGCTCGAACTGCGTACGGCTGGGCCCGCGCAGGAACGTCACCACGCCCAGAGTCCGCGCCCGGCTGCGCAGCACCGCGCACAGGGCGTGCACCGTGCCCTCGGGCCACTGTCTCGCCTCGGCCCACTCGCGCGCCCGCGTGGCGTCGCGCCCGCTCGCGCCGGCCCGCACCGAACCCGTGCGCTCCACGCACTGCAGCGCCGGGTGGCCCTCCAGATAGCGCACGGGCAGCGTCGTACGGGGCACCAGCAGGCTCGGCCCCGGCGCCCCCGAAGGCGTCGCGGCGGCCCGCGCCAGGCGCACCGGACCGGTACGTTCCCCGTCGGCCCCCCCATCGGCCTGCTCGTCCCCGACGACCAGATCGATCAACGCGTGGTCGGCGAACCCGGCCAGCGCGAAGTCCAGATGGATGGTCGCCGCCTCCGCCGGGTCCTCGCACTCGGCGGCGGCCCGCGAGGCCCGGTGCAGCTGGTTGGCCCGGAACCGCAGCTGCGCCGCCTCCTGCTCCGTCTGCTTGGCCTCGGTGACGTCCTGGAACAGCCATCCGACGCCCAGCGGTACGGGTTCCTCGGTCAGCGGTGAGGCGAGCCGCACGAAGCCGCTGCGCCAGCACCTGCGCGCGTCGCCCTCCGGGAGCCGCACCGTCACCCACAGCTCGGCGGGGGCCGGCGGCGCGCCCTCCGCGAGCACATGGGCGAGCGCGCTCTCCAGCTCCTCGACGCCCTGCGAGATCAGGTCGCCGAGGGGGCGTCCGAGCAGCGCGGTACGGCCGGAGCCGAGCGCTCGCGCGGCATGCACGTTCACGACGGCGGGCCGCAGGTCGGCGTCGACGAGGACGACTCCCCAGGCCGCGTCCTCGAAGAGGGCCTCGCTCAGGGCGATCGACCGCTCCAGGTCGATCTGTGTGTGCACCTCGCTGAACGCGCAGTACAGCCCGGCCGGCTTGCCGTCGGGCCCGCGCACGGCGGAGGACTGTGTCCGTACGAGGACGCGCCCGCCGTCCTTGGTGAGGAGGGCGAATTCGTGGACCTGCCGGCCCGGCGCCCGCATCGCGGCCATCAGCCGGGCCTCGACCTCGTCGGCGTCGGCGCTGCGCACCGCCCATCCGGAGAACCCGCGCCGTCCCACGGCCTCGGCCGCGGACCAGCCGAGGATCCGCTCGGCCTCACGGTTCCAATGGGTCACGATCCCGTCGGCGTCGAACGCGCAGAGCGCGGCGTCCATCCCGTCGAGCAACGCGGCAAGAAGATCGGCCCCGTCCCGCTCGGGCTCGTCGGGCCCGAGCTCGTCGGTGGCCCCACTACGCCGGGAAGCACTCACCTGGCACCCCCTGCAGGCTGTGTCCGCGTGTTCCGCACTTCAGATCATTCAACTCGAACGTGACGCAGCACACGCGGAGTTCGGGGAAATCGTTGCGTCCCGGAGATCCGGGGGGAACGTTCCGTCCTTGATCACAGCGTACGACCTCGCGGACGGGCCGAGTGTTGGGCCCGTTAATTCGCTTGAAGGCTCCCCGGACCCTTTTTAGAGTGGGGGTACACACGAAGGGAGGTGGTTCGGCAGATGTATGAATACCGGACGCGTGAGGTGACTGCGGGCTAGCAGCCCGGCGTCGCATCTCGATTTCGGCGCCGGACCAGCACGTGAGAGCTGCGTGCAGCCGGCCCCAATCCCAAGCAGTCACCCGACCCGCGAGCCGCCGGTACGTCCGGCCGGCTTCCGCCCGTCTCGTACGGGAGGAGACCTGGCTCGCGGGTCGTCTGCGTGTGAGCACAACCCGCGGGCGCACCACCCACGAGCCGACGACCCGCGCGCGGTGGATCAGGTGAAGACGACCGTCCGGCGCCCGTTCAGCAGGATCCGGCGCTCCGCGTGCCACTTCACGGCGCGGGCGAGTGCCTGGCACTCCACGTCACGGCCGATCGCCACGAGCTGGTCCGGTGTCACGTCGTGGCCGACGCGCTCGACCTCCTGCTCGATGATCGGGCCTTCGTCGAGGGCGGCCGTCACATAGTGCGCGGTCGCGCCGATCAGCTTCACGCCCCGCGTGTGTGCCTGGTGGTACGGCTTGGCGCCCTTGAAGCTCGGCAGGAACGAGTGGTGGATGTTGATGATCCGGCCGCTCAGCTCCTTGCACAGGTCGTCCGAGAGGACCTGCATGTAGCGGGCCAGGACGACCAGTTCGACATCCTCCGCGCGCACCAGGTCGAGGATCTGCGCCTCGGCCTCGGGCTTGTTGTCCTTCGTCACCGGGATGTGGTGGAAGGGGATGTCGTACGACTTCACGAGCTCGGCGAAGTCCGTGTGGTTCGAGACGACCGCCGCGATGTCGACCGGCAGGGCGCCGATGCTGGCGCGGAACAGCAGGTCGTTCAGGCAGTGGCCGAACTTCGACACCATCAGGACGACGCGCATCCGCTCCGCGGAGCGGTGGATCTGCCAGTCCATGTGGAAGGAGTCGCCGACCGCTGCGAAGCTGGCCCGCAGCTTCTCCGCGGTGACGGGCGCGTCCGCCGAGAAGTGGACCCGCATGAAGAACAGGCCCGTGTCGTGGTCGCCGAACTGCTGGCTGTCCTCGATGTTGCAGCCGGTCATGAAGAGATAGCTCGACACGGCGTGCACGATGCCCCGCTTGTCGGGGCAGGAGAGAGTCAGGACGTACTGCTCGCCGCCGGCGACGCCGGACGCGGGGGACTGCTCATTCATGCAGGCAAGGGTCCCATACACGTAACCCGCGCCGGGCCGCCGTCCCGCTGGTCGGACGGGCTCGCGGCGCTCAGGCCGCCCGCGTCATGATCCGCAGGACCTCGAGCGTGCGGGGCGCCGCGTCGGGGTCGTCGCCGTCGCTCGTGGCGAGCACGACGTGCGCGACCCGCGCGGACTGCACCGCTTCCGGCCACGCGTGGTGGTCGAGATAGGCGGAGACGGGGGCGTCCGGGCCCACCTGGTGCATGATCCGCAGCACGCGCAGCACCGCGGTGTCGACGAGCTGCGCCTCCTGGGAGTCCCGGAAGATCGTGCCGACGTATTTCTCGGCGGACCAGTTGTCGAGCCAGGTGTCCTCGACGAGGCGGTACACGGCGTCGGTGACGTCCCCGAACCCGTCCACGCCCGCGAGCCAGACGTCCCGCTGGAACGCGGGGTCGGAGAGCATGTGCAGCGCGGAGCGCACATTGCTGCGCCAGCGCCACCACGGCATGTCGTTGAGTGGCATGCCGCCCATGGTGGAGGAGCGACGGCCGCGACGGGAAGAGTTCTCCGAGCTTTGCACGGTCATCGATCGTACGTGCCGTCCCCGCCGGCCCGTCCGGACCCCCGTAATTCACCTCCACGTCACCGCACGTTGACCGCAGGTCACTCGCGGGTTAGGGATGCGGCGGAATCGTGCAGGTTCATGACTGGCCGTCGCCGCACCACCACCTCGCGCACCTCGCGCTCCCTCCGTTCCACCGTGCTTTCGGCGGCGGTGTGGGCGGCTTGCGCGTCGCTCGTCGCCGGGTGCGGACTCGTCTCCGACATCACCGGGAGCTCCAAGGACCCCATCACGGTGATGACGTGGGCGCCCGAGAAGACCCAGGCGACCAACATGCCCGGCATGCCCGCCATGGCGCGCGCCTACGCGCGCTGGGTCAACGCCCACGGCGGCATCGGCGGCCGCGACCTCAGGGTCATCACCTGCAACGACAACAACGACACCGTGGGCGCCGCCCGCTGCGCCAGGGACGCCGTCGAGCAGCAGGCTGTCGCGGTCGTCGGCTCCTACAGCCAGCACGCCCGCTCCTTCCTCGCCCCGCTGGAGTCCGCCGGCATCCCGTACATCGGCGGCTACGGCGTCACCGACGAGGAGTTCGCCAGCCCCCTGTCGTATCCGGTCAACGGCGGCCAGCCCGCCCTGATGGCCGGAAACGGACGGCAGCTGGCCGCCGCGGGCTGCGACCGCACCTCGCTCGTGCGCCCCGACACCGTCGCCGGCGACCAGCTGCCGCTGCTTCTCGACACGGGCCTGTCCGCGGGCCGCGACAAGGCCTTTGACGTGCGCGCCGCCGAGGACGCCACCGACTACACGGAGCAGGCCCGCCAGGCGCTCCAGCGGGCCGGTGCCGACCCGGTCGGGAAGGGCTGCGTGACGGCGGTCCTCGGCGACCGCACGGACACGTTCTTCGACTCGTTCCGCCGCACCCGCGACTCGTATCCGAAGGTGCGGATCTCGACCGTCCTCGGCAGTGTCGACCAGACGGTCATAGACCGCTCGGGCGGCAAGTCGGGCGTCTACGAAGGGGCGTACGTCACCGGCTGGTACCCGGTGGCGACCGACCGGCGGTGGGCGACGATGCGCAAGGTCATCAGCGAGCAGGCGTTCGGCGACAACCGGATCGACCCGGCGGATGCCGGCGTGCAGACGACCTGGATCGCGTACACCGTCCTGAAGCAGGTCATCGAGTCACTCGGCAACGGTGACGTGACGTCGCACACGGTGCGTGAGGCGCTCGACGGCGGCCTGAAGGTGCGTACGGGCGGCCTGACGCCGACGCTGAGCTGGCGCTTCGAGGACATGATCGCGGCCCGCGGCTTCCCGCGGCTCGTCAACGCCGACGTCACCTTCCAGGTGGTGCGCGACGGGCGGCTCGTGGCCGCGCGCCGCGGACTCGTCGACGTGTCGAGGACGCTGGAGGCGACCCCGACGGGCTGAGCCCGCCCGGCCGCCCCCGTATCAGCTAGAGCTGGAACGGCTTGCGCTGCGGAAGGTTCCACTGCGTCGCGATGGTGTTCCACAGCTTCGACGCCTGGGTCTTCTGCGTGGAGGCCGTGCCGCTCGCCTGGTCGCCCGCGCGGCGCTGCGGGGTGGGCTTGGCGCGGCCCTTGTGGCAGCCGCCCTTGCCCGCGACCTGGTCGGCCCACGCCGCGTAGTGGCTGTCCGCGGAGGCGGAGGCCTGCCACGCCTTGGTGAGGGACTGTGTGAGCGCCGCGTTGCTGGGCAGCTTGTCCACTTCGAGCGCGGCGAGCCGGGTGACGAGCCCGGTGCGCTGGGTGGCGGCGCCGCGCAGGTCACTGGCGGCCTTGCCGAGGTCCTTGCAGGCGCCGATGTTCGCGACGGCCCTGATGACCGTGTCGCGGCTGTTGTTCGAGTCGGCGAGGAGCTTGTCGAGCGCGACGGCCTGCGCCTTGGCGGGGTCGGCGGGCGTCGGGGACGAGCTGCCCGGCTCGCCGGTCGCGGCGGCCGGCTTGGCGTCGTCGCCCTTGTTCTCTTCGCCCCCGCCGCTGATGAGGGCGCCCGCGCCGATGCCGACGACGAGGATGCCTACGCCGATGGCGGCGATGAGCGGCACCTTCGAGCCGGTGCGGTTCTGGCCCTTGCGGGCCGCGGCCCGCCCGGTGGGCTCGTACGGGCCCTGTGGCTGCGCGGCCGGACCGGGTCTTCCCGGCCCGCCCGGTCCCGAGGGTCCGCCGGCGCGCGGGTCGAAGCGGGGCATCTGCTGCGTCGAGGCGGGTGCGTCCGGCTCCGGCTCGGTGCGGAAGAGGCTGTCGAACTCGGCCGGGGGCTGCCGGTCGCCGGGGGCGCCGGGGCGGATGCCGTAGGGCGCGCTCGGCGGCGGCGAGGGCACGGGCGCGATGTACTGCGTGGCATCGCTGTCGGTGCCCGCGGGCGGCATGGGCATGGAGCCGTACGGCTGCTGTTGCTGCTGGGGCGGCATCTGGCCGGGTGCGTTCGCGCGGCCCAGGTACTGGGTGGCGTCGGCGGGCACCTCGGGCGGCAGGGCCCCGGGAGCGACCGGCGCTATGTACTGCGTGGCGTCCGCGTCGGAGGGCGCGGTGGGGGCCATGTACTGCGTGGCGTCCGAGGCGGAGGCGGGCGGCAGTGGCGCGGAGCCGTACGGGGCGGCGTGCGGCGGCAGCGGGGCGGCCGGGGCTCCGGCAGGCGGCAGCTGCGCCGAGTACTGCTGCTGCGGTGCGGCCGGGGGCAGCGGGGCCGCGGCGTGCGGCGCGTTCTCACCCGGCAGCGCGGGCGACGCGGACGGCGCGCCCCACTCGTACGTGGGCATCGGGCCGCCGGAGGCCGCCTGCGCGGACTCGGGGCCCCACGGCTGGCCCCAGGGGCTGCCGCCCGAGGGGGCGACGTGCGACTGGTCGCCGAAGGTACCCGGCAGCAAGGGCTCGCTGCCGTCGGCGGGCAGCACGACGCCTTCGTGTGCCTGCCGCACCGAGGGAAGGTGCGGATCCTCGCCCTGTCCGCTCTGCTGCGTCACCGGGACTCCTACGACTGGGGGACCTTCGGAATCGTCGGCTCACGCTACCGGGTCCCCGCACACACGTGCCACGCAGCTCAGAACCCCACAGCCTCCCCACACCCTCAAGTAACAAAACAGGCCTGCGGAACGCTGATTAGCGCCCTCCCCAAGCGGGTTGAGGCGTCCGTCACACAAGCTTCACCCGTACGTCTCCTGCGCGCCGCCCACCAAACTTCACGCTGCCTGAAGATCAAGGCGCGCACCGAACTCCCGCACCACGGGTTCGTCCCGGTACGGCTCAAGGCGCTGCCTGAAGTCGTCCAGGTACTCGGCGCCCCGGTTCGAGCGCAGCGTGCCGAGGAGTTCCACCGCGCGCGTCCCCGTCTGACAGGCCTGCTCGACCTCGCGCTGCTGCACCTGCGCCGTGGCGAGCAGCACAAGGCCGATCGCCCGGCGCCGCGCCCGCGACTGAGGATGCCCGGCCAGGGACGCCTCGGCCTGCCGCCGCGCCGCCTCCGCCTGCCCCAGATCCCGGTAGCAGTGCGCCAGTTCGTCCGCGAGATACGCCGCGTCGAAGTGCGCGATCCAGGCCGGGTCGTCGCCCGAGTCCGGCTCGGCCCGCTCCAGCGCGGCCAGCGCGCTGCCCGCCACCGCCTGCGTGGCCCGCGCGTCCCCGAGCAGGGCGTGGCCCCGCGCCTCGGCCGCGTAGAACATCGCCTCCGCGCGCGGGGTCACCCGCCCGCGCGCCCCCTCCTGCGCCGCGCGCGCCAACTGGGCGATCTCGCGCGGGTTTCCGAGCTGCGCCGCCAAGTGGCTCATGGACGCGGCCAGTACGTATCCGCCGTACCCGCGGTCCCCGGCGGCCTGGGCGAGGCGCAGGGACTGGATGTAGTACCGCTGGGCGAGGCCCGGCTGTCCGGTGTCGACGGCCATGTAGCCGGCCAGCTCCGTCAACCGGGCGACCGCCGCGAAGAGTTCACGCCCCACGGCCTCCCGGTACGAGCCCGCGAGCAGCCCCGACACCACGCTGTTCAGATAGTGGACGACCACCGGCCGCACATGCCCGCTGCCGTACTGGTGGTCAAGGTCCGTCAGCGCCTGGGTCATCGCCCGCACGGCCGCCACGTCCGACGCCCCGACCCGCGGCCCCGCCGACCGCGCGACCTGCGAGTCGGGTACGGAGATCAGCCAGTCCCGGCTCGGTTCGACCAGCGCGGACGAGGCCACCGACGACCCGGACAGGAAGTCCCTGCGCCCCACGTCGCTGCGCCACAGCTCGCACACCTGCTCAATGGCGCCGAGGACGGTCGGCGAGAACTGGAGGCCGACGCCCGAGGCGAGGTTCTTGCCGTTGGCCATGCCGATCTCGTCGATCGTGACCGGGCGGCCGAGCTTGCGGCCGATGGCCTCGGCGATGATGCCGGGCGCCCGGCCGCGGGGCTGCTGCCCGCGCAGCCAGCGGGCCACCGACGTCTTGTCGTAGCGCAGGTCGAGGCCGTGCTCCGATCCGCACATGTTGACCCGGCGGGCCAGCCCGGCGTTCGAGCAGCCTGCTTCCTGGATGAGCGCCTGCAGCCGTTCGTTGGGCTGTCGCGCTACGAGAGGCCTTGCGGCCATGGCGTACCCCCCTGTGTGCACCGTGGACCATCGGGCTGGCTCGGGCAGAGCCCGCCTTGAGGTGATCAATGCCCTGAGATCAAACGGAAGATGCGCCACAAAGGAGGGCAAAAACAAGCAAGAGCCCCAACTGGTAGCCGGTCGGTGGACAACACCCTCGTCTGGTCCTCCGGGCTGGCTACCCCCCAGCCGGGGCCATTCCTCCCGCGCGCCCCCGCCCATGCATCCATGCGCCCCACGTGCCGGATCGGTGCTGCAGGCCCCCGCGCGCGTGCGGCCGTAACCCCGGGTGGCGGCGGGAGTTGAGAACGTCGTGGAAGAGACCATCGGAGTCACCTCGGCAGTCACCTCGCCTCCCCAGATCCCCAAGCAGCGCGGGGAGACCCTCCTCGACGCCGCCGTGCGCTACGCGGAGGAACGCCACTGGGACGTGTTCCCCGGCACCTGGCTGGAGGTCGACGAGGGCAGGCAGCACTGCTCCTGCGGCGACGCCAGGTGCGCGGCCCCCGGTGCCCATCACGCCCGCGAGGACTGGGCGAACCAGGCGACCGGGAGCGCGACCGCCGCCCGCCGGCTGTGGTCCAAGCACCCCGCCGCCTCGATCCTGCTGCCGACGGGCCGCACGTTCGACGCGATCGACGTGCCCGAGACCGCCGGGTTCCTGGCCCTGGCCCGCATGGAGCGCATGGAACTCACTCTCGGCCCGGTCACCTGCACCCCCGACCGCCGGATGCAGTTCTTCGTCCTGCCGGGCGCCGCCTCGAAGGTCCCCGACCTGGTCCGCAAGCTGGGCTGGCCGCCCGCCTCCCTCGACCTGGACGCGCTCGGCGAGGGCGCCTACGTCGCCGCGCCGCCCACCCGCGTCGGCGGCCGGGGCGCCGTCCAGTGGGCCTGCCGCCCCACCGCCGCGAACCGCTGGCTGCCCGACGCCGAGGAGCTCATCTCCCCGCTGGCGTACGCGTGCGGGCGGGAGGGCCGCCGGTAGACACCCGACAGTGATCCGCGCGGCCACGTATCGTGCGATGGGGTCCCCCCTGCTCGAGCGGAGCCGAGAGTTTGGGGGACGGTGACGGCGACGAAGGGCGGCGGGCGGCACAGTGACCGAGGCGGGGATCAGGACCGAGGCGGGGACCGAGGCCGGGGCGCCGGCCGTACGCGTACAGGACCTCTGGAAGGCGTTCGGCCAGAGCGTCGCCGTCGCGGGGATCGATCTCGCCCTTCCCGCGGGCAAGTTCATCGGCCTCGTCGGGCCGAACGGCGCGGGCAAGACGACCACCCTTTCCATGGTCACCGGCCTGCTCCGGCCCGACCGGGGCACCGTCGAAGTCGTCGGCCACGACGTGTGGCGCGACCCTGTCGAGGTGAAGGCCCGCATCGGGGTACTTCCCGAGGGACTGCGCCTGTTCGAGCGGCTCTCGGGGCGCGAACTCCTCGCGTACACGGGCAGGTTGCGCGGCCTGCCCGGCGCCGAGGTCGACAAGCGCGCCGCCCAGCTCCTCGACGTGCTCGACCTCACCGGGGCCCAGCACAAACTCGTCGTCGACTACTCGACCGGCATGCGCAAGAAGATCGGGCTCGCCGCCGCGCTCCTCCACAACCCCGAAGTCCTCTTCCTGGACGAGCCGTTCGAGGGCGTCGACCCGGTCTCCGCGCAGACCATCCGCGGCGTCCTGGAGCGCTACACCGGCTCCGGGGCGACCGTCGTCTTCTCCTCCCACGTCATGGAGCTCGTCGAGTCGCTCTGCGACTGGGTCGCCGTCATGGCCGCCGGCCGCATCCGCGCACAGGGGCCCCTCGCCGAAGTGCGCGGCGACGCGCCCTCCCTCCAGCAGGCGTTCCTCGAACTCGTCGGCGCGAACAGCCGCGACACCACCTCCGACCTGGACTGGCTGGGAGGCGGCAGCCGGTGACCACGACGACCGTCACGCTGGTCCGCCTCAAGCTGGCGCTCCTGCGCAACGGACTGCGCGGCTCCACGGGCCGCCGCGCCGCCTACATCGCCACGCTCGTCGTCGTACTGCTCGTCGCCGCGCTCCAGCTCATCGGCCTGATCGCCCTGCGCGGCAGCACCCACGCGGCGACCCTCTGCGTCATCCTCACCGCCGTACTCGCCCTCGGCTGGGCGGTGATGCCGCTCTTCTTCCCCTCCGGCGACGAGACCCTCGACCCGACCCGCCTCGTCATGCTCCCGCTGCGGCCACACCCCCTCGTACGGGGTCTGCTCATCGCGTCCCTCGTCGGGATCGGCCCCCTGTTCACGCTCTGTCTCGCGGTCGGCGCGGTGATCGCCCTGGCGCACGGGGCCGCCGCGTCCGCCGTCGCGGTCCTGGCCGTCGCCCTCACCCTGCTCACCTGCGTCGCCCTCGCCCGCGCCGTGGCCGCCGCCAACATCCGGCTGCTCACCAGCCGCAAGGGACGCGACCTCGCCGTCCTCAGCGGGCTCGTCATCGCCGTCGGCGCGCAGGTCGTCAACTTCGGTGCGCAGCGGCTCGGTTCGTCCGGCGGCCTCGGGGCGCTCGACCCGGCGGGCGACGTGCTGGCCTGGATCCCGCCCGCGTCCGCGATCGGCGCCGTCGACTCCGTGAGCCACGGCTCGTACGGCGTCGCGGCGGCCCGTCTCGTCGTGTGCGTGGCCGCCCTCGCCGGACTTCTGTACGCGTGGCAACGCGCCCTGACGCGTCTCATGACGTCCCCCGACGGCTCCACGCTCCAGGCCGCCGAGCCCACCCGCCGCAGGCGCACGTCCCGCGGCCCCCGCCTCCTGCCCGACGGCCGCACGGGCACGGTCATGGAGCGCGCCCTGCGCTATGTGTGGCGCGACCCGAAGACCAAGGCGGCCTGGGTGACGTCCCTGGCCATCGGCCTGATCGTGCCGGTCTTCAACGCTCTCCAGGGCACCGGCTCCATCTACTTCGCGTGCTTCGCCGCCGGAATGCTCGGCATCCAGATGTACAACCAGTTCGGGCAGGACACCTCGGCGTTCTGGATGGTCGCCATGACCATCTCCTCGCCGCGTGACGCCTACGTCGAACTGCGCGGCCGCGCCCTCGCCCTCCTGACGATCACCCTGCCGTACGCGACGCTGGTCACCGTCGTCACGACCGCGATGCTCGACGACTGGCGGGCCCTGCCCGAGGTGCTCGGCCTCTCCTTCGCGCTCCTCGGCGCGATGCTGGCCACCGGCGCCTGGTCGTCGGCCCGCTTCCCGTACTCGATCCCGCAGGAGGGCTACAAGAACGTCGCCCCGGGGCAGGCGGGCCTCGCCTGGATATCGATCTTCGGCGGGATGGTCGCGGCGGCCCTGCTGTGCGCGCCCGTCATCACCCTCGCGATCTGGCTGCACGTGTCGGGCGCCGAGTCCGCGACCTGGCTGCTGCTGCCGATCGGCGCCGCGTACGCGGCGGGGATCACCCTGGCGGGCCTGCGCCTGGCCGCCCCGCGCACGGCGGCCCGCCTGCCGGAGATCCTCGCGGCGGTCAGCAAGGGATGACGCGTGCCGCAGGGCGTATCCCGCGTATCACCCTGGAGCTCGTCACATCCGGCTGAGCGCCGCCGTCGCGTACAGGACGTCGTGGATGGCCTCGCGGTCGCCGTCCTGTCCGGCGGCCGCCTCCTCCGGAGTGACGTGACCGGCCGCCAGGCGGCAGAACTCGGCGCCGTCCAGGGCGACATGGGCAACCTCGTGCTCCTCCGAGCCGACCGCGCCGGGCGAGTCCAGGGCGATGAGCCACTCGCCGCCGCCCGCCCCCTCGACCTCGAGGCGCAGCGTGCGGCCCGGCGCGCCCGCGGCGACCAGGCTGCGGGCCGGTGCGGCGAGGCCCGCGCGGCGGCGCCCGGCGAGGGAGTCGGGAAGCAGCCGGGCCGCCAGATCGATCATGCGGTTCAGATGGCGGGCCGACGGCGGCTCGTACGGGTAGTCCACCGCCTCGGCGATGTCCTCGGCGTGCACCCAGCACTCGAAGGCGCGGTCCAGCATCGAGTCGCGCAGTGGCAGAGTGAAGTCCCCGTACGGGACCGCCAGTTGACCCGACGTGCGGGTGCGGCCCGAGGAGCTGCCCGGGTCGGCCGCGAACGACACCGTGCGGATCACGGCGTGCGACTGCTCGCGCCAGGGGCCGCGGACGGCACGGGTCGGCGGGAAGTGCGAAGCCTTCCAGAACGTCTCCGTGCGGCTCTCCGGCGTGCGGCGCTCCTCGGGTGTGACGCCGAACAGCGGGTCGTCGAGGCCGAGCGCGACGGCGACCAGGCCGTCCACGCTCATCAGGTGCGTGAGGACGCCGGCGACGGTCGTCTTGCGGCTGACCCGGTCGTCCCCTTCGTACCAGCGAAGCCGTACGGGCGCGTGCCACTCGGAGTCGCCGATGTCCTGGAGCAGGGCGTCGAGGCGGGCGGTCTCCGCGTCGTACGGGGCGGCCCACTCGGGGACCGGGATGCGGGGCGGGCGGCGGGTGAGGCAGCCCTCCAGGACGCGGGAGCGCAGCATCGGGTCGAGGTCGAGGCTCTCCTCGGAGTGCAGCAGGCCCACGGCGTCCCGCAGCCGCAGCGCCTCCTCGGCGCAGGGGCCGCAGTCGCCGAGGTGCTCCTCCACGGCGACGCTCTCCGCGGCCGAGCACGCGGCGAGCGCCCACGCGCCGAGGAGTGACTTGAGGACGCGGTGCTCCAGGACGAGCGGCTCGGGGAGGTGGTCCGGCAGCGGGCGCCGGGTGTCCTCCACGGAGGAGCGCGGCGTCGGTATCCGGGCGTTCGCGGCGGCGTCGGGACGCTCGGCGCCCTCGAAGCCTTCGGGTTGCCCGGCGCCCTCGCGGTTGTCGCGGTTGTCGGGGTTGTCGGGCTGCTCGGCGTTGCCGAAGGGGTTGGGCCCGCTCACAGCGCCCTCCCGTGTCCGGGAGATCCCGGCGGGGTGCCGGACGTGCCGCTGTCGTGGGCCGTGGACAGGAGCTGGAGTCCGAGGCGCAGGCGGCGGCGCGCCTCGTCCTCGGTGACGCCGAGGTCGACCGCGGTCTGGCGGTAGTCCCTGCGCTGGAAGTAGGCCAGCTCCAGCGCGGCGCGCAGCGGGGCGGGCATCGAGGTGACGATGTAGTCGGCGCGGGCGGCGGCGGAGGCGTGCCGCACCTTGCGCTCCAGGTCCTCCGTGGTGCCCTCGCCGCTGCGGACGAGGGCGGCGGACTCGGTCTGGCGCAGGCGGTGGACCGCGCGCCGGTGGGTGAGGGTGGCGATCCAGGAGCGCAGGGGCCCCTGCTTGGGGTCGTACGCGTCGGGGTTCTCCCAGACGTGGGTGAAGACGTCGCGCGTGATGCGGTCGGCCGCGTCCTCGTCGCCGAGTACGCGGTGCGCGAGCCCGTGCACGAGCGACGCGAAGCGGTCGTACAGCTCACCGAGCGCCGCGGCCTCCCCGTGCGCGAGCCGCTGCTGCATCCTCCGGTCCCACCGGGTCGGAGTCTCCTTGGCCATGCGGCCCCCTCACCGTGTGCCTTCCCTCGAATGTAGTCGGACGCACCGACAACGCACCTGCCTTTGCGTCAAAGGTCGACCTGGCCGGATGCGGATGGTAAGGAGGCAGTCACGTTGCGCGGACCTTTGGCGCCGAAAGCAGTGCAAAATCCGATCACTTGGGTCTTAACCGGGCCATATGTGATACGTCTGCAGTGGTGTTTCAGCACCTCGCGGTCGGGCAGCCGCGAGAGAAGACAAGCGTAAGCAGGGGTTCCGGATCAACGGGAGGAGTGGCGCGTGACGCTCAGAGTGACCGAGGGACAGCAGGGTGGCTGGGCCGTCGTGCGGGTGTCGGGCGAGATGGATCTCGCCACCTCTCCCGCGCTGCGCCAGCAGGTGCACGACGCGGTCGCGGACGGCCGGCACAGCCTCGTCCTCGATCTCTCGCAGGTCCTCTTCTGCGATTCGAGTGGGGTCGGCGTACTGATCGCGGCCCGCCGGCTGATGCGTTCCTGCCGCGGCGAGCTCCGGCTGATCCTGCCCGCCAAGGGGGCCGAGGACGGCTCGCACGTCAACCGCGTCCTGTCGGCGCTCGGCGTGCGCCGCCTCTTCGAGGTGTACCCGGACGTGCTGAGCGCCGTGAACGACGAGGCGTCGCCCCTCTCGGCCTGACCGCGCGGATCCGACCGGCGCAGACCCGTGCGTCCGGGCCGCCCGGCGCGGAAGTTGTTGCGGAATTTTTCCGGTCTTGGCACAAGCGTCGCTGTGAGGGCCCCCGGCGCCGCTCCACGACGTACGCTCCCTGGCGAGGGGACGGGCAGGACCCGTACCACCACCGATGCGAGAGGCGGCCGAGAGGACATGGACCACGCCGAGAGCACCGATCACGCCGAGTACGAGCGCAGGATCGCTGCCCGCTTCGCCGGCTTCGACCAGGACGGCAACGGCTACATCGACCGCGAGGACTTCGTGACCGCGGCCAAAGGACTGCTGGCCGAGTTCACCACGACGGCGCGCTGCGACAAGGGCCAGGCGCTCTACGCGGGCGCCGAGGCCTTCTGGCAGGGCATGGCCGGCATAGCGGATGTGGACGGTGACCAGCGTGTCTCCCGCGAGGAGTTCGTGACGGGCGCGGTGAAGCGGCTGCGGGACAACCCGAAGCGGTTCGCGGAGATCGCCCGCCCCTTCCTGCGGGCCGCCATCGCCGTCGCCGACCAGGAAGGTTCCGGGATCACCCCGGCGGCGGCGGAGCGCATCCTGCGCGTCCTCGGTGCCGACCCGTCCGTGGTGGGCACGGTGGCCGCCGCACTGGACTCGGACGGCGACGGGCGGATCTCCGAGGAGGAGATCGTCATCGCGTTCGCCCACTACTTCACCGTTCCGGAATAGCGTTCACCGGTCCTGTTTCCGAATAGCGCTCGCGCAGCTTGTACTTGAGCACCTTGCGCAGGGTGTCGTTGCGCGGAAGGGCGTCCACCAGTTCCAGCTGCTCGGGCAGCTTGTGCGTGGACAGCCCTTCCGACCGCAGATGGGACGCCATCGCCTCCAGGGTCAGCGGCTCGGTGCCGTCGCGCTGGACGACGACCGCGCACACCCGCTCGCCGCGCTCGGGGTCCGGGAGTCCCACGACCGCCGCGTCGCCCACCGCGGGGTGCGCGTGCAACAGGTCCTCGATCTCCTTCGCGGAGATGTTCTCGCCCTTGCGGATGATGATGTCCTTGGCCCGCCCGGTGAGCACCAGATGCCCCGTGTCCCTCACATGCCCGAGGTCGCCGGTGACGAGGAACCCGTCGCCGGCGAACGCGGCAGCCGACTGCACGGGGTCCAGATAGCCCTGGCAGACGGCCTCCCCGCGCAGCCTGACCTCGCCGTCCACGCCGCACGGGACCTGCTTGCCGTCCGCGTCCGTGACCCGGATCTCCATGCCCTCGGGGGGCTTTCCCTCTGTCGTCGCGAGGTTCTCGGCGGTGTCGTCGGGGGCGCCCATCGTGATCATGGGGACCTCGGTCATGCCGTACCCGTGGGTGAGCTGACAGCCCATCTCCCGTACGACCGCGTGGTAGATCTCGGGCGGCTTGGGCGCGCCGCCGCCCGCGAGGAGCCGCAGCGTCGGGATGAGCCGGTCCTCGGGGGACTTGCGCTGTTCGGTCAGGAACATGGAGTAGAAGGCCGTGGAGCCGCCTGCGACGGTGACCCCGTGCCGCCGGTAGCCGTCGAGCGCGTCCGGCAGCGCGAACTGCTCGAACATCACCGCGGGGAACCCGTACAGGAGCAGCATGACCGTGTAGTCGGGGCCGGCTATGTGCGCGAAGGGGAACGCCATCGAGCCGACGTCGGACGCCGACAGGTGCAGGGCGTGCGCGAGGCAGGAGCCGCCGGCGATCAGTGAGCGGTCCGTGTGGAGGACGCCCTTGGGGTCGGAGGTCGTGCCGGAGGTCCAGTAGATCCAGCGCACGGCCGTGCCGTCGGTGGGCGCGGGCGGCAGTACGGAGGGATCGCCGTCGGGCAGCGTGTCGTACGCCTCGAAGATCCCACGGGCGCCGAGGCGCCGGGCCATCTCCGTGTGGTCGAAGCCCCGCCACACGCCCGGGGTCGCGAAGAACTCGGCCTTCGACTCGCGCAGCGCGAAGCCGACCTCGCGGTCCCGGTAGAAGGGGATGACGGGGGACTGGACGGCGCCGATGCGGGCGAGCGCGAAGGAGAGCAGCGCGGTCTCGATGCGGGTCGGGAGCTGCCAGGCGACGACCGTGCCGGGGCGTACGCCCATGTCGTACAGGCCGGCGGCGACCCGCTCGCCGCGCCCGCGCAGCTCGCCGAAGGTCAGGCGCCGGTCGTCCTTCGCGTCGGGGGCGGACTGGATCAGTACGGGGGTGTCGGGGGTGAGGGCGGCGCGGCGCTCGATCAGCTCCCAGAGCGTCCCGGCGGCGCCCAGGGCGTGTGCGGTGTCGTTCACTGCTCCCCCTCGGAAAGACAGGCCGTACCTGACGGTTAGTCAGATCGTGCGCAGAGCGTAGAGCGCTGCGCCTTGTCGGTCCAGGGGTGCGGGGCTAGCCTGCTATCTGACGACCCATCAGAAACGCCATCAGAAACTGTCAGGTGAGGGGACACGATGGACCCGATGGAACTGCCCCGGATCATCAGCGTCGACGACCATGTGATCGAGCCCGCGCACCTCTTCTCGACCTGGCTGCCGGCGAAGTACCGGGACCGGGGGCCGCAGCCGCTCACGGCCGGGATCGGCGAGCTCGCCTACGTGGCGGGCAAGTACCAGATCACCATGGACCCGGACGGGCCCCCGACGGACTGGTGGATCTACGAGGACCTGAAGTTCCCGTACAAGCGCAACATCGCCGCCGTCGGCTTCGACCGCGACGACATGACCCTCGAAGGCATCACGCGCGCGGAGATGCGGCGCGGCTGCTGGGACCCGAAGGCCCGCCTGGAGGACATGGACCTCAACCATGTCGAGGCCAGCCTCTGCTTCCCCACCTTCCCGCGCTTCTGCGGCCAGACGTTCGCGGAGGCCAAGGACAAGGAAGTGGCGCTCGCCTGCGTGCGCGCCTACAACGACTGGATGGTCGAGGAGTGGTGCGGCGACAGCGGGGGCCGCCTCATCCCGCTCTGCATCATCCCCCTGTGGGACATCGACCTCGCCGTCGCCGAGATCCGGCGCAACGCCGCGCGCGGCGTCAAGGCCGTGACGTTCTCCGAGATCCCCACCTACCTGGGGCTCCCGTCGATCCACTCCGGCTACTGGGACCCGTTCTTCGCCGTGTGCCAGGAGACCGGGACGGTCGTCAACATGCACATCGGCTCCAGCTCGCAGATGCCCGCCGCGTCCCCGGACGCCCCGCCCGCCGTCCAGGCCTCGCTCAGCTTCAACAACGCGATGGCGTCGATGATGGACTTCCTCTTCTCCGGGGTCCTGGTGAAGTTCCCGACGCTCAAACTCGCCTACTCCGAGGGGCAGATGGGCTGGATCCCGTACGCCCTGGAGCGCGCGGACGACGTCTGGGAGGAGCACCGGGCCTGGGGCGGGGTGCGCGACCTCATCCCCGAGCCGCCGTCGACGTACTACTACCGCCAGATGTTCTGCTGCTTCTTCCGCGACAAGCACGGGGTGGCGTCCCTCGACGTCGTCGGCCGGGACAACGCGACCTTCGAGACGGACTACCCGCACGTCGACTCGACCTTCCCGCACACCAAGGAGGTCGCCCTCGACCATGTGAAGGGCCTCGACTCCGAGACGGTCTACAAGCTCATGCGGGGCAACGCGATCCGCATGCTCGACCTGGACCTCGACAGGTAGCGGGCCGCGCCGTGGATCTGACGTACACGGACGAGGAAGAGGAGTTCAGGGCGCGGCTGCGGGAGTGGCTCGCGTCCGTCCTGCCGGGGCTGCCCCCGAAGCCGTCGCCGAACGACTGGCCGGGCAGACGCGCCTACGACCTCGGCTGGCAGCGCAGGCTGTACGACGCCGGGTACGCGGGCCTGCACTGGCCCGCCGACGCGGGCGGCCGCGGTGCCACGCCCACGCAGCACCTCATATTCCTGGAGGAGACGGAGAAGGCGGGCGCGCCGTACGTGGGGGCCAACTTCGTAGGGCTGCTGCACGCCGGGCCGACGATCGCCGCCGAGGGGACGCCTCGGCAGCGGTCCCGCTGGCTGCCGCCGGTCCTGCGCGGTGACGAGGTGTGGTGCCAGGGGTTCAGCGAGCCCGACGCAGGCTCCGACCTCGCGGCGCTGCGCACGCGCGCGACGCGGGACGGCGACCACTACGTGGTCAGCGGGTCCAAGATCTGGACCTCGCACGCGGAGGTCGCCGACTGGTGCGAACTCCTCGTGCGCACCGACCCGTCCGCCCCGAAACACCGCGGCATCTCCTGGCTCGCCATGCCGATGGACGCGCCCGGGATCACCGTACGACCGCTGCGCACGCTCGCCGGGTCCGCCGAGTTCGCCGAGATGTTCCTCGACGACGTACGCGTCCCGGTTGCCAACCGGGTCGGCGAGGAGAACGACGGCTGGCGCGTGACGATGGTGACGCTGTCCTTCGAACGCGGCACCGCGTTCGTGGGCGAGGTCGTCGCCTGCCGCCGTGTCCTCGGCGAACTGGCCGCGCAGGCCCGTAAGAACGGCCGCTGGGACGACGCCGTGCTGCGCCGCAGGCTCGGCCGCCTCAACGCCGAGTTCCGCGCCCTGTGGCGGCTCACCCAGTGGAACGTCAGCGAGGCCGAGCAGGCCGGCGGCGTCCCCGGTGCCGGCGGCTCGGTCTTCAAGCTGCGCTACTCGCACGCCCGCCAGGAGCTGTTCGACGCCGCGGCCGAGGTGCTCGGCGTCGCGGGCGCGCTC
The DNA here is from genome assembly GCF_002803065.1 of Streptomyces sp. CB01635. Classification (GTDB taxonomy): domain Bacteria; phylum Actinomycetota; class Actinomycetes; order Streptomycetales; family Streptomycetaceae; genus Streptomyces. Next base: position 26,341 of record NZ_NNBL01000012.1, read on the forward strand.
GACACGGACCAGGAGTGGACCCTCGACCGCCTGTCGTCCCTCTCGTACACGATCGCCGCCGGCACCTCCCAGATCCAGCACAACATCGTCGCCGAACGCATCCTCGGCCTGCCGAAGGACCGGCCCGGCCAACGGCCGAAGGATCTTCAGAAGGGAGGGCGGTGAGCATGCGCTTCCAGCTCACCGACGACCAACGCGCCCTGCGCGACGGCGTACGGGACCTGCTCGCCGGACGCTTCGACCGCGACGCCCTGCGCACCGCCGTGGACACGCCCGGGCACCTGGACCGGGAGCTGTGGCGGGCCCTGGGCGACGCGGGCTTCTTCGCCCTGTGCCTCCCGGAGGCGGACGGCGGCGTCGGCCTGGGGCTGCCCGAGGCCGTCCTCGTCTTCGAGGAGGCGGGCCGGGTCCTGTTGCCGGGCCCGCTCGTCGCCACGCATCTCGCCGCGGGCACCGTGCCGGGCGCCGCGACCGGCGAGGCCGTCGTGACGGCGCCCGCCGGGGAGCTCCTCCCGTGGCGGGACGCGTCGGACGTCGTCCAGGGCGACGCGACCGGCGCCGTACCCCTGGCCTCCGTCGACCCGCTCACGCCTCTGCACAAGCTGCCGCGCCCGCACGCGCCCCGCAGCCCCGAGGCCGTACTCCTCACCGCCGCCGAACAGCTCGGCTCCGCCACGCGCACCTGCGAGCTGGCGGTCCAATACGCCCGCGAGCGCGAGCAGTTCGGGCAGCCCATCGGCGCGTTCCAGGCCGTGAAGCACCTGTGCGCCCAGATGCTCGTACGGGCCGAGCCGGCCCGTGCGGCCGTGTACGCGGCGGCTGTCACCGCCGACCCGGTCGAGATCGCCGCCGCCGAGCTGCTCGCCGACGAGGCGGCCGTGCGCAACGCGCGCGACTGCGTCCAGGTGCACGGCGGCATGGGCTTCACCTGGGAGGCGGACGTGCATCTGCATCTCAAGCGGGCCTGGGTGCGCGCCGGGACGGGCCGTACGGCGCGCGAGACGGAGGAGGAGCTGGCGGCGGCGCTGTGACGTCCGGGGTCGCGCTCAGGGCGGGGCGAACCCATGTACGGACGGTCACGGAACGTCGATATCGGGTTGTGTCCTGCGCGGGACTCGTCACGGCACGGAGTCGGGGTCCCGCTCGGGTACCTTGTGTGGGATGCGAGTGGTTCCGAGTCCGAGCCATCCCGGTGTTGCCCCTGAGGCGGCTCCGGATCCGGCGATGCGCGCCGTTCGCAGCGCATGGGAGGGCCGCACGCCCGCCCGTTCGACTCCCCGCAGGACGCGTCGCACAGTATGGCGCACGCGTACTCCTTCGCGCTGGAATATGCCCGAAGCGCTTGTTGGGGTGACTGTACGTCAACCATGCTGTCTCCCAAGGGGATCACGGTCCGTGAGCTCCTTGACTTGTCACAGTCCCGAGGCGATGTGTCCGCCGGTTCGGATGGTGTGAGCGGTGCAGGTGCTTCAAGTTCAGCTGGAGGTCGGGGCGGATCCCGCGGAGGTGGGGCGAGCCCGCAGGTGGGCGCGCTCGCGCCTCGCAGGGTCGGGGATAGAGGCCGATGAGCCACTGGCGGAGACGCTCATCCTGATCGTCTCCGAGCTCGTCACCAACGCCGTGGTGCACACCGGCTGTCCGGCCGTCCTGCGGATGCTGCTGCCGGGCGTCCCGGCGGAGGTCAGCGCCGGCACGGTCCGCGTGGAGGTGGCCGACGCCAGCGACCGGCCCCCCGCGCCGCGGCACGCCGACGGGGATGAGACCAACGGCCGCGGCCTGGAACTCGTCGACGGTCTGGCGGACCGCTGGGGCTGGCGGCCCGAGGGCACGGGCAAGGCCATCTGGTGCGAGATCGACCGCTGCGGCGCGCAGGGCGCGGGGGCGGGGACGTATCAGGGGATGGCGTACGAGGCCGTGTAGTCCGCCTCCCGGTGCGTCGGTTCCGACTTCCGGTGCGCCGGCGTGCCTCGCCGTTCCTCGGTGTGTGTCGGTTCGCGCCGGGCGTGCGCCGTCATAAAAGTCACATAACTGGCAAATCTCCTTACCGGTGTTGACGCCGGGTGTCCGTTTGATCACGCTTGTGGTCAGCGATTCGTGGCGAGGGGACGCCAAGGGTTCCGGTGACGGGAGCCCTCGGTGAGTACGGGTCGCGCCGCGGCGGGCGGCTCTCCCAGGGGCCGGGGGAGCAGGGCCCGGGCGCCGGGGGCCGGACGGCGGTGCGAGCGCATCGCCGTCCGGCCCTGAACTTCCGTACGGGACAAGCCTCTTGATGCCTAAAGGATCGCGACCGGGGCCACGGGTGTGCCCGTGCCGCCCACGAAGGGCTCGGGCATCGCCGAGAGCAGGAACGCGTAGCGCGCATCTTGTCCACAGGCTGTGGACAAGTTCTCCAGATTCCAGTTCTGGCCCTGGATCATGCCCATTTCGACCAGGTCGAGGGCGTGCACCGGCAGCCAGAGGTTCTCGTGCTCCGGCGGGAAGATCTCGAAGGTGAGGGTGTCGTTCGCGACGGCGGCCACGTCGCGCGCGTGGAACCACTCGGGCGTGCGCACGGACAGGCCGGGGGACGGATAGCCGTACGCGTGCTTGTCGCCCGCGAGGTACGTCTGGATCTGGCCGGTGCGGACGAGGACGATGTCGCCGGCGCGGACGGTGACATGGCCGAACTCCTCGGCCTCGGACAGGTCTTCGGGGGTCACGGCGTGATCGCCGGGCAGCCGGTCCACGCCCTTCGCCGCCGCGACGTCGAGCAGGACGCCGCGCGAGACGATGTACGGGGCCTTGTCGATGCCGCTGAACCGCGCGCCGCCGTGCGCCGTGATCGTGTCGGCGGGGCGGCCGTTGTAGATCCGTCCCGAGTGCGAGATGTGGGTGAGGGCGTCCCAGTGTGTGGCCGCCTGGAGCCCCATGGTCACCGCGTCGTCGCTGGTGGCGACGGTGCCGGGACCGAACAGCTCGTGGTTGATCTGGACCATGGTGTGGAACGGGTTGACGCGGCCCGGGATCAGTCCGGTCTGCACCCCGTCCTCCTTGAGGGGCAGCGCGAGGGGTACCCGGCGGCCCGTGCGGATGGTCGACGCGGCCTCGCGCACGACCTCGTCGGTGACCAGATTGAGCGTGCCGATCTCGTCGTCGGCGCCCCAACGGCCCCAGTTGTTGACGCGCTTGGCCATTTCGTGGAACTCGGCAGGCAACGACATGAGTGCTCCCCGGGGCTTGTCTTCCGGTATCTGACGGGTCATAGAATCTAACGGTCCGTCAGAAACCGCGGGAAGGGGCCGGACGTGGGGAACTTCTTGGCAGGCAAGGTGGTGGCTGTCACCGGGGCCGGGCGCGGCATCGGCAGAGCCGTCGCGCTCGCCTGCGCCGCCGAGGGCGCACGGGTCGTCGTCAACGACTACGGGGTGTCCATCGAGGGCGGCGAACCGGCGAGCGAGATCGCCGAGTCCGTCGTCAAGGAGATCGAGGCGGCCGGCGGCGAGGCCGTCGCCGTCGCCGACGACATCTCGACCATGGCGGGCGGTCAGCGGATCGTCGACGTGGCGCTCGCCCGGTACGGGCGGATCGACGGCGTCGTGTGCGTCGCCGGGATCCTGCGCGAGCGGATGCTGTTCAACATGTCCGAGCAGGAGTGGGACCCGGTGGTCGCCACGCACCTGAAGGGCACGTTCACCGTGTTCCGGGCGGCGTCCGCCGTCATGCGCAAGCAAGGGTCGGGCACGCTCATCGGCTTCACCAGCGGCAACCACCAGGGATCCGTGGCGCAGGCCAACTACAGCGCCGCCAAGGGCGGGATCATCTCGCTCGTGCGCAGCGCCGCGCTCGGGCTGCACAAGTACGGCGTCACGGCGAACGCGGTCGCGCCCGTCGCCCGTACGCGGATGTCGGCGAACGTGCCCATGGAGCTCAAGGAGATCGGGGAGCCGGAGGACGTCGCCGCGCTCGTCGTCTATCTGCTCAGCGAACGCGCCCGCGCCGAGAAGATCACCGGGCAGGTGTACACGATCGCCGGGCCCAAGATCGCGGTCTGGGCCCAGCCGAGGGAGCTGCGCTCGGGCTACGCGGAGGGCGGCTGGACGCCGGACAAGATCGCGGACTTCCTGCCGGGCACCGTGGGCGTCGATCCGATGCCGATGCTCGCGCAGCTGGAGGCGATGGCCGAGGCGGCCGCCGCGAAAGCGCGGCCCAATCAGTGACGTCGAGGCCGGGGGCGGAGGCGCGTGGTGGAGTTCGGGTTCGGGGATGAGGACGAGGCGTTCCGGCGGGAGGCCCGCGCGTGGCTCACGGAGCACCTCACCGGCGAGTACGCCGTCGCCCGGGGGCGCGGCGGGCCCGGGAGCGAGCACGAGGACGCCGGCGTACGGCGGGCCTGGGAGCTTGAGTTGGGCGCGTCCGGGTGGATCGGGCTCGGCTGGCAGCGCGACGGGTACGGCAACCGGGTCGCCTCACCGACCCAGCAGGTCGTCTGGGCCGAGGAGTACGCGCGGGCCCGCGCGCCCGCACGCCACGGGCACATCGGCGAGAACCTGCTCGCCCCGACCCTGATCGCGTACGGCGACGAGGAGCAGCAGCGGCGCTTCCTGCCGCCGATCGCCTCCGGCGAGGAGCTGTGGTGCCAGGGCTACAGCGAGCCCGGCGCCGGTTCCGACCTCGCGAACCTGCGCACGACCGCCGTACGTGACGGGGACACGTACCGCGTCACCGGGCAGAAGGTGTGGACGTCGCTCGCGCACGAGGCCGACTGGTGCTTCGTGCTCGCGCGCACCGAGGCCGGGTCGCGGCGCCATCACGGCCTGTCGTTCCTCCTCGTGCCGATGGACCAGCCGGGCCGGATCGAGGTGCGGCCCATCCGGCAGCTGACCGGCACAGCTGAGTTCAACGAGGTGTTCTTCGACGGCGCGCACGCGCCCGTGGAGCACGTCGTCGGCGGCGAGGGGCAGGGCTGGCGGGTCGCCATGGGGCTGCTCGCCCTGGAGCGCGGCGTCTCGACGCTCGCCCAGCAGATCGGCTTCGCCGCCGAACTCGCCGAGGTCGTACGGACCGCGGTGCGTACGGGCGCGGCCGACGACCCGCTGTTCAGGGACCGCCTCGTACGGCAGTGGGCCGAGCTGCGCGTCATGCGGTTCAACGCGCTGCGCACGCTCGGCGGCGCGCAGGACCCGGGCGCCCCGAGCGTCGCCAAGCTCCTGTGGGGCCGCTGGCACCAGCGTCTGGGCGAACTCGCACTCCAGGCGCGGGGCGCGCTCGCCGCCGCCGGGCCTGGGGACTGGGCGCCTGACAGTACGTACGAACTCGACGCCGCACAGCGGCTGTTCCTCTTCAGCCGGGCCGACACGATCTACGGCGGCTCGGACGAGATCCAGCGCAACATCATCGCCGAGCGCGTGCTCGGGCTGCCCAGGGAGACGAGGGAGTCGTCATGAGGGGTGTCGTGTTCGACGGGGTCCGGGCCGACGTGGTCGACGATCTCGAGATACGCGATCCGGGACCGGGCGAGGTGCTCGTCGACGTCGCCGCCGCCGGGCTGTGCCACAGCGATCTGTCGGTGATCGACGGGACCATCCCCTTCCCGGCGCCGGTCGTGCTCGGACACGAGGGCGCGGGCGTCGTGGAGGCCGTCGGCGCGGGCGTCACGCATGTGGCGCCCGGGGACCATGTGGCGCTGTCCACGCTCGCCAACTGCGGCGCCTGCGCGGACTGCGACCGGGGGCGGCCGACCATGTGCCGCAAGGCGATCGGGATGCCCACGCAGCCGTTCTCGCGGGGCGGCACACCGCTCTACCAGTTCGCCGCGAACTCCTCGTTCGCCGAGCGGACCGTCGTGAAGGCCGTGCAGGCCGTGCCGATCCCCGCCGATATCCCGCTGACGTCGGCCGCGCTCATGGGGTGCGGGGTGCTGACCGGCGTCGGCGCCGTCCTCAACCGGGCGCGCGTCGACCAGGGTGACACCGTCGTCGTCATCGGGACCGGCGGGATCGGCCTCAATGTGCTCCAGGGGGCCCGGATCGCGGGCGCGTCCAGGATCGTCGCCGTCGACGCGAACCCCGACAAGGAAGCGGTGGCGCGGCAGTTCGGGGCGACGGACTTCCTGACCTCGGCCGCCGGGGTCAGGGACGTCCTGCCGCACGGCGCCGACCATGTCTTCGAGTGTGTCGGCCGCGTCGAGCTGGTCCGCCAGGCCGTCGACCTCCTCGACCGGCACGGCCAGGCCGTACTCCTCGGCATGCCGGGCGCCGACGCGGAGGCGTCCTTCGTCGTCGCCTCGCTCTTCCTCGACAAGTCCATCCTGGGCTGCCGCTACGGCTCTTCGCGGCCCCAGCGCGACATCAGGCTCTACGCCGACCTGTACCGCCAGGGCCGGCTGCTGCTCGACGAGCTGGTCACGGAGACGTACCCGGTCGAGGACTTCGCGAAGGCGGCACAGGACGCGCAGCAGGGGAGGGTGGCGCGGGGGGTGCTGGTGTTCTGAGCCGGGCCTATGTGTTCTGCATCGCGCCCTGCACGGCCGTGGCGTGGAACGTGCGGCGGTACGCCGTCGGCGTCACGCCCAGTGCCGCCTGGAGGTGCTGCCGCATCGACTGCGCCGTGCCGAAGCCCGACTCGCGCGCCACCTGGTCCATCGACAGATCGCTCGACTCCAGGAGGTGCCGGGCCCGCTCCACCCGCTGCTGGGTGAGCCACTGTCCCGGGCTGACACCGGCCTCTTCGCGGAAGCGGCGCGTGAAGGTGCGTACCGACATCGCCTCCTGGGCGGCCAGGTCGCGCAGCTGGAGCGGTTCGTGAAGGCGGGCGAGCGCCCAGGCGCGCGCCTTCGTCGTCGTCGCGAGCTGGGGTTCGGGGACGGGGCGGTGGATGTACTGGGCCTGCCCGCCGTCGCGGTGGGGCGGGACGACGGTGTGGCGGGCCACCTCGTTGGCCACCGCCGTGCCGTGGTCCCGGCGGACCAGGTGCAGGCAGAGATCGATGCCCGCGGCGACGCCGGCCGACGTCAGGACGTCCCCGTCGTCGATGTACAGGACGTCCGCGTCGACCTTGATCTCGGGGAAGAGCCGCTGGAAGTGCTCCGCCGACGTCCAGTGAGTGGTCGCCGGGCGCCCGTCCAAATAGCCGGCCGCCGCGAGGACGTAGCTGCCGGTGCAGATCGACACCATCCGTGTGCCGGTCCTGACCTGCGCGAAGGCCGCCGCCAGCTCGTCGGTGAGTACGCCCTCGTTGACGACGGGGCCGAGCTCGTACGACGCGGGCACGACCACGGTGTCCGCGGTGGCGAGCGCCTCCGGGCCGTTTCTGATCAGCACGGCGAAGTCGGCGTCCGTCTCCACGGGGCCGGGTTCCCTGACCGAGCACGTCACGACCTCGTAGAGCGGCCGGCCCGCGGAGTCCTTGGCGCGGCTGAAGATGCGCTGGGTGATGCCGAGTTCGAAGGGGAGCACGCCGTCGAGGGCCAGGACGACCACACGGTGGGGGCGCTGCGTTCGGGGCGCGGGAGTCTCGGGCATGGCTCCGAGTGTATGGCCCGATCCTAGCGAAGGCTGTCTTTCGGGCCACTCGCCCGGAGCGGGTCCGTGATCCGATGCTGTCTGCTGTGACGCACACAACCGACATCGACGCCGCGGCCAAGGACTCGCCCGGCGCGGGCGCATCCCGTCCGCCCCGCCCCCGTCCCCGTATCCACCGCGCCTGGTTCGTGGCCGCCGTCACCTTCGTGACGATCATTGGAGCCGCCGCCTTCCGGTCCCTGCCGGGGCTCTTGATCGACCCGCTGAACGAGGAGTTCCACTGGTCGCGCGGCACCATCGGGCTCGCCGTCTCCATCAACCTCGCGCTCTACGGGCTGACCGCGCCCTTCGCCGCCGCTCTCATGGACCGGTTCGGAATCCGGCGCGTGGTCGCCGTCGCCCTGGTCGTCATAGCGGCCGGCTCCGGCCTGACCGTGTGGATGGACTCGGCCTGGCAGCTCCTGCTGTGCTGGGGCCTGCTCGTCGGACTCGGCTCCGGCTCGATGGCCCTCGCCTTCGCCGCGACCGTCACGAACCGGTGGTTCACCGCCCGGCGCGGGCTCGTCACCGGGATCCTCACGGCCGCTTCCGCGTCGGGGCAGCTCATCTTCCTGCCGCTGCTCTCGTGGATCGTCGAGGTGCACAAGTGGCGGCCCGCGGCCGTGACGGTGGCGCTCGCGGCCCTCGCCGTCGTGCCGTTCGTGTGGCTGCTGCTGCGCGACCACCCGGCCGACGTGGGGACCACCCCGTACGGCTCCGCGGAGTTCGTCGAGAAGCCGCCGCCCGTCACCGGGGCCGCCCGCCGCACCGTGAGCGTGCTCTTCAAGGCCGCCCGTACGGGTCCCTTCTGGCTGCTCGCCGGGACGTTCGCGATCTGCGGCGCCTCCACGAACGGGCTCGTCCAGACGCACTTCGTACCGGCCGCGCACGATCACGGGATGCCGATCACCGCGGCGGCCTCGCTGCTCGCCGTGGTGGGAGTCTTCGACGTCGTCGGGACCGTGGCGTCGGGCTGGTTCACCGACCGCTTCGACCCGCGGCGGCTGCTCGCGGTGTACTACGCGCTGCGTGGGGTCTCCCTGCTGTTCCTGCCGATGCTCCTCGCCCCGTCCGTCCACCCGCCGATGGTCTTCTTCATCGTCTTCTACGGGCTCGACTGGGTCGCCACCGTGCCGCCCACCCTGGCCCTGTGCCGTGAGTACTACGGCGAGGACAGCGCGATCGTGTTCGGCTGGGTGCTCGCCTCGCACCAGGTGGGTGCCGCGCTCGTCGCCTTCCTCGGCGGCGTCGCCCGTGACACGTTCGGCTCGTACGACGTCGTCTGGTACGCGTCCGGCGCGCTGTGCGCGGCGGCGGCCCTGATGGCGCTGGTCATCCGGCGCCGGACCGCCGATGCCGATGGGCTCCTGGTGGCCGACCTCGCCTGATCAGTGCTCGAAGCGGCCGAACGCGCCCTTGTGGAACAGCAGCGGGGACGCCTCGCCCTCCGCCGTCCCGAGCGCCTCCACCCGGCCCACCACGATGAGGTGGTCCCCGCCCGTGTGGACCGCGTGGATCGTGCAGTCGACCCACGCGGGCGCGCCCGCGAGGCGCGGCGAGCCCGTCACCGGCGCCGCGTCGTGCTCGACGCCCGCGAACTTGTCCGTGCCGCGCGCAGCGAAGGACCGGCACAGCGCGCCCTGGTCCGCGCCCAGGACGTTCACGCAGAAGACGCCGGCGCTCGCGATGCGCGGCCAGGTCGTGGACGTACGGGCCACCATGAACGCCACCAGTGGCGGGTCCAGGGAGAGCGAGGAGAAGGACTGGCAGGCGAAGCCGGCTGGGGGAGCGCCGGGGTGCGGGGGCGGCGCCGTGACGACCGTGACGCCGGTGGCGAAGTGGCCGAGGACGCGACGGAACTCGCCGGGGTCCAGTGGCGCCCGCTCGTCCTCGCCCACCGCCCGTAGCTCCGGACGCGGCAGCACGTCCACCGGCTCGGCGGACGTGGGCGCACCGACCGACCGGAGGTACCTGACCACCGTCGCTGCCATTCCTGCGTGTCCCATCACACCTACGATTGAAGCTGACGATGCGTCAGATAGGAAGTGGTGGGCCCGAATTCGATGACGGCGTCCAGCTGCGAAGTCGGCTAGCGGCCCTTGTACGTCGGGTCGCGGCGCTCCTTGAAGGAGGCGACGCCCTCCTGTGCGTCCGCCGTCGTCATGTTGATCTCCTGTGCCGTCGCCTCCGCCGCGAACGCCGTCGCGCGGTCCGACTCCAGGGAGGCGTTGACCAGCTGCTTGGTCATGGCGATGGCCCGCGTCGGACCGCTCGCCAGGCGCGCCGCCCACTCCTGGGCCGTCTTGCGCAGCTCCCCGTCCGGGACCGTGCGGTTGACCAGGCCCAGGCGTTCCGCGTCCGCCGAGGAGAGCGCGTCGCCGAAGAACATCAGCTCCTTGGCCCGCTGCGGCCCGATGAGGCGCGGCAGCAGATAGGCGCCGCCCCCGTCGGGGACCAGGCCGCGGCGCACGAAGACCTCGATGAACCGGGCCGACTCAGCCGCGAGCACCAGATCGCACGCGAACGCCAGATGCGCCCCGATCCCGGCCGCCGTCCCGTTGACCGCCGCGACGACCGGCTTCTCGCAGTCCATGACCGCCGCGATCAGACGTTGCGCGCCCAGCCGGATCGTGCGTGCCACGTCACCGGGCACGCGCGGCCCCGAGGCCGGCGCACCCCGCAGGTCCGCCCCGGCGCAGAACCCCCTGCCGGTCGCCGTGATGACGACGGCGCGCACGTCGGGGTCGGCGGAGGCGCTGTTCAGGATGCCGATGATCTCCTCACGCTGGTCCCAGGTCAGCGCGTTCATGGCCTCGGGACGGTTGAGCGTGATCCAGGTGACGGCGTCGGTGGTGGTGCACTCGATGGTGGCGGACATGACCTCTTCTTCCCTGTACGGAGGCGGGCGCGGGCGGCGGGCGTGTGCGCGGTACCGGCCGGGCTCAGTGGCAGACGGCCAGCGCGTCGAGCGCCACCGCGCCCTGGCCCCGGGGGAGCACCATCAGCGGGTTGATGTCCAACTCCGCGAGTTCGTCGCCCAGTTCGAGGGCCATCCGCTGGACCCGCAGGACGACCTCCACCAGCGCGTCCATGTCCACGGGCGGCGCCCCCCGCATCCCGTCCAGAAGCGGCCTGCCCCGCAGTTCGTCGAGCATCGCCCGCGCCTGGTCCTCCGCGAACGGCGGCACCCTCACCGCCGTGTCCCGCAGCACCTCCACGAGTACGCCGCCCAGGCCCACGGTCACCGTCGGGCCGAACAGGTCGTCCTGCGTGACCCCGACGACCATCTCGACGCCCCGCTCGACCATCTGGCAGACCAGGACGCCGTCCAGGTCGAGGCCCTCGTAACGGGCGATGTCGGTGAGTTCCCGGTAGGCGTCCCTGACCTGGCTGGCCGAGGTCAGGCCGACCTTGACCAGGCCGAGGTCCGACTTGTGCGCCAGCCGCGCCCCGGACGCCTTCATGACGACGGGGTAGCCGACCTGCCCGGCCGCCCGTACGGCCGCCGCGGCGCTGGTGACGAGCTGCTCGCGCGGTACGCGGATGCCGTACGCCCGCAGGAGCTGCTTCGCGGCGTGCTCGCTGAGCTGGCGGCCCGGGCGCATCAGGGCCTGGGCCTTGCGGAAGGAGGGGGAGGGCGTGCGGGGCGCCTCGGTGAAGGGCGAGCGGTAGGCGGCCGTGAACCGGTGGTGGTCCAGATAGGCGCGCACGGCCGTGATGCAGTTCCCGAACGTGCGGAACGTCGCGAGGCGCGAGGAGCCGAGAAGCGTCTCGCGGTAGGCGTCCTCGGTGCCCAGCGGCGAGCCCCAGACGACGCAGATCAGCTTGTCCGTGCGCTCCGCCGCCTCTGCCAGGTCCCGGGCCAGCTTGTCGCTCATCGGGGGGAACGGGCCGGTGATCGGGCAGATCAGGACGCCTATGGACGGGTCCTGGAGGATCGACTCGATGATTTTGGGGCCGCGCCAGTCACCCACGGGGTGGCCGCCGTTGTCGATCGGGTTCGCGACGTTGAGGTACTCCGGGATCCACTGGTGCAGCTCCTGCTGCTTCGCCTCGGACAGCGCCGGCAGGGTCAGGCCCGCGCGCGTGGCCAGGTCGGCGAAGTGGGCACCGGTGCCGCCGGATATCGAGTAGACCGCCACGCCGTCGGCGCGCGGGGGCCGCGCCCGCGCCAACAGGGCAGCCGTGTCCTGGAGTTCGTCGAGTCCGTCGACCCTGATCACGCCGAACTGGCGCATCGCCGCGTCCACCACCGTGTCCGCGCCGGTCAGCTTGCCCGTGTGCGAGGCCGCCATGCGGGCACCCGTCTCGGTGCGGCCGACCTTGACGGCCACGACGGGTACGCCGTTGCGCGCCGCGCGGTCCGCCGCGAGCAGGAAGCCGCGCCCGTCCTTGAGGCCCTCCACGTAACACGCGATCGCCCCGACCTCCGGGCGCTCGGCGAAGTACGAGATGAAGTCCGCGGTCTCCAGGTCCGCCTCGTTGCCCGTGGGCGCCCAGTGCGAGAGCCGTACGCCCAGCTCCTGCATCGTGTAGAGGGGGCGGCCCTGGTGGCCGGACTGCGTGATCAGGGCGATGGCCGGCCCTTCGAGGTCCTCGCGGAACTCGGAGAACGCGTTCAGGTTGGTGTTCGGGCCGAGCAGGCGCATACCCGAGCGGCTGACCGCCGCGGACAGGGACGACTGCGCGGCCGCCCCCTCCTCGCCCGTCTCGGCGAAGCCCGACGCGAAGGCCACCGCGAACTTCACCTTGGCCTGGGCCAGTTCCTCGATGACCGGCAGCGGGTCCGAGATGAGGAGTACGGCGAGGTCGACGGGTTCGGGCAGCGCGGAGACGCCCGGCGAGCACGGGATGCCGAAGACGGTCTCGCGGGTGGGGTGCACGGGGTGGAGGCGGGCGCCCACGCGCTCCGCCCACGCGATCAGCTGCCGCGTGATGCCCGTGTTCGGGCGGCCCTCGGCGTCGGACGCGCCGATGACCGCTATCGATTCGGGCCGGAAGAAACGGTCCAGGTCGGGCACCTCGCGGTGCAGTGGCCTGCCGCTCACGTCCAGGTCGTCCGCCCTGCTGTGCACGGCGGGTGCCGGCTGCTCTCCGCAGGCGATCGTGCGGGCCCGGCGGGGGTCGGTGGTCAGGGTGCCGTATGTCGATCCAAGCATCGGGTCCGCCCGCTCCTCGACTGGTGCTCACGTAACTGACGTAGTGTCAGATTACTGAACTGACGCTGTGTCAGGAACAGGGCTGCACGCAAAGGCTGTCACGGGTGTTCCCGCGGGCGTACGGGTTGGAACGGCGGGATGTGGCCACTGTGCAATGGGTGGCGTCGCGAGCGGATGGCTGCGTGCGGGTCGGTGGCCGGCCGGCGGCGCCGGCCGGGATCAGCCCGCGATCGCCTTCGCGATCTTCCGTGCGTCCAGGGCCAGTTCGCGGAACATGCCGCTGATCGGGTTCGTGTAACCCGTGAAGTAGAGGCCGGGTGCGGCGGGATCGGTCCGCCGGCCGTGCCTGGTCGGGCGGCCCCGGTCGTCGAGGACGCCGAGGTGGCCCACCAGGTCTTCCAGTGCGCGCCGGTACCCCGTCGCCGCGATCACCGCGTCGGGGGTGATGTGCGCGCCGTCGGCGAGGAGCACCTTGCCGTCCTCGAACGACTCGACGGCCGCGACCGGTTCGACCCGGCCCGTGCGTACGGCGTCGATCAGGCCGACGTCCTGCACGGGGATCGCGCCCTCGCGCACCCGCGAGTAGAGGCCGGTCGTGGGTCTGGGCAGGCCCTGTTCCGCCAGGTCGGGCACGCTGAGCTTCGCCATCGGGCGGGCCAGGCGGTCCACGAGCGCCACGGGCAGCCTGCGGCACAGGATGCCGGTCCGCTGTGCGGGCCAGCCCGCGGTGGACCGGCGCACGATGTGGGGCGCCGTGCGGACCGCGAGCCGGACGCGGGATGCGCCGCCCTCGGCGAGGTCCACGGCGATCTCGGCGCCGGTGTTGCCGACGCCGACGACCAGTACGTCACGGCCCGCGTACGGCTTCGCGTTGCGGTAGTCGCCCGCGTGGAGGAGCTCGCCCGTGTACGAGGAGCGGCCCGGCCAGTCGGGCAGGCGCGGGGTGTGGTTGTAGCCCGTGGCCACCACGACGGCGCTCGCGGCCAGTTCACGGCCGCCCGAGGCGCGTACGAGCCAGCCGTCCTCTGTGCGCTCCACGCGCGAGACCGCCACACCCGTGACGATCTCCAGCTGGTGGTGCTCGGCGTACTTCTCCAGGTAGCGCACGACGTCGTCGCGGGACACCCAGCGGCCGAAGCGGCGCGGGATCGCGAGGCCGGGGAGCCCGGAGAGCTTGCGGGTGGTGTGCAGGTGGAGGCGGTCGTAGTGGCGGCGCCAGGACGCCCCGACGTGCTCCGACTTCTCCAGGATCACGGCCCGTACGCCCCGCTCGCGCAGCGCCGCGGCTGCGGCGAGGCCGCCCGGGCCGCCCCCGATGACGTACACGGGGCGGTCCTGGTTGCGTGCGGCGGGCGCGGGCTCGGTGACCATGAGTGCGAGCGTAATCACCGTTCGATTTGATGGGTCTCGGTCAAGACCGGAATCGGTTGCGAATTCATCACGGCGTACGCCCCTTGCGGTAGCGCCCCCGCGTGCGCTGAACTGACGTTCCGTCAGAAACGGAGAGGAGGGCCCCGGTCGTGGACTCGATCTGGCTCGACGGCGTCGAATGGCTGGCCGTGCTGCGCATAGGCCTCGGACTGTGGTGGCTGGAGAGCTGGCGGCACAAGGACAAGAAGGGCTGGTTCGAGCGGGGCACCGGCATCGCCTGGGCCGCCGACGTCGCCGCGAAGCACCGGTGGAACGCCGTGCGCAGCGGCTTCGGCGCGGTCGTCACCCCCCGGCCGAAAGTGATGGCGTACATCGTCGTCTACGCCGAACTGGCCCTGGGCCTCGGTCTCGTGGCGGGGCTGCTGACACCCGTGGCCCTCATCGGCGGGCTGCTCCTGAATCTCCTGTACCTGGTCCTGATGATCCACGACTGGGCCGAGCAGGGACAGAACGCGATGATGGCCCTCATCTCGCTCGTGGCGCTCTTCGCCATGTCCTGGCAGGCATGGTCTCTCGACGCGGCGATCGGACTCTTCCTGTGACTCTTCCCGCGACCGTACGGTTCGACCTGCCCGAGCCCGACGCCTTCACCCGCCCCTACTGGGATGCGGCCGCCGACGGGACCCTGCTGCTCCGCCGCTGCCGCGCGTGTGAGCGAGCCCATCACTATCCGCGCGAGTTCTGCCCGCACTGCTGGAGCGAGGACGTGGTGTGGGAGCGGGCGTCCGGGACGGCCGTCCTCTACACCTGGTCCGTCGTCCACCGGAACGACCTGCCGCCCTTCGGCACCCGCACCCCGTACATCGCAGCCGTCGTCGACCTCGCGGAGGGCCCGCGGATGATGACGGAAGTCGTGGACGCGGAGGGCGACGAGCTGCGCGCAGGAATGCCCCTGGAGGTCACCTTCCGTCAGGTGGAGGGCTTCGCCGTCCCCGTATTTCGCTCGCGGACGTGAGGGGACGGGCGGCACCATGCGGTCATGACAGAGAGCCCCGCTCCCTTGCCCGGCTGGCACCTCACCGCTGACGTCGACGAGTTCCTCGCCCGCGCGGGCGACTACCTGCGCGCCGAGCCCGCCCTGCACACGGTCGCCCTCAGCGTCACCGCGAGCCTGCGGGAACGGGGGCCGGCGGTGTACGGGGCGCGGGGGCAGCTCTTCGGGGTGCTGTACGGGCCGGACGGCCGCGTGAGCGGGACGTTCCTGTGGACGCCGCCGTTCCGGATCAGCGTCAGCCCCCTGGACAGGGAGCAGGCGGACGCTCTTGCGGTCGCGCTCCAAGGGCGGCCGGTGCCCGGCGTGTTCGGGGTCGACGCGGCCTCGGCCGCCTTCGCCGACGCCTGGCAGTCCCGTACGGGAGCGCGGGCCCACCGCGCCGTCGAGCAGCGCCTCTACCGGCTCGGGGACCTCACCCCGCCGCATCCCGCACCCGCCGGGCGGCACCGCGTCGCCACCGAGGCGGACCGGGAGCTGCTGGTCCGGTGGCGCACCGCGTTCGCCGCGGACGCCGGCACTCCGGGCGGCGCCTCGGGCTCGGCGGAATGGGCCGACGAGCGGATCTCGTACGGCGGCGTCACCCTCTGGGAGACCCCGGACGGCGTGCCCGCCTCCATGGCCGGCGTGACCCGCGAGGCCGCCGGAGCGGTCCGGGTCGCGCCCGTCTACACCCCGGAGGAGCTGCGCGGCCGCGGCTACGCGGGAGCGGTCACCGCCGAGGTCAGCCGCGCCGCCCGGGCCGCGGGCGCGAGCGAGGTGCTCCTCTTCACCGACCTCGCCAACCGGACCAGCAACGGCCTCTACCTGCGCATCGGCTACCGTCCCGTGCGGGACTTCGCCGTCCACACCTTCACCGCCCCCGAGAACGGCTGACAGCTCATGATCGAAACCCCTGAGATACGTGGCCACGGACTGCTTCTGCGGGCCTGGCGGGCCGGGGACGAGGGGGACGCCGCCGCCGTACTGCGCGGGCTCGGCGATCCCGAGTTCCGGCGCTGGAACACCCCGCTCACCCCGGTCGACGACCTCGCCGGGGCCCATGAGTACCTGCGCTCGCGCCAGGAGGCGCTGGCGAGTGGTGAATCCGTGGCGTGCTGCGTCACCGACGAGAGCACGGGGGAGGTCCTCGGGCACGTGGGTCTCAACGCGATCATGCCCGTGTTCCGCAGCGCCCACGTCGGCTACTGGGTACTGCCCGAGGCCCGTGGGCGCCGTGTCGCGACCCGTGCGCTGAACCTCGCGTCACGGCTGGCCTTCGGTGAACTCGGCCTCCACCGGCTCGAACTCGGCCACGCACTCGGGCACGAGGCGTCCTGCCGGGTCGCCGACCGCGGCGGCTACCGGTATGAGGGCACGCTGCGGGGCGCGATGTTCGAGGCGGGGCGGCAGGACGCCTTCCGCGACGTGCACCTGCACGCCCGCCTCGCCTCGGACCCCGAGCCACCGGTGGCGTGAGCCGGCCGCGTCACGGCCAGAGAAGCTCCCGTACCCAGCCCGTCTGCGTGCTGCGGTACCTGAGGCGGATGTGGCGGCGGCGGGCGTCGCCCTGGAAGAACTCCACCTCGCGCGGGGCCAGCGCGTACGCCGTCCACGTGGGGGCGGGGGCCTTCGGGTCGGCTTGCGCGCGCTCCCAGGCCGCGACCGACGCCTGCTCCAACTCGTCCTGTGAGCCGAGGACTTCGCTCTGGTGGCCGACCAGGGCTGCGGCCAGCGCTCCCGTCGAGCGGACGTGCAGGTCGGCCTGGCCCACCTCGGGGGTCTGAGTGGTGACATCACCACGAACACGGATCTGGCGGCCCTGCGACGGCCAGTAGAAGCCGAGCGCGGCCCGGGGGTGCGCCGTGAGCTGGCGGCCCTTGGCACTGCCCGCGTGGGAGGCGAAGTGGAAGACGTCCTCGTCGGCGCCGTGCAGCATCACCGTACGGACGTCGGGCAGGCCGTCCCCGTCCACCGTCGCGAGCGACATGGTGTGCGGCTCGGTCTGGCCGGCGGCCACCGCCTCGGCGAACCACTCGACGAAGAGCGGCAGCGGGGCGGACGGGGCCGCGGACGGGTCGAACGCGGGCAGTTCGGTGTCCCAGACGCGCAGGGACTTCAGGATCTCTTGCAGTTCGGGCATGCACCGATTCTCGCGGTGAACGCGAGCGCCCCGCCGACCGGTCCGTCCGGAAGGCGGGGCGACGCGTAGGACAGGCGAGTCCCGTCGGATGAGTCGCGTCAGATGAGGTCCATCGCCGCGACCTCGTCCGGGCTGCCGTAGCTGACCGGGCCCTGGAAGCGGCGGCGGGCCGTCGCGAACCACCACACCGTCGCGATCACGAGTACGGCGACCAGGGCGATCGGCGCGTAGTTGAACGACGTCGCATTGATGGGGGACGCCTGCGGCAGCATGAACAGGACGCTGCTCGCCACGATCCAGACCACCGCGATCGCGGCGACGGGCTTGCCCCAGCGGCCCAGGTTCCACGGCCCCTGCTGGAAGTCGTCGTGGCGCAGGCGCAGATAGATCGGGACGGCGTACGCGAGGTAGAGACCCACGACGTTGACGCTCACGATCGCGGTGAACGCCGTGTGCGACCACCAGCCCGGCACCACGAGGACCAGCGAGCAGGCCGCCGCGAGCCACACGGCCTTCACGGGCGTGCGCGTGCGCGACGAGACCGAGTGCCACCAGCGGGAGCCCGGCATGGCGCCGTCACGCGAGAAGGCGAAGATCTGACGGGTGTTGCTCGTCATGTTGGCCAGGCCGCAGAACAGCATCGAGCCGATCACGATCAGCAGCAGGAGCTTCGCCGTCGTCATGCCGAGGGCGTCGATGAGGATCTGCACGGGCGGCGCCGACGCGCTCGCCTCCGCGGCGTAGTCCCCGATCGCGAAGACGAGGGCCAGCATCAGGATCAGGCCGGTGACGGCGGAGTAGCCGATCGCCCGCATGATGCCCTTGGGCGCGTTGACCGTCGCCTGGACCGTCTCCTCCGACATGTGGAAGCTGCCGTCGAAGCCGGTGAACGTCCAGCTGGTCACGAGGAGGCCGAGCAGGGCCGCGTAGATCCCGTTGGAGAAGCCGGTGTTGTTGGTGAACTGCGTGACGACCGACGCGGACTGGTGGTGGTCCGGTACGGCGATCAGCGCGACCACGATGACCACCATGCCGACGAGGAGCCACCACACGGAGATCCGGTTCACCAGTGCCACCAGCTGCACCGTGTACGTGTTGGCGAGCGCCTGGAGCAGCAGGATCACCGCCGTGATCAGAACCGTCTGCTGCGCCGTCGCGTGGTACGACGGCCACTGCATGACGACGAACGCCTGGATGAACGTCGCCGCCGCGTAGCCCGTCGCCGCCGTGCCGCCGACCTGCCCCACGAAATTCAGCCAGCCCGTGTACCAGGACCAGGCGCCCTTGTGCCGTTTCGCCAGCTTTCCCGCCGAGAAATAGAGCGCACCGCTCGTCGGATACGCCGATGCAATTTCGGCCATCGACGCTCCGACGAAAAGCACCATGGCCGCGACGGCTATCCAGCCGAACACGAGAATGCGCGGTCCTCCGGCGTTCATCCCGAACCCGAAGGAGGAGAAGATGCCGGAGATGATGTTGATGATCGTGAAGGAAATCGCGAAATTGTCGAACGCCTTGAAGCGCCGGGTCAGCTTCCGCGGGTAGCCCATCGCGTGCAGCGTCGCGTCGTCGTCGAGCGCGGCGGCGGGCCGCCCGGATCTGCTGGGGGACGTGGGGGGAGTGGGTGCGCTGGTCAGGGGGTCGGACACAACCTCGGCCTTCCGGTGTGGGGGAATTTCCGAAACCTGTGGGGCGGGTGGGGGTCAGGTGCTGTGGGGGACCGGCAGGCCGCACGCGCGCCGCGCCCTGCTGAGCTGTTCCCCGGGGTCACCGAAGACGCTCCACGGCATGCGGGACGCGTACGGGCCCATGGCCGTGAGCACCGCCCGCGCCTCGAAGGCGCACTGCGCCATGTGCAGCGCGTGCGCCAGATACGCCAGGTCGAGGACCGGCGTGAAGCGGTAACCCGCCACCTGCGGCAGCCAGTTCCGGTACGCGCCGAGCGCCGTCGCCTTCCACTGCGGCTGGTCCCAGGTGTGCTCGGAGAGGAGGTGCGCCGGGTTGTGGCCCTCGACGAGGGTGACCAGGGGCAGCAGGCGCAGCGGCGACGAGGCCGGGGCGCGCTGGCTCAGATACGCGGCCACGTCCCAGGCCGCGTTCGCGGTGCCGCCGTGCCGGGTGAAGAAGAACGCCAGGAACTGGTGGTGGGCCTCGCGGTGCCAGGGGTCGAGGCGCGTGACGTGCTCGAACTGGGCCCAGGGGCCGCGGGGTTCGGTGAGCAGGCCCTGCGGCGCGCGGTCGCGGGGCCGCTGGAGGCGGGCCATGGAGAGCCGGGCGGCCCACGGGGTGGGGTCCTTGGGCGCGAGGTCCGCGGCCCGGTCGCAGGCGGCGAGCGCTATCCGCCCGAGCGCCCCGATGCGCCGGTCGTGGGACTGGGCGGCGCGCAGGGTCCGGAACACGGCGACGCGCGCCCACAACAGGGCGGCGTCGGGGCCGGGCTCCTCCTCCAGCCAGCGTTCCGCGAGGTCGGAGTCGGCGGCGACGGAGGCCAGGACGAGGGAGCGGTGGGCGCGCAGTCCGAAGTCGCCGTGCGTCTCCTTGAGGACCGAGTGCGCGCCGAAGTAGCGGCCCGCCTTTAAGTCCGTGCAGGCCCTGGCCAGCTCTCGGTCGTCGGCGGCGGGATGCCAGACGTACTGTCCTTCGAACGAGCCGGCGGTCATGCTCCCCTGCCACTGTTCTGCTTTTCCGTACGGACGACGGGGAGCACCCTACTCAGGATCATGGCCTACGGAAACTGTGCATCCGAAATAACAGGTTCCGGGTTATTTATGACGCGGCTCGCGTCTCACCATCCGATTTCGGGTTCGCGATCGGTTTATTGAAATTGCAAATTTATTGTGCCGGTTCCCGGTTTCTTATGGACGCGGCCTCATGGACGAGGTCTCAGGATGTGCCGAGCACCACCGTTCCCGACGAGCAGAACCATCCGCCCGTGCCGGACGCCACCGCGAGCCGCGGCAGCCGCCCGCCCCCCTTGCGCACCTGGCGCTCCCCGGCCTCGCCCCGCAGCTGCCGTACCGCTTCCACCAGCAGGAACAGGCCCCGCATCCCCGGGTGTTGGGCCGACAGGCCACCGCCGTCCGTGTTCGTGGGGAGCCCGCCGTCCCGCAGCAGCCGTCCCTTCTCCACGAACGGTCCGCCCTCGCCCTTCGCGCAGAACCCCAGATCCTCCAGCGTCACCAGCGTCATGTACGTGAAGGCGTCGTAGATCTCCGCGAGGTCGATCTCGTCGGGCGTGACGCCCGCCCGCTCGAAGGCGAGCTTCCCGCTGACGGCCGCCGGGGACACGGTGAAGTCGTCCCACTCGGACATCGTCGTGTGCGACACGTACTCACCCGAACCGAGCACCCACACCGGGGACTTGGCGCAGTCGGGGAGCAGGTCCTCGGCGACGAGCAGCACGGCGGCGCCGCCGTCCGAGCGTATGCAGCAGTGCAATTTCGTGAACGGGTCCGCGATCATCGGCCCGTCGAGCACGTCGTCCACGGTGACCGGGTCGCGGAACATGGCCTCCGGGTTCAGCGCGGCGTTCGCCCGCGTCTGCACGGCGACCTCGGCGAGCTGTTCAAGGGTGGTGCCGTACTCGTGCATGTGGCGTCGCGCCGCCATCGCGTACTTGGCGATCAGCGAGTGCCCGTACGGCACCTCGAACTGGAGGGGGCCGCGGGCACCGAAACTCAGGTTCGACGTGCGCCGTCCGGCCTTGATGTCGGCGCGGGCCGTCGACCCGTAGGCGAGCAGGACCGCGCGGGCATGGCCCTGGGCGATGGCGTCCGCCGCGTGCGCCGCCATCACCTCCCAGGTCGAGCCGCCGACCGAAGTCGAGTCCACCCAGCGGGGTTTGAGCCCCAGATACTCGGCTACCTCGACCGGCGCGAGAATGCCGAGGCCCGCGCCGGCGAACCCGTCGACGACGTCGGGGGTGAGTCCGGCGTCGGCCACGGCGCGGCGGGCGGCCTGGGCGTGCAGGGCGTAGGGAGTGGCCTCGTCCACGCGGCCGCAGTCGGAGAGGGCGATGCCGGCGATGGCGACCCGGCGGGAACCGTGAAGTGCGGCAGTCATGAATCTGACGGTACATCAGATCGGCTGATCCGCCAGAGGATGTCTCTGCGCGTATGTCCGTGCACACCTCCGCGCTTACGTCTGCGCATATCGCTGTACATGCCTCTGCGCATATCTCTGTGCATCCCGTCCCCGCCGCCCTAACATGACGCCCCGTCAGAACAGGGGTTCCGGGGTCGCCGGACCCCCGGGGAGGAGCCCGTATGGACGCCGCCTTCACCGCGGAACAGGACGAGATCCGTGGCACCCTGCACGAACTCATGAACAAGCGCTGCGGACCCGAGGACGTCAAGGCCGCCGTCGGCACCCCCGCCGGCTACGACCCGGCCCTGTGGTCGGCCCTCGGCGGCGAACTGGGCCTGCCCGGCCTGGCCCTCCCCGAGCAGTACGGCGGAGTCGGCTGCGGGACCACCGAACTGGCCCTGGCCTGCGAGGAGTCGGGCCGCGCACTGGCCCCCACCCCGCTCCTGGCCACCGCTGCGCTCGCCGCCCCGCTCGTCCTCGCCCTCGGCACCGAGGCCCAGCGCGCCGCACTGCTGCCCCGCATCGCCTCAGGCGCCCTGACCGCCACGCTCGCCGTACCCGGCGAGGGCCTCGCCACCGCGCTCGGCCTGACCGGCGACAACCGCGGCGACTGGTCGGGCGGTGGCCGCGCGGGCGGCGTCCAGGCCAGGCAGGACGACCGCCATGACGGTGGCTGGAGGCTGTACGGGCAGGCCGACCAGGTCCTCGACGGACACAGCGCCGGCCTCTTGATCGTCGCCGCGCACACCGGCGGCTTCGCCCGCTCACGCACCCTGCTCTTCCTCGTGGACGGCGACGCGGAGGGAGTCGTCAGGACCCGCCAGACGTCCCTCGACGAGACGCGCCCCCGCGCCCGGGTCGAACTACGGCATGTGGCAGCCGAGTTGCTCGGCTCGGCGGAGGGTGAGGGCGGCGAGGTGGCCGGCGCCCTCGCCGCCATGGGCGACGCGGCCGCGACCGTACTCGCCGCGGAAGCCGTCGGTGCCGCCGAGCGCGCCCTGGAACGGACCGTCGAGCATGTGCGCCAGCGCGAGCAGTTCGGGCGGCCCATCGGCTCCTTCCAGGCGGTCAAGCACCGCCTCGCGGACGTCTACGTCCAGGTGCAGGCGGCGCGCTCCGCGGCGTACTACGCGGCTTGGGCGGCGGGCTCCGGGAGCGGCGAACGGACGGGCGGTCTCGCTCTCGCCCAGGCCCTGGAAGCGCTGCGCACCGCAGCGTCCGAGGCCGTCCAGCTGCACGGCGGCATCGGCTTCACCTGGGAACATGACGCCCACCTCTACATCAAGCGCGCGACCGGCGACGAACTCCTCTTCGGCCCCGTCCACCTGCTGCGCGCACGCGCCGCGGAATCCGCCGAGCTCTTCACCCGCCAGGAGGCGACTGCCTGATGGCACCACCCGGAGCAAGACTGATGCAGAAGGTCTCGTCGACCCGCGCCTTCGCCCGCGTCGCCCCCCATTTCATCCCCGCGATGGACCGCACCGTGCACCGGCTCACCCGGGGAAAGGTGCTGCTCAGCGCCCAGATGCTGCCGGGGGTCATCCTGACCGCGCGCGGTGCGAAGAGCGGACTGCCACGGCGTACGCCACTCGCCTGCATGCCTGAGGGCGAGGCGGGCACCTGGCTGCTGATCGGGTCCAATTTCGGCCGCCCGGGACACCCCGCGTGGACGGCGAACCTGATGGCCCACCCGGACGCCGACATCAACTGGAAGGGCGAGGACATCCCGGTCACCGCCCGGCTGCTCGACTCCGGCGAGCGGGCACAGGCCTGGGCGGCGGTGCTCACGTTCTGGCCGCCGTACGCGAAGTACCAGGCGAGGGTGGAGCGGGAGATCAGGCTCTTCCGGCTGGTGCGCCGGTAAGGCGGACCAGCGACTGAAACTGCAACAGCGGCGGCTCACGTGAGACGCGAACCGCCGCTGCTCGACAGGACCGGGAAACCCGAAGGACCGCTTCGGGGTTACTTCGTCGGCTTCTTGCCGGTGACGCCCAGGTGCACCAACAGGGCCAGATTGGGCTTGAGTTCGGCCTGCTTGACGCCCCAGGTCTGGAAGCCCTTCTGATGAGAGGCCACCGCCGCGAGCATCGCGACGAGCGAACCGGCCATCGCGGCGGGGCTCACGTCCTTGTCGACCTTGCCCTTCGCCTGGAGCTCCTTGACCGTATCCGTAAGGGAGTTGTTCACGGAGTTCAGGATCTTCATGCGGATCTTGTAGAAGCGCTTGTCGCCCTCGGCCGCGCCGAGGTCGACGACGCGCAGGATCGCATCGTTCTTTCGCCAGAACTCCAGGAACCCGTCCACGAGTTCCTGCGAGGTCTGCCAGCCGGCCTTGCCGACCCACGAGCGGCCCTCGAGGAGCTGGGTCAACCCGGCTCCCTCCGTGGCCATTTGCTCGGCAATCTCCAGGACGGCGCCCTCGACGTCCGGGAAGTACTGGTAGAAGGTCGCCGGTGAGGTGCCTGCCTTCCGGGCCACATCAATGACTTTGACGTCCCGGTAGGGCGAGGAGCTGAGCATCTCGCCGAGGCACTCCAGCAGCTTCTGACGCGTCGCCTGACCACGCCGTCCGGCCACTCGGCCGTCGACGGTACGTACTTGTCCTGTCATGCCGTCAGCTTACCGAGGGGTGATCGGAGCGCGATTCGGCCGACTGCAAATGGGGTTGGAGGCTCCGGCACATGGGTTGATGAGGGGCCGCCCGGGGCTTTTGCGCATGTGGGGGCCGGTGGGGTCGCGAACGTTATCAACAGCCTGTGGAAAACCCCGTGGATAAAATTGGCCAAGTGTTCGAATTGCGCGTGTCACCGGCCCGCGGACGCGGCACCCTGCCACCCAGGAGACACCCATCCCCATAGTGACGTACGGCACACCCGCGTACGGCAGGTGAACAGGAAGGACGCACGCCGATGGAGTTCGCCGAGGGCGCCCCCTGCTGGGCCGACGCCGCGCTCCCCGACGTGGAGTCGGGCAAGCGCTTCTACGGCGACCTCTTCGGCTGGACCTTCGACGAGGGCGCGGGCGTGGAGTACGGCTACTACACGCAGGCCTACAGCGACGGCAGGAGCGTCGCCGCCCTCGCCCCGGACCGCGACGGCCGCACGCCCACCGGCTGGACCGTCTACTTCAAGGCCCGCGACGCCGAGACGCTCGCCTCCGCCGTGCGGGACGCCGGCGGGCGGCTGCTCGTCGAACCCCTCTCCATCGGCCCCTTCGGCACGATGGCGCTCGCGGCCGACCCCGGAGGCACCGTGTTCGGACTCTGGCAGCCCGGCACCCACATCGGCTTCGAGGTGCAGGGGGAACCCGGCACGTTCCGCCGGGCCGAGCTCCACGCGCGCGACAGGGCGACCGTCGCCCCCTTCTACGCGTCGGTCCTCGGCCACGGCCCCACCGGCCTCGGCTTGTCCATCGCCACTGGCGACGCCCCCGCCCGCTTCCTCGTCCACTTCGCCGTCACCGACTGCGAGGCCACGGCCGACGCCGCCACCCGC
This sequence comes from Streptomyces sp. CB01635, assembly GCF_002803065.1. Lineage (GTDB taxonomy): Bacteria > Actinomycetota > Actinomycetes > Streptomycetales > Streptomycetaceae > Streptomyces. The sequence goes on from NZ_NNBL01000012.1 coordinate 51,162, forward strand.
CTCGGCGGCCGCGTAAAGGAAGAACCGTTCGACACCGCATACGGACGCGTGGCCGTCCTCACCGACAACCAGGGCGCCGCCTTCGCCCTCCAGCAGGGCTGAACGGGCCCCTCCGCGCCCCTCCCACTCCCTCCCGCTCCTCTTCCTCCTCCGCGGAACCCACCCGTAATGCGGCACCTCTCCCGTGACACCCCGATTTGCCCCCGGGTTCGCAACCGGAGCCCCGTACAGGAAGAATCGGGGTGCGTGCCGCCGTAGCGCTTCGGTGGTGAGACGCTGACCGGGGACTGTGCACAGCGACCCGGTCCCGTACGGGGAGGCAGGCAAGTGGTGGATCAGCTGACGCAGCACGATCCGAGGCGGATCGGCCCGTTCGAGGTCCTGGGACGGCTCGGCGCCGGCGGCATGGGACTCGTCTATCTCGCGCGCTCGGCATCCGGCCGGCGCGTGGCGATCAAGACCGTGCGGACCGAACTCGCCGAGGACCAGCTCTTCCGCGTCCGCTTCACCCGCGAGGTCGAGGCGGCCCGCGCCGTATCCGGCTTCTACACGGCAGCCGTCGTCGACGCCGACCCGCGCGCCGCCGTGCCGTGGCTCGCCACCGCCTACGTCCCCGCGCCCTCCCTCGAAGAAATAGTGAACGAGTGCGGGCCGCTGCCGGCCCAGGCGGTGCGCTGGCTCGCCGCCGGAATCGCCGAGGCCCTCCAGTCCATCCACGGCGCGGGCCTCGTCCACCGCGACCTGAAGCCGTCGAACGTGCTCGTCGTCGAGGACGGCCCCCGCGTCATCGACTTCGGCATCGCGTCCGGCGTCTCCAACACCCGCCTGACCATGACGAACGTCGCCGTCGGCACCCCCGCCTACATGTCGCCCGAGCAGGCCAAGGACTCCCGGAGCGTCACCGGGGCCTCCGACGTCTTCTCCCTCGGCTCCACCCTCGTCTTCGCCGCCACCGGACACGCCCCCTTCCACGGCGCCAACCCCGTCGAGACCGTCTTCATGCTGCTGCGCGAAGGCCCCGACATCGAAGGACTGCCCACCGAGCTGCGGCCGCTCATCGAGTCCTGCATGAAGATGGAGGCACCGCTGCGGCCCTCGCCCGCGGATCTCCAGGCCCAGCTCGCCCCGCACCTCTTCGGCTCCGGCAGCGACGACAGCGGCACCGCGTCCGCCTGGCTCCCCGAGCGCTCCGTCGCGCTCATCGAGGAACGCAGGGGCGGACGGCCCCCGGTCAAGAGCAGCGGGCCCGGCCGCGGCGGCAGCGGCGGACGGGGCGTGCACGGCGGCGCCCCCGGCCCCATGCCGGCCATGCCTGCCCAGCCCCCCGGCCCGCCCCCGTCCCACGCCCCCGGCACCGGTGGCTGGCGCCCCGCGCCCGCGCCCGTCGGCACCTCGGGCCTCGCACCCGACGCCGGGCCCGTACGCCTGGCCGGGGCGCAGGTCCCGATCGGCCCCGGCCCGCGCGTCGCCGACGCCCGCGCCGCCGCGGTGAAGGCACCGCCCGCCGACGCGGGCCTCGCCGCGTCCTGGTCCCGCCCCAAACCCGGCGTCAACGGCGCCCCCGATCCCGTGATCCCCGCCCCGGCCCCCGAGGCGGGCGCCGCCTGGCGGCCCTGGCGCTTCCGCATGTCGAACGACGTGTGGGGCACCCCGTCCGTGGCCGGCGACCTCGTCTACGTGACCTCTTTCGAGGTACACGCACTCGACGTGTCCACCGGCCGCCGCCGCTTCAAGACGCGCGACGTCGCCTGGTCCATGGCCGTGGCCGACGGCCGTATCCACGCCTCCGACGGCCCCACCCTCTACGCGCTCGACGCCCGCGAGGGACACGACCTGTGGCGACTGCAGACCGACGCCTGGGTGTACTCCCTCAAGGCCGACCGCGGCACCGTCGTCACCGGCACCCGCGGCGGTGGCGTACAGGCCTGGGAAGCCGTCAACGGCGACAAGCTGTGGGAGATCACCGGCGCCCAGACCGACTTCGAGTCCCCCGAGGCCGGACCCGTCATCCACGACGGCACCGTCTACGTCTGGAAGGACGCCCGGCTGCGCGCGCTGGAGGCCCGTACCGGCGAGGAGCGCTGGTCGTACCCGATCGGCGACGCGGCCTCCTGCGGCGGCGTCCCCGTCCGCCTCACCCAGGCCTCCGACGGCTACGTCTACGTGGCCGCCGGCACCCGCGTCCTGGCCGTCGACGTCGCGAGCGGCCACGTCCGCTGGCACTTCGAGGCGCCCGCCGTGTTCCTCTGCCCGCCCGCCTTCGCCCCCGGCCCGGCCGTCACCGGCGGCGGCGTCTACCTCGCCGACCACCTCGGCACCGTCTACGCCCTCGACGCCACCGACGGCCGCGACCGCTGGCGCATCGCGACGGAACCCCGCCCCTCGTCCATCGAGCCGGTTCTCGTCTCGCACGGCCACGTCCACGTCGGCAGCGGCCAGGGCCTCTACACCCTCGACGCCGTCACCGGCACGCCCAAGTGGCGCTTCCAGGCGGGCGGCGAGGTCGTCGGCTCACCCGTCGTCGCCGACAACCGCATCCACTTCGGCGCCACCGACCACCTCCTCTACACCCTCAAGGCCGACGACGGCCGCCTCCGCTGGAAGCTCGCCACGGGCGGCGAGATCACCGGCGCACCCGTGGTCAAGGACGGCGTGGTGTACGCGTGCAGCAAGGACCGCTGCGTGTACGCACTGGACGCGGAAAAGGGCACGGGGACGGCCTCGGCGCGCTAGGGCCTGTCGGTCGGCCTGTCACCCGGGCGCCGGCCAGGCTGCTCACCCGGCTGCTCACCCGGCCGCTCGTAGGGCTCGGTCGGCCTGTCGCGAGGCTGCTCACCCGGCTGCTCACCCGGCCGCTCGTAGGGCTCGGTCGGCCTGTCGCGAGGCTGCTCGTACGGCTGCTCGTACGGCGCGGTCTCGTCGTGCCGCCGCTCCTCCTCGTACCGCTCGTCCTCGTAAGACGGCTCCTCGTAAGGGGGATCCGGATACGGGGGCTGTTCGGCGTACGGCTGCATCGGGCCCTCCAGCGTGTGCTGGGGACCGTCGAGCGTGGGTGCCGGCGGTGGGACGGGGTCGGTGAAGTGCGTGGGCTCCGGGCCGCTGTCACCGGCGTACCCCTGGTCCGCGTCCTGGGGGAGCCGCTTCTGCCGCCCGCTCATCACGGCCGCACCCAGCAGCAGCAGGACGCCGCCGACGGCCGCGCCGGCCACCCCCACACCGAGACCGGAACCGTCACCGGCCACCACCATCCGTCCCTCCGCCTGCCCCACCCGCACCATCCACAGCACGGTGAACGCGAGCACCACCACGCCCGCGAACGCGACGAGCAGCCGCGACCGCAGTGCGAGGCCGATCAGCGTCGCGGCGGCGGCCACCGCGAACGGCAGGAAGAGGGAACCGAACAACTCCGCACGCGCGTCCGTCACTCCGGCACCCGAGAACAGGTCACCGAGGCGGTAGTAGCGCCCGTGACGGCCGTCGTACCACGCACGGAAGGGGCTGGAAACGGCGGCCGTCGCTCCGAGGAGAGCGAGGATCGACCCAAGGACGTTGCGGACCATGCGCAGCCTCCTGAGTGCGGCCCGGTTCGGCTCTCGGTCCCGACGCTACGCCGGGAGCACACCCCTCGCCACGCGGCGCTGCTACGGTGTCGGGTCGCCAAAAGGAACGCACGGATCACCATATTTTCGGGGGAGCAGAAGGATGCTGCGACGAGGACTGAAGCTCACGGCACTGGCGGCCGTGGTCGTACTCGCACTGACCGGATTCTCGACGGGCCGCGGCCACGGTTCGGGCAAGAGCAGGGGACACAGCAGCAGTAGCAGCGGAGGCGGCTGCTCCAGCTCGAAGCAGAACCACAGCGGATCGTCGTCGAGCACGACAGGCGGTTCGAGTTACGACGATGACGACGACTCGTACGGCAGCTCCAGCTCGGGCTCCTCGGGCTACACGTCGGGCGGCAGCAGCTACAACAGGCGCCCCACCCGCACCCCCAGCACCTCGGGGAGCGGCCGGAGCGCCGACATCACGGCGAAGGTCCTCAAGTGCGCGGGCAAGGACTCCCCGTACGCGTCCGTCGAGCTCAGGAACCGCGGCGGCCGGCAAGGCCGCTACAACCTCACCATCCACTTCCAGGACGCGAGCGACATCACCGTCATCGACGGCAGCACGTCCGTCACCGTCCCGGCCAACGGCACGAAGGTCGCCAAGGTGAAGCCCGGCGGCGGCGCGGACCTGCTCCAGTCCATCGACCACTGCCAGCTCGACGGCGCCCCTGCCCCGAGCTGAGGCCCTGCTTCCCCGCTGCCGGTCACCGCACCCGGAACCCGCCCGGCCGCCGGGCGGAGAACAGCTCGGCCTGCCGCTCCGGAGGCAGATTTCCCAGGGCGATCAACTGCGGCGCGTGCGCGAGGGCCTGCGTGCGCGCCGCCTCCCTGGCCGCCCACACCGCCCGCACCGTGCCCTGCACGGCCTCGGTCGGATACGACGCGATCGTCTCGGCGCAACGCACCGATGCCGCCAACGCACCGCCGGGCACGGTCAGTTCGGACACGAGCCCGGTCTCGTGAGCGCGCCGGGCCGAGATCCGCTCGGCGGTCCCCATGAGCGCCATCCGAGCCACCTCGCCGAACGGCATGCGCTGGGCGAGGTGGATGGTCTCGTAGGCGCTGACCATGCCGTAGGTCGTATGCGGGTCGAAGAACGTGGCGCTCTCGTCGGCCACGACGAACTCGCTCTCGCCGATGAGATAGAACGCCCCGCCGCACGCCATCCCGTTGACGGCGGCGACGACGGGCTTCCACAGGTCATTGGCCTTCGGCCCGACCGCGACGAGCGGATCGTCGATGCTGTACGGGGAGTGCGGCTGCGGCACATCGGCGTCGCGGTCGATCCCCGTACAGAAGGCCCGCTCACCGGCGCCGGTGATGACGACGGCGCGCACGGAGTCGTCGAACCTGAACCCCCGCCACACGGCGGCGAGTTCATCGGCGGTCACCAGATCGATCGCGTTGTGACGCTCGGGCCGGTCGAGGGTGACGACCGCGACCCCGCTCTCCTTGTCGGTCTCGACGCGCACGCTCACGGCCGCTCCAGAACCCAGCGCGGCATCGTCACACCGTCGACGTCGGTGAAGGCGACCTGCACCTTGGCGCCGATGCGCAGCCGCGCGGGGTCGACGGAGTTCAGGGCCGCGTCGGCGGAGGCCACCAGATTCCCGACGAGCCGGATCCGCGGGGCGTCGGCCAGCTCGACGATGATCGCGTTGTACGGGGCGACGGCGGCGTACGCGGGCAGCAGCGGCGGATGCGGAACGACGTAGGACCAGATCCGCCCGCGCCCGCTCATGAGCCGCCACTCACTCTCGAACGACCCGCAGTGCGGGCAGCACGGACGAGGCGGAAACCGCAGCTCACCGCAGGTGGGGGAGGCGCAGGACTGGATGCGGAGCTGGGATTGGGCGGCGTAGCGCCAGAAGGGTGCACCGTCGTCATCGATGACAGGTGACAGATAACAGATTTCAGATTCTGTCATTGGTCAATCCAACTTCCCTTTTTGTCATTGGTCAGTGCAACGCCGTGAGCCGGACTCCGTGAGTCCATCTCCGCCCCGCCTCCGCCCCTCACGCCCCCCGCAGCAGCAATGCCGACGTAGGTACCCCCTCGCCCGCCGTCACCAGGCATGTCCCCGCGTCCGGCACCTGCGCCGTGCTGATGCCGCGTAGCTGTTTCACGCCTTCGTTGATCAGGTTGAAGCCGTGGACGTACGCCTCACTGAGGCCGCCGCCGCCCGTGTTCAGCGGCAGGCGTCCGCCGATCTCCAGCGCCCCGCCCTCCGTGAACGCCCCGCCCTCGCCCCGCCCGCAGAACCCGTACCCCTCCAGGGACAGCGGGATCAGTGGCGTGAACGCGTCGTAGATCTGGGCGACGTCCACGTCCTCCGGCCCGAAGTCGGCCTGTTTCCACAGGTGTCGGGCGGCGGTCCAGGCCGGACCCGTCAGCGGATCGTCGTTCCAGTAGTTGACCATCCCGTGATGCTGGGACGGCAGCCCCTGCGCGACCGAGTGCACGTACACCGGCTTCTGGCGGCAGTCGCGCGCTCGCTCGGCGGAGACGATGACGCACGCCAACGCGCCGTCCGTCTCCAGGCAGTTGTCGAAGAGGCAGAGCGGCTCGCTGATCATGCGGGCCGTCATATACATGTCGCGCGTCAGCGGCCGCTCGTACATCATCGCGGCCGGGTTCTGGTTGGCGCGGTTGCGGCAGGCGAGCGCGACGTTGAAGAGGTGGTCCCTGGTCGCCCCGTACTCGTGCATGTAGCGCCGCGCGAGCATCGCGATCTCGTCGGCGGGGCGCAGCAGCCCGTACGGGCGGGTCCACTGTGCCGGCGTCGGCAGCTGGACGGCCGTGTTCTTCCACGGGCGCGGCCCCGACCCCCGTTTGCGCGAGCGCCAGGCGACCCCGACACTCGCCTGCCCCGTGGCGACGGCGGCGGCCAGGTGCGCGACCGTCGCGCACGATCCGCCGCCCCCGAATCCGACCTTGCTGAAGAAGGTCACGTCCCCCGCACCGACGGCCTTGGCGACCTCGACCTCGTCGGTCTCCTCCATCGTGTACGAGGCGAAGGCGTCGACCTCGGACGGCGCGATCCCGGCGTCGTCGAGCGCGGCGAGAATCGCCCGGCACGCCAACGTCTTCTCACTCTCGGGGAGTTGTTTGCCGAAGGGCGTCTGCCCGATCCCCACTATGGCCGTCGCGTCCTTGAGCCCCGCCATCGCAAGCCACCTCCGCGCGTCGTGATGCCACCACGATCGTCCCGTCTGCTGACAGCGCGTCAGGCTACCGTTAATCTGACGGATAGTCAGCTACGGGTCGGCTACGGGTGTGGAGGTCGTGCGATGCGCGGGGACCTGGAGTGGGGCACCGTTCCCCAACTGGTGCGTGCGGCAGCCGAACGGTACGGGGAGCGTGAGGCCGTCGTCGAGGGCCGTACGCGCATCTCGTACGCGGAACTCGGCGACCGCGTCGAACGAGCCGCCGCCGCGTGCATCGCGAGCGGCGTCGAGACGGGTGACCGGGTGGCGATCTGGGCGCCCAACACCCTCGACTGGATCGTCTCCGCCCTTGGCGCGGTGAGCGCGGGCGCGGTCCTCGTCCCCCTCAACACCCGCTTCAAAGGTACGGAGGCGGCCTACATCCTGGCCCGCTCCCGCGCGAAGCTCCTGTTCGTGACGGGCACGTTCCTCGGCACCTCGTACGTGGCATCCCTGCGCCGGGCGAACGCCGAACTCCCGCACCTGGAACAGGTCGTTGTCCTCGCCGACACGGCCCCGGACACCTCCCCCGCCGAAGATGACCCGCGCGTATGGCGGACCTGGAAGGACTTCCTGGCGGGCGGCGAGGGAATCTCGGGCGAGACGGTCCGGGCCCGCGCGGCGGGAATCGCCCCGACCTCCCTCTCCGACATCATCTTCACCTCGGGCACCACGGGCCGCCCCAAGGGCGCGGTGATCACCCACGCCCAGACCCTGCGCGGCTACGCGATCTGGTCCGACCTCGCCGGCCTCCGCGAAGGCGACCGCTATCTCATCGTGAACCCGTTCTTCCACACCTTCGGCTACAAGGCGGGCATCATCGCCTGCCTGATGCGCGGCGCGACGATGGTCCCGCAGCCCGTCTTCAACGTGGATACGGTCCTCGCCAACATCGCCGCCGAACGCATCTCCGTACTCCCCGGCCCGCCCACGCTCCACCAGTCACTCCTGGACCACCCGAACCGCACCTCCCACGACCTGTCGGCGCTACGACTCGTGGTGACAGGCGCGGCGGTGGTCCCCCTCCAGCTCGTCGAGCGCCTCCGCTCCGAACTCCACATCGACACCGTCCTCACCGCATACGGCCTCTCCGAGGCGAGCGGCATCGTGACGATGTGCCGTCGCGGCGACGAGGCGTCGGTGATCGCGTCGACGTCCGGCCGGGCGATACCCGACACGGAGGTGCGCGTGGACGCGCCCGGCCCCGGCGAACCCGGCGAGGTCCTGGTCCGCGGCTTCAACGTCATGAGCGGCTACTTCGAGGACGAGGACTCGACCCGCGAGGCGTTCACGGAGGACGGCTGGCTACGGACGGGCGACGTGGGCGTGCTGTCCGACTCGGGAAACCTCCGTATCACCGACCGGATCAAGGACATGTTCATCGTCGGCGGCTTCAACGCCTACCCGGCCGAGATAGAGCAGCTCCTCGGTCTCCACCCGCACGTGGCCGACGTCGCCGTGATCGGCGTCCCGGACGGACGGCTCGGCGAGGTCGGCAAGGCGTACGTCGTACGGCGCCCGGGCTCCGTCCTCACGGCCGACGACCTGATCGCCTGGTCCCGCCGCGAGATGGCGAACTACAAGGTGCCGCGAGAAGTGGAATTCGTGCCCGAACTCCCGCGCAACGCGAGCGGGAAGGTGGTGAAGGGGGAGTTGCGGGGCCGGTGAGCCACCGTGGTCGGTAGCTGTCCGAGGGCGGCACGGATCTCGTCAATCGTCCGCCCGGGCCGCTGGAAGACGTCGGTGGCGGTGTAGCGAAGGAGGAGGCGGACCTCCGGGCACTGGAGGACCTGGTTGAAGCGGTCAATGTCCTTCCGGTGTGCCTCCCGGGAGCCGTGGTACGCGTAGCCCTCGATCTCGACGGCGAGCCCTTCCGCCCGGAACAGGAAGTCCAGAAAGCGGCGCCGCCCGTCCGGCGTACGCAGTTCCACCTGGCTCTCGGGGCAAAGGCCCGCGTCGTGCAGGCGCAGGCGGGCGATTGTCTCGGTGGGGGACCCGGCGCCGGGGTCCGCGAGCTTCAGCAGGCCCCGGCCACGGGACGCCCCGAGCAGCGGCGCGTCCAGCTCGGCGGCGAGCACGGCGGCGGTCGTGAGCGGGGCCCGGCGCACGTGGCCCACCCTGCGCCGGGTGAGCGCCGACTCGACGGCGACCAGCGCGTCGTCCCTCGGACCGGCCCGCAGCAGATCGGCGACGGTGCGGTTCACGTGTGTGAGGCGCAGCCCCCACCGCACCGCGATCTCGCTCGGCGCGAGGGGCATGCGGTGGACGCGGACCCCCGTCCCCTCCCTGCGGATCGTGAGCCCGGGGTCGGTGAAGTCCAGGGTGTGGGTCCCGTGCGCGGGGGTGAGCGTCTCGATCCGCCAGAGCGCGGCGGCGCAGCGATGACTGACGACGAGCCCCGGCTTGAGCAGCTGCACGGCGCGGAGGTGTAGCGGCAGGTCCGGCCTGCGCCCCGGCTCGCCCCACGCCCCGGCGCGCAGCCGAACCCAGCCTTCGCTGCGCAGCCGCCGCGTGAGCGTGCGCGGCGCCCACCCGGCCTCAAGCGCGATGGAGGTGAGCAGTACCCCGCCCTGCACCAACGCCCGCAATTCCGTCCCCGCCATGCGACGACTCTGCCGGAACGGTGGATTTGGCGCTCCGGCCTGTGGATAACGAGGCCATGGCTGCTGCCGCTCGCTTCGGCGGGCGGCAGCAGCGTCCCGGTGATCGAGAACTGGCGCATCCTGCGCTGGGCAGCGAACAACAAGGCAGACCCAGCCCCCGCACCGCTACCCGAGCCGGCGCGACGCCGACGCCCGCCACCCCGACGTACCGGCCGCCCAGCGCAAGGAACGTTCCCCATCCGCAGCGAGAGAGCATCCGCCGGGGTGGACGCCCCCTCACCTACGCCGCCCGAGTCTTCGGCTCCCAATGCGGCACGGCTACCGCGCGCTGTCCGGTGTCCAGCGAAGCGTCATGTCGGGCAGGTTCTCCATATTGCGATCACCATCGCTGGTGTCGAGGACGGTGAAACCGTGGCGCTTGTAGAAGGCGCGGGCTTCGGTGTTCTGCTGAAAGACGTGCAGGGACACCCCCTCAGGACTGTGCCGCCTCACCTCGTCGAGCAGTAGCGTGCCGATTCCCTGCCGACGGACGTCCGGACGCAGATAGAGGTCTTCGAGCACGTCACCGTCAAGAGCCGCATAGCCGGCGATCTCCGCATCACGCACCGCGACCCAAGTACGACATTGCTTGAGCAGGATGTCCCGGACCCATCGGGTCACCTGCTCGTGATTCCGCTTCTGCGGGGGCAGATAGGGCATGGTCGCCGACCGAGAGGTCATGTGGATGCGGGCGATCACGCCTGCATCCGCCTCCGCCGCGCATCGGATACGAGTCTTGCCGTCATCGCTCACGTCGGGAACCTACAAGGCCGGCCAAGACTCGATCCAGCGGTTAACCCGCTGAAGCGGGACGTCGGGGAGCCGTTGCGGCCAGCGGCGCGGCCCCGGACGCGCAGCCCAACGAATCGCCTGCCGCGCACCGGGTCCCTTGATGCCCGGGCAGGGCGGGCGGGGATCGGAGGAGATGGGTCAGTGAGGGGGCGCGGTGGCAAGGGCTGGGTGGCCGGGATCTGCCGAACACTGCTCTCTCGCTGAGCGTCAGCGCTTCAGATCGGCTACGAAGGCTGCCCAGGCGGGGGTACGGAAGAGGAGGACGGGGCCGCCGGAGGGGGCGGTTTTGGAGTCCCGGACGGGCACGAGGGCGGGGTGGCCTTCGGCTCCCTCGACGCAGAGCCCGCCGTCGCCGTTGCGGTAGGCGCTCTTACGCCAGTGCGCGGCGCGCGGGAAGGCCTCGGCGATCTCGACGCATTCGCCGCCGCTGCCGTTGCTGTACGTGCTCTTCCTCCAGCGCGCGGCACTCAGGTCGAAATCGTTACTTGCCATTTCGGTAGTCCTCAGCCGCTTCCTCGATCAGGGCGAGGGACGCCTCCGGCGGCAGAGCGGCGGCCCTGAGCAGATCGTACGACCTGCGGTAGTCCTTCACGAGGGCTGGATAGTCGATGAGTTGGCCGCTGTGGAGACCCTCCGTGTACACCACGGGCGGCGCGTCCGGGAAAGTCATCACCCGGATCATGCCCATCATCATTGGGTGAGCGGCCGCAGTTTCCGGAAGGACCTGTAAAACGCTCTGCGTGGACCGGACCAAACGCACGATGTGCCCCAACTGCTCAGCCATCTCGCCCGGCGGCAGCAGCGGGTTTCGGATCATCGACTCGCGAACGATTCCCCAGAACGTCGGGTGGTCTTCGCGCTCCCAGAGCTTCGCCCGCTTCATACGGGCGCCGACCTGCTTGTCGACGGTCTCTGGCCGCAGCCACGGCAGAGAGGTGTGCACGACGGCCGTGGCGTACTCCTCGGTCTGAAGCAACCCGGGCACGATCATCGGCGCCCAGTCCTCGATGGTCTCCGCGTGCTGTTCCATCTCGGCGACGTCCGCGAAGTACTCCGCGTGCCCCGACTGCCGCGCCTTGCGTGCATCTTCACAACGCCGTTGGAAAAAGCCGTCGGTACCGAGCTTCTCGTCCACGTGCCTGGCCAGGTCCAGGGGCATACGGCGCTCGCCGCGCTCGATCTGGCTGAGGAACGGAACCCCACGGAAGCTTCCTTCCGCCAGTTGTTCGAGGGTGAGCTCCGCCAGTTCCCTCTTGAAGCGCAACTCGGCGCCGTAGAAGGAGGGGACGTTCGCCGACGCGTCGGGATCCTTGCGGGAGGACACAACTCACCACCACCGTTTGCCAGTTGCTCTGCGTAACCCAAACCCCTTTCACGCTACGCCGCCCACCGCCACTGTGTGACTGATTCATCACGGAGTGCACTCGACGGGAAGGCGTACGCATGCACCACCAAACCCCCACCGCTGCCGGCGCGGAGGTAGTGAGCCCGCCTGAACTGGCCGTCGAGCTGCTCGCCGTTCCGAAGGCCGTGCCGGAGCTGCGCAGAACGGTGCGCGGGCACTTGGGTGCGGCCTGCTCCGAAGTGCAGCTCTGTGTGAGCGAGTTGCTGGGGAATGTGATCCGGCATGTGGGGGAGGGGACGCCGGTTCGGGTGCGGGTGGCGCGGTTGGAGGGTGCCGGGGTCCGGGTCGAGGTCACGGATCCCGACCCGCGCGTCCTCCCCGTGCTCCTGTGCGCGACGGGTGAGGACGAGTCGGGGCGGGGCCTCGTACTGCTGGACGCGGTGGCGCTCAGGTGGGGCGTGGAACAGGGCGCGGCGTCGAAGACGGTGTGGTGTGAGGTCGAAGCGGGGGAGGAGTAGTGCTGCTCGCGCTGCTGGGGCGGGTGCTTGCGTGGCTGTTGCCGGGCGGGGGCACCCGGCGCCGGGCCGTCTCGGCGGCGAGGCCGGTGCCGGTCGCGCCGCCGCCCCCGCGCGCGCGGCCCCGTAGCCCGTACGCCCGTGAGGCGGCGGCGGACTACCGGGTCGACGTGTCCGACGAGCCGCTGACCCGCCCCTACTACCGCTACTACCGCCCGACGGAATCCATGTGCGCCGGTTGACCGGCTTGGGGAACACTGCCCGGATGAGCGCCGAAGCCTCCCGGACACCGCAGGAACGGGCCCTTCGTCATGTCGCCTCCGTGGCGTCGGGCCCGCCGGTGGACTCGTCGCTGCGGGTGACGCTCAACTTCCACCCCGACCGCCTGCTGCACGGCAAGCCGATCCTGGACGCGCTGGCGGACGACGGCGTCTACCGCTCGCAGTTCGTCACGGGGACGAGTAATGGTGGGCTGACCGCGTATCCCGGCGGAGACCGGTGGCGCTGGGAGAGCCGGATCTTCGACGCTTCGTACGACGAGGCGCCTGCTCAAGATCGGCCGGTCTACGGGGCGTTGAACTTCCGTCGTAAGGCGATGGGTGGGGCGCCGCGGTTCGGCTCGGCCCACTTCCGGCTGACTGCCGAGGCCGTGGCGCGGACGACGTTCTGCTACCCGGACAGTTTCCTTGAGCCTTCGGACTTCGGTGTCGCCGATCGCATGGGGCTCATCGGCCTCGCCCTGGCCGACAGTAAGGACGACCTCGACGACTACATCGAGGCGCAGGTGCACGGGGCGGTGCGGCCGGACTGCCATGTGGAGGCGCTGGTTCTGGACCCGTGCTACCGGGGAACGCCTGTCGAGGCGGCGGCGTTGCGCCTCGGCTGCCCGGTGGAGTGGCACGGCGGCTTCCGCCTCGGGGTCGAGGAACTCCGCCGTCACCCGGACTACCGAGGCCAGGAGTACGTCGACCTGGGCACGCGGATCGCCGTCGGCGGCGTACTCGATCCCGGCATCATCGGAGACGCGGCCCGTGCCGACCGCTATGACCCGCAGTCGGTCAAGAGGGTGTGGCACTACCTGGCGCGCTTCGGGGCGGGCACGACGACGGGGCCGAGCCGGGCGGGCTCACGGGCCGCCAGAATGCGGCCTGAGTGATCCACCGCGGCCGGACATGACTCGGCCGCGACGGCTCCCCCTCCGCGCCGCCGCGGCCGATCCCCGTCGGGAAGAAAGTCTCAGGCGTCCTTGGGCGGCGCCGGCATGGAGTTGTCCATCGTGGTGATGGTCTCGTCCTTGGGCGGCGCCGGCATGGAGTTGTCCATCGTGGTGATGGTCTCGTCCTTGGGCGGCGCCGGCATGGAGTTGTCCTGCGTCGTGAACTGCGGGTCCTTCTTCTTCTCGGTCATGAGCTTCTGTCCTCTGCTGTTTCGACGAGTGAGGAACGCCCGCCCAGAAGCTCCCCCGAGGGCCGCTGGACGGGCGTTTCGGAGCCGCACACACTAGCTGGCTGGGCTCCTGGCCAGACCGTCTGCCCCCCGACGCGACGGTGTGACACGTATGAGAGTGCCGGGCAGCGATAAACGAATGCTGAACGCCGGCAACTGACCCATGTCAGTGCCGTCGTTCACGCTGCTGTGGCGGGCCTGAGCAAGTTGCGTGCCTCATCGGCTTCTGGGGCCCCGTTCTGTTCGTAGAGGCCGAGTGCCTCCTGCCAGCAGACCCTCGCCCGGTCTGCCTGCCCCAGGGAAGAGAGTGCCCGTCCCAGGAGTGTCAGGACATTGCCCCGCATTCGGTCACCACCAATACAACCCAGGGCGAGGGCTTGTTCGGCGTGCTGAGCTGCTTGTGGCGGGTGCTGGGCGGCGAGGTGTGCAGCGGCGATCCGGAAGTGGGTTGCCCCCTCCCAAAGACGCTGGCGATGCTCGGTAAAGATGCCCAGAGCGTCGGAGAACTGGCCGAGAGCCTCGGCGTGACGGCCGGCGTGGGTGAGGGCCACGCCGAGGGCGTAGTGCCCACTGGCACGACGCATCGGCTTGCCCAGCTCGGCGTGTACTGCCAGTGAGTGCTGGGCGATCTCGACCGCCCTCGCGACGTCGCCCATACCGAGATAGGCGCGCGAGAGATTGGCCAGCGTGACGGCTTCGCCGAGTCTGTTGCTCGCCGCGCGGTGGCCCTCGATTGCCTGGTCGAAACAGGCCTTCCCGTCCGAGTACTGGTGCTGGTGCAGAGAGACGAGGCCCCGGTCATTGGCCACCCAGCTGATCGCGGTCGTGTCTTCCGCGCTGGTTGCGTACTCCATGGCGAGTTGTGCCTGCTCCGCTGCCTGCTGGATACGTCCAGAGACAAGGAGGACGTTGGTGAGTGTCGTCCGCGCCCTGCCCTCGGCGCGAGCGTCTCCCGCAGAGCGCGTGGCATCACACATCGCTCTGGCCGTCGTCTCGTACTGGTGGGAGTTGGCCCCCGACTCGGTCAGGTCTTTCGCCGCCCACAGCAGATCCACGGCCCGCCGCAACCGGTCCGTGCCCGCGGCCTGTCGCACGCAGGCAAGCAGAGCGGCAGCCTCGGTATAGAGCCAATCCAAAGCAGCGGCCCCTTCGGTGAACCGCAGCCCCGCGTACTGCGTCGCCTCCAAGTGATCCACCAGGCGATCCCCCGGCCGCTCTATGGCGTAAACCCTGGCCGCAGTAGCCAGATAAAAGTCCAGCAGCCGAGACATCGCCGCCTCCCGCTCCTCCGGCGGCAGTTCGTCCCGTTCCGCGCACGCACGCGCGTAGAGCCGGACCAGGTCGTGGTAGCGGTAGCGGCCGGGCGCTGCTGACTCGAGGAGGGACGTGTCCACCAACGACTCCAGGAGATCTTCCGTTGACTCCCCCGGGAGGTCCAGCACCGCCGCTGCCGCCGCCAGGGAGATGTCCGGGCCGTCCGCGAGCCCCAGCAACCGGAACGCTCGGGCCTGGGCCGGCTCCAACTGGCCGTAGCCCAGTTCGAACGTTGCCTTGACCGCCAGGTCGCCCGCCTGGAGTTCGTCCAGGCGGCGGCGCTCGTCGGCGAGTTTCGCCGCCAGGACCGAGACCGTCCATGTGCGGCGGGCCGCCAGGCGCGAGGCCGCGATGCGGATCGCCAAGGGGAGGAAGCCGCAGGCGGCGACCACGTCCAGGGCCGCCTCCCGTTCCGAGGCCACCCTCTCCGCGCCCACGATCTTCGTGAAGAGCTGGAGCGCCTCCTCCGGCGACATCACGTCCAGGTCCACGAGATGCGCGCCCACCAGGTCGACCATCCGCACCCGGCCCGTGATGAGCGCGGCGCAGCCCTCCGTGCCGGGGAGCAGGGGACGGACCTGCGCGGCGTCGCGGGCGTTGTCCAGGAGGACCAGGACGCGGCGGCCGTCGAGCGTGGAGCGGTAGAGCGCGGAGCGCTCCTCCAGGGAGTCAGGGATCGCCGAGTCCGCCGTGCCGAGCGCGCGCAGGAACGAGCCGAGGACCGTCTCCGGCTCCGCCGCGCGCGAGCCCGCGCCCTGGAGGTCGACGTACAGCTGGCCGTCGGGGAACGAGGGGCGGGCGGCGTGGGCCACGTGGACGGCGAGCGTCGTCTTTCCCACGCCGCCGATGCCGGCCACCGCCGACACCGCCATGACCTGGCCCTCCCCGTCGGGGGAGGAGGCCGAGGACAGGATGTCGCGCAGCTCGGTCACGAATGAGGCGCGGCCCGTGAAGTCCGGGACCGTTGCCGGGAGCTGGGCGGGCCGGAGGGGGGCCGCCGAAGGTTCCGCCGTCGGGGTGGAGGGTTCCGCGAGCGCCGGGTCGGCCTGGAGGATGCGCTGCTGGAGTTCGGCGAGGCCGGGGCGCGGGTCGACGCCGAGTTCGTCGGCGAGGAGGCGGCGCGTGTCGGCGTAGACGGCGAGGGCCTCGGCCTGGCGGCCGGAGCGGTAGAGGGCCAGCATGAGCAGTTCGCGCAGGCGCTCGCGCAGGGGGTGCGCCGCGGTGAGGGCGGTGAGTTCGGAGACCGCCTCCGCGTGGCAGCCCTGCTCCAGGTCCATGTCGAGGCGGGATTCGAGCAGGCCGAGGCGCCATTCCTCGAGGCGGGCGCGCTGGGTCTCGGCGTAGGGGCCGGGGATGTTGGCGAGAGGCTCGCCGTCCCACAGGGCCAGCGCCCGGCTGACCAGCTCGCGCGCCTTGCACAGGTCCCCGGCGCCCCGGGCCTTCTCGGCGTCGGAGCGCAGCGCCTCCGCCGCGGCCAGGTCGAGCGCGTCGCCGCTGACGGAGCGGATCGCGTAGCCGCCGGACTCGCTGACGAGGACGCCGGGGCCGAGGATCTTGCGCAGGCGGGAGGCGTACGTGCGGACGGCCGCGAGGGCCTGCGACGGGGACTCGTCGCCCCACAGGGCGTCGATCAGCTCGGCGGCCGTCGCGGTGCGCCCCTCGCGCAGCAGGAGTGCCGCGAGCAGGGCGCGCTGCTGCGGGGAGCCCGTGGTCAGGAGCTCGTCGCCGCGCCAGGCGCGCACCGGGCCGAGCACACTGAAGCGCAGGCCCGCCGGGACCTCCGTGGCCGCGGGCAGCTCGGCGCTCCCGGTGCCCTCGGAGGTCCCGGCGCACCGCTGCTCCGGTACCCGCGGTACACCGTCCATCGCTGCCCCCTGCCGCATGCGTCAGATCCAAAGACGACGAGGCCAGTTTGCCTTGTTCATGGCGGATACGTCAGCCGCGCGAGACAGCCATCACAGACACCTCACCTCATGTCCCCGCCGTCCAGAGAGCTGACGGGTCGTCAGATCGGCGCTACCGTGGTCGACATGGAGACCACGGAGACCAAGAAGGAGACCGGGGAGAGCCCGCGGGTCTTTCCCCGGATCATTTCGGTGGATGACCACACTGTGGAACCGCCCGGCGTCTGGCAGGACCGCCTCCCGGCCAAGTACCGGGACGAAGGCCCGCGCATCGTGCGCGCGCCCCTGAAGGAAATGACGTTCCTGGGCGGCAAGTTCGCGCCCGTCATGGGCGCGCCCGGGGAGGAGGGGCCGATAGGTGACTGGTGGGTCTACGAAGACCTGCACCGGCCCCTCACCCGACTCGACACCGCCGTCGGATACGACCGCGACGAGATCAAGCTCGAGGTCATCACGTACGAGCAGATGCGCAAGGGCTCGTACGACGTGCCGGCCCGGCTCGCCGACATGGACGTCAACCACGTCCAGTCCGCGCTCTGTTTCCCCACCTTTCCGCGTTTTTGCGGGCAGACGTTCACCGAGGCCAAGAACCGCGAGCTCGGGCTGCTCGGTGTGCGGGCGTACAACGACTGGATGGTGGAGGAGTGGTGCGGGCCGCAGGCGCAGGGGCGGCTGATACCGCTCACCCTCGTCCCGCTGTGGGACGCCGAGCTCGCCGCGGCGGAGGTGCGACGCAACGCCGCCCGGGGCGTGCGTGCCGTCGCCTTCTCCGAGATACCGCCCCACCTGGGACTGCCCTCCGTCCACACGGACGAGTGGGACCCCTTCCTGCGGGCCTGTGACGAGACCGGCACCGTCATCGCCATGCACATCGGGTCGTCCAGCAAGATGCCGTCGACCTCGGCCGACGCGCCGCCCGCCGTCGGCTCGACCATCACCTTCGCCAACTGCTGCTTCTCGATGGTCGACTGGCTCATGAGCGGCAAGTTCGAGCGCTTCCCGAACCTCAGGATCATGTATGCCGAGGGCCAGATCGGCTGGATCCCGTACATCCTGGAGCGCGCGGATGTGGTCTGGGAGGAGAATCGCGGCTGGGGCGGCGTCGCCGACAAGGTCCGCAAGCGGCCCTCCGAGTACTTCGCCGATCACGTATACGGCTGCTTCTTCGACGACGCGTTCGGGCTCAGGAACCTCGACGCGATCGGTGTCGCGAACGTGCTCTACGAGACCGACTACCCGCATTCCGACTCCACCTGGCCGAAGTCCAAGGAGGTCGGCGAGGCGCAGATGGGGCAC
Source organism: Streptomyces sp. CB01635 (assembly GCF_002803065.1). Taxonomy (GTDB): domain Bacteria; phylum Actinomycetota; class Actinomycetes; order Streptomycetales; family Streptomycetaceae; genus Streptomyces. The sequence continues at coordinate 69,227 of NZ_NNBL01000012.1, forward strand.
CTGGACACGGACGTCGTCGAGCGCATCGTGCGCGGCAACGCCATCGACCTGCTGGGGCTGACCGACGACGGGCTCTGGGCGGGGCAGGGTGGTGAGTGACCCCATGACGTCCGGGACGTCGCACCTCGCCTACGGCATCCAGCTCCCCGTCCAGTCCCAGTCCACGATGTACGCCGAGGGCTGGGAGGCCGGGGCCGGCGCCGCCGACCTCGCCGAGATCGCCCGCACCGCCGACCGCACAGGCTTCGACTACATCGCCTGCTGCGACCACGTCGCCATCCCCCGCCGCCTCGCCGACGCGATGAGCACCGTCTGGTACGACCCGGTGGCCACGCTCGCCTACCTCGCGGGCATCACCGAGAACGTGCGCCTCATGAGCCACGTCGCGATCGTCGGCCTGCGCCACCCGCTGGCCACCGCCAAGCAGTACGCCACCCTCGACCATCTCTCCGGGGGCCGCCTGATCCTCGGGGTCGGGGCAGGGCACGTACAGGAGGAGTTCGAGGCGCTCGGGGTCGACTTCGCGCGGCGCGGGGCCGTGCTCGACGAGGCCTTGGACGCACTGAAGGCGGCGCTCGGGCCCGAGGAGTATCCGTCGTTCAAGGGGGAGCGGTACGCGTTCGAGGGGCTCGGGCAGCGGCCGCGTCCCGCGCAGAGCCGCGTCCCCGTGTGGGTGGGCGGCTCCTCGGCTCCCGCTGTGCGCCGCGCCGCCGTGAAGGGGGACGGGTGGCTGCCGCAGGGGGACACGCGCGACCAACTCCCCGCACAGGTCGCGAAGTTGAAGCGGCTGCGGGAGGAGGCGGGCATCGAGGCTCCCGTCACCGTGGGAGCGATCGCCGAGCCCCTGTACGTGGGCGAGCCCGCCTGGCATGTCGGCCGACGCACCCTGTCCGGCGCCCCGCAGGCCCTCGCCGAGTCGCTGCGTGCGTACGGCGCGATGGGTGTGAACCAGATCCAGGTCCGGTTCCGCTCCCGGAGCCTGGGTGAACTCACCGACCAGATGGCGGCGTTCGGTGCCGACGTCGCTCCGCACCTGAACGACTGAGCACCTGAACGACCAGGCAACGACCAGGCACCTCACCGATTGGGAGTACCGGCATGGGCAAGCTGGACGGGCGCGTCGTCGTCATCACGGGCGCGGCGCGCGGGCAGGGCGAGCAGGAGGCGCGGCTGTTCGCCGCGGAGGGCGCCAAGGTGGTGCTCGGGGATGTCCTCGACGACCAGGGCGAGGCGCTCGCCAAGGAGATCGGCGGGCTCTACGTCCATCTGGACGTGAGCCGCGAGGACGACTGGGCGGCCGCCGTCGTCGCCGCGAAGAAGGCGTACGGGAAGATCGACGGGCTCGTGAACAACGCGGGGATCCTGCGGTTCAACGAGCTGGTGAGCACGCCCCTGGACGAGTTCCAGCAGATCATCCAGGTCAACCAGGTGGGTGCCTTCCTCGGGATCAAGACCGTCGCGCCCGAGATCGAGGCCGCCGGCGGCGGTTCGATAGTGAACACGGCCTCCTACACGGGGGTGACGGGCATGGCGTACGTCGGCGCGTACACCGCCACCAAGCACGCCATCGTGGGGCTGACGAAGGTGGCGGCCCTCGAGCTGGCCGCGAAGAAGATCCGCGTGAACGCCGTCTGCCCCGGCGCCATCGACACCGCCATGAGCAATCCCTCGCAGCTGGACCCGGGCGCGGACACCGAGGAGGCCTCGCAGGCCCTCGACGAGCTGTACCGCAAGCTGGTGCCGCTGGGGCGGGTCGGGCAGCCCGAGGAGGTGGCGCGGCTCGCGCTGTTCCTCACCGCACAGGAGGACTCCGCGTACATCACGGGCCAGCCGTTCGTCATCGACGGCGGGTGGCTGGCGGGCGTCAGCGTGCTGTGATCTTTTCCGGATGTGACGCTGCATCAGGTATTGACGCTGTACGGGCACGGTGGAACAGTCGGCACATCGAATCTGACGGTACGTCAGAAAGAGCGCAAGAGCCTCTGACGCAGCCGCCGGTCACAGACAGGGGACGGTGAACCTCCTTGGAATTCGGGCTCTTTGTACAGGGATATGTGGGCAAGCGGGCCGAGACCGACCCGCTCGCCGAGCACAAGGCGCTGATGGAGGAGACCGAGTACGTCATCCAGGCGGACAAGTCGGGCTTCAAGTACGCCTGGGCGTCCGAGCACCACTTCCTGGAGGAGTACTCGCACCTCTCCGCCAACGACGTCTTCCTCGGCTACCTCGCCCACGCCACCGAACGCATCCACCTCGGCTCCGGCATCTTCAACCCGCTCGCCCAGGTCAACCACCCGGTGAAGGTGGCCGAGAAGGTCGCCATGCTCGACCATCTCAGCGAGGGTCGGCACGAGTTCGGCAGCGGGCGCGGCGCGGGCAGCCACGAGATCCTCGGCTTCATCCCCGGCGTCACCGACATGAACTACACGAAGGAGATCTGGGAAGAGACCATCGCCGAGTTCCCGAAGATGTGGCTCCAGGAGGAGTACGTCGGGTTCAAGGGCAAACACTGGCAGCTGCCGCCGCGCAAGATCTTCCCCAAGCCGTACGGGAAGGCGCACCCCGCCATGTGGTACGCGGCCGGTTCCCCGCCCTCGTACGCGATGGCCGCCAGGAAGGGCCTCGGCGTCCTGGGCTTCAGTGTCCAGAAGGTCTCCGACATGGAGTGGGTGCTCGACCAGTACAAGTCGAACATCGGCAAGGCGGAGCCCGTCGGGGCCTTCGTCAACGACAACGTCATGGTGACCTCGACCGCGATCTGCGCGCCGACACACGCGGAGGCCGTACGGATCGCCGCGAACGGCGGGCTGCACTACCTCCAGTCGCTCGTCTTCCGCTACCACGACACGTTCCCGCGGCCCGAGGGCTTCCCCGTGTGGCCCGAGACGCTGCCCGAGTTCAACGAGGAGATCATCGAACTCCTCATCGCCGAGGAGCTGCTGATCTGCGGCGACCCGGACGAGGTGCTCACGCAGTGCAAGCGGTGGGAGCAGGCGGGCGCCGACCAGCTGTCGTTCGGCATGCCGATCGGCATCTCCAAGGAGGACACGCTCCAGTCGATCAAGCTCATCGGCGAGCACGTCATTCCGAAGATCGATACGGATCCGGTGCACCGGACCACGCGCTTCCGTGAGGCCGTCTGATCCGGCCGGTCACCCATGGACCGCCCCGGCCCCTCCCTTCCCGGACGGGGGCCGGGGCCCCCTGGGGTCACGGGTTGCACGGGTGACCGACGTGGGGCTGTGCCCCGGACCCCCTGTCGCCCTTCGGGCTCGTCATCGAACGCCGGACGGGCTGGATCGGCGCCCGCGAACCCGCCACCACTCACCCTTCAGGAGGGGGACGACCTCGTGCTCGATCATCTGATCAAGGGAGCGACCGTAGTCGACGGGACGGGAGCCCCCGCCTACGTCGCCGACGTGGGGATACGTGACGGGCGTATCGCCGTCATCGCCGAGCCGGGGGCCGTGACCGAGCCCGCGGGCAGCAGTGAGGACGCGCGGGGACGGATTCTCGCGCCCGGCTTCGTCGACCCGCACACCCACTACGACGCCCAGCTGTTCTGGGACCCGTACGCGACGCCCTCCCTGAACCACGGCGTGACGACCGTCGCGGGCGGCAACTGCGGCTTCACGCTCGCGCCGCTGCACCCGGAGCGGCCCGAGGACGCCGACTACACGCGGCGGATGATGTCCAAGGTCGAGGGCATGTCGCTGGTCGCGCTAGAGGAGGGCGCGCCCTGGAGCTGGAACTCGTTCGGTGAGTATCTCGACGCCCTCGACGGGCGGATCGCCGTCAACGCCGGTTTCATGGTGGGGCACTGCGCGTTGCGCCGGTACGTGATGGGCGCGGACGCGGTCGGCGGGCAGCCGACGCCCGAGCAGCTGGAGCAGATGCTCGCCCTGTTCCACGAGGCGATGGACGCGGGCGCGTGGGGCTTCTCGACCACCCAGTCCTCGACGCACTCGGACGGTGACGGGCAGCCGGTCGCTTCGCGGCACGCGCGGCCCGAGGAGCTGCTCGCGCTGAGCCGGGCCGTCGCCGAGCACGAGGGCACGCAGATCGAGGCGATCGTGGCCGGGTGCCTCGACCAGTTCAGCGACGACGAGATCGACCTGTTCGTGGAGATGAGTGCCGCCGCCGGGCGGCCCCTGAACTGGAACGTCCTCACCATCGACGCGGCCGTCCCCGAGCGGGTGCCGCGCCAGCTGATCCCCAGCGAGCGGGCCCGCAAGGCCGGCGGCCGGATCGTCGCGCTGACCATGCCGATCCTGACGCCCATGAACATGTCGCTCGGCACGTTCTGCGCCCTGAATCTCATCCCCGGCTGGGGCGAGGTCCTCTCCCTGCCCGTCGACGAGCGGATCGCGAAGCTGCGCGACCCGGACGTGCGGTCCGAGATGCTGCGGCGCGCGGACAGCAAGGAGGCCGGTGTCTTCCGGCGGCTCGCCCACTTCGGGCGGTACGTCATCGGGGACACGTACTCGCAGGCGAACGAGGGCCTGACCGGGCGCGTGGTGAACGACATCGCGGCCGAGCGCGGCCAGGAACCCTTCGAGTGCCTCGTCGAGATCTGTGCCAACGACCGTCTGCGGACGGTCCTCTGGCCCATGCCCAGCGACAACGACCCGGACTCGTGGGCGCTGCGCGCCGAGACCTGGAGCCACGAGGACGTGCTGCTCGGCGGGTCCGACGCGGGGGCGCACCTGGACCGGATGTGCGGGGCGCCGTACACGACCCGCTTCCTCGGGGACTGTCTGCGCGGGCGGAAGCTGGCCGGGATCGAGGAGGCGGTGAAGATGCTCACCGACGATCCGGCGCGGCTCTTCGGGCTGCGTGAACGCGGCCGGATCGAGGAGGGCTGGCACGCGGACCTCGTCCTGTTCGACCCGGAGCGGATCGACGCGGGCAAGGCCACCCTCGTCCACGACCTGCCCGGCGACAGCCCGCGCCTCGACTCGAAGGCGATCGGCATCAACGCGGTGTGGGTCAACGGCGTCGAGGTCATCCGCGAGGACGTCGTGACCGGGGCCGTGCCCGGGACGGTGCTGCGGTCGGGCCGCGACACGAGGACGGTGTCCACCAAGTGACGCGTCAAGTGGACGATTCCCAGCGGTTGTTCATCGGCGGCGAGTGGACCGAGCCGGACGGCGGGCATTACGAGGTCGTCGACCCGGCGTCGGAGGAGGTCGTGGGGCTCGCCCCCGAGGCGTCCCGCGCGCAGGTCCATGACGCGGCGTCGGCGGCCCGCGAGGCCTTCGGATCGTGGTCGCGTACGAAGCCGGAGGAGCGCGCCGCGATCCTGGACCGGGCCGCCGACGTGATGCAGCGCGACTTCGCGGCGAACGCGGAGCTCGCGCAGGCGGAGAGCGGCGCGACGAGCGGGACCGCCCGCGGCATGCAGGTCGCGGTGGGTGTGGCGCGGTTCCGCCGCTATGCGAAGGGCGCGCTCGAACCGGTCGAGCAGGCACTGCCGCCGCAGATCAGCGAGGCGGGGCCGATGGGGAAGGCGGGTGTCCTCGGGGCGCTCGCGGTAAGGCAGCCCGTCGGCGTCGTCACCTGCATCACCTCGTACAACAACCCGTGGGCGAATCCGGCGGGCAAGGTCGCCCCGGCACTCGCCATGGGAAACACGGTCGTCGTGAAGCCGGCCCCGCAGGATCCGCTGTCGGTGTACCGGATGGCGGCCGCTCTGGAGGAGGCGGGGGCGCCGCCCGGTGTGGTGAACGTGGTCAGCGGGACGGCTGTGGACGTGGGTGAGGCGGCCGTCGACTCGCCGGACGTCGACATGGTCAGCTTCACCGGCTCCACCGCGGTCGGCCGGCGCATCGGCGAGGTGTGCGGGCGCGGCATGAAGCGGCAGCTGATGGAGCTGGGCGGGAAGGGCGCGGCGCTCGTCTTCGACGACCTGGACGAGGCGGGCCTCGCCTCGGCGGTCGCGGGGATCGGCACGACGTACGCCTTCTACAGCGGGCAGATCTGCACGGCGCCGACGCGGGTGATCGCGCAGCGCGGGGTGTACGACGCGCTCGTCTCGAAGCTCACCGAGTACATCGGCTTCATGAAGGTCGGGGATCCGAGGGCGCGGGGGACGGTCGTCGGGCCGGTGATCTCTGCGGCGCACCGCGACCGCGTCGAGTCGTACGTCGAACTGGGTCGCAAGGAGGGTGCGCGGGTCGTCGCGGGCGGCGAGCGGCCCGCCCTCGACAAGGGCTTCTACGTCGCTCCGGCGCTCCTCGCGGACTGCAGAGACGACATGCGGGTCGTGCGGGAGGAGATCTTCGGCCCGGTCGTGGTGGTGGTGCCCTTCGACGAGGAGGAGGAGGGAGTGGCCCTCGCCAACGACAGCGAGTACGGGCTCATCGACTACGTCTGGTCGGGGGACGTGGCGCGGGCGTTCCGGGTGGCGCGGCGGCTGCGGGCCGGCGGGGTCGGCGTGAACACGGTCGGCCGGAACATGGAGGCCCCGTTCGGCGGGTTCAAGCAGAGCGGCGTGGGCCGGGACGTGGGCTCGTACGCACTGCACGCCTACAGCGAGCTCCAGTCGATCGTCTGGCAGGGGTAACCGGCGGAAACATCACACGGAAAATTTCGAACCCGGCAAAACGGGCGCCGCTGCGATTACCGAATATCGGACGTCGGCGGTTATTCCTTCCGATGAATGGGGTTAACCTGAAGATGCCTTGAGGGCGTGGGATGGTTGCGTGAATCGGCCATCGATTCAAAGGTGGCCGGTTTCAGGTCTTATCCCCCTTATGCGGAAACCGCAGCATTTAACGTCCTGTTCATGACTGAGCTGGACGCGCGGCCGACACGGGCTGCCCACGACACGGCAGGCGGCGCCCCCGACGGGGGCGTCCGCAGCAAGGGCCTCGGCGGGAACTCCGTCGGGCTGGTCGGCAGCGCGGTCATCGGTATCTCGACCGTGGCGCCCGTCTACTGCCTGACCTCCACGCTCGGCTCCACGGCCGGTGAGGTCGGCCTCCAGATGCCCGCCGTCTTCCTGGCCGGGTTCCTGCCGATGCTGCTCGTCGCCTTCGCGTACCGCGAGCTGAACAAGGCCATGCCCGACTGCGGCACGTCCTTCACCTGGACCGTGAAGGCCTTCGGCCCGCGCGTGGGGTGGATGTGCGGCTGGGGCCTGGTCATCGCGACGATCATCGTCCTGTCCAACCTGGCGGGCGTCGCCACGTCGTACTTCTGGCTCCTCGCGGGCGAGATCACCGGCAATGCGTCCATCGGCTCCCTGGACGACAACAAGGCCGTCCACATCGTCACCTGCCTCGCCCTCATCGCCGCCGCGACGGCGATCAGCTACCGCGGCATGACCGCGACGAAGGGCGTCCAGTTCACGCTGGTCGGCCTGCAGCTCGTCGTGCTCGCCGTGTTCGTCGTGATGGCCGTCGTGAAGGCGGGATCGGCGGACTTCCCCACGTCCGTGCCGTTCTCCTGGACGTGGCTCGACCCGTTCTCGGTGAAGTCGTTCGGCGCGTTCACCGCGGGCCTGTCCCTGTCGATCTTCATGTACTGGGGCTGGGACACCTGCCTCACCGCGAACGAGGAGACCATCGGCAGCGAGAAGACGCCCGGCCGCGCCGCCCTCATCGCGATGGTCGTCCTCGTCGGCTCCTACCTCGCCACCGGCGTCGCCGCCCAGATGGTCGTCGGCTCCGGCGGCAAGGGCCTCGGCCTCGCCAACCCCGCGACGTCCGACAACGTCTTCGCCGCCCTCGCGGGCCCCGTCATGGGCCCCACCCTCGGCATCCTGCTCTTCGTCGCCGTCCTCGCCTCGGCCGCGGCCAGCCTGCAGACCACGTTCATCCCGGTCGCCCGCACCGTCCTCGCCATGGCGACGTACGAGGCGCTGCCCGCCTCCTACGCCCGCGTCCACCCGCGCTTCAAGACCCCGGGCCGCGCCACGGTCACCGCGGGCGTCGCCACCGGCGTGTTCTACACCGTCATGACGCTGGTCTCCGAGCACGTACTCGTCGACACGATCTACGCGCTCGGCCTCATGATCTGTTTCTACTACGCGCTCACGGCGTTCGCCTGCGCCTGGTACTTCCGCTCCGAGCTGCTGCGCTCGCCGAGGGACTTCTTCTTCAAGGCGCTCTTCCCGGTCCTCGGCGGCGTCCTGCTGTCCGCCGTGTTCGTGAAGACCCTCGTCGACATGTGGAACCCGGCCTACGGCAGTGGGTCCTCCGTCCTCGGCGTCGGCTCCGTCTTCGTGATCGGCGTGGGCCTGCTGCTCGTCGGCTTCGTGATCATGCTGGTGATGGGACGGCGCAGCCCGGCGTTCTTCCGCGGCGAGGTGCTGACGCGGGAGACGCCGGTGCTGGTCGTCGAGGACTAGGCGTTGTCGGTCCAGGGCCTACTTGCCGAGGAACACCGGGTTCGTGAACGCGGTGAGCGCCCCCGGCAGGCCCGGGACCGTCGCCGGGTGCCGGACCTCGGCCCGTACGTAGGCCGCGTACGACGCCGTCGTGCGCCACTCGGCCGTGCCCGACCCGGACTCGGGGAGCGCCGGTGCGGTGAACAGGGTGCCCTGGTCCGTGACCAGGTGGAGCGTGCAGCCCGGGGCGCCCTTGACCTCCAGGCGGACGGTGACGGGCGCGTCGGGGTCCACGTGGAGGCGCTCGCCGATGCCGGCGTGCTCGCCGCGCGAGCCGGACGCCGTGAACGTCAGCTCCACGGACTTCGACTCGGCGACGTAACTGCGGCCCGCCTTGATGCCCGCCTGGATGGCCTCGCGGGTCAGGTCGTCGGCGAGAACCACCGTCTGCGGGCCGCCGATGCGGTCCGGGTCGCGGTGGGCGTCGCTGTTTCCCATCGCCGGGATCCACTGACGCGAACCCCGAACGGACGCCACCAGCGTGTTGTCCCAGTCGGCGAGGGAGATCTCGTCGTCCGCGGTGTACGCGCCGTTCCACACCTCGACGGCGTCCGCCTCGCCGAAGCCGAACTTCCAGTTGCAGCCGATGCAGGTGGCGTGCGGATGCGCCGGCACGACCAGGCCGCCGGCCCGGCGGACCTCACGTGCGTACTTGCCGAAGCGGTTGTCGCGGGCACGGTAGCGCCAGTCGACGAAGGTGCCCGGCTCGGTGCCGAGCGCCACCACGTGCCCGTTACGGGTCGTGATCTCCTCGCCGACCATGATGAGCAGGTCGTCGCCCGCCTGGTCGGCCCAGTGGGCGTGTGACGAGTGCGTGTTGTGGTCGGAGGAGTTGATGAAGTCCAGGCCCGCCTCGCGCGCGAGCGCCGCGATCTCGGCGGGGGTGCGCCTGCCGTCCGAGTACCAGGTGTGCAGATGGCAGTCCCCGCGGTACCAGGCGCGGCCCCGGCCCTTGGCGCGCGTGGGCGGGTACACCGGTCGCGGGGTCTCGCCCTGCTCGCCGTACGTGAGCGTGACGGTCAGCTCGTACGGGAGGCCCTCGGGCGCCACCGTGTACGGGCCGAGCGCGATGTGCCAGGTGCCCGCGCGGACCGGCCCCGGGATGTAGCCCGGCGTCGCGTCGTCGGCCCGCACGAAGAACTCGGTGCGCGCGCCGCCCGACCAGCCGCGGAAGCCCTCCCCGCCGAGCGCGGTGCCCCGCTCGTCGAACACCCCGATGTCCAGGGCGTTGTTCTGCGTGCCGGCCGGGACGGTCGCCTTCGTGTAGGTGTACGCGACGTGGATCTCGCGGACCCCGCGCGGCACCTCGACCGGCACGTACACGAAGTCGGGCGCGCCGGGCGGCAGCGTCCCCTTCACCGTCCTCGTGGTTGTTGTACCGTCCGCCGGTGTGCGGCCGTCGGCCGCGCTCGCGAAGCTCACACTGCTCAACGTAAGCGCGGTGGCCGCTCCCGTCACGAACAGCGCGCGTCTTCCCATGCCGGTCGTGGTGTGGTCGTCCTCGCACATGCTGCGGCTCCCAGGTGTCTCGTGACCCTTTGTCTGTGACGTGGGTGGTGCAGGCAACTCTGGTATTGAGCCGTGAACTCTCCCGTAAGGGAAGGGGATCGGAGTCTTACGACTGTCCCTGCCGGGGAGTCCATGGACTCCTGGGGGAGGGCCGGGTAGTAATGCCCCCATGCGGATCTCGACCACGATTTTCCTGACCGACGAGACCATCACGCCTGTGCGGCTCGCACGTGAGCTGGAGCAACGCGGGTTCGCCGGGCTGTATCTGCCCGAGCACACCCATATCCCGGTGGAGCGGGCGACGCAGTGGCCGGCCGGGGGCGAACTGCCCGCCGAGTACGGCCGCACCCTCGACCCGTTCGTCGCGCTCGGGCAGGCCGCCGCCGTCACCGAGCGGCTCGGGCTCGGCACCGGCATCACGCTGATCGCCCAGCACGACCCCATCGACCTGGCGAAGCAGATCGCCACCCTCGACCACCTCTCCGGCGGCCGTTTCACGCTGGGCCTCGGCTTCGGCTGGAACGTCGAGGAGGCCGCCGACCACGGCGTCGAATGGCGCACGCGGCGCGAGCTCGGCCGGGAGCGCGTGGGCCTCATGCGGGCCCTGTGGGCGCAGGAACCGACCGCGTACGACGGTGAGTTCGGGGTGTCGGTGCGGGCCAGCCACGCCTACCCGAAGCCGGCGGGCGGCGCGCCCCGCACGCTGATCGGGGGAGCGGCGGGCCCGAAGCTGTTCGCGCACATCACCGAGTACGCGGACGGCTGGCTGCCGATCGGCGGGCGCGGCCTGACCGAGTCGATGCCCGTGCTGCGGGCCGGCTGGGAGGAGGCGGGCCGCGATCCGGCGGACCTGCACGTCGTCCCGTACGCGGTGCTGCCGAGCCCGGGCAAGCTCGCGCACTACGCGGAGCTCGGCATCGACGAGGTCGTCCTCCAACTGCCCCCGGCGGACGAGACCTCGGTCCTCAAGATCCTCGACGAGTACGAGCAGTACTTGTAGGCAGTGCCTGTGGGCAGTGCCTACAGGATCTGTCCAGGACGCGCGGCGGGCGCGGGTGAAACGTGTACGTCGCGTGATCCCGCGCACGTCAGCGCGGCGCAGACGTTGTCGGCGGGCGCTCGTATCCTCGGGAGCATGAGTGATCCGGAGGCTGTACGACCCACTGCCAACGCGATGCGCCGCGCGTTGAAGCGGTCCCGCGACGGCGTTGCCCTCGACATGGCCGAGGCGGCGGTCCTGCTCCAGGCCCGCGGCGACGACCTGCGGGACCTGACGGCGTCCGCCGCGCGCGTGCGCGATGCGGGCCTGAAGGCCGCGGGCCGTCCGGGCGTCATCACGTATTCGAAGAAGGTCTTCATCCCGCTGACCCGGCTGTGCCGGGACAAGTGCCACTACTGCACGTTCGTGACCGTCCCCGGGAAGCTGCGCCGGGACGGCCACGGGATGTACCTGTCGCCGGACGAGGTCCTCGACATCGCCCGCCGCGGCGCCGAGATGGGCTGCAAGGAAGCCCTGTTCACGCTCGGCGACCGGCCCGAGGACCGCTGGCCCGAGGCCCGCGAGTGGCTGGACGCGCACGGGTACGACGACACGCTCGCCTATGTGCGCGCCATGGCGATCCGCGTCCTTGAGGAGACGGGCCTGCTCCCGCACCTCAACCCCGGCGTCATGACGTGGACCGACCTCCAGCGCCTCAAGCCGGTCGCGCCGTCCATGGGGATGATGCTGGAGACGACGGCGACGCGCCTGTGGTCCGAGCCGGGCGGCCCGCACCACGGCTCGCCCGACAAGGAACCAGCTGTCCGGCTGCGGGTCCTGGAGGACGCGGGTCGGTCGAACGTCCCGTTCACCACCGGCGTCCTCATCGGCATCGGCGAGTCGTACGAGGAGCGGGCCGACTCGCTCTTCCAGCTGCGCCGTATCCAGCGCAGCTACCACGGCATCCAGGAAGTCATCGTCCAGAACTTCCGCGCCAAGCCGGACACGGCGATGCGCGGCATGCCGGACGCCGAGCTGGAGGAGCTGGCCGCGTGCATCGCGGTCGCCCGCCACGTCCTCGGCCCCTCCGCCCGCATCCAGGCCCCGCCGAACCTGGTCGACGAGGAGTACGCGCTCCTGATCGGCGCCGGAATCGACGACTGGGGCGGGGTGTCCCCGCTGACCCCGGACCATGTGAATCCCGAGCGCCCCTGGCCGCACATCGACGAACTCGCCGCGAAGACCGGCGAGGCGGGCTTCGAACTGCGCGAACGCCTCACGATCTACCCGGAGTTCATCGAGCGCGGCGAACCGTGGCTCGACCCGCGCCTCCTTCCGCACGTAGGGGCCCTCGCCTCCGCCGACACGGGCCTCGCCGACGAGGGCGCGCGCCCCGAGGGCCTGCCCTGGCAGGAGCCCGACGAGGGCTTCACCGGCACCGGCCGCACGGACCTGCACCGCACCATCGACACGACGGGCCGCACGTCCGACCGGCGCGACGACTTCGACGACGTGTACGGCGACTGGGAGGCGCTGCGCGAGCAGGCCGCGCCCGGCATGGTCCCGCAGCGCATCGACAGCGATGTGCGCGCCGCGCTCGCGACGGCGGCCGACGACCCGACGAAGCTCACCGACGGCGAGGCACTCGCCCTGCTGCACGCGGACGGCCCGGCGCTCGACGCCCTCTGCGGCATCGCGGACGACATCCGCAAGACGGTGAACGGCGACGACGTCACGTACATCGTCACCAGGAACATCAACTTCACGAACGTCTGCTACACCGGCTGCCGCTTCTGCGCCTTCGCGCAGCGCCGCACCGACGCGGACGCGTACACGCTCTCGCTCTCCCAGGTCGCCGACCGCGCCGAGCAGGCGTGGGACGTGGGCGCGGTCGAGGTGTGCATGCAGGGCGGCATCCACCCCGACCTGCCGGGCACGGCCTACTTCGACATCGCGAAGGCGGTGAAGGAGCGTGTCCCCGGCATGCATGTGCACGCGTTCTCCCCGATGGAGGTGGTGAACGGCGCGACGCGCACGGGCATGTCGATCCGGGACTGGCTGACCGCGGCGAAGGAGGCCGGCCTCGACTCGATCCCCGGCACGGCCGCCGAGATCCTCGACGACGAGGTCCGCTGGGTCCTCACCAAGGGCAAGCTCCCCACGGCGACCTGGGTCGAGGTCATCAAGACGGCCCACGAGCTGGGCATCCGCTCGTCGTCGACGATGATGTACGGGCATGTGGACCAGCCCCGCCACTGGCTCGGCCACTTCCGCACGCTCGCCGCTATCCAGCAGGAGACGGGGGGCTTCACGGAGTTCGTGACCCTCCCGTTCATCCACACCAACGCGCCGGTCTATCTGGCGGGCATCGCGCGCCCGGGCCCGACGACCCGGGACAACAGGGCCGTCACCGCCATGGCCCGCGTCCTCCTGCACCCCCACATCCCGAACATCCAGACGAGCTGGGTGAAGCTGGGCACGGAGGGCGCCGCGGAGATGCTGCGCTCGGGGGCGAACGACCTGGGCGGCACGCTGATGGAGGAGACCATCTCCCGTATGGCGGGATCCAGTTACGGCTCGTACCGCTCCATCAAGGACCTCATCACGATCGCGGAGGAAGCGGGCCGCCCGGCGAAGCCGCGCACGACGCTGTACGGGGAGGTCCCGGAGGAGCGGCAGCGCGCGGCGACGGCCTCGGACGGCCACCTGCCGGAACTGCTGCCGGTGCTGGGGGACTGAGCGGGGCTTCTTGTGCGGGAGGGGGTGCGGAACCCGCGGGCTCTTGGGTTCCGCACCCCCTCCCGCTGTCGTTTACCGTGCGCCGAGGTCCTGCCCCAGCTGGGCGTTCTTCTCGGGGACATGGACGGCGGCGGCGCCGAACGACGTGATGCCGCTCGTGGTGAGCCCGCCGGTGGCCCCGCGCAGCACCCACGCGGCGCCGGAGTCCGTGTACGTGCCGTCCTCCAGGGGAGCGGCGGCGGTCAGGTCGGCCTTGCCGTCGCCGTTCAGGTCGGACAGGACGACCTGCTGGCCGAAGCCGTCGCCGGTCTCCGAGGCGCCGGGCACGGCGGTCGTGGACTGGTTGAAGGCCTGCGAGCCCGTGCCGGACAGGCCACCGCGGCCGCCCTTGAGCAGGACGACGCTGCCGGCGTCCTTGATGGCTTCGATGGCCTCGCCGGGCACGCCGACGGCGATGTCCGCGAAGCCGTCGCCGTTCACGTCACCGGCGGAGATGTCGGTGCCGAACATGTCGCCGCTCTCGCCGACCCCGGGCACGCCGGACGTGTCCTGCGTGATGGTCTTCGTGCGGGTCGTGGAGGGTCCGTTCGCGGTCCCGTACATGACGAGGACGGTGCCCTTCTCGTACGGGATGTCCTCGTAGTTGTCGCCGATGTCGTGGACGACGAGGTCGCCGTACCCGTCACCGTCGACGTCACCGACGGCACCGCGGAACGACGAGGTCAGCGACTTCGCGGTGTGCGAGACGCCGTCCTTCCCGCCCTTCCAGAACTTGCTGGCGTACGCCATCTCCTCGAAGCCGTGGCTCGTCACGATGTCGTCGGCGCCGTCCCCGGTCATGTCGCCGACGACGATGTCGGCGGGGCCGAAGGTCTGGCTGGTGACGATGGAGTCCTGGCTCGCCGGCTTGCCGCTCGCGCGGTCGAAGGGGCCGTAGGAGATGGTCATCCCGGCGTCGTCGTCGTCCGGGTCGTCGCTGCGCGGGTAGTCGTCGGTGACGAGGTCGCGGTGCCCGTCGCCGTTGAAGTCGCCGACGGCGAACATCCCGGTCGACGTGGGCAGCGCGACACTGCCCTGCCCGCTCAGCCCGGCGGCCGAACCCCACAGCACGACGCTCGGCGAGCCGCCGAGCCCGGCGACGACCAGGTCGGTGTACGAGTCCCCGTCGAGGTCGCCGCTGGTGACGCGCTCCCCGAAGTAGCCGCCCTCCTCGGCGGCCCCGGGTATCCCGGTGGTGGAGCGGGTGAAGACCTTGGAGTTTGCGATGTCCGGCCCGTTCTTCCCGCCGTAGACCACGGAGACGGCCCCGGCGGTCTCCTTCCCGGACACGGTCGCGCCCGGCGCCCCGAGCACGAGGTCCCCGTACCCGTCGTGGTTGAAGTCCGTGGCGGGGACGCGAGGCGGAACGGGTGTGGCAGCGGCGGCGGTACCGGCGGCGGACGCGAGTCCGAGCGGCACGGCCAGCGCGGTGACGGCAAGGGCTGTGACGAGAGTGCGGCGCACTGTTCCCATCCTTCTTGGTGTCCTGTGGGGGTGTTCCTGGTTACGTGAAGAAAGACAGGCCACCCAAGGAAAACGTTGTACGCGCCCCGGAGTGCGTACGTCCCAAGCCTGTAACAGCGCGTGGGCAGGCCCTCGTTCGGGACGTGCGGCACACTGAAGGGCAGGGATCTGGCGGTGACGGGGAGGGGTGTGCGCCGTGGGCGCTTCAAGGCCGTCGATGCAGGAGTTGATACGTCGACGCAGGCGCGCGGGGTTCGTGGGCCGACGTGACGAACTCACCGCGTTCCGGGGCAACTTCGAGATACCGGTGGACGACGAGCGGCATCGGTTCCTGTTCCATGTCCACGGCAACGCCGGGGTCGGCAAGACCTTCCTGGTGCGGGAACTCGAGCAGGTGGCGCGCGAGCGCGGCGCGCTGACGGCGTACGTCGACGAGGCGGTGGGCAGCGTTCCGGAGGCTCTGGCGGCGCTCGGCTCACAGTTCGCCGCGCAGGGTCACCGCCTCAAGGACCTCGACCGGCGGCTTGCCGCACACCGGGAGCACCGTCACGAGGCCGAGTCGGCGTCCGCTGCGGCCCTGGTTCCGGAGCAGTCCGAGCCCGCCTCGCCCTCGGCAGGCAGCATGGCAGTGGCACGGGCGGGCCTGGTGGGTCTCGGACTCGTGCCGGGCGTCGGAGCATTCGCCGGGGCCGTGGACCCCGCCCCGCTCGCACGTGGAGCAGACCGGCTGAAGGCGGGCCTCAGCGCTCGGCTGGGCAGCCAGGAGGACGCGCAACTGGTCCTGGCGCCGGAGAAGTCCCTGACCCCGGTCCTGCTCACCGAGCTGGCACACATCGCCGCTTCCGTGCCGTGGGTCGTGCTGTTCTTCGACACGTACGAGCGGACCGGGCCGTTCCTGGACGGGTGGCTGCGGGATGTGATGACGACGGAGCGGTACGGGACGCTTCCCGCGAACGTCGTGGTGACCACCGCCGGCCAGCGTGACTTCGATGCGTCGCGATGGGGCGGCTACGCCGATTACGTGGGGAACATCCCGCTCGAACCCTTCACGGAGGCCGAGTCGCGCGGCCTGCTCGCGGACAAGGGAGTGGTCGCCGAGCCTGTCGTCGAAGAGGTGCTGCGGCTGACGGGCGGCCTCCCCGTCCTGGTCTCCACCCTGGCCGAGAGCCGGCCCGCCGACCCTGACGACGTCGGCGACCCGAGCCCCACGGCCGTCGAGCGGTTCCTGAAGTGGGAACAGGACGAAGTGCGGCGCGCCGTCGCCCTCGCCTGTGCTCTGCCACGCCGCCTCGACGCGGACGTCTTCCGGGCCGCCGTGGGGTGCCCGGACGACGACGCCGCGACGCTGTACGGATGGCTGCGCGGGCTGGCGTTCGTCAGCGACCGCGGCGACCGGGTCCAGTACCACGGGGTGGTGCGCTCGCAGATGCTGCGGTTGCAGCGCCATCAGTCGCCGCGGGACTGGGCGGACCGGCAGACGCGGCTCGCGGAGACGTTCGGCGCTTGGCGGGCGGAGGCGGAGGCGGGACTGTCCGGGTCCGACGCGTGGTCGGCGAGGAGCTGGCGCGAGCTGCGCCTCGCCCAGTCGTACCACCTGCTGTGCGCGGGCCCCCGCACCGCGCTGCCCGGCGTCCTGCGGGAGGCCGTCGACGCGATCGACGAGGGGGAGTCCGTCGGACGGGCCTGGGCGCAGATGATCGCGGAGGCGGGGGACGACGCGGGCGCGGACACCGTGGCCCAGTGGGGGCGTGACCTGCTCAGCGCCCTGGAAGCGGGAGGGACCGTCGCGGCTCTGGGGCTGCTCCTCGACCGGGCGGCGCAGGACCCCCGGACAAGGGCGCTCATCCGGACGGTACGGGGCCGGGACCTGCGCCACGAGAGGCAGCTCGAGCGCGCGGTGGCCGAGTACGACCACGCCATCGGGCTGGACGCCGAGCAGGCGAGGGCGTACTACGGCCGTGGCTACACCCGACTCATGCAGGGCCGCGCCGAGGACGGCCTCGTCGATCTGGACCGGGCGGTGGAACTCGCTCCGGGCGACGCCGACTTCCTGATCGGGCGAGCGGAGGCACACTGGGTCCTGGACCACCTCCAAGAGGCGCTGGCGGACGCCGACCGCGCCCTGGAACTCGGCGCGGACGGGTACGAGGCCTTGGTGATCAAGGGGCTTTCCCTGTACGACCTGGAGCGCGGTGACGAGGCCCTCGACGTGCTCAACCGGGCCATCGCCATGGAGCCGACCGACTCGCGGGCTCTGACGTACCGGGCCAAGGTGTGGCGGGACCGGGGCGACGACACGCGGCACTGGGAGGACCTGGACCGCGCGCTGAGCGTGAGCCCGGACGACACCTGGGTGGCTCTCCAGCGCGGCGAACACCTGCGCCTCGCCGGCCGCTACCCGGAAGCTCTCGCGGAGTTCGACCGGGCCCTGAGTATCGACGACGCGTACGCCGCCGCCCATGCGAGCCGGGGCGTGACCCATCACGTGACGGACCACGACGAACTGGCCCTGCGCGACCTGGACCGGGCGATCGAACTCAGCCCGGACTACGGGTGGGCGCTGGTGCAGCGGGCCGGGGTGAGGAACGCGCGCGACGAGACGGCGCAGGCCCTGGCGGATCTCGACCGCGCGGTGGAGATCCAGCCGGACAACGCCTGGTACCGCAGGGAAAGGGCGGAGACCCTTCGCCAGGAAGGCCGGTACGAGGAGGCGCTGGCCGACTTCGACGTGGCTCTCGGCCTGGACGGTACGGACGAGGTCACGCATGCCCGCCGGGGAGTGACCCTCAGGAGCCTCGACCGCACCGCGGAGGCGCTTACGGCTCTCGACCGGGCCCTCGAACTCGACGCCGACTACGTATGGGCACTGGTCCACCGGGCGAAGACATCGCACCGCCTGGACGCACCGGACCGCGCGATGGCAGACCTGGACCGCGCGAAGGAACTGGGGCCGGATCTGGCCTGGGTGGCCGTCGAGCGCGGCGAGGTCCTGCGCATGACCCGGCGGTACGTGGAGGCTCTCGCCGAATTCGACCGGGCGATCGGACTGGACGCGGAGTACGCGCAGGCCCACGCGTGTCGAGGCATGACCCTCTACCGGCTCGACCGTGACGACGAGGCGCTGGCCGCGCTGAGCAGATCCCTGGAGCTGGACCCGGACTACGCCTGGGCGTGGGCGCAGCGAGCCGAGGTGCACCGGTATCTGCGTGACTTCCCACGGGCCCTCTCGGACGCCGATCGGGCGGTCGAGCTCGACCCGTCGTCCGCCTCGTATCTCGACATTCGCATCAACGTGTCGCTTGCCGTGGGCCGCCTGGACCAGGCCTGGGCGGATCTCGCCCGGCACTTGGAGCTGGGCGGAGACCGGGGGCAGAACCATCTCGCTCGCGCCGTGATCCATCTGTACCAGGGGCATGCGGAGCAGACTCTGGCGGAGCTGGGGCAGCGGGGAGAGGGCGGCGACGGGACGGACGGCCCCGCACTTCAGGTCGAGGTCTACGCGCTGCGCCTGCTCGGGAACGTGGCCGCGGCACGGCGAGTGGCGACGCGGCTGCGCACACAGGACGTCGTGGCCGGAAGCATAGAACTCGCCCTCACCGCCGGCGTCGGTGACGGGCACGCGGCGGAAGCGTCGTGGCGGGACGCCGAGCAGCTTGCGGCGGTCCCGGAACTCTCCACGCGCGCGAAGGATCAGAGCCTTCTGTTGCTCAGTTCCGCGGCTCTCGCCGACTGGCCTGCCCTGGACAGCCGGCTCGCCGAGCTGTTGGCCTCCGGCGCGGCCTGGGACGATCTCACCGAGATCGCACTCGCCCTGACGGAGCTCCTCAACAGTCCAGGCGCGGACCGCACCCGCCTCGCCCCCCGTCTGGCACGGGTCGCGGCAGCAAGGGACGCCGTTCAGGAACGGTATGCGGCGTAAGCGATGGATCCCCGCCAGGAGCTGTCGGAGAAGGCCAGTTGAGGGCCTCGCCGGTTCTTGGAGTCACGGACGTGGACGGTGCCGCTGCGACCGGGCCTTCCGCTCCGCAGAACCGGGGAAGTGCAGGGACTCCTCCCCGGCTGTGGCTGCGTGCGGGTAAGGGGAGATGCATCGCCATGAACGGCCCCGTCCCAGCACCGCCCTGCCGCCTGCCGTGAGGGTCGGTCGCCCCTTCGCCGAGGAGGGCGGTCCCCGCGAGTTCGCCCTCCTCGGCGGACGCCGCCGGGAAACCCGCTAGCCGACCAGCAGGTCCTCGCGCAGGTCGCGTACGTCGTGGTGGCTGAGGCCGAGGGCGTTGTCCAGGTAGTGGTCGAACGTGCCGTAGCGGCTCGTCACTTCCTGGAAGCCCGAGTTCAGGTACTCGGGGCGGACGTCCAGCATCGGCTTGTACACGGCGGCCTGGGCGGGCGGCATCGCGGCGAGCGTCGCCGCGTTCTCCTTCGCGCGGTACGTGTTGCTGGCCAGGTAGTCGTTCATCACCGTCTCGCGCGGCACGCCGAGCGCGGTCAGGAGCGTGGCGTTCGCCCAGCCCGTGCGGTCCTTGCCGGCCGTGCAGTGGAACAGCGCGTTCGCGCCGTCGGCGTCCGCGATGCCCTGGAAGACCGTGGTGTAGGCCTTCTGCGCGGTGGGGGCGGAGACCATGGTCCTCTCCGCGTCCACCATCAGCTGGGCGGCGGCCTCCGGCGTCGCGGGCATGCCGGACAGGCCGCCGAGGTCGCCGAGCACGTCCGCGACGACGTAGCGGGAGCCGGCGGGGACGCGGTCGGGCGCGGAGGCGCGCTCCTGCTGCGTACGCAGGTCGTAGTCCACGGAGATGCCCAGGCGCTTCAGCTTCGCCAGGTCCCTGTCCGTGAGCTTGTCCAGGGAAGCGGTGCGGTAGATCTCGCCCATCCGCACCCAGTGCCCGTCGGTGGTGCGGTAGCCGCCCGCGTCACGGAAGTTGACCGCGCCGTCGAGGCGTATCTCGCGGTCGGCGAGGTGCAGGCCCTGGCCACGGTCGGGGACCAGGTCGAACCACTGGCGGTCGGCGGCGGGCAGGCCGCGCACGGTGACCTTGCCGGTCGAGCCGCCGGAGGCGACGGTGCGGCCGCCCGCGCGGACCACCACGTGCCGGAGACCGGGCGCCTTCCACTCGACGGTGAAGGAGGAGCCGTCCTCGGACGCCGTCACGGTCGCCGCTGTGAACGGGATGCGGTGGTGCGAGGTCTGCCCGTCGTGGGAGGCGGGGTGCGCGGCGGCGACAGGTGCGGAGAGGCCCACGAGGAGGGCGGCGGCCAGGGCGTACGAGGAGGCCCTGACACGAGTCATCTGCGTCATGGTGCGGATGTTCCGGGTGTCCGGCGATGCGTGAGCCAACGCACGGTGAACGCCGCACGTCGGACGGCCGTCGAGCGGCGCCGCGCCGCAGGTCACCGGGCCGTTCCCCGGGACATCGTCCGGTTTGCGGAAGAATAGCGGGTGAATTGGCCTCAAGGGCGACTTCGCCTGTGCCGCTTCGGCTCTCAACCGCGTACGCCCCGTCGATTACAGTGCTGCGCAGTCGTCGCACGCGTAACGAGACCCGGAGGGGAGAGCTCCCCGTGGCAGCCCCACTGACCCCCAAGCAGGGGGGACCCTCATCGGCCGTATGGGGCCGCGCCGAGCAGCAGGATTTCCGCAGCCGGGTCCGCGGCACGCTCATCGGGGCCGCGCTCGGCGATGCCCTCGGGGCGCCGCTGGCCGGACTCTCCCTGGAGGAGGTCAGGGCCGCGCACGGCCCGCAGGGACTGACCGACCTCGCTCCCGCCTACGGGCGTCGCGGCGCCGTCACCGCCGCCACCCAGCAGGCGCTCTTCACCGTGGACGGTCTCATAAGGGCGCAGGTGCGGCGCGACACGGGCGCCTGGCATCCGCCGACCGACGTGCACCGCGCCTACCTCCGCTGGGCCGCGACCCAGCGCGACTGGGGCCCGGACGAGCGCCGCAAGGAGGACGGCTGGCTGGCCCGCGAGGAGTGGCTGTACTCGCGCCGCGACCCCTCCCGCGACTGCCTCCTCGGACTCGGCAACGACGTCATGGGGACCCTGGAGAAGCCGAAGAACGTGGCCGCCGCCGGATCCGCGCCGGCCGCCCGCTCGGCCCCGTTCGGGCTGCTCGTCGGCTGGGAGCCGCAGCTCGTCTTCCAGCTCGCCGCCGAGTGCGCGGTCCAGACGCACGGCGCGCCCGCCGCCTACCTCTCCGCGGGCGCGTACGCGGTCCTGGTGCACGGACTCGCGCGCGGCGAGAGCCTGGACGGCGCCGTGCAGCGCGCCCTCGTCCTGCTGGCCGCGCGCCCGGGGCACCAGCCGGTCACGGACGCGCTCAAGCACGCGCTCGGCGCGGTCCGCCAGGGCATGCCGTCGGCCGCCCGTGTCGACGAACTCGCGGGTGACGGGCTCGCGGAGGGCGTGCTCGCCGTGGCGGTGTACTGCGCCCTGGTGGGCGAGGACATACGGCACGGACTGTGTCTCGCGGTGAACCACGGCGGCCCGTCCGAGGCGGCCGGCGCGCTGTGCGGGGGCCTGCTCGGCGCCCTGCACGGGGAGACCGCGCTGCCGCCGGGCTGGGTGACCGAGCTGGAGGGCCGCCCCACGGTCCTGGAGCTCGCCGACGACTTCGCGATGGAGATGACGCAGGGGCCCGCCCTGCACAGCCCCGCGGCGTCCTCGCCGGGGTGGCTGGCCCGCTACCCGAGGGCGTGAACGCCGAAGCGCCGGACCGGCTGTGATCAGCCCGCCCGGCGTCCGGTGAGGAACGAGTCCTACGAGAGTCGGCCCGGCGGCTGCGTGCCGACCGTCCCGTCCTGCGGCTCCGCCGGCGCGGGAACCGCCGCCGCCCCGGTGGACCCGTCGTCGTCCGTGTTGATGCGCTCGATGAGCGCGTCCCGCTCCGGGGTGTCCTCCGGCTTGAGGTAGCCGATGAGGATGTAGAGCACGAGCGAGACGGCCAGCGGGATCGACACCTGGTACTCGAGCGGCACACCGCCCTCGACGTTCCAGCTGATCGGGTAGTTGACCAGCCAGAAGGCGAGCAGACCCGCGGCCCAGCTGGTGAGCGCCGCCGTGGGACCGGACTTGCGGAAGGTGCGCAGCAGACCCAGCATCATCGGGATCGCGATCGGGCCCATGAGGCCGGCGACCCACTTGATGACGACGGTGATGATGTCCTTGAACGTGGGCGAGTTGACCTGCGTGGCGACCGCCATGGACAGACCGAGGAAGACCACCGTGGTGAGGCGGGCGGCGAGCAGCCCCTTGTTCCCGATCCACTGCTCCTTCGCCCTCTTCGAGACCGCGGGCGCCACGTCACGGGTGAAGACGGCGGCGATGGCGTTCGCGTCGGAGGAGCACATGGCCATCGTGTGCGAGAAGAAGCCGACGATGACCAGGCCCAACAGGCCGTGCGGCAGAAGCTGTTCCGTCATCAGGCCGTACGAGTCCGAACCGTCCGGCTTCTGCGCGTGCACCAGGAGCGGCGACACCCACATGGGGAAGAAGAGGACAACGGGCCAGACCAGCCACAGGATCGCCGAGAGGCGGGCCGAGCGCGTGGCCTCGCGGGCGGAGCCGGTGGCCATGTAGCGCTGGGCCTGGTTGAGCATGCCGCCGTTGTACTCGAAGAGCTTGATGAAGAGGAACGCCAGCAGGAACACCGTGCCGTACGGGCCGACGAGCGGCTTGCCGTGTCCGGCGAGCTCGGGCTCGTCCCAGACGCCGAAGATGCCGCCGAACGGGCCGAGCTTGGAGACGACGGCGACGAACATGGCGACACCGGCGATGAGCTGGATGATGAACTGCCCCAGCTCGGTGAGCGCGTCGGCCCACAGTCCGCCGATGGTGCAGTAGATCGCTGTGATGGCGCCGGTGATCAGGATGCCCTGGTTGATGGAGATGCCGGTGAAGACGGACAGCAGGGTGGCGATGGCGGCCCACTTGGCGGCCACGTCCACGATCTTCAGGAGCATGCCGGACCAGGCGAGCGCCTGCTGGGTGCCCAGGTTGTAGCGGTTCTTGAGGTATTCGAGCGGGGACGCCACGTGCAGCCGTGAGCGCAGCCGGTTGATGCGCGGTGCGAACAGCTTCGAGCCGATGGCGATGCCGAGCGCGATCGGGAACGACCACGTGACGAACGACGTGACGCCGTACGTGTAGGCGATGCCCGCGTATCCGGTGAACATCACCGCGCTGTAGCCGGACATGTGGTGCGAGATGCCGGACAGCCACCAGGGCATCTTGCCGCCGGCCGTGAAGAAGTCGGAGACGTCGTCCACACGCTTGTGGGACCAGACGCCGATCGCGACCATGATGCCGAAGTAGCCGATGAGCACGGCCCAGTCGAGACTGTTCATTGAGCCCCCTCCAGGGGTCTGGTCCTACTTGTGAACGCCGTTCATGGTGTGGGGAGCCGAAGGGCCAGGACAACGCACCGGAGGGTCAAGGGACGGTAAAATCGTTCTACTTATTGACCTGTGTTCATGTCCGTGAACTGAGATGAGGGCAAAAAGGACCGCACGGCGGTGGGTGCCGTGCGGTCGGGTCCTGGTTGCTCGTGCGGGTCGCCTGTCGGGGGTGCCACGCGGAACTACCGCATCAGCTCACCGGCGTTGACCAGAAGCGACTGCCCGGTGATGGCCCGCGCCCGGTCGGACGCGAGGAACACGGCGGCATCCGCCACGTCCCCGTCCGTGGCCAGCTCGGGCAGCGCCATCCGCTCGGTGAGCCGCCCCAGGACCTCGTCCTGCGATACGCCCTCGGTGTGCGCGGTGAACTGGACGTACGCCTCGACCGGCGGCCCCCACATCCATCCGGGCAGCACGGTGTTGACGCGGATGCGGTGCGGGCCGAGCTCGCGGGCCATGGAGTACATGGCCGAGGTCAGCGCGCCCTTCGACGCCGCGTACGCGGCCTGCCACACCTGGGAGGGCGCGGCCACGGCCGACTGCGTGCCGATGACGACGACGGAGCCGCCCCGCTCTTTGAGTGCGGGCAGACAGGCCCGCGTCATGCGCAGCGTGCCCAGCAGGTTCACGTCGATGACCTGCTGCCACGTCGCGAAGTCCGCGTCCTCAAGACCGCCGAAGTAGCTGTCCCAGGCGGCGACATGGACCACGGCGTCGACCCCGCCGAACCGCTCGCGCGCGAGTCCCGCCAGCGCCTCGCACTGGCTCTCGTCGGTGATGTCCGTCGCCGCGTACGCGGTGTGCGTACCGCCCGGGTCGATCTCCGCGGCCGACTTGGCGAGGTTCGCCTCCGTGCGCGCGCCGAGCACTGCGTTGCCGCCGTCGCGCACCACGGCCGCGGCGACCTGGTGGCCGAGCCCGGCCCCGACCCCCGACACGACCACTGTCTTTCCGTTCAGGAGCATCCGGTCGCCTCCCGGCTATGGCAGTTCTTCTGACGGGGCGTCAGAGTAGGCCCGTCCGGTGGAGGAAGGAAGGGGAGCGTCGTGAGCGAGGACACGAGGAGCGAGGTGTACGCGGAGCTGGCATCGGTCGGCCCGTACGGGGTGCGCCCCGGGCACGCCCTGATCACCATGGTCGAGCCGCACCCGGGCCATGAGTACGCGTACAACCGCTGGTACGAGGACGACCACTACTACGCCGGCGCGATGGCCATGCCCTGGATGTACTCGGGGCGCCGCTGGGTGGCCACGCGCGAACTCCAGCTGCTGCGCTACCCGGAGAAGTCGGCGGTCGCGCAGCCGGTCACCGCGGGCTGCTACATCTCCACGTACTGGATCACCGACGGCCGCTACGACGACCACATGAAGTGGACCGTCGGCATCAACAAGCGGCTCAACCGGGACGGGCGCGTCTATCAGGACCGCACGCACGTCTTCACCGCGTTCCAGGACCACGCGGCGACCGTGTACCGCGACGGGGCGGCCGGACCGCGCGACTACCACGCACTCGACCACCCTTACCGGGGTCTGGTGGTGGAGGTCATCGACGCCGAAGGGCCCCAGCAGCGCGACGAGTTGCTGGAGTGGCTGCGCTCGCGCCACCTGCCGAAGCGGATCGCGGGCTCACCGGCTGCGATGGTCACGGTCTTCCGCCCGACGCCGCTGCCGGGCGACCGGATGTCGTACGTGAAGCAGGTCGAGGGCGTCGACACCCGTCTGACGCTCCTGTGGTTCCTGGAGGCGGACCCGGCGGACTGCTGGGAGGACCACTTCACGGGGCTGGACACGGCGGTTCACGAGTCGGGCCTCGGCCGCGTCGAGCTGGTGGCGCCGTTCGTCCCGACGATCCCCGGCACCGACACGTACGTGGACCGGCTGCGCGGGTGACCCGCTGAAAGAAGCCGAGCCCCCTCGGCCAGGACGGCGGGCCAGTCGAGAGGGCTCTTTCAGTACCGCAGTGGTGATCTGTTGGTGCCGAAATGGTGCTGTGGCGCTGAGTTGATGCGGTGGTGCCGAGTCCGTGCTGTGCTGCGATGGGGTGCTCTCCGATGCCTCAGGCGGCGTCGAAGGCGCCCCGGCCGACCTCGGTCACGAAGGAGTTCCATGAATCGGGGGCGAAGCCGATCGAGGGCCCCTCGGGGGCCTTCGAGTCCCGCACCGCGATCGCGTGCAGGAGGGGGGACTTGACCTCGACGCATGCGCCGTTCCCCGTCGAATAGGAGGACTTGGTCCAGGAATTCGTGCCGCCCTGGTGAATTGCCATTTTTTGCTCCGGTTTAGCCAGTGGTCGAATTGCTGTCACCGCTCCTGTGAAGCGGTTTGCGCCAACGTGGTGCTTGATGGCGTGATCGACGCTACTAGCCAACATCGGTGCGCGAAGAGGCCATTCACTCGACCGGATGGCATATTCCAGTGGGGTCTTCCGCCCCGCCGCGGCGAAGGTGTACCGTGCGGCACTTTTCTCGCGGGGGGCGGATTCTGTCCCTCTGGACCGCCTTTGGACCTCCCCTAGGCCGCTTCCTGGAGTGCGTATTCCTGGGCGATCTTCGCGATGAACTATCTGGATTGTTCCACATTCAGCGCCTGTGCCCGCAGATGCTCGTACATCACGCTGTACTTCTGCACATCGTTTGCCTTTTCCAGATAGAGATCGCTGGTGACGCCCTCGATGTAGACGACGCTCGAATCCGCGGCGTCCGGGAACTCCAGAATCGCGTACTGGCCGTTCAGGCCCGGATGCGCGCCCATGTCGAACGGAATCACCTGCACGGTCACATGCGGCAGCTGAGACTGCTCGACCAGGTGCTCCAGTTGCTCGCGCATGACGGTCCGGCTGCCGACGACGCGGCGCAGCGCCGACTCGTCGAGCACGGTCCACAGCCGCAGCGGGTTGTCCGGGGCCACGATGCGCTCCTGGCGGCGGACGCGGACCTGGACGCGCTTGTCGATGTCGGTCGGCGTCGTCTCCGGGAGCGCGCCCGTGATCAGCGTCTCCGCGTACGCCCGGGTCTGCAGCAGGCCCGGCACGACCTGCGGATCGTAGACGCGCAGGCTGGCCGCGTCCGTCTCCAGACCGATGTAGACGCTGTACGGGATGTCGCCGAAGGAGTGCCACCAGCCCTGCTGGCGGGAGTCCTTGGCCATTTGCATGAGCGAGTCGACGATGCGGTGGTCCTCGACCTCGTAGACCCCGCACAGGTCGCGGACGTCGCGCTGGCTGATGCTGCGCCGCCCGTTCTCGAGCCTGCTGATCTTCGACTGTGAGACCAGGAGCCGCTCGGCCACCTCTTCGGCGGTCATGCCTTTGAGCTCGCGGAGCCGGCGCAGCTCCTGGCCCAACCGGCGTCGCCTCACGGTGGGATTGACATTGGACGCCACGGGACGTGCACCTCCGGCTGCGTGCCTCTGTGATTCTTTGCGTATCTTGCGAATCTGCTGCTCAGCAGATTGCCACCCCGGGCTTCATACCGCTGGGAAACGGCGGATATGCGCAGCGGACACGACAGTTGGGCACGTGGCCGGACATGCGGCCGTGGCGGGACGTGTGGCAGTGGCCGGACACGCGGCCGCGCGGGGTGCCGGTCCGTGTCGTCGTCCCGACGTCCGGATCCGGCACCCCGCGCGGCTCAGCGGCTCCCGGACCGGTCTTTGGGGACTGCGGTGCGGCGCTGTTGCGGTGCGGGCTGTTCAGTTGGTGCGGTGCTGATACTCGCGGTCCTGCCCGTGTTCTTGCTCAGTGCGCCACGGCACGGGCCATCGACCCGTGATGCGGCTGCATCGGAACCCTGCCGGGCTCCGGCGCTCCCCTGCCCGGCGGGGCCGGGCTGCGGCGTGGCTGAGCGGCCACACCGTTCTGGACGTCCATCACGGCGTGCGCCACGAGGCCGCCCATGGGGTCGTGCCTGATCAGGTCCCGCAGCCGGGAGCGGGACGATCGTCCCTCGTTCCCCGGATACAGGTGCTTGCCGAGTCCGACCGCGTGGGCCAGTGCGGCGAGCGCCGCGGTCCGTGGGTCCGGCGGTACGCCGGTACGGATCGCGGTGTCCAGCCGGGACCTGATCTCCCGGCTGATGGCCGTCTCCGTCGCCTGGTAGCGAGTCGTCGGCAACACTCCGCACATCTGGCCGGCCACGGCATGGACCATGCCGCACCTTTCCAGATGCGAGAGATACGTCTGGCGGAGCCCCAGTCGGGGCCCGCCGATCCAGTGCACCGCGCGTACCGGGGTGCCGCGCCTTCGCAGCAACTCCAGTGCGCAGTCCAAAGTCGGATCTCCGGTCGGCCGTGGTGCCACCACGGCGATACGATCCCCGTCTGGGGCTATCCGTCCGGCCAGCGCCAGCTCTACTAGCTGTGCTCCGGCCAGACCTAGGTCGAGCGACTGCGGCTGCGCTGTGGTACCCGTGGCCGGGTCCAGAGCGAGCAGCAGAAGCTCCTCCGGAATTGTTCTGCGGCTCCTGCCCATCCATGCCTCCCCGCGTGGATGAATGACAGGGTGACCCCTCTCACATTGGTCTGTCGAGGGTGCGTGGGTGCTTTGTGCGGGAACCAGTAGGTATGTCGTTCTCGTCTACCACGTGGGTGAAGCCCCCACACAGGACACTGGTACATGGTTCGGACAGCAGCGGCGTAGCGCGTGGCGCGTAGCGAGGAGGCATCGGTGGCGGGGACCCCCGACAGGTCGAAGCAGCAGGAGTCGTCGGGAGGACCGACCCCGGAGGAACGGGACCCGAGGCTCGCGATGGCGAGGCAGTCGCCGGAGCGGGTCGATCAGGCGACGGCGGTGTTCTCCGTCCGGGACGTTCCGGCGGCGGGGACGGAATCCGGTTCGGCGGAGGATTCTGCGCCGGATCCGGACTCGGACTCCGACTCGGGCTCGACGGACGCCTCCGGCGCGGAGGGCTCGGGCGCCTTGGATTCCGGGGCGGACCCGGAGCCCGAGGCGGGTTCCGGGGACGGTACGGAGCCGGGTTCCGGCGACGAGCCGGGCGACGCACGCCTGCGTGCCGCGGTGGCGGCCTGGGTGGCGGGTCCGCGGGACGGCTCCGCCGATGAGCCCGAGGCGGCCGGTGCGGGTGGCCCTGACGCGGCGGAGGGTGACCGGGACGCGGACGCCCCCGAGGCGGACCGGGCGGACGAGCCGGAGGCGGCGGACGACGCCGCCGAGTCCGAAGGTGCCGACTCCGGTGACGACGAGGCGGACGCCGCTGAGGACTCGGCCGATGCCGAGGCCACGGACGCGCCCGAGGAGTCCGACGTGGACGCGGACGCCGAGTCGGCCGACGCTCCCGAGGCAACCGTCGACGACGCCGAGCCGGCCGATGCCCCTGAGGCACCGGAAGCCGAGGCGTCCGACTCCGACGCGGAGCCGTCCGAGGGCGCCGAGCCGGCCGATGAGGCGAAGGCCGACGCCGGGCCGTCCGAAGAGGCCGAGGTACCCGCCGACGCCAAGCCGGCCGACAAGGCGGAGCCGGCCGACGACGCCAAGCCCATCGACGCGCAAACCAAGCCCCCAGCCGTCGACCAGGCCACCGCCGTCTTCAAGGCCGTCAAGCCGCCCGTCGATCAGCCGACCCAGATGCTCAAGTCGCTCGGGTCCAAGCCCGCCGGTGCGGGCAAGGCCGAGTCCGATGCCGAGCGCACCAGCAAATTCGTACCGCTCAAGGGGTTCGACTCAGGGGCTCCGGCCAAGCCCAAGGCACAGCCCAAGGCGCAGCCCACCGCGCCGCCGGCGAAGCCCTACGTCGGACCCGAGCGCACCACCCAGCAGCCGCTCCCGCCGCTGCCCCCGCTCGACCTCCTGGCCGAGCTCACGAACACGCCGCCGCCCGCGGAGACCCGGGTCCGTACGGCCGTGCGCAGGGTCAAGATCTGGACGCCGATCGTCCTGCTGCTCGCCGTCCTGTTTGCGGTCGTACAGACCGTAAGGGCGCTGCCCGCGCCCACGCTGGCACTGACCGCCAAGTCGACGTTCACGTTCGACGGGGACAAGGTGTCGCTGCCGTGGCCCGCCGAGGGCCAGGGCTCGATGGACGTGAGCGGCATCGGCTCGATGGATCAGTTCGGCGAGCAGAAGCCCGTACCGATCGGGTCCGTGGCCAAGGCCATGACGGCGTACGTCGTGCTCAAGGACCACCCGCTGCAGCCGGGCAAGGACGGACCGTCCATCGACGTGGACGCGAAGGCGGAGACGGAGGGCGGCTACGACTCCGAGGGCGAGTCGACGCTGAACACCGTCAAGGAGGGCGACAAGCTCAGCCAGAAGGACGCCCTGTCGGCCATCATGATTCCGTCTGCGAACAACATCGCGCGGCTCCTGGCCCGTTGGGACGCCGGTTCCGAGGAGGCGTTCGTCAAGAAGATGAACGCCGCCGCGAAGGACCTCGGCATGACCGGCACGACGTACACGGACCCGTCCGGGCTGAAGGAGACGACCGTCTCCACCGCTCGGGACCAGGTCAAGCTCGGCAACGAGCTGGTGAAGATCCAGGCCCTGATGGACATCACCAAGCTGCCGACGTGGAAGGACCCGTCGGGCAAGACGTGGCAGAACTACAACCGCCTCGTCCCGTACAACAACGCGGTCGGCGTGAAGACCGGTTCGACGACCAAGGCCGGCGGCAACCTGCTCTTCGCCGCGACGAAGGACGCCGGCGGCGAGACCGTGACGGTCGTCGGCGCGATCCTCGGCCAGCACCGGGCGCCGATCATCGACACCGTCAACGCGGTCAGCAAGACGGCGATGCTCGCGGCGCAGGACGCGGTGAAGGCGTCGACGATCCTGAAGAAGGGCGACGTCGTCGGGTACGTGGACGACGGGCTCGGCGGGCAGACCCCGGTCGTGGTGACGAAGAACGTCTCGGCGGTCGGCTGGGCGGGCCTGACCGTGAAGCTGGAGCTGGCGGACGGCGCCAAGGGCACCGTCATCCCGCACAGCGCGAAGGCCGGTACGCAGGTCGGCGAGCTGAAGGTCGGCGACGGTTCGGGTGGCGCGGTCACCGTCCCGGTCGCCCTCCAGAAGGACCTGACCGAACCAGGCTTCGGCGAGAAGCTCACCCGCGTCGGCTGACGTCCCAGTAGGCCTCACGCAGAAGCGCCCCCACGGCACACAGCCGTGGGGGCGCTTCTCGTTGCAGGCCCCCGCAAAGGGATCCGCTCACTTCTCCTTCGGCGGCACGCACTTGGGCGCCGTCTTGCCGGACGGTCCCCCGTACTGGGAGCTGATCCGGACGTCGCCCGGCTCCTTCACCGTCAGGCGCGTGAACTCGCCCTCCTCGCGCAGGCACCCGTCGTCCGCCCACAGCCACGGCGAGTACGCGATCCGCACGATGATCGAGCCGGCCTTCGGCATCCGTACGACGAGGTTGGCGCCGTCGGAACGGACCACCGAGCCGGGGGAGTCCACCAGCGGAACCGCCTTCTTCACGCGGTAGATGTGCCAGTTGGCGTCCTGCCACACCGATTCGAGGTAGCCCGGCTCGCTGGACACCAGCTTGTGCTCCAGCTCCGCGGGGCCGTCCGGCTCGCCGTTGTAGACGACGACGAAGCCGACCGCCCACTCGGAGAGCCAGGCGTGGTACGACGCGGAGGAGAAGGCGCCCTCGGGCACGTCGGTGCCGCCGTGCCCCTCGTAGAAGAGCCGTCCGCGCTCGACGTCGGCCTGCCGGTTCCAGCCGCGCGCCATGTTGATGTAGGGCGCGAGGACGGCCGCCTCGCGGTGGTCGCGGGCGGGGACGACCTCGACGCGGGTGCGTTCGGCGCCGAGTTTCTTCAGCGTGGAGACGACGCCGTCCGTCTTGACGGCCCACTCGGGGACCTCGGTGTTGGCGACGACGTCGGCGATGGTCTTGCCGGACAGCCAGCCCAGGGAGAGGACGATCGCGGCGACGCACATGACGCGCTGGCGGTGGAGCGGGAAGTACCGGCCGCGCCGGCCGTCGTAGCGGGGCCCGCGGTCCCGGTTCATCACGGCGGCGAGGATCAGCGCGGGCGCCACGATCTCCGTGAGCCGCTCCACGTTCGTGCCGATCGGGGTGGCGATCAGATAGGTGAGCAGCACGCCGAGCGCGTACACGGCGGTGCCGAGGCGCACCACGCGCCAGGCGCGCGGCGCGCACACCAGGACGACCGCGCACAGGATGACGGGCGGGAAGATCCGCTCGAACGGCATGGGCTGCTCCCCCTTGAACGGGAACAACCAGGTCGTCACGCCCACGATGAGGACCGGCGGCAGGACCAGCGACAGGGCCTTGCCCCACTGCCGGTTCAGGAGCCACGCGGCGCCGGCCACGACGAGGAAGAGCCCGGCGACGGGGCTCGCCATCGTGGACAGCGCGGCGCACACCGTCGCGATGACGATGCGCCGGCCGTTCATGTGCGCGAGGACGGCGGCGAGCCCGAAGGCCACGCCCAGCATGAACGTCGAGCGCCCCGACACGACCTGACACCACAGCGAGAACCCCACCACGAGGGCCGGCCACAGTGGTCTTCGGATGCCGGTGCGTTCGACGATCGACGCGGCCAGCCAGGTCGACGAGACGCCGGACAGGAGCGTGACGGGGATGACGCCGAACAACGCCATCAGATAGGGCGAGATGAGGCTGTAGTTGGCGATGTGGAGGCCGCCGTACCAGAACAGGTTGTACGCGGAGCCGGGGTACATCTTGGCGAACTCGGCCCAGGCCACCTGTGCCGCGAGGTCGCCGCCGCCGGTGGCCAGGAACGCCAGCCACAGGACGTGCAGCGGCAGTATGCAGGCGGTGACGAGCAGGGCCGTCCGGTGCCGGCCGTGCCAGGGCTCGGGGATGTCCGGGGACCGGCGCGCGCGTGCGGCAGAGGGTGGAGACAGTTCGGCAGAGGCCACTGCGGCGTTCCGTTCCGGTCGGACGGGCAATTGTGTTCGGATAGACGCTAGCCGTGGCCCGAGAGTTGGTTGACGCGCCCTTGATATTCACGGCAAATCTACGCAGGGCCGTCGGCCTGCGACGCGGCTACGCGCAGATGTCGTCCGGCGCGTGCGCCTGCTCCGAAGGGCCCGACAACGGTCCGGCGATCCGGCTGCGGACGGTCTCCAGCTGCTTGAGGAGCGTGTCGAGCGTCGTCGTACGCCGGTCCTGGAAGTAGGTCAGGACGGCCCGGTAGAACGCGTCGCGCAGCACGGGCGGCATCACGTCCGACGCGTCGAAGCACAGGGTGTCCGTGTCATCGGTCAGATGCGAGGCGACGGCCGCGCCGGTCGGGTCGTCCGGCTGGGGGTCGCTCGCGTCGGGGAAGAAGGGCCGCAGGTGCGGCTGCGTGGCCCGCGACCAGGTCTTGCGGCCGTCCTCGCTGGTCAGGAGCGTGACGAGGTCCTGCGCCGCCTGGTTGTCGGTGAGTACGGCGGCCATGTCGCCCGACACCTCGTACGCGTCGTTGTACGCGGGCTGCCCGTGCAGGAACCGGGCGGCCGGCTCCACGCGCAGGGTGTGGTCGCCCATGGCGCCCGGGTAGAGGGAGCGGATGAAGGAGCCCTGGTGTTCGTGGGTGCAGCCCGGGAGCGAGCCGCCGAGGAGTCCGCGCTTGGTGGCCGTCGGGTCCTTCGGGTCGGGTGTGCCCTCGAACGACATGGTGAGGGAGTCCTCGACGGACTCCGGCGTCCGTGGGCCGAGGATCTCGGACCAGGTCGTGAAGGCCCGGCGCACGGCCGCGTCCTTGTCCCAGTGGAGGCGGCCGGTGGCCCACCGCGTGTACGTGTCCGGGCCCGCCTGGTGGAGGAGGATGTCCTCGATCCAGTCGGTGCCGGGCCAGCCGGAGGTCGCGTCCGCGGCCATGCCCACGCACCAGTTGGGCGCCTTGGCCCCGGTGCTGCGCTTGCTCCACACGATGCTCTTGAGGTTGACGCGCAGCGGCACCCAGTACGTGCGGCGCCTGCCGTCGAGCGTGAGGGTGGGGAACCAGGGCGGGTAGCCGCGTTCGGCGGCCTCCGGGGACAGCGGCTCGAGTTTGCGGTCGGCCGCGTACTCGGTGAGCTCGCCGATGCTGTTGAGGATCGCGACGTCGGGCGGGGCGCCGGCCTCCAACTGCGCCACGAGGGTCTCGCGCAGGGAGCGGGTGCCCTTGTAGACGTAGTGGTCACCACTGCGGTGCGACAGGCGGGCGAGGGCGGCCTCGAACGCCGCGCCCTCGTCGCCCGTCCACGGCCCGAGCACGACGACGGTCCGGTGCGTGTCGCCGCCCGCGCAGCCGCCGGTGAGCGCGGTGAGGGCGAGCAGGCAGGCGGCGAGCGCGAGCCGCAGCACTCTGTTCCGGCGCCTCATACGGCGGTCCCCGGGCGCCCCACGAGCAGATACTCGCGTCGGTAGGCGTGGAGGGTGGCGCCTATGACGCCGGCGACGAGGAGGCCGACGGGCGCAGCCCAGGGGGCCACTGCGTCGAGGCCGGCGAGCCGGCGGTTGTCCAGGACGTCGTCCATCGAGTCGGCGAGCGTGACGATGGCGCGGTGGTGGTGCGGGTCGAGCGGGTCGGTGCGGCGCTCCTCGAAGATGACCTCCGTGGACGGCGAGGTCACCGCGTACAGGCGGCGGGCGATGGGCACGGTGTCCTCCTGGGCGGCGTGCGCGTACAGCCCGCTGAGGGCGATCACGGGTACGGCGAGCAGCGGCAGCGCGGCGGCGAGCAGCGGCGGGCTGGCCAGGATGCGGAAGCGGATCCGCAGGAAGCGCAGGGTGCGCCACAGGCCGGCGGTCAGCAGCACGAACGCGACGGCCGACACGGCGGCGGCGGTGACGGCGGCGGGGCCGAGCGTGGCGCGCGCCTCCAGGCGGTGGCGCAGGGCGCGTTCGAGATCCGAGATGCGGTCGACGACGGTCGTCGCCTCGCTGCCGGTGACGGGTGCGCAGCGGGGGTAGGGGGCGTAGCGGCCGGTGGCGGGTTCGTAGGGATCGTGGGGATCGGGCGAGCAGAGCATGCTCTGGGCGTAGGAGAGTCCGGCCCTGTACAGGGACCCGTCGGAGACGTTCGTCTGGGCCCAGGCGATCCAGCGCTCGTAGCCGTCGACGAGGCCGGAGACGACGTCGAGCTCCTGGCGCTCGGCCGCGGTCAGGGCGCCGCTGCGCGAGACCTGGCTGAGGTCCTGGGCGGCGCCGGTGATGCGGGAGCCGTAGCGGGGGCTGAGCCCGCTCAGTTCGACGGCGTCCCCGGCGCCGAGGCTCACCTCGGCCTCCCGCTGGGCGATCCGCAGTGAGATCCGCGCGTCGGCCAGGTCTCTGAGCGCGGGCGCGATGTGCGTGCGGATCGTGGCGGAGTCGTCGCGCAGGGACGTGGCGGTGAAGCCGAGTCCGGAGAAGGCGATGGCGGCGAGGAGGGGGAGGGCGACGAGGCGGTCGTGGAGGTAGGCGCGGTTACGGGGCGGGGCCGCCGCGGGCTTCGTGGCCCGCGCCGGCGGGGCCCACACGTACCGCCACAGCACGCGTACGCCCTTGAGTGCGGCGCTCGCGAGGCGCCTGGCCCACTCACCCGCCAGCCCCGGCGTGGGGGTCACCGGTCCGCCGCCGGTCGCCGCCCGGTGAGCCGCAGGCGGGTCGGCCAGGTTCCGTCGCGGCGGTGCGACAGGGCGAGCGGTCTGACCAAGTAGGCGCGGTCCAGGAGGCGTTCGGCGACGGCCTCGCCGTGCGGGCTGCCGGAGCGGGCGGCCTGCCGGGCGAGCGCCCGGTAGAACTGTGAGAGCTGGCGCCTCAACGTGGCTTCCGTGGACGGGAATTCGAGCCGTCCGCCCGAGTCCCGCGCGTCTCCGTCACGCCGGTCCGCCGCTTCCGAGAGCCGCGCGAGCGCCTCCTTCCCCACCTTCCCGTCCGCCACGAGGCGCTGCGCGGCCTCCCACACCTCGGCCTTCATCCGTACGCGGGCCTGCTCGTCGGTGAGCCCGTGCTCGTTGAAGAGCCGGGCGAGCCGGGTGAGAGCGGTGCGCAGGCCGTTGGCCGTCGTCGCGTACTCGACGGCGATGCGCACGGTCGCGGTCCGCGCCCCCGTGCGGTGTCGCGAGTGCTGCGGCACCGCGTCGAGCGCCTCGATGGCGTACGTGTCGGGGGTGGCGCCCCCGAGCGCGAGGCCGGCCCGCGCCGCGCCGAACGCCGCGCTGCCGAGCGAGGGGTTGCGCAGCCGTACGGCCTCGTAGAAGGTCAGCGCCTCGTGCCAGTGGCCGAGCCGCTCGGCGCAGTGGCCGAGGGCGAGCTTGGGCGCGTACTCGCCGGGGATCGCGCCGTAGACCTGGTCGAAGTAGTCGCGTGCGGACGCCACGTCGTCGTTGGCGAGGTCGAGGAGGCCGCGGTGCCAGTCGATGCGCCAGTCGTGCCTCGACAGTTCGCGCCCGATGCCGTCGACGGCGCCGCGCAGCTCCTCGGCGGCGGCCTCCAGGTCCGGCCGTTCGCCCTCCGCCCGTTCGGCGCGTACGGCGACGCGCAGCCGGAGCCTGCACCGCAGGAGCCGTACCTCGGGGGAATCCCGCCAGTCCCCGGTGTGCTGGAGGAGCGCGGCGGGGTCGGCGTCGGCCAGGCGGCTGAGGCCGTCGTGGTGGGCGTCGTGCGGGTCGGGGCGCGGCACGGGCAGCCGGCCCGCGACATCGGCGGCGGACGGCGGCTCGTGCAGCGGGGTGGGCGGGGTGCCTCCGGCGGGGGTGGCCCAGCGTGGCAGGACCGGCGCGACGCCGAGCGCTCCGTCCAGGGCATACGGGGACTGCATGAACAGCGGCGACGGCTCGAACGTCTCCTGCCCGGTCCGCAGCGACCTCAACTCACGGAACACACCCCGCAGTTGATCCGCCATCTCGGCCGCGTCCGCGTACCGGTCGGCGGGTTCGGGGCGGGTGGCGCGGCGCAGGGCGCGGGCCAGCGAGACGAGGCCGAGGCCCTCCGGCGCCGGGGTGGTGGTCAGCGCGACGGCCTGCGCCGTCATCGGGTCGCCGTCGTGCATCCGGTCCAGGGCGCCGAGTTCGGCCAGCGAGTGGGGTCCGATGCCGAGTCCGCTCAGCGTGCGCAGCGTCTCGCCCAGGCTGAACAGGTCGTCGCGCGGCGCGGACGCGCCGTTCAGGGCGGGCGGGGCGAGGGGCACGTTCGGCGCGCGGAAGCCGTCGGTGGTCAGGCCGGACGCGCCCTCCTCGCGGATGGACCCCACGTCGATGACCTTGGTGGTGGCGCCGTCGTGCATCACGTTCTGCGGCTTCAGATCGCCGTACACCTTGCGGGGTGCGGGCCGCGCGTGCAGATGGTCGAGCGCGGACAGGACGCGCAGCCCGTACGCGAGCACGAACTCGTGGAAGCGGGCGCCGCCGAACCGGTCCGGGTCGTGCCGGGCGAGCGCCCGGATCTCGTCGAGGTTGAGCCCGTCGACGTACGGCAGGACGAGGAACGGGCCGACGCGGGCGTGGCGGCCGTAGTTGAAGACGGGGATGATCCCGTCGTGGTGGAGGTCGGCGAACGCCTGCCGTTCGTCCTCCAACGAGCCGAGCCGTGAGGCGAGTTGTTCCGGCCGCAGGGTCTTCACGGCGACCTCGCGGTCGTCGACCTTCTTGTCGAGCGCGAGATATACGTCGCCCATGCCGCCGCGCCCGAGACGCCGTACGACCTGATACTGGCCGGCCAGTAACTCACCCTGCTCCAGGGCGGATTCACCGGGACCCTCGGCCCGGCCCCGGTCGTCGCGCGGCCTGACCTCGGGCAGCGCCGTCGGATCGGGCCCCTCGTCGGGCAGCGTGACCCATGCGTCCCGCGGCCCGTCCGGAGGCGGCATGACGAACAGCGGACCCGAGGACGCCGTCATCGGCCGCCCCTGAATTCTCCGGTTGCTCCCGCGTCCCCCTGCATGCTGCCTCAGGATAGGGGCGCGGCGTCCGGATGGCGCCCGTGTGTAGGCCTCCGGCCTGATCGTGGAATGGAGGCCCCGGCCCGTGACGACGAGAACAGGCGCGAGACCGTACGCCGCCCTCAACCCTGCCCTGATCCGCTCCAGCCTCGCCGTCGCGGAACGCCGCGCGGAGGCGCTGACCAAGTACTTCTACGCCCATCTGTTCAAGCACAACCCCGGTGTGCGGGCCATGTTCCCCGAGCGGATGGAGGAACAGCGCGACCGCCTCTTCGCCGCCCTGACCATGGCGATCCTGAACCTCGAGGACACCGACGCCCTCGTCGGCCACCTGCACACCCTCGGCTTCGACCACCGCAAGTTCGGCACCCGCATCGAGCACTACCCGGCCGTCGGGCGCAGCCTGATAGCGGCCCTGAAGGTCTTCTCGGGCAGCGCCTGGACGCCCAAGACGGAGGCGGCCTGGCGCGCGGCCTACGAACTCATCTCCAAAATCATGATCGCCGGAGCGCAGTCCGTGCCGGAGTCGGAGCCGGCCTGGTGGGACGCGGAGGTGCTCCGCCACGAGCGACGCGCCGAGGACATCGCCGTCCTCACGGTCAGCCCCGACCGGCCGTACCCCTTCATACCCGGCCAGTACGCGACGCTGACGGCCCCCGAGGCACCGCAGGTCTGGCGCCCGTACTCGATCGCCAACGCCCCGCGCGCCGACGGCACCCTCGACTTCCACATACGCCGCGTCGAGGGCGGCCTCCTGAGCAGCGCCCTGGTCGACGAGGCCGCCCCGGGAGGCTCCGTCCGCCTCGGCCCGCCCCTGGGCACGACGACGCTCCCCGAAGCCCCGGAGGGGGAGCTGCTCTTCGTCGCCGGGGGGACGGGCTGGGCGCAGATCAAGGCGCTGATCGAGGAGTTCGCCGTCTGCCGCGGCTCGGCGACCGCCACGTTACTCATCGGCGCCCGCACGGAGGACGACGTGTACGACCTCGGCGTACTGGAACTCCTCGGCGGCGCACACCCGTGGCTGCGGCTGGTCGGCGCGCTGCCCGCGCGTGACCGGCCCGACGCGGACGCGACGCTCCTGCGGGAGCTGACGCGGTACGCCACCGCCCAGAGCCTGCGGCACGCGCCCGCCGAGTGGCCGCACGTCTACGTCAGCGGCCCCTCGGCCATGGTCGACACGGTGGAGACCCAACTGGCCATGCTGCACCGCGTACCGCCCGACCGCGTCCACCACGACCCGCTGGTCCGCCATGACACGGGGGAGCGCCCGGAGACGGCGGCGGAGTGGTTCCTGATGAAGCGTGAGGTTCCCTGGATCAGGCCTCGTCCGTGACGACCTCGTAGGTGACGGGACCGGCGGTGACGGAGTCTGCCGTGACCGGACCGGCGGTCAGAGGCAGTGGACGGGGATGCGCTGGACGATGTTGTTGGCGAAGCCGCCGCGGTTCCACGGCTGCGTGAGCGGCTGGGCGCGGCCGGTGGCGTCGGTGGCGCGGGCGCCGAGGACGTGGGTGCCGGGCACGGCGGTCCACGGGGCCTGCCAGCGCAGCCAGGCCGCCGCCTGCCTGTCCGACGGGTCCCCGTCCAGCGCGGCCTCGCTCCACGTGGCGCCGTCGTCCGTGGTCACGTCGACCCTGGTCACGGGGCCGTGCCCGGACCAGGCGCGGCCTTCGAGGAGTACGGGCCCGGGGCGGACGACGCGGGCCCGCGACATGAAGTCGGGGAACCCGGGCGGGATCATCAGGGCACGCGGCAGGATCTTGGTGACGGGCTCGCCGGGATCGTCGGCGTCCCACCGGACGCGGTACGCGACCGCCTGCTGGAACCCGTCGAACGGGGCGTCGACCAGCGTGATCCCGCGCAGCCACTTCACATGCGCCATGCCGTACCAGCCGGGGACGACGAGCCGCAGCGGGTAGCCGTGCTGCGGCGGCAGGGGCGCGCCGTTCATGTCGTACGCGACGAGCACGTCACCGGAGGCCACCGCGACGGGCAGGCTCCGCCGGTAGTCCTGCTCGACACCGCGCTCGACACCGTGGTCGGCGCCGGTGAAGACGGCCTCGACGGCGCCTGTGTCCACCCCGGCCTCGTCGAGGAGGACGCGCAGCGGCACGCCGGTCCAGTCCGCCGTGCCGACCGCCTCGACCAGCCAGGGCTGGCTTATCGGCCGGGGCGTGAGCAGGGCGCGGCCGTTGCCCGCGCACTCCAGCGTGACGCGGCGCGTGACGGCGGGCAGGGACCGCAGGGCCGCCAGACCGAGGGTCAGCGGCGTCCTGACCAGGCCGTCGACCGTGAGCTGCCAGTCGTCGGCGCTTGCGGCCGGGATGTCGTAATGGACGAGGACATAGTGGAGGCCGGGCGGGGTGACGTCGTAGCGGAGGGCTTCCAGGGGGAGGCCGTGATTACGTGCGGCGAGCGCGAGTTCATCGGGGGTGATGCCTTCGCCCAGGGCGGCGAGCCGGCCGGGACGGCTGACGCCGCCGAGATCGTCCGGTCCGTCCATGACATGGTCCGATCCGTCCATGACTCAGTCCGATCCATCCATGTCTTCATGGTGCTCCGCGATTGCGGGGCCTGCCGGGCGGGCGGATCCTGGAAGTGTCAGCCGGCGCTCGATGAGGTGTGTCGGTGGCTGACGGGGGCCCGCACGCCGGCGCACAAACCGCTCACCGACGCCGCCGGGAGGCGGAAGGACGGGACGGGGGGACAGCGGTCCGCGTAGCGATGCGTCCCGTCGAGGAGCGCCATGAACGACACGGATACCGATACCGGCACTGGCACCACCGCCCCGGACCCCACCGCCACGGACGTCGTCGGACTGATGCGAACTGAGCTGCGTGGCCCGGTGATTGCGCCGGGCGACCCCGAGTACGACGAAGCGCGCAAGATCTACAACGGCATGATCGACCGGCGGCCGGCCGCGATGGTGCGCTGCTCGGACGCGGCGGACGTCATGGCGGCGGTCGACTTCATCCGCGACCACGGACTGGAACTCGCCGTACGCGGCGGTGGCCACAGCGGCGGCGGCCTGTGCCTCGTCGACGACGCGATCACGATCGACCTGTCACCGATGCGCTGGGTGCGCGTCGACCCCGCGCAGAAGACGGCGTGGGTCGGCGGCGGCAGCCAGCTCGGCGACCTCGACCACGCGGCGCACGCGTTCGGCCTGGCGATACCCGCCGGAATCATGTCGACGACCGGCATCGCGGGCCTGACCCTCGGCGGCGGTCACGGCCACCTGACGCGCAAGTACGGCCTGACGATCGACAGCCTCCTCAGCGTGGACATGGTCCTCGCGGACGGCAGCTTCGTCACGGCGAGCGAGACCGAACACTCCGACCTGTTCTGGGCGTTGAGGGGCGGCGGCGGAAACTTCGGCATCGTCACCGCGTTCAAGTTCGAGCTGCATCCGGTGCACACGGTGGGCGTCGCGCTGACGCTGTGGCCGGTCGAGAAGACCCGTGAGGTCCTGGAGTGGTACCGGGAGTTCCTGCCGGAGGCGCCCGAGGACCTGAACGGATTCTTCGTCGCGCTGACCGTGCCGCCGGGACCGCCGTTCCCCGAGGAGATCCACGGCCGGAAGATGTGCGGGGTGGTGTGGTGCTGGACGGGAGACCTGGCCCTTACGGACGAGGCGATCGCGGCGGTGGCGGAAGCGGGCCCGCCCGCCTTCCGGTTCACGGCACCGATGCCGTACCCGGCGCTCCAGGCGATGTTCGACGAGCTGCTCCCCAAGGGCCTGCAGTGGTACTGGCGCGGTGACTTCTTCGACCGCATCACGGACGAGGCGATCGACGTACACACCAAGTTCGCCGAGAACCTCCCCACACCGCTGTCGACGATGCACCTCTACCCGGTGAACGCGGCCGCGTCCCGGGTCTCCGAGGACGCGACGGCCTGGGGCTACCGGGAAGCGGTCTGGTCGGGCGTCATCGCGGGCATCGACCCGGACCCGGCGAACGCGGAGGCGGTCAAGCAGTGGGCGAGGGCGTACTGGCACGACCTGCACCCGTATTCGATGGGCGGTTCGTACGTGAACTTCATCGGCGAGGACGAGCATCAGGACCGCGTCCAGGCGACGTACCGTCACAACTACGACCGCCTGGCGGAGGTCAAGCGCAAGTACGACCCGAGGAACCTGTTCCACGCCAACCAGAACATCGAACCGGCGGCGGGGGAGGCGGCGTAGGCACTCGGGACCGTTCCCTCAGTGACGGCCCGCGTCACCGCCGTCAGGAGGAGCGTCACGCCGCGCACGGCCACCGCTCCACGTCGGCGAACGGCCCAGGCAGCCCGGCCGGCGGCCCGCCCTCGAACAGGGCGAGCGCGGCCGAGAGCCGTTCCACGGCGGTGGCCTGATCGCCGGACGCCTTCGCGCGCCGGGCGGCGTCCACGTGATCGGCGAGGTCCGTCGCGTCGAGCTGCGCCTCGCCCATGACGAGGCGGTAACCGCCCGGCTCTCCGCGGATCAGGACCGCGCGGGACCGGTGCCCTCGGCGTCGAGGGCCGCCGTAGCGCGTAGACGTAGGTGGGCGGTACGTTGCGACCGGAGTTCGGAGGGCCGGCGCCCCAGATCCCGTCTGGCAACTGCTCCCGGCTGACAAGGAATCCGGGCCGCAGGGCCGGCGCCGCGGGGACGGCCTGCCGACGGACGGGGCCGAGCTGTAGCGGCGTGGTGCCGCGCCAGACACGCACCGGCCCGAGCACGGCGAGCCGAACCGCCCGACGAGACCCCTGACCCACCCGCAGCCTCCGCTCCACGCTCACCGAGCGCCCACTGCCCGCGTCGCGGTGCGCGTCACGGCGCGCGCCATCGTCCGCATCATCGGAATTTCATTGGCATTTCAGCGTGTGCCGCGATGGTTCGGAAGTGCCCGTCGAGCACCGGGAGTTCTCCGGCGGCCGGGGCGCGCTGGACCGGCGGCGGCCGTAGCCGGGGAGCGGCCGCCGTCCATGCGGAAGGAGTGGAACATGCAAGCAGCGAGCAGCCCTCTGGAGCGGATGCTGAAGGGACGCGGGCTCTTCCTGAGCGTGGAGCGGAGCGACGCCGTCGAGGTGGTGTACGTCTGCGTGGACGACGGCATCCCCGGCGGCTATCCGGTCGGCTACGTCATCTCGTCCCGTACGGGAACCTGGGCCGCGTACGCGCGGGTCCGCCCCGGCCGGATCTTCACCACGGACGAGATCTCCTCGGGCCTGGGGAGCGTCGAGGAAGCGATCCGCGCGGTGGTGGCCCACGCCCGCTACGAGGACGTCCTCACGGCGTGAAGCACTGGGACTCGTCCGGTCACGGGTGACTCCGGGCGAACTTCCGCCCCAGTATCGCCAGCAGAACGAGATGGTGATGGCGCCCGCCGTGGAACACGTGATCGCGCAGCCGCCCCTCCTCGATGAACCCGAGCCGGCGCTGCCGATGGCCAACTTCTGCCGATCGCCTCTCGGATGGGCGACCGCTCGCTTGCCCAGGATGTGCCGCCCGGCCAGAAGCGCATGTGCTCGAGCCGGCGGATGTCGGCCAGGCATGCCCCCGGCAGCCGGTTGATCGGCGGGTACGGGCAGCGGAAGCAGTGGCGGGGGGCGCGTACGCGAAGCGCGTCCCGCACTGCGGAGGGGCGCCTACGCGGCATTGCCCTTTCGGTTGTGAGTCACGCGGGCAAGGTGCCGCCGAGTGCGCGGATGATCCACGGATTTCGCGTGGTCACACCGGTGCTGATCGGATCTTCCTGGCCGTTCGTCCTGGCCGTTCTTCCTGACCGTTCGTCCTGACCGTTACGGGCGACCGGCGAGGAAGCCGCCCACCGCAGCGCGGAAGTCGGACGGGGCCTCGACCCACGGAAGATGTCCGGCACCGCGCAACACCTTCCGCGACACCTGAGGCAGGGCCTGCTCCAGCGAATCGACCGCCCAGCGGGGCCGGATGTCCTCCGCACCGTCCACGATCAGCGTCGGGACATCCAGCCTCTCGCAGGCCGCGCGCAGGGCCGACGTTCCGCATGTGCGCTCGGTCTCGGCGTTGATGGCCGCGTTGGATTCGAAGTTCACGCCGAGCCAGGGTGTGGCCATGTGCTCGGCGCGCTCAAGCGCGCGTTCCCGTTCGCTGAAGTCCGCCGACCACTGCAGCACCGAGTACTCACGGTCTTCCGCATCGTCACGCTCCCGGCTCCTCAGCGTTTCCCAACGGCTGAGGTGAGTCCCGAGACCGGCCCGCAGGTTCTGCTTGTACGTCCCGTGCCAGGTGGCACTCCGATCGATTCCGGTGCCGGATACGTAGACCAACTTGCTTACGCGATCGGGATGTTCCAGTGCGAAATACAACGCCAACTGGGCGCCCCATGAGTGGCCCAGCAGTGCCGTCCGGGCCAGCCCGAAATGCCGGCGGACGGCGTCCAGGTCGGCCACGGAGCGAGCCACCGAATACGGTCCGCAGCGCTGTGACCGGCCGCATCCCCGTTGATCCCAACGATGGACCGTGGCGGTGTCCGACAGCAGGTCAGCCATATCCCCGAAGGTGTCCCACAGCCCGGGGCCGCCATGGCAGCACACCACCGGGGCACCCGTACCGACCCGGGTCGCCCAGAGCCGGACCCTGTCTTCCGCCACCACCGTCTCGTCCATGTCCGAGTCCAAGTCCAAGTCCATGCCCATGAGTCTGGCGGAGCCATCGGCTGAGTCTGGTTGTTTGCCTGCATGGTTCTGCGCCACTGACAGGCGGTCATCGTGACCGTGGGTGCGCTGGGGCCGCGCCGGCCATGCTGTTCACGCTGGTGAGCTCCGGGAGCGAGGTCGGGTGTCCGCTAGGCAGCCCAACTGATGGGACGCAGCTGTGTCGATCAGCGGTCGACGCGGTCTTCCTTGCTTCCCTTGGGTCAGGAGGCCTTTCAAATGAATGACGAGCGACAGCAGGACACCCGCCCCCGACTGGCCGCGTCCCGGCGTGGTGTGCTGGCCGCGCTAGCCCTTGCGCCGGCATGTGCCACGGTGCCGGCTCGGGCCCAGTCCCTGCCTTTCGGACCTGAGGGACGCGTTCTGGTCGAGCCGGTGATGACCGAGCCGGCGGACTGGGCGGACGTGGGTAAGGCTCTTGGCCGCACCGGTGACATGCGGCGGTTCATGTACCACACGGCCTTTCCGCGCCGAGACCTCACGGTCTTTTCCCGAGGCATTCTGATCAAGCCTGCCCTCGCTCTGGGCACGCACGTGTCCTTCGTCCGGTACGCAGACCACGGCACGCTCATGATGGGGGACACCGTCGTCACCGAGCGTGAACTGCAGGGTTTCTGTGACGTCCTGCAACAGCGGGGAATCATGCTGACCGCCATCCACAAGCATCTGCTGGCACATGATCCGGATGTCTGGTGGGTTCACCTGCATGCTCACGGCCGCGATCCGGTCGCCGTTGCGCGCGG
Organism: Streptomyces sp. CB01635; assembly: GCF_002803065.1. Classification (GTDB taxonomy): domain Bacteria; phylum Actinomycetota; class Actinomycetes; order Streptomycetales; family Streptomycetaceae; genus Streptomyces. Next base: position 113,986 of record NZ_NNBL01000012.1, read on the forward strand.
TGTACGCGCGGCATTGAACCGCACCAGCACCCCGCCTGCCGAACCCGTCACCCTCTCGCCGCCCGTCGACCTGGACACTGCCTCGATCGATGCCGCCATGGGCGTCAAGGGGGCAGTCAGCGGCGAGATCTACACGTGCACCTATATCCGCCGTGAGACCATCGCCGACGGCAATTTGGCCCTGCCTCCAGGACTGGGCGCCACCACCTCCGTCAACTTTCAGCCGCTCGGCGGCGGAAAGGCCGCGGTCAGCGGCGATCTGGTCATGATCGCCAAGGAGGTCCAGCCCGTCCTCGTGGCCCTGCGGCGCGGCGGGGTCGAACTCGTCGAGGTGCATCACCACCACCTCAACGACAACCCTCACCTGTTCTTTGTCCACTACTGGGCTGTCGGCGATGCCGTCAGGCTCACCGAGGCCATTCGCCGGGCCGTGGACGTCACCAACGTCGTACCGATGGCTGGAGTCGCCGGCTAGGAGCGCGTCCCAGTAACAGGAGTGTCCAGCCAACCTTGCGCAGTCCCCCCACTGCGGCCCTTCGCCCGCCTTCCACGAGACGTCGATACAGATGCAGCCGGCCGCGCTCAAGGCGGACTCGTAGACGTAGTGGCACGCGTGTGGCACGGCCGTGATCACGGCAAAGGGCCAGTTCGAGGGGATCAAGCCCCTGAACTGGCCCTCTGTGTTGTGCCCCCCGCAGGATTCGAACCTGCGACACCCGCTTCAAGGAGTTCGGTCCGAGCGCGGTCCAGCTGCTGCCGGGGACTGATGCGATGCCCGGACACAGACGCTGGTGTACGCCCCGTCCGGTGTCGTTGATGTCCGCAGCGGACGTCAGACACGTGCTTGCGGGGCGGGTGACAGTGCGGTGCGGGCGGCGGAGAGGACCTGCTCGGACAGCGGGGAGTCCTTGGTGGCACGGGCCAGGAGAAGGGCGCCGAGCATGGTGCACAGCCGGGCGATGCCGTCCTCGTCGTCGGTGGCGAGCCACTGGGTGAAGTCCTGTACCCCTTCGGTGTAGGCGCGGTGCGCTCCGCGGTCGCCACTGGTCCGGGCCATGTCGGTGGCGAGCGCGGCGACGGGGCAGCCCGAGGCGGGGTTGTCCCGGTGCCGGACGGACAGGTATCCGTCGATCAGGGCCTGCTGGGCCTCGACGCGGTGCCCCTCGTGCTCCTCGAGCGTGGTGGCGTGGCGCTCGGCCAGTTCGCCGACCGCGTGGACGACCGCCTCGTCGATCAGAGCCTCCTTGGAGGCGAACTGCTTGTAGAAGCCGCCGTGCGTCAGGCCGGCCGCCTTCATCAGATCCGCGACGCTCACGCCCGTGCCCTGCTCGCGGAACAGCTGCGAGGCCTGCTCCACGACCCGCTGGCGGTTCGCCTGTGCCTGTGCATGTGAGACGCGACCCATAGGGCACCTCCTTTTTGGATGTCGGAAGACATCTATCGTACGCTGCTATTTAGATCATCCACATAATCTATTTTGGGCGCCCCTCCCCTCATCCAAGGGCGCGCCCCTTCACAGGAGACATTTCATGGCCACTCGCCTCGGCCCGGCCGCCGAAGCCGACCTGACCACCACCGCCTCCTCCTCGACCGCGCCACCGGTCCGGCTCTGGCTCCAGCCGGCCGTGATCGCCCTGGTCGTCGTGGCGGCCTTCGTCGGCTGCTACGTCGGTCTGCAGCGCAACCCGCAGCCGCACCGGGTGCCGGTGGCTGTCGCCGGGCAGGAGCTTTCGGGCGAGATACGCCAGGTCCTCGGTGACAGCGTCGATGTCCATCCTGTCGCCGACGCCGCCACGGGACGCGCTGAGCTGGAGCGTCGCGATGTCGTGGCCGCGGTCAGCGGCCGCGCGGACTCCGACCGGCTGCGCCTGGAGGTCGGCGGGGCCAACGGGCAGTCGACGACGACGGCCGTCAAGAGCCTGATCGGCGCCTATGCCCACGGGTCGAGCCAGCGCCTGACCACGGTGGACGTCGTCCCGTTCGCCCGTTTCGACTCCCGTGGACTGGCCGGGTTCTACATGGCGTTCGGCGTCACGCTGGCCGGCTTCGTCCTCGCCCAGAACGCCCTCGGGCTCGCGAACCGTCTGCACCTGCGCCACCGGTTCTGGCTGCTGTCCGGCGTCTCCGTGGCCATCGGCATCGTCGCCACCGTCATCGCCGGACCCATCCTCGGGGCGGTGCCCGCGCCGGTGGTTCCGCTGGCCTTCGGCTTGACCCTGCTGGCCGCGGCAGCCGCGTTCACCACCAAGCTGCTGGGCACCTACCTCGGCCCGGTCGGCGTGCCGGTCGCCACCCTGTTGCTGCTCACGGTCGGCAACTCCACCAGCGGAGCCACCATCGGCCCGGACCTCCTGCCCTCCGCCGCTCGCGCCGTCTCCGCCCTGCTGCCGCCGGGCGCGGCCGTCCGCGCCGTGACCGACCTGAGCTACTTCCACGGCGCGCAGGCGGTGCAGCCATTGGCCACCCTCGCGCTGTGGGCGGTGATCGCCGCGGTCCTGGTGAGCCTGCGCCCCCACCTGAGGCGACGGCCCGCTCGGGTGACCACCTGACCCGCGGTCAGGGTGAAGGCCGTGTCGCAGACATACCACTGCGGGCCCGCAGGGTCCTTCTCGAACGCCGAAAGGCCGGCCCGGGAGAAACCCCGGAGAAACCCCTCCTGAGCCGGCCATCGTCGCTGTGCCCCCGGCAGGATTCGAACCTGCGACACCCGCTTCGAGGAGTTCGACCATCTGGACGGCTCGCCTGCCTGCCGAGCCGACGGCAAGGCGCGGTACGTGCTCCGGGAAGCGGCCGAGCCCCCCTGCAGTGTGCAGACGTCGCCGTCAGAAACTGCCGTCACCACAGCTTGTGGAGGGCCTACGGGCCGGCAGGAGGGCAGGCCCGAGTTGTGCCGTCTCGCCGGAGGTCGAGCAGTGCGCGCTCGTCACGCTCTGCGCAGGGAGCCCCGGCGGATCTGTGATGGCAGGGCCGCCATGCCCTGTCCATCCGGTCCGGCGCGCTCAGGTAATGCTTTCCGAGTGCCCGTCGGGGAAGCTGCACGTGGGGCCGCGGTAGGGGCCGCCCTGGTTGACCGTTCCGCCCTGGGCCGTGCACTGGTCGGCCGAGATGGCCGGATACGTCGCTGCCTGAGCGGTGGCGACGCCGACGGCGCTCGCGCCGGCGAGGGTTGCTGTGGCGAGGGCGAGGCCTAGCAGTCGTCGCATACGCATGGCTTTCTCCTCTCGAGCATCCCTGGTGCGGTGCTTCGGGATGACCGGGCTCATGTCAGGGACGCCCTATTACTCAGAATGGGTGACGGCGAGCAGACCTGCGAGTCGTGGCCGGGGAGCTGGAGCCCCTGGTAGTCGGCCGCCCCAGCGCGGACGTGAAGGCGAGAAATACGTACTGCCCCCCGGGATGATCCCGGGGGGAGCCTCGCAATATGATCCGTGACCTGCACGAACCTGTCTGTGCCCCCGGCAGGATTCGAACCTGCGACACCCGCTTTAGGAGAGCGGTGCTCTATCCCCTGAGCTACGAAGGCGGGGATCTGTCGGAAAACGACCCTGAAAGTCTGCCGAGGTGGGCGGACTGCTCAGGCGTGCTTGGCGACAGGTCGCGGTGGCAGCCCGTGAGGGCGCAGCCACCGCGATCAGTGTAGCGGGTGGTGCCTGATCCGAGGGCGGAGAGATGTGCGTACCGGCTCAGGCTGCGAGCGCGTGGGTGATCTTGGCTCGGGTGACGGAGTTGCTCAGCCAGGCGCAGTCGATGTGGATCAGCAGGGGACTCACGGATTCAGGCATCCATCAGTGGCAGACCGGGCAGCACCTTCTCGATGGTGATGGGGAAGTCGCGCACACGCACGCCGGTGGCGTTGAACACCGCGTTCGCGATCGACGCACCGGCCCCGCAGATGCCCAGCTCGCCGACGCCCTTCGCGCCCAGGACATTGGCCTTGTCGTCGTACCCGTCAAGGACGACCGCGTCGACGTCGGGGACGTCGGCGTGCACCGGCACCAGGTATTGCGCGAAGTCCCGGTTGACGAAGGCGCCGGATCGCAGGTCGACCACGGCCTCCTCTTCGAGGGCCGCGCCGGCTCCCCAGATCATGCCGCCGATCAGCTGCGAGCGAGCCGTCTTCGCGTTGAGCACGCGGCCCACCGAGAACACGCCGAGCATCCGCCGCAGACGGATCTCGGCGGTGTCCGCGTCGACCCCCACTTCAGCGAAATGGGCCCCGTAGGTGTTGATCGAGTAGTCCGTGTAGTTCGGATCATCGCCCATGAAGCGGGTACCGCCCTCCGCCTCGAACCCTTCCGGACGGTTGCGTGCGACGATCTCGCTCAGCGCCTCGGACGCGCCGCCGATGGCCACGTTGCCGTCGGAGAACACGGCGTCCGCCGGGTCCAGGCCGTGCAGCGGAGAGCGGGTGTCGCCGCGCGCCGCGGCCAGGAGCTGCTCGCGCAGGGTCATACACGCCCCATGCACCGCATTGCACGAGCTGGCGGCGCCCCACGAGCCGCCGGACCCCCAACTGGTGGGAAAGTCGGAACGCCCGAGCTCGATCCGCACCCGATCGGGCGGCAGTCCGAGACCCTCGGCCGCGACCTGGGTCAGGACGGTGTACGTGCCCGTGCCGAGGTCGGTCATGTCTGTCTGGACGACGGCGGTGCCGTCGGCCTCCAACCGCACGCGCACCGCTGTCGGCCCTTGGAAGTGCCCGCGGATGGCGGCCGACATGCCGTAGCCGACCAGCCAGCGCCCGTCGCGCACGCTCGCCGGGGTGGCGGGGCGGTGCTCCCAGCCGAACCGGCGCGCGCCTTCGCGCAGGCACTCGACCAGGTGCCGGTCGCTGTACGGCACGTCTCGCTCGGGATCGACGGTGGGCTCGTTGAGGATCCGCAGCTCGACCGGGTTCATCCCGAGCGCATGGGCCAGCTCGTCCATCGCCGACTCGACCGCCAGCATGCCCGGCGCTTCGCCCGGTGCGCGTACGTCCGTCCCGGGCGGCAGATCGAGCGGCGCAAGCCGGTGGCTGGTCAACCGGTGGGGCGCGGCGTAGAGGCTGCGGGTCGTGGCGGCGGTCTGCTCGGCGTACTCCACGTCGGGGTTGGTGTGCATGGTGACGTCATGGGCGATCGCGGTCAGCCGTCCGTCCCGCTCCGCGCCCAGTCGAACCCGCTGGCTGGTTGTGGGGCGGTTGCCGACGAGCTGGAAGATCTGCTGCCTGGTCATCGCGGCCTTGACCGGTCGGCGCAACTCGCGAGCGGCGAGCGCCGCCAGGATCGTCTCGGAATGGATGCCCAGCTTGGAGCCGAATCCCCCGCCGACGAAGGGGGTGACGATGTGGACCCGCTCCGGGTCGAGCCGAAGCGTGGCGGCGACGGAGGCCCGCGCCGCGTCGACGATCTGGCAGCTGACGTAGACGACCAGGTCCTCGTCGCGCGGTTCCGCCAGACACGCGTGCGGTTCCATCGGCATCGAGAGCTCGTACGGCGTCGTGTACTCCTGGTCGAGCTTGACCGCCGCGCTGTCGAAACCGGCATCGAAATCGCCGACCGCAGTGTCGGTCGGGAGACCGGCGTTGACCACTTTCGGGATGTACACCTCGTCTTCCTGCTCGGCGAAGTTGAAACGTCCGTGTGCGTCGGCGTATTCGACTTCGACCAGACCGGCGGCCGCTCGGGCCTGTTCGAGGGCCGTGGCGACGACGAATGCCACCGGCTCGCCGTAATAGTGGATGTCGGGGCCGGTCAGCACCGGCTGGGCGCGCCAGTATTCGAACGGAATGGACTCGTCACGGATGCCCTGCGCGGGGGCATTGTGATAGGTCATCACCATCTTTACGCCGGGTGCGCGTTCGGCGCTCTCGGTGTCGATCCGGGTGATGCGGCCTTTGCCGATCGTCGCGCCGACGATGAACCCGTAGAGAGGTTGGCCGGCCCCCCACTGCTCGTAGGCGTAGGTGGCCTGGCCGGCGACCTTCAACGGGCCGTCGACGCGGTTCAGAGCTTGTCCGATCATCTCGTCTCCTCAGCTCGCCCGGGCCGCTTGCGCCAGCGTGCGGCACAGCGTGCGCCTGGCCAGCTCGATCTTGAAGTCGTTGTGCCCCTGCCCCACGGCGTCGCGCATCGCGGCCTCGGCGGCGGTGCGATAGGTGGCCATCGTGGCGGGACGGCCGGTCAACGCGGCCTCCGCCTCGACGGACCGCCAGGGCTTGTGCGCCACACCGCCGAAAGCCACCCGCGCCTCATTGATCGCTCCCTGATCGGTCGAGACGACAGCCGCCACGGAGACCAGCGCGAACTCGTACGACGCCCGGTCCCGCACCTTGCGGTAGATCTGCCGGCCCGCCGGGGGCGGGGGCAGGAGCGCGCTCGTGATCATCTCGCCAGGACGCAGCACGGTCTCGATGTGCGGCGTTTGGCCCGGCAGCCGGTAGAAGTCTGCGATGCCGACGCGGCGTACCGACCCGTCGGCGTCGAGCAGCTCGATCTCCGCCTCCAGCACGGTCATCGCGACGGCCATGTCGGAGGGGTGGGTGGCGATGCAGGAGTCGCCGGCGCCGAGGACGGCGTGAATCCGGTTGAACCCGCCGATCGCCGAGCATCCGGAACCGGGATCCCGTTTGTTGCAGCCCGCAGCCGTGTCGTAGAAGTAGGGGCAGCGAGTGCGCTGCAGCAGATTTCCCCCGGTGGACGCCTTGTTGCGCAGCTGGCCCGAGGCGCCGGCCACCAGTGCCTCCGACAGCACCGGGTAGCGGGTACGCACTCGGGAATCGGCGGCCACATCGGAATTCGCCGCCTGGGCCCCGATACGCAGTCCGCCGTCCGGGAGCTCCTCGATATCCCGCAACGGAAGCCGACTGATGTCGACCAGATGGCTGGGCTTCTCGATGTCGAGCTTCATCAGGTCGAGCAGATTGGTGCCGCCGCTGATGAACTTCGCGCCGGCCCTGGACACCGCTGCGACGGCGGCCTGTGCGTCCGTCGCTCGCTCGTACGTGAAGGATCTCATTCCGGGTCTCCCACAGCGATGCCACGGATGGCCGCGACGATGTTCGGATAGGCGGCGCACCGACAGATGTTGCCGCTCATCCGCTCGCGGATCTCCTCATCGGTCAACGCGATCCGCGTCGAGGCCACGTCAGCGGTGGCGTGGCTGGGCCAGCCCGCCTCCACCTCGGCGATCATGCCGACGGCCGAACAGATCTGGCCGGGAGTGCAGTAGCCGCATTGGAAGCCGTCACGCTCGACGAAGGCACGTTGCATGGGGTGCAGGGCATCGGGATCGCCCAGGCCTTCGATCGTCACGATCTCGTCGTCGTCATGCATCACGGCGAGCGTCAAACAGGAGTTGACGCGTCGGCCGTTGATCAACACCGTGCAGGCGCCGCACTGCCCGTGATCACACCCCTTCTTGGTCCCGCTCAGGCGCAGGTGCTCGCGCAGCGCGTCGAGCAGCGAGGTCCGTGGATCCACCTCGAGCCGTCGCACCTGATCGTTGACGTTCAACTCGATCGCCGAGAGCTGGGCCATCTCGCCCTGGCTCCGCCCTGCGGCGCCCGTATCCGAATCACTCACCACAGCCCGCCTTCCTCGCTGAGTGCGGGTGTCACCCTGGATATGCGTCGCCGCTGTGGCGCGCACTCCTCCTCAAGATCTCGCAGAAACCGATGCGCCGCTCGCCGGAGGGCGCTCGACCGCGCCCGCCTCACTCGACCGGGCGCTTCTGCGCGGCAGCCCGGCGCGCATCCCGCGCAGCCACCCCGCGAACCGGCGCCGGGTGACGGACACGGGCCGGCGTCGTGTCTGTGCAGGAGGTCTCGGGGAAATCTTGAGGAAGCCCCTGTGACACGCGTCATCGGCGACGTAGCGTCCGTAAGGCCTGTAGATCGTGAACGAAGGCCTGTAGATCGTGTTCGGCCAGTGGGAAGGGGCCTTGTCCATGGAGCCGCAATCAGCCGACCCCGTCGTCGACCTGCTCACCTCGCCCGGCGCCCCCTTCGCCGTCGTGCGGAGCGAGAGCGGTGGGCTCGAGTACGCCGACGGGCCGCGGACCCTGCGTGAGTTCGTCGAGACGACCTGGGCCTTCGGGGACACGCCCTTTCTGATCGCCGGGAGTGGGCGGCTCAGCTACGGGGAGTTCTTCGCCGAGGCCTGCGCGCTCGCCCGTCGGTTCGTCGATGTGTACGGGCTGCGGCCCGGTGACCGTGCCGTGGTCGCCATGCGCAACCACCCCGAGTGGCAGATCGCCTTCTGGGCCGCCCAGTTGGCGGGCCTCGTCGCCGTTCCGCTCAATGCCTGGTGGGCCGCCGACGAGTTCGCCTACGCCCTCGACGACTGTGAGCCGGGCGTGCTCCTCGTCGACGGCGAGCGGCTGGAGCGCGTCGAGCCGTGGCTGGCCCGGAAGGGTGGGCCGCGGCCGTGGACCCTTGTCTTTCACCATGACGGCGACCTCCCCGGCGACCGCTGCGAGCGGTACGAGGACCTGCCCGCCGCCGATCCCTCGCTCGGGCCGCCCGATGCCGACGTTCAGCCCGACGACGACGCCACCATCATTTACACCTCCGGGACCACCGGGCGGCCCAAGGGCGCCGTCGCCACGCACCGCGCGCATGTCGGGGCGATCGCCAACCCCCGTTATTTCGCGGCCGTTTCGGCCTTGCGGCGCGGGCAGATTCCCGGGCAGGGGCCCACGCCCGTCGCGCTGCTCACCTTCCCCTTCTTCCATGTCGCCGCGTTCACCGGCTTCTACGCGGCGATGGCGGCCGGCGGCACCCTCGTCCTGCTGCGCAAGTGGGACGCGGACAAGGCGCTCCAGGCGATCGGGGAGCACGGGATCACCAACTACGGCGGTGTGCCGGCGACCGCGCTGCAACTGCTCGACGCCGCCGAGGCCGCGGGTGACGACATGCCGACGCTCGCCATGTTCAACACCGGAGGCGCCGCCGCGCCGCCCGACCTCGTGGCCCGGCTCACCGCCCGGTTCGGGGAGCGCGTGGAGCCCCGTAACGGATACGGGCTGACCGAGACGCTCGGCGGTGTCACCGCCAACTTCGGCGCGGAGTACCGGGCCCACCCGGAGAGCGTGGGCAGGCCCGCGCCCGCCGTGGAGGTGCGGATCGCCGGGCCCGGCGGGGAGGCTGTCGCCGACGGTGAGGTGGGGGAGCTGTGGCTGCGCGGGCAGTCGGTGATCCGCGGTTACTGGCGTGACGAGGCGGCGACGGCCGCGGCGTTCGCTCCGGGCGGCTGGTTCAGGACCGGGGATCTGGCGACGCTGCGGGACGGGCGGGTCAGCGTGGTCGACCGGATCAAGGACATGGTGATCCGGGGCGGCGAGAACGTGTACTGCGTGGAGGTGGAGGCCGTCCTGCACGACCATCCGGACGTCCTCGACGCGGCGGTGCTCGGCGTGCCGCACCCGGTGCTCGGCGAGGAGGTCGCCGCGGTCGTGCAGGTGCGGCCCGGGTCGGAGCTGGACGCCGACGCGGTCAGGGCCCACGTCGCCAAGTCGCTCGCCGCGTTCAAGGTGCCGGCGCACGTGCTCCTGCGGGATGCCCCGCTCCCGCGCAACGCGACCGGCAAGCTCCTGAAGCGGGAGCTGCGCGGACCGGTGGGGGAGGCCGTCCACCCGGCGGGCACTACCCCGGCCGGCTCTGCCTAGGCAACGTCACTTCCGTGTGACCAGCACCCGATAGTCCCCCTTCTGGTCCGCCGCCGCGACCTTGATCTTCACCCCTGTCTTGGGGTCCTTGAAGGTCTCGCCCGAGGTGAACGCGGCGTCGGAGAGTTCCGCGTGGACGTTCGGGCTGCGGGTGCAGCCGCCGCTGTCCTTGGTGGCGTCCTCGACGGTGATCGGGCCGAGGCCGGTGTCGACGTCGGCGTTGACCCGGTAGATGAGGACGCCGGGCCGGCACACCGCCTCGTCGTTGCCCTCGCGCGTGCGGACCTCGATCGCGAACCCCGTCTTCGCGGTGAGCGGTACGAAGATGAGCTTCGGGCCGCCCTTGACGCCGAGCGGGGACAGGGTGTGCTCGCTGGTGCCGTGCGCCGACGCGCAGCTGACCTGGTTGTCGCCGAGCCAGCCCAGCTTCCACTTGTGCCAGCCGAGGAGGTCGTTGCCGGCGCCCCAGTCCTCGCTCATGATGTCCCAGTGGCCGACGGCGCCGCCGCCGTCCTGGGTGTAGAGGTCGGGCAGGCCGAAGGTGTGGCCGTTCTCGTGGGGCAGTACGCGGTAGCCGGTCTCGGCGTACGAGCCCGAGCCGTCGTCCTGGCGGCTGTACACGAACGACGCGTTGGCGACGTGGACGCCGTCGGCGACCGGCGCCTCGTGGTTGCCGGCGAACGTCACGGACAGCACGGTGTCCAGGGCGGAGGGGCCCGCGTTCGGGGTGACGAGGATGTTGATCAGGTCGTAGTCGCGGAAGTCCACGTCCGGGTCTGCCTTGGCCACGATGTCGTCGACCAGGTCGCGGTAGCCGGGGTCGAAAGGGGCGCCCCGTGCTATCCCGTATTCGGCGAACGTCCTCGGCATGCGCAGCCAGTGCCTGATCGGCGCCTCCGGGCGGTAGTCGAGCTTCCCGTACGAGCCGGTGCGGAACCAGTCCTTGGTCTGCGGGAAGAACTCGCCGAGGCGGTCGAGCGCGGTGCCCTGGCCGGGGGCGTCGGAGAAGTCGACCATGAGGTTCAGGGCGTGGACGGTGCCCGTGGAGCGGGCGTAACCCGGCTGTGTGGGCATGCCTTCCGACATCTGTACGCCCAGTGCGCCCTGGATCATGCAGGGGTTCAGCGCGGCCGGCCGGGACAGGGACGCGGAGCCCGAACCGGACGGGGACGGGGACTGTTCTATGAGGCGGCCCGTACTCGCAGACGTGGTGACGGCGAGGACCACTGCGGTGAGCCCCGCGAGCCCCGCGCTGCGCCGGGCCCTGCGTATGCGCTGCCGCAATGAGATCGCCTCACCCTCGGTCCCCGGCAGTCCCGGGAGCGGGCTGCGTCCTTCGATCACCCTGTGACGGGGTGTGCCGGGCCGCTCGCTGAGTGCGCCGATCGTGGGTTTTTCGGAAGTGTGGCCCAGGTCACACGAATGGCGGGAAATAACCGGGGAGGCCTTCCCCGTTTAGGCCTGTGTCCGCAAGAAACGGGGACTCACTCCCCGGAACGAGCAGACAACGGAGAATGACCGCAACGTCCGCCGGAAGGAGCCAGAACCGTGAGTGCCGCAGCCACCACCACCGCACCCGCGACGGGGAAGCGCGTGCCCAAGCCGCGCGCCGACGCCCTGCGCAACCGGGAGCGGATCGTCGCTGCCGCTCGCGAGATGGTCGTCGAGTTCGGCGCCGAGGTGCCGATCGACGAGATCGCCCGCCGCGCGGGCGTCGGAAACGCCACGGTCTACCGGCACTTCGCGGACCGCGCCGACCTGCTCCGGCACGTCGTCCTCTCCGTCATGGACAGCGTCACCGAACACGCCGAACGGGCGCTCGCCGTCGCGGACGCCGACCCGGACGACTCCTTCGGAGCGCTGCGCACGTTCGTGCACGCGGCCGCGGAAGAGCGGATCGGCGCCCTGTGCCCGATGCTCACGGCCGGCTTCGACAAGGACCATCCCGATCTGCTGGCCGCCCGCGACCGGCTCGAGGCCGGCACCGAGGGCCTCATGGAGCGGGCCCGCGCGGCCGGGCAGCTGCGCACCGACATCGCCGTCGGAGATCTGATGGTCGCCCTCTCCCAGCTCACCAGGCCCCTGCCCGGCATCGCCTGCCTGGACATCGACCGCTTCGTCCACCGCCATCTGCAGCTGTTCCTCGACGGCCTGATGGCACCGGCCCGCTCGGAGCTTCCGGGTGCGCCCGCGACTCTGGAGGACCTCCGGCAGGCCTGATCCACCCACGCCCCGCCGCCGCCGGCTCGCCGGCGGAGTTCACAGACATCTTCAGCAGCTTCCGTAACACCCGATATTTCACGCTTATTCGAGACTTGGAGTGCCGTCGTGGCTACCCCTTTGCCGAAAATAGATCTGCCCAAGGCAGACCCCATGCGCTGGAAGGCACTCGTCTTCATCGCACTCGCCCAGCTGATGGTCGTGCTCGACGCGACCATCGTGAACATCGCCCTGCCGTGGGCCCAGCAGGACCTCGGCATCTCCGACGGAAACAAGCAGTGGGTCATCACGGCCTACGCGCTCGCCTTCGGCGGACTGCTCCTGTTCGGCGGCCGCATCGCCGACATGTGGGGCCGTAAGCGGACCTTCGTCACCGGCCTGCTCGGCTTCGCCTTCGCGTCCGCGCTCGGCGGTGCGGCCCAGGGCGAGGCCATGATGCTCGGCGCCCGCGCCCTCCAGGGCGTGTTCGGCGCGCTGCTCGCGCCCGCCGCGCTCTCCCTGCTCGCGGTGATGTTCACCGACGCCAAGGAGCGCGCCAAGGCGTTCGGCATCTACGGTGCGATCGCCGGTGGCGGTGGCGCCGTCGGCCTGATCCTCGGCGGTTTCCTCACCGAGTACCTGGACTGGCGCTGGACGTTCTTCGTCAACATCCCGTTCGCGATCATCGCGGCCGCGGGTGCCTACTTCGTCATCCGTGAGCCGGCCGGTTCCCGTAACCGCTCGTCGCTCGACATCCCGGGCGTCGTCCTGTCGACCCTCGGCCTGGTCTCCCTGGTCTACGGCTTCACGCGCGCCGAGTCCAACGGCTGGTCCGACGCCATGACGGTCGGCCTGTTCGTGGCCTCCGCCGTGCTGCTGCTCGGGTTCGTCTTCACCGAGTCCAAGGTCCGCTCGCCGCTGCTGCCGCTGCGCGTCCTGCTCGACCGCAACCGCGGCGGCGTCTACATGTCGCTCGGTCTCGCCGTCATCTCGATGTTCGGCCTGTTCCTCTTCCTGACGTACTACCTCCAGGTCGTCCGCGGCTACTCGCCGGTGACCACCGGCTTCGCGTTCCTGCCGATGATCGTCGGCATGATCACGGGCTCCACGCAGATCGGCGCCCGGCTGATGACGCGGGTCCCCCCGCGGCTGCTCATGGGCCCCGGCTTCCTGGTCGCGGCGCTCGGCATGCTGCTCCTGACGCAGCTGGAGATCGACTCCTCGTACCCGTTCCTGATCCTGCCGGCGCAGCTGCTGCTGGGCCTCGGCATGGGTACGGCGTTCATGCCCGCCATGTCCCTGGCCACGCACGGTGTCGAGCCGCGTGACGCCGGTGTCGCCTCCGCGATGGTCAACACCTCGCAGCAGGTCGGCGGCGCGATCGGCACGGCCCTGCTGAACACGATCGCCGCGTCGGCGACCACCGCCTACGTCGCCTCGCACGCGGCCGGAGCCACCAACGCCAAGCTCCTCCAGGCGCAGGCCATGGTGAACGGCTACACCCACGCCATCTGGTGGGCCGTCGGGATCCTGGCCGTGGCGGCCACGATCGCCGTCACCCTCATCAACACGGGTGTCCCGGGCAGCGCCGCCCCGAAGGCCTCCGGTTCCACGGAGGACGCGCAGGACGAGGTGCAGATCCCGGTGATCGCGCACTGACCCGTATCAAGCCCGAAGCAGATTCAGGGCACTACCGGAGCCAGGGGAGATCCGCCCCCGCCTCCTTCGGCTGAAGTCCCTCGGCGACGATCCTCATGATCTCGCCGAGGGACTTCTGCTGTTCCGGGGAGAGCCGGTCGAAGAGCGCCTGCCGCACAGCGGTGACATGACCGGGCGCCGTCCGCGACAGGACCTCGTACCCGGCGTCCGTGAGGCACGCCAGCTGGCCGCGCTTGTCGGACGGGCAGTCCTCGCGGCGCACCCAGCCGTTCTTCTCCAGGCGCGCGATGGCGTGCGAGAGGCGGGAGCGGGTGATCTTCGCGTTCATGGCCAGCTCGGTCATGCGCAGGCGGCGGCGCGGCGCCTCGGAGAGCTGGACGAGCAGCCCGTAGTAGATGTGCGGCATGCCCGCGTCCCGCTGGAGCTGGCGGTCGAGGTGGTCCTCCAGCAGCGTGGTCGCATGGAGATACGCCTGCCAGGTGCGCTGCTCCTCGTCCGTGAGCCAGCGAGGGGTTTGGGTGGGTGCCGTCGTCATGGGGTCCACTGTACGTACCTCCTTCTTGAAGATTAAACAATCGGGTACTACTCTGTTGGTACAGCTTGAGACTTCAAGTAATTCGTTCCGGGGTCCCGTCGTCCAGGAGTGTCGCCATGCGTATGCCCGCTCTCTACCTCAGCCACGGCGCGCCGCCGCTCGCCGACGACGACCTGTGGACCGGTCAGCTCGCCGCGTGGTCGGCCGAACTGCCGCGCCCCAGGGCCGTCCTGATGGTCTCCGCACACTGGGAGGAGGCCCCGCTCGCCCTCGGCGCCACCGAGACCGTGCCGCTCGTCTACGACTTCTGGGGCTTCCCCGAGCACTACTACCAGGTGCGGTACGAGGCCCCTGGGGCACCCGAACTGGCCGATTCCGTACGGAAATTGCTGCACGGCCCCGGCACCCCGGTCCAGGACATCCCGGACCGTGGCCTCGACCACGGGGCGTACGTCCCGCTCGTCGAGATGTACCCCGGAGCCGACATCCCGGTCCTACAGATCTCCATGCCGACGCTCGACCCGCAGAAGCTGATGGGCATCGGGCGCAAGCTCGCGCCGCTGCGGGACGAGGGGGTCCTGATCGTCGGCTCGGGTTTCTTCACGCACAACCTCGCCGCGCTGCGGCAGGGCGGGATCCCCGCCTGGTCCGCCGAGTTCGACGACTGGGGGCACCGAGCCCTGGAGAGCGGCGACGTGGACGCCCTGCTCGACTTCACCCACAAGTCCCCGGCCGGGCAGCTCGCCCACCCGCGCACGGAGCACTTCGCTCCGCTGTTCGTGGCGATGGGGGCGGCCGACGCCTCCGGCGGGCTGGATGGGCAGCGGAGCGTCATTGACGGGTTCTGGATGGGGCTGGCCAAGCGGTCGGTGCAGTTCGGCTAGGTGCCGCTCGGTCAGGTGTCGCTGTTGACCGGGCGCTCGTACCAGGCCACGTCCCAGTAGCGGCCGAACTTGCGGCCGACCTCGCGGTACGTGCCCACGTAGGTGAAGCCGAAGCGGGTGTGCAGGCGGTCCGAGGCCTCGTTCGGCTGGGTGATGCCCGCGTACGCGCGGTGGACGTCCTCGCCCGCGAGCGCCTCGAAGAGCGCCTTGTAGAGCAGGGTGCCGATGCCGCGACCGCCCGCGTCGGGCGCGCAGTAGACGCTGACCTCCACCGAGGTGTCGTACGCCGCCTTCGCGCGGAAGGGTCCCGAGGTCGCGTAGCCGAGGACGCGGCCGGAATCGCGCTCCTGGGCAACCAGCAGCAGGTGCCGGCCGTCTTCAAGGTGGGAGAGCAGCCAAGGACGGCGCTCCTGCGGGGTGAAGACAGCCGTGTCAAAGGTGATCGGCGTCTCACGCACATAGTGGTTGTAGAGGGCGGTGAGAGCGTCGAGATCGGTTTCGGCGCCGGGCCTGACCAGCACTTCTGTGGACTCCGTCACGCTGAGGACCTCCCCGTATCCGGCCGATCGCGGCACAGGGTACTGCATGATCACGAAAATCGATGGGCACCTTGGGAATTCTGTCCGGATTCCAGTCGTTGTTTCCATCGGATGCAGGGCACCCGGGAGGGTGTGCCTGGCACCACAGGACCACAGGACCTGTCCACCGCAGGCCCCCGCCCACCATCGCAAGGGAGCACGCATGGCAACCCGTGCCGTCGCCCGTCGTAAGTCCGCCGCCTCCGGCGAGACCGACGGCGCACGCAGTGTTCGCGCCGTAGGCGGCGAGATCGCCGACCGCGACCTGGTCGGCATGTACCTCGACGAGATCGCGCGTACGCCGCTGCTGGACGCCGCCAAGGAAGTCGAACTTTCCCAGACGATCGAGGCGGGCGTCTACGCCCGGCAGATCCTCGACGGCGAGGCGGAGAGCGAAGCCGCGGGCAAGGCGTCCCGCGAGGAGCTCGAAGCGCTCGTCGCCGCGGGTGAGCGGGCCAAGGACGTCTTCATCAAGTCCAATCTGCGCCTGGTCGTGGCCGTCGCGCGCCGCTACCCGAGGAGCGGTCTCCCGCTCCTCGACCTCATCCAGGAGGGGAACGCGGGCCTGGTGCGCGCGGTCGAGAAGTTCGACTACCGCAAGGGCTTCAAGTTCTCCACGTACGCGACGTGGTGGATCCGGCAGGCCATCACGCGCTCGATAGCCGACCAGTCGCGCACGATCCGGCTCCCCGTCCACCTGGTGGAGGAGCTGGGCCGCATCCGGCGCGTGCAGCGCGAGTTCAACCGGAAGAACGGGCGGGACCCCGAGCCCGAGGAGATCGCCGCCGAGCTCGACTCCAAGCCCGCTCGCGTCGTCGACGTCCTGGACTGGGCCCGCGACCCGGTCTCGCTGAACATGCCGGTGGACGACGAGGGCGATACGCAGTTCGGTGACCTTCTGGAGGACACGTCCGCCGTGTCGCCCGAGCAGTCCGTCCTCACGCTGCTGCGCAGCGAGGAGCTGGACGACCTCATCGGCCGCCTCGACCAGCGCACGGCGTCCATCATCAAGATGCGGTACGGGATCGACGACGGCCGTGAGCGCACGCTCACGGAGGTCGGCAAGGAGCACGGGCTGACGCGCGAGCGGATCCGGCAGATCGAGAAGCACGCGCTTCTTGAGCTGAAGAAGCTGGCTCGGGACACCGGGTTCGATGCCGCCGCGTGAGGTTCCGGGGGCGCTGCCCCCGGCCCCCGCGCTCCTTGTCCTCAAGCGCCGGACGGGCTGGATCTCACCGGCCCGTCCGTAGCGCGGGCGAGACGACTGCTCAACTCCCTGAGATAGTCCGCCAGTTGGTCCGGCCCGTGCACCGTGAACTCGCAGTCCACCAGCGCGAGCCGCAGCGCCAGCCACTCCACAGAGTCGGTCGCCGTCGCGCGCAGCCGGCACGTTCCGTCGGGCTGCGCCTCGGGCGCGCCGAGCGCCGAGGGCAGCCGCGCCACCACGAAGTCCGCCGGCGCTTCGAACGTCACATCGATGTCGTACGAGGGCCGGCCGCGCCCCGACATGGAGCGCCGCAGATACTCCGCCGCGTCCCCCGTCGGCAGCTCCCGCGGAGCGAACCGCGCACCCGTGGCGAACGGCTCCGCGACCCGGTCCACGCGGAAGGTGCGCCAGTCGTCCCGGTCTATGTCGTACGCCACCAGATACCAGCGCCGCCCCGTCGACACCATCCGGTACGGCTCCGTCAGACGGCGTGACTCGGTGCCGTCGCCCGAGCGGTAGCGGAACCGCAGCCGCTCCTGCCCCGCCGTCGCCGACGCGAGGACCGTGAGCGTCTCCGTCGCGATGGACGCCCCGTCCCCGCCGGTCAGCGGCATCGTGGCGGCCTGGAGCGTGGAGACCCGGTGCCGCAGGCGCGAGGGCAGCACCTGCTCCAGCTTGGCGAGGGCCCGTACGGACGCCTCCTCCACGCCCTCGACGGCGTGCCCCGCCCCGGCCCGCAGACCGACCGCGATCGCCACGGCCTCCTCGTCGTCCAGGACCAGCGGCGGCAGCGCCTTGCCCGCGACCAGGCGGTAACCGCCCTCCGCGCCCATCGACGCCTGCACGGGATAGCCGAGATCACGCAGCCGGTCCACGTCACGGCGCACCGTGCGCCGCGAGACGCTCAGGCGCGCGGCGAGCTCGCCGCCGGGCCACTCGCGCGGGGTCTGGAGCAGGGAGAGCAGTTGAAGCAGCCGGGCCGGGGTGTCGGTGGTCATGGTGCGTCCCCTCTCGTTCGCGTCCCGTTGTCGTGTCCGTCCCGCTCGCGGCGCCCTCGCTTGTGGCTTTCGCGGCGCATTCGTTATCGGGAGATTCCAGGGTGCGCGCCATCTAGGACACAGTGTGACCTACATGCCTCCTAGTCTCCCCGTATGACTTCACCCGTGACCACCCCCGACAGGCGACGCTGGTTCGCCCTGGCCATCGTGATGACCGCCGCCTTCATGGACCTGGTCGACGTCACGATCGTCAACATCGCGATCCCGTCCATCCAGCGCGACGCGGGCGCCACCGTGAGCCAGATCCAGTGGATCACCGCCGGATACGCGCTGGCGTTCGCCGCGGGCCTGATCACCGGCGGGCGGCTCGGCGACATCTACGGCCGCAAGCGGCTCTTCCTGATAGGGATCGCCGGCTTCACGCTCGCCTCGGCGCTCTGCGGCTTCGCCGCGAACCCCGAGATGCTGGTCGCCTCGCGCATCCTCCAGGGCGGCATGGCCGCGATGATGGTGCCGCAGGTCCTGTCGATCGTGCACGCCACGTTCCCTGCGGAGGAGCGCGGCAAGGTCTTCGGCCTCTTCGGCATGATCGTCGGCCTGGGCGCGGTCTCGGGCCCACTGCTCGGCGCGCTGCTCACCGAGTGGAACCTGTTCGGTCTCGAATGGCGCCCGATCTTCCTGATCAACCTGCCGGTCGGCATCGCCGGACTGCTCCTCGGCCGCAAGTTCATCAGCGAGTCCAAGGCGCCCCGCGCCCTCAAGCTCGACCTCGTCGGCGTCGTGCTGGTCACGCTCGGCCTGCTCATGCTGATCTACCCGCTGACGCGTGGCCGCGAGCTTGGCTGGCCCGTGTGGGGCCACGTCGTGATGGGCTCCAGCGTCCTCGTCTTCGGCGCGCTCGTCGCGTACGAGAAGTACAAGACGCGGCGCGACGGTTCGCCGCTGATCGAGCTGTCGCTGTTCAAGGTGAAGAGCTTCGCCGCCGGTATCGCCGTGCAGGTCGTCTTCGGTGTCGCGCTCGGCGTGTTCTTCCTGGTGTGGACGATGTACATGCAGGTCGGCCTCGGGTGGACGGCGCTGCACGCGGGCCTGACCGGCGTGCCGTTCTCCATCGCCGTGTCGGCGGCGGCCGGAATCTCCGTACAGAAGCTCGTGCCGAAGTTCGGGCGCAAGGTGCTCCAGACCGGCGCGCTGGCGATGATGACCGGGGTGCTCATCTACATCTGGGAGGCCGGGCGTTACGGCGCCGGGATCACGTCCTGGCAGATGGCGCTGCCGCTCGTCGTGATGGGCGTCGGCATGGGCCTCATCGTCGCCCCGCTGACCGACGCGGTGCTCTCCGACGTGCCGCGCGAGCACGCCGGTTCGGCGTCCGGGCTGATCAACACCACGCAGCAGATGGGTACGGCACTCGGGCTCGGCCTCGTCTCCGTGGTGTTCTTCGGGACGATCGGCGACCACCTCGCGCCGACCGAGGTCGGGCCGGCGTTCACCGACGCGTTCAGCAACTCGCTGTGGTACGTCGTCGGCGTGCTCGCCGTGATCTTCCTGCTGATGTTCGCGCTGCCGGGGCGGCCCGCGCAGCACGTCGAGGGGGGCGCGCAGGACGCGGACCCGACGGCCGGACCGGTGGAGAAGGCGCCGGAACTGGTCTAGTTCCCGCGGGACTTCGAGCGGGCGGGCCCTCGCGCTGCGGCGCGGGGGCCCGCCCGTCTGCCGTTCAGTTCGCCGAGCGGATCTCCGCGCGGCTCGCCGTCGTGTCCAGGGTCTGGAGCACCTCGCGCGGATCGCCGCCCCGGACGACCGCCGAGCCGATGTCCTCGCGGATCGCGGCCCGCACGTCGGGCCAGGACGCCTGGTTCACCGGCTGGAACTCCGCCCGCGGCATCTGGTCGATGAACTTCCACAGGGGGCGCTGCGCGGAGTCGGAGCGCAGGGAGTCCGACGCGGAGGCCGTCACGGGCAGCGCCGCCTGGCCGCCCCCGTACGTCCTGGCCGACTTACGGCTGTAGAGGTACGTCAGGAACTCGCCGCACTCGGCCTTGTGGCCGTTCTGGTTGAACGCGAGCAGCCAGTCGCTCAGCCCGACCGGCGCCGCCGCGCCCCCGTCCCGCTGCGGGAACGCCGCGTGCGCGTAGGGGACCTTCGCCCGGTCGGCGGCGCCCATCAGGACCGGGTGGGCGATCATCATGCCGATCTGCCCGCGCAGGAACTGCTCGTAGGCGGCCGTCCGGTCGAGGAGCTGCGGCGCGGAGCCCGCCAGGCCCTCGCCGACGAGGCGGTCGCGCAGCCAGGTCAGCGTCTCGATGTTGCCGGTGGTCGCGAAGTCGTAGCCGGTGACGCCCGCGTAGGTGCCGCCGCCGGCCAGCAGCCAGGCGAGTGCCTCGTCCTCGGCGGCCTCGGGGCCGAGCTGGAGCCCGTACGGAGTCTTCACGCCGATCACCCTCAACGCCTTTGCCGCGGCGTGCAGTTCGTCCCACGAGGTGGGCGCCGAGACGCCCGCCCGCTCGAACAGCTTCGTGTTGTAGAAGAGGCGCGGCGTGCTCGCCATGAACGGGATGCCGTACTGGACATAGTGGGCCGTGCCCGCCTGCGTGAACGACTGCGTGAAGTCGGCCTGCGTGGGGATGTCGAAGAGCTCGGACACCGGGTAGAGCCTGCGCTGGTCGGCGAACGTCGCGAAGACGTTGGACTGCGCGATGTCCGGCGCCTCGCTGTCCTTCACCCGCTGGGCGAGGGTCCGGTCCAGCTTGGCGAACGGGATCCGCTCCACATGGACCGTGACGTCCGGCTTCACCTTCTTGTACGCCTTGACGACCTGGTCCCACTGGTCGCCGATCGAGGATCCGACGCTCTGGTCGTAGCTCGCCACCATCAGCTTGAGGGAGGCCTTCGACGAGCCGGAACCGCAGCCGCTGAGCCCGTAGGCCGCGGCGCCGGTGAGCCCGGCCGCCTGAAGAAGGAAACGTCGCCGCCGCACTGCTCTTCGCCCACCCCTTGGTTGCACGCCAGGTCGGTGGCAGATTCTGCCACATAGGCATACCATGACTTCATGCCCGGTAGCTCTACGACTGAGACGCTGACGGAACGACGCAAGGCCGCCACGCGCCTCGACATCGCCCGCACGGCGGCGGCGCTCTTCGTGGAGGACGGCCTGCGCGCCACCCGCGCCGAGGACATCGCCCGCGCGGCGGGGGTCGCCCCGCGCACCTTCTACCGCTACTTCGCGACCAAGGAGGAAGCGGTTGCCCCGCTCTTCGCCGCGGGAGCCCAGCGGTGGGCGGAGGCCGTTCGCGACGCCCCGGCCGCACTGTCCGTGCCCGAGGCGCTGCGGCACGCGGTCGCTCAATCGCTCACCGCGGACGACGCGGCGAACGTGGAATCCCTCGAGTGGGTCAGGTCCCTGCTGCGTATGGCGGCGGAGAGCCCGGCGCTGCAGGCGGTGTGGGGCACCGCCTGCCACGCGTCGGAGGCGACGCTGCTCGCGGTGCTTGCGGAGCGGGTGGGGGCGATCACTTCGGGTGGCTCGGGTGGCTCGGGTGACTTGGGTCGCTCGGGTGGCGCTGGTGGTGCCAGTGATTCCGGTGGTGTCGGTGCTCACGATGGCTCTGGCGCTTCTCAGGCCCCCGCCTCGCTCGCCCTGCGCATGGCCGCCGGGGTCGCCTGCACGGCCATTCGCGTAGGCGTGGAGACCTGGGCCGCGAGCGACGCCCCGGTGGACGGCGAGCTCGGGCCCGCGGCGCTCGCCGCGCGCTGCCTCGCGTCGCTGGGCGACTTCCCGTGGGCCCCCGCCTGACCCACCGTGCACGTCCGCACCCTCGAACTCCCTTGTTCCACCCCCGACTTCTTCTGGAGCAACGATGAACAACCTCACCGGCAAGACCGTCCTTGTCACCGGCGGAGCCCGCGGCATCGGCGCCGAGATCGCGCGCCGCGCCGTCGAGGCCGGTGCCAACGTCGTCGTCACCGATGTCCTGGAGGCCGAGGGCAAGGCCCTCGCCGCCGAGCTCGGCGACCGCGCCCGCTTCATGCGGCACGACGTGACGTCGGAGGAGGACTGGACGGCCGCCGCCGCGTTCGCCACCGCCGAGTTCGGCGGGATCGACGGCCTGGTCAACAACGCGGGCATCTCCACCGGCCAGCCTCTGGAGACGGAGACCGTCGAGCACTTCCGCAAGGTCCTCGACATCAACCTCACCGGCGTCTTCATCGGCATGAAGACGGCCATCAACGCGATGAAGGACAACGGCGGCGGCTCCATCGTCAACATCTCCTCCGCCGCCGGCCTCATGGGCCTCGCCCTCACCGGCTCCTACGGCGCCTCCAAGTGGGGCGTGCGCGGCCTGACCAAGCTCGCCGCGGTGGAGCAGGGCACGGCGAAGATCCGCGTGAACTCCGTCCACCCCGGCATGATCTACACCCCGATGACGGCCCAGCTCGGCATCCAGCAGGGCGACGGGGGCTACCCGAACACCCCGATGGGCCGCGTCGGCGAGGCGGACGAGATCGCCAAGGCGACCGTGTTCCTGCTCTCGGACGACTCCTCGTACGTCACCGGCGCCGAGCTCGCCGTGGACGGCGGCTGGACCACGGGCCCGACGGTCAAGTACGTGATGGGTCAGTAGGCGCCCCAGGCACCCCGAAGGGCCCGTTTCTCCGCGGGGAGGCCGGGCCCTTTTGCCTACCGGTTTGCCTACCGGTTTGCCTACCGGGTGGGACGTCGGAGGCAACGGAGATGTACGCACCAGAGCGTCATCGGGAGATTCTCCGCGCTCGCCGAATCCGCCACATACGGGCAGCGTCACTTCACCCGAACCGTGTTACCCGGGCCGAATGTCGTTCAGACTGTCGACGATAATTACGGACGGCGGCTGCGCGGGCGCAGGCACCTGAATAAGAATGGGGACATAGGCTATATCGCCGTGCCTGAACTCGGCCTTCGCTGAAAATCGGTAGCATACGATCGCGTTCGGACTGCTGCGTGTCGCATAGCACTGAAGCGTCGACTTCGTTGGCGCAGCCTGCGATTTCTGTGGCAGGGAGCCTGATTCACCCGCTGCTGCGCCCCATTCCCCGAGCGCCAAACAGCAGGTGGCTGCAGCGACAATGCTGAAACTCCGCAATGCTGCCTTCTTCATCCTCATCACCCCGAAAGCTGCGAGTGAACTGAGTCGTTCTATCGTCGCATGCCGGCAAGAGACGCGCGAGGCGCTTCGGGTCCGTCGCGCGCGTAAAGGCAGTCAAGGATTTCGACTTGATTCTGGTCCCGCTGCACGGCGCTCCCGGAAACCGTCGACGTCGGATGCCGACAGTCACGGCATCCGTCACAGGCTGCACGACCTGCAGTCAGGATCTTCAGCATGCGCACCGGTCGGGTGACGGCCGTGGGCAGGTGTTGCAGGCGAGGCCTTCGGGCAGTGGTTCAAGATGCCTGAGATCTCAACTGCTGCAGCGGGAGGCCTCGTTGGCTGTCTGTCCTTCCGCAGCCGAGTGCGCGGCGCGCGGGTCGGGTGACGCGTCCGCGGTGAAGGGAAGACGAGCCGAAGGCGCCGGTAGCCGCCTGACAGTTCGGAACTGTCCGCTCATGCGAGATACGTCACGGTCCGGGACCAAAGTCCCGGACCGTGGTGTTGACTGGGCCCATGCCTGAGCACGTGTCGTTCCTCCAGCAGATAGGCGTGGCGTTCCTCGCGGCCGCCACCGTGGTGTGGGTGGTCGGTCTCGTCCGGCTGGTCCGCCATGTGGGCTGGGGCACCGAGCGGCCCCTGGCCTCCCTGCCGGGGCAGGGCGGGCCGCCCGCTCTGGAGTCCGCGCCGCTGACGCCGGACGAGCGCGACGCGTTCGCGGGACTGGTACGGCAGTTCAGCCGTCGTTAGCTGCCGGCCGGGGGCTGTACGCGGCTAGCCGCAGCTGGGGCGGGAGCGGTCGGTGGCACGGCGCTTCATCGCCGCGCGGGCCTCGTCCTGCGTGGCGTACACCTCGCACATGTGACGGCCGTCCGGCGTCGCCGTGTGCTCGATCTCCCAGAGGCTGATCTCGCTGCCGTCGTGCAGCAGGAACGCGTGCTCGTACAGCGTGAATCCGAGGCGCGGGCGGCCGAACGCCTGCGTGATCTGGTGCGCGCACGCGGTGTGCAGGAGCCCCGCAGTGCCAGGTCCCGGGCGGTCCTCGTTCTCCGCACGGCGCAGCAGGCGGCGGGCGTGGTCCGCCGAGTCGTCGGCCGCGTAACTGCGGCGCGGCTCGGGGATCGACGGGAGCTGGAGCGGGAGCGGCAGCTCGAAGTCGGGGGCGGCCTCGCGGGGCAGCGGGAGGCGGTCCGTCGCCAGGTGCAGGTCGTCCTCCGAGGTGTACACCTCGTGCTGGGTCCCCCGGCCGGGCGTCGTGTTGTGGACGAGCTCCCACAGGGTGAGCGCGCTGCCGTCCGCGAGCAGCCACGTGTGCCGGTACGTCTCGCGGTGCAGGCCCGCGCTGTGGTGCGCGGAGTGCAGCGAACTGTCGTACGCGAGCGCGCAGTCGAGACGGGCGAGCGCCTCGTCGGGCAGCTCGAAGGAGTTCAGGGCCCGGCCCAGCAGGCGTCCGAGGTGCTCATCCGGCTGGTGCGTGCCGTCCGGCTGATGCGACTCGTGCGACTCGGGTGGCTCGTACGCTGCGGTGTCGTACGGAACGCTCAAGGCATCTCCCGGCGTTGCTACATGTCACCTTGTGGGTGCATACCGTAGCCCCTAGGTCGGACATCATGTCCTCGAAATCGGAAACGAGCGGGCCGCGCGGGGAAGTTCCCGCGCGGCCCGCTCTTGTGTCTGCTTTTTTCGGCGGCCCGCTGTTCGGGTGCCGGCCTTTCGGCGGGCGTCCGTGGGGCTCAGGGTGGGCTCAGGCCGCGCTGCCCGCCGTCCACTGGCTCCACGACATGTTCCAGCCGTTGAGGCCGTTGTCGGGCGCGATGGTGGTGTCGGGGGAGTGCTTGACGGTCACCACGTCACCGACGAGCGAGTTGTCGTAGAACCACTTGGCGATCGTCGCGCCGCCCGCGCCCTGGACGTCCGCGAGGCCGATGCAGCCGTGGCTGGTGCCGGAGCGGCCGAAGGGCGGATTGCCCTTCGGGTACCAGTAGTTGCCGTGGATGAAGGTCCCGGACGAGGACAGGCGCATCGCGTGCGGGACATCGGGGATGTCGTACTCGCCGCCGAAGCCGACCGTCGAGCCGTTCATCCGGGTCTGCACGAACTTCTCGGAGATCACCATCTGCCCGTTGTACGTGGTGTGCTGGGCGCTGCCGGCCGAGATCGGGATCGACTTGATGGTCTCGCCGTCCCGCACGACCGTCATCGTCTGGGTGTTCACGTCGACTGTGGAGACCTGGGAACGGCCCACGGTGAAACTGACCGTCTTGTTCTGGACGCCCGTCACGCCGTTCGCGCCCTCCACGCCGTCCAGGTCGATCTTCATCGTGACCTTGGAGCCGGCCTTCCAGTACTCCTGTGGGCGGAAGTCGAGCCGCTGCGCGCCGAACCAGTGGCCCACGATCTGCTGGCCGCTGCTGGAGGAGACCGTGATGTGCGACTGCACGGCCTTCTTGTCCGTGATCGCCTTGTCGAACGTGAATGAGACCGGCATGCCGACGCCGACCGTGGTGCCGCCGTCCGGCGTGTACGTGCCGATGAAACTGCCCGACGTGGTGACTGTCGTGAAGATCGAGTTGGCGGCGGCGGGGCGGCCCTCGGAGTCCTTTGCGGTGGCCGAGATGCGGTACTTCGTCCCTCGCTCCAGCTGTTCCTTGGGCTTCCATACCGAGCCGTTGGCGGTGAGCGAGCCGGGCACGGTCTTGCCGCTGTCGGGCTCCGTCATCGTCACGTCGGTGAGCTTGCCGGACTTGACCTTCACGCCCGTCGCGTTGATGGACGCGCCCGTCGAACCGTCCTTGGCCGAGATCGTGATCTGAGCGGCGGACGAGCCCTTGCCCTTGCTGTCGCCGTTCTTGCCGTCTGTGTTCTCCCCGTCGGCGTTGCCGCCGCAGGCGGTGAGGGCGAGCGCGCCGACGGCGAGCGCGGCCGTAGCCACCAGGAACCGCCGCGCGGTGCGCCTGCGGCCCCGCTCGGGCTGCCGGGGGTGCTGCTGGTGCGCGGCTCTGTCCGGGGTTGTCACGAGATGCTCCATGATTCGTCAGTTACTCCAGTGTGGGTAGAGAGGGCGAACTGACCGGAAAGGTTCCTTCGGGGCGATGTGAACGGAGACACAGGTCACGTCAGGAACCGGGCGGGCCGCCCGCTACGTGAGCCCTGGGTTCCGTAAGTCATGGGCCGCCCTGGGCGTCTTGGTGCGCCCCGTGCCTCAACTCCCGTACAGATCCCGGTACGAGAGGAACGTCCCGCCCGGCCCCCGCACCGAATCCGCCGTCATCACCGCCCGCACGATCGCCCGCGTCACCATGTCCGCGCCCGCCGCGAGGATGTCGTTCAGCGCGAGGGGATTGGCCTCGTCGAGCGGGCGGGTGCCGGTCGCGACGGCGAAGACGGTGTCCCCGTCGTTGAGGAGATGCACCGGACGGACGGCGCGCGCGATGCCGTCGTGCGAGGTGCCCGCGAGCTTGTGCGCCTCGGAACGGGTGAGCACCGCGTCCGTGGCGACGACGGCGAGCGTGGTGTTCATCGGCGGCGGCGCCTGTCCGGCGGCCTCCTCCTTGGCCCGTGCGATCCGTTCCTGCGCCGCCGCGTGCGCCTCGGGCGAGGGGTACGGATATGGGTGCGGGTGCGGTTCGCCGTTCCGCGCGGAGGCGGGGGCGGAGGCGGAGTCCGGGTCGAAGAGCTGCCCGTAGAGCGCGCCCGTCGCCGGATCGACCGCGGAGCCCACCGCGTTGGCCACGACCAACGCCGCGACCGTGATGCCCGAGTCGAGCACCGTGCTCGCCGTGCCCACGCCGCCCTTGAGCCCGCCGATCACCGCGCCCGTGCCCGCGCCCACCGAACCCTCCATAACGTGCGAGCCCGGCGCGGAAGCGGCCGCCGCCTCCACCGCCGCGCGGCCCGTCGCCGCGTCAGGCCTGGCCCCGAACTTCCCGCCGCGCCCCAGGTCGAAGACGCACGCGGCGGGGACGACCGGCACCACCTCGCGCGGCCCGGCCCCCACCCGTACGCCCCGGCCCTGCTCCTCCAGCCACGCCATGACACCCGAAGCGGCGTCCAGGCCGTAAGCACTGCCGCCCGTCAGGGTCACGGCGTCGATGCGCCGGACCACGTTGCGCGGGTCGAGCGCGTCCGTCTCCTTCGTGCCCGGGCCGCCGCCGCGCACGTCCACGGCAGCGGTCATCCCGCCCTCGGGCGCGAGCACCACCGTCGTCCCGGTCAGCCAGCCGCCCTCGCCCGTGCGGGTGGCATGACCGACCCGCAGGCCGGCGACATCGGTCAGGGCATTGCGCGTGGGCGTCGTCATACGGCATGCGTATCACGTGAGTTGGGCCCCGGGGCCGCCTCCGCGCGGACCCCGGCGCAGGGTGCCGGGCCGCGTGCGCGGCCGTGATCCCCGCCGCCGTCGGCTCGCGCACAGCACGAGCTCGGCCTGCACACCGCCGTCGACATCTCGGGCTTCCTCGGTGGGCGCCACCGACGCGCTGCTGCGGGACGTCGGCCTCGTCCTGCTCGACATCAAGTCCTGGGACCCCGAGACCTACCGGGTCACCGGACGCCCCCTGCGCCCGACCCTCGACTTCGCGCATCGCCTCGCCGACCTCGGCGAGAACGTCTGCGTGCGCTTCGTCCTCGTGCCCGGCCTGACCGACGAACCGGAGAACATCGAGGGCGTCGCTTTCGCGGGCTCCCTCGGCAACGTCTGCCGCGTCGACGTCCGGCCCTTCCACAAGCCGGGAGAGCCCAAGTGGCAGGGCCTCGGCAAGCCCTTCCCGCTGCACGACACCCCGACGCCCACCCTCGAGCAGCTGGCCACGCCCAGGAACATCTTCACGGCGCACGGCCTCACCACGGTCTGAACGGGCCGCACCCCGGCAGCCGGCCCTCCGACGGACGTACGCTGGAGGCATGAGCACCGCCCCCGCCCCCGAACCGCGCGATCCGAAGAACGCGCTGGTCTTCGACGATCCGCTGAGCACGCAGTCCTCGGACGACACGGACCGAGGGTGGGGCGAGCGGCCCACCACCGGCGGCGACAGCGCCGCCGACCTGGCACGCTTCCTCGACGAGAAGCCGCCCCACCACCTCTGAGCCGCGGCTACTGCTCGCTGTGCCCAGAGCCGCGCTGCGCCACCAGAGCGTCGCGGATCTCCTTCAGGACCTCCAGCTCGGACAGCTCGACGACCTCCGCGGCGCCTTCCTTCGCGGCATCCCGGGCCGCCTTCTTGGCCAGGTACTTGGCCATCGGCAGCACCATCAGGAAGTACACGACCGCGGCGGTGATCAGGAACGTGAGAGTGGCGCTGAGCACCGTGCCCCACAGGATCTCGATGCCGTCGTCGCCCGGGCACGTGCCCTTCAGGCACGACTTGTAGCCGTCCAGGTCCTTCGTGCCGAACGCGCCGACCAGCGGGTTGATGACGCCCTTCACGACGGCGTTCACGATGTTGGTGAACGCGGCTCCGATGACCACCGCGACCGCAAGGTCGATCACGTTCCCGCGCATCAAGAAGGCCTTGAAGCCCTCCCACACGCTCGGCTTCTTCTTCTCGCTCACCAGAAGGCCTCTCTTCACTTGTGCAGGACGTGGAGCAAACAGCTCCGCAACCTACGACAGCGCCTGGCGGGCCTGTCCAATGCGCCAACTCGAACGAGGGACGTGACTTCGAAACCGTGCGGACCGGCCCGTCCGGGGGCCCGAAAATGATCACCACAGCGTCACCGCCAGCCGCGAGGCGGCCCCGGCCCCGGCGAGCCGCGCCGCCGTCGCCCGAGGCACGGACAGCACGACCAGCGCACCACCCTCCGCGACAGCATCGCCGGCCGACTCGGGCGACTCCGGTACGGAGCTGACCCGCGCCCCCGCCGCCACGACCCTGCCCCCTTGGCCACCGGAGCCCTGCCCATCACCGGCGCCGACGCCGGCTCCCGCGCCCGCCGCCACGACGTCGACCCGGTCGCCCGGCCGCAGCAGCCGCACCGCCGCCGCGTCCGCGATCCGCACCGGCGCGGACACCATCACGACCGACCGCCGCACCCGCTCCCGCCCGGACGCGGACTCCGAGGAGCCCGACCCGGCACCGGACGCCCCGGCGCCGGACGAACCAGCCCCAGACGACCCAGCCCCTGAAGGCCCCGCCGCCACGAGCACCGCCGCCGTCACGGCGAGCCCCGCTGCGACCGCCCGCCGCCGGTGCCGGCCCGCACGGCGCGCCCGCCACCGCCCGCCGCGCACCCGCAGCGGCGCGAAATGCGGGACCTCGCACGTCGGGGGAGTGCTGAACGGGGACATGGGCGACCACCACCTGGATCGAGAGGCAACGAAAGTCTCGGAACGCGACGCGAGCTCGGAAGCTCGCCTCGCGCTCCACGATCCAGGCCCGCGTCGATTCCCGCTGAGCCCCGTGTACTACTCGCCGGTTGTGGACAACTCCCTCACCCGAAGGTGAAGTTCAGCCACCCTCCCTGCCGGATTACGGCAGCACGATCCCCGGATCCATCCCCCCGAGCGCCCCCCTGCACAAGCAGTCCCGCTCGCCCTCCGCCGGCAGCTCCGCCACCGCGTCGAAGAGCACCGCCCGCAGCCGGTCCACATTGGCGGCGAAGACCTGGAGGACCTCGTCGTGCGAGACGCCCTCGCCCGAATCGGCGCCCGCGTCGAGGTCGGTGACCAGGGTCAACGACGTGTAGCAGAGCTCGAGTTCACGCGCGAGCATCGCCTCGGGGTGGCCGGTCATGCCGACCACCGACCAGCCCTGGGAGGCGTGCCAGCGGGACTCGGCGCGGGTCGAGAACCGCGGCCCCTCGACCACGACGAGCGTCCCGCCGTCCACCGGCTCCCAGTCGCGTCCCCGCGCCGCCTTCACGGCGACCCGGCGCCCGGCCGGGCAGTACGGGTCGGCGGGCGACACGTGCACGACGTTCGGCACACTCCCGTCCGCCAGCGGCTCCCCGTCGAAGTACGTCTGCGCGCGGGCCTTCGTCCTGTCCACGAACTGGTCGGGCACCAGGAGCGTCCCCGGTCCGAACTCGGGCCGGAGCCCGCCCACGGCGCACGGGCCGAGAACCTGCCGGACGCCCACGGAGCGCAGGGCCCAGAGGTTGGCGCGGTAGTTGATGCGGTGCGGCGGCAGATGGTGGCCGCGGCCGTGGCGGGGCAGAAAGGCGACCTTCCGGCCCGCGATCTCGCCGAGGAAGAGCGAGTCGCTCGGCGCTCCGTAAGGGGTGTCGACCTGGACCTCGGTCACGTCGTCCAGGAACGAGTAGAAGCCGGAGCCGCCGATGACTCCGATCTCGGCCGTGACCTGTGTGTTCGCCTTGTTCGCCGTGCCGGGAACTGTATTCGCCATGTCCGGCACAGTATCCGCCCGGGAACGCCGAAAACCCTGTCGTCGAAGGACGACAGGGTTCCGTAAGAACTTGGCCGAAGCGGCCGTGCGGCCTTAGGCGGCGGAAGAGCTCGAGGACGAGCCCGAAGAAGAAGACGAAGCGGAGGCCGAGGACGTCGACGCGGAGGACGACTTGGAGTCCGAGGAC
The DNA here is from genome assembly GCF_002803065.1 of Streptomyces sp. CB01635. Taxonomy (GTDB): domain Bacteria; phylum Actinomycetota; class Actinomycetes; order Streptomycetales; family Streptomycetaceae; genus Streptomyces. The sequence goes on from NZ_NNBL01000012.1 coordinate 144,347, forward strand.
GAAGGCTTCGTGTCCGAGGTGGTCGACTTCGCGGGCGCCGGCGAGCTGCTCGACGAGGAGCCGCGGCTGTCGTTGCGGTAGAAGCCCGATCCCTTGAAGACGATGCCGACCGCCGAGAACACCTTCTTGAGGCGTCCGTCGCAGCTGGGGCACACGGTCAGGGCGTCATCGGTGAACTTCTGCACCGCCTCGAGGCCCTCGCCACACTCGGTGCACTGGTACTGGTACGTCGGCACTTGCTTCCTCCTGGCACTCTCACTCGATGAGTGCTAACGACAATCCATAGTGACGTATTCCGCGAGATCAGTCCACTGACACGGGCACTCGGTGACCGATACCACGTGCCACGGTCCTGCCGGTCGACGGCGGGACGAGGTGGGACCGCAGGGTCGCGAGGAGCAGTACGGCGAGCACCGTGCCGCCCATCGGGACGAGGAATCCGGCGCCGTCCCAGAGGCGGTCCTCCAGCTGGCCGGCGACCGTGACGGCCGCTGCCTGGCCGAGCGCGACCGCGCCCGTGAGCCACGTGAAGGCCTCGGTGCGGGCGGTCGGCGGGACCAGCTTCTCGACGAGCGTGTAGCCCGTGATCAGGGCCGGGGCGATGCACGTGCCCACCAGCAGGCCGATACCGGCGAGCAGCAGCACCGACTGCGCGGCCCAGAGGCCGGAGGCGGTCACGGCGAGCGCGGTGTAGGCGAGCAGGAGGCGGCGCTGCGGCGCGATCTTCCAGGCGACGGCTCCGCAGACGATGCCGGAGAGCATGTTGCCCGCGGCGAACGTCCCGTAGAGGACACCGTTCAGGCCGGGCTCGCCGATCGACTCGGTGAAGGCGGCCAGGGCGACCTGCATGCCGCCGAAGACGGAGCCGATGCCGAGGAACGCCACGATCAGGACGCGCACTCCCGGGATCCGCAGCGCGGAAACGTGCTCCACGCTTGCGTGGACCTCGTCGGCGGTGCGGGAGGGCTGGGGCTGCGTGCCGCGCTGCGCGGCGAACAGGAGGCCGCCCACGAGCGTCAGGGCCGCCTCGGTGACGAGACCGGCGGCGGGGTGCACGCCGGTGCACAGAGCGGTCGCGAACAGCGGGCCGAGGACGAACGTGAACTCGTCCGTGACCGACTCGAAGGCGGCGGCCGTGGTCATGAGGGGCGAGCCCTGGAGCTTGACGCCCCAGCGGGCCCGCACCATGGGACCGATCTGTGGGGTGGAGGCGCCGGTCGGGACCGCCGCGACGAACAGGGCCCACAGGGGGGCGTCGGTGAGCGCGAGCACCGTCAGCAGGAGCACGGACGCCGTGTGCAGCAGGACGCCGGGCACGAGCACGGCGCGCTGCCCGAAGCGGTCGGCGAGCTTGCCCGTGAAGGGGGCGAACAGCGCCATGGAGACGCCGGTGGCGGCGGAGACGGCGCCGGCGGTGCCGTACGAGCCGGTGGTGTGCTGCACGAGCAGGACCGTCGAGATGGTGAGCATCGCGAACGGCTGCCGGGCGGCGAAGCCGGGGAGCAGGAACGTCCAGGCGCCGCGGGTGCGCAGCAGCCGGCCGTATCCGGGGCGCTTGTCGGTGACCGTGGCCGTGTAATTCTCTGGCACGGCCCTTGCCTTTCTGCCGCCTGGTAGCGCTGCCCCGGTAGGGGTGTGCGCCGAGAGCCGTCCTCATGCGCCGGGAACCGAGTGATACCGGGGTCCGCGCCAGGAGGGCCTGGGCCATGCAGGGTATGCAAGGGAACCGCGGCCGCTTTGCGGTCGCGCCGGCTCTACATCAGGCAGAGTCGGTGGAACTTCAAGTGTGTACCAACCATGCTAACGGCCGGACGGGCCGCTTTCTTCCGCGTGGCGGAACTTCATCCACCGGTCATCGACCCGCCATCCACCCGCCGGCTCCGTCCCCGAGCCCCGGCGCCCCGCTCTCCGCGTACGAGCTACGGCGCTACTGCGCCCGCCCTGCGCGTCCCGGGCCGCCGTTTCCCGCCAGCCATCCGGCGAGCTTGCCGCCCTGCGCCACGGCCCGCAGCCGGGCCTCGGCCGCGTCCCGCACCTGGTCCGTCGCGACCACGAGCAGTTCGTCGCCGTGCCGCAGGACGGTCGTCGGCAGCGGCACGAAGGACTGCTTCTCGCGCACGACGAGCGTGACGGCGGCACCCGGGGGCATCCGCAGCTCGCTGACCTCGACGCCGTGCATCCGGGACTCCTTGGGGATCGTCACGGACAGCAGATGTCCGCGCAGTCGCTCCAGGGGCGCCGATTCGATACCGAGGTCGGCGGCGGAAGCAGAGTCGCTGCCGAGCCGCAGTTTCCGGGCGAGCCAGGGCAGCGTGGGCCCCTGGACGAGTGTGTAGACGACGACGAGTACGAAGACGATGTTGAAGATCCGGGTGCTGTCCTCGACGCCGTTCACCATGGGGATGGTCGCCAGGATGATGGGCACCGCGCCGCGCAGCCCGGCCCAGGACATGAGGGCCTTCTCCTGCCAGGGCATCCGGAACGGCAGAAGACTCAAGACGACACTGAGGGGGCGCGCCACCATCGTCAGGACGAGGCCGATGACGATCGCGGGCCAGAAGTCGTCCACGAGGTCGTGCGGGGTGACGAGCAGGCCGAGCAGGACGAACATGCCGATCTGCGCGATCCAGCCGAGCCCTTCGGCGAAGCCGCGCGTGGCGGGCCAGTGCGGCAGCTTCGCGTTGCCGAGGACCATCGAGGCTAGGTAGACGGCGAGGAATCCGCTGCCGTGGGCCATGGCGCCGGCGGCGTACGCGGTGACGGCGATGGCCATGACGGCGATCGGGTAGAGGCCGGAGGCGGGCAGCGCGACGTGCCGCAGGCCGAAGGAGCCGAGCCAGCCCACCGCGATCCCGATCGCGGCGCCGATCGCGAGTTCGAGCGTGATCTCGCCGATGAGGGCGTACCAGTGCTCGATGGGTCCCGCCGTGGAGAAGGCCACCACCAGGATCACCACAGGGGCGTCGTTGAAGCCGGACTCGGCCTCCAGGACGCCCGTCACGCGGGACGGCAGCGGCACCTTGCGCAGCACGGAGAAGACGGCCGCGGCGTCCGTCGATGACACCACCGCGCCGATGATGAGCGCATGCCGCCACTCGAGCCCCACGACGTAGTGCGCTCCGGCGGCCGTCACACCCACGCTGATGGCGACGCCGACCGTTGACAGCATGACGGCGGCCGGCAGCGCCGGTCTGATGTCTTTCCACTTCGTGCCGAGGCCGCCCTCGGCCAGGATCACGACGAGGGCCGCGTAGCCGATGACCTGCGTCAGCTCGGCGTTGCTGAACGACACGTTGCCGATGCCGTCCTGACCCATCGCCACCCCGATACCGAGGTAGAGGAGCAGGCTTGGCAGACCGCTGCGCGAGGAGATGCGCACGGCTGCGACGGCGATCAGCAGGACCAGCGAACAGACGAGCAGGAGCTGGTTGAGGTGGTGGACAGTCAGGGGCTGTTTCCTTCCTCCGAAGGTCGTACGGGATGGCCCGTACGGGTGTACGGGACGCTGCGGAACGACCAGGTACTTCGTTACCTTACCTAATCGTTAACGCTTTCTTGACGCTCTCCAGGGTGACCTCGGGCGGGTTGGGGCCCCGGGTTCTTGACACCGCGTCCGAGGCCGCCGTGCCCTGCGCCTATGGTTGCTCCAGCGCTCCGTGACCCCACAGCCCGCCAGCAGCCCGCTCTGCCGCTCGCGAAGGACAGCAAGGACAGCGATGCCCTCGAACACCAACGCCTCTTCCGGCCATTCGTCCGGCAAGAAGAAGAAGGGGCGCAGAGCCCGACTGATCGTGATCGTGCTGGTCCTGGCCATTGTCGCGGGCATCGGCTACGGCACGTACTGGAGCATCAGTACCGTGCGTGCCTCCTTCCCGCAGACAAAGGGCTCGATCAAGCTCGACGGGCTCTCCGGTCCCGTGGACGTCAAGCGGGACTCCTACGGGATCCCTCAGGTCTATGCCTCGTCCGACGAGGACCTGTTCATGGCCCAGGGCTATGTGCAGGCACAGGACCGCTTCTGGGAGATGGACGTCCGCCGCCATATGACCTCCGGCCGGCTCTCCGAGATGTTCGGCAAGAGCCAGGTCAAGACCGATGAGTTCCTGCGGACGCTCGGCTGGCACCGGGTGGCGCAGAAGGAGTACGACTCCAAGCTCTCGCCCGAGACGAAGAAGTACCTCCAGGCGTACGCCAAGGGAGTCAACGCCTACCTCGCCGGCAAGGACGGCGGGGACATCTCCGTCGAGTACGCGGCGCTCGGGTTCACCAACGACTACGCGCCCCAGAAGTGGACGCCGGCCGACTCCGTGGCCTGGCTCAAGGCGATGGCGTGGGACCTGCGCGGCAACATGCAGGAAGAGATCGACCGCTCCCTGATGACGAGCCGCCTCGGCCCGCAGCAGATCGCGGACCTGTACCCGGACTACCCGTACGACCGGAACAAGGCGATCGTCCAGTCCGGCTCCTACGACAGCGCGACCGGCTCCTACGGGGAGGGCTCCGGCCGGTCCGGAAATCAAACCGGCACGGGTACGGGCACCTCCACAGGCACCGGAACCGGCACTTCCACCGGCACTGGCACACAAGGCGCCACCGGCACCGGTCTCGCGGGCAACACCGAGGCTCCCAACGGCCTCCAGAGCCAGCTGACCGGGCTCTCCGACGCCCTGGACCAGGTCCCCGCGGCCGTCGGCCCGAACGGCAACGGCATCGGCTCCAACTCGTGGGTGGTCTCCGGGGCGCACACGATCACCGGGAAGCCGCTGCTCGCCAACGACCCGCACCTGTCGCCGCAGCTCCCGTCGGTCTGGTACCAGATGGGCCTGCACTGCCGGAGCCTGTCGGCCTCGTGCCAGTACGACGTCACGGGCTACACGTTCTCCGGGATGCCCGGCGTGGTCATCGGCCACAACCAGAACATCTCCTGGGGCATGACGAACCTGGGCGCCGACGTCACCGACCTGTACCTGGAGAAGCTGAACAGCGGCGGCGGGTACCAGTACGACGGCAAGACGGTCCCGTTCAAGACCCGCAAGGAGACCATCAAGGTCGCCGGCGGTGACGACAAGACCATCACCGTCCGCGAGACCAACAACGGTCCGCTGATCTCGGACCGGGACGACGAGCTGGTCAAGGTCGGCAAGAAGGCGAAGGTCGACGCCGCTGCCCCCGACCGGGGCGACGGCTACGGAGTCTCGCTGCGCTGGACCGCGCTGACCCCCGGCAAGTCCATGGACGCCGTCTTCGAGCTGAACAAGGCGAAGGACTGGACCCAGTTCCGCAAGGCCGCCGCCGACTTCGAGGTGCCCTCGCAGAACCTGATCTACGCCGACACCAAGGGCAACATCGGCTACCAGGCACCCGGCAAGATCCCGGTCCGGGGCAAGGGCGACGGTTCGCTGCCCGCGCCCGGCTGGGACTCCGAGTACCGCTGGAAGAGCTACATCCCGCAGTCCGCGCTGCCGTACGAGTACAACCCCAAGCGCGGCTACATCGTGACCGCCAACCAGGCCGTCATCGACAAGGACAAGTACCCGTACCACCTCACCTCCGACTGGGGCTACGGCACGCGCAGCCAGCGCATCACCGATCTGATCGAGTCGAAGATCGCCGGCGGCGGCAAGATCTCCACCGACGACATGCGCACCATGCAGATGGACAACAGCAGCGAGATCGCCAAGCTGCTCGTACCCAAGCTGCTCAAGATCGACGTCTCGGACAAGTACGTCCGCGAGGCGCAGAAGCTCCTGGAGAACTGGGACTACACCCAGAACCCGGACTCGGCCGCGGCCGCGTACTTCAACTCGGTCTGGCGCAACATCCTCAAGCTGTCCTTCGGCAACAAGCTCCCCAAGGAGCTGCGGGTCAAGGGCCAGTGCCTGAGCGTGGAGCCTGCCGGTGACACCGGCCCGGCGGACGAGGACCGGCGGGTGCGCGAGTGCGGAGAGCGCGACGCGGACTCGGCGCAGCCGGACGGCGGAGACCGCTGGTTCGAGGTCGTCCGCAAGATCATCAACGATGAGAACAACGACTGGTGGAAGGCCCCGGCCACCCGCACCGACGCCGAGACCAAGACCCGTGACCAGCTGTTCGCGCGGGCCATGGAGGACGCGCGCTGGGACGTCACGGCCAAGCTCGGCAAGGACATCGACACCTGGAGCTGGGGCCGGCTGCACCAGCTGAGCCTGAAGAACCAGACCCTCGGCACGGACGGGCCCGGCTGGCTCCAGTACGTGCTCAACCGCGGCCCGTGGAAGCTCGGCGGCGGCGAGGCGGCCGTGGACGCGACCGGCTGGAACGCGGCCGGCGGCTACGGCGTCATCTGGGTCCCGTCGATGCGCATGGTGGTCAACCTCGCGGACCTCGACAAGTCCAAGTGGATCAACCTCACCGGCGCCTCGGGGCACGCGTTCAGCGCGCACTACACCGACCAGACGGAGAAGTGGTCCAAGGGCGAACTCGTTCCGTGGGTCTCTTCGGAGAAGGCGGTCGGCAAGAACACGAAGGACACCCTGGTGCTGCGGCCCTGACAACGGGCGACACCTTCTGAAAGGGCCCTCCACGCATGCGTGGAGGGCCCTTTCACGTTCCTGAGGAGAGGTCGCTCACCGGTCGCTCACCGAGCCCCTCACCGGAAGCGGCGCACTCCCGAAGGCGTCACCACGGCGTGCACGGGACGGTCGTGCGGCTCCTCGGGGACGCGCTCGACGACCTCACCGTCGTACAGGAGCACCACGAGCGCCGGATCCGCGTCCGCGCGCTCGAGCCGTGCGAGGACCCGGTCGTACGAGCCGCCGCCGCGGCCGAGCCGCATGCCGCGCCCGTCGACGGCGAGGCCCGGCAGCAGCACCGCGTCGGCCTCCACGACGGCCTCCGCGCCGAGCGGCTCCCCGGAGGGCTCCAACAGGGCCATCTTTCCCGCATGTTGCACGCGCGCGAGGGACCCCTGTCCGTCGTAGGCGCCCCAGTCGAGGTCGTTGTCGTCGAGGAGTACGGGGAGCAGGACGCGCACCCCGCGCGCGTGGAGCGCGTCGAGCAGCGCGCGGGTGCCCGGTTCACGGCCTACGGAGACGTACGCGGCGACGGTCCGTGCCCCGGCCAGCTCCGGAAGTTCAAGGGCCCGAAGGGCGAGCGCCCCGGCCGCCGTCTCGACGTCATCGGCGGGCAACCCGGATCTCACCTGGAGGAGTTCTGCCCGCAACGCGTTCTTGCCAGCCTTTGACAAACACATAGCCAGCTCACAAACCCCTCATATAGGCACCAAGTTAACTGGAAGCAAATCTTCCGCCCAGACGCTACGGATATGGTTCACCGCATGACTGAGTCGCACCCCAGGATCAGCAAGGCTGTCATCCCCGCCGCGGGCCTCGGCACCCGGTTCCTGCCGGCCACCAAGGCAACGCCCAAGGAGATGCTGCCGGTCGTCGACAAGCCGGCGATCCAGTACGTCGTCGAGGAGGCCGCGGCTGCCGGTCTCGACGACGTACTCATGATCACGGGCCGCAACAAGCGGCCCCTGGAGGACCATTTCGACCGCAACTACGAGCTCGAGTCGGCTCTCCAGAAGAAGGGTGACGCCGGCCGCCTCGCCAAGGTCCAGGAGTCCAGCGACCTCGCGACCATGCACTACGTCCGCCAGGGCGACCCCAGGGGCCTCGGCCACGCCGTCCTGTGCGCGGCCCCGCACGTCGGCCAGGAGCCCTTCGCGGTCCTCCTCGGCGACGACCTGATCGACCCGCGCGACCCCCTGCTCGCCCGCATGGTCGAGGTCCAGGAGCAGCGCGGCGGCAGCGTCATCGCACTCATGGAGGTCGAGCCCTCGCAGATCCACCTCTACGGCTGCGCCGCCGTCGAGGCGACCGTGGACAGCGACGTCGTCAAGATCACCGGCCTGGTCGAGAAGCCCGACCCCGCGGACGCCCCGTCGAACTACGCGATCATCGGCCGCTACGTCCTCGACCCCGCGATCTTCGACATACTCCGCCGGACCGAGCCGGGCCGCGGTGGCGAGATCCAGCTCACCGACGCCCTCCAGCAGCTCGCCGACGACGAGAAGGCCGGCGGCCCCGTCCACGGCGTCGTCTTCAAGGGCCGCCGGTATGACACCGGGGACCGCGGCGACTATCTGCGTGCCATTGTCAGACTCGCGTGCGAACGTGAGGACCTGGGCCCGGACTTCCGGACCTGGCTTCGCAGTTACGTCACCGAGGAGATGTAGCACCTTGAGCAGCACGACCACGCACGTCACCGGTCAGGAGCACGTCTGGTCGGTGGCGGAGCACCTGGAGGACATCCTCGCCACGGTCCGCCCGCTGGAGCCCATCGAGCTCCAGCTCCTCGACGCACAGGGCTGCGTCCTCGTCGAGGACATCTCGGTGCCCGTCTCGCTGCCCCCCTTCGACAACAGCTCGATGGACGGGTACGCGGTCAGGGCCGCCGACGTGGCGGGCGCGAGCGAGGACTTCCCCGCGGTGCTCATGGTCGTGGGGGACGTCGCCGCGGGCCAGGCCGGGCTGCTCCACGTGGGGCCCGGCCAGGCCGCCCGCATCATGACCGGCGCCCCGCTCCCGCCCGGAGCCGAGGCCGTCGTCCCCGTCGAGTGGACCGACGGCGGCCTGGGCGAGGGCCCGGTCTCCGGGATGCGCGCCCACAGCGCCGCCCCCGAGGGCGCCTCCGGCGAGGTCCGCGTGCACCGCCCCGCCGAGGCACGCGCGCACGTGCGCGCCAAGGGCAGCGACGTGAGGGCGGGCGACCGCGCCCTGGAGGCCGGCACCGTCCTCGGCCCGCCCCAGATCGCCCTCCTCGCCGCGATCGGCCGCGGCACCGTACGCGTGCGCCCGCGCCCGCGCGTGGTCGTCATGTCCACCGGCAGCGAACTGATCCAGCCGGGCGAGGAGTTGGCCGAGGGCCAGATCTACGACTCCAACAGCTTCGCCCTCACCGCCGCCGCCCGCGACGCCGGAGCGATCTCCTACCGCGTCGGCGCGGTCGCCGACGACGCGGAGACACTGCGTTCCACCATCGAGGACCAGCTGATCCGCGCCGACCTCATCGTCACCACGGGCGGCGTCAGTGTCGGCGCGTACGACGTCGTGAAGGAGGCGCTGACCTCCGTCGGCGACTCCGAGGACGAGACCGGCATCGGCGCCGGCAGCGGCGTCGAGTTCCGCAAGCTCGCCATGCAGCCGGGCAAGCCCCAGGGCTTCGGCACCATCGGCCCCGAGCACACCCCGCTCCTCGCCCTGCCGGGCAACCCCGTCTCCTCGTACGTCTCCTTCGAGCTGTTCGTACGCCCCGCGGTGCGCACCCTCATGGGCCTGCCAGCCGCCGACGTCCACCGACCGTCGGCCCGCGCGGTCCTGAAGTCGGCCAAGGCCCTCAGCTCGCCCGCCGGACGACGCCAGTTCCTGCGCGGGACGTACGACGCCGAGGCCGGGACCGTCACCCCTGTGGGGGGCGCCGGATCCCACCTCGTCGCGGCGCTCGCCCACGCGGACGCGCTGATCGTCCTGCCCGAGAAGACCACGTCGGCCGAGCCCGGTGCGGAAGTGGACGTGGTCCTCCTCGGCTGAGCGCGCCGTCCGCGCGATACCGTGTCGCGCACAACAGGCCGCGCGCCGCACCGCGGCCCACGGACCGGGAGCGCCAGAGCACCATGAGCAGTTCGCAGGACCGACTGACGCACATCGACGAGGCGGGCGCGGCCCGCATGGTCGACGTGTCCGCCAAGGACGTGACCGCGCGCACCGCCCGTGCCAGCGGCCGCGTCCTCGTATCGCCCCGCGTGGTGGAGCTGCTGCGTGGCGGGGGAGTGCCCAAGGGCGACGCCCTCGCCACGGCGCGCATCGCCGGGATCATGGGTGCCAAGCGCACCCCCGACCTCATCCCGCTCTGCCACCCGCTGTCGGTGTCCGGGGTGAAACTGGACCTGTCCGTCGCCGACGACGCGGTCGAGATCCTCGCCACGGTGAAGACCACGGACCGCACGGGCGTCGAGATGGAGGCCCTGACGGCCGTCTCGGTGGCCGCGCTCACGGTGATCGACATGGTGAAGGCCGTCGACAAGGGCGCCGTCATCACGGACGTACGCGTGGAGGAGAAGACGGGCGGCAAGTCGGGCCACTGGACCCGTCCGGAGGCCGGGGAATGAGCCCCTACCGCGCCCTCGTCGTCACCGCCTCCAACCGCGCCGCCGCCGGGGTCTACGCCGACACCGGCGGCCCCCGGATCGCGAAGGGCCTCGAAGCCCTGGGCTTCCAGGTCGACGGGCCGCAGGTCGTGCCCGACGGAGACCCGGTGGCCGAGGCGCTGCGGGCCGGCGTCGACGCCGGATACGACGTCATCCTCACCACCGGCGGCACCGGCATCTCGCCCACCGACCGGACCCCCGAGGCCACCCGCAGCGTGCTCGACCACGAGGTGCCGGGCATCCCCGAGGCCATTCGCGCGTTCGGACGGGAGAAGGTGCCCACGGCCGCGCTCTCCCGAGGCCTCGCCGGCGTCGCGGGACGCACGCTGATCGTGAACCTGCCGGGGTCGTCCGGCGGCGTCAAGGACGGCCTCGCCGTACTGGGTCCCCTGCTGACCCACGCCGTCGACCAGCTGCGCGGCGGCGACCACCCCAGACCCGACGGGGGTGCGAGCTGAACACCCCATCCTGGCCGGTCGAGCTGACGGACGGTGACGTCTGCCTGCGCCCGATAAAGCTGCGCGACCAGCGGGCCTGGCGCGAGGTCAACCGCCGCAACCGCGACTGGCTGCGCCCCTGGGAAGCGACCATCCCGCCGCCCACGCCCAGCGGCCCGATCGCCCACCGTCCGACGTACCGTCAGATGGTCCGCCATCTGCGCGCCGAGGCGAGCGCGGGGCGCATGCTGCCCTTCGTCATCGAGTACCAGGGGCGCCTGGTCGGGCAGTTGACGGTGGCCGGGATCACCTGGGGCTCGATGTGCTCGGGCCATGTCGGCTACTGGGTCGACGAGTCGGTGGCCGGGCGCGGAGTGATGCCGACTGCGGTGGCGCTCGCGGTCGACCACTGCTTCCGCACCGTGGGCCTGCACCGCATCGAGGTCTGTATTCGCCCGGAGAACGTGCCGAGCCGCCGGGTCGTCGAAAAACTCGGATTCCGCGAGGAAGGGCTGCGGCCCCGCTATCTCCACATCGACGGCGGCTGGCGTGACCATCTCGTCTTCGCGCTCACCGCTGAGGAGGTCCCGGAAGGCCTCCTGAGCCGCTGGCGTCACAAGCGTGGCGGCAACACCGCTGGTCCGAGCGCCGCGAAGCGGCCGGGCACTTCGCCAAAATAAAATAAGTGTTCGAAATCGATCGGAGATCGTCCGCCGCAGGCATTAAATTCGCTCGACGGGCGGCGCGTTGATGCCTCAGTCGGAAAAAAAGTTCGAAATATCAGCCAGATCGTGCGACACACCGGCGCAATTGGCGGATGGCCTCACGCAAACCCCTCTACCGTGTGAGGCGTGAGCAGCAGCGGCCTCATCTACGCAGTCATCGTCGGGGCCTGGGCCGCCTACTTGGTGCCGATGTGGCTCCGTAGGCAGGACGAGCTGAACGAGGCCCGTCCGACGGAACGCTTCAGCACCGCCATCCGGCTGCTGTCCGGACGGGCGGGCATGGAGCGCCGATACGCCAAGGACCTGCAGGCGCGCTCGCCCGAAGGGGAGGAGCAGCGCAGCGACCCGTCCGTCCCGGACGCGGCCACCGACTCGGTGGACGTCCGGGCCTTCGCCGCGCCTCCGGTCCGCGGCGAGCGCAGGAGCGAGAACCGGGAGGCCCGCCACGAGCGGCACCCCGGATCCGCACCCCGCCCCGAGCCCCGGCCCAGGACCTCGCCCGCCCGGCAGACCCCCGACCGTCAGGTCTCCGCCCGGACCGCCCACGGTGAGCCGACGCACGACCGGCCGAACCGTGACCGGCCCGCCGGCGACCCGCACACGAACGGCAGGTCGGCAACCGGACGCGGCCCCGACCGCCAGCCGTCGGACCGCCAGCCGTCGGACCGCCAGCCGTCGGACCGCCAGCCGTCGGACCGCCAGGCGTCCGACCGTCCGCAGTCCGAGCGCTCCGCGTCCGAGCGGCAGGCCGCCTCGGCCGACGCCGCCGCCCGTGCCCGCCGCTCCAAGGTGCTCGCACGCAGGCGCCGTACGACCGTCATGCTCTTCCTCGCCTTCACGGCCGGCGCGGTCGTCGCCGCCGTCGGTGGGCTCGCGTTCCTGTGGGCGCCCGCGGTGCCCGCCGTGCTGCTCAGCTCGTACATCTTCTATCTGCGGGCCCAGGAGCGACGTCGCTTCGCGTACACGATGGACCGGCGCCAGGCCGAGGTCGCGGCGCAGCGGCTGCGCGAGCGGCAGCCTCGCAGGCGGCAGCCCGCCGCGGGCCGGGCCGCCGCGGAGGAGGCCGAAGAGGGGCCTGCGCCAGAGGTGGCGACCGACCCCGGTCTCGAGGCGCTCGCGGCCGACCGGCGTGCGCTCGTCGAGCAGACCGACCACGCCGAGTGGGTCGACCAGCAGCGCGAGCGCCAGCGCGGCCCCGGTCACGGCGACAGCTGGGATCCGGTCCCGGTGCCCCTGCCGACGTATGTGACCGCCCCGGTCGCCCCGCGCGCCACGGGCAGCGTCGACCTCGGCGCCCCCGACGCGTGGAGCTCGGCCCGCTCCAGCACGGCGGGTGCGGCGCAGCAGGAGCCGGACGGACACACCGGCGAGGAGCCGGGAGCGGCGTCCGGGGACTGCGACGGCGCGGACGAGACGGGGGGCGAGCGCTGTGACGCCCGCCGGGCCGCCTCCGCGCGCCGGTCGCGCGAGCGCGGCCGCACCCCGCTCTTCGACCAGTACGACGACGGCGGCCGTCCCCGCGCGGCCAACGAGTGAGACCCGTTCGGGACCACCCCGGCTGACCAGCCAGGACCGGATTTCCGAGCACCCGGATCGGGATGCTAGAGTTTCACTCGTTGCAAGGGCCTGTGGCGCAGTCTGGTAGCGCACCTCGTTCGCATCGAGGGGGTCTGGGGTTCAAATCCCCACAGGTCCACCGCAATTAAGAGCCCCACCGGATCCGTCCGGTGGGGCTCTTGCCTTGCCTGCTTGCTCCCTCCCCTTGGCACCCTTTCCGCGATGTCGCGCGCGTCACAGTGCCTTGGCGAAGCAGCGGCTCAGTTCCTCGAAGCGGTAGTGGCCGAACTTGGTGCAGGGCGTGTAGCCGCTCGACGCGTAGAGGGCGATGGCCTCCGGCTGCTTGAGGCCCGTCTCCAGGACCATGCGGGAACGGCCGGCTGTGCGGGCGTCGTCCTCCAGGGCTGCGAGTATGCGCCGGGCCAGACCCAGCCCTCGCGCCTCCGGTGTGACGTACATCCTCTTCAGCTCGGCGTCGCCGTCCGAATATCCCTCGTCGTTCTGGTCCTGCGTGCGCCAGCCGCCGGTGGCGAGCGGGGTGCCCCCGTCGTCGTACGCGATCAGGTAGAGGCCGCGCGGGGCGTCGAACATCGTCGGGTCGAGTGGGGTGACATCGCCTTCGTCGCCGTAGCGCTCGGCGTATTCGAGCTGGACGCGGTCGTTCAGCTTGATCGCATCGGGGTGTCCGAAGGAGACGCGCTGGAGGGTGGGTGCCATGGGCTGGATAGTCATGCTGAGTATCGTATCTCTATGCTGACGGATGCGGCTGTTCGTTTTCAGTGTGCCGGTATCGTGCCCTGGTGCTGACTGTGACGAGTGTCAACGTGAACGGGCTGCGGGCCGCCGCCAAGAAGGGCTTCGTGGAGTGGCTGGCCGGGACCTCCGCGGATGTCCTGTGCCTCCAGGAGGTGCGGGCCGAGCCGGCGCAGCTGCCCGAAGAGGTGCGCGAGCCCGAGGGGTGGCACGTCGTGCACGCCCCCGCCGGCGCGAAGGGGCGGGCCGGTGTGTCCCTCTACACGCGCCGCCGGCCGGAGCGCGTGCAGATCGGCTTCGGGTCCGAGGAGTTCGACGGGAGCGGGCGGTACGTGGAGGTGGACCTCCCCGGTGTCGTCGTCGCCAGCCTCTATCTGCCCTCCGGTGAGGTCGGGACCGAGAGGCAGGACGAGAAGATCCGCTTCATGGGCGAGTTCCTGGCCTATCTGAAGGGGCTGCGGGAGCGGGCCGCCGCCGAGGGCCGCGAGGTGCTCGTGTGCGGCGACTGGAACATCGCCCACCGCGAGGCCGACCTCAAGAACTGGAAGTCCAACAAGAAGAACTCCGGCTTCCTCCCCGAGGAGCGCGACTGGCTCGGACAGGTCCTCGACGAGGCCGACGGCGGCTACGTCGACGTGGTGCGCTCCCTGCACCCCGACGAGGAGGGTCCGTACTCGTGGTGGTCGTACCGGGGGCGGGCCTTTGACAACGATTCAGGGTGGAGGATCGACTACCACCTTTCGACGCCCGGGCTCGCCGGACGGGCGGTCAAGGGGTTCGTCGAGCGGGCCGCCACGCATGACGAGCGCTGGTCGGACCACGCGCCGGTGACCGTCGTCTACGAGTAGGCACTTGAGGCGCGAGCAGGCCCTTGGGCCACGAGTGGGCCCGCGTCACAAAGTCCGGCAGAAGGCTGTCCCCGCGCCCGGGTGCCGTGGCAGATTTTGGGCGCGTGCATGGCAAGTCGGCAGGTCGTCCGAGTGATCAACTGTCAACCGTGCGGGGGGACTTCATGTCCGCGCTTCCTTCCAGACGTGGTGTGCTGCTCGGGGCTGCCGGGGCCGGGCTTGCGGCGGTGGTGTCGCCGGGGGTGGCCTACGCGGCGCCCGCGGGGACTCCCGCGGTCATGGTCACCGAGCAGGCGAGCAAGCGGATCCTTGTGCTCGATCCGCAGGTCGCCACCTGGGATCCGGCCGTCGATCCGTCCTGTGTGCGATGGCAGTTCTCGCCGGTCGGTGATCCGCGCTACCGGGATCTCGTGCCGGTCGAGAGCTGGGTGTACCCCGCCGAGGCCAAGGTGCGGGTGCATCGCGGGCGGACGTATCTGCTGACCACGGCGTCGTTCGGGTTCGCGGCCGTCGTCTCGTATCCGACGGGCCGGCGGTACTGGGGTGCGACGCTCGGGCCCGGCGACGATCTCTTCAACCCGCACAGCATCGAGATCCTGCCGGACGGGAACGTGGCCGTCGCGTGCAGTACGGGGGCGCTCGTAAGGCTCTACGCCGCGTCGCTCGGCCCGCACTCGGAGCGGTTTGCCGAGGTGACGCTGAAGGGCGCGCACGGGCTGCACTGGGACGCCCGGAGCGAGGTGCTGTGGGCGCTCGGGGATGACGAGCTGGTCGCGTATCGGGTGGGTGGTAGTCGGGTGCGGCCCGCGCTGACGCGGCTGTCGTCGGTGGGGCTGCCGGTCGCCAAGCCGGGGAAGTCGCCCGGCGGGCACGACCTGTTCCCGGTGGCGGGGCGCCCGGGGCGGCTGTGGGTGACGACGAGCGCTTCCGTGTTCCAGTACGACATCGCGGGCAGGGCCTTCGTGCAGGACTTCGCCGGTGCGGCCGAGATCGCGCGGCCCGGGGTGAAGGCGATCGGCAACGATCCGCGGACCGGGCAGGCGCTCAGCACCGTGCCGGAGAGCGGCCTGGGTGAGACGTGGTGGACCACGAAGGTGAGCGTGCACCGGCCGCCGGCCGCGCACACCCTCGTCAACGGCGGGATCTACAAGGCGCGTTGGTGGTTGCCGAGGTAGGCGGACGGCCGCCTACTCTTCCGGTTTTCTGGCCAGGGTGCGGTCCAGGGCCAGGGACAGTTCCGCCTCGACCACGTTCTTGGCGAGCGGGCGCAGGCGCTGGAGGTCCTGTTCCGATGCGTGGGAGAGGACCAGGTCCGTGAAGAGTTCGGCCAGATCCTCCGCGTGCGCGCGGACGCGTTTGGCGGCCGCGAGAACGTCGGCGAGCGGGACGCCCTCGCGGACCAGGGCGGCCGATACGTCGAGCAGGCGCCGGCTGACGTGCACGATCTCCTCGCCGTCGACGCCGACATAGCCGAGGTCCATCGCGGCTTCGAGGTTGTCCGGGGTGACCTGGCCCGCGAAGTAGTCGGCCAGTTCCTCGGGGGTGAGGCGGACCGGGGTCTCCTCGGACGGTTCGCCGAGGCCGAGCAGTTCGCCGACGTCACGGCCGCGGTCGAAGGCCTCGGAGAGTTCGGCGATGCCGCTGAGGGTGTGGCCGCGTTCCAGGAGGGCGGCGATGGTGCGCAGCCGGGCCAGGTGGCTCTCGTCGTACCAGGCGATGCGGCCCTCGCGGCGCGGGGGCGGGATCAGCTTGCGTTCGCGGTAGAAGCGCAGGGTGCGCACGGTGATGCCGGCCTCCCGCGCGAGCTCCTCCATGCGGAACTCCCGGGTGCCGGGGTCTTTCGCCGTCGCCTTCGCCGCTTCCTTCGCCACGTGAGAACCCTATGTTGTGCCGCCGGTACCCGCGGCGGAGCCGCTGATGTCACATTCGTGGTCCCGACCCCTACCCATCAGTACGCACCTGCTCTACGCTCCCCATTGCGCCAGTGTTCACTGGCAGGGTCGCGCGGCAGGGAGGCGCCGGGATGACTGAGCACGAGCATGAGCACGTACGGGTGGTGGTGATCGGGTCCGGGTTCGGCGGCCTCGGGGCCGCGGTCCGGCTGCGGCGCGAAGGCGTCACCGACTTCGTGGTCCTGGAGCGGGCGGACGCCGTCGGCGGCACCTGGCGCGACAACAGCTACCCGGGGTGCGCGTGCGACGTGCCCTCCCATCTGTACTCCTTCTCCTTCGCGCCCAACCCGGACTGGCCGCGCACCTTCTCCGGCCAGGAGCGCATCCGGGAGTACCTGGAGGGCGTCGCCGACACCTTCCGGCTGCGCCCGCACATCCGCTTCGACCACGAGGTGAAGCAGGCGCGCTGGGACACCGAGAAGCTGTGGTGGGTGGTCGAGACCTCGCAGGGGACGCTCACCGCCGACGTCGTCGTCTCGGCGACCGGCCCGCTGTCCGACCCGAAGATGCCGGACATCAAGGGCCTCGACGCCTTCCCCGGCAAGGTCTTCCACTCGGCGCGCTGGGACCACGACTACGACCTGCGCGGCAAGCGCGTCGCCGTGATCGGCACCGGCGCCTCCGCCATCCAGATCGTGCCGGCCATCCAGCGGGACGTGGCGAAGCTGACGCTGTTCCAGCGCACCCCGCCGTGGGTCATGCCGCGCGCCGACCGCGCCATCACCGGTGCCGAGCGCTGGCTGCACCGCCGGCTGCCGTTCACCACGCAGGCCCGCCGCGGACTGCTGTGGGGCATCCGTGAGCTCCAGGTGCAGGCGTTCACGAAGCGGCCCAACGAGCTGGGCCTCGTCGAGCAGCTGGCCAAGCGCAACATCCACCGGTCCATCAAGGACCCGGCCCTGCGCGCCAAGCTCACGCCGAACTACCGCATCGGCTGCAAGCGCATCCTGCTGTCCAACGCCTACTACCCGGCCCTCGCGCAGCCGAATGTCGATGTCGTGGCCTCCGGGCTCAGCGAGATCCGCGGCTCCACCCTGGTCGCCACCGACGGCAGCGAGGTCGAGGTCGACGCGATCGTCTTCAGCACCGGCTTCCACGTCACGGACATGCCGATCGCCGACCGGGTCGTGGGCGCCGAGGGGCACACGCTCATGGAGTCCTGGAAGGACGGCATGAAGGCGCTGCGCGGCGCGACGGCGGCCGGGTTCCCGAACTTCATGACCGTCATCGGGCCCAACACCGGCCTCGGGAACTCTTCGATGATCCTGATGATCGAGTCCCAGCTGAACTATCTGGCCGACTACGTACGCCAGTTGGACGTGCTCGGCGGCCGCGTCGCGCTCGACCCGCGTGCGTCAGCCGTGAACGCGTGGAACCGCCGCGTGCAGGACCGGATGGAGCGCACGGTGTGGAGCTCCGGCGGCTGCAGCAGCTGGTACCTCGACGAGAGCGGCGTGAACACCACGCTGTGGCCGGGTACGACGACCGAGTTCCGGTCCGCCACGCGCCGGGTCGACCTCGGCGAGTACGAGGTGGTCAGGGCGCCGGCGGCCAAACCGGCGGCGGTACCCGCAGCACGTACGAAGAAGGGCCGGGGCGGCAAGGTGGAGGCGGGAGCGGCATGAGCAGGCTGATGCATGTGGTGAGCGGACCCTACGCGCCGCCGGCGGCCGCGCGTGAGCTGACGGCGGTCTCCGCCGACGGCGCCCGGCTGCACGTCGAGGTGCACGGAGCCGTCGACAATGCCGCGGCGCCCACGGTGGTGCTCGCCCACGGGTGGACGTGCTCGACCGCGTTCTGGGCCGCGCAGATACGTTCCCTTGCCGCCGACCACCGGGTCGTCGCATACGACCAGCGTGGCCATGGGCGCAGTCCGGCGGCGCAGGCCCCGTACTCGACACAGATGCTCGCCGACGACCTGGAGGCCGTGCTCGGCGCGACGCTCGCGCCGGGTGAGAAGGCCGTGCTCGTCGGGCACTCCATGGGCGGCATGACGATGATGGCCGCGTCGCAGCGGGCGAAGTTCCGCGAGCACGCGGCCGCGGTCCTGCTGTGCAGCACGGGCAGTTCGCGCCTGGTGGCCGAGTCGGCCGTGCTGCCGCTGCGGCCCGGGCGGCTGCGGACCCGGATCACGACGGCCGTGCTCGGTGCGCGGGCGCCGCTCGGGCCCGTCACGCCGCTCGGCAAGAAGGTCCTGCGCTACGCGACCATGGGCCCGGGGTCGTCGCCGGACAAGGTCGAGGCCTGCGCCCGCATCGTGCACGCCTGCCCCACCAAGGTGCGCTACCACTGGTCGCACGTCCTCGCCGAGCTCGAACTCGACGAGGGAGTAGCCGAGTTGCGGGTGCCGACGGCGGTCATCGCGGGTACGGCCGACCGCCTCACACCCGTCGTGCACGCACGTCGCCTGGCGGCGACGCTGCCGGAGTGCGTGGGGCTCACCGAACTCACCGGTCTCGGGCACATGACGCCCGTCGAGGCACCCGACCTGGTCACCGAGCGCATCCGCGAACTGGCCGAGTACGTCACGAACGGCGAGACGAACGACGAGTTGAAGGGAGCGGCATCCGCATGAGCAGGGTCAGTCTCGAAGGACAGGTAGCGGTCGTCACGGGTGCCGCGCGCGGCGTGGGCGAGCTGCTCGCGCGCAAGCTGGCGGCGCGCGGCGCCAAAATCGCGCTGGTCGGCCTGGAGCCGGACGAGCTGAAGGCGGTGTCCGAACGCCTCGACACCGACAGCGACTTCTGGCACGCCGATGTCACCGACCATGTGGCGATGGCGCAGGTCGCCGAGGAGGTCAAGCAGCGCTTCGGCAAGGTCGACATCGTCGTCGCGAACGCGGGCGTCGCCAACGGCGGCCCGTTCCTCGACTCCGACCCGGTCGCCTGGCGCCGCGTCATCGAGGTCAACCTGATCGGGTCCGCGGTCACGGCGCGGGCGTTCCTGCCGGTGCTCATGGAGAGCCGCGGGTATCTGCTCCAGATAGCGTCGCTCGCCGCGATCACGCCGGCGCCCATGATGACCGCGTACTGCGCGTCGAAGTCGGGCGTCGAGGCGTACGCGCACAGCCTGCGCGCCGAGGTCGGCTACAAGGGCGTACGGGTCGGGGTCGGGTACCTGTCGTGGACCGACACCGACATGGTGCGCGGCGCCGATCAGGACGACGTGATGCGCGAGCTGCGGCAGCGGCTGCCGTGGCCGTCGAACAAGACGTATCCGCTGGGCCCGGCCGTGGACCGGATCGTCGCGGGCATCGAGCGGCGGTCCTCGCACGTGTACGCGCAGTGGTGGCTGCGGGGCATGCAGGGCATCCGCGGCTATCTGCCCGGGGTCATCGGGGCGGTCGGGCAGCGCGAGATGCGGCGGTTCGAGCCGCGCCTGAAGAGCGTCTCGACGGGGCTCGTCGGGGCGGGGGGCGCCGCGGACGAGTCCGTACGGGGGAGTTGACGCTTCCTGATGCGCTGACCTGCGGTTTTTGGGGTCGGACACGGTCCGTTACTGATCGAAATGCGTGCTCTGTCCGGGCGTGTAACTCTGGTCGAGGCCCGACCCCCTCACCCAAAAACGGGAGTGAAATCGCATGGGCATGAAGGACCAGTTCCAGGACAAGGCAGAGCAGCTCGCCAACCAGGCCAAGAAGCGGTCCGGTCACGGCAGGGACGAGGCGAGCGAGCGCTCGACGCGGACTCAGGACGACCTGCGACGTGAGCGTGGCTCGCAGTCCGAGGACTCCGAGCGGCGGCGCCAGGAAGCGCAGGACAGGATCGATCAGGGCTATGACGCCTGACGCTCCGCTTCGCTGAGCCAGTGGGACGAGGGCCACCCGGGACGCCGGGTGGCCCTCGTTCTTCGGTGTGTGGGCCGGCGCCCGAACGACGTTGCCCGGCGCACGGGCTGTGCCCACCCTCCCCCCGTGGGGTCGGGGTCAGCGCGGCGGCAGTTCGGGGCGGGCGTGGTTCGGCGTGTTCGTGTAGTCCGGGGGAGTCTTCGCCGGGCCGGCGACCAGGAGGTCCAGTGCCAGGTAGACCGCGTCGTCGAGTTGGGCGTGGCGGCCCTCCGCCCAGTCCAGGGGGGTGCGCAGGACCTCGAAGTCCGGTTCCACGCCCTTGTTCTCGATCGACCAGCCGTACTCGGGGAACCAGGCCGCGTTCATAGGGACCGTGATGACCGTCCCGTCGCCGAGTGTGTGGCGGCCCGTCATGCCGACGACGCCGCCCCAGGTGCGCTGGCCCACGACGGGGCCGAGCCCGAGGAGTTTGAACGCCGCGGTGATCATGTCGCCGTCGGACGAGGTCGCCTCGTCGGCCAGGGCGACGACCGGACCGCGCGGGGCGTTCGACGCGTACGAGACGGGCTGGGCGTTGCGGGTCAGGTCCCAGCCGAGGATCTTGCGGGTGAGCTTCTCGATGACGAGCTCGCTGATGTGGCCGCCCGCGTTGCCGCGCACGTCGACGATGAGGGCGGGCCGGGAGACCTCCATGCGCACGTCACGGTTGAACTGCGCCCAGCCGGAGCCGCCCATGTCGGGGATGTGCAGATAGCCGCAATGGCCGCCGCTCAGCTCCCGTACCACCGCGCGGCGCTTGGCCACCCAGTCCTGGTAGCGCAGCGGGCGCTCGTCGATGAGGGGGACGACCGCGACGCGGCGGGGACGGCCATCTCCCTCCGCGGGCCGGAACGTCAGCTCGACCGTCGTGCCGCCCGAGCCCGCGAGCAGGGGAAACGGGCCGGTGACCGGGTCGACCGGACGCCCGTCGACATGCGTGAGGACGGCGCCCTCGCGGATGCCGCTGCCGGCCAGCGGGGAGCGCGCCTTGGAGTCCGACGAGTCGCCGGGCAGGATACGGACGAGCTGCCAGCCCTCGTCGCGGTGCACGAAGTTGGCGCCGAGGAGGCCCTGGGCGCGCTGGTAGTGGGGCGGGCCCTCGTTGCGGCGGGCGGCGGCGACGTAGGCGTGCGAGGTGCAGAGTTCGCCGAGCACCTCGCGCAGCAGGTCGGCGAACTCGTCGGGGGACGCGACCCGTTCGACGAGGGGCCGGTACTGGTCGAGCACCGCGTCCCAGTCGACGTGGCACATCTTCGGTTCCCAGTAGTAGGCGCGGATGATCCGGCCTGCCTCGTCGTACGCCTGGCGCCACTCGGCGGCCGGGTCGACCTCGTGCAGGATGCGGCGCAGGTCGATCCAGACGGTGGTGTCGCTGTCGCCGGCCTCGGTGGAGGGGACGGCCCGCAGGTCGCCCTCGTCGACGACGACGAGGCGGGTGCCGTCGCCGCTGACCGCGAACCAGTCGAGGTGGGTGACGAGTTCGGTCTTCTTGCCCTTGCTGAGGTTGAAGTACTCCAGGGTGGGGCGGCCCGAGGTGTCGGCCGGGTTCACGAACGTCTCGCCGAGCGCGCCGGAGATCGGCCAGCGCAGCCAGACGAGGCCGCCGCCCGAGACCGGGTACAGCGCCGAGTACTTGGAGGCCGAGACGGGGAACGGCACGACGCGGTTCGCGAGGCCCTCGATCTCCACGCTCGGCGTCCCGTCGGCCCCCGAGTCCTCGGTCGGGTCGAGCCCGCCGGCGGCCGTGCGCCCGTGGGGGGACAGGGCGAACGGGGAGGGTGTCGCGGACGACAGCGGCACGAGATACGGGCGGCAGCCGAGCGGGAAGGACAGGTCGCCCGTGTGCACGTCGTAGACCGGGTCGAAGCCGCGCCAGGAGAGGAAGGCGAGATAGCGGCCGTCGCGCGTGAAGACCGGATTCTCGTCCTCGAAACGGCCGTTGGTGACGTCGACGATCGTCCGGTCCTTGATCCGGGCCATCTTGATCTGCCGCAGGGAGCGCCCGATGCCCGGGTGGGACCAGGTGAGCCAGGCGCCGTCAGGCGAGAAGGCCAGGTCGCGCACGGGCCCGTTGATCGACCGGATCAGCTCGATGACCCCGTCCCCGGTCTGTTCCCCTCCCCCTTCTTCTTCCTCCTCGGCCGTGTCGATGAGCAGCAGTCGGCCGTCGTTCGACGCGATGGCGAGGCGCTCGCCGTCCGGGTCGCCGACCATTTCGAGGACCCGTCCGAGCTCCCCGGACGCGAGGCGGCGCGGCTCGCGCTCACCGCTCGCGCGCGGCAGGTACGAGATCTCGATCGCGTCCTCGCCCTCCGCGTCGGTGACGTACGCGACCTGCCCGCCGGAGCCGAGCATCTCGGGCTGCCTGACCCGCACGCCCGGGGTGTCCGCGATCGTCCGGGCGGGGCCGTCGCGGTGGGTGAGCCAGTACAGGCTGCCTCGGACGACGACGGCGCTGGCCCGGCCCGTCTCGTCGACGGAGAGCCCGTCGACGTGATGGGCGGCCGGCACCTGGTAAGGGCGGCGCCCGACGCGCGGGCCGCCGAGGCGTACCTCCAGTTTGCGCGGCACGGAGCCGGCGGAGAGGTCGTCGATGATCCAGAGGTCGCCGGCGCACTGGTAGACGATCCGGGTCCCGTCGCTGGAGGCGTTGCGGGCGTAGAACGCGTCGTGGTCGGAGTGGCGCCGCAGGTCGGAGCCGTCGGGCAGGCAGGAGTACACATTGCCGATGCCCTGGTGGTCGGAGAGGAACGCGATGCGTCCCGCCACGAACATCGGTGCCTCCAGATGCCCGTCCAGGTCGGCGACGAGCTGCTCGCCGTGCAGCCACAGGCGGCCCTGGGCGCCGCCCCGGTACCGCTTCCAGGCGGCCGGCTCGTGCGGGGGAGTGCCGGTCAGGAGCAGGGTCTTGCGCTCGCCGTCGATCTCGGCGACCGCGATGTCGGAGACGGGGCCCCAGGGCAGCCTGCCGCCGGGGGAGCCGTCGGTGGGGACGTCGTAGGCCCAGGTGAAGTACGAGAAGGGCTGGCTGTGCGAGGCCACCGCGAGGATGACGGTCCGTCCGTCCTTGTCGGGCGGTGTCCAGCCGCGGACCTGGGTGTCCGTACTGCCCCAGTAGGTGAGCCGCCGGGCGGGCCCGCCGTCCACCGGCGCAAGATGGATCTCGGGGTCCAGGCTGCGCCAGGTCGTGTACGCGATGTGGCGGCCGTCCGGCGAGAACCGTGGACTGCTCACCTTGGTCCGGTCGACCGTGACCCGCCAGGCCCGGCCCGGCCGGTCGAGCGGGGCGACCCAGAGGTCGTCCTCGGTCTCGAAGCAGAGCCGGTCCTCGTGCAGATGCGGAAACCGCAGGTACGCGTTGTCGCTCACCTACCCATGCTTTTCCGCTCAACGGCCCCCGGCAACTCGTGGTTCGCCCGCTTGCGGGTGCGGCTTGTGGCGCAGGACACGTACGAAACGGTTTCGTTTCGTTAAGCGCGGTCGTACAGTACTTCTGTACGAAACGGTTTCGTACACGCTGTCTGGACCGGAACAGGAGTGACCCATGGCTGAAGCCGCGACGACGCGCCGCAGCCGGATCACGCCCGAGCGCGAGGCCGAGCTGTACGGCGCCGTGCTCGAACTGCTCCGCGAGGTCGGTTACGACGCCCTGACCATGGACGCCGTGGCCGCCCGCACCCGGTCGAGCAAGGCCACGCTCTACCGCCAGTGGGGCAGCAAGGCCGAGCTGGTCGTGAAGGCGCTGCGGCACCAGAAGCCGTCACGCCTGAGCGAGATCGACACCGGGTCGCTGCGGGGCGACTTCCACGCACTGGTCCTCCGTGAGGACGACTGCGAGATGGCCCAGGGGTCCGCGCTGATGCGGGGCCTGGCCATGGCGGTCCACGAGAACCCGGATCTCCTGCGCGCCTTCCGCGAGCTGCTGATCGAACCCGAGATGGAGGAGCTCCGGCATGTGCTGGCGCGCGCCGTCGACCGGGGCGAGATCCGTGCGGACAACCCGGCGCTCGACTACGTCCTCCACATGATCGTCGGTGCCTTCACGGCCCGGACCCTCATCGACGAACAGCCGCCCACCCAGGCCTTCGTCGCCTCCTACATCGACGCCGTGGTCCTCCCCGCTCTCGGCGCCTGACCCCTCTCCGCCCAAGACCCGTCACACCCAAGCTCCTGACGCGACCGCTCACGTCGTCGGGCTGATCCCTCCTGCCCCCATACGACTGACCGGGAGTACGCCCTCGTGGCCACGTTCCTCTACAAACTCGGCAAGCTCGCCTTCCGCCGAAGGCACTTCGTCGCCCTGATCTGGGTGGCGCTGCTCACCCTCGCGGGGGTGGGCGCCGCCTCCGCGCCCACGGCGGCGTCCAGTTCCTTCTCCATCCCGGGGACGGAGGCCCAGAAGGCCTTCGACCTGCTCGACCAGCGCTTCCCGGGCTCCAGCGCCGACGGCGCCACCGCGCGCGTCGTCTTCCAGGCGCCCGACGGCGAGAAGATCACGTCCGCGGCCAACAAGGCCGAGGTCAGCAAGACCGTCGCGGACCTCGGGTCCGGTTCGAAGGAGGTCGCCGCGGCGGCCGACCCGTTCGTCGCGAAGACCGTCAGCAAGGACGGCACGATCGCGTACTCCTCGGTCTCCTACAAGGTCTCCTCGATGGAGCTGACGGACGCCGACCGCGACGCGCTCCAGAAGACCGTCGACGAGGCGCGCGACTCAGGGCTGACCGTCGAGGTCGGCGGTGACGCGCTTCAGGCCATGCCGGAGACCGGCGCCACCGAGATCATCGGTGTGGCGATCGCCGCCGTCGTCCTCGTGATCACCTTCGGCTCGCTCGTCGCGGCAGGGCTTCCGCTGCTCACCGCGCTCATCGGCGTCGGCATCGGCGTCTCGTCGATCACCGCGCTGGCCAACGCGCTCGACCTCGGCACCACCACCTCGACGCTGGCCATGATGATCGGCCTCGCGGTCGGCATCGACTACGCGCTGTTCATCGTCTCCCGCTTCCGCGCCGAGCTGGCCGAGGGCCGCGACCGCGAGGAGGCGGCCGGACGGGCCGTCGGCACCGCCGGATCCGCCGTGGTCTTCGCCGGTCTGACCGTCGTCATCGCCCTCGTCGGGCTCGCCGTCGTCAACATCCCGATGCTGACGAAGATGGGCATCGCCGCCGCCGGCACGGTCGCCATCGCCGTCCTCATCGCGCTCACCCTCATCCCGGCGCTGCTCGGCTACGCCGGCAAGCGGGTCCACGGCCGCAAGGCCCGTAAGGCCCAGGCCGCCGAGAAGAAGCCCGAGCCGAAGACGAACATGGGCACCCGCTGGGCGCGCTTCGTGCTGCGCCGGCCGGTGGCCGTGCTGCTCACCGCGGTGGTCGGGCTCGGCGTGATGGCCGTGCCGGTGTCCTCGCTGGAGCTGGGCCTGCCCGACGACGGGGTCCAGCCCACCGACACCACGCAGCGCAAGGCGTACGACCTGCTCTCCGAGGGCTTCGGGCCCGGCTTCAACGGTCCGCTGGTGGCGGTCGTCGACGTGAAGCACTCGCAGGACCCGAAGGACGCGGTCGCCCGCGTCTCCAAGGACATCGCGGCGACCGACGGCGTCAAGACGGTCACCCCGCCCGCGTTCAACAAGGCCGGTGACACGGCGACGATCACCGTCGTGCCGTCGTTCAAGCCCAGCTCCACGCAGACCGAGGGCGTCGTCCACACGATCCGCGACAAGGGTGCGGACATCAAGGCGGACACCCGCGCAGAGGTCCTGGTCACCGGCACCACGGCCATGAACATCGACGTGTCGCAGAAGCTGAACGACGCGCTCGTGCCGTACCTGGCGCTCGTCGTGGGCCTGGCGTTCCTGCTCCTGATGGTGGTCTTCCGGTCGGTCCTGGTCCCGCTGAAGGCGGCGCTCGGCTTCCTGCTCTCGGTGGTCGCCGCGCTCGGCGCCGTCGTCGCGGTCTACCAGTGGGGCTGGCTCGGCTCGCTGTTCGGCGTGGAGCAGACCGGGCCGATCATGTCGATGATGCCGATCTTCATGGTGGGCGTGGTCTTCGGCCTCGCCATGGACTACGAGGTCTTCCTCGTGACGCGCATGCGGGAGGCGTACGTCCATGGGGAGCGGCCCGCGCAGGCCATCGTCACCGGCTTCCGGCACGGGGCCCGGGTGGTCACGGCGGCGGCCGTCATCATGATCGCCGTCTTCGCGGGCTTCATCGGCTCCAGCGAGCAGATGGTCAAGATGATCGGCTTCGGGCTCGCGATCGCGGTCTTCTTCGACGCGTTCCTGGTGCGCATGACGATCGTGCCGGCCGTCCTCGCGCTGCTCGGCAAGCGGGCGTGGTGGCTGCCGAAGTGGCTCGACCGGATCCTGCCGAACGTGGACGTCGAGGGCGAGGGCCTGAAGACGGTCTCCGGCGACGACTCCGCCCAGGAGGACCGGGAACTGGTCCGCGTGTGACCGGGTCCCAGCCTTGACCGGCAGTTAGACCGGCTCTCAGTGAGCCACCGGGGTGGCGGTCGTGTACGTCCGGCGAAGGAAGCGCACCAGCGCCTTCTTCTCGAACTGCACGACCGCCACCCCTTTCGGCGAGTGGAACTCCATGACGGCCTGGACGCGGCCGCACGGCCAGATGTGGACGTCGCCCACGGTGGTCGGGGCGCGCAGCCCCTGTTCCAGGAGTTCGCGGGTGAAGTACCAGTCACCCTCTTCGGGGACGGTGACGTGGACGCGTCCGTCGTAGCTCAGGACTGCGGGGACAGCCGACGTCTCGTCGGGGGAGTCCGTGACGATGTGGGCGGGTGCGTACTGCTCGACGTCAGACATCGGAGACTCCTCATCGTCTTTTTTGCGTACTGCCATCCAATGTCCCATATAAGCCATATGTCCGGCTATGCGTCCAGGGTTTGATTCGGTCTTAATCGTGCTGTCGGCGCTCTTGCAACCAGTTCGCAACAAGGCACTATCATCGAACGGTCAACCAAGCCTGTCGTGTGCCCCGAAGCGGAGCTTTCACCCATGCATGTCCCCGACGGATTCATCAACGCCCCCGTGTCGGCGGCCGCAGGTGTCGTCGCCGCGGGCGCCGTGGCCGTCAGCCTCCGAGGCGCGCGGCGCGAGCTCGACGAGCGGACGGCCCCCCTCGCGGGCCTCGTCGCCGCGTTCATCTTCGCCGTGCAGATGCTGAACTTCCCCGTCGCGGCGGGCACCAGCGGCCACCTCCTGGGCGGCGCACTGGCCGCGATACTCGTCGGCCCCTATACCGGCGTCCTCTGTGTGTCCGTGGTGCTCCTGATGCAGGGCGTCCTCTTCGCCGACGGCGGCCTGACCGCGCTCGGCGTGAACATCACCGACATGGCGATCACCACGACGGTCGTCGCCTACCTCGTCTTCCGCGGCCTGGTGAAGGTGCTGCCCAGGGGGCGCCGCTCCATCACCGTCGCCTCCTTCGTCGCGGCGCTCCTGTCCGTACCGGCCGCGGCCGTCGTCTTCACCCTGATCTACGCGATCGGCGGCACCACCGACGTCTCGATCGGCAAGGTCGCCACCGCCATGGTCGGCGTGCACGTCCTCATCGGGATCGGCGAGGCCGTCATCACCGCGCTGACCGTCGGCGCGGTCGTCGCCGTCCGCCCCGACCTCGTGTACGGCGCCCGCGGCCTGCACCGGCCGCTCAAGCTCCGCGTCGGCGGCGAACTCGTCGACGCGGCGGACACCGTGCCCGCTCCCGTCGCCGCACGCTCCCACCGCAAGGTCTGGATCACCGGCCTCGTGACCTCCCTCGTCCTCGCCGGCTTCGTCTCCTTCTACGCCTCCGCCAACCCGGACGGCCTGGAGAAGGTCGCCCACGACAAGGGAATCGACACGAAGACCGAGAAGCACGCCTCCGACGGCTCCCCGCTCGCCGGTTACGGCGTCAAGGACGTCGGCGACGCCCGGCTCTCCGGCGGCCTCGCCGGCGTGATCGGCGTCGGCGTCACCGTCGTCGCGGGCAGCGGCATCTTCTGGGTGCTGCGCAGGCGCCGCAACGCGGGCACCTCCCCGAGCGAGATCACGGAGACCGTCTGACATGGGTGCGGGGCACGCGCACAAGCTCTACCGGCACGGGCACTCGCCCGTGCACGGCCTGCCGCCGCACACCAAGCTCGCCGCCGTCTTCTGCTTCGTGATCGTGGTCGTCTCCACGCCCCGCGAGGCGATGTGGGCGTTCGCCCTGTACGCGGTGCTGCTCGCGGCCGTCGCGTACGCGGCCAGAGTCCCGGCCGCCTTCCTCCTCAAGCGGCTCCTCATCGAGATCCCCTTCGTCGCCTTCGCGGTCCTCATGCCGTTCGTGGCGCAGGGCGAGCGCGTCGACGTCCTCGGGATGTCCCTCAGCGTCAACGGCCTGTGGGGCGCCTGGAACGTCCTCGCCAAGGGCACCCTCGGCGTCGCCGCGTCCGTCCTGCTCGCCTCCACGACGGAGCTGCGCGAACTGCTGCTCGGCCTGCAACGGCTCAAGCTGCCGCCGCTCCTCGTCCAGATCGCGTCGTTCATGATCCGCTACGGCGATGTGATCACTGACGAGATGCGCCGCATGAAGATCGCCCGGGAGTCGCGCGGCTTCGAGGCGAGCGGCGTGAAGCACTGGGGCGTCCTCGCCAAGTCCGCGGGCGCCCTCTTCATCCGCTCCTACGAGCGCGGCGAGCGCGTGCATCTGGCCATGGTCAGCCGCGGGTACGCCGGATCGATGCCGGTCATCGACGACGTGAGCGCGTCCCGCACGCAGTGGTCGTACGCCCTCACCCTCCCCTGTGCCGCTCTTGTCGTCTGTCTGCTGGGATGGCTGCTGTGACTGTTTCCCCCGCCTCGCTCTCCCGCTCGTCGGCTTCGCCCGCATCGCTTGAGGTCAGCGGCCTCGCCTACGCCTACCCCGACGGGCACCAGGCCCTCTTCGGCGTCGACCTGACCATCGGCCGCGGTGAGCGCGTCGCCCTGCTCGGGCCCAACGGCGCTGGCAAGACGACCCTCGTGCTGCATCTCAACGGCATCCTCACCGGTGGCGCCGGCACCGTGACCGTCGCCGGTCTGCCCGTCGGCAAGCGGCACATGGCCGAGATCCGGCGCAAGGTCGGCATCGTCTTCCAGGACCCCGACGACCAGCTCTTCATGCCGACCGTCCGAGAGGACGTGGCCTTCGGGCCCGCCGCGGCCGGGGTGAAGGGGCCCGAACTCGAGGCCCGCGTGCACAAGGCCCTGGCCCAGGTCGGTATGGCCGACTTCGCCGACCGGCCGCCGCACCACCTCTCCTTCGGGCAGCGCCGCCGCGTCGCGGTCGCCACCGTCCTCGTCATGGAGCCCGAGATCCTCGTCCTGGACGAGCCCTCGTCGAACCTCGACCCGGCCTCGCGCCGCGAACTCGCCGACATCCTCCGATCGTTGGACGTCACCGTCCTGATGGTCACGCACGACCTGCCGTACGCGCTCGAACTCTGCCCGCGCTCGGTGATCCTCAGCGAGGGCGTGATCGCGGCCGACGGGACGACCGGCGACCTCCTCGCCGACGAGGACCTCATGCGCGCACACCGCCTCGAGCTCCCCTTCGGCTTCGACCCGAAGTCCGTGAAGGTCTGAGCGCCGAGGAATCCTCAGCGATCCATGGCTGTTGCACCCGATGTGAGTGACATGAACGGCACAGTGGCCGCCGGGTTCGAACCGGTCAGGGACGCCTTCGCGCACAACTTCGACGCGCTCGGCGAGCGCGGCGCGGGCGTGGTCGTCTACCGCGACGGACACAAGGTCGTCGACCTGTGGGCCGGCACCCGCGACGTGAGCGGCGGCGCCCCCTGGGAGCGCGGCACAGCCCAGATCATGCGCTCCGCCACGAAGGGCGTGGCCGCCGCCGCGCTGCTCCTCCTGCACCAGCGGGGAGAGCTCGACCTGGACGCGCCGGTCGGCGCCTACTGGCCCGAGTTCAAGGAGCACGGCAAGGAGCACGTCCTCGTCCGTGACGTCCTCGCGCACCGCGCCGGGGTGCCCGCGCTCGACCGCCCGCTGACCCCCGCCGAGGCCGCCGACCCCGACACCGGCGCCGCGGCCGTCGCCGCCCAGGCCCCCGCCTGGGAACCCGGCACGGACCACGGCTACCACGCACAGACCTACAGCTGGCTCACCGGCGAGCTCGTGCGCCGCGTCACCGGCCGCACCGTCGGCGCCTGGATCGCCGAGCACATAGCCGCCCCCGTCGGCGCCGACCTCTGGGTCGGGCTGCCCGACGCCGAGGCGCACCGCGCCGGTCTCATCGGCCCCGTCGAACCCCCGGCAGTGCCCGGCGGCGGCCTGCGCATCCGCCCCAGGAAGAACGTCGCCGACGCGTACTCCGACCCCGGCTCCCTCACCCGCCGCGCCTTCGGCGCCATCGCCCCCGCGCCCGACGAGAACGACCCGGCCTACCGCGCGGCCGGGCTCCCCGCCTCGAACGGCGTCGGCACGGCGGAGGGGCTCGCCCGTTTCTACGCGTCCCTGATCGGCGAAGTCGACGGCGGTACCCGCCTGTTCACGCCGGACACGGCTCAGGCGGCCCGCACGGAGGCGTCCGAGGGAGCCGACCGGGTCCTCGTCGTCCCGACCCGCTTCGGACTCGGCTACATGCTCCACGGGGTCGCCTCCCCCCTCCTCGGCCCCGGCTCCTTCGGCCACCCCGGACGGGGCGGCCCGCTCGGCTTCGCGGACCCCGAGTCCGGGATCGCCTTCGGGTACGTCACGAACGGCATGCAGAAGGGCGTCACCGCCGACCCGCGCGCCCAGGCGCTGGTGCGGGCCGTGCGCGCCTCGCTCGCCGGATAACCGCCGTGTGCCCCGGCCGCGCGCCGGGTAGCGTCGGCCCATGAGGCGCTTCGAGGGGTACGGGGTCATGATCACCGGTGCGGCGCGCGGCATCGGCGCCGCCACCGCGCACAGGTTCGCCGCCGAGGGGGCGCAGGTCGCCGTCACCGATGTGGATGCGCAGGCAGCGGAGAAGACGGCCGCCGGAATCCGTGAACAGGGCGGCGTGGCAAGGGCGTTCACCTGCGACGTCGGGTCACGTGAATCGGTGGAGGCGGCGGTCGCGGCCGCCGTGGAGGAGTTCGGCCGCCTCGACGTGCTCGTCAACAACGCCTACGCGTGCGCCCCGGACGCCGCCCGCTTCGAGGACGAGCCGGACGACGTGTGGACCCGCGACCTCGACATCACGCTGACCGGCGCGTACCGCTGCTGCCGTGCCGCGCTGCCCCATCTGGTGGCGTCGGGCCGCGGCGCGATCGTGAGCATAGGATCCGTCAACGGCCTTCAGGACTACGGCAATCACGCGTACAGCGCCGCGAAGGCGGGGCTCGGCTCCCTCACCCGCACTCTCGCCGGGCACGCGGGCCCGCGCGGCGTCCGCGTCAACCTCGTCGCGCCGGGCACGGTGCGCACCCCCGCCTGGTCGGGCCGGGGTGCCGCCCTGGACGCCGTCAGCGGCCTCTACCCGCTGGGGCGGGTCGGTGAGCCGGAGGACATCGCGGCGGCCGTCACGTTCCTCGCCTCGCCGGACGCGGCATGGATCACCGGGGTCACACTCCCGGTCGACGGCGGCCTGACCTCGGCGAACCTGGGATTCCGCACCCAGCTCACGTAACGCCCCGCTCAGCCGGCGGTGTGCAGCATCAGCCCGATCCCCGCCACCATCAGCCCCGCCGCCACCATTCGCGGCGTACCGAACCGTTCCTTGAAGAACACCGTCCCGATCGCCGCGCCCACGATGATCGACGACTCGCGCAGCGCCGAGATCGGGGCGAGGTCCGCCCGCGTCTGCGCCCACAGGACGAGCCCGTACGCGGATACGGACAGCGCCGCGCCGAGCAGCCCGACCACCGCGAACGGCCGCAGGCGCGCGGTCAGTTCGCCGCGCCACGTCCAGGCCGCGTACACCGGGACGCCGAGGCAGCCGAGCATCATCAGCCACGCGATGTAGCCGAGCGAGTTCCCGGAGGCCCGCACACCGAGGCCGTCCACCACCGTGTACGCGGCGATGGACACGCCCGTCGCGACGGCCGCCCCCACGGCCGCCCAGTCGGGCCTGCGCCCCGAGCCCCGTATGCCCCACAGGGCGAGCCCGGTCAGGCCCGCGCACGAGACCGCGACGCCCGCCGCCTGCCAGCCGTCGGGGATCTCGCCCGCGAACACCGCGGCGAGCACGGTCACCACGAGTGGTGCCGTGCCGCGCGCGATCGGGTACGCCTGGCCGAAGTCGCCGAGCCTGAACGACCGCATGAGCAGGGCGTAGTAGGCGACGTGGAGGAGCGCGGAGCCGATCAGATACGGCCAGGCCGCGGCGTGCGGGAACGGCACGAAGGGCGCGCACGCGAGCCCGATGAGCGCGCCGCCGCCCGAGATCAGCGTGAAGCCGACCAGCTTGTCGGTGATGTGGTGGGCGATCGCGTTCCAGCTCGCGTGCGTGACGGCCGCGAGAAGCACGGCCGCCGCGACGAGTGGGGTCACTGAGCGCTCTCGCGCACGTCGACGAGGTTCGCGCCGGCGTGTGCGATCAGCGACTTGGGGTCCATGGGGAACACGGCGTACGGGGTGCCGGCGGCGGCCCACACGGTGTCGTGGTCCAGGAGCGAGCGGTCGGCGAGGACCCGGGTCCTGGTGAGGTGTCCGAAGGGCGGGATGCCGCCGATCGCGTATCCGGTCGTCGCGCGCACGACGTCCGCCTTGGCGCGGGTGACCTTCTCGGCGCCCAGCTCGCGCCGGACCAGCTCCACGTCCACCCGCGACGCACCGTCCATCAGGACAAGCACCGGCACCCCGTCCGCCGCGAAGATCAGCGACTTGCAGATCTGGCTGAGTTCGCAGTCGATCGCGGCCGCCGCCTCCTGCGCGGTCCTGGTCGCCTCCGGGAAGCGGCGGACGAGCGGGAGTACGTCGGCCAGGCCCAGCTCGGCGAGGGCTTCGGCGAAACGGGGGTGCGCGGCGGATGCAGCGGGTTCCGGGGTGCTCATAGCCGCACCGTAGCGCTCCGTGTACCCGCCACGCGACCAGGTATCGGCCCCGCTGCCAGCCTCCGCCGTCAGTCCCCCGCCAGCAGCATCTGCCGCACCACGGGACCCGCCGAGTCACCGCCGTGGCCGCCCTGCTGGACGACCGCCGCCGAGGCCAGGTCGCCGCGCCAGGCCGTGAACCAGCCGTTCGGCTCCTTCTGCCCGTCGACCTCCGCCGAGCCGGTCTTCGCGCCCATGTCGGTGCCGAGACCCGACATCGGCTCGACCGCCGTACCGGCGACCGCCGTGTAGTGCAGCAGGTCGCGCAGGGCGCCCACGGTCGACGGGGACAGCTTGCGGGACGCCGTGGCGAGCGTGCGGTGGTCGAATTCGGGCGAGACGAGGTAGGGCTGCTTGAACTCGCCCGTCTTGGCGGTGGCGACGACCGACGCCATGTTGAGCGGGTTCATCCGCACCCCGCCCTGCCCGATCAGCGAGGCCGCCATCTGCGCCTGCGACTGCACCGGGACCGCGCCGTCGAAGCTGGGCACGCCGATCGACCAGTTGTCGCGGCCGAGCCCGAAGACCTCCTGCGCCTGCTTCGTCAGGTCGCCGTCCTCCAGCTCCTTGGCCTGGCTGATGAAGGCGGTGTTGCACGAGCGCGCGAAGCTGGCCCGGAACGTGCCGTCCTTGATCTCGAACTTGTCGTCGTTCTGGAACTTCCAGCCGCCGTACGTCACGTACTTGGGGCACGGGTGCTTCTTGTCGACGCCCGCGAGGTTCTTCTCCAGGAGCATCGACGACGTCACGATCTTCATCGTGGAGCCGGGCGCGAGGGAGCCCTGGAAGGCCGTGTTGAAGCCTTCGGGGCGGGAGTTGGCGACCGCGAGGATCTCCCCGGTCGACGGCTTGATGGTGACCACCGCGGCCTTCTCCCGCTTGGCGACCTCGCGTTCGGCGACGGCCTGCGACGTCGGGCTGATCGTCGTACGCAGCGTGCCGGGCGTGCCCTTGGAGAGCGTGACGAGCGTCTTGTCGGGCGTGTGCTCGCTCTCCTTGCCGCTGTCCTTGTGGACGACGCGCAGCTCGATGCCCGCCGTGCCGCCGGCCTTCTTGCCGTACTTCTCGCGCAGCCCGTCGATGACGGTGCCGAGCGAGGGGTACTTGGCCGTGGTCAGCTCGTTCCCGGAGCGGTCCGTCGCCTTGATCGGCGGGTCACCGGCCGCACCCGTGACGAGCCGGTCACCGTCCTTGAGGTCCGGGTGCACGACGGACGCCTGCCACCCGACGAGCGGCTTGCCGTCCTTCACCCGCCGCACGACGGTCAGTTCGGAGCCGTACGCGAACGGCTTCGACTTTCCCCCGTACGAGAGCGTCGCCGACACCGCGAACGGCATCTTCGCCCCGGCACGCTTCCCGGGCACCAGCTTCACCCCGGACAGATGGGCGTCCTTGCCGTACGAGGTGAGGGCGGCCGTCGCCGCGGTGGCGTCGTCCGTGGCGGCCGCCGCCTTCGCGGTGTCGCCCGCGGCCCAC
The DNA here is from genome assembly GCF_002803065.1 of Streptomyces sp. CB01635. GTDB lineage: Bacteria > Actinomycetota > Actinomycetes > Streptomycetales > Streptomycetaceae > Streptomyces. The sequence goes on from NZ_NNBL01000012.1 coordinate 179,139, forward strand.
GCGGTCAGGAACCGGTCGGCCGCGGTGCGGACCTCGGCCGCGGTGACGGGACCCGTCTTGACGTGGGGCTTGTCGTCGGCCGCGGCCGTCCGGTCCGAGTCGCTGCTGAAGAGGGCGTAGGCGCTGACTCCGGCGCCGAGCACCACGACGGCGACCACGCCGCCGATCACGGCCGCGGTCGCCTTCTTGCGCTCGGGTTGCCTGCCTCTGCTGCCCACCGGTCCTCCGTCGTTGCCTGTCTGCCCGGTCCACTGGGTTCCTCGCGGACGGCTCAGACTAAGGCGTCTTGATAAGTGCCCCCGACGTCGGCTCAGCTACCCGCCCGTAGCACCGCCGCCACGATCGGGCCCGCGGCGTCGCCGCCGTGGCCGCCCTCCTCGGTGACCGCGGCCGCCGCGACGTCCCCGCGGTAGGCGGTGAACCAGCTGTTCGACTTGGTCTGGCCGGTGACCTCCGCCGAGCCGGTCTTGGCGCCGATCTCCGGGCCGAGACCCGCCATGACCTGCGCGGCGGTGCCCACCGTCGCGGTGCGGTACATCATCTGCCGCAGCTGAGCGGCGGTGCTGGGGGCGAGGCCGCGGGCGGGGGCGAGCTGCCGGTCGTCGAGGGAGCGCGGCACGATCACCGGCTGCCGGAAGACACCCGTCTTCGCGGTCGCCGTGACGGACGCCATGTTCAGCGGGTTCATCTGGATCTGGCCCTGCCCGATCGCGTTGGCCGCGCGGTCGGGGCCGCCGGACGGAGGGATCTTGCCGTCCGCCGACGCGATGCCGGTCTTCCAGTTGTCCTGGCCGAGACCGAAGCGGTCCTGCGCCTCACGCGTCAACGACTCGTCCGTCAGCGGCTTCTCGTCGATGAGCTTCACGAACGCGGTGTTGCAGGACCGCGCGAAGCTGTCCGCGAGGTTGGCGCCCTCGTTGGCCTTCATGCCCGGAAGGTTGTGGAACGTCTGGCTCTGCCAGGTCGCCGTGTCCGGGCAGGGCGCCGGGCTGCTGACCGAGGCGACACCGTTGTCGATGAGCATCGCCGTCGTGATGATCTTCATCGTGGAGCCGGGGGCCTGCTCGCCCTGGAAGGCGGCGTTGAAGCCGTCCTGGCGGTGGTTGGCGACCGCGAGGACCTGGCCCGTGCTCGGCTGCACGGCCACCACGGACGACTCGTCGAAGCTCTTCACGGCCTTCTCCGCCGCCGCCTGCGCGGTCGCGCTGAGCGTCGTGTGCAGCTCGCCGGCCTTGCCCTTCACCAGCGTGAGCAGCGTCTTGGTCCCGGCGTCCTCGTTCTCGGGCTGGATGTACGTCTCCACACCCGCTCGGCCGCCGGCCGTGTCACCGTACTTCTCGCGCAGCTGGTCCAGGATCGGCCCGAGCGAGGGGTACTTCTCCTTCGTCAGGACGGCGCCCGAGCGGTCCACGGCCTCGATGGGCGGCGCCGAGGCCTCGCCCGTGACGAGGGTGTCGCCCCTGCGCATGTCCGGGTGTACGACGGACGCCTGCCAGTCGACCAGCGCCCTGCCGGTGTTGAGGCCCCGCACGATCTTCAGCGAGGAGTCGTACGAGAGGGTCTTCTTCTTCCCCTCGAACGACACCGTGGCCTTCACCTTGAACGGCACCTGCGCCCCCGAGGGCGCCCCCGCCGTCAGCGTGGTCTGCGTGATGTGCGCGTCGTCGTGCCAGCCGGTCAGCGCCGAGAGCGCAGACTCCGCGTTGTTCGTGTACGTCGACGCGGAGTCCGGGTCGGACTTCGCCCAGGCCGCGAGGAACTTCTGCGACACGTCCTTGATCTCGTCCGCCGTCGGCGGCCCGGTCCTGCGCGGCGAGGGTGCCCCCGCCGTACTCGATCCGCCCGAACCGGTCACGGCTGTCACCACGTTGTACGCGCCGTATCCCGCGCCCCCGACCATGATGGCGAACACCCCGCCGATCACAGCCGCCTTGGCCCCCTTGCGCATGCTGCGTCCCCTCCCCAGGTTCCGGTGGGGAACTTTAGGCGGCAGCCGTGCCCGGTGTGACGAGAGTGCGCAGATGTTGTCCGAACTTGTCCGAACGGAGACCGCTTGCGCGGGGTCGGGTCGTCCGAGGTCAGACCCAGGAGTCCAGCCACATCCGGGACTGCCAGGAGTGGAACGGGATCGCCTGGCCGGTGTAGATCGGCCAGAAGTAGACGAAGTTCCACACGATCAGCAGGACGAGCACGCCCGCGCCCGCCGCGCCCACGACTCTGCGCCGCTCCCCGGAGCCCGGTGGCCCGAGGATCGCGCCGACCAGCATCGCGACGGCGAGACAGAGGAAGGGCACGAAGACGACCGCGTAGAAGAAGAAGATCGTGCGTTCCTGGTAGTTGAACCAGGGCAGATAGCCCGCGGCGATGGCGCACGCGATGGCTCCCGCCCGCCAGTCGCGGCGGAAGAACCAGCGCCACAGCAGATACAGCACGGCGAACGCCGCGGCCCACCACAGCAGCGGGGTGCCGAGCGCGAGGACCTCGCGGGCGCACTTGTCGCCCGCGCCGGCCGGGCAGCCGTCCTTGCCGGGCAGCGGGGACTCGTAGAAGTACGAGACCGGCCTGCCGTCGACGAGCCAGCTCCACGGGTTCGACTGGTAGATGTGCGGGGAGCTGAGCCCCACGTTGAACTTGTAGACCTCGTGCTCGTAGTGCCACAGGCTGCGCACCCAGTCGGGGAACAGCCAGGTCCAGGAGCCGCCCCGGCCGTCGGTCGCCGCCCAGTTGCGGAAGTAGCCGCCGGTCCCGTCGGCAGGAGAAAGGATCCAGCCGAGCCAGGACAGGACGTAGGTGCCGACCGCGACCGGCACCGTCGACAGGAACGCCCAGCCGAGGTCCCGCTTGAGCACGGTGACGTACGGCCGGCCGGCCCCGGCGACGCGGCGCGCGCCGACGTCCCACAGGACCGTGAGGATGCCGAACGCGGCCACGTAGATGAAGCCGTTCCACTTCGTGCCCGCGGCGAGACCCAGGCACAGGCCGGCCAGCAGCCGCCACGGGCGCAGGCCCAGGCGCAGCGTCTCGGCGATGTGCGCGTCGGGGCGTGGCACGCCGTCCTCGCCCCTCGGGAGCGCGGCGGCGAGCTTCCCGCGCGCCTTGTCGCGGTCCACGACCAGGCAGCCGAACGCGGCAACGACGAAGAACACGAGGATCGAGTCGAGGAGCGCCGTGCGGCTCATGACGAACGCGAGGCCGTCCACGGCGAGCAGCAGACCGGCCAGGCAGCCGAGGAACGTCGAGCGGAACAGCCGCCGCCCGATGCGGCACACCAGCAGCACGCACAGCGTGCCGAGCACCGCCGTCATGAACCGCCAGCCGAACGGGTTGAATCCGAACAGCCACTCACCGATCCCGATGACGTACTTGCCGACCGGCGGATGCACGACGTACGCGGCGTCGTGCGGGATCGGCACATGGCCGTCGGTCTTGAGGATCAGGTCGTTGGCGTTCTTGTCCCAGTTGACCTCGAAGCCGCGGTGGATCAGCGCCCACGCGTCCTTCGCGTAGTACGTCTCGTCGAATATCACGGCCTTCGGGCTGCCGAGATGCCAGAACCGCATCAGGCCCGCGACCAGCGTCACGAGCAGCGGACCGAGCCAGCCCGACCAGCGCGTCATGCCCCGCGCGACCCCGTCGGAGAGGCCGAGCGTCGCCCACAGCCGCGACGACGGCGGCGCGTACGGCGGCACGAGCCGCGTGCCCACGTCGCCTCTGGGCCGCGCCACGTGACCGAACCGCCGCAGCCGGCGCTCCCACGTCGACGGCTGCCGCCCCTCGCCGGGGCTTCGGCCCGGCGGGGCGCTGGTCGAGGGCGAGTGCGGCGAGGACGCAGTACTGGTCACCGCGCCATCGTAGGGAACGTCACTGTGCGAGTCCCGTGTGCGGCCCGACCGAGTCGGCCGGTCCCCGCCCCTGCGAGGATGGATCCGTGACATCAAGCCCAGAATCCCCCGGAACGCTCGTGCTCGCGGGCACGCCCATCGGAGACGTGTCGGACGCGCCGCCCCGGCTCAGCAAGGAGCTGGCCGGCGCCGACGTCATCGCCGCCGAGGACACCCGCAGGCTGCGGCGCCTGACGCAGGCGCTCGGGGTGACCCCGGGCGGGCGCGTCGTGTCGTACTTCGAGGGGAACGAGTCCGCCCGCACGCCCGAGCTGGTCGAGGCGCTCGCGGGCGGGGCCCGGGTGCTGCTCGTGACCGACGCGGGGATGCCGTCCGTGTCCGACCCCGGGTACCGGCTCGTCGCCGCCGCCGTCGAGCGGGACATCAAGGTCACCGCCGTGCCCGGTCCGTCCGCCGTGCTGACCGCGCTCGCGCTGTCCGGGCTGCCCGTCGACCGGTTCTGCTTCGAGGGCTTCCTGCCCCGCAAGGCAGGCGAGCGCATGGGCCGGCTCAAGGAAGTGGCGGAGGAACGCCGCACTCTCGTCTATTTCGAGGCCCCGCACCGCCTCGACGACACCCTTGCCGCGATGGCGGAGGCATTCGGCGCCGACCGCAGGGCGGCCGTGTGCCGCGAGCTCACCAAGACGTACGAGGAAGTGAAGCGGGGCCCGCTCGGGGAACTCGCGAAATGGGCCGCTGAAGGCGTACGCGGCGAAATCACCGTCGTCGTCGAGGGCGCCCCGGAGAAGGGCGCGGAGTCACTGGACGCCTCCGAGCTGGTGCGCAGGGTGCAGGTGCGCGAGGAGGCGGGGGAGCGGCGCAAGGAAGCAATCGCCGCGGTGGCCGCCGAAGCGGGGCTACCCAAGCGCGAGGTCTTCGATGCCGTGGTGGCGGCAAAGAATGCCGCTCGGGGCGCCCCATCGGAGGGCAAAGGACTATCGTGAAAAGCAAAGCGCAGGCCGAGCATCGGGCCTCTTCCGATAAGGAAAGGCCAAATCGGATCCAATAGTCGACAGGCCTGATGCGATCGCGCCGGGAGAAGCGTCCACTGGTTGAAGGGACGCACCCGTCCCTCGCTTCAGGGTGGATGTAATGCCCCGCCCTGAGGTGCCTTGTCCAGCGGACAAGAGGAGCAGGCATGAGTGAGATCGCAGGCGCCGTACCGACCCCGACCGGTGCTGCCGCACCCCAGATACCCAACCGGAGCGCGGCCACAGCCATCGCCCACGAGTCGTACGCCTTCGCCTGCATGCGGTGCGGTCACGGCTGGGAACAGAGTTACGAGATCGAGCACCACATCGACGGCGACGGCGCTGAGTTCGTGATGTACGTGGTGGGCGGCGAGCGGGTCCCGTCGCCGCTGACCCGGCCCACGTGCCTCAACTGCGGCGGCCATGTCGTACGGATCATGAGGGCGGGGCGGGTCTCGTCGATCCTCGGCATGATGCACCGCGAGGAGGCGGAGCCCGCGCGACGGCACGAGACCGGCGCGGAGGCGGGGGAGCACCCCGCGAAGGACCACCACTGGCACCTCTCCGACCTGCTGCATCCCTTCCAGAACCGCAAAACAGACTGAGCGCCGACCGAGCGGCAACCGCACCCCGACGACCCCGGTGACCCCGGCTTCGTAAAATCGGGGCATGAGCTCTGACCGTTCGAAGGACGTCACCCCGCCGCCGCTGCCCGCGCCCCTCGCGGTGCCGGTCGCCGACTCGCACACCCACCTCGACATGCAGTCGGGCACGGTGGAGGAGGGCCTCGCCAAGGCCGCGTCGGTGGGTGTGACGACCGTCGTCCAGGTCGGCTGCGACGTGAACGGGTCCCGCTGGGCCGCCGACACCGCGGCCGCGCACCCGAGCGTGCACGCCACCGTCGCCCTGCACCCGAACGAAGCGCCCCGTATCGTCCTCGGCGACCCCGACGGCTGGTCGCGGCAGGGGGAGCGGCCGGCCGGCGGCGACGCGGCCCTCGACGAGGCGCTCGCGGAGATCGACCGGCTCGCGGCCCTCCCGCACGTCAAGGGCGTCGGCGAGACCGGACTCGACCACTTCCGTACGGGACCTGAAGGCATCGCCGCGCAGGAGCGCTCGTTCCGGGCCCACATCGAGATCGCCAAGCGGCACGGCAAGGCGCTCGTGATTCACGACCGCGACGCCCACGACGACGTGCTGCGGATCCTCAAGGAGGAGGGCGCTCCCGAGCGCACCGTCTTCCACTGCTACTCCGGAGACGCGGAGATGGCCCGGATCTGCGCGGAGAACGGCTACTTCATGTCGTTCGCCGGGAACATCACCTTCAAGAACGCGCAGCCCCTGCGCGACGCGCTCGCCGTCGCCCCGCGCGAACTCGTTCTGGTCGAGACCGACGCGCCCTTCCTGACCCCCGCGCCCTACCGCGGACGGCCTAATGCCCCGTATCTCATTCCGGTCACGCTGCGCGCGATGGCCGCGGTGAAGGGCCTCGACGAGGACACCCTCGCAGCGGCCGTCTCCGCCAACACGGCCCGCGCCTTCGACTACTGAACGACCACGCTCCCGGGACGGCGCCCGGCGGGTGAGGCCGGCAACGAGGCGCGACACAGCGTAGTCGTGATGCTTTGGAGAGTGACGATGCTCCGCTAGGTTCTCCTCGCCGATCCGGACCCAGGAGCGTCGTCGTGAGCAATTCGCCGTACGGGACGTATGAGCCGCAGGAAACGCTCGACGCGCTCGGGACATACGACCCACCGCCCGGCCCGCAGCCCTACGGGGGCACCTACCGCCCCGGCTACGAGTCGATGGAGACCCAGCCGGCCTGGCAGGTGCCCGAAGCGCTGCTGCCGCGCCAGTCCGCCCCGGCCGCGGGGCGCGCCGAGGCCCGCAGGGCGGCCCGGCGCAGGAAACGGCCCGAGCGCCCCGAGACCCTCAGACGCCTGCTTCCGCAGGCCCTCGTCGTCGTGTTCCTGGCCGGCGGCACCACCGCGTTCGTCGCCGCCGACAAGGCGGTCCAGCTCAGCGTCGAAGGCAGGCCGCGCACCCTGCACACCTTCGCGGACGACGTCGGCGAGCTGCTCGCCGACGAGGGGGTCGACGTCGGCCCGCACGACGTCGTCGCGCCCGCCCCCGGCACCGCCCTGGCCAGCGGGGACGAGGTCACCGTGCGCTACGGCAGGCTCGTCCACCTCACCATTGACGGGCAGCGCCGCCAGGTGTGGACCACCGCGGGCACCGTCGACGGCGCGCTGCACCAGCTGGGCGTGCGCGCCGAGGGCGCCTACGTCTCCGCGTCCCGCTCCCGCCGCATCGCCCGCGACGGCCTCGAGTTCGACGTCCGCACGGAACGCAGCGTCATGGTCATGGCCGACGGGCGCGAGCGCACCATCCGTACCAACGCCGCCACCGTCCGGGACGCCGTGGACGAGGCGGGCATCTCGCTGCACGGCCAGGACACCACGTCCGTGCCGCAGGACAGCTTCCCGCGCGACGGGCAGACGATCACCGTCATGCGGATCAAGGGCAGCAAGGAGGTGCGCGAGGAAGTCATCGAGTACGCCGTGGAGCGCACCCAGGACCCGACGCTGTTCCGCGGCACCGAGGTCGTCGAACGGGCGGGCCGCCAGGGCGCCCGCCGTGTCACCTACGCCCTGCGCACCGTCAACGGCGTCAAGCAGAAGCCGCGCCGCATGAGCGCCGAGGTCGTGCGCGAGCCGCGCAGCCAGGTCGTGAAGGTCGGCACCAAGCCGCTGCCGCCCTCCGTCGCAGGCGCCGACGGCCTGAACTGGAGCGAGCTCGCCCGGTGCGAGTCCGGCGGGCGCCCCTCCGCGACCGACGCCACCGGCACCTACGGCGGCCTCTACCAGTTCGACGTACAGACCTGGCGCAGCCTGGGCGGCGGCGGCCGGCCCCAGGACGCGTCCGCCTCCGAGCAGACGTACCGGGCGAAGAAGCTCTACGTGCGGCGCGGGGCGAGCCCCTGGCCGCACTGCGGGGGCCGCCTGCACGGGTAGGGCTCCCGCAGTGCGGTCGGGACCCGGTCGTGGCGCCCCGTACCCTGAGACCGTGAGCACCACTGACCCCCAGGGCCCCCTGCTTGGCCCCGCCGACATCCGCGAACTGGCGGCAGCCCTGGGCGTGCGGCCCACGAAACAGCGCGGCCAGAACTTCGTCATCGACGCCAACACGGTCCGCCGCATCGTCCGCACCGCGCAGGTCACCCCCGAGGACAACGTCGTCGAGGTCGGCCCCGGCCTCGGCTCGCTGACCCTGGCGCTCCTGGAGGCGGCGGCCCACGTCACCGCCGTCGAGATCGACGACGTGCTCGCCGCCGCGCTGCCCGCGACGATCGAGGCCCGCCTCCCGCAGAAGAAGGACGCCTTCGCGCTCGTCCACTCCGACGCGATGCAGGTACGCGAACTGCCGGGCCCCGCGCCCACGGCGCTCGTCGCGAACCTGCCGTACAACGTCGCCGTGCCGGTCCTGCTCCACATGCTCGACACCTTCCCCACCATCGAGCGCACGCTCGTCATGGTGCAGGCCGAGGTCGCCGACCGCCTCGCGGCCGCCCCCGGCTCGAAGGTCTACGGCGTCCCGTCGGTCAAGGCCAACTGGTACGCGGACGTGAAGCGCGCCGGCTCCATCGGGCGGAACGTCTTCTGGCCCGCGCCGAACGTCGACAGTGGCCTCGTCGCCCTGGTCAAGCGCGCCGAACCCGTGGCGACCACCGCCTCCAAGCGCGAGGTCTTCGCCGTGGTCGACGCGGCCTTCGCCCAGCGCCGCAAGACCCTGCGCGCCGCCCTGTCCGGCTGGGCCGGATCGGCCGCCGCCGCCGAGGCCGCCCTGGTCGCGGCCGGTGTCTCCCCGCAGGCGCGCGGCGAGGCCATCACGGTCGAGGAGTTCGCAAGGATCGCGGAGAACAAGCAGTGAGCGTGACCGTACGGGTCCCCGCCAAGGTCAACGTCCAGCTCGCGGTGGGCGCCGCCCGCCCCGACGGCTTCCACGACCTCGCCAACGTCTTCCTCGCCGTCGGCCTGCACGACGACGTCACGGCGACCGCGGCCGACGAACTGACCCTCACCTGCGAGGGCCCCGGCGCGGACCAGGTCCCCCTCGACCGCACGAACCTCGCGGCCCGCGCCGCGATCGCGCTCGGTGAGCGGTACGGGATCGAGCCCCGCGTCCACCTCCACATCGACAAGGACATCCCCGTCGCCGGCGGCATGGCGGGCGGCTCCGCGGACGCGGCCGGCGCGCTCGTGGCCTGCGACGCGCTGTGGGGCACCGGCGCCACTCGGGACGAACTCCTGGAGATCTGCGCCGAGTTGGGCAGCGATGTGCCGTTCAGTCTGGTCGGCGGGGCGGCGCTCGGCACCGGACGCGGCGAGAAGCTTCAACTCCTGGACGTGGGCGGGAAGTTCTGGTGGGTGTTCGCGGCCGCCGACGGAGGGCTCTCGACGCCCGCCGTGTACGGCGAGTTCGACCGTCTCGCCGAAGGCCGCGCCGTCCCCGAGCCGGAGGCCTCGCCCGCGCTGCTCGACGCCCTGCGCTCCGGCGACGCGACGGCGCTGGCCGCGACGCTCACGAACGACCTCCAGCCCGCCGCGCTCTCCCTCTTCCCCGCGCTGAAGGACACCCTCCACGCGGGCACGGCGGCGGGCGCCCTCGCGGCGCTGGTCTCCGGCTCGGGCCCGACCACGGCGTACCTCTGCGCGGACGAGACGTCGGCGCACACGGTCGCCGCCGCCCTCACGGCGTCCGGCACCTGCCGCTCCGTACGGGTCACGACGTCACCGGCGCCGGGCGCGACGGTCGTCCGGGGCTGACACAGCGGGACGTACTCACGGGTAACTGAGTACGTCCGCGCTGTCGGCCACCGCGGGTGCCGCGGCACCGTGGTCGCCATGACCACCGACACCACGAGCGCCCGGCACCGGCGCCGCAGACGCCGCATCGGCAGCGCTGTCGTCCCGCTCGGCGCGCTCGCCCTCGTCGGGCTGCACTCCGCGCTCGCCACCCGCGGCCACCTCCTGCCCCCGCCCGCCGGGGGCGGCTGGCAGGGCAGGGTCGTACGGCCGCGCGAGGTCGCCGCGGTCCTCAGCCGGGCCGGCGCAGGTCCCCGCAGCCGGGCCGCTCGGCGGCGCGCTGCACGAAGGCCCTGAACGCGGCCGTCGCGAACTTCCCGTCGTGGGGCGTGGCGTGGTACGGCGCGACCGCGAACCGGGCGCCGCAGCACCCGCACCCCGTCCCCCGCTCCCTCGCCCCCGCCCGTGTCCGGGCCGTCACAGCGAAGGCGCAGGCTGTCGGACCCCTCGCGGCGACTACGCTGGAAGACTGATCCATCCCCTTGTCAGGAGCGAAATGGCAGTCAACCTGGTCAATGTCGAGGCAGTCAGCAAGGTGTACGGCACCCGTGCCCTGCTCGACGGCGTATCGCTCGGCGTGTCCGAGGGGGACAGGATCGGTGTCGTCGGGCGTAACGGCGACGGCAAGACCACCCTCATCCGGATGCTCGCCAAGCTGGAGGAGGCCGACACCGGCCGCGTCACCCACAGCGGCGGCCTGCGCCTCGGCGTCCTCACGCAGCACGACTCCCTCGACCCCGAGGCGACCGTCCGGCACGAGGTCATCGGTGACCTCGCCGACCACGAGTGGGCGGGCAACGCCAAGATCCGCGACGTGCTCACCGGCCTCTTCGGCGGACTCGACCTGCCCGGCTTCCCGCAGGGCCTCGACACGGTCATCGCCCCGCTGTCCGGCGGCGAGCGCCGCCGCATCGCGCTCGCGAAACTCCTCATCGGCGAGCCCGACCTGATCGTCCTCGACGAGCCCACCAACCACCTCGACGTCGAGGGCATCTCCTGGCTGGCGGGCCACCTCCGGGCCCGCCGCTCCGCCCTCGTCTGCGTGACCCACGACCGCTGGTTCCTCGACCAGGTCTGCACCCGCATGTGGGACGTGCAGAAGGGCGACGTCTTCGAGTACGAGGGCGGCTACAGCGACTACGTCTTCGCGCGCGCCGAGCGCGAGCGCATCGCGGCGACCGAGGAGACCAAGCGGCAGAACCTGATGCGCAAGGAGCTGGCCTGGCTGCGCCGCGGCGCCCCGGCCCGCACCTCCAAGCCCCGCTACCGCATCGAGGCGGCGAACGAGCTCATCGCCGATGTGCCGGAGCCGCGCGACAAGAGCGAGCTGATGAAGTTCGCCAGCTCCCGGCTCGGCAAGACCGTCTTCGACCTCGAGGACGTCACCGTGCAGGCCGGGCCCAAGGTCCTCCTCAAGCATCTGACCTGGCAGCTCGGCCCCGGCGACCGCATCGGCCTCGTCGGTGTGAACGGCGCCGGCAAGACCTCCCTCCTGCGGGCCATGGCACAGGCCGCCCGCACCGGCGGCGAGGAGCAGCCCGCGGCGGGCCGCGTCGCCGTCGGCAAGACCGTGAAGCTCGCCTACCTCTCGCAGGAGGTCGCCGAGCTCAACCCCGAACTGCGCGTCATCCAGGCCGTGCAGCAGGTCCGCGACCGCGTCGACCTCGGCAAGGGCCGCGAGATGACCGCGGGCCAGCTCTGCGAGACGTTCGGCTTCAACAAGGAGAAGCAGTGGACGCCCGTCGGCGACCTCTCCGGCGGTGAGCGCCGCCGCCTCCAGATCCTGCGCCTCCTCATGGACGAGCCGAACGTCCTCTTCCTCGACGAGCCGACGAACGACCTCGACATCGAGACCCTCACGCAGCTGGAGGATCTCCTCGACGGCTGGCCCGGCTCCATGGTCGTGATCTCCCACGACCGGTTCTTCATCGAGCGCACCACGGACCGGGTGTTCGCGCTGCTCGGCGACGCCACGCTGCGGATGCTGCCGCGCGGTATCGACGAGTACCTGGAGCGCCGCCGCCGCATGGAGGAGGCCGTCGCCGCCTCGATGACGGCCGCCGCCGCGACCCCCGCCACGGGCACGCCGGAGAAGGCGGTGTCCGCCGCGGACGCCCGCGCCGCGAAGAAGGAACTCCAGAAGATCGAGCGGCAGCTGGACAAGATGTCCGAGAAGGAGACCAAGCTGCACGCGCAGATCGCCGATAACGCCACGGACTTCGCGAAGGTGGCCAAGCTGGACGGCGAGCTGCGCGAACTGATCGGGGAGCGCGAAGAGTTGGAGATGCGCTGGCTCGAGCTCGCGGAGGACGCGTGAAGCTCCCGTAACAGACCCATCACGGGCCGGTGCTCCCTTGGGAACAGGGGAGCGACCGGCCCGATGTGCTACTGCACAGGGTGATAGAAAGGGCGCTCTGGGTTTGCCTGAGAACGACCAGAGAACGTCCTGAAATCGACCAGGCGAGCAGACACATCAGTGAAGACGGGGGGAGCGCTGATGACTCAGCCGCCCAATCAGCCGCCGCAAGGCGGCTTCGGAGCACCACAGGATCCGCAGCAGCCACCGGGTCAGCCGCCGCAGCCTCCGGGCCAGCCGCCGCAGACGCCGCCGGCACCGCAGCCCGGATACGGCTACCCGCAGCAGCCGGGCCCGTACGGCCAGCCCCCGCAGGGCGGCCCCTACGGTCAGCCCCAGCAGCCGGGTCCTTACGGACAGCCGCAGCAGCAGCCGGGACCGTACGGCCAGCAGCCCCAGTACGGCTATCCGCAACAGCAGCCCCAGTACGGCTACCCGCAGCAGCAGCCCCCGTTCCCCGGTGGCCCCGCGGGCCCGGGCGGCGGCAAGAACCCCTTCAAGGGCCGGACCGGGATCATCGTGGCCGCCGCCGTGGCCGTCGTCGTGATCGCCGGCGGCGTGGTGTGGGCGGTCGTGGGCGGCGGTGACGACAAGAAGAAGGACCCCGTCGCCGACAAGAGCCAGGACCCCAAGCCCACCGGCTCCGCGCCGGTCGACCCGGGTGACGGCTCCGGTGACGGACGCGACGGCAAGGAGGACCTCAACGCGGGCCGCCAGGCCGGTGAGTCGAAGGTCCTCTGGTACAAGACGGCCCCCAAGGCCCCCGGCGACGGCGCGGACGCGCCCGGCATGTGGGTCACCGACACGCTCGCCGCGAAGGCGGTCTACAACGAGCTCGTCGCGTACAACATCTCGGACGGCAAGCCGAGTTGGCCGACCATCAAGCTCCCGCAGAAGATCTGCGGCGCCAGCGTGCAGAAGTCGGACGACGACAAGGTCGCCATCGCGTACATGAGCGGTGTCACCGACCGCGCCAAGTGCAACCAGGTCCAGCAGATCGACCTGAAGACCGGCAAGAAGGACTGGGAGAAGAAGATCCCCGAGGGGGACCTCTTCGACGGCACCGGCAGCGGCGTCGAACTCACCTACGCGGGCAGCACGTTGATGGTCGGCCGCCAGATGTCCGGCCTCGGTCTGAGCGTCAGCGACGGCAAGCAGCTGTTCGAGAAGAAGAAGTACGGCGCGGCCTGCTTCCCCGGCGCCTTCGCAGGCGGCGAGCGCCTCCTGGCCGTCTCCTCCTGCGGTGCCTCCACGGACAAGGAGCACGACGAGATCCAGGAGCTGGACCCGGCGACGGGCAAGGCGAAGTGGACCAAGCCGTTCCCCAAGGGCTGGAAGGTCGCCCGCGCCTACTCCGTCTCGCCGGTCGTCCTCTACCTCACCAACGAGGACAAGAAGCAGTGGAACATCACCACGCTGAAGAACGGCAGCAGCGCGGTGCGTTCCGAGGTCTCGGTCGACGAGGACTTCGCGCCCGAGTGCGGCTGGGCCATCCTCGACCGTGACCTCCAGGGCTGCACGGGCGTCGCCGCCGACACCAACACGCTGTACCTGCCGACCAAGGCGACCAGCGGCAGCGCCAACGAGGTCGTCGCGATCAGCCTGGAGAACGGCAAGGAGCGCTGGCGCGCGAAGTCGCCGGTGGCGCAGAACATGCTGCCGCTGAAGACCGAGGGCGGCGCCGTGATCGCCTATGTCAACGCCTCGTACGACGCCGGTGGCAGGGTCGTATCGATCGCGACGGCGGGCTCGCACACGCCGAAGACCCTGCTGCAGAACCCGGCGGGAACCGCGCAGATCGAGAACGGCTTCTACTCCAAGGCGGTCGACTACGTCGACGGGCGCTTCTACATCTCCACGACGCGCCTGTCCGGCACGGCCAAGGGCGAGGAGAAGCTGATGCTGGCGTACGGCAAGTGATCGCCGCAGCCCCAGTGACCGCCCACCGCACCGCTGCCCGCTCCTTCTCCCCGTCACCCGAGGTACAGACGTCATGACGCAGCCGCCCCAGCCGCCCAACGAGCCGCCGCAGGGCCCGCCCCAGAGCCCGCCGCAGGGCCCCCCGCCGGTGGGCTTCGGCAAGCCGCAGGATCCGCCGTCCGGAGGGTTCGGCGCACCGCAGGATCCCCCGCCCGGAGGGTTCGGCGCGCCCACACCGCCGCCCCCGCCCGCGCAGCAGCCCGGCTACGGCTACCCGCAGGCGCCCCAGACCCCGCCCCCGGCGCAGCCGCCCGCCCAGCCGCCGACGCCGCCGCAGGGCCAGCCCGGGGGCTACGGCCACCCGCAGCCCCCTGCCCCCAACTACGGCTACCCGCAGGCCCCTCAGGGCCAGCCGCCGACGCCCCCGCAGGGCTACGGCTACCCGGGCCAGCAGCCGCCGCAGTACGGCGCCTACCCGCCGCCGGGCACCGTGCCCATGCAGGCGGCGGGCGGCGGCGCCGGCAAGAAGATCAGCTCCCAGATGATGATCATCATCGGCGCTGTCGTCGCGGTCGCCCTGATCATCGGCGGCGGCGTCTGGTACTCGGCGTCGTCCGGTGACGACAAGACCGACACCAGCACCGCGGGCACGACCGGTGGCACCGGCGGCACGGGCGGCGACGAGAACAAGGGCGGCTCCGGCGGCACCACCACCGGAGGCGCGAGCAAGGAGAAGGTCCCGGGGAACACCAGCTCCCAGGTCCTCTTCCAGCTGCCCCAGCACGAGGTGCCCAAGGACGAGGTGTTCAGCACCAAGGGCTCCTGGCTCACGGACACGACGTACGCCAAGGCGGGTCTCGGCGAGATCAACGGCTACGCCGCGGACACCGGCAAGAAGTCCTGGACTCTCCCGCTGCCCGGCCAGACGTGCGGCGGGGCCCCCGAGGTCACCCAGGACGGCCTGAGCGCGGTCATCAGCGAGGCGGCCCCGCGCAAGCCCAAGGAGTACGACTACCAGCCCTGCACCAAGATCACGGTCTTCAACGTCGACACGGGCAAGAAGCTGTGGACGAAGAGCGTCGGCACCGGCGGGCGTGACATCCCGTTCAAGGAACTGTCGATCACCGGCTCCACGCTGGCGGCCGGCGGCGGCTACGACGGTGGCGCGGCCCTCGACATCAAGTCGGGCAAGATCCTGTGGCAGCCGCAGGCCGGCTCCTGCGAGGACGTCGGCTACCGCGGCGGCGAGCAGCTGGTCGCGGTGCGCAAGTGCGGTGACTACGGCGACGAGAAGCACCAGGTGCAGCTCCTCGACCCGGCGACGGGCAAGCCGAAGTGGACCTACAAGATCCCGGCCGACGTGAACGTCATCTCCGTCGTCTCCAGCAAGCCGGTCACCTTCGTGATCGCCACCGGCGAGGAGGTCGAGATGTCGGACCTGTTCTCCCTCGACGACACCGGCAAGCTGCGCGCCAAGGTCTCGCTGGAGAAGGACCGTTACGACTTCGACTGCGACGTCAGCGAGATTCACGGCTGCCGTGGCATCACGGTCGGCAACGACCGCGTCTACATGCCGACCCGCGAGCACGACGGCGGCGGCACGTCCGGCCAGACCAACGAGATCGTGTCGTTCTCCCTGGCGAACGGCCGGCTCACCGGTGACCGCGTCGACGGCGGCGAGTACACGCTCTTCCCGGTCCGCATGGACGGCGGGAACGTCCTGGCGTACAAGGACGGCCCCTACGACAAGGGCGCCGAGATCGTCACGATCGACCCGAAGACGCTGAAGCAGAAGACGCTCCTGGTCACTCCGGCGACGGAGACCGTGACCAGCGTCATCAGCAGCATGACTCCCACCCAGTCCGAACTGCTCTACACCAACGGCAGGCTGGCCATGGGCAAGGAACTCATCTCCAAGCCGTATTCGGCGGACGAGAAGGAGTACGAGGCCGTGGTATTCGCGGCGAAGTAACTCCGGAGCCGTTCACCGCGGACTCACGACGGCCCCGCACCCTCACAGGGTGCGGGGCCGTCGGCATAGGCGCCCGCCGCCGGGAGATTCCGGCATTCCGGGTCACTTCTCACCAGTAGGGGAAGCGCAACGCCGAACGAGCGTGTAGCTTCCGGGAGATGGAGGAGGTCGGGGAGTCGGGGGGCTTTCCGCACCGAGGGGGTTCTGGGGGTCCCACGGGATCCCGGGGGATGTGGGGGATGGCTCTATGGGTGTGCGGCTCATGGTGGTCGACGACCACCGACTGCTCGCCGAGGCGCTCGCCTCGGCTCTCAAGCTGCGCGGGCACCGGGTGCTCGCGGCGGCCGCGCCGGCCGCGGGAGCGGCCGAGCTGGTGATCCAGCGGGCGCCCGAGGTCTGTCTCATCGGTACGGCGACGCCCGCGGAGCCGGGCATCTTCGACCCGATCGTGCGCATCAAGCGGGAGCGCCCGCAGGTGGCGGTGGTCGTCCTCGGGCCCGTGCCGTCACCGCGCGGGATCGCGGCGGCGTTCGCGGCCGGCGCCTGTGGCTACGTACGGCACGACGAGCGGATCGAGGGGGTCGAGCGCGCCCTGATGAAGGCGCGGGCGGGCGAGGCGGCCGTGGCGCCGCAGCTCCTGCAGGGAGCCTTCAGCGAGCTGCTCAACCCGGCCGCGCAGCCCGACGACGAGGGGCAGCGGCTCCTGCAGATGCTGACGCCGCGCGAGGTCGAGGTCCTGGTCCGGGTCGCGGACGGCGAGGACACCCGGCTCATCGCGGCCGGAATGGGCATCGCCCCGAGCACGGCCCGTACGCATGTGCAGCGGGTCCTGATGAAGCTGGGCGTCGGCTCGCGCCTGGAGGCGGCGGCGCTGGCCGCGCGCACGGGGCTCCTCGACCGGGCGGGGCCGGTGGTCCCGGCGGCTCCGGGCGTGCCGGATCCGGAGTCCTGAGCTAGAGTCGATCCCGTGCTCGTCACCGCCACTCGTGGTGTGCGGGCAGTGCGTCGGTGGTCCAAGGAAAGGCGCCCCGCTTCCTGCGGGGAGATGCAGGTGCAAGGCCTGCTCGGCGCTCCACACCAGGTCCCGTCCCGCTTCGGCGGGGCGGGACCTGTTTCGTTCACGGGGTGGGGCCCGGCTTGAATTCGCGAAGCAGGTACGCCAACGACTGTGCACCGGTGACCAGTTCGACGGCGGGGGTGTCACTCTCGCGGAGGCGGATCTGGTTGCCGGGTGCGGTGGCGAGTTCGACTCGGTCGTTGCCTTCGCCGCCGCAGACGAAATGAGAGGCGAGCCTTCGGAGCTCGAAAGGCCGGAGGCCATCACCCGTAGGTGATGGCCTCCGGCCGGGGCAAAGGGCTTACGCCTCGCCGTCCTGCGGTACCGGCGGAGCCGTCGGCCGCAGCTTCAGCCACACCAGGAAGAACAGCCCGAGGGCGAGCATGCCGAGGCCCGTCCACAGGTTGATGTTGATGTTCTCGGCCTTTTTCAGGTCGGCGTCGGACGCCGTGATGCCGGCGATCGTGACGATGACCCCGTACACCACGAACAGTCCGCCGATGATGCGCCGGATGTCGAAGAGCCGCGCCGCCGTCGCCGACTTGCGCTCCAACTCGGAGACTTCGTTCTGGAGTTCAGACATGAGGGTTCGCGCCTCCGATCAGAGGGAGAAGGGGACGTAGCACAGCGCGGCGAGGACGATCGCGCCCCACCCGAGCAGCGCGGGCTTGCGGTACCAGGCGTCGTCGCCCTCGGCGGGCAGCTCCTCCAGGCCCGGCGCCGCCGTCCCGTACACGAGGCCCGCGAGCTCGGCCTCGGGCTTGGGCGCCGTGAACAGGGTGACGACGACCATGACGACCGCGCCTGCGACGAAGCCGACGATCGCCGAGACGAAGTTGGCGCCCTGGTCGGTCGGGATGTCGATGACGCCCTGCTTGTAGATCCAGAAGTAGTTGACCATCGCGGCGGTCGTGCCCGCGAGCAGGCCCCACACGCCGGACTTCATCGAGGCGCGCTTCCAGAACATGCCGATGATGAAGACGACGAACATCGGGACGTTGAAGAAGGAGAACAGCGTCTGCAGGTAGCCCATGATGTTCGAGAACGACGAGGCGATGAACGCCGTGCCGATCGACGCGAGGACGCCGACCGCCGTGATGAGGCGGCCGAACTTCAGGTAGTAACCGTCGGGCTTGCCGGTCTTCACGTACTTGGCCCAGATGTCGTACGTGAACACGGTGTTGAAGGACGACACGTTCGCCGCCATGCCCGCCATGAACGCGGCGAGCAGACCGGTCACCGCGATGCCGAGTACGCCGTTGGGCAGCAGCTCCTGCATCAGGTAGGGGATCGCGTCGTTGTACGTCAGGTCCGAACCGGTCATGCCGATCTTCGGCACCAGCACCGCGGCGACCATGCCAGGGATCATCACCAGGAAGACGATGAAGATCTTCGGGAACGCGGCGATGAGCGGGGTGCGCTGGGCGGCCGAGAGGTTCTTCGCGGACAGGGCGCGCTGCACCTCGGCGAAGTTCGTCGTCCAGTAGCCGAAGGAGAGCACGAAGCCCAGGCCGAGGATGATCGTCAGCCAGTTCGCGCCGAGCGGGTTGGCCTCACCGATGCCCGTACCGCCCCAGGCCGAGAGGAAGTTGTCGCCGTGCGCGCTCTTCAGGGAGTCGGTCATGCCGCCCCAGCCGCCGACCCGCTTGAGGCCGATGATGCAGAGGGGGATGAGCGCCGCGAGGATCACGAAGAACTGGAGGACCTCGTTGTAGATCGCCGAGGAGAGTCCGCCGATGGTGATGTACGCGAGCACGAACAGGCCGGCGACGACGATGGCCAGCCACTGCGGCCAGCCGAGCAGCGCCTCCACGACGATCGACAGGGCGTACAGGTTCACGCCCGCGATCAGGATCGCCGCGAAGGCGAAGAGTATGGAACTCAGCAGGTGCGCGCTCTTGTCGAACCTCTGGAGCAGGTACTCGGGGACCGAGCGCACCTTGGAGCGGTAGTAGAAGGGCATCATCACGAGGCCCAGGAAGACCATCGCCGGGATGGCGCCGATCCAGTACCAGTGGACGACCGAGACGCCGTACTGCGCGCCGGTCGCCGCCATGCCGAGGATCTCGGTGGCGCCCAGGTTGGCTGCGACGAACGCCAGACCGGTGACCCAGGCGGGCAGGGAGCGGCCCGAGAGGAAGAAGTCGAGGCTGGTCTTCACGGACCGCCGGGCGGCGAAGCCGATGCCGAGGACCACGACGAAGTAGATCGCCAGGATCGCGTAGTCGAGGCCGTTGGTGGGCAGCCGGAGCCCCGCGGCCAGGGTTTGTGTGGGGGACAGCATGGAGAACTCGCTTCGTTGCGCGAACTGATCAGACCGGAACCTACGCGTCTATGTTCAATAAATGAACACTTCTGCTGAGGTTCTTTGTTTGATTGTGATGCGAGTGACACGCCACGCACCAAACGATGCGTCCACGGCCTTGACCATCCCGTTGAAGCGTGCTTTGTTATGTTTGATTATGTTGAGTTGATGCGAATGAGGAGCATCGGACGTGAAGAAGACGTCGACCTGGCTCGCCGACGGTCGCGAGCTCATCTACTACGACTCGCGTGACGACGTCGTGCGGGACGCGGTGGACCGGCGTCCGCTGGACCCCGTCGCCTCCTCCTCGCAGATCCGTCGCGACCCCCTCCTCGGGGACAGCGTCGCCATCGCCTCGCACCGCCAGGCCCGCACCTACCACCCGCCGGCCGACGAGTGCCCCCTGTGCCCGTCCGAGGGCGACCGGCTCAGCGAGATCCCCGACTCCTCGTACGACGTGGCGGTCTTCGAGAACCGCTTCCCCTCGCTCGCCGGGGACGCCGGGCGCTGCGAGGTCGTCTGCTTCACCTCCGACCACACGTCGTCCTTCGCCGACCTCACCGAGGAACAGGCCGGACTCGTCCTGGAGGCCTGGACCGACCGCACCGCCGAGCTGTCCCACCTGCCCTCCGTGGAGCAGGTGTTCTGCTTCGAGAACCGCGGCGCCGAGATCGGCGTCACCCTCGGCCACCCGCACGGCCAGATCTACGGTTACCCCTTCACCACCCCGCGCACCGCACTGATGCTGCGCTCGGTCGCCGAGCACAAGGAGCAGACCGGCGGCCGCAACCTCTTCGACGACGTGCTCGCCGAGGAGCGCACCGGCGAGCGCGTCGTCCTCGAGGGCGACCACTGGGTGGCGTTCGTCCCGTACGCGGCCCACTGGCCGTACGAGGTGCACCTCTACCCCAAGCGCCGCGTGCCCGACCTGCTCGCCCTCGACGACGGCGCGCGCACAGAGTTCCCTCAGATTTATCTGGAACTCTTGAGGCGCTTCGACCGGCTCTTCGGAACGGGGGAGTCCCCGACGCCGTACATCGCCGCCTGGCACCAGGCGCCGTTCGGCACCCTGGACGACTTCCCCGGCGTCCAGCGGGAGGACTTCGCGCTTCACCTCGAGCTTTTCACTATCCGCCGCACTTCCGGCAAGCTGAAGTTTCTCGCGGGTTCCGAATCCGGCATGAGCGTGTTCATCAACGACGTGCCGCCGGAGACCGCGGCCGAGCGACTGCGAGAGGTAGCGAGTACATGAGCGGGAAGTACCTGGTCACCGGCGGTGCGGGATATGTGGGCAGCGTGGTCGCGCAGCACCTGGTCGAGGCGGGGCACGACGTCACCGTCCTCGACAACCTCTCGACCGGCTTCCGCGAGGGCGTGCCCGCCGGGGTGACGTTCATCGAGGGCGACATCCGCGACGCCGCCAAGTGGCTCGACCCGTCCTTCGACGCCGTCCTCCACTTCGCCGCGTTCTCCCAGGTCGGCGAGTCCGTCGTGAAGCCCGAGAAGTACTGGGACAACAACGTCGGCGGCACCATGGCGCTCCTCGCCGCGATGCGCTCGGCGGACGTGCGCAAGCTCGTCTTCTCCTCCACGGCGGCGACGTACGGGGAGCCCGTCAGCACCCCCATCACGGAGTCCGACCCCACCGCCCCCACCTCCCCCTACGGCGCCTCCAAGCTCGCCGTCGACCACATGATCACCGGGGAGGCGGCCGCGCACGGCCTGGCCGCCGTGTCGCTGCGCTACTTCAACGTCGCGGGCGCCTACGGCAGCTGCGGCGAGCGCCACGACCCCGAGTCGCACCTCATCCCGCTCGTCCTCCAGGTCGCCCAGGGCCGGCGCGACGCGATCTCCGTCTTCGGCGACGACTACCCGACGCCCGACGGCACCTGCGTGCGCGACTACATCCACGTCGCCGACCTCGCCGAGGCCCACCTGCTCGCCCTCGACGCCGCCCGCCCTGCCGAGCACCTCATCTGCAACCTCGGCAACGGCAACGGCTTCTCCGTGCGCGAGGTCATCGAGACCGTCCGCCAGGTGACCGGCCACCCGATCCCCGAGGTCACCGCCCCGCGCCGCGGCGGCGACCCGGCCGTCCTCGTCGCCTCCGCCGCCACCGCGCGCGAGCGCCTCGGCTGGAACCCGTCCCGCGCGGACCTCGCGGGAATCGTCGCCGACGCCTGGGCCTTCGCCCAGGCACGCCAGGAGGGGTAAGTCATGTCCGTCGCCTCGCAGTTCAGCGATCTGTACGGATACGAGCCCGAGGGGGTCTGGGCCGCGCCCGGACGCGTGAACCTCATCGGCGAGTACACCGACTTCAACGAGGGCTTCGTGATGCCGCTCGCGCTGCCGCACACCGCGGTGGCCGCCGTCGCGCGCCGCGCCGACGGCGTCCTGCGGCTGCACTCCGCGGACATCGACGCGCCGATCGCCGAACTGCGGGCCGACGAACTGACCCCGCTCTCCGAGTTCGGGCAGGGCGGCTGGGCCGCGTACCTGGCGGGCGTCGTATGGGCGCTGCGCGAGGCCGGGCACACCGTCACCGGGGCCGACATCCACCTCGCGTCTACCGTGCCGACCGGCGCGGGCCTGTCCTCGTCGGCCGCACTCGAAGTCGTCACCGCGCTCGCGCTCAACGACCTCTTCGAACTGGGGCTCACCGGGCCCGAATTGGCGCGGATCGCGCAGCGTGCCGAGAACGACTTCGTGCGCGTGCCCTGCGGGATCATGGACCAGATGGCGTCGGCGTGCGCCACCGAGGGCCACGTCCTGCACCTGGACTGCCGCGACCTGTCCACCCGCCAGGTCCCCTTCGACCTGGCCGCGCAGGGCCTCCAGCTGCTCGTCGTCGACACCCGCGTCAAGCACGAGCTGGGCGACGGCGCGTACGCGGAGCGCCGAGCGGGCTGTGAAGAGGGCGCCCGCGCGCTCGGCGTCTCGCACCTGCGCGACGTGTCGTACGCCGAACTGCCCGAAACCCTGGCCAAGTTGGCGGACCTCACCGATGAACGGGTCGTGCGCTACGTCCGCCACATCGTCTGCGACGACCACCGCGTCGAGCGGGTCATCGAGCTTCTCGACGCCGGTGACGTACGGGCGATCGGCCCGGTCCTCACCGAGGGCCACGTCTCGCTCCGCGACGACCTGCGCATCTCCTGCGCCGAGCTGGACCTGGTCGTGGACACCGCGAACGCGTCGGGCGCGCTCGGCGCCCGGATGACGGGCGGTGGCTTCGGCGGCTCCGCGATCGTCCTGGTGGAGGAGCCGGACGCGGACGCGGTGACGAAGTCGATCACGGAGGCGTTCGCTTCGGCGGGCTACACGGCCCCGCGCGTCTTCCCTGCGGTCCCGTCGGCGGGCGCCCACAAACTCACCCCAGGCGCTTCGTAGGAGTGAACTCCTTGATCCCCGGGCGGGTGGTCGGGGCTGTGCCCGATGGTGCGCTCCGCGCATGATTTGCCGCGTGGGCGGGGCGTGCTCATCCCAGGCGCTTGGTGAGCGTGAACTCCTTGATCCCGGGCGGGTAGTCGGGGATCACGCACACCAGCTCGTAGCCGTGCTGGCGGTAGAAGCCCGGCGCCTGGAAGTCCCAGGTTTCCACTCGGGCTCCGTGGCAGGCGCGGTCCTCGTGGGCGATGCGTTCCGCCTCCGCGAGGAGGCGGGAGCCGAGGCCTTTCGCGCGGTGGTGGTCGTCCACCCAGAGCAGGTTCACGTGGAGCCAGGTCGCCCAGGTGTGCCCGTCCAGGCCGCCGGCGATCTCGCCGCTCTCGTCCAACGCCCAGACCTGGAGCGGCACTTCACGTTCCTCGGGCGTCCCCCGCAGCGACCTGAGCTCCGCCGACGCCGCGGTATTCGCCTCCCGCAGCCGGAAGTGAAGAAGATCGCGCCGCTGTTTGTCGACTTCTGTCTCAATACGAAACATACGCCTCACCATAAACGCGCAGGCCAACCAGTTCTGCAAATTGCCTTCCGCTCCTGGCCCGCGGCCCTACTCTGAGCACAGCACCGGTGGGGGCCGGTGCTGATCAGGGGGCGAGACAGCCGGGTACGACGCCCGGAGCGGGGGTGGCGGTACGAGCACGGCGGCGGCCGTGCGACTGCGACGACCTGCCTCTTCGGGCGCCGTACCTGTGCCGGACAGCCTCCCGGCGCCGGGGAATCCCCTGCTCCGCGAGGAGCTGTGGGGGAGGGGGTTATACACGTGGTTCGCATCCGAGTCTTGGTCGTCGACGACCACCGCATCTTCGCCGAGTCGCTCGCCGCGGCTCTCGCCGCCGAGCCCGACGTGGACGTGTCCGCGGCCGGCAGCGGCCCCGCCGCACTGCGCTGCATGGACCGCGCGGCGGCGGAAGGGCGCCGGTTCGACGTCCTCCTCGTCGACGCCGATCTGGGAGCGGCCCTGCACGGCCCGCGCCCTGCGACGGCAGTGCCCGACACGGCGCCCGGCCAGGACGGCCTGGTCGACGGGATCTCCCTGGTGGCGGGCGTCCGTTCGGGCCAGCCCACCGTGCGGACCGTGGTGCTCGCCGAGAAGGACGACCCGCGCCGCGCGGCCCTCGCGCTCCAGGCGGGCGCCTCCGGCTGGGTCGCCAAGGACTGCTCGCTCTCGCGGCTGCTCACGGTCATCCGGGGCGTCCTGCGCGACGAGACACATCTGCCGCCCGCCCTGCTCACGAGCGTTCTGCGGGAGCTGACCGCGGCCCGCAAGCACCGCACCGACTCCGAGCGGCTGGTGGAGTCCCTGACGCCGCGTGAGCGCGAGGTGTTGCGCTGCATGGTCGCGGGCCTCGGCCGCAAGGCGGTCGCCGAGCGCCTCTTCCTGTCCCCGCACACGGTCCGTACACACATGCAGAACGTGCTGGGCAAGCTCGGGGTCCACTCCACGCTCGCGGCGGTGGCGCTGGCGCGCAGGGCCGGGGTCGGGCCCGCGGACCTGGAAGCGGCGTCCTAGGAACAAGAACCCGTACGACCGGGGCCCAGGGTCTGACGGTCCTAGCCGGGGATGTTGTCGAACGGCGCGGTCAACTGCCGCAGCAGTCCCGCCAGTTCGCCGCGCTGGGTGCGGGACAGCTCCGCGAGGATCGCCCGCTCCTGCGCGAGGAGGCCGGCGAGCGCCTGGTCGGCGCGGTCCTGCCCCTCGGTGGTCAGCCGCACCAGGACGCCGCGTCGGTCGCTCGGGTCGGGGAGGCGCTCCACGAGACCCTTCTTGGCGAGCCGGTCGATACGGTTCGTCATCGTGCCGGAGGTGACGAGGGTCTGTGTGAGGAGCTGTCCGGGGGAGAGCTGATAGGGGGCGCCGGCCCGCCGAAGGGACGTCAGTACGTCGAACTCCCACGGCTCCAGCTGGTGCTCGGCGAACGCCAGGCGCCGGGCCCGGTCAAGATGACGCGCCAGCCTGCTGACCCGACTGAGCACCTCTAGGGGCTCCACGTCGAGGTCAGGGCGCTCTCGGCGCCACGCTGCGACCAGCCGGTCGACCTCGTCCTCCATGACGATCAGTCTAGTGGGTCCCTCGACATGAAGTCTCTTGAATTCAACTATCTTGACATCGAGATAAATCCGGGAGGATGCTGGCCGCCATGAGCGCACCCACCTGGGACCCCCAGCAGTATCTCCGCCACGCGGACCACCGCACCCGCCCCTTCGCCGACCTCCTCGCCCGCGTCAAGGGCGACCCGGCGAGGATCGCCGACCTCGGCTGCGGCGCGGGCAACGTCACCGCCCTGCTCGCCCAGCGCTGGCCGAAGGCGAGGATCACCGGCTACGACAACTCCCCGCAGATGCTGGAGAAGGCAGCGGCCCACGCTACCGACCTCCTCGACTTCGCCCCCGCCGACGCGGCCACCTGGACCCCCGCCGAGCCCTTCGACCTGATCGTCTCCAACGCCCTGCTCCAATGGGTCCCAGGCCACACCGACCGCTTCCCCGACTGGCTGGCCGGCATCGCCCCCGGCGGCACGTTCGCCTTCCAGGTCCCCGGCAACTTCGACGCTCCCAGCCACGTACTGATGCGCGAACTCGCCCGGTCGGCGCGGTGGCGGGACCGGCTCGGCGACACACTGCGCCACGCGGACGCCGTCCACACCCCCGAGCAGTACCTGAACAAGCTCACCGCGCTCGGCTGCGACGCGGACGTCTGGGAGACGACGTATCTGCATCTCCTCCAGGGCGAGGACCCGGTCCTCGACTGGGTCAAGGGCACGGGCCTGCGCCCCGTCCTGACCGCCCTCGCGGACGACCCGCAGGCCACGGACGAATTCCTGACCGACTACCGCGCCCAGCTCCGCACCGCCTACCCCGCGACACCGCAGGGCACGGTCTTCCCCTTCCGCCGCCTGTTCGCGGTGGCCCGCAAACCGGCGGACACCTGATGCTCCGTGCCCTGGACCACGTACAGCTCGCCGCCCCCGCGGGATCCGAGGACGCGCTGCGCCGGTTCTACGGGGACGCGCTCGGCATGACGGAGACGCCGAAGCCCCCGGCGCTCGTGGCGCGCGGGGGCTGCTGGTTCGAAGCGGGCCAGGTGCGGCTGCACCTGGGAATCGAGCGGGCCCCCGCCGGAGACGGAAGCCGAAAATGTCGCAGTCGGCCGGCCAGCAAGGCCCACCTGGGACTACGGGTCGCGGGGATCGAGACGTACGCGGCGCGGCTCGCGGCGCACGGCGTGAGGATCACCTGGGACGGGGACCTGCCGGGCCACCGCCGCTTCTACGCCGACGACCCCGTGGGCAACCGGCTCGAATTCCTCGAACCGGTCACCCCCGACGCTCCCTAGCTCTTGCGGTGCCCTATCAGCCGCGGCTTCGGCTCCAGACCGTCCAGGCCGTGCCACGCCAGGTTCACCAGGTGCGCGGCGACCTCGGCCTTCTTCGGCTTACGGGCGTCCAGCCACCACTGGCCCGTGAGGGCGACCATGCCGACCAGCGCCTGCGCGTACAGCGGCGCCAGCTTCGGGTCGAAGCCGCGGTTCTTGAACTCGCGGCCCAGGATGTCCTCGACCTGCGTCGCGATGTCGGAGATCAGCGAGGCGAACGAGCCCGTGGACTGCGGGATCGGGGAGTCGCGGACCAGGATGCGGAAGCCGTCCGTGTACTCCTCGATGTAGTCGAGGAGCGCGAAGGCGGCCTGCTCGCACAGTTCGCGCGGGTGCCCGGCCGTCAGGGAGCCGGTCACCATGTCGAGGAGCTGGCGCATCTCACGGTCCACGACGACCGCGTACAGGCCCTCCTTGCCGCCGAAGTGCTCGTACACCACCGGCTTGGAGACTCCGGCCTTCGCCGCGATCTCCTCCACCGACGTGCCCTCGAAGCCCTTCGCGGCGAAGAGGGTGCGACCGATCTCGAGCAGCTGCTGGCGGCGTTCCGCACCGGTCATCCGGGTGCGGCGCGCGCGCCGGGGCTTGTCGTTGCCGGCTGGGCTCGCAGAGTTCGGATCGGTCGCCACGGGTTCCATCATGCCGCGTCAGCGGCCTGCGGCTTGCGGCGGGAGTCGATCCGCTCCTTCGACGGCCAGCGCACGTCACGCGCCCAGCCCAGCTGCTCGAACCAGCGGATCAGCCGCGCGGACGAGTCCACCTGGCCGCGCATCACACCGTGCCGCGCCGACGTCGGGTCCGCGTGGTGCAGGTTGTGCCACGACTCGCCGCACGACAGGACGGCCAGCCACCACACGTTGCCGGACTTGTCACGCGACTTGAAGGGCCGCTTGCCGACGGCGTGACAGATCGAGTTGATCGACCACGTGACGTGGTGCAGCAGCGCCACCCGCACCAGCGAGCCCCAGAAGAAGCCCGTGAACGCGCCCCACCACGACATCGTCGCCAGGCCGCCGATCAGCGCCGGCAGAGCCAGCGAGAGCATCGTCCAGAAAATGAACTGACGCGAGATCGCCCTTATGGCCGGATCGTTCACCAGATCGGGTGCGTACTTCTCCTGCGAAGTCTGCTCCTCGTCGAACATCCAGCCGATATGCGCCCACCACAGGCCCTTCATCAGGGCGGGCAGCGTCTCGCCGAACCTCCACGGCGAATGCGGGTCGCCCTCCGCGTCGGAGAACTTGTGGTGCTTGCGGTGATCCGCCACCCAGCGCACGAGAGGACCTTCGACCGCCATCGAGCCGGCGACCGCCAGAGCGATCCGCAGCGGCCGATTCGCCTTGAAGGAACCATGCGTGAAATACCGGTGGAAGCCGATCGTGATGCCGTGGCAGCCCAGGTAGTAGAAGAACACCAGGAGGCCGAGGTCGAGCCAGCTCACACCCCAGCCCCAGGCCAGCGGCACCGCCGCGACCAGCGCCAGGAACGGAACGGTGATGAAGAGCAGCAGCGCGAGCTGCTCCAGCGAACGCTTCTGCTCACCGCCGAGCGTGGCGGAGGGCAGCGAAGCGCCGGTCGAATCGCCCGACGACGCCTCCGGGACGTCATCGATCAGATCGGGGCTTGGTGTCATGGGGCGTCCCCTGTGGGGTCGAGGGTTGAGACAGGTTTGAGAACGGGGATGTGATGCTGAGAACTTTTACTACGCGTCCGTAACCTACGGCGTCGTAAGTATGGCAGCGCGCAGGCGAGCGGCAAGAGGCCCGGAAACGGCCCTCACCGGCGGACACCTATCCTTGGAAACGGTCGGACAGCGCGGTCCGCTCTGTATCTCCACCCGGGACTCATACCCGGTTCCCGGGGTTTCCCTCCCAGACGTGCTTCAACACTGCAAGGAGCCGCACCTGTGAGCAGTGCCGACGACCAGAGCCGTGAGGCCACATCCAGCGCCGAGCTGCGCGCCGACATCCGCCGACTCGGCGACCTCCTCGGCGAGACGCTCGTACGCCAGGAGGGCCCCGAGCTCCTCGAACTGGTCGAAAAGGTCCGCCGCCTCACCCGAGAGGACGGCGAGGCCGCCGCCCGCCTGCTCGGCGACACGGAACTGGAGACCGCGGCCAAGCTGGTCCGCGCCTTCTCGACGTACTTCCATCTGGCGAACGTGACCGAGCAGGTACACCGAGGCCGCGAGCTGCGCGCCCGCCGCGCCGCCGAGGGCAGCCTCCTCGCCCGCACCGCCGACCGGCTCAAGGACGCCGACGCGGAGCACCTGCGCGAAACGGTCCAGCACCTGAACGTACGGCCGGTGTTCACCGCCCACCCGACCGAGGCCGCCCGGCGCTCCGTCCTCAACAAGCTGCGCCGCGTCGCCGAGCTCCTCGAGACCCCCGTCATCGAGGCCGACCGCCGCCGCTACGACACCCGCCTCGCCGAGAACATCGACCTGGTGTGGCAGACCGACGAGCTGCGCGTCGTACGCCCCGAGCCCACCGACGAGGCGCGCAACGCGATCTACTACCTGGACGAGCTGCACGCCGGCGCCGTCGGTGACGTCCTCGAGGACCTCACCGCCGAGCTGCAGCGCGTCGGCGTCACCCTGCCCGACGCCACCCGCCCCCTCACCTTCGGCACCTGGATCGGCGGCGACCGCGACGGCAACCCGAACGTCACCCCCGCCGTCACCTGGGACGTCCTGATCCTCCAGCACGAGCACGGCATCAACGACGCCCTGGAGCTCATCGACGAGCTGCGCGGCTTCCTGTCGAACTCGATCCGCTACACCGGCGCCACCGAGGAACTCCTCACCTCCCTCCAGAACGACCTGGAGCGCCTCCCGGAGATCAGCCCCCGCTACAAGCGCCTCAACTCGGAGGAGCCCTACCGGCTCAAGGCCACCTGCATCCGGCAGAAGCTGGAGAACACCAAGGAGCGCCTCGCCAAGGGCACCGCCCACGACGACGGCCGCGACTACCTCGGCACCGGCGAACTCCTCCACGACCTCACGCTCATCCAGACGTCCCTGCGCGAGCACCGCGGCGCCCTGTTCGCCGACGGCCGGATGAACCGCACCATCCGCACGCTCGCCGCGTTCGGCCTCCAGCTCGCCACCATGGACGTACGCGAGCACGCCGACGCCCACCACCACGCGCTCGGCCAGCTCTTCGACCGGCTCGGCGAGGAGTCCTGGCGCTACGCCGACATGCCCCGCGAGTACCGCCAGAAGCTCCTCGCCAAGGAGCTCAGGTCCCGCCGGCCGCTCGCCCCCTCGCCCGCACCCCTCGACGCCGCCGGCGAGAAGACCCTCGGCGTCTTCCACACCGTCAAGCGCGCCCTCGACGTCTTCGGACCCGAGGTCATCGAGTCGTACATCATCTCGATGTGCCAGGGCGCCGACGACGTGTTCGCCGCCGCCGTCCTCGCCCGCGAGGCCGGACTCATCGACCTGCACGGCGGCTGGGCCAAGATCGGCATCGTGCCGCTCCTGGAGACCACCGACGAGCTGCGCGCCGCCGACGTCATCCTCGACGAGATGCTCGCCGACCCGTCCTACCGGCGCCTCGTCGCCCTGCGCGGCGACGTCCAGGAAGTCATGCTCGGCTACTCGGACTCCTCCAAGTTCGGCGGCATCACCACCTCCCAGTGGGAGATCCACCGCGCCCAGCGCCGGCTGCGCGACGTCGCCCACCGCTACGGCGTGCGCCTGCGCCTCTTCCACGGCCGCGGCGGCACCGTCGGCCGCGGCGGCGGCCCCTCGCACGACGCGATCCTCGCCCAGCCGTGGGGCACCCTCGAGGGCGAGATCAAGGTGACCGAACAGGGCGAGGTCATCTCCGACAAGTACCTCGTGCCGTCCCTGGCCCGCGAGAACCTCGAACTGACCGTCGCCGCCACCCTCCAGGCGTCCGCGCTGCACACCGCGCCCCGCCAGTCCGACGAGTCCCTCGCCCGCTGGGACGCGGCCATGGACGTCGTCTCCGACGCCGCGCACGCCGCGTACCGCAAGCTGGTCGAGGACCCGGACCTGCCGACGTACTTCCTCGCCTCCACCCCGGTGGACCAGCTCGCCGACCTGCACCTGGGCTCGCGGCCCTCCCGCCGCCCCGGCTCGGGCGTCTCGCTCGACGGCCTGCGCGCCATCCCGTGGGTGTTCGGCTGGACCCAGTCGCGGCAGATCGTGCCCGGCTGGTTCGGCGTCGGCTCCGGCCTCAAGGCACTGCGCGAGGCCGGCCTCGGCACCGTGCTCGACGAGATGAGCGAGCACTGGCACTTCTTCCGCAACTTCCTGTCGAACGTCGAGATGACCCTCGCGAAGACGGACCTGCGGATCGCCCGGCACTACGTCGACACACTCGTCCCCGACGAGCTGAAGCACGTCTTCGCCGACATCGAGGCCGAGCACGAGCTGACCGTACGAGAGGTACTGCGCATCACCGGCGGCCAGGAACTCCTGGACACACAGCCGGTGCTCCAGCAGACCTTCTCGATCCGCGACGCCTACCTGGACCCGATCTCGTACCTCCAGGTGGCCCTGCTCAAGCGCCAGCGCGACGAGGCGGCTGCCGGCAACGAGCCGGACCCGCTGCTCGGACGGGCACTCCTGCTCACCGTCAACGGCGTCGCGGCGGGCCTGCGCAACACCGGCTGATCAACCAGTGGGGACATGACGGCAGTTCACCAGGTGAGCGTCGCGAACGCGGCACTCAGCAACGCGACCCCGGTGGCTGCCGTCACCCATGCCCAGCGCGTCAGACGCAGCCCGCCCGCGATCACCACCGCGGCCAGCAGCAGCGCGCCGCCCAGCGGGACCCACGCGTGGAAGAAACCCGCAGCCCCCGAGCGCACCACCTCATCCGAGCCGGGCTTCACCACCACCGGGATACGCGCGCCCTTCTTCTCCGCGATCGACCGGTCGATGACGACACGGGCGCGGGGCTGCGAACCCGGCGACAGAGGCGCGTAAGGGCCGGCGCACGTGCCGTCGGTGCACCGCGTCACCGTCATCGTGCCCCGCTCACGGCCCTTGGTGAGCATCACGTGCTGCGCCGACGCCCAGGACGCCCGGACGCCCGCGGTCAGGATCAGCAGGGCCACGACCGCCATCGCGGCCCGCCGGGTGTACGAGAGCATGGCGGCGATCCTTGGCCATGGCCCCGCGAAGAGTCAAGAAAAGCGGGCAGGTCCCGGTCGAGATGCCCGTGACCTGCCGAGATGCCCGGTCAACTCACTCGAGAGATCAGGAGTTGTACGCGCTCTGCGCCCGCTCCAGACCCTCCGTGACCAGACACTCCACCGCGTCCGCCGCCCGGTCCACCAGGTAGTCCAGCTCCTTGCGCTCCGTCGACGAGAAGTCCTTCAGAACGAAGTCCGCCACCTGCATACGCCCCGGCGGACGCCCGATCCCGAACCGCACCCGGTGATAGTCCGCACCCATCGACTTCGTGATCGACTTCAGACCGTTGTGCCCGTTGTCGCCACCACCCAGCTTCAACCGCATCGTCCCGTAGTCGATGTCCAGCTCGTCATGGATCGCCACGGTGTTGCCGACCGGCACCTTGTAGAAATCCCGCAGACCCGTCACCGGACCACCCGACACGTTCATGAACGACATCGGCTTCGCCAGAATCACCCGGCGGTTCTGCGGACCCGGCGCACCGATCCGCCCCTCGAGCACCTGCGCCTGAGCCTTGCCGGCCCGCTTGAACTTGCCACCGATCCGCTCCGCGAGCAGATCGGCCACCATGAAGCCCACGTTGTGCCGGTTCATCGCGTACTCGGGCCCGGGATTCCCGAGACCCACGATGAGCCAGGGGGCAGTGGCATCGGTCGTCATCGGGACCGCGTCTCCTCACGTACAACAGACGGACACGAACATGAAAAAACGGGGTGGCGGGCCGCAGTGGCCCGCCACCCCGTCAAGCAGAGCGTACGGCTCAGGCCTCGGCGCCCTCGGCCTCGGTCTCGGCAGCCGGCTCCTCGGCCTGCGCGGCCAGGATCTGGATGACGACCGCGTCGGGGTCCGTGACCAGGGTCGTGCCCGTCGGCAGCGCGATGTCCTTGGCGTGGATGGCGTCGCCGCCCTCCAGGCCCGCGATCGACACGGTGACGGAGGTCGGGATGTGCGTGGCCTCGGTCTCGACGGACAGCGTGTTCAGCACGTTCTCGACGAGGAAGCTGCCCGGAGCCAGGTCGCCCTCGGTCTCGACCGCAACCTCGACCGTGACCTTCTCGCCCCGCTTGACGGTCAGCAGGTCGACGTGGACCAGGTAACCCTTGATGGCGTCACGCTGGACAGCCTTCGGGATCGCCAGCTCGGTCTTGCCGTCGACGTCCAGGGACAGCAGGACGTTCGCGGTACGCAGGGCGAGCAGCAGCTCGTGGCCCGGCAGCGTCACGTGAACCGGCTCGGCGCCGTGACCGTAGATGACACCGGGAACCTTGTTCTCACGGCGGACGGCGCGGGCAGCACCCTTGCCGAACTCGGTACGGATCTCGGCGGCAAGCTTGATCTCAGCCATGTGCACTCCTCGTAGAAAAAAGGGGAAGGTGGTCACCCGGCCACGAACGGGCCTGCTACGAAGAGCGCGTCGATAACGGACCGCCGCACAAAACAGTGCGGCCTCCCTCGCCGAGCAACTCCGTGAGTCTACCCGGCGGGAAGGCCGCCCCAAAATCGATCTAGAAGAGCCCCAGAGCCCTCAGAGCGACTACGCCTGCTCCTCGAACAGGCTCGTCACCGAACCGTCCTCGAAGACCTCACGCACCGCACGCGCGATCGTCGGCGCGATCGACAGCACCGTGATCTTGTCCAGCTCCAGCTCGCCCGGCGTCGGCAGCGTGTCCGTGAACACGAACTCGCTCACCTTCGAGTTCTTCAGACGATCCGCCGCCGGACCCGAAAGCACACCGTGCGTCGCCGTCACGATGACATCCTCCGCACCGTGCGCGAACAGCGCGTCCGCCGCGGCACAGATCGTGCCACCCGTGTCGATCATGTCGTCGACCAGGACACACACACGGCCCTTCACGTCACCGACGACCTCGTGCACGGTGACCTGGTTCGCCACGTCCTTGTCACGACGCTTGTGCACGATCGCCAGCGGCGCGCCGAGGCGGTCGCACCAGCGGTCCGCCACACGCACACGGCCGGCGTCCGGAGACACCACCGTGAGCTTGGCGCGGTCGACCTTCGCCCCCACGTAGTCCGCCAGGATCGGCAGCGCGAACAGGTGGTCCACCGGGCCGTCGAAGAAGCCCTGGATCTGGTCCGTGTGCAGATCCACCGTCAGAATGCGATCCGCACCCGCCGTCTTCATCAGGTCAGCCACCAGACGCGCCGAAATCGGTTCACGTCCACGGTGCTTCTTGTCCTGACGGGCGTAACCGTAGAACGGCACGATCACCGTGATGGAGCGGGCCGACGCACGCTTCAGCGCATCGATCATGATGAGCTGCTCCATGATCCACTTATTGATCGGAGCCGTGTGGCTCTGAATCAGGAAGCAGTCAGCACCGCGAGCGGACTCCTGATAGCGGACATAGATCTCGCCATTGGCGAAGTCGAATGCCTTGGTCGGAACGATCCCGACACCGAGAGCGTGCGCGACCTCCTCGGCAAGCTCGGGGTGGGCGCGGCCGGAGAAGAGCATCAGTTTCTTCTCGCCGGTCGTCTTGATCCCGCTCACAGCACTTGTCTCCTCAGACGCGTTCTTCCGCCGCTGCGCCCGCTCGTCCCATTAGCAGCGAGGCAGCCGAATCGTGTGCACCTATCACGGTACGCCGTGTCGGACGCACCTGTTTCCGGTCAGCCGTTGCTGCCGGCCTCCCGGGACGCCTCCTCAGCCGCCTTCGCAGCCGCACTCCCCGGACGCTTACGGGCCACCCAACCCTCGATATTCCGCTGCTGGCCACGGGCCACGGCCAGCGAACCCGCCGGCACATCCTTCGTGATCACCGACCCCGCAGCGGTGTACGCACCGTCCCCGACCGTGACAGGCGCCACAAACATGTTGTCCGAACCCGTCTTGCAATGCGACCCGACAGTCGTGTGGTGCTTGGCCTCGCCGTCGTAGTTCACAAACACGCTCGCAGCACCGATGTTCGTGTAGTCACCGATCGTCGCGTCACCGACGTAGGAAAGGTGCGGCACCTTCGTGCCCTCGCCGATCGTCGAGTTCTTCGTCTCCACGTACGTACCGATCTTGGCCCTGAGACCCAGACGGGTACCAGGACGCAGATACGCGAACGGACCCACCGACGCGCCCTCGCCCACCTCCGCACCGTCCGCCACCGTGTTGTCGACCCGCGCCCCCGCACCGACCCGCGTGTCCCTCAGCCGCGTGTTCGGACCCACCTCGGCACCCTCACCCAGCCACGACGCACCCAGCAGCTGCGTACCCGGATGCACGATCGCATCCCGCTCGAAGCCCACCGTCACATCGACCCACGTCGACGCCGGATCCACGATCGTCACACCCGCGAGCATCGCCCGCTCCAGGAGCCGGTCGTTCAGCGTGCGACGCGCCTCGGCCAGCTGCACACGGTTGTTGATACCCGCGATCTCACGGTGGTCGGCAGCGACCGACGCGCCGACACGATGACCCGCCTCCCGCAGGATGCCGAGCACGTCCGTGAGGTACTCCTCACCCTGACTGTTGTCCGTACGCACCTTGCCCAGCGCATCCGCCAGCAACGCACCGTCGAACGCGAACACACCCGAGTTGATCTCACGAATCGCATGCTGCGACTCGCTCGCGTCCTTGTGCTCGACGATCGCCGTCACCGCACCCGACGCCCCGTCCCGCACGATCCGGCCGTAACCGGTCGCATCCGGAACCTCGGCCGTCAGCACCGTCACCGCATTGCCGTCACCGGTGTGCGTCGCCGACAGGTGCGTCAGCGTCTCGCCCGTCAGCAGCGGAGTGTCACCGCACACGACGATCACCGTGCCCTCGACAACCCCACCGAGCTCCTCGAGCCCCATCCGCACGGCATGCCCCGTGCCGTTCTGCTGCTCCTGCACGGCGGTACGGGCGTCCGGATCGATCCCGGCGAGGTGCTCACGCACCCGGTCCCGCTCGTGACCCACGACGACGACCAGGTTCTCGGGGCTCAACTCCCGCGCGGCGGCGAGCACATGCCCGACGAGCGAGCGACCACTGATCTCGTGCAGGACTTTGGGCGTGGCCGACTTCATACGGGTGCCCTCACCCGCTGCAAGAACGACGACGGCGGCCGGGCGGGGGCTGTTGGCGCTCACGGGTGTGCCCTTCGGCTTCGGATGCTTCGTTGGGGGGACATCCGCAGGATACCGGGGCGTTGTGGGCG
This sequence comes from Streptomyces sp. CB01635, assembly GCF_002803065.1. Classification (GTDB taxonomy): domain Bacteria; phylum Actinomycetota; class Actinomycetes; order Streptomycetales; family Streptomycetaceae; genus Streptomyces. The sequence continues at coordinate 214,604 of NZ_NNBL01000012.1, forward strand.
CGAAATGGGGGCGGGCCTTGCCGACCCGCCGGGTCGCGCGACGCCGTGAGCTCCCCCGCCAGGACTTGAACCCGGACAGATGGCACCAAAAGCCACAGTGCTGCCAATTACACCACGGGGGATGGAAACGGCCTAAGTCGGACATTTCGTCAGGCTGTCGGCCGGGCTCCCAACACTATGCCGTACCAAGCGCCTTCCATGCGACGGTACAACTCGGCGCTTTGTCGGACATAGATCACGAGGCAGCCGTGGTAGTTCTCGCCGGTGTTCTTCCGGACGGTTCGCGGGTTGTGTTTCTTGATCGTGGGCTTGCTGAATACGGAAGCGTCGACGCCGACAACCTCTGGATCGCTGTTGATGAACTGAAGGACCTCGGAGCGGCGATAGGGCTTGCTCTTGGCGCCTTCGGCCCAGTAGAGGGCCACGCCGGTCAGGAAGAGTTCGCGATCGGACAGAGGGCCGACTGCTTCAGCGGCCTCGCTGCGTACCCCCAGTTCGTCGGCGATCTGCCGAAGGCTGAGACCCTCCCGCCGCAGCGCGACCGCCCGCTCCCGCAGTCCCTCGAAGTCTGTGTATTTGCCTGTGGTCTGTGTCATAGGCACAGGCTCGTTCCGGATGCGGGTGGGTGGGGTCGTATTTGCATATGGACCAACAGTTCGAGGGATACCGGCTGGTTTCGCTTCTGTTCGAAGGCGGTCTGTGATGAAGGGCGGCGCGGAAACTCACCGGAAATCGGGCAGCTTGCGCCCGTAGGCTGGACGGCATGACCACGACGGGGGAAATGCACCGGACGGCCGGGGGGCCGTGGTGGTGGGAGCGGCGGCGTAGTGCCGTGCTCGATGTCGGGCTGGCCGTCGCGTCGGCGGTGGAGTGCGGGGTGGAGGGGGTCGGGTTCGCGCGGGACGCCGGGGTGCCGGCGGCCGTGGGTGTTGTTTTCGGGGTGCTTGCCGGGTCGATGCTGGTGCTGCGCCGGCGGTGGCCGATCGCGGTGGTGCTGATCGGGGTCGCGGTGACTCCGGCCCGGATGGGTGTGCTGCTGAGCGTGGTGGGTCTGTACACGCTGGCCGCGTCCGAGATGCCGCGGCGGATCATCGGTGCTCTGGCGGGGATGTCGTTCGTCGGGACGTTGATCGTGTCGGTGGTGCGGGCGCAGCAGGACGTGGGGCACGGGAATCTCGTGCGGGTGGGGGACTGGTTCGTTCCGTTCGTCGCCATCACGACGTCGTTGGGGGTGACCGCTCCGCCGTTGCTGCTGGGGCTTTATGTCGGTGCGCGGCGGCGTCTGATGGAGAGTCTGCGGGAGCGGGCGGATTCGCTGGAGCGGGAGCTTCAGTTGCTTGCTGAGCGTGCGGAGGAGCGGGCTGAGTGGGCGCGGGGTGAGGAGCGGACGCGGATCGCTCGGGAGATGCATGACGTGGTGGCGCACCGGGTGAGTCTGATGGTGGTGCATGCGGCGGCGTTGCAGGCGGTGGCCCGTAAGGATCCGGAGAAGGCCGTGAAGAACGCGGCGCTGGTGGGGGACATGGGCCGGCAGGCGTTGACCGAGTTGCGGGAGATGCTCGGGGTGATGCGGTCGGGTGGCGGTGGGCGTGAGCCTGGTGCGGGGGTGCCGCTGGCGGCGGTGGGTGTGGCGGCTGCGGCTGCGGCGTCGCGGGCCGTTGATGAGGAGGACGGGCCGTGTCTGGGTGATCTGGATGAGCTGGTGGGTCAGTCGCGGGCAGCGGGCATGGTGGTGGAGCTGCTGGTCGAGGGTGATTCGCGGTCGTATGTCGCGGTGGTGGAGCAGACGGCGTATCGGGTGGTGCAGGAGGCGCTGACGAACGTGCACAAGCACGCGGCGGGTGCGAAGACGTATGTGCGTCTTGCTCACCGGGTGTCGGAGTTCGCGATGCAGGTGGAGAACGAGCCGCCGCCGGACGTGGATTCGGCGGGGGGTGTGCGGCTGCCGAGCGGGGGGAACGGGCTGGTCGGCATGAGGGAGCGGGTGACGGGCCTGGGTGGCGTGTTCGTGTGCGGGCCGACGGATGCGGGCGGGTACCGGGTGTCGGCGGTGTTGCCGGCGACGTAGGTCGTGGGTCCGGTGGGGGTGTGGCGCGCTATGCCGCTGTCAGGCGGGTGGGCCGGGTGCCGTTGATGAGGGCTTCCAGGGCGTGGTCGATGTCCGGGCCGAGGTACCAGTCGCCGCTGTGGTCGAGGGCGTAGACGCGGCCTTCGGTGTCGATGGCGAGGAGGGCTTCGGAGCCGGATTCGGCGCCGAGGGGGCAGACCTCGGTGTCGAGGGCGCGGCCGAGGTCGCCGAGGGTGCGGGCCATGTGGAGGCCGTGGAGTGGGTCGAGGTGGGGCTGGGCGGGTGCTATCTGGCGGCCGGGGCCCTGTGGGGTGAGGTGGAGTCCGCCGAATTCGGCCCAGGCCTCGACGGCGGCGGGGAAGACGGTGTGGCGGTGGCCTGCGGGGGACACGTGGGTGCGCAGGGCGTCGGCCCAGAATTCGGCCTGTTTGATGTCCCAGCGGCCGGGTTGCCAGCCGGCGGCGCGCAGTGCGGCGTCGACGGGTGCGGTGAAGCGGGTGCGGTCGGCGGTCATGTGGGGTGGCCTCGTCCTGTTCTGCTGCTGCCTGCGGTGGTGCGTGGGTGTTCTGGTGTGCCGGTCAGCCGGTGGTGTCCGTGGCCGGGTCCACGACGTGGACGCCGAAGTGGGCGGTGAGTGCGGCGCAGGCGCGGCAGGGGCGGGCGAAGCCGCCGTGCAGGGGGTCGCCGTCCTCGCGGATGCGGCGGGTGGTGAGTTTGGCGTGTTTGAGGGCTTTGCGGGCTTCGCCGTTGGTCATGGGTTTGCGGCGGGCGCGTTTGGAGCGTTCCTCGTCGGCGGCCGTGAGGTGGCGGGAGATGAGGATCGTTTCGGCGCAGCGTCCGGTGAAGCGGTCGCGCTGGGCGCTGGTGAGGGTGTCGAGGAAGTCCTGGACGAGCGGGTGCAGGGCGGGGGCGTGTTCGCCGCGGGCGGCGGTGCTGGTCAGTGTGGTGCCGCGGACGGAGAGGGCGGCGGCGACGGTGGGCAGGATGCCGTCGCGGCGCTGGCGCAGGGCCGGGGCGGGCGCGTCGTCGGTGCTGCTCCAGCCGACGCGTGGGTCGCCGGAGGTGCCGTCGGCGGTGGCCGGGTGCCCGGTGTCGGGTTCCTGGGCCGGTGCGACGGCTGTGTCGGATGACGGTGCGGTGCTGCTCTGCATGTGGTGCTTCCCCTCCTGCAATCCCCCGGGTTGCGTGCACAGACTGCCAAATGCGGCCGGTGGTGCGGAAGCTGGGGCGCGGCGACACGCGGGAGCGTGGGCTCATCGTCACGGTGGGGTGACTGCTGGTCATGGAACCGGAGGGCCGGTGACCGGTGTCGTACAACCGCATAGGCTGTCGCTATCCGCGATCCATAACAGTGCCGCAGGGGGCAACCGCCATGACGACAGGTCGGCTCGGGCAGCAAGCCGCGCCGCCGAACGCGGCCTACGCCGGGCAGGTCGTGCACTTCCCGGACCCGGTCCGTGCTGCGCGCCATCCCAGGGGCGTACGGATCGACGGGAACGGCTATCCGGATTTTTCGGCCTACGCGCGTGCCGCGGCGGAGATCGCCGAGCCCCCGGAGGGGTTCGGGGTCGATGAGCTGCGGTTGACGGACTATGTGTCGGCGAATGCGGCGCTGGCCGCGGCCGGGCATGACTTGTGGGACACGATCGTGCCGGTGGCGACGCCGCACGGCTGGACCTGGCATCACGTGCCGGGCAGTCGTCGCATGGAGTTGGTGCCGGTCGAGGTGAAGGCGCTGCTGCGGCATCACGGTGGTCTCGCGACGGCTGCGGTGGATCACGGCAAGCGGGGGACGCGTCCGTTGCAGGAGACGCGGCCGGCGCATTTCGGGCTGCCGAAGTCGTCGGTGGCGGTTTCCGAGCAGCAGGTCCTGGGTGCCGAGGAGGACTTGGGGTACCGGTTGCCGGGTGCGTACCGGGCGTTCTTGAAGGCGGCGGGCGGGTGTGCTCCGGTGGGGGCGGCGCTGGATGCCGAGCTGGGGCTTCTGGTGGACCAGCCGTTCTTCACGGTGCGGGACGAGGCCGCGGTGAACGATCTGGTGTATGTGAACAAGTGCCTGCGTGATCACCTGACCAAGGACTATCTGGGTGTGGGGTTCGTGCAGGGCGGCATTCTCGCCGTGAAGGTCAAGGGTGATCGGGCGGGTTCGGTGTGGTTCTGCGCGTATGACGACGCGCGGGACAGCGGGGACACGGCCGGGTGGTCGGTCGCCGAGCGGGTGGAGCGTCTGCTGCTGCCGTGCGGTGACGACTTCGATGCGTTCCTGGCCCGGCTCGCGGGCAATCCGCCGGAGCTGGAGACGGTGGCGAACCTGATGGTGGACGGCGGTTTCGCGAGTGCGGTGGACGCCTCTGGCGCCGCCGTGCCGGCTGCTTCGACTGTCCCGGACGAGGGGTGAGTGTCCGATGGTGACGTTCGCGCAGGCGCAGGAGCGCGCCGAAGAGTGGATCAACGGGGATGTGCCCGGTTATCAGCACCGTGAGGTGCGGGTGCGGGAGTTCGAGCTGGGGTTCGTGGTGTGGGCGGAGGACCGCGACGGTGGTCCGGTGTCCGACGGCGGGCGTCAGCGGCTCGTCATCGCGCGTGACAGCGGGGACGCTTCGCTGTGGCCGGGGCTGCCGGTGGGTGAGGTGATCCGGCGGTACGAGGAGGAGTACGGGCTGCCGGAGGCTTCGCCGGAGCCGTCGGACGCGCCGCCGGAGCGGGTGGATCTGAATCAGACGTCGTTCCTGTTGAGCCCTCCGGAGTGGCTCCAGGAGGCGGCGGACAAGCTAGGCATTCCGGACCGGCGGGGGGATGCGTCTTCGGCCGGCGGGTCTGGCGCGTCTTCTGGTGCTGGTACGGGTGCCGTCTCCGGTACGGGTACGGGTACGGGTTCGGGTGCGTCCGTGCCTGGGCCGGCCGCCCCGGCGCCGGTGGCCGCCGACGCGGGCAGTGGCGCGACGCCGTGGCCTGCCTCGCCCGCGACGCCTTCCGGGGCGACTCCGTGGGCCGGTACGGACACGAACGCGGACGAGGAGGAGGACCGCTCGGTCGCGCCTCCGGCGACGGTGTTCGCGCCGCCGCTGGTGGACGAGGGCGACGTGCCTGCGCCGACCGCCGCTCCTGAGGCCAGGACGGCGCTGATGTCGGGCGGCAGTCAGCTCCCGCGCACGGCGGTGGCCCCGGCGCTCGACGGGTCGGCTCCCGCCGCTCCGGGCGCCCCGACGCCGGGTGCTCCT
>NZ_NNBL01000013.1 GCF_002803065.1 Streptomyces sp. CB01635
GGCCTCGTACATCGGCGTGGAGGTCGACGGCCCGTACAAGCCGGACCACTACCGCTACTGAGCGCATGGAGCGCAGAGCCATGGAGTGCATCGTCGAGGGCGTGTCGTTGACATCCCGCACCCATCGTTATACGCTGTATAGCGATTCTGCTGCCGTCGATAGGAGAAGGACGTTGCTCGTCTGAGGTCCCGAGTCACCGTCGCGTCACGCAGCTCACGCCGTACATCCCGGCACTGCGGACGCTCCCGTGTGCGACCTCGACGTCACGAGCCGTCCCCCTCCCCGCGCCGCCGCCCATCAGGCCGCGGTCCGGAATCCGGCATCTCCTACCGTCGTCGCCGCGCCCACGGTGTCTCGAACGCGTTGCACCCCCACCACCGTTCGCACCGAGCAACCGCGAGGCCCCATGACCACCCACCCGAACTTCTCCGGCCCCACCTCCATCACCTGCGCCGGCCTCACCTACGCCTGGCCCGACGGCACGCCCGTCTTCGAGGACCTTCAGGTCGCCGTCGGGCCCGGCCGCACCGGGCTCATCGGCCTCAACGGGTCAGGGAAATCAACCCTGTTGAAGCTGATCGCCGGGGAGCTGACCCCGGCCTCCGGCACCGTCCGGGTGACCGGAGAGGTCGGCTATCTCCCGCAGAACGTCACGCTCGACACGTCCCTGCGTGTCGACGTGGCCCTCGGCATCGCCGAGGCCCGCGCCGCACTGCACGCCATCGAGGCGGGCGACGCGAGCGAGGAACACTTCACCGCCGTCGGCGACGACTGGGACGTCGAGGAGCGCGCCGTCGCCATGCTGTCCGGGCTCGGCCTCGGCCACATCGGCCTGGACCGCACCATCGGCGAGGTGTCCGGCGGCGAGTCGGTGCTCCTGCGCCTCGCCGCGCTGCTCCTCGGCAGGCCCGACGTACTGCTCCTGGACGAGCCCACCAACAACCTCGACCTCCGGGCCAGGCGGCGGCTGTACGCCACGGTCGAGGCGTGGTCCGGCGTGCTGGTCCTGGTCAGCCACGACCGTGAACTCCTGGAACGCGTCGACCAGATCGCCGACCTGCGAGGCGGTGAGGTCACCTGGTACGGAGGCAATCTGTCCGCGTACGAGGAGGCCCTGGCCGCCGAACAGGAGGCGGCACAGCGGATGGTGCGGGTCGCCGAGTCCGACCTGAAGAAGCAGAAACGCGAACTGGCCGACGCACAAGTCAAGTTGGCGCGGCGCAAGCGCTACGGACAGAAGATGTGGGACACCAAGCGCGAGCCCAAGGTCGTCATGGGTGAGCGCAAACGACAGGCCCAGGTCGCCGCCGGCAAGCACCGCATCATGCACGAGGAGAAGCTCGCCGAGGCCAAGGACCGGCTCGACGAGGCGGTGGACGCGGTACGCGACGACGACGAGATCCATGTCGACCTGCCGTACACCGCGGTGCCGCCCGGGCGCACCGTACTGACCCTGCGCGAACTGCACCTCGCCCATGGCGCCCGCGTGCAGGGCGAGTTCGAGCTGCGCGGGCCCGAGCGGATCGCGCTCGTGGGGCGCAACGGGGCGGGCAAGACGACGCTCCTGCGCACCATCACCGGTGAGCTCGAACCCGTGGAGGGGGAGGCCGTGGCGCACGTGCCGCTGCGCTTCCTTCCCCAGCGGCTCGACGTACTCGACGAGGCCCTGAGCGTCGCCGAGAACGTGGCGCGGTTCGCACCGCAGGCGACCAACAACCGCATCCGGTCCCGCCTCGCCCGCTTCCTGTTCAAGGGGGCACGCGCCGACCAGCAGGCCGCGACCCTGTCCGGCGGCGAACGCTTCCGCGCGACCCTGGCCGCGCTGATGCTCGCCGAGCCGGCGCCCCAGCTCCTGATGCTGGACGAGCCGACGAACAATCTGGACATGGCGAGCGTGCGCCAGCTGACCTCGGCCCTGTCGTCCTACGAGGGAGCCCTGATCGTGGCCAGCCACGACGTGCCGTTCCTGGAGTCGATCGGGATCACCCGCTGGGTCCTGCTCGACGGTGAACTGCGCGACACCACACCGGAGGAGGTCCGTGGTGAAGCGGTGACACCGTGAAGAGCCCTGATGAAAAGACCCTGTGAACAGAGCTTCGCCCCCGCGCCGTCGGCCGGGGGCGAAGAGCGTCTCCGGGAAGGACAGGCCGTGGGCACGACCCGCCGGACAAGCCGGTCCTAGAGCTCCATGCGCAGTATCCGCCCCGTCTCCAGCGCGACGTACAGCGCACCGTCCGGCGCCACTGTGAGGCCGTGCGGTTCCGCGCCGCGGTCCGGGAGTTCGTACTCCTCGATGTGGCCGTCGGGCGTGATCGATCCGATGCGGCCGGAAGCCCACTCGGTGAACCAGCAGACGCCCCTGGCGGGGTCGGCCGTGATCGCGTGCGGCCGGCACGCGCGGTCCGGGAGAGGGAACTCCCGGACCGCGCCGTCGGTGCCCACCCGTCCGACCTGACCGGCGCCGATCTCGACGAACCACAGCGCGCCGTCCGTGCCGACGGTGATGCCGACCGGTGCCGCGTGCTCGGTGGGCAGCGGGTGGACCGTGACCTCTCCGCCGAGATCCATGCGCCCCACGGCGTCCGCCCGGTTCAGCGTGAACCACAGCGCCTGGTCGGGCCCCGCGGTGATGGCCGAGGGAAAAGCGCCCCTGAAGGGCAACGGGAACTCGGTCACCCGGCCGTCCACGGTGATGCGGCCGATCCGGTCCGTGTGCAACTGGGTGAACCACAGGGCGCCGTCACCGCCCGCGGCGATGCCGTAGGGGCCGCTGTCCGGCGTCGCAACGGCGAAAGAGGTCGCCTGCCCTGTCACCGTCATCCGCCCGATGCGGTGGTCCTGGCAACGGGTGAACCACAGGGCCCCGTCCGGGCCCGGCGTGATGATCGAGGGGCCGCACGCCGGGGAGTCGAGCGCATGACGGTCGAGCGCGCCATCCGGTGTGAGGCGGGCGATGCCCCCGGAGTGGATCAGGGTGAACCACAGCGCGTCGTCCGGCCCGGTGGTGACGTCGTAGGGGCCGGACGGAACTGAGGGTCCGCGACGGACACCTGCTTGAACACGGCGCTGGACTGAAGCATGGGGTGACTCCTTGCGAGTTGGTGCGTGCGGCCGTCCGTGTCTCAGACCCGGACGGCCTGTGGTGCATTCGTCGACAGGGTGAGCTGAGCACCCTGCCAGCGCCGGCGGAGCCGGCGGTCGTGACTGACGACCACGAGAGCGCCGTCGTAGCCGGCCAGGGCTGCTTCGAGCTCCTCGACGAGTGCGGGCGAAAGATGATTGGTGGGCTCGTCGAGCAGCAGCACGTCCGACGGCTGCGTCACGAGCCGTGCCAGGGCGAGACGCTGGCGCTGCCCGGTGGACAGGCCCCGCACCGAGGCGGTGAGCTGCTCGGCGTCGAACAGGCCGAGGGACAGCAGGCGTTCGCGGTGCTCGGCGGTCTGTCCGGAGCGGCCGCGCGCGAAGGCGGCGAGCAGATTCTCGCCGGGCCGGCCGGGACCCGGTTCCTGCGGGAGATAGCCGATCCGGCCCCGGCGGGTGACCGAACCGGTGTCCGGCGCCAGCTCGTCGGCCAGGACGCGCAGCAGGGTGGTCTTGCCCGCCCCGTTCGGCCCGGTGATCAGCAGCCGCTCGCCCGCCGCGATCGTGAGGTCCGTGCGGTCGAGCCGGCCGGCGACACCGATGCCGGCCGCGTCGAGGACGGGGCCCTGCACGCGTGCCGCCCGCAGTACGGGCGCGAAGTGCAGAGGTTCCGGAGGGGAGGGCACCGGGTCGGCGAGGAGGCGGCGCAGCCGTTCCTCGGCCTGGCGCACCCTGCCGGCCAGGGACTGCTGCACGCGGCCCGCCGCCCGGTCGTAGGCCATCTTGTTGCCGTCCTTCATCGCTCGCCCCGGTGCCACCCGCCGGGCGGTCGTCGCCGCCGCCTCGCGCAGTTGGGCCACGTCGGCCTGCCACTGCGCGTGTGCCTGGGCGGCGCGCCGGCGGGCCGCCGCCTTCTCGGCGAGATAGCCGGCGTAGCCGTTGCCGTACCGCACGATGCCGCGGCTGTCCGCGTCCACCTCCAGCAGGCTCGTCGCCACCCGCTCGAGGAACATCCGGTCGTGGGAGACCGCCACCGTGGTGCCACGCCGGGTGCGCAGGTGGTCCTCAAGCCAGCTCAGGGCTTCCTCGTCGAGATGGTTGGTCGGCTCGTCGAGGAGCAGCACCTCGGGACCGGCCGCCAGGACGGCCGCGAGGCGCAGGCGCACCTGCTCTCCGCCGGAGAGGCCGTCCACGGTGCGGTCGCGGTCCAGGAGGTCCAGGCCGAGGCCGTGCAGGGCGCGCTCCACGCGGGCGTCCGCGTCGTAGCCGCCGCGCAGCTCGAAGACCGTCATCAGGTCTCCGTATTCGGCCATGCCGCTCTCGTCGCCGTCGGCCATCGAGGTCTCCAGGCGACGCATGCGCTCCTCCATGGTGCGCAGTTCGCCCAGGGCCCGGTCGATCACATCCTGAACGGTGGCATGCGAAGGGAGCTGTTCGTCCTGGGCGAGGTAGCCGACGCCGCCGTCGGCCTGGACGACGACCTTGCCCTGGTCGGGCTGCTCGCGCCCGGCCAGCAGGCGCAGCAGGGTGCTCTTCCCGGAGCCGTTCTCCCCGATGATCCCGGCGCGCTCACCCGCGGGGAGCGAGCACGTCACCGAGTCGAGGACGAGCCGGTCGTCGAAGGACTTGGTGACGGACAGGACGGTGATCTGCGTAGGCATGTGAGGACTCCGAAGCATTCGGGGACGGAGCGGCCGGCGCGGGCCGCGGGGCCGGGCGAACACTTCGGAAGATCATCGACGACCCCACTAGTACGACAACAGTTGCATTAAGATGCTGTCATGCCACCGCCTCCCCGAGCAACCGGAATACCGGATACCGGCTCTGCCGCCCCGCATACCGCAACCGGTTCCGCCGCCGCTGCCGCCCCGGCGCCCCCGGTCCGACGCCCCGGCGGCCGCACCGCCCGCAACCGCGCCCAGGTGCTCGACGCGGTCCGTAGCGAGCTGGTCGAACACGGCTACGACGCACTCACGGTGGACGCCGTCGCGGACCGCGCGGGAGTCCACCGCACCACGGTGTACCGGCGCTGGGGTGACGTCGGCGGGCTGCTCGCCGACGTCCTGAACGCCGGCATGGGCGACGACTGGGAGCCCGCGGACACCGGCACGCTGTACGGCGACCTGGCGGCACTGAACGACGACATCCAGAAGGCCCTGTCCGAGCAGCCGTCGGTCACCGCGGCCCTGATCGCCGCGTCATTCCGTTCCGAACAGGCCGCCCGCGCCCTGCGCCGGTTCTGGGACGACCGCTACACGCGCTGCGAGGTCACCGTCGAGCGGGCCGTCGAGCGCGGGGACGTTCCGCCGGACACCGCCGCACGCCCCCTGCTCGTCGCCGCCACCGCGCCGCTCTATCACCAACTGGTCCTGCTGCGAGCCGAACCCGACCCGCTCCTGCCCGACGAGGCGGCCCGCAGCGCGGCCCTCGCCGCGTCAGCCGGCATCTTCACCCGGAGCCCTTCGGGGCGGCGCGCCCTGACCTGACGCGGGCCGGCGCCGCGGCGTCCGACGGTGGCCGCCGTGGTGATCCCGGCGAACAGATCGCTCTCCGGCAGCTCCGTGCGCACCAGCGACCGCGCGAGTGTGTAGTCCTCGGTGGGCCACACCTCCTGCTGCACCGGCGTCGGCACGGCGAACCAGACGCCGTGCGGTTCCACCTGTGAGGTGTGGGCGCGCAGCGCCCGGTCCCGCAGTGGGAAGTACTCGGCGCACGGCACCCGCGTGGTGATGTCCGGCTGCCGCACCGGCTCGTTGGGCAGCGGCGCGTACGGTGCCGTGCTGCCCCGCTCCCGCAGCGCACGGTGCAGCGCCGCGCTGCGCGCCGGATGCGAGCCGTGGTTGTAGTACAGCTTGAGCGGCTGCCACGGCCGCCCCGCACGAGGATGCGCCGCACCGTCACCGGCCGCCGTGAAGGCTGCCACCGTGATCCGGTGCGCCATGACGTGGTCCGGGTGCGGATAACCGCCGTCCTCGTCGTACGTCGTGACGACATCCGGCCGGAACTGCCGGATCAGCCGCACCAGACGGGCCGTGGCCGCCTGTGGGGCGACGCGCGCGAAGCAGGTCGCAGGGAGAGGTTCGTCCCCGTGCGGCAGCCCCGAGTCCACATATCCGAGCCAGGAGTGCCGCACGCCGAGAATCCGCCGGGCCCGCTCCATCTCCCGGGCGCGCAGCACGGACATGTCCACCGGCCCGCGCGGGCGCGGACACCCCGGATTGAGGATGGACCCCTGTTCCCCTCCGGTGCAGGTCACCACCAGCACGTCGACGCCCTCGGCGGCATATCTCGCCAACGTCGCCGCGCCTTTGCTGGACTCGTCGTCGGGGTGGGCGTGGACCGCCATCAGGCGCGGACGCGTTCGGGCGGCGCCGCGCACGAGCGTGCCGGTCATCCGGACTCCTCTCTCGGGTCCTGGTCGTCCCCGAGGGGACGCTATGGACGGCAACTCGAGAGGCGCTCGAGACCTGCCACATGCGTCCTTGGGGCCGCTCGGCGCGGGCACGGACATCGACCCGCGGTGCACAAGCACTCGGAGTCGGCCACCAAACCCACTACAGAAAACGGGAGTTGGCGCATTTCCTCCGTAGGGTCCGGCGGCAGCAACAGCCCTGCGAAAGGGCTTGTGGACCGAGAGGGGAACCACCGTGCTCGAAGTATCGACCGCCCTCACCCCCACCCCGGCGGCCTCCGCATGACCGGCACGTCGGTGCGCCTGTTCTGTCTGCCGTACGCCGGCGCCTCGGCGGGCGTCTATCTGCCGTGGTGCGAGCGTCTCCAGCCGCACATCGCCGTCACCCCCCTCGAACTGCCGGGGCGCGGGAGCCGGATGCGGGAGGAGCCGCGCCGCCGCCTGGAGCCGCTGCTGCACGATCTGGTGCCCACCGTGGCCCGTCTGTGCGACCGGCCCTTCGCGCTGTACGGCCATGGCTTCGGCGCCGTACTGGCCTACGAGATCGCGGCCCGTCTGGAGTGGGACCACGAACTGGTCGCCGAGCGGCTGTACGTCTCCGGGTACCCGGCGCCTCACCTGCCCCCGCGCGAGGAGCCCATCGGGCACCTGCCGGACGAGGAGTTCCTGGCCCGCGCCGGCCAGCATCCCCGCATCCATCCCGGCACGTTCGGCGAGGCGGGCCTGGCGAGGCTCCAACTCCCGGTGCTGCGAGCCGACTTCGCGCTCGCGGAGGCGTACGAGGAAGGACTCGACAACACTGTGCACGCCCCCGTCACGGCGCTGGCGGGGCAGGACGACCCCACGGTGCGGGGTGCGGACCTGGGCGGCTGGCGCGATTACACCCGCCGCTCCTTCCGCGCCCGCCGTCTCCCCGGCGGCCACTTCCACTGGCACGCGGACGAACGGCCTCTCCTCAACGTGTTCGTCGATGATCTGACCCGCTGCAACGCCGCGCACAACCGCTTCCCGGTGGCCGAGCGGACGTTCTGAGACGCGTGAGAACATGGCGCCCGGCTCCGGCCGGGCGCGACGTGGCAACGAGGAAGGAACCCGCACGCACATGAGGACCGTTCCGAGCGATGCGACCGATGTGACTGCTCCGGCCGGGCAGACCGATCCGACGTACATCGCCTTCCTGCGGGCCGTGAACGTCCCCGGGCGCAAGGTCGAGATGGCCCGCCTGCGCGAGGTGCTCACCCAGCTGGGATTCACGGGCGCGCGCACCTATATCGCCAGCGGGAACGCCTTCTTCACCGGCGCGGGGAACGACCGCGCCCGCATCGTCGAGCGCGTGGAGGCCGGCCTCGCCGAGACCTTCGGGTTCGAGGTTCCCACGATCCTGCGCACGACGGACGAACTGCGCACGGAGCTGGCAGCGTCCCCGTTCGTGGGCCGGCAGCCGGCCCCGGACGAGCGGTTCTCCATGGTCTACAGCTCGGGCCCGCTGACGGACGGCGGGTTCCCGCTGCGCTCCGCCAAGGGCGACTGGGAAGTCCTCGGCGCCTGCGGGGCGACGGCCTATGTGCGGTGGCGGCTGGTCAACGGCCGCCCCGTCAACCCGGTCCCCGCCATCGAGAAGACCTTCGGGGTACAGGCCACGGGGCGGTTCTTCCACACTTCCGAGAAGATCCTGGCGGCCGCCGGGAAGGGCTGAACCGCCCTTCGTGCCGCGGACTAGGCAGCCCCGTCGGTGGCGAACTCGACCTGGAGGTCGAGCGTGCCGTGGCCGAGTGAGCCCTCGCCGCTGACGCCGGCCAGTTCGCCGGTGCCGGATCCCGGCACGATGCCCGCCCACGTCACCGGGTCGGTGCCCGGGACCTGTGTCGCCCGGTGCTCCAGGACGAACGTCCCGGTGCGGCCGCCCATGATTCCGGTGACCCGCTCCTGCGCCACGTAGGCCGCGCCGCCGGGACCTTGGGTGGTCACCATGTGGCCGGTGGCCGAGCCCTTCACATCGCCTTCCGTGTAGGTCTTGGTCAGTTCGACGCGACCGGTGACCGGGCCGCCGTCGACCTGATCGTCGTCGGTGCCGTCCCAGACGTCGACGACGAAGGTGGCCTGAATCCGCATCTGAGTCATGTGCGGAGTATCCCGCCCGGTACTTGCGCCCGATGCTCCGGATTGAGCAGGCCGCCGCGGCCCGGGCCGTTAGCGTGACGCCGCGTCACGGCGGGCATTTCCGAGGAGGCAGTCGACAGTGAGCACCGAAGTGGAAACCGAGAAGCCGGCACCGGTCGCGTACCCCTTCACCGGAAGCGAGGGGCTCGAGCTCTCGCAGTCGTACGCGAAGCTCTTCGAGGACGGGGACCCGATCCGCGTACAGCTGCCGTTCGGCGAGCCCGCGTGGCTCGTCACGCGGTACGACGACGCGCGTTTCGTCCTGACCGACCGGCGGTTCTCCCGTCACCTGGCCACCCAGCGCGACGAGCCGCGCATGACGCCGCGGGCCGTGCCCGAGAGCATCCTGACGATGGACCCCCCGGACCACACCCGCCTGCGCACGCTCGTCTCCAAGGCCTTCACCCCCCGACGCATCGAGTCCAAGCGGGCCTGGATCGGTGAGCTCGCCGCCGGGCTCGTCGCCGACATGAAGGCCGGCGGTGCGCCCGCCGAGCTGGTCGGCTCGTACGCGCTGGCCATCCCCGTCACCGTGATCTGCGAGCTCCTCGGCGTGCCGGAGGACGACAGGACCCGGCTGCGGGGATGGTGCGACGCGGCGCTGTCCACGGGCGAACTGACCGACGAAGAGTGTGTGCAGAGCTTCATGGATCTGCAGAAGTACTTCGAGGACCTGGTCAAGGAGCGCCGTGCGGAGCCGCGGGACGACCTGACGAGCGCCCTCATCGAGGCGCGCGACGCCCACGACCGGCTCGCCGAGCCGGAGCTCATCGGCCTGTGCATCTCGATCCTCATCGGCGGATTCGAGACGACGGCGAGTGAGATCTCGAGCTTCGTCCATGTGCTCCAGCAGCGTCGCGAGCTGTGGACGCGGCTGTGCGCGGACCCCGAGGCGATTCCCGCGGCCGTCGAGGAGCTGCTGCGCTTCGTCCCGTTCGCCGCGAACGGCATCTCTCCGAGGTATGCGCTCGAGGACATGACGGTGGGCGGTGTCCTCGTGCGCGAGGGCGAGCCGGTCATCGTGGACACGAGCGCGGTGAACCGCGACGGCCTCGTCTTCGACAACGCCGACGAGGTCGTCATCGACCGCGCCGACAACCGGCACATGGTCTTCGGCCACGGCGCCCACCACTGCCTGGGCGCGCACCTCGCCCGGGTGGAACTGCAGGAGGCGCTCAAGGCCCTCGTCGAGGGCATGCCGGGCCTGCGGCTCAGCGGCGACGTCGAATGGAAGGCGGACATGATCATTCGTGCTCCGCGCGTGATGCACGTCGAGTGGTGATTGCGGGTCGGACACCGCGGGGGCCGGGGCGGACGCCCCGGCCCCCGCGCCGTGTCGCAGGCGCCGCGCGCCGGTGCGGCAGGTCTTTCGATCTCCCACCGGCGATGCGCTGTATTGAGCATCCGGCTCGGGCTCCCCGTCCCTAACGTGGCCTCGACCGAGCCTGCCCAAGTGGCGGGTGTGGCACGAAGATCAGGAGAGCCATGACCGTCAGGACCGACGACGGCCGGCAGGCCGCCGAGCAAAGCCCCGCCACGGGCGCACTCGTCGCCCGGCTGATCCTCGTCACGCTGCTGATGGCCGAGCTGCTCATCCAGGTCGACCAGACCATCGTCAACGTGGCGCTGCCCTTCATCCAGCGCGATCTCGACTTCACCGAGTCGGGCCTGCCCTGGGTCGTCAACGCCTACGGCCTCCTGTACGGAGGACTGCTGCCGCTCGGCGGCCGCATCGGTGACCTGTTCGGCAGGCGCCGGGTACTGATCATCGGTGTCACCGTGTTCACGCTGGCGTCCGTCGTCTGCGGATTCAGCACCGACCCGACGGTCATGGTCATCGCGCGAGCGGTGCAGGGCATGGGCGGCGCGCTGACCGCCCCCGTCGTCCTCTCGCTGATCATCACCTCGTTCGAGGAAGGGCCTTCGCGGCAGCGGGCGTTCGCCCTGTGGGGGAGCGCTCAGGCGGCCGGCGCGCTGTTCGGTCTGATCGTCGGCGGACTGCTCACGTCGGGCCCCGGCTGGGAGTTCAGCTTCTTCGTCGCCGTCCCGATCGGGGCGCTGGTCGTGGGGCTCGCCGCCACCACGATCAAGGAGAGCCGTGCCGATGAGCGGCCCTCGATCGACGTGGCGGGCGCGGTGACGTTCACCGCCGCGCTGCTGATGACCGTCTTCGCGTTCCTCGACACGCAGCGCTCGTGGACCTCTCCGCTGCGCGGCGGCCTCCTGGTGGTCGCGGCCGTGCTGTTCGCCGTGTTCCTCGCCGTCGAACGCCGCCAAGGCCACCCGTTCGTCCCGCTGCAGGTCTTCCGGCTGCGCAACACCAGCGGTGCGCTGGCCATCATGGCGATCTTCGGCGCCACGCAGATGAGTTACTTCTTCTTCGTCACCCTGTACCTGCAGGAGATCCTCGGGTTCTCCGCGCTGCAGACCGGCCTCGCGTACCTGCCCCTGATCGCCACCCTGCTCGTGTTCGCCCAGGTCTGTATGAAGACGGTCGCCCGCGTCGGGCTGACCCGGATGCTGATGACCGGCCTGCTCTGTCTCGGGCTCGGCATGGGGTGGCTGGGCCTCGCCGCGTCGTCGGGCAGCTTCGTCGGCACCGTCCTCGGCCCGACGGTCATCTCCGGGATCGGCCTCGGCCTGACCATGATGCCGGCGGGCACGCTGGCCACCACGGGCGTCGACCCCGCGGACGCCGGAGCCGTGTCGGGGCTCTTCAACACCGCGATCCTGGTCGGCGGTTCCCTGGGCCTCGCGGTCCTGACCACGGTCACGCAGGCCGTCGGCGGCCTCGGCGACACGCACGGCTACACCGTCGCGTTCCTGTGCAGCGCGGGCCTGGCCGCGGCCGCGATCCTCATCGCCGCCCTGGTCATCCGGGTTCCCAAGCAGACCGACGCCGCCGCCTGACCTCATCTCCTTCGTCCACCGGGAAGGACACCCCATGGCCGACACACTCCTCGAACTGCCGGACGACTTCAGCCGCGTGCTCGCGATCGTCGCCCACCCCGACGACATCGAGTTCGGTGCCGGGCCCGCCGTGGCCCAGTGGACCGCCCAGGGGCGCGAGGTGGCGTACCTCCTCGTCACCCGGGGCGAGGCGGGCATCTCCGATCTGGAACCGGCGCGGTGCGGGCCCGTGCGCGAGGCCGAACAGCGCAAGGCCGCCGCGGAACTCGGCGTGCACGAGGTCGACTTCCTCGACCACTACCACGACGGGACGATCGAGTACGGGCCCGGCCTGCGCCGCGACCTGGCGCGCGCCGTCCGGCGGCACCGCCCCGAACTCATCGTCACCTTCAACCACCACGACACCTGGGCGTCCGGCGCGTGGAACACCCCCGACCACCGTGCCGTGGGTCTCGCCGCCCTGGACGCCGTCGCCGACGCCGCCAACCGCTGGATCTTCCCCGAGCTGCTCGACGAGGGACTCGAGCCGTGGCGGGCGGGCAAGGTGGCGATCGCCGGCTCCCCGCACGCCACGCACGCCGTGGCCGTCGACGACGACTCCCGCGACCGGGCCGTACGCTCCCTCGCGGCCCACGACCGCTACCTCGGGTCCCTGAGCGACGACCCGCCGCAGGAGCGCGCCCGGTTCATCCTCGGCCATCTGCTCGCCGCCACCGCGCCGCGGTTCGGGGGCCGCAACGGTGTCGCGTTCCAGATAGTGGGTTGAGTACGCCATGACGGAACGGACGTTCTCCTACCTCACCGACCAGCTCCGCTCCCACGCCGCACTCCACCCGGGCCGCACCGCACTCGTCATCGACGGCTGCCCCGACCTGCTGTACGGCGAGTGGGACCGGCGCTCGGAGGCACTGGCCCGCGGGCTGCTCGCGGCCGGCACAAGCCGGGGCACCCGTATCGGCATCTTCTTCGGTGGCATGGACTGGGCCGACTACGCGGTCGCCTACCTCGGCGCGCTCAAGGCCGGCGCCACCGTCCTTCACCTGCCGCTCGCCCTCCCGGCCGACGAGCTCGAACGGCGCGCCCTGCAGTGCGAGCTGGCCGGCATCGTCCACGGGCGGACCGTCCCGCCCAAGACCTCGGCCGTCGCCTGGACCGGGACGCTCGACGAGCTGTCCGCCCCGGGCGAGACACCGGTGGACCTCGTCCACAGCCCCGCGGACGCCGCCGAGATCGTGTACTCCTCCGGCACCACCGGACTGGCCCGCGGCGTCGTCGTCTCGCACCAGAACCTCGCGACGGCGGGCGGACCGCCCTCCGTGATGGCGCACGACGAGCCCACCCCCATGGTGGCGTCCGTGAACCTGGGCATCACCGCGAGCGCCACCACCGTCTCCATGGTGCTCAACGCCACCCCGACCACGCTCGTCCTCGCTCCGCCGGGAGACGCCGACCGGCTGTGCGCGCTCATCGAGCACCATGCGGCGAGCACCGTCATGATGACCCCGAACCTCGCCGTGCAGATGACCCGCGACGGCGCGCTCGGCCGCTACGACCTGACGTCCGTCACCACCGTGGCCACCGCCTC
Organism: Streptomyces sp. CB01635; assembly: GCF_002803065.1. GTDB lineage: Bacteria > Actinomycetota > Actinomycetes > Streptomycetales > Streptomycetaceae > Streptomyces. The sequence continues at coordinate 13,150 of NZ_NNBL01000013.1, forward strand.
GGCGTTCCTCCATCCCCCGCTCGCCCGCGCCCTGTTGGCCGCGATGCCCCGGGCCCGCGTGATCGGCGCCTACTCGGCCAGCCAGGCCAAGCCCGCCGTGACCATCGGCACCTTCGACCCGGCGCGCCCGATGTCGGCCGGCCGGCCCGCCCCCGGCACCCATGTACTGATCACCGACGAGCACGGCGCGGAGCTGCCCGCCCAGCGGGTCGGCCGGATCTGGCTGCGCGCCGACGGCGCGCCTCCCCGCAACCGCCTCGACGCGGGCCCGGAGGCCACCGGTGTCCCGGACGGCGGATGGTGCGACACCGGCGACCTCGGCCACGTCGACGACGAGGGCGAGCTGTATCTCTTCGACCGCGAGACCGACGCCGTGCCCACACCGGCCGGGCTCGTGTCGTCCCTGCGGGTCGAGTCGGTCCTGCTCGAGCACGAGGCGGTCGCCGACGCGGCCGTGGTCGCCGCCGGGCCGGCCGGCGTGGCCGCCGCGATCGTGCCCGCGGCCGGCGCCACCCATGACCCAAAGCTGCTGGCGGCCACCCTCGCCGCCCACGCGAAGGACAGCCTCGCCCCCCACGAGATCCCCGAAAGGGTCCTGGTGGTCGACGAGTTGCCCCGCAACGACCTCGGCAAGGTCGTCAAACGTCTCATCCGGGACCGGCTGACGGCATCGGCCGCAGGCGTGACACCCGCACCCACCGCATCCGCAGAACTCGACGCGACAGGAGCCCCGTCATGAGCACCGAGACCGAGATCCCCATCCACCCGCTGTTCGCCGAGATGATCCGCTGCACGGCCGAGCGGGACCTCGACGGGCTCGTCGACCTGTACCACCCCGAGGCCGAGTGGATCCGGTTCACCGGCCCCGTGCGCGGGCGCGAGGACATCCGCGAGCTGCTCAAGCGGTACTGGGAACTCGACCTCCAGCACGTGGACATGAACGAGTTCATACAGACCGACGACACCGTCATGATGCGCGGCACCATGATCGTCCGCGGCGAGACGGTCGTCACCTTCGGCGTCTACGTCCTGCGCGACGGCAAGATCTGGCGCCAGTGCGGCGCCGACGAGGGCGGCACACGCGACTGGTGGGCCTGACCGGCAGGTCCTGAACCCGCCCGCCACGTACGTCTCCCGCACACCTTCATGAGCCTGAGGAGCTTTCTGCCATGTCACGGGTCAACGGCGTCGGCCGGCGCCGCTTCCTGCAGTGGGGCGCGGCCGCGGCGACTGCCACCGCGGGCGCCACGGCCCTGTCCGGCTGCGCCACCTCCAAGAGCGGCGACACCCGGTCGGTCGGCTCCGCGGGCAAGCTGCTGCGGGTCGGGGCGTCGGACGCCACCGGCACCACCAGCCTCGACCCGCGGCACGCCGGGTTCGGTGCCAGCTACATCGCCCTGTACCACCTGTACGACCAGCTGATGTACCTCAAGGGCAGCCGCTACGAGCTGGGGCTCGCCGAGTCGGTGGAGCCCGACAAGGACGCCGGCGAGTGGACCATCCGCCTCCACAAGCACGCGGTGTTCCACGACGGCTCACCGGTGCGGGCCGCGGACGTCGCCTACTCGCTGCGCACCCTCGCCACGCCGCCGTCCACCCGCGCCAACAACTTCGTCGACCTGGACCTCGACCGGCTCAAGGCGGTCGACGCCCACACCCTGAAGGTGGGGCTCAAGCGGCCCCGCGGCGACTTCAGGGAGGCCGTCCTCGCGGTCTTCTCACCGGTGTTCCCCGAAGGCACCCGCGGCAAGGACTTCGACAAGGGCGTCGGCTCCGGCCCGTACCGTCTCGAGGAGCACGACGGCAAGAACCTCCGCCTCGCCGTCAACGACAAGTACTGGGGCGGCACCTCGTACTTCCGGCGCATCGAACTCGACCTCATCGCCGATCCCGCCGCCCGCCTCGCCGCCCTCAAGAGCGGCCAGATCGACTACGCCTTCGGTATCACCGCCACGGGCGCCAAGGCCGAGCGCGGCAACAGCGCGATCCGGGTACGCCGGGGCGGCACCGCCAACTCCAACGCGCTGTCCTTCGCCATGAACGAGCAGCTCGCCCCGTTCGACAACCCCGACGTGCGGCGCGCGGTGCGCCTCGCCGCGGACCGCGAGGCACTCGTGCGACAGGTGCTCCTCGGCCTCGGCACCAAGGGCGACGACGTGGTCGGCAAGGGCCTGCCCGGCTACGCGGGCGGGGACCGCAAGCGCGACCTGGCCGAGGCCAGGCGGCTGTTCGCCCGCGCCAAGGTCGACTCGCTGACGCTGCACGCGGCGGACACCGTGCCCGGTTTCGTGGCCGCGGCCCGCCTGCTCGGCCAGCAGCTGCAGGAGGCCGGCGTGGAGCTCGACGTGCAGAAGGTGCCCGCCGACACCTACTACGCCGACCTGAAGGGTCTCGCCCGCACCCCGTTCCAGACCTTCTACTACGCCAACCGGCCCGCCGCCGTGCACCTGTCCGCCACCACCACCAAGGGCGCGTTCTTCAACGTGACCGGGCTCGGCGAGCCGCACTTCAAGCGCCTGGCGAGCGCCCAGGCCACAGTCGACGACAGCAAGCGCGAAGCCGCCTTCGCCGCCGTCCAGCGGGGCCTGTACTCCTCCGGCGGCGACCTCCTGTGGGGCTTCCAGGAGCAGTTGGACGCCTCGGCGCCCGGGCTCTCGGGGGTGTGGTCGAGCCAGTCCATCCCGGTGTTCACCCGGGCCAGGTCCGCGTGACGTCCGCCGTCCGGCTCGCGGCCCTGGCCGCACGCCGGCTCGGCGGCGCCCTGGCCACCCTGCTGGTCGGCTCGTTCGTGCTGTTCGCCGCCGCCGAGGTGCTGCCGGGCGACGCGGCCGCCGCCGCGCTCGGCGGCTCCGCGACCCCCGCGGACGTCGCCAGGATGCACGCCGAACTCGGCCTCGACCGGCCCGTGCTGGTCCGCTACGGCGACTGGATCGGCGCGGCGTTCTCCGGCGACCTCGGGCACAGCCTCGTGGACCGCCGCCCTGTCGTCGAGATCATCTCGGGCCCGCTGGCCGACACCCTGCTCCTCGCCGGTGTGTGCGCCCTGCTCACGGTCGTCCTCGCGCTCGCGGTCGGAATCGCCGCCGGGCTGCGCCCGGGCGGCCTGCTCGACCGGCTGCTCTCCGGCGGCGCCGTCACCCTGGTCTCGGTGCCCCAGTTCGTCACGGCGGGCATCCTGACCCTGGTCTTCTCCTCCTGGCTCGGAGTGCTCCCGGCCGTGTCCCTGGTCCCGTTCGGCGAACCGCTGCTCGCACACCCCGAGGCGCTGGTGCTCCCGGTGGCGGCGCTGACGCTGTTCTCCGCGTCCTGGGCCAGCCGCATGGTCCGGGCCGCCGTCGTCGACGCGGCGGCGGCCCCGCACGTGGAGGCGGCCCGCCTCGCCGGGCTCTCCCCGGCCCGCGTGGTGCTGCGGCACCTGCTGCCGACCGCGGCCGGGCCGTGCGCCCAGGTCTTCGGCTGGCTCGCCGGGACCCTCGTCGGCGGCACGGCCGTGGTGGAAAAAGTCTTCAACTATCCAGGTCTGTCAAGAGAGTTGGTCGCTGCCGTGCAGCATCACGACGCGGCCGTCCTGGAAGGCATCGGGCTCCTCATGGCCGCGGCGGTCGTCGGCGGCCTCCTCCTGGCCGACCTGCTGGCCATGGCGGTGGACCCGCGCATGAGGACGGCGACATGACGGCCCCGACGCCGACGCCGACGCCGACTGCGACCGAGGCTTTGACACCGGCCGGCACCCAGGCCCCCGACACCGGCCCCGCCAGAACTCGACCGGGCCGACGGACCGCGCTGCTGTTGCTGCTGCCCGTGGTGGCCGTCGTCCTGTTCGCCCTGATCGGACCCTGGCTCGCCCCGCACGATCCGGCCCGCATCACCGCCGCGCCCTACGACACCGGCCACCTGCTGCTCGGCTCGGACGGCGACGGCCGCGACGTGTGGTCCCGGTTCCTGGCCGGAGGCCGTCCGCTGGTCCTGATCCCGCTGCTCGCCACCGCCGTCACCACCCTCCTCGGCACCGCGACCGGAGTGCTCGCCGGCTATGCGGGCGGCCGCGTCGACGCGGTGGTCTCCCGCCTCGACACCCTGCTGCTCGCCCTGCCGCCGGTCCTGGTCCTCCTGGTGCTGATGCACGGCTGGGGCTACCGCACGCTCACCCTCGTCACGGCGGTCGCCGTCACCGGCGTGCCCTTCGTCTCCAGGGTCGCCCGGGCCGCGACGGCACAGGTCGTGCACGCCGGATACGTCGACCAGGCCGTCGCACTCGGGGACGGTCCGGTGGCGGTGATGGCCCGGGAGATCGTGCCCAACATCGTGCGGCCCGTCCTCGCGGACGCCGGCACCCGCCTCGCCATCGCCATCACCCTCACCGCGTCCGCCGGCTTCCTCGGCTTCGGACCCGACAGCCCCAACTGGGGCGCCATGATCAGCGAGAACATGGAGGGCGTGACGCTGGCGCCCTGGGGCGTGGCGGCCCCCGCACTGGGGCTCGCCGTACTCACCGTCTCCGTCAACCTTGCCCTGGACCGGGCGATCGCGAGGTTCGTGCCTTGAGCGCAGTCTTCGACGCCCGGAGCGGCCTGGCCGTCCCCGCCCCCGCCCGCCCGCACGGTGAGGGTCGGGCCGACGCCGCGCCGGAGGTCATCTCCGTCACCGACCTGACCGTGGCCGACCCGAACGGACGGCCCGTGCTCGACGGGCTGACCCTGACCGTGCGGGCGGGCGAACGCGTCGGCGTCGTGGGCGAGTCGGGCTCGGGCAAGACCACCCTCGCGCTCGCCCTGCTCGGCGCCCTGCGGCCCGGACTGCGCACCGCGGGCGGCGGGGTGCGCGTGGCCGGCGAGGACCCGCTCGCCCTGCGCGGCCGCGACCTGCGCCGGCTGCGGCGGCACACCGTGGCGTATCTGCCGCAGGACCCGGCCGCCGCGCTGACCCCCACGATGCGGGTCGGCGCACTGGTCTCGGAACTCGCCGTGCGCCGCACCCCCGAGGACGCGGCCCGCACCCTGCGCAGCGTGGGCCTGCCCGACGGCCGGGACTTCCTGCGTCGTTTCCCGCACGAACTGTCCGGCGGACAGCAGCAGCGCCTTGCCCTAGGCCGGGTGCTCGCGGCCGGACCCGCCGCCCTCGTCCTGGACGAGCCGACGACGGGACTCGACGTGCTCACCCAGCGCCTGGTCCTCGACGAGGTGGCCCGCCTGGCCGCCGAGCGGAACCTGACGCTGCTGTTCATCACGCACGACCTGCCCGCGGCCGCCCGCCTGACCGACCGGCTCGCGGTCCTGAAGGCGGGCAGGGTCGTGGAGGAGGGACCGGTGGACGCCGTGCTCGGGCGGCCCCGTGCGGCGTACACCCGCGAACTGGTGCACGCGGTACCGGACATCGGCGAGGCGGCGGGCCGCCCGGCCGGACCGGCCGGCGGCGCCGCGGACACCGCGCCCGTGCTGCGGGTCAGCGGGCTGCGCGCCGGACACGGGCGGGGCAGAGCACGGGTGACGACCGCCCAGGACGTGTCCTTCCACATCGAGCCGGGCGAGTGCGTGGCGCTGCTCGGCGGGTCCGGCACCGGCAAGACGACCCTGGCGCGCTGCGTCACGGGGCACCACAGCCCCGACGGCGGCCTGATCGAACTGGCCGGTTCGGCTGTCCCCGGGCCGCTGCGCGGCCGCACCCTCGACCAGCGCCGCCTCGTACAGCTCGTCGCGCAGGACGCGAACGGATCGCTCAACCCGCGGCGCACGGTGGGCGCGGCCATTGCCAGGCCGCTGCGTGTGCTGCGTGGGCTCGGCGGACAGGCCGCTGCCGCGGAGACGGAGCGGCTGCTCTGCCTGGTGGGGCTCGACCCGCAGTGGGCCGGCCGGCTGCCGCGCACACTGTCGGGCGGCCAGCGCCAGCGGGTGGCCATCGCGCGGGCGCTCGCCGCTCAGCCGCGGCTCCTGCTGTGCGACGAGGTCACCTCGAGTCTCGACGTCCGCATCCAGGCCGAGATCCTCGCCCTGCTCGACGGGCTCCGCTCCCGTCTGGGCCTCGGGCTGCTGCTGATCAGCCACGACCTGGGCGTGATCGCGCGGATGGCCGACCGGGTCCTCGTCCTCGACGGGGGCACCGTACGCGAACAGGGCCCGGTCGCCGAGGTGTTCGCCGCCCCGCGGCACCCGTGGACCCGGGCCGTGCTGGACGCGGTCCCCTCCGTGCGAGGGGAACTGGCCGGCCGGGCGGAGCGCACACCGGCGGCGGACGAGTCCCGGCCACGCGAAACGGCAGTCGACGGGGTCTGACCCGGGCCTGATCCGGGCCTGCTCCACCGTCAACTGCCGTGCGCCGTCAGCCGGTTCAGGGCGCCGGGGCGAGGTTCCTGCCCAGGCGGCGTGCCGCCTCTTCCCGCAGCCGCAGGCGGTCCGTCTTGCCGTTGGGGTTCAGGGGCGGGTCCGCCAGCGCCCACAGATGGGCGGGCAGCATGTACGGCGGCAGCCGGTGGGCCAGGTCCTGGGCCGTCACGGTCAGCCGGCCGGCCGCGTCGTCGCCGATGACGAAGGCGGCAAGGACGGGTCCGGCCGCTCCGGGCACCGCGAGGACCACTGCCTCGGTGCCCGGCGCGCAGGCCCGTACGGCCTCCTCCACTTCGGACAGCTCCACCCGGTAGCCGTGGATCTTGACCTGTCCGTCGTCGCGGCCGAGGTGCACCAAAGTGCCGTCGGGCGTGCGGCGCACCCGGTCCCCGGTCCGGTACCAGCGCTGACCGTCGTGGGTCAGGAAGCGGTCCGTGTCGTTCGCCGGGTCGAGATAGCCGTCGAACATCTGCGGCCCGGTGACGCACAGTTCGCCGGTGTCGGCGCCGACCTGACCGTCGTCGAGAAGGACGTACCGAAGGCCGCTGTTCGGCTGTCCGATGGGCACGGTGCCGGCACCGGGGGAGGGGACCCAGTGGTACGCGGTGCAGGCGATGGTCAGCTCGGTGGGGCCGTAGAGGTTGTCGATGGACGTGCCGGGTGCCGCCGTGCTCCAGTACGCGGCGCTCTCCTCGGGCAGCGGCTCGCCGCAGAAGACGGTGTGGCGCACGGAGGGCAGGCTGTTCCCGGCGAGGAGGCCGCGGGTGCGCAGCGCGGCGACCAGGCTGGGCGTCGAGGTCCACACGGTGATGCCGTGAGCGCGGATGTAGCGGCCCGGGTTGAGGGCCTGAAGCCGGTTGAGGACGGTCAGACACGCTCCGCTCGACCAGGCGCACCACACCTCGAACATGGACAGGTCGAAGGTGAGCTCGTAGACCTGCCCGAAGACGTCGTCGGGTCCGAAGTCGTAGCGCGGCAGGGAGGCGGCCAGGAAGGCGGACACATTGCCGTGCCGGATCGGCACGCCCTTGGGGCGGCCGGTGGAGCCCGAGGTGAACAGGATGTACGCCAGTGAGTCGGGGCCCTGGGCGGGGGGCCGGTCCCCCGCCGGGTCGGGCATCAGGACGGGGGTGCCCGGCCGCGGTCCGCTCCACTCGCCGAGCCGCGGTGCCAGCGTGACCAGCGGCGGCGCGGCCGCGGCCACCTCGTCGAGCTGGGCGGCGCCCGAGGGGTCGACGATCAGCGCGTCGAGCCCGGCGGCAGCGGCGATGTCGCGGTTGCGGCCGACGGGGTACTCCGGGTTGAGCGGGACGGCCGTGCAGCCCGCGTACAGCGCGGCCAGAAAGCCGAGCAGGCTCTCCTCGCTCTTCGCCGCGAGGACCCCGACCCGGCGCGGCGCGCGCCCCCCGCTGTGCAGGGCCGCGGCCCAGGAGCGCGCGGTGCGGTCCGCCTCGGCATAGGTCCAGCTGCGGTCGTTGATGCGGAGCGCGGTGCCCCGCGGATTGCGGGCCAGACCGTCGAGGAACCAGTGGTGCAGCAGCTTGGCGCCGCTCATCGGCCGGCTCCGTCGAGGGAGCTGACCAGCTCCCAGACCGTGCCGGGCGTGATGAAGTTGGCGGGCGTCACGGCGTCGTCGGGCAGGGGCGTGCCGTAGCCCTCCTCGATGGCCACGATCAGGCCGACCGTCGCCATCGAGTCGAGCCCGAAGGCCGCGAGCGGCAGATCCTCGGTGAGCGGGGCGTCGGCGTCGAGACCGGGCAGCCGGTCCCTGAGCAGAGTCTCGAACTTGTGGTCCCACATGGGGGTGTCACCTCGTGAGGGTCGTCGGGGCGTTGCGGCGGGATCTCAGACGCATCGGCTCTCCAGATAGGCGGCGAGCCGGCTCTGGTCGATGATCAGGTGGGACTCGCGGGTGACCTCGACCAGACCCCGGTCGCGGAAGCCCTTGAGGAAGTGCCCAACGCGCGAGCGGGTGGTGCCGACCATGCCGGCCAGCTCCTCGTGGGTGATCCGCTCCGCGATGTGCGGCCGCCGCCCGTCACCCCGTCCGAGCTTGCGGGCGAGGTCGAGGAGGATCTCGCCGAGCCGCTGCTCGCTGTCGACGGTCACCAGATGCGTGATGGACTGCTGCTGTTCGGCGAGGCGCCGGGTGAGGTGGTTGATGAACTCGTCGACGATCCCGGCCTCGGTGATCGAGGACAGGAAGTGCTCGTACGACATGCGGTGGACGACGCTGTCGCGCATCGCGATGGCCGACTCCTCGCGGATCCCGCCGAGCGAACACAGCTCACCGAAGATGCTCCCGGGGGTGTGGATGCGCAGGAGGCACTCCTTGCCCGAGCGGGAGAACATCACCGTCTTGAGCCGGCCGCTCTCCAGGAAGTACACGTTGCGGTCCTGACCGCCGCAGCTGTAGGCACTCTGGTTCCGTCTGACCATCGTCGTCGTGGTGTGGGGCGACTGGTCGCGCAGGAAGTCACGCAGCCGGGCATCGAATCCGGTGGGTTCGGTGACATCCAGCAGGTTCATCTGGCCTCCCGGTCAGTCAGTCGGCACATGACAATCACGTGGCAACTTTATGAACCTGCCTTCGAAGAACACTTGAGCCCTGATGTACGGAGCCCATGGCCGCCCGGAGCGCGGACATCAGGTCGTCCGGCGCCCCCTTCAGGTAGAAGTGATCGCCGGGAAAGACCCGCAGCCGGAAGTCGCCGCTGGTCACCTCGCGCCATCGGGCCACCGCGTGGGGGTCGGCGAGAGGGTCGGCGTCACCGGTGAACGCGAACACCGGGCAGGTCAGGGCAGGTCCCGGCGGCGGCACCGGCCGGTAGGTCTCGTTGACCTCGTGGTCGGCGCGCAGCGGCGGCAGGAAGTGCCGCAGCAGGTCCCGCTGACGCAGCACCTCGGACGGGGTGCCGCCGAGCCGGGACACCTCGGCGAGGAACTCGTCCTCCGGCAGGGTGTGCACCGGGCGTCTGTGGTCCGGCACGAAGGGCCCGCGCCGCCCGGACACGAGCAGCGCCAGAGGAGGGCGTGAGCCACGCTCGAGCAGGGCCCGAGCTGTCTCGTAGGCGACGATCGAGCCGAGGCTGTGCCCGAACAGGACGTACGGCAGGTCGAGTTGAGGGGCCAGTTCGGTGACGAGGCCTTCGACCAGGGGGCCCATCCGGGTGTGCGAGGTCTCCCGCGCCCGGCGCTCACGGCCGGGCAGGACGACGGGGCGCACGTCGACGCCGGGCCCCAGGGCCCGCCGCCACGGGTGGAAGAAGGAGCTTCCGCCGCCCGCGTGGGCGAAGCAGAACAGGCGCAGGCCGGCCGCAGCCTCGTCCTCGCCGGCGGGCCGGGTGGCCGTCCGAGAGCCGTACACATCGTCTCCTTGTCGCTGCTGTGGTCGCGGGCCGCGGCCGGACGGCCGCGCCGGGGTCAGCGCCACGCGTACTGGCGGTGGTAGTCCTTGACGCCGGTGAAGGTGAGGATCTCCGGGCGGTCGCCGACCCGGTCGAGCAGCGGCTCCCATTCGGCCGGGTCCACGGTGCGGTTCTCGACCGGCACCAGGCACTCGAGGTTGTGCTCGAGGACCGCCAGGTACTCGTCGAAGGTGATCCGGGCCCGGGCTTCGAGACGCTTGCCGATGCCCTGTTCGGCGACGGTCGCGGCGGACTGCTCGTCGACGATTCCGCTGAAGAACTCCGACGAGCAGCCGGAGCCGTACGAGAACAGGCCCACCCGGCTCGGCGCGGTCACCACACCGGAGTCGAGCAGGCTGGCCAGGGCCAGATACACCGACCCGGAGCACAGGTTGCCGACCGCGCCCGGGTAGATCAGGGACGGGGCGACGCGGCGGGCGAAGTCCTCGTCGATCCGCGGCCCGGTGACGCCCTGCTCGCGCATCATCTTGCGGTGCCCGGCCTTGACCAGGCCGGCGAACGGGGTGTGCATGACGAGATGGTCGAAGTCGCGGGTGAAGTCCACATCGGTCACGCGTGCGGCGTAGTCCGCGTACGCGTTCTTCAGGCAGTCGAGATACGCGAAGAGCGAGCGGTCGACATCGGCGATGTCGAAGCGCGGCGACGGCCGGGCCGAGTCGAGGGTCTCGTAGCTGTAGTTGCCGAACGCGCCGAGGTCCATGGCGAGGACGCGGGGCCGGTCGCTCAGGAGCATGGCCGCGGCGCCGTGCCCTGCCGCGGGCTCGGAGTACTCGGCCTTCTCGTCCACCACCGCCACATCCGTGGCGATGACCAGGGCCTTCGCCCCGGGCGAGATCCCGGAGGCCAGATAGCCGACCGCGGTCTGCACGGCCGCGGTCGCGCCGAAACAGGCCTGCTTGACCTCGATGAGGCGGCAGTGCCGGTTCAGGCCCAGGTACTTGTGGACGTACGACGTGAGGGACTTGCTGTAGTCGACCCCCGACTCGGTGGACGTCACCACCAGCTCGATCCGGGCGCGCTCCTCGGGCGGCAGGGCCTCGATGAGGGGGCGGGCGGCGTTCACGGCGTTGGTGACGGGGTCCTCGATGGGCAGGCCGATGGAGCGCTCGGACATCATGAGGTTGTCGAGGCGCTCGGGGTCGAGGCCGCGGCCCGCGAAGAGGTCCGCGGCGGTGAGGCGGGCCAGACCGCACCACACGTTCAAGGCCTCGATGCCATAGGCCTGTCCGGCACCGGTCGCGGTCATCGCGGGGCTCCGCTCAGAAAGTCGATGAGGCTGTCGATGTCGGGCAGGTCGCTGAAGTCGGACATCGGGGCGTCCACCCGGGTGCGGTCGAGGAGGGCCGCGATGATCTCGACCCGGTCCACGGAGTCGGCCCCCAGGTCCTTCAAGTGCCGCTTTCCGCCGATGAGTTGAGGGTCGACACCGGGCAGGATCTCGGTGACGACCTCGACGACGAGCCGGGCCGTCCGTGCCCGCACATCCAGTGGTGCCTGGGTCATGCTTCCCCCTTCGGGTCGTGAGCGTCGTGCTGGGTGTGCAGCGTGCTGACGGCGATGACGCGGCCGCTGTCGCGGTCGCTGATGACGACGTCGACGAGTTCCTCGCCGGGCGTCTCGGTGCTGACCCGGACGCGGGCGCCGAGGGTCAGGACCGAGTCCAGGTCGGCGTTGCCGAGGTAGCACATCTGCTGGTCGACCACGACCCGGCGCAGGAACGCCCGGTCGGAGCGGCCGAGCCGGCGCCACAGGGCGAGCGCGGCCTTGTCGACCATGGAGAAGTACGAGGCGAAGTAGAGGAGTCCGACGCCATTGACGTCACGGACGATGTCCACCGGGTGCTCGACCTCGACGGTGTCGGGCAGCAGACGGAAACCGGGCTCGTCCAGGGCGCGGAAGGTGTGCGCGGTGCGTGCCTCGCGGTACACGGCGCGCGGCGAGTACGCGGCCGGCAGCTGCGGCAGCCCGTCATTGCGGAACCCGGGCGGCGAGGACTTCACCAGGTCCTCGTTGCTGCCCGGCGCGGAGCGGGTCACCCAGCGGTTGAAGTTCTCCACGTACAGGGACCCGTCCCGCGGCCGCTCGTAGAACTCATGCAGATCCAGAGGGCGTTGGGCGTCCTCGTCGGCCGCCCGGTCGATGCGGTGCAGCGTGAGCACCGACTCGGTGCCCTGGTCGTAGCAGCCCGAGGTCACGGTGAGGCGGTCACCGAAGGTGAGGGAGCCGGGGTGCAACTCCCGTCCGCCGCGCACCCGGAAGTAGTAGAACGCCAGATAGGTGGGGTTGCCCGAGGCGTCGCGGGCCGCGAACACATCGGTGTCGCACTGTGCGCTGACGGTCTCCCAGGTCCAGTCGCCGAGCTGGCCGACGAACAGCGAGCCGGGGCCGCACATGCCGGGCCGCACCGTGACGGCCTGTTTGATCTCGGGCCTGACGTCGAGCGACGAGGTGATGGTCATGCCGGGTGCTCCTCGAGGAAGGCGGACAGGACGGCGTTGAACTCCTCCGAGCTCGACAGGCTCGGGAAGTGCCCGGCGTCGGGCACCTCGTGGTAGCGGGCGTCGGGAATGGCACCGTGCAGCAGGTGCGCCGTCTTCTGCGGAATGACCGTGTCGTGCCGGCCCTGCACGATCAGCGTGGGCACGGCGATGTCGCCGAGCCGGCCGAGCAGGTCGGGCGCGGCGGCGAACACGTCGAGGTAGCGCAGGCCGGTCTGCGGGTCCATGCTTTCGCAGCGCAGCAGAAGCCGCTCGAAGCGGGCGCGTTCACGGTCCAGCCGCGACGAACCGCTGAGTGACTGGACCTGGTCGAAGTCCTCCTTGGCCACCAGGGCGAGCCGGTTGACCTCTCCGGCCCGGTTGCCGAGCTTGTACGAGCTGCCGATCAGGGTCAGTGACGCGGTGGACTCCGGGTGGCGCAGGGCGAACGTCTGGGCGGTGATCCCGCCGAAGGAGGCGCCCGCCACGTGCACGGGACCCTGGACGCCGAGCCTGCGCAGTGCCCGCAGGCACAGATCCGCGATGCCCTCGTAGCCGAGCTCCTCGCACGCGGTGGTGTCACCCACCCCCGGGTGGTGCACCACGATCACCCGGTAGCGCTCGCTGAGCGCCGCGAACTGGGGGCCGAACAGCCCGGCGCCGATGTTGAAGGGAAGCATCATGAGCAGCGCCGGGCCCGCGCCCGCCGTGAACACCTCGACGTCGCCGCCGCCGTCGCCTGCGGGCAGCCGCAGCAGCACCCGCTCGACACCCGGGTGGTGCTCGCGCAGCACCGCCCAGTTGTCGTTCTCGGCGGTGTGGCCCTCGGCCATCGCCTCCCGGATGTCGTCGGGCACCTGCTCCACCGGGTGGTACGACGCGAGGGCGGCGGGCCCGTCGGAGGCGGCGAGCAGCAGCTCCGGGATCTGCTGCGGGGCGCCGAACAGCGCCGTGAGCCGGGTGGTGAGTTCGTCGGTCTCCCGCTGCCCGAGCCCGACCGGCAGCGCGAGGCGCACCAGGGACGAGGTGCCGGGACCGTCGTCCAGGTGGGCGGCGGCACGGATGCCGGTGTGCAGATACAGCCAGGCGAGGAAGGCGGGCACCGGGTGCTCATGGCCGCGCAGCGCGGGCAGGCGCGCCGTGTCGAGGAGCACGCAGTGCGTGCCGGTGCCCGGGGCGACCGGGGCGCCGGCCGCGGCGAGGGCCTGCCGCAGGTCCGCCACGCGCCGTACCCGTTCGCCGGTCGCCGTCGCGGCCCAGTCGAGGTCGTCGAGCGCGGCGGTCGCGAGCGCGCGGGTGGCACGGCCCGCCTCCGGGCCGCGCAGCGCGATCCGCTCCCTCAGGTGGTGGGCGACGGTCGGGTCGTCGGTGGCGACGATCCCGCCGGTGTCCACGCCGAAGTCCTTGGAGAGGCTGATGGTGACGCTGTCGGCGAGGGAGAGCAGCTCGCGCGCCACGTCGAGCGGATCGCGGCCCGTCTGCCCCGGCTCGTGCGCGGCGATCAGCGCGGCGTTGTCCAGGACACGGGTGGCGTCCAGGACGAGCTGCAGGCCGTGCCGGTCGGCGGTCTCCCGGATGCCGGTGAGGTTGTGCAGGCTGAGCGCGGCCCCGCCCTGCGCGTTGTTGCTGACCTCCACGCACAGGAAGGCGATCCGGCCCGCGTGTTCGGTGAGCAGCCCGTTCAGGTGGCCGAGGTCGAGGTCGCCGCGGAAGACACCGTCGTCCGCGCTGGCCGCGCGACGGGCCGCGACGGGCGTGAACCCGTGGTCGAGGTGGCTGAAGTACCAGGTCGGGAACAGCGAGTTGTGCACCACGACGCCCTGCTGCGGCCAGGCCCGGCACAGCGCCGCTTCCGCGGCCCGCCCGGACGTGGTGGCCACGACACACGAGAACGGCAGCAGATCGAGCCCTTCGAGCGTCTGGCCCACGGGACGCCCGGCGGCCCTGGCGTGCAGCCGCGCCGTCCGGGAGTGCACGAAGGGGCGGTCGAGTTCGGCCCAGGAGTCGGTGATCAGGTCGAACTCGACGTCGCCGGAGGCCAGATGGAGCGCGTTCCAGCCGTGGTCCGCCAGCTGCCGCTCACGGCGACGGGCGTCGGCGGGCACCTCGGTCGCCTGGACCGCGACGGCCGCCGGCGGAGCGGTGGCGGGCTTCGGCCGGGCGGCCGGGGCCTGCCCGGGAGCGAGGGCCTGCCGCAGAGCCGGGGCTGCGGTCACCTGCCGCGGAGCCGGTGCTGCAGGGGCCTGCCGCGGAGTCGGCGCCGCCGGCGCGGTCGGGGCCGTGGTGGCGCGGTCGCCGCCCACCTCCGGGTTGGCGATCATCAGGATCAGCCGGGAGACATCGGTGCGCTCCGCGTCCGCGGGCTGGCACAGATACAGCGGCAGATTCTCCGTACGGAACTTGTTCTTGAAACGCAGGTTGCCGTCACCGGTGAAGATGCCGCGCGAGCGCAGCTCGGTGAGGGCGGCCTCGGCCTCCGGCGCGGCGTTGGGCGACTCGCAGACCTTGGCGCCGAAGCTGCCGCCGAAGCTGAAGACGGTGCAGCCCTCCGCCGCCGTCCGCTCGATGATCTGCACGACGGTGTGGTCGAGGCTGCCGAGCGGCGCGTCCTCGGGATAGAACTCGAGGTCGAGCAGATAGCCGTCCTCGGAGGGAATCTTGGTGACGATGACGGCGCTGACCATCCGGTCGTCCAGATAGGTGAGGAACATCCGGTGCCGTGCGGCGAGAATGCCGCGGCCGATCTCGTCCCGGACAGTCGAGACGTACGGGTTCACCATCTCCTTGGCCGCCGACCACCGGTCGATCAGCGTGGTGATCTCCTGGTCGGTACGCGGGTCGGAGCCGACGGTGTACTCCTCGGTCCGGCACGTGCCGGCCTTCTCGAACTTGCGGACCGCGTAGCGAAGCCGCTGCATCCGGCCGCCCTCGAGGCTGAAGTCCTTGATCCCCTCGAGCCGTTGGAGCGCCCCGAAGGGGGTGGCGGTGAACCGGACGCCGTCCACCTCCTCCAGGCGGATCAGCGAGACGATGTTCGCGGCCAGGCCGTGCGCCTGCCCGTAGCGCACGAACTCCGTGGCCAGGGCGGGCATCTCCTCGGTCGGGCCGACGTAGCTCCAGGTGAGCATGGCGTCGTCGCGGACCGAGAAGTTGAAGTACGCCGTGCGGCCCGCGCCCAGGAAGATCAGCGGGGCGATGTCGCGGCCCGGCAGTCCGCCCTCCCGGCCGTACGCGCTCTCCAGACCGGCCACCGCCGAGGCGAGCTCCGGCTGCCCCGCGAGGGCCTTCTTCTCGACCACCAGTGCCCCGCCGGTGTACGGCTCCTGGGACGCGGCGGGCCCGGGCCGGGGCCGGTCCTGCGGCGGGGACGTCAGACGACTGGCGGCCTCCGGGCCGTGGGTCTCGGCGAGATGCGCGGCCAGCGCGCCGATCGTGGGGTGGTCGAAGAGCAGCGTCTTGCGCAGGGCGCCGAAGACCCGCTCCAGGGAGGCGACGACCCGCAGCATGTCGAAGGAGCCGAAGCCGTTGTCGACGAAGGACTTGGCGGGGTCGGCGGTGCGGCCGAGCTCACGCTCGATGACGTCCTGTACCAGGTCCTCCAGTGACGCGGAGGACTGCTGCGGTGCCTCGGCTATGACCGGCTCGGCGGCGGGAGCGGCCCCGGCGGGGCCGACCAGTGGCGCGACGAACTCGGTGAGCTTGCCGATGGTGTCGTAGTTGTAGAGCTCGGTGGCCTTCAGGTCCAGGCCGAAGGCCTCGTTGAGCGTGCGGACGAGGTCCATGCGGTAGATGGAGTCGAGGCCCAGCTCGCCGAAGGGGGCGTCGTTCTCGATCTCCTCGGACGGCATGCCCAGGATCTTGGACAGTTCACCGCGCAGCAGGCCGACGACGGTGGAGGCGGCGGCCGCCTCGGGGAGTGCCGGGGGCGGTACGTCGGCCCGGACCGGCTGCGGTGCCGTCGTGGCGGGAGCCGGAGCCGGAGCCGGCGGCGCGGGAACGGGTTCCCGAGTCGGCGCAGACGCCGTGGCACCCCCCGCACTCCTCGGCGCCGCGAGGCGGATCTTGGGACCGCGGCGCGTCGGTTGCGCCTCGCTGCGGGCTGTCATGGTGGCCTCCTTGCGTGCGGGTACGGCGGGCGCCGTCGGTCCGGCATCCGGGGTGGGGAACCAGTGGCGTGTGCGGGCGAACGGCGCCGTGGGCAGCGGGACACGTCCCGGGGCCTTCGGCCACCAGGTGTGCCACGGCACGTCGGCGCCCTCGCACCACGACTTCCGCAGCAGCGCGGGGTCCTCGTCGCTCCGCACGGAGGGAGCGTCACGGCGGGCCGTTCCGGTCGCCGCGTGGTCCGGCAGCTCCCCGGCGGCGAATGCCTCCAGGGCGCCGATCAGCTCGTCACGGTCCCGCACCCGGACGGCGAAGCGGTGCCGGTGCCCGGTCCGGCCCGTCTGCAGCGTGTAGGCGACCCGCGCCAGATCGGCCTCCGGCGTGCGGGCCAGGTGCCGGGCGAGCCGCGCCGCGTAACCCCGCAGATCGTCCGGGTCGCCGGCGGACAGCGGCACGGTGTGGGGGGCGAAGTCCTGTACGGCGGGCGCGGTCCGCGCCGGGTACGCCTCCAGCACCACATGGGCGTTGGAGCCGCCGAAGCCGAACGAGCTGACCCCGGCCCGCAGCACCTGCCTGCCGTCCGGCGTGAGGGCGGGCTCCCACGGGCGGTGGCGGTCGTTGACCGTGAACGGCGTGCCGTCGAGCCGCAGATACGGGCTGAGCCGGCGCAGATGCAGGCTCGCGGGCAGCGCGCGGTGGCGCATGCTCTGCACCACCTTGAGGACGCCCGCGATCCCGGAGGCCGTCTCCAGGTGACCGATGTTGGTCTTCACCGCGCCGATGGCGATCCGCCCGGTGTCCGGCACGGCCTCGCCGCGCTCCTCGTGCAGTGTCGTGAACGCCTTCTTCAGGCCCTCGATCTCGATCGGGTCGCCGAGCCGGGTACCGGTGCCGTGTGCCTCGATGTACGTGATGGTGTCCGGTTCCACCCCCGCCTCGCGCACGGCGGCGGCCACGACCCTGGCCTGGGACTCGGGGTTGGGCGCGGTCAGGGAGTTGCTGCGGCCGCCGTGGTTGACGGCGGTGCCCTTGACCACCGCGTAGATGTGGTCCCCGTCGGCCTCGGCCCGGGCCAGCGGCTTCAGGAGGACCGCGCCGACGCCCTCACCGCGGACATAGCCGTCGGCGTCGGCGTCGAAGGTCTTGCAGCGGCCGTCCGGGCTGAGCATGCCCGACTGGGTGAAGGACTCCAGCAGACCCGGGGTCAGGATGACGTTGACGCCGCCCGCGACGGCCAGCTCGCACTCGCCGTCCTGGATGGCGCGCAGGGCGCGGTGGATCGCGACCAGGGAGCTGGAACAGGCGGTGTCGACGGCCTCGCTGGGACCGTTGAGGTCGAACAGGTACGAGACCCGGTTGGCGAGGACGGAGTGGGCGATCCCGGTGGCGGTGTGCGCCTGTACCGCGACGCCGTTCTCCTTGAGCAGGTCGTCGTAGTCATGGGTGGCGACCCCGACGAAGAGGCCGCACGGGGCGCCCGCGAGGTCGGCCGGACGGTAGCCCGCGTCCTCGAACACCCGCCACGCGGTCTGCAGGAAGAGCCGCTGCTGCGGGTCCATCAGGGCGGCCTCGTTGGGCGAGATGCCGAAGAGGCGGGCATCGAAGGTGTCGACGGAGTCGAGGAAGCCGCCGCGCAGCTCGCGGGTGGCCGGGTTGGCGCGGATCGCGGTGCGGTCCTGCGGCACCGGCCGCACCAGGTCGACGCCGCCCGCGAGGTGCTCCCAGAACTCGTCGGCGTCCGCCGAGCCGGGGAACACCCCGGCGATCCCGATGACGGCGATCTCGGCGCGGCCGGCCGGTGCGGGTGCGGGTGCGGGTGCCGGTGCGGGTGCTGGTGAGGTGGTCACTGCGGTCACGGTCGGGACCGATGGCGCAGGAGACGCGGGGACGACCGGTGACGCGGGTGCCGGTGCGGGTGTGCCGTCGGACAGGGCCGGCTCGTCGCGTACTTCCGTGCGCTCGGCCGGGCTGTCCGGCGCGTAGTGCAGGGCCAGTTCCGCGGCGTGGTGCTGCGTCAGGTACTCCGCGAACGAGACCAGGTCGGGGCACTCGAACAGGACCGTGGGCAGCAGGTCGAGGCCGAAGCGTTCGTTGACCTTGTTGACCAGCTCGGTGAGCGTGATCGAGTCGAATCCCAGCTCCAGCAGTTCGGCCGCCACGTCGACCTCCGAGGGGTCCACGAGCAGGAACCCGGAGGCCAGCACCCGCGCCTCGTGCTCCACGAGCTCCCGCAGTGCCGCCACGTCCATGGCGGGCGACTCCTGCCGCGAGGCAGCGGGCCGCGGCGCTGTGGCCGGGGCCGCCGCCTCGCGCCGTACCAGCGACTCCACCACGCACAGGGCGGGCAGTTCGCAGGCGAGTCCCCGGACGAAGGCCTCAAG
Organism: Streptomyces sp. CB01635; assembly: GCF_002803065.1. Classification (GTDB taxonomy): domain Bacteria; phylum Actinomycetota; class Actinomycetes; order Streptomycetales; family Streptomycetaceae; genus Streptomyces. The sequence continues at coordinate 31,860 of NZ_NNBL01000013.1, forward strand.
ACCCGCGTGGGTGCTCAGCGGCACCATGTCCCAGGTGCGGGCGAACATCTCGCGGGTGGCGTCGTCCACCGTCATCCCGCCGTCGGCCCACAGCGGCCAGCCGATCGACAGGCTGCGCCCGGACCGCAGCCCGGCCGCGCGCATGCCGTCGCGGCGGGCGGCGAAGGCGTTGAGAAACGCGTTCGCGTACGCGTAGTCGGCCTGCCCCAGGTTGCCCGACTCGCCGGACATCGAGGAGAACAGGACGAAGAAGTCCAGCGGCTGGTCCGCGGTCGCCGCGTCCAGGTGCACGGTCCCGGACACCTTCGGCGCGAGGACCTCGTCGAGCTCCCGCGCCGTCTTCTTCACCGCCCGGGCGTCCCGGGTCACGCCCGCGGAGTGCAGCACACCGCGCAGCGGCCCGAACTCGGCGCTGACGGACGCCACCAGGCGTTCCACGGACGCCGCGTCCCGCAGGTCGGCGGGCCGGTGCAGCACCCGCGCCCCGTCGCCGTTCAGCTCGGCGATGCGGCGGGCGGCATCGTCGCCCGGCTGCGAGCGGCCGGCCAGCACGATCGTGGCGTCGTCCGGGGCCCGCCCGGCCAGGTAGGCCGCGAAGTGCAGGCCGAGCGCGCCCGCGCCGCCGGTGATCAGATAGGTGCCGCCCGCCCGCGGCGCGAAGTCGCACAGGCCGGCGGCCGGCGGCTCGAACGGTTCCAGGTTCTTCTCGCTGCGGCCACCGTCGGCGGCGTAGGAGACCTCGACGGCGCCCGGCCGCGCGGCGCGCAGTTCGGCGACGACCGCGTCCGTGCCTACGCCGCCCGCGGGCAGCTCCACGCGTACGCCGCTGAACCTGCTGTGCTCGAGGCCGAGGGTGCGCAGCGTGGCGCCGACCGCGATGTGCAGGGGCTCGGCGCCCTGTGCACCCGCGCGGTGGGCGAACACGACGCGCAGGCCGGGGCGTTCGGGCCTGCCCAGCACGGCCACCGCGGACCACAGGACGAACGGCAGGACCGACTCGCCGTTGTCGACACCCTGGTGGTGGATGTCGGTCTCCGCTTCGTCGGCCAGGTGTACGACGGCATCCGGCAGCAGCCCGCGCCCCGCGAGGTCTTCGATCAGCCGGGTGTGCTCGGCCGGGTCGGTGCCGCGCAGGGTGTACGCGGCGTGGGGGCCGGCGTCGCTGCGGGCGAAGGCCGGGCCGTCGGACGCGCACACCACGGTGCTGCCCGCGGCCGTCAACTGCCCGGCGAGTTCCTGGCGTTGGGGCGTCTCGGCGCCGCACAGGAGCACGGTGCCCGGCGCCTGCCGGCCGGCGGGCAGAGGCGCGGGCGTCCATACCGGTGCCAGGTAGCGGGTACGGGTCTCGGGCGCGCCGCCTGCTGCGCGCGGGGCGATCTCCAGGCCGTCCACGGCCTGCAGGACCCGCCCGGTGCCGTCGGTGAGCCGGATGTCGAACCGGCGCCGGCCGCCCGTCCCGCCCTCGGCCGTGACCTCCCTGACGTAGGCCCAGCTGTCCGCGGGCAGCGCGCCATGGGCCCGTATCTCCCCCATGCCGACGGGCAGATACGACTCGTCAGCCGCGCACAGGCTCGACACCGCTTGCAGCGCGCCGTCGAGGAGCGCGGGGTGCAGGGCGTGGGCGGGGCCGACGCGGCGCATCAGGCGGCTCAGGCTCAGGCGGGCCAGACACTCACCGGTGCCCGTCCACAGGTCCGCGACGGTGCGCAGGGGGCGGCCGTACTCCAGGCCCGCGCGGGCGAACGCGTCGTAGAACTCGCAGGGGTCGGGGCGCCCGGTGCTGCGGTCCCGCACGGCGGCCAGGTCGATGCCGGCGTCGTCGGCGCAGGGGCCCTCGGTGAGGGTTCCCCGGGCGACGGTGGTGCCGGACGGGCCGCCCGCGGTGATCCGGAACGCGGTCCCGGTGCCGTCGTCGGTGAAGCCGACCGTCACCCGGTCGGTCCCGGCGTCCAGGTCGACGGGCGTCAGCCAGCGCACGGAGCCGAGCCGGAAGGGGAATTCGGCCCCCGCGGAGCCGTCCGCGCCCGGACAGGCCTCGCGGGCCACTTCCAGCAGCGACACCCCGGGCACCCAGCGGGCACCGGAGATCCGGTGATGCGCCGCGAGGGCGAGCGCCGGGTGGGTGGCCCCGCGCTCGGCCGTGACGTCGGCCGCGGGCCCGCCTTCGTCGCGATCGTTGTCCTCGACCGGCTGCACGAGGTCGGGCACCGGGACGGGGCGTTCTGCGGCTACGGGTTCGGGGCCGGCCGGCTCCGGGGAGGGGAGACGGGTCGCGGCCGGTTCGGGGGCGGCCGGCTCCGAACCGGACAGCGGCTCCTCGGCCGGACGGCCGCCGCTCGCAAGTTCCGGCGCCAGACGGTGCGGGTCGGAGGTGATCCAGTGGCGGCTGCGGTTGAAGGGATACGTCGGGAACGCGACCTTGCGGACCAGGCGTCCCGCGTCCGCCGTACGCCAGTCGACCCGGCCTCCGAGCGTCCAGTGCTCCACGGCGTCCGCCCAGTGGCGCCCGGCCAGGGCGGCGGCGAGTTCCTGGGCACCGAGCCCGCTGCCGGCCCCACCCTTGCGGGCCGTGCCGGTGGTCACGCCCTCGCCCGCCACCCCGGTCGCGGCGAACTCCCGCAGCCGGGTGGCGAGTTGTACGTGCGATGCGGCCGTCACCGCGAGGCGCTCGGGCAGCTCGCGCCGCCCCACCCTGCTCGTGTGCGCCAGGTCGGCGAGCCGGACACGCGCGCCTTCGGGACCGGCCACGAAGTCGGCGACACGCCCCGCGTGCCGGGCGAGGGTTTCGCGGTCGAGCGCCGAGAGCACGAACAGCTCCGGCTCCTCGGCACCCGCGGCGCCCATGGTGTCCTCGGCGTCCCGCGGGTCCTGGCCGCTGTACTCCTCCAGGATCATGTGTACGTTCGCTCCTCCCGCTCCGAACGAGCTGATGCCGGCCCGCCTCGGCCAGCTGCGCTCCGCGCCGTCCACACCGGCGACCGGGCGGTCCCAGGGCTCGGCGGTGCGCTGCGGCCCGAACGGCGAACCCGCGAAATCGATCTTCGGGTTGAGACGGTCCAGATGGATGGTGGGCGCCAGAGCGCGGTGCTTGAGCTGGAGCAGCACCTTCGTCACGGCGGCGATACCGGCCGCGCCCTCCAGGTGGCCGATGTTGGACTTCACCGATCCGACGGCGCAGTAGCCGTCGTCGGTGGCGCCCGCGGCGCGGAACGCCTTGGTCAGACCGCCCAGTTCGATGGGGTCGCCGAGCGCCGTGCCGGTGCCGTGGGCCTCCACGTACGACACGGTCCGGGGGTGTACGCCGGACCGGCGCAGTGTCCGCTCCACGAGCCGGGCCTGGGCGTTGGGGTTGGGCACGGTGTAACCGCTGACCTTGCCGCCCGCGTTGCTGAACGCGCCCTTGACGACCCCCCAGATGGTGTCGCCGTCGGCCTCGGCCTGCGCGAGCGGCTTGAGGAGCACCGCGCCCGCGCCCTCGCCGGGGACGAATCCGTCGGCGCCGTCGTCGAAGACCCGGCAGGCGTCGGCGGCGGAGAGCATGTTGCGGGCGCACAGGGCCGCGAAGTGGGCCGGGTGCAGGATCAGGTTCGTACCGCCCGCGATCGCCATCCGGCTCTCACCGCGGCGCAGGCTCTCGCAGGCCAGTTGGATGGCGCTGAGCGCGGACGAGCAGGCGGAGTCGACGGCGAGGCTCGGGCCCTGCAGGTCGAACGTGTAGGAGACACGGTTGGCCATCGACCAGTACGCGGAGTGGCCGGTGGCGTAGCGGCCCTCGGGCCAGTCGGTGGCCGCCGCGAGGAGGCCGTACTCGCCGTACATCAGCCCGGCGAAGACACCGGTCTGCGGTTCGTGCGTGTACGTGCCGAGGTATCCGGCCGTCTCCAGGAGCTCCCAGCAGCTCTCCAGGAACAGCCGTTCCTGCGGGTCGATGTCGGCCGCGTCGCGCGGCAGGATGCCGAAGAGCGGGGCGTCGAACATCTCGATGTCCTCGAGGAAGCCGCCCCAGCGGCTGTAGCTGCGGTGCTTGCGGCTCTTGTCCGGGTCGAAGTTGCGGCGCCAGTCCCAGCGTTCGGACGGGATCTCGGTGATGCAGCTGCGGCCCTCGGAGAGATTGCGCCAGAACGCCTCCAGGTCGGGGGACTGGGGGTAGCGGCCCACGACACCGATGACGGCGATGTCGAGAGGATCCGCGGGGTCGTCGCCGGCCGGGGTCCGCACTGCTGCTGCTGGCTCGGGCTCGGGCTCGGACTCGGGTTCCCGGACGTCGACGGGGACGGAAACGGGGACGGGGACGGAGGCGGGGACATCGACGGAAACGGGGGCGGGGACGGGAGCCGAGGGCTGGGCCTGGGCCGCCGCCGGCGGAGCCCCGCCCACGACCCGGGCGAGCCGCTCCCCGTGCTCGGCGCTCAGGTACTCCGCGATGCTGTCGATGCTCGTGTACTCGAAGAGCAGGGTCTGCGGCAGATCGCCCAGGTCCTGCTCGAGGCGGTCGACGATGTTGAGGCTCACCAGCGAGTCGACCCCGAAGTTCTCGAGGGTCACCGCCGGATCCAGGTCCTCGGCACGGTACTTGAGCACCTCGGCGAACACGCCGGTCACATAGGACCGCACGGACTCGGGCGACTGCTCGTCCGCCGCACCGTCCGGCGACGCGTCGCCGGAGTCCTCGACGGGCCGCTCCGCCACGACCAGGGACTGCTCCAGCTCGTCGGCGGGTACGCCCGGCAGACCGCCGGTGCGCACGGTGCGCAGCCCGGCCGCCGCCGCGCTCTGCCGCCACTGGACCGGGGCGAGCAGCGGTGAGTGCGGCAGCCTGCACTGTGCGTCCTCGTACATCCACCAGCCGGTCGTCAGACCGAACGTGAGCGTGAGGAACTCGGAGAAGCGGGTGATCTCGTTGACGAGGACCAGTCCGCCCGGCCGCAGCAGGGTGCGGATGTTGCGCAGGGTGCGCTCCATGTCCGGCGTGGCGTGCAGCACATGGGTGCCGAGCACCACGTCGTACGAGGCGGCCTCGATGCCCTGCTCCACCGGGTCGCGGGAGATGTCGAGGGTGTGGAAGGCCAGTTGCGGATAGGTGGGGCCGAACTCCCGCTCGCCGTGGCGCAGGAAGGCCGGGGAGATGTCGGTGTAGCAGTAGTGGGCCCCGGCGTCCGCGGCGGCCAGGGCGGCCAGCACGGTACGGGAGCTGGCTCCCGTACCCGCCCCGATCTCCAGGACCCGGACCGGGCGGCCTTCCTGGGCGCGCACGCGGCGGGCGGCGTCGGCCACCTCGTCGGCGAGCAGCCGGTTGTAGTGGTCGGCGATGGGCTGGCCCTTGTAGATGGGCTCGACCAGGGCCACGGAGCCCTTCGGGAACAGCACGTCCATCGGGTTCCTGCGGCCCGCGAGGACCTCTCCCAGGGCGCCGAGGGTGCGTTCCAGAAGAGTGACGTGACCGCTCATCTCCGGGTAGAGCGCGGCGACTTCGGCGCCCTCCACGCGGGCCCCCGGCGCCGCCGACGGCTCGGCGAACGTGAGGGTGTCCGCGTCGCCCGTCACCGCTCCGCTGGACCGCAGGATGCTCAGGGCGGCGTCGAAGAGGCGGCGGTGCCGGCGGACCACGCCGAGCCGGGAGGCGAGTTCGTCGGCCGTGATCCTCTCGCCGGGCCGGGGCACGCCGTCCAAGCGCGGGAAGGTGCGGCGCAGCAGATCGCGGCTGAACGCCTCGACCGCGGCGAACGCCTCCTGCGCCCGGGCGAACACTTCCTCGTCACCGCCCTGGACGGCGGCGCCGGACACCACCTCGGCCGCGGGGGACGCGGCCACGGCGCCCCGGACCTGGTCCTGCGTGGGGGCAGGGGCCGGGGCGATGACCCGGGTGAGCTGCTCGCCGTGTTCCTGGCGGAAGTACCCGGCGACCTGGTCGATCGTCATGTACTCGAAGAGCAGGGTCTGCGGCAGGTCACCCAGGTCCTGCTCGAAGCGGTCGACGATGTTGAGGCTCACCAGGGAGTCCACGCCGAACGTCTCGAAGGTGGCCTCCGGGTCGAGCGCCGCGCTCTCGTACTTGAGGACCTCCGCGAACACCCCGGCGACGTAGGACCGCACGGCCTCGGCCGACAGTCCGTCCGCACCGGCAGCCACCGGGTCCGGGACCGCGACCTGGGCCGGGGCCGGGGTCCGCGTGGCCGGGCCGGTCGCGGCACTCGGCGCGAGCGGCGACGTACGGGCCGGCCCCTCGCCCTCGGGCGTACCCGCGACCCGGATGCCCATGGCGGGCAGCGCCGCGCGGTCCGCCTTCATCGCGAGGGTCTGCGGCAGCCGCCCTGCGATGATCCGGCGCAGTACCGCCATGCCCTCGGCAGGTTCGACGGAGCCGACGCCGAGACGGGCGAAGGCCGCCCGCATCCGGTCGTCGGCGACCGCGCCGACGCTGCCCCAGAAGCCCCAGTTGACGACGGACACCGGGTAGTCGTGCCGCCGGTCGAGCCACTGGACGTAGGCGTCCTCGAAGGTGCTCGCGGCCGCGTAGTTGGCCTGACCGCCCGCCTCCACGAAGGACACCGCGGAGGAGAAGACCAGCATGAAGTCCAGCGGCTCGGCCCCGAAGACGCGGGCGAAGGCGGTGACTCCGGCGACCTTGGGCGCGAGCCCGGCGAGGAAGTCCTCCTCGTCCATGAGGGCGATGGTGCGGTCCCGCAGGTCGAGCGCCGCGTGCACGGCGCCGTCGACCTGCCCGAACCGGGCGTGTACGGAGTCGAGCCCCCGGCGCAGCGCCGCCTCGTCGGCGACGTCCGCCTGCACGTAGAGGACCTGGCCGCCCAGCGCGGCGATCTCCTCGGCCTTGGCCCGGTGTTGCGGGCCCTCGGGGCTGCGGCCGATCCACACGAGGCGGGCCCGGGCGATCCGGGCGAGCAGCCGGCTGAGCGCGAAGCCGATGCCGCCGGCGCCGCCGACGATCACATACACGCCGCCCTCGCGGAAGGGCTCCGTGCCCCGGGGCGCGGCGGGGCGCAGCGGCTCGAAGACGCGCTCCAGCCGCTCCTCGCCGCGCAGCAGCACCAGCGGTTCGGTGCCCGGCTCGGCCACGATCCGCTCGGCCGCGCGCTCGGCACCGACGGTGCCGCCGTCCGCGCCGACATCGACACAGGCGACGCTCCAGCGCGGGCACTCCGACTCGATGGCACGGGCCAGGCCGAGCACTCCGGCGGCGTGCGGACGTACGGGCTCGGTCATGTCCTCGGGGTCCGCCGGTACGGCGCCCGCAAGCACGATGCGCAGGGCGATGCGGTCACGGGCGCGGCCCGCCGCGAGCATCCGCTTGACCAGGCGGAACAGGTCAAGGGCCGTGCGGTCCGCCTCGGCGGGCCCTTCGGCGTCGCCGGTACGGGCCACGAAGTAGACGGTTTCCAGGGGCTGTTCGAGTACCGCGTACGGGTCCGGCGCCGCGTCCTGCGCGCCGGACAGTGCCACCAGGCCGCCGCCCGTACGGGCCGCGAGCGCGGCGGCCAGGGTCGTCGAGTCGGCGGTGTGGACCACCACCGTACGGCCGCCCGCGGGCGTGATGCCGGACTGCGGCAGGGGAGCGGGGCGCCACACCGGCCGGTACATCATGGAGTCGACCGGGTTGTGCTGCGCCCGCAGGGCGAGGCCCTCGTAGCGGACACAGACCCGCCCGGACCGGTCGGCCAGGCGCACCGTGTAGCGGTGCTTTCCCGCACGGACGACATGGGCGAACGCGGGGACGGCCGTCGCGTCGACGACCTCCACGGTCTCGACGGAGAACGGCACCAGGGTGGCGTCGTTGCCCCCTTCCAGAGCGGCGATGGTCTGCTGGGCGCCGTCGAGCAGGGCGGGGTGCAGGGCGAACCCGCCGCTGTCCGGGGTGGCGCGCAGCGTGCCGAGCACCTCGTCGTCACCAAAGGTGATCTTCTCCAGGACCCGGAAGGACGGGCCGTAGGCGATCCCGCCGGAACGGAAGTCGTCGTAGAACCGCTCGGCGGGAACCTCGTACGGACAGCGGGCGGCGATCTCCGCGACATCGAGGGTCTCGGGCGACGCGGCCGGGGCGGCGGTGTCCTGCGCATCGGGGCGCACCGTGAGCGAGCCACGGGAGCAGACGGTCCCGTCGTCACCGGTGGCCAGGGCGAAGCGGTACCCCTCGCCGTCCGAGGTCAGGGTGAGCCGCAGCGTGCCGGCGGCCTCGGCGTCGATCAGCCGCAGCCACTGCACGCCGTGCAGCCGCACGGTGCCGCGCAGGCCGCAGCGCCGGGCCGCGGCCACCGCGAGGTCGAGCCCGGCGGCGCCGGGCAGGACCGGCCGGTCGCCGATCCTGTGGTGGTCGAGCACCCAGTGCGCGGACGGCACCGGCACGGGGAAGCGGGCGCCGTCCGGGTCGCCGGGCACCCCGGAGACAGCACCGAGCAGGGGGTGGGGAGCCAACTGCGGTGCTGCCTCGCCCGGGAGTTCGGTGCCGGACGTGGCGGGTGCCGTGGCGGGCACGGCGGTGCGGTCGGTGTCCGGGAGTGTGATCCAGTGCCGGTCCCCGCCGAAGGGGTACGTCGGCAGCGGCACCCGGCGCGGCCGGTCCCCGTACGACAGGGACTGCCAGTCGAGGTCCTGGCCCGCGGCGTAGGCGCCGGCCAGGCGCTCCAGGGCGGCGACACGCTCGGCGGGCGAACCCGACCCGGCGCGGCCCGCGAGCTCGGCGCGGGTCTGCTCGTCCAGGTCGCCGGCCGCGGCCCCCTGACCGGTGCGGAAGCAGCCCGGGGCCTGGGCGCCGGACTGCAGCAGGCGGAGCCTGCGGCGCAGTTCGGGCACGTTCCGGGCGATCACGGCGGCCCGCACCGGGAGATGGGCGCGGCCGACGCCGAGCGTGAAGGCCAGATCGGCCGGGGTGACGCCGTCCAGGTCACTGTCGGCGAGCCGCCGCAGCAGCCGGTCGAGGGCCGCCCCGTCGCGGGCGGACACCGCGAACAGCCGCTCCTGGTCGGGCTCTTCGGGGCGGGCCTGCGGCTCGGGGGCCTGCGCGAGAACGGCGTGCGCGTTGGTGCCGCTGAAGCCGAAGCTGCTGACCGTGGCGATCCGCTGACCACCGGGACCCGGCTCCCACTCCTGGCGGTCCCGGACCACGAAGAAGGGGCTGGAGTCCAGCTCCGTCTTCGGGTTCGGGGTGTCGAAGGCGGGCGCGGGCGGCAGCTCGCGGTGGCGCAGCGCGAGCAGCGTCTTGAGCAGGCCCGCGATCCCCGCGGCCATGGTGGTGTGCCCGATGTTGGCCTTCACGGTGCCGATGCCGCAGTAGCCGCTGCGATCGGTCGAGCGGCGGAACACCTCGGTCAGGGCCCGCACTTCGATCGGGTCGCCGAGCGCGGTACCGGTGCCGTGCGCCTCCACGTACCCGATGTCGTCGGCGCCCACCGCGGCCCTGCGGTGCACGTCCGCGATGAGCGCGGCCTGCGACAGGGCGCTCGGCGCGGTGATGCCGTTGGTGCGGCCGTCGCCGTTCACCCCGGTCGCCTTGATGACGCCGTGGATGTGGTCCCCGTCGGCGACGGCCCGGTCCAGGCGCTTCAGTACGACGGCGCCCACGCCCTCGCCGAGCACGGTGCCGTCCGCCGACGCGTCGAACGGCACACAGGTGCCGCGCGGCGACAGCATCCCGACCTTGCTGGCCCTGACATGCAGCTGCGGGGTGACCATGAGGGCCACACCGCCCGCGAGGGCCATGGCGCACTCGCCGCGCCGGATGCTGTCGGCGGCCAGGTGCACGGCCACGAGCGAGGACGAACAGGCCGTGTCCACGGCCATGGTGGGTCCGTCCAGATTCAGGAAGTAGCCGATCCGGGCGGGCAGCAGCGAACTGGTGGTGCCGAGGAAGGCATGGCCGGTGTCGGCCCGTCCCGCCTCGGTGAGCAGCGTCGAGTAGTCACCGGGCGCACAGCCGACGAACACCCCGCAGGAGGTGCGGTCGTCGGCGCCGACCGCGTACCCGGCGTGCTCGAGTGCCGCCCAGGACTGCTCGAGGAACAGCCGCTGCTGGGGGTCCATCACCTCGGCCTCGAGCGGCGAGTGGTTGAAGAACGCCGCGTCGAACCGGCCCACCTCGGGCAGCATGGCCGCCCATTTGCTGTACGTCCTGTCGGGGACGAGGCGGTCGGCGTCGAAGACGGGGCCGACGTCCCAGCGCTGCGCGGGCACTTCGGTGAAGCTGTCACGCCCGGCGGCGATGTTCTCCCAGAAGGCGTCCAGGTCCTCGGCCCCGGGGAAACGCCCCGACATGCCGATGACGGCGATGTCGTCGCAGGTGTCCGGGGACATGGCCGGCTCGGGTGCCGGTGCCGGTGCCGGTGCCGGTGCCGGTGCGGGTGCGGGCAGGGCGGCGGCCTCGGGTGCCGCCGGTTGCGCGACGGCCGGAGCGGTCTGTGGCCGCGGCGCCGGGCTCTGCCGGTGCAGTTCCCTGACGCGCTCGGCGAGCCGGGGCACCGTCGGGTGGTCGAAGAGCGTCACCGGGTCCATCTCCAGGGCGAAACGTGCTCCGAGCTGCTCGACGATCTCCACGGCGCCGACCGAGTCCACGCCCATCTCGTTGAAGGACAGCCGGTGGTCGACCTCGTCCCGCTCGAGATAGAGCCGCGTCCGGACCGCGTCCACCACGGCCCACAGCACCTCCTGCGGGTCGAGTCCGGGCCGCTCCTCCCGTACCTCCGGCAGGTCTGCTTGGTCAACCGGATCCGCAGGCCCGGCAGTTGAAGCCTGCGCCGTCTCGACCGGCTCCCGGCGCTCGCCGGTCTCCTGCGCGCTGCGCCAGCCGCCGATCCAGTACGAGCGCTCGTCCAGCGGGTGTGCGGGCAGCGGTACGCGACGTGGCCGTACGCCGTCGCCGGGGTGGCAGTCGTCCCACTCCACCGCGGCCCCGTCGGCCCAGGCGCGGGCGAGCTCGGACAGCCGGCCGAGGCGGAACAGCTCGGCGGCCTGCTCAAGTCGCACAGGCTCCGTGTCGTCTTCGGCGCGGCCCGTGAACACGCCCTCGCCGGGCTCGTCGCCGTCCAGGAACGCCGCCAGCCTCCGGCGCAGCTCATCCGGTTCACCACAGACGACGGCGAGCCTGACGGCGAGCGGGGAACGCCCGACCCGCAGCGTGTGCGCGATGTCCGCGAGCGGCAGGGCGTCCGGCCGGGCGGCGAGCGCCGCGGCCAGTTCGGTGACCGACGCCTGCCCGGACAGCGGCACCCCGGCGGGCAGGCGCCCCTCGACGCGGCGGCCGAGTTCGGCGAGTGCCAGGCGGTCGACCCCGAGGTCGGCCAGGTTCTCCCGCACGTCCACGGCGTCCACGGGCACGTCCAGGAGCGCGGCCACCTCACCGGTGAGCAGCGCCGTCGCCTCGTCCGCCGAGCTCCCGACCGGGCCCGGACCGTCCAGGTGGCGCAGCTGGCGGCGTACCACCTCGCGCAGCGTCCGCTCGTCCTTGGCGGAGAACACGAACAGCTGCGGACCCGCCACAGGGGTGGCCGGCGCGGGCGGCGCGCTCTCCAGGAGGACATGGGCGTTGGAGCCACCGGCGCCGAACGCGCTCACTCCGGCGCGCAGCACCGTGCTGCCCGGTCGCGGCAGCCAAGGGGTCCGGGTCCGCTGCACGGCGAAGGGGGTGGAGGCGAAGTCGATGTGCGGGTTGGGCTGTTCGCTGTGCAGCGACGGCACCAGCTCCCGGTGGCGCATCTGGAGCAGCACCTTGGTGACGGCGGCGATACCGGCCGCGCTCTCCAGGTGCCCGATCCCGGACTTCACCGAGCCGATGGCGCAGCTGCCCGGGGCGAGCCCCGCGTCCGCGAACGCCTGCCTCAGCCCCTCGATCTCGATCGGGTCGCCCAGCGCGGTGCCGGTGCCGTGCGCCTCGATGTAGCCGACGCTGTCCGCGGCGACACCGGAGCGGTCCAGCGCGTCGGCGATCAGCGTGGCCTGCGCCGCGGGGCTCGGCACGGTGAAACCGCTGGTGCGCCCCGAGTGGTTGAGGAACGAGCCCTTGATCACCGCGTGCACGTGGTCCCCGTCGGCGAGCGCGTCGGCCAGCGGCTTGAGCAGCACCGCGCCCACGCCCTCACCGGGCACGTAGCCGTCGCCGTCCGCGCCGAAAGCGCGACAGCGCCCGTCCGTCGACAGGAATCGGCCCTGAGCGAGCTGCAGATACTTCTGCGGGTGCGCGGCGACGTTGACGCCGCCCGCGACGGCCAGTGCGCACTCGCCGCGCCGGATGCTCTCCACGGCCAGGTGCAGTGACGTCAGCGAGGACGAGCAGGCGGTGTCCACCGCCATGCTGGGCCCCGACAGATCCAGGCAGTACGAGAGCCGGTTGGCGACGGAGCAGTGCAGGGCGGTCGGTGCGACGGGCTCGGCACTGCCGTCCGTACACAACTGGTAGTGGTTCCACATGACACCGGCGAAGACCCCGACCCGGGTGCGGGCCAGTTCTTCCGGGCGGTAGCCGGCGTTCTCGACGGCCTGCCGGCCGACGGTGAGGAACAGCCGCTCCTGCGGGTCCATCAGCTCGGCCTCGCGCCGCGAGATGCCGAAGGAGGCCGCGTCGAACCGGTCGACGCCGTCGAGGAACCCGCCCCGACGCCCGTACGTGCGGCCCTCCTTGCCCCGCTCCGGGTCGTAGTACGCCGCGTGGTCCCAGCGGTTGGCGGGCACCTCGCCGACACAGTCGCGGCCCTCGGCGAGATTGCGCCAGAACGCCTCGAGGTCCTCGGCCTCGGGGTAGCGGCCCGCGACGCCGATGATCGCGATGTCGTCGCTGTCCGGGGAGTCGGGGGAGCCGGGGCGCCCGGACTGTGCGGCCGAGGGCCGGGGCGCGGGCAGCAGTTCGGCGATGCGCTCCTGGTCGCCGTACGTGACGACGGCCCGCGGCGCGGCCCCCGAGAGCAGCCCGAACAGCGCGTCCAGGCCCGCGTCGGTAGGCAGGGCGTGCAGCCCCGACGTGTCGGCGGAGCGGCGCAGCACGTCTTCGGAGACCCGCATCCCGCCGTCGGCCCACAGCGGCCAGCCGACCGCGACCGAGACGCCGGGCCGGTCCGCGCGGGCGGCACGCTGCTCGGCGAAGTGCTCCATGAACGCGTTGCCGTACGCGTAGTCGGCCTGGCCCGGGTTGGCCACGGACGCCGAAACGGACGAGAACAGCGCGAAGAACGCAAGGTCGTCGTCCGCGGTGGCCTCGTCGAGATTCCGGGTGCCGGCCACCTTGGCGGCCAGGACGGCCGCGGAGCGCTCCGGGTCCTTGCGGAAGAACATTCCGTCGTCGACGCTGCCCGCGCAGTGGAAGACCCCGTCGATCCGGCCGTACGTCTCGCGCGCACAGGTCACGGCGGCCAGCACGTCGTCGGTGTGGGCGACGTCGCCGCGCACGTGGGTGACCTCGGCGCCGCGCCGCCGCCAGCCTTCGATCCGCTGTGTGAGCTCGGGCCCCGGCGCGCTGCGGCCGGTCAGCACGAGCCGCACCGGGCCGCGCGTCACCAGGCGGTCCACCAGCAGTGCGGCGAGAGAGCCGCCCCCGCCGGTGACGAGATACACGCCGTCCTCGCGCAGCACGCCCGCGCCGTTCCCGGCGGGCACGGCCAGCGTCTCGTGCCGCACCGCGAGCCGGGTGCCTCCCGTGTGCCGTACCTCGCTCTCCGCGGACAGGTCCGTGCTCTCGGCGGCGATGACGGCGGCGAGGTCCCCGGCCGTCGCGGTGGCGTCGTGGCCGACCGCACGGCAGCGCAGCTGCGGCGCCTCGGCGGCGACGGTGCGGGCGAGCGCGCCCAGCGCGTCCTCGTGCGGACGGGGCGCGGCGGGATCGCGCGGGTGCAGGAACAGTACCGGGACGGGCCCCGTCGGCCGGGTACCGGTGACGGCCACGGCCAGCGCCCAGCTCTCGAGGTAGGCATCCGGCAGCGCGCTCCCGGCGCCGTCCGTGTCCCGGGTGCGGGCACAGCGGACGTACGCCGTCGCGGATATGCCGTCGGTTGCCAACGCGGTGGTCAGCGAGGCGAGTTGGTCCGGATCGGCCGGGTCGAGCCGGTAGTGGTCGGCGGCCAGGCGCTGGAACGCGGAGGCCCGTTCGGCGCGCACCACCCGGGCCGGGGCCGCGGCGTCGCGCAGGGCGGCCGCGGTCGCGGCGTCGGCACCGACGAGCACCACGGTCCGTGCGCCGTCCGCCGCGAAAGCGCCGGGGTCGGCGGGCAGTGGTGCCCACACCGGCCGGCGGCAGCCGAGGGCGGGCGTGACGGCGCGGGCCGCACTCCTGGCCGCCGCCGCGGGCGGGGCTCCGGCGCCCTCATCGGGCGAGGCGGGTGTGGCAGGCGGGTTGGCGGGGGCGCTGCGCACCTGCGCGCCGAACTCGGCGTACAGGTGCGCGGCGAGCGAGTCGATGTCGGAGAACTCGAACAGCAGTGTCGGATACAGCGGCGCGCAGACGTATTCCTCCAGGCGGCGGCTGATGTCCAGCATGTGCCCGGAGTCCAGGCCGAGGTCGTAGAAACCGGCATCGGTGCGGATCGCGTGGGGCGCCCTGCCGAGAAGGGTGCCGACCAGTTCGCGCAGATGCGCGCGCACCGCGTCGGGCCCGGCCCCGCCGCCGTCGGACGAGGCAGGCGCGACAACGGGGGAGGGGGACACCGCAGCCGGGGCGGGCGCGGCCGTGCGCGTCACGTCCGGGGCGTCGAGGAGCCGGGTGATGAGCTCGGGGTTGCGGATGCGCTTGCAGGTCAGCTTGGTGAACCCGGCGAGGAAGCGGCCGTCGGCGTCGTACAGCGCGCAGTCGTTGTGCATGATGTCCCCGGACTGGGCGTACGTCTCGGGGCGCGGCATATGGGCGTACGCGACGCCGGTCAGCGGGCGCGGGGCCCGGAACGACTCGATGAACACCGGGATGAACGGGTCCTGGTCCGGCGGCGGCACCTGCGCGAACGCGGCGATGGTGGCGCAGTCCATTTTCGCCGGGTGCAGATGGAAGTGCTCGTCGAGCTCCGCCGCCTCCCCGTCCAGGCCCAGTTCGGCGAGGAGTTCGCCGTCGCCGTAGTAGAGCCGGCCGAAGCAGCGCATCGCGGATCCGTGCCGGATCTCCTCGGCGCGGGCCCGTGCGTACATCTCGTCCAGGTCGGCCACGCGCCGCGCGGTGGTGCGCAGCCGGTCGACGTCGAGCGGCCCGGGTTCGGGCACGTCGTGCAGGACGAGCTCGCCGCGGAAGTTCTCCTGGTAGTCCGCGGCGCTCTCGCCGCCCTCGCGGCGGCGGCTCTCCGCGGTGATCCAGCGGCTGCCGTCGATGGACGTCGACACCGTGATGCGGATGTCGCGGTCACAGCCCTCGCTGGTGGCGATCGCCTCGTGGAAGAGGACGTTGCGCAGCTCGGCACGGGCCGTGTCGAAGCCCCGGTCACGCAGGATGCGGAAGACGATGTCGAGGAAGGTCACCCCCGGCATGACGGACACCCCGTGCACCCGGTGGTTCTGCATGATGAAGTCGCTGTGCTCCAGGACGAGATGGCACACCAACTCGTGTCCGGGCTGCGGTGCGGAGGGCACGTTCACCACTTCCGTCCTTCCTGCGACGCCGCTGCGGTGTCGGCGCCGGTCGGGGTTGGGGTGAGAGGGGCGTAACCGGGTTCGGAGAGGGGTTCCTCGAAGGTCAGGCCGAGGATGGAGGCACCCAGCGGCGGGCGGCCGGGGACCGCGGGCCGCGGGCCGGGCGCCGACGGAGGTGCCGCCTCCAGCCACAGCCTGCGGCGCGCGAAGTCCGGCGCGGGCAGGGCCGGGCGCGGCCGGTGCGCCGCCGCCAGAGCCGGGTCCAACTGGCTGACGACGGCATGGGCGTTGGTGCCGCCCAGGCCGAAGGCGCTCACCCCGGCGACCCGCACCCGGCCGGGCTCCGGCACCCAGTCGTGCGCCGTGCGGCTCGGGTAGAACGGCGAGGCGGCGAAGTCGAAGCGCGGGTTGGGCCGTTCGCAGAACAGCGTCGGCGCGATCCGCCCGTCCCGCACCGCGAGCACCGCCTTGATCAGGCCGGCCATGCCCGCGGCGCTCAGCAGATGCCCGACGTTGGTCTTGACGCTTCCGATGGCGCAGAAGCCGGTCCGTCCGGTCTCCTCGCGGAACACCTCGGTCAGGGCACGCAGTTCGATCGGATCACCGATCATCGTGCCGGTGCCGTGGGCCTCGATCAGGCCGACCTCGTCGGCCCGCCGCCCGGCCGCGGCGAGGGCCCGGCGGACGACCTTGGCCTGTGCCGCCGGGTTGGGGGTGGTCAGTCCCATGGTGCGGCCGTCGTTGTTGACGGCGACCGCGTCGATCACGGCATGGATCCGGTCGCCGTCCCGCAGCGCCTTCTCCAGGGGCTTGAGCAGGACGACGCCGCAGCCCTCGCCGGGCACGAACCCGTCGGCGTTCTCGTCGAAGGTGGCGCAGCGGCCGTGCCGGGACAGCGCCTTGGCCGCGCTGAAGTCGAGATACGGCTCCTCGTCCAGGAGTACGTCGACCCCGCCGGCCAGCGCCAGCTCCGACTCGCCGTCCAGGAGACTGCGGCAGGCCAGCTGGAGCGCCACCAGTGAGGACGAACAGGCGCTGTCCACCACGAGGTTGGGGCCGTGCAGGTCGAAGTGGTGGGCGATGCGCGCGGCGATGAAGTTCTGGTCGGAGCCCATGCCCACGAGGCCGCGCCGCTCGCCCACCCGGCGCCCGTAGTGGGACATCCGGGCGCCCGCGAACACCCCCACGTCGCGGCCCGCCAGCTCCCGCGCACCGTATCCGGCGTCCGTCAGACAGGTGGCGGAGCCTTCCAGGAACAGCCGCACGGCCGGGTCGAGGCAGCGGGCCTCGTCCTCGCTCATGCCGAACCACTCGGGGTCGAAGTCCTCGATCCCGTCCAGGAATCCGCCCCATTTGCTGGTGCTGCGGCCCGGCTCGAGCTCGGGCCGGTACAGCTCACCGACGTCCCAGCGCGAGGGCGGCACCTCGGTCACCGAGCAGGTGCCGCCCAGCAGATTGCGTGCGAAGGCGGCGGCGTCCTCGGCCCCGGGGAAGCGGCAGGAGAGCCCGATGACGGCGATCTTCCCGGACGGGGCCACGGGGGCCACAGGGGCCACAGCCACGGGAGCCGTAGGAGTCACGGGGGTCACAGGAGCCACGGCGGGCGCGGCGGGCGTCGCGGCGGGCACGGGCGGTGCGCTCGGCACCCCGAGGTCCGCCAGATGCCGGCCCAGGAGTTCGAGGGTGGGGTGGTCGAGAAGCGTCGCCGGGTCGAGGGACAGACCCGTCAACTCCTCGAGCCGCAGCAGGATCTCACCCAGGAGGACGGATTCCACCCCCAGGTCACCGAGGAGCGCCGTCGGGTCCAGGGCGTCCTCGGGAATCGCGAGGAGCTCGCTGAACAGCGGGGCGAGCCAGGGCGGCCCGGTGACTGAGGTGTTCGGCACGGTGTGCTCCTCTTCACGGGGCCGGGGCGGCGTGGCCCCGGTCGTCGTCGGAACGGGTGCGGACCCGGCTGTGGGTGTGGACCCGGCCATGGGTGCGGACCCGGCCGAGGTGGTGGACCCCACGGAGGCCGTTGCGTCGGTGTCCCGCGGGGAACCGAGCAGCGCCGCGGGGTCGGCGGCGATGCCGTCGATCGGGGGGCAGGGCACGATGCGGGCCTGCTCGGCGGGCAGGGCGAGGATCCGTTCGAGGACCCGCAGCCCCTCCTCGTCGCCGAGCGGTCCCACGCCCACGGGCGCGCAGCTGTCGGGCCGGTCCGCGCCCATGCCCGACTCGCTCCAGGTGGGCCAGGCGACCGAACGGAACCAGGGGCGTCCCGAGCGCACCTGGTGATCGGCGTAACAGTCGAGGAAGGCGTTGGCCGCCGCGTAGTCGAGGACGCCGGCGGCCAGGCCCGGTGCGACGGCGGACAGCGAGGAGAACAGCACGAAGAACTCCGGCCGGTCACCGGCGCACAGCTCGTCGAGGACCTCGAGGCCCGTCGTCTTGGGTTCGAGTACGGGGTCGAAGTCGGCGAGTTCCTTGCCGATGAACGAGGGCCTGCCGACAGGCCCGCGCCCCGCGCAGTGCACGACACCGCCGATCGGGCCGAGCACCTCGCGCACCTCGCGCAGGAACCGGTCGGTGCGCTCCCGCTCGCTCAGCGGGCCGGAGTGCACCAGGACGCGCGCGCCCTGGGCCTCCAACTCGGCTACCAGCGCCGCCGTTTCGGCCTCGGGTGCGCCCGGCGAAAGGAGCGGCCAGTCGGCACGCGGCGGCTGCGGACGGGCCCCGGTCAGGGCGATCCGCCGGGCGCCGCGGCGCACCAGGAGCCGGGCCACCCGGGCCCCGATGCCCCGGGTGCCGCCGGTGACGAGGTAGGCGCGGTCCGCGGCGGGGGTCAGCGGCCGGTGCCCGGCGTCGGGCAGGGCCACGAGTTCGGGGCGGTGGCGCACCCCGCCGCGTACGGACACGTCGCCCGGGCCGTACGGCCCGGTGTACTCGGCGAGGATCTGCCGTGCGGCCGCGTCGGGTCCGACGGCCGAGGCGTCCAGGTCGAGCACGGTGCCGGTGACCCGCCCGTACTCCGCGCCGAGCACCCGCACGAAGCCGGCCATGCGCGCCCCGGCGAGCGAGGGTGCGGGGCCCGCGGGCCCGTACAGGCCCTCGGTCACGTGCAGTACGCGGCCGCCGTGGCCGCGCAGGGTGCGCACGAGCCGCCGCAGCAGGACGAGCCGGGCCGTCCAGGATCCGGCGTCCCCGCGGGCGGGGCCGCCGAGGTCGGTGAGGTCGATCAGACCGCCCACGGCATCCGGCCCGTCGGCCCGCAGCCCCTGCGCGAACGCGGCAGCCTCCGCCTCATCGCCGATGCCGGGAATCCCGGGGATACCGTTCCCGGCGTCGGCGCCCGCCCGGACGAGCGTGACCCGGTCGGGGCCGAGCAGTGCGGCCAGGGCGCGCGCCACGGGCTCGCCTGGTGCGGAGAAGACGCAGAGGACACGGCCCGACGGTGCGGGAGCGGCCGCGGCGGCGAGCGGCGGCAGAGCCCGCCAGGTGCGGCCGTACAGCGTGGTGCGGGACGGTTCCGTCACGGTTGCTGCCGCTGCCGCTGCCGCTGCCGCTGCCGCCGGAGCCGCGGTCCGCGGTTCGGGCAGCCAGTGCCGGTCCTCGGCGAACGGATACGAGGGAAGCGAGACCAGACGGCGGCGCACCGGGTGCAGACCCGGCCAGTCGACCGTGCCGCCCTCCGTCCAGTGCCGGCCCAGGCGCAGCAGCTCCGCGTCCCGGTCGGCGGCCGCATCGAGCACCGCCTTCGGGCCGTCGGGCAGGGCGCCGCCGGGGGTGCGGCCGTGCACCCAGGCGCCGGTGTCGCCCGAGGCGAGCCGGTCGAGGGCGCGGCACAGCCCGGCCACGTCGTACGCCACGAGCGCGACCCGCTCGCGCAGGGGCTCCCGGCCGCTCTGCAGGGTGTGTGCCACGTCGGCGAGGGCCGGCGCGGGCCGGTCGTCGCGTCCGAGCCGGTCCCGCAGCCGTCCGGCCAGTGCCCGCAGCCGGCCGGGGTCGTGCGCGGACAGGACGATCAACTGCGGTTCGGGTACGCCGGGTACGCCGGGTACGCCGGGTTCGGTGGGTTCCGGTGCCGTGCCGGGGACGTACTCCTCCACGACGACATGCGCGTTGGCTCCTCCGGCGCCGAAGGCGCTGAGGCCCGCGCGGCGCGGCAGCGGGGCGCCGTCCGCTCCGGTGAGCGGGGCCCAGGGGCGGCCCTCGCGGACCACCTCGAACGGTGAACTCGCCCAGTCCACCGCTTCGTTGAGCTCCTCGGTGTGCAGCGACGGCACGAGGTGGCGGTGGCGGAGCTGGAGCACCACCTTGGTGAGGCCCGCGATACCGGCCGCCGCCTCCGCGTGCCCGATGTTGGCCTTCACCGAGCCGATGGCACGGCTCGCCGGGGCCACCGAGGCGCCCGCGAAGGCCCGGTTCAGGCCGTTGATCTCCACGGGGTCACCGAGCTGGGTGCCGGTGCCGTGCGCCTCCACGTAGCCGATGGTGGCCGGGTCGGCGCCCGCGCGGCGCAGCGCCGCACGGACCAGATCGCCCTGGGCCACGGGGTTGGGCACCATGTAACCGTTGGTCTTGCCGCCGTGGTTGACGGCGGTGCCCCGGATGACGGCGTGGATGCGGTCGCCGTCGGCCTCGGCGGCGGACAGCGGCTTGAGCAGCACCGCCCCGACACCCTCGGCGGGCACGAAGCCGTCGCCGCCCGCGCCGAAGCTGCGGCAGCGGTGGTCGCTGGAGGACATCTTCAGGCGGGTCTGCTGGCGGAACTTGTGCGGATGCAGCGAGAGGTTCACTCCGCCTGCCACGGCCGCGGCGCACTCGCCGCGGCGCAGGCTCTCCACCGCCAGGTGCAGCGCGGTCAGCGAGGACGAGCACATGGTGTCCACGGCGAGGCTCGGGCCGTGCAGATCCAGGAAGTACGAGACCCGGTTGGCGATGCCCGCGACGGCGGACCCGGTGTCGGCGCTCTCCCCGGCCAGCGAGCGCTCGACGCCGAAGAAGGGGTACTCGTTGTACATCGTGCCGACGAACACGCCGACGTCGGAGCCCAGTTGCTCCCGTATGCGGGCCCTGGTGCAGCCCGCGTCCTCGAGGGTCTCCCAGACCACCTGGAGGAACTGCCGTTCCTGCGGATCCATCAGCTGGGCGTCGCGCGGCGCGATCCCGAAGAACAGCGCGTCGAACCGGTCCACACCCTCGAGGAAGCCGCCCCACATCTGCTCGGTGGGCCAGCCGTCGCGGGCGCGCTCGGCAGGCAGGGGACCGACGCTGTCGACGCCTTCGGCCAGATTGCTCCAGAACGCCTCCAGGTCCCCGGCCCCCGGGTAGCGGCCCGCGATGCCGATGACGGCGATGGGCTCGGGACCGTCGGCCGCGGCACTTTCGCCCAGGGCCGCCGCGTGCGTACGGGTCACGGGGAGCGGATCCGGGGACGGGACGGGCGGCGACGGCTGCGTGTCCGGGCCGGCCGACCAGGGGCCCTCGTGGTGGGCCGCCAGATGCGCGGCGACCCCGGCCAGGTCCGGGTACTCGAACAGGACCGTGCTGGACACCCCTTGGACGTCCTGGCGCAGCCGCTCGTTGAACCGGGCGACCAGGCGGGAGCTCAGGCCGTAGTGCTCCAGCGGGACCCGCGGGTGCAGCTGCTCGGCGGGGATGCCGCTCACCTCGGCGAAGCAGGCGGCGACATGCTCCTGGGCGCGGTCCGCGCGGTCGTCCTGAACCTGCGGGGACGCCGGCGGCGCGGACTGCCCGGACTCCGGCGCGGCCGGTGCGGAACCCGCCTCACCGTCCGGCCGCCGGGCCGCGGGCGCGGCGAGCCAGTGCCGCTCCTGCGAGAGGACCGTGAAGTCCTGGACGGGGAGCGGGACGCGACGGGCGGGCGCGGACCACAGCCGGGCGAAGTCCACCACGTGCCCGCGCAGCCAGTCCCCGGCGGCCCGCGCCAGGTCCTGTGCGTCGGCGGGTACTCCGGCGAGCGCCGGATCGGCGGCGGCGGTCGCGAGGCCCGGGCGGGGGCGCCCGTCGAGGAACGCGGTCAGGCCCGCCCGTACGCCGTCCAGGCCGTCGGCGGACAGCGTCAGACGGTGACCGAGCGACGCGCGCCCGGTCTGCAGTGTCCAGGCCACGTCGTCGAGGCACAGGGCACGGCCCGCCCCGGCCAGATGGTCGCGCAGCCGCCCGGCCGCCGCCGTGAGGCCCTCGGGCGAAGCGGCCGACAGGACGACGGTGCGCGGACCACTCGCCGACGGCGCGGCCCCGGCCTCTGCGAGCCCGTCCTGAGCGGCGGGCCCGGTGCCGTGCGCGTGCGGTGCTCGCACCACCACATGGCCGTACGAACCGGTCGCGCCCACCGCGTTGACCAGGACGGTGGCCCGGCCGTCGGCGGCGCGCGGCGTGAGCGCGCGCGGAGTGTCGACCAGGTCGACCGGGAGGCCGTCCCAGTCCACGAGCGGGCTGAGCTCGCCCGACACCAGCGTGGGCGCGATGCGCCCGTGACGTATCTGCAGCAGCACCTTGATGAGTTGCGAGAGACCCGAAGCGGCCTCCAGGTGCCCGATGTTGGGCTTCAGCGTGCCGACCGGAACCGGCGACGCTCCGGCGCAGCGGGCGAGTACGGAGCCCAGTGCCTCCAGCTCGGCGGCGTCGGCGATGCCCGCGCCCGCCGCGGCGCACTCCACGTAGTCGACCTCGTCGGGGATCACCGACGCGTCGGCCAGGGCCCGGGCGAGCGAGTCGGCGAGGGCCGCGGTGTGCGGCGCGCCGTAGCGCGGCGCGCGGCCCGCGTGGCCGATCCGGGTGCCCTCGATCAGGCCGTGCACGGTGTCCTTGGCGCGGCGGGCGGCGTCGGCCGGGCGCAGCAGCAGCACCCCGACGCCCTCGCCCGGGTGCCAGCCGCTGCCTTCGGCGGCGTACGCGGCCGGCGGGGCGTCGGCAGCGAGCAGTTCGAGGCCGTCGAGCAGGCCCCAGTGGTAGGGGTGGGCCAGCAGGTTGACGGCGCCGACGACGGCCGCCCCGCACTCGCCGCGGCGCAGGCTCTCCACCGCGAGGTGCAGCGCGGCGAACGACGACGAGCAGGAGGTGTCGACGGCCAGGCTGGGGCCGCGGAAGTCGAAGAAGTGCGAGACGCGGTTGGCGATGTCGGAGGCGGTGGCCGCGACCTCCGCGCTGTCTCCCCCGTTCCACCGGTCGGCGCCCTGCTGCCGGTAGTCGTGCCACATGGAGCCGATGAACACCCCGACGCGCCCCGCGGACCTGCGCAGCGAGTCGGCTGTGTGCCCGGCGTCGTCCAGGCACTGCCAGACGCTCTCGAGCATCAGCCGTGCCTGCGGGTCGACGGCCGGCGCTTCCTGCGGTGACACATGGAAGAGCAGGCTGTCGAACCGGTCGATGTGCGGCAGGAAACCTCCGGTGGCACGGGCCCCCGAGGGCGCCGTCTCCGGCCGGGACGCGGGCGCCGGGCCGATCGCGGTACGTCCCGAGACCAGGTTGTCCCAGAAGGCGTCCAGGTCCCCGGCCCCGGGGAGCCGGCCGGCCATGCCGATCACCGCGGCCGGCTCGGCGGTGTGCGCCGGGGGCTCGGCGTCGGCGTCCTCGGCGGCGGCGCTGACCGGCGCCACGACATCGGTGATGACGGTGTTGCTGTCGCTGCTCCCGCTGTAGCCGCCGCTGTCGGTCGGCCCGGTGAAGAACGGCGCCGTGCCGCCCGCCGTGCGCTGCGGGTGTTCCGCCGCACCTCCGAGGAAGGCCTGCAGGAAGACATGGCCCTCGTCCAGGCCGAGCCACTGGCTCAACTGCTCGGTGTTCAGGGCGCCGATCGGACACAGGCCGACACCGTGGGCGGCCTGCCCCAGCATCAGCAACTGGCTCATGTACCCGGATTCCAGCGTGAGGTAGCGCAGGCTCTCCTCGGCGTACAGCGGCTCGATGCCGTGGCGCTGGCCGAACAGGTAGATGCCGAACCGGGACCGGTCGAACACCGGCCGGTTGTAGTAGAAGTGGGCCCCGCGATCCGGCAGGACACCGGAGCGCAGCAGGCGCAGCGAGTGCCGGGACGGGTCGTAGTAGTAGAGCCCGGCGTCGAGGCCCTCGACGGCGTCCGGCGTCAGGTGCAGATAGACCTGGACGGAGTAGGTGTCGCCGGCCGACGGGTACAGGGCGCCGGTGCCGTCGGCGCCGGTGGTCTCGCGCAGCAGGCCGAGCAGACGCGAGAAGGACCGGTGGGGCACGGGCTGGTCGAGGAAGTCCCGGCGGCTGGCCCGCCAGGCGTGGAGCTCGTCCTCGAACCGGGCGTCGGCCAGCGGCACTTCGGGAAGCCCGGGCTCGTCGGGGCGCCGGTTCCAGTGCTGTCGCTTGAAGCGCTCGCGCTCCTCGGTGGCGAAGAAGTCCACCGGTCCGGGACCGGAATCGGGCCTTTCGTCGGACGCCGCCGTGGTCTGAGTGACGGTCGTCGCCGTGGTCCGCGTGACGGTCGTCGCCGTGGTCTCGGCATCGACCGACGTCGCGGTCTCCGCCTCGACGGCGGCAGTGCTCTCCGCGTCGGCGCCGCCCCCCAGCTGCGCATGGACCCAGCCGGCGATCGCGCCGACGCTCGGGTTGTCGAGCAGTGCGGAGACGGGGAACCGCTGCTTGTACGAGCGCTGCAGGGAGCCCGAGACCCGGACCATGGTGAAGGACGTCGCGCCCTGGTCCCACAGGTCGGTGTCGGCGTCCACCGACTCGACCCCGAGGGCCTGGGCGAACAGATCGGCGATCTCCGCGCACAGCTCGTCGCGCGACGGCACGGAAACCGCGGGCCCGGCCCCGCCCGCGACGGCAGGCTCAGCCGCCGACTCCTTCACAGGGACGGCCACTTCGGCCTCCGAACCGACGGGATCGGCGTCGGCAGAGCGGTCCGGCGGCGTCAGGTGTGCCTTGGCCAGCGGCCAGGGCAGCGCGGCCCGGTCCAGCTTCCCGTTGGCGGTGGCCGGGAACCCGGCCAGGAAACCGATGAAGTTGGGCACCATGTACTCCGGCAGCGTCTGCCCCGCGAACCCGCGCAGTTCACGCCCGGAGGGCGCCGAACCCGGCAGGGCCACGACGTACGCGACGAGGGTGCGGTCCCCGCAGCCGTCCTCCCGGGCCAGGACCACGGCGTCCTTGACCCCGTCGTGCGCCCGCAGCCGGTGCTCGATCTCGGCCAGCTCCACCCGGAACCCGCGGACCTTCACCTGTCCGTCGGCCCGCCCCTGGAAGCTCAGGTTGCCGTCCGGGTAGTACAGGGCCCTGTCACCGGTCTTGTAGAGGCGCTCCTGCGGGTCCTCGTGGAACGGGTCGGGGATGAACCGGTCGGCGGTCAGCTCGGGCTGGTTGACGTAGCCGAGGGCCAGACACTCACCGCCGATGTACAGATCCCCCTCGACGCCGACGGGACAGGGGCGCAGCGCCTCGTCGAGCACGTGGTAGCGGCTGTTGTCGATGGGCCTGCCGTAGGGGATGCTGCGCCAGGCCGGGTCGATCGCCCCGATGCGGAACCAGTTGGACCACACCGTCGCCTCGGTGGCACCACCCAGGCTGATCATGTCGGCGCGCGGGAAGACGGCACGCACCTCGTCAGGGAGGGGCAGCGGCGTGAAGTCGCCGCTGAGGAACACCAGGCGCAGATCACCGGTACCCGCCGTGCCCACTGTGTCGAGCAGCGGACCTACCTGGGCGAGCGTGGTGGGCGCCGAGTTCCAGAAGGTGACCGGCTCCTCGATCAGCACGTCCAGGAGGAGGGCGGGATCGCGCTGCTGCTCCGCGTCCGCGATGTAGAGCGCGGCACCCGTACCGAGCAGGCCGAACACGTCGAACACGGACAGGTCGAAGCCGAGCGAGGTGACACACAGGCCCATGTCCCCGGGCCCGAACCCGAAGGTGCGCCGGCACCAGTTGATGAGGTTCAGGACGGGCCGGTGCGCGACCGCCACGCCCTTGGGGCGGCCGGTGCTGCCCGAGGTGAAGATGATGTACGCCGTGTTGTGCGGCTGCGTCACGGGCCGCGGGGAGGTGTCCGCGTCGGCGGGGTGGGGGCCCTCCACGGCGGCGTCCGCGCACACGCGGGCGTATCCGTCGGGCACCGGCCAGCCCTCGCGGTCGGCGGTGGTGACGACGACCGCGGCGTGCGCCTCCTCGAGGATGACGGCGGCCCGCTCGGCGGGCAGATGCGGCTCCATCGGCAGATAGACACCGCCGGCCTTCAGGATCCCGAGGACCACCGCGACCATCATGGGCCCGCGCGGCACACTGACGGCGACGACCGTCTCCGGGCCCACGTCCTCGGCGGCCAGCCGGGCGGCGATGCGGTTGGCCCGCCGGTTCAGCTCCTGGTACGTCATCGTGCCGCCGCGCCAGCGCAGCGCCTGAGCCTGAGGGTGCTCGGCCGCCTGCTCCTCGAAGAGCTGGTGCATCAGCCGGTCGTCGGGGAACGCGCGGGCGGTGTCGTTCCATTCGTGCAGGATCTTGTGCAGCTCGGCGCCACGCACCTCGCCGTCGTCCGCGCCCGACGTGTCGCCCCCGGCCGGCTCCTGCCAGGCCGCCGCGTCATCGGCGAGACGGGCCACGGCCCGGCGGTACTCGGCGTGCAGCTCGCTCCAGCCGCCTTGCGGGGCACGGCCGTCCACGGCGTCCCAGGCCAGCTGCAGCTGCCCGGCGTCGACGGTGGTGATGCAGTCCAGGAACACGTCCGGGGTACAGCTCAGCCACTGCCCGGCCCGGACCGACCCCGGCAGCGGCCGGTCGGTGAGGTCCAGGGCACAGGTGTAGACGACGGGGTACCCGGCACCGCCGGAGCGCGCCACGGCCCGCCGCAGCTCGGGAAGACCGCTGCCGGACACATCGGCGTCCCGCTCCAGACCCTCCTGATAGCTGCGCGCCCGAGCGGTGAAGGACAGCTCGCGCGGCGCGCACGGCAGCCAGCTCAGCGCCGTGAACTCGCCGGGCCGCTGTGGGTCGAGACCGTGGTCCCAGCGGACGACCGGCACGGCGAAGTCCGTTCCGTACGTGCGGGCGAGGACATCGGTGAACGCGGTGAGCAGCACCGCGTCCAGGCTCAGACCGTGCTCGGCGCAGCGGTCGGTGAGCGGCCGCAGCGCCAGTGGCGCGCCGGCCAGGCGGACCCGGCGGTCGGGCGCGTCCGCGTCACGCGGCCCGGGCAGCGGCACACCGGGCGGCAGCGCCCGCAGGCGGTCCTGCCAGTGGGCCCGCGAGCGGGCCTCGTCGTCCGCGACGCGCGCCGTGTCCCGAGCCGCCTCGGCGGGCCGGGGCTCCGCCGCGGGATCGGCGTACAGGCACATCAGTTCACGGCCGGTCAGATGGATGCCGCGGGCGTCGGTGAGCGTGAGGTCCATCGACAGGAGGACCGTGTCACCGCCGTCGCCGCGCACCACCCGCACCTCGAACTGCGGGTACCGGCCGAGCGGGAAGTTCGCCGCCGCCATGGCATCGCGCACCTCGTCGGGGCAGCCGCCCGCGACGACGGGCACCGTCCACCGGCGCGGCGCCCCGGCGCGCACCTCCACGACGCCGTCCTGCGTGACCGCCGAGCGCAGCACGTCGTACGTCTCGACGAGCCGCACCACGGCCGACTCCAGGCGCACCGGGTCCACGCGCTCGTCGGTGTCGTACGGGACGACGACCTGGCAGCCCCGCCACGGCCCCGGCTCCCCGGCGGCACGCGCCACGAAGTACGCCTGCTGCAGGTCGTTCAGGGGGCGGGTGACGACGGGTCCCGCGACGGCGAGCGCGCGCAGCCCGTTGCACAGCGACGCGAACGCGGCCTCCACCACACCGGGCGCGAAGCACCCGTCAGCGGTGTCCCAGCGCAGGTGCAGCGCGCCGTCCTGCTCCCACATCTGGTGGTCGAGCCACACCCCGGAGGTCTGGCTGACCGCGTAGACCGGCGCCGCTGCGAACCCACGCGCCCTCGGCCGGCCCGCCGCGTCGAGCATGCTGGTGAACACCACGGGCAGCGGCCCGGGACCGCCGCCGCGCAGCGCCCGCTGCGCACTGACCCCGCAGACCGCGGAGTGCTCCAGCGCCTGCCACAGGCCCTCGTGGGTGAGCCGGGCGGCCTCCTCGAACGTGTGCTGCTGCGGGGGGACCGCCTCGACGAACGTGGTGCCCGTGAACGGACCCACCAAGTGGTCTGCCTCCGGCGGCAGTTGAGGGCGCCTGCTGGTGGTGACGACCAGGGAGAACGGCTCGTGGGCGCCGTGCCGGGCGAGCGCCTCGGTGAACACGGTCAGGACCAGCGAGGTCGGCGACACCGCCAGCTCCTCGGCCCTCGCGCGCAACGACCGCCACTCGGCGGCCGTCAGCCGCGCGGTGCGGCTGCTGCGGCGCACACACGACAGGCCGGCGCCGCGCTCCGGCGCGTCCCCCGTGAACAGGCCCGGCGCGCCCGGCAGTTCACGCAGCCGCCGCACCCAGTGGTCGAGGTCACGCCGGTGGGCCTCGGTCCGCCGCGCCGCGTCCAGGGCCACAACGCAGTCCCGCACCGACAGCGGGGCCGTCGGTGCGGGAAGGAGGTGGGACGGGTCGGCGTAACACGCCTCCCACTGCGCGGTGAGCAGGTCGAGGCCCTGACCGTCGGTGACTATCGCGTCGATGCCGAAGTGGACGCGGCCGGTGCCGTCCGGGCCGAGGGTGACCTCGATCGCGAAGGGGGGACAGTGGCCCGCAGGGAAGAGGTGGTGGGACATCCGGGCGCGCACGGCGGTCGCGGTCTCGGTGAACTCGGCGCGCGTGGCGCTCCCGTGCACGGCGAGGTCCCAGCGCGGGGCCTGCGCGGATATCTGCTGCCGGCCGTCCTCGGTGACGGTGGCGCGCAGGATGTCGTGGTGCTCGACAAGGCGCTGCCAGGCGGCGCGCAGCCGCTCGGTGTCGAGCGCCGGCACGTCGAACTCGCGGTACAGGTGGCAGCCCACGGCGTCCGCCTGCAGCTCGGGCTCCTTGCCGATGAGATACGCCTCCTGCAGCGGCGTCAGCGGGAACGGCTCGTGCAGGGCGTCCGGGTCCGCGGCGACCTGTGCTCCGACGGCACCCGCCCCCTGGACCGGCACCGCCTGGGACGCGTGGTCGGCGACCCGCAGGGCGTACTCGCCGACCGTGGTCGCCTCGGTGAGCCAGCCCAGCGGCACATCCGCCGCGCACTCGCCCTGCACCGCGAGCCACAGCCGGGCCGCCGTCATCGAATCGAGGCCGAGGCCCCGCAGTTCACATGCGGCGGTCACGGGCTGCGCGTCGGGCCGGGCCGCGGACAGCACCCGCACCATCACGGCCGTCACCCGTGCGGCGAGGCCGGACGCATCCTGCTGCCCCGACGGGCTGGTTCCAGGCTCCATATCCGCTCCCCCAGAAAAGACACCGGCTTGCTGCACCTGACGCACCCTAGGAACAGCGCACCCGCGGGCCTGCTCAGAAGTGAGCAGGCCCGCGGGTGGCGAGGCGGTGAGGCGGCGAAGCGAGCGTTTCTCTAGCGGGCGTCCGGCACCGGGGAGAAGGCGATGTCGCCCATGCTCTCCTCGACGAACAGCCGGTTCCAGGTGCCGCCGCCCTTCTCCGGCGCGATGATCTCGTCCAGATAGATCGCGCGGGTCGCGTCGTCCATGCGCATGTGCATGTCGATCAGGTCGTAGTAGGTGTCCTCGGACTTCATGTGGATGAGCCAGTGCACCCGGTCGGCCGGGCCGAAGGCCTCCTCGTACAGGAACGACGACGCGATCCCGGGCAGCCTGGTGTTGATCGACTCGGTGATACGGCGGGCGAAGAGCCTGGCCTCGGCGCGGAACGCGTACTTGGGCTGGGCGACACGGTGGATCATCAGTCCCGCGCCGGACGAGTTGAGGGTGCGCTCCGGGCTCATCGAGGTCTGCCGCTGGGCCGGCGGGACGCGCAGGTCGGGCGCGGCGGCGTCGATGACGGTGCCCTCGGGCAGGGCCTCGTCGGTGCCGTACATGCCCCAGTGCTGCGGGATCAGCGCCGTCTCCGAGAACGAGCCGTCGACGAACATGCCGTGCCAGTCGGCGTCCGCGGCCGGCCCCTCGTCGCCGTCGAGCAGCCGGGAGATCTCGCGGTGGCCGCTGAGCTTGGGCAGGTGCACCAGCCAGTGCAGCCGGTCCCGGACGCCGAACGTCTCCTCGTGCACGGTGACCGTGGTCTGCCCCGCGAACTTGTCGTTGAGGTACGCGGCCTGCTCCAGGGCGATCCGGCGGCCCTCGGCCCGATGGGCCTGCTTGAGCTGGGCGGTGCGCTCCACGATCACACCGGAGTTGGTCGAGTGGAAGGTCAGGGTGGTCATGGTGGCTCCAGGGTTCGGTGGATCGATACGTGTGCCGCCCGCCGTCCGCCGCTGCCGGGCGGCGCACGGTCAGCGGCGGGCGAGGACGTCGGCGGCGCCCGTCATCAGGTGTTCGGCGATCAGGTCGACATGACGGTGACGCCAGTCCTCGAGGCCGGTGCCGCGCACCACGTGGTTGAAGGCGCCGATCGCCGGGCCGCACTGGATCTGGTAGTTGACCTTCTGCGTCGGTTCGCCCTCCAGGCCCCAGCGCACCGAGCGGGCGAAGTACCAGCGGAACGCCAGGGCCATCCGGTGCTTGGGCAGCCGGTCCGCCTTCTCGATCTCGGCGTCGCGCCCCCGCCCGAGGTGGTAGACGCGGGTCTCCTCCCACACCTCGGCGAACGGCCGCTTGAAGTAGGTCTCCTCGACGGAGCGCCGGGTTCCCGCGTCGATCGACTCCCAGCTGTCGTGGCTGCGGTAGAGCTGGTACAGCTTGTTGCCGCGCGCGGCGAACAGCGTTCCCTTGCGGACCACTTGGACCCGGGCGCCGATCTCGAACATGTCGCCCGCGGGCGCGTACGCGGTGTCCTGCACATCGAGACCGGCCAGGATGTCCTTGACGGCGTCGGAGGTACCCGCCTCGGGCGAGCACTGGTTGACGCTGCCGGTCAGCACGAAGTCGGCGCCGAGGACGAACGCGGCGGCGACGGCCTCGGGAGCGCCGATGCCGCCGGCCGCGCCGATCCGGATCCGCCGGCCGTAACCGTGCCGGGCCATCGCCGCGTCGCGATGGCGGATCATCGAGGGCAGTAGCGTCAGGGCCGCGCCGCCGTCCGTGTGGCCCCCGGAGTCGGCCTCGACGCAGATGTCCTGGCCGACCGGCAGCTCGGCGGCGATCTCGGCCTCCTGAGGCGTCAGCCGTCCGTCGGCGGTCAGCCGGCGCAGGATCGCCGCGGGCGCGGGCGCCATGAAGGCGGCCGCGACCTCGGGCCGCGACACCTTGGCGAGCACCCGGCGTACGGCGACGGGGCGGCCCACGGCATCCCGGTGGGCGCCGGAGAAGCGGAACTGCACGACGGCCGGGGTGAGTTGGGTGAATCCTGCGGCCTCCACGTCGTGGACACCGTGCTTGAGGCACAGGTCGACGACGGCGTGCTCGTACGCCGGGTCGTCGATCGAATGCAGCAGGTTCATGCCGTAACGGCCGTCCGGACCGAGTGCGTCCTTGATCCGCACCAGGGCGCTCTCCACCTTGTCGAGCCCGAGCCCGCCGGCCCCGAAGAACCCCATGAGACCGGCCCGCCCCATACGGATGACCAGCTCCGCCGAGGCGATCCCGCGGAACATGGCCCCGGCGAGATAGGCATAACGGATCCCGTAGTCCCGCCGGAACTCGGCACTGCCCAGCTCCTCGGCCCGCTGCCCACGCGAAACGGAGGCGGGGGGTACGGGCGAGGCGGGGGAAGGGGCGGTGCGGGGAGCCGGGGGAGCGGGGTCCGACGGGCGGGCGGGCGCCGCAGTCGCCGCCCGCGCCGCCACAGGAGCCGAGGAAGCGGGCGTCCGGGCCGCGGCCGCCGCCGGGACACCGGCCGCCACCGCCACCGGTGCGGGCGCCACGGCCCGGGCCTTCGCCCCGTCGGCGCGGCCCTGCTTCCACAGGCCCGTCAGGACCTTGCCCGGGCCCATCTCCTCCAGCTCCGTCGTCCCGCGCTCCC
The DNA here is from genome assembly GCF_002803065.1 of Streptomyces sp. CB01635. GTDB lineage: Bacteria > Actinomycetota > Actinomycetes > Streptomycetales > Streptomycetaceae > Streptomyces. The sequence continues at coordinate 63,399 of NZ_NNBL01000013.1, forward strand.
TGAGGTAGGCCATGGTCTCCGACCACCGCACGGGGCTCTCGATCTGACGGGACAGCAGCTCGGCGACCTGCCCCGCCCCGTACGGGCGTGCCGTCACGCTGGAGATGACCGTGCGGTGCGGATCGGCGAAGGAGAACCCGGTCAGGAACGTCGCGAATTCCTGGGCGGCCGGGCGCATATGGCGGGAGTGGAACGCCGCGCTCACCCGCACGGGCACACATCGCACCCCCGGCCGCTGTCCCAGGGCCGCGGAGACCATGCGCAGTTCGTCCAGCGGGCCGGACAGCACCGTCTGGGTGGGCGTGTTGTAGTTCGCGACATCGACCTGGCGCGCCCCGGTCCCGGCGAGCAGCGCCTGCACCTCGTCGCCGTCGACGCCGAGCACCGCCAGCATTCCGCCGCCCTGGGCCCGCCCCATCAGGGCGCCCCGTTCGCGGACAAGGCGTACCCCGGTGGCGAAGTCGAAACAGCCCGCGGCGAACAGAGCGCCGTACTCGCCCAGGCTGTGCCCGGCCAGCAACGCCGGCTGGGGCAGCCCCGGATCCCGGGCCAGATACGACAGGGCGCTGACCACGAACAGGGCGGGCTGCGCGTACTCGGTGCGGTCGAGCCTGCCGTCGCCCGAGGTGCGGCACAGTTCCTCCACCGAGTGGCCGAGGACCGTGTCCGCCTGCCGCGTCAGGTCGGGGAAGCGGGCGAACAGGTCGGCCCCCATGCCCTTGCGCTGCGATCCCTGTCCCGGGAAAACCAGTGCCACCATCGCCTCGTCCCTCCTGGCTTCGGCCCCGGTCAGGGCCGCGGCTTCTCCCAGGGGAGCCGCCGCGTTGTCGTGTAGTCGGTGATACGGCGTCGCGCGACGGGCGAGTCGATGAGCCGGGTGAACTCACGCAGGGCGAACGCGTCGGTGTCCTCGGTGGTGAACCACATGGCCCGGAAGTACTGCTTGAGCTCGCCGATCGTCGCCGGGTCGAGCCGGGTGAGGCGGACCAGGAGGCGGCGCACCGCGGCATCCGGGTCCGGCACCACCTCGTCCACCAGGCGGAAGTCCGCGGCCCGGCGCGCGGACACCGGCTGGGTGCTCAGGGCCATCGCGTACGCGGGCTGGAAGCCGGTACGCCGTACGAGAACGGGCAGCACACAGCAGGGCACCAGGCCCCACAGCGCTTCGGGCAGGCTGAACTCGCTGCGCTCGGTGGCGATGACCAGGTCCGCGGCGGCCGCGAGCCCCACGCCGCCGCCGGCCGCGCGGCCGTCGACGCAGGCCACGACCGCCAGCGGTGTCTCGCCGAAGCGCCGCATCAGAGCGAGGAACTCGGCCCCGCCCCGGCCGGCCTGCGAGGCGCCGCCCGCAGCATCGCCGGCGGCCTCCTCGAAGTCGAGGCCCGTACAGAAGGTGCCGCCCGAGCCCTCGAGGAGCAGGACACGGCACTCGGGGTCGGCCTCGGCCCGGTCCAGGGCGGCCCCCAGCGCGTCCAGGGCATCACCGCTCAGGCTGTTGAGGCCGTCCGGGCTGGTGAGAGTGGCGCGCAGGACGTGCGGCTCGGCAGTGAGCCGCACGCCGCGGTGAGTCGGGCCGATGGCCGTCACGACTGCGTCCGCCCCGCTCAGAACCAGGCGGGCGCGCCGGGGTGCAGCGGCGTGAGCACCGTGTCCTGGATGGTGGGGGACACGAACGTCTGCTCCCAGCCGCCACCGCCCTTGAAGTCGGGCACGAACTGCCGCCCGAACAGCGCCTGGTAGTCGGCGTCGTGGCGGCTCAGCTCGGTCAGCTTGCGGTAGGTGTCGAGGCTGTCGAGGTGGATCATCCAGTGGATCCGGTCCTGCTGGCCGAACGTCTCCTCGTAGAGGTAGACCGTCAGCTCGCCGCCGAGCGCCCGGTTGACCTCGGAGGCCCAGGCGAACGCGAACTCGCGGGCCTCGGTGCGGAAGCGGAACGCGGTCTGCGCCGTACGGATGATCGTCAGGCCGCTGTCCACGGAGCTGCGCATCCGGCTGTCGGGCAGCCCGGTCTGGTGGCGGGCGGGCGGCACGAACGTGTCCGACGGCTCGTCGTGGTGGTCGTGGTCGTCGTCGTGCTCGTCCAGGCCGTGCTGGGGGACGTACACCCGCTCCTGGAAGGAGCCCTCGACGAACATGCGCTCCCAGTTGCCGGCGCCCTCCGCAGCCGCGATCCGGTCGGCCTCGGTGATCTCCTTGAAGCTGCGGTCGTGGTCGGCTATCTCCAGGAAGCGGCTGTAGTCGTTGGGCTGCTTCATGTGGATCAGCCAGTGGAGCCGGTCGGCGGTGCCGAGGATCTCCTCGTGCACCACGATCGTGGCGACGCCCTCCACCACCTTGTTCAGGTGGCCGACCAGATCCGTGGCGAACTGACGCCCCTGGGCGCGGAACGCGTGGTTGAGCTGGCCGGCCCGGTGGATGATGAAGCCCGCGTTCCCGGAGTGCAGCAGGTCTGAGCCGGAACCGAGAGGCCCGCTGTGGGCGGGAAGAAACGCGCCCTGGGCCTGGCTCGCCGCGTCGGTCATCGCTCTGTCTCCTTCGTCGCACTGGTGAAGAGGCCTTGGGACCCCTGGTGTCCGACGCTAGGCAGCGTCACCGTGCGGCGCCGCTCACAATTGAGCGCGGCCGAACCGCCTCCGTGAAGAAGTCCGTGAGCAGCCGCGCGACCTCGCGCGGGCGGTCGTACATGGAGTGGTGCGTGGCGCCGGCCAGGCGCTCGTGGCGGGCGTCCGGAAAGCGGTCCGCGGCCAGGGCGAGCCGCTCGGGCGAGGCGATCCGGTCGAACTCACCGCTCACACACAGCACCGGTACCTGTACGTCGGCCGCGTGCGCGAGACCGTCGTACGCCCAGTAGTCCAGGAGCTGGCGGGCATAGGCGACCAGGACGGCGTCGTCCGAGAAGGGGCGCAGCAGCTCGGCGCCGAGGGCGGGCGCGGGCAGCGCGAGGACCTCGTCGGCGAACCGATGCGCGGTCAAGTCCCCTGATATCTCGGCTGGTTGACCGGTGAACATGGTGCGCAGCCGGGCCGCCAGGGCGGGCCGGGCGACGACGGCGCGGCACAGCTCCTCGAGATTGCGCTCGTACGGTGTGTCGGGTTCGAGGCCGGCCGGATCGCCCGTGTGCCGGAAGGAGCCGTGCAGAAAGACCATCGACCGCACGGACTCGGGGCGGCGCCGACGGAACTCCATGGCCGTCTTGGGCCCGCTGCACCAGCACACCAGATGGCAGTCCCGGGCGCCTTCGGCGGCGAGCACCGCCGCCAGGTCGTCGGCCTGGTCGCGCAGGCGCATCGGCCGGGTGCCCGCCGCGGTGCCCCGTGGCGCCCAGGTCAGCACGCGGCGCGTGGGCGCGAGAGCCGCCATCAGGGGGTGCCAGAGCGCGGTCCCCATGCCGAGCGCGTTCACCAGGACGACGGGCGGCTCGCCCTCCTCGCGCACACCCGCCGCGGTATACGGCAGCACGCCGCCGAGCACCCCGACCCGCAACGGCGCCGCCGCACCGATCCGCGCGGCGTCCCGCTCGGCGGCGCGGCGCAGCTCGCTCTGCTCGCGGGCGACGGCCGCCAGTTCGCCGGGCTGCGGCGCGCGCTGAGCGCCGCGGTCGCCGGGCGTGGTGCCGGTGTGCTGTGCGCGGGCGGCCGCGAGGCGGTCCACGGAGGTGCAGTCCGCGGGATCGGTGACCGGTTCGATCGTCAACTCATAGGAATCGCCGATGAGTTGGGCGAGCGCGGTAGGGGTGGTGCCGTGGTGCGCGAGCAGTTCCGCGGGCAGTCGCAGCGGCCGGTGCTCGAAGTAGTCGGGGCGGCGGGTCCGTACCTGGCAGGCCGTGTCGTGCACGGCGTCAAGAAGGGGCCGCAGCCGGCCCGCGCCGTCTCCCGCCGCGCGTGTGTGCATCGCGCCGTCCGTCATGGCGAGCCTCTCCTTAGCGCCTACAGGCCTGAACCCGCGGCCGGGCGTGCCCGGACGCGGGTCGGAGCCGGTGGGACCGGCTGGTTACTCGGCCACCCACAGCGGCCGTACCTCGAGGGTCTCGGGGTTCGGCCACGACTTGGCGATCTCCACGGCGGCGTCGCGGTCGGCGGCCTCGACGAGGATGTAACCGCCCAGCGTCTCGTCGGCGCCCGCGAACGGGCCCTCGACGGCCTTACGGGTGCCGTCGGCCTCCCGGCGCACCGTCACCGGGGCGAGGGACTCGGTCTCGAACGCCTCGCCGCCCACGAGGGCACCGGCCTGGGCCTGCTGGCCCATCCAGCCCTCGATCGCCTTGCGGTAGGTGGCGCGGTCCTCCTGGATCTGACGCCGGGACTCGGCGTTCTCGATGATGACGATCGCGAACTTCATTCGGGCTCTCCTTGTCGCAATGTGCGAAAAACCGGACCGGAATACGGAATTCCTGAATCCAAAGGGATACTCATATGTCCCCATGAATCGTGTCAAGTCGGCGCAAGTCGTGCAACTGGATTGCGGCGCAAGGGGATTGGCACACGTGGGCGAATCCCCGGCGTACCGCGGGACCCGTCTCCAGCCGGGCGGTGCCTATACCCGTCCGACCGTAGTCCTTTCCTGCCACACCCCACTCGAATTCCGCTGGAGAGCCACTTGAGAAGCGCCGCGCAGGCCCGCACCGTCACGACAGGTCGAGCACCTCGCCGCTCACCGCGTCCCGCACCCGCAGCGCTTCCATGGGGCAGGACTCGACCGCGTCCAGCACGTTCTCGTCCGCCGGCACCTCTCCGGCCGGCGGCACGGACCGCCCGTCGACCACCTGGAAGACGTCCGGTGCGACACCGGCGCAGATGCCGGTGCCCATGCACGCGCCGTGGTCGGCCTCGATCCGCCAGCGTGTGTTCTGCTCCTGTGCCATGCCGGTTCCCCTCACCATGCGATCGGCAGCCGCTGCGGGCCCCGGAACAGTCCGCCGGTCTTCCACTCGACCTGGTCCGCGGGCACCGCGAGCCGCAGCCCCGGGAAGCGCTCCAGCAGCCCGCCGATCGCCACCCGCAGCTCCATGCGGGCGAGCTGGGCACCGAGGCAGTAGTGCGCCCCGTGGCCGAACGCCAGATGGGGGTTCTTCTCCCGGGTGATGTCGAGGCGGTCCGGGTCGTCGAACGCCCGGGGGTCCCGGTTGGCGTTCACCGCGGCGGCCACGACACCCTCACCCGCGCGCACCGTGCCACCGCTCAGCTCGACGTCCTCCAGGGCGATCCGGGCGTTGCCGACACCGTTGCCCAGGGGCACGAACCGCAGCAGCTCCTCCACCGCGCGCGGCAGCAGCTCGGGCTGCTCCCGGAGCAGGGACAGCTGATCCTCATGGGTGAGCAACGCGTAGACCATGTTGCCCAGTTGATGGGCCGAGGTCTCGTGCCCGGCCACGAGCAGCGTCACCCCGAACGTGATCAGCTCGTCCTCGGTGAGACGGTCGTCGTCGTCCCGGGCGGACACCAGCACGCCCAGGAGGTCGTCGTGGGGCGCGGCCCGGCGCGCCGACACCAGGTCGGCGAGGTACGCGCGGATCGAGGCGTCGGCCGACATCGCCTCCTCTTTGCTGTACGCCGTGGTGGACATGATGACCTCGGACCAGTGCTGGAACCTGCCCCGGTCCTCGTACGGCACCCCGAGCAGCCGGCAGATCACGGCGATGGTGAACGGCTGGGCCAGGTCCCGCACGATGTCGGCCGGATGTCCCGTGCGCTCCACGCCGTCGAGGAGCCCCGTGAACAGTTCCTCGAGCCAGGACTGCATCGCGCCCATGCGCCGCGCGGTGAAGGCCTTGGACAGCAGGCGGCGCAGCCGTGTGTGCTCCGGCGGGTCGAGGCTGAGGATGGTGTCGCTGCGGCGGGCCAGTGGTGTGGTCCGGGGGGTGTCCTCACCGATCTGCGCGCGGCTGAACCGGGGATCGGAGTTGGCGGCGCGCACGTCGTCGTACCGCGTGACCATCCACCCCTCGCCGCCGTACGGGAGGCGCACTCTGGCGAGCGGGTCGGTCTCCCTCAGTTCCGCGAACTTCGGGTGGATCTCAAGGCCGTCGACCTCTCCCTCGAAAGGGTAGATGTGCACCCGCCTCGTAGCCGACATGAGTCCCACTCCTCCGCGACAGCAACCGGGCACCTCGGATGAGGGCCTCCTCGCACTGGGAGCGTGACCCTTTCGCCCGCCGAACTCCGCTCACTCTTGAACACGCGGCCCGATCGGCTGCCGAGGAGTGAGCATCGGGTCAACTCACTGCCGGCCGCCCCGGATACGCCGCGATCTCCTCGAACAGGGCGAAATAGTCGCGCTGGAGTGCCCGTACACGCTCGTCGGAGAAGAGGCCCGAGCGGTGGGCGACGATGACGCGGCCGCCGTGGTCGTCGTGGCGCAGGCGGACGCTGAGCGGGCGCGCGACGGTTTCGGCCGTGGGGGAGAACGGCTCGGCGCGTAGCGGGCCCAGCTGTCGGGCGGCGCCGAGGTCGTGCTCGCGTTCCGCGGTGAACTGTACGTGGAACAGCCGCTCCAGCAGGGTGGGATCGGCCATGCGCGAGGCCACCACGTGGGGCGGTACGTCGTGGTGGGCGAAGTCGTCGGCCGTGCTCGCCCGCACCTGCTCCACGGCCTCGGCCAGCGTCACGTGTCCCGACAGGTCGGCGCGCACCACCACGTCGTTGGAGAAGTCGCCGACCAGGCCGTGCACGTCGCTGCGGTCGCGGTAGGAGACGGGTGCCCGCACGCAGATGTCCCGCTCGCCCGACCAGCGCGCGAGCAGGATCTGGAAGGCCGCGAGCCCGACCACGTAGAACGTGGTGCGGTGCCGGGCCGCCACCTCGCGCAGCCGGGCGAAGAGCTCCGGCGGCAGGGGGAAGGACCGGGTGCGACCCGCGACGTCCGAGGGGTCCTGGGACCCGTCGCAGGGCAGCGCCGCCGGTTCGGCGCCGGCCAGGCGGTCCAGCCAGTAGGCGATGGTCCGTCCGCCGTGCTCACCTTCGACGCGCGCCCGGTGCCAGGCCGCGAAGTCGGCGTACTGTGCCGGGAGTTCGGGCAGCTCTACGGGCGAGCCCGTGACGGCGCCGGCATAGAGCGCGGTGAGTTCGGTGGTGACCACCTCAAGGGCCCGGGCGTCGCCGACCAGGTGGTGCAGGCACACCACCACGAGGTGTTCGCCGGACGCGCGTCGCAGCACGCGCAGCCGGGCCACGGGGCCCCGGCCGAAGTCGAAGGGGCGGGCCAGTTCGTCGTCCGCGACCGAGGCGGCCGCCGCCGGGTCGGCCAGGGCCACTTCCATGACCGGCCTCGCGCGGACCGGGACCACCTGCGTCAGCGTGCCGTCGACCGTCCGATAGGCGCTGCGCAGCGTCTCGTGCCGCTCGGCGAGAGCCTGCCACGCCTCGCGCAGCGCCCCGGTGTCCAGCGGCCCCGACACCCTGAGCCCGCCCACGATCAGGGGCTGGCGCGCGGTCGTCGCCAGGGAGGGCCACATGCCTTCCTGGCCCAGCGAGGCGGCGAAGTGCCACTCGGCCCCGGAGGGGCGGTCGAGCAGCGGCAGCGCCGCTCCGCCCCTGCGCCGGGCGAGCAGCCGCGCCTCCAGGCGGGCCCGTTCGGCGAAGTCGTCCTTGAGTGTCACGGCCATGGGCCGGTGTCTCCTTTCCCCACCGTCAGCCTTGCTGCTGCAGCAGGTCGGCCACTTCGTCGTCGGACAGCCCGGACAGCTGGTCGAGGAGCCGGGCCAGCTCCTCCGGGTCGCTCTCCGCCACCTGGCGCTGCGTCAAAAGCCGTGCCGTCTGCTCCACGGTGGGGACTCCGGTCAGCAGGTCGGCGACCGAGAACTCCGCCCCGAACGCCTCGCGCAGCCGCAGTGCGATCCGGGTCGCCTGCAGCGAGTGCCCGCCGAGCGCGAAGAAGTCGGCTGTCACCGAGACCTCCTCGAGGCCCAGGACCTCGCACCACACCTCGGCCACCCGCTGCTCGGCCGCGTCGCGCGGCGCCACGTGCTCGCCGCCGGCGAGGTTCTGGTCCGGCTCCGGCAGCGCGTCGCGGTCCAGCTTTCCGTTGGCGCCCACCGGCAGCGCGTCCAGCCATGTGTACGCCGAAGGGATCATCGCCGGTGGCAGGCTGAGAGAGAGGTGCTCCCGCAGTTGTGCCGGGTCCGGCTGCTCGGCGCCGGCCGCGGCCACCAGGTAGGCGGCCAGATACGTCTCGCCGCCTTGCCGGCGGGCCACGACCACGGCGTCGCCGACGGCCGGGTGCCTGGCCAGCACCGCCTCCGACTCGCCGGGCTCCACCCGCTGCCCGCGGATCTTGACCTGGTGGTCGGTGCGGCCGAGGTAGTCGAGGGTGCCGTCCTCGGTCCAGCACGCCCGGTCGCCGGTGCGGTAGAGCCGCCCCCCGGAGCCGAACGGGTCGGGGACGAAGGCGGCCGCGGTCAGCGACGGCCGCCCGAAGTAGCCGCGCGCCACCTGGGGGCCGCCGATGTGCAGTTCGCCGGGCACGCCGACGGGCGCGGGGTTGCCCCGTTCGTCCAGCACGTACAGGCGTACGCCGGGCACCGGGCGTCCGATCGGCAGCCGGGGCCGGTCGGTCGAGCCGGGCTCGACCTGCTCCGCGGTGACGTCGATGGCGGCCTCGGTCGGCCCGTACAGGTTGTGCAGCTCCACGCCCGGCAGCAGACGGTGGAACCGGGCGGCCACGTCCGGCGGCAGTGCCTCACCGCTGCACACGACCCGGCGCAGCGTCCCCCCGGCCGTCGCGGCCGTGGTTTCGTCGAGGAACACGCGCAGCATGGACGGCACGAAGTGACAGGTCGTCACCGCGTGGTCGACGACGGACCGCACGAGATACCCGGGATCCTGGTGGCCGCCGGGCCGGGCGAGCACGATCGTCGCGCCGTGGCCGAGCGGCCACCAGATCTCCCAGCCGGACACGTCGAACCCGACGGGCGTCTTGTGCAGCACGCGTTCCCCGGCCACGAGCGGATACTTCGCCTGCATCCAGGCCATCCGGTTGGCCACGCCGGCATGCTGGTTCATCACACCCTTGGGGGTGCCCGTCGTGCCGGAGGTGTGCAGGACGTACAGCAGGTTGTCCGGCCGCGCGACCTCGTCGAGGGGGCCGTCCGGCAGCTCGGCCAGGGCCGGGTCGTCGATCTCGACGAGCGTCAGCCCGGGCGAGCCTGCCGCGAGTTCGCCCGCTCCGCCGTGCGCGGCATCCCGCGACGTCACCAGCAGCGACGGGGTCACGTCGGCGAGTTGCAGGGCGAGCCGGGCGCGTGGGTGGTCCGGGTCGAGCGGCAGATAGGCACCGCCCGCCTTGACGACCGCAAGGAGCGCGACGACCAGCTCGGGGGAGCGCGGCAGGTGCACCGCCACCACCTGGTCGGGGGCGGCGCCCAGGGAGCGCAGTCGCCTGGCCAGCTGGTTCGCCCGGGCGTCCAGCTGTGCGTACGACAGCGCGCCGCCGTCCCACACGACGGCCGGTGCGTTCGGGGTGAGCCGGGCCTGCCGCTCGAAACCGGCGTGCACCAGGCCGTCGTCGAGCGGCGTGTCCGAGCCGCTGAACTCACCCACCACCCGGTCGAGTTCGTGCGAGGTGAGCATCGGAAGATCCGTCGCCGCCGCCCCCGGCGGCCCCGGCACGGCTTCGAGGGCCAGCGTCAGGGCCTGAAGGATGCGGCGCGCGCTCGGTGCGGAGATCAGGTCCGAGGCGTGGACGGCGTGGCCCGTCAGGCTGCCGTCGCTCTCCTCCGTCAGATGCAGCGACAGCTCGAACTGCGCGCCGGGAGAAGGGAGCTCGAAGGGCTCGGCGCGCACCTCGCCGGACTGCCAGGGCGCCACCGGCAGGTTCTGCAGGGCGAGCGCCACGCGCACCAGTGGGGCCCGTCCGTCGGCGCGGTCCGCGCCGGTCAGCCGGACGATCTCCTCGAGGGGGAGGTCCTGGTGCCGGTAGGCGGCCAGGCACGAGGAGCGGACCCGGGACAGCAGCTCGCCGAAGGCGGGGTCACCGGAGGCCTCGACGCGCAACGGCAGGGTGTTGACGAACAGCCCGACCAGGTCACCGCTGCCGGGACGGTGGCGGCCGGCCGTAACGGCGCCGACCACCAGGTCCTGCTGGCCGGTCCACCGGCTCAGCACAGCGGACAGGCCGGTGAGGATCACCATGAACAGGGTCGAACGGCGCTTGGCCCCATAGCGTTTGAGCCGGGCCACCACCGGCGCGGGCAGGGTGAAGGGCAGGGCGGAGCCCTGGAAGGGGCTCGGGTGCGGGGCCGGGTCCAGCGGCAGCGACACCGCCTGCGCCCCGGCCAGGGTCTCCTGCCAGAACGCGGCGGCCTCGCCGTCGTCGCCCGCGCTCTTCGGCGCGGGAACCGTGACGACGGTGCGCGACGGGCTGCGCCCCGCGAGCCGGTCGCGGTAGCAGATCCCGAGTTCGCGCAGCAGCAGACCCAGCGACCAGCCGTCCACCGCGATGTGGTGGGCGGCCACCGCGAGCGTCCACTCGCGCGCACCGGCCCGCACGAGGACCGCGCGCAGCAACGGCCCCGCCGCCAGGTCGAACGGCTCCCGGGCGAGTGCGGCCGCGACTGCGCGGGCGTCCCGGTCCGCGCTCGGCTCCACCACCGGCAGCTCGAAGGAGCGGGGGGCGAGCGGCGTGCGCCGCAGGGTGCCCTCGGGGTCGGAGGTGAAACCGCTGTGCAGCGCCGGGTGGCGCGCCACCAGGTCCTCCAGGCTCGCGCGCAGCAACTCCGGGTCGACAGGGCCGTGCAGGTCGATGCCGCCCGCCACGTGGTACGCCGCGCCGCCGCCCATGGCGTCGAGGAGCCACATCCACTCCTGCGCCCGGCTCGCGGGCCCGTCGGCGGCCTCGGTGTCGTCGGCGCCGACGTGTGCCTCGGCCACGTCGTCGACGGCATCGACGAGGGCGCTCAGGCCCGCAAGCGTCAGCCCGTCGAGGAGCTCGGCGGGGGACACCCGGAGCCCGAAGCGCTCACGCACCGCTTCGGCGAGCCGCACGGCCCGCAGCGAGTCGAGGTCGAGGACCACCAACGGCACACCGGGCGGCAGCTGTTCGGCGGGCACGTCGAGTTCCAGGGCGACGACCTCGGCGACCGCCCGCGACACCGGGGGCATGTCACCGCCCCCGGCGTCGGGCGCGGTGTCCGCGCCGCCGGTCGCGATCGGCTGCAAAGTGCCGTCCAGCCACCGCTCGCGGCAGGTGCTGCGGCGCACCTTGCCGCTGGTGGTACGGGGAATCGCTCCGGGCCGCACCAGCACCACCTCGTGCAGGGAGAGCCCGTGTTCGGCCGTCACCGCCTTGCGGACCGCCGTGATCACCTCGGGGGCGCGTTCGGGGTCGAAGCCGCGGACCACCTCGTGCACCAGGACGGCCCGCTCCTCGGCCCCGTCGTCGTGCGAGAACACCGCCGCCCGGGTCGGCTGCAGCAGCGGGTGGGCGTGCTCGGCGCTCTGCTCGATGTCCTGCGGGTAGTGGTTGCGGCCGCGCACCACCAGGAGGTCCTTGGCGCGGCCGGTCACGAACAGCTCGTCGCCCAGGGTGAACCCGAGGTCACCGGTGCGCAGGAAGTGCCGCCCCGGGTGGGACTCCAGGGTGGCGCGGAAGACCTCGTCGGTGAGCTCGGGCCGGCCCCAGTAGCCCGCGGTGACGGTCGGGCCGCTCACCCACACCTCGCCGGTCCCGCCGGGCGGGCACGCACGGCCCTCGGCCGGGTCCACCACCACGACGACGTCCTCGCTGCGCGACCGGCCGCAGCCCGTCAGCACAGCAGCGTTCTCCTTGTTCTCCTTGCCCGCGGTGGCCGACACGGCCTGGCCCAGCTCCAGTTCGCGACGGTCGGCGCGCAGCACCCGGGGCTCGCCGCGCTCGGGCGCGCCGCCGGTGACGAACAACGTCGCCTCGGCGAGCCCGTAGCAGGGGTGGAAGGCCGACCGGTCGAACCCGCTGTCCGCGAAGGCGCGCGCGAAGGCGTCCAGGGTCGCGGGCCGCACAGGTTCGGCACCCACCATGGCGTGCTGCCAGCTGCTCAGATCGAGCTCGGCGCGCTTGTCCTCGGGAATGCGGCGCACACACTCGCCGTACGCGAAGTCGGGCGCCGCCGACACCGTCGCGCGGTGCCTGCTGATGGCGTCGAGCCAGCGGTACGGGCTGCGTACGAACGCCATCGGGGAGATCAGGGTGCATGGGAAACCCGCGTACAAGGGCTGCAGGATGCCGCCGATCAGGCCCATGTCGTGATACGGCGGCAGCCAGCTCACGCCCCGGCTGTCCGGACCGACGCCCAGGGCGGTGCTGATGGACGCCGAGTTGTGCACCAGGTTGTCGTGCCGCACCATCACGCCCTTGGGCGTCCCGGTGGACCCGGACGTGTACTGCAGGAAGGCCAGGTCGGCGGGCGCGGGGCCCGCGCCCGGCCAGTCGTCGGCCGCCGCATCCGCGATGTCCTCGGTGACCAGCCACTGGATCAGCCCCGACGTGGTCAGCTCCGGGTACGAGGCCGTGATCGCGTCCGTCACCTCGCGGCTGCTCAGCGCGAGCACGGCGCCCGCGTCCGCCCCGGTCGCAAGGACCGCCGACAGGCCGCGCTTGCCGGTCGGCACATACACGGGCACGGCGACAGCGCCCGCGTACAGACAGCCGAGGAAGGCCGTCACATAGTTCTCGCCCGGCGGGAACAGCAGCAGGACGCGCTCGCCACGCAGGCCTCGCTCGGTGAGCGCGGCGGCGACCGCGCGCACCCGGCGGTCCAACGCCGCGTAGCCGACGGCGTGTTCGCTGCCGTCGTCGCGGATGAATTCCAGGGCGGTGCGGTGCGGAGTGGCGTCCGCCCGGTCGCGCAGGATGTCGACCAGTGTGCCGCCGACGGGACGGACGTGAGTGTGCACGGTTGCCCTCCTGGCAAAGTCCTACGGTGAGGTGTACGGGGCCCGGTCGGGCGAGGGCACGTGCCGCCGCACCGGCGTCACGGTGCCGGCGCGGTCAGACGGTTGCCGCTGTGTGCAGCGACCGGGTGGTGCAGGCCGCGACGAACGCCGCGAACAGCTTCCGGTCGTCGGAGACTTCGGGGTGCCACTGGACGCCGAGGACGAACGGCCTGGACGGGTCCTCGGCCGCCTCCACCACGCCGTCGTCGCCGCGTCCGGTCACGTGCAGGCCGCCCGGATCGAGCACGGCCTGATGGTGGTGCGAGTTGACCTCGGCCAGCTCCCCGTACAGCGCGGCGGCCCGGCTGCCGGGCACCAGGTGCACGGGATGCCGGCCGAAGACGCCCTCGGCCGGGCAGTGGCCGCTGTGCCCGACCAGATCGGGCAGATGCTGGTGCAGGGTGCCGCCGTAGGCGAGGGCGAGCAGCTGGAGCCCGCGGCACACCCCGAGGACGGGCAGTCCCGCGGCGAGCGCCGCCTCGAGCAGCAGCAGCTCCCCGGCGTCCCGGTCGGCCGACGGAGTGTCCGTGCGCGGATGGCGGGCGGCACCGTAGCGCGCGGGGTCGACGTCGGCGCCGCCGGGCAGCAGGAGCCCGTCGAGACGGGCCACCACGTCCGCGTCGGTGTCGTCGGGCGGCAGCACGACGGCACGGCCGCCCGCCCGGCGCACCCCGTCGACGTACCCCTGCTGGAGCACCGTCGCGTCCGTGTCCCAGATGTTCCAGCGCGCGCGGTCGCGGTACGAGGCGATGCCGATGACCGGCCGGCTCACCGGGACGCCTCTGTCAGGGGACGCCCGGCGGCCGCGCCGGTGCGCCGCAGGGCGCCCTCGCACAGGTCCAGAGCCGTGGCGAGCAGCGGACTGCCATCGGCCGCACAAGCGCCGAACGGGGTCCGGGTGCGCAGCGCGGCCGTGCGCTCGGCGAGCAGGGCGGCCGGCTCGGTGTCGCGCACGGCCGCCACGAAGATGTCGGCGAGCTCGTCGATGTCGTCACCCGAAAGCCCTTGGTACGTGGCCTCGTTGAGGCCGATGCGCACGCCCTGCCCGGTGAACCCCGGCAGCCCGGCCATGAAGTTGACCTTGAGGCTGGCGGCGGAGAGCCGGGCGGCCGCGTCCTTCGGCGCGATGCCGTCGGCCTCCGTGTCGAGCCACAGCTGGTGCCCCGCGGAGTAGCCGCGGTCGGCGGCGACCACGGTCAGGCCCCGCTCGGTCAGGAGCCTGCCGAAGCGGCCGGTGTGCTCCAGGACCGCCCGGGTGTAGGCGGGGCCGAACTCGCGGAACTCGAGCAGCGATATGCCCAGCGCGATGGTCGCGGCGAAGTGGTGGTTGCTGATGAGGAAGTCCTGGGCGTCGCGGATCAGCTGCTCCACCTGTGGGTCCCGCGTCAGCACGACCGCCTTCTGCGGGCCGGGGAACGTCTTGTGGGTGGAGCCGCCCCAGCTGTCCGCGCCCTGGTCCAGCGGGTTGGGGAACGCGTCCGCGAGTACCAGGCCGAGCCAGTGACTCGCGTCCACGTGCACCAGCGTGCCGGGCGAGGCCTCCCGCACCGTCTCCACCAAGGACTTCACATCGACGGGGAACAGGCAGTGCGACTGGTCCACGTACACCAGCGAGGGACGCACCCGGGCGAGGAGCTCGGCCGCGTGCTCGAGGTCGAGGGAGTGCGGGTCGGGGCCGCGCAGGAACTCCACGTCGAGGCCGAGCCGGGCGGCCACCTGCGGCGTCGCGTAGTGGCCTCCCTGCTCCGGGGAGACGGTGACGACCGTGGAACCCGGTTCGCCGCCGAGCGCGCCGAGCACCAGCGTCATCCCGTTCAGACCGCTCAGCGGTCGCACCGAGGCGTACGAGGCCCGGCCCAGCTCCTGCAGGAGCGGGATGGTCAGCTCCATCTCCAGGTCGCGCAGCCGCTGCGCGCCACGGAAGTGCCAGCGGTCGGGGTCGTCGCCCTCGTTGAAGAAGTAGCGGTGGTACGGGTCGAGAAGCATGGGCAACTTGGCCAGCCCCGACATGGAGGTCTCCGACGGCACCATGCTCAGGGTCTGCCGTGCGCTCGCCTCGTTCTCACTCAGCAGGCGCACGACGGTGTCCAGCGTCAGATCTGCGGTCCGCATCGGGCTGTGCCTCCGTCGTCGGTGGAGCGGGTCAGCGGCATTCGTTCGTGCCGGGGTTCGGGGTGTCCGGGCTGTCTGTGCTGTCCGGGCTGTCACGCAGGCGTGCGTTCGCGACCATCACCTGGCCGAGCGCGATACCGCCGTCGTTGGTGGGCACCAGGCGGTGCGCATGGGCGTCGAAGCCCGCCCTGCGCAGCTCCACGAGGCAGTTGACCTGAAGGAACTCGTTGAGGAAGACGCCGCCGGAGAGCACCACTTGGCGGATGCCGGTGCGTTCGCGCAGCGCGCTGCACCGCTTGACGACCATGTCGACCACCGTGGAGTGGAAGCGCCGGCTGATGTCGGTGACGCCGGTGCCGCGTGCGAGGTCCGCGGCGATCGCCCGCACGAGCGGCCTCGGGTCGACGAGCTCGGTGTCGCCCTCCTGCTGGAGTCCGAAGGCGTAGGGCGCGGTCAGGGCGAGGTCGCGGCCCAGCAGCCCCTCCAGTTCGATCGGGCCGTGTGCCTCGTACTCGGCGTAGGCGCACACGCCGAGCAGGGCGGCCACCGCGTCGAAGAGCCGTCCCATGCTGGACACCGGCGGGGCCTGGATGCCGCGTTCGGCCATGGTCGCGAACACGGTGCGCTTGCGGTCGTCGAGGATCTCCAGCGCGGGGAACGCGGCGACGGCCCGCTCGGGGGAGCCGAGTGCCTGCAGCGCGAGCGCGTATCCGGTGCGCACCGGCTCGGCCACCGCCTTGTCGCCGCCGAGCAGCGGGACCGGCCGCAGATGGGCCGCCCGGCGCACCGAGGCGAAGTCGCCGACGAGGAACTCGCCGCCCCAGATGGTGCCGTCCTCGCCGTAGCCGGCGCCGTCGAAGACGACGCCGATGGTGGGTCCGCTGAGCCGGTTCTCGGCCATGCAGGACGCCATGTGGGCATGGTGGTGCTGGACCTCGACGACGTCGTCGGGCCGGTCGGTCCCGGCCAGCACCCGGGCCTTGAAGGCGGGGTGCAGGTCGCAGGCGGCGTGACGGGGCTTCAGCTCGTACAGTTCGGCGAGGTGGGCCGCGGCCTCGCGGTGCGAGGCGTAGGTCTCGTCGTTCTTCAGGTCGCCGATGTGCTGGCTGACGTAGACCTCGTTGCCGTCGCCGAGCGCGACCGTGGTCTTGAGCTCCGCGCCGTACGCGATGACCGGTCCGGCGATGTCGTCGACCTTCACCGGGTAGGGGGCGTAGCCGCGCGAGCGCCGCAGGAACGTGATGATCGGCTCGTCCAGGGCCGGGTGCACGGAGCTGCGCACCACCGAGTCGTCGACGCGTACGTGGATGTCCCGGTCGTGGTGCAGGATCAGGTCGGCGACCTCGAACAGCTCGGCCAGCGCGTCCTCGTTGCGGTACGCGATCGGCTGGCCGGAGATGTTCCCGCTGGTCATCACGAGGACATCCGACTCCGGCCGGTCGAGAAGCAGTTGGTGCAGCGGAGCCGACGGCAGCATCACACCGAGGTTCGGGTTGCGCGGGGCGACCTCCTCGGGCAGTGCGCCCGGCAGCTTGCGCAGCAGCACGATGGGGCGGGCCGGGGAACGCAGCAACTCCCGCTCGGCGTCCGTGATGTGGGCGATCCCGGCCGTCTCGGCGAGGCCCGCGGCCATCACCGCGAACGGCTTGGAGTCCCGCTTCTTGCGGCGCCGCAGTCGGGCCACGGCCGCCGCGTCACGCGCGTTCACCGCGAGGTGGAACCCGCCGACGCTCTTGACGGCGACGATCTGGCCGTCGGCGAGCGCCCTGATGGTGCGCGTCAGCGCCTCTTCGGCCTCGGCCACCACCCCGTCGGGCGCGGACAGGGTCACCTTCGGGCCGCACCGCGGGCAGGCGGTGGGCTGCGCGTGGTAGCGGCGGTCCGCGGGGTTCACATACTCGGCGCGGCAGTCCTCGCACATCGCGAAGACGGCCATCGTGGTCTTCTCACGGTCGTAGGGCAGGCCCTTGATCAGGGAGTAACGGGGCCCGCAGTGGGTGCAGTTGGTGAACGGGTAGCGGAACCGGCGGTCGGCGGGGTCGAGGACCTCGCGCAGACAGTCGTCGCACACGTGCGAGTCCGGGGCGACGATGGTGTTCGCCCGCCCGGTGCGCCGGCTCTCCCGGATCTCGAAGCCTGTCGGCAGGTCACCGCCGGCCCGGGGCGTCCGCGACTCCACGCGCACCTCTTCGACGCGGGCGAGCAGGGGGGCGCGGTCCTTGAGCGCCCCCGCGAATTCCGCGAGTTCGCCGGCCCCGCCGGACACCTCGGTCTGGACGCCCAGCGTGTCGTTGAGAACCCAGCCCCTCAGGCCCAGGCCGGTGGCCAGGGTGTGCACGAAGGGCCGGTAGCCCACGCCCTGCACCACCCCGGTCACCCGGATCAGCCACTGCTCGGTCTCTGCCATGACTCCTCCTCGGGTCCTCGGATCAGCACAGCCGGGGAAGCTCGGCGCCCTGCAGTTCCTCGATCTCCTGGATCCGGCCGTCCTTGCCGGCCATCTCCACGACCGGCTCCGGGCGTGCGGTGACCTCGCCGACGATGACGGCGTCCTTGCCGTAGGGGTGGCTGCGCAGCACGCGCAGGACCTCGTCCGCGTGCTCGGGCGCCACGAACAGCGCCAGACAGCCCTCGTTGGCGCAGTTGATCGGGTTGATGCCGAGCATGTCCGCGGCCATCGCCGTCTCGAAGCTGATCGGCAGCGCCTCCTCCTCGACCCGTACGGCGTGGCCGAGGGCGGAGGCGTACTCGTGGAGCACCGCGTTGAGGCCGCCGCGCGTCACGTCGCGCATGGAGCGCACCGCGGACTCGGGCACCGCGCCGCGGACCGTGTCGATCATGTTGTTCAGCGGGGCGCAGTCGCTGAGCACGTTCTTCTCGAAGCCGAGGCCCTCGCGCACCGAGAGGAGATGGATGGTGTGGTCGCCGATGGGGCCGCTGAGCAGGATCTTGTCGCCTACGGCCACGTCCTTCATGCGCTTGGGCGGGGAGGTGAAGACGCCGACGCCGGTGGTGTTGAGGAAGATGCCGTCGGCCTCGCCCTCCCCGACGACCTTGGTGTCACCGGCGACGATCTTGATGCCCGCCTCGCGCGCGGTGTCCCGGACGGACTCCAGAGCGCGGTGCAGCCCGGAGAGCGGGAACCCGCTCTCCAGGATCATCGCCAGGGTGAGGTAGCGGGGCTCGGCGCCGGCCACCGCGAGGTCGTTGACGGTGCCGCACACCGCGATCTTGCCGATGTCGCCGTTGCCGAAGAACGGCGGGTCCACCACGAAGGAGTCGGTGGTCATGGCGAGAGCGCCGTTCAGCGGCGGGAGGATGGCGCTGTCCTCCATCTCGCCGAGGTAGACGTCCCCGAGCACCTCCACGACGAACTCGACGAGTTCCCGGCTGAGCCGGGCCCCGGTCCCGTGGTCAAGGACGATTTCCTGGTCCAGCAAGGACGTCGTGGCCGTCGGCAACGTGACTCCCGGTGGGGTCGAAGACGTACGCGGATGAGGGGGCGGCTGAAGCGGGGTGAGGCGGGGTGATGAGGGGGCGGCGCGGGGAGGGGCGCCGCCCGCCGGCGAGGCCGGTCGCGGGTTCGCGGACCGAGGCTCAGGGGGTGCGGAACACCTTGCGCGGCAGGTCGCCGTCGGCGTCGAGGACGCGGACGATCTCATCGGACGGCGCCACGGTCGCGCAGTAGCCGTCCAGCCAGTCCAGGGCGCGCACCTTGTCGTGCTCCTGGGCCGAGACGACGCAGTCGCTGGGGACCCAGACGTTGTAGCCGCGGAAGAACGCGTCGGCGGCCGTGGTCTGCACGCAGATCTGGCCCTGCATGCCGGTCACGATGACGGTCTCGACGCCGAGGGCCTGCAGCCGCTCGTGCAGGTCCGTCTCGTAGAAGCCGCTGTCCTTGTTCTTCTCGACGAGGATGTCGGTGTCGTCCAGGAAGACGGGCAGGATCTCGGCGCCCTGGGTGCCCTTCTGCGCGGGCAGTCGGCCGCCCTCGTACCGCTCGGCGACCGGGTCGTCCGCCTTGTTGATCAGCTGCAGGTGCAGCACGTGGTGGCCGCGCTGGCGCATGTCCTTGAGGAAGCCCGAGAAGCTGGGGGTGGCCTCCGCCACGGCGTCGATGCGCTCCTGGTTCTTGTTCACCAGGTCGTACTGAAGGTCATTGGTGAGGACCGCGACCTTGCTCATGAACACTCCTCGAATCGGTGTCAGGTCTCGAACATCCCGCCGCCGGTGGCATCCCGGACAGTCGGGCAAAGCCCTTACACGGCCCGGTCAGGCCGTCCTCGCCGCCTCGGCGGGCGCCGTGGAGGCGGCCTCGGCCATTGCCGACGGGGTGCGCAGCCGGTACACGTCGCGCACGTCGACACGGACGCCCGCGTCCCGCAGCAGGTGCACGACGCGCAGCGCGCGCAATGAGTTGCCGCCCAGCTCGAAGAAGTCGTCGCCGCCCGCGACCTGTTCGCCGAACGCGGTGTGCCAGGCGGCGAGCACGGCGGCCAGCGTGCCCTGTGCGGACTCGTCCGCCACACAAGGGAGTTCACCGCCGGCGGCCCGGGGCACGGGCAGCGCGGCCACGTCCACCTTCCCGTTCACGGTGAGCGGCAGCTCGGCGAGCGGGGTGACGGTGGCGGGCACCATGTACTCGGGCAGCAGCCGGGCGGCGTGCCGGCGGACCTCGCGGGCATCGGCCCCGTCCAGTACGGCGTACGCGTCGAGGGTGGCGTCCTCGCCGTTCGCGTCCGTGGGGCGGGTCAGTACGACCGCCGCGGCACGCACCGAGGGGTGGGTGAGCAGCACCGAGCGGATCTCGTCGAGTTCGATGCGGTGACCGCGCAGCTTGACCTGGCTGTCGAGGCGGCCCAAGTGCTCCAGGCGGCCGTCGGGCAGCTGCCGGCCCTTGTCGCCGCTGAGGTAGAGGCGGCCTTCGCCGTCCGGGTCGGGTACGAACCGCTCGGCGGTCAGCTCGGGCCGTCCCAGGTACTCAAGGGCGAGGCCGTCCCCGCCGACCGCTATCTCGCCCACGCAGCCGGGCTGCACCAGCCTGCCGCGTGCGTCGAGGACCCGCACGCTCCAGCCGGGCAGCGCGCGGCCCACCGACTGCGAGGAGGCGAGGGCGTCGGCGCGGGTGACGGTCTGGGCCGTCACGTGCACGGTGGTCTCCGTGATGCCGAACATGTTGACCATCCGGCACGCGGACTCCGGATGCGTGTCGAACCACGGGAGCAGGGCGCGGGCGTCGAGCGGCTCCCCGCCGAAGACGACGAGCCGCAGGGCGAGCGGCGTCGGCGCCGTGCGCTCCAGGGGCAGCAGCCGGGAGAAGGCCGACGGGGTCTGGTTGAGCACCGTCACCCGTTCATCGAGGAGCAGCGCGCGGAAGTCCTCGGGGGAGCGGCAGGTCCAGTACGGCACGACGACCAGGCGCCCGCCGGTGCCCAGAGCGCCCCAGATCTCCCAGACCGAGAAGTCGAACGCCGCCGAGTGGAACCACGTCCACACGTCCTGCGGGCCCAGGCGGAAGTCGTCGGCCGTGGCATCCAGGAGGCGCCCCACGTTGCGGTGCGGCACGACGACGCCCTTGGGGCGCCCGGTGGAGCCCGACGTGTAGATGATGTACGCCGGATCGTCCGGCCCCACCGTGCCGGGCTCCTCCCACGCGCCCTGTCCGGCGGCGAGTTCCCGCAGGCGTGGCAGGGTCACGGTGGCGTGGTCGGCGAAGGCGTTGCCGTCGTCCTTGCCGCCGTCCTCGACCACCACCAGGGACAGGCCCGCGTCGTCGGCGGTGTAGGCCAGGCGGTCGGCCGGATAGGTGGGGTCCAGCGGTACGTAGGCGGCGCCCGCCGTCATCACCGCGAGGAGCACCGACACCAGCTGTGCCGAACGGTCCAGGCACACCCCGACGCGGTCGCCCGGGCGCACACCGAGCCCTCGCAGAGCGGCGGCGAACCGGTCGCTCCTGTCGACGAGTTCGCGGTACGTCCAGGTGTGCTCGCCCTGCGGGTCTCTCAGGGCGACGGCGTCCGGGGTCTGCTCGGCGCGGTCCCGGACCAGCTGGTCGATGCGGCGCGGCCCGCTGTCCGCGGCGCGCGGGGTGCGGCCGAGATCCAGGATGCGGGCTCGCTCGGCCGGCTCGTGCAACGCGATGTCGGCCAGCGGGAGATTCTGGTCCCCGCACAGCAACTGGTGTGCCACCAGGGCAAGTTGCTGCTCAAAGTCTGTCGGCAGCTGGTCCGCGGGCGTTCCGGGCAGGGTCCAGCAGTGCACCTGCGGGGTGCCGTCCGCGTCGGAGGCGGTGACCCGCACGGTGACCGGGTGGCGGGCGTCCAGCGCGGGCAGCCGCCGCACCGCGGGCACGGCCCGCGGCCGGAGGTCCACATCGAGGGCGAGCCGCGGCCCGCCGCCGCCGTCCTGGGCACCCGGCCGCTCCGCCTGCTCGCGCACCCAGGCCCGGTAGGCGGACACCGGCTGGTCCTCGTCCGACACGGCCACGCAGAGCGAGACGCGGCGCACCCCGTCGGTGGTGTGGACGGCGACGTCCAGGACCGGCTCGTCCTGCGCCCGCGTCCTGGCGGCGATCAGGAGCAGAGCCGCCGCCAGGTCCGCGGCCGTGGCCATGGCCCCGCCCGCGCCGAGCCCCGGGACCGGCACCTCCCGGCACCCGGGGTCCGAATCCGAAGGGGATCCCGAGCGGGCCAGGGGCAGCGCCGGGCCGAGGGCGGCCAGCGCGGCACGGTCCAGGAGGTCGGGGCCGTCGTCGCCGGGGCCGGTCACGGCCACCAGATCCCGTACCCCGTCGGCGTATTCGAGCAGAGTGAGCCGAACACCGTGAACCCCGTCGCCCCCGTGACGGCCGTGCAGCTCGCGGGTGCGGCGACGCAGGGCAGCGGGGCTGTCCGAGGGGGCGGGCACCGGCTCGGCCCACAGGCGCAACCTGCCGGGGCCGGGCCACGGGGCGCCGGCGAGCGCGGCGCGGCAGTCCTCGGCCGAGTATCCGGGGGCGACCGCGTACACGGCGGCGTGCCGGGCGGCGACCGAAGGGGAGTTGGACGACACGGGCGTCTCCTGACCGGTCCGGGTCAACGGGCGCTGTAGCCGGCGTCGACGGTGATCACACCGCCGGTGGAGTGACGGGACTCCTCGGAGGCGAGCCACAGGGCGGCCCCCGCCACATCGTCCGCCTCCACCAGCGTGTTCATGGGCATCTGCGTGATGAACTCGGCTTCGTGGTCGGCCGGTTCGATCCCGATACTGCGGCCGATCTCCACCAGCATCCGGCCCTCCCACTCCTCGCCGTCGCGCACCGAGCCGGGGCAGACCGCGTTCACCCGCACCCGGTACGGCGCGTAGTCGAGGGCGGCGGCCTTCGTCAGGCCGACCAGGCCGTGCTTGGACGCCACGTAGCCGGCGAAGTTGCGGTACCCCACCAGACCGGCGGTGGAGGCGATGTTGACGATGGAGCCGGAGCGGGCCGCCACCATCGACGCCCCCGCGGCCTTCAGCATCCGCCAGGCGCCGTTGAGGTTGACGTCGATCATCACCGCCCACTCGTCCTCGGTGACCTCGTGCACGATCCGGCCCGAAGGACCCGCGATCCCCGCGTTGTTGACCAGCACGTCCAGTGAACCGAAGCGGTCCACGGCATCGGCCACCACCCGCTCGCAGGCCGCCGCGTCCCGCACGTCGGCGCGTGCGGTGAGCACGGCGGCCCCCTGCTCGCGGCACAGCCGGGCGGTGTGGTCGAGCTGGCTCGGGGTGGCCGCGGGGTAGGGGACGTGCGGGAGGTCGGCGGCGATGTCGACCAGGACCAGGTCGGCGCCCTGCGCGGCGAACGCCGTGGCGCAGGCACGC
Organism: Streptomyces sp. CB01635; assembly: GCF_002803065.1. GTDB lineage: Bacteria > Actinomycetota > Actinomycetes > Streptomycetales > Streptomycetaceae > Streptomyces. The sequence continues at coordinate 86,258 of NZ_NNBL01000013.1, forward strand.
CCGACGCCCCGCCCGGCGCCGGTGACGATCGCGGTCCGGCCCGTGAGCCGTCCGCTCATGACGGCGTCCCGTCGCCGAGGAGCTGCCCGGCGAGCAGGTCGAGCAGCGCGGGCCACTCCTCCACCAGATACATATGGGCACCGGTGAGCTCCGCGACGGTCACCGTGCCGGTGGTGACCCGCTCCCACTCGGTGAGGTCGTCGGCCGACACCAGCCGGTCGGCGTCACCGCGTACCGCGAGGACCGGCACGTCGAGGGGCTCACGCTCGACGTACGCGTAGTTCTCGTGCATCGCCACGTCGGTGCGCAGCGGCGGCAGCACCAGATCGCGCAACTCCGGCTCGTCCAGGGCCGGGTGGCGGTATCCGGCGATCGTGTGGATACCTGCGATGAACTCGTCGTCGGCCAGGCCGGTGATCCGCCCGCGGCGCAGTGTGCCCGGCCACGTCGCGCCGGAGGCCACCAGCGTCAGCCCGTCCCGTTCCGCGGCGAGCGCGCGCGTCGCCTCGTAGGCGAGCAGCGCGCCGAAGCTGTGTCCGAGGACGGCGACCTTGTCGAAACCGGCCGTCGCGGACCGCAGGGCGGGCAGGACCGCGTCCATCAGGGCGCCGAGCTCGGTGCACTCCGGCTCGGCGAACCGCTTCTCCCGGCCGGGCAGTTCGACCGGGAGCACCGTAAGGTCCTCGCGCTGCCCCAGCCACGGGTGGAAGAAGCTCGCTCCCGCACCGGCGGGCGCGAAGCACAGAACCGCCGCACTCAACATGTCTCTCCAAAATCCGTGGGTCCGCTGGGTGGTGTGGATCGGACGGCGATCGCTCAGGCGGGCGCCTGTTCCTCGTCGGCCGTCATCCGCTGCAGTACGGCCCAGGTGACCGCCTCGAGCGTGAAGTCGGCGTAGAGGTCGCGCACCGTCATCTCGACGCCGAACTCGTCCCGCAGCCTGGCCGCGAGCCGCACCGCGAGCAGTGACTGGCCGCCCAGGTCGAAGAAGTTGTCGTGCACGCCGACGCGTTCCGTGCCGAGGAGCGCCGACCAGATCCCGGCGACCTCCTCCTCGAGCGGGGTGCGGGGCGCGACGTACTCGGTCGCGGCGGGAGCTTCGCCGTGCGCGGCGCCACCGCGCACCGCGGGGATCTCCCCGTCGGGGACGGCGGTTGCCAGCAGCTGCGACAGGGGCTCGTCGGGCCGCTCGCAGGCCGCCTCCAGGATGGCGGCGAAGTGGCGGGCGACGCGGTCGGCGGTCGCGGCGTCGTACAGGCCGGTGCGGTACTCGAGGGCGGCCGTGCAGCCGCCGTCCGCGTCGGGGCGTACCTCGAGCACCAGGTCCGACTTGGCGGTCGACGTGTCGGCGGGGATCAGTTCGAAGTCGATGCCGGCGCTGTGCCAGTGGCTCGGCCGCGTGTTCTGCAGCACCAGCATCACCTGCGAGCGCAAGCCCTCGGCGCCGGGGCCGCCGTGCCCGCGCAGCACGTCGACGGCCTGCTCGAAGGGCAGCTCCTCGCGGTCGAAGGCGTCCAGGCAGGTGTCGCGGGTCCGGCCCACCAGCGCGGCGAAGCCCGCAGTGCCGGACACCTGGGTGCGCAGCAGCAGCGGATTGACGAAGTAGCCGATCAGCCCCTCCAGTTCCGGGCGGCCGCGGCCGGCCATGGGGGAGACGACCGTGATGTCCTCCTGCCCGCAGTAGCGTGCGAGCAGCGCGTCGAGTCCGGCGAGCAGCACCATGAACAGCGTGGCCCGCTCGGCGCGGGCAAGATCCTCGAGGCGTGTCGTGAGTGCGGCGGGCAGGGTGAAGTGGTGCACGGCGGCGTGCCCGGAATCGTCGGCGTCCCGCTCCCGGTCGGCGGGCAGCGCGAGCGGCTCGGCGCCCGCCAGGGTCCGCGTCCAGTGCCCGGTCAGCTCATCGAGGGCGGCGCCGCTGAGCGCGTCACGCTGCCACACCGCGAAGTCGGCGTACTGGATGGGCAGTTCTTCCCACAGGGGCTCCACCCCGGCCAGTTCGGCGGCGTACGCGTGGGACAGCTCCTGCAGCAGGATCGCCGAGGACGCCCCGTCGGTGACGATGTGGTGCAGCGCCAGGAGCGCGATGTGGTGCTCCGGTCCGAGCCGCAGCAGCTCCAGGCGCAGCAGCGGCCCGCCGCGCAGGTCGAAGGGCGCGAACAGCACCTTGTCGGCGTAACGCCGGAAGTCGTCGGGCCCGGCGTCGAGCACCGGGACCCGCAGTTCGCGGTCCGGCCGTATCACCTGCACCGGGTCCTCGCCGTCCAGGTCGAAGACCGTGCGCAGCACCTCGTGCCGCGCCACCACCGCGTTCAGCGCCCGCTCCAGCGCCGCGCTGTCCAGCGGCCCGCGCAGCCGTACCGCCGCAGTGATGTTGTACGCAGCACGGTCGGGGTCCACCTGATGCTGCAGCCACAGGCTCTGCTGGGCGAACGAGGTCACCACCGTCAGCGAATCGTCGGCCGTCAACGTCACCCTCCCTGTCCGACTGCTCGGGCAGCCCTTACCGGGATGGTCGGTCGGCCCGGACGCGCGCGGCAGTCAGGCAATGTCCTGACTGCCGCACCGGCGTGCGGGCCTGTTGCATCCAAAGACCGCTCGCGGGGCCTCACCTGGGCGACGCGTGCCGATGCGATCCGTCCGCACCGCCGCCGGGGCCCTGTCCCCGGCCGCCCACCGAAAGGGGCTCGACCTCGTGTCCGAGACCACCACGGCCGCCGCGCAGACGCGGACGGTGACCGCCGCCGTCACAGGCCTGTCGGGATGGGGCGGCCATCTGCTGACCGCACCGGAGGTGCGCCGGCTCACCGGCACCGGCCCGCAGGACTGGGCACGCTTCGCCCGCCACTGGGACGACCTCACCGTCGACACCTTCATGAAGGACGGGGGCACCTACCGCTACCGGCGCTACGGGCACTTCCGCCTCGACGCCCGCACCGGCGAGCTGACCGCGCAGCCCCATGCCCCCTACTTCCAGGACAGCGACCTCAACCCGCTCAACGGCGGCGTGCAGCGCAGCTTCGACCCGCTCACCGAGGCGTTCCTCGCCGACCCTCTGACGGCCGCCGTCGTGCACCTGCTCGGCGACGTGTTCTCCCGGGCCGAAGGCGTCCGGCTCTGGGATGTCAAGCTGCACCCGTTCCGGATCGTGACCAGCCCCGACCAGACCGGCAGGCCCGCCCCTCAGGGCCGCCACCGCGACGGCGGGGCCTACGTCACCTCGCTCCTGGTCGACCGCACCAACGTCAGTGGCGGCGAGAGCTCCCTCTACGACGACGACGGCAACCAGCTGTTCGCGGTGACCCTCGGCGAACCCGGCGACCAGCTCCTGGTCGACGACCGCAAGGTGCTGCACGACGTGACACCCCTGGCCCCCGTCGACCCGGCCCGCCCCAGCCACCGCGACGTACTGATCGTCGACTTCGACCCCGTCGCGGCCGACGTGGAGGGACAGCGATGACCGAGACCCTGCCCGCTGACACCTCCGCCCTGCAGCGCGCCGTGGCAGAGCTCAGCCCCGAGCGGCGCGCCCTGCTCGCCCGCCACCTGGCCCGCGGCAGGGCCGGCTCCGGCATCTCGGTCACGGCTCTGCCGCGCACCGGGGAGGCCCAGCGCTACGTGGCATCCCCCGGCCAGCAGCAGCTCTACTACCAGTACCAGCTCGACCCGTCCGCGGTGAACTACCTGCTGCCGATCGCGGTGCGGCTGCGCGGCGACCTGGACACCCAAGCGCTGGAGCGGGCCCTCGCCGCGGTCGTCGCCCGCCACGAGGCGCTGCGCACCCGCTTCGCGACCGACCCCGAACACGGCGTGGTGCAGGTCGTCGGCACCCCCGACGAGGTGCGCGTCGCGCTCGGACGCGGCCGGGCCCGCGCCGACGAGGTGCCCGCACTCCTCGACCGGATCGCCCGACGCCCCTTCGACCTGTCCGCCGCGCCGCTGCTGCGCGCCAACCTGTGGCAGCTCACCGACGACCCCGAGGCCCCCGACGGCCGCACCTGGCTGCTGACCCTGTGCGTCCACCACATCGTCGTGGACGGCTGGTCGCTCGGCGTCCTCGTCGACGAACTCACCGAGGGGTACGCGGCCCAGCTCGCCGGGCGCCCCGCGAACCTGCCCGAACTCGCCGTGCAGTACCCGGACTTCGCGGCAGCCCATCACACATGGCTGGCCGGTGACGAGGCCGCGCGGCAGATCGCCCACTGGCGCGAACAGCTCGACGGCGTGCTCCCCCTGGAACTCGCCGGCGACCGGCCCCGACCGGCCAGGCCGACGTTCTCCGGCGCCGCCGTCCGCATCGACCTGGACGCCCAGCTCGTCGAGCGGGCCGACCGGCTCGGCCGCACCGAGAAGGCGACCCCGTTCATGGTGCTGCTCGCCGCGTACGCCGTGGTGCTGCACCGCTGGTCGGCCGCGCGGGACCTGGTCATCGGCACCGCCGTCGCCGGACGCACCCGTCCCGAATCGGAGCCGCTCATCGGCTTCTTCGTCAACACCCTCCCGCTGCGCGTGACCGTCGACGACGCCGCCTCCTTCCGCGAGCTGCTGCGCGCCACCCGCGACAGCAGCCTCGACGGCTTCGCCCGCCAGGACGTGCCCTTCCCGCGGATCGTGCGCGAGGTCGGCGGCGAACGCACCAGCGGCCGCTCGGCCCTGGTGCGCGCCCTGTTCGCGCTGCGCAACGTCCCCCTGCGCCACCTGGAACTGGCCGGCGTGCGCGCCGAGACGCTCAACCTGCCCAAGACCGGGTCCGACATCGACCTGTCCCTGGAGTTCTCGCCCGCCGAGCACGGCGGCGGCCTGACCGGCTGGCTGTCGTACTCCTTCGACCTGTTCGACCAGGACACCGCCGAACGCATCGCCCGCGCCGTCCACCAGGTCCTCACCGCCGCGATCGCCTCCGACGGCGACACAGCCGTACGCGACCTGCCGGTCCTGACCGAGGAGGAGCACACCACGCTGGCCCTGCACTGGTCGGGCCGCGACGCGTCCGCCCCGGGCGGCGACGGCCTCCTCGACGCCTTCCACGCCCACGCGCTCGCCACCCCCGACGCCACCGCGGTCGTCGCCGACGTCCCGCCCCCCGCCACCGGGCACCGTCTCACCTACCGGGAACTGGACGAGCGGGCCGGCCGGCTGGCCCACCTGCTGCGGGCCCGCGGCATAGGCCCCGAGGACCGGGTGGCGCTGCTGCTGCCACGCGGCCTCGACCTGTTGGTCTGCCTCCTCGCCGTGCTCAAGGCGGGAGCCGTCCTCGTACCGCTGGAGAGTGAGCACCCCGCGGGGCGCCTGGCCGGGATCGTCGCCGACGCCACGCCGTGCCTGACCCTCACCGACACCCGGCTCGCGGCCCGGCTGCCCGAGGGCACGCCGGTACTCACCGTGGAGGACCTGCCCACCCTCACCGCGCACCACCCGGCGACCGGGCCCGACGTGCCGGAACTGCCCGGCAGCGGCGCGTACGTCCTCTACACCTCCGGCTCCACCGGCGCCCCCAAGGGCGTGCTCATCACCCGTGCGGGACTGGCCAACCGGCTGGCCGGCATGTGCGCGGACCTCGGCCTCGGCGCCGACGAACGCGTGTTGCACAAGACCCCGTTGAGCGCCGACACCTCGATGTGGGAACTCCTGGTCGCGCTCCGTTCGGGCGGCCGCGTGGTGCTCGCCGCCCCGGGCCTGGGCACCGACGTCGACTACCTGTACTCCGTGCTCGCCCGGCACTCCGTCACCACCTGCTTCTTCGTGCCCTCGGCGCTGCGCCCCGCCATCGGCCTCGGCGGGCTGCCGCGCGCCGCCGCCGCCCTCAGGCTGGTGATCAGCGCCGGCGAGGAGCTGCCGGCCGACCTCGCCGACCAACTTCTCCTCCAGGTACCGCACATCCGCCTGGTGAACTCCTACGGGCCGACCGAGACCACCATCAACATCGCCGAGCACACCGTCACCGCGCCCGCCGCATCCCCCGTGCCCATCGGACGGCCGGTGCCGGGCGGCGACCTCTACGTCCTGGACGGCGCCGGCCGCGTGCAGCCCGTCGGCGTTCCCGGCGAACTCCACGCGGGCGGCGTCCAGGTGGCGCGCGGCTACCTCGGCCGCCCCGCCCAGACCGCCGAGGTCTACGTCCCGCACCCCTTCGTCCCCGGCGCCCGCGTCTACCGCACCGGTGACCGGGCCCGCTGGCGCCCCGACGGGACCCTGGAGTTCCTCGGCCGCACCGACCACCAGGTCAAGATCCGCGGCTTCCGCGTCGAACCCGCCGAGGTGGAGACCGCGCTGCGCGCCCACCCCCAGGTCGCCGACGCCCTCGTTCTCGCCGTCGCGGCCCCGGACGGCGGCGCCCGCCTGGTCGGCTATGTGACCGCGGCGCCCGGGCAGAGCGCGCCGGACACTCCGGCCCTGCGCACACATCTGCGCGCGGCGCTGCCCTCGCCGATGGTCCCGGATGTCTTCGTCGCGCTCGACGCCTTCCCGCTCACCCCGTACGGCAAGATCGACCGGGCCGCGCTGCCCCGGCCGGGCCGCGCCCCGGCAAAGGAGCGCCGGGCGCCGGCGGACGACCTGCAGCACGTGCTGGCCGGTGTCTGGGAGCAGACCCTGGAGATCACCGACGTCTCGGTCGACGACGACTTCTTCGAACGCGGCGGCCATTCGGTGCTCGCCACCATCGTCGTCTCCAGCATCCGTGAGCTGTTCCGGCTCGAACTTCCCCTGCACTTCTTCGTCGAGGCGCCCACCGTCGCCACCCTCGCCACGCTGATGCGCGCCGAGGGAGCCGAGGCAGGCATCGACGTGGACCGGGTGGCCGCCCTTGTGCGGCAGGTGCAGAGCATGTCGCACAACGAGGTGCAGCAGAAGCTGGAGGGCTGACCCGTGGCGCCGCGCACGCCGCGTTTCGCGTACGGGTACGGGCGCCTGTGGGCGGCGACCGCCGCCTCCGGATTCGGCGACGGCACCCGCACCGCCGCCCTCGCCGTCTACGCGGCCACCCTCACCCACGACCCCTTCGCGGTCGCGCTGGTGGCGATGGCGGGAAAGCTGCCGTGGACCTGCGTGGGGCCGTTCGCCGGCGCCCTGGTGGACCGCCTCGACCGGTGGCGCACCCTGTGGATCTGCGACGTCGCCCGGGTCCTGGTCACCGGTGCGCTGGTCCTGCTGATCCTCACCGACCGGGCCGGAATCACCGTCCTCGCCGTCATCTCGTTCCTGCTCACCTCGATCACGACGCTCGCCGAGAACCTGTCGCAGGCCATCGTCCCCGACGTGGCCGGCGGCGGCTCCCTGGACTCCGCCAACAGCCGCCTGATGGGCGGTCAGCTGGTGAGCAGCGAGTTTCTGGGAGCGCCGCTGGGCACCGCCCTGTTCGCGCTCGGCCGGCCGGTGCCGTTCGCCGTGGACACCCTGTCCTTCGCCGTCTCCGCGGTCCTGGTGTTCAGCATCCGCCTGTCGGGCGCCCGCCCCGCGCCGACAGCAGCGGGCAGGCTGACCGCGCGCGCCGTGGTGTCCGAGACCGCCGACGGCATCCGCTGGCTGTGGCGCCACCGAGTGCTGCGCACCGTGTGCGTACTGGTCGGCGCGCTCAACTTCGCCGTGGTCGCGGTCCTGAGCATCGCCGTCCTGTACGCGCTGAACGTGCTGCACATCAGCCAGCGCGCCTATGGCCTGCTCCTGGCCGTCCTCGCCGTGGGCGGCCTGGCCGGGGTGCTGCTCGCCCCCCTCGTCACCCGGGCCATCGGCCGCGCCCGCACGCTCCAACTGGCCTTCGCGCTGTGCCCGTTGCCGTTCCTGATCGCCGGACTCACCTCGCTCCCGCTGCTCGCCGCCGGCGCCCTGGCCTTCGTCGGCGCCGCCATCTCACTGGCGACCGTGGTGACCACCTCGCTGCGGCAGTCGCTGGTGCCCGGCGAACTGTTCGGCCGGGTCAACGGCGGCTACCGGTTCGTCGTCAACGGAGTGTCTCCGCTCGGCGGCGTGGCCGGCGGCGCGCTCGCCGAAGCCGCTGGGCTGCGCGCCCCGTTCCTGTTCGCCGCCGCCCTGCTCGCCGCGGCCACCGTGACGGCGCTGCTGCGACTGTCCCCGGCCGCCCTCGACGCGGCGGGGGACGACAGGCCCGCCCCGCGGACCGGACAGGCCGTGGCGGCCGAACGGACCGAGGCACCGGAACGGACCTGAGCACACCGACGACAAGGAAGCAGCTGACCGATGGCCGACACCCGTACCACCCCCGCGGACCTCACCGCTGCGGAGGAACCGCGGCCACCCGCACCGGGCCCGCCCCGCCCGTCACCGGTGCGGGCCCTCCCCCGCCTGCTGGTGCCGGTGCTCGCCTTGGCCGTCGCTCTCGTCGGCGTGCTCTGGACGAGCCTGACACCCGCCCCGGCGCCGGCGTCGGCACCGGCGGGCTCCTTCTCCGCCGCGCGCGCCTACCCGCACGTGGCGGCCGTGGCGGGCGGCCCGCATGCCACCGGCACCGCGGCCCACGACCGCGCACGCGACGAAGTGGTCCGCCGCCTGCGCGAGTCGGGGCTCGGCGTACGCGCCGAGCCGGGCACCAGCAGTGACACCGGCAACGGCGCGGCCGTGGCCGCCTGGACACAGAACATCAGCGCCACCGTGCACGGCACCCACCCCAGCGGCAGGGTGCTGATCGTCGCCCACTACGACTCTGCGGAGAACAGCCACGGCGCCTCCGACGACGGCATCGGCCTCGCCACCGCGCTGGAGGTGGCCCGCGCCCTGAAGACGGGTCCGGCCCCCCGCAACGACGTCACCTTCCTGATCACCGACGGCGAGGAGCCCGGCCTGCTGGGGGCCCGCGCCTTCGTAGCCCGCGACACGGCACCGGCGGCCTCCACCGTGGTCCTCAACCTGGAGGCGCGGGGCACCTCGGGACGGGCGGTCATGTTCGAGACGGGAACCGGGAACGCCGCCGTGGTCCCCGCCCTCGGCGACCGGGTCCCGGTGGCCACCTCGCTGTCCGACGAGGTGTACCGGATGCTGCCCAACGACACCGACTTCACCGTGCTGCGCGAGGCCGGCATGACCGGCCTGAACTTCGCCGTGATCGGCACCTCCGCGAACTACCACACCCCCCAGGACAACCTCGCCCACTTCAGCCGGGCGAGCCTGCAGGACATGGGCGACACCGTCCTGGCCGCGGCCCGCCGGCTGGGCGGCGCCGATCTGAGCGGCACGTCGCACGCGGGCGGGGCCACGTACTTCACCCTGGGGCCGGTCCTCGTCCGCTACCCGATGGGCCTGGTGCTGCCCGGCGCGCTCCTCGCCGTGGCCGCCCTCGGCGCCGCCGGGTGGTACGCGCGCCGGCGCGGAGCCGTCCGGGCGCGAAAGGCCGCGCTGAGCGCGGCCTCACTGCCGCTCGCCCTGCTGGGTGCGGCGGCGGCGGTCAGCGCGGTGTGGCCCGTCGCGACCTGGCTCAGGCCGCAGTGGACCGGGTTCGCGCTGGGCAGCCCCTACACGGCAGGACCGCTGCACCTGGCCGCCGCACTCCTGACCGCAACTGCCCTGTGGGTGTGGGCGGTGGTGATGCGCCGCCGGGTCAGCGCCCTGGAGGCGGGCGCCGCGGTCACCGCGTGGCTGACCCTGTGCACCCTGCTGAGCGCCGTCTGGCTGCCGGGCGCCTCGTACCTGTTCCTGTGGCCCGCGCTCACCGGGGCGGCGGGCCTCGCGGCCGCGGCCCGCATCGCCCCCGGCTCGCCATGGCGCGGCGCACTGGCCACGGCGCCTATCGTGCCGTGCGCCGCCCTGCTGGTGCCGGTGGGCGCGCTCCTCTTCGACACGGTGCCGATCGCCTTCGCCGCCGCCCCGGCCCTCCTGCTCGCCCTCGCGCTCGCCACCGCACTGCCCGCGGTGCCCGCCAAGACCCGCCGCCGCTCGCTCGTCACAGGCACCGGCCTCGGCACGGCAGCCGCCCTCGCCGCGCTCGGCGCGGCCCTGCTCGCCGGTGCGCCCACCGCGTCCCGCCCCGCGCAGGTCAGCCTCCTCTACGCGCTGGACGCCGACACCGGCCGCGCCCGCTGGGCCTCCAGCGGAGCGGGAGACTCCGCCTGGCTCGACCACTACGTCGGCGGCGCCACGGCGTCTCTGGAGAGCACCTTCCCGTCCCTCGACCAGCCGTCCCGCTGGCACACCGGGCCCGCGCCCGCCGCGACCGTCGCCGTCCCCGAGGTGAAGGTCGTCTCCACCACCCGCACGGGCGACGTCCGCCGCATCACCCTGTCCGTGCGCGCCACGGACGCGAGGGCCGCGGAGATCGGCCTGTACGCGGACGCCGGCGGCGCAGCCGTGGTGCGCGCCGAGGTGGCCGGACAGTCCGTCCCCGGCGGGACCAACCGGCCCTTCGCAAGCGACGGCTGGCGCTGGGGCCTGCTCCTCGCCGCCCCGCCCACCGGGCCGGGCACCCGGGTGGAACTGACACTCCGCGGAACGCAGCCGCTGACGCTGCGCGCCGTCACCCGGACCCCGGGGCTGCCCGGGGGCACGCTGAGCGTCCCGCGTCCGGCCGACGTGACCTGGTCCGCGGACAACTCGGGACTCACGCTGGTCTCCCGCCGCTACGTGCTCTGACGGGCGGCGCGGCCTGAACACCCGGATCTCAGAAAGCATTTCGTCCCGTTGTCTCATCCCGAATTTCGGGTTGCAAATGGTTCATGCTCCGCGCCATGTCGGGGTGGATTCGGCGGCGAGTCTGCGAGTCCCCCCGACCTCGGTCTCGTTGTCGTATGGGATCGCGCAGAGGTTGACCGATGCCGTTCTCCCGGGTTGCCCGAACTGTCACCCCGGCAGCGCATTTGTAAGGAAACTGATCTGCAGTAGGGGCCGCCAGGCGGCATCGCTGTCGAGCCGGCCGACCACGGTCTCGGCCCCTCCCGTGGCGGGCTGACCAGCACGAATATTCTTGCTGTCAAGCAACTTCGGGGTCCGCGCCGGGCCGGCGGTCGGATCGTCGGATCGCCGCGGCAACGATCACCGACACCCCTTGCTCCGTTCGGATGTCATTCACGTTTCGCGGCACGGAAAAGGTGCGAATTTCCTGTGCACTTGCCAATGGCAATCCGACGCACAGGAGGAGGACGGCTGTGGCTCCAGGCGCAAAAGGGGGTGCTCTCCCCCTCATCTCAGGACCCGCGCAGTTCGCCGTTCGGTCGCGGACACTGCCCGGCGGGGAGGTGTGGTTCACCTGCGGACAAGCATGGGAGTACGACTCCGAGGACGGTCCGGCCTACGCGATCAGCATGACGATGACACCGGTGAACTGGGACGGGAACCTGCTCTTGATTCCCATCGCGGAAGACCTCAGGTCGCATTCACATGACTGACCCGCCCACTTCTTGAAGGCCGGAAGGAATCACGTGCACGCCAGCGAGACCACCCACCTCACGGAAACCAGAACACCCGATGACGTCGACGGAGTCCTGGAATTCCTCTGGCTCGAACTGACGAACCGCTGCAATCTCAAGTGTGTCCATTGCTACACGGAGTCACATCCGCACAGTGGCGACCGCGACATCCTGACCGCCGACGACTACGAGGCGGTCATGGCCCAGGCCTACGACCTCGGCTGCCGCAAGGTGCAGCTCATCGGCGGCGAACCCCAGCTCAACCCGGAATTCCGGCGTCTGCTGCGCCGCAGCGTGGAACTCGGATTCGAGTTCGTCGAAGTGTTCAGCAACCTCACGATGCTCGACGAGGACACCATCACGTTTTCGTCCGAGAACGGAGTGCATTTCGCCACCTCGGTCTACGCTGACGAACCGGCCGCACACGATGCCGTCACCACCGTACGGGGCAGTCACCGGCGCACCATCGAGAACCTGCGTCGCCTCGTCCAGCGTGGGGTCCGCACCAGGGCCGCCGTCATCGACGTGAACCAGGATGCGGAGTCCGCGGAACGCACCGTGAAATTCCTGACCGACCTCGGCGTCAGTGGATCCACCCGGTCGTCCGAGGTGCGGGAGTTCGGTCGCGCGAAGGAACTCCTCGGGCAGGAATCGAGCATGTCCGGCCTGTGCGGATACTGCTGGAGCGGAAAGCTCGCCGTCGCTCCGGACGGAAAGGTCTTCACGTGCGTCATGGCGCGGGACTGGCCGGTCGGAGACGTCCCCAGCCAATCGCTCGGCGAGATTCTGCACGGTGGCGAACTCGCCCGGATCCGCCGCGAGATCCACGAGACGGTGTGGCTGCCCGCTACCGCCGACAAGGAACGCTGCCCCCAGACCTGCGGGCCGGACCTCGTCTGCCCGTGCGACCCCCTGCTCTGTCCCAAGTGCTGCGGCCCCACGCGCCTGAGGTGACCGACACGGCCTGTAGCGAAGACGAACCCCAGAGCAACCCCGTTCCCCCGTACGGCCCGCCTGTCCACGACGCGATCGCCACCGACGGGAGCAGGTGAAGGCCGTCGCCGAGGCTGCCAGAAAGGCCCTCTACGGGGTCGATTTCCCACCTCACGGTGGAGCAGTACGACGAGGTGAAGGGCCGGCCGCCTCCGTACCCTCGGCCGCGCCGTATCCCCCGTCAGCGGCGGCCGGTGGCCAGGATGACGAGGAACTGGCCGCCGCCCGCCTCGATGCCGGCGGTCACCGGCAGCCCCGGTACCAGTCGGGAGAACCGGTCCACCAGCCAATCCGCCGCTTCTTGGGCGTCCTGCCTGGTCGGACAACGGCCCACCACCTCGCGGCCTCCCTTGCGCTCCAGCCGCGCGGCAACGGCGATCAGCGGCGCGGGTTCGGCCACGTACGGGCGGTCCGGCCAGGCGATGACCACCTTGACCGCGCCCTTGCGGGTGTTGCACACGCGGTGCGCGAGCCGCTCGGCGACCTTGGCCTTCCGGTCGGCGGTCCGGCTGTCAACGCTGGGTCCCTGCGGGTCGTTCACCGACTTGTCGGGGTCGACCGGTTCGTCGCACACCCAGCACCGCCAGCCGTCGCGCTCGGCCACATCATCGAGGAGACTCATGCGGGCAAACTAGCCTGCCCAGCCGCCACCCCGCATACCAGGGCCTCGGCAACCAGGTGAGCCCTGGCCCACGTCGTTCCGGAACATCGTGAGAACGATCAAGGATCTCCGGCCGCCGTCCGACGTCGCCGGCCTCTGGGTGAAGGTCACCGTGGCGACCGTGACCAGCGACTTTCGGGTTCAGAGACAGGTGGTCGACAGCCCTCACGCAAGACGCTCGGCCGGATACCCCGGCCGAGCGTCCGTGTGTTTTGCTGACGAGACCTCACAGACCCTCGGGGATCCGCTCGTTGACGATGACCTGCTCGATGCTCTGGCGGGACCGGATCAGGTCGAAGCTGCCGTCGGCGCGGCGCAGCACCTCGGCGGCCTCGGGGTAGGAGTTGAAGTTCTTCATCGACATCGAGGAGCAGTAGCTGCCCGCCCGCTCGATGACGACGTAGTCGCCGATCTCCGTGTGGCCGAGCGGCACCGGCGCCAGCTCCTCCTGCTTCGCGGTGAGCACGTCACCGGCGATGCAGCAGTGGCCGACCACGTTGAACTTCTCGCGGTCGTCGGCCGCGCGCTCGGCGCCGCCCGTGGCGGGGACCGACACGATCGGGTGCTGGACGCCGTAGTAGGACGGGCGCGCGATCTCGGTCAGACCACTGTTGATCTTGAGGAAGGAATTGCCTTCCGCGCCGGTGTCCGCCTTGTCGATGACCTTGGTGACCAGCGAGCCGGCCAGCGCCGTCAGATAGGTGCCGGGCTCCACCTCGGTGTGCAGCCGGCGGCCGGTCTCCTCGGCGAACTGCTTGAGCTCGTCGGCGACGACGCGGGCCCACTCGGTGTGGTCGTAGACCGGGTCGCTCTGCAGGGCCGAGACCCGGTAGCCGCCGCCGAGGTCCAGGGTGTGCACGTCCTGGAAGTCGCGGGCGAAGGACAGCATGGTGCGTACCGCGTCGACGAGGATGTCCCAGTGGTGGCCGGAGCCGATGTGCGACTGGAGCCGCACCAGGCGCAGCCCGTACTGCTCGACGATCTGCTTTACCTCGGGCAGCTGCTCGTGCCAGATGCCGAAACTCGACTGCGGGCCACCGCTGTTGAGGCGGCCGACCAGGCCCGAGCCGAAGCCCGGGTTGATGCGGATCGCGACGGCACCGCCCGGGTAGGCGCGGCCGTACTCCTCGAGCTGGTGCAGGGAGCCCGCGTCGAACTGCAGCCCCTGGTCGATGAGGTCGCGCAGGTTCTCGTCGAAGACCGCCTCCTGCGCGGTCATCGAGATGCGCCCCGGCTCGACCCCGGCGAGCACCGCGCGGCGGGCCTCCCACACCGAGCTCGCGTCGAAGGAGAACCCCTCCCGGTCGAAGAGCCGGATGATCGCCTGGCCGGGGCACGCCTTGAGGGAGTAACGCACCGTCAGGCCGAAGGCGTTGGGGAGGGTGGACATCGTCTTCGACGAAGCGCGCACGGTGGCCTCGTCGTACACGAACACCGGCGTGCCGAACTCCTCGGCGACGGTGCGCACGTCGTCCGGTGCAAGAAACTTCAACTGCTCCACTGCGACCTCACTCATGTCGGGTCTCATTCCTCGAAGGTGGTTCAGGCAGGTGTCAGGTGGTCACGTCCACGGCGTGCTGCCGGGGCCGGTACGGGGGGTGGGCTCGGCCACGATGCGGCTGCGGGTGCGCAGCCGGCCGGCGAATCCCTGCGGGTCGGCGGTCATCAACTCGTCGTGCAGCAACCGCAGTTGGTGATGCGGGGCGCCGGGCCACAGGTGGTGGACGGTGTGGTAGCCGTCGCTGTGCGGATGGATGAGCCGGCGCTGGAGCGGGCCGATGTTGGTGATGGTGGAGTCGAAGACGGTGTCCGCGTCGTGGTAGCTGTGCTCGCTGGACTCCCCGATGAACCGCAGCACGGGCAGGACGAGCCCGAACCCGGTCAGCCACACCCCGGCGGCCACCGCGGCCGAGGCGGCGCCCCACAGGAGAGCCGCGGGGAGCGACACGACCAGCAGTGCCCAGCCCACCGGCAGCAGCAGCGCCGGCAGGTCCGTGGATGTGGACCGGTACCAGCCGCGTTGGTGGGCGGCGATCCGTACCAGCAGGGAACGGGCGTAGCCCACCCGGCTCGTGCGGTCCAGGCCGGTGATGTCAAGCTCCGCGTAGCGCTGCAGGTCGGGGTCGTCGTCGGTGCCGAGCCTGCTGTGGTGCACCAGGTGTTCGGCCCGGTAGCGGGCGATGCGGATACCGGTGGGCAGGCCCGCCAGGACCGTTGCGCACCTGTCGTTGGCGCGACGGTGGTGGCGGCTCCAGTTGAAGTGGCTGGCCTCGTGGACCAGGCACTCGAGCGCCCGTATCTGGCGTCCCGTGAGGATCAGTGCGGTCAGAGCCATGAGTACGCCGGCCGCGGCCGGTGCGGGCGCCGACCACCAGCCCGGCCAGGATGCCGCCAGTATCGCGGCGATCAGCACGAGTTGGTCCGCGACGGCGACCGCCGCTGTGGTGGCGAGGCGCGTGTGATGGGCCGCGCGCAGGACGGGGCGCAGCGCGGCGGGGGACTGGTAGCCGCGTGCGTAGGGGCGGCTCGCGGGCTCGGGGGTCGCCGCCGGGCGGTCTCTCGGGGACAAGGGGGCGGTCTGCGTCATGACGTACTCCAGGAGGACTCGGCGGATCAGCCGGCCGGGGCCGAGAAGAGCATCCGGATCTGGGTGTTGCGGTAACCGGCGCGTTCGAAGGCCGCCGCCATGGGTGCGTTGCCCGTGTCCGTGGTGGCGGTGATCAGTTCGGCGCCGCGCTCCGCGTGGCTGCGGGTGATCTCGGCGAGCAGCACGTCGACGTAGCCCCGGCCGCGCAGTTCGGGAACCACGCCCAGATAGCCGACGTTCGGGTTGTACGGGGTGGCCGAGGGGATCGCGAACCCGGCGACGGCCCCGTCGGGCGTGCGCGCGAGGCGCCACCAGGCGCGCTCGCCGGGGCACCCGAGGTAGAAGTCCAGTTCCTTGCGGGCCGTGGCCGAGGGCCCGTGCGCCGCGAGGTGCTGACGGGTCTCGGCGTCCAGGCTGCCCTCGGCGACCCGGCGGAAGGCGTCGAGGAACTCCTCGTCGGGCGCCTCCTCGAAGGTGAGCCGCCCCGACTCGGCCGGCACCCCGGTCCCGGGCGTCCACTCCAGGCGCAGCCGTTCCACCTCGTGGGTGAGACCGGCCGCGAGGGCCGCTTCGCGCCGCCAGGCCAGCGCGGCCGACACCGCGGGGTCGTCACGCCAGCCGTTGGACAGCGTCAGGTTGTACAGCGGCGGCTGCGCGGCGCCTGCCTGGCCGAACGCCTTGTGTCCGGCCCGCAGCAGATCGGCCGCGAGGCCCGCCCTGTCGGGCACCGAGGGCGCCACGTGCAGACAGTCCAGGGCCACCGGGTGCTCGCTCGCGGCCTGGCCCCACCACAGTGCCCGTGCCACGATGTCGCCGTCCTCCTCGGCGATCCACGACCACTGCGGCCGGTACATCCCCTCGGCGAGTTCGGCCCGGTAGCGGTCGGCCGGGATCCAGCTGATCGGCTCCTCGACAATGAAGTCGGTGACGCGGGCGAGGTCGGCGTCGGTGGTGGGGCGCAGCAGCATGGTTCCTCCGGTGGTGCGAATGGTGCGGTGACGGCCCGCGGCAGCCGTCATCGGCCGGCCGGCAGCTCGGTGTGCAGGTCGGACATGGCGACGAGGATGCGGCGGTCCCCGCGGAACGGCTCCCGGGCGTGCGTGGCGAGGTGGTTGTCCACCACGAGCACGTCGCCGCGCCGCCATGTGAACGACACGGCGGCCTCCCGGTACAGGGATCGGATCAGCTCGGCGACCTCGTTCTCGATCGGCGCGCCGTCCCCGTAGTACGCGTTGCGCGGCAGGCCCTCCTCGCCGTACTCCTCGACGAGGATCTCGGCGACCTCCGGCTCCACGTTGGACAGATGGAACAGATGGGCGTGGTTGAACCAGACCGTCTCGCCGGTCCGCGGATGCCTCGCCACCGCCTGGCGCACCGCGGTGGTGCGCAGCTCGTCGTCACCGGTCCACTCGAACGCGGTGTCCGACTGCCGGCAGTACGCCTCCACCTCGGCCCGGTCGGTGGTCTGGAACGCCACCTGCCAGGACTCGTTGAGGTCCGGGCCGTAGTTGCGCACGTACCGCACTCCGTGCCGTGTGAAGCGCTCCCGGACCTCGGCCGGGATCAGGGGGAACACCCGGCGCTCGCTGGCCACCGGCGTGGCGCCGCCCTCCGGCGACGGCAGATCGCCGAAGAAGTACAGCAGGCCGGGCCAGTTGTGGGAGTACGACATCTCGTGGTGGAACGGAATCCACTGGTCCTCGCCCAGCTCCGTCGAGGTGAACACCTTGTCGGCGACCTCGGTGCGGGTCGCGGCACGCTCCAGATATCCGAGCAGGTCCGGTGAGAACGCGCGGGCGGCCCGCCCGAACTCCTGCGGGTCCGGTACGTCGAAGCCGCGCAGCAGCAGCGCGCCGCAGCGGTCGAGGCCCGCCCGCAGCTCCTCCTTGCGGCCGGCCACCCACCGCGGCAGGTCGAGGCCCGGCTCACGCGCCTCGATCTCCAGCAGGAACGGCTCCTCGTGCAGCGGCCGGACCGTGACCGTGCCGTCCTCCAGCGCGGGGGTCAGGTCGGTGAGCGTCATGCGGGCACCTCGCCGGCGTCGATGGCGTCGGCCATGGCGGTCAGGATGCGCCGCGGGCCGACGAAGGGCTCACGGGCGTGTGCGACCAACATGTTCTCCACGACGAGCACGTCGCCGGGCTGCCAGTCGAAGCCCGTGGTCTCGGCCGCGTAGGCGGCCCGCAGCTCCGCGAGCGTCTCGCTCTCGATCGGGGAACCGTCCCCGTAGTACGTGTTGTAGGGCAGGTCCTCCTCGTCGAGGGCCTCCAGGAGACCGGCGCTGACCTCCGGGTCGAGCGACGTCACGTGGAAGAACAGCGCGTGGTTGAACCAGCTGCGCTCCCCGGTGACCGGATGCCTGCGCACCGCGGGCCTGACCTGCACGGTCCGCAGATGGTCCTCGTCCACCCACTCGGGCGTGATGTCGGCACGCGCACAGTAGGCGGCGACGTCCTCCACCCGGTCCGTCTGGAACGCCTCCTGCCACCGCAGGCTGATGCCCGGCAGGTAGTTGCGGACGTAACGCACTCCCAGGCGCTCGAACCTGTCCACCGTCTCCGGGCGCAGGCGCGCCAGGATCCGGCGGGAGTCCGCGAGCGGTGTGCGGCCGCCCTCGGTGGCCGCCCGCTCACAGAAGAAGACGATGCGTGTCGGCCACTTGGCCGTGTACGACTGCTCGTTGTGGAGCAGGATCGGCTGGTCCGCCGGGTACTCGGTGGACGTGTAGACGCCGTCGGACACCTGGCTGCGCGGCGACGACCGCTCGCCGTAGGCGAGTACCTGCGGCGACAGGGCGTCCATCACGGCCCGGAAGTCCTGCGCGCCGCGCACGTCGAAGCCGCGCAGCAGCACCGCCCCGGCCTTGCGTGCCAGTGCGTCGACCTCGTCCCGATGGGCGCTCACCCAGGCGGGCAGCGCCCCCCCAGGGCTCTCGCAGCGCACCAGCGCGGGCAGCGAACGGCCCTCCCACACCGGGCTCACGGCCACGGCGTCGTGCACCTCAATGGTCATGCTCAGTCTCCCTCACGATGGGTGGCGGCCGGTCAGCGGCGCTGCGCGCCGCGGTCGATCCTGGGGATCGGGGCCGGTCCGGCCGGCTTCCCGTCCGCGGCCGCAAGCTTCGCCTCGATCGCCTCGGCGAGGCCCGCGAGCGTCGGCGCCTTGAAGAACTGGCCGATCTGCAACCCCACCCCGAACTCCTTGCGGATGCGGGAGATCGCCCGGATCGCGAGCAGTGAGTGGCCGCCCAGGTCGAAGAACGAGTCCGTCAGACCGATCCGCTCCACCTCGAGCAGCTCCGTGCACAGCGCGGCGAGGCGGACCTGCACATCAGTGACCGGCGCCGCGAACTCCCCCTGCGCGCCCGGACGTTCGCCCGAGGGCTGCGGAAGCGCCGCCACGTCGATCTTGCCGTGCGCACCGGTCGGCCACTGCCTCAGCACGAAGAGCTGCGCCGGGACCATCACCTCGGGCACCCGCTCGCGCAGGAACTCACGCAGCTCCTCCGTCAGCTCGTCGGCGTTCGCGGCGTCCGACGTCACGTACCCGGTCAGACGCGGTGCCGCGCCGGTGCGCTGCACGGTGACATGGCTGCCCGACACCTGCGGGTGGGCGCGCAGCACCGCCGCGACCTCCGCGGGCTCGACCCGGTTGCCCCGGATCTTGACCTGGTCGTCGGTCCGGCCGAGGAACTCCACCGAGCCGCCCGCAAGGAGGCGCGCCCGGTCCCCGGTTGCGTACAGGCGCTGCCCGTGCGCGAACGGATGCGGCACGAACCGCTCGGCGGTCAGCGCGGCACGGCCCACGTAGCCGCGGGCCACCTGCACCCCGCCGACGTACAACTCGCCTGCGACGCCCAGGGGTTGGGGCCGCATCGACGCGTCGAGGACATACACCTCGGCACCGGGCACCGGCCGGCCGATCGGCACCCGGTGCGGGACGGGCCCCGAGACGCGCCCGGAGGTGACGTCGATGACGGTCTCGGTCGGTCCGTACTGGTTGACGAACTCGGCGTGCCCGAACCGATCGAGGATCCTTTCCGCGAGCGGGGCCGGCAGTTCCTCGCCGCCGCTGAGCAGCAGGCGCAGCGAGGGATGCGCACCGGCCGGGGCGTTCGCGAACTCCTCGAGCAAGGACGGCACGAAGTGGCAGACACTCACCCCGTGGCGGTCGATCAGCTCGCGCAGATACTCCAGGTCGCGGTGCCCGCCCACTCGGCACGACACCACCGTGGCGCCGGTGACGAGCGGCAGCAGCAGCTCCCACACCGCGACGTCGAAGCCCAGCGGAGCCTTGCACAGCACCCGGTCACCCGCACCCACGGAGAACTGCCGCTCCATGCCCATGAGGCGATTGACCAGGCCGGCACGGGTGGTGAGCACGCCCTTGGGGCGGCCCGACGTGCCGGACGTGAACAGCAGATGCGCACCGGCGTCCGGGGTCGTCGCGACGGCCGGCGGGCGGTGTCCGGGGTGGCCCGCGACCTCTTCGCCCGTGACGTCCACGACGTCCAGGCCGGGCAGCAGATCCGTCGACCCGGCACCGGAAAGCACCAGTCGGGGCGCTCCGTCCTCGACCAGCTGGGCGAGACGGGCGGGCGGGTAGCCGGGGTCGAGCGGCAGCACCACCGCCGCCGCCTTCAGCACGCCCAGCACGGCGGCCGCGAGCGCGCCGCCCCCCGGGAGCAGCACACCCACCCGGTCCTCGGCGCCGACACCGCGGGCCGTCAGCAGATGCGCGACCCGGTTGGCGAGCACGTCGAGTTGGCCGTACGTCAGCTGCCCGCCGTCGGCCTCGACCACGGCCACCGTGTCGGGGTGGGCGTCGACCTGCGCGGCGAACCGCTCCGGCACCCAGGGGCCGGTGAGGGCACCTCGGGCAGCGCCCGACAGGTCGCGCACGATGTGGTCGCGCGCCTGCGGGGCCAGCATGTCCAGCTCGTCCAGCGGGCTGTCCGGTGCGGCCGCCACCGAGGCGATGAGCGTCTCGAAAGCCGATGCCAGGGTCTTCGCCGTGGCCCGGTCGAACAGTTCCGTGGAGTACTCGAGGCGGCCGCTCAGCCCGCCCTGCCCGTCCGGCGCCAGTTGCACCGACAGGTCGCAGCGCACCGTGCCGATGAGCGCGGGCAGCGCTTCGCTCATGAGGCCCGGCATCGTCAGATCGGGGGCGGGCGTGTTGTGCAGCGCCAGCCAGTGCCGGGCGATCGCCGTCTGCCCGGAGGCGTCGCGCCCCGACTGCAGCTCCGCCACGATCCGCTCGAACGGCACGTCCTGATGGGCGTACGCCTGGGTGCACACCTCACGGGTGCGGAGCAGCAGCGTACGGAAGGTGTCGCCGTCCTCGATGCGGACCCTCAGCGGCAGCGTGTTCACGAAGAACCCGACGACGCTCTCCAGCTCGGCGCGCGTGCGCCCGGCCACCGGAGTGCCCACCACCACGTCGCGCCGGTCCGCGAACCGGCCGAGCACGCTCGCCCACACCGCGGTCAGCGCCATGAACAGGGTCGACTGGCCACTGTCGGTCAGCGCCCGCAACGACTGCGTCAGCGGTCCGTCCAGCGCGAGCGGCACGGTGTCACCCACGTAGCTGCGCTCCGCGGGCCGTGGCCGGTCACTGGGCACGTCGGTCGCCTCTACTCCGCTCAACTGGTCACTCCAGTAGGCGAGTTGATCGGCGATGATGCCCTGCTCCAGCCAGCCGCGCTGCCAGGAGGCGAAATCGGCGTACTGCAGGGGAAGTTCGGCAAGAGAAGGCTCGGCGCCCTGTACCAATGCCGAGTACAGCTCGCTCATCTCGCCCATCAGCAGGCCGAGCGACCAGCCGTCGACGGCGATGTGATGCACGGACAGGACCAGTACCCACTCCGGCTCCGCCGCGTCGGTGATCTCCAGGAGTACGGCCCGCAGCAGTGGGGGCGCGGACAGGTCGAAGCCCTCCGCGGCCGCCTCGCGCACCCGGTCGGCCACCTCGCCGGACGCGGCACCCCGGACCGGCAGCTCTACCTGGACCGTCCCGGCCGGCCGGATGCGCTGCTCGACACCGTCGCCGTCCTCCACCACACCGGTGCGCAGCACCTCGTGCCGGTCCACGAGCAGCGCGATCGAGCGGCGCAGCACCTCCACGTCAAGCGCACCGCGCAGCCTGAGCGCCCCGGAACCGACGTACATCGGTGAACCCGGACGCAGCTTGTCCACGAAGTACAGCCGCTCCTGCCCGAACGACAGCGGCGCGCGGGACAGGTCACCGGTGCGCCGCGTCACCTTGCCCGCGACCCGGTCGATACCGTCCGCGTCCAGCAGCTGATCGAGCAACTTCCGCTGTTCGGCGGAGAGCTGAGCGCCCTGGGAGAGCTGGGTCTGCATTGAGTCCTCCAGATGTCGATGAGGCGCCGACGGCCTCAGCTGCGGCCCGCCTGCGCCATCGCGCGCCGCAGGCTCAGCGGCCGCATGTCCGTCCACACCTCGTCGATCCGGGCCAGGCACACCTCGCGCGCGCCCGTGGTGCCTTCGGCACTCCATCCGGGCGGCAACTCGGCGTCGGCGCGCCAGATCGAGTACTGCTGCTCGTCGTTGACGACCACCGCGTACGCGATGTCGGCACTGTCCCGATCGCTCATCTGCTTCCTCCGTGGTGATGGAACCGTGGTGATGTGTCCGTGGTGACGTGTCCGTCGTGACGTGTCCTTCGTGATGGAGAGGCCACGTCCACGACCGCCCCTCCCGTGTCCGGACCGTCCCAACCTGGACCATCCGGCCCTTCCTGTGGTGTCAGGAGATCTCCCGACCCGCCGTCCGCCGGTCATCGATGAGCAACCGCCCGCGCCGAACGGCCCCGCTCAGGAGCCCGCGGCCACGCCGAGCCGGTCCGAACGCCCCACCATGGCGGCCACCTCGGCCCGCGACTGAACCTGCAGCTTCTGGAATATCCGGCCCAGATACGTCTCCACGGTCTTGTGGCTCAGCTCCAGGACGCGGGCTATCTGCTGGTTGGTACGGCCCCCGCTCACCAGGAGCGCCACCTCACTCTCGCGCCGGCTCAGCCCCTCCAGGGCCACCGCCGCCGCGTCCGCCGGCTGCCGCTGGCCGGGCAGCACAGCGACGCCCGCCCCCGAAGCCGTCTCCCTGCGCAGTCGCAGCGCCCGCTCCCGCAGGTGCTCGCTCTCCGTCGCCGCGGCGACGGTCTCGGCACACGCGGCGTGCCGGGCGGCTCCCGCCCCGTCACCGGTGTGCAGCTGGAGCGCGCTGAGCGCCATCGCGAACAGCGGGACGTGATCGGTGAGCCGGCGGGTCTCGGCGATCCTCAGTCCGCGCTCGTAGTGGCCGCACGCGGCTGAGGGCCGCCCCAGCGCCGCCTCGGCGGTCGCCAGCCAGTACAGGCCCTCGAGCTGTTCGGCGACCTCGCCGTCCGGTGCCGTATCCAGCAACTGGCGTGCCGTCAGTGCCCGTTGTTCGGCCCGCTCCTGCTCCCCGCCCCGGCAGGCCGCGACGGCCAGCTGCGCCAGCAGCCTGCCACGCAGCGCCCCCGTCGCCCCCTGGGGCATCCCCGGCTCGCCCCCACCGGGCTGCGGCGGCACCGGGCGGCGGGCGTGCAGCGCCAGCTCGATCAACGCGTGCCGCACCACGTCCCCCAGCCCCTCTTCCCCAGGCTCCAACTCGGCCAGCAGGGACTCCAGTTCGTCCTGCGCGCGGTCGGTGTGCCCGAGGAGCCGGTGCGCATGCGCCCGCCACCGCACCCGCTCCACCCGCAGACCTGCCTCGACCCCGCCCTGCCCGAACGGCCCCAGCGTGGCGAGCGACTCGGTGAGCCGGCCCGCCAGAGCCAGCGCCTTGCCGAACAGCAGCCGGTCGCGCGGCTCCAGGTCACCGCCCGCCCGCGACGCCAGCGCCGCCCTGATCCAGGAGACGGACTGGGCCGGGTCCTGCCACAGCAGCCGTGCCGCCGCGTCCCACAGCACCCGCGCACCGCTCTCGTCCCGCAGCGCCGCGCCGCGCTCCAGATGCCTGGCCATGTGCGCCGACGGGTAGCCGGGCCGCGCGAGGATCCGCGCGGCCTGCGCGTGCGCGCCCAGCAGCCAGCCCCGCCCCGCCGACTGGTAGGCGGCGACCCGCAGCAGCGGATTGGCGAACCGCAGCTGCCAGGGCAGCTCGTCCGGCCGCAGCAGTTCCTCATGGATCAGCTCGTCGAGAGCACGCCACAGCGCCGCGTCGTCGACGTGCGCGATCTCCTTGAGATCGTCGGCCGCGTACGGCTCGTGCAGCACCGCGGCGGCCCGCACCACCTGCCAGCCCTCAGGGCTCAGCGCACGGAAGTCACGCAGCACATCGGCGAGCAGATCCGCCGGCAACGGCGGAGTCCACGCACCCGTGAGCCCCGGCACCTGACGCAGCGTGGCGAAGGCCCGCAGCAGCCCCGGGCTGCCGCCGGACTCCACCAGCAGCGTCTCGCAGTGCACCCGGCTCAGATCGTCCGGCAGCAGCGCGATGGCCTCCTGCTCCGTCAACGGCGCGGGCCGCACCCGCAGACACCCGCCCCGGGAGGCGCACCGCGCAAGGAGCCCGTTCAGCACACGATCGCCCGGACGCCCCCGATGGGCGACCGCGATCACGACCGGCCCCGCGACCGGCTGCTCCAGCAGCTGCCCGAGCAGTTCCAGCGAATCGACGTCCATCCAGTGCACGTCGTCCAGGGCCAGCAACAGCGGTCCGTCGGCGGCGAACATCTCCAGCAGGGCACGCATGGCACGGCAGATCCGGTACGTGTCCACGGACGTGGCACGCGGCGCGTCCGGGGCGAGCGCCGGGAACAGCGCGGCGAGCTGTGCCGCGTGATCCCGGCCGCGCCCGCCGAGCCGATCGGGATCCAGGTGCTCCACCAGATCCTCGAGAGCCTCCACGAACACCCCGAACGGCGCCCGGGACCGGGCCGGCGACGCCGCACCGGCCGCGACCGTCCAGCCCCGGCCCGCCAGAGCCGCGGACAGCCCGTCCAGCACGGTCGACTTGCCCGCCCACCGGTCGGCGACGACCTCCACGACCCGCGGCCCGCCACCCACTTCGAAGCCGTCCGGACAGAGCACGGGGACGATCTCCCCGGCGCTGCGCACCGAGAGCAGCGGGGCACCGGTCGTGGGCGAGGTCGACGATCGCGAGCTGAATTCCATGAGGACCGCTTCCAGGGGCTGTGCACCGAGGAGAAGGGCGCCCGCCGGGAACGAGGACGCCGAACACGAGAAGAAGTCGAGGGACGTGCACCTGACTGACCCGGGACCCTAGCCGCGCCCCGCCCCCCACAGCGGAGTCCTCAGGCGGCTCTCAAGGGGCCCTGTGCCCGGAGTGCAGCGGCCTCGCTCCACCCGGCCCACCGATCGCCCGACGGGCCCGGCGAATCCCCTCAATAGACCTGCGGCGCAAGCCTGTTGAACCCCAGCCCAGTCACCGCACGAACGCGTTCAGTGAAGCCTCCAGACGGGCCAGCTCCCCGCTGCCCGGCGCCAGCACCCGCAGCCCCCGCACCCGCCCCGGCTCGTCGTCGACGAGCAGCCGTGTCGCGATCCCGTCGGCCAGCAGGTGCGCGTGAAGCCGCTCGGGGCGCTCGTCGTAGACGAACCGGTAGTGCACCGGAACGCCGGTGACCACCGCGTCCCCGAAGCAGCGGACCAGAACGGCCTCCAGACGACGGGCGTCCTCCCGCGCCCCCTCCAGCGCCGAGGCGATCCAGGCGGTGTCCTGCAACGCCGCACACGCCACGTGCGCGTCGTACGCCGACAGCGGCCACTCGGGCAGCCGTCGCGCCACACGCTCGCGCAGCACGTCATCGGGCGTCCACAGCACTCCCGTACGCGTACCGGCGATCCCCAACGGCTTGCCGGGCGAGGCGAGCACGGCCAGATTGCGGTGGGGCAGTGTCATCGCCGACTGCCGCCGGTCGCCCATGTAGTCGACATACGCCTCGTCGACCACCAGCGTGCAGCGCGGATGCCGGGACAGCAGCTCCGCGAGAACGTCGCGCGGCAGGGTCAGGCCCAGCGGATTGTTGGGGTTCGAGAACACCACGTAGGCGTAGTGGCGCATCGCCGCGTCCAGGCGCCGCACCCGCGAGTCCACGCAGTCGCGCTCGTCCGGGGCCGGCGGCAGATGACGGGCCCACCGCCGAATGGTGCCCGTGTAGTCGGGAGTCAGGGCCGCCGACCGCCCGGCCGGAAGGAGCGACGCAAGAACCGACAGGGGCTCACTGATTCCCCGCGTCACCGCCAACTGCCGTGCGTCCACGCCCAGATACGCGGCATACGCCGTACGGAAGCGGTCGTCGGCACCGTACGGATGGACCGTCAGGGACGACGGGTCGAAGGCGGCGGCGGCCGCCAGCGCCAGCGGCGAGGGGCCGGAGCGGGTCACACACGTACTCAGATCCAGCACCTCCCCGTGCCCGGCCGGGAGGTACCGCAGATCCCCGCCCGAGTGCGCGGACGCCTCGGCGAACGTGAGCGTGGTCAAGAGGTCCTCCTGAGACGGATCCGGATGCACGGACTGCGGGCCGTCCCACCTGCTGGACCGGGGGTCCACGGGCGGCCGTGCCGCTGAGCCCGCGACGGGGCACCCGGAGCGTTTCACGCACGGCTTGAATTCCACTCGTGAGCCGCCCGCGCGGGCCGTCCCCGACTGAACGACCGGAGACCGACTCCCCAACTCCCGCACGCTGCACGGCCATTCTGGGAATCCGGTGGAACCCGGCTCGAGCCCCGCCACCCCCACGCCACCGTTCGGCAATACTGCCCGCCATGACACTGGACGACCTGCTGCTCCCCGACACCCCCGTCTGCACGGCCGCCACCGACGTGGCCCGCGCCTACTGCTCGCCCGCCCTCCTGAACCACTGCGTCCGGTCATACATCTGGGCGGCCGCCCACGGGACCGAGCAGGACATCGCCTTCGACCCCGAACTCCTCTACGTCGGGGCCATGTTCCACGACATCGCCCTGGTCCCGGAGTTCGACAGCCACACGGTCCCCTTCGACGACGCCAGCGCCCACGTGGCCCGCGTCTTCGCCGCCGGCGCGGGCTGGTCCGAGTCCCGTCGCGAGCGCCTCGCGGAGGTCGTCATCAGCCACATGCTCGACGAGGTCGACGTGACGAAGAACCCCGAGGGCCATCTCCTGGAACGCTCCACGAGCCTCGACATCTCCGGACGTCACATGGACGACTTCTCCGCCGCTTTCAAAGCCGAGGTCCTGGCCCGCCACCCGCGCGCCGGCATCGCGGAGGAGTTCCTCGCCTGCTTCCGCGATCAGGCCGAACGCAAGCCCGGCAGCTCACCCGCCACCGCCCTGCGCGACGGCATCGCCGAACGGATCCTCACCAACAGCCTCGAGTCACTGACCCGGGGCTGAATCCGGGGCTTGCTGCTCGGGTTCACCGATGGCTTCGGTGAATCAGGCTGCGTCCAGCTCCCACGCTCGGCGGTGTCGCCTCTCAGGCGATGAGGGTGAGGGCAGGGGCCTGTGACTCGGCCCCGCGGACCCACGCGTACCAGCCTCGGTGGCTGATGTTGTGGGACGCGTTGCGGTCGGCGTGCTCAGCGAAGCCGCACGACCGGCACGTGAAGATGGCCTGGGAGGGCCGGTTGGTTTTGGCGATGTGGTGGCAACGGGAGCATTCCCGGCTGGTGTACGCCGGATCGACGGACACCACCGGGACGCCGGCCCGCTTGGCCTTGTACGCGGTGAACGCGCCTAGCTGGTGAAACGACCAAGTGTGCAACGTGACGCGCTGGGGCTTTCTCAGCCGTGCCCGCTCACGGATCCCGCCCAGGTCTTCCAGAGCGATCCCGCGACCGGTGCGTTGAGCCTCCGCCACGATGTGCTTGCTGATCTTGTGGTTGATGTCGCGGGCCCGTCGCGCCTCCTTGCCCGCGTGCTTCTTCGCCCGCCGCTTCGCGGACTTCGTGCCCTTCTTCTGCAGTTTGGCGCGCAGCTTCCGGTCGGCCTCACGGCGCTGGTTCAGACGCCGTCCGCTGTGCCGCCTGCCGGTGGAGGTGGTGGCGATGTTGACGATCCCCAGGTCCACCCCCCACCGGGTGGGTGTTTGGCGCCGCCTCGGACATCTCGCAGGTCACCAGCAGGTACCACTGCCCGCCCCGGCGCAGCAGATCGGACTCGCCTTGCCGGTGCGCAGCCACCACCGCCAACTGTCCGGCTTCACCGGTGAACGCGACGTTCTTCATCCGGCCGGCGGTCGTCCAGATCGACACCGTCTGGGTTTCGTGCTGCCAGGACAGCATCCGGTCGTCATATGGCTGCGCGGCATCCGCACGGAAGGTGACCGGTTTGCCCGCCGCCTTGTCGTACCGCTTGGAGCCGGGCTTTCCGTAGTTCCCGCCCCGGAGGTTGGCGCGCAACGTGGTGTAGGCGTCGCAGGCCTTTTTGATCGTGTGCTGGGCGGCCTGCGCGCCCAGGCCCCACTGGATCTTGATCTGCTGGTAGGTGTACTTGCGCAGGGCCAGCGGATTCGTAGCCCGCTCGGTAAAGGCAACCTCGGCGGCCCAGGTGGCGGCCTCGTTGCAAGCGTGTGAGGTGGCCTCAAGTGCCGCCGCCTGCGTAGGCGTTGGCAGGAGTTTGACCCGCACGACCAGCTTCACGACCGCGGGGCTATCACTCCTTTCGTGGTGCTACGACCGGATACCAGCGTCAAGGGTCCGTGGTGATCGACCTGATAAGGATGAGGTCATGGGTCCAACTCCTTTCAGCCGTACTGAGGCCAAGGGCAGGGCCGGCCCCGTGGCAGCAGTCGTTTCGGGGCCGGCCCTGACCTTTGCAGCTCAGCCCAGGTAGAAGTCCCTGCGGGCGGCCACGAACGCCTCGATCGACATGGCGGGGGTGCCCGTCACGCGCTCGACGCCGTCGGCCGTGCGGTCGTTACGGTTGTCCCGGTGGAGCCGGGCCATGGTGGCGACGTGCTGTGCGAGGTGCGGCGACATCCCCAGCTTCGGGAGCTGGGCCTCCCACCGGTCCGGCGGCAGGTCGACATAAGACACCGGACGATTCAGCGCCCGTGAGAACTCCGCCGCCAGCTCCGTCATGTCGACCGAGCGCGGCCCGGTCAGTTCGTAGACCTGCCCGATGTGCGGAGCCGGGTCGCGGAGCACGGTGGCGATGGTCCGGGCGACGTCGTCCGCGGCGACCGGCGAGGTGCGTCCGGTGCCGAACGGCAACGCGATGGTGCCGTTCGCCTGGATCGACCGCGCCGCGATCGTGGTGAACAGCGGGTTGTCGAGGAACGCGGTCGGTCGGACGTGCACCACGGGCAGGCCTGACCAGTCGAACATCTGCTCCGTCAGCCAGTGCAGCCGCTGCTGGTGCGACTCCTCGGTGCTGGTGGCGGTCATCTGGGACACCGTCATCTGCGACAGGTCGACCAGGGCCGCCAGCTCCCCGTACTCCCGCGCCACGGAGGCCACCACGGTCGCGGCCAGCAGTTGGTCCGGCGACACACTTATCCCGAAGTGCATCCGCGACACACCCTGCAGTGCGGCAGCCACGGTCTCGGGCCGGGTCAGGTCACCGATGACGACCTCCGCGCCGAGCGCCCGAAGCTCAGCTGCACGCTCGTCGTCACGACGGACCATGAAACGCACCGGCACATCCTGAGCACGCAAGTGCTCGAAGACCGTACGGCCCACGCCGCCGGCACCGGGGATGAGAACAAGGTTGTCGGCAGTCATCAGTCGATCTCCTTCGGAGTAATGGAATATCTGAGTTGAGGTGTGATCAGAGCGTCAGAGGATCTGGCATCAAGGCGTTGGCCCCGGCGATGTCACGGCTGATCCGGGTGGCGATTTCTCAGGGGTCTCCAGTGCTGTCAATGGTTCTGCGATTGCCGGGCGGAGGAGGTCGGCAACGCTGAAGTCGGCACTGGCCTCACCCGCGCGGGCGTACTCCTTCGAGTACCGGCTCGGTTGTCCGCTGGGTCAGCAGAAGGGCGTCTTTGCCGGGCCACCGCCGGTGGACGGTTGCCGTGCCGAACGCAGGCTCACTTGTCACCGCCGGCGGCCGCGGTGACCTCCCTGCCCGGCAGGAAGACCAGCACGACGACCGCGCCGACCAGGGCGACGGCTGCCGACCCTGCCGCGGTGATGTGCATGGCATGGATGAAGGCGTCGTGCGCGGGCCGCACCAGCGCACTGCCGGCCGGTCCCAGCTTCTCGGCGACGGCCAGGGTTGCCTGAACGGATTCACCTGCGGCGTGGCGGTCGGCGGCGGGCAGCGCGCCCAGGTGGCCGTCGATGCCGTTGCGGTAGGTGGTGGACAGCAGCGACCCCAGCACGGCGACCCCGATGGCCCCACCGACCTGCCGGAAGGTGTTGTTGACCGCGGATCCGGAGCCGGCCTTCTCCCGCGGCAGTGACGACATGATCATGACGGTGGCGGGCGGCATCACATGGGCCATCCCCGTACCCATCAGGAAGAACAGCACCTCCAGCACCCAGATGGGGGTGTCCTGGTCGAGCAGCAGGAAGCCGGTGAAGGCCACGGCGGTCAGGGCGAGGCCGCCGGCGCACACGGCTCGGGCGCCGAAGCGGTTGACGGCCAGCCGGGCCCTCGGGGCGAAGAACATCTGGGAGAGGGCCAGCGGCAGGACGAGCAGACCGGACTGCAGGACGCTGTAGCCGCGCACGCTCTGGTTGTAGAAGACGCTGAAGAATGTGACGCCCATGAGGGCGAAGAAGACCAGGCCGATGGCGGCAACGGACGCGGAGAACCGCCGGTTGCGGAAGTAGGTGACGTCGAGGGCCGGATGGTCGCTGTGGGCCTCGTACACCACGAAGCCGGCGAGGACCGCCAGACCGACGAGGATTGTCGCCCATGCCTCGGGCCGGGTGAAGTCGCCCAGCTGGCCGCCCTTGATGATGCCGTAGACCAGTACGGCCAGGCCGACGATCGACAGCAGCACGCCGACCGCGTCGAGCCTGCTGGGCCGGGGGTCCTTGGAGTCGGGGACGATTGCCGCCATCGCGGTGATCGCGGCGACCACGATCGGTACGTTGACCAGGAAGACCGAGCCCCACCAGAAGTGCTCCAGCAGGACGCCGCCTGCGATGGGGCCGGCAGCGATGGCGAAACCGACCACACCTGTCCAGATGCCGATCGCCTTGGGCTGCTCCTCGCGCTCGAAGACGTTCATGATGATCGCGAGGGTGGCGGGCAGGATGAAGGCGCCGCCGAGGCCCATCACGGCGCGGAAGGTGATGAGCTGTCCGGAGGAGTCCGACAGCGCGGACAGCGCGGATCCCGCGCCGAACACCAGCATGCCGAAGAGCAGCACCTTCTTGCGGCCGAGCCGGTCACCGAGCAGGCCCGCGGTGAAGAGCAGTCCGGCGAAGACCAGTGTGTAGGAGTTGACCGCCCACTCCAGCTGGCTCTGGGTGGAGCCGAGTCCGGTGGGGGCGGGCTGGGCGATGGTCTTCATCGCCACGTTGAGTATCGAGTTGTCCAGCATCACCACCAGCAGGCTGAACGCGAGCACGGCCAGGATGGCCCAGCGACGGCGGTGGACCGCCTCGGAAACACGTCGTCGCTGGGCAGGAGGCTCGGGCGGCGTGGACCCCGTGGGCGTCGAGGACTCGGAGGGGGTGGGTGGCGATGCCACAGGGGGTCTCCAGTGCTGTCGGTGGTTCTGCGATTGCCGGGCGGAGGCCGTCGGCCTCGAACGGTGGGAGGCAGCGCAAGACCCTGCCTGACCTGCGGGGGGGGGTCTCATCGACATAAAATAGATGTCGCAAGCAATCTAAACGGAGCTAGGATAGATGGCAAGTGACATCCAATTGAGGAGAGTGATTCCATGGGCCGCGTGTCCCAGGCGCAAGCACAGGAGAACCGGCAGCGCGTCGTAGCCACCGCCTCCCGGATGTTCCGCGAGAAAGGCACCGCGGTCAGCGTCGCCGACCTGATGAAGGCCGCCGGGCTCACCCATGGCGGGTTCCACAAGCAGTTCGCATCCAAGGACGACCTGGTCGACGAGGCCATCGCCCACGCCTTCGCCGAGCAGGCCGCACATGCGGCGGCGACGCCCGAGGAGCGCGCCGGGGAGCACGAGGCCGCCCGGCGGACGCTGATCGAGCAGTACCTCTCGGTCTGGCACCGCGATCACGCCGCGGACGGCTGCCCCGTCTCCGGATTCGCCGCTGACCTGGGTCGCGAGCCCGACCAGGCCGCCCGCGCCCGCCACGTCTACATCAACGGGATACGCAACCGCGCCGCTCGGCTGGCCACCGGCGACGACGACGGCATGGCCCAGCTCTGCACCATGGTCGGCGCCCTCGCCCTCGCCCGCGCCACCCGGGGCGACCCGATCTCCGAAGAACTGCTGCAGGCCGCGCGCACTGCTCTCGCCGAGAGCGGCACCGAGCAGTCCGAACCGCAGCAGCGCATGGCCTGACGAAGGCCGGCCGACGGGTATGGGTCAGGCCATCGCCCACGTGGTCACCACCGAGCGCCCGCGGTGCGGGGCGCCGGGGAGCCTCGCCGGGGCGTCGAGCGCACGATCGGCTGGACCTTGCGCGCCCGCCGCAACGCAAGGGACTACGAACGCCTCCCCGCAGCACAGCGAAGCTCACTTGACCGGGTCACTCATCACCCTCATGACCCGCCGCCTCGCCCGCAAAGGCCCGCGCACCGACAGTTGGACAAGAAAGGCCCCCGCACGGGCAGTTGGACGAGAAGGGCCCGCGCACCGGCAGTTGGACAAGAAAGACGAGTCCTCCAGCTGAGCCGTCAAAGCCGGCCAGGCCACTGTTCACCGCTCCGCGCGGCCGTTCCCGGGCCGTGGCTCAGCCTGCTGCCCAGGCACCGCCAGGTGGAGACGATCAGCCGAAGCGGCGGAAGAGCTCCTCAAGGTATTCCTCCAGCCTGCTGGTGAGCAGGTCCGAAGTCAGGTCGCGTCCCAGTTCCCGCCAGGGCACCGCGACCTTCTCGGCATCCGGCGCGAACGCGAGTGCATCGAGGACGCGCCAGTACAGGTGAGCTGCCGGGTCCTCACTCAACGTGCCCCCGGAAGCCAGATAGAGATCAGCCAGCCGCATGCCCTCCTGGGCGCCGTGCAGGAGAGCCAGGGCCGTGGAACAGTGCGCCACGTCCAGATCCGCCGGGCCGCAGGACGTCTCCACCCAGTCAACGACGCCGGTGATCTCCAAACGGGCGCCCTGCCCGGTGAAGAGCACGTTGCCGGGGTGGAAGTCCCGGTGCAGGAAGCAAGGCCGGTAGTCAGGGGGATCGCGCCGGATGATGTCCACAGCACGCTGCCACAGGTCCAGCCGCTCGGTGGATTCGGGCAGCCGCACACGGTCGGGCGACGTCCAGGCCTGGTAAACGCGCGGCCGGGCCTCGACCGGGACGCGCACCTGGTGAATGCCGACGAGTTGGCGGGCCAGCAGCTGGGTCCGCAGCCCCGCTTCCTCCTCACCCAACCGCACGCTGCCGGGCAGCAGCGACATCAGCAACGACGGGTGGTCGCAGTACACCGCCGTCGCATCAACACCGCGCAACTCCGCCACCGGCACATCGGTCTCGCTGAGCAGACGCAGGATCTCCGCTTCGCGAGTGAGCAACCCCTTCGCATGCTGAACGAAGAATGGCTTCACGAACGACCTCAGCACCATCCACTGCGGCTCTCCCGTTCCGCCAATGCGTAGACGCCGCATCTCCGAAGTCCATCCGCCACGCAGCCGCTCGGCAGCGTCGATGCGGCACCCTCCGCCTACACGCTTTTCCACCCAAGCCCGCGTGTCGGACCAGCCTTGGTCATCGACGTCCGCCCCAACGACGGCCACACCCTCGTTCGCAACCATGCGCACAACCTATCGATCACCGCAGGCCGGATCCCTGGGATCAAAAGCACGCACGCAGAGGGATTTTGGCTCTGCATTAGCCCCGTTCGGGCCGATATCCGCTTGCGGTTGGACGGGTCTGTTGGGGCTGATGTGTTCTGTGATGCGGGAACGGTGATGGCATGGGCGTCTTGGTCTGGCTCCTCCTGTTTCATTCCGAGGCGTCGTGTTGTGCGCCCTGCGCTTCGAGCGCCGGTGACTGCGCCTGGGCCCGCCGGGTCGTGGGTGGGTAGCTCGGGATTGCGTTCGGGCTGTTGGGCGACGATCTCGCCCAACGGGCTGCGACGATCCCGCGCAGGTCTCAGCGCGTCCCGACGTCGCGAGCTGTCCCGTCGGCAATGGCCTGGAGTTTGTCGGGGTTGGCGACGTTGTGGATGGCGGTGATGCGGCCGTTGGCGTCGAAGTCGAAGGTGACGGTGGCGATCACACGGCCCAGTCCGCTGAACACCATGCCCGGGCCGCCGTTGATCTCAACGAGTTCGGCTTTCATGTCGGCGGGCTCGACGCCCTGGTATGCAACGGTGCCGATGGCCGCGAACCAAGCGGCCACCGTGGCCGCGCCCACAACCGGACGCATGGCCTGGCGGACCTTGCCGCCGCCGTCGGTCCACAGCGTGACGTCCGGGGACAACAGTTCCATCAGGGTGTTGATGTCACCACCGGTCGCTGCGGCGAAGAACCGCTCGGTCACCTCGCACTGCCGCGACCGGTCCGCGGCGAAACGCGGCCGCCGGGCCCGCACATGCTCACGAGCACGGTGCGCGGCCTGCCGTACTGCGGCTTCGGAACGCTCCACCGCCTCCGCGATCTCGGCGTGGCTGAAGTCGAAGACTTCCTTCAGCACGAACACCGCGCGTTCGAGGGGGCTGAGCGTCTCCAGCACCACCAGCATGGCCATCGACACCGACTCGGCCTCCGTGACGGCCTCGGAGGCGTCCCCGCCGGTGAGTATGGGCTCCGGCAGCCACGGCCCCACGTAGGTCTCCCGCTTGTGCCGAGTGGAGCGCAGCCGTTCCAGTGCCAGGTTCGAGACGATCCGCGTCAGATACGCCCTGGGGTCGGCCACCTGCGAACGGTCCGCAGCGGACCACTTGATCCAGGCGTCCTGGACCACGTCCTCGGCGTCGGCAGCGGTGCCGAGGAGGCGGTAGGCCACGGAGAACAGCAGCTTGCGGTGCTCGTGGAAGGCCTGCTGGCCGAGGTGGGCGGTCGGGTCGGTCACGGTGCCTCCCGGACCAGGGTGGAGCGGCCCCCGCGGGGCCAGAATGCGCCGGAGGCGGGCATCTTCTTCATGCGGCCGTAGGTCGGCCAAGGGGAGGCAGTCACCATCTCCTTGTACCTGACCGCCATGCGTCCGGTCAGGCAGATTCGGCGCGGGCTGTCGTCGGGGTGGGTGAACTGCACCACCGCGTCGCCTCGCCCCAGGCTCACCGGCGTGTGGTAGTAACCGAAGCGGAACGGCTTGGGCTGCTTGCCCTTGAGCACACACTCGATCGACAGCGCGGCGTGCACCCCGGTCGGCATGCCGCCCTGGCAGGTGCCGTGCATTACGCCGTAGCCCTGGCGGATCGCGGCCGCGTCACCGACTGCGTACACGTCAGGGTGGGACACCGACCGCAGCGCGGCGTCGGTGACGATGCGTCCGCGCTCATCGACGGCCAGCCCGGCGGCGGCCGCCAGCGGCGACACGCGCGTACCGCTCGTCCACAGGACCACGTCGGCGGCGATGCTCTCCCCACCCGCCAGTTCGACCGTGTCGGACAGCACCTTCACCACCTCGGCCCCGGCACGCACCCGGACGCCCAGCCGGTCGAGCGCGGCCTGCACGTACGCCTTGGCCTTGGGGTTCATGGTCGCGCCGGGCTCGGCCCGGCCCAGCAGTACGACGTCCAGCTCCGGGTGCCGCTCGGCGATCTCCGCAGCCGACTCGACGCCGGTCAGCCCGCTGCCGGCGACCACCACGGTGCCGCTGCCGAGCCGCCCAAGCCGGACGGCCAGCAACTCGGCGTCCTGCGCACTGCTCAGGGTGTACGCGTGGTCCTCGACACCCGGCACCGTGGACGTGTCGGCCACCCCGCCCAACCCGTATACCAGCGTGTCGTAGGGCAGCACCCGGTCGTCGTCGATCCGCACGGTCTTGGCGTCCGCGTCCACCGCCGTCACCCAGCCGCGCACGAACCGTGCCTCCGTGCCCTCCAGCAGTGCCGGGATTCTCAGCTCGGCGAGCCGCTGGCCGGTCGCCGTCAGGTGCAGACGCATCCGCTCGGTGAACCGCTCCTGCGCATTCACCACGGTCACCTGTACGTCCTCGCGCCCCTTGACCCGGGCCGCGAGCTGGATCGCGGCGGACATGCCCGCGTACCCCGCCCCCAGGATCACCACGTGGTGCGCGGTCGCCGTGCTGGTCTCCTGCCGTGCGCTCATCGTTCCGTCCTCCTCGCCTCGCTCACTGACGCCCACAAGATGGGAGCAGGCGGCTTGGACGTGACATGGGCCGGGTGTGATGCGCGACACATTCCGAAGAGGCGCAGAGAGCGAACCGGTCTACGAGCCGGTGAGCACGGTCAGGGTGTCGGCCTCGACCCGGAACGCAGGGTCTTCGTGCAGACCCCGCGCCTCATGGAGTCGCTCACCACCGCCTGCGAGAGGGCGGAACGCCGACGCTCCCGCTCGGCGGACCCGAGTGACCGCAACCCAACCGGCCGGACTCACAACGGGAAGGAAGCGATCGACGCCCTCGCCGGCTGCGCCTGAACGGGTGCATGCGGAGTGCGTGGTGATTCCGGCGGCTGTACGAATGGTCTGGCCGGGGACGTGCCTGGTCAACGGCGCCCCAGCTCCAGCGGAGGTATGCCATGCGCACCGTCAAGCCCAGCCCGCAGGACCCCGGCAAGCGCCACTCGAAGACGCGTGCGCGAAGGATGAGCATCGCCGGCTGCGCCGCGACAGCCGTGACAGCGGCGGTGCTGGTGGCGGCACCCGGGTCCCTGGGGGCTCCGGGGGCGCGAGCCTCGGCCGCCACGTCCCCGGCAGCAGCGAAGCCCTTGGCCGACTTGGCCTGCCAGGTGTTCGTCGAGCAGGACAACTTCTCGCACCCGCTCAACAAGAACGGCCGCACCACCTCCCCGAACGAGATCAAGGGCGCCACGGTGGGCTGCTCCTCACCGAACGGCAGGTTCGCCCGCGGTAACCGTGACCACAACCCCGTACTCCTGTCGAGCAGTTACACCTCAGTCGGCGCACCCTCGATGAACAAGGTCACCCTGCTCAACCGGAACTGCACCACCTTCACGCAGAGCGCCCTGCTCAAGTTCACCTGGAACACCGGCGATGTGAGCATCGGCCGGCTCTACATCGACAGGAACGGGAAGTGGACCTCCAAGATCCTCAGCGGCCTGCTGAAGGGCGACAGCTTCACCCTGAGCGGCCCCGCGCTGAGCAGCACCGACTCCTACATCACCTACTTGGGATCGTGCAGCGTCGCCAATACCGGCGGTGAGATCGACGGCTTCATCTTCAACTCCTGGCTGCCCGGTGCAACCGGTTCGACGGGTAACGAGGTCGGTCTCACGTTTGCCCAAAAGTGACCGGTATCGGGTACCGGGGCGATGGCGAGTCGTACGGGCTTGCCGTGCTCAGGGCGGCCTCGCCATGGACGACGGCCGGAGCCTGACGTTCAGGTCGCCGCGCGACTTCGCGCGTTCGTCGCGGTGACCTGCCGCGGTGACGCGGTGACGGCAGACGGTCGGGGCCGGGCCGGCACTTACCGGACCCGGCCCCGGGCACGCTGGATTGTTCTACCGCGTTGGTCTGCGGTGGCGGTCAGGGAGTGCGCAGAACCCACTTCTGTGCCGTCGAACCGTTGCAGTTCTCGGTGACGACCTGCGACGACTGTGCCGTCAGACAGACGGGGGGCAGGCCCATCCCGACATTGGAGAAGGTGACGGTGCCGTCCGAGTTGCTGCGAGCTCCCCACATCTGCAGGAAGTTGTACGGTAGGCAGCTTTGGAGCACGGGTTCGTTGTCGGGGGAGCGGAGGAGGCAGTCGCCGCTGTTCTGGTTGACGATGTCGACGCTACCGCCGGAGTCGGGGACGAGGTTCCATACCGTGTTGGGCTCGCCGGGCGGGGTCAGCGTAGGGGTCAGGCCGTCCTGGGTGAGCGCGAGCTGCGGGTTGGCGGCGCTCGCGATGATCACGTTGCCGACGGGAGCGGGCGCGGCCGCCGCGGCGGGCATGGCGGCGCCGAGGGCAATGCCGACGGCGACCGCCGGCGCGAGGATGCGTGTCAAGGGCTTCACGACTGGTGTTCTATCGCCTGGCCGACATCCCAACTGCGGACCCACACTGGGCAAGTCACGCGAACAGCCCTGCAAACATTGTCCGAGGGTTGAGGAACATCGGAACGAGAACCGGCGCCAAGCCGCCGTCGGCCCCGATTTGAGGTCCCGGTGGTACCGGCGGAATTTCCAACGTATACGCAGTTCAGCTGCCCTGGGATGCTTCGGGATGTGACGATCAGGTCGATCCTGCGACCTGTATTGCCGCTGTTTCCGCGGCCGTTGTCACCGGGATTCATTCCAGTGCATCGGGCTTCAGTCCGGTGGTGAAGCGAACTTGGTGGTTGCAAACGCGAAGCGTCGCGGCGTCTTTCTGGCGGAGCCGGAGTGTGGCGGCGTGAACGGTGACAGTCCGTACGGACGTTCCCCAAGGCTGTGCGCGTACGACATGTCTAGTGTGATCGTCACGCAGCTCCGGTACGCCTTCCGCCTGTACCCGGACACCGGCCGGCAGACAGTATTGGCGAAGCGTTCGGGTGTGCCCGCGTCGTGTTTCAACGATGCGGTGCGCGCCGTCGACGTGGTGCTCCACGGACGCCGAACTGCAGCAACTCCGGCTGCACCGCCACCGACGAGCCGTAGGCGGCGCCGACGCGGCCTGCGCGCTGAACATGACGGAGCCGGCCGCGATGGCACAACAAGAGGGTTTCGGGCACCACCATCTACACCATGTACTCCACGACGGACGGCTCTCCCGTCAGCGCCCGAAGGGATGCGCCGCCGATCACACCAGGCGCCTTCTAAGCGCTGGGTGTTGCGGGTCAGGACGTTGTCGACGGTGCCGTTGGCAACGACTTCGGCGGGTAGCTGCGCAGGACGAGTGAGGTGGTGACCGGTCCGTAACGGGCGAGGGAGTCCACGACCTGTTCAAGGCGTTCGGCGTGAGAACAGTGCACGTCGAGCAGCAGGCAGTCCTCGCCAGTCACGTGGAGGGTCGAGGAGTTCCTCCATACCCGCACCTGGCTCTCAGAGCAGTAGCACGCCGAGGCTCGCAAGGTCTGGAACATCCACCACAACTACCACCTGCCCCACAGTGCTACCGGAGGCCAACCGCCAGCAGCCCGGCTCCGAATGGGCGTAACCAACGTCTTGGCCTCCTACAGCGAGGCCGCAGGCTCGGCCTTCTCGGTGCTAATCGTCGGGGTAGGTCCATTCCTCAATGACCCAGGCATCGGCCGCAGTTGAGCGTGCTTGACCACCCGGCAGCCCCGAAGATCTGATCCGTAGCTCTACGGAGAACGGTCGGTCACTTGCCCAGCTCGCCACCATGCCGCCTGGATACGTCGCCTGGCGGGCGACCCTGAGGCACCGCATCATGAGTCCATGGGGATCGACTTGGAGTTGCACTCAGCACGGCCGGCGCGTAACTGGCGAAAGTCCCGCGCCACACTCCTGCGGAACTCGTACGGGCACGGGGATGCGTTGGCCGATGCACTCAGCTCCCTCCAACTGCTTGGAGTTGCCGGGAGGCTCACCGCCGTCGATCCGTACGGAGATACGTTGATGAACGAACAGGAGTCCGCCGCCGCTCTCAACGAGATCCACGAGCTGCGACAACGATGCAGTGATGAGCGTCAGCTTGCCGCGTTGGACGACCTTGCAACGCTGCTGGGGCAGTGCGCCGGCGCGCCAGGCAGCTATCTGTGGTTCCAGGGTGACTGAAGCCCGTGCCACAGCCGCGCCAGAACCCGCGGGGAGCCACGGAGAAGCTCGGGCGACGCGCGCCGTCGGCGCCGAAGTCTGCTGGCTGCACGGCTGGCCGGTGATCGGCGTCCTCCAGTTCGCCGATGTAGCGATCCCGGAATTCCCGCGAAGCGCTCCTGGTCGTGGTGGTACCAGTGGCGCAGAGTCCGCCGGCGGCGCCACGTCGCGGAGCCATGCGTCCAAGTGGGCCCGCTCTTTGCTCATTCCGCGGGGCCACAGGCGGTCCACGAGCACTCGCTTGCCGTTCCGCGACGAGGTGTCCACGT
This sequence comes from Streptomyces sp. CB01635, assembly GCF_002803065.1. Taxonomy (GTDB): domain Bacteria; phylum Actinomycetota; class Actinomycetes; order Streptomycetales; family Streptomycetaceae; genus Streptomyces. Next base: position 126,032 of record NZ_NNBL01000013.1, read on the forward strand.
AGATCCGCTGACAACCGGGAACGCCGCGTGGGTGGGGCCGCCGGCTGCGGTCCCACCCACGCGGTGCTGTCCCAGGTGACCTCCCGGGATGTGACGTCAGCGCAGGCCGAAGGCTCGGGTGATCGTCTGCGAGACGGTGTTGCCCGCGTTGTCCCGGGCGCCGACCCGGAGCGTGGCGAAGCCGGCCGACCGCGGGGCGCGCAGGTTCGTCCGCCATCCGTCACCGCACCGGTTCAGGTCGGTCCGCTGCCAGGTCGCACCGTCGTCGTACGAGACCTCGACGGACGGCTTCGCGATGGCGGCAGTGGTGCCCGGCAGGTGCGAGGCGGTCACCGTCAGCCCGGCATGCCGGTCGGCCCGGCCGGACTTGTCGGTGTCCACGCCATAGTCGAGCTGGATCAGCGGCAGTGACACCGCCGACTCGCTGCTGGTGACCGCAGAGGTGAAGTTCCACTCGGTCAGCGTGTGCGTCGAGTACGGGTTGGCCCAGGCGCCACGGTTGTTGTCGAGGACCAGCCGGTAGGGCAGGCGCTCCGCACCGAGCCCGGGAACCTGCAGATACTCGGCGTTGCCCCAGTCGAGCTGCTGGTCGCCCTGGTAAAGCGACATCCAGTCCTTGACGTCGAAGTTCGCGCCGGCCTCGCCGACGTGGCCGGAGCCCGAGTCGCCCCAGCCGGGCGCGGTGATGTACATCGTGTCGAGGTAGCGCACGGGCTGGTAGTTCACCGGGCCCATGCGGGGCCGCTGGATCGGGCCGAACCAGCTGACCTTGCCGGTCCTGCGCGCCGGGAAGCGAAGCGGGTCGATCGAGTGCTGCCCGGTCTCGCCCTGGATGAAGGCGTCGTCCAGCCACGTGGTGCCGGAAGTGACCCAGTCGGTGCGCTCGCCCTGGGCGGGCGCCGTGAGCTGGTTACCGACGGCCCAGCCCCGCCAGACGTCCGGACGGAACTCCATCGCCTTGCCCTGCCGGTAGTTCCGGAAGGAGACGTTCACCCGGCCGAGGTCCTTGGGCTCCTCACGCCAGGTCGGGTCCGCCGGGACGGCGCCGGTCCAGTGGTGCACCACGTCGTAGACGTAATCCGTCGTGGGGTGCGAGGTGACCTTCAGCGACACCGCGCCGTGCCGGAGCGAGCCGATCAGCTCCGCGCCCTGGTCGGCGGTGAGCGTCGCCACCGTCACCGGGGCCGGGCTCTGCGGGCTCCAGGGGTTCTCGTCCCAGGGCTGCAGACGGCCGACGCCGTCGTTGACGACCAGCAGCAGCCGGGCGCCGGCCGCCGCGGCGGCCTCCGCCTGCGCCTTGATCCCTTCCGTGCCGGCGCCCCGCACCACGACGGCCTCGCCGCGCACGTTCTGCCGAGCGAGCTCCTCGGCCGTGCCGTCGCCGGCGAAGACCGCCGTCAGGTTCCGGCTACCGGTGGGCAGCGGCGTGGCCGCGCGCTTGACCAACGGGTCGTTGAAGGTCGTCGACTTCGTGCTCAAGGTCAGCGCCGGCTGCTCCAGGCGGAAGCGGGCGCCGGCCTCGAACTCGCCGTCGGTGACCTTCTTGCCGGTCGGGAGCGCCCAGATGCTGTCGTACGACGGGTTGGGCAGCATCGACGTCTCCACCAGGCTGTCGGTGAAGGACCGGTGGGCGTCCAGGCGCGGCGCGACGGCGGTGGCCTGCTGCGGCACGCGCGCCAGGATCCGGCGCGCCTTGCGGCCGTCCAGCGTGACGGTGCGGTCCTGGTCCAGCTTCACGTCGTTGAAGGCGAGCAGCACCATGCCGAGCGAGTTCGGGCCTTCGGCGCCCTGCACGTCCCCGGTGAGCCAGCCGCTGTAGCTGCCGACGGGCAGCCGCGTCGTGCCGGTGCCGGACGCGTCGAGGTCCATCACCGTGAAGAGGTGCTCGGCGGTGAGGACGACCCGGCCCGCCAGCGGCTTGCCCGCACGGTCCTTCGCGACGACGGTCAGATTCTGCCGCTGGCCCTCTCGGGCCGCGCCGATCAGGGTCCGGGCGCGAACCGTCCCGGCGCCGTCCGTACCGGTGATCACGGCGCTGACCGACCGGTCGCCCGCCAGCTTGTCCAGAGCCGCGGTCAGCGTGACCGTGGCGGTGCCGTGCGCGGGCACGGTGACATGGTCCTCGGAGAGGTTGAACAACCCGGCCGGGACGGTGCCGTTGACCGCCAGGTCGAGGCTGACCGGGGCGTCGCCGACGTTGGTGTACGTCACCGTCTGGACGTCGGTCTCCCCGGGCTTCGGGGGCCACGTGTGGAAGCCGGAATAGGCGGTCGTGGTGGCGAAGACCGTGGTGTGCACGGCCGCCGGCGCGTCGAGCCGGCCGGCGCCCGCCTGGTACGGGGTGTACGCCGGGGTTGCCTTGGCGCTGCTGACCAGCGCCTCCTTGAGCTGGGTGCCCGTCCAGTCGGGGTGCTCGGCGGCGAGGAGCGCGGCGACACCGGCGACGTGCGGAGTCGCCATCGACGTGCCGCTCATCGTGGTGTAGTAGCCGGAGCCGCGCTTGTAGTGCGAGCGCGCCGCGACGATGTCGACCCCGGGCGCGGTGATCTCCGGCTTCAGCCCGCCGTCGCCGTCCCGCGGGCCCTGGCTGGAGAAGTCGGCGAGCGTGTCGGTGGAGTCGACGGCGCCGACGGTCAGCGCGGAGTCTGCGGCACCGGGGCTGCTGATGGAGTGCGGGCCGCCGTTGCCCGCCGCGATCACGAACAACGCGCCCGTGTCGTGGCTGAGTTCGTCGACGGCCTGGCTCATCGGGTCGGTCCTGTCACCGCCGCCGCCCAGGCTCATGCTGATGATCCTGGCCTTCTGGTCGCGGGCGGCCCACTCCATGCCCGCGATGATCCAGGATTCCTGGCCGCTGCCCTCGGAGTTGAGCACCTTGCCGACGGCCAGCCGGGCGCCGGAGGCGACACCCCGCTCCTTGCCATCGGAGGCACTGCCCGTGCCGACGACGGTCGAGGCGACGTGCGTGCCGTGGCCGTTGTAGTCGGCGATGTCGTCCTCGCCGGGCACGAAGCTGGCGCTGTCGGACACCTGCCCGACCAGGTCCGGGTGTTCGGTGTCCGCGCCGCTGTCGAGCATCGCGACCTTCACGCCCTGGCCGGTGTCGCCCTCCGCCCATACCTTCTGCGCGCCGATCTGGGCGGTGGAGTCGGCCAGATCGGCCTTCACCCTGCCGTCGAGCCACACGTGGGCGACGCCGCCTGCGAAGGACGGTTTCGCGGACCGGGCCGCCGCGCCGGCACCCCCGGTGAGCGAGGACCAGAACTCCGGTGCCTGCTTGTGGTTCTGCGCGAGGGCCGCGCCCTGGATGCTGTCCAGGCGGCGGACGTCGGTCGAGCCGGCCATCTTCGTCCGGGTGCGGGCCTTGGCGGCGGCTCCGGTGTAGCGCACGATCAGCGGCAGCCGGGAGCTGTGCGCGTCGTCGTAACCCTCGGTGATCAGCCGCGTCACGTTGAAGAGCTGCTTGTCGAGTTTGCCGGCGCTCACGTACGGCAGGGCGGCGTCGGGGTAGACATAGGTGGCGCCGTCCACGACAGCGCGGTGGAAGCCGGTGGTGGCTCCGCTCGCGGCCTGGAAGGAGCGCACGACGGTGCCGTCGGCGGCGGTCCCGATGGTGACCTTGTCACCCGTGATCAGGGTGACGGTGTGCGTGCCGGCATCGCCGGGGGTTCGGTGTCCGGCGTCGTTGTGCGACACCTCACCGGATGAGTACGCGGACACAGCGGCAGTCGCCGGTATGACGCCGAGTGTCAGCGCGGCCGCCACGGCGAGGGCGATCGGCCCGGGCCGGGGGATGGGAAGCTTGGGCAAGGAAGACTCCTGAGACGCGGCGAAGTGCGAAAGATCACTGGATCCTCCGGCCTCCCCCGCCGTCGTTCAAGGGGCCGCACATGTCGCTCTTGTGCCATGTCACAGATACGCCACGAGCAGACGAGATCGTCGGCCACCGCGCGTCCGGGGGCGGACCGCCCATGAATTCGGCGTGCTGAGGGACGGAGCAACGGGCCTGTGGGGCATCCCGGTCGGCGGCTTGGCGCATGCCCTCCGCCGGGCGGACGCCAGGTGCGGCGGGCCCGCGCTCTCACGTCATCGATGGGTGATGGGCCTTCCCGCGGGGGCGACAGCCCCACGGCCGGTACGCACTCGCCGTCACTCAGCGCGTGCCTTCGCCGACCCGCACTGGTAAGCGCTTGGCCGTAGTTCCTGCGGCCATGGAGTCGGGCCGTCCCGAAAACAGGTGCCCGGGGGCGCCCGAGGCGCAAGCCGAACCGGTGGGAGGGGCGCGCACCACATCCGCACCCTAAGGACCGGCCAGCAGCCGGTGTGCTCCTCCGATCAGTCTCCAAATGGTGTGCGGGATCGGCTGATCGTCTGGAAAGGGGCGCTCCGGCCACGGATTGTCGAACCGCATCAAAGTCAGGCTCTCTTGAGCGAAAGGCCTGAGACGGGTAGGCACAGCGGAGCCCCCTCACCGGTCGGGAGGGGGCTCCATCAAGGTTCGGTCAGCGGGACGCAGGCGGGATGCTCTGGTCGTACTGGAAGACGTTGTGCGGGTCGTACTTCGCCTTGATCTCGCGCAGGCGGTCGAAGTTGTCCCTCCAGTAGGCGGTTTCCCAGTCCTGCATACCGACGTTCGGCACGTTGACGTAGGCACCGTCCACGTAGGGGCGCAAGGCCTGGCTGAACTCGGCGATCCAGGCTTGAGCCTGCGGGGTGAGCGGGTCGCAGATGCCCGGCTGGTCGGAACGGGTGCCCCAGCCGGCACCGGGTTCGGAGTAGAAGAGTGCGTCGCGATGCGGGAATGCCGTGCCGCCGCGGGGACTCCTTCTGACCGCCCCACCGAACGCCTGAGTGAAGAAGTTGCTGTCGTCCGTGGGCGCGTGCTTCATGAACGAGCAGATCACGTCAATCGCTTTGCCCGGGAACGGCTTCCTGGTGAACTGGGAGTAGAACTTCCAGTTCGCGGGTTCGTTCGCGGTAGGAATCTGGAATCCCGAATACACCTCGCCCCAGTTGCCAACCTGCACCGACACCTGGGGGCTGCCGACCGACAGGATCGGGGCCAGTAGCTTCTTGGCCTCCGCAGGTGTCCCCTCCGCGAGGACCGCGAACAACAAGGTCTGATTGCGGTGGATTTCGACCTGCGTGCCAAGGCGGTCATCGGCGTGCAGCGCGGTGCGCTGCCAGGCATTGAAGACCCTCCGCAGGTCACCGATGCCATCCCACGTGGCCTGCACATATGTAACGCTCTTCAGCGGAGCCACTTTGTAGGTGAGTGAGGTGACGATCCCGAAGTTGCCGTTGCCCGCACCGCGCAGCGCCCACAACAAGTCCGAGTTATGGGTCAGATCGGCCTTGATCACCTTTGCGCACTCGCCACCTTCGGCCACGACGACCTCGGCGCCGATCAGGCTGTCGCACGCCATCCCCAGCCAGCGCGTCAGGAAGCCGAAGCCGCCACCGAGCGTCGCGCCGGCCAGGCCCACCGTGCCTTCGGTGCCTGTCGTCACCGCGAAGTTCCGCTTCGCGAGCGTGGTCACCGCTTCCAGCTGGTTGAGTCCGGCGCCGACCGTCGCGACACGAGCAGCGCTGTCGAGATGGACCGACTTCAGTTCGCTGATATCGATCACGAGGCCGCTGTCGACGTTCGACCAGCCCTCCAGGCTGTGGCGGCCGCTCCGGATCCGCAGCGCGACATCATTCTGCCGCGCCCAGGTCAGGGCGTTGACCACGTCCTGGGTGTTCTGAGCGAAGACGATGACCAGCGGATAGTGCGAGAAGAGCTGGTCCCAGCCGAGGCGCGCATCCGTGTACCCAGGGTCGTGGGGACGGACGATGCGGCCGGTCAGCTTCGCCGGAGAACACTGCGCCTCGTGCGCCTCATGTACGGAAGCCTCCATCACGACACTCGCACTAGGGGTCGCGGCCTGCGCGACGCCCGGCACGACGACTGCGCCGGCGCCGGCGACCGCAGAAGTCTTCAGCAGTCGGCGACGGGAAAAGTCGCTCATGGTCCGTGTCCTCTCGAACACCCGCGGGTGCGAATCGGTCAGTTGTGGATTATTTAGGCGAAGTGGACGGTAGCAAGGGTGATCGCGGAGGTCCCTTTCGACACGCTCGGCACCACCGCCAAGGTGCCTGACACCGCAGCTCCCAGCGTCGTGCATCGACTTCGCCGACGCTCCAGCGAGAGTTGTTCCGGAACGCGACGACCGCCCTGGCCGGCCTGGGCGGCATACTCGCTGTCACGTCGGGCGTGGCGGCCACCCTGCAACCTCGGTTCGACGGGGCTGGTAGCGAGGCTTACTGACATCTATGTCTGACATCAACGCCAACAAACAGCAGTGGCCAACCGCGGCCTTCGACGTGGCTGCCAAGTTGGCTATCGGCCCAGCGTGGCCCTTTGGATCGAACTGAACTGGGACATCCCTTGGCTCGGACCACCGCTTTAGGAACCTTGTTGAGGGGTGGGGCGTGGCCCAGCCTCAAGTGCCCGACCCTTCGGAAGCGCCGCTGTCGGACATCAACGTCGGCGCACACATGCACATGTCGATGTACAGGTGACCCCTGACCAACAGACCCTGATGGCTAGGGGAGTTCAGGCGATCCGTGCGCGCACCCGCCTACGGATCAGATGCTGGCAATCCCGCCGGAAGTCTGAGCCACGGCAGCATGGGGCTGCGGGGAGGCTCGGCAGGATGGCTGCCCCCGCCTCTTGAGGCAGAGAGCGTGAGCGGACGAAGCCACGAGCCCAGTGCTCAAGGCCGACGCCGGTCGATCAGGGTGTTGTCGAGGTCGAAGAGTGCCGACACAAGGCGACGTTACGCGAGCGACGTAGGCGCCTCACATCAGCCCCCGGGGGCACCCGCCGGGGGCCAAAGAGGGGGCCAAGCGCAACAGTCCGCGCCGGACCGTCGTGGACAACCACGGACTGAACACGGGGCGCTCGACACGGACAGTCGCATGCACCACGAGGTCAACTAGCTCCGAAATCGCGTTCGGGACGAAGAGGTCGTGGGTTCAAATCCCGCCACCCCGACCGCTGAAACACCAGTTCAGGCCCGGTTCCCTTCTCAGGGAACCGGGCCTGACGCGTTCTCTGGACCGGCTCGGGGAGTGGGCGGGTCTGGGACCAGGCGGTGACTGTGCCAGGCACTCACTCCGTGCGGAGGCGGGGCAACATGCTGTGGGTTGCTTACCGCTCTTCCTTCGGCGGCTCACCGCGCCCAATCGTCATTGACCAGCGGACCGCTGAGGGCGCGGTGACGGCAACCGTGCCCTCCTTGTCCGCCCCTGACATGTTGACCATGTTGTAGGTGGTGCTCACTTCACCGTCGACGCATGCCAGGGGAAATGCGGCGTGGACGGTCTTCACAGAGACCTTCAACTCCCCTTTTCCTTGGCATCGCACAGCGATGATGAGGGCGTCCCCCTTCTGGCCCTTCTTGAAGGAGAAGATGCGGCTCCCGCGCGTCTCTCCTTGGCGAGCGGCGAGAGTCTGGTCCTGGTCCAACTCCGGCGGAACTTTCACCGGGGGCTGGTCAGGCGTGGCGGGTACGGAAGTACTCGGGGCGACCGATGCACTGGGCTTCGCAGGCGGCCTTGCGGAGCCGCCATCATCTGAGTGATCGGACGAGCAAGCCGCTACCAGCGGCAACATGGCTGCTGACAGAAGGCTCAGCCCTGCGAGGAACTGGCGGGACACTAGGCCTTCGTCTCCCAGATGTACCGACCAACATGGCTCGGCGAGTAGAGCGTCGCGTTGGTCTTAACGCCCTTGGTGCAGTTGGCGTAGTGGTACTGGCTGTAGCCACTGGTCTTCAGGCGGTACACCCCGTACTTGGCGTGGGTAACGGTGTGGGCCGGGGTAGTGGTCGCGTACGAGTTGCCGATCTTGGCAGTGAGGGAGACAGAGAGATTGACGCTGTACTCCGATTCAATCTCGGCGACCGCGGCGGACGCCTTGGCCTTGAGCGTGCCGCTGATGCCGACGGTCACCGTACCGGACGTCTCGGAGGTGAACGTCGACTTGCCTGAGTGCGAGGTGTTGTTGGTGGTGGCCTGTGCGGCACCCACGCCCTTGTGGTAGGTCCCGTGCTTCGCGGTGGACTCCCAGGAATATCCAGCCTCACAAGGCGCGGCCGGCGGAACCTCGGGGGCCTTCGGAGGAGTCTCCGTGGGCACCTGGACTTCCTCGCTGGCGCCCTCCTCGTCGAGGTCCCCCTCCTCGGGCTCCGCCGGAGGCACCGTCTGCACGACCACAGGCTCGGGCGTCGGATCCTCCGCGAAAGCCGGGCCTGCTGTACCCAGCACGGCTATCGCAAAGGTCGGCGGAAGCAGCAGCGACGCCGCTCTTGTAAGGCGCATCAAAGTCCCCCTCAGGTCAGGCGAAGGGCGAACCACGCGCGGCGCTCCCCCCGATCGCAGACCTGATCTTGCAGTGCACCTCATGACACAACAAGACCATTGCGGGACTCCTGAGGAAGACCTGAGCTACTGGTAGTAGGCACGCAAAATCCACCGGCACGCCACTGTCGGAGAGCAGCGAGACGAAGCTGTGCCGCAGCTCCCCAGGTGTCCAGTCGTCGGCATTGATCCCCTCGGCGTCCTTGAGCGCCACCCGGAAGGCAGGACGGACGTTGGGCGCATCCAACGGTCTGCCGACGGCCGAGGAGATGACGAGCCCGTTCTCCTCCCAGTCGTCACCGGCGGCGAGGCGCTCCCAGCCCTGGTCCTCGAGCTGGGCCCACAGGACCTCTACGCAACGTGCCGCCAGGGCGAGCGTGCGCCGGGACTTTCGCGTCTTGGTGTCCCCTCTCCGGACGAAGCCATGGCTGCGATGAGCGAGGCCTGCAGCGTCCGCATCGCAGGTGCCCTGACCGACGATCTGGCGCGCCCCACATCCGAACCCATGTCGGACGCAACCTCACCGACCCGGACGGCAAGCAGTCCAACTGCTCAGAGCCGTATGTCTAGGTTCAGTTGATCCTTGACGAATGTATTTCAGTTGATGCTTGTCGGTTCCCAGTGGCTCGTCTCGCAGCGTTGGCCGGGTAATCGACGTGCTCCGCCGATTCCAGGGGCTTACGCAGCCGAGCTCACGCAAGACCGGTGAGGGGGGCACTGGGCTGCCAGGAGACGGGCAGGACAACGTCGACGCCGTCACGGCGCGCCAGGAGCAGCAGTCGGCTCATGGTGGTGTCGAGGTCGTCGAGCAGGTAGGGCATGGGGCGCAGTGGCCGGTCCAGGCCCAAGAAGAAGTCGTCCCAGTGCACCAGGATGACCCGCCTGGCCCCGGTCGCGGCCACCACCTCGTCCCAGTAGGTCTGAAGGAACTCGGCGGGCTGCTTGCCCAGCATGCCGACTCCCAGGTATACGACGTCGGCGTGATGACCGCGCAGCGCACCGAGCCGGTAGTTGGCGCTGGCGTGCAACAGCACGCGGCCGTAGGGGTGGGTGACGAGCACGGAGTAGGCGGTGCCGGTCTTCCAGGCACCGGCGCGAGCCGGCGGGACCAAGGGCTGGTCAACGGTACCGGGGTAGTGGTCGCCCGGGCTGTGCACGGAGTCCAGGAAGGTCAGCGTGAAGCTGCCGTAGGTCACGGTGTCGCCATCGCCGACCACCCGCAAGGACGACTCGGGGACCCCCAGGCCGCGCCCGATGTTGGCGGTGGACTCCGACCCGACCAGGTCGGCGCCGGTCTCCAGCGCCCAGACCGGTGCGTCGAGGGCGTGGTCGTAGTGGGAATGCGCGCACACCACAGCGGCGAGGTTGTCCACCCGCAGCCGCTCGATGGCGGCACGGACCAGCGCGCGGTTCGGGGCGATCTTGCCCATGCCCACGCGCATCATCCCCGGGCGGGTGACGAACCCGTCGCTGAGCACCGAGGTCTGCCCGTCCGACAGCAGTACTGAACTGGTGCCCAAGAAGTGAGCGCTCAGCCCCTCACGGTGCGCTGCAGTGCGCTGCTGGTAAGGCAGGTAGGGCCGCAAACTCGGGCGGCCGATCGGCACCTTCATGCGAGCATCCTCGGACCCCAGGTACAGGAGTGCCAGCTCTGGACCTCGTGTGCCCTCTCACAAACGATCGCACAGCCAAGCCGAGGCAAGCGGTGTCAAGCATCAGGTGAAGCCACAACGTCAAGCATCAACCGAGACAAGACACTGCTCAGAGCCGTAGAGCTGGTACGAGTTTCTCTACCTCATCAAGCACCCGGCTGCGCTCCACTCCGCCGGGCGGGCTTCCCGGCTCCGCTCTGGGGCGCCGCTCCTGCCTTCGGCCCGCTCCGCCCCGGCTGCGCCGACGCCCGCCCACGTGGATAGGGCCGAAGGCCAATCGGCGATCACCGCATGAAGCGGACCCAGACCAGGGCCATGCCTCCGGCGGGGACGCTCAGACTCTGGGATGGAGGGGCGCTGTACGCGGGTGCCGGCCCGTCGTGGCGTGCGCGGGGGAGTTCCCATCCCGTCTGCCATCGACCCAGGCGGAGCCGAGCAGACGCGGCCCCTGGCGTCCAGGAAGCTCCTATAGATCGTCAAGCGGCCTGTAGGAGGTGTAGCCGTGGGATGTTCATGCTGGTCAGATGCTTGTAGACCTCTCGCGCAATGAAGCGTTTGAGGCAGCGGAAGATGTCCTTCTTCGACATGCCTTCGGCAGTGCGTCGCGCGACGTAGAGCCGGGTGCGGGGGTCGTAGCGCATCCGCACGAGGGCGATCGTGTGGAGGGCATGGTTGGCCTGGCGGTCACCGCCGCGGTTGAGGCGGTGGCGGTTGGTCCGGCCTGAACTGGCGGAGATGGGGGCCGCCCCGCACAGGTGGGCGAAGGAAGCTTCGGACTTCAGCCGGTCGGGGTTGTCGCCTGCGGTAATCAGGAGTTGGGCGGCCGTCTCGGTGCCCACACCGGTCAAATCCACCAGCCCGGGAGCCGCTTGCGCGACCAGGGGGTCGAGTTCGGCGTCGGCCTCGGCTATCTCCTCGGTGAGGTGCTGGTAGCGGCGGGCCAGACGTCGCAGCGCGGTTCGAACTGCGCAGGTCGGGTCGGCGAGGTCCGCGCCGGGGCGAGAGCGGGCAAGCTGCGCAATCAACTGGTAGGTGGGCAGGCCGCGCAGTCGTTCCCGGACGCCTGCGGGGGCGGAGACGATGAGCGTGCGGATCTGGTTGATCGTCTGAGTACGGGACTTGATAGCCGAGCGGCGGACCACCCGTAGGGACCGGATGGCCTCCACGATGCCGTCGCGGGTCTTGGGCTGGCCGTGGGCACGGCCGGACAGGACGGCGGTCGCGGCGGCGTAGGCATCGACAGGGTCGGACTTGCCGTTGGCCCGGCGGGCCTTGCGGTCAGGGCGGTCGACGTCGACCAGGCTCACCTCGTTCCTCCCAAGGAACCGGGCGAGTTCGGAGCCGTAGGCGCCGGTCCCCTCAACCCCGACGGCGAGCACGTCACCGTGCAAGCGCAACCACTCCAGCAGGCGCCGGTAGCCGTCGGGAGTGGTGGGGAACGAAGCGGTGGCCAGGTGCCGGCCAATAGTGTCAATAACGGCTGCCTGGTGGAAGTCGGTGTGGGTGTCCACGCCGCCGACCACTGCGATCTGATCTGCCATGCTGGGAACTGCTGTCCTTCCGTGCGATACGCGAGGGATCGCACGGGCCGGTCGGGCGTCAGGACAAGACTGTGATGGGACCTTTGGCCGGGCTCCTATGAGGTCACAGGCGCTCGACCGGCCGCGTGCAGAGCGGCACCGCCCAGACCGCCGACGATTCCTGGAAAAGACAGCCCGAAGCGTCAATCGTTCGGTGGGTCAGGCCGCCGAGCGGTGCCATGACCAATCCTCACAGTCGTTCGTACAGTGGCGCGCTCCACCTGGACGCCAGGAACCACGCCCGCTCCAAGGTGTGTGGGCCGACGGCAGACGGGATGGAAGCCGGGGGAGGGTGATGGCGGAGGCAGTCGGGCAGTGGCAGCAGGTGGTCAGATGATCCACGAAGGAGGTCGAGTTCCCCAGCTCGGACCGACTTTGCGAGGATGCTGAAATGAGCATCGAGAGCCCAGCGCCCTCCGACCACTGCCACGTGGCGCTCCGCGCTGGCTTTGCCAGTTCTGGGAAGCCAGTGTTCGAGACGCTTCCTGCCAGGGCCGTCAGTCCCGGCAGCTATGAACTGACGGGTAGCCCTGGCATGGTCGAGGGCTGCGCGGCCGGAGACTTGCTGAAGATCGACGCCGATGGTCTGTTCCAGATTGAGCGACGAGGCCCGAACCTTTGCATCCAAGCATTCGGCGATCCGCCCTTCGATGCTGAGTCGTTGGAATCCCTGACCAGCGCCTTCATCCCTCTGGGCGGCCTGGTGGAGGCGCCTGCCGACCGGCGGTTCATCGTCGTGACGGTGCCGGCCGCTGCCGGATTCCCTGCGGTCGAGGCCGTGATGGGGACGTGGACAGCAGGCGTGAGCGCGCTGGTCGAGTGGGGCTTCAGTAACGTGTTCGGACCGGACGGAGAGCCGCTGAACTGGTGGCAAGGATCTGAGGCGTAAACGGCGGGGTTCGTCCGTCAAGGCTGCATGTAGCGGATGACACCAGCAGCTGACCCTCTCGATCAAACCCGGAACGGTTCAGTGAACGGTCCGCGCCGGTATTTGGGTGTGAAGACCAAGTGGGCGTGGAGGGTGTGGATGACCGTGCGACCCCTGCGAATATTGGGGTTTGGCTCCCAGCATGGTGACATAGGTCAATACGATCGCCCGTGTGAAGATCGTCGTGCAAGTGAAGCTGATGCCGGAGGCCGAGCAGGCCGCCGCGCTGTCGGTGACGCTGCACACGGTCAACGAGGCCGCGAACTGGGTGTCGGCGGTGGCGTTCGAGCACGGTGTCCCGCGTGAGTACGAGCTGCGCAAGCACACCTACGGCGAACTGCGGTCGCGGGACTGGGGGCGCAGGTCGCCCAGCACGTCATCAAGAAGACCCGCGACGCCTACACGACGCTCAGGGTCAACATCCGCGCAGGGAACCTCGGCAAGCCTGGATCGAAGGGCCGTACCAAGTCCGAGTCCAAGCCCATCGCTTTTAGGCCCGAGGCCGCGCAACCGTATGACGACCGGTGTTTGAGCTGGCAGTACGACGCGCAGGCGGTGAGCATCTGGACAACCTCCGGGCGCATCAAGAACGTCCGCTTCGCCTGCTCGCCTGACGCACTCAAGACGCTCCGGGACCACCGGCAGGGCGAATCGGATCTGATCGAGCGCGACGGCGTGTTCTACCTGCTCGCGACGTGTGACGTTCCCGAGGCCGAGCAGTACGAGCCCGACTACTTCATGGGCGTGGACCTGGGAATCGCCAACATCGCCACCACATCCACCGGCCACAAATCTGCCGGCGCGGCCTGAACCGCCACCGTAAGCGGCACTCCGACCTGCGCAAGAAACTCCAGGCCAAGGGCACCAAGTCCGCGAAGCGGCTGTTGAAGAAGCGCAACCGGCGCGAACAGCGCCACGCGAAGAACCAGAACCACAGCATCGCCAAGACGTTCGTGACCGAGGCTGAACGCACCTCGGCCGGAATCTCCCTGGAAGATCTCAAGGGAATCCGGCAGAGGGCACGGGTCCGCAAGCCTCAACGGGTCGCGCTCCATTCCTGGGCCTTTGCCCAGCTCGCAGACTTCATCGTCTACAAGGCCCGCAGGGCCGGCGTCCCCGTGGTCTTCGTCGATCCCGCCTACACCTCGCAGCAGTGCTGCGAGTGCGGCCACATCGACAAGAAGAACCGGGCAAGCCAGGCCCTCTTCACCTGCCGGAACTGCGGGATCGTTGCCCATGCAGACCGGGACGCTTCCCACAACATCGCCCGCAAGGGCGAGGCTGTGTGGACTGCGGGGCGTGAGTCACGCGTCCCTGCCACCCCATAAAGGTGTCTGGACGGAGGAGCCCACCCAGCAGCCAGTTGGGCGCTACCTCCAAGCCCGGCCCTTCACGGCCGGGTCAAGTTGACGTTCTAACGAGTGAACCCAGCCGTTCCGCGCGTAGCGGCCGGTGTGGAAGCGGGAAGGCCATTCCACACCGGACAAACGATGGGCAGGAAGCATCCCTATGCCGAAGTTCCTCATCCAGGCCACCTACACGCCCGAGGGCACCAAGGGTCTGCTCAAGGAAGGCGCGAGTGGCCGTCGCGCCGCCGTCGACCATGTCGTCACCAACCTCGGCGGGCAGGTCGAGGCCATGTACTTCGCCTTCGGGGAGGACGACATCGTGCTTATCGTCGACTTCCCCGACCCGGTCTCCATGGCCGCCGTCAGCCTCACCGTCAAGGCCAGCGGAGCTCTCCACACCCGGGCCACCCCTCTCCTCACCCTCGATGAGATCGACGAGGCCGCTCGTCGGCAAGTCACCTTCCGCTCCCCTGGCACGTGAGCCCGGGACCCTTGGCCCTGGTACCAGGAACCCGGAACCGACCGTGCCGCCTACCGCCGCCCGTAACCGACCAGGCAGTGTCGCCTGGCGTCACCGGCTGACATCAACGGTGCCGGACGTCGGCAACTTCGGGCGGTCATGGGTGTCGTGCAAGTCTCGCCGCAGTCGACCAGTGTGGCTGCTGGATCGAACTTAAAGCTGGTGTCGCGCGCCCGTCCCTGCAGGCGATGTCCAGCACCCGGCGGGCATTGAACTCCTGCACGACACCAATGTGCTGACCCAGATCCCTGCGGTCGGCATCGAGCGGATCGTGGATCTTGGCCGGCCGCGGGTGTCGATGCGGCCGAAGGCATGTGGAGGACGCGGAAGGGGTGCCCTTCCCCAACAGCGGAAGGGCACCCCCAAGGACGGTCAGCGGTGGTTGTAGCGGTCGTGACCCCAGCGGCTGTCGCGGTGGTGGCCCCAGCGGCCGTCACGGTCGCCACGGTGGTGACCCCAGCGGCCATCGTGGTGGTGGCCCCAGCGGCTGTCGCGGTGGTGGCCCCAGCGGCCGTCACGGTCGCCACGGTGGTGACCCCAGCGGCCGTCGTGGTCGCCGCGCCTGTAGTTGTCACCGTGGCCGTCACCACGGTCATGCGCGGCATGAGATGCCACCGGAGGCGCGGCGGCGGCGCTGGCGCCAGTGGCGCCGCCCACCAGGATGGCGCCCGCGACGCCCAGCGCGGCGACAAAACGGGAAACCTGCATTCCATGCTCCTTTCACGGCAGGTGCCTCATGCGCCTGCCTGGGTCGGACATATGCATGTTGACGTCCGCAATGCGCCGTTACGTCCGACTCGCCATTAAAGGCGCCTTATGTAGCGAAAAATCGTTGAATCGGGAACCGACGCCTGGCGTGTCGGCGTCACGCGCGCGCGTCACGGATGGCTCCCCCGTCCATCAGGGTGAACTTGCGCCTCACGATCCCGCCCACCCCGCGCGCCCCCACAACCCACCTTTCCGCGAGTACCTCCACCAGCAGCAGCCCCCCACCCCGACTCGTCCCGCAGTACCAGTTCGGCACATGCAGGTAGGCATCAGTGCCCGTGGACCATCCGTGGACAGGCAACCGTCGAGTACGCAGAAGCAGCCCTGTGACCAGCAGCGACGCCACAGACCCAAAGGGCCTCCCGAGCCGCTTCGGGGCACGCCCAGATCGTGGCTGCTGCCGTCGCGGCCACGTCAGGCCCGGAGCATCAGGACGAGCCCGGAGACCAATGCGAAGACCAGCACGAACAGACGCATCCTGCGTGCGTCCAGACGGTGGTGGACCAGGCGGCTGAGCCACGCGCCGACGGCGATCGCGGGGAGCAGCGCGGCTGCCTGGCCGAGCTCAGTGACCTGTGCTTTTCCTGTCGCGAACAGCAGTGCCAGGGAGGCGACTTCCCCGACGAGGAAGCACGCGGCGACCGTGGAGCGCAGTTCGGCGGGCGGCCGGTGCTGGTAGACCAGCGCGAGCGGAGGCCCGCCGACGCCGGTCGCGGTCTCGGTCAGCCCGGTCACCGCGCCCGCGCCGACGTATGCGGCCCGCCCGGGCGTGAACGCGGGTACGGTCAGGCTCGCGACGGCCGCGAGCACAGTGGCGCCGCCCACGAACAGGCCGAGGCTGCGTTCCGGGATCAGCCAGAGCACCGCAAGACCGGCCGGGGTGGCGGCGAGCCGCGCCCCGGTGATCCAGCCCGCGCCGCGCAGGTCGAGCGAGGATCGTTCGCGCCAGGCGACGTACAGGTTGAGCGGGATCATCGAGCCGAGGACGAAGACCGGGACCAGGCCGGGATCGAGGATTCCGGCCACGGGCGCGACGATCAGCGCGAAGCCCAGTCCACTGCTGCCCTGGACGAACGCGGCGATGGCCACCGTCACGGCGAGGACCACCAGTATCTGCGTACTCACAGCGTCGTCCTCCGCTCCTGTGACCAGATCAGCGCCCGTGCTGCCGTGGAAGTGGGGTGCGCCCGGGTGACGTTCGCCCTGGCGACGGCAGCGCGGGCCAGTTCGACCGCGCGTCTCACCAACTCTGGCCCGTCCCAGCCGACCGGCCGGCCGTGCCACATACGCAGTCGCCCGGCGACGAAGACGGCGGCGATCTGGTCCCGGTTGCCGCGTCGCACGAGTTCCCACGGCAGGTCCCAGGAGAGCGCGAGCTCCGGGGTGTCGACGTCGACGAGAAGGAAGTCGGCCGCCATGCCCTGGGCGACGGTGCCGGTGCGGGCGCCCAGCCCAACGGCATCCGCACCGCCCCGGTTGGCGCGCTCCAGCCACGTCCAGCCCGCACCGCACGACGAGTCACCGGTCGCCAGACCGTACGCGAGGCGCTGCGCGAACTCGGCGGCCTCCGCGAGCCGGAAGCCGTCGCCGCGGGTGCCGTCGGTGCCGAGCCCGAAGCGGATGCCACGCTCGGCCATGGCGGTCGCGGGCGCGACCGCGTTGCCCTTCCACGCACTGGCGACGGGGTTATAGCTGACGGCGGTTCCTGTGTCGGCGAGCAGGGTCAGCTCGCGCGGCGTGAGCATCGTGGCGTGCGCGGCGAGCAGTTGGGGGCCGAGCGCGCCGACGCGGTGCAGGTGTTCGAGGGGCCGCAGCCCGTGTCGTACGAGGGAACGTTCCACGCCGGCGAGGTGCTCGTTGACATGAATCTGGACGACGGCCCCGGCCTCGGCGGCGAGGCGGGCGGTGGCGTGCAGGGTGCGTTCGGTGGCCGCCTCAGGGATGGAGACGGCCAGGGACGGATGGACGAGCGGATCGCCGTCGTAGCGGGCGAGGTGCTTTTCGGCGTGCTCGACAACGGCCGGGGGGTCCGTCGCGTCCTCGTCCGCGTCGTTGCAGACGAGTCCGAGGACGCAGCGGATTCCGGCGTCACGCGCGGCGGACGCGACCACGTCCACGTCGACACCGGCGCGCGTGCCAGCGTCGGTGACGGTGGTGAATCCGCCGCGCAGCGCTTCGAGGGCGGCCAGCTTGGCCGCGGTGTAGGCCGATTCCTCGTCCAGCGCGCCTTCCAGCGGTACCCAGACCCGGCGGAAGATCTCGGAGGGCTCCCCGAAGGCGAGTGCGGAGCCGAAGCTCTGGGTGAGGTGGTGGTGGGCGTCGACGAACCCCGGCATCAGCAGATGGCCGGGCAGCCGAACGGCTGGCAACTGCGGGTGCGCGCCCTCCAGTTCGTCCGCCGGTCCGACGGCTTCGAAGCGACCGTCGTCGATCGTGACGGCCCAGCCGTCGGCGGGGCCTTCGGGCAGCAGGACTGCGTCCGGTACGAGAAGGAGCGGGCCGGGGCCGGCGAGGAAATCGCGGTCGGATCGGTTCATCGTTTTTCCTTCGTGGATATCCCCGGCTTTAGCCGGAGGAGGAAATGCAGCTCCCGCGTGAGCGGGGCAGGGAAAGCGGATTCGCCGCCAGGGCGGATCGGCGTACACCGAAACCGCTGGCGAGGGACACCGCAATGAGCAAGAGGGCTCAACTGTCAGTCCTCCCAGGTAGGTTCCGATGCATGACGACAGAAGCGACCACGCAGGCGGCCGGCCATTGCCGGTACACCTACCGCGTGCGTCTGTCGGCGTCGGCCCGCACTGCGCTCGAAGCCGAGTGGGACCGGGCACGTTGGGTGTGGAATGAGTGCGTCGCCAAGTCCAAGGCCGTCCACGCGCACAACCGGGCGACCGGCGAGAAGACGACGTGTGGGCCGGTCCAGCTCGCGGCGATGCTGACCGAGGCCCGATCGCGCACGCCGTGGCTGGCCGATGGTGCCTGCGTTCCTCAGCAGCAGCTGATACGCGACTTCGGCAAGTCGCGCGCGAAGGCCCTCAAGGACATCAAGGCGCGGTTGCCGATGCGGCAGCGGGCCGGGATGCCGAAGTACAAGAAGAAGCGCGAAGCGCTGCCCACCCTCGAATACACCAAGCGAGGGTTCCGCCTCAAGGACGGCCGTCTGCATCTCGCCGGCCAAATCGTGGTGCGCCCGGTGTGGTCGCGCGAGCTGCCCGAACCGCCCTCGTCGGTGCGCGTGTACCGCGATGCGGTGGGGCACTGGTGGGCGTCCTTCGTCGTCCCCGCACAGACCGAGAAGCTGCCCGCAACCGGTCGCGTGATCGGCATCGACTGGGGCGTCAAGGAGACCGCGACCACCACATCCGACGACCACGACCTTCCCCATTCCCAGCACGGGCGCACAGCCGGGCAGAAACTTGCCCGCTATCAGCGGATGATGGCCCGGCGCCGCCCTGCGAAGGGACAGGCCGCATCGAAGGGATACCGCGAGGCAAAGCGGCAGAGGGCGAAACTGCACCGTAAGGTCGCGGCCCAGCGGCAGGACACCAGCCGCAAGTGGGCCAAGAAGGTCGTCCGCGACCACGACGCCTTGGCCATCGAGGACTTCAAGCCGAAGTTCCTCGCGAAGTCGACCATGGCCGGGAAAGCAGCAGATGCCGCGATCGGCGCCACCAAGGCGGCGCTCGTCGAGATGGCGAGGAAGCACGGCCGGACCATTCATGTGGTACACCCCGCGCACACCACGATGGACTGCGCGCAGTGCGGAGCGAGAACCAAGCACGCACTACCTCTTTCCGAACGAACGTATGCCTGCACCGCATGCGGAGCCGTCTCGCCGAGAGACAAGAACTCCGCCCGCGTGATGCTGGTCCGGGCTGGTCTTCCACCCGGCTAGTGCTGATCGTGTAAGACCTGCACCCCCGCCGGGGGGCAGGCGACGTGAGCTAGGAATCCCCCTTACGAGGGGGAGGAGTCAACGGTCGCCTTCTGCGCGCGCGGTGGTCAGACGGGCGGCGACGCCGGGCCTGACATGGTGGAAGAGGATGTTGAGAACGGCGGCGGTGAACGTGCCGACGGCGACGCCGCTTTCGAGGAGGATGCGGACGTTCGGCGGGAACGCCCCGTACACGCCGGGGACGAGTATGGGCAGGAGCCCCAGTGCGAGAGCGACGGCGCATATGAAGGTGCTGGTGTGCTTGTCGAGGTCGGAGCGGCCGAGCATCTGGATGCCGAGCACGGTGATGACGGCGAAGACGACCATGGCCGTGCCGCCGACGACGGCGGTGGGGATCACGCTGATCGCACGGGTGACGGGTGCCAGGAATCCGATGATGATGAGTATGACTCCGGCCGCGGCGGTGACGAACCGGCTGCGGACGCCGGTGACGCGGACGATGCCGATGTTCTCCCCGCTGGTGACCATGAGTGGCAGGCCGAAGAATCCGCCGAAGAGCGAGGTGAGTGCGTCACCGCGGACGGTCTTCGGCACGTCGGTCCGCTTGTCGATCTTCTTGCCGACGGCCTCGGCGTTGATGACGGTCTGCCCGGTGGCTTCGGCCATGGAGGCCAGGCTGTAGAGCATCAGCGGCAGGGCGGCGACGAGGTTGAACTCGGGTGAGCCGAAGGGCATCAGGTGCGGCAGGTTCACCAGTGCGCCGCCTGTGGCACCTGCGCCGTCGATCGCGCCGACCGCGGCGGCGAGCGCGGTGCCGGCGAACAGGCCGAGCATGACGGCCAGTTGGCGCAGGATGCCGGTGAAGAGCAGGTAGAAGACGACGGTGAACCCGATCGTCGCCATGCCGAGACCGAGGTTGGTGGGATTCGCGAAGCCGGGCGAGCCGGGCTGTCCCGTGACGAGGACCGCTCCGACCTTCACCAGATTGACGCCGACGATGACGATCATCGTGCCGATGACCAGGGCGGGAAAATACGCGAGCAGCCGGGAGAAGACCGGCAGTACGACGAAGGAGAACACCGCCGTCAGGACCACCGCACCGGTGGCGATGCGCACGCCGTGCTGCTCGGCGATCGCGAGGAACAGGATGAGCGGAGCCCCGCCCGGCAGCATCACGAAGGGCAGCCGCGGCCCGAACTTCCAGGGCCCGAGCGACTGGATCAGCGATCCCACGCCGGACAGCACAAAGGCCGCCGAGAGCAGATCGACGGTGAGACCGGCGCTGAGCCCGAGGGTGGCGCTCATCAGGAAGATCGCCGAGATGGGGGTGGCGGCCATCACGAGGACGTGCTGGATCCCGAAGAGCAGGATCCGCCCCAGGGGGCGCGACTCGTCCACGGGGTGCACGCCGAGTGGGGCATCTTTGCCGGCCGAGGACCCGGTGGTGTCGGGACGGGCACTCTCGGGACGGGGGCACTCATCCGGGTCGACTGTCTGCGTGAGCTGGGAGTTGACGGTCTCGGAGGTCTCGGAGGTCTCGGAGGTGTCGGAGGTGTCGGAGGTGGCGGAGATCTTGGAGGTGTCGGAGTTCTCGGAGGGATGGGCGGTGGGCTCGCCTTCCGGGTGCGTGGCTGCAGGACCGGGGGCCAGCGGTTGGTCGGCCGGTGGCCGGCTCTGACGGGGACTGGGCATGTTCGGGCTCCGTTCGGGCGTACGGCACGCTCGGATTTCAGCCGCGATCCGGCCCTGGACGGAGAGCCAAATCGATTTGGCCAAATCGATTTGGCCGCCAGTATGAAAGCCCTCGGAACCACCGTCAAGAGTGGCGGCACCAAGGGGTTCCGGGATGGTCCGGGCAGTCGACAGCATGCGGCCCGCGACCTTGGAGGGCGCTTCATGAGCCTTCGTCACCCTCGGAAGCGCACTCATCTGCTGGAGATGCCTGAAGTCATTGCGATAGGAGTTCCAGGAACGGTCAACCATGGTCAACAGCGGTGCGCTCCCGCATTCCGAGCGCCGCGCCGGAGCCTGTATGGCCAGGTCAGAAGGACTACGCTTCCACGAGCGCCATCATTCCCAAGCTGAGAGCGCGAGTTCGACTCTCGTCACCCGCTCCAAATGAGCCCCCAGGCCATGGACTCGGGCGTTGTTTGTTGTCTAGACCGGTGGATGGTGCGCGCCACAACCATCAGGAAGCGGCTGGGACTTGTCCGGGCGGTCACGTGCGAAGGCAGGTGCTGAAGGCCGAGGACGGCAGCCGGTCCGGTGGATGGCTCTCACTCTGAGAGCTTCTGTCCGCACCAAGCAGGGCAGGCCACCCTCGTCGCCTCCTGCGAGTGATCTCGTCACCCGTCCGGTCCGCGCGGTGCCGCACATGACGGTGTCCGAGTGCGGAGATACCGGACCGCACTCACGCTGGGACCCTCGGAGTCGTAACCAACGGTGAGGGCCATGATCGTAACGATGGTGTCAATGCCAGAGGTGACCGTCACCCGTACGGACATGGCTGAGGCACGTGAGCGGCTCGCCGCGGCCCGCTTTCTGATCGTCGACGTCGAGCTGCCCGAAGAAGCGCCGGCAGATGGCGAGTCTGTGGCCCGTCAGCTCGGCCTGGAGGCTGACGACCTGGACTGGTTCGGCAGGAAGGACGAGCCCGCGCGGGTCGATTTCCTGGGGCACAAGGCCGGCTTCGTCGTCCCCGTGATCCACGACGACCAGGTCGCTTACATCCACGCGCTGGTGACCGAGCAGTTCCTTGTCACCGTTCACCACGGCCAGGCGGGCCTGGCGTCGAACATCTCCGCGCAGCTCCGGCACGAGAGGCCCCCCGACATCGTGGCCGTGCTCTTCCTGCTGCTCCAGGAGGCGCTGGCGACCTTCCGCCGGGCCGCCGTGCATGACCTGCTGCTGGTGGAGGAACTCGAGGACGACATGTTCCAGGAACGGCGCCCCGAACAGGTCTACCGCCTGTCAATGCTGCGACGGCGCTCAGCCCTCCTGCACCACTCGCTGCTTCCCTATCTTCAGGTGGTGGACGAGGTCTTCACCCGCCGGATGCTGAACCCCAGCTTCCCGGAGGAGCGGCAAAGACTCGCCCAGGAGTTCAGCCACGCGGCGAGGCTGGTCCTGGCGAATATCGAGTCCCTCCAGGATGCCTCCCGTCGTGCTTTCTCCAGCTACTCCTCCCTCGCCGCGGGCGAGCAGAACGGCGTGATCAACCGGCTGGCCATCGTGTCGACGATCTTCCTGCCGCTGACGTTCCTGAGCGGATTCTTCGGTATGAACTTCACCTACCTGACCGACGAGCTGGAGAGCAAGGTCGTCTTCTGGCTGCTCGCCGTGGGGCTTCAGGTGGCCGTCCTGTTCGTGGCCTTCTACGTACTGCACCGCACCCGCATCTGGCGGCGGCTGCGGGACGAGGACTAGGACAAGGACTAGGGGGACCGTCCGGCGGCTCGTGTGGCGACCTTGCGCCCGTGTTGTTGATGTGGACAACGGGGTGATCCGAGGTGCTGACAGGTAGCTGGGTTCGGCCGCTGGTGAACGCCGGACCTCCGCCAGGACCTCTGCGCATATCCTCCGGACATGGTTGATCATCACTCGGTCGACGTGGGAGGCATCCGGCTGGCCTATCAGGTGTCGGGTCCGCTGGACGCTGCCCCGCTCGTCCTGATGCATGCGTTGGGCGAGGACGCCACCGACTGGGACATGGTGGCACCTGCCCTCGCCCGCAGCCGACGGGTTTACGCTCTCGATCTTCGCGGTCACGGCCAAAGCGATTGGCCAGGGAAGTACTCCCTCGAACTCATGCAGACCGATGTGCTCCGGTTCCTGGAGGCACTGGGGCTTGGCCGGGTGGACCTGATCGGGCACTCCATGGGTGGGATCGTGGCCTACCTGTTCGCGGAGGAGCATCCGCAGCGGGTGAGTCGACTCGTCCTGGAGGACGTTCCGGTTCCGCGTCCCCGGGAGCCGACCACACCGACCCGGCCGGACGGCGACCTGGCCTTCGACTGGGAGATGGTGCTGGCCGTCAGGAGGCAGATCGACCTGCCTGACCCGAGGTGGCTGGAGCGGCTCAGCCAGATCACAGCCGAGACTCTCGTTGTGGCCGGCGGTCCACGCAGCCATGTCCCCCAGGACGGCATCGCCGAGCTGGCCCGCCGCATCCCCGGGGGACACACGGTCACCATCCCGGTCGGACACCTGATCCACCACGCAGCGCCCAAGGCGTTCACCGAGGCGGTTTCGGCGTTCCTCTTGTCGGACGAGGACCCCGACCCCGCCCGCCAACCATGAGGGCGACGTCACCGGCCGTGACGTGAAGGAGGCCGCACGGGTTCTTCGAGCGTGACCAAGAACTGGGCCCGTGCGGCCTTGTCCCATCCTGCCTTCACCGGCCTCTCCCGTGCACAACTCGGCGCTCAGATCGAGGAGTTGGCCACACCGCGGCAGGCGCGACGTGAGTCCACGCTGCGTGACTGCCGCGGTGGGGAGCGCCGTGGTGGTGAGCGCGGCCAGCAGGCCGGGGGCGCAAGTACGAACTGGTGTCTACCGACCGGGTTGCTGGTCATGCTGGTCCATCTACGCACCCAGCTTCCGCACGCCGTACCCGCGGAACTGTACGGGGTGGCCCGCTCCACAATCACCGAGGCCATTGGGGAACTCCGGCCGCTGCTCGGCGACCGAGGTTTCGCTGTCCCCGACCGGCCCGGTCTGTGGCTGCGGACTCTCGCCGATGTGTTCGCCTACGCAGCCGCCGAGGGTGTGAAACTGCGCATCGACGGTACCGAAACCCGGGTCCGCCGCCCCCGGGTGACCGACCGGGCCGCTGCGCGTTCGTTTCTCTGCCAAGAAGAGGCAGAACGCCGTGAAGACCACCACGATCAGCGACGGCCAAGGCCGAACCCTGTGGTCCGGGGCCGACCGGCCCGGTCGAATGCACGATCAGACCGCGATACGCACCGAGGGCGTCATCGAGCAATTCCGCCTGCACCCACGAGCGATGGCCGAGGTCGACGAGGGCTACCGGGGCCTGGCCAAGGAGTTCCCAGAACAGGTCAGCGCACCGCCGAAGAAGCCGAAGGGTGAGGGTGCGTCACTCGGAGAGCAGTACGCCTCGCGCGAGATGCGGCGCCGCCAGCCCTCCGCCCGGATCTGTGTCGAGCACGCCAACGCCGAGCACAAGCAGTGGCGCCCGCTGCAACGGTTCCTCGGGCGCCGCGAGTACTACGCCGCCACCCATCGGGCCGTCGTCGGCCTGGTCTCCGATCGCGCGTCCCAGCGGGCCACCCGCCGCAAGCCGAGCACCGAACCCGACTCCGTCAGCTCGACGGCCTGCTGAATCACCCACCGGCCGAATCACCCACTGGCCGAATCACCAGACCAGCACCCCGACCTTCAATAGCCGACCACGTCTTAGCCCAGCTCAAAGGGATCAGCAGGCGCCATTGCGTGGCTGCGTGAGCTGGGCGGCACCGAGGCCGATGAGAACGCGTTGTCCGCCATGGTGGCGCAGATGCGAGAGGTCATCGAAGTCGCGGCGACCAGCACGCGCAAGGCCCGCCGCGATCGTCAGCGCCGCGCACTGCCGCACCGCACCGCCATGAGGGAGCGGACGGAGCTCCGCGTCAGCCCCGGCCGAGGACGCAGAACTCGTTGCCCTCCGGGTCAGCCAGGACGACCCAGGAGACGTCACCCTGACCCACGTCGGCCCGTGTCGCCCCGAGACCTTCGAGCCGGGTGACCTCCCTCGCCTGATCCTCGACAGGGTTGGACATCACGTCGAGATGGATGCGGTTCGATACGACCCTGTCGTCCGGCGTGCGGCGGAACTCCAGGTACGGCCCGACGCCCTTGACGGAGCGCAGCAGGGCGCGGTCGTCGGTCAGTTCGTGGACGGTCCAGTCGATTGCCTCGCCCCAGAACCGGACCATGGCCCGTGGGTCGGCGCAGTCGACGACCACGGCGGCTATCGGCCCGGTGTCCCGGTAGAGCTCTCGGGGCTCCAGAACGCTGAACACGTTGCCTTCCGGGTCGGCCATCACCGTCCACGGCACTTCGCCCTGGCCAACATCGGCGGTCGTCGCCCCGAGCTCCTTCAGGCGTGCGACCAACTCCGCCTGATGGGCGTCGGAAGTGGTGGCGAGCTCGATGTGCACGCGGTACTTCACCGTCTCCGGGTCCGGGACGCGGACCAGGTCGACGCAGACGGCGGATGGGTCCGGCCAGTCGAAGCCCTCGGGTTCCAGGTTGGTGACTCCGGGCCCTTCGCTGGAAACACCCCAGCCGAGCACCTCCGCCCAGAACCGGCCAAGCGCCGAGTCGTCCCGAGCTTTGAAGTTCACCTGAACAAGTTGCAGCGTCATGCCGCACACCCTAAGGGTTGCCCTGTGACTACCACCCGTCGTTGCTGATGTCGCTGCTGCCTGGCAGCAGGCGGAAGTTGAGCAACTCGGTGAAGGCGAACCCGACGACGCTCGCGCCGTGCGTATCAACGTAGTTGGACTCGATCTCGGCGTCCGTGCAATGCCGCAGCAGGCACTCGATCACCGCCGCGACCTCGGACGACGAGCAGGACTTGAGCTGGGAGTAGATGTAGACGTTCTTCCGCTCGACGCCGCTGTCGTCCAGCTCCGCGCCGAGGGAAACGGCATCAAGGACGAGGGTGCAGCCCTGCTCTCTCCGCTCAAGGACCGGCACGTCAACTTCCTGGCCCGCTGTCTGTTCAGCATTAGGGCCAGTGGCCCCGGCCAGGGCCTGCGCCCCCTCCGGGACCCGGATGCCGCCGAGGAGGACGCCGCGTACTGATCACTCGGCCGGCTGGAGGATGAGGCAGGTGGTGGTGGCGTGGGCGATGAGCTTGCCGTTGTCGTCCAGCACCTTGCCTTCAGCGGTGGCGGTGCGGCGACCGGCGTGTATGACGGTGCCGCTGGCGGTGAGTTTCTGGCCGTTGACGTGGGAGGCGCGGATGTAGTTGACCTTGAGCTCGAGGGTGGTGTAGCCGACCCCGGCGGGCAGGGTGGTGTGGACGGCGCAACCCATGACCGAGTCGAGGAGGGTGGCGGCGATGCCGCCGTGGACGGTGCCGAGGGGGTTGGTGAAGTCGGGGCGGGTCTTGAGGGACATGACGACGCGCCCATGGTCGACATCGTCGACGCGCATGCCGATCAGGCGGCGTATGGAGGGGATGTCGTCGCTGTTCGTGCTCTGCACCCAGCGCATCAGTTCCAGGCCGGTCAAGGCGGCGGGGTCGGTGGTCGTCATGGTCGTGGTCTCCTTGATGGGCTGGAGCGCTGCGGGGGTGCGGCGGTCGGGTTCGAAGGGCGGGTCAGGCGAGCGGGCTGTCCGTGTCGCGCAGGGCGGCCAGGGCGGGCGCGTACATCCGGTCCTTGATGGTGGCCAGGGTGTCGCCGGCCTTGCCCGCGTTGGTGCGGGCGAGTTCGACAGCGGTGGTGCGGACGGCGTCCTCGGCGACGGCCTGGTCGACGATGCCGGCGGCTGCCGCATCGGTGCCGCCGTAGCGGCCGCCGGTGAGCATGGCCTCGTGTGCGGTCTGCGGGGCGAGGCGGGCCTGGATGAGGGCGGCCATGCCGCGCGTGAAGGGAATGTTGATGTCGACCTCGGGCAGGCACCAGAAACCGCGGTCGGTGCGCATCACCCGGAAGTCGTGGGCGAGGGTGAGCATCGCTCCGGCGGCGAAGGCGTGCCCCTGGACGGCGGCCACGGTGATCACGGGCAAGGAGAGCAGACGGGCGAAGACCCGCTGGACGGAGACGACGTAGTCCTGGTGCTGTTCGGCGTGGGCTGAGAGCCAGTCCAGGTCCAGGCCGTTGGAGTAGAACTTGCCGGTTGCAACGGTGACCAGGGCGCGCGGTCCCTCGGCCTTCTCGACTTCGTCCAGGGCGGTGTCGAAGGCGGCGATCCAGTCGGGGTGGAAGCGGTTCTCCCCATCGCCGAGATCGAGGATGAAGACGTCGTCCTGGCGTTCCAGCGTGGGCATGGCGGCTCCTTTGAAGTGGGTCGGTCGGTGCGGTCGGCGTTGCGGCGGGTCACGGACGGGTACCGTCGCCGGTTTCGGGCCGGTCGGAGAGGGCCTGGACGAGCAGTTCGTGGATCTCGGCGGCCGCGTCCTCCATCGGGGCGGTGCTCTGCTGGGCCCGGCACAGCACCACAGCGCCCTCCTCCGCGGCCACGATCAGGGCGGCCAGGCGGCGGCTGCGCTCCTCGGACAGGCCATGCCCCCGCAGGAGGGCGCTGAACGCCTTCTGCCAGCGGGCGAAGGCCTGGCCTGCGGAGCGGGCGAGCTGGGGTGCGTCGTCGTTGGTCTCCACGGCCACCGCGACGATCGGGCAACCGGACCGGAAACCGCTGTCCTCCACCTGGCTGCGCCAGCGCGCGAAGAAATCGTCCACCGCTCGGACCGGGTCTTCGGCCTGCGCGAGGGTCTCGATCATGCCGGTCACCAGGTCCCCGCCGAGGGCAACCGCCTCCTCGACCATCTGGGTCCGACCGCCGGGGAAGTGGTGGTAGACCGAGCCGCGCGGGGCACCGCTGTCCGCCAGCACCCGGTCGACGGTGGTCGCGCTCGCGCCGTGCACGCGCAGCAGGGTCATCGTGGAGCGCAGCATGCGCTCACGGCTGTCACTCCTGCGGGGACTCATCGCGCCTCTTTCCTCGCCCTCCGTGCCGCCGCTGATCTGCGGGACGACTCAGGTCGTGCTGATGCGGTGTTTGGTCCTG
Organism: Streptomyces sp. CB01635; assembly: GCF_002803065.1. Lineage (GTDB taxonomy): Bacteria > Actinomycetota > Actinomycetes > Streptomycetales > Streptomycetaceae > Streptomyces. The sequence continues at coordinate 153,869 of NZ_NNBL01000013.1, forward strand.
TCGGCGGACCGGCCGAAAAGCGTTCTATGGTTTATAGCATAGAACATATAAGGGCGACGCTCGGTGCCTGGCCCCCGCTCACCCAGAACACGGGAGCCTTCCACGAGATCCCGGCCCCGGCTCGGCGGATGCAGGACAACGACGCCGTCCATGTCAGCAACCCTGGCTTCGAGCACTGCACCAGCGCCGGCACGACCTGCGGCTGGAAGAAGATCAGCCAGGACCCCGGGGGTATGCCCCCGGGAGGAATCGCATCCGGTGATGGCGATGCGGGGCGTCGACGCGGCAACGGGTCGCGGAGCGCCCGCAAGAAACCGGGCGGGTGTGGCTGGTGAGGAATGTGCGCTGTTCGCATGTCGGTACGTCAGGCGGCAGGCAACGTCGCGGTCGTGAAGTTGACCGTGCAGGTGAGACTCTTGCCAACGTCCCACCCGGAAGCGGCACTTGAGGAGCCCTGCATGCCTGCACGAGGGGATCCTGGTGCCGCGCCGCGGAAGTTCCGCCGCACTGCCGAAGAGGAGTCCTCTGCCGCCGACCAGCGATGATGGTGTGAGGCACGCTGTTCAGACCACTGACAGAGCGTCCGTCGCGAAGCCATAAGGTTCGAGCATGGAATTCGTACTGCTGTCCGCTGTCCTTGTACTCGTTGCCCTGCTCTCTCTGTCGTCCCCGTCGGGGAAGATCGTGAGTGTCGAGCGGCGGCTTGCCCGTCTGGAGCAGAAAGTGGATCTGCTGCTCAGTCACCTCGGTGTGGAGGTGCCGCAGATACCCGGCATGGAGCGGGTGCATGAACTGATCCGGCAGGGCAAGAAGATCGAGGCCATCAAGGTGTACCGACAGCTCACCGGCGAAGGGCTCAAGGAGTCCAAGGACGCTGTGGAGCGGATGAGCTGACCAGCAGTGGCGCCCGCCGCTTCCAAGTCCCGCCGATGGGCGCCGTCTCGTTGACCGGGCATGGTGCTTGATCTTGACGATCGGTGTGTGTTGGAGGAGCGGGTACGTGCCGCACCGGGTCCACGGCTGGCTGGCTCGCCCCGCCGACCCGTACTTCTTCATCAAGGCGGCCGAGGTGTGTGCGCCCTTTACCGCAGCTGCCCGCCGCGCTCGGTGGTGGTGTCGGTGGACGAGAAAACCGCGATGGCTGCCCGCTCGCGCAAGCACCCCGACCGGCCGTCCGGCCCCGGGCGGGTGCGACTTCGGTGGCGACTGGGTGCACCGCATCGAGGTGGAGAAGGCCCTGCCCAGGGAACCGGGAACGGCCTACCCCGATGCCTGACCGGCCGCCCGGCCTGCCCGCCCGAGGACTGCGGCGGCCCGTGGGCTACGCGAACTTCAACGAGGCCGTCACCGACCCCGGGCGCGAGGAGCACGACGAACTCCTGGAATGGGTCGGCGGCACCTTCGACCCAGTCCGGTTCGACGTCGAGGACATCAACAAACGCCTTACCGCTCGATAGCCATCGACGGAACTTCTGCGGCGCAGCACTAGAGACCCATTCGTGCGCTCTCGCACCAATCGATCCATCGCCTTAGTCCCGGGTGGTTGACCTCCGGCCGACTCTTGCCGACGAAGCCCGGACGATCACCCGCGGGTTCGGGGACACCGCCACCGACGGCGTAGCGGCGTCCCCGCGAAGCCGCCCCAGCAACAGCTCCACCGCGTCGGACGCCGCCTTGTCCAGGTGCAGGTCGACCGCCGTCAGAGGCGGTTCACACGTGCGGGCGCGCAGGCCGTCGTAGCGGGTGACGACCATGACGCCGTCCGGTACGGTCCGCCCGCTGTCCCGGATCGCCCGGACCGCACCCACCGCGAAGGCATCGACCAGCGCGCAGACCGCGTCGACGTCCGGGTGCTCGGCGAGCAGTTCGGCGCACCGCTCGTACCCCGCCTGCTCACCGCCCGACTCCGGGACCCTCGCCACGATCGGCGTCCAGCCGTGCCGCGCGGCCACGCGCTCGTACGCGGTGAGCGCATCGACGGATGAACGCCGCGAACCGGAGCCCACGATCAGCGCCGGCCTCACTGCACCCTGCTCGTGCAGGTGCGCCAGCAGCAGCTCCACCACCAGTTCACCGCGCAGGTCGACGTAGAGCGCGTCCTCCTCGGCAGACACCGGCCTGCCGAGTGTCACGTACGGCAGGCCGCGTTCACGCAGCTGGGCGACCGCGGCATCATCGACTTCCGGCTCGACCACGATGGCCCCGTCGATGTCGACGGAGTACAGCGCGGAATCCGACTGCACGGGCGGTACGAGTACGAGTGCGTAGTCGTGAAGGAGTGCGCTCTCCGCGGCCGCCGCGGCGACCTCCATGTAGAAGCCGAGCCGGGACGGCCCGCCCGCCACCGCGAACGGCATCGAGGAGGCCAGCGCAATGGCCTTCGCTTGTCCACGCCGCAGCCGCTGCGCCCGAAGGTTGGGGCGGTATCCCAGCTCCGCCGCGACCTGCCTGACGCGCTCCCGCGTCCGGGGATCGACCTTGCCGAGCCCGTTCAGGGCGTGCGACACGGTCGTGCGCGAAACGCCGGCGACACGTGCGACATCGGCGATCGTCGGCGGCCTCGGGCCGGGGGCGGAAGTAGCCATCTGTGCAAGGGCTCCTCGCTGGCGTGGACGGTGGACAGGTCCATCTTCGCCGACGCATCCCAGGCCGGGGATCGAGTCAGGGTCGCACGTTCCCAAATGGACTTTCCGTTGCGGGGGACTCCTCCCATCACAACTCAGCAGTGGAAATCCAGAGGGCCTCCTGGGTGAACCAGGGGGCCCTCTGCCCGTTGGTCCGCCGCTCGGGACAGCCCCCGGCGTGAGTAATCCATGGAGGAGGCTCCGCCAGTAGGTGAGGGATCGGGCTGGCGCGGGTCTCTCGGTGGCCAGCCCCTGGACCGCAGTACGGTCCGTGCAGGGGAAGGGGGGATCATATGGAGCGGGCCCGAGTCCTGCTGCTGGATGCGGCTCCTGGCGAGTTGCTTGGTCGGGAGCTGGAGCGTCTGCTCGGCCACGGGCTGGCCGTCACGCTGAATCTCCGGCGGGTGGCCGATCAGGCTGGGGCGCGCGCTGCCTGGGCCGGCCGGGTGGACTTCACCGACTTCGACGCCTTCGACGAGTCCGCGCTGCTCGCCGAGACCGTCCGGGACGGACTTGGCTACCACGCGGTCAAGTCCCGTGCCGGTGTGCCGCTGCGCGCCGCGTTCCTCGCGGCGGCGACCGACGCCATGCTGGCCAACCGGCTCCGCGTGGTCGGGCGGGCCGGGGCGGGCACCGATCACGTCGAATTGGAAGCCGCCACCCGTCACGGGGTCGCGGTCACCCATACCCCGGGGTCCAACGCGAACGCGGTCGCAGAGTTCACCCTGGCCCAGCTACTCGCCCTGACTCGACATCTCCAGACACACAACGAGGCCTCGCACGACGGTAGTTGGCGCGCATCGGCCGTACCGGCGGTGGAGCTGTCGGAGCTGACCCTGGGCATCGTCGGGGTGGGTCGGATCGGCCTGGCACTGGCCGAGCGGGCGACGGCCCTGGGCATGGAAGTCCAGGCCGTCTCACGGCGTCCGGCCGAGGCGTCGGTGCCCCGGGCCCGCTCCCTCACGCCACTGCTGGCGACCAGTGACGTGGTCTCCCTGCACCTGCCGCTCACTTCGCAGACCCGAGGCCTGATCGGGCGGGCGGAGCTCGCGCTGATGCGTCCGGGGTCGATCCTGCTGAATACCGCCCGGGGCGGGATCGTTGACGAGCAGGTGCTGGCCGAGGCGCTGCGCGACCCCGCACACCCGCTCGTGGCGGCCGCCATCGACACCTTCGAGCACGAGCACGCCGCCTTCGCCTCGCCGCTCGTCGGTCTGCCGAACGCCCTGCTGACCCCGCATGTGGCCGGGATGACCAGGAGCGCCATGGCCAGGGCGGCCCTTCACTGCGCGGACCACATCGCGGCCCTGCTTGCCGACCGCCCGGACGGCGTACCCGTGGTGACAGCGTGACGGTCGCTGTCTACGCGATGAGGCCCTCCGTCCCACGTGGTCGGGCGACCGACTGCCCGTCTGCGTCCGCCGCGTGGGTCATCGGATGCGGGGGGCTTCGTGGGCGGGTGTCCCAGCGGTAGAGGGGCCAGGCGCCGCGGATCAGGCAGCGGACGGTGATGATGGCGCCGGCCAGGGCGATGAGGAACTCGATGGGAGCTCTTCGTCGCTCGGTGCAGGGGCGGAGCTTGCCGGAGTTGTTCATCCAGGAGTTCGTACGCTCGACCACCCAGCGTCCGCCCGCCTGGATCGGGGTTTTCGCGTCGCGCTCGGCGATCTGGTCGGTGGGCCCGCGGGCCTTCAGGTCGAGGTGAACCGCTGTAGTCGTACCCGGCGTCCGGGCCCAGCCGCGGATGCTCGGGCAGTGGCCCCAGAGAAGCTTCCAGATCGGCGAATTGGCCGAGAGTGGCGGGCAGTAGCGTCTGGTCGCGGGTGGTGGCCGGCGCTGGGTCGGTGACGAGCGGTATGCCCGGTCAAAGCAGGCGAGTACAAGCAGCCTCAGGGTCTCCATCACCCCAGCTGCGATCCACTCGTCCCGGCGGCAGCGCAAGGTGGTCGCGGAGCACAGATGATCGGCCACCTGCTCGTATCCGCCGATCACACGGCCGACGACTACGCGACCGTCACCGGCGTGAACCTGGCCGGGTTCTTCCGGATCTCCCAGCTGGTCGTTCCGCACATGCTTGCCCAGGGCGGCGGCCACATCGTCAACGTCACCACCAGCCTGGTCGACAACGCGGACTCCCGCGTCCCCTCTGTCCTGGCCTCGCTGACCAAGGGCGGACTGCAGTCCGCCACCAAGTCCCTCGCCATCGAGTACGCAACCCGCGGCATCCGCGTCAACGCCGTGTCGCCGGGCACCATCCGGACCCCGATGCACCCGCAGGAGACCCACCAAGGCCTCGCCGCCCTCCACCCGGTCGGCCGGATGGGCGAGGTGGACGACATCGTCGACGCCGTGGTCTTCCTCGAGACGGCTCCCTTCGTCACCGGCGAGATCCTGCACGTCGACGGCGGTATGAGCACCGGACACTGATCCCCGGCCCCGTCCGACACCTCGGCTCCGCTCCATCCGACGGGAGAAACCCGATGAGCACCACGACGAACACCACGACGGACGACGCGGCGATCCTGCGCGGCGTCCTCGCCCCCTGGAAGGCGGCCGTCGACGCGCACGACCCGCAGCAGGTCGCCTCCCTCTACACCGAGGACGCGATCTTCCAGGGCCTGCACCCGTACACCGTCGGGCACCGGGGCATCGCCGAGTACTACGACTCCCAACCGTTCCTAGGCAGTGTCCAGGAGCGAGTCTTGTACCCACGTCCCAGAACTGCGCGCATCCCGAACGGTTTTGGATGCGCTGGTCCCCCGCGTTCTCGTTGTCCCTGTCCGGCAACGCGCATCGTGTGCACGCTCCGCGACGGGGCGGCGGGTTTCCTCACGCCCTCGCTCACCACGATCGGCCTGGACGGTCCGATGCCCAGCACCATCACTCTGGTGATGCTGGGGCGGTGCCGTCCGTCGCCGGATCGGGTGCCCGAGGGCGCGCCTGCCAATGGCCACCGAGGCGGCGTCATGGCGAGTCATGCTGCGAGTCTTGCTGATCAGGGGCTTGCGCCAGTGCTGGTCGCCCCACATCGAGGTGTATGCCGGGTCGACGGCGACGATCGCGATGCCGTGCTCGGCGGCCATGGAGACGATGCGGGCCTTGAGCTTACCGGTGGGCATACCGGAGATGAGTTGCCTAAACCGCTTCTTGCGGCCGTGCTTCTCGCGGGTCTTCTCGGCGGCGAAGTCCAGGTTTTCGATGCCGATCGCCTGCGCGCCGGTCTGCTTGGTCCAGTGCAGGAGGCGGGTGAGGGCGTGCCGGATCTGGGCGTCGCGGTGGTCGGCGGTGCCGGACAGGTCGTAGTGGAAGCGGCGCGGGTCGCCGACCGGGTTGCCGTGCCGGTCGAGCCGGTAGGCGGCGAAGTGGTCGGCGTTCGTGTCGAGGCCGACCATGCCCTTGGCGCAGGCGGTGGCCATCGGCATCGTCTGCACGACGGACCTGGTCCACGAAGCGGTGAGGTACCAGCGGCCCCGCTCGACCTGGCAGTGGATGCGGTAGGCGACGGCATGGTTGGCCTCGGTGCGGTCGCGCCACTCGTCCCCACGGTGCGCGAACGCGACCTTGGAGGCAAGAACGTACCGGCCATGCTTACTGTTGGCCAGGTGGGCGAGCGGGGCGGGCATCTTGATCGACACTTCGCCGTCAGGTGTGACGCGGATCGTCTCGTTCCCGAAGCGTTTTCCGGACTCGCCGTCCGCGGCGAGGAACCAGCGCTCAGCCTCCCAACGCTGACGCCACTCACGCTCGGTGAGCTGCGCGGCCTGAAGGTTGTGCCGGTTCTTGAGCAGCCGCCGGCCACCGCGAACGACACGGACATGCCCGCTCTTCCAGTCGTCGCGGGCCACGTCGAGGCGGTGTTCAAGGGTAGCCAGGCGGCGGGACTTGTGGAACCACTCGCCCTTGGACCGGTACCCGCCCGGCGCCCGCTTGCTGCCTTTCTCCCCGATCGGGAGGGACAGGCGGTGTCGCAGCATGCGGACACCGGCTTCAAGGTTTTGGACATGGGCGAGCAGGCAGCGTCGGGCCAGGCCGTACTGGTCGTGCGTGGCCTTCGTGATCGCACCCGCGATACGCGACGACGATTGCTCGGTCAGGTCACGCTTCCGGGACGCCCACGCGTCGTTGTCGTGCTTGTGCCCGGCTGCGCAACGGGCCTTGAGGTCGACAGAGGCCAGGCGGCCCTGGTGCTCGCCGACCAGACGCAACACCTTCTCGTCCTTTGGTGTGAGGTGCTTGAGACGGTCGCGTAACGCCACACCGGACGGGCCGACAGCAACGAACGGCGGGTCGATGGTGCGGAGCTGCTTCTTCTTGTCAGCCATCGGCAGCCGCCGCTTCCAGTGCCTTCATGGCACGGTTCTTCGCACTGCGGCGGCCGTACAGGCGGGCACAGAACGAGGTCAGAACCTCCACCATGTCGCGCACCAGGTCGTCTTCGACCTCGCCGTCATCCAGCACAACGAGTCGACGGCCGGTTGCAGCCAGAGCGGCCTCAACGAGTTCGACGCTCATACGGCCCAACCGGTCTTTGTGCTCCACCACTACGGTGGTCACCGCCGGGTCGGCCAGCAGGCGACGGGCCTTGGCACGGGCGCCGTTCATGCCCGAAGCGATCTCGGATTCGACGCGCACGACCCTATCTATGCCCGGCCTTCGCGGCCCATGCCGACAAGCGTGCGGTCTGCCGCTCCAGGTCGGCCTCCTGGTCATGGGAGGAGACGCGGGCGTACAGGCCCACGCCACCGGCCACGGACGGTGAGGCGTTCGCGTCGATGTTCACCAGGATCGTGCGCGGCCCCACTCGCTCCGCAGGGACCGGCAGCGTGCCCTCACGAAACCAGCGGTACGCAGTACGCGGGGCAACCCCCTGTGCGCGCGCCCATTCCGTCAGGTTCATACACCAGACCATACGACACTCATGACATCTAAAAGACGCTTATAGACGCATAGTCGAGAGCAGTTCCTGACCCCTGGGTATGCTGCCGAGTACCGGATTCTCGAAACCCGGCGGTTGGCCGACGACCTGGTACTCGGTTACCTGGACGCCGAGTTCTCGTTCACCGACCGGACCCCGGTTGCCGTCAAGCTCGCGATTGTGGTGCGCCGGGTGGCGGACGGCTGGTCCATCGTCCACTACCAGGTGTCCCGCTTGGATAAGGACTCCTAACAAAAGCGGTGGGTTTGACCTGGTCAGAAGGTCGGTGTCGTGCACGAGGCAGCCGGGGAGCGGGACGCGGTCAGGCGCGTAAGCGCATGCGACAAACCCGGTGACGTCGGCGATCATCCCCGGGATACTGGCCGCCCATGGATGAGGTCAAAGTCGTCGTCGCCCATTCCGAGCGCGCGACTCTGCGCGTCGGCGACGTGTTCTTGAAGGTGGACGCCGATCAGGCGCGCATCGACGTCGAGGTCGAGGCGATGTCCCTCGCGCCGGTCCCGACCCCGGAGGTCCTGTGGCGCAAGCCGCCCGTGCTCGCGATCGCCGCAGTCCCCGGGACGACGCTTGGGCGCCTCGGCGGGCCGTCGACCGGGTCGCCGGCGGCGTGGGCCGCGGCGGGTGCCGCCATCCGGAAGCTGCACGAAGCGCCCCTGCCGCCCCTGCCGGGCCGGGCCGGCCGGAGCGTCGTCGCGCTGGCGGCGGAACTCGACGACGAGTGCGAGTTGCTCGTGACGAACGGCGTCCTGCCCGCCGACGTGGTCACCCGCAACCGCCAGGTCGCCGAGGCCGCGCTCCGGCCGTGGACTCCGGCGTTCACGCACGGAGACCTGCAGATCGCGCACGTCTTCGTCGACCGCGACGAGGTCACAGGCATCATCGACTGGTCCGAGGCGGGCCAGGGTGACCCCCTGTACGACCTCGCCACCTTCACGCTCGGACACGAGGAGCACCTCGACGACGTCATCGCCGGCTATGGCACCGACATCGACCTCGACGTGATCCACGCGTGGTGGTCGTTGCGAAGCCTGCTGGCGGTTCGCTGGTTGATCGAGCACGGCTTCGACCCCTCCGCGCCGGGGTGTGAGATCGACGTGCTGAGATCCCGTATGTGAGGCTGCGCGGGCCCGGCTGCTACGTATGCGTTCTGACGCATCGGGCAGGCCATCCCCTGGGGCGATCGCCCGCCCTTGCTCTCGACAAAGTGCGGTGCGCAGTCGTCGCCAGCAGATGACGGCGCAGCCAAGGGTGACGAACGCGTGATGGATGTCGTCGCGGATCTCCCAGCGGATACCCAGGCAGCGGAACCGGTGCAGCAGCGCGATCGCTCCTTCCACGACCCAGCGGCACACGCCCAGGCCGGAGCCGGGCCCGGTGCCGCGCCGGGCGATGTGCGCGGTGATCTGGAACCCGCGGACCTTGTCCCGGTAGACCTCGTGGTCATAGCCGCGGTCGGCGTACAGGTGGTCGGGGCGGCGCAGTTGCTGGCCGCGCCTACCGCGGATCGGCGGGACGGCCTGGATCAGCGGGATCAGTTGGGTGACGTTGTTGCGGTTGCCGCCGGTGGTGATGGCCGCGAGCGGGATGCCGTGCGCCTCGACGATGGCCACCGCGTGTCGTGGCACGCCAGCTGGCCACTCTGAGCGTCACAGTTGGCCGGCCCGACGAACCCGCTGCCGGTCAGCAGCTGATTGGGGGGTTACCGGAAGCGACTCGGCAGAAGTCCGACCCGAGTCCGCCGTCGACGGTGCCGGCGTTCGGGCCGACGAAGAGGGAGTCGCCGTCGGCGCCGCCGAGGATTTTGCCGGTCGCCGTGGTACCGGCGTTGGCCATGAGGAAGTCGCCGCCGGCGCCGCCGTCGACGGTGCCGGCAACGATGCCGTTGATGACGATGTAGTCGCTGCCGCCCAAGCCGTTGACGCTATCGCCCGAGGCAAGGGCGCCGCAGCTGATGTTGTCGGAGCCGGCAGTACCACTGACGGTCGTACCGGACACGGGACGGCCGTTGACCGTACATGACGTCAGGGCTTGTGCAGGCGTTGCGGTCAGGGCGAGGGGAGCGGCCACGAGGGTGGCGGCGCACAGCGTACGCATCACGTGTCTGATCATGTAATGAGTGGCTCATGACGATTTCATGATCGCAATGCTGGGCCATCGGTGACTCTTCCGTTCGAGGCAGTTTGCCACCCGGACGGGCCGCCGGGGCTGACGGTTGATCGACGACGGCATGACCCTCGGCTGCGCCCACCCGATGGGTCCGCTCGCGCCGGCCGACCTCATCGGGCTCGATAACCGTCCAGTCGATCGACGAGTCGATGTACGCCGAGTTCAAGGAGCCGCTGCACTGCCTGCCCCCGCCACTGCTGCTGCGCGTGGTCCAGGCGGGGCTGCTGGGCGACAAGACCGGACGATGCGCTCGGCTCCCTCCAACTGCTTGGAGTTGCCGGCAAGCTCACCGCCGTCGATCCGTGCAGAGACACGTTGATGGAAGGGCAAGAATCCGCCGCCGCGCTCATCAGCTCCCATAAAGGTGGCCACGAACCAATGGGTCGTGCTCCAAGACGAAGTCAGAAGCCTCCCAGAAGTCGGACAACCGCGGATGCTGCAAGGCCGCTTCACGATCGAGCTTCAGGCCGAACAGCGGCCCGTCAGGGTTGGCCAGCCCGGCAGTCACGAGCGTCGAAGCTGGAGTCGTCTGCCCGGCCACGGGTCCGACACGGCATGCGAACGCGATGTGATCAGCCCAGGCATCTGACCCGTTCCCCACGTCCCGAAGATCACATCTATCCAGGCGTCGTGATCGCGGTCGCGGTGGTGGTAGCAGTTCGCGAAGTAGACGGCGTACGGCTCACCGTCTGAGCAGATGAAGTTCCACGCCCGCTCGATAGGGGCGTTGCAGCACTCGCACTCGAACTCGCGGGTCTGCCGGTCGGGGCCGAAAGGCAGGGACATGGCGACATGATCCAGTGTCAGACTGGGGACAGCTCCACAGGGCTGCCTGTTGGCCGCCCGAGTCAAACTCCACTGCTGTAGCCGCACCGACGAGCCCAACAGTGCCGATCAACGCCGAACCTCGGCCACAGCCGGGGTCGGTTGAGGTCAAGAAGTCCCCTCGATCGACCTGATAAGGATGAGGCCACAGGTTCAAAACCTGTGGCCAACCAGCGCGCCCTCCGCCGTTCGATGAAACGGCCTGGCTTCACTCGGCCCCTGCGGGAGCTAGGGGCTGTTGCTTTCGACCAACAAGCCGTCAGGGCCCATCCTGTAGAACTGGGGCGGCCCCATCGTTTCCACGACCCTCCGCAGCTCTGCTTCCTTCTCGGCGGGGTCGGAGCCGTTCGGGTCCCTCACGCGGAAACCATGGAGCTCGATGTTCTCCGCGTCGACGTCCCCGGACTCAGGCATGCCCTCCTGGATGAAGCCGCAGAGTGCACGCAGCGCGTCTTCACCGAGCTCCAGAGGATGAAAGGGCAGGGCGTATGGCTCCTCTTCCTCACCTGGCCACGGAATGACGTCCGCCGGACGATCCCCAGCCCAGTAGGGAAGTTCGAAGGGGAGAGGTTCGCCGATGTTCTCGATGATGCCGTCGTCCGGTGACAGGCTCAGAGACCGGATGAGACGTCCGTCTTCCCAAACAGCGAACGCCAACCAGTCGACCACGCTGTGCATGGCGTGCAGGACCAACCGTCGGCCGGCACTCGCCGCGACGAGATGTCCGGGGAGCTGTGACGGGGAATCGATCATCACGCGCCGATCGCAGACGATCTCCACACCGGGCCAGCTCGCCGCATAGGCCGTTCCGTCCGGGGGATACACGCCCTCATACAGGTCCGAGCCATGACTTTCCTCGATCTCGCAGCTCGGATTGAGACGCCGCATCATCACGGAGGTCTGTTCCAAGTCCGCCGCTCCCACCTGCCGCAGTAGACCGGGCACATCGCCGTCGGCGTACACGAGCAGACCGGTCTTGGCTCCCAAGGCCCCTCCCCAAACACCATGCTCAATTCGTCGCTGCACCGTATCCCCCCGCTCTGACACGGGAGCAGCGTCATCAGCGGGGCCATTCTGGGCCGCCTCTTCAGGCGAACGGCGACATGCCGCGGCTTTCCAAGTGGGCGAGTGTGGCCTCAAGGCATGCGTCGGCGGATGCCAAGTCACGCCTAAAGAATGACTCTCCCAAGACTCCGCCTGAGACGATCACCATCCATCGATGTCCGCGTGTGCGCTCACCGTCGGCCTTGAAGAGCATCGAGCACCCTTGTTCGGCCAGCCATTCCATCAGTTCTACGACGTCCGTATCCGTCCCCTCCGGGGAAGATCATGCCCGCCGACCGATGGGCATCGTCGGCCCACCCCATGCCGTACGAGGGCAACTGATGGTCCGACTGACCGTAGGTGCCGGATCTCATGGAGCCACGGATCAGAAGCTGTCAGTGCCACAACCGCGCCACATCGGGCGGGGACTCACGGGGAACTGCGGCTGCTGGCGGGGCCACAGCCAGAGACACGGGTGCCCGGATGCCGCAGGTCAGACCTCAACCGGCCCCACCTCGCTCCCCAAGCGGTGTCCGCCGAAGCCCCAGCCCAGACATCATCTGAGCTGGGGCTTCTTGGTTCACCGGATGTGGCGACGAGCCGGGCCCGTGCCGCACGCCGGTCGGTGGTCTCAGTTGCGGTCCCCCGACGCTTCACCCGCCCTCGTCGTGGTTTCTCACCCGCGGGGGTGGATTCCGGCGGCCGGTGAGCGCAACGCGGCCCAGCGACGGACGGAATGTTGTGCGTCCGGCGCAAAGCTGCGGCCCATGCTGACCTCTCATCTGCGACCGGCGTTGCTTCGACACTGGGGAAGACGCCGCCGGTCACGGGCAGCCCGGGCCGTGGTCGTGGCGACCACCGGTCTGGCGCTCGTCCTGGCCCTGCCCGGCACCGCGGCCGCTGCCCCGGGCGCTCTCGATCCCACCTTCAGCGGCGACGGCAGGGTGCTCACCAGCTTCGCCGACGACGATCTCGCCAACGACGTGGCGGTGCAGCCCGACGGCAAGATCGTCTCTGTCGGCGCTTCCGCCGACTATGCGGTATTCGAGAGTGACTTCGCGCTGGCCCGTCACAACGCCGATGGCACCCTGGACACCAGTTTCGGTGGCGACGGTACCGTGGCGACCGCCATCAACAACATGAACCCAGACTTCCAGTGGAGCGAGGCCCACGCCGTGGCGCTGCAGCCCGACGGCAAGATCGTCGCGGTGGGCAGCAGCTGGCGAGGGTACGAGAACTGCTGCTGGTTCACGGTGGCCCGCTACAACACCAATGGCACCCTGGACCAGAGTTTCGGCGGCGGCGACGGCAGGGTGTTCACCGACTTCGGCAGCCCGGACGAAGCCCGGGACGTGGCGGTGCAGCCCGACGGCAAGATCGTTGCCCTCGGCACCAGCGGCGGCGAGGCCGCGCTGGCCCGCTACAACGCCGATGGCACCCCGGACACGAGTTTCGGCGGCGGCGACGGCAAGGTGACCACCGACCCGGCACCGGAGTCACTGCAGGAGGGCGGCGATGCGCGCGCCCTGGCGCTGCAGCCCGACGGAAAGATCGTTGTCGGGGGTCAGGTCGGGACGACCCGCTTCGACTTCGTCCTCCTTCGCTACAACGCGAACGGCACCTTGGACACGAGCTTCAGCGGCGACGGCATCGAGCGCACCGATTTCGGTGACTACGAGGCCGTGGAGGGGCTGGCGGTCCAGCCCGACGGCAGAATCGTCGCGGCCGGAGGAAGCAGCGGCAGGTTCGCGCTGGCCCGCTACAACGTCAACGGCAGCTTGGACACCACCTTCGGCAACGCCGGCCGGGTCCTCACCTCCGGTGGCGGCGGGGCCCAGGACGTCGTGCTGCAGCCCGACGGGAGGATCGTCGTCCCCGGCAGCAACGGCCCCGGCGGCGACTTCGCGGTCCTGCGGTACAACACCAACGGCAGCCTGGACAGCGGCTTCGGCGCCGGCGGTCTGGTGACCACCGACTTCGGCGGCAGCGATCAGGCCCGCGGCGTGGCGCTCCAGCCCGACGGCAAGATCGTCGCTGCCGGTCAGGGCGGCCCGAACACCGACTTCGCCCTGGCCCGTTACGAGGGCGGCGCCGGCACACCGCCCCCGAGCGCGGACCTGTCGGTCACCAAGACCGGCCCGGCGACGGTCACCATCGGCGACCGCGCGACGTACACCGTGACCGTTACCAACAACAGCGGCACCGCCTCCGCCACGGGCGTCTCCGTCTCCGACACCCTCACCGGACCCGCCGCCTCGGTGGTCTCGGCCACCCCGAGCCAGGGCACCTGCACCACCACCGCCACCAGCGCGAGCTGCTCGCTTGGCACCCTCGCCCCCGGCGCCCACCCCACGGTGACGATCGTGGTCGAGCCCCGCGCCAACGGCACCCTCACCGACAGGGCCACAGCCACCGCTACCGCGGCCGACCCGACCCCCGGCAACAACAGCGCCACGGCGACCACCGCCGTCAACAATGCGCGCGGCTGCACGATCATCGGCACCAGCGGCAACGACACCCTCAACGGCACCTTCGGCAACGACGTGATCTGCGCCCTCGGCGGAGACGACAGCGTCAACGCGAGCTACGGCAACGACACCGTGTACGGCGGCTACGGCAACGACCGTCTAGACGGCGGCTACGGCAACGACACCCTGAACGGCGGCCCCGGCAACGACAACCTGATCGGCAACAACGGATCCGACAACCTCAACACCGTCGACAACATCTCCGGCAATGACACCGCCAACGGCGGCAACAACACGGACACCCGCACGACGGACTCGGGCGACACCCGGATCAGCTGCCCCTGACCACCCCAAAGGGCTCCCCGGCGAAGGCCGTCACCAGCACTGGTGACGGCCTTCTGAGCAGACAGCGCCCTGAGCGGCGTACCACTGCCTCACCACAGGCGCATCAGATCGAGCGGGGGACAGCACGGAATCACGAGGAAACCAGCCCAGACCGACGAGGCCACTCGCGCCGCCGGGGCCTTCGGTCTCAGCTCTTCGCTGCCCGCCGCCGTTGGTGGATCGTGCCTGCGACGATCGCGACGGCGGTGATGGCGAGGGTCAGGAAGAGTGAGCGGCGGCTGCTGTCGGTGACGGCCATGCCGCCGATCACCGCGAGGAGGGCGGCGAGGGCGATGACGTCGAGATACGGGTAGGCCCACATGCGTACTTCGCGGTCCTCGAAGCCGCCGCGGTCGAGCCGGGCGCGGCCGCGCAGGTGCGTGACGACGATGACGATGTAGACGACGACCGCGACGGCGCCGGAGGAGTCGAGAAGGAACTGGTAGACGGTGCCACTGGGCAGGAAGTAGTTGGCCACCACGGTGAGCAGGCCGATGCTGGAGGCGGCGACGACGGCCGCGGCCGGCACGCCCTGGCGGGTGGTGCGGGCCAGGAGGCGGGGTGCCTCGCCGCGTTCGGCGAGCGAGTGCAGCATCCGGGAGGAGGAGTAGATCCCGGAGTTGAGGCAGGAGAGCACGGCGGTGAGCACGATGAAGTCCATGACCGTGCCCGCGTGGGGTACGCCGAGGTGGTCGAGGACGGCGGAGTACGGGCTCTGGGCGACCGCGGTGGCGTTCCAGGGGAGCAGGGTCACGACCAGGGCGATCGAGCCGATGTAGAAGAGCAGGATCCGCCAGACGACGCTGTTGATGCCCTTGCGGACGGCGCGGGCGGGGTCTTTGGCCTCGCCCGCGGCGATGGTGACGACCTCCGAGCCGAAGAAGGAGAAGAACACCACCAGCGAGGCGGTGAGGACCGCGCCCCAGCCCTGCGGCGCGAACCCGCCGCGCCCTGTGAGGTTCGTCATCCCGGGGGCGTCCGCGCCGGGCAGCATGCCGAGCACCGCAGCCAGGCCGATGAGCAGGAAGGCGACGATCGCCGCGACCTTGATCATGGCGAACCAGAACTCGAAGGTCCCGAACGACTCGACGCGGGCGAAGTTGACGGCGATCAGTGCGGCCATCAGCACCAGTGCGGCCAGCCAGGTGGGGATCTGCGGCAGCAGGCCGTTGACCAGGGTGGCGCCGACCACCGCCTCGAAGCCGACCGTGACGCACCACTGGTAGGCGTACAGCCAGCCGATCGTGAGGCCGGCCCAGGGGCCCAGTTCGCGGCCGGCGTAGCTGGAGAAGGAGCCGGTGTCGGGCCGGGCGACGGCGAGTTCGGCGAGCATCCGCATGACCAGGATGACCAGCAGGCCGATGGCCGCGTAAGCGATGACGACCGCGGGGCCCGCCTCGCCGATCGCGCTGCCGCTGCCGACGAAGAGCCCCGCGCCGATCACGCCGCCGATGGCGATCATCGACATCTTGCGATTGGTCAGGGCGCCGCGCAGTTCGGCCCGTTCGTCGGCGTCGGGCTGCGCGTGGGTACGGGGCGACGTCTTCATGGGCGGCTCCTGGTCGTGGCGCGGGGCGGTGGGCGACGACCGGGGTTCGGGGGAGCCGCGCACCTCGGGGTGCAATGAGACTTGCAGGTGATAATGCTTATGCAATCTTGATAGCGTCAATCCCTGGTCACCTCTTGGTTTCCAGAGCCTGACGAGATCTGCGACGCACGAGCGAAGGGACGGGCCCGATGGGTGCGACGGTGAGGGAACAGCAACTGGCCGGACTGCGCTGGCTCGTGGTGTCCGGCAGCCGCGACGATGCCTTCCGCGCGCTGGGCGAGACTGCCCGCGCGGACATCCACGCCGTCCAGGAGGCCATGCCCGAACGGGAGGCGCTGCGGCGCGCGACCGCAGCTCCGGCCGGCGCCGCCCGACTCGACCGGGTGGTGACCGCGACCCGGGAGGCCTTCCCCGGCGAACTGGCCGAACTGGCCGCGCTGGCCGAGGGATCCGGCGTTCCCTTCGACGACCTCCTGCTCGCCAACCTTCGCGGCGACCTGGGCGTCGGCGACGGCACCGGCTGTACCGACCTGGGCCGACGTGGCGGCTCCGGGGCCTTCGTCGCGCACAACGAGGACGGGGCGCCCGCCCTCGACGGACGGCTGATGCTGCTCACCCTGTTGATCGAAGGACAGGCCCCGGTGACTGCTCAGTGGTACCCCGGCTTCGTACCGGCCAATGCGTTCACCGCCACCGGGAACGGTCTGGTCTGGGGCATCAACCACATCCAGGTGGTCCGGCCGGGCCCCGGCGCCGGCCGGCACTTCGCGGCCCGGGCCCTGCAGCAGGCGCCGACCCTCGACGCGGCGCTCGACCTGCTGCGGACGCGGCCGACCGCGGGCGGGTTCGCGTACACCATCGGCGAACGCGCCACCGGCCGGATCGCCGTGGTCGAGGCGGCGGCGGGCCGGACCGCGATGGTCGAGGCCGGCCCGGACGAACTGCACTGGCACACCAACCACATCCGACTGCTTCCCGATGCGCCGGACGCCGCGCTCTCAGGCGGCGGCGAGGGCGCCACCGCCGACCTGGGCCAGTACGCGGAGAGCGCCGCGCGCGGCCGGGCGCTGGAGCGGCTGAGTCCGGGCGACGCGCCGGACGCCGAGTGGTTCGTGTCGGCGCTGACCTCCGCGCCCCTGCCGGACGGGGTGCACCGGACGGCGGCAGGCGACGACCCGCTGATGACGCTCTGCACCACGGTGTCCGACCTCGGCCGGGACCGGATCACGGTGCGCGGGGCGCGGGGCGAACACGCCGTACTGCCGCTGTCCGCGTTCACCGAGGGCGCCGTTCCGGCCGCCCGATGACACACACCCCGTTCACCGAGTGCGCCCTGCGGACCGCCCCGTGACCCAGGCCGCACGGTCCGCCGCCGGGCCGGAGCGAGAGGATCAGCACATGTCATCCGCAGCACGGCAGACGCCGACGAACTACAACGAGCTCGTGTCGCGCCTCCAGGAACGTTCGGCACGCCTCACCCCCGCCCAACGGCTGCTCGCCGAACGGGTATTGGCCGACCCGGAGGGTGTGGCCTTCATGACCGTCTCCGACCTGGCGTCGGCGGTCGGCGTGAACGAGGCGACCGTCGTCCGGTTCGCCACCGGGCTCGGCCTCTCCGGCTACCCCGGCCTGACCCGGCTGTGCCGCACGCATCTGCGCGAGCAGGCCCAACTGCTGCGCCGTTACGACAACTTGGAGCAGCTGGCCACCGAGGGCGGCGACCTGCTGGAGCGGGCCGCGGCGCAGGACCTCGCCAACATCTCCCGCACCTTCGCCCAGGTGGACCGGGCCTCCTGGGAGGAGGCGGTGCGGGCGCTCGCCGAAGCCCCGCAGGTGCATGTGCTCGGGCTCCGCAAGTGCCACGCCCCGGCGTATCTGCTCGGCTACCTGCTGCGGATGCTGCGCGAGGACGTGGTGACGGTGACCGGGGGCGCCGGCGGGCTCGCCGACGAACTGCGCCGGGTCCGCGAGGGCGACTGCTTCGTGGCCGTCTCGGTGCACCGTTACGCCGCCGACACGGTACGGGCGTTCGCGTGGGCGCGGCGGCGCGGCGCGCACTGCGTCGCGCTCACCGACAACCCGTCCTCGCCCCTGGCGCCCGAGGCCCACGAGGCGTTCTTCGTCGACGCCTCCAGCCCCTCGGTGCTGCGCTCGCTGACCGCGTTCACCTCGCTCGTACAGGCGCTTGCGGCGGGGGTGGCCCAGGCCCGCGGCCACGACGCCCGCTCCACGCTCCTGCGCGAGGAGGAACTCCTGGAGGGCCTGGGCGTGTATGTGGACGGGGCGGGCCGCGACGACGGCTGACACGCCCACCGTGCGCGCCCCGGCCGCGGGCGGGCTGGAGAGAGGGCCGACCGCCCTGCCCTGCCGCCCGCCCCCGACGAGCCGTCAGCCGCGCCCGGTGACGTCCGCGAGCGCCCCGCGCAGATGCGCCAGCGAATCGGCGATCCACGGCAGGGCGAGCGGGTCGGCGCTGCGCAGGGCCGCCCAGCGCTGGTCCGTGCTCTCGCCGTAGAGCAGGCTGGTCGCGACGCGGGCACGCAGACCGCGCTCCTCGTCGCCGAAGGCGGACCCGGCGAGCACGCCGACG
Organism: Streptomyces sp. CB01635; assembly: GCF_002803065.1. Classification (GTDB taxonomy): domain Bacteria; phylum Actinomycetota; class Actinomycetes; order Streptomycetales; family Streptomycetaceae; genus Streptomyces. Next base: position 172,455 of record NZ_NNBL01000013.1, read on the forward strand.
CCGTGCCCCTCCAGGAGGACGCCGGCGAGCTCAGACCCCGTGCTCACCGAGCGGGCGGCCAACTCCGCGCGCAGCGGCTCGAAGTCGGGGTAGAGGTAGAAACCGGCCCGCGGTGCCCGGCAGTCGGCCCCGGCCTTGACGAATTCGGCGTGCACCGCGCGCGCCACCGTCCCGTGCAGCCTGCGCGCGGTGTCGATGTGAGCGGTGACCTCGTCGGGGTCATCGAGCACGTAGGCGGCGGCCGCCTGCATCGGGGCGGCGAGAGCCGACCAGATCTCGCTCGCCACGCCGACCAGATCCGCGGTCAGCGCACGGCCCCAGGGGCCCTGCGGTACGCGGGCGAACCCGATCCGCCAGCCGCCGAGCGCCATCGACTTGCTCAGCCCGCTGGTGATGACGGTCCGCTCCGGAAGGTGGGCGGCGGCGCTCGGCGCACGGCTGCCGTCGTGCACCAACTCGGCGTAGATCTCGTCGGACACGACGGCCAGGCCGTGCCGTTCGGCGATGGCGCAGACCGCGCGCACCTGGTCGGCGGGCGCGACGGTGCCGGTCGGGTTGTCCGGGACGGTGAGCAGCAGAACGCCGGGGGAGTGGCCCGCGGCGCGCGCCGCCACCAGGGCCTCGTCGAGCAGTTCGGGGTCGGGGATGCCGCCGGCCCCGGCGGGGATCGGCACCGGAAGGGTCCGCTTGCCGACGATCGAGGCCTGCGCCGCGTAGCTGACCCAGGCCGGGCGCGGCAGGACCAGGTCGCCGGGGAGCGCCGCGAGCAGGGCGAACAGCAGGGACTTGGAGCCCGGCGCGAAGAGGATCTGGTCGGGGTCGGTGGCAAGGCCACGGCGGCTGAACCAGCCGGCGGCCGCCTCGCGGGCCTCGACGGAGCCGACGACCGGTCCGTACCCGTTGCGTCGCGCTGCCTCGGCGAGTGCCTGTGCCACCGGCTCGGGGACCGGGAGGCCAGCCTCGCCGAAGCCGAGGTGCAGCACCTTCTCGCCGGCGGCCTTACGGGCCTGCAGGGTCTCGTTGATGGCCAGGGTCGCCGAATGCATGGTCACGGCGTCCACGCTCCTCATAGTCGTCGAACATCCGAGGCAACCATATGTGTAGTCACCTCTGCGAGTGCAAGAAAAATTGCATCCGATGGTGCGGGTGCATCGCCGCCAATGCGACCGGGCCGGTTCGCAACGAAGGAAGATGCTGTCCTCGAACACCGTCTCCCCCGTCGTCCTTCACCGGCTCCTTCGTCGCCGGCCACTGCGCCGGCGACATCCCCTCCACCTCCTACCTGATACCGGGGCGGCGACGCCGGCTACATCGAGTAACCCAGCCATCAGTACGGAGCGCGGAACCGAACCGACCTGCCTACCCCCCATCGGCCTCCTGGTCGGCGGCTTCGTTGGCGCGGTCGATCTCGGCCATGTGTTCCTCCGCCCAGGTCCGCAGCCCCGCAAGCGCGGTTTCCAGGGACAGCCCGAGTCCGGTGAGTCGGTAGAAGACCCGCGGCGGCACGGTCGGTTCGACCCGGCGAGACACCAGCCCGTCGCGGGTCAGGTTTCGCAGCGTCACGGACAGCATCTTCTGCGAGACGCCGGGCATCCGGCGTCTCAGCTCCGCGAAGCGCACTTCGCTCGGTGCGGCATCGGCGAGCGTCTTGACGGCCATGGACGTCCACTTCGTACCGATGCGGTCCAGCAACTGCCGCGTCGGGCAATGGGGATCGAACAGATCGCCGCGTACCCCGCGACCGGCGGCCCGGGCTCCTCGGGTGGTCACCTGTGGCTCACCACCTTCCCTGAAAGTGCCGTCTAGGAAGCGGTCGGACAGTTACCTATCGTTCTGTGGTCACCAATGGTAACCATCCGGAGGAGCCGTCATGCCCGTCACCACCGCACACCACCTGCGCCGCATCGCGACGAACGGCGTCCAACTCAACGTCGCAATCGCCGGGGACGGACCTGCGGTTCTCCTGCTGCACGGCTTCCCGCACACCTGGCAACTCTGGAGCGGCATCATGGGCCGACTGGCCGGGCAGTACCGGGTTATCGCCCCGGACCTCCGAGGCTTCGGTGCCAGTACACGTGCCATCGACGGTTACGACGCAGGCACCCTCGCCGCTGACGCCGAAGGGCTGCTCGACGCACTCGGCGAACCCTCGGCAGCGGTGGTCGGCATCGACGCGGGCACCGCCCCCGCCGTCCTGCTCGCGCTGCGCCGCCCCGGCCTCGTCCGGCGACTGGTCGTGATGGAGGCACTGCTCGGCCGCCTGCCCGGAGCAGAGCACGTCGTTGCGGGCAGTGCCCTGTGGTGGTTCGGATTCCACGCCGTCCCCGGCCTCGCCGAGACCGTCCTGGCCGGCAACGAGGCCGCGTACATCGACTGGTTCCTCGACTCGGGGACGCTCGGGCGCGGAGTACCCGACGACATCCGTGCGGCCTTCGTCCACGCGTACACCGGGAGCGAGGCCCTGCGCTGCGCGTTCTCCTATTACCGGGCCCTGCCCACCAGCGCGCAGCAGATCCAGGACGCCGTCGCGACGGCTCGGCTGACCATGCCCACCATGGCCGTCGGCTCTCACCCCGTCGGCACCGGGCTCGAACGCCAACTCCGTCCCATCGCCGATGACCTGGTCGGACACCATCTCCAGGACTGCGGCCACATCATCCCCCTCGAACGCCCCGACGCGTTGTTCTCGCTCCTGGCTCCCTTCCTCTCCGCCGATCTTCCGAAGTGACCGGAGCGGGGCCGAAGGATCACGGTCGGCGGTTCGGGCGTTCGTCCCAGCGATGAGTTGTCCAGGACCGCCGGATGAGGTTGCGCACGGCGATGATCGTGTCGGCGAGGTCGAAGAAGGCATCAATGACAGTGACGCGACGCTCGTAGCACCGGGCGAGACGGTGAAAGGTGTTCTGCCACGCGTGAGTGCGTTCGACGTGCCTACGCCGACTGGCCTGAGTGGGCGCCTGCTCGCTCTTGTCCGCGATGCGTCTGTGCAGGCCGCGTTCGCTGAGCAGAGCACGGGTGGTGTCCGAGTCCTAGCCGGCGTCCAAATGCACGGTAATGGTGTCGGGCAATGGGCCGAGGCCCTCTTGTCGAAGACGATCCGGTCGCTGATGCGTCGGCGGTGGCAGAGTGGATGGTCCGGGTGGTACTCCGGCGGCTCGGGCAGCAGGGCTGCGAATGGTCCCAGAGCGGTTCGGTCAGCCATGAAGGAAGCGCGGGCACAGGTCTCCCTAGTGATCGCAGAGCGTCGCAACTCCATGATCACCGGGACCTGTGCCCGTTCCGTAGCCGAGGTCGCCACCGTGCCTATCCGCGCAACCCCTTAGGCAGTCTCGTTGGGATCACTCGGTCGTTGAACGGGTGCGCGGACGCCCTATGGGCGCGAATCGATCCACCTTGCAGCCGACTCGCGTTGTCGGCCTCTCGCTCTCGTTCTCACTGTCGGCCAGGCAGGTTGATGCACCCGCCTCCACCGACGTCATGGCCTGCCTGCGCGTCGCTCATCCTGGGCCCAGCCGGGCCTGGCTCGCCCGCGGGCCGTTGGGGCACGTGTGGGCCGGGCGCGTTGGAGTCCGCGCCAGGTTCACCCGAGGTCCCGGGGAGACGGCGTGATAGTGGGCGCCGGCCTACCGGGGTCGCCCTTCGCTCCCCTTGGTCCGGGCGGGCCCGGGGGCGGGCACGAGAACTTCCGCCCGGTCGGGCAAGTCCATGACGGCCCAGGGAAGCCGACTTGGAGACAACGCGTAGGCAAGCACCGGCCCTCTGCCAGGGCGAGTCCAGCCGCAGTGCCATCGATCTGCCGCTCCGGCTGGACGGCGCAGTCCGACGTCTCCGTCACACGGTCGTAGCTGCACGACCCATGTCCACCGGATGCCGGTTCCCGTAGAGCTCCCTCTCGATCTCCTCCAGGCTTCTGTTCTTTGTCTCCGGTACGAGAGCGACAGTGAAGAGCAGAGCGAGCAGGGAGATGCCGGAAAAGATGAAGAAGGTGCTGGAGGAGCCGATGCCCTCGACGAGCATCGGGAAGAACTGGGAGACGAGGTAATTGCCGCCCCAGAGGGCGAAGGTGGCGATGGAGGCGGCCACGCCGCGGATGTGCGTCGGGAAGATCTCGGAAATGATCACGTAGGTGATCGTGCCGAAGGAAACCGCGAAGAACGCCACGTATCCGAGGATCAGGGCCAGCAGCAGAGGCGCGCTGGGGTGGGTGCTTCGGAAAACCAGGCCGATAGAGGCCAGCAGGACAGTCATCGCGCTCGCACCGGTCAGAAGGAGTGTGCGCCGGCCGACCCGGTCGATGAGCCACATCGACACGAGCGTGGCGGCGACGAGTGTCACTCCGATCAGAACGGTGCTGGACATGGCGTCGTTCGCCTGCAGACCCGCCGACTTGAACACCTCGGGGGCGTAATAGAAGATCGCGTTGATTCCGGTGATCTGCTGGAACAACGCGACTCCGAAGCCGATGACGAGCGTCTTGCGGAAGCGTGGCGCGAGCACGTCACTGATGCCTGCCCTGCTGCCCTCGATCGCCATCGAGGCCTCGATGGCGGCGAGTTCGGCTTCCGCGTCCGACCGGGTGGGGCTGATCCGCCGCAGGGCCGCCAGACCCTCGCCCGTCCGTCCCTGGCGTATCAGCCAGCGGGGGCTCTCGGGTACGAGGAAGAGCAGACCGAAGAAGACGACGGCCGGGACGATGCCGATGACGAATATGTAGCGCCAGCCGTGCTCGGTGTTCCAACTGTCGCTGGAGGCACGCGCGATGAGCGCACTCACCGAGAACACCACCAGGTTTCCTACGGTGTTGAAGAGCTGGTTGAAGGAGACGAGACGTCCTCGAAGATGCGCGGGTGCCACCTCGGCGATGTACAGGGGCGCGATCGTGGTCTCCGTGCCGATGCCGATTCCGACGAGGATGCGAGCGGCCACCAGCAGTTCGGCATTGGGCGCGAGCCCTTCGCCGAGCGCCCCCACGAGGAAGACGACGGCGGTGCCCAGCATGACTTTCTTGCGGCCGATGGCATCGCTGAGACGGCCCGCGATGACCACACCGATGATGCAGCCCACGATGATGCTCGACGTCACCCACCCGAGACCACCGGCGCTGAGCCCGAAGCGGTCCTGGATGAATCCGGCAGTGCCGGATATCGCCCCGTTGTCGAAACCGAAGAGGAAACCACCGACGGCGGTGACGCAGGTGATGACGATGACACTTCTCATGTGACCGGCGGAGGGCCGGGTAGTGCTTTCCATCAGAACCTCCGTGGTTAATGCCCAGAACGGCGTTGTTCTGGGCAGGTTCCCGGTGTCCGGCGGAGCTCCGTCCTGGGTGGCCCCGCCGGACTCGGTCAGCCGCGGGTGCCGCCGGCCCGGCGGACCGGCGGCGGGGCGGACCGGAGCGCGGATTCGCGCACGGCCACCCGGGGCAGCAGCGCGGCGGGGGAGTGGCTTGAGGTCAGACCGGCCGTGGTGGCCGCCGCGTTCGAGGCGCCGCATGCGGCGGCCGTACGGAGATGAGCGGCCCAGCCGGCCCGCGGCGCGCCGAGCAGACTCTGTACGAGACCGGCGCAGAAGGCGTCACCGGAGCCGACGGCACTGCGCACCGGGACCTCGGGAGCCACTACCTCGTACTCGGCACCTGCGGTGAACGCACGGGCGGGACGGTCTCCGTCCGTGATGACGACGCAGCGGATGCCCGCGTCCAGCCAGCCCAGGGCCCGGTCGGCCGGATCACCTGTGCCGAGGGACGACAGCTCCTCGCGGTTGACCTTGATGACATCGGGGAGAGCCGCCGCGCCGAGGGCGAGGACTTCGCCGTGTGCGTCCAGTACCGACAGGATTCCTCGGTCGCGCGCCTGGGCGATCCAGCGTGCGTACTGGTCGGCGGGAACGCCGGGCGGGACGCTGCCCGTGCACACGAGTGCCTCGCTCTTCGCCAGGGTTCCGGCGAACAGGCCTTCCAGGGCTTCGAGTTCGGAATGTTCCACCTGCGGGCCGCTCGCGTTGTAGACGGTGGCTCCAGCGGGGTCCGACAGGTCGACGAGCACCTCGCAGACCCGGGTGGCACCGGAGGTCGGTACCAGGGCGGCGGCCAGATGCTCAGTGGCGAGCAGGTCTTCGAAGAGTCGGCCGGTGGGGCCGCCGGCGAAGCCGAGGAGCAGGGGCGCGGGCACCGGCTCGACGGCCTCCGGCCGAGCGGCCGACAGCTGGGTCAGCACGCGGGCCACGTTGACGCCCTTGCCGCCCGCGAACGTCTCGCTGCGCGTCAGACGGTGGACCGAACCGGGCCGGTGGGTCTCCACGGCAAGGAGCCGTTCGATCGCGCTGTTGAGCGAGGTGATGGCGATGCTCACGATGTCTCCTTGCCGTCGTGGTCACGGCGCGGGCTGCTGGTTGATGTCAGGGCGTCCCTGGCGATGGCCGCCGCGCCGGAGGCGACGGGCTCGGCCATCGGGCTGATGTGCAGTGGAAGGTCCCAGCGCTCACGCCGGTGTGCGGCCATTTCGGGCCGCCTGAAGAGGGAGCCCATCAAGGCGACCTGGCCGGGCTGCCTTCCGGCCAGCTCACACATTTCGCCGATGGCGGTGCGCGCCAGGTCGGCGAGGTGATCGAGCGTGCCTCGTACGACCTCGGAAGGCCGGGCCCCGGCCGGTAGGCCGGTCAGTGTCAGCAGCCCCTCGGCTTCCTCGGGTGCCTCTCCGGTGGATCCGACTGTCACGTGCAGCGACGGCAGGCCGCCGGAGGGAGTGGCGGCGAGATCGGAGAACAGCCTGTCGAAATCCCCGTGGTGGAAGAGCTCGGCCAGCAGCTGGACGACCTTGCCCGAGGGGATCGGGCAGCCGAGCAGGAAGCCGTCGTCGTGCCACGCGCGCTCGTGGTCGAGGCCGAGTTCGTACGAGCGCATCCGCGGGGCGAACGTGCCGGTGCCGACCATGAGGTACTCGGACGTGCCGATGGAGTCGAATACCTCCGCACCGCTCATGGAGTGCACCTGACGGGCGGCGACGACCTGGTCGTGACCACCGATGACGACCCGGGCGCCGCGGGCGATGGCCACCCCCGGCAGGGCCGTGGGCAGCATGTCTCCCGCATCCGCACCGGTGGGCAGCGCGGGCGCGAAATGCGCGGGCGTGAGCCCGAGCCGCTCCATGACCGGTGCATGCGGAGCCAGCGTGGCCAGTTCGAAGCACTGGCTGTGAGTGATCTGGTTGGTCGCGGAGACCCATTCGCCCGTCATCCGATGGGTGATGAACGTGCAGAAGTCCACCCAGCGGGCCGTCGACCGCCACAACTGCGGCTCCCGGACCCGCAGATGGGCCGTGCGCTCGGGAGTCTGGTCGAGCCGGTGACGCAGTCCGGAGACCTGGAACTGCTCGAAGGAGTCGAGCCACCGGGCCGTTTCCGCGTCGAGGGCGCGCACCGGGCGCCGCTCCCACCATGCCAGTGACGGGTACAGCATCCGGCCGACTTCGTCCACGGCGACGGACTCCTCCTGCCCGAAGGACGCCACGGCGGCTCCGCCGAGCGGGCCGTGCGGCGCGGCCGTCGTCCTCGCGTACTCGGCGATCAGCTCTGCCGTGGCGTGCCAGATGACCTCGGCGTCGTGGAAGGTGAGCTTGTCGACAGCGAGAGTGGGTGTGCGGATGCGGCCCGCGGGAAGTGGCGTGCCGTCCGCGTCGACGCCCGCCACCTTGATATGGGTGGTGCCGATGTCGATGCCGAGAAACCACATGAGTCGGGCGCCTTTCCTCGGAGCGGGTGGGATCAGAGGCCGAGCTTGCCGGGATTGAGCAGGCCGTTCGGATCGAGGGCGTTCTTCAGACGGCGCAGCAGCAGGTGCGAGGCCCCGAGGGACTGCTTGGTGTACGGCGACCTGGCAAGGCCGCCGCCGTGGTGATGGGAGAGCTCGGCGCCGTGTTCGAGAGCCACTCGCATTGCGGTGGACCACACCTGTTCCAGCCGGCGTACGGCTTCCTCGTCGGTCTCGGCTTTCCCGCGCAGGATCAGGTAGAGAGAGGTGCCTTGGGTGTAGACGTGGGAGAAGTGGGCGAGCACCTCGTCCGCCAGCGGCGCGAGCGCCTGGGTGAGGGCGTGGTAGAGGGGGAGGATGCCGCTCCAGTTGTGGGCGACCTCCACCGTCTCGGCGTATCCGCCGTCCTCGGTGAGAAGGTTCTCCACGCCGGAGAAGTCGAAGCGCCTCGCCATCCACTTCTCGGTGCCGTCGGGACCGGTGGCGGTGCCGCCGTGTTCGCCGACGATCGAGCTGAGGGCGTCGAACTCCGCTCGGGCGACGGCTTCGAGGCCCTGGGTGCCCGCGAACATCACGGGGCGGTCGACCGTGTCGTCCTGGAGCGCGTGCCGGGCCTCGGCCGTGTCGTACAGCCGCAGCACGAACGGCCGCAGGCCGGCCGCGGCCTGGGCCCTCATCACGGCTACGCCTGCCTCGACCGACGGCAGCCGGTACGTCTCCAGGAGCCGGACGGGCGGTACGGGGAAGATCTTCAGCGTGACGGAGGTGATGACGCCGAGCGTGCCCTCGGAGCCGAGGAAGAGCTGGCGCAGGTCCGGACCCATCGCGGCACGGGGCGCTGCGGACAGCCGCAGGGTCTCACCGGTTGCGAGGATCACGGTGTAGCCGACGACGAGGTCCTCGATGCCCCCGTAGTACGAGGAGAACTGTCCGGTGGCGAGAGTGGCGAGCCAGCCGCCGACGCTGGAGCGGTGCAGCGACTGGGGCGAGTGGCCGAGCGTCCAGCCCTGCTCCTGCAGTTCGGCCTCCAGCCGGCCGCCGTTGTAGCCGGCAGAGGCCTCGACGGTGAGGTCCTCGGTGTTCACGTTGTACGTGGCCGGAAGGGCGGAGACGTCCAGCACGATGCCGCCGCGCACCGGAAGCGGCTGGCCGGTCACGGAGGAAGCGAGCGCGCGGACGGTGACGGGGACGTCGTGGTCCGCCGCTGCGGCGAGCACCGTGCGTATAGCGGCCTCCGAGTCGACCGTGACAACCGCGTCGGCGCGGTGGGTGTGACGGCCGAGCTTGTCGAGCTTGGTCGAGAGTGGCCAGGAATCGTGGCTGGAGGCGTCGAGGGATACCTCGTCGGTGTGGACCGCATCCGGCCCGAGCTCGTGCGACAGCGCGGTGAGTGCAGCGGAGAGGTCTGTCATGGGTGCTCCAGAAATTGCTGATTCCGGGGGAAGGCGGGGCGTGCGCCGAGTGGGCGCGGGCCGGAGCCGGCCCGCCGGGACGGCTCGATTGACAGCCGCTGTGGTGGGATCCTAGGGTCACAATGCAATTCTCTGCAAGCTGCATATTGGAGCGATCTCATGGACGCGCGAACCGGTAAGAAGATCCGCCTCGGGCGGCTGGTCAGGCCTGCCAGCGGGCGGGCGGTCGTGGTCGCCGCCTCCCACGGGGTGACGAGCGGACCGCCCGCCGGACTGCGCAGCACGGCGGAGATCCGGTCCGTCTTCAGCAAGCTGGCTACGGCCGACGGCGTCATGGTGACGCCCGGAATGGTTCCGCTCCTGGAGGACACGTTCACCGGGCGGGACAAGCCGGGGCTGATCCTCCACCTGGACTGGAAGAACCACGCCCGGGGCATCTACACCCCGGGCGCCGACGGCCGAGGGGAAGGCGTGCTTGCCCAGCTCGCCGACCTGGAGGCGGTCGCTGCCGCCGGTGTCGACGCCGTCATGACGTACCTCTATCTGGGCCAGCGCGACACGCGGCTCGAGCGTGCCGAGGTGGAGCGCAACGCCCGTATCGCCCGCGACTGCGAGCGCCTCGGCCTCGGCCTGATCATCGAGCCGCGCTCCGCGCTGGAGGGCGACGACCCGGATGCCCTCAGCGCCAAGGTCATGAGCATGTACTGCCGGATCTCCGCCGACATCGGCGCGGACCTCGTGAAGGCGCTGTGGCCCGGCTCGCCGGAAGCCTTCGCCGAGGTGACCGAGAGCTGCTACGTCCCGATCCTGCTGGCCGGCGGCAAGGGTGGCGACGACCCGCTCGACACGCTCGCGCTGGCGCACGACGCCGTCACCGCGGGCGGAGGCGGAGTCATGTTCGGCCGGCGGGTCTTCCGGGCAGAGCGGCCCGAGCGCGTGTTGTCGGCCCTGCACGCGGTCGTCCATGATGGTGATCCGGTCGACCGTGCCAAGGCGCTCCTGGCCTGAACACACGTCAGCCCGCAGGCAGGCAGGCCGTTCAGCCGCAGCGCAGCATGCCTGCACATCCACAACGGAGTCCGAAAGCACCGAGTGACCATGGCAGCCTTGAGTCCCACCGCCCAATTCGGTCCTGCCCCCAGGGAGGTCATCGCCCGAGACGTGCTTCGAGCGGGGGTCGGGGGGCGCCTGCCGACGACCGTCCATTACCAGGAGTCGCTGGGTGTCGGCTCCGGGACGGTCCAGAAGGCGCTCAAGGACCTGCGGAACGAGGGGGCGATGTCCCTGGTCGCCCGAGGACACCAGGGCACCTTCATCACCGGACTCGACGCTGCCCTGCTGTGGTCGGCGGCGCGGCTCAGCCCCGTACACCTGCTGCTTCCGCCGAACGCCCCACCGGAGTCGATGCGCGTCGCCACGGCTGTGGCGGAGCGCATCGCCCCGTTGGGCGCGTACACGACGGTCGGTCACCTGAGGGGCGCGGAGACCCGGTTGCGGGCGATCGAGGCGCACCAGGCGGACATCGCCCTCATGTCGGCCGGAGCCGCCGGCGACCTGCTCGCCGCGGGAGCCGGCCACCGCACGCTCACCCTGGAGAGCGGGACGTACTACGCGCCGGGCAGCCTCGTCGTCGTCACACGAACCCCCGGGCCGGGGCACGGCACCGACGGCGCGGCACTCCGGATCGGCATCGACCTGGACTCCGACGACCACCAACGACTGACCCATGCCGAGTTCCCCGAAGGCGCGGGCCGCTATGTGCCGACCGATTTCACGTCCGTGCCGCGGGCGGTCCTCCTCGGTGAGATCGACGCGGGCATCTGGCACACCGTCGACTCACTGATCCCCCTCGACGCGGCCGGCCTGACCGTCGCTCCCCTCAGTCGCCCTGACGCGGTGGAACTCGCCCGGGCCATCTCCGCCGCGGTGTTGGTGGCGACCCGGGACAACATCCCGGGCGTCCTGCTCGCCCGCGCTGCGAACGAGGGCCGCGACCTCCTCGCCACGTCGGCTCCCGCACCCGGTTCGGACTCTCCAGGAGGCGACGACCCGCTGCGTCTGCGGGTATGAGCAAGCATCAGGCTGGGGCACTGAGCGGGACCACCGCGAGGGCGTGCGGGGCAACTACCGAGGCTTCGTGCGGCAGGGGCGGATCGGCGGGCGGCGCATCCGCAGGAGAACGAAGGTCTGCGCGGCGTTGTGGGGTGAGTGGGTGGGTTCGGCGGCGGGTGTTGGCGAGTCACATGCCCAGCTGCACCCCTGACACCGTCTGTGCCGTTCACCCGCCCTGCCTGAGAAAGCGGAAATGACACAACACGGGTGGAGGCGGCGGCCGTCCGCCCTCGCAACGGTACTGGGGGTTTGGCGTCGCGCTGACGCTCGCCGTAGGGGTGACGCCTGCCTACGCCCAGGCGGCCCTGAACATCACCGACACGACCTGGGTGAGACAGCCACCTGCGCCGCGGTCAGTTCGCGGTGCCGTCCGCGTGGCGGCACCGCGCGGAGCCTCCGCTAGGCGAGCTGCTTACAACTCACCGCTCCACTGCTCGTGTTCCTCGGTGAGTCGCGCCTCGTCAACTCGCTGGTGTCGTACGGATTCGACCCAGGCCGCGACGAGTCCGCCGAAAGTCTCGATGTTGTTGATGCCGAGTGTCTCGTCGACGGCGAACAGCGCCAGTAGTTCGTCTGCGGCCGGGGTTCCCCGCTCGCACTCTGGGCACAGCACTGCCTCGCACAGTCCGGACATGGCCTCGCCGCGCTTGTTCGTCCACGTCTGCGTGAAGCTGGCTTTGAGCACGCTCTGTTCACCGCAGGCCCGGCACGCGTCCATGTCGTCGAGTTGGATGATGACGTCGTTTTCGTCAGCCGGTGCGGTCATGCGATGCCCTGCCAGGTGTCCTGGCCGAAGCTGCCCTTGATGTCGGACGCGATCGTGCCGGCGTTCACCGTTTCCTGCAGGACATACACGGTGGTCTTCCGGGGTCCTTGGATGGCCAGGCGGACCGGGTTGGGGCCGGGGTGGGCGAGCAGGATGCGTTTGAGTTCCCGAACTGAGGGATCGTTGACCCGGTGGTAGGGCAGGTGGAGTTGGATGGGGGCGGCGCCGCTTCGTTCGGCGGAGGTCACGTCGAGGACCTGGAGCTCCTGTCCGGCGAGGTTGATGGTGCCGTCACGGTCGTTGAGGCGGCCCAGGACGGAGACCACGCTGTCCGGGACGAGTGCTCCCATGACGAGCTGGTAGGTGGCGGGGAAGAAGAGTACTTCCAGCTGGCCGTCTCGGTCTGCGAGGTTGACGATGGCCCACAGGTTGCCTTGCTTGGTCATCTTCGGCTGCACGCTGGTGATGAGTCCGGCCAGCCGTACGACGCCTTCGGTACGGCCGGAGGCGATCAAGTCGGGGATCGTGGTGTCGCGATGGCCCGCCAGGATGCTCTCTGTGCCGTCCAGGGGGTGTGCGGAGACGTACATGCCGAGCATCTCCCGCTCGGTCGACAGGAGTTGCTTGCGCGGCCACTCGGCTTCGTCGATCTTGATGTCGACACCGAAGGCCGGAGTGCCGTCGTCGCCTTCGTCTGCGCCCAGGCCGGCGAACAAGTCGTCCTGCCCGTACGCGGCGGCCTTCTTCACGGGTACGACCGCGTCGATGGCGTATTCGTGGGCCGCGGTGAGGCCCTTGCGGGTATGGCCGAGTGAGTCGAAGGCGCCGGCCTTGATGAGTGATTCGATCGCCCGCTTGTTGAGGGCGGGCAGGTCGACCTTGTCCAGGAAGTCGGCGAAGTTGCCGAACTTCCCGCCCGCCTTGCGGCCCGCGACGATCGATTCGATGACGTTGTCGCCGACGTTGCGGACCGACCGCAGGCCGAAGCGGACGTCGTCGCCGATGGCCGCGAACTCGGCGACGGATTCGTTGACGTCCGGCTGCAGGACGGTGACCCCCATTTTGCGGGCGTCGGCCAGGTAGATGCCGGCCTTGTCCTTGTCGTCGCCGACGGAGGTCAGCAGCGCGGCCATGTACTCGGCCGGGTAATTGGCCTTGAGGTACGCGGTCCAGTACGAGACGAGCCCGTATCCGGCGGTGTGGGACTTGTTGAACGCATAGCCGGAGAAGGGGAGCATGACGTCCCAGAGGTCCTTGATGGACTCCTCCGAGTAGCCGTTGCCCTGCATGCCGGCGTGGAACTTCTCCCACTCGGCGGCCAGGACCTCGGGCTTCTTCTTGCCCATGGCGCGGCGCAGCAGGTCGGCGCCGCCGAGGGTGTAGCCGGCGAGCTGGCGGGCGATGGCCATGATCTGCTCTTGGTAGATGAGCAGATGGAAGGTGTTCCCGAGGATCGGCTCGAGGGCCTTCTCCAGCTCGGGGTGGATGGGCTGGATCTCCTGGCGGCCGGTCTTGCGGTGCGCGTAGTTCATGTGCGCGTTCGCGGCCATCGGGCCGGGCCGGTACAGGGCGAGGGCTGCTGCGATGTCTTCGAACCGGGTCGGCTCCATGGCTTTGAGCAGTGTGCGCATGCCGCCGCCGTCGAGCTGGAAGACGCCGAAGGTGTCGCCCGAGGCGAGCAGTTCGTATGTGGTCTTGTCGTCGAGAGGGATGACGACCTGGTCGGTGACGTCGCCGTTGCCCGGGTCGACGGTGGCCAGATGGATACCGCGGTTCTCACGGATGTTCTGGATGGCGTGGTCGATGACGCCCAGGTTCCGCAGGCCCAGGAAGTCCATCTTGACGAGCCCCATGTTTTCGCAACTGGGGTAGTCGAAGCCGGTGATCTTGACGCCGTCCTTGGCCCGCATGTGCAGCGGGATCCGGTCGGTCAGTTTGGTCTTGGAGAGGATGACGGCGGCCGCGTGCACTCCGGTGCCGCGGGTCAGGCCCTCGACGCCCTTGGCCGTGTCGATGACCTTCTTGACGTCGGGCTCGTTCTCGTACAGCGCCCGGATCTCCCCGCATTCGCCGTAGCGCGGGTGCGTGGAGTCGAAGATGCCGTCGAGGGGGATGGACTTGCCCATGATGTCGTCGGGCAGGGCCTTGGTGATGCGCTCGCCGTGCTGGAAGGGATAGCCCAGGATGCGCGAGCTGTCCTTGATCGCGTTCTTGGCCTTGATCTTGCCGAACGTGTTGACCATCGCGGTGTACTCGTCGCCGTACTTGTCGACGACGTAGCGGACCATGAAGTCGCGCTGGCGGTCGTCGAAGTCGAGGTCGACATCCGGAGGGTTGATGCGCTCCGGGTTGAGGAACCGCTCGAACAGCAGGCCGTGCTCCAGCGGGCACAGCTCGGTGATGCGGGTCGCGTACGCCACGATCGAACCGGTGGCCGATCCACGGCCCGGCCCCACCGGCACGTTGTTGTCGCGGGCGTACTTGCAGATGTCGGCGACCACGAGGAAGTAGGAGGAGAACCCCATCGGACCGATGATGCTCATCTCGGTCTCGAACCGCTCCAGGACCTCCGCCGGGACGGGGTCCCCGTACCGCATGACGAGACCCTTCATGACCTCCTTGCGCAGCCACGACTCCTGGGTCTCCCCGTCGGGAACGTCAGGGAACTGCGGCATCTCGTCGATGTTGTCGAAGACCTCGCCGTACGACTCGACACGCTCCGCGATCAGAAGCGTGTTGTCACACGCCTCGGGCATCTCGGAGAACAGACCGCGCATCTCGTCCGCGGTCTTGAGGTAGTAGTCGTTCCCCGAGAACCGGAACCGCTTCTCGTCGGCCTTGTTCTTGCCCACGCCGATACACAGCAGGTTGTCGTGCGCGTCCGCCTGGTCCGCGTGGACGTAGTGCGCATCGTTGGTGGCCAGGAGCGGAATGTTCAGGTCCTTGGCCAGGCGCAGCAGCCCGTCCCGGACGTTCCGCTCGATGGACAGGCCGTGATCCATCAGCTCGAGGAAGTAGTTCTCCCGGCCGAAGATGTCCTGATACGAGGCCGCGACCTGCCGGGCCTCGTCGTACTGCTTCAACCGCAGACGGGTCTGGACCGCACCCGAGGGGCAGCCGGTCGTCGCGATGATCCCGTCGGCGTGCTCGCTGATCAGCTCCATGTCCATGCGGGGCTTGCCGGCCGGGAACTGCCCCGTGTAGCTGGCCTCCGTCGACAGGTAGAAGAGGTTGCGCAGGCCCCTCACGTTCTGCGCCCACATCGTCATGTGCGTGAAGCGGCCGCCGCCCGAGACGTCCTTGGACCCTTCACCGTCGTCGGACATCGCCCGCTGCCCACCGGGCCCCCAGAACTCCTGCTTCCGGTTCCGACGCGAGGACGGGGCGACGTACGCCTCGATCCCGATGATCGGCTTGACGCCGTCAAAGCCCTTGGACACCTGATGGAACTCGTACGCACCGAACATGTTCCCGTGGTCGCTCATCGCGACCGCGGGCATGCCCTGACGCTCGACTTCGCCGAACATCGGCTTGAGCTTCTGAGCCCCGTCAAGCATCGAGTATTCGGTGTGATTGTGCAGGTGAACAAAGCTGTCAGCCACCGGGCAGGCACCTCCGAAGGGGTCGCGGGAAGCCCTCACCCTAGCCCTGAGACCAAGATCAAAATCGGCTTCGCTGCCTCTTCCCGAGCCTCACCGAATGACGCGGCCGCGATGGCCTCGCGGTATGACCGAGGGAGATATTTACACCCGGGCGTGGCGCCGAGCCATGCCAGGGGCTCTCCTGGGGCATGCACAATTGGGAGAAATGATCATGTCTTGGACTCTGTGGCCGCCGCGCGGACCGGACGCCGCGCTCGGAGAGCAACAGCCCCGATTTCCAAGCGCATATGGGCAGCGGCCGAGCTGTTCGCCCTGCCAGGTGCGGGGCGTACAGGTCCAGCACCCAGGCGGCCTTCAGCCGGAAGCCGGGGCTGGTGATGAGGATCCAGGAGCGGTGCTGCCAGGGCTTCAGCGCGTCAGGGGCCAGCCGGCGACGACGCACGGTCGACGCCGACATGAACGGGGCGATGCCCCGCCGGGCGACGTCGCGGGCCAGTTCCAGGCACGACCAGCGTGAGAGCGGTACTTCACTCTCGGCAGGCAGGCAGGCAGGCAGGCAGGCAGGCAGGCAGGCAGGCAGGCAGGCAGGCAGGCAGGCAGGCAGGCAGCCGGCGGGCCGGCGCCGTGACCTCGGCGGTCTGCAGCGGTGTGAACGAGGCGGGACAGCCGCAGCGTTGACGGTCTTTGAGCCCGGGCAGGCCCGCCTGGGCGAACCGGCCACGCCAGCGGCGCACGGTGTCCAAATGCAGCCCCGTCTCCCGGGCGATGCATGCGTGGGAGCGTCCACGCGCGGCGTGCAGCACCACATGTGCACGCACCCGCACCCGCAGCCGGTGCTCGGTCTTGTGGCCGTAGGCCGTCTTCTTCAACCGCACGCGTTCGGCGGCACTCGGGGCCATCGGACGGGGGGTGCGGACGGGCATGGCGGGCGAACCGATCGGCCGAAGTGGATCACTGGTGCCGCGCAGCCTGCCCCGCCCATCACCGCCCCAGCCCGCGAAATGACCGGTGCAAGAGGCCACTTGGACAGGGAAATTGCAACTTCGACATGGCTCGCAGAGGCAGCTACCTTCATCTGGTCTTCGGTGGTCGCCGCGGTCGCACAGGGGTTCCTTCAGGCTGGGCCAGCCGCGACGGCACGAGTCGGTCACGCCCCACGAACCCTCGTCCCCATGCGTAAGCCACCGAACCGGGTCCACGCCAGGCAGCCCCAACCAGGGAGAGACGCATGCCCCATCTTGCTCTGTACACATTCGGCGTCCTGAAGTCACCTCTCGTCGATCCCGCACCTCTCACGCGCGAGTTCTACGACATTGGTGAGGCCGTCTACCGGAAGATCAGTCAGCACCCCGGATACCTCGCGCATGCTGAGGCGGCAGACGGTGACCGGGGCGCGCTCTTCGAGGCGGACTGGGGTGCCTGGGGAGAGTTCGCCGTACCGACCTGGTACGGCAAGGGCCATACGCTCGAAACCACCGCCCTGGCCGCGACCCTCTCACTCTGGACCGACCTGCGCCCCGCCCTCGACGCCATCTACACCGGTCTGCACCGTGAGGCGCTGAACAGGCGTTACGACTGGTTCGAGAGGACAGGACACCCAAACTACGTGTTCTGGTGGGTCTCCGACGGCGTGACACCCACCTGGCAGGACGGGGTTTCCAGGCTGGAACACCTCCACAACCACGGCTCCGCGCCGCACGCCTTCACCTTCCACCACTCGTTCGCCCCGGACGGAACTCCGACCAGGATCAAAGGCATCGGGCCGAAGAGCGACCAGGTTCGCTGACACGGGAGCCTGAACGACTGGATTCGCTGTCAAACGCCTCGATTGCATGACGGCGAACAGATGCTTCTGCGCTATGGCGGATCCACCCGGCGGCAGTTGGTGATCAACCCACCCCGGATTGTTGATGAGAAATGACGGCACAACAGGTTGCCTCGCGCATCCTGCTCAGGTGAATGAAGCCGCTCGGCTTGACGTCTCACGCGTGCTGACGATGGGAGGACTCACCGACCAAGTCCGGTGAGTCCGTCGCCCAGGATGCTGGCGCCCAGAAGAAGGAGCACGATCGCGGTGATCACGGTGCTGTTGGTGATCATGAATTGCCTGACACTGTCCAGGAACGACGCCGCGCGCTGTCCGCCGAGGAGATGGATGATGACGGCGCCGAGGACGGTGCAGGATCCGACGAGAACGAAGACAGTGACGGCCACAGTGAGATCGCCATTGTGAGCCCCCGCTTCGACGATCGACGTGGCCGCCGAGGCCGTCAGGACGAGGTTCTTCGGGTTGGCGCCTGACAGCAGCGCACCGAGGAGCAGCGCCCGCAGGGCCGAGACGTCTTCGAGTGACGCCATCCAGCGTGGCGTCTCGGTCTCGTTGCCGACGCCTGGACGCTGCCACCATTTGCGCGCCCCCAGCACGATGAGGGTCACTCCGGCGAGTACCCGTCCCCAGTCTGCGATCGCTGACGAGGGGCTTTCGGGGTCGTCGGCTCCACCGAACACGACCACGACGAGCGTTGCCACGATCCCGAGCCCGGCGATCCACCCGGCCGTGAACAGCAGGCCGTTGCGTCGGCCCTGTCGGCCGGCCAGGATCAGCACGATCCCGATCAGAGGGAAAGGACTGAGGGCAACCGCGAGCGCTGCCGGCAGCACTGCTCCAATTGCCTGGATCAGCACCGGTTCCCCTTCCAAACTCCACGCCCAGGACGCTGCGGAGTGCCCTCTCGGGACAGTACCGAGCGCACCATCTGCAGCATGACCAGCACCTTTCGCCAAGAGCATCTCGATACTTCCCTGGGAAGAGCCACCCTGCCTCCCAAACTCGTCGACATCACCCGACCGCGGATCGGGGCGCCTCCCAAACCCATCGACAAGTGACGTCACCACTGCTCGATAAAGCCAACGCCATCCTGCCCCCAGCGGCTTCGCCGGCACCCCCGAAGACGCCCTCGCCTGCGCCTGCGGCCTCTGCCTCACCGACCCTCAGCATCTGACCCCGCACCACACACACCACAGGCTCCACCGTCAACCCCCGAAGGATTTGCGGAGCCGACCACTAAGGATGAAGGCGTCGACGGCGTCGTCAACCAGGCCACGACGGTTCGTCGTACAGATCCTGGAACCGGATGCGGTCCTCTGACGCGAAGTGATGCCCCGCAGGCAGGGCGATGCGTAGGCGGAGAAGAAGCGGTTGACGGCCTCGACCTTGGGGCGACGGCTTCACTCGTCGTCACCGTGATGCTCCCCGATGGGTTCGGTACCGATCTGCCCCGGTCGAGGGATCAACGATCGCGCCAGCCCGCCGTAGTCGTCCGATACCTGCTTCCATAACCTGGCGGCATGGGAGACGGGTTTGGTCGAAATCCCATCTACCAGGCGCTTCACCTGTCCGTCAGCATCACTGCCAAGCCCGCTTGCCAGGCTGGATGGGCCAGTGGGCAGGCCACAATTGAGGAGTCGAGTTGTTACATTGCGAAGCGGTTGGCAAGCGTTACGGCCGAGGACGATGGGTCCTCAGCGACGTGGACATGCAGATCTCGGCCGGTGACGTCCTCGCGGTGGTGGGCGACAACGGTTCGGGGAAGTCGACCTTGCTGAGGATCCTCGTCGGACTGTCACAGCCCACCTCCGGGACCGTGTCCGGCCGACCACCACACATTGGTTACGTACCGGACCGCTTCACCGCCCACGACCGCATCCCGGCCATCTCCTACCTCACCCACATGGGGCGTATCCGTGGCATGTCAGCCTCCGCCGCCCGCGCCCGAGGAAACCACCTGCTGGAACAGCTGTCCCTGGTAGGCGGGCGGAACGCGTCGCTGCGTACGCTGTCGAAGGGCAACGCGCAGAAGGTGGCGCTCGCTCAGGCCCTGCTTGTTCAGCCCGACCTGCTGGTCCTCGACGAACCCTGGTCAGGTCTGGACGCCTCGGCCCATGGTGTCCTCACCGAGTTGATCGACGAAGTGGCCGCGCAGGGCGGGGCGGTGGTCTTCACCGACCACCGTGAGGCGATCGCCCAGGCACACGCTGGTGGCGTCTACGTCATCAGCGACGGCCGAGGCACCTGGCGCGACGGCCGGCACGCCGGGAGGCGCGCCTCGATGGCCGAGCTGGTCCTGGCGGTGCCGCCCACCGGCGTGATGCCGGCCGAGGTGAACTGGTCCGCGTTGCCGGGCGTGGTGGACACCGTCCAGCGTGATGCGGAGGTTGTCCTGCAGGTAGCGCGTGAACACTTGGACACCGTGCTGCTGACGGCGCTGCAGCATCGGTGGTCAGTGGTGAGCCTGGCCGGAACTGCCAACAAACACGGTTCCCGCGGCAACGCGAGGAGGACCGCTCTGTGATCGCCCTGGTCCGCTACATGATCACGGTGCTGCTGCTCTCCCAGCGCTACCTTGCGCCACTGCTGCTGTTCATCGGCCTGGTGGCCGTGCTGACCACCAGCGACACCGGCCCGCTCACCGCGACCTACGCCTCGGTGGCCGGGGCCATGCTGTTGTGCTCGGTCTGGCTGACCATGGCACTGAGCGGTCTCGAGGACCAGCCGCACCGCTCGATCGTCGTCGTCAGCGCCGGCAGCCACCTACGCGTCCTGCTCGCCACGGTCGGGACAGCAGCTGTGTGGTGCCTGCTGCTGACGGCTGCCGGTCTGGTGTTGCCGCTGATGTTCGGGACCCACGCACCCGGCCTCGCGGACCTGGTACTGGGGAGCGAGGTCCAACTTACCTGCGCCTTCACCGGCATCGCCATCGGACTGGTCTGCTCACGGCTGGTGTTCCGGCGGCAGGGCTACGCACTCGTCCTCGCCCTGGCGCTCCTGCTGGCCGTGCTGCTGGGCAAAGGTGTTTCCCCGGTCAGCGTGATGCTCACTCACCTGCAGAACGCGCCGGACTCGGCGGCTGCCCTCGGGCTCACGAGCGTGCTGCTCGCCGTCGCAGCGGGCTTCTTGGCGGCCGCAGTGGCTATCACACTGGCGATCGCCCGCAGAAAGGCATGAGCCCTACGGCGGTGTCCCCGCACCGGTGCAGGCGGCGCAGCGTCGTTCAGCGGATTCTTGCGGGGAACCCCGGGCGTTCACGCCCGGGAGGAATCGCCTCCTTACGGCCTTCACCGGCGCCATGGCCCTGCTCGCCACCCTCGGATCCAGCCCCGTGGCCACCATCGCCGCCATCGCGGTGTGGGGTGTGGCCTTGGGCGCTGCCCTCACCATGCTGCAGGCCGCGTCCGCCCGAGCCGCCGGCTCCGCCATGGAGATCGCGCAGTCGCTGCTGGTCACGATGCTGAATGCGGGCATGGCCGCAGGCCCCCTGCTGGGCGGAGCCCTGTACGCGACCCAAGGCGCAGGCCCCCTGCCCTGGACCAGCCTGGGCCTCTTCGCCGCAGTCCTCGCCCTCGCGGCACTTACTGGCCGCACCGCCTTCCCCGCCACCACAGGCGACGACGCATCCGCCTCCAGCACCACCCCGCAAGACCAGCAGGCCGACCCACTGGTCTCCACCTCCCGCACCACCGGCTGACGCCGAACCCCTGGCCCGACCACCCGCAGGCAAGGAACATTGATGCCGTCCCAGCAGCCCGAACAAGCCGCCACCAAGGTGTGGTTCATCACCGGCACCAGCACCGGACTCGGCCGCTCCCTGGCCCAGGAGGTCATCGCCGACGGTGACCGGCTCATCGCCACCGCCCGCGATCCCCGCACCCTCGACGACCTCGTCGCCCTGGCACCCGACCGCGTGCGCGCCCTCCCGCTCGACGTCACCGACCCCACCACGGTCCGCCTCGCAGTCGACTCAGCTCTCAAGGAATTCGGCCGCATCGACGTCCTGGTCAACAACGCCGGCTACGCCCTGCGCGGCGCCCTGGAAGAACTCTCCGAGACTGAACTGCGCCGCCAGTTCGACACCAACGTCTTCGGCGCCCTCGACGTCACGCGAGCCGTCCTGCCCGCCCTGCGCGCCCAGCGCTCGGGATGCATCGTGCAGATGTCCTCGGTCGGCGGCGTCATGGCGACCCTCGGCGGAACCGCGTACGCGGGCACGAAATTCGCCCTCGAAGGCCTTTCCGAGGGCCTGGCCGCCGAAGTCGCCCACCTCGGCATCCACGTCCTCATCGTCGAGCCCGGCCCCTTCCGCACCGACTTCACCGGCCGCTCGGTGAGCTACGCCGACCCGATCGACGACTACCGCCCCGCCCTGGACCCGGCCAAGGAACAATTCCTGGCCATGCACGGCATCCAGCCCGGCGACCCGTCCCGTGCGGCCCGCGCCGTCATCACCGCCACCCGGATGGAACACCCACCGCTGCGCCTGCCGCTGGGCGCCAACGCCATCGATCGGATCCGCGAGCGCCTCCAACAGCGGCTGCATGAAATGGACGCCATCGAGTCCCTCGGCCGCCCGACGGACTTCGCCTGAGCCGCACCCAGCGACAGCAACCCGCCCCGTAACTCACAGCACGGGCGGAACAGCTGTCGCCCCCTATGGACGGGCGCCCTACCGCCTCATCCCCCGTCGGCGGTAGGGCGCCTCCCACCACGATCGGGCCGCTCGCCGGGAACGGTGCTGATGCCGATCCCGAACTTTCAGCAGTGCCGCTCCGCCTCAGTTGGCCCACGGAGTGAACCAACTGAGGAATGTAGGGAGCGGTAAGCCGTAGGACTCACCGACAGCGCGGTGAGTCCTACGGCTTTGGGCGGGTCAGTTGGAAGGGGGAGTCATTGTCAGGATCTGTGGATCGGGTCGCTCTGAGGTATTCGGCTCGACATCCTGATCTTGATGTTGTTCTCGCCGTGCCGGGCGACTTCGTCCAGGCCCATGCGCCGGTAGAGGTCTTGGGCCCGCTGGTTGACCGTGAGGACGTCCAAGGTGAGGACCTGCCCTTGCTCGCGGGCCTGCTGCAGGAGGGTGCGGATGAGCTGACTGCCGATGCCCCGCTGCTGGTAATCAGGGTGGAGCTCAATCCGGGCAAGGTAGATCTCGTTGGGCCGGTGCTCGACATGGAGCACGCCGGCATCGGCGCTGTCGACGATGATGATCTGCCAGCGGCCGGGGCTGAATGCGCGGATGTGGAAGCCGCGTTGGACTTGTTCGTCCCAGCCCCAGGTGGCCGTGATGTGGGTTCCCATGGCGGCCTTGTGCAGCTGGAAGCAGTACTCGCTGTCCGCGGCGGTGGCCGGGCGCAGGCCGACAGCGGTCATGCCGCCCGCTCCTGGGCCCGCTCGATGAGCTGGCCGCGTTCGAAGCGTGCGCCCTCCCGGACGATCTCGTCGATCAGGGAGGTGCCGTTGACGGTGGTGCCTTCGTCGTTCACTACGCTGAGCACGGACGTTGCCCTCCCGGCCGGTGCTGCGAACACCGGTCTTGCTCGGTGACCTATCGATCGGTTACCCGGGAAGGTACGGCTTCCCCGAGCCGATCCACAGATCTTGAGCATGGCTCTCGCGCCGCCGAAGACCGCACCAGTGAAGTTGAAGTCATGCAGGCACCAGGCGGTAGGCGCGTCGCGAAAGGCGGCGATGCGCAGCGGGCCGGCGACCGTGCCCCGCTCGGCGCCGCGGGCCTCTGCGGCCAGGGTGTCCAGGAGCCGCAGGATCCGGCGGGCGTGGGCGGCAGCGGCGGCACCGACCGCGGTGGGCGTCGCGCCCTTGCGGCCTCGCTCGAAGAGGACCGCTCCGACTTTGCCTTCCGTCCCGCGTATGGAGTGCGAGACTGCGGACTGGGTCAGTCCGAGGACCTTGGTGGCTGCCGAGAACACGCGCTCGCGGTCGACGGCCACGAGGATGCGAGTCGTTCGTGCATATGCGGAACGGACGTGCGGCAGGCACGACCCAAAACTTCTCTCCGGGGCATCGCCGTTAGGCAACCCATGCACCCGGAATTTCACATCAGCCACCGCGACGTGACGGGCTGGACCGTCGTCGAGGTCCATGGCGAGGTCGACGTCTCCAGCGTGCCTCAGATCAGGGAACACGTGCTCACCTGTATCGAAGCGGGCCGGCATCGCCTCATCGTGGACCTGATGGGGGTCTCGTTTATCGACTCGACGGGCCTTGGGTTCCTCGTGAGCATCGCCAAGCGCATTCGTACGCACGTCGGTGACCTGAGGCTGGTGATGACGAACCCGGACGTCCTTCAGATTTTCCACATCACCGGCCTGCACCGGGCCTTGAGGATCTATGACTCGGTGGAAGCCGCGATGGAGTGACATGCGAGGCGACGATGACAGGCGCCCGGCGCTCCGCGCGCAACTGAGGGGCATCTACTGGCTGAGTAGTTCTGACAGCGACTGTCCATGGTGCCGACAACTCCTTCCGCCGTGCAATGGGCGCCCCGAACCGGGTGGAGGTGCGCCACCACGGGGGAGGATCGATCCCATTGGCCGGCGGCGCCGGACAGCCCGCCTGACCGAGCGTATGCGGGCCGTAATGGTGATCCTCGGAGCGGTCACCACAGTCGTCGCCGTGGTGGTGACCGTGTGGCGGAACTGACTGAGTACGCGCAGCAATGAGCATGCACTGATGATTGGGCCGGCGAGGAGCACGTCCACCGGGCCGACCCTGCGGTCGTCGTCGGCTGGGAGATCCCCGACGAGCACAAGAGGTTGTTGACCGAGGTCGGAGTGCCCGAAGCCGAGAACCTGATCGACCGTGTGTGTTTCCGGTCCGGACCGCAGCCCACGCTCCTCACCCGTGAGGGCACCCTGCACTACCGGCTGACGGAGGAAACCGGTCGCACCAACGGGGGCGGCACTCTGACGTGGGCCTTCGGCGCCGAGCCTGGCACCGGTGCCGTGTACTACGTCCTACTCGACGGCGAGGTGTGGTTCGCCAATTCCTCCGTCGCGCTGTGGCTGCGGAGCCTTGCACCACTATGGCCTGAGGGTCGGCACCCGCGATCTCCTCCTCAACGCCGACTCCCACGAGGAGGACGCGGTTCTCGCCGAGCTCCAAGAACTCACTGCAGAGCTCAAGGAGATCGACCCCGCCGCTTTCGAGGGCTACCGCGGCTTCATGTGGGCGGAGTTCCTCGCCCGCTGGCTCTGGTAGCCCGCGCCGCCTTGCCGCGGCTCGGCGTGCACGCTGTCGTCGCCCGCGAAAACACGAGCGGATCGCGAGGCCCGGATGCTCAGCCTGGCGGAGCTGACTCCGACAACGGCCAAGAGGCGGCGCCGCATGGTCGATCGGGTGACCCCGGCCGTCGGGCAACATGGCCGATCGGTGTGAGGGCTAGGCATGGGGATATGAGATTTGAGTCCCGACGCAAGAAGACCAGCATCCCGCGCGCCCGCCACCTCCACGTCGTCGGCGCCGTGTGCGCCGTCGTAGCCTCAGCAGCACTGATGACAGGCTGCGGGCGGGACAGTGGCAAGACGACAGCCGCAGCGACCGCGGAAGCGGCGAAGGTCATTCCGAACCAGGCGGCCACCCCGTCGGACAGCCCCTCCGGCAGCGCGCAGCTCACTCAGGACCAGACAGCACGCAAGAACCTGCTCGGTGTCACCAAGGTCACCTTCGACAAGGCCGCCGCCACGGCAGTGGGCGAGGTCTCGGGCAGCAAGCTCGCCGAACTCGACCTGAAGGGCCTGGACGACAACCACAACGACAACGACACCGACGAGAGCGAAAGCCCCAGTCCCAGCGGGACCCCCAGCCCCAGCCCGAGCGGCAGCTCCACCGTCCCGGAGTGGGTCGCTGAGGTCGTCGAGAAGGACGGGGCCACGCACACCGTCCGTATCGACGCCATCTCGGGCAAGGTGATCCAGTCCGTCGCGGAAACCGGCCAGGACTCCGGCGACAAGCGTGAGATGGCCGACCGGATCGCCCGTGCCACCCAGTCGCCGCAGGAGGCGGCCAAGGTGGCCACGGACAAGCAGAAGGGCACGGTCACCTCCATCAACCTGGATGACGACGACCACAAAACTGTCATCTGGTCCGTCGACGTCGTCACCAAGGACTGGAACAAGACCGACTTCGAGATCGACGCGGTGAAGGGCACCATCACCCGCGAGGAGGTCGACCACGACTGACGCGCTGCCGCCGTGGGAAGCAGGCGAGCCGGCCGCCCACTCGCACAGCTCCGGCGGCCGGAGCCACCTCAGGGAGCCGCACCGGGCTCTGACGCAGCACCTGCTGATGCACGGTGCGCAGCGCAGGCCCCGGATCGGCGCCCATCGCATCGGCGATGCGCGACCGCGCCTCCTCGTACCCGAGGCGCGAGCGGCAGCGCGGCGGGGGCCAGGAAGCTGATGTACCGCACTGTGTGCCCACGGCTGAGGTCCTGGTCCGGCCGCATGTGCGGCCGGACTCAAGGTCACAAGCGCTGGGCCGAGGGTGGGGCCATGATCGGAGTGCCTCAGCCGAGGAAGGCGAGGAGAGGGCGCTCAGTATGCGCCCTGTAGTGCAGGCCGCCGCCGATGGTGTCCGCAGGCCGCCGACACGGTCGTCGTGAACTGCCGGGGCCGGGGCGCCGGATGGGTGTCGCGGCGTCTCAGTCCGCCCGGTCGCTGTCCTTGCGCCGACAGCTCCGTTGAAGCCCGCAGGTCATCACCGATGATCGTGAGGTCACGGCCAGGCACATCTGTTCAGTGCCCCAGGACGGCGTTCCTGGGCGAGCGCCGGAGTACCAACGCATCCGACACTCCTGCCTCAAGGGCCTGCGGGCTTGCCTGCTACCAGCGCTCCGCAGCGGCCCGCCGCCCTGAGGGCGTGGCCGTCCCACGGTCTGCTGTGTCTCGTGAACATCCACAGGCACCAAGACCGTCAGCTGCTGCCCAAGCCGGCGGAGAAACGCTGCTGCTTGAAGTGAACAAAGCCAGGGCAGCGTCTCCGGCTGACGCAGTGAATCAGAGGTTGTCGGGCAGGAGTGTGAGGATCAACTCCGTTGCATCGTCGAGCAAACGCGGTTCGTGCTCGTGCATGGCCGGGTCGGCTGCCCTTTTTTCCTTGGCCTGTGCGAGGCAATGAAGGTTGGCGTCTGCCAGACCGGTCTCAGGTGTGACACGTGACAGGAGGGAGGTCAGTACTGCACGGGCCATCAGCGCCTCAGCTACGGCATCCACCGCAACCTGCGCCAGGATCAGGGATGACATGGCCCAGTCCAGTGCAGGCGGGCCGTGGCCGGTGTTGCACCAGTCGATCACCACCGGACCATCAGGGGTGAGCATGACGTTGTCCGGGTGCAGATCGAGGTGGAGGGTGCGCACCGTCGGATCGGCGGCGTCCGGGCCGGGGATCGCGTGCAACTGGTCCAGCAGGTCAGCGAGTAACGCTCCCGCTCTCTCGGCCGTGAGGGTGCCCTGAACCAGTGCCTGCAACATGGTCGGACCACGCAACCGTCGAAGCACTAGATCCGTGGCGGCCGCTCCGTCTGCCGCTTCCCGCACAGCTGGTACCGGGTAGCCGCGCTCGAAGAGGTAAGTCATCACGGCCGCTTCGGCAGTGGCATCCCCACCGTCTCGATAGCGACGCAGTGCCCAATGGTCGTCGATCGCGAAGACGTCCGCGCTGCGGCCGGAGCCGAGCAACTCTCCCATCCTCATGCCGAGCAACCTACAGGTGGTGGCGTCAAGTGGCATTGTTGCTGGACAGATTACAAATGCGCCGAATTCTCGACTCAGAAGACTAAAACCGTGTCCTACATGGTCAGTTGGGCGTTTGACCTGGTCATAGGGAGTGGACGGTGGGGATGGATCGTTCCGGATGGCCTGTGGGAGATCGCCCGGCCGTTGTTGCCGTCGGCTCGGGTGCGGCCGCAGGCTGGCGGGGTCGCCAATATCGACGAAGAGGCGGTGTTTGCCGCCATCATCTACGTGTTGGTCAGTGGCTGTGCCTGGCGGGCGCTGCCACCTTGCTTCGGAGCGTCGAAGTCGACCGTGCACCGTCGCTTCGCCCTGGTCCCGCGCTGAGGTCTGGGGACGTCTGCATCAGAAGGTTCTCCAACTCCTGGACGAACAGGGCCTGGTGGACTTGTCTCGGCCGGTCCTTGACTCTGCCCACGTCCGGGCTAAAAAGGGGGCGAACTTGCAGGTCCGAGCCCCGTGGACCGGGGTAAGCCCGGTTCCAAGATGCACGTCCTGTCGGACGCGAACGGACTGCCCCTACGCGTGGGAATCTCCGGGGCCGACACTCACGACAGCCTGGCGCTGAAGCCGATGCTGTCCCATTTCCACATGGGACACGAATCCCACGCAGCCGATTCCAAGCCCTAACGTCTCCACGCGGACAAGGCCTACGACATCCCTCGCCTGCGGCGTTGGCTCTGGGGCAAACACATTGGTGTCCGCATCGCCCGCAAGGGCATCGACTCCAGCGAACGCCTCGGCCGTCGACGGTGGGTCATCGAACGCACCATGTCCTGGCTGACCGGCTACCGTCGCCTCAACCATCGCTACGAGCGGGAATCGGGCAACTAACTGGCCTTTCTCGGTCTGGCAGCCGCGCTCTGCTGCTACAAACGGCTCCTCAAACTGACCATGTAGGACACGGTCTAAGAGACGCGCCCTAGATCAAAGTCGTACGGATCGAAGCAGACCTTGCGGTGGGGCCCACAAATCTTGGTGTTCTGCGGAATCCTCGAATCTGTCTGGCTATAGGCGAGGAATGTCACGGTCCGGCCCGAGGTGAAGCGCAGCGTGGCCTGGCGCACCGAGCTGGTGCCCTTCGGCCGATCACCGGTAAACGTGAAGAGCCCTTGGGTATTCTCCACAAGACTGACCGACAGCCAGTCCTGCTTCGAGTACGTCGACCCCACGCCGCGCGGCGTGGGGTCTCCCACCTGTACATAGCCACGCGCCGGGCGCTTCGGCGCGAGTCCGTAGCACCCATGGCTCTTCAGGCTGGACCGGATCGTCGTCAGACAGTACGTATCGGCGTCCGGCATCCATACCAGGTCGCCCGTGCCTGTGGGCCCAAGGCGTTGCAGCACGGCAACTTCCGAGAGTTCGGGCTCGATGCGGGTGTCCAGGTCCGACTCCTCGATGAACTCGGTGAAGGAGTCCACCAGCTTCCCGTCCCCCTTGCCGACCGCTGCCCCACCGAGCGGTTTGGCCGGACCCGGCTCCGGTGGCACGGGAGCCTTCGTCGACGGTGAAGGTGACGACGAGGGAGCCGGGGAAGTTCGGGAAGCCTGCGGCGATCCACTGTCCGTGCACCCGGTGACCAGCACCAGCACAACTCCCATCCCGACCAGCAGCGCACGCTTCATTCCCGCCCCCAATGGATCCCCGCCCCGGAATTGCGGGGATCTTACCCTTCGTACGACACCGGAGGGGCTCCGTCGCTACCGGCGCCCCGCGCCGTGTATGGGTGCTGGCAGCCGCGCTCTGCTGCTACAAACGGCTCCTCAAGCTGACCATGTAGGACACGGTCTAAGTGCAATGCTGTTGCCTTTGCTGTAGGCGTACTGTGCTTGGCAGTTCGTCCTGGGGGTGGTTCA
>NZ_NNBL01000014.1 GCF_002803065.1 Streptomyces sp. CB01635
ACTCCAGCCCGAACCCGCCTAACCCCCCTCCATGAACTCCCCGAGCAACCCCCGCAGCCGCCCCCACCCCCGCTCCCGCACGAACTCCCCCTCGCCCCACCGCAGTGCCGGCACCGTGACCACCCAGCCGGCCGCGTCACGTTCCAGGACATGGACCTCGGCGATGCGACGCCGACCCCTCCGGTCCCGTACGAGGTGAAGAACCACCGACAGGGCCGCCGCCAACTGGCTGTGCAGGGCACCGCGATCGAGGCCGGCCGCCGTCCCGAGAGCCTCCAGGCGGGCAGGCACGTCATGGGCGGCGTTCGCGTGGACCGTGCCGCAGCCCCCCTCGTGCCCCGTGTTCAACGCGGCGAGGAGCGCCACGACCTCAGGGCCCCGCACCTCGCCCACCACCAGGCGGTCCGGCCGCATGCGCAGCGCCTGACGCACCAGGTCGTCCAGGGCCACGAGCCCAGCCCCTTCCTGGTTGACGGGCCGCGCCTCAAGCCGCACCACATGTGGATGGTCGGGCCGCAGCTCGGCGGAGTCCTCGGCGAGCACCACGCGCTCCCCCGGCCCCACCAGGCCGAGCAACGCGCTCAGGAGCGTCGTCTTACCGGACCCCGTACCACCGCTGATCAGGAACGACAGCCGGGCATCGAGAAGGGCCCTGAGCACCCGGTCCCCGCCGGGCGGCACCGTCCCCGCCGTCACGAGCTCCTCCAGCGTGAAGGCACGCGGCCGGACCACCCGCAGCGAAAGGCAGGCACAGCCGACGGCGACGGGCGGCAGGACGGCATGGAGGCGGGTCCCGTCCGGCAGCCGGGCGTCCACCCACGGCCTCGCGTCGTCCAGGCGCCGCCCGGCCACCGCCGCGAGCCGTTGCGCGAGCCTCCGTACGGATGAGGTGCTCTCGAACGACACGCCCGTCAGCTCCAGGCCACCTCCCCGGTCCACCCACACCCGGTCGGGCGCGGACACCAGTACGTCGGTCACCGACGGATCGGCGAGCAAGGGCTCAAGCGGTCCCGTGCCCACGAGTTCGGAGCGCAACTTGCCGGCCGCACCCAATACTTCGGCGTCCCCGAGAAGCTTCCCTTGAGCCCGGAGCGCCTCCGCGACCCGCGCGGGGGTCGCCTCCGCGCCGTTCTCCGCGAGCCACTGCCGCACCCCGTCCAACATGCGCGCGCCCACGACGCCACTCACACGCCGCGCACCGTCATCACCGACCACACCCCCGCTCACACGCCGCCCACCGTCATCACCCACCACACCGGCACTCACAGCCCACGCCCCTCGACTCGCCACACCTGCACCTCACCCGCACTCACACCCACGCCCACCCCGACATGCCGCCCCCGCTCTCACACCCCACCTCCCTCTGCCGCCGCAACCGGCACCCGCTCCCAAAACGCCGCGCAGAACCGCGCGAGCGGCCCCCGCGCCGCACCACCCGGCGGCAGTCCGCCCCCATCGGCCGCCGGCAGCGCGCCCTCCGCCGGAAGTTCACCGACCAGCGGAAGCCCGAGAAGCCGCGCGACCTCATCCGGATCGAGCGCGCCGGCCACACCTCCGCGCGAGGGCCCCACCACCACGCGCAGATCCCGCAGCACCATCCCCACGCCGGAGGCAACCCGCTTCGCCGCCGCGACGGCCCTCAGCTCCGGCGGCACCACAAGCAGCCCCAGATCCAGCTGGGCGAGCGCCTCGGCCGCCCCCTCGTCGACCCGGCGCGGCAGATCCACGACGACCGCGCCGCCCCGCCGTCGCGCCGCGGCCAGCACCGCCCGTACGGCTTCAGGCGGGACCGCCACCGTGTCGCCCCGATCCCAGCTCAGCACCCGCAGGGCGTGCAGCTCGGGCAGCGACTCCTCCAGCGCGCCACCCGCGACCCGTCCCCGCGACTCCGCGAACGCGGGCCACCGCATCCCTTCAGCAGCCTCCCCGCCAAGCAGCACATCGAGCCCACCGCCAAGCGGATCCGCGTCGACGAGGAGGGTGCGCCGCCCGGTCCTCGCCGAGGTCACGGCGAGTGCGCTCGCCAGCGTGGACGCCCCGGCCCCGCCTCGCCCGCCGATCACCCCGACGGTGAGCGCGGGCCTCCCCACTCCTTCGGCCACGTCGGCGATGCGGTCCATCAGCCACTGCTCGCCGTCCGGCAGCATCAGCACATGGTCGGCACCGATCTCGACGGCCCGCCGCCACACTCCCGGATCGTCCTGGTCACGCCCCACCAGCACGACGCCACGCCGCCGCGCCACACCCCGTACCCGCTCGACCGCGTCGTCGCCGACGAGCACCAGCGGCGCCGATTCCCAGCTCCCTCTGCGCTCCGGCACCCCGTGATGGACCTCGGGCCGCGCGCCGGCCGCGGCGCACAGCCGCAGCAGGTCGTCCAGCAGATCCACGTCCTCCGTCACGATCAGCGGTGTCCGCCGCCGCCCGTCGGCGACCGGCGCCCGGTCGCATGTGATGGCTCCCGCCACGATTTCCGCCCCCTCGCTCGCTGTCCCACTCGCACCTGCGAGCCGGCCACTCCCCTCGCGCAGCGCAGGCCGGCCGACAGTCCTGCCGACTGCCCGACCGGCGAACGGAACCGGTAATGAACACCGGTCCCGACTTCGCGAGTGGAATCACCGTGCAGCGATCCCGGAAATCGTGTGGATCTTGGTCAATTACTGTGGACAAGAGAGTGCTTGTGAATATCCCCATCACCCATACCGGTGACATCACTTGTGCCATCTAGGGCGACCCCTCAACTACCCTCTCCACGCCTTCCACAGAGCAGCCTCTCGACTACGCTCGGTGACGGAGATCGGACGCGAGGAGCCGCGAGCCAGCGACTCGGCGCAGGGCGGCAACAGGGTGGAGAACGCAAAAGTCCGGACCCAAAGTGGGTCCGGACATGCGACGACCCCCGCCGGGGGGGAGAGCGGGGGTCGTCCCCACGGTCCGACTCGGGGGGGGAGGAGCCAGACCGGGTTAGCACGGTCGCGAACGATCCGTGACTTCCATGGTGTACCCGAGAGCCTTCTCAGGCAAACCCACGCGCCAAAGCTTACGCCGAATGGTGGGCGCCTATGCTCGAGCTCGTGGAAAACCACTCCTTGACGCACTCGATGCCCCGCACAGCCGCGTTCTTTGACCTGGACAAGACGGTCATTGCGAAGTCGAGCACGCTCACCTTCAGCAAGTCGTTCTACCAAGGCGGGCTGATCAACCGCAGGGCGGTGCTGCGGACCGCGTACGCGCAGTTCGTGTTCCTCGCCGGCGGCGCCGACCACGACCAGATGGAGCGGATGCGCTCGTACCTCTCGGCACTCTGCCGCGGATGGAACGTGCAGCAGGTGAAGGAGATCGTCGCCGAGACGCTCCACGACCTGATCGACCCGATCATCTACGACGAGGCCGCGTCGCTCATCGAGGAGCACCACACCGCCGGGCGCGACGTGGTGATCGTCTCCACGTCCGGCGCGGAGGTCGTCGAGCCGATCGGCGAACTCCTCGGCGCGGACCGTGTGGTGGCCACGCGCATGGTCGTCGGCGACGACGGTTGCTTCACGGGTGAGGTGGAGTACTACGCGTACGGGCCGACGAAGGCGGAGGCGATCGAGGAGCTCGCGCGGTCCGAGGGGTATGACCTCTCGCGCTGCTACGCGTACAGCGACTCGGCGACCGATGTGCCGATGCTGAAGTCCGTCGGCCACCCCTTCGCGGTCAATCCGGACCGGGCGCTGCGCCGTGAGGCCATCGCGCGAGAGTGGCCGATTCTCGACTTCAACCGGCCCGTCCGGCTCAAGCAGCGACTGCCCTCTCTGTCCGCACCGTCGCGGCCGGCCCTCGTCGTCGCCGCCGCTGTCGGCGCCGCTGCGGCGACCGCGGGCCTGGTCTGGTACGCCAGCCGCCGACGCGCCACGGTCAGCTGACCGGCCTTTTTATGCGGGCCCGCCGCACGGTCGCGGAACAAACCCGTCATCCGGCCGCCCGTTTCGCCCCTAATTGAACGTAAAAGTAAAGAAGTACGGCCAGGGGTTTCGCTTCCTCCCTACCTGGAGTACAAATAAGGCAACGGCCCGCGAGACCAAGGGACATCCGAGAGGATCACCTTAAAACGCAACCAAGGCCCCACGGACCGAGCATGAACACCAGGCACCCACGCGACGTCGACCCGTCGATTACGGGCCAGCCGCACCAGGCCACGGGCTAAGTTCCCGACCTGATGGGCAATTTTCGAGGACGCTTGGTAACCAGGTGAACATGCCAGCGGCGGTACGAGGACTCGTACCGCCGCAACCCTGTTCAGGGCCTTTCCAGGAACCCGTTACGGCGCCTACGCCGCTCCGCGCTGGAGCGCCTCGCACACCGCCGTCGACTCTCTGACGCCGAGCTCCACGGACCGCCCGCAGTGCGCGATCCACGCGGCAACCCCTTCCGGGGTGCCCGACACATAGCCCTCGAGTGCGGCCAGATAGTCGGCGCGACCCTGCTCCGCATGCCCCACCTCGGCCGGACAGATCGACTTCGGGTCGAGACCGCTGCCCACCAGGACGATGCGCTCGGCCGCGCGCGCGACCAGCCCGTTGTGCGACCCGAAGGGCCGAAGTGCGAGCAGTTCGCCGTGCACGACCGCCGCGGTGACCAGTGCCGGGGCCGAGCCACCCGCGATGATCAGCCCCGAGAGCCCTTCGAGCCGGCCCGCCACTTCCTGCGCATCCGGCAGCGGCAGCTCGACCAGCGGCTCGTCGACCGGCTCGCCACCCTGCCGGGGGCGCCCCACCGTGTCGCCGTTGTCGGCGGCCGCCACGAGGTGCAGACGTGCGAGCACCCGCAGTGGGGACTGCCGCCAGATCGACAGGAGCTGGCCCGCCTCCGCCGTCAGCCGCAGGGCGGCGCCCACGGTGCGCGCCTCCTCGTCCCCGCCCGCGCCGCTGAAGTCGGAGCGCCTGCGCACCTCTTCGAGCGGCCAGTCGGCACCGGACAGCGCCGCACTGCCGCGCGCGCCGCGCAGCGCGGCTTCGGAGGTGACGGCATGGCTGCGACGCCGCATGACCCGGTGGCCGTAGACCCGGTCCACGGCCTTGCGCACGGAGTCCACGGAGTCGGCCACGCCCGGAAGGGCCCCGAGGGCGGCAAGGGGGTCGGCTGTCGTACTCATGGGTACGACCCTACGCAGTCCAGGGCCCCGCCCCACGAAGGAGTGGTCTTCTTCACGCAGGACGGACACGAACAGCGACCACCCCACTACCCTTGGTGAACATGAAGATCGCTTTCGTGGGGAAGGGCGGCAGCGGGAAGACCACGCTGTCCTCGCTCTTCGTCCGTCACCTCGCCGCCATGGGCGCCCCGGTCATCGCGGTGGACGCCGACATCAACCAGCACCTGGGGCCCGCGCTGGGGCTCGACGACGACCAGGCGGCCGAACTGCCCGCCATGGGCGCACGCCTCCCCCTCATCAAGGACTACCTGCGCGGCTCGAATCCACGGATCGCCTCCGCGGACACGATGATCAAGACGACCCCGCCCGGCGAGGGCTCGCGCCTTCTGCGGGTACGTGAGAACAACCCGGTGTACGACGCGTGTGCCCGACCCGTGGAACTCGACGGCGGGGCCGTGCGTTTGATGGTCACGGGCCCCTTCACCGAAGCCGACCTCGGTGTCTCCTGCTACCACTCCAAGACCGGAGCGGTGGAGCTGTGTCTGAACCATCTCGTCGACGGCCGCGACGAGTACGTGGTCGTCGACATGACCGCAGGCTCGGACTCCTTCGCCTCCGGCATGTTCACCCGCTTCGACATGACGTTCCTCGTCGCCGAGCCGACGCGCAAGGGAGTCTCGGTCTACCGCCAGTACAAGGAGTACGCACGGGACTTCGGCATCACACTGAAGGTCGTGGGGAACAAGGTGCAGGGCCAGGATGACCTCGACTTCCTCCGCGCACAGGTGGGAGACGACCTGCTCGTCACCGTCGGGCACTCCGACTGGGTACGCGCCATGGAGAAGGGCCGCCCTCCCCGGTTCGACCTCCTGGAGGAGCCCAACGCGGCCGCCCTGCGCACGCTCCGGTCCGCCGCGGACGCGGCCTACGCGGGCCGCGACTGGGAGCGCTACACACGCCAGATGGTCCACTTCCACCTGAAGAACGCGCAGAGTTGGGGCAACGCGAAGACGGGCGCCGACCTGGCGGCCCAGGTCGACCCCGCCTTCGTCCTCCAGGAGAGCGTGGCCGCCACCGCCTGACCGGCACGGCCACGCCCGACAGTGCTCGGCTACCGCTTCACCGCCGGCGCTCCCGGTACCCCCTTGGGTGCCGGGGCGGGGCTGATCGACATGAAGGATGCCCAGCCCTGCTTGGGGGCCTGGCCGACACCCAGCTTGGTGAGCCGGTCCAGGGTCTTCGGGTCCTGGGCGTCCAGCCAGTCGGCGAGCCGGCGGAGGGAGACGCAGCGCACCTCGGGCTTGTTGCACACGGCGTGGACGGTCTCGTCGACGGCGCGCATGTAGCTGCCGCCGTTCCAGGACTCGAAGTGGTTGCCGATGACCAGCGGCGCGCGGTTGCCTTTGTAGGCGCGGTCGAAGCCTTGAAGGAGGCTGTCGCGCATCTCGTCACCCCAGAACTCCTGCTTGTCGGCGTCGCCCTGGGTCGCGGCGCCCGACCGGTTGATCATGAAGTTGTAGTCCATGGTGAGCTGCTCGTCCTTGTGCCCGGGGAACGGGACGAGCTGCATCGACAGGTCCCACAGACCGTCGTCCTTGTCGGGCCAGACCTGGTCGTTGACGCCGCTGGTGTCATAGCGGAAGCCGAGGTCGTGGGCCGCTCGCCGGAAGTTCTTCTGGCCCTCCAGGCACGGGGTGCGGGCGCCGATGAGTTCCTTGTCGTAGTCGAAGGGGAGCGGGGCCGCGTTCTTCATGCCCGCGTTCGTCTTCCAGGACTTCACGAAGTACTTGGCCTGGCGGACCTAGTCCTTCCAGTCATCCACCGACCACTCGCCGACGCCGCCGCCCTTGCCGCAGAAGTGGCCGTTGAAGTGCGTGCCGATCTCGTTGCCCTCGAGCCAGGCGCCGCGGAGCTGGTCCACGGTGTCCTTGATCCCCTGCTCGTCATTGAAGCCGACCTCCGAGCTGCCCGGTGAGCGCCGCGGCGGCCGGTAGAAGTCGCGCTTCTCCTCCGGGAGCATGTACACGCCGCTGAGGAAGTACGTCATCGTCGCGTTGTTCTCCCTGGCGACCTTGCGGAAGTGCGAGAACAGCTTCCGGCCGTCCTCCCCCGCGCCGCCCCAGGAGAACACCACGAACTGCGGCAGCTTCTGGCCGGCCTTCAGGCGCTCGGCCTTCGGCAGACGCGGCTGACCTCCGGCGAAGGCGGTCGAGCCGTCCTCGATCAGCCGAATCGCGCTTCCCGGCGCGGGGGCGGCCTCCTTCGGGCCGGGAGCGCCCTTCTGGGGACCGGTCGCCTGGTGGTCACGGATCGCGCAACCGGACAGGACTGCTGCACACGCCGCGGCGACGGTGAAGCTCGCGGCCAGCTTCTTGGTGGCGGCCATGTCCGACCACCTTTTTCCTTGGGTCTCTTCGGCTCGGATCTCTTCACGTCAGCGCGGGACCAATGTGGTGAAATGCCGCATTTATCAACGGCGCCGCCAACGTCGCACGAGGCCCAGGGAAGGATTAATACGACAAGCCAAAGAAAGCCCCTATTCACCCATTGAGGTGAACCGATGCCCCATTTGACCCGAAAACCCGTCCACAACCTTTACTCTGCATTACTATCCATTTACCGAGAGTTGATTTATCCCGCCGCTGCACGCCGTGATCCACGGCCGCGACCCTGCCCCGCCACAGACGGGGCCCCTCGTTCCGCGACCGCGCTGCCCCGGAGGAGACGGGAAACATGTCAGCCTGCGTCCCCACACGCCCTGCCGATCCGACACGGACCGACGAAACCAGCCGCACCCATCCACCCCACAGCCCGCCGCCGAAGCCGCCCCGCCGCTTCCGCGTCTCGGGCGCCGACCTCTCCGCGTCCGCGGCGGTCTTCCTGATCGCCCTGCCGCTGTCCCTCGGAATCGCCCTCGCCACCGGGGCCCCGCTCCAGGCGGGACTCGTGGCCGCCGCCGTCGGCGGACTCGTGGCCGGCCGCCTCGGCGGCTCCCCGCTGCAGGTCAGCGGCCCGGCCGCCGGCCTCACCGTCGTCACCGCCGACCTCATCCACCGCTACGGCTGGCGGACGACCTGCGCGATCACCGTCATCGCCGGAATCGCCCAACTCGGCCTCGGCTGCCTGCGCGTGGCCCGCAGCGCGCTCGCCGTGTCCCCCGCCGTCGTCCACGGCATGCTCGCCGGAATCGGCGTCACCATCGCGGTCGCCCAGGTGCACATCGTGCTCGGCGGCACCCCCCAGAGCGCCGTCCTCGGCAATCTCCGTGCGCTGCCCGCCCAGTTGACCCACGTGGACCTGGCCGCACTGGGCCTGAGCCTCCTGACGCTCGCGGTCCTGTTCGCCTGGCCCCGGATCCCCGGACGTGCCGGGCGGGCTCTGCGCCGGGCGCCCGCCGCGCTCGTCGCCGTCGCCTGCGCCACGGCGACCGCCGCGTTCGCCGGGATCACCGTGACCAAGGTCGACCTGCCGTCCTGGAGCAGCCACGCCCTCGCCGGCCTGCCCGAAGGGCCCGTACTGGGCCTCGTGGCGGCCGTCCTGACCGTGACGCTCGTGTGCAGCGTGCAGTCGCTGCTCGGCGCCGTCGCCGTGGACAAGCTCGCGTCCTCGAAGCCCGCCCTGCGGCCGGCGGCCCGCCGCTCCGACCTCGACCGGGAGCTGCTCGGCCAGGGGGCGGCCAACATCGTCTCCGGCACCCTCGGCGGACTCCCCGTCGCCGGGGTCGCGGTCCGCAGCGCCGCGAATGTGAACGCGGGCGGTGAGAGCAGGAACTCCACGATGCTGCACGGCGTTTGGGTAGTAGTGGCCGCGCTCCTGATGGTCCCGGTGCTCGAGCTGATCCCCCTCGCCTCACTCGCCGCCCTGGTCATGGCCGTCGGTATCCAGATGGTGTCCCTGCACCACATCCGGACGGTCACGCGCCACCGTGAGGTCCTCGTCTACGCCGTGACGACGCTCGGCGTGGTCGTCCTCGGGGTACTCGAGGGTGTCGCCCTCGGTATCGCGGTCGCCGTCGCGGTTGCCCTGCACCGGCTCGCCCGCACACGGATCACCCACACCGTGGAGGGAACAGGCAGAACAGACGAAGCAGACAGAGCAGGCGCTGCGGGCGCCGAAAGCCGAGGCGGGACGCATCACGTGCGAGTGCGCGGGCAGCTGACGTTCCTCGCCGTGCCCCGGCTCAGCCGCGTACTGCACCAGGTACCCCAAGGGGCCTGCTGCGTCGTGGAGTTGGACGGGTCCTTCATGGACCACGCCGCGTTCGAGTCCCTGCAGGACTGGCAGAAGTCGCATGTCGCGCAGGGCGGGAAGGTCGAGGTGACCGGGCGGGCGGGGACCCGTATCGCCGAGCCCGCGTCGGCGTCGCACTCCTGCTGCCGGCCGTGGACGCCTTGGCGCAACCACCACTGCGACCGCCCGCAGACCGAGACCGCCGCTCCCCCGGCCGGCGGTGGCGGGTATCAACTGGCCAGTGGCATCAGCGCGTTCCAGCGGGACACGGCGCCGCATGTGCGGGACGAGCTCGCCCGGCTCGCCCGTGAGGGGCAGCGGCCCACCCAGCTGTTCCTGACCTGCGCCGACTCCCGGCTCGTGACGTCGATGATCACCTCAAGCGGCCCCGGCGACCTCTTCGTCGTCAGGAACGTGGGGAATCTGGTGCCGCTGCCGGGCGCCGAGAGCGGTGACGACTCGGTCGCCGCGGCCATCGAGTACGCCGTCGACGTACTGAAGGTGCAGTCGATCACCGTGTGCGGGCACTCCGGCTGCGGTGCTATGCAGGCGCTGCTCAACAGTCCGCCCGAGGGCGGCGCGCAGACACCCCTGAAGCGGTGGCTGCGGCACGGCCTGCCGAGCCTGGCCCGCATGGCGGCCGCGAACCAGCCCTGGGCGCGGCTCGCGGGGCGCGCCCCCGCCGACTCGGTCGAGCAGCTCTGCCTGACCAATGTCGTCCAGCAGTTGGAGCATCTGCGGGCGCACGAGTCGGTGGCCCGCCGCCTCCAGGAGGGCTCGCTCGAACTGCACGGGATGTACTTCCACGTGGGCGAGGCGCAGGCCTATCTGCTCACCGAGCGGCCCGACGAGGTGTTCGACCAGGTGGCGCCGGAGGGCGAACTGCGCCCTGCCTGAACCCGTCCGTGAGAGCGTGCGTGCCGATGAGTGACGCCATCGGCACGCACGTATAGAGCCCAACAGGTCTAAACCATTATTCGGACCCCCCTTGTCACCGAGGGGGGCCGTCTGATGAGCTGTGGTCTGGGACACAACGGACACCCTGGGAAAGGGAGATGTCGTGAGCAACGAAAGCCTGGCCAACCTTCTTAAGGAAGAGCGAAGGTTTGCGCCGCCGGCCGACCTGGCGGCCGCCGCCAACGTCACCGCGGAGGCGTACGAACAGGCCAAGGCTGACAGGCTCGGCTTCTGGGCCGAGCAGGCCCGCCGGCTGACCTGGGCCACCGAGCCGACCGAGACCCTCGACTGGTCGAACCCGCCGTTCGCCAAGTGGTTCGCCGACGGGAAGCTGAACGTCGCGTACAACTGCGTCGACCGCCATGTCGAGGCCGGGAACGGCGACCGGGTCGCCATCCACTTCGAGGGTGAGCCGGGCGACAGCCGGGCCATCACCTACGCGGAGCTCAAGGACGAGGTCAGCCGCGCGGCCAACGCGCTGACCGAGCTGGGCGTGCAGAAGGGCGACCGCGTCGCCGTCTACCTGCCGATGATCCCCGAGGCCGTCGTCGCGATGCTGGCGTGCGCGCGCATCGGTGCCGCGCACTCGGTCGTCTTCGGCGGATTCTCGGCCGACGCCATCGCGGCCCGCATCCGGGACGCCGACGCCAAGGTCGTCATCACGGCCGACGGCGGCTACCGGCGCGGCAAGCCGTCCGCGCTCAAGCCCGCCGTCGACGACGCCGTCAGCCGCGTCGACGGGGTCGAGAAGGTCCTCGTCGTCCAGCGCACCAAGCAG
Source organism: Streptomyces sp. CB01635 (assembly GCF_002803065.1). Taxonomy (GTDB): domain Bacteria; phylum Actinomycetota; class Actinomycetes; order Streptomycetales; family Streptomycetaceae; genus Streptomyces. The sequence continues at coordinate 11,103 of NZ_NNBL01000014.1, forward strand.
GACGTCGCCTGGACCGAGGGCCGCGACGTGTGGTGGCACGAGATCACGCAGAAGCAGTCGGCGGAGCACACGCCCGAGGCGTTCGACGCCGAGCAGCCACTGTTCATCCTCTACACGTCCGGCACCACAGGTAAGCCCAAGGGCATCCTGCACACCTCCGGCGGCTACCTCACGCAGGCCTCGTATACCCACCACGCGGTGTTCGACCTCAAGCCGGAGACCGATGTCTACTGGTGCACGGCCGACATCGGATGGGTCACCGGGCACTCGTACATCACCTACGGCCCGCTCTCGAACGGCGCGACGCAGGTCATCTACGAGGGCACCCCGGACACCCCGCACCAGGGCCGCTTCTGGGAGATCGTGCAGAAGTACGGGGTGACGATCCTGTACACGGCGCCGACGGCGATCCGCACGTTCATGAAGTGGGGGGACGACATCCCCGCCAAGTTCGACCTGAGCAGTCTGCGGGTCCTCGGTTCGGTCGGTGAGCCGATCAACCCCGAGGCCTGGATGTGGTACCGGAAGAACATCGGCGGCGACAAGTGCCCCATCGTGGACACCTGGTGGCAGACCGAGACCGGCGCGATGATGATCTCGCCGCTGCCCGGCGTCACCGAGACCAAGCCCGGCTCCGCCCAGCGTGCCCTGCCCGGCATCTCGGCGACGGTGGTGGACGACGAGGCTCACGAAGTACCCAACGGGGGCGGCGGTTACCTCGTCCTGACCGAGCCGTGGCCGTCGATGCTGCGCACCATCTGGGGCGACGACCAGCGGTTCATCGACACGTACTGGTCCCGCTTCGAGGGCAAGTACTTCGCCGGTGACGGCGCCAAGAAGGACGAGGACGGCGACATCTGGCTGCTCGGCCGGGTGGACGACGTGATGCTGGTCTCCGGCCACAACATCTCGACCACCGAGGTCGAATCCGCGCTCGTCTCGCACCCCTCCGTCGCCGAGGCGGCGGTCGTGGGCGCGGCCGACGAGACGACGGGTCAGGCCATCGTGGCCTTCGTCATCCTGCGCGGCACCGCCAACGCCGACGACGAGGGCCTCGTCGCCGACCTGCGCAACCACGTGGGCGCGACACTCGGCCCGATCGCCAAGCCGAAGCGGGTCCTGCCCGTGGCCGAGCTGCCCAAGACCCGCTCCGGGAAGATCATGCGGCGCCTGCTGCGTGACGTCGCGGAGAACAGGGAGCTGGGAGACGTCACGACCCTGACGGACTCGTCCGTCATGGACCTCATCCAGACCAGGCTCCCGGCCGCGTCGAGCGAGGACTGACCACGCCGCACACCACGAAATGGGCACCCGGCGCCGAACGCGCCGGGTGCCCATTTCGTGCGTAAAGTGACGATCACCAGGTATGGCCCGCGTACACCCGGTAGGGTGAATCCTCAGGTGTGCCGGGAAGTCTGGTCGGCAACGCCGTCGACGACCCCTCGTCGGCGCGTTCGCGAAAGCCGAACCCGACCGGAGGTCTTCACCCGTGGCCGCGCCCGCCCCCAGCAAGAACAGCCGTAAGGCCCTCGGCCGGCTCTCTCTTCCCGAGCGTACGTTCGTGGCGGACGCCCTGCGTGCCGAGACCGTCGGCGGAGTACTGCTCCTCGTCGCCGCGATCGCCGCCCTCGTCTGGGCCAACACCCCGCTCAGCGACAGCTACGAGGCCGTGCGCGACTTCCACATCGGCCCCTCCGCGCTCGGCCTCCACCTGTCCCTTGAGCACTGGGCCGCCGACGGACTGCTCGCCGTGTTCTTCTTCGTCGCCGGCATCGAGCTCAAGCGCGAACTCGTCGCCGGTGACCTGCGCGACCCCAAGGCGGCCATGCTGCCCGTCGCCGCCGCGCTCTGCGGCATGGCGATCCCCGCGCTCGTCTACTTCCTGGTCAACGTCACGGGCGGCGGCTCGCTCGACGGCTGGGCCGTGCCGACCGCCACCGACATCGCGTTCGCGCTGGCCGTCCTCGCCGTCATCGGCACCTCGCTGCCGTCCTCGCTGCGCGCGTTCCTGCTCACGCTCGCCGTCGTCGACGACCTCTTCGCGATCCTGATCATCGCGGTCTTCTTCACCAGCGACATCAACTTCGCGGCCCTCGCGGGCGCCGTCGTCGGCCTCGCCGTCTTCTGGCTGCTCCTGCGCAAGGGCGTACGAGGCTGGTACATCTACGTGCCGCTGGCCCTCGTCATCTGGGGCCTGATGTACAACAGCGGCATCCACTCCACCATCGCCGGTGTCGCCATGGGGCTCATGCTGCGCTGCACCCGGCAGGACGGCGAGGAGCACTCCCCCGGCGAGCACATCGAGCACCTGGTGCGCCCCTTCTCGGCGGGGCTCGCCGTGCCGATGTTCGCCCTTCTCAGCGCGGGCGTCGCCGTGTCGGGCAGTGCCCTGACCGACGTGTTCACCAAGCCGGAGACGCTCGGTGTGGTGCTCGGGCTCGTCGTCGGCAAGGCCGTCGGCATCTTCGGCGGCACCTGGCTGACGGCCCGTTTCACCCGGGCCTCGCTCTCCGACGAACTCGCCTGGCCCGACGTGTTCGCGGTCGCGTCCCTCGCCGGCATCGGCTTCACCGTCTCGCTCCTCATCGGCGAACTCGCCTTCGCCGGGAACCCGTTGCTGACCGATGAGGTCAAGGCCGCCGTCCTGATGGGCTCCCTCATCGCGGCGGTCCTGTCGAGCGTCCTGCTCAAGCTCCGGAACGCCAAGTACCGCGCGGTCTGCGCCGACGAGGAGCGCGACGACGACCTCGACGGCATCCCCGACATCTACGAGGAGGACAAGCCGGAGTACCACTTGCGGATGGCGGAGATCTACGAGAAGAAGGCCGCCGAACACCGCAGGCTTGCCGAAGTGACGGGCGGGGCAAGCGACGGGAGCAGTCGTCCGGCATGATCTGACAGCAGGTCTGCTACAGATGCCCGTAAAGAGAAGAGGGAGTACGCGATGAGCGCACCCGACGGCACACCGGTCGGCGCCGAACGCAGCATCGGCCAGCTGGTCGCCACGGCCACGACCGAGATGTCCGCGCTGGTGCACGACGAGATCGCCCTGGCGAAGGCCCAGCTCAAGCAGGACGTCAAGCGCGGCGCGGTCGGCGGCGGCGCCCTGGCGGCAGCCGGCGTGGTCCTGCTCTTCTCCCTGCCCATGCTGAGCTTCGCGCTCGCCTACGGGATCCAGGCCTGGACCGGCGGGCACAACGGCGAGGGCGGCTGGAACCTCGGCTGGTGCTTCCTGCTGTCCTTCGCGGCGAACGTGCTGGTGGCCGGCCTGCTCGCGCTGATCGGCGTCGTCTTCGCGAAGAAGGCCAAGAAGGGCAAGGGCCCGCAGAAGGTCGCCGCCTCGGTCAAGGAGACGGCAGGCGTACTGGGGAACGCCAAACCGCACCCCCGTCAGGTGGTCCCGGCGAACCGAGTCGGCGACACGGTCGAGGCTGTGGCACGCTCGTCTTCATGACGGACCCCGCCACCCCTTCGGCCCAGCCCGCCTCGGTCGTACGCATCGGCGTCCCGGGCGGCGGCGAGCTGACCCACCGGGACGTCGCCGCCAACGGCGCGCGCTTCCACATCGCCGAGATGGGCGACGGGCCACTGGTCCTGCTCCTGCACGGCTTCCCCCAGTTCTGGTGGACGTGGCGGCACCAGATGGTGGCGCTCGCCGACGCCGGGTTCCGGGCCGTGGCCATGGACCTGCGCGGCGTCGGCGGCAGCGACCGCACCCCCCGCGGCTACGACCCGGCGAACCTCGCCCTCGACATCACGGGCGTCGTACGGTCCCTCGGCGAGCCCGACGCGGCGCTCGTGGGGCACGACCTGGGCGGCTATCTCGCGTGGACCGCGGCCGTCATGCGGCCCAAGCTGGTGCGCCGGCTCGTGGTCTCCTCGATGCCGCACCCCCGGCGCTGGCGCTCGGCGATGCTGTCCGACGTCAAGCAGACCGCCGCGGGCTCGTACGTCTGGGGCTTCCAGCGGCCGTGGGTGCCGGAGCGTCAGCTCGTCGCGGACGACGGCGCCCTGGTCGGGCGGCTGATCCGGGACTGGTCCGGGCCGCGCCTCCCCGACGACGAGGCCGTGGACGTGTACCGGCGCGCCATGTGCATCCCGTCCACGGCACATTGCTCGGTCGAGCCGTACCGCTGGATGGTGCGGTCGATGGCCCGTCCGGACGGCATCCAGTTCAACCGGCGCATGAAGCGTCCGGTGCGGGTGCCGACGCTGCATCTGCACGGCTCCCTCGACCCCGTGATGCGTACGCGCAGCGCGGCGGGCTCCGGCGAGTACGTCGAAGCGCCGTACCGCTGGCGGCTGTTCGACGGTCTGGGGCACTTCCCGCACGAGGAGGACCCGGTCGCGTTCTCCAGCGAACTGGTCAGCTGGCTGAAGGACCCCGAGCCCGACCGGTGACGGCCGCGCGGCCGCCCTCGCACGATCGGGTGACGCGTTCGAGCCATGTCCGGGAACAACTGTCCCTCGAACTGCCAATTGCCTGGCGCATAGGCCAATTGGGGGGCGTGCGCGCGATTACCGACCTTGGGGCACGGGCACACGTCGGGGTATGGGCTGGACGCACGACTACAGTGACGCAGCACGCAACCGCCGCTCAGCCACGGTGCTGAGCCGTCACCCGGGGGGTGGCCCGCAGGAACCGGGCCATGACCAAACCCCTCCGGGGATCAACATTCCCCGCATCCTGCGCCGCCGGGCCCGCTGGGTCTCGGCCCGGCTGCGGCACACACGCGACTGACGCGTCACCGGCCCGGCCTTCACCGCCTCCCGAACCTCACAGGGCGCAGTTGTCGCTGCCCACCTGCTGGTTGGCCGTGCGGCCGCGGTCGATGTCCTGGCTGATCTCGTCTCGGGTGAGCGCGTACCCGGTCTGGGCGCTGTCGAGTGACTTCGCGAAGACCACGCCGTACACCTTGCCCTCGGGCGTGAGCAGCGGGCCGCCGGAGTTGCCCTGGCGGACGGTCGCGTAGAGCGAGTACACATCGCGTTGCACGGTGCCGCGGTGGTAGATGTCCGGGCCGTTGGCCGTGATGCGGCCGCGCACGCGCGCGGGGCGGACGTCGTACGCGCCGTTCTCCGGGAAGCCGGCGACGATCGCGCCTGCGCCGCGCTCGGCGTCCGTGGACGTGAACTGGAGCGGGGGCGCCTTCAGCGTGGGCACGTCCAGTACGGCGATGTCGCGCTTCCAGTCGTAGAGGACGACCTTCGCCGCGTACATCCGGCCTTCGCCGCCTATCTGTACGTTCGGCTCGTCCACGCCGCCGACCACATGCGCGTTCGTCATGACGCGGCGGTCGGCGAAGACGAAGCCGGAGCCTTCGAGGACCTTGCCGCAACTGGGGGCCTGGCCGGTCACCTTGACGATGGAGCGCTTGGCCGTCTGCACGACCGGGCTGTTCGCCAGCTTCGGGTCGGGAGGCTGGACGTCGGTGATCGGCTCATTCGAGAACGGGCTGAAGACCTGCGGGAAGCCGTTCTGCGCGAGCGCGGACGAGAAGTCCGCGAACCACGTGTTCGCCTGCGTGGGCAGGGCTCTGGACACGCCGAGCAGGACCTTGGAGTTGCGCACTTCCTTGCCGAGCGTGGGCAGCGTCGTGCCGGCCAGGGCCGAGCCGATGAGCCAGGCGACGAGGAGCATCGCCACCACGTTCACCACGGCACCGCCCGTGGCGTCCAGGGCGCGGGCCGGGGACCAGGTGATGTACCGGCGCAGCTTGTTCCCCAAGTGCGTGGTGAACGCCTGTCCCACGGAGGCACAGACGATGACCACGATCACGGCGACGACGGCCGCGGTCGTACTCACCTTGGCCTCGTCGGTCACCGCGCTCCAGATGGCGGGCAGGACGTAGACCGCGACGAGGCCGCCGCCCAGGAAGCCGATCACCGACAGGATGCCGACGACGAAGCCCTGGCGGTAGCCCACGATCGCGAACCACACGGCGGCGACGAGCAACAGGATGTCCAGCACATTCACGTGGGCCACCCTGTCATGAGCGCCAGTCGAGTGGGACCTGCTTACTGCGGTCCCAGGGGCGCTCCCATCCCGCGTAGTGCAGGATCCGGTCGATCACTCCGGCCGTAAAGCCCCAGACCAGAGCCGATTCGACGAGGAACGCCGGGCCCTGGTGGCCCCTCGGGTGGACCGCCGTCGCACGGTGGCGCGGATCCGTGAGATCTGCCACGGGGACCGTGAAGACGCGGGCCGTCTCCGCCGGGTCGACCGCCTGCACCGGCGTCGGTGTGCGCCACCAGCCCAGGACCGGCGTCACCACGAAGCTGCTCACCGGGATGTACAGCTTCGGCAGGACGCCGAAGAGCTGGACGCCGCGCGGATCGAGCCCGGTCTCCTCCTCCGCCTCGCGCAGGGCGGCGCGCAGCGGCCCGTCCGTACGCGGATCGCCGTCCTCCGGGTCGAGGGCGCCGCCCGGGAAGGACGGCTGGCCCGCGTGCGAGCGCAGCGATGTGGCGCGCTCCATGAGCAGCAGCTCGGGGCCGCGCTCGCCCTCACCGAAGAGGATCAGGACGGCGGACTGGCGCCCGTCGCCGCTCTCGGGCGGCAGGAAACGGCTCAGCTGCAGCGGCTCGACCGTGTCGGCGGCCTTCACGACCGGGTCGAGCCACTCGGGCAGCCCCTCGCGGCTCAGCCGCACGGGCTCGATCTTCGTCACGCGCTCTTCGTGCGCCTCACTGTGTGCATGCGTCATAGGCACCCCCGTCCAACTGAACACAACGCTGGCGCCCTCACCGTTCGTTCCGCGATGCGTCACTCCCCCGTGGCGGGCGGCGCGGTGGCGCCGAGCGGGGGCGCCGGGATACCGCCGGCGTCCAGGTACGACTGCGGGGGCTTCAGGCGCTGACCGGGGAAGCCGCCCTTCTCGTACTTCAGGAGCTTCTTCGCCTTCTCCGGGTCGGTCTCGCCCTCCCCGTACGCCGGGCAGAGCGGCGCGATCGGGCAGGCGCCGCAGGCGGGCTTGCGGGCGTGGCAGATCCGGCGGCCGTGGAAGATCACGTGGTGGGAGAGCATCGTCCAGTCGCTCTTCGGGAAGAGCTCGCCGATGGCCTTCTCGACCTTGTCCGGGTCGGTCTCCTCCGTCCACTTCCAGCGCCGCACGAGCCGTCCGAAGTGCGTGTCCACGGTGATTCCCGGCCGCCCGAAGGCATTGCCCATCACGACGAAGGCGGTCTTGCGGCCGACGCCGGGCAGCTTGACGAGGTCTTCGAGACGCCCCGGGACCTCGCCCCCGAACTCGTCCCGCAGTGCCGCCGCGAGCCCCATGATCGACTTCGTCTTGGCGCGGAAGAACCCGGTGGGCCGGATCAGCTCCTCGACGTCCTCGGGGTTCGCGGCCGCGAGGTCCTCCGGGGTCGGGTACCTGGCGAAGAGGGCGGGCGTCGTCTGATTGACCCGCAGATCGGTGGTCTGGGCCGACATCACCGTGGCGACGAGCAGCTGGAAGGGGTTCTCGAAGTCCAGCTCGGGGTGGGCGTACGGGTACACCTCGGCGAGCTCACGATTGATGCGCCGGGCCCGCCGTACGAGCGCGGTGCGGGACTCGGGCTTGGCAGCGGCCTTCTTCGGGGGCTTGTCCGACTTCGCGGCGGCGGCCTTCTTCACGGGCTTGGCGGCGCCGGCCTTCTTCACGGCAGCACGCTTCCCACCGGAACCCACGCCACCACCAGCCCCCTTCCCCGCGGAAGCCGCAGCACCCCCGGCGCCATCCCCGACACCCCTAGCCTGCTTTACCCCTTTTGCCGCTTTCTCGGGCGCGGCCGGGGCCTGTTCGCCCACAGCGGAATTACGTCCTGCGGTCACCGTCCCAGCCCCCTTGGCCTCTGCTCTCACCGGCGTTTTGGACACTCGGCCAGCCTAAAGGCAGCCGCTGACATCCGCGGTGGACCCCGCAGATCAGTCCTCGATTGGCCCCCTCCCCCACAGCTTGCGACGCCCGTGCGGCAGACTTGTGCCTGAGTGACTGATCACACTGTTTGGACCGTCCGGCAAAATGGGGAGCGGGAACCCGGTCCCCGGATGCAGGTCGACATAGGAGAGAAACTCGTGGACGACGTTCTGCGGCGCGCCCCGCTTTTCGCGGCGCTCGATGATGAGCAGGCCGCGGAGCTCCGCGCCTCCATGAGTGAGGTGACCCTCGCGCGCGGCGACGCCCTCTTCCACGAGGGCGACCCCGGAGACCGCCTGTACGTGGTCACCGAGGGCAAGGTGAAGCTCCACCGCACCTCCCCCGACGGCCGCGAGAACATGCTCGCGGTGCTCGGCCCCGGCGAGCTGATCGGCGAGCTCTCGCTGTTCGACCCGGGCCCGCGCACGGCGACCGCCTCCGCGCTCACCGAGGTCAAGCTCCTCGGCCTCGGCCACGGCGACCTCCTGCCCTGGCTGAACGCGCGCCCCGAGGTGGCCTCCGCCCTGCTGCGCGCCGTCGCCCGGCGCCTGCGCAAGACCAACGACCAGATGTCCGACCTGGTCTTCTCGGACGTGCCGGGCCGCGTGGCCCGCGCGCTCCTGGACCTCTCCCGCCGCTTCGGCGTGCAGTCGGAGGAGGGCATTCACGTCGTGCACGACCTGACGCAGGAGGAGCTGGCCCAGCTGGTCGGCGCCTCCCGCGAGACGGTGAACAAGGCGCTCGCGGACTTCGCGGGCCGCGGCTGGCTCCGCCTGGAGGCCCGCGCCGTGATCCTGCTCGACGTGGAGCGCCTCGCGAAGCGCTCGCGCTGACACCTTCGTTCAAGGCGTACGGGTCCCGTCTCCCTCCGGGGAGGCGGGATCACCCGTTCACCGCCGCGGAAAATGCCGGGACTGCGGCCGCCCGACCCGGCACAGTGGGCCCATGGACCTCACCGCCCGCGGCCTGGACGAGCGCGGATTCATCGAGCGCGAAGGCTCTCTGAGCCGGATCCAGCCGGACTTCCGCCCCGTGGTGTCCGCGGCGCGCGACGGTCTGCTCGCCGGCTTCGGACCGCGGATGGCGAGCGCGTACCTCTACGGCTCCGTGCCGCGCGGCACCGCCCGCCTCGGCCGCAGCGACCTCGACCTCCTCCTCGCACTGCGCGAGGAGCCGACGGACGACGACAGGGCGGAGGCGGGCGCCCTGGCCGAAGGCCTGAACAAACAATTCGCCCAGATCGACGGCGTAGGGCTGCTGATCCTCAGCCGAAGCCAGGTCCTCAGCGACCTCGAACGACACGACCTCGGCTGGTTCGTGGCCTGCCTCTGCACTCCGCTCCTCGGCGAGGACCTGGCCGAATACCTGCCGCGCTACCGCCCCGACTCCCTCCTGGCCCGGGAGACCAACGGCGACCTGCGCCTGCTCCTGACGCGCTGGCGCGAACGCATCGCGCGAGGCGACGACCCGCGCACCCTGGACCGCCAGATCTCCCGTCACCTCGTCCGCACCGGCTTCACGCTCGTCATGCCCCGCTGGAACGGCTGGACCAGTGATCTGACGCAGATGGCCGAGGTGTTCGGCACGTACTACCCGCAGTGGGCGGACGCGATGCGACAGGCCTCCGAGGCGGCGTACGAACCGGTGGGCGCACCGCACACCCTCCGGGCGTACACCGAGGACCTGGGCCCGTGGCTGGCGGCAGAATACGAAGCCGTGCACGGAGTGAAGGCCCCCCGCCCCTGACCCGGGAAGCAGGACACCGATGAGTTCAGCGTCGACGGACAGCCTGGCCGAGCGATTCGAGGAGTCACGGGGGCACTTGCGCGCCGTGGCCTACCGGATGCTCGGCTCGTTCAGCGAGGCGGAGGATGCCGTACAGGAGACGTGGCTGCGGCTCGAGCGGTCCGACACCTCGGCCGTCGAGAACCTGGGCGGCTGGCTCACCACCGTCACGGGCCGGATCTGCCTGGACCTGCTGCGCTCGCGCAAGGCAAGGGGCGAAGAGCCCCTGGAAACCCACGTACCCGACCCGCTGGTCACGAGCCTCGACACCCCGGACCCCGAACAACAGGCGCTCCAGGCGGACTCGGTGGGCCTGGCGCTGCTCGTGGTCCTGGACTCGCTGGCGCCGTCGGAGCGGCTGGCGTTCGTGCTGCACGACCTGTTCGCGGTGCCGTTCGACGACATCGCGCCGATCGTGGAGCGCACGCCGGCGGCGACCCGGCAGCTGGCGAGCCGCGCGCGCCGCCGCGTCCAGGGAGCCCCGCCGCCGGAGACGGACCTGGTACGCCAGCGCGAGGTGGTCGAGGCGTTCCTCTCTGCGGCCCGCGAGGGCGACTTCGAGGGACTGCTGGCGGTCCTGGACCCGAATGTACTGCTACGGGCGGACGCCGGGGCAACAGACCTCTCGCGCCTGGTCCGAGGCGCTCACGCGGTGGCGTCCGGGGCGATCACGTTCCAGCGCATGGCACCGCACGTGCGCGTTGTGCTGGTCAACGGCTCGATCGGCCTCCTGGCACTGCCGGAGGGCCGCCCGGCATCGCTGATGTCCTTCACGATCACGGACACCGGAATCACAGAGCTGAACGTCCTGGCGGACGAGGACCGTCTGCAGCGCCTGACCCGGGCGGCCTGACCCGGGCGGCCCTCTAAATGAGCCCGTGCTCCGTCAAATAGTCGAGCTGAGCCAGCACAGACAACTCGGCAGCAGGCCACAGGGACCGATCCACACCCGCGTACACATGGGCAACGATTTCTGACGCCGTGACATAACCGCTCTCGACGGCGGTCTCGACCTGGGCGAGCCGGTTGGCGCGGTGGGCGAGGTAGAACTCGACGGCGCCCTGGGCGTCTTCGAGTACGGGCCCGTGCCCCGGCAGCACGGTGTCGACCCCGTCGTCGACGGTGAGGGACCGCAGCCGCCGCAGCGAGTCGAGATAGTCCCCGAGCCGCCCGTCGGGATGGGCGACGACGGTGGTCCCGCGCCCGAGCACGGTGTCACCGGTCAGCACGGCGCGATCGGCGGGCAGATGGAAACAGAGCGAATCAGCGGTATGCCCAGGCGCGGCGACAACACGCATCTCAAGCCCGCCAACAGCCACAACATCCCCACCGCCCAGCCCCTCGTCCCCAAGCCGCAGAGCAGGATCGAGGGCCCGCACCTTGGTCCGGGTCAGCTCGGCGAACCGGCCGGCCCCCTCCGCATGATCGGGGTGCCCATGAGTAAGAAGGGTCAGGGCCACACGCTTGCCGGCAGCCTCAGCGACCGCGACAACCGTCCGCAGATGCACGTCGTCGAGCGGCCCGGGATCGATCACCACGGCAAGCTCGGAACCAGGCTCGGAAACGATCCACGTATTGGTCCCGTCCAGGGTCATCGCGGAGGCGTTCGGAGCCAGCACGTTGACCGCGCGCGCGGTGGCGGGCCCGGACAGCACCCCGCCACGGGGCTGTCCGGGAAGGGCGGCGGCTTCGGTCATGCGGAGGCTCCCCCGGGCGTGGTCGGAATGTGCTTGGTGAACTCATCATGACCGGGCCAGGACAGAACAATCTCCCCGCCCTCCAGCCGGGCCCGAGCGAGCACAGGGGAAAGATCCTGCGCCGCGGCCCCCACGAGGGCCCCCTCGGCACTGTCGAAGCCGGCCAGCGCCCGCAGCGTCGCGATCGTGGGCGGCATCATCATCAGCTCGCCCTTGTCGTACCCTCCGGCGGCCTGCTCGGGCCGGATCCACACGGTCCGATCGGCTTCAGTAGAGGCGTTACGGGTGCGCTGCCCCTCCGGCAGAGCGGCGACGAAGAACCAGGTGTCGTACCGCCGGGGCTCGAACTCGGGCGTGATCCACCGCGCCCAGGCCCCCAGGAGATCGGACCGCAGAACCAGCCCGCGCCGCCCGAGGAACTCCCCGAACGACAACTCCCTCTGGACGAGCGCCTCCCGGTCGGCCTCCCAGGACTCACCGGTCGTGTCCCCCACCACGGACGCCGCATCGGGCCCGGCGAGCAGCACGCCCGCCTCCTCGTACGTCTCCCGCACCGCGGCACACACGATCGCCTGCGCCGACTTCTCGTCCACGCCGAGCCGAGCCGCCCACGCCGCACGCGAGGGCCCGCCCCACCGCACGACCGACTCGTCGTCACGGGGATCCACGCCCCCGCCCGGATACGCGTACGCGCCCCCGGCGAAAGCCATGGAGGCGCGTCGACGCAACATATGCACTTCGGGACCGGCGACCGCGTCCCGCAGAAGCATGACGGTCGCGGCCCGCCGCGGCACAGCGGCCGCCAGCTCACCCGCCGCGAGCGCACGAATCCGCTCGGGCCACTCCGGGGGATACCACTGCCCATTCGCCATGGCCGGAGGCTATCCGCTACCAAGCGGATGTTCGAGAGCCACAGACGATCAAGTACGGAACAGGGCAACCTGCGATCACCCACGTACGAGCAAGAAGGACCGCCGAACCGCCCACAGCCCCGCAGCCACGTACGAACCAGAAGGGGCCGGCGGATCACCCACCGGCCCCCGCCCCCACGAGACGGAGCGCACCGGAACGGCCCCGGACCGGACCCGGGACCTCAGCCCCAACTCCCAGCCCGCCCACAATCCTCAGCGGAGCGAAAAGCTCAACCCGAAACGAGCTCGACCTGAACCTCGACCTCAACAGGCGCGTCCAGCGGCAGAACGGCCACACCCACGGCGGACCGAGCGTGCACACCCTTCTCGCCGAGAACCTCGGCGAAGAGCTCACTGGCCCCGTTCACCACACCCGGCTGCCCGGTGAAGTCGGGCGCGGAGGCGACAAAGCCGACGACCTTCACAACACGAGCGACCCGATCGAGATCGCCGGCAACGGACTTCACCGCGGCGAGCGCGTTCAGCGCACACGTGCGGGCCAGCTCCTTGGCCTGCTCGGCGGTGACCTCGGCCCCCACCTTCCCGGTGACCGGAAGCTTCCCGTCCACCATCGGCAGCTGACCGGCCGTGTACACGTACACACCGGACTGCACGGCCGGCTGGTAAGAGGCGAGCGGCGGCACGACCTCGGGCAGGGTCAGCCCGAGCTCGGCGAGGCGCGCGTCGACGACCCCGCTCATGCCTTCGCCCGCTTCAGGTAGGCCACGAGCTGCTCGGGGTTGTTCGGCCCGGGCACGACCTGGACGAGCTCCCAGCCGTCCTCGCCCCAGGTGTCCAGAATCTGCTTGGTCGCGTGCACGAGAAGAGGCACGGTCGCGTATTCCCACTTGGTCATACGGCCGACTGTAGCCGCTGGACCGGCGATGACCGACAGCCTCCTGCGTAGCCCGCGCGCGGACTGGTTAGGCTCGAAGACGTGAGCAGGCTCCAGGTCGTCAGCGGCAAGGGCGGTACCGGAAAGACCACGGTCGCCGCCGCACTGGCGCTCGCCCTCGCGACCGAGGGCAAGCGCACTCTCCTGGTGGAGGTGGAAGGACGCCAGGGCATCGCACAGCTCTTCGAGACGGAAGCACTGCCGTACGAGGAACGGAAGATCGCGGTAGCCCCGGGGGGCGGCGAGGTGTTCGCACTCGCCATCGACCCGGAGCTGGCGCTGCTGGACTACCTCCAGATGTTCTACAAGCTGGGCGGCGCGGGCAGGGCGCTCAAAAAGCTGGGCGCGATCGACTTCGCGACAACGGTGGCGCCGGGCCTGAGGGACGTACTCCTGACGGGCAAGGCCTGCGAGGCGGTACGCCGAAAGACAAAACAGAACAAATACGCCTACGACTACGTGGTGATGGACGCCCCGCCGACGGGCCGCATCACGCGCTTCCTGAACGTGAACGACGAGGTCGCGGGCCTGGCCAAGATCGGCCCGATACACAACCAGGCACAGGCGGTCATGCGGGTTCTCAAGTCTCCGGAGACGGCGGTGCACTTGGTGACGCTGCTGGAGGAGATGCCGGTCCAGGAGACGTCGGACGGTATCGCGGATCTGCAGGCGGCGAACCTCCCCGTGGGCAGGCTCATCGTGAACATGGTGCGCCCGGCGGTCCTGGACGACGCCGAACTGACGCTGGCGCAGGGCGGCGTGCCCAGGGCGGCCATCGCCAAGTCCCTGTCCGCGGCGGGCCTGGGCGGCGCCCGCAGAGGCGGCAACGCCGAACGCCTGGTGACCCCGCTCCTCGACCAGGCGGCGGAGTACGCGGAACGGCACGAGCTGGAGCGCAGCCAGCGCGCGGTGCTGGCCGATTCGGGCCTGCCGCTGCACGAACTGCCGCTGCTGACCGAGGGGATGGACCTGGCGGGCCTGTACCGGCTGGCCACGGAACTGCGGAAGCAAGGGATCTAGAGACACATGACGTCGTCCCTGAGCCTGAACCCGACGGACACCCACGTACTCGACGTGGACCCACTCATCGACGACCCCGGGACGCGCATCGTGGTGTGCTGCGGCTCCGGCGGCGTCGGCAAGACGACGACGGCGGCGGCGCTCGGCCTGCGCGCCGCGGAGCGCGGCCGCAAGGTGGTCGTGCTGACGATCGACCCGGCCCGCAGGCTCGCCCAGTCGATGGGCATCGACTCGCTGGACAACACCCCGCGCCGCGTGAAGGGGATCGCCACCGTCGAAGGAGCGGAGGGCGGCGAACTGCACGCGATGATGCTCGACATGAAGCGGACGTTCGACGAGATCGTCGAGGCGCACGCGGACGGCCAGCGGGCCGAGGCGATTCTGGGCAATCCGTTCTACCAGTCGCTCTCGGCGGGCTTCGCGGGCACGCAGGAGTACATGGCGATGGAGAAGCTGGGCCAGCTGCGGGCCCGGGACGAGTGGGACCTGATCGTCGTCGACACTCCGCCGTCCCGCTCCGCGCTCGACTTCCTTGACGCGCCGAAACGTCTCGGCTCGTTCCTGGACGGCAAGCTGATCCGGGTCCTGATGGCCCCGGCGAAGGTCGGCGGCCGGGCCGGCATGAAGTTCCTGAACGTCGGGATGTCGATGATGACGGGCGCGCTCGGGAAGCTGCTGGGCGGTCAGCTCCTGCGCGACGTACAGACGTTCGTGGCGGCTATGGACACGATGTTCGGCGGTTTCCGCACGCGCGCCGACGCCACGTACAAGCTGCTCCAGGCCCCCGGTACGGCGTTCCTGGTGGTGGCGGCGCCGGAGCGGGACGCGCTGCGCGAGGCGGCGTACTTCGTGGAGCGCCTCGCCGCGGAGGACATGCCCCTGGCCGGGCTCGTGCTCAACCGGGTGCACGGCAGCGGTGCCGCGCAGCTGTCGGCCGAGCGGGCGCTCGCGGCCGCAGAAAATCTTGACGAGCGCGGCATTGTGGATCAGGGGGACGGGAAGGTAGAGCTGCGTACCGCTCCCGAAGCAGGCTCCCCCGCCCCAGCAAGGGACACGGCCGACGAGCACGCCCAGACGCCGGATAAAACCCCACATAGCGCACCCGTGCACGCACACGCATCCAACTCACCTGGCGCAGGCACGCCTGCCACCGCGACCACAGACCGCGCCACGGCAGACCGCGCGGCCACAGACCACTCGGCGACAGACCAACTCACGGCAGGCCTGCTGCGATTGCACGCGGAACGCATGCAGCTGCTGGCACGCGAGCAGCGCACACGCGACCGCTTCGCGGCGCTCCACCCGGAGGTGGCGGTCACCGAGGTCGGCGCCCTGCCCGGCGATGTGCACGACCTGGCAGGCCTGCGGACCATCGGGGACCGGCTCGCGGCCGGTGCGGACCCGGCCGGAGCTGCGTGAGCCGTACGGACGTCTCCCGAGGCGCGGGCCGCCACACGGCTCGCACCCCTCGGACGCCCTGGAAGGAGCTCGGCTCCCTCACCCCACGGCGGCGTACCTCTCGTACGTCGCGTCGTCATCGATGTCCACGGGCAGCAGGCCCGCACCGCGCTCGTACTCCGTACGAGCCGTCTCGAGCAGCCGGCGCCACGAGGTGACGGTGGGGCGCCTGCGCAGCAGCGCACGGCGTTCCCGTTCGGTCATGCCACCCCACACGCCGAACTCGACGCGGTTGTCCAGCGCGTCGGCCAGGCACTCGGTCCGCACCGGACATCCGGTGCACACCGCCTTCGCCCGGTTCTGCGCTGCTCCTTGAACGAACAGTTCATCTGGATCGGTAGTGCGGCAGGCCGCCTGCGCACTCCAGTCGGTTACCCAGCCCATACCGGCGCCGTCCTCTCCCGAATCGAGGCTCCCCCACGGCGGCAGCGGCATATTCACCGCCGCCAGTTGAGGACGTTACGGAAGGTGGGCACAGCGCAACACCCCCTTCGGGCCCAATCTTGAATGGCCCGAACGGACTATGCGTAAGCGGCAGATCACCCGACGGAGTGAGCCGAGGGCATGTGCGACCAACCCGGCAAACCGGGGCGTTTCAGTTGAGTCACAGCGGACACCGGGTGACACTCAAGGCGGTTTCGGACACGCCCTCACCCACCTCGGAACGACCGCGGAGGGGTGGTGAGATGACTACCGGAACGATTCGGGTTCGCCGGACGTCTTGATACGTGACCGTACTGCTGTGACAGTTGAGTGCAGCTTAGGCCAAGGCATATACGCCTGTCCGGAGAATCAGAACGTAGGCTGCCCTCATGGGAAAGAAGCGCTCGGGCGGTGGACTGTCACCGACTCAGCAGGCCGCCAAGTTCCTTGGTGTCAGTGTCCTCGCGGGAGCCGTCCTCGCCGGAATCGCGCTGCCCGCAGCAGGCGCGCTCGGCCTGGCAGCGAAGGGCTCGGTCGAGGGATTCGACGAGATCCCGGCCAACCTCAAGCAGCCGCCGCTCAGTCAGCGCACCACGATCCTGGACAACAAGGGCGGCGCGATCGCGACGGTCTACTCGCGCGACCGCACGGTGGTGCCCCTCAAGGACATCTCGCCGTACATGCAGAAGGCGCTCGTCGCGATCGAGGACTCGCGCTTCTACGAACACGGCGCCGTCGACGTGAAGGGCATCCTGCGCGCGATCAACGAGAACGCGCAGAGCGGCGGTGTCGCGCAGGGCGCGTCCACGCTCACCCAGCAGTACGTGAAGAACGTCTTCATGGAGGAGGCCGGCGACGACCCGACAAAGCTCGCCCAGGCCACCCAGCAGACGATCGGCCGCAAGATCCGCGAGCTGAAGTACGCGATCCAGCTCGAGGACAAGCTCGGCAAGAAGCGCATCCTCGCCAACTACCTGAACATCACGTACTTCGGTGAGCAGGCATACGGCGTGGAGGCCGCCTCGCGGCGGTACTTCTCCAAGTCGGCGAAGGACCTGACGGTCGAGGAGTCCGCGATGCTGGCCGGCATCGTCCAGTCCCCGAGCCGCTACGACCCCGTCAACGACGAGGCGGAGGCCACCAAGCGACGGAACGTCGTGCTCCAGCGGATGGCCGAGACGCACGACATCTCCCAGGCCGAGGCGGACCGCGCCAAGGAGAAGCCGCTCGGCCTGAAGATCAGCAAGCCGCAGAACGGCTGCATCACGGCGGTCAAGGGCGCGGGCTTCTTCTGCGACTACGTACGCGAGGTGTTCCTCACCGACCCGGTCTTCGGCAAGACGAAGGAAGCGCGGGCGAAGCTCTGGAACCGGGGCGGCCTCAGGGTGCAGACCACCCTTGACCCGCAGACGCAGGAATCGGTGCAGGCGTCGATCAAGGATCACGTCTACCAGACGGACAAGGTCGCGACGGCGGCCACGTTCATCGAGCCCGGCACCGGCAAGATCCTCGGCATGGGCCAGTCGAAGCCGTACGGCTTCGGCAAGAACGAGACGCAGATCAACTACTCGGTCGACCGCAAGATGAGCGGGTCGAACTTCGGCTTCCCGACGGGTTCGACGTTCAAGCCGTTCCTCGCCGCGGCCGCCCTGGAGCAGGGCACCCCGGTGACGAAGTCGTACCCGGCGCCGTACCGGATGCCGTATCCGAAGTCGGTCCAGACGTGCAGCGGCAAGCCGTGGGTGAACAACAGCGGCTTCACCGTGGAGAACGAGAACGAGTCCGAGTTCGGTCCGTACGCGCTGGAGGAGGCGATGGCCAAGTCCATCAACACCTACTTCGTGCAGATGATCGGCGACACCGGGATGTGCCCGGTGATGGACATGGCCGACAAGCTGGGCGTCGTCCAGGGCAACGGCGACAAGCTCCCCGAGGTCCCGGCCATCGTCCTCGGCTCCAAGGGCATCTCGCCGCTGACCATGGCGAGCGCGTACGCCGCCTTCGCCAACCGCGGCACGTACTGCACGCCGGTCGCCATCGAGTCGATCACGGCCCCCGGCGACAAGTCGCTGCCGGTGCCGAAGTCGTCGTGCTCGCGCGCGATGACCACGAAGACCGCCGACAGCATCAACACCCTGCTGAGCGGCGTGATCGACTCCGGTACGGGCAGGGAGGCCGGTCTGACCGACCGGGCCAACGCGGGCAAGACCGGTACGACCGACAGCCGTAAGAACGCCTGGTTCGTGGGGTACACGCCGAACCTGTCCGGCGCGGTCTGGGTCGGCAGCGCCCTGCAGAACGTCGAGATGGAGAACATCACCATCGGCGGCCAGTACCAGCCGAAGGTCTTCGGCGGCCAGGTCCCCGGACCGATCTGGAAGGACGCCATGGTCGGCGCCCTCGCCGACAAGCCGTCCCCCGACTTCAACCTGATCGACATCCCTGACCCCGAGACGGACGAGGACAGGGACCATGACAGGGATCATGACAGGGACGAGGAGCCGGGCCAGGGCGGCTCGAAGCCGGGCACCAACAGCGGCGGAAACGGCAACAGCCCGTGGCCGGGCCTCCCGACGGGCCTGCTGGGTGGCGGGAACGGGCACGGGGGCGGGCGCCGCTGAGGCGGCCACCGCTCGGACCGGGCGGTGACGGTACGCGGATGGGGCGCCCCCTCTATCGGGGACGCCCCATCGGCGTATGTGTAGGGGTGAGGCGGAAGACCGGAACGAGACCGGAACGTCTTCCCCCACCCCGAAGGGCACTCTCAGCGGGCGGGCACCCCGGCGGACACCTCAGCCGGCGAGCAGCTGCTTCACGACGGCGGCCACGCGGCCGCCCTCCGCCAGGCCCGCGACCTTCGGGTTCACGATCTTCATGACCTGGCCCATGGCGCGCGGCCCCTCGGCGCCGGCTGCCTTCGCCTCCCCGACCGCCTGGGCGACGATCTGGTGCAGCTCGTCGTCGGAGAGCTGCTTCGGCAGGTACTCGGCGAGCACCACACCCTCCGCCTTCTCCCGCTCGGCCTGCTCGGCGCGGCCGCCCTGCGCGAACGCCTCGGCGGCCTCGCGGCGCTTCTTCGCCTCGCGGGTGATCACCTTCTGCACCTCGTCGTCGGACAGCTCGCGCGCCGTCTTGCCCGCGACCTCCTCCTTCGTGATGGCGGAGAGGGTGAGCCGGAGCGTCGAGGAGCGCAGCTCGTCACGCCCCCTGATCGCGGCGGTGAGGTCTTCCTGCAGCTTCGACTTGAGCGTGGTCATGCAGCGATTGTCGCAGGTACGCAATGCCCTACGCCCCTTGATTTCCGGGACCTGCCGGGTCTGACACGATGGGCGTATGCGCGCGCGATACGGGGTTCCCCTGAAAGTGACAGCAGGCATCACGGCGGCGGGCGCCGCCGGACTGATCTACGCGGCGGGGTTCGAAGCCCGTTCGTTCCGTCTCCGACGGGTCACGGTCCCGGTGCTGCCCGCGGGGATGCGCCCGCTGCGCGTCCTGCAGGTGTCCGACATCCACATGGTCGGCGGCCAGCGCAAGAAGCAGCGCTGGCTGCGCTCCCTGGCCGGCCTGCGCCCCGACATCGTGATCAACACGGGCGACAACCTGTCCGACCCGGAGGGCGTGCCGGAGGTCCTGGACGCGCTGGGCCCGCTGATGGACTTCCCCGGGGCGTACGTCTTCGGCTCGAACGACTACTACGGCCCCAAGCCCCGCAACCCGGTCCGCTACCTCTTCGAGAAGGCCCGCGGCGCCCACGGCCTCAACGGCAACGCCCCCGCGGTCGGCGTCGTCCACAACCCGTGGGAGGACCTGCGCGACGGGTTCGACTCGGCGGGCTGGCTGAACCTGACGAACACGCGGGGCGCCCTCAAGATCGAGGGCATGGAGATCGGCTTCACGGGCCTGGACGACCCGCACATCAAGCGCGACCGGTACGCGCACGTGGCGGGCGGCCCGGACTCGGGCGCCGACTTCTCGATGGGCATCGTGCACGCTCCGTACCTGCGGGCCCTGGACGCGTTCACGGCGGACGGCTACCCGCTGGTACTGGCGGGCCACACTCACGGCGGCCAGGTCTGCATCCCCTTCTACGGGGCGCTGGTCACCAACTGCGACCTGGACACGGACCGCGTGAAGGGCCTGTCGACCCACGAGTCCGAAGGCCGCCGCTCCTACCTGCACGTCTCAGCCGGCTGCGGCGCGAACCGCTACACCCCGGTCCGCTTCGCCTGCCCGCCGGAGGCGACCCTCCTGACCCTGACCCCCGGACCCTGAGAAAACCGGATTTCGTCTACGGCCGCCGGTCCGCTAAAGTAATCGATGTCGCCACGACCTGCAGAACTGCGGGACAGTGGAGCAACGACATCGGGGTGTAGCGCAGCTTGGCAGCGCGCTTCGTTCGGGACGAAGAGGTCGTGGGTTCAAATCCCGCCACCCCGACAGCTGAAACACCAGGTCAGACCCCCTGCACTCGCTTGAGTGCAGGGGGTCTTTCTGTTTGTGCGGGCAGCCCTGGCCCACGGAAGACGTACTTCTTGCCGTGGCACTGGCAGGGACTCGGGGTATCTGCTTCCAGCTCGCAGCGGATCCCGTCACGCGGCGCGGGTGAAACCTCGTCGGCGGGCGTCTCGCTCTTCGGGGCGAGCGGTCGGCGGCATAGGACTCATCGGTCAGGTTGCGCTAACGAACGGCCAGTCTCGTACAACCCTTCAACCCCTTGAGCCGTCTACGGCACCGTCCGGCACTGCCCCAAGGAAGAAGACCGTCATGCCCCTGCCATTCCGCACGGCTGTCGCCGCCGCGACCGTAACCGCGCTGACCGGTGGCCTGTTCGCCGCTGTCACCGCGACACCGGCGTCCGCCGCCCCTGCCAAATACGCCGACGACTTCAATGGCGACGGGCACCGGGATATCGCGATCGGCGCGCCGTACAAGTCCGTCAACGGTGCGGGGGCTGCGGGCGGTGTGGTCGTGGCTCTCGGGTCAGCCACCGGCCTGACCACTCAAAAGGTCGAGCTCACCCAGAGTTCCGCGGGGGTGCCGGGCACACCGGAAGAGGGTGACCACTTCGGTATCTCGATCGCCGGCGGAGACCTGGACTCGGACGGATACGCGGACCTGGTCGTGGGCTCCGACGGGGAGGACGTAGGCAGCTACGAAGGCCAAGGCAGCGTGACCATCCTCTGGGGCGGCGCCAAGCCATTCACCAGCAGCACCACGACCACGGTGGACAACCCACACCAGTGGCAGAGTCATGGCTTGGACGTGGCGGTGGGGGATTTCACCGGTGACAGCGGCGCGGACCTAGCCGTAATCGAGCCGGACGCGGTCGTCATCTACAAGGGCGGCAATTCCCGGGAGAGCCAGACAACCCCCGCCTACACCATGACGGTCCCGGGTGCCCAGCTCCTCAATTGGGAGGCCGCCGTGGGCGACGTCAACGGGGACGGCAAGGATGACCTTGCCGTGACCGGCGACCCCGGCACCGGACGCCCGGGCACCGACATCTACACGGGCCAGGAAGGCCGTCCGAACCGGATACAGCGCGTGGACGACGGCGGCACCGCGGTCGCCCTCGGCGACATCAACGGTGACGGCTTCGACGACATGGCCACCTCCCTCACCTGGCCCGGCTCCTACTCCGTCACTGACCCGAGCAACGGCTCCGGCTACGTGACCGTCCGGTACGGCAGCCGGACGGGCTTCGGCGACCCGACGACCCTGCATCAGAACAGCACCGGTGTGCCCGGCGCCGACGAGGACGGCGACAACTGGGGATCCTCGGTGGCGATCGGTGACATCACCGGCGACGGCAAGGCCGAACTGGTGGTCGGCGCCAACGGCGAATGGCTCGGCAACCTCAAGAACGCCGGCGACGTGACAGTGTTCCGCGGCTCCGCCTCCGGCGTCTCGCAGTCCGGTGTCGTACGCATTTCCCAGGACACCACCGGCGTTCCGGGCGCCGCGGAGACCGACGACCTCTTCGGCGCCCAGGTCCGGATCGCCGATTACAACAACAACGGCAAGGCCGACCTGGCGGTGACCGCCTCCTTCGAGAACAACCGCAGCGGAGGCCTCTGGACCCTGCCGGGCACTTCATCTGGCCTCACCGGTTCCGGTTCCAAGTCCCTCAGTTCCGCCGACTTCGGCCTCGCGAGCGGGTCACGGCTCGGGGAGAGCCTGCTCGACTGAGCCGGGCGAGCGTCTCTGATCGGGCCACGCCACTGTCGGAAAGCAGCGACACGAAGCTGTGCCGGAACTCCCGGGTGGCGCAACCTTGCCATCGGCGCCCCTGCGGCTCGCCGGCATCCAGAACCTCGCCGCCGCACTCCGGGCCAACTCCTGTGACCCGAAACGCCCGCTCGCCCTACTCGGCCTCACATGATCACGACTCACGACCGGACATCACGCGAGTACGCCGAAGTCCTGAAGGTCGATGTCATGGTGCGTTGCGCGGCGCGCCATTCGTGGTGTCAGTGGGGGGCATGAAGTCGGGGCAGTAGGCACGGCCACAATCGCGCGGAAGCTTGCCGCGGGTGTCGTTGTAGCCAGGGTCGGGGTCATAGGGCACGTTGCCCGGCGGAAGCTTGCCGCGGGTGTCGTTGTAGCCAGGGTCGGGGTCATAGGGCACGTTGCGCGGCGGGGCATTCGTGGTGTCAGTGGGGGGCATGAAGTCGGGGCAGTAGGCACGGCCACAATCGCGCGGAAGCTTGCCGCCCGTGTTCCCGGACGACTGGTTGTTCTGGTTACCGCCGCGGTTCCCGGACGACTGGTTGTTCTGGTTACCGCCGCGGTTCCCGGACGACTGGTTGTTCTGGTTACCGCCGGTGCAGGGATTTTGCTCACTGCACGGTGCTGTAGGCGCGGCCTTTGCCTTCGGTACCTCCTGATGCGCCGCTGTGGCGGTCGCCGCACCTGCCCCTAGAGCAAGCGTCGCGGCCAGACCGGACGCGGCTATCAGGTGAGGTATGCGACGCCGGATGCTCGTCACCATGATGGCTTCCTTACCTGGGAAAGCGGGATTGCGCTTGGCTGTCATGGTGGGGCGCCGGGCATCACCGTCGCGTGACGCCGACGTGACAGGGGCTGATGGCCTGCGCCGACGAGCATCTGCTGCAGCCGGCTCTCATGGTTCAGCCCGACCGTGTCGCCTCACATCAGCGCCATACAGTCAGAAATCCCATGCCAGTCATGGCGTCGCGCACCAGTCTTCGACCATGGCGAGCACGACATGCGGGTAGGGCTCACGTCCACGCGAAGACGGTCTCTGGAGTCACACGATGAGACCGCCGCAAGTCCGCCGCGATCCGGACTCAGTGCAAGCTCCGACATGTGCCGCCTCTCGGCAATGGGCCGGCGACCTGCCCGGACTTGGCACGCCCCTAAAGGGGCACCTGTTGACGATCGACACCCTCTCCTACAGCCCGGACGGCCACACGTCGGCCGGCGGCAGCGGCGACGGGACGGTCCGGCTATGGGGCAGCACCGACCCCCGAAACGCCGCTCCGGTCGGCCCCTCCAAGGCCGGCCACACTGACGCGGTCGCATCTCTGACATCCAGTCAGGACGGTCCCACCCTGGCGAGCGGGAGCAACGGCAACATGGTCCGGCTGCGGGACGCCGCCGGCCCCTCCAATGCCTCCCTCATCGGTCAGTCACTCAGTCCCAGCGCCAAGACAGGCAACTTCCTGTCTTTCAGCCCTCGGAGCCGCATGCGCTCGACCACTCAAGACGGTCTGACGCGGGAGAGGCGGCACGATTACCTACCGCGCCTCTCTCATGACCCTCCGTGCAAGGAGTAGCTCGCATGTAGTTTCCGCACTGCGGGTCTCGGGAGTCGAGGAACATCGGAACGAACACCCTCGGCATGGATCTGTCGGCTCTGGTGGGCGTCTGACGGGACTTCAGTCGCCGGACGGACGTGACTGGAACCCCACCTACGAAGCGCTCGCCCGGCGGCCTCCTCAGACCACAGCGCTGCGCAGACGCTTGCAGGAGCTCTCCGGCCGGCTTGCCTCCCACCCGTACTGGCACACGCAGGCCGGGAGATCGGTCAAGCAAGTCGGCCGGTGGAGCGAGTCGTCTCGCAGCCACGGTTGTCGGCGCGACAACGAGGGCGATCCAAAGGCGCATCCCGGACCGCCGGGTCGAGCCGCGCGGCGCGCACGGCATACCTCCGACGCAGACTCCGTCGCTGACGCCCTACGTCGAACTCCACCGCAAGCCAGAGAGCTGTGCGGGGTGATCGACGCATTCACTCCGGAGTCATGTGCGCCGGCCGTGAGCCTTGCGGCCCCGAGGATGAACACCCACGGACCCGGCCCACGGGCTCCGGAACTGACACCTGGCGGTCCCCAGGAGGGCACCGGCGGCGGCTTCACCTACGTACGGCGGCCGGGCAGGAAGGCGCCCGCGCGGTCGAGGACCTCGGTGATGAACCGGCCGAAACCGTCGTCGCGTCGTCGCCGTACGAAAGTCAGGGAGGAGCCTCACGCCCGCCCGGGCCTGCGCAGGTGCGTGCCGTCGACCAAAGGGACGCCCACACCTTGGAGAGGCGCTGGGCGGGGAACTCGCGGTTGGCAAGCGTCTGCTCGCGAATGGCCTCAGGCAGATCAGGCATGGCAAGGAGCCGGTCGCATGCCTGGTAGGAGCCCGCCCAGTCCCCGACGCAGTACGCAGTGATCGAGAACTCGAACAGCAGCCCCCATCGGTACACCCAAGGGCTGACGAACAGCAGGTCGTCCGGAACAGGCCGGTTGAGACCGGCGGAGGCGAAGGCATGTGCGGCCCGGTAGTGACCCATGGCACGCAGCCTCGAGCACAGTTGGTAACAGGCTTCCAGCCGCTCGGGCCGTGTCTCCCAGGCGCGCACAAGCGCATCCATGGCGCCTGGCCAGTCGCCCGTCTCGGCCTTGAGGACACCGGCCTGGAACTGCGAGAAGTAGACCTCTTCCGGCCAGCCACCCATGGCGGCGCGACCCTCGAACAGAGCGATGGCCTCTTCGTTCCTGCCCATGTCTCGCATGGTCTGAGCCAGGTAGAAGACAGTGCGCGGGTTGTCCGGGTCTCGCTCGAGTTCGGCGCTCAGCAGACGTGCGTCACGCTCGGACTTGTCGTGCCGCGATCCTCCGTCGGCATGGTCCACGATGGCCAGAGCGTCGAGTCTTGACTGATCGGCCGGCTCGTCGGCGGTGAGGTATTCGTGGGTGACACCCTCGTAGCGCCAGGCGATGTCCCCCCTGACCAACCGCCTGATCCAGTACTCGAAAGCGCCTTCATGCCGCAACATGTAGGCGTCGGCCGTCAGCGGCGGCAGCGCGTCGTCCTGCCGGATCTCATGGTCGGCATCGAGCAGGAGCAAGTAGTCGGCCTTCCCGCGTGCATGACTGATGTTCAGGCTGCGGTTCTGACCGAAATCGACCCACGGCTCCTCGTGAAGCTCGCCGGGGATGTCTCTGAGCGCGTTGCGGATGATCTTCTGCGTGCCGTCCGTGGACCCGGTGTCGGAGATCACCCAAGTGGTGATGAGGTCACGGACCGACGCGAGGCAGCGTTCGATGACGCCGGACTCGTTCTTTACGATCATGCATAGGCAAATCGACGGCTGCACAATCATCGGGCTCCCTGTCGGACTGAGCGCGCTTGGTCACGAGGAGCCTGGCCCGGGCCTGCGCGAACCGGCGCAGGCCCGGGCGACAGCCCTCCGCGTCATTCCTGTCTCACATGCCTGTGGGGGCCCCGCCCGTGGGAGTTCCGCCCGTCGGGGTCCCACCCGTGGGAGTCCCACCGGTAGGAGTCCCACCCGTAGGAGTCCCACCCGTAGGAGTCCCGCCCGTGGGGGTCCCGCCCGTGGGAGTCCCACCCGTGGGAGTTCCGCCGGTAGGAGTCCCGCCCGTAGGGGTCCCGCCCGTGGGGGTCCCGCCCGTCGGGGTCCCACCCGTGGGAGTTCCGCCCGTCGGGGTCCCACCCGTGGGAGTCCCACCGGTAGGAGTCCCGCCCGTAGGAGTCCCGCCCGTCGGGGTCCCACCCGTAGGAGTCCCGCCCGTCGGGGTCCCACCCGTGGGGGTCCCACCCGTCGGAGTCCCGCACGTCGATGTGTTTGAGCCACCCTGCTGATTGTTCTGACAGACTGGCCCGTTGATTGTTGAATCAATTATCTGGTTGATTTGGTTGATTGTCTGGTTGACCACCGTTGCCGGCAGACCGAGGCTCTGCGCCTTGGCTTGTGCAGCCGCTGTGCCCTGCGCCCTCGCCTGCGCCGGGGAGGCGCCTCCGCTTATGGCCGCTTTTGCTGCGCTCGTTCCGGCTGCTGCGACAGCGGACGCCCCAGCTGCACTTCCTGCGGAGTCCCCTCCCGCACTTCCCGTGCAGGACGCGGAACCTACAGAGAAAGGCCCTGTACCCGCGACGGTCACCGGTCCGATTCGGCCGTCGGAAGAAGAACGCACAGTCTGCCCACCGGGCGAGGCGGTGAACGTTCCATTGGGTGCGAAATTCTCGCCGGTCAGCGAGCCGCTTGCGACCTGGCAGGTTTGATTCGGGGCTGCGGAGGCCGGCTCCACTACGCCGACAGCCATTCCTCCGACTACCGCAGTCATCGCGGCAGCGCTCAGTGCTGTTTTCCCTCGCATGGAACTCTCCTTAGCCTGCACTTCACCCAGGCGATTGGGGACGTGTCGGTCCAGAGAACACCACGCTAACTCTACTTTTCCACTAAGGCATCTAGAGTTGCGAGCATTAGTGGTGCACATTACGCTAACTCCGTTCAATTATTCCCGCGACTACAGACCGTACTCGCCGACCGCCCTGACCTGCTCGGACGAGCGAAGAGCCGACCTCCCCGGCAACCGATCCGCATTAAATGCCTTCGCAGTCCTCAAATTTGAGGTTGCCACCATACAGGCTGATTCCATTCTCGGCGCGAAAGAGAAGTCGAACATTAAATTGATTTCTTGACTAATGCTGCAGGGTGCGGCCGGGTTCATTTCCACGCCGGGGGCGACAGCACGGCCAAGATGTCGCTACGAATCATTTCTGCCTGTTAATCAGTCGGACAGGGTGAGAATGATTCAAGTATCCCTAAATTACGTCGCAAGACTGCGGAGCACGCGAACGACGAACAGCCCATGGCCACGGACACAGGGACTCAGACGGGCTCAGGAGAACTCACGGGATGTCGCCCGCTCCACGTGACGCCGACCGCAACCCATCATTTTTCGCTCGGTAGTTGACGACGCCGCGACCGAGAGGGCCAGGCCGAGGAAGAGCCACGACTCACCGGCCTTGGGCGGACCGGTTACCGACCTTGGGCGGACCGGCGAGGAGATCGATGCCCTCGGAGATGATCCTGGGGACGGCCCACTCGGGATCCGGGTACCGGGTGTTCGCCTGCTCGTCGACGGTCCAGGCCGTGCGGATCCGCTGCTGTGCGGGCTGGGAGCGGTGCGGTTGCGGTCGGGGCTCATCCGGCCTACGGCCCCCCAGCGAACCGAATAGGTCTACGACTGAGAGCTCGCGCCCCGATGATGCGGGGCCCCGCGGATCACTCCGCGGGGCCCCTGGTCTCGTGGCAGTTTTCAGGCACCCGTCCTCAGATGTCGTTGCCACCGCGGCCGTCGATGACGTCATTGCCGCCGAGACCGAAGATGACGTCGTCACCGGGGGTGCCGATCAGCAGGTTGGCGCGGCTGGTCCCCACGATGGTGGGTGTCGCGTTGGCGCAGGTGAGAGACGCCCTCGTGGAGGAGATGGTCAGAGTCGGCCGAGCGGCTGTGGCGCTTGCGCCGGTGGTGGCATCGCCGGCCCGGGTGGGTGAGGCGTAGGACTATCCCGCGCCACCGCCGGTGGCGGCCCCGCCCGGGCTGCCGGAGCCGCTGGCGCCGGAACCGCCCACGACGGCGATCCCGGTCAGCTGGGTGACCCCGGCGGGCGAGGTGAACACGAACTCGCCACCTCTGTCGCCCGTGGCCGTGTACGTGCAGGTGACGACGTTGCCGCTGGTCTGGGCGGTGATTCTCGCGGTGCCGTCGCCAGAGGCTGTGCCGCATTCGGTCTGCGCGTGCGCAGGCGTGGCCATCAGCAGGGGACCAGCGAGACATGCCATCGCGATCGCGGCCGTCAAAGCCAGCATCCGCAGCGAGATGCGTCGTTCGCGACCTGAAGTCATGTGCCCGTAGCGGGCCTTGACGTGTGCCGACATGTGGTGTCCGTCTCCTTGAGACTGAAAGGTGCATCCGCCCGGCACCGTCACCCTTCTCAGCCGGGTGGGCGCGCGGGGAAGTGCCGGATCGAAAGGCCGTCGAGGCTTCCGCGACTCCCGGGCAGCTGATCAGATAAGCCCAGGACCGGCAGGCCAACACACCGTGACGGCAGCCAAAGTCCACGCAGCGGGACTACGTCACCAGCGGCGGCAGCGACAGCACACTGCATCCGCCGTCGGGCGACGCCGTGCAAATGACTCGCGCCGGTGAAGGACTCTCTGCCGTGCCAGGCCGGCAGAGCGGTCGGGCAGGGCGGTGGTGTTCCGCGCCGGTATCGGGACTGCGGCTATCGGGGCAGGGGTTGGGTCACGCGCCACAGGCGGCGGGGGAAGGCGCCCTCCTCGAAAGCGTGGACCTCCTTCAGATGCCGGCCGTCCGTCACGGTGTCGACCAGGGTGCGGGGGAAGAAGTGCACTGCGAAACCGGCGTGTTCGTAGATGTCGTCGCCGTGAGCCGTGCCGGTGTCGTACTGGGCGTCGCCTGCGTGGCGGACCGAGTGGACCAAGGTGCCGCCCGGTCGCAGTACCCGGCCGAGGAAAGGGTTCTTGGGCTGTCGGACCGACGGGTGCGGGTGGTGGACTGGCTGGTCACTCACGTGAGGCCTCCCCGTTCGCGGCTCAGGCGGTGCCGTTCGGGCAGCGTACGGCTGTGGGCTTGGCGGCTCGGACTGTCGCTGCGTGCATTCCGTCGGCTACGGCGTGGGTCGGGGTGATGTCGATGTCCGTGAACCCGGCCGACTCCAGCCCCTCTCGGTACTCGCTGAAGGACAGGGCTCCGGCGATGCAACCCACGTAGTCGCCGCGTTCGACCCGCTGGGGAGAGGTGAGTTCGTCGTCGGCGACGACGTCTGAAATACCGATGCGGCCGCTGGTGACCAGGACCCGGAACATCTCGGCGAAGACCGCCTGCTTGTCGGTGGACAGGTTGATGACGCAGTTGGAGATGACCACGTCGACCGTGTTCGCGGGCAGCGGGATCGCCTCGATCGTGCCCTTGAGGAACTCGACGTTCGGGGCGCCGGCCTTGCGCTGATTGGCGAGGGCGAGCGCGAGCATCTCCTCGGTCATGTCCAGCCCGTACGCCTTGCCGGTCGGGCCGACCCGGCGGGCGGACAGCAGGACGTCGATGCCGCCGCCCGAGCCCAGGTCGAGGCCGACCTCCCCTTCGTGGAGGTCGGCGACGGCGGTGGGGTTGCCGCAGCCGAGTGAGGCGGCGACCGCCTCGGCCGGGAGAGCGTCACGCTCGTCGGCCGCGTAGAGGGTGGCGCCGAAGTGGTCGTCGATCTCGATGGCCTGCGGGCCGCAGCACGCGGTGCCGCCCTCGGTGACCTGGGTGGCGGCAGCCGCGTATCGCTCGCGGACCGTCTCACGTACATGCAGGTCAGGATGCCGCTCACTCATGACGCCGGCCCTCCGGTTGTGGTTCTGACGGCTGTTTTGATGCTTCTCGATACAACCTTGCGCTCTGGATCGAACCTCGTCAATATAGAAGTATGTCAAAACAAGAGCTTGTGGTGCTCGATCAGACGGCGGATGAACACGGGTGCTGTCCCCGGTTGCTGACCGCGCCACTCGACGAGAACCAGGCCGTTGAGCTGGCCAAAGTCTTCAAGGCCCTGGGCGACCCGGTGCGGCTGCGGCTTCTGTCGATGATCGCCTCAAGCGAGGGCGGCGAGATCTGCGTCTGCGACCTCACGCCCGCCTTCGGCCTGTCCCAGCCGACGATCTCCCACCACCTCAAGCTCCTGCGACAGGCCGGCCTCATCGACTCCGAACGACGCGGAACCTGGGTGTACTACTGGCTGGTGCCCGAGATGACCGACAAGCTCGCCGGGATCCTGACCCGCCCTGCCGGGACGGCCGCGGCAGCCGGGTCCGCCGGGTCCGCCTCGTGACCGAGACAGCCACCGCGCCGCCCTCGGGCCCGGTTTCGGCCCGGCTGTCGTTCCTGGACCGGTTCCTCGCGGTATGGATTCTTGCCGCGATGGCCGTCGGCCTCGGGCTCGGACGCCTGGTCCCCGGGCTCGGCGACGCCCTCGCCGAGGTCATCGTCGCCGGCGTCTCGTTGCCGATCGCGCTGGGCCTGCTCGTGATGATGTACCCAGTGCTCGCGAAGGTCCGTTACGACCGGCTCGACACCGTCACCCGCGACCGCCGCCTGGTCATTCCCTCCCTGGTCCTGAACTGGGTGCTCGGCCCGGCACTGATGTTCGCGCTCGCCTGGATCCTCCTGCCGGATCTGCCCGCGTACCGCACCGGCCTGATCATTGTCGGCCTCGCCCGCTGCATCGCCATGGTCGTCATCTGGAACGACCTCGCGTGCGGCGACCGCGAGGCCGCCGCCGTCCTGGTCGCCCTCAACTCCCTGTTCCAGGTACTGGCGTTCAGCCTGCTCGGCTGGTTCTACCTCTCCGTGCTCCCCGGGTGGCTCGGCCTGGAGCAGACCGCGCTCGACGTGTCCGTATGGGAGATCGCCCGCAGTGTCCTGATCTTCCTCGGCGTCCCGCTGCTCGCCGGATACCTGACCCGCCGGCTCGGCGAGAGGGCCAAGGGCCGCACTTGGTACGAGGCGAAGCTGATCCCGCGTATCGGACCGTTCGCCCTGTACGGGCTGCTGTTCACCGTCGTCGTGCTCTTCGCCCTCCAGGGCGACGCGATCACTTCCCAGCCGCTGGACGTCGTCCGCATCGCGCTTCCGCTGCTGGTGTACTTCGCCGTCATGTGGGCCGGGTCCATGGCCCTGGGCAAGGCCCTCGGTCTCGATCACCCGCGTGCCACCACGCTCGCCTTCACCGCCGCCGGCAACAACTTCGAGCTCGCCATCGCGGTCGCCATCGCCACCTTCGGCGCCACCAGCGGCCAGGCCCTCGCCGGTGTCGTCGGTCCGCTCATCGAAGTGCCGGTTCTCGTCGGCCTCGTTCACGTCGCCCTGGCCGCCCGCCGCTATTTCCCCCGGCCCGGCCCCGTGGTCGCCGAACCGGACACCCCTGCCGCCGAACCCGCCCCCATCGAGGAGGGCCCCGCTCGTGCCTGACCCCAAGCCCTCCGTGCTCTTCGTCTGCGTCCACAACGCCGGGCGTTCCCAGATGGCCGCCGCCTGGCTCACCCACCTCGCCGGCGACCGCGTCGAAGTCCGCTCCGCGGGATCCGCCCCCGCCGACACCATCAACCCCGCCGTCGTGGAAGCCATGCACGAGGCCGGCATCGACATCTCCGCCGAGGCGCCCAAGATCCTCACCGTCGAAGCCGTCCAGGCATCCGACGTCGTCATCACCATGGGCTGCGGCGACACCTGCCCCGTCTTCCCGGGCAAGCGCTACCTCGACTGGAAACTGGACGACCCCGCCGGTCAGGGCGTCGCCGCCGTACGGCCCATTCGCGACGCGATCGAGTCCCTGGTCCAGGGTCTGATCACGGAGATCGCTCCCCAGTAGTCCGCAGATCCCAACTCGTCGCTGCCACCAGGGGCTTTCGTTTGGCCAGGCCGGATCCGGGAGCGGGGTCTGATCCAAACGAAAGCCCCTAAGCCGTGAGTTCTCCGCTGAGCTTCTCGTGGATCTGGGCGCTGGGCCGGTTCAGGCCGATGATCTCTACGGTCTTGCCGCGCTGCTCGTACTTCGTCTCGATCGCGTCGAGGGCAGCTACGGAGGAGGCGTCCCAGATGTGGGCGGCGCTCAGATCGATGACGACCCTGTCGGGGTCGGTGGCGTAGTCGAACCGGCCGACGAGGTCGTTGGAGGAGGCGAAGAACAGTTCGCCGGTGACGCGGTAGACGACGGTCGCGTCGTCGGGGTCGGTGACCGCGGTGACCTCGGCGAAGTGGGCGACTCGCTTCGCGAAGACGACCATCGCGGTGATCGTGCCGACCACGACGCCGATGGCGAGGTTGTGGGTGCTGACCACGCACACGACGGTGATCACCATGACGGCGATCTCGCCCGTGGGCATCCGCTTCAGCGTCCTGGGAGCGACGGAGTGCCAGTCGAACGTCGCGAAACACACCATGACCATCACCGCGACCAGCGCGGCCATCGGGATGTCGGACACGATCGGGCCGAAGACGATGCACAGCACCATCAGGAACACGCCCGCCAGGAACGTGGACAGACGGGTGCGGGCGCCGGAGACCCGTACGTTGATCATCGTCTGGCCGATCATGGCGCAGCCGCCCATGCCGCCGAAGAAGCCGGTGACGATGTTGGCGATGCCCTGGCCGATGGACTCACGGGTCTTGGAGGAGTGGGTGTCGGTGATCTCGTCGACCAGCTTGGCCGTCATCAGCGACTCCATCAGGCCGACCAGCGCCATGGCGAGTGCGTACGGGGCGATGGTGGTCAGCGTGTCCAGGGTGAAGGGCACATCCGGCAGGCCCGGCACCGGCAGGGACGAGGGCAGGTCTCCCTTGTCGCCGACGGTCGGGACCGCGATCCCCGCGGCAACGGTGATGACGGTGAGGATGACGATCGACACCAGCGGCGCCGGGATCACCTTGGTGACCTTGGGGAAGAACACCATGAGCGCCAGGCCGCCCGCGATCAGCGGGTAGACCGGCCACGGCACGTCGCGCATCTCGGGGACCTGGGCCATGAAGACGAGGATGGCCAGGGAGTTCACGAAGCCGACCATCACGCTGCGCGGCACGAACCGCATCAGCTTCGCCACTCCGAGGGCGCCGAGAACGATCTGGAAGACGCCCGCCAGGATGACGGCGGCGACGAGATGGCCGAAGCCGTGCTCGCGGTTGAGCGGGGCGATGACCAGGGCCACGGCGCCGGTCGCGGCCGAGATCATCGCCCGGCGTCCGCCGACGATCGCGATGGTCACGGCCATGGTGAAAGCCGCGAACAGACCGATCGCCGGATCGACCCCGGCGATGACCGAGAACGAGATCGCCTCCGGGATCAGGGCCAGGCCGACGACCAGGCCCGCGAGAATCTCGGTCCGCCAGACCTTCGGGTCGGACAGCCAGTCAGGCTTCAGACCACGCAGCCGGGCCACGGGGGACAGTGCGGACGTGGGTGGTGCGGACGTGGAGGACGGTGCGGGAGTGGACAAGGGAGGAAGAACCTGTCGTGCTCGGGCACGCCAGGCGTCATCTGGGGCGGCGTGCGTGAGGGCGCGGGAGGACGGGCGGCTTTCCGCGGCGTCCGCGAGCGGCGGGCTGAAGTCACTGGCAGCGGGCACCAGCCGTAGGAGCCGGGCGCCGCTCCGGAGGCGAACTGTCAGCGAAGGGTCACGGCGGGCAGGCGGCGGCGCTGAGCATCATGGGCATCCGCTCGCTCGCTCTCTCCTGCCGGCATCGGTCTTCGGTCTTCGCCGGGGGCGCCATCGGCCCCGGCACGGCAGAGGGTGCGGGACGTAGCCCGCACCTTGGAACCCAATTCTACGGCGCCTCCTCAGGGCGGTTTCCGGCTCTGCACCGAGGCCGACATCGCACGCCGCCCCACCGCCCTCCCTGCCCCTCCCCCGGAGGGCCCTGAGCCCGCTACCCCGCAGCGACCGCCCGGCCCTTCGGGCCATGTCCCGTCACAGCGGCGATCACAGCGGAAAGCGCCGAGGTCACGACCAGGCTCCCCACCATGACAAGCCCCACGCCGATCACGAAGAGGCCGCTCGCGTCGTCCGACCAGTCGTAGTACGCGGCCACGGTGAGACCGGCCGTGGGGCCGAGCACCGCGGCCACCGTGCCGCGCCGGGATGCCGCCCAGTACACCGCCGGCAACAGGGTCAGTACGAGGCCGATCACCTGCCACGCCTCGTACGGGCCGGTCGTCGAGCCGTCGGGGTGCACGTCACGTTGCTGGTCCCAGCCCAGCCAGCCGGCCCACGCCGCCAGTGCCACCGCGGCCGGCGCGATGACCCCCAGCAGTTGGAACGTTCGCTTCGGCAGTCGCTCATTCGTATCCATGGGCCAAGGGTTTCGCCTCACGCCACAACGGCCCAGAGCGCTGGTACTCACCTGCGACCGAGTACCGAATACCGAGTACAACCGGCACACGGCCGCCCCTCCCCGCACTCCCCGGCAGCCCCCATCAGCCCTTGACGGGTCCTGACAGGTCCTGTCAGTCCCTGTCAGCCGTCTGTCCGCCGTCTGCCAGCGGCGCTCGGCATCGTCGTAGTCACCGAGAACGACGACAGCGAAACCGACAGGGAACAGGAAGAGGGAGGGACAGGCGACGTCCTACGCCATCCGGGCCGAGGGGCTCGTCAGGCGGTACGGGGACACGGTCGCGCTGGACGGGGTCGACCTGGAGGTGCCCGCCGGGAAGGTGCTCGGCGTCCTCGGGCCGAACGGCGCCGGCAAGACCACCACCGTGCGGATCCTGTCCACGCTGATGCGGCCCGACGCCGGGCGCGCCACGGTCGGCGGGTTCGACGTGGTGAAGGACCCCGTACGGGTGCGGGGGCTGATCGGGCTCACGGGTCAGTACGCCTCCGTGGACGAGGGCCTGTCCGGGGTCGAGAACCTCGTACTGCTCGGGCGGCTGCTCGGGGTGTCGCGGCGGGACGCCGGGGCGCGGGCCGCCGAGCTGCTGGAGCAGTTCGAGCTCACCGCTGCCGCCACCCGCCCGCGCCGGTACGCCTCCTGCCGGGTCGCCGCCTCCACGGACAGCCTGGTCTTCCCGGCGCCACCGGGCCCGACGAGCGTGACGAGGCGGGACCCGGTGAGCAGCGCGGCAAGCCCTTCGAGCTCGCGGTCCCGGCCCACGAACTGGTGAGCGGCGCGGGAATCCTGCTCGGCGCGGCCTCGGGCCGGGCGACGGGCTGCTCCAACTCGCCCCGCAGCAGAGCCAGATGGATCTCGCGCAGCTTCGCCGACGGGTCGACCCCGAGTTCCTCGCCGAGCCTGCCACGCGTCTCCTCGTACACCGCCAGCGCGTCGGCCTGGCGCCCCGCCGCGGCCAGCGCCCGCATCCGCAGCCCGGCCGGCCGCTCGCTCAACGGCCGCTCTCCGCCCGCCACTTCGAGGCCTCGAAGGCCGGCACCGAACCCAGCAGAGCGACTCGCACGAGTCCCGCCTCCCCCATGTCCCGCCCCTGGCCCGCGTGCGGAGAGGCCGGTGGCGTACAGATCTACCACGCGCCCGATCGCCCGCCCCGGGACGGGCGATTCCGTACGACTTCGGTACGCCTCTCGGGTGGGCGGGCCGTCACGCCCGTTTCCCCCGGCGCCCGACGGCCGTTGCTGAAGGCATGATCTCCACACGACGTGTTCTCGCCGCGGTCGCTCTGGCCGCCGGCGCCTCCGCTCTCGCCATGCCCGCGGCCCAGGCCGCTCCCGTAGGTCCCCTCGGCAACATGAAGCCCATCAGCCTCGACGACCTCACCACCAGCGGCATTCCGGCCGAGCACAGGGCCGAGATCCCCACGGTGAACGAGCAGCTCGGCGGCCTGAACCGGCTGAACGAACTGCACCAGGTCACCGACCTGGTGGCGCCGGTGACGGGGCTTCTGCCGTCGGTGAGCTAGCGAAGCCGGTAAGCAGTAGCCGGTAAGCAAAAAGCGGGCACACGAAAGCGGGGGCAACCGGAATCCGGTTGCCCCCGCTTTCGTGGCTACTAGCGGTTGGCGACGCCGTTGCCCGACAGGATCGGGAAGTCGTCCAGGATGTGCGACAGCGGCTCGTCGCCCTTGGCCTGGGTGGAGTTCTCGACGCACTGCTGGTTCTGCGGGGCCGACAGGATCGGGATGTCATGGATGCCGACCGGCACGACGCCGGCCAGCGAGCTGACATTGGCCTTCGCCGGCAGAGCGATGCAGGGCTTGTTCAGCGAGCCCTGGACGAGCCCGAGCTGCGGGCTCAGGTCGCCGTGCGTCGAGGAGTTGCCGTACACCTGCGAGGCGCCATTGCCGCTGTTCGACGTGGTGCCGCCGCCGTCCCCGATGGCGAGGGCCTGGGGGGCGGCCACTGCCGACATACCAGCGACGGAGGCAGCGATGGCCGCGGTTGCCCACAGCTTCTTCATGGTGAATCCCTTCAATCGGCGGGCTCCGGTCACGGAGCCGCATGGTCATCAACTGAGCCGGGCCGATGCGGTTTCGCGGTGCAACCCGATTGGCCCAGCGCACTTACGGTCAGAAACAGGCCAGCGTGT
Organism: Streptomyces sp. CB01635; assembly: GCF_002803065.1. Classification (GTDB taxonomy): domain Bacteria; phylum Actinomycetota; class Actinomycetes; order Streptomycetales; family Streptomycetaceae; genus Streptomyces. Next base: position 47,544 of record NZ_NNBL01000014.1, read on the forward strand.
TCCCGCGCACCGCCGTCTCGGCCCCGATGCGCGGGGGGTCAAAGGGCTGCGCGGTGGAGTCGCGGGGGGTGAGGGTCCGGTCCCGGTTGAGCCTGGCGAACGTCTTCTCCGCCGCCGCCTCGTCCCACGCCGGCGTCGTACCGACGCCTTCGATGACCGGGTTGAACCCGGCGATGGGCACGACGGTGAACTCCGTCTGCGCGGCGGGCAGTCGGCTCACTTCGCTGCCGAGGTCGATGAGCTCCTCAGGTGTGAACCCCTGGTCGACCTTCGTCGAGCCGAGCACGGTCCGCGCCAGGTCGATCCCCCTGCCCGGATCGGTGAGGATCCGGGCGGTGTCGAGTCTGTGCATGACGCCGACCAGGAAACGGTGCCGGCGCTGGATCCGCCCCAGGTCGGCGCTTGCGTCCACATGGCGCGAGCGGACGTACTGCAAGGCCTTACCGCCCCCGAGGCGGTGCCGGCCGGGCCGGAGGTCCAGCTTGGTGGCCGAGTCGGACAGCCGCCTGGGGGTGCAGACGTCCACCCCCTCGACCGCGTTCACGCTGTCCATGAACCGCCTGAAGTCGATCTGCAGATAGTGGTCGACCCTGACGTTCGTCATGGCCTCCACCGTGCGGACCGAGAGCGCGGGACCGCCCTCCGCGAAGGCAGCGTTGATCTTCGCGGGGTGGGCGGGGAACTGCTCCCCGGTGCCCGGGTCCCGGTGCGCGGGGATCTGCGCCAACGAGTCCCTGGGGAGGCTGGCCACGCTGACGTGGTCACGCCGCTGCGAGACATGGATCAGCATCAGCGAATCGGTGCAGCCGCAGGCGAATCCATCGGCGTGGAACTTCTTCTTCTCCTGGCTCGAGATGGTGTCCCGGCCGTCCGTCCCCATGAGCAGAATATTTGTGCCGGGGCCCTCGGCAGGCCGGTTCACAGCGCCGTTGAACGCATCGACCCGCTGAATCCTGCCCGGCAGCGCGGAAACGGAATTATCCGCCACGGAAACCGCCGTAGCGAGAAGTACACCCAGGACTGCCGCGCCCAGGGGGACCTTTCTCCGACGACTCATTCGCGAAGGGCGTTTCGTCACCTGATTCGCTCCACAGCAGAGGGACAGATCTGACGGCACCGTATGCCGACCGAATAGCTTGAACGATGACCGCCCCGCGCGCCGCCGGGAAGTAACTCTTTCGCCCTAAAGGGAACTGTTTCGACTCGCGGAGAAGATGGAACAGAGAGCCAGAGGTCGCCCCGAGGAAGGCGAAGTACCGTGCCGGAGAACAAGAACCGCCGACCACCCAAGGGCTTTATTCCGCAGAGCCGGGAGTCGCCCGAATACCAAATCGACGAACCCCTTTACGGGGCGCTGTTCGACAGCTGGAGGCAGCGGGGCAGAACGCTTCCCGGGCAGCCCGACCGGGAGTGGGACGAGATCGTCGCCCGGGACATCTGGCCCCGGGACGGCCAGGGCCGTTGGGCCGCCGGGCAGGCGGACGACCCAACGGAATGACACCGCGGCTCAGCGGTTGTGGGCGCCGTTGCCCGACAGGATCGGGAAGTCGTCCAGGATGTGCGACAGCGGCTCGTCGCCCTTGGCCTGGGTGGAGTTCTCGACGCACTGCTGGTTCTGCGGGGCCGACAGGATCGGGATGTCATGGATGCCGACCGGCACGACGCCGGCGACCCCACCTGCGTTGCCCTTGACCGGCAGAGCGATGCAGGGCTTGTTGAGCGAGCCCTGGATGAGCGCCATCTGCGGGCTCATCTTGCCGTACGTGGCGGAGTTGCCGTACACCTGCGAGGCGCCGTTGCCGCTGTTCGACGTGGTGCCGCCGTCGTTGCCGATCGCCATGGCCTGGGGGGCCGCGACCGCCGAGATACCGGCGACCGAGGCGGCGACTGCGGCAGCCGCCATGACCTTCTTCATCATCATGAATTCCCTTCTCGTTGCCCCCGACCCGGGAGCTCCATGCCCAACTAAAATTTGCACGCATGGTTGCCCGGGTTCACTCTGACGGGTCCGCCCAGGCGTCGCCGACTAAATGACTATCGGTCGATCGCTCTCTGCATGTGCAGCCCGACCGAGTGAAGCACCGCAACCAATTCGACCGGCGCCCTGTTGTCCGGGCAGCATTAACTGGCGTCTGCGCGAAAAGGAACTGAAAATGCTCAAGAAGGCAATGGCAGCGGCAGCGGTCGCCGTTTCGGTCGTCGGCGTCTCGGCCGCGTCCGCCTCTCAGGCGCTGGCCATCGGTGACGACGGCGGCACCACGTCGAACAGCGGCAACGGCGCCTCGCAGGTGTACGGCAACTCCGCCACGTACGGCAAGATGAGCCCGCAGCTCGGCCTCATCCAGGGCTCGCTGAACAAGCCCTGCATCGCTCTGCCGGTCAAGGGCAACGCAGGTGGGGTCGCCGGCGTCGTGCCGGTCGGCATCCATGACATCCCGATCCTGTCGGCCCCGCAGAACCAGCAGTGCGTCGAGAACTCCACCCAGGCCAAGGGCGACGAGCCGCTGTCGCACATCCTGGACGACTTCCCGATCCTGTCCGGGAACGGCGCCCACAACCGCTGAGCCACCCGCCCCGGGAACCCGGGCCGCCCGCCTTCCAGGCGCGGCGGCCCGGTCTTCTTTGCCCTCGGCGCCCTTCTTTAACGCGGACGGCTCAATTCCCTTCCGCCTCACGGCTCGTTTTCACACCGAGGTAATGGCCTCAGTCATGAACGACGAGAGAAGGGTAGAGAGAGTGAATCTCAAGAAGAGCGCGACGATCCTCGCCGGCGCTGTGCTGGCCCTGGGCATGGCCGCTCCGGCGTTCGCCGACGCCGGTACCAAGGGTGCCGCGGTCGGTTCGCCTGGTGTCCTCTCCGGCAACGTCGTGCAGGTCCCGATCCACATCCCGGTCAACCTGTGCGGCAACACCGTCAACGTGATCGCCGCGCTGAACCCGGCGCTCGGCAACGCCTGTGCCAACGACGACTGACTGACGCCGCGGCCGTCGGGCCGTGGCTCCGCCGGCCTTGGACACGTCTCGTACTCCAAGGCCGGCTTCATCTGCGAGCAGGAAGACAACTTGATGCGACAGGCCCTGAACTTGGGAATGGTCGCGGCTGCGGCCGCGACGAGCATTCTGTCCCTGCCGGGCTCCAGTGCGTTCGCCGCGTCGGGCGCAGACGGGCAGGCGGCGGGCTCCCCCGGCATTCTGTCGGGCAACACGCTCCAGGCCCCCCTGGACGTCCCGGTGAACGCGTGCGGGAACACGGTCGACGTCGTCGCCGCGCTCAATCCGGCATTCGGCAACTCCTGTGAGAACAGGGGGAGTTCGCAGCCGTCATCCGTTCGCGGGGGCGGCTCCGACCGGGCCGTCGGCGGAGCTTCCCACGGGACCGGGGACGGCGGATACCGCGGCGGTGACGGCAAGTCCGAGGACGGTGCGCACGCCGAGAGTGACGCGCACGGGTCGCCCGGCATCCTGTCGGGCAACTCCGTACAGGCTCCGGTGCACACTCCCGTGAACGTGTGCGGGAACTCCGGGAACGTGGTCGGTGCGGTCAACCCCGCGACGGGCAACCACTGCTCCTCCGGAGTGGCCTCCCCGGAGGAGATCTCCGAGGTGCCTCCGCCGCCCGTGCGTGCCGTCGAGCCCCCGGCCCCGGTGCAGCCGCCGGCGACGCAGCGTCTGACTCCTCCGGACGTGAAGGCGCCGGTGCCGCACGCCCATGTCACGGGCGGGCACACGCAGTTGGCGGAGACCGGGACGGATCAGGATCTGCTGGCCGCAGCGGCGGCGAGTGCCGGGCTGCTGATCGGCGGCGGGGTCCTCTACCGGCGGGGACGTGCCGCCGCCCGGTGACGTGACCGCCCTACGCCAGGCCGGGAAGAACCGACGTTCGTGCTCTTCCCGGCCGGCGGACAGGGCCGTTCAACCGCTTGCTGCCATCCCACGGCGCAATCGCCGACGGCTGACGGGGGAGGCAGCCGGGCCCGTCTCACAACCGGGCCAGTCCACCACCGGGCGGCCCCCGCTGTGGAGCCGATTCACCCGTTCGCCCGCACCGTCACTCCAAAGGACGCCACGGGCGCGAACGCACCCGCGGCGGTCCCGGTCACCTGTCCGACCGTTCAGCGGTCGGCCGTCGCCGGCGGGGCGTGCGCCGACCTGCTTCCCGGCAGCGTGAGGCCGCCCGAGGGGCGCCCGCCGCGCGGTCGCCGCCGGTCCCCGTCCGCGAGCTGCGGCACGGTGAACGACGCGCCGTGCACGAAGCGCATCGAGGGGCCGGAATCCGCCGCCGTCATCAGGCCCGCGAGGAACACCCCCGGCCTGCGGGACTCGAAGCCTGAGCCGACGCGAGGCGTCGCCTGCGCGCCCGCGCCGAATCCGGCCGGCAGCGCGGGCGCGAGCATCCCCGTGCGGCCGCAGGACGCCCGGAACCCGGTCGCCGCGATGACGTGATCCGTCTCGATCGGCGGCACCCCCACGCCGGACCAGGAGGTAGCAGGTGAGGAGTTCCTCCCACAGCCTCCGGGTCACCGCAATGGCTCCCCCGTCGTCCATGGGAATGAGGACGACGGTCCCGCGACGCTCGCCGAGACCTGGCGCGGTCTGGCGCCGATCTCCTCCAGGGAGGCATCCGGGCCCGGCGGCGGATGCTCCCCGCGGGGAACGCCGGTGTCGGGCACGCGGGGGGACTCCTTCCTGGTGATAGCCCGAACGGGCGACGAGAGAGGCGTGTGTGCCGGTCCCCGGTTGGCGCAATGCCCATTCGTGTGACTCAGTGTCAGCAATGAAGGAAGTGCGGCACGAGGAGTAGGCATGTCCCCACAACGCCGAAGGGCCCTGAGCCGGCGCATCCCCTTGATGACGGCCGGGATCTTCGCGTCAGCGGTGATCGCGGCCGGTTCCGTCTCCGCCGCACCCGCCGGGACCCCCGCACCGGCACCGGTCGACGAGCCCGCCCCGACGACGGCACCCGCGCCTTCGCCCACCCCCACAGGCGGCGTGACGGATGCCGCGGGGGACACCTCGACGTTCCCCGCGTTCGGCGCCTACCTCGACTACGGGCCCAGAGGCGTGCAGCGCATGGGGCAGCTCAGCAAGTGGCTCGGCGGCTCCGAACTGCGCGTCGGGCACACCTACCTGCCGGGCGACCGGTGGAGCAACATCGAGGGCGCCCCCGGGTTCCTGGAGGACTGGGCGCAGTGGCGGCGCGAGCGGGACGACCGGCTCTTCGTGCTCAACGTGCCGATGCTGGAGCGCAACGAGGAGCGCGTTTCCGACACGGAGGTCCGCTCGCTCCTCGCGCAGGGCGCGGCCGGCGACTTCGACGAGCACTTCCGGCGCCTCGCCCAGCGCCTCGTCGATCTCAAGGTCCCGGACACGGTGCTCGTGCCCGGCTGGGAGATGAACGGCACGACGTACACGCACCGGTGCGGTCCCGATCCGGAGGCATGGAAGACGTACTGGAAGCGGATCGTCACCACGATGCGGTCGGTGCCGGGGCAGAAGTTCCGCTTCGACTTCACACCGACCCGTGGGCTCGACGCCGTGCCCTGGACCAAGTGCTATCCGGGCGACGACGTCGTCGACGTGATCGGCATGGACTCGTACGACCAGCCCGAGGGCAAGTCGTTCTCCGAGCAGGTCGCCGAGCCGTACGGGCTTCAGGAGCACGTCGACTTCGCCAAGGCGCACAAGAAGGCCATCTCGTACCCGGAGTGGGGGCTGTTCCGTAACGGGGACAACCCGGAGTACATGCGGCGCATGATCGGGTGGATCGACCGGTACAAGCCTCTCTACAACACGATCACGGACTACTGCCCGCACGGTGTGTGGCAGTGCGACGACAACCCCCAGTCGTCGATGGTCTACCGCTCGATGCTCTCCGGCCGCCTGGAGCCGTCGATGCCGTCGGTGCCTGAGCCGACCCAGCCCACGCAGCCCGAGACACCCCAGACGCCTGAGACGCCCCAGACGCCGCCGGTGACCCCGCCCGACTGCTCGCCGCTCAGCCTCGGCGACTGGGTGGAGTACTGGCTCGGCGGGAAGCTGTGCCTGCGGTTCGACTGGTGGTCGCGGCGCTCCTGACGCGCCGCAGTCCCGGCCCGTGGCGACGCGGTCATGACGACGCGTCGCCACCCCGGGCCTTCCACGCGTGCAGCGCTCTCTTGCCGAGGCGGCGCGCCGTCACGTCGCCGACGGCGAGGGCGAGCCCCGCCGACGTGCCGGGCCGGGCCAGCACGAAGCGCTGGTTGACGACGCTGTGGGGACGCCAGTGGTGCTTGTACGGCTCGTCGCCGCGCAGCAGGCTCAGGGAGCCGGACGCGCGCTCCTGGACGTGCTCGCTGCACGAGCGCAGCAGCATCGTGGCGACATCGGCCTTGCGTTCACGCAGGCCCGGATGGGCGCCGTACAGATATGCGCCGGTCAGGCACGGGGACAGGAGGGTCAGGTCGGCGGCAAGGACCGTCTCGTCGATACGGAACTCGGTCACGACCGCGTCGCCCGACCTGGCCATGAGGGAGACCGAGCGGGTGAGGTGCTCGGAGAAGCGCGGCCTGAGGTGTTCCGTCGTCACCTTGCGCCCCTTCCACTGGAGTTGGTGCAGTTCGACCAGGCGGCGCACCGAGCCGTCGATCTGGTCCGGCGGCACGACGCGGCGCTCGATCCCGAGGGCGTCCAGCTTGCGCACCTTGGCGCGGGCACGCTGCGCGCGGGCCCCCGGCAGCCGGCCCACGATGTCGTCCATCGGTACGGGCGGCAGCTCCAGGCAGAGCGAGTCGTCGAGGCGGCGCCTCGGCCCCGGCCACCGGTCGTAGAGACGCTCGACGGCGCTTCCCGGGCGGGCCTCACGGAAGTCGATCACGTGGGTGCGGGCGAGCCGCCACAGTGCGTCGCCCAGCGCGCGGACCCGGACGCCCTCACCATCACCGTCATCGTCGACGAGGACGTCGCAGAAGTCGGAGATGCTCCCGCCCAGCGGCACCAGGACCGGCAGGGGCCGCCACCGCCGCATCAGCGGCGCCGCGGCGACGAGCCGGCCTCCGTCCCGGACCAGGACCACGCACAGGCCACGCCCGGACCCGTACGAGAGCCACCACGAGTGCAGCCAGGCATGGCTCTGGAACGGGGTGGCGGTGCGCGACCTGCGGTACAGCGCCTCCCACTGCGGGCCCAGCGAGCCGAACCGGGCACTGTCGGTGCACACCTCGGCCGACAGGTCCCCGTCCCCGGGCCGCATCAGACGCTCCCCTGCAGGTCCGCGGCCGCCGCGGGCCCGGGGACGGTCGCCGCCGTCTCCGCCGGCTCGCGCCGGGGACGGACCAGCATCGCGAGCCCGCCGAGGAGGCCGCCCGCGCCGGCGCCCACGAGCGCGGTCACCTTGGGGGACGCCGACGACGGCGCGGTGGGCTTCACCGCGCGCGAGAACTGGAGGAGCTTCACCTTGGTGCCGGCCTGCGTGCGGTTGGCGTCGGCGGTCAGCGCCCGCGCCACCGCGTTGGCCATGTCGGCGGCCTTGCGCGGCTGCGCCGACGTCGCCGACACCGCGACCATCGGCGCGTCCGGCGAGGTCTCGGCCCGCACGCTGGCCTGGAGCACCTTCACGGATACGCCCGCCCGCTCCTGGGCGTCGCCGAGGACCGCGATCTGGGTGGCTACACGGCCGTAGGCCTGGGCGAAGCCGAGCGCGGTCGACGGGTCGGACATCTCGTCCGGCACCGCGATCACATAGCTCGTGGCGGAGTACTGCGGCGTCTTCAGCACGCCGTACAGGCCGCCCGCGAGGCCGCCGAGGAGGACCCCGGCCACGATCAGCGGCCACAGGGGGAGGCGCTTCACGCGGGCGGCCGTCCGGGCGAGGGGACCGGCCGGGCTGACCCGCCGGTGAGGAGCATCAGTCATCACTTACTCACTCTCGAACTCTCGAATCCGAACCGCCCAGGGCCGCCTCGTACAGCCGCAGGTGCTGTTCGGCGCTTCGGGCGATGCTGTAGTGGCGGGCTGCCGGGGACGCGGTGCGGCCGGAGGGCCGGGCCGCCACGATCCGCAGCGCCTGCCGTGCGAACGACTCCGGGTCGCCGGGGACGCGGACGGCCGTGGACTCCAGGTGCGGCGGCAGGTCCTCGACCGCGGGGCAGCTGACGTAGAGGACGGGCAGCCCGGAGGCGAGCGCCTCCACGACGGCGAGGCCGAACGCCTCCTCGTCCGACGGGGAGCCGAGCAGGTCCATCGCGCTCATGAGGGCCGGCAGATCGGGGTCACCGACGCGGCCCGACGGCGAGGCGTAGGGGCGCTCCCCGGCGAACACGACGCGGCGCACGACGCCCGCTTCCTGGGCGAGCCTGCGCAGCCGCTCCTCCTCGGGCCCGTTCCCGACGAGCAGAAGCCTGACGTAGTCCGGCAGTTGAGCCAGCGCCCGTACGAGGACGTCGAAGCGCTTGCCGGGGACGAGGCGGCCGACTCCGCCGATGACGAAGTCGTCCCGGTGCAGGCCGAGCAGGTGGCGGGTGGCGTCCCGCAGCGCCGGGTCGTGTGCGAAGCGGCCGACGTCGATGCCGTTGGGCACGACGTGGATACGGTGCTCGGGCACCCCCCACCGCGCGAGGCGCTCGGCCACCGAAGGGGAGACCGCCAGAGTGGCCTGTCCCACCCGCTCGCCCGCCAGATAGAGCGCGCGGACACCGGCCGACAGCGGGCGCCCCTCCATCCGGCTCTCCCCCAGCGAGTGCTCGGTGGCGACCACGGCGCGGACCCCGGCGAGGCGCGCGGCGAAGCGGCCGTAGACGCAGGCGCGGTACAGGTGGGTGTGCACGAGGTCGTAGCCGCCCTCGCGCACGAACCTGGTGAGCCGGGGCAGGGCGCCCAGGTCGCGGTTCCCGGTCATGCCGAGGTGCACGACGCGGACGCCGTCGGCGGTCAGGCCGCGGGCGACGGTGCCCGGGTTGGTCAGGGTCACCACGTCGCTGTGGACGGGCAGATGGCGCAGCAGGAGCCGCAGCTGCTGTTCGGCTCCCCCGGTCCCGAGGCCGGTGATGACGTGCAGGGTTCTCATGTACGGGCCTCCGGCGCGGGGGACGGGCGACGGCGCAGGCGGTGCAGGCGCAGCTTCAGTTCGAGGCGCCAGGCCGCGTCCTCCTGGCCGACGTGGACGCGCGGCAGGGCGAATTCGCCGGTGAGGTCGCCCGGCGAGATGGCGCAGGCGTAGCGGTATCCGGCGTGGCGGACGGCGTCCGCGACACGGCGGTCGACGGTGCCGTAGGGGTAGCAGAAGCCGGGGACCTCGCGTCCGGTGAGTTCCTCCAGGCGTCTTCGGCTGTCCTCGGTCTCCGCGCGCAGGACGCGGTCGTCGACGTGGGTGAGGTCGACGTGGGTCAGGCCGTGCGAGCCGATCTCGATGCCCGCGGACGCGGCGGTCCGGATGCCGCGCTCCGACAGGAGCGGCTTGCGCGGGCCCAGCGGGTCCCACTCGTTGACGCCGTCGAGGCGGCCGGGCAGGACGAACAGCGTCGCGCCGCAGCCGTAGTGGCGAAGCAGCGGCAAGGCGTTGTCGACGAAGTCGCAGTAGCCGTCGTCGAAGGTGAGCCCCACCAGGCCGCGGTCCGTGCCGAGCGCGCGGGCCTCCAGGAGTGCCGCCACGCCCACCCCGCGCAGCCCGCGCCTGCGCAGCCGGCCGAGCTGTTCGTGGAGACGCTCGGGGGAGACGGTGACGCGGTACGGGTCGTCGCGGCAGTCGTCCACGGAGTGGTACATCGCAATCCACATCGGCCGCTCGGGGAGCAGCCGGCGGGTGCGGTCCGGGAGCCACGGCCGTGCGCGCGGAACGGTTCTTGTCCCGGTGCGTCCTGTGTCATCGGTGCGTCCTGCGTCAACGGGCATGCCGGAGCTTTCTGGTCGCGGAGCGGACAACGGGAACGAGGGGCGCGAGGGACTCGGCCCTCAGCGCCCACAGGAGGACGACGAACACGGCCGCCACGGCGAGACACCCGGCCCCGCCCGCCGCGAGCGGCGACGTGAAGGAGGCCGCCGCCATCAGGCCCGCCACCGTCGCGCCCGCGGCGGCGAGCAGCGGCTTGCCCATCTCGGCCAGGACCTTGGAGACGTCGACGGGGACGCTGCGCCGGTCCATCGCGGCAAGGAGGAGTACGGCGGTGAGGGTGATCCCGAAGGCGTTGGCACCCGCGATGCCCCGTACGCCCCACAGGTCGACCGTCCGGGCGCCCACGCCGGCGGTGGCGGCCATGCCCACGGCCATCGCGCCCACCGGGTACCAGGTGGGGCGGCCCGCCGAGAAGTAGGAGCGGACCAGGGCGCCCACCATGGAGTGGCCGAGGAGGCCGAGGGCGTAGACGCGCATGACCGAGGCCGTGGCGGCGGTGTCGGCGGCGGTGAACGCGCCGCGCTGGAACAGGACGTGGATGATCTGCGGGGCGCAGGCGAAGATCGCGGCGGCGCCGACGAGGACCACGCAGGCGGCGAGGCCGAGGTCGCGCTCGATGCGGGCGCGGGCCGCCGCGACGTCGCCGCGCGCTACTGCCTGCGCCACCACCGGGAACGTGACGGTGCACAGCATCAGGGAGAACGACATCGGCAGCTGGGCCACCTTCTGGGCGTAGTTCAGGTGCGAGATGGAGCCCGCGGCGAGCGACGACGCGAGGAAGCGCTCGATGAACACCTGCGACTGCTTGCACAGGGCGAAGGCCAGGACGGCGGCGATGAGCCCGACGTGCATGGCCCGGATCTTGGCCGCGGTCTCGTCCCCGAGCTCGTCCCTGGCCTCGTCCGCGAGCTTCTCGTCGGCTTTCGCTTTGTTCAACCGCCTTTGAAAGGCAGGAAGTTGGACAGCCACCATCAGACAGCCGCCGACGGCCACCCCCATCGCCGCGGACCGCACGCCGAGGCGCGTCCCGCACACGAGCATCGTCGCGATGATGCCGATGTTGTACGCGACATAGATCGCGGCCGGTGGCAGATAGCAGCCGTGGGCCCGCAGAGCCGCGCTGCAGTATCCGGCCAGGCCGAACGTGAGGGCACACGTGGCGGTCAACCGGGTGCAGTCGACGGCCAGTTGGGGGTCGGGCAGGCCGGGTGCCAGGACGTGTACGAGGAACGGTGCACCCGCGATCAGCAGCACGGTCGCGGCCAGGAACGCGAGGCCGAAGCGAGGCAGTGACGACGAGACGAGGGACCGTACGGGATCGGTGCCTCCGGCCTGCGCGCGGCGGGCGATGGCCGCGCTGAACGCGGGCACGAGCACGAACGCCAGGCCGTCCTCGATGAGGAGCGTGGAGGCGAACTCCGGGACCGTCCACGCGACCAGGAACGCGTCGGTCTCGCTGCCCGCGCCGAAGAGGTGCGCGAGGGACTGGTCGCGGCCGAGACCGAGGATCGACCCGGCGGCCGAGAGGACGGCCGTGAGCAGGGCGGCCCGCGCGAGGCGGCTGTTCGACGCTCCGGGGGATTCGGGGGCGGCCGGCTCGGCCCTGAGCTGGGCGGGCAGCCCCGCTGCCGTACGGGTGTCGCCGTCCGCGGTGGGGATGGTCACGGCGTCGCCGCCTCCTTCAGGAGCGCCTGCGGCGCCAGGCCCCACCAGGCGGCGAGGCCGATGACGAGGGCGGCCAGCACGGTCGATGGACCGCCGATGTCGGCGTACACGAAGTCCACGAGCTGCCAGCCGAGCAGGCCGCACGCGACGAGGCCGCAGTCCGGGCCTGGCCGGGTGTGCGCACCGCGGCCGAGGCGGCGCAGGGCGAGCAGCAGCAGGGCGATCCAGCCGCCCGCGAGGGCCATCAGGCCGATCAGGCCCTGCTCACTGAGGACGAGCAGATACATGTTGTGCGGGGACAGCAGCGGCTGGCGCTTGAACGCGGCGCCCGCGCCCGCCGTGTCGCTGCCCGAGGAGAGCGCGAGCGAGGCATGGCTGTCGCGGTGGGCGGGGAACCCCTTGAGACCGACGCCCGTCGCCGGGTGCTCGCTCCACATGTCGACCGCCGCGGCCCACATCGTGTACCGGTCCGTGACGGACTGGTCGGGGGCGTCGGCGACCTGCGTGATGCTGCTCATGCGCTCCTGGAGCAGCTGCGTCCCGATGCCGAAGCCGCCCACCAGGACGACGGCGGCCGCCGCGGTCACGGCGAACAGGCGGACTGCGCGCCGCACCCCGGCGAGCAGCACCTGCGCGCCGCAGGCCACGACGGTCGCGATCCACGCGCCCCGGCTGAAGGAGAGCGCGAGCGGCAGGAGCAGCGCGAGCGCGCACAGCAGGGCGGGGGTGCGCCGGGCGGCGGTACGGGCACCGAGGGCCAGGCCGACGGCGGCCACGAGCCCGTACGACACCACCGTCGCCATTCCCATGACGTCCGTGGGGCCGAAGGTGCCGACGGCGCGGATGTCCTCGCCCATGTACGAGGCGCCGGTCCCGGTCAGGTACTGGTGGATGCCGATGCCGCCCTGCCACAGGGCCAGCCCCACGAACGACCAGGCGAGCAGCCGGAAGTCGCGGCGGTCGCGGACCAGGACGAGGACGGACACGGGGACGAGGACGAAGATCTGGCAGTAGCGGACCATGCCGACGAGCGCGGTCGACGGCGAGTCGGCGCCCGCCGCGGCGACGGCGATCCCGACGACGGGCATCCCGAGGAGGATCGCGGCGGTACGGGCCAGGGGGCGCTCGGCGCGACGCAGGGTGACGGCCACGCAGACGGCGACGACCAGGCCGGAGACCGCGTCCGCGAGACTGCCGCCCCCGGTTCCCGCCGAGCCGGGCGTCAGCGGGAGGCCGAGCACGGCGACCATCAGGACGACGGGGAGTACGGGGGCGTACCGGCCGAGGACGGCGACGAGCGCGGCGGCCGGGGCGGGGCGCACACCGGTCGGGCCTGGAGCCGTACGCAGCCCGGCGTCCGCGGGAGAGGCAGTCACGCGGTCAACTCCCCGTGGAACGTACGAGGGCTGCCGCGGTGCGCACCAGGATGCTGATGTCCTGCCACAGCGACCAGCTGTCGATGTACGCGTTGTCGAAGCGGGCGCGGTCCTCGATGGAGGTGTCGCCGCGCAGACCGTGGATCTGGGCGAGGCCGGTGATCCCGGTCGGCATGCGGTGCCGCTCGGCGTATCCGGGGTGGGCCTGGCTGAACTGCATGACGAAATAGGGCCGTTCCGGGCGCGGGCCGACGAGGCTCATGTCGCCGCGGAAGACGTTCCACAGCTGGAGCAGCTCGTCCAGGGAGGTGCGCCGCAGGAACCGGCAGAACCACGCCATCTGCTTCTCGTCGGCGACGCTCCACCGGGTGGCGGACTCCATCGCGTCGATCGGGCGGTGCGTGCGGAACTTCAGCAGCGTGAAGGGCTTCCCGTCCTTCCCGACGCGCTCCTGCCGGAAGACGACGCCGGGCCCTTCGGCGAGGCGCAGCCACACGGCGCACACGAGCAGGACCGGGCTGGTCAGGACGAGGAGGGCGCCGGAGACGACGAGGTCGAGCGCGCGCTTGCCGACGCTGCCACGGCGGCGGGCCGGCGGGCGCGGCCGGTAGCGGAACCCGGCGAGGTGCCGGGCCGCGTCGCCGGAGCGCGCCGGATAGGGGTCGGCCGACGGGTCGAACTCCCAGACGCCGCAGCCGTACTCGCCGAGCACCGCCAGCCAGGCCGCCCGGTCGGGCGCCGCGCCGTCGAGAAGGAGCGCCCGCCGCACCCCGTTCCGGATGATCGCGCGGCGCAGTTCGTCGGCCGTACCGAGGACGGGCAGGTCGGGCCCGTCGTGGTCGGGCGGCCGTTCGGGCCCCTTGTCCGCCAGGATGCCGACGGGGCGTACGCCCGAGCGCGGGTGGCGCAGCAGGGCGGCGGCGACCGGCCGGGCGACGGTCTCGGGGCCGATGAGGAGGGTCGGGCAGGGGCGGCGCGCGGCGGCCTCGCGGCGCCGCCGGTAGACGAGGCCCCGGCCCGCGCCCGCGAGAAGGCAGTGCAGGGCGGCGCCCGCCGCGAGCGTGGCGGCGGGCAGCGGGTCGAGCTGCGGGAACCCCGCGAGCCCGGCCGCCATGGCGCACCAGATCACCACGATGCGGCCGCCGATCGCGGGCCAGTCGTCGAGTAGAAGGCGGGGCTCGTCGCCGCGGTAGAGGCCCGCGCGTGCGTTCGCCGCCACGACCCCGGCGGCCAGCGCGATCACGAGCAGCGGGTGGTGCTGGACCGGCGCGATCACGAGGGTGCTGAGCACGGCGGCCGTACCGTCCGCCGCGAGGAGGGGCGTACGGGAGGGGTGCCGCTCGGCGGCGCGCCTTCCCGCAGGTGACCGGGGGCCGCCCACCTCGGCGCGTGGCGGGATGACCGAGGCGGTGAGGGTGCTCGGCGCAGTGGCGCGTGGCTGCCCCGCGGGGGAGGCAACGGTACGTTCCGCGGTCACGTGTTGATGGGCTCCCTGCACTCTGTGGGCTCCACGCCCAGTAGTTCGCGGTACACGTCTGCGACCGCGTCGGCGGTGCGCCGCACGTCGTGGTGCGTGCGCGCGTGCTGGAGGGCGAGGCCGCCGAGCGCGCCGAGCCGGTGGGGGTCGCGCAGCAGACCGGTCAGGGCGCGGGCCAGCGCGGCGGGGTCGTCCGGCGGGACGAGGCAGTCGGACGCGAGGCCGGCGGGCAGGCTCTCGCGGGCGCCGTCCACGTCGGTGACGACGACGGGCCGCCCGCAGGCCATGGCCTCCAGGGGCGCGAGCGCCATGCCCTCCCAGCGGGACGGCAGCACCACAAGGTCGGCCTGCCGGTACCAGGGCACGGGGTCGTCGGCGCCCACGAACCGCACGGAGGCGGTGGCCTGCCGGCGCAGCGCCGGCACGTCGGGCCCGTCCCCGACCAGCACGAGCCGAGCTCGCGGGAACCTCTCCTGTACGAGGGGCCAGGCGCGCACCAGGACGTCCTGGCCCTTCTGCCGACAGATGCGCCCGACGCAGACCACCAGCGGATCGGCGGTGGCCTCGCGCGGTTCGGGCGCGGGCACGAAGCGGGTGAGGTCCACGCCGTTGGGGATGACGTCCCAGCGCGCGGTGATCCCGGCGCGCTCGCCCGTCGCGCGCTCCGCCTCGCTGACGCACACGACCCGGGAGGCCCAGCGCGCGCCCCGGCGCTCCCAGGCGAGGGCGAGCCGGGCGGTGGCGCCGTCGACCGCCTCGAAGGACCAGGCGTGCGGCTGGAACACGGTGGGCACCCGGCCGCGGACGGCGAGGCGCGCGACGAGTCCGGCCTTGGCGCTGTGCGCGTGGACGAGGGTCGGCCGCACCTGCGCCACGAGCCGGGCCAGGCCGCGTACTTCGCGCGCGATACCGGGCCCGGGCGAGCGGGTCGCCTCCCAGGGCAGAACGTCGCAGCCGATGCGGCGCAGCGATCCGGCCAGGGGACCGTCGGGCGGGCAGGCCACGCTGATCCGCATGCCGGCCGTGAGCTGAGCCTCGGTCAGATCACGGACGACGCGGGCCACTCCGCCGTCGACGGGCTGGGTGACATGGAGGACACGCGGTCGAGAGGGTGTCGCTGTCAGTTGCATGCGCGTTTCCCTTCGTCATAGAGGAGGGAAACGCGCTAAGCCTTGGCGTCGACCGCTGCGAAGAGCACGCCGATCCAGGCCGTGTCCCGCCGCGATGTCATCCGGAGGTCGAGCCCCGGCCCCCGCTGCCCGATGCCCCGGCCGAGCGCGAAGACGTCCGAGTCGTAGCCGAGGGTGTTGGCGTACGCGGGGACCCTTCTCGGCTGCGCGCGTCCCGGTTCACTGATACTCGAATTGAGCACGTCGTCGGCCGGGTTGGCCGCGTTCCGGAGCGCGACGGGCAGGGCCCGTCGCCCCGAGGAGACACTCAGCGCGTCACCCCTGACGCCGCGGTCGCCGTTGTACGCGACCATGCCGACGCGTCCGGCCGCCCCGGCGCCGACGGGCACCCCGGCCAGGCGGACCGTGTGGTCGCGGTGCCGCGCGTCGAAGGAGGCGAACCCGTCCCACAGCGCGATCCGCCGCAGCGGCTCCGACGCCTTCTCGTACGCGGCGACCAGCGTCCAGCCGCCCCAGGCCCCGGCCGCCGAGCGCCCCTTCGCCACATTGAGCTGCGCGACGGTGTACGACCCGCCGCCGGACGCGCGCACGAGCCGGGTGACATCGGCGGACGCCTGATAGGCATCGGCGCCGCCCGCGACGCGGTGCCCGATCAGGGTGTCCGCGCGCACCGCCCTGTACTTCCCGCCGGGCTCGTGCAGCAGCACACGGCCGTTGTCCCTGGCCGGCTTCTGCTCGCCCGCGCGGAGATTGCCACCCCAGTAGAGGCGCGCGTACGTGACCCTGGCGCCGGCGGGCAGCCGGACCTCCGCGCTGCTGGAGTTGTACGTGTTCGGGTCGCGGTCGATGTCCGTGTAGACCATGTCGAAGTCACCGTTGGCCGCCGCCCTGCCCGAACGGGCCGCGGGGCACGACACCTTGGCCCCGGCGGCCGCGGTCCGGCAGCTGATCGCCGCGTTGGCCGCCCGGACCACCCCGCCGTGCTGAAGCGCCCGGTAGCGCTGGGTGAAAGCGATGCTCTCCGCCTCACGCGCCGGCGGCGCGGCCGCGGCGCCACAGGTCGCGGAAATCGCCGCAAGAGCAACGACGCCCACCGCCGTGCGGCGCAGGAACGAGCCCGTGTGATGGCGCATGGCCGATTCCCTTTCAGGGACAAAGAGCTTCTGAATCACGGAAATGAGAATGCGAAAGTCACATTTGATGGGAACCGGTTCTGCGCCCCGCCTCGCCGGGCCGGGAGGTGAGCCACTGTAGCGACGGATGCACATTTATCCGTGAAACCCGACATGTGTGTCGGAATGGTGAAAGGGGTGAATCCTCCGCCGCGCAGTCACCCGATCGGGGGCGCAACCCCGCACGGGTGGCGCGCGTTGATCCACGAGCCGGGCGCCCGCCCCGGAGCCGAATCAACCGACCGAGGAGCACTCCCCCATGTCGCGTACCGCGAAGGCCTTTGTCTTTTCCACCGTTGCCGCCGCCGCCCTGGCCGGCACCGCCGGCGTCGCCGCCGCCGACAGTGGCGCGCAGGGTGCCGCCACCCACTCCCCCGGCGTGATCTCGGGCAACGTCGTCCAGGCCCCGATCCACATCCCCGTGAACGTCTGCGGCAACACGGTCAACCTGATCGGCCTGCTGAACCCGACGTTCGGCAACCACTGCAGCAACTACTGATCCGGTTCCCCCGGACTCTTCCGCGGCCGCCCCGTTCGGGGCGGCCGTTCTTGCGTGCGTTGCGCCGTATGGGGGAGGGCGCCGCAGACCCCCGAACGGCCGCCCCACCTGGCACGACACGCCGAGAGACGAGGGCGATCACACACGGCGTGTCGCCGTTCGGTTGCGCAGTGCGATCAACCATTCCACGGTGGTCACAAGATCGGACAAGCACCACCGAAAGGCAACAACATGCACCATCAGCCCGTACGGCGCATTGCTACCACCGCTCTTTGCGCGACGATTCTCCTCGGCACCGCCGCCCCCGCGATAGCCGCCGAAAGCGACCCGGGAAGCTCCAGCAGCGTCGAGGCACTGCGCGCACCGGTTCCCGGAGCGGATGCGCTGCTGGGCCAGGTCGGCGCGCTCGGCAGCATGAGTTCCGTCATCACGCCGGTCACGGACCTGCTCACCGAGGTCCTCAAGGCCGACGACGGAAAGCTGTCCGCCGAGGCGGCACAGAAGCACGCGGACGCGATCAAGGCGGCCATCGACGCCGCCAAGGCCACCGTCCCCGCAACGACCACCACACCGAAGTCGGCCACCCCCGACGACTCCAAGGCGGCCCGGAAGGACGTGAAGGGCGACGCCCTGACCGCGCTCCAGACCGCCGTCGACGCGCTGCTCAAGGCGTCCACCGCGGGTGACGTCGCGGGCGTGGCCACGGCGGCCACGAACGTCGTCACCGGCCTGGTGAACCTGCTCGCCGCCACGCTGCTCGGTGGCGGGCTGCCCGCGCCCACTCTGCCGGGCCTGCCCAAGCTCCCCGCACTCCCGGGGGTCCCGCTCCCGTCCACGGCGTCCCTCCCGTCCACCTCCACGCTCCCGCAGACGCCGGCGCTCCCCGAGGCTCCCGCCCTGCACGACTGACGGGGGCGTGCCCGTATCGAAGCGGGCGCCCCCGCCCTCCCGTCGCGCCGGTCCTGCACCGGCGCGGCGGGCGTTTCATGTTCCGGTCGCGCCTGACAGGGCGCCCTGCGCCGGCAATTCACCTCTTCCTAAATCTCATATGAGAACTCCACGGCCCTTCGTTCGAGTGGGTTCGGCAAATCCCCTGACCTCAGAGTTTCCGTTGCCGGAGACGCTCGTTGGATATTCCGTCGCTGGTGACAAATCGTCACCCCAAGGAAGGAACATGATGAAGCCCCTGAAGGCCGCCGCCGTCGTCGCCGGATCCATGGTCATCGCCGGTGCAGCCGCACCCGCCTTCGCCTCCGACCTCACGCCGACGAGCCTCAACGGCGCGATCGAGACCCTGAGCCACCAGTCACTGCTCGACGCCCAGCCTCTGCACACCAACATGCTCGACACGGAGCAGGGCGGTTCGGTCCTCAACACGGTGCAGGACACGGCGGACAACGTGAACGACGCCGGTGCGGGCGCCCCGGCCGGACTCCTCGGCGGCCTTCCCCTCGGCAAGTAGCGATCTGCGCGGGTGCGTTCCCGCCACCCGCCGCACAACCAGGTTCACAAGCTGCGAAAAACCCCAATTGGGAAGGTTTTTGAGATGAACACTGCCAAGAAGGCTGCTCTGGTCATGACCGTCGCCGGTCTCGCTGCGGGCGCCGCTTCGGGCAGCGCCTTCGCCCACGGCGGCGCCGGCGCGGAGGGTGCCGCGGTGGGCTCCCCGGGCGTCGGTTCGGGCAACGTCGTCCAGGTGCCGATCGACGTTCCGGTCAACGTCGTCGGGAACACCGTCAACGGCATCGCCGGTCTCAACCCGGCCTTCGGCAACAGCGGCCAGAACGGCTGACGCAGCCCTTCGCGCACCTCTCGCGCGAAGCGGCACTCAGGCCACAAGAGGCTGGTCCCCCGCTCCGAGCGGCCCCGGACCGGCCTCTTGGCCTGTCCGGGGCGGCCCCGATTCTCGTTCGAGTGGGGGCCGTTCCTCCAAGCGGGTGAAAGGTCGCCGGGGCGCCGGACGACCGTGGCTACGCTGCCGTGGTGACTTCAACGCCGACTGAGAACCGCGCCTTCCGCGCCATCGATCTGGGCACCCTCGCCGTCATCGCATGGAGCGGCGAACACCCGGACGAGGCAGGGGACATGCCCTTCCTGCTGGCCTACTCCCTGGGGGACGGCGCGGGCGGGCAGGAGGCATCGACCGAAGCGGTACGAACCCTGCTGGAGAACAACGGCCTGCCGGTCGGCAAGGTCGTGGACGCCACGAGCAAGCCCAGCTTCCCCGTCTCGCTGCTCGTCGAGGCCGGCCAGGCCGTCGTCAACATGCCGTACCTCAATGCCCAGTGCGTCGCGCCCCCCGAGTGGCTGGCTGCCGCGGCCGAACGCGGTTACGCGTACTTCGTGTTCACCACGCGCCCCTGGACCTCGGCGGTGCCCGGCAGCCCGGTCGCCGAGGAGGACTTCGCCTCGTTCGCGGGTGACGAGGCGACGCTGACCGGCGCGGCCCACTGCCTGCTCCCCGTACGCAAGCTGCGCGTCTGACGAGAAGGAAGTGGCCCATGGGAACCACGAACACCGAGGGACGCCCGGCCCGGATGCCGCGGCAGCCCGGTCCAACTCGGCATTATGACAGCTCAGTTGAGGCTTCGCGTTCCGCTCCGGAGTCCCGTTCCCTGGGTTTCGCGCTGCTTCTGGTGATCACCGGTGCGGCGGGGCTGCTCGCGGCGTGGGTCATCACGATCGACAAGTTCAAGCTGCTCGAGGACCCGAACTTCACGCCGGGCTGCAGTCTGAACCCGGTCGTGTCGTGCGGGAACATCATGAAGAGCGAGCAGGCGTCGGCGTTCGGGTTCCCGAATCCGATGCTGGGGCTCGCGGCCTACGCGGTCGTGATCTGTGTGGGGATGAGCCTGCTGGGGCGGGCGAGCTTCCCGCGCTGGTACTGGCTGACGTTCAACGCGGGCACGCTGTTCGGGGTCNGCGGGGCTGCTCGCGGCGTGGGTCATCACGATCGACAAGTTCAAGCTGCTCGAGGACCCGAACTTCACGCCGGGCTGCAGTCTGAACCCGGTCGTGTCGTGCGGGAACATCATGAAGAGCGAGCAGGCGTCGGCGTTCGGGTTCCCGAATCCGATGCTGGGGCTCGCGGCCTACGCGGTCGTGATCTGTGTGGGGATGAGCCTGCTGGGGCGGGCGAGCTTCCCGCGCTGGTACTGGCTGACGTTCAACGCGGGCACGCTGTTCGGGGTCGGGTTCTGCACGTGGCTGCAGTTCCAGTCGCTGTACCGGATCAACTCGCTGTGCCTGTGGTGCTCTTTGGCGTGGGTCGCCACGATCGTCATGTTCTGGTACGTGACGTCGTTCAACGTGCGCAACGGGTTCCTGCCCGCGCCGTCGTGGCTGCGGTCGTTCTTCGGCGAGTTCACGTGGGTTCTTCCCGTGCTGCACGTCGGGATCATCGGGATGCTGATCCTGACCCGCTGGTGGGACTTCTGGACCAGCTGATACACACATCGGGCGATTGCGCCGGGCGAGGGAAATTTGTACTGATGCCGCCCGGCGGGTCGTTACTCCTTTCGCGGTGACCAGTACCGCGAAGCCGAAGGGATCCGTGTCCGACATGAAGTCAACTGCCAGAGGGACGCTCGCTGTACTGGCCGGCTGCCTCGCCGCCGCGGGCGCGGGCGCCGCTCCCGCCGTCGCGGGCGAGCAGGTACCCGTAGCCGTTCCGCTGACCGGTGTGGAGAACGCGCTGCACGTGAAGGCGCCCGAGCTGTCGACCGGGGTGCCGATCCCGCTGCCGGGCGGACCCGAAGCCCCGCGGTTCACGGCCGGTCGGATGCTTCCCGAGCCGCTGCTGCCGTCGGTTCCGCTCAGCAGCGAGTTGCCCGAAACGCGGCTTGAGGCGCCGCTGTCCCAGGTGACGGGGGACCGCGAGGTCGATCACCTGGGCCTGACCACCGCGGGGTCCGAAGTGCGGACGGCCACCCCCGGAGCATCGGTCAACCCACCGCTCACCGGCCCGCCGGCCGACCGCTTCGGGCTCTCGGATGTGGCGCTTCCCGAGGCCGCGGTCGTTACGCCGCTGCTGACGACGGCGCCGGGAGCCGCGCTCGACATCGTGTGACCCGCACGCAGTCCGGAAGAGGAGACGCCAGTGGAAGCCGGTACCCCGCCTGTCGGTCTCGGTCCCGCCGGCCGGGTGGTCGTCACGCGCCGGTCCGCGGTGCGGCGACTGATCGGGGTCGCGCTCGCCGCCGCGGTGGTACCGGCCGCCGCCCTCGTCGGCCGGGCCTTCCGCGAGCCGCACGACGATCTGCGGGACGCGTCCGGCAAGGACTTCGAGGAGACCTACCGCGGCCGCCACATCCGCGGAACGCGCGGACAGGGCTCGATGATGCGCGGCCACCTCGGGCAGAAGCCGGGGCAGCGGTCCGGGCGCTGGGACGTCACGGTCGACGGCCGGCCGCTGCATCTGATGCGCCGTGCCGACGGCAGCTATCTGAGCATGGTCGACCACTACCAGTCGTATCCCACCCCCTTGGCCGCGGCGAGGGGGGCCGTGGACGAGCTCGGTCACCAGATACTGCGCCGGCAGGTGCTCTGAGCGCCGCGGCACAGCCGAAGTTGAAGGAGCGGGACGGCGTTGGTCTACACGCGGCAGAACCAGAGCGCGCTCACGGCGGCGCAGAAGAAGCGGTTCGTGTCCGCGCTGCTCGCGATCAAACGCAGCGGGCAGTACGACGAATTCGTGCGCCTGCACGTGGAGTTCTACGTCGGTGACGGGGACGGCGGGCAGCGGGTCGCGCACATGGCGTCGACCTTCCTGCCCTGGCACCGGCAGTTCCTCCTGGAGTTCGAAGGCGCGCTTCAGCGCGTGGACCCCGGGGTCTCCGTCCCCTACTGGGACTGGACGGTGGACCGCTCCCCCACGTCGTCGCTGTGGGGCGAGGGGTTCCTCGGCGGGAACGGCCGCCGCTCCGACCGGCGGGTGACGACCGGCCCCTTCGCCTACGGGAGCGGGCACTGGCCCATCAAGGAGGGCGTGACGGAGGGCGAATACCTGACCCGGGACTTCGGCCGCCCCCACGATCCGATCGAGCTGCCCACCAAGGACGAACTGGCCTGGGCCATGCAGGATGCGCTGTACGACTCGGCCCCGTGGAACTCGACGTCCTCACGCGGGTTCCGCAACAAGGTCGAGGGCTGGACCTCGGGAGTGGGGAACGGCAAGTTCCGTAACCACAACCGGGTGCACCGGTGGGTCGGCGGGCACATGCTCGGCGCGGACGCCGT
This sequence comes from Streptomyces sp. CB01635, assembly GCF_002803065.1. Taxonomy (GTDB): domain Bacteria; phylum Actinomycetota; class Actinomycetes; order Streptomycetales; family Streptomycetaceae; genus Streptomyces. The sequence goes on from NZ_NNBL01000014.1 coordinate 69,966, forward strand.
GAACGACCCGGTCTTCTGGCTCAACCACGCGTTCGTTGATCTGCTCTGGTCGCGCTGGCACCGGAATTACCCCGACTCGGCCCCCTATTTGCCCGCCGGAGGGACGACGGGGACGGGGCGTGTCGTGACCCTTGACGAGCTGATGCCGCCCTGGAAAGTGAAGCCGAGTTCGTTGATCGAGCACGGGCATTTGTATCGGTACGCATAATCCGCGTCACTCCATGAGAAAAGGCCCCCGCGCATCCGCGCCGGGGGCCTTTGTCGGGGTGTCAGCCGCCGTAGCCGCCGTTGTCGCCCCCGTTGTGGCCGTCACCGTTGGCGCAGGCGTTACCGAAGGCCGGGTTCAGCAGAGCGATGATGTTCACGGTGTTGCCGCAGACGTTGACCGGGACGTGGATCGGGACCTGGACGGCGTTGCCCGAGACGACGCCGGGCGAGCCGGCAGCCTCACCCTGGGCGCCGGCGTCGGCCATGGCCAGGCCGGCACCGCTGATCACCACGGCGCCGGTGCCGAGCGCGACAGCGGCGGCCTTCGCGATGCGAGACATCACGTTCTCCTTTGTTGCTGGACGGATACGGCCGCAAGATCGCGTCCGCATACCGGTTCAACGGACTCGCCCCGCCCAGGTAACGGCCTTAACGACATTCATCCGACGGACCCCGATTTATGGGGATTCCGGCGGAATAGGGCGGCCCAGTTCCGTTGCGCACGGCCGCCTGTGCGGAAAACCGTCGGCAATTCGTGGCGCGAATTATTGCGGCGCGGAGGGCACGAATGGTGGCACGGTGCCGGGCGGCTCTTCGTGGCGGTGGCGCAGGAGGAGCATCGCCGCGTCGTCGTGCAGGGGGCCCGCCGCGTGGTGGACCAGGTCGGCGCGCAGCTCCCTGAGGGCGGCCTCCGGGTCGGGGTCCTTGAGGAGCGAGGCGCGGTCGCCGAGCGGGTAGAAGTCTCCCGCCCGGTCCCGCGCCTCCGTGACGCCGTCGGTGTACAGGAGGATCTGGTCGCCGGGCTCGAACCCGACGGTGTACGGCTCGGGCCCCTCCGCTCCGTGCACGCCGAGGCCGAGCGGCAGCGCGTACTGCGGCGGGCGCGGGAAGTGGGCCGAGCCGTCGGGGCGTACGAGCATGGGGGCCGGGTGCCCGAAGTTGAGGAACGTGACCTCGCTGCCGCCACCCGACCAACGGCCGGTGGAGTGGCGAAAGTTCCCGTAACGGACTCGCAAAGGGCGGTAAAACCCGGCATCAATGAACAGTAAAGATTGCCGGGACATGGCAATGTGCGAACGCCGTTCGTGGTGCGAGGATGTGGCCATCACCGAAGGGGGCGGCCGGTACGGGTACGGCCGGAAGGGGGATGCGGTGACGGTTTTTCTGGGGCTCGGTATCGCGGGGCTCGTGCTGCTGGTGCTCGCCCTCGTCTTCGACGGCGTGCTCGAAGGGCTCTTCGGCGGCGCCGGGTTCCTCGACGGGCTCTTCGACGGGCTGCTCTCGCTGCCGGTCGTCGCCGGGTTCGTCTCGATGCTCGGCTTCGGCGGTGCGCTCGTGCTCGGCACCACCGGCCTCGGGGCCGGGCCCGCCACCGCCGTGGGGGCCGGCGCGGGGGTCGCGGCCGGGTGGCTGACCTGGCGGCTGAGTCGGGCCCTGATGCGCGATCAGGACGGATCCGCCCCGCGCGGCGACGACCTCGTCGGCACGGCGGGTTCCGTCGTCACGGCGATCCCGGCCGACGGCTACGGCGAGGTGCTGCTGCGGCTCGCCGGCCAGCCGGTGAAGCTCGCGGCGAAGAGCGCCGGGGCGACGGCCGTGGCGCGGGGCAGCGAGATCTGGGTCGAGGAGTCCCTCTCGCCCACGTCGGTCGCCGTGCGGCCCGTCCAGCGCTGAGCGGCTCCGCCGGGGCCATACGAGCCGTGGCCATACATACGTAATCGATCCACCGTCCCCCAGGGGGCAGGAGGGGGGAATCACCATGAGTCCAGTGCTCATCTCCGTCATCGGAGTCGTCGTACTCGTCGTGCTGCTCGCGCTCGTCGTCGTGACCCGGTACAAGGTGGCGGGGCCCAGCGAGGCGTTCATCGTCACCGGGCGGCGCGGCAAGCAGGCCACCGACCCGGAGACCGGCCGGGTGTTCACCGACAACAGCGGCCAGAAGGTCGTGGTCGGCGGCGGCGTCTTCGTCGTCCCGTTCGTCCAGCAGAAGTTCACCCTCGACCTGTCGTCGCGGCACATTCCGATCGCCGTGCGCGGCGCGGTCACGCTGCGCGGCGTGAAGGCCAACCTCGAGGGCGTCGCCATCGTCAAGGTCGGCGGCACCGAGGACTCGATCCGGGCCGCGGCCCAGCGCTTCCTCGCCCAGCAGGGCGGCATCGTCGGCTTCACGCAGGAGGTGCTCTCGGGCGCCCTGCGCTCCATCGTCGGCCGGATGTCGGTCGAGGACATCATCCGGGACCGGGCCGCGTTCGCCGGGCAGGTCGCCGAGGAGGCCGAGGCCAGCCTCTCCGGGCAGGGCCTCGTCCTCGACGCGTTCCAGATCCAGGACATCACCACCGAGGGCTCGTACCTGGAGGACCTCGGCCGGCCCGAGGCCGCCCGCGCCAAGCAGGAGGCCGACATCGCCGAGGCGGTCGCGCGCCGCGCCGCCGAGCAGGCCCGTCTGAAGGCGGAGGAGGAGATCGCGATCGCGCAGCGGACCTTCTACCTGAAGCAGGCCGAGATCAAGGCCGAGACCGACGAGGCCGCGGCGCGTGCCGGGGCCGCCGGTCCGCTGGCCGAGGCCGCGCGCCAGCAGGAGGTGCTCGCCGAGCAGGAGAAGGTCGCCCAGCGCCAAGCGGCCCTGACCGACCGCGAGCTGGACACCCAGGTCCGTAAGCCCGCCGACGCCGCGCGCTACCAGGCCGAGCAGGAGGCGGAGGCCCGCCGTATCGGTCTGGTCAAGCAGGCCGAGGCCGACGCCGAGCGGTCGCGGCTGACCGGTGAGGGCGAGAAGGCGCACCGTGCGGCGCTCGCCGACGCCGTCCGCCTGGAGGGTGAGGCCGAGGCGGCCGCGATCGGCGCGAAGGGTGCCGCCGAGGCGGAGGCCATGCACAAGAAGGCCGACGCGTTCGCGCGGTACGGCGACGCCGCGGTGCTCCAGATGGTCGTCGAGGTGCTGCCGAGCGTCGTCGCGAAGGCGTCCGAGCCGCTGAGCGCCGTGGACAAGATGACGGTGATCTCGACGGACGGCGCGAGCCAGCTGTCGCGCACGGTCGCCGACAACGTCGCGCAGGGGGTCGAACTCCTCAGCTCCACCACGGGAGTCGACCTGGCGTCGCTCCTCAAGGGGCTTACTTCGGGATCGGGTTCGGGAGCTGCGGCCAAGGGGCAGGTGCCTGCGCCCGCGGCCGGATCCGCTTCCGCCGCGGACAGCAACGGGCGGATCGAGGTCGCCGGGGAGTAACTTCCCAGGCAGCGGCTTCGGCAGGGCGGCGTCCGCCGTATTCAGGTCCTCGGGATTCCGGTCCCGGGCCGGTCTACGGGCAGGGCCCCGCCCTGTTGCCGTGACCGGCGCCGCCCCGTCAGTGCGTGGACACCAGTGGCCGTAGACGCGTCGTGCTCAGGCGGTCCACCAGTGGGACGGCCCGGGTCGCGAGCGGGGTGAGCAGGAGGGCCAGGGTGGCGCCTATGGCCAGGCCCACCGCGACGTCGTGCGGGTAGTGCGCGCCGATCCACACCCGGGAGGCGCCCATGAGGACCGCCGCCGGGACCGCGATCAGGCCGATGCGGCGGTCGGCGAGCAGCAGCGTGACGGCCGCCGCGGCGGCGATCACCGCGTGGTTGCTGGGGAACGACCAGTCCCCGAGTGCCGGGCACACCTCCACGGTGACCGTGTGGAGCGTGCGGCACGGGCGCTGTTCGTCGACGACCGACTTGAATACGGAATTCGCCGCATAGGCGACCACGACGATGACCGGGGACGCGAGGACCCGGGCCATCAGGACGCCGCCCTCGCCTCTCGCACGCCACCACGCCGCGATCATGAGTACGGCGAAAAGCGCGAGCCCGTAGTCCGACCAGGCGGACACGACGGCGTTCACCGCGTGCGGAGTGCTGTGCGCCAGCTCGGTCACCCACGTGTAGAGACCGCCGTCCACCGACGCGCCACTGAAGGCGAGGGGTGCGCTCATGAAGTGCCCTCCTCCGCGGCGCGGCGATCACGTGACCGGGCGCGGGAGCGCCACACCTCCAGGGCCAGCGGGATCAGGGAGACGATGACGACGAGGGCGACGATCGGCAGGAGGTACCGGTCGACGTTCGGCACCGACGAGCCGAGTCCGTAGCCCGCGAGGACCAGGCCGACCGTCCAGACGAGGCCGCCGACGACCTGCCACACCGTGAAGACCCGCGCCGGCACCCCGAGCGCTCCGGCCAGCGGATTGAGCACCGTACGGACGACGGGGACGAAGCGGGCCAGGACGATCGCCTTGGCGTGCCCGTACCGATCGAGGAGCTCCTCGGCGCGGGCCGCCCCCTCGTGCAGCCGCTTGGCTCTGCTGCGGGCGAGGAGCGCGCGGCCGCCGCGCCGCCCGATCCAGTACCCGGCCTGCGCACCGACCAGCGCGCCCACGACGGCGGCGGCCAGGACCTGCGGCAGCGAGAGATGGACGGGCCCGTGCGAGCCGCCCGCGCACAGCAGGCCGGCCGTGAAGAGCAGCGAGTCGCCCGGCAGGAAGAATCCGACGAGCAGTCCGGTCTCCGCGAACAGGACGACGGCCACGCCGAGGGCGCCGAAGGCGGACAGGAGAGAACCCGCGTCCAGCACGTTCACCGCTTGGGCGGCGGCGAGGGGGTCTACGGCCATGGGGCCGCTCCTCTCTCAGTCGTCTCATAATGGGCTGAACGGCGGCCGCGAGCCGGCGCGCCGACCGCACGACTACAGTCGTGTAGACGGTCTACTCAACTGTAGACGAAGAAGAGCGGAGGATCGTTCCCATGGCCGAGGAGCAGGAACGGCGTCCCGCGGGCGAGCTGGAGGCGAGCGTCCTCGCCGCGCTCTGGGCCGCCGAGACGCCGCTCACACCCGGCGAGGTGCAGCGGGCGCTCGCCGACGGCCTGGCCCGCACCACCGTGACCACGATCCTGACCCGGCTCTACGGCAAGGGGACGGTCACCCGGGACCGGGCGGGCCGCGGCTACGCGTACCGGCCCGCGCAGGACGCGCACGGGCTCACGGCCCGCCGTATGCACGCCGAACTCGACAAGGACGAGGACCGCGGCACGGTGCTGGCCCGTTTCGTCTCCGCGCTGAGCAGCGAGGACGAGCAGATGCTGCGCGCGCTGCTCGACGGCGACGGCGGAAGCGACAGCGGTACCGAGGGCGGCACAGGGCGCGGCGACACCGGAGGTACCGGCCGATGATCTTCGCCGTCTGGATCCCGCTGCTCATGCCGCTGCTCGCCGTGCCCGCCGCGCGGCGCGCCGCCGAGTGGCTGCCGCCCCGCGCGGCGGCGTGGACGCTGGCGGGCTTCTCCGTCGTCCTCGCCGGGTCCAGCACGGCCTCGCTCGGACTCCTCGCCTCCGCCGGGGCGCTGCGGCTGCCTCCCGTGGCCGCCCTCGGGCGTCTGTCGCCACCCCTCCTCGGCGACGGCTCCCCGGTGCTCGTCCCCGCGTCGGTCCTCGCCGCGCTCGCGTTGGCTGCGGGCGCGTTCGCGCTGGTCCGTACAGGGCTGCGGCAGCGGCGCGAGATGCGGGCGGCCCGCGCCGGGTCCGCCGGCACCGACGAACTCTCCGTGCGGCCGGACGAACTCCCGTACGCCTACGCCCTTCCGGGCCGCCCCGGCCGGATCGTCGTGACGACGGGGATGCTGCGGTCCCTCGACGCGCGGGAGCGCGAGGTGCTCTTCGCGCACGAGCGCGCCCACCTCGCGGGCCGCCACCACCTGTTCCTCGCGGCGGCCGAACTGGCCGTCACCCTGCACCCGATGCTGCGCGGTCTGCGCGAACCCCTTGCCTACGCGCTTGAGCGCTGGGCGGACGAGTCCGCCGCCACCGCGACGGGCGACCGGGCGCTCACCGCACGCGCGATCGGCCGGGCCGCCCTCGCCGCGGCCCGCTTCCCGGGGGCCGGATCACGGCCCCGCACGGCGCTCGCCGTCACGGCGGGCCCGGTGCCGCGGCGCGTCACCGCCCTGCTGACCACGAGCGCCACGGCGGCCCGCCCGCGCAAGGCGCTGCGGCGCGCGCTGGCCGGCGCGCTCCTGGTGTGCGCGGCGCTCTCGGCCGGCGCGGTCGCCGACGCGGCTCACGACCTGCACGCGGGCGTGGAGGTCGCCCAGGGAGAGACCGGCCGCTGAACCCGGCCTCCTCGCGCGCGTGGCCCGTCACTTACCCGTCTTCACCGTCCAGCTGACGCTGTTGGACGCCGCCCGGATCGCCGCCGGGTCCCGCAGCGACGCACTGCTGTCGACGGCGGTCGCGGTGATGGTGTGCGTGCCCTTGCGCGCGCCGAGCTCCTTGCCGGTGACGGTGTGCTCGGCGGCGGCGCGGCGCACCTCGACCCCGTCGACGTACCAGTGCACGCGCACGTCGGACAGGCCCTTGGCGAGCGGCGCGAGGTCCACGCGGATGTGGTCCTGGGGGCGCAGGGTGCGGGCGGTGGGGGTGCGGGCCGTGAGCACGTCGGCGTCGCGGTAGAAGCCGGCGATCATCGCCTCGCGGCCGACGAGGTTGAACTGCTCGGTGTCCAGGGCGCGCATGATCGAGTTCTGGGTGGGGCGGTAGATCCCGTACTCGTAGTAGCCGCCGCCCTCGTACGTGCCCACGGTCCCGCCCGCCGGGTCGCTCTCGCCGAGCCAGCGGTACCACTTGGCCTTGGCGCCGGACATGCCGTCCGCCGTCTGGATGCTGGTGTTGGGCTCGACGGGCTCCGCGCCGGGGTACCTGCCGTAGCCGTCGTACTGGTACTCGTCGGCCAGCAGGCCTATGGAGTGGCCCAGTTCGTGGGCGCCGATCAGGTACGAGCGGTCGTTGTCGGAGGACATCGTGGCGATGCCGGTGTGCCCGGCCGTCGACTGGACGCCGCTGTAACCGGCGCCGCCGTACTTCGTGGCGTTCGAGACGACGAAGACGATGTCGGAGTCCGGGGCCTGCTGTGCGTACGAGTCGACCTTTTTCTCGTCGATGCACAGCAGCCGCTCGACGTCGTCGCAGAAGAAGTAACTACTGAGCGCGGTGTCCTTGACGACGTCCTGGGTGGGGTCCCCGGAGACACCCGATTCGTTCGAGACCGCGTTGACGAGCCAGAAGTTGAAGAGGCCCTTGTAGCTCTTGTACGGCTCGATCGCGAAGATCGAGGCGAGCTTGGACTCGGCGTCCTGCCTGAAGTCCTCCTGCTGGTCCGCCGTGTAGCCGTCGCCCATGATCACGAGGTCGAGGCGGCCCTCGGAGGGGCCCGTCTTCTGCAGCGCGGTGACCTCGCCGTCCGGGGCGGCCGTCGCGGGCGCGCGCTTGTCCCTGCGGATCTCCGCCGGTACGGCGGCGGGGACCTGGACGTGCCGGCCCCCTCCGTGGGAGTCGGCGAAGTACTCGACCGTACGGGTCCCCGTGTCGGACCCGCCCGCGGCTTCGGCGGCGTCGGCGTGACCGGCGAGGCCCGCACCACCGAGGGCTGCGGCCGCGAGTACACCGGCGAGGAGCGCGGCAGGCAGGGGACGGCGCGGGGACTTGGGTATCGGCACGAGGACCTCGGGTACTCAAGTAGGAGACATAAGTGCTGGGTTAATCAGACTTAATCGGTCGATCAACCTAGGGGGTGGCGTGACGGCTGACAAGGGGTAAGACTCAAGTGCCCTGCGGCGAAGAACAGTTGCGGGTGCGGAACCACGGAGCGGGACAGGAAGGGCGGCGCGCCGCACGATGACGCACGACAGCACCCCGGAGGCGGGCGGCCCCGGCTCCATACCGGAGGGGGAACCCGGCCTCGTACCGGACGCCGAGCCCGCCGAACCTGCCGACGAACCCATCGGCCGCCGCGTCCTGCGTCTGCGTACGGAACGCGGGTTGACCCAGCGCCAGGTCGCCGAGCCCGTCTACACGCCCGCCTACATCTCCACCCTGGAAGCGGGCCGCGTCCGCCCCTCCGACGCCGCCCTGCGGCATGTCGCCGAGCGCCTCGGAGTGACCTACGAGGAGCTCACGACGGGGCAGCCCGCCCACCTCGCCACCCGGCTGCGCCTGCGCCTGACCGAGGCCCAGCGCGGGCTCATCACGGGCGCCGCCGAGGAGGCCGCCGTCCTCTACGAGAAGCTGCGTGCCGAGGCCGAGCGGCACGGCCTCACCGCCGAACAGGCCGCCGCCGAACTCGGCCTCGGCGAGTGCGCCCTGGAGACCGGCGAACTCCCCGACGCCCACCGGCACTTCGAGGCCGCCGAAGCGCTGCTCGTAGCAGTAGGCGCACCACTGCCCCAGCGCGCCCCCGTCGTGCGCGCGCGTGCCCTCGCGCACTACCTCTCCGGAGAGCTGCGGTACGCGTGCTACCTCCTGGAGTCCGCGCTCGACGAGCTGAACACCAGCGGCCTGCACGACCCGGACGCCCTGCTGCTGCTCTACACCGCGACCATCGCCCCGTACATGGACATGGGCGCCCACGCGCGCGCCGCGCAGGCCGCCGAGCTGGCGCTCTCGCTGGCCCCGCAGGCCGGGGACCCGGTACTCGTCGCCAAGATGCACCGCTCGGTGGCCCGTACGCTCCTCGCCGAGGGCCGCGCCGCGGAGGCCGACGCCTCCCTGAGCAAGGCCGCCGAGCTGTACCAGCGGCTCCAGATCCGCACCGAACTCGCGCACTGCCACTGGATGCGTGGCTATGTGCACGCTCAGGACGGCCGACTCGCCGACGCGGAACGGGAGTTGAGAACCGCGCGCGACATGCTGTCGGCCAAGCGGGCGGTGCTCTACACGACGCAGGTCGAGGTGGAGCTGGCCGACGTACTGCGCCGCAGGGGCAGCAGCGACGAGGCGGCCGCGCTGCTGCGGGCCCTGCTCGGCGACCTGAATCCGGAGCGCGGCGCCGTCCACGCGGCGGGCGCGCACCGGCTGCTCGGCATCATCGCCGAGGAGTCGGGGGCCTCGGGCGACCCGGAGGACACGGCGGCGGCCGAGGCCGCGGAGGAGCACTACGTCACCGCACTGAGCCTGCTCGAACGCGCGGGCGCGGCGGGCGACCTGGCCGACCTGTGCCGCCTGCTCGGCGACCTGTACCGCCGCACGGGCCGTATCGACGCCGCCCTCGACACGTACCGCACGGGCCTCGGACACCGCGCCGCGCCCGGCACCACCACCCTCGGCCCGGCCCCCGCCGAGCCGCCCGTGTGACCGGGAAGCCATCCACAGGTCGGAGTTATCCACAGGCTGGGGAACCTCGCCGGCGGATTGTCGGCCGGTGGAGGCACTATGGGGCCATGACTGAGAGCAACGGGGCCCCTCGGGGGGCGGGCGGCGGATCCATGCCGGACTGGGAGAAGCGCTTCCGTGCGCCGCGGGTATCCCTGCCCGACTGGGCGGAGGACGCGCCGGACCGCTCCCTGTTCGTGTCGAACGCGACGGGGACGTACGAGCTGTACGCGTGGGACCGGGCGACGGGCGAGCAGCGCAGAGCGACGGACCGGCCGAACGGGACGACGGACGGCGTCCTGTCCCCCGACGGCGAGTGGATCTGGTGGTTCAGCGACAAGGACGGCGACGAGTTCGGGGTGTGGCTGCGCCAGCCCTTCGGCGGGGGCGACGACGTCCCCGCGGTGGACGGGCTCGAAGCCTCGTACCCGGCGGGCCTGGCCATCGGGAGGGACGGTTCGACGGCGGTCGTGGGCCGCTCCACGGACGAGGACGGCACGACGATCCATGTCGTCCGCGACGGCGGCGCGCCCCAGGAGATCTACCGTCACCGCGAGTCGGCCGGCGTCGGTGACCTCTCGCACGACGGCACCCTCATCGCGATCGAGCACACGGAGCACGGGGACGCCATGCACTCGGCGCTGCGTGTGGTGCGACCCGACGGGACGACGGTCGCCGAGCTCGACGACACCAAGGGCGGCGCGCAGGAGCTGGGCCTGGAGGTCCTCGGCTTCGCTCCGGTCGACGGGGACAACCGGCTTCTCGTGGGGCATCAGCGGCGCGGACGCTGGGAGCCGATGGTGTGGGACGTGGCGTCGGGCGAGGAGACCGATCTCGCCCTCGACCTGCCCGGTGACGTCTCCGCGGAGTGGTATCCGGACGGCTCCGCCCTCCTGGTCGCGCACAGCTTCGAGGCCCGCAGCGACCTGTGGCGGTACGAGGTCGGCTCGGGCGCGCTGACCCGCGTCGAGACGCCGCCGGGCACGGTGTCGGGGGCGACGGCGCGGCCCGACGGCAGCGTGGAGTACCTGTGGTCCTCGGCGGCGGAGCCGTCGGTCGTCCGGTCCACGTCGGGCGGCGTGGTCCTCGATCCGCCCGGGCTCAAGGCCCCGGGGTCGGTGCCGGTGGAGGACGTGTGGGTCGAGGGGCCCGGCGGCCGCATCCACGCCCTCGTACAGAAGCCGGCGGGGACGACGGGGCCGCTGCCCACCGTGTTCGAGGTGCACGGGGGGCCGACGTGGCACGACAGCGACTCGTTCGCGGCCGGACCCGCGGCCTGGGTGGACCACGGGTACGCGGTGGTCCGGGTCAACTACCGGGGCTCGACCGGATACGGGCGCGAGTGGACGGACGCGCTCAAGCACCGCGTCGGCCTCATCGAGCTGGAGGACGTCTCGGCGGTCCGCGAGTGGGCCGTGTCGTCCGGGCTCGCCGACCCGGACCGGCTCGTCCTCGCGGGCGGCTCGTGGGGCGGATACCTCACGCTCCTCGGCGTCGGCACCCAGCCGGACGTCTGGGCGGTGGGCCTCGCGGCCGTGCCCGTCGCGGACTACGTCACGGCGTACCACGACGAGATGGAGGCCCTCAAGGCGCTGGACCGCACGCTGTTCGGCGGCACCCCTGAAGAGGTCCCCGACCGCTTCACCGCCTCGTCCCCGCTGACGTACGTGGACGAGGTGAAGGCCCCGGTCTACATCTCGGCAGGGGTCAACGACCCGCGGTGCCCGATCCGCCAGATCGACAACTATGTGGACCGGCTCGCGGCACGCGGCGCGACGCACGAGGTGTACCGGTACGACGCGGGGCACGGTTCGCTCGTCGTGGAGGAGCGGATCAAGCAGGTGCGGCTGGAGCTGGACTTCGCGACGCGCCATCTGACCTGACGGCGACGCTCTCGCGCGGGGCGGGCACGGGGACGCGAGGCCACGGGTCCCGGGGTGGGTGGTCCTGAGGGCCGGGCCCACCCCGCGGCCCGGGTCCCCGCGCGGGAGCCGTACCGTGGGGAGGGTGTACCGGTTCCTGCTGACCCCCCGGTGGTGGGGGATCAACCTGTTCGTCGTGCTCGCCATCCCCTTCTGCGTCTTCATGGGCTCCTGGCAGCTCGGCCGCTTCGAGGACCGGGTGCAGGGCCACAAGGACGCCTCGGCGCAGTCGACGGCGAACGAGAAGGCCGCGCCCCGGCCGCTCGACTCCCTGCTGCCCGTGGACCAGAAGACGTCCGGCAAGCGGGCCACCGCGACCGGGCACTACGGCAAGCAGTTCCTGGTCCCCGACCGTGAACTCGACGGCAGGACCGGCTTCTACGTGGTGACGCTGCTGCGCACGGAGGGGGGCGCCGGTCGGGCCCTGCCCGTCGTACGCGGCTGGGTGCCCGGTGCGGCGAGTGCCGCGAAGGCTCCCGCCGCGCCCCGGGGCGAGGTCACCGTCACCGGTGCGCTCCAGGCCTCCGAGAGCCCCGGCTCGGGCGGGGCGCCCGCCGCGGGGGGCCTGCCGGCCGGGCAGCTCGGCGCGATCAGCGCGGCGTCCCTGGTGAACCTCGTCCCGTACGACGTCTACGACGCGTGGGTCACGCTCGACAGGGCGGACTCGGGGATGACGGCGGTACCGGCGACGGCGCCGCAGGGCAGTGGCCTCGACCTGAAGGCGTTCCAGAACCTGGGCTACACCGGCGAGTGGTTCGTCTTCGCGGGCTTCGTGGTCTTCATGTGGTTCCGCCTGCTGCGCCGCGAGGCGGAGTTCGCGCGGGACGCTGCCCTGGGGCTCACGGAATCGGATGACGCTTCGGACGCGGCAGACTCCCCGGAGCCCGCGAGCCCCGAAGCGGCCCGAGGCTAATCCGGCACCTCCGGCACCTCCGCCGCGAGGGCGAGGGCGAGTGCGAGGCGCCCCGGCGAGGCCGGGTTTCGCCCCGCCGCTCTCCCTAGGACGCCGGCAGAATCCCCGTGCGGTACACCGTTCCCGAGCACGCGTTGGGGATGGTCGCGCTGGAGGAGGGCGTGCCCCCTTCCGCTGTGTGGGAGACCGCTACGCTGCCGTCGGCCGTGGGGCCTTCGGCCACCAGCTGCGTGGACAGGCCGCTCTGGTCCGGGTTCGAGCCCGTCGCGTCGCCCGTGGTGCCGCCGGACGGGGTCGGGCTGGGCGACGGGTCGCCACCGCCTCCCGTGGTCGGGCACTCCGCGGACGGGACCCATGCGAAGCGGACCTCGTACGACATGCCCGGTTCGAGGATCAGCTGGCTGGGCTCCGTCGACGGGTCGGGCAGCCCGGTCGCGGCGTCGCCCGCCGTGTGGTCGACGACGTTGACCTTGGCCGGGTCGGCCGCGCCCTGGGCCATGACGGAGACGGTGCCGGGGGCGTCCACGGAGCAGTTCGCCTGGGAGATGTTCGTGACGCGGAAGGAACCGTAGACCCTGCCACCCGCGTCGGCCGCGCCGACGTTCGCCGGGGCACCGCCGAGGTCGGCCGCCCCGCAGACCGGGGAACTCGCGGCCGCCGTGCTCGCGGGATCAGGGCCGCCGGTGGCACCACCGCCCGCACCCTTGCCCTTGTCACCGGGCTTGTCCTTCTTGCCGTCCTTGTCCTTGGACTTGGACTTGCCCGAAGGGCTCCCCGTGCCGCTCTCGCCGCCGTCGGGCCCCTTCCCGGAACCCGTACCGCCGCGCGTTGCCTCGCTGTTGCCGGCGATGGACGGCCGGTCGTTCGACCCGCTCTGGCCCGCCACATGGACGAGCGCGGGGATCGCCGTGCCGATGAACAGGGCCGCGGCCGCCATACCGACGACGGCCTGCCGCTTACGGGCCCGCCGGGCGGGCACTGCGCGGCGCAGATGTTCGAGCGTCCCGTTCGTCGGCTCGATCTCCTCCACGGCCTCGTGCAACAGGCGCCGCAGCGCCAGCTCGTCACTGCCGAGGGAGTCCAGCGGGTCGACGGAGTCCGCGCCGCCCGCGGAGTCCGGGCGGCCGAAGGGATCCTCGGGACCGCCGAAGAGGCCGTCGTCCTGGCCGGGGCCGTGATTCACAGTTCCATCCCCGGATCCCACATGACTGTTCTGCTCATCCCGATCATTGCGGTGCTTGTCGCTGCTCATGCGGGGGCCTCCATGGCGACGCGCAGCGCCGCTATGCCCCGGGATCCGTACGCCTTCACGGATCCGAGGGAGATGCCCAGAGCCTCCGCCACCTGCGCCTCGGTCATGTCCGCGAAGTAGCGCATGACGAGGACCTCGCGCTGGCGGCGCTGCAGCCCGCGCAGCGCCTTCTTCAGCGCGTCGCGCTCAAGGAGGTCGTACGCGCCCTCCTCCGCGCTCGCCATGTCGGGCATCGGCTTCGTCAGAAGCTTCAGGCCGAGGATGCGGCGGCGCAGGGCGGAGCGCGAGAGGTTCACGACCGTCTGCCGCAGATACGCGAGCGTCTTCTCGGGGTCGCGCACTCTCTTGCGCGCGGAGTGGACCCTGATGAACGCCTCCTGCACGACGTCCTCGCACGAGGCCGTGTCGTCCAGGAGCAGGGCCGCGAGACCGAGAAGCGACCGGTAGTGGGCGCGGTAGGTCTCGGTGAGATGGTCGACCGTGGTGCCTGCTGCCATCGTCTCCTCAGCGCCTTCGCGCTGAGTGGGTATGCGGGCAGGCCGCGCTGCTGGCATGGGGGCGATCACCGGCATGCCGCCGGACGAACCGGACATCCGGGGACGCCGGGGCGGGCGAAGGGCCGCGCCCCTCGCCTGAACCGCTGTGAAATCGAGTACCTCTGCCACGCCTGTTGGACACGCTTCCCCCCGTCAGGGTTGTACGCGACAGGCGTCCTGTTTGCGGCAGGCATCATCCATGACGCTGCGTCAAGTGCCCTCATGCGTACCCGCTCTTCCCCTATGCCCCAGTTTCCCCTGGCGCCCCTAGGCCCGGCGCCCCCGAAAGGCGATCGCAAAGACGCTCCCCGTCCCGTGCGCGGTTGCACGGAACGGGGAGGGATCTTCGACGAATCTTCGGACGCGCGGACCGTCGCGTTCAAGTGGTTAAGACCACCGATCGCCCACAGGTCCTTCACAGATCTTATAAAGCGCGCCGGATAAAAGAACACCAAGTCCGGCTTCCGGACGGTGAAGAGGCCGAACTCACGCGGCGGGCGGGAACTCCTGGGCCACCAGCTCGGCGATCTGCGCGGTGTTCAGGGCCGCGCCCTTGCGCAGATTGTCCCCGCACACGAAGAATTCGAGCCCGGCCGGGTCGTCGAGGGAGCGCCGGACACGGCCCACCCAGGTCGGGTCGGTGCCCACCACATCGGCGGGCGTGGGGAACTCACCGGCGGCCGGGTTGTCGAAGAGCACGACACCGGGCGCGGTCGCGAGGATCTCGCGTGCCTTGTCGACCGTGACCTCGCTCTGGAAGCGGGCGTGGACGGTCAGGGAGTGCGTGGTGACGACGGGGACGCGTACGCACGTCACCGCGACCTTGAGGTCCGGCAGGCCGAGGATCTTGCGGGACTCGTCCCGCACCTTCATCTCCTCGGAGGACCAGCCGTCCTCGCGCAGGGACCCGGCCCACGGCACGACGTTGAGCGCCACGGGCTCGAGGAAGGGGCCGGTGTTGTCGCCGACCGCACGGCGTACGTCGCCGGGGTGGGTCCCGAGCTCCGTACCGGCCACGAGCGACATCTGCTGGCGCAGGGTGTCGATGCCGGCGCGGCCGGCCCCGCTGACGGCCTGGTAGCTGGAGACGACCAGCTCACGCAGCCCGAACTCGGCGTGCAGCGCTCCGACGGCGACGATCATCGAGAGGGTCGTGCAGTTGGGGTTGGCGACGATGCCGCGCGGCCGCACGCGCGCGGCGTGCGGATTGACCTCGGGCACGACGAGCGGCACGTCCGGGTCCATGCGGAAGGCGGCCGAGTTGTCCACGACGACCGCCCCCTTGGAGGCGGCGACGGGCGCCCACTGCGCGGAGATCTCGTCGGGTACGTCGAACATCGCGACGTCGACCCCGTCGAAGACCTCTTCGCACAGGGCCATGACCTCGACCTCCTCCCCGCGCACGGCCAGCTTGCGGCCGGCCGAGCGTGAGGAGGCGATCAGGCGGATCTCGCCCCAGATGTCCGCGTGCTGCGAAAGGATCTGGAGCATGACCGCGCCGACGGCCCCGGTCGCTCCCACGACCGCGAGCGTCGGCCTGTCGGTCTGAGCCATCAGCGGCCGGTGCCTCCGTAGACCACGGCCTCGTCGGAGTCCGAGTCGAGGCCGAAGGCGGTGTGCACGGCGCGCACGGCCTCGGTCACATCGTCGGCGCGCGTGACGACCGAGATGCGGATCTCGGAGGTCGAGATGAGCTCGATGTTGACGCCCGCGTCGCTGAGCGCCTCGAAGAACCCGGCCGTGACACCCGGGTTCGTCTTCATACCGGCGCCCACGAGGGAGATCTTGGCGATCTGGTCGTCGTAGCGCAGGGACTCGAAGCCGACCGCGCTCTTCGTCTTCTCCAGGGCGTCGATGGCCTTGCGGCCCTCGGTCTTCGGGAGAGTGAACGAGATGTCCGTCAGGCCGGTCGAGGCCGCGGACACGTTCTGCACGATCATGTCGATGTTGACCTGGGAGTCCGCGATGGCCCGGAAGATGTTCGCGGCCTCCCCGGGCTTGTCCGGGACACCGACGACGGTGATCTTCGCCTCGGAGGTGTCGTGAGCGACACCGGAGATGATGGCCTGCTCCACCTTCTGGTCCCCTTGATCAAAGTGCGGTTCGTTGCTGACCCAGGTGCCCTGCAGTCCCGAGAAGGACGAGCGGACGTGGATCGGGATGTTGTAGCGGCGCGCGTACTCCACACAGCGGTGGAGGAGCACCTTGGACCCGGAGCTGGCGAGCTCCAGCATGTCCTCGAAGGAGATCCAGTCGATCTTCCGCGCCTTCTTCACGACGCGCGGGTCGGCGGTGAACACGCCGTCGACGTCCGTGTAGATCTCGCACACCTCGGCGTCGAGGGCCGCGGCGAGGGCGACGGCGGTCGTGTCGGACCCGCCACGGCCGAGCGTGGTGATGTCCTTCTTGTCCTGGCTGACGCCCTGGAACCCGGCGACGATGGCGATGTTGCCCTCGTCGAGCGCCGTCCTGATCCGTCCCGGGGTCACATCGATGATCCGGGCTTTGTTGTGGACCGAGTCGGTGATGACGCCGGCCTGACTGCCCGTGAACGACTGGGCCTCGTGGCCCAGGTTTTTGATCGCCATGGCCAGCAGGGCCATGGAGATCCGCTCTCCGGCGGTCAGCAGCATGTCGAATTCGCGCCCGGCAGGGATCGGGGATACCTGCCCGGCGAGATCGATCAACTCATCCGTCGTGTCGCCCATCGCGGACACCACGACAACCACCTGGTTGCCGTTCTTCTTGGCGTCGACGATTCGCTTGGCGACCCGCTTGATGCCTTCGGCATCGGCTACGGAGGAGCCTCCGTACTTCTGCACGACAAGGCCCACGTGCGCTCCTCGCTCAGTTTGTCTCGGTCGGCTCAGTCTAACGAGCGGCCGAAATCAGCCCCGGGAATACCACATCCTGAGATGTCCCGCTCAGAAGGTGATCACCGGGCACAGGGACCCGGTGGGGCTTCACGCTCCGGCCGCTCGGACAGGCGCATGCCCGCACCCCGGCTCGGCAACCGGAAAAGTGGGGTGGGTCACTTCACCGGCCGGGTCATCCCACCGGCGAGTACCCACGGGTACGGGTCATTTCACCGGCACGTATCCACAGGTCAGGGGTCATTTCACCGTACGGAGCCCCAGCGGGCCCGCGATCTCCTCCGCCATGACCTTGCCCGCCGCCTCGGCGAGGGCTTCCTCGGCGAGGTCCTCGTCGGTGTCGAGGCCGTCCAGGTCGTCCAGCGGCTGGTTCAGGCGGACGTGCGCGACCAGGGACTGCAGCGCGCGCAGGGCGCCGGAGGCCGTGGAGCCCCAGTTCGAGAAGTAGGAGAACTGCCACCACCACAGGGCCTCGGTGGTGCGGCCCGCGCGGTAGTGGGCCATGCCGTGGCGCAGATCGGCCATGACGTCGGCCAGGTCGTCCGAGATCCGGCAGGCGACCGGCGCCTTGCGGGGCTCGTACGGGTCGAAGACCTCGGAGTAGACGTCGATCGGCTCCAGGATCGTGGCGAGCTTCTGGCGCAGGTCGTCGACGTCCGGCTCGGGGCCGAGATCGGGCTCGTAGCGCTCGTCGGGGACGATGTCCTCGTGCGCGCCGAGCCGGCCGCCCGCGAAGAGCAGCTGGGAGAGCTCGAGGAGCAGGAAGGGGACGGCCGAGTCCGGCTCGTCGCCCTTCGCCACCTCGGCGACCGCGACGAGGAAGGACTCGATCTGGTCCGAGATCTGGACCGCGAAGTCGTCCGGATCGTCCTTGACGGCGTTCAGTGTGGCGTCAGACATCTAGGAGTCGTCTCCCCTCGAAGGCGCGGCCGAGCGTGACCTCGTCCGCGTATTCCAGGTCGCCCCCCACCGGGAGCCCGCTGGCCAGGCGGGTGACCTTGAGGCCCATCGGCTTGATCATGCGGGCGAGGTACGTCGCCGTGGCCTCGCCCTCCAGGTTCGGGTCCGTTGCCAGGATCAGCTCGGTGACCGTGCCGTCGGCGAGACGGGCGAGGAGTTCCCTTATCCGCAGGTCGTCCGGGCCGACGCCCTCGATGGGGCTGATCGCCCCGCCGAGCACGTGGTACTTGCCCCGGAACTCGCGGGTCCGCTCGACCGCGACGACGTCCTTGGGCTCCTCGACGACGCAGATGACCGTGAGGTCGCGGCGCGGGTCGCGGCAGATGTTGCACAGCTCCTCCTGCGCCACATTGCCGCAGGTCGCGCAGAAGCGGACCTTCGCCTTGACCTCCATCAGGGCCTGCGCGAGACGCCGTACGTCCGTCGGCTCCGCCTGCAGGATGTGGAAGGCGATCCGCTGCGCGCTCTTGGGACCGACGCCCGGCAGCCTGCCGAGCTCGTCGATGAGGTCCTGGACCACGCCTTCGTACACGGAGTGCCTTCCGACTTCTGCTTGATGGTGCTGTGCCGCTGAGCATGCCAGCCGCTGAGTAGTACGTACGTTAGTTGCGCTGAGGCTTCCTTAGAAGGGAAGCCCCGGGATGCCTCCGCCGCCCAGACCCTGGGCCAGCGGGCCGAGCTTCTGCTGCTGGAGCGTCTGCGCGTTCTCGTTCGCCGCCTGGACCGCCGCGACAACCAGGTCGGCGAGGGTTTCGGTGTCTTCCGGGTCGACGGCCTTCGGGTCGATGACGAGGCCGCGCAGCTCGCCGGAACCGGTCACCGTCGCCTTGACCAGACCGCCGCCGGCCTGGCCCTCGACCTCGGTCAGCGCCAGCTCTTCCTGGGCCTTGGCGAGGTCCTGCTGCATCTTCTGGGCCTGCTGGAGCAACTGCTGCATATTGGGCTGGCCACCACCGGGAATCACGATTCAGCTCCTGTTGCGTACTGTTTCGACCTGCGACCGGGCGCGGGGTCTCCGCCCTGGAACGAGCCTACGTGGTCGGGGTGTCGCCCGCCCCGGCACCTTTCGCTGCACTCTTTCGAGTGAGCCGGTCCCCCTGCCTATACCTGATCAAGACCCACTTCCGGGCGGAAATCCCGCGAAAACGGGTCCTTGGCCACCCATTGGGCGGTAGGAAGATGCTCTGCACATGAGCCCCATCCGTGACCAGGACCAGTCGTAGGGAGTGCCGGGTGAGCCAGCCGGAGATGCAGCCCGAGGGACCGCCGCAGGAGGAGCGGGGCGCGCGCGGCGAGAGCAGTGACGGCACGGGTGACGCGGTGCGGCCGGGCGACCTGACCGGGCGGGCGTTCCCCGTCGGTGACTGGGGCGAGCCCGCCGAGCGGCTCGACGAGCTCTACCGGTGGGTGGAGCGCGGGGCGCTCGACACGGCGTACTGGTACCTCGCCGACCGGGTGTGGAAGCGGCGCGGGGCGCGGGCGCTGCGCGGCGGTGCGGTCGTCGGTGCGGTGTCGGGGGCGGCGCTGCCGCTGCTCGATCTGACCGGGGCTCTGGGCGGGGTCGCGCCCTGGGGGTATCTGGCGCTGCTGCTCGCGGTGGCGTGCGTGGCCTGCGACCGGTACTTCGGGCTCACGTCGGGCTGGATAAGGGACGTGGCCACGGCCCAGGCGGTGCAGCGGCGGCTCCAGGCGCTCCAGTTCGACTGGGCGTCGGAGAGCGTGCGGGAGGTGCTCGGCCCGACGGAGGGCACGGCCAGCGAGGCCGCCGAGCGGTGCCTGTCGGTGCTGCGGCGCTTCACGGATGACGTGACGGAGCTGGTGCGGGCGGAGACGGCGGACTGGATGGTGGAGTTTCGCTCCGGTCCGGCGCCGCTGGTGATGCAGTCCTCCGTCACCCCGGGCACCCGCCCCGTGGAACCCCCGCCGGGCCGCTTCCCGCTTCCCCCGGGCGCCCGCCCGAACATGCCCCGCCAGCGCCCGCCCGAGCCGCGCTGACCGCCTCGCCCTGCGTCACGCCCGGGGCGGCGAGAGCGCGCGGACGAAGCACACCCGGTCCTCCCCGGGCCCGTCGTAGTCGCTGTGCACGGGTACGCCGTCGGTCTCGCGGTCGCCCGCGACCACCGTGAAGCCCATGGCCCGGTGGAAGGCGACGGACCCCTTGTTGCCCGGCGAGGTGATCGCGCGGACCTCCCGGCGCCCGGCGCCGGCGGCCTGCCGGAAGAAGGTCTCGTAGAGGCCCCGGGCCACGCCCCGCCCGCGCAGCTCCGGGTCGACCCCCACGAAGTGGATGTACGCCTCGGTCTCGTTGTCGGCGGAGTGGAAGCCGACGAGGAACGCCCTGATGCCCGACCCGTCCTCGACGACCAGGCTGGTGCCCGCGAAGAACTGCAGGAACACCTTCGGCAGCAGCCGGGACAGCTCGCGGGCCCGGGCGGGGCTCCGCGAGTCGCCCCACCAGTTCTGCACATGGCGGACGAGCGCGGGGTGGTCGCGGACGTGGGCGGGGCGCATCTCGGGCACGGGGCTCCAGGTCAGCTGAAGATGATCATGGAGCCTTGGGCCAGGCTCCGGGTCGCGGCCGCGTGCAGGCCGAGCCAGACGTGGCGTTCGCGGGCGAAGGGGCTGTCGTCCAGGGGGGCCGGGGCCGCCGGTTCCTCCAGGGACGTGGGGCCCTCCGGCGGGACCGGGGGCGCCGGAGGGTTGGCCGGGTCTATGCCGATCGACCGGGCCACGTACTCCAGCTCCCGAAGCAGCGCGTGGGAGGAGCCGAGGGGGCCGCCGCCGGCGAGGAGTTCGTCGTTGGACAGCGGGCTCGGGAAGTCCACGGGGACGTACGCGCCCGCGTGGTCGTAGTGCCAGACCAGGTGCGACTGCTGGGCCGTCGTCTCGAACATCTCCAGGAGCTGCTCGTAGTCGCCGCCCAGTTCGTCGACCGGTGTGACGGCGAGGCCGCACATCTGGAGGAGGTAGGCGCGGCGCAGGAAGTGCAGCGCGTCGTAGTCGAAGCCGGCGACGGGGGCCACGTCACCGGAGAGTCCGGGCATGTACGAGTAGACCGGCACCGGTGGCAGTCCTGCCTCGTGCAACGCCTTGTCGTAGAGCGCGAGTTCCTCGGCGAAGGGGTTGTCGGGGCTGTGGCACAGCACGTCGACGAGCGGGACCAGCCACAGGTCACAGGCCAAGGCGACTCCTCCGGTATGAAAGCCCGTAATGAACGGCGGAAAGGCAGCGTAATGCGCGGGGAGCCGGTTCAGCTCCCCCTCTGCACATTGCTCAGATCCCAGATCCATACGCCTCCGGTCCACGTTCCGGCCCTGCCGACCAGCTGGTCGACCGTCGCCCGCAGCACCCCGTCGTTCTGCTGCGGCGCGAGCACGAGGACGCCGGCGTGCCAGTACGCGAGGTCGCGGCGGGCCTGGGCGCGCCACGCGTCGGTGATCTCGGGGGCGCGGCCCGAGTAGCGGATGTCCCGCAGCAGGTTGGAGGTCCAGCGGGGCGAGGCGCCGTAGATGCCGACGTGGTCGGGTCCGTAGGGGCCGTTGAAGTAGCCGCCGGGAAGGCGGAAGCCGAGGCCCGCCTCGGTCTGCCAGTGCAGGGCCTCCGCGTTGCCCGGGTCGGGCAGCGGCACCGGCACGAGGCTCTCGCCGGGGCCGACGTACCGCTTCCAGGTGCCGTCGGCGACGAACGCCGGGACGTCGGCCCGGTCGACCGCCCTGAGCGGCGCCGGGACGATCGGCACGAGCGCCGCGGCGACCGCCGCGAGCCCGAGGAGCCGGTACGGCACCCGCACCGCGGCAAGCCGGTCGAGCGCGAGGGCGAGCAGCATCCCGAGCGCGGGCGCGCACACCATCGCGACCCGCGACTCGATGACCGACTCGAACAGGGGCCGGTGCGCGAGCAGCGCCCAGGGGCCCGGCAGCACGACGTCGGTCAGCGGGATGCGGAACTTCGGGCCGAGCGAGAGCAGCGCCGCCACGACCGCGGTGAACGCGAGCGCCTTCACGGCGGCGCTGCGCCACAGCCGTACGACGATCGCGAAGGCGAGCGCGACGAGCGGCCAGCCGTAGAAGGCGTTCTGCTCGGTCGGGTTGAGGGCGAGCGCGGCGGCGCGCTCGCGGGAGCCGGCGAGGGAGCGCTCGGCGAAGGAGAGGAGGGCGAGGGGGCTGTTGCCCGCGTTGTCGCCGTGCAGCACGCTCTTGTAGCTCTGCGGGCCGAGGAACTGCCAGTACAGGGGGAAGGCGACGAGCGGCAGGGCGACCGCGGCGGCGATCCCGAGCCCGCGCAGGAGCGGGCGCCAGGCCGCTTTCGCCACGTCCCTGCGCACGACGGCGTAGGCGAGCGCGAACAGCGCCATGCCCATGACGGCGAGCAGCAGCGGTTCCTCGCCGAGGAAGATCTGGTACGTCGCGAAGAGGCCGAGGACGACGCCGTCGCGCACCACGCGCTTGCCTTCGCACAGCCGCAGCGCCCGCTCGATGATCAGCGGGATCATGAAGAGGACGACGAAGTTCGGGTGCGCGTGCGCGTGGCTGACCATCGGGGGCGCGAACGCGGCGAGGAGCGCGCCGGTCGCGGCGGCCCACGGGGTCCGCACGAGCCGTTTGAGGATCAGCCGGTACCAGGCGAACGCGGTGGCGGCGAGGCCGCCCGTCATCGCCACGTTCAGGGCGACGGCGGGGCCGAAGAGCCAGGTCACGGGGGCGAGCGGGACGGACAGGCCCAGCATCGCGGTGTTGGCCATCAGGTTCACGCCGTCCGGGAAGCCCTGGAGCGTCGTGAACAAGGGGTTGTGGAGGTGGCGGACGCTGTCCGCCGTCACCGCGAAGAACCACTCCCACTGGTTCTGGTCCTGGAGGGAGTCGGGGAGGTAGCGGTGGGCGGGCGCCACCCAGCGGCCCGAGTACAGGGCGACGGACAGGACGAGGAAGAGCGCCGCCACGAGGAGGTGGGCCTTCGGCACCGCCCGCGCCCTGAGCGTCACCAGCTCGGCCAGGACCCGTACGTAGTCGAAGGGGCGGACCTTCGAGCCCGCCTGGTGCGACCACCGCACGGGCACCTCGGCGACCGGCCAGCCGGAGCGGCGGAAGTACATCAGGATCTCTACGTCGATGCCCCAGCCGTCCAGGCGTGCGGCGCCGAACGCGGCGCGGGCCCGGTCGCCGTCGAAGAGCTTGAAGCCGCACTGGGTGTCCCTGATGCCGGGGACACTCGTCGCGCGTATCAGGAAGTTGCCGGTGCGGCCGAGGAGTTCGCGCAGCCGGTGCTGGTGGCGGGCGATCGTCGCGCCGGGCCTTGCCCGGGAGCCGATCGCCGCCGCGTGCCCCTCGCCGAGCGCCTTGTCGAGGGCTTCCAGCTCCTCTATGGGCGCGGCGAGGTCGGCGTCGGTGACCAGGACGCGGCGGCCCCGGGAGGCGAGGACGCCCTGGCGCAGGGCGTGGCCCTTGCCACGGTTGCGGGGGCTCCGGACGAGCCGGATGCGGGGGATGCGGCCGGGGCCCTCCGGGGCGGCGGCTGCCGCGCGCTCCGCGATCTCGCGGGTGCGGTCGGTGGAGCCGTCGTCGACGACGACGATCTCCCAGTCACCCCACCGGTTCCCGCCGTCCCCGGCGTCCAGGTACGCGGTGACCGCGTCCAGGGTGGGGCCGAGCCGGCGCTCCTCGTTGTACGCGGGGACGACGACGGTGAGGTCCACGACGCCCGCGCGCGCGGCGACGGGACGGTCGGTCCGCTCCGTGCTCACCGCGCGGCCAGCCGCTCGACGAGGGCCAGGGAGTCCGCGTTGTACGCGGTGACGATGTCCTGCGCGGCGCGCGCGTCCCGGTCTGCGAGCGCGTCGACGAGGCCGCAGTGCCCGGCCCAGAGGTGGCCCCTGAGGTCGTCCACGCGGCGCAGGTGCGGGACCGCGCACATCCACGACTGGACGCGCAGCCGGTGGAAGAAGTCGGAGAGGTACGGGTTCCCGAACAGGGCGCTGAGCTCGCGCCAGAACCGCAGGTCGTAGCCGATCAGCACATTCAGGTCGCCGGCCGTGGCCGCGCGGGCGGCCTCCTCGCCGCGGCGGCGGACCCCGGCGAGGGCGGCGGGGGTCACGTGGTGCGCGTCGGCGTTCGCGGCCAGGCCGCGGAAGATGCCGTCGGTGACGAGGCTGCGGGCCTCGATCATGCCGCGGTAGTCGGCGAGGGAGTACTCGTGGACCGCGAAGCCGCGGTGCTGGGCGGAGTCCAGGAGGCCCTGCCCGGACAGGTCGACCAGGGCCTCGCGGACCGGAGTCGCGGAGACGCCGTACTGCTCGGCGATCTCCTTGACCGTGAACTCCTGGCCCGGTTCGAGCCGCCCCGCGAGGATCTCGTCGCGCAGGGCGTCGGCGATCTGCTGGCGCAGCGTGCTGCGCTGGACGGCAGCTCCGCCGTCGGTTCCGGGCACGTGGTGTCCCTCCCCCGTAGTGCGTCGTCAGCTGGTGAGGCTGTCCTGGTCAGCTGGTCAGCCTACGCACTACGGGGAGTGACACGGAGTACCGCTTTCCCTACGAGGTGTAGCCGTCCGCCACGGTCAGCGCCTCGTCGAGAGCGGCGAGGCCCTCCTTGGCCTCGGCCTCCGTGACGTTGCACGGCGGGACCACGTGGGTGCGGTTCATGTTGATGAAGGGCCACAGGCCGTTCTTCTTGGCGGCGGCGCCGAAGGCGGCCATCGGCGCGTTCGCCGCACCCGCCGCGTTGTACGGGGTCAGCGGCTCGCGGGTGGCCTTGTCCTTCACCAGCTCCAGGGCCCAGAACATGCCGAGGCCGCGGACCTCGCCCACCGACGGGTGACGCTCCGCGAGGTCGCGCAGCGCCGGGCCGATCAGTGTCTCGCCGAGGTGGGCGGCGTTCTCGACGACGCGCTCCTCCTCCATGACGTTGATGGTGGCGACGGCGGCGGCGCAGGCCAGCGGGTGGCCGGAGTAGGTGAGGCCGCCCGGGTAGGGGCGCTTGCCGAACGTGTCGGCTATGGCGCCGGAGATGGCGACGCCGCCGAGCGGGACGTAGCCCGAGTTCACACCCTTGGCGAAGGTCATCAGGTCGGGCACGACCTCGTAGTGGTCGGCGGCGAACCACTTGCCGGTACGCCCGAAGCCCGCCATGACCTCGTCGAGGATGAAGACGATGCCGTGCCGGTCGCACAGCTCGCGCACGCCCTGGAGGTAGCCGGGCGGCGGCGTCATGATGCCGGCGGTGCCGGGCACGGTCTCCAGGATGATCGCGGCGATCGTGGCCGGGCCCTCGAAGACGATGGTGTCCTCGAGGTGCTGGAGCGCGCGCTCGCACTCCTGCTGCTCGGTCTCCGAGTAGAACGGGGAGCGGTAGAGGAACGGCGCCCAGAAGTGGACGACGCCCGCCGCGCCCTGGTCGCTCGGCCAGCGGCGCGGGTCGCCGGTCAGGTTGATCGCGGTGGAGGTGGCGCCGTGGTACGAGCGGTAGGCGGAGAGCACCTTGTGACGGCCCGTGTGCAGCCGGGCCATGCGGGTGGCGTTCTCCACCGCCTCGGCGCCGCCGTTGGTGAAGAAGATCTTGTCCAGGTCGCCGGGGGTCCGCTCGGCGATGAGGCGTGCGGCCTCGGAGCGGGCCTCGACGGCGAACGCGGGCGCGAAGGTCGTGAGGGAGGCGGCCTGCTCCTGGATCGCGGCGACGACCTTCGGGTGCTGGTACCCGATGTTCGTGAAGACGAGGCCGGAGGTGAAGTCGAGGTAGCGGTTGCCGTCGTAGTCCCAGAAGTACGAGCCTTCGGCGCCGGCGACGGCCAGCGGGTCGATGAGCTCCTGTGCGGACCAGGAGTGGAACACGTGCGCACGGTCCGCGGCCTTGACGGCGGCGCCGACCTGGGGATTCGGCTGAGGGGTCATGGGCCCGAGGGTAAATGTCCGCATGGTGGAAGGACCATCGGCGTCCTGTCTGTGGGACGGCCGCTAACGCGACACACTGTCGCCCTCGCCCGCAGGCACCGCTCCGGGGAACAGCGTCCGCACCGCTTCCTGCCACGGTCCGGCCGCCAGTTCGGGCCGCAGCACGGCGAGCCCGCCGCAGTACTTGCCGAACGCCACGGGCGCCACTCCGAACCGTGCAAGGAGCCGGTCCGCGTCCGTCGGCCGCCCCGGCGCACCCGCCTTGGTCTCCACGAGCACGGACCCGCCGTCCGCCCGTACCGCGCGCCCCTCACCCGCGTCGCGCACCACGAGCCCCGCGTCGCAGGTGAGCCGCTGCCCGTCGGCGACGAACGTCGCGCGCCGGTACTCGGTGACGACGCGGGCGGCCAACTCCTGCGGCGCCCCGATGCCGTACGTACCGCGCAGGACCCCGGTGACGAAGGCGCGCCCGGTGTCGTCGAGGGGGTCGTCGCCCTCTCCCAGGCGGGTCCGGTGCTTGACCGTCGCGCCGTCCGCGCCGCGCACCTTGAGCTCCAACTGCCGCCTCCCGCTGTCCTGGTAGAGCCGCTCCCTGATGCCGAAGCGGGGCGCGCGCTCCTGCGCGTGGTCGTGGAACGAACGCAGGGCGGGGGTGTCGTAGTGCGTCGAGCGGTATCCGAACCAGCGACGGCCGCCCACCGACAGGGTGCGGTAGGGGCCGCCCGGCCTGCGGGGGTCGGTGAGCAGGGCGGCGAAGTCCTGGAAGAGCTCGACGGGGACGAGATAGCTGTGGCCGTGGTGGCGCAGCAGCGGGGCCGCGGCGTCGGTCTCGTCGAGTCCGACGGGGCGGGCGGCGAGCGCGGCGCGCGCGAGGGCGCGGACGGCGACTGGCGTCCTGTTCAGCACACGGTCTCCTCGGTCGGGGGAGGTCGTAGACGTGAAGGGGTACGTCGTGACGTGGTCGTCGTGGGTCGTCGTGGGTCGTCGTGAAGTAGTACGTACCGGATCGCAAGATTGTTCCGTTTGGCGGAAATAAAATTCCGCGAGAGGGTCGGGTCGCTCGAATGCTATTGACAGCACACTGTCGTAATGACAGCATGCTGCCATCAGCAAGAGGTGAGATCCAGATATCAGGCAGCAACAGGTGACCGAGGTTCTGGAGGACGCCATGACGATCAACCGCACCGGGAAGCCCGTACACCTCGCCGTCTACGACACCCTCGCCGACTGGGAGTCGGGGCACGCGACCGCCCACCTCGCCCGCGGCGGTTACGGGATCCGCACCGTCGCGCTCGACGCCGGGCGGGCCGTCACCACCATCGGCGGCGTGCGCATCGAGCCCGACCTGGCCCTCGACGAGCTGCGCCCCGAGGACAGCGCGCTGCTGATCCTCACCGGCGCCGACCTCTGGGACACCGGCGCCGACCTCGCGCCCTTCGCCCGCAAGGCCCGCGCCTTCCTCGACGCGGGCGTGCCGGTCGCCGCGATCTGCGGGGCCACCGCCGGACTCGCCCGCGAGGGCCTGCTCGACGACCGGGCGCACACCAGCGCCGTCCCCATGTACCTGGACGCCACCGGCTACAAGGGCGGCGGGCGCTACGTCGACGCGGACGCCGTGACGGACGGCGGGCTGATCACGGCCGGGCCGACCGAGCCCGTCGCGTTCGCTCGCGAGATCCTCGGCGAGCTCGGGGTGTTCGAGGGGGAGTTGCTCGACGCCTGGTACCGGCTGTTCCACGACTCCGACGCGACGGCGTACGAGACCCTCCAGGGAGCGCAGGGGTGAGCAGGGCGCGGCAGGACCTGCTGAGCCGGACGGCGCTCGGCGTCTTCCGGCTCAACGGCCAGTTCCTGTCCGTCTCCGAGGAGCTGTCACGGCCCGCGGGGCTCACCGCCGCCCGGTGGCAGGTGCTCGGCGCGGTCCTGGCCGAGCCGCTGCCCGTCGCCGGCATCGCGCGCGTCATGGGCATCACCCGCCAGAGCGTCCAGCGCGTCGCCGACCTGCTCGTCACCCAGGGCCTCGCCGCCTACGAGCCGAACCCGGCCCACCGGCGCGCCAAGCTCCTGGCCCCCACCGAGGAGGGGCGCGCGGCGGTCGCGCGGATCGGCCCCGGTCACGCGGCCCTCGCGGACCGGCTCGCGAAGGCTCTCGGTGAGGACGAACTCGCCGCGACGGTACGGATGCTCGAACGGCTGTCGGCGGCCCTGGACGAGGTGACGGATCACCCCAGGGATCACCCGACGGCCCACCCTGTTACGGAACCGTAGACGCCGCCCCGCCCCCAGTGTCACAACCTCCCACTATTCTCAGGATGTTGGTCACACATGGGGGAGGGTGGCGCGACATGGAGAAGCTGGGGGCGGGAGATCCGCAGCGCATCGGTGCGTACCGGCTGCTGGCGCGGCTCGGGGCGGGCGGGATGGGCCAGGTCTATCTGGCGCGCTCGGACCGCGGGCGCACGGTCGCGGTCAAGCTGGTGCGCCAGGAGCTCGCCGAGCAGGAGGAGTTCAGGAACCGGTTCCGGCTCGAGGTGCAGGCCGCGCGGCAGGTCGGAGGGGAGTGGACCGCGCCGGTCCTCGACGCGGACACCGAGGCGGACATCCCCTGGGTGGCCACGGGTTACGTGGCGGGGCCCTCGCTCCAGACGGTCGTCTCGCACGACCACGGCGCGCTGCCCGAGCGCTCCGTGCGGATCCTCGCGGCGGGCCTCACGCACGCGCTCAAGGACATCCACACCGCGGGCCTCATCCACCGCGACCTGAAGCCGTCGAACGTCCTGGTGACGATCGACGGGCCCCGCGTCATCGACTTCGGCATCGCCCGCGCCCTGGAGACCGTGACGGACGGCGGCCTCACGAGAACGGGCGCCCTCGTGGGCTCGCCCGGCTTCATGGCCCCCGAGCAGGTGCGCGGCGACCGGATCACCCCGGCCTGCGACGTGTTCTGCCTCGGCTCGGTCCTCGCCTACGCGGCGACGGGCGCGCTGCCGTTCGGCACGGCCAACAGCGGGGTGCACGCCCTGATGTTCCGTATCGCCCAGGAGGAGCCCGACCTCGAAGGGCTCCCGGAGGGCCTCCAGGAACTCGTACGGGACTGTCTGCGCAAGGACCCCTCGGCCCGCCCGACCCTGGACCAGCTTCTGGAGCGGACCGGCGCCGAGGACACGCTCGGCGACGGCGGACGCACGCGTGACCCGTGGCTGCCTGGGGCGCTCGTGGCGCAACTGGGGCGGCACGCCGTGCAGTTGCTGGACAACGAGGACCCTGACGGTCCGACCGGGGCGACCTCCGGGAAGCCGCCCAGCCTCAACACGGAGAAGCCCGCGCCGGCCGGAACCGGAGACGGTGGCGGCGGTGGCGGTGAGACCACCCCTCCCCCGCCCGGCGCGCCCGGCGCCGCCCCCGTCAACCACCTGCCGACGATGGTCTCCCCCTCCGGCCCGCCCGCCCCCGCGCTCCCGCCGGCGCCGCCGCCCGCCTCCGCCGCGTACGGGTATCCGCACCCCCACCCCCAGGCACCCGTCTACGGCTACCCGCAGCAGGGCGGCTGGGGCGGGACGCCGCCCTACGGCCCCGGCTCCACACCCCCGTACGGCCCGGCTGTCGTCCCCATCGGCGCGCCTCAGCCGGAGCCGCGCCGCAGTGGGCGCTCCACGGCGGCGCTGATCGTGGTGGCGCTCGTCGTGGCGCTCGGCGCGGGCGGATCGGTGTACGCGCTGATGAAGGACGACGGCAGGACGACCTCCCAGAGCGATGACCCCAAGCAGCCGACGTCCGACGCGCCCACGAGCCAGGGACCGACGACCGGCGGGCCCAGCTCGCAGGACCCCGGGACATCGCAGCCGCCCAGTTCCTCCGAACCGCCCGCCGGCGGGGACGTGCCCACCGAGTTCCTCGGCACCTGGACCGCCTCGATCGACAACGGCACAGGCCACAACACCCGCCGTCTGAGCATCCAGCAGGGCAGCCCCGGGGACACGGTCCTGTCGATGACGGCGGACGGCCCGCTCAAGGGCGGCGGCACGTACCACTGCGTGTTCCAGGGCACGCTGGTGTCGGCGTCCGGCGGGACGCTGCGCATCGGCGCCACGGACGTCGTCTCGGGCCCCTCCGGTTCGTGCAGTCCGGGCAAGCCGAGCTCGGTCGAGGTGCTCTCGTCGGGCGAGCTGCGCCGCACGATGGACAACGGCGACGAACTGACGTACAGCAAGGGCTGAACACCCCGTCCGCTGGGCCGAGTTGAACGGAAGGGTGTCGTCTGGCGAACATCCGCCGACGCGCCCGCCGTTCCGCCCCCGGCCCGCCGCCCGTTTCGTACGGTGACCGCACGATCAAGTCGGTCACCCGTGCGAGGGGCTCATGAGCTGGTTCGATGTCGACGTCGTCATGGGTGGCGCCGGTGTGCTCATCGGCATCGCGTCCATCGCCGCGCCCGTGTGGATCGACCGCCGCGCGCCGCGCCGCAAGCGCATCGGCTACCGCAAGCAGATGGACACCGTCATAGGCGGCAGCAACCGCGCGGGCGCCAGCAACGTACGGCTCGGACTCTTCGACGAAATGCCTGAGATGTCCGATGCGACGCTCGTCCTGCTGCGCATCGAGAACGACGGCTCGGTGCCCATCGGCCGGGACGACTACACGGACTCGTCGCCGCACCACGGCCTGACCGCCGTGTTCGAGGACCGCATAGTCCGGGGCGTGGCCGTCACGCTGCCGCCCGAGGCGGAGCACCTGATGGGCCATTTCGACCAGGGTCCGGGACTGGTCAGTTCGGGCAGCGCGCTGCGCATCCCGCGGGTGCCGCTCAACCCCGGCGCGTACTACAAGCTCCTCGTCCTGCTCACCGGCGGACCGGTCGACAGCGACACCACCGTCCAGGGCGATGTCGAGGGCGGTGAGCTGCACGAGAACCACAGCGTCACGCCCGACGAGAAGCCCCCCGTGTTCGGCCTCTGGGCTCGCCGGGTGACCGGCCTCCTGAGCGCCTTCGTCATCGCGCTCGCGGCCCTCGCCCTGTGGCCCGACACCCCGCCGCCGCCCGACTATTGCGAGAAGGGCACGCTGACGGTCACCGGCTCGACGGCGTTCGCGCCGGTCGCCGAGGAGCTGAAGCAGAAGTACGAGGAGCACTGCCCGGACGTGACGATCACGGTCAGCGCCCACGGCAGCCAGACCGGCGTACGGGAACTCGCCCTAGGCGGCGCGCGGGGAACGGGGGCCGCCGGGCAGCCGGCCAAGGGGTCACCGGCCGTGGTCACCTTCTCCGACGGGCCGCGCCCCGCGAGCTACACCCAGCTCAGCGAGAACCACGTCGCCGTCTCCCTCTTCACGCTCGTCGTCAACGACCGGGTCCGGCTCAGGAACCTGCGGGTCGCCGACGTACGCCGCCTCTACCGCGGCGAGATCCGCTCCTGGGCCCAGCTCGGCGGCCCCGACCTGCCCGTCGTCCTGGTCAGCCGCACCTCGGGCTCCGGCACCCGCCGCGCGCTCCAGGACCGGGTCCTCGCCGGGGGCGAGGAGCCCCGCACCTCGTCGGACGACTGCACCAACAGGACGGTGCGGTCGGTGCCCGTACTGCGCTGCGAACTCGACTCCACCGAGCAGGTCCTGGACGCCGTGGCCCGCATCCCCGGAGCGCTCGGCTACAGCGAACTGCGCGCCGCCACCGAGCTGAAGGGCCTGCACCGCCTCTCCCTCGACGGCCACGCGCCGGACATCGACCACATCGAGTCGAGCGGCTACCCGTACCGCGAGATCGAGTTCGCCTACACCTACGGCCGCCCGCCCGCCGACTCCCTCGCCTCCAGCTTCCTGGCCTACGCGATCCGCGGCCCCGGCCAGGACGTCATCCGCACCCACGGCCATCTGCCGTGCGGGACGCCGGTGGGGCTGCGGATCTGCGGAAACGGGTGACGGTCCCGTTCCCCGTGACTCCCACAGAAAAAAAGCCCGATGGTGCCTACAACCTTCGGCCTCCGGCACGGGTCTCCTGATCACCAAAACCGCCATGCCGAGCCCGCCGCAGGAGAATCCGCCATGCCGAAGCACAAGCGCACCCCCGCCGTCAGACCGGGCCGTGGCCGCATAGCGGCCGCGACGGCCGCCGCGGCCGCACTCACCGGAGGCCTCGTCTCCCTGTCGGCCGGCGCCGCGTCGGCGACGCCCGGCGCCTCCGCGACACAGCCGCACGAGGCCGACTTCAACCTCGACGGCTACCCGGACGTCGCCGTCTCCTCCCCCGAGGCATCAGTCGGCGGCCACGCGAAGGCCGGGCAGATCACGGTGTTCTACGGCTCGGCGAACGGGATCAGCGCCGCGAAGCGCGCCACCCTCACCCAGAGTTCCACGGGCGTGCCGGGCACTCCCGAGTCCGGCGACCTCTTCGGATACGTCACCTCACCGGGCGACTTCAACCGTGACGGCTTCACCGACCTCGCCGTAGGCACCCCCTACGAGGACATGCCCGGCGACACCGACGGCGGGACCGTCACCATCCTGTGGGGCTCCTCCGGAGGGCTGAAGGGCGGCACCACCATCACGGACCCGGCGCCCACGAGCCACGACCGGTTCGGCTTCGACGTCGCGGCGGGCGACTTCGACGGCGACGGGAAGACCGACCTCGTGACGGCGGACAGCAGCAAGTCCGTCCGCGTCTTCAAGAGCGGCATCGCCAAGTCGGGCACGGTCGGCTCGGTCACCGCCGTCACCACCCCGGTGCGCGCGACCAGCCCGTACCACCTTCGCAAGCTCACGGCCGGCGACGTGAACGCCGACGGCAAGGACGACCTCGTCGTCAGCGGCAACAACGCCACCAGTGACGGCGACTACCTCGCCAACTTCTACCTGCCCGGCACGGCGTCCGGCCCGTCCGCCACCGCCACCGCCACCGCGCTGCCGGGCGGCGTGATCAGCGACATCGGTGACATCAACGGCGACGGCTTCGGCGACGTGGTCACCGGCCTGACCTCCGACTCGTCCAACTCCGAGGGGCAGCCCGGCACGTCCACCGGTGGCGACATCCACGTCACGTACGGCTCCGCCACCGGACCGGACGGCGGCACCACCGTGATCTCGCAGGACACCGCGGGCGTCCCCGGCACCGGTGAGGCGTCGGACCTGTTCGGCTGGGAGATCAGCGTCGGCGACATCACCGGCGACGGTCTCTCCGACATCGCCGTCGGCACCGTCGCCGAGGACGGCGCGGCCTCGGGATCGGGCGACAGCGGCGCCGTGACCGTCCTGTACGGCTCGGCCTCGGGCGTCACGGGAACCGGCGCCCAGACCTTCACCCAGGACACGGCCGGCGTTCCGGGCACCAGCGAGTACAAGGACGCGTTCGGCACCGACGTCCTGCTGTCGGACTTCAACGCCGACGGCAGGTCGGACCTGGCCATCGGTGTCGGCGGCGAGAACGAGGGCAACGGCGCGGTCACCGTCCTCAAGTCCAGCGGCGGCAGGATCACCACGACGGGCGCGGTGTCGCTCTCGCCCTCGGCGGTGGGCGTGTCCACGTCCGGCACACCGCAGTTCGGCTCGGTCTTCGGAGGCTGACCGCACACGCGAAGGCGCCCCGGCCCGCCGAAGCGGACCGGGGCGCCTGCTGTTCCGGGGCGCGGGGCCTAGAGGAACGAGTTGACCTCGATGGTCTCGGTGCGGCCGGGGCCGACGCCGATCGCGGAGATCGGGGCGCCCGACATCTCCTCCAGGGCCTTCACGTACGCCTGCGCGTTCTTCGGCAGGTCGGCGAAGGTCTTGGCCTTGGTGATGTCCTCGGACCAGCCCGGCAGGTACTCGTACACCGGCTTCGCGTGGTGGAAGTCGGTCTGGGAGTACGGGAGTTCCTCGACGCGCTTGCCATCGATCTCGTAGGCGACGCAGACCGGGATCTGCTCCCAGCCCGTGAGCACGTCCAGCTTGGTGAGGAAGAAGTCCGTCAGGCCGTTCACACGGGTCGCGTAGCGGGCGATGACCGCGTCGAACCAGCCGCAGCGACGGTCACGGCCGGTGGTGACACCGCGCTCGCCGCCGATGCGGCGCAGCGCCTCGCCGTCCTTGTCGAACAGCTCGGTCGGGAACGGGCCCGCGCCGACACGGGTCGTGTACGCCTTGAGGATGCCGATGACGCGGCTGATCTTCGTCGGGCCGACGCCCGCACCCGTGCAGGCGCCGCCCGCGGTCGGGTTCGACGACGTCACGAAGGGATACGTGCCGTGGTCGATGTCGAGCAGCGTGCCCTGGCCGCCCTCGAAGAGGACGACCTTGTCGTCGTCGAGCGCCTTGTTCAGGATCAGGGTGGTGTCGGCGACGTAGCCCTTGATCTGCTCCGCGTAGCCGAGCAGCTCCTCGACGACCTGCTCCGCCTCGATGGCGCGCCGGTTGAAGACCTTGGTGAGGAGCTGGTTCTTGCCCTCGAGCGCCGCTTCGACCTTCTGGGTGAGGATCGACTCGTCGTAGAGGTCCTGGACGCGGATGCCGACGCGGTTGATCTTGTCCGCGTAGGTCGGGCCGATGCCGCGGCCGGTGGTGCCGATCTTGCGCTTGCCGAGGAAGCGTTCCGTCACCTTGTCGACGGTCACGTTGTACGGCGTGATGATGTGCGCGTTGCCGCTGAGCAGCAGCTTCGACGTGTCGACGCCGCGCTCGTTCAGTCCACTCAGCTCGGAGAGCAGGACCGACGGATCGACGACGACACCGTTTCCGATGACCGGCGTGCACTCCGGCGAGAGGATCCCGGAAGGGAGGAGGTGGAGCGCATACTTCTGGTCGCCTACGACGACCGTGTGACCGGCGTTGTTGCCGCCCTGGTAGCGCACCACATAGTCCACGGATCCACCGAGCAGGTCGGTGGCCTTTCCCTTGCCTTCGTCACCCCACTGAGCACCGAGCAGCACAAGTGCGGGCACAGGCGTACACCCCTTCCGGGCGGGGCAAGACCAAGGTCAGGGGCCGTAGCCGCCTGTATGGGTGTGCCTTGGTGTGCCCCGGAATAGACGAAGCCCCTGGCGCAATAGCGCAAGGGGCTCTTGCACCAAGATGCTACCCGAGGAAGCGAGGCAGGACCGAGGTGGCGGCTTTTGACCAGCTACTGGTGGTCGTCGATCCGGTCGCCCGGCGTGCGGACGGCGAGTCGGTACGCATCGCGAAGGACGTGCTCGGCGCCGGTGCGACGGTGAAGGTGTGTCTGCCGGACGGGCCGGAGGAATTCGCGAAGGCCCTGGTCAGAAGGGGTTCCCGGCGGCCGGTGGTGATCGGGGACGACCGGGCGCTGCTGCGCGCGGTGGCTCTGCTGCACCGCGAGCGCGAGCTGGCGGGTTGTGTTCTCTCGCTCGTCCCGGTCGGAGCGAGCGTCTCGCTGGCGCGCTCCCTGGGTGTGCCGACCGGGGCGGTGGCGGCGGCGCGGGCGGCCCTGGAGGGCGTCGAGCGGCGGCTCGATCTGCTCGTCGACGACTCCGACGGGGTGGTTCTCGGGAATCTGCGGATCCCGCCGGTGGCGCACCCGGCGGCGCTGGGCTCCGACCCCGCGCACCACTGGCTGCGCACCTGCCAGTCCCTCGTCCGCACGCTGGCGGCTCGCCCGACGGCGCCCGCCCCGGGGCCGCAGCGGCTGCGGGTCGAGGCGGACGGGGTGACGCTGGTCGATCTGGACCGGCCGGTCGAGGGCGTGAGCGTGGCCCCCGACGCGGCGGGCCGGGCCAGCGTCGAGGTCAGGCCGTCCTCGGTGGGCGCGGAGGCGGGGCCCTTGCGGGTTCTCGCGCACACGGTGACGGTGTCGGGCCCGGACTTCCGCTACCGCGCGGACCAGGTGGTGGCCGGCCCCGTACGCACCCGCACATGGACGGTACGGGCGGGTGCGTGGGGGCTGACCTTGCCCGAGTGACGCGGCCGGTCAGTTCGACAGGTCCCGGCGGCGCAGGCCCGTCAGGCCCGCCGCGACGAAGACCACCGCGATCGGCGTGAGGGTCAGGACCGGGGTCCAGGCCATGTCGCCGCCCGGCAGCTTCGGCAGATGGCCGAACGGGGAGAGGTTCATGACCGACTGCGGGAGGTCGAACGCCGGACCGATCCAGCCGATCAGGAGCGCGATGCCCGCGACGGCCCAGGCCGCCACCGCCGCCCTCGGGAACACCCCGAACAGCAGCACCGCGAGGCCCCCGATGACCCAGATCGCGGCGAGCTGCGTGAGGCAGGCGCCCAGGACGGGGCCGAAGCTCTTCCCGTAGCCGATCCCGAGGCCGAGGCCGCCGACCACCATGATCAGCGCGGCCCCGCCGAACGCGATGACCAGATGGCCCGCCGCCCACCGCAGCCGGCCGACCGCCGCCGCGAGGAGCGGCTCGGCGCGCTGCGAGGTCTCCTCGCCGCTGAGGCGGAGGACCGACGACACGATGTAGAGCGCGGCGACCATGCCGAGCATGCCGACCATCGTGGCGAGGAACGCGTCCGTGACACCGGACTGGCCGCCCATCCGCTCGATGATGTCGCGCGTCTTCTGGTTGTCGCCGACGAGATCGGTCGCGCCCTGCGTCATCCCGCCGAACGCGATGCCGGCGACGAGGAACCCGGCGCTCCACCCGAACACGGTGCCGCGCTGGAGTCGCCAGGCGAGCGCGCCCGCCGTGCCGAGCCGGCCCTCGGCGGGGCCGGGACGGCTCGGCAGGAAGCTCATCCCGATGTCGCGCCGCCCCGCGAGCCCGTACGCGACCACACCCTGCGCGGCGACGCCCGCCACGAACAGGAGCAGCACCCACCAGCGCTCGTCCGCGAACGCCCGCGTGTTCTCCAGCCACCCGAGCGGCGACAGCCAGGTCAGTGCCGACGAACCCTCCGCCGTCCCCGAGTCCCCGGCCGCGCGCAGCACGAACGCCAGGCCGAGCACCGCCGACGTGAGGCCCTTGGCGAGGCGCGCGCTCTCCGTGAGCTGCGCGACGATCGCCGCCATCGTGGCGAACACCATGCCGGTCGCCGCGATCGCGAGCCCCAACGCCATGGCCCCGCCGCCTCCTTGGGAGGCGAGGCCGCCCGCGACCAGCAGCGCGGTGGCCGCGTTGGCCACGAGCGCCGCGAGCAGGGCAGCGGTCAGCGGGGCGCGCCGCCCCACCATCGCCGACGACACCAGCTCCTGCCGCCCGCTCTCCTCCTCGTCACGGGTGTGCCGTACGACGATGAGCAGGCTCATGATGGCGGCGAACAGCCCGCCGTAGACGCCGATGCGCCACGCGGTGAGTCCGCCGATCGAGTCGGCGAACACCGGACCGTACAGAGCGCGCATCGAGCTGTTCGTGACCATCGACTGCGCGATGTCGGCGCGCTCGGCGGCGGTGCTGTACACGCTCTTCAGCGAGCCCGGCATCGACAGGACCATCATGAGGATGACGGCCACCCAGACGGGGATCATGACGCGGTCGCGGCGCAGCGCGAGCCTCACCAGGGTTCCTGTGCCTGCGAGTTGGCGCGCTCCGGCGGCGCGGGGGACGAATCGCGTGTCGGCCACGGCGGCGGTCATCGCGACATCGCCCCTTCGACTGCGGCGCCGTCTGCACCATCGTCCTGGTAATGCCGCAGGAACAGCTCCTCCAGCGTGGGCGGGGTGCTGGCGAGCGACCGTACGCCGGAGCCGGTGAGCGAGCGGAGCACCGCGTCGAGCTTGTCGCTGTCGACCTGGAGCTTGACGCGCAGGCCCTGGACGTCCAGGTCGTGCACGCCGGGGAGCTGGGCGAGTCCGTTGGGCGCGGAGGCCAGTTCGGCGGTGACGCTGGTGCGGGTCAGGTGCCGCAGCTCGCTGAGCGAGCCGGTCTCGACCGTACGGCCCTTGCGGATGATGCTGATCCGGTCGCAGAGCGACTCGACCTCGCTGAGGATGTGCGACGACAGCAGCACGGTCCGGCCCCGCTCGCGGGCGGACTCCTTGACGCACTCCTGGAAGACCTCCTCCATCAGCGGGTCGAGGCCGGAGGTCGGCTCGTCGAGGATGAGGACGTCGACGTCGGACGCGAACGCGGCGACCAGGGCGACCTTCTGCCGGTTGCCCTTGGAGTAGGTGCGGCCCTTCTTGGTCGGGTCGAGCTCGAACCGCTCGATCAGGTCCGCCCGGCGCGCCTTGTCGAGGCCGCCCGCCCGTCGCCCGCCATGCAGCCGCCCGTAGAGGTCGATCACCTCGCCGCCGCTGAGGTTGCGCCACAGCGTGACGTCGCCCGGCACGTACGCGACCTTGCGGTGCAGGGCGACGGCATCGGCCCAGGGGTCGCCGCCGAGCAGCTGCACCGCGCCGGAGTCGGCGCGCAGCAGGCCGAGCAGGACGCGGATGGTGGTGGACTTCCCGGCGCCGTTGGGGCCGAGGAAGCCGTGCACCTCGCCGGCCTCGACGTCCAGATCGAGGCCGTCCAGAGCATGCGTCTTGCCGAACGACTTGTGCAGTCCGGAGACGGTCATTGCCTTCGTCATGTTTCAGAACGTACGCTACTTTCACAAACTTGTGAAGTTAAGGAAGCGTATAAACTTGAGGCTGCACGTCACCCAGGGGAGATGATCGGGACATGAGCGCGACGAAGGACGGCGACGGCGCCAGCGGGGCGGACCAGGACGGCGTCGAGGCGGCGGTGTCACGCTTCGTGGAGCGGTTCGCCGCGGAGATGACCGAGGCCGGGATGCAGCGGATGGCCGCCCGCGTCTTCGCCTCGCTGCTCGCCTCCGACGAGAGCGCGCTGACCTCCGCCGAGCTCTCCGAACGACTGCAGATCAGCCCGGCGGCGGTGTCCGGGGCCGTGCGCTATCTGACGCAGGCGGGCATGGTCGGCCGCGAGCGGGAGCCCGGCTCGCGCCGCGACCGCTACCGGCTCCACAACGACCTGTGGTTCGAGACGTTCACCCGCCGCGACCAGCTCCTCGCGCGCTGGGAGAGGGTCCTGCGCGACGGGGTGGAATCACTGGGCCCGGACAGCCCCGCGGGCCTGCGCATCGCCGAGACGGCGGCGTTCATGGAGTTCCTGGACGGCGAGCTGAAGGGCCTGATGAAGCGGTGGCACGCACACCGCGAGACGCTCGACCTCGGCCCCCGGAGCTGATGATCCCCTCTGTACGCCGACTGCTTACGCGGGCCTGACCAGCCGCGCCTCGTACGCGAAGACCGCCGCCTGGGTGCGGTCCCGCAGGCCCAGCTTCACGAGGACGCGGCTGACATGGGTCTTGATGGTCGATTCGGCGACGACGAGCCGTTCGGCGATCTCCGCGTTCGACAGGCCCTGGGCGATCAGGACCAGCACCTCCGTCTCGCGCTCCGTCAGCTCGCCGAACGCCCCCGGGTTCGCCACCGCCGGCAGCTTCGGGATCTCGGAGAGCTTGGAGAACTCCGTGATCAGGCGGCGGGTGACCGAGGGGGCGAGTAGGGCCTCGCCCTCGGCCACCACCCTTACGCCGTCGGCCAGTTGGCGGGCCGAGGCGTCCTTGAGGAGGAAGCCGGAGGCGCCCGCGCGCAGCGCCTGGTAGACGTACTCGTCGAGGTCGAAGGTGGTCAGGACGAGCACCTTCGCGCCGCGGTCCATGGCGGCGATCTCGCGGGTGGCCTCGATGCCGTTCAGCTCCGGCATGCGGATGTCCATGAGGACGACGTCCGGGGAGAGTTCACGGACCCGGGCGACGGCCTCACGGCCGTTGACCGCCTCGCCGACGACCTCGATGTCGGGCATCGCGTTGAGCAGCACCGAGAAACCCTCGCGGACCATCATCTGGTCGTCGGCGATCAGTACGCGGATGGTCATGCGGGGTCTCCCGACTGGTCCGTCGCCGTCGTCGGCTGTGGCGCGGGCTCCGGTGTCGCCACCGGCACGAACGCCGCCACCTCGTAGCCGCCGTCCGCCGTCGGGCCGGCCGTCATCTCGCCGCTCAGCATCGCGATGCGCTCCCGCATGCCGGTGATCCCGTGGCCCGCGCCCGGCGACGGCTTGACCAGCCCCGTCGGCGGGCCGTTCACGATGCGCAGGCCGAGCCCCCCGAGGACGTACGACACCTCGACGCGCGCCTCGGCGCCGGGCGCGTGCCGCAGCGCGTTGCTCAGCGCCTCCTGCACGATGCGGTACGCCGACAGCTCGACGCCCTGCGGCAGGTCACGGACCGCGCCGGTGACCGTCTGCCCGACCCGGAGCCCGGCCTCCCCGACGTTCTCCAGGAGCCGGCCGAGGTCCGCGAGCGTGGGCTGCGGGGCGTCGGGCGCCTCATAGTCCTCGGCCCGTACGACGCCCAGGACCCGGCGCAGCTCGGTGAGCGCCGCCACCGCGTTCTCGCGGATCGTGACGAACGCCTGCTCCAGCTCCGGGGGCGGGTTCTCCACACGGTAGGGCGCGGCCTCCGCCTGGATCGCGACGACCGACATGTGGTGCGCGACGACGTCGTGCAGTTCGCGGGCGATGTTCGTGCGCTCCTCCAGGAGCGTGCGCTTGTCCCGCTCCACCGCCGTGACCTGGCGCTGCGCGGTCATCTCCACCTTCGCCTCGCGCCTGACGTGCACCGACGTGGTGACGAGGAGGGCGAGCGCGGAGACGAAGAGCATCGGCGCGGTGTCCGGGTCCATGCTGTACCAGAAGACCGACGCGAAGAAGCCGAAGGCGGCCGTGCCCGCCCACATCCAGGCCGCCGTGCGGGGCCGGGTCCTGGCCGCGACCACCGTCATCACGACGAGGTGCGCGAAGAACCCGGCGGGCGCCCACGGAGCGCCGAATCCGTCCCCTCCCATGATCGCGACGAACGGCGTCGACACGAGGGATATCCACCATGCCCCGACCGGCCTGATCAGCGTCATCGCCACGGCGAGTGCCGGGATGAACCCGGACAGCGCGTGGATCACGTCGCCGCCCATCGCGTCGCCGACGGCGAATGCGATCAGCAGCGTGAACAGGGCGGCGCCCAGGACCACGGCGTGCGGAGTCCACACCGCGTAGCGGCGCAGCCGCTCCGGCAGCCGCCCGATCAGCGGGCCGTCCGGGGAGCACGGCGGCAGCGGGCGGTAGGCGAAGGGATCCTTGAACAGGTCCTGCCGCAGGCCGCTCAGCGCGCCGGCGGCGAGACGGTACTCGGGGCTGCGGCTCTTGGCCCCCGTCGGCATCGTCTGGGTCTGGGTTTCGGTCACGTACAGCACCGTAAGCGGCGGCCCGCCCCGAAGGCGTCCCACGGGAGGAGGGTCCTGGGCCCTCCGTCGCAGGTACTACACGCTCCCGCCAGGGCCGGGCGCCGTCACCACGCCAGCTGGGCGATCTCCTCAGCCACCACGGCGCACGCGTCCGCGGCGGGGTCGATCAGCGGGAAGTGGCCGACGTCCTCCAGGAGCGTGAGCCCCACGACCTCGCCCGCC
Source organism: Streptomyces sp. CB01635 (assembly GCF_002803065.1). Lineage (GTDB taxonomy): Bacteria > Actinomycetota > Actinomycetes > Streptomycetales > Streptomycetaceae > Streptomyces. The sequence goes on from NZ_NNBL01000014.1 coordinate 111,001, forward strand.
TTCGCCGCCGCGTCCGCGTAGGCCTCCGCGACCGCGTACGGCACCGTCGTGTCCGCCCGTCCCTGCACCAGCGTCGTCGCGATGCCCGTGGGAAGCAGCGCGGCCGGGTCGGCGTACGGCAGGCGCTCCTCGAACACGGCCTTGCCGCCCAGGAATTGGGCGGGTGCGCCGGAGCAGACGTCGAGGTCGCGAGCCGTCACGAAGTCGGCGATCGGGGCGAGCGCGACGACGCCGCGCAGCGGTGCGGGGGCGGCGGTGCGCCAGGGCGCGTCCTCGGGCAGCAGATGCCGCGCGGCGGCCCACAGAGCGAGCTGCCCGCCGGCCGAGTGCCCCACCACGACGGTGCGCCGCGGGTCACCCTGCGGCAGCACTTCCCGTACGAGGCCGGGGAGTGCGTCGAGAGCGGCGGCGATGTCGTCGAACGTCTCCGGCCAGCGCCCCGCCACCGGAGCGGTACCGCCCTGCTGGGGCAGTGAACTGCCGCGCCGGTACTCGACGTTGGCGACCGCGAAGCCGCGCCGCGCGAGGAAGTCGGCGAACGGCGTGAGGTGCTGCCGGTCGTAGGGCGCGCGCCACGCGCCGCCGTGCAGGAGCACCACCAGGGGCGCGGATTCCGCGCCGTCGCGGGGCGCGTAGAGGTCGACGACCTGGTCCGGGTGATCCCCGTACGCGGCGGTGACGTCTGGCGGGACCACGGGGTGCGAGAAGGCCGATGCCTCTTCGGCCTCGTCGCGGGCGGCGGCATCGTCCGGCATGCTCCAACCTCTCAGCGTCACGGCGGAATTGGAAAGTATGCGGACGCTACCAGGCCGGTGACGTGGGCGGACACACACCGTAACCGGATAAACGGTTCCCCTGTGCCGTTACCCTGACCGTATGCCCGAACAAGCAGAGCCCGGGACCGCCCCTTCGGACCCCGCCACCGTGCAGGCGGAGCCCGGCACCGTCCGTCCCGGCGGGCGCACGGCGCGGGTGCGCGCCGCCGTCCTCGACGCCGCCGGTGACGTGCTTGCCGAACAGGGCTTCGCCCATCTCGACCTGGCGGACGTCGCCCGGCGCGCGGAGGTCGGCAAGACGACGGTGTACCGGCGCTGGGGCTCGGTCACGGGGCTCGTCGCCGATCTGCTCGCCGACATGGCCGAGCAGTCGCTGCCGCGCACCGACACCGGGGCCCTGCGCGGCGACCTGCGGGCCAACGCCCGCCTGGTGCGGCGCGCGTTGGCCGACCCCCGCCAGGGCGCCCTGTTCCGGGCCGTCATCGCCGCCGCGGCCTGCGACGAAAAGACGTCGGCGGCGCTGCGCCGCTTCTACGAGGTACGGGTCGCCGAGTGGGCTCCGTGCGTGGAACAGGCCGTGCGGCGCGGCGAGTTGAGGGCCGGCACGGACGCGGCGGCCGTCGTGCGGGCCGTGTCCGCGCCCCTGTACTACCAGCTCCTGACGGCCGGATCCGCGCCGACCGAAGCCGACGCGGACCAGGCCGCCGACGCCGCCGTCGCGGCGGCGGAAGCGGGCGTCTACACCGCCTGAGGCGCCTCTACGCCGCCGCGGCCGCCAGCTGATCCGCGAGGACCCGCGCGGCCCGCTCCACCTCGGCGAACCCGAGATACAGCGGGGTGAAGCCGAACCGGAGCACGTCGGGCGCGCGGAAGTCACCGACCACACCCACCGCGATCAGCCGCTCCATGACGGCCCCGGCGTCGTCGGCACGCAGCGCCACCTGGCTGCCGCGCTCGGCGTGCGCCGCCGGCGTCACCGACTCGACCCGCCCCGCGGGCACGTACGCCTCGACGCACTCCAGGAAGAAGTCGGTCAGCGCGAGCGACTTGGCGCGCACCGCGTCCACCGACACCCCGTCCCACACGTCGAGCGCCGCCTCCAGGGCGAGCATGGACAGGATGTCGGGAGTGCCGACCCTGCCTCGCACCGCCCCGTCCCCGGCCTCGTACGAGGGCCGCATCCCGAACGGCTCGGTGTGCGAGTTCCACCCCGGCAGCGGTGAGTCGAAGCGGCTCTGCAGATCACTGCGCACATACAGGTACGCGGGTGAACCCGGGCCGCCGTTCAGGTACTTGTACGTGCAGCCGACCGCGAGGTCGACCCCGTGCCGGTCGAGCCCGACCGGCAGCGCGCCCGCGCTGTGGCACAGGTCCCAGACGGACACGGCGCCCGCCGCGCGCACCGCGGCGGTCAGCGCGGGCAGGTCGTGCAGGCGGCCCGTGCGGTAGTCGACGTGGTTGAGGAGCACCGCGGCCGTACGGTCGCCGAGCGCGCCCGGGACCTCCGCCGGGGTCAGCGGACGCAGCGTGCAGCCCGTCATCCGGGCGGCGGACTCGGCGATGTACCCGTCCGTCGGGAACGTCGTCGCGTCGACGAGGATCTCGTCGCGCCCCTCACCGGCCAGGCGCACCGCGCCCACCAGCGCCTTGAACACATTGACGCTGGTCGAGTCGCCGACGACGATCTGTCCCTCGGCGGCGCCGACGAGGGGCGCGATCCGGTCGCCGATCCGCTCCGGCGCCGTCCACCAGCCCGACTCGGTCCAGGAACGGATGCGCAGCTCCCCCCACTGCCGGCGCACGACGTCCTCGACGCGCCCCGGCACCTGCGCGGGGAGCGCGCCGAGCGAGTTGCCGTCGAGGTACACGCTGTCGCCGGTGTCGTCCAGGACGAAACGCTCGCGCAGCTTGCCCAGCTCGTCGGCGGCGTCCAGCTCCAGCGCCTTACCGGCAAGCGCAGTGACGTCAGACATGGGACCTCGCTGTCCACAGCTCGGGGAACACGTTCTTCTGCGCGCGCTTCTCCAGCCAGGCCACGCCCGCGGAGCCGCCCGTGCCCGTCTTGGCGCCCATCGCCCTGCGGGTCGCCACCAGATGGTCGTTGCGCCATCGCCACACCAGCTCGGCGACGTCGGTGAGGGCCTCGCCGAGGCGGGCGAGCTCGTCGCCCTCGTCACCGGCGTACAGCGCGGTCCACACGGCCTCGACCTCGGGGGACGGCTCGTACTTCTGCGCCACGTCCCGCTTGAGCACGGCCTCGGGGACGGCGTGGCCGCGGCGGGCCAGCAGCCGCAGCACCTCGTCGTACAGGCTCGGCTCCTCCAGGGCCTTCTCCAGCTCCGCGTACACGCGCGGCGCGCCCCGGTGCGGGACGAGCATGGAGGCGGACTTCTCGCCGAGCAGGAACTCCATGCGCCGGTACATCGCCGACTGGAAGCCGGAGCCCTCGCCGAGGGCGGCCCGGTAGGAGTTGAACTGCGCGGGGGTCAGCTGGCCGAGCGGGCGCCACGACGCGTTCAGCGCGTCCAGCTCGCGCACGGAGCGCTTCAGGGCGGCCACCGCGGTCGGCACGTCGTCGCCGCGCAGGGCCCGCGACGCGGTCTCCCACTCGTGGACGATGACCGTGAACCACAGCTCCATCACCTGGGTCGTGACCAGGAAGACCATCTCTCCGGGGTCGTCGGAGCGGGTGTGCTGGAGGTGGGTGAGGACGTCGGCCTGGACGTAGTCCTCGTAAGGGGTGGTTCCCGCAAAGTCGAGATACGGCGTCTCTGGCTCGTTCGACTCGTGAGCCTCGTGGGACATCGCTGTCTCCTTGAACGTACTCCGGGTAGCGGTCCGCCCCTGCCGAATTCCGGCACGGGGGCCCCGGTCCCCACCGGCATCCTCCGCAATCGTCCCCCGAAACGGCAAGGCCCGCCCGGTCACATCGTCACGGGCGGGCCTGGAGGAAGTGCGGAAACCTAGCCCAGGGTCTGGGCCGCGGCGGGCGAGGAGTCCTTGAGGAACTGCGCACAGCGCTCGTACTCCGCCTGCTCGCCGATGGACTGCGCGGCGCGCGCGAGGGCGTGCAGGGCACGCAGGAAGCCGCGGTTCGGCTCGTGCTCCCACGGCACCGGGCCGTGGCCCTTCCAGCCCGCGCGGCGCAGGGAGTCCAGGCCGCGGTGGTAGCCGGTGCGGGCGTACGCGTACGACTCGACGACGCTGCCGCGCTCGTACGCCTCGTCGGCGAGACGCGCCCAGGCGAGGGAGGAGGTCGGATACTTCGCGGCGACATCGGCGGGCGCCGTGCCGCTCGCGAGCAGCTCGCGCGGCTCCGGGTCGTCGGGCAGCTCGGTCGGGGGCGGTCCCCCGAGAAGGTTCTCGTGAAGGCTCATGGGTTCCAGTCTGCGCCATGACCGGCGGTGTGTTCCATGCCGGTGATCGCGAGCCTGCCCAGCGCCCGCACCAGGGCGTCCGCGCCCGCCTCGGCCTTGGCGCGCGGGCAGCCGACGTTCAGGCGGACGAATCCGGGCGCCCCGTAGGTGGTGCCCGGCATGATCGCCACGCGCTCCCGCTCGACGAGCTCCCGCTGGAGCGCGTCGTCGTCGACGCCGAGGGGACGCAGATCGATCCAGGCGAGATAGCCGGCCTGCGGCGGCCGCCACCCGAGCCCGGGGAACGCGGCGTCCAGCCGCTCCGCGAGCATCGCCAGGTTCCCGTGCGTGTACTCCCGTACGCCGTCCAGCCACGCCCCGCCCTCGCGGTACGCGGCGATGTGCGCGGTCAGCGACAGGACGGCCGGCGAGGCGAGGCCCTCCGCGGTGTCCATGCGCCGCACGAACTCGGCGTGGTCCTCCGGATCGCCGACGAAGCCGTAACTCCCGCTCAGGGCAGGGAAGTTGAAGGCCTTGGTGGCGGAGGTGACGAGCGCCCAGCGCAGGCCCTCGCCGTACGGCGTCCACGGGCGGTGGACGTGGCCGGTGTGCGTGAGGTCGGCGTGGATCTCGTCGCTGATGACGGCGACCGAGTGGCGCCGGGCGAGGTCCGCGATCCGGGTCAGCTCGGCGTCCGTCCACACCTTGCCCGTGGGGTTGTGCGGCGAGCACAGGATCAGGACCCGGCTGTCGGGCCGCGCCAGCTCCCGCTCCAGACCCGCCCAGTCGTCGACACCGGCGGTGCGCATCTTGCGGCCGAGCCCGGTGACCGCCTTGCGGAAGCCGTCGTACGTGGGGGTGTGCAGGACGACGCCGTCGCCGGGCCGCGTCCACATGCGCAGGAGCTGGGCTATCTGGTTGAGCACGGACGGGGCGTACACGAGCCCGTCCACGTCGACCTCGGTGCCGTACCGGGTCGCGAACCAGTCGCGCACGGCGCCGCGGAAGTCGTCGTGCCGCCAGTCCGTGTACCCGAACACGCCGTGCGCGAGCCGGGCCCCGAGCGCCGCGAGGACCTCGGGCGCGCAGGCGAAGTCCATGTCGGAAATGGTGAACGGCAGCAGATCGGGCAACGCGAACCGGTCCGCGACCCCGTCCCACTGGACGCACCACGTGCCGCGCCGGTCGACCGGGGTGTCGAAGTCGTAGCGCACAGTCATCTCCCTCGGGGTACGCCGGAGGCCCGGCACCCCAGGAGGGATGCCGGGCCCCGGTGACCAGCCTCGTACTACTTGAGCTTCGTGCCCGTGGAGCGCAGGTTCGCGCAGGCCTCGGAGACGCGCTTGGCCATGCCCGCCTCGGCGGACTTGCCCCAGGTGCGCGGGTCGTACTGCGACTTCACGCCGACCTCGCCGTCGACCTTCAGGACGCCGTCGTAGTGGCGGAACATGTGGTCCGCGACCGGACGCGTGAAGGCGTACTGGGTGTCGGTGTCGAGGTTCATCTTCACGACGCCGTTCTCCAGCGCCGTCGCGATCTCCTGCTCGGTGGAGCCGGAGCCGCCGTGGAAGACGAAGTCGAACGGCTGCGACCCGGCCGTCTTGCCGTACTTGGCGCCGACGCCCTCCTGGAGGTCCTTGAGGAGCTCCGGACGCAGGACGACGTTGCCCGGCTTGTACACGCCGTGCACGTTGCCGAAGGACGCGGCGAGCAGGTAGCGGCCCTTCTCGCCCAGGCCCAGGGCCTCGGCGGTGCGGATCGCGTCGTCGACGGTCGTGTACAGCTCGTCGTTGATCTCGTGGCTGACGCCGTCCTCCTCGCCACCGGTCGGGGTGATCTCGACCTCGAGGATGATCTTCGCGGCGGCGGCCTTCGCGAGCAGCTCCTGGCCGATGGCCAGGTTGTCGGCGAGGGTCTCCGCGGAGCCGTCCCACATGTGGGACTGGAACAGCGGGTTGCGGCCGGCCTTGACGCGCTCGGCGGAGATGTCGAGCAGCGGGCGCACATAGCCGTCCAGCTTGCCCTTGGGGCAGTGGTCGGTGTGCAGCGCGACGGTGACGTCGTACTTCTCGGCGATGATGTGCGCGTACTCGGCGAGGGCCACGGCGCCCGTCACCATGTCCTTGTTGTACTGGCCGCCCAGGAACTCCGCACCACCGGTGGAGATCTGGATGATGCCGTCGCTCTCGGCCTCCGCGAAGCCGCGCAGCGCAGCGTTCAGGGTCTGCGAGGAGGTCACGTTGATGGCCGGGTAGGCGAACTTGCCGGCCTTCGCCCGGTCCAGCATCTCGGCGTAGACCTCGGGAGTTGCGATGGGCATGTGTCCGCTCCTTGGGATGTGCGGGTGTGTGCTGTCAGACCCTGACCTGGGGCCTCTCGTCTGGATCGGCCCCGGATGGCGACGTCATCGTCGCCCCCATCTTTCCAGACTTGCCGGACAGCTCCAGTACTGGTCGCGTACTGGGTCCGGCCCGTTGTCGACCGGCCTCAGTCGAGGCCCAGTTCGTCCTTGCCGTACGCGAACAGGTAGGGCACCCCGGCGCCCTCGGTGATCTTCTCGGCGGCACCGGTGGCGCGGTCCACGATCGTGGCGACGCCGACGACCTCGGCACCGGCCTCGCGCACGGCCTCGACGGCGGCGAGCGGGGAGCCGCCGGTGGTGGACGTGTCCTCGACGACGAGCACGCGGCGGCCGCTGATGTCCGGGCCCTCGACGCGGCGCTGCATGCCGTGCGCCTTGGCGGCCTTGCGGACCACGAAGGCGTCGAGGCGCTCGCCCCGGGCGGCGGCCGCATGCAGCATGGCGCCGGCGACGGGGTCGGCGCCCATCGTCAGGCCGCCCACGGCGTCGAAGTCGAGGTCGGCGGTCAGGTCGAGGAGCACCTGGCCCACCAGCGGGGCGGCCTCGCCGTCGAGGGTGATGCGGCGCAGGTCGATGTAGTAGTCCGCCTCCAGACCGGAGGAGAGCGTCACCTTGCCGTGCACCACGGCCTTGTCCTTGATCTGCTGGAGAAGCGCGTCGCGCACGTCGTTCGTCATGGCTAAGAGCTTAGAGCGCCCGCCACGTCCAGGTGGTCGACGCCTCAAGGGGCTCCACCGGGGTGACGAGGCGTGGCAGCGTGTTCAGACCGTCCGGCGGGCCGGTCTGCGGCTCCACGCACGCGGCCGCCTCCTGCTCGTCGTAGACGACGACCCACTGCTCCCGGCTCGCGATCCTGACCTCAAACTGCTGCGGCCAGGTCAGGGTCACGTCGACGCCGTCGGGCATGCCGAAGCAGTCGTCCCAGGGGCCGTCGGTGCGGTCGATCCGCTTGCCGGTGGGGAGGTGGTCGTCGCCGCGCTCCTCCTGCCAGGCCGGTGAGAACTCGACACGCGCGCCGTCGGCGGAGCCGTCGAGGGTCCGGTTGAACCAGGGGTGCCAGCCGGCCTGCGCGGGGAAGGAGTCGCCGTACGTCTCGATACCGAGCGTCAGCGTGAGCGAGTCCTCGGCGAGGCGCACCATCTGCGTGACGCGCCCGGTCCAGGGCCAGGGCTCCGCGAGGTCGTACGTGAAGACGGCCTCGTCGGCGCTCGCGCGGGCGGTCGTCCACTCGGCGTCGCGGGCGAAGCCGTGGATGGCGTGGGGCGGCGAGTTCAGGGGCATCTGGTACGTCTGCCCGCCGTCCCGGAACCTGCCGTCCCTGATGCGGCCGCACCACGGCACCATCGGGAAGCAGCCGTACCGCTCCCCCTGCCGGAGGAGTTCGGTGCCGCCGATCCGCAGGCTGCTCACGCGGCAGCCGTTGCCCGGCTGCACGGTCACTTCCGCGTCACCCGCGGTCAGCGTCGTTTCCTGGGTAGTCACGGGCCGACCTTACGTTTCGATCAGCGCCGGCGGCGCAGTACCCGGCCGACGACGATCGCTGACGCGACCACGAGGGCGGCGGCGGGCGCGGCCCAGCGAAGGGTGGCGGTGGCCGCCGTGGTCTCGGGCGCGGGCACGGGGGCGTACCGGCCGCGCGGCGGCGCGTGGTCGACCTCCTCGGCGCTGCGGCCGATCATGGTGCGGCGCGCGTGGGCGGCCTCGGCGGGCGGCGCTTCGGGGTCGAACCCGGCCTCCTCTGCGGCAGCCTCGGCTTCGGGGTCCAGCTCGGCGAAGGGGGCGAGCGAGGGCGGCGGGATCTCGGTCTCGAAGACGGAGGTGTGGTCCTCGTCCTCGGCGTCCGTGTCGGTGGCGTCTGCGGCGTCTGCGGCGTCCGCCGTGTCCTCGGCGGAGTCTCCCGCAGGGGCCGCGTCCTCCGCCCCCGGGTCCGTCCCCGGTTCCGCCGCCGTGCCGAGCGCCTCCGCGAAGCGGCTCAGGAGACGGCGCACCGCGGACTGCACGGCGTCCTCGGAGAGTTCGGCGACCCGGCCGTCCCCGCTGCCGGACGCGACGAACGTGACGTTCGAGCCGCCGGACGCGGCGGCGACCCGGACCGTCACCGCGAACTTCACGGACCCGGTGCCGCGCGCCTCGGTGCCGTCGCCCTCGACCGCGAACGCCCCGGTCTCCGTCTCGGTGACGCGCAGGGTGCCGCGGTAGGTGATGGTGTGGCCGCCGATGCGGAGCTTCAGCCTGCCGCCGTCGCCGGAGGCCTCCCGCTGAAGCCCGGGCACCGCCCTCGCCACCAACTCGGGGGCTGCCAGCGCGCCCCTCAACGACTCCGCCGGAACCGGAACGAACACCTCATGCTCCATGCCGCCCGAGCCTACCCACGCCCGGCCCCACGCGTCCCGTGTTCGGCCCGTACTCAGTCGGCGTACCGCGGATGAACCAGGGTCGACGGCGCGAGTCCGGTGATCCTCGAGCGCTCCGCCGCCCGCACCTGCTCGCGCGGCACGGCCCCCTCCGGCAGCGGTCGCGGGCTCGCGAGCTCGAACCCCCAGTCGCTGGGCGCCCGCGTCCCGTCGAGCGTCCGGTCGGGCCCGTCGGCGATCCCGGTGAGCCGGTCCCACGCCCCGTGCTGCCGCCCGGCCGGGGCCGGCGGTTCGCCCGTGCCCACCCAGTACGGCACCGTCCGCAGGCCCGCCGCGCGCAGCGTCGTGTCGACCGTCCAGAACACGCGGGGCCGCGACGACAGCGACCCGGCGTGCACGGCGAGCCGCCCGTCCGGCGCGAGGACCTGGGCCGCCAGGCCGTAGAACTCCTGCGAGTACAGCTTCGTGCTGGCCGTGATCCCGGGGTCGGGCAGATCGGAGATCACGACGTCGTACGGGGTGTGGGGCCCGCGCAGCCATTGGAAGGCGTCCCCGGTCACGGCCCGCACGCGCCGGTCCTGGTACACGTGCCCGTTGAGCGCGCTGAGCGGCGGATCGTTTCTGGCGAGGCGTACGACGCCCGGGTCGATCTCGACGATGTCCACCTGCCGCACCCCCGGGAAGCGCAGGACCTCGCGGGCGGCGAGGCCGTCACCGCCGCCGAGGATGAGCACGCGCGCGTGCGGCCCGGTCATCGCGGGCCGCACCAGGCCCTCGTGGTAGCGCTGCTCGTCCCGGCCGCTGACGCGCAGGCGCCCGTCGAGGTAGAGGCCGAGCGGCTCGTGCTTGCCGCCGGTGAGGACGACCTCCTGTACGCCGGTCTGGACGGCGACGCGTACGTCCCTGCCGTACATGGCCTGCCGGGCGGCCCGCTCGAAGTCGTCCACGCGGACCGCGGCGCAGGCGAGCAGGCCGAGCACGACGACGTTCGCCACGAGCAGCGTCCAGCGGCCCCGGCGCGTCAGGTCCCTGCGGAACAGGCCGAGTACGAGGGCGCCGCCCGCGAGCGCGTTGACCGCGCCGGTCAGCAGCGCGCCCGTCAGCTGCCCGAGCATCGGCAGCAGAAGGAAGGGAAAGGCGAGCCCGCCGACGAGCGCGCCCACGTAGTCGGCGGCGAACAGGTCGGCGACGGCGCCACCGGGGTCCTGCCGCCTGATCCGCTGGATGAGCACCATCAGGAGGGGCACTTCGGCGCCGATGAGCACACCGATGGCGAGGGAGAACCCGACGAGCATGTAGCGCGAGCCGCCCGCCCAGGACCCGCCCCAGTCGCCGGTCCACGCGAACACCGCGTACAGCGCCATCGCGCTGCACCCGCCGACCAGGGCGAGCGCGGCCTCGACCGCGCCGAACCCGGCGGCGGCACGCAGCCGCAGCCGCTTGGCCCCGAGCGAGCCAATGCCCATGGCGAAGACCATCACGGACAGCACGACGGACGCCTGGGTGACCGAGTCGCCGATCAAGTACGAGGCGAGCGCCACCAGTTCGAGTTCGTACACGAGTCCGCAGGCCGCGCAGAGGAAGACGCCCGCGAGGACGAGGAACCGCCCCGTCGCCGGTTTCACGGGAAGGGGCGCCACGGGAAGGGGCGCCCTGTCCTCCTCGCTCCGGGCGCGCGGGACGCCGGTCTGGACGGGGGTGCGCGGCTCGATCACCTTGCGAACGCTACGTCACCGCACCACTCCGTCCAGTCACCCACACGTGTGGAAGTGGGTCCGCGCGCGCATGAGTTGCAGCCCATGGCGTCACGGCACCGCAGCCGGGATCCGCACGCCCACCCGGGTCCGGGTGACGACGAGTTGACCCTCCTGCGGATAGGCGTGCCAGGTGCGCCAGTGCACCTGGCCCTCCTGCCGGTGGGCGAGCAGTGCGGTGAAGGCGTGCGGGCTGCCGGGGAACACCCCGGCGAGGCCGTTGGGATGGTCGGACACCAGCGCGATGAGCTCCTGGGCGCGGCCCGCGAACGAGCCCTTCGAGAGGGTCTCGACGTGTGCCGCGAATTCGTACTCCCAGTCGCCCATGCGCTTGGCGACGCCGAGCGGTAGCGGGGTGCTGCTGCCCGGGATACAGGCGACGGTCTCGGAGCAGGTGCCGCGCTCCTCCTCCAGGAGTACCTGGTGCGAGGCGCCGAGGAGCCTCAACTGGAGCTGGGCACCGGCGAGTTCGAGGTCGAGCGTGGCGAGCGCGGGCAGCGGTTCGCGGCCGAGAGCCCAGGCCAGGTCGTCCGCACGCGTGTCGGTGTAGGCGGTGTTCAGGGTCGTGAGCATGGGTCGGCTCCGCTAACACGCAAAAGGAAGGTGAGGCCGGCGCTGAAGGGGAGGGCCGGCACGTGCCCACGCGAACACACGAGGGCCGCTTTGACGGTTAAGAGAGAATCATGAACAGAGGCGCCGCCACAGGGTTTTTACCCAACTTCGCCGGGTTTCCATCCCCTCCGGGGACCCCACAGCTCAACTGTTCAACTTCTCTCGGCAACTTGCGTACCGTTCCCGCGCAACGGACCTTTCCGGGCGCATATGGCGCCCTGTTCGTCGCACGTTTCTACGGCTGACACACACATACGTACGGCCCACGCGGACCGGCTGCCCCGTGTCAGCCGCCTCCCTGTGGGCCGTACGTGTCCTCGTGGCGCGGTCAGCTTCCGCCGCCGCCGCACCCGCCCCCGCCGCCGCCGCCGCCGCAGGAGCTGCCGCCCCCGCACGAGGATCCGCCGCCGCAGGAGTGCCCGTGGTGTCCGCCGGAGCCGCCCGACGAGCAGGAGGCCCCGCCCGCCGCACCGCCGCCGCCGGCCCACCAGCTGCCGCTGGAGCGGGACGACCGGCCCTTGCTCAGTGACGTCTTCCCGCTCCGTGCCTTGCCCGAGCCGCCCGCGGACGACACGGCCACGACGATGCCCACGACCACAAGTACAAAGATGATGGCTCCGATGATCACGGCCCTCACCTTCCTCTCATTCCCCCGAGAACGCCCCCGTCGGGCGTGATTCGGGGATTCCCGGGCCCGCGCCCCTTCAAAGCAGAGTTGAGGAACTCCAGAGGTTCGGCGCAGGATGGCGGCCATGACCTCCAGCGCGCGCCCCCTGCTCAACCGCCGTCTCGCCGAGTTCGGGACCACGATCTTCGCGGAGATGTCCGCGCTGGCCACGGCGACCGGCTCGATCAACCTCGGCCAGGGCTTCCCCGACACGGACGGCCCCGAGGAGATCCGCGAGGCGGCCGTGCGGGCGCTGCGCGACGGCCGCGGCAACCAGTACCCGCCGGGCCCCGGCGTCCCCGAGCTGCGCACCGCGATCGCGGCCCACCAGGAGCACCGCTACGGTCTGACCTTCGACCCGGACCGCGAGGTCCTCGTCACGGCCGGCGCCACCGAGGCCATCGCCGCCTCGCTGCTCGCCCTGGTCGAACCCGGCGACGAGGTCGTCGCGCTGGAGCCGTACTACGACTCGTACGCGGCCAGCATCGCGCTGGCGGGCGGCACCCGCGTCCCCGTCACCCTGCGCCCCGACGGCGGCGCCTTCCGCCTCGACCTGGACGAGCTGCGCGCCGCGGTCACCGACCGCACCCGCCTCCTTCTGATCAACACCCCGCACAACCCGACCGGCACCGTCCTCACCCGCGAGGAGCTCACCGCGATCGCGGCCCTCGCCGTCGAACGCGACCTCCTGGTGATCACGGACGAGGTGTACGAACACCTGACGTTCGGCGACGCCGGGCACATCCCGCTCGCCACGCTCCCCGGCATGCGCGAGCGCACGGTGACCATCGGGTCGGCCGGCAAGACTTTTTCGTTCACGGGCTGGAAGGTCGGCTGGGTGACCGCGTCCCCCGAGCTGGTCACCGCGGTCCGCTCGGCGAAGCAGTTCCTCACCTACGTCGCGTCCGGCCCCTTCCAGTACGCGATCGCCGAGGCGCTCTCGCTGCCCGACTCGTACTACGACGCCTTCCGCGCAGACATGAGCGCCAAGCGCGACCTGCTCGCGGACGGTCTCGCGGCGGCGGGCTTCGAGGTGTTCCGGCCCGCGGGCACCTACTTCGTCACCACCGACATCCGCCCGCTCGGCGAGAGCGACGGCTTCGCGTTCTGCCGCGCGCTGCCCGAACGCGCGGGCGTCGTCGCCATCCCGAACGCGGTGTTCTACGACCACCGCGACGCGGGCGCCCCCTTCGTACGGTTCGCGTTCTGCAAGCGGATCCCGGTGCTCGAAGAGGCGGTCGACCGCCTCAAGAAGCTCGCCTGACGCCGGCCGGGACCCGCTTCCCGAGGCGTGACGCGATGCGCGCGTGATCCAAATGGGACGGTTGTGACCGTACCCACGCGCGGCTCTTCGTCATACCCTTGCTGGCTCGGGCAGCGACAGTACGACCGCTGCCGCGGGACGCGTGAGGGGGACACGTGGAAGTGGCTCGACCAACTGCGGACATCTATCCGGCGGACGCCACCCGGTGGCAGAACCGCTCCGACGGCCATGCCTGAGCGCCCGTCCCCGTACCCGGCCTTTCCCGCGAGCGAAGAGCAGCTCGTGGAGGCGCTGATGCGGGTGTCCGTCATGGAGGAACGGCTCAGCCGCAGGATGTGCGTCGAACGGGCGCTCCACCGGCTCGGACAGCGCCTGTCCGTGACCGAGTTCGGCGAGAAGAAGCCGCACATCGTCGAAATGGTCCGGGTGTTCGGCGCAGTGCCTCACGGCTGGCTCCGGCTGGTGGAGGCCGTCCGGTATCTGGCGGACGACGATCTGGCCTCGCTCCAGGCGTCCGCCCTCGTGGAGTCGCCGCTGCCGCCGGCCGGCGACCCGGCGCAGCGGGCCGCGCTCGACCCGCTCCTGAGCGGCCTCGACCGGGGCTCCGTCCCGGAGCTCGCCGACCTCTTCCGCCATGTGGCCGGGGACAGCTTCGGGCCGCTGCCGAGGACGACCAGCACGGCACGCGAGGCGTACGAGCTCCTGGAGCAGTGCAACGTTCCCCCGGACGGGATACCGAGGAGCGTGCGCTTCCTGAACGAACTGGCGTATCTGGTCGGCCCGGAGCGCGGCGACCCGCTCAGGGTCTGGCTCAGCAGCCACATCCGCTCCCTCGCCGCCCCGGGAGTCGAGGGGCAGCGCCTGCTCGACGCCGTCCGCACCTCCACCGGGACCTGGCGAAGAGACCCCGGCCGTGAAGCCTTCCTGGTGATCCGGCTCCAGCCGTTGACCGAGTCACCCGACCGTGTCGCACTCACCTGCTGGACGAGCACCGGAAACGCCTGGGAGCCGCGCCAGCGGGACGACCGGGAACTGCGCCTGACGGAGGTGCCCGACTGGGTCGCCACCCTCGTCGACCGGGAGGAAGAGCGGCTGCGCAACCACCACGGCGGCATCGTCGTCGAGTTCATCCTCTCCCTGGCGATGGCGAACACGCCGGTGGAGGACTGGACCCGGCCGACCCCCTTCGGGCCGCGGCAGCCCGGCCTCGGCAGATCGACCCCGTACACCCCTCCGCTGGGCATGGACTACAAGGTCGTCATACGCAGTCTGGAGCGGATGGAAGCACGCCAGGTACACCGGGTGTGGAACGCGCGCTGGGAGGTACTGAGGAGCGGGGGCGAGGGGCGCGTGCACCGGTGCGAAACCGGCGCCGGATCCCAACAGCAGGTGCTCTACGCCAAGTTGAAGCACAATCAGGCCATTGTGCTGATGACTCTGGGGTCGTCGCCGGACGAGGAACACGGGCTCAGCGAGCTGACGCTCGGCCTCCAGGCGGGCCTGCCGGTGCTGCTCTGGGCTCACCAGGGACCGCTCGACGACAGCGAACACGCGGAACTCCACAGGGTCGCCGAAACGGGTGCCTGGGACGACTTGTTGGAGACAGTCACGCGCTTGCGCTTCTCTCCCGGAACACGCGACGATGGGAGAGAGGGTTCCATCGACTCTCGTATCGCTGTGCTGTGGGACGATCCGAGCCGCCTTCCCGAAGTACCGGAATCAGCGAGTTGAAGACTTCCAGTCCAACCCGGTGTTCGGGACAGGGCAGTTGGGGAGTACGGACGTGCACCGACCGGGCACGAACCAGGGTGAGGGGGAACGGTCGATGGCCGACAGGGATCCGCACGTTCCGGCACAGGCCGACGGCGCCGCGGCCGACCCCGGCGCATGGCGCATCTACCGAGGCACGGCGAGGCCCCGCGGCAAGGACCCCGTGTCCCGCGAGTTACCTCCGCCCCCGCCCTGGCGCCGCTTCACCGGCGCACCCCTGATCTCCGGTCCGCCCCCGGGCGACGAGGACGAGTTCACCCGCCGCCTCGGCCCGCCGGACGGCGCCGTCGTCCGCAAGGCCTCCGAGCAGGAACTCGATCTGGTCAATGCCGCGCTGTTCCTGCGCAGGCCGCTGATCGTCGCGGGCCCTCCCGGCATCGGGAAGTCGAGCCTCGCCCACTGCATCAGCCGTGAACTCTCCCTCGGCCGCGTCCTGCGCTGGTCGATCACCAGTCGCAGCACCCTCAAAGAGGGCCTCTACGCCTACGACGCCATCGGCAGAGTGCAGGAAGCGGCCACCCGCGGCGCCCTGCGCGGCGCGGAACCCGGCTCCGACCCCGGCGATCCGGCACCCGACCCGGACGGCCTGAACAACCTCGGCGACTACGTCCAACTTGGCCCACTGGGCACGGCGTTGCTGCCCCGCGAGATCCCCCGCGTCCTGCTCATCGACGAGTTCGACAAGTCCGACACGGACCTCGCGGGCGACCTGCTGAGCGTCTTCGAAGAGGGCGAGTTCCGCATCCCCGAGCTGGCCCGCGTGCGCTCCAGGCTCCCCGACGCCGAGGTGCACACGGACGACCCGGACGGCACGGCGGTCATCCACCACGGAGCGGTGCGCTGCGCCGCGTTCCCCGTCGTCGTGATCACGAGCAACGGCGAGCGCACGCTGCCGCCCGCCCTGCTGCGCCGCTGCCTCTACCTCGATCTCCCCGCGCCCGACGCGGGCCAGCTCGCCGCCATGCTGGCGGCGCAGCTCTCGCAGGACGACGAGGGGCGTACGGCGATGATCCGCGACTTCCTCAACCACGCGAGGACCGGCGGCTCGCTCGCCGCGGACCAGCTCCTCAACTCGGAGTTCCTGCGCACCACGCCCGCGGGCCCCGACCAGGGGTCCATGAGCACGCTGTTGCACGCGCTGTGGCGACGGCTCGACGAGGTCGGCACTGGATGAACCGGTCGCCCTCCCACGGCGGCGTGGCGGGTGACGGTATCGGGCCGGGTGCCGCATCGCTGGCCGAGGCGTCCCCGCAGCCGCACTGGTACGAGGCGGGCGAGGTCCTGTGGCTCGCCGCGCAGCGCTGGCTGCGGCTGAAGGACGCCCGGCGCGGCAGGCCACAGCCCGGCGCTCCCCCCGAACTGCCCGAAGCGCCCGAAGAGGGGCACCCGCGCCCCGAGGACGTGGACGCCCCCGTGCCGGAGCTCACGGAGCAACCCGTAGAGCAGCCGGCGCCCCCGCCCGGGCCGTCCGCACCGGCCCCTGACCCGGGTGACCATGTGGACTCGCTCCTCATGAGCCTCGGGAACGGCTTCGCCCTCGACCGGTCGCGGGAGATCGAGAAGGCGCTGAATCCGCTGAAGCGGCGCATCGCCTCCCGGAGCCAGGTCTTCCTGAACGAGGAGGCCACCGCCGAGCTGCACGCCGAGACCGGCATGTGGCTGCCCCAGCTGGAGCCGGGCCAGGAACGCTGGCTGACCGTGACGCTCCTCGTGGACTCCGGCGACTCGATGCGGCTGTGGTCGCACACCGCCCAGCGCCTCGCCGAGACCCTGCACTGCTCCGGCGCCTTCCGCGACGTACGGACCGTGCGCTGGCAGCAGGACGGCGCAGGCTCCGAGGTCGCCGGCGACACCGACGGCCGGCATCTGGTCCTCGTCCTCACCGATCTGCACGCCGACCACTGGGGCGACGGCAGCGCCCGGCGCAGGCTCGCCCGGTGGGCCCGCACGATGCCCGTCGCGATCGTCCATGTGCTGCCGGAGCACGTCTGGGCCAGGGCGGGCACGCAGACCAGCAGCCTCCGGCTGACCAGCCCGCGCCCCGCGTCCCCCAACAGCGCCTGGACCGACGAGCCCGTGGGCCTGGTCCTGCCCACCGCCGAGGCCGACGGGCCCGACGGCTTCGACGGGGTGCGGCTGCCGGTGGTGACGCTGACCCCCGAAGGGCTCGGCGGCCTCGCCCGCTTCCTCGCGCACGACAGCTCGGGCGGTTACACGGTGCGCGTCCTGGACCGGACGCCCGGCGACGAGACGGCCGTCGCGCGCAGGCCCGCCGCCGCGCTGCCCGCCGACGTCCAGGTCAAGACCGTGCGGGCCCAGCTCTCCCCCACCGCCTACCACCTGGCCCGCCTCTCCGCGGCCGTCCCGCTCAACCTCGACGTGCTGCGCCTGCTCCAGGAAGGGCTGATCCCCGGGGCGCGGAACTGGCACGTGGCGGAGCTGCTCCTGAGCGGACTGCTGCGGCGCACGGAGGCGGAGCCGGGCGAGGCCGCCGGACCGGGCGTCGAGCTCGAATTCGACGACGGCGTGCGGCGGGAGCTGCTCTCGGACGGGACGCGCGGCGAGACGGCCCGCGCGCTGATGCTCGCCTTGGACCATTTGGCGGTCGCCGTACCGGCGTACGGGGAAGGCGTCGCCCTTCTGCGCGAGCCGGATCGCGCACGGAGTGTCTCCATGGAAGGTTTACGGCCATGGATTTCGTCTATTCTGCCCGCATTCGCGGCCATGGCAGGACCGCACGCCACCGCCGCCCGGGAGCTTGAGGCACGCCTCGACGAACCTCCACCCCGGGTGACCACAACCTCCGGAGAACACAGTCGGTTAGGCGGTGGGGCCGAGCCCACCGCCCCGGAAGACACCGGCAACGAAGAAAGGGTCGAAGTAGTGAGCGGCTTGCAGTCCACCCAGGCCGGGGCAAGGGGTGACGCGCTGCAGAAGCCGCCCCCCGTCTGGGGCAACGTCCCTCCCCGAAACCGTGCCTTCACCGGCCGCGTCCAGCTCCTGGACGACCTGCACCGCAGGCTCCAGGAAGGGACCACCGCGGTGCTCCCCGAGGCGCTCCAGGGCATGGGCGGCGTCGGAAAGTCCCAGCTCGCGGTCGAATACGTGTACCGGCATCTGCACGAGTACCAGATCGTGTGGTGGATCCCCGCCGAACAGCCGCAGCAGATCCGCCAGTTCCTCGTCCAGCTGGCGGGCCGGCTCGGCCTGAACGTCGGCAGCGGCGAGGCGAACACAGCGGTGCCGGCCGTCATCGAGGCCCTGCGCGTCGGCGAGCCGTTCAAGAACTGGCTCCTCATCTTCGACAACGCGGAAGACCCGGAGTCCGTAAGAGAGTTCTTCCCGACCAACGGTCCGGGCCGCATCCTCGTCACCTCACGGAACTCGCAGTGGGCCTCGTCGGCGCGTCCCCTGGAGGTCGACGTGTTCACCCGCGAGGAGAGCCGTTCGCTGCTCCAGATGAGGGCACCGAGCCTGGACAACGCGACCGCGGACCGGCTCGCCGAGACCCTGGGCGACCTGCCGCTGGGCATCGAGCAGGCCGCCGTATGGCTGGCCGAGACGGGCATGCCCGCGGACGAATACCTGCGCATGTTCGAACAGCAGGCCAACGAGCTGATGGTCAGCGAACCGCCCGTGGACTATCCGCTGTCCGTCGCCGCCGCCTGGAACGTGTCCCTGGACCGGCTGCGCAAGCACCACCCCGCGGCTCTTCAACTCCTGCAGATGTGCGCCTTCTTCGCGCCCGAGCCGATCTCCCGGCGCCTGCTCACCGGCGTCCGCGACGCCCCCGTGCCCCCGGAGCTCAGCGCGGCACTCAGTGACCCGATCCGGCTCAGCCGCGCCATCCGCGAGATCAACCGGTACGCGCTGGCGCGCATCAACCACGAGACCAACACCATCCAGCTGCACCGACTGGTCCAGCGCGTCCTCATCAACCAGATGACGGAGCCGCTGAAGTCGCAGATGCGCGCCGGCGCCCACCGGCTGCTCGCCAAGGACGACGCCGGCGAGCCCGACAAGTCCCACCGGTGGCAGCAGTACGGCGACCTGCTGCCGCACGTCCTCAACAGCAGGGCCGTCGAGTCGACGGACCCGTGGGTGAGGAATCTCGTCCTGAACGAGATCCTGTACATGTACTACTGGGGCGACCACCAGGGCTCCCTCGACCTGGCCAGGGAGACGTACACCACCTGGCGCGAGGCCGACGGGGACACCGCCGAGCACGTACTCAACGCGGCCCGGATCTACACGAACTCCCTGCGCATCCTGGGCCGCTACTCGGAGGCGTACGAACTCGACCAGCGGACGCTGGCCGGGATGACCCAGGTCCTCGGCCCCGAGCACGAGTCGACGATCGACATCACCAGCATGCTCGCCTGGGACCTGCGGCTGCGCGGCGACTTCCAGGCGGCGCTCGACCTCGACAAGCACGCCTTCGAGACCTGCGAGCGCCTCTTCGGGCCCAACGACCCCTCCACCCTCCTCAGCGCCCACCGGCACGCGCTGAACCTGCGGTTCATCGGGCACTTCCGGGCGGCGCTCGCGCTCGACCGCATGACGCACGGCCGCAAGGTCGCCGAGCTCGGCGAGAACGCGGTGTCGACGCTGTCGACCCTGGCGGCGGTGACGTTCGACCTCCAGGAGGGCGGCGAGTACCTGGCGGCCCGCGACCAGGCGCGCGACGTCGAGGAGCGCTTCCGCAACACCGTCGGCGACAGCCACCCGAACACGATCTCCGCGATGCGGGTCCTGTCGGTGGCCGAACGACGCGCCGGACAGCACGCCCTGGCCCTGGAGCTCTCGGGCCGGGCCCTCGTCATGTTCCGCACCCGCTACGGCGACCTGTACCCGCAGACGGTGAACGCGCTGGCCTCGCACGCCATCGACGTACGGCACAGCGGCGACCTCGCCCGGGCGCTCGAACTCGGGCAGGAGGGGTACGAGGGGTACGAGGCGCTGCTCGGCGCGCGGCATCCGCACTCCGTGGCGGCACACGTCAACCACGCGATCTGTCTGCGCCTCGCCGGGCGGACCGAGGAGGCCCGCGCGAGCGACGTGGACTCGCAGGAGAAGCTGATCGAGCTGATCGGCGAGGACCACCCCAACACCCTTTCCTGCACCGCGAATCTCGCCGCCGACCTGTTCGAACTCGGCGAGATGCAGGCTTCGGCGGACATCGCCACGAGGGGGCTCGACCTGTGCCGCACCCACCTCGGCGAGGACCACCCCATCACCCTCGCCACAGCCCTCAACCTCTCGCTCGGGCTGCGCCAGCTGCGGCGTGACGACGAGGCGGACGAGCTGTACGCCGACACGGCCGAGCGCTACGGACGCACCCTCGGCGAGGACCACCCGGCGACGGTGGCGGCCGCGGACGGCAGGCCCGCGAACTGCGACATCGACCCGCTGCTGATGTGACGTCGGCTGTATCGCGCCGACCCCGCCCGGGACCCTTCCGGGCGGGGTCAGCGCTGTGGCACGTCCGTCGCGGCCTGCGCGGTGAGTCCGGGGATCCGCGCGGTCCAGCGGGCCAGTACCAGCGGGTCGGGCGTCTGCGCGCCGCGGGCCCGCGCGTCCAGGGCGAGCGCCCGCACCAGCTCGGGCCGGTGCAGCAGGGCCGTGGCCGGGCCGTCCTCGCCGGAAGCCTCCAGGGCGAGGCCGAGGCCGACCCAGGCCGGGCGGGTCCCGGGGGCACCGGTCAGGACGGCGCGGTAGCGGTCGACGGCCCGTGCCGTGTTCGCCGACCCGCCGCGCAGGAGGCACATGTCCGCCTCCAGGAGGTCCGGGGACCGGTCCACCCCGGAGAACCGGGCCCGCGTGTCCGGGGTGAACGTTCCTGCGTCGGCGAGGTGCAACCGCCGCATCTCACAACGGAGTTCGGGCAGGCGCGGCGGCGGGTCCGTGCGCAGCCGGGACAGCGGGGCGGTCGCCTCCTCGCCGGGGCCGCCGCCGAGGCGGTGGTCGGTGAGCAGACGGGTGGCTGCCGGGTCGGGCGCGAGGTTGTGGCTGCACCACGTGGCGCGCAGATCGGCGAGTTCGGCTTCCGCCGGGGCGAGGGCCTCGGCCGGTACGTCCTCGTCGGCCCACGGAGCGGCCTGGCGCGCCATCCCGTCGACGAAGCGGCGGCCCCACGGGGTGAGCCCGGGCTGGGCGGACAGCGTGCGCAGGGCGATGGCCACCGCCTCGCGCCACACGGCGAACTCGAAGTGCGCGAGGGCGGCCCGGGGTCCGGTCAGGGCGTGCCGTTCGGTGCGCCAGAAGCCGGCGACGCCGGTGAACGCGTACGTGCCGTGC
Organism: Streptomyces sp. CB01635; assembly: GCF_002803065.1. Taxonomy (GTDB): domain Bacteria; phylum Actinomycetota; class Actinomycetes; order Streptomycetales; family Streptomycetaceae; genus Streptomyces. The sequence goes on from NZ_NNBL01000014.1 coordinate 132,213, forward strand.
AGCAGGCCCCACGGCGGGCGCGGGTCGCTGCGCCAGGGCGCGTAGAGCAGCGTGTCCTGCCGTGGTCCGCGCGCCGCCCTGTCGACGAGCTGGATCTGGTGGCTCAGGGCGTTGAGCACGGAGTGCCGTGACTCGTGGACGAGGGTGACGGCGAAGTCGACGGCGTCGCGCGGCAGGGAGACCAGCGCGCTCCCGAACGCCTCGGCGTACGAGGCGCTGGAGGCGCGGAAGCGGGGTGCGCCCGGCAGGGGCACGAGCGAGCTCAGGACGAGCGGCACCGTGCGGGCCGCGTCCGGGTGGCGGGCCCCGAGAAGGCGTGCCGCGTCGTGCAGATGCCGCTGCCAGGTGTCCGACTCCGCGTCGGTGAGCGGGGCCGGGGGCGGCCAGGGGGACCGGAAGTCGCGGTAGGGGTCGGCGTCGTCCAGGAGGACGCCGGGGCCCGGCTCGCGCGGGGTCCAGCTCAGCAGGCGCGCGGGGTGCCAGCCGGGGGCCGGCAGGTGCGGGGCGGCGGGCAGTTCGAGGGCGTGCGGGCCGAGCGTGACGCGGGCCGTGCCGTGCCCGTCCGTCTCGAGAGTGGCGACGTCGTGGCAGCGGGAGGCGTCATCCAGTACGGCGTGCCCCACCGTCGGCAGGATCACCCTGCCCGCGCGGGCCGGTACGCGGACGCGCGCGGGAAGTCCCGCCCGCAGCGCGGCCGCCGCGGCGAGCGCGTGCGCGTAGCCCGCCTCCCGCCACAAGGGGGGCTCCCCGGGCCGGGGCCCGGCGCCGCCGGCCCGCAGCCGCCCGAGCAGGCGGACCGCCCAGACCCCGACCGGCGGGTGCCCGAGCACGCTCGCCACCGCCTGCGGATCGTGGGCCTCCGCACCGGCCAGCAGCTCGAAGGCGTGCGCCAGCGGGGGCAGCGGTCCTGCGCTTTCTTCCGTCTCGCGTTCCGCGGCTACCAGGGCCCGCAGCATGAGCATGCGGCGGCTGCGCTCCGCCGCCGCGATGCGGGTCGCGGTGGGTGCGGTGATGCGGCCGGTGGCGATGGCCTCCAGGTCGGCGACCGGCACGTGGTGCCGCGTCAGCACGGCAGGGCAGGACAGTCGGGCTCGTCAGACAGGTCGCACGGGGATGCCGGCTCTGGCGGCTCGGGCGGCCCGTGTTCGTGCCGAGGCTCCTGGGGAGCCGTGCCGACGTGCTGTCGCGGGCTGAAGTACGGATTCCCGTCCCCGCCGCCCACGACCTGCCCGACAGCGTCCTCCGTCAAATGCTCGAGCAGCGCGTTCTGCGCCGCCGCCACCAACGGGTCCCTCAGTGCCATGGCCTCCTGAAGGCCCCAACGGCTGAGATCGACAAGTCCGGTCTCGATGTCAGTCGTAGAAGTCCTCACGTCAAACTTCCCCCTGTCGGCTCCCGCTCGCGGCCCCGCGGCGCAGACCCACCTCCTTCCCATAGTGGCCCGTGGTCAGCCGCGCCGAAAGGGGCTCCGGTGGCCATCAAGGCTTGAATTGTTCGATTCATGTCCGGGGGAGACGGCATCCGGTGCCGCGGCCAGCCGTTGGCCGGGGGCTCAACTGGCGTGTCCTGTGGGGAAATTGGTGCGACGCGACGGTACGGGTCCCTGCCTCGGCCACTTACACCGCTTCTGTCGTACAGAGGCACATTCCTGACGCACCGACATGAGGCCTCTCCGCGCCCCGTTGTCACGCAGCCGCGCCGACCGTCCGTCATCGGCACCCGTGCGGACCCTCCCGGCTCGCGCGCCCCGCGCGGTGCCCGCAGGGTGCGGAGATGTGACCCAGCAGCAACTTGCCCCGGCCCCCGCCACCGTCCCCGTCGCGGAGCCCGGCGCCGGACCGCGTTCCCGCTCGGCCCGGCTCAGGGCTGCCGCCCCCCTGCTCACCGCACTCGGCCTGTTCGCCGTGGTCCGGCTCACCGGTGTCGCCGCGATGAGCCTCGCCGCCTCACTGACCGGAAAGCGCCCCGCCGTCCTGCTCGGCCGGTCCTGGGACTCGCTCTGGTACCTCAGGATCGCCGCGGACGGCTACGGCCGCTCCGTCCCCTACAAGCCGGGCATCATCTTCAACGACCTCGCGTTCTTCCCGCTCTACCCGGGCCTGGTCCGCACGGTGCGGACCGTGCTCCCCCTCAGCGGCGGCGCCACCGGCATGCTCATCGCCTGGACCGCGTCCCTGGCCGCCGCGGCCGGGATCTACGCGATCGGGGTGCGCCTGCACTCCCGGCCGGTCGCCATCCTCCTCGTCCTGCTGTGGGGACTGCTGCCGCACTCCGTGATCCTCACGATGGCGTACACCGAGCCGCTGCTCACCGCCTTCGCCGCGTGGTCCCTGTACGCGGTCCTGACCGGCCGGTGGATCTGGGCGGGCACGCTCGCCTCGCTGGCCGGAGTGTCCCGCCCCAACGGCTTCGCGGTCGCCGCCGCGGTCCTCGTCACGGCGGCGTACGAGGTGATCGACAAACGCGGCAGAAACGTTTCCCACAGGCTGTGGACAGGCGCGGCGATCGCCCCGATCGGCTGGACCGGGTACGTGCTGTGGGTCGGTGTCCAGAGGGGCGATCCGCTCGGCGGCTACTTCGCCGTGCAGCGGGCCTGGGGCTCGCGCTTCGACTTCGGCGTCGGCGCGCTGCGCGTCGTACGGCATCTGCTGCTCAAGGGCGACCCCCTCGTCTTCCCCATGACGGTCCTGATCGTCGCCGCCGCGGTGCTGCTGTTCGCACTGCTCATCGCCGAGCGGGCGGCCCCGCTGCCACTCATCGTCTACAGCGGCGTACTCCTGCTCATCGCGCTCGGCGGCGCCGGCTTCTTCCCGTCCAAGCCGCGCTTCCTGCTGCCCGCGTTCCCGCTGCTGCTGCCGCTGGCCCTCGCGCTGGCGCGAACGGCGAAAGCCCGGCCGCGCAGCGCCCTCCTGGTGGTGGGCGCCCTGGCCGGGCTCTCACTTGCGTACGGGACGTATCTGGTCGCGTTCGCGCACAGGCCCCTGTAGGCAGTTACGGAAACTGCCTACTCGTCGTCGGACGGCTTCTCGTCGTCGGCGGCGGAGTCCACGGCCTGCTCCAGGCCGAGCTGCTCGACCAGCCAGCGGTCGAACTCGATGGCGGCGCGCACCCAGCTGACCGTCGACGACACGAAGTGCTCCAGGCTGACGCCCGTACCGATGAGCATCTGCGCCTCACCGATGAGGCGGACCGTGCCGTCGTCGTGGGTGTGGCTGTAGACCTTGGGCCACAGGGTGCGGCGGTTCCAGTCGTCGATGGTCTCGAGGAGCGCCGGCTTGGTCTCGAGCTCGTGCGGGCGGTCGTAGAACGTCCGCACCGAGAAGACCTGCTGGTCGTCCTCGCCGCGGAACATGAAGTAGGTGCGGAACTCCTCCCACGGAGCCGCGAGGTCACCCTCTTCGTCGAGGACGTACTTGAGCTCCATCTGCTCCAGGAGCTGCTTGACGAGGTCCTGATCGGGGACGACGGGGCCCGCCGGTCCTGAGCCCTGCGGCTGCTCGGGCTGTCCCCCGAAGTTCGGAATCGAGGACGGGTCGATGCTCACGTGCTTGGTCCCTTCGTACGGATTCCGCCATCCTCCCCCATGCCGGGTGGGAAGTGACAACCCCCGACCGGTTGGATCGGCCGAGTTGTGTCCCCGCCCCGGCCCGGCATCGGCTTTCGCCCTGCGTCACAGCGTCTTTCCGGTGGCCGGGCCCACGATCAGGCCGCCGCCGAAGGCGTCCACGCAGACCGTGTCGCCGTCGGTGACCTCGCCGGAGAGGATCTCCTTCGCGAGCCGGTCGCCGATCGCCGTCTGCACGAGGCGGCGCAGCGGCCGCGCGCCGTACGCGGGGTCGTTGCCCTCCTCCGCGAGCCAGGCCAGGGCCGCGTCGGAGACGTCCAGGGTGAGCCGCCGCTCGGCGAGCCGCTTGGCGAGCCGGCCGATCTGGAGCTTCGCGATCCGCTCCAGCTCCTCCTTGTCCAGCGCGGAGAAGACGACGAGGTCGTCGAGCCGGTTGAGGAACTCCGGCTTGAAGGACGCCCGTACGACGTCCAGGACCTGCTGCTTCTTCTGCTCCTCGCTCGTCGTCGGCTCCACCAGGCTGTGTCCGCTCAAGAATTGACTGCCGAGGTTCGAGGTGAGCACGAGGATCGTGTTGCGGAAGTCGACCGTGCGGCCCTGGCCGTCCGTGAGGCGCCCGTCGTCGAGCACCTGGAGCAGGACGTCGAAGACCTCCGGGTGCGCCTTCTCCACCTCGTCGAGCAGGACGACGCTGTACGGGCGCCTGCGCACCGCCTCGGTGAGCTGGCCGCCCTCCTCGTACCCGACGTAGCCGGGCGGAGCGCCCACGAGACGCGCCACGGAGTGCTTCTCGCCGTACTCGCTCATGTCGATGCGGATCATGGCCCGCTCGTCGTCGAACAGGAAGTCGGCGAGCGCCTTGGCCAGCTCGGTCTTGCCGACGCCGGTCGGGCCGAGGAACAGGAAGGAACCGGTGGGCCGGTCGGGGTCGGCGATCCCGGCGCGCGTACGGCGCACGGCGTCGGACACCGCGCCTACGGCCTCGCTCTGCCCGATCAGGCGCTTGCCGAGCTCGTCCTCCATCCGCAGCAGCTTCTGCGTCTCGCCCTCCAGGAGCCGCCCGGCCGGAATGCCGGTCCAGGCCGCCACCACATCCGCGATGTCGTCCGGGCCGACCTCCTCCTTGACCATCGTGTCGGCCTTGGACGCCTCCACCTCTTCCTCCGTGGCGGCCGCCAAGTCCCTTTCCAGAGTGGGGATCTCGCCGTAGAGGAGCTTGGAGGCGGTGTCGAAGTCACCGTCGCGCTGGGCACGCTCGGCCTGGCCGCGCAGCTCGTCGAGCTTCTCCTTCAGCTCACCGACCCGGTTGAGGGACTGCTTCTCCTTCTCCCAGCGGGCGGTGAGGCCGCGCAGCTCCTCCTCCTTGTCGGCGAGGTCGCGCCGCAGCTTCTCCAGGCGCTGCTTGCTGGCCGGATCCGTCTCCTTGGAGAGCGCCAGCTCCTCCATCTTCAGCCGGTCCACGGCGCGCTGGAGCTCGTCGATCTCGACGGGTGACGAGTCGATCTCCATGCGCAGCCGGGACGCGGCCTCGTCCACGAGGTCGATGGCCTTGTCCGGCAGGAAACGGGACGTGATGTACCGGTCGGAGAGCGACGCGGCGGCGACGAGCGCGCTGTCGGCGATCTGGACCTTGTGGTGGGCCTCGTACCGGCCCTTGAGGCCACGCAGGATCGCGATCGAGTCCTCGACCGTCGGCTCGGCGACCAGCACCTGCTGGAAGCGGCGCTCCAGGGCCGGGTCCTTCTCGATCCGCTCGCGGTACTCGTCGAGCGTGGTCGCGCCGACCATGCGCAGCTCGCCGCGCGCGAGCATCGGCTTCAGCATGTTCCCCGCGTCCATGGACGAGTCGCCGCCCGCCCCGGCCCCGACGACCGTGTGCAGCTCGTCGATGAACGTGATGACCTGCCCGTCGCTCTCCTTGATCTCGGAGAGCACGGTCTTGAGGCGCTCCTCGAACTCACCGCGGTACTTCGCGCCGGCGACCATCGCGCCCAGGTCCAGCGAGACGAGCCGCTTGTTCTTGAGCGACTCCGGCACGTCTCCCTTCACGATCCGCTGGGCGAGCCCTTCGACGACGGCGGTCTTGCCGACGCCTGGCTCACCGATCAGGACGGGGTTGTTCTTCGTACGGCGGGACAGCACCTGCACCACACGCCGGATCTCCTGATCGCGCCCGATGACGGGGTCTAGCCTGCCCTCGCGCGCGGCGGCGGTGAAATCGGTGCCGAACTTCTCCAGGGCCTTGTACTGGCCCTCGGGGTCGGGTGTGGTCACCCGGCGCCCTCCCCTGCTCTTCTCGAAGGCGGCGAGCAGCTTCTCGGCGCTCGCCCCCTGTTCCGTCAGTACGTCGGCGACAGTGCCGCCCTTCGCGGCGATGCCGATGAGCAGATGCTCGGTGGAGAGGTACTCGTCCCCGAGCCCCTCGGCGCGCTGCGCCGCGTCCGCGATGACCGCCAGCAGGTCCCGGTTGGGTCCGGGCGGCGCGACGGTCGAGCCGGTCACGCTGGGCAGCGCGCCGAGGACCCGCTCGGCCCCGGACCGCACAGCGGCCTGATCGGCATCGACGGCCGTCAGCAGGTCCGTGATGTTCTCGTTTTCCTGCCCCTCAAGGAGTGCCAGAAGCAGATGCGCGGGAGTCAGATCCGCGTGCCCTCCGGACACGGCCCGACTGGTGGCCGCGTTGATCGCGTCCCGGCTCCGGTTCGTCAGCTCGGCGTCCACGTGCGCACTCTCCTCCTTGCGTATACCTTTCCAGCACACTGACCCTGCCAGCATACACAAAGTTGAGTCGATTCCACTCAAGGGTGCGAGGCGGGTACCCCCGGGCGGGATATGTCCTGGAACGGGGATATCTTCCGGAGCATGGCCAAGCGGAACGACCCCCTGAACCCGGACCCGGCCTTCCTCGGCTTCTGGCGGGAACGGCACCTGTGCACGCTGACGACCCTGCGCCCCGACGGCACCCCGCACGTGGTGCCGGTCGGCGTCACGTACGACCCGGAGGCGGGCCTCGCGCGGGTGATCGCGAACAAGTCGAGCGCGAAGGTGTCGCACGTGCTCGCGGGGTCGGGAACGGCGGAGGGCGGGGCCCGGGTCGCGGTCTGCCAGGTCGACGGCCGGCGCTGGGCGACGCTGGAGGGCCTCGCGGTGGTCCGTACGGAGCCGGACCGCGTCGAGGAGGCGGTACGCCGGTACGCGGAGCGCTACGAGCGCGTGCCCGCACCCAACCCGGACCGGGTGGCCATCGAGATCATGCTGACACGGGCGACGGGAAACGGGTCGCCCGCGTAACGGTGGCACAAAGCTGCAGCGGCGTCACCGTGTTCAGGTCCACGGTGACGCCGCTGCGGGGGGAAGCACCTGCGCGATCTACAACGACGGGGGAATCGCGTCAGGCACTGCGGGGGGTGGCTGAGGCTGTACGCGGAACTTCTGGTCCCGCCTCCCGATCCAGCTGGTGGTCACGCTGGTCGAGGTTGACGAAGACCATTCCGTATCTGACGGCACACCGCACAGGCTGCGGGGCGCCCCGAGGGCGGCGAAGACACCGGTAGGCCCGGATCTCCTCGTCGTCGAACTCGTCCCGCACGACGACGATCGGCTCACCGAACAGGGTGACCATCAACGAATCGCCGCGATGAGGAATCGCCGTGGCGAGGTCGATGAAATGCCACCCGGACCGGTAGGCGGTCGCCATCTCACGGCGAAATGTTCTGTCGTCGGGGGGTGTCGTCATACGGCCGCGTCCACGGGAGCGACACTCCAGGAAAGATCCGGAGGCGCGATGTTCTTTCCGGCGGACGCGTGAGTGGCGGGTGTGCCACTCCAGGAGAGGTCCTGGGTGCTGAGCACACCGAAAGCCAGACCGGCGGAGAAGGCAACAGCCATCACCGAGCGAAGCATTTTCTTGCACATAGTGGGCTTCGTCCTCACTTCCATGGCTTCTCTCCCCCGACTCACTAGACGATGGCTCATTCGGCCATCCAAACACCACAGGATCGATGCATCATGTTCCTGCACGTTCAGGACCCTGGGGGGTGGATCTATGGCCATGAATGACACATATCGGACACATCCTCATGCCACGACTGAACTGTGCGACGAGGGCAGGCGGTTGTACGCCAATGCGCTGCGTTCCGGACGCATCGCCCGAAGCGAAGTGACGGCCGCTCCCTGCCTGATGGATTTCGCCCTTCTCCACCCAGACCCGGATGACGCCAACTGGCTCCGCCCGCTTCCTCCCGCCGCCGCCCTGGCACAGCGCCTCCACCCCATCGAACGGGAAATCCAGGAGCGAAGAAGCCTGGCGGTCGAACTGACCGAATACTTCGAGCCATTCATGGCCATCAGCGCGCAGGATCGGCCCACGACGCACGCCGTCACCGTGCTCGAAGGAATCAACAGGATCAATTCGGCCATCGAACTCGCCATCGCAGAGTGCCAGTCGGAGATCCTCACGGTCCAGCCCGGCGGCGGCCGCAGCGAGCATTCCCTGACGGAGGCGCTCGAACGGGGCCAGGCGGTCATCGCGCGCGGCATCACGATGCGCACGCTCTATCAGCACACGGCCCGGCACAGCCAGGGAACTCTCGTGTACGCCGAGCACATGGCCAAGGGGAACGTAGAGATACGCACTCTTGAGGAACTCATAGAGCGGCTGATGGTCTTCGACCGGACCGTCGCGTTCATACCGGTCCCCGGAGACCACCCGGTCGCCCTGGAACTCCGGCATCCGGGCCTCGTCGAATACCTGGCCAAGGTCTTCGAGCAACTGTGGCGCCGTGGGGTCCCCCTCCTGGAGGAGACCCCCTACGCACCCCCGACCGACGGCATCACCGGAGTCCAGCGGTCGATCGCCAAGCTGCTCATCGAAGGCCACGTGGACGAGGCGATCGCCCGCCGCCTCGGCATGAACGTCCGCACCTGCCGCGCCCACATCGCCAAGCTCGCCGCCGCGCTCGGCAGCGGAAGCCGCGCGCAACTCGGCTTTCTGATAGCGCAGTCGGGGATCCTCGACCAGGATCACTGAATGTCGAAGGAGGAGAGCCACACGTGACCGCCGAGGTCCATCCCCATGGAGTCGAGGAGCTGTGCGCGGCCGGCTCGCAGCTGTACGCGCGCGCTCTGCGAGAGGGCCGTATCCACCGCGAGGACGCCGACCCCACGCCCTGTCTTCTCGAATTCGGTCTCCTGCACACCGCCGCCGACGACATCCAGTGGCTCACACCCGTCGCGCCGGCCGTGGCCCTGCCCGGTCTCCTTCGCACCATAGAAGACGAGATCGCCCAGCAGCGCCGCCGCGAAGCCCGCCTGGCAGAGGCGTTCGCGCCGCTGATGGCCCTCGACGCACAGCGCGCCGCCGTCCCCCACGCCCCCATGCTCACGGTGCTGCTCGGCTTCCAGCGCATCAACGACGCCATCGGCGAAGCCATGGCGGAGTCCGAGGCGGAGCTGCTCACCATCCAGCCCGGCGGGAACCGCCCCCCGACACTCCTGGCCGCGGCCCTGCCGCGCGAACAGGAAATGCTGGCCCGCGGCTGCCGTATGCGCACCCTCTACCAGCACACGTCCCGTCACTCGCCCGCGGTGCTCGCCCACTACGAGCAGTTGGAGGGCGACGTCGAGGTCCGCACCCTGGACGAGGTCACCGAACGGCTCATCCTGCTCGACAGGAGCGTCGCGTTCATCCCGGCGAACCCCGACCGCACGGTCGCCCTGGAGATCCGGCACCCCGCCCTGATCGCGTACCTGGTCACGACCTTCGAACGGCTGTGGCGCCTGGCCACCCCCATGTTCCCCGACACGGGCCGGGGGACCCCGGTCACGAGCGGTGTCCCCACCCGTCAGCGGACCATAGCCGGGCTGCTGATCGAGGGTCACAACGATGCCGTCATCGCCGAACGCCTGGGCATGAACATCCGCACCGTCCGCGTCCACATCGCCAAGCTCGCCAGCACACTCGGCAGCGACAGCCGCGCCCAACTGGGCTATCTCATCGGTCAGTCCGGAATACTGGAACAGGACCGCTGACCTCAGGTCCAGCACTCCGGGTCAAGGCCCGCGTCGGTGTGGAGAACCGCCGCCCGGCGTGGGTGGCCTCGATCGGCGCGGGTGAACCCGTCGCTACGTTCGACGCGCGCCTCCCGGAGGGCACGACCGTCACCGGCAAGCCCGCCGGCTGCGACGAGACGGGCACCCACCAGCACACGTGCCGGCCCCCGAGCCTGCCTCTGGAGAAGACCGGTTCGACGTTCGGCTTCGTCCCGCGCGTCGACCGCGTCGTGGACGGCGGCGCGAAGGGTCCGGTCGCCACGCGGAACGACGACCCGGACCTGCGCATCTCGACGTGCGCCCCTCAACCGGCCGGCCTCGCGGCCGAGTTCACGATCCGCCACAGTTGAGCGGACACGGCGCCCCGCACCAAGGGGAGGGGCGCCGTACGATCTGCCGATCCGCCGGCCTACTTCAGCCCGATCCGCGCACAGTCCGTCGCGTACTTCGTCGTGCAGATGTCCCCGACCTTGTAGATCCCGTCCCTGACCACCGTCGACTTGATGTTGCTCTGCGTCATCGGGACGACCTGGACCAGGAGCGAAGGGACATCCGGGGTGGTCGGGCTGTCGACCCGGTCCTTCGTGAGCGCGTCGAACTCGATGTTGCGCTGCTGTGCGATGAGGACGGCCATCTGCGCGGCGGTGGACGCCTCTTCCGGGTACGGCTTGTAGACCGTCATGTACTGGTCGCCCGCCACAATGCGCTGGACGGCGGCGAGTTCGGCGTCCTGGCCGGTCACCGGCGGGAGGTCGGTGACACCGGCGGCCTTGAGGGCGGTGATGATGCCGCCCGCCATGCCGTCGTTCGCGGAGTAGACACCGGCGATGTTCCGCGCGCCGATGGCCTGGATCGCGCCCGCCATGTTGGCCCGCGCGTTCTCCGGCTTCCAGTCCTTGGTGTCGTACGACTTCGAGATCGTCACCTGGTCCTTGAGCTCGGCCAGGGCGCCGTCCTTGTAGAGCGCGGCGTTCGGGTCGGTGACCGAGCCGTTCATCATGACGATCCGGCTGTTCTTGGACGCCTTGCTGCCCAGCGCCTTGAGGAGCGCCATGCCCTGCACATGGCCGACCTGGTCGCTGTCGAACGACACATAGCCGTCGACGGGGCCCTCGGCCAGGCGGTCGTAGGCGATGACGGGGATGCCCGCGTCCTTGGCCTTCTTGACCGATCCCGCGATGGACTTGGAGTCGACCGCGTCCAGGATGAGTACGTCGACCCGGTCGGCGATCATCTGGTCGACCTGTCTCTCCTGGCGCTTCGCGTTCTGTTCCGCGTTGGCGTAGAGGACACGGCCCTTGCCGCTGGTGAGGCCCTCGACTTCCTTCTTGATGTGCGGATAGTCGAACTTCTCGTAGCGGGCGGTCTCCTTCTCCGGCATGAGGACGCCGATCTTCAGGTCCTGGTTCTGCCGGGCGGACGCCTTGCCCGCGGAGTCACTCTCCGGCTCGAGCCAGCTGCTCCCGCACCCGGTGAGAGCCACTGCCATGGCGGACGCAACGCCGACAACGGCGGCGCGCTTCGTACGCGGATTCACTTTCCATACCTCCCTGAAGTGACCGCGTCGTTGCGGCCGAGGTGGCTGGAAGCCAACTCCGCCTGAAACACAGCGTCAAGAGGTGAATCCGTAACGACTCGTAATCGGGTCCATGCGTTCCGGAGATGAACCCGCCCATACTCCGGGTAACCCCAGTAGCCGCAACCGTCACAGCCGTCCGCCCCGACCGCGCCCGGTCCCTTCGGTGAGCAAAGTCACGGTTCCCCCATGCTTCCTCCGCACCCTGTTCACGCCACCGCCGCTTCGGCGTCCCGCGCTGACCCAACTGCAACCTCGTGTCCCAAATCTGCCCGTCACTGCCTCCGGGCAGCAGACCCGGCCCTCCCCTTCACGAACGCGCAGGTCATCTGCGTGACGCCCTGCCGAGGGCCGCACAACTGACGGACATAGGCGGGTAATCGGCAGAATGCGGCCATTACGCCCCCCTCTCGCGGGAGGGCAGCGCCCCGCGCCGCACGCGGGGTCTGAGCGTGCGACGGGCCGGCCGTCGTGCCCGCCCCGGCCTCGGTGAATCTCCTCGCCCCGTACCAGGCCGCCGGGCAGAGCAGTTCGCGCAGCGGCACCGACCACTGGTTCACCGTGCAGGGAACCGTCGTCATCGGGTCCTTCATCGGTGGCACCGTCGTCGGCGGCTGTCAGGACTCCGCCGCCCGGATCGGCCGGCGGCACGGCACCTGGTCGGGATGGCCCGTTGCACCGGGCCTGCGGATGTGGTGCCTCGTGCGCCCGGCTGGAGCACAGGCACAGGCACCGGCACCGCGCCGCCCGGCGCCGCCTTCGTCACCCCTTCGGCGGCCCCTGCGCCGCCGGTCGGGCTCGCCGTACGCTGCCGGCCTTCCGCGGCACCGTACGGTCCCGCTCCGCCCCGTCCGGCGGCGACACCGTGCAGGTCCTCGACGGCACGGAGCGGCTGCGCGGTCCCCACGCCGGCCCCTGCCCTCCCTGGCGGCGATCACCTCCTGCGCGGCCCTCGCCATCGCCGTGCGGGAGGCGTCGGGGCGGCGCCGAGGGACACACGAAGGGGCCTGGAGGCCGACGACTGTCGGCCTCCAGGCCCCTTCACGCATGCGCGTATCCGTTGCGCCTACTGCTCCGGCGCCCGCTTGGGCCGCCACACCACCAGCGCGCTCGTCTGCTGGACCTCCTGGTACGGGACCAGGTCCCGCCGGTAGGAGGCGTGAACGGCCGCCTCGCGCTGCTGCATCGCCGCCGCCGCTCCCTCGACCGCCGTCGAGAGTTCCGCGACCCGCTGCTGAAGCGCCGCGACCTGGTTCTCCAGTTCGATGATGCGCTTGATGCCCGCGAGGTTGATGCCCTCGTCCTGCGACAACTGCTGCACCTGGCGGAGCAGTTCGATGTCGCGGGCCGAGTAGCGCCGGCCGCGGCCCGCCGTGCGGTCCGGGGAGACCAGGCCGAGACGGTCGTACTGGCGCAGGGTCTGCGGATGCAGCCCGCTGAGCTGGGCGGCCACCGAGATGACATAGACCGGACTCTCGTCGGTCAGCTCGTAGGCCCTGCCAACAAAGGAACTCTGTCGTCGACGGCCGTCCATACGCTCATGCTCCCTTCGCGGCCTGGAACAGTTCTGCCCGCGGATCGGCCTCCGCAGTCGCCTTCCGGTACGCCTCGAGGGCGTCCTTCGCGGCGTCGGTCAGATCCGTGGGGACCGCGACCTCCACCGTGACGAGCAGATCGCCGCGGGTGCCGTCCTTGCGGACGGCGCCCTTGCCGCGGGCCCGCATCGTCCGCCCGTGCGGCGTGCCCGGGGGCAGCTTGAGCGTGACCGGAGGCCCGCCGAGCGTGGGGACCTTGACCTCGCCGCCGAGCGCGGCCTCCGGGTAGCTGACCGGGACCGTGACCGTGAGGTTGTCGCCCTTGCGGCCGAAGACCGGGTGGGAGTCCACGTGCACGACCACGTACAGGTCGCCCGCGGGGCCGCCCCGCTCGCCCGGCGCTCCCTTGCCGCGCAGCCGGATGCGCTGGTTGTCCGAGACACCGGCCGGAATGCGGACCTGCATCGTCCGGGAGGACTTCGCACGGCCCGACCCCTTGCAGACCTCGCAGGGGGTCTCCGCGATCAGGCCGCGGCCCTTGCAGTCCACGCACGGGTCGGTCAGCGAGAAACCGCCGCCGCCGCCGCGCGAGACCTGGCCCGTGCCGACGCAGGTCGGGCACACGCGCGGTGTGCCGTTCTTGTCGCCGGTGCCGGAACAGGCCTTGCAGGGCGCCTGCGACGACATGCGCAGCGGCACCGTCGCCCCGTCGACCGCCTCGGTGAAGCTGAGGGTGACCTCGGACTCGATGTCCTGACCGCGGCGCGGCTGCGTGCGCGTGCCGGCGCCCGCGCCGCCCCGGTTGAACAGGCCGCCGAAGACGTCCCCGAGTCCGCCGCCGAACCCGCCGGCACCCCCCGCCGTACCGCCCTGGGCGCCGCCTCCGAAGAGGTCGCCCAGGTCGAAGTTGAAGGAGCCGCCGCCCGGCCCGCCCGGCCCCGGACGGAATCCGCCGTTGCCGAAGAGGGCGCGCGCCTCGTCGTACTCCTTGCGCTTCTTGGGGTCACCGAGGACATCGTTCGCCTCGGAGATCTCCTTGAAGCGCTCCTCCGCCTTGGCGTTGCCCTTGTTGGCATCGGGGTGGTTCTCACGGGCGAGCTTGCGGTACGCCTTCTTGATCTCGGCGTCGGTGGCGTCCTTGGGGACGCCGAGGACCTTGTAGTAGTCCTTCTCGATGAAGTCCTTCGTGCTCATCCTCGACGTCCCTCCTCTCGCTGCTTACTGACGTCAGCCCTCGTCCGGGCCACCGCTCTCCTCGTCGTCGGCCGCGCCGTTGTCCTTGGCGGACTCGCCCTTGGCCGGCTGGGCCCCGGGCTGCGGCTCGGCCACGGCCACCCGCGCGGGGCGGATGGTGCGCTCGCCGATCCGGTAGCCCGGCTGCAGGATCGCGACGCAGGTCGTCTCGGTGACGTCCGGCGCGTACGAGTGCATCAGGGCCTCGTGGATCGTCGGGTCGAAGGGCTCGCCCTCCTTGCCGAACTGCTGGAGCCCCATCTTGGCGGCGACCATCTCGAGCGACTCGGCGACCGACTTGAAGCCGCCGACCAGCTCGCCGTGCTCGCGGGCGCGGCCGATGTCGTCGAGTACGGGAAGGAGCTCGGTCAGAAGGCCCGCGACCGCGACCTCCTTGACCGTGACCCGGTCCCGCTCCACCCGGCGACGGTAGTTCTGGTACTCGGCCTGGAGCCGCTGGAGGTCCGCGGTGCGCTCGCCGAGCGCCATGCGTACCTGGTCCAGCTGGGCCGTCAGGCCTACGTTCTGAACCGCCGAAGCGGCTCCTGCTGCTGCGTCCCCGGCCGGGGCCGCCCCCTCGCCCTTGTCGGGCGAGGGAGCGGCCTTCGGCTCGGCGTCGTCGGAGGTGGCGCCGGAGGGGACGTCAGGCTCGTCGCTCTCGCTGAAGCCCGGGGTCTCCTCCGTCACGCGGCACCGTCCTTGCGGTCCTCGTCGACGATCTCGGCGTCGACGACGTCGTCATCAGCGGCCTTGTGCTCGTCGCCCGGGGCTCCGGCCTCGGGACCGCCCGCGGCCTGCGCGCCCTGGGCGTCGGCGTACATGGCCTGGCCCAGCTTCTGCGAGACGGCGGCGACCTTCTCGGTGGCGGTGCGGATCTCGGCGGTGTCCTCGCCCTTGAGCTTCTCCTTCAGCTCGGCGATGGACTCCTCGACCTCGGTCTTGACCTCGCCGGGGACCTTGTCCTCGTTGTCCTTGAGGAACTTCTCCGTCTGGTAGACGAGCTGCTCGCCCTGGTTGCGGGTCTCGGCGGCCTCGCGGCGACGGTGGTCCTCGTCCGCGTACTGCTCGGCCTCCTGGCGCATCCGGTCGACCTCGTCCTTCGGCAGCGAGGAGCCGCCGGTGACGGTCATCTTCTGCTCCTTGCCCGTGCCCAGGTCCTTCGCGGTCACGTGCATGATGCCGTTGGCGTCGATGTCGAAGGCGACCTCGATCTGCGGGACACCACGCGGGGCCGGCGGCAGACCGGTGAGCTCGAACATCCCGAGCTTCTTGTTGTACGCCGCGATCTCGCGCTCGCCCTGGTAGACCTGGATCTGCACGGACGGCTGGTTGTCCTCGGCCGTCGTGAAGATCTCGGAACGCTTGGTCGGGATCGTGGTGTTGCGCTCGATGAGCTTCGTCATGATCCCTCCCTTGGTCTCGATGCCGAGGGACAGCGGGGTCACGTCGAGGAGCAGGACGTCCTTGACCTCACCCTTGAGGACACCGGCCTGCAGGGCGGCGCCGATGGCGACGACCTCGTCCGGGTTCACACCCTTGTTGGCGTCCTGACCGCCGGTCAGCTCCTTGACGAGCTCCGCGACGGCGGGCATACGGGTCGAGCCACCGACGAGAACGACGTGGTCGATCTCGGAGAGCTGGATGCCCGCGTCCTTGATGACGTTGTGGAACGGCGTCTTGCAGCGCTCCAGAAGGTCGGACGTGAGCTGCTGGAACTGGGCGCGCGTGAGCTTCTCGTCCAGGTGCAGCGGGCCCTCGGCGGACGCCGTGATGTAGGGCAGGTTGATCGTGGTCTCGGTCGAGGACGAGAGCTCGATCTTCGCCTTCTCGGCGGCCTCGCGCAGGCGCTGGAGCGCCATCTTGTCCTTGGAGAGGTCCACGCCGTGGCCGTTGTTGAACTGCTTGACCAGGTAGTCGACGACGCGCTGGTCCCAGTCGTCACCACCGAGGTGGTTGTCGCCGTTCGTGGCCTTCACCTCGACGACGCCGTCGCCGATCTCGAGCAGCGAGACGTCGAAGGTGCCGCCACCGAGGTCGAAGACGAGAATGGTCTGGTCGTCCTTGTCGAGACCGTAGGCCAGGGCAGCGGCCGTCGGCTCGTTGACAATACGCAGGACGTTCAGACCGGCGATCTCGCCGGCCTCCTTCGTCGCCTGGCGCTCGGAGTCGTTGAAGTACGCCGGGACGGTGATGACCGCGTCCGCGACCTTCTCGCCCAGGTACGCCTCGGCGTCGCGCTTCAGCTTCTGCAGGATGAAGGCGCTCATCTGCTGCGGGTTGAAGCTCTTGCCGTCGATCTCGATCTTCCAGTCAGTGCCCATGTGGCGCTTGACCGAACGGATCGTCCTGTCGACGTTGGTGACCGCCTGGCGCTTCGCGACCTCTCCGACGAGCACCTCACCGTTCTTGGCGAAGGCGACGACGGACGGCGTGGTCCTGGCGCCCTCGGCGTTGGTGATGACGGTGGGCTCGCCGCCTTCGAGAACGCTGACGACGGAGTTAGTCGTGCCCAGGTCGATGCCGACCGCACGTGCCATTTCAATTCCTCCAGCATGACTACTTGAGTGGATCTGGCTCAAGGATGCATGACGACCGCTGTTCAGTCAACAGAGCTGAGTCGGGCCGACTCAACTTTTATGTGGCCCTTATGGAAGCCAGGGGATACGCGCAGGTCAGCTACCGCGTCGGGGCCTTCGTCATGAACCTGCGACGTCCACAACGGCGGTCCTTACGGGCCGGTGAACCCGCCGCCGCAGCCCGTAGACCGGCACCCGCAGCAGCCCGGCGACCGACCCGGCCGCCGCGCAGAGCGGCAACAGCGCGGCCAGCGGATCCAGCGTCCCGTCGTGCAGCAGGAGTCCGGTCACCGCACCGGCGAGCGACGCGACGCCGAGCACCACCGCCACGCCCCGCGGGGTGAGGCCGAGCAGGCGGAGCCGGTGCGCGATGTGGTCGGCGCCGCCCTGGAAGAGCGGCCGCCCCGCGCGCCGCCGCGACACCGCGACGAGGGCCGCGTCCGCCGTCACCACGACCGTCACGGCGAACAGCGAGCCCGCGCCGGGCAGCGCCTCGTGGCCCGCGTTCACCAGGACCGCGGCGGACGCCAGCAGGAAGCCCGTGAACAGGGACCCGCAGCTCCCGAGGTGCATCCGCGCGGGGTACCAGTTGTGCATGAGGAACCCGGTGAGCGCCGCCGCGAGCACCCCGAGAGTGGCGGCGAGCGGGCCGAGCCCCTGGGTGGTGGCACAGGCGCTCAGGCCGAGCGCGGCCACGACGGCGACGGTGCCGAGCGCCCCGTCCGAGGTGTCGAAGAGCCGGCAGGCGTTGGTGACGAAGACGATCCACAGGACGGCCAGCGCGCCGACCAGAAAGCCGAGTTGAGCGGTGTGCACGACGAAGGTCGCCGCCCCCGCCTCGACGACGACGCGGGCCCGCGCCCCCACCGGCCGCAGGTCGTCGAGGAACCCGAGCGCGGCGACGGCCCCCGCCGCGATCAGCAGCGTCAGCGCGCCGGAGCCGAGCGGAAGGAGTCCGGTGCAGGCTCCGACGGTGGCGACCACGGCCGTCACCGTGGCGACGGCGGCGCCGCCCAGGCGCGGCGTCCTGCGCCCCGCGCGGCCCACCCGCCGGACGGTGAATCCGGTGCGCAGGGCGACAAGGCGGAGCAGGGCGGTGAGGGCGGAGGCCGCCAGCAGGGCGGTCGCGGCGGCGGCGATCCCGTAGGACACGGCGGACGTCCCGTCAGCTCGGTTTGCGGTATCGGGGTGACACCGGAGGGCACGCCCGGCCGGAGACCTTCATAAGCTAGTCGCTTATGTCGCAATATGGAGTGAATAACACGATTTGCTTTCGCTGTCGACCGAGGGTTGCCTCAGCGACGCAGATCACCGCCCGGCTGGCTACAGTGCGGCCACACAAGTGGGTAGTCTCAGCATGGACTGAAATAAGTTACCGCTTAGTAATCGCTGAATATCCACCCTCGCAGGCCCGAGGAGCCCCCGAATGCAACTCGCCGCGATCATCGTGTCGCTGGTCCTGATCGTGGTCGGCGTCGCACTGTTCGTCCGAGCCATCGCGCAGATCTACCGCTTCATGCGGCTCGGCCAGAACGTCCCCGCCGGCACCCGAACCGACGAACCCGTACAGCGCACCGTGACGGTGGCCAAGGAGTTCCTCGGCCACACCCGGATGAACCGCTGGGGCATCGTCGGCGTGGCGCACTGGTTCGTGGCGGTGGGCTTCTTCTCGCTGCTGCTGACGATCGTGAACGCCATCGGCCAGCTCTTCCAGGCCGACTGGCTGCTCCCGATCATCGGTGAATGGGCCCCGTACAACGTCTTCGTCGAGTTCCTCGGCACGATGACGGCCCTCGGGATCCTGACGCTGATCGTCATCCGGCAGCTGAACCGGCCGGACCGGCCGGGCCGCAAGTCCCGCTTCGCCGGGTCCAACACCGGCCAGGCGTACTTCGTCGAGGCCGTCATCCTCATCGTCGGCATCTGCATCTTCACGCTGCACGCCCTGGAGGGCGCCCAGCACCATGTGGACAGCTACGAGGCCTCGTTCTTCGTCTCGTACCCGGTCGTCTCCTGGTTCCGCGGCATGGACGTCTCCACGCTGCAGAACCTCACGTACTTCTTCGCCGGGCTGAAGATCGCGACCTCCTTCATCTGGATGATCACGGTCGCCCTGAAGACCGACATGGGTGTCGCCTGGCACCGCTTCCTCGCGTTCCCGAACATCTGGTTCAAGCGCGAGGCGGACGGCGGTACGGCCCTCGGCGCGCTGCAGCCGATGACCAGCGGCGGCAAGGAGATCGACTTCGAGGACCCGGGCGAGGACGACGTCTTCGGCGTCAGCCAGGTCGAGCAGTTCTCGTGGAAGGGTCTGCTGGACTTCTCCACCTGCACCGAGTGCGGCCGCTGCCAGTCGCAGTGCCCCGCCTGGAACACCGGCAAGCCGCTCTCGCCGAAGCTCCTGATCATGTCGCTGCGCGACCACGCGCACGCCAAGGCCCCCTACCTGCTCGCCGGTGGCGGCAAGTCGATGGAGGGCGAGGAGAAGGCGACCGAGGAACAGCTCAAGGACGTTCCCGCCGCCGCGCTGGCCGAGGCCGAGCGCCCGCTGATCGGCACCCTCGAAGAGAACGGCGTCATCGACCCGGACGTCCTGTGGTCCTGCACCACCTGTGGCGCCTGCGTCGAGCAGTGCCCGGTCGACATCGAGCACATCGACCACATCGTCGACATGCGCCGCTACCAGGTGATGATCGAGTCCGCGTTCCCGTCCGAGGCGGGCACGATGCTCAAGAACCTGGAGAAGAAGGGCAACCCCTGGGGCCTGGCGAAGAAGCAGCGCCTTGAGTGGCTCAAGGAGCTCGACTTCGAGGTCCCGGTCGTCGGCAAGGACATCGAGGACCTCACCGAGGTCGAGTACCTCTACTGGGTCGGCTGCGCGGGGTCCCTGGAGGACCGGGCGAAGAAGACCACCAAGGCCTTCGCGGAGCTGCTGCACATGGCGGGCGTCAAGTTCGCGATCATGGGCGGCGACGAGAAGTGCACCGGTGACTCCGCCCGCCGCCTGGGCAACGAGCCGCTGTTCCAGCAGCTCGGCCAGGAGAACGTCATGGCGCTGAACATGGCGTTCGGCGAGGAGCTCGACGACGACGGCAAGGTCGTTGCCGAGTCGGCGAAGCCCAAGTCGGCGAAGAAGATCGTCGCGACCTGCCCGCACTGCCTCAACACCATCGGCAACGAGTACCCGCAGCTCGGCGGCGATTACGAAGTAATCCACCACACCCAGCTGCTCCAGCACCTCATCGACGAGGGCAAGCTCGTCCCGGTCACGCCGGTCGAGGGTCTGATCACCTACCACGACCCCTGCTACCTGGGCCGTCACAACAAGGTCTACACGCCCCCGCGTCAGATCATGGACGCCGTCCCAGGCCTGCGTCAGCAGGAGATGCACCGCCACAAGGAGCGCGGCTTCTGCTGCGGCGCCGGCGGCGCGCGGATGTGGATGGAGGAGCGGATCGGCAAGCGCATCAACAACGAACGTGTTGACGAGGCGCTGTCGCTGAACCCCGACATCGTCTCCACCGCCTGCCCGTTCTGCCTCGTCATGCTGACCGACTCCGTCAACGGCAAGAAGAACGACGGCCAGGCCAAGGAGTCCGTCACGGTCGTCGACGTGGCCCAGCTGCTCCTCGACTCCGTGAAGACGCCGGTCGACCCGGCGGGTTCGGAGGAGACCGAGGACGCGCCGGAGCCGGAGCCGGTGAAGTAGCGGTCCGGTAACCGGGGGTTCCGTACGCGGATCCGACGTACGTGGAGGGGCCGATCGGGGAGACCCGGTCGGCCCCTTCGGCGTTCCCGGAGAGGCGTGTGACGGGCCACCGGAGGGGCGTTTTCGGGACAGAGAAAGGGCGTTTACGGGACAGGGGCCGCGCTCCGTGACCAAACCGGCAGGCCCCGCCCCTACCCCCTCCCTCACCCCGGCGGCATCATGAACGGGTCAAGTGGCGCATGAGGCGGGCGGGGTCAGAGGCGATGGTGGGCATACGGGGCGGCCGCAGCGCCGCGATACGCAGGGCCGCGGCGGGGTGCACCCTGCTCATGGTCGCCGCCGTCACCGGCTGCGGCGGCGACGACAAGCCCGCCGCCGCCAAGCACCGCCCCGTGGCCATGGCCGGCAAGTCCGGCGCCGCGCTCCCCGTCCCGCACGGCCGCGGCAGCAAGGTGCCGCACGACTTCAACGGGGACGGCGCCCCCGACCTCGTACTGGACGATCTCGTGCACGACGGGCTCGGGGACGACGCCGGGATCGGGGTCGTGTACGGGAAGAAGGGGCACGGACTCGTGCCCGGGGCGCGGCAGTTGCTGCGTCCCGCGAAGTACGCGGCGCCGACGAAGGGCGAGACGCCCGCCGCGTTCGACTCCGAGGCGAGCTGCGACCTCGACAAGGACGGCTTCACCGATCTGGTGGTGTCGACCGATCCGCCGTTCGACGGGCAGGGGCAGCCGCCGGTGCCGCTGCAGATCCTGTTCGGCGGCCCGGGCGGGCTCACCCACCAGGGCGTGAAGCTCGTCGTCCCCGCCCAGGCGCGGTTCGGCAACGACTGGCCGGACCAGCCGGTGTGCGGCGATTTCGACGGGGACGGCTCGGTAGACCTCACGGTCCACGCGAGCGGCGGGCGGCTGAGCTTCCTGCGCGGCCCCTTCACGCGCAAGGGCGCCCCGCGCGCGGCCGGCAAGCCGCTGACCGCACCCGGCAACGTACCCGTGGGCCCCGCCTTCGACGTCGACCGCGACGGGTACGACGACCTCCTCGTGCGGCGCACCTCCCGCGGCTCGTCACCGTCCCGGATCGTCCTGGGCGGCCCGCAGGGACCGGCCCGCTCCGGCGCCGCGCTGCCGTCCGGCCTCGGCCTCGCGGTGGGCCGTTTCACCAAGGGCGCCGGCGCGGACACCGCGCTGCTCACGGCCTCCGGCGTCACCCTCTCGCAGCCGGGCGCCGCCGCCCTCAAGGCCACCGGAACGGCCATCACCGCGGGTGACTTCGACGGGGACGGCGTGGCAGAACTCGTCGTGTCCGGCGGCGCGTCGAAGGCCCCGAAGGTCCTGCCCGCGAACGGAAGGGCGGCCGCGACCGTCACCCCCGGGGCCGCCGGCACCACCCAGGTCCTCGAGGCGACCGACTTCGACGGCGACGGACGCGCCGACCTCGTGGTCCGCACGTACCGCGGCGAGAGCACGGACACGATCGCCGTGTACCCCGGGGTCAAGGGCGGCGCGCTCCTGGCCGGAGAGCCTCAAGTCACCTTCTCCACCGCGGAGTTCTGAGAGCGGGCGGGGCCGGCGTGCGCCACGCTCGGTGCCGCCGGCGTCCACCCCGCCTCCCGCATCCGCTGTTCACCGCACGGCCACCCGGACACAACCATCCCCTCACCTCACGAGTCCCACCCCCGGAACCCCTTCCCCCCATTTCCCGGGAGTGCTTCTCGTGCGTATGCGCAAGCTCGTCATCGCCGCAGGTGCCGCCGTCGTCGCGGCGGCCGGACTCACCCTGCCGCTCGCCGGAACCGCCTCCGCTGCCACCACGCTCAAGGACGACTTCAACGGCGACGGCTACCGCGACCTGGCCGTCGGCACCCCGGGCGCCAACTCCGTCACGGTCACGTTCGGCTCCGCGAGCGGCGTGAGCCCGTCCCACGCCGTGACCGTCACCCAGAGCACGGCCGGGGTGCCCGGAGTCACCGAGCCGGAGGACGAGTTCGGCGAGAACGTCACCTCGGGCGACGTCGACGACGACGGCTACGCGGACCTGATCGTCGGCGCGCCCGGCGAGCGGGTCACCGGCAACACCACGGGCTCCGTCACCATCGTCTGGGGCGGCCCCAAGGCCTTCAACAAGGGCGCCAAGGTCCTCAACTCCCCCACCACCGACACCGAACGCTTCGGCGAAGGCACCTCCTTCGTCGACATCGACGGGGACGAGGCCGAGAACCTCGCCGTGATCAGCGCCGACGGCTGGTGGTACTACGCCGAGAGCGAGGACCCGACCCGCGCGATCGCCCCCGAGGTCGACTTCTTGCCGGACGGCGTACACCTGGAGGGCATGGAGGCCGCCCACTTCCTCTCCAAGGACGGCTACACGTACGTCCTCTACGGGGAGCGCGCCGACGGCAAGCCCTACAGCGTGTACATGAAGGGCGGCGTCGGCGACATCGGCTACTACTCGGGCGTAGTCGCCGAGGGCGACGACCCGCGCGCCACCCGGGAAGCGGCCGCGGCCGCCGACGTGAACGGCGACGGCTACACCGACCTCGTCACCGGCAACGCCGCCGCGAACTCGGTCACCGTGCGCTACGGCGCGCAGGGCTCCTTCGGGACCACGAAGACGTACACGCAGGACTCCGCGGGCGTACCCGGCGCCGACGAGCCGGAGGACCGCTTCGGCGCCGCCGTGAGCGCCGGCGACCTCGACCACGACGGGTACGCGGACGTCGCCGTGGGCGCGCCCGGCGAGAGCGTCGGCACGGTCACGGGAACGGGCAGCGTCACCGTCCTCAAGGGCGGCACCGGCGGGCTCGGCGCGGGCCGTGCCTACCACCAGGACACGGCCGGGGTACCCGGCGTCCCGGAGGCGGGCGACCACTTCGGCTCGTCCCTGCGCTTCAAGGACATCAACAAGAACAGCCGGGCCGACCTGGCGATCGGCGCGAACGGCGAGGACATCGGCACCTCGGCCGACGCGGGCGCCGTCTGGGTCCTGCGCGGCGCGGTCCCGTACGTCACCACGTCGTACGCCACGTCCTTCAACGGCGCGGACTTCGGAACGGCGACGAGCGGAGCGGGCCGCGCCTTCGGGACGGTCCTGCGCTGAACGGGCCCCGGAACACCGAAAGCCCGGGCGGCCGGAAATAACTGTGAACCACATACAACCCTCCGGCCCCACTACGAGTCTCCTGTTCGCCAACCGCAGGGCCACGCCTGGGACAACTCCCGGCAAACACCGGCGGAACGCACCCCATTGACTGCGGATGCCCGCCAGGCATCCCCGCATGCTGCAGGAGAATCCCGCATGCACAAGCACATACGTATCGCCCTCGCCTCGGCCGCCGCGGTCGCGCTGACGGGCGGGCTGCTCTCCCTCTCCACGGGCTCGGCCCTCGCCGCCGACTCCGTCCACCACCACGAGGCCGACTTCAACGGCGACCACATCGGGGACGTCGCGTTCTCCGCCGGCTGGTCGACGGTCGGCGGCAAGAAGGGCGCCGGCCAGTTCGTCGCCCTGTACGGCTCCGCGAACGGCCTGAACGCCGCCACCCGCAAGACCGTCAGCCAGAACACGACGGGCGTCCCCGGCACCGCCGAGACCAACGACGGCTTCGGCTGGGTCAGCGCGTACGGCGACTTCAACGACGACGGCTACGACGACCTGGCCGCGTCCGCGCGCTACGAGGACGTGGACGGCGACACCGACGGCGGCACCGTCATGATCATGTGGGGCTCTCCGTCGGGCCTCACCGGCGGCACGACGATCGCGGACCCCGCCGTCTCCTCCCACGACCAGTGGGGCAAGACGCTCGCCGCCGGCGACTTCGACGGCGACGGCAAGGACGACCTCGCGGTCGGCTCCACGGCCGCCACGGTCTACGTCTACAAGGGCGGCATCGCCAAGACCGGTACCGCGGGCGGCCGTTACACGCTCAAGCCCCCGATCCAGTCCGGCAGCGGCACCGGCCCGCTCACCCTCACCGCGGGTGACGTGAACGGCGACGGAGCCACCGACCTCGTGGTCGACGGCTTCGAGACGAACACCAGCGACGGCTGGAACACCAACTACTACATCCCCGGCAGCGCGTCCGGCCTCGTCGCCTCGTCCGCGCAGACACTGAGGCCCGGCGTCATCACCGACATCGGCGACGTGAACGGCGACGGCTTCGGCGACATCGTGACCGGCCAGCAGTGGGACGAGCCCACGGACGGGTCCCCGGACCCGACCGGATCGACCGACGGCGGCAAGGTCAACATCACGTACGGCTCGGCGAGCGGCCCCGCCACCACCACCGCCATCAGCCAGGACACCGGCAACGTGCCCGGCGGCTCCGAGCGCGGCGACGACTTCGGCGGCGAGCTGTCCCTCGGCGACATCAACGGCGACCACTACCAGGACCTGGTCGTCGGCGCCGCCGGCGAGAACCTGGGCGGCGTCACCGACGCCGGTTCGGTGACGGTCCTCTACGGCTCGGCGAGCGGCATCAACACGCAGTCCGGCGGCCAGTTCTTCGCCCAGTCCACGGCCGGCGTCCCCGGCTCGGACGAGACGAAGGACTACTTCGGCAACGAGGTCAAGCTCACCGACGTCACCGGCGACGGCAAGGCCGACCTGACGATCGGCGCGTACGGCGAGAACAGCGGCAACGGCGCGCTGACGTACCTCCCGTCGAACGGCACGAAGATCACCACGACGGGCACGCGTTCCTTCTCGGCGACTTCCCTCGCCATCTCGACGGACGCCTCCCCGACGCTGGGCGGCAACGCGGCCAACTGACGGCCTTCTGCTCCAGGTTGGGCCCGCGCCTCTTCGGCGCGGGCCCATGCACCACCCCCAGCCGGCCGGGCCCGCGTCCCCGTCGCGGGCCCGGCCTCCCCTGACTCCAGGAAAGCCCGACACCATGCGCAAGCGCGCCCTTGCCCTGGCAGCAGCCGTGACCTCCGGCCTGCTCGCCCCCGCGGCCCTCACCACCCCGGCGACGGCCGCCACCGCTGCGTCCGCGGACGACTTCAACGGCGACGGCTACCGTGACCTCGCCGTCGGCGACCGCGGTGCCACGGTCGGCGGGGCCTCGAAGGCGGGTGCCGTCGTCGTCGTGTACGGCTCCGCCACCGGCCTCGGCCCGGCGTCCCGGCACACCACCGTCTCCCAGAACAGCGCCGGCATCCCCGGCTCGGCGGAGGCCGGCGACGGGTTCGGCACCGACATCACCAGCCGCGACCTCAACAGCGACGGCTACGCCGACGTGATCGCCACGGCGCCCGGCGAGAACGACGGCAGCTACCACGGCACGTTCACCGTCCTGTGGGGCTCCGCGTCCGGCCTGACCAGCGGCAGCGCGTACAAGAACCCCAAGTACCCGGACAAGGGGTTCGTCAAGGACCTCGCCGTCGGTGACTTCAACGCCGACGGCAAGCAGGACGTCGTGACCATTGACGACGACAACATCTGGTACCTGCGCGGCCCGTTCACCAAGTCGGGCTCGCGCGGCAGCGCCACCAACCTCGACCCGATCGACGGCGAGAACATCTCCCCCGACCGCGTCGTCGCGGGCACCGTCACGAAGGACGGCACCGCCGACTTCGCGGTCCTCGGCGACGACTGGGACACCGACAGCAACCGCGTCTGGTTCTACAAGGGGTCGTCGAGCGGCCCCACCAAGACCAAGAAGGTCAGCCTGCCCGCCGCCGCCTCCCTCATGGAGGCCTCGGTCACCATCGCCGACTACGACAAGAACGGCTACGGCGACCTGACCGTCGGCGCCCCGCGCACCGGCACCGGCGGCGCGGTCTACATCCTGCCCGGCACGTCCACCGGCCCCAGCGCCTCCGCCAAGAAGATCACCCAGTCCACGTCCGGCATCGCGGGCTCCCCGGAGTCCGCGGACTCCTTCGGCAGCGACGTCTCGGCCGCGGACACCAACGGCGACGGCTACCCGGACCTGGCCGTCGGCGTGAAGGGCGAGATGATCGGCGACGGCCCGTTCCGCGCGGGCGGCATCACCGTCCTGCGCGGCACCTCCTCCGGCATCACCGGCACGAACTCCCGCTGGTACGACTACGCCACGCCGGGCGTCGAGGGCGAGACCACCGAGGAGGGCTGGCTCGGCGCCTCCGTCCAGCTGCGCGACTTCAACCGCGACGGCCGCGCCGAACTGGTCGCATCCGCCCCTGAGGTGAACCGCCTCTACCTTCTGCCCGGCACCGCATCGGGCCCGACCGGCACGGGCTCCTTCCTCGCCCAGGCCCCGGAACTCGCCGGCTTCTACTGGGCCGAACTCACCGACTGACCCCACCCCTCCCGGTCTCACCCACAGGAGCCCGACGTGCGCCTGCGCACCATCACAGCCCTGACGGCCCTCGTAGCGGCCGCCCTCGGCGACGGCTACCAGGACCTGGCCGTCGGCGCCTACGGCGAGAAGATCGACGACAAGGAGTACGCGGGCGGCGTCCGCGTCTTCAAGGGCCGCGCCGCCGGCATCAGCGGCACCGGCTCCCAGTGGTTCGCCCGCAACAGCCCCGGCGTCACCGGGGCGCTCGACTCGGACGACTCGTTCGGCTCCGCGGTGCGGCTGCGGGACACCGACCGCGACGGCTACGCCGACCTGTACGTGGCGGGGACGGTCGGCTCGCTCCGCCTGCCCGGCTCGGCCTCCGGAATCACCACCACGGGCGCCGCATCGGTCCCGTCGGACCTGATCGAGGGCTTCCTTCAGTAGGGCACACCCGCGTGAACGAGCCCCGTCGGCCCGCCCCGGCCGACGGGGCTCGTTCATGTCCGGTGGCGCGCCGCCCCGCCCGCGGATCCCACGGATTCCCACTCGCCCCGTACAACCCTCCACCCCCACCAACCGTCTCCTGTTCGCCAACCGCAAGGCCACGCCCGGGACAACTCCCGGCAAACGCCGACGGAACGCACCCTTACTGACTGCGGATGCCCCCACATCCCCCGGTTGACGCAGGAGTCACACGCATGACCAGGCACGCCAAGCACAAGCGCACGCCCGAGCCCTCCCCCGCCCGGATCCGGCTCGCCACGGCCACGGCGGCCGCCGCCGCGCTGACCGGGGGCCTGCTGGCCACGTCGGCCGGGGTGGCGTCAGCCGACACAGTTCCGGCCGGTGTCGCCCAGGGTGACGCCGACTTCAACGGCGACGGCTACGCGGACGCCGTCGCCTCCGCGTCCGGCGCCTACGTGAGCGGCAAGGCGAACGCCGGCCAGCTCGCCGTCATCTACGGCGGAGCCACCGGCAACCACTACGCCACCGTCAGCCAGAACACGGCCGGAATCCCCGGCACCGCCGAGAGCGACGACTTCTTCGGCGCCGACTCCGCATACGGCGACTTCGACGGCGACGGCTATGACGACGTCCTGGTCGCCGCGCCCGGCGAGGATGTCGGCACGGACAAGGACGGCGGCACGGCCGCCATCCTGTGGGGCTCGCCGAACGGGCTGACCCGCGGCAGCACGGTGGCGGACCCGCGGCCCACCAGCCACGACCACTTCGGCGGCCCCGTCGAGGCGGGCGACTTCGACGGCGACGGCAAGGACGACCTCGCCATCGGCGCCTTCGGCTCCACCAAGGTCGACGTCTTCTCCGGCGGCTTCACCCGTAGCGCGAGCGCCGCGAGCCGCGCGACGCTGAGCACCGGCGTCCAGACCGGCGACGGCATCAACAACCTGCACTCCGGCGACGCGAACGGCGACGGCAAGGACGACCTGATCGTCAACGGCTACGACCCGGCGGACAACCTCAACGCCAACTACTGGATCCCCGGCAGCGCCACGGGCCTGGCCGCCGCCGGCTCCCAGAAGCTCCCCGCCGGCATCATCACCGACCTCGGTGACACCGACGAGGACGGCTACGACGACATCGTCATCGGCAACGACTGGGACTCCGGCATCGCGGGCGCCACCACGGGCGGCTCGGTGTACGTCGTGCACGGCACGGCGAGCGGCCCGTCCGCCGGCGACACCGAGAAGTTCACGCAGAACACCGCGGGCGTCCCCGGCTCCAGCGAGAAGGGTGACTCCTTCGGCGGCGAGATCGACCTCGGCGACGTCAACGGCGACGGCCACCTCGACCTGGTCGTCGGCGCCCCCGGCGAGGACCTGACGGGCGGCGCCAACGCGGGCGCGGCCACCGTCCTGTACGGCTCCGCCGACGGCTCGGGCATCACCGGCACGGGCGCCCTGTTCCTGGAGCAGAACAACGCCTACGTCCCCAACACCAACGAGAAGAACGACGAGTTCGGCTCCGACGTGCACCTGGACGACCTCAACCACGACGGCCGGGACGAGATCCTCGTCGGCGCCGACGGCGAGAACGGCTACAACGGCGCCGTCTACCCGGTGAAGGTGAAGGCCGACGGCACGCTCGCCGCGTCCTCCGGCATCTACACCTCCACGCTCGGCATCTCCGCGTCGGGCACCCCGGCCCTCGGCGGCAACTTCACCGACTGACGCCCCACCCGCCCCGGCCCCCGGGAACACCCTGAAAGTTCCCTTAGGGGATGTCACAGCTCGGCAGCAAAGCCGGGCCCGATCCACCGGGCCCGGCACCTCACTCCCCGGGACCAGGTACGTTCGATGACGTGGCTGGATTCAGGATCGGACGCGGCCGGGACAACCGCGCCTCGCAATCGCGACCGTACGGACAGGGTGCCCCCCAGGGGCAGGCCCCGTACGGCTACCCTCCCGCGCCCCCGAACGGGCAACCGCAGCAGCACCGGTACGGCGGCCGGCAACCGCAGCAGCCGTACGGTCAGCAGCAGTGGCCCCAGTCCGGAGGCCACGGCGAGCCGGAGTACTTCGGCGACCCGAACGGCCCGCAGGGGCACGGTCAGCAGGGCCAGGGCTATGACCCGTACGCGGCGAACAACCCGGGGCACACCCAGGCGTTCTCCGTGGGCGAGGACCCGTACAGCCAGGGCGACACGTACCGGGCGGGCTCGGCCCCGGCCGCGCCCGTCGGTCCGCGGCTGCACTGGAAGCAGCTGCTGTCCGGGGTCGTCCTGCGCCCCGGCCAGACGTACCTCCAGATGCGGGACTACGCGATGTGGGGCCCCGCCCTCATCGTGACGTTCCTCTACGGGCTGCTCGCGATCTTCGGCTTCGACTCGGCCCGCGAGGACGTGATCAATGCCACGCTCTCGGCGGCGGTCCCGTACGTCCTCACGACCGGCGTGGCGATCACCCTCAGCTTCTTCGTGCTCGGCGTGGTCACGCACACGCTGGCCCGCCAGCTCGGCGGTGACGGAGCGTGGCAGCCCACGGTCGGCCTCGCGATGCTGATCACCGCGATCACGGACGCCCCGCGCCTGCTCTTCGCGATGTTCCTCGGCGGCGACGCCCCGTTCGTGCAGATCATCGGCTGGGCGACGTGGGCGCTCGCGGGCTTCCTGCTGACGCTCATGGTCGGCAGATCGCACGACCTCCCGTGGCCGAAGGCGCTGGCCGCCTCCGCGATCCAGCTGATCGCGCTCCTGTCGATCATCAAGCTGGGCACGTTCTAGAGACCTGGGACACCTGAGTGGGGCCCGGCACACACAGTGCCGGGCCCCACTCGCGTTCGCCGCCACCTCGTCGCCGCCAACGGGTGACGCCGGTGGCGGGTCGGAACAGCGGCCTCCGGGGCAGCTGCCACCATGCGCCCATGGCACCTGCGGCAGGCACGGCTGAGAGTTCGACGACGGCGCGACTGGTCCTGCTGACACTCGCGGCAGGTCAGTTCCTGATGGCTCTCGACAGCTCGGTCATGAACGTCTCGATCGCCACCGTGGCCGAGGACGTGGGCACGACCGTGACGGGGATCCAGGGCGCCATCACGGCGTACACCCTCGTGATGGCGATGTTCATGATCCCGGGCGGCAAGGTCGGTGCGCTGATCGGCCGCAAACGCGCCTTCATGATCGGCTGCATCATCTACGGCTGCGGCTCCCTGACCACAGCACTCGCGCCCAACCTCCCCGTACTGCTGCTCGGCTGGGCGCTCCTCGAAGGCGTCGGAGCCGCTCTCATCATGCCCGCGATCGTGGCGCTCGTGGCGGGCAACTTCGTCACGGAACGCCGTCCCGCCGCGTACGGACTCGTCGCGGCCGCAGGGGCCGTGGCGATCGCGGTGGGGCCGCTCATCGGAGGCGTCGCGACGACGTACTTCTCCTGGCGCTGGGTGTTCGCCGGTGAGGTCGTGGTGGTGCTCGGCATCCTCGTACTCGCCCGCCGCATCGCCGACGCGCCGGTGGGCGAACGCTCCCGCATCGATCTCCTCGGCTGCGTGCTCTCCGCCCTCGGACTCGGGATCTTCGTCTACGGAGTGCTCCGCTCTGACGAATGGGGATGGTTCCAGCCCAAACCCGGCGCGCCTTCCTGGCTCGGGATCTCGCTGGTCGTGTGGCTGGCGCTGGCCGGTCTGCTGCTGATCTGGCTCTTCCTCCGCTGGGAGGCCCGCCTGGTGAAGCGGCGCAAGGAGCCACTCATCGACCCGGCCCTGCTGCAGAACAAGCAGCTCACCGGTGGCCTCACGATGTTCTTCTTCCAGTACCTCGTGCAGATGGGCGTGTTCTTCGTCGTCCCGCTGTATCTGTCGGTCGCCCTGGGCCTGTCCGCGCTCAAGACCGGTGCCCGCATCCTGCCGCTCTCGCTGACGCTGCTGGCCGCCGCAATCCTGATCCCGCGCTTCCTCCCGGATGTCTCACCGCGCCGGGTGGTGCGGCTCGGGATCCTCGCGCTGCTCGCCGGCGCGGTGGCCCTGATGGCCGCACTCGACGCGGGAGCCGGTGCGGAGATCGTCACCCTCCCCCTCCTGCTGATCGGGCTCGGCATGGGCGCGCTGGCGTCCCAGCTCGGGTCGGTCACCGTGTCCGCGGTGCCGGAGGCACAGAGCGCGGAGGTCGGCGGGGTCCAGAACGCCGTCACCAACCTGGGCGCCTCGCTCGGTACAGCACTCGCCGGGTCGATCCTCATCGCCGCGCTCACGACCTCGTTCGTCACCGGCATCGAGCAGAACCCGGCGGTCCCGGCCGACGTCAAGAGCCAGACCTCCGTCGAGCTCCAGAGCGGCGCGCCCTTCCTCTCGGACGCTCAGCTCAAGACCGCGCTCGGCGAAGCCGGCACGAGCGCGGAGGTCTCGCAGGCGGCGCTCGACGCGAACAACGAAGCACGGCTCGACGGCCTCCGCGCCGCACTGGCCGTCCTCGCCCTCGCCTCGCTGCTCGCCATGTTCTTCACCTCACGGATCCCGACGACCCAGCCCCGCTCGGCCACGCCCTAGCCCGCCGGAAACGCGCGTGGGGCCCGGCACTGTGTGTCCGGGCCCCACGCGCGCTGTATGCCGTGCCGCCTGCTCAGGCGTCCAGAACCTGCCCGGCCCGGCTCACGACGGGCGGCTCGACGGACCAGGCTGCTCTGTGACGTTAGTTGCTTGTCACCCCGCGCCATCTGTCAGCGCTTTGATCTCAGATGGTGCAGCCGGGGCCGCTGAGGGGGCGGACGCAGACGTTGGTGCCGGGGCCGCCGTTGTTGGTGTTGGTGCCGGGGCCGCCGTCCTGGACGTCGTTGCCGTTGCCGCCGAAGAGGGCGTCGTTGCCGTTGCCGCCGGTGAGGACGTCGGCGCCGTCCTGGCCTTCGATGCGGTCGTTGCCGTCGCCACCGATGACGCGGTCGCTGTCGGCGCCGCCGCACAGGACGTCGTTGCCGCCGCGGCCGTCGATGTAGTCGTTGCCGCCGAGGCCGAAGATGACGTCGTCACCGGGGGTGCCGATGAGTACGTTGGCGCGATTGGTGCCGGTGATAGTCGGGGTGGCGGTGGCGCAGGTGGGGGCCTGGACCGTGATGGTGAACTCCCTTACGGCCGGCGGGACATCCGGATCGGGGTCGGTGGCCGTGACGGTGAAGGTGAAAGCGCCGGTCGTGGTCGGGGTGCCGGTGATGGCGCCAGTGGTGGCGTTGAGGGTGAGGCCGGGGGGCAGCGCGCCGCCGGTGACGGCGAAGGTGGGGTTGCCGGTGCCGCCCGTGGTCTGCAGGGTGGTGGAGTAGGGGGTGTTCTGGGTCGCGCCGGGTAGCGGGCTGGTGGTGACGAAGGCCAGATCCTGGATCGTGTAGCTGATCGTCACCTGGCCGTTGGCACTGGGTGTTCCGATCGGCGAGGCGCTGTACGTGGTGCCCGTTGCCGTGGGGGTGGCGAAGCTGCTGCCCCCACCACCGCTCCCCCCGCCGGCCGCACCAGCGGTGGTGGCGGAGGCGCCACCACCGCCACCACCGAAGTAGCCACCTCCGCCGCCTCCGCCGCCACTGACAACGAGACTGGCGCCACAGCCGGAGTAGTTACCGCCGGCACCTCCCGTGCCGACCGTCGCACCGGAGAATCCGCCCCCTGTGTTGCCGGCCTGGCCCGTGCAGGGCCCGGCGACAGCTCCCGTGCCTGCCGTACCTCCCGCACTGGTGGTGCCTCCGCCACCGCCGCCCCCGGGCGAACCGCCGAGAGTCCCGCCTGTGCCTCCCGCAGTGCCGTCGGGGGTTCCGCCATTACCTCCCTGGGATGGGAGATTGCGTCCCCCGGTGCCGCCTCCTCCACCCGCTACCAGGAGCAGGCTTCCGCCCGTCGCCACGCTTGACGCCCCGCCCCCGCCCGAGCCGGTGGACACGGGAGTGGTGGTTCCATTTCCGCCGGTACCTCCGCCGTTGTAGCCACCGGTGCCACCGCCGTTAGTACAGGCTGCGCCGCCGGTGCCACCCACATTGACGGTGACGACCCTCGGGGTCGCGGAGGCCGGAAGAGTGCTGACCACCCGCGCCCCGGTGCCACCCGTCCCTCCATTGGGACAGGTTCCACTGACAGCACTGCCGCCGCCGGCGCCGTCAGCTGTGATCGTCGCTACCGCGTTCGCAGGGATGGTGAGACTTTGCGGGGCACCCGTGAAGGTGAAGGTCTGATCGATGTCGACTGCACGATGGGACGCCGTGGCCGCCGCCACCGGAGCCATCCCGAGACCGGACAAGACCACGCAAAGGGCTGTCGCGGTGCCCACGCTGCACCAGCGCCGGCCATTGCCAGGCTCCGCGCGCCGTCGCCACGCCCCCGTGATCAAAGACGGTCGCGTATGTCTTTCGTTCACCGATCTCTCCTGGTTCCTTGGTGTCAGCCCTGTCAGCACCCGTGCGCAGTCAGCAGCAGGCCCGCGCCTCCATACCCCACGATGCGCGCAGGCGCACTCTATGTGACGGAAAGAACCACAATGGTGAATAAGTCCTTTTTATGTACCTTTCGAGCGTGTCTGGCATGCCCCTGCCTGGTCAGGTAGCTGCATCCATCCGCAACCGCCCAGAAGAAGACCGAGAACACCGGGCGGCATCCGCTGACATCAACGCCGACGAACGTCACAGGAACGCATGGCACGCGCCTACGGATCAGCAGGTCTCAACACTCCTGACAGCGCTAGGGCCCCTCAGTCATCAACTGAGGGGCCCTAGTACGTCCGCTGCGCCCAGGCGTGCGAATCGTCACGCGTCAGAGCGCTTCCAAGTTCTCCTTGGGGGCCTCGCCAGACCTGTGTACCGGAGGCAAGACACTCCACGGGAAGTTGATCCACTCATCCGTACGCTTCCACACGTACTCGCACTTCACGAGCGAGTGCGACTTCTCGTAGATCACGGCGGAGCGCACCTCGGCCACGGTGTCGAGGCAGAAGTCGTGGACCAGCTTCAGGGTCTTCCCGGTGTCGGCGACGTCATCGGTGATGAGCACCTTCTTGTCCGAGAAGTCGATCGCGTTGGGCACGGGCGCCAGCATGACGGGCATCTCGAGCGTCGTTCCCACGCCCGTGTAGAACTCGACGTTCACGAGGTGGATGTTCTTGCAGTCGAGCGCGTACGCGAGGCCGCCGGCCACGAAGACGCCACCGCGCGCGATGGACAGCACGATGTCCGGCTCGTACCCGTCGTCGGCGATCGTCTGCGCCAGCTCGCGCACGGCAACGCCGAACTTCTCGTACGTAAGGTTCTCGCGTACGTCACTCATGCTGCTGCTCACACCTGCGTTCGATGGAAATTGAGGAAGGAACGGGAGGCCGTCGGGCCGCGCTGGCCCTGGTAGCGGGACCCGTAGCGCTCGTTGCCGTAGGGGAACTCGGCGGGCGAGCTGAGCCGGAACATGCACAGCTGCCCGATCTTCATGCCCGGCCACAGCTTGATCGGCAGCGTCGCGAGGTTCGACAGCTCCAGCGTGACGTGCCCGGAGAACCCGGGGTCGATGAAGCCGGCGGTGGAGTGCGTGACGAGCCCGAGCCGGCCGAGGGAGCTCTTGCCCTCGAGGCGCGAGGCGAGATCGTCCGGCAGTGAGATGACCTCGTACGTGGAGGCGAGCACGAACTCGCCGGGGTGGAGGATGAAGGGCTCGTCGCCCTCCGGCTCCACGAGCCGCGTCAGGTCGGCCTGCTCCACCGCGGGGTCGATGTGCGGGTAGCGGTGGTTCTCGAACACCCGGAAGTAGCGGTCGAGCCGCACGTCGATGCTCGAGGGCTGCACCATGGATTCGTCGTACGGATCGATGCGGACCCGCCCGGCGTCGATCTCGGCCCGGATGTCCTTGTCTGAGAGAAGCACGTAGCGAGGATACGCAGAGCGCGCGGGCCCGCCACAATCCGGCCATTGCACCGCGACTGTGGCGCACCCGCGCGCCTGCCTTCCGGCTATGCGCCGGCTACCGCTTCTCGAACTCCACAGGAACCGCGTTCCTCAGCCGCGCACACCGCGGACATCGGATCAGCCGGCCGGGTCCGAGCCGGTCGGCCTGCTGCATCGGGAACGAAGCGGTGCTGAACACGTGCCCCTCGGCACAACGGACGAATGTGCGCTCCATCGAGTCCCAGAGTCCCTTCCCCACGAGCCACTACGCCATTTCTGGCTGACAACGATGGGTCACATTACGGGATGAAAGGGACGCCACTCCAGGCGGCACTCCGCACGCGGAAGGACCCTCGAAGCCGGCCCCACCGTACGCCCCAACTCCCTTCACCCGCAGTCACTTCCAGCACGCGCAACGCATCCGGGCCCCACGGCGAAAGCACCGGGGGCCCGAGGTGAGGTACAGTGTGCGACGTTACGACTCCGGCTCAACCGGCGTCTTACGCGGGTGTAGTTTAGTGGTAGAACATCAGCTTCCCAAGCTGAGAGTGCGAGTTCGATTCTCGTCACCCGCTCCATATTTGAGGCCCAGGTCAGCGACCTGGGCCTTGTTCGTTGTCTGGACCTGTTCAGCTGTCGCGCAGCACATCCGCACCATTACGGCTGTCGGACGGATCCTTGTGGCGCTTCGCACGTTGAGCCCGCACCCTCTCGTCGAGTTGACGTTGCCGGACGTGATGGCCGTGGTGCCGCCTCCGATGTCGGCGACACCTCCGGCCCGCTGGGCATTGTTCTCGTTGATGCTGGTGCGCGAGATGTGCAGGCTGCCGTCCATGTGGAGGACGCGGAGAGGTGCCCTCCCCCAACAGCGGAAGGGCACCCCCAAGGACGGTCAGCGGTGGTTGTAGCGGTCGTGACCCCAGCGGCTGTCGCGGTGGTGGCCCCAGCGGCCGTCACGGTCGTGACCCCAGCGGCTGTCGCGGTGGTGACCCCAGCGGCCATCGCGGTGGTGACCCCAGCGGCTGTCGCGGTGGTGGCCCCAGCGGCCGTCACGGTCGCCACGGTGGTGACCCCAGCGGCCGTCGTGGTCGCCGCGCCTGTAGTTGTCACCGTGGCCGTCACCACGGTCGTGCGCGGCATGAGATGCCACCGGAGGCGCGGCGGCGGCGCTGGCGCCAGTGGCGCCGCCCACCAGGATGGCGCCCGCGACGCCCAGCGCGGCGACAAAACGGGAAACCTGCATTCCATGCTCCTTTCACGGCAGGTGCCTCATGCGCCTGCCTGGGTCGGACATATGCATGTTGACGTCCGCAATGCGCCGTTACGTCCGACTCGCCATCAAAGGCGCCTTATGTAGCGAAAAATCGTTGAATCGGGAACCGACGCCTGGCGTGTCGGCGTCACGCGCGCGCGTCACGGATGGCTCCCCCGTCCATCAGGGTGAATTTGCGCCTCACGATCCCGCCGAGTCCGCGCTCCCGTACGACCCGCTTCTCCGCGAGTACCTCCACCAGCAGCAACCCCCACCCCGCCGCCGCTCACTGCGAGATCGCCTACGAGATCCCCATCAACCGAGATCAGCCCCTGAACGCCCTGCCAGAGAATTGGGTCGGGTTCAGTTCTCGGCGATACGGCAGGCGTTGGCCACGAGGCTCCGAGGCAGCCCTTGCCCCGCGCACGCGTAAATGGTCTCCGAGCCGGCCGTCCACTCACACGTTGAAGACCGAACTCCACAGGGGTCCCTGTCAGTCGCGCCTCGTACAGCCACCGAGCCGCACAACCTTGAGGGCTTCTCGTGGGTCCAGTGGGGCGACTGAGCTTCAAGTGCTGTCGCTCCAGTCGCTCCGCGGTCCCTGCAGTCCTCGTCCTTCCGTCAAGGAGTTCCGTTGCGCAGAGCAGCCACGGCAGCCGCCGCCGTGCTCGCACCTCTCATCGCCTTCGCCCTCACCTCGACGACGGCTTCCGCCACCAGCCCTTACAAGGGGGCCAACACCGCGGCCGTCCAGGACGACTTCAACGGTGACGGCTACCGGGACCTGGCTGTCGGCGCGCCCTACGCCGCCAATGGCAGCGTGGAGGAAGCCGGTGCCGTCGTCGTCCTGTACGGGTCGGCCTCATCCGTGAGCACCACGCACCGGACGCTCGTCACGCAGGCCACCTCCGGTGTCCCCGGCGCCCCCGAGGAATGGGACGCCTTCGGCGCGACGGTCGCCAGCGCCGATCTGGATCGGGACGGGTACGCGGATCTGATCGTCGGCACCCCGAGGGAGCAGGTCGGCGACAAGGAGTCCCGGGGCTCTGCGACCGTCGTATGGGGTGGGCCCAGCGGGCTGACGGGCGGTGCGACCATCTCTCCGCCGGCCGGATACGGGGACGGCCGCACGTACTGCGGCTTCGGGAACTCCCTGGCCACAGGCGACATGAACGGGGACGGCGCCCCGGAGGTGACCATCGGCTCGCGCTGCGAGGGCGCCTCCTACACCGGCCCCTTCACTCGCACCGGAAAGGCCGCCTCCAACTACCGGGAAAGCCGCCTCGGCGAGACCCGTGGCGTGGTGATGGGAGATGTGAACGGCGACGGCAGAGCGGAGCGTTTCTGGCTGGTCGGGCCCGCGGACGACGACCTTCGTGGACCTGTGTACGCCGACAACGGTCCTCCGACCGACGACTATCTCGCCAATTGGCCCACCGAACTTCCCCACGCCGACGGCCACGCCGGCCAGATCGGTGACATCAACGGTGACGGCTACGGCGACCTCGTCACGGGTGTCGCGGATGACGATTCCCTTATGAACGCGACCGGCGCGGCGCACCGCGGTGGCGAGATCCAGGTCCTCTACGGCAGCGCGCAGGGCATCACTGTCGACCAGCAGCCACAGGTCTTCCACCAGGGCACGGCCGGAGTCCCGGGAACAGCCGAGGACGGCGACCAGTTCGGACAGTCGCTCAGCGTCGGTGACGTCAACGC
The DNA here is from genome assembly GCF_002803065.1 of Streptomyces sp. CB01635. Classification (GTDB taxonomy): domain Bacteria; phylum Actinomycetota; class Actinomycetes; order Streptomycetales; family Streptomycetaceae; genus Streptomyces. The sequence goes on from NZ_NNBL01000014.1 coordinate 170,042, forward strand.
CGACGGGTACGCCGACGTCCTCGTCGGCTCTCCCGGTGAGGCGGTCGGCACGCTCAAATCGGCAGGCACGGCCGTTTTGCTGCGTGGCTCCGCCTCCGGCCTGACCGCGACCAAGGCGGTCGGGTACACCCAGAGCACGGCTGATGTACCCGGTGCCGCAGAGGCCGGCGACTGGTTCGGCGCGACCGTCCACCTCGCCGACCTCAATAAGGACGGCAAGGCCGAGACGGTCGTCGGCGTACCCACGGAGAACAGCGACGGTTGCCTGTGGACCGCCCGCGGCTCGGCCTCCGGCCCGGTCCTGAGCGGTTCGCTCAACCTCTGCGGCAAGAGCGCAGGAATCACCGTCCGCAATACCAAGGGCTACTTCGGAGCCGCCCTGCCGAGCCCTCACGTCTCCAACTAGGCAGGGCGCGCACAACCACCCTGGCACCTAGGCCCCGCACCACAGCGATCACCCCAGCTTCCCGAGCTGAGAGTGCGAGTTCGATTCTCGTCACCCGCTCCACAAAAGAGGCCCAGGTCATCGACCTGGGCCTCTTTTGAGGCACTACGGAAGATTCAGTGGCGGCAAGACCTCTGCCCCTGGTGGACCCCGGATTTGAAGCCGTCCTTGAAGCCGCGCCGGTAGTCCTGCTGGGCGTTCTTGTGGTGGACGGCAGAGGCTCGTTTGCCGTCCACATGCCCGTTCTTCCCGTTGTCCTGCCTGTTGCTGTTGTGCCCGTTCCCGTGCCTGCAGTTGTTCTGCCCCTGACGGAGCCCGGATTTGAAGCCGTCCTTGAAGCCGCGCCGGTAGTCCCGGTCCGACTTGGGAACCTTGACGCTTGCACTTGTACTGACGTGGGTCTCGCTCGGTGTGGCCGCGGAAGCCTGCGTCCAGCCGACGGGCGCGAGGCCAATGGATGCGGCGATGAAGACCGAGCTCAGAATGACCCTTTTCCTCTTCATTGCGAGCATAACTATCCCCTTGGACTAGTTACTCACATAAGTTCTATTTCACTGTAGCCGCCCCTATGGGCGTCGCAACTGCACCTGCCATGCACGCTCCGTGCCCGGTCCAGCCGCGCGTCATCGCCCGGCCCGGTCGAGTTCTTCGTCCAGGGCCAGCGCAGCGGTGATCAGGGCGAGGTGGGTGAACGCCTGGGGGAAGTTGCCCAGTTGCTCACCGGTGGGGCCGATCTCCTCGGAGAAGAGGCCGACGTGGTTGGCGTAGGTGAGCATCTTGTCGAAGGCGTACCTGGCCTGGCCGAGGCGGCCGGCGCGGGCGAGGGCGTCGACGTAGAAGAAGCTGCACAGCGAGAAGGTGCCTTCGCTGCCGCGCAGGCCGTCGGGGGAAGCGGCGGGGTCGTAGCGGTAGACCAGGCTGTCGGAGACCAGCTCGGTGTCCATGGCGTCGAGTGTGGAGAGCCAGCGCGGATCCCGTGGTGTGACGAAGCGGACCCCCGGCATCAGCAGGAGCGAGGCGTCGAGGACGTCGCTGCCGTAATGCTGGACGAACGCCCGCCGCTTCTCGCTCCAGCCGCGGTCCATGATCTGCCGGAGGATGGTGTCGCGGGCGGCGGTCCACGCGGTCAGGTCGGCGGGCCGGGCCAGCTCCTGCGCGACCCGGATGCCCCGGTCGAAGGCCGTCCAGCACATCAGCCGGCTGTAGGTGAAGTCCTTTCGGCCGCCGCGCGTCTCCCAGATGCCCTCGTCCGGGCGGTCCCAGTTCTGCGCCAGCCAGTCGAGTACGTCGGAGACTCCGAGCCAGCCGTCGTACCCCATGACGTGGGCGAGGTCATCGGTGTGGGTGAGGGCATAGACCGCTTCGCCGTAGATATCCAGCTGGAGTTGGCAGGCGGCGCCGTTGCCGATGCGGACGGGGGCTGAGCCGCGATAGCCCTCCAGGTGGTCCAGGGTCTCCTCGGCCAGGTGCGGGTCGCCGTCGATGCGGTACATGATCTGGAGCGGCTCACCGGTGACCGTGCGGTCCGGGCCCTCGAGCAGCCGGCCGGCGAGCCAGCGCCGGAAGGCGTGCGCCTCCTCGGTGAAGCCCAGTCCGAAGAGGGCGTGCAGGGAGAGGGAGGCGTCGCGGACCCAGGTGTAGCGGTAGTCCCAGTTCCGTTCACCGCCGAGCTGCTCGGGCAGGCCCGCCGTCGCGGCGGCGACCGGAGCACCGGTGGGAGCGTAGGTGAGCAGCTTGAGCGTGATCGCCGACCTGTGGACCGTCTGCTGCCAGCGGCCCCGGTAGCGGCTGCGGCTGATCCACCGGTACCAGAACGCGCAGGTCGCGTCGAACTCCTCTTTCAGGCGCTCGCGGGTCGGGGGCGGGGGCGCCTCGCCGCCCGTCGCGTACACCGTCAGCACGGCGGCCGCCATTTGCTCCTGCTCCAGCTCGACGACGGCCCGGACGGCCTCACCGTCCCGCTCCAGCTCCACCGGTCCCAGGGTCTGGAGGTGGGCGTCGGTGCCGGGGCCCGCGAAGTGCGCAGCGCCCTCGTCCAGGGTGAGCCGGTGGACCGCACGGGCGTAGTCGAAGCGGGGGCTGCAGGTCAGCGCGAAGCGGATCCGGCCACGCGTCACCCGCATCACCCTGATGAGCCGGTGACGGTCGGTGGCGGTCTCCGGGCGGTCCAGCGGCATGAAGTCGACGACTTCGCCGACTCCGTGCGGGGTGAGGAAGCGGGTGATGAGGACGGCGGTGTCGGCCAGGTACAGCTGGCGCGTGGTCACGTCCGGACCCTCCACGGTGATCGCGAAGTGACCGCCGCGGTCGTGGTCGAGGAGGGACGCGAAGAGGCTGGGCGAGTCGAATCGGGGCGCACAGAACCAGTCGACCACGCCGTCGGAGGAGACGAGGGCCGCGGTCTGGAGGTCTCCGACCATTCCGTGGTCCGCGATGGGCGGGTAGCGCCGCATGGTGATCCCTTCCGGTCCGGTCACTGACCGGCGGATGCTCAGCCGACCTGCTTCGACCTTCCGCGCCGTGCGCCGGACCGGCCACGCCGGTTGAGCTGTTCGGGTGCCATGGGCTCATGCGACGGGGGCCGCGCACGCCTCCCTTTCCCGCTGCCGAATACAAGCTGGATGCAAGAGGATCGGGCACAGGGTCGAGGAACGAAGGAGGGGGGTCGCTGTGGTGGAACGGTCTCCGGCCGCGCAGTCGCTGCGTCGCTCGTACGTCACCGCTGACGGGTGCCGGTTCGACGTCATCGAGATGTCGGTCGAGCATCATGCGGACCGCAGCGCGACATTGACGTACTGGCTGACTGTGGGCTGCCCGGGGCACCCGGATGAGCACTGGGTGGTCGCTCTGCCCTGGGGGGACAAGTCCTGGGCGGATGTGCTCACTTCGCCCGCGTCGCCCCCGCCCGACCGGCTGCGGCAGCTCGTACACCTCGTCCGTGCCCATCTGGAGGAGTGGTGGGACACGAAGGGACACAACCGGCGGTCGGCGAGGATGGGGCGGCGGATCGCCTGATCCCGCGCCCGACGCCAGGCGTATGTGCGTGACGGGTCCGGGGCGCTGATGCGGTCAATGCGGTCCGGGACGCTGGTGCGGTCCGGGACTCTTCCGTCACAGGAATCACAGGCGTCACACATCTTCGCAAGAGCATCACATCGTGCCCGCATTGCCTTCGGAAAGCGTCGATAGCGTTGCAGGCCGCTCGATCTCGCGTACGAACGTGACCAAATGCCCGGCGTCCCGGCGGCGCAGTCAGCCACAGAAAGATCGAAGATGGACTACTGCTCCTCATGCCGTCGGACCCTCAACGGAGCGCTGGTGTGCCCGGGTTGCGGCGCGTACGCCCCCGACATAGCCCCGCCCGCGACGACGTCGTTCTCGTCGCGTTCGTCGGTCTCGTCGCAGTCGGCTTCCCCGGCCTCCTCGTCGTTCTTCGGGGTATCGCCCGCCGACGACCTTGGCCACAGGGGCGGCTCTGCCGGTGCCGCCGACTCGTTCGACGACTTCGACGCCTTCTCCGCCGCCAAGGCCTTCGACCTGGACGACACGGGCGGTGAGGCCGCCGCCGCTGCGGTCGATGTCTCCGCGCCCTTGGCCGCTTCGCGGGGTGGCCGCGCCGCCCGGCGGCGGAAGCTGGCGCAGTGGAAGAAGAACAAGCGCCGCGCCGTCGCCGCGACCGCCGTCGCCATCGTCGGTGGCGGGCTCACGATCGCCGCGCTGCCGAACGACGCCTCTCCCGACCGCACCCACGCCTCCGCGGCCCCGGACCCGGTGACCACCTCACCGGCCCTGGCCAACACGGACTCCTCGACGGACACGCCGGACGACCGCGCCTCGCGGAGCGGCGGCGACCGCGCGCACAAGGCCACCGGCCCGCGCCACGCCCGCCCGGCCAACGCGCCTACGCCGGCCGCGACCGCCGCGCCGACCGGAGCCCCGCGCCACGCCGCCCCGGCCCGGAGCGCCGCGCCGCACACCACCTCCGCGCCGGCCGCCGCCGCGCACACCGCCGCTCCTGCCCCGCAGACCTCCTCGCCCGCACCGGCCCACCAGTCCGGCAGCGGTACGAGTACGGGTTCCGGCTCGGGTACGGGTTCCGGCTCGGGTACGGGTTCCGGCTCGGGTACGGGTTCGGGGTCGTCCGGCGGGGACCAGGCGACGACGCCCGCGCCCGCCCCCTCCACGGCGTCACCCGAGCCCATCTGCGTGCTCGGCCTTCTCTGCATCAGCTGAGCATCGCCGCAACGACCGAGGCCCGGCCCGGGGTTCTGACCCCCGGGCCGGGCCTTCGCACGAACCGACGTAAACGACTCCTCAGGCGCCGCTCTCGGACTCCCACAGGGTCTCCAGCGCCCTGGTGGGCCCGCCCAGCGAGCGCACATGCTCCAGCGCGGCACCCACGAACGCCCGCAGCCGGCCCGTCTCGTGGTCGGTGGGCCAGATGAACGCGTACTCGATGCGGGGGGCATCACTGAACGGCCGGAACACCAGGCCGGGGCGTGCGTAGTACCGCACGCCCGCCGCAGCGACCGGCGTCACCCCCTTGCCCGCGAGGACCAGCGACAGCGCGTCCTCCCAGTGCGTGATCGCCTGGCCGTGCGGAATGGGCCGCCCCGACGGCGTCTGCCGCGGGAAGTGATGGTCCAGCCAGTGGGCCGGCACCGGCCTCGTCACCGTCAGCAGCGTCGACTCCGCCAGATCCTCCACGCTCAGCGTCTCGCGCCGCGCGAACGGATGCGTGGACGGCATGAGCAGCATCCGCGGCTGCGACAGCAGCACCGGCCCTGTCGTCAAGTCGGCCTCCGCCACCGGGAGTTCGGTGACCTGGAGGTCGATGTCCCCGGCCCGCAGCGGCCCGTACGGGTCGGATATCTGCACCTGGCGTATCTGCACGTCCACGCCCGGATGACGGCGCGCGAACACCGCTGCGACGCTGTGCAGCAGATGGCCGGTGAACGCCCCCGAGAAGCCGATCCGCAGCGTGCCGGTGATCCCCCGGCCGGCCGCTGTGGCCTTGGCGATCTCCTCCTCGATACGGCGCTGGGCCGGGCCGATGCCGTCCCTCAGCTGCTCCCCGATGGCCGTCATCGTCACGCGCCGGCTGCTGCGCTCGAACAGCTTCGCGCCGATGCGGCGCTCGACCCGGGCGATGGTCTGGCTGACACGGCTCTGCGAGACACCCACACGTTCGGCGGTCCGGCCGAAGTGCAGTTCCTCCGCCAGCGTCAGAAAGATCTCGATCTCCTGGCGTTCCATGTCCTCCCCGTCCCCGGCCTCGTGCCCCTCGCCAACCCGCTCACCTCGAACTATGAGCCCGGCGAATCGATCGTTGCACAGATCGTTCTTGTTGCGCAGGTGCCCCGATTCGATGCTGGTCAGGCCCGATCGCTTACGAAAGGACCCCCCTGATGGCTGTCACCGAGTCCCCTCCGCCGACCGAGACCGACGTCCTCGCCCCGCCACCGCCGGTCGCCGATGTCGGCCCCGCCGACAGCTCGTTCAGCACGCGGGGGTTGCTGGTCCTGATCACGCTGTGCTGCGCGACGTTCATGTGCGGCCTGGACTTCTCCATCGTCACCGTGGCGCTGCCCGACATCGGCGGCAGCCTCGGCTTCTCCTCGCCCGGCACGCTCCAGTGGGTCGCCACCGCGAGCCTGCTGCCCTCCGCGAGCCTGCTGCCTCTGTTCGCCCGCGTCGCCGACCTGGTGGGCCGCAAGAAGCTCTTCACGTTCGGCGTCGCCCTGTTCACCCTGTTCTCGCTGGGCGCGGCCCTCGCCAACAGCCCCGGCGTCCTGATCGCCACCCGCGCCGGCCAGGGCACCGCCGCCGCGATGATCGCCCCCGCCGCCATCGCACTGATGACGGGCTACTTCCCCGAGGGCCCGCAGCGCGCCCGCGCCCTGGGCCTCAACGGCGCCGTCATGTCGCTCGGCTTCGTGCTCGGCGCGCTCGGCGGCGGCGTCATCACCAGCGACTTCAGCTGGCGCTGGACGATGGTCGTGCTGTGCGTCATGGGCGCCGTCGCCCTGGCCGGCGCGCTCGCGCTGCCCGTGATGCGGGAGTCCGCCGCCGCCAAGCGCATGGACATCCCCGGCGCGGTCCTCGCCACGCTCGGCCTGTTCGGTCTCGTCTTCGGCATCTCCAACGGCGGCGACAAGGGCTGGGTCCGTGCCGACTCGCTCGGCTCCGTCGTCGGCGGCCTCGTCCTGCTCGGCGCGTTCCTCGTGGTCGAGCGGCGCCACCCCGAGCCGCTGATCCCGCTCGGCGTCCTGGGCCGCCCCACCATCAAGTGGTCCGGCCTGTTCGGTGTCGTCACGTTCGGCATGTGCGCCGGCACGACCGTGCTGCTCAGTCTCTACATGCAGGACGTCCTCGGCTTCACCCCGCTCCAGGCCGGTCTGAGCTACCTCGGTGAGGGCGCGGCCGCGATGCTCGGCGGCATGTACGTCTCGAAGCTGCTCGGCCGGTTCGGCGGCGGGCGGGTCCTCACGGCCGGTCTGCTGATCCAGGGCGCCGGCACCGTCGCCATGTTCAGCCTGCCGCAGAGCGGCAGCATCGCGCCGCTCATCATCACGTCCTCGGTCATGGGCCTCGGCCACGTCTTCAGCGTCGTCTCCTTCATCACCGTCATGACCACGGGCGTCAGCGAGGAGGACCAGGGCGTTGTCGGTGGCCTGTCGCAGCTCCCGCAGTACGTCGCCGCGATCGGCGTGGCCGGGCTCAGCGCGATTGCTGCTGCCCGCACGCATGTCCTCTCGGGCGGGGCCGGTTCTGATGCGGGCGCCACGCTCGGGGGGTTGCACGCCGGAATGGTCACCGCGGGTGTCATCGCCCTGGTGGGCGGGGGCCTCGCGGCGGCTGTGCTGCGCAGGCGCGCCTAGCCGTTTCGCGGGGGCGGGAATGTGGTCGCGGGGAGCGTGTGTGCCGATTGCCTGATTCTCAGCGTGCGCGCTGCGGCTTCTCGCGCCCACGCGGCGGAGCCGCACATCGATACAGCCCCGCGTCCCTTTCAGGGGCGCTGCATCACCTAGGAGACCTACCGTGAACGACCGGCGACTGCGGCGGCCTTCGGCCGTGTGTTCTCTGCAGGTGGGTGAGCTGAAGGTCAGTTATGTGCCTGATGGCGCCATGCTGTTCAAGCCGCCTGGGCCACCTCGGGCGGGGGGCGGTGGCGCCTATCTCAATGACACCGCCCGTCTCGTCGCCAACACCGGTGGGCTGCTTGTCCAGTTCGACGGGCGGGCGCTGCTCATCGACGCGGGGTTCGGTCCGCACTCCGTGCCGGAGGACCCCGAGCACCCTTACATCGGCGCGGTGCACGGCGGTTCGCTGCTCGACAATCTGGCGCGGCTCGGTGTGCGGCCCGACGAGATAGAGGTCGTGGCCTTCACCCATCTGCACCGGGACCACATCGGCTGGGCGTGCACGGATCCGCCGGTCTTCACCGCTGCCACGTTCGCGGTGCCGAAGAGCGAGTGGGAGAACCGGCATCAGGCGACGGGGCCGACCACCGGGACGCCGGCCACGCTGGAGCGGCGGCTGCGGCTTGTCGTCCCTGGTGAGGAGATCTTCCCGGGCGTGCGGGCGCTGGCGCTGCCCGGCCACACCGCGGGCCACACCGGCTTCACCATCACCTCGCGGGGCCGCCGCCTGCTCGCGTTCGGGGACGCGCTGCACTCGCCGCTCCAGGTGCGCCACCCCGAGTGGTTCACGGTGTCGGAGGGCGACCCGGCCCAGTCGGAGCGCCACCGGCGCCGGCTGATCAGCGAACTGCAGCAGCCGGGCACCCTCGGCTTCGGCATCCACTTCGCGGACGTCGTCTTCGGCCAGGTCGTCCCGGACGGGGCGGGGGAGGGCGCCGACTGGCTTCCCGTGTGACGCCGCGCCCGGACCCGCAGAGGACAGGACCCGTGCAGGACAGGACCCGTTACGAGTCAGAACCCGTACGGGACGGGGCAGTACGCGCTTTCCCTCCGGGCCCGTGAACCTCTTGTCGCCCTCGGGCCCATCTGCTTGACTCCGCGCGCCAGCACTCCAACTCACCGGCGGAGGAAGCCATGGAGATCACCCGCAGACGCCTGCTGTCCGCCCTGTCAGCCGCCGGTCTTATGACGGTGGTCCCCACCGGTTGGGCGAGCGCCGCCGACGCGGCCGCGGACAGCGCGCGGCTCCTGGCCAACACCGTGGAGGTCTTCGCCGGGAGCGCCGAGTCCAACGCCCGGCCGGAGACCGCCGCGAAGCGCGCCGCGATCGACAAGGCCGCCCGCGCGAACCTGAACTCGATGGACGCGGCGGGCCCCGGTGAACTCTTCGCCGGGCTCGTGCTCGGCACCGACGAGGGCAGACTCAACACGGCGTACAAGCAGCTGTACGAGATCGCCCTCGCGACGCGCGCGCCGGGCGCGGCTCCCGACCTGTACGGCAACGCGACGGTGCAGCGCCGCGTCATCGACGGTCTCGCGTGGCTGCACGAGCGCTACTACGGCGACCAGTCCAAGGGCTACTACGGCAACTGGTTCTACTGGGAGATCGGCCTCTCCCAGTTCATCAGCAAGACCCTCGTCCTCCTCGCCGACGAGGTGAAGGCCCACCGCCCGGACCTCCTGCGCACCTACGTCGCCTCCATGGACGCGTACCTGCGCAACGGCACCGACGGCGACGTGAACCTCGACTCGCGCTTCCACACGGGCGCCAACCTCGCCGACATCACCACGAACCGCCTCCTCCAGGGCGCCCTCCTCATCGCGGACGGCGGCGGCGCACCCGACGGCGAGGCCCGTATCCGCAAGGCCCTCACCGACCAGCTCACGGTCTTCGCGACGATCGACCCGTACGCCCTCGACCACGGTGTCACGGACGGGTATTACGCCGACGGCTCGTTCATCCAGCACGCCTCCGTCGCCTACACCGGGTCGTACGGGAAGGGCCTGCTCACGCGGGTCGTGCAGACCCTCAAGATCCTCGACGGCACGGGCTTCGCGCACGGCGGGGAGCTGGTGCCGACCGTCGTGGGCTGGGTGCGCAACGGATTCGCGCCGCTCATCTTCGAGGGCTGGATGATGGAGATCGTCAAGGGCCGGGCGGTGTCCCGGCCGGACACCGGCTACACCGACGTCGCGATCGTCGTCGAGGCGGTCGTGGATCTGGCGTCACTCGCCGAGGACACCGCAGGCGCCGACGCCACGGCGCTGAAGAGCTACGTCAAACACATCCGGGCCACCTCGCGCGCCGCCCTCGACCCGTCGTCGTTCGTCTCCCCGGTGAGCATCACGCGTTTCGCGGACATCACCGGCGACGCGTCCGTCCCGGCCGAGGACCTCAACCCGGCGGCGCGCACGGTCGCGTTCAACTCCATGGACCGGACCGTGCACCGCAGGCCGGGCTACGCCTTCGCCCTCGCGCGCAGCTCGTCCCGCATCAGCAAGTACGAGTACATGAGCGGCGAGAACCTCATGCCGTGGTTCCAGGGCGACGGCGCGTACTACCTGTACCTGTCCGGCCAGGACCAGACGCAGGCGTACGGCGTCGACTACTTCACGACGGTCTCGCCGTACGCCCTGTCCGGCGTCACCGCGCCGGTCGAGGAGCGCCGCACGGTCCCCGAGCTCTACGGGAAGCCGTACTACGACAACCCGGGCCACCCACTGAACTTCACGTCGTCGTCCGAGTCGCAGAACCGATACGTCTACTTCCCGTGCGGCACCGGCCCGCACTCGGGCGGCGCCGTGCTCGGCGCGTACGGCGCGGCCGCCATGGTGCAGTCGGACGACGTCCCCTACCGGGACAAGCAGAAGGGCATCCTGCCCGACGACTTCGTGGTCTACCGCAACGCGACGTCCACGAAGTCGTGGTTCCTCTTCGACGACGAGATCGTGGTCCTCGCGGCCGGTGTCGGCGACGCGGCCGGGCGGGCCGTGACGACGACCGTCGACTCCCGCACGGCCGCCCCTGACGACCTGACCACGGTCACCGGAGCGCTGCGTGACGGCCGCCCGTGGTCCGGCCCGGGCACCGGCGACCTGCACTGGCTGCGCTACGCCAACACGACCCGCGGCACGTCGCTCGGCTATGTCTTCCTCGACACCCCGCGCGTGCGGGTCTCCCTCGACGAGGTCACCCGCAGCCGCCGCGTGGTCCGCACCTCGAACCCGGACACGGCGGTGACCCGCGAGGTCCTCGGCGTGACGGTCGACCATGCGGCGGGGGACGAACCCGCTTGCCTGGCCTACGCGTTGGTGCCCGACGCGGCGGCGGCCGCCCTGCGCTCGTACACCCGCCACGACGGGCCCCTGACCGTCCACGCGAACACACCGCGCCTCCAGGCCGTCACCCACAATGGCCTCGGTCTGACCGCCGCCAACACCTTCACGCCCGGCCGGCACGAGACCGCGGGCCTGCGCGTCGAGGGCCCGGCGTCGGTGCTCGTCCGGCGCGGGCGGCGCCACGGCGACCCGACCGCCGTCGCGGTCGCGGACCCGACGACACAGCGCGACACCGTGAGCGTCCTGCTCCACGGACGCCCCCTGAGCAGAGTCACCGCGGACCCGCAGGTGCGGGTGACCCGCGTCCCCGGCGGCACCCGCCTGGACGTGGACACCCGCCACGCGTACGGGCGGAGCTTCACGGTGACGCTGCGCTAGGGGCTTTCGTGTGGATCAGGCCGGGCCCCGCGAGCCCGGCGTGATCCGAACGAGAGGCCCTGGAGGGGGTTGTCACGCTGCCGGGACCCGGTCCAGGAACCCCTGCACCGTACGGATCCGGCCGTCCTTGGCCAGCGAGATCACGTCGGACCCCGCGACGGGCGCGGAGCCGTCCGCGGTGGACACCAGCTCCCAGGTGAACCGGGCGACGTCGTGGTGCCCGTCGACCGTGCCGGTCCGCCGGAACGCGAACCCGGGGAACTGTTCGCGGGCCGCGGCGATCACGGCGGCGATGCCCTCGTGCCCCGCCACGTCGGCCAGGGGGTCGGTGTAGCTGCCGTCCTCGCTCCACGCGGCGGCGACGGCCTCGGCGCGGGCGTCGGCGCCCTCGGCGTTCCATGCCTCGAAGTAGCGGGTGACTGCGGCTTCGTGAACGGAGATGACGGACATACGAATCGGCCTCCAGCCAGGTCGGATGAGGGTCCGGAGCCCGGGAGGAGTGCGCCGCCCGGGTTCCGGATGCCTTCAGCCTGCCGGGCGGGCGGACCGGGGTCGATTACGCCGGAGGTAATGCCGGGAGCGGCCCGGTTCACCCATGCTGTGGTCGGACAGAACCAGATGTGTTGTTCATCGTCAGTGCTCGGGAGGCCAGGATGTTCGTCCCGTTCGGGGCCCTTGATTTTCTGGAACGTGCCGCCACCGTCTACGGAGACCGGATCGGTGTGGTCGACGAGCCGGTCCAGCCGGCCGAACCCTGGGAGGACCTCACCTACCGTCGGGTCGCCGAGCTGGCACGGGCCCAGGCAGCAGGGCTCGACGCGCTCGGGGTGCCGCTCGGCGCTCGCGTCGCGGTCGTGTCGCCGAACAGCGCGCGGCTGCTGACGTCGTTCTTCGGGGTGAGCGGCTACGGCCGCGTCCTCGTGCCGGTCAACTTCCGCCTCACCGCGGAGGAGGTGAGCTACGTGGTCTCGCACTCGGGCGCGGACGTCCTCCTCGTGGACCCCGAACTGACCGACCGCCTGGCCCAAGTCCCCGCCAAGCACCGCTTCACCATCGGAGCGGCCGCCGACTCCGAGCTCTACCGCTTCGACGCGGACCCCGGCGACTGGACGCCCGACGAGAACGCCACCGCCACGATCAACTACACGAGCGGCACGACCGCCCGGCCCAAGGGCGTCCAGATCACCCACCGCAACATCTGGGTCAACGCTGTCACCTTCGCCCTGCACGCGGGCGTCACCGACCGGGATGTCTATCTGCACACGCTGCCGATGTTCCACGCCAACGGCTGGGGCATGCCGTTCGCCATGTCCGCGCTCGGCGTGCGCCAGATCGCGCTGCGCAAGGTCGACGGCGCCGAGATCCTGCGCCGCGTCGCCGAGCACGGCGTGACCGTGATGTGCGCCGCGCCCGCCGTCGTCAACGCCGTCCTCGACGCCGCGCGCTCCTGGAAGGGCGCGATCCCGGGGCGCGACCGGGTCCGCATCATCGTCGCCGGGGCGCCGCCGCCCACGCGCACGGTGGCCCGCGTCGAGTCCGAACTCGGCTGGGAGTTCATCCAGATCTACGGCCTCACGGAGACGTCGCCGCTGCTCACGGTCAATCGCGGGCGCGCCGAGTGGGACGAGCTGGACGCCTCCGAGCGCGCCGAGAAGCTCGTACGGGCCGGGGCGCCCGCGCTCGGCGTGACGCTGCGCACCGACGAGGAGGGCGAGGTGCTCGCCCGCTCGAACGTGATCCTGGAGGGCTACTGGGAGCAGCCCGAGGAGAGCGCGAAGGCCCTCGCGGGCGGCTGGTTCCACACGGGCGACGGCGGTGCGGTCGGCGAGGACGGCTACCTGACGATCAGCGACCGCAAGAAGGACGTGATCATCACGGGCGGCGAGAACGTCTCGTCGATCGAGGTGGAGGACGCCCTCTTCAGCCACTCCGGCGTCGCGGAGGTCGCCGTCATCGGCGTCCCGCACGAGAAGTGGGGCGAGACGATCAAGGCCCTGGTCGTCCTGTCCCCCGACGCGACGGTCACAGAGGACGAACTGATCCGCCACTGCAAGGCGCGCCTGGCCGGCTTCAAGGCCCCCACATCGGTGGAATTCCGCGAAGAACTGGCCCGCACAGCAACCGGCAAACTCCAGAAGTACAAGCTGCGGGCGCCGTATTGGGAGGGCCGGGACCGGGGGGTGAACTGAGCCGCCCGCCCGGGGTGCACTCGGCGGGCAGGGCGGTGCCGGGCCCATCGCCAACGGCTGCCTTCCGCAGCAGAGACGGCCCGGCGGTGGCTGGTGCGTGCGATCGCAAGGCGCCGGGAGGCGCGTGTCGGCCACCGCCGTCCACCCGGGCGGACGACCCGGGGTGCCCGTACCCGTTCCCCTCGGCAGAGTTACCGGCATGGAACCCCACTACGGCACGGTCCCGCTGGTTCCGGGGGCCGAGGCCCTGCCCGAGTTGGACATCCCGCATCCGGGGCGGCAGAACCGGCTCTTCGTGCTGGTGCGGCTCCTGCTGCTCCTGCCGCATCTCGTCGTGCTCGCCCTGCTGTCGGTGGTGGCGTTCTTCGCGGTGGTCGCCGGCTGGTTCGCGGCGCTGCTCATCGGGCGGCTGCCCGATCCGGTCGAGCGGTATCTCGCGGGGTTCCTCGGCTACGACACCCGCGTGAACGCCTCCGCGATGCTCCTCACCGGCCGCTATCCGCCCTTCGAGTTCGGCGAGCCGATGGGCTACCCGGTGCGGGTGCGCGTACTCCGGTCCGTGCACCTCAACCGGCTGGCCGTGCTCCTCCGGCTGCTCCTGGTGATCCCCGCGGCGCTCGTCGGGGCGATCGCCACCGCAGGCTGGTGGGCCGTCTCCGTGCTGTCGTGGCTCGTCGTGCTGCTCCTCGGCCGGATGCCCCTGCCGCTGTTCGAGGCGACGGCCGCGGTCCTGCGCTACCGGATGCGGCTCAACGCGTACCTGCTGCTGCTGACCCCCGCCTACCCGAAGCGGCTCTTCGGCGACCAGTCGGCACCGGACGCCGTCGTCGGCACCATCGCGGGCCCGTCCGCGACGCGGCCCCTGTTCCTGGGGGCGGGAGCGAAGATGCTGGTCGGGGCGTTCCTCGTGCTCGGTCTCGCCGGCGGCGCGGTCAACAGCTCCCGCTACGGCGCGGACGGCTCCGCCGCCGTACAGGCTTCGCTGCCCGGCTTCTGATCACCCCCGGGCGCGCCCGGGGCCTGTGACCAAGGGCATGCCAAAAGACCTGTTCCGGGACGCTATGCCCCGTTTACGGTGGAGCGCATGTCTCCCCTGGCCCGCATCAGCACCTCGTACACCCCGCGCTTCGCGGAGTTCGCGTTCGAGCCCGGCTTCACGGCCGCCGTCGACCAGCATGTCGCGGAACTGCGGGACAAGCTGGAGGCGGGCGGGGGCGCGCTGCTGCCGCAGGCCCCCGACCGGGAGGTCCTCTCGGACTACGCACTCGGCTTCCTCGACGCCCTCGCGGAGAACGGCTGGCGCGAGCCCGTGGGCCACGACTACGCGGTGTGCCGCCTCACCGCCATCAGCTGGCTGGTGAGACGGCACGATCTCGCGTAGGACCGATCACATGTCGTCGGTGCGCTCGCGCTCCTGGACGGGCTGGTTCGTCAGCGCGTCCGCACGGCCCGCCTGGTAGGCGGAGATGCCGCCGCGGGCCTTGGCCGTCTCCTGCTCGGCGGTGTTCAGCATGCGTTCCCAGCGCTGCCGCATCGGGCCGATGAGACCGCCGCCCACACCCACGACGATGATGCCGACGACGGCGGCGAGCGCCGCGATCAGGATCGGCTGGGTGATCGCCGTGGCGATGCCCGCCTGGCCGAGCGCCGCGATCACGCCGAGTGCGACGATGCACGCCCAGACGATCGTGCCGATCGTCTTCCCGTACGAGACCGACGACAGCGCGTTGGTGACGATGTCGCGCACGACGTTGGCGATGGCCATGGCGATGACGACCAGGACGATGGCGACGATGGCGCGCGGCAGCCAGGCCACGATGCCGTTGATCATGTTGCTGACCGGGTTCGGGCCGAAGACACCCAAGGCGATCTGCAGGGTGATCAGCAGCAGGGCGTAGTACACGACCTTGACGACGATCGCCGTCATGTCGTACTTCGAGCCCTCGAGCATGCGGGCCGCGCCGGCACGCTCGGCCAGTTTCTCCGAGCCGACCCGGCGCAGGACCCGGTCGAGCACCTTGGCGATCATCTTCGAGATGAACCAGCCGATGGCCAGAACGACCAGGAAGCCCACGAGCTTCGGCACGAACTGGGCGACTTTCGACCAGGCGTCGCTGAGGCCCGAGGTGAAGTCCACGGCGAGCGTGGGTCTGTCGGCGAGCTGGGGCATGAGTGGTCCTCCACTCGATGGGGCCCGGACGCGCTGCCGCGCCGGGCGGTCAGGCCCCCCACAGATTCGGTGATGTGCTCCTTCGTGGATATCAGCGAGCGAATGGACGCGGCCCGTGGGCCGCGTCCATTCGTGTGACAGGTGAGGGTCAGGCTGCGAGGCCGTCCGTGTCCTTGTAGGGGACGCCGTCCTTCGCCACGAGCAGGACGTTCTCGGGCTTGCCGAGCGAGGCGATGTCGGTGAGCGGGTTGCCGCGCGCGATGACGAGGTCGGCGCGCTTGCCGGGCTCCAGCGTGCCGATCTCGTGGGCGAGGCCGAGCAGTTCCGCCGCCTCGGACGTCCCCGCGAGGATCGCACCCATCGGGGTCATGCCGGACTCGACGAGATGGGCGAGCTCACGCAGGTTCGTGCCGTGCGCCGCGATGCCGCAGTCCGTGCCCATGGCGACGCGCACACCGCGCTCGATCGCGTGCGGGATGTGCCGGCGCGCGACGGTCTGCCAGTGCTTCTTCTTCGCGTACGCCCAGCTCGCGGCCTTCAGCGGGTCGGGGTCGGTGTTCGCCGTGGTCAGCGTCGGCACGAGGAACGTGCCGCGCTCCAGCATCAGGTCGATGGCCTCGTCGTCGATCTCGTAGCCGTGCTCGACACTGGCGACGCCGCCGCGCACGGCGTTGAGGATGCCGCCGCGGCCCTGCGCGTGCGCGGCGACCCGCTTGCCGCGGTGGCCCGCCGCGATCTCGGTGATCGTGCGGATCTCGTCCTCGAGGAACCCGTCGTCGTCGGGCTGGTCGGTGGGGCTCCACACGCCGCCGGTCGCGGCGACCTTGATGCAGTCGGCGCCCTTGCGCAGCAGGTCGCGCACCGCGCGCCGGCAGTCGTCGACGCCGTCCGCGAGGCGGCTCATCGTGGGGTCGGTGACACCGTCGTCCGTCCCGGCACGGAAGTCGCCGTGGCCGCCGGTGGGGCTGAGCATGGCGATCGCGACCTGCAGGCGCGGGCCGACGAGGAGCCCGTCGTCGACGGCCTTCTTGTGGCCGGCGTCCGCGCCGCCCAGGTCGCGCACCGTGGTGACCCCGGCGAACAGCGTCTGCCGCATCCGGGGCGCCGACAGGAAGGTGCGCAGGGACCTGGGCATCGCGCTGAGTTCGGCGTGGTCGAGCGCTCCGCCCGGCGCCGCCATGTGGACGTGGCAGTCGATGAAGCCGGGCAGGATCGCGTCGCCCCGGACGTCTATCTCCCTTGTACCGGCGGGGAGTTCGGGCCGCTCGGCACCGGGCCCCGCCCACCGGACCAGACCGTCCTCGACGAGGACGGCACCGTCCCGCACCGGCTCGCCGCCTCTGCCGTCGATGAGCAGTCCGTTGTGGAACAGGAGGGGGACGGCGGAGGTGGGAGCGGCGGTGGCTTCGGGGGTCGGTCCGGTGGTCATGGCGGGCGGGTCCTTCCGTGATGCGGGTGGAGACGGGTGGTGCGGTCGGTACGCGGGCGGGCGGCCGTCAGGCGACCGGGGCCGGCTGCTGCGGTGCGGCGTCCGTTTCGGCGGGGGCCTGGCGGGCCCGTACGACCAGGGCGGCCGCGGCGGCGACGAGCAGCGAGACGCCCGCGCAGCACCACCACACGGTCGTGTAGGCGGACTCGGTCGGGATCTCGGTGCCCTTGAAGGTGATCGCCGTGAGGATCGCGGCGAACACGGCGCCGGAGACGCTGCCGCCGAGGGTCTTGGAGGTGTTGTAGACGCCGGTCGCGATGCCGGTGCGGTCGGCGGGGCTGGCGTCGAGGACCAGGGCGGGCATGGCGCTCAGGGCGAGCCCCATGCCGAAGCCGAGGACGAGGTTCGCGACGACGAACTGCCACGGCTCGGCGTGCGCGAAGGCCAGCGCCGTATAGCCGGCTGCCATGAACGCGCCGCTCAGGGCGAGGACGGCGCGCGCCCCGATCGCGCGGGCGAGCCGGGGCACGGTCGCCGAGCCCGCGAAGGCCATCAGGCCCCAGGGGGCCATCATCCAGCCGATGCCGAGGGTCCCGTAGCCGAAGCCGTAGCCGAGCCTCTCCGGCGGGCTCGACAGGAACAGGGACGCGGCGGTCTGCGAGCCGAACAGCGCGCCGCCGAGCAGGAAGCTCGCCCCGTAGACCGGCAGCAGGGTGCGCTTCACGGTCAGGCGGATGTCCACGACGGGGTGCGCCACGCGCAGTTCGACGAGGACCCAGACGACGAGGACGAGCGCGGCGACGGCGAACAGGCCGAGCGTACCGCCGCCCGTCCAGCCCCAGCGCGGGCCCTGCGAGATGGCGAGCAGCAGGGCGGCGAGCCCCACGCTCAGCAGCCCGGCGCCCGCCCAGTCGACGGTGCCGCCGGCCCGGGTCCTGGACTCGGGGACGAGGAAGAAGACGATGCCGACGCAGAGCGCGGTCGCGGCGGCGGGGATCCACAGGATGCCGTGCACGCTGGTGACGACCTCGCTGAGCAGCCCGGCCAGGACCGTTCCCGCGCTCGCGCCGAAGGTGAGCGCGCCGACGAGGAGGCCGATCGCACTGCGCGCGCCCTCCGGGCTGAGCCGGTCGCGGACCAGGCCCATCTCCAGCGGGAGCAGTGCGGCGAGGGGCCCCTGCAGGACACGGCCGAGCAGCAGCAGCTCGAACGACGGCGCCCAGGCGACGAGTACGGAGCCGGCGGCCAGGCACAGTGCGGCGATGCGCAGGAGACGGCGGTGGCCGTAGAGGTCGCCGAGCCGGCCGAAGATCGGCACGGAGATGGCGGCCGCGAGGAGTTGTGCGCTGCTGACCCAGTTCAGGTCACCGGCGGTGATCTCCAGATCGGCGCCGAGCCCCGGCAACAGGGTCGGCATCATGCCCTGGAGGATGCCGCTGATGAGCTCGACGAAGACCAGGAAACCGACGACCGCGGCGACGCGGGCGCCGCCGGGGCCGGGCGCTGCGGGGCCGTGAGCGGCCTTGACACGCGACATGGGTTCTCCAGGGTGAACGGCCGCACGCGGGCGGCGGGGACGGGGCGTTCGGGCGGGGCGTGGGGGGCTGCCTTGCTGTTGAGCGGATGAGCGGTGCGGGTGTGGTGGCGGGGAGTGGGCGGCCACCGGGTGGGTCGAGCGGGTGGGTCAGGCGGGCTCGGGGTGGGCCTGTGCCAGTTCGTGGGCGGACTTGAGCAGGGCGTGGGCCGTGGCCCGTACCGCGGTCAGGTCTGCGGGGTCCGGGGTGAGGCCGGCGGCGTTGAGCGCGGCCGTCACCAGGTCGTCTGCCGTCTCTCGCGCCGCCTCGGTGGAGGGCGGTTCCGGCAGCGGGCGGGGGCAGGCGGCCGGGTCGGGGGTCGCCCGGCGCAGATGCCAGGCGGTCGCCCGCTGGTAGGCGGCGCCCGCCCCGAGCAGCGTGCGCTCGGCGTGCGGGCGGGCCACGAGCTGGAGCGACAGGGGCAGGCCCGCCCCGTCCGCGCCCATGGGCAGCGCGAGCGCGGGGAATCCGGTCGCGTTCCAGGGCGCGGTGAGGTTCAGCTCGTCGCCGGGCGCCGCCTCCTGGGCGTAGGGGCGGGCGCCGGCCGGCCAGGTCGGCGTCGCGATGACGTCCACGCCGCCGGGGCCGTCCATCCGCTCCAGGAGCCCGGCGGTGAGCGCCGCTCCGGTGAGGCGGGCCCCGTCGACGAGCCCCGGCCCGAGCGCGGCACCGGCCGCGGCGAGGCGGCGGAAGGCCCGCCCGTGCAGCTCCCAGCGCGCGGCGAGCCGCGCCCCGTGGGCGACGAAAGCCTCGCCGAGCATGACGGTCGCGTTGACGGCGAGCAGTGACGAGAACTCAGGGAGCTCGAACTCCCTTGTTTCCGCGCCGAGTTCAGTGAGTACACGCAGCGCTTCGGCGAACGCGGAACGGCAGGCACCGGTGATGCCGGGCGCGTCGACGAGCCCGTACGGGACGCCTATGCGCAGCCCTCGTACACCGGCCTCACCAACCCCTCTGGGTGCGTACGACCCTCCCGTGAGCGCCGACAACAGGAGCCCGCAGTCGGCGGCGGAGACCGCCATCGGGCCCGCCACGTCCTGCGACGGGCTGAGCGGGAGGCAGCGGTCGAGGGGGACGAGGCCGTGGGTGGGCTTGAGGCCCGTCGTGCCGCACAGGGCGGCGGGCAGCCGCACGCTGCCGGAGGTGTCCGTGCCGAGCGCGCCGAGGAAGATCCCGGCGGCGATCCCGGCGCCGTTGCCGGTGCTGGAGCCGCCGGTCCAGCGCTCCACGTCCCACGGGTTGCGCGGTACGGGGAAGGAGTGCGCCGGGTCGGGGCGGCCCATCGCGTACTCGGCCATGGTCGTCTTGCCGATGACCACCGCCCCGGCCGAGCGCAGGCGTGTCACCGCCGGGGCGTCGAGTCCGCGCCACAGGCCGGGGTCGTGGGCCGGGCTCTGCGCGGTGACCGGGCCCTCGACGGCGGCGAAGTTGTCCTTCACGGCCACGGGCACGCCGTGCAGGGGTCCGCGCTCGCCGGCGGGCAGCGCGTCCGCCGCCCGTGCGGTGGCGAGCGCCTGCTCGGGGAAGCGGGTGACGAAGACGCCGAGCAGCGGGTCGAGCGCGTCGGCGTCGGCGAGCGCGGCGGTCACGAGCTCACGGCTGCTGACGGCGCCGGTGCGCAGGGCGTGCACCGCACCACTCAATGTTTCGAACGATTGTTCCATGCAAGACATGCGACGCTCCATGCGATGACACCTCCAACGTCTTGGCGTGGCCGGTTCCGATCGATGGGGCGATGCTATTCAGACGCCATTCGGACCGGCAGAATTGCTTTTCTGTGGCACTTGCGTAGATCAAATGCAGGTATGTGTCACACGGCCGTCAGGCCGCCTCGCGCCGTGGAGAAGGAGCCGACCCCGCATGGCCGAAACGCCCACCCGCACGCCCGCCCGCACCCCGGACCATCTCGACGAGCTCGACCTCGCCCTGGTCAACGCCCTGCAGATCGATCCGCGCGCCCCCTGGACCAAGCTCGCCGCCGCCCTCGACGTGGACGCGGCCACCGTCGCCCGGCGCTGGGAACGCCTGCGCTCGGCGGGGCTCGCCTGGGTCACCGCGTACGCGTACGACGTCGGCGGCGGGGCGCTGGTCGAGGTCGACTGCGCGCCCGGCCAGGACGCGGCCGTCGCGGCCGTCCTGTCCGAGGATCCGAAGGTCGTCACCGTCGAGCACACGGCGGGCGGCCGCGATCTGCTCGTCACCGTCATGACGCCCGACTTCAGCGCCCTGTCCGCGTACATCGTCGACGCGCTCGGCGCCGTCCCCGGCGTCACATCCTCGCGCGCGCACCTCATCACCCGCAGCTACACCGAGGGCAGCATCTGGCGCCTGCGCAGCCTCACCCGCACCCAGCAGGAGGCCCTCGCCGCGTCCCGCCGCTCCGCCGGCGGCGCCGCCCCCTACCTGGCGGACCACCGCGCCCTGGTCACCGCGCTCGGCGAGGACGGCCGCCTGCCCGTCGGGGAACTCGCCACGCGCCTCGGCGTCAGCGTGAACACCGCGAGCCGGCGCCTCGGCCGGCTCCTCGACTCGGGCCGCCTGGTCCTGCGCTGCGACCTGGCCCGTTCCCTGTCAGGCTCCCCCGTCTCCGTCACGTTCTTCGGATCCGTACCGCCCGAGCATCTCGATGCCACGGCACGGGAACTGGCGAAGCTCCCGGAGATCCGGCTCTGCGTGGGGACCGCGGGGCCGCAGAACCTGATCGCCACCGTCTGGGTCGCGTCCCTGCTCGACGCGCAGCTCCTGGAGGTCAAACTCGCCGGAAAACTCCCCCACCTGCGCATCGCCGACCGGGCCGTCGCCCTGCGCGCCGTGAAGCTGATGGGGCGGCTCCTGGACGCCGAGGGGCGGGCCGTGGGGTACGCGCAGGTGGATGTCTGGGCGTAACCACCCGCCGTCCACGGCGTGTTCGCTCCCCGCACCCCTGCCCGCACTGCCACAGTGACCAGGTACAGAATCACCCGTTTCGCGCGTTTCATCAGATTCGTTCGTTACGCCGGTCTCTCA
Organism: Streptomyces sp. CB01635; assembly: GCF_002803065.1. Taxonomy (GTDB): domain Bacteria; phylum Actinomycetota; class Actinomycetes; order Streptomycetales; family Streptomycetaceae; genus Streptomyces. The sequence continues at coordinate 191,495 of NZ_NNBL01000014.1, forward strand.
GGGAGTGTGGTGAGCATGGCCCACGTGCACGTGATCCTCAATCAGAAGGGCGGCGTGGGTAAGTCCACGCTCGCCGTCAACCTCGCCGCCGTGACCGCGGACGTGCTCGGCGCGGGGACCGAGGGCGGCCAGCCGCCCGTCGTCGCCGTCTCCATCGACCCGCAGGGCTCCGCCGTGTGGTGGTCGGAGCGCGTCGGCGGCGGCCTCCCCTTCGACTTCGTGCAGGCCCACGACGACCTGGCCGGGCTCGCCGCACTCTCCCGCATCCCCTCCGCCCAGCACGTGTTCGTCGACACCCCGGGCTGGCTCGACCTCGCCGAGTCCGCCGGCGAGGACCCGCTCGGCAAGGGCGCCGCCGCGGACGCGCTGCGCGCCGTCCTGTCCAACGCCCACGACGTGATCGTGCCGATCGAGCCCGAGCCGCTCGGCTTCCAGCCCACGCAGCGCACCATCGAGCGCGTCGTGAAGCCGCGCGGCCTGCCCTACCGCGTGGTCATCAACAACTGGGACCCGCGCGACGGCAAGGCCGACCTGGAGCAGACGCGCGCCTTCGTCGAGGCCCAGGACTGGCCGCTGGCCCGTACGGTCGTACGGCACTACAAGCTGCACACGCGTGCCTCCGCGGACGGCCTCGTCGTCACCCAGTACGGCGCGAACCGCGTCGCGCTCCAGGCCCGCGAGGACTTCTTCCGCCTCGCCCTGGAGGTGGGCCTCGCCGCGATCCCGGCCCCCGCCAAGCGCTCCGCGAGCAGCGCCCGTACGAGTACGAAGAAGAGCGCGCAGCCCGCGGCGGCCAAGGGCACCAAGGCCAAGAGCGCCGGGAACACCAAGAACGACAAGAACGCCAAGAAGGTGAACGTCTGATGGGGCGCCGTACCGATCTGTCCTCCCTGCTGTCCTCCGGTGCCGCCGCCCCGGCCCCGGAGCCGTCACAGGGAGACGCCCAGCCCGTTGCCCGCGACGCCGCGCACCCCGTCACCGTCGCGCTCGCCGACCTCGCCGAGAACCCCGACAACCCGCGCCACGAGCTGCGCGACCTGGACGGGCTCGCCGAGACGGTGCGCGAGCGCGGGGTGCTCCAGGCGCTCGGGGTGGTCCCCCGTGCCGTGTTCGTCGCGGCGCACCCGCACCATGAGGAGGCCGTGGGCCGGGCCCCGTACGTCGTCCTGCACGGCCACCGGCGGCTCGCCGCGGCCCGGATGGCGGGCCTGGACGAGGTGCCCGTGCTGGTGCGCGAGGACGCGTCCCGCACCGACGAGGACGCCCTGATCGAGAACGTCCAGCGCGACGACCTCACCGAGCTGGAGCAGGCCCAGGCCATCCAGGGCCTCATCAGGAGCTACGGCTACTCGCAGCGCCAGGTCGCCGCCCGCATCGGCAAGACGCAGGGCTTCGTCTCGCAGCGGCTGTCCCTGATGAAGCTGCGCGAGGACCTCCAGGAGGCGCTGGCCGACGGACGCGTCTCGGTCGAGGACGCCCGCCGCATCGCCCGCCTCCCCCAGGAGGAGCAGGCGCTCCCCGGCGACACCGGCACGCCCCCGCCGTCCGTGCCGAAGGCCCGGCGTGATTACGGCGTAATCAAGATCGACAGCCGGGGCACCCCGGAAGAGGTCGTCGAGTCCCTGCGCCGCCATCTCGCCCCCGCGGCGCTCGACCGGATCCTGGAACTCCTCGCCCGCTGAGCGCACCCGCGACGGGCGCTCACGCTCGGGCGGGGAGCCGGCCTGCGGGGGGATTCCTCTACCGTTGCCGGAGAATGCGTCACGGAGAGCAGTCATCGCACATGTCCACTGGACCGGTTCCCACCCTCGACCCCGGCGTCGCGGCGCCCGCGGAGGCCGTCACGCCGCTGATGCGCGGCATCGACGTGCTGCGGCGGCTCACCGACGCCGGCGGCACGCTGAGCCTCAGCGAGCTCGCGCGGGCGACCGGCCTCGCCCGGTCCACGGTCGACCGGATCTGCGCGACCCTCGCGCACATGGGGTGCCTGCGCCTCGACGGGCGTGACGCCACGCTGGCGCCGCCGCTGATGGCCGTGGGCAACGCCTGTCTGAGCGCTCTGCGGGTGCCCGCGCTGCTCGGGCCGCGCGCCGAGCGGCTCGCGGACGAGCTGGACGAGTCGGTGTCCCTCGCGGTCCCGGACGGGGACGGGATCCGCTTCATCCACCAGGCGACGCGGCGTCGCGCCATGTCGCTGAGCTTCCGCATCGGCGACCTGCTGCCCGCCGAACGCACCGCGCCGGGACCACTGTTCGCGGGCGCGTGGGACGTGGACATGTGGGCGCGGTGGCGGGCCCGGCGGGCAGCGGATCCCGAGGACCGCGGGTTCCCCGCGGTGCCGCCCCGCCAGGAGCCGGAGAAGGAGCCGTTCGAGGAGTGCGTGGCGCGCGCCGGGGCCGCCGGCTGGGCCCTCGACGACCAGCTCATCGAGCCCGGCCTCGTCGCGCTCGCCGTGCCCGTACGGGGTCCCGGGGGCGACATCGCGTGCGTGGTCAGCGTCGTCAGCCACACCAGCCGCCACACCGCCGCGTCACTGCGCGAGGCGATGCTGGGGCGGCTGCGGGCCGCTGTCACGGAGATGGAGGCGGCCCTGCGCGAACCGGCGCCGGAGGGCCCTGCGCCGGGTCCGGGACCGGACGCTCCCGCGCCGACGGGAGCGCAGGCGAAGGGACCGGACGCCGCCTGGGCCGCCGAGGCCAAGCAGCGGCTCGGGCGGGACTTCGTCGAGTCGCTGGCGCGCGGGCTCGCCGTGCTGACCGTCTTCGGGGCCGGGCGGGCCGAGCTGAACCTCACCGAGATCGCCGCGGCGACGGGCCTGGCGCGGGCCACCGCGCGCCGCGCCCTGATCACGCTGGAGTACCTCGGATACGTGGCCTCGCGCGGCCGGGGCTTCCGGCTCACGCCCCGCGTCCTCGCCCTCGGCTTCCCGCCCCTGTCCCACCTGACGCTGGCCGAGATCGCCACGCCCCACATGCGGGCGCTCTCCGCCGAGCTGCACGACTCGGTGTCCCTGACCGTGCTCGACGGCGACGACATCCGGTACACGGCGCGCGTCGCGACGAGCCGGGTGATGAGCGTGAACATCTCGGTCGGGACCCGCTTCCCCGCCTTCGCCACGTCCATGGGCCGGGTCCTGCTCGCGGGTCTGGCCCCGCACGCGCGGGCCGCGTTCCTCGCCCGCGCCGACCTGACTCCCCTCACCCCGCGCACCGTCACCGGCGCCGACCGGCTCGGCGCGCTCCTGGACGACGTACAGCGACAGGGTCACGCACTCGTGGACGGGGAGCTGGAGGAAGGGCTGCGCTCCGTCGCCGTACCGGTGCGCGACCTCGCCGGGCAGGTCGTCGCCGCGGTGAACGTCGCCACGCACAGCAGCCGCCGCGACCTGGCCCGGGTCACGGACGAGGTCCTGCCCGCGCTGCTCGCCACGGCCTCGCGCATCGAGGCCGATCTGCACGTCGCCGGGCGGTTCGCCCGTATCCCCGCGGCTTAGAGCGGCATGGATCCATCCGCAATGTTGCGGATCGGAAGGCGACGGAGGTCAATGGAAGGCGGGGGGAAAGGCAGAAAGGAGCCGTCATGGCTCACGCGGCACCCGTCTCAGGAACCTCCGGCCTGCGCTCCATGGCGGCCGGCTCCAGGCTCCCTATGGCGCTCTCTCTCCTTCTCGGCATCGTCTACGGCTTCTGGGCCTCGGGCATCCGCCGCGACGCCGTCCCGAGCCTGAGCCCGAGCCCGATCACCACGGGCAACGTCCTGTTCGGCGTCCTCACGGGCGTCATCGTCGCCGTGGTCACCTTCGGGATCCACCGGGCCTCGTTCCGGCTGCCGCGCGAACTGCGCGCCGTCGCCTGGGCCGCGTGGGCCGGTATCGCGTTCGGCTATCTCTACAGCCTGACCGACGCCTCGGTCCTGCGGTCCACCATCATGGCCCTGACGGTCGCCGCCGGTGTGTTCGCGACCATGTTCTACCGCTACTACACCCACGAGAACTGACCGACCAGGAAAGACCCGTTCGGTCGAGCCCTCCGCCGCAGAAGCCGCCATCTGCCCCGCCCCGCTGGCGCCCCCTGCAGCCCGCCCGTTGCCTGGGAGGGTGATGCGAAGAGCCCTGTCCGTCGTCCTGCTGGCCCTGGCCTGCCTGCTCGTGCCGCTCGGCACGCTCTCCGTCTGGGCGAAGTACGAGGTCGGGGACAGTGACCGGTACGTCGCGACGATGGCTCCGCTCGCCTCGGAACCGGCCGTGCGGGGCGCGGTCGCCGACGCCGTCACGAACGCCATCGTGACGCAACTCGACGCGGGGCCGATCCAGTCCGCCGTGGACGCGTTCGTGCATGACGCCGTGGAGTCCTTCACCGGCACCGACGCCTTCCAGAAGGCGTGGAACACGGCGAACCGGGCCGCGCACGACGCCGTGCAGCAGGCCATCGACGACGGCACCGACGGCCCGGTCACCCTCGACCTCGCGCCCGTCACCGGCCAGGTCAAGCAGCAGCTCAGGGACGGCGGCGTGCCCTTCGCCGACCGCATCCCCGTCACGCACACCACCATCACCGTGATCAGCTCGCGCGACCTCGACCGGCTGCGCCAGTCGCTGCACCTGCTCCAACAGGCGGGCCTGTGGCTCCCCTTCGCCGCGGTCGCCTTCGCCGCCGCGGGCCTCGCCCTCGCCCGGCGCCGGCGCCCCGCCCTGACCGCGACCGCGCTCGGTGTCGCGGTTGCCGCGGGGGCGCTCCTCGTCGCGCTCGCGACGAGCCGCTCCCTCACCCTCGACAACCTGCCCTCGGACGTGGACCGCTCCGCGGCGGCCGCGGCCTACGACGCCCTCGGCTCGTCGGTGCGCACCGCGTCCTGGTGGATCGCGGGCGCGGCCCTCGCGGTGGCCGTCTGCGCCTGGCTGCCGGAGCGCCTGCGCCGCAGGACACCGCCGCGCCCTCCGGCCCCTCCGGTTCCTCCCGAAATGCGGCCCGACGCTTCCGGGGTGAGCATTCCAGTGACACCGAGGAGGACTGAATGAGCGAGACCCCCACCACCCCGACACCGCCCCCCGGACCCGACGCAGGCCACGGCGTCTGGTCGGACAAGCACCGCTCCGCCGGGCCCGACCCCACCCGGGGCGACGGCGCGGGCAGCGGCTGGGCGTCCGGCGGCACGGTCTTCGCCGGCGTCCTGATGATGGTCGGCGGCATCCTGGGCATCCTGAACGGCATCGCGGGCATCGCCAAGGACGACGTGTACGCCCGCATCGGCACCTACACGTACGCCTTCAACCTCACCACGTGGGGCTGGATCCACCTGATCATCGGCGTCATCGTCGCGGTCACCGGCTTCGGCGTCCTCAAGGGCGCCGGCTGGGCGCGCGGCGTCGGCGTCGCCATCGCCGCGCTGTACATCATCGCGTACTTCATGTTCCTGCCCTACGAGCCCATCTGGTCGGTCATCGCGATCGCCATCGGCGTCTTCGTCATCTGGGCACTGGTCAGCGACGGTTCGCACGACGCCGCCCGGGCCTGAAACCGGGCAACCGTTCCCCGCGCCTCCCCGTCTTTGAGGGAGGATTCCGGCATCCGGCGCCGGAGGGTGTCGGAGCGAGCGGAAGGCGGGCCCGGGCCTTGGAGCATGTGACGCAAGCGCCCGGCCCACCGCCGGTCCTCCCCTACGACGACCGGGACCGCAGGCCGGGCCGCACCCTGGCCGCCTGGACCGCGGGCCTGCTCCTCGCCGGCGTCAGCGCGGTCATGGGCTGCCGGATCGCGGACGTGGACGGGGTCACCCCCGTCCCGCAGCTCCTGGCGTTCCTGCCCTGGCTCCTCGCGCCGACGGGCGCCGCACTGCTGCTCACGGCGCTCGCGCGCTGGCGTATCGGCATGGTGTGGGGCGTCGCGGCGCTCGGCGCCCTCGCCTGGTACATCGAGCCGTACGGCAAGGACGTCGACGCGAGCGGACCGCCGGTCGCCGATGTGCGGGTCCTCTCCTCGAACGTCCAGTTCGGCCGCGGCACCGAGTCGCTCGTGGGCGCGGTGCGCCGCGAGCGGCCCGGCCTGGTGTTCGTCGAGGAGTGCGATTACAGGTGCCAGGACATCCTGCGCCGTGAGCTGCCGCGCGCCGACTTCCCGTACCGGCAGGCAGTGGAGGCGGGAGGCTCGGAGGGGTCGGTCATTCTGAGCCGGTATCCCCTCAAGGCCGCCGCGGGCGTCCCGGGGACCATGGGCATGCCAGGCGCCGTCGCCGATGTGAAGGGCCACGACGTACGGCTCCAGCTCGCGCACCCGATGCCGCCGTTGCCCCAACAGGTCGGCCTGTGGCGCTCCGAGCTGGGCGAGCTGCGCGACTTCGCCGCCGCGGGCCGCTCGCAGCCGACCATCCTGGCCGGGGACTTCAACGCCACGCAGGACCACGCCGCGTTCCGCCGCATCCTCGACGCGGGCCTGCACGACAGCGCCCGCCTCGCCGGGAAGTCCCGCGCCCCGAGCTGGCCCTCGCGCGTCCGCCCGCCGCTCGGCACCCAGATCGACCACGTCCTCGTGAGCGAGGACTTCTCCGCGCACTCCGCCCGCTTCGTCGAGCTGGCCGACACCGACCACCGCGCCCTCCTGGTCGACCTGACGATGCACCGACCGGCAGCGTCCTGAGCGCCGGGGCCCCGTAGCGTTCAATGGACGGCATGCGCCCAGAGTCCCCGGCCCGCCATCTCGCACCGCCCGACTGGCTGGTCAGGACCCTGCGTCCGCACCCCGCGCCGATCCCCTGGGCGGCCGTCGCGCGCGCCGGCCTCGCGCTGTCGCTGCCGCTCGCGATCGGGCTCGCCGCCGGGCAGCCCGCGTACGGGGCGCTCGCCTCGATGGGAGCCCTGTCCGGCGTCATCGGCGACACCGCCGACGCCTACCGGATGCGGATCCTCAACATCGCGGTGCCGCAGCTCTTCGGCGCGGTCGGCGTGACGGTCGGTGCGCTCGTGTACGGGCACGGCTGGGTCGCCGTCGCCACCCTCACCGGCGTGGCGCTGGTCTCCGGGATGATCTCGACGATCGGCGCGGTCGCCTCGGTGTCCGGGCTGCTGCTCCTGCTCAACTGCGTGATCGGCGCCGGGCTGCCCCTGCCGGGCGAGTGGTGGCTCGCGCCGCTCCTGATGACGGGCGGCGGACTCCTCGTCCTCGCGTTCGCGCTGCTCGCCTGGCCGATGCGGTCCGGGGTGCCGGAACGCGCGGCCGTCGCCGCCACGTACCGCTCCGTCGCCAACCACCTCGCGTCGGCGGGCGACGCCGCCAACTACGTCGAGACCCGCTTCGCCGTCACGCAGTCCTTCAACCAGGCCTACGACCTCGTCCTCGCCCGGCGCGCCCTCTCCCACGGCCGCAACCCCGAACTGGTGCGTCTGATCGCCCTGTTGAACGCGCTCACCCCGATCGCCGAGTCCGCGCCCGCCGCACACCAGCAGGGGGTGCCGCTCCCCGCCGCCGTCCCCGACGCCGTACGACGCCTCGCCGACGCGGTCGACACCGGCAGCACCGACGCGGGGCCCCTCGACCTGCCCGCACCCGAAGGCCCCGCCGCCCGCGCCGTCGACCACGCCGTGCGGCACGCTGCCGACCTCGTCACCAGCAAGAACACGGACCCCCACCGCGCCTTCGACACCGACCGCCTCGGCCGGCCCGCCGTCCTGCGCGTGCGCGCCTTCCGCGCCGCGCGCAACGTCGTGCTGTCCGGCACCTCCTGGCGCTACGGGCTGCGCCTGGCCCTGTGCATCGGCCTCGCCCAGATCCTCGTCTCGACGGTGCCGGTGCCCCGCTCCTACTGGGTGGCGCTGACCATCACGTTCGTCCTCAAGCCCGACTTCGGCTCGGTGTTCTCGCGGGCCGTCCAGCGCGCGCTCGGCACGGCGGTCGGGCTCGTACTCGCCACGGTGGTCCTCGCCGAGGTGCCCCGCGGGTGGTGGGACGTGCCCGTGCTGATGGCGCTCGCCGCGCTCATCCCGGCGCTCACCCCGCGCGGCTACGGCTATCAGACCGCCGCCATCACACCGGCCATCCTGCTGCTGTCCGACACCCTCAACCACCAGGGCATCGGGCTCGTCCTGCCGCGGCTCCTGGACAGTCTCATGGGCTGCGCGATCGCGCTGGTCGCCGGATACCTGCTGTGGCCCGAGAGCTGGCACACCCGCATCGGCGACCGGCTCGCCGACGCCGTCGCGGACACCGCGACGTACGTGGAACGCGCGTTCGGGGCGTCCGCGGACCCGGACGTCCCGGCCGCCCGCGCGCGGATGCGCCGCCAGCTCTTCCGCGACCTGTCCGTCATCCGCTCCGAGTTCCAGCGCGCCCTGACCGAACCGCCGCCCATCGGCCGCCGCGCCGCCGCCTGGTGGCCGCTCGTCGTCGCCGTGGAACGCATCGTGGACGCGACGACCGCGGCGCGGGTCCGGGTCAGGCAGGGGGCGCCGGCGCCGGGGCCCGCCGAGGTGGCGCAGGCCGCGGGGCAACTGCGGGAGCTGGCACAGGGGCTGCGCGCTTCCGACGTCCTGAAGGGGGTGCGCGCCGACTTCAGCGCGGCGGACCGCGACGGGGTGCTGGAACCCGTACGCCAGGAGGTCGCCGCCGCCCGCTCCATCGCCTCACCGCACTGAGAACGGCAGGACGCGGATGCGGGCCGCCCCGGGGAGGGGACGGCCCGCATCGGTGTGGGGGGTGAGCTCCGGTTCGTTCAGCCGGTGACGGTCAGCCGGTCTTGGCGGACTGCTTCAGCGACTTCATGGCCTTGGCGAAGCCGTTGGCCCACAGCTGGTCGACCCGGGCCCTCTCGTTCGCGTCCGGGTTCGGGTTCGTGCAGGACGGGCCCGGGCCGCCGCCCGACATCAGCTCGCTGCACGGCCCCTCGTAGTGGTCGGGGAGCCCGAGGACGTGACCGGTCTCGTGCGCGGTGACACGGGTGGAGTCGTACTCCTGGTTCTGCGCGTAGTCCAGGAAGACGTAGCCGCTGCCGTGCCCGTCCGTCGACGCGTACGAGCCGCGCGGGTCGTTGCCCTCGCGGTAGGAGAAGTCGCCGCCGCCCGAGGACGCCTGGAGCTTCACGTTCGACACGGAGGAGTTCCATATCGATGTGCTGTTGGCTATCTGCTGCGCGAAGGACGGGGCGCCCGACGCGTCGTACGTGACGGTGACCGACGCGGCACCCGGGTTCGCGGCGCGCTTTTCCGCGACCGACTTCAGGACGGCCTGGAAGAAGGCCTTGTTGGCGGCGGCCTCCTCGGCCGAACCCGCGTAGTGGGTGTAGCCGGCGCCGACCGGGGCCGGGGCAGCGGACGCGGGGGCCGCGGTGGCGAGCGCGCCGGCCGCAAGGGCCATGCCGGCCGCGACCGAGGCGTAGCGCAGGGAGAGCTTCATGTGGGGGGCTCCTCCTCGTTCCGTGAGTGGGGGGTTACGTGAACGGTTCGGTACGAGGGAGAGTGTGGAGGCGCCCGGGACCCCTGGGGATGATGGCAATTGGCGATAGGACGGGGCTATCACCCGCCCAACTCGCCCGTTTCGGTTCGCATTTGGACGTCTGGTGCGACGTCCGTGACCGCCTTACGCTCGATGTTCATGGAGCTCGAGGTGAGGCACCTGCGCGCGCTGTGCGCCATCGACGACACCGGGAGCCTGCACAAGGCGGCCCGTCTGCTCGGCATGACCCAGCCGTCGCTGTCCACCCAGCTCAGACGCATCGAGGACACGCTCGGCGGCGCGCTCTTCGCCCGGGAGCGCACCGGGTGTCGCGCAACCCCCCTGGGCCACGTCGTCCTGAACCGCGCCCGCCCCCTCGTCGACGGCATGCGCGCTCTCGTCACGGAGACCAGGGCGGCCGGCGCGCTCGCCGCCGGCGGCCCCCATCTGCGGATCGGCTCCACGGCGAGCCGGGCCATACCGGGCTGGCTGCGGCGGCTGCGGCAGCGCGAGCACCCGTCCGGCGGCGAGCCCGCGCTCCGTATGGACGTCTCGGCGAACACCCTGCTCCGGCTCGTCAGTGACGGCCGGCTCGACGTGGCGTTCGTGCACGAGGTCGAGGGCAGCCCGCTGCGCGTCCCGCCGGGTCTGCGCTGCCGCGTACTCGTCGAACGCGAGCCGCAGTACGTGTCCCTGTCCGCCGACCACCCGGCCGCGCGCCGCCCCGTCGTGCGCCTCGCCGACCTCGCGAACGACCGGTGGATGGTCGACCCCACCGTGGACGGCGAATGGCACGGGCTCCTGCGGGTGCTTCGTGCCGCCGGGCTCAACCCCCCGATCCTGCACGGCGACTACCTCACGGCGGCGTCCCTGGTCGCCACGGGCGAGGTCGTCACCCTGTGCCAGCCGACCTCACGGGCCCGCACCGACATGGCCATAAGGCCCCTCGACGGCGACCCGATCGGCGTACGCCTCGTCCTCGCCGCCCGCACGGAGACCGAACTCGAAGCGGTCTACGGGGACTTGGAGGACGCCTACTGGGAAGCGGCCCGGCAGGCACCCGCGTATCGCGAACGCCTGCCGGACGCGGCAACGGCCTGAGGCTGCCCCTGGCGGATCAGACGCCGATGTCGCAGCCGTCCTCGCGCCACACGGAGACCACCGACGGGCGGACGATCTTCCCCGGCCCGTCGGGCCACGCGCTCGCCGGCTTCTCGACGGACGCGCCGTCGACCTCGCCCGGGTGCTGCACCGAGACGAGGACCCGGCGGTCCTGGACCAGCGGACCGCAGGTCTCGGCGCCGTTCGGCATCGTCAGGAACTGCTTGAGCTCACCGCGCCGCTCGCCGCGCGTCGCGACACCGAACAGGCCGTCGTGCGTGCCGAGCGCGTTGCCGTCCGTGGAGATCCACAGGTTGCCGTGCGGGTCGAACGCCACGTTGTCCGGGCAGGAGATCGGGCTGACCCGGTCCTTCGGGAAGCCGGCGAAGTACGTCGCCGGGTCGTTCGGGTCGCCCGCGACGAGGAAGAGCGACCAGCCGAAGGTCTTCGCGTCGGCGCGGCCCCGGTGCTCGGTCAGCTCCAGGATCTGCCCGTGCTTGTTGAGGTTGCGCGGGTTCGCCTCGTCGGTGGGCGCCTTGCCGGCCTTGCCGCGGTCCGAGTTGTTCGTCAGCGCGACGTAGACCTTGCCGGAGTGCGGCGACGGCTCGATGTCCTCGGGGCGGTCCATCTTCGTGGCGCCGACCTTGTCACCGGCGAACCGCGTGAAGAGGTAGACCTCCTCCGCCGTCATGCCGTCGACGTGCGAGACCGCGCCGTGCCGGCCCGCCGTGGCGAGCGGCAGCCACTCGCCGCCGCCGTCGAACTCGCCGTCCGCGGGCAGCTTGCCCGTGCCGTCGATCTCGGCGGCCGGGGAGTCGCCGGTCAGCCGGGCGACGTAGAGGGTGCCCTCGTCGAGGAGCGTCAGGTTGTGCTCGTGCGCGGCGCGCGAGCGGCCCTCGGCGACGCGCTTGCTGCTCACGAACTTGTAGAAGTAGTCGAACTTCTCGTCGTCGCCCATGTAGACGACCGGGCGGCCGTCGTCGGTCAGGCGCGGCTGCGCGGCCTCGTGCTTGAAGCGGCCGAGCGCGGTGCGCTTGCGCGGGGTCGACTCCGGGTCGTACGGGTCGAGTTCGACGACCCAGCCGAAGCGGTTCGCCTCGTTCGGCTCCTTGGCCAGGTCGAAGCGGTCGTCGAACCGCTCCCACTTGCGCTCGGAGGCCTCGCCGGTCACGCCGTAGCGCTTGAGGCGGGCGGCCGTGGCCGGGTCCGTCACCTTCCCGGCATTCGCGAAGTACTGGTTGAAGTTCTCCTCGCCGTGCAGCGTCGTGCCCCACGGGGTGGTGCCGCCCGAGCAGTTGTTGAGCGTGCCGAGGACGGTACGGCCGCGGGGGTCCGCCTTCGTCCGCACGAGCGCGCTGCCCGCGACCGGGCCCGAGAGGCGGAACTCGCTGGTGGCGGTGAGGCGACGGTTGAGCTGGTGGCGCGTGACGGCGGACAGCCTGCCGCTGCGCCGGGACTCCTCCACGACGACGACGGACAGGCCGTGCGCCGCCCAGGCGGTCTCCACCTGCTCGCGCGTCGGGTTCTCGGGGTCGTACCCCTTGAACATCAGGATCTCGTCCGTGTACTCGTGGTTCGCGACCAGGACCTGACGGCCGTGCTCACCGCGCAGGGGGAGGAGGCTCAGAAAGTCATTGTTGTAACCGAACTGTCCTGCCTGGGCCTTTGCGGACTGCTTGTCCGGGTCGAAGGCGGGCGCTCCGCGCAGGATGGGCTGGCCCCAGCTGATGACGACGTTCTGGGCGTGGCCCTCGGGGACGGTGACGCGGTCCGCCGTGTTCGGCGCGACGGGCGTGAACCGCAGTCCACGCGCCCCCTTCTCGCCCTTGTGCGCTACGCCTGTTGCCGCCCCCGACGGCGTGGCGGCGGCGGCCTGCGGGGCGCCCGATCCCACGACCGTGCCGGCCGTCGCGGCGGCCACGGTCACGACCGCGGCCGTGCGCAACATCGAACGGCGGCTCAGCGCACCGGCGATGACGTCACCGACGTACTCGTTGGAACTGGTGTTGGGCACCTCCTGAAAACAGGCGTCCCCACAACGGAACCGGCAGGTCAGCGCGGCACGGCCCCCGTTGTGCGAGCCGAGAAGCGGCAGCGTTTTACGCACTCTTTTCCTCCCCTTTACGGTCACTCGGGCGTGACGCTAGGGGCGCGGCCGAGCGAGGAGGGGGACGGCGGGTGAACGAGGGGTGAACCTGTGCCGGGCGCGCGGCAGTTGGACGCCCTTCGCCCGGGTGGGCGACCCTGCCCAAGATCACGGAGCGTGGCGGCTAACCTTACGTGTCCGCCCTGGCCAGGGGTTACGGAAACCAACTCATGCGAAGGGTTGCGCACATGGGCATTCGGAATCTCCTGCGGAACGCGTTCGGAAGGCCGCGGAAGTCCTCGCGGGGTGACGAGGCGGCGACCGCCGCACCCGAGGCGACGGTCCCGGCACCAGCCGGCGAGACCGCGCCGCCCGCCGAGGGAAAGGCGAAGGTGCCCGCACAGTCGACCGAGCCGACGCCCGCGCCTTCGACGCGCGAGGCGGACGACCTGGTGGCCGCGGCCTTCGACAACGTAAAGGTCCCGAAGCCGTCCTCGCCGGTGGACGTGGCGGCGACTTCGGCTGCCGCCGAGCCGGCCGCTGAGGCGGAAGCGGAGGCTCTCGCCGAGACGGCTCCGGAGGGTGTCGCGGAGGCGGAAGCGGAACCGGAACCGGTCGCGGAGCACGCGGAGCCGGCGGCGGAGACGGAGCCTTCCGCTGCGCCCGCCGCCGAGGCGGAGCCGGCAGCGGAGGCTGCCGCGGAGCCCGTCGCCGACGCAGCGGTGAAGGCTGAGGCGGACGCGGCCCCCGCGCCCGCCGCGGAGACCAAGCCGGAAGCCGAGGCCGAGCCTGAAGCCGAGGCCGAGGCCGAGCCGGAGGCTGTCGCCGAGCCCGTCGCCGAGACGGAGCCGGAGCCGGAGCCGGAGGCTGTCGTCGAGCCGGAGCCCGAGGCCGTTGTCGAGACCGAAGCGGAACCGGCCGCCGAGAGCGCGGAGCCCGTGGTCGCGGCGGAGGCCGAGGCTGTCTCGGAGCCCGTCGCAGAGGCAGAGACGAAGGCTGTCTCGGAGCCCATCACAGAGGCAGAGACGAAGGCCGTCTCGGAGCCCGTCGCCGAGCCGAAGGCCGAGGCGGACGCGGCTCCCGAGGCCGCCGCCGAGACCGAGCCGGAAGCCGAGGCCGAGCCGGAGGCTGTCGCCGAGATCGAGGCGGACGCGGAGGCTGTCACAGCGCCTGCTGCCGAGCCGAAGGCGAGGGCCGAGGCCGACGCGGCCCCCGAGGCCGACGTCGAGACCGAGCCGGAAGCCGAGACCGAGCCGGAGACCGTCGCCGAGCCCGTCACCGAGACGGAGCCGCAGGCCGAGGCCGTCGTCGAGCCGGTCGCCGCAGCCGCGCCGGAGCCCGTCGCCGACCCCGAGCCGGAGGCAATCGTCGAGCCCGAGCCGGAGGCCCCCGCCCTCCCCCTCGCCCGGGTCAAGTCGCGGGCCCCCGGGCTCGCCGCTGCCCACAAGGCCGCCGGGAGTGCGCTCAAGAAGCAGGACCTCGCGGGGGTCCGGGCCACCGTCTATCTCGTGCTCGACCGGTCCGGGTCGATGCGGCCGTACTACAAGGACGGCTCCGCGCAGGCGCTCGGTGAACAGGTGCTCGCGCTGGCCGCGCACACCGACCCCGAGGCGACCGTGCACGTCGTCTTCTTCTCCACCGACATCGACGGCGCCGGCGAGCTCACCCTCGACGGGCACGAGGGCCGCGTGGACGAGCTGCACGCGTCGCTCGGCCACATGGGCCGCACCAGTTACCACCGCGCGATCGAAGAGGTCGTGGCGCACCACGAGAAGTCGCAGTCGCAGACGCCCGCCCTGGTCGTCTTCCAGACGGACGGCGCCCCGGACGCGAAGGGCCCGGCCAACCAGGCCCTCGCGGACGCGGCCCGGCACCCGCTGTTCTTCTCGTTCGTCGCGTTCGGCGAGCACGACGCCAAGGGCTTCGACTACCTGCGCAAGCTGAAGGCCCCCAACGCCGCGTTCTTCCACGCGGGCCCCACCCCCCGCGAGCTCACGGACGCCGAGCTGTACGAGGGGCTGCTCGCGGACCTGCCGCAGTGGCTGGAGTCGCAGCAGGCCTGACCCGCACCACACCGCGCCCCCTGAACCGCCCCGGCGGGACAGGGGGCGCGGCCGTTCCCACGCGCCGTCCGCCCAGAATCGGGAGAAGCTGGATGAATTCCGGCACCTAGGGAAGGACCGCGCACCATGAAGGCCGCCGTAGTCATCGACTTCACCCGGCCCCTGGAGATCCAGCACCGCGTGATTCCGCGGCCGGCGGCGCACCAGGTCCTCGTCCGCATGGAGGCGAGCGGGCTGTGCCACACGGACATCCACGCCGCCGCCGGTGACTGGCCGGTCAAGCCGAACCCGCCGTTCGTCCCGGGCCACGAGGGCATCGGGATCGTGGAGGACCTGGGCGAGCGGGTCGGCCACATCAACGTCGGCGACCGGGTCGCCATCGCCTGGCTGGGCGAGGCGTGCGGCCACTGCGACCACTGCGTGTCCGGCTGGGAGACGCTCTGCCTGAAGCAGCGCAACAGCGGCTACTCGGTCGACGGCTCCTTCTCGGAGTACGCGGTCGCGCACGGCGACTACGTCGTGAAGGTCCCCGACGGCCTCGACCCCCTGGACGCCGCCCCGCTGACCTGTGCGGGAGTGACGACGTACAAGGCCGTGAAGGTGTCGGGCGCGGGCCCCGGCAAGCGCGTGCTGATCTCCGGGATCGGCGGCCTCGGCCACCTCGCGCTCCAGTACGCGCGGATCGCGGGCGCGGAGACCGTCGCCGTGGACGTCACCGACGACAAGCTGCGCCTCGCGCACGAGCTGGGTGCCGACCATGTCATCGACGCCCGCGGCCAGGACGTCGCAGAGGCGGTGCGCAGGCTGGGCGGCGCCGACGTCGCGATCGGGCTCGCCGTCTCGAACTCGTCGCTCCGGGCGGCGTACGGCTCGCTGCGCAGGCACGGCACGCTCGTCCTGGTCGCGCTGCCGGCCGGCGGCAAGCTGGAGCTGCCCGTCTTCGAGCACGTGCTCGACGGCAAGAGCGTGATCGGTTCGATCGTCGGCACCCGGCAGGACCTCGCCGAGGTCTTCCAGCTGCACCGCCTCGGCCGTACCCGTGTCATCCGCGAGCAGCGCAGGCTCAAGGAGGTCAACGAGGCGATCGAGGACATCCTGGCGGGCCGGGTCACGGCCCGGCTGGTCTTCGACTTCCGCTAGACACCCCACACGCGCCGCGCCCGCACGCGCGCCGCCCCCCAGGGCCGTCCACCCCGTAAACAGCGGGAGGGGCGGCCCCGCCGTGTCGGATACGATTCCTTGATTCGACTGACGTACACCGTCACCGCACGCAGCGACTTGGGAGCAGCCCCCGATGGCTCGACACCTCATCACCAGCGCCCTTCCGTACATCAACGGAATCAAGCACCTGGGCAACATGGTGGGGTCCATGCTCCCGGCGGACGTGTACTCCCGGTACCTCCGCCAGCGCGGCCACGACGTCCTGTACATCTGCGCCACCGACGAGCACGGCACGCCCGCCGAGCTGGCCGCGAAGGAGCAGGGCCTGCCGGTCGCCGAGTTCTGCGGACAGGCGCACGACGCGCAGAGGGCCGTGTACGACGGCTTCGGCCTGGCCTTCGACCACTTCGGCCGCAGCTCGTCGGCGCAGAACGCGGAGCTCACGCAGCACTTCGCGCGCAAGCTGGACGAGAACGGGTTCATCGAGGAGCGCGCGATCCGCCAGGTGTACTCGCCTGCCGACGGCCGCTTCCTGCCGGACCGCTACGTCGAGGGCACCTGCCCGCACTGCGGCTACGACAAGGCGCGCGGCGACCAGTGCGAGAACTGCACGCGCGTCCTCGACCCGACGGACCTGATCAACCCGCGCTCGGCGATCTCCGGCTCCACGGACCTGGAGGTCCGCGAGACGAAGCACCTCTTCCTGCTCCAGTCGAAGCTGCAGGTCGAGGTCGAGGAGTGGATCGCGCGGACCGCGGGCGAGTGGCCGCAGCTGGCCTCCTCCATCGCCCGCAAGTGGCTGACCGAGGGCCTGCACGACCGCGCGATCACCCGTGACCTGGACTGGGGCGTCCCCGTCCCGGCCGACACGTGGCCGGAGCTGGCCGCCGAGGGCAAGGTCTTCTACGTCTGGTTCGACGCCCCGATCGAGTACATCGGCTCGACGAAGGAGTGGTCCGACCAGAACCCGGCGGACCGCGACTGGAAGTCGTGGTGGTACGAGGCCGACGACGTCCGGTACACGCAGTTCATGGCCAAGGACAACGTCCCGTTCCACAGCGTCATGTTCCCCGCCACGGAGATGGGCGTGCGCGAGCCGTGGAAGAAGGTCGACTACCTCAAGTCGTTCAACTGGCTGACGTACTACGGCGGCAAGTTCTCCACGTCGCAGAAGCGCGGCATCTTCACGGACGCCGCCCTGGAGATCCTGCCGGCCGACTACTGGCGCTACTTCCTCATCGCCAACGCGCCGGAGTCCGACGACTCCTCCTTCACGTGGGAGCACTTCGCGGCCACGGTGAACAAGGACCTCGCCGACACCCTCGGCAACTTCGTGAACCGCGTCCTGTCCTTCTCCCGCAAGCGCTTCGGTGACGACGTGCCCGCGGGCAAGGAGGCCGGCGAGGCGGAGGCGAAGCTCGGCACGGAGATCGCCGCGCTGCTCGCCGAGTACGAGGCCCAGATGGAGGCTCTCCAGTTCCGCAAGGCCGCGTCCGCGCTGCGCGCCCTGTGGTCCGCGGGCAACTCCTACCTGGAGGAGAAGGCCCCCTGGCTGGAGATCAAGACCGACCCGGAGGCCGCGGCCCTCACGCTGCGTACGGCGATGAACCTCATCCACCTGTACGCGGTCGTGTCCGAGCCCTTCATCCCGGCCTCGTCGAAGGCGATGCGCGGCGCGTTCGCGCTGGCCGACGACACGGCCACGTGGGTCACCGCCGAGCAGGCCGCGGCCCTGGACACCGTCCCCGCGGGCACGGCCTTCACGGTTCCGCCGGTGCTCTTCGCGAAGATCACCGAGGAGGACCTGGAGTCCTACCGCGAGCGGTTCGGCGGCGCTCCGGAGTAAGACATTCCGCGGGAAAGGGGTGCGAGGGCTGGTCCTCGCACCCCTTTCCCGTACCCCGTTACTGGCATGTTCACGACCGCGATTAGGGTTTCGCCATGCCAGTTCCCGCAACCATCCCGATCGCCCACGAGCCGGACCACCGCACCGCCACCATCGGCCGGTACGCGGACGGCCAGTTCCTGGCCACGGTCACCTACGCCTTCCCCGAGGGCTACCGCCCCGACGACGGCTGGGAGGAGCACAAGCGGCTCTACGCGGTGCTCCACACGTTCGATGCCTCGGGCCGGTACCGCGACTCGGAGATCTGGTGCGCGGGAACCTGGGCCGAGGGGGCCGAACTCGCCCAGGCCCACGCCCACTTGGACAAACTCCTGGCAGCCCTGCCCGGCCGCACCTACGCCGACATCGCCGTCCGCCCCTTCCGGCTCGCGGTCGACCGCGTGCTGTTCGGCCTGATCGCCGAGGACGACGACGAGGGCGGCTGGGCCGAGCTCTACCCGGACCGCCTCGGCTTCGGCGAACCGTGGGACGGCCGGTACGACACCTGAGCGCAGCCCGCGGCGACGCCCCTCAGGAAGCCGTCGACGCGGAAGCGCCCGGCTGCGTGTCCGTGCTGTCGTGCGTCTCGTCGGGTGCCACGGCCATCGTGATCGACCCGATGACGCCCTTCGCGATGCGCCCCTTGCCGTACGTCAGCTTCAGCAGGCCGCCCGTCGTCCCGCTCTGGTCGTAGATCGTGTCCTCGGTCAGCGTCGTGCGCTCGGTCGTGCTCGTCGAGTACGGCGCGACCTTCCCGGAGGCGATGACCGCGGCCTCCTCGAAGAAGAACTGGCCGGTGTGGCAGGTGTGTCCGCCCTCGTAGCCGGCGTCGGTCCACTTGCCGTCCACATGGACCTTGGTGTGGATGTGCACGGCACGGCCCCGGTACCAGCCGGGGAAGATCGTCCTGAACTCGACGCTGCCGTGCTTGTCCGTCTTCCAGGTGCCCCGCAGATAGCGCTCGTCGTCGGTGGGCTCCTCGTGCCCGCCGCCACCGCCGCCCCCGGGCGGGGCGCCCGTCGGGGTGCCGGACGGCTGGTCGGTCGGGGCGCCGCTCGGGGCGCCGCTCGGGGGCGTGCCGCCGCCACCGGTGGAGAGGGACTCGTAGCCGGAGTAGATCCCGAGCGCGTCGCAGTGCCAGATGTCGACCGCCGCGTTCCGCAGGGGCTTGCAGGTCTCGGCGTCGATCACCTTGAGGCGGAGGACCATCGGGATGCCCTCCTTGTCCTCCGTGATGTCACGGCGGAGCTTGTCCGCGTCGATGTAGTACGGGCCCTCGGTGGTCTCCGAGGTGAGCCGGTAGCAGGACTCCGCCTCGGACTTCCTGTCGGCGGTGTCCGTCTCCCCGGCGAACGCGTTGGCGGCGATGGAGCCCCCGACGCCGACGGCCGCCACGGCGGCTCCGCCCGCGAGGATGACCTTCCTGCGGGTCATGTCACGTTTGTGCGCTGGTCCCTGAGTCTCTGTCATGGGAAGCGAAGCTAGGACCGCCACCTGTCAGGGACATGGGGACGGGCTGTGAGTCCGCACAGCGAAGGGGCCGGAACCGATCAACGGTTCCGGCCCCTTCGGAGACTGGCGGGCGTTACTTCTTCTCGGCCACCGGCTTGCGGAGCTGGATGTTCAGCTCGCGCAGGCGCGTCTCGTCGAGCTCCGTGGGCGCGCCCATCATCAGGTCCTGCGCGTTGCCGTTGAGCGGGAACGCGATGGTCTCGCGGATGTTGGGCTCGTCGGCGAGGAGCATGACGATGCGGTCGACGCCGGGGGCGATCCCGCCGTGCGGCGGGGCGCCGAAGCGGAACGCGCGGAGCATGCCCGCGAACTGCTCCTCGACGGTGTCACGGTCGTAGCCCGCGATCTCGAAGGCCTTGAGCATGATCTCGGGCTCGTGGTTGCGGATCGCGCCGGAGGACAGCTCCACGCCGTTGCAGACGATGTCGTACTGCCAGCCCAGGATGTCCAGCGGGTCCTTGGTCTCCAGGGCCTCGAGGCCGCCCTGCGGCATGGAGAACGGGTTGTGCGAGAAGTCGATCTTCCCGGTGTCCTCGTCCTTCTCGTACATCGGGAAGTCGACGATCCAGCAGAAGCGGAAGACGCCCTCCTCGAAGTGCCCGGCGCGCTTGGCGGCCTCGACACGGACGGCGCCCATGATCTTGGAGACCTCGTCGAACTCGCCCGCGCCGAAGAAGACGGCGTGGCCGGCCTTCAGGCCGAGACGCTCGGTGAGGACCTTGACGTTCTCGTCCGTGAGGAACTTCGCGATCGGGCCCGTGAGGGACCCGTCCTCGGCGACACGGACCCAGGCGAGGCCCTTCGCGCCCTGCTCGACCGCGTAGTCACCGAGGCCGTCGAAGAACTTGCGGGACTGCGACGCGGTGTCCGGGACGGGCAGCGCGCGCACGTGCTTCCCGGCGAACGCCTTGAACTCGGAGCCCTCGAACACGTCCGAGATGTCGACCAGTTCGAGCTGGGCGCGCAGGTCCGGCTTGTCCGAGCCGTACTTGAGCATCGACTCGCGGAACGGGATCCGCGGGAACGGGGACGTGACGTGGCGGCCGCCGCCGAACTCCTCGAAGAGCTCGGTCATGAGCTTCTCGATCGGCTGGAAGACGTCCTCCTGCTCGACGAAGGACATCTCCACGTCGAGCTGGTAGAACTCGCCCGGCGAACGGTCCGCGCGCGCGTCCTCGTCGCGGAAGCAGGGCGCGATCTGGAAGTAGCGGTCGAAGCCCGAGATCATCAGCAGCTGCTTGAACTGCTGCGGGGCCTGCGGCAGCGCGTAGAACTTGCCCGGGTTCAGGCGCGAGGGGACGACGAAGTCGCGGGCGCCCTCCGGGGAGGTGGCGCTGAGGATCGGCGTCGCCATCTCGTTGAAGCCAAGGGCCACCATCTTGGAGCGGATGGAGGCGATGACGGACGAGCGCAGCATGATGTTGCGGTGCATGCGCTCGCGGCGCAGGTCGAGGAAGCGGTACTCCAGGCGCCGCTCCTCGTTCACCCCGTCGTCCGCGTTGATCGTGAACGGGATCTGCTGGGCCGCGCCGAGCACCTCGACCTCGGTGGCCTCGATCTCGATCTCGCCCGTGGGCAGCTCGGAGTTGACGTTGTCGGCGCCGCGCGAGACGACCTTGCCGTCGACGCGGACGACCGTCTCCTTGGTCAGCTTGTCGAGGACCTCGGCGGCGGCGGTGCCGGGGCGGGCGACGAGCTGCGTGATCCCGTAGTGGTCGCGCAGATCGATGAAGAGGATGCCGCCCAGGTCGCGCCGATTGTGCAGCCAGCCGCTCAGCCGGACGTCGGATCCGACGTCAGAGGCGCGGAGCTCGCCGCAGGTGTGGGACCTGTACCGATGCATCGTCGTTCATCCAGTCTTTGCGATTGGGGATTGGCCGGGCATGCCCGAAGCCCCAGGGTACCGGCCGCCCCATGATCGCTCTGCGAATAGCCTCGGTGGCCGTCCACGATCACCTCTTCTTAGAGTGGGGCCATGCGCACTGGTGACCCCCTGCCGCCCGTGGGGGACGTTCTCGCCGCCCTCGACACCGGTGTGTGGCGGTGGGACAACCGGGCCGGGCTGGTCACCTTCGACGCGGAGGCGGCCCGGCTGCTCGGCCTGCCCGAATGCCCTGTGACGCTGACGGAGGCCACCGTACGGTCCCGCTTCCACCCCGTCGACTGGAACGAGATCGACGGCGTCGTCCAGCTCGCCGTCGCCGAGGGCACCCTCGCCGAGGCCCGGCTGAGGATCATGGACGATCAGGGCGTGGTCATCAGGACCGTACGCAGCCGTTCCAAGCCGATCATGCACGGCGACTCGCAGGCGTTCGAGCTGATCGGCACGCTCCAGGAGGTCAGCGAGCCCACGCCCGGGTCCGCCGCGCTCACCCCCGTGACCGGCGACTGGCGGCGCTCCCGTGAGGCGTTCCTGCTGGACGCCGGGCGGGCGCTCGCCGAGGCGGGGTCCACCGAGGAGGTCCTGCGGGTCGCGGCCGGGCTCTCCATGCCGGGGTTCTCGCCGGACGGCCTCGCCGTCTTCGGCGTCGGCGGCGACCGGCTCACGGTCATCGGGCACCACGGGCACGAGCCGGGCGAGGAGGGGCCCTTCACGGACATGCCCCTGGACACCGACTATCCGGCCGCCGAGGTGGTGCGCACCGGCCGCGCCGTCTATCTGTCGTCGCCCGAGCAGTACCGCCTGCGCTACCAGGCCGCCTGGCCGCTGGCCCAGCGCTTCCACCGGCAGTCCTGGGCGTTCCTGCCACTCATCGTCGCCGGCCGCACCATCGGCACCTGGATGGCGGCGTTCACCTACCCGGTGTCGTTCACACCCGACGAGCGCTCCGTCCTGACGACGGTGGCGCGGATGCTGGCACAGGCCCTGTCGCGCGCCGGGATCACCGAGTCGGAGCGGGAGCTGACGGACGGGCTCCAGCGCTCGATGCTGCCGACGCTCGGCCCCGACATCCCGGGGATGAGCGTCGCCGCCCGCTATGTCCCGACCGGCGGCGGTCTGCAGGTCGGCGGCGACTGGTACGACATGATCCCGCTGCCGACCGGGCGCATCGCGCTCGTCATCGGCGATGTACAGGGGCACGACGTGCGGGCCGCGGGCCTGATGGGACAGCTGCGGATCGCGCTGCGGGCGTACGCGTCCGAGGGACACCGCCCGGACGCCGTCCTCTCCCGCGCCTCGCGCTTCCTGTACGGGGTCACCGACTCCATCACGTACGGCTCCACGGGCGGCCCCGGCAAGGGCATCGAGAAGGGCTCCGAGGCGGGCGACCCGCGCTTCGCGACCTGTCTGTACGTGGAGGCCGACCCGAAGACGGGAACCCTGGAGATCGCCCGCGCGGGCCATCCCGACCCCGCCATACGCATGACCGACGGGACGGTCCTGGTGCGGCCCACCGCGGGCGGGCTGCCCCTCGGCGTCGACCCCGACGCCGACTACCCCACGACCCGGCTCACCCTCGAACCCGGCGACACCCTGCTGATCTGCACCGACGGCCTCATCGAAACGGGCGGCCACGACCTCGACACCGGCTGGGCGCGCATCCGCGGCATCCTCGAGGAGCACGGGGAGCGGCCCATCGACCCCGACCGTCTGGAGGACCTCGCCGACGCGCTCGTACGGGCCGTGCACGGCCCCTCCTCGCACTACACGACGGGCCCGCTCGCCGACCGGCGCGAGGACGACATAGCCGTGCTGCTCCTCGCCAGGACGGACCTGCCCGAGGCGCCCGTGCCCGCGCGCCGCACCGCGATGACCGTCGCCCAGGCCGAGCCGGAGCGGGTCGCCGCCGCCCGCCAGCACCTGCGCGAGCTGCTGCACGACTGGAGCGACGAGGACCAGGTCGACTCGGCGGTCCTGATGATCTCGGAGATGCTCACCAACGTCCTCGTCCACACGGACGGCGACGCGCTGCTGGTCGCCGAGGTCACCGGCGGGCCCGCGCGGCGACTGCGCGCCGAGGTCGCCGACGCCAGCGACGACCTGCCGCACAAGCGCCACCCCGGCGAGCTCGCCTCGTCCGGGCGCGGCCTCGTCCTGATGGAGCTGCTCGCCCACCGCTGGGGCGTGGACCCGAGGGGCGAGGGCAAGAGCATCTGGTTCGAGCTCTACGAGCCCTCGGCCGACGTTTCACGTGAACCCCCCGACGGCGCCGCCGGCCCCTCGCCTGCGGAGTAGCGCGTGCGCAGCTCCCCGACCACCCCGAAGGCGGCCGCCGTCACGGGCACCGCGAGCAGCATGCCGAGGATGCCCGCGACGGAGGCGCCGGCCGTGATCGCCAGCATCACCATCGCGGGATGCATCTGCACGGTGCGGGACTGGATCATCGGCTGAAGGATGTGGCCCTCCAGCTGCTGCACGGCCAGGATGACGCCGAGCACCCACAGGGCAGTCACCCAGCCCCGGTCGGCGAGCGCCACGAGGACGGCGACGGCGCCGGAGATCGCCGCCCCGAGGTAGGGGATGTACGCGCCGACGAAGACCAGGGAGCCGAGCCCGACCGCGCCGGGCACCTTCAGGACGAGCAGGCCGACGGTGATGCAGATCGAGTCGATGAGGGCGATCAACGTGGTCCCGCGCATGAAGCCCTCGACAGCCTGGAAGGCGCGCCGCCCCATCGCCTCCAGGGTTTCCCCGGCGCGGCCGGGCGCGATGCTGTGCGCGAGGCCCGCGGCCCGGTCGGAGTCCTTGAGGAAGAAGAACGTGAGCAGCAGGGCGAGGACGCTGGTCGCGAGGAGCGAGCCGAGGACGGAGAGGCCGGCCAGCACCCCGCTCGCGGCGCTGGCGCCCCACTTGGACACCAGGTCCTTGAGGCTGCCGGCGGCGGATCCGAGGTCGTCGGCCGCGGTGATCCCGAAGTGGTCCTTGATCCAGTCGCCGGCAGCCCGCACAGAGTCGACGATCTGGTCGCCGGTGTCGATGAGGGTCTTGACGACGATGTAGCCGGCGCCGCCGACGACGGCGATGAGGGCGACACAGGTGAGGATGGCGGCGAGCGCCCGGCTGACCCTCCTGCGGATCAGCCAGCCGTGCACCGGCCCGAGCAGGGCCGTGCCGAGCAGGGCGAGCAGCAGGGGTGTGACGGCCGTCTTGAAGACGATGCACAGCCAGATACCGACGGCCGCGACCCCGGTGACGAGCAGGGCGACCACGCACCAGGCGGCGGTGCGGCGGGCTGGTTCGGGAAGAAGCGGCTTACCTGTACCTGTGTGCACCCTCACAGGGCATCACGCGCGCGTGGCCCCGACCTTCCGGGCGGGGCCACGCGAGTGACGGACAATCAGATACCGCTTACGTGTGCGGGATCCGCTCTCCCGGGATGACCCCGAGCCGGCCCGCCTGGAAGTCCTCGAACGCCTGCTGGAGTTCGTCGCGGGTGTTCATGACGAACGGACCGTAGTGCGCCATCGGCTCCCGGATCGGGCGGCCGCCCAGGAGGACGACCTCGAGGTCCGGGGTGTTGGAGTCCTGCGTCTCGTCCGCGCGGACGGTCAGCGAGGAACCCGCGCCGAAGACGGCGGTCTGGCCCATGTGGACCGGCCTGCGGTCGGTGCCGACGGTGCCGCGGCCGGCGAGGACGTACGCGAGGCCGTTGAACTCCTCGCGCCACGGCAGCGTCAGCTCGGCGCCGGGGCGGACGGTCGCGTGGACCATCGTGATCGGCGTGTGCGTGATGCCGGGGCCGTCGTGGCCGTCGAGCTCACCCGCGATGACGCGCAGCAGGGCGCCGCCGTCGGCGGTGGTGAGGAGCTTGACCTGGCCACCGTGGATGTCCTGGTAGCGGGGGTCCTTCATCTTGTCGGCGGCCGGGAGGTTCACCCACAGCTGGAGGCCGTGGAAGAGCCCGCCGGACATGACGAGCGCCTCCGGCGGCGCCTCGATGTGCAGGAGGCCGGAGCCGGCCGTCATCCACTGGGTGTCGCCGTTGGTGATGGTGCCGCCACCACCGTTGGAGTCCTGGTGAACGAAGGTGCCGTCGATGATGTAGGTGACGGTCTCGAAGCCGCGGTGCGGATGCCAGGGCGTGCCCTTGGGCTCTCCTGGCGCGTACTCCACCTCACCCATCTGGTCCATCATGATGAACGGGTCGAGGTACTTGTAGTTGATCCCGGCGAACGCCCGGCGCACCGGGAACCCCTCGCCCTCGAATCCGCTGGGCGCGGTCGTCACGGCCAGCACGGGGCGGGCCACGGCGTCGGCGGACGCGGCCACACGGGGCAGGGTCAGCGGGTTTTCGACGGTCACTGCAGGCATGTCGGGACCTCCTTGTGCTCCGAGTTTAGTTGAACATAGAACTTTCTGCCACCTGGAACACGGAACGCCCGGAGGGAATTCCCTCCGGGCGTCCTGGGTGCCTGCTTGCGTGCCGGCGTCTAGCCGTACATGCGGCGCATCGCGAAGTCGACCATCTGCTCGACCGCCTTGGCGTCGAAGACCATCCGGTGTTCGCCCTCCATGTCGAGGACGAAGCCGTACCCGGTCGGGAGCAGGTCGATCACCTCGGCGCCGGTGATCACGAAGTACTTGGACTCCTTGCCCGCGTACCTGCGCAGCTCCTTGAGGGAGGTGAACATCGGGATGACCGGCTGCTGGGTGTTGTGCAGCGCGAGGAAGCCGGGGTTGTCGCCGCGCGGGCAGTAGACCTTCGACGTCGCGAAGATCTGCTGGAAGTCCTCGGCCGACATCGAGCCCGTGGTGAAGGCGCGGACCGCGTCCGCCAGCGACGGAGGCGACGGCTCCGGATACAACGGCGGCGCCTGCTGGCCGTACCCGCCCTGCATGCCCTGCTGCGGCGGCGCGTACTGCTGCCCGGGTCCCGCGGTCTGGTCGTAGCCGTACATGGGGGCCAGACTACCGAGGCGGGGCCGGAGCGCGGGCGCCGTTAGACCCTGCTCACATTGGCGGATCAGGGGTTGCGTCTTATTACCGACGGGTAGCATTATCGTAGGCGCTTGCTACTTGCGAGTAGTGCGTGTTTACGAAGATCCCGCTCACCAGCCAAACGGAGCCGTCGCCATGGGGCACTACAAGTCGAATCTCCGCGACATCGAGTTCAACCTCTTCGAGGTACTCGGGCGCGACAAGCTGTACGGCAGCGGCCCGTTCGCGGAGATGGACGTCGACACCGCCAAGAGCATCCTCGACGAGGTCTCCCGCCTCGCCGAGAACGAGCTGGCCGAGTCCTTCACGGACGCCGACCGCAACCCGCCGGTCTTCGACCCGGAGACCAACACCGCTCCGGTGCCGGCGAGCTTCAAGAAGTCGTACCAGGCCTTCATGGACTCCGAGTACTGGCGCCTCGGCCTGCCCGAGGAGATCGGCGGCACCACCTCGCCGCGCTCCCTGATCTGGGCCTACGCGGAGCTGCTGCTCGGCTCGAACCCGGCGATCTGGATGTACTGCTCCGGCCCGGCGTTCGCCGGCATCCTCTTCGAGGAGGGCAACGAGGCGCAGAAGAAGGTCGCCGAGATCGCCGTCGAGAAGCAGTGGGGCTCGACGATGGTCCTGACCGAGCCGGACGCCGGTTCGGACGTGGGCGCCGGCCGCACCAAGGCCGTCCAGCAGGAGGACGGCTCCTGGCACATCGAGGGCGTGAAGCGCTTCATCACGTCCGGTGAGCACGACATGTCGGAGAACATCCTCCACTACGTGCTCGCGCGCCCCGAGGGCCACGGCCCCGGCACCAAGGGCCTCTCCCTCTTCCTGGTCCCGAAGTTCCACTTCGACTGGGAGACCGGCGAGCTGGGCGAGCGCAACGGCGTCTACGCGACGAACGTCGAGCACAAGATGGGCCTCAAGGCGTCCAACACGTGCGAGATGACGTTCGGCGACCAGCACCCCGCCAAGGGCTGGCTCATCGGCGACAAGCACGACGGCATCCGCCAGATGTTCCGCATCATCGAGTTCGCCCGCATGATGGTCGGCACGAAGGCGATCTCCACGCTGTCGACGGGCTACCTGAACGCGCTCGAGTACGCCAAGGAGCGCGTCCAGGGCCCCGACCTGGCCCAGTTCATGGACAAGACGGCCCCCAAGGTCACCATCACGCACCACCCGGACGTGCGCCGCTCGCTCATGACGCAGAAGGCGTACGCGGAGGGCATGCGCGCGCTCGTGCTGCACACGGCCGCCGTCCAGGACGACATCGCGGTCAAGGAGGCCGCGGGCGAGGACGCGTCGCAGCTCCACGCCCTCAACGACCTCCTCCTGCCGATCGTGAAGGGCTACGGCTCGGAGAAGGCCTACGAGCAGCTGGCGCAGTCGCTCCAGACGTTCGGCGGCTCGGGTTACCTCCAGGAGTACCCGATCGAGCAGTACATCCGCGACGCCAAGATCGACACCCTCTACGAGGGCACCACCGCGATCCAGGGCCAGGACTTCTTCTTCCGGAAGATCGTCCGCAACCAGGGCGCCGCGCTCAACGGCCTCGCCGAGGAGATCAAGAAGTTCCTCGCGGTCGGCACGGGCGGCGAGGCTCTCGCCGAGGCCCGCGAGGCGCTCGCCAAGGCGGCCGTCGAGCTGGAGGCCATCGTCGGCGTCATGCTGACCGACCTCGCGGCCACCGAGCAGGACACCAAGAACATCTACAAGGTGGGCCTCAACACCACCCGCCTGCTCCTCGCCTCCGGCGACGTGGTCGTCGGCTTCCTGCTGCTGCGCGGCGCGGCCGTCGCCGCCGAGAAGCTGGAGACCGCCTCCGCCAAGGACGTGGCCTTCTACCAGGGCAAGATCGCCGCCGCGAAGTTCTTCGCCGCGAACGTCCTGCCGGGCGTCGGCCTTGAGCGCCGCCTCTCCGAGAAGGTCGACCTCGACCTGATGGAGCTGGACGAGGCCGCGTTCTAGCCTCCGGCCTGCCCGTAGTCATCGGCGCCGTCACCCGGACACTTTCGGGTGGCGGCGCCGTCGTATCAGCTGGGTACGCTGAGTGGACGGCCGAGAATCCCACCCATGGGAGGAACCATGACCGCCGAGGCACTGCCCGAGGCTTCGCAGCCGCGGCGCGACGATTCCAAATGGCCGGTCCCGCCACCGGACGGCTACACCGTGGACGATTTCTTCACGCTCGACGACCTCCCGCCGCACACAGAGCTGATCGACGGGAGCCTGGTTTTCGTGAGTCCGCAGCGCAAGTTCCACACGCTGGCGATGGACCTGCTGGTCAACGGCCTGCGCCGCACCATCCCCGAGCACCTCCGAGTGCGCCGTGAGATGGCCGTCGTTCTCGGGCCGCGGCAGGCCCCGGAGCCCGATCTGCTCGTGGTCGACGCCGAAGCCGACGGCGACCGGCGCCAGACACGGTACGAGGCCGCCGACGTGCTCCTCGCCGTCGAGGTCGTCTCCCCCGACTCCGAGGACCGCGACCGCGACACCAAGCCCCGCAAGTACGCCAAGGCGGGCATCAGGCACTTCTGGCTCGTCGAGATGGCCGGCGAGCAGGACCGCCCCATGGTCGTCACCTACGAGCTGGACCCGGTCAACAGGACCTACGTCTCCACCGGCGTCCACCACGACCGGCTCAAGCTCTCCGCCCCGTACGACATCGACATCGACCTCACCGAGATCGACCGTCTCTGAACTCCCCCCACCGCACCCGGGCGGACCCCCCGCGCGCCGGGACGGAGGCTCGTTAGGCTGGCCCGCATGAGCAACCCCTCCCGCTTCGACCGCGGTCACACCGACGACCTCATGTCCTTCCTCGCGGCCAGCCCCTCGCCGTACCACGCCGTCGCGAACGCCGCCGCGCGCCTGGAGAAGGCCGGATTCCGCCAGGTCGCCGAGACCGACGCGTGGGACGGGACGACGGGCGGCAAGTACGTGACGCGCGGCGGCGCGATCGTGGCCTGGTACGTGCCCGAGGGCGCCGCGCCGCACACCCCCTTCCGCATCGTCGGCGCGCACACCGACTCGCCGAACCTGCGCGTCAAGCCGCTGCCCGACATGGGCTCGCAGGGCTGGCGGCAGGTCGCCGTCGAGATCTACGGCGGACCGCTCCTCAACTCCTGGCTCGACCGGGACCTCGGACTCGCGGGCCGGCTCACTCTGCGTGGGGGCACCTCCCAGGCTTTCGGCTCTGAGGGAAGCTCGACGCGGCTCGTGAACATCGACCGCGCGCTGCTGCGCGTGCCGCAGCTCGCCATCCACATGGACCGCTCCGTCCACACCGACGGCCTCAAGCTCGACAAGCAGAAGCACATGCAGCCCATCTGGGGCCTCGGCAACGACGTCCACGAGGGCGACCTGATCCGGTTCCTGGAGGAGGAGTACGGGCTCGCCGAGGGCGACGTCACCGGCTGGGACCTGATGACGCACCCCATCGAGGCGCCCTCCTACCTCGGCCGCGACAAGGAGCTCGTCGCCGGACCCCGCATGGACAACCTCCTGTCCGTGCACGCCGGAACGGCCGCACTCGCCGCCGCGTCGGCCTCGGACGACCTCCCCTACATCCCGGTCCTCGCCGCCTTCGACCACGAGGAGAACGGGTCGCAGTCCGACACCGGCGCCGACGGCCCGCTGCTCGGCGGCGTCCTGGAGCGTTCGGTGTTCGCGCGCGGAGGATCGTACGAGGACAAGGCCCGCGCCTTCGCCGGGACCGTGTGCCTGTCGTCCGACACCGGCCACGCCGTGCACCCCAACTACGCCGAGCGCCACGACCCCACCCACCACCCGCGCGCCGGCGGCGGCCCCATCCTCAAGGTCAACGTCAACAACCGCTACGCCACCGACGGTTCGGGCCGCGCCGTGTTCGCCGCCGCGTGCGAGAAGGCCGGCGTGCCCTTCCAGTCGTTCGTCTCCAACAACGCCATGCCCTGCGGCACCACGATCGGCCCGATCACGGCGGCCCGGCACGGCATCAAGACCGTCGACATCGGCGTGGCCATCCTCTCCATGCACAGCGTCCGCGAACTGTGCGCCGCCGACGACCCGTTCCTCCTCGCCAACGCGCTCGTCGCGTTCCTGGAGGGCTGACCTCCCCAACAGCGCGGTGCCGCGGTGACCGCAGACCCCCCGGCGGCAAACTCGACCTTTGCCGTGCGGGGGGCCAAGGAAGGACACCGGGCGTGGAGTTCGGGATTCCCGGATCAGCCCCGGTCGTCCATGCCCGCGAGCACCAGCGGCAGCCGGTCCGCGCCACCCTCGGTGAGCCGGACCGGCACGCCCCAGTCCTGCTGGTGGACGTGGCAGGCCGGGTACTCGTTGGCCGGGTCGTCGTCGCACGAGGCGGCCATCGCCGACACATGCAGGACGCCCTCCGCGACCTCCGTGTTCAGGACCAGCTCGCGCGCCAGGTCCGTGTCCGCCCCGTCCCCCGCGACCAGCAGCTCGGGCGGGGTGGAGGAGACCAGGAGCCGGGTCGAGGGCCCGTACCGCGTGTCGAGCTTCTGACCCGCCGGCGCCTGGAAGATCACGTCCAGCTGGAGCTTCCCCGCCGCGACTTCGGTCGCGGCTCGCTGCGTCCGGTGCGCGACCGACTCGACCCGCACGGCCTCCTCGGGAAGCCGCAGCCGCGTCAGCCGGTGCCGCGCCGACTCGACGACGACGATGTCCGGGGAGTCCCCACCCACGAGCACCGCGTCGCTGGGCTCCCGCAGATCCGTCGCCAGCGTGGTGACCTCACCGCTCGCCGGGTCGTAGCGGCGCAGGGCGTGGTTGTACGTGTCCGAGACAGCGACCGAACCGTCTGGCAGGGCGGTCACGCCCAACGGGTGCTGGAACAGCGCCTGTTCGGCGGCGCCGTCCCGGTGCCCGAAGTCGAAGAGACCCGTACCGACCGCCGTGTGCACCGTGCCGTCCAGGTCGACGTACCGCAGCGCGGACGTCTCCGAGTCGGCCACCCACAGCCGCTCCTCGGTCGCCGCGAGCCCGGACGGCTGCGCGAACCACGCCTCGGCCCCCGGCCCGTCGACGAGCCCCTCATTGGTCGTACCCGCCGCCACGGCGACACTCTTCGTCTCCGGGTCGTACGTCCACAGCTGGTGCACGCCCGCCATGGCGATCCACACCTTGCCGCCGAAGACGGCGACGTCCCACGGCGAGGAGAGCGACACCTCCAGCGCGGGGCCGCTGGTCGGCGCGCCCTGCCACCACTGCCGGCCCGTGCCCGCGAGCGTCGTGACGTCCCCGCTCGCGAGGTCCACGGCCTTCAGCGAGTGGTGCACCGTGTCGGCCACGACGACGGTCGCGTCGTCGAGCAGCGCGAGGCCCTGCGGCTCGTTGAACTCGCCGGGCGAGCCGATCCGCCGTACGACGCTCTCGCCGTCCGCGGCCAGCTCGACGAGCTGGTGCCGGGTCGTGTCGGAGACCAGGAAGTTCCCGGACGGCAGCACGAGCACCTTGCCGGGGAACCGCAGATCCGTCGCGACCGGCTCGGGCGCGACGTACGGACCGTCGCCGCGGCGCAGCGTCCCCTTCGCGCCGTGTTCCGCCTCCAGCTGCTCGACCAGTTTCTCGATGGCGTGGGCGTGCCCCTCACCGGCGTGCTGCGCGACGACGTACCCCTCGGGGTCGATCACCGCGAGCGTGGGCCAGGCCCGCACGGCGTACTGCTTCCAGGTCGCCAGCTCGGGGTCGTCGAGGACCGGGTGCTCGACGTTGTACCGCTCGACGGCGTCGACCACGGCGGAGTGCTCGGCCTCGTGCACGAACTTCGGGGAGTGGACCCCGACGATCACGACGGTGTCCCGGTGCTTCTCCTCGAGCTCACGCAGCTCGTCGAGGACGTGCAGGCAATTCACGCAACAAAATGTCCAGAAATCCAGAATGACGATGCGTCCCCGCAAATCGGCCAGGGTGTATTGCTTACCGCCCGTATTGAGCCAGCCGCCCTTGCCGATGAGCTCGGGGGCACGGACACGGGCGCGACGGGGTGCGGGGTCGACATCGTTCATGGGTCAAGGGTGCCACTAAGCGAGCGCATGCCCCGTAGTGGCATCCACATGATCGGGGACGTCGTCGTGGTGGTCCCCGACCGTGGGGGTGCCGGTGGGCTCCAGAAGAAGGATCGACGCACCCTTCGGGGAGCGCGGCTTGTGCCACGTCCCGCGCGGAACCGTGAAGACCGAGCCGCGGGGCAGGACCACATCGCGCTCGCCCTCCGGCTCACGCAGGGCGATGGTCAGCTCACCGTCGACGACCAGGAAGAACTCGTCCGTGTCGTCGTGCACGTGCCAGACATGGTCCCCCTCGACCTTCGCGACGCGGACGTCGTAGTCATTGACGCGCGTGACGATGCGGGGGCTCCACAGGACGTCGAAGGAGGCCAGGGCCTCGTCGAGGGCGATCGGCGTGTTCTCGCGAGTGGTCATACGCCGATCCTGCGCCCGGCGCCGATCCGCGGCGAGTGCTAGAAATCGCATATGGCGAAAGAATCCTCGCAGCGCCCCTCATCGCGGGACGCGCCGCAACGCCCTCCACAGCGCCCGCCGCACCGAGTCGTGGTGATCGTCGACGAGAACTCCAACCCCTTCGAGCTGTCCTGCGCCATCGAGGTCTTCGGCCTGCGCCGGCCCGAACTCGGCCGTGAGCTGTACGACTTCCGGCTCTGCTCGCCCCGGACGCGGACCGTGATGCGGGACGGGTTCTTCACGCTGACCGACGTGGCCGGTCTGGACGCGGCCGAGTCCGCGGACACGCTGATCGTGCCCAACCGGCCCGACACCGACGTGCCGCGGCGGCCCGCCGTCCTCGACGCCGTGCGCCGGGCGCACGCGCGGGGCGCACGGCTCATCGGGTTCTGCTCCGGCGCGTTCACCATCGCCGAGGCCGGGCTCCTCGACGGGCGGCGGGCCGCCTGCCACTGGATGTGGGCGGACTCCTTCCGCGCCCGCTTCCCCGCGGTGCGCCTCGAACCCGACGTGCTGTTCGTCGACGACGGCGACATCCTCACCGCGTCCGGCAGCGCGTCCGCGCTCGACCTGGGGCTGCACGTCGTACGGCGTGACCACGGCGCCGAGATCGCCAACGCGGTGTCGCGGCGGCTCGTGTTCGCCGCCCACCGGGACGGCGGCCAGCGGCAGTTCGTGGAACGGCCCGTGCCCGCGGTACCGGACGAGTCTCTCGCGCCGCTGCTCGCATGGGCACAGGAGCGCATCGGTGAACCGCTGAGCGTGGCGGACCTCGCCGCACACGCCGCCGTCAGCCCCGCCACCCTGCACCGCCGCTTCCGCGCCGAACTCGGCACCACCCCACTGGCCTGGCTCACCGGCGAACGGGTCGCCCTCGCCTGCCGCCTCATCGAACGCGGCGAGGAACGCCTCGACGTGGTCGCCGCCCGCAGCGGCCTGGGCACCGCCGCAAACCTACGCGCCCGCCTCCGCCGGGAAACGGGCCTGAGCCCGTCGGCGTACCGGAGGCGGTTCGGCCGGGGGCCTGCGGAGGTGATGTCGCCGTAGGTGGGGGTCGCGTCGCGGTAGTCGCCGCACGCCCCCACGGCGCGTCTGCGGGCGGACCGGCGCGCGCGTGGCCGACGCTTGGCAGCTATGAGGGACGACAGCGCGCGCGGCGGTCTCACCGGGACTCTGGCCAAGGTCGCGCGGTGGGGCGCCGCGCGGGCCGGTGAGCTGCGGGAGCGGCTGCCGTTCATCACGCGCCTGACCCGGCAGATGGTGGACGTGAGTCTCCTCGACTCCTCGACGCGACTGGCCGCGCAGGCCTTCCTGACGGCGATCCCCGTGCTCTTCGTCATCGCCGCGTTCGCCCCGGCCGCTGTGCGCGACCGCCTCATCGAGTCGGCCACGTACGCGCTCGGCCTGTCCGGCCCCGCCCTCGACCAGGTCCGGCAGGTGTTCGGGACGCCCGACGACACCGCACGCGATACCTCGGGGGCTGTCGGCGTCCTCGTCACGCTGCTCTCGGCAACCTCGTGCAGCCGCGCCCTACAACGCGTGTGCGAACGCTCCTGGCACGTTCGGCCCGCCGGCCTGCGCCTCATCGCGTGGCGGTGGCTGGTGTGGCTGCTGGTGTGGCTGTCCGCGCTGACGGTCCAGGGGCTGCTGAGCGAAGGGTTCGGGTTGGGTCCCTGGCTCGGCCTGCCGCTGTCGTTCGCGTCGAGCACCCTGCTGTGGTGGTGGACGCAGCACATGCTGCTCGGCAGCCGCGTGCCGTGGCTGCCACTGCTGCCCGGCGCCGTCCTGACCGGCACGGGCGTGGTCGTCCTCGCCTGGGCGTCACGCTTCTACATGCCGCTCACCCTGAACCGCTCAGTGTCCGAGTTCGGCCCCCTCGGCCTCGTGTTCACGCTCCTCTCGTGGCTCATCGCACTGTTCACGGTCGTGTGCGTGGGGATCGCCACGGGGTACGTCCTCGCCCATGAACCGCCCCTCGCCCGCCGCCTCGGAACGCCGCCGCCCGGGTGAGGGGGGAGAGTCCTCTCGCGCGCGCTGGGCACCCTTCGACGTATGAGATACGAAGTTCGAGAGCGGCTCTTCGCGGTGGGCGAGGACTACTGGATCGAGGACGAGCAGGGCCACAAGGCCTTCCTCGTCGACGGCAAGGCGATGCGCCTGCGGGACACCTTCGAGCTGAAGGGGCCCGACGGGCGGGTGCTCATCGACATCCACGAGAAGATGTTCGCCCTGCGCGACACGATGGTCATCGAGCGCGGCGACGAGGCCCTCGCCAAGATCAAGCGCAAGCGCCTGTCACTGCTACGGAACCACTACCGGGTCGAACTGGCCGACGGCACCGAACTCGACGTCAGCGGAAAGATCCTCGACCGCGAGTTCGTCGTCGAGTACGACGGCGAGATGCTCGCCCACATCTCCCGCCGCCGGCTACGGGTCCGCGACACGTACGGCGTCGACGTCATCCGCGAGGACGCGGACCCGGCGCTGATCATCGCCGTCGCGGTGTGCGTGATCCGCCTGGCGGAGAAGGAGCGGGGGGAGGACTGACGGCTGGCGCCCCCTCACCGTCGAGGCGGCTCCAGCCCCAGCCTCCGGTCCTTGAGCGCCGGGAACCGCTCGCGGGTCCCCGCGACGGCCGCCCCGTCGAACTCGACCGTGAGGACCTCCTCGCCGGCGCCCGCCTCCCCGATGATCTGGCCCCAGGGGTCCACGACGACGCTGTGCCCGGCCTGCGGCACCCCCGCGTGCGTACCGGCGGTGCCGCAGGCCAGTACGTACGCCTGGTTCTCGACGGCGCGCGCCTGGGCGAGCAGCGTCCAGTGCGCGCGGCGCCGCTCGGGCCAGCCGGCGGAGACGAGAAGCGTTTCTGCACCCCGGTCGACGAGGCCCCGGTACAGCTCGGGGAAGCGCAGGTCGTAGCAAGTGGTGACGCCGAGGACGGTCTCCGGCAGGCGTACGGTGACGAGTTCTTCGCCCGCGCCCATCAGCACGGCCTCGCCCTTGTCGAAGCCGAAGCGGTGGATCTTGCGGTAGGCGGCGGCGAGTTCGCCGTCCGGGGAGAAGACGAGCGCGGTGTTGTAGAGCGGCCCGTCGGGGTCACGCTCGGGGATCGTGCCCGCGTGCAGCCAGACGCCGGCGTCGCTCGCGGCCTTCGCCATCGCCTCGTACGTCGGGCCTTCCAGGGGCTCCGCCTCGGTCGCGAAGGCCTCGTAGGCGAAGGCGCCGGTGGTCCACAGCTCGGGGAGGACGACGAGGTCGGCGGACCCGGCTTGATCCCGCACCATCGAAGCGGCGCGCAGCCGACGGGAATTGGGCGATTCGTCATCATCTACACGGATCTGGATGAGCGAGGCGCGCACACTACCACCGTCCTGGCATTCGAGCCGTCTACACGGGCCTACGATCGTCACACGAAAGCACTGCCGGGGTGCCTGCCAGCAGCGTACTGTGCATTTCCGGGGGTTCCCCCCGGACCCCCGCAGACGCGTTCCAAGACACCCAATGCCCGCGCCACAACCGCCCGAGGGGTCCCGTTCCGTGAGTCTCCACCCCAGTCTTGAGTCCTACGCCGATGCCTGGACGCATTCCATCGAAGCGATATCCGAGCTGGTGACGCCCCTGGTGGAGGGCGAATGGAGCCGGGCCACACCATGCCCCGGCTGGTCGGTGCGGGACATCGTGTCCCACGTCATCGGCCTCGACTGCGAGATGCTCGGTGACCCGCGGCCCATCCACACACTGCCGCGCGACCTGTACCACGTGCAGAACGAGCACCAGCGGTACATGGAGATGCAGGTCGACGTGCGGCGCCACCACACGGCGCCCGAGATGACGTCCGAGCTGGAGTACACGATCATCCGGCGCTCCCGGCAGCTGCGCAACGAGTCGCGCGAGCCGGGCGCGCTGGTGCGCGGGCCGCTCGGCACGGAAGAGACCCTCGAATTCGCCATGCGCAAGCGGGCGTTCGACGTGTGGGTGCACGAGCAGGACCTGCGCGTGGCCCTCGGCCGGCCGGGCAACCTCGACTCGCCGGGCGCGTACGTCACGCGCGACATGCTGTTCGCCGTTCTGCCGAAGGTCGTCGCGAAGGACGCGTCGGCGCCCGCGAACTCGGCGGTGGTCTTCGATGTGCACGGGCCGGTCGAGTTCCTGCGCACGGTGCGTGTCGACGCGGAGGGACGCGGCACGATCGACGGCGCCCCGTCGCTGGGCCCGGCCGTGACGCTCTCCCTCGACTGGGAGACCTTCGTCAAGCTGGCCTGCGGCCGTGTGACGCCCGACGCGGTGTCCGACCGGGTCAAGACGGAGGGCGACCTGGACCTCGCCCAGGCGATCCTGAACTCGCTGTCCACGACGCCGTAACCCGTACGGGGGCCACGACGCCGTAACCCGTACGGGGGCCACGACGCCGTAGCCCGTACGGGGGCCAGGGCGGCGGAGCGGACGGGCAAGGCCCCGGTGCCGGAAACGGCAACCGGGGCCCGTCGCTTACGCGGGGAGGTCTCAGGTGAGGAGGTCCTACTCCTACGCCTAGGCCGGTACGTGCACCGTCTCCACCCGGCTGGCCACAAGCCGCTCCCGCTCGCGCCGGTCCGCGCGTCGGCGCAGTCGCAGGATCTGGCTCACCCCGAGCGCCTCGAGCACGAACACCGCGGAGAACGCGATCCGGTAGTTGTCGCCGGTCGCGTCCAGCAGGACCCCGATCGCGAACAGCGTCGTCATCGACGCGACGAACCCGCCCATGTTGACGATCCCGGACGCGGTCCCCTGCCGCTCCGGCGGGTTCGCCGGGCGCGCGAAGTCGAACCCGATCATGGACGCGGGCCCGCACGCCCCGAGCACGACGCACAGCATGACGAGCAGCCACATCGGCGCGTGGTCCCCCGGGTAGGCGATCGTCACGGCCCACATCACGGCCGTACCGGCGACCGTGCCGAGCGCGAGCGGCAGCCGGGCCGTGTGGTGCCGGGCCACGATCTGCCCGTAGACGAGCCCGATCAGCATGTTGGACAGCACGACGAGGGTGAGCAGTTCACCGGCGGTCCCGCGCGAGAGGCCCTGCGCCTCCACCAGGAACGGCAGGCCCCACAACAGCAGGAACACCATCGCCGGGAACTGCGTCGTGAAATGCACCCACAGACCGAGCCGCGTCCCCGGCTCGCGCCAGGACGCGAGGATCTGTCCGCGTACGAAGGCCCCGCCGGTGTGCCGCACGGGCGCCGGTTCGAAGCCTTCCGGGTGGTCCTTGAGGAAGAGCAGCATCAGGACGAGCACGACGACACCGGCGAGCGCGCTGCCGGCGAACGCGGCCTCCCAGCCGACGCCGTGCAGCAGCCGGGCGATCACGAGCGTCGACACGAGGTTGCCGGCCATACCGACGAGACCCGCGAGCTGCGCGACCAGCGGCCCGCGCCGGGCGGGGAACCAGCGCGTGCCGAGCCGCAGCACGCTGATGAACGTCATCGCGTCGCCGCAGCCGAGCAGCGCGCGCGACACGAGGGCCGTCCCGTACGAGGGCGAGAACGCGAAGCCCAGCTGGCCGATGGTGAAGAGGACGACGCCGATCGTCAGGACCCGCTTGGTGCCGAGCCGGTCGACCATCAGGCCGACGGGTATCTGCATGCCCGCGTACACGAGCAGCTGGAGGATCGAGAACGTGGACAGCGCCGAGGCGTTGATGTGGAAGCGTTCGACGGCGTCGAGGCCCGCGACGCCCAGTGAGGTGCGGAAGATGACGGCGACGAAGTAGACGGCGACGCCGATGGACCAGACGCCCATGGCCCTGCGGCCGCCGGGCGGATCCCCGGGCAGTGACGCGGCGCCGGCGGAGCTGCTCATCGGACCTCGCCCCGCGCCAGGTTCGAGAACCAGCCGACGTGGCGGCGGACGACGGTGACGGCGGCCTCGGCGTCGCCCGCGCGCAGCGCGTCGAGGATTTCCTCGTGCTCGGTGAGTGTCTTGGCGATCCGGTCCGGGTGCGAGTGCATCACGGCGACGCCCATTCTCAGCTGGCGGTCGCGCAGCTGGTCGTAGAGGCGGGAGAGAATCGCGTTCCCTCCGCTGCGGACGATCTCGGCGTGGAAGCAGCGGTCGGTGCCGGCCGCGTCGGTGAACTCGCCCGCCGCGGCCTGGGTCTGCTGGAGCGAGAGCAGTTCCTCCAGGCGGGCGATCAGGCTCGCGGGGGCGGGGACCACCTTGCGCACGGAGTGCTCCTCGACGAGGAGGCGGGTCTCGACGACGTCCGCGATCTCCTGTGCGGAGACGGCGAGGACCAGGGCGCCCTTCTTCGGGTAGAGCTTGATCAGCCCCTCGACCTCCAGCTTGAGCAGCGCCTCGCGCACCGGGGTGCGGGAGACCCCGACGGCCTCGGCGAGCTCGCCCTCGGTGAGCAACGTCCCGCCCTCGTAGCGGCGTTCGAGGACGCTGCGCTTGACGTGGTCGTAGACGCGGTCGGCAGCCGGCGGTCGCTTGACGGCGGTGGGGGACGGGGGCGCGGGAGGCATGCGCACATCATAGATACAACACGTACGCATCGTCGGCGGCCGTCCAGGATGCGGACGCGGCACCCCCGAACGACTGAAGCCGCCCCCTCGCCATAAATACTCCGCAATCCGGCACATCCATCCGCCGCGCTCATGAGTCTCTTCAGCGAGCGGCACCCTCATGTGGCCGCATTCCAGGGGCATTTGGAGCGTTCAACTTGAAAACCCGCATTAAGGGCATTCGCCGCGTAACCGCCGCTGCCACCGTGACCGCCGGTGCGGTCCTGGCCAGCGGGGTCTTCGCCACCTCCGCGCAGGCGGCCACGCTGCCCACCCCCACGATCGTCGCCAAGGGCGGCTACGTGATGAACAACGGGACCGGTACGAGCCTTTTCACCAAGGCCGCCGACACCCGCCGTTCCACCGGCTCCACCACCAAGATCATGACCGCGAAGGTCGTCCTGGCGCAGTCGAACCTGAACCTGGACTCCAAGGTCACGATCCAGAAGGCGTACAGCGACTACATCGTCGCGAAGAACGCGTCGTCGGCCCGCCTGATCGTCGGCGACAAGGTCACCGTCCGCCAGCTCCTGTACGGGCTCATGCTCCCGTCCGGCTGCGACGCCGCGTACGCCCTGGCCGACAAGTTCGGCTCCGGCAGCACGCGCGCCGCCCGCGTGAAGTCCTTCATCGGCAAGATGAACAAGGCCGCCACGGACATGAACCTGAAGAACACGCACTTCGACTCGTTCGACGGCATCGGCAGCGGGGCGAACTACTCGACGCCGCGCGACCTGACGAAGATCGCCTCGTCCGCGATGAAGAACTCCACGTTCCGCGCGGTCGTGAAGACGACGTCGACGAAGCAGAAGGTCACCACGAAGAGCGGCGGCTACCGCTACATGTCGTGGTCCAACACGAACAACCTGCTCGGCAGCTACTCCGGCACCATCGGTGTGAAGACCGGCTCGGGGCCCGAGGCCAAGTACTGCCTGGTCTTCGCCGCCACCCGCAACGGCAAGACGGTCATCGGCACCGTCCTCGCCTCCTCCTCCGTCACGAACCGCACGGCGGACGCGAAGAAGCTCATGGACTACGGGTTCAAGAAGTAACCCTCGAAAACTGAAGAGACGAAGGGCCTGCCGCATGCTGCGGCGGGCCCTTCGTCGCGTCGGCCTCCGTCGCGGAGCGCACCCCCGCCGACGACAAGATCGAGGTCTCCGTGTATTTCCATCGCGGTCTGAGTACGCCACACGGGGCCGTGCCCCTCAGGGACGGCCCCGTGTTGTTCGCTCAGGCCCAGGTGATCAGCCGCTTGGGCTGCTCCAGAATCGCCGCCACATCCGCAAGCACCTTCGAGCCGAGCTCGCCGTCGACCAGGCGGTGGTCGAAGGACAGAGCCAGGGTGGTGACCTGGCGGGGCTTCACCTTGCCCTTGTGGACCCACGGCTGGAGCTTGATCGCGCCCACGGCGAGAATCGCCGGCTCACCCGGGTTCAGGATCGGGGTGCCCGTGTCGACGCCGAAGACGCCGACGTTGGTGATGGTCACCGTGCCGCCCTGCATGGCGCCGGGCGACGTCTTGCCCTCGCGGGCCGTCGACACCAACTCGCCCAGCGCCGTTGCCAGTTCGGGCAGGGTCTTGGCGTGCGCGTCCTTGATGTTCGGCACGATCAGACCGCGCGGTGTGGCGGCGGCGATGCCCAGATTCACGTAGTGCTTGCGCACGATCTCCTGGGCGGCCTCGTCCCAGGACGCGCTGATCTCGGGGTTCCGCTTGATCGCGACGAGCAGCGCCTTGGCGATGAGCAGCAGCGGATTGACCCGCAGCCCCTGCATCTCCTTGTCGGCCTTCAGCTCCTCGACGAGCTTCATCGTCCGCGTCACGTCGACCGTCACGAACTCCGTGACGTGCGGCGCGGTGAACGCGGAGCCGACCATCGCGGCCGCGGTCGCCTTGCGTACGCCCTTGACGGGGATACGGGTCTCGCGGACGCCGTCCTGGACGACGGCCGGCGCGGCGGCGACCGGCTCCTGCGGCTGTGCCAGTACCTGCGCCTGCGTCACGACCGGCTCGGGAGCCGGGGCCACGGCCGCGTGCACGTCCTCGCGGGTGATGACGCCGTCAGGACCGGAGGGCGTGAGTGAGGCGAGGTCGACGCCGAGATCCTTGGCCAGCTTGCGCACGGGGGGCTTGGCGAGCGGGCGCCCGTTCCCCTTCGCGGGAGCCTGCGGCTCGAGCGCCGGCTCCGTGACCGCCGCGGGGGCAGCCACCACGTCGCCCTTGCGAGGCCGGCGCTTCGTCGACGCCTCGGAAACCCCGTACCCCACAAGCACCGGCTGCCGCCCCTTCGGCTCAGCCTCGGGCTCGGGCGCCGTGGGCTCCGGCACGGAAACGGCAGCGGGAGCGGCGGCCGCAGAGCCGGATCCGCCCGCGACGTCCACCGCGATGATCACCTGCCCCACATCCACCGTCGTCCCCTCGGGGAAGCGCAGCTCGCGCACCACCCCGTTGAACGGGATGGGCAGCTCGACGGCCGCCTTCGCCGTCTCCACCTCGCACACGACCTGCCCGTCGGTGACCGCGTCACCCGGCTGGACGTACCACTTGAGGATCTCGGCCTCGGTGAGCCCCTCGCCCACGTCGGGCATCTTGAACTCGGCCAGCGCAGCGTCTGTCATCGTCGTCACGGCCCTCTCCTCAGTACGCAAGCGAGCGGTCGACGGCATCGAGCACCCGGTCGAGGCCCGGCAGGTACTCATCCTCGAGGCGCGCCGGCGGGTACGGCACGTGATAGCCGCCGACCCGCAGCACGGGCGCCTCCAGATGGTAGAAGCAGCGCTCGGTGATCCGGGCGGCGATCTCCGCGCCCGTACCGAGGAAGACCGGGGCCTCGTGCACCACGACGAGCCGGCGGGTCTTCTCGACGGACTTCTGCACCGCGTCGAAGTCGATCGGCGACATGGAGCGCAGGTCGAGGACCTCCAGGGACTTGCCCTCCTCCTGGGCGGCCGCGGCCACCTCCAGGCAGACCTTCACCATCGGCCCGTACGCGACGAGCGTCAGATCCGTGCCCTCGCGCAGCGTGCGCGCGCCGTGCAGCGGTCCGGGGATCGCCTCGGTGTCGACCTCGCCCTTGTCCCAGTAGCGCCGCTTCGGCTCGAAGAAGATCACCGGGTCGTCGCTCTGGATGGCCTGCTGCATCATCCAGTACGCGTCCGACGAGTTCGACGGGGAGACCACCTTCAGGCCCGCCACGTGCGCGAACAGCGCTTCCGGCGACTCCGAGTGGTGCTCGACCGCGCCGATGCCGCCCCCGTAGGGGATTCGCACGACGACCGGCAGCTTGATCTTGCCGAGCGCGCGGGCGTGCATCTTCGCGAGCTGCGTGACGATCTGGTCGTACGCGGGGAAGACGAAACCGTCGAACTGGATCTCGACGACCGGCCGGTACCCGCGCAGCGCGAGGCCGATGGCCGTGCCGACGATGCCGGACTCGGCGAGCGGGGTGTCGATGACCCGGTCCTCGCCGAAGTCCTTCTGCAGCCCGTCCGTGACGCGGAAGACGCCGCCGAGCTTGCCGACGTCCTCGCCCATGATCAGGACCTTGGGGTCGGTTTCGAGCGCCAGGCGCAGCGACTCGTTGATCGCTTTCGCGAGCGGAAGCTTCTGTACCGCCATGATCAGTTGCCTCCCTCGGCATCGGAGAACGACGCCTGGTAGGCGGCGAACTGGGCACGCTCCTCGTCGACGAGCGAGTGCCCGTCCGCGTACGCGTTCTCGAAGATGGCCATCCGGTCCGGGTCCGGCATGGCCCGCACGACCTCGCGTACTCGAAGACCCAACGCTTCGCTCTCGGCCTCGAGTTCCGCGAAAAATCCCTCGTCCGTGTCAGTTTCGGACTCGAGATAGGTGCGCAGGCGCAGGATCGGGTCCTTCGCCTCCCACGCCTCACGCTCCTCGTCGGCCCGGTACTTCGACGGGTCGTCGGAGGTGGTGTGCGCGCCCATGCGGTACGTGAACGCCTCGACCAGCGTCGGCCCCTCACCCCTGCGCGCCCGCTCGAGGGCCCACTTGGTGACGGCCAGGCAGGCGAGCACGTCGTTGCCGTCGACGCGGACGCCGGGGAAGCCGTAGCCCTGCGCGCGCTGGTAGAGCGGCACGCGGGTCTGCTTCTCGGTCGGCTCCGAGATCGC
Organism: Streptomyces sp. CB01635; assembly: GCF_002803065.1. Lineage (GTDB taxonomy): Bacteria > Actinomycetota > Actinomycetes > Streptomycetales > Streptomycetaceae > Streptomyces. The sequence goes on from NZ_NNBL01000014.1 coordinate 234,742, forward strand.
CCACTGGTTGTTCTGGCAGAAGAACACGACGGGCGCGTTGTAGACCGCGGAGAACGTGAACGACTCGGCGACGTCTCCCTGGCTGGAGGCGCCGTCACCGAAGTACGCGATCACGGCGCTGTCCGCGCCGTCCTTGGCGATGCCCATGGCGTAGCCGGTGGCGTGCAGCGTCTGCGAGCCGATGACGATCGTGTACAGGTGGAAGTTGTTGCTGTTCGGGTCCCAGCCGCCGTTGTTCACGCCGCGGAACATGCCGAGCAGGTTCGTCGGGTCGACGCCCCTGCACCAGGCGACGCCGTGCTCGCGGTAGGTGGGGAAGACGTAGTCGTCGTCGCGCGTGGCGCGGCCCGAGCCGATCTGCGCGGCCTCCTGGCCGAGCAGCGAGGCCCACAGGCCCAGCTCGCCCTGGCGCTGCAGCGACGTCGCCTCCGCGTCGAAGCGGCGGGTGAGGACCATGTCCCGGTACAGGCCGCGCAGCTCGTCGGCCGTGATGTCCTCGACGAACGCGGCGTACTCGGCGTGCGCGGGGTCCTCCACGCGCCGGCCCTCGGGGCTCAGCAGCTGGACGAGGTCGGGCGCTCCCACTCCCGGGGACTTCTTCGCAGACTTTTTCGCAGCGGTGCGCTTGCGCGGCGTACGCGCGGCGGCAGTGCTGTCCACGGTCACGTGTGCTCCTCCGTCGATCCGGCCCCCGGGTTCGCCGGGAAGCCTGGGGGTCCCCCCGGCCCTTCGATAAGGGCCTCGGGGAGGCTCGCCTGGTCCGTCCCGCGCACGGGGTGGGTGCGACTCGGCCGGGTACAGGCGTGACAGGTGCCCCGGCGAGCGCCCTGCACGATGCACGTTACCCAGTGCCCCACATATCTGCGAAACCCCATCTGACCTGCGATTTTGCTTGGATATCCAAGTAAATCGAGCAACTGCGGAACACTCGCTGGTCAGACGCGGTCAAAGCACCATTCGGAGCACCGGTCACAAGCCTGGCAGGCAGCCGGAACACCGGCACGTTATCCCGGTCACCTCGGGCACGGGAAGAGCCAGTATGTGAGACTGGCCGCGTGTCCGAAGACGGAAAAATTCGTGTATTTCTACTCGATGACCATGAAGTCGTACGCCGCGGAGTGCACGAGATGCTCTCCGTGGAAGGGGACATCGAAGTCGTCGGCGAGGCGGGTACCGCCGCCGACGCCGTCGTCCGCATTCCCGCCACGCGCCCCGATGTGGCGGTCCTGGACGTGCGGCTCCCGGACGGCAGCGGCGTCGAGGTGTGCCGCGAGATCCGCTCCCAGGACGACTCGATCAAGTGCCTGATGCTGACCTCGTTCGCCGACGACGAGGCACTCTTCGACGCGATCATGGCGGGCGCCTCCGGCTACGTACTGAAGGCCATCAGGGGCAACGAGCTCCTGAACGCGGTCCGTGACGTCGCCGCCGGAAAGTCCCTGCTCGACCCCGTCGCCACCGCCCGCGTCCTCGAAAGGCTCCGCGGCGGCGGCCGCGGCAAGGAGGACGACCGGCTCGCGAGCCTGACCGAGCAGGAGCGCAAGATCCTCGACCTGATCGGCGAGGGCCTGACCAACCGCGTCATCGGGGAACGCCTGCATCTCGCCGAGAAAACGATCAAGAATTACGTGTCCAGCCTGCTGTCGAAACTGGGCATGGCACGCCGCTCGCAGGCCGCCGCATATGTCGCGCGGCTGCAGGCCGAGAAGCGCCACTGAATTCGGGACTTACGTCCCTTTCGCAGAGGACCGGGGCCTCTTTTACGGCGCGCTTCCGGTGGCGCACTGTGGAAACATGCCCTCCGAATTCCAGCTGGACCGCGCCCAGGAACAGCGCGCCATCGAGCTGATCGGCAGCGTGGACCACGGTCGGGTGGCGACCAGCATGCGCGCCCTCCCCTTCCTCGCCTCGGCCCGCCACATCGTGGTGGACGGCCGGGTCGTCCTGCGTATGCACAAGGGCCACGGCTACCACCGGGCCTGCGCCGGCAGCGTCGTCGCATACGGCGCCGACAACCTGAACAACGGCGACCCCGCCGACGGCCAGTGGTCGGTCCAGTTCGTCGGCACCTGCGTGGCCGTCGAACCGACCCCCGGCGAACTCGGCCTCTTCGGCCCCGCGCCCCGCTTCGCCGACGGGGAGCCGTTCGACCCCGTCCATCTGCGGATCGAGCCCCAGTTCGTCACCGTGCACGAACTGACGGGCGGCGCCCGTCATTCGAAGCGGGCCTTTCGCCACGTTCTGTAGCCACCGGCTACCCAGGGTGCCCTAACATCTGGCGCGTGCCGCGCTCATCTGCTCACCCCGCCCCACCGCTCCGCGCCCTGCTGCGGCAGTACGACGCCGGCTCACCGCTGGCCTGCGAACCCGTCGACCAGGGCCTGCTCAACCGCGGCTACCGGCTCGCCACCACGCGCGGTCGCTACTTCCTCAAGCACCACTTCGACCCCGAGACCGCCGACCCGGCCGCCATCGCCCGCCAGCACCGCGCCACCGAACGCCTGGCCGCACTCGGCGTCCCCGTCGCGCCGCCCCTGCCCGCCTCCGACGGCCGCACCGTCACCGTCATCGGCGGCGCCAGCTACGCCCTGCACCCCTGGGTCGAGGGCCGCCACCGCAGCGGCGCCCAGCTCACGGCGGCCCAGTGCCGCACGCTCGGGGCGCTCCTGGGACTCGTACACGCCTGTCTGGAGAAGGTCATGGGGGCCGCGCCCGCGCGTGGGCGGGCCAGTGCCGATCCCGCGGACACCCTCGCGCTCATCGACACCCTGCTGGAGCGGGTGCGCAGCCGTCGCCCGCACGACGCGTTCGACGAGCTGGCGCGGCACCGGCTCGTGGAGCGCCGCGCACTCCTGGAGTCCTGCGCGGGGCGGCGGCCTCCGCAGGCCTCGGCGACCGGCTGGGTGCACGGGGACTTCCACCCGTTCAACCTGCTCTACCAAGGCGGCGTACCGGCCGCGATCGTCGACTGGGACCGGCTCGGGGTGCAGCCGCGCGCCGAAGAGGCCGTACGCGCCGCCGTGATCTTCTTCGTGCGTCCCGCCGGCACCCTCGACCTGCCGAAGGTACGGGCCTACGCGCGCGCGTACCGCCGCGCCTCGGGCGCCGGCGCGGACGAACTCGCGGCCGCCGTCCACCGTGTGTGGTGGGAGCGGCTCAACGACTTCTGGATACTGCGCTGGCGCTACGAACGCGGCGACACCCGCGCCGATCCCCAGTTCCCCGCGGCGTCGGCGCTCGCCGTGTGGTGGACGAAGGAGTACGGGGCGGTGCGCAACGCGTTCGCCGAGTAGCGGCCGTCAGTGAGCCGGACCGGCCGGGTCAGCCCGACGCCGGGTCGCCCGTGGAAACCTGGAGCTGGATCGACTCGGGGTTCTTCGGGTCGATCTCCGTGCGCGCCTTGGGGTACTGCACGATGACCGTGCCCTCACCGAAGGTGTTCTCGTCGACGTCCCGGACGTCGAACTTCCAACCGGCGGCCTGCATACAGGCCTTGACCGACTTGATGTTCTTGTAGGTGAAGTCCGGGAGCATGACCTTGTCCGGGTCGTTGTAACCCGTGTCAGGCTCCGTGCACTCGTCCTCTTCCATCGTCTTCGTCAGATCGGGACCCTTGTGACCGGCGACGGCCGACGGTGACTTCTTCGCATCGCCGCCGCCCTTCTCGTCATTGCCGTTCAGTGTCAGGGCCGTGATCAGACCGCCGACCGCGATCAGAGCGACGACGATCGAACCGACGATCACGCCGGTGTTCCGCTTGCCGCCACCGCCGCCGGAGCCCGCCGAACTCGGCGTCGTCTGGGGCGAGATGGTGTACGGCGGAGGCGTCTGCTGGTGCTGTTGCTGCTGATACTGCTGCTGCTGAGGCGCGTACGGAGAGGTGGGCGGCGGGGTCTGGTAGCCCTGCTGCGGATATCCGTAGCCCGGAGTGGCCGGCGCCGGAGCGGGCGTCCCGTAGGGGCCCGGCTGGTACGGCGTCTGCACCGGGCCGGTCGGCGCCGCCGTCGACTGGTCGACCGGCGGGAACACCGCGGAACCGACACCCGCGCCACTGGACGTCTGCGCGCCCGGCACGATGCTGGGCGCCGCGGCGTGCAGCGACTGGGCGACCCGCAGGCACTCGTCCCGCATCGCCTCGGCGCTCGGGAAGCGCTCGTTCGGGTTCTTCTTCAGCGCGCGGGCGACCAGCGCGTCCACGGCCGGGGGCACCGACCGGTTGATCGACGAAGGAGCCACCGGCTCCTCCTGGACATGCGCATACGCTATGGCCAGCGGCGAGTCCGCCTCGAACGGCAGCCGCCCGGTGACCAGTTGGAACAGCATGATGCCGACCGAGTACAGGTCGGAGCGGGCGTCCACGCCACGGCCGAGGGCCTGCTCGGGCGAGAGGTACTGCGGGGTGCCGACGACCATGCCGGTCTGCGTCATCGACGTGACACCGGACTGCATGGCGCGGGCGATGCCGAAGTCCATCACCTTGACGACGTTCCGCTTCGTCATCATGACGTTGCCCGGCTTGATGTCGCGGTGGACCAGACCCATCTCGTGGCTGATCTCGAGCGCCGCGAGCACATCTGCCGTGATCTTCAGGGCCTTGTCGGTCGGCATCGCGCCGTAGTGCGCGACATCCGCGTCGAGCACGGAGCCGAGGGGCTGGCCCTCCACGTACTCCATGACGATGTACGGAGTGGTCATCCCGTCGAGGTCGTCCTCGCCGGTGTCGAAGACCGAGACGATGTTCGTGTGCGTGAGCTTCGCCACGGACTGGGCCTCGCGGCGGAAGCGCTCACGGAACGCCTGCTCGCGCCCGAGCTCGGTGTGCAGCGTCTTGATCGCCACCTGGCGGTCGAGCACCGAGTCGTACGCGAGGTGGACCGAGGCCATGCCGCCCTCGCCGAGCAGATCACGCAGCTGGTAGCGACCGCCGGCGACAGCACGCCCTGCGTACCGGCCTTGTGCGCCGTCCTGGCTCATGTTTCTACGTCCCCCATCGGCGCGGCCGGTGATCGATTACCACTATTCCCGGCCAAGTCTGCCCCGTGGCACCGGCACGTCAAGCTCGGTGCCCGTTCCGTGACCGTACGGGCAAGAAGCGTCGCGGAAGCGTTACAGGAATTGCCCAGACGATTTGCATCGCATTGCCCGCAGAAGGTTTGATGGCCGGTCCATCTCGGGACGGCGCGCCGGGCGAAGCCTGTAGCGTGGCCCGACGGAGACCGTAACGACCACCGCGCGTACATCCGAGAGTGCGGACACGGACGCGGACAGAAACGACGGCGAGGACTGATGGCACAGACGCAGCGCGCTCAGGGCCCGTCCGACCCCGAGGCGGCTGGCGGCGGTATGTCAGATGCGCCGGAGTTGTGGGGCAACGGCGGGCTGGTCGGCGACGGCCGGTACCGGCTGACCCACAGACTCGGCCGGGGCGGCATGGCGGAGGTTTTCGCCGCGGAGGACGTCCGGCTCGGACGCACCGTCGCGGTCAAGCTCCTGCGCTCCGACCTTGCCGAGGACCCGGTCTCCAAGGCCCGCTTCACGCGCGAGGCCCAGTCGGTCGCGGGCCTCAACCACCACGCGGTCGTCGCCGTGTACGACTCCGGCGAGGACACCGTCGGCCGCTCGGTCGTCCCCTACATCGTGATGGAGATCGTCGAGGGCCGCACGATCCGCGACCTCCTCCTGAACGCCGAGGCGCCCGGCCCCGAGCAGGCACTGATCATTGTCTCCGGTGTCCTGGAGGCCCTCGCCTACTCGCACCAGCACGGCATCGTGCACCGCGACATCAAGCCGGCGAACGTGATCATCACCAACACCGGTGCGGTGAAGGTGATGGACTTCGGCATCGCGCGCGCCCTGCACGGCGCGCAGTCGACCATGACGCAGACCGGCATGGTCATGGGCACGCCCCAGTACCTGTCGCCCGAGCAGGCCCTCGGCAAGGCCGTCGACCACCGCTCCGACCTGTACGCGACCGGCTGCCTGCTCTACGAACTCCTCGCGCTGCGGCCCCCGTTCACCGGCGAGACCCCGCTGTCCGTCGTCTACCAGCACGTCCAGGACGTGCCGGTGCCGCCCTCCGAGGTCTCGGACGTGGCGCCGCCGGAGCTCGACGGCCTCGTCATGCGCTCCCTGGCCAAGGACCCGGACGACCGGTTCCAGACCGCCGAGGAGATGCGCGGCCTCGTGCAGTACGGGCTGCAGATGCTGTACGACCAGGGCGGCCACACCAACACGTGGAACACCGGCCCGGTCGCCGCCGACATGCACCAGGGCGGCAACACCCCGGCCATGGGCGTCGCGGGCACGACGGCACTGCCGCACCCGACCGACGGCGGTACGGCGGCCCAGCCGATGCTGCGGCCCCCGGGCAGCGACGACGGCGGCTTCGACGGCGGCCACAGGGGAGGCGGCGGCAGCGGTCGCGGCAAGATGTGGATCCTCGCGGTCCTCGCCGTGATCGCCATCGCGGGCGGCGCGGCCTGGGCGATGACCGGTGGCGGCGACCACAAGGGCGGCACCGGCACGACCCAGTCGCCCACGCAGTCGCACTCCCAGAAGGAGGAGGAGCCCACCCAGGGCTCCGACGACACCGCCCCCCAGGACGACACCACGGACCCGGACACCGGGACCGGCGGGCAGTCCGAACCCTCGCCGTCGGAGGAGCCCAGCACGGATGACGTCACGCCGTCCGGCAGCGCGTCCGAGCCGAGCGACGAGCCCTCGAACCCGACGCCGACCAAGAGCCAGCCGACCTCCGAGGAGCCGCCCTCGGACGGTCCCAGCCTGCCCACGGAGGAGCCGCCCACGGGTGGCGCCAACGGGGACCCGGGCGGGAACGACGCGGCGGGCACCGACGGCGGCGCCTGAGCCGCCGCCCTCCCGGCATACGACATACGAAGGCGCCCGGCCGGTCATGGTGACCGGCCGGGCGCCTTCGCGTTGTGGGTTCGATTCGGGTTGCGACAGGTACCGGGTAGGGGCGCCTGCGTCTTTACAGGTACGGGCCTCCGGAGCGGCCGGCGATCCGCGGGTCGTCGCCCTCCTCGCCGCCGCCCACGCCGGGCGGCAGCGCGCGGCGCATCTGCTCCAGCTGGGCCCGCGCGGCCATCTGCTGGGCGAACAGCGTCGTCTGGATCCCGTGGAAGAGCCCCTCCAGCCAGCCCACCAACTGGGCCTGCGCGATCCGCAGTTCGGCGTCGCTCGGGATCGCCTCGTCGGTGAACGGCAGGGAGAGGCGCTCCAGCTCCTCGACGAGCTCCGGCGCGAGACCGTCCTCGAGCTCCTTCACGGAGCTGGAGTGGATCTCCTTGAGCCGCACCCGGCTCGCCTCGTCCAGAGGAGCCGCCCGCACCTCCTCGAGCAGCTGCTTGATCATGCTGCCGATGCGCATCACCTTGGCGGGCTGTTCCACCATCTCCGTCACCGGAACCTCGCGGGAGTCGTCGTCTCCACCGCCGCCGAGCGCCATTCCGTCCTGGCCCACGACCAGGACCTGGGGGCTCTGCGGCGAGCTTTCGTTCCTCGGCATCTCCATGCCGCCATTCTCTCGCACCGCACCATCACACCTGGGTAGTGCCCCCATACGAGGGTGATCCACCGTGTTCGGGCGTGCTCCCACCGTGACCGACCGTGTTCCCGACGCGTACGGGTCTGCGCGACGCGGGCGGCGGCTTGCGGGGCGGGCGGGGCGTCGAACGGGGGCCACGGGCCGGTCGGGACGGGAGGTCTCGGGACTCGGCGGAGCGGGGGGTGTCGGGCGTGGGGGGTGCGTAGGGCGTGGGTCGCGCGTGCGGTCGCGGCTGGGTCATGGGGAGCGTGTGGGCCATGGGCGGGGCGTATGTCATGGGCAGCGGAGATTTCTCGTTCGGGGCAGATTTCATGAGCGGCGGGATTTCAGGTGCGGCAGCGACTTCAGGTGCGGCAGCGATTTCCTGTGCGGGTCAGATTTCACGTGCGGCGCAGATTTCACATGGGGGCCAGATTTCACGTGCGGCGCAGGCGCAGTGCCAGGAATCCGACGCCGAGGCCCACGAGGACCAGGCCGGAGCCCAGCGGCAGGACACCCACACCGGGGACCACGGGTTCGGCGACGGTCGGCCGCGGGGTGCGGGCGGCGGTGTCCACGGGGACGCCGGTGGGCCGGGCCGACGGCTGGACCTGCTGCTCGTCGGAGCCGTCCTCGCGGGCCTGCGGCTCTTCCGGGGGCACGGGTATGGAGGCGTGGGCCGGGCGGGTGCGGGGCGGGTCCGCCGACGGAGGGCGGGACCGTTTCGGCGGCGCGACGGCGGAGGCCGAGGCGGAGTGGCTCTTACCGGCGGAGTGGCCCTTGCGGGAGGGGCCCGCGGGGGAGGCCTTCGCGGGGGAGGCCTTCGGACTGGCGTGGGAAGCGCTGGGCCTTCTGGGGGAGGCACTCGCCGAGGGCTTCCCGGTGCCGGGCGCGGAGGGTCCGGCCGCGGAGTGCCCGTCGCTGGGCCGGCCCGTGGGCGGCTTCTGTTCGGGGCGGTCGTGGACCGGGGGCTCCGACTCGGTCCGCCCCGGCGGCGTACGGCCCTTGCCGGGGTGGCTACCGGCGTGTGCCTCGCCGGCAGAGGCGGAGGCAGGGGTGGAGGTAGAGGTAGAGGCGGGGGCGGGGGCAGAGGTGGGGGCGCGCGTGGGCGCGGGTTCGGCGGCGTACGCGTAAGTGCCTGAGGTGGCCGGTCCGAGGAGGAGGGCCAGGAACAGCAGAGGCCACAGCAGCGGGCGGCCGGTGGTGCGGAGGCGTGGAGTCATTCCGCGCGCCCCTCCCGGAATCGAGTCACCAAGATCGGAGGAATCCCGGAATCAGCGTCACACGACGCACCAATTCCGGCACCTTGGTGTCACTCCACTCACTCCGGCCACGCCGCCCGGCCGCCTGGGGGCCTGGGGGGCCACCAGCTCGCCCGGGCCACGCCCCCGCCCGCCGATGGATCTACTCGACGGCGAGCAGCACCTTCCCGATGTGCCCGCTCTCCTCCAGGACCCGGTGCGCCTGCGCCGCGTCGCTCATCGGCAGCTTCCGGTCGACGATCGGCCGGACGCGGCCCGAGTCGATCAGCGGCCAGATGTGTTCCCGTACGGCGGCGACGATCGCGGCCTTCTCGGCCAGCGGGCGCGCGCGCAGCGAGGTCGCGGTGATGGCCCCGCGCTTGTTGAGGAGCATGGCGATGTTCAGCTCGCCCTGGATGCCGCCCTGCATGCCGATGATCGCGAGGCGACCGTTGGTGGCCAGCGCCTGGACATTGCGGTCCAGGTACTTGGCGCCCATGTTGTCGAGGATGACGTCCGCGCCCGCGCCGTCGGTGGCCCGCTTGATCTCCTCCACGAAGTCCTGCTCGCGGTAGTTGATCAGGATGTCGGCGCCGAGCTCGGCGCAGTAGTCGAGCTTCTCCTTGCTGCCCGCCGTCACCGCCACCTTGGCCCCGATGGCCTTGGCCAGCTGGATGGCCATCGTGCCGATGCCGCTGGAGCCGCCGTGGACCAGGAAGGTCTCGCCGGGGCGCAGGTGGGCGATCATGAAGACGTTCGACCAGACGGTCGAGGTCACCTCGGGCAGCGCGGCCGCCGTGACGAGGTCGGTGTTCTCGGGCACGGGCAGGAGCTGGCCGGCCGGGACGGCGACCTTCTGGGCGTAACCGCCGCCCGAGAGAAGCGCGCACACCTCGTCGCCGACGGACCAGCCGGACACACCGGCGCCGAGGGCGACGATGCGTCCCGAGCACTCCAGACCGGGGATGTCGCTCGCGCCGGGCGGCGGGTTGTAGAAGCCCTGACGCTGAAGCAGATCGGCGCGGTTGACGGCCCCGGCCGCCACCTCGACCAGCACTTCGCCGTCACCGGGTACGGGATCGGGGACCTCCGCCCAGACGAGCGCCTCAGGTCCACCGGGTTCCGGAATCGTGATCGCATACATGCCGGCGAGGCTACTCCTCGGAGCAATCCAGGAGACGGGTCGGCGCGTGCCCCGACTGCCAATCCTCCCGGGCCCCCAACTGGCCGTCCCCCGCGAGCCCCGGCTGTCAGTCCCGCGGCAGCCGTCGCGTGTCCGGGATGGCCTGGGTGCCGGGGGTGGCCCGGACGATCGTGATCAGACGGTCCGTCAACTGGAGTGTGCCGATGGCCCGGTCGTCGTAACCCAGCACCCGGTGCCCGCGCACCACGCTCACCACCAGGTCCTCGGTCTCGCGGACCTTCAGCCCCACCTCGGCCTTTATGACCGGCCGTTCCACGATGTCGAGGCCGGTGCCCTGCTGGATGAGGTCCTCCATGACCATGCCCGCGCTCGGGCTGAGCACGGAGAGTCCGAGCAGCCGGCCCGCCGCGCTGGCACTGGTGATGACGGCGTCGGCGCCCGACTGCCGCAGCAGCGGAGCGTTCTCCTCCTCGCGGACAGCCGCCACGATCTTCGCCCCGCGGTTGAGCTGGCGGGCGGTGAGGGTCACCAGGACCGCGGTGTCGTCCCGCTGGGTGGCGATGATGATCTGCCGCGCCCTCTGCACCTCGGCCCGCAACAGCACATCACTGCGCGTGGCATCGCCGACGACCCCGGCGAACCCGTGCGCCGTGGCCGCCTCGATGACCTTGCTACTGGGGTCGACGACCACGACCTGATCCGCCTTCAGGCCCGTCGCGCAGACGGTCTGGATCGCCGACCGGCCCTTCGTGCCGAAGCCGACGACCACGGTGTGGTCACGCAAGTTGGACCTCCAGCGGTTCAGTCGCCACTCCTCCCGCGTGCGCTCGGTGAGCACTTCGAGAGTGGTGCCGACCAGGATGATCAGGAACAGCACGCGCAGCGGCGTGATGACGAGGATGTTGACGATCCGGGCACCGTCACTGACGGGTGTGATGTCCCCGTACCCGGTCGTGGAGAGGGTGACGGTCGCGTAGTAGAACGCGTCCAGCAGGTCGACGCTGTTGTCGGAGTTGTCGCTGTAGCCGGAGCGGTCGATCCAGACGATGAACGCCGTCGCGACCAGCACGGCGAGCGCCACTATCAGTCGCCGGGCGACCTGCCGCAGGGGCCGCTCGACAACCCGCTTGGGCAGCTTCACCTGGCGGGCGACGACCTTCTCGTCGTCCTGGCGGGCCATCGCGTCATGGCCGGGAAGTTTCACGTGAAACACCTCTCGGCAGCGCCGTAGCCTCCGTCGCCACCTGTCGGGCTCCACGACCACGGCAGGTCGAGGATCTCCACCTCCCGCCCGGCCTTCGCGCCGCCGGGCGCGACGACGGCGAGCCCGTCGGCCGCCGCGATCCCGCGCAGCATGGCCGGACCGTTGTAGCGCAGCGGCACGGCCACATCCCCCCGCACGACGACAGGGACGAGCCGCGTGTCATGCGGATGCCCGTGCACAGCCCCCTGGAGCGGCACGGTGTACGGCTCCTGCTCCGGACGTCCCGCGAGGATCCCCAACAGGGGCTCGGCGAGCGTGAGGAGCCCGGAGACGGCCGCGAGAGGGTTGCCCGGCAGGCCGACGAGGTGCTGCCGTTCCTTGGTGCGGGCGAGCAGCATCGGGTGCCCCGGCCGCACCGCGACACCGTCGACGAGCAGCTCGGCATCGACCCGGCTCAGCGTCGGGTGCACATGGTCGACCGGGCCCGAGGCGGTGCCGCCGGTCGTCACGATGAGGTCGGCGTTCGACGCCCGTACGGCCTTGAGCAGCGACTTCGGATCGTCGCCCAGACGCCGTACGGAGGTGACCTGCGCGCCGAGCCCCCACAGCCACGGCGGCAGCATGGGGCCGAGCGCGTCCCTGATGAGGCCCTCACGGGGGAGGCCCTCGGTCAGCAACTCGTCGCCCAGGATGAACACTTCGGCCTTCGGCCGCGCCACCGTCAGCAGTTCGTCGTACCCGGCGGCCGCGGCCAGCCCGAGCACCGCGGGCGTCACCAGGGCTCCGGTGGGCAGGAGTTGGTCGCCGGAGCGGCACTCCTGGCCGCGGGGGCGGATGTCCTGGCCGTGGCCGACGTCGCGCAGGGCGAACAGCCGTCCCTTGTCGTCGGTGCGGCCGTGTTCGCTGCGGATGACGGCGGTCGCGTCTCTGGGGACCCGGGCGCCGGTCGCGATCCGGACGGCCTCACCGTCGGACAGCGGCTCGGGCCGGTCCTGCCCGGCGAGCATCCCCTCGGCCCGTACGTCCCAGGGGCCCGGCCCGGCAACGACCCAGCCGTCCATGGCGGACGTGTCGAACGACGGGAGGTCGGAGAGCGCGGCGAGGGGCTCGGCCAGCGTCAGGCCCAGCGCCCGATCGAGCGGCACGCGGCACTCCGCCGCACCTCCCCGGAGCGCGGCGGCCGCGCGTCCGGCCCGCCCGGCGACGGCCCGCGCAGCGGACCAGGGGGCGGCCTGGTGCCGGGAGTCGGTTCGGTGGCTGGAGGAAGTGCTGTTGCGCGCAGGGTCCTTGCGGTCCGGGTGGTCCGTGTGGCTGGTGGGGGTGGCGGGGCCGGTGCGCCGGGCGCTCTCTGCCGAACCGTGTCCTGGGCGTCCCGTACCGGAACCTGCCCCGCCGGAGCGTCCCGCACCGCCCGCACCGCGGCCGTCCGCCGCCCGGGCCTCGTTGACCAGGGCGAGGGCCTCGTCGACGGCGCCGTCCTCGGCCGCCCGCGCCTGCGCGGCGAGCGACTCCGCGCTCTGACCGCTCATCACGCGTCCGGCCGCACGCCCGCGGAGCCCCCGGGTGAGTCGCCGCGGGATGCGGGGCTGTCGGACGAGGCAGCCGGGCCGGCACCCGTCGTCCCGGGCGCCGACGCTTCCTCGTCCGCGGCCTCCTTCGCCCAGCGGTCAGCGAGCGCGGCGGCCTTCGCGCAGGCCTCGGCGACGGCCTCGCGGCCTCCTCCGGCGTTCGCGGCCGCGTACCCGACGAGGAATGTCGTCAGGGGAGCGGCCGGCCTGGCCACACCGTGCGCGGCGTCGCGGGCGAGGTCGAGCAGGACGCCGGTGTCGACGTCGAGCTCGATGCCCAGTTCGTCCTTGGCTGCGGAGATCCATTCATCCAACACGTGCCCATGCTCCCTGATACGTGACCGGGCGGCGGCGATGTCGTCCCAGGTGTCGCAGTCGAAGGACGCGACGGGGTCGGTGATGCGGGTGAGTTCGAGTCGGCCGACGAGCAGCCGCAGGGGCAGCCCGGAGAGGCCGTCGTCGTGCGCGGCTGCGAGTTCGGCGAGGTGGTGGCGCAGGGGTGCGCTGCGGTAGGCGGCGACGAGCGGCTGGTCCCGGCCGTCGGCGTCGGTGAGCATGACCCCGTCCGCCGTTCCCGCGTCAAGGGCATCGAGGAGGCCCCGTACCGTCTGCTCGCTCACGAAGGGCAGGTCGGCGGAGAGGACGAGGACCTGGTCGCCCGTGGTGGCGCGCAGGCCGGCGTCGAGTGCGGCCAGCGGTCCGCCGCCGGGCGGGTCCTCGCGGGTCCAGCGCACGGGGTGCGCGGTGGGTCGGGGTTCGGCGACGACGACCGTGGTGCGGGCCGTGGCGCAGGCGGCCAGTACCCGGTCGAGCAGCGGCCTGGCTCCGACGCGGACCGCGGGCTTGTCCGCGCCGCCGAGCCGTCTGGCGGCGCCGCCGGCGAGCACGACGGCGTCGTGGGCGGGGCGGCTCGGCGCGGGAGCAGCGTTCATCCCCCGAGTATGGGCGCACGAAGGATCATTGCCACCCCTGGAAACGGCCCGCACCCGCGAGGATTTACGTCACATCGAGGTGGGCGGGGGCGGGCCGTTCGTGCTCACAGGGTGCGCACACTCGCGCTCACAGGAGGCGCAGGCTCGTCCTCACAGGGTGCGCAGGAGCACCGCCGGCTGTTCGATGCAGTCCGCGACGTAGCGCAGGAAGCCGCCTGCCGTGCCGCCGTCGCACACCCGGTGGTCGAAGGTGAGTGACAGCTGGACGACCTGGCGCACCGCCAACTCCCCCTGGTGGACCCAGGGTTTGGGGATGATCCGGCCCACGCCGAGCATCGCTGCCTCGGGGTGGTTGATGATCGGCGTCGAACCGTCGACGCCGAAGACGCCGTAGTTGTTCAACGTGAACGTGCCGCCCGTGAGTTCCCCGGGCGTGATTCGGCCGGCCCGCGCCGCGTCCGTGAGGCGGGCGAACTCGGCACTCAGGGACTCGGCGTCGCGTACGTGCGCGTCCTTCACGACGGGGACGACGAGTCCGCGCTCGGTCTGGGCGGCGAACCCGAGGTGCACGGCGTCGAGCTGCACGACCTCACGGGCCGCCATGTCGACCCGGGAGTTGAGCTCCGGGTAGCGGGCCAGGGCCGCGGTGCAGATGCGGGCGAGCAGGGCGAGTACGGAGATCTTCTCCCCGCCGGCCGCGTTCATGGCCACGCGCGCGTGCATGAACTCCGTGGCGTCGGCGTCCACCCAGCAGGTCGCGTCGGGGATCTCGCGGCGGCTGCGGGTGAGCTTGTCGGCCACGGCGCCTCGGAGGCCGCGCAGGGGGACGCGGATGCCGTCGGCGGTCCCGCCCACCGGGGCCTGGGCCGGAGCCGGGGCCACGACCTCCGCTTCCGCCACGTGGGCCCGTACCTGCACCGTCTCCCGCATGGCGCTCTCGACATCGGCCCGCATGATGAGTCCTTCGGGTCCCGACCCGGGCAACTCGCGCAGGTCGACACCGTGTTCGCGGGCGAGCTTGCGCACGAGGGGGGAGATGACCGGCACGGGTCCGCTCCGCGGCGGCGCCTCCGGAACCGGGGCGGACGGGGCATTCCGGGTGGGTGCTGCAGGCGCTGCCACGGGGAGGTCGTCCTGTCGGCGAACCCGGCGGCGGCGCGCGGGGGCAGCCGCGGTGCCGTATCCCACCAGGACGTTCCCGGACCCCTCGTCGTCACCCTCCCCCTCGGCCGGTGTGCCCACAGCGACCGTCAGGAGGGGCGAGCCGACGGGCAGTTCGGTGCCCTCCTCGCCGAAGCGGGCGGTGACCACGCCCCCGTAGGGGCACGGGACCTCGACCATCGCCTTGGCGGTCTCCACCTCGACGACCGGCTGGTCCACCGCCACGACGTCGCCGACCTGGACGAGCCAGGTGACGATCGAAGCCTCGGTGAGGCCTTCGCCGAGGTCGGGCAGCTTGAATTCGAGGACCTGTGCCATCAGCTGCCCGCCTCCCACTGGAGTCGCGCGACCGCGTCCAGGATCCGGTCGACTCCCGGCAGATGGTGCCGCTCCAGCATCGGCGGCGGATACGGGATGTCGAACCCGGCCACCCGCAGGACCGGCGCCTCCAGGTGGTGGAAGCACCGTTCGGTGACGCGCGCGGCGATCTCACCGCCGGGGCCGCCGAAACCGCCCGACTCGTGCACGACGACCGCCCGCCCGGTCCGGCGCACGGACGCGCTGACCGTCTCGTCGTCGAACGGCACCAGGGAGCGCAGATCGACGACCTCCAGATCCCAGCCCTCGGCCCGCGCCGCCTCCGCCGCCTCCATGCAGACGGGCACCGACGGCCCGTACGTGATGAGGGTGGCGTTGCTGCCGGTCCGACGGACCACGGCCCGTCCGATGGGTTCGACGTCCGTCGGGTGCTCGGGGTTCCAGGAGTCCTTCGACCAGTACAGCCGCTTGGGTTCGAGGACGATGACGGGATCGTCGGAGGTGATGGCGGCGCGCATCAGGCCGTAGGCGTCGGCGACGGTGGCGGGCGTGACGACGTGGAGACCCGGGGTGGCCATGTAGTAGGCCTCGGAGGAGTCGCTGTGATGCTCGACGCCGCCGATGCCGCCGCCGTAGGGCACGCGCACGGTGAGGGGCAGCGGCATGGCGCCCCTGGTGCGGTTGCGCATCTTCGCGACGTGCGAGATCAGCTGCTCGAAGCCTGGGTAGGCGAACGCGTCGAACTGCATCTCGACGACGGGCCGCAGGCCGTACATGGCCATGCCGACCGCGGTGCCTAGAATGCCCGCCTCGGCGAGCGGCGTGTCCGTGCAGCGGGCGTCACCGAACTCCTTGGCGAGTCCGTCGGTGACTCGGAAGACGCCGCCCAGCGTGCCGACGTCCTCGCCGAGGACGTGCACGGAGGGGTCGGCGGCCATGGCGTCGCGCAGGGCGCGGCCGAAGGCCTGCGCCATGGTGGCCGGCTTGGCGGCGACAGTCGTCATCGGTCCGTCCCGTCCGCCTCGGCGTCGAGCTCGGCGCGCAACTGGGCGGCCTGCTCCCGCAGTTGGGTGGTCTGCTCGGCGTAGACATCACGGAAGAGGTCCATGGGGTCGAGCACCGGATCCTGGTTCATGCGCTCGCGCAGGTCGGCGGCCATCTTCTCGGCGTCGTCGCGCACGGCCCGTATGCCTTCCTCGTCGAGGAGTCCGCGATCCGTCAACTCCCGCTCCAGGAGCAGGATCGGGTCGTGGTCGCGCCAGGCGTCGACCTCTGCGTCGACGCGGTAGCGCGTGGCGTCGTCCGCGTTCGTGTGCGCCTCCATGCGGTAGGTGATCGCCTCGACGAGGGTCGGGCCGCCCCCTCCGCGCGCGTGGCGCACGGCTTCGGCGAGGACCTCGTGCACGGCCGCCGCGTCGTTCCCGTCGACGAGGCGGCCGGGCATCCCGTATCCGACGGCCTTGTGGGCCAGGGACGGGGCGGCGGTCTGCTTGTCGAGCGGTACGGAGATGGCGAAGCCGTTGTTCTGGACGAGGAAGACGACCGGGGCCTGCCACACCGCCGCGAAGTTCAGCGCCTCGTGGAAGTCACCCTCGCTGGTGCCTCCGTCGCCGACCATGGCGAGCGCGACCACGTCGTCACCCTTGAGGCGGGCGGCGTGCGCGAGGCCCACTGCGTGCGGCAGCTGCGTCGCGAGCGGCGTGCACAGGGGGGCGACGCGGTGCTCGCGCGGGTCGTACCCGGTGTGCCAGTCGCCCCGCAGCAGGGTCAGGGCCTGTACGGGGTCGAGGCCGCGGGCGACGGCGGCGAGGGTGTCCCGGTAGCTGGGGAAGAGCCAGTCGCGCTCCTCCAGGACGAGGGCGGCCGCGACCTCGCAGGCCTCCTGTCCGGTGCTGGAGGGGTAGACCGCGAGCCGGCCCTGCTTCGTCAGGGCGGTCGCCTGCGCGTTGTACCTGCGGCCGCGCACCACCTCCGCGTACAGCTGGTGCAGGAGCCGGGCGTCGGCCTTGGCCGCGGCGTCGGTGCCGAGAACCCGGAACGGCTCGGCGTCGGGCAGCAGCGGCGCGGGATCCGTGCGCGGCTGCCAGGCGGGCGGCGGGGTGGGCCGGTAGGCATCCCGCTGCTCCATGACCGTCATGACGGCACCTCCTCGTTGGAAGCGGCTGAGAGACGCGACGGTGTGATGCGCCCCACCTACCGATTGTTCGGTCGTCGGCACATTTTGGCTACAGGCACCTCCAGGCTGTGGACAAACGGTTCTCCACAGCCTGGGATGGACGCAGTACGTCCATGGTAGGGAGGCGGGGGGACATGGCATCTGAACGAATGGCCGACGGCCCGGGCGGCGACCGCCCCGAGACTCCGCCCCGCGTGCCCGACAGCGGGCCGGACAGCGGCCCCGACAGCCGCCCGGGCTCCTCGCCGCGGCCGCCCGAGGGCCGCCCCGAGTACCAGCCGCGCGCGCTGGACGCCATCGACCGCGACATCCTGCAGATGCTCCAGATGGACGGCCGGGCCTCGATACGCTCCGTCGCCGAGCGCGTCCATGTGTCACGGGCCAACGCCTACGCGCGCATCAACCGGCTCATCGACGACGGCGTCATCCGCGGGTTCGGCGCCCGCGTCAACCACGAGCGGGCCGGGCAGGGCGCCTCGGCGTACATCACGCTCAAGATCGTCCAGAACTCCTGGCGCACCGTTCGCGAGCAGCTGCGCCGGCTCCCGGAGGCCTCGCACATCGCGCTGGTCAGCGGCGATTTCGATGTGCTCCTGATGGTGCACACGCAGGACAACAGGGCCCTGCGGGAGCTCGTACTCACCAAGCTCCAGGCCATGCCGGAGGTGCTGAGCACGCGGACGCTGCTGGTGTTCGAGGAGGAGGACCTGGAGCCGGACGCCTGACGCGCCCGCGCCCCGGGGCCGTCAGTCCTCCTTGCGCAGCCCTCCGAAGATCAACTGCACGACGGCGTCGGCGACTTCGCGGTCGTCCATGCCCCGGCCGCCCGGCCGGTACCACTCCACGATCGAGTTGATCATGCCGAACACGAGGCGGGTCGCGAGCCGTACCTCGATGTCGCCCCGCACGTCACCGTCGGCCGCGGCCGCCTTCAGAAGCTCGGCCACCTGGTGGTCGAACTCCCTGCGCCGCTCCATCGCCCAGCGCTCCGCGTCGGTGTTCCCGCGCACGCGCAGCAGCAGGGTCACGTACGGCAGCTCGGATATCAGGACCTGGACCATGCGCCGGGTGACGTACTCCAGCCGCTCGACGGCACGCCCCACGCACGCGTGCTCCTCGCCGAGGATGCCGAAGAGGCCGTCGAGCGCGCGGCTGACGGCGCGGCGCAGCAGCTCCTCCTTGCCGGCGACGTGGTGGTAGATCGACGACTTGGAGATACCGGCCGCCTTGGAGAGGTGCTCCATCGAAGTGCCGTCGTAGCCCCGCTCGTTGAAGACCTGCACGGCGACCGACAGGAGGGTCTCGGGCGTGTAGGTGTCGCGCCTTGCGGTGGTCATGCGGAGCCCTCCCGCTTGTCGGAGGCGTACGAGTGGCGGTAGAGCGCGAGCGAGGGCGCGTAACGGCCGGACGGGTCGCGCAGGTGGAGATCGTCGAGGAGGGAGTACGCCCAGTTCTTGCCGAGCTTCCTGCTCCACTCGATGGGCCCCAGTGGGTAGTTGACGCCCAGGCGCATCGCCGTGTCGATGTCCTCCGGAGTGGCCACTCCCTTGGCGACGGCATCGTGCGCCAGGTCGATGAGCCGCGCGACCGTGCGCGCGACGATCATGCCGGGCACGTCCCCGATGACGCTGACGTCCTTGCCGATGGCCTGGAAGAGCCCGGTGGCCTCGCGCAAGGTCTGCGGGGACGCTTCCTGAGAGGTCGCGAGCGCGATACGGGTCGCGGCGCGATAGTCGAACGCGAGATCGAAGTAGATGACGTCCCGGTACTCGACGGACGTCTGGCCGTCCGCGAGGGCGAGCTGGCCGCCGCCGGGAAGGACCAGGCGCGTGCCATTGTCCTCGTCCTCCTCGCGCACCGGGATGCCCGCCTCGCGGATCAGCGCGAGAAGCTCGCCGGCAGGCCCCAGGTCGCCTTCGGCGACGACGTACGCGGGCGCCTGGGCGGGCTGCGCGGTGTGCGGCTCCGGGCGGTCCTCACCGTCCGTGTACGCGTACCAGCCGCGGCCCGTCTTGCGGCCGTGCATGCCGGCCTCGACCAGGCGCCGCTGGGCGAGGGCCGGCCGGAACTTCACGTCCTGGAAGAAGGCCTCCCACACGGAACGGGTGACCGCTTCGTTGACGTCCTGTCCGATGAGGTCCGTCAGCTCGAAGGCGCCCATCTTGAAGCCGCCGCACTCGCGCAGGACGGCGTCGATGGTGGCGGGCTGGGCGCCCTGCTCCTCGTAGACCGCGAACGCCTCGGCGTAGAAGGGGCGGGCGATGCGGTTGACAATGAATCCGGGGGTGTCGGCGCAGACGACGGGGGTCTTGCCCCAGGCGCGGGCCGTCTCGTACGCGCGCGTGGCCGCCGTTACGTCGGTCGCCGCGCCGGAGACCACCTCGACCAGCGGCATCAGGGGCGCGGGGTTGAAGAAGTGCAGGCCGACGAGGCGCCCCGGCAGACGCAGCGCGCCGCCGACGGCGGTGACGGACAGGGACGAGGTGTTGGTCGCGAGCAGACAGTCGTCCGCGACGATCTCCTCCAGGTCCGTGAACAGCTGCTGCTTCACGTCGAGCCGCTCCAGTACGGCCTCGACGACGAGCGCCGCCCCCGCGAACTCCTCGAGGGACCCGGCGGCGCTCAGGCGCGCACGCGCGGCGTCGCGCTCGGCCGCGTCGAGCCTGCCCTTGTCGACCAGGCGGTCCAGGCGCGCGGCGATGGCGTCCGCGGCCTCCTGGGCGCGGCCCGGTACGGCGTCGTAGAGCCGGACGGGGTGGCCGGCGGTCAGGGCGACCTGGGCGATGCCCTGGCCCATGGTGCCGGTGCCCACCACGCCCACAAGGCGTTCGGGGCTGCCGAGCTCGAGTGCTGTCATGGTCGCGATCCTCCCGCACGGAACGACGGCCGGGGTCCCGGGGGTCGGGGCGCTGAGGCGGGCGCGAAGTTTTCCACAGGTTCGACGGACCCCCTTGTCCCGACCGATCGTTCGGTTACTCTAACCGTGTCTGCCTGTTCCTGCCCAGCTGTTCCTGCCCAGCTCGCCGGCTCGACGAAGAGCCGTCTCGACGAGGAGTTGGTCCGTCATGGCCGCCGAAGTCACCGCGCACGACCTGATCGCCAAGCACCGGCCCACCCTTGACCAAGCGCTGGAAGCGATCCGCACGCGCGCGTACTGGTCACCGCACCCCGAGCACCCCAAGGCCTACGGAGAGCACGGAAGCCTGAGCATGCCCGAGGGCAAGGCCGCCTTCGACGCGCTCTCCGGCACCCGGATCGACCTCGGCCAGCCCGGCACGGACGACTGGGTGGGCGGCGAAACGTCTCCGTACGGCGTCGAGTTGGGCGTCACCTACCCGCACCCCGACCTGGACGTCCTGCTCCCCGCGATGCGCGCGGGCATGCGCGCGTGGCGCGAGGCGGGCGCCGAGGCGCGGGCCGCCGTATGTCTGGAGATCCTGGCCCGGATCAGCGCGCGTACGCACGAGTTCGCGCACGCCGTGATGCACACCAGCGGCCAGGCCTTCATGATGGCGTTCCAGGCGGGCGGCCCCCACGCGCAGGACCGCGGGCTGGAAGCGGTGGCGTACGCGTACGTCGAGCAGGTGCGCACACCGGACGCGGCGGAGTGGACCAAGCCGCAGGGCAAGCGCGACCCCCTCGTCCTAGGCAAGCAGTTCACGCCGGTCGGGCGCGGCATCGCGCTCCTCATCGGCTGCAACACCTTCCCCACGTGGAACGGATATCCGGGGCTCTTCGCCTCCCTCGCCACCGGCAACCCCGTCCTGGTGAAGCCCCACCCGCGCGCGGTGCTGCCCCTCGCCCTGACCGTCCAGGTCGCCCGCGAGGTCCTCGCCGAGTCCGGCTTCGACCCGAATCTGGTCGCGCTGGCCGCCGAGAAGCCCGGCGAAGGCATCGCCAAGACCATCGCCCTGCGCCCCGAAATCAAGATCATCGACTACACGGGCTCGACGGCGTTCGGCGACTGGCTGGAGACACACGCCCGGCAGGCGCAGGTCTACACGGAGAAGGCCGGCGTCAACACGGTCGTCATCGACTCGACCGACCGCTACAAGGGAATGCTGGCGAACCTCGCGTTCTCCCTGTCCCTGTACAGCGGCCAGATGTGCACCACCCCGCAGAACCTGCTCATCCCACGCGACGGCATCGCCACGGACGAGGGCCTCAAGACGTACGACGAGGTGGTCACCGACATCGCGGCCGCGGTCGGCGGCCTCCTCGGCGACGACGCCCGGGCGAACGCGCTGCTCGGCGCCCTCGTCAACCCGGACGTGAAGTCCCGCCTGGAGGCGGCCTCCGGCCTCGGCGAAGTCGCCCTCGCCTCACGGGAGATCAGCAACCCGGAGTTCCCCGGTGCCGTCGTCCGTACGCCGATGATCGTCAAGCAGGACGGCGCACGGAAGTTCTGGGACGGCGCCGACTCCGACTCCGCCTACCTCAGCGAGTGCTTCGGCCCGGTCTCCTTCGCCGTCGCCGTCGACTCCACGGCGGACGCGCTGGACCTGCTGCGGCGCACGGTGCGCGACAAGGGCGCGATGACCGTCGGCGCGTACACGACCTCCGACGAGGTCGCCGAAGGCGTCGAAGAGGTCTGCCTCGAAGAGTGCGCCCAGCTGTCCATCAACCTCACGGGCGGGGTGTACGTGAACCAGACGGCGGCGTTCTCGGACTTCCACGGCTCCGGTGGCAACCCCGCGGCCAACGCGGCGCTGTGCGACGGAGCGTTCGTCGCGAACCGCTTCCGCGTCGTGGAGGTGCGCACGGAAGCCTGAGGTCTCCGACCGACGTCAGCTCAGGCGGCCGGGCGGCCCGCGGGACCGCCCGGCGTGCCACAGGTGCTCCAGTGGAAGAGCGTCATGCCGACGCTCGTCGCCAGGTTGTAGCTGGAGACCTGTGCCCGCATCGGCAGCGACACCAAGTGGTCGGCGCGGGCGCGCAGTTCGGGCGACAGGCCGCTGCGCTCCGAGCCGAAGGCGAGCAGCGCGTCGTCCGGCAGCGCGGTCCCCCGGATGTCCTCGCCCTCCGGATCGAGCGCGTACACGGGCCCCGGCGGCAGCTCCTCCACCGTCAGGCGCTCGACGGCCGTCGCGAAGTGCAGGCCGGCACCCCCGCGGACGACGGTCGGGTGCCAGGGGTCGAGGCTGCCGGTCATGACGACGCCCGTCGCCCCGAAGCCCGCGGCGAGCCGGATGACGGCGCCCGCGTTGCCGAGGTTGCGGGGGTTGTCGAGGACGACAACGGGCGCGGTCCTCGGCAGGTGTGCCACGGCGGCCAGGTTCTCCGCCCGGTCCGGCCGCACCGCCAGCGCGGCCACCCCCGTGGGATGCAGACGCGGCACCAGGGCGCGCAGCGTCTCCTCCGGCACCTCCACCAGGAGCCCGTCCAGGGCGTCCCGCACGTCCGGGGCGAGCTCCTCGGCCAGGGCGAGCACGGCGGCACGGCCGGTCGCCAGCGCCACGGGCACGCACGCGCCGAAACGCAGGGCGTGCTTGAGCGCGTGGAACCCGTCGAGGAGCACGGACGCGTCTGCACGGGCGCGCCATTCATCGACGCCGGCGATATCCACCCTGTTCATGCCGCTCGCCTGTCCACGCTGTTCGCCCTGCTCATGGCGAGAAGCCTACGTGGGCCTGTTCGGGGCTCTCGGCTGCGCGAGGCCCCGGCACCGCAGGAGCACCGGCCGTACGGGAAAACAGGCCTCCACGCGCGCGTGCCACCCATCCGCCCAGCCGCTTCAGGAACGACGTCGGCAGGAATACGGCGTCGGCGGCGATCATCGCGAGCGAGAAGAACGGCAGCCCGAGCAGGACGGCGATCGCCGCGTGCTCGCACATCATGGCGACCAGCAGGACGTTCTTGACACGCCGGTTGAACAGCGTGAACGGGAAGGCGACCTGCACGGCGACCGTCCCGTACGACACGAGCATCACCATCAGTCCGTGCGAGGCGAGCAGGTCGCCCAGGGCCGGCCAGGGCGAGAAGTAGTCCAGGTGGAGCGGGTAGTAGACCGCCGTCCCGTCCTGCCAGCGACTGCCCTGGATCTTGTACCAGCCGGCGGTCGCGTAGATCAGACACGCCTCCGCCATGATCACGAGAAGAGCGGCGTTGTGTGCCAGGTTCGCGATCACGTCGAGCAGCAGTCGGGGCTCGCTGTACGGGTCCCTCCGGTTCACCGCCCACCACAGACCCTGCACGGCCCACAGCCCCCAGAACACGACCAGCCAGCCCCCGCTCACGACCCCCATGAACGTGATCGCGGAGAGCCCGAGCCCTGCGAGCCACCACACCACCGGCCCCACCCGATCCGGCGGCCCGACGTCGCTCTCGCGCGCGGAGTACTCACGCGCGCGTGCCGCTCGCCGCGCGTCCAGCGACCAGACCTGCCCGCACCGCGTGAACACCAGGTAGATCGACATCAGGTGGATGACGTTGTCGCCGCCGTCGCCCATGAAGATGCTGCGGTTCTGCAGCGAGAGCACGCCGATCATGAACAGGACGGACATCGCCCGGGTACGCCAGCCCAGCATCAGCAGCGCACTGGTCACGACCGCGGCGGCGTAGACGATCTCGAACCAGACGCGGCCGTCCGACCACATCAGAGCGGTGAAGGCGCCGTTGCCGGCGATGAGCTGCTGCGCCATGTCCCAGCTCCACGGCCCGTCGGGCCCGTACAGCTCGTGGCGGTTGGGGAACTCACGCAGCAGGAAGAGCAGCCAGGTCGCGGAGAACCCGATCCGGATGACGGCGGTCTGGTAGGGGCCGAGGGCGGACCCGGCGATCCGGTCTATGCGGTCTATGCGGTTCACCGGGCATCCGTCCCGTCAGTGGCGGCACGCGCGCGCGTGCCGGTGCCGCTACGGCTCTCGCTCTGGCTGTTGCTGTTGCTGTTGCTGTTGCTGAGTGCCCTGTCTGCGACCGTCACCGTCCACCAGGGAACCTCCCGGTAGACAGGCTTGGAATCCACTTTCTCGTCACTCCACGGGGGCGGCACCACATTGGTGGTCCGCGAGCGGACCTGGACGCGGGCGATGGTGGCCTTCTCGCCGGCGGCCGTGAGCCCGTCATCGTGGGACAGCCGCAGGACGACGATGCGGCGGATGTAGCGCTCGGAGAGCTGGCCGCGCACACCGTTCGGGCGGTTCTCACTGTCGTGCGCGGACACATAGAAGTCCCAGGCCCGGCGCAACTCGTTCTGCTGCGTGTGGCTGGGCAGCAGATTCCCGTCGATGTCGGCGCCGTCCTGTGCCGACAGGTCGTACCAGCCGGTCGTACGCGTGCTGCCGTCGGCCGTACGGATCTCCGCGCGGGCCTGCACGGCGATGTTCTGCTGGAGCGGGTTGGGCGCGAACAGCTTCCAGTTCTGCTCGAACTCCGGATAGATCCAGCTGTCGACGGACCCGCCGTACTCCTTGGAGAGGGTGTTGGGCGGCGAAACGTGCAGAAACACCATCGCGACGTGCACACACGCCCCGAGAGCAATCACGACGAGCGCGCAGGCAGCGGCTATCTGGTAGCGGAGAGAGAGGGCCGACAGTCCGATACGGGGTGTGGCGGATGGGGGCGGGGGCGCGAGGGGTGGGGACGCGGGATCCGGGTCGGGCTCGGGCTCGTAGCTCGGGTCAGACTCGTAGCTCGGCTCGGGCTCGCGGCTCGGGTCGGGTACCTGATTCGGCGCCGGACTGCGCGAAGGGCCCGGCTCCGGCCCCGGCTGCGGCTCCAGGTCGGAACGCCGGGCGGTCGAGCCCTTGTCGTACGCGTCCATGCCGCCCCGTCTCCCCGAGTTTCCCGATGCCTCCGGTCCGCGCTTGTGTGCCGAACCGATTCCTCGCCCCGCGGCCCGCTCCCGCCGCCGCACCGGCACGGTACTCAGCCGCGCTCGCGAGGCACAGAGCCATGGGACCAGCAGTAGGACTTATCCACAGGCCGGACCTCGCAGGGTTGACACCCTACGGCGCCACGTCCCACCATTGAATCCAACGAACCGAACGATCGGTCGGGAGATTCGCTCAAGGTCGAGGGAGACCGGGATGGCGACAGCAGCTGCGCACCAAGCGGCGCGGACACAGGCGGCCCACGCCACGTCCGACGCCACCGGCACCGCCTCGGGCCAAGCCTCGGGCACCGCCGCGTACCAGACAGCGTTCGACACCGCCGTCGCGGCGGAGGAGCGCATCGAGCCCCGCGACTGGATGCCGGACGCTTACCGCGCGACGCTCGTGCGCCAGATCGCGCAGCACGCCCACTCCGAGATCATCGGCATGCAACCGGAGGCCAACTGGATCACGCGCGCCCCCTCGCTGCGGCGCAAGGCGATCCTGATGGCCAAGGTCCAGGACGAGGCCGGCCACGGCCTGTACCTGTACAGCGCCGCCGAAACGCTCGGCACGGGCCGCGACGAGCTCCTCGACAAGCTGCACAGCGGCCGCCAGAAGTACTCGTCGATCTTCAACTATCCGACGCTGACCTGGGCGGACGTCGGCGCCATCGGCTGGCTCGTGGACGGCGCCGCGATCACGAACCAGGTCCCCCTGTGCCGCTGCTCGTACGGGCCGTACGCGCGCGCCATGGTGCGGATCTGCAAGGAGGAGTCCTTCCATCAGCGCCAGGGCTACGAGCTCCTCCTCGCCCTGAGCCGCGGCACCGAGGCCCAGCACGCGATGGCGCAGGACGCCGTCGACCGCTGGTGGTGGCCGTCCCTGATGATGTTCGGCCCTCCGGACGACGAGTCGTCGCACTCCGCGCAGTCGATGGAATGGAAGATCAAGCGCCATTCGAACGACGAGCTGCGCCAGCGGTTCGTCGACATCTGCGTCCCGCAGGCCGAGTCCCTCGGGCTCACCCTCCCCGACCCGGACCTCGTGTGGAACGAGGAGCGCGGTCACCACGACTTCGGAGCCATCGACTGGACGGAGTTCTGGGAGGTCCTGAAGGGCAACGGACCGTGCAACGAACAGCGGATCACCCAGCGCAGACAGGCCCACGACGAGGGCGCCTGGGTCAGGGAAGCGGCCGCGGCCCACGCGGCGAAACACTCCGAGGCGAAGCACTCCGGGGCACAAGACTCCGGGGCGAACGGGAAGGCGACGGCATGAGCGACGCGAAGGACTGGCCGCTGTGGGAGGTCTTCGTACGCTCCCGGCGCGGGCTGTCGCACACCCACGCGGGAAGCCTGCACGCGCCGGACGCCGAGCTCGCCCTGCGTAACGCCCGCGATCTGTACACCCGCCGCGGCGAGGGCGTCTCGATCTGGGTCGTCCCGTCCGCCTCGATCACCGCCTCCTCGCCCGACGAGAAAGACCCCTTCTTCGAGCCCTCCGCCGACAAGCCGTACCGGCACCCGACGTTCTACGAGATCCCGGAAGGGGTGAAGCACCTGTGACCACGTCCCTGAACCGCGACTCGTCCGTCGGCACCGTCACCGCTGCCGCGGCGCTCGCCCTGGGCGACGACACGCTCGTGCTGTCGCACCGACTGGGGGAGTGGGCCGGACACGCCCCGGTCCTCGAAGAAGAAGTCGCCCTGGCCAACATCGCGCTCGACCTCCTCGGCCAGGCCCGGGTCCTGCTCTCCCTCGTCGGCGACGAGGACGAGCTGGCCTACCTGCGCGAGGAACGCGCGTTCCGTAACGTCCAGTTGGTCGAACAGCCCAACGGCGACTTCGCCCACACCATCGCCCGCCAGCTGTACTTCTCCACGTACCAGCGCCTCCTGTACGGCCGCCTCGCCGCGACCGACGGACCGCTCGCCGGCCTCGCCGCCAAGGCGGTCAAGGAGGTCGCGTACCACCAGGACCACGCCGAGCAGTGGACCGTACGCCTCGGGGACGGCACTGCCGAAAGCCACGACCGGATGCAGCGGGCCTGCGACGCACTCTGGCGTCACACCGGAGAGATGTTCCAGCCCGTCGACGGAATCGACATCGACTGGCCGGAGATGGAGGCCAGTTGGACCGCATCGGTCACTGCCATCCTGGGCCGGGCGACCCTGACCGTCCCCGAGGGACCACGGACCGGAGCCTGGAGCGCCGGAGCGGGACGCCAGGGCCTGCACACGGAACCGTTCGGACGGATGCTCGCCGAGATGCAGCACCTCCACCGCAGCCACCCGGGGGCGTCATGGTGACCAAAGCCCCCGAGGCCTCCCCTCAGGACACCGCCGACCGACCGGAGACGCCGCTCGAAGCTGAGCTGCGCCGCCTCGCCGGCTCCGTGCCCGACCCCGAACTGCCCGTGCTCACCCTGGAAGAGCTCGGCGTGCTCCGCGCCGTCCACTGCCTCACCCCGGGCAGCGTCGAGGTGGAACTGACCCCCACCTACACCGGCTGCCCCGCCGTCGAGGCCATGTCCACCGACATCGAGCGCATCCTGCACGAGCGCGGGATACCGGACGTCACCGTCCGGCGGGTGCTCGCACCGGCCTGGACCACGGACGACATCACGGACGAGGGCCGCCGCAAGCTCCGGGAGTTCGGCATAGCGCCACCCCGCGCCGTCCGGGAGGACCAGGAACCGGTGACCGTCACCCTCGGCCCCACGCGCACCACCACACCCCCGCGCTCAGCTGGTGACGCGGCCGCCGCCGCGCTCCTCGGCGCCCCCGAGGCCGGCGACTCCCCCCTGTGCTGCCCGCACTGCGGATCCACGGACACCGAACTGCTGAGCCGCTTCTCCTCCACCGCCTGCAAGGCCCTGCGGCGCTGCCTCGAGTGCCGCGAACCCTTCGACCACTTCAAGGAGTTGTGATGGCCCGCTTCCACCAGCTCCGCGTAGCGGCGGTCGACCGGCTCACCGACGACTCCGTGGCCCTCACCCTCGAGGTCCCCGAATCCCTTCGTGAGGAATTCCGCCACGCACCGGGCCAGCACCTCGCCCTGCGCCGCCCGGCCGACGACGGCGAGATCCGACGCACCTACTCGATCTGCTCACCCGCACCCGGCCCCGAAGGCCCCCGCACGCTCCGCGTCGGCGTCCGCCTCGTCGAAGGCGGCTCCTTCTCGACCTACGCCCTCAAGGAGATCGCCGTCGGCGACGCCCTGGAGGTCATGACCCCTGCCGGCCGCTTCATCCTCGAACCCACGCCCGGTCTCTACGCCGCCGTGGTCGGCGGCAGCGGCATCACGCCGGTCCTGTCCATCGCGGCCACCCTGCTCGCCCGCGAACCGCACGCCCGGTTCTGCCTCATCCGCAGCGATCGCACCGCCGCCTCGACGATGTTCCTGGACGAGGTGGCCGACCTGAAGGACCGCTACCCCGACCGGTTCCAGCTGGTCATGGTCCTCTCCCGGGAGGAGCAGCAGGCCGGCCTCGACTCCGGCCGCCTCGACCAGGAGCGCCTGACAACCCTCCTGCCCGCGCTGCTCCCCGTAGACGACATCGCCGGCTGGTACCTGTGCGGCCCCTTCGGACTCGTACAGGAAGCAGAGCGCACACTGCGCGCCCTCGGCGTACGAAGAGCCCGCATCCACGAGGAGATCTTCCACGTCGACGACGGAGCGGCACCCGCGCGCCCCGCGCCGACCCTCGCGCACTCCACGGTCACCGCCCAGCTCGACGGCCGCTCCGGCACCTGGCCCGTCGACGACGGCGAATCACTCCTGGAGACCGTGCTGCGCAACCGCCCCGACGCTCCGTACGCCTGCAAGGGCGGCGTCTGCGGGACCTGCCGCGCGTTCCTCGTCTCGGGCGAGGTGCGCATGGACCGGAACTTCGCACTCGAACCCGAGGAGACCGACGCCGGCTACGTACTCGCCTGCCAGTCCCACCCGGCCACGGAGACGGTGGAACTGGACTTCGACCGCTGACGCTGATCCCTGATCTCTGATCTCTGATCTCTGATCTCTGATCTCTGACCGATCGAGCCGCGCCACTGCGCTCCCATTCCCTCCGCGTATTCCCTTCTCGTAGAACTTGTTCTACCTTGACGCACCGTCAGATCCTGGCGGGTCGCCATGATGAACCGGTGCACGGAGGGACAGGGCAGTGGACTTCACCTTCACCGAAGAACAGCAGGCGGCCGTCGAGGCGGCCAAGGCCGTGTTCGGTCCGGTAGCGCCCGACAGCGTGCCGAGCCCGGCCCTCACCCCCGGCGCGGTCGCAGACGACTTCGACCGCGCCCTGTGGTCGAAACTCGCCGACGCCGACCTGCTCAGCCTCCTGCTCGCCCCCGAACACGGCGGCGCGGGCCTGGACGCCATCGCGCTCTGCCTGGTCCTACGGGAATCCGCCAAGGCACTCGCCCGAGTCCCGCTCCTGGAGCACACCGCGGCCGCCGTCGCCGTACAGACCTACGGCAGCGACGAGTTGAAGGAGCAGATCCTCCCCAGGGCAGCCCGCGGCGAACTCGTCCTCACCGCCGCCTCCGCGGGCCGCACCGGACACGATCCGGCCCAACTCGCCGTCAGCGCACGCCGCGACACGGACACCGACACCTGGATCCTCGACGGCGCCCAAACCAGCGTGACTTGGGCGCACAACGCCGACCACATCGCCGTTCCCGCCCACACCCCACAGGGCCGCTCCGTCATCGCCGTACTGCCCCATCCGCACGAAGGACTCACCGTCGCCGAACAGATCTCCACGACCGGCGAACGCCTCGGCGAACTCCACCTCGACTCCGTGCGCCTCGAACCCCACCGGATCATCGAGACCGACGAGGCCTGGGACCGGCTGCACCAGCTCCTCACCACCGGAACCTGCGCCCTGGCACTGGGCCTCGGCGAGCGCGTCCTGCAGATGACCGGCGACTACACCAGTAAGCGCGAGCAGTTCGGCTACCCGGTGGCCACATTCCAAGCGGTCGCGGTCCAGGCCGCGGACCGTTACATCGACCTGCGCGCCATGGAGGCCACCCTCTGGCAGGCCGCCTGGCGCATCAGCACGCAGGCAGGCGGAGCACTCCCCACGGCAGGCGACATCGCGGTCGCCAAGATCTGGGCCTCGGAAGGCGTACGACGCGTCGTCCAGACCGCACAGCATCTGCACGGAGGATTCGGCGCGGACACCGACTACCCGCTGCACCGCTACCACGCCTGGGCCAAACAGCTCGAACTGTCCCTCGGCCCGGCAGCCGCACACGAGGAGACACTCGGCGACCTGCTGGCGGCCCATCCCCTCGGCTGACCCAGGGGTGGCGAGGTGTTTTGTTTTGATCGTGCTCTACCGCGCAGGAGTGAGTGTGAGTCTGTGGAGCGTCCGGTGGGAACGCGGAATCCTGTGTCGAATGCGTGACCTCGGTCGGGTGGGGCTCGTTGGGCGAGTGGACTGATGATCGGATTGCGTGAGTGGCTCGCTGGACGGAGTGGGTGGGGTGGCGGGGAAGGCGTTGCGGGTGTTGGCGGCTCCGTTCGTGGCTCCGTCCCCGAGCGGGGTGGCAGTGCGGACCCGTCTCAAGGGTCTGTCCGCAACCGATACCGAGGTGCTCGGTGTGGTGGGGCGGCATTTGGGGTCGTTGGCCGGACGGGATCTGAAGGTCCGCAGCAGGGCTGGGCTCGGTCACGATGCCGGTCAATGGGCGGCTCGCAAGCGGGACGTGAGTGCCTTGTCATCGGCGCGGTGGGCGGGGTCGGTTACCAAGGCCTCGCATGACCAGTGGGCGCTGGCGCGGCGGTGCCTGGCCGCGCATGTCCGGGAGTTGGAGGCGGGCATCGCCTGCATCCGGCAGCGCCTCGCGCTGGAGCTGGGCGCAAAGGGCGAGCGGGGCGTGCCGGGCGGGTATCGCTCCCGGCGTGAGTGGCATGCCAAGTCCCGCCGCCTGCACGTCCTTGAGGACCGTTTGGCCCTGGCGCGGGCGGATTGGACGGCGGGCCGGGTGCGGGTGGTGCGTGGCGGCAAGCACCTGGCCGATACCCGGCATCACCTGGATGCGGCCGGGCTCAGCGAGCAGGGGTGGCGCTCTCGTTGGGAGGCGGCCCGGATGTTCCTGTCCGCTGACGGCGAGTCCGGCAAACGCCTCGGCAACGAGACCATCCGCCTCGATCTCGACGGGCAGCTGAGCCTCAAACTCCCCGCCCCGCTCGCCCACTTGGCGAACGCCCCCAACGGCCGCTACGTGCTGGCCGGCCGGGCGGTGTTCACGCACCGGGGCCAGGAGTGGGCGGACCGGGTCGCCGATCACCGGGCAGTTGCGTATCGCATCCACCATGATGTGGTGCGAGAGCGCTGGTATGTGACCGCATCCTGGCAACGCACCCCATGCACCCCAGCCCCTGTCCTCACCCTGGAAGCCGCCCTGGCAGACGGGACCGTGACCGGAGTGGACACCAACAACGATCACTACGCCGCCTGGCGCATCGACGTCCACGGCAACCCGGTCGGGCGTCCGGAGCGTTTTTCTATGACCTGTCCGGCAATGCCCTGCATCGGGATGCGCAGATCCGGCACGCCACCAGCCGCCTGCTCCACTACGTGCACCAGTGTGGCGCGAGCGCTATGGCGATCGAGGACCTCGATTTCGCGGACTCCAAGACCCGGGAGAAGCACGGCCGTAACAAGCGTTTCCGCCGTCTGATCTCCCGCTTTCCCACCGCACGGCTGGCTGCCCGGCTCATTTCGATGGCTGCCGAGCAGGGCATCAGCGTGATCGCCGTCGATGCCGCGTACAGCAGCCGGTGGGGCGCCGAGCACTGGCAGAAGCCGACCACCAGCAGCCCCACCCATCAGACCACCCGGCATGAGGCCGCGAGCCTCGTGATCGGAAGGCGCGCCCAGGGATTCGGGGCGCGGCGACGGACGACACCGCCCCCACGCGACCGGAGAGATCGCGTGGGGCATCGGATCGCCCAGGCCGCACCCCGAAACCCCGGACGTGAGGGAGACCGCCCACCCCGGACGGGACCACCACCAGCAGTGGTGACGCCACCAGGGAAGCGAAAGCGGCGACCCAGCCCGCCCAACACCGTTCGGGACGGGCGTAGCGAACGGGAGTGGATCTACGACCCACTCCCGCTCACTACCTAGGAACGGTCAGAGAACGAAGCCCGACTGCCCCTTGTCGTCCACGACGGGACGCCCGGCGGCCGCCCACACCTGCATGCCACCATCTACGTTCACCGCGTCGATGCCCTGCTGCACGAGGTACATCGTCACCTGCGCGGAACGGCTGCCGGACCGGCAGATCACGTTGACCCGACCGTCCTGGGGAGCCGCCTCGGTCAGCTCGCCGAAACGCGCCACGAACTCACTGATCGGAATGTGCAACGCACCCTCGGCGTGACCCGCCTGCCACTCATCGTCCTCACGGACGTCGAGGAGAAAGTCCCCGTCCACGAGCTCGCCGACCTCGACCGTGGGCACACCAGATCCAAAATGCATACCCCCGACGCTACCCGACCCCGCCTGGGGGCCTGACCCGCCAGGCACTGGGGCGGTCAGCGGCTCGGACGACCGTCAGAAACGCGGAGTGGGACACACGACGCTCGGGCTGGAGGCAACCGCCCAGCTATCGGCTGGCCGACCAGCCCAGCTGCCCAGCTGCCCAGCTGCCCAGCTGCCCAGCTGCCCAGCTGCCCAGCTGCCCAGCTGCAGCAAGCGTGCTCGCTCAGCCGCCGGCAGGCTACTCGCTCAATCGCCAGCGGCGTGCTCGCCGGCCCGCTCAGCTATCGGCAGCCTGCTCACGCATCAGCCGCTCCAGCTCAGCCTCGCGCTCGGCGACCTGCGCGAGCAGCTGCTCCGCGATCTCCTCGAGCAGCCGGTCGGGGTCGTCCGGCGCCATCCGCAGCATCGCGCCGATCGCGCTCTCCTCCAGCTCCTGAGCAACTGCCGTCAGCAGTTCCTTGCGCTGCGCCAGCCACTCGAGCCGCTCGTACAGCTCCTCGCTCGGGCTGGGCTTGCGCGCCTCGGGCACAGGCCCCGCGGCCCACTCGTCGGACAGCTCCCGCAGCAAGGCCTCGTCGCCGCGGCCGTATGCCGCGTTGACCCGCACGATGAACTCGTCGCGCCGCGCCCGGTCCTTCTCGTCCTGCGCCAGATCCGGGTGCGCCTTGCGGACGAGTTCCCGGTAGAGCTTGCGCGCCTCGTCGCTCGGCCGCACACGCTGCGGCGGCCGCACGGGCTGATCGGTGAGCATGGCGGAGGCCTCCGGCGAGAGACCGTCCCCGTCCATCCACTGGTCGAACAGTTCCTCGACCGCGGGCATGGGCATCACACGCGCCCTGGCCTCGTCCGCCTTACGCCGGTCCTCCGGATCCCCGCTCCGCGCGGCGACCGCCTCGGCGATCTGCGCCTCGAGCTCGTCCAGGCGCGTATACATGGGGCCGAGTTTCTGGTGATGCAGCCGAGAGAAGTTCTCCACCTCGACCCGGAACGTCTCCACCGCGATCTCGTACTCGATCAGAGCCTGCTCGGCGGCGAGCACAGCCCGCTCAAGCCGCTCCTCAGGCCGCCCCTCAGCAACAGGCTGCGCCTGCGGCTCAGCGGCAGGGGCCTCGGACGGGGTCGACTCGGCTTCCGGGGTCGTCACCCGTCCAGCCTAGGGCACGGCGGGGCTGCATTGCTCGACGCCTGTTTTCAAAGGTTCTGGGGGGCTCCCCCTCCCCCCGCCCCCTCCCACCCCACCCCAGATCAACTCAATTCAGCCCACCCCAATACCGGACCCAGCCCAAGCCGCCCCCCTCACGCTCTGAATCAGACCCAGGCCGACTCACACCCCACCACCCCACCCCAACCGGCCCACACGTCCAACCCCAGCCCCAGCCCCAGCCCCCCGAAGGCCAGCCCCCTCACCGCCCCACCTCAAACCCCCAC
>NZ_NNBL01000015.1 GCF_002803065.1 Streptomyces sp. CB01635
GCGGTACGGAGGCGCCCGACGCGGGCCCTCGGCGCGCGGGATCGGCGTCGTCGGCGGACGCGGTCGCTCCGGGGCGCCCCTGTTGTGCGGGGAGCGCGTCGGAGGCGCGCCTCAGGGCCCCGCGGGGGTCCGCGGGGGCGGCGGGGCGGGCGGCCGGCCGGCGGCCCTCGTGGGAGGTGGGGTGCTCCGTCACGCGTTTCGAATCCGTCCGTCCTGGGCTGCGCGCCTGATGACGTGCCGCTTCACTTCCCGGCACGCCGGCAGTTGAAGAACAGCTGGTGTTCGGGTGGTACATCGGTGCTCGCCGGAGCGTATGCGTACGTGTGCTCGCCGGTGATCTCCAGTCCCGCGTCGCGTACGACCTGGCGCAGCTCGTCCCGCAGAAAACCCGATACCCGGATTGTGTGCCCCAGGAACGGAATCTCTGTGTCGTCCAGATCGGCCTCGACCATCGACAGGGCGAGCAGCCCGCCCGGCCGGAGCATCGAGCGCAGCAGCCGCAGCGCCGCAGGGATCTCGGTGCGCGGCAGCATCAGCAGCGTGAAGAAGCAGGTGACGGCGTCGAACTCGCCCAACTCGCCCTGCTCCTGGCCGGGTTCGGGTCTCAGTGACGCGATGTCCAGCTGGTGGAACTCGGCCTCGGGGACGTTCTTGCGGGCGAGTTCCAGCATGCCGGCCGACAGGTCCACGCCGACCACGGAGTGCCCCGCGTCGGCCAGTTGACGGCTCGTCGGAACTCCCGTGCCGCAGCCGACCTCGAGCACGCGCGAGCCGGGTGCGAGGCCTGCGAGCAGCGCGTCCACCGCGGCCAACTGGCCTTCCTTGTGCGGGAAGGCGTCGTCGTAGCGGGCGCCGATCGCGTCGAAGGCCTCGGCCTGGCCCGTACGGTCCGGCGCCGGGGTCCGGCGGCCGCTCCCGTACGTCTCGTAACCCTCGCTGCCGTGACTCACGGTCCCGCCGCCCCTCGATGACCTCGTTGACATCGTGTCAGACCTGCTGCAAGCGCGAAGAGTTGTACCTGTGCGCACTTCCGGAGGACGATCCTACGTTTGAACCACGGGGGCGCATCAAGGGTCTCATGAGGACACATGCGCGGGCGTACGGTTCCAGTCACCCGGAAGCGCGGGTACCGGCCACGCGGGATCGGGCCGCCAGTGCTGCCAGCCGTCGGGGAACGGGTGCCCCCAGCCCTCGATCACCTCGACCGCGGCGCGTCCCGCTCTCCGTACGGATTCGGCCTGCGCCGCGCTCATCAGGCCCGCGATCTGCGCCTGCGCGAACTCGTCCTCGTCGTGCCAGCGCCAGGTGCGGTCCGCGTAGACCGACAGGTCGAGGAAGTGGTCCTCGGAGTCCACGCCGCCGGCCCACCGCACCCGCGGCTGCTCCAGGTTCACGTACCAGTTCCTGAACCGCCAGCCCGGCTCCCAGAACAGCCACACCGACCAGGGCTCGCCGGGCCGCGCCAGCTTCAGGACGCCGGTGCCGAACCACCGGTCGCGCAGGACGGTGCGCGGCTTCGTGTACCGGGTGGCCAGGGGCTCCTCGTGCACCGGTGTGCCGTCGGCCAGGACCGGTCTCACACACTCGGTGCCGGGTGCCAGCCACACGGCGAGCAGCTCGGCGCTGTCCTCGACGACCGTGACAGGGCGGCAGATGTGGAAGCCGTCCCCGCCGTTCGTCCGGTACCGCCACAGAATCCGGCTGCCGGGCGCCCAGCGCCCAACGCTGCCGTCGGTCTCACCTGCCAGAATGCTCGTCCGGTCCGTCATGGACAGATATTAGGTGCCCCCGACACATGACGCCGCGGTGCGCGTCACGAATTCGGTCAGTCGCCGAACGCTGTTACGGGCGCGTCATCCGCAGGACATCCAGCGCCTCGTCGAGCTGCTCGACCGTGAGGTCGCCGCGCTCCACGTAGCCGCCCTCCAGGACGACCTCGCGGATCGTCCTCCGCTCGGCCAGCGACTTCTTGGCCACCTTCGCGGCCTCCTCGTAGCCGATGTACTTGTTCAGCGGGGTCACCACGGACGGTGACGACTCGGCGTACTCGCGGGCGCGCTCGCGGTGCGCGGTGATGCCGTCCACGGTCCGGTCGGCGAGCAGGCGCGCGACGTTGGCGAGCAGCCTGATCGACTCCAGGACGTTCTTGGCGATGACCGGCAGCATGACGTTGAGCTCGAAGTTCCCCGCGGCGCCCGCGGCGGCGACCGTCGCGTCGTTCCCCGTGACCTGAGCGGCGACCATGAGCACCGCCTCGGGAATGACCGGATTCACCTTGCCCGGCATGATGGACGAGCCCGGCTGGAGGTCCGGCAGGCTGATCTCGGCCAGTCCGGTGCGGGGTCCCGACGCCATCCAGCGCAGATCGTTGGCGATCTTCGTCAGGCCGACGGCGATGGTCCGCAGCTGCCCGCTCGTCTCCACGACGCCGTCGCGCGCGCCCTGCGCCTCGAAGTGGTTGCGCGCCTCGGTCAGCGGCAGGCCCGTGGTCCGCGCCACCTCCGCGATGACGGCGGCCGAGAACCCGGGCGGCGTGTTGATCCCCGTGCCCACCGCCGTTCCCCCGAGCGGCAGTTCGGCCAGGCGTGGCAGCGAGGCCTGAAGGCGTTCGACGCCGTACGCGACCTGCGCCGCGTACCCGCCGAACTCCTGCCCGAGGGTCACCGGCGTCGCGTCCATGAGGTGCGTACGCCCCGACTTCACGACGTCGGCGAACTCGTCCGCCTTGCGCTCCAGGGCCGCCCGCAGATGGCCGAGCGCCGGGATCAGGTCATGGGTGACGGCGGCGGTGGCCGCGATGTGGATCGACGACGGAAAGACGTCGTTCGAGGACTGGGACGCGTTCACATGGTCGTTCGGGTGGACGTCGCGGCCGAGGCGCTCCGTCGCGAGGGTCGCGAGGACCTCGTTGGTGTTCATGTTGGACGACGTGCCGGAGCCGGTCTGGAAGACGTCCACGGGGAACTGGTCGTCCCAGCGCCCGTCGGCGACCTCGCCGGCCGACTCCGCGATCGCCTGCGCGATGTCCTTGTCCACGACGCCGAGCTCGGCGTTCACATGGGCCGCGGCCGCCTTGATGCGGGCGAGCGCCTCGATGTGGGCGCGCTCCAGGCGCTGGCCCGAGATGGGGAAGTTCTCCACGGCCCGCTGCGTCTGGGCCCGCCATTTGGCGTCCACGGGGACCCGTACCTCGCCCATGGAGTCGTGCTCGATCCGGTACCGGCCGCTGTCGCCGCCGCCGTCATTCATCGCCGTCGTCATCGTCATCCCTCCGTAAAACGTGAGCACTTGTCTTGTTCTGGCTATTCCCAAGCCTCTTACCCGCCAGTAAATACCTCGGGTAACACCCAAATCGGGGAGGCGTCATGAACGTCCTGCACCGCACCAGACCCAGCATCAGATGCGCCGTCGCCGTTGTCGCGGCGACGGCCGCCGCACTCGTCGGCCTGACCGCGCCGACCGCGTCCGCGGCACCCGCCGCCGCGGCCACCAGCCCGCTCCCGCCGGACCTGGAGAAGATCCGCGCGGCCGAGGCCGTCAAGCTCTACGGGGACCCGGCCGAACGGCCCCTCGCCGACCGCAGGACCGCCCTCATCTCGCTCGGGGACAGCGAGATCTCGGGGGAGGGCGTCGGCACCTACGAGGCCGGCACGAACGGGCCGAACAACTGGTGCCACCGCTCGCCCGACTCCGCCATCCACCGCACCGGGATCCCGGCCGACGAGACGTACAACGTCTCCTGCTCGGGTGCGTACACCGGCAACATCCGCATCGGCGGCAGCAAGCAGTACGCCGACGAGCTGGTGCAGAGCGACTCTCTCGCCGTCAAGGCGCGCAATACGAAGATCAAGATGATCGTGCTCGTCGCGGGCGCCAACGACGACCTCCAGTTCGGCCCCGTCATGACCGACTGCGTGACCCGCTACCTCACGCTCCAGGGCGCGTGCGAGCCCAAGTACGCGCCGGGCTGGCAGGCCAGGGTCGACGGGCTCGTGCCCAAGGTCGAGTCGACCGTCGCCGACCTGAAGACCGTGATGCGCGGCGCGGGCTACGCCGACAGCGACTACAAGATCGTCGTCATGGGCTACCCCAGCCCCATCGGCCCCGACATCCACGACAACCCCGGCTTCCCCGGCAAGCTCCCCGGCGGCTGCCTCGGCTACGACTCCGACGCCGCCTGGGGCCGAAACGCCGCCGTGCCCGCCTTCGAACGCGGCATGCGCAAGGCCGCCCAGGAGTCCGGCGCCGTCTACCTCGACAACTCCCGCCTCTTCCAGGGCCACGAGGTCTGCATGGAGGACGCCTGGGCCCGCGGCCTCTACGTGGACATCTCCAACCCGTTCCCGCCCGACTCCAACTCCGTGCGCCAGTCCTTCCACCCGAACGTGCGCGGCCACGGCGCCTTCGCCTCCTGCCTCACCCAGCTCTACAACTCCGGCTACCAGGAAGCAGGTTGCGCCGATCCGGCCAGCACCGGCACCCCCAAGCTCTACAAGGGCGGCTGGGACGACGCCTACCGGCCACTGAAGAACGCGGGCACCGGCACGTGCGCCGACGCCAAGGGAGCGAGCAGCGCGAACAACACGGCCGTCATCGGCTGGGACTGCTCGGGAACCCGTAACCAGGGCTGGTGGTACGACACGGCCGGCCGGTCCCTGCACTCCGAACTCACCCAGGACCGCTGTGTGGACGTCCCCGACAGCGCCTACAGGGCGGGCACGGCCCTCGTCCTGTGGAACTGCCACGGCGGCACCAACCAGCAGTTCGTCCGCCAGGGCGACACCCTGCGCCCGGCCGCCTCGACGGGCCTGTGCCTGACCCTCGCCTCGGCGAAGGACAACGTACGGCTCCAGAACTGCGACGGCTCGGCGGGCCAGCGGTTCGCCTGACCTTCCGGCAGACAGCACAAGGGCCGCCCGTCGCCGTGAAGTCGGCGGGGCGGCCCTTCTGCCGTGCGTCAGGTGTTACGCGAGGCCGGGGCCGCGCACCGGGATGCTGGTGAACGTCGGGGCCGGGGCCGGGTCCTTGAAGAAGTCGTTGCCCTTGTCGTCCACGACGACGAACGCCGGGAAGTCCTCGACCTCGATCTTCCAGACCGCCTCCATGCCGAGCTCCTCGTACTCGACGACCTCGACCTTCTTGATGCAGTCCTGCGCGAGACGGGCGGCAGGGCCGCCGATCGAGCCGAGGTAGAAGCCGCCGTGCGCGTCACACGCGTCGGTGACCTGCTGCGAGCGGTTGCCCTTGGCCAGCATGACCTTGGAGCCGCCCGCCGCCTGGAACTGCTCCACGTAGGAGTCCATGCGGCCGGCCGTCGTCGGGCCGAAGGAACCGGACGCGTAGCCCTCCGGGGTCTTCGCCGGGCCCGCGTAGTACACCGGGTGGTCCTTCAGGTACTGCGGCATCTCCTCGCCCGCGTCCAGGCGCTCCTTGATCTTGGCGTGCGCGATGTCGCGGGCCACGACCAGGGGGCCGGTCAGGGAGAGGCGGGTCTTGACCGGGTGCTTCGTCAGGGCGGCGAGGATGTCGTCCATCGGCTGGTTCAGGTCGATCTTCACGACGTCACCCGACTCGTCGAGATGCTCGTCCGTGGTCTCCGGCAGGAAGCGCGCCGGGTCCGTCTCCAGCTGCTCCAGGAAGACGCCCTCGGCGGTGATCTTCGCGACGGCCTGGCGGTCGGCCGAGCAGGAGACGGCGATCGCGACCGGGCAGGACGCGCCGTGCCGCGGCAGGCGCACCACGCGCACGTCGTGGCAGAAGTACTTGCCGCCGAACTGCGCGCCGATGCCGATCTTCTGCGTCAGCTCGAAGACCTTCTCCTCCAGCTCCTTGTCACGGAAGCCGTGGCCGAGCTCGGAGCCCTCGGCGGGGATCTCGTCCAGGTAGTGCGCGGAGGCGTACTTCGCGGTCTTCAGCGCGTACTCGGCGGACGTGCCGCCGACGACGATCGCCAGGTGGTACGGCGGGCAGGCCGCCGTGCCGAGCGAACGGATCTTCTCCTCCAGGAACTTCATCATCGAGCCCTCGTTGAGGACCGCCTTCGTCTCCTGGTAGAGGAAGGACTTGTTGGCCGAGCCGCCGCCCTTGGCCATGATCAGGAACTTGTAGGCGCCGCCGTCGGTCGCGTACAGCTCGATCTGCGCCGGCAGGTTCGAGCCGGTGTTCTTCTCGTCCCACATGTTCAGCGGGGCCATCTGCGAGTAGCGCAGGTTGAGGTTCTTGTACGCGTCGTAGATCCCGCGGGAGAGGGCCGCCTCGTCGCCGCCCTCCGTGAGGACGTTCTGGCCGCGCTTGCCCATGACGATCGCGGTGCCGGTGTCCTGGCACATCGGGAGCACGCCGGCCGCCGCGATGTTCGCGTTCTTCAGCAGGTCGAGGGCGACGAACTTGTCGTTGCCCGACGCTTCCGGGTCGTCGATGATGCGGCGCAGCTGCGCGAGGTGGGCCGGGCGCAGGTAGTGCTGGATGTCGTGGATCGCCTCTTCGGCGAGCTTGCGCAGCGCCTCCGGCTCGACCTTCAGGAACGTACGGCCGTCCGGCCCCTCGGCGGTGGAGACGCCCTCCGTGGTCACCAGTCGGTACGGGGTGGTGTCCTCGCCCTGGGGGAGCAGATCGGTGTACGCGAACTCAGGCATCTCGCCCATTCCTCTTTCGGCCGGTGGCAGCTGGCATCCATTGGCAGCGCCAACCAGCGTAGAACCTGACGGCACGGCCGAGCCTGTGAGGTAAGGCTCAGTTCGCGCTGCCGCCCCCTAGTCGCGATCTATCGCGTTTGGGTACGCTGAGCGGGTGGACCTTGAGAAGCGCTCCGAGCAGCCCGCGCCGCAGACCGATCTGCGTGCCTCCGATGCCGACCGCGACCGCACCGCGGAGATCCTCCGCGAGGCCCTCGCGGAGGGCCGGCTCACCGCGGAGGAGCACTCCGAGCGGATCGACGGGGTGTACCGCGCCAAGACCCACGCCGAGCTGGAGCCGCTCGTCAGGGACCTGCCCGGCGCCCACACGCAGCACCGGCCCACGACCTCGTCGCCGGCCCCGAACCGCCCCGCCATGGGCGCTGTCCCCGCGGTCGCCGACGAGAACCTGGTCGCCGTCTTCAGCACCTCGGCCCGCAAGGGCCGCTGGCGCGTGGGCCGCAGGACGCACGCGTACGCCATCTTCGGCAACATCGAGATCGACCTCAGCGAGGCGATCTTCGAGTACCAGCAGGTCGTGATCAAGGCCGTCTCCGTCTTCGGGAACGTGGAGGTCCGCGTCCCGGAGAACATCTCGCTGCGCGGCAGCGGCGGCGGCGTCCTCGGCAACTTCGAGGTGCACACTCTCGACTCGGCCGACCCGGACGCGCCCGTCGTGTACGTCGACGGCATCGCGGTCCTCGGCAACATCGAGGCCAAGCCCAAGCGCGGCAAGCGCCTGCGCGATCTGCACGACCGCATGCGCAAACACCTCGACAGCTGACCCGCCTGCTGGACGGCGGACGCGCGGCGGAAGCACGGCGGCCGGTGGCCGGGGAACTCCCGTCCTTCGGAACTCAGTGCATAGGCGCACACACAGCGGGTAGAGGTTGCTGCATCGTCGCTCGCTCGCGAAGCCGTCGTCAGGAGTAGACCGTGCTGCATCCGCCGCATCAGTCCCTGCAGGTCGCCGCCGTCCCCCCGCAGCGGGGGCCAGTGCGAGATCGGGACCAGGACGCCCCGTGGCACACGGAGGCCGTGTGCAGGCGCGACGAAGCCGGCCTTTTCTTCGCCCCGTCCAAGGAGCCGACCGCGGCCCGCCTGTCCCGCGAGGAGGCGGCCA
Organism: Streptomyces sp. CB01635; assembly: GCF_002803065.1. Lineage (GTDB taxonomy): Bacteria > Actinomycetota > Actinomycetes > Streptomycetales > Streptomycetaceae > Streptomyces. The sequence goes on from NZ_NNBL01000015.1 coordinate 7,798, forward strand.
AGCGCGTCTGCGCCCGCTGCCCCGTGATGGTCGAGTGCCGCGAGCACGCGCTCCTTCAGCCCGAGCCCTACGGGGTGTGGGGCGGCCTCACCGCCGCCGAGCGCCGCGTGGTCCTCGCCCGCAGGCGCCGGCGCGAGGTCGAGCTCCAGAAGGCGGCGAGCTCGGTCGACCAGATCCGCGCGGCTGGCTGACCACCCTCCCGATACGCGAATGGGGCGCCCCTCCGCACAAAGGGGCGCCCCGAACGCGTAGCGGAAAGAACCTGCTTCGCGTGACCTACTTGGCGCGGTCGAAGTCGATCGCGCTGTACGCGCGCAGCTTCGACAGCCGGTGCTGCGAGTCGATCTGACGGATCGTGCCCGACTTGGAGCGCATCACCAGCGAGGACGTCGTGGCGCTCTCGGCGCGGTAGCGCACACCGCGCAGCAGCTCGCCGTCCGTGATGCCGGTGGCGACGAAGAACACGTTCTCGCCGGAGACCAGGTCGTTCGTCGACAGGACCCGGTCCAGGTCGTGGCCCGCGTCGATCGCCCGCTGGCGCTCCGCGTCGTCCTTGGGCCACAGCTTGCCCTGGATGACACCGCCGAGGCACTTGATGGCACACGCCGAGATGATGCCCTCGGGGGTGCCGCCGATGCCCAGAAGCAGGTCGATGCCGCTGTCCTCGCGCACCGCGAGCACGGAGCCCGCGACATCGCCGTCGGAGATCAGCTTGATCCGGGCGCCGGCCTCGCGGACCTCCTTGATGATGCCCTCGTGGCGCGGCCGGTCCAGGATGACGACCGTGACGTCCTCGGGAGCGGCGCGCTTGGCCTTGGCGATCCGGCGGATGTTCACCGCCACCGGGGCGTTGATGTCCACGTAGTCGGCGGCCTCGGGGCCCGCGACCAGCTTGTCCATGTAGAAGACGGCGGACGGGTCGAACATGGTGCCGCGGTCGGCGGCGGCCAGGACCGCGATGGCGTTCGGCATGCCCTTGGCGCAGAGCGTGGTGCCGTCGATCGGGTCAACGGCGATGTCGACCTCGGCGCTCGTCCCGTCGCCGACGCGCTCCCCGTTGTAGAGCATCGGGGCTTCGTCCTTCTCACCCTCACCGATGACGACGACGCCGTTCATCGAGACGGTGGAGACGAGGGTCCGCATGGCGCGCACGGCGGCGCCGTCCGCCCCGTTCTTGTCGCCGCGGCCGACCCAGCGGCCCGCGGCCATGGCCGCGGCCTCGGTGACCCGGACGAGTTCCAGGGCGAGGTTCCGGTCGGGAGCCTCCGCGGGGACTTCGAGTTCGGACGGCAACTGGTGATGCTCGGTCATCGAGACGCACCTTTCTGATACGACGACGGCCGGATGAGGGTGATGTCCAGACTCTATCGTCAGGCCGACAAAATGAGCAGAGGGCCCCACGTTTGAGCAGACCGGGCCCACGTGCGGTGATCGCTCACGTACCTGCGACGATGGGGGAGTGGCAGGTACCAAAGGCAAGAAGACCGTGGGAAGTCTGGTCCTCTCGATGGGCGCGACCGTGCTCGCGGCGGCAGGCATCTACGTGTTCGTCCCGCACGACGACTCCGGCACCCCGCCGGTGAAGCGCGTGGACTACCGCGTGGAGCTGCTGACGGCGCGGCGCGCCGCGGCGTACCCGGTGGCGGCGCCCGAGGGGCTGGCGAAGTCCTGGAAGCCGACGTCGGTGCGGTTCCAGGGCTCGAACTTCGACGCGTGGCACCTCGGCTTCCACGACGCCGACGGCCAGTACGTGGGCGTCGAGCAGTCCACGGAGAAGGCGTCGGCCTTCATCGACCGGGCCAGCCAGGGCGCCACCGAGACCAGCGCGACGCAGCGCATCGGCGGCGAGACCTGGCGGCGCTACAAGGGTGACCAGTACGACGCCCTGGTGCTCAAGGGCGACAAGTCGACGACCGTCGTGACCGGTACGGCGTCGTTCGCACAGCTGACGAAGATGGCCGAGGCGCTGCGGACGAAGTAGGTGATTCAGGGATCCCGGCGCGTGGGATTTCGGGGATTTCAGGCACTTCGGCGCATGGGAAAGGCCCCCCGGCTGTTGCCGGGGGGCCTTTCTCGTCAAGCGTGCGGGAGCACTCGGAGGGAGTGCTCGGCGGGAGCACTCAGATCGTGGTGATGACCTGGTCGTGCTCCAGGCGCGGGGAGCGCGGGAACCAGGCGTCGTCGCCCGGCTTGCCGATGTTGATGACCATCAGCGGGGTGTGGTCGTCGTCCAGGAACTCCTTCTGGACACCGGCGAAGTCGAGGCCGGTCATCGGGCCCGCGGCCAGGCCGGCGGCGCGGACGCCGATGATGAAGTACGCGGCCTGCAGGGTGGCGTTCAGGGCGGCGGCACCCTCACGGGCGGGGCGCTCCGCGAAGAAGACGTCCTTGGCCTGCGGGAAGTGCGGGAAGAGCGCCGGGAGCTCCTCGTGGAACTCGTTGTCCGCGGAGAGGATCGCGACCAGCGGGGCGGAGGCGGTCTTCGGGCGGTTGCCCTCGGCCATGTGCTGCACGAGGCGCTCGCGGGCCTCGGGGGAGCGGACCAGGGTGATGCGCAGCGGCGACTGGTTGAAGGCCGTCGGACCGAACTTGACCAGGTCGTAGATCGCCTGGACCTGCTCGTCGGTCACCGGCTCATCGGTGAAGGTGTTCGCGGTGCGGGCCTCGCGGAACAGCAGGTCCTGGGCGGCGGGGTCAAGAACGAGAGACATGGATCAACCTTCTCGATACGTACGTGCTGGGGGTGCGGCCGGTCCGTCGCGACGCTGCGAACGGACCAGCCGATGCACACGACAGTACGTCAGCACCGTTTAACATTCAACCAAAACTGGAACCTCGTGACCCGCTTCACAAACCCCTGACGCCGCGTCTCGTCCCGCTCGCCGTCCGCAGGCCCCCGCCCCTCACTCCTCCTCGTCCGCGCCCCTGTCCGGCCCGGTCTCCGCCAGCGCCGCGTCCAGGCGCGCCCGCGCACCGTCCAGCCAGCGCCGGCACACCTTCGCCAGCTCCTCGCCCCGCTCCCACAGCGCGAGCGACTCCTCCAGCGACGTGCCGCCCGCCTCCAGCCGCCGGACGACCTCGATCAGCTCGTCCCGCGCCTGCTCGTAGCCGAGCCCGGCCTCGTCGGTCTTCGTGGTCATGCGCTCTCCTGGTTCCCGGTCTCGACCCGTACGGTGAATTCGCCCTCGGCGACCCGCGCCCGCAGCACCTCGTCCGCCGCCACGTCGTCCGCGGCGCGCACGACGTCCCCGTCCGCCTTCTGCAGCACCGCGTAACCCCGCTTGAGGGTCGCGGCGGGGGACAGGGCCACCACGCGCGCGTGTGTGTGCGACAGCTCCGACGCGGCGCGGTCGAGGAGGTGCCCGAGGGTGCGCCGGCCACGCTCGGCCAGCGCCGTCACCTGCTCCTCGCGCACCTCGATCATGCGGTGCGGGTCCTCCATGACCGGCCGGGCGAGGGCCTGTCCGAGCCCGCGCTCCTCCCGGTCCACGAACGACTCGACGCTGCGCCGCGCCCGGTCCCGCAGCCACTGCACCCGCTCGTACTCCTCGCCGACGTCCGGCACGACCTTCTTCGCCGCGTCGGTCGGTGTGGAGGCGCGCAGGTCCGCGACGTGGTCGAGGAGCGGGTTGTCCGGCTCGTGGCCGATCGCCGAGACGACCGGCGTACGGCAGGCGGCGACCGCCCGGACCAGCTGCTCGTCCGAGAACGGCAGGAGGTCCTCCACGCTGCCGCCGCCGCGCGCCACGATGATCACGTCGACGTCGTCGAGCGAGTCCAGCTCCTTGACCGCCTGCACGACCTGCGGCACGGCGTGCACGCCCTGGACCGGCACATTGCGCACCTCGAAGCGGACGGCGGGCCAGCGGTGCCGCGCGTTCTCCAGGACGTCCCGCTCGGCGGCCGACGCGCGCCCGCACACGAGCCCGATGAGCTGCGGCAGGAACGGCAGCGGCTTCTTGCGCTCCGGGGCGAAGAGCCCCTCGCCGGCCAGGGACTTCTTCAACTGCTCCAGCCTGGCGAGCAGTTCACCGACCCCCACCGGTCTGATCTCGGAGGCCCGCAGCGACAGCTGGCCGCGCGGCGCGTACCACTCCGGCTTCGCCTGGACGACGACGCGCGCGCCCTCCGTCACGACGTCCGCGACCGCGTCGAACACCTGCCGGTAGCAGGTGACGCCGACGGAGATGTCGTGCGACGGATCGCGCAGCGTCAGGAACACGACGCCGGCGCCGGGGCGCCGGGACAGCTGGGTGATCTGTCCCTCGACCCACACGGCACCGAGCCGGTCGATCCACCGCCCGATGAGCCGCGACACCTCCCCGACGGGCAGCGGGGCGTCCGCGGACGTATTCACAGCCATGCCGGTGAGCGTAGCCGCACCCACCGACAACGCTCCGTGACGCGAAGGACGTACTGAGGACGTAGGGAGGGCATACGGAGGGCGTACGGGGATGGGGCGGCGGAGCCCGGGTGTACGGGCATGGGGCCGGCGCCCGTACACGCACCGCAGCCGGACGTCCCGTCAGATCACCCGCGCGCCCCGCCGCCCCCTCTGCGCCACCAGCACCACGAGCCCCACCGCCAGCCAGATCGCGCCCACCACCTGGGCCGTGCCCGAGGCCTCCACGATCACAGCGACCGTGACGGCCGCGCCGAGCACCGGCACGATCAGATGCCGCCACCAGCTGAACGTCCCCGCGCCGCGCCGCACCACGAACCAGCCCACCACGCTCGCGTGCAGCAGCACGAACGCCGTGAGAGCGCCGATGTCGACCACCGAGACCAGATGGTCGAGGCCGTCGTCCCTGCGGGCCGCCCAGACCGCCGCCACCAGCGTCACCACCGCCGCGCACAGCAGCGCGACCCGCGGCACCCCGGAGTCCGTCCGCGACAGCGCCTTCGGCAGCTGCCGGTCGCGGGCCATCGCGAACAGCAGCCGCCCGGCCGCCGCCTGCCCGGCCAGTGCCGCGAACGCCGCGCCGATCGCCTTGCTGACCGCCACCAGGTCGTGCAGCCACCCGCCGACCGACACGTCGATCGCGTCGTAGAACGCGGACCCCTGCTTGGCCGGGTCCGCGGCGAGCTCCGCCGACGACACCGGTTCGAGCAGCGCTACGAGATACGTCTGCGCGATGAACAGGACACCCGCGAGCGCCAGACAGAACAGCACCGCCCGCGCCACCTTCGCCGAGCCGCCCGTTACCTCCTCCGCGAACGACACGATCGCGTCGAAGCCCAGATACGAGAGCACGGCGACGGACACCGCGCCGACGACCGCCGACAGCGCGAACGCGCCCTGCGAGCCGTCCCCTGTCAGCGGCGACAGCCAGCCGCGCTCCGCCCCGTCGCGTACGAGTACGACGATCGCCGACCCGAGGAACACGAGCAGCACGACGATCTCCATCGCCAGGACCGCGAAGCCGGCCCGGGCCGCCGCCCGCACGCCCCACAGGTTCAGGAGCGTCGTGATGACCACGGCCAGCGCCGTCCACACCCAGCGCGACACCGACGGCACCAGCGCGTTCATCGCGATCCCGGAGAAGAGATAGGCGACCGCCGGGATGAGCAGGTAGTCGAGCATCGCCATCCACCCGGCGATGAACCCCGGCGCCTCACCGAGCCCCACGCGCGCGTAGGTGAAGACCGAGCCGGCCTGCGGGGCGACCCGCACCATCTGCGCGTAGCTGAACGCGGTGAACGCCATCGCGACGGTCGCGACGACGTACACCAGTGCGACAGCGCCGTGCGACTTGGCGTCGAGGGTGCCGAAGACGCCTACGGGGGCCATCGGGGCGATGAACAGGAGCCCGTAGACGACGAGGTCCCGGAAGCCGAGGCTGCGCCGCAGCGTGTCCTCTCCCGCGGGCGGCTGTCCCTCTTCCCCGGCTGGTGGAGCGGTGTGGGCGGACATCGGGCCTCCGTTTTGTCGCGCACGTTGTCGCGCACGGGCTTCCAGTCTCGCCAAACGGTGGATCTTTGACCTGTTGGACGCGGCCTTACGATGGTGGGCATGACTGCTACGACTGGCCCCCGCCGCGTCCTGCTCGCCGCCCCCCGGGGCTACTGCGCCGGTGTGGACCGTGCCGTGATCGCCGTCGAGAAGGCCCTTGAGCAGTACGGGGCCCCGATCTATGTCCGCCACGAGATCGTCCACAACAAGTACGTCGTGCAGACCCTGGAGCGGAAGGGCGCCATCTTCGTCGAGCAGACCCAGGAGGTCCCCGAGGGCTCCATCGTGATGTTCTCGGCGCACGGCGTCGCGCCCGTCGTCCACGACGAGGCCGCGGCCGGGAAGCTCGCCACCATCGACGCGACCTGCCCGCTCGTCACCAAGGTCCACAAGGAAGCCGTCCGCTTCGCGAATGAGGACTACGACATCCTCCTGATCGGCCACGAGGGACACGAAGAGGTCATCGGCACCTCGGGCGAGGCCCCCGACCACATCACGCTGGTCGACGGCCCCGAGGATGTGGCGAACGTGGAGGTGCGGGACGAGTCGAAGGTCGTCTGGCTCTCCCAGACCACGCTCTCCGTGGACGAGACCATGGAGACGGTCGACGCCCTCAAGGCCAAGTTCCCGAACCTGCTCTCGCCGCCCAGCGACGACATCTGCTACGCCACGCAGAACCGCCAGATCGCGGTGAAGAAGCTGGCCGAGGACGCCGAGCTCGTCATCGTCGTCGGCTCCAAGAACTCCTCGAACTCGATCCGCATGGTCGAGGTCGCCCTGGACGCCGGCGCGCCCGCCGCCCACCTGGTGGACTTCGCCGCCGAGATCGACGAGTCCTGGCTCGAGGGCGTCACCACGGTCGGCCTCACCTCCGGCGCCTCCGTCCCAGACGTGCTGGTGGACGGCGTACTGGAGTGGCTGGCCGAGCGAGGTTACGCCGACGTGGAGACCGTGAAGACCGCCGAGGAGTCCATCACCTTCTCGCTGCCGAAGGAACTCCGCCGTGACCTGCGCGCGGAGGCCGCCGCCCTCACGGGAGACGGCTCTTCCGAGAAGTGACGTTCAGCCACTCGTCGTAACGTGGTGTCCATGCAGATCTTCGGCGTGGACATCGGCGGATCAGGGATCAAGGGCGCACCCGTTGACCTGGACCGTGGAGACCTGGCACAGGAGCGGTTCAAGGTCCTCACCCCGCACCCGGCCACGCCCGACGGCGTGGCCGACGGGGTGAAACAGGTCGTGGAGCACTTCGGCACCCGGCCCGACCGGGTCGGCATCACATTCCCCGGCGTCGTCACGGGCGGCGCCACGATCCGTACGGCTGCCAATGTCGACAAGTCGTGGATCGACGTCGACGCCCGCGCCCTCCTCGGCGAGCGGCTCGGCGGGCTCCCCGTGACGGTCCTGAACGACGCGGACGCGGCGGGCGTCGCCGAGATGCACTTCGGCGCGGGCCGCGGTCGCAAGGGCGTGGTCCTGCTCCTCACCTTCGGCACCGGCATCGGCAGCGCCCTGTTCTTCGACGGTCAGCTCGTCCCGAACACCGAGCTCGGCCATCTGGAGCTGCACGGCCACGACGCCGAGAAGCACGCCTCGACGAAGGCGAAGGAAGACCACGACCTGAGCTGGGAGCACTGGGCGCACCGCGTCCAGAAGTACCTGGCGCACGTCGAGATGCTGTTCTCGCCCGAACTCTTCATCATCGGCGGCGGCGTCAGCCGCAAGGCCGACAAATTCCTGCCCCTGATCAAGGGCATCAAGGCGGAAATCGTCCCGGCGCAGCTGCAGAACAATGCGGGGATCGTGGGGGCGGCCATGGCGGCGGCGCAGCAGAAGTAGAGGTGCCAGGTGCCAGGTGCCAGGGGGCAGGGGGCAGAGGGCAGAGGCAGAGGTGTTGGGCGCGGGACCTCTGGCCTCAGGCCGTTCGCCGGCGGGGGCGCGGGGCCGAGGTCACCTGTTGTGCCGGCGTGCCGGGGGAGCCGGCGCGGGCCTGGGCGAGGGCTCGGCGGCGGGCCGCGCGACGGGCCATGTGGCGGATGCCGCGCACGGTCACGACGAGTCCGGCGACGAGCGTGCCGCCGTAGAGCCAGCCCGCGTGCATCGCCAGCGCCGTCACCAGCCCCATCACCTGTCCGCCGAACCCGCCCGAGCCGTCGGCCACCGGCAGGATCCCGACGGCGAAGCCGATCGGCACGGCGACGGGCGCGGCCACCAGGTCGGCGCGCCGCACCCACATCGCGGTGAGCGCGCTCACCAGCAGGAACAGCACCCCGTACACGACGATCGAGCCGCCGAACAGCAGTGCGTCCAGGCAGGCGAGTGCGAACATCGCGGCCGCGCAGAACAGTCCGCTGCCCAGGCCGGTGAGGCGCGGATCGGGGAAGCGGCGCAGCGCGAGGACGACCGGCGGCACGGGGCGCGGCGCCTTGACGCCGCCCTTGCCCGACGCCCGGTACACCGTTCCGGAACGGGACCCGGAGGGCCCGTTGCGTCCGTCGCTGCCGCCCTGCGCCTGCGGGGGGAGCGGGGGCGTGCGGCGGGTCCGGTTCTGCGGGGCACGCGGCGGAGTGCGACTGGGTTGATCCACCACACCAACTTAGGTCGGGTTATGTGTGGAATCCGCTCCGGGACACGCGGTTTCGCCGACCTTGGCCAAGCGTTCGACAGGGCGCCGGGGGGTGGCGCGGCACGCCGTAGACTGGGGGTCCTCCATCCTCACGTACGGGAAGTCGCAACGTGTCGCTCACGATCGGAATCGTCGGCCTGCCGAATGTCGGCAAGTCGACCCTTTTCAACGCCCTGACCAAGAACGACGTGCTGGCGGCCAACTACCCGTTCGCCACGATCGAGCCGAACGTGGGCGTGGTCGGTGTCCCCGACCCCCGCCTCGCCAAGCTCGCCGAGGTCTTCAGCTCCCAGAAGACCCTCCCGGCGACGGTCGACTTCGTCGACATCGCGGGCATCGTGCGCGGCGCCTCCGAGGGTGAGGGCCTGGGCAACAAGTTCCTCGCGAACATCCGCGAGTCGGACGCGATCTGCCAGGTCATCCGCGCCTTCAAGGACGAGAACGTCGTGCACGTCGACGGCAAGGTCTCGCCCAAGGACGACATCGAGACGATCAACACCGAGCTGATCCTCGCGGACCTCCAGTCCGTCGAGAAGCAGGTCCCGCGCCTCCAGAAGGAGTCCCGCCTCCAGAAGGAGAAGGTCGCGGTGCTCGCCGCGGTCGAGGAGGCGCAGAAGATCCTCGAGTCCGGCACGACGCTCTTCGCCGCGGGCATCACCGCCGGCACGGAGAAGGGCCGCCTGCTCCACGAGCTGCACCTCCTCACCACCAAGCCCTTCCTCTACGTGTTCAACGTGGACGAGGACGAGCTGGTCGACGAGGACTTCAAGAACGAGCAGCGCGCCCTGGTCGCCCCCGCCGAGGCGATCTTCCTCAACGCCAAGATCGAGTCCGAGCTGATCGAGCTCGACGACGACGAGGCGCTCGAACTCCTCCAGTCGATGGGCCAGGAAGAGCCCGGCCTGGCCACGCTCGGCCGCGTCGGCTTCGACACCCTCGGCCTCCAGACGTACCTGACGGCAGGACCGAAGGAAACGCGCGCCTGGACCATCAAGAAGGGCGCCACGGCCCCCGAGGCAGCCGGCGTGATCCACACCGACTTCCAGAAGGGCTTCATCAAGGCGGAGGTCATCTCCTTCGACGACCTGATGGAAACGGGCTCGGTCGCGGAGGCCCGCGCCAAGGGCAAGGCCCGCATGGAGGGCAAGGATTACGTGATGCAGGACGGGGACGTGGTGGAGTTCCGCTTCAACGTGTAGCGGGTGCACTATCACCACGTCGCTGATCTGGCAAACATGCTGGTCAGAGAGGGCCCGACTTTTCGGAGTCGGGCCCTTAGTTTTTCCCGTGCTGGGATGGTGCTGGGATAGCTGACCCCTCGTCACCTGTCGTCATCCCTGGTCATCCGTACCGTGCTGGGATCGTGCTGGGTGGGATGCGGACGCCCGTGTCGGGTTGCGCACTGTTCAGTGTCAGGCGACGGGGAGTGCGCGAGGAAGGGCGGCCAGACCGTGCCGAGCGGTCGGTGCGTGAGGTGGTGAGAGATGGCGAGTGGCTGTTCCACGGGCGGCAAGTTTTTCGAAAATGAGTCGGCAGATTTGGTAAACCTGACCCGCGAATCGTCTGTGGGTGGGTGGCAGATTTGGTGTAATGGGGGGCCTGGTTCGTTCGTCGGAAGCAAGGGCCCGTCATGCCGACCCCAGCCGCGTCGCACCGCTTTCCCCGCCACCTTGAGGCGGTACTTAAGGAGCTGCTCCTGGACGAACCGGTCATCGTTCTCACCGGGGCTCGCACGGTCGGCAAGAGCACACTCCTCGCGGCCTGTGCTGCGGGCCATGGAGTCGACGTCGTGGATCTGGACGAGGTCGACACCCGGCACGCGGTGGCAACGGACCCTGAACTCTTCGTCAGCGCCGACCGCCCCACACCGGTGTGCATCGACGAGTTTCAGCATGTGCCGACGCTCCTTGACTCGATCAAGGCCGAGCTCAACCGGGACCTGCGGCCTGGGCGTTACGTCCTGACGGGCTCGACCCGCTATGACACCCTGCCGCTCGCCAGCCAGTCCCTCACCGGCCGGGCCCACGTGACGACGATGTGGCCACTCTCCCAGGGAGAGCTCCGGGACCGTCGGGAGACCGCGCTTGATGCGCTGGTCAGTGATCCGGGTTCCCTGGTGACCGCGGAGCCCTCACCCACCTCGCGCCAGGAGTACGAGGACATGGTCCTGGCCGGTGGATTCCCCCTCGCCCTTGCCCGAGTGGCAGGCCGGTCCCGGGACCGCTGGTTCCGTGACTTCGTCCATCTCGTCATCGAACGGGACGTGTTGGAGATCCGCAAGGTCCGGCAGCGGCAGGTGCTGCCCCAGATCCTGCGCCGACTGGCCGGACAGACCGGACAGGTGCTCAACATCAGCCACGTCGCCGACGCGGTCGGCCTGGAGGTGAGCGTGGTGCGTGACTACATCGGGCTTCTTGAGGCCGTGTTCCTGGTCCACCGTCTTGAGGCGTTCGGGCGCTCGGTCACCAACCGTGCCACCCGGACCCCGAAGGTCCATGCCGTCGACACCGGGCTCGCCGCCTTCCTGCTCGGTGTGACTGGGCAGAAGTTGCAGACGCGCACTCCGGCGGCCCTCACCCAGTTCGGCCATCTCGTGGAGACCTTCACGGTCAACGAACTGATCAAGCAGTCGGGCTGGTCACAGCAGGCCGTGTCCTTCTCGCACTTCCGGACCAGGGATCAGCAGGAAGTCGATCTGGTCCTTGAGACGGATGCCGGGATGGTCGCGGGGGTGGAGGTCAAGGCGGCCGGCACGGTCAAGGACGGAGACTTCGCGGGACTTCGTGCGCTGAGGGAGCGGCTCGGTGAGGACTTCGCGGGTGGAGTGGTGATCAATCTGGGGAAGCGGTCCTACACCTACGAGGAACGGCTGCACGTGCTGCCTCTCGACGCGCTGTGGCGCTGATGGTCGGATCCGCACGTTCCACGGTGGCTTCCTATGGCTGGATCCATAAGGCGTGTCCGTTGTTCTCGTGAAATGCGCTGGACGACAGCGGCTGCGTGCTGGCAGCCTCGCGGGTATGCGCACCAAGTACCAGGGACGTTTCACCGCAGCCGACTTCTAGGTCGGCCACGCCGGAGAGTCCGGCGGGCCCGCCGAGGTCTGCCATGTCACGAACTGTTCATCACGTTCCGCCACCGCACCGTAACGACCGCTCACGCAATGTGTCCTGGTGGGCGATTCGCAGTGGCCCTCACGCATCCAACTCGCTGACGGAACTTCGCTCTTCAGCTGCCGAGTTGACCCTGGCTCGCCGCATGGGGCGACGCCCCGTGCCCACCCTGCTCGTCCGGTCCTTCGCGGCGTACACCTATCCGCGCGCGCTCGGCGCACGGGTCAGTGCCTGGCGCCAGCCGGAAGCTGCGGCCCGCGCCGGCCTGCGCGCCTTTCGTACGGCCGCCGTCAAGCAGCTCCGCGCGGCCGGTCCCGGAGGGCTCCTCGTATCCGCGGAGGACCTGGACCATCCGCCGACCCGTCACCGGCACAGCACCCTGTGGGAGTACTGACCATGAACGCCACCCCGTATCCGGGCAAGCGCCTGCACCACTACCTCGAAGCGAGCCTCCACGAGGACCGGTGGACCGTCAGCTGCGCCACCGCGCCCCGCGGAGGCTTCGGTCTTGGACCCCACGAGACGTCCGGAGACCTCGACGAGGCCGTTCGCTCCGTCACCGCCCAACTCGCGGAACTGGTGGGGGCTCCGGAGAGTGCCCTGTCGGTTGTCGTGGAGACCGACCCGTCCGCGCAGGCCATCGCCGCCGCACCTGCGCCCGGTGAGTCGTACCGCATCCGCGTCTGTATCGCGGAAGGCGCACAGGACGATCCGCCGCGCCTACGCCTGCGCACCGCCGACCTGGGGTGCAACGTCTACCGCACACCGCCCGATGACGATGCGGATATTCCGGATTGGGTAGGCCGTCAACTTGCCGACAAGCACTGGCTGACCGAGGCTGAACGCCGCACCCTGACGATCAAGATCTGCCGGCACCCCGGTGTCGACTGGCTGGAGGCCCGAGGTGAACTTCAGGAACACGCCCGGGAGTTCAATGCTCCGGCGTTCGCCGCCATGCGCCTGCGCCACAAGCAGCGCCTCGACGCACTCCCCGCCACCGACCCCCTGACCGACTGGATCACCGAAACGCTCTGCGAAGTCCTCACCCGCCAGGGCCATCACCGCTACTGCGGCCCTATCCTCACCCTCGACCCGGACGCGGTCCCTGTCCTTGTCGCGGCCTGCCGCCGTGCCGCGGACCTGCTTGAGCAGGCCCACCCGGAAGTGATCGCCCGCCTCGACGGCCTCGGGCGCCGGGCCCTTGCAGCGGAGCCGCAAGGGTGGGCGCCGCTGATGAACGGGCACGAAGCGGACTGACCCCCGAGGTCCTGCGCATTCGATCACGGTTCCGGCTGAGGGCCGCGAGGCATACCCGCACTCGGCAACGCGTGCCGCTGGTTTGCTGGATCCGCGATGGATCCGCGACGGATCGAGGCGCTCTGGTTCTGGATCGGCGAACGCCGGTTCCCTCATATGGCGGGCGCGATAGGCTCGACCAGGCATGATGCGGCCCTGCTGACGTGGGCGACGCGGGAGGACGGGACAGTGACCGCAGTGGGAGGAACCCCGGTGTCCGGGGTGCCGAAGCCTGGCCCCGCGAGGCCGCCCCGGCAGTGGTCGCAGGAGAGGGTCTCTCCGTACCCGTGGGAGCAGGAGGCGCTGGATCATGTGCGACAGCTCATGCCCCATGCCGAGCCTTATCGCGCCTGGGCGACCTTCTCCTTCACTGCGCAATCCGGACGCGTCAACGAATGCGATCTGCTGATCGCGGTTCCGGCCGGGCTCTTTCTCGTTGAGATCAAGAGTCATCCCGGTGAACTCCGCAACAGCGGTTCCACCTGGAATTTCCGCGGTCAGGACCGCACGCGGACGATCACCAATCCGCTGCACTTCAACGACTTGAAGTCCAAGGAGCTGAAGAGTCAGCTCCAGTGGGCAGCCCGCAAGCTGGGCATCAGCGATCGTGTCGTGCCGCGTATCGAGCCCGCCGTCTTTCTCTCTGCCCCGGATCTGGACAGCCACCTGGACGAGGTCCAGCGGATCAAGGTCTACGGACGTGACGACGGCGCGAGCGGACTGAAGCGAATTTGGCAGGATTTCCTGGGGCTGCCACCGGACCGCCCTGAGGGACGCATCACTCCGGAGTTCTCCCGCCATACCCTCCCGCAGCTTCTGAAGACCATGGGTATTCACCAGTCCGCAGCCCATCTGCGGTTCGGCGACGCATGGAAGATGGAGCCTCATCCGCTGGATGCCGGGCCGTCATGGGAGGACCGGCTCGCGTCCCGCGATGACGGAATGGTCCAGGGGGAGGGCCGGGTCCGTATCTATCTGGTCAGCCAGATGGCGACCGAAGCAGCCCGTAAGGCCACCGAACGAGCCGCGCGTCGCGAATATCAGGTACTCCAGGGCATCAACCATCGTGGGATCGTCGACGCGGTCGAATTCCGTGAGCATCAAGGTGGGTCGGCGATCCTCTTCCGCCACCGCCACACGGATCTGCGACTCGACCAGTACCTGGATGTCTACGGCGGGAAGCTGACTCCTGAGACACGCCTCGACCTGGTCCGGCAGCTCGCGGAGGCCGTCCGCCACGCACACAACCGTTCTCTGTATCACCGGGCTCTGGCGGCCCGTTCGGTATACGTCTCGTTCAAAGAGGGTGGGTCCCACCCTGAATTGCGGATCACCGACTGGCAGACCGCGGCTCGGGACTTCGACTCCAACGCCACCTTTTTCCGTTCCATCGGTGGTTCCGCCCTCGACGCGGCGCTCATTGAGGACGCGGCTCGCGTGTACCTCGCCCCGGAGACGGATCAGCCCTACGCCGACCCGGGTGACCTGGACGTCTTCGGGCTCGGAGCAGTGGCGCATCTGATCCTGACCGGGCTGCCGCCGGCAGCGCAGCGCAGTGCGCTGAGTGACCGTCTGCGCACGGACTCGGGCCTGCGGCTCTTCGCGGTGGCGGACGGGCTGCCCGATGCCCTGGACGATCTCGTCTTCCAGGCGACCCGGACCGATGTCAATGACCGCCTCGGTTCGGTAGAGGAATTCCTCGACCTCCTCGACGAGGCCGAACGCGCCAGCGTGCTGCCCGATTCCCCTGCCGCGACCGGTGTCGACCCGTTGGAGGCGCTGCCCGGCCAGTCACTCGACGCCGAATGGTCGGTGCGGCGGGTCCTCGGCACCGGGGCCACGGCCCGTGCACTCCTGGTGGAGCGTGCGACGGAGGACGAGGACGGACACGTCCAGATCGACGAGCATGTCTTCAAGGTGGCGCTCGACGAGGAGCGGGCCGGCAGGCTGCGGGCCGAGGAGCGGGTGCTCGGCACAGTCGGTGGCGGAGCCATCGTCCAGCTGCGGGGGGAGGGTCTGCGGGAGATCGGCGGGCGCACGGTTCTGGAACTGGAGTACGCGGGCGAGCAGTCTCTCGGTGAGCGGCTCAGGGGCCGGGGCAGGCTCACCTTCCACGAGTTGGAACGTTTCTCGGACGACCTGTTCCACGCCCTTGACCAGCTCGCCGGTCATGGAGTGCGCCACCGTGACATCAAGCCGGACAATTTCGGTGTCCAGCGCCGCAAGGACCGCACCTGGCAGCTCAAGCTCTTCGACTTCTCACTCACCGACGCATCCGACCGGGACGTCAAGGCCGGTACCCGCAACTATCTCGACCCGTTCCTCGGGTCGATGCGCCGTGCCCACTACGACGATCACGCCGAGCGGTACGCGGCGGCCGTCACGCTTCACGAGATGGCCAGCGGCGAGCGTCCGGCGTGGGGCGACGGACAGAACGATCCGCTCACCAACGAGTGGGCAGTCCTCCGTATCGCGGTCGAGCTCTTCGAGCCCGCGCTGAGTGAAGGGCTCGCACACTTCTTCCGCCGAGCCCTGCATCGCGACGCCGAGCACCGCTTCGAAACCCTCACGCAGATGCGTGACGAGTGGAGGCAGGTGTTTCGTACCGCGGACTCCACCGGCCCCACCACCACTGCGACCACGGTCGGTACAGCCTCCGAAGACCCGGAAAGCGACCGGGACAGGGCAGCGGAAGCCGCCGATACCACGACACCCCTGGAGGCGGCGGGGCTCACCCCTCGGGCGGTGTCCGTCGCGAACGACCTGCATGCCTATCGGGTCGGTGATCTGCTGACCCTTCAGCCGTACGTCATCTCCAGGGCGCGCGGAGCAGGTGCGCTGGTGCGCAAGGAACTGAACCGGCGGCGCAAGCAATGGGCGGCGGCGCTCCTTCCGGCCGCCGACCCGAGCTCCCCGCAGACCCCGCCCGTCGAACGCGCGGTGGTGGACGCCGCGACGGCGGACGGCTCGGCCGTGGAACGGATCCTGTCGATAGACGAGATGGCGGCCCTGCTCACCCCCGAGTCCGGCCGCAAGGGTTCGCACCGTGCGGGCGTGGTCCGGCTCACGCTCGGGCTTCCGCCGCAGGAGGGCGGGCTGTCCCCGCTGGGTGCCTGGCCCGTCCAGGCGCGCATCGCCGAGCACCTGGGTATCAAGCAGCCGCCGGTCTCCCGGCACCACCGGATAGAGATCAAGCAGTGGGCCGAGGCGGCCTGGCTCTCACCGGTACGGGCCGAGCTTGCCGACATCGTCACTGCCGCCGGGCGGGTCATGACCGCTGTGGAGGCCGCTGCCGAACTGCGCGCCCGGCACGGAGCGGGCAGTGACACCGGTGAGCGGATCCTGGCCAGATCTCTGGCCGTGGTCCGGGCCGCGGTCGAGGCCGAGACGTCGGATGTGCTGGGAGGGGGAGACAGCGCGGGGACCGAGGGCGCGGCATTGCACGAGCCCCGGCTCGCAGTGCACCGGCGTGGCGAAGCGATCCTCATCGCGGCCGAGTCCCTGCCCGGGACCGAAGACCCCAGCCCTCGTGAACTGGCCGACTACAGCGCCCTGTTGGGAGCCTGCGCGCATCAGCTCGCACGGCGTGACCCACTGCCCAGCCGCACCGAGGTCCTGCGTGACCTGCGTGCCGTACCGGTCCCCGACGGCTTCGCCCCACTCGCGGACACCCGCCTCGTGGCACTGGCCGCCGCGGTCGCCACCCGGACCGCGGTCACGCCGCGCCTTGAGCTGTACCCGCAGGATCTGAGTCTGGAGCGGGCACTGCGCATCTCGCAGGCGGGAGCGGGGGTCCGGCACGACCGGGGCATCGTGGTGTCCGGCCTGGTCGCCCGGTTGCGGGCGCGCTTCCCTGACCTGGACCTCCTCGCAGGCGGCCGCGAGCCGACCCACGTGGAACTCGAGGAGGCGCTGGAGGCGGCCCGCTTCGACCTGCGGTACGACCACACGACCCTGACGTTCTTCCCGCGCAGAACCGCACCGCCCGCCGCCCGCACCTCAACCGGCGTCCACACCAGCTATCTTCCGCCCCGCCCGGTCTCACGCGCGGACCGCGAGGACCCGCACGGGGCGCTGCGTGCCCGGCTCACCGAGCGGGCCGCGCGCGGTGGCTTCCTCGCCTTGACGGTGAAGCGCGACGTGCTCGTGGGGACGGCGGAGCGGGTGGCGGCGGGTTTCGAGCCCGAAGGCGTTGTCCCGGTCGATGTGGCGGGGATGTTCCTGCGCACGCTGCGGGAGCTGGCGGACGAGAAGGGCCAGGACTGGCAGAAGTTCCTGCGCGCCGACAGCAGTTCGGCGCCCGGCCGCATCAAGCCCGGCCTCGCCTCCTTCGCCCGCGTCGTCTGGCAGCGGATGGAGGACGCGCTTCTTGAGCTGGCCGCCGCGCCTCGGACGGTCCTCTTCCTTTACGACGCCGGCCTGGTCGCCCGCTACTGGGACGAGGGCGGCCACGGTTTCCTGACCCGTCTTCAGAACGCGGCACGCCGACCGGAGACCGTCCCGTACGGCCTGTGGCTGCTGTGCCCGGTCGAGACAAGGTCTCAGCAGCCGCGCCTGGACGGGCGGACGGTCGAGGTGATCGGTGGCGACGGGGAGCGGGAGCACCTGGACGCGGACTTCGTGAAGGGGCTCGGGGACTGAGTGCCCGTTGCGAGCGGACGGGTGGTACGGGGGGTACGGGTGGTAGAGGTCAGGACTTCTTGCGGGAAACCCCGCCCCTGCGCCCGATGTTGAAGTTCAGCCGGTACACATCGGGCAGGTCGATGGCCCCGGTGGTGAGCCGTCGGGTCAGGACGCCGATGTCGATGAGCTCCTCCAGGACGGCGAAGAGGTCATCGGGTTTGCGTGGCCCGCTGCCGCCGTCATCCTCCTGACCGTCCTGGCCGCTGTCCTCGGCCAGTTCCCGCAGCGCCGTGCTGAGCCCACCCTGATTCCAGTGGGCGATGACGACAGAGGGCTCCATCGGCACTTCGCCCCCTTCGAGTTTCCCGACTGCGGCAACCGCCCACGCGATGTCCTCGGTGAGCTCCTCCACACGGATGCGGGACGCCCCGTGCAGGCTCGCTCTTATGGCGTCGTAGTGGAGCGCGTACTCGTGTCCGGCATAACGCTCGGCGGAGACGACGGCGGCCTCCCGGAGGCTGTACAGCCAGGTACGGGGGCTGACCTCCTCTCTGCCGTCCTGGAGGTGATTGGGCACCCAGGTATAGGTGAGGCCCTTGCGCCGGTCGGTGCCCATGTACGGTCCGGCGATATCGCCGAATACGGCTTCCTGCCGTGTCTGGTCGGCGATGACGTCCGTCGGCGCGATGAACCTGCCCTCGCCCTCGTCGCGCCAACTGCCGGTCGCGGCTCGGAACTCCGCGGCTCCGGGACCGTCGTAGTTGCCCAGCTGGTGGAAGAAGAGTCCGTAGAGGTTCTCGCGGAGCCAGGTGAGCTCGGCGGTGTTCGCGGTGAGTTTCGAGGCGTCCGCGAACTTCTTGGGCGCGCTGTCGTACATGTCCGGGCGGATGAAGATCTTCGCGCGCAGAGCGGATGTGGTGAGCCGTAGTTCGAGTGCGACCTCGAGCAGGCCGGACACGAGCCTGTCCGCCTGCGTCCTGTCCCTGTGCAGGTGGTCCAGTGCGTCGAAGAGCAGGACCCGCGTCGTGCCCGCGTCGTGGGCCGCGCTGTCCGCTTCCTGGAGAGCGTCGTCGAGTGCTTCGGGATTGTCCCGTACCCAGCCCATCCTGCCGGACCAGTCACTGATGGCCGCGATCCCGGGCACCTGGAGCGCCATCAGAACGATCATGAACCAGAAGTCGACCGGATCGAATTCGTCATCACGCATCAGCCGGGCGATGACCCGCTTGGTCGGGTACGCGGCGTCGGCCGTGCGGTCCGCGGCGAAGCCGGTGGCGATCTCGACCCGGCGCAGTCTGGGCATCAGATACGAGGCCGCGGCGATCTCCCGCAGCCGGGGGTCGGTCAGTGCCTTGGCCCAGTACGTCTTGCCGGTGCCGCGTGCGCCCTTCACCACGGTGACGTCGGGAGCGAGAGCGAGCCGGTGGCTCGACGGGGTGAACAGCCGCCGCAGGTCCGGTTCCGTGGTGTTCGCGTCGACCGCGCCTTCCAGGGCCCTGTCGATCAGGGTGCGGTACTCGTCGGCGGTCAGGGGGGTCATGAGGGCTCCGGGTGCGGTGACGGCAGCAGCCGCTCCACCGTAGTCGTGAAGGTCTGGTAGACGGCCTCGACCATCGGCAGCTCGGGCCAGGCGCCGCTGCGCAGCGGGTCGAGTCCGATCAGGTCGTTGCCGAAAAGGATCGGGATGGGGGAGTGCGGTGCGTCTTCCGCGTCCGGTGCCGAGACGTACGTGCTGTCCGGCTCGTAGAGAGTGTCTGCGAAGAGGTTGTACGCCCGCTCCCGCAGGGCGAGCAGACGGTTGATGTCCCCGGCGGAGTTGAACATGGCAGCGACCACTCTGAGGCGTTCCACCAGGTCGCCGACGTGGTCCTGCCGTTGCCTCCACTGCTCGAACAGCATGCGGTACCCCTCCCAGGTGGAAGGGTTGTCCACGGTGAACAGCAGCGCCAGGCCGCTCAGGTGGGTCAGGGTGACGGCGGCGATGTCGTGCATGCCGGCACGGCAGTCGAGCAGGACGACGTCGGGGCGCCGGGAGAGCTCCGCGACCTGGTCCTCGCAGGCGCTGACGGCTTGCTCGAGCCGGGTGGCGAAGGGGCGCGGTCCTTCGCCGGGAGTGAGCGGGGCCAGGTCGCTGTAGATGCGGTTCAGTTTGGCGAGGTAGTCGCTGCGCTCGCCCGCGCGGGGCGTGCCTCCGGCAGGGGCGAACCACACCTCGCCGTTGCTCTCGCCCCGGACGGGCAGAGCGGTGCCGCGAGCGACCAGTTCGAGTCCCTCGGCATGCCCGACGGCTGCCTCGATCAGATGGTCCACGATGCCGTGCCGGGGGATGCCGCTCGGACTCTCCAGGAGGTTCGACACCCCGGGCGACTCCAGGTCGAGGTCGACCACGAGAACGCACCGTCCGCGGTCGGCCAGGTACCGGGCGAGCATCGCGGTGGCCGTCGAGCGGCCCACGCCTCCCTTGAACCCGTACATGGCGACGCGCCGGTCCCGGCGGTCCCAGTCGCCGTCGGACGTCGTACGGGCGGGAACGGGCGCACTCGTCCAGTCGGCCCCTATCACCGTGCGCTCCAGAGCGTGCACGCTGCCGGCATTTCCGTGGGAAGCGCTGACCTCCGTACGGTCTCCGCCGGCGAAGAAGAGGTCGGGGGCGAACAGGAGGCTGCCGAGGACGAGGGGTTCGAGGCCGGTGAAGGGGTGCGTCGCGGCCGCGAACCCGTCTCTCGCGGACACCACGTCCGGGGCGTCCGCCGCCAGCGGGTTCGCGCGGTCGTCGACGAGGAGCGACGCACGTCCCAGAAGGTCACGGGTGACGACGACGTCCATGCCGAACCGCTGGGCGGCCTGACCGGCGTGGGCGAGCGCCTGCTTCCAGGCCGCGTCGAATCGCACGGACGGCGGGGGAGGAGTGCTCATACGAAGGTGCCGGTTCCTAGGATGCGGGCCTGCTCGTGGGCGGCGATGAGGTCGTGGGCCGCCTTGAGGTGCCGGTCGACGAGCTCCTCGGTGAGTGTGGTGCCGTCGCAGTACCGGTCGCCCACGTTCCAGTCCGCGAACGGGTTCTCCCAGAGGAGCTGGGAGAACAGCAGGCCGGCGGCGGTGTCGTTGCGGCGGTGGGCCACGGCGGTGAGCTGTTCCCAGAGCGCGGGAAGGTGGCCGTGCTGGCCGTCCCAGTTCCGCTGCCTCCGGGTGGGATGCGCGAACTTCATCTCCGGGTGGTGCGGCATGCCGTTCGGCTTGAGCTCGGAGCCCAGGAAACGGATCAGGATGGCCTTGATGGCGCATTCCGCGGCCAGGCCGGCCAGGTGATCCGCCGATATCTGCCACCGCGCGCCCGTCGCGAGGACGGCCGACCGGTAATGGTGCACGCTCGCTCTGGCGAAGTCGGGCGGGGGCGAGGTAGGGGGCGCTGCCGTCACGACGATCACTTTAGTGGTGGGGGCGGAGGGCGCGGGAGGGCTTTGTGCACACGGGAACCCCGGCCTCGCCGGAGGGGCTGGCAGGATTGACGGGCCCGGCCGCCCGATGCGCGGCGGGAGAGGATGTGCAGCGGTGAGTAGGAACGAGATGGAAGCGGACGTGACGGTGGAGACGGCGGGTACGGCGAGGCTGGACAAGGAGGCCCTGGTCAAGGACCTCAAGCGGCTGGTCCTCGACCTGGAGGACGACCTGCGTGTCCGCAGTGAGACGGTCGACGAGTTCCGGGCACCCCTTGAGGAGGAGTACCGGCAGGCCAAGGAGGCGAAGCGGATCGCGGCCCCCTACGCCGCGTGGCGTGACGAGCGGGTCACGCAGGCCGCGGCGGCCTGGGTCCTCGCCTGCGTCTTCGTCCGCTTCTGCGAGGACAACGGGCTGATCGAGGAGCCCTACATCGCCGGCCCCGGTGAGCGCCTCGCCGAGGCGGAGGCCCGTCACGACCAGTTCTTCCGCGAGCACCCCCAACTCAACGACCGTGACTGGCTGATCGAGTCCTTCGACCACCTCGCTGGTACGAACGCGGCTGCGGCCGGCCTCTTCGACAAGAACCACAACCCGCTGTGGAGCATCACCCCCGGCTACGACTCGGCGACGAAGCTGCTCGCCTTCTGGCGCAGGTGGGGTGCGGCGGGCGAGATCCGTTACGACTTCACGGACCCGGAGTGGAACACCCGGTTCCTCGGCGACCTGTACCAGGACCTGAGCGAGCACGCCCGCAAGACGTACGCCCTGCTCCAAACCCCGGAATTCGTCGAGGAGTTCATCCTCGACCTGACCCTGGAACCGGCGATCGAGGAGTTCGGCCTCAACGCGGTACGGGAAGACCCCCTGGATCCGAAGGGCGAGCCGCTGCGCGGGCTGCGAACGATCGACCCGGCGTGCGGGTCGGGCCACTTCCTGCTCGGCATCTTCCACCGGCTCCTTGACAAGTGGCGCATCGCGGAACCGGGCACGGCCGACTGGACGTTGGTCCGGCGCTCCCTTGAATCCGTCCACGGCTGCGACAAGAACCCGTTCGCAGCGAGCATCGCGCGCTTCCGGCTCCTCGTCGCCGCGATGAAGGCGGCGGGCGAGACCAGGCTCGACAGGATGCGGCCCTTCCCGATCAACGTGGCGGTCGGCGACTCGCTCCTTCACGGGCGGGGTGCGACCGGCATCCAGACCGAGATTGAGCTGGACACGTTGTTCGCGGATGCGGTCGTGGGGACCGAGGGCGAGGACGGGGACGGGGAGACGTACGCGTACTCGACGGAGGACGTGTGGGAGTACGCGAAGCGGGCGGATCTGCTTGGGCGGGGCTCGTATCACGTGGTGGTGGGGAACCCGCCGTACATCACGGTGAAGGACAAGCAGGAGAACGAGAACTACCGGGCGGCGTACAAGGATGTGTGCGCGGGGACTTATGCCCTGTCCGTACCGTTCGCGGCGCGACTGTTCGACCTTGCGGTCAGGGGGCCGGGCGGGCGGCTCGGCGGGGGTGGGTTCGTCGGGCAGATCACGGCGAACTCCTTCATGAAGCGGGAGTTCGGCAAGAAGCTCATCGAGGTCTTCTTCCGGAACCGGGCCGAGCTGTCGCATGTGATCGATACGTCGGGGGCGTACATCCCGGGACATGGCACGCCTACGGTGATTCTGGTGGGGCGGAACCGGATTCCTAGTCCGGGGCGGACTGTTCGGGCGGTGTTGGGGGTTCGGGGGGAGCCGGGGCAGCCGCCGAAGGGGAAGGAGGCGGAGGGGTACGTATGGCAGGCGATTGTGGAGCAGGTGGGTCGGCCTGGGAGTGAGTCGGACTGGGTGTCCGTGGAGAACGAGGTGGCACGAACGTTTTCGTCGCACCCTTGGGCGGTCAGCGGCGGTGGAGCGGGCGCGTTGCAGGAGCTGATTGAGAGCAAGGCCGTGGCGGTGCTGCGCGAGCGTGTGGCTTCGATCGGCTTCGGTGCGGTGACGCGCGCGGACGATGCATATGTCTTGGGGCGAGGCGCACTGAGGCGAGCTGGCGTGCCCGATGCAATGAGGCGTCCCATGGTGGATGGGGAGACCACTCGGGACTGGCGGATTGTTTCGCCCACCGAGATCCTTTGGCCATACGACGAGAAAAAGCCCGACCGAGCGCGGAGCAATGATGCTGTGCTCAAGCTGGCCTGGCCGAATCGCCTGATCCTTCGCGAGCGTGTGGCTTATGGGAAGACTCAGCTTGAGCGGGAACTTGAGTGGTTCGAGTACTCGATGTTCTTCAGTCACCGTTACGCAGATCTCACGCTTGCGTTCGCTTGTGTTTCCACTCATAACCACTTTGTCCTGGGTAGGGGTAAGAAGGTCTATAACCGTCACGCGCCGTTGATTCAGATGCGTGAGGGGGCGGATGAGGATGCGCACCTGGAGTTGTTGGGGGTGCTCAATTCGTCGACGGCTTGCTTCTGGTTGAAGCAGGTCAGCCAGGACAAGGGGAATCGGGGAGGCGAGCGCTCGACCGGCAGGTATGCGTGGGAAAGCTTCTACGAGTTCACCGGGACGAAGCTGCAGGAATTTCCGCTACCCGGGGAGCTTCCGCTTGAGCTGGGGCGCCAGATGGACACTCTGGCTCGCGAGCTTGCTGACCAAGAGCCGCCTGCTATCTGCTCACGTGTGACACCCGACCGCACGCTTCTCGACGCGGCAGAGTCTGAGCATGCTCGTATCTGGCGGCAGATGATTGCTCTTCAGGAGGAGCTGGACTGGCGAGTTTACGGTCAATACGGATTGCTCAGTGGAGCTGAATTGGCGCGCACGACCGTGGGTGAAGCGATCCCTGATCTTCCTGAAGTTGACCTAGGCGAGAGGGCGTTCGAGCTGGCGATCGCTCCCCGGGCTGCTACGGACGAGGCTGTAGGGCAGTGGTTTCGGCGTCACGGTTCCACGCCCGTAACGGAGATTCCCCCGCACTGGCCCGAGTGGTACCGGAAGATCGTTCAGGCGCGGATCGACATCATCACCTCGCGGCCCAAGGACATCGGGCTGATCGAGCGGCCTGAGTGCAAGCGGCGCTGGTCCGCTGTGTCGTGGGAGAAGAAGGAGAGGGGTGCGCTGCGGGCCTGGCTGCTCGATCGGTGCGAGAGCGATGAGTTGTGGTACGAGCTGCGGGACGGGATGAAGCAGCCGCGTTCGATGACGGTCAACTACCTTGCGGACCAGTTGAGTTCGGATGCGGATTTCGTGTCCGTTGCGGCGCTCTACGCCTCCGACCACCTCGGTATGCCGGATCTGCCTCTCGCCCAGGTGCTGACCGAGGTCATCGCCGATGAGCACGTTCCATATCTGGCAGCCCTGCGATACAAGGACGCTGGGCTGCGCATCCGTGCCCAGTGGGAAGAGGTCTGGGAGAAGCAGCGGGAGGAAGACCGGGCGGGGGAGCGGCTCGATATCGATCCTCCGAGCAAGTACAAGACTTCGGACTTCCTGCGGACGTCGTACTGGTCGAACCGAGGAAAGCTCGACGTACCCAAGGAACGGTTCATCTCGTATCCCGATGCGAGCCCGGACGGGGACCCGACGCTGATGCTCGGATGGGCCGGGTGGGATCACAAGGATCAGGCTCAGGTGCTGTCCCAGCTCATCGATGCGCGGACCAAGAGGGACGGCTGGAGCACCGAGCGGATCGTTCCGCTGCTCGCGGGGCTGCGGGAGGTCATGCCGTGGGTGAAGCAGTGGCACGGGGAGCCGGACGCTGAGTGGGACGACGAGGTGCCGGCCGAGGTGCTTGAGGCGGACTATGAGGCGCTACTGCGCAGGCACGGTGTCGGTGAGGCGCAGTTGGAGGCGTGGCGGCCGGTGACGAAGCCGCGTGGGCGAAAGGCTGTCGCGCCGAAGAGGAAGCCCGTCGAGCAGGTCGAGTTGGGCGAGGAGTAGGGAAGCGGGAGGTCGGTGAGGCGGCAGAGCCCCTGCCGCCTTACCGACTCGGGCGTCAGGATCCCGACGCGTATGTGGTGAAGGCTGACCAGGCGTCGGGTGTCACGGTGAAGGGCCGGCGGCCGGTGTCCTTGGAGTCGCGGACGTTGACCGCGTCCGGGCGGACGGCGATCTCGATGCAGTTGTCGCCTTCGCCGCCGCTGTAGCTGCTCTTGAACCAGCTCAGGTCTTCCGTCGTACTCATAGCGCTCCTCGCATCTGTTCCAGCAGGCTCACCGTAGCCCGGCAATCCAGGGCCTGGGAACGCAGTTTGCCATAGCGCTGGAGGAGCACGCTTACGTCGCCCGGGGCCGTGATCAGGGCGCTGGAGCGATGTCCCTCGGTGTAGCCGAACCACTGGTTGCCAGGGCTTTCGGCCAGATACATCTCCCCTTCGAACCCGGCGTGATCCTCTTGCCGAAGCGGCATGATCTGGATCTCGACGTTGGTGCGACGGCCGATGAAGAGCAGGTGGTCGATCAGCTCCCTTGTGACGTCCGCGCCGCCCAACTGTCGTTCCAACAGCGACTGCTCGATGATGAAGCTGAACGCTGTGTTCGGGTGTGCGCACAGCACTGTCTGGCGCTCCAGCCGTGCCGTCGTCTGGCGCTCGATCTGCTCGTCCGTGAGTGGCGGCAGGTTGCGCTCGAACACCGCCCGGATATACCCCTCCGGCTGCAACAACCCCGGAACCCCCCGGCACTCATACGCGTACAGCGTGGTCGCCTCCTCCTCGATCCCCGCCCACTGCAGGAACCAGGAAGCCAGACCGGCCTTCCTGCGCAGGCTCTTCGCTGCTGCCGTGAGGACTTTTCCCGCGACCGGCCCCAAGACCTCCGCAGTCCGGTCCGGGAGGTTCTCCGGAGGGAACCGCTTGCCCTGTTCGATCTTCGCGATGTACGCCGCCGAGTACCGCACCCGCGGTGCGAACTCCTCCTGGGTGAGTCCGTCCGCCTCCCGCAGCGCCTTCAGGACGGCCCCGAACGTTCGGAGGCTGTCGGACAGTTCGGGTTCACTACCCGCCGCCATGTCACCGTCGTGGTCCGCCGTCATCGCCGCCCGCCTCCCGCGCTTCGATCAACTCACCAAGAGTTACGGGGAGTTACCCGCCCAGTCCAGAGCGTGAACCCATACAGATGGATCTGTACCAGTGGCGTTCCTGTCACCTGGGGTGGGGGCGCCGGAAGACTGGGCCCATGACAGCTCAGCAGGCCCAACCGCCCGTAACCGTAAGTGTGTTCACCCGTGCGTTCCCCGCGACTCCGCTCGGCGCGAGCCTCGCGCGCCGGTCCGCCCTGGGGCGGCTCGGCGACTGGGGCGTTCCGCCCGGCGCCCCGCTCCACGACACCGTCGCCCTGCTCGTCGCCGAGCTCGCGGCCAACGCCGCCCGCCACGGACGCGTACCGGGGCGGAACTTCGCACTGCGCGTGCTGTACGAGCACGAGAGTGCCGTCGTACGGATCGAGGTGTCCGACACCCACTCGCGGCGGCCCGACCCGTCGGACGTCGGCATGGCCGACCCGGACGCCGAGGGCGGCCGGGGGCTCGCCCTCGTCGAAGCCGTCGCCCACCGCTAGGGTGTCGACGACCGCACCGGGCCGGGCAAGACCGTATGGGCGCAGACCGAGCCGGCCGGGTCGTGAACCGCAAGGCGCGTCAGGCGGTCCGCCGTACCGCAGGTGCCTCGGCGACGAACGCCCGCAGTTCCTCCCGCCCGTTCTCCACGACGGCCAGGAGCTCCGCCGGTCGGACATCCGGCGGCAGCGGGACGTCGGCCACCAGGTCGAGCACCGTGCACGGGGTGTCCAGCCAGCGCGTGAGCGCCCGCCAGTGCTGGGCGAGGTCCGTATCTAAGGACGGATCCCAGGGGTCGGCCGCGTATGGGGTGCGGTCCCCGCCGTATGCGTGCAGCAGGCCCGAGCGGCGGACCAGGCAAGGGAAGCAGAGGCCGCAGTGCGGCACGCGCCGCAACCGCGACCGCCCGGGTTGCCGCATGGGAGACGAGCCGCAGCTCAGCGTGGCCTCCGCGACCTCGCGTGGCAGCCCTGCGTCCCGGGCCGCTTCGCACACCTCGCCCTTCGTGAGCGCCGCGAAGGGATTGACGACCTGGACCACCCGCTCCGGCCGGTCCGCGATCAACTCGATGACCCGGTTGAGGTGGTGCAGCGTCCACGGATGCACCGAGCGGGTGGAGCAGGCGCCCCAACGGGCCGCGGAGAGAGGCGGGTTGAGGGCGAGCTGCCCGTTCTCGGGTACGTGGACGACGGGAACGCGCTCCGCCGCGGCCGCATGGACTGCCGTCGCGGCGTACAGCAGGCCGCGCGAGCGGGTGGAGCGTTCGAGCGTGAAGGCGGCGCCCTTCGGCTTGCGTACCGTCTGGCTCTGCTCCAGGCGGCGCAGGTCGCGCTCACGCCGCCGGAACACCGCTTCGTACACGGTGTCCTGGAGCGACTCGAAGTTCCGCTCCTCGAACGTGACCAGGAGCAGCGCGTGCGGGCTGTGCACCGTGGCGCGCTGGGCCGCCCAGCCGAGGGAGTCGAGGCCGCCGGAGAACAGGGCCACCTCGCGGGCGTACCCCTCGGGGTCGAAAGGCAGCGGGCGGCGTCGGGGCCGCGCGTCGGCGTCGTAAGGGCGGAACTCGACCTCCCAGCGGTCGCCCGTCACCGTGGCGAGCAGCGCGGTGAGGTGCGGGAGGGCGCGGGTCCACGCGTCGGGAGCGGTGACCGGGACGGAGAGGCGGATGTGCCGGGTCCAGTGGTCGAAGGTCTCCTCCCGCGAGGTGCAGCGGTCCGCGGCGAAGACGGCACGGGCCACCCGCTGGAGGTCGTCCGCCCAGTCCGGGGCGGGAGCGAGGAGGTGGCGACGGTCGGGCGCGCGGGTCGGGGACTCCCAGTACAGGGCGTCGCTCAGCGGCTGCCAGCCAGGGTCGGGCGCCGGGGCACCCGGGTCGGGGAGCCAGAAGTGAAAGGCGGGGGTGTCCGTGGTCATGCGGCAGGTGTCCCCTCGTTCGACAGTGCTCCGGGGTTCTCGTCCGAAGCGGCGCCGGACGGGGTGAGCAGGCCGAGCACGCTGCCCACCGCACGGGGGACGAGGCCCCGCGCGACCTGCGTGAGCGAGTCGGCCGTCGGGTCCTCGAAGGCGGCGACCACGTCCCCGGCCTTCTCCGCTGCCTCCACCAGGCGCGCGGCCTCCTCGCAGGGGTTCGGCACCAGGTGCAGCACCTGCCCGGCGACCCAGTCCGCGATGTGGTCCTCAGGATCGGCCAACGGGAGTACCGGAACCACGAGTTTGATCTTTTCGGCGACGACGGCGCGCAGGAACTCGGCCACGACATCCGCGAAGAACCACTGGTAGAGGAGGCAGAGCAGGTCACCGGACCAGCCCTTGCCGTCCGCGGCGAGCACCTCCGGGTGCCGTGTGGCCATGCGGTCCGCGGTCGCCGCGGCAGCCCGTCGTACGGCCGCGTCGGCGACCGTGCCGCCTTCGCCGCCCACCGCCCGGACGAGCCGGGCAGCGAAGTCCGTACGGGGATCAGCCCCGAGAGGATCAGGCGGACCGTCCGCGGAGATGGTGCCCGGACCCGCCGCCAGGCTGTCCATGGCAGTCGTCAGCCGCTCACCGGCCGCGCGGGCGGTGTCCCGCAGCCCGAAGGCGGACGGGTCCGCTCGCAGAGTGCGATGCAGGACACCCAAGCAGTCCTCGGCGATCGGCTCCAGGTCCTCCAGGCGGCCGGACCGCCACGAGGAGAGCCGCTGTGAGACACGGCTCCACTCGCCGGCCGGCGTACCGGGGTTGCCTCTCGGCCCCGGCCACCGTGATGACGTACCCATCCGTCCTCCCCCGTAGGGCGCCCGTAGCCCTCTATTCAGGGGAACAGCGAGCCGGAACGCTGGATAGGGCGCGACTCGGCCATGGCCGGCCTGCCGGACCTCGGCCCCGGACGCGACGCTGCGTGAGGTGGCGGGGCCTGTGGGGCTTGAGTGGTCGCGGACAGTGATCGGCCGGTGCGTGAAGGGTGCGAAGGGCCGGTTCCGCACACGTATGGCCTGGCAAGATTGGCAGGGGGCGCGCCGCAGCAGCGTGTCACCGGTGTTGCCGGGGTCCAGCCGAGTGAGGGAATGATCGCCTGATGTCGACCAGAGAGCTCGTCCTGCGTGACGTCATCGCCGTCAAGGAAGACGTCCACGCCGGAAATTTCAAGGTCGATCTCTCTCAGGGCTTCAACGAGACCGATGCGCGGGTGGGCGAGTACGTCGTCACCGAGCAGCTGCAGAAGCAGTTCCGCAAAGCGCTCGGCCTGGTCGCCGACGCCGTGCGGACCGGAGACTCGCACGCCGCATATCTGCACGGTTCCTTCGGCGCGGGTAAGAGCCACTTCCTGACCGTGCTGCACGCGGCGCTCAACAACCATCCGGCGGCCCAGGCCAAGACCGGCCTCGCCGAGGCCATGGCCGAACACCAGGACTGGCTGCCGAGCAGCCGCTTCCTGATGGTGCCCTACCACCTGGTCGGCTCCGCGGACCTGGACTCCGCGCTGCTCGGCGGCTACGTGCACACCGTGCGTCGGCTCCACCCCGAAGCGCCGACCCCTGCCGTTTATCGGGCCGATGCACTACTCGCCGATGCGCAGCGCCAGCGCGACTTCCTTGCCGATGACGACAAGTTCCGGCAGTGGCTCGGAGCCGGAGCGCCGACTGAGCGGACCGCCGCCGCGGCGGACGAGGACGCCGACGATGTGGCCGTCATCGACGCGGGTACGGGCGACATCGCCGTCCCGCTCGACTGGAGCACCGCCGAGCTGGACGCGGCCTTCGAGGCGAAGGCCGGCGATCCGGAACGCGACCGGTTGGTGTCAGCGCTGGTCAGCGGCCCCATGGCTGCGTACGCCCAGGCGGCTCGTGGTGACAAGGACTCCTTCATCCCGCTGGAGAACGGCCTGAAGGTCATCTCCCAGCACGCCAGGTCTCTCCACTACGACGGGGTCGTACTCTTCCTCGACGAGCTGATCCTCTGGCTCCAGGCGCACATGGGGGAGCAGGACTTCGTACGCGACCAGGTGCAGAGGCTGGTCAAGCTGATCGAGTCCGCCGACCCGAGCCGCCCGGTGCCGATCGTGTCGTTCATCTCCCGCCAGCGTGACCTGTCCCAGTTGATCGGTGCGGACGTCGCGGGCGCCGAGGTGCAGAACCTCGAGCAGCAGATCGACTACCTCGCGGGGCGGATCGACGTCGTCGAGCTGGAGGACAGCAACCTCGTCGAGATCATCAAGCACCGGGTCCTCGCCCCGCGGGCCGGGATGGAGCAGGCGCGCGACGACGCGTTCAAGCTCGTCGAGTCCTCCAGGGACGAGGTGCGGCAGGTCCTGCTCGACGCGCAGGGCCGTACCGAGGCGAACTGGGACGACTTCCGCACGCTCTACCCCCTGTCTCCCGCCCTGCTCAACGTCCTGGTCGACCTCTCCGGGGCGCTGCAGCGGGAGCGGACCGGTCTCAAGCTCGTACAGGAACTCCTCGGGCGCCGTCTCGACGACCTCAAGCTGGGCGAACTCATCCCGATAGGGGACCTGTGGGACGTCATCGCGCAGCGCACCGGCGAGGCGTTCACGGCCAAGCTGAAGGCGGAGGCGGAGACCGCCCGGCGCTTCCACGACCGGGTACGCGACCACCTTCTGACGAAGTACGGATCGGCCGACGACAAGCGTTTCCAGACCGACGACCGGCTCATCAAGACGCTGCTGCTCGCCGCCCTCGCCCCGCACGTTCCCGCCCTGTCCCGGCTCACCGGCGGCAAGCTCGCGGCCCTGAACCACGGCACCATCCGGACACGGGTCGGCGACGCGGGCTCGGTCGCGGTCAAACGGCTGCAGGAACTGCAGTCCGAGGGCTTCGACGGGGAACTGCGCAGCGAGGGCGACAGCACCGACCCGATGTTCCATCTGCACCTGTCGGACCTCGACGTCGAACCGCTCCTCGAAGAGGTGCAGGGCGTCGCGGACCAGACCGGCTACCGGCGGCAGTGGATCAAGGACCAGCTGTGGGCCGCGCTCGGAATCCCCGACACCCAGGCGTTCGTCTGTGTACGGGAGGTCGTCTGGCGCGGGACGAAGCGCACCGCCGAGTTCGTCTTCGGCAATGTGCGTGACCCCCATCTGCCCGACGAGCAGTTCAGGCCGCAGCTGGGCAGCGACCTCAGGATCGTCATCGACTATCCCTTCGACGACGGCGACCACTCGCCGATGGACGACGTGCAGCGGGTCGACCGGATGAAGCGGGCGGGAAAGACCCACCCCACCGTCGTCTGGCTGTCCGACTTCCTCTCCGAGCAGAAGAGCCGCAACCTCGGACGCCTACTGAAGATCAACTACCTGCTCGAGCGGGACCGGCTCGAAGAGCACACGGCCACGCGCCCCGCCGAGGAGCGCGCCCAGATCCGCAACCAGCTCAAGGCGTCCAGGGACAACCTCACCGGTCAGCTCATCGAGGCGCTCCAGCAGGTGTACGGAATCGCCCGGGCCGAACCCGGCACCACCGGAGCCGAGGTCCCCGAAGGCAAGCACCTGCTCACCCTCCAGCCTGGTTTCGCCCGCACCAACCCCGAGGCAGCGGTCAGCTTCGAGGAGAACCTGTACTTCGTCGCGGACGACATCCTCGCGGCCCGCCATCCCAAGCACCCGGACTTCGATCCGCGCCTCACCCGCAAGGCCATCACCAAAGCCGAGCTGAAGACCACGCTGACGTGGATCAACCGGGCCATGGCGGACGGCGGCCGCCGCGTCGTCGTCGACGGGCATCAGCTGGCCACCGTACGGAAGATCGTCCACGCCCTCGGGCTCGGCGAAGTGCACGACGGACCGCTCAACGTCACCAACGACTGGCGGCTGCGGATCAACAAGAAGGCCGCGGAGAATCCCGACGTCGGCCCCGACCTGTCGGTGGAGGACATCCGTACTTGGATCGAGGAGCTCGGCTACACCGGCCTCGACCGCAACGTCAGCAACCTGGTCATCGCGACCTACGCCCTGCTCGACGACCGCACCTGGGTCTACCAGACCTCGCCGCTGACCGAGGCCCCCGACCTCGAACGGATCGGGCAGGGGTACGGGCTCCGGGCGGTGGAACTCCCCAGCGAGGAGGAGTTCAGCACTGCCCTGGGACGCGCGGGGAAGATCTTCGGCAAGACCGTCTCACGCGTGCTGTTCGCCCGTAACGTCGCGAGTCTCGCGGAGCAGGTCCGCAAGGTCGCCGAGGACAATCAGCGGGCGGTCGGCGATGCCCGCACCCTGCTGCAGGACAACGCGGCACGCCTCGGCCTGGCAGGGCCGGGGGGCGCGGACTCCCCGCGCATCAGGTCCATGAAGGCCGCGGCCGATCTCGTCGCGCGCCTGCTGCGCACCGATTCCCCCGCTGCCCTGGTGCGGGAGCTGGCCGCCGCCGCGTATGACGTCACGGACGGAGAGATCGGTGCAGCGCTCGTACAGGCCCCCGAAGTGCTCACCGCGCTGCGCTCGCCCGACTGGACGGAGGACCTCGACACGGTCCGCTCCCTCACGAACCGGGGCGACAGTGTCGGGGAGCGCGCAGGTCGGCTCCTCGAACAGGTCTCCCGGACCGCCAACGAGCACGAGGAGGAGTCCTCGCTCGTTCCCGTACTGGACGGGCTGCGGGACAGCACCAAGGCGCTGATGCGGGAGGTGGCCCGGCTCGCTCAGGCAGCCCCGCCCGTCACGCCCGTGGAACCGGCGGTGCCCTCGGAGCGCACCGCCCAGGACGTCAGCCTCACCGAGCACGGGAATCCGAGCGTCCCCGCACCTCCCGCCACGGCGCCGCCCACCGATAGCACGGGCCACGGGACCGCGCCCGAGCCCACGGGCCGCCCGGAGGCTCCTCGCGCCGTGCATGTGGTCGAACCCACGCGGCTCGAAGCGACGCTGGCCGCCACGGTCACGCGCATCGAGGACGAGATTCGGACGTTCCTGCTCGCCCATCCCGACCGTCGGGTCCAGGTCACCTGGAAGCCGGTCGCCGCCGAGGGCAGCGACAGTGAAGGGACCGGAGACTGATGGCCCCCGCCGCGCCCCGGGTCGGACGCCGCACCGTCGAAGCGCTCCTGACCGCGCACAAGGACAGCCTGCGTGAACGCAGCCTGGTCCTGATCCACGGCCGCTACCTTCCCGGAGCGCCCACCCGGTTCACCACCGCCGTCGAGAACGAGCCCCGCCGCGTGCAGGTCCGCGACGAGTCCTCCGTCCTCGGCGTGACGGCAGCCTGGCACGATCACCGGGATTCGGCCGGACCGGGCGACGTCCTCGTGGTCACCACCGGAGTCGACGACGAGCAGCTCGGCTGGGACCTGCGCGGGCAGGCCATTCTCCGCCGCACGCTCACCGTCGAGAACGCGGAGGTCGTCACCCAGCGATTCGGCGCCACCGGCCTCGACGTCCGCATGTACGGCATGGAATGGCTCCTGGAAGCCCTCCTGGACGCCGAACCTTCTGACGCCGGCTGGCCCCGGGTCGGAGGGCTGCTCACCCTCGACACCGCATTGCGTGCGCTGGCCGTGCAGCGGCTCGGCCTCGGCTCCGGCTCCGGTGAGGGCGGATCCGCGACCGGTTCCCAGGCACAGCCGCCCACGCTCGACACCGACACCCTCCTCGCCTGGTCGCGCACGCCGGCGGGCCCACTCCGCTTCGCCGAACTCCCCCTCGCCGAACGCGCCGAACTGAAGAAGTGGCTCGGCGACGCCGCGGGCCACGCGGCGCCGGTGCTCCTCTCCCTCGCGGAAGCCGGACTCGGCCACGACGCCATGGCGCTCGGCGTCCTCGCGGCGGTCCTGAGGGACCCGGCGGTGGCTCCCGACACCGCCCTCACGATCGGCGGCCTCTTCGGTCAGGTCATGCCCCGCCGGGCTGCCCTCAGTGCCTTCACCGACGCGGTGGAAGGGACCTTGACCCGCTGGATCGCCCAAGCCAGGACTAGCCCGGCTGCCCGACGCCAGGTTTTCGCCGTACTGGACCGTGCCGACCAACTGGCCGAGACAGCGGGTCTCGCCGAGACCCTCACCGGGAGCCGGTTCCTGCCCACCGGCTTCGCCGCGCAACTCGGCCGGACCGTGGCCGAAGCACGCCGTTCCTCCACGGCGGGAGAGACCGCGCTCGCAGATCTGGCAGGACACGGCCTTGCCGCCCTCTACCCGGACCGGGTGCAGATGGCCGAGATGGCGGTGCGCATCGCCCGCTGGCTCGAACAGCCCGAACCGGCCGTGCCCACGGTGGAGAGCGGCATCCGCTCCCAGATCACCGACTGGGGGTGGGCCGATCGCGCGCTCACCCTCCTGTGGGCGGGGGACCCGGGCGGTGATCTGGCCACAGGTCGCGAACTGCGGGGCCTTTACGAGAGGGGCCGGGCGCGCAGAGAGGCCCTCGACGAGCAGTTCGCCCGCCATCTCGCTGCCTGGTCGTCCGCATACGCCACCGCGCGCCGGCCACACGACGCCCTGGTCATCGAGAACGTCCTGGAGACGGCGGTACGTCCACTGGCCGGTGCGGGAGCGCCCCTGGTCGTCGTACTCGACGGGATGAGCTGCGCGGTCGCCATACAGCTCGGCGAGGAAGCCGAACGCGAAGGCTGGCGGGAAGTCGTGCCGGGACCGGCCGACGGACAGTCGGCAGCCCGGACGGCCGCGGTATCCATGCTGCCCTCCGTCACCCGGACGAGCCGCGCCTCGCTCCTCACGGGAGAAGCCGTACAAGGAGGGCAGTCCGTGGAGGCCGCGGGCTTCAGCGCCTTCTGGAAACGCCACCACAAGGAAGCCGCTCTTTTCCACAAAGCGGACATCGGTGGCGAGACGGGCCATGCTCTTTCCCACGAGCTCATGGGGGCACTCGCCTCCGAGGCGGTCGTCGGCGTCGTCCTGAACACCATCGACGACGCGCTCGACAAGGGACAACAGGGGCGCGGCACGAGCTGGGGCCTCGATGACATCACCCACCTGCGGGACCTGCTCTCAGCCGCCAGGAGTTATGGGCGACCGGTCGTGCTGGTCGCCGACCACGGACACGTCCTGGAACGCGGCGGCCGGAGCGGGAGTGCGGAGGCGCACGTGTCCGGAGCCGTCTCGCCACGCTGGCGTACCGGCGGGCCGGCCCGGGACGGAGAGATCGAGATCCGGGGAGAGAGGGTCCTGGAAGGCGCCGGAAGCGTTGTCGTGCCGTGGCGTGAGGACATCCGGTACACCGGACGCAAGGCCGGCTACCACGGAGGCGCGTCTCTCGCTGAGGTGACGGTCCCGGTCCTCACCCTGGTCGCTGTCGCCGAGCAGACACCCAAGGGCTGGGTCGGGCTCCCGCGGGAGCAGTCGACCCCCTCGTGGTGGAGTGAGCCCCTGCCGGCGGACGAGTCCACGAGGGCCGCCCTTCCCGCAGCCGGGCGTGCGGGAGCCGCCCCGCCGACAGCGCCGACAGCGCCGCGTCAGGACGCGACCGGCACCGAGGCCCGCAAGAGTTCTCCCGCCGTGCTCCGAGCCACCGTCGGCGGCCTGGGCAGCGAGGTGGTGGCGAGCGAGGTCTACGCGGCGCAGAAAGAATACGTCCGCAAGGCGCCGGAGGCGAAGGTCGTCGCCGCGGTCATCGACGCTCTCGTCGCCGCGGGCGGCACCATGTCCCCGGCGGCGCTCGTCGCGGCCATCTCGGCGACCGGACGTGTCCGGCGCAACATCGAGGGATTCGTCGCAACGGTCCAGCGCCTGCTGAATGTCGAGGGTTACCCCGTCCTCGGGTTCGTCGACGCGGGACATGCGGTGAAACTCGATGTTCCGCTGCTGCGCGAGCAGTTCCTGCCGCAGCCGCAGCCGCAGCCGCAGCCGCAGCCGCAGCCGCAGCCGCAGCAGCAGCAGCCGAAGCCGAAGGAGTAACGAGATGTCGCAGTCCGCCCTGGTGAGCGTGGCCAGACGGCGCGAGGTCATCGACGCGCTGCGACGCGGCACCGTACCGCAGGCCGGTCTCGATCTTTTCGCCGTGGGACTCGGCCGGTTCGAAAGCGCCCTCGACGACGACCTCGCCACCGTGACCCGCGGCGGCGCTGCCTTCCACGCGATCCGTGGCGACTACGGGTCCGGCAAGACGTTCTTCGCACGCTGGCTGACCGAGCGCGCCAAGCGGGCCGGCCTGGCCACCGCGGAAGTGCAGATCTCCGAGACGGAAACGCCCCTGCACCGCCTGGAGACCGTCTACCGAAGGCTCACCGAACGCCTGGCGACGGCCACGCACCAACCCAGTGCGCTGCGGGCGGTGATCGACTCCTGGTTCTACACGCTGGAGGAGGAAGTCCTCGACGGCGGGGACCTCGACGAGGAGGACGAGGCGGCGCTCTCCGAGGCCGTGACCGCGCTGATGGAGCGACGGCTCGCTGATGTGGCGCGCACCACCCCCGCGTTCGCCGCGGCCCTGCGCGGCTACCGAGGAGCGGTCGCGGAGGGGGACGCGGCCACCGCGGAAGCGCTGATCGCCTGGCTCGGCGGACAGAAGTCCGTCGCGGCATCGGCACGCCGCTCGGCGGGAGTGCGCGGAGACCTCGACCACTTCGCCGCCCTGGGCTTTCTCCAGGGCCTGCTCACTGTGTTGCGGGACTGCGGCCATCCCGGTCTTCTCCTCGTACTCGACGAGATCGAGACGCTGCAGCGGGTTCGCGGCGATGTCCGGGAGAAGGGCCTCAACGCACTACGGCAACTCCTCGACGAGATCGACGCGGGCCGGTTCCCCGGGCTCTTCCTCGTCATCACAGGCACCCCTGCCTTCTACGACGGCCAGCAGGGCGCGCAGCGGCTCCCCCCGCTGGCCCAGCGCCTGGCCACCGACTTCACCACGGATCCGCGCTTCGACTCACCGCGCGCGGTGCAACTGCGCCTGCCGGGCTTCGACCTGCCCAGGCTCGGAGAACTCGGCCGGAACGTCCGCGACCTCTATCAGGGAGCCGCGGCCCATCCAGACCGGGTCGCAGCCCGCGTCGACGACCGTTACGTCGACGAGCTGGCCACAGCTGTCACCGGCGGACTCGGCGGGAAAGTCGGCATCGCACCACGTGTTTTTCTGCGCAAGCTCGTTGCCGATGTCCTCGACAGGGTCGACGAGTTCGAGGACTTCAACCCGCGCGAGCACTATGCACTCACGATCGCGGAGGCCGAACTCACCGGTGTCGAGCGAAACGCCGCGGCAGGGGATGCCGACGACATCGCGCTGGAACTGCCGTGAGCGCGGTCGATGAGTTGGAACCCGCGCTCGTCCACCACATCGTCAACACCCTTGGCTGGAAGGGACTGCGCCCACTCCAGGAAGCGGCGGTCGAGCCGCTGTCCGCAGGCGAGGACGCCCTCCTCCTCGCCCCGACCGCAGGCGGGAAAACGGAAGCGGCGTGCTTCCCGCTGCTGTCGCGCATGCACCGCGCCCGGTGGTCCGGCACGTCGGTGCTGTACCTCTGCCCCCTCAAGGCGCTGCTCAACAACCTGCTGCCCAGGGTCGAGACGTACGCCTCCTGGCTCGGACGCGGCGCCGCACTCTGGCACGGCGACACCACCTCCGGTAACCGCAAGCGCATCCTGGCGGACCGTCCGGACGTCCTGCTCACCACCCCCGAGTCGCTGGAAGCGATGCTGGTGAGCGTCAATGTCGATCATGCGTCGTTCTTCTCGGGGCTCAGGGCGGTAGTCGTCGACGAGGTGCACGCCTTCGCCAGCGACGACCGGGGCTGGCACCTGCTGGCCGTACTGGAGCGACTGCAACGGGTGGTGGGGCGTCCACTTCAGCGCGTCGGACTCTCGGCGACGGTCGGCAATCCCGGCGAACTTCTCACTTGGCTCCAGGGCTCGGGAGCGGGCACGCGCCCCGCACAAGTCGTCGCCCCTCACCTGGACGCGCCGCGGGACGCAGCGAGTGGTGCGCCCCCTGTCTCCGTACCGTCCGGGGACATTCAGCTCGACTACGTGGGATCGCTCGAGAACGCGGCAACCGTCATCAGCACCTTGCACCGCGGTGAGAAGCGCCTGGTCTTCTGCGAGTCACGGCGACTGGTCGAAGAACTGGGATCAGCGCTACGGGCCCGAGGGGTCGTCACGTTCCTCTCTCACGCATCGCTCTCGCTCGACGAGCGCAGGCGGGCGGAAGCGGCTTTCGCCGAAGCGCGGGACTGCGTGATCGTGTCGACCAGCACGCTCGAACTCGGCATCGATGTCGGTGACCTGGACCGGGTCGTCCAGATCGACGCACCGGCATCGGTCGCCTCCTTCCTGCAGCGGATCGGCCGTACCGGACGCCGCCCCGGGACCTCACGGAACTGTCTCTTCCTCGCTCTCGACCGCACGGGCCTGCTGAGTGCGGCAGGGCTCCTGTTGCAGTGGTCGAGAGGGTGGGTCGAGCCAGTGGTCGCACCTCCCGAGCCGCGGCACATCGTGGCTCAGCAGTTGCTCGCCCTCTGTCTCCAAGAGGGCGGCGTCGGAAGCAATCTGTGGCATGAAGGGTGGAACGGCCTCGGGCCGTTCGGCCCGTCCGCGCAGCCGATCGTCAAACACCTGGTGACAGAGGGATACCTCGATCAAGACGACGGGTTGCTCTTCATCGGTCCGGAGGCCGAACGCCGCTTCGGCCACCGGCACTTCATGAATCTCACCGCGGTGTTCACCGCACCGCCGCAGTTCACCGTCCTGCAGGGCCGGACCGAGATCGGCCGGACAGACCCCAGCCTGCTCACCGAGCACATCGCCGGTCCCCGTCGGCTTCTGCTTGCCGGCCGGAACTGGCAGGTCACCTACATCGACTGGAAACGGAAACGGTGCTTCGTCGAACCGGCCGACGGAGGCGGCAAGGCCAAATGGAGCGGGGCCGGTTTCGGCCAGGGCGCGTCCTTCCGGCTTGTCCGCGCGGTGCGTGACGTACTCCTCGGCGCTGACCCACCGGTGCATCTGACCCGGAGAGCACATGGGTGCCTGGGCGAAGCTCGGGAGTACTTCATGGAGCGAGTGCATCCAGGAGGCACTCTGATCGTGCGGGAAAGGGGAAGGCCGGACCAACTTCGATGGTGGACGTGGGCCGGGCATCGGGCCAATGCCACTCTGGCAGCCACCCTTGGCGGTGCCGCGGTGCCGGGACAGCGACTCAACGATCACTGGGTACGTCTACGGGACGACCTCACCCCGACGGACTGGAAGCTGGCCCGCCAGGACGTGACGGAGAACCTGGCCTTGCCTGATATCGATGAGAAAGCTGTGCGGGGTCTGAAATTCGGGGATGCGCTTCCCGCCCGACTGGCCGAGGCGACACTGTCGATCAGACTCGCAGACCTCGAATCTGCGGCTGTTGTGTTGTCCGAGCAGGTGCGCTTCACGGGTGGGGGCGTCTGAACTGCATGGTGCTGGGATGAAGCTTGCGTGCTGGGATGGTGCTGGGATGACCTCTGGAAAAATCGTGTTCCCGCAGGTGGGAGCCCTGCACTACGGATTCCGCTTCAACGTCTGATCCGCCTCACTCGCACGTCATCCAGGGTCCGCCTCTTCGGGGGTGGGCCCTGGTTCGTTGTTCGGGCGGGCGTTGTCCGTGGGGCGGCGGTGGCAGGATGCCGGGACGGGAGCGAGAAAGGGCTGGGATGGGGCGGCGGGAGCGGGGGGTTGTGGGTGGGGGCGTGTGGCTGGAGGGGGCCGCGCGGGGGGTTGTCGGGGATCATGCACGGGCCGTTGAGGCCGTCAGGGGCGCCTTGCAGCCGATTCATGAGGCCGAGGCCGCGCAGGCCCTGGGGGCTATTTCTGTTGCTCGGCTCAAGGACGTCACCGAGGGGCGGTTGAGGCTCGGGGAGGTGGAGAGGAGCGGGCTGTCCTCCGTTCTTCAGGTTCTTGAGGCCGGGACCTATCGGTTGCGGCAGATCCCTGGCGTGGGGGAGCAGACCGCCAATCAGTTGGTCGCTGCCGCTCGGCAGATTTCCGATGCCGTCCGGGAGACCGTCGCCGTCCACATCGATGTGGACCGGCCCGAGCCGCGTACCACCGCACTCGTCACCGCCCTGCATGTTCTGGTGGAGGCGGGGCCCGAGGCACGGCGTGCCGTCGAGACCGCAGCGGCTCTTGCCGAGCGGCTCGGTCCGTTGCTGGCCGACGCTCGTCCGGCCGCCGGGCGGCTTCGGATGCTGCTGGTCGGGAAGGCCAAGCGGGCGCAGGCACTTGAGGCTGTTGCGGAGATCCGCGAGCTGACCGAGGAGGCGGTGCGCGCCGGGCACCCGGAGCTGCTCGCCCAGGCGTCGGTGGACCTGTTGCGCGGTTCCTCGGACGACGTGGCCGCCTGGGTCGACTTCGAACTGCGGTCCGCCGAGTACTACAGCCTGCTCGCCGAGATCTCGGGGCGCGCCCCCGACACGGCCGCCTCCGAAGGGTTCCTGCCCGACGAGGTCGCCGAACGGGTCCGCGGGCAGGCGCTCGACGACACGCGGCGCCGGGTGTCGCTGCGCGGTTACCAGGCCTTCGGCGCCCGGTTCGCCCTCGCCCAGCGCAAGGTGATCCTCGGCGACGAGATGGGGCTCGGCAAGACCATCCAGGCCATCGCCGCCCTGGCACATCTCGCCGCCGAGGGCAGGAGCCACTTCATGGTCGTCTGCCCGGCGAGCGTACTGATCAACTGGACGCGCGAGATCGAGTCCCGCAGCAAGCTGCGCGTCCTGCCCCTGCACGGCCCCGACCGGCAGGACGCGTACGCCGACTGGAAGGGCCGCGGCGGAGTCGGTGTGACCACCTTCGACGCGCTGCGCCGCTTCCCCGTCCCCGGCGGCGGCGAGCTCGGCATGCTGGTCGTGGACGAGGCGCACTACGTGAAGAACCCGCAGACCCGCCGCTCCCGCACCGTCGCCGAGTGGGCCGAGCGCTGCGAACGCGTGCTCTTCATGAGCGGTACGCCGATGGAGAACCGCGTCGCCGAGTTCCGCAACCTCGTGCAGATCCTCCGGCCCGATCTGGCCGACGTCGTCGGCGACCGCGACGCAGTGGCCGGCTCGAAAGCCTTCCGCAAGGCCGTCGCCCCCGTCTATCTCCGCCGCAACCAGCAGGACGTACTGACCGAACTCCCGGCGCTCCAACACACCGACGAATGGGAGGAGTTGAGCGCGTCGGACGAGGAGGCCTATCGGGAGGCGGTCCGGGCCGGGAACTTCATGGCGATGCGCCGTGCGGCCTACGCGCGGCCCGAGTCGTCGGCGAAACTGAACCGGCTGCGCGAGATCGTCGAGGACGCGGCGGAGAACGGGCTGAAGGTCGTGGTGTTCTCCACCTTCCGTGACGTTCTCGCCGTGGTGAAGGACGCGCTCGACGGCGCCGCCCTGTTCGGCCCGATCTCGGGGAGCGTGCCGCCCGCGCGCAGGCAGCAGCTCGTCGACGAGTTCGCCGCCGTGTCCGGTCACGCGGTGCTCCTCGCGCAGATCGAGGCCGGGGGCGTGGGGCTCAACATGCAGGCCGCGACCGTCGTGATCATCTGCGAGCCCCAGGTCAAGCCGACCGTCGAGCACCAGGCCGTGGCGCGCGCCCATCGCATGGGGCAGGTGCGCTCGGTCCAGGTCCACCGGCTGCTCACCACGGGGGGCGTGGACGAGCGCATGGTGAAGCTCCTTGAGAACAAGTCCCGGCTCTTCGACGCCTACGCGCGCCGCAGCGCGATGGCCGAGGCGACCCCCGACGCCGTGGACGTCTCCGATACGTCGCTGGCCCGCCGGATCGTGGAGGACGAGCAGGCTCGGCTCGCCATGGGGGCGTAAGGGCGAGGCCCGGTTCCGGTTCGCCACACGGCCCCGGCCCACCCCACCACCCCCGCTCGTTATGGTCAGTCCTGTGACGCACCCAGTACCGGCCACCCCGACCGCAGCCGCGAACGCCCCCGCCCCCCTGGACCCCCTCGACCGGCGCATCGTTGCCGCGCTTCAGATCGATGGGCGGGCGTCGTGGCGGCGGATCGCGGCCGCGATCGGGGAACCCGAGCGGAAGGTGGCGCGGCGGGGGCTGCGGTTGCTGGAGAGCGGGGACGTGGCCGTGCGAGGGCTCGTCGTGCGGGGCGAGACCGTGATTCTGCGGATGACATGCCGGCCGGGGTCGGTACGCGACGCGGCCGTGGCGGCGGCCCGGCGCGCTGACTGCATCTTCTCGTACGCACTCGCCGGACCCGTCGACTGCGTGGCCGAACTTCAGTTCCCTCAGGGGCAGTTGGGGCCGCTGATGCTCGACGAGGTGCCCGCGCTGCCGGGTCTCGTCTCGCAGAGCGTGTCGCCGGTGCTGCGGTACTTCAGGACCGTGCACGAGTGGTCGCCGGGGATTCTCGGCGCCGGGGAGATCGAGGCGCTCGGCGGGCCGTCGGGCATCGTCGACGAGATCGGGCTCCCGGAGGTCGAGGTCGGGCCCGAGGAGCACGCGATCCTGGGGGCGCTCGCCGAGGACGGGCGGCGTACGCACGAGGACCTGGCCGCCGTCGCCGGGGTCTCCGTGGCGACCGCCCGCCGCCGCGTCGAGACGCTCACCCGCGACGGGCACGTGAGCATCCGGGCCGCCGTCGAGCCCGCGCTGCTCGGCCTCCCGGTCGAGGCGCTCCTGTGGATCAGGACCCGCCCCGACGAGGTCGAGAAGGTGGGGCGGCTGCTCGTGGAGTCGCCGCTCGTGCGGTACGCGGCCGTGGTCATGGGTGAGCATCAGCTCCTGGTCGACGTGACGCAGCCGTCGAAGGCCGCGCTGTACGAGTTCCTGACCGCCTCGCCCTGGGTGCGGCATGTGGAGGCCGTGCAGTCGCATCTGGTGGTCGACGCGTTCAAGCGCAGTGGCGTGGAGTTCCCGACGTCCAGTTGACGTCCATAACGCGACCAAAATATTCACGGATGAAGGAGTGGCGTCTTAAAAGTGCATTGAGTCTTAGGTATTGACTGAAACGGTCAGTGGCTTCAGTGTGGTGCACCACGCGCGCCGCTGCCCCGGACCTGTCCGGCCCAGCACGGCGACGTCCCCCGCGCCCGCTGCCCTAGGACTGCCATGCCCGCTTCCACCGGCCCTGCCGACTCCGCTCCCGTCCCGGACGAACTCTGCGCCCTCGACGCCGTCGACCTCGCGGCGCGTGTCCGTCGTGGTGAGCTGTCGGCCCGTGAGGTCGTCCGGGCCCACCTCGACCGCATCGAACGCCTCAACCCCGCCGTCAACGCGATCGTCACCCTCGACCCCGAGGGCGCTCTCGCCGCGGCCGCCGCCGCCGACGAGCGTCAGGCGCGCGGCGAGGAGCTCGGGCCGCTGCACGGCCTGCCCATCGCGTTCAAGGACACCCACCTCACCCGCGGCATGCGCACCACGCACGGCTCGCCCCTCTTCGCCGACCACGTTCCCGACGAGGACGAGCTGCTCGTGCGGCGCATCCAGGACGCGGGCGCCATCCGCATCGGGAAGACCAACGTCCCTGAGTTCGCGGCCGGTTCGCACACGTTCAACCCCGTGTTCGGCGCGACCAGGAACCCGTACGACACGAAGAGGTCGGCGGGCGGCAGCAGTGGCGGGGCCGCGGCCGCGCTGGCCGCCGGGTTCCAGGCGCTGGCCGACGGCAGCGACATGGGCGGCTCCCTGCGCAACCCGGCGTCGTTCTGCAACGTCGTCGGCCTGCGCCCCACCCCCGGCCGCGTCCCCTCGCACCCGGCCGGCAACCTGTGGGAGACCCTCGCCGTCGCCGGGCCCATGGGGCGCACCGTCGCCGACACCGCGCTGCTGCTGTCCGTCATGGCGGGGCCCGACCCGCGCGTCCCGATCTCCCTGGAGGGGCCGGGCGCCGCCTTCCGCGCGCCGCTCGGGCGGGACGCGGCCGGGCTGCGCGTGGCGTTCGCGCCCGACCTCGGCGGGCGGGTCGCCGTCGACCGCGACGTGCGCGACGTCTTCGAGCGGCAGGCCAAGGTCTTCGAGGACCTCGGCTGCGTCGTCGTCGAGGACTGCCCCGACCTGGACGGCGCCGAGGACGTCTTCCGCACGCTGCGGGCCCAGGAGTTCAACCAGGGCCTCGGCGCGCTCCTCGACAGCGACCGCGCCTCCCTCAAGGACAGCCTCGTCTGGAACATCGAGGAGGGGCGGCGCCTGACCGGCGCCGACCTCGCCCGCGCCACCGCCGAGCACGCCCGCATCCACCTCGCGGTCGTCGGCTTCTTCGAGCGCTACGACGTCCTGGTCGCGCCCGTCAGCCAGGTCACCCCCTTCGACGTCGAGGCGGAGTACCCGACCGTCATCGACGGGCAGTCGCAGCACACCTATCTCGACTGGATGCGCTCGGCGTACTTCATCTCGGTCCTGGGCGCACCCGCCCTCTCCGTACCGGCCGGCTTCTCGGCTGCCGGGCTCCCCGTCGGCGTTCAGATCGTCGGCCCGCCCCGCGCCGAGCGGACCGTCCTCGAGGTCGGCGCCGCCTACGAGGCCGCCACCGGACACGGACGCCGCCGGCCCTCCCTCCCGTAGCCGTACCTTCCGCAGCCGTATGGAGCCCTGATGAGAAAACCGCACGTGATCTGGGCCTTCGTGCCCGTACTGGCTTTCCTCGGCACGCCGTTCCTGCCCTTCGTCAATGGCCCGTACCTCTGGTTCGGCATTCCGTCCGTCCTCGCCTGGTGTCTGCTGTGGACGGCCGGTACGACGGCCTCGCTCGCCCTCGTCGAGCACTTCGCGCACACCGACGACGAACGCGCCGACCGCGATGAGGCCGAGGAG
Source organism: Streptomyces sp. CB01635 (assembly GCF_002803065.1). Lineage (GTDB taxonomy): Bacteria > Actinomycetota > Actinomycetes > Streptomycetales > Streptomycetaceae > Streptomyces. The sequence continues at coordinate 52,538 of NZ_NNBL01000015.1, forward strand.
GCCGCCGCATGAACACCACCATGGCCATCACTCTCATCGGCATGGTCTCCATCGCCGTCGTCGGCGTGAGCGGGCGCAGACCGCGCAGCGGGGAACTAGGCGAATGGACCGTGGGGAAACGCAAGTTCTCCACCTTCACCACCTGGTTCCTCCAGGCGGGCGAGGCCTTCACCACCTTCAGCTTCCTCGGCCTCGCGGGCATCGCCTTCGGCGGGGGTGTCGCCGCGGCCTTCGCCCTGTGCTACCTCGCGATCAACTTCGTCCTCCAGTACTTCACCGCGCCCCGCATGCGTGAACTCGGGCGCAGGGGCGGCTACTTGACGCAGGCGGACTTCTTCACCGACCGCTACCGCAGCCCTCTGCTCGGCAAGGTCGTCGCCGTCGTCGGAGCGGTCTTCCTGCTGCCGTACCTCCAGCTCCAGATCACCGGGCTCGGCATGATCGTCCAGCTTGCCACCGGCAGCCGCACGGGCGGCAACCTCAGCATGGTTCTGGCGACCGTCCTCACCGTCGGCTTCGTCCTGTGGTCCGGCATCCGCGGCATCGCCCGCGTCGCCTACCTCAAGGACGCCCTGATGATCGTCGGGCTCGTGGTGCTGTTCATCGGCGTCACGGTCTCCGTGAAGGGGGGCATCGGCGGCCTCTTCGAGACCGTACGGGACAGCCACCCGCAGCTCTTGACGCTCAATCAGGAAGGCTATGACGCCACCTTCTTCGTCACGGCCGTCATCATCTCCGGCATCGGCGGCGGACTCGGCACCATGGCCCATCTGTGGCCGCCGGTCCTCGCCGCCGGCAGCGGGCGTGCCCTGCGCAAGAACGCGGTCTGGCTGCCGCTCTACCAGATAGCCCTCGGTATCCCGGTGATCGTCGGCTTCGCCGGAATCCTGCTCGTGAAGCCGGGATCGCCCGCGAACTCAGTCGCGCTCACCCTCGCCGGCCAGACCCTGCCCGGCTGGCTCGTCGGCGTCGTCGCGGTCGCCGCGGCCTCGGCCGCCATGGTGCCCTCGGCGGCCATCGTCGTGGGCATCTCCAGCCTGCTGTCCCGCAATCTGCTGAGCGCGCGCAACGAACGTACGCAGCTGCGCACCAACCACCTCTGCGTGGTCGCGGCCGCCGCGCTCGCCCTGGTGCTCGGCCTGACCAGGCCCGGACTCCTGTCCGACCTGCTGCTGCTCACCTACGGAGGCCTCACCCAGCTCGCCCCGGCGATCGTCATGGGGCTGGCGAAGAAGGTGCGTCTGGATGCCGTGCCCGCACTGCTCGGCATCCTGACCGGCGTCGGCGTCCTGATCTGGCTCACCTTCGGGGGCGTGGACGTCGGCACGGTCGACACCGGGCTCATCGCGCTCGCCCCGAACCTGGTGGTGACGGCGGTCGCCCAACTCGTGGTGCGGTCCCGCTCCCTGGCCGCTGTGCCGGCCGAGGTCAACTGACCGGCCGCCGGGTGCCGTTGCGCGGTGTGGGGCCGCACACGGCGCCCGGCGGCCTGGGGCCCTGCCGGTCGGCGGCAGGGCCCTACCTCACCCTCAACTCCTTCACGGGTTCGGGCTTTTCGCCATCCTCGGTGACCCGTACGAACCGCGCCGTCCGCCCCGGCGTGAAGGCCCGCCACGCCGCTCCGTCGACCGACGTCGTCACCGCGTACGCGCGCGTGCCCGTCACGTCGACGCCGGAGACCTTCCCCGTCCGGCCGAGGTCGACCGTGAGGGCGGCGTGCGCGGTCGCCGGCTGCCAGGCGGTGACCGGGTTGCCGTCCACCGCCGCCTCCGCGTACAGGCCCGGCTCCTCGGACGTCGCCGTCGCGGTGCGGCAGCGGGCCAGGTCGGAGGTGGGTTCGAGGTCGGGGCGCCGGGTGCGCAGGACGAGCCCGCCGCGATCGACCGTGGCGCGTCCGGTGGGCGTGACGACGGGGAACGGCTCGCCCGCGGTCAGCCTGACCGTCGTACGCTCCGGCCCGATCGCGATGTCGTACGTCCGTCCGCGCCAGGCCAGCCCGCGCAGCGTCACGCCCCGGCCGAGCTGCGGCGGCAGCGACGGGTCCAGGCGCAGGGCGTCCTCCTCGAGGCGCAGGCCGGTCAGGCCGTGCGTGAACACCTGGAGGAAGCCGCCCTTCCCGGTCAGGAAGTCCTGCGCGGGCGTGCCCGCGAGGGGGTCACTGGACCCCGCCTTCGTGCCGCGCGCCTCCGAGAACAGCCCGAACGGCTCACGGAAGAACGGCTTCGAGGCGCGCCGCAGGAACGTGTACGTGGCACAGCCCGGCTCCCCGATCGACGCGGCGGCCACCGCGTGCACGGAGTCCGTCATCGCGGGCCCGTCCGGGTCGGTGTGCGCGACGTAGTGGTCGAGGGTCGCCGCCGCCGCGCCCTTCGGCATCGGCTTCCAGTCCAGCGGGTACAGCAGCAGGACCGCGTCGGCCTGCTTGATCGTCGAGCCGTTGTAGCCCTCGTACTGGAGGAAGATCTTGCGCTTCGGGTCGTACGGGATGCGGAGCCCGCCGGCGATGGTCGCCCACGCGGCCGAGGGCGCGGCGCCCACGAGCCGGGCGGCGCGGGCGGCGGAGCGCAGGGCCGTGGCCGCGACGGCGTTCGTGTAGACCCCGTCGTCGACGCCGTTGCTGTACTCGTCCGGGCCCGCGACGTCCTTGATGGAGTACGAGCCGTCGGCGTTCTTCGTGACGCGTGAAGTCCAGTACTCCGCAAGGCCCTTGAGGAGCGGCCAGCCGTGCGAGCGCAGCCAGGCGCGGTCGCCCGTCGCCAGGTAGTACTGCCAGGCGGCGAGCGCGATGTCGCCCTGGAGGTGGTTCTGGGTGACGCAGTGCGGCGGGTACCAGCTCTGGCACTCCGTCCACAGGGCGCCGCGGCTCGCGCTGGTCCACGGGTACATGAGGCCCTTGACCGACGTCTTGCGGGCGTTGTCGGCGGCCGCCTCGCGCGTGCGGTAGCGGTATTCGAGGACGGGGCGCGCCAGGTCGGGCCGGTCCGAGAGCAGCGCGGGGAACATCCACGTCTCGGCGTCCCAGAAGATCATGCCCGCGTAGGCGTCGCTGGTGAGCCCGGAGGGCGCGATGCTGTCGCGGCCGCCGGCGCGCACCGCCGTGAGGAGTCCGTACCGCGCGGCCCGCACCTGCTGCTGGATCTCGGGCCGGTCCGGCACCTCGATGTCCGACGTCCACAACTTCCCCCAGGCCGCGATGTGTTCGCGGAACAGCTCGTCCCATCCGGCTGCGGCCGCCTGTTGGGAGGCGCCGACGGCCGCGCCGTGCGGGGTGCGAGAGGTGAGCGCCGTGTCCACGCCGACGTACTTGGTGACGGTGTAGGTGCGGCCGGTGTCGACGGAGAACGTGGCGGACTGCTGGTTCGTCAACGTGTCGGTGTGGCCCGCCGTGTGGGTGCGGCCGGGGGCGCGCAGGGTGGAGGCGACGACGCCGTCCTGGCGGGTGCCGTCCGTGCGGAAGCCCACCGCCATCGTGCGCTTGCCCGCGGGGCCGCCGCCGGTGGGCGCGATCCGGCGCGCGCCCCGCCCGTCGATCCGGTCGGTGACGGTCGCCTCACCGCTCCAGTGCGGCGTGACGCGCAGCCGCACCGCTCCGGTGTGCGCGTGGGAGCGGTCGGTCAGCACGTCGTACGTCAGATCGGTACGCCGGCCGTCCTTGTGCGTCCAGGTCAGCGACGTACGGACGAATCCGCAGCGCAGGCTGAGGGCCTGCCGGTAGTGCGAGATCCGGCTCGTCGGGCCGTACGTCTCGTCGCCCACCGTCAGGTCGAGCGCGGTCCAGTTCGGCAGGGCGGCGACGGCCTCGCGGTGCGCCGTGTTCTCGGGCCCGCGCGCGTAGAGCCCGGTGGTGAACGCCCCGTCGTAGCGCGGCGTGTAGAGCGGCCAGCCGGTCTTGTCGCCGGGCTCGGCGTAGCCCGCGCCGGACGGCGGGACACGCACGCCGAGATATCCGTTGCCGGTGTACGCGTGATAGGTGTTCGCGGGGTCGATGCGGGTGGTGGCCGGGGCCCAGGCGGGGTCGCCGGTGCAGGCTTCGGAGGCCTCGGAGGGGGAGCCCGTAGGCATGGGGGGTGCGGCGGGTGCCGGGCCGGGGCCGGGCGTCGCCAGGGCCGCGCCCGGTGAGGCGCCGAGCACCGCGAGCGCGAGGAGGACGGTGAGGCGGGCGGGGGATCGGCGGGATCGGGTCACGCATCCGACGATGCGGGCGGTTGCGGACGGGAGTCGGGCAACCCGCGATGGAGGTCCCACGGATGGCGGGGGTGTCGCATGCCGCGTTTTGCCTCGACGGAAGGTCGACGGCCGGTCGACGGTTGCTCGACGCAGGGCGTAAGGGTTCCCTTACCCGGAGAAACTGCCTGCGTAAAGGCCTGCGGCCGAGCATGTCATCACTTCGAGTGATTCTTTGGCCTTCGCTTGCGGCGTACAACCCAGGGTTGCGACGCTGTTGCTGTCTGTCAATCCGATGGGTCGCCACGGGTCTTAGGGAGTGCAGCCAGTGACATTCGGTGAGCAGCCGGCGTATCTGCGCGTCGCGGGTGATCTTCGCAAGAAGATCGTCAATGGATCGCTGCCACCGCACACCCGCCTCCCCTCACAGGCCAGGATCCGCGAGGAGTACGGCGTCTCGGACACCGTCGCCCTCGAAGCCCGCAAGGTGCTGATGGCCGAAGGGCTCGTCGAGGGACGTTCGGGCTCGGGCACGTATGTGCGCGAGACGCCGGTCCCGCGCCGCGTCGCCCGCTCCGGATACCGGCCGATCAGCGGCTCCACCCCCTTCAAGCAGGAGCAGGCCGACGAGACGGCGCGCGGCACCTGGGAGTCCCGCAGCGAGCAGGCCGAGGCGAGCAGCGCCATCGCCGAGCGCCTCGGCGTCCGCGCCGGAGACCGGGTGATGTGCACGAAGTACGTCTACCGGGACGCGGGAGAGGTCATGATGCTCTCCACCTCCTGGGAGCCCCTGGCGGTCACCGGGCGCACCCCCGTGATGCTCCCCGAGGAAGGCCCCCTCGGCGGCTGCGGCGTCGTCGAGCGCATGTCCGCCATCGACGTGATCGTGGACAACGTGACGGAGGAGGTCGGCGCCCGCCCCGGCCTCGCCGAGGAGCTCATGGCGCTCGGCGGAGTGCCCGGCCATGTCGTCCTCGTCATCCAGCGCACGTACTTCGCATCGGGCAGACCGGTCGAGACGGCGGACGTCGTCGTCCCCGCCGACCGGTACCGGATCGCATACCACCTGCCCGTGAAGTGACCGATACGCGAACGCCCTGTCCGCAGGGTGTGACCACGACTTAACGCGCGGCCGCCTCCCGTAACGCCGGGGCAATCACCGGCCGCCCCGCACTGTCATGCACGGCTCCTAACTTCCGTCCGTACCCGCAATCGGCCGGACGACAGGAACCCTCATGACGGACACGGTCACCCGTGACACGGAGGCAGCCGCGCCGCGGCGCAGCTACGCCAAGCTCGCCGCGGACGAGAGCCGCGAGGACTTCTCGCTGCGCTACGCGCCCCACTCCTACCGGCGCTGGTCACCGACCATGGTCGCGTCCACCGCGCTCGGCGGCATCGCCTATCTCGCCGACTTCGCGATCGGCGCCTCCATCGTCTTCACGTACGGCTTCACGAGCGGGCTCGCCTCGATCCTGTGCGCGGCGACGATCATCTTCCTGACCGGCATCCCCATCGCCCGTGCCTGCGCCAAGTACGGCCTGGACATGGACCTCATCACCCGGGGCGCGGGCTTCGGCTACTTCGGCTCGACGCTCACGTCCCTCATCTACGCCTCGTTCACCTTCATCTTCTTCGCGCTCGAAGGCTCGATCATGGCGCAGGCCATGCACGAGGTCGTCGGACTGCCGCTGCCCGTCGGCTACTTGCTGACCACGCTCATCGTCATCCCGATCGTCTTCCGCGGCATGGGCGCGCTCGCCAAGGTGCAGGCGTGGACGCAGCCGGTCTGGCTCATCGGCCTCGTCCTGCCCTTCGTGATCCTGGCCTTCCACTCGCCGGGCTCCTTCGGCGACTTCACCCACTTCGGCGGCACGGAGGGCGCGGGCAGCGGGTTCTCCTGGCTCGGCTTCGGCCTCGGCACCGGCGTCGCGCTCTCCCTCATCGCGCAGATCGGCGAGCAGGCCGACTATCTGCGATTCATGCCGGCGAAGACCGAGCAGAACCGGAAGCGATGGAATCTGGCCGTTCTCGCGGCCGGACCCGGCTGGGTGATCATCGGTGCCGCGAAGCAACTCGGCGGCGCGCTCCTCGCCTTCGTAGCCCTCGAGGCAGTCGGCAAGACCCACGCGCTGGAACCCATCGCGCCGCAGGTCGAGGCCCTCAAGCCGTGGCTCGGCTCGGTCGCCCTGCCCGCCGCCGCGCTCTTCGTGGTCGTCTCCCAGATCAAGATCAACGTGACCAACGCCTACAGCGGCTCGCTGTCCTGGTCGAACTTCTTCTCCCGCATCACCCACCGGCACCCGGGCCGCGTCTGGTACATCTTCCTCAACCTCGCCATCGCGCTGACGCTGATGGAGATGAACATGTTCGCGGCCCTGAACAAGCTGCTCGGCTTCTACTCGAACGTGGGTATCGCCTGGATCGCGGCCGTCGCCGCCGACCTCGTCATCAACAAGCGGGTCGGCTGGAGCCCCAAGTACATCGAGTTCAAGCGGGCTTATCTGTACGCCGTGAACCCGGCCGGCTTCGGCGCCATGGTGATCGCGTCGACGGTCTCGATCGTCGCGTTCTTCGGGGTGTTCGGTGCGTACGCGGAGGCCTTCTCGACGTTCATCGCGGCCGGACTCGCCCTGACGCTCTGCCCGTTGATCGCCTGGGCCACCAAGGGCAAGTACTACCTGGCCAGGCCCAACCCCGTGAACGGCCCCGATGTCGAGATCGCCGACATCACTGCGACCCACACGTGCAGTGTCTGCGAGACGGCGTACGAACTCCCCGACATCGCGGACTGCCCCGTCCGGTCGGGCCCGATCTGCTCGCTGTGCTGCTCGCTCGACGCGGAGTGCGGCGACGTCTGCCGCAAGGAGCCGCAAGCGGGGCCGGTGCTCATGCCGATGCCGACGGTGCGTACGGGCTGACGCCCGGAGCGGGGAAGCCACGGAACGTCCAGGGGGCGCACTCTTCGGAGTGCGCCCCCTGCGGATTGGCTGGTTGCGTATCTCTTTGTGCCAATGCGTATCCGCTGCGTGAAGGTCAGGCGTACGCTCGGGCATATGCGGAGTGGGGTTTCCTCAGAAAGCGGGGCGCTGTGCGAGCCGGGGTCGGGGAGTGGAGGGGCGAGATGAACGAGGGCACGACCACGCTTGTGTGGCTCGTCATACGCCAGGACGACAACGGCAACCGCTATCGCGTCGGCAGGTACGCGACCAGGGCGGAAGCCCAGCAGATCGCCGACAGTCTCGATGACCGCGGCCACAAGCAGCTCTACTGGGTCGAGCGCCTCGGCCAGGCGCAGAACGGCACCGCGCGCTGACGTTCCCGTCCGCGGCCGTAGGCTCCGGCACATGACTGAACCGACCGTCGTCGTCGCGGCGGCCCTCCACGACAGCGGCCGCCTGCTCGCCGCACGACGCAGTGCGCCCCCCGAACTGGCGGGCCGCTGGGAACTCCCCGGCGGCAAGGTCGAACCCGGCGAGGACCCGAAGCAGGCGCTCGTACGGGAACTGCGCGAGGAGCTCGGGATCGGTGCCGAGCTCGTGGCACGCGTCCCGGGGGAGTGGCCCCTGAAGCCCGGATACGTGCTGCGGGTATGGACCGCGCGCCCGCTGTCCGGCCGGCCGCGCCCCCTGGAGGACCACGACGAACTGCGCTGGCTCGGGCCCGACGAGATCTGGTCCGTGGACTGGCTCGACCAGGACGTGCCGGCGGTGAAGGCGGTGCTCGCGGCGCGGCAGCCGTGATCCGTACGCCGGGGGACCTGTCCGCGGGGCCCGCCGTGCTGCGGGTCGTGTCACCCGTCGTGCCGCTGGTCGGGCGCCCCGCGTGCTCCGTTCGCGGAGTGTTCGCGTGAGACGGTAGCTCCTACGCCCGCCCGGGTATATGCCGATTAACCCTATGAAATCGGATGTGATCCGAAGGGGTGGACGGGGTTCTACTGCTGCCTGGGAAGTGATCGGCGTGATCGACACCGACGGGGAGTGCGCCGAGTGGGTCTTCCCCGAGGAGCCGGGCGCAGTCCGTTCCGCTCGTGCCGCGGTCCGCGGCCAGCTCGGCGTCTGGGATCTCGATTCGCTCGGCGATGTCACCGAACTGCTCGTCAGTGAGCTGGTGACCAACGCTCTCCGGCACGCTTCCGGCCCCATCGGCGTACGTCTCCTGCGGTCGGCGGAGCCGGCCCACACCCTGCGGGTGGAGGTCTCCGATCGTCTTCCGGATCCGCCGCTGGAGCGGGTCGCGGGACCGGACGAGGAGAGCGGACGGGGGCTCCAGCTGGTCGCGGGGTCCGCGCGGCGGTGGGGGACGCGGCCCGGTGACACGGGCAAGACGGTGTGGTTCGAACTGTCGCTGCCCGGCCGGCACTGACGGGCGGCCGGAAACAGCGGCTGGACCCTGCGGCCGGAACCGATGGCGTCGCGCCGGTTAAGAGGAACCCTCCCTGGTTAGGAGACAGGGAGCATGCCGACCGGCGAAGAGGCCGGCCAGGAAAAGGCACGGAACAGTCGCGGATCTGGTTGTCGTCCTGTTATGCGGGGACGGGCCAAAAAGCGTCGGGACCGTGGTGTGATCGTGAACACCGTGTTGCGCGGCTCCGTAGTGCTGGATACTGCGGGCAGCCGCCCCGGTGACCGGTGCCGGACGCGGTGAGCTGGAGGGGACGGTTCGCGTGAGCGAGATACCAGCGAAGGCCACGTCGTCCGAGGACACCTCGGGCGGGACGGCCGCGCGCGATGCGGCAGGCCCGCCCCGGGCCGAGACATGGCAGACCAGTCCGCCCGGCTCCATGTACGACTACATCAAGGTGGCCTCCTTCTCCATCGGCCCCGACGGCCTGATCGACCAGTGGAGCCGGCGCGCGGCACAGCTCTTCGGTGTCTGTGCACAGGAAGCCGTGGGCAAGGACCCCATCGAGGCCTTCGTCTCCACGGAACTGCGCGAGCGCGGCCACCGCAAGATGGTGGAGATCCTCGACGGCCGCGAGTGGACCGGCGTCGTCCCCTTCCGGATGCCGAGGGGCCGGGCGTCGGACCCGGGCGGCACCGAGTCCGACGAGCGCGATCCGCACGTCCCTGATCAGCACAGCCCCGGTCGGCCCCCCGAGCCGTATACGGAGGGGATCGCCGAGGTCTATGTGATGCCGACCGAGACGGAGTCCGGCGAGCGCGCCGCCGTCTGCATCGTCGTCGATGTCCGAGCCCTGCGCCGTATCGAGACGGACCTCGCCGCGTCGCAGGCCATTTTCGGCCAATCTCCCTTCGGCTTCCTGCTGTTCGGTACCGACCTGAAGGTGCAGCGGACCAACCGGCCCTTCGCCGCCGTCTTCGGCGGCCGGGCCGACGACCACCGCGGCCGCACCGTCCACGACTATCTGCCCCGCGGCGAGGCCGACCGCGTGCAGGCCGCGCTGCGCCGCGTCCTGGAGACCGGCGATTCCGTCACCGACATGCAGCTCGTCGGGCCCGCGCCCGACTCCGCCGAGCGTCGCCACTGGTCGATCAACCTCTACCGCGTGCACAGCGGCAGCGGCCGGCCCATCGGCGTCGCCGGGCTCGCCACCGACGTCACCCGGCGTCACGCCGCCGCCCGCGAGGCGGCCCACGCCCGCCGCAACCTTGCCCTCCTCAACGAGGCGGGCGCCCGTATAGGCAACTCGCTCGACCTGGAGACCACCGCCCGCGAGCTCCTCGACGTCGTCGTCCCCGGCTTCTGCGACCTCGCGTCCGTCGACCTCTACCAGGGCCTCCTCGCGGGCGACGAGTCGGCGCTCAACAGTCGCAGCCTCGCCGACGGCAGCGCCGAGCTGCGCAGGGTCGCCGCCGCGAGCGCCGTCGCCGACGTGCCGTACCTCGAAGCGTCCGGCGGTGACGGGGTCGTCGAGGTCGGGGCCGTCCACCGCTACTCCTTCAACTCGCCCTGCGCGGACGCCCTGCGCACCGCCCGCCCCCAGTTCGTCCCCGCCGCGTCCGGCGGCCTCGTCCAGTCCACGCTGGCCGTGCCGATGGTTGCCCATGACACCGTCGTCGGCCTCGCGCGCTTCGCCCGTACGAAGGGCAGCGAGCCCTTCAACGACCGCGACCGCGCCCTCGCCGTCGAACTCGCCGCCCGCGCCGCCGTCTGCATCGACAACGCCCGCCTCTACCGGCGTGAGCACGAGCGCGCCCTGATACTCCAGCGGTCGCTGCTCCCGCCGGACGACCCCGAGGCGTCCGGCCTCGACATCGCCTGCCGCTACCTGCCGGGCAACGCGGCCACCGAGGTCGGCGGCGACTGGTTCGACGTCATCGAGCTGCCGGGGCACAGAACCGCGCTCGTCGTCGGCGACGTCATGGGCCGCGGCCTGCGCGCCGCCGTCGCCATGGGCGAACTGCGCACCGCCGTACGGACCCTGGCCCTCCTCGACCTCGAACCCGCCGAGGTGCTCTCCGCGCTCGACGAGATCGCCCGTGGCCTCGGCGCGCCCGGCAGCCCGTCGTCGCCGGCCCTCGGCCCCCGCGGCGGCGTCCAGCAGGCCACCCGCGCCGCCCGCAGGACCGGCGACGCCGACCTCTCCGAGGTCTACCTCGCCACCTGCGTGTACGCGGTCTACGACGCCGTGACGCGGCGCTGCACCTTCGCCAACGCGGGCCATCTGCCGCCCGTCCTGGTCGAGCCAGGCGATGGCGCGCTCATGCTCGACGTACCCCCGGGGATGCCGCTCGGCGTCGGCGGGGAACCCTTCGAGGAGGTCGAGGTCGAGCTGCCCGAGGGCTCACTCCTCGCCCTCTACACCGACGGCCTCGTGGAGTCCCGCGACCATCCCCTCGACGAGGGCCTCTCCGCGTTCCGCAGCGCCCTGGACGATCCCTCGCCCGCGCTCGAAGACGTCTGCGACCACGTGCTGGCCACGCTCGACACGCACCACGGCGAGGACGACATCGCGCTGCTCATGGCCCGCGTGCAGGGCCTGCCGGCCGACGCCGTCGGCGACTGGACGCTGCCGCGCGAGCCGCGCTCGGTGGGCCGCGCCCGCGAGTTCACCCGCGCCAAGCTCACCGAATGGGACCTGGAGCCGCTCGTCGACACGACGGAACTCCTGGTCAGCGAGCTGGTCACCAATGCTCTGCGGTACGGCGAGGGCGACATCAGGCTGCGCCTCCTGCTCGACCGCACCCTCGTGTGCGAAGTGTGGGACGCGGGCCTCGTCCAGCCGCGCCGCCGCCGCGCACGCGACACGGACGAGGGCGGCCGCGGGCTTCAGCTCGTCGGCCTGCTCAGCGCGTCCTGGGGCTCGCGCAGGACGCCGCGCGGCAAGACCGTCTGGTTCGAACTCCCGCTGCCGGACGGCGACTCGGCGGCCGTGGACCCGACGGAGGCGCTGCTCAGCCTGTACTGACCGGGGCGCCGCCTCCCGCCTCTACGCGGACGTCTTGAGCGCCGCCAGGCGCGCCTCGATCTCGGCCGTGTCGCCCAGGCCGTCCAGCTGCTCGAACTGCGCGTCGAGCGACGAGTCGGCGAGCTCCTGCTTGCCCAGCGCCTTGGCCTCCTCGCGGCGCACCTTCTCCTCGAAGCGGCTCAGCTCGCTCGTCGGGTCGAGGACGTTGATGTTCTTGGCGGCGTCCATCATCTGGTTCTGGGCCTGCGCAGTCTTCGAGCGCGCCACCAACTGATCGCGCTTCGACTGGAGTTCGGCCAGCTTCGTCTTCATCTGGTCGAGGCCGGACTTCAGCTTTCCGACGACCTCGCTCTGTGCGGCGATCGTCGGCTCGGAGTCCTTCGCCTCCTTCTCGGAGCTCAGCTGCCGCCCGAGCGCCACCTTGGCGAGGCTGTCGAACTTGTCGGCCTCCGCCGCGCTGCCCGCGGTCCGCAGCTCGTCGGCCTTCCTGCTCGCGGCGAGCGCCTTGCCGCCCCACTCGTCGGCCGCCTCGACGTCCTCCTTGTGATCCTGCTCCATCATCCGCAGATTGCCGATGGTCGCCGCCACGGCCTGCTCGGCCTCGGCGATGTTGTTCGAGTAGTCGCGGATCAGCTGGTCGAGCATCTTCTCCGGGTCCTCGGCGCCGTCCAGAAGGGCGTTGATGTTCGCCTTCGCGAGCTGGGTGACGCGGCCGAGAACGGTCTGCTTGGTCATGAGAGTGCTCCTTGTACAAGGGAGTTACGTGGGAACTGGGTGAATGCCGCCGGGTCAGAACCGTCCGCCGCCGCCCCTCCGGCCACGGGTCCCGCCCCCGCCGAAACTCCCCGGACCGCCGCCACCGAACCCGCCCCCGAAGCCGCCGCCCCCGCCGAACCCGCCGCCGCGCCCGCCGCCCAGGAGCTCGCCGAGGATGATCCCGCCGAGCACCGCGCCTCCCATGCCCCCGCCACTGCGCCCGCCGCCCCCGCCGCCCCCGTACGGATTCCCGAAGGACCGCACATCGTGCTCGGCGAGCTGCTGCGCCTGCCGGGCGAGCGCGTCGGCCCGCTGGGCACCGGCCAGGGCGGCCGTGGGATCCGCCTCCGCCGTCGTCCGTACGTACTCCAGGTGCCGCTGCGCCTCCGCCAGGCGCGTACGGGCCTCGCTGCCGACCGCCCCGCGGTGCGTGGTGATGAAGTCCGACGCGGCGCCGACGCTGCTGCGGGCCGTGAGTTCCGCCTGGTCGAGCAGGGAGCGCGCGCGGGCCGTGCCCGACTCGCGTTCGCGCGCCTCGTCGAGGGACGCGTCGAGCGCCGAGTCGGCCTCCTCCACGCGGCGCAACGCGTCGATCGGGTCGTAGGGGCCGGCGGCCATCTCCTTGCGCACGCCCGCGGTGACGGTCTGCACGCGCGCGATGCGCCCGCGCAGATCGGCCGTGGACGCGCCCTCGGTCGTCCCTTCGAGCAGTCCGTGGGCGTCCGCCAGGTCGGAGTCGGACTCGGTGAGCGCGGCCGGCAGTTTCTCGGCGGCCTCGGCCAGCTCATGGCCGAGCCGGTCGATCGCGTCCACAAAGGTGCCCGCCTGGTCGACGGCCGACTCGGCGGCCCGCAGGAACACCGCGGCCCTGCCGTTGTCGCCCGCGTCGACGCCACTGCGCGCCTGTTCGAGGTTCGTCGTGGCGAACAGCAGCCGGTCCTTGGCCTGCTCGATGTGGCCCGCTACGGGAAGCAGCGCTGACGGCGCGTAGCGGGCGCCGAGCGCCGTCAGCGTCTCCTCGGCCGTCGTGGTGCGGGTGGCCAGGTCGCGGGAGGCGAGCTCCGCGTGCGCGAGGGCCTCGGGGGCGGTGCGCTCCAGGGCCCGCAGCCGGTCGAAGTCCGCGGCCTCGGCGTCGAGCCTGCGCCCCGCCTCGGTGCAGCGGTTGACGATCTCGTCCAGCATCTGCCGCTTCGTCGCGTCGTCCTCGGGGTACGCGTCGTCGAGCTGCTGGCGCAGCCGGAAGGCCGCCGTCAGCTCCGACTGCGCGTACGCCACCGCCTCGGTGAACGGCTTGACGGCCTCCTCGCCGAACTGTGCGGTGGCGAAGCCGAGTTCCTCCGTACTGGTGCGGATCGAGTCGTCGCTCTCCACCAGCATCCGCCTGGCCTGCTTGTCCAGCTCGGGCAGCGGCGTGACCTGCGGTCCCGTGCCCCTGCCGCCCCAGCCGCCGCCGGGGGTGGTGCGGGTACTCGTACGCCTCTTGCGTCGGGTGTACGCGAACGCCGCGACGGCGCCCGCGCCGCCGACCACGATGAGGGGCAGGGCGAGATCGGCCGCGCTGGGATCCGTGTCCGAGCCGCCGGGGTCGGCCGGTCCCGGGGTGATCGCCGGGGTGGGGACGGGGCTGCCCCCGAGGGTGGCGGAGATGCCGCCCGCCGCGCCGATCGCGGCGCCGGCCCAGTCGTTCCTGCGCAGCGCCGGTTCGATCGCGGTCTGCGCGACGTCCTTGAGCTGCGCGTCGGTGAGCTGGGAGTCCTGGTCGACGGAGTAGGCGTACTGCCGGTCGTGCGTGGCCACGGCGAGCAGTACGTCGTTGAGGCCGAGGCCGTTCTTGGAGGCCGTGTCGTCGGCCCAGTCCTGGGCGGAGCGGCCGGAGAAGTCGCGTACGTAGACCACGAAGAGCTGGGTGTTGCGCTTGCTGTCGAGCGAGTCGAGGGCCGAGGCGACATCGGGCTCACGGTCTCGGAGGGCGTCCACCTTGTCGGTGATCTGGCCGGCTCTCGACAGGGTGATGGGGTCGTCGGCGCGGGAGGCCGTGGCGGGCAGCAGCGCCCAGCAGAGCGCGAGCACGGCGGCCACGGCCGACCGCGCGGCTATCCGTACCGGACGGGGGCGACTCGGAGGCGGCGTCACAGTTGGGAGCGTATGACCGGATCTGGGGTACCGCGACCGGGATCGGCCCGCTCCGGTTGTGGCGAATCCGCATTGTTATCGCCGGCCCTTCCGGCAAAACCGCTGCTCAACGTAGGTTTCCGGCATGGAGAACGGACCCTGGGCAGCGGGCGGCGCGATCAGCGAGCCGGAGCTTGTGGTGTCCGGACCCGCCGGCTCCCCGGTCCGGCCCGATCCCCTCGACCGTCCCCAGCGGCGCAGGGGACAGCGCCCTCTCGGCGCGCTGCTCGTCGGCGCGCTCGCCGCGTCCGCCGTCTGGGGCGCCGGCCTGTACGCGTTCGGCGCGCAGGGCCCCGACCTCAGGGGCTACCGAGTGAGTGACCGCCTCTGCTCCCTTCTCGCGATGCCCCACCTCGCCACGGTCTTCGACCGAGGATCCCGCTGGGAGTCCACGCGGAGCAGCAGCGAGGCGGTGGACACGGCGGACTGCTCGGGGGACCTCGAGCGGAAGGAGGGCACGGCGCGAGCCGCCACGCTCTCGGCGTCCGTGGTCCTGCACAAGCGGACCGACCCCGGCGCGGAGTTCGACGCGGCGCGCACGACGGCCGCCGAGCGGATCCCGGGCCGCGCCGAGGTGCGTACGGCGAAGGGCCTGGGCGACCGGGCGTACACGGTCGTCCATGGCCGGACGGCGACGGTCCACGTCCTGGACGGCGACGCGGAGTTCACCCTGAGCGTGAGCGCCGGACCGTCCGCAGGACGCGTCACGCCGGAGCGGCTGCGGCCGCTCGTGGCGGGGGACGCCGCCGCGCTGATGCGCCGGGTCGGCTCGCCCTGGCGCAGCCTCAGGACGACCTCCGTCGGATCTTGTTCCCCAGCCAGACCACCGGGTCGTATTTACGGTCGACCGCACGCTCCTTCAAGGGGATCAGGGCGTTGTCCGTGATGTGGATGCCCTCCGGGCAGACCTCCGTGCAGCACTTCGTGATGTTGCAGTAGCCGAGGCCGTGGTCCTCCTGGGCCGTGCGCTTGCGGTCGAGGCCGGAGTCCGACGCCGCGTCGAGAGGGTGCATGTCCAGCTCCGCGACCCGCATCAGGAAGCGCGGGCCCGCGAACGCCGCCTTGTTCTCCTCGTGGTCGCGCACCGCGTGGCACGTGTCCTGGCACAGGAAGCACTCGATGCACTTACGGAACTCCTGCGAGCGGTCCACGTCCGCCTGCTGCATGCGGTACTCGCCCGGGCCGACCCCGGCCGGCGGGACGAAGGCCGGGATCTCACGGGCCTTCGCGTAGTTGAAGCCGACATCCGTGACGAGGTCGCGGACCACAGGGAAGGCGCGCAGGGGCGTCACCGTGATGACGTCCTCGCGGTCGAAGACCGACATGCGGGTCATGCACATCAGGCGGGGCCGGCCGTTGATCTCCGCCGAGCACGAACCACACTTGCCCGCCTTGCAGTTCCAGCGGACCGCGAGGTCGGACGCCTGGGTCGCCTGGATCCTGTGGATGATGTCGAGGACGACCTCGCCGTCGTTCACCTCGACGGAGAAGTCCGTCAGGCCACCGCCCTCGGCGTCCCCGCGCCAGACCCTGAAACGCGCATCGTACGAACTCACTCGTACAGCTCCTCTTCGGCGAGGTACTTGACCAGCTCTTCCTTCTCGAAGAGGGCGAGCAGGTCCGGGCGGATGGGCTCGGTGGTGTCGCGCACGAGGTCGATCTGACCGCGGACCGGATCCGTGGCCGCGAGGCCGCCGGTCGGATCGACGAGCCGGCACAGCAGGTTGGTGCGCCGCCAGTCGCGGTCCATCGTCGGGTGGTCCTCACGGGTGTGGCCGCCGCGCGACTCCGTGCGCTCCAGGGCGGCGCGCGCGATGCACTCGCTGACGAGCAGCATGTTGCGCAGGTCGAGCGCGAGGTGCCAGCCGGGGTTGAACTGACGGTGCCCCTCCACCCCGGCCCGTCGCGCCCGCAGCCGCAGCCCGGCGAGCCGGTCGAGCGCCTCGGCCATCTCCTCCTCGCGGCGGATGATGCCGACCAGATCGTTCATCGCCTTCTGGAGCTCCTGGTGGAGCGTGTACGGGTTCTCGGCGACGCCCCCGTCCGCGGGACCCTCCGCGGAGAACGGGCGCAGCGCCTCCGCCGCCGCCGTGTCGACCTGAACCGCGTCGATGGCGGGCCGCTCGTCGAGCCCGGCCGCGTACTCGGCCGCGTGCAGTCCGGCGCGGCGGCCGAAGACGAGGAGGTCGGAGAGCGAGTTGCCGCCCAGGCGGTTCGAGCCGTGCATGCCGCCGGCCACCTCGCCGGCCGCGAACAGGCCGGGCACGCCCCGGGCCGCTGCCGTGTCCGAGTCGACGGCGATGCCGCCCATCACGTAGTGGCAGGTCGGGCCGACCTCCATCGGCTCGGCTGTGATGTCGACGTCCGCCAGCTCCTTGAACTGGTGGTACATCGACGGCAGCCGGCGCCGGATGCGCTCGGCCGGCATGCGCGTGGAGACGTCGAGGAAGACGCCGCCGTGCGGGGAGCCCCGGCCCGCCTTCACCTCGGAGTTGATGGCGCGCGCCACCTCGTCGCGGGGGAGCAGCTCGGGCGGGCGCCGGTTGTGATCCGGGTCGTCGTACCAGCGGTCGCCCTCGTCCTCCGACTCGGCGTACTTCTCCTTGAAGACGTCGGGGACGTAGTCGAACATGAACCGCTTGCCCTCGGAGTTGCGCAGGACGCCGCCGTCGCCGCGCACCGACTCCGTGACGAGGATGCCCTTCACCGACGGCGGCCAGACCATGCCCGTCGGATGGAACTGCACGAACTCCATGTTCAGCAGCGGCGCCCCGGCGAGCAGCGCGAGTGCGTGGCCGTCGCCCGTGTACTCCCACGAGTTCGACGTCACCTTGAAGGACTTGCCGATGCCGCCCGTCGCCAGCACCACGCTCGGCGCCTCCAGGACGAAGAAGCGGCCGCTCTCGCGCTCGTAGCAGAACGCGCCGGAAACGCGCTCGCCCGCGGCGGAGCCGCTGTCGGACACATCCTTGAGTACGCGGGTGACCGTGCACTCCTGGAAGACCTTGAGGCGCGCCTCGTAGTCGCCGAACTCCTTGAAGTCCTCCTGCTGCAGCGCCACGATCTTCTGCTGGAGCGTGCGGATCAGCTCCAGGCCCGTGCGGTCACCGACGTGCGCGAGGCGCGGGTACTCGTGCCCGCCGAAGTTGCGCTGCGAGATCCGGCCGTCCGCCGTCCGGTCGAACAGGGCGCCCCAGGTCTCCAACTCCCAGACCCGGTCGGGTGCTTCGCGCGCGTGCAGCTCGGCCATCCGCCACTGGTTGAGGAACTTGCCGCCGCGCAGCGTGTCCCGGAAGTGGACCTGCCAGTTGTCGCCGGAGTTCACATTTCCCATGGCCGCGGCGATGCCGCCCTCGGCCATCACGGTGTGCGCCTTGCCGAAGAGGGACTTGCAGATCACGGCCGTACGCGCGCCGCGCTCGCGCGCCTCGATTGCCGCGCGCAGGCCCGCACCGCCCGCCCCCACCACGACAACGTCCCACTGCTGCCGCTCCACTTGAGACATCAGAAGTGCCACCCCATCTAGAAGAAGCGCGGATCGTCGAAGGCGCCGGACGACAGCAGGAACACGTAGAAGTCGGCGAGCGCGACGCTGATCAACGATGCCCAGGCGAGCAGCATGTGACGGTCATTCAGCTTCCCGACCCACTGCCACATCCGGTAGCGCACCGGGTGCTTGGAGAAGTGCTTGAGCTTGCCGCCGACGATGTGCCGGCACGAGTGGCAGGACAGGGTGTACGCCCAGATCAGCGTGATGTTCAGCAGGAAGACGAGCGTGCCGAGACCCATGTGGCCCCACTCGTACTTCTCGTTGCGGAACGAGAGCACGGTGTCGTACGTCAGGATTCCCGCCACGAGGATCGCCGCGTAGAAGAAGTAGCGGTGGATGTTCTGCAGGATCAGCGGGAAGCGGGTCTCGCCCGTGTACTTCTTGTGCGGCTCGGCGACCGCGCAGGCGGGAGGTGACGCCCAGAACCCGCGGTAGTAGGCCTTCCGGTAGTAGTAGCAGGTCAGCCGGAAGCCGAGCGGGAAGATCAGGATGAGCAGCGCGGGGGACAGGCCCCACCAGCCGCCGAAAATCTCCCAGTTGGGGCCCGCGTGCATCGGCTTGCAGTTCTCCGCGATGCAGGGGGAGTAGAACGGCGAGACGTACGGCGCGTGGTAGTAGTCCGTGTTCGCGAAGGCCCGCCACGTCGAGTAGACGATGAAGGCGAGCAGCCCCGCGGCGGTACTGGCGGGCGCCAGCCACCAGCGGTCGGTGCGCAGGTGCCCGGACGCGATCGCGGCGCGCGTCCTGTCCCGGACGCCGTGCGCGTCCGGTCGGGGATGGGGTTCCGTGCCGGTGGCCAACGAAGCCTCCGCTCAGAGGGTCAGGGGGCGTGCCGGTCCCGGGCGCCGAGTCCTTCGTCGTCCGAGTCGGTCCAGAGCGAGCTGTCGTACGGGGTGTCGGGGACGGGCACGAGTTCGGGCCGGCGCGGTGGCGGCGGGGATGCCGCGGTCGCCCGCAGCAGGGCGACGCTCTCGCGCAGATGGTCGGCGTCGGTGCGTACGCGCCGTACGTCGAGGCCGCCGTCGAGCTGCCGCTCCAGGCGCCCCACGGTCCGGCACAGCTCGTCGAGGCAGCGCTCGGCTGCCGCCAAGTCGTCGTTCAGGGACATGACTTGCCCTCGATTCCGCTGGTGCGGCGGAGATGCTCATGCGCCTGCGAGTGTCGCGCGTCACATCACGCCTTGTGAAGGGATCTGCGCGGATTCCTGAAGCGCGCATGGGCGTGCGCCCCTGTTTTGCGCTCTCTGGGGTGGCGGGGTCCTGGTATGTCGGCAGCTGCGCTCTCTGAGGGGCGCGGGGAACTGCGCGACCGGCCGACGGCCACCTGCACCGCCCGCAAGGCAGCCTCAGCGCACCCCAGGCGCCAAATTGGGCCGCACGAGTGGGGTTCCGGGCCCACATGGTCGTGTCGCCTCCTGCCTGCTCGACCCGTCCTCTTCAGTGGGGCCATAGATGTGATCAGCTCCATATACGGCCAAACGTGATCAAACCCGGCCCGGTCCTGGTAAGCGGGCGGCCGGGCTAGCCCCGGAGGTTCCCGTGATGTCCCATGACGGCGCCACATCGCGCCTCGCCAGGCGTCCCGCGCGGCGTCCCGTCCTGCGCTCGGCCGCGTTCCTCGTGTCGGGGGCGCTCGCGGTGTCGGCCCTGGCCGGCTGCAGCTCGGGCGATGACGAAGAAGAGACCAGCAGTCAGGCCGCCGCCCAGGACATCGCGCCCGCGTCCCGCGGCGACGTCGCCGACGGCGGCACCCTGCGCTGGGCGGTCGATGCTCTGCCGGGGACCCTCAACTCCTACCAGGCGGACGCCGACGCGGGGACGACCCGTGTCGTCGGCGCCGTGCTGCCCTCCATGTTCCGGCTCGACAACCAGGGCAGGGCGGTGCGAGACCCGGACTTCCTGGAGAAGGCCGAGGTCATCGAGCGCGAGCCCAAGCAGGTCGTCCTGTACAAGATCAACCAGCAGGCGGTGTGGAGCGACGGCCGCGAGATCGGAGCCGCCGACTTCGCCGCCCAGTGGCGCGCCCTGTCCGGCAAGGACTCCGCGTACTGGACGGCCCACAACGCGGGCTACGACCGCATCGAGAAGATCGAGCGCGGCAAGAACAACCTGGAGGTGCGGGTCACCTTCGCGAAGCCGTACGCGGACTGGCGCTCACTGTTCTCGCCGCTGTACCCCAAGGACGTCATGGGGACCCCGGACGCCTTCAACGAGGGATCCCGGCGCGAGCTCAAGGTCACCGCGGGCCCCTTCGCGCTCAAGGAGGTCGACCGCGACGCCAAGGACGTCACGCTGGTGCGCAACCCGCACTGGTGGGGCCGCCAGGCCAAGCTCGACCAGATGGTCCTGCGGACCGTGCCGCGCGCGGAGCGCGCCGACGCACTCGTCGCGGGGAAGGTCGACCTCGCCGCCGTCGACCCGGAGGACGCGTCCCGCATCTCCCTCGCCGGCCGTGACAAGGGCAGCTCGGGCCCGCTCGCCCACGGCCCCGGCGCCGCGCTCACGCCCGGCGAGTCGATGCGGTCCTGGGCCGTCGCGCACGGCGGCGACGAGAAGGCGGCCGACAAGGAACTCGACGCCCGCGAGAAGACCCGTGCGGCCGTCGCGAAGTACGAGAGGGAGCAGTCGCGCCTGGACGGTTACGTCGTGCGCAAGTCCCTCGAACCCGCCTTCACTCAGCTCGCGCTGAACGGCGCCGAGGGTCCGCTGGCCGACGAGCGCGTGCGCCGCGCCGTGGCCCGCGCCATCGACCGCAAGAAGCTCGCCGAGGTCGTCCTCAAGCCGCTCGGCCTGCCCGTGCACACGGTCGGCAGCCATCTCGCCCTCGCCGGGCAGCAGGCGTACGCCGACAGCAGTGGTGCCCTCGGCAGCCAGGACACCAACGAGGCCAGGGCGCTGCTCACGGACGCGGGCTGGGTGCCGGGCGGCCCCCTGAAGGACGAGGCCGGGAAGACCAAGCCGAAGACGGCGGGCAGTGAGTCCGACAGCGACAAGGAGGGCGCCAAGGACAAGAAGGGCACGGAGGACAAGAAGGGGGCCGCCTCCGAGGACTCCGACGACGGCACGTACATCGGCGGCGAGAGCGACCAGAAGCCGGGCGACCGGCAGACCCCCTTCTTCGCCCCCGAGCGCACCGCCGCCTACCAGCACGCCGCGCTCCTGCACCAGGCCGACGCGCAGAAGCTGCGCGAGGCCGACAAGGAGAAGAAGCACGCCGATCAGTACGCGAAGGAGGCCGCCCAGGGCGGCGCCCCGGGCGCGTACGCCCCGAAGGGGACGGCCGCACCCGCCGGTGCCCCCGCCGGACCGCTCGCCAAGGACGGCAAGCCGCTGATCCTGCGCTTCGTGCTCCCGTCGGGCCCCGGCTCGGACTCGCTGCGCGCGGTCGCCGACCGGATCTCGCAGATGCTGCAGAAGATCGGCATCCGCACCGAGACGTCGAAGGTCGCCGACGCCAGCTACTTCAAGGACCACATCGCGTCCGGGCAGTACGACCTGGCGCTCTACTCGTGGCCCGCCTCGGCCTTCCCGGCCACCGACGCCCGCCCGATCTACGCCAAGCCGGTGCCCGCCGCGGACGGCTCGCTGACCGTCGAGCAGAACTACACCCGGGTCGGCACGGACCACATCGACCAGCTCTTCGACCAGGCGATCGGTGAGCTCGACGAGGGGGAGGAGCGCTCCCTGGTCAAGCAGGCCGACGCCCGTATCTGGGCCGCTGCAGGATCGATTCCTCTCTATCAGCGTCCGGAGCTGGTGGCCGCCCGTCGCACTGTCGTCAACGCGGGGGCCTTCGGCTTCCAGGAGCCGAACTACGAGGACATCGGCTTCCTGAAGCCGGGCGCGCGGCCGGGTGCCCGGCCGAACGTCTCCGGCTCGGCGAGCCCGGCAGCGAACCCGGCCGGGAAATCTTCCGAGGAGTCGTCCGAGAAGCCGTCCGCGAGTCCGTCCGAGAAGAAGTGACGCACATCGCACCCTGAGTGCGCCGAAGCGCCCCTGGGGGAGAGTCCCGAAGATCGCTCAGCTCAGATCTCGCTCAAGTCCCTTGCCCGCCGGTCCCTCCGGCGGGCAAGGTTCGTATCACCGCTGACCTGCGCTTTCTCCGGGGCGTCCCCCACGCCTCTCCGCGACGTTCACTCACTGTGCATCCCTGACCCCAGAGCCCCAGAAGGCCTACCCGGCCGAAGCCACGTACGATGGGGTGAGGCCGTGGCGTGTCCAGCCCGGCAGGGCGCGCGTACGAAGAGACGTACGCGCAGCCGTCCACTCACTCCGGGAGTACGCCGCAATATGGCCACGCGCCACGACATCCGTAACGTCGCCATCGTCGCCCACGTCGACCACGGCAAGACCACGCTGGTCGACGCCATGCTCAAGCAGGCAGGCGCCTTCGCGGCGCACGCCGCCGAGTCGCTCGACGACCGCATGATGGACTCGAACGACCTGGAGCGTGAGAAGGGCATCACGATCCTGGCCAAGAACACGGCGGTCAAGTACCACCCGAAGGACGGCGGCGACGCCATCACGATCAACATCATCGACACCCCCGGCCACGCCGACTTCGGTGGTGAGGTCGAGCGCGGCCTGTCGATGGTCGACGCGGTCGTGCTGCTCGTCGACGCCTCCGAGGGCCCGCTGCCGCAGACCCGCTTCGTGCTGCGCAAGGCGCTCTCGGCCAAGATGCCGGTCATCCTGTGCATCAACAAGACGGACCGCCCCGACTCCCGGATCGCCGAGGTCGTCGACGAGACGTACGACCTGTTCCTGGACCTGGACGCGGACGAGGACCAGATCGAGTTCCCGATCGTCTACGCCTGCGCCCGTGACGGCGTCGCCTCGCTGACCAAGCCCGAGGACGGCACCGTCCCGCAGGACAGCGAGAACCTCGAGCCGTTCTTCAACACGATCCTGGCGCACGTCCCGGCCCCCGAGTTCGACGAGGCCGCCCCCCTGCAGGCGCACGTCACGAACCTCGACGCCGACAACTTCCTCGGCCGTATCGCGCTCTGCCGCGTAGAGCAGGGCGAGCTGCGCAAGGGCCAGACCGTCACGTGGATCAAGCGCGACGGCACGATGTCCAACGTCCGCATCACCGAGCTCCTCATGACCGAGGCGCTCACCCGCAAGCCGGCCGAGATGGCGGGCCCGGGCGACATCTGCGCCATCGCCGGTATCCCGGACATCATGATCGGCGAGACCCTGGCCGACACCGAGAACCCGATCGCGCTGCCGCTCATCACGGTCGACGAGCCGGCCATCTCGATGACCATCGGCGCGAACACCTCGCCGCTGGTCGGCAAGGGCGGCAAGGGCCACAAGGTCACGGCCCGCCAGATCAAGGACCGACTCGACCGCGAGCTGGTCGGTAACGTCTCGCTCCGTGTCCTGGACACCGAGCGCCCCGACGCCTGGGAGGTCCAGGGCCGTGGTGAGCTCGCGCTCGCCATCCTGGTCGAGCAGATGCGCCGCGAGGGCTTCGAGCTGACCGTCGGCAAGCCCGAGGTCGTCACCAAGCAGGTCAACGGCAAGACGCACGAGCCGATCGAGCGCATGACGATCGACTCGCCCGAGGAGCACCTCGGCGCCATCACGCAGCTCATGGCGACCCGCAAGGGCCGCATGGAGACCATGACGAACCACGGTTCGGGCTGGGTCCGCATGGAGTGGATCGTCCCGTCGCGTGGCCTCATCGGCTTCCGTACGGAGTTCCTGACGCAGACCCGCGGCACCGGTATCGCGCACTCGATCTTCGAGGGTCACGAGCCGTGGTTCGGCGACCTGCGCACCCGTCACAACGGCTCGCTCGTCGCGGACCGTTCCGGCACGGTGACGCCGTTCGCGATGGTCAACCTCCAGGAGCGCGGTGTCATCTTCACCGAGGCCGGCACCGAGGTCTACGAGGGCATGATCATCGGCGAGAACTCGCGCGCCGACGACATGGACGTGAACATCACCAAGGAGAAGAAGCTCACCAACATGCGTGCGGCTTCCGCGGACACCACGGAGAACGTGGTGCCCGCCCGCAAGCTCTCGCTCGAGCAGTCCCTGGAGTTCTGCCGCGACGACGAGTGCATCGAGGTGACCCCGGAGACGGTCCGTATCCGCAAGGTCGTCCTGGACCAGAAGCTGCGCGGCCGCGCGGCCTCGAAGGCCAAGAACGCCTGATCCCGAGACAGTCGGGCCCGGGTCCCCTTCGGGGGGCCCGGGCCTTTGTCGTCTCTCCTGCGCCGCGAGGTCCGTGCAGGAGTTTTTACAGGATCATCGCCCGCACCAGGTGGTACTTCACTACCCTCGTGGCATCCTGGACGCCATCCCGCGCGATCCACGCGCGTTGATTCGCCCGCCGAGAGTCTTCCCACAGCCCTGCGCAACGGCTCGTGATGTGCAACTCGTTTTCCAGAGGCGACTGTCCGGAATCCGGACTCCATTGACCGATAGATGTGTAACGAGTCCGTTTCGCAGGGATCTATCTAGGATCAGTTTGTCCGGATTTTGGGCTAAGTACGCTTCAGGTGTGATCGAACCGAGACCAAAACACTGTGGTCGGCCCGATTCTCATGCCAGATAGTTGAGCGCGTAGAGCTCGGGTCAATGGGTCACGCACTGTGGGGAGTGCGGACTCTTCGAGCAGTGTGAGATGTCGTTCGCGTGTCGTCAGGGGTGTCGACCTGGTGAAGGGCATCTCTCCTCGTAATTAACGAGCGGTCTCAAGAGGAGGTAGCCCATGTTTGGTGCCACAAGCGCCTATTGGGTCACGAAGTCCCCGAGGGTGAGCGTGGTCGGATCCAGTTCCCTGTGCGCGGTTGACCCCGCAGGGAGCCGCACGGGCCGTTAGGTCCCGCTGCACTCCGGCGTGCCGCCGGTGCTTACCGTCGCCCCAACTCCGCCTCAGGCGTGGTGTGTTGGTGCATTCGGACAGGCCCGGGCGGTGCGTTAACTCTGCCAGGGATGTGCGGCGGTACTCCCTCTCCGAGCCAGATCCAGACACTGATCCGACACCTGCCGGCCGGCGTTGCCGACTGGCTGCTGAAACCTGTGAAACGGACGAATCATGACGAGTCCAGTTGAGGCCGGCGACGCCAAGGTCGCCGTCGTCTTGGACGACGATCCCGGCGCGACGAAACCGAACGGCGCGGAGGAGCCCAAGAAGCTCGAGGGGCGCTCGCCCGGTCAGCTCATGTGGATGCGCTTCAAGCGCGACCGCACGGGCATGGTCTCCGCAGCCGTAGTGATCTTCTTCTTCCTGGTCGCGGCACTCGCGCCAGTGATCTCGAAGATCTACGGCAAGGACCCGTACACGCTGTACCCGGCCGAGCCGGACTTCCCGTACATCCTCGACGACTTCGGGATGCCCTCCGCTCCGTTCGGAGGCATGTCGGGGGACTTCTGGTTCGGTGTCGAGCCCAAGCTCGGCCGGGATGTCTTCACTCAGCTCCTGTACGGCATGCGGACCTCGCTGTACGTGGCGGTGGCCATCACCATCCTGAGCGTCGTGACCGGCGTGATCATCGGCATGATCGGCGGCTACTTCGGCGGCAAGGTCGACTACTGGCTCGGCCGGGTCACCGACTTCTTCCTCGGGTTCCCGTCGCAGCTGTTCTTCATCGCCTTCATGCCGGTCGTCACGGCCCTGTTCGTGTCGCCGCGCGATGAGACGCCGACCTACCTGCGTGTTACCGCGATCATTCTCGTGACCTGGTTCCTCGGCTGGATGGGTCTGGCCCGACTGGTCCGAAGCTCCGTACTCTCCCTGCGCGAGCGGGAGTTCGTCGAGGCGGCCAAGGTCTCCGGCGCCTCTCCGGCACGGATCATCCGCAAGGAAGTCCTGCCGAACATCGTCACCCCGATCCTGGTGCAGACCACGTACATGCTGCCCAGCAACATCCTGAACATCGCGTTCCTGTCCTTCGTGGGCGTCGGCTTCGTCGAGCCCACTCCTGACTGGGGCCGCATGTTCAGGACGGGCTCCGCCATTTATGAACAGGACCCGTACTACCTCCTGTTCCCGGGTGCTGCGCTCGTGATTTTCGTCCTGGCGTTCAACCTTCTCGGTGACTCCGTCCGGGACGCTTTCGACCCCAAGTCCGGACGCTGACGTCCATTGGTGGGGGGTGGCTGCTACCCCAGATCCGGGCAACCGGAGCCTTCCGGCAGCACACGTGGATAACAAGACAGGTAGGTGCATAGAGCATCATGAAGTCTCTCAACGCGCGCACCACACGCGCCATAGTCATCGCCATCGCGGCTGGCTCCCTCGCCCTGACGGGATGCTCCAGCGACAGCAAAGGCAAGGCCAAGGACGACTCGAAGAACCAGAAGGACGCGTCGAGTCAGTCCAAGCCCGTCGCGTACGGTGACGCCGCCGCCTCCAACGGCCCGGCGGAGGCCATCCCCGGCGCGAAGAACGGTGGCAAGATCACCGTTTACGCGCAGTCCGACCTGACCCACATGGACCCGGGGCAGACCTACGTCTCGGACGCCGGTCAGTTCGGCAACCTGATCACCCGTGGTCTGACGAACTTCCAGGAGGACGCCAAGGGCAACCTGACCGTCGTCGGTGACGTCGCCACCGACTCCGGTAAGTCGTCCGACGGTGGTAAGACCTGGACGTACACGCTCAAGGACGGCATCAAGGACGACCAGGGCAACGTCATCACGTCCAAGGACGTCCGTCACACCATCGAGCGCCAGTACGCGAAGTTCATCTTCGACGGCCCGACGTACGTCCAGACCTGGCTCTCCGGCCAGGACTACCGCAAGAAGCTGCCGGACGGTCCGTTCAAGGGCAAGCACCTGCCGGACTCCGTCCTGTCGACCCCGGACGACAAGACCGTGGTCTTCCACTTCGACACGGCCCGCCCCGACCTGCCGCAGGCGCTCGCCATGGCCGGTTACGGCATCGTCCCCGAGAAGCGGGACACCAAGGAGAAGTACGACAAGGCCCCCGCCTCGCTCGGCCCGTACAAGCTCGCCGACTACAAGGCGGGCAAGTCCCTCACGCTGGTGAAGAACACCAACTGGGACCCGAAGACGGACTCGGTGCGCCACCAGTACGTCGACGGCTACAACTTCGAGCTGACGGTCGCCCAGGACAGCCAGACCAAGCGTCTGATCGCCGACCAGGGCGAGGCCAAGACGGCGATCCAGTTCACCGACATCGTCGACCCGGCCCAGCTCCAGGACGTCGTCACCGACCCGAAGGTCAACAAGCGCACGATCAAGGGCTACCAGCCCTACGTGTGGCAGATGACCTACAACCTGGACCGGATGAAGGACAAGAAGGTCCGCGACGCCATCACCTACGCCATCCCGAGCCAGCGGATGGTCCAGGCGGACGGCGGCAAGTACGGCGGCGAGATCGCGGGCGGCCTGTTCGCCCCGACCCTGCCGAACTTCGACCCGAAGTTCGACCCGTTCGGCAAGCTCAAGAAGCCCAACGGCGACCTGCCGATGGCCCAGAAGCTGATCAAGGAAGCCGGTGTCAAGAAGGGCACCAAGCTCACCTACGCCTACTCGAACACCCCGCGCGGCCAGGCCCAGATGGTCATCATCAAGGACACCCTGACCAAGCTCGGCTTCGACGTTCAGGCCAAGGAGATCGACCGGGCCAGCTTCTACGAGCAGGTCGGCAAGCTGAAGAACCCGTACGACCTCTACATGACCGGCTGGGGCCAGGACTGGCCGTCCGAGGGCACGGTCGTCACCCCGGTCTACGACGGTTCCACGGTCCAGGACGGTGGGTCGAACTACTCCCACATCGCGGACCCGCAGGTCGACGCCGGCATCAAGGAGGCCCTGAAGCTGGACCCGGCAGCGGCCAAGGCCAAGTGGGCCGAGCTGCACAAGCGCATCGTCGAGGAGATCGACCCGGCTGCTCCGGTGTACTACTCCAAGTCGATCCAGCTCTTCGGTTCCGGCATCGGCGGTGCGAAGTACAGCACCGAGTCGAGCTACGTCGACATCAACGACCTGTTCGTGAAGTAGTAGCCGACCACGGCTGACCCGTGGGGGTGCGCGCCAGGCGGAGCGCACCCCCACGGCCTGCAGACTCCCTCATTGCCACCGCCTCCGAAGAGAGCAGCCGACCGCCATGCTTCAGTTTCTTTTCCGCCGGTTGACCGGTGCGGTCGTGATCATGATTCTGATCGCGGCGTTCACGTTCTTCCTGTTCTATACGGTTCCTCAGGACTTCGCCGAGCTCGCCTGCGGCAAGAACTGCTCGCCGCAGAACATCGCGGTCATCCGCGAGAACCTGGGCCTCGACAAGTCCATCGCCGCGCAGTTCTGGGAGTTCATGCGGGGCATCGTGATGGGGCGCGACTTCCCGGTCGGCCACTGCCCGGCTCCGTGCCTGGGCATGTCCTTCAAGTCCAATGACTTCGTGTGGGACTCGATCGTCGACCGCTTCCCGCTGACCCTCTCGCTGACCATTGGCGGTCTGGTCGTCTTCCTCGTGGTGGGCCTCGGCACCGGTCTGCTGGCCGCGTGGAAGCGCGGCACCGTGCTCGACCGGCTCGTCTCCGGCGCCTCGATCGTGCTCAGCTCCTTCCAGATCTATCTGCTGGGCCCGATCGTCCTCGGCCTGTTCGTGTACAGCACCGGCTGGATGGACAACCCGAAGTACGTCCCGTTCTTCGACAGTCCCACCAAGTGGTTCCTGGGTCTGCTCATCCCCTGGGTCGTGATGGCGACGATCTTCACCGCGCAGTACACGCGTATGGCGCGCTCCACGATGATCGAGCAGCTCCAGGAAGAGCACGTCCGCACGGCCAAGGCCAAGGGCATGGGCGGCAAGTACGTCTTCTTCCGCTACGCCTGGCGCGGATCGCTCATCCCCATCGTCACCATCCTCGGCATCGACCTCTCCGGCCTGCTCGCCGGCGCGGTGGTCACCGAGTACACCTTCGACCTTCCCGGCCTCGGCCGGCTTGCGGTGGAGTCGTCCACCGACAAGGACCTCCCGCTGACCATGGGCGCGATGCTGGTAGGGGCCTTCTTCATCCTGATCCTGAACATCATCGTGGACATCGCATACGCATACATCGACCCGCGCGTGCGCCTCGCCTAGGAGAACGACCGTGACCACTGTGACCAAGACCGAGGACAGCCCGGCCCCGACCGGTTCGGAGGCTTTCCTCTCGGTCCGTGACCTCAGGGTGCAGTTCTCCACCGAGGACGGCATCGTCAAGGCGGTCGACGGGCTCTCCTTCGACCTGGAGCGGGGCAAGACGCTCGGCATCGTCGGCGAGTCCGGCTCGGGCAAGTCCGTCACCAACCTGACGGTCCTCGGGCTGCACAACAAGAAGTCCACCACCGTGGAGGGCGAGATCATCCTGGACGGCCAGGAGCTCGTCACCGCGACCGAGAGGGAACTGGAGAAGGTCCGCGGCAACAAGGCCGCGATGATCTTCCAGGACCCGCTCACCGCGATGTCGCCGTACTACACGGTGGGCCGCCAGATCATGGAGCCCTTCATGAAGCACACCGGTGCTTCCAAGAAGGACGCCAGGATCCGCGCCATCGACATGCTCGAGAAGGTCGGCATCCCGCAGCCGAAGCAGCGCGTCGACGACTACCCGCACCAGTTCTCCGGCGGCATGCGCCAGCGCGCGATGATCGCCATGGCCCTGGTCTGCGACCCCGACCTGCTGATCGCCGACGAGCCGACCACCGCGCTCGACGTGACGGTGCAGGCGCAGATCCTGGACCTGCTCAAGGACCTCCAGCAGGAGTTCGGCTCCGCCATCGTCTTCATCACGCACGACCTCGGCGTCATCTCCAAGATGGCCGACGACCTGCTCGTGATGTACGCGGGCCGGGCCGTGGAGCGCGGTTCGGTGAGCGAAGTGCTGCGCACGCCGCAGCACCCGTACACCTGGGGTCTGCTCTCGTCGATGCCCCGCCTCGGCGGCGACATCAACGAGGCGCTCACACCGATCCCGGGCGCCCCGCCCTCCCTGCTCAACCCGCCGACGGGCTGCCGTTTCCATCCGCGGTGCGGCTTCCCCGACCAGGTGTCCGGCGGCCGTTGCACCACCGAGCGTCCGCTGCTCGCGGACGGCCGTGCCGCCGCCTGCCACCTCACCTCGGAGCAGCGGCAGACCATCTTCATCGACCGGATCAAGCCCCGGCTCGGCTAGGAAGTACACGACATGACTGACAACGTCACCCTTCCCAAGCAGCAGGGACCTGGCGAAGAGCCCGCAGGGACCGGCGAGGCGCTGCTCCACGTCGAGGGCCTGACCAAGCACTTCCCGATCTACGGCGGCTTTCCCATCAAGCGCAGGGTCGGCGCCGTCCAGGCCGTCGACGGCGTGGACCTCAGCGTGCACGCGGGCGAGAGCGTCGGCCTCGTGGGCGAGTCCGGCTGTGGCAAGTCGACCACCGGCCGGCTGATCACGCGGCTGATGGAGCCCACCGGCGGCAGGATCACGTACCAGGGTCAGGACATCACCAAGGCGAGCCGTAAGCAGCTCGCGCCGGTGCGCTCCGAGATCCAGATGATCTTCCAGGACCCGTACTCGTCGCTGAACCCGCGGCAGACGGTCGGCACGATCATCAAGTCGCCGATGGAGGTCAACGGGATCGAGCCGCCCGGCGGCCGTGAGAAGCGCGCCCGTGAACTCCTGGAGACCGTGGGCCTCAACCCGGAGCACTACAACCGCTTCCCGCACGAGTTCTCCGGCGGTCAGCGCCAGCGCATCGGCGTCGCCCGCGCCCTCGCCCTGAACCCGAAGCTGATCATCGCGGACGAGCCGGTCTCCGCGCTCGACGTGTCGATCCAGGCGCAGGTCGTCAACCTGCTCAAGAAGGTCCAGGACGAGCTCGGGATCGCGTTCCTGTTCATCGCCCATGACCTGGCGATCGTGCGGCACTTCTCGCAGCGCGTCGCGGTCATGTACCTCGGCAAGATCGTCGAGATCGGCGACCGCGACTCGATCTACAACGGGCCGCGCCACCCCTATACGCACGCGCTGCTCTCGGCCGTGCCGGAGGTGGAGCTCGAGGGTGCCGAGGACCGCGAGCGCATCCGTCTGCAGGGCGACGTCCCCTCGCCGATCTTCCCGCCGTCGGGCTGCCGCTTCCGCACCCGCTGCTGGAAGGCGCAGGACAAGTGCGCCACGGAGGAGCCCCCGCTCGTCCAGATCTCCGGCAACCGCGAGGGTCACCTGACGGCCTGCCACTTCCCGGAGGAGCCGACCACCGAGGACCGCGGCGAGGACATCGTTCTTGACCCGGCACTTGCGGCCCTCGAGGACGCGTCCGGCCAGGACGCCTGACCGTCCGCGCTCCGGCCGACCACGGCCCGCCACCGGTGACACGCCGGTGACGGGCCGTCGGCGTATCCGGGCGGGTGGTCATGACGGTCCTGGTGTGGGCGATGATCCAGGAACGAGCGGGCGAGCGAGAGGGGCCACACATGCTGGACGACCTTGAGGTGCGGTGCGCGGAGGCGATGGCGGGGTACGGATGCCCGTCCGTCTCGGTCGCGGTCGCCGTGCGGGGCGAGGTGATCCGCGCCGAGGCGTACGGGCTCGCCGACACCGGCGCGCGGATCCCCGCCACCGTCCGCACCCCGTACGCCCTCGCCTCCGTCACCAAGCCGGTCACGGCCGCGGCGGTCTGCGTCGCGGCCGACGAGGGGGTGCTCGACCTGGACGCGCCGGGACCCCTCGGCGCGACCCCGCGTCAGCTCCTGCGGCACCGGGGCGGGCTCGGCGCGCACTACGACTTCCACTACGGCGAGGAGGGCGAGCCGGCCATCGACGCGGAGCCGTACACACGGCTCCAGCGCGCGCCCGGCTCCGGCTTCGAGTACGCGAACCTCGGTTACCGGCTCCTCGGCCGGCACCTGGAGGACGCCACCGGACAGGACCTCGCCACGTACGCCCGGGAGCGGGTCCTCGGGCCGCTCGGGCTCGACGGCTTCCGCATCGCCACGCACTGCCCGGGCGCCGCGACCCGCTACACCCCCGACGGGCGCCCCTATCCCCAGGGCCTGCGCACCAGCCATCCCGGCGCCACGCTCGGCTGGGCGACGGCATCTCAGCTCGCCCTCTTCGCCCAGTCCTGGCCGCGGCTCCTGAAGCCGGAGACGGCCGCCGCGGTCCTCGACGCCGTCCCGATCGGCGAGCACCTCGGGTACGGCCTCGGCTGGTGCGTCTCGCGCGGCGAGGGGCCGCTCCTGGTGAGCCACGGCGGAGGCATGGGCGGCGTGGCCGTGATGGCGGTGTCGGCGCCGGAACCGGGCCTGTCGGTGGCGGTCCTGACGAACACGACGGCGAAGGCGGCCCGTGACGCGGTCGTCGCCCACGTCCTGGGCGAGCTGGTGCCCGGGTTCAGGCCCGAACTGATCTCACCGGTGTTCTCCGTGCCCGCGCGCCCGCTGACCCTGCAGGAGGGGGAGTGGGCGGGCCACGCCTCGACGCCGGAGGGCGAGGTCCCGCTGCGGCTGCGGATCCTGCCGGGCGCCCGGGCCGAACTCGCCACCGGCGACGAGAGCGCCACCGCCTCCGTCGACGCCACGGCCACCCTCGCCCTGCGCGGCTCCTTCCCCGTACAACTCCCCACCGCCGACGCGAGGGTCAGCGGTCCGGTGCTCGGTCTGGAACTGCGGCTGGACGAGGGGCGGCTGACCGGGGTGGCCCGTGTTTACAAGGAGGGCGACCGGGAGGGGCTGATCGGCAACCTGCTGACCCACCCGTGCGAACTGGGGCTCGTACGGGCGGACTGAAAGTGCGTTATGTCTCTTCGGGGGTGATATTTGGGCCTAAGTGCCGTCAGGCGCGGACCCAGAAGCACTCCGAGGAGGCACTCCATGCGTGGAGCCACGCACGCCAAGTGGGCCGTATGCGCGGTGGCCGTCGCTCTCGCGGCGACGGCCTGTGGTGGTGGGAGCGACAGCGGCGGCAGTGGTGGCGACGGCTCAGGGATCGTCCGTTCGTCCTGGGGTGACCCGCAGAACCCGCTGGAACCCGCGAACACGAACGAGGTACAGGGCGGCAAGGTCCTGGACATGGTCTTCCGTGGCCTGAAGCGGTACAACCCGAAGACCGGCGCTGCCGAGGACATGCTCGCAGACAAGATCGAGACGACGGACTCGGTCAACTTCAAGATCACGGTCAAGGACGGCTGGACGTTCTCCAACGGCGAGAAGGTCACCGCGAAGTCCTTCGTGGACGCCTGGAACTACGGCGCGGACCTGAAGAACAACCAGAAGAACGCCTACTTCTTCGGCCAGATCGACGGCTACGACAAGGTCCACCCCGACTCCGGCACCCCCAGCGCCACCAGTCTGTCCGGGCTCAAGGTCACCGGTCCCCTCACCTTCTCGGTCAAGCTCAGCCAGAAGTTCTCGCTGTGGCCCGACACCCTCGGCTACGCGGCCTTCGCCCCGCTCCCCAAGGCCTTCTTCGACGACCACGACGCGTGGGTGAGCAAGCCGGTCGGCAACGGCCCGTACACGATCGACAGCTACACCAAGGGCTCCCAGATGTCCCTGCGCAAGTGGGACGCCTACCCGGGCACCGACAAGGCGCAGAACGGTGGCGTGGACCTGAAGGTCTACACCGACAACAACACGGCGTACACCGACCTGACGGCCGGCAACCTCGACCTCGTCGACGACGTCCCGGCCTCGCAGCTCAAGAACGTCGAGGCCGACCTCGGCGGCCGGTACATCAACTCCCCCGCCGGCATCATCCAGACGCTCGCCTTCCCGTTCTACGATCCCGCGTGGAACAAGGCGGACAGCGACAAGGTCCGCAAGGGCCTGTCGATGGCGATCAACCGCAAGCAGATCACCGAGACGATCTTCCAGAAGACCCGAACCCCGGCCACGGACTGGACCTCGCCGGTCCTCGGCAAGGACGGCGGCTTCCAGGACGGGCTGTGCGGCGACGGGTGCGACTACAACCCCACCGAGGCCAAGAAGCTGGTCCAGGAGGGCGGCGGCATCCCCGGCGGCCAGGTGAAGATCGGCTACAACGCCGACACCGGCAGCCACAAGGAGTGGGTCGACGCCGTCTGCAACAGCATCAACAACGCCCTGGGGAACGACAATGCCTGCGTCGGCCTGCCCACCGGCACCTTCGCCGACTTCCGCAACAAGATCACGCAGAAGAAGATGACGGGCCCGTTCCGCGCCGGCTGGCAGATGGACTACCCGCTCATCCAGAACTTCCTGCAGCCGCTGTACTACACCAACGCCTCGTCCAACGACGGCAAATGGTCCAACAAGGAGTTCGACAAGCTCGTCGACCAGGCCAACGCCGAGTCCGACCGCGCCAAGGCCGTCAAGATCTTCCAGCAGGCCGAAGGCGTCGTCAGGGACAACATGGCGGCCATCCCACTCTGGTACCAGAACGGCAGTGCCGGCTACTCCGACAAGGTCTCCAACGTCGCCCTCAACCCGTTCAGCGTTCCGGTCTACAACGAGATCAAGGTCAAATGACGCCCGGGGAGCGGCGGCCCGGGGACTGACGGGCGGCCGCTCCCCCCGATTCCGGAGCCCCGTATGGGACGTTATGTGATCAGGCGTCTGCTGCAGATGATCCCGGTCTTCTTCGGCGCGACGCTGCTCATCTTCCTGATGGTCAACGTGATGGGCGACCCCATCGCGGGACTCTGCGGCGACAAGCAGTGCGATCCCGCCACGGCCGCTCAGCTCGAGAAGGAGTTCGGCCTCGACAAGCCCGTCTGGCAGCAATACCTGACGTACATGGGGAACGTCTTCACCGGCGACTTCGGCACCGCGTTCAACGGCCAGAAGGTCACCGAACTGATGGCGGCCGCCTTCCCCGTGACGATCCGCCTGACCGTCGTGGCGATCCTCTTCGAGATCGTCATCGGCATCACGCTCGGCGTCGTCACAGGGCTGCGCCGCGGCCGTCCCGTCGACACCACCGTGCTGCTGCTCACCCTGGTCGTCATCTCCGTCCCGACCTTCGTCACCGGCCTGCTCCTCCAGCTTCTGCTCGGCGTCGAGTGGGGGATCATCAAACCCGCGGTGTCCACCGAGGCGACGTTCTCCGAACTCATCGTCCCCGGCCTCGTGCTCGCCTCGGTCTCCCTCGCCTACGTCACCCGGCTCACCAGGACCTCGATCGCCGAGAACCGCCGCGCCGACTACGTCCGTACGGCCATCGCCAAGGGCCTCCCGCGCCGCCGCGTCATCGTCCGGCACCTGCTGCGCAACTCGCTGATCCCGGTCGTCACCTTCATCGGCACCGACATCGGCGCCCTGATGGGCGGCGCCATCGTCACGGAGCGGATCTTCAACATCCACGGCGTCGGCTACCAGCTCTACCAGGGCATCCTCCGGCAGAACACCCAGACCGTCGTCGGCTTCGTGACCGTACTCGTCCTCGTCTTCCTGGCGGCCAACCTGATCGTCGACCTTCTGTACGCCGTACTCGACCCGAGGATCCGCTATGCCTGAACCCGAGCCGCCGGAGCCCTACTTGTCCGGCGGGGGCCGCGTCCCGGAGGACGGAGGGGCCATCGCCGCCACGGGCGCGGGCGGCGCCATGGACCTCGCCACGAGCGAGGGGACGACCTTGGAGCAGCAACCGTCAGCCGCCTCCGGCGGACGGGCTCCGGGCGGCCCCGAAGGCAAGCCGAGAAGCCTCTGGTCGGACGCCTGGCGCGATCTGCGCCGCAACCCGATCTTCATCATCTCGGGCCTGATCATCGTCTTCCTCGTGATCATTTCGATCTGGCCCTCGCTGATCGCCTCCGGCAACCCGCTCTCCTGCGACCTCGCCAAGGCGCAGGAGGGCTCCCAGCCCGGCCACCCCTTCGGCTTCAACGGCCAGGGCTGCGACGTCTACACGCGCACCGTGTACGGCGCCCGCACCTCGGTCACCGTCGGCGTCTGCGCCACCGTCGGCGTCGCCCTGCTGGGCAGCGTTCTCGGCGGGCTCGCCGGGTTCTTCGGCGGGGGGTGGGACGCGATCCTGTCCCGCATCACCGACGTCTTCTTCGCGATCCCGGTCGTCCTCGGCGGCCTGGTGCTCCTGTCCGTGGTCACCAGCTCCACCGTCTGGCCGGTCATCGGGTTCATGGTGCTGCTCGGCTGGCCGCAGCTCTCCCGCATCGCCCGCGGCTCCGTCATCACGGCGAAGCAGAACGACTACGTGCAGGCGGCGCGGGCGCTCGGCGCCTCCAACTCCCGGATGATGCTGCGGCACATCCTGCCCAACGCGATCGCGCCGGTCATCGTCGTCGCGACCATCGCGCTCGGCACGTACATCTCCCTCGAGGCCACGCTCTCGTACCTCGGCGTCGGTCTGAAGCCGCCCACCGTGAGCTGGGGCATCGACATCTCGTCGGCGTCGCAGTACATCCGCAACGCCCCGCACATGCTGCTCTGGCCCGCCGGCGCGCTCGCGATCACCGTGCTCGCGTTCATCATGCTCGGCGACGCGGTGCGCGACGCCCTCGACCCCAAGCTGAGGTAGGCGCCCATGCTGCTCGAAGTGCGCGATCTGCAGGTGGAGTTCCGTACGCGCGAAGGCGTCGCCAAGGCCGTCAACGGGGTCAACTACACCGTCGAGGCCGGTGAGACCCTCGCCGTGCTCGGCGAATCCGGGTCCGGCAAGTCCGTGACCGCGCAGGCGATCATGGGCATCCTCGACATGCCGCCCGGGAAGATCACCGGCGGTGAGATCCTCTTCCAGGGCTCCGACCTCCTCAAGCTCAAGGAGGACGAGCGGCGCAAGGTCCGCGGCGCGAAGATGGCGATGATCTTCCAGGACGCGCTCAGCTCCCTCAACCCCGTCCTGTCCGTGGGCGCGCAGATCGGCGAGCTGTTCACCGTCCACAAGGGCATGTCCCGCAAGGACGCCAAGATCAAGGCCGTCGAGCTGATGGACCGGGTCAGGATCCCGGCGGCCAAGGAGCGGGTCGGCCAGTACCCGCACCAGTTCAGCGGCGGCATGCGCCAGCGCATCATGATCGCGATGGCGCTCGCGCTGGAACCGGACCTGATCATCGCCGACGAGCCCACCACCGCCCTCGACGTCACCGTGCAGGCCCAGGTCATGGAGCTGCTCGCCGAGCTCCAGCGCGAACTCAGCATGGGGCTCATCCTCATCACCCACGACCTGGGCGTGGTCGCCGACGTAGCCGACAAGATCGCCGTCATGTACGCGGGCCGCATCGTCGAGACGGCGCCCGTGCACGAGATCTACAAGGCGCCCGCCCACCCGTACACCAAGGGCCTGCTCGAATCGATCCCGCGCCTGGACCAGAAGGGCCAGGAGCTGTACGCGATCAAGGGCCTGCCGCCCAACCTGATGCACATCCCGCCCGGCTGCGCCTTCAACCCGCGCTGCCCGATGGCCCAGGACGTGTGCCGCGCGGACGTTCCCCCGCTCTTCGAGGTGAGCCCGACGCGCCGGAGCGCCTGCTACTTCTGGAAGGAGACGCTCGATGGCTGACCTGGCGAAAGAGGCGCACGCCGCCGCCCCCGTGCCGGCCCGTGAGCCGATCCTGGAGGTCAGCGGCCTGGTCAAGCACTATCCGCTCACCCAGGGGATCCTGTTCAAGAAGCAGGTCGGCGCGGTCAAGGCCGTCGACGGCGTCGACTTCGTGCTCGGCGAGGGCGAGACCCTCGGCATCGTCGGCGAGTCCGGCTGCGGCAAGTCGACCGTCGCCAGGATGCTGGTCAACCTGGAGCGGCCGACCGCCGGGCAGATCAAGTACAGGGGCGAGGACATCACCAAGCTGTCCGGGCGCGCCCTGAAGGCCGTACGCCGCAACATCCAGATGGTGTTCCAGGACCCGTACACGTCCCTCAACCCGCGCATGACGGTCGGCGACATCATCGGGGAGCCGTACGAGATCCACCCCGAGGTCGCTCCCAAGGGCGACCGGCGCCGCAAGGTGCAGGACCTCCTGGACGTGGTCGGGCTCAACCCGGAGTACATCAACCGGTACCCGCACCAGTTCTCCGGCGGCCAGCGCCAGCGCATCGGCATCGCGCGCGGCCTCGCCCTGCGTCCCGAGATCATCGTCGCCGACGAGCCGGTCTCCGCACTCGATGTCTCCGTGCAGGCGCAGGTCATCAACCTGCTCGACAGCCTCCAGAACGAGTTCGACCTCTCCTACGTCTTCATCGCCCACGACCTGTCGATCGTCCGCCACATCTCCGACCGGGTCGGCGTCATGTACCTCGGGCGGATCGTCGAGACCGGCACCGACGAGCAGATCTACGAACACCCCACGCACCCCTACACCCAGGCGCTCCTGTCCGCCGTGCCCGTCCCCGACCCGGAGGCGCGCGAGCACCGCGAGCGGATCATCCTCACCGGTGACGTGCCGTCCCCGGCCAACGTGCCCTCGGGCTGCCGCTTCCGCACCCGCTGCTGGAAGGCGCAGGAGCGGTGCGAACTGGAGGTTCCGGCGCTCGCGGTGCCCGCCGTGTTCCGCATCGGGGAGTCACCGGCGAAGCACGACTCGGCCTGCCACTTCGCCGAGGAGAAGCGCGTCGTCCCCAGCGAGTAGGCGTACGTGTCATGACAAATGCACATCAACTTCGTTAACACGCAGGCAACTTGACCGTCGCGGCACCGATATACGAACGCGTCAGGCTGAACAGCGTACGGCCGTGCGGGTGCCGTGGACCGGCCGGAGCGCGCCATGTCGCTCCGGCCGGTCGCCTTTCTAGGCCAGTCCCAGCGAGCGCTTCAGGAAGTCCACCTGGAGCAGCAGCAGATTCTCCGCGACCTGCTCCTGCGGCGTCATGTGCGTCACGCCCGACAGCGGCAGCACCTCGTGCGGCCGGCCCGCGGCGAGGAGTGCCGACGAAAGGCGCAGACTGTGCGCCACCACGACGTTGTCGTCGGCCAGGCCGTGCACGATCATCAGCGGCCGGTGCTGCTCCGCCGCCTCGGCCAGACCGCCGTCGGTGACCAGCGAGTTCTTCTCGTACACCTGCGGCGCGGCCTTCGGGTCGCCCAGGTAGCGCTCCGTGTAGTGGGTGTCGTAGAGCCGCCAGTCCGTGACCGGGGCGCCCGCGATGCCCGCGTGGAAGACGTCGGGGCGGCGCAGGACCGCGAGCCCCGCCAGATAGCCGCCGTACGACCAGCCGCGGATCGCCACCCGGTTCAGGTCGAGCGGGAAGGCGTCGGCCAGCGCGTGCAGCGCCGTGATCTGGTCGTCGAGCGTGATCGTGAGGTCGTCGCGGACCGCCTTCTCCCGGGCGGGGGAGTGGCCGGGGGTGCCGCGGCCGTCCGCGACGACCACCGCGAAGCCCTGGTCGGCGAACCACTGCGACGTCAGATGCGGATTGTGCGCGGCGAGCACCCGCTGCCCGTGCGGGCCGCCGTACGGGTCGAGCAGCACCGGCAGCGGCCCGTCGCCCTGCTCGTACGAGGACGGGAGCAGGACGGCGCACGGGATGCCGGCCGCCTCTGTGAGCGTCAGGCGGGGGCTCAGTGAGGGGCGCTCGGCGTGCGAGGCGACCGTCGCGATCTGCTTGCCGTCCCGCATCACCCGCACCCGCGTGCCCGGCTCGTCGGTGTGCGCCGACGCCAGGACGGTCACGCCGCCCGCGCGCACCGCGGAGTGCACGCCCGGCTCGTCCGAGACGCGCTCCACGCCCAGCTCGTTGACCCGGTACACATGCACCTCGCCCGTCTCCCGGACCGCCGCCGCCGAGCCGGCGGACGCCGAGATCAGCACGTCGCTCTCGCCCACGTCCAGGACCGCCCGCACATGCAACTGCGGCCCGGTCAGCGGCCGTTCACCGACCGCGAGGACCCGCGCCCCGCCCTCGTCCGCGATCCGCACGAGCTGCCCGCTCGGCGACCACGACGGCACACCGGGGAACAGCTCCAGCCACTGCCCGTCCTCGTCCGCGTGCACCATCCGCGTCGAACCGTCGCCGACGTTCACCGCGAGATACAGCTCACTGAGCTGGTCACGGGCCTGTACGAGGATCAGCGGCGCCCCGTCGGCCGACCAGTGCACCCGCGCCAGATACGGGTACCTCGCCCGGTCCCACGACACCTCCGTGCGCTCCCCGTCCAGACCGATGACGAAGAGCCGCACCTCCGCGTTGGGCGTGCCCGCCGCCGGGTACGCGTTGCGGGCAGGCTTGCGGTCCGGGTGCGCCGGATCCGCGATCCACCAGCGCCGCACCGCCGCGTCGTCCGCCCGGGCCACCAGCAGCCGGTCCGATTCGGGCGACCACCAAAAGCCCCGCGAGCGCCCCATCTCCTCGGCCGCGATGAACTCCGCGAGCCCGTACGTGACGGTCGACGCCTCGTCCTCGCCCGGAGCGGCGAGGGCCCGGTCGCCCTCGCCGTCGGCGCCGACGACGCGCAGGGCGCCCCCGGACACGTACGCGACATGGCGGCCGTCCGGAGACGGGCGGGGGTCGATCAGCGGTCCGGGGACGCGGAGTTCGCGGGTCGTGCCCGCACGCAGCTCCGCCGTGAACAGCCGGCCGGACAGCGCGAACGCGGCCAGCTCCACGGCCGCGTCCGTCGCATAGGCGACGATGCCCGCGGCGCCCTCGCGGCTGCGCTCGCGCCGTGCGCGCTCCTCGTCCGACAGATCCTCCGCGGCACCGCCCAGAAGGGCCCGGGGATCGGCGGCGATCCGCTCCTCGCCGGACGTCACATCGAGGACCCACAGGGCGTTCGCCCGATCGGTACCGGATCCGGACCGCAGGAAGGCGACGCGCTCGCCGTCGGGCGCCACCGTGAACGCCCGTGGTGCGCCGAGCGTGAAGCGCTGGGTGCGGGCGTGCTGGCGCGGAAAGGAGAGAGGCTCGGTGGTCATCCCCCGACCCTATGGGGCCGTGCCGCCGTGCGCCCCCCTTGCTGCCATGCACCGACTCATGCGGCGGGACGGATAGTTATGATCCATAGCGCTGCGTGGGTAAGGAACCGCTCGGTTCCCGCGTGGCGTACGGCAGTTGGACTCGGGTCAAGGGAGGTGGACCGCTGTGGCACTCTCGATTTCGGCAGTGGTGCTGTTCGCGATCATCGTCTTCATTCTGATCAGGAAGTCGGGTCTGAAGGCCGGACACGCGATCGTCTGCGTCCTGCTCGGGTTCTACCTCGCCAGCTCCTCCATCGCCCCCACCATCAGCGAGCTCACGACGAACGTCGCGGGCATGATCGGCGGGATCAAGTTCTAGGGCCAGTCATGACGTCCTAGGCTGGGGCGCATGACGGAACTGCCCGACCGGCGTCTGCTCCTCGTGCACGCGCACCCCGACGACGAGTCGATCAACAATGGCGCCACCATGGCCAAGTACGCGGCCGACGGTGCCCACGTCACCCTGGTGACCTGCACTCTCGGCGAGGAGGGCGAGGTCATCCCGGACGTTCTCGCGCACCTCGCCCCGGACCGCGAGGACATCCTCGGCCCGCACCGCATCGGCGAGCTCACCGCCGCCATGAAGGAGCTCGGGGTCACCGATCACCGCTTCCTCGGCGGCCCCGGACGCTTCCGCGACTCCGGGATGACGGGCGCCGAGCAGAACGACCGGCCCGGCGCCTTCTGGGCCGCAGACCTGGACGAGGCCGCAGCCCATCTCGTCGAGGTGATCCGCGAGGTCCGCCCCCAGGTCCTGGTCACCTACGACCCGGACGGCGGCTACGGCCATCCCGACCACATCAAGGCCCATCGCGTCGCCATGCGCGCCGCCGAGCTCGCGGCCGAGCCCGCGTTCCGCCGGGACCTCGGCGACACCCACGCCGTCTCGAAGATCTACTGGAACCGCGTGCCCCGCTCCGTGGTCGAGGAGCGCTTCCGCTGGCTGGCCGGTGTCCTCGGCTCGACCCCGTACGGGACCGCGGCCGAGATCGGCGACGTACCGGGCGTCGTCGACGACGAGCGGGTCACCGCCGAGATCGACGGCAGGGCCTTCGCCGCGGCCAAGACCGCCGCGATGCGCGCCCACGCCACCCAGGTCGAGATCGCACCCGGCGGCGAGCCGGTCTTCGCCCTGTCGAACGGGCTCGCCCAGCCGGTCTTCGACGTGGAGTATTACGAGCTGGCGCGGGGCGAGGCGGCGGCGCCTCACGAGACGGACCTGTTCGCGGGAGTGGTGGCGTGATGAGTGGCGCAGGAAAGTCGGGCAACCCGGCCAAGTCCGGGCGGGCGGCGGCGTCGAGCGGCGCCGCGAAGCCCCCGGCCGGCCCGGCGGTCCAGCCGGTGGGGACCGGCCCCGACGCCGGGCGCATCGCCGTGCTGGCGGGGCTCCTCGTGCTCGGCGCACTTGTCGGGGTGGCGGGTTCCCTGGTCCAAGGCGGCCTGTTTCCGGGCGGGTTGCTCCTCGCGCTGCTCGGCGCGGCCGGCGCGTTCCTCGGCGGGGCGCGGGCGACGGGCACCCGGGGCGGGGCCGTCGCGCCCGCCGTGGGCTGGGCCGTCACGGTCATCCTGCTCACGTCGACCAGGCCCGAGGGCGACTTCCTCTTCGGCGCGGGAACCGCCTCCTATCTGTTCCTTCTCGGCGGGATGGCCGTCGCTGTGATGTGCGCCACCCTTGGTCTGCCGCGGCAACCACCCCGACCCGCCGCCCGACTTGGGAAGTGACGTACCACTTCGGCCCGTGCCCCGTACGGATTTCGTCGGCGGTCACCGGATGCGTTCCGGCCGCGGCCAGTATGGTGGTGCGCGCCGCCGAGCAGCCCGCGTGAGGTCGAGACGGGCGGCGGAGCCAACCGGGAGAACCTGCTTTGAGCCGTGAAACTGACAGTTCGTCCTCCGGGCCCCAGGGGCGCGGCGGTGCCGCGTACCCCTCGGGGACGCCTCCGTACGGCACCCCCGCCCAGGGCGCCGGGTCCGGCGACGGTGCGCCCGGCGATGCCGGGCAGCCCGCCGAGGGCCGGCCGGTCCCCGAGGAACGCAAGACGGAGACCACGCTGACGACGCGGATCCGGATCAACATCCCCGGATCGCGCCCCATCCCCCCCGTAGTGATGCGCACGCCCATGAGCGACGTGGACGCGGGACCCGCCACCCCGGACCCGGCCGCCGCGCCGGTCCCGGCACCCGAGACCCCGGCCCCTCCTGCTCCCCGGACGGCTCCTTCGGGTGACGGCCAGGGCGCACCGGCCGCGGAGGAGAAGACGAGCGACTGGTTCGCGCCGCGCAAGTCGGGCCCGCCTCAGCGGGGCGGCTCCGCCGACGCTCCCGCTCCGGGCAACTCCGGTACGGTGCCCGGCCAGTCGGGCGGCGCCGCCGCGCCGCACGGCCGTCCGCCGCAGCCCGGGAGCTCCGGCGACCCGCACCGCGGAGACCTGCCCTACTTCGCCGGGAACGCCGACGGCACCGGCCCCGGCGTCCCCCCGCGCGGCCCCGCGGGACCGACCACGGGACCCGTCGGCGGCAACAGCCCCATGGCGCGCCCCGGCGGCGACAACCCGATGGCACGCCCCGGCGGACCTGTCGGCGGCCCTCCCGGAGGTCCTATGGGCGGCCCTGTGGGCGGCCCCCTCGGCGGACCCGCCGGCGGCCCTCCCGGCGGTCAGCGGCCGCCGCAGATGAGCGACGACACCGCGATCCTGACGCCGCAGAAGCCCGCGCCCGAGCCGGGCCCGGGCGGCCATGTCTCCGGTGAGACGCTGACCAGCGGCATCCCGGTCGTCCGGCCGGGCCTCGGCGGACCGAACGCGCCGTTCGCGCCCGGCCCGCGCCCCGAAGGCCCGCTGCCGCACACCCCGCCGAAGCTCCCCGACCCCGTCGGCCAGAGCGCCCCGGCCGCGCCCCGCAAGAAGAAGGGCCGCAACAAGCTCGTCCTCGTGGGCGCGGGTGTCGTGGGCCTGGTCGGTGTCGCGTACGGCGCCGGACTGCTGATGAGTCACTCGGACGTGCCCAAGGGCACCACCGTGCTCGGCGTCGACATCGGCGGCGGCACGCGTGACGAGGCCGCGGCCAAGCTCGACACCGCCTTCGGCAAGCGCACCACCGACCCGCTCCAGCTGTCGGTCGACGGCAGGTCCGTGCCGCTCAGGCCGGACCAGGCGGGCCTGAGCCTGGACAGCACGGCGACGGTGGCGGCGGCCGCGGGCAGCGACTACAACCCGGTCTCCGTGATCGGCTCGCTGTTCGGCAACGAACGCGTCGTCGAGCCGGTCATGCCCGTGGACGAGGAGAAGCTCCGGGCCGCCCTCGAACGGGCCGCAGGCGACGCCTCCACGGGCGACGGCACGATCAGGTTCGTCCCGGGCAAGGCCATCGCCGTGTACGGAAAGACGGGCAAGGGCATCGACGTCGCCCGTTCCTCCTCGTCCGTCGAGGAGGCGTACCGCGCGCACGTGGAGACGGGCGCCGCGCGGGCCGTGCCGATGGCGACGACGACCCGCAGGCCCACCGTCTCGAACGCCGAGGTCGACCGGATGATGAAGGAGTTCGCGCAGCCCGCCATGTCCGCGAACGTCGTCATCAAGGCGGGCAACGCGCAGATCCCGTTCGGCCCCG
Source organism: Streptomyces sp. CB01635 (assembly GCF_002803065.1). GTDB lineage: Bacteria > Actinomycetota > Actinomycetes > Streptomycetales > Streptomycetaceae > Streptomyces. Next base: position 96,993 of record NZ_NNBL01000015.1, read on the forward strand.
CCAAGTCGCTGCCGCAGATCCTCGGCGTCAAGGCGGTCAACGGCAAGCTCGTCGACGTCTACGACCTGCCGGCCCTGAAGAAGCTGTACGGCAACACGTTCGACGGCATCCTCATCACGCGCGGCACCGGCAAGAAGACGCCGGTGAACCCGAACGACGTGGCTGCCGCAATGCGGCAGGCGCTCAAGGGCAAGACGCCCGCCGAGCGCACCGGGACCATCGAGACCAACCCGGGCTAGCCGGCACGTACGTCACATACCGGGCGGGTCCCCTTCATGGGGGCCCGCCCGCTGTGCTGCCGCCCGCGGACATGACATCTGTCATCCCGGACACCGGCCTGCCGACACTGCCGGGCACCCGCCGCCACCCGTCAGCATGGATGCCATGACAACGACAGCACAGGCCACCGAGGTGGTCGGCTTCGAGCAGGTGAGCAAGAGCTACGGGGACGTCAGGGCCGTGGACGGGCTCACCCTCGAACTGCACCCGGGCGAGACCGTCGCCCTTCTCGGCCCGAACGGCGCGGGCAAGTCCACCACCCTCGACCTCCTCCTCGGGCTGCGCCCGGCGGACACCGGTACCGTCCGCGTCTTCGGCACCAGCCCCCGGGACGCGATAGTCCAGGGCCGCGTCGGCGCCATGCTGCAGAGCGGCGGCCTCATGGACGAGGTCACCGTGGCCGAGCTCGTGAAGCTCGCCTGCGCCCTGCACCCCAAGCCGTTCAAGCCGGGTGAGGTGCTGTCCCGGGCGGGTATCACGCAGATCGCCGACCGCAAGGTCAACAAGCTCTCCGGAGGTCAGGAGCAGCGCGTCCGCTTCGCCCTCGCCACCGCGGGCGCCAACGACCTCATCGTGCTCGACGAGCCGACCACCGGCATGGACGTCTCGGCCCGCCAGGCGTTCTGGGCCACGATGCGCGAACAGGCCGACCAGGGCCGCACGGTCCTCTTCGCCACGCACTACCTGGAGGAGGCCGACGCGATCGCCGACCGCGTCCTCGTCCTGCACCGCGGCCGCCTCCTCGCCGACGGCACCGCCGCCGAGATCAAGGCCAAGGCGGGCGCCCGCAAGGTCGCCTTCGACCTGGAGGGCGACATCGACGAACCGGCCCTGCGCGCCCTGCCGTTCCTCACCACCTTCGACGTGTCGGGCCGCACCGTCCGCCTCCAGTCGAGCGACGCCGACGCCACCGTGCACGCCCTGTACGGACTCGGCGTCTACCCGCGCAACCTGGAGGTCGCGGGCCTCGGCCTGGAGCAGGCCTTCGTAGCCATCACCACGGCCGAGGAGGCCAGGACGTCATGAACAGCCTGATCAAGCTCGAGATCACCCGGGCGCTGCGCAACAAGAAGTTCCTGTTCTTCTCCGTCGTCTACCCGTCGGTCCTGTTCCTGCTCATCGCGGGCAGCTCCGACAGCTCGACCATGGTCGACGGCACCGGCCTGAACCTCGCCGCGTTCATGATGGTGTCGATGGCGTCCTTCGGTGCCCTGACCGCCGTCCTCATGGGCAACAGCGAGCGCATCGCCAAGGAGCGCGAGAGCGGCTGGGTGCGCCAGCTGCGCCTGACGACGCTCCCCGGGCGCGGCTACGTCCTCGCCAAGACCGCCAGCGCGGCCGTGGTCAGCCTGCCGTCCATCGTCGTCGTCTTCGTCGTCGCCGCGGTCACCAAGGGCGTACGCCTCGACGCCTGGCAGTGGCTCGCCCTCGTCGTCGCGATCTGGGCCGGCAGCCTCTGCTTCGCCGCGCTCGGCGTCGCCATCGGCTACCTCGCGACCGGCGACGCCGTCCGCCCCATCACGATGATCGTGTACTTCGGCCTGTCGATCCTGGGCGGCCTCTGGTTCCCCTCGACCGGCTTCCCGCAGTGGCTCAGCGACATCGCGTCGTGGCTGCCCACACACGCGTACGCTGCCCTCGGCCAGGCCATCGAGCTGGGCAACGCCCCGCACGCCAAGGACGTCACGCTGATCGTCGCGTACTTCCTGGTCTTCGCAGGCGGCGCGGCCTGGCTGTACCGGAAGGACACCCTGAAGGCGTGAACGCCAAGACGCCGGACGAGATCAGGCTCACCGGCATGGGGCAGTCGCCCCGCAACCGCCGTGAGGCCCTGCGCAAGCTGCTGTGGATCGGCATCTGGCTGGTCTTCATGGCGGATCCGATCGACGACCTCGTCGACGGCGGCCACACGGCCTGGGCCACCGCGCTCGGCTGGCTCGGCCTGGTCGCCTTCGTCGGCGTCTACCTGGCCCTCGTCTTCCGCCACACCGCCCGCGCCATGGGCCGGGGGCGGCTGGCCGCGATCCTCGGGGCGCTCGCCGCGGTCGCCGTCGTCATGTCCCTCACGCTCGGCGCCCCCTGGCTCGTCCTGTTCGTGTACGTCTCCGTGTCGTGCGGGGCGGTGCTGCCCATGCGGTACGCCCGCTGGTCGATCGTCGCGGTCACGGCCGCGATGGTCCTCCTCGGGATCCCGCTCGGCCGAGGCTGGGACCTCGGCCTCGTCGTGCCCGCCCTCCTCGGCGGCTTCGCGATGACGGGCGTACGGCAACTCGTGCGCACGACCGTCGAACTGCGCCGGGCGCGCGCCACCGTCGCCCAGCTCGCGGCCAACGAGGAGCGGCTGCGCCTCGCCCGCGACCTGCACGACCTTCTCGGCCACTCGCTCTCCCTGATCACGCTCAAGAGCGAGCTCGCCGGCCGCATGCTCCCCGACCACCCCGAGAAGGCGGGCAAGGAGGTCGCCGACATCGAGCAGGTCAGCCGCCAGGCACTCGTCGACGTCCGGGAGGCCGTCACCGGCTACCGCCGCCCCCGCCTAAGCACCGAACTGGCCGGCGCACGCGCCGCGTTGGCCGCCGCAGGCATCGAGGCCGACGTCCCTGCGGACGCCCCCGACGACCTGCCCGCCGAACAGGAGGCCGCCCTCGCCTGGACCCTGCGCGAGGCCGTCACCAACGCCGTACGGCACAGCGGCGCCCACCGCTGCACGGTCGGCATCGCCCTCCGCCAGACCCTCGGCGGCCCCGTCATGGAGCTGACCGTGGAGGACGACGGGGCCGGCGCCGCGGCGGGCGGCAGCCTTGTTCCGGGCAACGGCCTGACGGGCCTGCGCGAACGCGTCGAGGGCGTCGGCGGCACCCTGGATGCCGGGCCCGGGCGGGACCGCGGGTTCCTGCTGGTGGCCCGGGTGCCGGTGGGCTCCGTAGGATCCGGCGCATGAGCGCTCAGATCAAGGTCCTGCTCGCGGAGGACCAGTCGATGGTGCGGGAGGCCCTCGCGGCGCTCCTCGGCCTCGAACCCGACATCGAGGTCGTCGCCCAGGTGGCGCGCGGCGACGAGGTCCTCGAGGCGGCCCGCGCCCACGGCCCGGACGTGGCGCTCCTGGACATCGAGATGCCCGGCATGACCGGCATCGAGGCCGCCGCCCAGCTCAGCGAGCACCTGCCCGCCCTCAAGGTGGTCGTCCTCACCACGTTCGGCCGCCCCGGCTATCTCCGTACGGCGATGGAGTCCGGCGCCCACGCGTTCCTCGTCAAGGACGCCCCCGCGGCCCAACTCGCCGACGCCGTACGCAAAGTGCTCGCCGGTGAGCGCGTCATCGACCCCACCCTCGCGGCCGCCGCGCTCGCCGAGGGCGCCAACCCGCTGACCGACCGCGAACGCGAGATCCTGCGCGCGGCGGCCGACGGCTCGACCAACGCCGAGCTGGCGGCGGCCCTGCACCTGTCCCAGGGCACGGTCCGCAACTACCTCTCGACGGCCATCCAGAAGCTCGCCGTGCGCAACAGGGCGGAGGCGGTACGGATCGCCCGCGAGAAGGGGTGGCTGTAGCCGGTCAGTTCAGCATCGCCCGGGCCGCCCGCGCCTGCGCGCGTACGGTCTCGGCGGCCGGGGCGTCCACGGCGCCCACCACCTCCGCGTACGCGTCCAGCTCCGCCGCCCCCGCGAGGAAGTCCCCGCTGCGGACGAGGAGTTGGGCCCGCTCGTAGCGCAGCCGGGCGGGGTGCGTGGGCAGCAGCAGCGACAGCTCGACCGCCCACATCGCCACGTCGGAACGCTCCGGCCGCGTCGCCGCCCACGCGCGGATGTTGTTCAGGATCCGCAGCACGACGTCCAGCGGATCGGCCGGTTGCAGCATCGACGCGTTCAGCGGCGCCCCCGTCGCGCCGGCCACGAGCAGCTCCGCGTCCGCCCCGGTCAGCACCTGGCCGCCGTCGAACGGATCGGCGAGCACCTGATCCTGCGCGGGTCCGAACCCGACCACGAAGTGCCCCGGCAGCGCCACCCCGTACACCGGCGCCCCGGCCCGCCGCGCGACTTCCATCCACACCACCGACAACAGGATCGGCAGCCCCCGCCTGCGCCGCACCACCTCGTGCAGGAGCGAGGACTCCAGCCGCTCGTAGTCGCCCGGCGTGCCACGGAAACCGCAGCGGGACCCCAGCAGCTCGGCCAGCGCCGTCGCCCACGCCCGCGGTCCGCCGGGACGGAACGGCACCTGCCCGGCGAGGCGGTCGAGGTCCATCTGGACGGCGTCCATCCCGGCCTCGTCGAGCGAGCCGTCCGCCTCGGCGGCCACCAGCAGGCACAGCTGAGACAGATCGGGCCGCTCCGCCCGCGCCTCCTCGGCGAACCGCCGACGCAGCTCCTCGGAGCGGGGGGAGATGTGGGGGGACATACGTGCCTCGCTCAGTGTCCGGCCGAATCCGGGTCCCGGTCCGGTTCCGGGGCACGGTAGTGGTGGTACGCGTGGTGCGCGGCGAAGCCGAGCCGCCCGTACAGCGCCCGGGCCCCCTCATTGTCCGCCTCCACCTGGAGCCAGGCCGCCGACGCGCCCTCCTCCAGCGCGCGGCGCGCGAGCGCCGTCATCACGGCCGACGCCAGGCCCTCGCGCCGCCGCGACGGAGCCACCTCGACCGCCGCGAAACCGGCCCACCGCCCGTCCACGACGCACCGCCCGATCGCGTCGGGCTCCCCGCCGCCTCCCGGAACGGTCGCGAACCACACCGAAGGCCCGGTGGTCAGTACTTTCAGGGCCACCTCGCTCGCGCCCTTGCGCTGATACCGGCCGAGCCATGCCTCGCCCGGCTCCCGCGTCAGCCCGACCCGGTCGCCGAGGTCCACGCCGTCCGCCACCGGCGCGAGCCCGCCGACCCACATCTCCGCGCTCACCTCACGCACCCACCCCCGCGCCTCCAGCTCCGCGCACAGCAGCTCCTGCGTGCCCTCGGCGCCGGTCGCGGTCTGGATGTACGCGGGCAGCCCGCGCCGCTCGTACCAGGCGCGGACGCGTGTGAGCGCCTCGTCGAGGGGGAGCCCCGGATCGCCCAGCGGCAGCACCGAGTTGGCCCGCCGCGTGAACCCGCCGGCGGCCCGCAGCTCCCAGCCGCCGAGCCGCTCGCTCTCCACCGGCTGCCACGCGCGCGCGGCAGCCCGCGCCAGCTCCTCGTACGACGCGGCGGGCCCGCGGCGCCGGGCGGGCGCGGACGGCACGACCTTGCCCGCGACCAGGGACGATTCCGGAATGTGGACCTGCTCTCCGCCCCGTTTTGTGATGAGCAGCACACCGTCGTTCCACGATGTGAGAACTCCGACCGTGTCGGTGAACTTCGCACCCGGCGAGCCGACCTCGGTCAGCCGTCGCACAGAGACACGTTTTCCCACGTCAGAGGCCGTCAAGCGAAGCTCGAGCCGTCCGCCCGCAGTGAATTCCACAGCTCGTTCCACCCCTCCTGTTCGGATCATGCCCAGGAACGGAGATACTAGGTGCGGGCATCGACGACGCCGCGCTCCCGCGCGCCACGCGGACGAGCCGCAGATCGGCCCGCCGCGCCCTACCGAGGAGGAACGACAGCGTGACCTACGTCATCGCGCAGCCTTGTGTCGACGTGAAGGACAAGGCGTGCATCGAGGAGTGCCCGGTCGACTGCATCTACGAGGGCTCCCGGTCCTTGTACATCCACCCGGACGAATGCGTCGACTGTGGAGCCTGTGAGCCGGTCTGCCCGGTCGAGGCGATCTTCTACGAGGACGACACTCCCGAAGAGTGGAAGGACTACTACAAGGCGAACGTCGAGTTCTTCGACGAGCTCGGTTCGCCCGGCGGCGCCAGCAAGCTCGGCTTGATCGAGCGCGACCACGCCTTCATCGCCGCGCTTCCGCCGCAGAACCAGTAAGCGGCCGCATATCGCACCGCCCCGGTCCCGTACGGCACACCCGCCGTACGGGACCGAGGCGTTTACCCAAGTACGCATGCACGTACGAGAGACACGTACGAAAGAAGTGAGTCAGGTGTCCGCAGTCTCCGACCGCCTTCCCACGTTCCCCTGGGACAAGCTCGAGCCGTACAAGAAGACGGCCGCCGCCCATGAGGGCGGGATCGTCGACCTCTCCGTCGGCACGCCGGTCGACCCGGTGCCCGAGCTGATCCGGAAAGCGCTGATCGCGGCCGCGGACTCGCCCGGCTATCCCACGGTGTGGGGCACGCCCCAGCTGCGGGACGCGCTCGTGGGCTGGAGCGAGCGGCGCCTCGGCGCGCGTGGGTTCACCCACCGCAACGTCCTGCCGATCGTCGGCTCCAAGGAGCTCGTGGCCTGGCTCCCGACGCAGCTGGGCCTCGGCCCCGGAGACAAGGTCGCCTACCCGCGCCTGGCCTACCCGACGTACGAGGTCGGCGCCCGCCTGGCCCGCGCGGACCACGTCTCGTACGACGACCCGACAGAGCTCGACCCGACGGGGATCAAGCTCCTGTGGCTGAACTCGCCCTCGAACCCGACCGGCCGCGTCCTGTCCAAGGACGAGCTGACCCGGATCGTCGCCTGGGCGCGCGAGCACGGCATCCTCGTCTTCTCCGACGAGTGCTACATCGAGCTCGGCTGGGAGGCGGACCCGGTCTCGGTCCTGCACCCGGACGTCTGCGGCGGCTCGTACGAGGGGATCGTGTCGGTCCACTCGCTCTCGAAGCGGTCGAACCTCGCGGGCTACCGGGCCGCCTTCCTGGCCGGTGACGCCGCCGTTCTCGGCGACCTGCTCGAGATCCGCAAGCACGGCGGCATGATGACGTCCGCCCCGACGCAGGCGGCCGTCGTCGCGGCCCTCGGCGACGACGAGCACGTGCAGGAACAGCGCGGGCGCTACGCCGCCCGCCGCACGGCCCTGCGCGAGGCTCTGGTCAAGCACGGCTTCCGCATCGAGCACAGCGAGGCGAGCCTCTACCTGTGGGCGACGCGCGACGAGTCCTGCTGGGACACCGTGGCGCACCTGGCGGAGCTCGGGATCCTGGTCGCGCCCGGCGACTTCTACGGGCCCGCGGGCGACCGCTTCGTCCGCGTGGCGCTGACGGCGAGCGACGAGCGCGTGACCGCGGCGGTCCAGCGCCTGAGCCAGGGCGCCTGAGCCAGGGCGCTTGAGCCGGAGCTCACGGCACAGCGGAGGGGGCGGGGAGCCTGTCGTCACAGGCTCCCCGCCCCCTTTCACTGGGTGCCGGATGCTCAGCCGAGCGGCAGGCCCTGCGTCGGCAGCTTGCCCGTGGCGGGGAGCGCGCCGGTGGGCAGGCCGCTGCCGAGCGCGTCGGTCGGGAGGCCGCCGTCGGTGGCCGTGCCCGCGGTCTGGCCGACCACGTCACCGGCGCTGCCCGCGACGTCACCGGCCGCCTTCTGGGCGGCGGGGGTGGCCGTCTTGGCGCTCCGGCCCACGGCCTTGCCGGCGGTCGGCACGGCCTTCTTCACGGCCTTGCCGGCCGTGTCGCCCGCGAGGCCGCTGACGTTCTGGGCGGCGCCGTCGACGGTGTTGCCGACGTTCGCGCCGTCGAGCGCGGTGAGGCTGCCCACGTTCGGGGTGGCCGGGAGGTCTACGGCGCTCGCGGATCCGGCCGCTCCGACCACGGGAGCCGCTCCCGCTGCGATCAGCAGCGCGGCACGGGCGATCCGGCGGGTCAGGGGGAGGGACATTGATGCTCCTTAGACGGGAGAGAACGGTGGTGTCCGGCGTCGGGTGCCCGGCGCTCGGACGCAGTGACTACCGCTCGAAGGTCGCGAAGGTTTCGCTCGCGCAACGTAAAGAGTTGGCAATGTGTCGCATTATCATCTGCGGCGAAAAACGGGCAAACGCCACGCGTGCCGCGAGGGCGTAAAACGCCTACGCCCCTTTGTCCGCAAGGGATTTCCGCATATGCCCACGGGTCCTGCGAAGAACCGCGAGGGGTGTCGTCCGCAGCTGACGTACATCGCCCGATCGAGCTATCAACCGCACTACTGCGCGGTGACGATCCGGACCTCTCCGAGGCCCTTCCCGGCCCCCGCCGCGGCCTGCGCCGCCGCCCCGCTCCACTTGCCGCCGGCGTCGCCCGCGATCCAGTCGCGGCCCGCGTAGGACACCCGCTCGATGCGCAGCGCCGAGGAGTTGGCCACCGCCCAGTGCGCCAGTTCCCAGCCGCGCTGCCGCTCCCCGCCCTCGGCCGAGTCCACCGTGGCGGGCACCGGGACGGTCACGTCGTGTCCGCTCGCGCCGGCCGCCGGCGACACCTCGCGCCCGAAGTCACGCATCAGTGCCGCCCGCACCTTCGCCGGCTCGCCCGGCTTCCTGACCTCCGTGCCGCTCGGCCGCCCCTCGCAGGTCAGCGACGCACCCGCCCGGCCCGTCAGCGCCGCGGCGAGCAGCGTGGCGTCCGGCTCGTGCTTCGCGTACGCCTGCGGATAGCCGCTGCGCTGCACCCGCTGCGCCGCGACCGTCAGCGGCAGCCGCGAATAGCCCGGGATCTTGTCCAGGTGCTCGTAGAACCGCCCCGCCGCGTACACCGGGTCCATGATCTGCGCCTGCGTGCCCCAGCCCTCCGACGGGCGCTGCTGGAACAGGCCCAGCGAATCGCGGTCGCCGTGGTGGATGTTCCGCAGGCCCGACTCCTGGAGCGCGGTCGCGAGCGCGATCGTGACGGCGCGCTCGGGCATACCGCGCGAGGTGCCGACGGCCGAGATCGTCGCCGCGTTCACCGCCTGCTCGGAGGTGAACTCGTAGGACGCGCCGTCGCCGTTCCCCGAGACGACCGTGCAGCGCGGGGCCGGTCTGCCACCCGAGACGTACTGGACGATCAGATACGCGGCGACAGCGAGCAGCACCACGACGGCCGCCCCGATACGGAGGAGACGGCCGCGCCGGACGAGGGTGGGGGGCTCAGGCACGCGTCAAAGGTACTGGAGGCCACCGACAGGGCCCTCGGCCGCCGGGCATTAGGGTCGACACCATGGACCTCACCGCCCTTGACCTCACGCGGGACGCCGCGCTGCTCACCGCCCAGCTGGTCGACTTCGCGTCGCCGAGCGGGCAGGAGAAGCCCCTCGCCGACGCCATCGAGACGGCCCTGCGCGCCCTGCCGCACCTCACGGTCGACCGGTACGGCAACAACATCGTCGCGCGGACGAACCTGGGGCGCGGCGAGCGGGTCATCCTCGCCGGGCACATCGACACGGTCCCGATCGCGGACAACGTCCCCTCGCGCCTCGACGAGGACGGCATCCTGTGGGGCTGCGGCACCAGCGACATGAAGTCGGGCGTCGCGGTCCAGCTGCGCATCGCGCAGACCGTCACCGAGCCCAACCGCGACCTCACGTTCGTCTTCTACGACAACGAAGAGGTCGCCGCACACCTCAACGGTCTGGGGCATGTGGCCGAGGCCCACCCCGACTGGCTGGAGGGTGACTTCGCGATCCTCCTGGAGGGCACCGACGGCGAGGTCGAGGGCGGCTGCCAGGGCACCCTGCGCGTCATCCTGACGACCAAGGGGGAGCGGGCGCACTCCGCGCGCGCTTGGATGGGGTCCAACGCCGTCCACAAGGCCGCCCCCATCCTCGAACGCCTCGCCGCGTACGAGCCCCGCAAGCCCGTGGTCGACGGCCTCCAGTTCCACGAGGGCCTCAACGCCGTGCGCATCGAGGGCGGCGTCGCCACGAACGTCATCCCCGACGCCTGCTCGGTCACCGTCAACTTCCGTTACGCGCCCGACCGCAGCGCCGAGGAGGCCGAGGCCTTCGTCCGGGACTTCTTCGCCGGCTGCGACATCGACGACTACGTGGTCGACGACCACACCGGCGGCGCGCGCCCCGGCCTCGACCACCCGGCCGCCGCCGCGTTCATGGCGGCCGTCGGCGGCAAGGCCCGCCCCAAGTTCGGCTGGACGGACGTCTCCCGGTTCAGCGCGCTCGGCGTCCCCGCCGTGAACTACGGCCCCGGCGATCCGATCTTCGCCCACAAGAGGGACGAGCGCGTGGACACCCGCAAGATCCTCGCCGCCGAGGAGCGCCTGCGCTCCTGGCTCACGGCCTGACACTCCGGGGTCCCCCGCACGTAACCCGCGTAGACCTACCCTTGCTGCACGTACGCAGTGGAGGGAGCAGCGAATGAGCAACCCCGAGGGCAGGAAGCGTCCCAAGGAGCAGCGGCTCGGCCCGGTGATCCGTCGCCACGACCAGGTCCAGTCGAGCACCACCGATCAGCGCCTCCTCGACTCCGAAGGACCCTCCGAGTGGGTGCACACCGATCCCTGGCGGGTCCTGCGCATCCAGTCGGAGTTCATCGAAGGCTTCGGCACGCTCGCCGAACTCCCGCCCGCCATCAGCGTGTTCGGCTCGGCCCGCACGCAGCAGGACTCGCCGGAGTACGCGGCCGGAGTCGCCATCGGCAGAGCGCTCGTCGAGGCAGGGTTCGCGGTCATCACGGGCGGCGGGCCCGGCGCGATGCAGGCCGCGAACCAGGGCGCCGTCGAGGCCAAGGGCATCTCCGTGGGCCTCGGCATCGAGCTGCCCTTCGAACAGGGCCTCAACCAGTACGTCGACCTCGGCCTGAACTTCCGCTACTTCTTCGTCCGCAAGACGATGTTCGTGAAGTACGCGCAGGGCTTCGTGGTCCTGCCGGGCGGCCTCGGCACCCTGGACGAGCTGTTCGAGGCGCTCACCCTCGTCCAGACCACGAAGGTCACGCGCTTCCCGATCGTCCTGTTCGGGACGCAGTACTGGAGCGGCCTCGTCGACTGGCTGAAGAACACCGTCATCGCCCAGGGCAAGGCCTCCGAGGCCGACCTGCTGCTGTTCCACGTCACGGACGACGTGGACGAGGCGATCGCCCTCGTGACCAAGGAAGTCGGCAAGTAGGCGCCTGAGAGCGGGCGCCTAGGCGAGCCCTCGGCGGGCGACCGCCGGGGGCCGGTGGCCGGCGATGGTGGCGACCATGTCGAGCACCTGCCTGGTCTCGGCCACCTCGTGGACCCGGTACACCTGCGCGCCCAGCCACGCCGACACCGCCGTCGTGGCCAGCGTCCCGATCACCCGCTCCTTGACCGGCCGGTCGAGCGTCTCGCCGACGAAGTCCTTGTTCGACAGCGACACCAGGACCGGCCAGCCCGTCTCCACCATCTCGCCCAGCCTGCGCGTCGCCTCCAGGCTGTGCCGGGTGTTCTTGCCGAAGTCGTGCCCCGGGTCGATGAGCACAGACTCGCGCGGCACCCCCAGCGCGACGGCCCGCTCGGCGAGCCCCACGGTCACGTCAAGGATGTCCGCCATCACGTCGTCGTACGCGACACGGTGCGGGCGCGTACGCGGTTCGGCGCCGCCCGCGTGCGTGCAGACCAGGCCCTTCCCGTAACGCGCCGCGACCTCCGCCAGCTTGGGGTCGACGCCGCCCCACGCGTCGTTCAGGACATCGGCGCCGGCCTCGCAGACCGCCTCGCCCACGTCGTGCCGCCAGGTGTCGACGCTGATGACGACGTCCGGGAAGCGGCGGCGCACCTCGGCCACGAAGCCGACCGTGCGGCGGGCCTCCTCCTGCGCGCTCACCTCGTCGCCGGGGCCCGCCTTGACCCCGCCGATGTCGATGATCGCGGCGCCCTCCGCCACGGCCTGTTCGACCCGGGTGAGAGCGGGCTCGTCGTGGAACGTCGAACCCTGGTCGTAGAACGAGTCAGGGGTCCGGTTCACGATCGCCATGATCACCGGCTCGTGTGCGCCGAACTCGCGCGGGCCAAGCCTGAGCATCCCCTGTGACTCTCCTTGTGGCTGCTGTGAAACCTGTCGACCGGTCGCCTGCGACCTTAACTGTCACACCCTCATGGCACGATCGGACCCTGACAGTTTCCGGACCGGGATCGGGACCGGATCCAGGCTTCGAGCCAGGGGACAGCGAAGATGGTCATGTTCTTGTTTCTGGTCGTCGCGCTCGTCGTGGTCGTCGGCGCGGTGACGCTCGCCGTGCTCGGCGGCGGCGAGAGCGGGGCGCTCCCGGAGGCGCCGCCCGAGCAGTTCACCGACCCGCTGCCCCACGACCGGCCCGTCGGCCGTGCCGACGTGGAGGCCCTGCGCCTGCCCGTCGCGCTGCGCGGGTACCGCATGGCAGAGGTGGACGACGCCCTCGGGCGGCTCGGCGCCGAGCTCGCCGAGCGGGACCAGCGGATCTCCGACCTCGAGATCGCGCTGTCGGGCGCGCGGGCCCAGATGCGACCCCAGGGACCCGGTTTCGGCCGGCACCCCGGAGAGGGCCACCAGTGAGCGACGAGAGCGCCGGCGGCGCCGTACCGGGCCCGGACGGGGCGCTGCGCTGCCCGTGGGGCCTGTCCACCGAGGACTACGTGAAGTATCACGACGAGGAGTGGGGCCGCCCCGTCCACGGCGACGACGCGCTGTTCGAGCGGGTCTCCCTGGAGGCGTTCCAGTCCGGCCTGTCCTGGATCACGATCCTGCGCCGCCGCGAGGGTTTCCGCGCCGCGTTCGCCGGGTTCAAGATCTCCGACGTGGCCGCGTTCACGGACACCGACCGCGAGCGGCTCCTCGCCGACGAGGGCATCATCCGCAACCGCGCCAAGATCGACGCGACGCTGGCCAACGCGCGCGTGCTCGCAGACTGGCCCGAGGGCGAGCTCGACACCCTCATCTGGTCGCACGCCCCGGACCCGGCCGCCCGCCCGGCGCCGCGCGTCATCGGAGACGTACCCGCGATCACGGACGAGTCGACGGCCCTGTCCAAGGCGCTCAAGAAGCGCGGCCTGCGCTTCGTCGGCCCGACGACGGCGTACGCGCTCATGCAGGCCTGCGGCCTGGTCGACGACCACTTGGTGGACTGCATGGCCCGCAAGCGCTGAGGACGGACCTCACACACGCCACGGGCCACGCATGCGTCCTACCGGCCCAGGTACTTGGGCTTCTCCTTGGCGATGAACGCCTGGACCGCGATGGCGTGGTCCTCCGACGCGCCCGCCCTCGACTGGAGTTCGTCCTCCTTGTCGAGGGACTCGTCCAGGGTGTGACCCGCCGCGAAGGCGAGGGACTCCTTCAGCGCCGCGTACGCCAGCGTCGGCCCCTCTGCCAGCGAACGCGCCAGCTTCCGCGCCTCCTCGGCCAGTTCGCCCGCGGGCACGACCCGGTTCGCGATCCCGAGCTCGTACGCCTCCTGCGCCTTCACCGAGCGCGGGAACAGCAGCAGGTCGGCGGCGCGCCCGGGGCCCACGACGCGCGGCAGCGTCCAGGACACCCCCGAGTCCGCGGTCAGGGCGACGCCCGCGAAGGACGTGTTGAAGGCAGCCGTGTCCGAGACGATCCGGTAGTCGGCGGCGAGCGCGAAGCCGAAACCGGCCCCCGCGGCAACACCGTTGACCGCGGCCACTACGGGCTTCGGCATCTGCGTCAGGGCCCGCAGGATCGGGTTGTAGTGCTCGCGCACGGTGTTCATCGTGCGGCCCGTGCCCGCCTCGCGGTCGGCCATCAGGGAGCCCACGTGCTCTTTGAGGTCCTGGCCCACACAGAACGCGCGGTCGCCCGCGGCGGTGAGCAGCACGGCCCGTACCGCACCGTCCGCCGCGGCTGCCTGCGCCGCGTCCCGGAAGGCGACCTTGGACTCGGTGTTCATCGCGTTCATCGCCTCGGGGCGGTTGAGCGTGATGGTCGCGAGCCCGTCGCTCACCTCGTAGAGAACGCTGTCGGCCATGGAACCCTCCAACTGGTGCCGCTCGGTCGTCGTCAGTGCTCAGCATGACGGAGATCACGGTGTGCGGCGGAGCCCGCGCATGTGACCTGCGTCAAAGAAAAAAGTCTCGGCGGAGTCGTGAAGGACGCGCAGTATCGCAGTCACAGCGCCGAATTGAGTGGTTTTGCTCAAGCGCGTTGTGCAAGCGATGCAGACCGAAGTTGGTCATCGGGTCCCGCGATGCGGGATAATGGCCAAGAAGCAATGTGTTCGATGCCGGTGACACCTGGGTTGTCGGCTGCGATGAGCTGGTTTCAGGAAGGGGAACGAGCATGGCGGCCATGAAGCCGCGGACGGGCGACGGCCCGCTCGAGGTGACCAAGGAGGGGCGGGGCATCGTCATGCGCGTTCCGCTCGAAGGCGGCGGTCGGCTTGTCGTCGAGCTGACTCCGGACGAGGCCGATGCACTCGGCGATGCCCTCAAGAAGGTCGTCGGCTAACGCGGAAGCGACCATACCTGTCGACTGCCCCGGTACCGCAAGCGGTGCCGGGGCAGTCGTGTATCCACAGGTCAGAGCATGTATGGAAGATCATTTACGGGGCTGGGGACGCGGCGTCAGCGCTTGACGGCGCAGAGCAGCCCGTCGCCGACCGGGAGTAGCGAAGGCACCAGATCCTGCGCCTCACGCACCGCCCGCAGCAGCTCCCGCATCCGCAGGACCTCCACCGGCTGGGGACCGGAATCGACCGTCCGGCCGTCGGCGAAGACGCCTTCGAAACAGACGAGCCCGCCGGGACGCAGCAGGCGCAACGATTCAGCGAGGTAGTCGAGGCACTCGGTGCGGTCGCCGTCGCAGAAGACGAGGTCGTAGCCGCTGTCAGCGAGCCGCGGCAGCACGTCGAGGGCCCGTCCGGGGATGAAACGCGCCCGATTGCTCGCGAATCCGGCGGCGCGGAACGCCTCCCGGGCAAACTGCTGCCGCTCCGGCTCCGGATCCACCGTGGTCAGGACGCCGTCGGGCCGCATGCCGTGCAGCAGATGGATTCCGGACACCCCGGTCCCCGTGCCGATCTCGGCCACCGCCTTGGCGCCCACGGTGGCAGCGAGCATCCGCAGCGCGGCGCCCGCGCCGGGGGACACCGGGCGGGTGCCGGCCTCACGGGCCCGGTCCCGGGCCCAGCGCAGCGCGTCGTCCTCGGCGACAAAGGCGTCGGCGAACGCCCAGCTCGTCTGCCGGTTGCCGGTAATGGCCCTCTCCTGTCCCCGTGGTTGCCTGCGCGTGACTGTATCCGTTGGTGGCGGGAACTCGCAGATGGGACCGGGCGTTTAAGAGGACAGGAGAGAACGG
The DNA here is from genome assembly GCF_002803065.1 of Streptomyces sp. CB01635. Classification (GTDB taxonomy): domain Bacteria; phylum Actinomycetota; class Actinomycetes; order Streptomycetales; family Streptomycetaceae; genus Streptomyces. The sequence goes on from NZ_NNBL01000015.1 coordinate 112,283, forward strand.
CGTGGGAAAGAGCGCGGGGTGGCCGGTGGACCGACAGACCAAACAGCGCAGGCGAAGCGCCCGGCGTCCTCAGGCAAATCTCAGTAAAAACGCTTATCCGGAGCTAACGGGCGAGGTGGCTATGGTAGGGGCTCCACTGGACACCACCAGAGCTGACAGGGGAGGTGCGGCTGCGCCTGTGGATCGGGGAGGAGTGCTGCGGCGCTTTCTCAGGTCGGCGGGTGAGCCGAAATCCGTGACCAACACCGCTGACCGTTCCAACGCCGCCCGTCCCGCGCAGACCGCGACCTTCGCAGCTGATGCGGAATCGCAGGCGTGGACTCCCCCGACCTGGGAGGAGATCGTCAGCACGCACAGCGGCCGGGTCTACCGCCTCGCCTACCGTCTGACGGGTAACCAGCACGACGCCGAGGACCTCACACAGGAAGTCTTCGTCCGCGTCTTCCGCTCGCTGTCGACGTACACGCCCGGCACCTTCGAGGGCTGGCTGCACCGCATCACCACGAACCTCTTCCTCGACATGGTGCGCCGCAAGCAGCGCATCCGCTTCGACGCCCTCGGGGACGACGCGGCCGAGCGCCTGCCGAGCCGCGAGCCGTCGCCGCAGCAGGTCTTCCACGACACGCACTTCGACGCGGACGTCCAGCAGGCGCTGGACACCCTCGCGCCCGAATTCCGTGCGGCCGTCGTCCTGTGCGACATCGAAGGCCTCTCGTACGAGGAGATCGCCGCGACCCTGGGCGTCAAGCTCGGCACGGTCCGCAGCCGGATCCACCGCGGCCGCTCGCAGCTGCGCAAGGCCCTGCAGCACCGGTCGCCCGAGGCACGCGCCGAGCGTCGCTCGCTCGCGGCCACGGGCGTTCCCGCGCTTGGAGGAGGGGGCACGACCGCGTGAGTGGATCACGTCCGGACCCCGCCGAGCGGCAGCTCTCCGAGCAGCATCTCGGAGACCGGCTCGCCGCCCTTGTCGATGGCGAGCTGGGCCATGACGCCCGCGAGCGGGGACTCGCCCATCTGGCCACCTGTCCGAAGTGCAAGGCCGAGGCCGACGCACAGCGGCGACTGAAGAGTGTCTTCGCCGAGGCGGCACCGCCGCCCCCCACAGAGAGTTTCCTGGCCCGCCTCCAGGGGCTCCCCGGGGGAGGTGACGACTCACACGGCGGCGGCACCCCGTTCGGCGGGGAAGGACTCGGCGGCAGAGGCTTCGGGAACGGAGTCTTCGGAGTAGACCCCGACCCCTTCGGCTACGCCCCGACCGGCCGCCACAACGCACTGCTCGCCAGCGCCCCCGCCGCGGAGCGCGGCTTCCGCATCCATGAGGTCGGCCGCGGTGACGCCGACCGCGCGGCCACCCGCGGGCGCCGCTTCGCGTTCGCCGCTGCCGGTGCCGTGTCGCTCGCCGCGATCGCGCTCGGCGGCGTCTCCACCGGCGTTCCCGCCGACACGGGCGGTGACGTCCGTGGCGGCGGTTCGGGCAGCAACGCGACGCCACTGCGCTCCCAGAGCGCCGGCGTCGCCACGGCGGCCGAATCACAGCGCCGCCGGAGCATGTCGCCGATGCTCGGACAGCGGGCGGGCGGCGCGCTGAACGCACCGGTCGCCGCCACGGAGTCGGGCGCACCCCTGCTGTCCGGCATGGCCACGCAGCCGGGCGCGCAGAGCGCCGTCTACCCGCTCGCGGCCCCGCTCCTCAGCGGGACCACGACGCTGTCTCCCCTGATACGTCCCTCCACATCCGTCCCCGCATTCGAAAGCCCCGGGTCGAGCCCGGAGACCGGCCCCGGGTCCAGCCTCGCGGCGGCCCCCGCGGCGTCGCCCTCCGGCACGCCCACAGCCTCCGCCCGCTGACCCTGCTCTCTGCTGAACCTGCCCTCTGCGCGCCGGTCCGCGAACCTGGTTGAATCCATGGTGAGCGGCCGCGCCCGCCGGGCGATCCCGGAGCGCGGCGCCGACAGGCGGTCCGACTGGGGCGATCGCCGTGTGGCTGCCCGTGGGTCGTTGCCGCGGGCCAGGTGTGGGGAGAGCGGCGGAAGATGGACGAGGGGAAGCCCACAAAGGCGAAGTGGTGGAGCCGCCCCCGGCCCAACGGGGGCGCTCCGCGCGATGACGGGGACTTCGAGCTGGCCCAGCCGGCGGCGATGCCTGCGGTGGGCTCGGGGGATGCCGGGGCCGAGGCCGAGTCCCCGTCGGGAGCCGGTACCGCAGATGCGCTCGGCGGGAGCGGTGAAGCTTCGGGTGACAGGGCGTCGGTTGCGGGCACTCGTGCCGGTACTGATGAGGGTTCCGGTCACCGCGGTGCCGTTGCCGAGGTCCCGGCTGCTGAAGATCCCAGTGATCCCATTCCGGTCGCTGATGCGGTTGTGGCCGAGGGACCTGCTGGGGTGCCCGGTGAACTCGTGACGGTTGATCAGAGTGCCGTGCCGCAGGCGCGGCCACGTCCTCTGCACGCGCCGGATCCCTACGGCACACCGCCTTACGGTGAGCCCGGGCCCTGGGCGCCTGCGCCGCCGGTGCAGCACCCGGCCGCCGCCACGCCCGCGCAGGGCACGGCCATGCCGTCCCCTGCCCACGGCACGCCCGCGCCGCCGGAGCACGGCACACCGCCGCCGTACGCGGGCGGACCGATACCCCACGCCGCCCCGTACGCCCCGCACCCTGCCGCAGCCGCTCAGCCCGGCCCGCACCCGGCGGATCACGCACCGGTACCTGTCGAACAGCAGGCGCACCACGGGGCACCGCCGCTCGCAGGAGGCCCGGAGGGGCCCGGTACGGTCCCCGGCGGACCCGGGATCAACCCGCCCCCGCCCGGAGGGCCCTGGCAGCGGTATGACCCCTGGAAAACGCCCGCGCCCGTGGACGGGCGGCGGCGGGGGACCAAGCGGGGGCGGCGGCTGCTGGTCGTCTGGACCGCCGTGGTCGCGCTCGTCGCGGGCGGGATCGGTGGCCTCGTCGGCACGTATCTGGAGCGCGACGGCTCGTCCGCCGACGTGGAACTGCCGCAGACCGACGCCGAGTCCGCGAAGCGCGACCCCGACAGCATCGCCGGAATCGCGGCCCGCGCCCTGCCGGGCGTCGTCACGATCCACGTCAGCGGTGCCGACACCCAGGGCACCGGCACCGGTTTCGTCCTCGACGCCCAGGGCCACATCCTCACCAACAACCACGTCGTCGAACCGGCCGGCAGCAGCGGTGACATATCGGTCACCTTCAGCGGAGGCGAGACCGCCAAGGCCGAGGTGATCGGCCACGACTCCGGCTACGACCTCGCCGTCGTCAAGGTCACCGGCGTGCGCGGGCTCAAGCCCCTCGCCCTCGGCAACTCGGAGAACGTCCAGGTCGGCGACCCCGTCGTGGCCATAGGCGCCCCCTTCGACCTGGCCAACACGGTGACCTCCGGGATCATCAGCGCCAAGGAGCGGCCCATCACGGCCGGCGGCGAGAAGGGCGACGGCAGCGACATCAGCTACGTCGACGCGCTGCAGACCGACGCACCCATAAACCCGGGCAACTCGGGTGGCCCGCTGGTCGATTCGCAGGGCCGCGTCATCGGCATCAACAGCGCCATCCGCTCCGCCGACAGCGGCTCGGACCTGGAGGGCGGTCAGTCCGGCTCGATCGGCCTCGGCTTCGCCATCCCCATCAACCAGGGCAAGCGCGTCGCCGAGGAGCTGATCAACACGGGCCGTGCGACCCACCCTGTGATCGGCGTCACGCTCGACATGGACTACTCGGGTGACGGAGCCCGTGTCGCCACGAAGGGCAACAACGGCGGCTCGCCGGTGAATCCGGGCGGCCCCGGCGCCAAGGCCGGGATCAAGGGCGGCGACGTCGTCACCGCGGTGGACGGGGCGCCTGTCCACTCCGCCCAGGAACTCATCGTCAAGATCCGTTCTCACCGTCCCGAGGACCGCCTGGCCCTGACCGTGGAACGGGACGGCAAGGAGCGCGAGGTGACCCTCGTCCTCGGCTCCGCGGACGGCAGCTGACGGGCGACTGGCGGCGCTCGGCAGGCGCTCCGCCATGGCCCCGCCCCGACCTCCGGCGGGGCCGAGCCGGGGCCAGGTCGAGGCCGATCCCGGGGCCTCGTCGGGGCCATGTCGCCTCCCTGCCGGAGCGCCGGCCGCAAGCGCTTGTGCGACGGCTGAGCCCAGACGTAGCCCAGTGGCTACCGGACGGACAGCAACGCCGGGTACCGTGGACCCGGTCCGGAACCCGGAAGACCTGCCACGGAGACCTGCTGCGGGCCTGAGGACACGCTAGGAGCGCAAGGTGTTCAACGACATAGGCCCACTCGAGCTGCTGACGCTCGTCGTTCTTGCTGTGCTCGTCTTCGGCCCGGACAAGCTGCCGAAGGTCATTCAGGACGTGACGCGCACGATCCGTAAGATCCGCGAGTTCTCGGACAGCGCCAAGCGGGACATCCGTGAGGAACTGGGCCCGGAGTTCAAGGACTTCGAGTTCGAGGACCTCAACCCGAAGACGTTCCTCCGCAAGCAGCTGGACAACGACGAGCTCGGGCTGAAAGAGATCCGTAACGGCTTCGACCTGAAGAAGGAGATGGCCGAGGTCACGGAGGCCGTGCAGAGCGCGGACGAGTCCTCGTCCGGCTCCGGGGCCGCTGCCGCGTCGTCCGGTTCGGCTCCCGCCAAGATCGACATGCAGAAGAAGCCGGAGAAGCCGGCGGCGGACGACCACCCGCCGTACGACGCCGACGCGACCTGACGCCTGCGTAATCTGACGGCGTCGCGACTCGCCGCCCAGCGCCCCGGCGGCCCGCCCGGACGCCCCGGCGACCCGCCCCGCGTACCTGTCGGAACCCGGGGTGCCCTGCCCGGGTGTGGCATCCTGCCTTGTTGTTGCGCGGATCGGTGGCGAGGACGCCCGAGGGGGGTGGGCCGCCGCGGTCCGACTGAGCGAGGAGGCGGCCGGGTACATGGAGACGACGAGTCGGGTAGGCGCGCAGGCGCCCGCGGCGGAAGGGGCCCCCGAGGTCCTGACGGCCCGGCGCACGGTCGACGGCTACCTGCTGGCGCCCTTCCCGTGGTACGGCCTCGACGAGGCGTTCACGGGATCGCGGTGGCTGATGCAGGTCGGCACCTCGGCGGAGGGCGCCGTTGAGCACGGTGCCATCGGGCACGGCGACGAGCCCACCGTGCGGAGCGAAGGACCGGCAGGAAGAGACGCCAAGGAGCGGTTCGCGGTCGTGGTGACCGTGGCGGCCAGCCCCGTGCGGCGCAGCGCCGACGGTACGGGTGTCCTTGAGGCGACCTCGGTCTCCTCGGCGGCCTGGCTCGCGGGAGTCGGCCTGCTCAACGTCACGTGGCCGGGGCAGATGGACCACACCCTGCGCGACGACTGGCTGGACCAGCAGACCGAGACGGCGTGGACCCTCGCGGACGACCTCGAGAGCGCGGACTGGACGACGCTGTCCCTGCCGGTGGACGGCGTCCCGATGCCGTTCCACTACCGGGAGTCGGAGTTCGGCTGGGTCCTCGCCGGGTCGACGCAGGAGGGCGTGCACCTGGGGGCGTACGGGCGCGGCATGAGCGCGTACGGCCTCGGATTCTCGATGATCAAGGACATCGGCGCCTACGAGGCGTAGGGGCTCCGAGTACGCCGATGGGGCACGGTCGCGATGACCGTGCCCCATCGGCTTGAGCCCAGCGGGTCAGAACTTGTTGCGCGGGGTGATTCCCAGCGACATGCCCGACAGGCCGCGCGCGCGGCCGCCCAGCTTGCCGGCGATGGCACGCAGGGCCGAGCCCGCGGGGGAGTCGGGGTCGGTGAGGACCACCGGCTTGCCCTCGTCGCCGCCCTCGCGCAGCCGGACGTCGATCGGGATGGAGCCGAGCACCGGGACGTTCGCCCCGGTCGTCCGCGTGAGGCCCTCGGCGACGCGCTCGCCGCCGCCCGTGCCGAACACGTCGACCATCTCGCCGCAGTGCGGGCACGGCAGCCCCGCCATGTTCTCGACGACGCCGACGATCTTCTGGTGGGTCTGGACCGCGATGGAGCCGGCGCGCTCGGCGACCTCGGCCGCCGCCTGCTGGGGCGTCGTGACGACGAGGATCTCCGCGTTCGGGACGAGCTGCGCGACGGAGATCGCGATGTCGCCCGTGCCCGGCGGCAGGTCGAGGAGCAGGACGTCCAGGTCGCCCCAGAAGACGTCGGCGAGGAACTGCTGGAGTGCGCGGTGCAGCATCGGGCCGCGCCACACGACCGGCGCGTTGCCCGGCGTGAACATGCCGATCGAGATGACCTTCACGCCGTTCGCCGACGGCGGCATGATCATGTTCTCGACCTGGGTGGGACGGCCCTCGGCGCCCAGCATGCGCGGCACGCTGTGGCCGTAGATGTCGGCGTCCACGACGCCGACCTTCAGGCCGTCGGCGGCCATCGCGGCCGCGAGGTTCACCGTCACCGAGGACTTGCCGACGCCGCCCTTGCCGGACGCCACCGCGTACACACGGGTCAGCGAGCCGGGCTTGGCGAAGGGCACCTCACGCTCGGCCGTGCCGCCGCGCAGCGCGGTGGCGAGCTCCTTTCGCTGCTCGTCGCCCATCACGTCCAGCGTGACGTCGACGCGCGTGACGCCCTCGACGGCCGCGACCGCGTCGGTCACGTTCTTCGTGATGGTCTCGCGCATGGGACAGCCGGAGACAGTGAGGTACACGGTGACCGCGACCGCGCCATCCGCGTCGATCTCCACAGATTTGACCATCCCCAGCTCGGTGATGGGTCGCTGGATCTCGGGGTCGTTCACCGTCGCCAGTGCTTCACGCACCGCGTCTTCCGTAGCCATACGCCGATAGTACGGCGCGGTAACCCTTGTCCGGAAAGCCCTGTCAGCGGTCGTCTACGTCACGTCGGTGACTCGCGTCGGAAGAAGAGCCCGCCGGGAAGGTGACGCGCTGGTCCTCCAGCTCCTTGAGCAGGTCCTGGAGTTCGGAGCGGATCCAGTCGCGGGTGGCGACTTCGCCGAGGCCCATGCGCAGGGCGGCGACCTCGCGGCTGAGGTACTCGGTGTCGGCGATGGACCGCTCGTTCTGCTTGCGGTCCTGTTCGAGGTTGACCTTGTCACGGTCGTCCTGCCGGTTCTGCGCGAGCAGGATGAGCGGAGCGGCGTACGAGGCCTGGAGCGAGAGCATCAGGGTCAGGAAGATGAACGGGTACTGGTCGAAGCGCAGATTGCCCGGCGCCGAGACGTTCCACACGACCCACGCGATGATGATCACCGTCATCCAGACGATGAACCGGCCCGTCCCCAGGAAGCGCGCGATCCGCTCCGAGAGGCGTCCGAAGGCCTCCGGGTCGTAGTCGGGCAGCAACTTGCGGCGCGGGGGGCGCGGCAGGTCGAGCCGGAAGCGCGGCGCCCGCGCGGCTTCGGGACGGCCGTCCCGCTCGCGCTCAGCCGGCGCCATGGCTCACCTCCCCGTCGGCCAGGTGGAACTCCTGCTCACGCCAGTCCTCCGGCAGCATGTGGTCGAGGACGTCGTCCACAGTGACCGCGCCGAGCAGCGAACCGCTCTCGTCGACGACGGGCGCCGCCACCATGTCGTAGGTCGCGAAGAACCCGGCGACGACCGGGAGCGCGGCGGACGGCGCGAGGGCCTGGAGGGCCTCGTCGAGCATCGACGAGACCAGCGTGTACGGGGGATCGCGCAGCAGCCGCTGGAAGTGCACCGTGCCGAGGTACTTGCCGGTGGGCGTCTCGTCCGGCGGCCGGCAGACGTACACCTGCGCGGCGAGCGCGGGGGAGAGGTCGGGGTTGCGGACCCGGGCCAGCGCGTCGGCGACGGTCGCGTCGGGCCGCAGCACGATCGGCTCGGTCGTCATCAGACCGCCCGCCGTCCTTTCCTCGTACGCCATCAGGCGCCGCACGTCGGCCGCGTCAGAGGGCTGCATCAGCGCGAGCAGCCGCTCCTTGTCGTCCTCGGGCAGCTCGCGGAGCAGGTCGGCCGCGTCGTCCGGGTCCATCTCCTCCAGGACGTCGGCGGCGCGCTCCTCCTTGAGCTTGCCGAGGATCTCGATCTGGTCGTCCTCGGGCAGCTCCTCGAGGACGTCCGCGAGGCGCTCGTTCGTGAGGGCCGACGCGACCTCGGCACGGCGCTTGGGTGAGAGGTGGTGCAGGACGTTGGCGAGGTCGGCCGGGCGAAGCTGCTCGAACGTGGCAAGGAGGTTCTCGGCGCCCTGCCCGTGTTCCTCCAGCGAGAACCCGTCGACGGCCGACCACTCGACGGTGAGCGTCTCGCCCTTGGCGCGGCGGAACGCGCCGCCGCTCTTGCCCTTCCGTACGAAGACCCGGTCGATCTCCCAGTCCCTGCGCGCCGGCAACTGCTGGATGGAGACGTCAAGGACCGTCACCTCCTCACCGGACTCGACGAGCCGCACCCGCCGGTCGAGCATCTCGCCGAGGACGAGCCGCTCGGTGGGCCGCTGCTCGAAGCGCCGCACGTTCAGTACGCCGGTGGTGATGACCTGGCCGGACTCGATGCCGGTCACGCGGGTCATCGGCAGGAAGATGCGGCGCCGCGTGGAGAGCTCCACGACGAGCCCGAGCAGCCGGGGCGGGCGGCGGCCGACACGCAGCATGGCGACGAGATCGCGGACGCGCCCCACCATGTCGCCGTTGGGGTCGAAGACGGCGATGCCGGAGAGATGCGAGACGAAGATCCGGGGCGCGCCTGCCGCCATGCGCCGCGCCTCCTTTGCATCCGCATTTGTCCTGAAGGTGTGTTTCAGGCTAGCCCGTCCCGGTCCCGTGCGCCTTTGCGCTGCGTCCGGACGGACTGGCTCCGTTCACCGCAGGTGACACGGGTACGCTGCCGTTCTGCCGCCGAGCAAGACGTCGTACGAGAGGTAGCGCGAGCCGTGACCGTACTTCCCCTGGCCCGCCGTTCCCATGGGATTTTTCTGGTGGGAGTGATGTGCCTCGGGCTCGCGGCGTGCAGCAGCGAGGATCCGGACGCGGGCACGAACGGCGTCGCCAAACTGACCGCCCCGAAGATCCAGAGCCGCACCGTCAAGGCCGCGCAGGGTGCCGGGGCCGTGCACCTGTCCGGCACGGTCGTCAGCAGCGGACACTCGTACAAGATCGACATGCGGCTCAAGGACGAGGGTGGCACGGGATCCGTCACGACGGCCGGCCGGACCTTCCAGCTGCTGCGGGTCAAGGAGCACCTGTTCCTCAAGGCCGACGCGGACTTCTGGACGCACCAGGGCAGCAAGGGTTCGGGCGGCACGGCGCAGGGGGACACGGCCGCCGCGGACAAGCTCGACGGCAAGTACGTCAAGGTCCCGCAGGGCGACCCGGCCTACAAACGCCTGAGCGGCTTCACCGTCAAGGGCGCGCTCCTGGACGGACTGCTCACCCTGCACGGCAAGGTGGAGAAGGGCGACCGGGGTTCGGCGGGCGGCGTACGCACGGTCGAACTCACCGGCGACAAGGGCGCAGGCGGCACGCTCGACGTCTCCCTTGAGGGCACCCCGTACCCGCTGCGCCTGGAGCGGGCGGGCGGCGCCGGCACGCTCCAACTCACCGACTGGGGCAAGGACTTCACGCTCCGCGAGCCGGGCAAGGGCGAGATGGTGGACTACGGGGCCCAGCTCCCGACGTCCTGAGGCCCTCGCGAAAAGGCCCCTACTTCCCGCGCCGCTTGCGGCGGAGCAGGAGGTGGGGGAGTGCCGCGGGGGCCTCGTGGCGGGTGGTTGCCGTGGTGGCGAGCGGTGCGGCGGCCAGCGCGTCGGACGACGGCGGGACCGTGGACCCCGTCGGCTCCAGGCGGAGCACCCGGCACTCGCGTGCCCAGCGCTCCGGCATCGCCTCGCCGTCCGGCGCGTTCAGGCGCTTGCCCTTCAGCTCGGCGACAGCCGCCTCCCAGCCCTCGGAGTGCGGGGCGAGCTCGACGACGCCGGCCGTCCAGCTCACGAGGCGCCCGCCCTTGTCCTTGCTGCGCACGGTGACGGTCGCCGCCCCGCCGTCGCTGAGGCCGGGCAGGGGCTGCTCGCCGGGCCCGTCGCCGACCAGGTTCGCCGCGCCCTCGTGCCATACGTGCCACAGGGCGCGCTCGGGGCCGGAGGTGCCTCGTACCCAGACGAGGCCGGACTTCTTGGTGGCTTCCTCGACGAGGGCCCGGTCCATCGACAGGGCCGCCGCGGAGCGGCCCGTCGAGGGGTGGTGGTCGGGAGAGGGGCTGGCCTGATCCGTCATGGGCGTCAGCCTATCCGTGCGATTCAGAGCCACCCGTTCCGCTTCAGGATGCGGTGGATTGCGAAACAGGCGCCGACCGTGACACCGAGGACGAGCGGGTAGCCGAACCGCCAGTGGAGCTCCGGCATGTGCTCGAAGTTCATCCCGTAGACGCCACAGACCATCGTCGGTACGGCGATGATCGCCGCCCAGGACGTGATCTTGCGCATGTCCTCGTTCTGCGCGACGGACGCCTGCGCGAGGTTGGCCTGGAGGATGGAGTTGAGCAGTTCGTCGAAGCCGACGACCTGCTCCTGCACGCGCGCGAGGTGGTCGGCGACGTCACGGAAGTACTTCTGGATGTCCGGGTCGACGAGCCGCATCGGCCGCTCACTCAGCAGCTGCATGGGCCGCTGGAGCGGCGCCACCGCCCGCTTGAACTCCAGGACTTCGCGCTTGAGCTGGTAGATCCGCCCCGCGTCGGTGCCGCGCGGAGCGCCCTTGCCCGTCTGCGAGAAGACGTCCGTCTCGACCTCGTCGATGTCGTCCTGCATCGCGTCGGCGACGGCGAGATAGCCGTCGACGACGTGGTCCGCGATGGCGTGCAGGACGGCGGACGGCCCCTTGGCGAGCAGCTCGGGGTCGTCCTGGAGACGGTGCCGCAGCGCCCGCAGCGAGCCCTGGCCGCCGTGCCGGACGGTGATGAAGAAGTCCCGCCCGGTGAAGCACATCACCTCGCCGGTCTCCACGACCTCGCTGGTCGCGGTGAGTTCGGCGTGCTCGACGTAGTGGATGGTCTTGAAGACGGTGAACAGGGTGTCGTCGTAGCGCTCCAGCTTGGGGCGCTGGTGGGCGTGGACGGCGTCCTCGACGGCGAGCGGGTGGAGCCCGAACTCGGCCGCGATACCGGCGAATTCGGACTCGGTCGGCTCGTGCAGCCCGATCCAGGCGAAGCCGCCCTCGCGGCGCGCCTTGCGGATCGCGCCGGCGGGCGTCAGGCAGTCGTTGTCGTGGACGCGGGCGCCGTCGCGGTAGACGGCGCAGTCGACGACGGCCGTGGACGTCGACGGGTCGCGGGTGGTGTCGTACGGGGCTGACGTGCTGCCGGTCTCGCGCGGCGCGGGGCGGACAGCGGCACGCAGATCACGGATCATCGACATGGGCAGGCTCCTTCGCGGGCGGGAGCCGCCGGTGGCCATACGGGTCGGCGCTAACCGGAATGAGGACGTCCTGACTACGGATCCTGTGTGCACGTCCACAAAGCGGGGAGCACCGCGACCGGCGCGGTGGCGGCTTCGCTACTGATTCAGATCAGGCGGAAACGAAGTGCTCTTCCGTGGTGCGCAGACAGACTGGAGCGTGCGCGGAAAGCCGGGAAAATGCGGCTCAGTGGCCGGAAGAGCGGGTGGTACTGCACGGTCGACTTCGGTCCATTGCAGCCCCACCTCCTCCAGCCGGTCCCCCGTGAGGGACGACGTCTCATCCCTCGCAGGGGACGCATATAGGTCAGGGGCTTGAAAGCAACGCTTGGCGTGCTGCCCCTACCAGCGGCCAAGACTATCAGCCGACTGAAGAAGCGAGCCCAGCCTCTACCCATTGGATACGAGTTCTATGCTCGCGACATGGGAGATGTTCTTGCTCTGGTCGAGGCCCGACTCCGTACGGCTCTCGGTGAACCGGACGCGCGCGCCGCGGTCACGTTCCTCGGCACCGACCGCATCGAGGTGCTGCGCTTCACGGACGCGGCGGACACCGGCCTCGTGCGCTACGCCACGCTCGGTATGTCGGCCGCCCCCATGGCCGACCCGACGTCCGCGCTCGCCGACCCGCTCAAGGGCCCGCGCGCGGAGCTCGTGCTGTCGGTGCGCACCGGCCGCGCCGACACCGACAAGGTGCTGCGCCCGCTCGCCGTACTCGCCGCGTCGCCGCAGGTCGAGGGTGTCGTCGTGGCCGCGGGCGCCTCGCTCGACGTGGGTGAACCCCTGTGGCCCGGCGCCCCGTTCACGTCGGTGCTCGTCGCGGGGTCCGGGGGCCTCGTGGAGGACCTGGAACTGGACGATCCGCTGGATCCCGTACGGTTCCTGCCGCTGCTGCCGATGACGCAGAACGAGGCGGCGTGGAAGCGGGTGCACGGCGCTGCCGCCCTCGAGGAGAAGTGGCTGAACAGCGGAACGGACCTGCGGGATCCGCTGCGCAAGTCCGTGCCGCTCGACCAGTGACCGGCGCGGGAAGTTCGCACGGAGAGCGTGGGCGTACACACGCAATGAATTGGCCCAGCTGACTACTGCAGACTGCATCCAATTTTTCCGGGGAAGTGCTGTGAGGTCCCGCCCCCGGAAGGGTGATCGTCCTTGACGGAGTGGGAGTCGGGGAGGACCGTTGGGCCTTATGAGGGGCGAACCCAGTTGCCCGAAGTGTGGTGGCCGGGTCAGGGCTCCCGGCCTCTTCTCCGACTCCTGGCAGTGCGACGTGCACGGGGCGGTGCATCCGCTGCAGCCCGTGATCCCGCCCAGCGTCGAGGCGCTCACCGTCGTGGCGCACCGCGCCCAGGTGCCGGTGTGGATGCCGTGGCCGCTGCCCGTCGGGTGGCTCTTCACCGGGGTGGTCAGCGCGGGCGACGACCGCACGGGCGGCAGGGCGACCGCGGTGGCGTGCTCGGGCCCCGGACCGCTCGGCGGCGTGGGGGAGATGCTGCTCGTCGCGGAGGAACTCGGCGTCGGCCTCGGCGCCCGGTACGCGGGCGTCGACGGCCCCGACCCCGGCCCGTACATGACGGTCGAGAAGCCGCCCGAGGCCAAGGTCCTCGCCGCCGGACGCCCGACCCCGATGTGGCACGTCTCGGGCGCGCCCGACGACCGTGCGGTCTTCGCGGGCGAGGCGTGCGGGCTGTGGGTGTGGGCGATCGTGTGGCCCGAGCAGACCGGGCTCCTGATGTACGACGAGCTGGTCCTGACCGACCTGCGCGACGTGGGCGCCGAGGTCGACCTGGTGCCCTGCGGCGCGCTGTCGCCACGCATCCTCACGTAAGGGGTCATACCGGGAGGCGACGGTGACGGGAGTGCTCCGGATCCCCGTTATCCTTGAGCGTCCCCTTCCGTCCGTTCAGAGCCTGGAGTACGCGCGTGCGCATCGATCTGCACACCCACTCCACCGCCTCCGACGGCACGGACACCCCGGCCGAGCTGGTCCGCAACGCGGGGGCCGCCGGTCTGGACGTCGTCGCGCTCACCGACCACGACACGAGCCGCGGTTACGCGGAGGCCGTCGCCGCGCTGCCGGCCGGACTCACGCTCGTCACCGGCGCCGAACTCTCCTGCCGCCTCGACGGCGTGGGCCTGCACATGCTGGCCTACCTCTTCGACCCCGACGAGCCCGAGCTGCTGCGCGAGCGCGAGCTCGTACGGGACGACCGGGTGCCGCGCGCGCAGGGCATGGTCACCAAGCTCCAGGACCTCGGCGTGCCCGTGAGCTGGGAACAGGTCGCCCGCATCGCCGGCGAAGGGTCCGTCGGCCGCCCGCACGTCGCGGAGGCCCTCGTCGAACTCGGCGTCGTCGGATCCGTCTCCGACGCCTTCACGCCCGACTGGCTCGCCGACGGCGGCCGCGCATACGTCGGCAAGCACGAACTCGACCCCTTCGACGCGATCCGCCTGGTCAAGGCGGCGGGCGGGGTCACCGTGTTCGCACACCCGGCGGCCGTCAAGCGCGGGCAGGTCGTGCCCGAGTCGGCGATGGCGGACCTGGCCGCGGCCGGACTCGACGGCATCGAGACCGACCACATGGACCACGAACCGGCCACGCGGGCCCGCCTGCGCGGCCTCGCCGCCGACCTCGGCCTCCTGGCCACGGGCTCCTCCGACTACCACGGCAGCCGGAAGACGTGCGTACTCGGCGAGTTCACCACCGACCCCGAGGTGTACGGGGAGATCACGCGCCGGGCGACCGGGGCGTTTCCCGTGCCGGGGGCGGGCGGAACCACCGCGTAACCCGCGACCTGCCGCGATCCGGCGGGCCGCTCCTCTCATGTCCCGGTGCGGGCTCACGCACCGCACCCCCACGCACAACGCGTCCCGGCTGATCCCGCGGACCCCACTCGCAAGGCCACACCGTGTTCGATGTCGCTGTTTTCGGATCCCTTTTTCTCACGCTATTCGTGATTATGGACCCCCCTGGGATCACCCCGATCTTCCTCGCGCTCACCGCGGGCCGGCCCGCCAAGGTGCAGAAGCGGATGGCCTTCCAGGCCGTCTGTGTCGCCTTCGGCGTCATCGCGGTGTTCGGGCTCCTGGGCCACCAGATCCTCGACTACCTGCATGTCTCCGTCCCCGCGCTCATGATCGCGGGCGGCCTGCTGCTGCTCCTCATCGCGCTCGACCTGCTCACCGGCAAGACTGACGAACCGAAGCAGACCAAGGACGTGAACGTCGCGCTCGTGCCGCTCGGCATGCCGCTGCTCGCGGGCCCCGGCGCGATCGTGTCCGTCATCCTCGCCGTGCAGAAGGCGGACAGCGCCGCGACGCAGGTGTCGGTGTGGGCCGCGATCGTCGCCATCCATGTCGTGCTGTGGTTCGTGATGCGCTACTCGCTGCTGATCATCCGCGTCATCAAGGACGGCGGCGTGGTCCTGGTGACGCGCCTCGCGGGCATGATGCTCTCCGCGATCGCCGTGCAGCAGATCATCAACGGCGTGACCCAGGTGATCCAGGGCTCCTGACACCGAGCCCCCTGGCGCCGAGCCCCCGCCCCGCGCACGCAAAAAAGCCCCCGTACGGATCTCGTACGGGGGCTCTGAAGCGTGTTATTCGATTACGTACGGTGTATCAGGAGTCGTCGTCGCGTTACGAGGCCGGCGACTCGGCCGGGCGGATGTAGAGGCGCTGCCCTATGGCGGCCGCCTGCTGAACGATCCGGTTGACGGAGGCGGCGTCCACGACGGTGCTGTCCACGGCGGTTCCGTCGACATCGTCGAGTCGCATGATTTCGAAGCGCATACCCGCTTCTCCCTTCGTCTGGTCATCCTCCTGGAGGAGAACTACTGGTACGGAGCAACAGTCTTGCCCCGTCGAACGGCCAGGCGGTTGCCTGACCGTTAAGAGTGGATTGCGCGGCTTCAGTGCCGCGCCTTCTGAAGAGATCAACGAGTTGCCCCCAGCAAACATTCCCTACGCTAAGGAAATTTTTCGCGAGGCTAATTACCCACGGGTAGTGGGACCGGTTGTGTTCGCAGTGTGACGGCCGGGACAATGGGCCGCATATGAACGACGACCTGACGGCCATCCGCGTGGAGCTCGACCGTACGAACGAGCTGCTCAAGCGCATGCTCGCCGAAGTGGCCAAGACCCCGTCCACCCACGCGATCTTCGTGGACGCCGGATACCTCTACGCCGCCGCCGGCCGCCTCGTCACCGGGACCGAGGACCGCAGAGCCTTCGACCTCGACGCCGAAGGCATCGTCGACGCCCTCATCGACAAGGCCCGCACGATCTTCGCGGACAGCCGGCTGCTGCGCGTCTACTGGTACGACGGCGCCCGGCGACGTATCCACACGAACGAACAGCAGTCGATCGCCGAGCTGCCCGACGTCAAGGTCAGGCTCGGCAACCTCAACGCCCACAACCAGCAGAAGGGCGTCGACTCCCTGATCCGCACGGACCTCGAGTCGCTCGCCCGGCACCGCGCCATCAGCGACGCCGCGCTGATCGGCGGGGACGAGGACCTCGTCTCTGCGGTCGAGGCCGCACAGGGCTACGGCGCACGCGTCCACCTGTGGGGCATCGAGGCGCCCGAGGGCGCCAACCAGGCGGACCCGCTCCGGTGGGAGGTCGACAGTCAGCGCACGTTCGACCTGGCGTTCTTCAAGCCGTACGTGTCCCGGCGCACCGCCACGGCGACGTACGAGAACGCGGGCACGCCCCGCCCCTCGCGGGAGGACGTGCGCTTCGTCGGCGCGCAGATCGCCGCGAAGTGGCTCGCCGCGCGCGGCAGGGAGTCACTGGTGGAGCTGCTGCCGGGGCACCCGTATCTGCCCGGGCCCGTCGACCAGGAGTTGCTGGTCGAGGCGGAGGCGCTGCTGCAGTACTCGCTGCGGGGGCAGTCCGATCTGCGGCGCGCCCTGCGGGACGGCTTCTGGAGCCATCTCCAGGCGCAGTACTAGTACGGCGCCCTCCGGCTAGACCACGGGCGGGTGCAGATCCCAGAACTCCGCCAGGGCCGTCGCGGTCTCCTGGGGGCGGTCCGTGTTCGGGGAGTGCTCCGCGCCCGCGATGACGGTCCTGCGGGCCGAGAGGCGTACGGCCATCGAGTCGAGGAGCTGCACCGGCCAGGTGTCGTCGCGCTCGCCCGACAGCACGTGCCTGGGCAGCCGGACGGCCGCCAGCTCGTCGACCAGGTCGGGTTCCGTGCACAGCTGGCGGCCGGTCGCGATGAGCTGCGCCGGACTGTTGAGCAGCCAGCGGTGCCGCAGGGCGGCGGCGTCGTCCGCGCCCGCTCCGGGGGCATCCGTCTCCTCCGGTGCGTCGAGCGCCTGTATCGCGTCCCAGACCTGCGCCATGTCGAGCACCGCGAGTGCGTCCCGCAGCAGCTTGACCCGCTCCTGCTGCGACGGCGAGATCTGGGCCGGGCCCGAGGACATGAGGGTGAGCGAGGCGAACGGCGTCGCGTCGATCAGCACGGCGGCCCGGGCGATCTGCCCGCCGAGCGAGTGCCCCACCAGATGCAGCGGCGTCCCGTCGTCCACGACGGCCGCCTGCGCGAGCACGTCGCGGGCCAACTCCCGCTGCGCGTAAGGGGATTCGTCGTCGAGGGGACCCGTCGACTCGTACTGCCCGCGCCCGTCCACGGCGACCGTGCGGTACCCGGCGGCGGCGAGTGGCACGTGCAGGGCGATGAAGTCCTCCTTGCTGCCGGTGAACCCGGGCAGCAGGAGGGCGGTGCCGGTGTGCCCGGCGTCCTGCGGACCGGCACTGATGGCGGCGAAGTCGCCGCGCTCGGTCCGAAGAACGTGGGCGACGGCGCCGGGCGGCGGGACGAAAACGGGAGGCCGACTCATGCGACGAGGCTAACCGCAGCGCCGCCGCGGGTCATTCGGGGACGGGGCGGGGCTCTCCGCGACCTCCGTGACCGTGAACGCCGATGGCCCGGCCCCGCTTTCGCGGGTGCCGGGCCATCGGCTTGCTACGTGGTCCTGCTCAGCTCTCCGTCGGCTCCGCGGTCTTGCGGGTGCGGCGGCGGGGCTTGGCGGGCGCCTCCTCGGCGGACGCGTCGGCGGTGGCCTTGGGGGCCGCGGCCTTGCGCGTGCGCTTCGGCTTCGTCTCCGTGACCTCGGCAGCCGCGTCGACGGTCGCCTTGGGGGCGGCGGCCTTACGGGTGCGCTTGGGCTTGGTCTCCGCAGGAGCCTCGACCGCCTCGACCGTGTCGGCGACAGCCTCCGCGGTCTTGCGGGTGCGGCGGCGCGGCTTGGTCTCGGCCTCCTCGGCGACGACCGCGTCGGCGGTGGCCTTCGGGGCGGCGGTCTTGCGGGTGCGCTTCGGCTTGGCCTCGGCGACCTCCGTCGCCTCGACGGTGTCCGCCACGGCCTCGGCCTTGGGCGCCGCCTTGCGGGTGCGCTTGGGCTTGGTCTCCGCAGGAGCCTCGACCGACTCGACGGCCTCGACCGTGTCGACGACGGCCTCCGCGGCCTTGCGGGTGCGGCGGCGCGGCCTCGGGACCGTCGCCTCGACGGTCTCGGCGGCCTCCTCGGAGGCGGCCGCCTTGGGGACGGCGGCCTTGCGGGTGCGCTTCGGCTTGGTCTCCACGGCCTCGGGCGCCTCGACCGTGTCGGCGACAGCCTCGGCCGTCACGACGGCGGCGGTCTCGACGACGGCC
Source organism: Streptomyces sp. CB01635 (assembly GCF_002803065.1). GTDB lineage: Bacteria > Actinomycetota > Actinomycetes > Streptomycetales > Streptomycetaceae > Streptomyces. The sequence continues at coordinate 130,335 of NZ_NNBL01000015.1, forward strand.
TCCGGCGCGGCGCCCGTACGGGTGCGACGGCGACGACGCGGCGTACGCGGCTCCACCACCGTGGCGTCCACGGCCTCGGAGGCCGCGACAGCCTCGGCCGGAGCCGTCTTCGGCTCGTTCGCCGTCGGGGCGGCCACCGGCTCGCCGTTGCGGATACGGCGACGGCGACGCGGCGTCGTACGCGCCGGACGCGGCTCGCGCTCGCGCTCCTCGACGGGAGCCGGAGCGGCCGTGCGGCCACCACGGCCGCCGCGCCCGCCACGGCCACCGGTCTCGCCGAGGTCCTCGACCTCTTCGGCGGCAAGGCCGGCCCGGGTGCGCTCGGCGCGCGGCAGCACGCCCTTCGTGCCGGCCGGGATGTTCAGCTCCTCGTACAGGTGCGGAGACGACGAGTACGTCTCGACCGGGTCGGGGAACTTCAGGTCCAGCGCCTTGTTGATCAGCTGCCAGCGCGGGATGTCGTCCCAGTCGACCAGCGTGATCGCGATGCCCTTGGCGCCCGCGCGGCCCGTACGGCCGATGCGGTGCAGGTACGTCTTCTCGTCCTCGGGGGACTGGTAGTTGATGACGTGCGTCACACCCTCGACGTCGATGCCGCGAGCGGCGACGTCGGTGCAGACGAGCACGTCCACCTTGCCGTTGCGGAACGCCCGCAGGGCCTGCTCACGCGCGCCCTGGCCGAGGTCACCGTGGACGGCGCCGGACGCGAAGCCGCGCTTCTGCAGCTGGTCGGCGATGTCCGCGGCGGTCCGCTTCGTACGGCAGAAGATCATCGCGAGCCCGCGGCCGTCGGCCTGCAGGATGCGCGCGACCATCTCCGGCTTGTCCATGTTGTGCGCGCGGTAGACGTGCTGCGAGGTGTTCGCGACCGTCGCGCCCTCGCCGTCGGGCGACGTGGCGCGGATGTGCGTCGGCTGCGACATGTAGCGACGGGCCAGGCCGATGACGGCGCCGGGCATCGTCGCGGAGAACAGCATGGTCTGGCGCTTCGCCGGAAGCATGTTGATGATCTTCTCGACGTCGGGCAGGAAGCCCAGGTCGAGCATCTCGTCGGCCTCGTCGAGGACGAGGGACTTGATGTGCTTCAGGTTGAGCTTCTTCTGGCCCGCGAGGTCCAGGAGACGGCCCGGGGTGCCGACGACGACGTCGATGCCCTTCTTGAGGGCCTCGACCTGCGGCTCGTAGGCGCGGCCGCCGTATATGGCGAGGACGCGCACATTGCGCACCTTGCCGGCGGTCAGCAGGTCGTTCGTGACCTGCTGGCACAGCTCACGGGTGGGGACGACGACGAGTGCCTGCGGGGCGTCGGTCAGCTGCTCGGGCTGCGCCCGGCCCGCCTCGACGTCCGCGGGCACGGTGACGCGCTCGAGGAGCGGAAGCCCGAAGCCGAGCGTCTTGCCGGTGCCGGTCTTGGCCTGGCCGATGACGTCGGTGCCGGAGAGCGCTACGGGGAGCGTCATCTCCTGGATGGGGAAGGGGTTGATGATGCCGACGGCCTCGAGGGCTTCGGCGGTCTCGGGAAGGATCCCGAGCTCTCGGAACGTGGAAAGCTGCTGCGTAGTCAGGGTGTTGCCTCTTCTGTGAGACGCGGTGCGAGGCGAACGCGGGGGTCGTGACCGTGCCGATTGATCGCCGGTCGCCAGCGAGAGGCGGGCGGGCCGGGTGACGCGGGACCACTGCCGACGCTCGAGCGCTCGTGCCGCTGAGGGTCCCTCCTCATGCCGTACGTCGTGTGACGTACCGCCCGGAGGGCTGTCGGGTCGGAGCCGATCGGGCCACCGACCGGGCATCCTCATTCATGAAGCCCGTCGAAACGCGTAAAAACAGACACCTAAAAGTGTTGCTCGTACCCGGCGGGCTCTTTACCACCATACCCCGGAATCGCGCATGTGCGATGGCCGAATTGGTCACGTAGTCGTCGTCACAGTCATTGACCAGGGACTTCCGTGCGGCGGCCGGCGGGCTATTGTGCGCTTCATGGAGACGCCCGACACTGCCGCCGCAGCCGACGAACCCACCGGAATCGCCGCCCAGGACTGGGCGAAGGCATCCGTCGACCCCCATTACCGCGCAGCGGTCGTGGATCTGCTCGGCGCACTCGCGTACGGAGAGCTGGCCGCCTTCGAGCGGCTCGCCGAGGACGCGAAGCTGGCGCCGACGCTCGGCGACAAGGCCGAACTCGCGAAAATGGCGTCCGCCGAATTCCACCACTTCGAGCAGCTTCACGACCGGCTCTCGGCGATCGGCGTCGCGCCGACCGAGGCAATGGAGCCCTTCGTCGCCGCGCTCGACGGCTTCCACAAGCAGACCGCGCCGTCGGACTGGCTGGAAGGCCTGGTCAAGGCGTACGTCGGCGACTCGATCGCCAGTGACTTCTACCGCGAGGTCGCCGCGCGCCTCGACTCGGACACCCGCTCCCTCGTCCTCGCCGTTCTCGACGACACGGGGCACGCCAGCTTCGCCGTGGAGAAGGTACGGGCCGCGATCGAGGCCGAGCCGCGCGTGGGCGGGCGGCTCGCGCTGTGGGCGCGACGCCTGATGGGTGAGGCGCTCTCGCAGTCGCAGCGGGTCGTCGCCGACCGGGACGCCCTGTCGACGATGCTCGTCGGCGGCGTGGCCGACGGTTTCGACCTCGCGGAGGTCGGCCGGATGTTCTCGCGGATCACGGAGGCGCACACCAAGCGGATGGCCGCGCTGGGGCTCGCGGCCTGAGGCCGCCTCACCGCCGGTCGGTCACGGCCTAGGCCGGCGCCGACCGGCGGACTGGGGCAGAGGGGCGGAGCAGCAGCGACAGGAGCGCCACGCCCACGACGACCGCTCCGACGAGGGTGGCGAGGGCGTGACCGGAGCCGAGCGCCGTGTGGGTCAGAAATGCCCCGAAGAGCGCGCCCGCGATTCCCGTCGGCAGTACGAGCGCCCGGGGCGGGAGCCGGCGGGGCAGGCGGACAGTCGCGGCCCAGCCGAGGCCGAAGCCGAGCAGGGCGGAGCCGAGCGCTTCCAGAAGCATTGTGTGGGGTCCCTCCCGCGTTGGCCGTGGTGCAAATCGGTCTTGACCGGTGTACCCCCAGGCCGCGGAATGCAATCCTCCCCGTATGGGTCCGCTGTGCTCGCGCTGTGAAGGCCGGGACGTCGCGGACAGGCACGGGAAGGGCCCGGTGGCTGTTGTCACCGGGCCCTTCCCGTATGTCTTTCGTGCCGCCGTACGTGTGGTTACACCGGGCCGAAGCCCACCTTGCGCACCGCCGGCTCACCGATCTCCACGTACGCCAGGCGCTCGGCCGGCACCAGGACCTTGCGGCCGTGCTCATCCACCAGAGTCAGCAGCTGCGCCTTGCCGGACAGTGCCTCGGACACCGCGCTCTCGACTTCCTCGGCGGTCTGGCCGCTCTCCAGAACGATCTCGCGGGGCGTGTGCTGCACGCCGATCTTGACCTCCACGGCCTTGTCCCTCCGACGATCCGTGATGTGCGCGGACGACCGCGCCGTACCCACCACACATTAGCCCGGTGAGGGGACGTACCCGACGTCCACGCTGCACGCCAGGAGCGAACAAGACCGTCAACGCCGTGCGCCGTCCGCCGCGCCTCGTCAGTGGTGGTCGGTGCCGTGCAGCGGGAAGCCGGCGATGCCCCGCCAGGCCAGGGACGTCAGGAGCTGCACGGCCTTGTCGCGCGGCATCGTCGACTTGCTGGAGAGCCAGTAGCGCGCCACGACCTGCGATACGCCGCCCAGGCCGACGGCGAGCAGCATCGACTCGTCCTTGGACAGGCCGGTGTCCTCGGCGATGACGTCGGAGATCGCCTCCGCGCACTGCAGGCTGACGCGGTCCACGCGCTCGCGCACCGCGGGCTCGTTCGTCAGGTCCGACTCGAAGACCAGTCGGAACGCGCCGCCCTCGTCCTCCACGTAGGCGAAGTACGCGTCCATCGTGGCCGCGACCCGCTGCTTGTTGTCGGACGTGGAGGCCAGTGCCGTGCGCACGGCCAGCAGGAGCGCCTCGCAGTGCTGGTCGAGCAGGGCCAGGTAGAGATCGAGCTTGCCGGGGAAGTGCTGGTAGAGCACCGGCTTGCTGACGCCCGCGCGCTCCGCGATGTCGTCCATGGCCGCGGCGTGGTAGCCCTGTGCGACGAATACCTCCTGGGCCGCGCCCAGGAGCTGGTTGCGTCGGGCACGGCGCGGCAGGCGCGTGCCCCGAGGGCGCGCTGCCTCTGTCTGCTCGATGGCTGTCACGCCGCCTCCCAAGATTGTCCGTGTGCGGTGTGCGCCGCTTCGCCATCGTACTTTTCGGTAACCGTGGTGTGCGCGGTGCGGACGCACAATTTCACGGACCGGACAGCTATGAAAACCGTCCGCATGCGGGCAAATACGGGCAGGTCACCGATAGTCGTCCTCGTCCAGCTCCACCACGCGGGCCTGTTCGGCACGGTCCGCCTCGTTCGCGGCGTCCGGGTCCGCGTCCGCCGGAGGGTCGTCCCGGTGCGGAGCGAGCTCCGTGAGCTGCTCGGCCGCGTCCGCCTCGGGGGCCTCGACGCCGAACTCCGCGTCATCCTCCTGAGCCTCGAATGTGTCGGGATCGGATGGGTCGACCGTCATGGCGGCTCCCTTCCCTCATGTGTCCTTGTGCGTCCTCATGTGGGCGGGTGCCCAGATCCGAGCGTAGGAGACACCAGAACGGGGCGCGATGCGATCTGTGACGGCGAACACACGATCCAGTGCGTGATCGTCTCGTAACATATCCCGCATGTCTTCGACCGAGTCGCCGCGCGTGCCCGCCGCTGTCGCGGCCGTGGGGCCCAAGCCGGCCACCGTCAGGGTCGCGGAGGGCGAGCGGCTCGGCTCGGTCGGCCTTCCGGGGCTCACGCTCACCATCCGCTCCCGCCCCGGCACCCGCGCAGGGCTGCCGCCCGCGCTGTACGTGCACGGCCTCGGCGGTTCCTCCCAGAACTGGTCGGCCCTCATGCCGCTCCTGGAGGACGTCGTCGACGGCGAGGCGCTCGACCTGCCCGGCTTCGGCGACTCACCGCCGCCGGACGACGGCGACTACTCGGTGACCGGGCACGCCCGCGCCGTCATCCGCCACCTCGACGCGGCGGGCCGCGGACCCGTCCACCTCGTCGGCAACTCCCTCGGCGGGGCGATCACGACCCGGGTCGCGGCCGTACGGCCCGACCTGGTGCGCACCCTCACGCTCGTTTCGCCCGCACTGCCCGAGATCCGCGTGCAGCGCACGGCGGTACCGACCGCACTGCTCGCCGTACCGGGCGTGGCCTCGCTCTTCACCCGGCTCACCAGGGACTGGACCGCCGAACAGCGGGTGAGCGGCGTCACGGCGCTCTGTTACGGGGATCCCGGCCGGGTCAATCCCGAGGGGTACCGGGCCGCCGTCGAGGAGATGGAGCGACGGCTTCAACTGCCTTATTTCTGGGACGCGATGGCCCGTTCGGCGCGTGGCGTTGTGAACGCGTACACCTTGGGCGGGCAGCATGGGCTCTGGCGTCAGGCCGAACGTGTCCTCGCGCCCACGCTCCTCGTCTACGGTGGACGCGACCAGCTCGTGTCCTACCGGATGGCGGCGCGGGCCGCGCGGACGTTCCGTTCCTCGCGGCTCCTGACTCTGCCGGACGCGGGGCACGTGGCGATGATGGAGTATCCGGAGACGGTCGCCACGGCGATGCGTGAACTCCTCGCGGATGCGGGGGAACTGACCGAAGGCGACAGGACGAGCGGGCGGGGAGCTGAGGCGGCGAGTGGGACGGCATAGCCGCCGGGGGCCGGCACCGGCACCGGCGCCCGCACCCTTGGACGACGCGGAGGCGGTCGCGGCAGGCCGCGGCCGTCGCCGACGCGGCGCCCCCGATGTCCCACGCCCCACCACGCCGGGACCCCAGGCGCAGCAGGGCGCCCCGCGCGGGCAGGCCCAGCCGGGGCCGGCCCCGTACCGCGGCGCACCGCCGAACGCCGGACCGCCGCGCGGGTTCTCCGAGGCGACGCCCGCGCACGGTTTTCCCCAGGCGACTCCGCCGCACGGTTTCCCGCAGGCGACCCCGCCGCGCGGCTTCCAGCAGGCGGCTCCACCGCAGGGGCCCACGTCGCGTGGATTCTCAGAGGCGACCCCCGCACATGGCTTTCCGCAGGCGACCCCGCCGCACGGTTTCCCGGCGCAGGGGACTCCGGCTCAAGGGTCGCCCCGTGTGACGCCGTCCCATGGATTTCCGCAGGGCACGCCCGCGCACGGCGTTCCGCATGTGCGGGGTGGGCATCCTGAGCAGTTCGAGGGAGGTGCCCGGGGCGAGACCCGGATGGGCGTCGGGTACGCGGCCGCGCCGGTCGTGCCGGCGCCGCGCAGCAGGCCGCGGCAGGACTACGTAGACGCGTTCGCCCAGCCGCCGCGGACCCCGCAGCCCCGGCACCCCTCCGACCCGTACGCCGACGTCACCGACTGGGACGCGAAGGGCGGCGAACCCGACGAGGCCGCCGCCGGGTCTGCCGAGGACGAGGAGCCGGGTGACAAACGGCGCAAGGGCCGTACGTACACCGGCATCGCGGCCGCCGCCGTGACCACGGTGCTCGCCGTCGTCGTCGCCGGACATGTCGCCCAGGGGCGCGACGACAAGGCCCACGCCCAGGCGCAGCCCGCGGGCGGGCCCGACAAGCGGTCGACGAAGGGGTCGGCGTCGCGTTCGGACGACCGGGCCACCCCTGGGGGCAAGGCGCGGCCCGTCATCCCGCTGACGTACGACCAGAAGATGGGCAAGACGTATCCCCTGTCCGCCAAGCTCAAGGGTTCCGGGAAGTTCACGGCGGTGCCCGGATTCGACAAGGCGCCGGGCAAGGGGCAGAAGTTCCGGTACCGGATCGACGTCGAGAACGGGCTCGGGCTCGACGGCGGGCTTTTCGCGCAGGCCGTGCAGAAGACCCTGAACGACGACCGCAGTTGGGCCCATGACGGCGGCAGGACCTTCGAGCGGATCTCCTCCGGAAAGCCCGACTTCGTGATCACGCTCGCCAGCCCGGGGACCACCGGCGTCTGGTGCGAGAAATCCGGGCTCGACACGACCGAGGACAATGTGTCCTGCGATTCCGCCGCCACCGACCGCGTCATGATCAACGCCTATCGATGGGCGCAGGGATCGACGACATACGGGAACAAGATCCATCTGTACCGGCAGATGCTCATCAACCACGAGGTCGGGCACCGGCTCGGGTTCAACCACGTGACCTGCACGAAGAACGGCGCGCTCGCGCCCGTCATGCAGCAGCAGACCAAGTTCCTGACCTTCGACGGAATCACCTGCAAGCCCAACCCCTGGGCCTTTCCCAAGAGTTGAGCCGCAGGGGCGGGGTCGCGTTGACATCAGGCGAAAGTTCGTTCATATTTCTCCGCATGTCGCACCGCCACGCACCCTCGCGCACCGCCATTGAGCTCACGCTCATCGGCGTGACCGGGCTGTGCGTCGCCGACGTGCACTGTTGCTGACGCCCGCCCCTGGCGTGCTGCGTCGCATTTAATATCCCCTTTCCGGTATCCACCCCTATTTCTTCTCAGGGTTTCCGGTTTCGCGGTTTCCGGCTGTCGACGTGCCTCGGGCGAGTTCTGCGCATTTCCCTGCCTGCTCTCTGCTGCCCGGTGCAGCGCACATTCCCCAAGGGGTCGATTTCCGATGCGTCAACCGTCCGTCATAGCGCGCCGCGTGGCCGCCGCATCCGTCAGCGTGGTCCTCGCCGCGGGCGCCGCCGCCTGCGCGGGGCCCAAGGACAGCGACGCAGGGGGGAGTCCCGACGCCAAGCCGCAGAAGGGCGGCACCCTCACCGTCCTCAACTCCAACCCGCAGTCCGACTTCGACCCGGCGCGGCTCTACACCTCCGGCGGCGGCAACGTCCCCTCGCTCGTCTTCCGCACGCTGACCACCCGCAACCGCGAGGACGGCGCAGCGGGCGCGAAGGTCGTACCCGACCTCGCCACCGACCTGGGCAAGCCCAGCAAGAACGCGACCGTGTGGACGTACACCCTGAAGAAGGGCGTCGCCTACGAGGACGGCTCGCCCATCACGTCCGCCGACATCAAGTACGGCATCGAGCGGTCGTTCGCCGCCGAACTCTCCGGCGGGGCACCGTACTTGAGGGACTGGCTGATCGGCGGCGCCGGCTACCAGGGCCCCTACAAGGACAAGAAGGGCCTCGACTCGATCGAGACCCCGGACGCGCGGACCATCGTCTTCCACCTGAACAAGCCCGAGGGCGAGTTCCCCTACCTGGCCACGCAGACGCAGTTCACGCCCGTGCCCCAGGCCAAGGACACCGGCACGAAGTATGAGGAGCACCCCGTCTCGTCCGGCCCGTACAAGGTCGTCAAGAACGAGAACGACGGCGAGCGGATCGTCCTGGAGCGCAACACGCACTGGTCCGCGACAACCGACGAGGAGCGCAAGGCCTACCCGGACCGGATCGACGTCCGCTCCGGCCTCGACACGTCCGTCATCAACCAGCGACTCTCCGCAGGTCAGGGCGCCGACGCCGCCGCCGTCACCACCGACACCAACCTCGGCCCCGCCGAACTCGCCAAGGTCAGCGGCGACAAGAAGCTCGCCGCCCGCGTCGGCACCGGCCACTTCGGCTACACGAACTACATCGCCTTCAACCCCAAGGTGAAGCCGTTCGACAACCCGAAGGTGCGCCAGGCCATCGCCACCGCCGTCGACCGCTCCTCGGTGATCAACGCGGCCGGCGGCTCCTCGCTCGCCGAGCCCGCGACGACGTACCTGCCGAACCAGAAGTCCTTCGGTTACACGGCGTACGACCACTTCCCGGCCGGCGCCTCGGGCAACGCGCAGAAGGCCAAGGAGCTGCTCAAGGACGCCGGTTACAAGAACGGCCTGACCGTCACCCTCACGCACTCCAACGACAAGGACTTCGAGACCAGCCCGGAGATCGCCACCGCCCTCCAGGACGCCCTGAAGAAGGCCGGCATCACCGTCAAGCTCCAGGGCCTGGAGGCGAACGACTACTCCGACACGATCCACAGCGCCAAGAAGGAGCCCGGCTTCTTCCTCGCGCACTGGGGTGCCGACTGGCCCTCCGGCGGCCCCTTCCTCGCCCCGATCTTCGACGGCCGGCAGATCGTCAAGGACGGCGCGAACTTCAACACCGGCTTCCTCAATGACAAGTCGGTCAATGACGAGATCGACTCGATCAACAAGTTGACCGATCTTGACGCTGCCGCCAAGCGCTGGGGTGCGCTGGACAAGAAGATCGGGGAGCAGGCACTGACCGTGCCGCTGTTCCACCCCGTGTACAAGCGCCTGTACGGACCGGACGTCAAGAACATCGTCATCAGCGACTGGACCGGCGTGCTCGACATCTCGCAGGTCTCGGTGAAGTGACGCGATGACCGAGGCACTTGTGGCCTCGGAGACCGCAGGGGCGGGCGTCTTGACGGCGTCCGCCCCCGTCTCCGGAGCCCGTCAGTTCTGGCGGCGTCTGCGCACGCAGCGCGCCGCCCTCGTCGCGGCGGCCGTCGTCGCCCTGCTCGTCCTGATCGCGCTCGGGGCCCCGCTCCTCGCGCTGATCGAGGGCCAGGACCCGAACACGTACCACCCCCACCTCATCGACTCCGCGCGCGGCGGCGTGCCCGTCGGCGCGTTCGGCGGGGCCGGCGGCGAGCACTGGCTCGGCGTCGAACCGCAGACCGGACGCGACCTGTTCACACGCCTCGTCTACGGGGCCCGGGTCTCCCTCGGCGTCGCGCTCGCCGCCACCGTCGTGCAGGTGTTCATCGGCGTCACCGTCGGCATCGCGGCCGGACTCGGCAACCGCTGGGTCGACCAGATCCTCAGCCGCGCCACCGACGTCATCGTCGCGCTGCCCCTGATGATCCTCGCGCTCGCCCTCATGGCGATCGTGCCGAGCGGCTTCCCCCGGCCCGTCCTCGTCGCCCTGGTGATCGGGCTCGTGGCCTGGGGCGGCACCGCCAAAATCGTGCGCGCCCAGACCATCACCCTCAAGGAACGCGACTTCGTGGCCGCGGCCCGGCTCAGCGGCTGGCCGACATGGCAGATCGCCCGTCGCGAACTCCTCCCGTCGCTCGCCGCCCCCGTCATCACATACGCGTCCCTGCTCGTCCCGACGAACGTCACCGTCGAGGCGGCCCTCTCGTTCCTCGGCGTCGGCGTCAAACCGCCCACACCCTCCTGGGGACAGATGCTCACCGCCGCCGACGTCTGGTACCAAGCCGCACCGCAGTACCTGCTGCTGCCCGCCGGCGCGCTCTTCGTCACCGTGCTCGCGCTCACCGTCCTCGGCGACGGCGTGCGCACCGCGCTCGACCCGCGCGCCGCGTCCCGCCTGCGCATCGGCACGGGCCGCAAGCGGGAGGCCGGCGCATGACCGGCTTCCTGCTGCGCAGGGTGATCGGCGCCGCCGTCACCCTGCTCGCCATCTCCGTGATCATCTACGTCGTCTTCTACGCGGCCCCCGGCAACGTCGCCCAGATCAGCTGCGGCCCCCGCTGCTCGCCCGCCCAAGTGCAGCAGGTCGCCGACCAGTTGAGGCTCGACGACCCTCTGTACCTGCGCTACTGGCACTTCCTCCAGGGCATCTTCGTAGGACAGGACTTCTCCACCGGCACCGCCGTCCAGCACTGCGACGCCCCCTGCCTCGGCTTCTCGTACCAGACCGACCAGCAGGTCACGCAGCTGATCCTCACCAAGCTGCCCGCCACCGCCTCGCTCGCGCTCGGTGCCATGGTGCTGTGGCTGATCCTCGGCGTCGGCACCGGCGTGCTGTCCGCCTGGCGGCGCGGGCGCCCCACGGAGCGGATCCTCACCGGCATCACCCTCGCCGGCACGGCCACGCCCGTCTTCGTCATCGGCCTGCTGCTGATGATCGTCGTCTGCGGACAGCTCCAGTGGCTGCCCTTCCCGCAGTACGTGCCCTTCACCGACAACCCCGAGCAGTGGGCGTGGAACCTGCTCCTGCCCTGGCTGTCGCTCGCCCTCATCGAGGCCGCCAAATACGCGCGCCTCACCCGCGCCTCCATGCTGGAGACCCTCGCCGAGGACCACGTGCGCACCTTCCGCGCCTACGGGGTCGGCGAACGCTCCATCATCGGACGGCACGCCCTGCGCGGTGCCGTCGCCCCTGTCATCGCCCTGAACGCCAACGACTTCGGCTCGATGTTCGGCGGCGCCGTGCTCAGCGAGACCCTGTTCGGCATCCCCGGACTCGGCCGCGAACTCGTGCACGCCGTCAACGTCGTCGACCTGCCGGTCGTCGTCGGCATGGTCCTCGTCACCGGCTTCTTCGTCGTACTCGCCAATGCCGTCGCGGACGTCCTGTACGCGGTGGCCGACCGACGGGTGGTCCTGTCATGAGCCTCGTCGAAGTGGACGCCCTCACCGTCGAGTTCGGGGACCTGCGGGCCGTCGACGCGCTCTCCTTCCGCCTGGAGGAGGGCGCGGCGCTCGGCGTCGTCGGCGAGTCCGGATCCGGCAAGAGCACCGTCGCCTCCGCGCTCCTCGGCCTCCACCGGGGGACCGGCGCGCGCGTCACCGGGTCCGTGCGCGTCGCCGGCACCGACGTACAGGAAGCCGACGACGAGACGCTGCGGCGGCTGCGGGGCGGGACGGCCGCGATGGTCTTCCAGGACCCGCTGTCCTCCCTCGACCCGTACTACGCCGTCGGCGACCAGATCGCCGAGGTGTACCGCGTGCACTCCAAGGCGTCCCGGCGCGCCGCACGCGCGCGTGCCGTGGAAGTGCTCGACCGGGTCGGCATCCCCGACGCCGCCCGCCGCGCGCGCTCACGCCCCCACGAGTTCAGCGGCGGCATGCGCCAGCGCGCCCTGATCGCCATGGCCCTGGCCTGCGAACCCGCCCTCCTCGTCGCCGACGAACCGACGACCGCCCTCGACGTCACCGTCCAGGCGCAGATCCTCGACCTGCTGCACGGACTGCGCCAGGAGACCGGCATGGGCCTCATCCTCGTCACCCACGACGTGGGCGTCGCCGCCGAGAGCGTCGACGACGTCCTGGTGATGCGGCACGGCCGCGCGGTCGAACGCGGAGCCGTCGCCGACGTACTCGGCGCGCCCTCCGCCGCGTACACGAAGGAACTGCTCGGGGCTGTGCCCCGCGTCGACGCGGCACGCCCGCAGCGCCCGGACACGACGGGCGACGTCCTGCTCGAAGCGGTCGACCTGCGACGGGAGTTCGGGCGCGGCAAGCGCGCCTTCGCCGCCGTCGACGGGGTCTCCCTGACCGTGCGCCGGGGCGAGACCGTCGGAATCGTGGGCGAGAGCGGCAGTGGCAAGACCACGCTCGGGCGAATGCTCGTCGGACTCCTCGAACCGACGTCCGGGCAGGTGCTCCTTTCAGGGGCGCGCTCCGACACCGGCGTGCAGATGGTGTTCCAGGACCCCGTCTCCTCCCTCAACCCCCGCCGCAGTGTGGGGGAGTCCGTCGCCGACCCGCTGCGGGCGCGCGGCGACAAGGAGGTGCGTGACCGGGTCGAGGAGCTCCTGGAACGCGTCGGGCTCGACCCGGCGCACTACGGGCGCTATCCGCACGAGTTCAGTGGCGGCCAGCGCCAGCGCGTCGGGATCGCCCGCGCGCTCGCCGCCGAACCGCGCATCATCGTGTGCGACGAAGCCGTCTCCGCCCTCGACGTCACGACCCAGGCCCAGGTCACCGGCCTGCTGCGGGAACTCCAGGACGAGCTGGGACTCGCCCTCGTCTTCATCGCCCACGACCTCGCCGTCGTCCGCCAGGTCAGCGACCGGGTCGCGGTCATGCGCAAGGGACGCGTCGTCGAGTACGGCGCCGTGGACGAGGTCTACGGCGCACCGCAGGACCCGTACACCCGGCAGCTGCTCGCCGCCGTGCCGGCGCTCGATCCGGCCGCCGCCGCGCGGCGGCGCACCGCTCGCAGGGAGCTGGCCGCAGCATGACACTCCGTGACCGAATGAGCGTGTAGCGCGACAGAACGCTACCCGCACGGGAAAGTTACGGCCGTTCACCCCTTTTGGTGGCGTGATGGACAACCGTCCATCACGCCACCGGCATGTCCGCATACGTTCTTCCCGCTGAGCCACCGGACCAACGGCGGCTCCCCAGACGGGAGATCGGGGGTGTACTCGTGCGCATCGGACTGCTTACGGAGGGTGGCTATCCGTATGTGAGCGGTGACGCCAGACTCTGGTGCGACCGCCTCGTGCGCGGGCTCGAGCAGCACGAGTTCGACCTCTACGCGCTCAGCCGTAGCCAGGACCAGGAGGACCGCGGCTGGATCGAACTGCCGCCGCAGGTCAGCCGGGTGCGCACCGCTCCGGTGTGGGCCGCCGACGACGACGGCATCGGCTACGGGCGCCGCACCAGGCGGCGCTTCGCCGACGCGTACGCGGAGCTGGCGGCGGCCGTCTGCGCGGGCGCTTCCCCCGAGACCGCCGGCCTCGCGGGCGTGCCCGCCGACTCCTCCAGCGCCGAGGCGGACCGTTTCGGCAACGCGCTGTACAAGCTCGCCGAACTCGCCCGCGACGAAGGCGGACTCGTCGGCGCCCTGCGCTCCGAAACCGCCGTGCGCACGCTGGAGCGCGCCTGCCGCGCACCGGGCGCCCTGCGCGCGGTCCGCGCCACCCGCGTCCCCGACCTCCTCGCCGTCGCCGGACACATCGAACGCGCCCTGCGCCCGCTCTCCCTCGACTGGTACGGCGACGACGGCCTCGCCTCGGTCGACCTGTGCCACGCCACCTCCGGCGGCCCCGCCGCCCTGCCCGGACTCGTCGCCCACCACTTCTCCGGCGTCCCCCTCCTCGTCACGGAGTACGGCGTACAGCTGCGGGCCCACTACATCGCGGCCGGCGACGCCGAACTGAGCGCCCCCGTACGGGCGATGCTCGCCGCCTTCCACGGTCGCCTCGCCGCCGAGACCTACCGGCAGGCCGCGATCATCACCCCCGGCAACACGCACGCCCGGCGCTGGCAGGAGCGGTGCGGCGCCGACCGCGCGAAACTGCGCACCGTCCACCCCGGCATGGAGGCCTCCCGCTTCGCCGAGATCGGCGAGCGCGAGGAGCCGGGGGAGCCCGGCACGCTCGTCTGGGTCGGCCGCATCGAACCCTCCAAGGACCTGATCTCCCTCCTCCACGCCTTCGCGGAGATCCGCAAGGACGAGCCCAAGGCCCGCCTGCGCCTCGTCGGAGCGCCCGCCGAAGGGCCCGAGGCCGCCGCCTACCTCGCCCACTGCAAGGCCCTCGCCGCCCAGCTCTTCCCCGACGAGGCGGAGGGCGCCCACGCGATGGGCGACAACCCCGTCTCCTTCGAGGAGATCGGCGGGCCCGAGACACCCGACCTCGCGGACGCGTACGCCGCCGGGAGCGTCGTCGTCCTGTCGAGCATCGTCGAGGGGTTCCCGATCAGCCTCGTCGAGGCGATGTTCTGCGGACGCGCCACGGTCTCGACCGACGCGGGCGCCGTAGTCGAGGTCATCGGCGGCACCGGCCTGGTGGTCCCGCCGCGCAACCCGCGGGCGCTCGCCGAGGCGTGTGTATCGCTGCTGCGGGACCCGGGGCGCCGCGAGCGCCTCGGGGCGGCCGCGCGGGCACGAGCGCTCGAACTCTTCACCGTCGAGCAGAACATCACGGCATTTCACGGCATTTACCTGGAGATCGTTTCCCACTGCCCCGTGCGCCGCGAAGCCGTGAACGACGCGGGCGAACCCCTGCCCTTCGCCAACCCTCCGGAGGCCCATGTACCGGGCCGCTGGACCGCACCGACGAGCGAGTCGGGCGGGGGCTTCGGGACGTGGCTGGCGGGGAGGGCCGCCTCTGGGGGTGCGCCTAGCTGGGCGGAGGGGGAGGCCGTCGGCTCGGGCGGGGCTGGCGGTCTGGGCGGCGGCGTTGGTCCGGGTGAGGGCACCTGCTCGGGCGGAGCTGTTGGTTCGGGCGGTGGCGGGGAGCGGCCGGCCGGCGAGCACGGGCAGTTGGCCGGGGCGTTTCCCGGTGGGGAGGGGGACGCGTGAGCAGGCGGGAGTTGGGCGAGACGGTCGTGGGCGCGGGCTTGGACGCGCCGCAGGTGCCGGGTGGCGCGGACGCGTGGGGGACGGGGTCGCAGGAGGCGTTGGGGGAGGCTGGGCCTGGGGTCGGCGCTGAGTCGGGGCTGGCTCGGGGGCCTGAGGCGGGGTTGGGTGTTGGGTCGGGGTCGGGTGCTGAGCCGGTTGCGGGGCCGGATGGTGAGCCGGAATCGGAGCGGCGTGCGGGGCCGGAGCCGGAGGCTGGGCCGGGGTTTCTGGCCCGGGGGCTCGACTCCGCGGCTGCCGACGAAGCCTTACTGAACGAACCCGCGGCCTGGCGTGCCGACGCCGCATCCGCATCCGCGCCAACGGGCAGCCCGCTCCCCGATACACCCCCGGCGCCGGCCTCCCCTCCTGCCTGCACCGCCCACCCTGGCAGCCTTCCCGAGGCCGATGAGGCCACGGCTGGCACTGCCCATTCCGGCGGCCTTCCCGAGGTCGATGAGGCGACGGCTGGCACTGCCCATTCCGGCGGCCTTCCCGAGGTCGATGAGGCCACGGCCGGCGCCGCGCACCCCGGCAGCCTTCTCAAGGCCGACGAGGCCACCGGCGGCAGCCGACGCCGTACCGGCGTGGACCCCGTGAAAGCCCTGATGCACCGGCACCGCGAGCTCTGCGAACGTGCCGTCGACCCACTGGAGATCGCGGCCGGTCTGGAAGCCCACGGCGTCACCGACCGGACCGCTGCCCGCTTCCGGCACCGCGACGTCTTCGCGCTCGCCGAAGAGATGTACGCGCGCATGCCCCGCGACAGCGACATCGAACCGGAGACCCAGCACGCCGCATCCGACACACCTCGCGGCCGGCGCCCCGTCTGGGCCGCCCTCGCGCTGCTGCCCGGCGCGCTGAGCGCCCTCACTCTCGTAGGACTCGACTTCACCGACGGACGGATGCGGCTCGCGGTCGGGGCCGGCGGCGTGCTCGCCGTCTCCGC
Source organism: Streptomyces sp. CB01635 (assembly GCF_002803065.1). Taxonomy (GTDB): domain Bacteria; phylum Actinomycetota; class Actinomycetes; order Streptomycetales; family Streptomycetaceae; genus Streptomyces. The sequence goes on from NZ_NNBL01000015.1 coordinate 146,332, forward strand.
CGCACTCCGCGCCGCCCTGAGCCGGGGCCCGCTGCGCGCCACCGCCCACACCGTGCCCGCCACCCGCGCCTGGACCTGTTGGCTCCTCGCCTATGCCCTCCTCGGCGACGGACTCCTGACCGCTGCTGTCGCGGGCGGCCCCGACGAGGCCTGGGCCCCCGCCACCGCCCCCCTCCTCGCCCTGGCCTTCGCCGTCGCGCCCGGCGCCTGGTGCGCCCAGCTCTTCGGCGCGGTCGCCCGGCGCAGGCTCGCCTCCAGTCGGGGCCTCGACGAGTTCGCCGCCTCCGTGCGCCCCCTTCTCCTCGCCGTCTTTGCGCTCTTCCTGTGCGCGCTGTGCGCCCTCATCGGGGTGACCGCCGCCGTACTCGGCCAGGACGCCGCATACGCCGGCGCCGGAACGCTCGGCGCGCTCCTGCTGCTCGCCCGCCTGCTCACGGCGCACGGCCGCACCCACGCCCCCGCCGTCGTCCTCGGCACGGCCGCCGCGGCCGAGGCGCTCGCCGTCTCCACCGTGTTCGCAGGACGCCTTCCCGGCTGCGGCTTCCTCGCCGTGCCCGTAGAGACGGCCGTCGACGCCTGGGGGCCCGCCACCGTACCCGCCCTGGCCTGTGGCGCAGCCGCGCTCACCCTCCTCGTCCACGCGGCCCGCACCCTCACCCGGGCCTCCGCCCACGCGCCCACGGACGCCACCCCGTGACCGCGCCCGACGCCGTACGACCACACGAAGCGGCCGGCCGGCCGCTCCCCTCCCGCGGGGCCGACACCGCGGGCCTTCCGAAGACCCACGGCAACACCCCTAAGGAGAACGCGAGATGACCACCCCTCCCCCCGGAGGCCCCGAACCATCCGGATATCCCGGGCGTCCAGGACTTCCCGGAGAACTCGGAGAGCTCACCCGGGGAGCCGCCCGATGAGGGTGCTGCTGCTCGGAGCCAACGGATACCTCGGCCGCTTCGTCGCCGACCGCCTGCTCGCCGACCCCGCCGTGCAGCTCACCGCGCTCGGCCGGGGGGACGACGCGGACGTACGGTTCGACCTCGCCACCGGAAGCCCGGGCGCACTGACCCGCTTCCTCGACGCGGTCCACCCCGGAGTCGTCATCAACTGCGCGGGAGCCACCCGCGGCGGCGCCCGCGACCTCACCCGCCACAACACCGTCGCCGTCGCCACCGTCTGCGAGGCCCTGCGGCGCAGCGGCTGCGGCGCCCGCCTCGTCCAGATCGGCTGCGGCGCCGAGTACGGGCCCTCGCAGCCCGGCTCCTCCACCGCCGAGGACGCCGTGCCGCGGCCCGGCGGACCGTACGGCGTGAGCAAGCTCGCCGCGACGGAACTCGTCCTCGGCTCCGGTCTTGACGCCGTCGTCCTGCGCGTGTTCTCCCCGGCCGGGCCCGGCACCCCCGCCGGCTCGCCCCTCGGCCGTCTCGCCGAGGCCATGCGCCGCGCCATGCAGTCCGGCGACGGCGAACTCAAGCTCGGCGGACTCGGCGCGCAGCGCGACTTCATCGACGTACGCGACGTGGCCCGCGCCGTCCACGCGGCCTCGCTCTCCGCCGCGCAGGGCGTCATCAACATCGGCTCGGGCCGCGCCGTCCGGCTGCGGGACGCGGCGTCCGTACTCGCCCGCGTCGCCGGCTTCGGCGGCGCGCTCCACGAGCTCGACTCACCCGGCGGCCCCGTCCGCCCGACGCTCGGCCACCCCCGCTCCGACCCCGACCACGTGGCACCCGCCGCGCACCCGTACCCGGACGGGTGCGGCAGTTGGCAGCAGGCCGACGTGCGCACCGCACGCGACCGGCTCGGCTGGCGCCCCCGCATCAACCTCGAGGAATCACTCGCCGACATCTGGATGGAAGCGGCATGCCGTATCTGACCCCTACCGCCCCCGGGACCGCGAGCACCGACATACGGCTCGGCTTCGGCATCCCCGGCTACGCACACCCCCTCATGGCGCCCGTCGAATGGGCCGAACTCACCCGTCCCGGCGCTCCCTTGCACTGGGTCGTCCTGAACGTCGCGGACGGCCCCGGGGCCCGCCCCGACCCGCACTGCCTCGAAGCCGCGGGCAGGCTGCGCAACCGCGACGTAAGGGTCCTCGGGCACCTCGATCTCACCTACGGCGCCCGCTCGTTCGGCGAGGTCGTCTCCGACGCCCACCGCTATCTCGACTGGTACCGCGTCGACGGGTTCTCCCTCGACCGCTGCCCGACCGAGCGGGCCGCCGTCCCCGAGGTCCGCCGCATCGTCACCACGCTGCGCGCCCTGTGTGAGGACGCCCACATCGTCCTCGGGCACGGCACGCACCCGTATCCGGGCTACGCCGAGACCGCTGATCAGTTGGTGACCTTCTCCGGGCCGTGGAGCGACTACCGCTGGTCCCAGGTCGCCGAGTGGACGGCCGACTACCCGCCCGAGCGCTTCTGTCACTTCGTGCACGGCGTGCCCCGCGGGCACCTCGACGAGGCGCTGCGCATCGCCCGCTGGCAGGGCGCCGGGACGATCTACTTCACCGACCGCACGGACCGCGGCGGCACCGCCGACCCCTGGGAGGCCATGCCCGGGTACTGGGACGACATCGTCTCGCGGGTCGGAACGGGTGTCTCGGAATGAAGAGGGGCGTGGCAGTGTTGACGGAATCACCACTGTTCGGAAATGACGATCAACGGAGCCCCCGTGTCGCTGCCACCCCTGGTAGAGCCAGCTGCTGAGCTCACCGTAGACGAGGTCCGCAGGTACTCCCGCCACCTGATCATCCCCGATGTCGGGATGGACGGGCAGAAGCGGCTGAAGAACGCCAAGGTGCTCGCCGTGGGCGCCGGCGGCCTCGGTTCGCCGGCGCTCATGTACCTGGCCGCGGCCGGTGTGGGCACGCTCGGCATCGTGGAGTTCGACGAGGTCGACGAGTCGAACCTGCAGCGCCAGATCATCCACAGCCAGGCCGACATCGGCCGCTCCAAGGCCGAGTCCGCCAAGGACTCCGTCCTCGGCATCAACCCGTACGTGAACGTGATCCTCCACGAAGAGCGGCTCGAGGCCGAGAACGTGATGGACATCTTCAGCCAGTACGACCTGATCGTCGACGGCACGGACAACTTCGCGACCCGCTACCTGGTCAACGACGCGTGCGTGCTGCTCAACAAGCCGTACGTGTGGGGCTCGATCTACCGCTTCGACGGCCAGGCCTCGGTCTTCTGGTCCGAGCACGGCCCGTGCTACCGCTGCCTCTACCCGGAGCCCCCGCCCCCCGGCATGGTCCCCTCCTGCGCCGAGGGCGGCGTCCTGGGTGTGCTGTGCGCGTCCATCGGCTCCATCCAGGTCACCGAGGCGATCAAGGTCCTCGCGGGTGTCGGCGAGCCGCTCGTCGGCCGCCTGATGATCTACGACGCCCTGGAGATGCAGTACCGCCAGGTCAAGGTCCGCAAGGACCCCGACTGCGCGGTCTGCGGCCCGAACGCCACCGTCACCGAGCTCATCGACTACGAGGCCTTCTGCGGCGTCGTGTCCGAGGAGGCCCAGGAGGCGGCGGCCGGCTCGACGATCACTCCCAAGCAGCTCAAGGAGTGGATCGACGACGGCGAGAACATCGAGATCATCGACGTCCGCGAGCCGAACGAGTACGAGATCGTCTCGATCCCCGGCGCCCGGCTGATCCCGAAGAACGAGTTCCTCATGGGCACCGCCCTGGAGAGCCTCCCGCAGGACAAGAAGATCGTCTTGCATTGCAAGACGGGTGTCCGCAGTGCGGAAGTCCTCGCCGTTCTGAAGTCCGCGGGCTTCGCGGACGCCGTGCACGTCGGCGGCGGCGTGATCGGCTGGGTCAACCAGATCGAGCCCGAGAAGCCGGTCTACTAGACCGCCCGCCGGCCTGCGCGGCCGACGCCGCCGGTCAGGGGGCAGCTTTTCCGAACGGGTCCCGCACCTCGCGTGCGGGGCCCGTTCGTCATAGGGCGACGCGTGGACGTCCGCGTCGTCCGCCTCAGGAGCAGACCTTCCCGTCGCGCGGTATTCGGCCCTCCAGGAGATAGCCGTTCACCGTCGAGTCGACACAGCCCGACCCGCTGCCGTACGCGCCGTGCCCCTCGCCCTTCCAGGTGAGCTCGACGCCGACGCCCTTGCCGAGCTCGTCCGCCATCCTGCGGGCGCCCTCGTACGGGGTCGCCGGGTCGCCCGTGTTCCCCACGACGAGGATCGGGGCGGCGCCCGGCGCGCTCACCTCGGGCGTCTCGTACTGGCCCGGCACCGGCCAGTCGTGGCACCAGCCCGCCGTGTCCCAGGCCATGAACTCCCCGAAGACGGGCGAGATCCCGCGGAACGACGCGAGGCGCTTGCGCGCCTCCTTCGGCGTCGGCCGTTCCTTGTCGTCGAGGCAGGAGATCGCCCGCTGCGAATGGCTCTGCGAGCTGTAATGCCCGGAGGGACTCCGCTCGTTGTACGCGTCGGCCAGCGCGAGCAGCGCCGTCCCGTCCCCCTGCTCGGCCGCCTCCAGGCCGCGCGTCAGCGCGGGCCAACTGTTCTTGCTGTACAGGGTGACGGTGATGCCGATCGTGGCGAGCGACTGGTTGAGCACGCGGCTTCCCGAGGCCGGCAGCGGCTTCGCGTCGACCCGCTTCAGCAGCGCGGCGATCTTCCGGGAGCCCTGATCGGGGTCCTGGCCGGTGGACTTGAGGTAGTTGTCGAGGGCCCGCTGGAAGCCCCTCGTCTGGTTCTCGGCGTGGCCCACGGTGTCCGCGGCCGGGTCGACCACGGCGTCCAGGACGAGCCGGCCCACCTTGCCGGGGAACAAGTGCGCGTACACACCGCCCAGTTGGGTCCCGTACGAGACGCCCATGTAGTGCAGCTTGTCGTCGCCGAGCGCCTGGCGCGCCAGGTCCATGTCGCGGGCCGTCTCGTCCGTCGACACGTGCCCGAGCAGCTTGCCGGCCTGTCGCGCGCAGCCCGCGCCGAAGTCGGCGGCGTCGTGGAAGTACGCCCGCTCCTCGGCGGGGGAGTCCGGCGTGAGGTCGACGGACTCGGCGGTCCGGATCGCCTTGTCGTCGCGGCAACGCACCCCCTCACTCGCGCCGACACCGCGCGGGTCGAAGCTCACCAGGTCGTAGCGCTCGCGCAGCTTCGCATAGTCGGGTGCGAAGGCGGGCAGCATCGAGACCCCCGAGCCGCCCGGCCCGCCGAAGTTGAACAGGAGCGAACCGGAACGCCCGCTCCCGCTCGTGGACCTGGCGCGGATGAGGGCGACGCCGATGGTCTCCCCGTCCGGCTTCGCGTAGTCGAGCGGCGCCTTCAGCGTCGCGCACTGCCAGTCGGAGCCGGGTGCGGGGCCGTCGTCGGTGGCCTTGCAGCGGCCCCAGTCGAGCCGCTGCGAGGTGAGCGCGGCGGGCAGCCGGGGCAGCGTGCCCGGGACGGCCTTGCCCGAGCGTGGCGGTGACGACGGTGAGGGCGGCGACGAACGCGGTGGCTGTGTTTGCCCCTTCCCCTCGCCGTGCCCGGCCTTGTCTCCCGGCCCGCCGCAGCCCGCGGCGGCCCCCGCCACCAGCAGCCCCGCGGCCAGCAGCGCGAACGAACGAACATGACGCGACACAGGCACCTCCCCCTGGCGATCCCCCTCGCCTGCCCTCGGTCCGAAGACAGTCAGACCATCCTAGGCAGCGCCACTGACAATCACCGGCGGCAGAGCGCCTCCGGCAACCGAGCGCGCAAGCCGAACACCCGTACCCCCACGGCTACTTGCAGACCGTGCCCGCCTTCGGCACCGTCCCGTTCAGCAGATAACTGTCCACGGCACCCCGCACACACTTGTTCCCGCTGTCGTACGCGCCGTGCCCCTGGCCTTCGTATGTGACCTGCACCCCGACACCATCGCCGAGCGCGCCGACCATCTTCTTCGCACCTTCGTACGGGGTGGCGGGGTCGCCCGTGTTGCCGACGACGACGATCGGCGCCGAGCCGGCCGCGCTCACGTCGGGGTGGTCCGCGGCGCCGGCGACCGCCCAGTCCGTGCAGCTGAGCATGCCCCACGCGAGAAAGTCGCCGAACAGGGGCGAGGCGGCCCGGAACTCGGGGAGCTTCGACCGGACGTAAGCCGGTGTGTAACGGGGCTTGTCGTCGGCGCAGTTGACGGCGACGTTGGCGGCCTGGAGGTTGCTGTACTTGCCGTCCTCGTTGCGGCCGTTCATGGAGTCCGAAAGCAGCATGAGGATCTTGCCGTCACCTTCGTAGGCCTGGGCGAGGCCCTCGGTGAGGTACTCCCAGAAGTCCTTGGAGTACAGCGACTGCGCGATGCCGTTCGTCGCGGCGGTCTGCGTCAGCTCGCGCGGGAAGACCCCCGGGATCGGCTTGGAGTCCAGGTCCTTGAGCAGCTTCGCGATCTTGGCCTTGACCTCCGCGGGGGTGTCGCCGACCGGGCAGTCCTCGACCTTGGAGGTGCAGTCCTTCGCGTAGTTGTCGAGGGCGAGCTGGAAGCCCTTGGCCTGGCCGAGCGAGCTCTCCTCGGAGTTCTGGGTGGGGTCGACGACACCGTCGAAGACGGCACGGCCCACGTTCTCCGGGAACAAGTGGGCGTACACGCCGCCCAGTTCGGTGCCGTAGGAGATCCCGAAGTAGTGCAGCTTGTCGTCGCCGAGCACCTGTCGCATCAGGTCCATGTCGCGGGCGGCGCCGGTCGTGGCGACGTGCGGGATGACCTGCCCGGAGTTCCTCTCGCAGGCGTCGTTGAACTGGGTGACGTTGCTGACGAGCTTCTTCGTCTGGGCGGTGTTGTCGGGGATGGCGTCCTGCTGGAAGTACTTGTCGAGCTGCTCGTCGTTCTCGCACTTCACACCGTCGCTGCGGCCGACGCCGCGCGGGTCGAAGCTCACCAGGTCGTAGCGGGTGCGCAGCTTCGTGTACTCGCTGCCGAACGCGGGCAGCGTGGTGACCCCGGAGCCGCCGGGGCCGCCGAAGTTGAAGATGAGTGATCCGATGCGCTTGTCCTTGGCGCCGGAGGACTTGGCGCGGATGAGCGCGAGGCCGATGGTGTCGCCCTCGGGCTTGTCCCAGTCGAGGGGCGTCTTCATGGTGGCGCACTGCCAGGTGGCGCCGCCGGGCAGCGGGGAGGGCGCGGGGCCGCCACCCTCCGACTCCGAGGGCGCGGGGCAGTCCTTCCAGCTGAGGGACTGGGACCTCAGGTCCACGTCATTCGTGTCGCTGCCGCACGCCGCGAGGGCGGAGGCCAGGAGGACGGCGGTGGCGGCCATGGCAGCGGCACGCGGCCGGAACGGATTGGGCATGAACCCATCCTGCGGCGACGGCCCACGGGGCGCTCGGGGCGGGGGCCGTGCGGGTGAGCGACGACGACGGCGACGGGGCGGGACGTGCCTCTACGGGGAGCCCGCTCGGGTAACGCCCCTACGGGGCCCCTCCCCGCAAACGCGTCCCTACAGGGAGCCCTTCCGGGAGAGGTGGTTGAAGAAGAGCCAGCCCGGCAGGACCGGCAGCCACAGCGTCATGAGCCGGTAGAGCAGCACGGCCGGGGCCGCGACCTCCTTGGGCAGGCCGACCGCGATGAGTCCGACCGTCAGGGTCGCCTCGACGGCGCCCACACCGCCCGGTGTCGGCGCGGCGGAGCCGAGCGCGTTGCCGGCGAGGAACACGACCGCGACACTGGCCAGGCTGAGCGTCGTCGTCTCGTCCCCGAAGGCACGGATCGACGCGTCCAGGCACATCACGAAGCAGGCCGTCAGGAGGAGCATGCCGCCGATGCCGGTGAGCAGCTTCTGCGGCCGCTGGAGCACGTCCAGCATGCGCGGTACGACGCCGGCGAACAGGGACCGTACGCGCGTGACGACGAACTTCCGCAGGAAGGGGATCGACGTCACCACGAGCACGAGGACCGCGACGGTCAGCAGACCCGCGATGACCGTCCGGGACGGCGACAGGGACGGGGTCTTCTCCGTGCCGGTCAGATAGCCGAAGGTCAGCAGCATCATGATGTGGGCGCCCAGACCGAAGAGCTGGGAGGCGCCGACGCTGGCCACCGCGAGCCCGGGGCGCACGCCCGAGCGTTGCAGGAAGCGGGTGTTGAGCGCGACACCGCCGACGGCGGCCGGTGCCACGATCTTCACGAACGAGCCGGCGACCTGCGCCGCGACGGTCCGCATGAAGGGGACGCGCTCCGGGACGAACCCGAGCAGGCTCATCGCGGCGGCGAAGTAGCTCAGCGCCGAGAACAGGACGGCGGCGGCGACCCAGCCCCACTGGGCCTCTCGGAACAGCGTGCCGAACTCGATGTGCGTCAGCTGCGACAGGAGGAAGTACGCGCCGATGGCGCCCGCGATGAAGCTCACGAGGGTGCGCGGTTTGACGCGCTCCAGGCGGGCCGGTTCGACGGGTGCCTGCGGCCGGATGCGGAGCACCTGGTGGCGGATCTGGGTGAGCAGATCCTCCTCGCGCGCCTCGTCCAGGGCCTCGTCGATGGCCTTCTTCTCGGCCTGCCGCTCGGCTTTCTCTGTCTGCCGTTCTGCCTTCGCGGAGGTCTTGGCCGTCGGGGGTGCCGCCTGCTCGGCGATCGTCTCCGTAGGCGTTGATTTCTCGGCCGGAGAGGCCCCGGCAAGGGAGGCCGCAGCCTGGGTGGCCTCGTCCAGGCGGGCCTGCTTCGCCCTGCGCGAAGCCTCGAGCACGGCCTCGCGCTCGCGTTCGGAACGCTCCCTGCCGAGCCTGCGCAGCGTCGAGCGCGTATTGCGGCTCAGGGCGATGGGCTGGAGCAGCGGCAGACAGTCGGCGATCGCGTCGGGGCCGAGCACTCCCACGGCGGACGCCACGGCCCGCTCGGCGCCCACGCGCAGGCCGAGCGTGGCCAGGAGCTGTGCGATGTCCATGCGCAGGATCAGGTCGCCGGACGCGATCTCGCCGCCGCGCAGATCCGTGAGGATCACCGTGCCGGAACGATCCACCAGAATCGCGTCGCCGGTGAGCCGCCGATGGGCGATACGCCGCGACTGGAGCGCCTGCACCTGGTGCCAGGTGTCGCGCAGCAGCGCGTCGGTGATTTCCTCGTCCGGCACCGAGTCCAGCGAACGGCCGCCCGTGTGCTCGTACACGAGCATCACCGCGTCGGGGCCGAGCTCGGACGTCGCGATCAGCTTCGGGGCGTTGGCCCCGGCCGCGATCGCCGCGTACGCGAGAAGTGCCTCCTGCTCCAGCGCCTGGCGCAGGGACTGGAGACTGCGCCCCGTGGTGATGCCCCGCAGCGTCAGCTGGCGCCACACGCGGTAGAAGAAGCCCTGGGCCTGCTGCTCACGGTCGACGATGGTGACGTCGAGCGGAGGGCCGTCCTCCAGGGTGACGAAGTAGCGCCGCCCTCTGTCGCCGTTCTCCGTGGTGCTCTCGTGGGCCTCTTCGCGGGCCGCGCTGACAGGGTGGAAGCCGACGTGCCGCAGGCCCGCGAGGAGCGTCTGACCGGTGGGACGCACATTCGGCGAACCGACCGCGTAGAGCGTGCCGTAGGCGACCGTCCAGCCGATCAGGACCGTCAGGATGATCGAGAACGGTGTCGTGTAGCCGGTGACCAGCATCGCGAACGCGTCGAGCAGCAGCACCACCCACAGCACCACGCGCCAGCGTGGTCTGCGGGACATCCCCACAGCCGTCATATAGGCGATGACGGGCGCGAGATAGCCGTGCACCGGATCTGTCAGCGCGTGGATGTCGCCCGGCGACGGGCGGGTGAGCGCGTCCTGGATCGACGACGGGGCGCCCTGGGCGACCCACAGGTCCGTCGCCAGCGTCACCCCGTGGGCGAGGACGGCCGCGAGTACACCGTCGGCGATCCGCAGCCCGTCGCGTTTGATCAGCCGCTCGATCGCGAAGGCGACCGGTACGAGAAGGATCGCGATGCTCGACGCGAGCCCCGCGAACTTGATCATGAGGTCGGGAGCGGCGCCCGTGCCCTTGCTGATGTCCTGCTGAAGACCTGACGTCGTGCCGTGGGCGAACGCGGCGATCGACAGCAGCACGGCGATCGCGAGCACGCCCACCAGGAGCCGCATCAGGTCGGAGGGGCGGTGCACGCGCGCGGGGAGGAGGGGTTCGTCGCCGTCGACCCGCTCGGCGTGCGCGTCGGCGTCGATGCACTCCGGGTCGACCAGAGGGGCCTCGGTCCGCCCGGGCCCGGCCTCCGCGGTCTTCGCGGGCACGTCCGCCCGTGGCGCCGCGGCCCGGTGGCCACGGCGCTCGGTCAGGGGGGAGTGGTCGGCCTCTTCGCCGTCCGGGCGCGCCGAAGCCCCAGAGGTGCCCTCCGCCTTATCGGGATGCACGCCCTGCTGCTCCGTCGTTTCTTCTTGATCTCGTATCACCGGTCACCGCCCGCACGATGGTGGCACGTCCCACTGACACAGGAGGGCATCAGGGTGCAATGCGGGGGAGCAAAGTATCCCGCAACCGTGGATTCGTGCTTCTTCATACGCCTCTCCACGCCCCGTGACCGGGCCGTCACAGTGTCGGTGGGGTGCGGCAGGATGGGTCGGATGAGCGAGGAGAGCGGTGCGGCGGGAGAGCTGCCGGAGTACGCGGAGCGGGTGCTCGAGGTCGCGGAGCTGATCCCGCCCGGGCGGGTCATGACCTACGGGGATGTCGCCGAATGGCTCGGTGAGGGCGGCCCCCGCCAGGTCGGCCGCGTGATGGCCCTCTACGGAGGAGCCGTTCCGTGGTGGCGCGTGGTGCGCTCCGACGGCGTGCTGCTGCCCGGCCACGAACTGGACGCCATGGCGCACTACCGCGGGGAGAGCACCCCCCTGCGCGAAGCCTCCCGTACGTCCGAGGGGCACGTCCCGCGCCTCGACATGAGGCGCGCGCGATGGGACGGCGAAGAACGCGCGGAATCTCACACCTGACAGCTTCCGCCATCGCGCCCCCGTTCGAACGGTCTGCGGCCCGTACGAGGGAAACGGGGCGAGAGGGGCACTTCGCCACCACCGCGTACGTTCGTGAATCGCGGCACATCCGTGCCGCACGGGACCCGGGGGACCCGGCGGAAGCCCGGCTTCCGCCACACTCGACGGCGTAGCGTCGACGGCGCGCACCTCCCTCACCCCGCAGCCACCGCCCCGCTCGGACGGCCGGCTGCCTCCCAGTTCCCCCAGCACACCCACCAGGACCAGCGATCCACGTGAGCTCCTCTTCCTCCACCCGGAACCTGTCGCACCGCCAGGTACGACAGGGGATCCCCGGCGCGTACCGACTGGTGCGTACCCCGCCGGCCCAGGTGGACCCCCCTCGTCTGGACGCACGCCAGCGCGCGGTGGTTGACCACCCGCACGGCCCGCTGCTCGTCCTCGCGGGACCGGGCACGGGCAAGACGACCACGCTCGTCGAGGCCGTCGCCGCACGCATCGCCAAAGGCACCGACCCCGAGCGCATCCTGGTCCTCACCTTCAGCCGCAAGGCAGCCGTCGAACTGCGCGACCGCATGGCCCTGCGCATAGGCGCCGCCCACGCACCACAGGCCACCACGTTCCACTCGTTCTGCTACGCCCTCGTCCGCGCCCACCAGGACGCCGGCCTGTTCGAGGAACCCCTGCGCCTGCTGTCCGGACCCGAACAGGACGTCGCCGTACGCGAACTGCTCGCCGGCCAGATCGACCTGGAGCAGGCCGGCCTCGCCCACGTCCGCTGGCCCGACGAACTGCGGGCCTGCCTGACCACCCGCGGCTTCGCCGACGAGGTCCGCGCCGTCCTCGCCCGCAGCCGCGAACTGGGCCTCGGACCGGCCGCACTCGACGCCTTCGCCCGCCGCATCGGCCGCCCCGACTGGAAAGCCGCCGCCACCTTCCTCGCCGAATACCTCGACGTCCTCGACCTGCACGGCGTCCTCGACTACGCCGAACTCGTCCACCGCGCGGTCCTCCTCGCCCACCGCACCCCCGTCGCCGACGAACTCGCCACCCGCTACGACGCCGTGTTCGTCGACGAGTACCAGGACACCGACCCGGCCCAGGTCCGGCTGCTGCACGCCCTCGCCGGCCACGGCCGCACCCTGCTCGCCTTCGGAGACCCCGACCAGTCGATCTACACGTTCCGCGGCGCCGACGTGAACGGCATCCTCGAATTCCCCGACCAGTTCCCCCGCGCCGACAAAAGCCCCGCCCCCGTAGAGGTCCTCACGACGTCCCGCCGCTCCGGAGCACACCTCCTGGACGCCACCCGCCGCATCACCCGGCGCATGCCCCTGACCCGCCTGCCCGCCGACAAGGTCCGCGCCCACCGAGAGCTGACCCCCGCGCGGGACGGCGGCCGCGTCGAGGTCTGCACGTACCCGACCTCCGGCACCGAACTCGACAACATCGCGGACATCCTGCGCCGCGGCCACCTCGAAGACGGCATCCCCTGGGGCGACATGGCCGTCCTCGTCCGCGCCGGCACCCGCTCCATCCCTGCGATCCGCCGCACCCTCACCGCAGCGGGCGTCCCCCTCGACATCGACGGCGACGACCTGCCGCTGCGCCACGAACCGGCCGTCACGCCCCTGCTGACCGCGCTCAGGGCCGTCGCCCTCGGCGTCGCGCAGGACATCCCCGAACCCGACGGGGACCAGGACCAGGAACCGCCCGTCTGGCTCGACACCGAGACCGCCCTCACCCTCCTCGCCTCACCCCTCGCCGGCATGGACGCCGCCGACCTGCGCCGCCTCGGCCGCGCCCTGCGCGAGGAGGAACGCGCCGCCGGCAACCACGTACCGCCCCCCTCCGACGAACTCCTCGCCCGCGCCCTCGCCCAGCCCGAACGCCTCGCCGCCCACGACCCCGCCCACGCCCGCGGCGCCCAGCGCCTGGGTGCCCTGCTGCGCGCGGCCCGCGACACCCTCACCTCCGGAGGCACCGCCGAAGAAGCCCTCTGGCAGCTGTGGAACGGCACCTCATGGCCCCAGCGCCTGGAACGCGCGGCCCGCCGCGGCGGCGCCGCAGGGCGCAACGCGGACCGCGACCTCGACGCCGTATGCGCCCTCTTCGCGACCGCGTCCCGTGCCGAGGAGCGCACCGGAGGCCGCGGCGCCCTCAACTTCCTCGAAGAGGTCGAGGCCCAGGACATCGCCGCCGACACCCTCGCCGGACGCGCCGTACGCCCCGACGCCGTACGCCTCATGACCGCCCACCGCTCCAAGGGCCTCGAATGGCGCCTCGTCGTCGTCGCCGGCGTACAGGAAGGCCTGTGGCCCGACCTGCGCCGCCGCGGCTCCCTCCTCGAAGCCGACCGCATCGGACGCGACGGCCTCGCCGAACCCCTCACCCCCGGAGCGCTCCTCTCCGAAGAACGCCGCCTGTTCTACGTAGCCACCACGCGCGCGCGTGAACGCCTCGTCGTCACCGCGGTCAAGGCACCCGCCGACGACGGCGACCAGCCGTCCCGCTTCCTCACCGAACTCGGCGTCGACCCCCAGGACGTCACCGGCCGCCCCCGCCGCCCCCTGTCCGTCGCCGCGCTCGTCGCCGAGCTGCGCGCCACCACCGTCGATCCCCGCGTCTCCGCCACGCTGCGCGACGCCGCCGCCCGCCGCCTCGCCCGCCTCGCCGCCCTCACCGACGACGACGGCCGCCCCCTCGTACCCTCCGCGCACCCCTACCGCTGGTGGGGCATGGACGACCCCACCGAGAGCAGGATCCCCCTGCGCGACCGCGACCAGCCCGTCGTGCTCTCCGGAAGCGCCCTCGACCAGCTCGCGAACACCTGCTCCCTGCAGTGGTTCCTCGGCCGAGAGGTCAAGGCCGACGCCCCCGCCACCGCCGCCCAGGGCTTCGGCAACGTCGTCCACGTCCTCGCCGACGAGGTCGCCTCCGGACGCACCCCCGCCGACCTCGCCGTCCTCATGGAACGCCTCGACTCCGTCTGGGACGCCCTCGCCTTCGACGCCCCCTGGAAGTCCGTCCAGGAGAAGGAGCACGCGCGCGTGGCGCTCGAACGCTTCCTCCGCTGGCACGTCGACTCCAGCACCGTGCGCACCCCCGTCGCCAGCGAACACGCCTTCGACGTCACCCTCGAAGCGGGCTCCTACGAAGTACGCATCCGCGGTTCCATGGACCGCGTCGAACGCGACACCGAAGGCCGCGCCTACGTAGTCGACTTCAAGACCGGCAAGCAGGCGCCCTCAGCCGCCGACGTCGCCCGCCACCCCCAGCTCGCCGTCTACCAGCTCGCCGTCCGCGAGGGCGCCGTCGACGAACCCTTCGACGGCGAACGCCCCGAACCCGGCGGCGCCGAACTCGTCCAGCTGCGCCAGGGCGCCGCCAAGAAGGACGGCGGTGACGCCCTCCCCAAGGTGCAGTCGCAGCACCCCTTGGGGGACGCCGCGGACGGAGGCGAGGGGGAGTGGGTCGGCGACCTCCTCGCGACCGCCGCCGGCAAGGTCCTCGACGAACGCTTCACCCCCACCACCGGACAGCACTGCACCCACTGCGCGTTCCGCGCCTCGTGCAGCGCCCGCCCCGAGGGCAAACACGTCGTCGAGTGACGTGCGCCTCCGCCGGAACGGTCCGGCGCTGTCAGTGGGCCCGGTTAGCCTCGATGAGGTGACCACACGCCTCACCGATCCCGAGCAGCTCAAGGAGCTCCTCGGGATCCCGTTCACCCCGGAGCAGACGGCCTGCATCACCGCGCCGCCCGCCCCGCAGGTGATCGTGGCCGGAGCCGGATCCGGCAAGACGACGGTCATGGCCGCCCGCGTCGTATGGCTCGTCGGCACCGGACAGGTCGCCCCGGAGCAGGTCCTCGGCCTCACCTTCACCAACAAGGCCGCCGGCGAACTCGCTGAGCGCGTCCGCAAGGCACTGATCAAGGCAGGCGTCACCGACCCCGACGCCATCGACCCGGACAACCCCCCGGGCGAGCCCGTGATCTCCACGTACCACGCCTTCGCCGGCCGCCTCCTCACCGACCACGGCCTGCGCATCGGCCTCGAACCCACCGCGCGCCTCCTCGCCGACGCCACCCGCTTCCAGCTCGCCGCCCGCGTCCTGCGCGAGGCCCCCGGCCCCTACCCGGCCCTCACCCGCTCCTTCGCCGACCTCGTCAGCGACCTCCTCACCCTCGACGGCGAGCTCGCCGAACACCTCGTCCACCCCGACGAACTCCGCGCCTACGACACCCGCCTGCTGCACGCACTCGAAGGCCGCAAACTCACCAACGCCGACCTGCGCAAGGTCCCCGAGGCCGCCGCCGCCCGCCTCGACCTCACCGGCCTCGTCACCCGGTACCGCGAAGCCAAGCGCGCCCGCGACCTCCTCGACTTCGGCGACCAGATCGCCCTCTCCGCCACCCTCGCCCGCACCCGCCCCGAGGTCGGCGCCATCCTCCGCGACGAGTTCCGCGTCGTCCTCCTCGACGAGTACCAGGACACCTCCGTCGCCCAGCGGATCCTCCTGGCCGGCCTCTTCGGGGCGGGCACCGGCCACCCCGTGACCGCCGTCGGCGACCCCTGCCAGGCGATCTACGGCTGGCGCGGCGCCTCCGTCGCCAACCTCGACGACTTCCCCGAACACTTCGCCCACGCCGACGGCCGCCCCGCCACCCGCCTCTCCCTCAGCGAGAACCGCCGCAGCGGCGGCCGCCTCCTCGACCTCGCCAACGGTCTCGCCCAGCCCCTGCGCGCACTCCACGCGGGCGTGGAAGCCCTGCGCCCGGCCCCCGGCGCCGAGCGCGACGGCATCGTCCGCTGCGCCCTCCTGCGCACCCATGCCGAGGAGATCGACTGGCTCGGCGACTCCCTCGCCCACCTCGTACGCACCGGCACCGCCCCCGGCGAGATCGCCGTCCTGTGCCGCACCGCGACCGACTTCGCCGCCATCCAGGGCGCCCTCGTCGCACGCGACATCCCCGTGGAGGTCGTCGGCCTCTCCGGCCTCCTCCACCTCCCCGAGGTCGCCGACCTCGTCGCCGTCTGCGAAGTCCTCCAGGACCCCGGCGCCAACGCCTCGCTGGTCCGCCTCCTGACCGGCCCCCGCTGGCGCATCGGCCCCCGAGACCTCGCCCTCCTCGGCCGCCGCGCCCGCCTCCTCGTCGCCCACGCGCGCGGGGGCCCCGACGACGACCCCGACCGCCGTCTCGCCGAAGCCGTCGAGGGGGTCGACCCCTCCGAAGTGATATCGCTCGCCGACGCCCTCGACACATTCCTCGAGACGCCCCTCGACGAACCGGGCGACGACAAGCTGCCCTTCTCACCGCAGGCCCGCGTACGCTTCGCGCGCCTCGCCACCGAGCTGCGCGACCTGCGCCGCTCACTCGCCGACCCGCTGATGGACGTACTCCACCGAGTCCTCGCCGTCACCGGCCTCGAAGTCGAACTCGCCGCCTCACCACACGCCCTGGCTGCCCGCCGCCGCGAGACCCTGTCCAACTTCCTCGACATCGCCGCCTCGTTCGCCGCGAACGACAGCTCCGCGACCCTCCTCGCCTTCCTCGGCTTCCTGCGCACCGCCGCCCAGTACGAAAAGGGCCTCGACAACGCGCTGCCCGGCGGCGAGAACACCGTGAAGGTGCTCACCGCCCACAAGTCCAAGGGCCTGGAATGGGACGTCGTCGCCGTCCCCGGCCTCGTCACCGGGACGTTCCCCAGTGCCCAGGGCCGCGAGAAATGGACCGCCCAGAGCAAGGTCCTTCCGCACGAACTGCGCGGCGACGCCGCCACACTGCCCGACATCGAAGCGTGGGACTCCAAGGGCATGAAGGCCTTCCACGAAGAGATGAAGGAACACCAGCGCACCGAGGAACTCCGCCTCGGCTACGTCACCTACACCCGCCCCCGCACCCTCCTCCTCGGCTCCGGCCACTGGTGGGGCCCCGCCCAGAAGCGCCCCCGCGGCCCCTCCGACTTCCTCCAGGCGCTGTACGACCACTGCGCCGCCGGACACGGGGAGATCGAGGCCTGGGCCGACGAACCGGCAGAGGACGAGGAGAACCCCGCGCTCCAGGAGGCAGCCGCCGAACACGCCTGGCCGCTCCCGCTCGACGACGAGGCCATGGCGCGCCGCCGCGCGGCCGCGGCCACGGTCCTTGCCCACCTCGAAACCCCGGCCGACGACCACTCCCACGAGATGGCCCACCCGGCCACGTACACCGACCCGGACTGGCCGGCCCCGCCGGACGAAGAGGCGCTCCACGAAGACGAGCCCTTCTACGAAGACGCGCCTCTTAATGAAGAGGGCGATTTCTTCAGCTCGCCGGAGGACGGTCCCGGACCCGACTGGGACGAGTGGGACGACTGGGACGCGTTGCCGCACGAGCGCCCCACGCTTCCGCACCCGACCGGCACCCCCGCGCACGAGCAGCCCGCGGCCGACGCCCCGCACAACGACGCGCACCCTCGCCCGGACGACGCCCGCCCCACGCCCGCGCCCGTGTACGGCGCCCCGCACGCGCCCGACGACGCGCACCCCCTGGGTGCCATCCCGCACCCCACCCCGCCCCAGGACGCCGACCCCCGCCCCCACCCCGACCCGGCGCCCACAAAGACCGCGCCCCCGGAGCGCCCCCCGCTCACTGCGGAGGAGACCCGCACACTCGCCTCCTGGGACCGCGACCTCGACGCCCTCACCGGCGAACTCCTGCGCTCCCGCCAGGCCGTCCGCGACGTCCCCCTCCCCACCACCCTCACCGCCTCCCAGCTCCTGCGCCTGGCCGCCGATCCCGACGGCTTCGCCCAGGATCTGGCCCGCCCCATGCCCCGCCCGCCCCAGCCCGCCGCCCGCCGCGGCACCCGCTTCCACGCCTGGGTCGAATCCCGCTTCGAAGAGCTCCGCCTGCCCATGCTCGACCCCGAAGAGCTCCCCGGCAGCGAGGCCGACATCGCCGACGAACACGACCTCGACACCCTCAAGGAAGCCTTCGACCGCACGCCCTACGCCCACCGCACCCCCCACCGCGTCGAGACGCCCTTCCAGCTCGCCATCGCCGGCCGCGTCATCCGCGGCCGCATCGACGCCGTCTACAAAGAAGGCGACGGCGACGACACCACGTACGAGATCGTCGACTGGAAGACCACTCGCGGCCGCACCGCCGACCCCCTCCAGCTCGCCGTCTACCGGCTCGCCTGGGCCGAGCAGCACGGCCTCCCGCCCGAGGCCGTCAAGGCGACCTTCGTCTACGTACGCGACGGCGAGACCGTCACCCCCCGCGACCTCCCCGGACGCGCCGAAATGGAACGCCTCCTCCTCGAAGACCCCACCCCCGGCCCCCGCGACCGGACAGCACCCGAACCACCGCACGAGCACACCCCGGCGGACGGATAGGCTCGGGACCATGAGCAAGCCCGTTGACAACGCCGTCAGCGCCGTCCGTGCGTACATCGATACCCACCACGACGCGTTCCTCCAGGACCTCGCCGAGTGGCTCCGTATCCCGTCCGTGTCGGCCCAGCCCGACCACGCACCCGACGTACGCCGCAGCGCCGACTGGCTCGCCGTGAAACTCCGGGAGACCGGATTCCCGACCACCGAGGTCTGGGAGACACCCGGCGCGCCCGCCGTCTTCGCCGACTGGCCCTGCGACGACCCGCACGCCCCCACCGTCCTCGTCTACGGGCACCACGACGTCCAGCCCGCGGCCCGCGAGGACGGCTGGAACACAGACCCCTTCGAACCCGTCGTCATCGGAAACCGCCTCCACGCGCGCGGAGCAGCCGACGACAAGGGACAGGTGTTCTTCCACACACTCGGCGTCCGCGCCCACCTCGCCGCCACCGGCCGCACCACCCCCGCCGTCCACCTCAAGCTCCTCGTGGAGGGCGAAGAGGAATCCGGGTCCCCCCACTTCCGCGCCCTCGTCGAGCAGCACAGGGACCGCCTCACCGCAGACGCCGTGATCGTCTCCGACACCGGCATGTGGTCCGAGGACACCCCCACCGTCTGCACCGGAATGCGCGGCCTCGCCGACTGCGAGATCGAACTCCACGGCCCCGACCAGGACATCCACTCCGGATCCTTCGGCGGCGCCGTACCCAACCCCGCCACCGCCGCCGCCCGCCTCGTCGCGGCCCTCCACGACGACCACGCGCGCGTGGCCGTCCCCGGCTTCTACGACGGCATCACCCCCCTCACCGACCGCGAACGGGAACTCTTCGCCGAGCTCCCCTTCGACGAAGCCCAATGGCTGCGCACCGCCAAGTCGCACGCCACCCACGGCGAGGCCGGCCACACCACCCTCGAACGGATCTGGGCCCGCCCCACCGCCGAGGTCAACGGCATCGGCGGCGGCTACCAAGGCCCCGGCGGCAAAACCATCGTCCCCTCCTCAGCCACGCTGAAGCTGTCCTTCCGCCTCGTCGCCGGACAGGACCCCGACCACGTCGAAAAGGCCATCACCGACTGGGTCGCCCAACAGCTCCCCGCCGGAATCCGCCACACCGTCACCTTCGGCGCCGCCACCCGCCCCTGCCTCACCCCCCTCGACCACCCCGCGCTCCAGTCCGTCGTCCGCGCCATGAACCTCGCCTTCGACCAGAAGATCCGCTTCACGCGCGAAGGAGGCTCCGGCCCCGCCGCCGACCTCCAGGACGTCCTCGACGCACCCGTCCTCTTCCTCGGCATCTCCGTCCCCTCCGACGGCTGGCACGCACCCAACGAGAAAGTCGAACTCGACCTCCTCAAAAAGGGCGTCGAAACAGCCGCCCACCTCTGGGGCGACCTCGCGGAGAACTGGCGCGATGCACACTGAGCCACCCCGCCCGCCGCACCCCGCACCCGCCCAGCCGAACCGTCCCGCCGAAACACCCATTCCATCGGGGGAGTTGGAAGCACCCGTGACCACCTGGACCGACCGCACAGCCGACCGTCCGCTCTCACTCTCCGCGCCCAGCGGCATCGACCGCGCCGCCCACCACCGCCTCGACGAGGCCTGGCTCGCCGCAGCCTGGAGCCACCCCACCACCCGCGTCTTCGTGGTCTCCGGTGGACAGGTGCTGATCGACGAGACGCCGGACGGCGCCACCGAACTGGTCATGACCCCGTCCTTCGAAGCACCCCTCACCGAAGCCCACCGCTACTTCCTGGGCACCGACGACGACGGCGTCAGCTACTTCGCCCTCCAGAAGGACACCCTCCCCGGCCGCATCGACCAGTCCGCGCGCGCCGCCGGCCTGCGCGAAGCCGGACTCCTCCTGTCCCCCCGGGACGCCGGCCTCATGGTGCACGCCGTCGCCCTCGAGAACTGGCAGCGACTGCACCGCTTCTGCTCCCGCTGCGGCGAACGCACCGTCATCGCCGCCGCGGGCCACATCCGCCGCTGCCAGGCCTGCGGGGCCGAGCACTACCCCCGCACCGACCCCGCAGTGATCATGCTCGTCACGGACGACGAGGACCGCGCACTCCTCGGCCGCCAGGTCCACTGGCCCGAAGGCCGCTTCTCCACCCTCGCCGGCTTCGTCGAGCCCGGAGAGTCCATCGAGCAGTCCGTACGCCGCGAGGTCTTCGAGGAAGCCGGAGTCGTCGTCGGACCCGACGTCGAGTACGTCGCCAGCCAGCCCTGGCCGTTCCCCTCCAGCCTCATGCTCGGCTTCATGGCCCGCGCCACCTCGTCCGAGATCAACGTCGACGGCGAAGAGATCCACGAGGCCCGCTGGTTCTCCCGCGAAGACCTGCGCGCCGCGTTCGAGTCCGGAGAGGTCATGCCCCCCTACGGGATCTCGATCGCGGCCCGCCTCATCGAACTCTGGTACGGCAAGCCCCTCCCCAAGCCCGGCGACGCCGTATAAGCCCAGCCTGGATCTGATCTGATCCGACCTGACCCGGGACCCAACCGGTCAGGTCGGATCAGGCCGCACCCGACAGGGCATCCGCTTGGATGGGCCGCATGACCGTTCACGACGTAGCTCGCGGCCTTCCCGACATCCCAACCCTGCGGGACCTGTGCCGCTCGATGGCGATGCTGGAAGCGGTACTGAACCCGGACGGCGAGCGGTACTACTCGTACAGCCGCACCTGGTCGGACACAGACCAGATCGCTTCGATGAGAAACGGCTCCGGAGACGAACTCGACATCGTCTTCGCCCCCGCGGGCGCGTACATCCTGGCCTTCGACCACGAATCGCCAATGAGCCCCTACGCCGACGATCTGCCCTGGCCAGGCGTGGTGGACCCGGTCCCCGCCCCGTTCCGCGCCTACGTCGACGAACCGGCGTTCACCGACGAAGACATGCCCAGGGTGACGGCATGCCTATGGCGCGAGACCGACGATGAACAGTGGCGCACGGGCGACATCGAATACCCCGACAACCACCCGGACCCCGACGGCTCCGGATGGATGTTCCGCCTGCTCACCGACGCGACCCCGGCCGCATTCCAAGCATTCGCCGAGGACTACTACGAGACCGCGGTCGACATCGACGTAGTACGCCACGTGTACGCCCACCGACCCTTGAACCGGGCCTTGACCCTCCGCTTGAATCCCGAGGCATCCATGACCACCGTCGCCAAAGAGGCGACCAAGATCGGCTACCCCCTGGACGCGGACTCCGACCGGGACAGGCCAAAGGGAAAGTGACCACGAAATGCAGAAGGCCCCCGCCGAAGCAGGGGCCAGTCTGTACGGACGGAGCGATCAGGCGGCGCCGCCCAGCGCCTGCTTGACCTGGGCAAGGCTCGGGTTCGTCATGATGACCTCGACCCCACCATTCGCGGGAACGACCTGAACGGTCGGAACCGTCTGGTTTCCGCCGTTCGCCTTCTCGACGAACGCCGCAGAATCCGGGTCCTGCTCGATGTTGACCTCGTTGTACTCGATGCCCTCGCGGTCCATCTGGCCCTTCAGCCGACGGCAGTAGCCGCACCACGTCGTGCTGTACATCGTCACAGTCCCCGGCATGTTCCTCATGCTCCTTCACGGCTCGGAATGCTTGTTCGCAATGAGTCGAACGTACGTGACCCGGCCACCATTCCCGCCCCCGCCCGAGCACCCACCACCGCCCACGCATGACGTCCACCACACCCGCAGACGTGACACGCGCCGCATTAATACGACTGCACCCGCCCCCTGTGGACAACGCGACGCACCCGCCCCCACCGACCTGGCAGCATGGCGGGGTGACAGCAGCAACGCACTCCACCCTCTTCCCGCAGGTTCCGGACACGGCCGACGCGGTGCTCGACGGGCTCGACCCCGAACAGCGCGCCGTCGCCACCGCCCTGCACGGACCGGTGTGCGTCCTCGCCGGCGCGGGCACAGGCAAGACCCGCGCCATCACCCACCGCATCGCCTACGGAGTCCGCTCGGGCATCCTCCAGCCCAACAGCATCCTCGCCGTCACCTTCACCAACCGCGCAGCAGGCGAAATGCGCGGCCGACTCCGCCACCTCGGCGCCGGCGGAGTCCAGGCCCGCACCTTCCACGCCGCCGCCCTGCGCCAGCTCCAGTTCTTCTGGCCCAAAGCAGTCGGTGGCGAACTCCCCCGCATCGTCGACCGCAAGATCCAGCTCGTCGCCGACGCGGCCGCCGCCTGCCGCATCCGCCTCGAGCGCGGCGAGCTCCGCGACGTCACGGCCGAAATCGAATGGTCGAAAGTCACCCAGACCGTCCCCGCCGACTACGCCGCAGCAGCCGCCAAAACCGGACGCCTCACCCCCCGCAACAACGCAGAGACCGCCCAGATCTACGCCACCTACGAAACGCTCAAGCGCGACCGCACCCTCATCGACTTCGAGGACGTCCTCCTGCTCACCGTCGGCATCCTCCAGGACCGCCACGACATCGCAGAACAGGTCCGCTCCCAGTACCAGCACTTCGTAGTCGACGAATACCAGGACGTCAGCCCCCTCCAGCAGCGACTCCTCGACCTCTGGCTCGGCGACCGCGACAACCTCTGCGTCGTCGGCGACGCCAGCCAGACCATCTACTCCTTCACCGGCGCCACCCCCGACCACCTGCTCAACTTCCGCACCCGCCACCCCAGCGCCACCGTCGTCAAACTCGTGCGCGACTACCGCTCCACCCCCCAGGTCGTCCACCTCGCCAACACCCTCCTCTCCCACGCCAAAGGCCGAGCCGCCGAACACCGCCTCGACCTCATCTCCCAACGGGACCGAGGACCAGAACCCGCCTACACCGACTACGCCGACGAACCCACCGAAGCCGAAGGCACCGCCCGCCGCATCCGCACCCTCATCGACAACGGCGTCTCCGCCGGCGAAATCGCCATCCTCTTCCGCACCAACGGACAGTCCGAGATCTACGAGCAAGCCCTCGCCGACGCAGGCATCCCCTACCAGCTACGCGGCGCAGAACGCTTCTTCGAGCGCGCGGAAGTACGCAAAGCAGGCCACGCCCTCCGCAGCGCCGCCCGCTTCGGAAACAACGACTCCCTCCTCGACGACGCCGTCGACCTGCCCTCCCAGGTCCGAGCCGTCCTCTCCGGCGAAGGCTGGACCAGCCAACCCCCCGACGGCTCCGGAGCCGTCCGCGAACGCTGGGAATCCCTCGCCGCCCTCGTACGCCTCGCCGAAGACTTCGCCCGCGCCAAACCCACCGCCACCCTCACCGACCTCGTCACCGAACTCGACGAACGCGCCGCGGCCCAACACGCACCCACCGTCGAAGGCATCACCCTCGCCTCCCTGCACGCCGCCAAGGGCCTCGAATGGGACGCCGTCTTCCTCGTCGGCCTCGCCGAAGGCATGATGCCGATCACCTACGCCAAGACCGACGAACAAATCGAGGAAGAACGACGCCTCCTCTACGTCGGCGTCACCCGGGCCCGCCACCACCTCAGCCTGTCCTGGGCCCTTTCCCGCTCACCCGGCGGCCGCCCCAACCGCCGCCCCAGCCGCTTCCTCGACGGCATCCGGCCAGGCACCTCAGGAGCCGCGGCCCGCAACACCAGCACCGGACAAGGCGGCATCGAACACGGCACACCATCGACGCCCCGCACCACCACCGGACCCGTCCGACGCCGCACCGCCCGAACCGTCGCCCGCTGCCACGTCTGCGGACGCACCCTCACCGACGCCGGCGAGATGAAACTCATGCGCTGCGAGGACTGCCCCTCCGACATGGACGAGGGCCTCCACGAGCGACTCCGCGACTGGCGCGCCGACCAGGCACAACAGCTCGGACAGCCCGCCTTCTGCGTCTTCACCGACAAGACCCTCATCGCCATCGCCGAAGCCATGCCCGAAGACGCGGCCCAACTCGCCCGCATCCCCGGCGTCGGCATGCGCAAGCTCAACCGGTTCGGCACCGACGTGCTCACCATCTGCGCAGGTGGGGCCCCGGATGAGGGCGTTGGAGGAGTCGACGAGGACGACTGATGCAAACTCGTCGAAAAAATAGTTTGCGCATGCCCCAGCAATCCCCATAGGTTCTTAAGCACGGGAACAGCGCCTCTTCTCCGAGGCCCTGGTTCCGTGCTGTACTAAAGCCGTCGGACCGGTTCACCCCGGTCCCAGAGACGCCGAGAGGAGGCGAATTCCAGTGATCAGCATCAACGCCAGCTTCATCAGCACCGCCAAAATGACCGATCGCTCGGTCGTCGCTTCCTGCCTGCTCGGTTTCTCGAACCTGGGCACCGGTGCGTCCGGCATTCCCGCCGCCCGTCCGGAGTCCTTCCTGTCTCTCGCCGACCTTCCCGTCCGCGAGAGCAATGAGCGACCGACCAAGGCACCGGAAGCAGTAGCAACGGCACAGGCCCAGGCCTATGCCTTTGCGGCGGCCGGTGCCGGATCCCGGAAGCAGACGACGCACCACCACACGATGTGGGCCTTCCGTGGGCTCGAACCCTGGAGTGATCCAGCCTGATCCTCGATCAGGCCGGCGCCTTCAGGGCCGCGGAACCCCACCCGGGATCCGCGGCCCTTCTGTTTTGCCCGCACGGGACAACAGAACGAAGGGGCCTCGGGAACAAGAAAAGACCCGGTACCACCGCCACCCGGCCCACAGGCCGGAACGACCAGACGAGGAAGACAACACCGTGCAACTCGAAGCGCACGCCCCGTCAGTACCGCCTTCAGACACTCTCCCCCCGCCCGGTCTCACGGAGGACCCCACCTTGAACCCCCTGACTGCGCTCACCGCGCTCGACGACGCCATCGAGAGCCTCGGCGTACCCGTCCCCTGCCGTGCCTACGACCCCGAGGTCTTCTTCGCGGAGTCGCCGGCGGACGTCGAGTACGCCAAGTCCCTCTGCCGCACCTGCCCGCTCGTCGAGGCCTGCCTCGCCGGCGCCAAGGAGCGGCGCGAGCCCTGGGGCGTCTGGGGCGGCGAGCTGTTCGTCCAGGGCGTCGTCGTAGCCCGGAAGCGGCCGCGTGGCCGCCCGCGCAAGAACCCGGTCGCGGCATGAACGCACGAGGAACGATCGACCGCCCCCTGACGCACGACCCCCAGAAGCAGGCCCCGATGAAGCCGTCCACCAGCGAGCCCACCGGCTCTGCGACCCCAGACTTCACCACCACCGACGCGAACGACTCGCGCCAGAACAGGACCCGAGAGATGCAACTCATCCCAGAAGCGCTGGCTCGTGCGCATATGCACGAGCGGCTGCGCTCCACCGAGGCCGAACGCCGCGCACTGCGCCTGGCAACGGCCCGCCGGATGCAGCGCCGCGCCGAGCGCGCATCACTGCGCGCCCGCCGCGCGCTCGCCATGGCGGTCATGCAGTGACCCACCCCGCGGGGGCCGATCCACAACGGACCGGCCCCCGCGGTGCGTTGCCCCACAGCCTCGGAAGACGGAGCTATCGTCACCACGTGACGTCTCTTCCCGACGGCGACTCAGCGCAGCGACCCGAGCCCGAACCCGGCACCATCGTGTGCGCCCTCTGCGGCACCACCGCCCAGGGCGCCCCGCCGACCTGGACCTACTCAGTGGAGAACGGGACCGGCCGGCATTACTGCGACCGTTGCGCCCGGGAGAACCTGAGGGCTATTGAGGGGCGGCTGGACTCGGAGTGGTGGTGAGCTTCGGCGGAACATTCCTTGGGGGCTTCCCTCCCCCCGCCCCCTCCCCCCCGCCCCCAGTTTTTGATCACGCCTCAGCAGCCGAGACGCCCTCGCTTGTCCCCGCGCTCGCCGCTGCTTCGGCACTTATGTCCTCGACCGCGCCGACGGCCGAGCCCTCGACCGCGCCGACGGCCGAGCCCTCGACCGCGCCGA
This sequence comes from Streptomyces sp. CB01635, assembly GCF_002803065.1. Taxonomy (GTDB): domain Bacteria; phylum Actinomycetota; class Actinomycetes; order Streptomycetales; family Streptomycetaceae; genus Streptomyces. Next base: position 172,419 of record NZ_NNBL01000015.1, read on the forward strand.
CGGCCGGGCCCACGACCGCTCCGCCTGCCGCGTCGTCAACCGGTTCCTCGTCCTCCGCCAGGAATCCCGGTAGCCACCTCTCGAGTTCGTCCCGTAGCCGTACCGTCGCGCCGAGTTGGCACAGGACTCCGATGGTGCTGAGGGTCACGCGATGTATCAGGAGGTAGGAGGGCGGCAGGTTCAGTTGCTTGCCGAGCTGGTGGGCGGGGGAGCGCAGATCGGCGATGCGTGCGGCCTGGCTGCGCATCCAGCCGCGCGTGAAGGTGAACTCGTCGACCAGGGCCGGCTCGATGATCGGCAACAGGTACTCGAGCACCGCGTCGGGTTCGAGGTCGATCGTCTCCTTGACGAAACCCTCTGTGCGTAGCAGTTCGTAGACAGCTTCCGCGTTGCCCGCCAGGGTCATGCGCAGTGAGGTGCCGATGGTTTCGGGGAGGCCGCCGGGGAGCCGGTCCACGGTGCCGAAGTCGAGGACTCCGAGTCGCCAGTCGTTCTTTTCGTCGGGCAGCAGCCTGAAGTTTCCAGGGTGCGGATCGGCGTGGAGCAGGCTGGTGCGGGACGGGCCGGAGAACAGGAAGCGGGCGAGAAGCTGTCCTGCCCGGTTCCGTTGTTCGTCGGTGCCGTCGATGATCACCTCGGAGAGCGGTGTTCCGTCTATCCATTCGGTGATGAGGACCTGGTCGCACTGGTGCACCACGTCGGGTACGTGCACATCGGGATCGTCGGCGAACTCTTCGGCGCAAGCCCGCTGGGCCTGTGCCTCCAGCCCGTAGTCGAGTTCCTCGGACACCCGGTCGCGCAGTTCCGTGATGAGCGGCTTGATGTCCATGCCGGGGATCAGGGGGCCGAGGAGGCGGGCGAAGCGGCCGAGTTGGTTCAGGTCGGAAAGCAGGGCCTCGCCGGCTCCCGGGTACTGCACCTTGACGGCGACCTCGCGGCCGTCGTGCCAGATGGCGCGGTGGACCTGCCCTATCGATGCTGCTGCCGCGGGCTTGTCCTCGAACTCCAGGAAGTTTTCCCGCCATTCGTCGCCGAGCCGTTCCGCGAGGACGGCGTGGACCGTCCTGGTGGGCATTGGGGGCGCCGCTTCCTGGAGTTTGGTCAGAGCGGCGCGGTACGGGCCTGCGACCTCCTCGGGGAGGGCGGATTCGAAGACGGACATGGCCTGCCCGAACTTCATGGCTCCGCCTTTGAGCTCACCGAGAACCTTGAAGAGCTGGTCCGCCGTGCGCTGTTGCAGTTCCCGCCCGACGATCTCGGCCGACTTCCCGCCGATGCGTTTGCCGAGGCCCCAGGTCGCGCGCCCGGCGAAGCCGAGTGGCAGCGCGGCCAGTTTGGCAGTACGGGTTACCGCCTTCCGGGGAAGATCAGACATGCGCCCCTCCAAGTCCCAGCCTGCCGTGCCGCCAGTGGCGGTTACCTGGCCATTGTGTCGTGCTGCTCTCCGCCCTCGGAGGTCTGCTCCCCCTTACTTCTCTGACCTGCTCCGCATGAGCAGTCCGGATGTGCCCATACCGGGCGGGCGTGCCAGTCGAGTCCCGGAGCCGATGCCTCCCAGCGGGCGCCGGTGCTGGACGGCAGTTCGCCGTCGAGGAAGGCCAGCGCGTGTGCTGCCGTGAGTCCGGCGACGGCCGTGGCGAGAGCCAGGTCGCATGCGGGTACCTGGAGTTGACGTCCGGAACGCCATTGAGCGAGCAGTCGGGGCCAGGTGGGGTCGCGGTCGGTGCGGTCCAGCGACAGGCAGCCGGCGCAGGCGGTGCCGCCGGGCAGCACCAGGGGGCCGACGACTCCGGTGGCCTCGACCACTCCGGCGTAGAGGTGGGGCGTGCCCGAGGCGATGAGTTCTTCGGCGGCCAGAGGGTCGGGGGTGTGGGGGGACAGGCCGTCGCGTGGGGCGATGATCACGAGGGAGAGGGCAGGTTCCTCGGCTGAGGGCGGGGCTTGGACCTCTGACGGGGCTTGGGGCTGGGCTTGGGATTGAGGTGGGCCGGAGCGGCGGTCGGGGCGGGGTGGGCGATCGGGTGCGGCCTTGCGTGCGGCTCGATACGCGGCCGTGTCTCGGCGTTCTCCGACGGATTCGACGGGGAGTCCGCCCGGGGCCACGTCCCACGGTTCGACAATGCCTCCGTCGCGCACATCGACGTGGCCGACGCCTGCGGCGGACAGGACGGACGCGATGACCGTGCCGACGCGGCCGGTTCCCCGGACCTGGACGCGCATGCTGCGGCGGGCCGCCAATTTCCTTGCCCCTGCGGCTGGTTCAGGGGAGAGGATCGTGAGGGCTGCCAGGTCGGGGCGGAGTCGGTCGAGGACTGCTTGGCGCTTGCGGAGCGCGTCGAAGGCCGGGCCTCCGCCGGTGGCGTCGTCGAGGAGTCCGGCCCTCGTCAGCCGGTGGAGCAGGGCGTCGACATGGCCGTCGGGCAGTCCCATCCGGCGGCCTTCGTCGCGCAGCAGGGCCACGCCGCGGGTTCCGTCGAGGAGGGTGAGGAAGGTGCCGGTCGCGGTGTCGACCGGGCCGAGTACGACGGCGTGGGCGGCTGCCACGCCGAACTGGACGGTATTGAGGTCGCGCCAGCCGCGTCGCAGCGCAGGTTTCAGGATCGGATGCATGTCTGTCGGCGGTGAAGTGCCCATCTGTTCCCCCGTGATGCTTGTGCTCTCGCTCTGGTGATCAAGCTGGCAAGTTGGCGATCAAGTTGATGACGTTGGCGAAGTCGGTGGCGTCGGTGACGTGACCGCGGGCCGGAATTCGGGTGGCTCGTCGGTCGATTGCCAGGATGCACGGCGGGGGGAATCCGTGTGAAAAGTTATCCACAGGGGGTGGGTATTAGTCGTATAAATCGCGCGGGAGGGGTGCGGGGCCGCACCGAAGAGTCCCGGAGGCGGGACTTCCCCCATGTGCAGCGGGTAACGTCGGGGCGTGCCCGCCGACCCACTGCACCGCGCCACGAACACGCAGCGCAGCACGACCAGCCCGCCGCCGAGCGGCCCGAGGGCGAGCGCGGTAGAGGTCCGCAGAAGCGCCCGGCGGCGCCGAACGGTCTCCGCGTATCGCGAAGGTGACCGGACCGTCGTCCTCATTCCGGCCCGTATGTCGGAGGCCGAGGAGAAGCGCTGGGTCAACGTCATGCTCGACAAGCTGGCCGCGCAGGAGAGCAAACGGGTCCTGGGGGACGCGGAGCTCGCCGAGCGGGCGGAGCGGCTGTCCGAGCAGTGCTTCGATGGCCGGGCCCGCCCCACGTCCGTGCGCTGGGTGACGAATCAGAACACGCGCTGGGGGTCGTGCACGCCGTCCGAGGGCAGCATCCGGCTGTCGCACCGGCTGCAGGGGATGCCGGAGTACGTGGTCGACTACGTACTCGTACACGAGTTGGCGCATCTGCTGGTGCCGGGGCACGGGCCGCGGTTCTGGCGTCTCCTTGAGGCGTATCCGCGCACGGAGCGGGCGCGGGGCTATCTCGAGGGTGTTGTCGCGGCCGACCGGCTGCCGCATCTGCCGGCCGCTCGCGAGGAGTGAGCACCCGGGAGTGACCGCCCACGAGTGGCCTCCCCTGAGCGACCGCCTTGGAGTGACTGACCGAGGAGTCACCCCCTATGACCTTTCGGCGCCCAGGTCTGACTGTCCGTCGACCCTTCGCCGATTCCGCCCGCCGCGTGCCCGTTGTGTACCAGGGCTGTACCGGCTGCCGCCGCTGTCAGTGATTGCGGTTAGCCTGACGCGACGTATTCACCTTCGGGATGGGGGACGGTCGTTACGCATGGCCAGGGAATTCCAACGCGGCCACAAGGCCAAGATCAGTGACCTCACCGCGGGCACCGATCTGTACGTAGGCGTGCAGATCACGGGTCCCGGGCTGACCTTCGACATCAGCTGCTTCGGTCTTGACGCCGACGAACGGCTCTCGGACGACCGGTATTTCGTCTTCTTCAATCAGCCGAAATCGCCCGAGGAGTCGATTCAGCTTCTCGGTGCGCAGGCCGGCGACAGCGAGTCCTTCCGCGTCACCCTCGACCGGATCCCGGCGAACATCCAGAAGTTGTCGTTCACCGCGACGATCGACGGCGCCGGGCAGATGTCGCAGATCGCCCCCGGATACGTACGGATCGTCGCGGGCGGCGAGGAGGTCGCCCGCTATTCGTTCAACGGCACGGAGTTCTCGACCGAACGTGCCGTGATGCTGGGCGACTTCTACCTGAAGGACGTCTGGCGGTTCGCGGCCGTCGGGCAGGGGTTCGACGGCGGACTCGACGCGCTGCTGAAGAACTTCGGCGGTGAGGTCGCCGACGAGGAGCCCGCCGCCGCGCCGCCCCAGCAGCAGACCGGTGCACCGTCGTTCGCGCCGCCCGGGCAGGCCACGGCGCCACCCGCGTTCGGCGCGCCCGCACCCGCAACGCCCGCGCCCGCCCCGGCCCCGCAGCCCGCCCAGCAGGGCTACGCGCCGCCGCAGGCAGCCACGCCGCCGCCCGCCCCGGCCCCGCCGTCGGTGCACGCGGCGCCGACGATCGTCGCACCGCTGGCCACGCCGCCCGGCGCCATGCAGCCGCCGGCCGCGCCCACCCCGCACGCGCCGCCCATCGGACATGTGCCCGGTCAGACCGCGCCCCCGCCCCCGGGCTACGGGCAGCCGACCGCGCCTCCCGGCTACGGGCAGCAGCCCCAGGCGCCGACCCCGCCCCCGGGGTACGGACAGCCGACTCCGCCTCCCGGTTACGGGCAGCAGCCGCCCGGTCAGTTCCCCGGTCAGCAGGGTGCCCCGTCGCCGTACGGGGCACCTCAGGGTGTGCCGCAGGGCGGAGGCGCCGCCGGTGTGTCCGCCGCGCTTTCGGCGTTCCGCGAGGCGCCCACCGGTCAGCGGTGGACCCTGCAGAACAAGAAGCTGATCCGCGTCGATCTCGGCGCCGGCGGCGACCAGCCGGTGCTCGCCCGGCAGGGCAGCATGGTGCTCTACCAGGGCAAGGTGGAGTTCGGCTACAAGGGCGCGGGCTTCGCCGGCCGGATCGTGGGCAACGCGACCGGCCAGGAGATGCAGCTGATGCGCTGCACCGGCCGCGGCCAGGTCTTCCTCGCGGAGGAGGCCACGCATCTGCACCCCATCGAGCTCCAGGGCGACGCGATCTGCGTATCCGCGGAGAACGTTCTGGCGTTCGACGAGAGCCTCCAGCACGAGGTGCGCAGGATCGAGGGGCACGGCATTCCCGGCGGCGCCCTGTTCGTCATGCAGTTCCAGGGCACGGGCACGGTCGTCGTCAAGACGCACGGCACGCCCGTCGTGCTGCCCGTGACGCCGACGACGTTCGCCGACTGCAACGCGGTCGTCGCCTGGTCGGCCGCCGCGCAGGCGATCGTGTCCAGCCAGGTGCGCATGCGCTACAACGCCTACCCGGGACACAGCGGGGAGAGCGTGAACCTCCAGTTCCGGGGTGCGCCAGGGAACTTCATCGTCGTCCAGCCGTTCGAGGTCTGAGGGAGCCCGTCATGAACCAGCCGCTCGCGGGTTACGCCCCGACCCCGGTAGCCGCCCGCATGGAGAACCACGGCGCCAACATGCTCAAGGTCGCCATGCAGACCGGCAACGACCTCCTCGCGCGCGTGGGCTCGATGGTCGCCTACGAAGGGTTCGTCCAGTACGAGCCCAACCCGCCCGCCGTCCGCCAGATCGCCCGCGACTGGATGACCGGCGAGGGCGCGCCCCTGATGAAGGCCACCGGAGACGGCATCCTCTACCTCGCCGACTACGGCGCCGAGATTGTCGTCATCAACCTCGGTGGCGACTCGATCTCGGTGAACGGCACGAACCTGCTCGCCTTCGACGCGCACCTCCAGTGGGGCGTCGAGCGCGTCAAGGGCCTCGCCAAGTTCGCCGGACAGGGCCTGTGGAACATCAAGATCTCCGGGCAGGGCTATGTCGCCCTCACGTCCCGGGGCACCCCCATCGTCGTCGACTGCGGCCGCGGCGAGGACGAGACGTACGTCGACCCGGACGCGTTGATCGCCTGGTCCCCGAACCTCAAGGTGAAGGGCAAGCGCAGCTTCAAGGCCGGCTCGCTCATCGGGCGCGGCAGCGGTGAGGCCTACCAGATGGGCTTCTCCGGGGAAGGCATTGTCGTCGTACAGCCCAGTGAGGACAGCACCGACCGCCTCCGAGTCCGGGGCTGAGGGGGAACGGAACACCATGCAGAGCCCGCTTTTCGCGCACTCCGAGCAGCAGACCCAGGAGCGCTACACCGTCCAGAACCCGCAGCTGCTGCGGGTCACGCTGGAAGGCCACGACGACATCCTCGCCCGCAAGGGCGCCATGGTCGCCTACCAGGGCCTTGTCGAGTTCGACGGCGAGATCCAGACCTCCGGTCAGAGGCGCGCCCGCGCCAACACCGGTGAGGGCCTCGACCTGATGCGCTGCCACGGGCAGGGCACCGTCTACCTCGCCAACCTCGCCCAGTTCATCCACGTGGTGGAGGTCGAGCAGGACGGTCTGACCGTGGACAGCAGCTATGTCCTCGCGCTCGACTCCTCGCTCAGCTACCAGGTCGTCGCCGTCGACAGCCAGTACGGCATCTCCGGCTCCGGCAAGTACCAGCTCAACATCACCGGGCGCGGCAAGGTCGCCCTGATGACGTCGGGGCAGCCGCTGATGCTCCAGGTCACCCCGGACCGGTACGTCAACGCCGACGCGGACGCGATCGTCGCCTGGTCCAACGGCCTGCGCGTGCAGATGCAGGCCCAGACGCACTCCTCCGGAGTGTGGCGGCGCCGCGGCAACACGGGGGAGGGCTGGGAGCTCAGCTTCATGGGCCAGGGCTACGCCCTCGTGCAGCCCAGCGAGCTGCTGCCCCCGCAGAACGCGGTGATCGGCCAGGGCCTCGGCGCCCAGTACGGCATGGGCCAGCAGGGCGCCCGTGGCCAGAACCAGGGCAACGTCTGGAGCTGACCCGAAGGGCGATCATGTGTCCTGAGTGACCATGTGCCACGTGGCATGTGTAAGGGGCGGCCACCACGGTGGCCGCCCCTTACACATGCCCGCTCACAGTCGGGCGCGCGTCGCCTCCACCAGGCGCACGACGGAGTCGTCCGCCACGCCCGCGACCTCGTCGTACGGGAACCAGCGCAGGTCGAGCGACTCGTCGCTGATGGCGGCCACCGCGTCGGCGGGAGCGACAGCCGCGTACTGCGTGTCGAGATGCCGCGTGCACGGTCCCGGGATCGGATGCCGGTCGAGCCGCACGGGGCCGCCCGGCAGGAGCGTCAAGCCGGGGATGCCGGACTCCTCGGTCGCCTCCCGCAGCGCGGCTTCCGCGAGCGTCAGGTCACCCGGCTCGCAGTGGCCGCCCATCTGCAGCCACATCTGGAGCTTCTTGTGCAGCGTGAGCAGCACCCGCCCGTGGGACGGGTCGATGACCAGCGCGCTCGCCGTCAGATGACCGTCCGTGCAGGCCTTCCACATGCCGTCCTCGGGATGGGCGGACAGGTGATCCAGGTACGCCTGGCGCAGCTCGGCCTGGCCCTCGTAGGCCTTCAGTACGAGGACCGCGTCGTCGTGCAGCGTCACTTGCCCTCGTCGTCCTTGGAGCCGTCGGAGTCGTTCTTGGAGCTGTCCGCGGGACCGTCGCCCTTGGAGTCGCCCTCCTTGGAGAGGTTCGGCTTGTCCAGGCCGCCGCTCGCCGCCTCGCCGAGCATCTTGTCGATCTCGGAGAAGTCCAGCTGCTCGCGGTGCACGAAGCCGTCCGGGTCGTCCAGGTCCGACGCCGTCGGCAGCATGTCCGGGTGCGCCCACAGGCCGTCGCGCCCGTCCACACCGCGCGCGTCCGTCAGCGAGGCCCACAGTCGCGAGGCGTCCCGCAGGCGGCGCGGGCGCAGCTCCAGACCGATCAGCGTGGCGAACGTCTGCTCGGCGGGGCCACCGGTCGCCCGGCGGCGGCGCAGCGTCTCACGGAGCGCGTCGGCCGACGACAGGCGCGGCTTCGCGGCCGCGTGGACCACGGCGTCGACCCAGCCCTCGACGAGCGCGAGAGCGGTCTCCAGGCGGGCCAGGGCGGCCTTCTGCTCCGGAGTGTCCTCCGGCTGGAACATGCCCTGCTGAAGCGCCTCCTGCAGCTGCTCCGGGTTCTGCGGATCGAGCTGGCCGACCGCGTCCTCCAGCTTCGCCGTGTCGACCTTGATGCCGCGCGCGTATCCCTCGACCGCGCCGAACAGGTGCGAGCGCAGCCACGGCACATGCGAGAAGAGCCGCTGGTGGGCGGCCTCGCGCAGCGCCAGGTAGAGCCGCACCTCCTCCTTGGGGATGCCGAGGTCCTTGCCGAACGCCTCGATGTTCACCGGCAGGAGCGCCGCCTTGCCGGCGGGGCCGAGCGGCAGACCGATGTCGGTCGAGCCGACGACCTCGCCCGCGAGGACGCCCACGGCCTGCCCGATCTGCGAGCCGAACATGGCGCCGCCCATGGAGCGCATCATCCCGATGAGCGGGCCCGCCATGGCCTGCATCTCCTCGGGAAGGACATCGCCCATGGCCAGGCCGACACGCTCGGCGACCGGGTCGACGAGTTCCTTCCACACCGGGAGGGTCGCCTCGACCCACTCGGCGCGGCTCCACGCCACCGCGGACCCGGCACCCGACGGCAGCGACGTCGCGTCGTCGAGCCACAGGTCGGCCAGGCGCACGGCCTCCTCGACCTGCGAGCGCTCGGCGGGGCCGACACTCGCGTCCTTGGTGCCGTCGGCGGTGCCCTGGGAGACCGTCTGACGGGCGATGTCCTTGGCCATCTCCCAGTTCACCGGGCCGCCCTCGTACGAGAGCATCTGGCCGAGCTGCTGGAAGGCGGCCCCCAGGTCATTGGGGTTCAGGGAACCGAACATCGCGGCGAAGGGGTTGTCCCCGCCGCCCATGCCGGGCATTCCTCCGAAACCGAAGGGGTTGGCAGGTCCCTGACCGCCACCGCCCTGCTGATCCTTCTTCTTGCCCTCGTCGCCGTCGTCCGGCTCCTCCGGCGGAAGGCCGAATCCGAATGGGGTGTCACTCACGGGGTTCCTCGGCTGGTAAGGCCACCGGTTCTGTCCCGGCGGCGTTTGCCCGACTACACACCCAGCGTAGACACCGTGACGCGATCGGGCCTCGGTGCTCCGCCGACTCACGGCCTGCGGCAGGATGGATGCCTCCTGGTACGTACGCGTCTTACACGTACGTACTGAATACAACCGCTGGAGACGCCCGGTGAGTTCCCCAGATCCACAGGTTCGCGCAGCGCGAAACCCTTCGACCAGTTCCGGAGCGCGCGGCCCCGTCGTCGCGGTCACCGGTGCCGCCTCAGGCGTCGGCGCGCTCCTTACCGAGCGACTCGCCGCATCCGACGAGATCAAGCAGGTCCTGGCCATCGACGAGCGGCGCGGTGAGTGCGCGTCCGCGACCTGGCACATCCTGGACGTGCGCGACCCGGCGATCGCCGAGAAGCTGCGCGGTGCGGACGTCGTCGTGCACCTCGCGCTCGACCTCGACCTGGAGACCGACCCCGCCGCCCGTACGGCGTACAACGTGCGCGGCACCCAGACGGTGCTCACCGCCGCGGCCGCCGCCGGAGTCCACCGTGTCGTCCTGTGCACCTCGGCGATGGTCTACGGAGCGCTGGAGGACAACGAGCTGCCCCTGTCCGAGGACGCCGAACTGCGCGCGACCGCGGAGGCCACCGGCGTCGGCGACCTCCTGGAGGTCGAGCGGCTCGCCCGCCGCGCGCCGCGCGCCCACCCCGGACTCAACGTGACCGTGGTCCGCCCCGCCACCCTCGTCGGCGGCACCGACACCGCCCTGACCAGGTACTTCGAGTCGCCGCGGCTCCTCGTCGTGGCGGGATCCCGGCCCGCCTGGCAGTTCTGCCACGTCGAGGACCTGTGCAGCGCCCTGGAATACGCCGTCCTGGAGAAGGTCGAAGGGGAACTCGCCGTCGGCTGCGACGGCTGGCTGGAGCAGGAGGAGGTCGAGGAGCTCAGCGGGATCCGCCGCATGGAGCTGCCCTCCGCGGTCGCCCTGGGCGCCGCGGCCCGGCTTCACCGGATCGGGCTCACGCCGTCCCCCGCCGGCGACCTCGCGTACACGATGTACCCGTGGGTGGTCAGCGTGAGCCGGCTGCACGACGCCGGATGGCGCCCGCAGTGGACCAATGAGGAGGTCCTCGCCGAACTCCTCGAGGAGGTCTCGGGACGGCACACCGTCGCGGGCCGCCGCCTCGGACGCAAGGACGCGACCGCGGCCGGAGCGGCCGGAGCCACCGTCGCCCTGCTCGGCGCGGCCGCCGTCGTGCGCCGGGCCCGCAAGGCCAGGCGCAGGATCTGACAGCCCGCCCCAGCGGCGCCCGGACCGGCTCGCCCTGTAGGAGGCTCCAACCCACTACGCGCGCGTGCCGGTGGAAAGCGCTATTCCGTGCCGGTGGCCGCGTACGGCACGATGACCTCATGGCACGCACCACGAACGACCACCCCGGAGAGCAGCCGGCGCACGCCCCCATCCGGCTCATCGCGATCCGAGACACGCCCTTGTCCGTGGACGAGGTGTTCCGGGCCGTCGGAGAGGACGCGGCGGGCGGCACCGCGCTGTTCGTGGGGACGGTGCGCAATCACGACGGTGGCGCCGACGTCGACGCGCTCGGGTACTCGTGCCACCCCTCCGCCGAGGTCGAGATGCGGACCGTCGCCGAGAAGGTAGTCGCCCAGTTCCCGGTGCGCGCCCTCGCGGCCGTCCACCGAGTGGGCGATCTGGCGGTCGGCGACATCGCGGTCGTCGTCGCCGTGTCCTGCCCGCACCGCGGAGAGGCCTTCGAGGCCTGCCGCAAGCTGATCGACGACCTCAAGCACGAGGTGCCCATCTGGAAGCACCAGAAGTTCTCGGACGGCACCGAGGAGTGGGTCGGCGCCTGCTGACCCTCCCGGAGCCAGGCCACGATCGTCGCCTTCGGCCACACGGGCGGTTCCGGTTGCGTAACCGCACCCCTGCGGCGAGCGTTGACCCAGCGGATGGTTAATCTGCTGATCAGTCAGTTGTAGTGGCTCACGGGGTCGGAGGTCCGGCATGGCGGCGCTCTTGTGGCTGCTCATTCCGCTTTTCGCAGCGGTCGGCGCCGGTTTGTGGGGCAGCTGGGCCGCACGGAACCGCAGGACCGGTGACGTGTCGGAGCTCAACGGGTACGTCCGCTTCCGCGAGGCCATGGAGCGGTCGCACACCGGCACGGAGGCGGACCCCCTCGACCCCGAGGCGGACGCGCTGCCCCCGGTCGAGTCCCGGACGGACGCCCCAGCGGTGCACTGACAGACCGGTCCCGTACTGTCGTTCCATGCCACGCCGCACCGCGACGATGCTCGCCTCGACCCTGATGCTGATCGCGCTGCTCTGCGCGGGAGTGCTCATCAAAGTTCCGTACGCGGAGATGACACCGGGACCGACGGTCAACACACTCGGGGACCACGACGGCGAGCCGGTGCTCCAGATCTCCGGCCGGAAGACGTACCCGACGACCGGGCACCTCAACATGACGACGGTCCGGGTCACGAGCGCCGACTACAACATGAACCTCGTCTCGGCGGTCTACGGCTGGCTCGCGCACGACAGCATCGTCGTGCCGCACGCCACGCTCTACCCCGACGGCAAGACCGAGCAGCAGTCCTCGCAGGAGAACGCCGAGGAGTTCAGCCAGTCCCAGGAGAGCGCCAAGGTCGCCGCCCTGGACGAGCTGAAGATCCCCGTGAAGTCCTGGGTGATCGTCCAGTCGGTCATCAAGGGCAGCCCCTCCGAGGGGCGGCTGCACGCCGGTGACGTGATCAAGGCCGTCGACGGCACCAAGGTCGCGAAGCCGGCCGACGTCGCGAAGCTGGTCACCAAGCACAAGCCGGGCGAGGACGTCTCCTTCACGATCGTGCCCGTCAAGGACGCGGCCGCCGCCGAGAAGGAGGGCAAGCAGCCCACCCGCACGCAGAACGTCACGGTCACCACGGAGAAGGCCAAGGACGGCCGCGCGATCGTCGGCATCCAGGCCGGAACCGATCACACGTTCCCGTTCGCCATCGACATCAAGCTCGCCGACGTCGGCGGCCCCAGCGCCGGACTGATGTTCGCGCTCGGCATCGTCGACAAGCTGACGCCCGAGGACCTCACCGGCGGCAGGTTCGTGGCCGGCACGGGCACCATCGACGACGACGGCAAGGTCGGCCCGATCGGCGGCATCCAGATGAAGACCGTCGGCGCCCGCGGTAAGGGCGCGCGCTACTTCCTCACCCCCAAGGACAACTGCGCCGAGGCGGCCAAGGACGTTCCGGGCGGACTCACCCTCGTCAAGGTCAACACCATCGACGACGCGATGAACGCCCTCAAGGACATCCGCTCGGGCAACACCACCGACCTGCCGAAGTGCACGGTCAAGGGGTGACACGAGGTTCATGAAGGGGGCGCCGCACACTGTGCGGCGCCCCCTCTCGTTGCGGTGCGGGTGCTACTCGGCGAACGTCGCCGCGAGTGCCTCGGCCAGGCCCGGGACCAGGTCCGAGCCGGTGAGGACCTCGTTGGGGGAGTCCTTCTCGCGCAGGCGCAGCGCCGACTCGCGCGCACCGTCACGCAGTACGGCGACCGTCATCCGGACCTCCTGACGGCCCGGGTGCTTCGCCACCCAGTCGGCGAGCTGCGCCTCACCGAGCCCCTCCGGAACGGAGGCCTCCGCGGACGGCGGCAGCATCAGCCGCTCCACCGTCAGGGCGCAGCCGACGACCGCGTCGGGCCAGGCGATGGTGCCGAGGAACTCGTCGAGCGCCTTGTCGGCGGGCACCTCGTCCTGCTCGATCGGGGTGAAGGCCGCGGCCTCCTCCTCGCCGTCCAGGCCGAGCTGGGCCGCGAGGCCGGGTTCCTGGGCCCGCAGGCGGGCGGTGTCGACGAGGGCGAAGAGGCGGGCGGGCTGGTCCCAGCCGAGGCCGGAGGCGTACTCGTCGATCTCGAGTACGGCCCGGGTGAGGGGGCTGGCTGCCATGGGAGTGTTGGACATGGTCACAATCCTGCCTCGTTAGTACCCGGAACCGGGAACTGAGTAAAGCGTGAGTAAGTTGCATAGGTGATGGGTCCTCGATCACCTGGGCCTGACCGATCGATTTCGAACTTTTCGAGGTGCGCACCTTGGCTTTCCAGATGCCGGACCGCGGCGGAGGCCCGACGGGGCCACGGATGAGAGTGGGCCGACCGTCCCGGCGCGTCCGTTCCCTGCTCATGACGCTCGGCGTCCTTGCCGCACTGGGCATGGCGTTCGTCATGTTCGCAGGGTTCTGGACCGACTGGCTCTGGTACCGATCGGTCAACTACTCGTCCGTTTTCACGACCACCCTGTGGACGAAGATCGGGCTGTTCTTCGTCTTCGGACTGCTGATGGCGATCGCCGTCGGACTGAACGTCTGGCTCGCGCACCGGCTGCGGCCCCCGCTGAGCGCCATGTCGATGGAGCAGCAGAGCCTCGACCGGTACCGCATGAGCATCGCGCCCTACAAGAAGTGGCTGCTGCTCGGCATCACGGCCCTGGTCGGCCTCATCGCGGGTGCCTCAGCCGCCACTCAGTGGCGCACGTGGCTGATGTGGGTGAACGGCGTGCCCTTCCACCAGAAGGACCCCCAGTTCCACCTCGACGTGGCCTTCTACGCGTTCGACCTGCCGTGGTACCGGTTCCTGCTCGGCTTCGGCTTCGCGGCGACGATCCTCTCCCTGATCGCGGCCGCGCTGACCCACTATCTGTACGGCGGGCTGCGGATCACCAGCCCGGGCGCGCGCGCCACCGCCGCGGCCACCGGTCATCTCTCCGTGCTGCTCGGCGTGTTCGTGACCCTCAAGGCGGTCGCGTACTGGCTCGACCGGTACGGGCTCGCGGTGAAGTCCAGCGACTTCAAGGCGACGGACAACTGGACGGGCCTGCGGTACGTCGACGCGAACGCGTATCTGCCGGCCAAGACCATCCTGTTCTGCATCGCCGCGATCTGTGCCGTGCTGTTCTTCGCGACGCTGTGGCGGCGTACCTGGCAGCTGCCCGTCATCGGCTTCGGCCTGATGGTGCTCTCCGCGATCCTGATCGGCGGCCTGTACCCGGCCATCGTCCAGAAGTTCCAGGTCCAGCCGAACGAACAGTCCAAGGAAGCCCCGTACATCGAGAAGAACATCGAGGCGACCCGCAAGGCGTACGGGATCGCCGGGGTGTCCCCGGTGGACTACACCGGCAAGGGCACGGTCAAGGACTCCAAGCAGCAGCGCACGGACGCCGACTCGGCGGCCAGCTACCGGGTCAACGATCCGAACGTGGTCTCGCCGACGTTCCAGCAGCTGGAGCAGGAGCGGAAGTACTACCAGTTCCCGAAGACCCTCGATGTCGACCGCTACAAGGGCCAGGACACCGTCATCGGCCTGCGCGAGCTCAACCTCGCGGGCGTCGAGAAGCGGAACTGGATCAACGACCACTTCACCTACACGCACGGCTTCGGAGCGGTCGCGGCCAAGGGTACGCAGACCGACCCGGACTCCCCGGGCGCACCCCTGTTCACCGAGTCGGGCCTGCCCGCCGGCGGGACCCTGGGTTCGTACCAGCAGCGGATCTACTACGGCGAGAAGACCCGCCAGTACTCGATCGTCGGCGGGCCCCAGAAGGAGCTCGACTACGAGCAGGACGACGGCACCCAGAAGACCACGAGCTACAGCGGCGAGGGCGGCGTCAGCCTCTCCAACCCGATCAACCGCGCCGCGTACGCGGTTTCCTTCAGTGAGCCGCAGATCTTGTACTCGGGAGCCATTGGCGACGGCTCGAAGATCCTGTACAACCGCACGCCCAAGGAGCGCGTCGAGGCGGTCGCCCCCTGGCTGACCATCGACGGCGACGCGTACCCGGCGGTCGTCAAGGGCAAGATCCAGTGGGTCGTCGACGCGTACACGACGTCGAACGGATACCCGTACGCGTCCCGTACGACGCTCGGTGACACGACGGCCGACTCTCTCAACGAGGGCGACAACCAGCGCGCGGTGGTGGCCCAGCAGAACCAGGTCAACTACATCCGCAACTCGGTGAAGGCCACCGTCGACGCCTATGACGGCACGGTGAAGCTGTACACGTGGGACGACAAGGACCCGGTCCTCAAGACCTGGAAGAAGGCGTTCCCCGGCACGGTCGAGCCCAAGAGCGCGATCCCGCAGGAGCTCAAGGACCATCTGCGGTATCCGCAGGACATGTTCAAGGTGCAGCGCGAGCTGCTGTCCCTGTACCACGTCACGGACTCCGACCAGTTCTACAACGCGTCCGACGCGTGGCAGGTCCCGAACGACCCGACGAAGAAGGACAACAGCGCGGTCCCGCCGTACTACCTGTCCATGAAGATGCCGGGCCAGAACGACCAGCAGTTCTCGCTGACGACGACGTTCACCCCGAGCGGGCGCCCCAACCTGCGTGCGTTCATGGCGGTCGACGCCGATGCCACCAGCAAGGACTACGGCACGATAAGACTGCTGCGGGTCACCGAGGACAAGGTGTACGGCCCGGAACAGGTGCAGAACAAGCTCAACTCCCTGTCGTCCGTGGCGAACTTCGTCCGCGACATGAAGGGCGCCGACTCGACGGTCCTGTACGGCAATCTGCTGACGGTGCCACTCGACAAGGGCTTCCTCTACGTCGAACCGATCTACGCACAGGGCCGCAACGCGGAGTACCCGCTGCTGCGCAAGGTCGCGGTCTCCTACGGCGACAGAACCGGATTCGCCGACAATCTCGGGGACGCGCTGAACCAGGCGTTCGGCGTGGACGGCGCGCAGCCGGCCGAGCCGGAGAAGCCCGGTGGCGACACGACGAAGCCACCGGAGAACTCCACGGTCAAGGAAGCCCTCGCGGACGCGGAGAAGGCCTTCGAGGAGGGCCAGGCCGCAATGAAGAAGGGCGACCTGCACGCCTACGCCGACGCGCAGGACAAGCTGGAGGATGCCCTCAAGCGCGCCGACAAGGCGCAGTCCGCGGCCGACAAGGCGGCCGGCGACGGCAAGGGCGCCGACAAGTCCAGCGACAAGAGCGCTGATCAGAGCGCCGACAAGGACACCAGCAAGAACAGTGGGGGCTCGAGCAGCTGAGCGAAGACCCCCCTCGCGCCGTGGTACGGTTTGAACACAACGGCGCGGGGTGGAGCAGCTCGGTAGCTCGCTGGGCTCATAACCCAGAGGTCGCAGGTTCAAATCCTGTCCCCGCTACTGAAGACGAAGGCCCGGATCCTGATCTTTCAGGATCCGGGCCTTCGTCGTGTGCGCGGGAACCGTCCGTCCGTGCGAAGCGTGCCTCTCCCGGGGGTAGTTGAGGTTTTCGTGTTTCACTTATCTCTCTGTGGGCATGTCGACAAAACGCTGAAGTGACCTCACTGGCTGCGGTATACCAGGTGTACCCAGGTTGCAGGTGGTGCGACGATGGACGTTATGGGGGACAAGGCAACTCTGTTGGAGACAGGGCGGTTTGTGCAGCCGGCCGACCGGGAGGAACCCGGGGCGGCCGCCGAGGAAGCACGTCATCGGCCGGCCGCCGAGTCCGGCGACGTCGAGGCGATGAGTGTCCTCGGAGCCATGCTGCTGCGCCGCGGTGACCTCGACGGAGCCGAGCCCCAGCTGCGCGCTGCCACCGCCGCGGGCGACCGCGCCGCCGCCAACAACCTCGGTGTCCTGCTGCACCAGCGCGGATACGCGGACGAGGCCGCCGGCTGGTGGCGCATCGCCGCCGTCGCCGGATCCGCCCCCGCCGCGCACGCCCTCGGCCGCCACCACCGCGAGCGCGGCGACGAGCCCGCCGCCGAGTACTGGCTGCGGCAGTCCGCCGAACAGGGCCACGCCCTCGGCGCGTACGCGCTCGCCGACCTCCTCGAACACCGCAGCGACGTCGGCGCCGAGCGCTGGATGCGCGCCGCCGCCGAGCACGGCCACCGCGAGGCCGCCTACCGGCTGGCCCGCACCCTCGACCGGCGCGCCGCGCACGAGCGCCCCGAGGGAGCGCTCCGTGGTGCGCCCACGCCCGCCGACGACGAGAGCGGCGCCCCGGGCGGCGCGACCGCGACCGGCGCCCGCAGGAAGCTGCCCGCGGCCGCGGAGGCCGAGCAGTGGTACCGGCAGGCCGCCGCGCGCGGACACCGCCGGGCCGCCCTGCACCTCGGCGCGATCCTGGAGAAGCGCGGCGAGCTCAAGGAGGCCGGCCGCTGGTACCTGAACTCCGCGAAGGACGGCGAGCCCCGGGCCGCCTGCGCGCTCGGCTTCCTGCTGCGCGACGCCGGTGACGAGGAGAGTGCAGGGGTCTGGTGGCTGCGCGCCGCCCAGGAGGGCGATGGCAACGCTGCCAACGCGCTCGGCGCCCTGCACGCCCAGCGTGGCGAGACCCAGACCGCCGAGCGCTGGTACCGCGCGGCCATGGACGCGGGCGACATCAACGGCGCGTACAACCTCGGCCTGCTCTGCGCCGAGCAGGGCCGCACCGTGCAGGCCGACCAGTGGTACCGGCGTGCCGCGTACGCGGGCCACCGCGAGGCGGCGAACGCGCTGGCCGTGCTGCTCCTCCAGGGCGGCGACGCGGCGGGCGCCGAGCCGTGGTTCTCCAAGGCCGCCGAGGCGGGCAGCGTGGACGCAGCCTTCAACCTCGGCATCCTGTACGCCGGCCGGGACGACGAGGTCGCCGCCCTCCAGTGGTACGAGCGGGCCGCGGCGGGCGGTCACACCGAGGCCGCGCTCCAGGCCGGGATCGCCCGGCTGCGGGACGGCGACGAGCGGGACGCCGAGCGGCATCTGCGGTGCGCCGCCGGCGGGGGCAGCGCCGAGGGCGCGTACCGCCTGGCCACGGTCACTCCGTGCGAGGGCGAGACCCTGTGCACAGCCACGGCGGACCGGGAGCGG
>NZ_NNBL01000016.1 GCF_002803065.1 Streptomyces sp. CB01635
ATCTCCGCCATCCGCTCCACACCCATCGCCTAACCGCACCACCCCGCACAAACGCCCCCACCACTACAGGTGGGAGGGCTACGAGGCCTGGGGATTGTGGGCCCGACCGACAGCGGAGCGGCTTCGGCGCTGTCCTGGCAGGCGCCGCAGTCAACGGCTCCGGCAGTCATCGGCGCCCTGGCGGCCCCGTCCACCCGCGCCGGACCCGGACCCGGCCCGAATCCGAACCGTCCGCCCCGCCGACCCACCTGAACCGACCCGGCCGCCCGATGTCCGTATCTGTGGCATACCGGGCCGTACAGCCATGGCGCGCGCCGCCTACGCGACGGATGCTGAACAGGTCGGCGGACACGTCGGCAGTGAATCGGCAGGACGAGGCCATCGCGTACGGAAGGTCCGGGTGAGCATGATGAACAACGACGGTGCTGCAGTGGCGGGTGTGGCCGTGCCCGACACCAAGCTCGCGCGCGAGGCGGAGCAGCTGGTACGGGACACGACGAGCGAACTGATCTACCACCACTCGAGGCGGGTGTTCTTCTTCGGGGCGCTCCAGGGCCGCAAGCTCGACCTCTCCTACGATCCCGAACTCGTCTACATCGGCGCCCTGTTCCACGATCTGGGACTGTCCGAACGCTTCCACGGCAGCGGTCGCCGCTTCGAAGTCGACAGTGCCGACGAAGCCCAGCGCTTCCTGACCGCGCGCGACGTTCCGCCGGACAGTGTGCGCCGCGTGTGGACGGCGATCGCCCTGCACACCACGCCGGGAGTGCCCCAGCACATGGAGCCGGAGGTCGCGCTGGTGACCGCCGGCGTCGAGTACGACGTGCTCGGCATCGGCTACGACGACCTGTCCGCGGCCGACCGCGCGGACATCGTCGCCCTGCATCCGCGGCCCGACTTCAAACACCGCATCCTCGCGGCCTTCACCGACGGTGTCGCCCCGAAGCCGGACACCACCTTCGGCAACGTGAAGGCCGACGTTCTCGCCCACTACGTGCCCGGCTTCGAGCGCGGCGACTTCGTGCGGACGATTCTCGACTCGAAGTGGGAGCAGTGAGCCCAAGAAGGCCGGCGGCGCCGACGATCGTAATCGTCGCCTTCGACCAGGTACAACTCCTCGACGTGACGGGGCCGACGGAAGTATTCACCACAGCGACCGCCACCACCGGCGGCGCCGCCTACGACGTGCGGATCGTCTCCCCCGACGGCGCCGACGTCCGCACCTCGTCAGGCGTGCGGATCGGCGTCGACATCGGCCCGGACGCGCTGCCACGCCGCATCGACACCGTCCTGGTCCCCGGACGCAGCGACTGGCGCGCCGCCGTACACGACACGGAACTCGTCGCCTTCACGGCCCAACTCGCCCGCCGCGCACGGCGGGTGGCGTCCGTCTGCGCAGGCGCCTTCCTCCTTGCCGAGGCAGGCCTCCTGGACGGTCGGCGAGCCGCCACCCACTGGCGGCTCGCCGCCGACCTCGCCACTGCCTACCCAGCCGTAACCGTCGCCCACGACCCCATCTACGTACGCGACGGTCCCGTCGTCACGTCGGCCGGGGTGAGCGCGGGGATCGATCTGGCGCTCGCCCTGGTCGAGGAGGACCACGGCGCCGACACCGCCCGCGATGTGGCCCGTGAGCTCGTGGTGTTCATGGCCCGCCCCGGCGGCCAGTCACAATTCAGCGCCCGCCTCACCCCCGCCACCGGACAGCACCCCGCAGTACGCGCCGCCATGGACGCCGCCGGAGCAGACCCGCGGGTGGCGTCCGACCTCACGGTCCTGGCCGAGGTGGCCGGCGTGAGCCCTCGCCACCTCACGCGGCTGTTCCGGGCCGACACCGGAATGACCCCCGGCCAATACATCGAATCCGTACGCCTGGAGGCGGCCCGCGCCCTGCTCGAGGGCGGCGGCGACCCGGTCGAACACATCGCGCAGGCAGCCGGGTTCGGCTCATCGGAGAGCATGCGCCGGGCGTTCCAGCAGACGCTGGGGGTAGCGCCCACCGAATACCGCGCACGATTCCGCACCACCCACACCACCAACCCCACAGTCACCCCAGCCTGAACCCGCAACACCGCAAACCGAGCACGCGGAGCACGCCGAGCACGCCGATGCGGGCGCCCGAGGTGTCATCACGATGCCGGCCGGCCCACGCCACCACCTGCCGTGGCCCGCGCATCGCCAACAGCAGTCGGGCATGCGTTGGTCAGGCGGAGGGAGCGCCTTGGGGCCGGCGAAAGATGACGACGCGCCCCTCTGTCAATCGACTGCGACAGCGCGCCGGACACAATCGCGGAGAAGGGTACGGCGCTGTTCGTGCAGGTCGGGTGACTCCTGGGCGGTCGCCGCGTAGACGTTGCTCACCGGCGACCAGGCCATGGACATGGCGATGACCATGGCCATCACATCGAAAGGGTCGCCCTGACGCACCCGCCCGGCGGCTTGCGCTTCAGCGACGGCCCGCAGCTTGCGGTCGTCGTAATGGTCGTGGTTCTCGACGAGGTGGCCGACCGGTCGGCGTTCCAGGCGTGCCCAGGTGGCCAGCCGGATGAGGTCCGGGCGCCGGAGGTACTCGTCGTAGAGGCGCACGGCCCAGTCCGCAAGGTCGTCCGCGTCGATCGGAACGACGTTGGTAATGCGCTCCAGGGAAGCGAAGAAGATCGCGTCGAAGAGCTTTTCCTTGTTGCCGAAGTAGGCGTAGAGCTGAGCCTTGTTGGTGCGGGCAGCGGACACGATCCGCTCGATGCGGGCTCCGGCGATGCCGTGCTGGGCGAATTCCTGGGTCGCCACATCAAGAATGCGCTGGTAAGTCGCGGCTCCGCGCGAGGTCAGGGGCTGGTCCGCCATGCCCGCGACGCTACCAGACAGAACAGTTGGTTTGCTTGACGACCGCATCGCGCCTACGATCCAATAGACCGAACAGTCTGTTTACGGGAGGCATGCCGTGCGCACAACGACCGGATGGCTGGCTGACGGCCCGACCGCGAGGCTGCGACGAACGCCCCTGGAGCGTCGCGATCTCCGCCCCGATGATCTTGCGGTTCGGATCGACTACTGCGGCGTCTGCCACACCGACCTGCACGCGCTCCGCGCCCACGACAGCAAAGCGGGGCAACCCCTGGTCCCGGGGCACGAGTTCACGGGAGTGGTGACCGAGATCGGACCCGCTGTCAGCCGCTTCTCGGCCGGCGACGGAGTCGCGGTCGGCAACATCGTCGACTCATGCGGCGAGTGCTCCATGTGCCAGGCCGGACAGGAGAACTTCTGTCACGCCTTCCCGACCCTGACCTACGGCGGCACCGACCGGCACGACGGATGGACCACCCTGGGCGGATACTCCCGCGAGTACGTCGTCCGGGAGCAGTTCGCCTACCCCCTTCCCCCAGGTCTGGACCCGGCCGCCGTCGCTCCCCTGCTCTGCGCCGGTGTCACCGTCTGGGAGCCCCTACAGGCTCTGGGCGTAGGCCCGAGCAGCCGCGTCGCCGTCGCCGGATTGGGAGGCCTGGGGCATCTCGCGGTCAAGATGGCCGTGGCCCTCGGCGCCACGACTTCGGTCGTCAGCCGCTCACCGGACAAGGCCGAGGACGCCCGCCGTCTCGGCGCGCACGGGCTCATCGTCTCCACGGATCCGGAACAGATGGCCAAGGCCCGGGACAGGTTCGACGTCGTCATCGACACCATCTCCGCCCCGCACGACCTCGGCCCCTACCTGAAGCTGGTCGCGCTGGACGGCACGCTCAGCCACCTCGGGCACCTCGGACCGGTCACCGTGGAGACGATGGACCTCCTCGTGGGGCGCAAGAAGCTCAGCTCCGCAGGCAGCGGCGGGCGTCCTGCGACCGCCGCCATGCTGGACTTCTGTGCGGAGAACGGCATCGGCGCCGACATCGAACTGCTCCCCTCGGCACAGGTGAACGAGGCCCTCGACCGCCTCCGGCGAAACGACGTCCGCTACCGCTTCGTACTCGACATGTCCGACCTCAGCTGAGCGGACAGGACTCAGCGCCTCATCCGGTGCGCCGCATGCCTTGGAAGTCGCCCACACACGAAACCCCCACCCCAGCTACGACGTTTGTGCAATTCGGTAGACGGAGACATGAGAGGGCGACTCGGCAGTGAAGGCGCCGCCCGCCCAGTCCGCATGCCTGCTTTCCAGTTCGAATCCAGCCAGCTGGGCCATGAGGTCGAGTTCCCCCGGCCAGATGTAGCGGTGAGGGCTGCGGAACAAATGAGCCTGCGTGGTCTCGTCGAACCGGAAGTGGTGTGACACGACGTGCTGACGCAGCACGTCGTAGGTGTCCAGGCCGATGTAGCCGGCATCGGCCTGGCAGACCATGGCTGTCTGGCCCGGCGGGAGCTTGCGCAGCTCAGGTACCCAGAGCTCGATCACGAACCGACCACCGGGCTCGAGGTGTCGGGCCGCATTGCGGAAGCACTCGACCTGCTCAGCCTGGGTGAGCAGGTTGGAGATCGTGTTGTAGACGAGATAGACCACGGTGTACTTCCCCGGGACGACGGTGGTCGCCATGTCACCCATGATCACCGGGATCGTTGCTTCGTCCGCCTTGGCGCGCAGTTGCTCCACCATCGGCAATGACAATTCGATGCCGGTGACAGGAATCCCTCGCTCGGCGAGCGGGACGGCTACGCGGCCGGTCCCGATGGCGAACTCAAGCGCGGCTCCCTCTCCTGCGAGCTCGGCGAGGCGGTTCACGGTCGGACCCAGGACCTCAGGCGCGAACATGCCCGATCCCGGTGTGTCGTAGCGCTTGGCAACATCCGCGTCCCAGATTTTCGCCTTCTCCATTCCGCTAACGCTCGCCGCTGACCTACGCGATGTCCAGCGAATAACCGCCTCGTTCCGTGAGGGGATCTCGTCCAGGGGCAGCACCCGCGGCTGGATGGCGACGCCCCGGGCCACAAAAGCGCCGCCAAGGCCAACAGGCCGACGCCCCAAGCGCGTATCCGACTGGCCCGGTCGCGGAAGTCAAGGTCGTACTCTCGTGATGACATGGCGGAGGAATCCAGCCGCGGCTTCTCGCTGCTCCTGGCGCTGGCCTTGGTTGTAACCTGCACCGCTTTCCCCGCTGGCGGCCACTTGGCGGGGAGCCATCAGGCCACCAGCGGGAACACTGCGTTGATACTTCTGGGGCATCTGCTCGACGGTCGCCTCGGGCAGCCGGGGCTACGGACGGCGCACGATCCTGCCGTGGGTGTGCCCCCGTTCCAGCTCGCTGAACGCGTCTCGCACCCGCTCCAGCGGGTAGGTGCGGTCGATCGGCACCTCCAACTCCCCACACGCGGCGAGCCGGGCCAGCTCACCGAGCACGACCACGCATGCCGCCGAGCCTGCTCCGTATGCCCGCGCACCGACTCTGGCCGCGGCGTGCCGATCCCGGATCGTGTTGATCCGCTCGGGCCGCACGCCCAACTCCACTGCCAGCTCCACGTAGCCGTCGCCGAGCGTGTCGATGAACGCGTCGACGTTCCCGCCGGCGGCCTGCCGGATCCGCTCTGCAGCGCCTCCCCCGTACTCGACCGGGACGACACCGCGGTCCCCCAGCCAGGCATGGTTTCGCTCGCTCGCAAGGCCGATCACCGTGGCGCCGCGCCGTCGCGCGAGTTGCACGGCAAGCGACCCGACGCCGCCCTCCGCAACGGACACCACGACTGTGTCGGCCGGCCCGGGGTCGACAGCGAACACGGTGGCGTATGCGGT
The DNA here is from genome assembly GCF_002803065.1 of Streptomyces sp. CB01635. Classification (GTDB taxonomy): domain Bacteria; phylum Actinomycetota; class Actinomycetes; order Streptomycetales; family Streptomycetaceae; genus Streptomyces. The sequence continues at coordinate 5,717 of NZ_NNBL01000016.1, forward strand.
CGTGCCGGCCACGTACAACGGCCCGGCCACGTCCCAGGACAGCCCGTTCGGACGGGAGACCACATTCACGTCGTCGACCAGACGAACTCCGCGTGGCTCACTCTGTTATGGGTGAAGCCCAGGACGTCATCGCCCACCGCGAAGCCGCTCACCTGCGCACCGACCTCCCCCACGGCGCCGGCCAGGTCGCTGCCCTGGCCGGAGGGGAACGCAGCCGGCCGGCGTTCGTGTCGCGCGCCCTTGCGGATCATCGCCTCGCCGGGCTGGATCCCGGCCGCGCGGACCTCGACCAGCGCCTGCCCGGGGCCGGGCGCCGGGCGTTCCACGTCCTCCACCCGCAGCACATCGATCTCGCCGTACTCGTGCAACCGCACCGCCTTCATGCGTGATCACCGCACTTTGTCGTTCGGACAGGTCCTGGACGGCCACGTGCGGGTTGCCACACGTCGACCGCGCCATCGCCTTCAACGACGCAGGAACGGTGGTGACTTCCCAGGAGTGCGTAACTGGGCGGCCGGGCACGGACTGTCCCGTCAGTCCGCTGCGGCCGTCGCCTCGCGCGCACCCGTGGCCAGGACGCCGGCGCGTTACGAACCGCTGAACAGCGCTCAAGGCCATGCCTGAGTTGTCCGTGTCGTGCGGCGCGATGCCGCGGTGCCGTCCTCGCCGACCCGCGCGGCCGCCCGGGAATGGGAGCCAAGGCTCGGCCGGAGCCCGTACGCGGTTCCGCGAGCCCGTTCAGCCCCCTGCCGCCCCTCGCCCCCGCTCCCGCTCCCGGGCGACCGGTCACGTGCCGGGCCGGTACCTCCGCTCGACGTGCCCGGCGAGATCCTCGGGATAGAAGTAGACGGGCCGCAGAGCGCCCCGCGCATAGCGTTCGGCCTGGTCGCCGAAGTGCGGAGAGTCGGGGTGTCCGCTCACACCGCCCGCCGTCACCGCCCAGGCGCGAAGTCGCGGCCCGAACTCCACGACCGCCACGAAACTGTTGCCACTGGTGCCGTAGTAACGCTTGGTTCCCGGGTAGGCCTTCGCGCCGAACGAGGCGAGCGAGCCCCAGCGCGAGGAGGTGAAGGGCACCGGGATGCTGGGCTTGTCGTCGCTGAACTCCTGCACGATCGCAGCGTCGTTGCGCTGGTAGCGATTGATGTCACCCCACGGCACCCGCCAGCTGCCGAAGTCCCGCTGCAGCCGCTGCATCGCCGTCTCGAGGGCTCCGAGCTTTTGCGCGTTCGAGGCACGGTCGGCGATGTAGTCCCACACCGACATTCCGGCGTCCGCCGCCGCCTGGGAGGTGAGCGCCCACGTGTCTTCGCCCCAGAACACGGCCACCGACGTCGCAGGCGAATCGGCGGACCACCGGTGATCCCAGTCGCGCAGCAGACCGATCGGACCGGCCAGCTTCCTCTTCCGCCCGCTCCCCTCGGGCAGTTGGTCCCACGCTGCCACGAGCCCCGGCAGCAACCGCGCGAAGGCGGTGAGATAGGGGTCGAACGCGGCGTCGATCAACGTCTGCGGGGTGAAGTCGTCGCGCGCGCTCAGTACCCGGATGGCCTGCGGCCCGCGCGGGTTCTCACCGAAGCGGTCGAAGTAGCGCGGATAGTCGGCCTTGTCGGGGCTGTCCGCGCCGGCGGCGGTCCAGGGCCAGTTGTTGGTGTTGAACGCCCAGCCGTTCTTCGGGTTCACAGCCTGCGGCATGCTGTCCAGGCTGTGCAGTCCACGCCAGTCGGTCGCCGGGTCACTGCCGCTGACAGGCTTGAGATAGTCGAACCGGTCGTCCCGCACCGGCATGAACTGCGGCATCAGGAAGGCGATCTCGCCCTTCGAGTCCGCGAAGAGCGTGTTGTTCGAGCTGTTTGCCTTGAGGCCCGCGACCCGGAGATAGCCCGCATAGTCCCGCGTCGTGGTGCGCAGGAAGCTCTGCTGGAGCGCCTGGACAGGCTTGTTCATCAGCGCACACGCGATCCACTTGCCGTCCGTCTCGCGCACGATCGGGCCGTGGTGCGTCGCGTACGTCGTGAAGGTGCGCTTGCTCTGTCCGCCCTCCGCGGTACGGAAGGAGAGCGTGACCTTCTTCGTCGTGACGGGGCGCAGTTCGTCGCCGTAACGGTAGGAACGGGCTCCGTCGGCCCCTACCACGATCGTCTCGGCGAACTCGTCGATGTTGTCGACACCGCTCGACGTGTGCATCCACCCCGTCTCCGCGTTGAAGCCCTGGTAGATGAAGAACTGTCCCCAGGTGGCGGCACCGTAGGCGTTGAGTCCCTCGCGGCTCGTCACATGCTGTTCCGCGCGGAAGAAGAAGCTGGTGTGCGGGTTGATCAGCAGCAGTGCGTGACCGTCCCGCGTGTGGCTGGGTGCGATGGCGAAGCCGTTGGACCCCGTGGGTTCGCGCTGCACGAGGCCGCGCTCCTCGTCGGTCATCGGTACGTCACGCTTGTCGTAGAACGCTTCGAGCTGGGTGAGCAGCACCGACTCGATGTCACCTCCGATGCTGCCTTCGGAGAAGCTGAGCGGCATCCACGGCTCGAACCGGTCGAGCACACGCGGGCGCACCTCGGGGTGTGTCGCGAGGTAGTGGTTGAGTCCGTCCGCCCAGGCCCGCATCAACGCGCGCAGCCACGCAGGGCACTTCGCGTAGTCCTTCTTCAGCGCCTCCGGGTCGAGGAACAGCCGCTGGCGCAGGTCCTGCCATATCGCGCTCTCGCCCTCGGCCTCGGCGAGACGGCCCAGGGCGACAAGGTAATTCTGCTCGATCCGATTGAAGTCGTCCTCCGCCTGGGCGTACATCATCCCGAACACCGCGTCGGCATCGGTCTCGCCCACGATGTGGGAAACACCCCAGTCGTCCCGGGTGATCGTGACCCGGTCTGCGTGTCTGCGTCGGCGGGCCTCGTCGGGCAGTGCCGGCTTCGCAAACGCGGTGCCGGTCTGCAGCCCCGCCGCCGCAGCGGCCAGCCCGGCCGCTCCGCCCAGGACGCGGCGCCGGCTCACCCCGGAGTTCTGCGCATGGCTCATGAGTTGCTCCACTCTCCTTCGAGGATCAGGGGATCGTTCGGCTACACCCGGTGTGGCGAGCGGTGGTCCACGTGCCGGCCCCAACTCGATGACGCCTTCGGCCATCACCCTGATCGTCACCACCCACCGCGCAGCCGGCACCCACGACCGAGGTGACCCCCCGGACGGCACAGGCACGTTTCGGTGATCACCTACGCGGACAGTCCTATCCAGGAAGCAGCCCCCTGACAAGGCTTCACCCCGCTGCAATCGGAAGTACTTCGTCCGGTGGGGAGCGGCTGTCCCAGGTGTCGCCGAAGAAGTCGCTTCTCCAGGGGTACCCCTTGCCACCCGCCGTCCCTGGCAGGGCGGTTGCATCGACGACTTGCTGCGCGGTATCGCCGACGACAAGGTGGCCGGAGCCCTCATCACCGACACCCTCGTCCTCCAGAGGGGCGGGCTGCGGGTGCCGAGGCGCCTGGGCGGCGAACTGAATGGGAAGTCCGGCCCGGTTGAGCATCTGCCCGGTCGGCGCCTACGCCCGAGGCCGAGCCGGGGGAGAAACGCGTTGCCGTGCCGTCGCAGAGGTAGGCATGCTCCAAGGCGTGGCCACCGAAGACGACTTCACCGACACAACCGTCTTCTTACCTGTCAGTGTGCGGGATCTGCTGCCACGGGATCTGCCGAGGTGCACCTGGTCCGGCTCGGGCAGCCACCTGCGCAGCGTAGGACGAGAGCTGGCTCGCGCTGCGTCGGGCGAGGTGGACTACCTGGCTGTATGCACTCCCGAGGACCTGCCGGTGGCGATCGGCGGCATAGACTTCCAGGTCTCCGAGGAGTCCGGATTCGTGTGGCAGCTCGCCGTGCACCCGGCGCTGCGGTCCCGCGGCCTGGGAACGCTGCTCGTCCGCGCTGCCGAACAGCGGATCCGGGACCGCGGGCTGCGCGGGGCCGAACTCGCAGTGGAGGAAAGCAACCCCCGGGCCCGCGCCCTGTACGAACGCCTGGGCTACGTCGCGTACGGCCGCAAACCGGACGCCTGGGACGAGGAAGGGCCCGACGGGTCGATCCCTAGCCACGAGACGATGTGCGTTCTCATGCGAAGGGGCCTTTGAGCCGCGGTCAGGGGCACAGGTCCAACGGGCGTGGCGGCGGGGTTGGTCCTGTCATCGCGTCATGGTGCGACGGCATCTGTCAGTCGGCGAACGCGTCCACGCCCGTCAGTTCGGCGGACAGTGCCCACAGGCGGGCCGCTTGCTCCGGGTCCGTGGCCCACTCCTTGACGCCGACCCGGGAGCCGTCCGCCGGGGCGGGCTCGGCGATGTCGCAGTCCTCCAGGTAGACGCCACCCATGCCGTCCAGCTGGGGGGAGGTCGCCGCCCAGACCTGCGTGGCCGCGCCCTGCTGCGGCGTCTTGAACGCGTCGGGGTGGAGCAGGTTGCCGTCCTCGTCGATCCAGCCCCGCTCGACCATCTCCTGCCTCGGCAGGTGCCGCTGAAGGGGCGTCAAGATGCCACCGGGGTGCAGCGAGAAGGCCCGCACGCCCAGACCCTGGCCGCGGCGGTCGAGTTCCACTGCGAACAGCGCGTTGGCCGTCTTGGCCTGGCCGTACGCCTCCCACTTGTCGTAGCCGTGGCGCCAGTGAACGTCGTCCCAGCGGATACCGGAGGCGTGGTGGCCGGTCGAGGAGACCGAGACAACGCGGGCGCCACCCGGCTCGAGTGCCGGCCAAAGGCGGTTGATGAGGGCGAAGTGGCCCAGGTGGTTGGTGGCGAACTGGGCCTCCCAGCCCGGCCCGACGCGGGTCTCGGGGCAGGCCATGATCCCCGCGCTGTCGATGACGATGTCCAGGGGCCGGCCCGTGGCAAGGAAACGCTCGGCGAAGGAGCGCACGCTGTCCAGGTCACCGAGGTCCATTTCTTCCACCTCGACACTGTCGATCCCGGCCAGGTTCTCCTGTGCCGCGCCGACCCGGCGGGCCGGGACCACGACGCGTGCGCCGGCCTTCGCCAGTGCGCGTGTGGTCTCGGCGCCGATGCCCGAGTAACCGCCCGTCACCAGGGCGAGCCGGCCCGTAAGATCGATGCCCGCGAGGACATCGTCGGCGGAGCTCCGGGCGCCGAAGCCCGAACCGATCTTGTGCTGCGGTGTGCTGCTGTCGCTCATGAGGGCACGGTACGAATTCGAGTGCTCTCGAAGTCAAGCCCACCCCGCGGCCGCGGTCTGAACAGGCTCGAACGGGGAAGCAGCCCCGACCGGACGGGCGAATCATGCCTCCACACGATGCCGCTGCACCGAGTAGCCCTCCCCCGCAGGACGCCCACCGCCCTGAGCGGGCCACCTACAGCGGTCCGTCAGGTCACTACGAGGATCCGAAGGCCGGGATGGTCAGGGAGCCGTCTTCGGCCAGCGGGAAGCCTGGGTTGTGGGCGATCTCCCACAGGTGTCCGTCAGGGTCGGCGAAGCACCCCGCGTAGCCGCCGTAGGGCGTTGCCCGGGCCGGCTTGGTGATGGTGCCTCCGGCTTGCTGTGCTGCGGTGAGGAGCGCGTCCACCTCCTTCGGGGAGCGCATGTTGTGCGCCAGGACGATGCCGCCGAAGCCTGTCCCGTCAGCGCTGTCGAGGCCACAGTCGAGTGCGAGCTTGTCGCGGCCCCACAGGACGAGGCCAAGGCCGCCTGCCTGGAAGAAGACGGTCTCTTCGACCTCTTGTCCCCGCCAGCCGAGGCTCTCGTAGAACGCCCGGGAGCACCCGAGGTCGGCTACAGCCAGGGTGATCAGACTGACGCGTTGTTCCATGCGCGGAAGCTAGCACGTGCTTCAGCGCCTGCCCGGGAGCCTCAATGTCCGCCTGACACCGACCGCGGGCCGTCTGACGCTGTCCGGACGAGCGCCTCAACTGCGGTGGCAGCACAGTGCGTTGCCGGTAGGAGTGAGGGCGGCTGCAACGTGGGCGGGGTGCGACCGGGTCGGACGGCTGACGGGCTCCTGGCCGAGCCCGTCAGCCGACGCGGCCCGCGTCGAGGACCGCCAACAGACCGACGCTGACGGGGCGGACGCGAGCGCCGACCCATCGGCTCAGCCCCCATGGGGCCGGGCCAGGCCGTGGTCGTAGGCGAAGATCACCGCCTGGATGCGGTCGCGGGCGCCGATCTTGGACAGGACGCGGCCGACATGGGTCTTGACCGTGGACTCCGACAGGACGAAGCGGGTGGCGATCTCGCCGTTGGTCCAGCCCTTGCCGATGGCTACGAGGATCTCGCGTTCGCGGTCGGTGAGGGAGCTCAGCTTCGAGTCCTCGGCGGATCCATTCGCGCCGGCGGGCACGAGTTGGGCGAACTCGTACAGCAGGCGGCGCGTGAGCGCCGGAGCGATCACCGCGTCTCCGACGGCCACGGCGCGGATGCCGGCCAGGAGTTCCTCGGGACGGGCGTCCTTGAGGAGGAAGCCGCTGGCTCCGGCGCGCAGTGCCGCGTAGACGTACTCGTCGAGGTCGAAGGTGGTCATGACGAGGACGCGGGAGCGGTCGCCCGTGGCGACGATGCGGCGCGTGGCCTCGATGCCGTCCATGCCCGGCATGCGTACGTCCATCAGGACGACGTCGGGGCGGAGTTCGGCGGCCTTGCGCACGGCGTCGGCTCCGTGCGCGGCCTCGCCGACCACCTCTGTCTCGGGCACGGAGTCGAGGAGCATGCGGAGGCCGTACCGCTGGAGGGGCTGATCGTCCACGACGAGCACGGTGGTCATCGGGCACCGCCCTGGGGAGCGAGGTTGAGTTCGGCCCGCACGGCCCATCCCGCGCCGGCGGGACCGGCGTTGATGTGTCCGCCGTAGAGAGCCGCTCGTTCGCGCATGCCCACCAGGCCGTGTCCTTCCTCGTTGGCCGGTCCCCGCCGGGCGGCCGGAGCGGCTGGGCCGGAGTCCTGGACGGTGATGGTCAGCCGCTTGTCCTCGACGACGATCGCCAGGTTCGCACGGGCGTCGGCGCCCGCGTGCTTCAGGGCGTTCGTCAGGGCCTCCTGCACGATGCGGTAGACGGTCAGCTGCACGCCGCTGTCGAGGGCGTCGATGTCACCGGCGGTACGGTAGATCACCTTCAGGCCGGCAGCACGCACCCCCTCACACAGCGCGTCGATGTCCGCGAGTCCGGGCTGCGGGCTCAGTTCGGGCTCGGTGCGCGGGCCGTCCGCCTCGCGCAGCACGCCGAGCAGGCGCCGCAGTTCGCCGAGGGCCTGGCGACCTGTGTCGCCGATGAGGTGCAGGGCCTCCGTGCCCCGTTCCGGAGCGACGGCCGTGGCGTAGGCGCCCGCGTCTGCGAGTGTGATGATGACTGACAGATTGTGTCCGACGATGTCGTGCATCTCGCGGGCCACCCGTGTCCGTTCGGCCGCGACGGCGAGCCTGCCGCGCTGGTCGCGTTCGATCTCGAGCCGGGCCGCACGGTCCCGCAGTCCGGCCAGTTGGGCCCGCCGGATCCGGATCATCAGGCCGAGCGCGAGGGCCGCGGTCGCCGTGCTGAGGAGAAAGAAGAGCGCGTCCCAGAGCGACACCGCCGAGGAGACCCGCGCCGCGACCAGGCCCAGCGCGCCCGCCATGACCGCGCACGCCCACGGCAGTTGTCGCAGCCGCCCGTGCAGGGCCAGGCTGTACAGGGCTACGAAGAGGGCGACATCCGCGCGGAGTGCGGCACCGAGAGACCACTGCAGGACGAACACGGCCGTGACCCCGCCGAAGGCCGCCGCGGGTGATCGCCGCCGCCACAGCAGCGGCAGCACCAATCCGGCCTGCAGGGCCAGCATGCCGACCGTGGGGAGCTGGGTGAACGACAGGCGGAACCGGCGCGGGCCGTCGCTGTCCCCAACGCCCCTGTGCAGCAGGTCCGGCAGGCAGAACACCAGGAAGACCAGGACCACGACCGCGGTGTCCAGCACCCACGGACGGGCCTGGTCGGCGCGCCGTAGCCGCTCGCCGGCCCGGCCGAACCGAGCGACGAGCGGCCCCATCGCGCCGAGGTCTTCGGTGGTCACGGAGTTCACCAGCCCATGGTGCGGGTCCGGGCCTTGATGCGGGTCCTGCCCATGTTGCGGGTCCGGCCCCTGATTGGAAGGCAATGGCTCAGACGTCACTGCGCAGCAGCCGGTACGCCGCCCCGGCCAGCGCCAGTGCCGTCCAGCCGAGGAAGACCAGGAGCCCGGCGGTCGGTGACAGGGTGGTGGAGTCGTGCGTCAGGGCGAACGTCGCCTCGCCTGCGTTGCTCGGGAGGTACGGGTCGATGTCGCCCTGCCACGAACTGGGCAACAGGGAGATCAGCCCTGGGACGAGCATGAGGGTGGCGACCAGGACCGAGATACCGCCCGCCACCGACCGCATCAGCGCGCCCAGGGCGGTGCCGATCACACCGACCAGACCGAGGTAGAGCCCGGCGCCCAGCAGGCTGCGTACGACGCCGGCGTGGCCGAGGCCCATGGCAGCGGGCGTGCCGGAGACGATCTGGCTTCCGACGAGGAAGGCGACGAACGCGCCGAACGTGGCGATCACGAGCGCGACCAGCCCGTACACCACCGCCTTGGACCACAGCACGGGGAGCCGGCGCGGCACGGCGGCCAGGGTCGAGCGGATCATGCCGGTGGAGTACTCGCCCGCCGTGACCAGCACACCGAGTACGCCGAGGGCCAGCTGGGCGAAGTTCGTGCCGAAGAGGGACAGGCTCACGGCCGTCGCGGAGCCGAAGTCACGATCCATCGGACGGCCGGAGCCGATCTCGGACTTGTAGTGGCTCGCGGCGATGACGCCGAAGGCGACCAGGAACAGCAGGCCCAGGCCGAGAGTGATCCAGGTCGAGCGCACGGACCAGAGTTTGGCCCACTCCGAGGACAGCACACGCCGTCCGGTCACCCGGTAGACGGGCCCGCCCTGAGTGGCCTGGTCGGTCCCGGGGGTCTCGGGGATCTCGGGGGTTGCCGTGAGGGTGCTCATGTTGTGCTCCCGAAGGTGTCGGCACCGGTCGTGGAACCGTGGTACTCCACGGCGTCCCTGGTCAGTTCCATGAAGGCTTCCTCCAGCGACACCGCCTTCGCAGTCAGCTCGAACAGGGGGATTCCGTGCTCGGCCGCCATCAGCCCGATCTCGCGGGCGGTCATCCCGGTCACCTGCAGTTCCTCGGATCCGACGCGGCCGGTGACGTCCACACCAGGCCCGGACAGCACGTCCCGCAGCGTGGCTGGGTCCTGCGTCGCGACCTTTACGGTGTCACCGCCCGCCTCGCGGACAAGGTCCCGTACGGTCGTGTCGGCCAGCAGCTGTCCCCTGCCGACGATGATCAGGTGGTCAGCCACCAGGGCGACCTCACTCATCAGGTGCGAGGAGACGAACACCGTCCGCCCCTCGGCCGCGAGCGATGTCAGCAGATTGCGGATCCAGAGCACTCCCTCGGGGTCCAGACCGTTGACGGGCTCGTCCAGCATCACCGTCTGCGGATCGCCCAGCAGCGCGGCGGCGATGCCGAGCCGCTGCCCCATGCCGAGAGAGAAGGCACCGGCCCGCTTCTTCGCGACGGTGCCGAGACCGGCGAGTTCGATGACCTCGTCGACGCGGCGGCGCGGAATGCCGTGGGTGAGGGCGAGCGCCCGGAGGTGGTTGGAGGCCGAGCGGCCCGGGTGGATCGACTTGGCCTCCAGAAGCGCTCCGACCTCCTGCAGGGGTGCCTGGTGGCGGGCGTAGCGGTGGCCGTTCACCGTCACGGAGCCCCTCGTCGGCGCGTCGAGCCCGATGACCATGCGCATGGTCGTCGACTTGCCGGCTCCGTTGGGTCCCAGGAAGCCGGTCACCGTGCCCGGCTTCACGGTGAAGTCCAGACCGTCGACGGCTGTCTTCTCCCCGTACCGCTTGGTGAGCTGCTGTGCGTCGATCATTCGCTTCTCTCTCCTTCGGGCTGAGGCGTTGGACACGCCTGACGCCTCCTCCGCAACGCTAAGACCGCGATGTCCCCGATCCGGTGGTACCGGGGGCTGAAGGGGGCCAGGCGGGTGGTACCGGGGTACTACGCTGCGGCACGGTGCGTGCCCGGCGACTCTGCGGTTGCTGTCCCGGCCGACCGCTGGTCAGGAGGTGTTGGCCATGGGGTGCGTGACGTTGTCGCGTAGCCGCTGTCTGCGGACCACCCGGCCGGCGGCCGTCTTCTGCAGCAGTCCGTAGGCCAGGACCGGCAGGAGCAGGTGCGGTTTGTCGGGAAGCGTGGTGGTGATCAGGACCGCGCTCGCGCTGCTGTTGTTCATGCCGCAGGCGAGCGTGAGTGACGATGCCGCGGGAGCGTCCAGTCCCAGCAGACGTGCGGCTCCGCGGCCGACCATGAACGACAGCAGGCAGACGCCGGCCGCCACGGCCAGCGCGGCGGCCAGCAGCAGCGGACGCGGATGGGCCAGGAACGAGCCGAGGGCGCCGCAGGCGTTGACGTAGGTGAGGAGGAGTGAGCCGACCAGGGCAATGGGTACGCCGATGCCGACCACCCGGCGCAGCCACGGCGCCGGTAGTGCCAGGCGGCACAGGATGCCTGCTGTGCACGGCAGGACCACGCCGACCAGGGCAAATCCGCCGTCGCCGACGTGCAGGGCCCTGGTGAGTCTGTCGGCGTAGCCGCCTCCGAGCAGCGGCATCAGGGCGCTGGTGACCAGAGGAATGGTGAGCGGGCTGAGAAGGGTGGACGCGAGGACGAGCCCGACCATGGTCGGCTGGTCGCCGCCTCCCTTCCCGGTCCACACCGTCGACCCGGCGGCGACGGGCATGGCCACGATCAGGATCATCGCGGTGACCAAGCCGCTGCCGCCGTCGGTGTCGGGCGTCCGGCTCAGCAGGAACGCGACGGCGGGGATGGCCAGCAGCGGAATCGCCAGGTGCAGAACGAGCCCGGCCAGCAGCGCGATCGGACGGCGCAGCAGGGTCCCCAGCGTGCGTACCGGAACCTGGAGTCCGGCCGAGAAGAGCACCAGAGAGAGCAAGAGCGGTGCGGTGCTCAAGGACAGCCGGTCTGCCGCGCCGAGGGGCAGCGAGTGGGCTCGGCGCAGCCACAGTCCGGGGCCCGGCAGGAGCAGGGCAGCTGCGTAGGACAGGACGACCCCGCGGCCGAGTCGGCGTCGCAACCAGTCGGTCGCCCTGTCAGTCCGGGCAGCGCTTCGGGTGTTCAGGGCGGGATTCTTCCGTCGCGGGAGCAGGGGCAGGGGCCGGAAGGAATGCCGATATACGCCGGGCCGGGCAGCTGTTCATTCCGCCATGGTGCTCCCGCGAATCGAGTGGTGCGCGCTGCGCCGCACGGCAGTCAGGATGCGTTCAGGTGCCCTTTGGCGCGGGCGGTGCACGGACCTCGGTCCGAACGATGGCGACGGCGGCTCCGCCGTCGCCATGACCTGCTCAGGCGTTGAGGGTTCCGGTGCCCAGGAGGGCGAACAGGAGTACGCCGATGATGACCCGGTAGATGACGAAGGCGTTGAAGCTGTGCCGGGCGACGTACTTCAGCAGCCACGCGATGGACGCGTACGCCACGACGAAGGAGACCACGGTCCCCACGACGAGGGGCGCGCTGTCCGCACCGGCTCCGACGGCGTCCTTGAGTTCGTACAGGCCGGCGCCGGTGAGTGCGGGGATGCCGAGGAAGAAGGACAGGCGCGTGGCGGCGACGCGGTCCAGGTCGAGGATGAGCCCCGTGGACATGGTGGCGCCGGACCGCGAGAAGCCGGGGAAGAGGAGGGCCAGGATCTGGGAGGAGCCGACGAGCATGGCGTCCTTCAGGCTGGTGTCGTCCTCGCCGCGCTTGTGCCGACCCATCTGGTCGGCGGCCCACATCAGTCCACTGCCGACGATCAACGATCCGGCCACGACCCAGAGCGAGGCGAGCGGGCCCTCGATCAGCGGCTTTGCGGCCAGCCCGACGATGACGACGGGAATGGTGGCGTAGATGACCCACCAGGCGAATTTGTAGTCGTGATGGTAGCGCTGGTCGCGGTGGCGAAGGCCGCGTCCCCATGCGCCCAGGATCCGGACGATGTCCTTGAAGAAGTACAGCAGTACTGCGGCGATGGCGCCGACCTGGATCACCGCGGTGAACGCGACGACGGACTTGTCGTCCACCGGGATGTTCATCAGCCCCTCAGTGATCTTCAGGTGGCCGGTGGAGGAGACGGGCAGAAACTCCGTCACTCCCTCCACCACGCCGAGGATCACGGCCTGTCCGATGCTGATGGCGCTCACGTGTGCTGCCTTTCCATCGAGAGTGCGTGGTCGGCCCGGCGCCGCCACAGAAGAACAAGGAGTGTTGCCGACGCGGCCCAGCAGCCGGCCAGCAGCCATCCCGCCGCGACGTCGGTCGGCCAGTGCATGCCTAGGTAAATGCGAGTGAGGCCCACGGTAGTTGCCCAGATCCCGGGGGCAGCGAGCAGGAACGGCCGCCCCCGGCCGTGCACCCTGCGGTGTACGGCGAGGGTGAACAAGAGGGCGACCACCATGGACGTCGTGGTGTGCCCGGAAGGCATGGACCATCCGCTGGCTTTCGCCGCCCAGTCCGCGGCCGGCGGTCTGGGCCTTGCCAGTGCCGAGGCCAATGCCATACGTGACACTTGCGCCGAGGCCAGAGCGAGTACCCCCGTGAGTGCGCCTCGCCCGTACACGGTGCGCTGCGCGAGCGTTCCGGCCAGCGCCGCCAGCACATAGGCCGGCGCTCCACTGCCCGTATCGGTCACGATGACGGCCAACTGCCGCGCCCAGGCCGGACGGTGGTCCAGCATCCACGCGTGCAGGGCCGTATCCAGGGCGAAGGGTGACGCTCGCGTCGCGACCGCGGCAACCAGGGTCCCGAGCAGAACACCGCAGACCGCCAGGACTGACACGGCAGGCCAGAACGGCATGCTCTCGCGCCGAGGGCTGTGGGCAGGCGAAGGAGGCATCAGGCATCCTGTGAGCAGGGTCCACCGCACCTGGGACGTGACGGCGGGGCTGGGCACACATTATCTTCTATTCGCGAATAGAAGATACGGGTGACTGTAGACCACGAAGGCAGGAGGACGGCGTTGGATGCTCAGGAACATGCATCTGGGACCGGTGGCAGGCGCCGGGCCAACGGCGCGCTGGAGGCCGAGATCCTCACCTTGCTGCACTCGGCCGGACGCGCCCTGACGCCCGGGGACGTGGCCGAACTCCTGACGGCGTCCCCCGCGCACACCACCGTGGCCACCACGCTCGCCCGTCTGCACAGCCGTGGCGTACTCGACCGAACGCCGCTGGGCCGCAGCTACGCCTATGAACCCGTCTCCGACGAGTCGGGGCTGACGGCCAGGCACATGCACCAGGTGATGGAGGCAGGCACCGACCGCGCCTCTGTTCTGACCCATTTCGTGGACGAACTGTCCGACGACGACGAAGACCTGCTGCGCCGCCTGCTGGGCAGCGACGGGTAGCGGAGAAACGTACCGATGCACCTGGCCGTCTACTTGCCGCTGCTGCTGCCCGCGCTGGCCGGCTTGAGCGCGGGCCCACTGGCCCGCCGCCTCGAACCGCGGCTGGCGACATGGCTGCTGACAGCAGCCGGACTGATCCTGGCCGTGTCCAGCACCGTGGTCCTCGGCCTGTTGGCCGTGGCAGGATTGGTGCGTCTCCCGCTGATCGCGGCGCTCGAGGGCTACTCGCCCACAGTGATCGCCCGCGACGACCCGGCAGCCTGGCCTGCGGCCCTGGCAGGAGCCGTTCTGCTCACGCTCGCCGTTGCGGCCACCGTCCGCCTCACCGTGCGCCGGGCCGGGGCACTGTGGTCAGCCGCTCTCGAAGCGGCCTGCCTCCCCGGGAGGGAGTCGGTCGTCGTCACCGACGACCTGCACGCCGACGCGTACACCATGCCAGGACTGCCCGGCCGGATCGTGATCTCCCACGGCATGCTCGACGCTCTTGACCCCACCGGTCACGACATCATCCTGGCCCATGAGCGGGCACACCTGAACCACCATCACTACGCGTTCGTCACGCTCGCCCAGATCTCAGCCGCCGCCAACCCGCTGCTCCGCCCACTGGCCACGTCCGTCGCCTACACCGTCGAGCGGTGGGCCGATGAGTACGCCGCACTCCACACCGGCGACCGGCGCGCAGTCGCCGAAACCGTGGCCAAAGCGGCCGTGGCCACCAAACGAACCCGCGCGCTACGCCTGCCCTCAGCGGCACTGGGGGTCCTCGGCCGCAGCCCGGCCCCGGGCATCATCCCCCGCCGGGTCGCAGCCCTGCTCGAACCTCCCCCGCGCAGACCGGCACACCTCCTCGCCGCGGCCGGAGCGCTGGTAGGAGTAAGCAGCGTCTGCGTGCTGGAAGCCGCTCATGACTTGCACGAGTTTCTGGAACTCGCGCACCTACGTTGACGACCGCGCTCCGACGTAGGCGAGCGCACCCTCCATGCCCACGCCCTCACCGCCAGCCCTGACTTGCCGCTCTCCGACGGGATCAACTCGGCACTGGATCCCGACACCGCCGTCACCGTCATGGAACTCCTGCAACGCCTGCGCGCCGAGCGCAACACGCCCCTCACCATCGTGTGCCACGAGACCCAGGTTCCTGAAGTCGCGGAATTTCAGGGACTCTTCATGTCAGGGCGGAACAGGCGCCGTCGAGCGATGAGTTCGACGGTTACGGCGACCGCGATGGCCTGCACGGCCATGAGGGCGATCAGTACAAACAGCTGCACCGCCCCGGCCATCACCGGACTCGCACCGCCCAACAGCATGCCCACGAACGCCCCGGGGAGCGTGACCAGGCCGACCGTACGCGTCTGGTCCAGGCCCGGAAGCAGGGCGTCCGATGCCGCGGGCCGGGCGATCTCCATGCGCGCATCCCGGTCGAGGAAGCCCAGCGCCATCGCCGCCTCGACCTCGCCTCGGCGCTGTTCCAGCTCGTCCAGGGCGCGACGCCCCGAGAGCACCGTCACCGTCAGGGCGCCGCCGATGAGAATGCCGGCGATCGGAACAAGGGCGAGTCCCTTGAGGGGAACCAGTCCCGTGAGCAGCAGTGCGGCCACCGTGGGGACGACACCGGCGGCGATGGGCGCGGCGGTCAGCCACCAAGTGCGGTTGGCGGTCAGCCTTCGGCCTGCCGTGCGTACGGCGACGGTGAACATCACGACCAGGAACGCGACCAGGCCGGCCACCGTGGTGACTGCCCAGGTGATGACCACGGACACCGCGGCGAGCTGAGCCGCCGCACGCACCCCCGCGACCAGGATCTCCCTCGGCCTGCCGGCCGACGAGTCGGGAGACAGACGAAACCGGTAGGCAACCCCCGCCGCCACCGCGAGAAGCACGACCAGCAGCACGCCGAGCGTGATGTTGACCGGGAGAAGAGATCTTGCACTCAGCGTCACATGCCTCACCGTAGATGCCGCGTACTGCAGGTACGACAGTCAGCCCGGCGCGCTGGTTCTGGGAACGATCCTCACCTCGCTATCGTCTACATGACTGTAGACGATACTGTTCGCGTCCGCACAGGAGGCGTCGCGTGAAGCAGGTGAGGGAGAGGCATGAGGCATCGAATCCTGGTCGTCGAGGACGATCACGCACTGCGTGATGTGCTGCTGCGGAGTCTGCGGGACGAGGATTTCGACGCCGTGCCCGCGCAGGACGGCGCGACCGCCCTGCGGCTGGCGGGGGACGCCGTCGACGCTGCCGTGCTCGACGTCGGGCTGCCCGACGCGGACGGCCGGGACGTCTGCCAGGCGATCAGAGCCAATGGCTTCGTCTTTCCCGTCATCTTCCTGACCGCTCATCATCGACTCACCGACCGCCTGGCAGGGTTCTCGGCAGGCGGCGACGACTATCTGCCCAAGCCGTTCCACACGATGGAGCTGGCCGCACGACTGAGGGCGGCCCTCAAGCGCAACGGTTCGTCGCAGTCCGCGACCTGCGGAGATGTGCTCCTGGACCCAGTCGGGCACAGCCTGACGGTGCGGGGGACGCGTGTCGCCCTCACTCCCACCGAGTTCCGGCTGCTGGCAGCTCTCATGGCCGCGTCCGGCGCCATCGTCCGCAGGCGGGAGCTCATCCGGGCCGGCTGGCCCGAGGGGGCCCACGTCAGTGACAACACGCTGGACCAGTATCTGACCCGGCTACGACGCAAGCTCCGCGACGGCGGCAGCGCGCTGACCGTCACCACCGCGCGCGGCGTCGGACACCGCCTGTCATGAGGCCGTACGTCTCATGGTTCTGGCCGCGAACCCTGCGCGGGCGCCTGGCCCTGGTGGCGCTGACCACCGCCACGCTCCTGATGGTGATCCTCACCGCGGTGTTCAACACCGTCGTCCGCAACCGCCTCCAGCACCAGGCCGACGACGAGCTCCACACGCGGGCCGCCGCCGTTGCCGCCACCGTCGACACCAGCGGACCCAGGGTGCGCGTCCTGGAGACGCCGGGTGAGGAACTGCTGGACACGAACGTGTGGATCTACGACGGAGGAAGGCTGCTCGAAAAGCCTCCGTCCGCCGCTGCCGGGCCACTGACACGCGCCGCCGACCGGTTGGCCGCGCGCAGCGGCCGACGCTGCGTCACCGTGCAGGCCCATGGGCCGGTCCGTCTGTGCTCGCTGCCGGTGCCCGACGGGAAAAGTGACGCCTCGGTGGTCACCGCGCTGGACCTGTCCCCCTACAGCAGTTCTGCCGATGCCATGCTCTACGCCTCGCTCGCGCTCGACGCCGTCATGCTGGCTTGCACCTACGCGCTGACGCGGTTGGCGGTGGGGCGTGCGCTGCGACCGGTGCGGACCATGACCGAGCATGCCGCGCAGTGGAGCGCAATAGCCTCCGAGGAACGCTTCGCGAGCGTGGAGCGCCCCATCGAACTCACGCAGCTGGGTGGGTCGTTGGACGCGCTGCTCGACCGTATTCGCGCACTGCTGCGGCACGAGCAACAGCTCACGCGGGAACTGTCGCACGAGCTGCGCAACCCGCTCGCCCGGATCATCGCCGAGCTGGACTGGTGGCAGGCCCGCCCCCGCTCCGCCGCCGACACCCGGACCACGCACGACGCCATCGCGGACGCCGCGCGGTCCATGCGCAGGATCTGCGACACCCTCCTCGACGACGCCCGCGACAGCGCGGCCACCACACGGGGCGTCAGTGACGTGCCCATGGTGCTGCGCGGCCTCGCCGATCGCGCCGATACCGCCGGGAACGTGGAGGTCGTCGTCACGGTCCGGGAGCCGGGCCTGTCGGCCGGGGTCCCGGGCACACTCCTGGAGCGCATTGCGAGCCCGCTGCTCGACAATGCGCTGCGACACGCACGCTCCCGGGTGGAGATCCGGGCGTGCGCCCGTGCGGGCGGCGTCCGCGTCGATGTCACGGACGACGGCCCCGGCGTGCCGGAGTCGTTCGCGCCGCAGCTCTTCCAGCCGGGGCGCCGCGCCCGGCCCGGGGACGGACACGACGGAGCGGGCCTGGGGCTGCCGCTGTCGCGACGCCTGGCCCGCTCAGTCGGTGGCGAGGTGCATCACGACGAGAGGCACACTCCGGGCGCGAGATTCGTGATCAGCCTTCCCGCGGGGTGAGCGGCGCGGACTCTTCGACGTCCCGCCGGGTCACCGACAGGTGGATGACCAGCCCGAGGATGACCGCGAGGAAGAGCACGCTGGTGATCACGGTGCCCATGCCCAGGCCGCCGTCGCCGGTCGGCTGCGACAGATAGTCGCCGATCGAGGCACCGAGCGGACGGGTGAGGATGTAGGCCATCCAGAAGCTGAACACGGCATTCAGGCCGAGCGCGAAGTGCGCGACGGCAACGGCGGCGATGGCCAGGGCGAACAGGACGGCGGAGACCCAGTAGCCGAGGGCCATCTTTTCGGCGACGAGGTCGCCGGCCGCGGTGCCGAGCGCGAAGGTGAACAGCACTGCCAGCCAGTAGTAGACCTCGCGGGGCGTCGTGTCGATGCTGTGGATGGACAGGGTCCGCTCGCGCCGATGCCAGACGAGGAAGACCACGGCGAGGGCCACGGCGAACGTCGCGGTACTGGCCTCCAGCGGCACACCCAGGTTGTCGGTGAGGTTGTCGCTGATCAAGGTGCCGACCACGCTGATCAGTGCCACGGCAAGCCAGTAGACGCCGGGTCGATAGGCCTTCGTGCGGAACTGGACGACCAGGACGACCGCCAGAAGCGCGCTCATCAGCAGCGACACGCCGGTCAGGCCCAGGCCCAGCTTCTCGTTCAGGAGGTCCGCCGCGGTCTCCCCGACCGTCGTGCACAGCACCTTGATGATCCAGAAGTACGCGGTGACTTCCGGAACCTTGTTCCAGCGCAGCCGACGACCCGGGGCCGCCTCAGAGGGCGCGTACGCCCCAGAAGTCTCAGAAGTATCGGTCATGAGGCCCGACCTTGTCAGCCGGAGTCTGAACACATCCTGACCGTCGCGTCGGCGCCCACTCAGTTCCGGCCCGAGCCGTTCAACCCTGTTCCGGCCAGGGCGACTTGGCGACGGCTGTCCCGATGCGGCGAGACAGGACAGACAGATCGACATAGGTGAGGCCCACCTCATAGATGCCGGTGAGTGACAACCGCCGCGTGGCCACCCACGCCCGTCCGCTCTGTCGGCGGACCGCTGAGCCGCTGCGGCTTCCTGGCCGCCTCGAGTGAGCAGATCACCGCCGCACTACACTAAGGCAGACTTATAAGTTAGCCTTAATATTATGCCTGAGGATCCGACCCCCGATGAAGTTGGCGCAGCCCTGCTGGCGAGCGTCGGCCTGCTGGTTCGCCGGGTGCGCCAGGTGCGCGTCGAAGGCGGCGAACTGTCCGAACCCGAGCGCTCGGCGCTGAAGCAACTGGACCGCACGGGCCCGGCAACCTCCTCGGAACTGGCCCGTCAGGCACACATCACCCCGCAGGCCATGGGGGCGACACTCAGCGCACTGCAGGCTGCCGGCCTGATCCAGCGGCGTCCGGACTCCCAGGACGGCAGGCGCAAGGTCTTGTCCCTGACCGACGCCGGAGCTCGTGACCTCCAAGAGAAGCGCAGCGCCCGGACCGATCTACTGGCGCGAGCCCTCGCGGAAGCCTTCACGCAGGACGAACTGACACACCTCGCAGCGGCCGCTCCGCTGATCAGACGCCTCGCCGAGAACATCTGACCGCAGCAGCGTCGAGGACGTCCTCCCCGAACCCGGCGAAACAGCCACCAACCACCAACCACCAACACGGAGATTCTCCACATGCCCAAGGCCACCCGATGAACCTTCTCGGCCGACTTCTCAGCAACCGCCGGGCAGGCGAGGCCCACATAGCCTGGAACCTGCCGAACCTCCAGGGTCCCGACCTCCTGAGAATCACCAGCGAGCACTTCACCGACAGCGGGGCGATCCCGCTGGAGCACGCCGGCAAACGCATCGGCGGCAGCGACCTGTCGCCCCACCTGTCCTGGAGCCCTCCGCCCCCCGACACCGCGCAGCTCCTCCTGGTCGTGGAGGACACCGACGTCCCCATGCCCAAGCCCGCCGTGCACTGCGTCGCCCTCATCGACCCGGCGCAGCTCGACACACCTCACCAGCTTCCCGCCGGCGCCCTGTCCGCCCGGCAACCCGCGGCCGGGGTCCAGGTACTGCGCTCAACCATCGGACGCGGGTACCTGGGCCCCGCTCCGATCAAGGGACACGGCCCGCACCACTACACCTTCCAGCTGTTCGCCCTGGACGCCGACGTCCGCGACACTGCGGCCGGAATCGCACCGGAGCGCGCCCGACCCCGCTCCCTGCTCTCCTCCGTCCGCCCAGCGGTCCTGGCCCGGGGTCGACTCACCGGCACCTTCGAACGCTAAGCAGGTGTTGCCAGGGGGCGACGATGGTCTTGCGGCCCTGACCGGCCCGCAAGCGCGTCAGCGCGGTCTCGTACTGGTCCAGCGGGAACCGGTCACTGATGAAGGCCTGCGGATCGAGGACGACGCCGGCGACGAGTCCCGCAGCGCGCTTGCAGTTGGCCGCCCGCGGCGCGAACTCGCCCTGCGAGATGTCCAAATCGTTTCCGTACAGGCCGCACACGCCGACCTCGACGACCACGTCACGGGCCGGGATGGGATCGCGGACGGACTCGATGCCCACCGCTCCCAGCGATCAGCTGGCTCAACCAGTAAGCAACCTGATCGCGGTCAGCCCGTCTCAAAGTCACTCCTCGCCGACCGACCGCTGTCGGGCCAGGAACTCTGCGAATGCCGCTGACTGCTCAGGGTCCCTGGGCTCAGACATGCAGGGTGGGCCGGTAGATGAGTTCTTGGATGCCGCCGTCGAGGGTCCGGTGCTCGATCAGCTCGAGGTCGAAGTCGGCCGCACCCCGGAAGATCGGGTCCAACCCGGTCTGACCTGTGATCACGGGGAAGAGCGTCACCTGGACGCGGTCGACCAGGCCGGCGGCCATCAGCGCCCGGTTCATCGACAGACTGCCGTGCGAACGCAACGGCACGTTGGACTCCTTCTTGAGCCGAGCGACGACGTCGACGGCATCGCCGGCGGCGACGCTCGCATCCGGCCAGTCGAGGGGCCCTTCCAGCGTGGTCGACACCACCGTCGCCGGCAGGTTCCTCATCCGGGTGACCCATGGGTCACGCACCTCGGACTCCTCGGTGCTCGAGGCCAGCATCTGCGCGAACGCCCGATACGTGTTGGCCCCGAACACCATCCGCTGCTCGTCGTCGTACACGGCGAGACGGTGCTCGAGGAGCTCCGGGCCTTGCTTGCCCCAGTAGCCGGTCCAGTTTCCGCCGGCGGCGCCGAAGCCGTCGAGGCTGGAGAACACGTCGAATGTGTAGGCGGCGGTCATGATGTTCTCCTCGAGTACGGTTGATCGCGTGTCGGGTATACAGACCGGGAACCGCGGCGAGACTCATCGCCCTTGCACTCCCGGGGTCCGGCCGCCCCCGATCCGCGCCGGCCGATCCACAGGGCTCAACTGATCCTCCCCACGTGCGGCCACGCCTCACAGCGGAATTTGCTAGGAGTTCGAAGCGTCACAGGGGCCGCTCAGGCGTTTGCGCGCAGTTGGTCGCGCGCCCAGGTTTCGAAGGTGGTCGGTCAGGTCGCAGCTGGCGTCCCACAGCCCGGCCGCGACGGCGGTGTCGGCGAGATGGCTCCATGCCGCTTCTTGTCGGGGTGCGCCGCGCAGGCTGAACAGGCGTGGCCCCCACAGCTGCCCTCCGCGCGCGGCCGGGTCGAGCACCGCTCGGACCGCCGGCCAGGCGCCGGCGTGCTTGCCTTGGACGAGTAGAGCGGCGGGTGCCGCGCGCAGCCGCGCGCCGAGGCTTCTCACATGGACCGGCGGCCGTGACGGAGTGAGGGCGTCCAGGGCACCGCCGGGATGGACCACTGCGCTCTCCACCGAACTGCCGAGGGTGCGCAGGCGGCGGTCGAGTTCGAGCCCGAAGTACATCTGGGCCAGCTTGGTTCGTCCGTAGGTACGTTTGGCCTGGTAGTCCCGCCGGGACTGGAGGTCGTCCAGGTCCAGCCGTTCCGATTTCGCCGCGAAACTACCGACGGTCACGACACGCGCCGCAGGTGCGGCCGACAGCAGCGGCATCAGCAGACCGGTCAGCGCGAAATGCCCGAGGTGATTTGTGCCGAACATGAGTTCATGACCATCCCCTGTCTCGCGACGCGGCGGGTCGTCGAGCGCGACGCCGGCATTGTGGACCACCGCATGCAGAGCACTCACCTCCAGGGATTCCACTGCTGCGCTGAGCGACGACAGGTCAGCGAGGTCCAGCCGGATGGCCCGTACCTGCGCGCCGGGCACGCGAGAGCGGATCGACGTCAGGGCGGCTTCGGCTCTGGCCGGGTCCCGACAGCCCAGCACGACCGTGGCTCCGGTCGCTGAAAGCTGCTCCGCGATGAAGTACCCGATACCGGTGTTGCCGCCGGTGACCAAGAAGACGCTGCCCTCTGCGCGCGGCAGCCGGTGAACATCCCAGGGCGGAGCGGAGGAAGTGGACGACATGACGGGAGGCTCCCTGGATCCGGAGGGGCGAGACGGTTGCGGCCGCTCCCGAGGGAGCAACTTGCCATCCACAGTTCCAGCGCTGACCGACACATCGCCTACGGATCACCGACCGCCGCGACGGACGCCGACACCCCGCCGACAGACGGCCAGTCCGCTGACCGACGGTTGCCAACCGCCGCCTCGGATCCAGATTCGGACTCGGACCTCCCAGCCGTGAAGACGCAGGTGTGTCGTGGCACGGTCGTTGTCATCGGCGAGCATCGTGACTTCGAAATCGGCCGGCCCGATTGCCCATCGGCGAGCCAGAATCATCCCGTGATGCGACAGGCCTACGAGGACGCCGAACTCCACCAGTCCATAACCGAGTTGGCGGCCGAGACCGGCGAGATGCGGCGGTTCTCCGCGAAGATCCTGCCGCCGCGGTGCCGCAAGTCGCCGCCGGTGTCCGAGGTACTGCCATGAATCACCACGACGCCGGGCAGGAGGAGGAACCCGCGGAGCACCTGCGCTTCTGGACCTACCTGAGGGAGTTTGAGCAGGTCACGGAGGCCGACGAGGTCGACCTGGTCAGCGAAGTACTTTCCGACCCGGACGAGACGATGGCCCAGTCCGCCGTCCTGCGGTATGTGGACCGCCGAGCCGCCGACCTGTTCTCCGGACCCGCCTACGAGTCCTGGGCCGCGAAGATGACCCAGGCCACGACGCGCTACCCGTTCCTGACCCGGCGCCTTCACGAATGGTCTCTCTTCCGGGCCGTCACGCTCAGGCAGCCGTGGCGTCCGGATGCCCTGCTCGAGTCGTCTGACTGGTTCCAGCGCAAAGCGGCCGAAGCGTCGAACGCGGCCGCCCTGGAAATCCTCGCCGCCCGGGGCCGCACCAAGCGGATCCGCAACGCCGCCCGCATCAATCTGAAGCAGCAGGGTCAAGGCTGATCGCAGTCCCCCGGTGTGTGACGCACCCAAGGTCTGGAACATTGCTCGCCGTTCGACGCGGGCAGCGGTCCGTAAGAGCTTGACACGGCGCGGGTCTGCCGAGGGAGGCGTGTTCCTGATCTACGGTGCTGCCATGGTGCGTGCCGGTGGTCCCCAGACCCGTGGACCGGACAGGTCTGCGGCTTCGGGCCGCTCCCTGGCCCCGCTGCTCGCTGTCTGCGCGGGCTACTTCATGGTCATCCTGGACGTGACCGTCATCAACGTCGCCGTTCCGGTGATGGGGCGGGAACTGTCGGCCTCGCTGACAGGGATTCAGTGGATCACCAACAGCTACACCCTGATCTTCGCCGGCCTCCTGCTCACCGGCGGCGCGCTGGGAGACCGGTTGGGCAATCGCCGGATCTTCTGCACCGGGGTGGTGGTGTTCACCGTCGCCTCGGCCGGCTGCGGACTGGCCCAGAGCACCGGGGCTCTGATCGCCGCCCGGCTGCTGGAAGGCGCCGGCGCGGCACTGATCGTGCCCGCCTCCCTCGCTCTCCTCCAACAGGCGTATCCCTCCCCCGCCGAGCGCTCCCGGGCGTTCGGCCTGTGGGGCTCCATGGCCGGCATCGCCGCCTCGGCCGGGCCCCTCCTGGGCGGCCTCCTCGTCACGACCGTGGGCTGGCGCTGGGTGTTCTTCATCAACCTGCCCGTCGGATGCGTCTGCCTGCTGCTCACGCTGCGCCGCGTGCCCCCTTCGGCCCGGCGCAGGGACCGCCCTGTGGACTGGCCGGCCCAGTGCGCGATCGTCGCGACGGTGTCCCTGCTGACCGCCGTACTGAACGAGGCCGGACGACGCGGCTGGACGGACCCACTGATCCTGACCGGGGCCGGCCTGTGCCTGCTGGCAGCGGCCGCGTTCGTCCTGCGGGAGCACCTGGCCCGCAGCCCTGTGCTGCCCCTGCGGCTGCTGCGCTCCCGCGCGATGAGCGGAGGAGCGATCATCGGCCTGCTGTTCAACTTCGCCTTCTACGGGATGATCTTCACCGCAAGCCTGTACTTCCAGCATCAGCGCGGCCTGACCGCGCTGCGCACCGGGTTCGCCCTTTTCCCGGCGGTGGCCATGACGATGTTCGCCTCCGTCCTCTCCGGAAGGCTGGCACGCCGCACCGGACACCGCCCGCTTGTGGTCACCGGCTTGCTTATTGGAGGGGCAGGCCTGGCCGGCTGGGCCGCGGCCGGGCCGAACCCGAGCTACGCACTGCTCGTGGCGCCGATGATGGCCGCGGGCTTCGGTACGTCCTTCGCCCTCACCGGGTCGACGACCACCGTGATGGCGGCCGCCCCTGACAAGTACTCCGGCACCGCCTCCGCCCTGTTCAACACCACCCGCCAGGTCGGCAGTGCCACAGGCGTCGCGCTGGGAGGCTCCCTGCTGGCCGCCACAGGCAACTTCACCACCGGGCTGCGGACCAGCATGGCCATCGGTTCGGCCGCTTACCTGACGGCCGCCGCCCTTGCGCTCTTCTGCATCCCGCGGAAGGCACCCGGCCACGCCACCGACTGAATGGCGGCGAGCCAGGGCGTGGCAGGTACGCCGATGGGCCGGTGGTGGACAAGCCACCGCGTCGTCAAAGACCCACCTGTAGCACTCTCGTGGCCGGAATTATGGCCTCCACCACACGCGTGTGGCTCGCGCCCTGATGAAGTGATCGGATGCGTAGATCCGCTTCCCTTCTGCCGGCCCTGGCCTCGACCGCCCTGCTCCTCACGGCCTGCGAACCGCCGCCCCACACACAGGTCGACGACCCGGGCAAGGACGGCGTACGGATCACATCGCTGACCCTCCCCTCGGCCTCCCCCTCGCCCACCCGCACCACTTCCGTCTCCGCCGACAGCCTCCCCGTGGACTCGGGGGTCATTGCCGCCTACGAGGTCACCAACAAGGGCACCAAGACCCTGACCTACTCAGTCGTCTTCACCTTCATGAGCGGTGACGGCCAGGCCATGACCAACCAAACCGCGACCGTGCGCGACGTCGGCCCCGGAGAATCCGTGCGAGGCACCGTCCGGGCCGGAGAGCTGCCGCCCGCCGCCCCTCGGGTGACGGGGGCGGCGGTCCTCGAAGTGACCAAGGTTCCCGCAGGCGAGGCGCCTGCCGCGCCGGGCACGTGCCCCGCCTCCGGCATCCGGGTCAGCGCCGACAAGGGCGACGCGGCCATGGGACTGCGCGTCGTGGGCCTCCACCTCGACAACTGCGGCACGCGCGACTACACCGTCGACGGATACCCACTCCTGGAACTCCTGGACGACGACCTCAACCCTGTCCACGGCATTCAAATCCTCGACGGCAGCGGCGACATCACCACCGGCGCCGGGCCCGACGAGCAGCCACGGCCCGTCATGCTCAAGCCCGGCGAGTCGGCAACCGCCGGCCTGGTGTGGCGCAACACCACCGAGGCCGGTACGGCAGTGAACGTTCCCCATGTGCGGGTCCGGGCGAAGGCGGGTGCCGATCCCGTGACGGTAACCCCGCACCTCGACCTCGGAACCACCGGAAGGCTCGGGGTCAGACCGTGGGAGAGGGCGGAACGCTAGGGCTTTCGTTTGGGTCAGGCTGGATCAGAAGTGCGTGGTGATCCCGAAGACGCGGCGCAGTTGTGCCATGTCGTGCCGATCGCGTTCCGACGGCTCGTATCCCTGGTGGAAGTAGACCTGTTGCTCGGCGGACAGGCACGGGACGGACATTCCC
This sequence comes from Streptomyces sp. CB01635, assembly GCF_002803065.1. Classification (GTDB taxonomy): domain Bacteria; phylum Actinomycetota; class Actinomycetes; order Streptomycetales; family Streptomycetaceae; genus Streptomyces. The sequence continues at coordinate 31,353 of NZ_NNBL01000016.1, forward strand.
TTGATGGTGCCGGTCACGAAACACGAGCAGGGATAGGTGAAGGGGCGCTGCGGTTCGGGTGATGCCTGCACTGCTGAGCCGTCGTCGGCAAAGACCAGCGGGTGAAGGTCGATCTCCCGTCCGTCCGCAGTTGCCATGACGAATCGGATGGGCCTCCAATCCACACTCTCCACGAAGCCCGCCTCACGAAGTGCCCCCAGCGCGGCGGCTTCATGGTCTTGCCGGTGCATCAGGTCCAGGTCGCGGTGGTCTCGGGTCTGCTCGCCGAGCAGAGCATCGATTCCCCACCCTCCACCGATCCAGACGTCAACGTTCGCCCGTCGCAAAGGAGTTAGAACGCCCAGCACGTCGTCAGCTGTCATCACCCGACGCAGACTAGAAGCATCCGCCTGTGGCAGCGAACGAATTCCATGTCCCCCGCTACGTCGTAGACAGCACACCCGGCCTCACCCGGTGTGTGCAACTGATACCCCCGCGGATGCCGCACTCTCGCCGTGTGGGCGCGTTCGGGAGTAACGCAGTGTGCGGCCCCGGCGTTGACCGGGCCCGCACACCGCGCTCTCAGCAGGCAGACAGTCAACGTCCGCCGCCACCGCCGCCGCCGCCGTAGCCACCGCCACCGCCGCCGCCGCCGTAGCCGCCACCGCCGCCGCCGCCGTAGCCACCGCCACCGCCGCCGCCGTAGCCACCGCCACCGCCGCCGTAGCCACCACCGCCGTAGCCACCACCACCGTAGTTACCGCCGCCGTAGCCGCCGCCACCGTAGTTGCCGCCGCCGTAGCCGCCGTAGCCGCCGTAACCACCACGACCGTAGCCGTTGTAGTTGTTGTAGTTGTAGCCACGACCGTAGCCGCCGTAGCGACCGTAGTCGTTGTAGTTGTTGTAGTTGTAGTAGCCGCGGTTGTAGCCACCGTAGCGGTGGTGGCCGTAGTAGCGGCAGTCGTTGTGGTGCCAGCTCCAGCCCCAGCCCCGGTTGTAGCAATCGCTGTAGCCGGAGTTGTGGTGGGTCGAGCCCGTGCTGGCCGAGGCCGTCCCCGCTGTGCCGATCGCGGCGCCACCCGCCATCAGAACTCCGGTGGCGGTCACCGCGAAGAGGCGCTTCACGCGAAGTGCTCGCATGAGAATTTTCTCCCTTCCATCGTCTCGCGCACCCGAACGCGAGATGGATGGCCGCGCACGCAAGAAAGATCAGGGCGCGCGGTCGAAATGTCACCGCTCTGGAAATTGAAAGACACGCCGTGGCCATTCACCGGCCGTGTCGGCCTTGTACGGCTTCACGCGCGAACCCCCGCAGCAACAGTCGAGCTGTCCACCGCGAGAAGACTTCGCCGATGTGGCGCGTCCCGGGTTGCGGTCTCAGTGGTAAACGCTACTCCCAATCCGCTCCACGTCATCTTGAACGGGCACTCATCTCGGCACCGAACCCGGTCGACCGGCTCGGCCGGCGCCTCACGGCGGGCAAATCCGCTGGTGGCACAGCCCTCTGAGCACGCACCTGAATTTCCGGCCGCCACAGCGGCACAGCCTCACGCCGGCGGACCTGAAGGGAATGAACTGCCCCGACCGGTCCAACCGTTGCCGCCTTCGCGGAGCCCGGGGTATCGCTTCCCCTGCAAACCCGGCCCGACAGCAGTGACCCAAGAGGTGCACGCGCTGCCAGTCAGTCACCGAACCCCGCGTCACGGGTCGCCATGCGTCGTCGCTGAGCGTAGCGACGCGGACTGCTGAGCGGCCGGCGATGGCGGTGAAGCGCGCGGTGAGTGCTTCCGCGTCCAGGTCAACGGTGTGTGCCTGACTGCCGCTGTCGGCGGCATTCTGCTGGGCGGGTGTGTGGGCGGTCGGGTGTGCGGGTGTGCGGCAAGACTTCTGCCGCGGCACGAGCTCAGGAGCAGCGGCCGCCCGGTTCGAAGTCGCCGCCGGCGCCTTTGCTGCCGCTGTCGCGCTGGTGGCCGCGGCGGGCGTCGCGGTCGAAGATGCCCAGGATCTCGCAGGGGCCGCCCTCGGCGCCGATGGCGTGCGGGAGCATGGTGGGGAACTCTGCGGCCTGGTTGGTCTCGACGCGGAACCTGCGGTGGCCCAGCATGAGGATCGCGGTGCCGGACAGGACGACGAGCCATTCCCGGCCGGGGTGCGCACGCATGCGGGAGGGGTTGTCCGGCGGTGGTTCGGTCATGCGCTGGCGCACGACACTCATGCCGGGGTCGCCCTTGACGGGCCAGCGCATCGTGCCGTGCGCCGCGTCGATCATGGGACTCGTGATGACGTCGTCGGAGGCGTTCTCCACGAGCTGGTCTAGAGATGTGTCGAGAGCGCGGGCGAGGGTGACCAGCTGATCCAGGGCGAGGCGGCGCTGGCCGTTCTCGATGCGGGAGAGCGTTGACTGACTGACGCCGGCGCGGGTGGCCAGTTCCTCCAGGGACCAGCCCTGTGCCACGCGCAGGGCGCGGATCCGTTTGCGTACGAGGCTGTCCAGCTCTCCATCATTTTGCGCCATAGGCAACATCGTATGCCCATCACGCAAGTAGGGGTTGCGTTCGCTTACGAGGTGACCCGGAAAGGCTGGGGTCACGCCGAGCGAATGGGTGCGAGGGCTGGGCGGTGACGGCTTCCGCGTACGCGCGCGACGCACTGCCCCAGGGGACTGTCGACGCCGGGGTGATCGGCGGCGGTGCCGCTGTCGGAACGGTGCGCTGATGCTCGTCCGCTCCCCGCCGCTCGGTCGTCGTGATCGACAGCGGCACGCCCCGCAACGCGCCTGCCGAAGCCATGCACGGCTCGTCGTGCTGGACGGCATCCCGCCCGCCGAGCTGCTCGAGCGGGGCCGACAGCAGATGCGCCACTACGGCGGGCGGGGCGTCTTCGGCGAGGTGACCTCCGCCGAACCAGCCGCCCCGGGTGGCGGGGGTGATCTGCGTCTTGCGCTCGCCCTGGCCGACGGCCGCACCCTGACGCCGCGCCGTGTGCTGGTGGCCACCGGGCTGCGGGACGCGCTGCCCGACGTGCCCGGCCTCGCCGAGCACTGGTGCGCGGCGTGGTGCACTGCCCGTACCGCGACGGCTGGGAGGTGCGCGACGAGCCCATCGGCGCCCACGCCACCGGCCCCGCATCGGTCCACCATGCGCTGCTGTTGCGCCAACTGACCGACAACCTGGTCTACTTCACCCGCCGCGCCGAGCTGGACGAGGACACCTGCGCAGGCTTCGACGCCCGCGCCACCGCGTCGTCGACACCCCGGTGCAGGGCGTCACAAGCCGCAGGGCATCCCCCAGTACACCGCGGACGCCGCACGGGAAGGCCTGGCCAACGCTGTCGAGGCAGCGGGCAGCGCCGGCTCGCAGGCCCAGCAAGTGGTCCACGCCGCGCGGCAGTCCTTCGCCGACGGCTGGCAGCAGGCCATGTGGGCAGGCGTCGCCGTCATGCGCGCCCTGTTCGCCTACGTCCTCGCCCACGGCCCGAAGACGACAGCGCAGGGCGCAACGACCGCGAACGAGAAGGGGACCACCTCAGAGACCCTCTCCACGTGACGCTCACGCCCAACCAGGCACAGAATTGTGCCTGCTGACAACGGCTCAGGCTCCGTCACCCGACGTCACCTGACGCCCTCGACCGGTTCTGCCCTACGTCGACACCGACTGGCAGCGCTCTGCCGCTCGGTGGCCCATCGCGCTGCCGCAGACCCGCCGAGTACAGCACCGATGCGGGACTCCACCCGAGGCCTGTGTGAGCATGGCGTGCGCATCAGTTTCGAGTGCCGGAGGGGCTTTGATGGACACCCACGACTTGGACCATTTGCGCCGGTGCGTCGAGCTGGCTGCCGAAGCACTGGAAGCCGGGGACGAGCCTTTCGGCTCGGTACTCGTGGACGACGCCGGAGTCGTCCGCGCCGAGGACCGCAACCGGGTGGCCGACGGCGACGCCACCCTCCACCCCGAGTTCGAACTCGCCCGCTGGGCGGCCGCGAACCTCTCACCTCAGGAGCGGGCCGCCGCCACCGTCTACACCTCCGGTGAGCACTGCCCGATGTGCTCGGCCGCACACGCCTGGGTCGGGCTGGGTCGTATCGTGTACGTGGCCTCTGCGGCCCAGTTGTCCGGGTGGCTCGCCGATTGGGGCCGCCCCCAGGCGCCCGTGCGCAGCCTGACCATCCAGGAGGTCGCTCCCTCGATCGAGGTCGAGGGCCCCGTCGATGAACTCGTTCCCGCGGTCAACGAGTTGCACCGGCGCCTCGCACAACGGGCATCCAACGCCTGACCGACCGCCTCTGCCCTCCCAGCGGCCCGGCCGACGCCGGGGCCCATCCGCACCACCCGGCGTAACCCGGGCGCCGTTGCGGCGAGCACCCGCACCCCACCCTCTGGGCCGAGCTTTCTCAGTGCGGTTTCCCCGGCCGGTCCAGGCGGCTGATGTCCAAGAGAATGCTCAATCGGCAGGCGGCAGCGACAGCCACTCCTGCCAGGTGATTTCCCGGCCCAGACAACGAGGCTGCCGGAAGGGCCAGCGGGTGGCGATCCACTCGGGCACCAGCGCGTCGAGCGCGCGCTCCGCCTCGCTGCCCACGAGGTCGTCCACCACCCACCAGGAGATCTCGCCGTCGGAGCCGGTGCGCTCGGGCGGATCAATGTAGACGCAGCCGAGGACTGCCGTCTCCTCCTCGTCCAGGAGCGCGTAGTTGAAGGACTTGTGCGCGGCAATCTCCTGCTCGTGGCGCAGTAGGTCGATTCGGTCCTCTTCGTACGTCATCGTCTTCTTCGGCCATTCCCAGGCCGGACCGAAGATCTCCCACAGGCGTTCCTGGGAGCCCATCACGGCCGGGTAGTCGAGCGCGGTGTCCGCCTCGCGGATCGGCCGCAGGTGCAGCGCCGTGTGGGGCACGGGCACATGGACGGGGTGAACGAAGTCATCCGGGAGCCAGCTCATGAGAGGGAGGCTACAACCGGCCGCCGCGCAGGCGGTCCACACGGCGCAGATGCACCCGCTCCACCGGACATGTTCAACATCCGGCACGCAATCCGCGAGTCCGTCGAAGTCCTCATCCCGACCGTGGTGTGGTGATCCGCTTCTCGAACCAATGGTGGGCGTACGGCTCGTCGTTGAAGGCGGCGACCTCCTGGAATCCGCAGGAGTGGTACAGGCCGATCGCGGCGGTGAGCGCCTTGTTGGTGTCCAGGCGCAGTACGTCGCAGCCGTGCCGGGCGGCCCGCGCCTCCAGCTCGGCCAGGAACCGGCGGCCGAGACCGAGGCCCCGGGTGCGGGGATCGACCCACATGCGTTTGATCTCGGCCGGGGCACCGGGCGGCAGCTTCAGACCGGCGCAGCCGACAGGCTCGCCGTGGAGCCGGGCGACCAGGAACAGGCCGTGCGGTGGGCGGAGTTCACCCGCGTCGGGCAGCAGGCTCCGCGCGGGATCGAATCCGGTCTCGAAGCGTTCCTGCATTTCCGCGAAGTAGGACCGCAGGCAGTGCTGGGCGTCCGGGCGTTCCGGATCAACCACGTCCAGCGTGACCGTCGCGGCCGTCAGCAGCCGGTTGACCTCGGCCATGGCGGCGACGAGCCGGGCGCGCTGGTCGGCGTTGAGAGGCTGCAGGAGAGAGCCGGCCAACTCGTCGCTACGCCGGTCGAGCACGGCGAGTTCCGTGCGGCCTGCATCAGTGAGACGTACGGAACGCACGCGCCTGTCCTCGGGCTGCGGCTCCACCGTTACGAGGCCGTCCGTCTCCAAGGAGCGCAGCAGCCGACTGACGTAGCCGGAGTCGAGCCCGAGGCGCTCGCGCAGCCACCGTACGTCCCGGCCCTGTACGCCGATCTCCCAGAGCAGCCGCGCCTCGGCGACGGGCCTGTCGAGGCCCAGGTAGTGGTCGTGCAGCACGCCCACACGTTCGGTGACCGTGCGGTTGAACCGCCGCACCCCGTCGATCTGCGTCGCATCCATATCTCTGACTTTAGTCAGAGAATCCCGGTCGGGTCAGCCAGGGTTCTGGCCTTCCGCGCGCGGGCCGGGCCACGCACCAGCGACCTCTCGTCACGGAACGTGTGCCCCGCGCGCCGGACGATGAGTTCCCGTAGTCCCCTAAGTCCTACCTGGCAGACTCCGCGCCGATGGAGGAGAAGCCGTGACGGACGATGTCTGGGAATTGGTGCACGCCGAGCGTGAGGCTCTGATCGACGACCTCGCGCACCTCAAGGACGATCAGTGGCTGAAGTCGTCACTCTGTGATGGGTGGACCGTGCACGACGTGCTCGCCCATCTGATCGACACGGCCCGCACGACTCGCCTCGGTTTCGTGAAAGACCTGACCCTGGCGCGGTTCGACTTCAACCGTCAGAACACCCGCGGTGTGGAACGCGAACGCCGGAGCACACCGCAGGAGACCCTGGAGCGGTTCCGTCAGGTGGCATCGCGCACATCAACCCCTCCGGCGCCCCTCGACAGCCGGCTCGTCGAAGAAGTCGTCCACGGCGAGGACATCCGCCGGCCCCTCGGCCTCACCCGCGCCTACCCCACGCAGGCCGCCGTCAGATCACTCCGCCTGCAGACACGCACTCCTGCGTCGTTCGGCAGCCTCCGCCGACGCCAAGAAGGCCACCCTCAGGACGCCACACCGCCGGGGTTCGACCCCGGTCGTCCTGACTGATTGCCACTGAGTCCTTTCCTCTGACCCGGAAGGTCGCGGCACTGGCCAACTCGCTCTCCCGCTCGCTTCCCGGGTCGGCTCGGTCATCGGTCTCAGCGCGTACGGTGCCTCGCCCGTTCGCTGTTACCCGCTGGCGCACATACGCGACGATCCACCTCCGCCACTCGGCCAGTGGCTCTACCCCGCCCGTCGCAGCAGCTCCGCCTTCCGCGCGGGGCCCAGCCGCTCTCCGGCCAGCACCGGGGACAGGTGCCGCAGGCGGCGGCGCAGGGCTGTGCGGCCAGCCGCCGACAGGTCGCGCCCCGCTCCCGCTGTCCCGCTGTCCCGCTGTCCCGCTACGAGGTCATCGGTGATCGTGTTCCGCATAGGATCAATTAGATTGCATGTTCGAATCCCCGCCAAGCTGCTCGGCCAGTCCGACGTTGACGCTCTCGGGGCCGCGGACATAACAGAGGGATTAGGTGTCCGCGTACTGGCTCCAGCTCGCCGACGAGTTCGGCGCCGTGGGTGCGCAGGCGGGCAATGACGTCGTCGATGTCGTCGACGGCGAACATGATGCGACGAATGCCCAGCGCGTTCGCCGGCGGGTCTTTCGGCTCGGCTGTGCCGGCCTTCGACCCCAGCAGGCATCCGCTGCGACAGTGGACACCTGCCTCCCGCAGCACCAGCCAGGACCAGCACCACGCCCATACAGCGAGGAGAAGTCCGCCATGACCGTCAAGACCGTCACGACGACGTCGGCGATGCCGGAGCTCGACCGCCCCTACGACCGCCTGGCCTCGACCGCCGTGGCGGACTTCAACCGGGACGGGTTCGTGCATCTGCGGAACGTGCTCACGCCCGAGACGATCGCCGCGTACGAGCCGACGATCACCTCGGAGGTGATCCGGCTCAACACCCAGAACCTGCCGCTGGCGGAGCGTGACACCTACGGCAAGGCGTTCCTGCAGGTGACAAATCTTTGGGAACACAGCGAGAAAGTGCAGGAGTTGGTGTTCTCCCGGCGTCTCGCACGCATCGCCGCCGAGGTGCTCGGTGTGCACGCGGTGCGGCTCTACCACGACCAGGCGCTGTACAAGGAGCCATCCGGCGGCATCACGCCCTGGCACGCCGATCAGTACTACTGGCCGCTGTCCTCCGACCGCTGCCTGACCGTCTGGCTGCCGCTGCAGGAAACCCCCATGGAGATGGGCCCGATCGCCTTCGCCCGCGGCAGCCACCACTTCGCGTACGGCCGCGACCTGCCCATCTCCGACGAGTCCGAGGCCCGCCTCAAGGAGACCGTCACCGAGCAGAACTTCGAAGACGTCGCGGAGCCGTTCGCGCTCGGCGACGCGAGCTTCCACCGCGGGTGGACCTTCCACCACGCGGGGCCCAACCGCGCCAACGTCCCGCGCCGTGTCATGACGGTGATCTACATAGACGCCGACATCCGTGTCGCCGAGCCCACGAACGACCACCAGGCCGCCGACCGTGGCTGGATGCCCGGCACCAGGATCGGCCAGGTCCCGGACACTCCCCTCAACCCCGTGCTGTACGACGCGCGCCGCTGACTGCACCGCGCCCCATGGCCACAGACATCACCGGCCATCACCGCCCGGCACCTGGTATCTTGCCCCGGCACCCTCCCCGACCGTAGGCTGAATGCGCTTTCAGGCACGACGGCAGGCAGCCGGGCACGCCACAGGTGCCGGGCGAAGGGGCGAGGCGAGACAGCAAGATGACCACTCCCACGGTGTACGACGTCGCCGAACAGGCGGGCGTCTCCATCGCGACCGTGTCGCGCGTCTACCGCAACCCCGACGCGGTCCGGGCGGAGACCCGCGAGAAGGTCCTGGCCGCCGCGCGCGAACTCGGCTACGTGCCGAGCGGCAGCGCCCGCGGGCTCGCCAGCCGGGCGACCGGCGTGCTGGGACTCTGCTTCCCCGACTTCCACGACACCGAGGCGGAGCACGCCGCGGGCGCCGAGGACGCCGAGCTGGTGCTCTACTCGGACCAGGTCATCCGCGGCATGGAGCGCGCGGCCCGGCGCCAGGGCTACGCGCTGCTGATCTCGGCCGCGCACGCCGACCAGGCAGGCCGGCAACTCGCCGAGGTGGCGGGGCGCGTGGACGGTCTGGCCGTGCTTGCGCAGTCGCTGACCGAAGAGGACCTCGACGTCGTGGGGCGCCGGCAGCCCGTCGTCCTGCTGGCCGGCGAGCGGCACGCCGGCTACGACCACGTCGAAGTGGCCAACTTCGACGGCCAGTTGGAGCTTACGCGGCATCTGATCGTCGACCACGGGCTGCGCCGCCTGGCCTTTGCCGGCGGCCCGGCGGACTCGCCGGACGGCGAGGCGCGCTTCCGCGGTTACCAGGCCGCCCACCTGGAGGCCGGACTGCCGTTGCCGAAGGCGCCCGACACCCGAGGTGACCTCACCCAGGCCGCGGGCCGCAAGGCCGCACTGGAGCTGCTCGACCGGGACGAGACCATGCCCGACGGCCTGGTGTTCGCCAACGACCAGATGGCGGTGGGCGCGCTGCACGCCCTGGAGGCGCGCGGGGTCGCCGTCCCGGACGACATCGCCGTGACCGGCTTCGACGGGATCCCGCTGAGTCGTCTGGTGCGGCCGACGCTCACGACCGTACGGCAGCCGACCGGTCACCTGGGCGAGGTGGCGGTGGAGCTGCTGATCGCCCGGCTCCACGAGCGCGACCGGGCGGCCGAGCTGCGCGTGCTGCCGGTGACGGTGACCCGCCGGGCGAGCTGCGGATGCGCACAGGAACGCACCGTTTGAGCGGTGCGCAACAGCCCTTTCCCCGCTGCGTGTTCGCGGATGTCCGCACGTTTACGGAAGCGTTACCTCCAGACCCCTTGAGTCGGTCCGCCTCGTACTACAGGGTCATGTATGCGCTTACGTACAGCGCTTACATGAATGTAGGAGGGCCCCATGACACGCACCAAGTCCGTCAGCGTAGCCGCGACCGTGGTGGTGGCGGCGCTCGCCCTGACCTCCTGCGGGAGCAGCGGGGGTGAGCAGGTGGCGGCGGACAAGAAGCAGACGCTCACGGTGTGGGCCATGGGCGAGGAGGGCACCCGCCTCAAGGCGGTCACCGACGAGTTCACCAAGCAGCACCCGAACATCACCGTCAAGGTGACCCCGGTGGGCTGGGACGTCGTGCACCAGAAGCTGGTGTCGGCCATCGCCGCCAAGAAGACGCCGGACATGGCGCAGATGGGCTCCACGATGATGGGCGAGTTCATCGCTCTGGACGCCCTGGAGCCGGTGGACACCAAGACGTTCAAGAAGTCCGACTTCTTCCCCGCAACGTGGGACAGCAACGTCAAGGACGGGACGGCGTACGGCGTTCCCTGGTACGCCGACACCCGCGCGCTCTACTACCGCACCGACCTCGCCGAGAAGGCGGGCGTCGACAAGGCCCCCACCACGTGGAAGGACCAGCAGGCTCTCGCCGCCGCCTACCAGAAGTCGGGCACCGAGTGGGGCACGGACCTGCAGCCCAGCAGCACCGGCGCCTGGCAGAGCTGGGTCCAGTACCTGTACTCGGCGGGCGGCGAGCTGATCGGCAAGGACGGCAAGCCGGCCCTCGACTCCCCCGAGGCGATACGGGCGTTCACCGAGTGGGCGAGCTACTTCAAGAAGGGGCTCGCCAAGAAGACCTTCACGCCCGGGTACGACGTCACCAAGGACTTCGCCTCCGGGAAGCGGCCGATGTTCCAGTCCGGCCCCTGGATGGTGCGCAACATCGCCGACCAGCAGCCGCAGCTCAAGGGCAAGTACAAGGTCGTGCCCGTCCCGGCGGACAAGACCTCGACCTCCTGGGTCGGCGGCGCGTCCCTCGTCACGTTCAAGAACAGCGCACACAAGGCGGCGGCCGAGGAGCTGACCCAGTACCTCACCACGCCGAAGACGCAGGCCCAGTGGTACGAGGCGGACAAGGCGCTGCCGGCCAGCAAGGCCGCCTGGGACGAGCCCGCCCTCAAGAGCGGCGGCGAGTCGCTCGCCACCTTCAAGGCCTCGCTCGACACGGCGAAGGCGATCCCGCCGCTGGAGAAGTGGAACGAGTTCGCCGCGGCCGTCGAGGGCGCCCTGGCGAAGATCTCGCAGGGCGCGGACCCGGCGGCGACCGCGAAGACGCTGCAGAAGACGGCCGAGGGGCTGGTGGACTGACCCCATGAGCACCACCACCGCACAGGCCGGTGCACCGGGTGCGGGACAGGACGCAGTGGTGTCGAAGGCTCGGGCTGACGGCACCGGGCCCGGCCGGCGCCGTCGGGACCGGCTGTCCCGCCACAATCTCGCCGGCTGGCTGTTCTCCACACCGTTCCTGGGGCTGTTCCTCACCTTCATGGCGTTCCCGATCGTGGCCACGCTGTTGATGAGCTTCACCGACTTCGGTCTGCGCAATGTCACTGATCCGCTGTCGGCTCAGTTCGTGGGCCTGGACAACTACACGAAGCTGTTCCAGGACGACAAGTTCGTCAGGGCGCTGTTCAACACGGCATACTTCGTCGTGCTCGGCGTGCCGCTCACGATCGGCAGCGGCCTGGCGGCCGCGGTGCTGCTCAACTCGGGCATCGACCGGCTGCGCACCTTCTTCCGTGTCGGCTTCTACGCGCCCGTCGTCACAGCCATCGTGGCGGTCGCCGTCATCTGGCGCTTCGTCCTCGATCCCAGCGAGGGTCTGATCGCGGGCCTCGGCCACCAACTCGGCATCCAGACACCGGACTTCCTCGGCTCCGAGACACTCGCGATGCCCTCGCTGATCATGATGGCCGTCTGGCGCAACATGGGTTCGGCGATGGTCCTCTTCCTCGCCGGTCTGCAGGCCATTCCCACAGAGGTGCGGGAGGCGGCGCGGATCGACGGCGCGGGGATCTTCCAGGAGTTCCGCAGGATCACGGTGCCGCTGCTGCGGCCCACCATGCTCTATGTCGCCGTCATGACCACGATCGGCTTCCTCAACGTCTTCGAGGAGCCGTTCGTGATGACTGACGGCGGCCCGTCGGACAGCACCCTGACGATCTCGCTGCACATGTACCGCGAGGGCTTCGACTTCTTCCACATGGGCTATGCCAGCGCCATGGCATACGTCCTGTTCGTGATCGTCCTCGCGATCACGACGCTCCAGCTCCGCCTCCTCAAGGACAAGACCTCATGAGCACGACCGAGACCCGGGCCCCGCTCGCGGCCCCGGCGGGCAAGGCGCGGCGGGATCCGGCGACCCGGGCCCGTCGGACACTCGTGTACGTCCTGCTCACCGTCGGGCTGATCGTGACGGTCGCGCCGTTCCTGTGGATGGCGCTGTCGTCCTTCAAGACGCAGCGGGAGCTGGGCGCGAGCCCGCCGGTGTGGTGGCCGACCGAGTGGACCCTGGACAACTTCCGGGAACTGCTCGACCGGATGGACGTCGGGCAGGCGCTCTTCAACTCCCTGCTCGTGGCCGTGTTCGTGACCGTCTGCAATCTGCTGTTCTGCTCGATGCTCGGCTACGCCCTGGCGAAGCTGAACTTCGTAGGGAAGCGGCCGATCTTCGGTGTCGTGCTCGGCGCCCTGATGGTGCCCGGCAACCTGATGCTGCTGCCCATGTTCGTGATGATGAGCGGGATGGGACTGATCGACAGTTACGCCGCGCTGATCCTTCCGTTCGCGGCAGGGGCCTTCGGCGTCTTCCTCATGCGGCAGTTCATCCAGGCCATCCCGGACGAGCTGCTCGAGGCGGCGCGGATGGACGGCGCCCGCGAGTGGTACATCTTCTGGCGGATCGTGCTGCCGCTGGTCAAGCCGGCCCTGGCGACACTGTCGATCTTCGTGTTCCTCGGCTCCTGGAACAACTTCCTGTGGCCGCTGGTCGCCACCAACGACCCGGGCAAGTACACGCTCCCGGTCGCACTCGCCACCTTCGCCACGGACCCGACCCAGGCGGACGGTTCGAACGGTGTCCTGATGGCAGGCGCCTTCCTCGTGGTGCTGCCGGTGCTGCTTGTCTTCGTCCTGCTCCAGCGCTTCTTCACTCAGGGCATCGCCACCGCCGGGCTGAAGTAGCCCTTCCCGCCGGCCGGTTCCCGTCCCGCGCCACGGGGACGGGAACCGGTGAATCCGTACGTCATGAATGTATGCGCATCCATTCGAGAGGCGGACCACCATGCCACCGAGGAACGCCGCACAACACGCCCTGGACCGGCCCCCGGCAGTGGCGGTCACCCTGCCACCGCCCGCCGGACTGCGCGCCGAGGACGGCACCGGCCATGTGTTCCTGACGTGGGAGCCGGTGCCGGGGGCCCGTGGTTACCTCGTGCACCGCTCGCCGTTCGCGGAGGGGCCCTACGAGCCCCTGACCGGGCAGTGCCTCCCCCGCCCTCCGTACGCCGACACCCGGGCCGAACCCGGTCGCGGCTACTGGTACAAGGTCGCGGCCCTTACCGACGACGGCCCCGGACCGCTCACCTCGACGCCCGTCCCCGGGTGCGTCAAGGCCCGGGGTATCTCCCTCGCGACCGTGACAATCACGGTCGACGCCACCGGCGCCGTACCGCCGCACGTCACCGGCGACGGCGCCCAGGCCCTGGTCAACGCCGTGGCGAGGCACACGGACGACTGCTCGCACATGTACGTCGTGGTGAGGAACACGGCCGCCGACCGCCCCGGTATGCCGCCGGGTTCGCCGGCGCTGGACCGCACGGCCGTTGTACGGGTGACCGGCCTCGCTGCCGACACCTCGTACGCCGTCTCACTGCACCGCGCGGACACCACCGACTCCGATACGACCCGCGACGCACTCACCGACACGCTCCCCCACGAACAACTCCCCCCGCTCACGACTGGACCGGACGGCGCCGCGTCTCTGTCGCTGGACATCCCGCTGCCGGGCCTGCGCTCGCTCCACCTGTCCCGTATCTGACCACGCCCCCACCTCAAAGGAGAGACCGGGATGAAACGCCGTACCTTCCTCGCCACCGCGGCGGGCGCGTCCACCGCCCTCGCTCTCGGCGCCACCGGCACGGCCGCCGGAGCCGGTACCGGCGCCCTGCTGAGCCGCTGGTTCCGCGACACGTACCGCTCCATCGAGGCCCTGACCACGGACTTCGGTCTGGCCGCGGACACCATGGACGTCACCGCGAGCACACTCACGCCGTCCGTCAACACCTCACCGACCAACATCGGTTGCGGCCTGTGGGCGACGGTCGCGGCCGGCGGACTCGGAGTCATCGACGCCACGACGATGCACCGCCGCCTCGCCCGCACCGTCACCGCCGTAGAGCGGCTGGAGCGCGCCCACGGCTTCTGGTTCAACTGGTACGACGCCTACACCGGCGAGACCCTCACGACATGGCCGGGCAGCGGCGACCCGGTAGACCCGTTCCTGTCGTCCGTCGACAACGCGTGGCTGGTCACGGGCCTGAGGATCGCCGCCGACGCCGACCCGGAGCTGCGCCCGCGCGTGGCGCGGCTGCTCGCGGACGCCGACTGGTCGTTCTACTACACGCCGTACGACGCCGCGGACCCGGCAGCCAACCCCGGCCAGTTGCACGGCGGCTACTCCACGGCCACCGAATCCTTCACCCCCCACTGGTACGGCACGCTCAACACCGAGCCGCGCATGGCCAGTTACCTCGGCATCGCCGACGGCTCGCTGCCCGGTGAGCACTACTGGCACACCTTCCGCACGCTGGAGCCGGGCGCCGAGCAGGACCAGCAGCCCGAGGGCGAGTGGGTGACGGTCGACGGTGTGCGGCTGTGGCGCGGGCACTACACGTACCGGGGCCGCAAGATCGTCCCCTCCTGGGGCGGGTCGATGTTCGAGGCGCTGATGGTGCCGCTGTTCGTGCCGGAGGCGGCGTGGTCGCCGGGCGCGTGGGGGCTCAACCACCAGCGCTACGTGCGCAGTCAGATCGAGCACGGGATGGTCGAGGAGGCGTACGGCTACTGGGGCTTCTCCCCCGCCGACGTCCCCGCGGGCGGCTATGCCACGTACGGCGTGGACGCCATCGGCATGGCCGTCGACGGCTACACCTCCGGGGGCGTGGTCACTCCGCACGCATCCTTCCTCGCGATGCCGTTCGCACGCGACGAGGCGGTCACCAACCTGCTGCGCATCGCCCGGGACTTCGGGGCGTACGAGGACGGCCTGGGCTTCCGTGACTCGGTCGACGTGAACACAGGCCGGGTCAGCGACTACATGCTCGCGCTGGACCAGGGCATGATCGCGGCGGCACTCGCCCAAGTGCTCAAGCCAGGGCTGCTGCAGGGCCCGTTCCGCAGCGGAGGGTTCGCGCGGCGCGTGCGGCCGCTGCTGGCGAAGGAGAACTTCGGAGTATGACGGATCCGAGACACGGACAGGGCCGTCGCCCTGTCCGGCGCCCCAACATCATCGTGATGATGACCGATGACCACGCAGTGCCCGCCATCGGCGCGTACGGAAGTGTCATCAACCGGACTCCGGCGGTGGACCGGCTGGCGGCCGAAGGCATGCGGTTCGACAACGCCTTCTGTACGAACTCGATCTGCTCGCCCGCCCGCGCGACGCTGCTCACCGGCGCGTACAGCCATGTCCACGGCATGACGACGCTGGAGCAGCCGGGGCAGAAGTTCGACGCGCGTCAGCCGTCGTTCCCCGAGATGCTGCAGGCGGCGGGCTATCAGACGGCGATCATCGGCAAATGGCATCTGGGGCACGGCGGGGTCAGTGACCCGTGCGGCTTCGACCACTGGGAAGTCCTGCCGGAGCACGGGCAGTACCACGACCCCACATTCCTCACCGCCGACGGTGAGCACAAGCACGCCGGCTACGTCACCGACATCATCACCGACCTGGCCCTGAACTGGCTGGACGGGCGGGATCCCGACCGGCCGTTCGCGCTGCTGATCCAGCACAAGGCGCCGCACCGCGCCTTCGAGCCGGCCGAGCGCCATCGCCACCTGTACGAGCACGAGGAGATTCCGGCCCCGGCCACGCTCCACGACGACTACGCGAACCGGGCGGGCGCGGCGGCCGAGGCGCGCATGCGGATGTCCGATCTGCTGCCGCAGGACCTCAAGATGCCGGTGCCCGAAGGGCTTTCGGAGCGTGCGGAGCGGGAGTGGCGCTATCAGCGCTACATCAAGGAGTACCTGCGGGTCATCGCGGGGCTCGACGAGAACGTGGGCCGGGTCCTGCACTACCTCGACGTCAGTGGGCTGACCGAAGACACCGCGGTCGCGTACACCTCCGACCACGGTTTCTATCTGGGTGAACACGGCTGGTTCGACAAGCGGTTCATGTATGAGCCGTCGCTGCGCATCCCGTTGGTCGTGCGCTGGCCGGGGGTGGTGCAGCCGGGGTCGTCGTGCGACGAGCTGGTGGCGAACGTCGACTACGCGCAGACGATTCTCGACCTCGCCGACGTACCCGCGCACGAGCGGATGCAGGGCAACAGTCTGCTGCCGCTGCTGCGCGGCGAGCGGCCGGACGACTGGCGTGACGCGGTCTACTACCGCTACTTCGAGCACCTGGACGTGTGCCATGGCGTGCAGGCCAGTTACGGGATCCGCACCCGGACGCACAAGCTGATCCATTATCCGGGCCACGGTTCGGGGCAGGCCGGGGCGTCGCCGGACACCCGGGCACCGCAGTGGGAGCTGTTCGACCTGGAGCGGGATCCGGACGAGCTGCACAACCGGTACGACGACCCCGAGTATGCGCAGGTCGTCGAGGACCTCACGGCGCGGCTCACCGCGCTGCAACTGCGCTACCTGGACACACCGGAGCACGTGAGCACCGAGGAGCCGCGATGACACAGCAGTCAGTGCCGGTCACTACCCCCGGTTTCGCTCCGAGGCGCAGAACCGTCCTGGGCGGCCTGGGCGCCGGGGTCGCCCTGGCGGCGGCCCCTGGGTCGCTGAATTCCGCAGCGGCGGCCGCGAATACCCGGTCTCCGGGCGATGGGTCCGCCGCCTCCGTCACCTACCGCGACAAACAGTTCCTCATCGACGGCGAACCGACTGTTGTCCTTGCCGGTGAGATCCACTACTTCCGCCTCAAGCGCGCGGACTGGCAGTCCCGGCTCGACAAGGCGAAGGAAGCAGGACTCAACGCAATCGCCACGTACATCCCATGGATGTGGCACGAGACCGCGGACGGCTCGATCGACGTCACCGGCCGGACGAGGCCCGAGCGCGACCTGGGCGCTTTCCTCGACCTGTGCCGGGAGAACGGCTTCCATGTCATCGCCAGGCCCGGTCCGTTCACCATGGCCGAACTGAAGGGCGAGGGCGTCCCGCAGCGGGTGCGCACGGACCACCCGGAGATCGTGCCGACGGGCTGGAACGGCGACAAGGCCACCACGGCCGCCGTCGACTATCTGGCGCCCGCGTACCTCAGGGAGGCCAGGCGCTGGTACGACGCGGTGATGCCGGTCATCGCCGAGCGCCTGCACCGCAAGGGCAGACCCGGCGTGATCGCCTGCCAGCTCGACAACGAGATCGGCATGCTGCCGTGGGTCAGCAACGGGCTCATCCTGACCGACCGTTGCCTGCGGGACTTCAACACCTGGCTGGACACGACGTACGGGAAGGATCTGGCCGAGCGCTATCCGTTCGCGGGTGGCAGCGCCGGCGAACGCGACGCCGCGATCCGGGCCCCGAAGGACGGCTACGCACCCGCCCTCATGCACGACCTGGGGACGTACATGCGCGGCGCCATCGCCGACTACGCGGCGCGGCTGCGCTCGTACGCGGAGGCGGGCGGGGTTCGCGGTATCCCGTTCCTGATCAACATCCACGGGACGGGCGGCGGGAGCGCGGAGAACTTCCCGATCGGTGTCAGCCAGCTGATGGAGTCCTACGCGGGCAAGCCAGGGATGATCTCCGGCGCGGACTTCTACCTCGGCGACCTGACCCTCGGCAACGTGACGGACCTGTATCTGGTCAATGCGTTCATGGACGCGGTCAATGACAGTGATCAGCCGTTGACGGCCCTGGAGTTCGACGCCGGGCACGCCGACTACGGGGACGACCTGAGCAATGAGACAGGGCGCGGGGCGGTCGGGCTCAAGACGCGGCTCTGTGTCGCCCAGGGCGCGAAGATGATCAACTACTACCTGTTCGCCGGCGGCTTCAACCCGAAGCTCGACAAGCCGGTCGGCGACGGCAACGACCGCATCGGCATCACCGGCGAACGCCATGGCTTCGCCGCGCCCGTCGACCCCGAGGGCAGGCCCGGCGTCAGCTTCGCCCCCACGAGGGAGACAGCGCAGGCCGTCCGCGGACTGGCCGCGGCGCTGGCGCCGATGAGGGCGGAGTACGACGACGTGGTGCTCGGCTTCGTGCCCGACCACTACCTCACCGAATACCGGCCGCCGGACAGTGCCGCCGTGCAGGCCCTGGTCGACGACGTGACGGGCACCCGTGGCTTCGGGCCGCGTGGCGCCCTGTCGCGGGCCATGCTGCTCGGCGGCTTCCGGTACCGGAGCGTCGATCTTCAGGCCGCGGACCTGGATCCGGCCGAGCAGCCGGTCCTCGCCCTTGCCACAGGGCAGTACCTGGCACGCGTGGTGCAGGAGCGTCTCGTGCGGTACCTGCGGGCGGGCGGGCAGCTGCTGTTGTCGGGTCAGACGCCGGACAAGGACATGACGAGCGCGTCCTGCACGGTACTGCGGGAGGCGCTGGGCCTGACACCCGGCAAGACCCTCACGGACGCGAACCAGTTCTGGCTGTCCGCGACCGCGCACGGGTGGGCGGCGCCGCGGGCCGAGATCCGGGTGCCCAAGGCTCAGTTGTGCTCGGCGAGCCGGGGCGAGACGGTCCTGCGTGAGGTGTCCACGGGGGACGGCTGCGGCTTCGACATCCCTGTGGGCAAGGGGCGGGCGGTCGTGATCACCACGGCGTACCGTTGCGACCTCGACTTCTGGCTCAGCGCCTTCAAGGTTCTGGGCGCGGTACCCGCGATCACTCACAGCTCCACCGACGCGGGCGTCTTCATGCTCACCACGAAGGACGAGCACGGCGGCCGTCTGCTGCATGCCTTCAACGTCACCTCCGGCTACGCCCAGTCCTGCACCGTCTCCGAAAAAGGCAAGGCCCTGTTCGGTGGAGAGCGGCTGCACCTCGAGGGGGCGAGCGCGGCGATGCTGCCGCTGGGCCTCATGGCGGGCGGGCTGCGCATCGCGTACGCGACCGCCGAGATCTCCGGGATCGCGGACGGCGAGGTCACCTTCCGCGCACTGGGCGGCGAGGCAGTCGTGGCCGTCGACGGCCGGGCGCGGTGCGAGGACGCCAAGTCCTCTTACGAGGGCGGGCGCACGATCCTGCGCGTACGCCGCGGGGAGTTCACGGTCCGCAAGGGCTGACGCCGGTAACAGGAGGGGCCGCGCCGCCGGAAGGCGGTGCGGCCCCTCCTGTTGTGGGTTACAACTCGAAGATGCCGTAGCCGAAGCCCTCCGCGCTGATCCTGCCCCCGCTCACCGTGACCCCGGATGCCACCACCGGGGTGGCGGTGTCCTTCGGTGCGGCTGCGTCCGCGTGCTCGCCGCGCGGGTTGACGACGACGAGGTAGCGGCCGCCGCGGATGTAGGACAGCGGGTAGCCGTCGTGCAGGACTTCGGTGCTCCCGTCGGGACCGAGTTCCGGGGTGGCGCGGCGCAGGGTGATGAGGCGTCGGACCAGGTTCAGAAGGGAGTCGGGGTCGGCCTGCTGGGCGGCGACCGTGGGCCGGTTCGCGTCGGGGTCGACGGGCAGGTAGAGCTGGTCGGCCGGGGCAGTGGAGAAGCCCGCGTTGGGAGTGTCGTTCCACTGCATGGGGGTGCGTGAGCCGGCCCGGTTGTATCGGGGGCCGAGGCGGCTGCCCTCGTGGTCGGGCAGGCCGGGGACGTAGCGCATGCCGATCTCGTCGCCGTAGTAGATCGCGGGCAGCGTCGGCCAGGTGAGCTGGAACGCGAAGGCTGCGGGCAGCTGCTCGGCGGTGCGGGGCCCGCAGGCCAGGCGGGAGAAGTCGTGGTTGGCGGTGGGCAGGGCGATGAAGCCGGCGTCGCCGATGGCGTCGCGGGCCGCGCGCCAGCCGTCGAGGAAGGTACGCGGGGAGCCTTCGCCCGAGGCGTCGAAGTACGGGGCTTGCGGCGCCCAGGGCTCACTGACCGTGCCTGTGAAGTTGTTCCACAGGGAGCGCAGGTACAGGCCGTCGTTCTCGGAGCCGAACTGCAGGAAGAAGTCGGCGTGGAAGCCGGCCGGGACGGAGGTCGCCGGGTCGCCCCATTCGGACAGGAGTGCCGCGTGCGGGTGCCTGGTGTCGAGCCAGCCGCGCAGCTCCCGCCACAGCTTGGCGGTTTCGACGTGGCCGGGGTCGTCCTTGATCAGCGATGCGGCCATGTCTACGCGGAAGCCGGACAGGCCGAGGGAGAGCCAGTGGTCCATGATGTCGCGCAGGGCGCGGCGGTTGGTGCGGGGCCCTTCGGCGTCGACGGGCAGGCGCCAGGGCTCGTCAGCGTTCATGTGGGCGTGGCCGAAGTTGAGGGCGGGCTGCGACTCGAAGAAGTTGGGCTGGTAGAAGCCGGAACGGGTGCCGGGCGAGGCGACGAAGCCGGGCGGTGCCGTCTCGGTGTCGGCCCAGATGTAGCGCTGGTCGGCGGGGTCGTCAGCCGATGCCTTGAACCAGGCGTGTTCGTCGGAGGTGTGGCCGGCGACCAGGTCGAGCAGGACGCGGATGCCGCGGCGCCGGGCGGCGTCGACGAGGTTGACCAGGTCGTCGTTGGTGCCGTAGCGCGGGGCGACGGTGAGGTAGTCGCTGACGTCGTAGCCCGCGTCCCGGAACGGCGAGGCGAAGCACGGGTTGAACCAGACGGTGTTGACGCCGAGCCAGGCGAGGTGGTCCAGCTTGGCCTCGGCACCGGCGAAGTCGCCGATGCCGTCGCCGTCGGAGTCGGCGAAGGACTGCGGATAGATCTGGTAGAGGACGGCGTCGGCGAGCCACTCGGTGGCGGGGCGGCGAGAGGTCATGGGGTGGGGTCCTCCGAGGACGGTCGGGGTGGTGCGGTGTGCAGAACAGCTTCGATCGGCAGGTGGTCGCTGGGGAAGCGGCCGCTGGGCGCGAAGGTGTGGGCGTGTGCCGAGCGGACCCGGACGCCTCGCGAGACGAGAATCCAGTCGATGCGCTCGCCGTCAGGGACCGGGGGCAAGTAGTCGTGGAAGGTGCCCAGGTCCGGGCCGCGTTCCTCGGCCGCGTCCCAGGCGTCCACGAGTCCCGCGTCGGCGAGTAGGCGGATGTACGGCGAACTGTCCGGTCCCGCGGGGGTGTTGAAGTCGCCGGTGACGACGGTCGGGATGTCGGGTGCGAGCGTGCTCAGCCGCTCGGCGAGCAGGGCCGCGGAGCGTTCGCGGGCGCGGGCGCTCGCATGGTCGAAGTGGGTGTTGGCGGCGTACAGCTCGCCACCCGTGGCCAGGTCGCGGAAGTGGACCCAGGTGACCATGCGGGGGCAGCCGCCGCCCCAGGTGTTGGAGGCCGGGATGTCCGGTGTGCCGGAGAGCCAGAAGTGACCGTGTGTCAGGGGGGCCAGGCGCCGGCGGTCGTAGAAGATGGCCATGAACTCGCCGTCGTCACCGCCCTCCCGCCCCTCTCCGATCCAGCCGTAGTCGTCACCGTACTCGCCCAAGGCGGCCTCGACATCGTGCACTTGGTGCCGCAGGCCTTCCTGGGTGCCGATGAGGTGAGGACGTTGACGGCGCAGTAGCTCGGCGACCGTCTGTCTGCGCTCGGGCCAGGTGTGGGGCGGGTTGTCCCAGTGGACCTGCAGATTGAAACTCATGACGTGCAGTCCGCCCCCGGCCGTCGGAATCCCGAGGTCGGCCATCAGAAACCTCCACCCACTTGTATGCGCTTCCTGAATGCGCTTACATGACTGGCGCACACGTTAACTTCGCATGGGCGATGCGGCAATAGAGCGGTGAGGGGCTCGCATGCTTCGAGGATATGAGGACCAGGTCAAGGGGCTTCTCGACCAGATGACCACCGCGGAGAAACTGGGTCAGCTGCAACAGCTGACCTGGACCGGTGACACGGGTCCCGGCGGCGGCCAGACCGCGCACATCGAGGCGGCGGCGCGCGCCGGTCTGCTCGGCTCGGTGCTCAACATCCATGGTGCGGCGCACACCAACGCCCTGCAGCGGATGGCCGTCGAGGAGTCCCGGCTCGGCATCCCGCTCCTCTTCGGCCTCGACGTCATCCACGGCTTCTGGACCACGTTCCCGATCCCGCTGGCCCAGGCGGCCTCCTTCGACCCGGAGGTGGCCCGCCGCGACGCCGAGGTGTCGGCAGCGGAGACCCGCTCGAACGGTGTGCGCTGGACGTTCTCGCCGATGATGGACGTCACCCATGAGCCGCGCTGGGGCCGCATCGCGGAGGGCTGCGGCGAGGATCCGTACGTCAACGCCGCCTTTGCGGTGGCCAAGGTCCGCGGCTACCAAGGTTCCGACGGCGGCGGCGAGTTGGCGGACGGGGAGCGCATCGCGGCGTGCGCCAAGCACTTCGTCGCCTACGGCGGAGCGGAGGGCGGCCGCGACTACAACACGGTCGATGTCTCCGAGCAGCGGCTGCGCAACCACTATCTGCCGCCCTTCAAGGCCGCCGTAGACGCGGGCGTGGCCACGGTGATGGCCGCGTTCAACACGGTCGCGGGGGTACCGGCGCACGGCAATCCGCACACGATGAACGCGATCCTCAAGGAGGAGTGGGGCTTCGACGGCTTCGTCGTGAGCGACTACACGGGTGTCGAAGAACTCATCGCGCACGGCTTCGCCGAGGACGGTGCCGACGCGGCACGCCTCGCCTTCAACGCCGGGCTCGACATGGAGATGGTCTCCACCAACGTGACCGAGCACGGCGAGCAGCTCGTGGCCGACGGCCTGATCGGCGAGACCCGCCTCGACGACGCGGTCACGCGCATCCTGCGCCTCAAGTTCGCCCTCGGCCTGTTCGACCAGCCGTACACCGACGAGCCCGCCGAGATCACCGGTCCGACGCCGGCCGCACGGGAAGCGGCGCGAGCCGCCGGCGCCCGGTCGATGGTGCTGCTCAAGAACGACGACGGTCTTCTCCCCCTGGAGCGCACCACACCCTCGATCGCGGTCGTCGGCCCGCTCGCGAGCTCCACGGACCTGCACGGCACTTGGGCCGGTCCCGGCGGCTTCCACCTTCCGTCCGTGAGCATCGTGGACGCGGTGCGCACGGCGGCGCCCGACGCCCGCATCATCCACGCCGATGACGACATCACGGCCGCGGTCGCCGCGGCGCAGGAGGCCGAAATAACGGTCGTCGTGGTCGGCGAACCCCCCGCGCTCAGCGGCGAGGCGTCCGTGCGCAGCGACATCGGACTGCCCTCCGGGCAGGAGGAGCTGATCGCCGCCGTCGCCGCGACCGGCAAGCCGTACGCCGTGGTGCTCCTGAACGGCAGGCCCCTGACGATCGGCGACTGGCTGGACACCGCGCCCGCGGTCCTTGAGGCCTGGCACCCGGGCATCGAGGCGGGGCACGCCGTGGCGGACGTGCTGTTCGGCACGGTCAACCCCGGCGGCAAGCTGCCCGTGTCGTTCCCACGGGCGGTGGGCCAGATTCCGGTCTACTACAACCACGAGAACACCGGCCGCCCCGCCCATGTCCTGGGCGCCGACCCGAAGTTCGTCTCGAAGTACCTGGACCTCGAAGAGACCCCGCAGCTGCCGTTCGGGCACGGCCTGAGCTACACGACGTTCACCACCGGCGCCCCGGAGCTGCGGCGTGCCGAGATCACCCGCGATGAGCTGGCGGCGGGCGAGACGCTCGAGGTCACGGTGACGGTCACCAACACCGGCGACTGCGTCGGCGACGAGGTGGTCCAGCTCTACATCCACGACGTCGCGGCGAGCATCGCCCAGCCGGTGCGCCGGCTGCGCGGCTTCGAGCGGGTGACGCTGGAGCCGGGCGGGAGCACAACGGTCCGCTTCCGGCTCGGCGCCGATGACCTCGGCTTCTGGACGAACGACCCGGCAGGGACGTACGTCGTGGAGCGCGGCCGCGTCGACGTCTACGCGGGGACGAGCTCAACGGCAGAGGCACGCTGCACGCTGCACATTCTCTGACGGACAGTACGGTCTTCCGGCCGACGCCGTGGCCGACTTCTCGTGGTTGGTCACGGACCTGGACATGTGATGCTTTTCTCGGCTGGTCAGCGGGCTTCGAGGCCGGACACCGCGGCGGCCATGCGGTCCACCGCTTCGCGAAGGATCGCCGAAGAGGTGGCGTAGTTGATCCGTACGAACCCGGCGCCCCCGCTGCCGAACGCGTGCCCTGAGCTCAACGCGACCCGCGCCTGGTCGAGGAACAGCTGGGCGGGGCCGGCGATGTCGCTGACCACCGGAGTGGCGGTGGTCGGCGACGTCGTATGGAGGCCGAGGGTGCGGCAGTCGAGCCAGGCGAGATAGGTGGCCTCCGGCCACATCAGGGCGAGCCCGGGAAGTCGCTCGGCGATGAGGTCGGCGAGCAGCGCCCGGTTGGTGTCGAGGCCACGCAGCAGCGCGTCCAGCCAGGGCCGTCCCTCCTCGAAGGCGGCGGTGTGGGCGAGGATGCCGACGTGGCTGGGTCCATGGCTTACCTCCTCCGGAAGCCGGTGCAGGTCGTCGACCGCGTTCGGTCCGGCTACCAGGAGTGCCGCCTTCAGACCGGCGAGATTCCAGGCCTTCGACGCGGAGTGCAGGGCGAACGCGTCCTCGGCGCCGGGGAGAGTCAGGTAGGGGACGAACTCGGCGCCGGGCAGGACCAAGGGCGCGTGAATCTCGTCCGAGACGACTCGCACTCCGAAGGACCTGGCCAGAGCAGCGACCGCGATGAGTTCGTTCCTGGTGTGCACGGTTCCGGTGGGGTTGTGGGGGTTGGCCAGCAGCAGCACGGTCCGTGCGGAGACGCGCTGGGCCGAGGCGAACGCCACCCGGAGCGTCTCCATGTCGAGTCGGCCGTCGGGTCCGAGCGGCGCTTCGATCACTCTCCTGTCGGCGTGGGTGACGAAGGCGTAGAACGGCGGGTAGACGGGCGGGCACACCACCACGGCGTCGCCCGAAGACGTGATCAGCCGCAGCGCCTCGACGATGCCCATCATCACGTCGGGGACGATCGCGGTCTGCTCGGCCTCGAGGCCCCGCCAGTCCCAGCGGTCCGCGGCGAACGACTGGAGGGCACGGGCGTAGGCACGGCCGCTGGGATAGCCGGTGTCGCCGGCGGCGATGGCCTCGTGCAGCCTGGCCGCGACCGGCTCGGCGAGCGGCACGTCCATCTCGGCCACCCAGAGGGGCAGTACGTCGGCCGGAAAGGTGGTCCACTTCATGCTGGTCCGGGCCCGCAGCTGGTCGATCGTCAACTGTTCGAGCGGGTTCATGATCGACGGATCCGTGTCGGATGGCATGGTCGCGATGCTAGCCACGACCCGAGGTCGGGTCGATGACGGCGCGGTGTCCACGGATGTGGCCCCACTGGGCTTCCCCATGGGCAGTGGTGCAGGAGCGGGAGGCCTTGTCAGCCCTACGTCGGATCCGAGCCGTCCGCCTTTACGACGCCTCCCGGTCGGCGTGCCGTCGGCCGATCAGGTGCAGGTCGGTGTCCGTCCGGCGAGAGCCTCCGCGGCGGCCTGCCCGCCGTCTCCTTGGACGACGGCGCCGGGAATGCCGAACTCGACCAGGACCGGGGCCGTCTCCAGGGGCAGTGCGGGTGCGTCGGGTGGGGTGACGCGCAGGGCGCGGCGGGCGGCGGCCGGTCCGAGCTCCCGGTCCGGCTGCGCGATGGCAGCGGTGTTGGCGAGGTCCCGTTGCCAGGCGGTGAAGTCTCCGGGCGTGCCAGGAACGTCACTTCAGCAGTGGCGGCACCGCAGGCACCTCGATCGCGTTCTCGATGTCCGACTCCGTCAGCTTGAAGGTGTCGGGGTAGGCGTCGCGCTGGGTGCGGCGGGCGGGTTCGATGGTGCGCCAGGTGTAGAGGCAGCGGCCGCACTGGACCACGTCCCACACGCCCGGGACGGGGGACGTGGCAAGCAGGGAGATCTCCGCAAAGGCGCAGCGAGGGCATTCAACAGGCATGTGGTTCAAGGGAGTTGTCCTTTCGGCGAGGATCGGTGGGGTCAGCCGCGGGCCGCGATGAGGCGCTGCAGGCGAGCGGCCCACTCGGCGGTCTCGGGCAGGTCCTTGGCCGGAGTGGAGAAGTTGCCGCGGATGTCCGGGGCGACCGGCGTCGTCGCATCGATGATCATCTTGCTGCTGATGCCGGCGGGCTGCGCGGCGGGCGCGAGTTCCAGGACCGACAGGTTGGGAATGACGACGACGTCGTCCTTCGGGTTGACCTTGGCGGACATGGCCCACATGACCTGCGGCAGGTTGAACGGGTCGACGTCCTCGTCGACGAGGATCACCTGGGCCACGTAGCCGAGCCCGTGCGGCGTCGTCATGGCACGCATGCCGACGGCCTTGGCGAAGCCGCCGTACCGCTTGGCCGTGGAGATGATCACCATCAGGCCGTGTGTGTACATGGCGTTGACGGCCTGCACCTCGGGGAACTCGGCGCGCAGCTGCTTGAGCAGCGGCACGCACGTGTTGGGGCCGACGAGGTAGTCGCACTCCGTCCACGGCATGCCGAGGTAGAGCGACTCGAAAACCGGGTTCGTGCGGTACGAGACGCGGTCCACGCGAATGACGGGCATCCGGCGGCCCCCCGAGTAGTGACCGGTGAACTCGCCGAAGGGGCCCTCTATCTGGCGCTTGCGGGACTCGATGACGCCCTCGATGACGACCTCGCTCCCCCAGGGCACGTCGAAGCCGGTGAGCGGCGCGGTGGCGATCGGCGCGGGCGCGCCGCGCAGGGCGCCCGCCATCTCGTACTCGCTCTGGTCGTACGCCATCGGCATCCCGGCCACGATCGCCATCACGGGATCGTTGCCGAGGGTGATGGCGATGGGCAGGTCCTCACCCTTCTCCTCGGCCTTGCGCAGGTGCTGGGCCACGTCGTGCATGGGCACGGGCTGGAAGGCGAGCCGGTTGGTGCCGATGACCTGGATGCGGTACGTACCGACGTTCTGCTTGCCGAAGTCGTCCGGGTCATCCGGGTCACGGGAGACGACGGCGGCCTTGTCGAGATAGAAGCCGCCGTCTCCGTCGTTGAGGCGGAAGAGGGGAAGCACCGAGAACAGGTCGACGTCCTCGCCCTCCTGGGTGTTCTCGCGCCAGGGGGCGTCCTCGCGGCGCTCTGGCGCGACGGGGAAGGCGTCCCAGCGCCGCGCGAACTCCTCCACCTGCTCCTTGACCGGCGTGTTCTTCGGCAACCCGAGCGCGAGCGCGTGGTTGGCCCACGAGCCGTGCACGTTCATGGCGATCCGGGCGTCTGTGAAGCCCTTGACGTTGTCGAAGTGGAGGGCGGGGGCGTTCTCGCCGATGCGGCCCGTCGCGTTGGCGGCGGCCGCGAGATCCGGCTCGGGCAGCACCTCGTCGGTGATGCGCAGCAGCTGCCCCTCCTTCTCCAAGGTGTCGAGGAAGCTGCGCAAGTCGTCGTAGGCCATGGTGAATTCCTTTACGGGGCAGGGGACTTCAGGCGGCGTCGCCGAAGGATCGGGAAGCGGCGCGGGCGGCGCGCATCCCGGCCCAGCGCCGGGCGGCGGGCGCGGGCAGGTCGAACTGGTCGAGGATGCGGGCCACCACGTGGTCGACGATGTCGTCGACGGTCTGCGGGTTGTTGTAGAAGGCGGGCATGGGCGGCACCAGTTGCACGCCCATGCGGGCGAGTTCGAGCATGTTCTGGAGGTGGATCTCGTTCAGCGGTGTCTCGCGCGGGACGAGGACGAGCCTGCGTCGCTCCTTGAGAACCACGTCGGCGGCCCGGGCGACGAGCCCTTCGGCGTATCCGGTCCTGATCCCGGCGAGGGTCTTCATGGAGCACGGCACAATCACCATGCCGTCGGTGCGGAACGACCCGGAGGAGATGGTGGCGCCCTGGTCCTCGGGATGATGCGTGACGTCCGCGAGGGCGGACACCTCGGCCACGGACAGGCCCGTCTCCAGCTCGATGGTGGTGCGCGCCCAGCGGGACAGCACGAGGTGCGTCTCCACGCCCGGCAGCTCGCGCAGATTCTCCAGCAGACGGACACCGAACGGGGCACCCGTCGCCCCGGTCATTCCCACGACCAACCGCATTGGACCACCTCAAACACGTCGCTGACCTGTGCTTTCACGCTACTGAGCGATCTGGACGCGGCAGCGGTACCCTCGGGACCATCGATGGGGAAAAACGGACACCCTGCAGGGCGCCCCGACGTCAGGGACCTGGAGTACACCCCGGCCGTGGGCGCACCGGCCGGAGTCGAGGTGATGGAACTCGCCGACCTGCTCGAACGCTCGCGGCGCCACGGCAACGACCCGTACGCGCCCCTGCGCCCCGCCTTCCACCAGCTGATCGGCGCCCGTGAACGGCCGCTGCGCATGTGGGTCGACTTCGTCGAACACGAGCTGAGGCCCGGGTCGTGGCTGTGGATCCGGCCGGGGCAGGTGCAGCGGTTCGGCCCCGACCTGGTGGCGGCGGACGGGGTGATCGTGCTGTTCCAGCCCGGCTTCCTGCCGCCGGCGACCGTTTCGGCGGCACACATGGATCCGCCGTACGAACAGCGCCCGTCGGTCCTCGATGGCTCGGACGCGGAAGGCGTTCGCCGGGCGCTCGACCATCTCGTCTACGAGTACGGGGCGATGGCCTCGCTCCCCCTCCAGGCACATACCGAGGTGCTCCGCGCGCTGGTGTCCGTGCTCGTGGTGCGGCTCGCGCAGGCGCGCGGCCCGGCGCCGCGGCCGACCACCGCGTCGGAGACGTTCCGTCGCTTTCACGCGGCCGTCGAGCGGGACCACGCGGTGACGCGGCGCGTCGAGGACTACGCGGCGGCGCTCGGCTACAGCACGCGCACGCTGACCCGGGCCACGCTCGCCGCGACGGGACGCACGGCCAAGCAGTACGTCGACGACCGGGTCCTTCTGGAGGCCAAGCGCCTGTTGCAGCACAGCGGCCTGACAGCGAAGAAGGTCACCGTCCGGCTCGGGTTCACGGACGCGAGCGACTTCACGAAGTTCTTCCGGCTGCGGACGGGCATGACGCCGGGAGCGTTCCGCGGAACGTAACCCCGGCGGACGCGTACGCGAGGCGCTCGCCGGGACGGCTCCCGCTCCAGAGGCAGCGCGCGAACCCGGAGAACGACACAGATCACATCCGCCGCCCCCTTGACCCCCGACGTTCAAACCGGTTTAGTCGGCCTCGTTCAGCGACTCAAACCGGTTTAAGGACTGGTTGCGGACCAGCGTCCCGTGTCAGCTGGACGGTTCGTCGCGCTCCGGCTCGTCCAAGGCCGCACCCAGGGAGTCCAGCACCATGGCACGCAAGCCCACCATCGCGGATGTCGCACAGCGTGCGGGCGTCTCGCGCGCCACCGTCTCCTTCGCGCTCAACGACCGGCCCGGCATCGCGGGGGAAACCAAGGCCCGGGTTCTCGCGGCCGCCGCCGACCTCGGCTGGACGCCGAGCCATCAGGCACGCGGCCTCTCCCTGGGCAAGGCCGGAGCCTTCGGTCTGGTTCTGGCCCGCGAGGCGGAGCAGATCGGGGCTGACCCGTTCTTCCCGGCGTTCATCGCCGGCGTCGAAGCCGTCATCGGGCAGCGCGGCGACGGGCTCATGGTGCACGTGACCACCCCCGAGCACGAGCAGGGCGTGTACGAGCGCCTTGCCGCACAGCGGCAGGTGGACGGTGTCCTCCTGACCGACCTGCGCCGCGACGACCCGCGTCCCCCGCTCATGCGCGAACTCGGTCTGCCCGCCGTCGTGGTGGGCCAGCCCGAGTGGGGCGGCGGTCTGACGGCGGTGAGCCTGGACGACGAGCCCGCCTACGCCGACGCGATCCGCCGGCTCGCGGACCTGGGACACCGGCGCATCGCCCACGTCGAGGGCCCCCAGGAACTGCGGCACGCCCACCGGCGCCGGACGGCCTGGGAACGGACGCTGGGCACGCTCGGTCTGCCCGCAGGACCGGTGCTGCCCGGCGGGTTCAGCCCTGAGGGCGGCGCCCGGGCCACGCGGGAGCTGCTCACGCTCCCCGAGCCCCCGACCGCGATCGTCTACGGCAACGATCTCGCCGCGATGGCCGGGCTCTCGGTCGCCCAGGAGCTGGGCGTCCGCGTCCCCGATCAGCTGTCGGTGGTCGGCTACGACGACGCTCCCCTGACTCGGTACAGCTACCCGCCGCTCGCCTCCGCCCGCGCGGACGCCCGCGGCTGGGGAGAGGCGGCGGCCCGCGCCCTGGACGCGGTGATCGCCCTCGGCACCGCGGCACACGTAGAGCTGCCGCCCGCCCAGTTCGTGCCCCGCGCGTCGATCGGGCCCGTGCCCCGCGAGTGACGCGGGGACCGCACTCCCGCACGCAGGGACCAAGCACCGGTCGCGCTGGCGCCGACCGGAAATTCCGCTCGGCGACGAGGCCGCGCGTGAACAGTTCGGAGATCAATCATGCTGAGGAGAACGGCGTACGCGCTGCTCGTGCTCGCACTCGCGGGCACGGCGACAGCCTGCGGCCGGTCGGCTCCGGATCCGGCCGCCGCCGCTGACGCGCGCGGTCCGATCACGGTCTGGCTTTCCAACAACGCGCAAGAGGTCCAGTGGGGCAAGGCCATGGTCGCCTCGTGGAACGAGCGCCATCCCGACCAGCACGTGACAGCGCAGCAGATCCCGGCAGGCAAGACGTCCGAGGAGGCCATCAGCGCTTCGATCATCGCGGGGACGACGGCCTGTCTCGCCTTCAACACCTCGCCCGCGGCGGTGCCGACGTTCCAGAAGCAGAACGGGCTCGTGTCCCTCAGTGACTTCCCGGACGGCGAGAAGTACATCACCGAGCGCGGTGGCTCCCTCACGGACCAGTACCGGTCGACGGACGGCAAGTTCTACCAGCTGCCCTGGAAGAGCAACCCCGTCATGATCCTCTACAACAAGAAGCTCTTCGCAAAGGCAGGTCTGGACGCGGAGCACCCCAAGCTCGCGACGTACAAGGAGTTCCTCGACACGTCGCGCAAGCTCGTGCACAGCGGCGCCGCGAAGGCGGCGATCTGGCCGTCTCCCAGCAGCGACTTCTTCCAGCCCTGGTACGACTTCTACCCGGCCTTCGCCGCGCAGAGCGGCGGCAAGCAGCTGATCGAGGACGGCAAGCCGCAGTTCGACTCGTCCGCGGGCCGCCAGGTCGCGGGGTTCTGGCGCAAGCTCTACGCCGAGAAGCTGGCGCCGCAGGAGGCCTACCCGGGCGATTCGCTCAACGACGGCAAGGCCGCGATGGCCACGGTCGGTCCCTGGGCCCTCGCCGCGTACAAGAACAGCGTGGACATCGGTGTCGCGCCGGTCCCGACCGCGGACGGCGGCTCGGACAAGCACTCGTTCAGCGACGAGAAGTCAGCGGCGATGTTCAGCTCCTGCAAGAACCGGGCCACGGCCTGGGACGTGCTCAAGTTCGCGAGCTCCGCCGGCCAGGACGGGAAGTTCCTCGAGACGACCGGGCAGATGCCGATGCGCGAGCACCTGACCGAGAAGTACGCCGGCTACTTCAAGGCGCACCCGACGTACAAGGCCTTCGCCGACCAGGCGGAGCGCGTCGTCGAGGTGCCCAACGTGCCGGGCTCCATCGACATCTGGCAGACCTTCCGCGACGAGTGGACGAAGTCGGTCGTCTTCGGCCGGGAGTCCACACCGTCGGGT
Organism: Streptomyces sp. CB01635; assembly: GCF_002803065.1. Classification (GTDB taxonomy): domain Bacteria; phylum Actinomycetota; class Actinomycetes; order Streptomycetales; family Streptomycetaceae; genus Streptomyces. The sequence continues at coordinate 62,728 of NZ_NNBL01000016.1, forward strand.
CTGCGCAACGCCTCATCCGAGATCACCGACCTGCTGAACGAGTACGGGGACCCGTCATGAGCGTGAATCTCCAGTCAGCGCCCGCCGCCGTCAGGGACAGCGCTCCCGCCCGGCGGGAGGGTCCGCGCAAGGCCCGTGGCCTGTCCCGTGTCGGCGCCCTGTTCGTGTCGCCGTACGTGCTGTTCCTCGTGGTGGTCTTCGCCGTCCCGCTGGTCTACACGGTGTGGATCTCCTTCCACCGCTTCTACTTCACGGCTCCGGGCACCGACGTCGACTCGCCATGGGTGGGCCTGTCGAACTACAAGGACGTCTTCACCGATCCCGTGGTCGGCCGGGCCTTCCTCAACATCGTGATCTTCCTGGTCATCAACGTGCCGCTCACCGTGGGCGTCTCGCTGGTCCTGGCCACGGCACTGAACGCGAAGATACGGGGCCGCGCGTTCTTCCGCGCCGCGTTCTACCTCCCCTACGTGACCGCGAGCGTCGCGCTGGTCGCTGTGTGGCAGTTCCTGTTCGGCTCGGACGGGTTCGTCAACCACCTGCTGGGCTCGCACGCTCCCGACCCGTCGTGGCTGGTGAACTCGCATCTCGCGATGCCGATGATTGCCGTCTTCGTGACCTGGAAGCAGCTCGGCTTCTTCGTGATGCTGTACCTGGCTTCGCTGCAGAACGTCGGCAAGGAGCTGTACGAGGCGTCCGCCATGGACGGCGCGGGCCGCGTGCGGCAGTTCTTCTCGGTGACCGTGCCCGGTGTGCGTCCGGCGACGACGCTCGTCGTGATCTACGCGATCATCACCGGCGCCAACCTGTTCAGCGAGCCGTATCTGCTGACCGGGGGCGGCGGTCCCGACCACGCCTCCACCTCGCCGGTGCTGCTGATGTACCAGAAGGGCATCGAGCAGGGGCACCCCGACTTCGCGGCCGCGCTCGGCGTCGTCCTCGTCGCGTTCGTCATGGTCGTCTCGCTCGCCGCCCGCAAGCTCGCCGAGAGGGGCAACTGACATGAGTGACACCCTGGAGACCCGCCACCGCGGCGGGAGCGCGGTCCGCTACGTCCTGCTGTCGCTCGGTGCGGTCGCCTTCCTGTTCCCCTTCTACTACATGGTCGTCGGCTCGCTGCGCGGGACGACGGTCGGTGATCTGTCCGCCGCGGTCCCGTCCGGGCTGACCGGCGCCAACTACACGGCCGTCAACGGCGCGATCTCGCTGGGCCGTTCCCTGCTCAACTCGGGGATCATGACCATCGGTGTCCTGGTCTGCACGCTCGTCTTCGGCGTACTCGCCGGCTACGCGCTCGCCCAGCTGCGCTTCCGCGGCAAGGGCGCCGTCTTCGCCGCACTGCTCCTCGTACAGATGATCCCGTTCCAGCTGCTCACACTGCCGTTGTACGTGCTCGTCGTCCGCGACTACGGGCTCGGCGACAACTACCTCGGCATGATCCTGCCGTTCGCGATCAACTCGACGGCTGTGTTCCTCTTCCGCCAGTTCTTCTCCCAGCTGCCGCAGTCCCTCTTCGAGGCGGCGCGGATCGACGGGGCGAGCGAGCTGCGGATCCTGTGGCAGATCGCGCTGCCGATGGCACGTCCGGCGGTGCTGACCGCGCTGCTGCTGACGTTCATCGGGCCGTGGAACGAGTTCCTGTGGCCGTTCCTGGTCACCAAGAACGCCGACATGCAGCCGCTGGCCGTCTCGCTGGCCAGCTTCCTCTCCAACCTCCAGGGCACGGTCGCCAACCCGGCCGGTGCCCTGCTGGCCGGCGCATGTGTGCTGGCCGTCCCCGCGGTGGCCCTGTTCCTCCTGTTCCAGCGCCACTTCACCTCTACCGACATCGACTCCGGAGTAAAGGGCTAATCGCCATGAGCAACACCACCGTCGCCACCGACATCCCCTACCGCATGGTGCGCAAGGGCGTGGTCATGTCCCCCCTGGCCGGTGAGGCGAACGAGGTCGAGGGGGTCCTGAACCCCGCCTCCGGCCGCACCCCGGACGGCACGCTGCACCTGCTGCCGCGCCTGGTCGCCGAGGGCAATGTCTCCCGCGTCGGCCTCGCCGAGGTCACCTTCGACGAGACGGGCGTCCCCGGCGCCGTCGAGCGCCGCGGCGTCGTCCTCTCCCCCGACGAGGGCTGGGAGCGCGGCAAGAACAACGCCGGCGTCGAGGACCCCCGCATCACCTGGGTCCCCTCGCTCGGCAAGCACGTCATGAGTTACGTCGCCTACGGCCCGCTCGGCCCGAAGCCGGCGCTCGCCGTCTCCGAGAACCTCACCGACTGGACCCGCCTCGGGCCGGTCCAGTTCCAGTACCAGGCAGACCTGGACACCGACCTCAACCTCTTCCCGAACAAGGACGTCGTCCACTTCCCCGAGCCCGTCCCGGGCCCGGACGGCGAGATGGCGTACGCGATGCTGCACCGTCCGATGTGGGACCTGGGCTGGTTCCGTCCGGGCGAGGGCGTGCACCTGCCCGCCGGTGTCACCGACGAGCGTCCCGGCATCTGGATCTCGTACGTTCCGGTCGCCGAGGTCGAGGCCGACATCCGCGCCCTGACCCGCCCGCGTGACCACCGCCTGCTGGCTCTGTCCGAGTTCCCGTGGGAGTCCCTGAAGATCGGCGGCGGCCCGGCCCCGATCCGCGTGCCCGAGGGCTGGCTGCTCATCCACCACGGTGTCTCCGGATCCATCGAAGACCCGTGGGCGCAGAACCAGAAGGTGTCGTACGCCGCCGGCGCGATGATCCTCGACCCGGCCGACCCGTCGAAGGTGCTCGCACGCTCCGACAAGCCGCTCATGGCCCCGGAGACCGAGGAGGAGATCTCGGGCACCGTCCCGAACGTCGTCTTCCCGACGGCCATCGAAGAGATCGACGGCAAGCTCTACGTCTTCTACGGCATGGCCGACGCGCACATCGGCGTCGCCCTCCTGGAGCGCACGGCATGACCGGCGGCGCCCCCGCACCTCTCGGAGTCGGCCTGGTCGGCTGCGGCGGGTTCGCCGAGTTCGTCCTGGACGCCGTCGCGGACCTGCCCGGCCTGCACCTTGCGGCCGTCGCCGACCCCTCGCGCGAACGCGCCGAGCGGCTCGGCGCGCGGCACGGCGTCCCGGCGCTGGCTTCCCTCGACGAGCTCCTCGAACGGGACGACGTGGCGGCCGTGCTGATCGCCACACCGCCCGCCACTCACGCCGCGATGGCCATCACCGCGCTGGGTGCGGGGCGCCATGTCTTCTGCGAGAAGCCTCTCGCCACCACGACCGAGGACGCCTCGGCGGTCGCCCACGAGGCGCGGCTCGCCGGGCGCGTCCTGGTCGTGGACCACGTGCTGCGCTACAACCCGCTGCTGCGGGCCGTGCGACACCTCACCGAGCGGGGACTGCTCGCGCCCCCGCGCCGGTTCCTGTTCGAGAACGACGCCTCCGACGAGGACCTGGGCCCGGACCACTGGTTCTGGGACCCGGCACACAGCGGCGGCATCTTCGTCGAGCACGGTGTCCACTTCTTCGACGCCGCCCGCGCACTCCTGGGCTCGGACCCGGTCAGCGTGCGGGCGACCGCCGTGGCCCGGCCCGGAGGCCCGGTCGACATGGTGAGCGCCGACGTCGTCCACCCCGGCGGCGTCCTCGCCTCCCATCTGCACTCCTTCACGCACGCCCACCGTGCCGAGCGTCAACTCATGCGTCTGGACCACGGGTTCGCCGAGACGCGGATCAGCGGCTGGATCCCCGTGCAGGCGAAGATCTCGGCGTGGACCGACGAGGAGGGCGCCCGCCGCTGGGAGCAACTACCTGACAGACTGTGCGAGTTGCTGTCCGTCGACGGCTTCCGGCCGCACGGCGAGGAGCGGATCACCGTCCGCGTCGAGCGTGACGCCGGCTCCGCCGCCCCGGCCCGAGGGCGCGGCGAACAGCGCACGGTCCCGCACCACGTCACCGCCGTCCTCGACCTGGGCGGCGAGGCCCGCAAGCCGTACGTGTACGCGCAGAGCGTGCGTGCCGCGATGGCCGATCTGGTCCGGGCCGTCCGAGAGGACACGCCGCCGGTCGCGGACGCCGTCAGCGGATTCGCCGCGGTCGCCGTCGCCGAGGCGGCCACCCTCGCCGCCTCCACCGGCACCGAACAGGGCGTCCCCTCCCCCGACCTGACCGTCTCCGAGGGAGCCTCCGCATGAGCTGGTGGCAGGACACGGTCTGCTACGAGGTCTACCCGCGCGCCTTCGCCGACTCGGACGGCGACGGGATCGGCGACCTGCCGGGCCTGACAGAACGCCTTGAGCACATCAAGGATCTGGGCGCGGACGCCGTGTGGTGCACCCCGTTCTACCCGTCGCCACTGGCCGACGGCGGCTACGACATCGCGGATTACACCGGCGTGGCATCGGACCTGGGAACGGACGACGACGTCACCCAACTGATTTCCCGTGCACATGAGTTGGGCCTCAGATTCATCATCGACCTGGTGCCGAACCACACCTCCGACCAGCACCCCTGGTTCCAGGAGGCTCTGGCCGCGGGGCCCGGTTCGGCGGAGCGGGAGATGTACCTGTTCCGACCCGGCCGTGGCGCGGACGGCGAACTGCCGCCCAACGACTGGCAGTCGGCGTTCGGCGGCCCCGCCTGGACCCGGGTCGCGGACGGCGAGTGGTACTGCCACCTCCACGCCGCCGAGCAGCCCGACCTCAACTGGCGCAACCCCAAAGTGCAGAGCGCCTTCACCGAGGTACTGCGGCACTGGCTCGACCACGGCGTGGACGGCTTCCGCGTGGACGTCGCCCACGCCCTGTTCAAGGCGGAAGGGCTGCCCGACGCGGGCCCCGGCCAGCACACCGACCCGCTGCGCAACCACCTGATGCCGTACTACGACCAGGAGGAGCTGCACCCGCTCTACCGCGAATGGCGGGCCCTGCTGGACACCCATCCCGCACCCGCCGGCGCGGCGGCGCCCCAGGACCGGGTGATGGTCGCCGAGTCCGCCGTCTTCGACCCTGCCCGCCTCAGCCGCTACATCCGGCCCGACGAGATGCACCAGGCCTTCAACTTCGCCTTCCTGGAGGCACCTTGGGAGGCAGCGGAGCTGCGCCGGGTCGTCGACGGCTCGTTCGCCGTGCCGGGCAGCGCGGTCACCTGGCTGCTCTCCAGTCACGACGCGGTCCGCCCGGTCACCCGGCACGGCTCCCTGGCGCGCGCCCGTGCGGCCGCGCTGCTGATGCTGGCCCTGCCCGGCTCCGCGTACCTCTTTCAGGGCGAGGAGCTGGGACTGCCGCAGGCCGACGTACCCATCGACCGCATCCTCGACCCTCTGTGGGAACGCTCGGGTCGCACGGAGCGCGGGCGTGACGGCGCGCGTGTGCCGCTGCCGTGGACCGGTGAGCACGCACCGTACGGATTCAGCACCGTGGCGCCCGACCGCACCTGGCTGCCCCAGCCGGACGACTGGTCGGGCCTGACTGTCGCCGCGCAGCAGCGGGACCCCGACTCGACGCTCGCCCTGTACCGGGCGGCACTGCGGATCCGCCGCACCCATCCGGCACCGGACCCGACGGCCCCGCCGACCTGGCTGTCCGCACCCGACGCCCCGTACCTCGCCTTCCGCCGCGGCGCGCTGGTCTGCCTCGTCAACCTGGGCGCCGAGCCCCTGCGCCTCACCTCACTCGGTCTGCCCGGCCGGGCGACGCTCCGCAGTGGACCGTTCGACGGCGACACGTTGCCGCCCGACACCGCGCTGTGGCTTCTCGACCCGACCGCCCCCGCCCATCTCGCCGAAAGCGACACCGATGACACGCGCGACTGACGCGACGCACCGCACCGACCTGTCCGGACTCGTCAAGGCGTACGACGTGCGGGGCGTGGTCCCCGACCAGTGGGGCGAGGTGACGGCCGAGCTCTTCGGCGCCGCGTTCGTCCAGGTCACCGGCGCGGACGCGATCGTGACGGGCCATGACATGCGTCCCTCGTCCCCCGGCCTGGCCCGCGCCTTCGCCCGCGGCGCGACCGCGCAGGGCGCCGACGTCACCGAGATCGGCCTCTGCTCGACGGACCAGCTGTACTACGCGTCCGGCTCTCTCGGCCTCCCCGGCGCGATGTTCACGGCCTCGCACAACCCGGCCCAGTACAACGGCATCAAGATGTGCCGCGCCGCCGCCGAACCGGTCGGCCAGGACACGGGCCTCGCCGAGATCCGCACCTTGGTCGAAGAATGGACGGACAACGGCGCCCCGGCGACGGCCGACCGGACGGGCGCCGTCACCACCAGGGACACCCTCGCCGACTACGCGACGTACCTGCACTCTCTCGTGGACCTGTCGGCGATCCGCCCGCTGAAGGTCGTGGTCGACGCCGGCAACGGCATGGGCGGGCACACCGTGCCGACGGTCCTCGCCGGTCTGCCGCTGGACATCGTCCCGATGTACTTCGAGCTGGACGGTACGTTCCCCAACCACGAGGCCAATCCGCTGGACCCCGCCAACATCGTCGACCTGCAGGCACGCGTGCGCGCCGAGGGCGCCGACATCGGTATCGCCTTCGACGGCGACGCGGACCGCTGCTTCGTCGTCGACGAGAACGGCGACCCGGTCTCACCCTCCGCTGTCACCGCGCTGGTCGCCTCGCGGGAACTGGCGCGGCACCCCGGGGCCACCGTCATCCACAACCTCATCACCTCCCGCACGGTGCCGGAGGTGATCCGCGAGGCGGGCGGCACACCGGTCCGCACCCGCGTCGGCCACTCCTTCATCAAGCGGGAAATGGCCCGCGCGGGCGCCGTCTTCGGCGGCGAGCACTCCGCCCACTACTACTTCCGCGACTTCTGGAACGCCGACACCGGCATGCTCGCGGCCCTCCACGTCCTCGCCGCCCTGGGCACGCAGAACACCCCGCTGTCCGACCTGACCAGCAGCTTCGAGCGCTACGCCGCCTCTGGTGAGATCAACTCCGCCGTTGGCGACCCGAGCGCGCGCACCGCGGCGGTGCGCGCGGCATGGAGCACCCGCCCGGACGTGACGCTCGACGACCTCGACGGCCTGACCGTCAGCGGAACCGACTGGTGGTTCAACGTCCGCCCCTCGAACACGGAGCCGCTGCTGCGACTCAACGTCGAAGCCCCGACCGAGTCGGCGATGCGCGCCCTGCGAGACGAGGTACTGGCGACGATCCGCGCCTGAGCCTGCGAAGTCATGGCGAAGCTCATCGGTATCGCAGAACCGCCGGCCGCCCCTGGTCAGGAAGCGGCAACTGCGGCACCGGCCTGAGCCGTGCGGTCATAGTCTCGTTCGTGGACGAGGTCATCGAGGTTCTGAGACGGGAGTTCGAGGCAGAGGAAGGAAGCTTCCTGCTGCGGTTGCGTGGGGATCTGGAGTGGGATCGGACTGCCTTCAGCCGTCTCGAGCGGGCGATGCGGACCGCCTGCGAGTGCTCCCAGGGCAGCGAGAAGCTCGATCGATGGCTGGCCGAAGGGTTCTATGAGATCGCGACGTGGGTACCGGTCTGGACCTCACATCCGAACTTTCCCAGACCGACCCCCGCGGCCTACTACGAAGACTGCACTGAACGAATCAGCGATCTGGCCGGATGGTTCTTCCGGGGTTGGCACAACTACGGCGAGGGATACCAGTGGTCCGACGTGTGAGGGCCTACAGGTTCTCCCCCCATTCGGCCTCTCGATCAGGATGGCCCCTCATGATCAGAGCCTCGTTCAGAAGAGACTGCCGGTTCGTCAGGCGACGGTTCAGAACCGCGTTGCCGCGGACCTTCCGGCCGCGCAGGTCAGCGATGACCTCAGCAGTGCGGCGCCAGTCGCGCACGGTGCCGACCTCGGGGTGGAGCCGGCCGGCGGCGACCAGACGAACCAGGGCGGCCGGGTCTGGCCGTAGGTCACTTCCGAGGTGGTGTAGTCGAAATGCGTGAGGTGGGCCTGAACGGGGCCGGCGAAGGAATCGAAGAAGTCGAGAGTGAAGGGTTCGCGGCTGCCTGGCCGAACCACACCAGACGGCCGCCCAGGGCCGGCCGCGCCAGGGCCGCCGGCAGCCTGGTGCCTGCCGCCGACCGACTCCAGGGCTACGTCGTAGCGGCCCTAGGCGTCCTCCACCGAGGTGCCCAACTCGGCGGCGCCGAGCCACAACAGTTTCGCTCCGCGTTCCGCGGTGGCGCTGACCGCCGTCACCTCGGCACCGGTGGACGCCGTCGGGTCGGTCACGTGCCCCACCACGCCGCCGACGGCCGTAAAAGACTCCGTCACCGCCCGCGTGAAGACGTGGTCAGGCGGGCTGCCACAGCTCGACCCGATTGCCCTCAGGATCGGTGACCCAGCCGAATCGACCGACACCCTCCATGTCCTGCGTTTCCTCGGCCACGTCCGCGCCCTTGGCGCGCAACTGCGCGAGCATCGCGTCCAGGTCGCGGACCCGGAAGTTGAGCATTGTCTGCTGGGCGCGGGACCCGAAGTAGTCGGTCTCGGACTCGAACGTCGCGAACACCGTCAGCCCGGCTCCCTGACGCCACAGGCCGTGCTCATCGGCGTCCAGGCCCAGGCAGTCGCGATACCACGCGCTCAGGGCCGCCGGGTCGTCGGCCCGCATGAAATACCCACCGATACCAAGCACACGTTCCATGCCGCCATCTTGCCAGGACATGGGACTTACCTCTGGTTCCCAGGGCCTCTACTTGGCGTTGTGTGCGACCTGCGCCAACTCCTCGGCGGACTCTGCGGTGGGCTATCGTCCTGGCAGGCCACTCGTACGGCGGTGCCGTCATCAGCTCAGCTCAGCTCAGCTCAGCTGCCGCAGGCAACCCGACGTGAAGTCCCTGGTGTTCATATCCGCGCTGATGCCTGACATCGGCGAGAGCGGCATATCCCTGTCCGCCCGCTTCCCCAGCACCCTCGCCACGGCTACTGGCGAAGTGCCCTGCCAGACCGGCACTACGAGCGGGACCGACCTGTACCGCAGGCGTGACAAGGTGCACCCCGTGTTCGCCGCCTGCCTGCCGGAAAGCCAGGCGAACGTCCTGAGGGTCACTCAACGGCCGGCCTCCACGACCGCCTTCTCAGAGAAGGCCAAGGTCACGGCGTGGAAGAGCCTCCCGTCTTGGGCCGTCGTAGGCCGACAGGACATGACCGTCAGCCCGGACCAGGAGCGCTTCCAGGCCAAGCGGGCCGACTCCCACACAGTGAAAGCTTTATCAGTTCACAGGAAGCGCTCGCGCTCTACTTGTCCCTGTCAAGCGATTTCAACCCAGATGATTTTCCCGTTCGACCTGTAGCGGGTTCCCCAGCGCTGGGCAAGAGAGGCGACGATCAACAGGCCGCGCCCGTCCTCATCTTGGGCCCGGGCATGACGCAAATGCGGCGATGTTGCGGCTTCATCGGAGACCTCGATCGTCAACGTGCTGTCGCGTATGAGGCGCACAGTAGGAATACCGCTGGTATGCCTGATCACGTTGGTCACTAGTTCGCTGACGACCAACTCCGTGGTGAAGACGAGCGAGTCCAGGCCCCAGTCCCTGAGTTGGCGACTGGTCTGTCGCCTGCACGCAGAGACCGCACTGGGCTCCCGACTTACTGTCCAGGTAGCAATACAGCTATCGGGAAGGCGATGCGTCTGCGCGACGAGGATGGCGGTGCCGTCATCGGCACGTTGGCCCATCAGACGCTCGACGATGCTGTCGCAGGTGGCTTTCGGGCCGTCATCAGTGTGGGCGACAGCCTGCCGTAGCTCGGTAATACGTTCTTCTGAGCGGGGCCCCGGGCCCAGCAGCGACGGGGAGTAAAACGTCAGCGTGCTCTGCGGTGCGATGTGTTGGCGGTGCGACTCGTAACTTGCCCCCTGCCCCAGGGGCGGGCCGACCGGCAGGTCCACTTCAGTGACGCTGCCAGCCGGGGAGGTCAGCAAAGGCGGCGGCCACCCGGCGGCGGCGATGGCAAGTTCGCCGGTCACGGAATCGTAGACGGCGTACTGGCATCGCAGGGAGCCCGAGAGTGCCTGCGGGCAGGCAGGGTCCGGGAGGATGTAGCGGGCAGCGTCGTCGAGATGCACCAGCAGTTCATCTGGAGGGAGATCAAGGGCAGCAAGCGTGCCCACAGCGGTGCGGAAGCGGCCCATGGTGGCGGATTCATTCAGGCCTTGCCGGGAAACCTGCCCGATAACGAGCCCGACCCGCGCCCCAGAGAGCTCGATCACGTCGAACCAAACGGTCTGCCGGGCCCCAGGCGTGTAGAAGTGCGCTGTATTCACCGCGGAGAGATCGGGGAAGGACCGCGGCAGCAGACTGCGCTGCAGCGTGACAGCGGTGTTGCGCTCCCTCGTGTAGCAGCGCGCGTTCTCCAGGTGGGCCGACGCTTTCGCGCTCAGCTGTTTCGCCAACGCCACATCGGATGTATCGAAAGCAACGGAGTTTCGTCGCCCACGGTAGAAACTGGCCAGCCCCAACACACGCCCGCGGAAGGACAAGGGAACAATGATCATCGAATGGATGCCGGCATCCCGCAGTGCGCCCGCACGAGCGGCATCGTGCATCAACCAGTCCGACGTTGAGATTTTCGGGTCCAGCAGCCGCGGCGTAAGGTCTGTCAGCACCTGCATGTACGGGCTGGGAGAGACGAATTGACTCGTCTCTCCCACCGGGTAAAGGGCGTGCGTGTCGCCTGTTGATTCGAAAGCGGCTCGCCGTAGTGGTACGTCGATGGATAGTGGCGGCGCGGGTGCCTCGTCTCCTTGCAGGACTGCATCGACGAGGTCCACCGAAGTGGCGTCAGCGAAATCGTGAGTCGCGACCGAAGCCAAGTCACGAGACGTGCGCATGGCGTCGAGCGTGGTTCCGATCTCCGCTTCAGCCCGAGCAAGCAGATGTACCGCGGACTGAGCGCGTTCCTGGCCCGTGACGTCGTGGATCACGGCGCCGACGCCGATGGTCCGCAGCTCCTCTTGCAGCTTGAACGCGGTGACAGAGAAGATCTGCCGGCCTCCGTGCCCGTCGTGGCCGTGGACAGTCTCGTGAACTGCCGGTTCGCTGCCGCTCAGGACCCGCCCAAGAAGCTGTGTGAGGGGTAGACGCGAGCCGAGGTCTGCAACCGGGTGTGCCAGAACGCGGTCTGCCGGGAGGCCGCGCATAGCGAGGGCGGAAGAGTTGCTTCGCAAGACGTGCAGATTGGTGTCGTAGGCCTCAAGGCCTGCAGCAGACTGCTCGAATGCTGCGGTTTCGAAGACGGCTTCGACCCCCGATATAGGGCTTCCGCAGACAGCGTCTCGAATGGAAATGACGGTATTTGAGCCCTCCCGCTCGGCGTGGAGCTGCAATGCCACTGGGTTGCCCGCGTGGGATTCGCCGAACTGATCGAGGAGACGACCGAGAAGCAGCCCCACAGGCTGGCCGACTATCTCGCGGGCCGAGGCAGGTGAGGTGTGGTTTGATTCATGGTGCCAGCCGACGACTATTCCGTTCTCGTCCACGGTGAATGAACTGTCGTGAGCCACGCTAGGCACCTCCTGGCACCGCTTCCCCACAATCCTGGGGCCGTGGATCCCCCTTCCAGGGTGATGAACTTCTGCGGCGTGGGCAACCGCACCCTGTGACAGCCGATCCGCGTGTGGCCGTCGAAAGCGCCCTCCGCCCCCCTACGCGCTGCACCGTGGTCAGCACTGGTCAGTGGTGGTCCTCCAGCTCGACTCGGCCTGCAATGGCCTACGCCCTGCGAGCCAACATGTCCGTGCACCGCGGCCGACGGGTGGTGGTACGGGTGGGTACATCGTTGATCGAGGCATGCCGCACGGCCATGAGCCCGTCCGGATTGAACTCCCAGTTCTCATTTCCGTAGGATCGGAACCAGTTTCCATCGGTGTCACGTGATTCATAAGCGAACCGCACCGCGATGCGATCGTCACCGAATGCACAGAGCTCCTTGATGAGCCGATACTCGAGCTCCTTTTCCCACTTGCGGGTCAGAAACTCGACAATCTCCTCGCGTCCCGTGACAAACTCCCTGCGATTTCGCCAACGCGAGTCCTCTGCATACTCTTTTGGATGGCTGTTTCCCTCGCGAAAGGAGGCACGGACGGTTGATCTGTCATGACTACTCCTGCGGGGCTGGCAGCGGCTCACGATGCCGCTGTCCTCGGCGGGCTCGGTCCAGTCGTCCAGCGGAACGGACAGGTACACCACGCCCTGGGGCGCCGAGTCGTCGAGCATCAGGCCTTTGGAGACCAGCGCGGGGCCGTCCTGCGGGCGCAACGGCTCGCCCGACCATGTCACCAGTGGGTCACCGGGCTTGACGGGATCGACGTTGGTCAGCATGGCCCCACCGGCAGCGCGTAGCGCCCCGCCTGCTGACCAGCCATGATCACCACTGGGCGAAGCCGTCGGCGATGTCGATCGCGGCGCCCTCCTGGAGAACCACGTAGTACGGGATGCCGTCCGGGCGCCCTGTAAGGAAGGAGAGTTCGTTCGATCCCGGATTCCCGAACACCGCCTTCACTCCATGATGACGAAGAATTCCAGAGAAGACGTCACTGACGGTAACCGCAAGAGGGCCCCTTCCGATGCGCGAACGGGTCGGCGCTCTGGCACTTCGACCAGTCCTACGCTGGCGCAAATCTTCGCGTTTGGGGCGCATGCCATCGTCGCGACGCCCGGAATGGCCGCAGACCCTGATTCTGATCCTCGGCCGCTAGAGCCCACGTGATGCCATTCGGTGGAACGCCGTGTTTCCCGTCTCTTTCCCGTCACGAGCTCTCCCCAACGGCGCGCAGGTGCAGTCGAGTTCACCTGCACCCGACTCGAGGACGACGCCTTCACGCCGGCCATCGACACGACCTTCTCGATGAGGATTTCTCGACGCGCTGAAGTGGTGCCCCTCAGCTAGAGTGACGTCGACAAAATGCTCATCCCGGCCTTTTCGCCGCCGCCCTCTCCGTTGACCCCCGTGTACGTCCGAAAGTGGTTCGTGGCGTTGCAAAGGGCCCGGCTCGGGCACTGAGCTCGCGTGACCCGTGGAGTTCTGGACGAGTTTCGAGAGGACCACACATGCCCTTCGCCACCGCCAAGGACGGCACGCAGATCTTCTACAAGGACTGGGGATCGGGCCAGCCCGTTGTCTTCTCCCACGGCTGGCCGCTGAACGCCGATGCCTGGGACCCCCAGATGAAGGTGATGGCGGACAACGGCTTCCGTGCCATCGCCCACGACCGGCGCGGTGGCGGACGCTCCGGCCAGCCCTGGGAGGGCAACAACCTCGACACGTACGCCGACGACCTGGCCGCGGTGATCGAGGCCGAGGACCTCCACGACGTCATCCTGGTCGGCCACTCCACCGGCGGCGGCGAGGTCACCCGCTACATCGGCCGGCACGGCACCGGCCGCGTCGCCAAGGCCGTCCTGGTCGGCGCGATCCCCCCGCTCATGCTCAAGACGGACGCCAACCCCGAGGGCCAGCCCCTTGAGGTCTTCGACGGAATCCGCGAGGGTGTGAAAACGGATCGCTCCCAGTTCTACCAAGACCTCAGCGGCTCGTTCTACGGAGCCAACCGCGACGACTCGACGGTCACGCAAGGCACCCGCGACGAGTTCTGGCTTTGGGGCATGACCGTCGGGATCAAGGCCGCCTACGACTGCGTCAAGGCGTTCTCCGAGACGGACACCACCGAGGACCTCAAGAAGATCGACGTGCCCACGCTGATCGTGCACGGCGACGACGACCAGATCGTGCCCATCGTGGCCTCCGGCAACAAGAGCTCGAAGCTCGTCAAGGACTCGATCTACAAGGTCTACCCCGGCGCCCCGCACGGTCTCGCGATGGTGCCCAAGTTCGCCGAACAGTTCAACGCCGACCTCCTTGAGTTCGCACGCAGTTGAACGTGAAGCCGGGATCGCAGAACGAGGCGAACTCGCTCGAACTCAACGACGAGATCATCGCCGAGCTGGAGATGCTCGTCGGCTTCGACGACAACCTCGTCTCGGAGGCAACCGGCTCTCCAACCGGCTGCGCGGCCTGTTCACGCAGGTCCACCCGCGCTTGGAGAGGGCGCTCGGCCCGCGCATGCAGCACCCGGCCGTCCGGTCTGCCCGTGACGATCGTCACTCGGTCCGGTGACGTCCGGGACATGGGAATGCGGAGCAAAGGCATACGGATTCGGCCCTATTTCCGGGCCATCCTGGATTGAGTAAGCAGGGGGATTGCCTTCGCCGGGAAATAGACAATCGGAGATCCCATGCACGCATCCAGCGGCATCGCCATTCTGTCCCGACATCCTCGCGCAGCCGCCGAGGCCCGAACCGCACTGCATGAGATAGCCCCCACCGGTTCCTCCGGGGCGGACACGGCAGCCCTCCTGCTGACCGAGGTGGTCTCGAACGCCGTCCGCCACGGCAAGGGAGCGGCGATCCGGGTAGCTGTCGGCTTCGACCCCTCCGCCGACGTCATCACTGGTGCTGTCTTCGACAGGGAGCCCGAGATGAGCGCGGGTGACCGAGCGAGCGTCGCCGAAGACCAGGACATGGAGTCCGGACGCGGACTCGACCTGCTGGACGTCGCGTCACAGGCGTGGGGCGTCGCGACGGCGGGAGACCGCGGAAAGTGGGTGTGGTTCCAGGTCCCTGCGGCGTGACGCCTCAGGCCCACCCTCGCCAACGTCCCGCTGGGCCGGCGCGAGGATCGCGTCGGAGCCGTCACATGGTGTCGGGCCGGGCGATGGGAAGGTGGAGCTCCACCCGGAATCCCTCACCCTCGGGGCCGGCGGTCAGTTCGCCTCCGAGCAAGGACGCACGTTCGTCCAGTCCGAGCAGACCGTTGCCGCCGCTGGGGAGTTCATCGGCGGGCGGCCCGGAAGCGGGGCCGTTGATCACCGTGAGGTCCACCGTGTCAGGACCGCACCTCAATTCGATCCCGACGTTCGCCCCCGGCGCGTACTTGGCGGCATTGGTGAGCGACTCCTGAAGAGTCCGGTAGACGGCCTGCTGCACCAGCGTGGGCAGCGCCCCCGGCTCCCCCTCCATGCTGAGGTCAGCGTGCAGTCCGGCCCGTCGGGCGCTGCGCACCAGGTCGTCGAGGTCGCCGACGTCCACCCGTAGGGCGCGCGGTGCGGGCCGGCCTGCACGGTCGGGCGTGAGCACGCCGAGAATCGCGCGCAACTCCTCAAGGGCACGACGCCCCTCGTGCCGGATCTGTTCCGCGTCGTCCGCGACCTTGGGGTTCGCCACCCCGGGGCCCACCCGCAGAGCGGCGGCCAGCAGCACGATGTGCCCGACCCGGTGCGCCACCACGTCGTGCATGTCCCGGGCAATCCGGCTCCGTTCGTTGACCCGCGCCTGCTCGACCACCAGCACGTGCTCGCGCTCCCTCGTGGCGAGTTCGGTCTGGGCGGCCGTGGCCAGGTCACGGCGGAGGGCGACGGCGTAGCCGACGACCAGCGGTCCGACGACCAGCGCCAGCGAGTACGAGGCTCCCCGGAAGTCCCACGCTCCGCCGAGCCACAGGGCGCCCGCGTCCGACAGGCAACCCAGGACGGCGAACCAGGCGAGCAGCCTCCATCGGTTCGGGTACGTGGATCCCACCGTGTACAGCGCGACGGCCAGGGCCGTGGGGGTGAAGAGGAGGAGGTGGCAGAGTACGACGAGCCACCCGACCATGACGGTCCGCTTGCGTCTCCACCACAGCACGAGTCCGACGGCTCCGGAGAGCACCGCGACCGTCACGGTGGGAGCCCCCGTGAGAAGACCGTTCGAGGGCTTGACCCAACTGTTTCCGAACCCAACGAGTGCGGCAGCTGCCGCCACCGACGCGTCCAGACGCCGCAGGGACGACGGCGTCGCATCGTTCCACGCGATCCAGCGCACGGGGCCTTTCTCCCTCCACGCCGCCCGGCCGGACCTGGTGTTCAGCGTTCCATTCCCGCCCGGTACGCCAGGCGGGCCGCCTGGACCCGGTTGTCCGCCCCGATCTTCGCCAGAAGGCGGCTCACTTGGTTCTTCACGGTCCCTTCGCTGGCGTGGAGTTCCTTGCCGATGCCCGCGTTGGACATGCCTCGTCCGATGAGGCCGAGGATCTCCCGCTCCCGGGCGGTCAACGAGTCGAGGGCCTGCTGTTCATCAGTCGTCAGCCGAATCGCGTGCTGGGCGAGCTGCTCCATGACGCGCCCCGTGACCGAGGGATCGAGGGTGGACTTACCGGCGGCCACGAGGCGCACCGACCGCAGCAACTCCTCGGGGGGCGTGTCTTTGAGTAGAAAGCCGCTGGCCCCCGCACTGACCGCTTCATCCACGTACTCGTCTTCCGCGAACATGGTGAGGATGAGAACCCGGGGCGGATCGGTGAGCGCCTGCAGCTCGCGAGTGGCGGCGATGCCGTCCATGCCCGGCATCCGAATGTCGAGAAGCGCCACGTCAGGGCGAAGGCGTCGCGCTGCGTCGACGGCGCTGCGTCCGTCCCATGCCTGATCCACCACGTGGATGTCGTCTGCGGAGGAAAGAATGTCGCTCAGTCCCCGGCGGACGATCTCGCTGTCGTCGGCGACCAGGACATGGATCACCATGGGTGACCACCTCTCACGCTCAGCGCTCTGCCAGCCACCGGCCAAGTCAATAATGGGGACAGGCTAGCTCATTACGGTATTTCTTGATCGAAGCGTCCCATCCCAATGCGGGGGTCGAAAACTCACCGTCGCTCAGGGGCGCCTGTATGTCTTGACCAAGCCCACGCACCCATCGCCGGATCCGCGCCCTCCCACGCCGCCCGCAGCAACCCTCGTACGCCGTCGGCCGTGACCGGACGCGGATTGTTCGCCGGGGCCGCCTTCAGGATCGCCGGCACCGCGTCGTCGATGTCCGGCTCGGCGAGGCCGTAGTCCCGCAGCGCGGTCGGCGCGTCCACCGCCCGGCGCAGCCGCTGCAGCCCGTCGAGCGCCGAGCCCGTGCCGAATGCCTCCGCGATCCTGCGCTCGGCGTGCGGCGCGGCTGGGGCGTTGAAGGCGAGCACGTACGGCAGGACGACGGCGTGCGTCTGGGCGTGCGGCAGGCCGTAGCGGCCGCCGAGTACATGGCAGATCTTGTGGTGCAGGCCCGACCCCGCCGACGAGAATGCGACCGCCGACAGGTACGCGCCGTACAGCATCTGCTCGCGGCACTCGATGCCGGAGGGATCGGCGACGACTGCGGGCAGTCCGGCAGCGAGCGCGCGGATGCCCTCCCCGGCCATTGCCTGGTCGACCGGGTCGGTGCGTGGTGCCCACATCGAATCGACGCAGTGGGCAAGGGCGTTGAGGCCCGATGCGACACTCATCGGCACGGGGAGCGTGAGGGTGAGCATCGCGTCGTAGACGATCGCGCGCGGCAGGACGCGGGCGTCCACGCCGGTCGTCTTGCGGCCGACCTCGGTGAGGCCCCAGACGCTGGTCGCCTCCGACCCCGCGTACGTGGTCGGGACGGCCACGATCGGCAGCCCCGTCGTGAGCGCGACGGCCTTGGCCAGGCCGGTCGTAGAGCCGCCGCCGACGCAGACCAGCACGTCCGCATCGTGCCGGGCCGCTGCCGCCCGGGCCCGTTCGGCCGTGGCGAATGGGACGTGCATCGCCACGTCGTCGTGGTGCACGACCACCGGGACGTCGGCGGTGACGGACTTGGCCCGTTCGGCTTCGCGGGCCGTCGCGATGACCATCACGCGGGCGCCGCCGAGCCGTTCGACCTCGGTGCGCACGGCCGCGCGTGCGTCGCCGGAGGCGAAGTGGACGCGCTGCGGCAGCGTCTCGTGCTCGAATCGCATGGGAGGTTCTCCTTCTCGCTCCAATTCCTGCTCCGGTTCCTGCTCCGGTTCCTGCTCCGGTTCCTGCTCCGGTTCCTGCTGCGGTTCCTGCTCCGACGGTCGCGTCACGCGCGCCGCAGCACTATGTCGAAGCGGACGCGGGTCCAGCTCAGGTCGGTGAGGGTACGACCGTCGGGGGCCGGTGTGCCGGGTGCCTGCCGGTCGAACCCCTTGACGAGGGAGTCCTTGACGCCGAACACAGCGTCCTGCATGAGGAGTTGGTCGCCTTCGACGAAGATGTGAGTGATCACGGCGCGGTGGCCGGGGGCGGTCGCCTTGAAGTGCAGATGGGAGGCGCGCAGCGGGGAGCGTCCAGTCTTCTCCAGGAGTTCACCGACCGGCCCGTCGTGCGGGATCGGGTACGGGGTGGGGGTGAGTCCCCAGAACGCGTAGCGTCCCTGGTCATCGGTGTAGAGATGCCCCCGGCCCGCCGTACGGTCCGGCCCGTACTGCACGTCGTAGAGACCGTCCTCGTCGGCTTCCCATACGTCGAGCCGGGCTCCGACGACCGGTTTTCCGTCGGTGTCGGTGACGGTGCCCTCGACCCAGCAGGGCTCTCCTGGGGCTCCCCCCGCCAGGTCGCCGCCGATGGGAATCTCCGGGGAGCCGTCCACGAAGAACGGTCCGACCACCGTCGCTTCGGTTGCGTTCCCGGCGGCGTCATGATTGACGTTGATGGTCTGCATGGAGGCCCCGAGCACGTCGGACAGGAGCACGAACTCCTGACGCCGGTCAGTGGTGATGTGCCCGGCCAAGGTGAGGAAGTCAACGGCCCGCTGCCACTCCGCCTCGGTCAGACGTACCTCACGGATGAACCCGTGCAGGTGCCTGACCAGTGATTGCATCAGCTCCTTGAGGCGCGGGTCCGGGGTGTCACGGAACGAGGCCAGGACCGTTTCGACCAACTCCGCTTCCACCTGGCGCTGTTGCTCCGGCAGCGCGCCGCGCTTCTCGGACCGGCCATCAGGTCGGGCTGGCGGAAGTCCTGCGGGATGTGCTGCGTTCTGCGGCGCGGACATGGAGCGGCTCCCCCTGCTCGTTCGGCGTTGCTGCGTACACACGGTGGCAGACTTCTCGGCGTCGGCAGTGAACATTCCACCGGATGTCCTGGACGCCAACCCGAGCTCGTCCCTCGGCTTCGGTGGGCCCAGAGCGACACCAGCAATCCGGTGAACTCCATTGCTGTCCACGGCAGTCGTCGACCCAGCGTGGTCTGCACTTGCGCCTCGCGCCGGCGGAAGACCGGGTGGTCTACGCGTACACCTCGTCCACGGCGCCCGCACCGTGCTGGTCACCATGACCCACACGGCCGACTAGCCACTCTCGTGCAGTCGCACCGCTCCTCCGCTGGGGACCTTCCGGGGCACGGGGGGGGTTCGCTTGCGGACCTGCCTCTTTCGGCGAGGTCCCGCAACAGAGCGCGCCCGAGAGGGGTTTCGGCGGTCTTGGGATAGCCGAACCAGCGGCCCGGGCTGGTCTCCACCACGGACCCGACCGCGCTGCCCAGCGAGATACCGGCGTACGCGAACGACTCCCAGCCCTGCGCGTCCGTGAGCCGCAACACCTGTGTCGCCAAAGCGGCGACGCTCGCCGTGCCGTCGTCTCGAGCACGCGCGGGAGCTCGCGGACGGGATCGCCGATGCCACCCTGGAGGCATCCGCCATCGGGCATCTCGCGGTCGAGCAGCCGGAGGCTGTCGGTGCGGCGCTGAGCACTCATCTCCGCGGCAGGCTCCCGGCACGGACCCATGGACCCCGGCATGTCCGAGGTATCGCGTTCTGCCGGTATCCCGAAAGGGCAGCATCATTGAATGGGGCATAAATTGGGCAACTGAGGCACGGAAGATCGGCGACGACTCGGACCAACAGCCCGCCCCACAGCCGTATATGACGCATCAGCAGAGTGCTCAGCACACGAGCTCAGGGTGGCGGTAATCATTCGATTCCAATCCCGATACCTTCCGAATTCCTGCCGAGATCGGCTCAATGAGTGGCATTCTCAGCCCGGACCGACGCGCTCCGGCAACGTTCCGAACCAGCCCTGTATCTATTCATCGTCACGCGAGGCGACGAAAGGCTGGAGACGATGGTTGGGCGACGGAGATTCCTCATGGCCGGTGCCATGGGTGGTGCGGCCATGCTTCCACGGGGGGCGGGAGGGCAGGCGTCTGCAGCAGACGGTCACGGTCACGGGTCGGCGGCTGGGGACCCGTCGATTCCGCACACCCCGAAGCTGGAGAAGTACGTTGACCCGCTGCCCATCCCGAGGGCAGCCATCTCGGATCCTTCCGTCTATCCGGGCGCCGACTTCTACGACATCACGATGCGGCCGGGCAGGTGGCGCTTCCACCGGGATCTCGGGCGGGCCAAGGTGTGGGGCTACTGGGCCGCGAACCCGCACGACCCCCGCAAGCCGATCGGCATGGGCTACCTGGGGCCGACCCTCAACGTGACCAGGGACCACCCGACGCTCGTCAAGTGGCGCAACCACCTGCCGACCACCCACCTGTTCCAGTTCGTGATCGATAAGATTCGCTCGGGGGACCCCCAGCTGACCCCGACCCCTCCGCCCCCCTACAAGCCGATGCAGCCGTTCCCCGAGAACGTCAACGTGTGGAACGTCGTACACCAGCACGGTGGTTTCACGGCGCCGCAGTCCGACGGCCTGCCGCTCCAGTCGTTCAGCCCGGACGGCATCCACGCCGAGTCCTACACCACCCTGGACCCGAAGCGGGTCGCACCCAACGAGGCGATCTGCGGCTACACCAACCACGACCGTTCCTGCATGCTCTGGTATCACGACCACGGCATGGGGATGACCAGCGTCAACGTCTACGCGGGCCTTGCCGGTCTCTACTTCGTCCATGACCCCGCCGACGATCGGCTCGGACTGCCGCAAGGCGAATTCGAGGTCCCCCTCATCCTGCAGGACCGGACCTTCCACCCGGACGGCTCGCTCGCCTACACCATGACCTTGCAGCAGGGCGAGGACACCCCGGTCGTCAACGGGAAGGCATACCCCTTCCTGGAGGTCGAGCGACGACGCTACCGGCTGCGCGTTCTCAACGCTTCGAACGAGCGCTTCTGGCGGCTGAGGTTCGACGTTCCCGAGGATGTACTGCCTCAGCCCGTCCTGCCGTTCTGGCTGATCGGCACCGACGGCGGTCTCCGCACCCCGTTGCGCATGCTGAACTTCCTGATCTCGCCGGCCGAGCGGTACGACCTGATCGTCGACTTCAGCAAGCTGCCCATGGGCACGAAGGTCACGCTGACGAACTACAACGCGCCCGTGCACTTCCCCGGCGGCGACGGACCGGAAATCTCGGAAATCATGGAATTCCGTGTCACCAAACCGTTGTCCGGAGGCCGAGACAGGACAACGCCGCCCATGAAGCTCGAGCTGCCGAAGGCCGCACCCATCGAGGTGACGGCGCATACCCGCCGGCGGGAATGGGTCCTCTACCAGCACCAGCTATTCGGCACCATGACGTTCAATGCGGTGCCGTTCATGGAGCCGTCCGAGGACTTCATCAAGGCGGGCTCGACCGAGATCTGGGAGTACGTCAATCCCAACCACGACGGCCACCCGATGCATGTCCACCTCGTCAATTTCCAGGTGTTGAACAGGCAGCCGATCGACGCGGCCGGCTACCAGGACCAATACGAAAAGTGGATCGACGGTGGCCGTAAACCGAAGGACAAGCCGGTGTTGGCGAACTATCTCACCGGCCCGCCGATTCCGCCGGACCCGGACGAAGCACTGTCCCGCAAGGACACGTTCAAGTCCTATCCGGAAACAGTGACCAGAATCGTCATCAATGAATTCGACCCGCCGACGGAAAGGATCGCCGGGCTGCCGGGAAGCGGCACCGAGCTGCCGGCGACGTACGTCCAGCACTGCCACATCCTCGAACACGAAGACGACGACCTGATGCGCCCGTGGACGATCGTCGGCCGCGACGACCACGGCGAGCACGACCAGGCCGGTGGCGACCACGACGGCGGACACGGCGACGACCACTGACAGAATCGATCGACCGACGCTTGCCGCCCCCGGCCCGGACCGCGGGGCGGCGAACACGTCGTTGGAGGTCCCGCACCCGATGGGGCGCCGAAGCCGGCCAATGCCGGCTCGGCTACTCTCGGCGCCACCGACATGCACTCCGCGATCCGATCCGGACAAAGTGCCACCGGATCGTCGCTCAGGAGGCGCCCACTCATGAATACGCCGGCACCGGCGCCTGGAGCGGAGTGGACTGACGGATCAGCGGTCCGGATCGGCGCCCTCGTTCCGCTGACTCGCCCCGGCTGGGTCGAGGCAGGCCAACACCTCCTCGCTGGACTTGAGTTGGCCGTTCGCGAAGTCAATGACGGCGGCGGAATCGTCGGCAGGCCTCTCGAGCTGGTGGTCCGAGACACGGCCGCTGATCCGCAGAAGGCCGCGGCGGCAGTGGATGAATTGGCTCGCATGGGCGTGGCGGCCTTGGCGGGCGAATATCACAGCGTCGTCGCTCGCGCCGCTGCTGCCAGGGCCGACGCCCTCGGCCTGCCCTACCTCTGCTCGTCAGCGGTTCTCGACGCGCTCACCGATCATCCGACGGAATGGGTCGCGCGCCTCGCGCCGGCGCAGTCCCACGGGTGGCAGATATACGCGGACTTCCTCCTCGGCGCGGGCCACAGCCGCATCGCCGTGGCAGCCCAGCCGAGTGTGTACTGGGCATCCGGGGCCCGCATTCTGCGCGATTACCTCGCTCCACGCGGCGGCGCCGTCATCGAACTCGACATGCGCGAGTTCGACCCCGCGGCGCTGTGCGACGAACTCGTCGAGAGTCACGCGACAGCCCTGCTTCTTCTGGCCGGCCATCCGGAGCCGGCAGTGTCGATCGTCAAGTCCGTACGCCACGACCAGCGCCTCGCCGAGATGCTGATCGGTGCTCCGGCGGGACAACCGGAGTTCGCCGAATGGGCGAAGCTGCTCGGCGACGACGGCGCCGGGATCCCGTTCCTGCGCTACCTGCCGGAGCGCCTCAACCCACTCGGTGCGCGAGTCGAGACGGCACTCCGTGAGCGGCTGGGCGAAGCGCCCTCCTTCGTCGCCTTCGAGGGCTACGACACGATCGCTGTCCTCGCCGATGTGCTGCGTGCGCACGGCGCGGACCGGTCCCGTATTGCCGCATCCTGGCCGCGCGTTGCGGTCGAAGGCACCCGCGGGCAGATCAAGTTCTCCCGCACGCCTGGCATCAGCGTGTGGCAATGGGCCTGGACGTCGGTCCAGGTGGTTGACCGGGATCCGGCGGAACCCGATGGCTTTCGGATCCTCCACACCGGCTGACCGAGCACGGAGGATGGTTCAGGCACGGCAGCCCAGCGTCTCCATCGGCGGGTTCGCAAGGATGTCCCCCCGACTCGGCCCAGTACGCGCCGCTCCAGGACCGACGATCGAGCTGGGCGTACGTGCCCTGCTGGGCGCGCCCGCACCTGGCTCGCCGACGGGGAGTAATGACGAGCCGGTTGCTGACCGGCCACGGGTGAAGGGCGGGCACGCCTCACGTGGCCGATCCACCCTGCTTCGTCCGGTAGGCGGCCACGCGGCCCACCCGAATTCACGGGCTCGGCGGGCCACGGTCGTGGCAGAAAGTCTTCTCCGCCGTGTCCGGGCCGCCGTACTGGCACATGACAAGCGCCTTCGTCGACGAATGCGCAGACGCGAGACGGCCCCGCGCCCTTTCTTGGTCACGCGCAGGCCTCTGCTGGGAAATCGAGTTCGTCGGTGGTGCGGGCCCTGCGGGTACGAGAGACCGTCAGTGCAAGCGCCTGGACGACGGCTCCGGACAGTCCGATCCACAGGGCGAAGCGATAGCTGATCTGGTCGGCGAGTACTCCACCGAGCGGTGCCCCCACGGCTACCATTCCCCAGTTCATCGAGCGGATCGTCGCGTTCATGCGGCCGCGCAGCCGGTCGGGTGTCACCGCTTGCCGATAGCTCATCTCCACCGGGCTCTCGATGCCGATGGCCAGGGACACGATGAAGAAGGCGAGCGACACGGAGGCAAGCGCCCACGGTCCACGTCCGGCCAGGACCAGGGGCAGCCAGCCGATCGCGGCGAGCAGGCGGAAGGCGATCAGCGTGGGGCCGACGTCCATCCTGTCGGCCACGCGTGCGGACAACGCGCCGCCGAGTACCGCTCCGACACTCGCGAAGGCATAGGTGGCCGCCAGGCCGAATTCGCCGATCTTGAGCTCGTTCAGGGCGAAGACCACGAAGACGGTGCTGACCATGCTGTTGAAAAGCAGCATCGCGTGTGAGGTCAGGGCGATGGATGCCAGCGTGCGATGCCGGTAGACCCATGCCACCCCTTCGCGCAGCTCGCTGCCGAGGCTGCGCCGTGCGCCGCCATCGGGGACGGGGTCGGGTGCCTTCACCGAGGCGAGCAACAAGGCCGACATCAGATATGTGACGGCGTCCACCAGCACGGCCAGCGGCGCCCCCATGATTTTGATCAGTACCCCGCCGATCAGAGGGCCGGTCGAACCGGCCACCGCGCCCGCCTGCTCCATACGGGCGTACCCCGAGTTGAGCAGTTCTTTTGGTACCAGCTGTGGCACGTACGACTGGTTCGCCGCGTCAAACAGCAGTGACAGCGCCCCGAACGCGAAGACGAACAAGCACAGCGTGGGGACAGTGAGCTGGTCCAGCGCGTACAGCACGGGTATCGCGCCGAGCAGGACCGCCCTTCCGAGGTCCGTGGTGACCATCATCGGCTTGCGTGGGCGGCGGTCCACCACTACCCCGGCCACGAGTCCGAAGAGCAGATACGGAAGCCAGCGGGCGGCGTTGACGATGCCGACCTCAGTGGCGGATGCGCTCAGCGCCACGGCGGTGAGGATCTGCAGGGCCAGCCCCGTGACCTGAGAACCGAAAGCGGATACCGCTGAGGCGGTCCAGAAGCGTACGTACCCAGGAACTTCCACCAGGCGCGGCATGGCTGGACAGTACCAGCGAGGAATCACCGCACGACCAAGCCGGCCTCGTGGGAAGTCGGACGGGGCGAAGGCCAACGGGCGGGCCACCAGGGCCTGCACCTGTGCCCATCGCCCCCGTATCCGCGAGCAGTTGTCAATGGTTCTGCGAGTCGAGCCCTTCCAGCATCCGGCGCTGGTGGCGGTGGCCGATCGTCTCGTAGCCGACCACGGTGACGAAGGGGGCCAGCATCACGATGAGGAGGCACGCCGCGATGGCGACGCCGGCCGCGGACAGGAGCACCGCCGCGAGCAGTACGGCCAGCGTGAGCGAGATCAGCAGCACGTGGAACGGGTCGGCCGTGGACAGCAAGAGCGTGTGGAGGAGATACACCATGAGCAGGTAGAGGCCGACCGGGATGGCCAGGGACAGCACCACGGCGACGTCACTGATCTCCGAGTTGTGCTCCAGGTGCAGCCCCGCCACGTGGAGGCCGGCTCCGGCGCCGGCCACCCCGGCGAAGAGCGGGATGTGCCCGTAGCCGAAGAGGTATCCGCGGCTGCGGCGGTGCACCAGGATATCGCCGAAGGGGGTGGCAAAATACACCCACCACATGCCGAAGGTCAGTCCGACGCCGGCGACGACCACGGCGATCGCGTTGCCGCTCCAATGGGTTCCGTCCACACCGCCGAGAAGCTCGCCCGAGGACGCGACGGTACCGACCACGCCCTCCCCGAGGACGATGATGGCGAACAGGCCGTACCGCTCCGCGACATGGTGAGGGTGCCACGGAGTTCCGCCCGCATCGCCCTGGGTGAGGACGGGCAATGCCAGTTCGAGCGCACCGAGGACGATGAACGCGACGAACACCGCGTTGAGCGGCAGATGCGTGAACGCGACGACGACCCAGCCGACTTGGACGATCACCGTCCAGCGGATGTTCGCCATTCCGACGTCCCGGAATGTGGGGGACTCCCGGGCGGCGCGCCACCACTGCAGCACCATCGCGATCCGCATCACGACATACCCGAGCACCATCACCCTCAGGTCGAGGTGTTCGCCCTCGTCGACCGAGTGGAACATCGCGGGCAGGCCGAGCGAGAACACGACGACGCCGATCATCTGCAACATCGTCAGCGCGCGGTAGAGCCAGTCGTCCGTGCCGAACGCCGACGCGAACCAGCTGAAGCTGATCCACGCAACACTGATCGCGAACATCGCCAGCACAAACGCGGTGACCGACTCTCCGGTATGCCCCTCGGCGACCATCTCGGCGAACTGGGAGGAGGCGGTTCCTACCGCGACCACAAACGTCAGGTCGAACAGCAGCTCCAGCGGTGAAGAGACCCGTCCGGGTTCTCGGGGATCGCGGCCAGTCATCGGCACCCGACTGTGCGCCAGATTGCCGCCGGCACCTCGAGGGTGGGGAGAGTCGCTCATGCGGAGCATGATGCCGCATCAGTGCCGTCGAACCGAGTGATGCGGGACAGGCGCCCGAGGTGCGTCGGTCACGGTCTCGCTCTCGAAGGAGGCATCCGCGCCGCACCTGTACCGAACGCGTCGCCTCAGCCGGACAGAGCCTTGCCGAAGGCTCCCGAACTCTGCTGCACACCACTGCAGTTGGTGAGCGGGTCGTCCGACGACGTGTCGGCAGATGAGCACTGCTGGTCGCGGAACGTGGACCACATGGAGACCCAGGCAAGCTCCTTCGTCTCCGCGAAGGTACGCAGTTGGGCGGCATCGGAAAGGGTGAACGTCTCCTTGTCGATGTCGTTCGTGCCGAGCATCGGCGTCACGGCGAGTCCGCGCCACGCGTTCCTGTCCGACAGCCCGAAAACGTCCGCGAGTTGGGCGTGGGCCGCCTTGGCCGACGTAATGGCGTAGTCGCCCATGTCGCCGGTGTAGGACGTGCCGTAGTTCATCGTCATGATGTTGACGCTGGACACCTTGACGCCTTGGTCGTTGGCCGACTCCAGGAGGGCCACGCCGTCCGCGTCCAGGCCCGAGGGCATCACGGGAAGTGTGAAAGACACGTTGAGGTCGGTGCGCTTCTTCTGGAGCAGGGCGATCGCCTTCGAGCGCAGGGTCACCGAGTCGGAGTCCTTCAGCGCATCACCCTCGATGTCGAAGTCGGCCTGGGTGGCGCCCGCGGCGTCGAGCGTGGCGGCGTAGGCGTCGGCCAGAGCGGACGCGCTGCCGCACGTCTCGGCCAGTTCCTTGCCGGACGCCCCGCCGAAGGAGACGCGCACGGTCGCGCCGGACGACTCGAGTGCCGAGATCCGCTTCTTCACCGTCGCGTCGCTGACGGCCTCCGTGCCGTTCCACGTGGGCGTGCAGGAGCTGCCGTCCGCGATGGTGAAGGCCAGGTTGTACGCGGAGGGGGACCCGGCGGCGTCCAGGTCCGAGGCGTCCGTGGCGCTGACGTAGGGGGCGAACGGGCTGGATGACGAGGGTGCGCTCGCGGCCTGCGAGGACGCGCCGTGCGGTGACGCGTCGGCCGAGCCCGAGCTCCCCGACGAGCACCCCGCGCAGGTCGCTGCCGCCACCAGCGACACGAAGGCGGCGCCCGGCCTCCCCAGAACATTCCTCATCGTGCATGCACCCATTTCTTCTCGGTCTCGTCCCGGAACTGAAACACGGAAGCCTGTGATCCAGGTGTCATGAGGCAAATCACAGCGAACTCAGGGCCTTCTCAGGGTGCGCACAGGAATGCCTGTGATGGGCCACATGAAGATCCCTTAGCGTCCCGAGAATGCATTTCGATTCCTCCGTCGAAAACCGTGCCAGTGGGCGCGGAAGCCACCGCAAACGTGGAAAAGGGGCCGATGAAGGCCCCGTATTCGTCGACAGTTCCGGACGGCGGGCCAAGCTGCTGCGCAGGTTCGGCCTCGCCGTGGTCGTCGCCTGTCTGGGCTACGCGGTCGTCCTCGGCCTGTCGTTCATGGGGTGGGGTGTGTCCGTGAGCACGACGGACCTGCTGCCCTTCGGCGGCGCAGGTGGCGGAGGTGGCACCGGTCGTGGTCCGGCCGCCGGGTACGGCGCTCCTGGCGGCGCCGGTCAGCAGCAGGGAACGCCTCCGACCACCCGCCCCTCCCTCTCACCCAGCCCTTCGCTGCCCGCCCCCTCGGCATCAGCCGCCGCCGACGCCCACTGACGCGCAGGTAAGGGAAAACATGACCAGCAACACCTCCGCGAGGCGCCGTCGCCGCGCCGCTCCCTCCCGCTTGGAGCGCGCCGGGCGTCGAGCCGCCGCTCTGCAGCGGCCACGCGTCGTCCTCGCGCTCGTTCTCGTCCTCGGACTCGTCAGCGTGATGATGCTCGACGGATATCTGCGGGCCGAGGTCCTGGGCGACCACCGCGTCCGCACCGACGCGTCCTACGACAAGGTGCCGCAGCGCATCCTCGACGGCGGCCCGATTCTGACCTCGACCAACGGTTCCATGCGGACGCAGTCCGTTCCGAAGAAGACCATCGTGCTCACCTTCGACGACGGTCCCGACGCCACGTACACCGAGAAGGTCCTCAAGATCCTCGCGGACAACGATGTGAACGGCACGTTCTTCCTCGTGGGTTCCATGATCGCCCGGCAGCCCGGCATCGTGAAGGACATGGTCCAGCAGGGGAACGAGGTCGGCCTGCACACCTTCACCCATGTCGACCTCTCCTATCAGAGCGACGCCCGTGTCAAGCGTGAGCTCACGCAGACCCAACTGGCGCTCGCGGGAGCGGCCGGCATCACCACGAAGCTGGTGCGCGCGCCCTACTCGTCCGAGGCCGCCGCGATCGACAACTACAGCTGGCCGGTCTACAAGAAGCTCGGCGCCATGGGCTACACCAGCGTCTTCGTCGACACCGACAGCGACGACTGGAAGAAGCCGGGCGTCTCGAAGATCGTCCAGTGGGCGACGCCGAAGAAGAGCAAAGGCGCGTCGGTGCTCTTCCACGACGCCGGCGGCAACCGTGACCAGACGCTCAGGGCGCTGCCCGAGTACATCAAGAAGATGAAGGCGAAGGGCTACACCTTCACTACGGTCAGCGGCGCCATGGCCAAGACGGGGGCGCTGGGCGGCGGCTCCGCACAGAACGGCTCCGACGGGAGCGGCTCCGCGCAGGGCACCGGTGCGCAGGACGGCGACACACAGGACGCAAGCGCTCGGCCCGGTGGGGCGTCGCAGAGGTCCGGTCAGACACCGGGTGGCGCGGCCCAGCAGGGAACCCCTCCCTCCTCCGGCACGAACGCTCCGGGCGGCGCCCGCAATGTCGAGCAGGCCGCCCATTCCGAAGCCACCGGCACCACCCTCTACGAGGGCAAGGCGCTCATCGTGGCGGTCGCGATCGCCGAGTGGACCGTGCCGACGCTGGCCGTCTTCCTCGCGGTCGTCGGAGTCGCCGTGATGGCGCGATTCGCGATGATGCTGCTCCTCGCGCGGCGCCACTACAGGCAGCGCAACAAACGCCGGTTCAGCTGGGGGACGCCCGTCACCAGGCCGGTCAGCGTGATCGTGCCCGCGTACAACGAGAAGGAGTGCATCGCCAACACCCTCAACTCCCTCGCGCAGAGCACGCATCCCATCGAGATCATCGTCGTGGACGACGGCTCCACCGACGGCACGAAGGAGATCGCCGAGTCCCTCGGCCTGCCCAACGTGCGAGTGATCCGTCAGGAGAACGCAGGCAAGCCCGCGGCGCTCAACAACGGGGTACGCAACGCCAGTTACGACATCGTCGTGATGATGGACGGCGACACGGTCTTCGAGCCGGACACCGTCCGGCAGCTCGTGCAGCCTTTCGCCTCCCCGGACATCGGCGCGGTCGCGGGCAACGCCAAGGTCGGCAACCGCAACACGGTCATCGGCGCCTGGCAGCACATCGAGTACGTGATGGGCTTCAACCTGGACCGCCGCATGTACGACCTGCTGCGCTGCATGCCCACCATCCCCGGAGCGATCGGAGCGTTCCGGCGCCAGGCCGTCCTCGAGGTCGGCGGCATGAGCGAGGACACTCTCGCGGAGGACACCGACATCACCATCGCGATGCACCGCGCCGGATGGCGTGTGGTGTACCAGGAGCATGCGCGGGCCTGGACGGAGGCGCCGGCCTCGCTCAAACAGCTGTGGAGCCAGCGCTACCGTTGGTCGTACGGCACCATGCAGGCGCTGTGGAAGCACCGCAAGTCCCTCGTGGACAAGGGGCCTTCGGGTCGCTTCGGACGGGTGGGCATGCCCCTCGTGGTGCTCTTCCACAGATCGTCACGCCGGTCTTCGCGCCGCTGATCGACCTCTTCACCGTCTACTCGATGATCTTCGTGGACTTCAAGGCGTCCCTGCTCGCCTGGCTGGCTGTGCTCGGCATCCAACTCGTGTGCGCCGCCTGCGCGTTCCGCCTCGACGGGGAGAAGTACCGCTACCTGTGGATGCTCCCGCTCCAGCAGATCGCGTACCGCCAGATGATGTACCTGGTGCTCATCCACTCCTCCATCACCGCCCTCACGGGCGGCCGGCTGCGCTGGCAGAAACTCAAGCGCACCGGCGAGGTCGGGACGCCGACGGGGGTGGGGCGGTGACCGCGGAGGCACAGGGGAATCGTCACAGAGCCGCTCGGCGAACGCGCGAAACGCCCGAAAAGCCTGAAGCACCTGAAATACCGGCAACGCAGGGCCTTGATCAGGACACCACACCTCTCCGTGTGATCGAGCCGGGCGACCGAGAACCCGCCGTGCCCGAGCGGTCAGCGGTCCGGGCGGGCGGCCGCGACCGGTACTTCGACACGCTTCGCGCCCTCGCACTGGTTCGCGTCGTGGCCTACCACACGTTCGGCTGGGTGTGGGCGGGCCTCTTCTTCCCCTCCATGGGCGTCATGTTCGCGCTCGCCGGGTCACTGATGGCCAAGTCCCTTGAACGGCCGGCCCTTTCGGTGATCAGAGGCCGGACACGACGCCTGCTGCCGCCCTTCTGGCTCTGGGGCATCTTCGTCGTCCTCGCGATGCTGCTGCACGGCTGGATGCCGGGATGGCAGGTCGTGTACTGGGTGGTGCCCCTCGGCGACCCGCCGGGTAACAGCTGGGGCATGCAGGCCTGGGAGATCCTCTGGTATCTGCGCGCCTACCTGTGGTTCGTGCTCCTGTCGCCGCTGCTCTTGAAGGTGTTCCGCCTGGCGCCGGTGGCGGTGCTCCTCGCTTCGCTCACGCCGATCCTGGTGCTCCAGTTTGTGTGGCAGCCGCCGGACAACCGGTTCGGCAGCGGTCTTCTCGACTTCGCGACTTTCCTGTTCTGCTGGCTCGCCGGTTTCGCGCACCGTGAGGGCGTCCTGGCCCGTCTGCGTCCGGGACCCGTCGTCGTGCTCTCCATCGCGGCGCTTGCCTACGGTGCCTGGTTCGCCCTCACCCACCAGGCGGAGTACGGGAGTTACGACCTGGACGACATCCCGCTTGCGCAGGCTTTCTGGTCAGCAGGGTTTGTGATGCTGCTGATGTACTCGAAGGCATACTTCAAGGTCGACTTCGCGTGGCTGGCGCGCTTCAAACGGCTCGACCGGATCGTGTCGGTCTTCAACGCACGGGCGATGACGATCTACCTCTGGCACGAGATCGCACTGATCCTCGCGGTGCCACTGATCGACCAGTTCTGGAACGTGCCCGCATTCGTGAAGTACCTGCCGCTGGAGAGCCAGTGGTTCATGTTCGGTGTCGGCTGGGTGCTGATCGCCGCGGCGATCCCGCTGGTGGGCTGGGTGGAGGACGTCGCGGCGAAGCGACGGCCTCGGCTGCTGCCCTGAGGTGGTCGGTCGCTGGAAGCACACCTTGAGCCATGCTTCCGGCGACGCCGGCACGGCTCTGAGTCGTCCGGGTAGCGGCCCGGCGCGCCTCGGCAGCGCCGGCGGCCGCCGATGGAAGATCGGTGGGGCGGCGACCTCGTGAGGGGCCGCCGCCGCACCGACCCACAGATGAAGAGGTCCGGCCTTGAAACTGCTCTACGACCCGCCGTTCCAGCCCCTCGCCGACCGGGCACCGGTACTCATCAATGACGACGCCCACGGCGTCGCGGCCAGGGCCGCGATGTGACCGCCACTCCGCACGGGGACGTGCCAGGCGGCGATCGCTATGGCGAGGCCGTCTTCCGTCCTGAACAGGCCGGTGAGGCCGAGCGTATCGACTTCGGCGCCCTCGCCTACGACGACATCACCATGGCGCGACTGCAGGAACTCGGCGTCGGCCCGGGGTGGCACTGCCTCGACGTGGGCGCCGGCACGGGCACGGTTTCGCGCCGGCTGCTGGACGAGGCCGGGGTGGCAAGTGTGCTCGCCGTGGACCGCGACACACGTTTCCTCGGCGCACGGCTCGTGCCCGGGCTCGACGTGCTGGAGGCCGACGTCACCGCCCCGGACTTCGTCCCCGGCCGGTTCCGGCTCGTCCACGCGCGCTTCGTGCTGATGCACCTGCCCGAGCGCGAGCGTCTGATCACGGCTTTGGCCGAACTCGTCGCGCCCGGCGGTGTGCTGGTACTCAGTGACGCGGTCGACCTGACGAGTGACCGGACGCCCGACACGCCGTACACCGTGATGATGCGCGCGATGTGGCAGGGGCTGCGGGCCGCCATCGGCACCGATGTCTCCTGGGTTCCGTCGTACCCGCAACTGCTGCGCGGGGCGGGGCTCGTGTCCGTGGCTGCCGAGATCCATGTGCCGCCGCTGCTGCCGGCCAGCCCCATCAGCCGCTTCTGGGCCGACACATGGGAACGCGGCAGAACGGCGATGCTTGCCACCGGACTCGTCGATGACGCGGCCGTCGACGCGGCCGTTCGGTACCTGGACTCCGACCAATGCGCCGCGCTGTCGGCCGGCATGCTCACCACCTGGGGATGGAAAACCGTGGAGGGCCCTTGATGGCCGGACCGACGCCAGGCAGTGAGTGGCCCGCCGCTCTCAGCCGGCGAGAAGACCACCTCAACAACTGGTACGAAGCACACACCCTCACACCCTCCGTACCAGGCTGACGGAAGGCGGCAACATCGTGATTCCCGAGACACCGCTCGGCCGGCGCGCGGATTCCTCCGAACCCACCGCAGCCGGTGCCTACCTCGTCAGCGACGACGCGAGCTTCATCACGGGCACCGAACTGGTCGTGGACGGACGCTTCCGAACCCGGTGATGCCCATCCCACCGTCGCTACCGGTCCGCCCGGATCGGCCGGTAGCGACGGTGGCGTTTCACCTGTTGGTCATCGCCGCTCAACCACAGCGCCGTGCGGCCCAATTGCCGTACTGTCGATCTGGATCAACGCTGATGAGGCGCCCGTCGGCTCATCCCACCGCCACGCAATCCCGTCCAAGTGGGCCGCATGGCACTGCGTACCACTTCGGCCGCTTCCCCCTTGACCAGACCCAACATAACCGCGCCGTCCGATTCCTCCCCTACCAAGTCCGCTCCCCCGCCAGAGGAAGATGATGACCACCGTTTCGCCCTCAGCCGTTCCCTCTCATCTGGACGACGTCCTCGACGCGGTCCGGCGTCGCAGCCCAGGCGAAGTCGTGTTTCAACAGGCCGTCGAGGAGGTCCTGCACACGCTCGGCCCGGTTCTCGACCGGCATCCCGAGTACGCCGACGCGCACATTCTCGAGCGCCTCTGCGAACCCGAACGGCAAATCATGTTCCGGGTGCCCTGGGTCGACGACCGCGGCCGGATTCAGGTGAACCGCGGCTACCGCGTGGAATTCTCCAGCGCGCTCGGCCCGTACAAGGGCGGCCTGCGCTTCCACCCGACCGTCGATCTGTCGGTCATCAAGTTCCTCGGCTTCGAGCAGATCTTCAAGAACGCGCTCACCGGCCAGGGCATCGGGGCCGGCAAGGGTGGCGCGGACTTCGACCCCGCCGGATGCAGTGACGCCGAAGTCATGCGCTTCTGCCAGTCGTTCATCACCGAGCTCTACCGGCACCTGGGCGAACACACGGATGTGCCGGCCGGTGACATCGGCGTGGGTGGCCGTGAGATCGGCTACATGTTCGGCCAGTACAAGCGGATCGTGAACCGCCACGAGTCGGGGGTGCTGACGGGGAAGGGCGTCGGATGGGGCGGCTCGCAGGGCCGCACCGAAGCGACCGGGTACGGCACGGTGTTCTTCGCCCGGGACATGCTCGCCACCCGCGGGCAGGACCTTTCAGGCCGCACCGTCGTGATGTCCGGTTCGGGCAATGTGGCGATCTATGCGATCGAGCAGGCCCACCGCCTCGGCGCGAAGGCCGTCGCCTGCTCGGACTCCGCCGGCCACGTCGTGGATCCGGACGGCATCGACGTCGCCCTCCTGCGTGAGATCAAGGAGGTGCGGCGGGAACGGCTGAGCGCCTACGCCGCCGAGCGGCCGTCCGCCGAACACCACGCATACGGATCGGTCTACGACGTGCCCTGTGATGTGATGCTTCCCTGCGCCACGCAGAACGAGCTGGGCGAGGACCATGCCGCCGCGCTGATCCGCAACGGTGTGCTGGCGGTCGCGGAGGGCGCCAACATGCCCTGCACCCCTGGTGCGGTGGCCCGCTTCCGCGAGGCCGGGGTGCTGTTCGGCCCCGGCAAGGCCGCGAACGCGGGCGGGGTCGCGACCTCGGCCCTGGAGATGAGCCAGAACGCCTCGCGGGCGGCGTGGAGCCGGGACGAGGTGACGGACCGGCTCGAGACCATCATGAGCGACATCCACGCCCACAGTCGCGCAACCGCCGACGCGTACACCGGCGACCCGGACGACTACGTCGCCGGAGCGTCCATCGCGGGATTCATCCGGGTCGCCGACGCGATGCTGGCCCAGGGCATCGTCTGATCCGTACGATCACCGGGCACGTCGCCGTCTCCACGGGAGGCGGCGACGTGCCCCGTGAGGATCAGGTCAGTCTGACCGAACAGGGCACTCAACTCCGCGAGCGCGCCCGGACGGTACCGGTCGGCATCGGCGACTCCAAGGCCCTGCCGGCGCACGACTTCGACGAGAGGTCAGGCGGATCCTGCGCCAGCTCACGGCCAATGTCTCCGAGAACCTGACCGGGACACCCCGGTAAGGGCTCCCCCGCCGGCGGCAGCCGACGCCCCCTGCACCAAGCCGTCCCTCACCTGCATGGACGGCTGATGCCTGCTGCCACCACCCGCGCGGTCAGGCGGTCCCGGCGTGATGGTCCAGCAAGCGGTTGAGCAACTCCACGAGCTGGTCGCGTTCGGTCGGATTCAGCGGAGCGAGCAGCTCGTCGTGGAGTGTGTCCAGGACCTTGTCGAGGCGGCGTAGTTGACGGCGACCCTTGGCAGAGATCGTAATGATGTTACGGCGCTGGTCGTCGGGATCGGGCGCCCGCTCGACGAGGTCACGCTCCGCCAGTTCGTTGAGCACACCGACCATGTCGCTGCGGTAGATGCCGGTGCGCCTGCTCAGCGTCGCCTGACTGCCCGGCCCGAAGTCCTGCAATGAGGCGAGTACGGCGTAATGCCACTTGCGGGCGTCGGCCTGTGCCAGCCCCTCGGTAATCAGCCGGTCCGACCGCGCGGTCAGCTGCGACAACAGCCGGCTCGCCCGTCGACGCAGCCGGTCGGGCGTCTTGCGCGCGCCGTCGTCGGGCAGGTCTGCGGCATCGGCTCTCGTCATGGCGCCGATTCTACCCGTTGCGTTAGTCCGACTAACGATGTACGTTCGCTCGCGCCAACACCGTTAGTGCAACTAACGGCAGTTGAGAGAACTCCAGGAAGGAAGATCCGCTATTCCCACCAAGACCCTGCAGATTCCCACCGCCGACGGCCAGGCCGACGCTTTCGCCGCCTTTCCCAACGACGGCGCGCCGCACCCGGGGGTGCTGTTGTACTCGGACGCCTTCGGCCTGCGGCCCGAGTTGGTGGACAAGGCCCGCGAACTGGCCGGGCACGGCTACTACGCGCTCGTCCCCAACCTCTACTACCGGCACGGCCCGGCACCCGTGGTGGAACTTCCTGAGTACATCGGAGAAGAGGTCCGGCCCGCGGTCATCGCGCAGCTGATGCCCGTGCTCGAGGCGCACACCACCGAACATGCCCGGCGCGACGCCGATGCCTACCTCCGGTTCCTCACCACCCAGCCCGAGGTCAGCGCCGGACCCGTTGCCGTGATCGGCTACTGCATCGGCACCCTCTTCGCGATGCGCACCGCAGCGGCCCACCCCGACCAGGTGGCCGCCGTCGCCGGATTCCACCCCGGCTTCGTGGTCACCGACACACCCGACAGCCCGCACCGCCTCATCCCCGAGCTCACCGCCGAGGTCCATCTCGGCCTCGCCGACGACTTGCCGTCCGAGGCGATCAGCGAGCTCAACGAGGCTCTGGATGCCGCAGGTCTCGGTCACACCATCGAGATCTACCCCGGCACCGTCCACGGCTTCACCATGTCCGACACCGAAGCCTTCAACGCCTCCGGGCTGCAGCGCCACTGGGACCGCCTCCTCCCCCTCCTCGCCCGCACCTTGGGCAAGAGCTGAGGCTCGGGGCTGGTGCATGCAGGGCCTGGAGAGTTTCTCCCACGTCGAGGTTCTCCTCGTCTTCGACCAGTTCCCAGAGCCGGACGAGTACCGGCCGTTGCCCCAGCGCGGCCGGTCTGACCTGCCCGCCATCGGCGTCTTCGCCGCGCGCGGTCCGCGTCGCCCCAACCGCATCGGTGTCACCTGCTGCCGGTCACGGCCGTGCGCGGACGGGACCTGGAAGTTGTCGGTCTTGACGCGGCCCTATCCGGCCCGCAGCACACGGGCGGCGAAATCCCGGACCTGCTCCAACACGCCCATGCCGTCGTGGCCGAGCCCGGGTACGACATCGAAGGCGACGTCGATCCCGTGGGCGCGGTAGTTGTCACGCAGTGCCGAGATGCGTTCGACGCGGGTGCGGCCGACGGCGTCCGCGCCGTCCATCCAGTTGGAGTCGCCCGGGTTGTTGATCTCCCAGGTCTCGGTGTCCTCGGCGCCGATCACCATATGCACCGGAACGTCGCGCACTTGGTCCAGGTCGACAGGGGCGCCGAATCGTTCGGCGAAGCCCTTGGTGCCCAGCCACCACTCCCGTTCCGGATCGATCAGCGTGACCCTGCCCGGGGCGCCGATGGAGACTCCGGCGAGCCGGTCCGGATGCAGCAGGAGGAACCGGTGAGCGAACTGGCCGCCGCCGGAGAAGCCGTGCAGCACGAACCGCGAGGTGTCGATATCAACCCGCTCCGCGGCCTCGTCGACGATCGCGAGCAGCGCCAGGTCGAAGCGGATGCCCTGGTGCGCGATGAACTTGAAGTTGTGGAGGTCGTCGGGGTCGTCACCGAGCCCGGCGGGGAAGAGCGGGGCGAGCACGACGATGCCGTGCTCCTCGGCGAACTCGGCCATCGCGTCCCGGTACTGGGGCCCGGAGCGGCCGGTGCCGTGCTGCATCACCAGCAGGGGGAGCGGCTCGGCGGCCGTCTCCTGCGCGGACGGGACGTAGAGACAGTACGAGAGACGCTGGTCGTAGCGGGAGGCGAACTGCGTGGTGGCGCCGGTGACATAGAAGGCGGAGGTGGTCTTGGTACGGGCGGCGGCGGTGACGGCAGGGCTGCTTGTCATGGGGCGTGGACCTCGATCTTCGTGGTGCGGTCCCGCTCACCCTCGCCACGAAAAACGCGCGGCTCAAGAAGATTGCCGCCCGTACGTCAATCTTCCCGGTACGAGGACGGGTTCAGCGGTGCAGGGCGGCGAGCAGGTCGTGCCCCAGGGTGCGGACCGCCTCCTGGTCCAGCTGGTAGTGGACCTGGGCGCCGCGGCGGTGCGTGACCACCATCCCCGCTTCGCGCAGCCGTCGTAGGTGCCGGGACATCTGCGGGGGTGTCATCGCGTACTGTTCGGCCAGTTCGGTCGTGGTCATCGCCTCCCGCAGCAGGGTGCGGCACAGGTCGATCCGGAGCGGTTCCTGGAGAGCCTTGATTCGGTGCCGCACCAGGTCGAGGGAAGGCGGGCCCATGCTGCCGGGTCCCCGCACCGGATACTGCACCACCACCGGAAAGCCCGGATAGTGCTTGATCGCCAGATGCGGGTTGACGTGCAGGGACGGCGTCAGGAGACAGTCCGTGCCGGCCAGCGGCACGCGTGCCTGGTACAGCTTCTCGAACTCGATCCGCGGCGGATCTGCCAGCAGCCGCGCGCTCGGGAACGAGGCGAGCACCGCCACCCCGTCGTTCCGGTGCTCCGCGAACCGGGCCCTGACCTCCGCCCGCAGAGGCCCGGCCAGCCGCTCCCACTCCGCGCCGAACCACTCCTCGCCCGCCGCGGTGAGGAACCCGGTGACCGTGTCGCGCAGCCCCTCGGGGTCGGACAGCAGCCGGGCGCCCAGCGTGAACCGCTCCTCGGCATGCTGCCGCAGCCGTGACAGGAACCGGTCCGGCTCCTCGAGCGGTGCCCCGGGCCGCGGCGAGTTCTTCCCGAGCAGCGCCTGCGCCGTCATCCCGGTGAACTGCTCCAGATCCAGGGTGGTGATGTCAGCGATCTCCTCCTCGAGCGAGCGCTCGACTCCCGCCGACAACGGCAGTAGATAACGGGCCCGGAAAGCGCTCCACAGCGGCGACAGCGCGACGGCCCGGGCGAGAAGCGCGGGGTCGGCGTCCTGCCGTACCGCGTCCACCCAACGGCGGCTGGCCGGATGGTGACCGGGTGTCTGCAGGGCGTGCAGACAGGCGCAGAGTTCGGCGAGCGGGGAGAGCCGCGGAGCCACGGCACGGTCCGGATCAGGACCTGGTTCGATCACGACGGGCATCCGCCGACCCTCAAGGATTGATTGCTTACTGTCAATCCTCTTGCTGCCGCGACACCGGGGCACGCAGGATCCCCCGACACCTTCCCCATACCCGCCCCCTCCGCGCTGGAGCTCATCCATGTCCCCGTTCGTTCCCCCCGGGCCGGTCCCCCGCCCGCCCGGCCTGCGCCGCCCCGTGCTGTTCGCCTTCTTCGCCACCGCGCTCACGGCCGCCCTCGGCGGCTGCGCGTTCGGCCCGGTCGACTCCGGCGCCACCGTCGAGGACTACCCCGCCCGGGGACTGGCGATCCTCGCCCCCGGCAGTGTCGGCGGCGGCTTCGACTCCCGTGCCCGTGGCATCGGTTCGGCCCTGAACAAGTGTGGGATCACCGGTCAGGACATCACCGTGTCCAACGCCCCGGGCGCCGCCGGAACCATCGGCCTGGCACGGATGGCGGGCCGGGCCGACGACCCGTACCAGCTGATGACCATGGACACCGTCACCCTCCTCGGCGGTGAGATCCAGAACCACTCCCCGGTCTCCCTCACCCAGCTCACCCCGGTCGCCGGCCTCACCGTCTCCACCACCGCGATCGTCGTACCCGCCCACTCTTCGCACCGTGACTTCGCCTCCCTGATGCGGGCGATGGCGAAGAACCCGCGCGGCACGAAGTGGGTCGGCGGGTCGCTCGGCGGCCCGGACCACATCACCGTCGCCTCGCTCGCCGAATCCGCGCATGTGCCCCCCGACAAGGTCACGTACGTGCCCACCGGCGGCGGGGGCGAGGTCCTCAACATGCTGCTCAGCGGTGTCGCCACAGCAGGGCTCTCCACGCTCTCCGAGATCCGCCCGCAGGTCGAGGCCGGAAAGCTGCGCATCCTCGCGGTCAGCGGCGGGGACTCACCGAAGGATCTCGGAACGCCACCCACACTGGAGCACCTGGGCTACGGCAAGGACGCCGTGGACGCCATCGGCGGCGTGATGGCCCCGCCCGGGCTCAACCGCACGGAACAGCGCGCGGTCGTCGCACTCATGGACAAGATGCGCCACACCGACTGCTGGAAACGCACCTTGCGCGAGAACGACTGGGACGAGGTCTGGCTCCCTGGCAAGAAGTTCGGCGATCTGATCCGCCGTCAGCGCGGCCAGGTCGGCGGCGTCCTGAAGGAGGTCGGGCTCGGATGACCACCCCCGCACCCATCCCGGACAACAGGCGTCCGCTCGCGCCCCGGATCACGGCTGCCGCCTTCCTCGTCGCCGGATTCGCCGTGCTGACCTTCGCCTTCACCATCCCCGACGCCGCCCTGGCCGAAGGCACCGACGTCGGCCCGCGCTCCTTCCCCCTCCTGGTCGGCGCCGGGCTCACCGTCGTCGCCGCCCTCAACGCCGTGCAGTGCTTCCGCGGCACCGACCCCACCCAGGACAGCGCGGCCCGCGAGGAGGCCAGGGTCACCGAGTGGCGTCCGGTCGGCCTGCTGGTCGCTGCCCTCGCCGCGTACTGCCTGACCCTTGAGTTCTTCGGCTACTGGCAGACCAGCACGGTCCTGTTCGCTGTCGTCGCCCGTGTCCTCGGCAGCCGCCGCGCCGTGCGCGACGCGCTCATCGGACTCGCCCTCGCCGTGACCGCGTACCTGCTCTTCGACCGGCTCCTCGGCATCCATCTCCCGCCCGGCTACCTGCGATTGGCGTTCTGACCCATGGACGTGCTCTCCCACCTCGGCGACGGATTCGCCAACGCCTTCAGTCCGGTGCACCTGCTGCTCGCCTTCGCCGGCTGCCTGCTCGGGTCCCTGGTCGGTGTGCTGCCCGGACTCGGCCCCGCCACCACCGTCGCCCTGCTCCTGCCCGTCACCTACGTCGTCGACCCCGTCGGGGCGCTCGTGTTGTTCGCCGGCATCTACTACGGAGGCATGTACGGCGGATCGACCACCGCGATCCTCCTCAACGTGCCTGGCGAGACGGCCTCC
This sequence comes from Streptomyces sp. CB01635, assembly GCF_002803065.1. GTDB lineage: Bacteria > Actinomycetota > Actinomycetes > Streptomycetales > Streptomycetaceae > Streptomyces. Next base: position 103,160 of record NZ_NNBL01000016.1, read on the forward strand.
GTTCCCACCACCCTCGAGGGCTTTCCGATGGCCCGTGCGGGCCGGGCCGGCGCGGCCCTCGCCACCGCCGCCATCGGCTCCTTCGTCGCCGGCACGATCTCCACCGTCGGCATCACCTTCGCCGGGCCCGCCTTCTCCGCCATCGCCGAACACATACAGCCCGCCGAGTACTTCGCGGTCATGGTGCTCGCCTTCGCCACCGTCACCGCGGTCGTGGCCGAGGCCCCGCTGCGCGGATTGTGCAGCCTCTTCCTGGGGCTCGCCATCGGCCTTGTGGGCATCGACAGCCTCACCGGGCAGGCCCGCTACACCTTCGGCGTCCCCGAACTCTTCGACGGAATCGCCCTGGTGGCCGTCGCCGTCGGTCTCTTCGCCATCGCCGAGGCCCTGTACACCGCGGCCCGGCTGCGCCGGGCGCCCGACCCCGATCCGCTGCCGCTGCGCGGCCGCATCGGCATGACCCGCGACGACTGGCGACGCTCCTGGAAGCCCTGGCTGCGCGGCACCGCCCTCGGCCTGCCCATCGGTGCGCTCCCGGCCGGCGGCGCGGAGATCCCCACGTTCCTCAGCTACAACTTGGAACGCCGGCTCTCCAAGCACAAGCAGCAGTTCGGCAAGGGTGCCATCGAAGGCGTCGCCGGCCCGGAAGCCGCCAACAACGCCGCCTTCTCCGGTGTCCTGGTCCCGCTGCTCACCCTCGGCATCCCCACCTCGGCGACGGCTTCGATGCTGCTCATCGCCTTCCAGATGTACAACGTCCAGCCCGGACCGCAGCTCTTCGAGACCCAGCCGACGCTGGTATGGACGCTGATCGCCAGCCTCTACATCGGCAACGTGGTGCTCCTCGCCCTGAACCTGCCGATGATCCCGCTCTGGGTGAAGCTCCTGAAGATCGAACGCCCCCTGCTCACCGCCGGAATCCTGCTCTTCGCCGCGCTCGGCGTCTACGCCCTCTCCCAGAGCCCGTTCGACCTGGGCGTCGCCCTCGCCTTCGGTGTCCTGGGCTTCCTGATGCGCCGCACCGGATACCCTGTGGCCCCTCTGGTCCTCGGCGCTGTCCTCGGCCCCCTGACCGAGACCCAGTTCCGCCGCGCCCTCACCCTCGCCGAGGGCGACTGGACAGTCTTCATCACCCGCCCCCTCTCGGCAGCCATCCTTGTGCTGGCCGCACTCGCCCTGATCGGTCCGTTGTTGATGCGACTCGTCCGCACACCCGCACCGGATGACGGAGAGGCCGATGTGACAGTGCCCGAAGACAACCACCCTGCCGGCAATGCTGCGCCACGATGAATGCTGTCGCCTCCGACTTGGGGCGGCAGGGCGGTGACCGGTGGAAAACAGGTCCGCGCCCGAGTCGAGCACGCCATCGCCCGCCCCCGGTCAGCACTCAGACGGTGGCGGTCGCGAGGCCGAAGCCGATGCCGATGTCGATCAGTACGACGCCTGTGGTCCGCCGCCCCAGTGCTCTGCGGATCCGCGGCTTCTCCAGGGCCCGCTCCCGCCTGGACAGCAGGAACACGTAACTGCCCAGCCAGGCGAGCGTGAGTGCGGCGCGGAGGAGGACGAGGAGCGCCGTGGCCAAGGCAGCCGGAATTGGGGCGGCGCCGGCGTGGGGAGCAGTCCGGTGCAGGAGACGGCGATCTTCGGGTTGAGGACGTTGCTGACCAAGCCGGTCCGCCACGGGCTCCCCGTGGGCCGGGCCCCGGTGGTGCCGGGATGCGTTGCGGTGGCGGGTGCAGCGTGGCGGTTCTGCCACAGCGCCTGCGCGCCCGGGAACACCAGGTAGCAGGCGCCCAGGAGCTTGACGGGCAGGTAGGTCGAGGGCGAGGCGGCCAGCACGACTGCGAGTCCGGCAGCCATCGTGAGCGCGCCCCAGACCAGCAGTTCCGGTCTCCCTCCCGCCACCCCTGACGCCCTCCTACCGATGATCTTGGCCAGTGCCCCCGCCTTCAGGCGGGGGGTGTAGGCCATCTCAAGACTGCTCGGACCCGCAGGTCAGTACGGGCGTTTTTGCTGCTCGATGTACTGACGGACCACCGATATCGGTGCTCCGCCGCATGAGCCAGCGAAGTAGGAGCGGGACCAGAATCGGCCGTGCATGATGGCCCGGTTGGCCTGGCCGGTGAACTCCTGCCGCAGGTACCGCGAGCTGACGCCCTTCAGGCTGTTGACCAGCTTCGAGAGCGTGACTTTCGGAGGGTAGTGCACCAGAAGATGCACGTGATCGCGTTCGCCGTTGAACTCCTTCAGCTCCGCATCGAAGCTCCCGCAGACCTCGCGCAGGATCTCCTCGCAGCGCGTCAGCATGGCGTCATCCATCATGCCCCGCCGGTACTTCGTCACAAACACCAAGTGCACATGCAGGTTGTAGACAACGTGTGCTCCGCGCCTGATGTCGGGCGCTGCTTCCCATCGTGGTGACGTGCACCAAGCGTAGGATGAGTAGCGTACCGATCAACGAGCGGACCGGGGAGGGAAGTTGAAGCAGCAACGCGGCCACAAGGCCCGGCTTGACCTCACCCCCGTCCAGTTGTGGAAGATCGAAGACCAGGGCCACGCCGCCCGCGCGATGTGGAACCTGCTGCACGACTTGTGGACGATGACGCCGAAGTGCCAGCGGTCGCTGTCCCGCATGGACGCGGAGATACGCCTCGACTGGCTCGCCAAGCTCCCCGCCCAGGCCGCACAGCAGATCCTCAAGACGTACATCCGGGCCTGGGTGAACTGCTGGGAAGGGCGTGCGCAGGAGCCGAACTTCAAGGCCCGGTTCCGCACCCGCGCGGCCGTCGACATTCCCCAGGGGCGCGACCTGCGCATCACGCGCATAAACCGCCGCTGGGGCCAGGTGTGGGTACCGATAGTCGGCCTGGTCCGCTTCCGCTGGACCAAAGACCTCCCCGGCACCACCAAGAGCAGCCCCGCCGCTCGCGTCACTGGGGCCCGTCTGGTCAAGGATGCCCTCGGCTGGCACATCGTGTTCCGCACTGAGCTGACCGTGGACGAGCCGAAGCCCCACATGGGTCCCGGCGTCGGCATCGACGTCGGTATCAGCCGCCCCATGGCCCTCTCGGACGGGACGTTCCGAGACCACCACACGTGGCTGAGGCCGAAGGAAGCCGAGCGCCTGCGTCGTCTGGAGCGCACCCGCGAACGACAGAAGCAGCACCGCAAGCCGGGCGAGAAAACCTCGAACCGGCTTCGCCGCACCAACCGCCTGATCGCCGGGTACCACGCGAGAGCCAAGCGCCGCACCCTCGACTGGCAGCACAAGACGACCACCGGCATCGCCGACATGTTCGGCGTCGTCGGAGTCGAAGCACTCAAGATCACGAACATGGTCAAGTCAGCCAGAGGCACCGCCGAGGAGCCGGGAAAGAACGTCCGGCAGAAAGCCGAACTCAACCGCTCGATCAGCGCAGAGGCATGGGGCCGAACGGTCACCCTGCTGGAATACAAACTCTCCGATCGGGGCGGACACCTGATCAAGGTCCCCGCCCCGAACACCTCACGCCGCTGCCACGCCTGCGGTTTCATCACCGAAGGCAACCGCGAGACCCAGGCCGTGTTCGTGTGCAAAAACGAGACCTGCGGCTGGTCCGGCAACGCCGACACCAACGGCTCGTTCAACATCGAGATAGCCACCAAGTACCAAACGCCCCAGGAAATTGTGGGTGTCAGGACGTGGAGCCTTAGCCAGTGGGCAGGCCGTGAAGCGTCAACCACCCATCCAGTCGCACTCTGACACGGATGGGATTCTGCCCCGTTTACGGGGCGGAGGATTTCAAAGACTGCGCTGCCAGGTCTGCCCGACCAGGTCCTGGCCGAAGCTGTGGTGGGGCTCTTCGGCGACGAGTTCGAAGCCGTGCTTCTGGTAGATGCGCCGGGCCGAACCGAGCACGTCGTTGGTCCACAGGGTGATCGCCTCGTACCCGGCTTCCCGAGCGAAGCTCAGGCACTCCTCGACCAGGCGGGCTCCCAGGCCCAGGCCGCGCGCGTTCGGGTCGACGAGCAGCAGGCGCAGCTTCGCCGTCCGATCGTCATGGCGAACGCAGAACACGCAGCCGGCCCGCGCTCCGTCGACCTCGGCGATCCAGGCCGCCTGCGGACCTGGGTTCTTCCCCTCGGCGTAGTCGGCGACGATCCGGCTGACCAACGTCTCGAAGCCGGTGTCCCAGCCGAACTCGCGGTCGTAGGACTCACCGTGCGCCATCACCACCCAGCCCAGGTCGCCGGGCCGGCCCAGCGCCCTGACAACCGTCTCGCGCTCTGCCATGTCGACCTCGCCTCCCGTCTCGCTCACTGAAACGACTGTTTCAGTAGACTAACGCGGTGAGCCGATCCGAACCAACCCCCTCCCCTCGACGGCAGGAGCTGCTGGAAGCGGCCTATGCCTATGCCCTGCGCAGCGGTCTGGGCGACCTGTCCCTGCGCCCGCTGGCCGAGGAGATCCACTCCAGCCCGCGCGTGCTGCTTTACCTGTTCGGCAGCAAGGACGGCCTGATCCGCGCCCTGCTCGCGCGGGCCAGAGCCGACGAACTGGCACACATGCAGCAGGTCGCCGAGTCACAGGACCGGGGCGAGGGGCTGCAGCCTGTCGCCCGGGAACTGTGGCGATGGCTTTCCGACGAGGCTCACCGCGGGCTCCTGACGCTGTGGGTCGAGAGCTATGCCCGTTCCCTCATCGAACCCGACGGGCCGTGGGCCGGGTTCGCCCGCGGCACGGTCGGCGACTGGCTGGCGCTGCTCGCCGTCGGCCAGCCCGCCGCGCTACGTGACACCGAGGCCGCTCTCACCCAGCGCACCCTAGTACTCGCGGTCCTGCGGGGCGCGATGCTGGACCTGCTCGCCACGGGCGAGACCGCGCGCACCACCGCCGCGGTGCATCATCAGCTGGCCGCTCTGGAGTGACGCGTGTCCGTCTCGATCACGCGGGGGCCGCGGTGGCCTCGCCTTCAGGACTACGTGGCCTGGGCGCCGTCACCGACCGTGCGGACAGGTCGAGTTCGTCCCGGCTGTTCATGTCGAACGCGGACGAGCCGAACCGGCTCTCGGCGCCGCCGCATCGATCGGGTCGTCGCGCACGCTAGCTCCGCGGGACGTCCTTGACGAACACGATCCCGTCGTACCCGTCCAGGTGGGCCGGATCGAGTGGGGCGTAGCCGTAGTAGGGGGACACGCGGGCGGTCGGCCGCGTGTCGCCGAGGGCGGCGGTCAGGCCGTGGGCATCGACGACATTGAGGTCCTCCTGGAGGGCGTAGAGAAGTCCTTCGACGGTGTCCGGGGGCGGGGTGTCCACTCCCTGGTGCTGGATCGTGCCGAGGGCCGTGGCCAGGAAGGCGTACCCCTCGCCCAGTTGGGAGTTCACGAGCGCGCCGGCGCTCCACCACTCCAGCGACTGGCCGCCCATTCGCATGGTGCTCTTGTCCCGCTGGAGATGGCCGTTGTGGGCGTGGACCAGTGCCGGGTCCCGTTCGGCGAGGGCGAGGAGGTTTGCGGCCATCATCGAATCCCGCAGGCCGACCAGCCGTGTCATGCGGCTCGGTGAGTTGTGGGCCATCCAGAAGTGGTAGCGCAGCAGGCCCGTTGCGGTACGCCCGTACAGGCGCGCCCGGTCCCAGTCGTCCCGCGATGTCGCTGCGATCAGGTGAGGGGTCTGCTCGTCGAACAGCGCCACCAGATCGTCGGCGAGCAGCCGCAGTTCCCTCGCCTCGGCCGACTGCCCCACGGACTCGGCCGGGTCCAGCATCGCCGCGGGATTGGTCCACGGGGCGTCGGCACCGAGAAGACGGTCGAGTGTCTCCGCGGTGCAGGGAAGCAGGCTCGCGTCCGCCCAGGCCGAGAGGTAGCCGTGCAGTGCGGTGAGGGCCTGCCGGGGGCTCGCGGCGCCGGTGATCTCCAGCGGGCCGTCGAACCCGGCGAAGCGGAGCCGCTCGGACTCGGGCCGACCCTCGTTGTGGGCACGCATCCGACGTACGAGCTCGCGGTTGGCCGCAGACTCTCCCCAGCCGTGGCTGAATCCGTGCGCCATGACTGCGTCGAGGGTGCCCGTGCCCGTGGTGACGTAGTCGTCCACGACCAGGCCCATCATGCAGTCGCTCTCGATCGCGATCGTCCGGAAGCCCTCCTGCTCTACGAGTTGCCGGAAGAGCTCGTTGCGCACGTCGAGCAGGGCGTCCTCACCGTGAGTGGGCTCCCCCAGAGCGAGCAGCCGCGGCCGGGTCGGGAGCAGCCTCATGACGGCGGCCGCTTCGACAGCGTGGGCGGTGTCCTTGATGTCAGTAGCCATGCCTTAAACGCTATCGTTGAACCTTCGATTGAAACTTTCTCGCGATACCGGCAGGATTCGGCAGGCTCATGGGATCAGACCTTCAAAGCAGGGTGCGGCTCAGGCCGGTTGATCTGGCGCGCGAGCACGGCCTGTCGACCCAGGCGGTCAGGAACTACGAGGAGGCCGGCATCCTTCCGGCCGCCCGTCGCACACCTCACGGCTACCGCACCTACACCTCGCTGCACGCGGGAGCCCTGCGCGCGTTCCTCGCCCTGCTGCCCGGCCACGGTCACCAGAGGGCGACATCGATCATGCGGGCGTTGAACGAGGGCGCGGCCGAGGAGGCGTTCCGCCTCATCGACGAGAGCCACGCCCAGCTCCTCGACGACCGCCGGACCCTTCAGGCCGTGGAGAACGCCCTTGTCGACCTGGAGGCCACCACCGCGCCCGAGCACGGTGCGGGGTCCGAGCCGGCTGCCGTGACCGGGCCCGGCGGCACGTTCATCGGGCCGCTGGCAGCCAAGCTCGGAATCCGGCCCGCGACCCTGCGCAAGTGGGAGGGCGCCGGGCTGGTGCACCCGCGCCGCGACGCGCGGACCGGGTACCGGGTCTACGACGACGCCGACGTACGGGACGCCCGGCTCGCCCATCAACTCAGGCGGGGCGGCTACCTGCTGGAGCAGATCGCCCCGCTGATCGCCCAGGTACGGGCGGCCGGCGGCCTGGAGCCGCTGGAGGCCGCACTGTGCGACTGGCGGGGCCGGCTGTCCGCCCGCGGGCGGGCGATGCTGACCGGGGCCGCAGAGCTGGACGCATATCTCCGCGAGCGCGGCTGAGACCTCGGTCGACAGCCGAAGGGAACGAGCGCCAGAGGCGGTTCCGTCTCGGCTGACCCGACCGCTGGTGTCGGCCCGGCAGGGGACTCGGGGTCCGGACTCGGGGTCCCCTCCGCAGGTCCGCCTTCAGGAGTTGTCCGACCGAGGACTCGCTCGTCGGGGGACGGCTGATCTACGCGGCCAGCTTCTGGCGGAAGCCCGGGAAGTCGGCGTCCGACCAGTGGTCGATGATCTTTCCGTCCTCCGGCAGTCCTGGCCGGAGATGGACAGCAAGCTGATCTCGGCGTTCGACGGCCTCGCCATCACGGTCTTCGACCAGCTTGCCGAGGGCGACAAGGCGGCCACTCGCCGGCTGTTGGGCACGCTTTCACGATGCGCTTCGTCGTACCGCCACTGTCGCGGAGGACGGGGTCGTGGTCCTGGTTGGTCCTGGTCGTGATCGTCAGGGCGAGGGCGCCCCCGCTGAGCGCTCCGCCGACCAGCCCGCGTCAGCTCATGGACTTCGTCATGTGCTGCCTCCTGCTGGTTTCGTCCAGGCCGTCGAGGACCTCGAGGACCTCGAGATGAGGATTTGCCGCGCAATACCGGTGCGGATTCGTCCCGTTGACGTGGCTCCGAGGATGGAGCCAGCTGACGCCTGGCCGCGGCGTGCTTGCTGCGCCTGCCCCGGCCGTCAGCAGCTCTTGCCCGACGCGGCCGCGGTAGCCCTCAACAGGTCTCGCACCAAGTCGAAGTCGATGCTCTCCGGTTTCCGGAATCGCAGGCAGCCCTTGCCCATGTCCTGCGCAGCCAGCCGCTCTGTGAACGCCTCCCGGACATCAGACCGCAGAAGATAGAACGAGACGTACTGCTTCTGGCTCGCGAAGGCGATCTCGGCAGCGCCGTCCCGCACGTATGCGGGCATTCCGTACGCCATGACCTCCTCGAACCCCTTGAGCTCCGTACAACACAGCTCCCGCAGCCTGGTCAGGGCTTCCCTGCGCCCCTCCGCCACCTCGTCGAGATACCCGTCGACGTCTTCCGCGCTGCTCTGCACCATGCAGTCGAGCGTACCCACCGGGACCCGGCCACCGGCCCGCTCACAACTCGGCGGGCCGCACCAGGGGCGGGAAGCCGAGTTGGCGAATGCCCTCCGCTTCCCGCCCTCTGTCATCCGCCGGATGTCCTGTGGCGGCGCCGACGCCAGTGCCACATTGCGCCGGCCGCGACGGAGGCAGTGAACAGGAGGATGCCCACGACCGGCCAACTGCTGTCGGCGATCCGCACGCCCGTGACAAGGGTGGCCGCGACCAGGGCGACCGGCACCAGAAGGGAGAGGAGGGTGCGGGCGGCGCCGGCGAGCGAGGCAGGATCGAGGTGCGACCGCCGCCGGGCGACCAGCGCGGAATCGGTGAAGTAGAAGGCTGTGGCCCGGTCCGTCAACCGGGTGGTGGCCTGGTAGTACGACATCGCCATGTAGGGCAGCCAGACCAGAGGGGCGACGACGCCCACCACGAAGACCAGCCCCAACAGAACCCATCGGCCTGCCTGCACCAGCCTGCGTGACCAGCCGGTGCGCTCGGGTGCGGTGAGCAGTCCCAGCACCCGGGCCATGCGCAGGGTCAGGTTCCACAGCACGACGGGATGCCGAAGCGCGGACCGCCGCTTGCAGATGGCCGAGTGTTCCCCGTGGCAGACCGCGAGAGCCTCCCGGGCCCGGACGGGGTTCTCGTGCACGCCCTGGAGGACGAGAAGCTCGGCGGCGCGGTCGTCGGCCGCGGGATCGCCGCCTCTCAGCGCGGCCAGCTCCAGGACCGTACGGGCCTGGCTGAGCAGCGCAGCACAGAACGCGACAGGTACGAAAAGCAGGAACGGGCCACCGACGAAGGCGCCTTCGGAGACCGTGGCACGCCGCCCCCTGGCCGTCACCAGCGCACGGAGCCCTGCCGGATCCATATCCGGGTGGTCCTTCCTGATACGCGCGACCGAACGGGCAGCGGCTGGGCCGACCCGCCGCACCGCGAAGGCTGCCAAGGTCTCCGGGAGGCACTGCGGATCGTCGAGTGCCACCCGGAGGAGCCACCGTGCGGGCGACAGTCCCGGAGGCGTGTCAGGGAGTTCTGATCGCGAGCCTGGCACGGGGTCACCACGCTTCTGTGGCCGCGGTGGGGCCCGGCCGTAGCTGCGCTGTTCGCCGACGCGTCGCCCGGACCGCGACGTAGGCCAGGACTGCGTCGGACAGCACACTCGGAGAGGTCAGGACCATGCCACCGGTGGAGGCGGTGACCATGAGGACCATGCGGGCGGTGAGCGAGCCCGAAACGGTCAGCGTGACCACGCTCGTCCTCCAGCGATCAGCCGGTCCTGGGGCTTGGGCAGTTTGCATAAGCGAACACATAGGGTCAAAAGGCGCATCTTTGATATATCGAGATTGTTGCAGCCATCGGAAGCTCAGTGCCGCAACGCCGTGCCAACCCATCTGTGGCCCCACCTTCCGGAGAGCTCGCGAGTACTCCGGGCGGTGGCCGTGCCGGTCTTGGTGTCCGCCGTGCGTGCCCGGCATCCGGCCGAGATCAGGCCGTTCCGGGCCCGAGGAGGATCGCGGCGGAAAGCACAGTGCCCTCCCCTGGAAAGGACGGCTTGGTCGTCGAGGTAGGTCAGGGCGAGTGCCGAGGTGGTGCCGCCGGAGCGTTCGCGGACGTGTGGCCTTCGTCATCGCATGCTCCCTCGGGGGATCGCCTCGGCAGGCGTGTCCACCATGACGGCACACCGGCCGGCCCCGAACCCGATCACCATCGAAAGGTGGACGGCGCTCACCGCCAGTCAGTCCCTCGCACTACATTTCAGTGTGCGTCTGCACCGCGCCGATGATCTCGGGCCAGAGTTCGCGCGGGCGGTCGTGGCCCATGTCGGGGATCAGCAAGAGCTTCGCTCCGGGGACGAGTTCCGCGGTGCGTTCCCCTCCGCTCGGGACGATCAGTGTGTCGTCCAAGCCGTGGATCACCAGAGTCGGTACCCGAAGGGTCCGCAGTGCCTCCGCACGCGAGCCGTCGAGGATCATCGCTCCGAGCTGACGCCCGACGCCTGCCGGGTAGTACGCCCGGTCGTAGCTCCTGGCAGCCAGCTCACGCAGGAGTGCGGCGTCTCCGTATCGCCTGGACGCCCACAGCAGTTCCCGGTCCGCCGCTGCGATGTAGCCCTCGCGGTCCGCCGGCTTCGGGCTCAGGAGTACCGCTTGGGCCTCGGGAACGGACTGGCCGTATTCGGGTTCGCCGGTCGAGGACATCATCGACGTCAGGGTCAGTACCCGGGAGGGCTCGGTGATGGCCATCTTCTGGGCGATCATTCCGCCCATCGAGGTCCCGATCACGTGAGCGCGTTCGATGCCCAGCGCGGTGAGCAGGTTGAGGCCGTCGGCAGCCATGTCCGTCAATGCGTACGGCACCATGGAGAGGGCGGAGGCAATGTCCCCCGAGCTCACGGCGGCGATGAACCGGCCCATGTCGACGGGGTGCTCGCCGAACCTGGTGGACAGCCCGCAGTCACGGTTGTCGTAGCGGATCACATAGCGCCCACGATTGGCCAGCGCACGGCAGAAGTCCTCGTGCCAGGCGATCATCTGGGCGCCGAAGCCCATCACCAGCAGGACGGGTGGGTCGGAGGGATCGCCGAACGTCTCGTACGCGAGGGACATTCCGGGCGAGACTTCGACGAGTGGCATGCCCGGATCTTCTCAGCATCGGCTGTCGCGGCGCATGTGGAATATCGGCCACCGCAGGTTGGCGCGGTCGACGCCCTCCACACGACACACAGACCCATTGCGCCCAGCGCCCCTGGCCCGTGGTCGGGGGTACGCGCTCCCCCGACCACGGGCCCGGACCGTACGGTCGGTGATGGGTCTCGTCAGACCTTCCTCGCATGGTGTGTCGTCAGGATGCGGTGGATCAGGCGGGCGCCCGCTCTGGCGGTGCGGTGGTCGGTGTCGAGGTCCGGGTTGAGTTCCGCGACGTCGACCACGAGCGGCTTTCCGCTCGCGGCCACCTTGGCGCAGACATGCTCGACGATCTCCATCTGCACACCGTGGGCGGCCGGGGCGCTGACACCGGGGGCCACCGCGGCCGGCAGTACATCGAGGTCGATGCTGAGGTGCAGGACGTCGTGGCTCTCGATGAACTCGTCAGTGAAGGCGTCGATCGCGGGCAGGTTGAGCACACCGCACTCGGTGTCCGGCAGGTAGCGCACGCCGAGCCGGTCGGCGGTGCGGAACAGGTGCGCGGTGTTGCTCGGCTGGCTGACGCCGAGCACCCGGTAGTTGAGCCGGTGCCCGCGCCGCTCCTCGCCCTGCGCCATCTGCAGGAACGGTGTTCCCGAGCTCGCGCGGACGTCGTCACGGAGATCGAAGTGCGCGTCCAGGTTCAGCACTCCGATCCGCCCGCCGGCCTGGACCGCCCGGGTGGATACGAGGCCGAGATACGTGCCGTACGCCACCTCGTGGCCCCCGCCGAGAACCACGACGGGAACACCCCGGTCGACGAGCGGGCCGACGACCTGCCCGAGGCGGTGCTGACCCAACTCCAGTTCCCCGTGGGTGACTTCGACGTCCCCGGCGTCGAGCGCGGCGAGCGGGGCGGGCAGGGCCATGGAGGAGAGGGCGGCGCGCAGTTCGCGCGGACCGTCCGCCGCTCCCTGACGGCCCTTGTTGCGGCGTACGCCCTCGTCGCTGCGGAAGCCGACGAACGCGGCGTCCCACAGTCCCGGGCCGCCGGTGTCGGTGCTGATCGCGTGGTGCCAGCGCAGGTGCTCGTCACCGTGGCCGTCGTCGCGGCCGTGCCAGCGTTCGGAGGCCGCGTCCACCGTGAGTTCGATGGTGGCGCCGACGCTCACCGGGAGTCCCCACCCTCGGTCATGGGGATGCGCACGCCTCGGTCGTGTGCAACGGAGGCGGCGTGCTCGTAGCCGGCGTCGACGTGGCGGATGACGCCCATGCCGGGGTCGTTGGTGAGTACGCGCGACAGCTTCTGCGCCGCGAGTTCGGTTCCGTCGGCGATGCAGACCTGGCCGGCGTGGATGGAGCGGCCCATGCCGACGCCGCCGCCGTGGTGGATGGAGACCCAGGAAGCGCCGGAGGAGGTGTTCACCAGGGCGTTGAGCAGCGGCCAGTCGGCGATGGCGTCGGAGCCGTCGAGCATCGACTCGGTCTCGCGGTACGGCGAGGCGACGGAGCCGGAGTCGAGGTGGTCGCGGCCGATGGCGAGCGGCGCGGACAGCTCGCCGCTCGCGACCATCTCGTTGAACTTGAGGCCGGCGCGGTGGCGTTCGCCGTAGCCGAGCCAGCAGATACGGGCGGGCAGGCCCTCGAACTCGACGCGCTCGGCGGCCATCTTGAGCCAGCGGTGCAGGTGCTCGTTCTCCGGGAAGAGCTCCATGATCGCGCGGTCGGTGGCCTCGATGTCCTTGGGGTCGCCGGACAGGGCCGCCCACCGGAAGGGGCCGAGCCCCTCTTCGAACAGCGGCCGGATGTGGGCCGGTACGAAGCCGGGGAAGTCGAAGGCGCGCTGAAAGCCGGCCTTGCGGGCCTCGTCCCGGATCGAGTTGCCGTAGTCGAAGACCTCGGCTCCGGCGTCGAGGAAGCCGACCATGGCCTCGACGTGGCGGGCCATCGACTCGCGGGAGCGGCGGGTGAAGTCGGCAGGGTCCTTGCGGGCCTGCTCGTGCCACTCCTCGACGCTCACGCCGACGGGGAGGTAGGCCAGAGGGTCGTGCGCGGAGGTCTGGTCCGTCACGATGTCGAGCGGCGCGCCCATTTCGAGGAGCTGGGGGAAGACCTCGGCGGCGTTGCCGGTGAGGCCGATGGACAGCGGGCGGCGGGCCTCCTTGGCCTCGATGGCGAGGCTCAACGCGTGGTCGAGGTCGTCGGCGGCGACGTCGAGGTAGCGGTGGGCGATGCGGCGCTCGATGCGGGTGGGGTCGACGTCGACGCAGATCGCGACGCCGTCGTTCATGGTCACGGCGAGGGGCTGGGCGCCGCCCATGCCGCCGAGTCCGGCGGTCAGGGTGATGGTGCCCGCCAGGGTGCCGTTGAACTTCTTGCGGGCGACGGCGCCGAAGGTCTCGTAGGTGCCCTGCAGAATGCCCTGGCTGCCGATGTAGATCCACGAGCCGGCGGTCATCTGCCCGTACATGGTCAGGCCGCGGGCCTCGAGGGAGCGGAACTCCTCCCAGTCGGCCCAGTCACCGACGAGGTTGGAGTTGGCGAGCAGGACCCGGGGCGCCCACTCGCTGGTGCGCATGACGCCGACCGGCTTGCCCGACTGCACGAGCATCGTCTCGTCGTCCTTGAGCGTCTTCAGGGTGCGCACGATCGCGTCGAACGACGCCCAGTCGCGTGCGGCCTTGCCGGTTCCGCCGTAGACGACCAGGTCTTCGGGATGCTCGGCGACCTCGGGGTCGAGGTTGTTCATGAGCATGCGCAGGGCGCCCTCCTGCTGCCAGCCGAGGCAGTTGAGTTCACTGCCACGGGGGGCGCGGATGTGGCGGGACTCGGGGGAAACGCCGGTCATGTTCTCTCCTGGTCGATGGCGGTGCAGTTGCGTGTTCCATGACAGGTGAGGCGCAGGACGCGTTCCAGCGGCGGTCGCCGAGATTCTCGGATCCGAGAACGTGGCTGGCTGACGGTGATGTGGGGCCGCTCCGGGGCGCGGGTTCCGTGCGGGCCGCCTCGCCTAGGATTGCCGTGGTGTTCGCGATGTGGCGCGACGGATCCATGGGGTACGAGGACGGTGGACGGCTTGGTCGTGGACGCTGCGGAGATCGCCCGGCTCTATGCGCGGCAGACGCCCGGTTCCGCCCCGGCCTATCAGCGGATCAAGGACCTCGTGGCCGGGGAGATCGTGGGTGGCCGCTGGGGCGAGGGCGAGGCGCTTCCCTCGGAGAGTCAGTTCGTCGAGTCGCTGGGCCTGTCCCGGATGACGATCAACCGGGCCCTGCGCGAGCTGAGCGCCGACGGCCTGCTCCGGCGTGTCATGGGCGTGGGCACGTTCGTGGCGCGGCGCAAGAGCAGCTCCGCGCTGGCCGGGGTGCACAACATCGCCGATGAGGTCCGGGGCCGCGGCCATGACTACTCGGCCAGGGTGCTGTCCCTGCGCGAGGAGCTCCCCGACCCCGAGATCGGCGCACAGCTCGGCCTCGACGGGCGGCGCAGCGCGTTCCGCTCACGTGTCGTGCACCTGGAGGACGGTGCGGCGGTCCAGCTGGAGGACCGTTACGTCCACCCGGACTTCGCCCCCGGCTATCTCGACCAGGACTTCACCGCGGGTACGCCGTTCACGTTCCTGTCCGAGGTCGCCCCGCTGGGCAAGGGCGAGCACATCGTCGAGGCGGTCCTGCCGTCCGCGGAGGAATGCGAGATCCTCGGCATCGGGCCGTCCGAGCCGTGTCTGCTGATCCAGCGCCGCACCTGGTCCGGGGATGCTGTCGTGAGCGTCGCGCGGCTGATTCATCCCGGGTCCCGGTACCGCCTGGTGGGGACGTTCGACGCGCACTGAGTCGGGCTCTGCCGTCGGTCTGCCTTCAGAGTGCCCGCGTGCCCGCGTGGGGGCGTCGGCCGGACATCGCGGCCGTCAGCCGTGCTGCCCCCTGCTCCAGGACCTCGCGGACGTGGTCGGCGTCGTGTCGGCTGTAGTGCCGTTGCCAGGTGCTGCTGAGTGCGGCGACAGGCCGTTCGTTGTGGTCGAAGGCCGCGACGCCCAGCGACCGGAAGCCTTCGGAGACCAGCTCGACCTCCTCGGACCAGCCGCGTGCGCGGTCGCGGGCCAGCAGGTCGAGGAGTTCGGACAGAGAGCGGGGTCCCTTGCCGGTACGGGTGATGAGATCCGCCTGCCGGGGGAAGAGGGCCCGGAGTTGGGCCGGGGACGCGTGGGCGAGGATGGCGCGCCCGTTGGCGGTCAGGTGGGCGGGCAGCCGGACGCCGACGTCGGTGACGAGGGAGATGTCCGCGTCGCCGGACCGGGTCGAAGTTGGCCGTTCCTTGAGCAGGTAGACGGTCTCCGCGCCGTGGACGATGCCCAGGTGCACGGTCTGTCCGAGACGGGCCGAGGCGCTGCGCAGGATGGGGCGCGCGAGGCGCTCCAGGGGTTCGTGGCGCAGATAGGCCGAGCCGATCTCGAAGGACGCGACCCCGAGACCGTACGCCTGCTCCTTGGGGAGATAGGTGACGAAACCGCGGTCCACCAGGACCGAGAGGACGTGGTACGCGGACGATCTGGGGATGTCGAGTTCGCGGGCCAGGGCCGCGGCCTGGACGGGGCCCGAGCGTCCGGCGAGGTGCAGCAGGATGTCCAGCGCGCGGCCGACGGCCGGTGAGGCACTGGACGCCGTTGTCCGTTCACCCATTGGTCCACCTCTTGACTCATCTGTATATACAGGAATATACAAGGGCCTTCGTCATGCGGGAGTGCTGACGAACGCCGTCGACCGGCAAGTGATTCAGCCCCGCCACCTCACCCGGAACTCGGCGTTCCCAAGGAGGACCTGCTTTGTCCACCGACACCACGTCCCTGCAGCGCGGGCTCAAATCCCGGCACATACGCTTCATCGCCCTGGGTTCCGCGATCGGGACCGGTCTCTTCTACGGCTCCTCGGAGTCCATCAAGGCGGCGGGGCCCGCCGTCCTGCTGGCCTATCTGATCGGTGGCGCCGCGGTCTTCCTCGTCCTGCGTTCACTGGGCGAGATGGCGGTGAGCCGCCCGTGCGCCGGATCCTTCGGCGAATACGCGACAAAATACCTCGGACCGCTGCCGGGATTCCTCACCGGCTGGACGTACGCCCTCGAAATGGTCTTCGTCTGTCTGGCGGACATCACGGCGCTCGGCGTCTACATGAGCTTCTGGTTCCCCGACGTGCCGCGGTGGATCTGGCTCCTCGCGGCCGTCGGCATCATCGGCGCGATGAACCTGTTCAGCGTCAAGGTCTTCGGTGAGCTGGAGTTCTGGCTCTCCTTCGCCAAGGTCGTCGCCATCATCGCGATGATCCTCGCCGGCCTGGCGATCATCGTCTTCGGCTTCGGCAGCAACGGCGGCGCGGGCATCTCCAACCTGTGGAGCAACGGCGGGTTCATGCCCAACGGCATCCAGGGCCTGGTCCTGTGCTTCGCCGTGGTGATGTTCGCCTTCGGCGGCACCGAGATCATCGGGGTCACCGCCGGCGAGGCGCAGAACCCGGAGAAGACCATTCCGAGCGCCGTGAACTCGATCCCCATCCGCATCGTGCTCTTCTACGTGCTGACGCTCGCGGTGCTCATGTCGCTGAACCCGTGGCAGCACATCGGCGACAAGGGCAGCCCGTTCGTCGAGATCTTCGCCGGACTCGGCGTCGCCTCCGCGGCCGCCGTGCTGAACGTCGTCGTCATCATCGCGGCCCTGTCCGCGATCAACAGCAACATCTTCGCCGCCGGACGCATCATGTACGGCATGGCCGAGCGCAACCAGGCTCCGTCCGTCATGCGCCGCCTGTCCCGCAACGGTGTGCCGTGGATGACCGTCGTCATCATGATCGGCGCACTCCTCTGCGGCGTCGTCCTGAACTACCTCATGCCCGAGCGGGTGTTCCTCGTCATCGCCTCCATCGCGACCTTCGCCACGGTGTGGGTCTGGCTGATGATCCTCCTGTCCCAGGTCAGCGCCCGCCGCAAGATGTCCCCGCAGGAGGTCGCCACGCTGAAGTACCCGGCGCCGTTCTGGCCCTACGGCCAGATCATCACCATCGCCTTCATGGTCGGCGTGGTGGTGCTCCTCGCGTTCTCGGACAGCACCCGGATCGCGCTGCTCGTCGGCGGTGTGTGGCTGTCCTTGATGACGTGCGTGTACTACCTGTGGCTGCGTCCCCGTGCCCGGCGGGCGGCATTGGCCGACGCCGCGCCGCAGGTCGTACACGGGGAGGGCAAGGAACCCTCGGACGAGATCGATTCCAGGGCCGGTGCGGAGCCCGTGCACCAGCGATAACGGCGACAGCAAGGGCCGGCGGAACCGCGAGAGCGACGGTTCCGCCGGCCCTTTTGCGTGGTGTCGAGACCGCCCGCGCAGCTGCGATCTGCGCGAGATTCCGGCGCTTGCGGCAACTGTCTGGGATCCCAGACAGTAACCCTCCGCAGCCACTGACGAAGAGGTTCCGTTTTCGGGCTTCATGGAGTCATGAACGAAACCTTCGTAGGGGTCGGCCCCCTCTCCGTCGCCGATGTCGTGTCCGTCGCCCGGCACGGGGCCCGCGTGACCCTCACCCACGAAGCCCTGGGCGAGATAGCCCAGAGCCGCAAGGTGGTCGAGAACCTCGCCAACGACGTCGTGCCCCACTACGGCGTCTCGACCGGCTTCGGCGCCCTGGCCACCCGTCACATCCCGCTCGAACTGCGCGCCCAGCTCCAGCGCAGCCTCGTGCGCTCGCACGCCGCCGGCTCCGGCGCCGAGGTCGAGCGCGAGGTCGTCCGCGCCCTCATGCTGCTGCGCCTGTCGACGCTCGCCACCGGCCGCACCGGTGTGCGCCCCGACACCGCCCAGGCCTACGCCGACCTGCTCAACGCCGGCATCACGCCGGTCGTCCACGAGTACGGCTCGCTCGGCTGCTCCGGCGACCTCGCCCCGCTCGCCCACTGCGCCCTCGCCGTCATGGGCGAAGGCCAGGTGCGGGACGCGAAGGGCGACCTGATGTCCGCCGCGGACGCGCTCGCCGCCGCCGGTCTCTCCCCCGTCACGCTGCACGAGAAGGAGGGCCTGGCCCTCATCAACGGCACCGACGGCATGCTCGGCCAACTCGTCATGGCCGCGCACGACTTGCAGATGCTGCTGCGCACCGCCGACATCGCCGCCGCCATGAGCGTCGAGGGACAGCTCGGCACCGATGCCGTGTTCGCCGCCGACCTCCAGGCCCTGCGCCCGCATCCGGGCCAGGGTTCGAGCGCCGCCAACCTCACCGCTCTCCTCAAGGGTTCGGAGATCGTCGCGAGCCACCGCGGACCTGAGTGCACCCGGGTCCAGGACGCCTACTCGCTGCGCTGCACGCCGCAGGTCCACGGCGCCGCCCGTGACACGCTGGCGCACGCCGAGACGGTCGCCTCGCGTGAGCTGGCCAGCGCCATCGACAACCCCGTCGTCACGCCCGACGGTCGCGTCGAGTCCAACGGCAACTTCCACGGCGCGCCCGTGGCCTGCGTCCTGGACTTCCTGGCCATCTCCGTCGCCGACGTCGCCTCGGTCAGCGAACGCCGCACCGACCGCTTCCTCGACGTCGCGCGCAACCAGGGCCTCAACGCCTTCCTCGCCGACGACCCGGGCGTGGACTCCGGCCACATGATCGCCCAGTACACCCAGGCGGGCATCGTCTCCGAGCTCAAGCGCCTCGCCGCGCCCGCCTCGGTCGACTCCATCCCCTCCAGCGCCATGCAGGAGGACCACGTCTCCATGGGGTGGGCCGCGGCCCGCAAGCTGCGCCGCGCCATCGACGGCCTGACCCGTGTGGTGGCGGTCGAGATCCTCACCGCGGCCCGCGCGCTCGACCTTCGTGGCCCCCTGGCCCCGGCGCCCGCCACGGCGGCCGTCCTGGCCGGACTACGCCGCGATGTCGAGGGCCCCGGCACGGACCGGTACCTCGCTCCCGAGATCGAAGCCGCCGTGCAGTTCGTGGCCACCGGCGGCGCCCTCGCGGCCGCCGAGTCGGTGACCGGTCCGCTGAGCTGAACCGATCGGACCTGGTTCCTGTGATCACTCGGACCCGGTCCCTGGGACCGTTGCGACCTGGTCCGAGCAGACCGAACTCCCGCCGCCGGCCCGTCCGGCGGCGGGAGTTCGGCTTCTACGCGAGGTGTCCCGCCACCCGCGTACGAGCGGTCGCGTCGGCCACCCCGCCGATGCGCCGGCTCAGTTGGTTCGCGGTACGGGTCACCTGCGCGGCGATCCGGCGCTGTTGCTCGGCCCCGACCTCGTCGCCGCGAAAGGTGACCGCCACCCCGGCGACGGGGTGTGCGCCGTGGTCGAGGACCGCGGCCGCCACGGACGCGAAGCCCGGTGTCACCTCGCCGTCCTCCGTGGCGTACCCGCGTCGGCGTGCCTCCACGAGGAGTTGGCGCAGCGCGGTCAGCGAGCCGGGACCCGACTCGTTGCGCAGGACGAAGGCCGACGCGTCGGGGAACAGGGCCCGCACCTGTGCCTGCGGCAGCCGGGCCAGGACCGCCCGGCCGCTTGCGGTGAGGTGGGCCGGCAGCCGCACACCCACCTCGGTCACCAACGGGGCACGTCCCGGCGCCCGTTCCTCGATCACGTAGATGACCTCGCGGCCGTGCAGTACGGCGAGGTGCGCATTGTGGCCCGTGCTGTCGACGAGCTTCGCCAGCGGCACCCGCGCCAGGCGCTGGAAAGGCGCCTGCCTGCTGTATCCGGAGGCGAGTTCGAAGGCGCTGACGCCCAATCCGTAGCGTCGCTCCTCCAGCAGGTGCACGACGAATCCCTCGCGCGCCAGGGTGTCGAGCAGGTGGTAAGTCGTCGAGCGGGGAAGCCCGACGTCACGGCTGATCGCCGCGGCGGGTACGGGCCCTGCCTGGCCCGCGAGATAGCGGAGGATGGCCAGCACCTGGGCGGCGGCGGGAACGGAAGACATACCGGGAGGTTACGTCCGCGCGCAGGCGCCGCCGCGGACCACCCGGGCGAAGTCTGGGATACGAGACGCATTGCAGGCGGCGGCCCTGGCACGGCCCCCGGCGCCTGGTGCTTGATGGAAGCCCCCGGTGCGGACGAGCGATGGAACGCCGTCCGCGCCGGGCACTCACTCATCCGCTGCCCGGCCGTGTGCCCACGGATCAGGCACCTCGCCCACCGCTCCCGTGTTCCCCTCGCCAGCGCCGGCCAGCGCGTCGTCCCGCCCACGTGAGGAATCCCGCGCCCCCCGTTCGATCTCCGCCGTCCCGAGACACGACGTCACAACCAAGGAAGCCACACGATGGGTGACACACCCGCCAATCCGCCTGCTGGGGCGTCCGGTTCACCGGTCGCCGGCGTGTACAGCAGCGTCCGTCAGCTGCGTGCCGACGCCTGGAGCTCGCTGACCGAACTCGCACGCCAGTGGGCGTCCGACACCTCCGGCGCAGCCCACCGGCAGTCGACGCAGGAGCTCCTGGACGGACTCTTCCGGCAGTTGCTGCCGATCGAGAACTGCTGGGCCTTCCCCGGCAAGACCGCCTTCGCCGAACTGCGTCGCCTGCGCACGGCCGAGGACCGGTACGGCCTGGCCCGGCGCACGGACGAACTGCATCGCGCCCTCGGCACGGAGTCGTACCGCGGCGCGACGCCCCGCCCGGCCGAACCGACCGCTCCGGCCGGGGAAGAGCCGCTGCCGGGCGGGACAACGCCCAAGCCGTACTTCGAGGTCCTCGTCGTCGGCGAACTGACCGCGGCGGAGGAGGAGGCGCTGCGCGTCTCGCTGCGCGGCCGGCGCCGCGCCGAGGACGAGTTCGTGTACGAGATCGTCGTCGCGCCCAGCTTCGAGGACGCGGCGATGGCGGTCCTGGTCAACCCCGGTCTGCAAGCCGTGGTCATCCACCGGAGGTTCGCCGACCGGTCCCCGTACGACCTGAGCGTCGTCGCCGGCCTCGTCGAACAGCCGCCGGTCGACCCGTACGCGCAGGACGGGCCCTACGAGCAGCGGGCTCAGGCGCTCGGCGCGCGGCTCCTCGAACTGCGGCCCGAGATCGACCTCTATCTCATGACCGACGGCTCGGTGGAACGGATCGCCGGCGTGCTGAGCAGCGGATTCGCCCGGGTCTTCCACGCGCGCGAAGGGCTGCTCGAACTCCACCTGTCGATCCTGCACGGCGTCCGCGAACGCTTCCGCGCACCGTTCTTCACCGCGCTCAGAGCACACAGCAGACGCCCGACCGGTGTCTTCCACGCCCTGCCCATCTCCCGCGGAACCTCGCTGCTGACCTCGCACTGGATCCCTGAGATGGTCGAGTTCTACGGGCTGAACATCTTCCTCGCCGAGACCTCCGCCACCTCGGGCGGCCTCGACTCCCTGCTGGAGCCGACGGGCCCGCTGCGGGAAGCCCAGGACCTCGCCGCCAGGACGTTCGGCGCCCGGCAGTCGTACTTCGTCACCAACGGCACGTCCACCGCCAACAAGGTCGTCGTACAGGCCCTGGTGCGGCCGGGCGACATCGTCCTGGTGGACCGCAACTGCCACAAGTCCCACCACTACGGACTGATGCTCGCCGGCGCCCAGGTGGTCTACCTCGACGCCTATCCCCTGGACCGCTACGGCATGTACGGCGCCGTGCCCGTGAAGGAGATCAAGCGCAAGCTGCTGGAGCTGCGGCGGGCCGGGCTCCTCGACCGCGTCAAGATGCTGATGCTGACCAACTGCACCTTCGACGGCATCGTCTACAACCCGACGCGGGTGATGGAGGAGTGCCTGGCACTCAAGCCCGATCTGGCGTTCCTCTGGGACGAGGCATGGTTCGCCTTCGCCCGCTTCCACCCGGTCTACCGCCGGCGCACCGCCATGGCCGCTGCCCGCACCCTCACGGCAAGCCTGCGCGGCCAGGACCTCGCCGACCGGTACGCCCTGCAGCAGCGGGAGTTGGGGGACGACCCCGACGACGAGACACTCCTCGACCACCGCCTCGTCCCCGACCCCGCCAAGGCCCGGGTCCGGGTGTACGCCACACAGTCGACCCACAAGACCCTCACGTCGCTGCGCCAGGGTTCCATGATTCACGTCTTCGACCAGGACTTCAGCCACCGCACGGCGGAGACGTTCCGCGAGGCGTACATGACGCACACCTCCACCTCCCCCAACTACCAGATCCTCGCCTCCCTCGACCTGGGCCGAAGACAGGCCGCGCTGGAGGGCTTCGAGCTGGTGCAGAAGCAGCTCGAACAAGCAGGAGTGCTGCGCGACGCGATCGATCAGCACCCGGTGCTCAGCCGCTACTTGCGCTTCCTGACGACACCCGACCTGATCCCGGGCGAGTTCCGGGCCTCCGGCGTGGAACAGCCGCTGCGGACCGGTCTGGCGCGGATGTCGGCGGCGTGGGAGGACGACGAGTTCGTGCTCGACCCGACGCGGGCGACCCTGCACATCGGTCTCACGGGCATCGACGGGGACACGTTCAAGCACGAGTACCTGATGGACCGCTACGGGGTGCAGGTCAACAAGAGCACCCGCAACACGCTGCTGTTCATGACGAACATCGGCACCACGCGCAGCGCCGTCGCCTACCTCATCGAGGTGCTCCTGAAGATCGTCGAGGAACTGGAGGACCGCAAGGACGAGTTGGGCCCGCCCGCTCTGCGCAGGCCGGACGCCGATGCCGTCCGGGACACGGTCGTCGCCCTGCCCGACTTCAGCGCCTTCCATGCCGCCTTCCGACCGGGAGGCCGTACCCCCGAAGGGGACATCCGCCGGGCCTTCTACCTGGCGTACGACGAGACACAGTGCGAGTACCTGTCGGCGGACGAGGTACGCGAGGGCATGGCCGGCGGCCGGGACGTCGTGTCGGCCACGTTTGTGACGCCGTACCCGCCCGGGTTCCCCGTGCTGGTCCCCGGGCAGGTCGTCAACGAAGCCGTACTCGACTACATGCGGGCCCTCGACACCCGGGAGATCCACGGATACCGGCCTGAGACCGGTTACCGGGTTTTCACCGAGCAGGCGCTGAAGGAGCAGCAGACGCTCCTCGAGTCCGGCAACGGCCCCTGGGCGGCGGCCTGATCGGTCCGGTCCCCGTGCCGGAGCGCCCTTCTCGTCCGGCTTCGACGAATCCGGTGCGGGCACGGGACCAGGGTCAATGCCTCGACACGGGAATTACCGACCGCTTAGTATCCACGAGGCAGGTCACCCACCCCCTCGCGTATCCCACACCAGACAGTCGCCGGCGTCAGCCCTGGCAGACAGCGCAGACAGCCGCGACGGAGAGGCCGCCCATGAACGGCGCGCAGTCGCTGATCCGTACTCTCGTCGGTGCCGGTGTCGAAGTGTGCTTCGCCAACCCCGGCACATCGGAGATGCACTTCGTCGCTGCGCTCGACTCCGTACCCGAAATGCGCGGCGTGCTCGGCCTGTTCGAGGGTGCCGTCACCGGGGCCGCCGACGGATACGCGCGTATTGCCGGCAAGCCGGCCGCCACCCTGCTCCATCTGGGCCCCGGCCTCGGCAACGGGCTGGCCAATCTCCACAACGCGCGCCGGGCCCACACCCCCATCGTGAATGTGGTGGGCGACCACGCCACCCATCACAAGAAGTACGACGCTCCTCTGGAGTCCGACATCGAGCCGGTGGCAGGTTCGGTGAGCGGCTGGGTGCGGCGCAGCGGCCAAGTCGCGGAGGTCGGGGCCGACGCCGCTGCCGCGGTGGCGGCGTCGATGGAGGCGCCGGGACAGGTCGCGACGGTGATCCTGCCCGCCGACGCGTCCTGGGACGAGGGCGGTCAGGTCGCCGAACCGCAGCCCTCGCGCACTTCTGCGGCTCCCGATCCGCAGACGGTGTCATCCATCGCCGACATCCTGCGCAGCGGCGAACCCGCCGCGCTCCTGATCGGCGGCGCGGCCTGCCGTGAGCCCGGCCTCGTCGCGACCAGTCGGATCGCGAACGCCACCGGCGTGCGTGCACTGGTGGAGACCTTCCCCGCTCGGCTGGAGCGCGGCGCGGGCCTGCCCGCCATCGAGCGCCTCCGCTACCTCGCCGAGCAGGCCGTCCGCCAACTCGACGGCGTCAAACACCTGATCGTGGCGGGCACCCGCTCGCCGGTGTCGTTCTTCGCCTACCCCGGCAAACCGAGCGACCTGGTACCGGAGGGCGCCCAGGTGCACACCCTCGCCGATCCGTCCCAGGACGTGGTCGCCGCTCTGGAAGCGCTGGCCGAGCGAGTGGCCGCGGACACGCTGCCGACCCTGGCCGAGCCCGCCCTCCCGTCCCTCCCGAGCGGCCCCCTCACCGCGAACAACTGGGCCGAAGTCATCGGCGCCCTGCTCCCCGCCGGCGCGATCATCTCGGACGAGGCGAACACCTCCGGCGCGGCCCTGCCTGCGGCGACGGCCGGCGCGCCCCGGCACGACGTCCTCACCCTGACCGGCGGCGCGATCGGGCAGGGCATCCCGGTCGCCACCGGGGCGGCGATCGCGGCACCGGACCGGCCGGTCATCAACCTGGAGGCCGACGGCAGTGCGATGTACACGATCTCGGCCCTGTGGACCCAGGCCCGCGAGAACCTCGACGTCACCACCGTCATCCTGAACAACAGTGCCTACGCCGTACTGCGCCTCGAAATGCTGCGGGTCGGCGCCGACCTCTCGGGCCCAGCCGCGAAGACGCTGCTCGATCTCTCCTCGCCCGACCTGAACTTCGCCAAGATCGCGGAAGGGATGGGTGTCCCGTCGTCACGAGCGACCACCTGCGAGGAACTCGCCGAGCAGCTCCGCCGCGCGTTCGCGGAACCGGGCCCCCATCTGATCGACGCCGTGGTCCCGCCTCACCTGTAGGGCGCTGCTCCGTAGGGTCCCGCCAGACCGGCCGGTCAGTGCACGCCGAGGCACCCGCACCTCGACACGGCTACTCGGGCAGAGGCCGGTCCTGCACCACGTTCTTCATGACGAGGGTGGAGGTCAGGCGCTGCACGCCGGGGAGTTGGGCCAATTGCTGGTCGTAGAGCTGTTGGTAGGCAGCGAGGTCTGCGGTGGCGACGCGCAGCAGGTAGTCCGGATCCCCGAAGAGGCGCTGCGCCTGGATGACGTGAGGGATGGCGCTCACGGCCTCCTCGAAGGCGGTGACGGTGTCGCGGTGCTCCCAGCGCAGGGTCGCGAAGACCAGGGCTTCGAAGTCCAGGCCGACGGCCGCCGGGTCAACGACGGCGCGATAGCCGCGGATGGCGCCCTCGCGTTCGAGATCCCGCAACCGGCGGTGGCAGGGCGAGACGCTCAGCTGTACGCGGGCGGCCAGCTCGGTGATGGTCAGGCGGCCGTCCAACTGCAGCTCGGTAAGAATTTTCCGATCCATGGCGTCCATGAGGAAGATTCTCCCTCAGATGACGAGATCACGGAGTAAAGGCAGGAACACTTTCGGGCAGATCACACCTAATCTTCCCTCTCAAGCACGGAACGCGAGAGGGACCGATTGATGGACACGACAACAGTGGCGGCATTTCTGGCGGTGGATCTTCTGCTGGTGTTCACTCCGGGCGCGGACTGGGCTTACGCGATCTCGGCAGGGCTGCGGGCCCGGTCGGTCGTCCCGGCGGTCACCGGGCTGATAGCCGGATACATGGGCTACACCCTGCTGGCTGTCGTGGGCCTGGTGGCGATCGTGGCGAGTTCGGCGACCGCCCTCACCGCGCTCACAGTCGCCGGCGCCGTCTACCTGATGTGGCTGGGCTGGGGCGTTCTGCGGCGGCCGGCGGTCCTGGGCGCGTCCACCGAGCCGATGGCCACCTCGCGCGGGCAGATCATCCTCAAGGGCGCTGGGATCAGCGGACTCAACCCCAAGGCGCTGCTGCTGTACTTCTCGCTGTTCCCGCAGTTCATCCGCCCCGCGGACGGCTGGCCGGTCGCCGCGCAGACGGGGTTGCTCAGCGCGCTCCACATGACGGCGTGCGCCGTCGTCTACCTCGCGGTCGGCGTTCTCGCCCGCACTGTCCTGAGGACCCGGCCCTCGGCAGCCCGGACCGTCACCCGCGCCTCCGGCGCCATGATGATCGTCATCGGCGGCTTCCTTCTCGCCGAACGCCTGGCCGTCTGACGAAGGCGGCTCACAGAACTCACCCGCAGAACCCGATGTCCGACGAAGGAGAACACGTGGCAGGCCACGAGCAGCAGGAGCAGGCAAGCACCGAGGTGCAGGAGCGCATCCGGGCCAGTTTTGCCCGCCAGGGCCTCATGGCCCACCTCGGTGCACGGCTCACCCGCATCGCACCGGGCGTCGTGCACATCGCGCTCCCGGCCCGGCCTGAAGTCACACAGCAGCACGGCTACTTCCACGCCGGCGCCACCAGTGCCGTCGCCGACAGCGCGGGCGGCTACGCGGCGTTCACCCTGTTCCCCGAGAACACCGAGGTGCTCACGGTCGAATACAAGATCAACCTGCTCGCGCCCGCCCTCGGGGACCACCTTGAGGCGATCGGAACCGTTCTCAAGGCCGGCCGAACCCTGACCGTGTGTCAGCTGGAGGTCTTTGCCGCTCAGGACGACGGCACACGCAAGCTCGTGGCCAACGGACAGCAGACACTGATCCGGGTGAACAGGACCGCCGAGCAGTGATCAGGCAGGGACCGTACCGCCGGCAGGCACCGGGCGCTGCCGGCCGGACTCGTCCACGCCTCTCATCGAGTGTTCCTTCAACCTCATCTTTAGGGTGAGAGTTCGGCGCCCCTCCGCGACCGGCCACGGGGGGGCAGCGGGTGTGATGGATGGTGCATGACGTGCATGGTGAGGTCTAGACCGTGACGACCGGGCCGAAGATCTCCTCTCGGGCGGCTTCGGCCCCTTCGGGCACGTCGACCAGCAAGGTCGGGGCTAAGAAGTAGCCGGGCCGGTCGATGCCACCGCCTCCGGTCGAGGCACGCATGGTCGCGCAGCCGCCCGACACCGGCCGGAGAGCCTCCGCCGGATCAGGCCATCGTCGACTCGCCACCCCGACAAGCGAGTTGGCGCCCTGGCCGACCACAAGCCACGGTCAGATGGCGTCGCGCACAGCCCGCTCGAAACCCTCGACATGCGCACGGGCGATCTGGGCCGCCGCGTCCGCCTCACCGGCGACGATCGCGTCGATCAGCGGTCCGTGCTCCTCGACGTGGCCGGCCATGTCGGCGAGCCGGTCGATGAACAGGCACCAGATGCGCGTGGCCAGGTTGTCGTGGCGGATGAGGGTGTCTTCCAGGTACGGGTTGTGCGTGGCGGCGTAGACGGCACGGTGGACCTTGAGGTCCAGGTGCATCAGCTCGGCCGCGTTGCCCTGCCGGGGGTCCACGCCAGCCAGCTCGCGCCGTACGACCGTCAGGGCCGCACGGTCCTCGGCCGTGGCCCGCCGCGCCGCGCGGGCCGCGGCCAAGGGCTCCAACTCCAGGCGAACTTCGGAGATATGGGCCAGGTCGGTGATGTTGACGTCGGTGGCGAAGGTGCCACGCCTGGGGTACGTGGCGACGAGGCGCTCGTACTGGAGCCGCTTGAGCGCCTCGCGCACCGGGGTACGGCCGACGCCGAGGGACTGCGCGAGCTGGTCCTCGTTGATGGGCGCGCCGGGGCGGATGTCGAGCATCACGAGCTGGTCGCGGATGGCGCGGTAGGCGCGCTCGGCGAGGGACAGCTCCTCGCCACCGACTGCCGGCTCGGTCGCCACGTGCTGCACGAGGCCCCCTTGACCTGTCCCATCGAGGTCCCATACCTTACCGCACAGACTGATATATCAGTTGCTCATTAGTCGGCTCTCAGAATGGTGCGCAGATGGCAACGGACGCCCAGTCGATCACCA
The DNA here is from genome assembly GCF_002803065.1 of Streptomyces sp. CB01635. Lineage (GTDB taxonomy): Bacteria > Actinomycetota > Actinomycetes > Streptomycetales > Streptomycetaceae > Streptomyces. Next base: position 130,739 of record NZ_NNBL01000016.1, read on the forward strand.
CGACCACGACTCCCGCCTCACTCCAGGCCCTCCCGCTCAGCGAACTCGACCCGGACGTCGCCGCCGCGGTCGACGCCGAGCTGCACCGCCAGCAGTCGACGCTGGAAATGATCGCGTCGGAGAACTTCGCCCCGGCCGCCGTCATGGAGGCCCAGGGCTCGGTCCTGACCAACAAGTACGCCGAGGGCTACCCGGGGCGCCGCTACTACGGCGGCTGTGAACACGTGGACGTCATCGAGCAGCTGGCCATCGACCGGGTCAAGGACCTGTTCGGCGCCGAGGCCGCGAACGTGCAGCCGCACTCGGGTGCCCAGGCCAACGCCGCCGCGATGTTCGCTCTCCTCAGCCCGGGCGACACGATCCTCGGCCTCGACCTGGCGCACGGCGGTCATCTGACCCACGGCATGCGCATCAACTTCTCCGGCAAGCTCTACAACGTCGTGCCGTACCACGTAGGCGAGTCCGACCTGCGCATCGACATGGACGAGGTCGAGCGGCTCGCGCGCGAGCACCGGCCCAAGCTGATCGTCGCCGGCTGGTCGGCCTACCCCCGCCGCCTCGACTTCGCCGCATTCCGGCGCATCGCCGACGAGGTGGGCGCCTACCTCATGGTGGACATGGCGCACTTCGCCGGGCTCGTCGCGGCCGGACTGCACCCAAGTCCCGTTCCGTACGCGGATGTTGTCACGACCACGACTCATAAGACTCTCGGCGGCCCGCGCGGCGGGGTGATCCTCAGCCGAGCCGGTCTCGCCAAGAGGATCAACTCGGCGGTCTTCCCCGGGCAGCAGGGCGGACCCCTCGAGCACGTCATCGCGGCGAAGGCGGTGGCCTTCAAGGTGGCGGCGAGCGAGGAGTTCAAGGAGCGCCAGCAGCGCACCCTGGACGGCGCCCGCATCCTGGCCGGGCGCCTGCTCAGCGACGATGTGGCCGAGGCCGGGATCACCGTGCTCACCGGCGGCACCGAGGTCCACCTGGTCCTCGTCGACCTGCGTAACTCCGCGCTCGACGGACAGCAGGCCGAGGACCGCCTGCACCGAGTCGGCATCACCGTGAACCGCAACGCGGTGCCGTTCGACCCGCGCCCGCCGATGGTCTCGTCCGGCCTGCGCATCGGCACGCCGGCGCTGGCCACGCGCGGCTTCGGCGCCGAGGAGTTCCGTGAGGTCGCCGACATCATCGCGGGGGCGCTCAAGCCCGAGCACCTCGGCGAGGAGCAGGCGGGCCTGCTGCGCGACCGGGTCGAGAAGCTCGCCCACGCTTTTCCCCTATACCCGCACCTGCCCCGCCTGCCCCGCCTGAACGGAGACGCGGCATGACCGCCCAGCCGCAGCCGACGCTGCCGGAACACCCGGACTTCCTCTGGCGCAATCCCGAGCCGCGCTCCTCGTACGACGTCGTCATCGTCGGCGCGGGCGGCCACGGCCTCGCCACCGCCTACTACCTCGCGAAGGAACACGGCATCACCAATGTCGCGGTCCTGGAGAAGGGCTGGCTGGCCGGCGGCAACATGGCCCGCAACACCACCATCATCCGTTCCAACTACCTGTGGGACGAGAGCGCGGCGATCTACGAGCACGCGCTCAAGCTGTGGGAAGGGCTCCCGGAGGAGCTGGACTACGACTTCCTGTTCAGCCAGCGCGGAGTTCTCAACCTCGCGCACACCCTCCAGGACGTCCGCGAGGGCATGCGCCGCGCCAACGCCAACCGACTCAACGGAGTCGACGCCGAATGGCTCGACCCGGACCAGGTCGCCGAGGTCTGCCCCATCCTCAATGTCTCGCCGGACACCCGGTACCCGGTGCTCGGCGGCACCTTCCAGCCCCGCGCGGGAATCGCCAAGCACGACCACGTGGCCTGGGCGCTCGCCCGCCGCGCCGACGAGATGGGCGTCGACCTGATCCAGGGCTGCGAGGTCACCGGCTTCGTCAAGGACGGTGAGAAGGTCGTGGGTGTCGAGACCAACCTCGGCCGCATCAACGCCGGCCGGGTCGGACTCGCCGCCGCCGGGCACAGCAGCGTGCTCGCCGAGCGGGCCGGAATCCGCCTCCCCGTCCAGTCCCACCCCCTCCAGGCGCTCGTCTCCGAGCTGCACGAGCCGGTCCACCCCACCGTCGTCATGTCCAACCACGTCCACGTCTACGTCTCCCAGGCGCACAAGGGCGAACTCGTGATGGGCGCGGGCGTCGACTCGTACAACGGCTACGGACAGCGCGGTTCCTTCCACGTGATCGAGGAGCAGATGGCCGCGGCCGTCGAACTGTTCCCGATCTTCGCGCGGGCGCATGTGCTGCGGACCTGGGGCGGCATCGTCGACGTCACCCCGGACGCCTCGCCGATCATCAGCGCCACTCCCGTGGAGAACCTCTTCGTCAACTGCGGCTGGGGCACGGGTGGTTTCAAGGCCACGCCGGCCGCCGGCTGGACCTTCGCGCACACCATCGCAACGGGTGAGGCGCACCCGCTGAACGCCCCCTTCGCCCTGGACCGCTTCACGACGGGCGCACTGATCGACGAACACGGCGCCGCGGCCGTGGCCCACTGAGAGGACGCTGCTGCGATGCTGCTGATCAACTGCCCATGGTGCGGTCCCCACAACGAGAGCGAATACCACTACGGGGGCCAGGCCCACGTTCCGTACCCCGAGAACCCCGCCGACCTCGACGACGGGCAGTGGGCCGAGTACGTCTTCTACCGCGACAACCCGAAGGGCCCCTTCGCCGAGCGGTGGATGCACAGCCACGGCTGCCGCCGCTGGTTCAACGCCCTGCGCGACACCGTGAGTTACGAGGTGCTCGCCACCTACCGGCTCGACGAGCCGCGCCCCGAACCCCACGTCACCGACCCGGCCGGAGAGCAGCGATGACCGACCAGCAGTTCCGGCTCGGCGACGCAGGCCGCGTCGACCGCACCACCCTCCTCCACTTCACCCTCGACGGACGGGAGTTGACCGGCCGCCCGGGCGACACCCTCGCCTCCGCCATGCTGGCGAACGGCATCGTGGAAGCCGCCCCGTCGCTCTACCTCGGCCGTCCCCGCGGCATTGTCTCGGCGGGTGTCGAGGAGCCCAACGCCCTGGTCCAGCTCGGCGGTTCATGTTCGGAGGGCATGCTCCCCGCTACGACGGTGGAGTTGTACGACGGCCTGTCCGCGACGACGCTGTCCGGGATGGGGCGGCTCGACCCGACCCCCGACCCCGCCGTCTATGACAAGAAGTACGTCCACACCGACGTCCTGGTGGTCGGCGCGGGCCCGGCCGGGCTCTCGGCCGCCGCTGCCGCCGCCGAATCCGGCGCGAGGGTGATCCTGGTGGACGACCAGCCCGAGCTCGGTGGTGCGCTGCTGTCCGGACGCACTCAACCGGAGTGGGTTGCCGAGGTCCGCGCGGCGCTCGATGCCGCGCCCGAGGTCACCGTCCTGTCGCGCACCACCGCGTTCGGGTCGTACGACGACAACTACGTCCTCGCCCTGGAGCGGCGCACCGACCACCTCGGCGCAGACGCCCCCGACCCGTCCTCGGGCGTCTCGCGCCAGCGGCTGTGGCACATCCGCGTCCGCCAGGTCGTCCTGGCGACCGGCGCGCACGAGCGCCCGCTGATCTTCGCCGGCAACGACCGTCCCGGCGTGATGCTGGCCGCGTCCGTACGCACGTACATCAACCGGTACGGCGTGACTCCGGGCAGGCGAGCCGTGGTCGGCACCACCAACGACAGCGCGTACGACACGGTCGCCGATCTGCACGCGGCCGGGATCGACGTCGCCGCCGTCGTGGACGCGCGCCCCGAACTGTCACAGCGGGCCGCCGAGATCGCGGCGACTACCGGCGTTCGGGTACTCACGGGCAGCGCGGTGGTCGACACCGCGGGCGAGTCCCGGCTCACCGGCGTCACCGTCCAGGCTCTCGATGCCGATGGCCAACTCGTCGGCAAAGCCGAAGAGTTCGACTGCGACCTGCTCGCCGTCTCGGGCGGCTGGAGCCCTGTGGTCCACCTGCACAGCCAGCGCCAGGGAAAGCTGCGCTGGGACGACGACCTGGTCGCGTTCGTACCCGACGGCACGGTTCGGCACCAGCAGATCGTCGGCTCGGCGCAGGGGACGCACGGCCTCGACGGGGCGCTGGCCGAAGGAGCACGGGCCGGTGCGCTGGCCGCGACCGAGGCAGGGTTCCCCGTCCCGGTACCCGCGGCGCCGTCCGAGGACGCGCGCCCCGACGTCCGCGCCCTGTGGCTGGTGCCGTCCCCCGCCGGCGAACCCGGCACCTGGGACACCCACTTCGTCGACCTCCAGCGCGACGTCACCGCCGCCGACGTCTGGCGGTCCACCGGCGCCGGCATGCGCGGTGTCGAGCACGTCAAGCGCTACACCTCCCTCGGCACCGCGAACGACCAGGGCAAGACGTCCGGCGTCAACGCGATCGGCGTGATCGCCGAAGCCCTCGGCGCGGGCGCGTCACCCGGCGAGATCGGCACCACCGCCTATCGGGCGCCGTACACCCCGGTGGCCTTCGCGGCCCTGGCCGGGCGTGAGCGCGGGGACCTTTTCGACCCGGAGCGCACCACGTCCATCCACGGCTGGCACGTCGCCCACGGCGCCGAGTTCGAGGACGTCGGGCAGTGGAAGCGGCCCTGGTACTACCCCCGGCCCGGCGAGGACATGGACGCGGCCGTCGCCCGCGAGTGCCGCGCGGCCCGTGAGGGTGTGGCGTTCATGGACGCCACCACCCTCGGCAAGATCGAGATCTGGGGCGCGGACGCGGGCGAGTTCCTCAACCGCGTCTACACCAACGCCTTCAAGAAGCTCAAGCCCGGCATGGCCCGCTACGGCGTGATGTGCAAGCCGGACGGCATGATCTTCGACGACGGCGTGACGCTGCGCCTCGACGAGAACCGCTACTTCATGACCACCACGACCGGTGGCGCCGCCGGGGTCCTGGACTGGCTGGAGGAGTGGCTGCAGACCGAGTGGCCCGAACTCGACGTCCACTGCACCTCGGTGACCGAACAGTGGGCGACGGTCGCCGTCGTCGGCCCGAAGTCACGTGACGTCATCGCGAAACTGGCTCCCGAACTCGACGTCTCCGCCGGGGCGTTCCCCTTCATGGCCTTCCGCGAGACGACCCTGGCCTCCGGCATCGCGGCCCGTGTCTGCCGGATCTCCTTCTCCGGCGAGCTCGCCTTCGAGATCAACGTCTCCGCGTGGTACGGCCGGAGCGTCTGGGAGCAGGTGCACGAGGCCGGACAGCCGTACGACATCACCCCGTACGGCACCGAGACGATGCACGTCCTGCGCGCCGAGAAGGGGTTCATCATCGTCGGCCAGGACACCGACGGCACCGTCACCCCGCAGGACGCGAACATGGACTGGGTGGTCTCCAAGCGCAAGGACTTCATCGGGAACCGGTCCTACTCCCGCGCCGACACCACGCGCGCCGACCGCAAGCAGCTGGTCGGCCTGCTGCCCACCGACCGTACGACGCGGCTGCCCGAAGGATCCCAACTCATCGCGCAGGACACGCCGTTGACCCCCGGGGCCGGGCCGGTGCCCATGCTCGGCCACGTCACCTCCAGCTACCACAGTGCCGCCCTCGGCCGCCCCTTCGCCCTGGCCCTCGTCGCCGGCGGGCGGGCCAGGATCGGCTCGACCCTGCTCGCCCCGGTGGGCGACGACCTGGTGCCCGTCGAGGTCACCGACTCCGTCCTCTACGACCCCGAAGGGACCAAGCGCGATGGCTGAGCCCACGAACGAGGCGCGCACAGGCCTGTCGGCACTGCGCGTGAGCCCCCTGGCGCATCTCGAGGAGCGGATGCGGGAGGCCGCCGTCACCGGGGCCCGCGGCGTCAGGCTGACCGAGTGGCCCTTCGTCAGCATGGTGAATCTGCGCGTCAACCCCGCGTCCGCGGCGGCGATCCGCGTCGAGAAGACCCTGGGGGCACCACTCCCCCGCGAGCACGGCGAGACCACCTCATCCGGCGCTCACACGGCGTTCTGGCTCGGTCCTGACGAGTGGCTCGTGCTGTCCCAGACCGAAGAGGGCGTTGCGGCCGCCGAGTTGAGGGAGGCACTCGCTGCGGATCCGGGCTCCGTCGTCGACGTCTCGGCGAACCGCACCACCCTCGAACTGAGTGGCCCGGCCGCCCGGCAGGTGCTGGAGAAGGGCTGCCCGCTGGACCTGCATCCTCGGGTCTTCGGTCCGGGCCGGGCGGTGCCGACCACGGTGGGGCCGATCGCGGTCCTGCTCTGGCAGGTCGACGACGCGCCGACGTACCGGCTGCTGCCGCGGTCGTCGTTCGCCGACTACCTGGCGCGCTGGCTCATCGACGCGATGAGCGAATACCGCGGCCCCGAGCTGCCTTGACCGCGCTGGGCGCATCGGCCCGCACTCGGTCCGCATCGGCCCCTCCTCTCGCACGGTGGGGCGGATGCGGGCGGCCCGGCGCTTCGTCAGTGGCCGGGCCGGTCACCCCACGTACACGGACAGCCTCGCCAAGGTCATCACGACGTTGTGCGACACCGGCCGGGACATGAAGGCCACATGCCAGGAGGCCGCCCGCGGCTGCCTCGCCGTCAACGTCACCGAATGCGGACACCATGACTGATTCCCCGGCTTCCGCCGCGTCCCCCGTCCCCGCTTCCCCCGCCCCCTCGCCGACCGGCCCCGCCACGGCGCCGGTCGAGCACGTCCTCACTCTCGACTGCCCCGAGGCGCCCGGCATCGTCCACGCCGTCTCGCGGTTCCTCGTCGAGCACGGCAGCGACATCATCGACAACCAGCAGTTCGGCGACCGCCGGGACGGCCACTTCTTCATGCGGGTGCACTTCGCCGCCACCGGCGGCGAGAACACCACGCAGGCCATGCGCGACGATTTCGCCGCCGTGGCCGCCTCCTTCGCCATGCGGTGGCACATCGAACCGGTCAGCACCCGGCGGCGCGTGCTGATCATGGTGTCCCGCTACGACCACTGCCTCAACGACCTGCTCTTCCGCACTCGCAGCGGTGACCTGCCCATCGACGTGGTCGCGGTCGTCTCCAACCACCGCGACCACGAGGCACTCGTCGCCTGGCACGGCGTCCCGTTCTTCCACGTGCCGGTGACCGCCTCGACGAAGCCCGAAGCCGAGGCCCAACTCCTCGAGCTCATCGACTCGTTCGACGTCGACCTCGTCGTGCTCGCGCGCTACATGCAGGTGCTCTCCGACGGCCTGTGCGCTCAGCTGCCCGGCCGGCTGATCAACATCCACCACTCGTTCCTGCCGAGCTTCAAGGGCGCCAAGCCCTACCACCAGGCCCATGACCGCGGCGTCAAACTCGTCGGCGCGACGGCCCACTACGTCACCGCCGACCTCGACGAAGGCCCGATCATCGCCCAGGAGGTCATCAGCGCCGACCACAGCCACACCCCCGAGGACCTGGCCGCCATCGGCCGCGACGCGGAATCGGCAGCCCTGGCGCGGGCCGTCCGCTGGCACTGCGAAGGCCGCGTCTTCGTCCAGGGAAGGCGCACGGTGGTGCTCCGCTGAAGGGCGGACACTGCCTTGGGTCTCACGGCCTTCTGGCGGTCCGCTGTCTCCATGTCGGTTCCCAGACCTCGGGGTCCGGGGTCTGCGCTCGGGTCGCCTCCAGGTGGGCGCGGAACGCATCGAGCGCCGGATGCCGATTGTCGCCGCGCCAGATCAGGGACATCGGGTAGACCGGCGTCGGGTTCCGCACCGGAATGCGCCGCAGGTCATAACTGTCGGGCCAGAGATAGCGCGATCCTTCGCCCACGAGGGTCGCGAGGTCGGCGGAGTCGGCGATCTCGTCCAGCAGCGCCTCGTTCCCGAAAACGGGCCCGACGACATCGATCGTGAGCCCGAATGCGGCGGCGAACTCGTCGTAGTAGTCGGCCCACTCGGTGCCGGGTGCCATGCCGGGCATCCAGATGCGGTGTCCGGCGAGCTGTGCGGGCGTGACGCTGTCGGCATCGGCCAGCGGATGGGAGGGCCCGACGAGAAGCTCGTGCGGGTCGTCGATCACTCGGGTGGTCCTGATCGAGGCCGGCAGGTGATGCTCGGCGACGGTGATCGCGTGGAACGTGGCATCGATCGTCCCGGCTTCGACGGCGGCGATCGCGGTGTCGACGTCGGCGTTCAGGGTCACGACGTCGAGCTCGATGTCAGGACGCGTGCGATAGAAGTCCTGGAGAAGCACCGCCGGAGCGATCCGCCGGTTGATCACGTCGACGCGCAGGGCGCGCCGGCCGGGGCGCACGGAGGCATCGGCCCGGTCCTCCGCCCGGAGGAGTTCACGGGCGTGGGGCAGGAACGCCTGGCCGTCGATGGTGAGCTCGGCGCCACGTGGTGTGCGGGTGAACAGCCGTACTCCCAGGTCCTTTTCCAGCACGGCGATGCGCTTGGAGACGGCTTGCTGGGTGATCGACAGGGCTGCGGCGGCTTCCTGGAACTGGCCGGCGTCCGCGGCCGCGACAAAGGTGCGCACAGCATTGAGATCCACTCACTCACTCTATTCACACCGCGCCCGGGTGGTCGTCACGGGCCGGAGGCCGGTGCGCTGCCGTGCCCACGGCCACGGCGTTCGCGGCAACGATCACGGCGATGGCCGTCCACGATGCCGGGTCGAGGTGCTGGCCGAGTATCACCAGGCCCACCAGCGCAGCGCACACCGGGTTGACGCTCATGAAGATCCCGAAGGAGTGGGCGGGGACGCGCCGCAGCGCGAGCAGATCGGCGAGGAAGGGCACCGCGGAGGACAGCACACCGGCTGCCGGCGCGCACAGGAGTGCGGCTGCGGTCGGCCGGTGCAGGCACAGGACGGTGATGCCGACCGGCACGTAGAGCGCGCCGGAGACGAGTGCGGCGGCCGCAGAACCCTCGATCCCGGGCAGGCGCTGCCCCACGGTGCGGTTGAGCAGGATGTAGCAGCCCCAGCACACGGCGGCCAGCAGGGCCAGGGCGATGCCGAGGTAGTCGGTGCTGGGCCGGGGCCGGGTGAGGACCAGTACTGCCGTGCAGGCGACGAGAGCGCAGGCCAGGTCGACGCGACGGCGGGAGCCCGCGAGGGCGACGGTGAGCGGCCCGAGGAACTCGAGGGTGACCGCCAGACCGAGCCCGATCCGGTCGATCGCCATGTACAGCGTCAGGTTCATGGTCGCGAACACCATGGCCAGTCCCACCACCGGCCGCCACTGTGCGGCGGTGAATTTACGCAGGTTCGGCCGCCCGGCGCTCAACAGCACCCCGGCGGCCACCCATTGGCGCACGGCGACCACACCCACCGGTCCCAGGACCGGGAAGGCGAGTGCGGCGACGGACGCTCCGAGCTGGTTGGACAGGCCACTGCCCACCATCAGGGCCACCCCGGACCAGCGAGGTGAGGCGACCTGTGGTGCGGTGGACACGGTCGGCTCCGCGCGAACATCGGTTTCCATGACGCGACCATCCGCCTCACGGGCCCATACGCAAAATGCATCCGACGCCCTACCTATACGCTGGACGTATGGATGGTTCTCCGGATCTGGAGTTGCGGCACCTGCGTTGCCTGGTCGCGATCGTCGACACCGGCAGCTTCACCGACGCCGCGATCGAGCTGGGTGTCTCCCAGGCGTCCGTCTCCCGCACCCTGCTGACCTTGGAGCGGATCCTCGGCGTACGACTGCTGCACCGCACCAGCCGTACGGTCGCCCCCACCACCGCCGGCGTGGAGGTCCTGGCCCGCGCCCGGCACATGCTCGCCGAGGCCGACGAGCTGGTCCGCCAGGCCACCACCGGTCACACGCGCCTGCGCATCGGCCACGCCTGGTCCGCGATGGGGCGGCACACCGCCGAGTTCCAGCGCCGCTGGCGCGACCGCTACCCCGACGTCGAACTCCACCTGATCCGTCACAACACCCCCACCGGCGGACTCGCCGAGGGCCTGTGCGACTTGGCCGTCATCAGGACCGCCATCGACACCCGGCGCTACGCTCACGCCCTGGTCGGGCACGAGCGCCGCTACGTCGCCCTCGCCTCCGACGACCCGTGGGCCAGGCGCCGCGGCATCCGCCTGTCGGAGATCCGCGAGCGCACCCTCGTGGTGGACCGCCGCACCGGCACCACCACCCTGGACCTGTGGCCCGAAGGGGCCCGTCCCCACGTGGAGTACATCCAGGACGTCGACGACTGGCTCGCCGCCATCGCCACCGGCCGCTGCGTCGGCGTCACTCCGCAGTCCACGGCCACGCAGTACCGTCGCGACGGCATCGCCTATCGCCTGCTGCGCGACACCGAGCCCGTCCCCGTACACCTGATCTGGCCCCAACAGAGCCCGCATCCCGCCACCCACGCCGCGGTCGCCCTGCTGGCCGACCTCTATCGAGAGGACGCAGGAAGCCCAAAGGTGTGAAGGGATCAGCGGTGAGACCTGCCGAGCAGCCACAACAGGTAGGGCGCACCGACCAGCGCGGTCAGTGCTCCCACCGGAAGCTCGAGCGGTACGAGGATCAGGCGGGCGGCGAGGTCGGCTGCCGTCAGGGTGACGGCGCCCGTCAACGCCGAGCACACAAGCGGGAGTTGGGGCGTGCGGGTCAAAAGGCGGGCGAGCTGCGGCGCCGTCAGGGCGACGAAGCCGATGGGACCCGCGGCGCCGGTCGCGCTCGCCGCGAGGACCACGCCGATGACGGTCAGGCCGAGCTGCGCCCGGCGCACCCGAAAGCCGAGCGCGGCCGCCGTGTCGGGGCCGAGTCCGAGGGGGCGAAGGGCGCGGCTCGCCCACACGAGGGCGGGCAGGCTGAGCAGGAGGACGAGCCCGAGCGGTCCGGCCTGGTCCCAGCCGCGCCCGTTGAGACTGCCGGTCAGCCATAGTTTGACGATCTCGGCCTGCTCCAACTCGCTGTCGGTGAGATAGAGCTGGACTACGGCGGAGAGCGCGACCCCGACGCCGACTCCCGTCAGCACGAAGCGGCTCGACCTCATCCCGCCGCGCCGAGCGACCGCCCACACGAGGGCGGCGGCCGCGATTCCGCCCGCGACGGAGACGGCAGGCAGCGCGCCCGGGGACGAGATGACCCCCGTCGCGAGCGCGAGGACCGTGGCGGCGGCAGCCCCGTGACCGACCCCGATGACATCGGGCGAGGCCAGCGGATTACGGGTCACCGACTGCACCAGCGCCCCGGCGGCCCCGAGCGCAAGCCCCACGAGGACCCCGAGCACGATCCGCGGCACGCGCAGTTCCCGTACGACGAGGGCGTCGGGCCCCTGACCACCGCGGAGGAGGTGGAGCACTTCCGCCGGGGACACCCAGCCCTGCCCGGCGCAGGCGGCGAGGACCATGACCACCGCAAGCAGGAGACACAGACCTGCGGCAACGACAGCGGAACGGCGGTGCCAGAGAAGGGAGTTGCCGCGTGCCCGCAGGACGTGCAGCCCTGCGGACCGGGGATAGGAGGACTGCGGTCCGCAGGTCCGTGACTGCGCTGTCCGCGCGTCTTCGGCCCAGGTCGACGTTCCCATGCTCACTCTTCCCCCACCGTCCGGCGGCCCCGGACGAGCCAGATCAGGACCGGCACTCCGACGAGCGCCGTCATGACCCCGGCCGGCACCTCCCCCGGAGGCCGCACCACGCGCCCGGCCACATCGGCGCCGACCAGCAGACAGGCGCCGAGCAGGGCCGACAGCGGAAGGGTCCAGCGATGGCCGCCTCCCACCAGGCGCCGGGCCAGGTGCGGGACGGCGAGGCCGACGAAGGCGATGGGGCCGGACGCGGCGACCGCTGCGGCCGTCAGGAGCGTCGCGCCCAGCGCCGCCGCGATCCGGATGCGGTGGACGCGGTGCCCGAGCGCGCGCGCCGTTTCGTCCCCGAGCGCGAGCCCGTCGAGTCCACGCGCGGAGCACAGGACGAGCAGTGCCCCCGCGCCCAGGAACGGCAGCATCTGCACGATCGTGCCCGCGTCCCGCCCGTCGATCGCGCCGACCTGCCAGAACCGGAACTGGTCGAGCGTCGCCGAACTCGACGTCAGCGCTACCGTCGTACCGCCTGCGATCATCGCGGAGAACGCCGTTCCGGCGAGCGCCAGCTTGACGGGGCTCGCCCCGCCCCGGCCGCGCGAGGCGATCACGTACACGAGGAACGCCGCGACGACCGCGCCGCCGAACGCCCACCACACGTATCCGGAGAAGCCGTCCGCCCGCCCGGTCGCGAGCGCCAGCACCACACCGGCCGCCGCCCCTTGGCTGAGTCCGAGGATGCCGGGATCGGCGAGCGGGTTGCGCGTCACCGCCTGCAGCGCCGCCCCCGCGAGGCCGAGCCCGGCGCCCGCCGCGAGACCGATGCCCGTGCGCGGCACCCGAAGGGAACGTACGACAAGGGCGTCGGGACCGTTCGCCCCGTGCACCAGCGCGTCGACGACGGTGCTCAGTGGTACGGGGCGTGAGCCGACGGCCAGGCTGAGCGCGACGACGGCGAAGGTGACGGTGAGCGCGACGACGGGCCAGGCCAGGCGTCGTACAGCGGGGGCGGAACCGAGCATGGGCACGTCTCAGCCGAGGTGCTCGGTGAGCTCGTCGAGGACCAGCCGCGCGGCGGTGGGCCCGGCGTTCAGGTACCAGGGGTCGTCGTCGACCTGTACGGCGTGCCTCGCCTTGACGCCCTGCATCGACTTCCACAGCGGCCCGGCGAGCACGTTCGCCGCGTCGGTCTTGGCGGCCTTGCCCTGCACCGAGTAGAAGATCCAGTCCCCGTCCGCGGTGTCGATGCGCTCGGCGCCGATGTCCTGCGAAATAGCCCTGAACTGCTGCGCCTTGGGGCGGGTGAGCCCCATGTCGACGGCGATGGAACCGGTGAACGACGACACCCCGAACATCCGCGTACGTCCCGGCGAGAACCGCACCATGGACACCTCGGCACCCTTGGCCCCGGCCCCCTGACGCTTTGTGTCGGCAGCGAAGCCGTCGAGCAGCTGCTGCGCCTTCTCCTGCTTGCCGACGGCGGCGCCCACGAGCAGCAGGTCGCTCTTCCAGTTGATCCCCTGCCCCTTGGTGACGACGGTGGGCGCGATGGCGGAGAGCTTCGGGTACAGGTCTCCGAGCGAGGAGTTGACCAGGATCAGATCCGGCTTCGCGCGGGCCAGGGACTCCAGGTTGGGCGCGGTCCGCGTTCCCGCGTCGGTCATGGCGCCGAGCTTCTCCCTGTCCTGCGGGAAGGCGTCGGCGAGGTAGTCGGGTACGAGTCCCGCGTTGTCGGCGCGCGTGGAGGCGACCGGCACGGTCCCGAGGGTGAGCAGGTCGTCGAGCTGCCCGGTCGACAGTACGGCGATCCGCTTCGGGGCGTGCTTCAGGTCGGCCTTGCCCTTGTAGTGGCCGACGGTGCGCGGAAAGGCGCCGTCCTTCGCGTCGCTCGCCATTCCGGCGGGCACGGCGCTCGGCGCGGCGGTGGGACCCTTCCCGTCCGCGGCACCGGCGACGGTATTGCGGCCCGTGCCACCCTTGTCCGCCGCCTTGCCCTCGCCTCCCGACGACGAGCAACCCGCCAGGAGCCCTCCGACAACCGCCGCGGCCAGCACGACCTTCACACCACCAGCGCGCACGACGGCACACCTCCAGCTCTCCCCGTAAGTAATTAGGCAAGGCTTACCTTAACCACTTGAGGGAGGAGGGATTCCATCGGGCGCTCGGCGCCAGTCGCGCGTCGGCCGGTCACGGCTCCCCTCGGACCCGCAAGGGCGCGGCGTCATTCACTGTCACCGCGGACCACGTCGGTGCCGGCACCACGACGACGGCCGCCCGCGCCGGTGCGCCCCGGGTGGCGGTCCCCGAGATCGTGGACCAGCCGCACCGGCCGCCCCCGTACTGGCTCAACGGAGCCCGCCGGAGGTCCACCTGAGGCGCATCGCAACGCGCACGTCACGCAGGCAGTCGCTCCAGCAGCCCCGCGAAATCGGTCCCCGGCGGCAGCGTCCCGAAGGCGAGTCCGCGGTCCCCGGCGAGCCGCGACGCGCAGAACGCGTCCGCCACGGCGGCCGGCGCGTGCCGGACCAGGAGCGAACCCTGCAGCACGAGGGCCGCGCGTTCGATGACGCGGCGGGCCCGCAGCGGCGCGTCCTCGGTCAGGACCAGCTCGCCCTGCAGCTCCTGCCAGGCCGTGTCGAGTCGCCGGTCACCGCCGGCCGCCGCCTCGATCTCCGTACGGAACGCCTCCAGGGACTCGGGCTCACGGGCCAACGCCCGCAGCATGTCCAGGGCGTTGACGTTGCCGGAGCCCTCCCAGATGCCGTTGAGCGGGGCATCGCGGTACAGCCGCGGCATGCCTGACGTCTCGTCATATCCGTTGCCGCCGAGGCATTCCAGGGCCTCGGCCACCGCTACGGGCTGCCGCTTGCACACCCAGTACTTGCCGACCGCCGTCGCCAGGCGCAGGAAGGCACGCTCCCCCTCGTCGCCGCGCTGGGCGCGGTCGGCGGCGCCGGCCAGGCGCAGCGCGAGCGTGGTGGCGGCCTCGGACTCCACCGCGAGGTCGGCCAGTACGTTGCGCATCAGCGGCTGGTCGATGAGCTTGGCGCCGAACACCGAGCGGTGGCGGGCGTGGTGGGCGGCCTGGGCCAGTGCGGCGCGGGTGCCGGCGGCGGAGCCGAGGACGCAGTCGAGCCGCGTCATGGTCACCATGTCGATGATGGTGCGGACGCCCTTGCCCTCGGCCCCGACGAGCCAGGCCACGGTGTCGTCGAACTCGGGCTCGCTCGACGCGTTGGAGCGGTTGCCGAGCTTGTCCTTGAGACGCTGGATACGGAAGGTGTTGCGGCTGCCGTCGGGCAGGACGCGCGGGACCAGGAAGCAGGACAGGCCGCCGGGCGCCTGGGCGAGCACAAGGAACAGGTCGTTCATCGGGGCGCTGGTGAACCACTTGTGACCGCGCAACCGCCAGGTCCCGTCGGCCTGTTCGGTGGCGGAGGTGGTGTTTGCGCGCACATCGGTGCCACCCTGCTTCTCCGTCATCCCCATGCCGGCGAGCAGGCCCCGCTTCTCGCCCGGGGTGTGCAGACCGGGTTCGTAGACACGGCTGGTGAGCAGGGGCTCGTAAATCTTGGCCAGGTCGGGGGCGTGGCGCAGGGCGGGGACAACGGCGTACGTCATGGAGACGGGGCAGCCGTGCCCGGCCTCGGTGCTGCTCCACACCATGAAGGCCGCGGCCCGCGCCACATGCGCGCCGGGCCGTTCGTCCGCCCAGGCACTGCCGGCCAGCCCCTCGCCCACCGCCACGTCCATCAGGGCGTGGTACGAGGGGTGGAAGTCGACTTCGTCGATGCGGTTGCCGTAGCGGTCGTGGGTGCGCAGCACCGGCTCGTAGCGGTTGGCCTCGTCGGCCCAGCGCTGCACCTCCTCGCTGCCCGCGCGACGGCCGATCCGGTGGAGGTCGTCGAGCGACCACTCGGCGCCCTCGCGGCGCACGCCCTCGAGGAGGACCGGGTCGTCGGCGACGTCGTGGCCGGTCAACGGCGGTGCCTGGTTGGTCACTTCGTGCGTCACGGCGGTGGGGTTGCTGGGCATGGGGCCTCCTCCGGTGGAGCGGGTGGGAATCAGGCGGTCGGGGCGCCCGCGCAGCGCAGTGCCGCGGCGGTGAGGTCGGTGAGCAGCTGCTCGGTGGCGTTCTCGTCGGGGGTGCCGAGCGGGTCGACGAGCACTTCGCCGATGGCTCCGGTCAGGGCGGCTGCGGTGATCTCGGCGTTCTGTGGGGGCAGTTGGCCCGTCGCCGTGCCCTCGCGCACCACCTCGGCCCACAGCGTGCGGTAGCGCCGGCGGAAGTCGAGCCGCTCGGCGCCGACCGCGGGTTCAGCGGGGGCCGCGAGCAGGGCGTAGGCGAGGCCGCGGTTCTCCAGGGCGCGGCGGGCGAAGACCTCGACGCCGCGGCGGAGCCGTTCGACGGGGTCTCCCGGACCGTGCAGCACCTCACCCAGGACATCCACCTCGCGCCCCGCGGCGCGCCGGAACACTTCCACGGCGAGGGCCGCCTTGGACGGGAAGTGCTGGTACACGGAGCCTGCCGCGATGCCCGCCGAGTCGGCGACGACGGTCACGGACGCCTGCGACCAGCCCACTTCCGCCACGACCGAGGTGGCGCAGGAGATGAGGCGCTCTCTCGCGGCTTCGAGCCGGCTGATTTCGGCTGGGGTCTTGCGGTAGGCCATGAAAGAAGTGAACCATGATTCAGAGTTTCCCGCCACGGTCGGTTCCGCCGGCCCGGCTCGTCAGGAGAACGTGATGCACCTCAGTGCCCTGCTGGACAGCGTGGTTCGCTCGGCCGGCGACAAGGAAGCGGTCGTCTATCGCGAACAGCGGTGGAGCTACCGGGAGTTCGACGAAGCCGCCCGGCGCGCCGCGACGGTACTGAGCGAGGCCGGGCTGCGGCCGGGCGACCGTCTCGCGGTGATGACGTACAACACCCCCGCCTTCCTGTTCGCGGCGTTCGGCGCCTGGTACGCGGGCGCCACCCTGGTACCCGTCAACCACAAACTGCAGACTGCCGAGGTGACGCGCCAGCTCCAGCACTGCGAAGCCCGGCTGATGCTCGTCGACGCGGAGATCGGCGGGCGCGCGACCGCTGCCGCCGAGGCGGTGGACGTGCCCTGGCTGGTCAGCCACCCCGACGCCGACGCGGACACGCGCCCCGCGGACAGTTTCGAGTCCCTCGTTGCGCGAGCCGAGCCGTCCCGCGGGGAACCGGGCCCGGACAGCGACATCGCGCAGATCCTCTACACGTCAGGCACCTCCGGGACCCCCAAGGGCTGTGTGCACACGCACCGCGGCATCGCCCTGACGGCCGGGCACACGGCGGACACGATCCCCCTCGTCCCTGACGAGCGGTTCCTGATCTGCATGCCGATCTGGCACGCCTCCCCCCTCAACAACTGGACGCTCGGCACGCTGGTGCGCGGGGCCACGGTCGTGCTGCAGCGCGAGTACGATCCTCGCGGCATGCTGGAGACGATCCAGCGCGAGCGGGTCACCGCGATGTTCGCGGCGCCGATCGCGCTCATCGCCCCCGTGCAAGCCGTCGCCGACTTCGCCGACTTCGACCTCACCTCCGTGCGCGCGTGGATCTACGGCGCCGGGCCTCTGGACGCCGACACCGCGCGCCGGCTGATGAAGGCGTACGGCTCGCAGGACTTCCACCAGGTGTACGGGATGAGCGAAATGGGCCCCGCAGGGACCTCACTCTCCCCCGCCGAGCAGGTGACCAAGGCCGGTTCGATCGGGTGCCACGGCATGCCCGGTGTGGATCTGCGGGTCGTCCGCCCCGACGGCACGGATGCCGGTCCGGGCGATACCGGGGAGATCTGGCTGCGCTCGGACACGCGCATGGTCGGCTACCTCGACGACGAGGCCGCCACCGCCGAGGTGTTCGCGGGCGACTGGTACCGCAGCGGCGACCTGGGACGGGTCGATGAGGACGGGTTCGTCACGGTCGTGGACCGGATGAAGGACGTGATCATCACCGGCGGCGAGAACGTCGCCTCACAGGAGGTGGAGGGCGCGCTGCGCGGCCATCCGGATGTGCTCGACGTCGCCGTCGTCGGCCGCCCGCACCCACAGTGGGGCGAGACCGTGGTGGCCGTCGTGGTGCCGCGCGACGGTACGGCACCGGACCTGGCGGGCGTGCGCGCGTGGCTGGAGGCGCGGATCGCCCGCTACAAGATCCCCCGCGAGCTGGTCCTCCGCCGTGAGCTGCCGCGTACTCCGTCGGGGAAGGTCACCAAGCATGTGCTGCGGGCCGAGCTGGCCGACGTCACACAGGCCGTGGGCGCCTGAGCGCCACCGGCCTGCGGACGCGTCCCCGCGAGCAGCGACGGACGCGGCCCGCGTAGGGTCGCCGCATGTCGGAGGAACAGGTGGAGAGCGCACGCCGGGGTCCGGGCCGGCCGCGCCAGGAACATGTCACGCGGGCCGTGCTCGACGCCGTCGTCGACCTGGTGGCGGAGAGCGGCATGGCCGCGCTCACGATGGATGCCGTCGCGGCCCGCGCCGGGGTGAGCAAGCCGGCCATGTACCGGCGCTGGTCCACCAAGCAGGACCTGGTCATCGCTGCCGCGGAGTCGCGGATCGGGCCGCTGACCGTGCCCGACATGGGGGACTTCCGGGCCGAACTGCGGGCCGTCCTGACGGCGCGCATGAAGGCCTACCGACAGCCGGGGGTCGACCGCCTGCTGGCCGGGGTGATCGGTACCGCCGCCGAGGTGGGAGCGGAGCCGGGCGCCTATCGCGCCTACACGGCCCGTGTGATGAGCGAGACGCGGCACCTGCTGGAGCGCGGGATCGCACGCGGCGACGTCAGGCCTGACGTCGATGTGTCCGCCGCCTCGACGCTCGTGGCGGCGTCGCTGGTCTTCCGGATGGTCGGCGAGCAGCAGATGCCCGACGAGGCGCTCGTCGAGTCGGTCGTGGACCTGATCGGCCGGGCGGTCGGCGCCCGGACCTGACATTGGACTGACGTCCCGTCACTTCCCCGCGCGCAGGGCACTTCGTCGTGCCCGCGCGCCCTTCGTCATGCCCGGATGCCGGTTCCGCGACCCTCGGGCGGCACAGGAAAACAACTCCTCCCGGCCTCTTGCACCTGCGCATTTCAATATCGATACTGCGGGTTACGTAATTAGCGTTCACCGTCAGGAGGACCGCCATGCAGGCCGTCGCATCGACCCACGTGACCAACCCCAAGCCGGTACTGGACAAGCCCCTCATGCACTACGGCCGCCGGGTCCTGGAGCGGCTCGCCCCCGGCGCCGAGCAGTCCGCGTACCGGCTGATCGACATCGACCCGCTCACCCCGCACTTCGGCGCCGTGCTCGGCGGCGTCGACCTGACCCGGCCCATCTCCGACGAACTCGCCGCGGAGCTTCGGCAGGCGCTGCTGGAGTGGAAGGTGATCTTCTTCCGCGGACAGACCGGATTCACCGCCGAGCACCAGCTCGCGCTGTCAGGCATCTGGGGCCCGCCGGAGGCGAACCCGTTCTTCGCGAAGACCGGGACCGCCGGCATCTCCCGGCTCGCCAAGGACGCCAAGGCCGCGGGCAACAAGAACATCTGGCACAGCGACCACTCGTTCATGGCCAACCCTTCGCTCGGCGCCGTGCTGCGTGCCGTGGAGGTACCCGCCGCGGGCGGAGACACGATGTGGGCGGACATGGGCGCCGCGTACGACAACCTGCCCGAGGACCTCAAGGAGCGGATCGCGAACCTCACCGCCGTCCACGACTGGGAGGCAAGCTGGGGCGCCCTCATGGACGACCAGCAGAAGGCCGCCTTCCGCGAGAGCTGGCCGCAGGTCGAGCACCCGGTCGTGGTGCGCCACCCGCGCAGCGGCCGCAGGACCCTGTACGTGAACGAGCCGTTCACCCGGTACATCAAGGGTCTGACCGAGGCGGAGAACCGTGAGCTGCTCGACATCCTGGTCCTCCAGGCGCGCATCCCCGAGTTCCAGATCCGCTTCCGCTGGGAGGCCGACTCGATCGCCGTCTGGGACAACATCGCCGTCCAGCACTACGCGGTCAACGACTACTTCCCGCAGCGCCGGGTGATGGAGCGCATCGCCATCGCCGGTGTCCCGCTGTCCTGAACCGTTCTCCCACTTCTCCCTCAGGAGTACGCATGACCGCGGTACCGACCGTGCCCCCGCACCCGACGGGGACCACCAGGGCCACCGGCAGCAGCAGCCGGCGCGCCTGGACGGTGACCTTGCTGCTCGTGGTCTTCATGATGGTCAATTTCGCGGACAAGTCCGTCCTCGGCCTGGCCGCCGACGAGATCCGCGCGGACCTCCACCTGAGCGCCACTCAGTTCGGGCTCGCCAACAGCGCGTTCTTCCTGCTCTTCTCCGTGGCCGCGGTCGTCGTCGGGCTCGCCGCCGACCGGATGTCGCCGAAACTGCTGCTCCTGCTGATGGCCGTCCTGTGGTCGGTCGCCCAGGTGCCCGCGGCGATCGGCGGCGGCCTCGCCGTCCTGGTCGTCTCGCGCGTCTTCCTGGGAGCGGCGGAGGGCCCCGCGTTCCCCGTCGCCCAACAGGCCACGCTGGCCTGGTTCCCCGACCACCGGCGCAATCTGCCCGGCGCGCTGATCACCCTGGGCGTCACCCTCGGCGTGATCGTCTCGGCGCCCGGCCTGTCCTGGGTGATCCAGCACCATGGGTGGCGCTCGGCGCTCTGGGTGCTCGCGGGCGCGGGGCTCGTGTGGGCGGTGGCCTGGGCCGCCCTCGGTGCGGACGGCCGCCACGGTCTCGCCCCCGCCGGTGGCCCGGGTGTCACCCCCGTCAGTGGCGCAATACCGCACGAGGCGCGGGCGGCCGTCCCGTACCGGAGGATCTTCGCCAGCCGCACCTGGATCGGCGCCACCCTCGCCTACTTCACCAGCTACTGGGCCGTGGCCCTGATGCTGGTCTGGCTGCCGTCCTACCTGCGCAACGCCCTCGGGTACTCGGCCCACGCGGCGGGCACCCTCGTCGTCGCGCCCTGGACGATCGGCGCCGGCGTGCTGCTCGCGCAGGCCGGCATCACCGGCCGGCTGATGCGGCGCGGTGTCGGCAGCCGCCGTGCCCGGGGCTGGGTGGGCGGCTGGCTGCTCGCCCTGGGCGCCGCGTGCTGTCTGGCCCTGCCACTGGTCGACGGCTCGGGCGCGAAGACCGTCCTGATAGCCCTCGGCTTCGGCCTCGGGGGCTCGTACGCCACAATCGCCGCGACCACCGTCGCCGAGCTCGCCCCGCTGTCCCGCAGCGGCGGTGCGCTGGGCACCATGAACGCGGTGGTGACGGCGGCGGGTCTGGGCGCACCGGCCGTCGTCGGCGCCCTCGTCGACGCCCAGGGCACCGACGGCTACCAGAACTCGGTACTGCTTTCCGGACTGCTCCTGGCCGTCGGAGCTGCCGCGTCCTTCGTGCTCGTCGACCCGGCGCGGGACATCGCACGACTGAGCACCTGACGCGACCTCACCACCTCAATCCCTCGCACCTCCAAAGGAGTTGACCCTTGTCTGCCGCACCCGTACCCACACTCGACACGGCTCCCCTCGACCTCGCCGTGTCCGACCTGCGCGACCACGCCGAGTCCTGGACCGCCACCCCGCTCACCGAGCGGATCGCCCTGCTGGAGCGGATGCTCCCGCGCATCGCCGAGGGCGCTTCGGGCATGGTCGCCGACGCGGCCCGCGCCAAGGGTTACGAAGCGGACTCCAACTGGGCCACGGAGGACTGGGTCACCGCGCCCTGGGCGCTGGCGCAGACCGTGAGCGCGTACCTGCACGTGCTGCGCCGGCTGGCCGCCGGGCACACCCCGGTGCCCGCCAGGTCCGTCCGCACGCACGAGGGCCGCGTCGTCGTCGACGTCTTCCCCGCCACGGCCACGGACCGCCTCCTGCTCAACGGTTTCACCGCCGAGGTACGGACCCTGCCGGGCACGACCCGCGAGCAGGTCCTGGCCCGCGCGGCGGGCGAGTACCGCGGGCGGCAGGGCGAGCCGGCCGTCGCGCTCGTCCTCGGCGCCGGGAACGTCCCGGCGATCACGCCGCTCGACATCCTGCACAAGCTGTACGCGGAGGGCCAGGTCGTCCTCGCCAAGATGAACCCCGTCAACGCCTACCTTCGCCCGCACTTCGAGAAGGTGTTCACCGAGTTCGTGGAGCGCGGCTGGGTCCGCTTCGTCGACGGGGGCGCGGCCGAAGGCGCGTACCTCACCACCCACGAGGCCGTCGACACCATCCATGTCACCGGCAGCGAACGCACCCACGACGTCATCGTGTGGGGCACCGGCGCGCAGGCCGAGGAGCGGCGGCGCGCCGACACTCCGGTCAACGACAAGCCGTTCACCAGCGAGCTGGGCGGCGTCAGCCCCTGCATCGTGACGCCGGGCCCATGGAGCGCGGCGGACTTCCGCTTCCAGGCCGAGCACATCGTCACCGGCAAACTGAACAACTCCGGCCACAACTGCGTCGCCAGCCAGGTCCTGCTCGTGCCCCGCCAGTGGGACGGCACGGAGCGCCTGCTCGCGGAGATCCGTCGCGTCCTGCGCGAACTGCCACAGCGCGGCGACTACTACCCTGGCGCGGCCGACCGTCTCGACGCGGTGACGCGGGCCCACCCGGAGGCCGAGATCTACGGCGACGACACGTGTCGCCTCCTCGTCCCGGACATCACCGACGCCGACGACCCCATGCTCACGGACGAGGTGTTCGCCAGCGCCCTCGGCGTGGTGCGCCTGCCCGGCGAGGACGCTTCTCAATTCCTGCGCGCGGCAACGGAGTTCGCCAACGACAGACTTCCCGGCACACTCGGCGCCACACTGCTGGTCCACCCCCGCACCGAACGTTCCCACCGCGCCGCCGTGGACGAGGCCGTCGCCGCACTGCGCTACGGCACGCTCGGCGTCAACTGCTGGTCGGCGTTCGGCTTCCTGCTCGGCTACACACCCTGGGGTGCCCACCCCGGCCACACCCGCCAGGACATCGGCAGCGGTATCGGGTTCGTGCACAACGCGTTCATGCTGGAGGACGTCGAGAAGACCGTCCTGCGGGCCCCCTTCGCGCCCGCGCCGCGCGGTCTGTTCACCGGCTCGCCCTCGCTGTCGCCGCGCCCGCCGTACTACGTCACCAACCGCACGGGACGTACGACGATGGAACGCCTCACGGCCTACGCCACCGATCCGAGGGCGAGCAGGCTGCCGGGCATCTTCGCGTCGGCCCTGCGCGGCTGACTGCTCCGATCGCTTCGATCGGACGAGTGCTCCGATCGGACGAGTGCTCCGATCAGCCGGCTGCTCCGATCGGCCGGGTCAGGAGTTCAGGACCCGGGCCTTCTCAGCGGCGAACTCCTCATCCGTCAGCAGCCCTTGGGCCTTGAGCTCGGCGAGTGCGGTGAGCTGGGAGACGCGGTCCGCGGCCGGGGGCGCGGCCGGCTGCTGCGGCGGCGGGGGCTGCTGCGCCGAAGCCTGCTGCTGGGCCTGCGACTCCGTCTGCCGACGCGCGTCGCGCTCGCCGATGCGGCGATCCACTCGGCTGGAGACGGCGGTGGCGGTACCGGAGATCACCGCCGTGCGCGCGATCGTACCCAGAAGGCCCGGTCGTCCGAATCGCTGAGGCATGCCGATCTTCCCCTTAGTTCCGAATCGTTCGGTGTCACTCGGAGCCGAGCGCGGCGACGGCTTCGACGACGGCGGCCCGCGGGATGCGTTCCAGGAGCAGCAGTTCGCCCTGCGAGTCCCGCAGGGCCGTCGCAAGCCGGGCGGCCCAGGTGTTCTCCCAGGCCACGACCAGCGCCGACGACTCCGGAGGGAGGTTGTCCGCGACGGTCCGCAGGTCTTCGTCACTGAGAAGGTCGAACTGGGCATCGGTGACCTGCTGGAATGCCTCAGCCACTTCCTCATCTGTCAGTTCGACGACATTGACGGAGCCGTCTGCCGCCTTCATGACAAAGCTCAGGTCGAGGATGCGTACGGTGCCGTTCTGCTGCAATTCCCGCAGGGCGGGCGCGACGTCACCGTTGAACCGGTTGCCCTCGAACCCGACCACAGCGACGTCGACGGGTCCAACGGTGTCGGCATTGAGGCCACTGGGCACGAGCGGGCCGCCTTCCCTGAAGTGCATTACGGACATTAGGGAGCATAAGGCGACGAACATGTGATGCGCGAGCCGCGCGAAGAGGTAACCCCATGGAAGAACGAGTCGTCTGGGGCCTGACGCGCAGCTCTCCTGAACGACGCCTGGTCACCAGGCCTCCGTCTCGGGCGCCTGGGGCATCCGGGGCTTGATGTGGCGTTCCCGTGCCCGCAGCCGCAGAGCGAGCAGCGGGAAGACCAGGACCGAGATCATCGCCGCGCCGACCAGGGCCGCCGCCTCGCTCTTCTTCACGACGCCCTCGTCCAGGCCGATCGCCGTGATCGCCACGACGAGCGGGAGGCAGGTGGAGGAGTAGATCGTGAGCGCCCGGCGGCTGAGGGGCGACAGATCCCGTGGTGCCAGCACGTACGTCGGCAGTCCCCGTACGACCACGAAGAGGACGAGGAAGACGGGCAGCAGCACCAGTGCGCGCCCGCCGTCGAGCAGCGAGGCCAGATCGAACTCGATTCCGGTGACGATGAAGAAAAGCGGGACGAGGAAGCCAAAACCCACCGCCTCCACCCTGGTCAGAATCTCCTCGCTGCTCTCCGGCGCCGAGCCCTGGAGCACGAGCCGGGTGAGCAGTCCGGCGGCGAAGGCGCCGAGGAGCACGTCGAGGCCGAGCTCCTGCGACAGCGCCAGCATCGCGACCAGCAGGAGCATCACGAAACGCACCGCGAACTGCGCGCTGGTGTGCAGAGTGCTGCGGATGACCTGGCTGAACCACGGCCGGCGCGGCCGCAGGGCCAGGAACACGGCGGCGGCGGTGACGGCGGCGAAGATGGCGAGGACCACCGTGGCCGCCCCTGGCTTGCGGCCACTGAGCAGCACCGCCATGGCGATGATGGGCCCGAACTCGCCGACCGCGCCGAACGCCATCATCACTGTGCCGAACCGGCCCTCCAGATCACCGCTGTCCCGCAGGATGGGCAGCACCGTGCCCAGCGCCGTACTGGTCAGCGCGGTTCCGATGATCACGGCGCGCGACAGGTCCAGGCCCGTCAGGGCCAGCGCCACGCCCAGCCCCAGAGCCAGGGAGATCACCCAGGCCCAGACGGATCGGCGCAGCGTGTCTCCCCGGATGGCCGCGAACTGGATCTCGTACCCGGCCAGAAAGATGAGCATCGACAGGCCGAGGTCCGAGAGCACGTCGATGATCTCTCCTCCGTGCGCCCAGCCGAGCACGTCGGGACCGATGAGGATCCCCAGCACGATTTCGAAGATGACCACGGGGATCCGGACCCGTCGGCCGACGAAGTGCGCCAGCAGCGGCGCCAGAACGGCGGCCGCCATGATGAGGATGAGCGTTCCCGCCTGTCCCACACCGTCCCCCTGTCCCAAACCGTCCCCCGGTTCCGCACCGGATCATGCTCTTCCGACCATCGGCGCTACGGGCGCCGGGCGCATGCGAGAGCGGACCGTGCGGGTGAGGGCGGCGGCCAGGGAGCTGAGGTGGCGGTACGAGCCCGCGACAGCCCGTAGGGACCAGGCCGTTCCGCACCGGCCTCCCGTGAGCTGGGATCGCCGGATGGCCGCGAGGCGCACGGCAGCCCCGAGGTACCCAACTCGCTCCGAACCGCTACGTGTTCCCCTCCAGCCGGTTCAGCCGAGACGTGTTGAGCCTGGCCGCCTGGCGCGTCAGATGGTCGCGCTCGGCGAGGTTGGGTGCCTTGCCGGCCGCCTCCTCGTACAGCTGTGCCGCCGTCGCCAGGTCGCCGGCACGCTCGTGGAGATACGCCGCCACCGCGGTATAACGGGGCAGCGAGTCGGTCAGCTCCGCGAGCGCCGCCAGGCCGGCGCGTGGTCCGTCGGCCTCGCCGACGGCCACGGCGCGGTTGAGCCGGACGACTGGGCTGTCGGTCAGGCGCGTGAGCTCGTCGTACCACTCCACGATCTGCACCCAGTCGGTCTCCTCGGCTGCGGGCGCGTCGGCGTGGAGTGCCGCGATGGCGGCCTGGGCCTGGAACTCGCCCAGGCGGTCGCGGGCGAGGGCCGCCTGGAGGATCTCGACCCCCTCGGCGATCGACTCGGTGTCCCACCGGCCGCGGTCCTGCTCGGCGAGCGGCACCAGACTGCCGTCGGGCGCGGTGCGGGCGGCGCGGCGGGCGTGATGGAGAAGCATGAGGGCCAGCAGCCCTCTCACCTCGGGGTGGTCGATCGCGGCCGCGAGCTGCCGGGTGAGGCGGATGGCCTCGGCGGCGAGGTCCATGTCGCCGGAGTAGCCCTCGTTGAAGACCAGGTAGAGGACGCGCAGCACGGTGGCGACGTCGCCGTGCTGGTCGAACCGCACGCCGGCGACAGTGCGCTTGGCCCGGCTGATGCGCTGCGCCATGGTCGCCTCGGGCACCAGGTAGGCCTGGGCGATCTGGCGGGTGGTGAGCCCGCCGACGGCGCGCAGGGTGAGCGCGACCGCGGAGGACGGCGTCAG
This sequence comes from Streptomyces sp. CB01635, assembly GCF_002803065.1. GTDB lineage: Bacteria > Actinomycetota > Actinomycetes > Streptomycetales > Streptomycetaceae > Streptomyces. The sequence continues at coordinate 156,762 of NZ_NNBL01000016.1, forward strand.
CGACGGGTGGGCGCACAGGAAGTAGAGCTGGAGCGTGTCGTCCGCCGCGGGTGCGGGTCCGGGTGCCGGTTCGTCGTCGACGAGGTCCTCACGCCGCCGCCGGGCGGCGTCCGACCGGGTGGCGTCCGACCGGGTGGCGTCGAGGAACTTGCGCCAGGCCACGGTGACCAGCCAGCCCTTCGCATCCCGCGGAGGGTCGGCCGGCCAGACGCGGACCGCCTCGACCAGCGCGTCCTGCACGGCATCCTCGGCCGCCGCGAAGTCGGCTCCGCGGCGGACGAGGACAGCGAGCACGCTCGGCGTCAGGCTCCGGATCAGGGCCTCGTTCATCGACGAGGTCATTCCATGATGGTGTGCTGCGAGCCCATGAACGGGCGCAGCTCGAGCCACTCGTGGATCGGCTTGCCGCCCGCCCCGGGTTCGGCCGACAGCTCCCCGGCCAGCTCGACGGCGCGCTCGTAGCTGTCGACGTCGATCACCATCCAGCCCGCGATGAGGTCCTTGGTCTCGGCGAACGGGCCGTCGGTGACCGGCGGGCGGCCCTCACCGTCGTACCGGACCCACGTCCCTTCGGGGGCGAGCGCCTGACTGTCGACGAACTCGCCGGTCTTCTCGAGCCGGTCCTTGAAGTCCTGCATGTACTGCACGTGCGCCGAGATCTCCTCGGGCGTCCACTGCGCCATGGGGACGTCGTTGACCGAAGCCGGAGCGCCCCGGTAGTGCTTCAGCAGCAGGTACTTGGCCATCGTGTTCTCCTCGGTGCTGGTGCGACCCATTGTGGTCGCTTTCACCTCAGGGACGGAGCCAACCACGGGTTCTCGACATCGCCGTGCACAATTCTTCGGCCCCCGTGGATGAGGCTGGTGAACGTCGTCGCCGGAGCCCAACGGATGACACCGACCGTGCCGAACCCGGCCGCCAAGGGCACTGCGGCCACCACCGCCGACGAAGCCTCCGCCCGCACCCTGGTCGTCAAGTGGATCGAGGACGGCCCCGGCCAGGCCCCCACTGCCCACCGGCGGCTGCGGACCGAGCTGGCTGCGCTGCAGTTCCTCGGCGACGACATCGGAACCGGCCTCGCGCCCGACTGCTGCGGGGCTCCGCCCAGCGGCGCGTCGGCCACGCCCTACCCGTGCCGGGCGGGCAGGCGGAACTACTGTCGACGCCATGGACGGTGATCGCCGAGCATGGCGTAAGTGTTCCCTCGCCGGCGCGGTATTCGCCGTGTGTATGGCCGGCACCACCCTGCCGACCCCGCTCTATGGGCTCTACCAGGACAAGTTCGGGTTCTCCGAGCTGACGGTGACCGTCGTTTATGCCGTGTACGCCTTCGGGGTCATCGGTGTGCTGTTGCTGGCGGGCAACGCGTCGGACGCTTTGGGCAGGCGGCCAGTTCTGTTGTGGGGGCTGGGGTTCGCGGCGGCCAGCGCCGTCTGCTTCCTGAGTGCCACCGGGCTGGGCTGGCTGTATGCGGGGCGGCTGCTCTCCGGATTTGCCGCCGGGCTGTTCACCGGGGCCGCCACCGTGTACGTCATCGAGTTGGCGCCGCACGGCGGTGGCTCCCGCGCCACGTTCGTGGCGACCGCCGCCAACATGGGCGGGCTGGGCTGCGGTCCGTTGCTCGCCGGACTGCTCGCCCAGTACGCCGCCTGGCCGCTGTACCTGCCCTTCGCCGTGCACCTCGCGCTGGTGGCCGCCTCGGCCGCCGTCCTGCTGTGGCTGCCGGAGACCGTGGCCGAGCGGCGGCCGCTGAGCACCGTACGGCCGCAGCGGCCGAGTCTGCCCCCGCAGGTGCGGCCGGTGTTCGGACCCGCCGCGATCGCCGCGTTCGTGGGGTTCGCGTTGTTCGGCGTGTTCACCTCGGTCAGTCCGGCGTTCCTCGCCGAGTCCCTCGAGGTGGACAACCACGCCGTGAGCGGCCTGGTCGTCGCACTCGCCTTCTTCGCCTCGACCGCGGGCCAACTCGCGGTCACCCGGGTCGGGATGGAGCGATCCCTGCCGCTGGGCTGCGCCGGGCTCCTCGCCGGACTCGCCCTGCTCGCCGGCGCGCTGCGGTGGGACCTGCTGGTACTGGTCATGCTGAGCGCGCTCGTCGGCGGCACGGGGCAGGGACTGGCGTTTCGTGCGGCGCTCGGCGCCGTGGCCGAGGCGTCTCCCCCGGACCATCGCGCGTCAGTGATCTCCACGCTCTTCGTGGTGGCGTACGCGGGCATCTCCGTACCGGTCATCGGTGTCGGAGTCCTGACGGGGCCGATCGGCCTGGAAGGTGCCGGGCTGGTGTTCATCGCGGTCATGGCGGTGCTGGTGTCGACCGCGGGTGTCTATCTCGTCCGGCGGCCACGTCGTACGACACCCGAGCACGCACGCCCTGGCCTGTAAATCTGCGACACCGCGTGATCGCGTAACTGCCGCGACGAAGCCCGGCCCAGGTCGTTGACCAGCCCATGAAGATCACCATCGCGCGGCGGCAGCTGCGTCTCATGGCCGCAACCGTGGCCGCCCTGGCACTGGGGCTCACGGGCGCCGGCAGCTCCCCGGCCGCGAGCTCCGCCGCCGCTGATCGCCCTACGGCGGAAATTTTCGCCACCGACAACACCGCGGTCATCACGGACCCGGACGACCCCAGGCTCCACACCCGTCTCACACGCTTCGACCACGAAGTACGCGGGATCGTCCGCGCCAACGGGGCCACGCCCGTCGCCTCGAAGCTCCTGGAGGGAGTCTTCTGGTCCGGCGACCTCAAGCAGGCCACCTATGAGCGCTCACGCGAGTTCGGCATCAACAGGGTCGGCCGTGACGGGCTCCACCACATCGCCGGCGTCATCGCCAAGACGTACCACCAGGAGTCCGTGCTCACCTTCCGCCGTCTGCCGCCCACCTCGCCGGAGACCGACGCACTCGAAATCGAGGCGGCCGGCGTCAGCGCAAGCAGGCTGCATGACGAGCTGGTCGCGGACCCGGTGGCCCGCGACAAACTCGGCGGCGGCTCGGTCACCGTCGACGGCAGGCTCATCCTCATCGCGCCGCTCGGCGACCTGCCATTGGCCCGGGAGTTCACGGCCAAGCTAGGTGTCGACTGGCAGACGGCCCAAGTGCACTACGGTGACCGGGAATTCGTGGGCTGAATCAGGAGCGCGCCGGCGCCCTCACGGCCTAAGGCCTTTCGTTCCGCCCGGCGGGGTGTCCGGCCGGATCGGGCGTCGGCCGGACCCCACCATGACCGTTGAGCGCGTAGGCCGCCTGGTACAGCGCCTCCTGGGCCACCAGACGGGCCTCCGCCACGACGTCACCGCGTTCGCGCACCAGGCTCTCGTAGACCGGCAGATGGTCGTTTCCGGTTGAGCTGAAATTCACAGGGCTGGTCCTTCTCGGCATCTGTCGTACTCGTGGTCCGTTCGGTTCCCGAAAGGCTCGGTGCCGAACGAGGCGGGGCCGACAGTTCACTCGGAGCCGGCCGGTAATGCGAGATTGATCGCGGTCACACGCGGTTGAGTCGCGCGGCGATCCCGTGCCCGACCAGCAGGTAAATCACCGCCGGCAGACCGTAATTGAGGAGAACGCGAAGGCCTTCTGTGTCCATGGTGAAAACATCCTGTGACCACCAGGCCAGCCAGTCTGCCGTTCCGTGCACGAACTCGACGAAGACGTTGTCCTGGTTGGCTTCGAGCAGGTAGAGCAGAATCCACAGACCCAGGAACACCGCGGCAATGTCAGCGATGGTGTGGATGACCAGCCCCGCCCGCCGGGCGCCGCCCTCGCGCCGCTCAGGGCGTCGTGGCGGCTGTGGGGGCTGCTGGTACTGGTCGTAGGGGTGGGGCGGTCCGGCCATCGGGTCGGTATTGCTCACGGGAATCCAATCTGACGCGTTACTTTTCAGGCCGAGGCAGGAGCGAACATCGCCTCTGGTTCCCTCAGGCAATCGCCTGCCGCACCACACATACAGAGCGTCGCGCGGGCCCGTACAACTCTGCGTCACGCAACCGCCGTCGCGTTACACTGCCATCGGAATATCCCAAATATGGCCAGGTAATCGGCAACTTGCCTAAATGTGCGAGCGCGGGATCCATTTCACCGTCGAACACCTCACATCAGTGTGCCCATTGCGTGCCCTCTTCGTGATGTCTTTATGTGAATGGCGCACTTACCGTTCATGTCGCGGCGGACGGTGAGCGCCCGCATCCCGGGAGGTGCGGGCATGACGGAGACTCCACAGGTCCATCAGCATCGTGCCGAGTATGCCGAGTTGGGGCTCTCAGGCCGACGTCCGGAGCGCTGCCGGTCCGGAGCGTGACTCGGGGCGGCGACACGTCCGGGCACTACGTCAGTAATCGGTGGTCAAACCGGTCGGGGCATCGACACCCGGCGCTGCGGCGTGTGACGTAGTGCACCTGGATGTCTTGACTGCAGAGGTGGCATGATCCGGGAGCGTGACGCCCCGCAACCCGACAGTTCGCCCATTCCGGGCGACGGAAGGACATGCGCATGTTCCGTAAGGTGCTCGTCGCCAACCGCGGAGAGATCGCGATCCGGGCGTTCCGCGCCGGCTTTGAGCTAGGGGCTCGAACCGTCGCGGTGTTCCCTCACGAGGATCGCAACTCACTGCACCGGATGAAGGCGGACGAAGCCTACGAGATCGGCGAGGCCGGGCACCCCGTACGGGCCTATCTCTCCGTCGAGGAGATCATCCGTGCGGCGCGCAAGGCGGGCGCCGATGCCATCTATCCCGGGTACGGCTTCCTGTCCGAGAACCCCGAGCTGGCGCTCGCGTGCGAGCGTTCCGGCATCACGTTCGTCGGGCCGAGTGCCGAGACGCTCGAACTGACGGGGAACAAGGCGCGCGCCGTGGCCGCGGCCCGTGCGGCCGGCGTCCCGGTCCTCGGTTCCTCGCAGCCCTCAACCGACGTCGACGAGCTGGTCCGGGCGGCCGACGATCTCGGCTTCCCGGTCTTCGTCAAGGCCGTGGCCGGTGGCGGCGGGCGCGGCATGCGGCGCGTGGAGGACCCGGCGACGCTGCGCGAGTCGATCGAGGCTGCGGCCCGCGAGGCCGAGTCGGCGTTCGGCGACCCGACCGTCTTCCTGGAGAAGGCCGTGGTCGAGCCCCGGCACATCGAGGTGCAGATCCTCGCCGACGGCGAGGGCCGCGTCATCCATCTCTTCGAGCGCGACTGCTCCCTGCAGCGCCGCCACCAGAAGGTGATCGAGCTGGCGCCCGCGCCGAATCTCGATCCCGAGGTGCGCGAGCGGATCTGCGCCGACGCCGTGAAGTTCGCCCGGCAGATCGGCTACCGCAACGCGGGCACCGTGGAATTCCTCCTCGACCCCGCCGGACAGCACGTCTTCATCGAGATGAATCCGCGGATCCAGGTCGAGCACACGGTGACCGAGGAGGTCACCGATGTGGACCTCGTCCAGGCGCAGCTGCGGATCGCCGCCGGCGAGACGCTGGACGACCTCGGCCTGTCCCAGGACACCGTGCGCCTCCACGGCGCCGCGCTGCAGTGTCGGATCACCACCGAGGACCCGGCCAACGGCTTCCGCCCCGACACCGGCAAGATCAGCGCCTACCGTTCCCCGGGCGGCTCCGGCATCCGGCTGGACGGCGGCACCACCCATGCCGGTACGGAGATCAGCGCCCACTTCGACTCGATGCTGGTCAAACTGACCTGCCGGGGACGGGACTTCGAGGCCGCGGTCGGCCGGGCCCGGCGTGCCGTGGCCGAGTTCCGTATCCGCGGTGTGTCGACGAACATTCCCTTCCTCCAGGCTGTTCTCGACGATCCCGACTTCGCCGCCGGACGCGTCACCACTTCGTTCATCGAGAAGCGCCCGCATCTGCTGACGGAACGTCACTCGGCCGACCGTGGCTCGAAGTTGCTCACCTACCTCGCCGACGTCACGGTCAACAAGCCGCACGGCGAGCGGCCCCATCTGATCGATGCCGCCACCAAGCTCCCGCGGCTGCCCGACGGCGAACCGCCGGCCGGCTCCAAGCAGAAGTTGACCGAACTCGGCCCCGAGGGCTTCGCCCGGTGGCTGTGCGCCTCCCCCACCATCGGCGTCACCGACACCACGTTCCGGGACGCGCATCAGTCGCTGCTCGCCACCCGGGTCCGTACCAAGGACCTCCTCGCTGCGGCGCCGGCCGTGGCGCAGACGGTGCCGCAACTCCTTTCGCTGGAGTGCTGGGGCGGCGCGACCTACGACGTCGCGCTGCGCTTCCTCGCCGAGGACCCGTGGGACCGGCTCGCCGAACTGCGCGCGGCCGTGCCCAACATCTGTCTGCAGATGCTGCTGCGCGGCCGTAACACGGTCGGCTACACGCCGTACCCCACGGAGGTGACCAACGCCTTCGTGGAAGAGGCTGCCGCGACCGGTATCGACATCTTCCGGATCTTCGACGCCCTGAACGACGTGGGTCAGATGCGGCCCGCGATCGACGCGGTGCGTGAGACCGGCTCGGCGGTTGCGGAGGTCGCCCTCTGCTACACCTCCGACCTGTCCGACCCGTCGGAGAAGCTCTACACCCTCGACTACTACCTGCGTCTCGCGGAGCAGATCGTGGACGCGGGCGCCCATGTGCTCGCGGTCAAGGACATGGCGGGGCTGCTGCGCGCGCCTGCGGCGGCGAAGCTCGTCTCCGCGCTGCGCAGGGAGTTCGATCTGCCCGTACACATCCACACGCACGACACCGCGGGTGGCCAGCTGGCCACGTATCTCGCGGCGATCCAGGCGGGCGCCGACGCGGTGGACGGGGCCGTGGCGTCGATGGCGGGAACCACCTCGCAGCCCTCGCTCTCGGCGATCGTCGCCGCCACCAATCACTCGGAACGGCCGACCGGTCTCGATCTCCAGGCCGTCTGCGATCTGGAGCCGTATTGGGAGAGCGTGCGCAAGATCTACGCGCCGTTCGAGGCGGGCCTCTCCTCGCCGACCGGTCGCGTCTACCACCACGAGATCCCCGGCGGCCAGCTCTCCAATCTCCGGACGCAGGCCATCGCGCTCGGGCTCGGCGACCGGTTCGAGGACATCGAAGCGATGTACGCCGCCGCCGACCGGATCCTCGGCCACCTCGTGAAGGTCACCCCTTCGTCCAAGGTGGTCGGCGACCTCGCGCTGCACCTGGTGGGGGCCGGGGTGTCGCCTGCGGACTTCGAGGCCGAGCCGAACTCGTTCGACCTCCCGTCCTCGGTCATCGGGTTCCTGCACGGCGAGCTCGGCCTGCCGCCCGGCGGGTGGCCGGAGCCGTTCCGCACCAAGGCGCTGCAGGGCCGCGCCGGCCCCGGGCCGATGCGTGAACTGTCCGCCGAGGAGCGCGCCGGTCTCGCGAAGGACCGGCGGTCGACGCTGAACCAGCTGCTGTTCCCCGGGCCGACCAAGGACTTCGAGAGCCACCGGCAGGCGTTCGGCGACACCAGCGTGCTGGCCAGCAAGGACTTCTTCTACGGCATCAGCCCGGACCGCGAGTACTCCGTGGACCTGGAACCCGGCGTCCGGCTGCTCATCGAGCTGGAGGCCATCGGCGAGGCGGACGAGCGCGGTGTACGCACTGTGATGGCCACTCTGAACGGTCAACTGCGGCCGATCCAGGTACGGGACCACTCCGTGGCGTCCGATGTCCCGGTGACCGAGAAGGCGGACAAGTCCAACTCGAACCACGTCGCGGCGCCGTTCGCAGGCGTGGTCACGCTGGCGGTGGCCGAGGGCGACACGGTGGAGGCCGGTGCAACGGTGGCCACGATCGAGGCGATGAAGATGGAGGCCTCCATCACCGCCCCGAAGGGCGGCACGGTGTCCCGGCTCGCCATCAACGCGATCCAGCAGGTGGAGGGCGGAGACCTGCTGGTCGAACTCGCCTGACGCGTGACGCCCGACGCCTGAACGCTGACCTGTGCGTCGCTGAGGAATGCCGGGGAAGTTCCACCCCCTGTATCCCTCAAGACGCAGGCCCCGGGCCGGTCGCACTGCGGCTGCCCGGGGCTCGCGCGTCCTTGGGGCGGGCGATTCACATCACCGGGCGTGCCGTCTAGGACAGTCTCTGACCTACATAGGGCATAGCGTGGTTGTTGTCCGACGGAGCAGAAACACGTGGAGGCGTAACCATGGCTGTCAACGAGCTGGACACCCAGGACCAGGCAGAGGCCCCCGCCGTCACCGGCGAGCGTGCCGAGTGGCTGGAGGCGCTGGACAAGCAGCGGAACTTCCTGCGCTTCACCGCCCGTGACCTCACCGACGAGCAGGCCGCGAAGCAGACCACCGCGAGTGCGCTGTGCGTGGGCGGTCTCATCAAGCACGTCACCGAGGTCGAGCGGTCCTGGGTGGACTTCATCCTCAACGGCCCGTCCGCGATGCCTGACTTCACGGCCATGACCGAGGCCGACTGGGCCCGCCGCGCCGACGGGTTCCGGCTGCAGCCGGGCGAGACGTTGGAGGGTGTGCTGGCCGCCTACGCCAAGGAGGGCCGCCGGACCGACGAGGTGATCGCCGATCTCCCCGACCTGGATGTCACGTGGCCGCTGCCGAAGGCCCCGTGGTCCGAGCCGGGCGGCAAGTGGTCGGCGCGCCAGGTGCTGATGCACATCGTCGCCGAGACCGCTCAGCACTGCGGCCACGCCGACATCATCCGCGAGTCCCTCGACGGGGCCAAGACGATGGGCTGACCGGCTGCGTGCTAGCCCTTCGCACCGGCCTCGAAGTAGCGGCGGGGGACGTCGACGAGCATGGTGTCGATCTGCTCCTTGGCGACCCCGCGCCGTTCGAGGTAGGGCAGCACCTCGTCCGCGATGTGGAGGTAATGCCACTGCGGGAGCAGCGGCATGACGGCGGGGTCGATCCAGTCGATGTAGCAGGAAGCGTCCTGCGAGAGCACCATCCGGTCGGCGTACCCCCGTCGGCACATCTCCACCACCGTGTCGGCCCGGGCCTCGAAGGTGGTCTCGAGGTTGATCCCGAACCGGTCCATCCCGAGCACGAACCCGGCTTCGGCCAGTTCGCTGAGGTGGTCCACGTCGGTGGTGTCACCGCTGTGCCCGAGCACGACGCGGCTCGGGTCCACGCCCTCCTCGTCGCACAGCACACGCCTGACCTCCAGCCCTGTGCGCGCGCCCGGGTGGGTGTGCACGGTGATGGGGGTGCCGGTGCGCAGATGCGCCTTGGCCACCGCACGCATCACCCGCTCCACACCCTGTGTGAGGCCCTGCTGGTCGATGGCGCACTTGAGCAGGCCGGCCTTGACGCCGGTGCCGGCGATGCCGTCCTCGATGTCGCCGACGAACATGTCCACCATCGGGTCCGGCACTTCCATACCCGCGGCTTCGTTCAGCGCCGGACCGCGGTGATGGAAGAAGAACGGCACGTCTTCGTACGTGTAACAGCCCGTCGCCACCACGATGTTGAGGTCGGGAAGCTGCTCGGCGACGCGCTGGATCCGCGGAATGTAGCGGCCCAGGCCGATCACCGTGGGGTCGACGATGGTGCGGACGCCCTGGGCGCTGAGCGCGCCGAGCTTGTCCACCGCGTCCGCGATCCGGTCATCCTCGTCACCCCACTCCCCTGGGTAGTTCTGCTGCACGTCCGGGCTCAGCACGAAGATGTGCTCGTGCATGTACGTGCGCTCCAGGGCGCCCGTGTCCACCGGTCCCCGGACGGTCTCCACCATGGCCATCAGCGCAGCTCCTTCTTGAGGATCTTCCCGGTGGGTCCCTTGGGCAGCTCGTGGAGCACCCGGATCTCACGGGGGTATTTGTAGGCGGCCATCCGTTCCTTGCAGAACGCGATCAACTCCTCGGGCGTGGCCTGCCGTCCGGGCGTCAGACTGACGACCGCGACGACTTCTTCGCCGAACGTCTCGTCGGGCCTGCCGATGACGGCGGCCTCCGCGACGACGGGATGCTCGTACAGGACCTCCTCGACCTCACGGGGATAGACGTTGTAGCCACCGCGGATGACGAGGTCCTTCTTCCGGTCGACGATGAAGAGGTAGCCGTCGTCGTCGGCGTAGCCGAGGTCGCCGGTGTGGAACCAGCCTCCCCTCATCGCGTCGGCCGTCGCCTGCGGGTTCTTGTAGTAGCCCTTCAGGACGTTGTGCCCGCGGATCACGATCTCGCCGACGTGGTCCGGGCCAGGGGGCAGTGGTTCGTCGTCGGTGTCGACGACGCGTATCTGCACGCCCCACACCGGCTTGCCGACGGAGAGCACCTTGCGTTGGTCGGCGCTGATGTTGAACGTGGCGGTACTCGCCGTCTCCGACAACCCGTAGCCTTCGAGAATCACGATGCCGGGGAACCTCTCCTCGAAGGCCCGGATGACCTCCCCCGGAATGGCGGCACCGCCCGACACACCGACACGCAGCGACGCCAAGTCACGTTCCCCGGCTGCCGCGTTGAGGAGGGCGACGTACATCGTGGGCACGCCCGGGAAGATGGTGGCGCCATGCCTTTCGATGGCGTCGATGACCGCTCCCGGCTCGAAGCGGGGCACCAGCACCATCGTGGTGCCGAAGCGCACGGCGGCGTTGAGGACACTGGACAGACCGAAGACGTGGAACATCGGCAGTACGGCTATGACGATGTCTTCGTCGAGGAAGCCGATCAGGTCCCCGGCGACGGAGCAGTTCATGTACAGCTGGAAGTGCGTGAGTTCGGCGCCCTTCGGCTTGCCGGTGGTGCCGCTCGTGTAGAGCAGTACCGCGGTGTCGTCGGCGTTGGTCGGCACGATGTCGGGGGTCTCGGCCGGGGCGAGCAGCTCGTCGAACGGCCTGGTTCCTTCCGGCCGCTGCCCGCCACCGAGGTCGACGACGTACGTCGAGATGCCGGGCACCGCGCTCGCACCCCGGTGCGCCTCCTCAGCGAACGACTCGCAAGTGATGAGCACTTGAGCGTCGGAGTTCTCCAGGTGGTACGTGACCTCCGGCGCCCGCAGCAGCGGGTTCAGCGGCACCATGACCAGCCCGGCCCGCAGGGCGCCGAAGTAGGCGAACAGGAACTGCGGGATGTTGGGCAGCTGGACCGCTACCTTCGCGCCCCGCTCGAGGCCGAGCGAGAGAAGGTTCCCGGCCACCAGGCCGGAGAGCTCCTCCACCTGGGCGTAGGTCAAGGCAGTGTCGTCGATGATGACGCATGGCTTGTCCGGGGCGGCCGACGCCGTCTCGTACAGCATCGTGGCCAGGTTGAAGCTCACATCAGCTCCTGAGTGCCGTAACAGTGGCCCTAGGCATACCGTCCAGTCGGTAGGGGGTCAAGGGCTTGCGCACGGACGCCGAAGAGCGACCTCTAAACCGGCCGTGTGCTCCGGCTCCGGCTGCCGCCGGTCGCGGTGGGCAACGCCTGCCGGGCGGCCGTCAGTTCGCAGGCCTCGCCCCTGCGGTCGAGCGTGAAACGTAGCGGCAGTGGAGGACGAGCCAGGTGAACGTGTCGAGGTCGGCCAAGTCGAGGTTGAACGTCGTCTGGATCTTTTCCACCCTGTATCGGGCCGTGTTGGGGTGGACGCCCAGCGCCGCGGCGGTTGCGGCGATGTTGCGGTTGTTGTCCACGTAGGCCTGAAGGGTCCGGAAATAGTCCGTTCCCGACTGCTTGTCCATCTCCTCGATGCGGCGGAGGACTGCAGGCTGCTGAGGGCCTGTACTGCCTTTGACGCCGGCCATTTCCGCAAGGTCGACGTGGTGATGATGATGCGTCAGATGGACTACGTACGTACCGGGTTGGGGTATGACCACCTGCACCCGCAGTAGCCCGGCCAGGGTCTGCATCTGTTTGAATTCGGCGCTGATGTCGCTCACGTCGCCGAGTCGGGATCCGGCGATGACGGTCATGGATGCACCATTCGGCTGCGCACCTTGGAAGAAGTCTTCGAGACTTCGCTCTGTCTGGACCCAGTCGTGCTCGGCGCTGCCGCTGAAGAGTATGACGAGGCGGGCGTCGACCTCGGCGAGGAGCGCACTTGGATGAATGATGTGGAGCCACGCCGAGAGGCGGCGGACGAGCCGGTCCCCGGGCGCGCTCGCCGAGTCGTAGGACGTCGGCGCCAGCATGGCGAGGACGAACCAGCGCCGTTGTGAGATGTCGAACGGAAGCGCGGCTGCGAGGGACTCGTTGGGCACCCGCACCAGAGCTGAGAGCAGATTTGCCTGCCGTGTGCGCCGCAGGTCCAGCTCGGCGCGTGCGTGGTGAAGGTGCAGCGCGGCCGTGTCCAGCAGTCCCGGCAGGACGGCGGTTGCCTTTGCTCGGGCATCCTTGGTGTCGGCGATGACCCAGATCGTGCCCAGGATTTCTCCGTCGCTGCGCACGGCGGCGGCCACTCGTCCGAACACACCGGCCCCGCCCGGCACGTACAGGCACCCGGTGCGTGCGTAGACCGTCCGGTAGTCGAGATCGGTGGCGGGCGAGTCGATCTCGCTCATCAGCAGTGTGGCGTCGCGGCGTTGCTGGTCGATGGGCTGAGCGAGCGCAGGTCCGCAGCCGGCGCGTGGCCACCCGGCATCCGATGACCCTCTCGGTGACGTGGGCGTACTCTCCGTAGCCCGGGTCCATCAGCAACACCCTGCTCTGCGGCGTCAGCCACTGACCGAACGCCCTGAAGATGAGGTCGGATGAACCGGCGCCGACCGCGAGCGTCTCAGTCGGCAGCGACCGCGCCATGGCGATTTCCGCCAACAGGCCCTCGGCACCGGTCGGCGGTGAGGTCCGGGCGGCCCAGCCCGGATCCTCCGCGAGCACCGCCCGTACGCCGGGAGCGGGTGGGAACCAGGCATCCAACACATCGGCCGCCACTACTTGATGGCGCCGGTGCAGACTACGGAAGTCCGTGCCGATGGCGGTGAACGAGGCCCCGCCGTGTTCGCAGCCGTCCGACCGTGGTGCGAACGGCATGTCGAGCCGCCAGTCCACATCGGAGCCCAGTCGCTTCAGCGTGGCGCGGTAACGGTCCATCGTGACCTTCGTCAGGTCGGCCACACTCGCGGTCAGCACCTCGAACGTCAACGCACCGCTGTGGACGGTACGGCCGACCGGGCGCAGTCCGGCGGACAGGTACATGTTGAGCAGGTCGGTACGCCCCATTGCCACCACCTGTCGGCCACCCCGGGCGGCGATCCAGCGCAGTGCCGCATACATCAGCAGTAGTGCCGCTGAAGTGCTCCGCCAGCGCGGCTCAACCGTGAGGATGCGCACCTCGAACACATCGCTCTCGCCCAGGAGCGGCAACTCCTCGCGGCTCAGGTACTTGTCCAACGCATACCGGCCCAGCCAAGGCGGAGTCACACTGACAAAGCCGATTCGGGCCGCCCCTCGCCCGCGACGAGGTAGACGTTCTCGCCGTCCAACCCGTCGCGAAGCCGACCGGCCGGATCCGGCGCGTGCTGGCCCAACTCCTGTGCGTACACCCGATGACGCAGCCCGTGGATCCACTGAAGATCCTCCGGAGTGGCAACACGCAGCTGCAGATCACGGCCGCCCATAAGCACCTCTCTCAACTCGGATGGAGGGACTCCATGGTGGGGAACGACGCCTCTCCGCATCAGAGCCAAGCGACGCGATCAGCTGAGTAGGAATGCTCAGGCGCAGTCGTCCCCTGCGTGCTCGGGGCCCGCCCAAGGCCGGGGCGATGCCGAGTGGCTCGCCGGCAGTCGGTCAGTAGCTCTCAGCTGTGCCGAGATACTGCTCGGCGAACGCGGCCGCCGCGAGCGGAGAGGTGAACAGGCGCCGAAGCCGCGCGAGCGTGGTGCCCGTCCGGAACGGCTCCCCCGCGGCCGACCCGTGATAGACGTCGGACAACCACTGCGAGAACTCCTGGTAGTCCCACACCCGACGCAGGCAAGCCTCCGAGTAGCCCTCCAGACCGCTGTTACTTCCGGCTTCCTGCGTGAGGTGGGCGACCAGTGCGTCGCCGAGCAGGAAAGCGTCGTGCAGGGCGAGGTTCATGCCCTTCGCCGCGATCGGCGCCACAAGGTGGGCCGCGTCACCGGCCAGGAACAGGCGCCCGGACGCCATCGGCTCGACGACATAGTCGTGCATGTCCAGCATCCGCTTCTCGACCAACCGCCCCTCGACCAACTCCGGGGCTCCCTCCACAGCGAGCCGTCGGCGCAGCTCAGCCCATACGCGCTCATGCGGCCAGTTCTCCGGGGCGTCGCCGGGCGGGCACTGGAGGTAGTAACGGGTCACCTCGGGACTGCGAGGCATCTGTCCGGCGAATCCGTCCTGATGGATCCCGAAGAGCACACAGTCGGAGGAGGGCGGCGCCTCGGCCAGCAGGGACAGCCAACCTATGCCGTAGTCGTGCCGCGCGACCCGGTAGTGATCAGCCGGCAGGGCGCGCCGCGTCACGCCACGCGCGCCGTCGCACCCTGCGACGAAGCCGCAATGAACCACTTGCCGTTGACCGGACTCGGGGCAGGTGTACGACACGGATGGCCGATCCGTGTCGACGTCGTGCACCTGCACATCCCGGACGCCGAACCTGATGTCACCGTCCCGCACATCGGCGTACTCACGCACCAGATCCGTGACGAGCAGCGGCTGCGGGTACACGAAGTGGTGACGGCCTGTCAGTACGCCGTATTCAAAGCGGTGTCGGCGCCCGTCGAACCGGAATTCACAGGCCGTATGCCGGTGCGCCTTCCGCAGCAGGTTCCCGGCAAGGCCCCGCTGCTCCAGGGCACGAACCGCCCACTCCTCGATGACCCCGGCGCGCGGCCGCTGCTCGATGAACTCCCGCGTCTCGGACTCGAGGACCACGCAGTCGACCCCGGCGCGTCTCAGGATGTTTCCGACGGTCAGCCCGGCGGGACCGGCGCCCACCACGACTACCGAAACGCGTTGTGGAGCAGGGGTATTGGGGCGCTGAAGAGAGTTCACGGCGACATTATGTCGGCGCGGGTGGACAGTTGGATCCCCGGCCCTGCAGTGCCGCCGGCCAAACCTTCGGAAGACAGGTCACACCGGAGGTCTCACCCAAGGAGCCAGGCGTTCGCCGGCCGCCAGGTCCTCGCGCCGGTACCGGAAGACGATTCCCTGGACGATGTCGCGCCGCTCGGCCGCAAACAGGCCGGAGGCGAAACCGGGGAGCCCGCGTCGTCCTCGAAGGCATCCTGGCTACGCCGTTCGGAGTGGCGAACTGGCCGGCGGGGCCAACGATGGTGCGGCATCCAGCAGCGTGGCCGACCGGGTGGCGCCCGCTGTTCTCCGGGCCTCCAACACCCCGGCGGTGCACCCACAGTGCACCGGTAGCCCTCACGCGCCGCGTGCGCGCAGGTCAGAGAGGTTCTCAGCCTCTACACCGACTTCCAAGAACACACCCTGACCGGGATGGACCGGCGACTCGGAGAGTGTGCACCGCAGATTCACCGGCGCGGCGACTACCGTCGCCCCATGGAGCGAGAGCGAGCCGGCGCGATCCGCGCAGTCCTCATCGACATCGACGGAGTACTCACGGTCTCCTGGGAGCCTCTCCCCGGCGCCGTCGAGGCCATGGAGCGGCTGCGCGCTGCGGGGCTCCCCCTCGCGCTGGTCACCAACACGACCTCACGTACACGCGCGTCGATCTGCGCACGGCTTACGGGGGCCGGGTTCCCCGTCTCGGTCGACGACATCCTCACCGCCCCGACCGTCACCGCCGCCTACCTTCGGGAGCACCACCCGGGCGCACGCTGCCTGCTGCTCAACGCCGGTGACATCCAGGACGATCTGACGGGCGTGACGCTTGTCAATGAGCCGGAAGAGCACTCGGGTGCGGACGCCGACACCGCCGGCAACGTGGACGTCGTCGTGGTCGGTGGCGCGGGGGACGAGTTCGGCTACGCAGCCCTCAACCGCGTCTTCCATCACCTCCAGCGCGGAGCACACCTCGTAGCCATGCACCGGAACCTCTACTGGCGCACCGCCGACGGGCTCGACCTCGACACGGGCGCCTTCCTCCTCGGGCTGGAGCGGGCCGCCCGGGTCGAGGCGAGCATCACCGGCAAACCGTCCGAGGCCTTCTTCGCCGCCGCGCTCGCCCATCTGGGCGCCGAGCCGTCCACGACCCTCATGGTGGGCGACGACATCGAGTCCGACGTGCTCGCCGCCCAGCGCAGCGGCGTCACCGGGGCACTCGTCAAGACCGGCAAGTACCTTCCTGAGACGCACCGTTCGGCCGACGGCACACCGGACCACGTGCTCGCCTCCTTCGCCGCACTCCCCGACCTCCTCGAACGCCTGGCCTCGGACTCCCGCTGAGCCCGGGCCACGGGTGTGCCGTCGGCGCGGTCCTCAGCGGGCCCTACTTGTTGCTCTTCCAGAGGGTCAGCGTGGTGACGTAGTCAGGCATGTCGCTGGACAAACCCTGCTTGGTGTCGGGTACGACGTCGGTGACACGGAGCATCGCCAGGTTGTCGTCGCTGGTGACGGTGCACAACACCATGCCCTTGGTCAGGGTCTTCCCGGCCATTGCGAGAGCGCGACCGCAGCGCCTTTCTCCGGCTGGAGACCGAGCTTGTCTCCGGCGGGCTCGGCGGCCCCGAACCTGACGGGCGGCGGAGGCTTCTCCTCACCACAGCCGGCCAACAAGCCCACGCCCGCCACTACGGTCGGGCACACCCACCTGCTTCGGAACATCGCGATCTCCCCGTTTCGCTTCCTGCACAGCATCATGACGACGCCGACTGGTCCTCCCAGTGCGTCGACCCGTCTCGGTTGCGTTTGGTTCCAACGGGGACGGGTGCTCACGACCAGTCAGCCACACGGTCTGCGGCGCCATCTGTCTACGGCGCCTGTCCGGCCGCGCCTCTTGGGGTGTGAGCGGTCTGGCGTGGCCGGTGTCGCCTCCTGTGGCACGTGAGGCCTCACAGGGCGCAGGAGTCCCGTCCTAAGTCGTACGTGTGTTGGGGCGTCGCGGCCCGCACGCTCACTGTATGAGGGGTTCTGGCAGGGGGGTCGCGAGGATCGGCAGCGGGCAGTTCCGGTGTCCGTACTGTGGGCTGCCACAGGATCGGGTGGCCACGCTCGAGCATGACTGGGTCCTGCTGGAGCCCGGGATGCGGGTGCTGGCACATCTCGTACCTGCGGAGCATCGGTGGATCGAGCTGTCGGACGGCCGGGTCACCGTGTACGGCGTGTGTCCCGTGGACGGGACGCAGCGGTGCCGCATCGAGCATCGGCTGGCCTGTGCCGGGCAGGAGCTGCCCGATCTGTGGCCGTGGCTGACGACACTGCGGAATGAGAACGGGCGGATGGCGCGGCGCCAGGAACCGGAGCTTCCTCCCGGGGATGCCCAGCTGCCCGACGTGGGGTGACATTCGTGGCGGTCAGCGACCGCATCCCCTGATCTCGTGTCGGGCGCGTGAACACCCGTCCGCCCCGCGCTTTTGGCGCTCAGGACGGCGGCTGTGCGGCCGTCAGTCGCGCGCGGGAGCCCGGGGCGGACGTGTCGTGGTTCAGCAGTTGGGCAACGGGTTCGTCTCGCTGGAGATCGCGGTGTCCTTCATCCAGCCGTACTCTCCGTTGTCAGCGACCGTGAACTCCCAGCGGGTCGGGTGTGGTCCACCCACCCAGTTCTGGCCGTCCATCTTGCAGAAGAACCA
Source organism: Streptomyces sp. CB01635 (assembly GCF_002803065.1). Taxonomy (GTDB): domain Bacteria; phylum Actinomycetota; class Actinomycetes; order Streptomycetales; family Streptomycetaceae; genus Streptomyces. Next base: position 174,313 of record NZ_NNBL01000016.1, read on the forward strand.
GCTGGGGTTGGAGTTCATGTAGCCGACGACCCTGCTCGGATCGGGGTATTGCGTGCTCGCTCCCATCGTGCCGTAGACGGGCGCCCCCGATACGTTGTTGCACCACCATCGTCCGCCGCTCTGCCAGCATCCGCCGGCCGCGCTCGCGGACGGCGCGGCGGCTCCTGCCACGGTGACGGCGAGTGCGGCGGCGGTCAGCACCGCACCCAACCTGCTCCTCTTACGCATTCAAATCCCCCGTAACTCCCTTTGTACGGTGGGGCGTTCACCCCCACCGCTGGTACTCCCCCATAGCAACACAATCGGATGCCTGCGCCCAGATGCTTGCCGCGAACACCACAAAACACCCACAACCCTTGCGCCCCCGTGTCCTACACGAACCGCACCTCCGGACACTTCGACGAGGGTCCGTCCAGGAAGTGACCGCCTGAGCGCCCGAGGAGCCAACGGTCGAAGAACGCCGTCACATACGCCCGCTGCGCGGCAACCGCCCGCGCCGCCGGCACCGTTCCCACGAGGCCGGTCACCGTCTCCTTCGGCAGCCCCAACTGCCGGGCGATCTGCGGAATCAACGATGCCGCATCGGTGTACGTCGCATGCTGCGCGCCACGTAGCACCAGGTCCCGGTGCCAGCCGTCGCTGTGCTCCCACAGCGCGCGCCAGGACGGCACGTTCGTACGGTCGTCACCGTCCATGCCCATGAGGAGGAACGGCCCGTCCACCCCGTCGCGGGCCACCGAGGAAAGCTCCCCCTCGTCATGATCGTCCCCTACGTAGGCGAGCACCCCGTCCAGATTCGCTGCCGCAGTGATCCGCTCGTCGTCATGCATCGTCTGCAGCGCCGCGAAGCCGCCCGCCGACTGCCCGAACATGCCGATCGGCGCGCGCTCCACGCGGCCCGTGGCGAACGCCCGCTCCACCTCGTCCAGTACGAACCGCGTATCGGCCACCCGTACCGCGCTCGTCTTCTTCATCAGCGCGACGACCGCTTCGGGCCCCTCCTTCTGCGCCCGTTCGAACTCCTGCGGAAGCAGAGTCGTCTCCACCCGCCCACCGGGAAACTCCACCGCCGACGCGTCGTAGGTGTGGTCGATCGCCACCACCACGTACCCGTGCGACGCCAGCTCGTCCGTCAGCGTCGTACCCAGGGTTCGCGGGTCCCCCACGCCCGGCGAGTACAGCACCACCGGCCGCGGACCGCGCCGGTCCAGTGGCGCGCCGAGGTGGGCGAAGGTCTGTGTCGTGCTCCAGTCGATGCGCCCCTTCGGCAGATCGCCGAAGTTGTTCACGCGGTCGAAGCCGACTGCCTCCCCCTTCGTCATCTGCGGCACGCGCCGGCCCGAGGCGACGGAGCGGGCCGGGTACCGGACATCCACCATCAGCTCACGCCTGCGAACGGGAACCCACGGATCCGCGCGTTCCCGGTCCACCAGCCGCAGCGACACCGTCCCCACGCCGTACGGCCCGGTCGGCGCGGGCAGCTTCAGACGCACCGAGCGGGACGTGCGTGGCGTGGTCGCCGTGTCGTCCGCTGCCATCGCGGTCGCCCTCGCGCCGGGTACGCCCGCCGCCGCCCAGGAGAGGCCGAGCGCGGACGCGGCCAGCACGCGGCGCCTGCTCGTCATGTCGGTCTTGATGTTGGCGTTGGTGTCCATGCCGCAAGCTTCTCGGGCGGCCCGCCCACGTCACCATCCGACAGGCCAGACCATCCAGTTGGGGGAAAACCCCCACGCAACGCACGCGTTCAGTGCGCCGCGCCGCCCTCGACGAGTCGCCTCAGGGAGGGAAGCAGCGCATCGAGATCCTGTCCGGTCCGGAAGGCCACAAGGGTGGTGCCGGCGTCACCTGAGTCCCCGGCACCGGAGGGCGCGGGGAAGAGGGCGAGCACTTCGCGCATGGCGTCGTCCATCTCCGCCACCGGGTCGGAGGTCTCGCCCCGGAGCCAGCGGCGCAGTACATGGTTGTGGGCCGCGACCACGGCCGCCGCCATCAGTTCGGCCCGCAGCGACGCCGACTCCGTGGGGTCACCCATCCAGTCCGCGATGAACTCGCGGAACAGCCGCTGGTACCTGGCCACACTGGCGATCTCCCGGTCCCGCAGGACCGCCACCTTGCTGGTCAGCGTGTACCGCCGCCGCGCGAGGTCGCCCTCGTCGATGTAGTGCAGCAGCACCAGGCGGACCGCGTCGGAGACGGCGATCAGGCCGGTGCTGTGGCTGGAGGTGGCCAGCCTGTCCTTGATCAGCGCGAGCAGCCGGTCATGGTCGGGGAAGATCACGTCTTCCTTCGACCGGTAGTGCCGGAAGAACGTCGTGCGGCCCACTCCGGCCCGCTCGGCGATCTCGTCGACGGTGGTCTGCTCGTATCCGCGCTCGTCGAAGAGCGCGAAGGCGGCGTCCGCGAGGCGGATCCGCGCGGCTGGCTTACTCATGACCACCCATCCTCACTCATGACCGCCCATCCTTCCCTGTATCGGTGCTCGGAAGCCACTTGCCTGAGTCGATGGTACTGAGTACCGTTGATGTGACATCGAGTACCACAGGAGGTCCGGCGTGGGTTCCGAGGCACAGAGCGAATCCGGTCTGCCCATCCAGCCGCTCTACGACGGCTGGTCGCTGACGGATTTCGACGCGGACGCCAAGCTCGGCGCCCCGGGAGAGTTCCCGTACACGCGGGGCGTGTATCCGTCGATGTACACCGGCCGGCCGTGGACGATGCGGCAGTACGCCGGATTCGGCACGGCAAAGGAGTCCAACGAGCGCTACCACGAGCTGGTCGGCGCCGGAACGGGCGGCCTGAGCGTCGCCTTCGACCTGCCGACGCAGATGGGCTACGACTCGGACGAGTCGATCGCCCGCGGCGAGGTGGGCAAGGTCGGCGTGGCGATCGACTCGATCGAGGACATGCGCACCCTGTTCCAGGGCCTGCCCCTGGACAAGGTGTCCACGTCGATGACGATCAACGCCCCCGGCTCGACACTGCTCCTGCTCTACCAGCTCGTCGCGGCCGAGCAGGGCATCCCCGGTGACCAGCTGACCGGCACCATCCAGAACGACGTACTCAAGGAGTACATCGCCCGGGGCACGTACATCTTCCCGCCGAAGCAGTCCCTGCGGCTGATCAGCGACATCTTCGCGTACTGCCACAAGGAGCTGCCCCGCTGGAACACGATCTCCATCTCGGGCTACCACATGGCCGAGGCCGGGGCCACGCCCGCGCAGGAGATCGCCTTCACCCTCGCCAACGCGAAGGAGTACGTGCGCGCCGCGCTCGCCGCCGGCCTCGACGTCGACGATTTCGCACCGCGCCTGTCGTTCTTCTTCGTCGCCCGGACGACGCTGCTCGAAGAGATCGCCAAGTTCCGCGCCGCCCGCCGCATCTGGGCCCGCATCATGCGCGACGAGTTCAAGGCCAAGAACCCCAAGTCGCAGATGCTGCGCTTCCACACCCAGACCGCCGGGGTCCAGCTGACCGCGCAGCAGCCCGAGGTCAACCTCGTACGGGTCGCCCTTCAGGGCCTCGGCGCGGTCCTCGGCGGAACGCAGTCACTGCACACCAACTCCTACGACGAGGCCATCGCCCTTCCCACGCAGAAGGCGGCGCGGCTCGCCCTGCGCACACAGCAGGTCATCGCCTACGAGACCGACGTGACCAAGACCGTCGACCCGTTCGCCGGGTCCTACGTCATGGAGTCGATGACGGACGATGTCGAGGCGGCGGCCCTTGAGCTGATCCAGGCCGTCGAGGACCGCGGCGGCGCGGTGGCGGCCATCGAGCAGGGCTTCCAGAAGTCCGAGATCGAGAAGTCCGCGTACCGGATCGCGCTGGAGATCGACCACGAGGAACGCACCGTGGTCGGCGTCAACAAGTACGCCCTCGACGAGGAAGAGCCGTACGAGCCGCTGCGGGTCGACCCCCAGATCGAGATCGACCAGTGCGAACGCCTCGCGGCCCTGCGTAAGGATCGTGACAACGAAGCCGTCGAGCGAGCTCTCGAAGCGCTGCGCGACGCGGCGCGCGGCACCGACAACGTCCTGCCCCCGATGCGCGAAGCCCTGCGCCTGCGCGCCACGGTCGGCGAGGTCTCCCACGCCCTGCGCGACGTGTGGGGCGTTCACGTCCCGCACGACACGTTCTGATCCTCCCTGTCCCCTTCGATCCGTCCGATCCTTGCGATCCCTCCGATCCTTCCGATCCTTGCGATCCCTCCGATCCTTCCGATCCTTCCGATGACCAGTGAGCCCGGTGGAGCAATCAGTGAACGACATCGACATCCACACGACCGCGGGAAAGCTCGCGGACCTGCAGCGCCGGATCGAAGAGGCC
>NZ_NNBL01000017.1 GCF_002803065.1 Streptomyces sp. CB01635
GAGCGAATGTCCAAGCACCCGCTGCCTCAAGCGACTTGACAAGACACAGAGGCACCCCGAGATGGTCAGCGGTCGGGCCCGTTACGCTCCCGACTCCGTCCTCATCCGGGTCGGCCAGCTGCCCGCAACGGGCATCCGGTGCCGACGCGCTCGGTAAGTTCGGCGCGCAGGGTGGCGAGTTCGGCCATGCGTGCGTCGACGAGCTGGATCTTTTCCTCGAACAGCGCGGACAGCGCTTCCGCGACGTCCGGCGCCCCATGCAGTTCCTCGCCGGTCCGCGCGATCTCCGCCAGCGAGAATCCGAGTGTCTGTGCCGTGCGGACATAGTGCAGCCAGGCCACTGCCTCGGGTGGGAAGTCGCGATAGCCGTTGGTCAGGCGCCGACCTGCGATGAGGCCGATCTTCTCGTAGAACCGAATCGTGTCCCTGGTCATCCCCGTCTGCGCGGCCAGCTCTCCGATGCGCATACCCCAGCGCCACCCCCTTCGGATGATGAACTTGACCTTGGACCGTACTCCACTGTTTAGCGTGAGGCGTCACTGACACCAAACCAGCCGGAGCCTCATCATGATCCGTCTCTCCGCCCCCGCACGTCCCGCCTATCTTCATCTCGTACGCGCGAGCGCCTGGTACGACCTCGCGGTCACCGCGGGGTTCGTGACACCGTGGACGTACGCGCTGGTGCACAACGTGCTGTCCTCATTGGGCGACGCACTCGGGTGGGGCGTCCTGCCCGAACTCGATCCGTGGCAGACGCTGTACGCGAATCTGATGGGTTCGGTCGTGGTCGTCTGGGCCACCCTGCGCATCGTCCGGCCGCTGCCGGTGCATGGACTGTTCGACGGCATCGCGCGCATCCTGTTCTCAGCGTGGATGGCGTACGCACTGGCCCAGGGTGCCTCGCGGATACTGTGGCTGTTCTTCACCGTCGAGGTCGCGTGGGGCATTGTCCAGCTTGTGCCGTGGCGGCGGAATCGACACAGCAACGCCAGCTTTGAGCACCAGGCCGGCCAACTGGAACGCTCAGCGGCCAACTGAAGCGCTCAGCCACACAAGTACTGATTCCCAATGTGGTTGTCAATCCTGACTCGTGACTGACTGTGGTCACTTCACCCAAGGCTGGCAGCACGGGGTGGCGGACTGCTTTCGAAGAGACGACCGTCGCGCAGAAGTGCCCATAGGACATTCAGGCGGCGGCGTGCGAGGGCGATGACGGCCTGTTTGTGGGTCTTCTTCTCTGCCCTCTTGCGTTCGTAGAACGCCTTGGAGACCTGGCAGTGCTGGGCAGCGACCTGGGCAGACATGTAGAAGACCCGCATGAGACGACGACAGTAGCGACGGGGCCGACGCATGTTGCCGCTGATGCGTCCGGAGTCCTTGGGCACGGGGGCCAGGCCGGCGACGCCGGCGAGTCGATCGGGGCTGCCGAATACGCTCATGTCCCCGCCGGTGTGCGCGATGAACTCGGCACCGAGGACGGGGCCGAGACCGGGCATGCTCAGGATGACCTCGGCGTGCGGATGGTCGTGAAATCGGCCCTCGATCAGGGCGTCGGTCTGGGCGATCTCATCATCGAGGGCCGTCACCTCTCTCGCGAGCTTGGCCACCACGGCCGCGGCCAGCCTCTCCCCGGCGACGGCGGTGTGCTGAGCCTCGGCGGCCTGGACGGTGGTGGCCGCGACGAGCCGGGAGTTACGGACCTTGCGTTCTTCAGCCACGCCGCGAGGCGGCTCTTGCCGATTCTGCGAAGGGCGGCCGGGGTCTGGTAGCCGGTCAGCAGCCCGAGGGACGCCTTGGAGGTCTTGTACTCGAAGGCCCGCTCCAGGGCGGGGAAGTACTCCAGCATCTGGGCCCGCATCCGGTTGATTGCCCTGGTGCGGTCTGCGGCCAGGTCGAGGCGTCGGGCGGTGAGGATGCGCAGGTCGACAGCAATGTCGTCGCCACGGTGCATCGGTTGGAGGTCGCGGCGCATGCGGGCCTGGTCGGCGATGACAAAGGCGTCCTTCGCGTCGGTCTTCCCGTCGCCCCGGTAGGAGCCGGAGACGTGGTGGACGGTGCGGCCGGGGATTTAGAGGACCTGCTGCCCGTTGTCGGTCAGCAGCGCGATCATCAGTGCCGCGCCACCGGCGTTGAGATCGATCGCCCAGGTCACCGGCTCGCCATCGCTCAGAGCGAGGACATCGTCTATCAGTTTCAGCAGTGTGGTCTCGTCGTTGGCCACTCGCCGCGACAACTTCCGCTGACCGTCGGTGTCGATCACCACGCAGTGATGCTCGGCTTTGCCCGCGTCCATACCGGCCCACAGTTCGGGCACGGCCACCTCCCGAGTCGTTCCTGCACTTGTCCCAGCAGACGACCTCGCCAGCGTGTCCTTACCAAGCGATCTTGTCGCGCGTATCCCAATCAGTGGCCGAGTCGTCGCGGGGCACCGGGCGGCCAATCAGTAGAAGCCACTCCTACGGCATGAGCTTGACAGCCACACCCAGTGCCCCTGGGCCTCCCGATCCTACGAGTGACCGGAATCAACCCACCAACAACGTAAGGAGCTTGAAAGCGTGATGTCGTTGCAAGGAGGCGGCCCGGTCGGTCCGGGGTCGCCTCCCTGCGTGTTGCGCTGCGGCCGGTCGTTGTCGGCTTGGCCTAGGCGTCGAGGGACTTTGCGGCCTCACGGATCACATCGAGGACGAAGTCAGGATGCGAGAGCATGGGAACGTGGCTGCTGTCCACGGGACGGATATTGGCGGCCATGCGCTCGGCGGCGGACCGCTCCAGGTCGGGGTGCACGGTGTGGTCGTTGTTGGCGACGATGTACCAGCTTGGCTTCGTTCGCCAGGCGGTGCCGGGAACCTGCTGGTTGAACAGGTCCGCCACTGGCACGGCACCCGTCGCCAGGACGAGCTTCTGCTCCGCTTCCGGGAGGTCGCCGCAGAAGTGCGGGACGCCCGAGGGCTTGAGCCACACGCGGCCGTCAGCGACGTCCACGTGCTCGAAGATGGGCGTGCGGGGGAATTTGTCCTGGTGTTCCTGCGACGTCTCGTCCTCGTCTGGGGCGAGCGCGGCGATGTACACCAGAGCGCCGACGCGGTCGTGGGTGCCCGCTTTGGTGATCAGGGTCCCACCGTAGGAGTGGCCGACTAGCACGATCGGGCCGGGGACGTGGTTGAGCGTGAAGTTGACGCACGCGACGTCGCTTTCGAGCGAGTCGAGGCCGTGCTGTGAGGCGAAAACCTCGTGCCCCTCAGCCTGGAGCGTGGGGATGAGCTTGTTGAAGCACGACCCATCCGCCCAGAGTCCGTGGGCGAAGACGATGCTGGGCTTACTCGCCATGGAATTTCCTCCTGCGAAGAGATCAAATATGCCTCATTGCAACAAGTTGCCCGTTCAGTGCCTATTTTTGCGGATAGCCAGGCGTGTCGCCCCATCCCAATCGTTGGGCCTACGAGGTTGAACGTGTTGTCGTGGTGGTCATGTGTTGATGATCACGCCCGTTTCGGCGAGGCAGCCGTCTATGAGGTCGCCGCGGTACTGGATGTGGCGCAGGCCGCGTCGGATACGCTGGATGAGGTGTTCTGGCGTGCTGAAAGCGACGCCTTCACCGACCCGCGCTCGGCCGGCGACGAACTCGACCTGGCCGAACAACTCCTGGTCAGCCTCGACCTGCGCGCCACCACGATCAACGCAGCCATCGCCGCCCTCGTCCGCGACGCCGGCCACCCCGGCATCGACGACCGCGCCCGAACACTGCGCACCGAACTCGACCTCGCCGGCCTCACCTCCACCACACCCACCTCGACATCGCCCACGCCTTCCACCAAGCCGTCCTCAACGACCAGGACGCACTCGCCACCACCATCGAACGACTCCAGGAACAGACCCGCGGCGGCGCCTACGCCTACTACGTCGACATCGCGCACTTCATAGCCGACCTCCCCCAGCCCCCCGACCACACCCCGCCCCGCTGGCTCGACACCGAGCACGCCACACGCTCCCAGTGGCAGGACCTCGTCCTCAGGCGGCAGAACCTGCTGAGCGCCGCGCAGTAGCCAGCGCGCGGAGGTCACCTTCACCGGTGCGTTCGAACACGTGGCGAGCACGGTCACCGGCGACACGCAGCATGGGACGCGGCGGCAAGCGGTCCGCCGGCTCCAGGTGGGCGGCTCCACCCTTCTCGGATGGGTTGACAGGTTGCACCCAGTCGACCCACGCTCGGCGGCATCTAACCAACGGCACCTCATGAGGCTCCTTGCCGTGGGCCTCGGCGATCAACGATGGGGATCGGGACGCCACTTGACGATGCGACAGGATGCAGCTCGTGAAGTGGATACCGCCCGTTGAGGCCAAGCTCAACCTATGGCAGATCGCTGCCATCTTCGTAGCCTGCATCAGCCTCTACAACATCCTTCGCGGGTGGTGGCGCAGCACCCTCGGCCGGCGGGGATTCTTCGTCAGGAACTGCCGGAAACTGGCCCCTCACGTCCGACACGAGTACGTCAAGGGTCTCTTCGGGGAGCCCGCCTGGCAGCACAAGCAAAACGTTGAGCAGTACAGCTCCGAGCAGGAAGTCCCGGGGAGCACCGAGACGCTGGAGATGACCGTTCGTACCTGGCCTCTGGGCCGGATGGGCTTCCTGGTCACCTGGTGCACCGCGAACGACGAGGTCGAGATGTACAGCATCACGACCCGCAGCAGGATCTTCCGGCCGGCCATCAGGGTCGGCGGCCGCTACCTCGTGCGGCTCGGGAAGTCTCGCCTGTCGGCCCTCCCCTACCCGGATGTCATCGAGGACCCCATCCAATGGAGGATCGGCAGTCGGCGCTTCTCCTACGCGGAGACCCACTACTTCGGCAACCCCGGCGCATACCACACCTGGGCGATGGGCGTCTCAGACTCCGGACACCCAGCTGCCCCTCCTGTCGAACTGGGCTCGAGCCCGGAGTACTGCAACGACCCCGTGGAGATCCCCCGCTACCGGGCCAGGGCCCGGATCAACTCCGTCCTCGTCGCGGGCGGCAGCGCCATCCGCCTCAACTCCCTGCTGCCTGACGGAGTCGGGCCGGACCACGACCGCGTCCGGCTCGCCGACCCCGAGTACGGCCTGCGCGCTCTTTGCACGAGGCTCCGCTGGCAGACCTGGCAGGCAGCTAGCCACATGCGCGAGCTCGTTCGCCGCGGGGAGCAATGAGTACCCCGATTGCTCCGCGTGCGTAGGTCTCTCACTGCGCATTGCCCCAAGTGCGCACCTCGGTGGCGGGCGACATTGAACCTGTCTGCGCTCTCCGCGCCCAGCCGGGCGTGCTGGCCCCCAGGGAGGTTCGATGCGCCTTCTGTTCGCCCTCCTCTTCGCCGTGCTGATTGTTTCTGCGGTGACCTGCACGAGAGATAGGAGGGCGGGCGCTCTTGACGGCTGTCGAGGAGCTGCCGTTAAACCAGTGGCGTCCCTGTCGACGAGCCTCATAGCTTGTGCGTTCGTGACTGATGATCCGAGGATGCGCCCGAACCGACACGACCTCGGCGGAGTGTTCAACGAGGTGCCGGAGCTCTACGACCGGGTCCGGCCGGGATACCCCGACGAGTTGTTCGCGGACCTTGGCTCCATCACGGGCATGGACGAACGGTCGTCGGTGCTGGAGGTGGGCTGCGGTACCGGTCAGGCGACGCGTTCGCTGGCAGCGCTCGGATGCTCAGTGACCGCCATCGAGCCGGGCGCAGACATGGCCGCACTTGCTCGCCAGCGGATCACCTCCTTTCGCAACGTCGAAGTCGAGACGTCGATGTTTGAGGAGTGGGACGACCGCGGTCGACGCTTCGATGTTCTCGTGGCTGCGTCGTCGTGGCACTGGGTCGACCCGTCGATTGGCTGGCAGCGAGCGCACGACGTGCTCTACCCCGCAGGCTGGATGGCACTGCTCGGCAACGTCGTTGTCCGCCGACCGGGAGAGTCGGAGGTGTACGCCGAGACCGCCGATCTCCACGAGCGGTTCTGCCCCGGGAACCCCGGCTGGGGTCATCCGCCCCTGGAGGACGACGTGCGCACCACCGACGAGGGCTGGGGACTGGTCGACGATCCCGGCGGATTGTTCGGCTCAACGATCGTGCGCTGGTACCCGACCGTTCAGTGGTTCAACGGGGACGGCTTTGCCGATCACCTTCGCTCGTTGTCGCTGTACCGAAGGCTCGACCGCGACGTCCGTGAGCCCCTGCTCGACGCGATCGCCGAGCGCATCCGCACGCGGATGGGCGACCGAGCATCACGCCGTTACCTGAGCGTCCTCCGTGTCGGACAGCGCGCCGAGTGAGCCCAGTGGTGAAGAACCTGCCGATTCAGCGGCAACGGACCCACCGCACTTTCATGCCTGCCTGCCGAAGACGCCGTGGGTTCCCGGTGAAAGCACCTCAGTCACGCTGAACCCACGGCAAACGTGCCGGTCAGAACCGTGCCACCAGCTGCACATGCGGCCCGCCAAGACAGAGAGAGTTCTGGCATAGCTCAAAACACCACGGCCGAGAGAGGAACCGACGCACCTGTGCAACGCCTACGTCAGGGGAGGCACCTCAAGCTCTTCCATGGCGAGCGCCCGGCGGGCACGCCCGGAGGCCCGCTCCGCCCTACGCTGCATCCGGCGGACGGCGGCCAGGCGCACGGCCACGTCCGGCTCGGTACCCATGATCGCAGGCTAAGGCGGTCAGGTACTGTTTGCCGCTTTTGCTAGGTCCGTTGCACCATGCCGGTTCGAGCTACTCGGGCCTGCCAAGACCGTCAGGCTTCGACGTACGCGACCAGAACGAGGGTGCCCAAGGCGGTCGGGATGTAGATGACGCGTACTCCTGCGCGCTGGTACTCGCGGACGGAGCCGTGCTTGGTCGCGGTGCCGACGGTGGGGTCGGAGGCGATCACGTCCAGGACGGCGTCCAAGCGGTCCAGGTCGGCCCGCGGCATGGTCTGGATCTGCTCACGGGCGACGTCGTAGAAGACGACGCGGGCCCGGCGGGGGGAATGCTTGCCCACTAAGCGGCGCTGCTGGCGTCGCGGGCGGGGAGGCCAGCCTGGAGGCGGAGGTCTTCCCAGTCGGCGCACTGCTCGAGGTCGACGCCTTCCGCGGCGAGGCGCTCAAGGACGTAAGCGACGCCAGGGTCAGTGATGGCGTGTTCGCGGGCATCAGCGCGCAGGGCACTCTGCTCGTCGGGGTCGAAGACGAGGTGCGCCATGAAGGCCTCCGTAGGAAGGGGTGCACAGTCCACGGTAGCGGGCGCGAGCGGCGGGCGTCTGCGGTTGAGGATGCCCGCCTTCTCCATGGACGGCGTGAGGGAGAGAGCTGTTCCTCGTGCCTGGTGGCGGGATTGGGCGCGCAGAGCGGCGAGCGAGGGCCCGGCGACAGCATCGGCTTCATGATGGGCGCCGCCGGGCACGACCAGCTTGGCACGAGGCACTGACATTGATATTGGTACGTGGGTTCCGGTGGCCGTGACCCTGGCGCTGGGCTCCTCGCCCGATCCGGCTGGACGATGGCCTAGCCGGAGGCAACAACGCACTGAGCGCCCAGCGAACGAAACTACCCGTCTTCAGAGCCTGCGGAGCGGGGCTGGCTCTCGGCTGGTGCGATGCGGCTGCGGACACGGAATCGCTCACCCGTCCCGCAAGGTGCAGGACAGAGGTCCACGGCAACCGGACCGGCGAAGGTGTACCCCTGCTCGGCCGCGTGCCGCCGCACCTGGTTCATCAAGTGCGGCTCGACCGGCAGCGCATGCGTCGTGACCTTGTGATGGATTTCGGGAAGGAGATCGATGACGAAGGCATTCGGCACGACCACCCGCTGACGGGCCACGATCAGCGCATTGTCGTCACACTCACGACGGAGTATCGCAACCACCTCGGCCGGCCGCTGCTTCGGACGAAAGAGCTTGCCCCACAGCGTCTCGGTCCATCGCTCGATGGCAAGCTCGGTGATTCTGAAGGGTTCCATCGTGTGCGCCTGCCCGGCTCCCCCACGCCCACTCTCACCCATGCGAGTGGCCAGGCGATCCACACCCCAGGGTCTCGGCGGGCACTTCGAGGTCCGCGAACGCCTCGACGGCGGGCAGCGCAGGAGTGATCGCCTCGGCAGAGCCAACTCACCCTGCACCGCGGCGGGCCGACGCCCGTAGCCGCCTGAGCGGCTCGGGGCGCACAAACCACACCTCAGCCCGCGGGCGGCGAACCCGATTCGGTTGCGCGGCGATATTCGGCGTTGATGCGCTGGGCCTCTTCGAGCTGGTCCTCAAGGACGATGATGCGACAGGCCGCCTCGACGGGAGTGCCCTGATCGACGAGTTCCCGGGCACGTGCGGCGATGCGCAGCTGGTAACGGGAGTAGCGGCGATGTCCGCCCTCGGAGCGCAGCGGCGTGATGAGGCGGGCTTCGCCGATGGCCCGCAGGAAACCCTGGGTGGTGCCGAGCATCTCGGCGGCCCGGCCCATCGTGTAGGCGGGGTAGTCCTCGTCCTCGAGACGGTCGAACGAGTCGTCTGCTGTCATTTGCACCTCTCTGTGGAACACGCTTGAGGGGCCCTGGTGCCATTTGGCACCAGGGCCCCGAAGGAACATCTACACCATCTGCCGGCCCTGGAACTGCGCCGGCCTTCTGTGTCCGCCGCCCCGACCTGGGAGTTGTCGGGGGTGCGGGGATCGCGGTTGCTTGACCGGAGACCACCTCACTATCGATGTCCTGCGGTACCCGGGCTCAACACTCCGCCCGGGCGATCCTGATGGCGCTCGTTCCTCCGTTCTTCCCTCGGTGATCAACCACTTACAAAACGGGGGACTTCTGCTGCTGGCACTGCCCTACTGCGTACTGCTGGTGATGCGAACTGCTCAGTGACCTGTGACAGCGCCACCTTTTCGGCAGCCAGCCCCGTCGCCCATCGTGCGTCTGCTCTGGCTTAGAACCCCACTGCCGAACCTCCCGGTGCGCGCGCCCGCAGCCGACGCCTTCACCGAGGTACCGCTCACCGACTTCACTGCCGGGTACTGCGAACTGCACTCACGGGAACCGACACTGCTGACCGCGGCCCCGACGGCGGCCCCTGATCACTGCGGGCCACCCGGTCCGGTCGTCAGCCCCGTCGCCGTCCTGCACCAACCCTGGCTTCGGAACTCCACCACCGCACCGTCCTACGCACTGCAACTTCCGTACCACTGCCCGGCAGTTCGTGTCTGCCGGGCCCTGCTGCCTCTCTGGGCTACGAAAGAAACCATAACCACGCCACCATCCAATGTCTACTCTGGCCAACATAGATTTCCGCGTGTTCGACAGTGAGGTAATTGGCGTCGAACACTGACGGCCAGACCCGAGGGCCGTCATCCAGGCTGGGGCCGCCAGCCGCGACACAGGTGACCGGGCGGCCAGGGACCGCCATTGAGAGTCCAGAAGGCTGGGCGACCGGCCGGTGTGCGAGCCGGGGAACTTTGGGCTGCCCGCCCGGCAGCGGCGCCGAACGCGCCACAGACCGCCCCACCACGATCACGGCGACAAGAGCTTTCCGCACATCCGGGCCTGTGACATCCGCTCCGCGCTCGCCGAGCTGCCCGAGCTGCGCCAGCTCGCTGCCCGCGCAGACGAGTTCGGACCCTTGTGGGAGCTGGCCGAGGGGCTGGACGCGCTCGTGCGCGGCTACGCCATGCACCCGTGCGGAGTGATCATCTCGAATGTGTCCCTGCTGGACCGACTGCCGGTGCAGCCCACGCCGGGCGGCGACTATCCAATGCTGCAGGCCCAAAGAGGACGTCGAGGACCTGGGACTGCTCAAGCTCGATGTGCTCGGAGTGCGGATGCAGTCCGCGATGGCGCACGCCGTCCACGAGATCTCCGCCGCACCACCGGCAAGTTCCTCGACCTCGACAACCCCGACCACGTCCCCCTCGACGGCGGGGCCGCCACGTTCGAGATGATGAGTCGGCGCCGGCCGTTGCTGAGGCCCCGGTGGCGGGGTCGGTGGTGCCGCACTGGCGGGTGGGCCTGACGTTGGAGGTGCTCGCGCCGGACTACCAGCGGCTGGTGGGCGTGCTGGAGGCGGAGGCGGGCGGGTCCGGGCTGCGGGCGCGGGAGTTGGCCGGGCGGCTGGGCCTGGAGTCGGTGCCGGCGAAGGTCGAGGGGGTGCGGTCGAAGGTGAAGCGGCTGGTGGAGCGGGGCTGGCTGGCCGAGGAGCGTCCCGGGGTGTTCACGCCGAGGCGGGCTGCCGGGTGACGTTTCGGCTCCCGTGGCGGGCGAGGCGGCGTCCCATGAGCATGGTCATCGACCACAGGACGGCGGCTTCACTGCTTTCGGGCCGGGTCTCGTAGTCCCGGGCAAGGCGCCGCGAGCGCATCAGCCAGCTCAGCGTCCTCTCCACCACCCACCTGCGTGGAAGCACCACGAACCCGCTCACGTCGTCGGTGCGTTTGACGATCTGAAGGGTGAGCTGCCCTGGACGTCCCCTTGACCCACACTTCCTTTCGTACGACCGTCTCCAATGGTGCAACGCGAGGGGAGAAGGCCGGATTCCGGGGTCAGGTGGACGTCGGGGTCCGTCAGACGAGGTGGATCGTGAAGCGCCTCACGACCTTGGGGTCCGTGGCGATCGTGGCGGCGTGGACCGAGCCGCGAGCCTTCTCGTACTTCCCGGTGCCGCCGGTGATCGCGTTGTCGAAGGGACCCTGGTCGACGTAGTTGAAGTACATCCCCTGCACGGTGAGTTGGCCGCCCGGGAGGGTGTAGGTCACGACGCACTGCTCCGCTTCATCGGCGCCGCCCCGGGTGGTGGTGCAGGTGCCGTGGGTCTCGCCGACCTTGTTGTGTGCCTTGTCGAAGAGGTCCGAGCGGACGACGACCTGATCGCCCTGCGAGACGCTGCCGGGGGTGACGGGGAAGCGGGTCAGCTGCTGCACCTCGGCCAGGAGTGTGATGATCCGGGCTTTACCCCTGGCCTGGGCAGAACCGGTGTCCGTCGCGGCGGCCGCGACGGGGGTGCAGGCGAGGAGGGTGACCAGCGTGGCCGTGCCGAGGCAGGCCGCTCCGATGGGGCGCATCATGCGACTCCTGAGGTTGATGTTCGGGAATGACCGGATGGCGAACTTCCATCCGATTCCGTTCGATTCCCTTCATAACCTCGACTCCACCGCCGCACGGAGCACCCCGGCACGAACCACCGGCACATCCAGCCGGTCGGACCAAAGTCAGGCGGCGGAGCTCGGCACGAAGCCGAACGGCAGCTCCAGGCGATGCCGGGCCATGAGCTCCTCGTCGGCGACGATCCCGCCCGTCGGCCCGTCGGCGGCGATGACGCCGAATCCGCCGATCCGAGGCGGGGCGTCAGTCCGCGGAGTCCCTCTCCGGCGTCCCGTCGTCCACGGTGTCCGGATGTGAGACGCGGCTGGCGGACTGGTCGTCGGTGGGGTCCGCCCCTTGCGGGTCGATCGTGGCCGCCCAGCGTTCCGCCCAGCGGGCGAGGGGGTTCAGGGCGTGGCGCGCCTCCTGTCCCAGCGGGGTGAGCTCGTAGCGGCTGTCCGGTAGTTGGTGAATCACCTGGGCATCCAGCATTTCGGTCAGGCGCTGCCGCATCACACTGGAGGACATGTCGTCGCACCGCTTCTGCAAGGGGCGGAATCCAAGCGGACCCGCGCGAAGCTCCCACAGGATGCGCAGACTCCACCGCCGCCCGAACAGATCGAGTGCGGCCATGAGGGGGCGGCCGGTGGTCGAGCCGCGAACAGGATTGCCAGGTCTGGGTGTTGCCATGTTGGGATGTCCAGCTCTCCAGGGTTGATGCTTCGAATTCCGACACGCTAGCATCGGTGACCGATTCGGAAATCGAATCGGAGGCGGCTGTTGTGGCACCTGCTCTGCCGACCTGAGTGAGAGGCGTTCCTGAAGACCCGGGTCGACGGAGGCGAGACCGGCCGGGAGGACCGGTACATGCGCATGGTGCCCCGAGTTCGACGCCGGCGCCGAGTCGCACGGACGGCTCACCCGGAACCTGTTCGTGGCGGGGGACGGGTGACCGGCACGCGGGCGAGTATCAGGATCCACCAGGTCCTGCAAACCGGCCCAGCGGAACTTCAGTGCTGCCTCGTCAGCGGTTGCCGCCACCAAGCCGACGTCCACTCAGAGATGGAGACCAGATGACCACGACCGAGTTTCCCTCGGCGGCAGCACGGGCCGCCGCCGCTGCCGCCCTGGTCGAGGACGCGTCGGGGAAGGACATCAGCACCGTGTGGAGCGTTCCCGAGGACCTGGTGGCCACGGCCGAGATCCGCACCCGGCGAAGCGGCATCGCCGCCGGCCTCCCCGTGGTCGCCGAGGTCTTCGCGCAGGTCGACCCCGAGGTCAAGGTCAAGCCGGCCGTCGCCGACGGCGCCCGACTGGCCGACGGCCAGGTCCTGGTGCACCTGTCCGGTTCGGCGCGCAGCCTGATCACCGGGGAGCGTACGGCGCTGAACTTCCTGCAGCGCATGTGCGGCATCGCGACGCTGACCGACCGCTACGTCCAAGCTGTGGCAGGGACCAGGGCACGCATCCTGGACACGCGCAAGACGGCGCCGGGCCTGCGCTCCCTGGACAAGTACGCGGTCACCGCCGGCGGCGGCCACAACCACCGCCTCGATCTCGCGGCGATGGTCCTACTCAAGGAGAACCACATCGCCGCGGCGGGCGGGGTGACCGCCGCGATCGAGGCGGTCAGGCGCGGGATGGCGCGCACCGGGCAGACCGTGGAGAGCGATGTCGAGGTGCAGACCGTCACCCAGGCCGTCGAGGCCCTCGACGCCGGAGCCCGCTGGATCATGCTCGACAACATGCCGGTGGCCGATATCGAGCAGGTCGTGAAGGTCCGGGCCGGGCGGGCCGACGCTTCCCGGATCCTGCTGGAGGCCTCGGGCACCATCAGCCTGGACACAGTTCTCGCCATCGCCGGGACGGGCGTCGACCTCATCTCGGTCGGGGCGTTGACGCACAGCGCGCCCGCACTGGACCTGACCATGCTGCTGACCACCGGCCCGGTGCCATGTCCGAGGTAGCGGTTGTCGACGCGTGTCAGCGAGACGGCGCGGGTGGCAGCCCGACCGCCGTTCGGGATGATGTGCCGTTCACCGACGAGGAGCGATGCCGCATTCCCACGGAGTTGGGAACATCGCACGCCGTCTTCCTCCGCGCGACCGGAATCGAGCGTCGTCGGCCCGCGTACACACTGCGGTTCTTCACCGCCCAGGACGAACTGCCCGCCTGCGGCCACGGCACCGTCGCCGCCCTCGCCGTGCTCGCCGAACGGGAAGGCGGCGACCACGACTACCGCGCCGTCCTGCGTACGGCCCACCGCAGCTTCGACGGTCGGGCAAGCCGAAACGGTGACGGCCTGACGGCGTCGTTCGACCCGGGCCCGGTCAGCCTGCGTAGCGCCGGTGGACCCGAACTGAGGGCAGTCGCAGGCGGCCTCGGACTGTCGGAGGACGCGGTCGCCGGCGACGCCTGCGTGGCGTCGAACGGGCGGCCGAGGCTTCTGCTGCCCATCCGATCCCGCGCCGCACTGGCCGAACTCACGCCGGATTTAACCCTGTTGCGCGCAGCCTGTGACCGCTACGGTCTGCTGGGCTGCTACGCCTACTCGCTCCCGGACCGACACGGCCGAGCAGGAGCCCGGATGTTCGCCCCGTCGATCGGCGTCCCCGAGGACATCGCCAACGCCAACAGCACGGCCTGCCTGGCGGCGCATGCTGCCGGGTTCGGCACATACCGCCTCGCTGTCGACATGGGTGACCACCTCGGCAGCCCATCCACCATCACAGCGACCGTCCACCGCGACCGCACGGGACACCGGATCCGAGTCGGCGGCCAGGCAGCGATCGTGCGCACGGTCATGCGCTGAGGCCTGCGCGCTCAAGGCGAGGGTGCCAGTGCGCAGCAGGTCCAACTGCTCCTGTGAGAGCCCGGCCAGTTCTGGCGGCATCTGTGGCAGGGGCTCAGGGTTGATGGCCGATCACGTCGTACTGGTGCGACTCGTACCTACTCATCGGCTCCTCTCCGTTCTAGTCCGGCCCGCCGCCCGGCCGGCGAGGCCAGTCATCGACTCGACCGGCTCTGGCTCGTCCTCGCCCGCCGACGCTCACCCGAGACCAATCCGATCGCAGCCCCAGCCGGTTGATCGAAGCCGTCCGACTTCGACGCCGTCTCCGTCGGCTCGCTGACCCACAGCGCGCCGGCCATGGACCTGAGCATGCTTCTGATCATCAATTCCGAACACAGGAGGTACCGTGGCCAAGGGCTATTGGTGCAGCGTCTACCGCACCATCGCAGACCCTGAGAGGCTTGCTGCCTACGACAAGCTGGCCGGTCCAGCCGTCAAGGCCGCGGGCGGGCGGCTGCTCTCCCGCGGCAGCCAGGTCGTCGCACACGACGCCGGAGTCGCCGAGCGCACCATCCTGATCGAGTTCGACAGCTTCGAACAGGCAGTCGCCGCACGCGCGAGTGCGGCCTACCAGGAGGCGCTGGCCGTACTTGCCGACGGCGTCGAGCGCGACTTCCGCATCATCGAAGGCCTCGACTGACGACCGATGCCGCGCCGGCGACGAACACGAAGCCGACTGCGGGGATCACCCCGGCTCGTCAGCGCGCCGCACCGTCGCAAACAGCGTCAGGCCAGTGGCATCGGCGGTGATGTCCGGTCCGCACGCTCGGCGATGCTGGCCGTCAGCGGAACCAGCTTGGGCCACTGATGCCGGGTACTGCACCCGACGACTTCCAGCCCTCCGGGAAGGGGGCCCAAGCAGGCCCCGCCGCAACTCGCGCGACTCCGAACGTCTGCCCCAGCACTCCGAAGCCCACATCAACTGGGCCTTCATCACTCTCATGACCCGCCGCCTCACCCGCAGCGCTACGGCGCAGGAAGCCGCCGGACGTAGCTGATCACAGCGCCGCCCGGCGGACTGCCCAGCAGTGCCTCCTACTTGGTCTTTGTGAGGGTCTGAACGCGGGCGCTATGACGCAGTGATTCCCGGTGTGGCGCGCGAGAAGTCGTGCACCGCCCAGTCGGAGAGGCGGCCGGCTGCCGGTCAGTCAGCGGGCAGGCCGAACCAGCGGAGGAGTACGGGTCGTGCGTCGTCGGGGGCATCCTCGGGGCCGCGGGTATAGCGCGCGAGCAAGGCCAGATAGTCGTCATGGAACGCGTCCAGCTCACTCTTCGTGAGGTGGATGAGGCTGCGTGAACCCCGCATCCAGCCTTCGGACTCCGCCTGTCCCGCGGTGAACTGCCGGGCGAGCCCGACGTCCTCCTCCATCCTCATCCGGTCCAGCTCGGCCGACATGGCGCGCTCGGCCTCCGTCAGCTCACCCAGCGGCGGCCTGCGGATGTCGAGGCCGCGCACCCCGCGCCACCAGCGCTCACGCCCGGTGGAGCGCTCGGGGATGTCCTCGATGAGGCCGCTGCGCTCCAGCATGCGCAGGTGGTAGCTGAGCGTCCCGGTGTTCTCGCCGAGGGCGGCGGCGAGCGTGGTTGAGGTGGCCGGGCCCGCCGCGCCGAGGTGGCGCAGGATGCGCAGGCGCAGGGGGTGCGAGAGGGCCTTGAGCACCTCTGGGCTGTCGACCGTGCGCTGCCCTGCGACTTCCGCTCTGCGCTCTTTCGTCATGGCGGCAGTCTATCCAGAGTGCAGCGATTCCTCTGCAGAACTTCCTCTGCAGAGGAAGTTCTGCAATGCTGGGGCGTATGATGCCGAACCCAGTGACCTTGAAGCGCACAGTCCGCCGCTTCACAAGTACTGCTGCGGGGGCACTACTTGCCGGACTCGCCCTGGGCGCCGCACCCGCACATGGAGCTGAACGGGCCGCGGCCCTGCCCGAGTTCGACTTCTCCGCCTGCCCGACCGTCGACGAGCTGCCCGCGGGTGCAGACCCCGGGACCTGGCGCTGCGAGGTCATGCACGCCACGGGCTATCTGCGCATGGGCGCCTTCGACGAGCCGCTCACCGAACCTATGAAGATCACCTTTGCGGAAGGCCGTGTGGACGGTGAATTCCGCCAGGTCTTCGGGGAGATGACCGCTGCGCCAATCCAGGTGGGAGGCACCCCGTTGACCCTGACTCCGCAGTACGGCGGCTACTCGGACTTCCTGTCCGACGACACCCGGCGCGGCGAGTTCGACATCAAGTTCGCCATAGGCTCGGCGCACGGGCTGCCGGCCCTGCCGTCGTCGGGCTGCTCGGTGGGCAGCGATGAGAACGCGGTCCACCTGGTGCTCAAGGACACCGATCCCACCCGGGTGATATCCAAGGACCCCCTGGTCGTCGCCTTCGGTGCCCAGGACACGGAGTTCGCCGCGCCGGGCACTAGTGGCTGCGGCCCCCTGAGCCACCCGCTCAACCGGGCCCTGCGCCTGCCGTCCGCGGCGGGGGCGAACGCCTTCGACATGGATGTCACGGTGGCCATCCGGCCCTACATGCAGGCCGGTTCGGTTGAGTAATTGTCAACACCTGTGAGTCAGCTGAGGTGGTTCAGGCCGCGTGAGCATCGGAGCGTCCTACGAGGTGGCCGCGCTCGAAGCGGGCGCCCGCCCGGACGAGCGCGACGAGATGGGGTGCGTTCACGGCTCGCCAGCGGGCCTGGGCGGACTCGACGAGCTTGAAGACCATCGCGAGGGCAGCCGAGCGGGAGCCGGCACCCTTCGCGACCTTCGTCCGTAGCCGCACCGTCACGAAGGTCGACTCAATGGAGTTGCTGGTCCGCAGGTGGATCCGGTGCTCGGCGGGGAAGTCGTAGAACGCCAGCAGCGCGGCCTCGTCATCGACGATCTTCTTGAGGGCTTTGGGGAACTTCGCCCCGTACTGCTTGGCAAATGCCTTGACCGCGATGGCCGCATACTTGCGGTCCTCGGCGTTGTAGATAACCGCGAGCGGCCGGAACACCCTCCCGCAGGCCCGCCATGAAGCCCGGGTCGAGGTCACGGCTCCGTCGTGCCTTCCAGGCGGGTATCGCCCACATGAGTACGGCGGGCACTGCCACGACGAGGAGCGGCCACACCACGGACAGCCATGGGGACGGGTCCGAGGGGGAGGAGACCTTGTCGATGCAGGTGCGATAGGCGCTGGTGTCCTCCCAGGGGACGGGGCCACCGATCCGGCCGGGGTCTCCCCCGGCCGGATCGGTCGCATCCGCTGGAGTCGCCGTTAGGTGTGCTGCCGGACGAGCTGTGTCCCGCGGCGAGGGGCAGCAGGCTCATCCAGGCGCTGCTCGCCAGGATCAGAACCACGAGTACGGCGAAGCGCAGTGTGGTCCCGGAGACTAGGACGCGCTCGTCCGGCCGCTGCGGTGCGCGGCGTCCGGCGCTCTCCGGTTCCGGTATCCCGTGCTGAGGCTTTCCGGGCGCCGCCGCGCCCTGGTAACCAGGCTGTGCCAGCGCCCACTTGTGCCCCTCTCTCGGCCCGTGCTGGCACTGCCAGCAGATCCATTAGCGCCGGGGGACGGCTGCTCGCCAGGAGCACTTCCCCGATGCGCGGGGGCGCTCACGCGGCACGGGGCGGAGCGTTCAGCCGGTGCGGCTGTCTTCTCGAACGGCGGTCAACTCCCGGGGCGGGCAAGGCGATCTGTCAGCCAGGCGACGCGACCCGCGGGAAGGCTGCAGCCTAGTCTTCTGAGTCAGGAATTCTGTTCAGATAGCTGGCGAGGCGTTCGAGGATTTCGTCTGCGGTCTTCGTTCAGACGTTGATGGCCGCGCTGGAGGAGTCGGTGCGAGCCGCACGCGCGCACCAGGGCGGCTGAGTGGCTGGCGGGACGGTTCGGCGGTACTGCCGGGAGTGTGTGGTGATCCGTTGCCGGTGCCGTTGGCGGCGGAGGCGTTGTTCTTGAGCGGAGACAGCAGTGACCGGCCGGGGGCCTCTCGCGTGCCAGAGAAGGCTACGGAGGCCGGCCCCCGGCCGGTGGTCTGTGCTCGGCTACCGGTGGGACGACACCGTCGGGTCGGTGTCCCGCTTGCCCGTACCGCCTGCATGCTCGCTCTGCTCCTTGAGCTGGCGGGCCTTGTCCTTCAGACGCTGACGCTCCTGCGGGTCAGTGGCGCGTTCCGCGGCCTGTTCCAGGTCCCGAGCCTGAGCACGCATCTGCTGGGCACGACCGGACTCACCTGCAACGCTCATGATCACTCCTTGGGTGACGAGGAAGAGCGGGCCACCCCAGCGAAACAGGCCCCAACACCCCCTGCATCTCGAGCAATCACCCACTGCTATCTACGCAGATGGGAACGCTCTCGCGGAACGGCTTGCGTGCCGGATCCTGCTCACGTTGTAGGGGCCTTGCTCAGTGGCTCCGGTCCCACGGGATCGGATACGAGACCGTCGGAGTCGGCCGGGGCCGCGGCCTGTCCCAGTCCGGGAATTTCACCGGATACACGGCAGTCGGCCGGGGCCGGGGCACCTTCTTTGTGGAGCCGTCTGCGCTGCCGCTCCCTGTGGTGCCGGCGAAGCCGTCAACCACCAGGGCGATGGCGGCCAGGACACTCATCTCCCGCCGCGCTCCGGCCGCCCATCGCGAGTGCGCCCGAACCTTCGTACCGTCCGCACGGACGTACTCCCTCACGTGCACCACTAGCTGCTCCCCCGTCCAGACCGGTGCGCCCTTCGCGCACGGGACCCACCAGGAAAGCAGCCGCCACTGACAACAAAGCTGGCATTGTGGGGAGTTGTGGTTCGATCCGGTCACGGCCTGAGCCCTCGCACCCGCCGCGCCTGACCTGCCGGGAGAGGCCGGCCTCGTCCTCGAAGACGATCCAGCCCCCACACGCCACCGCGATCCTCTTACCCGCGGCCACACCTCCCACTTCCACAGCTCGACGGCGTGATCGTCGCGCTCGAGTGCTCTGCGGGTGGGTGCCTGCCAGGACTAGCAGTGCCGTGTCAGCAGCCGCCATACCGTCGCCACCGACAGACTCAGCCGGAGCTGACGGCGGATCACTGTCTGGACCCTGGCCAGGGTCCACCGCTCATCTTCGAAGCCGTGCGCGGCCGGGCCCTTGCCCAATTCCTCTGCCAACACGGCGAACTGGGCATCGGTGACGGCCGGGGAGTTCGCCGGTCCGGCCGAGCGCAGGGCCTCCATCCCGCCCTCGCGCCAGGCGCGGCGCCAGCGTTCCACCGACCGCACGCTCACCCGCAGATCGTTTGCGATCACCGCGGACTTCTCACCCGCCGCGAACCGCCCGCCGGCCTGGGGCCGGATCCCCTCACGAAACGTCCGACACTCAGCGGTCAGGCCCCCACCCATACCAACGGCATACCGCAGGGATCATCAGCCGTCACTACCCGACGAAAACCCGAAATCGCCAGTAACCGACACCACGACGCACATCACGGAACTTGCTGGGGCCGTGCTGCACCTTCCGCACGGAACCCGGGACCCGGAACCCGAACCCGAACCCGGAACCCGCCCGGGGCTCACTCCTCCGGCAGGCTCCCCACCATTCGCCCGACCAGGGCCGCCCGCTCCGCCATACGGCCCACGTCGACCCACTCGTGCTCGGCGTGTGGTCCGCCGCCCACCGCGCCGAGGCCGTCCAGGGTGGGGGTGCCCGCCGCCGCGCACAGGTTGCCGTCGGAGATGCCGCCCACCGCCGCCGAGCCGGGCCAGTCCAGGCCCAGGTCGTCGGCGCAGATACGGGCCGTCTTCAGCAGGTCCGTGGCGGAGGCTTCTTCCAGGGGCGGGCGGTTGGGGCCGCCCGTGATCTCGTACGGGAGTCGCGCCGTTTCGGCCACGAGACGGCGCAGCTCGGCGTCGATCTCCGTCTGGGCCACGACATCGGGGATGCGGACGTCGACGGTGACGTACGCGCGGTCGGGAACGGTGTTCTGCGTCGTGCCCGCGTGGGCCATCGTCGGCGTGACGGTGATCCGGTCGTCGTCCGCGGCGAGGGACTCCAGCGCGACGACGATCCGGGCGAGGTCGGTCAGGGCGTTGCGGCCCTTGCCGGGCTCCAGGCCCGCGTGCGCGGCGACACCCTCGACGCGGATGTCGTAGAACGACCAGCCCTTGCGGGCGTGCTTCAGCGCGCCGCCGTCCGCCGCCCCCTCCAGCACCAGCGCCGCACGGGACTTGCGCGCCCACTCGGTCACGACGCGGCCGCCGGCCGGGGAGCCGATCTCCTCGTCGGCGGTTACCAGGAACGCGACGGCGGGGTCCTCACCGGCCAGCTCGCGGAGCCGCGCCACCCCGTACAGGCCCTGGATCAGGCCGGCCTTCATGTCGAAGACGCCGGGGCCGGTCGCCCGGGTGCCGTCCACCCGGAACGGGCGGCGCTGCAGCGTCTTGCGCGGCCACACCGTGTCGAAGTGCCCCACCAGCAGTACGGGTCGCGCATCGGCCGGGCCCAGCTGCCACAGCAGCCCGCCGGGGCGCCCGTTGTCGGGGTCGCCCGGCAGGACCGAGGGGGCGGTGCCGAGGATACGGGTGCCGATGTCGGCCAGGACGTCACGGCACACACCCAGGGCTTCACCGTCCGAGGATGGCGACTCGGCGGCCACCAGCCGTTCCAGGTCCGCGATCATGGACGGGGTCTCGGCGGTGAGCCGGTGGAGCAGATCACGCGGATCGAGGACTTGGGGTGCGGGCACGGCGGGACTCCTTTGGCGCGGCTTCCGTGGGGATACGCCTCTGCATGATTGCCCCGTCGTGACATGCGATGGTTTGTGCGACCCCCCAAGTTTTGGAGCTGATCGGCCGTGTCTGACCACAAACCGGAGAACTCCGGCGCTGCCGGGCAGATGGCCGCCGATGCCCCCCGCGTCACCGGGCAGACGGGTGCCGACGCCCCTGTGACCCTGGCCACCGTCGTGGACTGCCTGGGCCCCGGAACCGTCGCCGTGTGTGCCGCCCCGCACGGTCTGGGGGCCCCCGTCCGCACCCTGGCCGTGCACGAGGGCCCGGCTGGGTCGGGCCGCAGCGGACCGGACCGGCCCGGGGGACTGCTGCTGGGCATCGGGACCGGCGGCGAGGCGCGGGAACTGATCCGCGCGGCGGCCGGGAGCGGCGCGAGCGCGGTGATCGTCAAGAATGGCGGGGACGGTACGGGGCTCCGCGACGCGGGCGCTCTCGGTACGGAGCACGGGGTGGCAGTCCTGGCCCTGGCGGCCGATCAGGACTGGACCGACCTGATCGGACGGCTGCGCGCCCTGCTGGCCGTACGCATCGGCCCCGGGACGCAGCGGGCCGCGATGCTCGGACGGCGGCACGACCTGGTGAGCCTCGCCAATGCCCTCTCCCGGCTCGTCAACGGCTCGGTGATGATCTTCACGCCCAGTCAGGAACTGCTCGCCACCTCCCGCCTGGGCCCCGGCGACGACGAGATGCGCCGAGCGGCCGTGCTCGACCAGCACGGCCCGGTCGGCTACCGGGCCCGGCTGGTCGAACTCGGCGTCTACCGGCGGCTCTGGTCCGGCTCCGAGGTCGTCGACGTGGCGGCCGTGCCTGAACTGGGCGCGGGACGTCGGCTCGCGGCGGCGGTGCGCGCCGGTACGGAGAACCTGGGCTCGATCTGGGTGGCCGAGGGCGCCGAACCGCTGGCCGCGAACGCCTCCGCGCTGCTCGCGGACGCCGCGACGGTCGCCCTCGGCGTACTGCTCGGCCTCGACCAGGAGGAGGTGGCCCGGCGCCGGCTGGACGAGGAACTCTTCGGCCGGGCCCTGCTCGGGGACGTCGACCCGCGCCTGGCCGCGTCCCACCTGGCCGTCGAACCTGGCACGCCGGTCTCCGTGATGATCGCGGACCTGTCCGCGCACGACGCCCGTCTCGGCGCCGCCGACCTGTACCGGGCCCGCGAGGAGGCGCTGCGCCGACTCGCCGGTTACCGGTGGCGCGCGCTGGCCACCACCGGCCCCTCCCGGGTCGTGCTCGCCCTGGTCGGTCCGGCGGACCGGGACGGCATGCGGCGGGCCGCGGACGCGGTCGGCGCCGCCGTCGCGGAAGCCGTCGGGGCCCGGCCGCGTATCGGGATCGGCCCCTGCGTGCCCCACCTGGGGGAGCTGCCCGCCAGCCGGATGGAGGCGGAGCTGGTGGTACGGGCCCTCGCCCGGCGCGACGAGGTCCGCAGCGCCTGCCTGGAGGACGTACGCGGCACGGCCAACCTGCTGCTGCTGGGCGAGACCGTCACCGCCGACCGGCGTCTCCAGGAGGGGCCCGTGCACCGGCTGCGCGCGCACGATCAGCGGCGCGGCACCGCGTACACCGAGACTTTGGCGGCGTATCTGGACGCCTTCGGGGACACCGCGGCGGCCTCGCGGGAACTGAACGTCCACGCCAACACCCTGCGTTACCGGTTGGGTCGTATCCGTGAGTTGACCGGGCTCGATCTGGGCGATCCTTACGAGCGGTTGAACGCCGCCGTACAGCTCTTCGCCCTCGGTCCGGCCGGACTTGTTGTCGAGCACGAGAAAATACCGAAAACCTCTTCGCCCCCCACAAACCGTGGGGGTGCGCCTGGTTTGCACACTACTGACCACCACCACCCGGCGACCGGTACCGGGTTGTGAACGACCGGAATCTGCGTGGAGGTGGAAGATGACAGAGGGCAAGAGCTCCAGGGCACGCTCAGCCAAGCGAGTGGCCGTGGCCGCCGTCGCCGTGCTTTTCATGACCTGGCTGATCGATTACATCGACCGGCTGGTGATTACCCTTGCCCTGCCTGACATCGGTGACGAGTTCGGCCTCGGCACCACGATGCAGGGCCTGATACTCACCGCCTTCTTCATCACCTACGCGCTGATGCAGATCCCCGGCGGCATCCTCGCCGACACCAAGGGGGCCCGCCGCACCATGCTGCTGGCCGCCGGCGGCTGGACGATCTTTACCGCCGCCAGCGGACTGGCCGTGGGCCTGACGTCGATGATCGCGATCCGGGCCGTCTTCGGCATCTTCCAGGGCATGTACCCGGCCGCGTCCATCAAGGCGCTGAGCGAGCGCACCACCCCGGAGCAGCGGCTGACCGCCAACGGCATCATGTCCGCGTCCAACCCGCTGGGCTCCGCGATCGCCCCCATCGTCGCCGCGCCGCTCATCGTCGCCTTCGGCTGGCGCGGGGCGTTCTGGGCGGTGTCCATCCTCGGCCTGATGATCGTGTTCGTGCTGTGGAAAGGGCTGCCCAAGCCGCTGACGACCGAGGAGCTGGCCGCCGCGTCCGGGAAGAAGGCCGCCCCGGAGCCGGTCGCCCAGGTGTCGCTGCGGCAGGCTATGGGACTGCTCAAGTCCTCGATGATGTGGCGCTTCACCCTGATGTTCTGCGGGTTCAACATCATCGGCTGGGGCCTGGTCTCCTGGGTGCCGTCCTACCTGCGCGAGAACAAGCACGTCTCGCTCACCGGCGTCGGCCTGATGTCCGGTGTCCCGTGGGTCGCCGCGGCGATCAGCATGATGGCCGGCGGCTACCTCTTCGACCGCTTCCTCCAGGGCAACCACCGTCGCGTGGTCATCCCCGTCATGCTAGTCACGGCCGGTCTGCTCGTGATGATGGTGCGCGCCGGTTCGGCGACCGAGTTCATCGTCTGGGAGACCTGCGGAACCCTCGTGATGTACCTCGCCTACATGCAGATCTTCGGTCTGCCGCTGCGCATGCTGCCGCCCGAGTACGCGGGTGTCGGCGGCGGCATGGTGAACTTCGGCGGCCAGCTGGCCGGGGCCATCTCCCCGTTCGTGATGGGCTTCCTCGCGGAGCGCTTCTCCTACGGTGTGGCCTTCTCCTTCCTCGGCGTCGGCTGCGTCCTGGCAATCGTCGGCGCGCTGGTCACCCCGCAGACCCCGGAGGCGTTCCGGGCCGGCCTCGGCCGTCACCTGGACCTGTCGGAGAAGAAGTCCGCCCCGGCCGTCGCGGTGACTGCCGCGTGACTGCCTCCGTACCCGGCCCTGTACCGGCCGCGCAGCTCAAGGAGCGGGCGCGCGCGGCGATCGAGGCCTGCCGGGAACGGCTGCTGGACCTCAGCGAGGACCTGCAGCGCCACCCGGAGACCGGTTTCCGTGAGCACCGGTCCGCCGCGACGGTGGCCGGGTGGTTCACGGAGCTGGGGCTCCCCTTCGAGAGCGGCCTCTCCCTCACCGGGGTGAAGGCGCACATGTCCGGGCGCACACCGGGCCCCACCGTCGCCGTGCTCGGCGAACTGGACGCCCTGGTGCTGCCCCGGCACCCGCTCGCCGACCCGGAGACCGGTGCCGCCCACGCCTGCGGCCACCACGCCCAGGTGGCGTCGATGATCGGCGCGGCGGTCGGCCTGGCCGCCGTCCGGCGGCACCTGGAGGGGGACGTGGCGTTCCTCGCGGTGCCGGCCGAGGAGAGCGTGGAGCTGGAATGGCGGCGCGAGCGGGTACGGGCCGGTGAGCTGAAGCACCTGGTCGGCAAGGCCGACCTGCTCGCCCGGGGTGCCTTCGACGATGTGGACATGGCGATGCTCTGCCACACGTCGGGGCAGCCCGCCCGCCTCAGCGTCGGGGACAGCCACAACGGCTCGGTGGTGAAGCGGATCGTCTTCACCGGCCGGGCCAGCCACGCCGGTTCGTCCCCCTGGCACGGCGTGAACGCCCTGAAGGCGGCGACGCTGGCGATCAGCGCGATCGACGCCCAGCGGGACACCTTCCGCGACGAGGACGCGGTACGCGTCAACGCCGTGCTGCTGCACGGGGGCGACGCGCCCACCGCCGTACCGGACCGCGCCGAACTCGAAGTCGTGATCCGGGCGCGCACCCTGGACGCCCTGCGCGGCGCCTGCGCCGCCGTCGACCGTGCCGCACGCGCGGGAACGGTGGCGCTGGGCGCCGGGGCAACCGTGGAAACCACCCTGAACTACCTTCCCCACCACCAGGACCCGGCCCTGGTCGCGCTGGCCCGGACCAACGGGACCGCGCTCTTCGGCCCGGACTCGGTGGCCCCCGGCCGGCACCTCGGCGCCTCCACCGACATGGGGGACCTCGGTGCGGTGATGCCGGTGCTGCACCCCTTCACGGCGGGCGCCACCGGGGACGCGCACAGCGTCGACTACGCGGTGACCGACCATGTCCTCGCCGCGCTGGAACCGGCCGTGCTGATGGCCTGGTGCGTCATCGACCTGCTGGTCGACGGCGCCGCCGGGGCGCACGACGTCCTCGCGCGGCGCGAGCGGCGTACGGCGGCGGAACCGGACGAGCGGCCCACCGCCGACCGGTACAGCGATTTGCGGGCCGGATTCGACGGCCTGACCCATTACGACGGAACCCACGACACGGTGCGTGGGACAGAAGGAGAACTGTGAGCACCCCCGAGCGGAAGAAGCCGAGGATCGCGCTCGTCACCGGAGCGGCCGGAGGCATCGGGGCGGCCATCGCGAGGCGGCTGAGCAAGGAAGGCGTCAAGGTGGTTCTCGCAGACCTCCGCGCCGACCGCCTCGCCCCCCTCGTCGCGGAGAACACCGGGCCGTTCGCCGCCCTGGAGGTGGACCTCACCGACCGCGCCTCGCTGCCCGACTTCGTCGACCGCGCCTGGGAGGTGTTCGGCGGCCTGGACATCCTGGTCAACGCCGCCGGTCTCTACCCGAGCGCCCCGCTCCTGGAGATGCGCGACGACCAGTGGGACCAGGTCATGGACGTCAACCTGTCCGCGGTCTTCTCGCTGTCGCGGGCCTTCGCACGGCGTGTGGTCGACGCCGGTACGGGCGGCCACATCGTCAACATCAGCTCGGGCGCGTCCGCCCGGGCCCGCCGCGGCGCCGCCCACTACTGCACGTCCAAGGCCGGTCTGGACATGCTCACCAAGGCGTTCGCCCTGGAACTGGCGGAGCACCGCATCCACGTCAACGCGGTCTCGCCGGGCTTCATCGAGGTCGACAGCGAGGTGAACCCGCTCGGCGCGGACTACGTCCGCTCGATCCGCGGCGGACAGCCCTGGCCCCGCGCGGGTGTCCCTGAGGACATCGCGGCCGCGGTCGCCTACCTGTGCGGTCCGGACGCCGAGTGGATCACCGGAGCGTCGCTGTCCGTGGACGGCGGCGCGGGCACCGGCAACGCCGCGCTGCCGCTGAGCTGAAGGGAGGAGAACGACGATGACGACCCCGACCACTCCGCCGAGCCGTGACGCCGTTGCCGATTCGGTGGATTCGTCGACCTCGCGGCGCGGATACGTCTGCGTCACCTTCGACTTCGACGCCCTCTCCTCCTGGATGGCCCGGGGCATGCTGACCGCGACCCCGCGCTCCCGTGGGGAGTTCGCGGCCGTCGCCGTACCCCGGCTGCTGCACATCCTGGAGACCCGGGGCATCACCGCGACCTGGTTCGTACCCGGGCACACCGCCCTCACGTACCCCGAGCTGACGCGTGAGCTCATGGAGCGGGGCCACGAGGTGGCGGTGCACGGGCACGCCCACGAGAACGTCGCCGCACTGGAGCCGACCGAGGAACGCGCCGTGCTCCAGCGGTCATTGGACGCACTGAAGGAGGTCACCGGCACCCTGCCGCGCGGCTTCCGGGCCCCGGCCTGGGATCTGTCCGACGCCTCGGCCGACCTGCTCGTCGAGCACGGGCTGGTCTACGACAGCAGCCTGATGGGCCACGACTACGCCCCCTACCCCTGCCGCACGCCGGACTCCCTGGACGATTCGGGGGTCCGCTGGGGCGAACCCGCCGGTCTGCTGGAGATCCCGGTCGCCTGGAGCCTGGACGACTTCCCGTACCTGGAGTTCCTGCGGACCCCGTCCGGCCTCATGCCCGGGCTGCGCGACCCGGCCGAGATGTTCGCCAACTGGACGGCGGACCTGGACTACATGGTGCGGGACTTCGAGGACGGTGTCCTGACCGTCACCATGCACCCCGAGGTGATCGGCCGGGGCCACCGCCTCCTCGCCCTGGAGCACTGGCTCGACGAAGTCGCCTCGCGGGGCATCGAGTTCGTCACCTGCGAGCAGATCACGGACCTGGTCTCCTCGGGTGCCAAGCTGGGACAGTACCGGCCCGTCTGACCGGCCGAGCGGGACGGAAGGCACGACAGGTTCCCGGGCACCCGCCCGGGAACCTGTCGTGTCGTTGGCGCGGTGGTTTACGGCCCTGGTCGCCCGGCTCAAGGCGGACGTCATGCGCCTCGCCACGGCCGTGACTGGACACGAGTTCTGGAGCAGCCTTTCCGGCCCGGAGCAGGTCGAGGCTCGCACGGTCTGATCAGCGCTGCGAAGGTGCCGGCGGGGTGGCCCGACGTCGTCGAGGCGGCCTGGGAACGGCGCCTCGCCCGTCCTCGATGGGAAGTGAACGACCGACACGTCTACACCGTGGACCAGACCCGCGCCTACCACTCCCCCAAGAGGAAGAAGGCGCAACCTAAAAGAGTAGCGGCAGTCGCGCGTACGGTGATCTGACCAGGGAAAACCGCATCCCGCGCGCACAACGGTCGGCGGTCCGGCCGAGAGCTCACCCTCTCCGTCAGAGCGTTGATTTACGCACCACTTGGGCGGCGAGGCCGGGGAAAGCCCCGTTCCAGCCCCTCGTCTACACGCTCGACCTCTTGATACCCATCGGTGGTCTGGGCCAGCACACGGCCTGGTACTGGAAGGACGACGGCCTCCCGCCGGTGGCCTAGGCGCTGATGGCCTTCGGCTGGGTGCTTACGACGGCTGTTGTCGCGGGCGTGACCCGCACCCTGCAAAAAACTGAGGGCCCGCCCTTGGAGCCTGCCGCTGGAGGACCGGATGCTGCTGGTGACCGTGTTCGGCCGCACCCACCTGACTCTGCCCGCTCGCGCCGTTGTTCGGCATGGACCCGACGCCGCCGCGTCGCGCGTCGGAGAGGAACACCGTCGGCGAGTCCACACTCATGGAAGTCCGCGTCTGTCACGTTTCCAGATCCCGCCGAGTCGGCAGATCGTCAGGAACCGGACGTCAAGCGACTACGCCGAAACCCTGCCTTTGAGGGACACGGCATGCAGTTCGCCAACCGGCCCAGTGCCATGACACACCTGCTGCGCTGCCCGACCTGCCGCTCCAACCGCACCATCGCCGAGCACCACCAGGCCCAGCTGCTCATGAGCAAGTGGGTGAGCAGTGAGCGGCACGGGACGTGCGACGCTCCCCCCACCGCCGGCCACCTCGCCGCCTACGCGGGGCTCGCCCCCGTCACCCGCAGACCCGGATCCTCGATCCGCGGCGAGAGCCCGTCCCGCCGCGGCAACAAGCACCTCAAACGGGCCCTCCATCTCTCCGCGTTCGCGACCTTGGCCGACCTCGCGTCCAGGGCCCTACTACGAGCGGAAGAAGGCCGAGGGGAAGCCCCACAAACAGGCTCTGATGTGTCTCGCCCGACGCCGCGTCGGCGTCCTGTTCGCCATGCTCCGCGACGGCACCTTCTTCGAACCACACCCCACCCCCCAAACCGCCTGAACCACTACAGAACGGCCCCGCCCCTTGACGAAAGAGATAGGGGCACCCCCACCGCCGATACGCGACCAGATGATCCGGAAACATGACTCTTTGATACAGATTGCGAGCGGAGTATCGTCGATAACGTGGATAAGAGATCGCTGATTCTCGAGGCGGCGACCGAACTGTTGGAAGCCTCCGCCAAGGGGGACGTGGCGACCCGGAGCGTCGCCGAGAAGGCGGGTGTGCAGCAACCGGTCATCTACCGGTTCTTCGGCGACAAGGACCGCCTCCTGGCCGCGGTGGTCGATCACGGCCTGGCCAGGTACCTCGCCGCCAAGCGGGCCGCCGAGCCGACCGACGACCCCGTCGCCGACCTGCGGCGCGGCTGGGACCAGCACACCCAGTTCGCTGTGGAGCATCCCCATCTCTATCGCTTGATCGCCACCCCCGGGCCGTCGTGTGTACCGGAGGCCATCGGCGAGCTGCACGCGCTCCTGCGCACCACGCTCGAGCGGGTCGCGCAGGCCGGGGGTCTGGCGATCGAGCCCGACAGGGCGGCAACGATCGTGACATGCGCAAACAGCGGTGTCGCGCTCGCCCTGCTCGCTCGGCCCGACGACCGCCCCGGCACCGATCTGTCGGCCCAGGTGAGGGATATCACGCTCGCGGGCATCCTCACTCCGGAGCCTGGCGCCGGAACGCCGTCCACGCCGCTGACGATGGCCCAGGCCGCCACCACCCTCGGCGCTCTGCTGCGCTCCGCTTCCCCGCCGTCGTTCACCCCCGCAGAACAAGGGCTCCTTGCCGAATGGCTCACCCGAATCACCCAGGACGGCCGCGCGCCATGCCCCCCTCGCCACGCAGTGACGCCCGCCGGAGCAGCGAAATGAGTACCGCGACCATCAGGACCTTGGCGGCCGGGCTCTCGCGGGCCTGTCGGCGGGTGGCGCCGCATCCACTGTGGCTGGTCGGTCCCCTGATGGTGATCGTGGCCGTTCCGGTGGCCGACGCCTTCCTGCCTGCGGACATCCACCTCGCCCACCTGCTCGTCGTTGCCACGGCGGTCACCGCCATCGGGGCCGGCACGCGCGCAACGACGCTGATCTGCTCCGTCGCGCTGCTCGCGCTGGTCGCCGCCGGGGTGGAGCGGCACGCCCTGACGACCGAGAGCGTGCTGGTCGAACTGTGCGCCCTCGCCGCGGTCTCCGTCCTTCTGGTCGTGTTCACGCATCTGCGGGACCGGCATGAGCGGGCACTGGTCCGGGCGCGCTCGGTCTCCGACACGGCACAGCGCGTCGTACTGCGGCCGCTCCCGGAGCGGGCCGGGCCGGTCTGGCTCGCCTCGGAATATCACAGCTCCGAGGCCGACGCTTACGTCGGCGGCGACCTGTACGCCTCAGCCCGCACCTCCCACTCCACCCGGCTGATCATCGGGGACGTCCGCGGCAAGGGCCTCGCCTCCATCAGCGACACGGCGATCGTGCTGGGTGCCTTCCGCTCCGCCGCCCATCGCGACATCCCGCTGCCCGAACTGGTCGCCTACGTGGAGGACGCGGTCCGCTGGGGCCTCGCCGAGTTCTCGGCGTCCGAGGCGGACCTCGCCGAGCGCTTCGTGACCGCCGTCATGGTGGACATCCCCGACGACGAGCCGGTGGTGCACGTGGTCAGCTGCGGGCATCCGCCGCCCCTGCTGTGGCGCCAGTCGGGCGCCACCGTGACGACGCTCGAGGTGCCCGAGCCCGCGCCGCCGCTGGGCCTGGCCCTCGGCGACATGCCCGACAGCGCGTACGTCCCCGCCACCTTCCCCTTCCAGGAGGGCGACCGCCTGATCCTCTACACCGACGGGGTCACCGAGGCCCGCGACCAGAGGGGCGACTTCTATCCGCTCGCCGAACGAGTCGCGATCTGGGCGGATCAGGCGCCCGGAACGCTGGTCGAAGCCATCACCGCCGACCTGGAGGAATATGCCGGCGGTCGCATGAACGACGACATGGCCATGGTCGTCGCCCAAAGGGGCCGGGTACCGGCGAACGCGTGAGCGGCGCCGGCGGCGCCGGACACCGGGCCATGGGCGGGCGCTGACAACGACGGGACTACGGCCAGCTCTGCGCTGAGCCCCGAAACTTGCGTTGCGCCCGCGCGTTCACGTTGTCGGGTTGTGTCTCCAACGGCGGAAGGCCCGGCCCGGCTTTCGCCGAACCGGGCCGGGCCACCTGTTCTTCGTACGCCGCCGTGATCGACAGGTAAAGGAACCACGGCACGGGCGGTGCCGGGTCATCCGGTTGCCCCCTAAACCGAAGCCGACAGGGCCGCTACTTGAAGGTCGGTCTTCTGGCGAGAACATGGCGGAGCCCGCGTACGCGTTGCCCGTAGGCGCCTCACCTCCGTAGGCGCGGTCACGCAGGACAGTGGCACCCGGGACGCCGGTACGCAGTGAGACGGTTGCGCGGAGCACGACCAGGTACCCGGCTCCAGACAGCGCACAGCCCAGGCAACCCAGAGAAACTCGGAATGAGGAGGTATCGACGTGCACTCGATCAGGATGAGAAGGATTGTGGTCCTCTGGGGCGCCGCCGTCTTCTGCCTCGCCGCTCCGGCCCAGTCTTTCGCCGATTCCGGCACAGCCCCCAAGGCCGCCTACTGCGGGACGGATGGGGCCACCGGGCTCGCGGTGTCGGCGGCCGGGAACGTGTCCTGCCGCGCCGCGCTGCAGGCGGCGGCCGCCTACACCAAGGCCTGGCACAGCACGGCGGCCAAACCCGTCCAGGTCCGCAGGGCGGGCACCACGTGGCAGTGCCAGGAGCGGCCGGGCGACCCCAACCCCTACCAGGCGTGCGTCGACGCACAGGACCACACCCGGCTGGTCACGCTGTCGTCCTGACCCGACCCCCTCCGCCACCGAAAGGCCCTCCCCCATGATGTCCCTGCGACTGCCGTCGATCGCGGCCGGCGCCCTGGTGGTGCTCGCGCTCTCCCCGATGGCCCATGCCGCTCCCGCCGGCCACACCACTCCCAACGCTACGCGCGACGTGTGCACCACGGCGATGGCCACCGCCGACAGCGCCGAGAACGACTACAACGCCCTCAAGAAGGACCTGGAGCGCCGCATCGCCGTTGACGGCCACCCGGACAAGTCCGAGCTGCAGGCACTCCAGGACGCCGACGCGAAGCGCGTCATGACCACCTCCCAGGCCCAACGCGCCTGCGGGCCCTGACTGGCTTCGTCCACGAGAACGGACAGCGCTTCGACAGCGTTTCGGGAGGCATTCGGCCGTCTCCGCCTGGTGAGATGTTCACGAGTTCAACAGCGCTGGGCTCCGTCGCAGCGGTGCTGTCGAGTTGCGAATCCGCGTTGTCGAGCACGAGTTCAATCGGAGGGCGTGACCGACCTCCACACGCCGAACCACTGCTCGGCGCCGTAGTCCTCGTACCGCTCCACCTCGGTGAACCCCAGCTTTGCCGCCAGGCCCATCGAGCGCTCGTTGGCGGTCTGGGTGCGCAGCACCACCGCCTCGCCGGGAAGCGCATCGGCGAACCAGTCGAGTGCCGCTGCGCACGCCTCGGTGGCGTACCCGTGTCCCCACGCTTGCGGCAGGAGCAGGTAGCCGAGCTCGGTCTTCCCGACGTCCGGACGGACGTGCCCCGGACCCTCTGCGTGCGGACCGAGCATGATCGTGCCGATCATCGCCCCGTCAAGATCGATCACGAAAAAGCCGGGGCGCTGCCCGGGTACCTCGGGCACCGTGCGTTCGAGCTCGGCACGCGCTTGAGGGCCACCAAGGTAGGTGCCCACCTCTGGCGAGGCGTTGAGCTCGATGACCGCCGGACGATCCCGGGATTCGGACTCGCGGAGTGCGAGCCGCTCGGTCTTGATCGGAGCAGGTGGCCAAGCGAGGGCTCTGGGGTCAGTCATGCCGGCCAACCTAGCCAGCAGGCTCAGAAGTGATCAAGACTCGCCGACCGGTACTCACCGGCCCAGGCACCGCCACCTCAGGCGGGGGCTCCTCGTCGGCATGGCCGCCGGCTCCGAGGGTTCGCCGTGAGGTCGGCGCTGTCTCTGTGGGGCCTGCGACCACGCCCCGGGCGCGCAGCTCGGCAACGTCCGGGAGGCGGATGCCTGGCAGGGCGTCGATCAGGTCGGCCCTGCCAGGCGCGGATGGTGCGCGCGGCCTGGGGGCCGGAGCCAAGAGCACGGCGGGTCGTCACGTGGTCACCGTACGGGCGGTGTCCCCGATGATCCGGCCGGAGCAGCCCGAAGCGCCCCGTGACCTCCGCTGTCGGACGAGTCCCGGGTGCCCGGGCATCTCCCGGTCCTCAGCTGTCTGTGGGCCGGGCTTGGGTGGTCAGTCCTGGAACAACGAGGGTGAGCCAGCGGTCGACGGATGGCTGGTCGGTGGGGGCGGTGGAGAACAGCAGGTAGATGTCGTTGACGGTGACGTCGGGGTGGATGTCGCCGTCTGCCTGGCCTGCGTGGATGAGGGCGGCGACGGCGGCCCCCGCGCGATCCTCGGCGGCTCGGTCGCCCGGCTCCGCGCCGAGGGCCTGGGCGGCGGCCTTGACGGCGCGGTCGGTCACGGACGCCTCGATGACGCGGCCGAGGAACGCGGTCAGCTCGTCCAGGGCGCGGATTCCGGTGCTGACGCGGGCGAGTGCGGCCTCGGCGTCGTCCGCGACGCGGGCGACGAACTCGGCTACGACGGCCGCGACCAGGTCGGTCTTGGTGGGGAAGTGCCGGTACAAGGTGCCCACGGCCACGCCGGCGGCGGCGGCTATCTCGTCCATCCCGACATCCGGGCCGTGGGCGGTGATCTGTTCACCGGCCGCGGTGAGGATCTTCTTGCGGTTGCGGACCGCGTCGGCGCGCGGCGCCCTGGCCTGGGTCATGAGGCTCGTCAGCCCTTCTATTTGCACAAAGGTGAACCATGGCTCACGATAGATAGTGAACCAAGGTTCATCCTAGTCGTAAGGAACCAGCCATGCCCGCCAAGACCGCCCTCGTCACCGGTGCCTCTTCCGGCATCGGTGAGGCCACCGCCCTCAAGCTGCAGGAACTCGGCTACACCGTCTACGGTGCCGCCCGCCGCACCGACCGACTCCACAAACTCGCCGACCGCGGCATCCGCCCGTTGGCGATGGACGTCACCGACGAGGACTCCATGCGCTCCGGCGTCGAGCGCATCACCGCCGAGACCGGCCGCATCGACGTCCTGGTCAACAACGCCGGCTACGGCTCCTACGGCGCCCTCGAGGACGTCCCCCTGGACGAGGCCCGCTACCAGTTCGAGGTCAACGTCTTCGGCGCCCTGCGCCTGACCCAGCTCGCCCTGCCTCACATGCGCGCCCAGCGTTCCGGCACCGTCGTCAACGTCACCTCGATGGGCGGCAAGATCTACACCCCGCTCGGCGGCTGGTACCACGGCACCAAGTTCGCCCTCGAAGCCCTCAGCGACTGCCTGCGCCTCGAGGCCAAGCCCTTCGGCATAGACGTTGTCGTCATCGAACCCGGCGGCATCGCCACCGAATGGGGCGCCATCGCCGCCCACAAGCTGGAGAAGTCCTCATCCAGCGGCCCCTACACCGCCCAGGCCACCGCCATCGCCTCCTCACTGCGCTCCGAGGCCAACGCCAAGCGCAACTCCCCGCCCGCCGTCGTCGCCGATGCCATCGCCAAAGCCGTCACCGCCCGCCGGCCCAAAACCCGCTATGCCACCGGCTTCGGCGCCCGCCCCCTCATAGCCCTGCGCCGGATCCTCCCCGACCGCGCCTTCGACACCGTCATCTCCCGCGCAGTCGGCCTGCCCCGCTGAACGATTCGGGAGGTACCCGCTACGCGCAGGCGCTGTCGAATCTCGTGAACAGTTCGATTCCCCCGATCACGTCGGCGCCTCCCAAACTCCCCCATACGTGCTGTCACAACTCGGTTCTGGCACAGATCTTGGGGAGCGGTCGCTGAACGTTACCTCGATGTTCGATTGCGAGGGACTGGCTCGCGTGAGACGGCGTACGCCTTGTCGTCCTGCGATCGGAATTGACGCTCCCTCAGGTGTCTGCCGGCGGCTGCTGGGGTCGGTTGTGGACGGTGATGGTGCTGGTCATGCAGACAGATGCGCCGTTCTGGGACTCGCTGGTGTTCGACGGGATCGACGATGTGGATGTCGAGACGGTTACGGCCGCGTTCGGCACGGTCGAGGTGGTGGCGAGAGGCCGCGCGGTGGGGGCGGCATGTCCGGACTGTGGCCGATTCTCGGACCGAGTCCACGACCGCTATCAGCGCAGGCTGAAGGACCTTCCGCTCGCTGAACAGGGCTTCGTGATCCGGTTGACGGTCCGACGTTTCATCTGCGGAGTGGCGGACTGCCCGCGCCGGACGTTCGCCGAGCCGTTCTCCCGGCTGGCTGCCCCGCACGCACGGTTCACCTCGCGGCCAGACCTACTCCACCGTCTTGACCAGCGTCGAAGACCATCGCGTGGTCGATGTACTCCCGACGCGTGAAGCCGGGCCGCTGGCCGCGTGGCTGGTCCGTCACCCCGGCGTGGAGATCATCTGCCGGGACCGGGCCGGCGCCTACGCCGAAGGTGCCCGGCGCGGCGCCCCCGGCGCTCTGCAGGTCGCTGACCGGTTCCATCTGTGGCAGGGCCTCGGTCGGGCCGTTGAGACCTGCGTCGCCGCCCACCGCGACTGCCTGCGCGACCCGTCGCCCAGTGGCATGTTGCCGGAGGCCACCCGACTGGCTTCCGGCCGCCCGCAGGACGACCAGGCGCCCGTCGGCCGGCGGGCCGAGCGCAAGAAGGCCGCGCACGCCCTGGTCCACGAACTCCTTGCCCAAGGTCACTCACGCCGGGCGATTGCCCGGCACCTGGGCTGGGGCCTCAACACCGTGCTCCGGTACGCGAATGCCGCACATTGGCAGGACACCCTTCGCGAGAACCGGGCCCGGCCCAGCAGGCTGGACCCCTACAAGCCCTACCTGGAGCGGCGGTTCGCCGAGGGATGCACCAGCGTCACCCGACTGCACGGCGAACTCATTGCCGCCAACGCGCACGTCACCTATCAGATGGTCCGCGCCCACATCGCGGGCCTCCGCAGGACTCCGGCCGACGCGGCACGGCAGCCGCCGACGGTGCGGCAGGTGACCGGCTGGCTCACCCGACACCCCACGACCCTGAACGAGGAAGACAGAGCCGGCCTGACGGAGGTCCTGGCCCGTTGCCCCGAACTGGACCAGGCCGCCGGACACGTCCGCGACTTCGGCGAGATCCTCACCGACCGTCTCGGCTCCACACTCCCCACCTGGATCGACGCCGTCGACGCCAGCCAGCTACCCGGCCTCACCGGCTTCGCACTGCGCCTGCATCGAGACTTCGACACCGTGACAGCCGGGCTCACCCTGGACTGGAGCTCCGGCAGCATTGAGGGCGCGGTGAACCGCATCAAGAAGATCAAAAGGCAGCTCTATGGCCGAGCCGGATTCGAACTACTCCGCAAGATGATCCTGCTCCAGTGACGCTCAGGGACGGCTCCCCAAGATCTTTGGCAGACCGAGCTTTTCAAGGCACCTGCTCATCCAGGCGAGTCGGGTCGGCTGCTTGCGACAGCGCTGTCACAGCTTCGGAGATCGCTTGACCTTGCCCCAGAGGGAGAGACGACAGTGTCTGAGTCGATCACATGAGCGGGCGGTCCGCGCTCGCTGGTCAGACCAGGACGGAGAGGGGGAGTTCGCGTGACCGCGACCTGCGTCATTCTCGACATCGGCGGCGTGCTGGAGATCACGCCGGAAACAGGATGGGTGCAACGGTGGGAAGAGCAGCTGAAGCTCCCTCTGGGCACGGTCCATGAACGGATGCACGACGTGTGGCGGGCCGGGAGCGTCGGGAGCATCAGCGAGCGAGAGGTGCACGAGCGGGTGACGGCCCGTTTGAGTCTCGACGCCCCCCAGGTTGAAGCCTTCATGGCTGATCTCTGGGCGGAGTATCTGGGGACGCCGAACGAGGAGTTGATCGACTATGTGCGAGGGCTGCGCGGAAGCTGCAGGCTGGGCAACCTGAGCAACAGCTTCGTCGGCGCTCGGGAGCGGGAGACGTCGCTGTATCACTTCGACGAGCTGGTGGAGCAGATCGTCTACTCGCACGAGATCGGCATCGAGAAGCCCGACCTGCGTGCCTTCAGGGCCGCATGCGCCAGCTTGGACGTGCGGCCGGAACACTGCCTGTTCATCGACGACGTCGCAGTCAACGTTGAGGCCGCCCAGGCGGCGGGCATGCAGGCGCATCTGTTCGAGGACAATGCCCGGACCGTCACGCGCATCGCAGCTCATCTGAATGCCGGGCCCCTGGCCCCAGAGCGGGTCCGCTCGGATGACGTCGGCCTGGCCGGTCTTCAGCGGTTGCCGACCAGGCGTTGAAGCAGTTGATCATCGCGCCTCTGCGTGTTCGGCGCGGGTGCTGGCGAGACGGTAGGCGTCGGTGCCCGCTTCGATGACGGTGCCGTTGAAGGTGAGCCGGTCGAGATGGCTGCGCAGAGACGGGGACCGGTGAAGGTCCTCGTACAACCAATGGGGCTGGCGGAGTTCGTGATCACCCCATGCAATTCGAACGACAACGTCACCCTCTGCGACGGCTCCGCTGAGTAGGCCCGGAGCGCGGTGCCGGGATTGCTCCCGGTCCGTTTCTCCGGACCTCTCGCCGAACCCGCCGTGCGTCTCTCAACGCAACGGGCTCTCCACGGTTTCTGCCGTCAGACGGGGTTCGCAGGCTGCCATGGGTTGGGGATCGTGCTGGCCCGGTATCGGTAGCGGCTGACCGTTACCGATGCGATCCGGAACAGCTCGATCCCGTCTGCCGCGATAGGTCGCCACCGCCCGTTGGCGGTGGTGAATCGGCGGCGGACGTCGCCCCAACTCCATCGGTGACGTTCCCGCAGCATGCGGATGAGACGCCACCACACGAAGGCGTCGAGCCTGTCGAAGACATGCTTGGCGACCGCGTGCTTGAAGTAGTTGGCCCAACCGCGCATGATCTGAGTGATTCTTTTCAGCACGGTGACAAGATCCTGCTGCGATGTCCTGCCTGTCAGAGCACGGACCTTCGCCTTCAGCGACCGGATGGGCCGGTCGGCGATGAAGGTGTAGACGTGCCATTTGGTCGTGCCACCTTTGCGTTTCCACTGGATGCGGAACCCCAGGAAGTCGAACCCGTCGCTCATGTGCGTGATCCGGGTCTTGGCCTGCGACAGACGCAGGCCGAGTGGTTCGAGCACGCCAGCGACTTCTTCGCGCAGTGCCGCGGTGTCGGCCTCGGTGCCATGCACCAGGACGACGAAGTCATCCGCGTAGCGGACGACCCGCCACGTGGGTTGACCTTTGCGACGCCGATAGGCGCGTTTGCCTTCGGTGGCCATTGCCCCGCTTGGTTCCCAGGGCCCGTGGAGGTGCTCGTCGAGCGCCGACAGGGCGATGTTCGCCAGTAGCGGGGACAGGATGCCGCCTTGCGGGGTGCCGGTCAGTGTTTCCTTGTTCTCGCCGAGTTCCGTGAGGACTCCGGCCTTGAGGAACGCTTTAACCAGCGTCAGGACACGCTTGTCCTTCACCCGGCGACGCACTCGGTCCATGAGGGCCGTGTGGTCGATCGAGTCGAAGCACGCCTCGATGTCCGCATCCAGCACCCAGCGATATCCCCGGGTGCCGAAGTAGTGGATCTCGGCGATCGCGTCCTGGGCCCGCCGTCGGGGCCGGAACCCATAGGAGACCGGCTTGAAGTCGGCCTCGAAGATCGGTTCCAGCACCAGCTTCAGCGCCGCCTGAACGACCCGGTCCGCGATCGTCGGAATCCCGAGCTTGCGGACCTTCCCCGAGCCTCCCGGCTTGGGGATCATGCGTTCCCGCACCGGCAGAGGACGGAACGTGCCGTCCTTGAGAGCGGCCCGTAGGTCGTTCAGGAACCCGGGAACACCAATCGACTCTTCGACATCGGTGGCTGTCAGGCCGTCGACGCCGGGAGTCCGGGCTCCCTGATTGCCCGCGACCCGGTCGAACGCCACCAACAGCGTCGCCGGGTCGTGCACGAAGTTGAACAGGTCATCGAACCGGCGGCCGGTATCGGCCACCGTCCAACGGTGAAGCTTGGTCTGCATCTCCAGTACCCGGGCCCGAGGGCCCAGAGCTCCGCCATTCGGCGGGGCGTCTTCCGGCATTGCAGCATCCTTCCCTTCTCGATACCGCTGCCGCCCTTCCCCATGCGGCCGGCTCTCCCGGCCTCGGAGTACTACGGCGGCTCCGCCCCGTCCCCAACCGATCAGCGGTCGATGCGCTCAGCCCCGGCAGCCTGATGGAGACAAGTGACAGGGCGAGGTTCGGGACAGTTCCCGTGTTCACTGTGGTTCGCTCGATGAAGGAGGAGCCCGACTGTGTCCCTGCGGCATCGCCACGAGTACGCCGCAGGCTTTCCTCGTGGCCTCCCGGCCAGCTTTCGTAGACCGACCCAGGAGTTGTCAGACCACCCGAAAGGATGACCTGCATACGCACCGCTCCCGGCCCAGATCCGCCAGGTTCGAGCCGGAGGCACTTTAAGAGACGTAAGACGCCGGTTCCTCGCGTACTCCTCTCCATCACGCTTGCCGGACCCGCCCCATCTGGCAGTACTGGGCACGTCCCGGCTTTGTCAGGGCCGCTCTCACCCTCCCCGGCATCACCCGGATCAGGCTGCCCTCAGCTTCAACCCGACTGCTGCGACAGCGGGTTGGTGCAGGTCTTCCACCTCCACTCGAACCAACAGCGCCTCACGGCGCAACCAAGATCTGTGCCAGAACCCACAACTCATGAGCAGAGCCACAGGGCCCGGATTCATCCGGGCCCTGTTCGCATTCTGGGTGCTCTCGCTCAGTGGCCCCGGTCCCACGGGATCGGATACGAGACCGTCGGCGTCGGCCGGGGCCGCAGCCCGTCCCAGTCCCGGAACTTCACCGGATACACGGCCGTCGACCGGGGCCGGGGCCTCTGCTTGTTGAAGCCGTCTGCGCTGCCGCTCCCCGTGGTGCCGGCGAAGCCAACGACCACCAGGGCGATGACGGCCAGGACACTCATCTCCCGCCGCGCCCCGGCCGCCCACCGCGAGTGCGCCCGCACCCTCGTGCCGTCCGCGCGGACGTACTCCCTCACGTGCACCACTTGGTTGCTCCCCCGTCCAGACCCAGTGCGCCCCTCGCGCACGGGACCCACCAGGAAAGCAGCCACCACTGACAACACATCCAGAATTGTGGGGAGTTGCGGTTCTCAGGGACCAGATCCGGCCATGGCCTGAGCCTCCGCACCGGCGTGCTGGTCAGGGGAAGAACGCGTCATCCTCCGGGCACTCGCCCCGCGAGTGGATATCAGGGCCCTTGTAGCCGGGCAGCGCCTCCAAGATGCCCTCACGCACGGTGCGGAAATAACGCTCTACCGGTCCTTTGTCCCGCCCGTTCGCAGCCGGGCCGGCTGGATCGAGATGCCCATCCGGCGGCAGACGCTGGTCAGATGCTCCGAGACATAGACCTTGCCGTGGTGCATAGAGCGTGGCGAACTCCTCGGGCAGTAGCAGCGCGTACGACGCTGCCCGCCCCAGCCCCATGCGCTGCCTGCAGCCGGCCCCCGCCGAGGAGCGCCAGCACGTCCGCATCGTCAACGGCGGCGCCCCCGAGCCGTCGACACCCGCGACGCGCTCGCCGAGCTCCACGCGGCGATGACGCAGCCGGGCCAGCGCAGCGCCCGCGAGAGCCGAGGCCACGCCCGCATCGTCTCCGAGGCCGCCCGTGGCACCGTGGAGCTGCGCCCCGCCCACCAGGGCGACACCCCGGCCGTGCAGGAGCAGCGCCCGACCGTCCAGGAACTCACCGGCCCGGTCGACGATGCCCTCCTGGCCTACCTTGCCGAGACGTACCCGGCCGTCGCCGACGGGACCGCGATCCCCGTGCGCGCCGACATGGTCCGACCCGGCATG
This sequence comes from Streptomyces sp. CB01635, assembly GCF_002803065.1. Classification (GTDB taxonomy): domain Bacteria; phylum Actinomycetota; class Actinomycetes; order Streptomycetales; family Streptomycetaceae; genus Streptomyces. The sequence goes on from NZ_NNBL01000017.1 coordinate 40,307, forward strand.
GACGTGATCGCCGCCGTCTGCCTCGAGGACCGCACCGTCGGCACCGTGAAGGCGTTCAACGGACCCACCCCGTGGGTCCGCCTCACCTGCACCACCCGCACCCACGCCGACAGCGTCATGGGCGACGCCCGCGTCTTCGAGCCCGGCCACCACCTGATCGTCACCGTGGACTCTCTCGCCCGCCTGTACGGCCCCGCCGACCCGAGAGCCACGGTCGCCGAGGAGCGCCCGGCCGCCGAGGCCCTCGCCGCCGACCCGATCCCCGCCGCCGCCTTTGTCCTCGAGGGCATGCCCGGCCGGCCGAACGGCGCCATGACGGAAGCCGCATCCCGCCCGCACTGAAAGGCGCACCATGACCCACAACTACCTCCCCGCAGCCAGCGCGGCCCCCAACACCGGCCCCCCGGGCCTTAGTTGCCCGCCCGGCCTCCACGCTTTCGACCACCCGCCGCTGAGCGAAGGGCGGTACTTCGCCCGCGAGGCGCAGCCCCCCGCTCCCATCGAGCACCAGGCCCAGGAGCGCCACCAGTCCCAGGTCGGTCGTCGACAGCACGCTCGGACTGTGGTGGTCGGGCATCAGCGCGTCGGCGAGGGCTATGGCCTCCTCCGAGCCCAGCCGCACGGACAGGTCGCAGGCGTGCGGGGCGCCCTCGCGGGACGAGGTCAGCGTGCGATGCCCGTCCCGGTGGGCGACCACCGACAGGCGCCGCCGCTCCAGTGTCACGAGGTCGTAGCGCACCTCGTCGACGGCACTCGGCAGCGGACCTGATCCGCCACCCGCGCCGGGGACAGCGTTGCCCGACGTGGCACCACCTGGCCGCGGCCGCCGGCTTACAGAGGGCGGGCCCTTCAGTCATCCGCAGTGCCGCAGCCGCGGGCGGTGGTCTGCAGCGTTCCAGCTTCACGGCTGCCGCCGAGCACGCGTCCGCGGAGGACCTAGATGTATTGACCCGCAGGGTTGTTGACGCGGGTGATGGGCGGGTTGCCGCCGAGTGCGGTGTGGCAGCGGTGGTGGTTGTAGGTGTGGAGGAAGTCTGGCAGGGCCGCTGTCCGCTCGTCGTTTGAGGTGTAGGGCCGCAGGTAGGCCCATTCGTCGAGCAGGGTGCGATTGAAGCGTTCGACCTTGCCGTTGGTCTGCGGCCGGTAGGCGCGGGTCAGCTTGCCCGTCGCGCCGAGGTCGGCGAGGACGGCCTTCCAGGCCAGGCCTTTGCGATAGGCCCACGCGTTGTCGGTGAGAACCCGCTCGATGCGGGTGATGCCGTGGGAGTGGAAGAACGCGGCCGCGCGGGCCAGGAAGGCCGCGCAGGTCGCGACTTTCTCGTCCCGGTGGATCTCGCTGTAGGCGAGGCGGGAGTGGTCGTCGACGGCGGAGTGGACGTAGTCGAAGCCCATGGCGGAGCGGGTGGCCCGGCCGGCCTGGCGCCCCAGGGTCTTGTGTCCGCCGCCGTCCGGTATCCGGCCGAGCTTCTTCACGTCGACGTGGATGAGTTCGCCGGGCTTCTCGCGTTCGTAGCGGCGAATGACCTGCCCGGTGGGCCGGTCGAGGAAGGACAGCCGGTTGAGGCCCTGGCGGACCAGGACGCGGTGCACGGTGGAGGCGGGCATGCCCAGGATCGGGCCGATCCTGGCCGGCCCGAGCTTGCGGCTGACGCGCAGCTCGCAGACCAGTTTCTCGAGCTCCGCAGGGGTTCGGCGCGGTGTGCTGTAGGGGCTGCTGGGGCGATCTAGCAGGCCCGGTTCGCCCTCCGCTCGCCAGCGGCGGACCCACTTGTAGGCGGTGGGACGGGAGATGCCCATTTCCGCGGCGACGTGCGCGATCGGGCGGCCGGAACAGACCCGTTCGACCAGGATCCGCCTGCCGTGCAGGGTCAGGCGGGCGTTACGGTGGGACATGAAGGCCTCCGTGCGGTGCAGACTTCGACACCTCCACCACACACGGAGGCCTTCGCCTTCTTCAAGACCCGCGCGTGTCAACAACGCTCATGCTCAATACACCTAGAGCAGGCGGAGGCGCTTCTCGCGCGCATGCGGGAGCCGAACGTGGGGGTGCCCGAGTTCAACGATCTCGGTCACCCGGTTCCACGTCCAGATGGCCCGCAGCTCCGGCAACCAGCTCACGTCCTCCGTACGCGAGTCACTGCGCCCGCTGATCCTTCGGGCGTTGCAGGGAGCCGAGGACTGGCCGGCCACGGCGGCACCGAGCTGGTGCGCGCGGGGGAGGGCGCGCAGGCGGCCGATCTCGTCGAGAAGCACATCCGTGTTCCACGGCACGCTGGTCGACGAGACGCGCGAGGCCCATGAGGAGCGCAGCGCCCACGAGGAGCGCCGGGTGAGGACGCCGGCGGCCCGCCGCCGTGGCAGAGGACCGGAGGTCGGCAGCCGAAGGGGCGGCGGGCGGCGCGTGCCGGGGCACGCCATGCACCGCCGCCCTGCTCGGGCGGCGGTGACCGCCTCCCCGACCGCGGAGGCGGCCCGGAGGTGAAGGATGGAAAAGGCCGTCGTGCGTGGGGCAGAATCTCGGGCATATGAGCCCACGGCAGTCCCGTCCCACGCACCTCGCGAACCTCGATCTCAACCTCCTGGTGACGCTGCGAGCGCTGCTGCGCGAGCGGAACGTCACCCGGGCCGCCCGGAACCTCGGCGTCACCCAGCCCGCCGTCAGCGCCGCGCTGTCCCGGCTGCGCCGGCATTTCGGGGACGAGCTGCTCGCCCGGGTGCAGGGTGCCTACGTCCTGACGCCGCTCGCCGCGCAGCTGGCCGGGCAGGTCGAGACCGTGTGCGCGGCCGCCGAGAGGCTCTTCGCGACAGGCAGGGCGTTCGACCCCGACACCACCGAGCGGGAGTTCACGCTGCTGATGGCCGACTACCAGGCGACGGTCCTCGGCCCCGCGCTGTCACGGCTGTTCGACCGCGAGGCGCCGCATGCGGCGCTCCACGTCCAGCTCATCAGGGAGACCCTGGGCAGTGGCGCGGGCGACGCGATCCGGCTCGTCGACGCCATGGTCTCCCCGCCGCTGGGCCACTTCCGCACCCCAGGTGTCCACTCGGCTCCGCTCTTCCAGGACCGGTGGGTCTGCCTGGTGTCCGCCGACCACCCGCTGTGCGGGACCGAGTCGTTCGGCATCGAGGACCTGGCACGGCTGCCGTGGGTGGTGCCCTACCACCGGGACGAGGGCTACCCGTCGGCCGCTCCGGCGACCCGGCAGCTGAGCACCCTGGGCATCCGGCCACGGATCGCCGTACGCGTGGAGAGCTACCGGGCCGTGCCCGACTTCATCTCCGGAACGCGGCGGGTGGCGCTCGTTCCGGAGCGGCTCGCCGCGCCGCTGAGGTCCGCGCACGGGCTGCGCACGCTCGCCTGCCCGGTATCGCTCGATCCGCTGGAAGAGCATCTCTGGTGGGACGCGAGCCACGACGAGGACCCGGCGCACAGCTGGCTGCGTGACCTGGTGGCCCGGGCGGCGGCCCGCCTTGGACCATAAACGGAATTGATACCTCCCAGTCGAACGCTCTATTGACCTGGGCATTCCCTCCGGCGAGACGGTCCGCCTACGGTGCGGGGCATGCAGTGAGAGCCGCGTTCGCGGCACAACCCCCTTCCACAGGAGCCCTCGATGCCCCATGCCCTGACCATGGCGCAGGTCACATCTGATCGACGGCCTGCCCATGCTCGGCGAGCATGTGGGGAGCTCCCTGATCGGCCCGTTCTTCCGGAGCGGCGGGCTTCTTCCAGGCGACCCGGCTCGCCGGCGCCGCACCCCTCGGCATGGTCTTCGCGGCCATGACCGGAACAGCCGCGCTCGGCGCGGTCGTCACCCGCGTCCCCACCGTGACCGGTACGGACCGGGACCCGCTGACCGTCATCCGAACCGGGGACCGGGGCAGCGTCCACGCCGGCCAGGGCATCGCCACGGCCCGCATTGACCCCGCACCCCGCCCCGCCCTCCCCTCAACGATGAGGAGACGTCCATGAGCGCCACACCACACCTCGTGGAACTGGCCCCGATCATCGAGCGTCAGCGAGCGAACCGCCGCTGGCTGTTGATGTACGCGGTCTGCTGTCTGATCACTTTCCTCGACGGCTTCGACTTCCAGATCCTGTCGTTCGCCGCCACCTACCTCAAGAAGGACTTCGGGCTCACCGAGACCCAGCTCGGCACCCTGGGCACGGTCGGCCTCTTCGGCACCATGATCGGTGCGCTGATCATGGGTTATCTGGCGGACCGGATGGGACGCCGTCCCACCATCATCGTGTCGGTCGCCGGATTCGGCGTCTTCATGCTCGGTTTCGCCCAGGCGGACACCTACGCACACCTGTTCGCCCTGCGCTTCATATCCGGGCTCTTCCTCGGCGGCGTACTCCCGCTGACCTGGGCCCTGGCGGCCGAGTACGCGCCGAAGCGGTTCCGGGTGACCGCCGTCTCCATCATCATGTGCGGCTACACGCTCGGCGGCGCCGCCGGCGGTCCCGTCTCCAACTGGCTGATCCCCGACTACGGCTGGCGATCGGTGTTCGTCGTCGGCGGTGTCTGCTCCCTGCTCACCGTCCTCGCGGTGCTGCCACTGCTGCCCGAGTCGGTGAAGTTCCTGGCGCTGAAGGCCCGCCCCGACAGCGACGAGCGCATCTCCCGCATCCTGAGCCGCTTCCAGCCGGGCCTGTCCATCGAGCCCGGGACCCGCTTCACCACCGAGGCCCAGGAGCAGGCGCACTCGGGCAAGCGGTTCACCCCCGCCCAGCTCTTCCGCGGCCACCTCGCCGCCATCACTCCCCTGCTGTGGGTCGTCTACCTCCTCTCCTCGGCGCTGATCTACTTCCTGGTCTTCTGGACCCCGATGATCAACGAGCGGATGGGCTTCAGCGTGAGCGCGGCCGCCACCATCGCCGCCCTGGCGAGCGTCGCGGGCGCCGTCGCGCAGCTGTTCATCAGCCGGTTCGTCGACCGCAAGGGCGCGGGCATCATCCTGTGGATGCCGCTCGCAGCCGTCGTCTGCATGGTGACGCTGGGCAGCGGAGCTCTCGCCCCGGCCGTCTACGTCGCCTTCGTCATCGGCGCCAAGATGTTCGTCAACGGCGGTCATGGCGGTATCACCAGCATCGCCGGCACCTTCTACCCGACGGCGATCCGTGCCAACGGTGCCGCCTGGGCGTCCTCGGTCGCCAAGATCGGTGCGATGGTCGGTCCCTGGCTCGGCGGTGTCATCCTCGACGCCGGTCTCGGGGCACAAGGCGCGTTCACCGTGTTCGCGGTCTGCCCGGCCGTGATGGTGGTGGTGCTGTTCGTGTTCGGCCGGGTCCAGCGTCGGCTGCCGGCCGAGGCCGAGGGAGCGATCTCCGTGGAGACACCCACGACCGGCGTGGCGCCGGTGAAGACGGCGGCCGCCTCCTGATGACGGACGCCCGCCTCAGTCACTTCGCACAGAACCACCAGCAACAACCAGGAAAGAGTCAAGCGGTGTCCACAGAGCTGCGGAGCAACCATCCGATCGGGTCTTCCCGCTGGGCGACGACCCGCACGCAGTGGAAGGCGCTGGGTTACAACGACGAGGAGATCCGTCGGCCCAAGATCGCCATCGTCAACTCCTCCTCCGGGCTGGCGCCGTGCTTCGCCCACCTCGACAAGGTCGCGGAGGCCGTCCGCCAGTCGGTGTACGACGCCGGCGGGCTGGGCTTCGAGATCCGCACCGTCGCGCCGACGGACTTCAGCATGGCCGCCGGCCGGGGCGGCGGATATGTGCTCTCGGGCCGCGACCTGGTGTCCTACGACATCGAGTCGGTGGTCGAGGGCGCGAAGCTCGACGGAATGATCTGCCTGGCGTCGTGCGACAAGACGACGCCCGGCCAGCTGATGGCGGCCGCGCGGACCGACGTCCCCACCGTGATCGTCGCCTGCGGATACCAGAGCTGCGGTGTCCTCGACAACGGTCGCCGTGTCGACATCGAGGAGGTCTTCGTCGACGCCGGCAAGCTCGCCGCGGGCGCCATCAGCTTCGACGACCTCTGCCAGATGTCCGACCGCGCCATCACCGGCCCCGGCGTCTGCCAGGGGATGGGCACCGCCAACACCATGCACATCGTCGCCGAGGCGCTCGGGATGGCGCTGCCCGGCTCCGCCCCGACCCAGGCCAACAGCGAGACGATGTGGGCGGCCGCGAAGGCCGCCGGCCCGGTCGTCATGGCGGCGATCGAGGCGGACCGGCGCCCCAGCACGGTGATGACCCCCGCCGCGTTCCGCAACGCGGTGACGGCGGTCATCGCGGTCAGCGGCTCGATCAACGCGGTCAAGCATCTGGAGGCGATCGCCGCGGAGTCGCCGTACGACATCGATGTCCACCGGCTCTTCGAGGAGATCGGGCGGGAGGTCGGGCCGATCGCGGCGGTCCAGCCCAACGGGCCCACGACGATCGACGAGTTCGACGCCGCGGGCGGCGCTCGCGGCGTGCTCCGGCAGCTCGGCGACAGGATCGACGGCTCCGCCATGACGGTCACGGGCAAGCCGATGGCCGAGGCCGTCGCCGGCGCCCCCGTCGACGCGGAGGTGATCCGCGCCGAGCCGATGCGCGCCGAGTCCACCATCGTCCTGATGCGCGGCAACCTGTGCCCCGACTCCGGCATCGTGAAGCTGTCGGTGACGGAGAACCGGGCCCGCACCTTCCGCGGCACGACGCGTGTCTTCGAAGCAGCGCCCGAGGCCACCGAGGCGATCGAGCGCGGCGAGGTGCTGCCGGGCGAGGTCCTCGTGCTGCGGGGGCTTGGCGTCACCGGAACACCGGGGATGGGGATGGCCTCCAACGTGGTCTTCGCGCTGAACGGCGCCGGCCTGAGCGAGCAGGTGGCGTTCGTGACCGACGGGCAGCTCTCGGGGCTCGTCAACAAGGGCATCGTCGTCGGCGAGATCTCGCCCGAGGCAGGCGTGCCCGGACCGCTGGGCGTCGTCCGCACCGGTGACGAGATCGCGATCGACGTCCCGAACCGGACCGTCGACCTGCTGATCGACGACGAAGAGCTGAACCGCCGCATCGAGGCGTACGCCGAAACACGCGCGCCGCAGACCTGGCCGGCGCGGCCCGGCTCCTGGCTCGGCGTGTACGCCGACGCCGTGGAGCCGCTCGACCGGGGCGCCACGCTGCGCCGGACCGCCGCCAACTGACCAACGCTCTCAAGAAAGACGAACGACACCATGCCCCACGCTCTTTCCGATCTCGTCGTCCACACGGTCACCAAGCCGGCCGACCATCCGGCCGAACGGCTCGACGCCGACATCCTCGTCGTCGGTGCCGGAATCGCCGGGCTCTCGGCGGCCATCCAGGCGCGCCGCCTCGGCCGCGACGTCGTCCTCGTCGACGCGCTCCCGGTCCTCGGCGGCCAGTGCGTCAACTCGATGATCGGGCTCTTCTGCGGGATCTACGGCAACGCGCCCGACTACCGCCAGCTGACCTACGGGATCTTCGGCGAGCTCTTCGAGGCGATGGAGAAGACCAACGACATCTACTACCGCCGTACTCACACCCAGACGGTGGTCTACGACGAGGTGGCCCTCGGCCGCTGGTTCGAGAACATCGTCCAGGAGCTCGGCATCCGGGTGGTCCTCGGCGCCTCCGTCAGCGGCGTGGGGATCGAGGGCGGCGTCATCGAGCGGGTCGACTTCGCCACCCGCTTCGGCCCCGTGAGCGTCACCGCCCGCGGTGTCGTCGACACGACCGGCGACGCTGCGCTCGCGTGGGAGGCGGGGCTGCCCTGCCAGGTCCCCGACCGTACCGTCTGGGGCTCCCAGCAGATCCGCCTGGAGGGACTCGACGAGTCCGGCAATCCGGAGCCCGCCGAGCTGGTGGCCCGGGTCGACGAGAAGGCCGGCGAGTACGGCCTCGTCCGCCGCGACGGGCTCGCGTTCTTCTTCCCGGGCCGCAACACCGCGGTGATGAACATGACCCACGTCGAGGCTCCCCTGACCGCCGTCGAGGCCACCGACGCGCAGCTGCGGGGCCGCGCCCAGGCGGACCGAGTCGTGAAGTTCCTCCGGCAAGAGTTCCCGAAGGCGTTCAAGAACGCCAAGGTCCAGGCCTACGGATTCCCGGGGCGGCGGCAGGCCCGCTGGCTCGCCGCCTCCCACCAGCTGACCCTCGACGAGGTACGGCAGGAGACGAAGTTCGACGACGCCATCGCCCGGACGGCCTGGCCAGTCGAACTGCACGACCGGGTCGAGGGCTACGTATGGGAGACCTTCGGCCCCGACCACGTCCACTACGTCCCGCTGCGCAGCATGCTCTCGCCGCAGGCGCACAACCTCGTGGCCGCGGGCCGCTGTGTCGACGGGGACGCCGCCGCCCTCTCCAGCGTCCGGGTGATGGGCCCTTGCTCGGCGATGGGCCTCGCCGCCGCGCACGCCCTCGACCTGACCCTGGGCGAGGACGTCCACCAAGTCGACCTCGGGGCGCTGCGCGACCGCGTCCGTGAGAACGTCCAGGACTGAGGAGGAGCCGATGGTCGCTCTGACCGACGAAGAGAAGGCCATGCGCGACGGCCGTGACGGCGACGCCGTCGCAGCGGCGATGGACCTGCTCATCAGGTACGCCGACGCCCTGGGCGCCGACCACCTGTGCGAGACACGCAATGTGGCGGGGACCAACACCCAGCCCTCGCCCGCCAAGACGAAGCTGTTCGAGGAGGGCGGCTGGTCGAAGGCGTTCGCGGTGATCAGCCTCGACTGCGACGACGACATCACGGTGCCGCAGATGAAGGTGCCGACCTGCCAGCTCCAGCACGGCTTCGGCAACGACGCGCTGGGGATCATGCCGTACTCCGAGCGCAACATCGAGCTGCAGGCCGACGCCGAGTCGTTCTACAGCTCCAAGGGCGTCAACGTCCTGGCCACGTGCACTCCGTACCAGGTGGGCAACCTGCCGACCTACGGCGAGCACGTCGCCTGGATGGAGTCCTCGGCGGTGGTGTACGCCAACTCGGTCCTCGGCGCGCGCACCAACTGCGAAGGGGGCGCCTCGACCGGGTCGGCGAGCATCACCGGCCGGATCCCCTGCTGGGGCAACCACCTGGTGGAGAACCGGTACGGCACCCATCTGATCGAGTCCGGGCTGCGGATGACCGGCTTCCAGGACTGGGGCATGTTCGGCTACTTCGTCGGCGACGCGGTCATGGAGGCGCGGCCGGTCATGGTCGGCGACCTCGGCCAGCCCGACCTGGCGGACCTGAAGCACTTCGGTGCGGCCGCCGCCTCCTCGGGCGGCGTCGAGATGTACCACATCCCTGGACGCACCCCCGACGCACCGACCCTGGAGGCCGCCTTCGGCGGCGCCGCCCCGCCCGAGCCGCTGCACTACGGCGAGGCGGAGCGCCGCGCGATGTACGACTCGCTCAACTCCATCGGGAACAGCGAGGACGTCGACTTCGTGCTGATCGGCTGCCCGCACGCCTCGCTCGAGCAGATCGGCCGGGTCGCGCGGGCGCTCGAGGGCCGCACCCTGTCGGCCGGGACCGAACTGTGGGTCATGACGCCGCGCGCGCTGCGTTCCGTCGCGGACCGCAACGGATGGACGGCCACCATCGAGGGCGCCGGGGGACGGGTCCTGACCGACTCCTGCCCGGCCATGTCGCGGGTGGCGCCGGCGGGCACCAAGGTGTTCGCCACGGACTCGGCCAAGCAGGCCCACTACCTGCCGGCGATCCTCGGCATCGAGGCCTGGTTCGGCACCACCGAGGAGTGCGTCGACGCCGCCGTGACCGGCCGCTGGCGCGGCTCGCTGGCCCCCGCGGCGGTGGTCCGATGACCAGCGTCGCAGAACCCCGGCGGCTTGTGCTCCGCGGCCGCGGCATCGTGCCGGGGCGCGTCGAGGGCGAGGCCCTGGTCTCCCACGAGACCATCTCCGGCTGGGGCGGCATCGATCCGGCCACCGGCACCATCGTCGAGCGCAGGCACGAGCTCTACGGCGTCTGCTTCACCGGCAAGGTGCTGGTCTTCCCGGGGGCGAAGGGCTCCTCGGGCTGGTCCGGCTTCTTCCAGTCGACCCGCCTCATGGGCACCGCACCGCTGGCGATGGTCTTCACCAACCTGACCACCAAGGCCGCCCTGGGCGCAATCGTGACCCGCGTCCCCACGGTGACCGAGCTCGACGACGACCCGGTCGCCAGGATCGCGACCGGCGACCGCGTCGAGGTCGACGCCGACAACGGGCTGGTGGTGGTGCACGGCCCGAGGCCGCGGGCAGATCATCCGCGGTGACGAGTCCGCGCCCCGCCCGCGCCTCGGGGGCCGTCACCGACTTCACCGGTGACGGCCCCCGAGGCGCGGGTGACCGGTCGGACACCCTCGGCCCAGGCCGCCCCGGCGACCTGGGCGGGGCCGTACGGTAGCCCTCATATCGCCCCGCGCCCGCCGGTACACGATCGGGCGCGCCTTGCTCCCGGCGGTCTCCCGCCAGGAGCCCGAGCATCCCGGAGCCGCCGGTGCCTGGTAAAAGCGCAGCGACGGGCGGGCGCGACGCCCGTTCCCTCAGCGTCCGCACACTCGACGTGCTGGGCGCTTTCGGCGCCGCCCGCCCGCGGCTCACCCTCTCCGAGCTGTCCCGGGCGAGCGGCCTCTCCCTCACGACCACCCACCGCATCGTCACCGACCTCATCGAGTGGGGCGCGCTGGAAGAGGCCGACGGCGGCTACCAGATCGGACTCCGGCTCTGGGAGGCGGCGTGCGCGGCGCCCCGCGGGCTCGCCCTGCGGGAGACCGCGCTGCCCGCGATGGAGGACCTCTACGAGGCGACCCACGAGAACGTGCAGCTGGCCGTGCGCGAGGGTCACGAGGTCGTCTACGTGGAGCGCATCACCGGCCGTGGCGCGATCCGGGTCCTCACCAAGGTCGGCGGGCGCTTCGCCCTGCCGGCCACCGGCGTCGGACTCGTCCTGCTGGCACACGCTCCTCGGGAGGTCCAGGAGCGGGTGCTGGCCGAGCCGTTGCGGCACTGGACGCCGTACACCGTCACCGACCCCGCGGTGCTCCGCAAGATGCTCGCCGAAGTGCGTGGCGCCGGGTCGGCCCTCAGCGACCGTCAGGTGACCGAGGACGCGTTGTCGGTCGCCTGCCCCGTACGTGGCGCGGGCGGCGAGGTGGTGGCGGCGCTCTCCGTCGTGGTCCGCTCCGACGGCCCCCTCACCCCGACGGCGCTGACCCCCGCGGTACAGGCGGCGAGCCGCAGCATCTCCCGCGCCCTGGGCTGGGAACCGACCCGGCCGACCCGTGGCCGGCGTCTGCTGGACGCGGGCTGAGGTCCGTGGGCGTGGGCTGAGGGTCCGTCGGGCGCGAGGTCAACCACCCGGGACGGAAAGTCCCAGGCTTGCACAACGGGCGCCACTGGCTGTGGTGCTGCGTTTGCGTCCTGTCCCACGCCCGGTGTTCGGGGGCGGGTCCGGGGCGGTTGACTGCGCCCCGCATCGCCACAACTCTTCCGCACGGTGGCGGATGTTGCGGGAGCCGTTCCAGTCCGCGTGTGCAACGACACCGCAGGACCGGCATACGAAACGGCCCTGACTGGCCCGGTTCGCCTTGTCGATGTGCCCGCATTGTGCGCAGGTGCGGGAGGTGTACGCCGGATCGACGTGCACCACCGGCACCCCCGCTCTGCGGGCCTTGTACGCGATGAAATCTGCGAGCTGGGCAAATGCCCAGGAGGAGTGGGTGGCCCGTTGGGGCTTGCGAAGCCGTACCCGCGCGCGGATGCCTGTGAGGACTTCCAGGGCGATTCCGCGTCCGGTGCGTTCTGCCTCGGCCACCACATGTTTCGCGATCTTGTGGTTGATGTCCCGCGCCCGCCGCGCCTCCTTACGACGCCGATTCTTCAGGCGCCGTTTGACGGACGGGGTGTTCTTACGCTGGAGTTTCGTACGCAGGGTGCGCTCGCGCAGACGCCCGCGATTCAGCCGGCGTCCGGCCATGATCTGACCGTCCGAGGTGGTCGCGATGTTCACGATCCCCAGATCGACCCCGAGAAACTCCGTGACGCCGGTGGTGAGTTCGGCCTCGGGAACCTCGCAGGTGGCGGTCAGGAACCACATACCGTCGCGGAACAGCAGATCGGACTCGCCCTTGCGGCACAGAGCCAGGCGGGCCAAATGCTCGGGGGCGGCGGTGAACGCCACCTCTTTGATCCGACCGGACAGGGTCCAGATCGACACCGTGCGCTGCGTGTACTGCCAGGACAGCATTCGGTCGTCATAGGGCTGGGCGCCCTCCGGGCGGAAGGCGATCGGCTTTTCGGTGGCCCGCCGGTAGCGCTTGGAGGAGGGTTTACCGAGGTTTCCTGCCGTCAGGTTCGCCTTGAGCGTCGTGTACGCGTCGCAGGTCTTCTTGATGACGTGCTGGGCGGCCTGAGCTCCGAGCCTCCACCGGTCTTTGACGGCCGTGTAGGTGTGCTCGCGCAGGGCGAAGTTGCTTTTCACATCTCTTTCGAACGCCACGGACGACACCCAGGTCGCGGCCTCGTTGCAGGCACGCAGGGTCTCCTCAAGTGCCGCCGCCTGCACCGGCGTCGGCAGGAGTTTCACCTGCACGGTCAGCTTCACGACCGTGACGTTACCTGCCGCTCGACGTACCGGCATTCGAACAGGGCACATTCCTCACCGGGCACTCGGCCCGGTTTCTTGCGGGCGCTCCGCGCCCGTGCCGCGGCGATACGGAGCATCGCCGTTACCGGATGCGATTCCTCCCGGGGGTGAACCCCTGGGTTCCTCGCAAGAGCACGCTGAAATTCCTTTCCTTCCGTACATCGGAAGTGCCCTGGGCCGCAGAGGGCCGCGTCAGTCAACGTGAGGCAACCCGGTCGTCGCACCGGACCCCGGACGGGGTTCGGCCGGGCGAGAGACACACAAGGAGACACCGATGCCCAGTTGGCCTGTGAACCAGTGGTACGTCGCCGCCTACAGTGAAGAGATCGGCGACGGCCTGCTCGGACGCACGATCTGCGGAGAGCCGCTCGTCTTCTACCGGACCGGCGAGGGCGAGGTCGTCGCGCTGGCCGACCGGTGCGTGCACCGCCGGTACCCGCTGTCGCTCAGCCACCTCAAGGACGACCAGATCGTCTGCGGCTACCACGGCTTCACCTACGACAAGACCGGCGCCTGCGTCGCCGCACCGGCCCAGAAGCGGATCCCGCGCACGGCCCGCGTCCCCGCCTGGACGGTCCGCGAGCAGGACTCGCTGGTGTGGGTCTGGATCGGTGACCAGGAGCTGGCCGACGAGGCGCTGATCCCGCGGGCGCCGTGGCTGGACTCGCCGGACTACACGGTCGTCCGCGGCATGGAGCCGCTCAAGGCGCGCTACAGCCTGCTGGTCGACAACCTGATGGACCTCTCCCACGAGACCTACCTCCACGGCGGCTACATCGGCACGCCGGAGGTCGCCGAGACGCCGATCACGACCGAGGTCGACGAGGACGCCAACGTCGTCTACGTGAGCCGCCACATGGACGACGCCGAGTGCCCGCCGTTCTACTCCAAGTCCACGGGCATCGATGGCCGGATCACCCGCTGGCAGGACGTCGAGTACCACGCGCCGTGCCTCTACCTGCTGCACAGCCGTATCGCCCCGGCCGGCGTCCTGCCGCCGGAGGAGGGCCCGGACGACAAGGCCTTCCACGTCGAGGTGACCTACGGGATCACCCCGTCGACCGAGCACGAGACCCTGGACTTCTGGATGGTCTCGCGTGACTTCGCGCTCGACGACGAGGAGGTCACCGCGTTCCTCGCGACCAACAACCACACGGTGGTCATGCAGGACGTCGTCGCGCTCGACCTGCTCGAAAAGGTCGTCGAGGGCGAGAAGGAGAACTACCAGGAGCTGTCGATCAACATCGACACCGGCGCCCTGGCCGCCCGCCGGATCCTCACCAAGCTGGTCGCCCAGGGCGAGGAGAGGACGGCCGCGGCGAAGGCGGTGACCGCGCCATGAGCAGCCCCAACCAGGCCGCCCCCGTGCGCGCGGACCTGCCGGCGCCCACCCAGATGCTCAAGGGGCGGACCGTCTACCGGGTGGTGTGGAAGCTCAACACCGACGTGCTCGTCGGCTACTGCTGGTGCGGCACCGCCCACGAGGACACCGACCCCATCGCCCTGTGGGAGTGGCTCCTGGCGCACCCGGACACGCACGGCGGCGGCCGGACCGACTCCGCCGTACCCGACCCCGAGCCGGAGCTGGTGGACGCGTGAACACTGAGATCGAGCTGGAGCTGGTCGTCGCGGCCGCCACGGAGCCGGCCGCGGACGTCCGGCTACTCGAACTGCGCAGCCCCGACGGGGCCGAGCTGCCTGCCTGGTCCGCCGGGGCCCACATCGACCTGCTGCTCGACGACGGGCTGGTGCGGCAGTACTCGCTGTGCGGCGATCCGGACGACCGCAGCAGCTGGCAGGTCGCCGTGCTGCGCGAGCCGGAAAGCCGCGGCGGTTCGGCGCACGTCCACGACAAGCTCGGCGTGGGCGATCCGATCAAGGCACGCGGTCCGCGCAACAACTTCGAGCTGGAGCCGGCGGCGGCATACGTCTTCGTGGCGGGCGGCATCGGCATCACGCCGATCCTCCCGATGCTCGCCTCGGCCGACGCAGCCGGTGCCGACTGGCGGCTCTACTACGGTGGCCGCACCCGGGGCTCGATGGCCTTCGTGGACGACGTTGTGGCGCGCCACGGCGACCGCGTCGTCGTCCGCCCGCAGGACGAGACCGGACTCCTCGACCTGGCCGGGATCGTCGCAGGCCGTCCGGACGGCGCGCCGATCTACTGCTGCGGGCCGGCGCCGCTCCTCGACGCCCTGGAGTGCGTGTGCACGCCCCTGCCGTCCGGCACGCTGCGCACCGAACGGTTCACGGCGCTCGAGGCCGACTCGGACGCCGTCTTTGAGGGTTTCGAGGTCGAGCTGACCGACTCCGGACAGGTTCTACAGGTGCCTGCCGACAAAACGATCCTCGACGTGATGGAGGAGGCCGGCATCGAGGTCCTCTCCTCCTGCCGGGAAGGCACCTGCGGCACCTGCGAGACCGGCGTCCTGTCGGGCACGATCGACCACCGCGACGTCCTGCTGACGCCCGACGAGCGAGCGGCCAACGATGTGATGTTCGTCTGCGTCTCCCGGGCCGCCCCCGGCTGCTCGAGGCTGGCCCTCGAACGCTGACGGCGGTCACCGCAGCCACGGAACGACGAAGGTCCCGCCGGATTCCGGCCGGGACCTTCCGCCACGCGCAGCGAGGAGCAGGCCACCCGCTGAACCCGCCCCGGAAGCCGCCCTTGCCGCGTTCATCAACCTGCGCGTCCTGCATCCCGTACGGCTGGCGGCCGAGGGCGCACACGTCTTCATCACCGGACGGCGCAAGACCGAACTCGATGTGGCCGTCGAAGCGATCGGTTCAGCGGCGGCCACCGCGGTGGTCGGCGACATCTCGGACCTGGCCGACCTGGACCACGTCTACGAGGCGGTCCGCAACCGGGGCCAGGGCCTGGACGTGCTGTTCGTGAACGCCTCCGTCGCCGAGTTCGCGACACTTGAGCAGGTCACCGAAGAGCACTTCGACACCCACTTCCGAATCAACGTCCGGGGCACACTGTTCACCGTTCAGAAGGCACTGCCTCTGCTCAACGACGGCGCCTCGGTGATCTTGAACGGCTCCACCAACGTGGATTCCGGCAATGAGACGATGGGCGTGTACTCGGCGACCAAGGGAGCCACCCGTTCGTTCGCCCGGACCTGGGCCAACGAACTCAAGGGACGCGGCATCCGGGTCAACGCCGTCACTCCGGGCCCGATCGACACCCCTGGGCTGTCGGGGCTCGCCCCGGACGAGGAGCAGGCCGCCGCCTTCAGGCAGCAACTGGCGGCGCAGGTGCCGCTGGGCCGGATCGGGCGGCCGGAGGAGGTCGCTGCCGCGGTGGCGTTCCTCGCCTCTGAGCAGAGCAGCTTCATCACCGGCTCGAGCCTGTACGTCGACGGCGGCCTCAACCAGATCTGAGTCTTATGCCGCACATCCGGCGAGGACGGCGGCGCCAAACCGACCTGGCTCGAGCCTGCGTCGAGCATCCATGGCCTGGCGCCGGGCAGGGGCGGAGCGCTGCCCTCGCGGATGAGTGACTTCGACAGCTTGGCACCGGCGCCGGTGAGCACCAGTCAACACCCGAGGGCGCGGGACCAACGCTCCTGGATCACAGCCAGCTTCTGCTCAAGTTCCGCATCCATCATCCGGTTCGTGAGGGTCGAACAAGCAGCAGCCCGTCTCGCGTGCCGTGAGGCCGACGGTCCGTAGCCACGAGGACGGGGCGGAGCGCAGGGAGAGGTCGACCAGCATCTGCGTGCGGGCGGCGCCAATGAGGGCGTCGTCGCTGTCTGCGAGGCGATCCTCGGGCGTGCTGGGGCAGGTGGGGTGGTGCTGCCGGCGACTGGTAGCGGGTGCTGGATCGGGTGCTCGTCCGATGCGGACGGGTAACCCTGGGCAAGATCGCTGGCTGGCGCCCTCACACCTTCTCGAAGACCATGCGAACGACGGTGAAGCGGCCCTCGCGCAGGAACCTGAGCGCGGTCTTCTGCTCCCTGATGATGTCTGACACCGCGCTTTCGCCGATGAGTTCCGCTCCGCGTACGTGGTTGGCCTCTGCCCTTTCCAACCAGCTGCGTACCGTGGCGACGCCGTCGTCAGGGTCGCTGCGCGCCTCCACGATGCTGAACAAGCCACGGCTGGCTTCGATCAGTTCGTCCAAGGTCGGAAGAAAGCACTCGGGATACACCTTTCGCGACGCGTGAAGGCCCTCGCGTACGTTCTTGATGCCGCCGAGGATGTCCTTGAGGCCGAGGCGTTCACGGACGCCACTCCGATGCGGGTCCAGTTGCTGGGGAGGCAGGACCAGGGAGGCGAGCCATCCGCGCTCATTCCAGGCGTTGACCTGTACGGAAAGGCGTCCGGCCGGCCGCAGCCAGGAATGGCAGTGCTGGAAAAACTCCCGGTATCGGGCGACGCGCTTCGCTCGCCACATAGTGTTTCCCGCGCAGTGCTCCATTACCTCGATCGCGATGATGGCGTCGTAAGGTCTGTCCGGTTCGTGATCGAACCAGTTCTCGGCCCGGACCTCGCAGCCCGGCCAGTGCTGGTCACGGGCCCAGGCGGCCTGGCCGGGACTCATCGTGATCCCTACGGCGTGCTTGACATGATGATTCTTCACCAGTCGGTGCAGGAGACTGCCGTATCCGCAGCCGATGTCGAGCACATGGTCCGCGCCGTCGGTGTGCGCTGCCTCGGCGTGGTAGTCGAGCTTTCGGATCTGAGCCGAGTCTAGTGTGTCGCCCTCCTCCCACATGCCGTAGGAAAAGACGAGCTCGGGGCCCAGCGTCAGCCGGTAGAAGTCACCCAAGAAATCGTATTGATGAAGAATCGCCTTCGACGATGTCCCCTTGTAGGCCGACCTCTTCTTCGATTCGTGTCCCACAGTGCCCACCAGTTCATTTCGGCGACGAAGGCCAGTCGGCCAGCCCAGACCATGGCTCCAGATAACTCCGTTCGAGGGCAGAACCTTCGGCTACACACCGGCCACGGTCTGCAGCCCGCTCGATCGGCGGCGGACCTGCCCCTGAGCGAGGGTTCGCCGCTCGGCTCTTCCGTCCACGCCGTGCAACCTGGCACACCCTGAGGTCCCAAGTCGTCCGGCTCGAGGACGGCGAAGACGGTCTGTCAGCGCGGACCATCAAGCGCCGGCTCGCGAGCATCTCCGGGCAGTTCGGCTACCTGATGACCCGCGACGCCCTCGCCATCGACCGCAACCCGGTGCCAACGGGACTGGCCAACCGCCGCCGCAGCGCCACCCGCGGGACACCTCCGTTGCGCACACCCCTCACCCTCCCGCGCGTCCTCGGATCGAACGAGGTCGAGGCAGCCCTCAGCGCGCTGAACACCGCACGGACAGGGCGATGATCCCGGCGATGCTGCCGGGCGGACTGCGTCGCTGCTGGGCAGGGCGAACGTCTTCCCAGGCATCGATGAGCTCACCGACGGCGGGGTCGACCGGCTTGGAGAACGCTGCCGTCGTCTTGTTCTTCCACCTGGACGCCATGAACCACGCCCGCTCCACGGTGTGTGGGTCGACGGATACGGCGGCGCCCGGGACGACGAGGTCGCCAAGCAGGTACGTAACCACCGAGATGCTCAAACGCCCCGACATCGCGAGGGAGACGATGCAGGACGACACCGCCCGCTTCCTGGTCAACCGGGCCCAGTTCGGCAACTAGTCGGCCAGCCGGGTTCGCGCACGCAACCGTACCGCTAGCCCTCGCCTCGCCAGCACCTGGCGGTGACCTAAGCGAAGCGACTACGCGGGGCCCGGCACGCGCTCACGATGGTTGAGTTGAGTGCCTCGCCTTTCGCCGACGAGAAAGTCGGCCCGTAAGTCTGTGCCGCAAGCGGCCCCCGCCCTGGACTTAAGGTGCTGGCGAACGGCCTCGTCCACAACCTCCCGGTCAAGGGCTCGTTGAGCTCTCCGAACGTCCAGCCCGTGATCGGAAGGTGTCATCGTGACCAGTGCTATCTCAGTGGAAGACCGCTGCATCGACGCCTTCAACGAGCTCAAAACCAGCCGGCACATCACCACCGTGCTGTACCGGCTCAACGACAAGCTGGACACCCTCATCCTGGACTTCGAGGGGAATCTGACCCACGACGAGCTCCTCAAGGCTCTGCCGTCCGATCCACGCCTCGTGGCCTATGAGCTGTGCTTCGCCGACCGGGACGGCCGTCGCAGAGAGGCCATTGTCCTGATCTCCTGGTCGCCCCAAAGCGTCAGTCCCGAGCAGGGGGCAGCGCACACCGCGGTGTACGTCGCCCTCAGAAATCAGCTTGATGGCGTCGACCTCTTCGTCGAGGCCATGAGCCAGACCGACCTGGAGTACAACCGGCTCGTACGCGCCGCCCGGACGTAGCCCGGCTCTAGGAGGCTCAACTTGTGCCTGGTGAGCCGATCTTCGCGGCGCTGGCTGTCCGCTGGAGCGAGGAGCTGCGTGTCGCCCCGGGACAGGCGGACCGGGAATGAGACAAGCTGGCAGGCAGCTGCTCGAGGTCTTTTGACATAGACCAGCGCGGCGCGGCGGCCTCCGTCCCCGTCTCCGCACCCGCTTTACCGGCCGGCAGCCTCGACGACCTGCCCGGACTAACGAGGCTGCTGGTCAGGCCGGTCGCGAGACCGCTGCTGATGTGCGGGGGCACGCTGTGTGATTGCTCTTGTCCGGCCCCGCCATTGCCCACGACGATTACAGCGGGGTCGGCCGTTGGGACCCCACTCAGTTCACGCCGCCCGATCACCTCATCACGGTCCCGGCCACAGCCGGCTTCCTCACGAACGCGTATGCAGCTGTTGTGGATGCGACGGGAGACGTGCATATGTGAGATGCCGAACTTCTCCGCAATCCGGCTCTGCGTCATGTCCTCGAAGAACCGCATGTGCAGGATGGAGCGCTCACGCTCCGGAAGTTGCTCCATTCCGGTCCTGGCCGCTTCGCGGTCGATGACGATGTCGTAGGCGCCACGGGTGTGCCGAGCGCGTGGACGAGGCTGTACTCATCGTCGCCGGAGGGGATAAGTCCCGCGTCGAGGGACAGGCGCTGAAGCCGTCGATCGCCTTGAGGCCCGTCGTGTACCTCATCGTCGGTCAGGACAAGGGCGAAAGCCTTGAGGACTTTCGCCAGGTCGCGGCCATGGGGCTGCTCAAGGCCGTACAGAACTACGACCCGCAGCACGGTCGGTTCGAGCCTTACGCCGTTCCGGCCATCAGGGGCGAGTTGTGCCGGCACTTCCGCGTCCATATGTGGGATGTCCACGTCCCCCGGCGCGTGCAGGACCTGCGCAACAAGGTCCGCCTCGCCCGCCGCGACCTCGCCCAGCAGCCCGGAGCCGGCTCGGAACCCAGCTGTGGCTGCCATCGCCACCCACAGCGGCCTCAGCGAGGACGAGGTCCGCGACAGCCTCAAGGCGATTGACGGCTTCAGCGCTCTGTCCCTCGATGCGAGCCTGCTGTTCTCTGACGAGTTCAGCCTCGGCGAGCCTCTCGGCGCACCCGAAGCTGCGTACGAGGTCATCACCGACCGGGAAGCCGCCAAGGCCGCCCTCAAGCACCTCCCCGAACGCGAACGCACCATTCTCCACCTGCAGTTCTTCGAAGACATGACGCAGAGCCAGATCGCGGAACACTTCGGGATCTCACAGATGCACGTCTCCCGCCTCATCCACACCAGCTGCCAGCGCGTACGCGACGAAGCCACCCGCGGCGAGCAGCTGGGCGAGGACGCACAGGCGCCTGAACGCTGAGCCCCGAATCTTGGGGTGCGCCCGCGTGTTCTCACGCCGTCGGGTTGCGTCTCCAACGGCGGAGGGCCCGGCCCGGCTTTCGCCGAACCGGGCCGGGCCACCTCTTCTTCGTACGCCGCTGCGATCGACAGGTAAAGGAGCCACGGCACAGGCGGCGCCGGGTCATCCGGTTACCCCTGAACCGAAGCCGACAGGGCCGCTACTTGTAGGTCGGACTTCTGGCGAGAACATGGCGGGGACGTACGCGTCGCCCGGAGGCGCCTCACGGCCTCAGACCTGCGTGTCGACCTGGCGTGCCGGGCGGGACGGCTCGGCACGGACCTGGCGCGAGGATCGCACGCGAAGTGCCGACTGTCCGTCACGCGTCAGCAGCCCAAGGGGTTCCGAACGGTGACACGGGATGGCGAGCCTGTCTTTTCATGTTCCAGCCGTGCTCACGGTCGGCGCAGTTGCTCTCGCTCCGCTCCTGCGCCAGAGGTCAGACGGTCTGGGTGAGTTCGGCGCGGCCGAACAGCAGGGCGTATCCAGGTGGGAGTTGGGTGAGGATGCGGTCCAGGAGGCTGGGGCCGGCTAGGTCGCCGATGACGGCGAGAACGGCTCCGGTGTCCCAGCGGACGGTCGCGGTGGTGGCCTCGGTGCGGGCGGCCAGGTCCTTGACGAAGCCCCAGCCGGTGAGTGGTTGAGCGGGGATCTGGCCGGCGAAGATGCGTGCGGCCTCCGTGGGGAGGCAGGCGGCGAGGTCGACGCGTTCGTCGCCGGTGAGCTGGCGGCCCAGAGCTGCCAGCACGGCTCGCGTGACGTCGTCGGCCCGCTCCCGGGTGGGATACGCGCCTTCGTAGCGGATTCTTTCCAGCAACTGATGAAACGTCATGCCGGGCCGGGCAGCGGCCGGTTCATGCAGCGGGAGCATAAGGTGGTTGCCTTTCTCGCCCGAGGACGATGTCGTCTTTCGGGGCTCAGGTCTCGGGATGGCCAAAGAGAAGGTCGTAGCCCGGGGGCAGTTGGAGCAGGATGCGGTGGGTGAGGTCCTCGCCGGCCGCATCGGCGGCCACGCTCAGCACGGCACTGACGTCCCAGGCCGCGGTCCGTTCAGTGGCTCCCTCGATCCACGCCGCGGTCGCCCGCACGAACCGCTCCGGTGAAAGCGGCTCGGTGGCCTGCAGCGGGTTGAGAAGGATCACGGCAAAGGTCTCCGGAAGCCGGGCGGCCAGCTCAGCCCGGACCTCACCCACCAGATGGGCGCCCAGCAACGCCAGAACGGTGCGCGCAGACCGCTCCGCTTCCTGGGGGGTGGCGTACTGGCCGCGTTCTTGCACCTGCTCGAGGAATGCGTCCCATCGCATGGCCGCTCTGCCTCCTCTGTAGTGCGAAGGATGGAGGGAATGCGGAGGACGGGCCGGGAGGGGGAAATCGACGCCCGTCCTCCGCCGTCGGCGCGGGCCGGGGAACGGGTTCCTCAGCCGCTGATCTGCTTGTGGTCGGACTCCCCGCCGATCGCGATCTTGCGGGGCTTGGCGCGCTCGGCGATCGGGATGCGCAGGGTCAGCACACCGGCCTCGTAGTCCGCGGTGATGTGCTCGGTGTCCAGGGTGTCGGCCAGTACCAGCTGGCGGGAGAAGACGCCCAGGGGCCTCTCGGAGAGTTCCATCTGCACGTCGTCCGCCTTCGTGGCTGGGCGGCGCTCGGCCCGGACGGTGAGCATGTTCCGCTCGACGTCGATGTCGATCGCGTCCTTGGCGACACCGGGCAGGTCGAGGGCGATCACGTACTCCTCGCCCTCGCGGTAGGCGTCCATCGGCATCGCCGAGGGCCTGGACCAGGTGCCGGTCACCCCCGTCAGCTGCTGGGCGAGCCGGTCGAGTTCACGGAACGAGTCGGTGCGCATCAACATCACGGAACACCTCCACAGGTCTGGCAGAACCTGCCAATGCGCTTCACCTGACACCGTTGTAGCACGTCATCGAAACGATGACAAGCGAAATGTCATCTATAGGATGACATTTATGAGGGGATCTTCGTGGACGGTTACCGGCAGGCCCCCGCCTCGTTCCTCGCCGCCGCTGCGGCGCTGGAAACGATCAACGAGGCGGTCCACAGCGCCCAGAACGCGCAGGAACCGTCGGCCCACGGAGAACAGGTCAGTTCCGACGAGGCCCTGGCCGCCCTGCTGATGCTGCGCGAACTACGCGAACAGCTCGCCGGATGGGAGCCAGGACTGATCGAAGCGGCCCGCGCCGCCGGCACCAGCTGGGCCGACCTCGCCCACCCCCTGGGTGTTGCCAGCCGACAGGCCGCGGAGCGGCGCTACCTGCGGGTCCGCCCCGGCGCCCCCGGCACCACCCGCGAACAGCGCGTGCAGGCGACCCGAAGCCGCCGCGCAGCCGACCGCACCCTCACCGCCTGGGCCCGGACCAACGCCGCCGACCTGCGACAGCTCGCGGGCCAGATCATCGCCCTCACCGACCTCCCCGCCCAAGCCCAGCCGCCGCTGGCCCGTCTCACCGAAGCCCTCGCCGACAACGACGCCGCCAACCTCATCACCCCCCTCTCCGCCACCCACGTCCACCTCAAGGCCGGCCACCCCGAACTCGCGGCACGCATCGATACCCTCACCCGCAACACCGGCCACCTCCGCCAAGGCAACGACGTCCGCTAGCTAGGGCACATGAGCGCCCGAGTCGCACGCGTGACCCTTATCCGCAGGGTGGTGCGTCCGGCCCCGGCCGCCCGTCGGCGTGGACCATCGCGTGCCGCCTGACGTGCGGCCTCCCACGGCCCGCGAGCTCGGCGAACAGCTCCGAAGGTGCAAGGGAGACCCCGGAAAGGGCAGAA
Source organism: Streptomyces sp. CB01635 (assembly GCF_002803065.1). Classification (GTDB taxonomy): domain Bacteria; phylum Actinomycetota; class Actinomycetes; order Streptomycetales; family Streptomycetaceae; genus Streptomyces. The sequence goes on from NZ_NNBL01000017.1 coordinate 63,459, forward strand.
TTGGAGCAGGCCGTGCGGGCCCAAGCCAGCTTCACAACTCACCCAACCCGCGCGGCCCTTCTCATGTCACGGCCCAACAGCCCAGCCGGCACTTCCCCCGACGTCGTTAGCCATTCAAGAAGTGGAGGCCGAAGACGAACTTGGCCGCGAGCACAGCGGTAACGACGGCCAGCGTGATGAGCCGGCCCTGCCACGTCTGCGGTCCCCAGCCCATGCCGTGGCGCTTCGGACCGAACCAGCTCTGCTTGCCCTCGGCCCCGCCACCGCTACGCGCATTGCGGCGGCCCGGGCCCACCCAGGCCCGGTACACGAGGGCGGCTACGACCCCGAGCCCGGCCACGGCCCACCGGATCACGCGCGAGGTCACCAGGAAAGCGCCGGTGGGCAGCGAGAACGCGAGCGCAGGACGACTGGGCGGTACTGCCTTTGCCAGTGTCGTTGGCCGGGGAGGCGTTGTTCTTGAGCGGCGAGAAGCAGTGACCGGCCGGGGGCCTCTCGCGTGCCCGGAGAGCCACGGAGGTCGGCCCCCGGCCGGTGTCTGTGCTGGGAACTGCCGGGACTACATCGGGTGGATGTCCGGCTTGCCCGTACCGCCTATCTGCTCGCTCTGCTCCTTGAGGTGGCGTGCCTTGTCCTTCAGGCGCTGACGCTCCTGCGGGTCAGTGGCGCGTTCCGCGGCCTGTTCCAGGTCCTGGGCCTTGGCACGGATCTGCTGGGCACGGCCGGACTCGCCTGCAGCGCTCATGATCACTCCTTGGGGATGAGGAAGAGCGGGTCACATGAGCGAAACAGGACTCGTCACCCCCGGCATCTCGATCAATCACCCTCTGCTATCTACACAGTTGGAAAAGCCCACGCGGAACGACTTGCGTGCCGGTGCAGACACGGCGCCCATCGCATATGCAAGGGCCTCGACATCCCCCTCAGCCTGAGCGGAGCCAGCTCGGCGGCCCAGCGCCTGTTCACCGCCAACACCACCTAGAGGCCTCCCCGGCCAGCAAGTCAGCTGGTCAGGTTGGTCCCCCGGTCGGCAGCCTCGGTTACCGGGCAGGTCGGCGAGGCTGCCGGCCGGTACAGCGGGTGCGGGAATGAGGGGCGGAGATCACCGCACCACGCTGGCCTATCGGGTGGGCCACGGGCACCTGTCTGCCAGCCTGCCCCACTCCCGGTCGATCTGCCCCGGCACGACACGCCCTTCCGCCTTCCAGCGGGTGGCCAGCTGCGCGAAGATCGGCTCACCAGGCGCTGGAGGAACCGTTTCCTCGCGGCCGGTGACCGGGGCTGACTGCGGGGTCGTCGTGGTCACACAGTTCTAACGCGCGAATCCAGCTGCAGTCACCCCTGGGACGCCTCCACGTGTCGCTCAGTGACTCCGGTCCCACGGGATCGGATACGAAACGGTCGGCGCCGGCCGGGGCCGCGGCCTGTCCCAGTGAGGGAACTTCACCGGGTAGACGGCCGTCGACCCGGGCGGGGCGTCTGCCTTCCGGAGCCGTCCGCGCTGCCGCTCCCTGAGGTGCCGGCCAAGCCGACAACCACTACAGCGATCACAGCCAGGACACTCATCTCCCCCCGCGCACCGGCCGCCCACCGCGAGTGCTCCCGGACCCTCGTGCCGTCCTCACGGACATACTCCCTCACGCGCACCACGTGGCTACTCCCCCGTCCAGACCCGGTACGCCCCTGCGCGCACGGGACCCACCAGCAAAGCAGCCACCACCGCCCTGGTCTGTGGAGCCGAACGAGAACGGCATCGCCGCGACCGGCCACGGTCCCCACGACATCGCGCGGCCGCCGACCCCGGGCTACACGGAGCAGCAGAGCGCCGAGGTCGCCCGGCTCAAGGCGGACGTCATGCGCCTCGCCACGCTCGTGACCGGGCACGAGTTCTGGGGCAGCTTTTCCGGCCCGGAGCTGGTCGAGGCACGCATGGACCTGATCAGCGCGGCGAAGGTGATCGTCCCTGCCACGTCCATGCCGGGGACAAAGGGAGGCTCCGCGTCCCGGTACCACTCGGCGAGAGAACCGCGCGGAGCATCACGTCGGCCGGGCTCACCTCGGCCGCGCGCACCCGTAGACGCACCTCACCAGGACCGGCGTGCGGTTCGGGCAGGTCGACGACGCGTAGCACCTGAGGGCCGCCGTACGAGGACAGACCGATTGCCTGCATGGAAAAGTCTCCTGGTCAGGTGGGTATGAGGGGATTGAAAAGAAGGGGGAAGCGGGGAGCGGGGGCGCGCTCCCCGCCCTCCGTGCGCCGCGCGCTCATCAGCCGTCGATGCTCGCCATGTTCACCTCGTCGTGGCGCTCCCCCGAGGCCGGGGTGAGGTTGTTGAGGCGGTCGAGCTGGGCGGCACTGAGTTCGATGCCGTCGGCGGCGGTGTTCTCCTCGACGCGTGCGACCCGGCGGGTTCCGGGGATGGGAGCGATGTCGTCGCCGCGGGTCAGCAGCCAGGCCAGCGCGGTCTGGGCCGGACTCGCGCCGAGCTCGGCGCCGATGGCCTGCATCTCGTCGACGATGCGCAGGTTGCGCTGGAGGTTCTCACCGGTGAAGCGCGGGTTGGTCTTGCGCCAGTCGTCGTCGGGGATGTCCTCGGCGGAGCGGATCTGCCCGGTCAGCAGGCCGTGCCCGAGCGGCGAGTAGGGCACAAATCCGATGCCGAGCTCGCGAAGCAGCGGCAGGATCTCGGCCTCGACGTCGCGGGCCCACAGCGAGTACTCCGTCTGGAGCGCGGCCACTGGGTGCACGGCGTGAGCCCGCCGGATCGTGGCGGGCCCGGCTTCGGACAGGCCGATGTGGCGCACCTTGCCCTCGGCGACCAGTTCGGCCAGCGCGCCGACGGTCTCCTCGATCGGAATGTCCGGATCGACGCGGTGCTGGTAGTAGAGGTCGATGTGATCAGTGCCGAGCCGTCGCAGTGAGCCCTCGACCGCGGCCTTCACATTGGCGGCGCTGCTGTCGATGACTCCCGGGCCGCCCCCGGAGTGCGAGACCAGACCGAACTTCGTCGCGATGACGACGTCGTCGCGCCGCCCCTTGACGGCCTTGCCGACGATCTCTTCGCTGTGGAAGGGGCCGTAGATCTCGGCGGTGTCGATGTGGGTGACCCCCAGGTCCAGCGCGCGGTGGATGGTGCGGATCGACTCGGGGTCGTCGAGGCCGCCCCCCGTCGTGTAGGTGCCGGCCATGGTCATGGCTCCCAGGCCAATGCGCGAGACATCGAGCCCACCCAGGGATACGTGCTTCATCGGATACTCCTTGTCGTAAAGAGCGTCAGGCATGGCTGACGGGTAGGAATCGAAGCCGTGCGGAGCACGGCTCTGCCCGGGGACCGGAAGCACCCATGACGCGGCACGCCTTTCCCCGACTTGGCAGCGAGGACGGAGGGTTGTCCGTCCGGCCTCACTGCGTCTTGTCACGCGGTGACGTCGTCGTGGCCGAGGTTGCCGCCGAGCTCGCGGGACGCCTGGGCCTGGGCGAGGAGTTCCCTGGCCTTGGCCTCGACGCCCTCGATGGCGTCGGCGCCGGCGACGAAGCGCAGCGGGGGCTGGGGCTGGTCGGCGATGGCCAGCAGGGCACGGGCAAGCTTGACTGGGTCACCGCCCTGCCGCCCGTTCATGCCCTTCCAGGCCTCGACGGTCCGGGCGGTGCGCTCGGCGTAGTCGGCGATGGTCGGCTCCGGCCAGGTGGTGGAGGCGTCCACGAGCAGCTCGGTGCGGAAGAACCCGGGCTCCACCAGGGTGATGCGGATGTTGTAGGGCTCGATGTCGAAGCGCAGCGACTCCATCCAGCCCTCCACGCCGAACTTGGAGGCGGCGTAGGCGGCGCAGAACTCCTGGCCGATCAGTCCGGCGGAGGAGGAGAGGGTGATGATGTGCCCGTCGCGCTGCCTGCGCAGGATCGGCAGGATGGCTCGGGTGACGTTCATCGGGCCGAAGAGGTTGGTCTCGAACTGCTGGCGCATCTGCTCGGGAGTGACCTCCTCGAAGTAGCCGGCGTAGAAGTTCCCGGCGTTGTTGATCAGTACGTCGATGCGGCCGAAGCGGTCGACGGCTGCCTGGGCTGCGGCTTCGGCGTCCTCCAGGCTGGTGACGTCCAGCTTGGTGACCAGGAGGTTGTCCTGCGTTCCGCCGAGAGTCCTCTCGACCTCCTCGGGACGGCGGCCGGTGGCGACGACCTGGTGGCCGCTCTCGAGGGCTTCGCGGGCGATGTCCGTACCCAGACCGCGCCCGGCGCCGGTAACGAAGATGACCTTGCTCATGGGGAATCCATTTCTTTCGGGCGCCGTGCGGCGGCGCCTGGGGGGGTGACGGTGCGGGCGAGCGGCGCGGTCAGGCCTGGTCGGTGGGCATGATCCACAGTTCGCCGACCGAGGCGTGGCGGGGGCGGGTGACCATGTAGGCGACGCTGTCGGCGATGTCCTCGGAGGTCAGGACCTCGGTCTGCTCGTAGAAGGCGGCGGTCGCTTCGCGGATCTCGGGCTTGTGGTCGTTGTGCGAGGCAAGCTCGGTGTCCACACCGCCCGGCTCCAGGACACCGACGCGCACATGGCGCTGGGTGATCTCCTTGCGGAGGGACTCGGTGAAGCCGTTGACGCCGAACTTGGTGAGGTTGTAGACGCCGTAGCGTTCCAGGCGACGCGGCCGGCGATCGAGCTGATGTTGACGATGTCGGCTACCCGACGCGGACCCTCCTCGGCGGCCTTGAGCAGGTGCGGCAAGGCGGCGTGGGTGGTATGCAGCAGGCCCTGGACGTTGACCGCGATCATGCGCTCCCACTCCGTTGGGTCGGCGCCGACGACGGGGCTCAGGAGCATCAGGCCGGCGTTGTTGACCAGGATGTCGAGGCGTCCGAACTGTCCGATGCTCTGCTGCACGGCCGCCTCGGCCTGGGCGCGGTCGGTGATGTCCGCCCCTACCGCCAGGGCCGCCCCTCCGGCCTTGGTGATCTCGGCGGCGAGGTCGTCGAGGCGGTCCTTGCGGCGGGCCACCAGCGCCACTGCGGCGCCCTGCTCGGCGAGCAGACGGGCGGTGGCGGCGCCGATACCGCTGCTCGCGCCCGTGACGAGCGCGACGGCGCCGGTGAGTTTCGAAGTCATGAGGCGGATCCGTTCTGGCGGTGCACCGCGCTTTCAGTCGATGCGGGCACTTCGCGCATTTTTCGCTAAAGGGTTCTAACGGTTCGATATCCAGGCAATCACCCGCGGAACCTGCGTGGGGCGCCGTACGGGGCACCGTTCTTCCGGGGGTCTGCCAGTGCCCCCTTCGGCAGACATGCCCGCGCCTGGCTGTTCCGGGCGAGGGCCGTCAGTCGACGATGACGACCGGCTTGACGACGCTCTGGTCGCGGCTGCGCATCAGTTCCAGGCTGGCTCCGACCTTGTCCCAGCCGTGCAGTACGTGGGTCGCCAGCGGCTGGGTGTCGAGCTTTCCGTTCGCGATCAGCAGCAGGAGCCGCTCCATGTAGTCCCGGCCCTGGTTGGCCTGAGCCGCGGTGAGGAACTTCTCCATCACGCCGTAGTTCCAGACGTCCATCGGGAGCGTCACGGTCTCGTCGTCGAAGAACCCCGAAACCACCGACACGTGACCGCCGAACTTGGTGATCCTCATAGCGGTGGTGATCTGGTCGCTCGCGCTGCCGCCACTGGCAACCAGCACGCTGTCGACATGCGCGCCACCGGTCAGCGCCATGATCTGCCCGTAGATGTCGCCCTGCGTGTAGTCGATGAGGTCAGTCGCCCCGTACTGCGTCGCGAGGGTCATCCTGTCCAGGCGCGAGTCGACGGCGACAATACGGCCGGCCCCCCGAAGCGCCGCCGCGGCCACACCCATCAGCCCCACGGGCCCCACGCCCAGTACGACGACGACCTCACCGAACTGGATCTCCATCCGTTCGACGCCGGTGAAGGCGGTGGCGGCCATGTCGTCGACAAAAACTGCCTGGACATCGGTGACTCCGTCGGGGATGTGCGCCAGGTTGGAGTCGGCGTCGAAGCACTTCACCACTTCGGAGAACCACCCGCCGTTGGTCGGGTCGTCGGAGAAGTAGGGGCTCTTGCTCTGGTGGAACTTGCCCTCGCCCCGCTGCGCCCTGGGATGTCGCCAGTCGGCCAGCCCCGCGGGAAGGACGACACGGTCCCCGGCAGCGAAATCGGCGACCAGGTCACCGACCTGCTCGACGACCCCCACAGCCTCGTGCCCGATGACCTTGCCCAGCGCATTCGGGAGCGCGAGTGAGTCGATGAGGTGTACGTCTGTCGTACAGGTCGCCACCGCGGTCGGGCGGACCAGCGCGTCGTACGGTCCGATCTCCGGGAGCGGGACCTTCTGCCAGTCGGCGCGGCCCTTCTCCTGGATGACGTAACCCTTCATGGTCTTCATGGGGGGGATTTCCTCTCGTGTCGTCCCGCCCTGACGTTGCGGGTGGAGCCCTGCGTCTCCGGGCGAGCCCGAATGTGGGTGGGCACGCGAATTGCCGGGTTCAGCAGGGCGAGATGCGGACCGTGGCCGCCTTCGGCCCGTCGCCCTGCATGATCGGGACGGCGTCGCTGCCCGGGTACTTCGCCTCGTACGCCGCATCGATGTCGCCGCCGCCCGCGGGCTCGAAGACGACATCGTGGAACTCTCCGGCGTTACGCACACGACCGGCCCGCTGACTGACGGCCGCCCGGTACCAGCTCGACTGCCGGCCGCTGGCGGCACGCACATAGACGTCGCCGTCCACGACGAGCGCCCAGGTCTGGGTCGGGGTGCCGTAGGTGGTCCTGTCCGTACGGAAGGGAGAAACGAACAGGTCCGTGTTCTCGGTGATCGCACGAAGTTCTGCCGGGCTCCAGGAGGTCATGACAGTCCTTCCTTCGGTGTGGTGCGGGTGGTGGGGTGAGACCGGCCGCAGGCGGTGGGCGCGCCACTGCTCGCACACGAGAGCACTACCGCCAGAGATCGTGGTGCTCAGCGCCGCGACAGGTAGGTGACCTGGGGCGCTGCGCGATCCGGCCTGCATTGCGCTTCGCTTCTGCGGCCCTCGGTGTCTCGACGCCCCGTGCCGGTCTCTGCCTGTTCTCCAGGCAACCACCCGCGGGGCCAGCGCGGGGCGCTGTACGGGGCACGTCTCTTCCGGGGGTCTGCTGGTACCCCTTTACAGGTGACTGGCCCTGAGGTGTCCGCCGTAGCGTGGAGGCATGGACCACAGCACCGAGATCCGCGAGTTCCTGCGCACCCGCCGGGCCCGGATCACCCCGGAGGAGGCGGGCCTGACCCCGCACCCCGGCGCCCGCCGGGTACCGGGGCTACGGCGCGAGGAAGTCGCCCAGCTCGCCGGGGTCAGCGTCGACTACTACGTGCGCCTGGAGCGCGGCCGCACCCAGGGCGTCTCCCGCACGGTCCTCGAAGCCGTCGCCCGCGCTCTGCGCCTGGACGACGCCGAACGGTCCCACCTCTTCGACCTCGCCCAGCCCACCTCAGCCCGTCCCCGGCGCAAGCGGCCCCTCAGCCCCCAGCGAGTCCACCCCACCCTGTACCAGGCCCTGGACGCCATCAGCTCCCCGGCATTGGTCCTGGGGCGCCGCATGGACGTCCTGGCCACCAACCACCTCGGCAGCGCCCTCTACACCGACTTCCAGGCCCGCCCGCATGCCGAGCGCAACTTCCTGCGCTACCTCTTCCTCGACGAGGATGCCCGCACCCTGTACGGCGACCACTGGGACAAGGCCGCCGCCGAGACCGTCGCCACGCTGCACCTGTACGCCGGAAGCCACCCCGACGACCCCCAACTCACCGAACTCATCGGCGAGTTGTCCCTGCACGACGAGGCCTTCCGGCGCATGTGGGCCGACCATGACGTTCTCGCCCACGCCACCGGCACCAAACACTTCCACCACCCACTCGTCGGCGACCTCGCCCTCAACTACGTGACCCTGAATGTCGCCGGCGCCCCCGACCAGTCCCTCGTCATCCTCACCCCCGAGCCCGCCTCCCCCTCAGCCGAAGCACTCTCCATACTCGCCAGCTGGACCGGTACCGCCGCTGCCGCTTCCGCGTCGGCCCCCGCTGAAGACACACGCGACCGGACCGGTTGACGTCCGCGACGGTACGAGGGCGATGCGCGGAAATGTCATGACCAGGACCAGCCTGCGCCTGACGCCTCATGCCGATCGCCGTCATCCGGAGATGCGAGACCGGGGCTGGCGTGACCGGGATCGTCACCGCTGCCGGAGTCCTCGGCAGCAGCACATCTGTGTCGGTCCTTACCGCGTCGGCTCAAGAGCCTGGGCGGGAAGTCAGGCACGATGCGCCCATTCGACCCGCCTACGGGCCAGCCCTGAGCCGACCTCACCCTCCCGTAGGAACGATCAAGGAAAAGAGCCATGGAACACATCACCTCCACCCCCACCATGAAGGCGCCGGCCGAGCGTTTCACCGGCGACGTCTACCTCAACATGATCGAGGCCCCTACCGAGCCCGCCCGCCTCGCGGCCGCCCTGGTGCGATTCACCCCCGGCGCCCGCACCAACTGGCACTCCCACGCGCTTGGCCAGGTCCTCTACATCACTGACGGCGTCGGTCTGGTCGGCACCCGAGACGGCAACGTGGTGCGCGTCAGTGCTGGTGAGGCGCTCAAGTGCCCGGCCGGTGAGGAACACTGGCACGGTGCCACCAACACCCGTCTCATGGCGCACATCGCCATGGTGGTGGGTGACGGAACCGGCGACGGCACCACCTGGCTGGAGCCCGTGACTGTCGAGCAGTACACAGCGGCTCTCACAGCCCTCGGCGGCTGATGGGCGGCCACCGAGCAGTCGATGGCCGCTGGGCGCCAACTCGCCCGCCCCTCACCGCCCTCGCCTACAGCCTCTACACCTCGCTGGGGCTCGAGCGGGCCCGAGTACGCCACCTCGCCCTGCGAGCCGACCGGCTCGGGCCAGACGAGACTGCACACCATCAACTGCTGCTCGACGACGGCGACGACAAAGCCCGCCGCATCGAAGCCGTCGCAGATGCCGCTCGCAGTCGGTTCGGACCACACGTCATCACAGCCGCCACCCTCGCGCGCCGCAAGCGAGGCGGGCACCCCAGGGAGCAGTCATGAGCGGCGTGAGAGCAGGCCACTACCACCCGGTCCTCACCATCAACGGAACCGACGTCCTGCACGGCTGGTGGAGCAACGCCGACATCAGAGAGTTCACCAAATACAAGGAGCACACGGCGAGCGCCTCCGCACAACTCCGGCTGGCCGAGGCCGACGACGCCGGCGTCGAGTGGGAGCTCCGCAGATGGTCTACGTCCTCGGGCGGTGATGTTCCGTCGTCTGGAGCGGTCGCTCCGACCTGGGGCGCCAAGGTGACGCGAGGCGTGCGGACGCTAAGACCTGAGGATAGGTCAGCGGGCCCCCAGTAGCCGCTGGGGCGTGTCGGCTCCAGGTTCCGCCGGCCTCGGTGACCAGACGGGTGGTGGTCATTCAACGGGCAGGACGGCTGACGACTTCCGCCAGCTCGTCAGCGGCCTCCGGGGTCAGACGGTAGAACCCCTGGAGGCTGATCGATCTTTCGAGGCGACCATCCACCACGTACTTCAGACCGCGGGTCTGCCCTCGCCGGTTGCGCCAGGTAAGCCTCGTGAGCCCCACAGCCGCCCGCTCCGAGCATCGACCAGTCGTCATGCCCGGGATACGCAGGATCGTCCCAGGCGGCGGGGGCTATGCCGCAGCAGTCGCGACGCTCCACGTCGATCACTCGCATCTGACTCACCACGAACACTTTGCGCTGCTTGACGTGCAGCGCGTACACCTCGTCCCCAGCACGGGCACCCGTCCACGCTGGCAGGGACGAGTGAACGCCACTGAAAGCGACCGGAGGTCGCTCGCCCACGCGCCCTTCCTTGCGCAGCGCGCGGCACGTGTCATGGGTCCACAAGACGGTGAAGGCATCAGACATGCCGTGATCTTATGAACAGGGACTGACAGCCTCCTGCTGGAACGTCCGCGATGCCTCCCCTGTCTTCGGCATCGCCTCATTGTGGTGCGCGGATCTTCAGGCCGGCTCGGGAGCGCAGCGGGGGCACAGCGCGCCGGGTGCGCCCACGGGCCGTCCGCACAGGCCGTCTTGTCCCGGGCGCTCAGGCTTGGGCGTGATCGCGTCCATCGCAGATGTATTGGGGATTGGCTCGGGGCTCGTGGGTTGTGGCGGCGCCGTCCAGGAACGGCGAGCTTGACCGGAGGCTGCGGCCAGGAGCGCGAGCTGCTGCAGGCGGGCGGCGTCGAGGGCGGACAGGGAGTGGGTGAGCTGCTGAGGTGGCGGATAGGGGCGCCCCACGAGGGCCTCTCGGATGTGTTCGCGGCTCACTCCGCCCCGCAGGAGGCGGCCGACGAGCGGGGTCTGGTCGGCGAGGGTTGTGCCCGTGGCCAACGCCGCGTGGACTTCTGGGTGGTGTTGGGCGATCGACAACAACGTTTCCTCACCCCGGGCGGCCGTCTCTGTGTCCCTCCCTCCCCTGCCTTCGCGCGTGTCCTGGGCGGAGGGAGGGGGCCCGGCTGGGAGGACCGCACGGAGCACATCGAGAACATCGATGATCCACGCGAGGAGCTGATCACGGCGGCGCGAGCACTACTGATCGCGGACGGCGCACTCTAAAGTCACATCCACTGGGCGACCCGTGGAGACAGTTGGAGGACCCCCAGTCCGATCTGGCGCCGCCGTGGGCTTTGACGGCGCCCGGGCCCGGGCACCGTCGAAGCCGATCAGGCAGGGATCACATCGTGGCGCCCGCCATCGCGCGGCACATCTCCGCGCTGCGGCGACACGCCTCGGCACAGCGCATCATCTGCTGATCGTCCGGCATGGACATACACGCCTCGGCGCACATGTCGCACGCCTTGGCGCACATCGCGCACATCTCGGGCGACATCGGCGAGCGGCGCATCATCATGTCCGCGCACATGCGGGTCATCTCGGAGCAGTCAATGAGCGCGCGCATGATCTGCATCTGGGGCTGGCCGCCCATCTGCATGCAGGAGCTCATGGTCTCCTCGCAGACGCTGTGGCACGACATGCACGCTGCGACGCAGTCCTGCATCTCCTTGCTCATCGCGGTCATGGATCCGGCCTGGGTCATGGCTCCTCCTGGGGGTGAGGGGGCCCGGGGCGGACCCCATACCCCTGTCTTACGCCTGCCCGTGCCCTCCCGCCATGGAACGGATGGAAGGATTTCGCAACCTTTGCGCCGAAAGCATATGATCCCCGGCATTTTCTCCAGGGGCACGTCACGAGTCCATCGGAGTTGTCGACCCACGGCTTCCGGCCACGCCCCCGAAGCGGGCGCCGTCGCGCCGTCGACGATCTCCCCGTCCGCAGCCTCGGGGGCGCCGGCGCGAGCACGAGACGTTGCCAGGTTCGAGGAGTTCCACCGCCCGAAGAGGCGGACGAGGTCTACACGGCTGCACGGACGCATCGCCGACGCCTGGCCGGACCAGGACGACGTGTACGTGTACTTCAACAACGACCTGGGCGGTGCGGCCGTCGTCGACGCTACAAGGTTCGCCCTGGCCGTGGCCACGCTGGGCCCGCACGGTGAGCCAGACGCCGGCGCAGGGACGCCCGGCCTGTCGCTCCGGATGCGCGGACCCACCCACCAACGGGGCGCGGATGCGTCGGCGGCCCGCGACGCGGGGAGCCTCCTCGGTGCTTGAGAGGGCCCCAACGCGTGCTGCTGCTGCGCAGCAGCAGCAGCAGCTAGGACAGGAGATCGGCGAGGGTGTCCAAGGGCAGCGGTGCTTCAGGCCGGCTCAGAGGCCCAGAGTGACAGCCGGGCGAAGTCGCTACCGCGCGAGGGAACCGCTGACGTGCCGGCCGTCATCAGAGCTTGCGGGTGTCGCGGGGCTCGGCGTACGGCTCGTTGCCCGGTGGGAGGCCGCCTTCGATGGCACGTCCGCGTTCGAGTTCGGCGTTGAACTCCAGCCCGAGCAGGATCGCGATGTTCGTGAGCCACAGCCAGATCAGCGCGACGATGGGGGTGGCGAACGTGCCGTAGGTCTTGTTGTAGCTGCTGAGGTTGGCGACGTAGAGAGCGAACAGCGCGCACGCGATGAGCCAGATGACTACCGCCAGGGCTGCGCCGGGCATCACTCGCCGGACTCGGCGTTTGACGTTGGGTGCGGCCCAGTACAGCAGCATGACGATCAGCACGACCAGGATGAGCATGACGGGCCATTTGGCGATGTTCCACACGGTCACCGCCGTGTCGCCAAGCCCCAGGACCGACCCCATCTTCTTGGCCAGGGTGCCGGTGAAGACGACGCCGACCGCGGTAAGGGCCAAAAGGATCACCACCGCCGCGGTGATGGCGAGGCGGACCGGCAAGGTCTTCCATACCGGCCGGCCCTCACCAATGTCATAGACGATGTTGGAGGCGCGCATGAAGGCGGCGACGTAGCCGGAGGCCGACCACAGCGCCAGGACGACACCGATGATCAGCGCGATCAGGGCCTTGCCCTGGCCGCCCTTGAGCTGCTCCAGCATGGTGGTGAGGATGTTGCGCACGGACCCGGGCGCCATGCTGGAGAGGTTCTTGATCAGCGAGTCGATGGTAGAAGGACTCAGCAGGCCCAGAATGGACACAAGAGCCAGCAGGGCAGGGAAGATCGCCAAGACTCCGTAGTAGGTCAGGGCAGCTGCCCAGTCCGTGAGATTGTCCTCTTTGAACTCGCGCATCGTGCGCTTCACGGCGCCTCTGGACGAACTACCCTCCGCGGCACCTTTCCGGGATGCACGGCCGGCATCGGCGCCGTGGCCCTCCTCGCCGCCGTGCGCAGGGCTAGCTGCGCCATCACCGTTACCGCCCTTGCGTGCCTGGGGGCCATCCGAGGAGGGCGTTGCCACATTCACTCCTTCGTCGAGCGCCGACACCCACGGCAGTCGGCGCGCTCTGCCTCACCTGCACTCCAGCGGCAGATGCCGGCCGTCGAGGCGGTCGACGGACCGCACCCCCATCACACCCGCGGAGCTGGGTATCTGCGACTGGACGGCACCCACATGGGCCAGCCGACCAGCGCCGGGGGCCGCCTCCAAGGCTTGCCTAGGGCCAGTGGTAGCGGACATGTTGGTGCCTGCGGCGCTCACCGCGGCCTCGGCAAGGGCTGGACCATTGCATTCCTCCCCCGCCGCCCCCTACCTCAGGCCATCGACGGCGGCGCCACAGCATCTGATACTTCGGGACCTCGCGTGTCCTCCGGCGTGGATACCCAGGCGCGATCGGTGTCGGTGATCTCGTCGTCGACCCATGTGAATGAGCGTCCGGCAGCCCAGTCGACGAGGGCGCGGGTTTTCCAATGCAGTCCGTCTCGCTCGTCCTGCTCTTCTGGGTCGGACGACTCCGGCCAAAGCACAACTGCCAACTGCGGCAGGCCGATACGCGGGGCTATGTGTTCGTTCGCATCCGCCATCCATGTCGTGGCCCAGACCAGATCGCACGGCAGCGCCGCCAACCGGGGCCCGTGCGCCGGATTGATCCTGGCCAGCAACAGATTCGCGTTGGCCCCCTGCAGTTCGGGGGCCGGGTAGGTCGGATAGCCGTTTGGGCACTGCTGCGGCGTCGCCCCGAAGAGAATGAGGGGTCCGTCGACAACGAGGAAGAGCAGTGGAGGCTGTGCAGAACCGGTCACCTCCGCACGATAAGCATCAAGTACGGGCAGCAGTCCGTGCAGCTCAAAGACATCTGGTCGAGCATGTGCTGGACGTTGGCGGCTGTAGTCGGCGAGTTGTAGGGAGGCTGTAGACGGCCATGGCCGCGAGGCCAACAGCTCAGCTCTCTGAGGGAATTCGTGTGGCGATCTCCCGGGCGAACCACTCGGCTTCCTCACTCAGATCGTCCAGGCCCTCCGCAGCGATCAGTTGAAGAAGGCGTAGCAGGTCGTGGGATTCGTCGAGGGTGAGCATTTCCAGACGGCGCGTTGTGGGGTCCTGCGCCGGGATCAGGCTGGTGGCATCCGAGTTCATGTCCTGGGTAACGACCGCCAGAGTTCAAGAGCATCTGGAAGAGCCGCCAGAGCACCCGCACGGACCTACCCATATCCGTGTACCTGCCGGGCTGGGCCCTGACGGCTAGGGTCAGCGGTCGATCGGCTGAACCTGGTCCAGCCCGGTCTCGCGCACGATGCGCGCCACGGTCCCCTCCAGCGTGCTGCTCGCGTCAATCACCGTCTCGATTCCGCTGGGCAGCAGATCTCGCTCCCGGTACCAGCCCTGAAGGTGTTGCTCGGTGACGTGGGTCAGATAGTCGAGGTCGGGCTTGGTCGCATGCCGCGCGAACGTCTCCACCAAGGGCACGTCCAGGTAGTAGCAGCGGGAGACACCCCGATGCTCGCCGACCAGATCCTCGAGCATCGGCCCGTACCGGTCCGCGTACATGATGCCCTCGACCACGACGTGGTAGCCGGCGTCGAGCGAATAGCGGGCCACCGTATCGATTAACCCGATGTTCTTGCCGCCGGGCACATCCCGCTCACGCAGCACAATCCTGCGCAGGTTGTCCTGACCGACCAGGGCCAGGCCCCGGCCGAAGCGGTCCCGGATCCCGGCCGCCACCGACGACTTGCCCGATGCCGAGTTCCCGCGCACGACCACAAGCCGGGTCTCTTCACTTCCCACGAACACCCGAGAAGCGTAGCCACCACCACTGACAACAGCCCACCTGCCGGTCAACACGGCCGCGGCATTGCGTACGGCTCCAAGCCGTCCCGCTCCCGCCGGCTTGCGGCGGAACGGGGGGCGTTGCGGATCTTGAGGTCTGCTCGACGTCCTTCCTGACACCTTCGACAGACTTCCGGAGGCCGAGCTCTGGTCAGTTGATGTCGAACTCGTTCCCTTCGGGGTCCTTCATTCCGACCGCGTAATGGTCGATTCCTTCCTCGTACATGACAACCGTGATGAGGGCGCCCAAGCCCATCAGGCGGTCGGCTTCGGCGTCCACTCGCCTCCTCCGCGTCTCGATCGGGTCTGTCCGGTCGCCGCTGGCGTGGATGTCGATGTGCAGCCGGTTCTTCACGGCCTTCGCGTCCGGGACTGCATGGAACCAGATGGCCGGTCCACCGCCCTGCGGGTCGCTGATCCGGTCCGCGCCGCCGGTCAACGCTTCTTCGGGCAGCCCCAGGTCACGGTAGTAGTCGTCCCATGTGGCGAAACCGGATGGGGGCGGTGCGAGTTCATAGCCCAGCGCGGCGGCCCAGAAGTGGGCCTGGCGGTCGGGGTCGGCGCAGTCGATCACCAGCTGGTAGCGAACGGACATCGGGATTCCTTTCTCAGCCGCACAACTCAACCCGTCATCCTGCCAGTTGTGAGACAAAAGCCGCGGCCCTGGAAAGTCACGCGCCGACACGAAGTGACAACACGCCTGCCCATGTGACAACCATCGCGCTTCGCCTCACTGAATAGGGGCGCTGCGATCGCCTCCAGGAACTCCTGGCCGCCCATGCTGGTGGTGACGCCGGGGTCGGCCATGGTCGCGATGTAGGCGTCGCGCAGCCGCTTGTACCAGGGGTCCAGATAGCGGCCGGTCTGGGTGCGGACGTACGCCTCGATCGGCGCGACGTCGAAGCCGAGCTCCACCGCGTCCTGCACGGCGGGCGTGGCGTACCAGGCAGGGCCCTCGGGCCGGCCGCCGTTCGGCGTGCGTGAACGGGCTCGGGAGCCGGTCGCCGTCGACGGTGCCGCCGTTGACCTCCACGCGGGACAAGTCCACGCGCAAAAAGTCGACCAGCCACGAGCCGGGCAGCGACGCGTCAAACCTTGGGTTGCCGGTCAGGTGGGTCAGCCCGTTCAGCCAGACCGTGAGCCCGTTCGCGGCCGCGGCGAACGACACGTTGATCTCGACCGTGACCAGGAACTGGCTCATGCACTCCTCATCGGTCAGCGGCCGGCACCAGTCGTAGGGCTCCTCCATCAGCATCTCAGCCGCAGTGCGCAGGCGGTGACGGGAGAACTTCCCCTCAAGGACGGGGTGTTCGTCGGGAACCTCGCACTCCACCACGGGATACAGCGCGGTGAGCGCGTCGTCGATGAAAGCTCGCTTGAACTCGCCGGTCGCCTGGTCCTTCTCCGCGCGGGTCGGCGGGCGCAGCGCGACCATCAGCTCCAGACCGGTCGTCGCGGTGTGCCGCGCGGCGTCATCACCCGCTCCGCGTACAGGCCGAGGTACCGGGCGAGGTCGACCGGGTGCATCGTCGGCAGCTGCGGGTCGTCCTTGCGGTCCCACTCCCGGGCGTCCAGCGCGTTCCAGGGCAGGATGCACAGCTGGACACCCAGCGCCAGCACGGTGGATTGGACGAGCTCGGCGGCGGTGAGGAGCTTGGGGATGCCGCCGCAGCGTCCCCCAGTAGGTGGTTGGGGGTTACCGGATGCGGGGGCTGGCGGGTCGGGTGTCCCAGCCCTGGGTGTACCAGGCCCGACGGATGAGGCTACGGACGGTGATGATCGCGGTGGCCAGGGCTAGGTAGAGCTCCACGCATGCGCGGCGGCGTTCGGTGTTGCGGCGGAGTCTGCCGAAGTTGTTCATCCACGAGTTCGTGCGCTCTACCACCCAGCGGCCGTCAGTCTGGATCGGGCTCCGCGGACGCCGGCTCGGGCTTTAGTCGGTGATGTACCAATTGCTCTTGAGGTACTCCAGGGTGCTGCTGCCGAGCTCGCTCTCGGAGAAGGTGACGGAGGCCCTGATCGCTTCGGTTGGGATCTCGACCTTGTCGGGGGCCAGCACAGCGACGCGCTGCGGGTCGACCGTCGCGGTTCGCAGGGCCTTCTTCTTCGCAGGCGAGATCATCTGGAACGTGACGACGAACGTCGACGTGCACGGGCCGAACCCCTGGTCCTCTGCCTGCTTCGCGGCGGGCCCAGCCACTTCGCAGACAGCGTTGATGTCCTCACGGCCCACAGCATGGAGGTACTGCTCGTACCGCTGGATCGCGCCCTCCTTCGTCCTGGGCGCGGGCTGGTCCCCGGTCGGCGCGGCCGACGGCTTCTCGGTCCGAGGCGACGAGGACGGCGTGGCCGACGGTTTTCCGGGCCGTGCCGATTCGGACGACTGCGAAGGCTTCGCGGCCGTGGAGGTGTCTTCTTCCGACTTCTCCGGACCACACGCGCACGCCGCCAGCGCCACGCAAGTCGATACCGCCACGCTCACCAGTGTCCGAACTCGCATCCAGTCCCCCTCAGCAACAGTCGGCAACAGAGGAGGACACGCGAGATCTGGGGGAACGGTTCCTGAGCCGGTCCGTATGACATTCGATCGTGGTCGCCCCAGCCGGCACCGAGTCGTTTCACGTCAGGAACTCCGAGCAGAGCCAGAAACTCGGGATCGGCATGAAGTCCTCGGCCCGTTCCGCGGTTTGTCCGGCGGCCGTCGTACTGCTCGTACAGCGTCTTCTCGCCCGCCGAACCCGAGCCAGACGACGGACAGTCCCTACGGCTGCCCGTCCAGCGGGTTGAGGGCGGGCGGCCACCGCGGTCGTCGCCGGTCGACCCGGCCGTGATCAACAGCGGTACAACCTTGTCCTCTTCAAGATCGTCTGCTTGTCGAGGAGTTGGACCGTCCGGCTCCCCGACATCCTTGGGGGATGCAATGCACAGAGTCTCCGTCGGCCGCGCCCTGCGGCTGGGAGCGTGCGGTACCGCGTTCGCGGGCCTGTTCGTGATCGGCCTGGGAGCTGAGACTGCAGCGGCCTCCGACACACTGTGGATCCAGTCGCCGTACGAGCTGAACGTGCCGCTCGGCGTCGACGGCGGCGAGGCCCCGGCCCGCTCGCTCGACCTCGGGCTCTACCACGACAACAGTAACGTCTCGGTCACCGACGGGCGGTTGACACTCGATGTCTTCGGGCTCGCCGGAGTGGCCGACATCATCTGGCCGGCGAACTGCACGCCCGAGGGCACCGTCGCGGTGTGCACAGTCGACGGCGAGATCCCGGTGACCAACGTCGACGCCGTGCACCTGGGGATCCGGGCCGCCACCGGCGCGCTGAAGGGCGCGCAGGGCACTCTCTCGTACACGGCGACGGCCACCACGCCGTCCGGCACGATGAAGTCGCCGCAGGGTTTCACCACCACGGTGACGGTGGCGTCGGGCCCGGACTCGCGCTCAACGACCCCGGCAAGGCAGAGGGCGTGCAGCCGGGCGCCAACCTTCCGCGGCCGGTCAGCGTGACCAACGAGGGCAACGAGACGGCGCACGGCTACACCGTCAACTACCCCGGTCGTGAACGACCGGGCTTGCTGCTCGAGTCATCACTGGTGGTGATGGGGTCGGCTGCGTCCAGTTCTCACGCGATGAGGGTAAGTTCAGGGGCCGTTGACTGGGCCCCGCAGACCCATGCCATCCAGCCGCGTTGGCGGATGTTGTGGGACGCGTTGTGGTCTGCGTGCTCAACGAAGCCGCAGACCCGGCACGAGAAGACGGCCTGGGAGGGCCGGTTTCCGCGTGCGGTGTGATGGCACTGGGAGCATTCCTGGCTGGTGTACGCCGGGTCGACGTAGACGACCGGCACGCCGGCCTGCTTCGCCTTGTAGGCGATGAACGAGCCGAGTTGCGCGAAGGGCCAGGAGTGGATCTTGACACGTTGGGGCTTTCTCAGCCGTGCCCGCTCGCGGATACCCGTGAGTGTCTCCAGGGCGATCCCGCGACCGGTGCGTTCAGCCTCCGCCACGATCCGCTTGCTGATCTTGTGGTTGATGTCCTTGGCGCGCCTGGCTTCCTTGCCCGCATGCTTCTTCGCCCGCCGCTTGGCGGACTTGGTGTTCTTCTTCTGCAGCTTGGACCGCAGGTTGCGGTCACTCTCGCGCTTGCGGTTGATCCGCCTGCCGCAGTGGCGTGCCCCGTCGGAGGTGACCGCGATGTTCACGATCCCCAGGTCGACGCCGAGGAACCCGACCGGGTGAGTGCTCGCGGTCGCTTCGTCGATGTCGCAGGTCGCGATCAAGAACCACTTCCCGCCCTGGCACACCAGGTCGGACTCACCCTTGCGGTACGCAGCCAGGACCTCCAGCTGCCCGGCCTGCCCGGTGAACGCCACGTTCTTCAGCCGGCCTGCCGTGGACCAGATCGACACCGTTTGCTGCTCGTACTGCCAGGACAGCATCCGGTCGTCGTAGGGCTGCGCCACTTGGGGCCGGAAGACCACCGGTTTGCCCGAGGCGCGAGTGTGCCGCCTGCAACCGGGCCGCCCGTACCGGCCGTTACGCAGGTTCGCCTTCAAGGTGGTGTAGGCATCGCAGGTCTTCTTGATGGCGTGCTGGGCGGCCTGGGCGCCCAGTTGCCACCTGGCCCGGAACTCGGCATAGGTGTGCTTGCGGAGCTCAAGCGGACGTCGCGCGTTTTCCTCGAAAGCTACCCCGGCCGCCCAGGTCGCCGCTTGATTGCAGGCATACAGGGTCGCCTCAAGTGCCGCCGCCTGTACGTGCGTCGGCAGCAGCTTCACCCGCACTACCAGCTTCACGATCAGCGAACCTATACACCTGGACGAAGACCCACCACACGTTCGCCCCACCTCACCCGAACGAGCGATACCGGCCACGGCCCTGACCGCACACCGGCAGAGCCCGGCTCCGCCGGAACGCCCCGGGCCGCTCCGCGGCCGTCATGGCCTGCGGCACATCACGGCGACGCTCCGCGTCGCATCCCATGCGATTCCTCCCGGGCGTGAACGCCCGGGGTTCCTCGCAAGAATCCGCTGAAGATGAGCGCCTCCTACGGCCTGGACTTCGTCACCTCGTACCCGCAGTGCACGTACCGCAAAGACGAGGGCGGTGGCGAGGACGCGCCGATGACGCATGCCACGTGCACCTTCGACGACGAGATCGCCCCGGGAGCCCGCGTGGAGCTGCCCGAGCAACTGGTGGTCGCCGTCAACGACAAGGCGCTGTACGAACGGCTCGATCTCAGCGTGGACCCGGCCGGCGGCGTCACCGACATCGACAGCGGCGACAACTACGTGGCGCAGGAGGTACTCGCCGACAACACGGCCGACTTCGCGGTGCGCGGCACCGACGTCATGGGGAGCGCAGGCGAGACGGTCACTGCCGAGGTCCGGTTCCAGAACGAGGGCCCCGCCTGGTTCGGCAACCTGGGCTCCGGCGACCCGGCCGCAGTCGTCGAATTCCGGGTACCGCAGGGAACGACCGTCTCCGACGCCCCCACGGAGTGCCGCCCGCGCACGCTGACCGGCGGCTACTACCCGAACCGGGTGGGAGCCCCGCGCTACGACTGCAACCTGCCGTACTGGGTGTCGGAGAACACCGAGCGTGCCTTCGCCTTCCAGCTGCGCGTGGACACCGTGGTGCAGGACGCCACCGGACCAGTCGTGGTGCGCCCCGTCTTCGGGGAGTTCGCCTTCGACCCGGATACGAAGAACAACTCCGCGGAGGTCGTGGTGAACGCCACGCCGAAGGCCTGACACTGCCCGCCTCGGGCCCGGCCCCCTGACGGATCGTTCGTGAACCTCGAGGGGTCCACGGGCAGGGGCAAATGCTGCGGCTGGAGCAGTGCTGACATGAACATCGCGTGGACCGGCCGCCCGAGGCACAGCGCATCGCTCCGGCGCCGACGGTGACCGGTCGCACCGAGCTGTGGCGCGAGCAACAATTCCTGGCTTGCGGCTTCTTCGGCAGGCCTTGGCTTGCCGAAGACGCCGACCCGGCCCTGCAGCTCAACCGGAGAGAGCAGAGACCAACTCTCCTGACCACCCGGAACCCAGCCGATGGAACAGGCCGGGTGTTCCCCGTTCATTGATTTCCTGCCAACGTGACGACAGGTGCGTCGAGTTGAGCGCAGGGGCGTCCGACAGGCGGTCCCGACCGCCGGAAGTCGGGACCGCTCGGTACGGCATCGCGCCTCTACAAAGTCACAGTCGGCGGCCCATCTGGGAAAGGAGAGCCAGCCGGGTGGTCACGGGCATTCGCATGTGCGCTGCCTGCGCGCAGACAGTCTCGGCAAGAGCGACATCGCAGCACTTGTGAGCCGACGCACTGCTGCCTGCGACTTCATCGAGAGCGTCACCCTGACCGGCCGACGCCACTACATCCTGGCCATCAGCGAACACGCCACCCGCCGCATCCGCGTCCTCGGAAACACCGCGCACCCGAACGCGATCTGGGGCGCCCAAGCCGGGCGGCGAAGCGCACCAGCGCGGAAACCGCGGTCGGCGACCCGCGTTCCATAGCCCCGGAGAGGAGTGGCTGCGCAGTTGTCCCTGGCACTCGTGCACGGCGCAGCCGCAGGAAGCACCGGGCCCGGCGTGAAGTGCCCTGCGCCCACCTCCCCCGGTCGTGGCGGGCGCAGGGCACTTCACCGAACGCGGTCAGGCCGCGGGCTGCCGCACCGGTTCCACTCCGATGACCTTGCGGTAGGCGCGGGCGCCGTCGCCGTAGTCGTCCACGGCGTAGTGCCAGGTCGCCCGGTTGTCCCAGAGCACGAAGTCGCCCGGGTTCCAGCTGAAGCGGATCGTGTAGTCGGGCGACGACGCGTGCCGCAGCAGATGGTCGAGCAGCGCCTTCCCCTCCGACTCCGTGAGGCCGGTCAGGCCCTTCGCCGATGTGCTGATGAACAGCCCCTTCCGGCCCGTCTCACCCCCTGTGTGCTGCCGTACGGGGATCTCGCGCTGAGGCCGCCTCCTCCTGGACAGGGGAAGGCGACGTCAGACGCGGCGACACGCGGACGCGCGCCAGATCCACGTACAACCTGCGGTACAGCAGCGTTGGGACTCACCTCACCAGGTCTACCAGGCGAGCCCCGGGCGGATCATTGCAGGTGCATGAATCTTCCGGGCAAGCGTGTCAGAAGCCCACGGCGTCGCGGACGAGGACGACCACACCGCGCTCGGGGAAGGCCTCGCGCTCCAGAATGAGGATCTTGCCGATGAAGGAGGTCTGGCCGTAGTTCTCCTGCAGCCGACGCCACTCCTTGGGCAGGCTGTAGTCATGGATGCGGCGGAGCCCGGTCGCCACATCCGGGACGATCTTCTGCGCGCCGACCACCCAGATCGCCTTGCGGGCGCCCGACGCGTAGGGGGCGACCTGGCTGCCGCTCGCGGAGCCGACCAGCAGGTATCCGTCCTCGGAGACCGCGTGCACACTGCCGAGGACCACATCGGGCGTGGCGCCAAGCCGGACCTGGGCGTCCACGTCGGCGCCCAGGTCGCCCGCGGCGGTCCGTACCGAGGTGAAGTCGCCGGACTGGTCGATCGCTTCGGTGATTTTGGACAGGCGCAGCGTCTCGCTGCTGGCGGTGAACACAGTCTCCTCGCGCGGGACGAGCGAGAGGACGAGTTCGCGGGCGTCGGTCAGCGTGTCGACGAGGTGCACAATGAAGTTGTGGTCGCGTAGTGCTACGGCGGCACGGTCCAACTGGGCCTCGTCGGCGGGCTTCGCGAAGGTCTCGTCGACTACGGGTGCTGGTGCGGTCGTGGGGTCCTCCCGGTGAAGGCATCGGATCCGTCTGGTTACTGGCGTCAGTCTGCGAAACCCTGGACCGCCCACGGAAGACGGCACTTTTTACTGCCTCAGTGAGCCGGAGGGAACCATGACCACCCACGACGCCGATCCCATGAGAGTGCTGAACGGGCGGGACGACACCACCTGCCGGGTCCGTGACGTCCTGGACCGCGTCGGCTCCAAGTGGTCGCTGACCGTCATCAACGAACTCGGGCCGGGCACGAGGCGTTGCACCGAAATCAAAAACGCCGTCCCCGGTATCAGCCAGCGCATGCTCACCGAGACCCTGCGTGGTCTGGAACGCGACGGTCTGATCTCGCGCACCGTGCACCCCGTCGTGCCGCCCCGCGTCGACTACGAGCTCACCTCGCTCGGCCGGACGCTCCTCGACACGGTGCGCACGCTCCTCGACTGGGCTCTGGACCACATCGACGACATCGACAAGGCCCGGGACGTGTACGACACCCGCGCCTGAGACGCACCACCCTCTTCCTCGTCACCTGCGAACGCGATGTTTCCGTTGTGCGAACAGGCCCCTGTGACGGGAGACAGGGACCGGCCGCCGGTGTGACCATGTGCGCATGCTCCCGGGAGAAGATCGCGCCGCCCGGCGGGTGCTGATGGTGTGCATGGCGGCAGGGACCACGACTCTGCTCGACCAGTCAGTCCTCAACATCGCTGTGCCGGCGCTGCGTCATTCGCTGGGCGCGGGTCCCACCGACGTGCAGTGGATCGTCGCCGGTTACTCGCTGACCTTCGGGCTGATGCTGGTGCCGGGCGGCAGCCTCGGTGACGTGCACGGGCGCAAAGGCCTGTTCCTCGTCGGGCTGTCGGCTTTCGTCCTGTTCGGTGCGGTCGCAGCTACCGGTGCGCGACCGGACCTGGTGATCGCCGCGCGGCTGGTGCAGGGCGCCGGGGCGGGTCTGGTCAACTCCCAGGTCATAGGCACCCTCCAGGACGTCTTCAGTGGCCTGGACCGGGCGCGTGCTCTGGGCCTGTACGCCGTCACGGGCGGCGTCGCCGCGGCGCTCGGACCGGCCCTCGGTGGCGCCCTGGTCGCAGCCTGCGGCCCTGAACTGGGATGGAGGCTGTGCCTGCTCCTCAACACACCCTGCGGGATGGTCACCCTCTGGCTCGCGTTCCGCTGGCTCCCCAAGGCACGACGGACCGCCGGGCGCAGTCAGCTCGACTGGTGGGGGCTGGTGTGGGCCGGTGCCCTGACCTTGGCCCTGATGCTGCCCTTCATCAGTACACCGGGCAGCGCCCTGGTAGCGGCACTGTGGGCCGGCGCCGCGGTCGCACTGGCCTGCTGCCTGGTCCTGGGGCAACGTCTGCGCAGACGATCCGGGCGGGTTCCGCTGGTACACCCCTCGCTCCCGCGCTCGCGCCCCTACACGCTCGGGACAGCCATCGCGATGGCCTCCTTCGGCTCCTCACTGGCCGCGACGCTGGTCCTGACCATGTTCCTGCAGAGCGGTCTCGGACTGTCCGCGCTCACCGCCGCTCTCGTCACCCTCCCCTCGGCCGTGGCCATGGGAGTCACCTCGGCCGTGGCCTGGCGCGTGGTGCGCCACCTCGGACCGCACACCGTCACGCTCGGTCTCGCCCTGGGAATCCTCACGCTGCTGGGCGGCGCGGCCGTCGCCCTCACCGTGCCGCGCACCTCGCTCCCTCTGGTGCTCGCCGCCGTTCAACTCCTGTCCGGTGCCGCCGCCGGGCTCACCGTCTCCCCCAACCAAGCCCTGGTTCTTCAGCACGCCCCGGCCGAGGCAGCCGGAGTAGCCGGCGGCATTCTCCAGATGGCTCAGCGGATCGCCGCGGCCGTCGCCCTGAGCGCCGTCTCCGGGAGCTACCTGCGCGGTACGTCGGGAGCAACGGGCGGCTCTCGTGCGCCTTTCGCGCAGGCGATTCTCATCTGTGCCGGTCTGCTTGCCGCGGCCGCCGTCCTGTCGCTGCTGCGCCCCGGCCTCACGGCCCGCCGGCGCCGTCCTCCGCTTGCCGCGCCCGGGCACCCTCACTCCGCCCCCGCTCGCGAGGAAGCGTGATGGCTGGATCACCGGGCCTGCGCAGTGTCGTCGACCGGATCGGCGTGCGGTCGAGAATCCTCAACGACGGTGCGGACACACCGCCCCCGACGTCCCTAGCTCCGACGTGGTCGATCACAGCCTCGCGGCCCTCGACGCCGAGATTGACCGCCTGACCCGTCTACGCACCGGCCTGGCACAGCGCACCTACGAACAGCGGTGACGACACGTCTTCGGGCAGCGGGACCGGCCCCGCCGAGAACGTCCAGGGGAGGCGGCGCCCGCCTCCCCTCTCCG
Organism: Streptomyces sp. CB01635; assembly: GCF_002803065.1. GTDB lineage: Bacteria > Actinomycetota > Actinomycetes > Streptomycetales > Streptomycetaceae > Streptomyces. The sequence goes on from NZ_NNBL01000017.1 coordinate 88,243, forward strand.
ACCTGCCCGCCGCCACACCGATCCGGTGCGTGTCGCCGCCGCGCTCTGATACGCCGCCCCCACTGATCACCCGAAGGTCCTGGCACTGATCGTCCAGCGCCTCACCTCTTGCGCCACTCCTCGGCCAGCAACTCGTAGGACCGCACCCGGTCCGCGTGGCCGTGGGTGATCGTGGTGATCAGCAGCTCGTCGGCGCCGGTGGCCTCCTGGAGCTGTTCCAGCTGGTCGGCGACCCGGGCCGGGGAGCCGACGAACTGGGTGTCGAGGCGGTCCTGGACCAGCGTCCGATCCGCGTCGGACCATGCGTGGGCGCGCGCCTCGTCCGGCGTGGGGAACTGGATCGCGCCCTCGGCCGTACGGATGCTGCGGACCCAGAGGCCGTAGCCGGTGGCGAGTTCGCGGGCGGTCTCGGCGTCCTCGGCGACCACGACGTCCGCGGACACACTGACGTACGGCTCGTCCAGGACGTCGGAAGGCTGGAAAGCGGCGCGGTAGCCCTCCGCCGCCTCCAGCACCGTGCCAGGACTGACGTGGTAGTTCGCCGCGAACCGCAGACCGTTGCGGCCCGCGACCTCGGCGCTCTCGCCGCCGCTGCTGCCCAGGATCCAGATCTCGACGTCGGCGCCCTCCCCTGGCACGACGTGGGCCTCTACGCCGTCGGCGGAGCGGTACGTGCCCGCCAGCAACTCCAGGATGTCGTCGATCTGCTCGCCGTAGTCCTGCGAATCGGCGTTCGGCTGCTGGAGCAGCTTGCGCTGGAGGGCGATGCGCGGTGAGCCGAGCAGATGCTTGAAGGAGGCCCGGGGCGGGACGCGCAGGCCGCCCGGGGCCCGGCCATCGACCACCTCAGTCGCGGTCGGCAGCGGGGTGGCGGCCCCGCCGGGCGGGCGTCCGCCGGAGCGGCCGAGGCCCAGGTCGAGGCGCCCGGGGTGCAGTGCGTCGATCAGGCCGAACTCCTCGACCGTGGACAGGGCGGTGCGGTGGCCGAGTTGTACGGCACCGGAGCCGAGCCGGATGGTCGAGGTCGCGGAGGCGGTCAGGGCGAGGACGACTGCGGGCGAGGTGCCGGCCACGCCCGGGTTGAGGTGGTGTTCGGCGAACCAGTATCGGGCGTACCCGAAGCTCTCCGTCTGCCGGGCCAGGTCGATGGTGTTGCGCAGCGCCTCGGTGGCGGTGGAACCGGATGAGATCGGGACCAGGTCCAGGACGCCGAGGGGGATGTCAGTCATGTACGGAGGGCTCCTCAGTGGTCGGCGGGCACGGACTCGGACACGGGCACGGACTCCGCGAGGACGGGGCCCCATGAGAACGGCGGATCGGGGATCTCGCGGCGCAGCACCGGCGCGACCTCCGACTGGAAGAGCGCGAGGGATTCCTGATGTTGACGGTCCGTCAGTCCGCCTGCGTCCGCGTGCAGATGCAGCACCGTGTGCCCGAACCGTTCGTGGTAGCGGTGCACCTTCTCGATGATCTGCTGGGGGCTGCCGATCAGCGCCGAGCTGCGCTCCACGAAGTCCTCCAGTGTCGAGAACACCGGCTCCAGGCCCAGCTGTTTCTGGAATGCCAGGTTCCCCTCGAACACGGGCCGGTAGGCGGCGATCGCCTCTTGGGAGGTGCGGGCCGCGTAGAGGCCCGCCGTCCCCGCGCCGACCGCGATGGCAGCCGGATCGTGGCCGTAGTGTCCCCAGCGCTCGCGGTAGTAGCGGATCAACTCGGCATAGGGCTCTATAGGGTTGGTGACGTTGGCGGAAAAGAGCGGGTCGCCGTAACGGGCGGCCAGATCGACCGACTCCTTGCTGGTCGCGCTACCGTGCCAGACCCGGATTGGCTGTTGGAGGGGCCGGGGCCACACCTCCGCGTCCTTGAGTTCCGGGCGGAAGCTGGTCTCGGCGGTCACCTTTTCCTGGCGCCAGATCTTGCGGAACACCTCGTAGCTCTCGGCGTTGCGGTCCCACTGGTCCTCGGGGGTGACCTGGAACAGGTCCCGCTGGGCGGCTCCGTTGCCCTTGCCGATGATCAGGTCGAGGCGTCCACCGGAGAGATGGTCCAGGGTCGCGTAGTCCTCGTACGCCCGCACCGGGTCGAGGAGGCTGAGCGTGGTGACCGCCGTGAACAGCCGGATCCGGGAGGTGAGGGCGGCGATGTGACTGAGGACGACGGGTGGCGAGGAGGAGATGAAGGGCCGCTCATGCCGCTCCCCCACGCCGAAGCCGTCGAAGCCCAGCTCCTCGGCGAGGAGCGCGTTGTCGAGCACTTCGCGGAAGCGGTCCTGGGTGGGCTTTCGTACGCCCGTCACCGGATGCGGGGCGTGCACGATCAGTGTGATCGCGAGGAACTTCATGACGCCGCACCCTCGTCGCGCACCTGGTCCGGGTGAGCCAGGCCGAGGTGGTCGCGCAGAGTGGTGCCCTCGTACTCCGCGCGGTACACGCCGCGTTCCTGGAGCAGGGGGACGACCTGGTCGGCGAAGGCGTCGAGGCCGGTCGGCGTGATGTGCGGGGCGAGGATGAAGCCGTCACTGACATCGGCCTGGACGTAGTCGTTGATGGTTCTGGCGACGGTGGCCGGGGAGCCGACGAAGTTCTGCCGGTTTCCGGTCTCGATGACCAGATCCCGGATCGACCAGTTGTTGGCGGTCGCGAGCTCGCGCCACTCGCGTGCGGTGGCCAGCGGGTCGCGGTACATCCGGACCTGGGCTCGGCCTCGGGCGATGGTGTGCTCGCCGAGATCGGGATCGACGTCGGGGAGGGGGCCGTCGGGGTCGTACGAGGACAGGTCCCGGTTCCAGACGAACTCCAGGTGCTTGATGGCGGTGGCTCCGCTCACCTGCCGCCGACGCACCTCCTTGGCGATCTCCTCTGCCTCCTCGTCGGTGTCACCTAGGACGAAGCTCGCGGCGGGCAGGATCAGCAGCTGTTCGGCGCGGCGTCCGTACCTGGCGAGGCGGTTCTTGACGTCCGTGTAGAAGGCCTGGCCCTCCTTCAGGGTGGCGTACCGGCTGAAGATCGCGTCGGCACCGGCCGCGGCGAACTCGCGGCCCTCCTCCGAGTCGCCGGCCTGGAAGATCACTGGGCGGCCCTGCGGGGAGCGCGGGACGTTGAACTGCCCCTCGATGTCGAAGTGCTGTCCCTGGTGCACGAAGGCGCCTGCCTTCGCGTCGCTCAGGAAGGCGCCGGTGGTCTGGTCGGCGACGATCTCGTCCCCGTGCCAGGAGTCGAAGAGTTCGTGCGCGGTGGTCAGGAACTCCTTGGCCCGGGAGTAGCGCTCCTCCTGCGGGAGATAGCCGCCGCGGCGGAAGTTCTCGCCGGTGAAGGCGTCCCAGGAGGTGACGACGTTCCACGCCGCGCGCCCGCCCGAGAGGTGGTCGAGGCTGGCGAACTGGCGGGCCACCTCGTAGGGCTCGTTGAAGGTGGAGTTGATGGTGCCGGTCAGGCCGAGGTGTTCGGTGACCGCTGCCAGCGCGGTGAGGATCGTAAAAGTGTCCGGGCGTCCGACGACATCCAAGTCGTAGATTTTTCCGCCCTGTTCGCGCAGTCGCAGGCCCTCGGCGAGGAACAGGAAGTCGAACTTGGCACGTTCGGCGGTCCGTGCGAAGTGCGCGAAGGAGCTGAACTCGATGTGGCTGCCGGCCTCGGGGTCGCTCCACACGGTGGTGTTGTTGACACCAGGGAAGTGGGCCGCGAGATGGATCTGCTTGAGCGGCTTGCTCATGGTCGGGGATCCTTCCGGCTCAGGCGGTAGCGGCGTAACGGTTGGCGGGGCGGGCGAGGCCCAGCAGGCCGCGCAGGGTGTCAGCCTCGTAGGCATGCCGGAAGGCGCCCCGGCGCTGGAGCTCAGGGACCAGGCCCTGCGTGATCGCCGGGAGGTCGTGACCGGCGACGGCGGGACGCAGCCGGAAGCCGGACAGTCCCGACGACTGCAGATCCTGCAGCAGATCGGCGAGTTGGGCTGGGCTGCCGGTGAAGATCCGGGCGTCGCTGGTGTACGGGTATCCCGCGAGGTCGTCCAGGCGCTCGCGGCGGGCCGCGGCCTCGGCGGGGTCGTCGTCGAGGAAGACGACAAGGTCGCCGAAGACGTGCAGGGTCTCGTCGGCACGGCCAGCCGCCGTCTGCTCGACGCGGATCTCCTCGACGGTGGCACGGGCCTGGCCGGCGTCGTGCGGGGTGACGTAACCGATGTCGGCGGCTCGGGCCACCAACCGGTAGGGAACGGTCGAATGGGCCAGGGCGCTGACGATCGGCTGTCCCTGGGGCGGGCGGGGGGTGATAGAGGGGCCCTTGACGCCGAAGTGCCTGCCCTCGAAGTCGATGTAGTGCAGCTTGTCCCGGTCGACGAAGCGGCCGGTGGCCACGTCCCGTATCTCCGCGTCGTCCTCCCAGCTGTCCCAGAGGCGGCGCACCACCTCGACGTAGTCGGCGGCCTCGTCGATGGCGTCGGCCACCACTTCCTGCACAGCGGGCGTGTCGTAGTCCTCTTTGCGGAACGGCGGGAACGTACGGCGTCCGAAGTGCGCGGCCTCGTTCTGGCGTGCCGTGATCTGTACACGCAGGCCCGCGCGGCCGGTGCTCACGTAGTCGAGGGTGGCGATCGCCTTGGATATGTGGAACGGCTCCGTGTGCGTGGCCACCACCGTCGGCACCACACCTATGCGGCGGGTCAGCGGGGCGACTCGTGCGGCGATGAGGACGGCGTCCAGGCGTCCGCGGACCTGGTCGGTGCGGCCGTCGGGTTCGCTGAAGGACGAGGACTGGAGGCCGAGCGCGTCCTCGATGGTTACGAAGTCGAGCAGACCGCGCTCGGCCTCGACGACGAGGTCGGTCCAGTAGGCGGCGGTGAGGAGTTCGCGGGGGCGGGCGACGGGCTCGCGCCAGGCGGCCGGGTGCCAGCCGGCGCCGTCGAGGGCGACGGCGAGGTGCAGAGGGGAGGGTGACGAGGACACGAGAGTGACGCCTTCCTGATCAGCCGTACGAGAGAGCCGGCCCTCCTACGAAGGGCGCGGCTGCGAGAACAAGAGGTCAGGAGCAACAGAGCGCGCCGGCCACGCGCATCAGATCGATGTGCGGTCGGGAGTACAGGTGCAGGCGGTGGAGCGAGGCGGGTTTCACGGCGTGGAGGCGGGACACAGGACGCAGGCGCATGTGCCTCACCTCCACCCTTACGGTCCGGCGGCCGCGGGGTCCCTGCCGGTCTCGCGCTCGAGGGTCCCCGGAGGAACACCACTCGCTCGTCGACAAGTACAACAGCACGGCTATGCCCTTCCTTCCGGCTGTCCGTCCCGGCCTTGCGTTTTTGGCTGTCCGCCCGGGGTGCGCACCAGCATGAGCCGGGTACGGCGGCGCAGGGTGAACCCGATCGACTCGTAGCGCCGGATCGCGTGGGTGTTGCTCGCGGCCGCGTGGAGAAAGGGAGTGTCGCCGCGTTCCCTGATGCCCGCCGCGACCGCGCGGACCAGCCGGGTGGCCAGGCCGCGGCCGTGGTGGTCCGGGATCGCCTCGACGGGCGGCGCTGGCGCCAACGACGCAACGATGCCGGGAGATTCACTCATGGAGGGCTCCAGCGGTTTTGGACACCCAGGACCACGGAAGGCGGCAGAACCACACGGCACGGGACCGGCTCGGCACGGGGGGACGCACGGGTTACACGTGGAACTGGGGCTGGGCAGGGAAAGAACACACCACGACAACGGTGGTCGTCAGAGACTCAGAAAGCCGTCAGCCTTGGCAGAGGGCGCAGCAAGGAGCCGTACACTGCGCGCTGTTGACGCGCAGCAGGTCGACGGAGCGGTCCGAGCACAGCAGGACGCGGCCGAGGCGCCGCCGTGCGGCCATCCCGTCAGCTGCGTACATCGCTGTCACCATCACGTCTCCGGCCCTGGGGCATCTCGGTCTCCGGCGCAAGTTAGGCAGCTCCCGAAAAGAATGTCAATGCGAGTGACCACCAGGTGAGACCGCATTGTCGGCCTTCTTGACGGAGTCACGGAGCGCACCGAAACTGACGTGAACGGTCACGATTGTCAGCGCCCACGGCGCGGGTTCGCCCCGCTCATGTGGTCATCGGCCCCGGCCCGCTGACAGGCAACCCTTCCACCGCGACGGGGTGCCCCGGGTGACGACCAGGTCCCGCCGGTGCGGCGGGGCAAGCGTGGTCTCGCGTCTTGCGAGCCCCGGGAGGTGGGACCGGTGGGAATGCCCTGGAACGGCTTGACGAGACGCCTGCACATCGATCTGTTGCGCGTCTCCAGCGCTTACTGATCCGCCACCGGTCCGTGCGATCCGGACCGGTGCGGCAAGCGCAGCCGCTCCACATTCGGCCGCTGACGCCCACAAGGCGGCGGTGGCTTCCTCGTTCCCAAAGGGAGAGTCATGTCCGAGACATCTTCACGCAGTTCTAGCACAGACAAGTCCGGTGCCTGTATCCAGAGTTCGTCCGCTTCGGGCCACCGCCCCAGAGCGGCCGCACCGTCCCCCCTCCCCCACCGCTTCCACAGCCGGATCGGCGTCGGTCTGGCCGGCGGCTTCTACCCGGCACCGCACCGCTACGAACTGTTTCTGTCGCAGAGTTGTCCGCGCTCGCTGCGCATCTCGATCAGCGTCGGCCTGCTCGGCCTGAAGGACTCGATCGCCACCACACTCCTGGGGCACCCCGCCGAGACACCCGACGCCCTCGCCTCACTGCGCCGTGCGTACGAGGCCACGGTGCACCACTACGACGGACCGCTGACGGCGCCCGCGCTGTGCGACCGGTGGAGCGGGCGCATCGTCAGCAACCACACCCCCGACATCCTTCGCGATCTCGCGGGCCTGCTGTCCGGCCACGACGGAGACTGCCCCTCCCCGCTGCACCCGCCGGCCCTCGCCGCGGACATCGACGCCCTCCGTGACCTGCTGGAGCTGGACGTCGCCCCGGCCGCCGAACCATCAAGGCGATGGGCGGCACTGGACCTGTTGGATCGTCGGCTCGGCGGTCAACCCTATGCGCTGGGCGAGGATCTGACGGCTGCTGACGTGGACCTGTGGGTGGCGCTCGTCCATCTCGGCCCGGTCGGCACCCTCTGCTCGCATCCCCGTCTCCGGGACTACGTTCGCCGCCTCGGCGACCACCCCGCCTTCCCGGGCAGGACCGACTCGGTGTCCGACGCGGCGTGGAAACCCGGGACTCAGGTGCCCGTCACGGGCGGTCGGGGCGGATCCTGGGACCATTCCTCGACCCGAACCGTCGTACAAGGCGATGTCCTGACGGCCCAGGAGCGTGAGGGCGAGCGCGGTGCCAGCGGCGGTGATGCCGCCGCCACGATAGAGGATCACCGGTGACGCGTCGCGGTTGAGGACCGTGCCGACGCGTTCGGCGAGTTCGGCGGCGGGCAGGAACCAGCCCGTGCCGAAGAGGAGGCCGCGCCCCGGGAGGCCGAGACTGCCGGGGATGTGGCTGCATCGGCTGCAGCGGGTAGGGGCTGAGCCGTTGAAGTCGCCGTGCGGCTGCGCGCACACCAGCGTGCCGGGACGCTCGCCGCGGCTGACAGCCCCCGCCGTCTCGATGCCGGTCCACATGCCGGGGCGGGATGAGGCGACGGGTGACCGGCGTGGCACTCGTCTCGCCGCCATCCCTCTCGTCGCCGTGGCCGATCGGGTGTCCGCCCGCCTCCCACGCCTGCCATCCGCCGTCGAGCACCGCCACCGGCACGGAGATCGGCCGCAGCATCCACCAGAGCCGGGCCGCCCAGATGCCACCGCCGCTGTCGTAGGTGACGACCTACTCGCCCCAGGCGGTGGCTCAGGCGCGGCGGGAAGCGGCGGCCGCGTTCGAGTAGGGAACGTTCGGGACGGGACGCAGCCGCCGGGCCGCCGGTCAGTCGTCGTTCACAACACGCCGAACAGCCGTTCCGCGTTGTGCAACGTGTGCTCCGCGACCCGCTTGCCGAGGACAAGGCCGGCCTCGTCGGCTGAGCGTGTGTGGATGCCGGAGTACACGCGGGCGTCCAGGTTGTCCTGGGACAGTTGGCGCCAGGCCGTGTAGGTGCGGGTCACGCCGGGAGCGGTGGGGCTGGTCAGCTCGAACGGGCCAGTGCGCGATCCGGTGAGCGCCGTGAGAACCGTCTCCGCCGCGCCGGCGTAGGTGTTGTGCCCGCTGGGGTAGTCGGGGTGGGCCGGCGTGATGTGCAGCGGCGTCCATTCGGGGTCGGGGTCGATGGCGCCAGCGTGGATGGCTGTAACCGGGCGCCAGCGCAGGTAGGTGTACTTGGTGTCGGACGTGGCGATCTGCGTTTCCACCAGGGCGACGTGGAACAGGGCCACCAGCCTGGCCTGTCCGGCGGTGGAATGCGGTGCTCGGGCCAGGGCAACCCGCAGCGGCTCGATGTACAGCGTCAGAGAGGAACCGAACCAGAAGATGGCGGTCTCGGTCTGTCGCTCCGTGCGTACGGAACTATTCATGGCCCCGTACGCACGGACCTCGGCCAGGTCGGCACGGTAACGCGCGGAGTCCAGGACGGGCGGCGCCGGCAGCCGGTACTGGTCGGGGCCGACCAGCAGGAAGGGCCTGGCGATCCGGTTGCCGTACTGTGCGGCCGTGGCGTAGGCGGGCGGGGTCGGCTGCCAAACGCCCGGGGCCGCCGGCGGCACGGTGAACGGTGCGTTCACCGAGGCCGGGTCGAGGCCATCGCCCTCACGGGAGGCGAGGACCAGCCGTGCTTCTCGGGCACCGGCCGCCGCTCCCTTCGTTTTGGCCGGTCCGTCCGGAACGCGGTCCAACGTCGCGCGCAGCGCAGCGTCCAGCTCCTGAGTACGGGACGGAGCCAGGGCCACCAGGGAGTCGTGTACGGCGGACGCCAGGGCCGCGTCCTGGAAGTCGCTCCTGTCCACTCCGAGCGGCACCTCGCGGGTGGCTCGGGCCGCCGCGAGCCAGCTGACGGCCCAGGTGCGGCTGTTGGTGATCTGAGTTGCGGCTCCGGCCGCCGAGATGGTCGTGGCGGTCGCGTCATACCAGTCGAGCACCACGGACGGGCGTGACTCCCGCTCGTCCGCCACGGCGGCCGTGGCGGACGGGACGGTGCCGGAGGCAGCCAGCAGGGCGGCCGAGCCCAGCGCCTTCAGGGCTGAGCGGCGGGTTCTGATCGGGTTCACGGATACTCCTTCGCGGACGTGCGGGTGAGTGTTGTTGCCGGGGCGCACGCGCCGACCTGCACACGCTCGATATCGGAGCCAACGGCGGATGGGCATGAGGACAGCCGCGGCGATGCGGTGAGGGTCAGCTACACAGCGCGGCGGCGACACGCAACAGGTCAACGGCACGCCGCCGGGTGAACCGCAGAGAGATCCGCAGAGAGATCCGCATGACAAGGACGCTATCCGCGCCCCAATTCTTGGTCAACAAACCGGTGTTGACCGCTTGGCATTGCAACGACCGCTTCGTGTCTCCGCCATGCGCCCGTTACCCGAGGGAGCTTCACGGAGAAGCCGGAGAAGCCGGAGAAGGGGTCGTCACCTCGGCTCCTGCACCACCGGCTCGAGCAAGGCCACGTCGAACCACGCGCCGGCCGGCAGCTCGACCAGCGAGGCCCTTTCGAACACGGACCGGAACGGCCTCTCGCTGTCCGTCCACGTACTACGCGTAGATAAGGGCCGTTTCCACCCATCAGGCGGACATCTGCCGCCCATTGGACGGCAGTTCGGACGACGCCTCCCTGATCACGGACGGTGTTCGGTGGTCAAGGTTGTTTCGGCGGGGCGGCCGTGTTCACGGTCGTACGCCTCGCGGGAGTCCGCGATGGCCTCACGGCGCCGCTCGGCCCACTTCGTCAGGTCCGTGAGCGAGCTGTACCACTCGACGGCCATGCCAGTCGCCCGGTACTCGACCTTAGGCGGCACGGTCGCGTACACCTTGCGCGACACGTGGGCTACTGCCGCACCGTCTCCACTGTCTGTCCTTCCGCACGTCTTTGAGCCCGGTCGGCCCGTCGGGCCGACGGTTCGGAAGGAACTCCATGTCCGGCCCGCACTGCGGCTTGCCGCCGAAGTCGCCGCCGTCGCGGAGAACACCGGGTTCACCCTGATCCGGCGCGGTGGACCGAGCCGCGTTCCTCATCGGCGTCGCGAGACTTCTTCCAGCAGCGGCAGCCGGTACCAAGCCGCCACGAGCTTGTCATAAATGAGCCGGAATGGCGGTCGCGCGACTATTGGTTGCCGTGAGTATGACCATCGGAGTAACGCTTTCACTTCAGAACCGAGTCGACAGTGCGGTGCAACTCGCGCGGGAAGCTCACGAGGCCGGACTGCGCTCCGCGTGGTTCGGCCAGACCTTCGCGTACGACTCCCCCACACTCGCCGCGATCGTCGGCCGCGAGGTGCCGGGACTGCACGTCGGCACCGCAGCGATCCCGATCTTCGGCCGTCACCCCTTGCTTGTCTCCAGCCAGGCCCAGACGGCCCAGGCCGCGACCGGCGGCCGCTACCACCTGGGCCTCGCGCTCGGCACAAAACAGCTGACCGAAGCGGCTTTCGGTTTCCCGTACGAGCGTCCCATCGGCCGGCTCCGCGAATTCCTCACCGCCTTGCGCCAACTTCTGGAGACGGGCAACTCCGACTTCCACGGCGAGCTGCTCAACGCCACCACACCCCTGCCGGCGCAAGTACCTGGTGCCGAGCCACCGGTACCGCTCCTGGTGGCCGCCATGGGCCCGCAGGCACTGCGTGTCTCGGGTGAACTCGCGGACGGCATCCTGCCGTTGCTGGCCGGTCCGCGCGCGCTCTCCGAGCACATCGTCCCGGCCGTCACGGCCGCGGCCGAGGTAGCGGGTCGACCCGCGCCCCGGATCGTGGCGTTCGTGCCCGGCGTCGTCACCGCCGACGCCGAGACGGTACGGGAGACCGCGACCGGGACTCTCTCGTTCTACGAGCAGTTCCCCTCCTACCAGCGTGTCATCGGGCTCTCCGGCGCCACCCGGGCCGTCGACCTCGCCGTCATCGGCGACGAGGAGACTGTCGCCGCCGAGGTGCGCCGGTACCGAGAAGCCGGGGCGACCGAGGTGGTGTTCACATCGACGGACCTGGGCGGCGAGGCGGACCGACGCCGTACATGGAAACTACTCGGAGAGCTGGCGAACGCCTGAGGCGCGCCGGTGGTGCCCTTGCGAGTGCCGCTAGCGAGCAGCGCGGCGGCCTGGATGCCGAGAGCCGCGAGTTCGCGTGTCCAGGCGCACCAGCAACAGGAGATGCTGCGGCTTGTCCATCGGGAGGTGGGTGAGCAGGCCGGCGAGGACGGCACAGTCGGTGTCGAGGAACCTGGGCTTGCCGACCTGGCGCTAGAGGACCAGCAGTTGGTGTCACAACGCCAGGATCTCGATGTCATTGTTCCGCTCACTCATCGGCAGTAGGCACGAGAGCGCGGAGGTGTTGGTCGCGGCGAGATAGACCGGGCGAAGCAGCATTACAGATCACGAAGACGTAGATACCCTGATCAGACGAAGGCCCTGACACTAGTGGCGGACACGGCCCGGAAACTGTCGATCAAGACCGTGACCTGGGTGGATGATTCATTGGCAGCCGCAGCGTCCGCGTCTTCGAAGTCCCTGGTCCCGCGCTTTTCGCGGGTTCGTCCGTCGGCCAGCGGACCGTCTTCACGACGCTTGACCCACCAGGTGTCGCGACCCTACGCCGCCGCAGCTTCGAGGACTCGACTGGCCGGCTCCCGCGGGAGGACCCGCCGCGGATTGCCGCCCACGTGTCTCCCCTTCTGCCGGTGTTACTCAGAACACGGTGCACCCCGCCCTTCCCTATCGCCAACCGATCTTGTCCCTGCGCACACGCCGTGTCCGCTCCTTGCCGGGACGGGCCGAACTGCGCGGTGGCGGGAGGCAGTTCTGGCGGCCTTCGTCCGGGCACAGGCCCATGGCCCGCAGAGGCGGGGGCCAGCGTCGTGGCGAGTGCCGTGACCTGGTCTACAACGCGGGACCGCATCGCCGCGTCGGACACAACTCGTACGGGCCAGCCACCCGCCTGGTGTCAGCGCAGCAGGTCCCGTACGGCCTCGAAGGCGGCCGTAACGGTGGCCGGGTCCGCACCGGGGCGGGCCAGCGCGCTCATGGCGATCGGGGCGACCGAGGGCAGCCCGTCGTACGGGGTCAGGCCGTCGGGGGCGGGTCCGACCGCGGCCAGCAGAGCCACGCCCTGGCCGGTGCGGGCGATGTCCAGAACGCCCGCCAGATAGCCGGCGTCGCCGACCACCGAGGCCGCCACGCCGTGCGCGGCGAGGGTCGCGATGGCCCGGCGCCGGATCGCGCAGGGGTCCTCGATGGCAACGAGCGGAACTGGAATGGGCGCAGTGGGCGGCGCCCAGCCGGGTGTCGCGTGCCAAGTGAGCGGCAGTCCGCCGACCGGAGTGCCCTCGGTGGCGGCGGCTTCAGTGACATACACCGCTACGTCCACGCTGCCGCGCTCCACGGCCTCGACGAGGCGTGCCGAGCGGTCGATGCGGAAGCGCACCCGGCAGCCGGGGCGCACCTCCTGGACGGCGGCGGTGAGCCGCGGCAGGAACTGGTCGGCGGCATGCTCGGTGGAACCGACGGTGACGGTGTCGCCGTCCGTGTCGAGCAGGGCTCGTACCGCCTGGTCGTGGACAGCGAGGATACGGCGGGCTTGCTCCACGAGCAGCCGCCCCTCGGGCGTGAACCGCGTACCGCGGCCCTCGCGTTCGACAACCGGGCGGCCGAGCGTCTTCTCCAGCCTGCGCACGTGCTGACTGACCGCGGACTGGCTGAGGGCGAGGGAGTCGGCCGCGCGATGGAAGCCGCCGCGGTCGGCTATCGCGGTCAGGCTGCGCAGGGCCACGATGTCGAGGACAGGTTGGGGCATGCGGTGACCGTAGCCCGCTTCCAGTACCGATCGCGATTGCTTATCGGTTTCGATGCGGAATCGTCGTTGGACGCGATCGGTCGCGGCCGGTCATGATGAGGCCATGCTTCACACGACCGCTTCCGCTGCCTTCCTGACGCAGCGCCGAGTCATCGACTTCGGCGTGGCGAGCAGCGCGCGCTGTCGCTGAACTCCTGAAGAGCTCCGCGATCTCCTGAAGCGCTCCGCCGACCGTCACTGACGCGTCCGGCCCGCTGAGCCTCCTCCCTCGCATCCCTCCCGGGTCGCGTGCTGTCCGACTGACACGTGACAACGGGTTCTGAGCAGTGCCTCGCGCCGCCATATGCCCCTGTTCCCCTGCCCCTCAAAGGAGTTGCCCCCTCATGCCCACATCTCTCTCCTCCTGGAACGAACCCGAAGGACTCGCCGCGCGCGGCACGCTGATCGTGCTGGCCGGGCGGGGCGAACACGGCGGCGTGTACGAGCGGTTCGGCCGCCGGCTCGCGTTCGACGCCTACCGCGTGCGTGCCCTCGGTGACCCGTCCGCGGACCCGTCGGTGCTCGAAGAGGCCGCCAAACTCCTCGCCGACGAGACGCTGTCCGGGCCGAAGGTGCTCGTCGGCTCGGACACCGGGGCTCGGTACGCCGCCCACCTCGCCGCCGAGCAGACGCCCGGGATCGACGCTCTGATCCTCGCCGGCCTGCCTACCGCCCCCTGGGTCGCCGGGAGCTGGGACGCCGAACTCGAGGCACGCACCGCCTGCCCCACCCACCGGGGCCGTCTCACGAACGACCCGGACTTCCGGCGCGGATCCCTCGACGAAGCCTCGGACCTACCGGAGCTCCGCCTCGATCTCGTCCGCGTCCCGGTGCTGGCCCTGCACGGCGCGGAGGACACCGTCAGCCCCCTCGACCAGGCGCTCAGCGCGTACGCGGGATTTGCCGGGGTGCGGACCGTCACTTTCAACAGCGGCCGCCACGACGTACTGAACGACGCGCTGCACCGCACGGCCGCCGCCACGGTCGTCCTCTTCCTGGAGCGGCTGCGCCTCTCCGCCGAACTGCCCCTGATCGCCGAGGACCTCGCATGACAGCCCGCGTGACGACGACGGTCGCCGAGCTCGACACCCTGCTGCACTCCGACGCCCCGCCGGTGCTGCTCGACGTCCGCTGGGCGCTCGGCGATCCGCATGGCCGCGTCCACTATGCGGCCGGGCACATCCCTGGTGCGGTGTACGTCGATCTGGACACCGAGCTGGCCGCGCCGCCGAGCCCGACCGGTGGCCGTCATCCGCTGCCGGACCTTGCGGATCTGCAGGCCGCCGCGCGGGGGTGGGGCGTGCGGGCCGGGCGGCCGGTCGTGGTGTACGACGACTCGGGGAACACGGCCGCGGCTCGGGCGTGGTGGCTGCTGCGCTACGCCGGCGTGGCCGACGTGACACTCCTGGACGGGGCGTTGAGTGCCTGGCGCTCGGCCGGGCAGCCCCTGGAGTCCGGTGCGCCCGCCGATCAGGCGCCGGGTGACATCGTTTTGCGTCCGGGCGGGCTGCCGGTCACCGACGCGGACGGTGCCGCCGAACTCGTCGCGAGGGGGCTCCTGTTGGATGCCCGAGCGGCCGAGCGGTACCGGGGTGAAGTGGAGCCGGTGGACCCGCGTGCGGGCCACATCCCGGGCGCGGTCTCCGCGCCGACCGGGGAGAACCTCGCGGCCGACGGGACCTTCCTGCCCGCCGAGGTGCTGCGCAAGAGGTTCGCGAGCAGGGGCGCCGCCGAAGCCGCCCGCGTCGGCGTCTACTGCGGCTCCGGCGTCACCGCCGCCCATCAGATCGCCGCGCTGGCCCTGGCCGGTTTCGACGCGACGCTCTTCCCAGGTTCCTGGTCCTCCTGGTCCGCCGATCCCGCACGTCCCGCCGTGACCGGCCCCCTGCCGTCCTGAGGCGACGCGAGAGGAATTCCCCCATCATGACGACAAAACCGATCGGTCTGACGGCCACAGCGCCGCCGGATGAAGACGACCCCACACCCGAGATCGACATCGCGCCCTCGAAGGGGGCGCCCGCACCGCGCGTCATCATCCGCGGCACCGCGCGCACGGCCCGCCGTCTTACCGTTCCCCGCTCGGTACGCCGTGCCGCAGGGCCCGCGGGTCTCGTACTCCTCTGGCTTCTGACGTCGACCACCGGCGTACTCCCCGAGTCCGTGCTCGCCTCGCCCATGGACGTGCTGGATCAGGCCGTCGAACTGACGAAGAGCGGCGAACTCCCCAGCGCCATCGCCGCGTCGGGACGCCGGGCCGCCACCGGCTTCCTCATCGGTGCGGTGATCGCGCTGAGCCTGTCCCTGCTGGCCGGTCTCTTCCGGCTCGGGGAGGACGTCATCGACTCCTCGATGGGCATGTTCCGGGCGATCCCCTGGGTGGGTCTCATCCCCCTGTTCATCGTCTGGTTCGGCATCGAGGAGACCCCGAAGATCGCGCTGGTCGCGCTCGGCGTGACCTATCCGCTGTACTTCAACATCTACGGCGGCATCCGCTCCACCGACTCCCAACTCGTCGAGGCCGCACGGATGATGGGCCTCAGCAGGCTGGGCCTGATCCGGTACGTCATCCTGCCCAGCGCGCTGCCCGGAGCGCTGGTGGGTCTGCGGTACGCGCTCTCCACCGCCTGGCTGGCGCTCGTCTTCGCCGAGCAGGTCAATGCCGACGCCGGGCTCGGCTACCTGATGAGCAACGCCCAGCAATACTTCCGCACGGACATCATCGTGCTCTGCCTCGTCGTGTACGCGCTGCTCGGTCTCGCCTGTGACTTCGCCGTACGCATCCTCTCGCGCCGGCTGCTGACCTGGCGATCCAACTTCGACGGCGAGGCCTGACAATGACCGCCTCTGTTCTCAACAGCGTAGAGATCCGCGGGCTTTCACGCGCCTTCGACGGCCACACCGTCCTGCACGATCTCGACCTCGACATCCGCGAGGGCGAGTTCGTGGCCCTGCTCGGCCACAGCGGCTGCGGCAAGTCGACCCTGCTGCGCATCCTCGCCGGGCTCGACGACGAGATCGGCGGCGAGGTCACCGTGCCCGAGCGGCGCAGCGCCGCCTTCCAGTCACCCCGGCTGCTCCCCTGGCTGAAGGTGTGGCGCAACGTCATCCTCGGGCTGCCCGGACGGCCCGACCGCACGCTCGCCGAGCGGGCACTGGACGAGGTCGGCATCGCGGAGCGGGCAGCCGTCTGGCCGAAGACTCTCTCCGGAGGTCAGGCCCAGCGTGTCTCGCTGGCACGCGCTCTCGTCCGCGAGCCCGAGCTCCTGCTCCTCGACGAGCCGTTCGGCGCGCTGGACGCGCTGACCCGGGGCAGGGTGCAGCAGCTGGTCGCCGAGCTGTGGCAGCGGCACGGCTGCGCGATCCTCCTGGTCACGCATGACGTGGAGGAGGCGCTGCTGCTCGCCGACCGTGTTCTCGTGATGGACGAGGGGCGCATCGCCCACGACCTCACCGTCGACCTGCCCCGCCCCCGGGATCTCACCGCGCCCGAGTTCGTCACCCTCCGCGCCCGCCTCCTCGGATGGCTCGGCGTTATCCACACCAACGCTCCGGCCGACGCCGGCACCCGTACCCCCGAAGGGATCCCCTCGTGATACGCCGACTCGCCGCCGCCGCGCTGAGCCTCTCCGCCCTGCTGACGCTCACCGCCTGCGGCGCCGACTCCTCTGCCGACGCCGCCGGCAGCGAGGACGCGGTCACCCTGACCATCGGTGACCAGGCCAAGACCCTCCAGACCATCGTGGCCGCCTCCGGCGCGCTCAAGGGTGCCGACTACAAGGTGAAGTGGGCGGAGTTCGAGGGTGCGGCCCCGCTCTACCAGGCCGTTCAGGCGGGCGCCGCCGACACCGCGTACTCCGCCGATCTGCCCGCACTCCAGGCGCTCAGCGGCGGGGTGAAGTTCAAGAACGTCGCCGCGCTCAAGAACGACGGCCGGCACGTCGGAATCGTCGTCCGCAAGGGCTCGGGCATCAGCCGCGTCAAGGACCTCAAGGGCCAGAAGGTCGTGGTGTCCTCGGCGAAGGGCAGTATCTCCGAGTACCTGCTGGCCAACGTGCTCAGGCAGAACGGACTCAAGTACTCCGACGTGAAGGTCCAGTACCTGCTGCCGACCGACGCGCAGGCCGCTTTCTCCTCCGGGAAGCTCAAGGCCTGGGCGACCTTCGGCGTATACCAGGCCGTCGGCCTGGGACAGGGCGGCCGCCTCCTCGTCGACGGCGCCGACGGGCGCGTCAGCGGGTACGGCTTCATCGGCGCCTCGGACAAGGCGCTGGCGAACTCGGCGAAGAAGGCCGCGCTCAGTGACTTCCTGCGGCGCCTGACCACGGCCCTGACCTGGACGAGTACACACCAGGACGCGTACGCCGACGCCATCGTCGAGCGCAACGGCGCCGACGCCTCCGTGGCCAAGACGCTCGCCTCCGCCGCGTACAGCAAGGTCCTGCCGATCACCTCCGATGTGAACGGGACCGTTCAAGGCGTGGCCGATCTGATGCACGGCATCGGCGTCCTCGACCCGAACGTGGACGTGGCGAAGTCCGCCGACACCTCCGTCCTCAAGTGACCTTTTGAAGCCCGCAAGCGGCCTTTCGAAGCAAGGAGTTCACAATGCCTGTCGAGTTCATCAGCGCTGTCCACACCGACTCCGGGGCGTCCGGTCCCGCCGCGAGCGCGCGTACCGGCTTCGACCCCGACTACGTACGCCGCTACGCCCGCGCCCTGGACGACGGCGGCTTCGACCACACCCTGGTCGCCTACCACTCGGCGTCCCCGGACGCCCTCCAGCTGGCACAGTTCGTCGCCACGCACACCGAGCGCATCCGCCCGGTCCTGGCACACCGGCCGGGCGTCATCTTCCCGACCCATGCGGCTCGCGCCTTCGCGACGCTGGACCGGATCAGCAACGGGCGCCTATCCGTGCACATCATTTCCGGCGGCAGCGACGAGGAACAGCACCGCGAGGGCGACTACCTCAACAAGGCCGAGCGGTACGAGCGTTCGGACGAGTACATCCAGATCCTGCGCAAGGTGTGGACAGCGGGCGGGCCGGTCTCGCACGAGGGCAAGCACTACAAGTTCGAGGGCTTCCACTCCGACGTGCGGCCCGCGAACGGGCTCGTACCGATCTCGGTGGGCGGTTCTTCGCAGGACGCGTACCGGGTGGGCGGACAGCAGGGCGACATCTTCGGGCTGTGGGGCGAGCCACTCAAGGAGACGGCCGAGCAGATCGCCGCCGTCAACGCGGTCGCCGACGCCGCTGGGCGTCCCCGTCCGAGGATCTGGGTGTCGTTCCGCCCGATCATCGCGCCCACCGACGAACTGGCCTGGGAGAAGGCACACCGCACACTCGGCGTGCTCCAGGAACAGGCGGCGGGCACCGAGCTGTTGCGCCACTACCGGACGACGGGGCGTCCAGCCAACGTCGGCTCGCAGCGACTGCTCGACATCGCCGAGCGTGGCGAGGTCCACGACCGCTGCCTGTGGACAGCCCCTGCGGCCGCCACCAATGCCGCGGGCGCCTCCACCGCGCTGGTCGGCTCCCCAGAGACGGTCGCCAAGGCGCTGCTCGACTACGTCGACATCGGCTGCGACCTGCTGTCGATCCGCGGCTATGACCCCCTCAACGACGCGATCGACTACGCCCGTTACATCCTGCCGCTGGTCCGTCAGGAGCTCGCGCACCGCGCCGCGACCTCCCAGGCCGCCTGACCCCCCTTCCACCCATCATGGAGATTCCGTGTTCCGGCACACCCTGCGCGCGTCCGCCGCCGCCCTCGTCCTCCTATGGCCGTTCGCGGCAGCCTGCGGGACCTCGGCGAAAGCCGAGTCCGCATCCGACCTGTCGCCCGTGACCCTGAACGTCGGCGCCACCGGCTGGAAGAACGAGGAGGCGATCCTGAAGTTCGCCCACCTCGACGACACCCCGTACAAGGTCGAGTGGAGCCTCTTCCAGGGCGGTGACCAGCAGCTCCAGGCCATCCGGGCCGGAGCCCTCGACGTCGCCTCCTCTAGTGAGATCCCGCCGATCTTCGCGGCGGCCGACGGGAAGCCCAACTTCGAGGTCGTCGCCGTACAGCGCGCCGCGACACTCAATCAGGAGGTCGTCGTCCCCAAGGGCTCCGAGGTGACCGACATCGCGGACCTGAAGGGCAAGAAGGTCGGATACGTCCAGAACACCACCGCCCACTACTTCCTGTACGAACTGCTGAAGCGGGCAGGCCTGAAGTGGTCCGACATCGACGCCAAGCCCCTCCTGCCCAACGACGGACTCGCGGCCCTGAACGGCGGCGGCATCGACGCCTTCGCCTCGTACGGCACGTCGATCATCACCGCCCGCGATCAGGGCGCCGTCACGGTCGGCTCGGGCAAGGACATCCTGTCGGGCAACTTCCTCTGGTCGGCGCGTGACAGCGTGCTCGAGAGTCCCGCCCAACGGGCCGCCACGGCCGATCTAATCGCCCGGATCAGCCGCGCGTACGCGTACGTCCGCGACGGGCGCCAGAGCGAGTTCGCCAAGGTGATCGCCAGGACCACCCACCAGCCCGTCGTCCAGGCGGAGAAGGATTTCCGCGACGCGCAGGCGCAGGAGCCGACGCAAGCCAGGACCGTCGGTGACGACACGGTCACCTCACAACAAAAGGTGGCCGACGCCTTCACCGAACTCGGCACGCTCAAGTCGCGCTTGGACGTCAAGTCCTTCTGGTCCCGCAAGCTGAACACCGACCTCAAGAAGGCACTGTGAACGCGCACGTGACGGCCCGCCTCGCCGAACTGGCCCCCGGATACGACCAGTCGGCGACGTTCCCCGCCAAATCACTCGAGGCCGTCCACGGCGCCGGACTGCTCACCGCCACCGTCGGCGAGCGGTACGGCGGCCGAGGCGCCGGGTTCGCCGAGACCGCGCGCATCCTGCACACGCTCGGCCAGGGAGACCCGTCCGTCGCCCTGATCACGGCGATGACGCTCAACACCCACGCCCGGCAGGCCGCGCAGCCGCACTGGCCCGACGAGGTGTACGCGCGGGTACTCAAGGAGTCCGAAGAGCGACCGGTTCTCATCAACCACGCGCGCGTGGAGCCCGATCTCGGCTCCCCCGCGCGTGGCGGCCTGCCCGCGACGCGCGCCCGGCGCACCGCCGACGGCTGGTCAGTCAGTGGCCGCAAGCGGTTCGTGACCGGCGCCGACGGGCTCGACTGGTTCCTCGTATGGGCCACCACCGACGAGCCGGAGCCGCGCGTGGGCACCTTCCTGGTCCCGGGCGGCTCCCCCGGCATCGAGATCACCGACCGGTGGGACCAGCTGGGGCTGCGCGCGAGCGGCAGCCACGATGTGGAGTTCCGCGAGGTGCAGATCCCGTACGAGCACGTCGTCGGCCTGGGCCCGCACGGTCCCTCCTCCGAGCAGGACAACCGGGCGGGCGCGGCCCTCCATCTGCCGCTGGCCGCGCTCTACCTGGGTGTCGCGCGGGCCGCGCAGGCCTTCTTCCACACCTTCGCGCACTCCCGCGTGCCCGCCAATCTCGGTCATTCAGTGGCCCGTACGGAACGCTTCCGGCGGACAGCCGGGGAGATCGAGGTGCTGCTCGGCGCGGCCGAACAGCTGGTGTTCGACGGTGCCGCCCGGGTCGACGCCGGCGACTCCTCGTACACCCCGGAGCAGGCACTCGGCGCGCGCGTACTGGCCGACCGCCACGGCGTACGGGCCGTGGAGCTGGCCGTACGCCTGCTCGGCAATCCGGGCCTGGCCCGAGGCAACCCCTTGGAACGGCACTTCCGCGACATCCAGTGCGCGCCTGTGCACGCACCCCAGGAGGACATATCCCTGCTCGCGATCGGAACGAAGGCATTGAACGACACGAAGGCACAGGACCTGTGACAACACCGGCAGCACCGGCAGCACCCGCGACCACCACGTCCGCCAGGCTCCTCGGCCTCCTCGCCCGCGACCTGGCCCCCGACCGGCTCACCACCGACCCACCCACGCTCGCCGCGCACGCCACCGACCGCTCCGGCACACGGCCCGACGGCATCCCCCTGGCAGTCGTACACGCCCAGCGGACCGAGGACGTGACCGTCACCCTCCGGCACGCGCACGCCCTGCGCGTGCCGGTGGTCCCCCGTGGCGCGGGCACCGGCCTCTCGGGAGGGGCGACGGCGGGCGAGGGCGACCTCGTCCTGGATCTGTCCGGGATGAACCGCATTCTCGAACTGTCGCCGGACGACCAGCTCGCGGTCGTCGAACCCGGCGTGATCACAGCGGAGTTGGACAGGGCGGCAGCCGCACACGGGCTGCGCTATGCGCCCGATCCGGCGAGCGCGGCCCTGTCCACGATCGGCGGGAACATCGCGACCAACGCCGGTGGGCTGCGGTGCGCGAAGTACGGGGTGACGCGGGACAGCGTGCTCGGCCTGGAGGTGGTGCTCGCGGACGGCACGGTCGTACGCACCGGCCGCCGTACGGTCAAGGGCGTCACCGGCTAC
Organism: Streptomyces sp. CB01635; assembly: GCF_002803065.1. Lineage (GTDB taxonomy): Bacteria > Actinomycetota > Actinomycetes > Streptomycetales > Streptomycetaceae > Streptomyces. The sequence goes on from NZ_NNBL01000017.1 coordinate 109,604, forward strand.
GACCTCACGGCCCTGCTCACCGGCTCCGAGGGCACGCTCGCCGTGATCACGTCGGCGACACTGCGGCTGCGGCCCGTCCCGGTGGCGACGGCCACGCTCGCCGCGTACTTCGCCTCCTTCGAGGCCGCTGCCGAGGCCACGTACGCAATCGGGCGGGCCGGGGTCGAACCCGCTCTGGCGGAGCTGGTCGACGGGCCGGTGCTACACGCCATCGACCCCGCGCTGCGCGAGCGCGGCTCGGCCCTGCTGCTCGTGCAGTGCGACGGCGCGGGCGCGGCGGCCGAGGCGGAGACGGTCGCCCGGCTCCTCGCCCCGCTGGCCACGACGGTCGAGACGACGGCGGACCCGGCCGAGGCCGAGGCCCTGCTCGCCGCCCGTCGGCTGGCCCTGCCCGCGCTGGAACGCCTCGGCCGTCCACTGATCGAGGACATCGCGGTGCCCCGTTCCCGGCTGGCGGAAGCGGTCACCGAGATCCGCGCCATCTCCATACGCCACGACGTGCCCGTCTTCACCATCGCGCACGCGGCGGATGGAAACCTCCATCCGATCATCGTCGTGGACCCTTCGCTGCCGGGGCTCCCGGACGCCGCCTGGGAGGCGGCCGGAGAGATCTTCGCGCTGGCCCTGCGGCTGGGCGGCACGCTCACAGGCGAGCACGGGGTGGGTGTCCTGAAACGGCAGTGGGTGGCGGACGAACTAGGGCCCGCGGCGCATGCGTTGCAGCGACGGCTGAAGGATGCCTTCGACCCGCAGGGGATCCTCAATCCGGGTAAGAGCCTCTGACCAGCGTCTTCCCGCAGTGGCTGCGCCGGCGCTGCGCCTGCCGATGATTCATCCGCCCAGGTCACCCGTTCCCAGCCGGGGTCAGCGACCGCGTCCTGGGTCACTCAGGCGATCAAGAACATGGCCATGGACCCGGAAGACGCTGGCACCAAGGCCAAGTTCGTCATCCGCGACCGCGACGCGAAGTACCCCGCCGTCATCGACGAGGTCCTCGCCGGCGCCGGCATCCGAACCATTCTCACGAGCATCCGGATGCCATGCATGAACTCGGTCATGGATGCTGACCAGCAGAGCGGTGCGCCCGAGCGGGAGGTACTCCATCGTCGCTACGCTCACGCCGGGTAGGGAGCGGCGTTGCGCGCAGACCGGAGCGCGGCAGCCCACCAGGCCAATTGGTCGAGCAGCGTCTTGGCGTACCCGGGGGCCTCAGGGGCGAGGGGATGGCCGTCCTGCCACGCCGTGAAGTAGTTCGGAAAGGCCAGACCATCGCGAATCGTCACCGCGTGCAACTCGGTCAGCACGTTCTCCAGGTGCAGCACCGCGTGCCGACCACCTGCTGCACCGCCGTAGCTGACGAAGGCGACGGGCTTGGCCGTCCACTGGGTGAAATGCCAGTCGATGGCCGCCTTCAACGACGCGGGATAGCTGTGGTTGTACTCCGGGGTGACCACGATGAACGCGTCAGCGTTCTCCAGAGCCGACGTCAGTGCCGCCATCCCTGCCGGACGGGGGTAGTCATCGCCGGCGAACTTCGGCGATGCCGCAGGCAGCGCCAACGGGATGTCGATCTCGGCCAGATCGACGACTTCCACATCGAAACCACCGTGAATGCCTGCCTGTTCGACGACCCACGAGGCCACAACGGGGCCGAAACGTCCATCCCGGACGCTTCCGACGATGATCACCAGCTTGTGCTTAATCTTTTCCATGCCCACCACGATCAGGCCGCTCCGTGGCTCCAGCCAGACCGTATTCAGGCTGGCCCCCACAGGGCCAGCCTGAGCACTCCGCGATCAGCGGGCAGCACCCTATGCTCCCAACATGGGTACGCCGTTAGGGGACTTCATCCGGGCCAAGCGCGACAGCACCCAGCCGGAATCGCTGGGCCTACCGGATCGCGGCCGCCGCCGGTCACCGGGTCTACGACGCCTGGATCTCGCCGCGCGGGCCGGCATCAGCGTCGAATACCTGACCCGCATCGAACAGGGCCGTGACCGTAATCCTTCTGTGGCGGTGGTGAACGCGCTGGCCGATGCGCTCAACCTCGACCCGTCGGAACGCAACCACCTGCGCTACCTCGCAAAGATCACTGGCGGCGAATGTTCCGCTCACACCCGGCCCGCACCGCCGCGCCGCGACGTCCGTCCGTCGGTCCTGGAGACACTCCGCCTCCTTGAACCGGGGATCGCCATCGTGACCAACCGGCTGGGCGACATCCTCGCCCACACCGGCGGCTACGAGTCCGTGACCAGCGGAACCGGACTGCTCGACGCCGACACCCCGAACCTCACCCGCTACCTCTTCACCGACCCTCGCGCCCGGACGTTCTTCGCCGACTGGGACGACGTCGCGGACGAGCAGGTCTTCGACCTGTGGCTCGCGCCGTCCGTCGAGAACTCCGAGTGGCTCACCCGAGAACTAGCCCCCATCGCCAGCCCCGACTTCACGCGCCGCCTGAACCGTCACGTGGTTCCGCAACGTGGAGCCCTCCGCCTCAACCACCCGTCCGGATGCGAGCTGCTGCTGCTCCGCGAGACGCTCGAACTCTCCTCGGGCGCTCAGCAACTGGTCGTCTTCCTCCCCGCGGACGAGAGGACGGCCCAGGCCGTCGACCAACTCCGCCGCCGGTCCCCCAGCCGGCTCCGGGTAATCTCCTGACTCCCCTTGACCCCACGGGACCCGGGCCGGATCGCAAATTTGGACATACGACAGCGAGCACGACTAGGCGGCACCCTCCACGAATACCAACATGCGGCCTGACCAGCATGGATGAGGTATTCGGCAAGCGCACCGCACTGGGCATAGCGCCAAGTTCACGGCGAACTCAAAAGGGGCGCGCGCGTCGTAGGGACCACACCTCCGCCCGCCGGGCCGATCGGGACGGCGCCGTGCGCCGCCGGTCGTCGTCAATCACAAAGGCCTCGGCCCGCTGCCTGTTCCTGGCGTGCGCACCTGAAGGATCCGGGTGCGAGTGCGCAGGGTGAAGCCGATCGACTGGTACAGGCGGATCGCCGTCTTGTTGGTGGCCGCGGCATGCAGGAACGGTGTCTCCCCGCGTTCTCTGATGCCCGCCGCGACCGCGCGTACCAGTCGCGTCGCGAGGCCCTGCCCGCGGTGGGCCGGGTCGGTGCAGACCGCGCTGATCTCCGTCCAGCCGGGCAGCCGCAGCCGTTCACCGGCCAGCGCGATCAGCCTCCCCTGTTGCCTGATGCCCAGGTAGGTGCCGAGCTCCACGGTCCGTGCGAGGAACGGCCCCGGTCGGGTGCGGGCGACCAGCTCAAGGATCTCCGGTACGTCGCCGGGCCCAAGCCGCACCGCCTCCGGCGCGTGCTCGGGCCGGAGGGACACATCGACCAGCTGGACTCCGCGCCCGCCACCGACCACCTCCCACCCCGACGGAACCCGGTCAACCCCCTTCACACGCACGGTCGTCGACGGTCCGGCGAGCGTGTGCAGGTCCGCCCAGGCGGCGGGGTCCGCGGGATCGGCGAGCGCGGCGAACCCGTACATGTCCGCCGGGTAGCGGGCAGCCCTGCCCAGCCTCTCGGCGAAGTGGATGTGTGGTCCGGTCAGGGCGGCCCAAACGGCGTTGTCCAGATGTCGTGTGTTCGGGGTGATCGCGGCTCCGTCGCCACGAACGTCGATCGGATACGCCACGGAACAGGGGCCTTTCGTGATGCGTGAGCGGGCATCGAGTTGCGACGGACCGGGCGCCGTACAGGAAGGACGGGGGTGGTCTCCTCACATCTCGAGGGATGGTGAGGGAACGTCAAAAGCATCGACACGCGCAGGCATCCACCCGTGCCAGATCCACGTACAACCTGCGGTAGAGCGCTTGAGGGCTTTGGCTCACCTGCCCATGTCTAGCAGGCAGACGACCGAGGATTCATTGCAGAGGCATGAACTTTGACGGCCCGGCCGCAGAAGTCAACTGCCGCTGTCCAGGCACTTTCTTCAGCAATACCCGCTTCGTGATTGCCGAGCACAACCCACTCGGCCGGGGAGCGGCTGCCTATCGCCCCGGGGAACGCGCGGGCCGCGTTTCCGGGGCGACGGCCGGTCCTCGGCGTCGACCTGGGCAGGTCCGGCCTGGCGGCGAACGGCTGCCAGCCCTTCGCTGCAGGGAGTCACGTCGGGTGGGCCACGGCTGAGCGTAGTTGGCGGTGAACGTCCACTTCTTGGCGTCCTTGTCGGACGTCCACTCGGTGGCGAGCCGGGGCTGGAGTCCGAAGTCCTTGTCCAACCAGACCAGATAGTCGGCGACGAGCTGAATGATGGCGACCGCCGAGCCGTCGTACGCGGTGACCGGGTCCACGAAGGTGGGCGGCGGGGGCGTGCCGTCGCGTAGGGTGCCGCCCCTCTTCGCGGGCCCGTTGGGCTTGCTGCCGCCGGACTTGGTGTCGCCGGGTGCGCAGGCGGCGAGCAGCGCGGCCAGCGAACCGGCTCCGACGGCGGCCAGGAAGCCGCGGCGGGAGGTGCCGGGCAGGACCTCCCGCCAGACGCGCGGCGGGGCGCCGACGGTGGTACCGGGGTCGTTCCCGGTGAGCGGTCCAGGCATGGCGATGTCTCCAGGGGAGGGAGATGAGCGGGTGAGGGGACGCCGCGTACGGAATCAGTCGGCGGGCACCGGCGGGCACCGGCGGGCACCGGCGGGCACCGGCGGGCAGCATGGAGCGACGGCCGGCGATACGTAGGTGTGCCACCGGCACCGAGCCGACACTGATGTGCCATCGGCCCACCGGGCCGATACTGCGGAAATGAGCGTGCCGGGAGACGCGCAGCGCCGGGGCGCTGCGACGCGCGAGCGGCTTGCGCAGGCGCGCGTGGCCTACCGGATCAGTCAGCCGTACACCGGCACGCGACCACACGCAGCAGGTCCACATGGAGCCTGCGCGTCAGAAGAGTGGTCGCTGTCGTCGTCACCCGTCATTCCTACCGAGCCCGCCCGGACGCCCGCAACGGTCCAGCTGTTTCAGCTTCGAGACAGCTGCATGACGTCACGTCGATTACCCTCCCCTGGCCGGCACTTGGGTGCCTACGCTGGTCGGGTGGCCATCGATCAAGGCGATCTCCGCACCCCCCAGGACGGCCCTCCCTCCGTAGAAGACCTGGTTCACTCCGCCAGGTCCCGGCTGGACCGACTCACACCCGAACGGGCCGTCACCGAACTGGCCCACGGGGCGCTGCTGGTGGACCTGCGCCTTGAGCCAACGAGGCGGCTTGGAGGTGAGATCCCCGGCTCTCTGCTCCTGGACCGCAACGACCTGGAGTGGCGGCTCGACCCGTGCAGCAAATGGCGCATCGAGGAAGCGGTCGATCACGATCTGCGGGTCATCCTCATGGACAGCCGGGGCGATGTCTCCAGCATGGCCGCGGTCGGCCTCCATGTGCTGGGGCTGCGCCGCACCACTGATGTGATTGGCGGATTCGACGCCTGGCAACGGGCGGGGTGCCCGGTGGTCCACAGCGTCACGATGACCGGTTCGTACGTCGGGGTGCCCGGCGGGGCGATAGTGCTGGATCACGGCGGTCAGGGAATGGTGGTCAACGGCCGGCCAGTACCGCTGACCCGCCTGGAGTTCAAGGTGATGGCCACGCTGCTACGGGCAAGCGGCGGTGTGGTCTCACGGGAGCAGTTGCGGGCCGACATCGGCGACTGGGCCGGCAGCCGCAGCCGCTCGGTGGACCTCCATGTCCACCGCATACGCCGTAAGTTGGGCCGTGAACTGGCCGCCTCGCTCACCACGGAATGGGGGGGTTGGCTTCCGGCTGCGCACGGGGGGCGCGACGGAGGACGAACCGGGGCGCGAGAGCGATCCGAGGCGGGACGATTGAGGACGAGGCGCGTCGGCTCGGGAGGAGGCGTGCGGGGCTCAGGGCTGTGTTTGGGTGTGCCCGCGTTGCAGCGCGGGTCGGAAAGGTACGCCCATGGTCAACGTAGTCACCGCCGACAGCTCCACCAGTCCGCTCTTTGCGCGTCGGATCGAGCTGGGCGGGAGGCCTACGGGTAGGTTCCGCCGGGCGCCCGCGGAGCCGGCGCATCAGGGGCGGGCTATTCGCGAGTGATCGCGCTGCCGAGGGAGCCCGCCTGGGCCCGCAATGACGCGTGCAAGGCCCGCACGGCCCTCGGCACGTCGCCCGTGCGGCGCTGCAACACCACCAGCACGCGTGTCGTCTCATCAAGAAGCGGTCGGTACGTGATCAGGCCCGCCCGCTCCAGCGGGTCGCCCGCCACGCTGAAGTCGGGCAGCAACGTGACGCCCAGGCCCTCGGCGACCAGGACCTTGCCGAGTTCGGCGCCGTCCGTGGAGTAGGCGAACTGCGGGGCGCTGCCGCTGAACAGCCGGTGGGCGTAGCGGTGCATGACATAACCCGTGCGCATCCCGATCAACGGGACCCCCGCCAGGTCGGCGGGGGCGAGGGCGCTCCGCTCGGCCAGTGGGTCGTCGGCGCGCAGGCACACCACCGGGCGGCCGCGCAGCAACTCGGTCGTGTGCAGGTCGGGCGGAGTGTCGTCGCCGTCGAGGTAGTTGACCAGACCGAGGTCGAAGCGGCCCTCGCGCAGACCCCGGTGGATGTCGTCCTGTTGCGAGCCGACCATTTCGACCTGCGTCGCTGGGTGTTCGGCGCGGAAGTCGCGGACAGCGGGCACGAGGAGCGGAACCGTCGCCGCGTTCACCGTGCCGACCCGTACCATCCGGCTGCTGTGGTGCTGGTCGTGCGCCGCGCGGCGCAGTCGGTCCACAGATTCCAGGACACCGATGATGTGGGGCAGCAGCTCCCGCCCCTCGTCGCTGACCTTGGCACCCGAGCGGTGCCGGTCGAGCAGTGCGACGCCCAGTTCACGCTCCAGGTTGCGCACCGTCTCGCTCAACGCGGGCTGGGAGATGTGCAGTTCGGACGCCGCGCGGCGCAGCGAGCCGAGCCGGGTCACCGCCTCGATGTACTCCAGCTGTTCGGTCCGCACCCGGATCTCCTTGCTACCCCCAACGTGTAAGGGAAACCCTATCAGGGTCTCGTGATTACCGACTCGACGGACCGGCCGAACGGCTGCTTGAATCGGGGCATGGATGCAGGGCGACAGGAACTCACGCGGCGACGTCACGTCGACCTCGCGCGGGTCTGTAGTGCCGCCTGTTGCCTTTCCAGCTGAGCCCTTTCGCGGCCTCTCGCACCCGAACTCCTCCCGCCTGCCCGGCGGTCGAGGACTGCCATGTGTGCGACCAGCTCCCCAGCCGCGGCCGCCGCGTCGCATTCGCGGCCCGTCCCTGTCGCGCCCGTTCCGCAGCCCGACTCACTCATCCTGCAAGGACTTACTGTGGCCTTTCTCCTCACCCTCACCGGCAGCGCCTCCGCCCCCGGCGCCTCCCGTACCGCCCATCTCGTCGCGCACCTGGGGCGGCAGTTCGCCGAGGACGGCCACGAGGTCCGCCACTTCGACGTGCGCAGCCTGCCCGCCGAGGCGCTGCTGTCAGCCGACGCCAAGGACCCCGAGGTCGCGCGGGCCGTCGAGCTCGTGGCGCGCGCCGACGCGCTGATCGTCGCCAGCCCCGTGTACAAGGCCGCGTACTCGGGAGTCCTGAAGACCTTCCTCGACCTGTTGCCGCAGTACGCGCTGCGTGACAAGGCCGTGCTGCCGCTGGCCACCGGCGGTTCCCCCGCACACGTCCTCGCCGTCGACTACGCGCTGCGCCCCGTACTCACCTCGCTGGGCGCCGACGTCGCGCAGGGGTGGTTCGTCCTCGACCGACACATCACGGTCGACGCCGACCGCACCGTCACGCTCGCGCCCGAGGCACACGACGCGCTCGCCCCGGTCGTCGAACGGTTCCGCGCCGCCCTGCCCGCCGGCTCCCGGCTCGCCGCCGCCTGACCCATGGCTATCGGCTTTCCCTTTCACCTCACCGTCCCTCACTCCGCGGAAAGGCCCACGCCATGAACCGCGCCACCCACACCACCCGTGTCACACCGTTCGGCCCGGACAGCACGGAAGCCGAGGTACTGGTCGTTGTGCGGCAGTTGGCTGCCCGGTTCAGCACCGAGGATGCCCGGCGCGACGCCGAGCGCATCCTTCCGTACGAGGAGATCCGCACCCTGAGCGGAGCGGGCCTGTTCACCCTGAGCGTGCCGAAGGCGTACGGCGGGCCCGGCCTCTCCACGCGCACGCTCGGCGAGGTGTTCACTGAGCTGGTCGCGGGCGACGCGAGCATCGGGCAGATCCCGCAGAACCACTTCTTCTTCGTCAATGTCCTGGCCAGTGCCGGGACACCGGAGCAGCAGGCGTTCTTCTACGAGGAGATCCTCCGCGGCCGCCACTTCGCCAACGCCCTGTCCGAGCGCGGCTCGCGCACCGCACGGGACTTCGAGATCGGCTTCGCGCGGCAGCCCGACGGCAGCCGGATCCTGAACGGCACCAAGTACTACGCCACCGGCACCCTGTTCGCGCACTGGATCCCCGTCTACGCCGCCGACGAGGAGGGCCGGGTACACGCGGCCTGGGTGCCCGCCGACGAGCCCGGTGTCACCGTCGAGGACGACTGGAACGGCATGGGGCAGCGCACCACCGGCAGCGGCACCGTCCGCTTCGAGCAGGTCCGGGTGCCCGCCGAGCGGATCGTGCCGGTGTACACGATCTTCGAGAAGGACGAGGTGTTCGGCGCGTTCGGGCAGTACCTGCACGCCGCCATCGACACCGGCATCGCGGTCGCCGCGCTGCGCGACGGGAAGCGGCTCATCCACGAACTGGCCCGGCCCCGCAAGGAGACCGGCCTGGACCGGGCCGCCGACGAGGAGGCGATCATCGATCTCTTCGGGGAACTGGCGCTGGGCGTGCGCACCGCCCGCGCCCTGCTGCGCGAGGCGGGAGACGCCGTGGACGCGGCCCGCGCCGACCTAAACACCCTTACCGCGGCGGAGGCTTCGGCCGCCGTCGCCGCGGCCCGCGCCCACTCCGACGAGGTCTCCCTGAAGGTCTCCAGCGGCATCTTCGAACTGATCGGCACCCGCGCCGCCGACCGGGATCTCAACCTGCACCGGCACTGGCGCAACGCTCGCACCCACACCCTGCACGACCCCCGCCGTCTCAAGCTCCGCTACCTCGGCGGCTGGGAGCTCAACGACACCCCGCCGCCCGCCAACGGCCTGGTCTGACCCCCGCCCTGCCTAAGGACTCCCATGTCTCTGACCTTCCACTGGTTCCTGCCCACCAACGGCGACAGCCGCCACATCGTCGGCGGCGGCCACGGCGTCCCCACCGGCTCGGCCGGCGGCGACCGCCCCGCCTCGCTCGCCTACCTCGGCCAAGTCGCCCGTACAGCCGAGCAGCTGGGCTTCGACGGGGCGCTCACACCGACCGGCGCCTGGTGCGAGGACGCCTGGCTGACCACGGCGATGCTCGTCGAGCAGACGGAGCGCCTGAAGTTCCTCGTGGCGTTCCGGCCAGGGCTGGTCGCACCCGCGCTCGCCGCGCAGATGGCCGCCACCTATCAGCGTCATTCGGGCGGGCGGCTGCTCCTGAACGTCGTCACGGGTGGCGAGGACCACGAGCAGCGCGCGTACGGCGACTTCCTCGACAAGGAGGCCCGCTACGCCCGCACCGACGAGTTCCTGCACATCACCCGTGCCCTGTGGCGCGGCGAGACCGTCGACTTCGACGGGGAGCACGAGCGGGTCGCCGAGGCCCGACTGACCCGGCTGCCCGACCCGGTGCCGCCCGTCTACTTCGGCGGCTCGTCGAAGGCGGCGGGCCCGGTCGCCGCGCGCCACAGCGACGTGTACCTCACCTGGGGCGAGCCGCCTGCGCAGGTCGCCGAGAAGATCGACTGGATCCGGACGCTGGCGAAGGCGGAGGGCCGGGACATCCGCTTCGGCATCCGGCTGCACGTCATCGCGCGCGACACGGCGCAGGAGGCATGGGCTCAGGCGCACCGGCTGCTGTCCGGCATCGACCCGAAGATCATCGCGAACGTCCAGGCGGGGCTCGCCCGTTCGGGATCGGAGGGGCAGAAGCGGATGCTCGCGCTGCACGGCGGCAGCGCCGACGGCCTGGAGATCTACCCGAACCTGTGGGCCGGCGTCGGCCTCGTGCGAGGCGGCGCCGGCACCGCCCTCGTCGGCTCGCACACCGAGATCGCCGACCGTATCGCCGAATATCACGCCCTGGGCATCGACGAGTTCGTGCTCTCCGGCTATCCGCACGTGGAGGAGGCGTACTGGTTCGGCGAGGGCGTGCTCCCGGTGCTCGCCGAACGCGGGCTGTGGCACCACCCGGACGCGGCGGGCCTCGACCGGACTCCGGCGGCGGTTCCGTTCGCCTCGTAATTCACCTGGACGCGGCGAACGGCCCCGGGAGTGCCACTCCCGGGGCCGTTCGCCGTTTTCTAACCTCGCCGGTGGCGAGCCGCCGGGTGCGACGCGGGCAGCCGGTCGCCGCGCCCGAACAGCTTCTGCCGCAGCGTGCCCTCCTCGTACGCCGTCTTCAGCAGGCCCCGCTTCTGCAGCACCGGCGCCAGGTTGTCGGAGAAGTCCGTGAAGGTGCCCGGGCTGGTGACGTACGCGAGGTTGATGCCGTCGACGCCCGCGTCCCGCCACCGCTCCAGCTCGTCGGCGATCCGCTCCGGCACCCCGGCGATCGGCCGTGTCCAGGCGCGCGCTCGCAGCACCTCGCCGAACGTCCACGTCTTGTCCGGCGCCCCCTCGACCAGCGAGCGTACGAACCCCTGCACCCCGTTCGTGTCGATCTCGCCGACCGGGGCGTCGAAGTCGACCTGAGACAGGTCGAGTTGGAGCGAGCCCGACATGTGCGCGGCGAACCCGTCGAGGCTCGTGTGCTCCCGGTAGTCGGCGAGCTTGCGCTCCGCCTCCTCCTCGGTGCTGCCCACGATCAGCGTCAGCCCTTGGAAGAACAGGATGTCGCCACCGTCCCTGCCGTACGCCACCGCCCGAGCCCGCACGTCCTCCACCTGCGTCCGCGCGCCCTCCGGCGACACGGCCCCGAGGAAGACGGCCTCCGCGTTCCGGGCCGCGAACTCCCGTCCCCGCTCGGACGATCCGGCCTGGAACAGGATCGGCGTGCGCTGCGGTGACGGCTCCGAGAGGTGGGGGCCGTTCACGCGGTAGAAGCGGCCCTCGTGGTGGACGTCGTGGATGCGGGCCGGGTCGGCGTACACGCGCCGCTCGCGGTCGCGGACGACGGCGCCCTCCTCCCAACTCCCCTCCAGGAGCTGGTAGAGCACGTCCGTGTACTCTTCGGCGCGCTCGTAGCGCTCGTCGTGCAGCGGCAACCCGTCCAGGCCGAGTCCTTTCGCCGCCGACTCCAGGTACGACGTGACGATGTTCCACGCGACGCGGCCCTTGGTGAGGTGGTCGAGGGTGGAGAGTCGGCGGGCGAAGTTGTACGGGGGTTCCTGGAGCACCGACTGGGTGAAGGCGAGGCCCAGGTGTTCGGTGGCGTGGGCGATCGCCGCGACGAGCAGCGACGGGTCGTTGACCGGGATCTGGAGCCCTTCGCGGACCGCCGTGTCGCGGGAGCCACGGTATGTGTCGTACGTGCCGATGACATCGGCGAGGAAGAGCGCGTCGAAGTAGCCGCGCTCCAGGGTCCGCGCGAGCTCCGTCCAGGTCTCCAGGTCGGTGTAGGAGGTCTGGCTGGTGTCGTCGCGCACCCACTGGCCGTGGTTGATGTGCGAAACGCAGTTCATGGCGAAGGCGTTGAAGCGCAGGGGGCGGGGTGCGGAGGCGTTGGTCATCGGGTGGCTCCGGTGGTGGCGGTGGGGTGCGGGTGAACGGCGGCCAGCAGGGCTCGTGTGTAGGGGTGTCGAGGGGCGGCGAAGAGGTCCTCGGCGAGCCCCGACTCCACCACGCGGCCGTCCTTCATCACGAGAACGTCGTCGCTGACGTGTCGGACGACGCCGAGGTCGTGGGAGATGAACAGATAGGCCAGGCCGAGGGAGTCCTGGAGGTCGGCGAGCAGGTCGAGGACCTGGGCCTGCACGGAGACGTCGAGCGCGGACACCGGTTCGTCGAGGACCAGGACGGCGGGGTTCGGTGCCAATGCCCGTGCCAGGGCGGCCCGTTGACGCTGGCCGCCGGAGAGCGAAAGTGGATGCCGGTCGAGGGTGTCGTCCGGGAGGCCGACCTGCGCGGCGAGTTCGGTCACCCGGCGTGCGGCCTCGTCGGGCGTCGAGAGCGGATGCCCCGGGCGCCGCAGTCGTACGGCGTCGATCAGCGAGCGGCGCACGGTCCAGCGCGGGTCGAACGCGGACAGCGGGTCCTGGTGCACGAGCTGGATGCCGTGCCGGCGCGGGCGCCGTTCCCGTTCGGGCAGCGCGCTCCAGGGCTCGCCGTGCAGGGTGATTGTGCCCGTGTCGGGCCGGGTCAGGCCGAGCGCGATCCGGGCCGTCGTCGACTTGCCGGACCCCGACTCGCCCACGATGCCGAGGGTGCGGCCCGCCGCGAGCGCGAAGGACACGTCGCGTACCGCGTCCCGGCCGCCGTACGCCTTGTGGAGCCCGTCGGCGGTGAGGACGACCTCGTGCGGGCGGCGGTTGGGCGCGGGCGCGGCCGTCCGGGCCGGGGTGAGCCGCGCCCCCTTCGGGTGGAGCGCCGGGTCGGCCGCCAACAGACCCTGGGTATAGGAGTGTTGAGGGTCTTCGAGAACGTCGCGGACGCTCCCCTCCTCCACGATCTCGCCGCCGCGCATCACCGCCACCCGGTCCGCGAGCCGCCGTACGACTCCCAGGTCGTGCGTGATGAACAGCAGACCCCGCTCCCGGCTGCGGGCCGCCGCCAGCAGGTCGAGGATCTGCGCTTGCACCGTCGCGTCCAGTGCCGTCGTCGGCTCGTCAGCGATGAGCAGCGGCGGGTCGAGCGCGAGTGCGGCGGCGATCAGCGCGCGCTGGCGCAGCCCGCCGGACAGCTCGTGCGGGCGCTGGGCGGCGCGCAGTTCGGGATCCGGGATGCCGACCTGCGCCATCACCTCGAGGACGCGGGCCCGGCGCGTGGCCCGGTCGCCGTGGCCGTGCAGCCGCAGTCCGTCCTCGATCTCCTTGCCGACCGGGCGCAGTGGGTCGAGCGAGACGAGCGCGTCCTGGAGCACGAACCCGATGCCCCGGCCGCGGACGCGGCGCCAGCGCCGTTCGCGCCAGCCGCGGACGTCCTCGCCCCGCCAGGTCAGCTCGTCGGCCGCCACCCGAGCACCGGCACCGGTCAGGCCGACCAGGGTGCGGGCGGTGACGCTCTTGCCGGAACCGGACTCGCCGACGAGGGCGACGGTCTCGCCGCGGCGCACGGTGAGGGAGATGCCGCGTACGACGTCCCGGTCGCCGAACCCGACGGTCAGGTTCCGCGCGGAGAGCAGCACGTCGGAGTTCTCAGGGGGATCGGTGGTCATCAGCTGCTCCTCGTGTCGAGCCACGCCTGCAGACGGCGCCCGAGAACGGTCGTGGACAAGGTGGTCAGGACGATGAACAGGCCCGGGAAGAACGACGTCCACCAGGCGTACTGGAGGAAGGTGCGCCCGTCCGCGAGCATCGCGCCCCACTCCGCGGCCGGCGGCTGCGCGCCCAGGCCCAGGAAGGAGAGCGACGACGCCCACACCACGGACTGGCCGATGCCGAGCGTGGCGAGGGCGGCGAGCGGGCGCAGCACGTTGGGCAGCACCGTGCGCCGTACGACGCGCGCCGGGGAGTGCCCGAGGCCGCGCGCCGCCTCGACGTAGCCGGAGCGGACGACGGTGGCGGCCTGGGAGCGGATGAGTCGCGCGTACCCGGCGGCCTCACCGATGCCGACGGCGATCGCCGCGGTCACCGCGCCCGTGCCGAACACGGCGATGAAGAGCAGCGCGAGCAGCAGCCCCGGGAAGGCGAAGAGGACTTCGAGGACCCGGCCGACGGCGAAGTCCGCGCGGCGCCCGCCGAGCGCCGCGCCCAGGCCGAGCACGATGCCGAGGCCGAGCGAGATCGCCGTGGCGCCCAGCCCGATGAGGAGGGACTGGCCGGCACCGTACACGACGCGTGTGTACACGTCGCGGCCGTTCTGGTCCGTGCCGAACCAGTGCGCGGCAGAGGGGGACCGGAAGAAGTCGGCGGGCCTGATCGCGTCCGGGGCGTACGAGGTGAGCAGGCTGGGGACGAGTGCGGCAACGACGACCAGGGTCAGGAAGAGCCCGGCGGCGAACAGCCCCGGACGGAGCCTGGGCCGCCTGCGGGCCGGGGCCAGGGCGGCGGTCAGTGCGGTCACGGTCAGATCTCCCGAGGGGTGCGGACGCGCGGGTCGACCACCGCGTACAGCAGGTCGACGGCGAGGTTGACGAGGACGTACACCGTGGCGATGAGCAGCACGATCCCGGTGACCAGCGGCAGGTCGCGGGCGATCACGGCGTTCAGGAGCGCCCGGCCGACGCCCTGGCGCGCGAAGACCGCCTCCACGACGACCTCGCTGGAGAAGAGCGCGCCGACCGCCCAGCCGGACAGGGTCAGCGGCGGCAGCAGCGCGTGCCGCAGCGCGCGCCGGGCGCGGACCGCTCCCGGGCTCATGCCGCGCAGCCGCGCCGACGTGATGAACGGCTGGTCGAGGGTCGTGAGGAGCGCGCCGCGCGTCACCTGGCCGAGATACCCGGCGAGCGGTACGGCGAGGGTCAGCGCGGGCAGGACGAGCCCGGTGAGTCCGGTGCCGCCCGCGACCGGGAACCAGCCGAGACGGAACGCGAACACGTACAGGAGCACCACACCGAGCCAGAAGTGCGGCAACCCGGCGGCGATCGTCTCGAGCCCCGAGCCGAGGGCCCGGCCGATAGTCCCCCTGCCGGTCGACAGGAGGACCACAGCCCCGGTGATCAGCCATGCGAACAGCAGGGCCAGAGCGGTGAGTTGGAGCGTCGACGGCAACTGCTCGGTGATGACGGTACCGACGGACTCCTTCAGGGAGGTCGACACCCCCAGGTCGCCGGTGAGCAGCCGGCCGATGTGCTGCGCGTACTGCACGTACAGCGGCTGGTCGAGTCCGTACGCGTGGCGCGTCGCGGCGATCGTCTCCGGTGTCGGATTGGCTCCGGAACCGCCGCCGAGCAGGACGAGCACCGGGTCGCCCGGCACCAGATGCAGTGCGAGAAACGTGACTGTCGCCGCCGCCCACAGCACGAGTGCGGCGCCCGCTACCCGGACAAGAATTCGGCGGTACAAGGGAGTTGCCACAGCTGTCGGGGTCGTTGTCATCGGGAGCTCACCCACGCGTCGTAGAGGTAGGGCAGGGACAGGGCCGGTTCGAGAGCGGCGCCGCGCACCGATCCGTCGTGAGCGGCGAGACGGGTCGTCTGCGGGTAGAGGGTCAGCTGGTAGGCGCCCGCGGAGATCAGCCGCTGCGCCGCGCCGTAGAGCTTCTGCTGCTCGTCCGGGTCCGTGGTGGCCTGTGCGGTACGGAACAGTCGGTCGAGGGCGGGGTCCTTGGCGTATGTCGCGTTGGAGTGGATGCCGTTCTGCACGGCGTATTCGCTGCCGAAGACGGTGTGCAGCACGTCGGGTGTGTTGGTGTTCCAGTAGCCGTCGCGCAGGTCGTACTTCCCCGCCAGGTAACGGGTGTTGACCGTCGCCGCGTCGAGCCGTAGCAGCTTCAGCTGGAAGCCGACGTCCTTGGCGGTGGCCTGGATCTGCTCCATCACCGCCAGCTGGTTCGGGCTGATGTCGGACTTGAGGAGCACCTCGGCGGTCAGCCGCCCGGTGCCCTTGACGCGGTAGCCGTCACCGTCGCGCTTTCCCCAACCCGCCTGATCCAGCAAAGTGTTGGCCTTCTCCGGGTCGTACGGCCAGGCGTTCTCGTACGCGTCCGAGTAGTGCGGCGTCACATAGCTGAGCGGGCCGCCCGCCCGCCGGTACTGGCCGAAGAAGACACTCTTGAGGCCGTCGGCGACATCGGCCGAGTACAGGAACGCCTTGCGGACGCGGATATCGTCGAAGGGGGCGCGGGAGGTGTTCAGGGCGAGGTTCGTCGGATTGCCCGGCCGGTCGCGCACGACCACCTTCAGGCGGTCGTCGTGTTCGGCGGTCCGCTGGTCCTCCGGCGGCAGCGCGTCGATCACGTCGACCTGCCCCGACTGGACGGCTGCGAACCGGGTCGCGGGTTCCGGTATGAACCGCCAGACGATCTTCTCCGCGTACGCGGGGCCGGAGTGCTTCGCGTACGGCGGCGGGGAGTTGTAGTGCGGGTTGCGCACCAGGACGACGTCCGACTGCCGGTTCCACTTCTTCACGATGAACGGGCCGGTGCCGACGGGTGCCGCGCAGTTCGCCTCCTTTCCGCGGGCGAGGGCCTTGGGCGACTCCATGGCGAGGAACGCCTGCGCGAGCATGTTGAGGAAGGGTGAGTACGGCCGGTCGAGGTGCACACGGGCCGTGAACTCGTCCACCACGTCAGTTCTTTGATAGGGCGCCAGATATCCGCCCGCTGTCCCGGACTGGGTGTCGGGATCGACCATGTGGTCGAAGTTGGCCTTGACGGCCACCGCGTCGAAGCGGGTGCCGTCGGTGAACCGGACGTCGTCGCGCAGATGGAAGGTGTAGGTCCGGCCGTCCTCAGAGATGTCCCAGGACGCGGCCAGCCACGGCTTGGCCTCGCCCTCTGCGTCAAGCGCGACAAGCGAGTCGAGGACCTGCTGGGCGACGTACGCCTGCGGCATGTCGCCCGCCACATGCGGGTCGAGGCAGGTGGGCTCGCGGTCGGTGGCGTAGGTGAGGGTGCCGCCCGCGGCGGGGCGGGCGGTGACGGACGTGGCGGCCTCGCCGGCCCCGCAGGCGGTGGCGAGAAGCAGGAGGGGGAGGGCGAGGAGGAGACGGTAGGGCGGTTTCACGGGGACTCCGGGGTGGTCTGCCTGCGGTGGGTCAGAAGAAGCCGTTGAGCGGAGGCGGGGTGCCGTTCAGCAGCCAGTCGCCGCACACCCGCGCCTTGTGCGCGACCGGGTTGTGCGAGGCGACGGTGCGGGCGTTGCGCCAGTGCCGGTCCAGGTGGTGTTCGCGGAGCGTGGCCGACGCCCCGCCGACGTCGTAGAGCCGTTCGCCGGCGCTCAACGCGGCCCGAGCGGCAGTCACTTGAGCTTGCGCGACCGTGGCGGCCGCCGAGTGCAGCGCGTCCTGGTCTCCCGTGATGCCGTCGTCGGCGGGGACCGCGAGCGCCGCGTCGATCACCGAGGCGGCGTGCAGGACAACCGCCTCGGCGGCCAGCGCCCCGGCCGCGATCTCACCGACGGTGTGCTGCACCAGTGGATCGTCGACCGCCCGCTCCACTCCGGCGTGCTGCACGGCGCGCGCCTTCTCTCTCGCGTACGAGAGCGCGTCCGCCAGGGCCGCCTTCGCTATCCCCGCGTGCACTGCGGCCAGGAACAACTGGTAGTACGGGCCCATATGGGTGCGGCGCTGCCAGCCCGTCGCGTCGACCGTGACCTCGTCGCCGTACGCGGCCACCTGCCGCAGCCGCGTCGTGCCGGAGGCGGTGGTGCGCTGGCCGAGCGCGTCCCAGTCGTCGACGAGCTCGACGCCCTCGCGCGAGCGCGGAAGCACGACCCGTACCCGGCGCTCCGCGTCGTCGAGCGCGATCACGACGACGTGGTCGGCGAAGAGCGCGCCGGTCGAGTAGAACTTCGTGCCGTCCACGCGGTACGCGTCGCCGTCCCGCGTGAGGCGGGTGCGGATCTCGCCGGGGTGCGCGGTGCCCCGCTCGGACGCGGCGTTGCCGAACAGCTCACCGGCGACGACCGTCGGGTACCAGCGGGCCCGCTCGGCCGCGGTGCCCTGGCTGATCAGCAGCTCCACGAAACCGAAGTGCGGGCGCAATGCCTGCGCCACGTTCGAGTCGGCCTCGGCCAGATCGATCACGAGGCGGAAGAGGTCGACGAGAGAGCCGCCTGCGCCACCGTACTCACGGGGAACGCGGAGTGCGCCCAGGCCGCTGTCGCGGACCAACTGGACACTTTTGTAAGGGAGTTCACGTGCCGCCTCCAAGCTTGCGGCGACGGCACGGATCCGGTGGAGCAGGTCGGCCGGGGCCGATACGGAGATGTGCGGGGTAACGGATGAGGGCATGGGAAGGCCTCCGGAAAGCGGCGGACGCGTGTCAGCGCGCGCAAAAAGGGGCGGATGGTCAACCCTGGCGTTCAGCCTTCGGCGGTGCGGGGCCTTACGGCGACATCGACGGGCCGCCTCCGGGCAGCAACGGGCCGGGAGGCGGAAGAAGTGTCGAGAAGGTTGGGAAGGCGGCGCGGGGCGTTACGCGACGGCGCGGCGACAGACGGCACTCGAGACACGCGACAGGTCGACGTGACGTCGCCGTGTGAGTTCTTGCCGTTCGTCGGACATAGCCGTGATTCAACCAGGCCGCCGGCAGGTGGTCGAGTCGGCATTGGCGAAGCACCTATCGGGATTCCCTTTCACCGGGAGCGGGCTCCGGGTAAATGTCCATGCCCACGTGGACGTTGACAGGGAATTCCGATCGCGCGCACCGAGCCGAGCGCTGTCCACCATGCGGGATGCCCGCTGTCGGGCCGCGCGGGGTGATGCCGACGGGGCAGGTCAGCATCACGAACAACACGACCGGACTGCGCAAGATCGAGTACAACCGCACCCGACTGCGCAAGCATCCCGAGTACGGCTATGTCACCCCGCTCGAAACCAGAGCCCTGGTGACCCAAGACCTCGCCCCCCGCAGCGTAACCATCCGCTGTCCATGATCACGGGGGAACTTCATATCGGAGGACGACGGGACCTCGTACCTTCGCTCTGCCTCTAGCATCGACTGAACCATGCTTTACCAGTAGGCACGATTGAGTCAACCACCCGGGACTCAAAGTCCCGGGCTTGCACAACGGGCACCACTGGCTGTGGTGCTGCGTTTGCGTCCTGTCCCACGCCCGGTGTTCGGGGGTGGGTCTGGGGCGGTTGACTGCGCCCCGCATCGCCACAACTCTTCCGCACGGTGGCGGATGTTGCGGGAGCCGTTCCAGTCCGCGTGTGCAACGACACCGCAGGACCGGCATACGAAACGGGCCTGACTGGCCCGGTTCGCCTTGTCGATGTGCCCGCATTCGGCGCAGGTGCGGGAGGTGTACGCCGGATCGACGTGCACCACCGGCACCCCCGCTCTGCGGGCCTTGTACGCGATGAAATCTGCGAGCTGGGCAAATGCCCAGGAGGAGTGGGTGGCCCGTTGGGGCTTGCGAAGCCGTACCCGCGCGCGGATCCCTGTGAGGACTTCCAGGGCGATTCCGCGTCCGGTGCGTTCTGCCTCGGCCACCACATGTTTCGCGATCTTGTGGTTGATGTCCCGCGCCCGCCGCGCCTCCTTACGACGCCGATTCTTCAGGCGCCGTTTGACGGACGGGGTGTTCTTACGCTGGAGTTTCGTACGCAGGGTGCGCTCGCGCAGACGCCCGCGATTCAGCCGGCGTCCGGCCATGATCTGACCGTCCGAGGTGGTCGCGATGTTCACGATCCCCAGATCGACCCCGAGAAACTCCGTGACGCCGGTGGTGAGTTCGGCCTCGGGAACCTCGCAGGTGGCGGTCAGGAACCACATACCGTCGCGGAACAGCAGATCGGACTCGCCCTTGCGGCACAGAGCCAGGCGGGCCAAATGCTCGGGGGCGGCGGTGAACGCCACCTCTTTCATCCGGCCCGACAGGGTCCAGATCGACACCGTGCGCCCGGTGTACTGCCAGGACAGCATCCGGTCGTCATACGGCTGGGCACCCTCCAACCGGAAGGCGATCGGCTTTTCGACCGCCCGCCGGAAGCGCTTGGAGGAGGGCTTGCCGAGATTCCCTGCCGTTAGGTTCGCCCGCAGCGTGCGGTAGGCGTCGCAGGTCTTCTTGATGACGTGCTGGGCCGCCTGAGCTCCGAGCCCCCATCGGTCCTTGACCTGGGTGTAGGTGTGCTCGCGCAGGGCGAAGTTGCTCTTGATGTCCTTCTCGAACGCCACGGACGACACCCAGGTCGCGGCCTCGTTGCAGGCATGCAGGGTTTCCTCAAGTGCGGACGCCTGCACGGGCGTCGGCAGGAGTTTCACCTGCACGGTCAACTTCACGACCGTGACGTTACCTGCCGCCTGACGTACCGGCATTCGAACAGCGCGCATTCCTCACCCGGGCGCTCCGGCCCGGTTTCTTGCGGGCGCTCCGCGCCCGTTGTGACGGCGATGCTCCGCATCGCTATCACCGGATGCGATTCCTCCCGGGGGTGAACCCCCGGGGTTCCTCGCAAGAGCACGCTGAACGAAACACAACCTTGGACATGAAGTCGCGATTGTGGGGCCGCGAGAGCCGCACCAGCGGAGTGCGGCGGAGCCTACCCGCTGTCGGCGAGCCAGAGTTGGACGTCGCCGGGTAGCCGTGCGGCCTGGTGATTGTGCTGCGTCTTCTTCACCATGCGCAGTAGGGCCGTTCTGTCCGAGGGATTGTCGTGCGCTAAACCCTCCCACCCCGGCCCGGGACACCCCGCGGATCGAGGAACCGCACGAGAGCCCCGCGCCACGCGCCGGGGAAGACCGTCAAGCGCGCCGAGACACGCGACCAGCACTGCGGCCGTACAGGTTAAAGATCAAGCTGAGACCGTGTCCTGTGTGCTGCCGAACGGCCCCAATCCACAACCTCCCGGTCAAGGGTTCGTTGAGCTCTCCGAGCGTCCAGCCCATGATTGGAAGGTGTCGTCGTGACCAGTGCTATCTCAGTGGAAGACCGCTGCATCGACGCCTTCAACGAACTCAAATGCAACCGGCACATCACCACCGTCCTGTACCGGCTCAACGACAGCCTGGACACCCTCATCCTGGACTACGAGGGGAACCTGACCCACGACGAGCTCCTCAAATCCCTGCCGTCCGATCCACGGCTCGTGGCCTATGAGCTCTGCTTCGCCGACCGGGATGGCAGTCGCAGAGCGGCCATTGTCCTGATTTCCTGGTCGCCCCAGGGCATCAGTTCCGAGCGGATGGCAGCGCACGCCGCGGTGTACGTCGCCCTCAGAAATCAGCTTGGCGGCATCGACCTCTTCGTCGAGGCCATGAGGCAGTCCGATCTGGAGTACAACCGGCTCGTCCGCGCCGCCCGGGCGTAGCCCGGCAGACCTCGATCGGTGGCCATGAGCAGGTCGAGCTCCTGGAGTGACGAGCTCGCGCCTGCCTCGGTGTCGTCGGGCGGCAGGGCCAGCGCCGGGGTAGAGCTTGGCAGCACGCGCAAGTTGCTTTCCCTGCCTCTACGTAGCTCACAACTGCAACCTTCAGCCCCGTCAGCCCCGCAAACAGTGTCGGCACCTTTCCTGACCTGCACTTATTGCAGCGGGGGGTGAGGGGGCCAAAGTCCCTCGGCCCGCCCAGCTCCTGGCAGGCCCGTGCTTTGGTTGACGGCCGTGCCGCCGCGGCGGCACTTCTGGACGCCCAACACGAAACCCGCCCGGGGCTTGCTTCCCGGAAGGGCAAAACCAGGCTGAGCCTCAAGACGGGTTCATACGCGCGCCTATGAACCCGCCCCCCGGGTTGGGTCCGGTCCACTCGCGTCCGTGGAAGCCATCCTGCTCCAACATCAGCCGTGTCGCGGGTTCTTGGAAGCGGCCCGGCTGGCCCAGCGGGCGTGTTCGTCGACGGCGTCGGCCAGACTGGGGTCGTATTTGCGGGCGCCGAGGTGGTTGAGGCCGGTCGGGTCGGTAGTGCCGCCGACGTAGCCGCGGGTCCCGGGAATGGTGTCGGCCTGTTCGGCGCGGAGCTCGCCGAAGGGGAGTTGGTTGCAGCGGCTGACGGCGAGGGTGGCCATGGCCGCGCCTGCCTTGGATGTGCCCGGCTGGTGCACGAAAAGCGGGGGCCGGCCGGAGACACTCCGGCCGGCCCCCGCTGGTGGGGTGGTGCTGTGGGGTCAGGGGCGGCGGCTGGTGTAGTAGCTGCCGACCTGCTCGTGGTACCCGGCGTCACCGACGTGCTTGTCCCTGTCGAACTCGGGGGAACCCTTGATCTGATCCTTGGTGAGGTCGACGAAGACCTTCCGCTCGGCCTGGTCGACTGTGCGTACGGTGCCGGCGGGCAGCAGGACGTGCCTACCGAAGATCCAGACACCGGTGTCGACGACGAGGTACGCGGAGTTGACGTCGTCCGAGTGCTTGTCGACCTTGCCGATGCTGCCGTCGGTGGCCTCGACCTTGTAACCGATCAGGTCAGTCCCCGCTGTGTGGCCGGCGGTCGGCTGGTAGCCCCAGATGCTGTCGCTCATATAACGGCTCCCTCATCAAATCTACTGCTCCACAGATGAAGCGGTGGAGTCGGATTGGCGTACCCAGAAATGCGGTGACGCGCTCTCGGAAGACCGCATGCCCTGAGTATCGGACTCCACACATTTACACGGCGCGACAATATGTGTGGCCGGACGCGCCGTCCTGGAGGTCATGGTTCCTGACAGCACATCCGGCCACGTATCCCGTATGCCCTTGATTGTGCGCACCATTACTTCTCATTACTTGCTTCGCACAGGAGCTTCGATGTGATCGGCAGCCGACATGCGGGTGGGCCACGACGAAGGATCGTCGCGGCCCACCCGCATGAAGTTGTGCTGTTCAGGCTGGTTTACCAGCGGTACCAGCGGCCTCGTCGCTTGCCGGCGCTTGCAGCCGGACGGATCACGAAGCCGAGCAGCCACACCACCAGCACGATGATGGCGATCCACCACAGGGCCTTCAACGCGAAACCGGCACCGAAGAGGATCAAGGCGAGCAGAAGAACAAGAATGATGGGAACCATGATTATCAACCTCCGAGCACTCATGTGCCCAGCCGGAATCCCACCATGCCTCAAAATCAGGTTTGTTTGCTGAGGCCTTACGCGGGAAGTGGTATTCGCTTCAAAGCAAGGTCGCACCTGGTGCGGAATTCGCCCGGGCTTATTACAGATACCGGCGGATGGGCAGGACAGCTGTCTCACGGGTGCGCTGCGTGAGCGAGCGCTTCTTCCAACTGCCCTCCCGGATTTGTTCGCTCACGGCTAATGTCCTGGTCGAAGTGCTCGTCCAACGTTGCGGTGAACTCCTGGTCCAGGACGCCGGGCATGACCTCTTCGTCGTGGTCGAGGGAGCGACGGTTGAAGTTCGTCGATCCGATCAGGGCGGCGACGTGGTCGACGGTGATGACCTTGGCGTGCATCATCGTGGGCTGGCACTGGAAGATCTTCACCCCGCAGGCGGTGAGAGCCCCGTAGAAGTGCTGGCCAGCCAGCTGGCAGACCCGCTTGTCGGTCTGCGGGCCTGGCAGCAGGATCTCCACCTTCACGCCGCGTCGTGCGGCGGCGCAGAGCGGCTCGATGAAGTGGGCGTCGGGGAGAGGTAGGCGGTGGCCAGCTGGAAGCGGTCCTCAGCTGATTCCAGGATGCCGCGGATCAGGGGCTGCATGTCCTGCCAGTCGAAGCTGGGTGAGCCTCGCACCACCTGCACGATCGAATTCCCCTGCGGGCGGTGTTCGATGAACCGTTCGCGGTCGTCGAAGAGGGTCGCGGCACTCGGCCCAGTTCTGGGCGAACGCGGCGGCGATGCGTCCATGCGTCAGGGCAGGCGGCGAAGGCACCTCGATCCGCGGAGCCCTTCATGCTAGTTGTCGGCAATATCGCAGTCTGTATCGTTCTTGCTGTTCTTGCCGTCTTCGTGCCCCGTCTCTCCAGGCACCCCGAACGCGGCACCCGGCGCATCTTGAGAGTCGGATCACGCGCCAGCGGCAGAGCCCCCGGCATCCTGGGCCGGATCTTCAGCAAGCCCTTCCGCAACAGCTCCAAGGCCGTGGGCCGCAGCGACTCCGCCGGCCGCAGCGCCCGAGGCCGCATGCCGTTCTGAGACCGAGTGCTGGAGCCCCACCCGACGAGGGAAGCTCCCACCGAGCCTCCGTCACCCTGCTGGGTTCCTGCCAGAGACAGGCGTGCGCGCGCCCTGCCGGGGAAGCCGGTCCAAAAGCAGTGCACTACCAAGGGGAGGGACGGGCATGGCAGCGACTCATGCGCCTACCACCAATACCGTGCAGACCGACGCAGCGGCGCTGCCGGGGGCACCGGCCGTCGGCACCGGTGAGCTGCCCTGGTTCGAGGACCCGGGCAAGGTGGCGCCCAAGGATGCACGGGCTCTGTCGAAGCTGTTTCTCGACCAGCTCGAGGTCCTGGAAGAGGGGACTCACGCGCACCAGTACGCGCGCAACACCCTCATCGAGATGAACCTCTCCCTGGTCTGGTTCGCCGCGCGCCGGTTCCGCAACCGCGGCAGCGGCAGCGGCGAGATGGAGGACATTGTCCAGGTCGGCACTGTCGGCCTGATCAAGGCGATCGACCGGTTTGATCTGTCTCGCGAGGTCGAGTTCGCCACCTTCGCCGTTCCGTGCATCGTCGGGGAGATCAAGCGCTTCTTCCGCGACACTAGTTGGGCCGTCCACGTTCCCCGCCGCCTCCAGGAACTGCGTGTGGACATCGCGCAGGCCAACGAGCAGCTCGCCGCCGACCAGGACCGTGACCCGACTGTCAAGGAGCTCGCCGAGCACCTGCAGCCAGCTGAGCCAGGACGAGGTCATCGAGGGGATCGTCGCCTCCAACGGCTACACCGCCGGCTCTCTGGACATGCCAGCCGACGGCGGCGACAGCGTCGGCGCCATGCACTCCTATGCCGACGTGATCGGCGAAGTCGACCCCGCCATGGAGGCCATTGACAACCTGCACACCCTGGCCCCGCTGCTGGAAAAACTCGAGACCCGTGACCGGCGCATCATCGAGATGCGCTTTGGCCAGGAGATGACCCAGTCTCAGATCGGCGCGGAACTCGGCATCTCCCAGATGCACGTCTCACGACTTCTCACCCGCGTCCTCACCCAGCTCCGCGCCGGCATGTTCGCCTGAAACTCCGCCGGGCCGACCCGTGAGGTGGCCTTGCCCCGGACACAACGCAGGCCCCATCGCACCCAGTAGGAGAATCCGTGCCGGTGCCCCACCCCGCTCTACTGCGGAGCCTTCTCGGGCAGTACAAGACACTCCTTGCCCAGGAGACGGAGAACGGCACTGCCCCGACCTGACGCGAGCTGGACGACGTCACCTACAGCCTCTGCGTCTCCACCGGCACCCTCACCATCGAGGCGGCCCTGACCGCGGCACAACAGCAACTGGCCACCGGCCTCCCGACCCGGCGCCCACACGGGGCACAGCGGCGGGCGACATACAGCTCACGACCTGACAGCCCTTCTACGCCCAGGCGACGATGCGCTTCATGCCGGCGCCGGAGTTGTTTCGTCACGCGGCCCAGGATATGTGAGCGGTGTAGCCAAGTCCCGTTCAAGGTGTCTGTTCATGTCCAGCTCGAACCGGCCGTATGGTTCACATGGGTCCGCGGACTGAAGCAGGTACAGCGCGAGCATGCTGACCTCCTGGCATTCCTTGTCGGCACCGGCCAGGTCGCCATCCCTACCGTAGAAGAAGCCCTTGTTCGCGGAGTTTCAGCTCTCCCCCACCTACAACCCCTCGTGGATCTCCTGGCGCATCTCGACGTCGGCCAGGTAGTCACAGACGAACGAGGTCCCGACCCGGCTTGGCACCAGACTTGACCCGGCGAAAGAACGCGGAAAACGCCTTGTCCAACCGCCGGAGCGTGGCCTGTTGCGAGCTGAACGACCAACGGCCCTGACGCTCCGGGTCGAACGCCCGGATGTCCTTCAGCTGCACGGACTGCTGCCCGTACTTGATGCTCGTCTTCGAGGCGTGCCGGTAAGCGTCACGGCGCTCCTGCAACGCACCGTTGTAGAGCGAGCAGTGATCACGCAGCATCTCACCGAGCACCTGAGTCTGCCGCACGGTGGGCCGCATGACGAACTTGTACGCACGAATCACCCGGCCCACCCCCTTCGGCTCTTGTCAGCAACATGACCGAGGCCACTGACAACCCCACCCTCGCGCTCTCGTGAACGAGCAAGGCCAGCCTGGCAGTTCGGTACCGGGCCGGGCATGCGATCAGCGACTGGACGACCTGGGCGTATGCGGTGCATGTGTGGCGACTGCCGGGGGCTGGCCTGTCCGTCAGTACATCCGGGGGCTTTGTGCCCCGGCAGCCGACCTTGACGCAGCGTGCTGGGCCAGGCGGCCCCCCTTCGATGCTGATGACCTCTTGCGGAGCAAGTCAGCGGTGGGGGTGTCCCTGTTCGGGGTCGTCGTCGGGAGTCTGCCAGGTGGTGCCGTGCTGGGCTTCCTCGCTGCCGGGGGCGGTGCCGGGGGCGGGTGTACTGGGCTCGGTTCGCCGGGCTGCGCGGCGCCGGCCACTGACGAACATGGCGAGCAGGCCGAGGACCACGATGATGCCGACGATAAGGAAGAGCAGCGAGCTGCCGCCCTCGACGGCCAAAACGATAGAGCTGTGAGTGTGCATATTGCTCGTGTACCCGGTCCACGGCGAAAACGCCCCCTGCCGGTGGGTGGATCACGCGCACCTGACGCCCACTCGCCCAGTAGACCTCAAGGGCGGGCTGAATTAGGCGGTACGTCGGTGAGCAGGCCGGCCTCCGCGAGCACGAGGACGGCGCTGGATCGGGACTGCCTGATCTTCCGCCCATTCCTGCTCAGCCTCTTCGGCGTAGCCCTCGGGGTACGCGGGTGCGACGAACAGGTTCTGCCACTGCGGCTGCCCGTCTTGCGTGCCACGACGGAGGTTCTGCTGAGACTCGGACATGCATCCTTCAATCACTTGAGTCCACGCCGTCGAAAACATGCGCGGGGACGCTCAGAATGACCTGCACACACAGTATTGGACAAGAGTGCTGGTCAGCGTTATCGGCGTCAGCACAGATGGTAGCGGCAGCGCCGCGGGGCAGTTCTCGCCCAACGGTAAGGGGGCCGACGGATCCCCCATAGCCGGACCCTAGGTCGGCCGTAATGCCGTCCAACTATGCCGCGTGCGCAGCAGGGCGGACACGTGGTGGAGGCTGAGCAGCAGCACCCGTACACAACAGCCGAGGCCGCAAAGTTCCTCGCCACCCTTCAGCGCGTGCCGAGCGAGCTGCCGCAGTACCGCTCGGATCTCGTCGACATCGCCGCGCAGGCGTGGCCGTTGATGCCCGGCCACCTGCAGCCGCGCACCCTCGTCTCCACGATCCCATGGCGCTGCTGCCCGTCCCCTTCTTCCGACAGGATCCCTACGGCTGGCTCCCCAGCTCCTTGGAGCGGGCGGCGTAGCGGGCCGCGACTCGGCCACCTCCTCCCGCTCGGCGTCCTGCAGGGCCTCCCGGTCGGCGGCGCACAAGGCCGGCCCGTCCTGCCAGGGACCGCCGCCGACGAAGTGGCCACAGGGGACCGCTGTCCTCGCGCCAGCCGGGCGACATCTGCACTGCCTGCCCGGTCCCCCCGTGCGGCTGCGGACCGTCGCACCGCTTCTCATCGCTTCGATAGCGCCCCCGGGGTTGTCAGTTGCGAGCGCTGCGGGCAGGCGTCTGACTCCAGTCGAGGCGGAGCACGGCGAGGTCGTCGGAGTGGCGTCCGGCGTTCAGGGCGTGTGTTTCCTTGATGAGGCGGTCGACATGGGCGGCCGGGTCGGTCTGCGGTAGCTGCTCGATGAGGGCGAGGAGTCCTTCGACGCCGAGTCGCTGGCCGGTGGTTCCGTTGTGGCCTTCGGTGAGGCCGTCGGTGTAGAGGGTCAGGGCGGCGGTGGCCGGGAGGGGCATGACGGTGGAGGGCCAGGTGCGTCGCCCCGGGGCGATACCGAGGGCGATGCCGTGGGTGGCCGCCACTTCGTGGGTTCCGTCGGCCGTGGTGAGCAGGGGTTCGTGGTGGCCGGCGAGGAGGAGGGTGGCGGTGGCGGTGTGCTGGTCGAGGGTGAGCAGGGTGCAGGTGGCGAAGAGGGGCTGGCTGCCGCGTTCGGCGAGCAGGATGCGTTCCATCAGGTGGAGCAGGTCTTGGCCGCGGTGTCCGCCGAGGATGAGGGAGCGCCAGGCGATGCGCAGGCAGACGCCGAGTGCGGCGGCGTCGGGGCCGTGTCCACTGACGTCGCCGACGACGGCGTGCAGCAGGCCGTCGTCTCCTTCGACGACGTCGAGGAAGTCGCCGCCGAGCAGGGCCATGGCGGCGCTGGGCAGGTAGCGGGTGGTGACGCGCACCGTGGAGGTGTCGAGGATGGGCTGGGGCAGCAGTCCGCGCTCGAGGCGGGCGTTTTCCTCGGCGCGCAGCCGGGCGGCCTGGGCCTGGGCGCTGGCGCGTTCGGTCTGGCTGCGGTAGACGGCGTAGCGGACGGTGCGGCGCAGGAGTTCGGCTTCGACTTTGCCTTTGACAAGGTAGTCCTGGGCGCCGGCGGCCATAGCCTCGGCGCCTGCCTGGGCTTCGGACAGGCCGGTCAGGACGATGACGGCGGTGTGCGGGGCCCGGGTACGGACGGCGGTGACGGCGTCTATGCCGGACACGTCGGGCAGGTGCAGGTCCAGGAGCACGCAGTCGATCGCGCCGGCGTCCAGATCCGGGCGGGCTTCGGCCAGTGTGGTGCGGGTGGCCAGCTCGAAGCGCAGCCCGGTGTCCTGGAGGAGTTCGTCGACGAGCAGGGCATCGCCCTGGTCGTCCTCGATGAGCAGGATGCGGTACAGCGGTTCATCGGTGGCCTCGCCGGGGGTGGCGGCCACGGTGGTGGTCACGACGGCAGCTCCGCTTCGGCGCGGGTGGCCTCCGGCAGGGTGGAGGGGCCGGGGGTTTCTGGCGGTTCGGGGGCCAGAGTGAAGGTGATGCGCGCGCCGTCCTGGTGGTCGGGATCGACGGCGATGGTGCCGCCGTGGAATTCGACGATCTTCTTGCACATCGCCAGGCCGATGCCGCTGCCGGAGTAGGCGTCCTTGGTGTGCAGTCGCTGAAAGATGACGAAGACCTTCTCGGCGTACTCCGGTGCGATGCCGATGCCGTTGTCGGTGACGCTGAACCGCCACAGTTCGCCCTCCCGGGCCGCCGTGACATGGACCTTCGGCGCCTCTTCGGGACGGCGGAACTTCACAGCGTTACCGATGAGGTTCTGCCAGAGCATCCCCATCTGGGTGGAGTCGGCGATCAGCGTCGGCAGCGGATCGTGGGTGATTGTCGCGCCGGCCTCCTCGATGCCGACGCTCAGCGCGGACAAGGTCTCCTCCAGCTTCTTGTCAAGGTCGACGCCCTGCTGGGCGTTGTGCAGCCGCCCGACGCGGGAGAAGTCGAGAAGGTCGTTGATAAGGACCTGCATGCGGTTCGCGCCGTCGACGGCGAACTCGATGTACTGGTCGGCCCGTTCGTCGAGTTGACCGCCGTAGCGGCGCTGGAGGAGCTGGGTGAAGCTGGAGACCTTGCGCAGCGGCTCCTGCAGGTCATGGGAGGCGACGTAGGCGAACTGCTCCAGCTCGGCGTTGGAGCGCTGCAGATCCCCGGTCTGCGCGTCCAGGAGCAGCCGGGCCTCTTCTGCGAAGGCCAGTTCCCGCACCAGGCGCCGGCGCATGAAGTCGATCTCGCCGCTGAGGCGGCGCAGATCGGCAGGGCCGGTCGGGGTGATGGGGTGGTCGAAGTCGCCGCCGGCGATGGTGCGGGCATCCGCGCCGAGCTGCTCCAGCGGGCGGGTGATACCGCGGCGCAGACCTTCGAAAATGATGGCGGTCAGGATGACGATGAGAATCCCGATGGCGCCGAACACCCAGTTCCGCACCTTCATGGTGGCCATCAGATCATCCCTGGCCCGCACCCGGTCCTGGCGTAGCCGTTCCTGCTGACCGGCCATCGCCTCACGGACCTGGTCGAAGGTCTCCTTGCCCTCCGCCGCCCGCTCGGTCGCCAGAGGCGAGGGTGCGCCGGGCGGCTCGGCGGCGATCGGCCGGGCAAACCGCTCCTGCCATTGCTCCAAGGCGTCCTGTACGGCCGTGAGATCGTCCAGGCGTGCCCGGTCGCCGTCCAGCAGCTCGGTCAGGTTCGCGGCGTAAGTCTTTTGCTCGGTGAGTCCTCGCTTGTAGGGGGTGACGAAGTCCTTGCTGCCGGTGAGGCCGTAGCCGCGGATCCCGGTCTCCTGGTTGAGAACAGCCGACTCCAGGCGGATCGCGGTGGTCAACGCCGGTGAGCGCACATCCACGAGCTCCTCGCTGAGCGTCGTGGTGCGTCCCAGCACCCACGCCCCGAGCGTGCCGAGCACGGCCAGCACGGTCAGGGAAAGGGCCACCCCCAGCCGCAGCCAGCGTCGCGTCGTCCACGCGGAGGGTCCCCGCCCTCGGGGGTGCCGTACATCGCCGTTCATCTTCAACGCCCCCCGCTGTGTGGCCGCTTGGAAGCGCGGCCCGCACACTCTATAGGGCCGACAACTGTTGTTGTCACCATTGTTGCGGTGGCCTAGAGTTCTGGGCATGCCAGGCAAGAACTTCCATTTGCGGGCTGGCCCGCAGGAGACAGCAGCGATCGCGGACGCCGCGGTCGCAGGCCTCGCGCAGCGTCTGGCCCGCCAGCTGCTGCAGGAGCCGGCCGTCCCGGCGGCGGCCGACGACCCTGCACCGGCCCTGGCCCTGCTCTACCTGCTGGACCATCTGCAGCACGCCACCGAGCGGCTCCAGTTGGACGCTGCCGCCGCCGCTGCCCGCGCGGGCGCGGGCTATCCGCAGGTCGGCGCCGCCTGCGGCATTTCCCGCCAGGGTGCCCGCCGCCGCTGGCCGGGACTCTTCGACCATCCAGACGAAAAACCCACGGAGCGTCCGATGATGACAACCCCCGCCCGTCCCTTCGACGTCCTGCTGGTCGAAGACGACATCGCGGACGCCATGCTCATCCAGGAGGCCCTCTCCGGGCGCGGAGCCCGCAACCTGGTCCAGGTCAGCGACGGCGTCGCCGCGCTGGAGCACCTGCGCCGCCCGGGCAACCCGCGGCCGGACCTCATCGTCCTGGACCTCAACATGCCCCGCATGAACGGCCGCGACCTGCTCAAGGTCCTCAAGAACGACGAAGACCTCCACACCATCCCCGTGGTCGTCCTCAGCACGTCCACCGCCCCGGACGATGTCACCGACGCCTACAGCAGCCATGCCAACGCCTACGTGACCAAGCCCGTGAACCTGGACGAGTTCGAGCAGGCCGTGCAGAGCATCGACGCCTTCTACCTCGACACCGCCGCCCGCCCCCGCCCCTGAACCGGACTCCCGGCACGGCGAACCCGGACGGCCAGCCCACAGCCGGGCCTGACACAGCCCGCCACCCACGGCACCTGGGGGTACGCCAGTCGGCCCTCTCCAGCGCGCGAGGAGAACCGGCTGCGGGGGCGATGAAGGCAGGTCGAGCACCGGCCGTTGCCTTGCGGACAGCGTGCGCGAGCAGAAGGACCCCAGCTCAGCCGGGGCCTTCTGTCTGCTCCGCGTCAGGAACCGACGCCGACCAACCGACGCAATTGCCTGAACAGCGGCCGTCGGAGCGGAGCTGCCCTCTGGGAATGCGGCGGGTTCCTGGCAGTGCCGGCGGCCCCTCCGCGGTGAAGGTCGAGTACGTACCTAGTACTGGACGGCAGCCACTGAGTAACCCCGGCCGCTCTCCGGTCAGCCCTGCCCGCCGTGGCCGGCCCTCGTCCTGGACACCGGCGCAGCGCCTTCACGAAAGCCGCAACTGCTGTGCATGTAGCGGGAGTTCTGGATGATGAGGCCCACGGGTAGGACCGCGTCCCTGACCGTGATTGGGGAAGCTAGAGTCTCCGCGCTGCCGGGTTTCGCTGCCCGGGCGGAAGAATGCCCAGAATGCCCAGTTCGACGCGGGCTTCTGTCGCACCTCTGCGAGGACCCTCCTCGGACGGGTCCCTCGTCGGCTCTGGAGAGCGTGGAATGACGGCATGGCTTTCCGGGCTGCCTTCAGCCTGCGTGATCCAATCACTCCGCCACGACGCCGTTGTCCAGGACCGAGGCCCTCGGCGCCTTGGAGTCCACGAAGGGACTGAACTCCGGCCACATGTCCTGGACTTCACGGAGGAAGATGTCCGTTCCGACGCGGCCGATCCCTGGCAGTTCTCTCAACAGAGTCCGCAGATCGTCCACGTCGCCGTCCGCCTGGTCGCGCATCCTGCACAGGTCTCCGCCCCAGTGGTCGATCAGGATCTGACCACCCTCACCCAGTTGGGTGGCCGTGCGTTCGTCATAACGGCGATACCCAGCGCGCCCGAGGGCAAGCCTTCAGAGGGGCATTCCCCTGAATGCATCCGGAGGCCGACTTTGGGGAGTGCTCCGCAGATGACCATCGCGCGTGGATCTCTCCGGCGCCGGCCCCCCTACTGAAGTCGACTCAGTCGCAGGTATCCCGCCGGCCACCGGTGCCAGGTATCCCGCCGGCCACCGGTGCGAAGGTGCGGATCAACGGCATGCGCTCCGCCGT
Organism: Streptomyces sp. CB01635; assembly: GCF_002803065.1. GTDB lineage: Bacteria > Actinomycetota > Actinomycetes > Streptomycetales > Streptomycetaceae > Streptomyces. The sequence continues at coordinate 141,950 of NZ_NNBL01000017.1, forward strand.
ATACCGAGACCGTGACGGCACCGCGCACACCGGCTCGGGTCAGAACGGACGACTGCACTGATTCGCCCACGGAGCGGGACGGACACGGCCGCTACGCCGCAGGATGAGTCTGACATCCGAGACTGTCGAGAGAGGAGCCCTCGATGTGTTCCACCTCGCACGATGACAAGGGGGCGGTGGCTCTGCCTGCTCACGGGCGTGCTGACGCCCCCGTCCGGCACCCCCGTCACCAACGGCGTGGCGAAGCACGACTGCCGGGCGTGCTCGCAACGCTGGCTGCGATTGCCCTCTACTTGCTACTGCCACAGCGGCTGCTCATCGCGCCCCGTTACGTGGTGCCGGCTCTGGAATTCCTGCTCCTGGTCCCGCTGATCGCCATCAACCCGCGGCGACTGACCCGGCAGACCAGAGGATTTCGGATTCTGTCACTCACCCTCGTCACGGTCATCGCCGCCAGCAACCTGGTCGCGCTCGGCCTGCTCATTCACGAACTCGTCTACGCGGGCGTGAAGGACGGACGCGGACTGCTGGTCGCCGCCCTTCAGGTATGGCTGACCCACATCATCGTGTTCGGACTCGCCTACTGGGAACTGGACCGCGGCGGCCCGGTCAACCGCACCCAGACCTCCCGCGCCCAACTCCCCCTGGCCGACTTCCGCTTCTCCCAAGACGAGAACGCCGACGCCGTCGAGGAAGTAGCCGATGGAGCAAGCAAAACCTCGGACTGGGTCCCTACATTGGTGGACTACCTCTATGTCTCCGTCACCAACTCCACCGCATTCAGCCCCACGGACACCATGCCCCTGTCTCCCCGCGCCAAGCTGCTTATGACCGTGGAGAGCGTCTCCGCGCTCCTCACGTCCCTCCTGGTCATCGCTCGAGCAGTCAGCATCCTGCGGTGACAACCCGTCACCCCGCGCCAAGCCGGCATCCTCCCGGCCTGCTCGAACTGCGCGTGGCGGAGCCGGCCTGCGGAACCGGCCTCCGGTGTGCAACGCGACCAATACGTTGAAGCCACCCGCACCCCCCTTTCCGAATACGCAGACCCTCCGGGTCCCACACACGTGACGCTGCTGAAGTCCCCGCACTCAGTGCGCGCTCTGCAACCTCCTTTAGGACGACGGGGCAAACCGCTTCCCCTGGGTCGCAGGATGCAGGGTGCTCAGGAGACGGTGTGCGAGGCCAGAGGTTCACGCGGGGCGCCGTGCCCCTGCCGCCACCCGTCCAACAGCTCTGTCGACAGGCGCTCTTCGAAGAACCTGGTGGCGCGCACGCCGAAGGCGGTGCTTGTTCGCCTCGATCCGCGCGAGGTAGCTGCCTCGGGCAGGACGTCCTGGACCCGGCGGGCTTTGCGCCCGCTCAATGCGCCACAGCAGATGAGTGCCTTGCTCTCGCAGCCGGTGCCAGCCGGCCAGGCCCCACAGACCGCGGTCGGCCAGCAACAGGGTGCCCTTCCCGACGTGAGCGTCCAGCGCGTCGGAGAAGATGCGCTCCGACTCCTTGAACCCGCCGATCACGGCATCAGCACGGCGTGGGACGAGCACTCGGCCACCGCGACAACTCGGGCCTGCGGATAGCCCATCGGGCTGCGCTGTGAACGCGACTTGCCAAAGGCGTCGTTGTTCACCGTCGAGTCGGGCACGGTCAGGAGCGTCTGCCCCTACGCCGGCCTCGCCCCGACGACGAACTCCTCGGGGACCTCGATCGACGGCGAACATGCGCCCAGAGGCGGCAACCGGCAGCTCAAGCGGGTGATGTTCCTCTCCGCGTTCGCCGCCCTGCACGATCCCGCATCTCCTAGGGCCGCTGCCCGTCCCGCAGAAAGACCCACACGCAGGCACTTCTCCTCGCCCGACAGCGGATCAGCGTGCTGTTCGCGATGCTCCGCGACGGCACCTCTTACGAACCCCGCCACCCTCAGGCGACGGCTACATGAACCAGCCCACAGGCAGGTTGACACAGATCAACACCCTGTGCCGTCTGTCCACGCTGAGATATCTGCGGCACTCCGACGGACAGCTTCTTCCGCGTCCAGGGCGAGCTTTCCGCAGGCCGCTGCGATGTCCGGCACACCGTCCGGTCCCACAAGCGCGTCATATATACCGGTCTGCAGCCAGTCGGCCTGGTTGTCGTCAGCCTCTGCAACCGCGAAAGCGATGAGCCTTATGGCGCCCACCGTCCCCACCCGAGCCTGGGCCTCTGTCGTCTGTCGAGTCACCGCCGTGTCCTCGACGTCAAGCAGCAGCCCCACCAGCGCTTCGGCAGCCTCAGGGACATCAGCGAAGGAAGCGAGGTCACGCCCGGCACGAACACGCTGCGTCCACGAGGGAGACGACGCCTCAGCCAAGGCCGCCTCCAACCCTCCCATCATCTCTGGCACGACCAGACAGTCTCATGCCCACGGAGAAGATCGAACCCCGGGCCGAACCTGCCCACACCCTTGATGAAGAACATAAAGGCACCCCCGGCACTCGTAGCAGCGTCTCGATCGAGACAATGTGTCAGGCGCGGTTCTCGTACTCCGCGATCAGACTGGAATCCAGATGCGAGAGAAGGTCTGCAGGGTCCTGGTAGACGGCGGCTGCTCCGGCTTCTTCGAGATCCGCGCGGGGGATGCCGCCCGACAGTAGCGCTACGGGCCTTGCGCCCGCCTCGGTGGCTGCCTTCATGTCCCATACCGTGTCCCCGACGAAGACTGCCTCCGTGACGGCCGCTCCGACGAGTTTCAGCGCTTGGTGAACCGGATCGGGTGCGGGCTTACCGGCCGCAACGTCATCGGCCGAGGCCACGCCGGCGATGACGTCATCCGCGTCGATGGCCCGCCGCAGAGCCTTGAGTTCCGCTCCCCCGGCAGAGGTGGCCAGCACGACTTTCCAGCCCCGGTCTGCGAGAGTGCGCAGCAGGTCCTGGGCACCGTCGAGAGCGGGGAGCCGGTCGAACCATGTGCCGTACAGCGTGTCATGGGCGGCTGCGAGGGCCTCGTCCTCGTCCCCGTCACGGCTGTCGCCCAGCAGACGGGCGATGAGATCGCTTGCGCTGAGTCCGATCGCCCGGTGGATCTCCCGCATCGCCACATGGTGGTCCGCTTGCCGGAACGCCTCCCACCACGCGATGACGTGAAGATGGTTGGTGTCGGTGAGGGTGCCGTCGACGTCGAACAGAACTGCGCGTGGCATGAGCGTTGCCTTCCAGGACCGGGGAAGAGAGGTTCACGGGCGTGAAAAACGGTGCACCGGTGCAGTCGGGGCGGGCGAACGGCCGGAGGCACGGGTTGGCCCGTTCAAAGCTCTCGCAGTGCGGGCAGCAGATGCTTCTCCGCCCAGTCGATGAAGGGGCGCTGCCGGTCGCCTCCCACCTGGACGAGTGCGATTTCGGTGAATCCCGCCTCGATGTAAGGCCGGACAGCGTCGGCGAAGGCTCCGACATCGTCCCCGCAGGGGATCGTTTTAGCGACGTCGTCAGGCGTGACGTAGGTTGTCGCGGCTTCGAAGCCGGACGGGCCCGGCAACTCGGCATTGACCGGCCAGCCTCCCAGAGCCCAGCGGAACTGGTCGTGGGCACGGAGCACCGCGGCGTGCCGGTCGGTGTCGTAGCAGACCGGGAGCTGACCGATCTTCGGCTTGCCTGCCCCTCCGTGCCGGTCAAAGGCGTCCAGCAGTTCGGCCTTCGGCTCGGTGGCGATGACCAGGTCGGCGAGCCGGCCGGCGAGTGAACAGGAGCGTTCCCCGGAGACCGCGATCCCAACCGGAGGAGCTTGGGCCGGCAGGTCCCACAGCTTCGCGTTCACCACGTCGAAATGAGTGCCGTGATGATTCAGCTCACCGCCGGCGAAGAGAGCGCGGATGATCTCGACCGCCTCTTCCAGCATGTCTAGACGGACACCGGCCGACGGCCAGCTCTCGCCCACCACATGTTCGTTGAGGTTCTCTCCCGACCCGAGACCTAGACGGAATCGGCCCTCGGAGAGCAACTGCATCGTGGCCGCCTTCTGGGCCACCACAGCCGGGTGATAGCGAATCGTCGGACAGGTCACGAAGGTCATGAGCTGAATGCGTGTGGTGGCCTGGGCCGCAGCGCCGAGCACACTCCAGGCGTAGGGTGCGTGCCCCTGCGAGGCGAGCCAGGGGGAGTAATGATCCGACGTCACGGAAAATTCGAACCCTGCCCGCTCCGCCGCGACGACGTTGTCCACCAGAGTCCTCGGACCAGCCTGCTCCGTCATCATCGTGTAGCCGAATCGCACCATGGTTCACGGTTTGCCGAAGTCCTCGCGTCCAAAACTTCTCGGGTTCCAGGTTCACCCCGTACAACCTGCCGTCACAAGGGGCCGACCGACCGCCCGCTCCTCGATACTGCGTCCGGTTGCGCGGCCCGGTGCCGTGCTGCGGATCAGGTTCCGCCGCGAGATGGGTCGAACAAGCAGGGCGAGGAGCGCGCTCATGGGCAGCAGGAGCAGTCCCGCCTCTTTGGAGGACATGCCCCGGGCGACCTGGAGCCACTGAGTCATGCCCCAGAGGACGGTGTAGACGCACAACGACGACAGGACGAAGAGGAGATAGGTGCGGGTGAGCACCAGGTTGGTGGCCAGCTGGTGCACGTCGACGAACGAATGGCTTGCTGCAACTCCCACTACGCCAGCGCGGCACCAACCACGACGGCCGGGCCGAGAAACGCCCAACGGGTTGGCCGTCACCTACGAGCCAGAGCCCAACGGCTACGCGCCACCGGCAGTCAGCCACTCCACCATCGCCCACACCGCACAGGACCTGACATGAGCGAACAACCAGGTGGCGAAGGCGACCGCATCCGTGCGGCGAGGGACCGGCTCTTGGCGCGTCGGGCACCGGCTCGACGGGAGCCTCATCGATGTCGCCCTGGCCGCGGGATCAGGGTTCCACCGGATGGCTCTGCTCAAGCGACACACCGACCTGAACAGCGAGTTCTACGCGCGCGTCCGTGCGGAGACACCGCACGTGCCGGAGACCGAGCGTCGGCTGCGAAAGGCTGTCTCCGACCTGAGAAGACCGTAGCCCGGCAGGAGGACGAGTTCGAAGAGCCGCGCACTCCCACCACCCGCCTCGCTCTCGCTGGCGCCGTCCGCACCGATGAACTCGCCTGCAGCATCAGGCCCGCCGCTCAAGGCAATGTCGTGCCCCTCCCCCGCGCCGACGATCAGAGTCGGACAGCGCATCCCGAGTAGGGCACCCAGAGGCCCCGCGAAGCACGAGGCCGTCGTCAGCGCGCCTGTGGCTGCGGGTCGGGCGCGCTGTCCTCGCGGGTGGCCGCCCAGGAGGCGAGGAGCCTCAGGCCCTCGTCGGACGGGGAACCGGGTTCGGCGGAGTAGATGGTCAGGGCGAGGCCGGGTTCGGCGGCCATCTCGTAGGCGAGGGTCAGCTTGCCGACGGCACGGTGATGGAAGCGCTTGGTGCCGGTGCCATGACCTCGCCCGTCACACCGGCCACACCCCGCAGCAGATCAACGATCAGTACGAGACCGACATCCTCTCCGACTGGGAGGATCTCACCTGGCACGAGTGCCATTCGTGAAGAGTGCCGACGGAACGGGATGGAGGTGCAGCGATCTGTGGGGACCGCACAAACGCCCCTTCGAGTCGACAAAGCTCCGCAAGGAACGCGCTTCATGGGGATGAGCGCCTGCGCCCTGCGTTGAGGCACCCGGCCACAGGGGCCCTGAAACGGGAGCTCAGATGGTCGGGCGTCGACCGGGCCTCTGCGCCGACAGGGTCCTGACGTAGCGTCAGGAAAGTCAGCATTGGGGCAGCATGAGTCTGATGAGAGCTGCCCACGGCGACGCAGGCTCCGCGAGCCCCGAGCGCGACGTCCGTGCGCCGGTGGCCTCCTGCGGCGGGTGCTGCAGCGGGGCGCGAAGGTCTGCCAACGGCCCGACTTCGGTGCGGCGGTAGCGGCGGCGCGGAGAGGCGATCGCGCGATTCCGCTCGACGACCTGCGGCGCCGGCTTCTGTAGGTGTTGCACCGCAGGCCTCGGCAATCTGTCGGGCCAACTGCAGTGCTCAGACGCACCCCCTCTACGCTCGGTGACCGACGTGGCTGCCGCTTCGAAGGGGATCGACGAGGGAACATGATGAGTGCGGGTTGGCGCCCGCTGTGGCAGACGATGGCCGTGGGCGGGATCGGGTTGAGCCTGTACGCGGGCTTGTTGACCGTCGAAGACGTCCGCGACCGGGCTTCCAGCGAGCACGACATCCGCAGCCTGCGACCACCTGGTGTCGGGAGCGCAGGTGATGTATCTGCAGGGCGGCATGATCCGAGCGCAGTCCGTCGACCACAACAACGGCATTCCGCTGAACCACCCGACGCCGCACAACTACACACACCGAGGCAAGGACCTGAACCGCCTCGACACTCACCTCCAGAACCACGTGCAACGATTGCTCGCCAACGGAAAAACGAAGACCGAGATCACGGCTTCACTCAAAACCGAGCTCGGCAACATCGGCAGCACGATTCTGAAGGAACAGCACGGCCAAGAGACGGCGGACGTAGTGCTGGCTCTCGATGAAGCCCATAGCCCGATACCAGCGCAACCGGATCGTCCCTGGTCCAAGCGTCCAGAATCGGCACACCCAGCGCGCGGACACAGGCGCGTGCCCCGGCAAGAAGGGCGCGACCGAGGCCCTGGTTCTGGTGGTCGGGGTGAACGGCGACGGTGTCGTCTTCGACAGTGCCGTCAATGATCCCGATGACGCTCCCATGCTCCCCGGCGGCGACCAGTCCGAAGCCGGGGCGGCTGGCTCGGACTTGGTCGCATGGCTCAGACCAGATCCTTCTTTTGAAGTGCTCTCCTCCCTTCGCAGGCTCAGGAAGGAGATTCCTGCTTACCTTGCGGCAGCGGGCTTGACGCCACAAATGCGCCTGACGACTGCCCTCCCGGCAGCCGGGATCGCCACGAGGCCGATCCGGTACAGGTGCAAGACGTTCCGGGCCGCGTTCCAGTCGGCATTCGCCGAACATCCGCAGTCCGGGTTCTTGCATACGAACGTGGCCTGGTCTTTGCGGCTGCCGGGCGTGATGAATCCGCACGCGGAGCAGCGCAGGGAGGTGTTCGGGGCGGGTACCTTGACCAGGGTTCCGCCGTTGCGAGCGGTTTTGTACGTCAGCAGTGTCACGGTGCGGCCCCACGCCTCCTGGCTGATGGAACGGTTCAGGCCGGACTTCTGCGCGACGTTCCTCCCCGGGTTCTCGATGGTTCCCTTGGCGGACTTGACCATGTTCGTGATCTGCAACTGCTCCACCACGACCGTGCCGTACTGCTTGGCGATGGCGGTGGTGGTCTTGTGCTGCCAGTCGATTGCTCGGCGCGTGGCTCTTGCGCGGAGCTGCTTGATCTGGTCGTAGGTGGCGTGCAGCCGGTTGGAGCTGCGCTCTTTCGGCTTGCGGAAGCTCTTGCGGTGCGCGGCCCGCTGTTCCAGGCGGAGCAGTTTGGCCTTCTCATCCGGGTTCAGCCACTTGTCCCGGTCGGCGGTGCCGTCCGGGAGTCGGGGCGGCCGGTCGTGGTCCTGGTGGTTGCCGTCGGACAGCGCAAGCGGCAGGTTCACCCCGGCGTCGATACCAACCTCGGGACCCTGGTGAGGCTCCGGCTTGAGCTCAAGGGTCTGGATACGGAAGGCGATGTGCCAGCCGAGCCCGTCTTTGACCAGCCGTGCCCCGGTGATCCGGTTCTCCTTGTTGGCGAGCTTGCCGACGGGGAGATCCTTGGTCCAGCGGAACCGGACACGGCCCACCTTGGGGATGTTGACCATGCCCCACCGTCGGTGTACTCGCTTGATCTGCAAGTCCCGGCCCTGCGGGATGTCCACCGACAATGCCGTGCGGAAGCGGGCCTTGAAGTTCGGCTCGTCCGCACGCCCGTCCCAGCAGTTCCGCCACGCCTGGAAGTACGTCTTGAGTACCGCCTGCGCGGCCTGCGCGGGCAGCACCGCGTACCAGTCGATCTCCTTGCGGGCCTGCCGCAACGCCTGATCCATGCGCGTCAGAGCACGCTGACACTTCGGCGTCATCTGCCACAGGTCGTGGAGCTGATTCCACATCGCGCGTGCCGCGTGCACCTGGTCATCCATGAGCCGGACCTGTGCAGGCGTCAGCGCCAGCCGGGCGCGGTGCCCGAACTGCCGCTTCTCCCACACGAGTTCGCCCATGACAATCACCCTACTACCGTTGGCTTATGTCACCACGATGGAACCCGAATCCTGATGTACGCACCGGCCGTCACGTCGTCTATAACCTTCACGTCCACTTGGTATTCGTCACCAAGTATCGGCGTAAGGCATTCACCGACGCCATGCTGACGCGCACCGAGGAGATCATGCGCGACGTCTGCACCGACTTCGAGGCCGAACTCAAGCAGTTCAACGGCGAGCAGGACCATGTGCATCTGCTCGTGCACTATCCGCCCAAGGTCCAGCTCTCCAAACTGGTCAACTCCCTCAAGGGCGTCAGCTCCCGCAGGCTTCGCCAGGAATACGACAACCACGTCCGCCGCTACCTGTGGGGCGGACACTTCTGGTCCGGCTCCTACTTCGCCGGATCCTGCGGCGGCGCACCGCTGACCGTCGTCAAGCAGTACATCGAAAACCAGCAGCGCCCCACCGGCTGAGGACAACACTGCGGACCCGTGCGAACGCGCGGGTCAGAGCAGCCCTGAGATGGCCTTCACCCCCGCCGTAAACGGCGGAGCACTGGCCAAGATCAAAGGTAGATGGCGATGAGCGAGCTCTTGCCTCGCCACCAGGTGTCGGCAAGTCCCTGAACCTCGGGCACCGACTCGTATCCGTCGAGGTCCGATGCTTCAACGGCGTCACCCTTGATTTTCGTGGTGGTCTTGGCCCACTGTCTCGCGTGGTGAGCCAGGGCCAGGGATTCCACCCACCCGGCCGTGCCGGCGTGCAGCGGTGTCATGTCCACTGGTAGGCGTGGATCCCGAACTCGTCGGGGCGCGTCACTCGTCGTCCGACGGCGAGTGACGCGCGTGCGGATGGCGCAGGCGCACCCAGATGTCGCGCGCCTGCCGTCCGGCGGCGGTGCGGCTGCGGGCCACGAGTCTGTGGGCCTGTTCCGGCGTCTCCACCATGGGGCCAGATCCGCGCAGCGGTCGCCCCGCGGTCTCGTGCAAGAAGAACGTCGAGATGAGGCCGATCAATCCGGCGACCATCAGGTAGTACGCGGGGACCATGTTGTTACCCGTCGCCTCGACGAGGCCTGAGGCGAACAGGGGTGTGGTGCCGCCGAAGAGCGACACGGACAGGTTGTACGCGATCGACAGGGCGCCGTAGCGGATCCGGGTGGGAAACAGGGCCGGCAGTGTGGCAGCTGCGGTTCCCGCGAACATGACGAGCAGCATGCCGAGGATCACGCACCCGAACGCCGGAAACAGGATGCCGCCCTCCCTGATCAGCAGGAACGCGGGATAGGACAGCGCGATGAGCGCGATGCTCCCGGCCATGAACATGGGTCTGCGTCCCCACCGGTCGGACGTCCTGCCGACGGTTGTGATCAACAGGACGACCAGGAGCATCGTGCCGAGGACCAGCAACTGCGCCGTCGTGTCGCTCTCACCGAGCGTCACGGTCATATAGGTCGGCAGGTACGACGTCACCATGTAGTTGGTGACGTTGTAGAGCAGGACGAGGCCCATACAGATGAGTACCGCCTCCCAGTGGCGCGCGAAGATCTCCCTCACGCGGCCCTTGCCCGACTGCCGGGCCTGCTCCACGGGGTCTTCGTCCGCCCCCTTCCCCGACGCCTGCGAGTGCGCGTACGCGGCCTCCTGCTTGAACGCGGGCGTCTCCTCCAGCTTCATGCGCATGTACAGGCCGATGAGACCGAGCGGACCCGCTACGAAGAAGGGGATACGCCAGCCCCAGTCCTCGAGGCCGTCGCTGCCGAGCGCCAGCGTGAGCACCGTCACCAGACCGGAGCCGAGCGAGTAGCCGACGAAGGTGCCGAAGTCGAGCCAGCTGCCGAGGAAGCCCCGGCGCTTGTCGGGCGCGTACTCCGCGATGTAGGTCGTGGCGCCCGCGTACTCGCCGCCGGTGGAAAAGCCCTGGACGAGACGGCACACCAGCAAAAGGACCGGGGCGAGGAAACCGACTGCCGAGTAGGTCGGTAGGAAGCCCACAGCGAAGGTGCTGGCCGCCATCATGATCATCGTGGCGGCGAGCACCTTCTGCCGGCCTACGCGGTCGCCGAGGGGCCCGAAGACGAGCCCGCCCAGGGGGCGCACGACGAAAGCCGCGGCGAAGGTGGCGAAGGTGGAGACGACCTGCGCTCCAGGGGAGCTCGACGGGAAGAAGACTCTGCCGAGGGTGCCCGCCAGGTAGGCGTAGACGCCGAAGTCGAACCACTCCATGGTGTTGCCCAGAGCGGCCGCGGTGACGGCCTTGCGCACCTGCGGCCGGTCGGCGACGGTCACGTCCTCGGCCGTCAGCGCCTTCTTACGGCGGCGCAGCAGCGTACGCAGCATGCGGTCGGTGGCCGGATGCGACGCGCGCGGAGCGGTCCGCCCCGGTGGATCGGATTTCCGGCGCCGGAAGAGACCTGGCATGGGCGGAGCCTCTCTGTGGACGGCTGCGGGAGCCGCGGGCTGCGGCACCGACGCGGACGGCTCTCATTCTTCGCAGTGGGCGGCCGGACCGCCTCCAGAGGCGGGCTGTATGCGTGGCCCGGGTCACGCCGACGCGAGGGGGTCCCTCCTCGACGAGCAGCGCACCGTCCGCGTGCCGTCCCGGCACGGCCGGCACCGCGGCATGTCTGCGCCATGGCCGGCCTCGGCCCCGAGCACACGCCCCGTCTCGCGATCAAGGTGCGTACTTCTCACCGGCCCGTGACTGGACGCGGGGTTCACCACGTTCGTACCCGGCAGCCACACCCTCACCAGGCCCGTCACTGCTCCCCAGGAAGACTTCGATCCGCCCGAAGCCCCCACCGGCGGACACCGGCCCGAACGACGTGGCCCCCTTCGAGGACCGCACCTGGCCGCCCGTAGCCTCAACCCGCTCCGGCCACGAACGACGGGTGGTGATGCTGCAGTTCGGCTTCCGGCAGCTTCGGCGTCCGCGACCGCCTCCCCGACGGCTCTGTTGCCCTCGTAGGCCCGCTGCGCCTGCTCCAGGGCCTGTGTTCCCAGGACGCGGCCCACGCCGGGACCCAAGAATGGGCCGGCCTGCTCACCCCGGCAGACCTCGACAAGCTCAAGCCGGACAAGCAGCTTCGTCCGGCTGGTGAGCACCACGGCTGACCCCCTTGACGCCCCGGCCGATCACGCCAGCGGTGCAGGGCCCGGGTCTGCGCGGGATGGCTGCGATGGTGGGAGTGGGCCAGGATGAACTGCCGCACCGGTCCGAAGTGGGCCTCGATCGGGTTGGCCCAGGAGGCGTAGGTCGGGGTGAAGCACAGCTCGAACTTGTTCTTCTTCGCCCAGCGGCGGATGTCCGCGCCGGTGTGGGCGGACAGGTTGTCCAAGAGAATGTAGATCGGGGCGCCGTCGGGTCGGGCGGCGCGGATCGACTTCAGCGCCGCCAGGGTGTTGGCGGTGCCTTTGCGGCGGCGGTTGCCCCCCCACGGACGGTCGTCGCCGACGGAGTAGCAGCCGTGGAAGTAGGTGACGCCGTGGGTGCGGCGGTAGGTCGCCGGCAGCCGGTCGGGCTTGCCCTGTTTCGCCCAGCAGGAGCCCGCGGTGGGCCGGATCCCAGCGGCCCGAACTCGTCGAAGGCGAACACCCGGTCGGGGAAGCGCGCCAGCATCTGCTCGATCTGGTCGAGCTTGGCGTCACGCTCGGGGTCGGGCGATTCCTTCCAGGTCTTGGTGCGCTGGAAGGTGATGCTGCGGCCGCGGAGCAGGCACCGTAAGGCTTCCCGGCCGATGCGGATGATGCGTCCGTGGACTCGGCGCAGGTAGGCGGCGAGTTTGCGGATCGACCAGCGGGTGAAGGGCTGGCCGAGCTTGTTGGGGCGGGTGGTGGCCGTCTGGACGACGAAGCCCTCGTCGTCAGGGGTGAGCAGGCGGGGACGGCCTCCCGCCCATCGAGGGTCCAGGCAGGCCAGGCCGATCTCGTTGAACCGGTGGATCACATCCCGGACGGTGTCCTCGTCGGCCTGGACCAGCTGGGCGATCACCGGGACGCGGATTCCGCCGGCGGACGCCAGCAACATCATCGCCCGCCGATAGCACACCGATCTGGTACTTCCCCGGCGGACGATCTGCTGCAGCTTCTACCCTTCCTGATCGGTCAGTCTGCGCACCCGCACAAGGTCAGCCACCACACCTCCAGCGGTCGGAACCGACGTCACCGCCCATCCAACCGCCCCAACCACCAACCCGGCGAACGTTCCCGGTCACGGCACGAATCGTCGCCCGCACCAGCAACGTGACGGACCCCTCATCCCATTCCTGAGTGAGTGTTGGAGTACCTCAGAAGTGCAGGTCGACGCTGCTGTGTGATGTCTGGGGAAGGAGTCGCCGTCCTTCGGAGCCGTCACCGTGACGGTAGTTCGTAACGGTGACTGCGTCCGCTTCAGGCGGTGCTTGGTGGAACAGTCCGCGACGTTCGCTGCTCGCCCTGTTGCGCGCCGATCAGCCCAGTTGTCTTCTCGGGCATGGAAGGTTCGGGAGGGGGCCGACGCGGTGCCGTGTGGCCGGTTAGTGCATCAGTTCCACGTGGGGGTGCTCCGGCGACGCCGGGCAGACGTAGAGCTGCTGGTCGTAGCCGCTGGCGATCTGGACCACCGTGGGCTGCCCGGGATCGTAGTAGGTGGAGCCCGTGGAGGGTGCATCCACTGGTTCCTCGTGTGGGAGCCAGCTGCTGTCATCGTTGTCCTCGAACGTGGCGATGGTCAGCAGGGCGTCCATATCGTGGCCGCAGGCGGGGCAGAGCCGGGGAGTGGGGTCGGTGGCGCCCCAGCGGGGCCAGCCGCCGACTTTCCAGCCGGGGGCGCCGGCCAGCTCATTGTCGTAATACTGCGGCAAATACGACGCGCGCTCAAGGTCACGGGTCTCTTGCTGACCTGACGCGTAGGTGCGGTCGAAGGACTCCTCCAGGTACGACGCGTAGGGGCGGTCGGCATGCGTGTCGGCGGTCTGCCACACGTTCCAGTCCCCGAGCTGGGCCTGGAGTTCCTCACTCAGCTCCAGGTGGTCGGGGTAATCGGTGACCTGCTCGGGGTTGAGCAGGCACGGCTCGGGCAGGTAGCCGTCGAACTGCATCGCGGGCGGTTCGGGGGGCGTGGTGAGGATGTCGATGACGGTGGCCGCATCGCGCCGGAACAGCGCGGTCCTGGGCATGATCGGGTGGTCGAAGGGGCACCACAGAACCTGGAGCAGGTCTGCTCCTTCAGGCGTATGCAGATCGGGCACGTCCCGCGTGTACAACTGTGCGACCGGCAGCATCGCTATGGAACCCTCATACGGACCGATCGCCAGCCACACCGGATACTTCCGAGGGGGCGGATGCGCTCAAGGGTCTCTCGTTCCTGCGGGGTCAGGCTCCTGCCGCGCGAGGCGGCACGGATCCGTCGTTCCAGCCTCACGTCCGTTGGGGACAGGGCCGGGTTTATTCCGTCCACTACATGAGGTCCGTCGCAGTGTGGCCACGGCTCATCAGCGGGCCACAGCAGCGGTCCCCCGATGGAACTGTCCTGCGGAGACGGAGCCCCGGGGCGAGGATGCAACCGCGTCGCCGTACGCGCCAGCGGAGCCAGTTGAGGGAAGACCGCAGTGACATCGAACGGCCGCGGCGGAGTTGTCGGGATGCTCTTCATGGCCGCGATCTTGCCAACTGCCTCTGACAACGGGGCCCGCAGCCATCGCTCGGGGCGCCCCAGGCGGCAGTCGACCTGTACTGCTGAGGTACTCGCACCTCCTGATCAGACCACCATCACCGGCGTCGCGAGACGCCCACAATCACCCTAGGTGCGAGTCCTGATTCGTAACCGGCTTGATAGCACCGCCGAAGGCCGAAAACACCGCGCCAGTCACCTCGTAGTTCAGAGAAGGCGCCTTCCACCTCGACAACTCCTGACACCACGGCAGAGAGACCGGCGCCGCCCTAGATGATCAATTCCAAGGGGTCAGTGGTCGTAGGCCGTCAGTGAGCGTAGGACGGGCTGTCGGGTGTGGCCGTTGTGCCAGATCGCGGCGGTCAGCGCAAGGATTCGCTGCAAGACACGGGCACCGACACCGCCGGGCGTGCGCCCTCGGTGCTGTTCGAGATCGAGCTGGCCCTTGAATGTCTCGTTGACCGACTCGATGACCTGCCGCAACAGCTTGAACAGTGGAGCGCCCGGCCGCCCCGGCTCGCCCTTTCGGGCCGGCCGCAGTAGCCGGATGTCCTGCTCGGCCAGCTCGTTTTCGAAGCCCGGCCGAAGTAGTTCTTGTCGCCGATCAGCGTCTGGGCAGGACGCGCGGCGACGACGCCGGGCTCGGCGGAGAAGAGATCGAGCAGGGTCTCGCGTTCGTCGGCCTTGGCGCCGGTCAGGGCGAAGACGATCGACAGTCCCTGGAGGGTGCACACCAGGTGCAGCCGCAGTCCCCAGAAGAAGCGGCTGTGGCTGGCGCAGTAGCCGTACTCGGCCCATCCGGCCAGGTCGGAGAGTTTGACGGTCTCACGGGAGCGTCCGCATTCCACCGGCGCGGAGTCCACGATCCACACGTCGTCGCTCCACACCGAGGTATCGGTGGCCAGCAGCCGGGTGACCTGCCGAAGCAGTCCGGCGCCCTTGCGAAGCCGCTTGTTGTAGCCGGGCTGTTTCGGCAGGTACGGGAAGAGGTGCCGCAAGTGGGAACGGGCGTGGCGAAGCCATCTGGCCTCGGAGGTGAAGCCGAGCATGGCCTGCATCATCGCCAGGGTGACCAGCTCGGCTTCGGTGAGCCGCGGGGTGATCCCCACGGCCGGCCGCCATGGTGCGAGATGCGGGGATGCCTTCAGCAGGTCGTCGGTCTTCACATAGAGTGCGGTCGCGAGGGTGTCCAACTCTGTCTTCACACACTGACGTTGGACGCGTCCCATGCGCGCAGCCGATCCCTCGGAATCGATCATCTCGTGGTGCTGCGTCGGGAAACCAGCGGACAGACGTCGGCCGAGCAGGCTGCGGCGCACCGTCCGCGGATCGGGCCCGACCGGAGCCGACGGCCCGGTACGTTGGCCCAGGCCGCCCTACCGACGCCGCGTCAGTATCCCTGGCGCACCGCGTGGTTCACGCTCGCGGTCCCGACCCGCGTGCCGAGCGCCGCTCATGCCTCGGCGGATGCGCCCGTCGCCGCCGCGATCAGGGCGATCGCCGCCGCGTGGGAGGTCGCGGCCACCGTGGAGTCGTGGTCCATCAGGGCGGA
The DNA here is from genome assembly GCF_002803065.1 of Streptomyces sp. CB01635. Taxonomy (GTDB): domain Bacteria; phylum Actinomycetota; class Actinomycetes; order Streptomycetales; family Streptomycetaceae; genus Streptomyces. The sequence continues at coordinate 157,312 of NZ_NNBL01000017.1, forward strand.
GATGCCAGCGCCGTCGTAGAGGAGTTGGAGCTGGTGGCCCAGGGCGTCGGGGTCGGCGGCGCCGGCCTCGTCTGCGAGGCGGGTGAAGAGTTCGCGCAGCCAGCCACGGAAGGCGTCCGCCGCTTCCTGGACCAGCCCGCCGGGGCTGGCCTCGGCGCCGGCGCGGATGAAAGCGCAGCCACGGAAGTCGGGCCGGTCGAACTGCCGCCCCTGGGACTCGAAGACCGCCAGCATCTGCTCGCGGGGCGTGTCGCGCTCCGCGACGGCCCGGGTGATCCGGTCGGCGGTGCCCGCGTGCCGGGTGTCGAGGTACGCCCGGACGAGCTGCTCCTTGCCGCCGAAGGTGTTGTACAGCGACGCCTTGGCCACGCCCGCGTGCTCGATGACCCGGTCGATCCCGACGCTCTGCACGCCCTCGGCGTAGAACAGTTCGTTCGCGGCGGCGAGCAGGCGCTCACGCGCCGACGGCTTCGCGGTGCTCTGGACACTCGCCATGACGGTCACTCCTTCAGACAGATCTGTCTACATTATGCCCCGGCCGAGTCCCGGCCGGAGGACGCCCCTCAGGCGTTGCCGCCGACCCGCTCGCCCGGTAGGACCGCCGCCCCGTCTCGGCCGCCGCGCTCCAGCCTGAGCAGCGCGAACGCCGCGAGGACGATCACGGCGCCGCCGTACTCCTGCGCGGTGGCGGTCAGTCCGCCCCCGTGGACGACGAGGAACCCGGCGATCACGGCGGGCACCCCCATGCCCAGGTAGGAGACGATGAAGAGCAGCGACAGCACCCCGGAACTCTCGTGCGGCCGGGCCAGCGGCATCACCGTACGGATGCCGCCCTGGAACCCGCTGCCGAAGCCGACGCCCGCGATGGCGGTGCCGACGAAGAAGCCGGTGGAGGAGGAGCCGCGGATCGAGACGAGGGTGAGGGCCACCCCGGCGATCAGCGCGAGGATGCCGGTGAGCATCACCGTCCGGGTCGCCGCCTTGCGCAGGACCAGCACCGAGACGGCGGCCACCCCGGCGAGCACGAACAGGCTCAGCCCGCCGAGGATTTCGGACCCGGAACCGGTCAACTGCCGTGCGAGGGACGGGCCGAGCGACCCGTACAGCCCGGCCAGAGCCCAGACGGCGAACAGCACCGGCGCGGCCACCAGCATCGGGCGGCGTACGGCACGCGGCAGCTTGATCTCCGGCGCCAGGCTGGCCAGCGCCCCCGGCTTGCGGATCACCGTCTCCGCCATCAGCGCGACGGCGACGGCCTGGAGGACGAAGACCGCCAGCAGCCCGAGGTAGACCAGATGCGTGGGGGCGGGCAGGAACTGGACGACGAGGCCGGAGACCAGCGCGCCGGTCGCCGTGCCGATGCCCGGGACGACCGCGTTGGTGATCGTGCCGCGCGGCCGGTCGATGTCCATCATCCCCGCCCCGATCGCGCCGAGCGCGGCGCCGGTCGACAGTCCCTGGACGATCCGGGCCATCACCAGCCCCGACACGCCGTCGGCGGTGGCGAACACGACCATCGAGGTGGCCTGCGCCGCGAGCGCGGCCAGCAGCACCGGCCGCCTGCCGACGTGGTCGGAGAGCTTGCCCATGGTGAGCAGCCCAAGCAGCACGGCCACCGCGTAGACGCCGAAGACCACGGTGGTGGTGATCGGGTCGAAGCCCCATTCAGCCTGGTAAATCGCGTAGAGCGGGGTCGGCGCGCTGGAGGCCGCCAGCAACGAGATGGTGATCGAGGCGAGTACGTACAGCGCCACGTTCGGCGGCAGCCGCCGGCCCCGCGCGGATACGCCGGCGGAGTCGGATCCGGAAGTGGATCCGGCGTCGGCGGGCGCCGCATCCGAGGTGCGCGCCGGTTTGGACGCCGGGACGACCGAGCGATTCGTCATGACCATTCCCGTCCGAAGTGCGAGTAGACCTGTCTGTCTAGTCGCGGATTACATTAGACAGACAGGTCTACTCAGGTCAAGCGGGATAGGCGAGCGTCGCTCGGGGCGCGCTCACGGGCTCACGGGCTCACGGCGGGCTTCGGGCCTGCGAGGCCGGGCCTACCGCTCCGAAGCTGCCCAGGTGAGCTGCTTCACTTCCATCCGGACGGCCGGCGCGTCCTCGCGCTGACCGCCGCGATCTGCCACAACGACCACACAGGGCAGCCCGTCCTGCGCCCACTGACCGCCCATGACCACCGACCCCTTGGAATCGACCATCTAGCGATAGCCCGCTTGGCGACGATCTAGCCGCCCGAATGGCGGAGCCGGACTTCTGGCCCCTGTATCTCTTCGACGACCAGCCGGCCGGGTTGCGTGTCCAAGACGCGTCCGGCGCGCGAAAGTCTCGCCGTGATGCCGGAAAGCGGCCCACCCGCCGGATGTCACCACCCGGCGGGGGCCGCTCTGTCGTACGAGGTGCTCAGCGCCTCACTTGAGGGCGTATGCCCGGGTGATGGTCTGGGTCGTGCGGCTGCCGCCCGCGTCCCAGGCCTCGGTCTTGAGGGTCACGTATCCGTTGGTGTCCGCGAGCTTCGGGTGCCGCAGCAGGGCCTGGAAGGAGTTGCTGTCCTTCCGGAGCACCTTCGCCTCCTTCCAGGTGGCGCCGTCGTCGTACGAGACGGAGACCTTGGCGCCGGCCATCGCGGTGGAGCCGGTCCAGCCCTTGGGGCGACCCGCGTCCACGGTGAAGGTGTACGGCAGTCCGGCCCGTGCCTGGTTGAGCACGTTCAGCGGCAGGTCGTAGTCGAGCAGGATCACGGGCATGGACTCACAGACCTTGGGCGTGGGGATGAACGCCGTGTCGCAGTCCTTGATCGCCATGGTGGTCGGTGCCGCCTGGCTGAAGTCCCACTCCGTGCGCATGTGGCGGCCCAAGGTGACGCCCGGGACGTCGGTGGTCAGCTTCTGGTCGAGGACGTACCGGTAGTCCGCCTTCTCCTGCGCCAGCTGGCCGAAGCCGGTGATCGGCTTCCCGTTGAGGTAGAAACTCCAGGTGCCGGTCAGGCCCGACAGGGTGTGGGTGGGATCGTTGTCGGCACCGTTGCTGCCCGGAAGGTTCTGCCAGACGTCGGCGCGGCAGAACACACACGGCCCGAACTCGTACTGGGACAGGCGCATCGGCGCGTCGAACCAGCTCCGGGTGTAGGCCTTGCCCGGGGTGAGGTAGGAGGCGCGCTGGCCGTTCATCCGCCACGTCGAGTCGTTGAAGTTGGCCGACACGCTCGGCTGGTACGTCACCCCGGTGCCCGCGAGGAAGTAGTCGTCGCGGGTGGTGCCCTGGTAGAGGGGCTGGCCGACGGAGCCGGTGCTCACCTGCAACGGGCCCCAGATGTTCATGTTCTCGGCGCCCAGGCGCCGGGCGCCGTCGGAGTGGAACGTATTGGTGACCTTGGCGAATTCCTTGACGTCGACGGTCTTGGCCAGGTCGGCGGGGACCCGGTCGTCGGTGAAGTGCGGGTTGTAGCTGTAGCCCGACTCGAGGACGCCCTTCAGGGCGATCCGGACCTTGTCCTTGGCCAGCAAGCCCTTGAGGGTTGCGGCGTTGTCGTAGGTGGCGTGGGCGACCGGGATGGCCTGTCCGGCGGGGACGCCGCTTCCGCTCGGCCCGGGGTCGGCAGGGGCCACGATCATTGCGACGGCTCCGCCAGCCGCGGCCCTGGTGGCCTGGTCGTCGGCCTTGGTGACGTCGGCCACGGAGACCAGAACGGTCTTGCCCTTGACGTCGGCAGCGGCGAAGTCCTGCTCGGTGCCGGCGCCCAGGTCGATCAGCTCGGTGTGCTTGGTGCCCTCGAAGCGCTTCGCGTTCACCGAGGACTTCAGCGGGATGGTCACGTGCCCGGGGCCCGTCACCTCCAGTTGGACCAGCGGTTCGCGACGGGCCAGGGCGGTCTCCAGGCGCAGCGCGCCGCTGGTGGCGCCGTCACTGGGGATGGCGCCTTGCCTGATGTCGGTGAGGTTGAGCAGGTTGCCGATGCCGGCGAAGCTCGAGTAACCGCCTGCGGTGCCGGGGTCACGGACGATGAACGTAGTCACCTGGCCGTTCTCCAGTGGCCGCTTCTCACCCTTGATCTTCACGCTGAGGTCGGTGGCGGTGGTGCCGTCGACGGTGAAGGTCTGGTCCCGGTCGCTCACCTCGATGTTGGGCACGGTGAACAGGTCGGCCGCGTAGGAGACCGCACCCCCGGCGGGGTCTGCCGAGTAGAGCGAGCCCTCGATGGAGTACTTGCCGAGCGGTACCGACAGGGTCGCGGTGCCGTTGGCGTACATGGTCTGGCTCTGCCACACGGTGTTGTCCAGCCCGTGCAGGGTGAACCTGAGCGCACTGGGGGTCTTCCCGAAGCGGTCTGTGACCTTCAGCGTGACGTCGTGCTGCTCGACGGAGGTGACGAAGCCGAGTGCGGCGTGCACCGACTCGCCGTTGTCGGAGGTGGCAGTGACCGATCCGCCGTACTGGCCGGTCTTCAGGCCGTTGTTGTCGAGCGTGACGGTGACCTCGGCGGTGCCGCCGGCCGGGACGGTGACCCGGCCGTCGGACAGGCCCGCTCCCGACAGCGACAGCGTGCCGGCCGGGACCGCGGTGCCGCTCGCGTCCTTGGCGCCGGCCGTCACGGTCATCACTGTGTCGGTCGCGGCGTTGTTGTGCAGCGTCAGGGTGCGGCTGCGCGTGGGGTAGGTGCCCTTCTGCCACGGTATGACGCGGAAGTCGGCGGTGCCGGACAGCTCCAGCGACGGGTCGAGGGCGGCGGGGATGTCGACCCGGCCGTAGCCCTGCTGGTAGACGGTCTGGTCGGCGGCGGACTTGGCGTGCGCGGTCAGCGCGTCCTTGATGCGCTGACCGGTCCAGCCGGGGTGGCGCTGCTTGAGGATCGCGGCGGAGCCGGCCACATGCGGGGTGGCCATCGATGTGCCGTTGGCCGAGGTGTAGTTGGCGTCCACGGGGGTGCCCATGGTGGTGCCGGCCGCGCGGGCGGCGACGATGTCCACGCCCGGGGCGGTGATCTCCGGCTTGATCGCCATGTCGCCGAGGCGCGGGCCGCGGCTGGAGAAGTCGGCGAGCGCGTCGGACTTGTCGACGGCGCCGACGGTGAGGGCCGCGTCGGCGGCGCCGGGGGTGCCGATTGTCGACTCACCCTTCCTGCCGTCGTTGCCTGCCGCGATGACGAAGAGGGTGCCCGAGGACGCGCTGAGCGAGTTGACCGCGTTGGTCAGGACGTCCTCGCCGGGGGTGTCAGTACCGCCGAGGCTCATGCTGACGACGTCGGCGCCCTGCCCGACCGCCCAGTCCATGCCGGCCAGGATGCCGGAGTCCAGGCCCTGCCCGCTGTTGGCGAGCACCTTACCGATGAGCAGGTCGGCTCCGGGGGCGACACCCTTGTACTTGCCGTCGGAGTTGGCGCCACTGCCCGCGATGGTGGATGCGACGTGGGTACCGTGGCCGTGACCGTCCTGGACCGTCTGGCCGTTGACGAAGCTCTGGCTCTGGACGATCTCGGACTTGACGTCGGCGTTGTTCAGGTCGGCACCGGTGTCCAGCACGGCGACCTTCACGCCCTTGCCGTCGTACCCCTTGGCCCATGCCTCCGGAGCGCCGATCTGCGGCACGCTCTTGTCCAGTGCGACCTTCGCCTTGCCGTCGTACCACAGCTTGGAGACCCCGGCAGTGCCGGGGACCGTGGCGGCCTGGGCGCCTCTGCTGCGTGCGTGGACGGGCTTGACAGCCTGCCAGAAGCCCTTCGCGCTGTGCTTGTCGACATGCACCGCGGACAGCCCCAGTCGGGGCATGACCCGCTCGTTGTCGCTGCCCGGCAGGCCCTCGGTCTTCTGCGTCAGGGCAGCGGCGGTCGGCTTCCCCTGGAAGTCGACGATGGCGGGGACCTCGTCGGTCTTCGCGTCGCCGTACCCGTCCCGGACCATCCGGCTGACGTTGAACAGTTCACGGTCCACCGTGCCCGAGGCGACCGCGGCCGTGGTGTCGTCCGGGTAGACGTACAGGTCGCCGTTCTGTCCGCTGACGGTTTCGAACGTCTTGGACGTCCCCGCCCCAGAGATGACGGAGACCGCCTGCCTGCCGTCGGGCTCGGTGGTCAGCGAGACCGTGTCGCCGGTGATCAGAGTCACCGCCGCCGTCGTCGCCGCCTGCTTCTGCAGCGTCGGGCGGCTGCTCAGGTCGAGAGGCGCCTGGGGTGTGGCGGCTGTCGCGGTTCCGAGCTGGCTCGTCAGTGACAGGGCGACTGTCACCGCGATCCCGCTGACGAGGGCGGTGCGCCCCCGTCTGGGGCGGGCCTTCTGCATCGGTTGTCCTTTCACGTTCAACTGGTGGGCGCTGCGGGGCAATTGATGCCGAGGGGGACCGACCGAACGTCCGGCCGATTCCGCGTGCCGCTCGGAACCTAGCTCTCCGGCCGGTGCGTCTTCCAGAGATGGTGTGGCGGATACGCGCCACATGGCGCACACCCGCCACGTAGGTCCGCAATGTGGGCGGCGTCGGGCCGCCGATGCGGCCCTATGTGTCCTGGCCGATGCCCGGCGGCTGCAGCCCGTCCAGGTCTCCGGCCGTGACCCAGCCGTGTTCGCAGGCGTGCCACCCGAGTTGCATCCGGCTCGAAGCGCCCGTCAGATCCATCAGGCCGCGTACCCGGCGGTTGACGGTCCGCTTGCCGATCCCCATGAGGCGGGCGATCGCGTCGTCGGTGAGACCGGACAGGAGCAGGAGCAGCAGATGGGTGTCCGAGCCGGAGAGTTCGCCGCGGTGCGTCTCGCCGGTTGACGGATCCAGGGGGAGCGCGGTGACCCACACCAGCTCGAACAGTGTGACGAGAGCGTCGAGCAGGGGGCCTTGGTTGATCTGCACGACGGCGCCCGGTGGCCGCCCGTCTTCCGTCCGCACCGCGAGCATGGCCGTGGACCGGTCTACTATGATCAACTTGACCGGGAGTCTGGCCAGCACGCGGGCCTGTTCACCTGCGTCCATGTACCGGCGGATCTCCAGCTGCTCCGCGTACCCCTCGATCGCGGCCCGGTCGTACACCGTCCGGAAGCGCACCCCCGCTGCCAGTTGCTCCAGCTCCGCGACGTTGAACTCCTCGATCAGCAGATAGGGCGGGGCGTCGAAGCGCAGTACTTCCCGGCGGGCGCGGAGCTGGAGCTGCTCGCACCGCTGTGCCAACGCCTCGGCCGGCACGATTTCGGCGATCTCCTCCAGGGCTGCCGGCCGGAGCGCCTCGCGGTACTCCTTGGTGAGTCGCTGCAGAACGCCTTTGGCGGACTGCAGTTCGTTCATGCGCGCCAGCAACAGCGTCTCCCCGGCGATGTCCGGCGGGGCGGGAATCAGCTGCGCGGGCAGGTCGTCGGTGAGGGCGACCAGCCCCTTCACGGCCAGTGCCGCGACCGCCTGTTCGAGCTGGGCCCCGGTCAGGCCGGTCCGCTGCTCCAGCCTGTCCACCGGGCAGCGCCCGGACCCCACCAGCAGTTGGTACACCTGCGACTCGGCCGTGCTCAGACCCAGCGCCTCAAGCATGAATGTCCTCTCCTCACAAGCTCCCCGTTCCCACCCCGCGCACGCGGACCGCCCCCGGACCTCGATCAGTCCGGGGGCGGTCAGTCGGCGTCACTGCAGGCGCGAGCGGCGGCTCAGGGCGCGGACCCGGCCGCGCCCAACCGGTTTGCACCACTCTCGGTCGTTGCCGCGCGGAGCGCGTCGAGCTCTGGGACCGACCTGGAACCTCGGCCAGCATCTATCTAACCGCTGAAATGATTTACACTAAAGTTTCTGCTTGGCAAGAGGTTTGGCTCCAGCTGATCAGCCACCAGGTCGGGCTCGCCGCGACGAACCTGGAGCTGATGCGGGCCGACTGCACCATCCCGGTGTCGGCCCGGCAGCCGGGGCAGCGGGTGAGGGTGACCGCCATCGGCACCGTCATCCGATCCGACAGCCCCGACCTCGAGGTCGGCGACCTGGTCCAGTCGATGACCGGCTGGAGCCAGTACTCGGCCGGCCCGGCCGGCTCGTACCTCAAGCTCGACCGTGACCTCTTCGCCGACCCCGGCTACCACCTCGGCCAGGGACCGACCGCCTACTACGGGATGGCCGATGTGGCGGCCGCCGGCGAAGGCGACGTGGTCTTCGTCTCCGGCGCCGCGGGCGGGGTCGGCTCGCTGGCCGAGCAGATCGCCAAGTGCCTCGGCGCGGCACGCGTGATCGGCAGCGCCGGCAGCCCGGCGAAGGCCGACTACCTGGTGAACGAGCTCGGCTACGACGCCGCGTTCGACCACCACGACGGCCCGGCAGCACAACGGCTCAACGAGTTCGCACCCAAGGGGTCTCTGTGTTCTTCGACATCGTGGGCGGTGAGCAGTACGACGCTGCGCTGCAGGCGGCCCGGGGCGCGCTTCGCCCTGTGCGGCTCCCTGTCGAGCCAGCTCGGCGACGCGTCGGAGCGCTTTTCGCAGCCCGACCGCACGCCGGCCGAGGCCAAAGGCGTCGAGCTGCTGCCCTTCTCCTGCCATCACACGCCCGAACAGATCGCCGCCTGGCGCGAGCACTTCAGCACCCGGCTGAGCCAGGCCGCTTCGTCTACCCGCCGACAGTCCTCAAGGGCCGGATCGAGGACGTGCCGCAGGCGTTCCTCTCCCTGCTGCAAGGTTCCTACCGGGGCAATGTCTCGGTGCGGCTGCCGTGACCACACTCTCCCACCAGGCCCTGAACCAGGCGCTGATGGACCGCCAGTTCCTGCTGAGGCGCACCGATCGCACCCCCGCTGGAGGTGATCGGACGACTGGTTGCCCTGCAGGCGCAGGAACCCAACTGGGCCTATGTCGGCCTGTGGAGCAGAATCCACGGCTTCACACAGTCCGAGCTCACCGCACTGCTGGAGGACCGACAGGTGGTCCGCTCCGGTCTGCTGCGCAGCACCCAGCACTTCGCCGCGGCCGACGACTTCCGTCGCCTGCGGCCAATGCTGCAGCCCGTGCTCGACCGCACGGCCGGCTCGCCCCACTTCACCCGCAACAGCAGCGGCCTGGACGCGGCGGCCTTGGCGGCCGAGGGACTCGCCCTGCTCGCGGGAGGAACACTGCCGCGCAAGGAGCTCACTGGAGTGTCCGAGAAGCTCCTCGACAACGGCAAACTGCCCGAAGAGCATCGCCAACGCATCATCGAGAACAGGGACTTCGCGCGCTCCAAGCTGCGCTGGCCACGGGAGCGAAGACACGGAAACTCGTCAGCACCTGACCCGCGACGCCAGGCGCCGCGGTCGGCGACTCGGCCGTCCCATGGACCCCCTGGGTGCTACTGGCGGTCCGGCTGCGGCAGGTCCTGCTCGGTCCAGATGGTCTTGCCGGTGGACGTGTAGCGCGTGCCCCAGTGGTGGGTCATCTGGGCGATGATGAACAGGCCCCGGCCTCCCTCGTCGTCGCTCGCGGCGTGCCGCAGATTGGGCGCGGTGTGGCCGGTGTCGGACACCTCGCAGGTCAGGGTCCGGTCGCGGATCAGGCGCACCTGGATCGGGCCGCCACCTGCGTAGCGGATGGCGTTGGTGACCAGTTCGCTGACGATGAGCTCCGTGGTGAACGCCGCGTCGTCCAGTCCCCAGTCGCCGAGCTGCTTCCCGACGGCGGAGCGGATGGCGGCCACGGCCGCCGGGTCCGGGGCCAGTGCCCATTGGGCGAGCCGATTCCGGGCGAGCAGGCGCGTGCGGACCAGGAGCATTGTCGCGTCCACGTCCACCGCCCCGGGCAGCATGGTGGCCACCGCCCGGTCGCACAGCTCTTCCAGGGATCTTCGGTCGTCGGAGAGTACCTGTGAGAGCTGCGCGAGCCCGGCTTCGCGGTCGTCGGCCGCCTGGAGGAGGCCGTCCGTGAAGAGGGCGACAACAGTGCCCGGCGCGAGCTCCAGTTCCGTGCTCTGGTAGGGCAGGCCGCCGATTCCCAGCGGCGGTCCTGGCGGCAGCTGGGGATAGTCGACGACGCCCGTGTGCGGTTCGACGAGCCCCAGCACCGGCTCCCCGGCTCGCGCCATGCTGCACTCCCCCGAGACGGGGTCGTACACCGCGTACAGGCAGCTCACGCCCAGAGCCGCGTCGGCGTGCGCCTTCAGGTGGCCCGGGCCGCGGCCGGTTTCGTCCTCGTGCGTGGTCTGCTCGACCAGGTCGGCCAGGCGGGACAGCAGCTCGTCCGGGCTCAGGTCCAGCCGGGCCAGGACACGCACCCCCGTGCGCAGGCGTCCCATGGTGGCCGCGGCTCGTATGCCGTGACCGAGCACATCACCGACGACCAGGCCGACCCGGGTACTGGAGAGAGGGATGACGTCGTACCAGTCGCCGCCCACCCCGGACCCGCTGTCGGCGGGCAGGTAGCGGCTCGCCGAGTCGATGGCGGCGTGCGGCGGCAGGCGGCGTGGAAGCAGGCTCCTCTGGAGCTTGAGGGCCGCGCTGTGGCCACGGGTGACCACCGGCATCAGCAGGAATCCGATCAGCAGGGCGCCCAGGCCCAGGACGGTGACCCCGCCCGTCCTGCCGATCAGCGGCAGGTCGACGGCGGTCGTGCCGTACCGGGGATTCGCGTAGACGACGAAGGTGGCGTAGAGGAACAGCAAGAGCATGAATAGCGCGCCGAGCCCCGGTAGCACGCCCTTAAAGACCAGATCCTTGACGCTGCGGGTGAGGATCTTGCGGTGGTACCAGACGCAGGCGAAGCCGGTCAGTCCGTACTGGAACGCGATCGCGAGACCGACCGAGTCGATCGAGTCGGCCAGGACGTTCTGGCTGAGCGAGGTCAGCAGGACGAACAGGGCGATCGAGGCCGCTCCCATGCCGATGGTCCCCCAGGTGGGGGTGAGAAACCTGCGGTGGACCCGGGCGAACCGAGAGGGGACGGTCTTGTGGACCGCCATGGAGAAGACGGTCCTGGCCAGGGGCAGGATGGTGGTCTGGGCGGAGGCCAACGCGGAGGTCAGCACCATCAGGATCAGCAGTCTCGACAGGAACAGCCCCGTGCCGTGGCTCCCGAACACGGCCTCACCCAGCCCGGAGAACACATCGTCCGCGTTGTCCGCATTGCCGAGTCCGATGCCCGAGGTGCCGACTCCCGCGAATGCCTGAGCCGACGTGGACACCAGCCCGTACATGACCAGGAGGAGCACGGTGGACAAGACCGCGGCACGGCCCGGGATGCGCGTGCTGTCGACGGTTTCCTCGTTGACCGAGAACGCGGTGTCCCAGCCCCAGTAGATGAAGACCCCCGCGAGGATGCCCGAGGTCATGGCCGTCACCGAGGGCACCGCGAAGGGGTTGAACCAGGACGCGGACACATGGATCGCCGTCGGCGGAGGGCTGGTGTACACCCTGACCAGCGCGGCGACGGCGAGCAGGATCAGCATCACCACTTCCAGGCACAGCAGCCAGCGCTGTACAGCCGCCGAGAACGAGATGCCGACGTAGCAGATCACTGTCAGCACGGCGATCCAGACGACGCCTGCCGCGGTGGTCCACAGCCGGTTTTCCGCCAGTGCGTCCAGGCCCATCAACCGGAAGCCGTAGGCAGCGGCGATCTGCGCGAGGCTGGCCATGACGATGATGTTGGCGACGATGAGACCCCAGCCGCCCATCCAGCCGGTGCGCGGTCCGAATGCGCGGGTGGCCCAGGTGAAGGTGGTCCCGCAGTCGGCGTTGCTCGCGTTGAGCTCCCGGAAGGCGTACGCGACCAGCAGCATCGGGACGAAAGCCAGCATGGTGACGATCGGAGCCTGCAATCCGACTCCGGCCACGATGATGCCCAGCGTGGCGGCGAGGCTGTACGCCGGGCCGGTGGAGGCCAGGCCCATGACGACCGAGGAGAACATGCCCAGGGCATCGTTCTTGAGCCCCTTCCGGCCGGACCCTGTGCCCGGAGCGGGAAGACCAGCCGACACGGCACCGCCGAAGAGCCTCACACTTGATTCCAACGCAGGGGCGCTTCCCTTCGCAACAGCGCAGGGACAGCAGGAGTCGCTGCCACCGTGCACGACGGCGATGCGGCCATTGTGTGCCGCTCGCAGAGAAAGCCGCCGATGGCTCTGAGCTGCACTGGCGTCGCACCTCGGGTCTCGCAGCGTCACAGGCGAATGACGACCAGAGCGATGTCGTCGCGGGCCTCGCTGGTGACTCCCAGCCGGGCCGGCAACGCGTCCGCCAACTCGTCGAGGGGAGGCGGTGTCCTGGGCGAGGGCTGAGATCAGGCGGGCCAGGCCGGCATCGATGTCCTCGTCACGGCGTTCGATGAGCCCGTCGGTGCAGAGCACGAGGGTGTCGCCCGGCATATAGGACAGACCGACCTGGGGCGGGGGACGTGGTACGGGCGAGGGGCTCGGTCAGGTCGCCGACCAGCCGCGTCCCGGGACACGAAGCGGTGAAATCCCGCCGGACGAGGACGCTGAGGCTGGCGGGTGTCGGTTCCCCGACGGGGACCTGGACGGTGACGCGACTGGGCCGGTGGGTGTGGACGAGGGCCTCGATCTCCACGGCGGCCGCGAGGTACCGAGGTACCGCGACTCTTGTCAGGGAAGCATCAAAATGCTGGCGTACGCTGCGGTCATGGACGACCCCGTGCTCACCGCCCGCGAACTGGTGCGGGATCGGTTTCCTGCCGCCCGGGCCGCCTTTCTGGCCGGCAGTGTGCTGACCGACCGGCGTACGCCGACCTCCGATCTCGACATCGTGGTCCTCCTGGACGGGCCGCCGGCGCCCAACCGGGAAAACCTGCTGTACCGCGGCTGGCCGGTGGAGCTGTTCGTGCAAACCGAGGCCGTCTGGCATGCCTTCGCCGACCAGGAGACCGCGAAGCGGAATTCGCCGTTGCTCGCCATGTGCTCCGAGGGCATGCTCCTCGTGGACGCGAACGGGCTGGGCGCTTCGCTCCAGGCTGAGGCGCGCGAACGCTGGGCTGCGGGCCCGCCGCCGCTCTCCGACCGTGAGCGGGACTACCAGCGGTACGTCCTGACCGACCTACTCGACGACCTGCGTGGCTGCGCGGACCCCGCCGAGCGGGTGCACTTGGTCTCGCACATGCTCCAACGTGCCTCAGAGCTGGCCCTGCTGGTCGGCGGACACTGGCTTGGCGGAGGCAAGTGGTTGTCGCGGCGACTGGCTGCGGCCGACCCCAGGCTGCACGGCGCGTTGACCGAGGCCGCCGCGCAAGCAATCGCCGGGCACACGAGCGCCTTCGCCGCAGCCGTGGCGGAGGTACTAGACGAGGCCGGCGGCCCGCTGTGGGACGGGTATGCCATCCGATGAGTCGGTGGTGTGGGGACCATTGCCGCATCAGGCAACGTTCGCCCTCACCAGGGAGAGCTAGCCTGGCCCACCCGTCGCAGGGAGCGTCAGTAAGCAGTGCGATGCTGACGCCAACAACTCCGCTCACGGTGATCAATGGGGGGCCGATGCCTGGTGAACGATCAAGGGCTGACTTGTCCTCGTTCTGCTTCGACTCTGCTTGGTGTGCCACCGACCTGGGTGAATACCGACCCTGCAGCTACACCTACGAGTACTACCCCTACGAGAGCCTGCCGCCGCTCGACTCCACCAAGTCACGGGCGCCTTTCAATGGCTCGGTGGTACCGGCGAACCTGTTCTCGAACAGGTCACGGTGCTCAATCGCTTGGCAGAGAACCTTGCGGCCAAGGGCTTGACGCTGCCTCGGGACTTCGTCACCTTCCAGGCCGACTCGAAGCTGCACTGCTCGCTGGATGAGGTCTCGGCGACGTGCTGCTGGACCGATATCTCAGAGCCCCTGCCCAGTCCGGTCGAGCCTGGCGCCTTCCTCGTGCGATTCCTGCGGGATCAACAGGACTGCGTCATCTGGTACCTCTACCTCCGTCCTTCGGGTGAGATATTCGTGGTGCACTCCCATCTCGACTACGAGTACGAGGCGCGGCACGACGGGGAAGACACGGAGACCAATCTCGACGATCCGGAGAAGCAAGGGGCCGCCATCCTCTGGTGTGCACCTTCGTTCGAGGAGTTCGCCACTCGGTTCTGGATCGAGAACCGTCTCTGGCATGCCCTCAACGGCAATGACCTGTCCCAACTCGAGCCTCCGGTGCGTGGCTACTTGCGTCACTACGCGCCGCCCGGGATGCCCGCATGACCGTGCAGTGGACGAGATCGTGTGCGCATGACGGAGCGAGTACGCGTTCGCGAGATCGATGGCGACGAGGGGCAGCGCCTGCTGCGGATCATCCGTAGAGGCACCGGTTCGGTGGTGACCTGGCGGCGCGCACAGATGGTGCTGTTATCCGCGCAGGGCATGCCCGTGGCAAAGATCGCCGAGGTGACGTTCACCAGCCCGGACCGGGTCCGGGACGTGATCCACAACTTTAACGCCGACGGGTTCAACTCGCCCTACCCGAAGTACAAGGGCGGCCGACCGAGAACGTTCAGCCTCCCGGAGCGTCGGGAGATCAAGAAGATAGTTAAGACGGTGTCCTACATGGTGAGTTTGAGGAGCCGTTTGTAGCTGCAGAGGGCGGCGGCGAGGCCGAGAAAGACACCTCAGGTCCTTAACTCGTCAAGCTGCGGCGGCGAGTTGGGTGGGGTAG
>NZ_NNBL01000018.1 GCF_002803065.1 Streptomyces sp. CB01635
AGCCAGTACCAGCGCGGGAAGCTCGCCCGCCCCAGCAGGCTCATCCCCACACAGATCACGATCGCGTAGGCCGCGAGCCCCAGCATCGGATTCGGGAACCCGAACGCCGACGCCTGCTCGCTCTTCATGATGTTCCCGCACGACACGACCGGGTTCAGACTGCAGCCCGGCGTGAAGTTCGGGTCCTCGAGCAGCTTGAACTTGTCGATCGTGATGACCCACGCCGCGAGCAGCCCCGCCGCACCGGTGATCACCAGAAGCAGCGCGAAACCCAGGGAGCCCCCGGCACTGCGGGGAGCGCCCGCTCCGTCGCCGCCGGTGGAAGAGGCGCTGTCGCTTGCCGTGGTCGTCTTGCTCATCACGCCGTTCCGTCGCTTGAGGTGGTGGCCTGCTGGCAGCCTTATTCTGCCGCACGCGCCTGTGTGTCCACCGTTCGATGGACATAAGCATGTACGGCCGACGGTCCCGAAGCGTTCGCTCCGACGGGGCGCTCCCTGACATGACGACACATGGCACGAACAGGAAAGGAGCGGGGCACGCGCGTGCCCCGCTCCTTTCCTGCTCCTGAGGCCCGACTACGCCAGCTTGGCCTTCAGGACAGCCACGATCTCCTCGACCGCCACCGCGTCCTGCTCGCCCGACTCCATGTCCTTGAGCTGGACGACGCCGTCGGCGAGGTCGCGTTCGCCGGCGACGATGGTGAAGCGGGCGCCGCTGCGGTTCGCGTTCTTCATCGCGCCCTTGAGACCCTTGCCGCCGTACGAGAAGTCGGCGGAGACGCCGGCCCGGCGCAGCTCCGTGACCTTCGAGAAGAGGACGCGGCGGGCCTCGTCGCCGAGCGGCACCGCGAACACGCTGGTGGTGGAGGGGAGTTCGAGCTCCACGCCCTCCGCCTCCAGCGCCAGGACCGTGCGGTCGACGCCGAGCGCCCAGCCGACGGACGGCAGCGACGGGCCGCCGATCATCTCGGACAGGCCGTCGTAGCGGCCGCCGCCGCCCACCGCGGACTGCGAGCCGAGACCGTCGTGGACGAACTCGAACGTGGTGCGCGTGTAGTAGTCGAGCCCGCGGACCAGCTTCTCGTCGTCCTCATAGGCGACGCCCTCGGCGGTCAGGAGTTCACGGACCTGCTCGTGGTACGCCTTGCAGCCGTCGCACAGGTAGTCGCGCAGCGAGGGCGCGCCGACGAGCTGCTTCTGGACGTCGGGGCGCTTGTCGTCGAGGACGCGCAGCGGGTTGATCTCGGCGCGGCGCAGGGTGTCCTCGTCGAGGTCGAGGCCGCGCAGGAAGTCCTGGAGCGCCGCGCGGTAGACGGGCCGGCACTCGTTGTCGCCGAGCGAGTTCAGCAGGATGCGGAAGTCGCGCAGCCCGAGCGAGCGGTACGCCTGGTCGGCCAGGATGATCAGCTCGGCGTCGAGCGCCGGGTCCTCCGCGCCGATCGCCTCGGCGCCGACCTGCGAGAAGTGCCTGTAACGGCCCTTCTGGGGGCGCTCGTAGCGGTAGTACGAGCCCGAGTACCAGAGCTTGACCGGGAGGTTGCCGGCCTTGTGGAGGTTGGCCTCCAGGGCGGCGCGCAGCACGGACGCGGTGCCTTCGGGGCGCAGGGCGAGCTTGTCGCCGCCCTTGGTCTCGAAGGCGTACATCTCCTTGGTGACGATGTCGGTGGACTCACCGACACCACGCGCGAACAGCTCGACGTTTTCGAAGCCGGGCGTCTCGACGTAGCCGTAGCCGGAGTTCCTCAGCGGGGTGGAGATGGCGTCGCGTACCGCGAGGTACGTCGCGGAGTCGGGGGGAAGCAGGTCGTACGTGCCCTTGGGGGCCTGAAAGGTGCTCACGGAAGTCTCTCGTCACATTCCTCGTCGGGGAGCCTCGAAGGAGGTTCCCTGGCCGGCGGCCACCTGCCGCAGATACGGGTTGGTGGCGCGTTCCTGGCCGATGGTCGTCTGGGAGCCGTGCCCGGAGAGCACCACGGTCCGGTCGTCGAGCGGCAGGCACACGCGTGCCAGCGATTCGAGCATGTCGTCCATGGAGCCACCGGGCAGATCGGTGCGTCCGATGGAGCCGGCGAAGAGCAGATCCCCGGAGAAGAACACGGACGGGATGTCCGCGCTCTCGGGCATCGTGAAGGCCACCGACCCCTTGGTATGACCCGGCGCGTGCGCCACGGTCAGGTCGAGACCCGCCAGCTTCAGTTCGGCGCCGTCGCTCAGCTCCCGCACGTCGTCGGGCTCCCCCACGGTCAGCTCACCCATCAGCGGCATGCCGATGGAGCGGCCGAGCGCCTTCTCCGGATCGCTCATCATGTAGCGGTCGGAGGGGTGGATCCACGCCGGGACGTCATGGGCCCCGCACACGGGGACGACGGAGGCGACGTGGTCGATGTGGCCATGCGTGAGGATGACGGCGACCGGCTTGAGCCGATGCTTCTCGAGCGCGTCCTCGACTCCCTGGGTGGCCTGGTGGCCGGGGTCGATGATCACGCACTCCTCACCCGCGGCGGGGGCAACCAGGTAACAGTTGGTGCCCCAGGCCCCGGCGGGGAACCCGGCAATCAGCACGATCGTCCTTCGTATGTCGTCCGGCGGAAGTGTGTCCGCAGAAGAATGCGGCAGATCAGAGCCTACCGGCGCTGCCGATTCCACAGCTAACCCATATACGGTACGGGGCACACAGCAGGCGGTCGTAACAGGTCCAGTTCAGACCCGGTTCGTCCCGTTCGAATCACTTCGGATCGGTTCGGAATCAGGTCTCGCGACGTACGAGGAGTAGACCCGGTGGTCAGCAACGATCAGCGGCGGCGGCAGCTCGCCCGGGAGAAGTTCTTGCGGCAGCAGCAGCGGCGGGAGTCGGCGCGGCGCAGGGCGCGCACACGCAACACGGTGATCGCGTCGGCGTTGGCCGTGGTCGTGGTGGCGGGCGCCGGCGCGTTCGCCGCCGGGGCCTTCGACGGCAAGGACAAGAAGGACTCCGCGGCCTCCAAGCCGAGCGCGAGCCCCTCCAAGGCCGCCGACCCGTGCGAGAAGCCCGCCGCGGGCAAGGTGAAGCCGCTCAGCTGGAAGAAGGAGCCGGCGCTCACCATCGACAAGTCGGCCGGCTACACGATGAACCTCGCGACGACGTGCGGCGACATCGGCATCGGGCTCAAGGCGAAGGAGGCTCCGCACACCGTCAACTCCTTCGACTTCCTCGCCGGCAAGGGCTTCTTCGACCACACGAAGTGCCACCGGCTCACCACCAACGGGATCTACGTCCTGCAGTGCGGCGACCCGAAGGGCACCGGCGCGGGCGGCCCGGGCTACACGATCCCGGACGAGAACCTGAAGGACAAAAGCCTGAAGGGGAACGTGTATCCGGCGGGCACGATCGCGATGGCGAACACGGGCCAGAAGCACACCGGCGGCAGCCAGTTCTTCCTCGTGTACCAGGACAGTCAGTTGCCGCCGAGCTACACACCGTTCGGGACCATTTCCGATTCCGGCATGAAGGTGCTCAAGAAGATCGCCGCCGCAGGTGAGAGCACCGGGCAGGGTGACGGCGCCCCGAACGCCACCGTCGTGATCGACAAGGCGACCGTGAAGAAATCCTGACCGCCGGCGGTGAAATTTCGGTCGCGCGGGATGCGGACAGCCGCCCCGCCGGTCGCCTATGTTGGCCGTGACGAAACTGTGGACGATGCCCGGGGGCCCAAGGCGCCCCGCAGGCATCATGTGGAGGAGGCGCTGTGAGCAGCGACCCGTGGGGCCGCGTCGATGAGACGGGGACCGTGTACGTGCGTTCGGCCGACGGCAGCGAGCGTGAAGTCGGTTCGTGGCAGGCAGGTTCTCCTGACGAGGCCCTCGCCTACTTCAAGCGCAAGTACGACGGCCTGGTCGTCGAGATCGGGCTCCTCGAGCGCCGGGTGCAGACGACCGACCTGTCGGCGAAGGACGCCACGACCGCCATCGAGCACCTGCGCGAGCAGGTGACCGACGCGCACGCCGTCGGCGATCTGGAGGCGCTGGGCAAGCGCCTGGACAAGCTCGTCGAGACCGTCGACGCGCGCCGCGAGGAGCGCAAGGTCCAGAAGGCGAAGCAGTCCGACGAGGCGCGGCACGCCAAGGAGGCCCTGGTCACCGAGGCCGAGGAGCTGGCCCAGAGCGAGCAGTGGCGCGCGGCCGGCGAGCGGCTGCGGGCGCTGGTGGACACCTGGAAGGGTCTGCCGCGTCTGGACCGCAAGTCGGACGACGAGCTGTGGCACCGCTTCTCGCACGCGCGCTCGGCGTTCTCGAAGCGCCGCAAGGCGCACTTCGCCTCGCTGGACGCGCAGCGCGAGGATGCCCGTCAGGCCAAGGAGAAGCTGGTCGCCGAGGCCGAGTCGCTGTCGGGCTCGACCGACTGGGGGACCACGGCCGCCCGGTACCGCGAGCTGATGACGGACTGGAAGGCCGCGGGCCGCGCCCAGCGCGAGCACGAGGACGACCTGTGGAACCGCTTCCGCGGCGCCCAGGACGTGTTCTTCGCGGCGCGCAGCTCGGTCTTCGCCGAGCGGGACGCCGAGCAGGGCGAGAACCTCAAGCTCAAGGAGGAGCTCGCCGACGAGGCCGAGAAGCTCCTGCCGATCGGGGACCTGAAGACGGCCCGCGCCGCCTTCCGCTCGATCAACGAGCGCTGGGAGGCCATCGGCCACGTGCCGCGCGACGCGCGTCCGAAGGTCGAGGGCCGGATGCACGCCGTGGAGCGGGCACTTCAGGAGTCCGAGGAGACCGAGTGGCGCCGGACGAACCCGGAGGCACGCGCGCGTGCCGAGGGGCTCACCGGTCAGCTCCAGGCCGCGGTCGACAAGCTGCGGGGCCAGATCGAGACGGCCCGCGCGCAGGGCAACAACGCGAAGGCCGACAAGCTGGAGCGTGAGCTCGACGGCCGTCAGGCGCTGCTCGACCAGGCGCTCAAGGGCCTGCACGAGTTCGGCGGCTGAGCAGTCATCGCATGATGGGAAGGGCCCCCGGCGCTGAGCGCCGGGGGCCCTTCCCATGTCTGTCGGCTACGGTCTGCGCGCCGACGTCACGCGGTAGACGTCGTAGACGCCCTCCACTCCCCTGACCGCCTTCAGGACGTGACCCAGGTGCTTGGGGTCGCCCATCTCGAAGGTGAAGCGGGAGGTGGCCACCCGGTCGCGGGACGTCTGCACGGCCGCGGACAGGATGTTGACGTGCTGGTCGGACAGGACCCTGGTGACGTCCGAGAGCAGCCGAGAGCGGTCGAGGGCCTCGACCTGTATGGCGACGAGGAAGACCGAGGACTGCGTGGGCGCCCACTCGACCTCGAGGATCCGCTCGGGCTCACGGGACAGCGACTCGACGTTCACACAGTCGCTGCGGTGCACCGATACGCCGCTGCCGCGCGTGACGAAGCCGATGATGGGGTCGCCGGGGACGGGCGTGCAGCAGCGGGCCAGCTTGACCCACACGTCCTCGACGCCCTTGACGACCACGCCGGGGTCGGCGTTCGCCCGGCGCTTGGAGCGGCCGCGCGACGGGGGCGCGCTCTCGGCGATGTCCTCGTTGGCGGCCTCCTCGCC
This sequence comes from Streptomyces sp. CB01635, assembly GCF_002803065.1. Lineage (GTDB taxonomy): Bacteria > Actinomycetota > Actinomycetes > Streptomycetales > Streptomycetaceae > Streptomyces. The sequence continues at coordinate 5,561 of NZ_NNBL01000018.1, forward strand.
GCCGAGGGCCTGGACGAGCTTCTGGACGACGCTCTGCGCGGTGACGTGGCCTTCGCCGATCGCCGCGTACAGGGACGAGATGTCGGGGTAGCGCATCTCGTGCGCGAGCGTGACCAGCGAGTCGCCCGTCAGGATCCGCTGGATCGGCAGGTTCTGCTTGCGCATGGCGCGGACGATGGCGTCCTTGCCCTGCTCGATCGCCTCGTCGCGGCGCTCCTTGGAGAACCAGGCACGGATCTTGTTGCGCGCCCGGGGCGACTTGACGAAGCCGAGCCAGTCGCGGGACGGGCCCGCGCCTTCGGCCTTGGAGGTGAAGACCTCCACCAAGTCGCCGTTGTCCAGGGTCGATTCGAGCGGAACGAGCCGCCCGTTGACCCGTGCTCCTATGGTCCGGTGGCCGACCTCGGTGTGGACCGCGTACGAGAAGTCCACCGGGGTCGCACCGGCCGGCAGCGCTATGACGTCGCCCTTCGGCGTGAAGACGAAGACCTCGTTGCGCGACAGGTCGAAGCGCAGGGACTCCAGGAACTCGCCCGGGTCCTCCGTCTCCTTCTGCCAGTCGAGCAACTGGCGCAGCCACGCCATGTCGTTGAGGTGGTCGTCCTTGCCCGTGCTCTTCGGGGCGTCGGAGCGCACCTTGGAGGCACCGGCGACGGCCTCCTGCTTGTACTTCCAGTGCGCCGCGATGCCGTACTCGGCGCGGCGGTGCATGTCGAACGTACGGATCTGCAGCTCAACGGGCTTGCCGTTGGGGCCGATCACCGTCGTGTGCAGCGACTGGTACATGTTGAACTTGGGCATCGCGATGTAGTCCTTGAACCGGCCGGGGACCGGGTTCCATCGCGCGTGCACCGTGCCGAGGGCGGCGTAACAGTCCCTCACCGTGTCGACAAGGACACGAATGCCCACCAGGTCGTAGATCTCCGCGAAGTCACGGCCGCGGACGATCATCTTCTGGTAGACGCTGTAGTAGTGCTTCGGGCGGCCGGTGACGGTCGCCTTGATGCGGGCGGCGCGCAGGTCGCTCTGCACCTCGTCGGTCACTATGGCGAGGTACTCGTCGCGCTTGGGCGCGCGCTCGGCCACCAGACGCACGATCTCGTCGTACATCTTGGGGTAGAGGATCGCGAAGGCGAGGTCCTCCAGCTCCCACTTGATGGTGTTCATGCCCAGGCGGTGCGCCAGCGGGGCGTAGATCTCCAGCGTCTCGCGGGCCTTCTTCTCCTGCTTCTCGCGCTTGAGGTACCGCATCGTGCGCATGTTGTGCAGGCGGTCGGCGAGCTTGATGACCAGGACGCGCGGGTCCTTGGCCATCGCGACAACCATCTTGCGGACGGTCTCGGCCTGCGCGGCCTCGCCGAACTTGACCTTGTCCAGCTTGGTGACGCCGTCGACGAGCAGGGCGACCTGGTCGCCGAAGTCGCGGCGCAGGGTGTCCAGGCCGTACTCGGTGTCCTCGACCGTGTCGTGCAGCAGGCCCGCCATCAGCGTCGCGGGGTCCATGCCGAGCTCGGCGAGGATCGTCGTCACCGCGAGCGGGTGCGTGATGTACGGGTCGCCGCTCTTGCGCTTCTGACCGCGGTGCCAGCGCTCGGCGACCTGGTAGGCGCGCTCGACCTGGCGCAGCGTGGACGTCTCGATCTTCGGGTCGTTGCTGCGCACTATCCGCAGCAAGGGCTCGAGAACGGGGTTGTACGGGTTCGAGCGCTGGACGCCGAGACGGGCGAGGCGGGCGCGGACGCGGTTCGAGGAGCCGGAGCGGGCGGGCTGGCCCGCTGCGGGGCGCACCACGGGCGGGGTGGGCGGCGCGGCAGGGGCCGGGGCGGCGGCCTCGGGGCCGGGGGCCGGGCGCTTGTCGGCGGGAGGCTTGGGGCGCGGCTGCTGCTCGGCCGCCTTGCCGCCCGGCGTGCCGGCGGCGCTCTGCCCGGTCTTCCCGGGCTTCGCGGGCACGACTGTGGCAGCCGCGGCCTGGTCGGCCTTCTGGTCGGGCTTGGCGGCTGTGGGTACCCCCACGCGCTCGGCGCTGGGGGAGAGTGGCTTGGCCTCGTCTGGCAACGGCGCTCCTCGTGCGCGACGGGTCCCCCGTTCAGGTCCCGGAGAGCCCATGGTATCGACACTGGGCCGCTCGCTCGCCTTCGGCCGGTGGGACGGCTTTCAAGTGCGGAAACGCAAAAGGCGGGCACCGGATTCCTCCGGGCCCGCCTTTACGCCTGTGACCAGGTGTTCAGACCATGAGCAGTGAGTCCAGCGGGGCGCCGTCGAGGGCCGGGAGCAGCCGCTCGCGGCCGCTCAGGAAACCCAGCTCCATCAGGACGGCGATGCCGGCGACCTCGGCGCCCGCGCGCCGGATGAGCCGCACCGACGCCTCGGCCGTACCACCGGTGGCGAGGACGTCGTCGATCACCATGACCCGGTCACCCGCGACCAGGTCCTCGGCGTGCACCTCGATCTCGGCCGACCCGTACTCCAGGTCGTACGACTGGCTGAGCGTCGCCCCGGGGAGCTTGCCGGCCTTGCGTACGGGGATGAAGCCGAGCCCGGCGCGTACGGCGACGGGGGCGCCCAGGATGAACCCGCGCGCCTCCAGGCCGACGACCTTGGTGGCGCCGTTCGCGACGCAGAGCTCCGCGAGGGCGTCCGTGAGTGCCGTGAAGGCCGACGGGTCCGCCAGGAGCGGGGTGATGTCCTTGAACATCACGCCCGGCTCCGGGTAGTCCGGCACATCGCGGATGCGGCTGAGCAGCAGCTCCTTGATGTCGGTCATCGGCGCTTCCCCGAAGGCCGCCCGCGGCCCCGGTTGCGCGACGCGGGCTGGTGCCGCGGGCCGACGACCGCGGTCGTGGCCTCGTCGTCCGACGGGTCGTCGTAGTCGTCGTCCTGCGGCTCCGGGGCCTCGGCGGACTCGCCCTTGGCGGCCGCCGCCGCGCGCTTGGCGAGCACGCGCTTCTTCAGGGCCTTGATCTGCGGGTCGCGTTCCTTGAGGTCGGCGACGAGCGGAGTGGCGATGAAGATCGACGAGTACGCACCGGCCGCGAGGCCTACGAACAGCGACAGCGAGATGTCGTTGAGCATGCCCGCGCCGAGGAAGCCGCCGCCGATGAACAGCAGGCCCGCCACCGGCAGCAGCGCGACGACCGTGGTGTTGATCGAACGCACCAGCGTGCCGTTGATGGAACGGTTGGCGACCTCGCTGTACGTGAAGCGGGTCTGCTTGGTGATGTCCTTCGTGCCCTCCTTCAAGGAGTCGAAGACGACCACCGTGTCGTAGAGCGAGTAACCGAGGATGGTCAGCAGACCGATGATGGTGCCCGTGGTGACCTCGAAGCCGACCAGCGCGTAGATCCCGACCGTGATCGTGAGGTCGTGGATCAGTGCTACCAGGGCCGCGATCGCCATGCGCCACTCGAAGGCGATGGCCAGATAGATCACCACGAGGATCATGAACACGATCAGGCCGGTCCATGCCTTGTTGGCGATCGTCTCGCCCCAGCTGGGTCCGACGAGGTCGGCGTTGATCTTCGCCTCGGGGACGTTGAGGTCCTTCGAGAGTTGGGTCTTGATCTGGTCGGACTTCGCGGTGTCCACGCCGGAGATCTGGATGCGCAGACCGCCGGTGCCGAGCTCCTGGACGATCGCGTCGTGGCTGGAAGCCGCTTCGGCGGACCGCTCCGCCGTGCCCGCGGAGACGCTGGTCTTCGGGGTGGTGAAGACCGCGCCTCCCTCGAACTCGATGCCCATGTTCAGACCACGCACCGCCAGGCCGACAATGGCCGTGATGGTGATCAGGATCGAGACGCCGTACCAGATCTTGCGCTTGCCGATGAAGTCGTAGCCGACTTCACCGCGGATGAGCCGGGCGCCGAGATGGCCGAGCTTCGACATCTCACGCCTCCTTCGTGTCGACAGGGCCTACGGGAGAGCCGGGAGCACGGCGCGTGCGGCGCAGTGGCGGCTTGGCGCCGAGGCGCTTCGGGTCGAGCCCGGACCACGGGTGTCCGCTCGCGAAGAACTTCTTGCGGGCCAGGATCGTCATCAGCGGCTTGGTGAACAGGAACACGACGACCACGTCGAGCACGGTGGTCAGGCCGAGCGTGAACGCGAAGCCCTGGACCTTGCCGACGGTGACGACGAACAGCACCGCGGCGGCGAGGAACGACACGAAGTCGGAGACCAGGATCGTGCGCCGGGCTCGCGGCCAGGCGCGCTCGACGGAGGGCCGCAGCGAGCGACCCTCACGGATCTCGTCCCTGATGCGTTCGAAGAACACGATGAACGAGTCGGCCGTGATGCCGATCGCCACGATCGCGCCGCAGACCGCCGGCAGGTTCAGCGCGAAGCCGATGGCCGGGCCGAGGAGCGTCATGATCACGTAGGTGAGGATCGCGGACACCATGAGCGAGGCGAGCGCGATCAGCGACAGGCCGCGGTAGTAGACCACCAGGTAGATCACGACCAGCAGGAGGCCGATGGCGCCGGCGATCAGGCCGGCGTGCAGCTGCTCGCCGCCGAGGGCCGCGGTGACCGTCGTGACGCTCTGCTCCTGGAAGGAGAGCGGGAGGGCACCGTAGGACAGCACGTTGGCGAGATCCTGGGCGGACTGCTGGTCGAAGCTGCCGGAGATCTCCGCGCTGCCGCTCAGGGTCGAGCTGACGCTGGGAGCCGAGACCACGTCGCCGTCGAGCACGATGGCGAACTGGTTCATCGGAGGCTGCTGCTGCGAGAGCTTGCTGGTGATCTTCGCGAACTTCTTCGAGCCGCCGCCCGTGAAGTCCATGTTGACGACCCAGGCGCCGGTCTGCTGGTTGATCGTGGCCTGCGCCTTGTCGACGTCCTTGCCGTTCACCTCGGCGGGGCCGAGGACGTACTTCTCCCACTGGCCGGACGAGTTCTTACCGCACGCCACGGCGGGGTCCTCGGGCTTGACGCCCGACGCGACCTGGCTGCGGGCGGCCTTGTCGGTGCAGTTGAGGTCCGTGAACTTCTTCTGCAGTGCGGCGGTGGCCGGGTCCGGGGTGGAGCTGGCCGAGGGGGTGGGCTTGCCGCTCGCGGAGGCGCTGGCGCTCGGCGACGGCGAGGAGTCGGCCTTCAGACCGTCGGTGACGGCGCGGCCCTGCGACGTCGCGGACGAGGTCGGCGAGGCGGTCGGCGTGCTGGACGCCTTGCCGTTGCCGCCGTCCGTGGCCTTGTCGGTCGCCTTGTCGGTGGCCTTGCCCTTGTCCGAGCCGGAAGGGCTGGCGGAGGGCTCGGGAGTGGGCGCACCGGCGGCCACGGTGAGCACGGGGCGGAAGTAGAGCTGGGCGGTCGTGCCGACCTGCTCGCGCGCCTGCGCCTCGTTCGTCCCCTTGGGGATGTTGACGATGATGTTGTCGGAGCCCTGTGTCTGGACCTCGGACTCCGTGACACCCAGACCGTTGACGCGGCGCTCGATGATGCTCACGGCCGTGTTCATGTTGGTCTGGTTGACCGCGTTCTTCTGACCCGGCTCGCTCTTCGCCTTGAGCGTGATGCTCGTACCACCGGCGAGGTCGATGCCCAGGCGCGGCGTGGTGTGGCCGGACAGGAACATCCCGCCGGTCAGCGCCACCATCGCGATCAGGATGAAGGCCAGTGTGCGGCCCGGCCTGCTCTGGGCGCCGTGACTTCGGCCCTTCTTGGGTGCTGCCACCTTCTCGTTCTCCCTCTCCATCCGTCCCGCAGCGGGGTACGTGCCCGGACGGCCATGAAATGGTGTCGAGAATCCGTGCGGAAATCACACGTCCGGGACCGCGGAGCGCGAGCGGGCGCGCGCGGTCCTGGGGGCGTGACTACTTCGCGTCGGACTCGCCGTCGGTCTTCTTCGGCTCAGCGCCGTCGGCCTCGGAGGCTACGTCAGTGGCAGCAGCCTCGTCCTTCTTGTCGAGGTCGATGCGCGAGTCGTCCGAGGCGTCGGCGGGCTCGTCGGTCTCGGTGAGGGAGGAAGCGTCGTCCGGCACGACCGCACCATCGGCGCCGAGGGCGTCGTGGTCATCGTTGTCGTCACTCTCGGTGCCGTGGACGATGCGGTTGTACTCGTCGTCGGCCAGGACGGCGCCGATCGAGTTCTTCGCGTAGACGGCGTGGACGCCGGGGGCCACCTCCAGAAGGACCATCTCGTCGTGGACCTCCTTGACGGTGGCGTACATGCCCCCGATCGTGCGGACGCCGGAACCGGGCTGCATCTGGTCCCGCATCTGGCCTGCCGCCTGCTGCTTCTTCTTGGCGGAGCGGGTCATCAGGAACATGGCCCCGATGAGCACGATGAACGGGAGGAGGGTCACGATATTCACGGGACGGAAATTCCTTCGCACGACCGCGCACGTAGGCGGCCAGTTGGATGGGGGTGGGCACGCCGTCCACATGGGCGGCATCGGCGGAGTCTAAGCGAGTCCGCACTCAAGGAACAACGCTCAGCATGGCACCGGGGTTCCTGACCTGGCGACTACCCTGCGCGATCACGCCCCGAACAGGTCCCCTTGTCCGCTTGTTCCCCTTGTCCGCTGGGGCGGCGTGAGGCCGAGGTGGGCCCAGGCCGCGGGCGTGGCGACCCGGCCTCGCGGCGTACGGGCGAGCAGACCCTCTCGTACGAGGAAGGGTTCGGCGACCTCCTCGACCGTCTCGCGCTCCTCCCCCACGGCGACCGCGAGGGTGGAGAGTCCTACGGGGCCGCCGCCGAAGAGCTTGATCAGCGCTTCGAGGACGGCGCGGTCGAGCCGGTCGAGGCCGCGGCCGTCCACCTCGTAGACGCCGAGGGCCACCCCGGCGATGTCACGGGTGATGTGGCCGTCGGCCTTGACCTGCGCGTAGTCGCGGACCCGGCGCAGCAGGCGGTTGGCGATACGGGGGGTGCCGCGGGAGCGACCGGCGATCTCGGCGGCGCCCTGAGAGTCGATCTCCACGTCGAGGAGGTTCGCGGAGCGGTGGATGACGCGCTCCAGCTCGGCCGGCTCGTAGAACTCCATGTGCGCCGTGAAGCCGAAGCGGTCGCGCAGCGGCGGGGGCAGGAGGCCCGCGCGCGTGGTGGCGCCGACGAGGGTGAACGGGGGCAGCTCCAGCGGGATGGCCGTGGCGCCGGGGCCCTTGCCGACGATGACGTCGACCCGGTAGTCCTCCATCGCCATGTAGAGCATCTCTTCGGCGGGGCGGGACATGCGGTGGATCTCGTCGAGGAAGAGGACCTCGCCCTCCTGGAGGGACGAGAGGATCGCGGCCAGGTCGCCGGCGTGCTGGATGGCCGGGCCGCTGGTGATCCGGATGGGGGCGCCCATCTCGGCCGCGATGATCATGGAGAGGGTGGTCTTGCCGAGGCCGGGCGCGCCGGAGAGCAGGACGTGGTCGGCGGTGGCACCACGCGCGCGCGCCGCCCTGAGGACCAGGTCGAGCTGCTCGCGGACCTTCTCCTGGCCGATGAACTCGCCCAGGTCCTTGGGGCGCAGGGCGGCCTCGACCGCCTGGTCCTCGCCGTCGGCGACAGAGCCCACGAGCCGCTCGGTGTCGGGCGTCGCGTCGGTCGTGTCGTCCCAGTTCATGAGGTGTGCCTCGCGGTGGTGGTGGTTCGGGCGGGGAGCGGGCGCGGCCCGGTCAGCGGGTGCGGTTCAGCGTCTGGAGCGCGGCCTTGAGGAGCTTGCCGACCTGCGGCGTGCCGCCCTCCTCCTCGGCCTGCGGGGCGACGGCCTCGATGGCCTCGTCGGCCTCGCGCGTGGCGTAGCCGAGCCCGATGAGGGCGGCGTGCAGCTGGTCGCGCCAGCCTGACGTCACGGGGGCGCCCACGCGCGTACCGGTGCCGAGGGGCGCACCGAGCCGGTCCTTGAGTTCGATGAGCAGCTTCTGGGCGCCCTTCTTGCCGATGCCGGGCACGGCGGTGAGCGACTTCTCGTCACCGGAGGCGACAGCGCCGCGCAGCGCGTCGGGGCTGTGCACGGCGAGCATCGCCTGCGCGAGGCGCGGGCCGACGCCGCTGGCGGTCTGGAGCAGCTCGAAGGTCTGCCGCTCGTCGTCGTCGGCGAAGCCGTACAGCGTGAGCGAGTCCTCGCGTACGACGAGGGAGGTGGCGAGCTTGGTCTGCTGGCCGATGCGGAGGCCGGAGAGCGTGTTCGGAGTGCACTGGACGGCCATGCCGATGCCGCCGACCTCGACCACCGCGGTGTCAGGGGCGAGCGCGGCCACCGGGCCGCTGACGAAGGCGATCATGCGATACGGCCTTTCGGTGCTGTGGCTGATTTCGATGCGTGCAGGGCGACGGCCTGCTGGAGTCTGTTCTGCGCGGGGGCGCGCCAGATGTGGCAGATGGCGAGGGCCAGAGCGTCGGCCGCGTCGGCGGGCTTGGGAGGAGCGTCCAGTCTCAGCAGGCGCGTCACCATGGCGCCCACCTGAGCCTTGTCGGCCCGTCCGCTGCCCGTCACGGCGGCCTTGACCTCGCTGGGCGTGTGGAGGGCCACGGGGATGCCGCGGCGGCTGGCGCAGAGCATCGCGACCGCGCTCGCCTGGGCCGTCCCCATGACCGTCCGCACGTTGTGCTGGCTGAACACCCGCTCCACGGCGACGAATTCGGGCCGGTACTCGTCCAGCCACTGCTCGATGCCCTGCTCGATGGCGACGAGGCGGTGGCCCAACTCCGCGTCGGCCGGGGTCCGTACGACGCCGACACCGCGCATCGTCAGAGGCCGCCCCGCGACCCCCTCGACCACGCCGACACCGCACCGGGTCAGCCCCGGGTCCACGCCGAGTACGCGCACCCCGCCCCTCCTTCGATAGCCAGTTTGTGCAGGCTATCGGGTACCGCTGACAATGCGACGGGCCGACGGGTCTGTGTCCCGTCGGCCCGTGCGCTGCCTGCGTGTCAGGCGTCGACCTTCTCCATGACCTCGTCGCTCACGTCGAAGTTGGCGAAGACGTTCTGCACGTCGTCGCTGTCCTCGAGCGCGTCGATGAGCCTGAAGATCTTGCGGGCGCCCTCCTCGTCCAGCTCGACCTGCATGGTCGGGACGAAGTTGGCGTCGGCCGAGTCGTAGTCGATGCCGGCCTCCTGGAGCGCGGTGCGCACCGCGACCAGGTCGGTGGCCTCGCTGAGCACCTCGAAGGACTCACCGAGGTCGTTGACCTCTTCGGCACCCGCGTCGAGCACGGCACCGAGGACGTCGTCCTCGGACAGCTCACCCTTGGGGACGATCACGACACCCTTGCGGTTGAACAGGTACGAGACGGAACCGGGGTCGGCCATGTTGCCGCCGTTGCGGGTCATGGCGACACGCACGTCGGACGCGGCACGGTTGCGGTTGTCGGTGAGGCACTCGATGAGCACCGCGACACCGTTGGGACCGTAGCCCTCGTACATGATCGTCTCGTAGTCGGCGCCACCGGCCTCGAGGCCGGCACCGCGCTTGACCGCGGAGTCGATGTTCTTGTTAGGGACCGAGCTCTTCTTGGCCTTCTGGATGGCGTCGAAGAGCGTCGGGTTGCCGGACACGTCGGAGCCACCCGTGCGGGCAGCGACCTCGATGTTCTTGATCATCTTCGCGAAGAGCTTGCCGCGCTTGGCGTCGATCACGGCCTTCTTGTGCTTCGTCGTAGCCCATTTAGAGTGGCCGGACATCTGCCTGTCTCCTTCGCGTAACCAACCCAGTACGAACTCCCCCTGGCCTCAAGGGCCGGGGGACCCCCCGAGATCCTACAAGGACCCGGCCACCTGCTTCGCCCGCACCATGTCGACGAACAGTGCGTGCATCCTGTGGTCGCCGGTCAGCTCGGGGTGGAAGGACGTGGCGAGGGCGTTGTCCTGCCGTACAGCGACTATGTGCCCGTCGTACTCCGCGAGTACTTCGGCACGGGCGCCCACGGACTCCACCCAGGGGGCGCGGATGAAGACGCCCTCCACGGGGTCGCCCTCCACGCCGCGTACGTCGACCGCCGCCTCGAAGGACTCGTTCTGACGTCCGAAGGCGTTGCGGCGCACGATCATGTCGATCCCGCCGACCGTCTCCTGGCCCGAACGCGGGTCGAGGATCTTGTCGGCGAGCAGGATCATCCCCGCGCAGGTGCCGTACACCGGCATGCCTTCACGCACGCGCGCACGAAGGGGCTCCATGAGCCCGAACAGGACGGCCAGCTTGGAGATGGTGGTCGACTCCCCGCCGGGCAGGACGATGCCGTCCACCTCGGCCAGTTCCTCGGGCCGCCGCACGGGCCTGGCCACGGCGTCCGCCGTGGCCAGGGCGACGAGGTGCTCCCGTACGTCGCCCTGGAGCGCGAGGACGCCCACTACGGGAGAGGTCATTACCAGCCCCGGTTCGCGTAGCGCTCGGTCTCGGGGAGGGTGTCGCAGTTGATGCCGACCATGGCCTCGCCCAGGTTGCGCGAGGCGTCCGCGATGATCTTGGGGTCGTCGTAGAAGGTGGTGGCCTTCACGATGGCGGCGGCGCGCTTGGCCGGGTCGCCGGACTTGAAGATGCCGGAGCCGACGAAGACACCCTCGGCGCCGAGCTGGCGCATCAGGGCGGCGTCGGCGGGCGTGGCGACACCACCGGCGGAGAACAGCACCACCGGCAGCTTGCCGAGCTCGGAGACCTCCTTGACGAGCTCGTAGGGGGCGCGCAGCTCCTTGGCAGCGGCGTACAGCTCGTTGTTGTCGAAGCCGCGCAGCTTGGCGATCTCGTTCTTGATCTGGCGCAGGTGGCGGACGGCCTCGACGACGTTGCCCGTGCCGGCCTCGCCCTTCGAGCGGATCATGGCCGCGCCCTCGGCGATGCGGCGCAGGGCCTCGCCCAGGTTGGTGGCGCCGCACACGAAGGGGGTCGTGAACGCGAACTTGTCGCTGTGGTTGACCTCGTCGGCCGGGGTGAGAACCTCGGACTCGTCGATGTAGTCGACGCCGAGCGACTGCAGGACCTGGGCCTCCACGAAGTGGCCGATCCGGGACTTGGCCATGACCGGGATGGAGACGGCCTCGATGATCTCCTCGATCATGTTCGGGTCGGACATCCGGGCCACTCCGCCGTCCTTGCGGATGTCGGCCGGCACCCGCTCGAGCGCCATGACGGCCACCGCGCCGGCGTCCTCGGCGATCTTCGCCTGCTCGGCGTTGACGACGTCCATGATCACGCCGCCCTTGAGCTGCTCGGCCATGCCGCGCTTCACGCGCGCGGTGCCGGTGGTTTCGACGAACTGGGGGGTGCTGGACACGGGTGACCTCGCTCGGTGGAAAGGGGGGCTTGCTACTCCACAGAGGAAACGCCCCGCGACCAGTCCACATCAAGGGCCAATATCTGACCGGTGGCTCATTCTTCGCGAACGCGCCTGGTCCCCCTGTTATGTGGCGGGCCTGTCGGCCTACGTGGTGGGCCTGTCGGCGAGCGCGACGGGCGGCTCGTCGTCCATCTCGAAGGCCAGCGGGAACGGCGCATGGCCCGCGAGCCGGAACCAGCGCACCTTGCGATGCCTGCGCAGGGCGCGTGCGGCCCGTACGGCGTCGTTGTGGAAGCGCCGGGCCATGGGCACCCTGCGGACGGCCTGAGCGAGCTCCTCGGCCGCGTCGGGGCCGCCCGGGGCGGCGCGCACCTCCTCCATCTGCCCTGCCTCGCCGAACACGGCCCGCAGCGCCTGGCTCAGCTCGCTCTCGGCGACCTCACGGTGGTCCTCCTCGGCCTGCCGTGCCGCGTGCGCGGCCTCGTACAGGACGATCGAGGCGGCGGGGTCGAGCACTCCGGAGGTGGCCAGCTCCTGCGCCACCGAGGCGCGGCGCAGCAGTTGGGCGTCGAGGGCGGCGCGGGCCGCGTCGATCCGGGCGTGCAGCCGGTCGAGGCGGCCGGCGGTCCAGCTCAGGTAGAGGCCGACCGCGATGAGGAAGACCGCGATCCAGATCAAAGTGGAGGTCACGGGCGCAAAGGCTACAGCCGTGCCCCGCAGCGGCGATCAGCCGCGTACGGGACGGGAGGGACGTACCGGTTTGTGCGCGTGGCACGCCGGTACGTCCCGTCAGTCGCGGGCGAGCCCGAACCGGGCCCGCAGGCCGCTGCGTTCGTCGGTGGCGACGGCCGCCGCGCCGGTGGTCACCGTCTCGTACACGGACAGGATGTCCGCCCCCACGGTCGACCAGTCGAAGCGCCGCACGTGCTTGCTGCCGCGCTCCCGCAGCTCCTCGCGCCGGTCCGCGTCGCCCAGGAGCCGGACGGCCGAGTCCGCGAGGGCGTCCGCGTCCTCGTTGGCGAACAGCTCGCCCGCGCCGCCCTGGTCGAGGACCTGCGCGAACGCGTCGAGGTCCGAGGCCAGGACCGGCGCGCCCGCCGACATGGCCTCGACGAGGATGATGCCGAAGCTCTCGCCGCCGGTGTTGGGGGCCACGTACAGGTCGACGCTGCGCAGCAGTCTGGCCTTGTCCTCGTCGCTGACCATGCCGAGGAACTCGACACGTTCGCGCATCTCGGCGGGCAGGCTCTCGACGGCCTCCTCCTCGTCGCCGCGTCCGGCCACGAGCAGCCGGGTCCCGGGCCGCTCGACCAGGATCCTCGGCAGGGCCTTCATCAGTACGGGAAGACCCTTGCGGGGCTCGTCGATGCGCCCGATGAAGCCGATGGTACCGCCCTGCCACTCGGCCTTGGGCTCGGCGCGGGCGAAGAAGTCGACGTCGACGCCGTTCGGGATGACGACGGCGTCCCCGCCGAGGTGCTCCACGAGCGTGCGGCGCGCGTACTCGCTCACCGCGATGCGCGCGCTGATCTTCTCCAGGGCGGGCTGGAGGATCGGATACGCGGCGATCATGGCGCGGGACCGCGGGTTCGACGTGTGGAACGTGGCGACGATCGGGCCCTGAGCCGCCCAGCAGGAGAGCAGCCCCAGCGAGGGCGAGGCCGGCTCATGGATGTGGATCACGTCGAACGTGCCGTCGTGCAGCCAGCGCCGCACCCGCGCGGCGCTCAGGAAGCCGAAGTTGAGCCGGGCGACCGAGCCGTTGTACGGCACCGGGACCGCGCGGCCCGCCGAGACGACGTACGGCGGCAGCGGGGTCTCGTCGTCGGCCGGGGCCAGGACGGACACCTCGTGCCCCAGGGCGATGAGGTGCTCCGCGAGGTCGCGGATGTGGAACTGGACGCCGCCCGGCACGTCCCAGGAGTACGGGCAGACGATGCCGATCTTCACGGTCGGCGCTCCTCGAGGTCAGCGAGCCACAGGCGCTGCAGCATGTGCCAGTCCTCCGGGTGGTCGGCGATGCCGGTGGCGAAGGCATCGGCCAGCGCCTGTGTCATGACAGACGTCTTTTCGGCGCGGGTACCTGTCTCGGGCACCTCGATCGGCCCGTGGATGCGTCCGCGCATGACGGGCGACCCGTCGTACCAGAGGGTGACCGGGAGGAGCAGGGCGCCGGTCTGCTGGGCGAGTATCGCGGGGCCCGCGGGCATGCGCGCGGTGTCGCCGAAGAACTTCACCTCGACGCCGGACTCGGACAGATCGCGGTCGGCGACGAGACAGACCAGGCCGCCGGCGCGCAGCCGGCGGGCGAGCGTACCGAAGGCGGATCCGCCTTCGTGCGGCAGCACCTCCATGCCGAGGCTCTCGCGGTACGCCACGAAGCGGTCGTAGAGGGTCTCGGGCTTGAGCCGCTCGGCGACCGTCGTGAACGGGGTCTCCAGCTTCGCGGTGACCCAGGCGCCCGCGAGGTCCCAGTTGCCCAGGTGGGGCAGGGCGATGATGACGCCCTTGTCGGAGGCGAGGCCGTCGGTGAGGTGGTGGACGTCGTCGACGTCGAACCCGTTCCGTACGCGGTCGGCGCTCCAGGACGGCAGCCGGAACGACTCCATCCAGTACCGCAGGTACGAGCGCATGCCCGCCCGGGAGAGCTGCTTGAGCCGCTCCGGTGAGGCGTCGGGCACCACGCGCGCGAGGTTGGACTCCAGGCGCAGGACGCTCTTGCCGCGCCGCCTCCACGCGAGGTCGGCGATGGTGCGGCCCAGGCGGACCGCGACGGGCTCCGGGAGCTTCTTGACCGTGCTCCAGCCCGCTCCGTAAAGGGCGTCGACGAGTCGTTCGCGCGCGTTGCTCACGATGCGGTCCCGCTCTCCTGGGAAGCCTCTGCCGCGCCCTCCGCGTCGGCCTCGGCCGACTCCCTGCGGACGGTCACCATCCGCTGGATCAGCGTCACGAGGCTGCCCGCGGCGACGGCCCACAGGGCGATCGGCAGCACGATCTGGATGCCGGGGACGCCGAACTTGTGCAGCCCCGCGAGGCCCGCGGCGACGAGGGTGATCACGAGCCGCTCGGCGCGCTCCACCAGGCCGTTCACCGCGACGGGCAGGCCGATGGCCTCGCCGCGGGCCTTGGTGTACGACACGACCTGGCCGCTGGCGAGGCAGAAGATGGAGACGGCGCACAGCATGTTGTTGTCGCCGGATCCCGCGTACCAGAGGGCGAGGCCACCGAAGATCGCGCCGTCGGCGACGCGGTCGAGCGTGGAGTCGAGGAACGCGCCCCAGCGGCTGGTGCGGCCGAGCTGGCGCGCCATGTTGCCGTCCACGAGGTCCGAGAACACGAACAGCGTGATGACGATCGTGCCCCAGAAGAACTCCCCGCGGGGGAAGAAGACCAGTGCGCCCGCCACGACCCCGGCCGTGCCGATGAGCGTGACCGCGTCGGGGCTGACCCCGCGACGGATGAGAAACGCGGCGAACGGTGTGAGGACACGCGTGAAAAATGCACGCGCGTACTTGTTCAGCATGGCCTTCCCGAGGGTCGGATGGCCGCGCGGCCCTTCTGGCCACCGGCTGGCCCATCGTAGTCACGCGCGCGCGTGGACGACCGACGGGCACCCGCGCGCCCCGGGGAACCGCGTACGACGTATGGACGCGCCATGACCGGAGTGCAAAGCTCGAAGACACCGCGGGCGTCGTCGGAGCCGCCGTCGCGGGTCCCGCATGTCCGCGCCCAATGGGACCCCCTCTTCAGCAGGGGTGCCACCTCACCGTGCAAGTAACCGGGAGGCAAGGCATGGGCGACAAGGCGAATACACACCCCGGAGCCGCCGGCAGGGCTACGGCGGCCGACCACCCCTCGTCCGTGAGGAATGTGGTGCTGGTCGGCCACAGCGGATCGGGCAAGACGACATTGGTGGAGGCTCTCGCGCTGACCGCGGGGGCGGTGAACAGGGCGGGCCGGGTGGAGGACGGCACCGCCGTTTCCGACTACGACGACATCGAGCACCGGCAGCAGCGGTCGGTGCAGCTCTCACTGGTGCCCCTCGAATGGGACGGGTACAAGATCAATCTTCTGGACACCCCCGGATACGCGGATTTCGTGGGGGAGCTGAGGGCCGGTCTGCGGGCTGCGGACGCGGCCCTCTTCGTCGTCTCGGCGTCCGACGGGCCCGAGACCATGGCGGGCGCTACGCGCATGGTGTGGGAGGAGTGCGCGGCGGTCGGCATGCCACGCGCCATCGTGGTCACGCATCTGGAGGCGGCGCGCTCCGACTTCGAACAGATGACGCGGACCTGCGAGACGTTCTTCGGCGGCGACGACCCGGACGCCGTCATCCCGCTCTACCTGCCGCTGCACGGCGAGCCGGGGCCGGACGGGCACGCGCCCGTGACCGGTCTCGTAGGCCTCCTGTCGCAGCGTGTGTTCGACTACGCGTCGGGCGAGCGCAAGGAGTCCGAGCCCGACTCCGATCAGCTGCCGCTCATCGAGGAGGCACGCAACCGTCTGATCGAGGGGATCATCGCCGAGAGCGAGGACGAGACCCTCATGGACCGCTATCTGAGCGGCGAGGAGATCGACTACAAGACGCTGGTCGGGGACCTGGAGCGGGCCGTGGCGCGCGGTGTCTTCCACCCGGTGCTGGCCGCTGCGCCCGCGGCGCAGGGCGCCCGGCAGGGCATCGGCACGGTCGAGCTGCTCGAACTCATCACGGGCGGCTTCCCCACTCCCCTGGAGCGCGCGGCCCCGCTGGTCACCACCCCGTCGGGCGAGGCGCGCACGGTGAACGTCTGCGATCCGGACGGTCCTCTGGTCGCCGAGGTCGTGAAGACGGCATCCGATCCGTACGTGGGCCGCATCTCGCTGGTACGGGTCTTCTCCGGAACCCTGCGCCCCGACGACACGGTGCATGTCTCGGGACACGGCCTCGCCGACCGCGGCCACGAGGACCACGACGTCGACGAACGCATCGGCGCCCTGTCGTCGCCGTTCGGGAAGCAGCAGCGGGTGCTCTCCCACTGCATCGCCGGCGACCTGGCGTGCGTCGCCAAGCTCGGCCGGGCGGAGACCGGCGACACCCTCTCCGCCAAGGACAACCCGCTCCTCATGGAGCCGTGGGACATGCCGGACCCGCTGCTCCCGCTGGCTATCCAGGCGCACAGCAAGCCGGACGAGGACAAGCTCTCGCAGGGCCTGTCCCGGCTGGTCGCCGAAGACCCCACGATGCGGCTCGAACAGAACCAGGACACCCACCAGGTCGTCCTGTGGTGCCTCGGTGAGGCGCATGCCGACGTCGCCCTGGAGCGTCTGCGCAACCGGTACGGCGTCCAGGTCGACGTCGTCCCGCACAAGGTCTCGCTCAGGGAGACCTTCGCCGACAGGTCGGCGGGCCGCGGGCGCCATGTGAAGCAGTCCGGCGGGCACGGACAGTTCGCGATCTGCGAGATCGAGGTGGAGCCGCTGCCGAACGGCTCCGGCATCGAGTTCGTGGACAAGGTCGTCGGCGGCGCGGTGCCGCGGCAGTTCATCCCGTCCGTGGAGAAGGGCGTACGGGCGCAGGCCGCGAAGGGTGTGGCCGCGGGCCATCCCCTCATCGATGTGCGGATCACACTGCTCGACGGGAAGGCGCACTCGGTGGACTCCTCCGACGCGGCGTTCCAGACGGCGGGCGCGCTGGCACTGCGGGAGGCGGCCGCGGACGCGAGGATCCATCTCCTGGAGCCGGTCGCCGAGGTGCAGGTGCTCGTCGCCGACGACTACGTGGGCGCGGTGATGAGCGATCTGTCGGGACGGCGCGGCCGCGTGGTCGGCACGGAACAGACACCGGGGTCTCGCACACTCGTGCGGGCCGAGATCCCGGAGATCGAGATCGGCCGGTACGCGGTGGACCTGCGGTCGCTGTCGCACGGCACGGGGCGGTTCAGCCGGGCGTACGCGCGGCACGAGCCGATGCCCCCGCAGCTGGGCGACAGGATGCGTGAACAGGCCGAGGACGTCTCGTAGTTGGCCGTCCCGCGGCCACCCGACAGCCAGGCCGCCCGCCCGGTCCCCTTCCGGACGGGCGGCTTCGGCCGTCCCCTGACGGATGTCGGTGCGCCCGGATACGCTGAAGACCTGATCAAGCCGATGACCTGATCAACAGGTGTGCGGAGCAAGGAAGTCGGGAAAAGCCGCAGGAGCGAAGGCGCGCGGCGATGGGGGCGGCAGTGGCGGACGACGTATTCGACTTCAGGCCCGGGGCGCAGGTGCCGTTGCACGGCTCCGCGGGCCAGACCGCGGCCACCTACGCCCTCGCTTCGGCGGCGTACCGGGACGCGAAGGTGGACGATCTGCTCGCCGCCAACAGCGAGTGGCACAAGTCCGATGTGAAGAAGGGCATTTGGTCCCTGGCCGCGCCGAATCTGGGCGAGGCGTTCTCGCGGGCCGTCCAGGGCCGGCTGCTCGGCGGTGCCCGTAAGCCGCTCATCCAGTCCTTCGGTACCGAGCCGCAGGTCGTCGTGGAGCACTGTCTCGCGGCGAACCGGATCCGCAAGCAGCGCGACAGCTGGCTCACGGCCGTGATGGCGCTGTGCGGCCTGCTCTTCCTGCCCGGCCTGATCGTCTGGCTGCTCGTCTTCCAGGTCCGCCGCATGATCGGCAGCCAGGAGAACAAGCGCATGGCCGCGCTGTTCACGACGCTGATGGTGGCGGTCGCCGCCGTCGCCGTGATCTTCATGGTCAAGCTGCCGTTCACGGGCTTCTGGGCCTGGTATCTGCGGGGGGCGATCGTGGCGCCCGTGATCGGCTGGCTGTGGGCCCGGCAGATCTGCGAGCGCACGGCGCAGGACATGCGGGAGCGCTGGGACAGCCTGCTCGCGGGCGGCGGCATCGGCGCCAAGATCCCGGAGGCGGTACCCGGCAGCCCGGGCGAGACGGCCGCCGAGCGGCTGCGCCAGAGCCTCGCCAAGCTGACCGCGGAGCAGCAGTCGAATTCCGTGTTCTACGCGGGGCCCAAGGGCATCCTCGGCATGGGCACCCGCTGGGGCAGCTGGCAGCTCGCCGAGGAGCTGATCCCCCGCGACGAGGGGGCGGAGATCCACCCGTTCCGCAGCTGGGACGTCATTCGGGCGGTCCACGACAAGCTGCGGCTCCTGGAGCGCGGCCCGCTGCACACGGGCGGGTTCCCGACGCCGTCGATAAAGCACTGGATCGTTTCGCCGATCGGGGAGAACGCGAAGAAGGTGGCGCGCCCCAGCGGCACCGACGTCGAGGCCTTCCAGATCAAGAACCACGAGATACAGCGGATCTGCAACGAGCAGCAGTTCGGCAGCGGCGACCGCCACTATCTGGGCGTGCAGTTCACACTCTGGGACGGCCAGTTGGTGATCACGATGCTGATCACGGTGACGGTGCTGCACGAGACGCTGCGCATCGAGATCACGGGCCATGCGCTCGGCCCGGTGCACTCCCTGTTCACGACGAAGCCCGAGCCGAAGGTGAAGGAAGTCGCCAAGGCCATCAAGTTCTGGGAGACGGTGGAGAAGAAGCTCCCCCTCATCGAGCCCGACGAGGTGGTCCGCCTCGCGGTGCGCGCGCCCTTCACCTGGTATCCGCCGCTCCTGGACTTCATAGGCGGCAAGCTGATCCTGCCCGAGCCCTTCGGACTGCGGCACGCCTGGGCGGACAAGCCGTGGCGGCACCGCTTCATGGCGGACGACGCGCTGCGCACGGCCACCCCGGTCCTGCGTGTGGTGCACGCGGCGGCCATCAAGGTCCTTGAGGAGAACGGCGTGGACACGGAGAAGTTCGGTACACGGTCGTCGTTCCTCAGCAACCTGGTCCAGGCCCCGACGCCCATGAACGCCGACGCGTACGACGCGTAGCCGGGCCCGGCCGGCCCGGGGCGTGCGAGCCCGGCCGGCCGGTCACGATCGGCTCAGTCGGCGTCCGGCCATGCCTTGGCGAGCGCGGTCCTGGTGTCGCCGAGCAGCTGCGGCAGCACCTTGGTGTGTCCCACGACGGGCATGAAGTTGGTGTCGCCGCCCCAGCGAGGAACGATGTGCTGGTGCAGATGCGCGGCGATGCCGGCCCCCGCGACCGCGCCCTGGTTCATGCCGATGTTGAAGCCGTGCGCCCCGGACGCGGTGCGCAGTGCGGCCATCGCGTGCTTGGTGAAGAGGGCCAGCTCGGCGGTCTCGCCGTCGTCCAGGTCCGTGTAGTCGGCGACGTGCCGGTACGGCAGCACCATCAAGTGCCCGCCGTTGTACGGGTAGAGGTTGAGGATCGCGTAGACGCTCGCGCCGCGCGCCACGATCAGCGCTTCCTCGTCGGTCATGCCGGGTGCGGCGCAGAAGGGACAGCCGTCGTCGGCTCCCGGTCCGGTCGGCTTGTTCTCCCCCTGGATGTAGGCCATCCGGTGCGGCGTCCAAAGGCGCCCGAACCCGTCCGGCTCACCCACCGGCCCCGTGTGCTGCTCCGGCTCACTCGTCATGAGATGCAGCATATGGCTTCGCCCGTTCGGAGCGTGTCGGCGGGGCAGGTCCCGGTCCCCGGCCGCGATCCTTGACCGATGGACGAGAGACGGCGGACGCCGTGGGAGCACCGGATGGAGACCCCGCTGTCGCTGGCGGCCCTGCTGTTCCTCGCGTCGTACGCGATCAGAGTCCTGGGGCACGGGCTTCCGCAGGCGGTGCGCGACGCGTGTCTCGCGGTGACCGCCGCCGCCTGGGCCGTCTTCGCGCTGGACTTCGCCGTCAGGTGGCGCCACAGCGGCAAGGGGTTCTCGTTCGTGCATCGCCACTGGCTGGACGCGGTGGTCGTGGTGCTGCCTCTGCTGCGCCCGCTGCAGGTCGTGCGGACCTACGACGCCGTGCAGCGCCGGCACGAACAGCCGCGGCTCAGCCTGCACGCGCGCGTGGCTACCTATGCGGGCATGTCCGCCTTGCTGCTCGGATTCGCCGCATCCCTGGCCATGTACCAGGTCGAGCGCGGACGGCCGCACGCCACGATCCATACCTTCGGGGACTCCGTGTGGTGGGCCTGCTCGACGCTGTCGACCGTCGGATACGGCGACATGGTCCCGGTGACCCCGGCCGGGCGCCTGGTGGCGGTGGCGCTGATGGCCTGCGGTCTGGCGCTGCTCGGCGCGATCACGGGCTCGTTCTCGTCCTGGATGTTCCAGGTGTTCCGGCGCGACGGCGACGAGAGGCCCCCGGGAAACTTCCCGGGGGCCCCCTGATGTCGTACGTCCGTGCCGTGAGCGGCGGGCGTCAGACCTGCACGCGCTCCTCGACGACCTTGACGATCTTCTCGATCGCCTCGTCGACGGGGATGCCGTTCTCCTGCGAGCCGTCGCGGTAGCGGAAGGAGACGGCGCCGGCCGCCATGTCCTCGTCGCCCGCGATGATCATGAACGGCACCTTCTGCTTCTGCGCGTTCCTGATCTTCTTCTGCATGCGGTCCGAAGAGGAGTCCACGTCGACGCGCAGGCCCTTCTTCTTCGCCTTGGCCGCGAACTCCTCCAGGTACGGGATGTGCGCGTCACCGATCGGGATGCCGACCGCCTGAACCGGCGCCAGCCAGGCCGGGAAGGCGCCCGCGTAGTGCTCGAGGAGCACCGCGAAGAACCGTTCGATGGAGCCGAACAGCGCGCGGTGGATCATGACCGGGCGCTGCTTGGTGCCGTCGGGGCCGGTGTACTCCAGGTTGAAGCGCTCCGGCAGGTTGAAGTCGAGCTGCACGGTCGACATCTGCCAGGTACGGCCGATGGCGTCCTTCGCCTGGACGGAGATCTTCGGGCCGTAGAAGGCGGCGCCGCCCGGGTCCGGGACCAGCGGGAGGCCCTGCTTCTCGGCGACCTGGCGCAGCGTCTCGGTGGCCTCTTCCCAGATCTCGTCGGAGCCGACGAACTTCTCCGGATCCTTGGTCGAGAGCTCCAGGTAGAAGTCGGTCAGGCCGTAGTCGCGCAGCAGCCCGAGGACGAAGGTGAGCGTCTTGTCGAGCTCCTCCGCCATCTGCTCCTTGGTGCAGTAGATGTGCGCGTCGTCCTGCGTGAAGCCACGGGCGCGGGTCAGGCCGTGCACGACGCCCGACTTCTCGTACCGGTACACGGTGCCGAACTCGAAGAGGCGCAGCGGCAGTTCACGGTAGGACCGCCCGCGCGCATCGAAGATCAGGTTGTGCATCGGGCAGTTCATGGGCTTGAGGTAGTAGTCCACGCCCTCGTCGAGCTGCATGGGCGGGTACATGCCGTCGGCGTACCAGTCCAGGTGGCCCGAGGTCTCGAAGAGCTTCCCCTTCGTGGCGTGGGGGGTGTAGACGAACTCGTACCCCTCCTCCTCGTGCCGGCGGCGCGAGTAGTCCTCCATGACCCGGCGGATGATGCCGCCCTTGGGGTGGAAGACGGCCAGACCGGAACCGATCTGGTCGGGGATCGAGAACAGGTCCAGCTCGTTGCCCAGCTTGCGGTGGTCGCGCTTCTCGGCCTCGGCGAGGAACTCCAGGTGCGCCTTCAGCTCGTCCTTCGACGGCCAGGCGGTGCCGTAGATGCGCTGGAGCATCGGGTTCTTCTCGCTGCCGCGCCAGTACGCCGCCGCGTTCCGCATGAGCTTGAACGCCGGGATGTTACGGGTGGTGGGCAGGTGGGGACCGCGGCAGAGGTCCTTCCAGCACAGGTCACCGGTCTTGGCGTCGAGGTTGTCGTAGATGGTCAGCTCGCCGCCGCCCACCTCGACATTCGCGCCGTCGTCGGTGGACGCGGAGCCCTTGATGCCGATGAGCTCCAGCTTGTACGGCTCGTCGGCCAGCTCCTCGCGGGCGGCCTCGTCGGTGACGACGCGGCGCGAGAACCGCTGCCCGCGCTTCTGGATCTCCTGCATCTTCTTCTCGACGGCCTTGAGATCCTCGGGCGTGAAGGGCTTCTCCACGTCGAAGTCGTAGTAGAAGCCGTCCTTCACCGGCGGGCCGATGCCCAGCTTGGCGTCGGGGAACAGCTCCTGCACGGCCTGCGCCATCACGTGCGCGGTGGAGTGGCGCAGGATGTTGAGGCCGTCCTCGGAGGAGATCTCGACGGGCTCGACCTCCTCGCCGTCCTGCACGGCGTACGCGAGGTCCTTCAGCTCGCCGGCCACACGGGCGGCGACGATGGTGCGCTCGCCGGCGAAGAGCTCGGCCGCCGTAGTGCCCGTCGTCACCACGCGCTCTTCCCGCTCGGAATCGCGTTGGATGATCACACGGACGTCTGACACCGGACTCTCCTGCCTGAAGGGGGCGCGCGATGTTCTGGCCACGCGCGCAATACACAGGGGATCGTACCGAGCCCGGGGCCCGACTAGCGAAACGGTATCGTCACCGCCCGCGCCACGTTCCCCGCGCACACGCCGGGAACCCCCCTGCTCACGAGCCCGTGAACTCAGTCGTCCCCGCTGCACGCCTCCTCGAAAAAGTCCAGATTCTCCTGGAGCGACTTCATCAGCCGGTCCCGCTCGGCCTCCTCGACCTGTACGGGCACCACGCCGCTCGCCCCGGTCAGCCGCCGGAAGCCGCCCCGGCTCTCCAGCCTCCCGTGCACCCTGATCGGCAGCCCCACGAGATGCGCGTGCCCCGCCGTCCGGTACGCCTCCTCGTCCAGCGTCATCCGTACGTGCGGCACATCGGCGCCCGCTATGACGTGCAGCCGCACCGTGCCCTCGCCGCGCGGCCGTGATCTGCGCATGCGCACGACGGTGCCGGTGATGCGGACGGCGATGGACGGCTCGGACTGCAGATAGCGGGCGCTCGCCTCCCGCAGCACTGTCAGGTCGCCTGGCGAGAACTCGACGGGCTCGTCCCCGGCCGTGCACTCGTCGGGCACTCCGGCCGCCGGTGACCACTCGACGCCGACCCGGGCTCCCTCCGTGCCGCGGACGAGGGCGACGAGCGCTTCGACGAGCTCGTGGCTCACCCCCGCCTCGACGGCGCCGTCGAAGGCGTCCATGCCGCCGGTGGCCCGTCGGTAGTCGATGGCCTCGCGGGCCGCGTACAGCGCCTGGTGGAGACGGACGGCGAGCGTGCGGCCCGCGGCGACGGGGACGAACGCGGTGAGCCTGCGGCCGCCTGGGGCGTCACCGACGAGGACGGTCTCCAGCGACGCGGCGGCGGGCCTGCGGTGGCGCGCGCCGTAGTACCCGGCCTTGCCCCGGGCGGCGAGGGCGGCGGCCAGCAGCATCCGCCGGGCGGCGGCGCGCAGTTGCTCCTCCACCGGCCATGCGGCGCTTCCCGCGGGCCCGGCCGGCACATCGCGCCACCAGCGGATCTCGTCGCTCGGCACGGCGAGCGAGACGAGGACCTCCCGCGCGGAGTGCGACCCGCTGCGCTCCAGCGCCTCGAGCGCCTCGCCGAGCAGGTCGTCGCTGTCGGGGAAGGCGCGGCTCTCCGGTACGAGCAGGCTGGTGCGTCCCGAGGCGCCGGGCAGCGTCCAGCGCACATAGCGCCCGGTGGCGCCACCGCGGCGCTCCCAGCCGTGCCGGTCGAGCAGTGCGTTGAGCACGACCGGGTCGACCTGCTCCGGGCCGGGGCCTTCGAGGTCGGTGGGGTGGGATCGGGCGGTGTTCAGGGCGCGCAGGCGCTCGTCGGTCGGGCGGTGCTGCATCAGGGTCTCCCTCCCTGTCCGTCAGGGCCTCCCGCGTGTGGCCTTCAGGCGTCCCGCGCCCTCAGGGCGTCACGCGTTTCAGGGCCTTCCACCCGTCCCGATCCGCGTCATGATCTCGCAGAGCGCACGGTCGTCGAATATCCGCGAGGTCGGGATGCGCACGGTGGTGCGGCGCCGGCCTGTCACGGGTTGGCCGGCCAGGTTGATCCAGTAGCAGCAGTGCCGCAGGTCGAGCCGGTCGTGGCCGGCCCGCAGCCAGTCGTCCTGCGAGCGCGGCACGATCATCACGACCAGGATCTTGTGCACCGACACCGGTGTGCGGGCGAGCTTCTCCAGATGCGCGTTGTCGAGCGTGAAGGAGAAGGACGGCCCCGGCGGCTTCGGCGGGATCTGGTACGTGCACTTGAGCTGCACCTTGATGGTGACCTCGTCGTCGACCGTGTGCCCGGGGGCACTGTGGCTGACGTGCCAGTCGATTCCGTTGTCGGGGAATGGCTGAGAGAGCGAACAGCCCGCGGCTGCCGCTACGGCGTGCAGATAGCCCACCTGGAGTGTCTCCATGCAGGCGGTGGTGGCGAGTGTGCCGCGCGGCGGTGCGATCCGCTCGGGCAGCAGCCCACCCTGTTCGGGCTGCGCGAGCGCCATGTCCAACTGACCTTCCGAAACAGGTGAATCCCCTGGGCGGGTCTCTGAACTGCCGTGACCCGTATCTGTGTTGTCTCCGGTCGGCGTACGACGCAAACAGCCCGGGTATCACCGAAACGGGCAGCCGCGAGGGGCCATCTGCCAGGTGTGAACGAGGAGTTGCATTGACATGACGTGCTGGTATGAGGGTCCTCTGGCCGCCTTCGACACCGAGACCACCGGCGTGGACGTGGAGAGCGACCGCATCGTGTCGGCCGCGATAGTGGTGCAGGACGCTGCGGGCAGCCGACCGCGCGTCTCACGCTGGCTCGTGAATCCGGGGGTGCCGGTGCCGGCCGGGGCGACGGAGGTGCACGGCCTGACGGACGAGCACCTCCAGCGCAACGGCCGCTGGCCGGCCCCCGTCATGGAGGAGATAGCCAGGCTGCTGGGCGAACAGGCCGCGGCGGGCCGCCCGCTCGTGGTGATGAACGCGCCGTTCGATCTGACGCTCCTGGACCGGGAGTTGCGGCGCCATCGCGCGTCCGCGCTCGGCCGCTACATGGAGAGCTCATCGCTGTGCGTTCTCGATCCGCGCGTCCTCGACAAACACCTGGACCGCTACCGCAAGGGCCGCCGCACCCTGACGGACCTGTGCGCGCAGTACGAGGTGGAGCTGGAAGGCGCACACGATGCGGCCGCTGACGCGCAGGCCTCCCTGGATGTCGTACGGGCTGTGGGGCGCCGTTTCGCGTCCCGTCTGGAGCGGCTGTCCCCTGCCGAACTGCACACCCTTCAGGCGGTTTGGCACGCCGCGCAGGCGCGTGGGCTGCAGGCGTGGTTCGCGCGCAGCGGCAATCCCGAGACGGTGGATCCGGCGTGGCCGATGCGCACGGAACTGCGGGAGGCCGCCTGAGAGTTGCCCGTCCGGGCTCGGGCCCGGGGCACAGAAAAGCCGGTCCGTCTGCTGACGGACCGGCTTTCTTCCGGGTGGGCGATACTGGGTTCGAACCAGTGACCTCTTCGGTGTGAACGAAGCGCTCTCCCACTGAGCTAATCGCCCGGGAACGGGTTGAACCATACAGGCCCCGGCGGGTTTCCATCAAACCGGTTCGGTCAGCGCCGCCGCAGATACGCGACGAGTCCGCGCCGCCCGGCCCGCATCATGAGCGCGTGGTTGACGAGGAACACCGGCCTGCCGACGAGGGCGAAGCGCCGCAACAGGGGTTTGCACACCTCCACCTCCTGCTCGTACTGCGCACGCGTCCCGCCCTCGTGCGCGCGCATGGTCCACCGCGCCCAGCCCTCCAGGTCGCCGGACATGGCGATCTCCAGGACCCCGGCCCCGGGGTCGCCGCGCAGGGCGGTGGCCGTCACGAACAGGTCGTACGGCAGGAGCGAGCGGAAGCGGGCGGTGCCGCGCCGCTCGTCGAGTGGGGTCGCCTCGCGCACTTGGGGCCACCACAGGGGGTAGTCCTCGCCGCGCTCGAGGACCGCGAACACGTCGGCGGGCCGTGCGGGCAGATCCCAGACACTGCGGAAGCGGTAGTGGCTCCAGTCCATGGTGCGAGTCTCCCCCGATACGCGGCGGCTCACGTGAACGTGAATTGGCACGATGGCGCCGGTCATTGATTCACCGTCAGAACTTCCGGATTCCGCGAGCGAAGTCCGGGAACTCTGAAACGGGGTCAGGTTCGTCCGGTCTTGGAATTGACCAAGGGGTCTCGCCGGGTTATCCCATGCATCCGAATGGATTATGGGATTCCTGTTCCGGTCGCCGGACACCAGGGGCGTCCGCCACCAGAAAGCGCTTGCCGATCATGGTGGCCACACACGGAAACGCCGAGGGCCCCGGAGGCTTGAAGCCTCCGGGGCCCTCGGTCCGGGGTGGGCGATACCGGGTTCGAACCAGTGACCTCTTCGGTGTGAACGAAGCGCTCTCCCACTGAGCTAATCGCCCGGGCGCAGAGAGAACATTACCGCATGTCAGCAGGTGCTCCGACCAGCCCTGACACCCGGGTACGACCCTCGCGGGCCACCCCGCTCACTCCTTGATCTTCCACGGCATCTCGAAGCCGAACTTCCACACGTAGATCCCCACGAGCACCGCGATGATCACCACGCCGATCGACGTCAGGATGATGTTCCGCCGGCGCACCGCCGGGTCGAGTGCGCGCTGCGTGGCCTCGGTGACCTTGCGCTTCGTCCAGCGGAGCACGAGCTGCGCCCAGACGAACTCGGTCGCCCAGATCGCCATGCCGCCGAAGATCACCAGCCAGCCCGGACCCGGCAGCGGCAGCATGATCACGCCCGCCACCACCACCGCGAGCCCGACCACGAAGACGCCGACCTGCCAGCTCAGGTGCAGGGCCCTGCGGGCCTTGATGAACTCCGGCGCCCGCGAACCGAGCTCCGGCTCGGCCTTCGCCCCGTCCCCCGTCGTCGCGGACACGGATTCAGACTCGGCCGCCTCGTCACTCCCCGTATTCATACAACCAAACCTACCCGACGGAATCCCGTCACCGGAATGGACGCTCCGGAACAAGAAACACTCCGCCGTCCGAGCTACCTAAAGGCACTCAAAACACTCAGAGGGGTTTACAACGGCACCGTAGGTGGCATGTCGATTTCGCCGACGTGCGAATCCCCGAGCGCACACTGAGCGAAAGGCCCTGGCGCTTATGAACACCACGGTCAGCTGCGAGCTGCACCTGCGCCTCGTTGTGTCGAGCGAGTCCTCACTGCCTGTACCCGCAGGACTGCGGTATGACACGGCCGATCCCTACGCCGTGCACGCCACCTTCCACACCGGAGCAGAAGAGACGGTCGAGTGGGTGTTCGCCCGCGATCTGCTCGCCGAGGGCCTACACCGGCCCACCGGCACCGGCGACGTCCGAGTCTGGCCATCCCGTAGTCACGGCCAAGGCGTCGTCTGCATCGCTCTGAGTTCTCCTGAGGGCGAGGCTCTGCTCGAAGCCCCTGCGAGGGCGCTGGAGTCGTTCCTGAAGAGGACCGACGCGGCCGTGCCACCCGGCACGGAACACCGCCACTTCGATCTCGACACGGAGCTCTCACACATCCTGGCCGAAAGCTAAGGCCTGGAGCCGACGCCGGCACACCGCCGGAGTCACGCACCGCGAGAGCCGCTCGATGCCGTCCACTCGGGGAGACGGACCGAGCCACAACAACTGCATATGGCATACACCGGCGCCGCCGCCGTGGGATCTTCCACGGGGGCGGCGTCGGCGCGTCCGCGGACAGGCGCCACACGGCCGACCGGACCTATAACATCGGCCAGCATCGGCGGGCACAGGCCCGACCCCCCAGGCCAGGGAGCAAATCGTGCTGATCACCCACGACACCCGGTGCGCCCTCGACACCGTGGTCGATCTGGTGAACACCGCACCGGACGACGAACAGGCCGCCGACGGGCTGGCCGATCTGGCAGCCCTGGGCGAATTCGTACGAAAGAACGACATCAGCGACGTCGGGATGCTCGCAGAGCGTGACCTCGACGCCGTACAGAGCGTGAGGGGACGGTTCGCCGCCGTGTTCGCGGCGCCCGATCCGCACGCCGCGGCCTCGCTCATCAACGAGCTGGTCGCCGCCGCGGGCACCACGCCGCGTCTGACCGACCACGACGGCTACGACTGGCACGTGCACTACTTCGCGCCTGGCGCGACCGTCGCCGACCACCTCGCGGCCGACTGCGGGATGGCGCTCGCCTTCTTCGTGGTCGCCGGGGAACAGGAGCGGCTGCGGCGCTGCGAGGCCCCGGACTGCCGGCGGGCCTTCGTGGACCTCTCGCGCAACCGGTCCCGCAGGTACTGCGACAGCCGCACCTGTGGAAACCGCTTGCACGTGGCGGCGTACCGGGCGCGCCGCAAGGAGGCGGCGGGCTGACCCGCCCGCGCTCTCACAGCACGAACAGATCGTGCAGCGAAGCCAGGAGCAGCAGGCAGCCGATCACCGCCAGAAAGATCATCAAGGGCGGCTGCGACAGTGCGAAGAGGCAGCCTCGGCGTTCGTCGGCCGTGAAGGCGTCGTGTCGCTCGTCGGCCTGCGGGGCGGAACCGCCCTGTGTTGTGTCCAGCATCTCGCGGCGATGATGACGCAGTCGGCGCACCGCAGTCGATCAACACGCTCAAAAGAAGCGGGGGTTCGCCGGATCTCGTGACGAGGGTGGTACGAGGTCGACCGGAAGGAGTCCAGCAGCTTCCGTTTTCGGGCCGAGGCCGACCGACCGCGGTCCAGGGGTCCTCGGGTCAGATCCCGTGCTTCTTCAGAATCGCCTCGATGTCGCTGAAGTCCTCGGAGGCGGGCTTCGCGGCGGGGCGGGCCGCCGCGGGCCGGGTGGTCTGGCCCAACGAGGGGGCCGAGGCGGCGGGCGCGACGGCCTGGGCCTCAGCGGCGGCCCTGGCCGCCTTGCGCTCCTTACGGGTGCCACCGCTGCGGCGCTCGAGCGCGCGGGTCACCATGAACAGGAGCCAGGAGCCGCCGAGCACGACGAAGCCGGCCCACGCCGTCGGGCTGAACGCAGTGTCCGCCAGCCAGCCGACCGCACCGGTCATCACCAGACCGATCGGCACCAGCGAATAGGCGGCTATGCGTGCCGCCGCGAGGAAACGCTTCCGGTACGCCGTGACCGCGGCGATGCCCAGCCCGGCCACGGAAACGGCGGAACAGACGGTCTCGGCAATCATCCGGTCCTCCTGGCACAGGCAGCGGGCGACGGAGCATTCCGTCCCCTCCATCGTGCACCGCCTGGGGTCCGGAGGCCACGATCCGGGCGGACCTCAGGGACATTTCCGGGTACGGCCTCCTCCGCAGGTCCCGGTCCGGGGTCTGATCAGGGGGCGCGTTCAGCAGGTGCCGGTTGGGGTCCCCGGCGCCTGACTGGAAGACTGGTCGCATGAACGACGCCTCTCCCGCCTCCGCCCCTCAGGGCCGCCCCGTCCTCGACGTCTGGTGCGAGCTCCAGTGCCCCGACTGCCGCACCGCTCTCGACGACGTGCGCGCGCTGCGGGCCCGCTACGGCGACCGCATCGACCTGCGTCTGCGGCACTTCCCGCTGGAGAAGCACAAGCACGCCTTCGCCGGCGCGCAGGCCGCGGAGGAGGCCTTCGAGCAGGGGCAGGGCTGGCCGTACGTGGAAGCGGTGCTCGGCCGCGTCGAGGAGTTGGGCCGCAAGGGCGAGCCGTTCCTCGTCGAGGTCGCGGGTGAACTCGGTCTGGACGCCGAGGAGTTCGACACCGCGCTCGTCGACGGCCGGCACATCCTGATCGTCGACGCCGACCAGGCCGAGGGCAAGGCGATCGGTGTGACGGGCACACCCACGTACGTCATCGACGGCGAGCGGCTCGACGGCGGGAAGAGCCAGGACGGCCTGCGCGAGCGCGTCGAGGAGATCGCCGACCGGCTGCTCGGCTCGTAGCTCCAGCCCTTGCCCGCGAGCCGCTCAGAGCAGCGGCTTGTACAGGTGGAACTCGGTCGCCCGGTATCCGAGCGACTCGTACAGGCGGACGGCCGGGGTGTTGCCCGCGAAGACGTTGAGCCCCAGGCGGGCGGTGCCCGCGGCGCGCGACTCGGCCTCCGCGAGGAGCATCAGCGAGCGTCCGTGGCCGTGCCCTCGGTGCTCGGCCGCGACCTCGACGTCGTAGACGTAGGCGCTCTCGCCGCGCAGCGCGACCCACAGCGTGCCCACGACCGCGCCGTCCGCCTCGAGCACGCTCAGGACGGTGTCCCGCGTGGCGAGCCCTTCCCCGAGCGTCGCGGCGTGATCGACCTCGGCCTTGGCGCGCGCCTGGGCTTCCGGGACACCGCGCTCGACCAGGCTGCGCACGTACCCGACGCGCGTATGCGCCTCCCACGCCGTGAACTCGGGGCCGGTCATACGCCGCCCCGCGCTGCCCGCGGGAAGCGCGGAGGGCTCGGCGGGGAGGTCCTTCTCCATGTTCCGGTTGCGCTCGACGTAGCCGAGGGCGGTGGCCAGGGCGAGGGCACGCTCGGCCGGTGCGGGGATCGAGACCTCGATCCGGCCGCAACCCCAGCCGCGCGCCACCTCCTCGGCGGCGAGGGCGGCGACGGTGCCGCGGCCCCGCCCGCGGTCCGGCTCGTCGATCCGAAGATCACGGATCCGGGCCACCCGCTCGCCGTAGACGGGATGGGTGCCCAGGCGCAGCTCGCCGACAGGGCGGCTGTTCACACACACCTGGTAGTGGCGTGACCGCGTCCCGTCGGCGTCGCGCTGAAGCGGCTCGGTCGGCCGCAGAGTGGTGGTCATCAGAGGTGTTCTACCCGCCCTGTGACCACCCCGTCACCCGGATTAGGAGTCGCCCGGACTACGGATCGAGGTCGTCCGCCGCGCGCTCGTCGAAGACGCGCATCGCCTTGGCGGTGACGGGCCCGGGCGCGCCCGGCAGCTCGCGTCCGTCGACCCGGTGCACGCCCTGCACATCGCGCAGCGTGGACGTCAGGAAGATCTCGTCGGCGCGCTCCAGTACGTCCAGCGGCAGGTCGGTCTCCTTGGCGCCGGTCCACTCGACGACCAGCGCGCGAGTGATGCCCGCCAGACAGCCGGAGGCGACCGGCGGGGTGTGGACCTCACCGTCGAGGACGACGAAGACGTTCGACCCCGTGCCCTCGCAGAGCTGCCCCACCGTGTTGGCGAACAGCGCCTCGGACGCGCCCTGTTCGCGTGCGCGGGCGAGCGCGACGACGTTCTCCGCGTACGAGGTGGTCTTCAGGCCGGTGAGCGCGCCGCGTTCGTTGCGCGTCCACGGGACCGTGACCGTGGCGGTGGAGTCGGGACGCCGGCCGGCCTCGCCGAGCGCGACCACCAGCGTCGTCCCGTGCTCACCGCGGTCGGACCCCAGCGGGGACAGCCCTCCGGTGTACGTGATCCGCAGCCGGCCGAGCGGCATCGGGTTGGCCTCGAGGACGGCGTCGCAGGCCCTGCGCACCTCGTCGAGGTCGGGCTCGGTCAGACCGAGACCGCGCGCGGAGCGGGCGAGCCGGTCGAGGTGGCGGGTCAGCGCGAACGGCTTCCCGTCGACCGACCTCACGGTCTCGAAAATGCCGTCGCCCACGGTCAGGCCGTGGTCGAACACCGAGACACGGGCGGCCTCGGGTTCCTGCAGTGCGCCGTCGAGCCAGATCTTCACGTAGGGATCCCTTCACTTTCCTCGTACGTACCCGACGCTACCGCCAGCAGCCGGGAAGCCTTCAGTTCGGTCTCCCGCCACTCACCTTCGGGGTCGGAGCCCCAGGTGATGCCGGCGCCGGTGCCGAACCGCAGGACGCCCTCGGCCCGGTCGGCCCAGAACGTGCGGATGCCGACGGCCAGCTCGCCGGTGCCGCGGTCGGCGTCGACCCAGCCGATGCCGCCGCAGTACGGACCGCGGGGCGCCGTCTCCAGGGCCCCGATGATGCGCAGGGCGCTGGACTTGGGCGCTCCGGTGACGGAGCCGGGCGGGAACGCGGCGTCGAGCAGGTCGCGCCAGCCGGCACCTTCGGGCAGTTCCCCGCGGACGGCGGAGACAAGGTGGACAAGGCCCGGATGCTTCTCGACCACACACAGCTCCGGGACGGTCACGGAACCGGTCGCGCAGACGCGTCCGAGGTCGTTGCGGACCAGGTCCACGATCATCACGTTCTCCGCGTAGTCCTTCTCCAGGAGGTCCGCCTCGGTGCGGCCCGTGCCCTTGATGGGCCCGGACTCGACGGTCCGCCCGGTGCGCCTCAGGAACAGCTCGGGGGACGCGGTGGCTATCTCCACGCCGTGCGCGGGCAGGCGGACGGTCCCCGCGTAGGGGGCCGGGTTGCCGCGCGCGAGGAGCGCTGTGAGGGCGTCCACGTCCGCGCCCGGGGGAAGGGGCGCGGACAGGACGCGGCAGAGGTTGGCCTGGTAGACCTCGCCGGCCGCGATGTGGGTGCGGATGCTGCGCACACCCTCGGTGTACGCGGCCCGGTCGAGGGACGACGTCCAGTCACCGGCCGCGGGCCCCTGCCAGGCGCCGGGGACCGGAGCGGGCACGGGCTCCTCCCGCACGGAGTCGAAGCGGGCGCACACGAGACGCCCCTCGAAGTCGGCGGACACGGCCCAGAAGCCGGCCGAGTCCAGGGCCTCGGGATCGCTGGTCACGTCGCGCAACTCGGTCGCTACGAGACCGCCGAAGCGGGCCAGAGGGGGCAGGTCGTGAGGGAGGTCGCGCACGTCTTCGAGTCTATGGCGGGTGTCCCCCGTGTGACCTGGGGCGGTCGCACCGCAGCACGCTGCGCAAACGCGTTTTTGTACTGGCCCGGGAATCCGCTAGAGTTCAACACGTCGCCGGGACGCGCAAGCGAATCGGAAACGACAAGCGGACGTAGCTCAGTTGGTAGAGCGCAACCTTGCCAAGGTTGAGGTCGCCAGTTCGAACCTGGTCGTCCGCTCAGGAAGTGGGGGATCTTCCCGAACCCCCACACTCCTGGTGGAGTGGCCGAGAGGCGAGGCAACGGCCTGCAAAGCCGTCTACACGGGTTCAAATCCCGTCTCCACCTCCAAGGACGATTAGCTCAGCGGGAGAGCGCTTCCCTGACACGGAAGAGGTCACTGGTTCAATCCCAGTATCGTCCACTGGATCATCGCGAAGGTCACCTTCCCGACGGTCCGAAACCCCGCGCGATTAGCTCAGCGGGAGAGCGCTTCCCTGACACGGAAGAGGTCACTGGTTCAATCCCAGTATCGCGCACGCAGTACGACTCACGGGTCTTGATACAGTCTGGCCCGTCCCGCGCGATTAGCTCAGCGGGAGAGCGCTTCCCTGACACGGAAGAGGTCACTGGTTCAATCCCAGTATCGCGCACACTCAAGAAGCCCCCAGCCTTTCGGCCGGGGGCTTCTTCATGTGCTGGGCGGCTCAGGAGGAGAAGAGCATCCGGCCGAAGCCGCCCTTGTGGTGGCCGTGGTGACCGTGGTGCCCGCCGTGGTGCGGGGCACCCCAGGCCGGGGCGGGAGCCGACGGGTACGCCTGCGGGGCCGGAGGCGCCGGCGGCGCCTGCTGCTGCCACTGGGACTCGAGCCGGGTCAGGGACTCCAGCTCGCCGTAGTCGAGGAATATCCCCCGGCAGCCGCTGCACTGCTCGATCTGGACGCCATTGCGGTTGTACGTGTGCATCGGTGCATGACACTTGGGGCACTGCATGGTCGGCTCAACTCCTCGCCGTTCGGCACTTCTTCGCCGGAACACTTCCCGGCATCGGTCCGTTGCACCCTACTTCGCGGCGCCGTGTGCCAACTCGGCCGGTACCGCTGCCATTCGGTCGCAGGCATCGACCAACGCCTCCTCCGCCTCGTCGAGCGCCCGGCCGGCCGCGGCTGCCTTGGCCACGGCGAGGGCCGCGGTCTGGACGGTGAGGGCGCGGGCCGGGACGTCCAGGGCGGGCCAGGGGTCGCCCTGGAGCGACGGAGCGCCGCCTGTCTCCTGGTACGCGGTGAGGAACCTCGTCCACTCCTGTGCCGGAAGCAGGCCGCACGCGAACCACGCGGCGGGCCGCGCGAGGTCCCAGGCCGGGTCTCCGGTGCCGAGGTCGTCGACGTCGATCAGGAGCCAGGGGCCGGTGCCGGCGGGGCGGCGGACGAGCTGGCCGAGGTGCAGGTCTCCGTGGCACAGGGCGGACGCGTGACCTCCGGGGGCCTCGGCGCGGGCCCAGGGCGGCAGGCCCGACCAGGCGCGCAGGATCGGCGCGGACGCCGGATGGGGACCGGCTGCCAGGAGGCGCGCGACGGCGAGGGCCGCCTTGGCCGGGCCGCGCATCGGCGGGAGCGGGCCCGGGAGTTCCGCCACGGGCACCGCGTGGAGGTGGGCCAGGAGCGTGGCCGCGTCCTCCCACGGCGCGTGTTCGGGGGCGTCGGGGTCCACAGGGCTGCCGTGCGGCCAGAACGTGACGAGCCGGTCGTGCAGATCCGCCGCGACCGGCGTGAGCGGCGGCAGCAGGACGCCGGGGAGTGCGGCCGCCGCGGCGAGGCGGGCGTTGAGCTCGGCGGGATCCGTGCCCGGGGCGTGGGCCTTGGCGACGATGTCTCCGTGGCGGACGACCGTCCCGTCCGCGCGGTCGGCGAGTACGGCGCCTGGTGCCGGGCAGGCGCAGGGGCCCTGGGTGCGGTGCGCCGCGCCGCGTGCCGTGGCGGTGAGCGCGGGCAGCAGGACGGGTGCGGTCATCGGTGGATCCCCCCGGGTCGTGTCACCGCGAGCGTACGCAGAAACCGGCAATGGGTCTTACCGGTGCGCGGGCAGAACAATGGCCGCGCAGCTCCCCAGCTGCGCGGCCATCATGTGCCGTCCGCCGCACCCCCGTCCCCACGGGGTTTCATGGCCGGATGTCCCCGCCCGGACCGCTCTTCCGGGCCTGGGGCGCCGCTCAGCGCCCCAGCATCACGCCCACGGACGACGCTTGTGTGACCACTGCTTCCCAGCCGCCGAAAACGACTACGAGCAGGGCCGCCAGGGGAAGAACCATGGCCGCCGCCACCAAGGGGTGACGGCGCTCGGAACGACGGCCGCCGAACGCGGCGAATGCCCTGCGTCCCTGCGTGCGGACCATCGTCCGCGGTGCCGTGTCCGCCATGGTTCCTCTCCCGGTCAAGATTTTCGGTTTGGCAGCGGCGGGTACCTGACCTCGGGGGACGAG
Source organism: Streptomyces sp. CB01635 (assembly GCF_002803065.1). Lineage (GTDB taxonomy): Bacteria > Actinomycetota > Actinomycetes > Streptomycetales > Streptomycetaceae > Streptomyces. The sequence continues at coordinate 40,656 of NZ_NNBL01000018.1, forward strand.
TGCTTGCACCCGCCGCTTGACCTCAAATCTAGGCGCGTGGGGAGCCACGGTCGTCATGCCCTCGTACCGATTGCCGGGCCTCCCGGAGGATGACCGCCGCCCCCTCGCCTACTCCCCTGGGTGGAGAAGAGGACCTAGGTCCTGGGCTGGATCTCGGGGTCTTCCCGGAGGGGACGTGCGGCGCGGGCCGCCGCCTCCGAGGGCTCCTCCCTGGGTACTGGCTGCTCGACCAGGGCGAGCACCCGGGTCGCCATGAAACGTGCCGTACGTACGACAGAGCCGGAGCGGGTGACTTCGCTCACTTCCACCACGCCTCTGCGGACCGCCGTCTCGACCCGGCGGCCCGCCCGGCTCGCCACCACCTCGTACGTGCGCGTCGTGTCCCCCGCGTCCACGACTATCTCCACTCGGTCACCCTTCACAGGCCCAATCCCCCTTCTACGACGGATGGTTGGCGATCAGGGCCGCTGCGGGCCGCACCGCTCCCGCTTTCCCTGATCACCTCTCAAGTTTCCCACCGGGCACTGACAATCGATCGGATCGCGAGGGCGCGGCCTATGCGCGCACCCGGCCGTGGAAACGTAAGCTGTCGCTCGTCAAACGGACCGGGCAGCGGGGATGGACATGGCGATGATGCGCCTGAGGCGCGAGGACCCGCGTGTCGTCGGCTCGTTCAGGATTCACCGGCGGCTCGGCGCGGGCGGGATGGGCGTCGTCTATCTGGGCTCCGACCGCCGTGGCCAGCGAGTCGCGTTGAAGGTGATCCGGCCCGATCTGGCGGAGGACCAGGAGTTCAGGTCGCGCTTCGCGCGTGAGGTCTCCGCGGCCCGCAGGATCAGGGGTGGCTGCACGGCTCGCCTGGTCGCGGCCGATCTCGACACCGACAAGCCGTGGTTCGCCACCCAGTACGTTCCCGGGCCCTCGTTGCACGACAAGGTCGCGGAGGAGGGGCCGCTGGCCGCCTCCGACGTGGCCTCGGTCGGTGCGGCGCTCTCCGAGGGGCTCGTCGCCGTGCACGAGGCGGGAGTCGTGCACCGCGACCTCAAGCCGTCGAACATCCTGCTGTCGCCCAAGGGCCCGCGCATCATCGACTTCGGCATCGCCTGGGCGACCGGCGCCTCCACGCTCACCCATGTCGGGACGGCGGTCGGCTCCCCCGGGTTCCTCGCTCCCGAGCAGGTGCGGGGCGCGGCCGTCACGCCCGCCACGGACGTCTTCGCGCTCGGCGCCACCCTCGCCTACGCCGCGATGGCCGACTCGCCCTTCGGGCAAGGCAGTTCCGAAGTGATGCTGTACCGGGTCGTGCACGAGGAGGCCCAGCTGCACGGCGTACCGGACGCGTTGTCCCCGCTGATCCGGGCGTGCCTCGCCAAGGATCCCGGGGAGCGGCCCAGCACGCTTCAACTGTCGCTGCGGCTCAAGGAGATCGCGGCCCGCGAGGCGCATGGCCTCGGCGACGCCAGGCCGCCCGCCCCGCGCGCCGACACCGACCGGCCCACGGGGCGGCTCGCCGAGCAGTACGCGGAGCAGCGCACGCAGCGCCGGGCACCACAGGGCACTCCCCCGCCGCGGCCGAGCAACGGTTCCTCACGGACCGGCAGCAACACGCGCCCGGGTACGCCCCGCAACACGACGCGTTCGGGCTCGCGCCCCGCGCCCCGCAGCAACGGCGGGCGGCAGGGGCCGCGTACGACGGGGACCGGGAAGCGCCGGCCCGCCAATCCGCGGCTGCTGCGCCAGCGGTTGTTCGTGTTCGTGGTGGTGACGCTGCTCGTGGCGCTGGCGATCGCGGCCGCGCAGGGCTGTCAGGGGCCGTCGCGCGGGCTCGGCGAGCCGCGCGACGGCGTGCACGCGCAGGAGACCCTGCCCCGTCCCTACCTCTGAGGTTCCGAGGTCAGGACTGGGGGCGGCCGGTGGCCACCGCGTAGAACGCGACGGCGGCCGCCGCTCCCACGTTGAGCGAGTCGACGCCGTGGGCCATCGGGATGCGGACCCATTCGTCGGCGGCGACCAGGGCCTGGGTGGAGAGGCCGTCGCCCTCGGCACCGAGCATCAGGGCCACGCGGTCCATCTTGTGCGGGGCCACCTCGTCGAGACTCTTCGCCTTCTCGTCGGGGGTGAGCGCGAGCAGGCTGAAGCCCGCCTCGCGCACCGACTCCAGGGACTTGGGCCAGGATTCGAGGCGCGCGTACGGGACGGAGAAGACCGCGCCCATGGAGACCTTCACCGAGCGGCGGTAGAGCGGGTCGGCGCAGTCCGGGGAGAGCAGGACCGCATCCATGCCGAGCGCTGCCGCGCTGCGGAAGATGGCGCCGATGTTCGTGTGGTCGTTCACCGCTTCCATGACGACGACGCGGCGCTGCGTGGCGAGGAGTTCGTCGGCGGTCGGGAGCGGCTTGCGCTGCATCGAGGCGAGAGCACCGCGGTGCACGTGGTAGCCGGTGACACGTTCGGCGAGGTCCGGGCTCACGGCGTAGACCGGGGCCGGGACCTCGTCGATGACGTCGCGCATGACGTCGACCCACTTGGCCGAGAGCAGCATGGAGCGCATCTCGTACCCGGCCTGCTTGGCCCGTCTGATCACCTTCTCGCCCTCGGCGATGAACAGGCCCTCGGCGGGCTCGCGCCTGCGGCGGAGCTCGACGTCGGTCAGGCCCGTGTAGTCGCGCAGGCGCGGGTCGTCGGGATCTTCGATGGTGATGAGACCTTGAGCTTCAGCCACAGGTTGATACTGCCTTGTCCTGGGTGCGGTGCCAACGGCTCGGAGCGAGTTCTGTTACCGCTGGTTACGTGTGGGGGTTGGTGACGGGTCACGCGGTGTGCTGCGGGCCCACCGCGACGACGTCGCCGATGACGATGACGGCCGGGGGCCGCACCTCGTGGGTGCGGACGGCGTCCTCGACGGTCTCCAGGGTCGCGTCCACGCGGCGCTGGGCGGCCGTGGTGCCCTCCTGGACCAGGGCGACCGGCGTCTGCGCGGACTTGCCGTGCGCGATGAGGGTCTCGGCGATCCTGCCGATCTTGTCGACGCCCATCAGGACGACGAGGGTGCCGCGCAGCTTGGCGAGTGCGGGCCAGTCGACGAGCGAGCGCTCGTCGTCGGGCGCGACATGGCCGCTGACCACGGTGAACTCATGAGCGACGCCGCGGTGGGTGACCGGGATGCCGGCCGCGCCGGGCACGGAGATCGAGCTGGAGATGCCGGGGACGACCGTGTACGGGATGCCCTCGGCCTCCAGCGCGATGGCCTCTTCCATGCCGCGGCCGAAGACGTACGGGTCGCCGCCCTTGAGGCGTACGACGGCCTTGCCCTGCTTGGCGTGCTCGATGAGCGCGTTGTTGATGGCCTCCTGGGCCATGTAGCGGCCGTACGGGATCTTCGCCGCGTCGATCACCTCGACGTGCGGCGGGAGTTCGTCGAGCAGGTCGCGGGGGCCGAGCCGGTCCGCGATGACGACGTCCGCCTCGGCGAGGAGGCGACGGCCGCGGACCGTGATCAGGTCGGGGTCGCCGGGGCCGCCGCCGACCAGGGAGACGCCGGTGGTGCGCTTGCGGTGGTGCGGGGCGACGAGCGTGCCGTCGCGCAGGCCCTCGACGATCGCGTCGCGCACGGCCGCCGTGTGGCGGGGGTCGCGGCCGGCGGCGTCGGTGGTCAGGACGGCGACCGTGACGCCTTCGGAGCGGCCGGTGGCCGGCGTCCAGGCGGTGGCCGCGTCGGCGTCGTCGGAGCGGACGCACCAGACACGGTGGCGCTCGGCCTCGGCAGAGGCCGCCTCGTTCGCGGTGCGGTCGCCGGTGGCGATGAGGGCGTACCAGGCGTCGGCGAGGTCTCCGTCCGCGTACGGGCGCCGCGACCAGGTGAGTTCACCGCCGTCCGCCATGGCCTCCACCGAGGGTGTCGCGGTGGGCGAGACCAGGTGGATGTCGGCGCCCGCCGCGATGAGGGCCGGGAGGCGGCGCTGGGCCACCTGGCCGCCGCCGAGTACGACTACGCGGCGGCCGGTGAGACGGAGGCCTACGGGGTACGCGGGGTGTTCTGCGGCCATGGGCGTGCGGCTCCTCGTGCGGGTGGCGCGTGTGACGGGTGATGCCTGTACGGGGCTCGCTTCGGCGCTGGAGCGGGCCTTTGACGTGCGGGTTCAGCGTACGGGGCGGGCGGGACCACTGTCCCGGCCCGCCCCTGTGGCATTGAGGGCTGCCGCCCTCGGCCCTGCTACTTCTCCGTGACGCCCGCCGAGTCGAACGTCGCCACCTCGTGCATCGCACGGGCCGCGCTCTGGACGATCGGCAGGGCGAGGAGTGCTCCCGTGCCCTCGCCGAGGCGGAGGTCCAGGTCGACCAGGGGGCGCAGACCCAGCTTGTTCAGGGCCGCCACATGGCCGGGCTCCGCGCTGCGGTGGCCCGCGATGCAGGCCGCGAGGACCTCGGGGGCGATGGCGCGGGCGACCAGGGCGGCCGCTCCGGCGCTGACGCCGTCCAGGATCACCGGGGTCCGCAGCGACGCGCCGCCCAGGAGGAGGCCGACCATCGCCGCGTGCTCCAGGCCGCCGACCGCGGCGAGGACGCCGATCGGGTCGGCCGGGTCCGGCTGGTGCAGGTCGAGCGCGCGGCGGACGACCTCGACCTTGCGGGCGTGGGTCTCGTCGTTGATGCCCGTGCCACGGCCGGTCACCTCGGACGGGTCGACGCCCGTGTAGACCGAGATCAGGGCGGCCGACGCCGTGGTGTTGGCGATGCCCATCTCGCCGGTGAGGAGCCCCTTGTTGCCGGCCGCGACGAGGTCGCGGGCCGTCTCGATGCCGACCTCGATGGCCGCCTTGACGTCTTCGCGGCTGAGGGCGGGACCGGTGGTCATGTCGGCGGTGCCGGCGCGGACCTTGCGGGGCAGCAGGCCGGGGGTGGCCGGGAGTTCGCTCGCCACGCCCACGTCGATGACGCAGACCTCGGCGCCGACCTGGTTCGCGAACGCGTTGCAGACCGCGCCGCCGCCGAGGAAGTTGGCGACCATCTGGGCCGTGACCTCCTGCGGCCACGGGGTGACGCCCTGGGCGTGCACGCCGTGGTCACCCGCGAAGATCGCGACGGCCGCGGGCTCCGGGATCGGGGGCGGGCACATCCGGGACAGGCCGGAGAGCTGGGCAGAGATGATCTCCAGCATGCCGAGCGCACCGGCGGGCTTCGTCATCCGCTTCTGCCGCTCCCACGCCTCGCCGAGCGCCTTGGCGTCCAGCGGGCGGATGTTGGAGACGGTCTCGGCGAGCAGGTCGTGCGGGTCCTCGCCGGGCAGGGCGCGGCGGCCGTACGTCTCCTCGTGGACGACCCACGACAGCGGGCGGCGCTTGGACCAGCCGGCCTGCATCAGCTCGGGCTCGTCCGGGAACTCGTCGACGTAGCCCACGCAGAGGTAGGCGACGACCTCGAGGTGGTCGGGCAGGCCGAGGGTGCGGACCATCTCGCGCTCGTCGAAGAAGCTGACCCAGCCGACGCCGAGGCCCTCGGCGCGGGCCGCGAGCCACAGGTTCTCGACCGCGAGCGCGGAGGAGTACGGGGCCATCTGCGGCTGCGTGTGGCGGCCGAGGGTGTGGCGGCCGCCGCGCGTCGGGTCGGCGGTGACGACGATGTTCACCGGGGTGTCGAGGATGGCCTCGATCTTCAGTTCCTTGAACTGCTTCGCACGGCCCTTGGGCAGGGACTTGGCGTACGCGTCCTTCTGGCGCATGGCCAGTTCGTGCATCGTGCGCCGGGTCTCCGCGGAGCGGATGACGACGAAGTCCCAGGGCTGCGAGTGGCCGACGGAAGGCGCCGTGTGCGCGGCCTCCAGGACGCGGAGCAGCACGTCGTGCGGGATCGGGTCGCTGCGGAAGCCGTTACGGATGTCGCGGCGCTCGCGCATGACGCGCAGGACGGCCTCGCGCTCGGCCTCGTCGTAGCCGGGAGCGGCCGGGCCCGCGAGGTCGTCGGCCGGGGCCAGCGTCTCGGGGGCCGCGTCCGCCATGTCCTGGATGGCGGGCTCGGACTCGCGGGGGGCGGGGACGAGGGTTTCCGGCTCAGACACTGCGAGCGCCTGCTCCGCCTCGGCGGTGACGGGCTCGGCGGCTTCGGGAGCGATCTCCCGCTCCGCCGCGTCCGCTTCGGCCGGGACGGGGGTCTCGGCGAGTACGGGCGAGGGCTCGGCGGGCGCCTCGGGCGCCTCAGCGGTCCCGGAGAGCTCGGTGGCCTCGGGGATGGCAGCGGTCTCGTGCGTCAGCTGCGGCTCGTTCATCGCGTGCGCTTCGTTCATCGCGTGCGCCGCGTCGTTCATCGCGTGCGCTTCGTGTGTCTCGGGTACCACGTGGACTTCGTGTGCTTCTTGCGCTTGGGGGACCTGGTCCGCGGCGGGTGTTTCGGGGGTCTCGTCGATGAGGACGGGGGCCGGGGCGGCGGGCGCCGCCGGTTCGGGCAGCTCGGCCGCGGGCTCGGGCAGCGGCGGCACGACCATGTGCTGCGGCGGCGTCGGCGCCAGGTGCGGCGTGGTGGGGATGTTCCCCTCGACGGGCACGAACTGGCCGAGCGGCTGCGGCGCCTGGTCCGCCTGGCCCTCGGCGGGCGCCTGCGGGAAGTGCTGGCCCTGGACCGCCTCGGGCGCCATGGCGAACTGGCCGGAGTGCGGGTCGAGGGGCAGCTCACCGGGGTGCGCGGCCACGCGCTGGTGCCCTGCATAGGCAGCCACCGGCTCGGGCTGCACCGCGAACTGGGCGCCCTCGGGGCCCTGCGCGACCGGCGCGAACTGCACACCGTTCGGAGCGGAGGAGTAGTCGACGGCGTACTCGGCCGGCGCGGCCTGCTCCTCGGCGAACAGGCCACCGTCGGGAGCCGCGGCGTACACCGGCACCTCCTCGGGTGCGGCGAACTCCGGGGCCGCCAAGGCCTCCGGCGTCAGCTCAGCCGGCTCGGCCTGCGCGGCATGCACGTCCTGCGGATGCTGCGGCGCCTGGGCGAACACGGGGGCGTCGCCGACGGTCTGCTGGGTCGGGGCGGCCGGTGCGACAGGAGTGGCGTCCGGGACGACCGTTTCTGCTGCGACGTCGGGGGCTGCCTCCGCGGCGGTCTCCGCTACTGCGGCCGGCGCCTCGAAGCCCTGCTGCGGCGGCTGTGCGCCCCAGGCAGCGGCACCCAGCGGCGGGATCTCACCGAGCTGCGGCGCCGGGGCGCCCGTCTCGTCGCGCGGGATGTCGAGGTACTCGGGTTCCGTGGTGGGCGGGCCCGCCTGACGTACCGGCATCGGGTTCGGCGGTGTGTGCGCGGGGCCGCGGTCGGCGAGCGAGCGGACGGGGCTGCCCGTGCCGTCCGGCACCGGCGGGCCCATGTGCAGCGGGCGACGCGCGGGCCCGGGGTGCGGGGCGGGCGAGGGCCCCGGCACTCGGACGCCGTTCAGGTCGACGTGGCCACTGTCCCGGCCCGCCGTCTCGTGCGGGCCCGGCTCGTGCGGGGCTGGCATCGGGGCGGCCTGCGGCTCGCCCCAGGCTCCCTGCGAACCCGGCATCAGCAGCAGATCGTCTTCTTCGGTGGGGGTTTCGGAGGGGTCGAGGAAGGTGTACGCACCCGGGGCGGGGACGCCCGGCTGTTCCACCGTGCCTGCGTTCTCCGGCAGCCCCTCGCCCGGAACCTGGCCGGTGTCGGTCATGCGTACCCCTCGCCCATCGGTTAGTGCTTCTTCGGCAGCCCCCGGCCGTCGGCCGGGGATGCGACCCCAGTGACCGGAGCGGCGCACCGACCGCCCGTCATGAAGAACGAGCGTGAGTGCCGTGCGGCACGAGCCGGCTGAGGACAACAGGTATTGTCCCGGTCGGCCGGCTGCCACCGCACCTGGATCGGGCACGGCCCGCTGTGGACTGCGCCACGTTGCGCGTCCTCCGGTCCTGCCGTACCACACGTACCCCAAAAGTGGCGCGTTTTCCGGACATTGACCGACGGAAAGCCGGACGTCCGGGTGCAGTACAACGATCGGCCAGCCTACCGCGCGCCCCGGAGCGACGGGGTCACGGGTTGCGGTCGGGCAACTCCCCGGAGAGCAGGAACCCCACGGTCCGCTCCTTCTCGGTCCAGGCGCGAGTGTCCAGCTCGACGGACTGCAGGAGCGAGCACTCGACCCGGTAGCCGTGCTCCGTCAGGTCCCTGCCGATGAGTTCGGCGGCATCGCGTGTCGCGGCGTGCGTCACGATGCGCTCGGGACGCCGGTCGGCGACGGCGGAGACGACGGCCGCTCCCCCGCCCCCGATGCGTACGACATCGGGTTCGGGCAGGTCTTCGAGGATGTGGGGCGCCGTGCCGTGCACGATCTGCGGCTGCACGCCGAAGCGGCGAGCGGTGGCGAGGGTGCGGGCGCAGGCGTCGGGGTCACGGTCGACGGCGATGACGGCGGCGCCGAAGCGGGCGGCCTCCGCTGTGAAGGCTCCGCTGCCGCAGCCGATGTCCCAGACGAGGTCGCCCACGCGCGGTCCGGTGCGGGCGAGTTGAGCCGCGCGCAGGGGCTCGGTCTCGCCCTCGCCGAGGCCGCCGCCGTACTCGGCGGCGGGAAGGGCCCAGCCGCGCACGCCGGCCGAGGGGGCGCCTCCGGCGAGCCAGGCGCTTTCGTCGGACGGGGCGGTGGTGCCGCCGATGACGATGACGACGTTCGGGTCGCGCCAGGTGTGATCGGCTGCCTTGTCGCTGGTCACGACGGTGACCTGCTCGCGGTCGGTGCCGAGTTCCTCGCAGATGACGAAGGTGCGGTGGACGCCTTCGAGGAGCAGTCCGAGCTCGGCGGGGCCGGCTCCGGGCGAGGTGAGGACGGCGACCTTCGGGTGGGCGCGGCAGACGTTGACGGCGCGGCGCAGGGTGCGGCGGTGGGCGACGACGACCTGGGCGTCGTCCCAGGGCATGCCGGCGCGGGCGAACGCCTGTGCCACGGAGGAGACGGCGGGGACCACTTCGACCTCGAGGCCGAACTCGCGCGCGCGCAGCGTGCGTACGACACCGAAGAAGCCGGGGTCTCCGTCGGCGAGGACGACGGCGGTGCCGCGGTGGGCGGCGATGCGGCGGGCGGCGAGCGAGACGCTGCCGAGCCTGATCCGCTCGGCGCGGCCCGGAACCTCGGGAAGAGCGAGGTGGTGGCCGGCGCCCGCCACGAGAGTTGCGGCACCGAGGGCGGAGCGTGCCGCCGCGGTCAGGGGCGAGCCGTCCCAGCCGATCACCGTGACCCGGTCGGCCATCGTGTCAGTCTCCTGGGGGTTCTTGCGGGTCGAACGGGCTCGGTGAGCGTACCTGGTGTACCTGGGTGCGACCTTGGGGGTCAGTTCCAGTCCGAGAAGGACGTGTATCCACTGGTTTCGGCGAACTCGTCGGAGACGCCGTCGAGGTCCTCGGGCAGCAGGCTCCACACGATGAAGTCGGTCCGCAGGTCCTCCCAGCCGCCGTCCTCGGTACGGGTGCGCGCTATGCACGCGTTGCGCAGGACGCCCTCGCTGATGCAGCCGATCTTCTGGGCGACCTGCTGGGAGGCGGTGTTGTCGGCCGCGGTGCGCAGCTCCAGGCGCTCGAGGCCCTGCTCGCGGAAGAGCCAGCGGGCGGTGGCGAGCGCCGCCTCGGACGCGTAGCCCTCGCCGCGGGCCCAGGGCGCGATGATGTACGACAGCTCGGTGGAGCTCACGTGCCAGTTCGTCTTGCCGAGCTGGACGATGCCGACCAGGCGCTGGGTGAGGAACTCGGTGACGGCCAGGTCGAGGCCGCGGCCGGCGATGCGCTCGGTGGGGGCGTACTGAGTGATCCAGGTGCGGGCCTGGTCCTCGGTGAAGGGCTGGGGCACGGAGGTCCAGGCGGCGACCATCTCGTCGTTCATCATCTCGGCGAGGGCGGGGGCGTCGTCCTCCTCGAGGGCGCGCAGGACCAGCCGATCCGTGCTGATGGAGATGTCCGGGAAGCCCCGAGTACCAGTAGTCATGGCGCCGCTCCGTAACCTTCATGGCCTGGTGAAGTGCCCAGCATGCAGCATGAAGGCACGTAACTGCACCACGGGGTCCTCTCCCGGTGCGGAAGAGGACCCCGTGTAGGTGCGGTCGCTGCGGGTGGTGTCAGCCGGCGGTGACCGGAAGTACCGAGCCCTGGTACCTGTCCTCGATGAACTTCTTCACCTCGGGTGAAGTCAGCAGCGTGGCAAGCTTTTTGACCCGGGGGTCGTCCTCGTTGCCCTTCTTGACGGCGAGGACGTTGTTGTACGGGTTGCCCTTCACGGACTCCACGAGGATGGCGTCCTTCTTGGGGCTCAACTTCGCGTCGAGCGCGTAGTTGTTGTTGATGACGGCCGCGTCGACGTCGGCCAACGAGCGCGGCAGCTGGGCCGGTTCGAGCTCCTTGAAGACGAGCTTCTTCGGGTTGGACGCGATGTCCTGCGGGCTCGCGTTCGCGCCGGCGCCCTTCTTGAGCCCGATGACGCCCTTGGAGGCGAGGAGTTCGAGCGCCCTGCCCTCGTTGGTGGTGTCGTTCGGCAGTGCCACGGTCGCTCCGTTGCGGAGCTTCGTGACGTCGTCGACCTTCTTGGAGTAGACCCCCATGGGCGGCAGGTACACCTCGGTGACCGCGCTCAAGGTGGTGCCCTTGGACTTGTTGAAGTCGTCCAGGTAGGGCTTGTGCTGGTACAGGTTGGCGTCGAGGGAGCCGTCCTGGAGAGAGGTGTCCGGCAGGACGTAGTCCGTGAACTCCTTGATCTCCAGGTCGAGTCCGGCCTTCTTCGCCAGGTGCTGCTGTACGTACGTGAGGACTTCACCGGCCGGCGTCGGGGTGGCGCCGACGACGAGCTTGCCGCTCGTGTCGCCGGAGCCGGACCCCGAGTCGCCGGACCCGCAGGCCGTCAGGCCGAGCGCGAGGGCTCCGGCGATGACGGCGGCGGGAATCGTGGCGGTGCGCATCGCGGCGATCAGAAGGAGGGAAGGACGGAGCCGGCGTACTTGTCCTCGATGAACTTCTTCACCTCGGGCGACGTCAGCAGCTTCGCGAGCTTCTCCACTCGCGGGTCGTCCTCGTTGCCCTTCTTCACGGCGAGGACGTTGTTGTACGCGTTGTTCTTCGTGGACTCCAGGGCGAGGGAGTCCTTGGCGGGGTTGAGGTGGGCACCGATCGCGTAGTTGCCGTTGATCACCGCGGCGTCGACGTCCTGCAGGGAGCGCGGGGTCTGGGCCGCCTCGACCTCCTTGAACTGGAGGTCCTTCGGGTTCTTCGCGATGTCCTGCGGGGTCGCGGTGGCCTCGGAGCCGCTCTTGAGCGTGATGAGCTTGTTGGCGGCGAGGAAGCGCAGGGCGCGGCTCTCGTTGTCGGCGTCGTTCGGGAGGGCGATGGTGCCGCCCTTCTTCAGGTCGCCGAGCTTCTTGGCCTTCTGGGAGTAGAGGCCGAGCGGCTCGAGGTGGACCGTGGCGACCGACTCGAGGTGCGTGGCGTTCTTCTTGTTGAAGTCTTCCAGGTACGGCTGGGTCTGGAAGTAGTTGGCGTCCACCGACCCGTCCTCGGTCGCCGTGTTCGGCGTGACGTAGTCGGTGAACTCCTTGACCTCGAGGTTGAGGCCGGCCTTCTTCGCCAGGTGGTCCTTCACGTACTCGAGGATCTCGGCGTGCGGGACGGGCGTCGCGGCGACGACCAGCGGGTCGGACGCCTTGGCCTTCGTGTCGCCCTTGTCGGAGCCGCAGGCGGTCAGGCCCAGGGTGAGGGCGCCGGTGGCGAGGACAGCAGCGGTGATCTTGGTGGTGTTACGCACGAAAAGTGCCTTTCTCCATGGGTGGTGCAACCCGCCGGGTGGGACGGGGAGACAGGGACAGCGGTCAGCGGGTCAGCGGGTCTTGGCCGGGGTGGCGTCCGCGGTGACGGGGCCGCCGGGCAGCAGGCCCGTGAAGGCGCGGAAGCGGAGCGGTTCGCCGCCCTTGCCTGCCCGGCGGTGCAGGACGCGGGCTCCGCTGTCGCCCGCGAACTGGATGACGGCGATGGTGACGGCGAGGACCGCCACGATGATCCACATCAGCTCGGCCTCGAAGCGCTGGTAGCCGTAGCGGATCGCGAGGTCGCCGAGGCCGCCCGCGCCGACCGTGCCGGCCATCGCGGAGTAGCCGATGATCGCGATGATCGTCGTGGTGGTGGCCGAGATCAGCGACGGCAGCGACTCGGGCACGAGGACCTTGCGGACCACGGTCCAGGTGTTGCCGCCCATCGACTGCACGGCCTCGATCAGCCCGCCGTCCACCTCGCGTACGGAGGTCTCGACGAGCCGCGCGAAGAACGGGATGGCGCCGATCGCCAGCGGCACGATGGCGGCCTCACGGCCGATGGTGGTGCCGACGATCCAGCGGGTGAAGCCCATCAGGGCGACCATCAGGATGAGGAAGGGCATCGAGCGGACGATGTTCACGATCTGCCCGATGACCTTGTTCACCACGGCGTTCTGCAGCAGACCGCCGCGGTCCGTGAGGACCAGCAGGACGCCGAGGGGCAGGCCCGCGACGACGGCGATCAGCGTGGACCAGCCGACCATGTAGAGGGTGTCCCAACATGCCTGGGACAGCAGCGGCTGCATCTCCGACCAGGTCACTTGGTGACACCTTCCTTCAGCAGTACGGGCGCGCCGCCCTGATGTCCGTGGATCTCGACCTGGAGGCCCTGCTCGCGCAGGAAGCCGATCGGCACGACGTTCTCGTCGAAGCGGCCGGGCAGCTCGATACGCATGCGGCCGACCTGCTTGCCGGCGACGGTGTCCATAGCGGCGCCGAGGATCGAGATGTCGATGTTGTACGTGCGCGACATCTGGGAGATGACCGGCTGGGTCGTCGACTCGCCGTGGAAGGTGACGTCGATGACCGTGCGGTCCGCGCCGCTGGCGTCGCCGCTCACCGGGAAGAGCGCGGCGGCGAGCTCGGATCCCGGAGTGGCGAGGAGCTCACTGACCGTGCCGGACTCGACGATCTGTCCGCGCTCCATGAGAGCGGCGGAGTCGCAGACCGTCTTGACGACGTCCATCTCGTGCGTGATGAGCAGGACGGTCAGGCCGAGCTGCTGGTTGAGGTCGCGCAGGAGCTGGAGGATGGAGCGGGTGGTCTCGGGGTCGAGGGCGCTGGTGGCCTCGTCGGAGAGCAGCACCTTCGGGTCGCCGGCCAGGGCGCGGGCGATGCCGACGCGCTGCTTCTGGCCGCCGGAGAGCTGGGCCGGGTAGGACTTGGCCTTGTCGGCGAGGCCGACCAGGTCGAGGAGCTCCAGCGCCTTGCGGGACCGCTCTTTCCCCGACTTGCCGAGGATTTCGAGCGGCAGCTCGATGTTGTCCTGGACGGTGCGCGAGGACAGCAGGTTGAAGTGCTGGAAGACCATGCCGATGCGGCTGCGTGCCTCGCGCAGCTCCTTGCCGGCGCGGGAGCCGCGGCCGACGAGGGCGGTGAGGTCCTGACCGGCGACCGTCACCGTGCCGGAGGTGGGACGCTCCAGGAGGTTGACGCAGCGGATGAGCGAGGACTTGCCGGCGCCGGACTGGCCGATGACGCCGTACACCTCGCCCTCGCGGACGTGCAGATCGACGCCGTCGAGGGCGGTGACCTCTCGACCGCGCGAGCGGTAGACCTTGGTGAGGCCCTGGGTGGTGATCACGTGGGATTCCGTCACTGTCGATTGCGCGGCGCGGGTGAGCGCCTGCGGCGGGCATTCATGGTCGGGATCGGCCTGGACGCAGCACGGTTCTCGCTGTGGCGGTGGAACCGGGGGGAGACTGTGCGCGGGGCGGCCCGGTCACGTACGGCGTAAGTACGTACTGGGCACGGCGTTTCGCTTCGGGGCGCGAGAAACAGGCGGTGCGGGGGCCCTCAGAAGGCGCACATTCGACACATACAACGAGCACCGGGCGTCATCGTCGCCTCGGTCGCAAGGGTGCGGCTGCTCGTCGTGGTCATGCGAAAAGTAAAGCAGAAGTGCGCCGGGATCCCCGAACCGCTGTCCGAATAGCGGACAGCCCTGGACGGTGCCCGCCCCGGTCCGAGCCGCACCCGGTACCCCGTGCGGCCAGTGCGGACAGGGGCAGGAGGTGGTTCCCGCCCTCGTACGAGCCGGGCCCGGAACCCGGCGCGCTGTGGCCAACGCCACGGTGGCGGGGCCGCGCGCACCGGGCCTTTTCGGCCGTAATAGGGTCTCGGCATGCTTGATGCCCTGACGGTCGCGACCGCTGTTGCCGCGCTCGCGCTCGCCGCCTGGTGCGGCTTCGCCGCCTACCGCGACCAGCCGACCAAGGACTGGCACTTCATCGGCATGGCGGTGGTGTCGCTGCTCGCCACGGTCCAGCTGATCGTCGGCATCGTGCACCTGGCACGCGGCGAGAAGCCCGACCAGGGCACGACGATCTTCGTGGCCTACCTGATCGGCGCGTTCGCGTGCATCCCGGCGGCCGGCTTCATGTCGCTCGCCGAGCGCACCCGCTGGGGTTCGGTGACGGTGGCGGCCGGCGGCATCGTGCTGGCCGTCCTGCAAGTGCGGCTCTACGACATCTGGGGAGGCTGAGGTGTCCGTGACCTCACAGAGCGAGAGCGGCGGCAAGCCGCAGAAACTGACCAGCGGCCCCGGCACGCTGCTGGTGTGGCTGTACGGCGTGATGGTGGTCGGCGCGGTCTCGCGCTCGGCCGTCCAGATCTCCACGGAGTTCGACCACGCGCCGCTCGCCTACTCGCTGTCGGCGCTCGCGGGCATCGTGTACGGCTTCATCACGTACTCGCTCGTGCGCGGCGGGGAGAAGGCCCGCAAGGCGGCGCTGGTGTGCTGCGCCGCCGAGCTCGTGGGCGTACTGACCGTGGGGACCTGGACGCTGGCGGACCCGTCGGCGTTCCCGGACGCCACGGTCTGGTCGGACTACGGCATGGGCTATCTGTTCATTCCGGTACTGCTCCCGGTGACCGCGATGTTCTGGCTCAACAAGGCGCGCCGGGCTACGCGCTAGCGCCTGCCGACAGGAACCGGGCGACAGCAACTAGGCGACGAAGGCGCCCGCTTCCGCCTCCTTGGTGAGCGTCACCACGGTGAGCCGCTCGTCGACGCGCTTCGTGGACACGGCCGCGTAGCCGTGCTTCCGGTAGAGCCGCAGGTTGTGCTCGCTGCGGTGGCCGGTGAACAGCTGGAAGCGCTTGGCGGCGCCGTCGACGCCGAGCTTCGCCTCGACGGCGTCGAGGAGCCGTCCACCCAGGCCGTGGCGCTGCATGCGCGGGTGCACGACGAGCTTGCCTATCCGGGCCGTGCCGTCCGCATCCACGGCGCCCCGCACCGCGGCCACGACTTCCTCCCCGAGCCGGGCCACCAGGACCGTGCCGCCCGCGAGTTCGGCCCTGACCGAGGCGAGCGGTTCCGTCAGCGGTTCGATGGAGTAGTCGCCGTAGAGCTCGGCCTCGCTCTGGTAGCACAGGTACTGAAGTTTGAGGATCTTCTCGGCGTCCTGCTCGGTCGCCGCAGAGATGATCACGCTCATGCCCATGTGTGCATGCCTCCCGCTCACCTGCTCCGCCGGTTGTCTATCGCTCCTTTCCCCAGGGTTCAGGAGCCGCAACCTCTGCTGCCAGCATTCTGCGCAGGCATCCCAGACATCTGGAACGTTCCGGACCGAGGCTGCCCTGTGAGATACCCAACTCCCCTGCGATCTCACGGTAGGTGAGGTCCTGTGGTGACAGGAGAGCGGCCACGACGCGGGGGCAGCGCCCGGGCAGTCTGCGCACGGCGGCGTGCAGCGCGCGGTGGCGGTCGCCGGCCAGCGCCCGCTGTTCCGGGCCGTGTTCGAAGTCGTCGGCGGGCTCCGTGACGTACGGGATCTCGCGCAGCGCGGCGTGGCGGGTGCGGCGCGCCTCGGATCTGACGGCGGCGGTGAGCCAGGCCGCTGGGTCGGCGGGTGGGCCGTCGGTGTCGATGCGCTCCAGCAGGCGCAGCCAGACTGCCTGTTCGAGGTCGCCGGGTTCGCCCGCGCCGTCAGCGGTCTCCGCCGAGACCTCGGCGGCGATGAGTGGGCGCAGGGCGTCGATGACCAGGTCGTACGTCATGCCGGGCGGGACGCGGCCGCCCGGACGTGCGGTTGCCGGGGCGGCCGCGCGTCACCCCAACCGGGGCCGGGGTGCGCGGTGTTGACGGTGAACTGAGGGAGGTCAGGCCTTCAGGAAGTCCTCGCGGGCGAGGAGCGCCGTGTCGCAGTTGTCCGAGAAGATGCCGTCGATGCCGGTGGCCAGATAGGCCTTGAAGGCGCCGAACGCGTCGCCGTAGGCGTTCGGGTCGGTGCCCTTCTTGAAGTCGGCGGGCAGGAAGGTGTTCTCGTTGCGCATCGTGTACGGGTGCAGGATCAGGCCCGCGGCGTGCGCGTCCTCGACGAGCGTGGTGGGCGCGAGGAGCTTGCCGTCCTTGTCCTTGGGGATGACGAGGTCGAGCGTGGGGCCGATGCCCTGGGCGTACGAGGCGATCTCGTCGAGGCCCTTGGGGGTGATGAGGTCGGCGACGGTGCGCGGGTCACCGGCGTCGACGAAGTCCCAGGGGCGGGAGTTCGCGGTCGACAGGAGCACGACGAGCGGGTTGTCGACCAGCTTGTTCAGGCGCTGGATGCTGGTCGGCTCGAAGGACTGGAGGAAGACGGGCGAATTCTTCCTGTTCACGCCGTACTTGCGCAGGAGCGGGGCGACGCGCTCCTCGAGGCCGAGGCCGAGCTTGCGGAAGTAGGTGGGGTGCTTGGTCTCGACGTGGATCCACACCTCCTTGCCGCGCTCGCGGCTCTGCCGCTCCCGCCACTTGAGGACCTCTTCGAAGGTGGGGATGTCCCAGCGGCCGTCGTAGAGGGTGTTGCGCTGGCGGTTGGCCGGGATGCGCTCCTTGGCGCGCAGGGTCTTCAGCTCGGCGAGCGTGAAGTCCTCGGTGAACCAGCCGGTGGTGGCGACCCCGTCGAGGCTCTTGGTGGTCTTGCGGCCGGCGAACTCGGGGTGCGCGGAGACGTCGGTCGTCCCGCCGATTTCCGGCTCGTGACGGCATACGAGGTGACCGTCCTTGGTGGGCACGAGGTCGCCCGCCTCGATGACGTGCGCGCCCATGTCCAGGGCCAGCTGGTACGAGCCGAAGGTGTGCTCCGGGCGGTAGCCGCTCGTACCGCGGTGGGCGATGACGGTGGGCACAGGCAGGCTCTTGTAGCCACCACCGCCGTGATGTCCGCCACTGCCGCGCTCGTCGGCGCTCGCCACGCCGGGCGCGCCCAGGACGGCTCCGCCCGCGCCGAGCACCGCCGCACCCAGTACCGAACGGCGGCCGAGCTGCGACCCCCGGGACTCCTGTGACTTCCGCATCCCCATTGAGCACTCCTCCCACATCGCTGCCTTGCACCTGTCAAAGCGCACCGATCGTAGGTGTGCGGGAGTGTCCAGTGGGAGACCTTGGGCCGAACGGAAAGGTGATGCGGGGTGACTCCTGCGCGCCGCGTGACGGCCAACGGAGCGTAAATGAGGGTCAACACTGCGTATCGAGTGCGTGAACCCGATGTGCAACAGGCCGGGGGCCGCGAGTATCGTCCTCACCTGCACAGACTTCAGCTCATCCAGCCACGGCTTAGGCCGCCACCCTTGACACCGGAGGGCCCGTTGTCCCGTTTCGCGTTCATCAAGGCAGTGCTCTCACCGATCATGCGCCTGATGTTCCGCCCCCGGGTGGAGGGCGCCGAGAACATCCCGGGCACCGGTCCTGTCATTCTCGCGGGCAACCACCTGACCTTCATCGACTCGATCGTGCTGCCGATCGTGTGTGACCGTCAGGTCCTGTTCATCGGCAAGGACGAGTACGTCACCGGCAAGGGCCTCAAGGGCCGTGTCATGGCGTGGTTCTTCACCGGCGTCGGCATGATCCCGGTCGACCGCGACGGCGCCAACGGCGGTGTCGCGGCGCTCATGACCGGCCGCCGCGTCCTGGAGGAGGGCCAGGTCTTCGGCATCTACCCCGAGGGCACCCGCTCCCCCGACGGCCGGCTCTACCGCGGCCGCACCGGCATCGCCCGGCTGACCCTGATGACGGGCGCGCCCGTCGTACCGTTCGCGATGATCGGCACGGACAAGCTCCAGCCGGGCGGCAGCGGCCTCCCGCGGCCCGGCCGCGTCACGGTCCGCTTCGGCGAGCCGATGGAGTTCTCGCGCTACGACGGCATGGGCCGCGACCGCTATGTGCTGCGCGCCGTGACGGACTCGGTGATGGCGGAGGTCATGCGCCTGTCCGGCCAGGAGTACGTGGACATGTACGCGACCAAGGCGAAGGCCGCCTGAGCCGGTAGCACTTGAGCGTCACGAAGGGCCGCACCCGGTGGGTGCGGCCCTTCGTCATGCGTATGGCCGTCCGGACGCCCGCTGAAAGTGCGTCATCCGTACGGCCGCGTCGTCATCCGTGCGGACGCGTCCGTCACGGGTGTTCGACGCCGTCCTCCAGCTTCTGGCCGCGCAGCAGGAACCACGCCGCCACCGCCGTCGCGAGGAGCACCGCCGCGCCGACGCCCGCGGCGGCCCGCAGCCCGTCGACGAAGGCGCCCTGCGCTGCCGTCAGCAGTTCGCTCGCGGTGTGCGCGGGCAGCGCCGAGACGGACTCGACCGCTCCGCCCAGGGATTCGTGGGCGGCCGACGCCACCTCGGGCGGGGTGCCGGCCGGGGCCGTGAAGTCCCGGTAGACGCCCGTGACGATGGAGCCGAGCAGGGCGATGCCGAGAGCCGCGCCCAGTTCGTACGCCGTCTCGGAGACCGCGGACGCCGAGCCCGCCTGCTCCTTCGGCACGCTGGACAGGATCACGTCCGCCGTGACGGTGAACGAGAACCCTGCGCCGACGCCCACGATCAGGAGCACGGCCCCGAGCAGCGGATAGCCGGTCGACTGGCTGAGTCCGGTCAGCCCGGCCAGGGCGAAGCCCACGGCGGCGAGGCCGCCCGCGACGACGGAGCGCACGGAGAACCGGCGCGCGACCGTACCCGCGACCAGTCCGGCCGCCACCGCGCCGATGGCGGCGGGCAGTTCGGCGAGACCGGCCTCGAACGGGCCACGTCCCTGGACCAGTTGCAGGAACTGGGAGAGGAAGAACACCAGGCCCGAGAGGCCGAGGATGGTGAGCAGGTCGGCGAGGACAGCGGCCGAGAATCCGCGGTGACGGAACAGCCGCATGTCGAGGAGCGGTGCGGGCAGCGTGAGCTGGCGGCGGACGAACCAGGTCAGAGCGGCCAGTCCGAGCACGCCGGACGCCGGCACCTCCCAGCCGAGGCCGTGCGACGCGGCCTGCTTGACCGCGTAGACGACACCGATCATGCCGACGAGGGACAGGACGACGCTGATCAGATCCCACGGCCCGCCGGCCGGGTTCTTCGACTCGGGCAGCAGCTTGATGCCGACGACGACGAGGACCGCCATGACGGGCAGGTTGATCAGGAAGACCGAGCCCCACCAGAAGTGTTCGAGCAGGAATCCGCCGACGACGGGGCCCACGGCCGCGCCCGCCGAGGCCGCCGCGCCCCAGATGCCGACGGCGAGGGAACGCTCGCGCGGGTCGGTGAAGATGTTGCGGATCAGGGCGAGGGTCGAGGGCATCAGGGTGGCGCCCGCGACGCCGAGCAGGGCCCGGGCCAGGATCATCATTTCGGGGGTCGTCGCGTACGCGTTGAGCACCGAGACGGCGCCGAACGCGACCGCGCCCGTGAGCAGCAGCTTCTTACGGCCGATGCGGTCACCGAGGCTGCCCATGGAGACCAGGAGTCCCGCGATCACGAACGAGTAGACGTCACCGATCCACAGGAGCTGCGTGCCGGTCGGTTCCAGGTCCTCGCTGATATACGGCGTCGCGAGACCGAGCACCGTCGCGTCGACCGCGACCAGGAGCACCGCGAGCACGAGGACGGAGAGCGCGAGCCATCGTCCTCGCCCGGGCCTCGGCTCCACCTCCGCCGCGGATGTGCGCTGGTGTGTGCTGGTCATGGTTCCACTCTCCGTCTGGCGCCGCCGAGCAGAAGCTCGACGATCATGTGTTGGAAGTCCTTGGCGGCCACCCGGCCGTCCTGTACGGCCCATGCGCCCCCGCCGATCAGGCTGTAGAGCGCCTCCGTGAGCCACGCGGGTGTCAGGTCGATCCGGAACTCGCCGCGCTCCTGGCCGCGCGTGAACAGCGCGGCGATGCGAGCGTCGAGCCGGGCCCAGCCCTCGTTCTGCGATTCGCCCTCGAAGAGCTGGTTCTCCGTGACGAGGAAGGCGAGGAGTCCGGCGCACGGCTGGATCTCCGTCACCAGCCGGCGTACGGCGTCGTCGGCACCGCCCTCGTCGAGCCGGGCCGCGTCGAGGGCGGCCTCGCACTCCTGGATCCCGAGTTCTTCCAGGGCCCTGACGAGTGTGTCCCGGCCCGCGAAGTGCCGGTGCAGCGTGGCGCGGCTGAGACCAGCCGCCCTGGCCACCTCGTCCATCGTGGCCGTGGCCTTGCGGGTGAGCAGGGCGGCGGCGGTGCGCAGCACCTGTTCTCGGTCGACTGACATGAGACGAGGGTAGTCCATGTGAGACATATTTGTCTCATCAAGGGCGCGGGCGTCTCATGAGTCGGTGGATATATACGGACAGCGAGTGAATCGCTCGGCGACGGGGGTGGGGTGTGCGAGTGAGGTGGGTGCGGGTCAGGTCTGCCAGGCGCCGCGGCACAGGGCTGCGGACGCCTCGTCGAGGTAGCGGGCCGTGGCGAGCCAGGCGCGGGCGAACGCGTCGGTGTCCGCCGAACCGAGGCGGCCGAATCCGTCGCGGCCCCGCTCTGCCGCGGAGCTGCGCAGCGCGTCGAGCAGCTCGGCGGCGGTGGACAGGCCCGCGCGACGCAGGAGCGTGGTGTCGGGTGCCGTGGTGTGCGGCCCTCCGGCGGGTGCTGTGTGCGTCAGGGCGCGGCGGCCCGCGATGACTACCTGTTCCATACGGCGGCGCAGGACGTGGAGGGGGACGGAGGGGGTGGGTGCGGGCGCCGACCGAGGTGATCTGGAGTGCGTCGTCGGGGTCACGTCCTGGCGTTGGAGGCGGTCCAGGCCGAGGTCGTGCCGGCCCGTGGGGAGACGGACGGCGAGGAGAGCGGCCCGGGGGTGCCCGGCGGGGACGAGGCGCGCGATGGCGCGGACCCTGGTCCCGGGGGCCGTGGCGAGGAGGGCGAGGTTCTCGCGGTGGGCCAGTTCGGGGTGGTCGTCGGCGGTGGTCAGCCGCACGGTGAGCCCGTCGCACTCGGCCAGGAGGCAGTCGCCGCCCGCCTCTCGGGCCACGCCGGTCAGCGTGGCGTCGAGGAACAGCAGGTCCTGTCCGGTGGCGAGGGCCCGCGCCACCTGTTCCGCCACGGGGACGGACCACAGGGCCGCGAGCGGCTCCTCGGCCCAGTCGGCTCCCGCGGCGGCCGCGGCCCGGACGCCCCGGCCCGCGCCGAGCCGCCCGTCGGCGGAGACGGTCGCGCCCGAGACCACGAGCCCGGCGCCGGCCAGGTCGCGGTGCGTGAGTGCGGTGTCGCCCATTCTGACGGCTCGGTCACCGGCGGTTCTGGCCCTGCCCGGTCCTCCGGGGGCCACGTCGGGGACGGTGTAGAGGCGGCCGGCGGCGTCGGCGGTCCAGGTGACCACGCCCGCGTGGCCGGTCGCGGTGAGGACGGGCTCGGTGAACAGTCCGTAGAGCCTGAGCGAACCGCCCGGAGCATAGGCGCGGCGCGCCGTTCCCCGGAGTGCGGCGTGCGCGTCCGGGGTGTCGGGGCGGCGCAGCCCGTACGCGGTGGCGAGCAACTCCTCGAGGGCGTCGGCCAGTTCGGAGGTGCGGTGGTCGGGCTCGGCGGCGCGGGCCGCGCGCAGGCCGTTCACCGTGCGGATCGCGGCGGCCGCGGGGCGGGGCAGCGCCGCGAGGCGGGCGGAGTGGGCGGCCCTGAGCAGACCGGCCTGAAGCACGGCACCGGCGCCGTCGACCCCGGCGTCCAGGACGAGAACGGCTGCCTGCCACAGGGCTTCGGCGGCGGCTGCTTGGGTCGGGGTGGTGGGCGTAGACGTGGGGGCTTCGGTCGGCTCGGTGGTCTGTGCGGTCGCGCCCACCTCGTCCGGGGCGGGCGGGGATGGCTGGTCGGGCGCGTCGGCGGGGGCCTGCGTGGGTGCGTCGTCCGCGATCGGCGCGAGGGTCGCCGCCGCGGCCCGGTGGACGCAGGCCGGGGCGAGCAGGCAGCCGCAGCGGATCGCGTCCTCAGCCGCGACCGTGCCGCCGGGAGCGTGCAGTTCCACGAACGTCTCGTCGTCGACCGCGATACGGCAGATGCCGTCGTCGGACGTCATCGGTCGCGCGGCGAGCTTCTCCACGGCGGCGTCCAGGCGCTTGCGCAGGCGTGGCGAGAGCGCGGCCACGACGGCGGCGGTGACTTCGGGCGGTACCGGAGGAAGCTGCGGCGTCGGGTGAGACTGCGGCTGAGAGTGCGTCGACGTCAACGGATCTTCTCCCCTACCCAGCGGGCGAGTTCGAGCGGGCTGAGCGCGGCGACCGGCATGCCGGCGGCGACGAGCTGTCCCGCGATGCCGGTGGAGTAGCGGGGGCGCCCAGCGTCGTCGAGGCTCGCGCAGCCCAGCACATGGCAGCCCGCGCCGACGAGTTCGCGTACCTCGGCGAGCATTCCGCCGACGGGGTAGCCCTCCTCGAAGTCGCTGACCACGACGACGAGGGTGCGGGAGGGCGCGGTGACGAGCGTGCGGGCGTGGCGCAGCCCGGCGGCGATGTGGGTGCCGCCGCCGACACGGGCCTCCAGGAGGAGGGCCAGCGGGTCGTGGACGTGTTCAGTCAGGTCGAGGACCGTCGTCGAGAACGCCAGGAAGTGCGTGGACAACGCGGGCACGCCGGCCAGGACCGACGCAGTGAGCGCCGACCAGATGGTGGACGCCTCCATCGAGCCGGACACGTCCGTGAGGACGATCAGCCGCCAGTCCGCCGAGCGCTGGGCTCTGCCGTGGAACACGGGGCGCTCCGGGATGACGTGGATACGTCCGTCGTCGGTGCGCCGGGCCGTGGCGAGGTTGGCGCGCAGGGTGCGGGCGAGGTCGAGTCTGCCGCCGGGGCGCCGGGTGGGACGGGCGGTCGCCGCGCCGGTGAGCGCGGGCCGCATGCGCGTGGCGAGGGCGCGGGTGAGCTCGTCGACGAGGCGCCGTACGAGGGGGCGCAGGGCGGCGAGCTTGGCCTCGGGCAGCCCGCCCGCGTGCTGGAGCACAGTGCGGAGCAGCTCCACTGAAGGGCGTACAGCTTCGGGGTCGAGGGCGGACACGACGTCTGTACGGCCTCGGGTGGCCGCGGCGGCGAGGACCTCCTCGCGGATGCCGGGGCCGAAGAGCGTCGTGAGTTCCTCGGCCCATTCGCGTACGCCGGGGTACGGAGCCTCTCGCCCGACACGCCCGCCTGCGCCGCCCGGCAGATCGCCGCGCGCGCCTTCGCCACGGCCCCTCCCGTACAGCTCGTCCAGGGCGGTCGCCAACGGAGCGATGCCCTGCGGGAGTTGATCCCCTCGCCGCCCGAGCACGAGGCGCCAGCGTTCGGCGGGGGCGATGCGGGGGCCACCGGGTGGGGAGACGGAGGCGGGAGTGCGGACGGGGGCGTAGGTGGCAGCGGACGGGGACGCCGCGTGAGGCCGGTCGGACGTGTCCGGCGTCGTGGGCGGGAGTGTGTTCGGCGTCGGGGGCACGAGTCCGTCCGGCGTCGGGGGCAGGAGGTCGAGCGCGGCCAGCGCCTCGCGGGCGGCGAGGTCCGCCGCCGTCCACGCGGCCAGCGTCCGCGCGTCCGTGTCCGGGGGAAGGTCGGCGTCCAGGGTGCCGTCGATGCGTTCCTCGATGACGGTGAGCAGCCGGTCGCGGGCGGCCGGGCTGAGCGTGTCGAAACCGCCGCGCAAAGCGGGGAGCCGTTCGAGGAAGGGGTTGTCGGGCAGTTCGCCGACGCGGTCGAGCAGCGGGGCGAGTGCCTCGGGAGCCGTTTCGAGGAGGGAGCCCGCGGCGGTGAGCAGGCCGGTCAGCCGGGCGGTGAGCTCCGCGCGCGTGCCGGGGCCGCCGGCCGTGTCGACCCAGGACGCCGCGCGTACGCCGAGGGCGGTGGCCGGGGTGTGTCCGAGCAGAACCCGTACCGCGGCTGCGGCGCCGCGCATGAGCGGCGTCCCGCCGTCGGCCAGCCGCGCCAGCGAGTCGGCGAGCCGCATCCCGCCGAACACGTCGGCGCGCCGCGCGAGTTCGACCAGGGCACGGGCGTCTTCCGGGTCCTCGGAGCCGGTAAGCCCATCGAGACTGCGGACGGCGGCGACGGTCAGGAGGTCGGCGCAGTCGGCCGGCGCGTGGTGCCAGGGGGTGGCGGGGGCGGGGCTCGCGGCAGGGTCAGTTACGGGATCCGTCGTGGCCAGACCCGCGATGTGGCCCGCGCTGAGGCGGTCCGTGAGGGCGAGGCCCGTCAGGAGTTCCGGGAGCGTGCCGATCGCGGGGAGCACGGTCGTCACCTCTGCCAGGGCCTCGGCCGCGAGCGCCGGCAGCGCGCACCGGGCCGCCTCGCCGAGCACGGCCAGCGCCTGCGCCGCGGTCGGGCCGCCCTCCGCGTGGGCGGCCCGGACGCGCGCGCGAAGCACGCCCTCCGCCACCTGCGCCGGCGTGACGCCCCGAGTGGTCGCTGTCGTGAGGACCGCCGCGGTGGCGGGTGTCCAGCGCACGGTCCAGCGGGTGGTGAGCGCGTCGGCCCCGCCCGCCCCGCCGACGGATGTCTCCTGCGCGTACGGGATGCCGCACAGCGCGAGGCGGCGCAGCAGCACCTCACGTTTGCGGTCCAGGTCGGAACGCAGGGGATCGAGCCGAAGCTCCTTCTCCTGCCCACCACTTGCGGGGCCCGGCAGTCCGAGCGAGGCCAGCTCCGTCTCGACGGCGGGTGCGAGTCCGCCGCGCGGTGCGCCGGGGGCGGCGCGGCCCGTGCGCTCGCCGACGAGGACCCGCTCCAGCGCGCGGGCGACGGCGCGCCCGCGGCCCAGCGGCTCGCCCTGGGCCAGCACGGTCTGCACGGCCTCGACGAACTCGCTCCGGCCCGGCGCGGGCAGCCCGCGCAAGCTTGCGAGGTCGCCCGCGACGCGGCGGATCTCGCGGGCGTCCGCCGGTCCCGACGGGTGGCCCTCGGCGCGCAGTTCACTGGTGACGCGGACGGCACAGTGCAGGGCCGTCTCGCCGACCGCGGCCGGGTCGCCCGCCGACTCCAGGACCTGGTGCTGCCACTCGGGGTCACGGATCCCGGCCGGATATCCGGAACGGGCGTCCAACAGCGCGTACGTGTACGGGATCAGGGAGACGGCGGGGGTGGGCGCCGCCGGGGCTTCCGTGTGCGGTTCGGCGGTCACCCGGGCTTGCGACTCGGCGGGCGTCCTGTCCGACGGCCCCGCGATCGGTTCTTCCTGCGCCTCGTCCCGCAGCGCCCCCGCGCTCAACGCGGGGGCGTGGAACGCTCCGATCAGCGCCGCCACCCTGCGTCCCTCGCGCGCCGCCTCGCGCAGGCGTGCCCGCATCCAGCGCTCCCGGGCGAGGTCGAGCGGGTCGACTCCCGGGCCGTCCGCTGCGTCGCGGCGCAGGGCCCAGCCGGTGAGGAGCGCTGCGCGGCGCAGGGCTTGCGGGGTGGCGCCCGGGGCGGGGGCCTCCACCAGGCGGTCCCAGAGGTCGTCGCCGTCGCGGCCGGTCAGCCGTCCACGTACGGCGTCGCCCAGACGCGGCGCGTCTCCACCGCCCGGGCGGCGGGGGTGTTCGGCGCGTGCGGCGGGGCGGGGTACTTGTGGCTCCCTCCAAGCCCGTTCCGCGAGCGGCAGATCGCAGGCGACCACCGGGACGCCGTTCCGTGCGGCCCAGCGCAGCGCCGCGAGCTCCGGTGAGAAGTCCGCGAACGGGTAGAACGCCGGCCCCGACTCCCCCTCCCTGTCGAGCACCGCCGCGAGCGCGACCGGCGCCACCGTCTCCTCGTGCGCCAGCCACGGCAGCAACTCCTGCGTCTCGGCCGGAAGTTCGACCAGCAGGACGTCCGGGGCCGCCTCGTCGAGGAGCCGGGGGACGACGGCGGCCAGCGACGGCGCGTGGTGGCGTACGCCGATGAGGTAGGGCCCGTCGGGATGGGTGAGCGCGCCGATGGCCACGCCCGCGTCGGTGGTCATGACGGGTCAGCCCTCCAGGACGGAGCGCAGGTCCCACAGGGTGCGCCAGGTCGCGGAACCCTCCTCGGCCCGGCGCCGCACCGCGCCGTCCCAGTAACCGAGCAGCCGCGCCGCGTCCGCCGGGTCGTCCTTGCGGACCACGCCGGTGAGGTGGCCCGGCAGGAGCGCGAGGGCGTCTCGGTCGCCGGGGAAGTAGGCGGCGGCGACGCCGAGCGCCGTGGCGACGGAGACGGCCTCGGCCGTGCTCATCACGGTGGACGGCCGCTCCACCTCCCAGCCCTCGGCCGAACGGCCCGAACGCAGCTCGCGGAACGCGGTGACCAGGACGTCGAGGACCATGTCGTCGAGCTGGTACGCGGCGCCCGCCCGCTCGACGGCGGCCTTCGACTGGCGGCGCACGAGGTCGAGTTCGGCGTCGAAGTCGCCGATGGGGCCGACCGTCTCGAAGTTGAAGCGGCGCTTGAGCGCGGCGGACATCTCGGAGACGCCCTTGTCGCGGAGGTTGGCGGTGGCGATGACGTTGAACCCGGGGGCCGCGTGCGCCTGGGCGGCGTCCGTACCGGCCAGCTCCGGGACGGCGATGCGCCGTTCGGAGAGGAGGGAGATCAGGGCGTCCTGCACCTCGGGGAGGCAACGGGTGACCTCCTCCACGCGTGCGACGGCGCCCTGGGTCATGGCGGCGAGGACGGGTGAGGGGACGAGTGCCTTGGGACTCGGGCCCTGGGCGAGCAGCAGGGCGTAGTTCCAGCCGTACTTGAGCTGGTCCTCGGTGGTGCCCGCGGTGCCCTGGACGGTGAGCGCGCTGGTGCCGCTGACGGCGGCGGCCAGCAGTTCGGACAGCATTGACTTGGCGGTGCCCGGCTCCCCGACCAGGAGCAGTCCGCGCTCGCCGGCGAGCGTGACGACGCAGCGCTCCACGAGGGCGCGCTCGCCGACGAACTTCCGCCGGACGGCGAGGCGGCGCGGCACGCCCTCGCCGGCATCGGCACCCTCGGGCAGGCGCAGCGGTTCGCCGGAGCCCATCACGAAGGTGACGACGGCGCGCGGGGTGAGCCACCAGCCGGGCGGACGCGGCCCGGTGTCGTACGCGGCGAGGAACGCGAGCTCGTCGGAGTACAACTCCTCAGGCGGCACGATCTGCCGCGGCGCGGCAGACGTCGCGCCCTGAACGGTGTCGGTCGTGGTACTCATCGGCGACGCTCCCGCGGCTGCGTGACCCGGCACTGCGCGGCCAGGACAGAATCGGTCGTAGTGGTAACGGTCATCCGACGGCACTCCAACGGCCACATGCCCCCGCACCGCACACACGGCGCAGCCGGAACGGAATCGGTGGTGGTGGTCATCGGCGGCTGCGCGACCCGACGGCGCATGTCAGGCATCGCCGGGGTGACTCGGGCCCTGGTCGTCATTGGCCGTTGCGCGACCCGACGGGGCAGGCCGCGCATGGCCGAGGTGGCTCGGCGGGCCCCGGTCGTCATCGGCGCCGCCCCTTCCGGGTCGCGCGGGTCGTGAGTTCTTCGAAGGCAGGGACGTCGCCGGCGCGCACTCGTTCCCACGCGCGGGTGAACAGTTCCGGGACCGGGAGCAGCGGGACCGTCGCCGTGTTGCCCGGAATGTCGTACAGGGCCTGCTTCCAGGACTCGACAGGCAGTGCGGGCGCCTTGAGTGCCAGCCAGGCGCCGGGCAGGAACAGGCCGCGGCCCGCGCGGGCGCGCTTCGCCTCCACCACCAGTGCGGTCGCGGCGAGTTCGGCGCGGGCCCGCTTCATGCGGGCGGGCTTCCAGCCGGTCCAGCGCGTGCTGTTGCGGTCGCTCGGGTCGGGCAGGGCGAGCAGTTGCAGGTAGAGGGCGGCGGCGTCCTCGCCGATGGCGTGCGTTTCGGCGACCTCAGTGACGAGGCCGGGGACACCGCGCGTGGGGTCCTGCGCGTATCCCTCGAGGTCCGGCTCCGGTCCACCCACCTGTCCGTCCACACCCGGCACGCCCGCGGACACCGCGCGGCGCAGCCCCTCCCCCAATACCGCCCTGATCGCCCGCAGTGGGGCGTCCGCGCGAGATCCGGTCAGGCCTTCGATCAGGCCGAGCGCCGGGTCGTCGGGGCCGGTGAGGGCGGCCGGGCGCAGGAGGACGGCCTCCTGCTGGTGCCAGGGGTGGACCACGAACGCCTCGCCCACGCGCGTCAGCCCGTCCGCTCCGGCGCCGCCCGTCTCGGGCATCCCATGCGCCTTGCGCAGCTCGGGCGCGGTGGCGTCGCCCTTCTCGGTCCAGTCGAGGCCGAGCTGGAGCAGCAGCTCCGGATCGGCGAGCCGGGTCCGCAGCGCGTCGAGGGCGGCGGGCAGGGCGGCGCGCAGCGGATGCCCGTACGGCAGGCCGTACGCGAGCGCGCCGAGCGCGGACACGGCGGGCACCAGGTCCCTGACATGCGGCACCGCGGTGGGGTCATCGCCCGTCAACCGGCCGTCCGTGTCGAGTCGTTGGACGGTGGTGCGGCTGAGCCACGGGGTGTGCAGGGGGTTGAGTACGGCCTCGGCGTTGCCGATGGTGGAGACCCCGTTCAGCGAGATCTCCACGTCCTCGGGGAAGCGTACGAGGGCGCCGAACCGCTTCGTCCATACCTCCCGGGCGGCCTCGACGGCCGGCCCGGTCTCCCAGAGGTCGGCGGCGGTCTCGGGGAGCAGCGCGGCGACGACATCGACACGGCCCTGCCACGTGAGCGCGGTCAGGCGGTCGTGGCCCGCCTCCACCTGCGTGCGGGTGAGCCCGGAGCGGGCCTGGCACTCGGCGGTTCCGACGTCGTCGGCGAGGACGCCGGAGGGTCGACCGGCGAGGAGAAGCTCCGCCTGGACGGGGCCGCAGCCGGGCGCCGCCGCCAGTGCGGTCGCGTTCTCCGCGTGCCAGGGCGTGGCGCCGCGCTCGCGCACGAGGGCGGCGAGTGACGCGATCCGGTCGCCGGCGAGTGTGCCGGGGATCCGCTGTGCCTCACGGGTCGTGAAGTGGGCGACGGGCTTGAACTCGCCCGACGGGTCGTGGTCCAGGGCCAGCCAGTCCACCCCGTCGTCGTGGCCGCGCCTGCGGGCCGCCGCGAGGATCGCGACGGTGCGGTCGCCGAGGCGGAGGACCTGGCCGGGGCGCGGCCGGTAGGCGCCCTTCTCGCCGAGTTCGACGCTGCGCAGTTGACGGCCCGGGTCCGTGAGGGCGCCTTCGGCGACGGCGTCCAGGAGGTGCAGGAGCGCGGATCTATCCGTTTCGTCCAGGCCGGGGACGGTCGCGCGGTACGCCAGTGCGGGCAGGTGCTGGAGGACGCGCAGCCAGGTGGACGTGCAGCTCGGGATGGTGAGTTCGTCGGTGGTCCAGCCACCGGAGAGCGTCGCGAGGTCGTGTCCGCTGGGCAGCGGGGTGCCTTCCGCTGCCTTGCCCGCGATGAGGTGGCCGACGGACTTGATCTGGCGCAGTGTGCTCCAGGTGTCGGCGCTCCAGTTGCCGAAGACGGTGTGGCCGAGGACGCCGCGGATCGCGCTCAGCAGGGTCCGGTCGTCGCCGTCGCTGGGCGAGAAGTCGTGGAACATCTCCTGCCTGCGCGCCGCGACGGGCCGTGCGGCCACCGCCTGGGGATCGGTGAACTCGGCCACGGATTCGCGGAGTTGGACCATGGCGAGCGTGATGGCACCGACGCCCGCCTGCAGCGACGGGTGCCCGATCGCGGGCAAGGCCCGCTCGGTCGCGGCGAGCAGGTCGCGGTCGAACCGGTCGGACGCGGCCTGCCTCTGCTCGTCCATGAGGGCCGTCCTGGCCTCGCCCGTGGTCTTCCTCCGGTGCCGCGCCAGCGCGGCCGCCGCCTCGTCCGCCAGTGCGGCGGCCTGCTCGTCCGCGAACGCGCGCAGCGCCTTGGAACCGTCCTCGTCGCGGGCCCGCATGGCGTGCCAGAACGATGTCGGCGGGACCAGCGGCGTGCCGGCCGCGTACTGAGCGCCCGCCCGGGACATCACGGTGTCGCCGAACGATCCGTCGGCGGGCCCGGCACCGTCCCCGTAGAGACCCAACTCGTTGCCGTCGAGGGCGAGTACGGGCGCCGCTCCGCCGGGCAGGCGCAGCGCGCCGAGCGGCACGGGGGTGCGGCCGCTGGTGAAGCGCGCGGGCAGCGCGACCTCGCGGCCGTCGGGCGTCCCCGCCGTCAGCCGCTCTTCCGCGCCGTCCCGGGCGCCGTCGCCGCGGACCCAGCGGCCGAGGACCGCACCGTCGGTGCCCAGCGGGCTGTTCTCCAGGCCCGCTTGGAGGGGCAGCACCTGGCAGTCGGCGTGCCGCAGCCGGCCGCCGTCGCGCACGGCGCCCGCGAGGAGCGGTGGCAGGGAGGCGCGGCCGGTGGCGCCGGTGGCGGGGTCGTACTCGATCCAGGTGCTGGTCGTGCTCGTGGTGCGCAGCCGCCAGTGGTTCACGCCGTCGCCGCTGACTCGGTGCTCCTTGGGCAGGGCGGTGTCGCCCGCGTGCAGGGGGCGCGCGCCGGTGCTGCGGCCGCCGTCCGGCAGGGGCAGGGAGGCGTCCAGGGTGTGTGCGCGCCACTGGGTGGCGGACTCGCCGCCGAGGTGGAAGATGTCGGCGGGGCGCGAGGACCAGTACGCGCGCTGCTTGCCCTCGTGCCACCAGGTGACGAGCAGTTCACCGCCGGTGAAGCGGAAGGCGGGCTGCCGCCAGTGGTCGGGCTTGCCGGGGATGCGCAGGTCGTGTTCGAGGAGGATGCCGTCGGGTCCCGCGACGACGGCCTTGTCCCGGTGGGCGACGATCAGCGCGGGCCAGGCCTCCTGGACAGTGAGCCCGTCGCCGTGGCGCTGTTCGGGTACGGGCCCGAGCAGTTCCATGGCCTCTTCGAGCGCGGGCCAGCCCAGTTCGTCGACGATGCCCGCGCGCAGGGTGCGGCCGAGGTTGCCGCTGAGATCGTGGGCGCGGACGCGGGCGACGGCCCCCGGCGCGACGTCCGCCGCGACCGACCGGAAGCGCCGGAGGCGCTGGAGCGCGGCGCGGGCGCCGGGCAGACCCGCCGCCGCCGTGAACGCGTCGGCCTGTTCGGTGAGCCATTCGGCCAGCAGCGGGCGAAGCACCGGGTGCTCGGCGACAGCGATGGTCTTGCGACTGCCCACGCTGCGGTGGGAGTTGCCGCCGATCGCCTCCTTGAGCAGCGGCCTGAACCGCGCGTCGGCGGCCACCGCGGCGAGATCGCCGCGGCCTGTGTCCGGTCCGCCGAACCAGTCGTCGAGGCCGATCCCGTGGCCGTCCGTGCGGGGCGCGGGATCCACCACAGCGACACCCGACGCGAGGCACACGTCGATGAGGTCCAGGTCGGCCCAGCTGCGCCAGCCGCGCCCGCGGAACAGGTCGACCGGCCGCCCCTCGGCGCGCAGGCGGGCCGCCATGCGCTCCACCAGGTCGTACGTCATCGGGGAGCGGCGCACCCCGCGCCAGCCGCCCTTCAGGTGGGTGGACCAGCGCGACAGCCAGTCCCCCGCGTCGACGGCCGCGTCCGGGGCCGGGTCGGTGAGGAGCTGTTCGGCGCCGGTCTCGGCGAGCAGCTCCAGCCAGTCGCCCTCGGAGCCGTTGTCGTGTCCGTACCCCGTCGGCATGATCTCCAGGAGCCGCTTACGGACGGCCGGTTCCTGCGCCGCGAGGACCAGGAGGGTGGGCCGGTACGCCGTCCAGAACGTGCCGGGTGCGCGTACGACCGCTGGGGAGGCCAGCAGGTCGGCGAGCAGCCGGCACTCCTCCTCGACCCGGTCAAGGTCCGCGGCCCTGATGAGCTTGCGGGCGTCCTGCGGCAGGGCCGCGTACGGCGGCATCCCGGCACCGCACCGCTCGACGACGAGCCTGCGGTACTGCTCCCAGGCCGCCTGCGGTGCCAGACGCTGCGTCAGGTCCCGTACATGGTCCTTGAGCGCCTTGACGGTGAGCGCCCCGGCGAAGGCGAATTCGAGGAACACCGCACGCTGCCGCTGCTCGTCCACGTCGAGGCTGTGGACGCGCTCGGCCTCGCGTGCCTTGCCGAAGAGGGCGGCCCCGTAGGTGGTGTTCTCGTGCCGGAGGAAGGCGCGGCCCGCCTCCTCGTAGTACGTGGGCAGGAAGTGCGGGACGGAGCGGCCGAGGCGCTCGCCGAGCTCCTCGAACCCGTCCTTGGCGGCGCCCGCGCGGGTCTTGGCCATGCGAGCGAGGCGCTCGACGTCCTTGACGAGGGCGAGGGCGTGGTGCCCGTTGTCCGGGTCGTTCACCAGGGCCCAGGCGGGGAAGCCGAGGGTTTCGCGGCGTACCTGGCCGAGCCCGTCACGGACGCTCTCGCGCCGCAGCCCGAGGAAGTCCAGGGCGAGGTCCTCGGCGTCGCCGAGCGTGCCGGGCACGAGGCGGACGACCGCGCGCCCTTCAAGAACGGGGTGGGTGTACGCGCGGGCCGTCAGGTCGTCGGCGTCCTCACCGCGGTGTGCGCCCGGGAGCAGGACGGCGCCCGCCTCCAGGAGCGCTCCCGTGTCCACCGTGCCGTCACCCGTGCTCATCGTGCCCCGCTCCCCTGCCGCCTCGCCCACCGAACCCACCGAACCCGCTGTGCTGGTCGTGCCTGCCGCGCCCGAACCCGCACCCAGACCCGCGCCCGCGCCGCTCACCGCCGTGCTCACGCCACCTGCTCCCCGTCCTCGAGCTCGCGGCCCGCATAGAGGGCGGCGGCCATGCGCATGCCCTCCGACCAGGCCACCGGCCCGACTTCACCGAGGGCGATGGCCTGTCCCGCCTCGGTGGTCCAGGTGAGCGGCCCGGTCTCGGTCTCGGCGTAGCCCTCGTAGTCGCCGATCCAGACCCGGGCCTCCACCGTGCGCCCGGCCTCCAGCACGGGCTGGACGGCGTGGCCGCCGCGCACGCGGTAGCCGAGGGACGTGGCGCGGCCGGCGAGGAAGCGGAGCTCCTTGAAGGTGCCGCCCTCGTAGTCGTCGACGGCCTGCGCGGCCGGGTCGCGGCCGGCGCCGCGTGTCCAGATCTCGCGGAACAGCTGCTGGACGCCCTGGTCGACCCCCAACTCGACGGCGAACTCGCGCAGTTCGCCGAGGTCGTCCAGGAGGACCGGGTGGGGAATGCTGATCTGCCGCGGGCGGATGCGCACGGTGTCCCCGTCGAGGTCGACGAGGCCGATGCCGCGCTCGGGGTCGGCGTCGCGCAGGAACCCGGCGACCTCGCCGTCGTCGCCGGTGACGACCAGGTCCTTCAGGGCCGCTCGCCAGGCCGGGTCGGGCCAGACCTCGGCGAGCACCGCGGCCGGTACGGGAAGGGAGCGGGTCATCCAGCGCTCGGCGCGCTCCCGGCAGTCGCGCTCGTGGCGCTCCAGCCACTCGGTGAGCTGCCGGAGCCCGATGACGGCCTGCTCGTCGGCGATCTTCGGCGGCACCGACTTCAGGAGCCGCCCCTTGCCGTTGCGGCAGACGACCTTGCCGCCGTCGTCCAGGGCGACTTCATAGTCACCCGCGCGCATCCACCCCACCACTGCCTCCCCGACAGCCGATTTTCCGTGCCCAGATGTCGACCACCGGTCGTGGGCGCGCGCCGAAGGCACGCGTCACGAGCACCGGTTGTGAGCCGGCGTTGATCAACTGCCGGAAACTTTAGGGGGAGCCACTGACAACGCAGCGCGGCCCGGCCCCCTGAAGGGCCGGGCCGCACAAGAGGCAGGTCAGGACTTGGCTTCGGCCCATGCGCGCTGCACGGCGAGGTCGTCCTTCACCTCGGCGAGCTGCACCGCGACGGCCGAAGGAGCGGTGCCGCCCCGGCCGCCCCGCGAGGCGAGCGCGCCCTGCACGTTGAGGACGGTGCGCACCTCGGGCGTGAGGTGCTCGGAGATCTTCGCGAACTGGTCGTCCGTCAGCTGGTCGAGCTCGATGCCGTGCTGCTCGCACTCCTTGACGCACTCGCCGGCGACCTCGTGCGCGACGCGGAACGGCACGCCCTGCTTGACGAGCCATTCGGCGATGTCGGTGGCGAGCGAGAAGCCGGCCGGGGCGAGCTCCTCCATCCGCTCCCGGTTGACCGTGAGCGTGGCCATCATGCCGGTGAACGCGGGCAGCAGGACCTCGAGCTGGTCGCAGGAGTCGAAGACCGGCTCCTTGTCCTCCTGGAGGTCGCGGTTGTACGCGAGCGGGAGGGCCTTGAGCGTGGCCATCAGGCCGGTCAGATTGCCGATCAGGCGGCCGGACTTGCCGCGGGCGAGCTCGGCAATGTCCGGGTTCTTCTTCTGCGGCATGATCGAGGAGCCGGTGGAGAAGGCGTCGTGGAGAGTGACGAAGGAGAACTCCTTCGTGTTCCAGATGATGATCTCCTCGGCGATGCGCGAGAGGTTCACGCCGATCATCGCGGTGATGAAGGCGAACTCCGCGACGAAGTCCCGCGACGCGGTGCCGTCGATGGAGTTGGCGGCCGAGCCGTGCTCGAAGCCGAGGTCCTTCGCGACAGCCTCCGGGTCGAGGCCGAGCGACGAACCTGCCAGGGCGCCGGAGCCGTACGGCGAGACCGCCGTACGCTCGTCCCACTGCCGCAGCCGCTCGGCGTCCCGGGACAGGGACTGGACGTGCGCGAGGACGTGGTGCGCGAACAGGACCGGCTGGGCGTGCTGGAGGTGCGTACGGCCGGGCATGGCGACGTCGGCGTGCGCCTCGGCGAGGCCGACGAGCGCGTCCTGGAGGTCGGTGACGAGGCCGCCGATGACGCGCGCGTGGTCACGCAGGTACATCCGGAAGAGCGTGGCGACCTGGTCGTTGCGGGACCGGCCGGCGCGCAGCTTGCCGCCGAGGTCGACGCCGAGGCGCTCCAGCAGGCCGCGCTCCAGCGCCGTGTGGACGTCCTCGTCGGCGATCGTCCCGACGAACGAGCCGTCCGCCACGTCCGCTTCGAGCTGGTCGAGGCCGGCGAGCATGCGGGTCAGCTCGTCCTCGGTGAGCAGGCCCGCCTTGTGCAGCACGCGCGCGTGGGCGCGGGAGCCGGCGATGTCGTACGGCGCCAGGCGCCAGTCGAAGTGGACCGAGGCGGAGAGTTTCGCCAGGGCCTCGGCGGGGCCGTCGGCGAACCGGCCGCCCCAGAGGCGGACATCGCCGGTGTTGCTGCTCACGGTTGCTCCTAGATGTGCGGTGACGCGGGGCGGGTTTTCTCTTCCCCGTCCCGCCCCTTCCCGTAACGGGTATCAGGCGAGGTCGCGCTTCGCCGCGCTCTTCGAGGACAGGGCGAAGACGTCGATGACGTCATGCATGAGTATGCATTGGACTGCATGATTCGTCAATCGACCCCCGAATCGAGCTCTCCACGGACCGAGACGCGCGAAATTCTTAGACAGGCGAACGATCTCGGGTCGATAATCCAGAACCATGGGAAAGACCTACGAACGCATAGACGGCAGGCTGCGCACCTTCATCGAGGCGCAGCCCATGTTCTTCACCGCGACGGCCCCCCTCTCCGAAGGCGGCACGGTGAACCTCTCCCCCAAGGGGCTGACCGGATCCTTCGCCGTGCTCGACGAGCGGACCGTCGCCTATCTCGACTTCGCCGGAAGCACCGCCGAGACCATCGCGCACCTGCGCGAGAACGGCCGCATCACCCTCATGTGGTGCGCCTTCCAGGGCCCTCCGAACATCGTCCGGGTGCACGGCCACGGCGAACCTGTCTTCCGTGACGACGCCAGGTTCAAGGAGCTGCTCGAACACTTCCCCCATATCGACCCGACCCGGCACGGCCTGCGCGCGATCATCGTCGTCACAGCCGAGCTCGTCCGCGACAGCTGCGGATACGCGGTCCCCTTCATGTCGTACGACGCGGACCGCGATCTGCACGGGAAGCGCTTCGCGCGTGAGGACGACGCCTCCCTGAGCGAGTACTTCAAGAAGAAGGAACACATCGAGCACAGCATCGACGGACTTCCGGGGCTGCCGCTTCCGCTGCCTCCGACTACCGTCTGACACATGCGTTCACGATCCGTCACCATCGCGTCCCTGGCCGCGACGACCGCCCTGCTGATCCTGGGTGCGGCACCGCCCGGCGGGCCCGCGCCGCTGCCCGCGCGGATGGCCGACACGGGCGGCGGCTCCCAGCTCGTCACCGCACAGGCCGCGCGCACGGGCTCCACCACAGGCACCGTCACCTGGTGGGACCGGCGCGACGGGCAGTGGGTCGCGGCTGGTTCGGCGGCGGCGCGGTTCGGGTCGAAGGGCCTCGCCGACGGGGGCTCGCGCAAGCAGGGCACGTACACGACACCCACGGGTCTG
This sequence comes from Streptomyces sp. CB01635, assembly GCF_002803065.1. Taxonomy (GTDB): domain Bacteria; phylum Actinomycetota; class Actinomycetes; order Streptomycetales; family Streptomycetaceae; genus Streptomyces. The sequence continues at coordinate 77,096 of NZ_NNBL01000018.1, forward strand.
TACGGCCTGCCCTACGCCTTCGGGATCGAGCCCGCGCCCATCGGCACGGCCACCGCCTACCGGCGCGTGCACCAGGACTCATGGTGGTGCCAGGACAACGACTCACGGTCCTACAACCGCTGGACCGAGCCGCGCCCGGCCGACTGCCGCGCCGCCGAGTCCGAACACCTCGTGTCGTACGCGACCCAGTACGCACACGCCTTCGTCATCGCCTACAACTACGACAAGCCGGTGCACGGCCGCGGAGCGGGGATCTTCCTGCACGTGAACGGGCGCGGGGCGACGGCCGGGTGCGTGTCGGTCCCGGCGGACGCGATGCGGCGCATCCTGCGCTGGGCCGAGCCCGGCCGGCGACCGCACATCGCAATCGGGACGGCGAGCGGCCCGACGGCGATCACGAACTACTGAGGCGGCACCTTCGCCACTGATTGCGCCCACCCCTGAAGGCGAATGTGTGGCGATCCCATGAAGATGTAGGGACCACATAACGAGACGGGGTTGCGGGCACACCGGCCGGCGGCGTTGCATCGCCCGGTGCAGACCGAACAACTGACCCCTCAGCAGACCCGGCCGACGGACACCGGCAACCGCGCGGCGCGCCTGGCCGTCACCGTGTTCCCCGTACTCGTGCTCGCGGCGGGCGGTATCGGGCTCGCGCTGCCGGACGCCTTCGTGAGCTGGAAGACGAACGTCCCGTACCTGCTGGGTGTGGTGATGTTCTGCATGGGGCTCACGATGACCCCGCACGACTTCAAGGGCGTCGCGAAGCGGCCCTGGGCCGTCGGCCTCGGGCTCGTCGCGCACTACGTGATCATGCCGGGGCTCGGCTGGCTGATAGCCAACGCCCTCGACCTGCCGCCCCAGTTGGCGGCGGGCGTGATCCTCGTGGGCTGCGCCCCCAGCGGTACGGCCTCCAACGTGGTGACCTACCTGGCGCGCGGCGACGTGGCCCTGTCCGTCTCCGTCGCCACCGTCTCGACCGTGCTCGCCCCGCTCGTCACGCCGCCGCTGACCCTGCTCCTCGCGGGCGAGTTCCTGCCCGTGGACGCGGGGTCGATGGTCACGGACATCCTCAAGACCGTGCTGCTGCCGGTCGTCGCGGGGCTCGTCGTACGCCTGGTCCTCGGCCGGTACGTCGACCGGGTGCTCGGCTTCCTGCCCTGGCTGTCGGCGCTGACGATCGCCGTCATCGTGGCCGTGGTCGTCGCGGGCAGCGCGACGGCCATCAAGTCGGCGGCCGGGCTCGTCCTGCTCGCCGTCGTCCTCCACAACGGTCTCGGCCTCGCGCTCGGTTACGGCGCCGGAAAGCTCGCCCGCCTCGGGGCGCCCGCGTCCCGCGCGATGGCGTTCGAGGTCGGCATGCAGAACTCGGGGCTCGCCGCGTCGCTCGCCACGGCCCACTTCAGCCCGCTAGCGGCGCTCCCCGCGGCGGTGTTCTCCGTGTGGCACAACGTGTCGGGCGCCCTGGTCGCGGCCTGGATGTCGTACCGGGCGCGCCGCGCCGAGCAGGCCTGAGAACGCGACAGCGCCCCGGACCACCCGTGAACAACGGGCGGTCCGGGGCGCGAGCCAGAACGATTCAGCGCACGCGGATCCAGGGCACTCAGTGGTCGTTCTGGGCGAGCCGCAGCAGATGGTCGGCGAGCGCCTGCCCGCCGGCCGGGTCGCGGCTGATCAGCATCAAGGTGTCGTCACCCGCGATCGTGCCCAGAATGACCTGGAGTTCCGCCTGGTCGATCGCCGACGCGAGGAACTGGGCGGCGCCGGGCGGGGTGCGCAGGACCACGAGGTTCGCCGACGCCTCCGCGGAGATCAGCAGTTCCCCCGCGAGCCGCCGCATCCGCTCCTCCTTGGCCGAGCCGCCGAGCGGGGCCTGCGGGGTGCGGAAGCCGCCCTCGCTGGGTACCGCGTAGATCAGCTCGCCGCCGGTGTTGCGGATCTTGACCGCGCCCAGCTCGTCCAGGTCCCGGGAGAGCGTCGCCTGCGTGACCGTGAGGCCGTCGTCGGCGAGCAGCTTCGCCAGCTGGCTCTGCGAGCGCACCGGCTGCCGGTTGAGGATGTCCACGATCCGGCGGTGGCGCGCGGTGCGGGTCTGCGGCACGGCGGGTCCCGCGGCGTGCTCGTTGTCCTGCGCCTGACTCATCGTCGTCGTCCCATTCCTCAGGATCGTCCTTCCCCGTCGGCCCCTTCGAGGGCCTTGTCCAGAACGCCGGGCAGCGCCTGGAGGAAGGTGTCCACCTCGTCGTCGCGGAGGTTGAGCGGCGGCATGAGCCGTACGACATCGGGGGCGGGCGCGTTCACCAGGAGGCCGGCGTCCTGAGCCGCCTGCTGCACCTGGGGCGCGCGCGGCTCGGTGAGCACGATACCCAGGAGGAGCCCGGCGCCCCTTACGTGGCCGACGAGCGGGTGCCCGAGAGAGGCGATTCCGTCCCTCAACCGCGCCTCGGCGCGCTTCACGTTCTCCAGGAGGCCCTCGCCCGCGACGGTGTCGAGCACCGCGAGGCCGGCCGCGCAGGCGACGGGGTTCCCGCCGAACGTCGTGCCGTGGTGACCGGGCTTGAGCAGCTCGGCCGCCTCGCCGAACGCGACGGTCGCGCCGATGGGCAGTCCACCGCCGAGCCCCTTGGCGAGCGTGACGACGTCGGGGTCGATGCCCTCCTCCGCCTGGTACGCGAACCAGTGGCCGGTCCTGCCGATGCCGGTCTGCACCTCGTCGAGGACGAGGAGGGTGCCGGTGGCCCGGGTGATCTCCCTGGCCACCCTGAGATAGCCGGCGGGCGGCACGACGACGCCGTTCTCGCCCTGGATCGGCTCGATGATCACGAGCGCGGTCTCTTCCGTGACCGCCGCCCGCAGCGCCTCGGCATCGCCGTACGGGACATGCGTGACGTCGCCGGGCAGCGGTACGAACGGCTCCTGCTTGCCGGGCTGGCCCGTCAGCGCGAGGGAGCCCATCGTCCGGCCGTGGAAGCCGCCCTGGGTGGCGACCATGTGCGAACGGCCCGTCAGGCGGCCGATCTTGAACGCGCCCTCGTTGGCCTCGGCGCCCGAGTTGCAGAAGTACACGCGGCCGGACCGGCCGAAGAGCTGGAGGAGCCGTTCGGCGAGCGCGACGGGCGGCTCCGCGACGAAGAGGTTCGAGACATGGCCGAGGGAGGCGATCTGCTCGGTGACCGCCCGGACGACGGCGGGGTGCGCGTGCCCGAGGGCGTTGACCGCGATGCCGCCGACGAAGTCGACGTACTCCTTGCCGTCGGCGTCCCACACCTTGGCGCCCGCGCCGCGGACGAGGGGCAGCCGGGGCGTGCCGTAGTTGTCCATGAGCGCGCCCTGCCAGCGCGCGGTCAGCTCCTGGTTGCTCATGACTCCCCCTGTGCGTCGATGGCGCTCACGTCGGTGGCCTCGGGGGCGTCCGGCACGACCATCGTGCCGATGCCCTCGTCGGTGAAGATCTCCAGCAGGATCGAGTGCGGGACCCGGCCGTCGATGACGCGGGCGGTCGTCACGCCATTGCGTACGGCGTGCAGGCAGCCCTCCATCTTCGGGACCATGCCGCTGGCCAGCTCGGGAAGGAGCTTCTCCAGCTGCCTGGCGGTGAGCCGGCTGATGACCTCGTCGGAGTTCGGCCAGTCCTCGTAGAGGCCCTCGACGTCGGTCAGGACCATCAGCGTCTCGGCGCCCAGCGCCGCAGCGAGTGCCGCAGCCGCCGTATCGGCATTGACGTTGTAGACATGTCCGTCGTCCTGGGAGCGGGCGATCGAGGAGACGACCGGGATGCGGCCGTCGGCGAGCAGGGCCTCGATGGCGCCGGTGTCGATCTCGGTGATCTCGCCGACCCGGCCGATGTCGACCAGTTCGCCGCCGATCTCGGGCTTGTGCTTGGTGGCGGTGATGGTGTGCGCGTCCTCGCCGGTGAGGCCGATGGCGAGCGGGCCGTGCTCGTTGAGGAGCCCGACGAGCTCGCGCTGCACCTGGCCGGCCAGGACCATCCGCACGACGTCCATCGCGTCCTCGGTGGTGACCCGCAGGCCCGCCTTGAACTCGCTGACGATGCCGTGCCGGTCGAGGGCCTTGCTGATCTGCGGTCCGCCGCCGTGCACGACGACGGGCTTGAGGCCCGCGTGGTGGAGGAAGACGACGTCCTGGGCGAAGGCGGCCTTGAGGTCCTCGTCGATCATGGCGTTGCCGCCGAACTTGATGACGACGGTCTTGCCCTGGTGCCGGGTGAGCCAGGGCAGCGCCTCGATGAGGATCTGCGCCTTGGGCAGCGCGGTGTGCTTCCGCGTCGTGCTCATGAGCTGTACGCGCTGTTCTCGTGGACGTAGTCCGCGGTCAGGTCGTTGGTCCAGATCGTCGCGGTCTCGGAGCCGGCCGCCAGGTCGGCGGTGATGACGACCTCCCGGAAGCGCATGTCGACGAGCTCGCGGTCCTCGCCGACGCCGCCGTTCTTGCAGACCCAGACGCCGTTGATGGCGACGTTCAGCTGGTCGGGCTCGAAGGCGGCGGACGTCGTGCCGATCGCGGACAGCACCCGGCCCCAGTTGGGGTCCTCGCCGTGGATCGCGCACTTGAGGAGGTTGTTACGGGCGATGGAGCGGCCCACCTCGACGGCGTCGTCCTCGGTCGCGGCGTTGACGACGTCGACCCTGATGTCCTTGCTGGCGCCCTCGGCGTCGCCGATGAGCTGGCGTCCGAGGTCGTCGCAGACCGTGCGGACGGCCTCGGCGAACTCGGCGTATTCGGGGGCGACCTCGGCGGCACCGGAGGCCAGGAGCAGCACGGTGTCGTTCGTCGACATGCAGCCGTCGGAGTCGACACGGTCGAAGGTGACCTTGGTGGCGTCCCGCAGGGCCTTGTCCAGGACGTCGGCCTCCAGGTCGGCGTCCGTCGTCAGGACGACGAGCATGGTGGCGAGGCCGGGAGCGAGCATGCCCGCGCCCTTGGCCATGCCGCCGACCGTCCACCCGTCGCCCTCGAACACCGCGGTCTTGTGCACGGAGTCGGTGGTCTTGATGGCGACGGCGGCCTTCTCACCGCCGTGCGCGCTGAGCTGGGCGACCGCCGTGTCGACGCCGGGCAGGAGCTTGTCCATGGGGAGGAGTTCGCCGATGAGGCCGGTCGAAGCGACGGCGACCTCGCCCGCGTTCAGGCCGAGCGCCTCCGCGACCTTCTCCGCCGTGGCGTGCGTGTCCTGGAAGCCCTTCGGGCCCGTACAGGCGTTGGCGCCACCGGAGTTGAGGACCACGGCGGACACGAGCCCGCCCTTGAGGACCTGCTCGGACCACAGGACCGGCGCCGCCTTCACGCGGTTGGAGGTGAAGACGCCCGCGGCGGCCAGGCGGGGCCCGTCGTTGACCACGAGGGCCAGGTCCGGGTTGCCGTTCTGCTTGATCCCGGCGGCGATACCCGCGGCCGTGAATCCCTTGGCTGCCGTCACACTCACGCTGTCTCCTCGTTCGCTTCTCCGCCCGCGCGGCGCAGCGGCGCGGCTCTCGTCCCTGTCTGCGGCCCGGCGGCTGCGCGCGCGTCGCTCACGGCGCGACTCCGATCGTGGTAAGCCCCGTGGTCTCGTCGAGACCGAGGGCGATGTTCATGCTCTGCAGGGCGCCGCCCGCGGTGCCCTTGGTGAGGTTGTCGATGGCGCTGATCACGATGATCCGGCCGGCCGCCGAGTCGTACGCGACCTGCACCTGCACGGCGTTCGAGCCGTACACGGACGAGGTCGCGGGCCACTGCCCCTGCGGGAGCAGGTGCACGAACGGCTCGTCGGCGAAGGCCTTCTCGTAGACGGCCCGTACGCTCTCGGCGCTCACGCCCGGCTTCGCCTTGGCGCTGCACGTGGCGAGGATGCCGCGCGGCATCGGGGCCAGCGTCGGCGTGAAGGAGACGGAGACCGGCACACCGGCGACGGCGCCCAGGTTCTGGATCATCTCGGGGGTGTGCCGGTGGCCGCCGCCCACGCCGTACGGGGACATGGAGCCCATCACCTCGGAACCGAGGAGGTTCGCCTTGGGCGCCTTGCCCGCACCGGACGTCCCGGACGCGGCGACGATCACGGCCTCCGGCTCGGCGAGCCCGGCCTCGTACGCGGGGAAGAGCGCGAGGGAGACGGCGGTCGGGTAGCAGCCGGGCACCGCGATGCGCTTGGTGCCCTCCAGCGCGGCGCGCGCGCCGGGCAGCTCGGGGAGGCCGTAGGGCCAGGTCCCGGCGTGCGCGCTGCCGTAGAACTTCTCCCAGTCGCCCTCGTCCTTCAGCCGGAAGTCGGCGCCCATGTCCACGACGAGCGTGTCCTCGCCGAGCTGCTCGGCGACGGCGGCGGACTGCCCGTGCGGCAGCGCGAGGAAGACCACGTGGTGCCCGGAGAGCACCTCGGCGGTCGTCGGCTCGAGGATCCGGTCGGCCAGCGGCACCAGGTGCGGCTGGAGCGCACCGAGAACCTGCCCCACGTTCGAGTTGCCGGTCAGGGCGCCGATCTCCACATTGGGATGAGCGAGCAGCAGACGCAGCAGCTCTCCGCCCGCGTATCCGCTTGCCCCTGCCACTGCTACGCGTACCGCCATGGAACCCTCCTCTTGGATGGCATGACTATACGCACCGATGCACGTTTATGCAATGCGGGTGATCGCCGCGGACGCGGACCGTCAGTCGGCGACGAGCATGTCCCCGCCCCGCCACCCCTGGCGCGACGCGGCGCGTTCGCGCTGGCGGCGCACGAGGTAGCGGCCGGGGGCGATGCCGGTGCCGCCGTGTTCGGGGTGGATGAGATAGGCGACGGCGGTGTTCTCGATCATGCCGAGCGCGAGGCCCGTGGCGTCGACGACGCGGGCCGTCCACCGGCACACACCCTCGTCCGCGACGAGGGTGTGCGGATGGCCGCCCGCGGCGCTGCGCAGGAGCTCGATCCCGGCCGCGGGGACGCGCTGCCAGTCGGAGCGCCACGGTTCGCGGAGATGGCGCGCGACGAACGCGTAGGGGATGACGATCAGGTCGCCCTGGGCCTGGAGGCCGTCGACGACCGGGATGGTCACCTCGCGTTCGAGGTGGTCGAGGACGTCGAGTCCGGTGCGCGCGGTGAGGTCGGCGAGGGTGGGCGGGGCGGTCGGGGGCGTGGGCAGGGTCATGGTCATGTTCATCACCTCGGGTGCGTGAAGGGGTGGGTCAACGCTCACGTGCGTGGTCGACGCTCACTGCGTGGTCACTGCTCACGTGCGGCGCAGGAGTTGTGCGTAGTGCTCGCCGGAGAGGCCGTACGACCAGCCGGCCGCCGCGACCGGGTCGTCGAAGTGGGCCGGGACGCTCAGCCCGTATCGGCGCCTGTGCCCGTCGGGTTCGACGGATCCGTTCACCGCGAGCAGCAGCCGCGTGGGCCTTCCCCACAGGGCGAGCGGCACGTCGTACAGCTGCAGCTCGGAGTTCGGATTGCCGGGGTCGGGTGCCGAGCTCACGAGACGCAGCCCGGCGCGCCCGATGTAGCGCGCCCAGCCGATGCGCTCGATGGCGCTGCGCCTGACCTCGATGTTCGGTTCGGCGTGGATGCGCTCGGGGGTCGGGTCGGTGAGGACCCACTCCGGTACGTGGGCGCCGTGCAGGACGTGCACGGCGGCGCCGTCGGCGTAACGGACGGCCGGGGCGTCGTCACGGTGCAGCCTCGACTCACCGTGCAGCGCGCCCGGTTGGGATTCCGTATGGATCTCGGCCGGCCGCTCGGACATGACGCAGACGCCCTGGCCCGGCCACCACCAGCCGGTGGAGCGGGCGAGTTCGGCCCACAGGCCGAGATGCGCCACGTCGTCGTGGGCGTAGGTGGCGAGGCCGACGCGGGCACGTATGTCGTAGTGGGCGATCCACGCGGCGTCGTGCTGCCCGTACCAGGTGAGGGCGGCCGCCTCCCCTTCGGTGCGCATCAGTTCCGCGCGGATCGGGGCGCGGACCGCGTCGTCGACGGTCGTGCGCAGTGGGTGGCGGCCGACAGCGTCCACCACGTCGCGCACCGGGAATCCCGCGGCCAGTGCCTCGGGGACGGTCATGGTCCTGGGGGCGGTGGTTCCGTACCAGGACTGCCAGGCGATGGCCGACCCGGTCCGTTCGTCCAGGCGGTCGCGGAGGTCGACGACCAGGTTCGCGAGCCGGGAGACCAGCGGCCAGTCGGTGGGGCGCCGGGGGGCCTGGGTGCCGCGCAGGCGCGGCGGGCGGAAGCGGTGCGGCGCGTCGAGCAGAACCGGTCGCGCGGCGGCGGGAGAGGGCACCCAGACGAAGTCGGGGGCGGGTTCGCCGAGCCGCCGGTACAGGCCGGTGACGGCGGCTTCGGCGCGCGCCCGGTCGGAGGGGCCCGCGGACAGTGCGTGGCGGAGCCAGTCGGCTGCGATGATCCCCGCCAGCTCGACGCGCTCGCCTGAGGAGCGGGGTGGGGTGGACGTGATCTTCGAGGGTCCCCTGCGGGGACGCGTCACCGGGCTCACCGAAGGGTGGCGGTGTCCGCCTTTCCAGTCGTCATGCGGCAGAGCGTGACAGAGGCCGCGCGGTTGACGCAAGGGATTTCCGGCGGCGGGACCCCGTCGCCGGGCGGGGTCCCGGCGAGCGGCAAAATGGGAAGCACGTGCAACGAGATGGGTGGGACGAGATGAGTGAGGCCTGGCCGGTTCCCGACGTGCTGGCCCATCTGGCGGGGCGCTGGCACGTCGAGCGAACGGTGCGCGACCTCGCCGGCGACGCGGGCGGCACCTTCTCCGGGACCACCGACTTCACGTACGAGGACGGCGGCGGGCTGCTGCACCACGAGGCGGGCACCTTCGTGTGGCACGGCGCCGCCCGGCCCGCCGAGCGCAACCTGCGTTTCCTGCCGGGCGACACCCCGGGCACGGCCGTCGTGCGGTTCTCCGACGGCCGCTTCTTCCACGATCTGGACCTGCGCACCGGCCGCCACACGGCGGACCACCCCTGCGCGGCGGACCTCTACCGCGGCGGGTTCGAGGTGACGGGACCGGACTACTGGCGGATGGAGTGGCGGGTCAAGGGCCCCGCGAAGGACCTGGTGCTCACCACCGAGTACACGCGCGCAGCGGCCTGACTGCCTGACTCAGGCCGCGGCGTCGAGCCGTACGCTCCAGCGGCCCGCGCTCCCCGTGAGGACGGCGGTCGACAGGGGGCGGACGTCGATGTTCCAGTACGTCGACGGGGGCGCCTTGAGCGCGTAGACGAGGGCCGCCCGTACGACGGCCGGCTCGGCTACCGCCACGACGGTCGCGCCGTCGTCGTTCGGCCGCGTGTCGAGCCAGCCGCCGACCCGGGATATGAACGCGAGCAGCGACTCCCCGCCGTGCGGCGCCGAGCGCGGGTCGCGCAGCCAGGCGTCGACGGCGCCCGGCTCGACGGCCGTCACCTCGGCGAGCGTGCGCCCGCGCCAGCGGCCCATGTCGCAGTCACGCAGGGCGAGTTGGGACAGGGGCGCGAGGCCCAGCGCCTCGGCGGTGCCGCGGCTGCGGGCGGTGGGCGCGCAGTAGCGCAGCTCCGCCGCGGCGAGCGGCACCAGCGCGGGCGAGGCCAGCTCCACCTCGTGCCAGCCGGTGTGGTCGAGGGGCCGGTCGTCGTCGAAGCGCTCGGCGAGCAGCGAGGCGCTGCGCGCGGCGGCCAGAAGCGTCACGCGAACGGGCATGCGGTGATCGTGGGGTGTGCCACGGCTGCGGTCAAGGGTTCACGGGGCGTATGCCAGCCGCATGCGCCCCGCCGCGCGCTCACCGCAGGACGAGTGCCATCCAGTTCCCCGGCTCGGCGAGGGCCGCGAAGCCGACCTTCTCGTACACCCCGTGCGCGTCCTGAGTGGCGAGCATGATGCGGCGCAGGCCGAGCGGCTCCAGGTGGTCGCGGACGGCTGCGACGAGCGCGGTGCCCACGTTCTTGCCGCGGACGGCCCGGTCCACGTAGACGTCGCAGAGCCAGGCGAAGGTGGCGTGGTCGGTCACGACACGGGCGTACGCGACCTGCTCGCCGGATGCCGAGTCGTACACCCCGAAGTTCAGCGATCCCGCGATCGCCCGGTCCTGGTGTTCGCGGGCGCGGTCCATGGCCCAGTAGGCGTCCGTGGAGAGCCAGCGGTGCACGCGTTCGGCGTCGATGCGGGCGGTGTCGGCCGAGATCTCGTAGCCGTCGGGGAGTGCGGGGGCTGTGGCGTGGGTGTCGGTCATGACGCGAGATTTGCAGGCGGGGCCGGTGTCCGTCGAGCCGGTTTCGGGCGCCGATCGTCGCTCCCGTCGCTCACTCGAGTACCTCGTCGCACGCGGCCCGCAGCCGGCGGACGCCCTCCGTGATCTCCGCGGGCCCGGCGATCGCCGCGAAGCTCAGCCGGATGTGCGGGGCCGGGGGCTCGGCGGAGAAGTAGGGGCGCCCGGGCGCGACGGCGACGCCCGCACGCAGTGCTCCCGCGACGAGCGCCGCCTCGTCCGTGCCGTCGGGCAGCCGCGGCCACAGCAGATAGCCGCCCGACGGCACGTGCCCCACGGTGAGTTCGGGCAAGGTGGTGCGCAGGGCCGCCGTCATCGTGTCGCGGCGCACCTTCAAGTGGGCGGCCACGGTACGCAGGTGGCGCGGCCAGGCCGGTGAGCCGACCAGCTCGAGGGCGGCCTCCTGGAGCGGGCGCGGCACGAAGAAGTGGTCGACGACCTGAATCGCGCGCAGCCGTTCGAGGACGGGGCCGCGCGCGGCGAGGCAGCCGATGCGAAAGCTCGGCGAGGTCGCCTTGGTCAGGGAGCAGACATGGACGACGACGCCGTCGTGGTCGTCGGTGGCCAGCGGCCTGGGCAGCGGTCCCGCGTCCTCGTGGACGAGGCGGCGCACGAAGTCGTCCTCGACGATGAACGCCCCGGCCTCGCGGGCGATCCGCAGCACCTCGGGACGCCGCTGCGCGGACAAGACCGCGCCGGTCGGGTTCTGGAAAAGCGGCTGGCACACGAACACGCGCGCGCCCGTCGCCCGGAACGCCTCGGCGAGCAGCTCCGGACGTACCCCGTCCGTGTCGACCGGCACGGGCACGGGCCGCAGCCCCGCCGCACGCGCGATGGCCAGCATGCCCGGATACGTGGGTGATTCGACGAGGACGGGGGCACCGGGCGGGGCGAGGGCGCGCAGCGCGGTGGCCAGGGCGGACTGGCCACCGGACGCGATCAGCACCTCGGCGGCGGTGATGGCGCCGCCGATACCGCGTGCGAACCACTCGCGGAGCTCGGGGATGCCGTCGATCGGGGGCCGCCCCCACGCGCCGGGGCGGCGGCCCGCGCGGGCGAGCGCGGCGGCCATGGCGCGTTCCGGCTGGAGCGAGGGGTGCAGATAGCCGCCGTTGAACTCGACGACTCCCGGTGGCGGGGCGGAGAGCGTGACCAGGACTCCGGAGGCGTCCACGGCCCGCGGCACCAGCTCGGTCGCGGAGTCGGCGCTGAGCGCGAGGGCCTGCCATGAGGTGTCACCGGCCGGCTGTGCCGCGGCACGGGGCTGCGCGCGGAACGCACCGGCTCCCGGTCGCGTCACGACGAGCCCCTCCGCGGCGAGCTGCGCGAGCGCGCGCGACACGGTCACCGGGCTCACCCGGAACCGCTCGACGAGAGCCCGGCTGGACGGCAGCTTTCCACCTGGAGAGTAGCGATCCAGTTCCCCTCGCAGCCGTTCCGCCAGCTCACCCACACTGCTACGCTCATGCATGAGTACAGAGAATAGCGCTACTATCGCCACAGGGATAGCAGTTGACGTCGGCGCGGCCCCCGCGCCGGGCCCGTCACCACGTCCTGCCACCACCCCTCTCACGCCGAAGGCGACACGTGGCGGGACCGTCCTCGCCGCGCTCGGCGTCACCGCTTTCTCGCTCACCTTCCCCGCCACCGCCTGGGGACTCGAAGGGTTCGGGCCCTGGAGCCTCGTCACCGTGCGGAGCGTCCTCGCCGCGGTGATCGCCGGCTCCTGTCTGCTCGTCCTGCGCGTCCCCGTACCCCAGCGCCGGCACTGGGCCGGTCTCGCCGTCGTCGGCGTGGGCGTCGTGCTCGGGTTCCCGCTGCTCACGACCCTCGCCCTGGAGACGGCCACCACCGCGCACTCCGCCGTCGTCGTCGGCCTGCTGCCCCTGACGACCGCGCTGCTCTCGGCGCTGCGCACCGGCGCGCGGCCCTCGCGCGGCTTCTGGATCGCGGCCTGCGCGGGCGCCGCCGCGGTGATCGCGTTCACCGTGCAGCAGAGCGGCGGCACGCTCACCACCGCCGACCTGTACCTCTTCGGCGCGCTCCTCGTCTGCGCCGCCGGCTACACGGAGGGCGGCCGCCTGGCCCGTGTCATGCCGGGCTGGCAGGTCATCGCCTGGGCGCTCGTCGGGTGTCTGCCGCTCGCCGTGCCGGGGGCCGTCGTCGCGCTGGGCCACGAGCCGCTGCACCTGACGGGGCACGCCGTCGCGGGGCTGCTCTGGGTGGCCGTGGGCTCACAGTTCCTCGGCCTGGTCGTCTGGTACCGCGGCATGGCGGAGATCGGCATCCCCAAGGCGAGCCAGCTCCAGCTGGCCCAGCCGCTGCTCACCCTGGTCTGGTCGGTGTTCCTGCTCGGCGAGCACCTCTCCCCCGCCGCGCCCCTGACCGCGGCGGCCGTTCTCGTGTGCATCGCAGTGACCCAACGGTCACGCGGCTGAGGGTCTCCAACCCCGGGACCCGGTCCTACTCTTGAGATACGGGCCGACGACGGACGAGGAGGTCACTCACGATGCGTGCCACGAAGGGCGACCATCTGCGGGTGCACGGCAGGACCGTGGGCGAGCACGACCGGGTCGCGGAAATCGTCGAAATCATGGGCCACGACGGCGAGCCGCCGTTCAGGGTCCGCTTCCAGGACGGCCACGAGGCGGTGATGTCACCGGGTCCCGACTCCGTCGTGCAGCACGAGGAGCCGGCCCCCTAGCCCTCCGGACGAAAGGCCCTAGTAGTGGTCCTCGACCACCCGGGCCATGGCACCGATCCGGTCGGCGCGCACCTCCTTCGCCGAGAAGAACACGTGTCCGTTCACCTGCGGATAACGCTCGGCGAAGGTGAGGTGGCGGGAGAGCTCGGCCGGATCCTGCCACTCGGCGGGTTGCGCCGGATCGCCCGCCTTGTAGAGCGCCTCGCCCGCGTAGAGGCGCACCCCCGTCCCGCGTGCGACGTCCGACCACCAGGGCACGAGCTTCGCGTAGTCCGCGGCGGCGAAGCCGATGTTCCAGTAGATCTGCGGGCAGATGTAGTCGATCCAGTGCTCACGCACCCACTTGCGGGTGTCGGCGTGCAGGTCGTCGTACGTCTGCACCCCGGCCCGCGTGTCCGAGCCGAGCGGGTCCGTCGCCGCGTTGCGCCACACTCCGAAGGGGCTGATCCCGAACTGGGTGCGCGGTCTGATCCGCTTCACGCTCGCGGCCATCTCGCGCACGAGCCGGTCGGTGTTGTCGCGCCGCCATGAGGCCCGGTCCGGGAAGTTCCCGCCGTGCGCCGCGTAGGCCGCGTCGTCGTCGAAGACCTGGCCCGCGACCGGATACGGGTAGAAGTAGTCGTCCCAGTGCACGGCCTCGATGTCGTAGCGGCGGACGGCGTCGAGCATCGCGTCCTGGACGAACTTGCGCACCTCGGGCAGGCCCGGGTTGTAGTAGAGCTTCCCGCCGTAGGGGACGACCCAGTCGGGGTGCCGGCGGGCCGGGTGCGTGGGCACGAGGCGGGAGAGGTCCGTGTGGTTCGCGATGCGGTAGGGGTTGAACCAGGCGTGCAGTTCGAGCCCGCGCCGGTGCGCCTCCGCGACGGCCGTGCCGAGCGGGTCCCAGCCCGGATCCTTGCCCTGCACCCCCGTGAGGACGCCCGACCAGGGCTCGTACGGGGAGGGCCAGAGCGCGTCGGCCGTCGGCCGCACCTGGAAGACCACGGCGTTCAGGCGCCGGCCCACCGCCGTGTCGAGGTGCGCGATGAGCTCCGTACGCTGCTGGGCGGCGCTCAGGCCCGGCTTCGAGGGCCAGTCGCGGTTGGCCACCGTCGCCAGCCACATGCCCCGCATGTCGCGGGCCACCGGAGCATGGCCGGACCCGGAGGCGACCGCGTCCCCGGCGGCGAGCCCGGTCAGCGCGGCCGCCGCCGCCACCGCGAAGCCCCTGCGTGACAAATGCCTCATCCGCCCACCCCCTGGCCAACAGCCCCGGCCTCTCCGGGCCGCACTGGGGACAGCATGCCTGACCCGGCCCGCCGTGTACGGGAGGTTCCGAGTAACGTGCAAGGCCGAGGCAGGCGCCGGAACCCGGGAGTCCTGCCGGCCGGAGAACAGCGAAAGGCACGAGGTGACCGACCCTATGGGGGACATCCAGCGCGTCGGAGTGGTGGGCTGCGGCCAGATGGGAGCGGGGATCGCGGAGGTCTGCGCCCGCGCCGGTCTGGACGTCATGGTGGCGGAGACCACCGGTGAGGCCCTGGAGATCGGCCGTACACGGCTGCACAACTCCCTCTCCAAGGCGGCCGAGCGCGGCAAGATCAGTGCGGAGGAGCTGGCCGAGACCCAGGCCCGCCTGAGCTTCACCACCGACCTCGGGGAGTTCTCCGACCGGGACCTCGTCATCGAGGCCGTCGTCGAGAACGAGCAGGTCAAGACCGAGATCTTCCAGGTGCTCGACCAGGTCGTCACCCGGCAGGACGCCATCCTGGCGTCCAACACCTCCTCGATCCCGCTGGTCAAGCTGGCCGTGGCGACCTCGCGCCCCGATCACGTCATCGGGATCCACTTCTTCAACCCGGCGCCCGTGCAGAAGCTCGTCGAGCTGATCCCGGCCCTCACCACCTCCGAGGGCACGATCAGCCGCGCCCAGGCCCTGGTCGAGAAGGTCCTCGGCAAGCACGCGATCCGCGCCCAGGACCGCTCCGGCTTCGTGGTCAACGCGCTGCTGATCCCGTACCTGCTCTCCGCGATCCGGATGTTCGAGTCGGGCATCGCCAGCCGCGAGGACATCGACAACGGCATGGAGCTCGGCTGCGCCCACCCGATGGGCCCGCTCAAGCTCGCCGACCTCATCGGCCTCGACACCGTCGCCTCGGTCGCCGACTCGATGTACGCGGAGTTCAAGGAGCCCCTGTACGCCGCTCCCCCGCTGCTCCAGCGGATGGTCGACGCGGGCCGTCTCGGCCGCAAGACGGGCTCGGGTTTCTACCAGTACTCGTGATCGCGCCAGTACTCGTGATCGCGCGCGGTTCGACGCCGCACTGACTCTGCGTAATCGAAAGTTCGGGCCCGGCGCTCTTCGGAGCGCCGGGCCCGAACCATTCGCACACCGTGTGCGCACCGGGCCCGCATATGCCCATCGCACACTCTCCCGCCGTACCCACCAGGCGAGTTGACTTTCCGTGCGTAGGACAACGGATCTGCCCACTACGGAAAGGAGCCGACCCGTGACCGCCGACCCCGAGCGTCCCGTGGTCCCGGAAGAACTCGCGGAGTTACGCCGCAGCCTCGATGTGGGTCTCGCCCGCGTCGACGGCAGGCTGGCGTTGCTCACCCAGCGCGATGAACAGAGCGTCAAGGATCAGGACGACCTGAACACTCGGGTCGCCGCGCTCGAGCACACCCGATGGCCGCTGCAGGCCATCGCCGCGATCACCGCGGCCGGCGCCCTCGGCCTTGCCGTCTGGCAGGCGTTCGGACGCTAGCGCCGCAGGCCAGGGGCGTCCTGCCCCAGCCTGAGATGGTGCAGCATCAGCAGTGCGGCCGCCATGTTGGCGGCCGGGACCTCGCCACGGGCGACCATGTCGGGGACGAGTTTGAGAGGGACCCACTCCCGGCGGTCCGACTCGAAGTCGTCCTCGGGATGGCCGACGTACGAACCTTCCTCGGCCCAGTAGACGTGGTGCCTGGCGTCCTCGAGACCGTTGGACGGCTCCACGCTCATCAGATGGCGCAAGGGTCCCGGCCGCCAGCCGGTCTCCTCCTCCAGTTCCCTGGCGGCCGCGGCGGCGATGTCCTCGCCGTCCTCGACCACTCCCGCCGGGAGCTCCCAGCCCCAGCTGTCGGTGATGAAGCGGTGCCGCCACAGGAGCAGCACCTCGTTGGCCTCATTGACCACGGTGGCCACGGCGACCGGCCGCAGTCGTATGACGAAGTGGTCGAGATGCCGGCCGTCCGGGAGCTCGACATCCGCGAGATTGACCCGGAACCAGCGGTTTTCATACACAGTTTGTTCGTTCTGTTTCGTCCACTGCACGGTTCTGCCACCTTCCGCCGAGTTAGATGGCAATATCCCAGCAGCGGAGCGTGAGAGAGCGGTGCGGGTCGGGCTCAGAGCGGTACGCGCAGTGCCCCGTCGATGAGTTCGGCGGCCTCGGCCGTGCCGGCGCAGCCGTTGCGCACCAGGTGTTCGCGTACCGCCCGGAGTCTGTCGCGCAGCCGCTGCGACTCCATTCCCCGTGCCTGTTCTGCCATCTCCACGGCGATCGCGACGGCCTTCTCGGCATTGCCCTGTCTCAGCTCGATCTGGCTGAGCATGGCGAGGCGGTGCACGCGCCCCCGGTCGTGGGCGGGGTTGTGCACGGCCGCCGCCGCGTGCTCGCGCGCCGAGGTGAGGTCGCCGAGGCTCAACAGGGCCTCCGCCACCTGCACGTTGACGAGTCCGGGCTGGACATAGCCCGTCTCGTCCGGTTCGTGGCCGCGCCGGATGCGGTCGGCGGCCGACTCGGCACGCCGGATGCAGGACAGGGCACTGGTGCCGTCGCCGAGGTGCGCGTACGCCTTGGCCTGCATCGCGTACAGATCGGATGCGAGCGCGGGCGTGATGTGCCGTCCAGCGGCCCGCAGCGCGGCCTCCGCGAAGGCCACCGACTGCCGGTACTGCCGCATGTGGAGCGACTGGTTGACCAGGAGGGCGATGACATAGGCGCCGAGCCCGCGGTCACCGCTCGCCTTGGCGAGGCGCAGCGCCTGGTGGAAGTAGCGCTGGGCGAGGCCGTGCGCGTCGGAGTCGTAGGCGCAGATGCCCGCGATCGCGACCAGGCCGCCGGTGGCGCGGTGCAGTTGGCGGCCCGTCTCGTCGGTGTAACTGCCGCGCAGCAGGGGCGCCGCCTCCGTGTTGAGGAAGCCGACGATGCGGGTGCGCGTCGCGATGCCGCCGGCCTTGCGGTACATCTGCTCGTAGTGCGTGCGGGCCGAGCGCATCATCTCCAGGTCCGCGGCGCTGACCCGGTGACGTCCGCCGCGTGACACATCGGTGTCCTCGGGCGGGTTCTCCCACTCCCACACGGGCATCACGGCCGGGGTCCCGGTGACGGCGGGGGCGCCCAGTATGTGGGGCCGCTGCTGTTCGTCCGAGCGCCACAGGGCGGTGGCCCGCTCGACGAATCCGGACAGGCTCTGGCCGTGCGGGCTGGCCGGTTCGCCGGGCACGCCCAGGCCGATGTCGTCGAGGGTGACGGGGCGGTGCAGGCGGGCGGCGAGGACCTCGCAGATGAGGTCGGACACCTGGCCCCGTGGCCGCTGTCCCTTCAACCACCGCGCAACGGCGGTGTGTTCGTAGCGCAGGGCGAGTCCTCTGGCACGGCCCGCCTGGTTCACGTGTGCGGCGAGGCCCGCATGGGAGATCCCGGCCTCGTCGAGGATCGCGTCGAGCAAGGTGTTGGGCTGCATGGAGGCCCTCCGGTGGCTCGGTGCCGTCAGCCTAGTGGAGCGGGCTTCACACGGGGTGTGAACGGAGTGCCCGAATCCGGGTGTTGCGCACTCTTTTGTGGCGTGATGCAACTCGATTGACTGAACTGCCTCGCAAGAGGCCGGCCGGGCCGCCGGCTCCCCCTCGTACAGTGCGGCGGCCCGTTTCGCGCCGTCCGACCGGCTGCCTGCCCGACACCCCGCGGCCGGCGGACGGCGCGCCCCGGGGATCGGGAGCCCCCGGGATCAGGTCACTCGGTGGCACCGTTCACTTGGCAGCACTGTGGACGCGGAGCTCCCCGTGCTGCGAGGGGACTCGCTTGCGGTCGTTGCGCAGGACGAGGAGCGCGGCGTCGTCGGTCGGCAACCCGCCCGCGTGGCGCAGGAGTTGGGCGTACACGGTACGGATGACGGCCTTGGGCACGACCGGCTGGACGCGCACGGCCTCGGCGAGCGCGTCGGGCAGCGGGAAGAACCGGCCGCGGGCGTCCCGCGCGTCCTCGAGCCCGTCGGTGTGGAGCAGCAGCCCCTCCCCGGGAAGGAGCCGCCCGCACGCCACGACGGGCAGCTCGGCCGGCAGCGGGAACGGGCCGAGCGGCGGCAGGGGTTCACCGCCCACGACCAGCTCCGCGTAGCCACGCGGGACAGCCGCGGGACCCACATGGCTGCGCAGCAGATACGGCCACGGGTGCCCGCAGTTGAGCGCCAGCACCTCCCCGTCCTGCCGGATCTCCAGGAGCAGCACGGTGACGAACTCCTCCGCGACCGGACTGACGGGGTCGGCGCCGCCGGCCGCGGGGTGCTCGTCCCGTGACCGCTCGCGCAGATGCCGGGCCATGGCACGCTCAAGTCGCCTCAGTACGCAGGTCAGTTCGGCCTCGTCGTGCGCCGCCTCACGGAAGCTGCCGAGGACGGCGGCGACGGTCGCGAGGGCGTCGAGGCCGTGCCCGCGGACGTCCCCCATGACGACCCGCACGCCGTGGTCGGTGGCGATGGCCTCGTAGAGGTCCCCGCCCACGGTGGCGCCCCGGTCGGCCGAGAGCTGTCCCGCCGCGACGGCCAGTCCGTCGATGCGGGGCGGCAGCGGGCGCAGCAGCACGTTCTGTGCGGCCCCCGCGATCCTGCGCAGCTGCCGCAGTTCGCGCTGGAGGCCACGCCGCACATGGAGGATCAGACCCGTGCCGACGGCGAAGAACACGGCGCTCGACGCGATGCGCGCCCCGAGTCCGGTCTGCTGCGCGAGCGGACAGGCCAGCTTGAAGGTGATCGCCACGGCGCCCCAGGCCGTGGGCAGCACCAGATCGAGCGCGCGGCGGACGCGAAGGGAGCGGGAGCGGGCGAGCCGGGATCTGAAGAAGGTGCGGGGTGGTCGGGAGGGCGTCCTCGGATGGTTACGGATCATGCCGACGGCCTCCCTAAGGCCCTGTTCAGCGCGGTCGGCCCTGCAGCCGCAATGATTCTGTCGACCGCCTGCCCCGATCGGACCGGATCACCACCACTTCTCACCCGAACGAGTGAGGGGCACCTCCGGTGGTCCGGAGGTGCCCCTCACTGCGTCTCGCTCTGCCGGGATCAGGCCCCGCGCAGCACCGCCCCGGTGCGCTCGGCGGCCAGCGCCACCGCCGCGTCGCGGGCCGCGGAGGCCTCGTCGACGGTCAGCGTGCGGTCGCCGGCACGGAAGCGCAGCGCGTAGGCGAGGGACTTGCGGCCCTCACCGAGCTGCTCGCCCGTGAACACGTCGAACAGGCGGAGGGACTCGAGGAGTTCGCCCGCCCCCTCGCGCAGCGCCTGCTCCACGTCGGCGGCCGGCACGGAGGCGTCGACGACGAGCGCGACGTCCTGCGTCGCCACGGGGAACGTGGAGATCCGCGGCGCCTGGAGCGCGCCGGTGCCGGCCCGCTCGATGCGGTCGAGGTCGACCTCCATGGCGCAGCTGCGCTCAGGGAGATGCAGCGCCTTGATGACGCGCGGGTGCAGCTCACCGGCGTGGCCGACGAGGGTCTCCGCGCCGTCCACCACGGCGAACAGCGCGGCGCACCGGCCCGGGTGCCAGGGCGCGTGCTGGTCGCCGCGCACGATCAGCTCGACACCGGCCTCGCGGGCGATGGTGCGGGCCGCCTCGACGGCGTCCGCCCACTCGGCCGGGCGGCCGTTGCCCCACCAGCCGGCCTGCTCGCGGGCGCCCGTGAGGACGACGGCGGCGTGGCGGGGCTGACGCGGCAGCGCGGCGTCGAGGCCGGCGATCTCCTCGTCGGTGGGACGCCGGTCGATCGGCAGCCGTACGGCCTGCGGCTCGTCACCGGTCGGCCGGAAGACCAGACCGGTCTCGAACAGCGCCAGGTCGTGCGAGCCACGGCCGTCGTTGCGGCGCAGCGCCTCCAGGAGGCCCGGCAGCAGCGTCGTACGGAGCGCGGGCTCCTCGTCGGAGAGCGGGTTGACCAGCTTGACCGTGGTGCGGCGCGGGTCGTCCTGCTCGATGCCGAGCTTGCCGAGCGTCTCGTCGCTGATGAACGGGTAGTTCAGCGCCTCGACGTAACCGGCACCGGCCAGGGCGCGGCCGGCGCGGCGGTGCAGGCGCTGGCGCTCGGTGAGGCCGCGGCCCGCCGGGGGCCTCGGCAGCGTCGAGGGCAGGTTCTCGTAGCCCTCGAGCCGGATGACCTCTTCGGCCAGGTCGTTCGGCTCCCTCAGGTCGGGACGCCACGACGGCACGGTGACCGTCAGGTTGTCCTGGCCGTAGACGTCGCAGCCGACCTGCTGGAGGCGGCGCACGACGGTCTCGCGGCCGTACGTGACACCCGCGACCTTGTCGGGGTGGTCCGCCGGGAGCGTGATGGTGTGCGGCCCGGAGGGCGCGATGACCTCGGTGACGCCGGGGTCGGCGGTGCCGCCCGCGAGGAGCACGAGCAGGTCCACGGTGCGCTGGGCCGCGGCGGACGCGGCTTCCGTGTCGACGCCGCGCTCGAAGCGCTTGGACGCCTCGGAGGACAGCTTGTGGCGGCGCGCGGTGCGGGCGATCGAGACGGGGTCGAAGTGCGCGGCCTCGATGACGACGTCGGTGGTCCCGGCGTCGGCGCCGTGGTCGGCGATCTCGGTGTTGGCGCCGCCCATGACGCCCGCGAGGCCGATGGGACCGCGGTCGTCGGTGATCACCAGGTCCTCGGCGTCGAGCACGCGCTTGGCGCCGTCGAGGGTGGTGAACTTCTCGCCCTGCTCGGCCCGGCGCACGCCGATCGTGCCCTGGACGAGGGAGCGGTCGTAGGCGTGCAGGGGCTGGCCGAGCTCCAGCATCACGTAGTTGGTGATGTCGACGGCGAGCGAGATCGGGCGCATGCCCGCCTTCTGCAGCCGGCGCTGGAGCCAGATCGGGGAGCGGGCCTCGGGGTTGAGACCGGTGACGGTGCGCGCGGTGAAGCGGTCGCAGCCGGCCGGCTCGGAGATCTGGACCGGGTAGCCGTTCGCGTTCGGCGCGGGCACGTCGAGGAGCGCCGGGTCGCGCAGCGGCAGGCCGTACGCGATGGCGGCCTCGCGGGCGACGCCGCGCAGGGACAGGCAGTCGCCGCGGTTGGCGGTGACGGCGATGTCGAGGACCTCGTCGACGAGCTGGAGGAGCTCGATCGCGTCGGTGCCGACCTCGTGCTCGGGCGGCAGGACGATGATGCCGCCGGAGCCGTCGTCGCCCATGCCCAGCTCGTCGCCGGAGCAGATCATGCCGTGCGACGTCCTGCCGTACGTCTTGCGCGCGGCGATCGCGAAGTCGCCGGGCAGCACGGCGCCCGGCAGGACCACGACGACCTTGTCGCCGACGGCGAAGTTACGGGCGCCGCAGACGATCTCCTGCGGCTCGCCGGTGCCATTGGCCTGGCCGACGTCGACGGTGCAGAAGCGGATGGGCTTCTTGAAGCCCTCCAGCTCCTCGATGGTCAGGACCTGACCGACGACGAGGGGGCCCTTGAGGCCGGCGCCGAGCTGCTCGACGGTCTCGACCTCGAGGCCGGTGGCGACGAGCTTCTCCTGCAGGTCACGGCCTGTCTCGGTGGCGGGGAGATCGACGTACTCCCGCAGCCAGGAAAGCGGGATACGCATCAGATCTCCATCCCGAACGGCCGGGTGAACCGGATGTCACCCTCGACCATGTCTCGCATGTCTTCGACGTTGTGGCGGAACATCAGCATCCGCTCGATGCCGAACCCGAAGGCGAATCCGCTGTACTTCTCGGGGTCGATGCCCGCCGCGGTCAGCACCTTGGGGTTGACCATGCCGCAGCCGCCGAGCTCGATCCAGCCCTCGGAGGAGCAGGTGCGGCACGGGCGGTCCGGGTTGCCGACGGACTCGCCGCGGCACACGTAGCAGACCATGTCCATCTCGGCGGACGGCTCGGTGAACGGGAAGAAGTTCGGCCGCAGGCGGGTCTTCATGCCCTCGCCGAAGAGCGCCTGGACCATGTGGTCGAGGGTGCCCTTGAGGTCCGACATCGTCAGGCCCTCGTCGACGGCGAGCAGCTCGACCTGCATGAACACCGGCGTATGCGTGGCGTCCAGCTCGTCGGAGCGGTAGACGCGGCCCGGGCAGATCACGTAGACCGGCGGCTCGCGGTCGAGCATGGACCGGATCTGCACGGGGGACGTGTGGGTGCGCAGGACGACGTTCGACTCCGTCTCGCGGCCCTTGGGCCCCTCGACGAAGAACGTGTCCTGCATCCCGCGCGCGGGGTGGTCGGGACCGATGTTCAGGGCGTCGAAGTTGAACCACTCCGCCTCGACCTCGGGGCCCTCGGCGACCTCGTAGCCCATGGCCACGAAGACGTCCTCGATGCGCTCCGAGAGCGTGGTCAGGGGGTGGCGGGCGCCGGCCGGGGTCCGGTCGTAGGGCAGCGTGACGTCCACGGCCTCCTCGACCAGGACGCGCGCGTCGCGCTCGGCCTCGAGCTCCGTCTGGCGGGCGGCGAGCGCCTTGCTGACGGCGCCGCGGGCCATGCCGACGCGCTTGCCGGCCTCGGCCTTGGCCTGCGGGGGCAGGGCGCCGATCTCGCGGTTGGCGAGCGACAGGGGCGAGGTGCCGCCGGTGTGGGCGACCTTGGCCTCCTGGAGCGCGCCGAGGGAGTCCGCGGCCGCGAAGGCGGCGAGCGCCTCGTCCCGCATGCGCTCGATCTCTTCCGGTTTCAAGGCCTCGACCTCAACAGGGTCGTACGACTTATTCGGTGCCGACATCTCTTCCCGTGCTTCCGGTTGGTTTGGCGGATGGTCCCCGTCCACGACTCGGAGACGATTCGTCTCAGGATTGGGACGCAAAGTGCCAAAGACCGAGTCTAACGGGGGTGGGGTGTGCCGATGCGCCCGTGGGGGCCCGCTCAGGCGTTCAGATACGCCGGGGCCCCCACGGGCAACATAAATCGGAACTGTGCGCCGCCGCCGGGCCCGCGGCCGACCGTGATCGTTCCGCCGTGGGCCTCGACGATGCCCTTGACGATGTACAGGCCGAGTCCGGTGCCGCCGCGCTTGCTGCCCCGCCAGAAGCGGGTGAAGACGCGGTTCATGGACTCCTCCGGGATGCCGGGCCCCTCGTCGCTCACGGTGACCGACGTGCCGGCGCACTCCCGCTCGCGGGGTGATGCCGAGGGCATGACGTCGATGGTGACCGTTCCCTCGCCGTGGCGCACGGCATTTTCCAGGAGGTTGCTGAGCACCTGGTCGATCTTGTCCGGGTCGGCCCAGAGGTCGGGCAGCGGCTGTTCCACCCGGACGAGGAAGCGGTCGGCCGGCTGTCCTGAGGCGACGTGGGCCTGGATGTGGCGGCCCACGGCGGCGCCGATGTCGACGGGCTGCCGGCGCACTTCGAGGCGGCCGGAGTCGATGCGGGAGATGTCGAGGAGCTCGGCGATGAGCCGTGTGACGCGGTTCGCGTCGGCGTCGACGGTCTCCAGCATCAGTTTCTTCTGGTCGTCGGTGAACCGCTCCCACTTCGCGAGCAAGGTCGCGGTGAAGCCCTTCACCGAGGTGAGGGGCGAGCGCAGCTCGTGGGCGACGGTCGCGATCAGCTCGGCGTGGCTGCGCTCGGTGCGGCGGCGGGCCTCGGTGTCACGGATGGAGACGACGACGCGGCGGACGGGACCGGTGGGCGCGGTGCGTACGTACCGCGCGGAGACGAGGACCTCTCGCCCGCCGGGGAGCAGCAGATTGCGCTCGGGCTGGGCGACGCGGATGGCGAGGCCGCCGTACGGGTCGGTCAGCTGCCACCAGCGGCGGCCTTCGAGGTCCTCTAAGGGGAGCGCGCGCTCCAGCGGGTGGCCGAGGGCGTCGGCGGCGGGAACGGCGGTGATCCGGACGGCCGCAGCGTTGAAGCAGATGACATGCCCGGTCTCGTCGGCGACGACGAGTCCGTCGGGCAGGTCGTCGGGGTGGAGGCCGCTGTCGGCGAGAGTGGTGAGGTCGTCGGGGCCGCATCGGGGCGCGGGCGGGCGCAGGGTGTCCCGTGCCCCCGGTGCTCTGCTCGTGCCGACGCTCATATCCCCGTATCCCGCCTCTCGGAAGGGCGCTGTGGCCTCCGAGCTCGCCACACTACTAGCTGGGGGTGACGGAGCGGCACCCTCCCGGGGCTCGCTGTGCCCGCGCGGAGGCGTACAGGCAGACGGCGGCGGCCGTGGCGAGGTTCAGGCTCTCGGCCTTGCCGTGGATCGGGACCCGTACGACGGCGTCGGCGAGTTCGCGGGTCTCCTCGGGGAGCCCCCAGGCCTCGTTGCCGAAGATCCAGGCGGTGCGGGTGCCCATGGTGCCGCGGTCGAGCTCGGTGTCGAGGTCGTCCTCCCCCGCGCCGTCGGCGGCGAGGATGCGTACGCCCGCGTCCTTGAGCCCCTGTACGGCCCGCTCCACGGGTACGCCGACGGCGACCGGCAGATGGAACAGCGAGCCGACGGACGCCCGCACGGACTTGGGGTTGTACAGGTCGACGGACGCGTCGGTCAGGACCACGGCGTCGGCGCCCGCGGCGTCGGCGCAGCGCAGCACGGTGCCGGCGTTGCCGGGGTCGCGGACGTTGGCGAGGACAGCGACGAGCTTGGGGCGGGCGGCGAGGACGTCCTCGAACGGGGTGTCGAGGAACCGGCAGACACCGACGAGGCCCTGCGGGGTGACGGTCGTCGAGATGTCGGCGATGACGTCCTCGTCGGCGAGGTGCAGCCGGGCGCCGGCGTCGCGCGCCTCCGCGACGATGTCGGCGTAGCGCTCGGCGGCGTCGAGGGTCGCGAACAGCTCGACGAGGGTGTCCGCGTGCCCGGCGGCCTCCCGCACGGCCTGTGGCCCCTCGGCCAGGAACAGCCGCTCCTTGCCCCGGAAGTTCCGCTTGGCAAGCCGCCGCGCGGCACTGACGCGGGGCGACTTGGGGGAGATCAACTCGGGGGCGGCGGCCATTGACTCACTTTCGGGTACGGCCCCAAAGGGGCGCGGGGCTGTGACATGTGCGGATCCGCCGCGTGGGCGCGATCAGCCCCCACGGCCCGCAGCCGACGACGCAATCGGACCCGCAAGCCAACGGCTTGCGGGTCCGATCGAATCCGGCTCAGCGAAGTGCAACGCTTAGGCGGCAGCCTTGGGCGCGTTCACGTCGGCCGGAAGGGCCTTCTGCGCAACCTCGACGAGCGCGGCGAACGCGTTCGGGTCGTTGACGGCCAGCTCGGCGAGGATCTTGCGGTCCACCTCGATGTTGGCGGCGTTCAGACCCTGGATGAGGCGGTTGTACGTCATGCCGTTCTCGCGGGCAGCGGCGTTGATGCGCTGGATCCACAGACGGCGGAAGTCGCCCTTGCGCTTCTTGCGGTCGTTGTAGTTGTAGACCAGGGAGTGAGTGACCTGCTCCTTGGCCTTGCGGTACAGGCGCGAGCGCTGACCGCGGTAACCCTTGGCGGCCTCGAGGACTGCCCTGCGCTTCTTGTGGGCGTTCACTGCCCGCTTGACGCGTGCCACTTGTTAACTCCTTGTAGCGGGGCCGTGGTTGGACTCACACGACCCGAAAACGAATTGGTCCCGGTCCGAACTCCGGCGCGCTGGTGCGCGCCCGAACTCACTTGCCGAGAAGCTTCTTGATCTTCTTGGCGTCGCCCGGGGCCAGCTCGACCGTGCCGGTGAGGCGGCGCGTCACGCGGGACGACTTGTGCTCGAGCAGGTGGCGCTTGCCGGCGCGCTCACGGAGCACCTTGCCGGAGCCGGTGATCTTGAAGCGCTTGCTGGCACCGCTGTGCGTCTTGTTCTTCGGCATAGCGCCGTTCTCTCCTCGTCAGTGGCGTTCCCCTGCCGGTCCGGGGTGCGGACCGGCATACGGAACGTCCAGATGTATCGATGGCATCCGGTCCGTACGGGCTGTACGTGACCGGATCAGGCCTCGGCGGAAGCCTCGGCCGTGGCCTCTTCGGCAGGGGCTTCGTCGGTCGCCTCGGCCGGGGCCTCGGACTCCGACTCCGCGGCGTCGTCGCTGGCCCGCTGCGTGCGGCCGTGCGTCGGCAGAGCCTTCTGCTCGGCCTTGCGGGCCTCCTGGGCCTCGCGGGCCTCGGCCATGGCCTCGGTCTTCTTCTTGTGCGGACCGAGAACCATGATCATGTTTCGGCCGTCCTGCTTCGGGTTCGACTCGATGAACCCGAGGTCCTCGACGTCCGAAGCGAGACGCTGCAGCAGTCGGAAACCCAGCTCGGGGCGGGACTGCTCGCGACCACGGAACATGATCGTGATCTTGACCTTGTCGCCCGCCTTGAGGAACCGGACGACATGACCCTTCTTGGTGTCATAGTCGTGCGGGTCGATCTTCGGCCGGAGCTTCATCTCCTTGATGACCGTGTGCGCCTGGTTCTTGCGCGCCTCACGGGCCTTCATGGCCGACTCGTACTTGAACTTGCCGTAGTCCATGAGCTTGCAGACGGGCGGACGGGCTGTCGCCGCCACCTCGACGAGGTCGAGGTCGTACTCCTGAGCAAGCTCAAGGGCCTTGGCAAGCGGAACAATCCCGACCTGCTCGCCGCTGGGACCGACAAGTCGCACTTCGGGAACGCGAATCCGGTCGTTGATGCGGGGCTCGGCGCTGATGGATCCTCCTCGGTAGCACCACACGACGGTCTGGCGGACCGCCGCGTAACGTCTGTTTTCGTAGTACCAACCGCACCGAAACACAAAAAATGCCCCGGACGGTACACAGGCGGGGCTCCAAGGACTACCGGAGCACCGCCACGGGTGACCGTGGGGCGCACATCGGACGGCTCCATCGTCCGTACGGAACGATGGGGGCCGTCTGACCGGTGACCCGCCGCCCCTGAGGAGCGGCCAGGTGGGAGATCGGAGCCTCCACTTGTGGGCCGGTCACTCAAGCCAGTGGCGTGCGTGTCCGGCCGGTCGTTACACAAGGTTAGCAGCTCCCGGGGGGTGGGCCCAACCGAGTGCGCGGGCGGCATATCGTGGGGCACATGAATGACGCCACCCCCGCCGCCGAAAACACTGACTACGACGCCCTGACCCGGGACATCGCCGAGGTCCCCGCCGTCGAGGTGATCGTGACGGTCGCGGTCAACCTGATGAGCGCCGCCGCGGTGAAGCTCGGCCTCACCGAGGAGGGCGACGCCCACAAGGACCTCGACGAGGCCCGCAAGCTCGTGCACGCCCTCGCCGGTCTGCTCGACGCGAGCACGACCGAGATCAGCTCGTTCCACGCGGCGCCGCTGCGCGACGGTCTGAAGTCGCTGCAGCTGGCGTTCCGCGAGGCGTCCTTCGTGCCGGACGAGCCGGGGCAGGGCCCCGGCGAGAAGTACACGGGCCCGGTCTACGGCTGATCGTTCCGGTAGTTCACGCGCGTACGTAGAGGGGCTCGCCGGGTGGCGTGGTCTCGGCCGGCAGGAGTGCCAGGTCGAGGCCCCGTACCAGGCGGGCCCTCAGTGTTTCGTCGGCGGCGATGCGCGCGGCGACGGCGCGGGCCGTCTCGGCGGGGGCGGCCGACGGGTCGAGGACGAGCGCGAGGATGCCGTCGGCGCTGCCCGGGCCCAGGTGGGCGCGGAGCACGCCGGGCTCGGCGGCGACGGCGGCGCGGATCGCCTCCGTGACGGCCGGGTCGGCGAGGGGCTCGACGCTGGTGCGGCCCTCGTTCGCGGCGCGCAGGGCGGCGCCGCTGAGCTCGTAGGCGACCGGGCCCGCGAGGTCGATGACGATCGTGTCGGCCTGCTCGTGCGCGGCGGCCTGAAGCGCTTGGTGCAGGGGGACGGCGACGGGGCGGGCCTCGGGGTCCCACAGGGCGAGGGCCGCGGTGGAGGTGAACGCGGGCAGGGCCTTGCGGTCGCCGGCCTTGAGCGTGGGCACGGCCATGTCGCTGGTCTTCTCGCGGCGCAGCCCGTTCTCGTCCTCCTCGACTTCGCCGAGCACGGCGACGACGGGGACGAGGAGCCGTGCTTCCTTGAGCGCCTCGAGGACCGGGCCGTGCGCCGTGCGGTCCTCGGCCCACGCGGCGAGGGCCGCGCTCAAGCGCGGGTCCGCGGAGCCGTCGTCGTCGGAGAAGCCGGGGTCGGGAATGTTCTTGTTCGCCACGTTCACCGACCCTACCGACCGGGCGGCGCGATCTTCTCAGCGGACCCTGAGCCGGGTCTCACGGTGCGCACAGGACGGGCGCCGAGCATCCGGGCATGGACCGGAACGGACTCGCGGCGTGCGCCGCCCTTCTCGCGGGAACCCTCGTGGGGACCCTCATAGGCTGCTCGCCGGGCGGGGCGGAGCAGCCGGTTCCGGTCGCCGCCACGGCGTCGGCGTCCGTACCCGCATCCGACGAGGAGGTCTCCGTGGACCGTGACGACGCGCTCGCGAAGGCGCTGAAGCCCCTGCTTTCGGACGGTGACGCGCGGGTCTCGGTGGCGGTCGCCGCGCTCGACGGGTCGGCGGACGGCGCCGTGTACGACGGCGCGTCCGCGTTCGACACCGCGAGCATCGTCAAGGTCGACATCCTCGCGGCGCTGCTGCTGCGGGCACAGGACGCAGGGCGGGCGCTGACGTCGCAGGAGCGCGCATACGCGACGGCGATGATCGAGAACAGTGACAACGCGTCCGCGACGGCCCTGTGGGACTCGATCGGCGGCGCGGACGGGCTCGACGCGGCGAACCTGACGCTGGGGCTGACCGGGACGAGGGCGGGCGCGGGCGGCGAGTGGGGTCTGACGCAGACGACCGCGGAGGATCAACTGACGTTGCTGCGCGCCGTGTTCAGCACGGAGGGCTCGGGGCTGAGCGAGGCGTCGCGCGCCTACGTCGTCGGGCTGATGGGGCGGACCGCTGCGGACCAGCGGTGGGGTGTGTCCGCGGCCGCCGACTCCGTGTCCGGGTGTGCGCTGAAGAACGGGTGGCTGCCGCGCACCGCGACCGGGCTGTGGGACATCAACAGCGTGGGGCGGGTGACCGTCGGAGGGAAGCCGTACCTGGTCTCGGTGCTCTCCGACGGCAACGCGACCAAGGAGGTGGGGGTGGCGCTCGTGGAGGGGGTCGCGACGGCGGCCGTCTCCGTGCTCACCGGCTGAGGCTCAGAGGACCGTGCGACGCCCGCGCCACAGGTAGACGGCGGCCGCGAGGAGCACGACGCCGAGGCCGCCCGCGACGGGGCCCACCCAGCCGGTACCCGCGTCGCCGTCGGGGGTGTCGGGTCCCGTGCCGAAGAACTTCTCCGAGTACGTGGTGGAGCGCAGGCCCTCGGCCTTGAGGGAGTCGCCCTTGCGGATCGCGGCGGCCGGGTCGACGAAGCCGAAGCCGAGGGAGTCGTCGCGGCCGCCCGAGGGGGCGTCGCGGGCGGTGTCCTCCAGGAGCTGCTTGATCTGCGCGGGCGTGAGCCCCGGGTGGGCGGCGCGGACCAGCGCGACGGCGCCGGACACGAAGGCCGAGGCGGCGCTGGTGCCCCAGCCCGAGTAGTACGTGCGGTCGGGGTCGGCGATCGCGATGGCGTCGCCGGGGGCGCTGACGGTGGCGTACCAGCGGCGCGTGGAGAAGGGGGCGCGGTGGAGGTAGCGGTCGACGGCGGTGGCCGTGATCACTCCGGGGTACGCGGCCGGGTACGAGATGTGGTCGCCCTTCTTGCCGCCGTTGCCCGCGGAGGCGACGACGACGGAGCCCTTCTTCAGCGCGTACTGGACGGCGGCGTCCTCGGTGGCTTCCGGGTGGGCGGTGGCGGAGTCGTCGCCGAGGGAGAGGTTGATGACGTCGGCGCCGTGGTCGGCGGCCCAGCGGATGCCGTCGGCGAGTGCGCTGCCCCGGCTGGAGCGGGCTTCCTTGCGGGCCGGGTCGCCGTCCTCGAGGATCACGCGGACGGGCAGGACCTTCGCCTCGGGCGCGATGCCGAGTACGCCGTCGTCGCCGCCCGGGCCGTGGCCGTGACCGGCGATGATCCCGGCCATGGCGGTGCCGTGCCGGGCCCAGGAACGGTCGCCCCTCTTGGCGCCGAAGCCGACGAGGTCCTTGATGGGCAGGACGTTGCCCTTGAGGTCGGGGTGGGTGCCGTCCACGCCGGTGTCGAGGACGGCGACGGTGATGCCCTTGCCCTTGGTCGTGCGCCAGGCGTCCTCGGTGTGCATCGCGTCCAGGCCCCACTGCTGGGCGCGGACGGAGTCGGCGTGGGCGGTGGTCGACGGGAGCAGCGCGAGGGCCGCGGCGGCCGTGAGCGCGGTGGCGGCGTTCCGCCAGGCGGCGGCCGTGCGGGTCATGACGGCTCCTCGGTGACCTTGGCGACGGCGGCCCGCAGGCTTCGTTCCACACGGTCGGCGATGCCCTGCGCCTCGAAGCCGAGGCCGGCCTGCGCGGGGGTCGCGACGCTGCCGGACTTCATGGCCTCGGCGGCGGGCTGCGGGTCGGTGACGGTACGGGCGTCGGCGAAGCCGGAGACGGCGTAGGCGACAACGGGGGCGTCGGTGAGGACGGAGATGGTCCAGGAGGCGCGCTGGGCGTCGCCGAACCCGGCGGCGAGGGTGCCCTTCGCCGCGTACGGGCGGGGCACGAGGTCGGTCCTGCGGTCGAGGCCGTCCTCGGTGAACCGGGTGCGCAGCGCCTTCATGGCCTCCGTGTCCGCCTTGGTGAACAGCAGGCCGACGGTGGTGACATGGCTGCGGGTGGCGTCGGTGTAGGTGGCGCGCAGGAGGCGCAGACAGCCGGCGGGCCTGAGCGCCTTCTGCAGCAGCGGGTCGAAGGCGTTCTCACAGGTGCTGTCCGGGGCGACGGCGATACGGGTCCAGGTGCGGTCGGCGCCGCCGGGTCCCGCTCCGTCGCCCTTGATGACGGGCGGGAACAGCCGGTCGACGGGGACGCTGTGCCAGAGGGTGCCCGCGGCGGCGTACGAGCTCGGTGAGCCGACGCTGCCGCCGCTGTCCCCGGTCAGCCAACTCCCGGTCGCCGCACCGCCGATGAGGCCGAGTCCGAGCACGGCGCAGGCCGCGGCGGCAGCGACGCGGGGCCGTATCCGGGAGCCGATGGGGCGCAGGCGGGTGGTGCTGTCGTCGTACGAGGCGGGGCGCGCGAAGAACACGAAGGGGCGGCCGGCGCCGGGTCCCGGGGTGAGGTCGACGGCCCCGACGGGGCGCCTTCCGACGGGGGGCTCGCCGGGGATGCGCGGGGGCGCGGCGGGGCGGGGGACGGTGGCGTGCGGTTCGCCGGGGGCGCGCGGCGGCGTGGCGGGACGGCGAGGGACCGCTGTCGCGGGAGGTGTGGCGGGGTGGGGCGGGGGCGTGCCGTCGGGGCTCTGCGCGGCGGTGTCCCTGATCGGCCGAAGCCTGGTCGTGGTCTCCGTCGGGCGCTCGGGCGGCAGGGGGCCGGGGTGCGCCGGCCGGTCGGACACGGGGGCCGCGGGCGTGCCCGGCACGGGCGGGATGTCCGGGAAGCGAGCCGAGGCGGGGGGCGGCGGAGGTGTCTGGCCCGGCGCCGGAGTGTGCGTGGGGCGCGGGGGTATCGACGCGTCCGGGCCGGCCGAGGCATCGGCCAACTCGTCGCGCCGCGTGGGCGGCTGGGAGGGGCGCGGCGGGATCGGCGCGCGGCGCGCTTGCGTGCTCATGCCTCCCCGTTTCCGTCCCGTTCTCGTCCTGCGTCCGCGTCACTCTACGGGCTGACGCGGCCCCGCAGGGACCCCGTATCGCAGGTCAGGACGATCTGCCCGGATCCTCCCCCTACCCCGCGGTAATCGTGTCTGGCAGGCTTCGGTCATGACACCCCGCGCAGCCGACAGGGCCCGCTACGACCGGGCCACCGCTCATCTCGACGCCCCGGTCGCGATCGTCGATCTGGAGGCGTTCGACGCCAACGCGGACGATCTGGTGCGGCGGGCGGGCGGCAAGCCGATCCGCGTCGCGAGCAAGTCGGTGCGCTGTCGCGCGCTGCTCGAACGGGTCCTGGCCAGGGACGGTTTCGCCGGGGTCATGTCGTTCACGCTCGCGGAGTCCCTGTGGCTGGCGCGGTCCGGTTTCGAGGACGTGCTGCTCGCGTATCCGTCGGCGGACCGGGCCGGTTTCGCGGAGCTCGCGCACGATCCGAAGCCGGCGGCGGCGGTCACGGTCATGGTCGACGACCCGGCCCAGCTGCGGCTGATCGACGACGCGCGGGACGGCGGGCGCGAGGAGATCAGGGTCTGTCTGGAACTGGACACCTCGTGGCAGGTGCTCGGCGGGCGCGTGCGGGTCGGCGCCCGCCGCTCCCCGCTCCGCTCCCCCGCCCAGGTCGCCGACATGGCACGCGCCGTGGCCCGGCGGCCGGGGTTCCGGCTCGTGGGTGTGATGGCGTACGAGGGTCATGTCGCGGGTGTCGGTGACGCGGTCGCGGGGCGGCCGGTGCGCTCCCGGGCGATCCGGCTGATGCAGGCCGCGGCCCGTAAGGAGCTGACGGTCAGGC
The DNA here is from genome assembly GCF_002803065.1 of Streptomyces sp. CB01635. Lineage (GTDB taxonomy): Bacteria > Actinomycetota > Actinomycetes > Streptomycetales > Streptomycetaceae > Streptomyces. The sequence continues at coordinate 109,612 of NZ_NNBL01000018.1, forward strand.
GGGCCGAAGTGGTGCGCGCGGTACGCACGGTGGCGCCGGACCTGGAGTTCGTGAACGGCGGCGGCACGGGCAGTGTGCAGCACACCGCGGCCGAGCCCGCGGTGACCGAGATCGCGGCGGGGTCGGGGCTCTATGTGCCGCGCCTGTTCGACAACTACACGTCGTTCACGGGCCGGCCCGCCGCCCTGTTCGCGCAGCCCGTGGTGCGCAGGCCGGGCGTCGGGGTCGTGACCGTGCTCGGCGGCGGCTACCCGGCGTCGGGCGCCGCGGGAGCCGACCGGCTGCCGGTGCCGTATCTCCCGGAGGGCCTGCGCTACGACCCCCAAGAGGGCCCGGGCGAGGTCCAGACACCGCTGCTCGGGGCACCCGCCGACGATCTGCTGATCGGCGACAAGGTGTGGTTCCGGCATGCGAAGGCCGGCGAGCTGTGCGAGCGGTTCGACGTGCTGCGCCTGGTGGAGGGCGACACGGTGACGGCGACCGTGCCGACGTACCGCGGTGAGGGCTACACGTTCCTCTGAGGATCCCGGGACGGTTCACGGCGTGACGGTGGGGCCGATGCTGCTGCCCACGCCGCCGTCGGACCCGCTGTCGCCCGCCGCCCTGATGCCCTTGACGATGCGGTCCATGTCGGAGAGCGGTGGCGCGTCCTGGCCGGCGTCGACGGTGATGCGGACGGTCACCAGGGCCTCGGAGCCGGCGCTGGAGGGGAAGACGACGGACTGGACGTAACCGCCGGGCCCCTTCGCGGTCTTCACCTTCCAGCGGACGAGGTAGCCGGCGCGCCCGGCGACCGCGGTCTGGCGGGCGGCGATCTGCTGGTGCGACTCGATGCCGCCGAAGGGCTGCTGGTTGATGCCGTTCTTGTCGTACGAGGCGTCCGCGGCGTCCTTGATGTCCCGTTTGGCGATGACTTCGGGCGAGGTCTCGTCGGTCCCGGTGACGGTGCGGGAGACGACGGTGCCGTGCCGGCACAGGCCCGAGTCGCCGGGGCAGTCGTAGGTGCGCGGGGTGGTGATCAGCATGTCGTCGTCGACGACGTTCTCGGCCTTCTGCCAGCCGTCGAGGACGGGGAGCGTGATGCCGTTGAGCTGGTCGACGGCGGTGGACGCGTCCTCGGTGGGGGTGGGCTCGGCGCTGCTCGCCGTGGCGGTCGGGTCCGTGGGTGCCGGGGCGCTCGAGGTGGGCGCCGTGCGGGACTTGGGGTCGTCGTCGCCACGGCCGAGCAGGACGGCACCGGTGGCGATGGAGGCGACGAGCACGATGCCGGCGGCGGCCAGGGCGATGGTCTTCGCGCCGCGGCCCGGTGCGGCGGGCGGGCGCTGCGGGCCCGCGGCGGGGAGCGGGGGCTCGACGGGCGGCCCGAAAGCCTGTGGCGCGGCCGGGGTGTTCTGCGGCTGCCGTCGGTGCTCGGTCCACGCGGCCCCGTCCCACCAGCGCTCGGTGGGCGGGGCCGTGGGGTCCGGGTACCAGCCGGGCGGGGGCGTCATGCTCATCCCGGCACTCTAAGTTGTGCGGGGAAGGTCAGTACACCGCGTCCGCCTGGTCCGGCACGACGGAGCCGTCCGGGCGCAGGACCGGGCCGAAGCCGCCCTCGGGCCTGTTGTACGCGGCCGTGGAGCAGGGGTAGCTGCCGGACTTGCGCGGGAGCGGTTCGATGAACATGGGGTTCACGACCCAGTGCCCGTCGGCGTTGTCGTAGGCGCGGCACATCACCTCGTTCTTGTTGCGGTTGAGCACGAGGTGCGCGCCGGTGGCGTCGCCGACGAAGGTGACGTCGGTGTCGGCGTCACCGCCGCCGAGGGCGATGCGCTTGCCCCAACGCTGCTTCTCCCAGGCAGACTTGCCCTTGATGTGGAAGATGTCCTGGTTGATCCAGCAGCGCTTGCCGTCGATGTACGGGATGGCCTCGCCCTGGGTACGTCCGACCTCGCCGCAGCCTTCGTTGTACGTGGTGATGCGGCCCTTGCCGTCCAGGACGGAGCGGATGGCGATGGTGTGGGCGCGGTCGATGCCGACGCCGCCCCGGCCGCGCGACCACACCTCGGTCACGGGCTCGGATCCGGCCGACACGATGTAGACGTCGAACCCGGCCTTCTGCAGTGTGCGGATGAGGTCGCGCTGCTGCTCGTAGTAGCGCACGTAGCCGGGGATGGTGTGCGTGCCGAGGGTCTGGGTCGAGCCGACGGGGGCGGCGAGGGCCTCGCGGCGGGCCTGTGCGGCGTACGACTCCAGTTCGGGGACGGTGTGTCCGGCGAAGAGCTGTGGCACCCAGGCGTACTGGGGCACGGTGCGGCGGTGGTTCCACTCGCCGGCGAACGCGGCGGCGCCGCTCATGGTTCTGCCGGATTCACGGATGTTGAAGATCTCGTCGGTGCAGTCGGTGTCGGTGGACGTCGGCAGGGGTGCGCCGACGGGGACGGCGGTGCCGCAGGCGGCGGTGAGGGCCTTGTCGGCGTCGTCGGTGAGCCACTTGCTGGTCTTCTTCCAGCTCGCGGGCCGAAGGATCTTGTCGTGCTTGAGCGACCAGGCGATCGTCGCGTCGGTGACGTCGTTCTTGGAGACGGTGTTGTCCCAGTCGAACGCGGCGACGGGGCGGGGGCCGTGGTGGCCTTCGCAGGTCCCGCGCTCGTCGATCATGCGCTGGAGCCTGGCCCGGTTCTGCCCGTGCCACGGCAGCTTCTCCGAGAGCTGCGGGCAGGCCCGGTCGGGGGTGGGAGCGGACGTGGCGGCGGCCGCAGGAGAGACGAGAGCCGTGGCCACCAGGACGGTGACCACGGCTGAAGTCCACGCGGCAACATCTCTGTTACGCATGCCTGGGGACCGTACACCTATATGACACGTCCCCTACAGAGGCGTGACGTACGCCCCCGAGATGCCGCCGTCGACGAGGAAGTCGGTGGCGTTCACGAACGAGGAGTCGTCGCTCGCGAGGAAGGCCACGGCGGCGGCGATCTCGTCGGCGTCCGCGAAGCGGCCGACCGGGATGTGGACGAGGCGGCGCGCGGCGCGCTCGGGGTCCTTGGCGAACAGCTCCTGGAGGAGCGGGGTGTTGACCGGGCCCGGGCACAGGGCGTTGACCCTGATGCCCTCGCGGGCGAACTGCACGCCGAGCTCGCGGGACATGGCGAGGACGCCGCCCTTGGAGGCCGTGTACGAGATCTGGGAGGTCGCCGCGCCCATGCGCGCCACGAACGAGGCGGTGTTGATGATGGAGCCCTTGCCCTGCTGCCGCATGTAGGGGATGGCGGCCTTGCAGCACAGGAAGACGGAGGTGAGGTTGACCTCCTGGACGCGCTTCCAGGCCTCAAGTCCCGTGTCCAGGATGGAGTCGTCGTCGGGGGGCGAGATCCCGGCGTTGTTGAAGGCGATGTCGACCGAGCCGTAGGTGTCGTACGCGGTCTTGAAGAGTGCCTCGACCTGCTCGGCGTCGGTGACGTCGACCTGGACGAAGGTGCCGCCGACGTCTTCGGCGGCCTTCTTGCCGGCGCTCTCGTCGATGTCGGCGCAGACCACGTTCGCCCCTTCGGAGGCGAGGCGGCGGGCGGTGGCCAGGCCGATGCCGCTGCCGGCTCCGGTGATGACGGCGGTGCGGCCCACGAGGCGGCGGCAAATGTTCTCGGTCATGGTGCTTCAGGCCTCCGTGCTTTCCGTGCTGATGAAGACGTTCTTGGTTTCGGTGAAGGCGGTGAGGGCGTCGGGGCCCAGTTCGCGGCCGACGCCGGACTGCTTGTACCCACCGAACGGGGTCGAGTAGCGGACGCTCGAGTGGGAGTTGACCGACAGGTTCCCGGCCCGGACCGCACCGGCGACGCGCAGGGCGCGCCCCACGTCACGGGTCCACAGGGATCCGGAGAGCCCGTACTCGGTGGCGTTGGCGAGCCGGATCGCGTCGGCCTCGTCGTCGAAGGGCAGGACGACGGCGACGGGCCCGAAGACCTCCTCGGCCGCGGCGGGCGCGTCGGGTGCCGTCTCGGTGAGGACGGTCGGCGGGAACCAGAATCCGGCGCCCTCGGGGGCGCTGCCCCGCATGGCGGCCGCTCCCCCGTCGACGTACGAACGGACCCGTTCCAGCTGTGACTTGGAGATGAGCGGGCCCATCTGGGTCTTCTCGTCGGCGGGGTCGCCGACGACGACGGACTCGATCCCGGGCGCGAGCAGGCCGAGGAACCGGTCGTACACGGACCGCTGGACGAGGATGCGGGTGCGGGCGCAGCAGTCCTGGCCGGCGTTGTCGAGGAACGACATGGGGGTCGCGGCGGCCGCCGCCTCGATGTCGGCGTCGGCGAAGACGATGTTCGGGCTCTTGCCGCCGAGTTCGAGGGTCACGCGCTTCACCTGGTCGGCACACTTGGCCATGATCTGTTTGCCGACGCGGGTGGAGCCGGTGAACACGATCTTGGCGATGCCCGGGTGCTCGACGAGGGCGGCTCCCGCCACGCCCCCCGCGCCGGGCAGGACCTGGAAGAGGTACTCGGGAAGCCCTGCTTCCAGGGCGAGTTCGGCGAGGCGGAGCGCGGTGAGCGGCGTCGCCTCGGCGGGCTTGAGGATCACCGCGTTCCCGGCGGCGAGGGCCGGGGCCGTGCCCCACGCGGCGATCGGCATGGGGAAGTTCCAGGGCGCGATGACACCGACGACGCCAAGGGGTTCGAGGATCGTGATGTCGAGACCGCCGGCGACGGGGATCTGCCGGCCGGTGAGGCGCTCCACTCCCCCGGCCGCGTAGTCGAGCAGGTCGCGGACGTTGCCGGCCTCCGAGCGGGCGTTGCCGATGGTGTGTCCGGCCTCGCGCACCTCCAGGCGGGCCAGTTCCTCGACGTGCTCGTCGACGACGGCGGCGAAGCGGCGCAGGAGGCGGGCCCGGTCGGCGGGGGCCGCGGCCGCCCACTCGCGCTGTGCCCGGTGGGCCCGCAACACCGCGGTGTCGACCTGGTCGCGGGAGGTCGCGTGGATCGTGGCGATGACTTCTTCGGTCGCCGGGTTGAGGATGTCGTGCACGCTAGAGCCTTTCGAACGACCTGCGGAGTTCCCAGTCGGTGACGGCTGCGTCGAACGCCTCCAGCTCGACGCGCGCCATGTTGCGGTAGTGCGCGACGACCTCGTCGCCGAACGCGGCCTTGGCGACGGGGCTGGTCTCCCACAGCTCGGCGGCCTCGCGCAGCGTCGTGGGAACGTGCTCGTACTCGCCGGTGTAGGCGTTTCCGGTGCACTCCTCGGGCAGTTCGAGCTTCTGCTCGATGCCGTACAGGCCGGCGGCCACCAGTCCGGCGACCGCGAGGTGCGGGTTGACGTCGCCGCCGGGCAGGCGGTTCTCGAAGCGCATCGAGCGGCCGTGGCCGACGACGCGGAGCGCGCAGGTGCGGTTGTCGTGGCCCCAGGCGGCGGCGGTCGGCGCGAAGGAGCCCGGCTGGAACCGCTTGTACGAGTTGATGTTGGGCGCGTAGAGCAGCGAGAAGTCACGCAGCGCGGCGAGCTGGCCCGCGAGGAAGTGCCGCATCACCGGCGACATCCCGCCGGGGTCGTCCGCGGTCCCCGCCATGACGTTGGTGCCGTCGGCATCCTGGAGCGAGAGGTGGATGTGACAGGAGTTGCCCTCGCGCTCGTTGAACTTGGCCATGAAGGTGAGCGAGACACCCTCCTGGGCCGCGATCTCCTTGGCGCCCGTCTTGTAGATGGCGTGCTGGTCGCAGGTGACGAGGGCCTCGTCGTAGCGGAACACGATCTCGTGCTGGCCCGGGTTGCACTCGCCCTTGGCGGACTCGACGACGAGCCCGGCCGCCGCCATGTCGTTGCGGATGCGGCGCAGGAGCGGCTCGATGCGTCCGGTGCCGAGGACCGAGTAGTCGATGTTGTACTGGTTGGCCGGGGTGAGGTTCTTGTAGCCCGCGTCCCAGGCCTGCTCGTAGGTGTCCTTGAAGACGATGAACTCGAGCTCCGTGCCGACGTGGGCGGTGTAGCCGTGTTCGGCGAGCCGGTCGAGCTGGCGGCGCAGGATCTGCCGGGGCGCGGCCACGACGGGCGAGGCGTCGTTCCACGCGAGGTCCGCGATGAGCATCGCGGTGCCGTCGTTCCAGGGAACGCGGCGCAGGGTGGAGAGGTCGGCGTGCATGGCGAAGTCGCCGTAGCCGCGGTCCCAGGAGGACATCTCGTATCCGTCGACCGTGTTCATCTCGGTGTCGACGGCGAGGAGGTAGTTGCAGCCCTCCGTGCCGTGGGCGAGGACCTCGTCGAGGAAGAAACGGGCGGCGAACCGCTTGCCCTGCAGCCGCCCTTGCATATCGGGGAAGGCCAGGACGACAGTGTCGATCTCTCCACTCTCGACGAGGGACGTGAGCTCCTCGACGCCGAGCGGGGGTGTGCGGTCTGCCACGGGAAGGCCTCCTTCGGGCTTCTTCGGTCAGCCGGAAGCCATAAGGTATTGCGGAGAACCATTGCTTGGGAAGGGGGTACGGCCATATGTCGCACACCGATGACGAGGACCGGCTCACGCCGGTGCTGCGGCCCGTGCGGGCGGGCAACGGATTCGAGGAGGCCCTGGAGCAGATCCTCCAGGTCGTCCGGCTCGGCCTGGTGTCGGGGGGTGAACGCCTGCCGTCCGAACGGGAGTTGGCGGACCGGCTCGGGATCAGCAGGGTGACGCTGCGGGAGGTCCTGAAGGTGCTCCAGGACCAGGGCCTGGTCGAGTCGCGGCGCGGGCGCTACGGCGGCACGTTCGTGGTGGCGCGCACGGACACGCCGGGCGAGGACGAGCTGCGCCGCCGCCTCAAGGGCGTCGACGTCGAGGACGCGCTGCGCTTCCGCGAGGTCCTGGAGGTCGGAGCGGCCGGCCTGTGCGCCGCGCACGGTCTCACCGACGAACAGACCGAACGGCTGCGCGGCGCCCTCGCGCGCACCCATGACGCACCCCTCGCCGACTACCGCCGCCTCGACACGCTGCTCCATCTCACGCTCGCCGAGCTGTGCGGGTCACCCTCGCTCACGGCTCAGTACGCGGCGGTCCGCGCGACGGTGAACGACCTCCTCGACTGCATCCCGCTGTTGGTACGAAACCTGGAGCATTCGCAGCGCCAGCACACGGCCCTGGTGGAGGCGGTGCTCGACGGGGACGCGGACGGGGCACGGGAGATGATGCGCGAGCACTGCGCCGGCACGGCCGCCCTCCTGCGGGGCTTCCTGACCTGAGCCCGTGATTAACCGGCGCGTAACGCAGGGGTCTTGATTTCTTCGCACGCTCCCCGCAAAGGTATGGATCCACTCCATTGAGCATCCACCGCACGACGGGGAGCCCGCGCCATGACCTTGGACACCCAGAACACCCGCCCCACCGGTGATACGGGGGACGACTATCTGGAACGCAGAACGCTGCGCCGCGGCAGCGCGGGCTGGCTGCTCCTGACCGGGCTCGGCGTCGCGTACGTCGTCTCCGGCGACTACTCGGGCTGGAACTTCGGCCTGGCGCAGGGCGGCTTCGGCGGCCTCGGGATCGCGATGGCCCTGATGGGCGTCATGTACGCGTGCATGGTGTTCTCGCTGGCGGAGCTGTCCTCGGTGCTGCCCACGGCGGGCGGCGGCTACGGCTTCGCCCGCCGCGCCCTCGGCCCCTGGGGCGGCTTCCTCACCGGCACGGCGATCCTCATCGAGTACGTCCTCGCGCCGGCCGCCATCTCCATCTTCATCGGCGACTACGTCGAGTCGCTCGGCCTGTTCGGCCTGACCTCCGGCTGGCCCGTCCACCTGGCCTGCTTCGTCGTCTTCATCGGCATCCACCTGTGGGGCGTGGGCGAGGCGCTGCGCTTCAGCTTCGTGGTCACCGGCATCGCGGTCGCGGCGCTGCTCGTCTTCGCGGTCGCCGCGTTCACCGACTTCGACGCGTCGAGGCTCAACGACATCCCGGTGGACACCGGAGCGTTCGGCGCCAACTCCTGGCTTCCGATGGGCCTGTTGGGCATCTGGGCGGCGTTCCCGTTCGGCATGTGGTTCTTCCTGGGTGTGGAGGGCGTGCCGCTCGCGGCCGAGGAGACCAAGGACCCGGCGCGCACCCTGCCGCGCGCCATCCGCTGGTCCATGGCGATCCTCGTCGTGCTCGCCGTCCTGACGTTCCTCGCCTCGTCGGGGGCGCGCGGTTCGGCCGCGATCCAGGAGGCGGGTAACCCGCTCGTCGAGGCGCTCCAGCCCGGCGGCAAGGCGACCGCGCTGAGCCGCATCGTGAACTACGCGGGGCTCGCGGGCCTGGTGGCGTCGTTCTTCTCGCTCATCTACGCGGGCTCGCGCCAGCTCTTCGCGCTCTCCCGCGCGGGCTACCTCCCCCGCTTCCTGTCGCTCACCAACCGGCGCAAGGCGCCCTACCTCGGCCTGCTCGTGCCGGGCGCGATCGGCTTCGCGCTGGCGGCCGCGACGGGCGACGGTGCCCGCATGCTGAACGTCGCGGTGTTCGGCGCCACGATCTCGTACGCTCTGATGTCCCTGTCGCACATCGTGCTGCGGCGCCGGGAACCGGGCCTCGAGCGGCCGTACCGCACTCCGGGCGGCGTGCTCACGTCCTCCGTGGCGCTGGTCCTCGCGTGCGCGGCGCTGGTCGCCACCTTCCTGGTGGACGTCACGGCGGCGCTGATCGCGCTCGGGGTGTACGCGGTGGCGATCGGGTACTTCGGGGCCTACAGCCGCAGGCATCTGGTGGCGCGGGCCCCCGAGGAGGAGTTCGCGGCGCTCGCGGCGGCAGAGGCCGAACTGGAACGGGATTGACCACGGTGAGGGAGCACGGGCAGATGTTGAGCAGGCCGCTGATCGGGGTCAGCACCTACCTGGAGGAGAAGGCGAGCTGGGGTGTGTGGGAGCTGCCCGCCGCGCTGCTGCCCGCCGGGTACCCGCGGCTCGTGCAGTCCGCGGGCGGCCTCGCCGCGATGGTGCCGCCGGACGACCCCAAGTACGCGCCCTCGGTGGTCGCGCGGCTCGACGGGCTCGTCGTCTCGGGCGGGCCCGACGTGGAGCCGGGCCGCTACGGCGCCGAGCGCGAGGACCGCACGGGGCCGCCCGCGGTGGAGCGGGACGCGTGGGAACTGGCCCTGATCCGTGCGGCGTTGGCGTCCGGCAAGCCGCTGCTCGGCATCTGCCGGGGCATGCAGCTCCTGAACGTGGCGCTCGGCGGCACGCTCACCCAGCACATCGAGGGACACGTCAAGGACATCGGCGTCTTCGGGAAGCACGCGGTGACGCCCGTGCCCGGGACGCGGTACGGCGAGCTGGTGCCCGAGGAGTCGGACGTTCCGACGTACCACCATCAGGCGGTCGACCGTCTCGGCCGGGGTCTGGTCGCGTCGGCGCACGCGGCGGACGGGACGGTCGAGGCGGTCGAACTCCAGGGCCTCACCTGGGTGCTCGGTGTGCAGTGGCACCCTGAGATGGGCGAGGACGCGCGCGTCATGGGCGGCCTGATACACGCGGCGGCGCGGGGCGGCTCCTGACGTTACGGGTGAGGCTCAGGCCGGTCCGCGGGTGAGCGCGAGCAGCTCCCTGGCCGGCCCCACCGGGCGGTGACCGGTCGGCCAGACCGCGCGCAGGTCCCTGCGCAGCCGTACGCCTTCGAGCGGGATCTCGACGAGCCTGCGGGCGGCGAGCTCCTCGCCGACTGCGAGCTCGCTCAGGACGGAGGGGCCCGCGCCGCTCACCGCGGCCGCCTTCACCGCGGTCGTCGACGACAGCTCGATGAGGGGGCGGGCCAGGCCGCCGAGCGCGGCGTCGAGGACCTGGCGGGTGCCCGAGCCGCGCTCGCGCAGGATGAGCGGGGTCGCCGCCAGCTCGTCGGCCGCCAGCGGCTTCCTGCGCCGGGCCCACGGGTGTCCGGGGGCGGTGACCACGATGAGCCGGTCGTGGGCGATGACGGTGGCGTCCAGGCCCGCGGGCACCGCGAGGCCCTCGACGAAGCCGAGGTCCGCGTCGCCGGACAGGAGGCGCTCCGCGACCGCCGCCGAGTTGCCCGCGTGGAGCGACACGGCCGTGTCGGGGCGCTCCGCGCGCAGCGCGAGCAGCCAGTTCGGCAGCAGGTACTCGGCGATCGTCATGCTCGCGGCGACCCGCAGCCGCGAGTCACGGCGGTCGCGCAGCGCCTGCGCCCCCACGTCGAAGGCCGCCGCCGCCTCGACGATCCGGCGCGCCCAGTCCGTGACGAGCGCGCCCGCGTCGGTGAGCCGTGAGCCGCGCGGCGACCGGTCGACCAGGGCGACCCCGAGCTGGCGTTCCATGGAGCGGATACGGCTGCTGGCCGCGGGCTGCGTGATGCCCATCTCGCGGGCGGCCCGGCCGAGGCTGCCGAGTCGTGCCACGGCGAGGAGGAGTTCGAGGGCGCCGAGGTCGGGGACCCGGTGGGCGAGCCCCGCCCCCGTCGTCGAACCGTCCGCCGCACCCGCCGTATCGCCACTCATAAATCCAGCTTATGCCCTCATAGAGACATGGTCCCTGGTGGGGGGAGCCGCCCGCCGCGACCGTGGTGTCATGGTCACCGCCGCCCAGCCGCTCACGGCCGCCCGCATCCCGTCCCTTCGATGTCCCGCCGTCCGCCATCTCGGCCCCAACTGGTACGCGTCCGTGATGGGAACCGCGATCATCGCGAACGCGGGCGCCGCGCTTCCCGTACACGTTCCGGGCCTGCGGGCCCTGTGCACCGCGATGTGGGCGCTGTCCCTCGTGGCGCTCCTCGCCCTCCTCACGGCCCGCGCCCTGCACTGGACGCACCACAGCGACCGCGCCAAGGAGCATCTGCTCGACCCGGCCGTGGCCCCCTTCTACGGCTGCCTCGCGATGGCCCTGCTCGCTGTCGGCGGCGGCACGATGCTCGTCGGCCAGGACTGGATCGGTACGCAGGCGGCGGTCGCCCTGGACACGGTGCTCTTCACGGCGGGGACGGTGATCGGGCTCGCCGCGGCGGTGACCGTCCCGTACCTGATGGTGGCCAGGCACCGGATCGAGCCGGGCCAGGCGTCCCCCGTGTGGCTGCTCCCCGTCGTGGCGCCCATGGTGTCCGCGGCCGTCGGTCCGCTCCTGGTGCCGCATCTCCCGTCGGGCCAGTGGCAGCAGACACTGCTCCTCGCCTGTGTCGCCATGTTCGGGCTCAGCCTGATCGCCACCGCGGTGATGCTTCCGGTGATCTTCGCGCGCCTGGTGACGGCGGGACCGCTGCCGCTGATGCTCACGCCGGCGCTGTTCCTCGTGCTCGGCCCCCTCGGCCAGTCGACGACCGCCGTCAACAAGTTCGCGGACACCGCGCCGGGCGTCCTGCCGGCCCCGTACGCCGAGGGGTTCGGCGTCTTCGCCGTCCTGTACGGAGTCCCCGTGATGGGGTTCGCGCTGCTGTGGCTGGCGCTCGCGGCGGCGCTCGTGGTGCGGGCCCGACGCCGCGGCATGCGGTTCTCGATGACGTGGTGGGCGTTCACCTTCCCCATCGGCACGTGTGTCACCGGCGCGGAGGGCCTCGCCACACACACGGGGCTCGCGGTGTACGACGTGCTCGCGGTCGTCCTGTACGCCGTGCTCGTCGCGGCCTGGGCCTTCGCCGCCGCGCCCACGGTTCGCGGCCTGATCAGCGGAGAGCTGCTCGCAGCGCCGCGCCCAGTACCTCCGGCGCCCGCGCCAACGACGGCCCGTACCACGTGAGATGACGCCCGCTGACGAGCGCGGCGGGCACCGGGAACTGCTCGGGCCCGTCGTCGTGCGTGAAGCGGTACGGCTCGTCGGGCAGCACCACCAGGTCGATGTCCGCCGAGCGCAACTCGTCGGCCGCCAGGCGCGGATAGCGCTCGCCGTGGTCCGCGTACACGTTGTCCACGCCGAGCCGGGCGAGCACGTCACCGGCGAAGGTGTCCCTGCCGAGCACCATCCAGGGGCGCCGCCACACCGGCACCGCCGCCCGCAGCCGCCGGGAGGGCGGTTCCAGCCCGTCCCAGGCCGCCGCGGCCTCGTCCAGCCAGCCGGGCCGGCGTGGCGAACCGCAGGCCCTGAGGACCCGCTCCAGCTCACGCAGCGCGCCCGGCAGATCGCGGATCTCGGTGACGAGGACATCGAGTCCCGCGGCGCGCAGGGCCGCGAGGTCGGGCGCGCGGTTCTCCTCCTCGTTGGCGATGACCAGATCGGGGGCGAGGGCGACGATCCGTTCCACGGCGGGGTTCTTCGTGCCGCCGATCCGGACGAGGCCGCTGCCGAGGTCCGCCGGGTGCGTGCACCAGTCCGTGGCCCCGACGAGCACTCCGGGCAGGGTGACGGCAACGGCCTCGGTCAGCGAGGGGACGAGGGAGACGACGCGCGGGCCGCGGGGAACGGTCACCGCCCGGGTTCGTCCAGTGCCTCGATGTGTTCGGCCACCGCGACGACGAGCACGCGGGCGTCCGCACCGGTGGCCCGCCACCGGTGCCGTACGCCACCGGTCAGATACAGGGTGTCACCGCGGCCCAGGCGATAGGCCCGGCCCTCGGCCTCGACCTCGACGGCCCCTTCGGTGACGTACATGAGCACGTCGTTGCGGAGCTGGAACTCGCGGCCCGGGTCGTGGTCGCCGATGAACTCCTCGGCGTGCAGCTGGTGATGACCTCGCACGAGGGAGCGCACGACGGAGTCGGGGGACGCTTCCTCGACGACCGTGGTGTCGTCGGCGCGCACCAGGTCCACGGTGTGGGCGGGGTCCGCGGCGGCAAGCAGCTCGACCGCCGTGGTGCCGAGCGCGTCGGCGACCTTCTCCAGGGAGCGCCGGCTCGGCCGGGCGCGTTCGTTCTCGACCTGGCTCAGGAACGGGACGGACAGGCCGCTTCGCTCGGCCACGGTGGCAAGGGTGAGCTCCTGGCCCCGGCGCCTGCGCCGCACGGCCGCGCCCACCCGAAGAGTCTCCTTGTGTTCGTCCATCCCTCCGGCTCCCTCCCGCGCGTCGTCACCTGTTCGGTTCCTTGCACCCTACGCAGGTTCACCGGACGGTTTCACGTGAGCGGCGGAACGCGCGTGGGCGGCCGGTGCTGAACACCGGCCGCCCACGCGCGTTGGTACTGCTTCGGAACGTACTCGGGAACTACTGCGGAGCCATCCGGTCCGCGACACCCTTGTGCGTCTTCAGCCACGCGTCCACGGCCTCTTCCTCATGGCCCTGACCGCGCTTCTTGATCTCCGCCTCGAGGCTGCCCAGCTCGCTCTCGCTCAGCTTGAAGTTCTTGAACCACTTCGTGAGCTGCGGGTACTTCGAGGGGAAGCTCTTGTTGGCGATGGTGCGGATCGTGTTGCCCTCGCCGAAGAGCTTCTTGGAGTCGGTCAGCTTGTTGAGCTTGTACTCGCTGTACGCCCAGTGCGGCGACCAGAGCACGACGGCGACCGGCTGCTTCTTGGCGTACGCGCGCTTCAGCTCGGCGAGCATCGCGGGCGTGGAGCCGTCGACGACCTTGTACTCCTTGTCCAGGCCGTAGCCCGGCAGGACGTTCTTCTTCAGCAGGTTCATCTCGCCGGTGCCCGGCTCGATTCCGATGATCTTGCCGTCGAAGGTGGAGCCCTTGCCCTTGAGGTCCTCGAGGGACTTGACGCCCTTCACGTAGGACGGCACGGCGATCTCGAGCGACGTCGGGCTGTACCAGGAGCCCAGGTCGATCAGGTTGTCCTTGTGCTTGTCCCAGTAGTTCTTCTGGGCATAGGGCAGCCAGGCGTCGAAGTTGACGTCCAGGTCGCCGGAGCCGAGACCCGTGTAGACCGGGCCGACGTCCATCTGCTTCAGGTTGAGCTTGTAGCCGCGGTCGCCGAGGACCCGCTTCCACAGATAGGTGACCGCGACGTCCTCGTCCCAGGGGAACCAGGCGACGTTCACCGGACGGGCGGCCTCGCCCTTGCCGCCGGCCGTCGACGACTTCTTGACCGGGGCCAGCTTGTCGACGACGCCGGGGTTGGACTTCAGCCAGGTCTTGACGGCGTCCTGCTGCTTGCCCTTGCCGGCCTTGTTGATCTCGGCCTCAAGACTCGTGAGCTGCTTCTCGGTCATGTTGAAGTTCTTGAGCCACTTGCCGACCTCGGGGTTGTCGTCGGCGAAGCCCTTGCGGGACAGCGTGTGCACGCCGTCGCCCTTGCCCCAGGCGCCCTTCGGGTCCTTGAGCTTCTTCAGCTTGTAGTCGCTGTACGCCCAGTGCGGGGACCAGAGCGTCGTGACGATCGGCTGCTTCTTGGCGTACGCGCGCTTCAGCTGCGCCAGCATCGCCGGCGTGGAGCTGTCGACGACCTTGTACTCCTTGTCGAGGCCGTACTCCTTGAGGACCTTGTCCTTGAGGATCCCCATCATTCCGGCGCTGGACTCGATGCCGGTGATCTTGCCGCCGAACGTGCCGCTCTTGCCCTTGAGGTCCTCGAGCGAGTCGATGCCCTTCATGTACGCGGGCACGGAGAGCTCCAGCGACGTCGGGCCGTACCAGGAACCCATGTCGTCGAGCTGCTTGCCGTACTTCTTCCAGTACTGGGCGTGCGTGGTCGGCAGCCAGGAGTCGGTCTCGAAGTCGATCTGGCCGGAAGCCAGCGACGTGTACAGCGGCCCGGCTTCGAGCTGCTTGACCTGCACGTCGAATCCGCGCTGCTCGAGGATCTCCTTCCACAGGAAGGTGGAGGCGACGCCCTCGTCCCACGGGATGTAGCCGATGGAGATCTTCTTGCCCTGGCCGACGTCGGACGCGTCGGCCACGGGGTTCTCGCTCTTCGAGCCGCCGAAGATGCCCATGCCGCCCGCGACGAGCGCGAGGATGACGACACCGACGACCGCGACCGCGGCCTGCGGACGATAGTTCCAGACCGTCAGACCGTGCGCGGCGCGCACCTTGGCGAGCGCGCGGCGGCCCATCGGGGACGACTGGGTGCCGAGCGCACTGGTCATGCGGTCGAGGTAGATCGCGAGGATCACGATGGCGACGCCGGACTCGGAGCCGAGGCCGATGTTCAGCTGGCCGATGGCCTCGTTCACGTCGGCGCCGAGGCCCTCGGAGCCGACCATGCCCGCGATGGCGGCCATGGACAGGCCCAGCATGATGACCTGGTTGACACCGGCCATGATCGACGGGAGCGCGAGCGGCAGCTGGACGCGGAACAGCGTGTTGCGCGGGGTGTCACCGAAGGCGTCGGCGGCCTCGACCAGTTCCTTGTCGACCTGCCGGATGCCCAGCTCCGTCATACGGACGCCGGGGGCCAGCGCGAAGATCAGGGTCGCGACGATGCCCGCGGGGGCGCCCGAGCCGAAGAACAGGATGGCCGGGATGAGGTAGATCATCGCGGGCAGCGTCTGCATGAAGTCCAGGACCGGGCGCACGACCGCGCTGACCCGGTTGGAGCGCGACGCCCAGATGCCGACCGGCACCGAGATGACCAGCGCGATGATCGTCGCCACGAGGACGAGCGACAGCGTCATCATCGCGTGGTCCCACAGTTCGAGGGAGTCGATGAACGCGAATCCCACGAAGGTCAGGACACCGGCCACCGTGCCGCGCAGCCAGAAGGCGATCACCGCGAAGATGCCCGCGAGGATCAGCGGCTGCGGGGCCTGGAGGACCCAGTTGATGCCGTCGTAGGCACCGTTGAAGACGTTCTTGAAGAAGTCGAAGAGCCAGGCCGCGTTGCTCAGCAGCCACTCGACGACGTCGTTGACCCAGTCACCGAAGGGAATCCTAGGCACCGGTGCTCACCTTCTTCACCGGCTCGTCGCCCTCGCCACGCGGCGTCGGGACGGCGTCCGTCGGAGTCTTCGTCATGGAGGTCTGCGCGCCGGGCTTCATCGGCTCACCGAGCACGGCGAGGAGCCGTTCCCGCGTCACGACGCCGGTGAGCTTGCCGCTCTTGTCGGTCACGGCGACGGCGACGCCACCCGTGGAGCACGGCGTGAACAGCTCGATGACCGGGGTGTCCTCGGTGACCGTCGCCGGCGCGTCGGACGGGTCGTACCCCTTGTCGGGGGAGGTCATGATCGCACCCGCGGTCAGCACGCGGGAGCGGTCCACGTCCTGGATGAACGAGGCGACGTAGTCGTTGGCCGGCGTGACGAGGATGTCCTCGGCGCTGCCGATCTGGACGATGCGGCCGTCGCGCATGACGGCGATGCGGTCGCCCAGGCGCATGGCCTCGTTCAGGTCGTGGGTGATGAAGACGATGGTCTTCTTCAGGGTCTTCTGGAGCTCCAGGAGCTGGTCCTGCATGTCGCGGCGGATCAGCGGGTCGAGCGCGCTGAACGACTCGTCCATGAGGAGCAGGTCCGCGTCGGTGGCGAGCGCGCGGGCCAGGCCCACGCGCTGCTGCATACCGCCGGAGAGCTCGTCGGGCCAGGACTTCTCCCAGCCGGCGAGACCGGCCAGGCGCAGCGCCTCGACGGCGCGCTTCTCGCGCTCCTTGCGCGGAATGCCCTGGACCTCGAGACCGTACGCGGCGTTCTCGAGCACACTGCGGTGCGGGAAGAGCGCGAAGTGCTGGAAGACCATGCTGATCTTCTTGGAGCGCACGGCGCGCAGCTCGCGGGGGCTGAGTGCGGTCAGATCCTGGCCGTCGAAGCGGACATGCCCTGCTGTGGGCTCGAGCAGTCCGTTCAGCATGCGCAGAAGCGTGGACTTGCCGGAGCCCGACAGACCCATCACGACGAAGATCTGGCCCGGCTCGACGGTGAAGGAAGCGTCGATCACGGCAGCGGTGGTGCCGCCTGCGCGCAGTTCCTCACGGTCTGCTCCGTGGCGGAGTTTCTCCACCGCTTCATCGGGTCGTCTGCCGAACACCTTGTACAGGTCTTCGGCTTGCAGCGTGGACACATACACCTCTCGGGTAGAACCATGACGGCCCGCCTCCCCCGCCGGCGGGCCGTGGAGCGATGCGAGGTCCGCTCGCAGGCCGGAAACACATCCATTGGTTGAATGAGGGACCGGGTTCGCTCCGGGGGCGCGCCTGCCCTCGCTTATGCAGATCAAACGGAAGAGTGTTCCAGTTCACATCGCATTCACTTCCGGAACTGGATCCGCCACATCCCTCCGTGCCGGCCCGTCCGCCACATCCGCGAGCGGCCGTGACTGTCGGTGCCGTGCGGCAGGATGTGCGACGTGACCCAGCGAACCGATCGCCTGATGCTGCTCGACACCGCGTCCCTGTACTTCCGGGCCTACTTCGGGGTCCCCGACTCCGTGAAGGCCCCGGACGGGACGCCGGTCAACGCGGTGCGCGGCCTGCTCGAATTCATCACCCGGCTCGTGCACGACCACCACCCCGACTCCCTCGTGGCCTGCATGGACGCGGACTGGCGCCCCCAGTGGCGGGTCGACCTGATCCCCTCGTACAAGGCGCATCGCGTCGCGCAGGAGACGGAGACCGGGCCGGACGAAGAGGAGATCCCCGACACCCTCTCCCCCCAGGTCCCGATCATCGAGGACGTGCTCGACGCGGTGGGCATCGCCCGCGTGGGCGTCGAGGGGTACGAGGCGGACGACGTCATCGGCACGTTCACCGGGCGGGCCACCGGTCCGGTCGACATCGTCACCGGCGACCGTGACCTCTACCAGCTCGTCGACGACGCGCGCGAGCGCCGCGTCCTCTACCCCCTCAAGGGCGTCGGCACCCTCCAGATCACCGACGAGGAGCTGCTGCGCGAGAAGTACGGTGTCGACGGCTCCGGTTACGTGGATCTGGCCCTCCTGCGCGGCGACCCGAGCGACGGCCTGCCGGGCGTGCCCGGCATCGGCGAGAAGACGGCCGCGAAGCTGCTCGCGCAGTTCGGGGACCTGGCCGGGATCATGGCCGCCGTCGACGACCCGAAGTCGAAGCTGACCCCGTCGCAGCGCAAGCGCCTGGACGAGTCGCGGCCGTACATCGCTGTGGCGCCGACGGTCGTGCGGGTCGCCGGGGACGTGCCCCTGCCGGACGTGGACACGGCGCTGCCGCGCGAGGCTCGCGACCCCGAGGCCCTCGAGAAGCTCGCGGAGCGCTGGGGCTTGGGCGGATCTTTGCAGCGGCTACTCACCACCCTGGAGCGCTGAGTGTTAACTTAGGTAAACCTAAGTAGCCAGTGATCTTCAGGGGAGGCCGCCATGGCGGAACGTCCGGAACGCAGGAAGCCGACGGCACACCGGGGCGAGGTCCTGCGCACCGAGCGGCTCACCCCGCACATGCAGCGCGTGGTCCTCGGCGGGGACGGCCTCGCCGCCTTCGCCGCGGGCGGCTGCACCGACCACTACGTGAAGCTGCAGTTCCCGCTCGACGGGGTCACCTACCCCGAGCCGTTCGACCTCGGCCGGATCCGTGAGGAGCTGCCGCGCGACCAGTGGCCCGTGACGCGTACGTACACCGTGCGCGCCTGGGACCCGGTGGCGCGCGAGCTGACGCTCGACTTCGTGGTGCACGGCGACGAGGGCATCGCCGGTCCCTGGGCACGCGACGTACAGCCCGGCGCGAGCGTGCACCTGGCCGGTCCCGGCGGCGCCTACGCCCCGGACTCGACCGCCGACTGGCACCTGCTCGCCGGTGACGAGAGCGCCCTGCCCGCGATCGCCGCCGCCCTGGAGGCGCTGCCCGAGGACGCCGTGGCCCACGCCTTCGTGGAGGTCTCCGACGCCACCGAGGAGCAGAAGATCGACTCCGCCGCGCAGGTCGTCTGGCTGCACCGCGGCGGCCGGCCGGTGGGCGAGGCCCTGGTGGAGGCCGTACGCGGGCTCGCGTTCCCGGCCGGCCGGGTGCACGCCTTCGTGCACGGCGAGGCGGGCTTCGTGAAGGAGCTGCGCCGCCATCTGCGCACCGAGCGCGAGATCCCGCGCGAGGACCTCTCGATCTCCGGCTACTGGCGCCTCGGTCACAACGAGGACGGCTGGCAGGCCTCGAAGCGGGATTGGAACGCGCAGGTGGAGGCGGAGCAGGAGACGGCGTAGCAGCCATCTCCCGCTCCGCTGCGGCGTGGCGCTCAGACCGATCGCTGGTACGAGCGGAAGGTGCGGGTCGACAGCCACACCGCGGCGACGGCCAGCACCAGGAGCGCCCCGCCGCGGGTCAGCACGTCACCCCAGTCCGGGTCGTCGGACATCGCCGAACGGCCCGCGACCATGGCCCAGTTGAGCGGGTTGAAGTCGGCTATGTGCCGCATCCACGACGGCATCTGCGACGGGGCCATGAACGCCGAGGACAGGAAGGTCAGCGGGAGCAGCAGGAACGTGTTGATCCCGATGATCGACTCCCGCTCCCTGACCAGCATGCCCAGCGCGTTCGACAGCGCCCCGAACACGGTGCCGAGGAGCACCGCGGCGACGACGAGGATCAGCACTCCGCCCGCCCCGCCCGGAAGTTCGGCCCCGCCGAGGAGGCCGAGCAGCACGATGACGACGGACTGGAGCGCGGTGACCAGACCGTTGCTCACCACGTTGCCGTTCATCAGTGCCCCGCGGCTCACCGGTGTGGTGAGGAACCGGTTGAGCGTGCCCCGCTGGATCTCGTCGAGCGTCGCCATGCCCGCCCACATGTTGGAGCTGAGCGCGCTCATCACGACGACGCCGGGGATCAGGTAGTCGAGATAGGTCGTGGTGCCGAAGCCGCCGAGCTCGACGACCTTCTTGAACAGGTTGCCGAACAGGAACAGCCATACCACCGGCTGGATCAGGGTGATCAGGAGATACGCGGGCTGGCGCAGGAACACCATGAGCTGACGTTGCGTCATGTACCAGGTCTGCGGGATCGCGGTACTCATCGGGCACCTCCGGCGGGGGCGAGGGTGTCGGCGGCGGACTCGTCCAGGGTGGCGGCCTGCGCCTCGGAGTAGCGGCGGCCGGCGTAGCGGAGATAGACGTCGTCGAGCGAGGGACGGGCGACGGTGGCGGCGGTGACCGCCACGCCCGCCCGCTCCAGCGCGGCGAGCAGGGCGGGTACGGCGGCGGCCCCGTCGTCGGCGCGGACGCTGACGCGCCGGCCGTCGAACTGGGTCTCGCGCACTCCGGGCAGCGCGGCGAGCGCGCTTTCCAGGAGCGTGCGGCCGGCGTCCTGGACGGCGGCGCGCAGCTCCAAGTGGACGGCGTCCCCGCGCAGTTCACCCTTGAGGCCGTCGGGGGTGCCCTCGACGACGACATGTCCGCGGTCGACGACGGCGACGCGCTCGGCGAGCCGGTCGGCCTCTTCGAGGTAGTGCGTGGTGAGCAGGATGGACAGACCCTCGTCGCCGGCGAGGCGCGCGATCTCGTCCCACATCGCGGTGCGGGCCTCCGGGTCGAGGCCCGTGGTCGGCTCGTCGAGGAAGAGCACCTCGGGCCGGTGGACGAGGCCCAGCGCCACGTCGAGGCGGCGCTGCATGCCGCCCGAGTAGCCCTTGACCTGACGTCCGGCGGCGTCGGTGAGGCGGAAGCGGTCGAGGAGTTCGGTGACACGTCGGTTCAGGTCCGCTCCGCGCAGGCCGTAGAGCCGGCCCTGGAGCTGGAGGTTCTCGCGGCCGGTGGCGACGGGGTCGGCGCCGGACTTCTGGGCGACGACGCCGATGGCGCGGCGCACGCGGTCGGGGTGCCGCAGTACGTCGTGGCCCGCGACCGTGGCGGTCCCGGAGTCGGGGCGGGCGAGGGTGGTGAGGATCTTGACGGTGGTGGACTTGCCTGCGCCGTTCGGGCCGAGAAGGCCGAAGACGGTGCCGGGTTCCACGGTGATGTCCATGCCGCTGAGGGCGGTGACATCGCCGGGATAGGTCTTGACGAGTTGACGCGCCTGCACTGCGGGCGCACGGGTGCTCATGACGACGGCTCTCCTGTGTGAGCGGACGACGGTGGATCCGCTCGCGGGTGTGAGCGGACGACGGCCGAGATCCACGTGAAGAGCGCCGGGCTATCCTGGGTGTGCCGCACCTCGATCGCCTGGCTCGCCGCACGGTGGGTCGGTCCGGGGTTCGAGACCCTGGCGGGACTGGTGCAACAGTCCTGCCAGGGTCTGTTTATTTCTCTCGGTCTGATTCCCTCTTGGTTCTCTTCTCGTCGGGGCGAGCGTCTTCCAACTCCGCGAATTCCGGCGGGACTTCACCGGTCTCCTGGAACGTCCGCCACTGTTCGACGCCGTCGAGCGTGTCCTCCTTGACCTCCCGCAGGAAGCCCCGGATCCACTCGGCCTGCGCCTCGACCATGTGCAGCTGGTACTCGGTCTCCACGAGGAAGATCCGCGGCAGCGTCTCGTACAGCTTCATGAGTCCGCCACGCACGCTCGCCGCCTGGACCTCCAGCGAGGCGAGCCTCTCCTCCAGCAGCCGCGTCACCTCGTCGGGGTGTATGACCCCCATGAGGGACAGCGCCGTCTCGAAGATCGGATACTCGCGCGCGGGCACGGCGAGCAGGTCGGAGAGCCACTCGAGCGCTTCCTCCCTGCCGTCGTCGGTGATCCCGTAGAGCGTGCGTTCCGGCCGGTTCCCCTGCCGCTGCACGTCCGCGACCTCGACGAAGCCGTGCTTCTCCAGGTTCTGGACGACCGTGTAGAGCGAGCCGTAGTTGATCTTCGTCGTGGTGTCCTTGCCACGCCGGCGCAGAGTCTGCGCGATCTCGTACGGGTGCATGGGCTTCTCCATGAGCAGCACCATCACCGCGAGGGCCAGCGGATTGCCCAGCTTGCGCCGCTTGGTGGCCACCGAACTCACCTCTCCCCTCGGACCTTGCGCCCCTCACCTGGAAGCGCCGCACCTCGTATCCGAATATCCGTAGCCGAACATATCGCGATAGACGACAACGCGTCAACACACGATGTATCGCGAATGATGTGGACGCGCAAGGGGTGGGACTTCGGCGGGCCCGATACGGCAGCGTCACGCCCCCGGAAGGGGGTCGCCCTGCACGCGCGCGTGGAGGTGGGAGTCGTGCCAGCCGTCGGCGTGCAGGAGCGCGCTGCGCTTCGTGCCCTCCAGGGCGAAACCCGACTTGAGGGCGACCCGGCACGACGCCATGTTGCCGACGGCGTGCTGGAGTTCGAGACGGTGGAAGCCGACCTCGTCCAGCGCCCAGCGAGACAGTGCGGCGACGGCTCGCGGGGCGATACCGGCACCCCGGGCCGCGGGCAGGACCCAGTACGCGACCTCGGCCACCCCCTCGTGCAGCGAGAGGGAGCGCAGCCCCATGCGGCCCACCACCTCGTCGGTGTCCGCCGTGGCGACCGCCCAGCCGACCCTCTGCTCGCCGTCCCAGCCGTCCCGCCACTCCCTTATCCAGCCGCGCGCCTCGTCCTCGGACTCCGCGACCCGCACGTGCCAGTGCTGGATCGTCGGGTCACGGAACGCCGCATACACGGCCGGCATGTCCTCGTCCCGCCAGGGCCGCAGGAGGAGGCCGCCCTCGGCCTCGATGGTGGGCTGGGGGCCGCGGGCGAGCGTGCCGGCGGCCAGGACCTGCGAAATCGTCATCGGCATGCGCCCCATCCTGCCCCCGGCGGCCGGCCTCCGTCCGTGGTTCATGGGGGCAGGCGGCCGCCCGTAGGCTGGGCCGCGATGAGACGTAAGCGGCGCATTCCGCCCTCCCCGCTGCCGCAGCGCGACGGCATCGACGCCTTCCGGGTCATGCTGCCGCTCGACGGCGCCTGGAGCACGGTGCGCGACCACCTCGTGGAACGGCTCGCGGCCGGGCCCGGGGTGATCGACGCGATGCTGCGCGACGGGCGGATCGTGGGCGCGGACGGGGCCGCGGTGACGTCGGACGCGCCGTATGTCCCGGGCGCCTGGGTGTGGTTCCACCGCGACCTCGCGCCCGAGGTGCCCGTGCCGTTCCCGATCGGGATCGTGTACCGGGACGAGCACATCGTGGTCGCCGACAAGCCGCACTTCCTGGCCACGACGCCGCGCGGCAGCCATGTCACGCAGACCGCGCTGGCGCGCCTGCGGCAGGAGCTGGACCTGCCCGCGCTCGGGCCGGCGCACCGGCTCGACCGGCTCACCGCCGGCCTCGTCCTGTTCGTCGTCCGACCCGCGGAACGCGGCGCGTACCAGACGCTGTTCGGCGACAAGCTGGTGCGCAAGGAGTACGAGGCGGTGGCCGCCCACGACCCCGGAGTCGCGCTGCCGAGGACCGTGCGCAGCCGGATCGAGAAGGAGCGCGGGGTGCTCGCCGCGCGCGAGGTGCCGGGCGGCGAGCCGAACGCGGAGAGCCGGATCGAGCTCGTCGAGGAGCGCGGCGGGCTCGGCCGCTACCGGCTGCTCCCCCACACCGGCCGCACCCACCAGCTGCGGGTCCATATGAACGCGCTCGGCCTGCCGATCCTCGGCGACCCGATCTACCCCGTGGTCGCCGACGCGGTGGCGCCCGACGACTTCCGCCGCCCGCTCCAACTCCTCGCGCGGACCCTGGAGTTCAGGGACCCGATGACGGGCCGGGAGCACCGGTTCGACAGCGGGCGGGTGCTGGAGGCCTGGTCGGCGCACGAGGAGTGGGCGGGCGGCAGTCCGACGGCGCCCGCGCACCCCTCGTAACGCCTGGATACGGCACGGTCAGTAGCCGCGCCACCAGCGCAGGAAGCGACGCCAGGCGCCCTGCGGCGGTGCGGCGGGCTCCGGGAACGCGGCGGGCCGCTGCTCCGGTGCCGGGGCGCCGGCCGGAACGGGGGCGGGCTGCGGGGCCGGGGCCGGCGGGGCGTGCGTCGACACCTGCCATTCGTCGCGCTGCTCCGGGATCGGCCGGTGGCCGGGCTTGGCGACGACGTCCTGCGGCGGGCGCGGCTCGAACTTGACCGGCAGCTCCACCAAGTGCTGCGAGAGGATCGAGGAGCGCCAGCGCAACTCGTGCTCGTGCACCGAGAGTTCGACGTCGGGCAGGCGCATCAGGAGCGCGTCGACGCCGATGTCGGCGATGGCGCGGCCGATGTCCTGTCCGGGGCACTCGTGCGGTCCGCCGCCGAAGGCGAGGTGCGAGCGGTTGCCCTGCATGTTGGCGGACAGGTCGGGGCGTACGACGGGGTCGACGTTGCCCGGCGCGATGCCGAAGATCAGGCCGTCGCCGCGCCGGATGTGCCGGCCGCCGAGCTCGGTGTCCTCCTTGGCGAAGTAGCCGACCATGGCGCTGAACGGCGGCTCGTCCCACAGGGACTGCTCGACCGCCTCGGGCACGGTCATCTGGCCGCCGTTGAGCTGGGCGCGGAAGCGGGGGTCGGTGAGGACCACGCGCAGCACGTTGGCGATGAGGTTGGCCGTGGCCTCGTACGCGGCGATCAGGACGAGACGCAGGTGCTGGGCCACCTCGTCGTCGCCGAGTGCGGCGGGCTGGGCGATGAGGTGACTGGTGAAGTCGGCCTCGGGGTTGGCACGGCGACGGGCGGTGAGCCTGGTGAGGACGCCCATGATGTATTCGTTGCTGGCGATGGCGGTCTCGGTGCCCTTGATCATGTCGCGGGCGGCCTGCACCATCCGCTCGTTGTACTCCTCGGGCATGCCGAAGATCCGGCACATCACCATCATCGGCAGATGCTCCGCGAACTGGCTGACGACGTCGGCCTCGCCGATCTCGCAGATCTTGTTGACCAGCTCGTTCGAGGCGCGGTTGATGAAGCGCCGCAGGCCACGGGACTCGATGGTGCCGATCGCCCCGGTGACCGCCCCGCGCAGCCGCTGGTGGTCGGCGCCCTCGGCGAAGCTGCAGATGGGCTGCCAGCTGAAGACGGGCGCGAGGGGGTTGGTGGGCGTGACGCTGCCGTCGAGGACCGCGTTCCAGTGGCGCGCGTCGCGGTTGAACTGCGAGGTCGAGCGGACCATGTGCAGGTTCTCGCCGTGCCCGAGGACCGCCCACATCGGCACGTCTTCGTGGATCAGGACGGGGGCGACGGGGCCGTGTTCGGCGCGCAGCTTCTCGTACACGGCCGCGATGTCGTCGTCCGCCTCGGGACCGTAGAGCCGGCGCAGGCCGCCGGGGCCCAGGGCGTGGGCCGGGCAGCCGGGCGGCGGACTGAGCGCGGCCTCGTCCGTGCCGGCGTGTGAGTGGGAGGGAGTCGTCACGGTGATCGCTCCGGTGGTGTGGAAAGGCTGTGTGGAAAAGGCTGTGTTGACGCAGAGGGGGCCGGCACCGGCCGGGTCAGACGCGGGCGAGCGCCAGTTCGTGCAGATAGCTCATCAGCGTCATCAGGACGTCCCGGCTGGAGGCACGGCGCCGGGCGTCGCACTCGAGGATCGGGACGTCCGGGTCGAGGTCGAGGGCCTGGCGCAGTTCGTCGGCGGGGTAGCGTGGGCCGTCGGGGAAGGCGTTGTTGGCGATGACGAACGGCACGCCGCGCTCCTCCAGGCGCCCGATCACGTCGAAGCTGACTTCGAGGCGGCGGGTGTCGATGAGCACGACGGCGCCGAGTGCGCCCTCGAACAGGCCGTTCCACAGGAACCAGAAGCGCTCCTGGCCCGGGGTACCGAAGAGGTAGAGCACCAGCTCGTCCGTGATGCTGATGCGTCCGAAGTCCATGGCGACCGTGGTGGCGGTCTTCGTCTCGGAGCCGTAGTTGTCGTCGACTCCGATGCCCGCCTGGGTCATGGTCTCTTCGGTGGTGAGCGGCCTGATCTCGCTGACGGATCCCACCATCGTGGTCTTGCCCACGCCGAATCCGCCGACGATGACGACCTTCACGGCGGCCGAGACCGTGTCGGGCAGGTGGTCCTCGCTCCGGGGCCCCGGCATGCGGGGTCCGTCCCGGAGGGTGTCAGAGCTTTTGAAGTCCATGCATCACCGCTTCGAGGAGGGAACGGTCGGCGACGGCGCCGCGGATGACGGGGGCGCGCGCCTGAACCAGTTCAGCCGCGAGGAGTTCGCCGAGCAGCACGGTGACCACGCTGAACGGCAGACTGAGGTAGGCCGAGATCTCGGCCGTGGACAGGGGTGACTTGCACAGCCGTAACAGGGCTGCCTGCTCGGGCGGCGCCGCGGGCGGGGGGTCGGCGCGCGCGATGATCAAGGTGACCAGGTCGAGCGGCGCGCGCTCGGCCCCCTCGCTGCCGCCCGTGATGGTGTACAGGCGTTCGGGGTTGGCGCCCTTGCCGTCCGGCCCGCGGCGCTCGCGCTGCGGCGGCTGCTCTCGGGAGGGTTGCGGGGGGTGTGTCATACGGTCTGCCCGTTGCGCCGGGGCGGACTGGTGAGGTGCGCACCGATGCGTACGACGAGGTCGCGCATGCGGTTGCTGATGAGTCCGGCGTCCACGTGGGCGTCGGCGAGGACCGCGAGGTACGCGCCCTTGCCCGCGGCCATGAGGTAGAAGAACCCTCCGCTGACCTCGATGATGACCATGCTCATCCGGCCGTCGCTGTCCGGGATCTCGCTGGCCACGGCGGTGGCGAGGCTCTGGAGTCCGGCGCAGGCGGCGGCGATGCGGTCGGCGGCGTCGGGGTCTCCGCCGTAGCGGGCGATGCGCAGGCCGTCAGCGGAGAGCACCACGACCTGCCGGGTCTGGGGCACGCCGTCGGCGAGCTCCTTGAGCATCCAGTCGAAGTTTGCCCTTTGCTGGATCACTGGCGGTCTCCCTCGTCGACCTGCTGATTGGTCTCGCCGGTCTTGCCCGACGCGTCGCCCTGCCCGTCACCCTTGAGCCCGTTCATGAACGCCTCGACCCACAGGCCCGGTTCGGGCTGGTCCGGCTTCTCGGGTTCGGCCTCGGAGGCCGGCACCGGGATGGGCGTCCACTGCGGGGGCTGGTCCGCACGGGGCGCCGCCCCGCTGCCGTTCTCGGGCGCCCTGGGCGTCACGATGATCTGCTGGTCGATGACCTTCGTGTCGACCTTCCTGCGGCGCTGCGGCAGTCCGTTGGCGCGCCACTCGGTGACGACGGGGACGTCGTCCTCCATGGCGGCCACCAGCGGCGCGGAGGGGCGGGGGCCCGTGGTGGGGCGGCGCAGCTTCTTCTTACGGGGCTCCTCCACGATGGGCTCGCCGTCGTTGTTGACGCGAGGCACACCGGAGGCGCCGATGCCGTGGGCGAGACCGGGCGCGGCGTCGCTCGTCACCATGACCCGCGGCACGATGAGAACGGCGCGGACACCGCCGTACGCGGACTGGCGCAGCGCGATCTGCATGTCGTACATCTGCGAGAGCCGGCCGACGACGGCCATGCCGAGGCGGGGGTTCTCGCCGAGGTCGTTGAGGTCGATACCGGCCTTGGCGCGGGCGAGCATCTCCTCGGCGCGGCCGCGGGCCTCCTCGCTGAGGCTGACGCCGCCGTCCTCGATCTCGATGGCGATGCCGGTCTGCACCTCGACCGCGGTGACGTGCACCTTGGTCTGGGGCGGCGAGTAGCGCGTCGCGTTGTCCATGAGTTCGGCCAGCGCGTGGATGAGCGGCTCGACGGAGATGCCGCGGATGGCGATCTTGGCGATCGAGTGCAGCTCGATGCGGGGGTATTCGAGGATGCGCGACATGGCGCCGCGCAGCACGCTGTAGAGCGGCACGGGCCGGGGCCACTGGCGGCCGGGCCGGGCGCCGCCGAGGACGGTGATGGAGTCGGCGAGGCGGCCGATCAGCGCGGTGCCGTGGTCGATGCGCAGGAGGTCGTCGAAGACCTCGGGATTGCGGCCGTGGTCCTCCTCCATCTCGCGCAGTTCGGCGTTCTGCTTGTGCACGATGGACTGGACGCGGCGCGCGATGGAGACGAAGGCGCGCTGCGCGGCGTCGCGCATGTTCTCCTCGCGGTCGATGACGTTGAGCACCTCGGCCATCAACCTGCGCTGCGCGTCGGGGAGTTGGGAGTGCGCGGGGTCGGCCTCGACCACGACCTTGACGGCCTCGGAGGCCGTGTCGCCGGAGCGCAGCCGGTACAGGGACTCGGGCAGCAGATACCTGGCCATCCACTGGGCCTCGTCGTCACGGGCGGCGAGGCTGCGTTCCAGGTGCTCGACATGCCGGGCGGACTGGGCGCGCTCCCACTTGATCGTGCGACCGCGGCGTACCGCCTCGGCGGCCACCAGGATCAGCAGAAGCGTGGCGAGGCCGCCGCACAGGGCGACGGCGAGCCGCGCGGGCTGCGCCACCACCGCGACGGCGGCTCCGGTCGCCGCGGCCATGGCCACGGCGGGCAGCAACAGCACGCGTGTGTAGGGGATTTCTCGGCCACCGGGAGGCGATTGAACACTCACCATGTATGCCCTCTGAACGGTCGGATCGGGGGAAATGTGCGTTACGGGATACGTGCTGACGTACGCGTGGGGGTGAACTAGAACCATCTGCAAGATTGGGAACAAACGCACGAATATGTGCCAACTCGGTGCGCTGCGGGCGAGCTTAGTCCCGTGGAATCACCGCTGTGTCATATTCCGCAAGCACCTGAAATGGCCGGACGGGAGGAATACACTCGGCTCCATTTGCACGCTCAGCGGCGGTTCGCACACATGGAGTGATCACGTCCGCCCGTGCGAAATCCCCGTCGCTGCGGGGCCGTTGGGCCCTCGGCGCGTGACGTGTGTGAGGTCAGAGGCCCGCGATGCGCGAGGCCGGGTGCGCAGCCGCCGCAGCGAGGACCGGGGCGCCGACCGGTACGGAGCGTTCGGGATCGCAGCGGTGCACGAGAATGACGCCTTCGGTCACGCCGGAGAGCAGATCGGTACGAGGGGAGAGTTCACCCTCGGCGAGC
Organism: Streptomyces sp. CB01635; assembly: GCF_002803065.1. Classification (GTDB taxonomy): domain Bacteria; phylum Actinomycetota; class Actinomycetes; order Streptomycetales; family Streptomycetaceae; genus Streptomyces. The sequence continues at coordinate 138,145 of NZ_NNBL01000018.1, forward strand.
GCAGGACCTGGTCGATTGACAGCTGCAACTGCCCGAGGATGTCCCTGAGTTCGGCGGCATGCAGCACGGCGGCCGGTGTCCCCGCATCCGTCAGGGGCGCGGGGACACCGGCCGACCGGCCACAAGCGGCCGCAACCTACCCGACGGACGAGTACGCCACCACGCCGCGCCGCAACGCGTCCACCGCCTTGCGGGCGTTCTTGGCGACCGTGTCCCCGCCCCCCGCGCCGGAGACGGCCGGCGCCGCGGCCGAGATCTGGCCGAGCACGTCGATGACCTGCTTGCACCAGCGCACGAAGTCACCGGCAGGCATGTCCGCCTCGCGCAGGACCTCGTCGAGCCCCTTGCCGGACGCCCACTGGTGCGCGGCCCAGGCGAAGCCCAGATCGGGTTCGCGCTGGCCGACGCCCTCGGTCTGGCTGATCTTGAACTCTTCCTCCAGGGCGTCGAGCCGGCCCCAGATGCGGACCATCTCGCCGAGCGCCGCCTTGGCCTTGCCGGACGGTAGCTTGGGTGCGAGCGCGTCGTCGGCGGCGCGGGCCTCGAACACCAACGCCGAGACGCACGCGGCCAGTTCGGCCGGGCTGAGGCCTTCCCAGATCCCGTCGCGCAGGCACTCACTGGCGAGCAGGTCGAGTTCGCCGTAGAGGCGCGCGAGGCGCTTGCCGTTCTGCGTGACCTCGTCGCCGCGCAGATAGTCCATCTCGGTCAGCAGGGCCACGATGCGGTCGAAGGTGCGGGCGATCGTGTTCGTCCGGCCCTCGATGCGGCGCTCCAGCTGCTGCGTGTCACGCCGCAGGCGGTAGTAGCGCTCGGCCCAGCGGGCGTGGTCCTCGCGCTCGTCGCAGCCGTGACAGGGGTGGGCGCGCAGCTCGGCGCGCAGCCGCGTGATCTCCCGGTCGTCGGCCGCCGCCGCGCGGTTCTTGCGGTGCCGGTCGGGCACGATGTGGCCGGCCTTGGTGCGCAGCGCGGACGCGAGGTCCCGCCGCGACTGGGGCGAGCGCGCGTTGAACGACTTGGGGATCCGCATCCGCTCCAGCGCCTCGACGGGCACCGGGAAGTCGATCGACGCGAGCCGCTTGACCTGGCGTTCGGCGGTCAGGACCAGCGGGCGCGGGCCGTCGTGCTGCTCGAACCCACGGTGTCCGTTCGACCGGCCGGCCGGGATGCCGGGGTCGAGTACGAGGGCGAGGCCGGCGAACTTGCCGGAGGGGACGTGGATGACGTCGCCCGGCTTGAGCTTCTCCAGGGCGGCCGCCGCCGCGGCGCGCCGCTGGGCCGCCCCCTGCTTGGCGAGGTCCGTCTCGCGGTCCTTGAGCTCGCGGCGCAGCCGCGCGTACTCCTCGAAGTCCCCCAAGTGGCAGGTCATGGAGGCCTTGTAGCCGTCCAGGCCCTCCTCATTGCGCTGGACCTGGCGGGAGATCCCGACGACCGACTTGTCGGCCTGGAACTGCGCGAAGGACGTCTCGAGGAGCTCGCGCGAGCGGTGCCGGCCGAACTGCTCGACCAGATTCACCGCCATGTTGTACGACGGCTTGAAGCTGGAGCGCAGCGGGTACGTGCGCGTGCCCGCGAGTCCCGCCAGGTGCTCGGGGCTGAAGCCGCGTTGCCACAGGACGACCGCGTGGCCCTCGACGTCGATGCCGCGCCGGCCGGCCCGGCCGGTGAGCTGGGTGTACTCGCCGGGTGTGATGTCGGCGTGCTGCTCGCCGTTCCACTTGACGAGCTTCTCCAGGATGACGGACCTGGCCGGCATGTTGATGCCGAGGGCGAGGGTCTCCGTCGCGAAGACGGCCTTCACGAGGCCCCGTACGAAGAGCTCCTCGACGACCTCCTTGAACGTCGGCAGCATGCCCGCGTGGTGGGCGGCGATGCCGCGCTCCAGGCCTTCGAGCCACTCGAAGTAGCCGAGGACGTGCAGGTCCTCGTCGGGGATCGCGGCCGTGCGCTCCTCTACGATCTCGCGGACGCGGGCGCGTGCCTCTTCGTCGTTGAGCCGCAGGCCCGCGTACAGGCACTGCTGTACGGCGGCCTCGCAGGCGGCGCGGCTGAAGATGAACGTGATCGCGGGCAGCAGCCCCTCGCTGTCGAGGCGCTCGATGACCTCGGGGCGGCCGGGCGTCCAGATCCGGGAGCGCTGTCTGCGCTCGCGCTCGCGGTCCGCCTCGCGCACCATCTTGCCCTTGCGGCGGTCGCGCGGGTTGTACGAACGGCTGGCCTCCATGCGGGCCATGCGCGTCAGATCCGGGTTGACGGCCTTCTTGCGGCCCTCGCCCTCCTCGAAGAGGTCGTACATCCGGCGCCCGGCGAGCACGTGCTGGAACAGGGGCACGGGCCGGTGCTCGGAGACGATCACCTCGGTGTCGCCGCGCACGGTGTCGAGCCAGTCGCCGAACTCCTCCGCGTTCGACACCGTCGCCGAGAGGGAGACGAGGGTGACGGACTCCGGGAGGTGGATGATCACCTCTTCCCAGACGGCGCCGCGGAAGCGGTCGGAGAGGTAGTGCACCTCGTCCATGACCACGTAGCCGAGGCCGAGGAGGGTCTGTGAGCCCGCGTACAGCATGTTCCTCAGGACCTCGGTGGTCATGACGACCACCGGAGCGTCCGCGTTCACGCTGTTGTCGCCGGTCAGCAGGCCGACCTTGTCGGCGCCGTACCGCTTGGCGAGGTCGGCGTACTTCTGGTTCGACAGCGCCTTGATGGGTGTCGTGTAGAAGCACTTCTTGCCCTGTTGGAGGGCCAGGTGGACGGCGAATTCGCCGACGATCGTCTTGCCGGAGCCGGTGGGCGCGGCCACCAGGACGCCCTTGCCCGTCTCGAGAGCCTGACACGCCTCGATCTGGAAGGGGTCGAGGCCGAAGTCGTACATCTCGCGGAAGTCGGCGAGCGCGGTGGCCTGCTCGGCAGCGCGCTTACGTGCTGCCGCGTACCGCTCGGCCGGTGAGAGGTCCTCTGTCATCGTGCTTTCGAGACTACCGGCCACCACTGACAACGGACGATCTTTATTGTGATCGGCCCCTTCCAGGGCCGGGGGCCCATGATTTCCGGGGTCGGGGCGCCATGATCTCAGGGGTCTGGGCCCCAGGATCTCAGGGGGTCAGGGCCCTATGACCCGGACGGCCTGCGGCACGCACTCGGCGGTCAGGGGCAGGCTTCCGAGCGGCTCCCCGTCGGCGTAGCCGGTGATCCCCTCGGCGGCCAGCTCGACCTTCTTCGCGCGGTGGACGGTGACCACGGGGTGGTCGAGGTGAGTCCCCCTGTAGACGCGCGGGAAGACCTTGAGCAGCGTCGTACGCGAGCAGTCCCCGACGACCGTGATGTCGAAGAGCCCGTCCGTCATGTCGGCGCCGGCACAGATCTTCATGCCACCCCCGTACGACGTCCCGTTCCCCACGGCGACGAGCGTGGCCTCGACCTCCAGCGCGGGGCCGTCGTCCAGGGTGATCCGGTACGGGATGGGCTTGAACGCGGCGAGCTCGGCGAGGATCGCGAGGTCGTACTTGAAGCGGCCGCCGGGCCAGCGCATCCGGTTGCCCCGGTCGTTGACCCGGGAGTCGAAACCCGAGGCCAGGACGGTGCCGAACCAGTGTCCTCCGGCCCGCCCCAGGTCGAGCTCGCGGATCCGCGCCCCCTTGAGAGCGTCGGCCATGAGGGCGCCTGCGGCAGCCGGGTCCCGTACGGGCAGTCCGAGGGAGCGGGCGAAGTCGTTGCCGGTGCCGACGGCGATCACGCCGAGCGGGGTGCGGGTGCCCGCGACGGCCTGAAGCGCGAGGTTGGCCATGCCGTCACCGCCGACGGCAATGAGGGCTCCGGTGCCGTCGCGGACCGCGGCACGCGCGCGCGTGAGGGCATCATCGGCGTCCTCCCCCACGACCGTACGCACGGAGAAGCCGGCCGCCCGCAACGCGGAAGCGGCCGGCTGCGCCGCCTGGGCGCCCCGGCCGCGTCCGGCGGTGGGATTGACGAAGAGGGTGATCTCGCTGGTCACGGGCGGACCTTACAAGATCGTGCCGCCCTGTCAGGTCACGTCGTCATAACCGTTGACCCGGTCATGGTCCGAGCTCGCCTGCTCGGGCAGCGCGCGGCTGGCCGAGACGGGCTCGGGCGTGAGGTCCACGTTCGAGGCCTCGTCGTCGTCGAGGTCTTCGCGGTCCCTGGCCTTGCGGCGGTCGTTGAGCAAGGAGAAACCGGCGGCCGCGAAGTACAGGACCCAGATGGGTCCGGCGAGCGCCAACATGCTCAGCGGGTCGGTGCTGGGCGTGGCCACGGCCGCGAAGACCGTGATGCCCATGATCATGCCGCGCCACCAGCCGATCATCCGCTTGCCCGTGATCACCCCGGTGAGGTTGAGCATCACGAGCAGCAGCGGCAGCTCGAATGAGAGCCCGAAGACGACCACCATGCGTGTGATCAGGTCGAGCAGATCGTCCAGCGGCAGCTGGTTGTCGACTCCACCGGGCGAGAAGTCGAGCAACACCCTCGCCATCGTGGGGAGGGTCTTGTACGCGAAGAAGGCGCCGCACAGGAACAGCGGGAAGCCGGTCGCGACAAAGGCGGTCGCGTACTTCTTCTCGTGCCGGTGCAGGCCCGGCGCGACGAAGCCCCACAGCTGGTAGAGCCAGACCGGCGACGCGAGGACGACACCCGCCATCAGCGAGATCTTCAGCGCGAGCGTGAACGGCGTCAGCAGACCGTTGAGCACGATCCGCGCGCACGTCTCGTCGTGCTGTCCCTTGTTCGCCTGCTCGGCGAGCTCGGCGAAGCTCGACTTGCAGCCCACCGAGTCGAGCACCGGGTTGGTGAAGAACTCGATGATGTCCTTGTAGAAGAAGGCGGCGACGATCGTGACGACGACGATGGCCAGCAGGGCCTTCGTGAGCCGGTTGCGAAGCTCACGCAGGTGTTCCGCGAGCGGCATCCGCCCCTCGGGATCCTTCTCCGTCTTGCGGGCAGACTTGAGCAACCCACGTCCTCATCTCGTGCGACAGGCCGCCTTCGCGGGGCGGCCCGGGATCAGCGCTGCGAAGTCTGGTCGGTCGGCTCGGCGACCGGGCGCGCGTTGGTCACGTCGCCGGGGGCGGCCTTGATGGTGCGCTGAGCCGGGGGCTGCTCGTCGTTCTTCGGCGGGTCCGTGGGCGCGGTCTGCTGACCGTCGGACTTCATCGCCTTGGCCTCGCTCTTGAGGATGCGGGCCGACTTGCCCAGCGAGCGCGCCATGTCGGGAAGCTTCTTCGCGCCGAACAGCAGGACGATGACGACGAGGATCAGAATGATCTCAGGGGCGCCGATCTTTCCGAACATATGCGTTTACCTTCTCACCGAGGCGGCAGGGGCGGGGCTGCCGGTACAGGTCGGACTGATGTCCGACCACCGTGCTGGCAGCGATCGTATCCCGTGGGGGTGAACAGGGGGCAATCCCTCTGCGTACTCCCAGTTGCGGGCCGCGCCTCGCTCTTCGGGCCGCGTCTGGCAGCGTACCCGCCCGCCCCGACAACCGGACAGGCCACACGGGTAAAGCGCTTACCATCCCGTTGCGCACGTCACACGCGGTGCGGCTTACAGCAGTTCGCGGCTCGTGCGGGCCGCGCTGGTCGCCGCCCGCTCCAGGTCCTCCGCCGCGCGGTTGATCTGCTGTGTGGTGTCGGCGACTTGGCGCCCGAGGCGCTGGGCCTCGACAAAGACCTTGACCGCGAGTACGCCGAGCACGGCGAGTCCCACGAACCCCACAGCAATCGCCAGCATCGCCCAGAACATGCGCCGAGCCTAGACGGTCTGATGGAGGCGGAGCGTGCTCACCCCTCCACCGGTGAGGAGTTCGATGATGCGCTCCCCGGCCGGCTTGCGTACGGAGGCGCCGCACTCGGGGCAGGTGAACGAGTAGAACGTGGTGCGGCGGGTGGCGCCGATCGCCAGGCGCAGGGCCCCTGCGGAGAGTTCGAAGCGCTCACGGCAGTCGGGGCAGGCGGCCTTGAACAGCACCGGGCCCACCACCGCAGACAATCCACCCATTTCGACCATCCCAGACTTTTCAGAACTTCCCGAACTTCTGGCACCCCCCGGGCCGCACCGCGGTCAACGGCACGCCCACCCTTCTCACCGGACCGCGCGCATGAGGGTCGCCACAGACCCCGCCCGCGGCCAACGGCCCTACCCCTGCCCGTCGTACGCGGCCAGCGCCTCCCCGGCGGCCTGCCGCGCACTCTCGGCGACCCCGACCGGCGAGACGATGCGCCCGTCGCGGCCGAGCCGGAGCGCCAGCCGCTTCAGCGAGGAGGGGTCCGGCGTGCGCAGCGTGATCCGCAGGCCGCCGCCCGCCAACTCCTCGGCGCTGTCGTGCGGGTAGTACTCCGCGACCCAGCGTCCGCCAGGACCGACCTCGACCACGACCTCGGGGTCCTCGGCCGCGGGCTGCACGAGCCCCTCGGACAGGTCCCGCAGTTCGATCTGCGGCGGCGCGGACGCCTCGTCCAGGATCCGGATCTCGGCGACCCGGTCGAGGCGGAAGGTGCGCCGCGCCTCGGAGCGCCGGCACCAGGCCTCCACGTAGGTGTGGCCGACGCTCACCAGGCGGATGGGGTCGATCTCCCGCTCGGTGAGCTCGTCACGGGCCGGGGAGTAGTAGCGGATCCACAGCCGGCGCCGCTCCGAGATGGCCCGGTCGACGTCGGCGAAGACGCCGCCCTCGGACTCGAAGGTCACGGACAGCCGGGCGCTGGCCCCGGCCGCCTCGCCGGCCGCGGCCTCCAGCTTCGCGGTGGCCCGAAGCAGCGCGAGCCGGTCGCTCTCCCTGAGGCCGGGCAGCGTGGACACGGCGCGCGCGGCAACGAGCAGCGCCGTCGCCTCGTCGGCGGCGAGCCGCAGCGGCGCGGCAACGTCGTCCGGGTTGTGCCACCAGATGCGGTCGCCGTCCGTGTCGATGTCGAGGAGGTCGCCCCCACGGAAGCTCGTCCCGCACAGCGGCAGGATGTCGAGGTCCGAGATCAGCTCGTCCTCGGTGATCCCGAAGGCGCGGGCGACATCCCCGACGCGCGCTCCGGGGCGCTCCCGCAGATACGTCACGAGGGACAGCATCCGCCGGGTCTGGTCGATGGCGTTCGTGGCCATTGGTCCTCGTTCCCCTCAGCCCTTGGCCACGGCGCGCAGCCGGTCGACGACCTCGGCCCGCAGCTCGGCGGGTTCGAGTACGACCACGTCGGGTCCGAACTCGACCAGCCAGGCGTCGAGCCCGTGCCCGTAGGGAATCTCCAGCTCGTCCCAGCCGTCGCCGAGATCGCGTACGGCCGAGGCCTTGGCGCGCAGCGGATAGCCGGAGCCGGAGCGCAGCCTGATGAGGGCCGTGCGGTCGGCGGTCTCGCCGGCCCAGCTCGCGACGGTCTCGCGGACGGTCACGACGTCGGGCACGTCGGCGGTGAAACGGCCGGCGCGGGAGCGGACCTTGCCGGTGATGCGGGAGAGCCGGAAGACGCGTTCGGCACCGCGGTCGCGGTCCCAGCCGGCGAGATACCAGTGGCCGCGCCAGCATTCGAGCGCCCACGGCTCGACATGCCGCTGCTCGGGCCGCGCAGCGGTGGCCTTGCGGTAGTCGAAGACGACGGGCCGGCGGTCGCGGCAGGCCAGCATCAGCGGCTCGAACGACGCCTCGTGCGCCGGGATGCGTGGTTCGAGGGCGGAGTGCGCCTCGTAAGGGTCGACGTCCTCGGGCAGGCCCGCGGCCCGCAGCTTCTGCAGGGCTCCGCTGGCGGCGCCGGCGAGGCGGGCCTGCTGCCAGACCTTCGCGGCGAGGCCGAGCGCTGCGGCTTCCTCGGCGTCGAGGGTGACGGGCGGCAGCCGGTTGCTGTCGCGGCGGGCGAGGTAGCCGATCTCGCCGTCGAGGCTCTCCACGGTCGCGATGACCAGGCCGAGCTCGCGCAGGTCGTCCTTGTCCCGCTCGAACATCCGGTTGAAGCTGTCGTCGGAGCCCGCTTCCATGTAGGCCTCGATGGAACCGCGCAGCTCACGCTTGCTGAGCGGGCGTCCCGTCCCGAGCAGACACAGCGCCAGATTCATCAGCCGCTCGGCCTTCGCAATGGCCATCGACGCCCTACGTCCTCTCTTCGAGAGCCCCCTGGCTCTCCCCCATCCGAACGTCGACCGTACCGCTCCGGGGTGTCGTGGCAAAAGCCGAGGGCCCATGCCAGAAGGCATGGGCCCAGGGTTGACCGCTTGCGGTCACAGCCTGATCAGAGTGCGACCGCGTCGGTGACGATCAGACCGCGACCAGGTCGCAGACGAAGATCAGCGTCTCGCCGGGGGCGATCACGCCGCCGCCGGCACCGCGCTCGCCGTAGGCGAGGTGGGCGGGGATGGTCAGCCGGCGGCGGCCGCCGACCTTCATGCCCTGGATGCCCTTGTCCCAGCCGGTGATGACCTGGCCGGCGCCGAGCTGGAACTCCAGCGGGTTGCCGCGGTTCCAGGAGGCGTCGAATTCCTCACCGGTGGAGAAGGCCACGCCCACGTAGTGGACCTTGACGTAGTCGCCGGCCTTGGCGACAGCGCCGTCACCCTCCCAGATCTCCTTGATCTCCAGGTCAGCCGGCGGCTGGCCCTCGGGGAAGTCGATCTCGGGCTTCTCGATGCTCACGTCTCTTGCTCCTGCTGCTAAACGGTTGGGCAACCCGGACAGTCTTGCATCCCGCAGGGTCAGGACGTGGCCAGGATGTCGACGACGAACACGAGCGTCGAGTTGGCCGGGAGCGTGTCGCCCTTGGCCTCCTTGCCGTACGCCTGGTCGGCGGGGATCACCAGGAGGACGCGGTCGCCCACGTGCTTGCCGACGAGACCCTTGTCCCAGCCCGGGATGACCTGGCCCTGGCCGATCACCGTGGTGAAGGGCTGGCCGGTGTTCCACGACGAGTCGAAGAGCGTCGCCTTCGGCTTGCCCTCGTTGATCTTCCAGGCGGCACCGCTGTACTGCATGGTGACCGTCTTGCCGCTCTTGACCTCGGCGCCCTTGCCCTGGATCAGGACCTGGTCGACCAGCTTCTTCGGCGGGTCGTTCTTCGGCACGGAGATCGTCGCGGGCTCCGGCTTGTCGGCCTTGATCTGCGGCAGGTTCGACGGGATGGGCGCCTGCGTGCCCGTCACCATCTTCGGGGTGACCTTGCCGACGTCGATCGCGAAGACCAGCGTGTCGGTGCCGGTGACGCCCGCCTGCTGGTTGCCCTGGCTGCCGAAACCGGCGGCGGGCGGCGCGACGACGAGGACGCGGCTGCCCTCCTTCTGACCGACCAGGGCGTCCGCGAACGCCGGGATGACGGACTTCGAACCCGCGGTGATCAGCTGCGGGCTGCCGCCCGACTGGTAGGAGCTGCCGAGGTCCTTGCCGCTCTTCCAGACCTTGCCGGTGAAGTTCATCGACACCAGGTCGTCCTTCTTGACCACGGCGCCGTCACCCTGCGACAGCGTGTGCACGACGAACTTGCCGCTCGGCTCGGCCTTCGGCACGGTGATCGTGGCCTGCTTGCCGAAGTCGCCGCTGATCTCCGGCATGGGCGACGCCGAGTCGACGGGCTTGGGCGCGGCCGCTTCGGCCTTGGGCGAGGCGGACGCCGAATCCGCCTTGTCCGTGTCGCTCTTCTTGTTGTCATCACCCCCGCACGCCGTCGCGGTCAGCGCCAGAGCCGGGACGATGAGCAGAGCAGCAAGTCGGCGTCGCACAGTGATCCTCAGGTTGCGGGTTACGTGAGTACGGTTCAGCCACTGTAGGCCCTCCCGTCCCTCACCCGGGGTACCGCACACGCACCAAAGGGCCCCGTACACGGATCATGTACGGGGCCCCGGGCGACGGTGAGCCGGTCGTCCTACATTCCGGCGATCAGCTTCTCCACCCGGTCGTCCACCGACCGGAAGGGGTCCTTGCACAGCACCGTCCGCTGCGCCTGGTCGTTCAGCTTCAGGTGCACCCAGTCGACCGTGAAGTCACGGCGCTGTTCCTGGGCCCTGCGGATGAAGTCGCCCCGCAGCCTCGCGCGCGTGGTCTGCGGCGGCACCGACTTGCCCTCGAAGATCTTGAGGTCATTGCAGATGCGGGCCGCCTGTCCCTTCCTCTCCAGAAGGTAGTAGAGGCCCCTGCGGCGGTGGATGTCGTGATACGCGAGGTCTATCTGCGCGACCCGCGGATGCGACATGGTCATGTTGTGCTTGGCCCGGTACCGCTCGATGAGCTTGTACTTCATCACCCAGTCGATCTCGGTGCCGATCCGGTCGAGGTCCTCGGCCTCGATCGAGTCGAGAACGCGGCCCCACAGTTCGAGGACCTGCTCGACGGTGCCGGTGCGGATCCCGCGGCGCTCGCAGAAGTCCACGGCCTTCTCGTAGTACTCGCGCTGCACCTCGAGGGCGGATGCCTCGCGGCCACTGGCCAGACGCACCTTGCGCTGACCGGTGATGTCGTGGCTGACCTCGCGGATGGCCCGGATCGGGTTCTCCAGTGTGAGGTCACGCATGACCGTGCCCGCCTCGATCATGCGGAGCACGAGGTCGGTCGCGCCCACCTTGAGGAGCATCGTCGTCTCGGACATGTTCGAGTCGCCGACGATGACGTGCAGGCGCCGGTAGCGCTCGGCGTCCGCGTGCGGTTCGTCGCGGGTGTTGATGATGGGGCGGGAACGCGTGGTCGCGGAGGACACGCCCTCCCAGATGTGCTCGGCACGCTGGCTCACGCAGTACACGGCACCGCGCGGAGTCTGCAGCACCTTGCCCGCGCCACACAGCAGTTGCCGCGTGACCAGGAACGGAATGAGGATGTCCGCGAGTCGCGAGAACTCCCCGTGACGGGCCACCAGATAGTTCTCGTGGCAGCCGTAGGAGTTTCCCGCCGAGTCGGTGTTGTTCTTGAAGAGATAGACGTCGCCCGCGATTCCCTCCTCGTGCAGGCGGCGTTCGGCGTCGACGAGCAGGCCTTCCAGAATGCGCTCGCCCGCTTTGTCGTGCGTGACCAACTCGGTCACGTTGTCACATTCAGGAGTTGCGTATTCCGGATGTGACCCGACATCGAGATAGAGGCGGGCGCCGTTCCGCAGAAAGACATTGCTGCTGCGGCCCCATGACACGACACGGCGGAAGAGGTACCGCGCCACCTCGTCAGGAGACAGGCGGCGCTGTCCCCTAAACGTACATGTGACGCCGTACTCGTTCTCCAGCCCGAAAATGCGGCGGTCCATGAGTGAACATTACGCCTGATGCCCTGTGCTGAAACCGGGTTCGACAGCACCGTTTCGATCATTTTCCGATGAGCCCGCGACACGCCCGGCGCCACGGGGAGCTGCGAGGACCCCTCCGGTGGCGAGGAGCACGAGCAGCGCGGCCACCCCGGCCGCTCCCGGAACGGCGAAGCCCCACACCGTACCGCCCCACTCGACGACCGGTCCGGCCACGGCGGTTCCGACCGACGTACCCACCGTGAACGTCGTCACGAGCCACGAGAACGCCTCCGTCACCGTGCCCCGCGGCGCATGCCGGTCCACGATGATGAACGCGCACGCGATCGACGGGGCGAGGAACACACCCGCGAGCGCCGTCAGCGCCGTCATCGCCACGACGCCCGGCATCAGCACCAGCGGCACGTAGAAGAGGGCCAGCAGGGCCACCAGCCACCGCAGCCGCCGCTCTGGGACGCCGGCCCACTGCCGCGCCCCGTACACGGAGCCACCGGCCAGCGCGCCCAGCCCGAGCGCCGCCATCAGCCAGCCGTACGTCACGTCACCGCCGTGCCCGTCCGCGTACGAGACACCCGCCACCGTGATCGAGCCCAGCGCCGTCCCGATGAACAGGAACGCACCGAGGAGCGCCAGGAGTCCCGGCGAGCGCAGGGCGCCCAGCCAGTGCGCCTCACGCGGCGCCGAGCGCCACGCGCGCGACGGCTGCGACACCACCACCGAGAGCGCGCCGAGCACACCGACGACGTTCAGGACGACGAGCGCGGCCTGCGCCGACCACAGGGACACGCACACAGTGACGAGCAACGGCCCGACGGTGAACATGACTTCCTGCGCCACGGCGTCCATCGCGTACGCGGTGTGCACCTGATCCTCGCGCGGCAGCACATTCGGCCACAGCGCGCGCAGTCCGCCCTCGAGCGGCGGCGTGAACAGGCCGGCCGCAGCCACCGCGACGTACGCGAGCGCCGGTGATCCGGTCCCGGCGAAGGCGAAGACGGTCATGGCGAGTGCCGACGCCAGCGCCGCCGGGAGCTGCACTCTCGGCTGCCCCCGCAGGTCCACGAGCCGGCCGAGCAGCGGCTGCCCCACCGCGTTGGCGACGCCGTACACCGCGGCGAGCGCCCCGGCCAGGCTGTACGTGCCGCCCTCCGCGCGGACGAACAGCACGATCGCGATGGCGGCCGTCGCGTTCGGCAGCCGCCCCACCAGGGTGCCCACCAGCAGCCGCGTCGCGTGCCGCGCCTTGAGGATCTCCGCATATCCCGCGGCCATCGCCCGCCCTCTCGCCGCCCCGAGGCGCCCTAAGTTTTACGTATAACTTCGAGGGTCATACGTACCATGTCCGCAGGCCACGGGTCCACCCGAAGGCCCCGCCACACACCCCACGGAGGCATAAGTGACGACCGGGTCAGACGAGACGGCCCCCGCGCGCCCCACCAGCCGCGACGTCGCCCGCGCCGCCGGAGTCTCCCAGGCCGCCGTCTCCCTCGTGCTCGGCGACAAATGGCGCGGCCGCGTCGCCGAAGCCACCGCCGAACGGGTCCGCACCGCCGCCCGCGACCTCGGCTACCGCCCCAACCTCGCCGCCCGCAACCTGCGCCTCGGCCGCACCCGCACCGCCCTCCTCGTGGTCCCCGCCCTCACCAACGAGTTCTTCGCCGGCGTCTACACCGGCGCCGCCCGCGTCGCAGCCCAGCACGGCTTCGGCGTCGTGCTCTACCCCTCCCCCGAAGGCATCGGCCCCGCCCGCGACCCCTTCGACTCCGCACGCGCGGCCCTCGACGGCGTACTCGCCTCCTCCATGGCCTCCGACGCCGTCACCGCCATCCGCGGCGACGGACTCCCCCTCGTCATGCTCGACAGCGACCCCGACGACACGGCCACCACCGGAGCCGCCACCGTCAACCTCGACATCGCCGACGGAATGCGCCAGGTGACGGACCATCTGCTCGCCCTCGGCCACCGCCGGTTCCTGCACCTCGCGTCCGCCGTGCCCTCCTGGACCTTCGACGTACGCGCCCACGAACTCGCCGACCGCACCGCCCGCGTCCCCGACACCCACGTCCACACCGTGCACTCACACCTGACAGTCGAGGCAGCCCGCACCGCCGCACAGGCCGCACTCACCGCCCCCGGCCCCCGCCCCACCGCCATCGTCTGCGACGACGACAAACTCGCCACCGGCGCCTACAAAGCCGCCCGCACACTGGGCCTGCGCATCCCCGACGACCTCTCCGTCACCGGCTTCGACGACCTCTCCCTCGCCACCGCCGTCGAACCCGAACTCACCACCGTCCGGCTCCCCGCGGAACTCTTCGGCGAGCGAGGCATGGCCGCACTCCTCGCCGTCCTGGACGGCCGCGCCCCGGAAACCACCGCACTCCCCGTCGAGTTGGTCGTCCGCGGCTCCACAGCCGCGCCCGCCCGCTGATACAACGAACGGCGCCCCGACCACTACTGCGATCGGGGCGCCGCACACTTCAGCAGGAAACCCTGCTCACTCCTCGTCGTCGGACTCCGCGTCCCCGCTCTCCACCGGCTCCGCGGACGTCGCCGCACCGGCCTCGAGCAGCCGCGACAACTGCGGCCCGACAATGCGCTTGAACTTCCGCTGCTGCGGGCGCGTGCGGTCAAGAACCGCCACCTCGAGCCGCTCCGCGGGGATCTCCCGCTCACTGCCATTGGTGTCCCGCGACAGCGCCTGCACCGCCAGCTTCAACGCCTCCGCGAGAGTCATCCCGTCCCGGTGGCGCTGATCCAGATAGGTGCTGATCTGCTCCGCGTTACCCCCGACCGCGACCGAGCCGTGCTCGTCGACGATCGAGCCGTCGTGCGGAAGGCGGTAGATCTGGTCGCCCTCGGGCTCGGACCCGACCTCGGCGACCACCAGCTCCACCTCGTACGGCTTCTCGGCGCTGCTCGAGAAGATCGTGCCCAGCGTCTGCGCGTACACATTCGCCAGGCCACGCGCCGTCACATCGTCGCGGTCGTAGGTGTAACCCCGCAGGTCGGCGTAGCGCACACCGCCGATCCGCAGATTCTCGTACTCGTTGTACTTACCGGCGGCCGCGAAACCGATCCGGTCATAGATCTCGCTGAACTTGTGCAGCGCACGGGACGGGTTCTCGCCGACGAACACGATGCCATCGGCGTACTGCAGCACAACCAGGCTGCGACCGCGGGCGATGCCCTTACGGGCGTACTCCGCCCGGTCGGCCATGGCCTGCTGGGGTGAGACATAGAACGGCGTCGACACCGGCTGACCGTCCCTTTCTGTCAGTGACTCAGTGACTCAAGTCTGCGGCGAATACGGGCCAGTCAGAGAAGCGCGGCCCGCGGGCCGTCGGGCTGCTCCAGCCGGCGCTCCAGGATGGAACGGGCGATCTCCGAACCCTCCTCATCGGTGATCCTGCGGAACCCGTCGTCCGTGATCACCGTGACGATCGGATAGATCCGGCGCGCCACATCGGGACCACCCGTCGCCGAGTCGTCGTCCGCCGCGTCGTAGAGCGCCTGCACGACCAGCGTCGTCGCCTCCGACTCCGTCAGATCGTCGCGGTAGAGCTTCTTCATGGCCCCACGCGCGAAAATCGAACCGGAACCCGTCGACGCGTACCCGTGCTCCTCGCTCCGCCCGCCCGTGACGTCGTACGAGAAGATGCGGCCCTTGCCGCGGTCCACGTCGTACCCCGCGAACAGCGGCACCACGGCCAGGCCCTGCATGGCCATGCCGAGGTTCGACCGGATCATGGTCGAGAGCCGGTTCGCCTTGCCCTCCAGCGACAGCTGGGCGCCCTCCACCTTCTCGAAGTGCTCCAGCTCCAGCTGGAAGAGCTTCACCATCTCCACGGCCAGACCGGCCGTACCGGCGATGCCCACCGCCGAGTACTCGTCCGCCGGAAAGACCTTCTCGATGTCGCGCTGAGCGATCATGTTGCCCATGGTGGCCCGGCGGTCACCGGCGAGGACCACACCGCCGGGGAACGTGACGGACACGATCGTCGTCCCGTGCGGCGCCTCGATCGCACCCTTCACCGGCAACGCGCGGTTCCCGGGCAGGATTTCAGGCTGGTGCACGGCCAGAAAGTCCACAAAGGACGACGACCCGGGCGTCAGGAAGGCAGCTGGTAGACGCCCGGTGCTACGAGTGTTGGCTTCCACGCGATTCCTTCCACGTAGGCGGCGGCCCGCCTTATGGCATCGGGCCGATCCTTGAACTGCCCCAGGGCTGCGTTGCAGCTGAAGCACAGTACGCCACGGACCCTACCCGTCTCGTGGCAGTGATCCACATGTGCCGCCGGTGCGGCCAGGCAGATGCAACAGATGCCCATCTGTGAGGCGATCAACTCATCTCGCTCGACTTCGGTGATGCCGTACTTGCGCTTGAGATGGTCCCCCCGCCCCTGGATGGCGCGGCACGCCTTGCAGCGCGTCGAAAGGCCGTCAGAAGCAGTGGCGTTGCGATGCCAATCGCTGTGCGGTTCGACCACTCCGCACGTCCGGCACAGCTTGTGCCCGGGCGGGACATGCACGCTCTCCCGCACCGTCTTGCCGATGGCCTCCCGGCGGCGCCGGTAATGCGCGGCACTGTATTCGGCTACGCATTCCCGGCAGCGCGGCTGGAGTCCGTCCCGTCGGTTCCTGTCTGCGGCGAACGACTTATGCGGCAGCGTTCGCCTGCACCCGCTGCACCACTTGTCGAGCGAGTCCGGCATGCCCGTTATTGACCGCCTTTTTGCACAAATGAGCGCACGAAATCCTCGGCATTTTCCTCGAGTACATCGTCGATCTCGTCCAGCACGGAGTCCACGTCGTCGCTCAGCTTCTCCTGGCGTTCCTTGAGGTCCTCGGAAGCCTGCGCGTCCTGCGCCTGCTCCTCGACCTCCTCGGTGGAACGCGTCGCCTTCTGCTGTCCGCCGCCGGTGTCCTTGGTCGCCATCTACCTCACCCCGCTCGGTTCGACGTTCTTGATCAGACCCTACAAGCCGGGTCCGACATCGGCCCCGCAGTTCGTCCAACGTGCGAGGCCCACCCATGTGATTCCCCTGCCGCCGGCTTTTCAGCCTCCGGACAGCACCCGGACCAGATCTTCGGCCGTGCGGCACCGGTCGAGCAGCTCCTTCACGTGATTACGCGTTCCGCGAAGGGGTTCGAGGGTTGGGACGCGCTGCAGGGAGTCACGGCCGGGGAGATCGAAGATCACCGAGTCCCATGAGGCCGCGGCGACGTCGTCCGCGTACTGCTCGAGGCAGCGCCCTCGGAAGTACGCCCTGGTGTCCTCCGGTGGCTTCGTACGGGCCCTCTCGACCTCCGACTCGTCCAGGAGCCGCTTCATCCTGCCGCGGGCCACGAGACGGTTGTACAGGCCCTTCTCGGCCCGTACGTCGGCGTACTGCAGGTCGACGAGGTGGAGCCGGGCGGCGTCCCAGTCGAGGTTGTCGCGGCGGCGGTAGCCCTCCATGAGCTGCCGCTTGGCGACCCAGTCGAGCTCTCCGGCCAGGCTCATCGGGTCGGTCTCCAGGCGGCCGAGTACGTCCTCCCAGCGGGTCAGGACGTCCTTGGTCTGCTCGTCGGCGTCCGCTCCGTAGCGCTCCTCGACGTACTTCCTGGCCAGCTCGAAGTACTCCATCTGGAGTTGCACCGCGGTGAGTGTGCGGCCGCTGCGGAGGGTGACCAGGTGTTGCAGGCCGGGGTCGTGGGAGACCTGGTGGAGGGTGCGTACGGGCTGGTCCACGGCCAGGTCGACGGCGATGAATCCGTCCTCGATCATGGAGAGGACCAGGGCCGTCGTGCCCAGCTTGAGATAGGTGGAGATCTCGGAGAGGTTCGCGTCGCCGATGATCACGTGCAGGCGGCGGTACTTCTCCGCGTCGGCGTGCGGCTCGTCCCTGGTGTTGATGATGGGGCGCTTGAGGGTCGTCTCCAGTCCGACCTCGACCTCGAAGTAGTCCGCGCGCTGGCTGAGCTGGAAGCCGTGCTCGTGGCCGTCCTGGCCGATGCCGACGCGGCCCGCGCCGGTGACGACCTGGCGGGAGACGAAGAAGGGCGTCAGGTGGCGCACGATGTCCGAGAAGGGGGTCTCCCGCTTCATCAGGTAGTTCTCGTGCGTGCCGTAGGAGGCGCCTTTGTTGTCGGTGTTGTTCTTGTAGAGGTGGATCGGCTGGGCGCCGGGGAGCTGGGCGGCGCGCTCGGCGGCCTCGGCCATGATGCGCTCGCCAGCCTTGTCCCACAGGACGGCGTCCCGCGGGTTGGTGACCTCGGGGGCGCTGTATTCGGGGTGTGCGTGGTCGACGTACAGGCGGGCACCGTTGGTGAGGATGACATTGGCCAGGCCGATGTCCTCGTCGGTGAGCTGGCTGGAGTCGGCGACCTCACGGGCGAGGTCGAAGCCTCGCGCGTCGCGCAGCGGATTCTCCTCCTCGAAGTCCCAGCGGGCGCGGCGCGCCCGGTGCATCGCCGCCGCGTAGGCGTTGACGATCTGGGATGAGGTGAGCATGGCATTGGCGTTGGGGTGGCCGGGGACGGAGATCCCGTACTCCGTCTCGATGCCCATTACTCGCCGTACGGTCATGCGGCCCTCCTTGCCCGGCGGCGCCCCCGTTCGGGGGCGGCGCTCAAGTACCGCTGGTTCTCCAGTGCGCGTGCGGTGCCCGTCCCCGCGCTGCGCGACTCGGCGGTACCGAAGAGCCTAGAACGCCTATGCGCCGGTGGGGAGATCATTACCGTCATTGCTGTCGCTGTGCCTGCGAGTCGGCCGTTGCCGGGAAACCGGAAAGTCGGCCGGAATTGTTGCCTGGAAAACAGTCGGCTGCGGGTACCCGGTAGAGGCACCCGCAGCCGCCCTGCCTTTTACAGGTACTGCCCGGTGTTCGCCACCGTGTCGATGGAGCGGCCGGTGTCTGCGCCCTGCTTTCCGGTGACGAGCGTACGGATGTAAACGATCCGTTCGCCCTTCTTACCGGAGATGCGAGCCCAGTCGTCCGGGTTGGTGGTGTTCGGCAGGTCCTCGTTCTCCTTGAACTCGTCCACGCAAGCCTGGAGGAGGTGGGAGACCCTGAGGCCCTTCTGGTTGTGTTCGAGGAAGGCCTTGATGGCTGCCTTCTTGGCGCGTCCGACGATGTTCTCGATCATGGCGCCCGAGTTGAAGTCCTTGAAGTACAGGACTTCCTTGTCGCCGTTGGCGTACGTGACCTCGAGGAAGCGGTTCTCCTCGCTTTCCGCGTACATCTGCTCCACGGCGGTCTGGATCATTCCGTGGACCGTGCTGGCGCGGTCGCCGCCGTGCTCTCCGAGGTCGTCGGAGTGCAGCGGGAGGCGGGCGGTCAGGTACTTGGCGAAGATGTCCTTGGCCGCTTCGGCGTCCGGGCGCTCGATCTTGATCTTCACGTCGAGTCGTCCGGGCCGCAGGATCGCGGGGTCGATCATGTCCTCACGGTTGGAGGCGCCGATCACGACCACGTTCTCCAGGCCTTCCACGCCGTCGATCTCGGCGAGCAGCTGGGGGACGATGGTGTTCTCCACGTCCGAGCTGACGCCGGATCCACGGGTGCGGAAGAGGGATTCCATCTCGTCGAAGAAGACGATGACGGGTGTGCCCTCGCTGGCCTTCTCACGCGCTCGCTGGAAGACGAGGCGGATCTGCCGCTCGGTCTCGCCGACGTACTTGTTGAGCAGTTCGGGACCCTTGATGTTGAGGAAGAAGCTCTTGCCCGTGGCCTGTCCGGTCACTTCCGCGACCTTCTTGGCAAGGGAGTTGGCCACTGCCTTGGCGATCAGGGTCTTGCCGCAGCCGGGAGGCCCGTAGAGCAGGACGCCCTTGGGCGGCCGCAGCTCGTGCTCCTTGAACAGGTCCGGGTAGAGGTAGGGGAGCTCGACCGCGTCGCGGATCAGTTCGATCTGGTTGCCCAGGCCGCCGATCTGCTCGTAGCCGATGTCCGGGACCTCTTCGAGGACGAGCTCTTCGACTTCGCTCTTGGGTACGACTTCGTAGACATAGCCGGATCGGGGTTCGAGCAGGAGGGCGTCGCCGGGGCGGATGTTGATGTCGAGGAGAGGTTCGGCGAGCCGGACCACGCGTTCTTCATCGGTGTGCCCCACCACCAGGGCGCGCTCGCCGTCCTCGAGGATCTCCTTGAGGGTGACGATGTCGCCGACGCTCTCGTACTCCATGGCCTCGACCACGTTGAGCGCTTCGTTGAGCATCACTTCCTGGCCGCGCCTGAGCTCTTCGAGCTCCACGCTGGGGCTCACGTTCACCCGGAGCTTGCGGCCGCCGGTGAAGATGTCGGCGGTACCGTCCTCGTTCGCCACGAGGAAGACTCCGAAGCCGGCCGGCGGCTGTGCGAGCCGGTCGACTTCCTCCTTGAGGGCCACGATCTGGTCGCGGGCCTCCCTGAGCGTGTTGGCGAGCCGCTCGTTCTGTGCGGACACGCCGGCCAGGTTGGTCTGCAGCTCGACGATCCGCTCTTCGAGAATCCTCGTATGACGCGGAGAGTCGGCGAGCTTGCGTCGCAGGACGGCGATCTCCTGCTCAAGATAGGCAATCTGACCGGCGGGGTCGTCGGACCCTCTTCCCGGGCGGATGCCGCGGTTCATGTCGTCGTCGTGGGCTGCCACGGTCCTCACCTCCTCCAAGGGGAGCTGGACGCTTCCAGACCCTACCTGGGTGGGTGTCGATTGAAACCCCTAGATCAAAAAGACGATGGGGGTGTGTCCGATCTTCACCCTTGCGCTCTCCCTCACGCCAGGGGAATACCCACCCAACATGATTGGGAAGCGGGCGGTTGTAGGGTCGAAGTGTTCAACACCCGTCGGAGCTGGCCCGACTTGCTGGTACGCGGGGCGGTTCGAGGCAGGAAACGGCAGGAGATATGAGCGTGCAGCAGGAGGCCGGATCCGGCATCGACAGCGGTGTCGCCCTTGAGGTGTGGATCGACCAGGACCTCTGCACCGGCGACGGGATCTGCGCGCAGTACGCGCCGGAGGTCTTCGAGCTGGACATCGACGGACTGGCCTATGTGAAGGGCGCGGAGGACGAGCTGTTGCAGGCGCAGGGGGCCACCACCCCGGTGCCGCTGCCGCTGTTGAACGATGTCGTGGACTCCGCGAAGGAGTGCCCGGGCGACTGCATTCATGTACGTCGTGTTTCGGACAGGGTGGAGGTCTACGGTCCTGACGCGGAGTGACCGCGAGGTTCCTGGGCGTCACTCGACGTAGGGAAGGGCCAACGAAAGGGGCCCGTGCCGCCGTTCCCGGCGGGCACGGGCCCCTTTCGTATGGTGCGCGTCAGATGCTGCGGGCCTCCGCGGGAGTGGAGCGCACGAACGCGTCGCCCTTCCACTGCCACTTGGCCTTGTCCTGGGTGTCGGGGCAGCAACTGGGGACGGCGGCGCTGGAGTAGCCGAGGAGCGTGGCGGTGACGGCCTTGTCGCGTACCGCTACGTCGTCGGCGGTGAGCCGGTCCTTCGGGTCGACGAGGGTGGCGACGATGCGCGGCGCGGCGTTGGCCTCGTGGGGCTGGGTGAGGACGTAGACGCCGTTCGGCGGGGTGCCGGAGCCGGCGTCGCAGCGGACCACGGCGACGGTTTCCGGCCTGCCGTCACCGTCGAGGTCCCCGGTGGCCTTCTTCACCACGAGGATCTTGGCGGGGCCGCACTCGAGCGGGAAGTGGACGGCGGCCGGGTCGGGCGGTGCGGCGGTGGTTCTGGTGCCGACGGACTGTGTTGCCGGCTGGGCCGCGGTGGCCGCGCCGGGCTGCAGGAACGAGGAGACCGCGACGACGGCCGATACGGCCGCGGCGGTCGCGAGCCAGTGGATGGGGCGGGTGGTTGTGTGCGCCAGTTCCGGGACGGCGGGGTGCTGCACTAGGAGTGTCTCCTGTGAGGGCTGTGCCGGTGGGGGTGGCCAGCATCGTGCCATACCTCACACCGTGGGGGAACGTCAGGGTCCGCTGATTCTCAGCTTCCTCACGTGTCCTTGCCGTATCGTGCGCGCCACTTCTCAACGAACGGGCGCCGCCGTCGAGTTCCCCCGATATGCGGGGAACTCGACGGCGGCGCCTGTGCGTTGTCTCGGGTGTTCGGGTCAGCGCCCGGCGTTGCCGCCGTCCGCGTTCGGGCCCGAGTAGTCCTCGCCGTACGCGCCCTTGGCGGGGCGACGGCGGCGCATGGGCGGCTCGACGCCGTCCGCGAGGCGGCGGGCGGTGAGGAGGAAGCCGGTGTGGCCGATCATGCGGTGGTCCGGCCGGACGGCCAGGCCCTCGACGTGCCAGTTGCGGATCATCGACTCCCAGGACGTCGGCTCGTTGAAGCAGCCGATCTCGCGGATGGACTCGACGGTCCGTGCGAGCTGGGTGGTGGTGGCGACGTAGCAGCAGAGGATGCCGCCGGGGACGAGGGCCTTGGAGACGACCTCGAGGCACTCCCAGGGGGCGAGCATGTCGAGGATGACGCGGTCCACGTCGGCGTCGCTCAGGTTGTCCTGGAGGTCGCCGACGGTGAGCTGCCACGCGGGGTGCGAGCCGCCGAAGTAGCGCTCCACGTTCTGCGTGGCGATCTCGGCGAAGTCCTCGCGACGCTCGTAGGAGTGCAGCATGCCCTCGTCGCCGATGGCGCGCAGCAGGAAGCTGCTCAGCGAGCCGGAGCCGACGCCTGCCTCGACGACGCGTGCGCCGGGGAAGATGTCGGCGAAGGCCAGGATCTGCCCCGCGTCCTTGGGGTAGACCACGGCGGCGCCGCGGGGCATGGACAGGACGTAGTCGGGGAGCAGGGGGCGCAGCGCGAGGTAGGCGACGTTTCCGGTGGTGCGGACAACGCTGCCCTCGGGAGCACCGATCAGCTCGTCGTGCGGGAAGGAACCCTTGTGGGTGTGGAAGTTCTTCCCGGCCTCGAGCGTGAACGTGTAGTGGCGGCCCTTGGGGTCGGTCAGCTGTACCTGGTCCCCGACCTTGAAGGGCCCGCGTCGGCGGGCGGCACCGGTCGGTTCGGACATGTGACCAGCCTACCGGTCCGCTGGGGGCCCGCGGACCAGGGGCGCGGGGGTGCGGGCCCGGTCAGGAGGGGCGGGCCATGGCCTTGACGAAGGCGCGCTCCACGTCGGCGGCGGACAGGACGCCGTAGATGGCGCCGCTCTCCTCGACGACGAGGTACTCGGTGGCGGGGGTGGCACGGAGGGTGTCGAGGAGTTCCTCGCCGGCGAGTTCCGCGGAGACGCGCATGCCGTCGGTGAGGTCCTGGGCGAGGCCGCTCACCGCGACCCAGGGGCGGCGGTGTTCCGGTACGCCGACGATGGCGGCCTCGCGGACGAGGGACCTGGGTTCTCCGTCGGCGTCGACGATGACGAGGGCGCGGGCGCCCGCCTCGTTGGCGCGGCGCAGGGCCTCGGAGAGTGGGGTGGCGCTCTCCACGGGGACGGCGCGGCGGGTGAGGGTGCGGGCGCGCAGTTCCGGGAGGTGTTCGCGCAGGCGGGCCATGCGGAGGCTGTTGCCGGCGCCGGTCCAGATGATCGCGGCGAGGATGGCGGCGAGCAGGGCGTCGGTGACGGTGTCCATGCCGCTGACGTCCGCGGGGCCTTCGCCGAGGGCGCCGGACTGGGTGAGCAGGGGCAGTCCGAGGAGGACGGTGACGGCGAGGGCGCGGCCGACCCAGGCGGCGGCGACGGTGCCGCTCATGGGCTTGCCGGTGATCTTCCAGACGATCGCGCGCAGCATGCGGCCGCCGTCGAGGGGCAGGCCGGGCAGCAGGTTGAACGCGGCGACGATGAGGTTGGAGATCATCAGTCCCGCGAGCAGGACGCCGGGCACGGTGCCGGGTTCCACGGCGAGCATGCCGAGGTAGAAGACGCCGGCCAGGACGAGGGAGAGCAGAGGTCCGACGAAGGCGAGCACGAACTCGCGTCCCGGTGTCTCGGACTCCTTCTCGATCTCGGACACGCCGCCGAAGAACTGCAGCTGGATGCGGCGCACCGGCAGCTTGAAGCGGAGCGCGGCGACGGTGTGCGCGAGTTCGTGGACGAGTACGGAGGCGTAGAACGCGACCGCGAAGAAGAGGGAGACGAGGTAGCGGGCGGCGCCGAGTTCGGGCAGGACGTGGTCGAGCTGGCCGCCGAAGACCCAGGTGATGAGGGCGGCGACGAGGAACCAGCTGGGCGCGACGTAGACGGGGACGCCGAAGGGGCGGCCCATGAGCAGTCCGCCTCGGGGTTCGGGTGCCTTGGTGGGGCGGCGGCCGCTTGTCGCGGGGGTCCGGGCCGGGGGCTCGGGGTCGGCCGGGCGCGTGTCGTCGCCGTCGGCGGAGGCGGGCTCGGTGAACGGGTCCGGGCCGGGGGCGGTGTCAGGCGCGCTGTCGGAGGTCTCGCTCGGGTCGGCCGGGGTGGTGTCCTCGCCGTCGGCCGGGGCGGCGGGGTCGGGGTGTTCCGTGTGCGGGGGCTCTTCCGGGTCCTGGGGCGCGTGCGGCACGGAGTTCGCTCGGGCCGCGCCGTTCACGGGTGTTGGGGGCACGGGGGGCGTGGGGCCGGGGCGGGCGGCCTGGTGGTCGTCCGTCGTGCCGCTGCCGGGCTGCGGCCGGCCGCTGTCGTCCACGGTGATCCCTCGGTCCCCTCGTTAGAAATCCCTCGCTCCTGCCGTTGCACGATCATGCAGGGCGAGGGGGTCTGCCGTCGATGGTATGCGTCCGGTGTGGCGCGGCCCTCGCCGACTCCCCTGCGGCGCCGCAGGGCTCCGCTTCCCAGGACGCCCGTGACGCGTTCGTACCTGACTGTCAGTGGCTGCCCGTAAGGTCTGTCGTCATGGAAACCAGCACCGAAGGGGCCGCCGCGGCCGCTCGCCCTGCGTCGCTCTCGCCGTCGCGCGCGAGCGACTTCATGCAGTGCCCGTTGCTCTACCGGTTCCGGGTGATCGACAAGCTGCCCGAGAAGCCGAGCGAGGCGGCGACGCGCGGCACGCTGGTGCACGCCGTGCTGGAGAGACTGTTCGACGCGCCCGCGGGCGAGCGGACGGCCCCGCGGGCCAAGTCGCTCATTCCCGGCCAGTGGGATCGGCTGCGTGAGGTGAAGCCGGAGCTGGCCGAGCTGTTCGCGGACGACGGCGAGGGCGAGCGGATGGCGCGCTGGCTCGGCGAGGCGGAGCAGCTCGTCGAGCGCTGGTTCACGCTGGAGGACCCGACGCGTCTGGAGCCCGCCGAGCGGGAGCTGTTCGTCGAGGCCCAGCTGGACTCGGGCCTGAAGCTGCGCGGCATCATCGACCGGGTCGACGTGGCGCCGACGGGCGAGGTCCGGATCGTCGACTACAAGACGGGCAAGGCCCCGCGCCCCGAGTACGCGGAGGGCGCGCTCTTCCAGATGAAGTTCTACGCGCTGGTGGTGTGGCGCCTGAAGGGGGTCGTGCCGCGGCGGCTCCAGCTGGTCTATCTGGGCAGCGGTGATGTACTGACGTACGACCCGGTGGTGGCGGACCTGGAGCGGGTGGAGCGCAAGCTGCACGCGCTCTGGGAGGCGATCCAGCTGGCCACGGAGACGGGCGAGTGGCGGCCGCGCCCGACGAAGCTGTGCGGTTGGTGTGACCATCAGGCGGTTTGCCCGGAGTTCGGTGGGACTCCCCCGCCGTATCCGCTTCAGATCGGGGTGCCCGGGTCGGAGAGCAGCTAGCAGGGCAGAATGGGCCGGGACTACCTAAGGAGAGTTACGTGGCGATCCGCGTCCTACTGGTCGACGACCAGCCGCTGCTCCGTACCGGGTTCCGGATGATTCTGGAGGCCGAGCAGGACATCGCGGTCGTCGGCGAGGCCGGAGACGGCCTGCAGGCGCTCGACCAGGTACGTGCCCTGCAGCCCGATGTGGTGTTGATGGACATCCGTATGCCGCGGATGGACGGTGTCGAGGCGACCCGGCAGATCACGGGCCCCGGACGGGACGGTCCGGCGAAGGTGCTCGTCCTGACGACGTTCGACCTCGACGAGTACGTGGTGGAGGCGCTGCGCGCCGGCGCCAGTGGCTTCCTGCTGAAGGACGCTCCGGCCAATGAGCTGGTGCAGGCGATCCGGGTGGTCGCGGCGGGCGAGGCGATGCTCGCGCCGAGCATCACGCGTCGGCTGCTCGACAAGTACGCGGACCATCTGCCGTCCGGCGACGAGCCGGTGCCCGACACACTGCACACGCTGACCGAGCGTGAGGTCGAGGTCCTCAAGCTCGTGGCCCGTGGCCTGTCGAACGCGGAGATCGCGGCGGATCTGTTCGTCAGTGAGACGACGGTGAAGACCCATGTCGGCCATGTGCTGACGAAGTTGGGGCTGCGCGACCGCGTGCAGGCGGCGGTGTACGCGTACGAGAGCGGTCTGGTGCGTC
Source organism: Streptomyces sp. CB01635 (assembly GCF_002803065.1). Taxonomy (GTDB): domain Bacteria; phylum Actinomycetota; class Actinomycetes; order Streptomycetales; family Streptomycetaceae; genus Streptomyces. The sequence goes on from NZ_NNBL01000018.1 coordinate 163,683, forward strand.
CCGGCGCCCAGTAGGAACGGCAACAGCTCAATGACCAGGCCGGTGGCCGCCTCCCGCGAAAGGAGGCGGCCACCGTTCTGTTACTCGGTGCCCTTGCTGATCTCCCAGAAGCGGAACACGGTCGACGCGTCGAGGCACGACTCCAGGCCGTAGACGCTGTCACGGACGACGGCGTACTGCTTGGCCTGCCAGACGGGCAGGACCGGCAGCTCGTCGGCGACGATGTTCTGGAGCTGCTCGAAGTCCCGGTCGGTGGAGGCCCGGTCGCTCTGCGCCCCGGTCTCCGGGATGATCTTCCCGGTGATGGTGCTGTTGGTGTAGTTGTTCCCGAGCACGTTGCCGGCGCCGAAGAACGGCTGGGTGAAGTTGTCGGGGTCCGGGTAGTCCGGGACCCAGCCCTTCACGTACACGCCGTACTTGCCGGTCTTGATGTCCTTCTCGTACTGGCCGAACTCGATGGACTTCATGTCGGCTTCGAACAGGCCGCTCGCGTTGAGCTGCTTGGCGACGGCCGCGAGTTCCTGGTCGGTGGCGGGGCCGTAGCGCGAGGGCGTCGACCAGAGGGTGATCTTCACCTTGCCGGTGATGCCGTCGGCACGCAGCGCGGCGCGGGCCTTGGCGGGCGACGGGTGGGCGCCGTAGGTGTCGAAGAAGGCCGTGTTGTGGCCGCTGATGCCCGCCGGGATGATCGAGTACAGCGGGGTGGCGGTGTCCTGGTAGACCTCGTCGACCAGGGCGTCCCGGTCGATCAGGTAGGCCATGGCCTTGCGCACGGACAGGCGTCCGGCGACGGGGTCCTTCATGTTGAAGACCAGGTGCTGGACCTCGGCGCTGGTGCCCTCGACGACGTCCATGGGCTTGCTCGTCGAGGTGGAGTTCTCGATGCCGGCGATGTCCTTGGCGGCGAGTCCGCGGTAGGCGAGGTCGATGTCGCCGCCGACGAGGGCCTTCTTCAGTCCCGCCTGGTCGCCGTGGAAGAACTTGATGGTCATGCCGGAGTTCTGGACCTTCGCGGTGCCCTTGTAGTCCGGGTTGACCGAGAAGACGGCCTTCTTCTTGTCGAAGGAGTCCAGCTTGTAGGGGCCGGAGCCGACGGCCTTGCCGTCCGTGCGCAAGCCGTCCATGGAGTAGGCGGCGTGGTCGACGATGGATCCGGCGCCGGACGCGATCTTGCTGGGGAAGGTGGCGTCCGCGTGCTTCAGCTTGAAGACGACCGTCTTGGCGTTCGGCGTCTCGACCTTGTCGAGCATGGGGAACATGATCGCCGGGCCGGCGTCGTCACCGATGTTCATCATGCGGTCGAAGGAGAACTTGACGTCCTTCGAGGTGAGCTTGTGGCCGTTGCTGAACGTGAGGCCGTCGCGCAGGGTGCAGGAGTAGACGCGGGTGCCGGAGTCCGTGAAGGAGCACTCCTTGGCGGCTTCGGGTTCCGGCTCCGTGCTGCCCTTGGGGAAGCTCAGGAGCGACTGGAACACGTTGTTGAACAGCAGCCACGACCCCGGGTCGTAGCCGGACGCCGGATCGGTGGCCTGGATGTCGTCGGACATTCCCATGACCACGGCCCCGCCCTGCCCGGCGGCATCGCCCTGGTCGGTGCCGCAGCCGGCCAGCAGGGCCGCGGTGAGTCCCGTCCCGAGGGGCAGGACCAGCCACTGGTTGCGCATTCTCACGTACGTGCCTTGTCGTCAGTGGTGCGGAAATCGGGCGAGCCGGCCGCCCTTGACGGGAAGGCCGGCTCGCGCTGGGATCAGCCGCTCACTCCGCGGCCGAGCTCCCAGAGCTGAAGGATCGAGGAGGAGCTCAGCGCCCACTCGACTCCGGTGATGTCGTCGCGGGCGGCGACGTACTGCTTGCCCTGCCAGAGCGGGAGGACCGGCACGTCGTCGGCGACGATGTTCTGGATGCTCGTGAGGCTCTTGGAGGCGGTCAGCCGGTCGGCCTCACGACGGGACTCGGGGATGAGCTGGTCCCGGATCGTGCTGTTCGCGTACGGGGACGCGAGGAAGTTGTCCTTGTCGAGGAACGGCGCGATGAAGTTGTCGGCGTCGGGGAAGTCGGGGAACCAGCCGAGGCCGTAGACGTCGTACTTGCCCTTGAGTTCGGCGGCGCGGTACGTGTCCCAGGCGTCGCCCTTGATGCCGACCTTGAACAGGCCGCTGGAGTTGAGCTGCTGCTTGAGCAACTCGAACTCCCGCTTGGTGGCGGAGCCGTAGTGGTCGGTCGTGTAGTGCAGGGTCAGCTTCACCGGCGTGGTGATGTCGGCCCGGGAAAGGATCGAGGCGGCCTTGGAGCGGCTCGGCTCGCTGTACCTGTTGAAGAACGAGTTCGTGTGGCCGGTGATGCCGGCGGGCACGAGCGAGTAGAGCGGCTCGGCGGAGGTGCCGTAGACGTCGGCCGTGAGCTGGCCGCGGTCGACGACCTGGGCCATGGCCTGGCGGACGGCCTTGCTCTTGACCACGGGGGCGCTGGTGTTGAATCCGAGGTAGCGGATCTCCATGCCCGGCATCTCGACCAGGTTGATGTTCTTGCTCGGGTTGTCCGAGAGCCGCTTGATCTGCTCCGGCGACATGGTGCGCGTCATCATGTCGACGTCGCCCTTTTCGAGGGCCTTGCCCATGGCGTCGGCATCCGCGAAGGAGACCAGCTCCACCTTGTCGTTCTTCGGCTTCAACTGCCCCTTGTAGTGGGGGTTCTTGGTGAAGACGGCCTTGACGAGGGTGTTGTTCTTGACCTGGGCGTCGAGGGTGTACGGGCCGGAGCCGTCGACCGAGAAGCCGTTGCGCAGCTTCCCCTTCGTGTAGTCGTCGGGGTTGACGATGCCGGCGGTGGGTGTGGCCAGCTTGTACGGGAAGGTGGCGTCGGGGCTCTTCAGGTGGAAGATGACCTCGTTGCGGCCCTTGGTCTCGATCGTGTCGACGCTGGAGAGCAGCGCGGAGGAGCCACTGTCGCTCTTGATGCCGAGCACACGGTCGATGGAGAACTTCACGTCCGAGGCGGTGACGGGGGTGCCGTCGGCGAACGCGAGGCCCTTGCGCAGGGTGCAGGAGAAGCGCTCGTTGCCGGTGTCGGTGAAGCCGCAGGTCTGGGCGGCCTCGGGCACCGGCTCGCCGCCGCCGCGCGGCATGGCCATCAAGGTCTGGACGGTCTGGCGCAGCACGTTCCAGGAGCCCGCGTCGTAGGCGTACGCGGGGTCGAACGGGGCCGGGACCGCCTTCGAGGCAACGAACCGGTCGGTGGTACCGACGGCGATCGGGTTGCCGTCCTTGCCCCCGCTGTCGGACCCGCCGCAGGCGGCGAGCACAGGCGCGAGCAGGCCGATGACGGCCGGCAACACCAAAGTCTTGCGGTTCATGCTCGAAGTTCTCCAGAGCTGTCGATCCCGTGGGCCCGGCAACGGGGGTGGTGTCGACGGGACACGAGGGGTTACGGCGATGTTCTCGCCACGAGATTAGTGCGCATGGCGAAGGGTCCCGAAGGGGCCGGAGCCACGACTTCATCACGCTGCGAAACCGGGCGTGGACACACCGATAACCCCACAGGGGTCTCTTCGGCTCAGGGTCCGACCAATCGGGACACAAGGTCACTCGGGGTGGAGTGGGGGGTGGGGCCGCAGCACAGGTCCGTGTACCTGTCGACCCCACATCGAGTGGGAAAGGTCACATGCTCAACTGGGTTGATGGGCGCTGCATTTCGGCCACGCGCGAGCGGTGTTACCGAAGGTTCAGTAGCCCATCAGGCCATGTAGGAAAGGCAGGTTGACGTGTTCGAGCGAGGGGACGACGGTGCGCCGGTGGGCGGGTGCGATCGGGGCGACGGAGGGTACGGCGACCACATGACAGCCGGCCGCCTCGGCGGCGGCGACACCGGTCGCGGTGTCCTCGATGACGGCACATCTGGCCGGATCCGCACCAAGACCCGCGGCCGCGAGCAGATACGGGTCGGGGTACGGCTTCGTCCGCTCGACCTCGTCACCTGCGACGGTGAGCGCGAAGTGCTCGGGACCGAGCGAGGTCAGGACCCGGTCGATGATGCGCCGGTGGGAGGCGGACACGAGGGCCATGGGCACCTCGTGGGCGGCGAGTTCGGCGAGCAGCCGCGCGGCGCCCGGCATGAGCGGCAGGACGCTGCTGATGCGCTCCTCGAAGCCGTCGTTGAGCAGCACGGTCAGCTCTGGGAGCGTGATGTCCGCGCCGGTCGCCTCGATGAGGAAGCCGGCACTGCGGGTCATGGGGCCACCGACGACGACTTCGCGCCACGCCTCGTCGAGCGCGTGCCCCAGCGACCCGAAGACGGCGACCTCGGCGTCCCACCAGAAGCCTTCGGTGTCCACCAGAGTGCCGTCCATGTCGAGGAGCACAGCCTGCAGGGCGGAGCCTTCGGCCGTTCGGGTACCGAGAGCGGGGACCGTACTGGTCATCCGGGCACACCTCCGTGAGGGACGAGAAGGCCGGCTGCCTCCTTTTGACGGGAAGGCAACCGGCCTGCACTGGACCGACCAGTGTACGTCGCATACGGATCAATGCGCGCGACGACGTCTCCGGGGCGCCCGCCGCGCCGCGCTACCGCGCGTTGAAGTACTTCGCCTCCGGGTGGTGGATGACGATCGCGTCCGTGGACTGCTCCGGGTGGAGCTGGAACTCCTCGGAGAGCTGGACACCGATGCGCTCGGGCTCCAGGAGCTGAGCGATCTTGGCGCGGTCCTCGAGGTCCGGGCACGCTCCGTAGCCGAGCGAGAAGCGGGCGCCGCGGTACTTCAGCGCGAACATGTCCTCCATCTCGGAGGGGTCCTCGCCGGAGAAGCCCAGCTCGGAGCGGACGCGTGCGTGCCAGTACTCGGCGAGCGCCTCGGCCAACTGGACGGACAGGCCGTGCAGTTCGAGGTAGTCGCGGTACGAGTTCGACTCGAAGAGCCCCGCGGTCGCCTCGCCGATCCGGGAGCCGACGGTGACAACCTGGAGGCCCACGACATCGGTCTCGCCCGACTCCTCCGGACGGAAGAAGTCCGCGAGGCACAGGCGGCGGCCGCGGCGCTGGCGCGGGAACGTGAAGCGGGTGCGCTCATTGCCCTGGTCGTCGAGGATGATCAGATCCTCGCCCTTGGACACGCACGGGAAGTAGCCGTAGACGACGGCCGCTTCCAGCAGGTTCTTGGTGTGCAACTCGTCGAGCCAGCCGCGCAGGCGGGGGCGGCCCTCGGTCTCCACGAGCTCCTCGTACGTGGGCCCGTCACCGGTGCGCGCCTGCTTGAGGCCCCACTGGCCCTTGAACAGGGCGCCCTCGTCCAGCCAGGACGCGTACTCCTTGAGCTGGATTCCCTTGATGACGCGGGTGCCCCAGAAGGGCGGCTCGGGGACCGGATTGTCGGTGGACGTGTCGGAGCGTGCGGGCCCCTCTTCGGGCCGCTCCTCGATCTGTACGCTGCCCGCCTTCACCCGGCGCTGCTTGAGCTCCGGCAGTGTCGCACCCGGCACGCCCCGCTTGACGGCGATAAGGGCATCCATCAGACGCAGGCCCTCGAACGCGT
>NZ_NNBL01000019.1 GCF_002803065.1 Streptomyces sp. CB01635
CGGGGGCCTCTCACCTGTGTGCACTCGGCAGGATTCGAACCTGCAACCTTCTGATCCGTAGTCAGATGCTCTATCCGTTAAGCTACGAGTGCTTGTTCTGTTTTTGTCTCGGTCCCGGCCCCTTCGGCCCGTTCCCGGCGACAGGAAGAACATTACATGACTGCCGCCGTCATGTGAAATCCGTTTGCCGCACCCCTTGTGAGCTGGGCAAACACCGTCTTGCGGGTCCCGAAAGCCGAAGCCCCGGTCCATCAGGACCGGGGCTTCGGATCTTGGAGCGGAGGCGGAGGGATTTGAACCCTCGATGGGCTTTAAGGCCCAAACCGCATTAGCAGTGCGGCGCCATAGACCGGACTAGGCGACGCCTCCAGCACGACCCCCCGCGCGAGCGCGAGTGGTGCGTCCAGATGATGACACAGCATCGCGCCGTGTCACCAATTGGCCCCCACGGTACTAGGCGTCCAGGCCGGAGAGCAAAGCCCTTCTGTTCGCCCTCGTGTCCCGGGGCCCACCGCAACATCGCGGGCCGCCCGGCGTTAGACGCGGTGGAGCCGCCCGGGACGGTGCGGTTCCCCAGTCTTCTCTTCTCACTCATTCGTGGAGTCCTCATGCTGCTGCGCCGCATCGCCCTCACCGCCGCCGCCTCCGCCGCCGCACTCTCCGCGGTCCCCGCCGCCCACGCCGACACGGGTCCGCTGGGCCTGCCTCAGTTGTTCGCCGAGCCCGCCGTCCAGGACCAGCTACGGGTCGCCGTCACCGGCACGGGGGACGGAAGGGACGGGACGTACGAGCTGGAGTGCGGGCCCTCGGGCGGTACCCATCCGGAACCCGCGAACGCGTGCGCGCGGCTCGACGAACTGTCCGCGAACGGCCGCGACCCGTTCGCGCCGAACTCGTCGGACTCCCAGTGCACGATGCAGTACGGAGGCCCCGCGACCGCCCGCGTCACCGGAACGTGGCACGGCCGGCCCGTCGACGCGACGTACAAGAGGACCGACGGCTGTGAGATCTCGCGGTGGCAGGGGCTCGTTCCCGTACTGCCCGCGACCGGTCCGTGAACGAGCGCGGTCCATTGTGTGGGGAGCGTGCCAAGGTGCGGCGCGGCGCCGGACACCCTGTGACCAGGCATATGCCGATGCATGCCCCGCCGTCGCACGGCCTGGGAGAGCCTCGCCCTCACGCATCTTCATTCCAAGGGCACATCTTCCGCGTGCGACCTCCCTCTCATCCGGCGCCGCGAGCACAACCTCTGCCCGTAGACTCCCTCCCGTGACATGCCGCGAGCCACGTAGGAAGATGGCTCGCGCGGTCGGCAAGGTGCGGTAATCAGGGAGGAAGCGTCGTCGTGAGCAGCAGGCCATCCCGAGGCGCTGCTCGCCTCGCAGCCATACTCGATGCGCTCCCGGACGCGCTGGTGCTGGTCAACGCCAACGGGACTGTCGTCAACGCGAACACCATCGCCCTGGAGGCCTTCGAGGCCCCGGGCACCGCCCTCGTGGGGCGCGGACTGCTCGATCTGCTGCCCGAGTTCGACTCGCGGCTCATCCCCGGATCGATGCGCAGGCCCGACACCACGGACGAGCGCGGGCGCACCAAGCCGACCCGGATGATGGCCCGCCGCACCGACGGCAGCGAGTTCCCCGTCGAGGTCACGAGCGCCAATCTCGCCGACGGCCGCGACACCGTCGACGGCTACGGCAACAGCTCGTACGGGTCCTACGGCGGCGAGGCCGAGCTGCTGATGCTCGTCGTGCGCGACTTGTCGGGGACTGTCGACACCGAGGCCGAGCTCGCGCGTTCGCAGCGCCAGACCGAGATGATCCTGCGCGCCGCCGCCGAGGGCGTCGTCGGCACCGACACCGACGGCCGGATCGTGCTCGTCAACCCGGCCGCCGCGCAGATCCTCGGGTTCCGCGCCAGCGACCTGGGCGGACAGGAGCTGCACGCGCTCGTCCTCCACTCCCGCGCCGACGGCGAGCCGTTCCCGTACGAGGAGTCCCCGCTCGCCGACACCCTGCGCTCCGGGCGCAAGCACCGGGTGCGCGGGCAGGTCCTGTGGTCGAAGAGCGGCACGCAGGTGCCCGTCGACATGACGACGGCGCCCGTCCGCGACGGTGACCAACTGGTCGGCGCCGTGATGACGTTCACCGACCGGCGGCCCTACGACGAGCTCGTCGTGGCGCACACGGAGGAGATCGACCGGCGCGACAAGGAGACGGAGCGCGCCGCCACGGAACACGCGGAGACGCTCGCGCGCACCGTCGAGGAGCACGAGGCGCAGACCGCGCGTGCCGAAGAGGAGCACGCCGCCGAACTCGCCACGATCACCGAGCAGCACACCGAGGAACTCTCCGCCGAGAAGGACCGGATCGCCGCTCTCGCCGAGCGGGAGAAGGACCGTTACGAGGCACTCGCGGCCCGGCACGAGCAGCTCCTCGCCGTCCTCGGCCAGTCGCTGCGCGGCCCTCTCGACGAACTGCGCGGCCAGCTCACCACTCTGGCCGCGGACGACGCGGGCCAGCTGTGGCCCGAGGCCAACCAGATCCTGCACCACCTCGCAGCCGGCTACAGCCGCATGACCACGCTCGTCGACAACGTGCTCGGCTACCAGCTCCTCGACTCCGGCGACGCGCAGCTGACCCGGACGAAGGTGATGCTCGACGCGGTCGTCGCCGCGGGCGTCGACGGGGCGGTCGAGCTGATCGGGCCCGGGCGCGCGCAGTTCGCCGTGCACGCCCCGCCCATCGAGGCCGAGGTCGACGCGGCGCGCCTGGCCACCGCGCTCGCCCACCTCGTCGCGGACGTCGCAGGGATCGACGCCACCGGCAACGCACGCGTGGGCGTCGTACCGACCAGCGGCGTCGGCGGATACGTGGACTCGACGATCGTCGTGGCGGCGGCGCTGCGCGGCGAGAGCGTCCGTATCGAGGTGCGCGGGCCCTACACGGGCGGCGACCCGGTGCACGAGCCCATCGTGCGCGGCATCGTGCGGGCGCACGGCGGCGTGCTCCAGACGCACGAGGTGCCCGGGATGAGCGGCAGCGCGTACGTGCTCGAGGTGCCGATCGGGGGCGGGGCCGGGGCGGTTGCGGTGGCTGATCCTTCGGGTGTTGTCGGGGCGGCTGTTCCCGGTACGGCTGTCGAGGTCGCGTCGCAGGCCGGTCCCGCCGGTCCCGCCGGTGCGGAGACCGGGGCCGTGGCCGGAGCCTTGCTGCCCGAGCAGGCGTCGGGTACGCGCGGCGGGCGGCGGCGGGCCCGGAGGGCTTCGGGCGCGTCGGTGGACTCATTCCTGGAGAGCGGTGTCGCGGGGGCCGCGGGTGCCGTGCCGGAAGCCGACGAGGCCGGGCAGGGTGGCGGTGGCTCGGAGGTTGTCGCTCCGACCGGGCGACGCAGGCGGCGGGCCGAGGACGGCGCGACCGCGGGAACGCCCGGGAGCGCTCAGAGGCAGCTGCCGGCGCAGGCCACGCAGACTCCGGCCGGCGGGACGCCTGCGGGTGACGCGGGGGTCGGGACCGGTACGGGGCGTCGGCGTGGACGGCCCAATCCGGCCGAGGTCGCCGTTCCCGAGGGAGCCGCTGGTCCCGGTGCCGCTGAGGGTTCCGTGATGACCGCTGCCGAACACGCCGCCGGAGCCCCCGCCCTGGGCGAGACCGTGCCGCCGCAAGGTGTGCCGGTCGGAGCGTCCTCGGGCCGGCGGGCCCGGCGCAACTCGGAGCCGGCCGCGCTGCCTGCCGGTGGTTCGGGTCGGGCCGGGGCTTCCGACGCGTCTCAGGCCGGGCAGAACGTCCCCGCCGAGCGTCGCGCACGCCGCGCTCTCGGCAGCGCCCCGGAGCGGGAAGCCGAGCAGGGCAGCACCGCGCGCACCGTATTCGCGCTGCCGCCCGCTGAGGCCGACCGGACGACGCCCGAGCCGGATGCCGCTACGGGCGCCGACACCGATGCGACTACGGCCACCGGTAGGGGTGCCGGCGGAGAGCGGCACGACGCCGCGCAGGGTCACCCCTCCGACGACCACACTCCGCCGCAGCCACACCCTGTCCAGACGGTTCCGGCGGCGCGCGCCGCGCTGCCGCCGGAGAACGGTGCCAGGCCCCGCGCCGCGCAGCCCCTCCCCGCCGAGGCCCCGTCGGCAGACCCCAACTCGACTCAGGGCCGCGCCATAAGCGTACGAACGCTGGGGCAGGGCGTTCCCTTCGGACGTCAGATCGCCGAGCAGCAGCGCCCGCCGCGGCCCCAGCCGGCGGCCCCCGGCACGGCCCAGCCGCTGCCGAGCCCACAGCCCAATTCACCAGCGGCCGCACAGCCGAACCGCGCGAACCGGCCCAGCCAGGCGAACCCGGCCGACCCCACGACGGGTAAGCAGCCCGGTCCGCAGGCGAAGCAGGCGTCCGGCACGCAGGGCGGTCCGTCCGGCCCGAAGTCCGAGCAGCAGCCCGTCCAGTCTGCCGGCGGCAACCCGTCCCTCCAGGTCCCGCTGCCTCCCCAGGTCCCGCAGCCCGCGGCGGCCCCGCAGGAGCAGACGCAGCACACGCTCGGTGGCTCCGGTCGCCGGCGCAGGCTGTCCACCCGGCCCGATCCCGCCGGCACCCAGCCGGAGACCGCGGCCCGTCCGCACCCGCAGGCCCCGTCACAGTCGTCGCCGGCGCAGCCGAAGGCTCAGCCCAAGACGCCGTCCGGCCAGTCCCAGCCCGGTCAGCCGCAGTCACTGCTGTCGACGTCATCGGAGGGCCGCGGACGTTCGTACGCGATCGGCGCCCCCGACCAGGACGCCGATGAGGGACCCGAGCCGCTGGACGGGCCCGGCGGCGCCGTGGAGCTGGCGATCCGGCCCCAGCCGCAGCCGATGGACGACGAGCTGCCCCCGGAGCCGCTCGACAACCCGCGCCGGCTCCTGGTCTGGCCCGCGCCCGACGCCACCACGCAGCAGGCCCTGAGCGACCGCGGCTACCGCCCGGTGACCGTGCACTCCCGCGAGGAGGTCGACGCGCAGATCGCGGCCTTCCCCGCCGCGCTCTTCGTCGACCCGCTGACCGGACCGATCACGCGCACCGCGCTCCAGTCGCTGCGCCAGGCCGCCGTCGCCGCCGAGGTTCCCGTCCTGGTGACGGCCGGGCTCGGACAGGCGACACGCGAGGCCGCGTACGGCGCCGATCCCGCCGTCCTGCTGAAGGCCCTCGCGCCTCGGGACAGTGAGCAGCACCCCTCGCGTGTGCTGCTCATCGAGGAGCGCGAGGAGATCGCGCTCGCGCTCACCGCGACGCTTGAGCGGCGCGGGATGCAGGTCGCGCGGGCGGGTTCCGACGCGGACGCGGTGACGCTGGCCGCGCAGATGCGGCCGAACCTGGTGGTGATGGACCTGCTCCAGGTGCGTCGCAGGCGCGCAGGGATCGTCGACTGGCTGCGCGCGAACGGCCAGTTGAACCGCACGCCCCTCGTCGTCTACACCGCCGCCGTCGAGGAGGCCGAGCTGCCGCGTCTGGCCGCGGGCGAGACCGTCCTGTTCCTGGCGGAGCGTTCGACGAGCGACGAGGTCCAGGGCCGGATCGTGGACCTGCTCGCGAAGATCGGCACCAACTGAGCACCCGCGACTGACACACCCACAACTGACAAACAGGGGCGGCCCGTTCGGGCCGCCCCTGTTTCACGTGAAACCGTCGCTGAGCTGTGGGCTCAGAGCCGCGTGATGTCCAGCTCCCCTTCGGCGTACTGCTTGCGCAGCACCTTCTTGTCGAACTTGCCGACGCTCGTCTTCGGCACCGCGGTGATCACCGTCCAGCGCTCCGGGAGCTGCCACTTGGCGACCTTCTCGCCGAGGAACGCGCGCAGGATCTCGAAGTCGGCGCTCGCGCCGTCCTTCAGGACAACGGTGGCGAGCGGGCGCTCGCCCCACTTCTCGTCGGGTACGGCCACAACGGCTGCCTCGGCGATGTCCGGGTGGGACATCAGGGCGTTCTCGAGGTCGACGCTGCTGATCCACTCACCACCGGACTTGATGACGTCCTTGGCGCGGTCGGTAAGGGTGAGGAAGCCGTCGGGGCTGATCGTGCCGACGTCACCCGTCTTGAGCCAGCCGTCGTCGCTGAACTTGTCGGCGGGACGCAGCGGTTCGCTGTCGGGGCCCGAGTAGTACGCACCCGCTATCCACGGCCCGCGGACCTCCAGCTCACCGGCCGACTCGCCGTCCCAGGCCAGCAGTTCGCCGTCGGGGCCCGAGAGCCGCGCCTCGACGCCGGCCGGGAACCGGCCCTGGGTGAGGCGGTACGCGAACTCCTCGTCGGTGCCGACCGCCGCGGCCGGCGGCCGGGCGACCGTGCCGAGGGGAGACGTCTCCGTCATGCCCCAGGCGTGGCAGACCCGCATGCCGAGCTCGTCGAAGGCCTTCATGAGCGAGGGCGGACAGGCCGAGCCGCCGATGGTGACCTGCCCGAGCGAACTCACGTCGCGAGGCTTCGCGGTGAGCTCCGCGAGCAGGCCCTGCCAGATGGTGGGGACGGCCGCCGCGTGCGTGGGGCGCTCGCTCTCGATCATCTCGGCGAGCGGCGCGGGCTGGAGAAAGCGGTCCGGCATCAGCATGTGCACGCCGGTCATGAACGTCGCGTGCGGCAGACCCCACGCGTTCACATGGAACTGCGGCACCACGACGAGCGAGGTGTCCTCGTCGGTCAGGCCCATGGACTGCGTCATGTTGACCTGCATGGAGTGCAGGTAGATCGAACGGTGCGAGTAGACAACGCCCTTGGGGTCGCCGGTGGTGCCGGAGGTGTAGCAGAGCGCGGCGGCCTGGCGCTCGTCGAGCTGCGGCCAGTCGTACGCGACCGGCTTTCCGGCGATGAGCTCCTCGTACTCGTGGACCTGGGGGCGCGCTCCGTCGAGGAGCGAACGGTCGCCGGGACCGGAGACGACGATGTGCTCCACGCCCGTGAGGGACGGCAGGAGCGGCGCGAGCAGCGGCAGCAGGGAGCCGTTGACGATGATCACGCGGTCGGCGGCGTGGTTGACGATCCACACCAACTGCTCGGCGGGAAGCCGCAGGTTCAGGGTGTGCAGTACGGCGCCCATGGAAGGGATCGCGAAGTAGGCCTCGACGTGCTCCGCGTTGTTCCACATCAGGGTCGCCACGCGGTCGTCGTCCACGATGCCGAGGTTGTCGCGCAGAGCGTGCGCCAGCTGGGCGCTGCGGTCGCCGATCTCGGCGAAGCTCCGGCGCTGCGGCCCGCTCTCACCGGTCCAGGTGGTCACCTGGGACGTGCCGTGGATCGTCGACCCATGGGTCAGGATCCTCGAGATCAGCAGTGGTACGTCCTGCATCGTGCTCAGCACGGCGTCCTCCCGGTGGGCGCTACGGCGCAGCAATGTTCCGCCGATTCTCACCGCATACCAGTCGGTATGTCACTAGCCCCGGGAATGATCGATCAGAGAGTCGTCCTGCTCAGCTCTGGGCCGGGCGCAGTTCCGGGTCCTCGCGGAGCTTGCCGAGGGCCCGTGACACCGCGCTCTTGACCGTGCCGACGGACACCCCGAGCACCTCGGCCGTCTGAACCTCGCTCAGGTCCTCGTAGTACCGCAGGACGACCATCGCGCGCTGACGGGCCGGCAGTTTCATGATTGCGCGCCACATCGCGTCGTGCAGGGCCTGGTGCTCGGCGGGGTCGGCCGCCGCCACGGTCTCCGGCTCGGGCAGCTCGTCGCAGGCGAACTCGTCGACCTTCCGCTTACGCCACTGCGACGTACGCGTGTTCAGCAGGGCCCGGCGCACATAACCGTCGAGCGCCCGGTGGTCCTCGATGCGGTCCCACGCCACATACGTCTTGGTGAGCGCGGTCTGGAGCAGGTCCTCGGCATCGCACGGGTTCGCCGTCAGCGACCGGGCGGTCCGCAGCAGCACGGGCTGCCGCGCCCGTACGTACGACGCGAACGACGGGTACGACTTGTGCGGCCCGTACGGCGTCGAGTGGGCGGCCGGCGTGCACGGCGCCGGGCGGGAAGAGTGAGGCGTCATCGCGGCTCGCGGCGCGCTGCGCGTCGCGGCATCCGATGCACTGGAGCAGACAGGCGCCATGGTTGCGGTCATGGCTCCACGCTAGGAGCGCCCCCTACCCTCGCGGATCGGCCGCAGGTCCCGAAGCGGTGTCCGCCTCAGGTTGTAGGAGTGGTGGTATCCCCACCTCCTGAAGGTGGAGGACGCCGTCCGCACCCCTGAGGGTTCATCCCTGAGAGCCGATCCATGGGCTTCGTTCCACTCTGCCACTCCCGCGGACCGGGACGGCTCATCGGATGCGGGCCACCGGCGCGTGCACCAGATTCCGGTCGATGACGAGGGTCCGCCCGCCGTGCCGCTCCTTCACGTTCCCCGCGTACTGGTGGATCCTGCGCTGCCGGCTCCAGGCGGACCGCCACAGCACGGGCTCCCGGGACAGCCGGGGCCGCGCGTGCCAGCGCGCGAACCAGATCACCGACGGCAGATCCCGCACTCCCGCCCGCGCCGCGGCCCGCATGTGCGCCACCCCGGAGTCGGCACTGCTGTAGAACCCCGGCACGTACCCCTTCCCGCGCACCTGCCGGTCCCAGCCCCGCACAAAGGCGAGCGTCGCTCGGGCGCACTTCTTCTGTCGGTACTTGTATGCCTCCATGTCGAGATAGAGCGGGCTGCCCGGCCGGATGCCGACGGCCCACGCCCTGCGTACGGCGTCCCGCCCCTCCCGCACTCCCTCGCTCCAGGCGTGACGGCCGATGCGGTAGCCCTTCTTGTGCCGCTCGACCACACACGGAGACTGCGAACCGACGTACACCGGCAGCACCCGCCACCCCAGCCGCTGCACCCCCTTCATCCAACGGTGCCCGAGCCGGGGCTGATGAGGACAGGCCCGCCCACGGCCCCCGTAGTACACGCCCACCGCCCCGTACTTCGACGCCCGCCACCGCCGCATGGTGTCGAGCGACGGCGCCATGCAGGTGTCGAACGCCAGCCCGCGGAACGTCCGGAGGTTGGAGAGCGAGGGCAGGAGGGGTTCGGAGGTGGAGGGACCGTCGGCCGGTGCCGGGCCGGGGGCCGGTGCCGGGGCGTCGAGTGCGGCGCCGTCGTCGAGTGCCGAGTCGGGGAAGGTGGCGAGACCCCGCGGCGCGAGGTCGGCCAGAGGGTCGGGGTAGGTGGCCAGGCCCCGCGGCGCGAGGTCGGCCAGAGGGTCGGGGTGGGCGTCGGGGTGGGGGCCGTGCGTCGGAGACGGCTGGGGGAGGCCGGGTTCGCCCCGCGCCGACGCGGGGAGGGCGGTCAGCGCCATCAGGACCAGCACTAGACCCACGACCAGCTTCCGGCGGTGCCTATGGCGAGTGCGGTGCATAGGGCAAGTGCGGTGCATAGGGCGAGTGAAGAGGCCGGGGTGCGGACCGGCCCCGGGACACACCCCGCGTTCAGCCGTCCGCTCCCAGAATCAGACCCGATGTGGGGACGCCGGTCCCCGCGGTCACCAGCGCCGTGGCTGCGCCGGCTATCTGGTTCACCGCCGTGCCCCGCACCTGTCTGACCGCCTCCGCTATGCCGTTCATCCCGTGCAGGTACGCCTCGCCGAGCTGCCCGCCGTGCGTGTTGAGCGGAAGCCGTTGCTCCGCCACGAAGTCCGCCGCCTCACCCGGCCCGCAGAAGCCGAACTCCTCCAGCTGCATCAGCACGAACGGCGTGAAGTGGTCATAGAGGATCCCGACGTCTATCTCGCCCGGCGTCAGCCCCGCCGACCGCCACAACTGCCGTGCCACCACGCCCATTTCGGGCAGGCCCGTCATGTCGTCCCGGTAGAAACTCGTCATCTGCTCCTGGTTGCGCCCGGCCCCCTGGGCCGCCGCCGTGATCACGGCGGGCCGGTGCGGCAGGTCGCGGGCCCGCTCGGCGCTGGTGACGACGATCGCCTGCCCGCCGTCGGTCTCCTGACAGCAGTCGAGCAGCCGCAACGGCTCCACGATCCACCGCGACGCCGCATGGTCCTCCAGCGTGATCGGCTTCCCGTGGAAGTACGCCGCCGGGTTGGTGGCCGCATACGCGCGGTCCATGACGGCGACATGTCCGAACGCCTCCGGGCCCAGGCCGTACGCGTGGAGATAGCGCTGCGCCGCCATCGCCACCCACGACGCGGGCGTGAGCAGCCCGAACGGCAGTGCCCAGCCGAGCGCCGCCCCCTCCGCCGACGGCTCCCGATGCTGCACCCCGGAGCCGAACCTCCTGCCGGAGCGCTCATTGAACGCCCGGTAGCAGACGACCACTTCGGCCACCCCGGTCGCCACGGCGAGCGCGGCCTGATGCACTGTGGCGCAGGCTGCTCCACCGCCGTAGTGGACCCGGGAGAAGAAGGAGAGATCCCCTATCCCGGCCGCCTGCGCGACGGTGATCTCCGGGCTGGTGTCCATGGTGAACGTGACCATGCCGTCGACATCGGCGGGGGAGAGCCCGGCGTCGTCCAGCGCCGTCCCCACCGCCTCCACCGCCAGCTTCAGCTCACTGCGCCCGGAGTCCTTGGAGAATTCGGTCGCCCCGATCCCGACGATCGCCGCCCGCCCGCCAAGACTGTCCTTCGCCCGCACGCTCATGCCGGCCTCCCCGACACCGAGGGACGGGACGGCGTGCTCGTGGGGCTTGGGGGGTTCGGGGGGCTCGGGAGGGCGACTGTCACCGTCCCGGTGACGTGCTTGCCCAGCCCGTTGGCCCCGACGATCCGCACCACCACCGTGGCACCGCCGCCGTCGGGCTCACTCCAGTGCCCGCTCCCGCCGGCGTCCCCCTCTTGGACCTCAGCCACCGTCCCGGTCAACACCATGGTGTCGCCTGGGTGGTTGGGGGCGCCCAGCCGGATCGCGACCTTACGCAGAACCGCTGCGGGGCCGAAGTGATCGGTGACGTAACGGCCGACCAGTCCGTTCGTCGTCAGGATGTTCATGAAGATGTCGGGGGAGCCCTTCTCCTTGGCGAGCTCCACGTCATGGTGCACGTCCTGGTAGTCACGGGACGCGATGGCTCCGGAGACGATCAGTGTCCGGGTGACCGGAATCTCCAGCGGCGCCAGCTCCGTGCCGACCCCCACAGCTACCTCCGCCACAGCGGCTTCCCCCTCTCCCTGATCCATTCCCTCCCCCTCCGCCTTCACTTCCGCACCCACGTCATCCCCGCCCCCTCCGCACCGCTCCCGTCGTCTCCTGCGATCAAGTCGCCCAGCTCCGCGAGCAGTTCACCCCCGCATCCCAGATACGCATCGAGCTGTCTGCCCCACAGGAAATGCCGGTGCACGGGATGCTCCAGGTCGGCGCCCATGCCGCCGTGCAGATGCTGCCCGGCATGCACGACCCGTCTGCCCGCCTCCGATGCCCACCAGGCCGCGGTCAGCGCATGGCCCGCGTACGGCAACCCCTCGTCCCGTCGCCATGCCGCCTCGTACGCGGTGACACGGATGGCCTCCGTATCCATATAGGCGTCAGCTGCCCGGAGTTGGACCCCTTGCTTGGCGGCGAGTGGTCTCCCGAACTGTTCCCGCTCGTTCGTGTACTCCACGGCCCGCGCCAGCGACCCCGCGCAGACCCCGGCCTGGAGCCCCGCGAACGCGGTCCGCGCCATCGCCAGCACATCGTCGTACGCACCGGCCCCGCCGAGCCTCTCCGCCGGCGCCCCGTCGAGAACGAGCCGGCCCGCCGACCAGGGCGCGCTGAGCTCGACCGCATCGCAGCCGGCATCGGCCGTACGCACTCTCCACAGACCCCGGTCGGGCGTCGCCACCAGAACCCAGGACGCGTCCCGAAGCCAGGGAACCCAGGGCACCACCCCCGTGAGCCGCCCCACGCCCCCACCGGTCCCTGCTTCTCCTGCCTCTCCTTCCTCCGCGCCGGCGACCCGCACTGCGGCCTGCGCCGGAAACGCCCCCGTGGCCACCTCCGTCCCGTCCCGCAGGCCCGGCAGCAGCCGGTCCCGCTGCTCGGAGGTGCCATGCCCCGCCACCGCGAGCAGCCCGTACACGCAACTGGCGGCGAACGGCACCTGCGCCGTCGTCCGGCCCTGCTCCTCCAGCATCAGCACGAGTCCGAGCAGGCCGGTCTCCTCCACCGCCCCCGGCAGACCGGCGGAGCCGAGCGCCTTCCACAGCTCGGGGTCCGTGCCGGTGCCGGCCGCCGCGAGACGCTCGGGGGTCGACAGGTCACCGAAGATCCGCGCGGCCAGACCGGCGGCGGCCGCCTGGTCCTGCGTAGGTGTGAAGTCCACGTCAGCCCTCCCCTCCCGCAACGACACCCGAACCGTCACCGGCCCGGAAGACCGGCAGCTCCAGCTCCTCGTCCACCCGAAGGAATTCGAGCCGTACCGGCATCCCTATTCGGACCTTGTCGTACGGCACCCCGACCACATTGCTGATGATCCGGACGCCTTCGGCCAGCTCGACCAGACCCACCGCGTACGGCGGGTCGAAGGCCGGGAAAGGCGGGTGGTGCATCACCACGTACGAGAAGACGGTCCCCTCGCCGCTCGCGTCGACCGTGCTCCAGTCCTGCGAGGCGCACACACCGCACCCCGGCAGCCAGGGAAAGCGCAACGTCCCGCACCCCTCGCAGCGCTGGATGAGGAGGCGGTGCTCGCGGACTCCTTCCCAGAACCCCGCGTTGTCCCGGTTCGCCACCGGACGGGGCCGCAGGGCCTGCTGCTCCCGCGCTCCCCCCACCGCCCGCCCTGCCCGCGCCGCGGGAGCGTACTTGAGGATCCGGAAGCGATGCGTCCCGGCGAGCTCGCCGTCCGCCCTGACATCCATGCGCGTCGTGACGAAGTGCCCCGTGCCCAGCTTCGTCGTCTTGCGCTCGGACACCGACTCGATGACCGCGTCGAAAGTGATCGCGTCCCCGGGCCGCAGCGGACGCAGATACTCCTGCTCGCAGTCGGTGGCGACGACCGAGGTGTACCCCGCGCCGTCCAGCAGCGCGAACAGCTCGTCGTAGGCCCCGCTGCGCCCCTGATGCCCGGAGAGCCCGCCCATCGTCCAGGCCTGGAGCATGGTCGGCGGCGCTATGGCGTCGGGCCCCTCGTACGCGGGATTGGTGTCACCCATCGCCTCGCACCAGTGCCTGATCATCGGCACGTTGACCAGGTCCTTGCCGACCCCCGCGGTGGCCGCGGGCAGCCCTTCGAAGGCCTTCAGCGCCTCGTACGCCATCTCGCCGGTCACCGCCGCCCCCTCCTCATCCCGAGCCGCATCGTCGCGACGATCTCCCGCTGCACCTCGCTCACGCCGCCCCCGAACGTGTTGATCTGCGCCGCCCTGTTCATCCGCTCCAACTCCCCCTCCGCCGTCCCGCCCCGAGCACCACCGCCCGACCCACCACCACCGGACCCAGCACCCGCGTCACCACCGGCCCCGCCCCCGAACGCCCCCGGCGAACCAGCTCGAACCAGCGCCGCGTCGCCCGCGATCTCCTGACACATTCGGTACACCTCGACCGCCGATTCGGTTCCCATGAATTTCACGCCGCTCGCGTCGCCCGGCGCGAGCCGCCCCGCCCCGACGTCCCCCACCAAACGCCAGTTGAGCAGGCGCGTTGCCGCCAGACGGGCATGCACCTCGGCCAGCCGCGACCGCACCCACGGCAGG
Organism: Streptomyces sp. CB01635; assembly: GCF_002803065.1. GTDB lineage: Bacteria > Actinomycetota > Actinomycetes > Streptomycetales > Streptomycetaceae > Streptomyces. The sequence continues at coordinate 13,605 of NZ_NNBL01000019.1, forward strand.
TCTATCCGGCGTTCCCCCGTCACCGGATCGGGTGAACGAACCGCTTCGAGCACCGCCGCGTAGAAGTCCTCCGCCTGCATCCCGATCGCGGCGAGCGCGACTCGCTCGTGGTTGAGCTGATTGGTGATGAGACCCCAGCCGCCGTTCTCGTCCCCGACGAGATTCGAGGCGGGAACGCGGATCCCGTCGTAGTACGTGGCGGTGGTGGTCAGCCCGCCGACGGTCTCGATGGGCGTCCAGCTGAAGCCGGCGGCGTGCGTCGGCACAAGAATGATCGAGATGCCCTGGTGCTTGGCGGCTTCGGCGTCCGTGCGGCAGGCCAACCAGATCCAGTCGGCGTTCTGTGCGTTCGACGTGAATACCTTCTGCCCGTCGATGATCCAGTCGTCGCCGTCCCGGACAGCCCGCGTCCGCAGCGAGGCGAGATCGGTCCCCGCCGACGGCTCGCTGTACCCGATCGCGAAGACCAGCTCCCCCTTGAGGATCCGCGGCAGGAAGTACGCCTTCTGCTCCTCGGTCCCGTACTTGATCAGGGTCGGTCCGACGGTGTTCAGGGTCACCATGGAGACCGGCGCGCCCGCGCGGTACGCCTCGTCGAAGAAGACGAACTGTTCGTCGGGGCCTCGGCCCTGGCCGCCGTACTCGACGGGCCAGCCGAGCCCGAGGAGGCCGTCGGCACCGATGCGGCGCACCAGGCGCCGCTGGGCCGTTCGATCGTCGTGGGCGGGCGGCCCGTCCGGCATCAGTTCACGGAAGTAGGCGCGCAGTTCGGCGCGGAGTTCATGCTGGCGCTCGGTGGGGGCGAGGTGCACGGCGGCGGCCCTCCCGGACCTCGTACGAACAAGGGTCTCTGACCGTCTGCTTCCGATGGAAGCTTTCTGACTGACCGTCAGATTCGGTACGACTGTCCGTCAGGTTCGGTACGGGTGTCAAGGGATCAGCACGCGCGCGTGAAGGGCTGCTCGGTGCGCGAAAACGCCTGTGCGGCGATGCCGAAGCACCGCCGCACAGATGTCACGCACCCCTGGAAATGGCCCCCGCCGACAGGAGCCCGCAGGTCACCAGAGCTTGGTGAAGCGGACCGCGATGTTCTCGTTCGACTGGTCGATGGCCGTGAACGCGGAGCCGTTCACCTGGGCCGTGTTGTTCTGGTTCGAGGCGCCGGAGCCCACCGCCTGCTGCTGGCTGGTGGACGAGTTGCCGTGGTTGTTGCCGCCGACACCACTGCCGCTCACGGTCGCCACACCCGCGTTCGATCCGTTGTCCGCGAAGGACCCGTTGTCGGCCATCGCCACCCCCGAGAAGAGGGCTGCCGCGAGGGGCAGGGCGGCGACGGCGGCGAGGGCGCGGGCGGTACGGATGTGTGCCATGTCAATTCCTCCGAGAAGCAGTAACTGCTGGTTGATCCAAGGCAGTTGGCCGACCGCCTCGGTCGTTGCTCACGACGTCGCGAGATCAGAATTGCCCACCGAATCCCCGTCGAACCAGACCGGAAGGCACTATTCCCCCGCAAGCGTGAGGACATGTCGATAAACATGCTTCGCGCCCTTGAAGGCCCAGCTCAGCCCGGATTGCACCCCACCGACACAGGACAGGTCAGCCGCCGCAGGGGCTGAAGCGTTTCGGCACATTTTTGGCAAATAAGCCCGCCCCGGGCGAGCCCCTCTTCCTTTACTCGAACATTCGTACGAACATGGAGGCATGGCCACCACCGACCGGCATGCAGTGCCCTTTGCGACCCTGGCCCTCGCTCACGCCCTCTCCGCCGCCGAGCGCGGACTGGCCGTGATCCCGCTCTCCCGCACGAAGCTCCCCGCCCTGCGCTCCCCGCACCGCGACGAACCCGACCCGGCCCCGTGCCACGGCGAGTGCGGCCGCCCCGGCCACGGCGTGTACGACGCCACGACCGACCCGGGACGCATCCGTGAGCTCTTCGCGGCGGCGCCCCGCGCCACCGGCTACGGCATCGCGTGCGGGCTGCCGCCACACCACCTCATCGGCGTCGACCTCGACACCAAGTCCGGTACGGACTCCTCGGCAGCACTGCGCGAACTGGCGCTGCGCCACCTCTTCACGATCCCGGACACCGTCGTCGTGGCCACGCCCAGCGGCGGCCGTCATGTGTGGCTCTCCGGACCGCCGGACGTCGTGGTCCCCAACTCGGCGGGACGCCTCGCGCCGGGCATCGACATCCGTGGCGCGGGCGGCTATCTCGTGGGCCCCGGCTCCCGCACGGCCCAGGGCGTCTACAGCGCAGTCCCAGGAACCGCCCATCTGCCCGTCGCGCCCTGCCCGCCGGCGCTCCTGCGGCTGCTCACACCCCCGCCACGCGTGCACCACCCGTCACCGGCACATGCGGGCCAACACGGCCAGGGCCTGGTCCAGTTCGTGCTCGCGGCACATGAGGGCCAGCGCAACACCCGCCTGTTCTGGGCCGCTTGCCGCGCCTACGAGAGCGACCTCGGTGACAGCCTCACGAACGCCCTCGTGAAAGCCGCGACCCGCACGGGCCTGACGGAACACGAGGCCCGCTCCACGATCGCCTCGGCGGCCCGGATGACCCAGCGCAACGACACGGAGGCGTAGGCCAGGACGCCCGCACGCGAGCCCGCTTCCCCAGGACACGCGTAAGGGGCGCGCGCCATGGCGAACGCCCCTTACAAACACCTACAAACACCTACCTGCAAGCGGTGGGTGTGAGATGTGCACCCACGGTGACTCGCGCCACGACGGTTTCCAAGAGCGTTGCACGGAGCTCAGTTGAACCACCGTTGACCAGGGAGTTTCCCGACTGGCTCCACTCGTGAAAGCCCGTCCAGAGGATGGCCGCACGGAGGTCTTCCAACATGGCGAGCCGAGCTCCCAAGAAACTCCCGCCAGAGGGCCGACAAGGATGCCGTCGCGGCCCAGAGCCATCATGCAGGTCGCCAGCCGTCCCCAAGTGTCCTGCCGAACACCGCTTGGCGACACCGGTCCGGCATCCGCCGCCGCATGCGCAGCCGGCCGTTCCGATGACCGCGGAGTCTCGGTAATTGAGACGCTTTACCCATATTTGGCCCTGGCGTAAAGGTGACTTGGCGCCTCGTGGACACAGGAAAGTGCTGACCTGCGCCTTTTTCGGCACCAGTCTGTCCCCCCATGAGAGACATGAACAGCAGGTGGCGCCCCTGGGTACGGCGTCCCAGGTCGCGGCCCGCCGCGGCCACCGCCGCCCTCGTGGCATTGCTGGCCGGACTGACCGTCGCCCCCGCCGCGGCCCGGGACCTCACTCCGGACACCGGACGGAGCGGCGCGGGCGCGCCGGGCGGGGCAACGCCGGCCCGAACGCCGATGGTCTCCCGACACCAGGTCACCCTCGTCACAGGCGACCGGGTCACGCTGGAGACGGACACCTCGGGGCGGCAGAGCGTCTCGGTCGAGCCCGCCAAGGGCCGCGAGCACATCATGTTCGTCAAGCGCCAGCAGGGGCACGACTGGACGGTGATACCCGCCGACGCCCTGCCGCTGCTCGCCGCGGGCCGCCTCGACAAGGCCCTGTTCAATGTGTCGGCCCTGGTCAAGGGCAAGTACGCCGAGCGGTCGAGCCTGCCGCTGATCGTCCAGTACACGGGTGACGCGAGTTCCGCCAAGAGCCGGCTCACAGCCGCCGGGGCCGACGAGGTCCGACCCGTATCCGGCACCTCCTTCGCGGCGCTCAGCGAAAGCCGCAGGGACGCCCCCGCGTTCTGGGCGGGCATCGCCCCCGCCACGGCGGGTGCCAAGTCCTTCGGCGCGGGCGTGAGCCGGGTCTGGCTGGACGGACACGCCAAGGTGCAGCTCGACAGCACGGCGCCGCTCATCGGAGCCCCCCACGCCTGGGAGCTGGGCTACAAGGGCGACGGGGTCAAGGTCGCGGTGCTCGACACCGGGTTCGACCCGAATCACCCGGACCTCAAGGGCCTGGTCGCCGAATCCGCGAACTTCACCGGCGAGCCGAACACCGACGACCTGAACGGCCACGGCACCCATGTGACCTCGACCATCGCCGGTTCCGGCGCGGCCTCCGACGGCCGGTACAAGGGCGTGGCACCCGGCGCGCAGGTCCTGTTCGGCAAGGTCTGCACGATGGACGGCAACTGCGACGACTCCGCCATCGTCGAGGGCCTGGCCTGGGCCGCCCAGCACGGCGCCAAGGTGATCAACCTCAGCCTGGGCGACATCGACACCCCGGAGACCGACGCCATCGAGGCCGTGGTCGACACCGTCACCCGCGACTACGGCACCCTGGTCGTGGCGGCCGCGGGCAACAACGGCTCGGGGAGCAAGGTCTCCTCGCCCGCCTCCGCCGACCGGGCGCTGGCCGTCGGTGCCTCCGAGGCCGACGACGACCGCGCCGATTTCAGCTCGGTCGGTCCGCGCACGGGCGACTCCGGTCTCAAACCCGACACCATCGCCCCCGGCGTGAACGTCGTCGGCGCGATGGCGGGCGGCACCAACGCCGACGACGGCTACGTGGCGATGAGCGGCACCTCGATGGCCACGCCGCACGTTGCCGGATCGGCCGCGATCCTGTTCCAGCAGCACCCCGACTGGACTCCGGAGCAGGTCAAGCGCCAGCTGATGCACTCGGCGACCGGTGCCAAGGAGCACGGCGCCTACTTCCAGGGCGCCGGGCGCGTCGACGTCGCCCGGGCGGTCGACCAGGAGGTCTCCGCCGAGCCCACCGGACTCGACTTCGGGCTGGTCCGCTGGACCGACGGCAAGCGGCCGCCGGTGACCAAGACGATCACCTATCGCAACCCCGGCGCGGAGCCCCTCACCCTCCACGTGACGCAGCACGCGAGCACCGGCAGGCTGGACCGGCCCGCCCCCGAGGGGTTGTTCCAGCTCGGTGACGACACCGTCACCGTGCCCGCGCACGGTACGGCGGACGTCAGGTTCACCGTGACCCCGGAGGCCACGACGGCCTACGTGGCCTACAGCGGTGTGGTGACCGCGGCCACCGCGGACGGCAAGATCTCGGTGCGCGTTCCCTTCGGCATGGACCTCGAGCAGCCGTCGCACGATCTCCGCATCACCCTGAAGGGCCGCTCGGGCGCCGCCCCCGACTACGCCGACCTGCTCGTCAACTCCGCCGACGGCAGGACCTACGAGCAGGAACTGGTCGGCCAGGGCAGCACCGTGCTGCGGCTGCCGAACGACACCTACTCGGTGACCGGCTTCTTCTTCGACGGGGCGTTCACCGAGGCCACCGTGGTCGGCGTGCCGAAGGCCGTGATGACCACCGACCAGAAGGAGACCATCGACGCCCGGACGGCCAGGCCCGTCACCGTCTCGGCTCCGAGCCGCACCGCGCGCATCGCGTCGGCCGAGGTCGGCACCATCAGCCTGGGTGACCAGCTGCTCTCCGTCACCATGGCGAACGCGATCGGCAGCGACCACATCGAGGGCGTGTACGCGACTCCGACGGCGCGGTTCAAGGACTCCAAGTTCACCTACCTGGTCAGCACCGTCTGGAACGAGCTCGCCGCCGACGGCGGGAACCCTTCGTCCGTGTACTACCTGAGCCGGCCGGTGCACGGCGCCATCCCGGCCGATCCCGGGTACCGTCCCCGCAAGTCGGAACTGGCCACGGTGAACACCACGTTCGCAGCCACCGCGCCCGGCACCACCGCTACCCGCATCGTCTGGATGTACGTCGACAACGTCCGGTTCGGCGGACAGTCGATGGAAGGACTGCCGGTTCCGAACCGGCGCGTCGACTACTTCTCGGCGGCCGAGGGCCTGCGGTGGCAGACGGCCTTCGACCAGAACAGCTTCCTGGATCCGAGCAAGACGGGGCAGAGCTATCTCAGTGCCCTGCACGGCTACAAGGCCGGAGCCAAGGTCGAGGAGCGTTGGAACGGCGGAGTCCAGGCCGTGGGTTTCTCGCCCGAGGGGATGAACACCTTCCGTGAGGGCGACGACATGTGGTACGCCTTCCAGTTCGCCGCCAACGGAGACCTCGACCTGGTGGGCGACACGACGACCGGCATGCCCACGGTGGAGCTGCGGCGCAATGGCGAACTGGTCCCCCACAGCTGGGGCTTGGCCCAGGTGCCGGCCGACGCCACCCCCGCCGACTACCGCCTGACGTTCGCGGTGGACCGTGACCGCGCTCCCAGCTCCGTCTCCACGAAGCTTCGGGCCGAGTGGCAGTTCCGGTCGCAGACCACGGCGACCCGCCAGGCGCTGCCGCTGTACGCGGTGCGCATGTCGCCGGAACTGGACGAGTGGAACCGTGCCAGGGCCGGACGCGCCCTCGACATCCCGGTCCTGATCCAGCGCACGGTCGGCGCCGCCGAGTCACCGATCCGCGCCGTCACCGTCGAGGTCTCCTACGACGAGGGCAGGACGTGGCAGTCCACCGCCGTCAAGGGGTCCGGCACGCACCGCACCGTGACCGTGGACAGCCCGCGCCGCGCCGCGGGCGGATCGGTCAGCCTGCGCACGTACGTCAAGGACGCGGCGGGCGACTCCTTCAAGCAGACCGTCATCAAGGCCTACCTGCTGAAATAGCGCCGACGGCACCGAGGGGCCCGCCGGATCCTTCCGGCGGGCCCCTCCGCTGTGCCCGGTGCGCGGTACGGCCGCGGCCGCGGTGCTCAGAGCCAGTCGCGGCGCGCCGCGTGCCAGCCCAGCTGCATGCGCGTGGCGACGCCCGCGAGGTTCATCAGGCCCTGGATGCGACGCTGGATGGTGCGCTTGCTCACGCGCAGCTGCCCGGCGATCGTCTCGTCCGTCATGCCGGCGACCATCAGGGACAGCAGGTGCCGGTCCTCCCCGGCCGGTGACGCCGCGTCCTCGGGACCGGCACCGCCGATTCCGCCCTCCTCGGTCACCCGCAGCGGGGCACCGACCTCCCAGTAGTGCTCGAACAGGTCGACGAGCGCGTCCAGCATGCTGCTCGGCCGCACCAGCGCCGCCGTGAGGCTGCGAGGGCTGCCGGGCGCGTCCGCGGAGTTCAGCGGCAGGACGGCCACCGACCGGTCGGCGATCGCCATGCGCAGCGGCAGCCGCGGCACCGCGCGGGAGATCTCGCCGACGCGTACCCCGGCGACGACGTTGTCCACCGCGCTGGGGTCGTCGAAGTACTCCTGTTCGTACAGGGCCCGGTAGAGCACGCCACGGTTCAGCGCGTCGTACTCCTCCTGGTTGCTCTCCGGGGGCATGGCCAGGTACCGGGCCTTGACGAACCACAGCATCTCGTGACGCGCGCCGTCCTGAAGTTGGCGCAGGTGCTGCCGCAGCGCGGCCGCGCCGCTGATGATCTCGATCGCGTCGCACCCGCTCCAGGCCTGCGCGCTGCGGCGGTAGGTCTCCACCAGATCGTGGATGGCCGCCCGGGTCTGCTCCAGGGCGTCGGACTGGCGCTGCAGCCGCGGCACGAGGGCCGTCTCCGGGGGAATGGCCGAGTACCAGCCGGGACTGTCCTCCACCGCGGACGCCAGCCCCTTGTCCTCCAGGGCGAGCAGCAGGCGCCGGGCAGCCGGGACGCCGAGGTTCGAGCGGCCGGCGATCTCCTCGGCGGAGGCCGCCTCGGCGACGATCAGCAGGCGGTACATCTCGGCCTCGGCGGCCGTGAGACCCACGGGCTCCAGCATGCTGTCCCTTCCCTCACCGGCCGGCGCGTGCGGGTCCGTGCTCGCCGGCCGAATGCAGGGTCTCACTGTCGCTGCGGGCGACCCACAGGGCCCCGCGAGTGTCAGGAGGCGGCGGTGATGCCCACCGCCGCCTGTCCGCCACCCGAGCGCAGGATGATGTCGTAGCGACTACTGGCCGCCTGCCACAACTCCGCAAGATCTTCCGATACGCCGGGACCGCCGGACTCGCCACCGAGCCTTTGGCATCTGGCTGTTGATCGGGCTTGGGCTTCTGGAGATCTCACGTGGACTGCCGCGGTTGCTCTCGGCGCCCTTCGCGGCATGCGTGATCTGCGATGTGCTGGGGTTTGCGCTGTTGTTCGCCTCTGTAGTGCTCGGTATCCGCACGGAAGTCAGGCGCAGGGTCGGCGAACCCGCGTGCCCCTCCCGTGCCCGACAGACCGGGGGGCTCACGGGGAATCGCGGTCACCGGCAGGCACCGTGCATGACGAAGGCCCCCGACCGATATTGCTGGTCAGGGGCCTTCAACCTGCGCGGTGGGTGTGGGATTTGAACCCACGGTGACTCGCGCCACGACGGTTTTCAAGACCGTTCCCTTAGGCCGCTCGGGCAACCCACCCTCGCTCCGCCGGCGACCGGCGGAGCGAGGACCAGGGTAGCGGGTTCGGCCGGGAGTTCGGTCAGCTGTCGCCCTTGCGCTCACCGAGGACCACGTCGACCGTGTGCTCCGCGCCGCCGCGCTTGTACGTGATCTTGACCGTGTCGCCCGGCTTGTGCGTCCAGATCTGGCCGATCAGGGTCGGACCGCTGTCGATCACCGAGTCGTCGAGCTTGGTGATGACATCGCCGGGCTTCAGGCCGGCCTTGTCCGCCGGACCGTTCGCCGTGACCGCGGACGAGCCGCCCGCACCCTGCTCGGTGATCTTCGCGCCGTCACCCTGCTCGTCCAGCGCGACCGAGGCACCGATCACCGGATAGACCGGCTCGCCCGTCTTGATGAGCTGCTTGGCGACATTCCGCGCCTGGTTGATCGGGATGGCGAAACCGAGGCCGACGGAACCCGACTGACCGGAGCCTCCGATACCGCCGCTGCTCGCGGGCTGGATCGCCGAGTTGATGCCGATGACCGCGCCCCGCGCGTCGAGCAGCGGACCGCCGGAGTTGCCCGGGTTGATCGAGGCATCGGTCTGCAGCGCGTTCATGTACGACGCCTTGCTGCTGCCCGAGCTGTCGCTGGACGCCACCGGGCGGTTCTTCGCCGAGACGATGCCCGTGGTCACTGTGTTCGACAGGCCGAAGGGCGCGCCGATCGCGATGGTCGCGTCACCGACGGCGACCTTGTCCGAGTTGGCGAGCTGCAGCGGCTTCAGGTTCGACGGGGCGTTCTTCAGCTTGATGACCGCGACGTCGTAGCCCTGGGCGCGGCCGATCACCTCGGCGTCGTACTTCTTGCCGTTCGAGAACGTGGCCGAAAGCTTTCCTCCGTCGGCGGCGGAGGCCACCACGTGGTTGTTGGTGAGTATGTGGCCCTGCGTGTCGTAGACGAAGCCGCTGCCGGTGCCGCCCTCGCCGTCGCTGCCCTCGGCCTCGATGGTGACGGTGCTCGGCAGCGCGTTCGCCGCAATGCCGGCGACCGAGGCCGCGTCACGCTTGAAGCCCGCCGGGTTGTCCGAGGCGGAGACCGTCGTCGAATCCGCGCCACCGTCGTCGTTGCGCTCGGCCGCCCAGTAGCCGATGCCACCGCCGACACCGCCCGCGATCAGGGCCGCCGCGACCACCGCGGCCAGCAGACCGCCACGCCGACGGCCCGGTGTGGGCTCCGGAGCCTGGTAGGAGGCGCCCCAGGGGTGGTGACCCCCGCCGCCGCCGTCCCCGTACGGCGGAACGGCGGGCGGCGGAGGCGGCCAGCCACCCGAGGCCGCGTGCGCGGCCTCGTCCTGCCCGCCGGGTCCCGGCGCAGCCCCCGAGGCCGCGCCGAGTCCCGGTGCAGCCCCCGAGGCCGCGCCGGGACCCTCGTGCGCCCCCGGCGCCGCGCCCTCGACCGGCGGGATCACCGCAGTGGGCGCGTCGGCGGGCTCCGGAGGTGGTGCGGAACCGGCGGGTGCGGGAGTAGCGGGAGATTCCACCGGCACGGGAGGTGCGGACGGGGCCGGGGGTACTGAAGTGCCCTCGTTCTCGGTGCTCACAGCTCTTCTCCTCGATCCACGGCTGTACCAGCTGATTCCATCGGCATTGCTGTTTGTATGCGGTCAGCTTTTCCCACGGGACGTCAGGGCACCATAAGGCGTTCCTGTGTGTCCGGTGCCATCCTTTACGCCGGGCGAAACGGACGCATCCCCTGGGCGGCCCTGCGCCTCGCGATGGCACCATGACGCGGTGACCCTCGCACGACAGCAGCAGATCCAGGTCGTCGCCCACCGCGGAGCCTCCGACGAGGCTCCCGAGCACACGCTGGCCGCGTACAGAAGGGCCATCCAGGACGGTGCCGATGCCCTCGAATGCGATGTACGGCTCACCGCGGACGGCCATCTCGTCTGCGTGCACGACCGCCGCGTCAACCGTACGTCGAATGGACGCGGTGCGGTATCGGCCCTGGAACTGGCGGATCTCGCCGCACTCGACTTCGGCTCCTGGAAGAACAGCGAGGCCGGCCGCACCAGCACGGAGGGCCCGGACTGGGAGGACACCTCCGTCCTGACCCTGGAGCGCCTGCTCGAACTGGTCGCCGACGCGGGCCGCCGCGTGGAGCTCGCCATCGAGACCAAACACCCCACCCGCTGGGCCGGCCAGGTCGAGGAACGCCTGCTGATGCTCCTCAAGCGGTTCGGCCTCGACGCCCCCACCGGAGCGCCGGACACGCCGTCCCCGGTGCGCGTCATGAGCTTCTCGGCCCGCTCCCTGCACCGCGTGCAGGTAGCGTCCCCCCACCTGCCGACGGTCTACCTGATGCAGTTCGTCTCGCCCCGCCACCGCGACGGCCGCCTCCCCAAGGGGGTATCGATCGCGGGCCCGGGCATCCGGATCGTGCGCAGCCACCCCGGGTACGTGGAGAAGCTCAAGCGGGCGGGCCACCAGGTGCACGTGTGGACGGTCAACGAGCCGGAGGATGTCGACCTGTGTGTCGGCCTCGGCGTCGACGCGATCATCACCAACCGTCCCCGCGCGGTTCTGCGTCAGCTCGGAAGAGGCTAAATCCGGCCACTTCCCTCACAGGGAGTGCTCCGGCGCGTTCGCTCCGTATTCGATCGTTACGAGTGCGTCACTGAGCGTGGATTGGCCGGTTTCCGGTCCAGTCCATTGGGGCATCCACACCGTGGCGTGGGGCAAAGGAGGTCTCGGGGGTGGCGTTGGTGGTGGCACAGGAGGTGCCCACGTCGTCGAGCATGGCCGTACCCCATGGCCCTGCGGGCGTGGGCGAAGCACGACACCGGATGCGTGATCAGCTGCGCGTCGGCGGGGTCTCGGAAGCGGTCATCGACGATGCCGTACTGATCCTGTCCGAACTGCTGAGCAACGCCTGCCGGCACGGCAGGCCGCTGGGCGACGACATGGCCGGGGACGGCGACGTCCGGGCCGCTTGGAGGGTCGACACGCGGGGCTGTCTCACCGTCGAGGTGACGGACGGTGGTGGTCCGACCCGCCCGGTTCCGGCCACGCCCTCGGTCACCGCGCACGGCGGCCGCGGGCTCAACATCATCTCGGCTCTTGCCGACGACTGGGGCGTACGTGACGACGCCCCCGGTGAAGTCACCGTCTGGGTGGTCGTGCAGAAGGACGTGCGCTCCGAAAGCGAAGCACAGGCGCAGGGCACTTTCGCTACGCGCGTGGCGAGCCGCGCGCCCGCGAGCATGTCCGACCTCGATTTCGCGGACGCCTTCGACGACTTGGGCTGAATCCCGCTCCGGCCCGACGACCCGGCCTGATCCCCGCCCCCGACCGTACAAGGGGCTAGGCTCGCGCCCGTACGTACGAGAGCCGTAACCGGGAGACACCCAAGATGGCCAAGAAGCGCCCCCAGACCAAGGGCAAGTCGCACGTCAGCAGCGGGGAGATCCCGGTCGTCGGCGCCCGTGAGCCCTGCCCCTGCGGGAGTGGCCGCCGCTACAAGGCCTGCCACGGCCGCGCCGCCGCGCACGCGGTGACCGAGCTGGTGCAGCGCCCGTTCGACGGTCTCGTGGGAGAGGGTGACTGGATCGCGCTGCGCGAGCTGGTGCCCGCAGCGACGGTGCCGCTCACCCTCAAGGAGAGCCTGCCGGACGGCGTTCCCTCCGTGACGCTCGCGACGGTGCTTCCGATGGCGTGGCCCGCGCTGCGCCGCGACGACGGCTCGGTCCTGATCGGCCTGCAGAACGACACCTCGTCCGGCGACCTGAGCCGCGACCTCGCCGACACCCTTCAGCGCGCGCTCACCGCCGAGCCCGGTACGCCGGTGCAGGCGCGCCGCGCACCCGCCGACGGCCCGCGTCTGCAGGACCTGCTCGACCCCGAGGCCGCCTTCGAGCCGGTCGTGCACACGGGATTCGAGTTCTGGGTGCCCGACTCGGAGAACGCGAGCCCGGAGGTCTCCGCCTCCCTGGAGCGCGCCAACGCGGCCGCCATCCCGACCGTGAAGCTGTCAGGTGTCGAAGGCGCCTACTGGTGCGAGACGCCCGAAAAGAACCACCTGCGCTGGGTCATGCCGCACCCCGAGGAGCAGCTGCTCGACGCGCTCGCCCGGCTGCACGCGGCCGGCACGTCCTCGCTCGGCGAGGGCACGCGCCTGGTCGGCTCGTTCCGGGCGCACGGCCTGACCGTTCCGGTCTGGGACCTGCCCACCGGGGTCAGTGCCGAGGATGTCGAGAAGCCGGCCGCCGAGTTCGCCGAGCGGCTCGCCGCGGCCCTCGCCTCCGAGGCGCCGCTGACCGTCGAAGAGCGCCGGGCACGCGGCGGCCTCACCAATCGACAGGTGACGCTCAGCTGACCGACCGGTCAGCCACAGGGAGCCCTCAGAACGGGTGACTCCGGTCACAACTCCCCGTAGCGGCAGGTAAATCCGCATACGAATAGCCGAGATCGAATTTGCTAACAGCCGATCTCTTGTTACCGTTCGAGTAGCCCGGTTGCTGGTGCATCCCCCGTCGCCAGCAACCGGGTCCTTGTTTTTCCGGGACTTCCCCGTGGGCCTGCGCCCGGGAAATCGTCCCGTTCGCTCAGCGTCCGGGCGGCGTCGGCGCGTTGCTTCCCGACCTGAGCAGCAGCGGCCCAGCGTCCCCGGCTCCCGCGAACTCCGCCACCGCCGAGTAGGCGCTCGCCTCCCCCGAAGTGCGCTCCCGAGGCGTGTCACACGTCCCCGGTTCGTCCTGGGCACCCACCACGCAATACATCTGTACGGTGCGGCCCGCCGGAGCCATCAGCGTCAGGACGGAACTCAGCGGCCCCCCTGTCGCGTTCCTGTAGTAGGTCCTCGCCCACGTGTCCCGCCCCTGGGTCAGTACGCAGGTCTGCGCCTCGATGCCGTCGGGAGAGGCGAGTTCAGGTCCGCACCGTGCCGTCGTCGCGATACCGAGACCGGCGAGGACGGAAGTACCCGGCGGCCGCCCGTGGGACCGGCGCGCTTTGCCCGCCGCATCCGTCGCCGCGGTGTCCGCCATGTCGCTCTCGCTCGCACCCGGTTTGTCGTCGACCTTGTCGGCGCTGTCGGCGTTACCCGTGGGCAGTTCGCCGGAGTTGAGGCTGTCCTCCGCGGCCGCATCGCCGACGGGGCCCGCGGACGCGCCCGCCAGCGGGAGGAGAACGGTCAGGACCACGACCGCGAGAAGACCGAGCAGACGAAGGCGCGAATGGGGTCTCCCCTGCTCGAGGCTGGTCGAGAGCTTGGGGAAGGGGGAGGGCATGCGCCGAAGATATCGGCGCCGCCCCTTCGCACCCCTCGCCGCGCGCCCAATTCCCCTACAACTCGGGCGCGCTCACACCCGTACGAGTGAGGGCATCCACCACCGCGTCCACCACGGCCTCCACATCGGGCACCCAGGGCGCCGCGGAGCCGGGCAGCGGTGCGCGCTCCCAGCGGACCTGGCCGAGGCCGGTGTCGGACGGAGGCAGTGCCAGATAGCCGCCCTCGCCGTGAAACCGCAGGGACCCCGGCACCCAGTCCTGGGCGTAGAGCAGCTCGCCCAGCTGCTCCATGGAGTAGGGCGCCACGAGGATGAAGAGACGGTCCCTGGTGGCGACGACCGGGCCGAGCCTGATGTCCGTGCGGTCGAGCGCCTTGAGGGCGCGGGCTCCGGCGACCGAGGGGAGGCTCACCGCGCAGGGTGCGCGGCCGCCGCTCGCGCCCGCACCGGCCCCCGTGGCCAGCACGATCGGCGCCGTCGGACGGTTGGTCCACCACCAGCGGATCATGCGCTCGTCCGTGGTCGCGGTGAGCAGCCCGGGGTCGAAGGGGTGCGCGCCGGGCACCGTGCACTCCGGGTCGGGGCAGGCACAGCTGACGCCGTCACGGCGCCCCGCCCCCACGAGCCCCACGCCCGGGAGAACGGGCCACTGCCATGCGGTCGCGAAGGTCAGGGCCGCGCTGAACTGATCAGACTTCCCGTTGTTTCGCCTGGACAGGAGCCTGCGTCGCCTTCCGAGGATCTCGCGCATGAGCGCTCGTTCCTTTCCGTAGACCGAAGAGAACGCTGTGGGCCACATCGCACTGTGTGTCGAACACTTCACTGAGCGTACGTACTGAGAGCGCCGCACCCCAGCCTTGAGCAGGGGAACCCCTATAGTCCGAGCGCCGGCCGCGTACTTGAAAAGCCTGGCGTGGGGTGGCGGCGCCTGGCGTTTGCCGTCGCGCGTGTTACTCGCCGTCTCCGCCGCGGGAGGATGGGGCACGGTCGTCGGTGGTTAGGACGTCCGGGTCCGTCGCCAGGTTCCGGGTCGATCCCAACTGCCCCTGGCCTTCTCCGAGTACGTACCCATCACGACCGCTGTGACGCTCTGTCGAACAATGCCAGTCGACCGCAATACGCCCTTACCCGAGGCACTTTTCAGCCAAGTTCGATCAGAGATCACTAATGCCGCACTGGCCTCCTGGACACCAGGAATCCCGGCAGGACAATGCTGGACATCCCCTCATCGGTGCGTGTAGATGTGGAGACACTGCTGGCGGCGCAGAATCACATGGGGGTTTGCGATGCTATTGAGCAATACGCACCGGTCGGAAAGCCGGACGCCATGACAGCCCCACACTTTCCGAAAGTGGCTGGAATCGATTCAACGGTTCCCCCACCGGCACACACTGTCGCGCCCGCGTCACCCTCGCCCGCGCCCCCTTCCTCCGCTGGAGCGCCAGAAGCCCCCGAACCCCCCGGCGCCCCCGGAGCGCTGATCCAGGACCGGCTCGCCGGCTGGGTCTCCGACCTCACCACGCTGCACGAACTCACCGAGCGCCTGGCCAGGACGGCCGTCATGGACGACGCCCTGCACGAGGTACTCCGCGCCGGTGCCGCCCTTGTCGGCGCACGCCGCGGACTCGTCGTCCTGGAACCGGCCGACGGTCTGGGCCCCGCCACCACCGTCGGGCTCGGCCTCGCCCGCGCCGACCTCGGCCACATCGAGACGGTGCCGCGCGGCGCGACCTCGTACGGGAGGATCCTCGACCGCGCGGACGCGACCGGCGAGCCCGAGGTGCACGCGGATCTGCTGTCCGAGGACGGGCTCGACCCGCGCCACCGCGAGGTCGCCGCCCGGCTCGGCTACGCCGCGAGCTTCGCGCTGCCCCTCGCGACCGAGGCGGCGGGCCGGCTCGGCGCCGCGGTGTGGCTCTACGACGAGCCCGCCGAGCCCGTCGAACGCCAGCGCCATCTGGTCGGTCTGTACACGCGCTACGCCACCGAACACCTCGCGCGCCTGCTCGAACTGGAGCGGGCGCGCACCAAGTCCCGCACCATCGCGGAGGAGTTGCTGCCGCCGCGGCTCCCGCGGGTCGCGGACGTCCAGCTCGCCGCCCGGCACCGCACGGGCCCGCGCGGCGGCGGAGACTGGTACGACGCGCTGCCGCTGCCCGAGGGCGCGCTCGGCCTGGCCGTCGGCTCGGTCACCGGCTCCGGGGCCAGCGCCGTCGCCGCGATGGGCCGGCTCAGGGCCAGCCTGCGGGCGTACGCGGTGATGGAGGGCGAGGACCCCGTCGCCGTCCTGTCCGATCTGGAGCTGCTGCTCCGGCTGACCGAGCCCGCGCGCAGCGCCACCGCCCTCTTCGCGTACTGCGAGCCCGCCCTGCGCAAGATCGTCCTGGCCGGGGCCGGGCACAGTCCGCCGCTGGTCATCGGCGAGAGACGCACCGAGTTCGTGGAGACGTCGCTGTCCGCGCCGCTCGGGATGCTGGCCTGCTGGGAGGCGCCGAGCGTCGAGTTCAGCCCGGAGCCCGGCGAGACCGTGCTGCTGTACACGGACGGACTGCTGCACCGCACCGGTGACCCCATGGACCGCGCCTTCGCCCGTCTGCACGCGGCGGCGGCCGGCGTCCCGCGCACGATCCGCGACGACCCCGGCGCGATCGCCGACCACGTCCTGCACACCGTCCTGCCGGACGGGCTCGACGCCGCCGACAGCGACGAGGACGTCGTGCTGCTCGCCGCGCGCTTCAAGTGATCCGGTGACCGGGGCGGTACAGCCCGTAGCCCTTGATGTAACAGGTCTTCCGGCCCTGGGCCCCCTTCCGTACGACCGTACGATGGAGGGGGTCCATCGTTGTACCCAGGCCGCACCCAGGCCGATCCCAGGGCCGTATCTAGGAGGAAGACGTGTCGGAGGAGCTCACCCCGGAGAACCCGGAGATCGCTCAGACCGAGAGCGACGAGCCGATCAAGCAGCGCAAGAACGGCCTGTACCCGGGCGTGTCCGATGAGCTCGCCGAGAGCATGAAGTCCGGCTGGGCCGACACGGAGCTGCACGGCCTCGAGCCGATCGCGCAGGCGTCCGAGACGGCCGCCCGCCGCGCCGCCCTCTCCGCGCGCTTCCCCGGTGAGCGCATCGTCGTCCCCGCGGGCAACCTCAAGACCCGTTCGAACGACACCGAGTACGCCTTCCGCGCCTCCGTCGAGTACGCGTACCTGACCGGCAACCAGACGGAGGACGGCGTCCTCGTCCTTGAGCCGACGATCTCCGGGCACGACGCGACGATCTACCTGCTGCCGCGCTCCGACCGCGAGAACGGCGAGTTCTGGCTGGACGGCCAGGGCGAGCTGTGGGTCGGCCGCCGCCACTCCCTCGCCGAGGCCGAGCAGGTCTACGGCATCCCCGCCTCCGACGTGCGCGAGCTCGCCGGCCACCTGGCCGAGGCGAGCGGCCCGGTCCGCGTGGTGCGCGGACACGACGCCGGCATCGAGGCCGCCCTGACCGACAAGGTCACCCGCGAGCACGACGACGAGTTGCGCGTCTTCCTCTCCGAGGCCCGCCTCGTGAAGGACGCGTTCGAGATCGGCGAGCTGCAGAAGGCCGTCGACTCCACCGTCCGCGGCTTCGAGGACGTCGTGAAGATCCTCGACAAGGCCGAGGCCACCAGCGAGCGCTACATCGAGGGCACGTTCTTCCTGCGCGCACGCGTCGAGGGCAACGACATCGGCTACGGCTCGATCTGCGCCTCCGGCCCGCACGCCTGCACCCTCCACTGGGTCCGCAACGACGGCCCGGTCCGCTCCGGAGACCTGCTCCTCCTGGACGCGGGCGTCGAGACGCACAGCCTCTACACCGCCGACGTGACGCGCACGCTGCCGGTCAACGGCCGCTACACCGAGCTCCAGAAGAAGATCTACGACGCCGTGTACGAGGCCCAGGAGGCCGGTATCGCGGCCGTCAAGCCCGGTGCCAAGTACCGCGACTTCCACGACGCCGCGCAGCATGTGCTCGCCGAGAAGCTCGTCGAGTGGGGCCTCGTCGAGGGCCCGGTCGAGCGCGTCCTCGAGCTCGGCCTCCAGCGCCGCTGGACGCTGCACGGCACCGGCCACATGCTCGGCCTCGACGTCCACGACTGCGCCGTCGCGCGCACCGAGACGTACGTGGACGGCACGCTGGAGCCCGGCATGTGCCTGACCGTCGAGCCCGGTCTGTACTTCCAGGCCGACGACCTGACCGTGCCGCAGGAGTACCGCGGCATCGGCGTCCGGATCGAGGACGACATCCTCGTGACCGAGGACGGCAACCGGAACCTCTCCGCCGGCCTGCCGCGCCGCTCGGACGAGGTCGAGGCGTGGATGGCTCAGCTCAAGGGCTGAACCACGCGCGCGTAGAGACGCGTTTGCGAAGTGGCCGGGCACGGCGTGACGGTGCCCGGCCACTGTCGTGCCCGGAGGGGGTCAGGGTGTCGTGTCGGGACGAGTCTGGCTTTCGTGCCCGGACGGGTCTGGCTTTCGTGCCCGGAGGGCGTCAGGCCGAGACCAGGGGCGCGTCCTCGCGCCACTTGAGCACCTTGTCGAAGCTGACCACCGCGCCGCCTCTGCCCGGTCTGTTGACGAAGTGGACGTGGTCCGCGAGCTCCTGGATGAGACAGAGTCCGCGGCCGTGCTCGGCGTGGTCGGGGGCGGGCTTGAGCAGCGTCGTGCCGCGGCCGCGCAGGGCCGGGAAGCCGGGACCTGAGTCGGCGACCTCGATGCGACAGGTCTCGCCCTCCAGGTAGGCCGTGACCCGGTACGCGCCCGCCGGATCGTCGGGGTCCGGATCGCCGCCGTGCTCGACGGCGTTGGCACAGGCCTCGGTGAGGGCGACGGACAGGTCGTACGAGATGTCGGGGTCCACGCCCGCGGTGTCCATGGTGTCGATCAGCAGGCGTCGGGCGAGCGGAACGCTCGCGGCCTCGCGGCGCAAGTGCAGAGACCACCAGATGCTCATGCTCCAGCCTCCAGGCCGCGGCTCGACATACCGATACGTATTGCCGCAACGGCCCCTGTGCAATCGCGTGTTTCACGTGATACCGCCCATACGGCGGACGCGCGGACCGGTGGCGGCGGTGTACGGAGCCGGCTTCAGCGGTGTCCGGAGTCGGCTTCAAGGGGGCGGGGCGGAAGATTCCGGACCTTGTGGACCTGCCGTATGAGGCGGGTAAGCCCAGTGCGATGATGAGCCCGCCATGTCTGCCCCCCACCAGCGCGAGGCGCGCACCGGAACGGATGTCCGGCTGCTGAGGGCCGCGGTGTTCACCGCGGTCTGCGTCGCGTTGTCCGCGGCCGGACATGTGCTCGCCTCGTGCGCCACCGTCCCGCTGTGGACGTTGGGCGTCGGGTTCCTCGCGGTGTTCGCCGTGGCGGCGCCGCTCGCCGGGCGCGAGCGCTCGCTGCCGGGCATCGCCGCTGCTCTCGTGGTCGGTCAGACCGGTCTGCACACCCTCTTCGGAGTGGGCCAGCACGGCACCATGACGATGGCGCAGACCACACAGGAACCCTCGGTCGTGGAGCGCGCGGCCCGTCTCATGTGCGGCTCCGGCATGGCGGCGATCAGCCCCGCGCAGGCGCAGAAGATCCTGTCGGACGCCGGCGTCGAACCCGGTTCCGGAACGGGCATGCACCACCACACCGCCACCGAAGCGGTCACCTCCATGCCACTGCTGCCGTCCCTGCCGATGCTGCTCGGGCACCTGCTCGCCGCAGTCGTCGCGGGCTGGCTGCTGCGCCATGGAGACCTCGCGCTCGGCCGGCTCGTCCGCCTCTCGGCGAACTCGGCGCATGGAGTCGCCCAGGGGGCGCTCGTCCGTTCCTTGCGCGCCGCTCTCGCTCTCGTACGCGCCCTCAGGACCGGTCTGCCCGGGGCTGCGGAAGCGGCGCCCCATGTGGTGCCCATCGAGCTCCTCGCGCCACTGCCTCTGCGCACGACGGCACTTCAGCACTCGGTGATCAGGCGCGGCCCGCCCGTGGGCGACGCGTTCCGTCTCGCTGCCTGACACGACACACGTACTCCACGCGGGGCCCTGCACGGGTTCCCGCTCAGCGCGGAGGAGTGTCGTGCGGCACGCGCGCGTGCCCCGTTCCCGGTGCGCGCACTCACCGTTCGCCTGATCTCGCTGAACCCGAGTGGAGTGGTTTCTGCCATGAAGAAGATTTCCCGCGTCGCCGCAGTCGGTGCCACCGCCGCGTCCGCCGTCCTGGTGCTCTCCGTCCCCGCCTTCGCACACGTGAGCGTGCAGCCTGAGGGCGTCGCCGCCAAGGGCGGATACGCCGTCGTGAACTTCAAGGTGCCGAACGAGCGCGACGACGCCGCGACCACCAAGGTCGAGGTCAACTTCCCGACCGACCACCCGCTGGCCTCGGTCATGCCCGAGCCCATCCCCGGCTGGACCGCCAAGGTCACCAAGTCCAAGCTCGACAAGCCGCTGGAGATGCACGGCGAGAAGATCGACCAGGCCGTCTCCCAGGTCACCTGGACCGCCGACGGCTCGGGCAAGGACAAGGGCATCCAGCCCGGCTTCTTCCAGAAGTTCCCGCTCTCCATCGGGCAGCTGCCCGAGGACACGGACGAGCTCGTCTTCAAGGCGATCCAGACCTACGACAACAAGGAAGTCGTGCGCTGGATCGAGCCGCAGGCCAAGGGCCAGGAGGAGCCGGAGAACCCGGCGCCCACCCTGGAGCTCTCGGCCGCGACCGAGGACCACCACGGCGGCGCCGCGGCCGACGACAGCGCCAAGTCGGATGACGACAAGGCGGCCACGGCCTCCTCGTCGGACAGCTCCTCCGACGGCTCCTCCGACAGCGACACCACCGCACGCGCCCTCGGCATCGCCGGCATCGTCGTCGGCGCCGCCGGCGTGGCCTTCGGGGTGCTCGCGGGACGCCGTCGTACCAACAGCTGAACCAGCCGCGGGTGTGCACCGGGGCCGGCGCAGACGTCGGCCCCCCGTGGCCGCCGGCCGACCCCGGTGCACACCGGCCCGCCTCACATCTGGGACATTTTTCTATGCGCTCTCCCCGTAAGACCCCGCACACAGGTCCTCGCCAGGCCCTCCGCAAGAAGACGCTGCTCGCCGCCGGTCTCATCGCCGCGGCCTCGCTCACCCTCTCCGCCTGCGGCAGTGGCGACGACAGCAACAAGCCCGTGGCCGAGGTCTCCGCCGAGACCGGCTCGAACAAGGCCGCGACCGTCCTCGACTCGCCTTTCAAGAAGCCGGACCTAGTCCTCACGGACACCCACGGCAAGAAGTTCGACCTGCGCGAGCAGACCAAGGGCAAGCCCACGCTGATCTACTTCGGCTACACCCACTGCCCCGACGTGTGCCCCCTGACGATGAGCAACATCGCCGTCGCCAAGAAGGCACTGCCGAGGGCCGAACAGGACAAGCTCCAGGTCGTCTTCGTCACCACCGACCCGGACCGCGACACCGCGCCCGTCCTCGGCAAGTGGCTCAAGGCGCAGGACCCCGACTTCATCGGCCTGACCGGCGACTTCGCCACCATCCAGGGCAGCGCCCGCACCCTCGGCATCTCCATCGAGCCGACGGAGAAGGACAAGAACGGCAAGCTCGTCTCGATGCACGGCACCCAGGTCATCGCCTTCTCGCCGAAGACCGACGCCGGGTACGTCCTGTACGGCGAGGACGCCACCGTCGACGACTACACCAAGGACCTCCCCAAGATCATCAAGGGGGAGCAGCCGTGAGGCGTACACCGCTCGCCCTCGGCGCCACGGCGCTGGCGGCCGGGCTCGCCCTCACGGCCTGCGGCTCGGGCGACTCGTCGGCCTCGGCGTCCTCCGGCAAGCCCGCGGTAAAGGTCGGCGGGGCGTTCATACCGGCGCCCGCGGGCGGCGACATGGCGGCCGGCTTCTTCATCGTGCACAACAGCGGCGGCGCCGACACGCTCACCTCGGTGACCAGCTCCATCGCCCAGCAGGTGACCCTCCACTCCACCAAGGGCGGGGTGATGAAGGAGCGGAAGTCCTTCCCCGTCCCGGCCGACGGCGAGCTCGACTTCGAACGCGGTGGCAACCACCTCATGTTCGAAGATCTCAAGCAGACGCCGAAGGAGGGCGACAAGGTGTCCGTGAAGCTGCACTTCGCCAAGTCCGGCACCGTCACGGTGACCTTCCCCGTGAAGGCCGCCACCTACAACCCGGCGGCCAAGTCGGCGCACTCGTCGATGTCGTCGATGGCATCAAGGTCGTCGGTGACGTCGATGGCATCAATTTCCTCGGTGTCGTCGATGGCATCGCACAAGTCACACCCGTCACACCCGTCGCACACGTCGCACTGAGGGGCTGACCGTTCGTGAAGACCATCGCTCCCCGCTTCCGGCACCTGTTGCTGCTGCTCCTCGCCGTCACCGGCGCCCTCCTCGCCGGCGCCGCGCCCGTCTCCGCGCACGCCGCGCTGACCGGGAGCGACCCGAAGCAGGGCGCGGTGGTCGAGCAGGCCCCCACACGGGTGTCCCTGACCTTCTCCGAGGAAGTCGCCATGTCCGCCGGCTCCGTACGGGTTCTCGACCCGGCCGGAAAGCGCGTCGACACCGGCAAGACGACCGACCTCGGTGGCACGACTTACGGCGTCCCCCTCCACTCCGGGCTGCCCGACGGCACGTTCACCGTCGCCTACCAGGTCGTCTCGGCCGACAGCCACCCCGTCTCCGGGGCGTTCACCTTCTCCATCGGCGCCCCCTCCAAGACCACCGCGGCACTGCCCGACCAGACCGCGGGCGGCGGCGTCGTCGGCGGGCTCTACGGCGTCGCGCGGTACCTCTCCTACGGGGGGTTCATCCTCACCGTCGGCGGCGCGGCCTTCGTCCTCGCCTGCTGGCCGCGCGGAGCGGGCGTACGCCCTGTGCAGCGGGTCGTGGTGGGCGGCTGGATCACCCTCACCGGCGCGACCCTCGCCATGCTCCTGATGCGCGGCTCCTACACAGGGTCCGGCGCGGTCGGTGACATCTTCGACCTGACCCTCCTCGGGCAGGTCCTGCAGACCAAGTCGGGCGCGGCACTGGTGTCACGGCTCCTGCTCCTCGCCGCCGCCGCCCTCTTCATCGCCGTGCTCTTCGGCGCGTACGAGAAGCGGACCGACCCCAAGGAGAAGAAGGACCTCACCTTCGGGCTCGCGATCGGCGGCGCGGTCGTCGCCGCCGGTCTCGCCGCCACCTGGGCGATGGCCGAGCACGCCTCCACCGGCATCCAGGCCGGACTCGCCATGCCCGTCGACGTCCTGCACCTGCTCGCGGTGGCGGCCTGGCTCGGCGGGCTCGCCACCCTGCTCGTCGCCCTGTACCGGGCGCCGTCGATCGAGGCCACCGCCGTCCGGCGGTTCTCCCGGGTGGCGTTCTGCGCGGTCTCCACCCTGGCCGCGACCGGGCTCTACCAGTCGTGGCGCCAGGTCGGCTCCTGGTCGGCACTCACCGGCACCCGTTACGGGCAACTGCTGCTGCTCAAGATCGGGCTCGTCGCCGTCCTGGTCGGCGTCGCCTGGATCTCGCGGAAGTGGACGGGACGCCTGTCGGAGGGCCTCGCCCCGGAGGCCGCCGCAACCACTGTGATCGAGGAGCGCACACGGTCGGAAGAGGCGGTGACGGTACCTACCGGCGGCGCTTCGAAGGGGTCGTCGTCCGCGGAAGGGCGTAGAGGCGAAGCGGGTTCCGGTTCCGGTGGCGATACGGGCTCCGGTGCCGGCAGTGATACGGGTTCCGGCTCCGACGTCGACGACAAGCGGTCCGCCCAGCTCGCCCGCCAGCGCGCCGCGCTCACGACCGCTCGCGAGAAGCGCATACGGGACGCCGACCCGGGCCGCTCCGGACTGCGTCGCTCCGTACTCACCGAGGCCGGCGTCGCCGTCGTCCTGCTCGTCGTCACCACCGTGCTCACCTCGACGGAGCCTGGCCGCACCGAGGAGGAGGCCAAGGCCGTCACCGCTGCGGCCTCCCAGCGGTCGGGGCCGCTCTCCCTGAAGCTGCCGTTCGACACGGGCGGCCAGGACGGCAAGGGCACGCTTCTGCTGGACATGGATCCCGGGCGCACCGGCAGCAACGACATGCACGTCTATGTGGAGCGCCCCAACGGCAAGGCGTTCGACGTCCCCGAGGTGAAGGTCTCCTTCACCCTCGCCGCGAAGAAGCTCGGCCCCCTGCCGGTCGTTCCCGACCACATCGCCACCGGACACTGGAGCGCGAGCGGCGTACAGATCCCCGTGGCGGGCGACTGGAAGATCGCGATCACCGTGCGCACATCCGACATCGACCAAGTGACCGTCAACAAGAACGCGAAGATCGGCTGACCCCCACCATGGCTGACTCCGAGAACCGGACCGACTCCGGCATCTCCCGACGGCGGCTGCTCGGCACCGCGGGCGCGACAGGCCTCGCCCTGGGCTCCGTGGGCGGCGCCGCAGGGTACGCGACCGCGTCGTCGAACTCCCCCGACGCCGCCGCGTCGTTGACCTCCCTCGGCGCGGACCGCGTGATGTTTCACGGGAAACATCAGGCCGGCATCACGACCCCGACGCAGTCCCGCGGGCACCTGATCGCCTTCGATCTCGCGCCGGGAGCCGGACGCAAGGAAGCGGCTGCCCTGATGCGGCGCTGGTCGGCCACCGCCCAGCGGCTGATGGCCGGGGAAGCCCTCGACGACTCCGACACCGACGTTGCCGGCGACGCCGGTCCTTCATCGCTGACGCTCACCTTCGGCTTCGGCCACAGCTTCTTCTCCCGTACGGGGCTGGAGAAGCAGCGCCCGGCGGCCCTCGACCCGCTGCCCGACTTCTTCTCCGACCACCTCGACAAGGCCCGGAGCAACGGCGATCTGTGGGTGCAGATCGGCGCGAACGACGCGCTGGTCGCTTTCCACGCCCTGCGCGCGGTCCAGCGGGACGCGGGGGAAGCGGCCAGGGTGCGCTGGCAGATGAACGGCTTCAACCGCTCGCCCGGCGCCACCTCCCACCCCATGACCGCCCGCAATCTCATGGGCCAGATCGACGGAACCAACAACCCGAAGCCGGCCGACGCCGACTTCGACAAGCGGATCTTCGTGCCCGCCTCGGGCGACCCCGCCTGGATGGCCGACGGCTCGTACGCCGTCGTACGGCGCATCCGCATGCTCCTCGACGACTGGGAGAAGCTGTCGGGGAAGGCGCAGGAGGACGTCATCGGGCGCAAGAAGTCCGACGGCGCGCCCCTGACCGGCGGCACGGAGACCACGAAGCCGGACCTGGAGAAGACCGGCGCCGACGGCAAGCTCGTCATACCCATCAACGCCCACGCGCGCATCACCCGGCCCGACCAGAACGGCGGCGCCGCGATGGTCCGCCGCCCGTTCTCGTACCACGACGGCATCGGCCACGACGGGGTGCCGGACGCCGGGCTGCTCTTCGTCTGCTGGCAGGCGGACCCCCTGCGCGGCTTCGTGCCGGTGCAGCGCAAGCTCGACCGGGGAGACGCCCTGTCGGACTTCATCCGTCACGAGTCGAGCGGGCTGTTCGCGGTGCCCGGCGGGACGGCAAAGGGCGAGTACGTGGGGCAGGCGTTGCTGGAGGCCCATTAGGGTGACCAATATGTCAGCCAGCTACGCGTATCTCGGCCCTCAGGGCACCTTCACCGAGGTTGCTCTGCGCACGCTCCCGGAGACCGCCACCCGGGAACTCGTTCCGATGGTGTCCGTGCCCGCCGCACTCGACGCCGTACGCAACGGCGAGGCCGAGGCCGCGTTCGTGCCGATCGAGAACTCCGTCGAGGGCGGCATCACGACCACGCTCGACGAGCTGGTGGCCGGCGAGCCGCTGATGATCTACCGCGAGGTGCTGCTCTCCATCACCTTCGCGCTGCTGGTCAGGCCCGGTACGCAGGTGTCGGACATCAAGACGGTGACGGCCCACCCCGCGGCTCAGCCGCAGGTCCGCAACTGGATGAAGGCGAATCTCGCCGAGGACGTGACGTGGGAGTCCGCGGCGTCGAACGCGGACGGTGCGCGCCTGGTCCAGGAGGGTCGCTACGACGCGGCGTTCGCGGGCGCGTTCGCCGCGGAGCGCTACGGCCTGGTGCCACTGGTCACCGAGATCCATGACGCGGAGAACGCGCAGACGCGCTTCGTCCTCGTCGGCAAGCCGGCCCGCCCCGCCGCGCCCACCGGCGCGGACAAGACCTCCGTGGTCATCTGGCAGCGCGACGACCACCCGGGCGCGCTGCTCGAACTGCTCCAGGAGTTCGCGGTGCGCGGGGTCAACCTGATGCTGCTGCAGTCCCGGCCGACCGGTGAGGGCATCGGGAACTACTGCTTCGCCATCGACGCGGAGGGCCATATCTCGGACCGCCGCGTGGGCGAGGCGCTGATGGGGCTCAAGCGGGTCTGCCCGCAGGTGCGCTTCCTGGGCTCGTATCCGAGGGCCGGGGTCACCGTGGCGGACGTCCGGACTCCGCGGACGGGAACGTCCGACAGCGACTTCATGGCGGCGTCCGACTGGCTCGCGCGCTGCCAGGACGGCCGTTTCTGACGCCTTTGCGTTCCAGCTGGCGGCGCCTTCGGACATACGGGCTCCGGCGCATTCGGGCATACGGGTTCCGGCGCCTTGGGGCATACGGGTTCTGACGGGATTCCGGCGTCTTCGGGCGCCGGATTTCGACGTCCTCAGAACCAGTCCTACCTGCAGATTTTCGCCATCCACAGAAGTTATCCACAGGCATGCTTCTCGACCTGGGGACAAGTCGACACCATCTCGCTACATGGTCGACAAATCGCCCTACAGCCCACAACTCCGTCCACAGGCGCGCACGTCACCCCTCGTCCACTCTTTTCCTTTGATCAACTCTATAGAGCGAACCATTTCCACTCGAAAGTGCGTGTGAGATGGGTTTGGATCGGGAATCCTTCGCCGCTCATGCGGCTTTCGGAACGATCTCTTCCGGCATCCACAGA
Organism: Streptomyces sp. CB01635; assembly: GCF_002803065.1. Lineage (GTDB taxonomy): Bacteria > Actinomycetota > Actinomycetes > Streptomycetales > Streptomycetaceae > Streptomyces. The sequence goes on from NZ_NNBL01000019.1 coordinate 40,055, forward strand.
TCTTTCGCACAGCCTGTGGATAACTTTTCGGGGAGCCGCATTCCTGTGGACAACCCCGCCGCCAAGTCCCGCCCCACGCAAGGGGATTTGGTCAAGCGGCCGTGCCGCATCTGCCCCATTTCGGGGAATGGAGCCCTTTTTATTGACCGGAGCCCACAGCGTCCGACCAGCCCCGAGAAGATCCATTTCGGCCACGAGCTTCGCCGCGCGTCGACCGCCCATTGCCGAATTCATATCCGGCAAATCGGGCAAAAGGTAACGCACGGGATATCGGTTCGTGCGGTGGAACCGCGCACCGGTAGCCTTGAGGGGTGATTGACCTTCGCCTGCTTCGTGAGGACCCCGACCGTGTTCGCGCCTCCCAGCGCGCCCGTGGAGAGGACGTCGCACTCGTCGACGCCCTGCTCTCCGCCGACGAGCGGCGCAGGTCGTCCGGGCTCCGCTTCGACGAGCTCCGTTCCGAGCAGAAGTCGCTCGGCAAGCTGATCCCCAAAGCCTCCGCCGACGAGAAGCAGGAGCTCCTGAAGAAGACCGGCGAGCTCTCCGCCGCCGTCAAGAGCGCCGAGGCCGAGCAGCGCGAGGCCGACGAGGAGACCCAGCGCCTCGCCCTCCTGCTGGGCAACATCGTGCACACGGACGTCCCGGTCGGCGGCGAGGAGGACTTCGTCGTCCTCGAGACGCACGGCACGATCCGCGACTTCGGCGCCGAGGGCTTCGAGCCCAAGGACCATCTGGAGCTCGGCGAGGCGCTCGGCGCCATCGACGTCGAGCGCGGCGCCAAGGTGTCGGGCTCGCGCTTCTACTACCTGACAGGCGTCGGCGCGCTCCTCGAACTCGCCCTGGTGAACGCGGCGATCGCGCAGGCCACCGAGGCCGGCTTCATCCCGATGCTGACGCCGGCGCTGGTGCGCCCGCGCGCCATGGAGGGCACCGGCTTCCTCGGCCAGGCCGCGGAGAACGTGTACCACCTGGAGAAGGACGACTACTACCTGGTCGGCACCTCCGAGGTCGCGCTCGCCGGGTACCACATGGACGAGATCCTCGACGCGGACAAGCTGCCGCTGCGCTACGCCGGCTTCTCGCCCTGCTTCCGCCGCGAGGCCGGTACGTACGGCAAGGACACCCGGGGCATCTTCCGCGTGCACCAGTTCGACAAGGTCGAGATGTTCTCGTACGTCGCTCCCGAGGACGCCGAGGCCGAGCACAAGCGGCTTCTGGAGTGGGAGAAGCAGTGGCTGACCGGCCTCGAACTGCCCTTCCAGGTCATCGACGTGGCGACGGGCGACCTCGGGTCCTCGGCCTCGCGCAAGTTCGACTGCGAGGCGTGGATCCCGACGCAGGGCAAGTACCGCGAGCTGACCTCGGCGTCGAACTGTGACGGCTTCCAGGCCCGCCGCCTGTCCATCCGGATGCGCGACGGCAAGAAGGTCCAGCCGCTGGCGACGCTGAACGGCACGCTGTGCGCGGTGCCGCGCACCATCGTGGCCATCCTGGAGAATCACCAGCAGGCCGACGGCTCCGTGAGGGTGCCCGAGGTGCTGCGTCCGTACTTGGGGGGCCGAAAGATCCTGGAGCCGATCAACAAGTGAGCCACCCTGCTCCGCTGGATCACCCGTTCCCGTACAAACTCGTCGCGACCGATCTCGACGGGACGCTTCTGCGGCCCGACGACACGGTCTCCGAGCGGACGCGTGAGGCGCTCACCGCGGTCACCGCGGCGGGCGCCGCCCACATCATCGTGACCGGGCGGGCCGTGCCCTGGACCCGGCACATCCTCGACGACCTCGGCTACGAGGGCCTCGCGGTGTGCGGGCAGGGCGCGCAGGTCTATCACGCCGGCGAGCACCGGCTACTGACATCGGTGACTCTCGACCGGCAGCTGGCCGGTCTCGCGCTCTCCAAGATCGAGGCGGAGGCCGGGCCGCTGGCTCTGGCCGCGAGCCGTGACGGCCTCGATGGCGAGGTCGTCGTGGGGCCCGGCTATCAGGTGCAGGAGGGCCCCCTGCCGGTCATCCCGTTCACGGATGTCACCGAGCTGTGGGCGGCGCCGCTGAACAAGGTGTACGTGCAGCACCCGGGCATGACCGACGACGAGCTGGCCGCCGTGGCGCTGGCCGTGGCCGGTGATCTGGTGGGCGTCACGATGGCGGGCGAGGGCATCGTCGAACTGCTGCCGCTCGGTCTTTCGAAGGCGACCGGTCTCTCGCTGGCCGCGCGCCGGCTGGGCGCGAAGGCGGCCGACACGATCGCTTTCGGCGACATGCCCAACGACATCCCGATGTTCGGCTGGGCGGCGCACGGCGTGGCGATGGCCAATGCCCACGCGGAGCTCAAGGCCGTCGCGGACGAGGTCACGACGTCGAACGCGGACGACGGCATCGCGGTGGTCCTGGAACGCCTGCTGGGCTGACGGCCTGCCGTCGCCGCGGCCGTCCGCGGGTGCCGTTCCCTTGGGGGCGGCACTGAAAAGTCTGGGTGGGCGGCCCGCGCACCGGGAAGGTGCGCGCTCGAAGCGGCCGCCCCGGGCAGCCTCCCCGTGAGCCGGCTCATACGGAGTGAGTAACTACTCCGGAGCCTGCCGTGGGCTGCCCTGCTGGGAGCTCGACGGAATCTTGACCGACATCGTCTCGCTCCTCTCCCAGTAGGCGGGCGCCGTGCGCGGCGCGGTTACAGAACTACTGTGCCTCTACCAGGAGTTGGGCGCCACCGAATAAAACGTGGCCAGGCGCGCGCCTGGGCCTGTCCGGGCCAGACGAGAGGCCCTAGCGCTTACGCCACTTGCGGCGGCGGGCGCGGCTGAAGAACCAGCCCGCGGGTGGCTCGTCGGAGCGCCACGGCTGGGGCTCCGGGGACTCGTTCCGCCAGCGTGCGGCGAGCATGCGGGCCCGCGCGGACGGCTCCGTGGTCTCGGCGGACCGTATGAAGTCCTCGTCGAGGGCCACGCCCTCCCATGTCTCGTCCCGCTCACGCTCCGGCTCCGCCGTCATCTCCACTCCTCCTGGAACGGGTCACCTTGCTGGGACAGATCAGCTTTCTGGAAAACGGGGCGCTCTCCCGGAAAACAGGTCACCCTCCCGACCAGTGTCCTGATGGGAGGGTGAAGCCGCTGTCAAGAGCTGTCACTCCTCGCCGGCGAGCTTCAGCGTGCGCAGCTTCTGGCCCGCGTACCAGGTGGCGAGCACGGTGACCCCGGCGAGCAGGACGGTGGCGAGAGGGAGGCCGACGTCCGAGGTGATGAGGTCGCCGCCCGCCACCTTGTGGGCCACGGCGAGGGACCACTGCTGCACGCTGAGGGTGCGCGCACCGGCCACGAGGGACCCGAAGAGCGCTTCCCAGACCAGGGCGTAGACGAGGCCGAAGACCACCGCGTGGCGTGTGATCGTGCCGAGGAGCAGGAAGAGCGCGGCGTACGCGATGGAGGCGACGAGGGCCGCGATCGTGTAGGCGACGGCGATCTGCTGCCCGTTCCCGTTCAGGATCAGGCCCGCGATGAGGGTGGGGACCGCGGAGAACACCATGGTCACGGCGATGGCGACGATCAGCTTGGTGAAGATGATCGTCGGGCGCTTGATCGGCTTCGCCAGGAGGTAGACGACGGAGCCGTCGTCGATCTCGGGGCCGATCGCGCCCGTGCCCGCGATGACGCCGATGATCGGCACCATCGTGGCGAGCGCGAATCCGCCGAGCACGTCGGCGGCGATCTGGTCGTCCGCCCCGGTGAGGCCGCGCACGAGCGCGGAGATGGCGATGAGCAGGACGGGCAGGGCACACAGGATGAGGGCCCGGCGACGGCCGAGCAGGGCTCGGTAGGTGAGCCGGGCGACAGTGGGGTCGTACATCAGGGCCTCCTACGCCGCGACCAGATACGAGAACACGGACTCGAGGGACTCGTCGGACGGCGAGACCGTGAGCAGTCTGATGCCGTGGGCCTTGGCGACCTGGGGCAGCAGGGTGGTGAACCGGCCGAAGTCGACGGCCTGGACGCGCAACGCGCCCTCCTTGAGGTCGACTTCGATGCCCGCGGTGGACGGATCCGCGATCAGCGCTGCCGCGAGGGCGCGGTCATCGCTGGAGCGGATGAGGTAGCGGTGCGGACGGTCGGTCATCAGGCGGCGGATCTTGCGGAAGTCACCGCCGGCCGCGTGGCGCCCGGCGACGATCACCTCGATGTGGGAAGCGAGCTGCTCGACCTCTTCGAGGATGTGCGACGAGAAGAGGACCGTGCGACCCTCGGCGCCCATGCGCCGCAGGAGGTCCATGAGCTGCATGCGCTGGCGCGGGTCCATGCCGTTGAACGGCTCGTCGAGCAGCAGCACGGACGGCTCGTGGACGAGGGCGGACGCCATCTTCACGCGCTGGCGCATGCCCTTGGAGTACGTCGAGATCTTGCGGTCCTGCGCGTACTCCATCTCGACCGTGGCGAGCGCCTTCTGCGCCTCGTGCGTGCCGAGGCCCTGCAACTCGGCGTTGGCGACGACGAATTCGCGGCCGGTGAGGAAGTCGTACATCGCCTCGCGCTCGGGGACGATGCCGATGTGGCGGTAGACCTGTTCGTTGCGCCAGATCGGCTCTCCGTCGAGGGTGACCGTTCCGTTCGACGGGGCGAGGAAGCCGCCCATCATGTTGATGAGGGTGGACTTTCCCGCGCCGTTCGGGCCGAGGAGGCCGGTGACGCCGGGGGAGATCGTCATCGTGATGTCGTTGACCGCCACCACGTTGCCGAACCAGCGCGATACGTGGTCGATGTTGATCGTGGTCACAGTCCGACCTTCCGGTAGCGACGCATCAGGAGGCCGTAGCAGCCCGCGATGAGTCCGAGCACGACGAGCAGATAGACGACGCCCTGGCCGGTCGAGGGGCCGTGTCCGCCGGGGAAGGCGGAGGTGGCGCCGAGGAAGGCGGTCTGCACGCCGTCGATGAGGGTGACCGGCGAGAAGAGACCGAGCCACGTGATCGCGCCACCGTTGTCCTGCGAGTCGGCGATGGCCTGGACGGTGGAGACCGCTCCGTAGGAGATGGTCATGACGGCGATGACGGCGGCGATGCCGAAGCCTCGGCGGGGGGTGACCGCCGAGACGACGAGGCCGATGCCGGCGAAGAGCAGCGAGAGCAGAGCCACGGAGACCAGTCCCTGGGCGAATCCCTTGGTCTGTTCGGCGAAGTCGAGCTTGGCGAGCAGCGCGCCTACGTAGAGCACGATCAGCGGGGCCGCCGTAAGGGCGAAGAGGGCGGAGGTCATGGCCGCGAACTTCGCCAGGACGTAGTCACCGCGCTCGATGGGGCGGGAGAAGTACAGGGGGACCGTCTTGAAGCGCAGGTCGCGCGAGACGGACTGGGGTGCCTGGGAGGCGAGATAGAGCCCGATGACGGCCTGCAGGAGGATCGCGTAGCGCGTGTAGTCGACCGGCAGGTCCTTCATCTTGGTGGTGACGGCCACCGCGACCATGATCAGCGCGGGGACGCACATCACGACGAAGAGCAGCATCGGCAGCACTTTGGACTTGGCCGAGCGGCCGAGGCCGTAGGCGCCGCGCAGGCTCTGGGAGAAGAGCGAGCGGCGGGCGTAGGCGCGGCCGAGGCGCGGGCCGTCGTAGTGGCGGTAGCCGATGTTGTGGATGCGGGTCTGCTCACCGGCGGGGGTGAGGGACTGCTCAACCGCCATGGGTGACCGCCTCCTTCCGCTCGTTGTCCGTCTCTGAGCGGAAGACTTCCGCGATGTGGTGCCTGCGCTGCTCCATCCGGATCAGCCCGAGGCCGAGCTCGGCGACGATGTCGCGCACGAGGTCGTAGGTGTCGTCGCTCTGGGTGGTGATCAGCACCGTGTGTCCGGCGCCGGGCAGCTCTCCTCCGGTCGCGGTCTCGATGCCGCGCAGGGCGAAGGCCTCACGCAACGCACGCGTGCCGTCCGGGTGTTCGTCGGAGTCGGTGACCTCGATCGCCAGAGTCGTCGTGGTCTGGGTGAAGTCCGTGGTGGAACTGGACCGCAGGAGCTTTCCGCCGTCGACCACGACGACGTGGTCGCAGGTGCGCTCGAGCTCGCCCAGGAGGTGCGAGGTGACGAGGACCGAGATGCCGAAGTCGGTGTGGACGCGACGGATCAGGTCGAGCATGTCGTCACGGCCGACCGGGTCGAGGCCGTTCGTCGGTTCGTCGAGGAAGACGAGCTGCGGGTCATGGACAAGAGCCTGCGCGAGCTTCACACGCTGCTTCATGCCCGTGGAGTAGCCGCCGATGGGGCGGTAGCGCTCTTCGTAGAGGCCGACGTGGCGGAGGGTGTCGGCGGTGCGCTCGCGGGCCGCGGTGGGCGGCAGGCCCGACATGCGCGCCATGTGGACGACGAACTCGGTGGCCGAGACGTCGGGCGGCAGGCAGTCGTGTTCCGGCATGTAGCCGACGCGTTCGCGGATGGCGGCGCCTTCGGTGGCCACGTCGAGGCCGAGCACGGCGGCGCGGCCCTCCGTGGCGGGGGACAGACCCAGAAGGATCTTGATCAGAGTGGACTTGCCGGCTCCATTGGCTCCGACGAGTCCCGTCACACCGGGCCCGATGTCCATGGAGAGCCGGTCAAGCGCGGTCACCCGGGGGAACCGCTTGCTCAGGCTTTCGGTCGCGATCACAGTCACACCTCGAAGGTAGTGGCGCAGACCACACGGGTCGTCAGACCAGGGGGTTGTCCCTGTCTCAGACTCGAGTACTACGGGTCCCTAGGGGTTCCTCCCTGAGTCGCCCTCCGTGAGCTCCGGGAGTTTTCCACAGGCTGCCGTGCACACCCCTTGACGCAGCCGCCAACCATTGTCACATTCATCAGTGTCAAGTTACGAGCGCGTACGGCAACGGACCGGACACGGACGGACGGTGGCATGACCCCAGCAGTGGTACGTGAACTCTCCGCGGAGCTGCGGGGGTTCAGAGAAGTCCAGTCCCTCGCGTACGAGTGCGCGGAGGCCGTCGCGGTGCAGCTCAAGCCGGGCGTGACGGAGCGCGAGGCCGCCCGGATGCAGCGGGAGTGGCTGCGGGAGCGCGGGGTGCGCGACTGGTTCCATCTGCCGTTCGCCTGGTTCGGCGACCGCACGGCGTTCGCCGGCTTCCGGATCCCGCTCCAGTTCTTCCCGACGAACCGGGAGCTGGAGGCGGGGATGCCGTTCATCCTCGACATGGCCCCGGTCTACAAGGGCTATACGGCGGACATCGGCTACTCGGGCTCGCTCGGCCTCAATCCCGTGCAGGACAAGCTGCTCGCCGACCTCGAGCCACACCGCGAGCTGATCGTCCGCGAGGTCCGCGAGCGCCGTTCCCTGCGGGAGATCTACGAGGACGTGGACCGGCTCATGGTCCGCCAGGGCTACGCGAACCGGCATCGCGCGTACCCGTTCGGCGTGATCGCGCACAAGGTGGACCGGGTCAAGGAGCGCCGGATGTCCCCGACGCTGTTCGGCTTCGGCACGCAGTCCCTGAAGGGGCTCGCGAGCGACGCGATCCATGGGCACCGGGACGGCTGGTCCCCGCTGTGGTCGCCGTACAAGTTCTCCGACCATCCGCCGCAGCCGGGTCTGTGGGCGGTGGAGCCGCACCTCGGCTTCCGGGGTACGGGCGCGAAGTTCGAGGAGATCCTGGTCGTCACCGACTCCAAGGACCCCGAACAGAGCGCGTTCTGGCTGGACGACGATCTGCCGCACGTGCGGCGCTGGGCGGAGGGCATCTGATGACGGGAATCAAGGGGCTGGCCGGAGCGCGGGAGCGCTGGGTCAGCACGGGCGGTATCGAGCTGTGCGTGGCCGAGCTGGGCGACCCGGACCGGCCCACGGTGCTGCTCGTGCACGGGTACCCGGATTCCAAGGAGGTGTGGTCGGAGGTCGCCGAGCGGCTCGCGGACCGCTTCCATGTGGTCCTGTACGACGTGCGGGGCCACGGCAGGTCGACGGCGCCGACGCCGCTGCGCGGCGGGTTCACGCTGGAGAAGCTGACGGACGACTTCCTCGCGGTCGCCGACGCGGTCAGCCCGGACAAGCCGGTCCATCTGGTCGGCCACGACTGGGGTTCGGTGCAGTCCTGGGAGTTCGCGACGGTCAAGCGCACCGAGGGCAGGATCGCGTCCTTCACCTCGATGTCGGGCCCGTCGCTCGACCACTTCGGGCACTGGATCAAGAAGCGCATGGCGCGGCCGACGCCCCGCAGGGTGGGCCAGCTGCTCGGCCAGGGCGCCAAGTCCTGGTACGTCTACATGCTGCACACACCCGTGCTGCCCGAACTCGCCTGGCGCGGGCCGCTCGGCAAGCGCTGGCCGAAGATCCTCGAACGCATGGAGAAGGTGCCGGCGGGCGACTACCCGACGCCGTCCCTGCCGTCGGACGCGGCCCACGGCGCCTGGCTCTACCGGGACAACGTACGGGCGCGGCTGAGCAGGCCACGCGCTGACGCGTACGCGCACGTGCCGGTGCAGCTCGTCCTGCCCCTGGGCGACATCTTCCTGTCCGAGCGGCTCTATGACGGACTGGAAATGTGGGCACCGGGGTTGGTCCGCCGCACCCTGCCGGCCAAGCACTGGGTGCCGCGCACCCGGCCGGATCAACTGTCCGCGTGGATCAGCGAGTTCGTCCTGGCGAACGAGGAGCGGGAGGCGGGTCTGCCCGCACGGCGCACGAAGGCGACGGGCAAGCACGCCGAGCGCTTCGGCGGCCAGCTGGTGCTGGTCACGGGCGCGGGCAGCGGGATCGGGCGGGCCACGGCCTTCGCGTTCGCCGAGGCCGGCGCGCGCGTGGTGGCCGTCGACCGGGACACGGAGAGCGCGGCCCGCACCGCCGAGATGGCCCAGCTCATAGGCGCCCCCCAGGCGTGGGCCGAGACCGTCGACGTCGCCGACGAGCAGGCCATGGAGAAACTCGCCGAGAAGGTCGCCGCCGAGTACGGCATCGTCGACGTGCTGGTGAACAACGCGGGCATAGGCCTGTCCGGGTCCTTCTTCGACACCACGCCGGAGGACTGGAAGAAGGTCCTCGACGTCAATCTGTGGGGCGTCATCCACGGCTGCCGCCTCTTCGGCAAGCAGATGGCCGAGCGAGGACAGGGCGGCCACATCGTGAACACGGCGTCCGCCGCCGCGTTCCAGCCCTCCAAAGCTCTGCCCGCCTACAGCACGTCCAAGGCCGCCGTCCTCATGCTCAGCGAGTGCCTGCGCGCCGAGCTGGCGGGCCAGGGAATCGGCGTCTCCGCGATCTGCCCCGGCCTGGTGAACACGAACATCACGGCGACGGCCCGGTTCGCCGGGGTCGACGCCGAAGAGGAGAAGCGCCGCCAGAAGAAGTCCTCGCGCCTGTACGGCCTGCGGAACTATCCGCCGGAGAAGGTCGCCGACGCAATCCTGTCCGCCGTCGTACGCAATCAGGCCGTCGTCCCCGTCACGCCGGAAGCCCGCGGCGCCCACCTCATGTCCCGCTTCACACCCAAGGCCCTGCGCGCCGTCGCACGATTGGAGCCGCCGTTGTGAGCACCGAGGAGAGCGCCGGGCCCACCGGACACAGCGAGCCCACCGGGCACACCGGGCACACCGGGCACTACGCGATCACCCCGCGCCGGGTGTCCTTCGACTGGGAGACGACGCCGCTGCACTGGATACCGGGCGAGCCCACGGCGACGCACGTCATCAATGTGCTGCACCTGCTGCTCCCGGCGGGGGAGCGGTGGTTCGTGAAGGTGTTCAAGGAGGGCCTGCCGCTCGTCGACGATCCCGAACTGCTCGGGGACGTCAAGGGGTTCATGGGTCAGGAAGCCACGCACAGCGTGCAGCACGCGTACGTCCTCGACCATCTGGCAGCGCAGCGGCTCGACACCGCGGACTTCACGAAGTACGTCGATTTCCTCTTCGAGAAGCTTCTCGGCGAGCGGCCGCCGCTGGGTGCCCCGGTCTCCACCCAGGAGTGGCTGCGCTTCCGGCTCTCCGTCGTCGCTGCGATCGAGCAGTTCACCGCGGTCCTGGGGAACTGGGTGCTGCATGCCGAAGGGCTCGACGCGGCGGACTCGGACGAGGTCATGCTCGACCTGCTGCGCTGGCACGGCGCGGAGGAGGTCGAGCACCGCGCGGTCGCCTTCGACATGTACCAGCACTGCGGCGGCGCGGGCCTGCCCCGCTACGCCCGCCGGCTCGCGGGCATGGCCGTCACCGCTCCCGTGATGCTGTACCTGTGGGCCTGGGGCGCGGCATATCTCATACGTCACGACCCGCAGCTCGCCGGACGGATGCGCTACTCGCTGGCGGAACACAACAGGGCGGTGCGCAAGGGGCTGCTGCCCAGCTGGCGGGAGCTGGGTGCGGCGATACCCCGCTATCTGCGGCGGTCGTACCATCCCTCGCAGGAGGGGTCGCTGCGCAAGGCCGTCGAGTATCTGGCGCAGTCGCCCGCGGCCAGGACGGCGGCGGGCGCGATCGGCCGGACCGCTCTGTCCTAGGGTCCTCCGTTCGGTCCGGCCGCACGCGGTCGACGTCCGGGACACGGGACGGCGCCGCCTTCCCACACAGCACGGCAGAGGGATGTGAAGCGTGACGGAGCAGGCTGTGGCCGAGTACCGGATCGAGGACCTGGCGCACCGCAGCGGCGCCACGGTCCGCACCATCCGCGCCTACCAGGACCGCGGGCTGCTCCCCCGCCCCGAGCGGCGCGGCCGGGCCAATGTGTACGGGGACACGCATCTGGCCCGGCTGCGGCAGATCGCCGACCTCCTCGACCGCGGGTACACCCTGGCCTCGATCAAGGAGCTGCTCGAGGCGTGGGACGCGGGGCGCGGGCTCGGGGGTGTGCTCGGCCTGGTCGCGGAGGTCGACGGGCCGTGGACCGACGAGAAGGCCGACCGGATCTCGCGCGCCGATCTCGCGGCACGGTTCGGGGGCAGCGAGGACGAGGCGGCCATCGCCGACGCGGTGGCGCTCGGGATCCTGGAACAGATCCCCGGACACGACGACGAGTTTCTGGTCCCGAGTCCTCAAGAGCTGGCCGTGGCCGCCGAGTTGCATGCGGCCGGCGTCCCATTGCCCGCGATCTCCGGCCATCTGAGGGAGTTGAGGGGTCAGATCGAGCACATCGCCACGCGTTTCCTGGAGTTCACGACCGAGCATGTCTTCGCGCGCTATCTCGGCCCGTTGCCCCCGACGGACGCCGAGGCGGCCGAGGCGGCCTCGCTCGTTCGCAGACTCCGGCCGCTCGCGCAGCAGTCGGTCGACGCCGAACTGGCGCGTGCGATGAAGCTGTTCGCCACTCGACACCTCCACCGGCACCTGTCGGAGGGCCCGGTCACCTCGCCTGTGGAGGAGGCCCATTCAGTGGCTCTTCCCGGTGACACGATCCGCGCTGTACAGAGCCTCGTTGGTGTTGAGCGCGTCCCCGAGTTCATCGCCGCTGCGACCGAACGGGAAGTGCAAGCAAGAACATTGGACACTCTCACCTCAAACCACCGCGATTCACGCGAGGTTGACCAAATGCCGCCAATCACCTGACGGTTGTCCACAGAATCGTCAAATCCCCTGTGGATAACCGGACTTGGCTGTGGATCAAACCTGCGAACAGAAAAATCACATGCGCGAGGAGTGAGACGCCCGCCACTCTGACGGGATGGATGAAAGACGCACCGTCAAGGTGTCGAAGTACCTCTCGAAGCATCTGCGGCATCAGCCGGAGCGGATCGGACTGACCCTCGACGAGGGCGGCTGGGTCGAGATCGGCACGCTGCTCGCCGCGGCCGCCGCCCACGGCTTCCGCATCACGCGGGACGAGCTCGACCACGTCGTCGCCGCCAACGACAAGCGGCGCTTCGCGATCGAGGGCTCCCGGATCCGCGCCAGCCAGGGCCACACCGTGGACGTCGACCTCGGACTGCTCCCGGCGACCCCGCCCGCGTACCTCTACCACGGCACTGTCGCCTCGGCCCTGGACGCCATCCGCGCCGAGGGGCTGCGGCCCATGAGCCGGCACGACGTCCACCTCTCGCCCGACCGAGAGACCGCCACCCGCGTCGGCGCCCGCCGCGGCCGCCCCGTCGTGCTGTCCGTCGACGCGGGAGCGATGCACCGGGACGGCCACACGTTCCGCGTCAGCGCCAACGGCGTCTGGCTCACGGAGGCCGTTCCACCCCGCTACCTGCGGTTTCGCGGCTGAGACCGACCGGACCCGCGAGACGCGGTCCCCCGCGCCGCCATCACCCCCGGCCCACGCCCGGCGCGCGCCGCTTAGGCTCTGGGGCATGAGCGATCAGCCCCGTCAGCCCACGCCCGCCCTGCGCCTGAGCACCGTGATCCTGCCCTACCGCCGCTGGCACGAGGGCAGCCGAGCCGCGTGGCAGCGCGCCGAGGAGCTGGGCTTCCACACCGCGTACACCTACGACCACCTGGCCTGGCGGACCTTCCGCGACGGGCCGTGGTTCGGCGCCGTGCCGACCCTGACCGCCGCCGCGTCCGTCACGGAGCGGATGCGCCTCGGCACGCTCGTCACCTCGCCGAACTTCCGGCACCCGGTCACGCTGGCCAAGGAACTGATCTCCCTCGACGACATCTCCGGTGGCCGGATCACCCTCGGCATCGGCGCGGGCGGCAACGGCTTCGACGCGACGACGCTCCTGAAGGCCGGCGAGGAGCCATGGTCCCCGCGCGAACGGGCCGACCACTTCGCCGAGTTCGTGCCGCTGCTCGACCGGCTGCTGAGCAAGGACTCGGTGACGTACGACGGTGAGTTCTACTCGGCCCAGGAGGCGCGGAACATCCCGGGTTGCGTGCAGCGGCCCCGGCTGCCCTTCGCGGTGGCCGCGACGGGACCGCGCGGGCTGAAGCTGGCCGCCCGGCACGGGCAGGCGTGGGTGACGACGGGCGACCCGAAGCTGTTCGAGACGGGCACCCCCGAGGAGTCGATTCAAGCCATTCGCGGACAGGCGGCCAAGCTCGCCGGTGCCTGCGCCGAGATCGGCCGGGACGCCGCCGAACTCGACAAGGTCCTCCTCACCGGGTTCACCCCGGACCGCGGCCGTCCGCTGGAATCCGTGGACGCCTTCGTCGACTTCGCCGGCAAGCACGCCGCCCTGGGCATCACCGAGATCGTGATCCACTGGCCCATCCCCGACTCGGCGTTCGCCGCCGACCAGAAGGTCTTCGAAAGCATCGCCACGGAGGCCCTGGCCCAGCTCGGCTGAAGCCCCGCAGCAACCCGGCGGAACCGGTGGGGCGCCTGCGCGAGGAACGTACTCATCTGCGCGCCCCACCGCACGCCCGTGCGCGCATATGCGGGACACTGGTGCGGTGACCTCACCGACTCCTCGGCCCTGGACCCCGGCCGCCAACGCCCCCGCGCCCCGGCTCGTCGCCACGGACCTGGACGGCACGCTGTTGCGCGACGACAAGTCCGTCTCGCCGCGGACGGTCGCCGCACTCGCCGCCGCCGAGCAGGCGGGCATCGAGGTCTTCTTCGTGACCGGCAGGCCGGCCCGCTGGATGGACGTCGTCAGCGACCACGTGCACGGCCACGGCCTGGCGATCTGCGGGAACGGCGCGGCCGTGGTGGACCTGCACGGCGGCCCCGGCCGCCACCGGTTCGTGAAGATCAGGGACCTCGCGCCCGAGACCGCCCTCGACGTCGTACACATCCTGCGCGCCGCCGCGCCCGGTACGGCCTTCGCGGTCGAGCGGACCGGCGGCCTCCACCACGAGCCGACGTACCCGCCGCTGCACCTGGAGGCGGGGGAGAGCGTCGCGGCCGCCGAGAAGCTCCTCGCCGACGGCTCGCCCTGCGCCGACCAGCCCGTCCTCAAGCTGCTCGCGTACCACGCGGACCTCGCCCCCGACGAGTTCCTCGCCCTGGCCCGCGAGGCCGTCGGCGACCGCGCGGCGATCACCCGCTCCAGCCCCAGCGCGCTCCTGGAGATCAGCGGCCCCGGCGTCTCCAAGGCCAGCACCCTCGCGCTGTGCTGCGCCGAGCGCGGCATCACAGCGGCCGAGGTCGTCGCCTTCGGGGACATGCCCAACGACGTGGAGATGCTCACGTGGGCGGGCGCCTCGTTCGCGATGGGCAACGCGCACCCGGAGGTGCTCGCCGCCGCGTCGGGCCACACGGTGCCCAACAACGAGGACGGAGTGGCCGCGGTCATCGAGCAGATCCTGGCGGCGCGTCGGCCCTGTGGGGACGGCGCATCGGGCGACTCCTAGAAGCACGGGAAGAAACGATCCGCCGCACGTGGACCCTCCCCGCGCACAGCCCCCGTGCCCCCTGGAGCGGCACCCCGTGCTGCCCAAGCCATGGCACGGGGCGATCCCGGACAAGGCCCGGCTCAGCGCTTCGTCGTGCCTTCAGTGAGGCGCCTGCCAGATCACCGTCGTGCCGCCCCCGTCCTCGCCGATGCCCGGCCCGTACCAGCTGTCGCCACCCAGGGAATCGGCCCGCCGCTTGAGGTTCTTGAGGCCACTGCGCCGGCCGCCCTCCGGGATGCCGACGCCGTCGTCGGCGACCGTCAGCCGGACGCCGGGCTGCCCGTCGGGGAGCGTGACGTTCGCGTCGACGACCACGTCGATACGGGCGGCCTCCGCGTGCCGGAACGCGTTGGACAGCGCCTCTCGCAGGGCGGCGATGAGGTTCTTGCCGGTGAGTTCGCCGACCACGGTGTCGACGGCACCGGCGAAGTGGTGCGTGGGCTTGAAGCCGAGCGGCACGGCCGCCATGTTGATCTCGCGCAGGACCCGTGTGCGCAGGCCCGACGGCGCCTCGGCGGGCCCCTGCTGGAGCGCGAAGATCGCCGTGCGGATCTCCTGGATGGTGACGTCCAGCTCGTCGACGGCCCTGCCGACACCGACCTGCACCTCGGGCACGACGGACCTGCGCTGAGCGCTCTCCAGCATCATCCCCGTGGCGAACAGGCGCTGGATGACGAGGTCGTGGAGATCGCGGGCGATCCGGTCGCGGTCCTCGTACACCGCTAGCCGCTCCCGGTCGCGCTGCGCCTCCGCCATCATCAGCGCGAGTGCGGCCTGCGACGCGAACTGGGTGGCGAGGGTGCGCTCCGCGTCGCTGAAGGGCCGGGCGCCGCGTGCGCGTGGCGTGACGAGGGTGCCGAGGACGCGGCCGTCGCTCTGAAGGGGCAGCATCATCGCCGGTCCGTATTCGTGCGCGAGATCGGTCAGTATGCGCGGGTCGGTGGACGCGTCGTCGATGAACACGGCCGCGCCGCCCAGGAGTTCGGCGACGATCTCGCTCTCGGCCGGGATGATCACGCCGAGGGCCTGCGACGGCTCGTCCGACGAGACGGCGACGATCTCCATGCCGCCCTCCTCGGCCGGCAGGAGGACGATGCCTGCCGACGAGCCCGACAGGTGTCTGGCCTGTTCGGCGACGACCTGGAGGGCATCCTCGGCGTCGCTGCCCGACAGCAGGGCGGTCGTGACGGCCACGGATCCGTCGATCCACCGCTCGCGCTGCCTGGCGGCCTCGTACAGGCGCGCGTTGCCGATGGCGATGCCTGCCTCCGTGGCGAGGACGCGGACCATGTTCAGGTCGTAGTCGTTGAACTCGATCCCGCCCTGCTTCTCCGTCAGATAGAGGTTGCCGAAGATCTCCCCCTGTACGCGGATGGGGACGCCCAGAAAGCTCCGCATCGGCGGGTGGTGGGACGGAAAGCCGCAGGAGCGGGGGTCGTCGGCGAGGTTCGCGAGGCGTACCGGGTCCGGGTCGTTGATGAGCGCACCGAGGAGCCCGCGGTGACCGTCGGGCAGCCGTCCGATGAGCTCCGCCGTCTCTCCGTCGACTCCGTGGAAGACGAAGTCCGAGAGAGCCTCGCCGTCCTCCGAGACGACGCCGATCGCCGCGTAACGGGCGTCGGCGAGCTCGGCGGCCGTCTCGCAGATGCGGTCGAGGGTGGAGTGCAGCTCCGGACCGGTGCCTACGGACCGCATCGCTTCGAGCAGCTGCGGCACCCGCGCGGTCAGCTCGGCGGACAGTCCCTGGAGCCCGCGCGTCGCCTGCGTCGCCGCCTCCAGCGCGTCGGAGGAGTCCCGCTCGTCGTCGGACGATGGGGTGGCGCCGGGCACCGGAGCAGCTGACATGCCTTGAGACTAGTTAGTCCCATTTGGAGAGGAAAGTCGGGACGAGTCCTGCCCGGCTGCCCGGTCCGCACGGCTACGCGCCCACCAGGAGCTCCGCCTCCCGCTCGCGCTCCCACAGCGCGCGCAACGGCCCCTCGACCGCGACCAGATCCTCGTACCTGCCGCGCTGCACGACCCTTCCCGCGTCGAGGACGATGACCTCGTCCACGGCGTCGAGGCCGGCCATCCGGTGCGTGATCAGCAACGTTGTCCGGCCCTCGGTCGCGGACAGGAGGTCCGCCGTCAGCGCGTCCGCCGTCGGCAGGTCGAGGTGCTCGGCGGGCTCGTCGAGCACGAGGACGGGGAAGTCGGCGAGGAGGGCGCGGGCCAGGGCGAGCCGTTGCCGCTGGCCTCCGGACAGGCGCGCGCCGTGTTCGCCGACGAGTGTGCCGAGCCCGTCAGGCAGCGAATCTGCCCACTCCAGGAGGCGCGCGGCGGCCAGGACTTCGCGCAGTCCGTCGTCGGTGGCGTCCTTCTTCGCGAGGAGCAGGTTCTCGCGCACCGAGCTGTCGAAGAGGTGCGCGTCCTGCGCGCACAGCCCGACGAGCCGCCGCACCGCATCCCCTTCGAGCCCGTACGCGTCCTGCCCGGCCAGGGTGTACGACCCCTCAGCCGCGTCCAGGAACCGCAGCAGGACCTGCGCGAGCGTCGTCTTGCCGGACCCGGACGAGCCGACGACGGCGACCCTGTAGCCCCGCTCCAGCGTGAGGTCGACCCCGTGGAGCGCGTCCCGGCCCTGCCCGTCGTGGCGCGCGGCGAGACCGCGCACGACCAGAGGGAAGGGATCCTGCGGTGCCTGCGCGGGCGCCTCCGGCTCGCGTACGGGGACCGTCGCGTCCAGGACCTCGTGAACGCGTTCGGCGCTCTTCTTGACGCGCTGGCGGTACTGCACGGCGAGCGGCAGGCCCATGACGGCCTCGAACGCGGCCAGCGGCGTCAGGACGACGACCGCGAGCTGGACCCCGTCGAGGCGGCCCTCGCGCACACCCTGCACCCCGGCGAGGGCCGCCCCGGCCACAGTGAGGCCGGTGATCAGCGCGGTCAGTCCATCGCCCAGCGCAGTGGCGGTGGCGGCGCGGGACGCGATCCGCGTCAGCACGGAGTCGGCGGCCTTCGCCTGCGCGGTGCGCGCGGAAAGCGCTCCGGAGACGGTCAGTTCGGCGGTGCCGGTGAGGAGTTCGGCCACGCGGGTGGCCAGCGTCCCGCGCGCGGGGGCCAGCCGGCGCTCGGCGCGACGGGCGACGGCTCCGGAGAGCAGCGGCACACCGACCCCCGCGAGCAGCAGGCCGGCGGCGAGCACGGCACCGGCGGAGGGCAGCATCCAGGCGGTGAACGCGACGGAGGCGGCACCGACCACCGCGGCGGCCGACGCGGGCAGCAGCCAGCGCAGCCAGTAGTCCTGGAGGGCGTCCACATCGGCGACGAGCCGGGAGAGCAGATCACCGCGGCGCGTCGTGCGCAGGCCCGCGGGGGCGAGCCGCTCAAGGCGCCGGTAGACGGCGACCCTGGTGTCGGCCAGCATCCGCAGCACGGCGTCGTGCGACACGACCCGCTCGGCGTACCGGAAGCAGGCCCGGCCGATCCCGAAGGCGCGGGTCGCCGTGACAGCGACCATCAGGTACATCACGGGCGGCTGCTGCGAGGCCCGCGAGATGAGCCACCCGGAGGTCGCCATGAGCCCGACGGCGCTGCCGAGGGCGAGCGCTCCGAGCAGCAGCGCGAGGGCAAGCCGCCCCCGCCGCGCCCGCGCGGCACCTCGCACACGCGCGAGCACACTGCCCCGGCTCTCTCCGGAGTGATCGGATACGTGACGGTCCTCTACGTAGCCGGGCACGTCGGCCGCCTCGGCCGACGGCACGGGTCGTACCGCAGGCTCCCCCGCCACCGCAGGGGAACGCGGTACGTCGAGACGCACCACCCGGTCGGCGACGGCCAGCAGCGCGGGACGGTGCACCACCAGAAGGACGGTCCGGCCGGCGGCGAGCCTGCGGACCGCCTCGACGATCCCCGCCTCGGTCTCGCCGTCGAGCGCGGCCGTCGGCTCGTCCAGCAGCACCACGGGCCGGTCGGCGAGGAACGCCCGTGCCAGGGCGAGGCGTTGCCGCTGCCCGGCGGAGAGCCCGGCCCCGTCCTCGCCGAGCAGGGTGTCCGCGCCGTCGGGCAGCGCACGGACGAAGTCCTGGGCCCCTGCCTCGCGCAGCGCCTCCTCGACCTCCGCGGACGACGCGTCGGGCCGCGCGAGCCTCACGTTGTCCGCGACCGACCCGGCGTACAGCTGCGGTCGCTGCGGCACCCAGGCCACGCGCGCGTGCCACGCCTCCCGGTCGAGACCGGCCAGATCGGCACCCCCGACGAGGACCCGCCCCGCGTCAGGACGGACGAATCCGAGCGCCGCGCTCAGCAGCGTCGACTTGCCCACGCCGCTCGGGCCGACGAGTGCCACCGTCTCTCCGGGCGCGACGTCGAAGCCGGCCTCCGAGACGGCGTCCGTGGACCGGCCGGGATAGCGGACGGTCACTCCGTCGAAGGCGATACCGGTGGCCGCGGGCACCGCTCCGGCGCCGGACGGCGGCACCGGGGTCTCCAGAACGGCGAAGATCTCCTCCGCGGCGGCGAGCCCCTCGGCCGCCGCGTGGTACTGCGCGCCGACCTGACGCAGTGGCAGATAGGCCTCGGGCGCGAGGACGAGGATGACCAGTCCCACGTAGAGGTCCATGTCGCCGTGCACGAGCCGCATGCCGATGGTCACGGCCACCAGGGCGACCGACAGTGTCGAGAGCAGTTCGAGGGCGAACGACGACAGGAAAGCGATGCGCAAGGTCCGCATCGTCGCCTGCCGGTACTCGCCGGTGATCCGGCGGACCGACTCGGCCTGCGCCTTGGCCCGGCCGAACACCTTCAGCGTCGGAAGGCCGGCCACCACGTCCAGGAAGTGCCCCGAAAGCCGGGACAGGAGCCGCCACTGACGGTCCATGTGGGACTGGGTGGCCCAGCCGATGAGGATCATGAAGACGGGGATCAGGGGCAGTGTGCAGACGATGATCGCCGCGGACACCCAGTCCTCGGTGACGATGCGCGCGAGCACCGCCACGGGCACCACCACCGCGAGGCCCAACTGCGGCAGACAGCGCGAGAAGTAGTCGTCGAGCGCGTCCACACCCCGCGTCGCGAGCGCCACCAGGGATCCGGTCCGCTGCCCACTGAGCCACCCCGGGCCCAGCTGGGAGGCGCGCTCCAGGAGCCGTCCGCGCAGCTCCGACTTGACCGCCGCGCTGGCCCGGTGAGCGGCCAGTTCGGTCAGCCAGGAGACCAGACCGCGTCCGGCCGCCACCAGCGCAAGCAGCAAGAGCGGTGTGCGCAGGGCGAAGACATCAAGACCGTGCTCGAAAGCCCCCACCACCACCTCGGCGATGAGCATCGCCTGAGCGATGACCAGGCCCGCCCCGGCCACGCCGAGGACCACCACCGCGATCAGGAAGAGGCGAGTGGCCCTGGCGTACCGGAGCAGCCGCTGGTCGATCGGTTTCACGTGAAACACACCCTCGTCATCAGGGGCTCAGTGTGCGGCGTCGGCGATGTGCTGGGTGCCGATCCGCTTGCGGAACACCCAGTACGTCCACGACTGGTAGAGCAGCACGATGGGCGTCGCCACCGCCGCGCACCAGGTCATGATCTTCAGGGTGTAGGGGCTCGACGAGGCGTTGGTGACCGTGAGGCTCCAGTCCGGGTCGAGTGAAGACGGCATGACGTTCGGGAACAGCGTCAGGAAGAGCATCGCGAAGGCTGCCGCGATCGTGATGCCGGACAGCGCGAACGACCAGCCCTCACGCCCCGCCTTGATCGCGATGATGGCCCCGACGAGGGCGAGCATCGTGATGATCACCGCGATCAGCGACGAGCCGTCGCCCTTGTCGGCCTGGGTCCAGATCAGGAAGGCGAGCGCGAAGGCCGCAGCCACCAGACCGAGCCCCAGCGCCATCTTCCGCGCCCGCACCCGAATGTCGCCCACCGTCTTGAGCGAGGCGAACACCGCGCCGTGGAAGGTGAACAGCGTCAGCGTCACCAGACCACCGAGAATCGCGTACGGGTTGAGCAGGTCCCAGAAGCTGCCCACGAACTCCTTGTGCGCGTCGATCTTCACGCCGCGCACGATGTTCCCGAAGGCCACGCCCCACAGCACCGCCGGGATCAGCGAGGTCCAGAAGATCGCGTGCTCCCAGTTGGTCTGCCACTTCTCCTCGGGCCGCTTCGCCCGGTACTCGAAGGCGACGCCCCGCACGATCAGGCAGACCAGGATCATCAGCAGCGGCAGGTAGAAGCCTGAGAAAAGCGTCGCGTACCAGTCCGGGAAGGCGGCGAAGGTTGCACCGCCGGCCGTGAGAAGCCACACCTCGTTACCGTCCCAGACGGGTCCGATGGTGTTGATCAGGACGCGCCGCTCGGTGCGTCCGCGAGCGAGCACCTTGGTCAGGACCCCGATCCCGAAGTCGAATCCCTCCAGGAAGAAGTAGCCGATCCACAGGACCGCTATGAGTACGAACCAGACGTCGTGAAGTTCCATGCCTCAGCAGCTCCTCAGTCTCAGTACGAGAAGGCCATGGGCCGGTCGGCATCGGAAGCGTCGCCGGAATCCGCTCCGGATCCGGGGCCGCCGATCTTGGTGGGCGGGTTGAGGTCGGCCTCGGTGAGCTCGGGCGGCCCCTGCTTGATGTACTTGACCATCAGCTTCACCTCGATGACGGCGAGCGCGGCGTAGACCAGCGCGAACACGATCAGGGAAGTGAGCACCTCGCCCTGCGAGACACCGGGGGAGACCGCGTCCCTGGTCCGGAGCACGCCGTAGACCACCCACGGCTGACGCCCGGTCTCGGTGAAGATCCAGCCCCAGGAGATGCCGATGATCGGGAAGATCAGCGTCCACTGGGACAGACGCCACCACCAGATGCCCAGCTTCGGCATCAGTTCCTTGTTCTTGGTGAGCATCAGCTTGGGCACTTCGTCCTCGCCGGTGCGGCGCTCGGGCGCCAGCCAGAACCTGCGCCGGGTGAGCCACAGGCCCGCCGTGCACAGGGCCATCGAGACCCCGCCGAAGCCGATCATCCAGCGGTACGACCAGTAGGCCGTGGGGATGTTGGGGCGGTAGTCACCGGGCCCGAACTTCTTCTGCTCCGCCTTGTTGATGTCGTTGATCCCGGGGATCTCGGCGTTGAAGTCGTTCTTGGCCAGGAAGGACAGCACGCCCGGGACTTCGACGGCGACCGTGTTGTGGCCCTTGGAGACATCGCCGTACGCGAAGATCGAGAACGGCGCCGGCTTCTCCGTGTCCCACAGTGCCTCCGCGGCCGACATCTTCATCGGCTGCTGCTCGTACATCACCTTGCCGAGCGTGTCGGCGCTGACGACGGTGAGGAGCGTGCCGGCCATGGCCGTCACCAGGCCGAGGCGCAGCGACATGCGCATGGTGCGGATGTGCTGCTTCTTGCGCAGGTGGAAGATCGCTATGCCCGTCATGAACGCGCCGCCGACCAGGATGGACGCGCTGATCACATGCCAGAAGTTGACGAGCACCGTCTCCTGGAAGAGCACGGCGGCGAAGTCGGTCAGCTCGGCGCGCTTGGTGCCGTCCCGCTCCACGATCCGGTAGCCGACCGGATGCTGCATAAACGAGTTGGCGGCCATGATGAAGTACGCCGACAGGATCGTGCCGATGGACACCAGCCAGATCGTGGCGCAGTGCAGCTTCTTCGGGAGCTTGTCCCAGCCGAAGATCCACAGACCGATGAAGGTCGACTCGAAGAAGAAGGCGATCAGCGCCTCGAAGGCGAGCGGAGCGCCGAAGATGTCGCCGACGAAGCGCGAGTAGTCCGACCAGTTCATACCGAACTGGAACTCCTGCACGATGCCGGTCACGACACCCATGGCGATGTTGATCAGGAAGAGCTTTCCCCAGAACTTGGTCGCCCGGAGGTAGTGCTCCTTGCCCGTCCGCACCCAGGCCGTCTCGAGGATCGCCGTCAGCGCGGCGAGCGAGATGGTCAGGGGGACAAAAAGGAAGTGATAGACGGTCGTGATGCCGAACTGCCATCGCGCCAGAGTTTCCGGCGCCAGAGCCATCAACGTCGGGTCCACTGCGTCATCTCCTTAAGTCGCCGTGGTCCAGCGGCAATTTGCCCCTTTAATCCCACTGCTCTCCGGATCAACCGGGCACGCTTGTGAAAGCGTTCACATTCACAAGCATTATGTACTACCGGCTCCGGACAGCAGAAGGGGGGTCCCCCCTTACTCCGGGGAACCCCCACCGCGCTACGGAGCGGCCGCAGCCGCCCGGTCTACAGCTCCTTGCGGAACGCCGCCGCCGTGTTCAGGAAGACGTCGTTAGCCTCGGTCTCCGCGATCGTGGCCCGCATCCCCTCGCCGGCGAACGGCCGCACGACCACACCGGCCTGCTCGCACGCCGCGGCGAAGTCCGCCGTGCGCTCCCCCAGACGCAGCCACACGAAGTTCGCGTGCGTCTCGGGCACGGTCCAGCCCTGCCCCCGCAGCGCCTCGACCACGCGATTGCGCTCGCACACCAGCGAGCCCACCCGGCCGAGCAGCTCGTCCTCGGCCCGCAGCGAGGCGACCGCCGCGTCCTGCGCGAGCTGGCTCACGCCGAACGGCACCGCCGTCTTGCGCAGCGCGGCCGCCACCGGCTCATGGGCGATGGCGAAGCCGACCCGCAGGCCCGCGAGCCCGTACGCCTTGGAGAACGTCCGCAGCACGGCGACATTCGGACGGTCCCGGTAGATCTGGACGCCGTCCGGCACCTCGGCGTCACGGATGAACTCGCGGTACGCCTCGTCGAGCACGACCAGGACGTCGCTCGGGACCCGGTCCAGGAACCGCTCGAGCTCGGCCCGGCGCACCACCGTGCCGGTCGGGTTGTTCGGGTTGCACACGAAGATCAGGCGCGTGCGGTCGGTGATCGCGTCGGCCATCGCGTCGAGGTCGTGGACCTCACCGGACGTCAGCGGCACCTCCACCGCCTTGGCACCGCTGATCTGCGTGATGATCGGGTACGCCTCGAAGGACCGCCAGGCGTAGATGACCTCGTCGCCGGGGCCGCTGGTCGCCTGGAGCAGCTGCTGCGCGACCCCGACCGAGCCGGTGCCCGTGGCCAGGTGCGTGACCGGCACCGCGAATCGTTCCGCCAGCTCGTTCATCAGCCCGGTGCAGGCCATGTCCGGGTAGCGGTTGAAGGAACCGGCCGCCGCGACGGCACTCTCCATCACGCCGGGAAGCGGCGGATAGGGGTTCTCGTTCGAGGACAGCTTGTACGCCACCGGCCCCCCGGCCGCGGCAGCCTTGCCCGGCTTGTAGGTGGGAATACCCTCCAGCTCGGCACGCAGCTTGGGGCTCGTCTCGCTCACCGCAGTCCTCCTCGCGACCACCATTTCAATACTGCTCACCTTAAGAGGATTCGCGGCAGACCCCAATGGCCCGGGGCCCTCGACCTGCCGGGTGGCCGTCCGACACCACCCATGACGACTGCCGCGGACCTCCCAGAGGCGTACGGAGGAGGGGGAGCGCTCCCCTTTTCAGTGCGCGCCGGTAGCTCGCGCCGTGGCGCGCATCCCCCGTGAAGGTGAGTTGAGACCTACTCGCAACATCACCGACTTGGCAGGCCCACGCGCGCCGACAAGTGACCTCCTGGCGTCGATACGCTCAACTCCCTTGATTTCCAAGGTCATTGACTCGCTCTGGCCATGCAGAAACGTGCCTGTCAACGCGTGCATATGCACTCACGCCGCCCCGCCACATGAGCCCTACTATCGGCTCGCCATGACAGCAGCAGGGAAGCACCAGGTGAGCCGGGCAGAGACCACCCGCCGGGGCACCCGGCAGGTGCGGGCGGGCATCAGAGACGTTGCCGCCGCCGCCGGGGTCTCCATCACGACTGTCTCCGATGCGCTCAACGGTAAGGGACGGCTCCCGGACGCCACCCGACGCCATGTCCGCGAGGTCGCCGACCGGTTGGGCTATCGCCCCTCCGCGGCGGCCCGAACGCTCCGTACCGGAAAGTCGGGCCTGATCGGCCTGACCGTCACGACCTACGGGGATGAACCTTTCACTTTCACCGAATTCGCGTACTTCGCGGAAATGGCGAGAGCCGCCACCTCGGCGGCGCTCGCCCGCGGGTACGCCTTAGTCATCCTGCCCGCCACCTCACGCCATGACGTCTGGTCGAACGTCGCTCTCGACGGCACCGTCGTCATCGACCCCTCCGACCACGACCCGGTGGTCACCGAGCTGGTCCGCCAAGGCCTGCCCGTCGTCTCCGACGGACGCCCCGCCGGCACGCTCCCCGTCACCGCCTGGGTCGACAACGACCACGAGGCCGCCGTCCTCGGCATCCTCGACCACCTCGCCGCCGCGGGGGCCCGCCGCATCGGACTGCTCACCGGCACGACCACGGACACGTACACCCATCTGTCCACCTCCGCGTACCTGCACTGGTGCGAGCGGATCGGGCAGGAACCCGTGTACGAGTCCTATCCCGCGCACGACCCGTGCGCGGGGGCCGTCGCCGCCGACCGGCTCCTGGCCCGCCCCGACCGGCCCGACGCCGTGTACGGACTCTTCGACCCCAACGGCACGGACCTGCTCGCCGCCGCCCGCCGGTACGGCCTGCGCGTCCCCGAGGACCTGCTGCTCGTCTGCTGCAGCGAATCGACCGTCTACGCCACCACGGAACCGCCCATCACGACCCTCTCGCTCAAGCCCCGGCGCATCGGCACCGCGGTCGTCCAACTACTGATCGACGCCATCGAAGGGGTTGAATCGGACCAGCCGGTCGAGCAGGTGATACCGACGGAACTCATCGTCCGGACCTCGTCCCAGCGCCGTCCGCCCCGCACGAAGGTCAGCCCGCCCCGCTCCCCGGGACACGGCTGAACGACGGCTTCCGGGTGGTCACCCCGAAGACCACCCGGAAAAGCCCGTACCAATTCGGGAGAAAAGCACGGTGAACAGCCGCCCGGATCCGATTCACCACCCCTGGTGCATCACACAGCGCGAGCCGCATTCCTATGATGGGCGCACGACACCGCGGGCGGCTGCGACCAGGCAGTCCGATCGGGTGCAGAGGCGGCGCAATGGTGGTGGAGGGGTCGATGACTCAGGGGGCCGGTCAGGGACCCGAGGTGCGCACGGCGACGTTGCGCGACTTCCGCGTTCCGGCGTACGTCCATGACGTACCGGAGTACGTCCAGGAGCCCGGCCACGACCCCGCTCCGCCCGCCTCTGCCGCGCGCGCGCAGGCGGAGCCGGATCCCGCTCACCAGGAGCCGCCGTACCCATCGGCGTCGTACCCATCGGCGTCGCACCCGGAGCCCTCTTACGCGGAGCCGTCCCCTCAGGACCCCGCGTTCGACCAGCCCGACGGGTACACGCCCACCCAGCGCGACCTGCCGGTCATCAACCGCGGTGACACGGTCCAGGTGCAGATCGACACCGAGCCCGCGCCCCGTCCCGCCGAGGGGCTCGGCCCGCTGTACGTCGTCGGCGACGTGCACGGCTACCTCGACGAGCTGATCGCGGCCCTGTACGAGCAGGGCCTCATCGACGCCGAGAGCAGCTGGTCGGCCGGCACCGCCCGACTCTGGTTCCTCGGCGACTTCACCGACCGCGGGCCCGACGGCATCGGTGTCATCGACCTCGTGATGCGCCTGTCCGCGGAGGCCGCGGCCGCCGGCGGCTACTGCAAGGCCCTCATGGGCAACCACGAACTGCTCCTGCTCGGCGCCAAGCGCTTCGGCGACACCCCGGTCAACTCGGGCGCCGGCACTGCCACTTTCCAGGCGGCCTGGCTGCTCAACGGCGGGCAGAAGTCGGACATGGACCGCCTCCAGGACGTCCATCTCCAGTGGATGTCCCGGCTCGACGCGATCGAGCTGGAGGACGACCACCTCCTGATGCACTCCGACACGACCTCGTACCTCGACTACGGCGACTCGATCGAGGCGGTCAACGACACGGTCCGCGAGACCCTCACGCGTAACGACGCGGACGAGTGCTGGGACCTCTTCCGCAAATTCACCAAGCGCTTCGCGTTCCGCGACGAATCCGGACCCGAAGCCGTGGGTGAGCTCCTCGACACCTACGGCGGCGCGCGCGTCGTCCACGGCCACAGCCCCATCCCGTACCTCCTCGGCGAGGTAGGCACCGAGGACGCGGCGGACGGGTCCGAGGACAGCCGCCCGCAGATCGAGGGCCCGCATGTGTACGCGGGCGGGCGGGCGATCGCGATGGACGGCGGAGTGACCATGGCCGGAAAGTTGCTGGTCCAGCAACTCCCCATGGATAGCTAGGCGTTCCCCGGGCAGGCGCACCGAACGGGGGCTCAGTCCGGCCACCGGGCCGAATTCGGGAAACCCCCTGTCACCGCGTGCCGTCACCGCTCTACCATCGGCTTATCCGTAGCAGGCTCCCCTCCGGTTCTGCCCGACGGCTCGTACCCACGCGAGCCCCCAAGCCCTACGGAGCATCGGGGGATGCACATGAACAGCGCTCCGCACCTGCTGAACGAGGACCGCCCCGAGTTCGAGCGGATCCTCGATGATGCGCTGCGTACCGCACCGGACCGCCCTGATCTCGCCGAAGTGGGTCAGCGGCTCAACCCCGAACAACTGCGCACCATGGCGCTCAACGCCACCGCACTGATCACGGCCGCCGCCGCGACCGAGTACCAGAACTACGTGAAGGTCCGCGCCGACCTGCGCGCCTCGCCCCGGCCCGTGCGTCCGCTGCGCGAAGGAGAGAGCGCGGCGGAATCCGGCGGCGGAGCGATCGGCCTGGCTGCCACCGTGGGCGAGGTGGCGGAGACCACTGGCGCCGGCGTCATAGCCGTCGTCGCGGTGCTCGCCCCCGTGCTCGCCGGGACGGCCGCCGCGATCTTCCTGCTCGTCGGCTACATCCTGAAGATGCTCGATCCGGAACCGGCGTTCGCCCAGACCCTGTTGACGGCCGGCTGGGTGTTCGGCGCGCTCACTGTGGCGGGCATCCTCGTCGCCGCAGTGGGCCTGCTGCTCACCGCTCTGCGCAACGGCTCGACGTCCTTGCAGGCCGGTGCGCACACCGAGTCGAACGAGGAGGTGGACCGGGCCAGGGAAGCCTGGTGCCTCGTGCTCCTGGAGCGCGGCATCCTGCCGTTCCTCCGGGAGGCGCTCGCGGAACCACCGCCGGCCCCCGCCAATCGCGGGGGCGGCCCCGGAGCAGCGGGCCGCATGCCGCACCTCGGGTACAACAGGCCCGGGTTCAGCAGCCCGGGCACCGACGGCGGCTCCCCTGCGGGCCCGCGCCCGACGTACTCGAGCCCGGACTTCACAAGCCCCGACTTCGGAGGCCCGGACCACAAGCCGGAATAGGCCGACAGTCGTTGGCCCCGGAACACCCTGTCCACCGGCCGCGAAAGGCGACCGGTGGACAGCGCGCGGCGCCCGCACGGGCGTGGGCGAGGTCAGTCCGCGATCGGCAGATAGACCCGGTTGCCCGCGGCGGCGAACTCCTTGGACTTCTCCGCCATGCCCTCCTCGATCTCACTCTTCGTCCCGCCGTGCTGCCGGCGGATGTCCTGGGAGATCTTCATCGAGCAGAACTTCGGCCCGCACATCGAGCAGAAGTGGGCCGTCTTCGCCGGTTCGGCCGGGAGCGTCTCGTCGTGGAACTCCCGTGCCGTGTCCGGGTCGAGGGCCAGATTGAACTGGTCCTCCCAGCGGAACTCGAACCGCGCGTCGGAGAGCGCGTCGTCCCAGTCCTGGGCGCCCGGGTGTCCCTTGGCGAGGTCCGCAGCGTGGGCCGCGATCTTGTAGGTGATGACGCCGGTCTTGACGTCGTCCCTGTTCGGCAGGCCCAGATGCTCCTTGGGCGTGACGTAGCAGAGCATGGCCGTCCCCCACCACGCGATCATCGCGGCTCCGATGCCGGAGGTGATGTGGTCGTACGCGGGGGCGATGTCGGTCGTCAGCGGGCCGAGTGTGTAGAAGGGCGCCTCCTCGCACACCTCCTGCTGAAGGTCGATGTTCTCCTTGATCTTGTGCATCGGGACGTGCCCGGGGCCCTCGATCATCGTCTGGACGTTGAAGCTCTTCGCGATCGTGTTGAGCTCGCCGAGCGTCTTCAGCTCGGCGAACTGCGCCTCGTCGTTGGCGTCCGCGATCGAGCCGGGCCGCAGGCCGTCACCCAGCGAGTACGTGACGTCGTACGCCGCGAGGATCTCGCAGAGCTCCGCGAAGTTCTCGTAGAGGAAGCTCTCCTTGTGGTGCGCCAGGCACCAGGCAGCCGTGATCGAACCGCCGCGCGAGACGATGCCCGTCTTGCGGTTCGCGGTGAGCGGGACGTACGGCAGCCGCACACCGGCGTGGACCGTCATGTAGTCCACGCCCTGCTCGGCCTGCTCGATGACCGTGTCCTTGTAGATCTCCCAGGTCAGCTCCTCGGCGCGGCCGTCGACCTTCTCCAGCGCCTGGTAGAGCGGCACCGTGCCGATCGGGACGGGGGAGTTGCGCAGGACCCATTCGCGCGTGGTGTGGATGTTGCGGCCGGTGGAGAGGTCCATGACAGTGTCGGCGCCCCAGCGGGTCGCCCAGGTCATCTTCTCCACCTCCTCCTCGATCGACGAAGTGACCGCGGAATTGCCGATGTTGGCGTTGACCTTCACCAGGAACCGCTTGCCGATGATCATCGGCTCGATCTCCGGGTGATTGACGTTGGCCGGCAGGACCGCGCGGCCCGCGGCGATCTCCTCACGGACGACCTCGGGCTCCACGTTCTCCCGTATGGCCACGTACTCCATCTCGGGCGTGACCTCCCCGCGCCTGGCGTACGCGAGTTGGGTCACCGCCCGGCCGTCCCGCCCGCGACGAGGCTGGCGGGGGCGGCCGGGGAAGACCGCGTCGAGGTTGCGCAGGCCGCCACGCGGAGAGGTGTGCTTGATGCCGTCGTCCTCGGGGCGGACCGGGCGGCCCGAGTACTCCTCGGTGTCACCGCGGCCGACGATCCAGTTCTCCCGCAGCGGGGCAAGGCCCCTGCGGACGTCGGTGTCGACACTCGGATCGGTGTACGGCCCGGACGTGTCGTAGAGCGTGACCGCCGTGCCGTTGGTGAGGTGCACCTGGCGGACCGGCACCTGGAGGTCGGGGCGTGAGCCCGTGACGTACCCCTTGTGCCAGCCGATGGACTTCCCGGCCTCGCCCGTCTCTGCGGACAGGTTGGAGGCAGGCGTGCGTGCGTCCGATGTGGTCATGAGACCTACTCCCTACGCCGGCATTACCCGGTAACAGGTTCGGCGGTCGACGCAGCGGCTTCCGTCGGGCGATGTTTCATGTGAAACATCGCCGAAGCGGAGGTCAGCGCCCTCTCAGCCCGGTGCTCCGAGCTCCCGCGTGTGCAAAGGTGCCCCCACGCTAGCGTCATTTCTGGCGTGCTGAACAGAGGGCCCCTGCCGTTCTTGCGATGATCGGGCGGTGACCAGCACGCCGCAGCCTCCGTCCACGCCGCCGCAGCCGCCCCATGGCCAGGGGAGCGCCGAACACGGGCACTCCCACAGCCACGGCCCCGCCGCGCCTGTTTCCAAGCACTTGCGCAAGGTCATCGCCGCGGTACTGATCCCGTTCTCCGTGGCGGTCGTGGTCGGCCTCGTGGTGCTCTGGCCCGGCGGCGCCCCGTCCCACGCCCGTACCGGCGTCGGCTTCGACCGGCAGACCCAACAGGGCACCGTCACAAAGGTCGACAAGGTCGACTGCAAGTCCGTCAACGCCTCCGGCGACACCCCCACCGGCGATACGTCGACCGCCGAGGGCCAGACCGCCGAGCAACAGGCGAAGGGCACATGCGAGAAAGCCACGGTCCGCGTCGACACCGGCAAGGACACCGGCCGTACGTTCACGGAGATCGTGCAGCCGGACTCACCACGGCAGTTGCACGAGGGCCAGAAGGTGATCGTGGCCTACGCGCCCGACGCGCCCAAAGAACTTCAGTACTCCGTCACCGATGTGGACCGCAGGCTCCCGATGGCGCTGCTCGCCGGGATCTTCGCGCTGGCGGTGGTCGTCGTGGGCCGGCTGCGGGGTGTCATGGCGCTCGTCGCACTGGCGATCAGCTTCATGGTGCTGACCTTCTTCATCCTGCCCGCGATCCTGCAGGGCTCGAATCCGCTGGTGGTGGCGGTGATCGGGGCGAGCGCCATCATGCTGATCGCGCTCTACCTGTGTCACGGTCTGACGGCCCGGACATCGGTCGCGGTACTCGGCACGCTCGTGTCGCTGGTCCTGATCGGTCTGCTCGGCTCGCTGTTCATCGGCTGGGCGGCGCTGACCGGCAACACGGACGACAACACGGGCCTGATCCACGGTCTTTACCCGTCCATCGACATGAGTGGTCTGCTGCTCGCCGGCGTCATCATCGGTTCGCTCGGTGTGCTCGACGATGTGACGGTCACGCAGACGTCGGCGGTGTGGGAGCTGCATCAGGCGGACCCGACGATGGGCTGGCGCGGCCTGTACCGCGCGGGCATCCGGATCGGCCGCGACCACATCGCGTCCGTGGTCAACACGCTCGTCCTGGCGTACGCGGGCGCGGCGCTGCCGCTGTTGCTGCTCTTCTCGATCGCGCAGAGCAGTGTGGGCACCGTGGCCAACAGTGAGCTGGTGGCCGTGGAGATCGTGCGCACTCTGGTGGGCTCTATCGGGCTGGTCGCCTCGGTACCGGTGACGACCGCGCTCGCGGCCCTGGTGGTCTCGGCCGACCGGCCGGGATCCCCGTCCGCTGCCGCGGCCGGTCCGGCACGCGGAGGAAGGGGCCGGCGACGGAAGCGCTGAACCCCTGCGAGGGCACCCCGAGGGCACCGGTCTGCTGAAGCGTTACGTCAGTTGATGGTCCGCGGACTCCTGGAGCCCGTCAGCCGGCGCTCTGCTCCTCGGCGAGGATCCGGTCGAGTGCCTCGTCGAGATGCGCCTCGAAGTCGGCGAGCGCCCGCTCCTGGCCGAGCGGTACGAGCTTGTCGGTGCGGTCGAGAAAGGCGACGAGGGGAGCGACGCCTGCCCGGAACAGCGCCTGGTCACCGCCCACTTGGAGCCTGATGTGCACCTCGCCCGGCATCTCGCCCGGTCTGCCGGCCAGTTCCACCGGCTCGATGCGCACATCGCCGTCGCCGCAGGGACCGGCCACCCCGTCCACCAGGAGCTCTCGGCCGAAGGCCCAGGTCACCGGGGCGTCCCCAGGGAGGTGGAAGGTCAGCCGCACGGCGTAGGGATCAGCAGCGGCGTACCGCAGCTCCACCGGGATGCGGAACGAGAGTTCCTCGGAGACGAGGAAGCTCATCATGACCTCTGCTTGTACTGCCTGTACCGACTCGCGCATCGCCTACCCCGTCAATTTGCCGTCGATTGGCCAGGAATAACCTTCCCGGCACCCTTCGCATCTTGCTTAACGTACATGCGGGATCACAAGGAGTGAGTTTTCAGATGCTGATAGAGAAGGCGAGTGTCCTGACGAGTTTTCCGACTTCGTTCTGCAGCTGTCGTGCCGCCGGCAGCAGACGACCCGCCTGATGGGACGGGAGAGAAACCGCCATCGTGGCCGCGGTGGACCCGACCGTGATGGGAAACGCCGCGCAGACCGTGCCCAACGCGTACTCCTGGCGCTCCACGACCGGTTGCATGCGCCCCAGCTCGTTGAGGCGTCGTAGCAGCGAGCGGTCGTCGCGCACCGTGTACGGGGTGATCGAATACGCGGGATAGCGGTCGAGGTGGTCGCGTCGGCTCTCGTCGTCGAGCTGGGCGAGGAGGCACTGGCCGATCGCGTGCGCGTGCCCCGTCTCGCGGAAGTCGGCCCATTCCGCGACCGCCGGATTCCCGGGCGTGTCGGCGACGGCCACGACTTCGATCTCGCCCTCGCGGTAGACCGAGAAGTACACCGGTACACCGATGGCGTCGCGCCAGTGCTGCAGGGCGTCGGTGATCATGCCGCGACGATTCTGCTGCGTTGCGCTGCCACCCAGCCGCTCGGCCGCCGCACCCAGGACGAACAGGCCCTTCTCCTTGCGGAGATAGCCCTCGTGGGCGAGCGTGCGCAGCAGGTGGTAGGCCGTGGGAAGCGCGAGGCCGGCCTCCCGGGCGAGCTGCTTGGCCGGCGCTCCCTCTTCGTGCGACGCGACGGCCTCGAGGAGGCGCATCGCGCGCTGGACAGAACCGATGAGGGTGGGCGGGGCGCCGGTCGGGCCGCCCTCGGGGTGGACCTCGGCCTGAACGTCGTCGTAGCTGTGCGTGCGACAGCCGAGGGGTGGGGGCATCGCGTGTGGGGACGTGGCGTCGGCAGACATGGTGTCGGGGGACGTGATGTCAGCGGACAAAGAGGCGGCGGAAAGCGGTTCAGCCGTGGCCAAGGTTCACTCCCGAAGCGCGTGGGGTCCCCCCGCTTCTCGGGAATCACGGGGGGTGCGGCCGTCGAGTTGTGGACTCTAGCCCTGGCCACCACTTCAAGAGGGCCGCGCGGGGAAACTTCCCCCGCGCGAGCGAACCGTTGCCCAGAGCTACCAGTCGCTGCGCGAGGACGAGCCCGTTATGAACTTCCGTACGACGTAGATGAGTCCACCGACCAGGGCCACGAAGACCAGCACCTTGAAGAGCAGACCGATCACGAAGCCCACGACGCTGGCTATCAGTCCGCCGAAGACGACCAGGGCGATGACCGGCACCGCGACCCACTTAACCCACCACGGCATACCCGCGAAGATCTCTCGCACTGCCATCGTCCTTACCTCTCTCCCGAGCCGTACCGCTTCGATACGGCTTCTGCATTCGATGCTGGCATGCCGAGGCGCCCTGTGGGGGCCGCGGACCCCTTGTCGTCCCCTGAGCGACCCCCTAGGGAACCCCGAGATCCGCCGTCAGCTCTCAGGCGGAGAGAACACCACCAGAACCCGCAGGTCCTCGCTGATGTGATGGAACTTGTGGGCCACCCCGGCCGGTACGTACACGACGCTGCCGCGCGCCACCTGGGTCGTCTCCATGCCGACGGTGATCGAACCGCGACCGCTGACGACGAGATACACCTCGTCCTGCTGGTGGGGCTGCTGCGGGTCCTGGTCCCCCGCGTCGAGGGCGTAGAGCCCGACCGACATGTTCCGCTCCCGCAGGAACTGCAGATATGCGCCGTCGTTCGCGGCACGTTCCGCCTCCAGTTCGTCCAGCCGGAATGCCTTCATCCCACTTGTCCGCCCTCTTGCCCGTGAGCGGCCTCGCAGGGCCACTCTCATGATCCGGTCTCGTCTGCCACGATCAGACACATGAAGAATTTCGTAGTCAAGACGATCGCCAACGCGGGGGCCCTTGCTGTCGCGGTGTGGCTGCTCGACAAGATCACGCTGACAGGTGACAGCACCGGCAAGAAGGTCGGCACGCTGATCATCGTGGCGCTGCTGTTCGGCCTGGTGAATCTCCTGGTCAAGCCCATAGTGAAGCTCCTCACCTTCCCGCTCTTCATCCTGACGCTCGGCCTGATCACGCTCGTGGTCAACGCCCTGATGCTGCTGCTGACCTCGTGGCTGGCCGACCAGTTCAACCAGAGCTTCCATGTCGAGGGGTTCTGGACCGCCGTCCTCGGTGGCCTGATCATTTCGGTCGTCTCCTGGGCGCTTAACGTCGTCCTGCCCGACGACAAGGACTGACCCCGCCCCATGTCCTTCCGTGTGTGCTTCGTCTGCACCGGCAACATCTGCCGCTCACCCATGGCCGAGTCGGTCTTCCGCACGCGCGTCCACGAGGCCGGTCTCGCCGGCCTCGTGGAGGTGGACAGCGCGGGTACCGACGGCTGGCACGAGGGGGACGGTGCCGACCGCCGCACCGTCTCCGTGCTGGCGGCCGGCGGCTATGAAAGCGGCCATACGGCCCGGCAGTTCAGCGCCTCGTGGTTCTCCCGGCTCGACCTGGTGATCGCCCTGGACGCCGGGCATCTGCGCACCCTGCGCCGGCTGGCACCGACCCCGCAGGACTCCGAGAAGGTCCGCCTGCTGCGCTCGTACGACCCCTCGGCAGGGACAGACCTGGATGTACCGGACCCGTACTACGGCGGCATCGACGACTTCGAGGAGTGCCTGAGAATGGTGGAGGCGGCGAGCGACGGTCTGCTCGACGCGGTACGCGCGGCACTGGAAGGGCGGGCGGCATGACTCAATCGACGCAGATCGGGGACGGCACAAGGGCAGTGCGGGCGGGTCTGCCCGAGGCCTCGAAGAACGATCCGACGCTCCCAGGGCCTGTCTTCGCCGCACACTTCCACCTGCCGGGCGATGTCTCGGGGCCCTATACGTACGGCCGGGACGACAACCCGACGTGGACCCACCTGGAGCGGGCCATCGGCGAGCTCGAGGCGCCCGGCCAGGAGGATGTCGACACCCTCGTCTTCGCGTCCGGGATGGCCGCCATCTCGGCGGTGCTGTTCTCGCAGCTCAAGGCCGGCGACATGGTCGTTCTGCCGAGCGACGGCTACCAGGTGTTCCCGCTCGTCCGCGAGCAGCTCACGGCGTTCGGCATCGAGGTCCGCACCGCCCCCACCGGCGGTGACGCTCAGCTCGACGTCCTGGACGGCGCGAAGCTCCTGTGGATCGAGACGCCGTCGAACCCCGGCCTCGACGTGTGCGACGTGCGGCGGCTCGCCGAGGCGGCACACGCGCGTGGCGCCCTGGTGGCAGTCGACAACACGCTCGCCACGCCGCTCGGCCAGCGCCCCCTGGAGCTCGGCGCCGACTTCTCCGTGGCCAGTGGCACCAAGCAGCTCACCGGCCATGGCGACATCCTGCTCGGCTACGTGACCTGCCGCGACGCCGAGCTGACCGCGTCGGTGCGGGGCTGGCGCAAGATCGTCGGCGCGATTCCCGGCCCGATGGAGGCCTGGCTCGCCCATCGCTCCCTCGCCACGCTCCAGTTGAGGGCGGAGCGGCAGAACGCCAACGCTCTCGCGCTCGCTCTCGCCCTGCGCGACCGCGACGACATCGAGGGCCTGCGTTACCCGGGTCTGCCCGACGACCCCTCGCACAAGATCGCCGCTCAGCAGATGCGGCGCTTCGGGTGCGTGGTCTCCTTCACGCTGCCCACGCGCGCGCGTGCCGAGCAGTTCATGGAGTCCCTGACGCTGGTGGACGACGCGACGAGCTTCGGCGGCGTGCGGTCCACCGCCGAGCGCCGTCGCCGCTGGGGCGGGGACGATGTCCCAGAGGGCTTCATCCGCTTCTCCGCCGGTGCCGAGGATCCGGACGACCTGGTGGCCGATGTGCTGCGCGCGCTCGACGAGGCGGCCGTCTAGGGCCACTCACGGGCCACTGCCGGCCGCGGCCTCGGTCTCATCACCGGCTACGCACAATGGACGGCCCGAGCCTCCCCCCTCGTGGCTCGGACCGTCCCCGGTTCCTGCGCGCCAAGAACCGCGCGCATAAGGCTAGTTGACTCTGTGTCAGTGTCCAATCACGGTAGCGACAGAGACCTATCGACATATTTATAGTTGGGGCCGACCCGGAGGCCGAGAGGGGAGTACACCGCCATGGATCTCGCCCTGCTGCGCACGTTCGTGACCGTGCACCGGGCGGGTTCCTTCACGCGGGCCGCCGCGCTGCTCGGCCTTTCGCAGCCGGCGGTGACATCTCAGATCCGCACCCTGGAGCGGCAGTTGGGCCGCCCTCTGTTCCTGCGCCAGGCGCGTGGCGTGACCCCCACCTCCATCGGCGACGAACTCGCGCACAAAGCCGCTCCGCACCTCGACGCCCTCGTGGAGATCACCGAGACCGGCATCGACGAGGAGTCGCCGGTGCGCACGCTGCACCTCGCGGGGCCTCCGGAGTTCACCGCCGAGCGTGCGCTGCCCGCCCTCACCGCGCTCACCCGTGACGACGGCCAGAGCTTCGCCCTGCGCGCCTCCTTCGGCAACGCCGAGGAAGTCCTGGAGGGGCTTGGCGCCGGACATCATGATCTGGCCATCACGACGGCCCGCCCGCGCGGCGCCCTGCTCACCGCGACTGCGCTCTGCGACGAGGAGCACGTCCTGCTTGCCTCGCCTCGGTGGGCCGCCCGCATAGGGCCCGGCACCCTGCGCCGCAGCGGCGCGGCCGCGCTGGAGGATCTGCCGCTGGTCGAGGCACACGAGTCGCTGCCGTTCGTCGCTCGCTACTGGGCCGCTGTCTTCGACTCACGCCCGGCCACGTCGGGCACGGTCATCGTGCCGGATCTACGCGCGGTGCTCGCCTGCACCATCGCCGGCGCCGGGCTCTCGGTGCTGCCGCGCTACCTCTGCGCGCCGGCCCTGGAGCGCGGCGAGGTCGTGGCCCTGCTCGATCCTCCGGTGCCCCCGCTGCGGACGTACTTCCTCGTTGTGCGCACGGGAACGCTGGCCATGCCGCACATCGCGCGGGCGCACGAGTGGCTGCTGCGCACCGCCGTCGATTGGTGCTGATCGGTTCGTGCCGACCGATTCCTGGTGATCAACTAGCACTGATCAGTTGGCGTTGGCCTGAGGCCAGGTCGGTACGGAATGTTTCACGTGGAACCGGCGGGGCCACATTTCTCCCATGACCGTCCGACCCGTGGTCAAGCGCACCGCACGCGCCGTCCTGCTCGATGGCGACGACCTGATCCTGATCAAGCGGACCAAGCCCGGCCTGGATCCGTACTGGCTGACCCCCGGCGGCGGGGTCGAACCCGAGGACGAGACCGTCGTCGACGCCCTGCACCGCGAGGTGCACGAGGAGCTCGGCGCCAAGATCCTCGATGTGGTGCCCTGCTTCGTGGACACCGTCGAGCACATCGGCGAGGACGGCGGCGCCACTGGCGTGAAGGTCCAGCACTTCTTCGTCTGCCGCCTCGAGTCGATGGACCTCAGTCAGCGGCACGGCCCCGAGATCGAGGAGCCGTGCGGCGAGTACGAGATCGTGCGGGTGCCTTTCACCCGCGTCGGTATCGCCTCGGTCCATCTCGTCCCGCTGTCCCTGCGGCACTATCTGGACGGCAACATCGAGGGTGTACGGGCGATGCACGCGCCTGACCTGGGCTGACGGGGCAGGGCTGGGGCTTCAGGGCTAGAGCCGCGGGCCTGGTCCGGGGGCGCCTGCTGTACGCGGCTTTCGTCGGGCCCGGCACTCAGCTGCCGGCGTCAGTTGCCGGTCGCGACGAGCTCCTCCACGGAGTCGTGGCGGATCCGGTCCACCGGGATCCCGATGTCCCGCAGGGCGTCGACCCCGTTGCGGATCATGCCGGGCGGGCCCGACAGATAGGCGTCGTACTCGTTCCAGGGGCCGTACTCGCGTACCGCGTCGGGCAGTTGCAGATGGGCCTGCTGATCGACGATCGGGCGGACCGCCAGCCACGGGTGGGTCTGCTGGAGCCGCAGCATCGTGTCGATGTCGTACAGGTCGTGGTCGGTGCGAGCCCCGTAGAACACCTCGACCGGGCGCCGCTGGCCGTGCTCGGCGACGTCCTCGACGAGGGCCTTGATGGGCGCGATCCCGGTACCTCCGCCGAGACAGAGCAGCCCGCTGTCGGAGCTGTGGTCCACCGTCATCGAACCGGAGGGCGAGCCGAGCCGGATCACATCGCCGGGACGGGCGCGGTGCACGAGCGCATTGGAGACCCATCCCGCAGGGACGGCCTTCACATGGAACGAGAGCAGCCCGTCGGAACGGGGCGCCGAGGCGAAGGAGTAGTGCCGCCAGATCCGCGGCCACCAAGGCGTCTCCAGGCTCGTGTACTGCCCGGCGAGAAACGGGTACGGCTGGTCGGGCCGGACCGTGACCACGGCGATGTCCGGGGTCCTCAGGTCGTGCGAGACCACCTCGCCGTACCACCACGCGGGCGCGCGCAGCTCGTCCGCTGCCGACGCGTCGATCATGACCTGGGAGATCGTCGTGTACGTGCGCACCCAGGCCGCCTCCGTCTCCGGGTCCCACGTCGTCGTCGCGTACCGGGTCAACGCGCCGATCAGGCACTCGCCGACCGCGGGGTAGTGCTCGGGCTGCGTGCCGTACTTGCGGTGCCCACGGCCCAGGTTCTGCAGGTACGGGACGAGGACACTCTTGTTGTCGGCGTGCTCGGCCGCCGTCAGCAGCGCCTTGAGGAGCCGGTCGCGCTGGGTGTCCATCGAGGCGGGGAACAGGGGCCGGAGTTCGGGGTGGCGCACGAAGAGCAGCGCGTAGAAGTACGAGGTGACCTTGTCAGCGTCGGGGCCGACCTCCTCCAGCGTGCGGCGGATGAGCCGCGCGTCGGGGGAGGCTTCGGGCGCGGGAGCGGGTCGGGGGGTGGCGTCTGCCGTGGGCTCCGGTGCCGGGGGCGCGGAGTGCGGCGGGTACGCAGGGCTCGACCCTTGTCCGTGCTGGGCGGCGTGGGGGCGCGCGGTCGCGACCGGGCCGGGCTGGGTAGGGCGCGCGTTCCCGCCGGGGGCGGCCTGGCGAGGGCGCGGGCCAGGGGCCGACACGTACTGAGGTGCGGGTGCGGCCTCCGCCGCCGGGGCGGGGCTCTGCGCGGGCACCGTCTCCGCGTGGTCGTCCGATATTCGCTCGGGCCGGCCCACGGGCCGTATCGGCGTGACCTTGCGCCCCTCTGACGGCGTGTCCTGGTTCGTGCCCGGGCCGGTGGGCGGCGCCTTACGCGGAGTGAACCAACCGCCCCCGCCGCCGGAACCGGAGTCGGCCGACGTAGTGGTCGGAGCGTCCATGCTGTGCCTCGCCTCGAACATCTTTCGGTCGGTCTGCGTACTCCCGCGATCGGAAGTCGCTCTTTCCCCGTTCTGCCGCGGCAGAATGCGGCGGCCCAAGTGAACCCGCATTCCGGTCCGCTACGGACAAGTAAGGGAGCAATGTGACATTGCCCGCAGTTCCTCACCGCAGCGTGCCATCCGGCGCGACCCCGCAAGCCGCATAGCGGAAATAGCAGGTCTTCGATCTCTCCGTCCCGTTAGGCTGTCTACTTGGCCTGCGTGCATGGCCCGGGCTGCGCCCAGCGCGGTAGCCTCGGACCGGAGTCGACCATACCGGCACCCACCAAACGCACAAGTCCCCCTTGCCCAGCAAGGAATTCGACAGGGGATATGCCCCGGCAATCCCTCAATTAGCGGGCGTGCCGCACCAATTCGCATGCCTCCCGCAGATCGCGGCCGGCGTACGAGTGAGTCGCCAGACCCCGCGACGTGCTGATCCACATTGATCGCAACCGATACCGGCACGACGCCGAACAGCTCCCATCGGAGAACGAGTCGCCGCAGGCCATGCAAGCGGCCCGTGACACCCCGAACTTTTCACAGAGCCGGTCCGCGATCTTCACCTTCGCCGCGGCGCTGGGCATGCACCCGCCGCGCGTACTCCGGCGGTCCGATGCGCTGCGCGCCGATCTCACGGTCCAGGGCCACCATCTCGGCCTCGAGCCCTAGTTGACGCGAGATTTTCCAGGGGCACCGACGTCCCGTGCAGCAGCGTTCCGTCCAGATCGAAGAGATGCGGTCTCGCCATGTACGCCGAGGCTAGTACCCGGGGTTACTCCCTCTGTCGGACGCCCTCGAGGGGGCACTCCCGGCACGGTGTTTCACGTGAAACTACGCCGTCCCGCTCGCCGGGCCACCCTCGTCGTCCATGTGACGTCCTCCGCTTGCTGGCTGGGGCTCACACTCGGCCTGCTCGCGCTCGCCGTCACGGCGATCACCGCGGGTTCCGACCCGATGGTCGAGGCCGCCTGCCGCGCGATGAAGGTCTTCACGGACTGGCTGGTGATCCCGCTCGCTCTGCTCACTCTGCTGAGCGGCCTGCTGCTGTCGCTGGGCACCCCCTGGGGCCTCGCCCGGCACCGCTGGGTCTATGCCAAGTTCTGGCTCACGCTCGCCACAACCGCCGCCTCGATCTTCGCGTTGCGTCCCGGCGTCAACGCCGCGGTCGCGACGGTCATGGCAGGTGCTCCGCTGCCTCGGCCGAGCGATCTGGTAGCCGGCCCCATCGTCTCCCTGACCGCCTATCTCTTCATGACGGTGATCTCGGTGCTCAAGCCATGGGGACTGACGCGACGTGGCCGAAAGCAGCATGCTGCCCGCAAAGCGGTGGACGCGGACCGGCCGCGTCAGTCAGCCTGACCTGCGTGTCGACACCTCTCCTCTCCGATCTGCCCATCCGCCGGCTCACCCCGCGCGACCTCACAGCGTGCGCCGATCTCTCCGAGGACCGCGGCTGGCCCCGCGAGGAACACAAGTGGGGCCTGTTGCTCTCGGCCGGCACCGGCTACGGCATCGACGACCCCGACGGGGGCCTGGTGAGCGCCTGCGTGGTGACCGACTACGGCCCGCCGAGCCGGCCCGCGCTGAGCGCCATCGGCATGGTGCTCGTCGCCGAACGCCACGCCCGCCGCGGCATCGGCCGCCGCCTCATGCAGTACGTCGCCGAGCAGGCGGACACCACACCGCTCACCCTGCACGCGACCCCGTACGGTCGCCCGCTCTACGAAGGGCTGGGCTTCAAGGTCATCGGGCGTGCGGAGATGGTGCGGGGACACTTCACCCCCGGTGGACGGACGCCGTCCGTGGCCACACGCGCCGCGACCGCTGAGGATCTCTCGGCCATGCTTCACCTGGACGCAGAGGTCTTCGGCCTCGACCGCACCCACGTCCTGACCCGCCTCCCTGCTTTCGCAGACCAGTTGCGCGTGGCCGAGGACGGAGGCGAACTCATCGGCTTCGCGGCCGCCTGGCCCAACATGGACACCCATGTCATCGGCCCGCTGATCGCCCGCGACACCGAGACGGCGAAGGCTCTCGTCACCTCACTCGCCGCCGGTACGGATCGCCCCCTGCGTACCGACATCGACGTGCGACATGAGGAACTGCTGGCGTGGATGAAGGCACGGGGGGTGGAGTCCCAGGCCTTCAACGCCGTGATGACCTACGGCGCCCCCGAACTCCCCGGCGACTGGACGCGCCGTTTCGCGCCCCTGACGGTCGCAGCGGGCTGACCAGACCGGGCAGCGCATGTGATGAAGTCCGCCCCTGAACACCGTGGGATCACGGCGTCCAGGGGCGGACTTCTGTGTGGGGAGGCGCGTCGCGCTCAGGCCTCGTTGAACGTCAGACGAGCTCTGCCACGGCTGCCGTGGCGAACCCGTGGTCCTGCTCCGGTGCGCCGCCGCCGACACCGACCGCGCCGATGAGGTGACCGTCGCGGTGGACGGGGATGCCGCCCGCGATGAAGAGCAACGGCCGGTCCAAGGCGGTGGGCAGGCTGTGGAACGGACCGTCCGGCTTGACCAGCTCGACGAGGTCCGCGGTCGGGGCATTGAGCTGGAGGGCGGTGTACGCCTTGCGCGTGCTGGTCTCGCCTGAGATCAGCACGGCCCGGTCGTCGCGCCGGAAGGCGAGCAGGTGTCCGCCGGCGTCGAGGACGGTGACGCTGACGTTCACTCCGGCGGACTCGGCCGCACGACGGGCGGCGGTCACGAGGATCTCCGCGTCCTGGATGGTCAGCGGTGCGACAGCCGTGGTGGTGCTCATGAAGGGTTTCTCCTTGCGGGGATCTGCGATGGAACGGGTGCGGGGACGACGCCGGCCCCGGGGGTGGGGGTGAGTGAGGGTCTGAGGGCCGCTCAGCTGTGAGCGGGTTCCGCCTGCCGGGTACGTTCGGGAGTCGCGCTTGCGACGACCGGGTTCGAGGCCTTGGACTGGCGCTCAAGGCCGGCGGACACAACGGCCAGGACGAGTGCGGCGGCGGCGAGGACAGCGCCGACCCAGTTGGGGGCCGTGTAGCCGAGGCCGGCCGCGATGACGATGCCGCCGAGCCAGGCCGAGAGAGCGTTGCCGAGGTTGAAGGCGCCGATGTTGACCGCGGAGGCCAGCGTGGGGGCGCCGTGGGCCTGGTCGAGGACCCGCTTCTGCAGCGGCGGCACCGTGGCGAACCCGAGAGCGCCGATCAGCGCGATCGAGATCGCCGCCAGGACCTTGTTGTGGGCGGTCAGCGTGAACAGAGCCAGCACGACGGCCAACCCGCTCAGTGCGACGTACAGCATCGGCATCAGCTTGCGGTCGGCGAACTTGCCGCCGATCAGGTTGCCGGCGACCATGCCGAGGCCGAACAGGACGAGGAGCCAGGTCACCGACGTGTCGGCGTAACCGGCGACGTTCGTCATCATCGGTGCGATGTAAGTGATGGCGGCGAAG
Organism: Streptomyces sp. CB01635; assembly: GCF_002803065.1. Taxonomy (GTDB): domain Bacteria; phylum Actinomycetota; class Actinomycetes; order Streptomycetales; family Streptomycetaceae; genus Streptomyces. Next base: position 82,359 of record NZ_NNBL01000019.1, read on the forward strand.
ACTCCTCCGAACCCGAGCACGGTCATGGCCATCGCCAGCAGGACCTGGACGTTCTTGAAGGCGGCGAGTTCGTGCCGCAGGTGGACGCCTTCGGCCTTGGGCATGTCGGGGACGAGCTTGGCGATGCCGAGCAGTCCGACGACTCCGAGCGCCGCAACGGCCACGAAGGTGACGCGCCAGCCGACGCTCTGGCCGATGAGCGTGCCCAGGGGCACGCCGACGACGTTGGCGACGGTCAGGCCGGTGAACATCATGGCGATGGCTCCGGCCTTCTTCTCGGGGGCGACCAGCTCGGCCGCGACGACTGCGCCGATTCCGAAGAAGGCGCCGTGCGCGAGTGAGGCGACCACGCGGCCGATCACCATGACGAGGAAGACAGGCGCCACCGCGGAGAGCACGTTGCCCAGGATGAACAGGCCCATCAAGAGCAGCAGCATCCGCTTGCGCGAGATGCGGGTGCCCAGAATCGTCATGAGGGGGGCACCGAACATGACGCCGAGGGCGTAGCCGGTGACCAAAAATCCGGCCGTGGGGATGGAGACGCCGAAGTCACCCGCGACCTCGGGGAGCAGCCCCATGATCACGAATTCCGTGGTTCCGATCCCGAAGGCCCCGATCGCGAGAGCCAGAAGCGCGAGAGGCATAGGGTTCACCTTCCCAGACTGTTGCAGATGCGCTTTGCGTGCGTTCACAATACTTGCAGACGCGCACTACTTGCAAGCGCCGACAATTTCACGTGTGGACTATCCTGGGTTCAGCCGCTTCGGGACGGAGGAACTAGAGCCATGACCGCCACAGACCCCGCACTCATCGCCCTGGCCCAGGGCTGGTGCGCCCTCTCCCTGCTCCACGGGAAGATCGAGACCCACATCGAGCGCGCCCTGCAGGCCAAGCACGACCTGAGCGTGCGGGAGTACTCGCTGCTCGATGTCCTCAGCCGCCAGCACGACGGTGAAGGCGGTCACCTGCAGATGAAGCAGGTCGCGGACGCCGTTGTCCTCAGCCAGAGCGCCACCACGCGCCTGGTGACGCGTCTGGAGGACCGCGGTCTGCTCGCCCGCTACCTCTGCCCCACCGACCGTCGCGGCATCTACACGGACGTGAGCGAGACGGGGCTGGCTCTGCTCGCCGATGCGCGGCCCACCAATGACACCGCCCTGCGCGAGGCACTCGACGAGGCGGCCAGGAACCCCGAACTCGCCCCCCTCGTCCGCGCGGTGGAAGCCGTACGCGTCCCCGCCTGAGACGTCACCTCGAAAGGCCGGGGGACGCCCGGCGCCGGGCGGTCGCGGTCCAGGACTGACGACACCATGGCCGCGTAGGCTGCGGCCATGGGAGATCTTGAGATACGGCCTGCCGTGGCCGCCGACATCCCGGCCATCGTGGAGATGCTGGCGGACGACCCCCTGGGCGCCCGCCGCGAGTCCCCGGACGACCTCACGCCATACCTGGAGGCGCACGCGCGCATCGCCGGGGACCCCAACCAGCACTTGGCCGTCGCCGTGCGCGAGGGGCGCACTGTCGGGACCCTTCAGCTCACCGTCATCCCCGGGCTCTCCCGGAAGGGCTCCACGCGCTCGATCATCGAGGGCGTCCGCATCCACGCGGACGAGCGTGGCAGCGGGCTCGGCACGTTGCTCATCGAGTGGGCCGTGGATGAATCCCGCCGTCAGAACTGCCAGTTGGTGCAGCTGACCTCCGACGCCACCCGGACCGACGCCCATCGCTTCTACGAGCGACTGGGTTTCGAGGCCTCACATGTGGGCTTCAAGCTCCAGCTCTGACAACGCCGAGGGGCCGGGTGGTCGTCTGTTTCACGTGAAACAGACGACCACCCGGCCCTTTCAGCGTCCCGACCAGGAACCAGGCCGGACGGGAGCGATCCTGACTGGGAACAAGACCGGCTAGGACCCGGGAAGTCCTCGCCAGCCCTCCGGGTCCACGCCGCCGGGGACCGGCGCCCCCTTCTCGTACGGCTCACGCGTGAAGACGAACGATCCGAGATCGAGATGGCTCACCGACCCGTCGGTCCGGCGCTCGACGCGCAAGAGTTCCCCCGCGTAGTAGCCGTCCAGCCCGGTCCAGGTGCCGTCGCCGTTCGGGCGGAATCGCGAGTCCCGCGCCCCACCCGTCAACGGTCCGAGCGAGACTCCCCCGTCGGCCGTCAGCCGCAGCACCGTGCTCTGCGTACCCCAGTACCAGGGCCCGGCGAGCTCCAGCACCGTCGCATCGACGTCCGGCAGGGGCCGCCACGGCTCGGGGATGCGCGGCTCGGCCTCGGCGACGATACGGAGAAGGTCCGTGCTGACCGTCGATGCGGGCACGCCCGACGTGCAGTTGGCGAGCGTGACCGCGGCCAGACCTTCCTCCTCGCTCAGCCACAGCCCCGCCACAAACCCGGGCAGCGAACCACCGTGCCCGGCCAGCACCCGCCCATTCCTCCGTGCCAGCTGAAGACCGAGGCCGTACGAGGAGTCCCAGTCCCCCGACAGCGTGGGCGCGGCCGGCGTGCGCATCTCGCGTACAGACTGCGTACTCAGAACCCGGTCGTCGCCCTCCATCAGGAACACGGCGAACCGCCCCAAGTCCGCTGCCGTCGACCAGAGTTGTCCGGCAGGAGCCATCAGACCCAGATCCTCCGCGGGCTCCGGCATCATCACATCGGCCCAGGGATGCACGGCCCAGCCACCGGCATGCGGGGCCTGCGGCTGCCCACTCGTCCGGTCCAGACCGAGCGGCTCCAGGACCTCGCGACGCAGGACGTCCTCCCACGGAGCACCGCGCAACGCCTCGACCAGCGAACCCAGCAACGTGTAGCCGGGGTTGGAGTAGTGATGCTGCTTGCCGACCGGGTGCCTGAACGGCTTCTCGCCCAGCACATCGGCGAGCTCGGGACGCAGCGAGGACGACGAACGCTCCCACCAAGGACCAGGAGTCTCGGCCGCCAACCCACTGGTGTGCGCCAGAAGTTCGGCGATGGTGACCTGGCCGGCGCCGGTGCCCGGCAGATGCTTCTCCAACGGGTCCCCGAGGTCGAGCACACCCTCGTCCCGCAGCCTCAGCACCAGCACGGCCGTGAACGTCTTGGTGATCGAGCCGATCCGGTACTGCACGTGCTCGTCCGGAGCATGCCCGTCCACACAGGTACGCCCGCCGCTCCACACCAGCTCACCGTCGCGAACGACCGCGGCCACCAGCGAAGGGGAACGGCCTTCCGCCTGAGCGGTGGCAATGTGATGCAAGAGGGCTCGGCGCGTCGTGGGCAACAGCTCTTCAGGGGATGACGTCATGCCCCAAGTCCACCCTGCCGGCCGCCGGACGTCGACCGCTTTTAGGCCGACAGCTCCAGGTCGCACGTCCATGCCGAGCGGTTGCGGTCGTGCGGGAGCGGGTCGTACGGGATCAGGTCTGCGCCATGTCCACGAAGCGCGAGTAATGACCCTGGAAGGCGACCGTGATCGTTGCCGTCGGACCGTTACGGTGCTTGCCCACGATGATGTCCGCCTCGCCGGCGCGGGGTGACTCCTTCTCGTAGGCGTCCTCACGGTGCAGCAGGATCACCATGTCCGCGTCCTGCTCGATCGAGCCTGATTCACGCAGGTCGGACACCATCGGCTTCTTGTCCGTGCGCTGCTCGGGGCCACGGTTCAGCTGGGAGAGCGCGATGACCGGCACTTCCAGCTCCTTGGCTAGCAGCTTCAGGTTTCGTGACATGTCCGAGACCTCCTGCTGACGGCTCTCGGAGCGCTTCGAACCACCGGCCTGCATCAGCTGCAGATAGTCGATGATCACGAGCTTGATGTCATTGCGCTGCTTGAGACGACGACACTTCGCGCGGATCTCCATCATCGACAGGTTCGGCGAGTCGTCGATGTAGAGCGGCGCCGCCGAGACCTCGGGCATCCGGCGCGCGAGCCGGGTCCAGTCCTCGTCCGTCATGGTGCCGGAGCGCATGTGGTGCAGCGCGACCCGCGCCTCCGCGGACAGCAGACGCATCGCGATCTCGTTCCGGCCCATTTCCAGGGAGAAGATGACGCTGGGCAGGTTGTGCTTGATCGACGCGGCCCGGGCGAAGTCGAGCGCCAGCGTGGACTTACCCATGGCGGGACGGGCGGCGATGACGATCATCTGGCCGGGGTGCAGGCCGTTCGTCAGGGAGTCGAAGTCGGTGAACCCGGTGGGCACACCGGTCATCTCGCCGCTGCGGGAGCCGATCGCCTCGATCTCGTCGAGCGCGCCCTCCATGATGTCGCCGAGCGGGAGGTAGTCCTCGCTGGTGCGCTGCTCGGTGACCGCGTAGATCTCGGCCTGCGCACTGTTCACGATCTCGTCGACGTCGCCGTCGGCCGCGTATCCCATCTGCGTGATGCGCGTGCCCGCCTCGACGAGCCTGCGCAGGACCGCACGCTCATGGACGATCTCGGCGTAGTACTCGGCGTTCGCCGCCGTCGGAACCGTCTGGACGAGGGTGTGCAGATACGATGCGCCACCGACCTTGGTGATCTCGCCACGCTTGGTGAGCTCGGCCGCGACCGTGATCGGGTCGGCCGGCTCACCCTTCGCATACAGGTCGAGAACCGCGGTGAAAATCGTTTCGTGCGCGGGGCGGTAGAAGTCGTGGCCCTTGATCACCTCGACGACGTCGGCGATCGCGTCCTTCGACAGGAGCATGCCGCCGAGGACGGACTGCTCGGCATCGAGGTCCTGGGGCGGAACCCGCTCGAAGGACGGAGCTCCGTCGTCCCAGCCGCCGTCGCCACCGCGGTCGTGCTGCTCCCCGCGCCCCCGCCCGCCACTGCCACGCTGGCGGGAGGCAGGCAGACGGTCACTGGGACCGCTGTCGGCCCAGGGGTCGTCCAAAGGCTCGGAGATACTCACCGGGCCACCTCCTCCAGTCCGCCGGGCGGACCTCGCCGTGCCCTCTTTCTTACGGCACGACACTGACAAATATGGGGACCCGACTCCGGTTCTGACGCGTCGGTTCATGACGTTTCCGAGGCCTGAAATCGTGGCGGGCGCCGCACCACGGTAGGCCCCTCGGCACCTTCAGCCAATCTGGTTATCCACAGGCGGTGTGGATGAAGGGCCTCTCGCTGTGGAGAACTCCGCAAAACCTGTGCACGACACGGTGGACAGCCCTGTGAACAAGCCCTCATGAGACGTGCAGAAACGTGTCTGACCTGCGACGTTCCCGTCCACCGGCTGTGCAGGAAAAATACTTTCCCGGTCAGTCCAAGATCGCTGTAAACGGTGCGTGACGCCACGCCCGAGAGGCGCAGAAGTAAGGACTAAAAGGCGGTTGCATCTCTTACCTGTGGAAGATTACATTGGTGCTCATGACACAGGCTCCCGCGGCGACCAAGACCGCCCGGCGTCGGCATGACCGCGAGATCGTCGCGCTGGCCGTCCCCGCCTTCGGCGCGCTCGTCGCCGAGCCTCTTTTCGTGATGGCCGACAGCGCCATCGTCGGCCATCTGGGCACCGCCCAGCTGGCCGGTCTCGCTGTCGCCTCGTCGCTCCTGATGACCGCCGTCAGCGTCTTCGTCTTTCTGGCTTACGCGACCACGGCCGCGGTGGCCCGCCGCGTCGGCGCCGGAGATCTGCAGTCCGCGATCCGTCAGGGCATGGACGGGATCTGGCTCGCGCTCCTGCTCGGCGCCGCGGTCATCGCCATTGTCCTTCCCACCGCTCCCGCGCTCGTCGAGCTCTTCGGTGCCTCGCACACCGCGGCGCCCTACGCGATCACCTATCTGCGGATCTCCTCGCTCGGCATCCCCGCGATGCTCGTCGTCCTCGCCGCGACAGGAGTCCTGCGTGGCCTCCAGGACACCAAGACCCCGCTCTATGTCGCGGTCGGAGGCTTCGTCGCCAACGGCGCGCTCAACGCGGGGCTCGTCTACGGCGCCGGCCTGGGCATCGCAGGATCCGCCTGGGGCACCGTCATCGCCCAGGTCGCCATGGCCGCCGTCTATCTTTTCGTCGTCGTACGCGGGGCCCGTCGTCACGGAGCTTCCCTGCGTCCCGACACCGCCGGGATACGAGCCTGCGCCCAGGCAGGCGTGCCGCTGCTGGTCCGCACCCTCTCGCTGCGCGCCATCCTCATGATCGCCACCGCCGTTGCGGCCCGGCTCGGCGACGCGGACATTGCCGCGCACCAGATCATCATCTCCCTGTGGAGCCTGCTGGCCTTCGCCCTCGACGCCATCGCCATCGCGGGCCAGGCCATCATCGGGCGCTACCTCGGAGCGGATGACGCCCAGGGCGCACAAGATGCCTGCCGCCGCATGGTGCAGTGGGGCATCGCCGCGGGAGTCGTCCTCGGACTCCTGGTGATCGTCTCGCGACCGCTCTTCATTCCACTGTTCACGAATGATCAGGTGGTGCAGAGCGTGGCACTGCCCGCTCTCCTGATGGTCGCGCTGTCCCAGCCCATCTGCGGCATCGTCTTCGTTCTCGACGGGGTCCTGATGGGAGCGGGTGACGGTCCGTATCTCGCCTGGGCGATGCTCGCGACCCTGGCGGTCTTCACGCCGGTTGCCCTGCTGGTGCCGGTCTTCGGCGGAGGGCTCACCGCGCTGTGGGGCGCGATGACTTTGATGATGACCGTGCGGATGGTGACCCTGTGGCTGCGTTCGCGCTCGGGCCGTTGGATCGTCACGGGCGCCACGCGCTGACCCGGTTTCACGTGAAACGGTGACCGTGAAACGCGTTGGGCCGCACCCCGAGGGGTGCGGCCCAACGTTTGCTTCAGCTCTGCCAAGCGCAGTGCTTAGGCGGAGACGACCTCGACGCTGACCTTGGCGGCAACCTCGGGGTGCAGACGCACGGACGTCTCGTGGGCGCCCAGCGTCTTGATCGGCGAGCCCAGCTCGACGCGGCGCTTGTCGATCTTCGGACCACCGGCAGCCTCGATCGCCGAAGCGACGTCGGCCGGGGTGACGGAACCGAAGAGACGACCGGCGTCGCCGGAGCGGACGGCCAGGCGGACCTTGACACCCTCGAGGCGGGCCTTGATCTCGTTGGCCTGCTCGATGGTCGCGATCTCGTGGATCTTGCGGGCGCGGCGGATCTGCGCCACGTCCTGCTCGCCACCCTTGGTCCAGCGGATCGCGAAACCACGCGGGACCAGGTAGTTGCGGGCGTACCCGTCCTTGACGTCGACGACGTCACCGGCGGTGCCGAGGCCAGAGACCTCGTGGGTCAGGATGATCTTCATTCTTCAGTCACCCTTTCCTTATCGCGCGGTGGACGTGTAGGGCAGCAGCGCCATCTCACGGCTGTTCTTCACGGCCGTGGCGACGTCACGCTGGTGCTGCGTGCAGTTGCCGGTCACGCGGCGGGCACGGATCTTGCCGCGGTCGGAAATGAACTTCCGCAGCATGTTCGTGTCCTTGTAGTCCACGTACGTGACCTTGTCCTTGCAGAAAGCGCAGACCTTCTTCTTAGGCTTGCGCACAGGCGGCTTCGCCATGGTGTTTCTCCTGTGTGATCAAGAAGTGTGGGTACGGCCCACCTCTTGGCCCTGAGGCCTAGAAGGGGGGCTCGTCCGAGTAGCCGCCGCCGGAGGAGGAACCGCCGGAGCTTCCGCCCCAGCCGCCTCCGCCGCCCTGCTGGCCGCCGCTGGCCGGCGCACCGGTCGCCCAGGGGTCGTCGGCGGGAGCACCGCCGCCGCCACCCTGCTGCTGACCGCCACCGGAGCCACCGCCCCAGTTGCCGCCGCCCTGCTGGCCGCTGCCACCGCCGCCGTATCCGCCCTGGCCACCGCGACCGGTGGTCTTGGTGACCTTGGCCGTGGCGTTCTTCAGGCTGGCGCCGACTTCCTCGACGTCCAGCTCGTAGACCGTGCGCTTGACGCCCTCACGGTCCTCGTAGGACCGCTGCTTCAGCCGGCCCTGCACGATGACGCGCATGCCTCGCTGGAGCGACTCCGCGACGTTCTCCGCCGCCTGACGCCAGACCGAGCAGGTGAGGAACAGGCCTTCGCCGTCCTTCCACTCATTGGTCTGCTTGTCGAAGATGCGGGGAGTGGACGCGACACGGAACTTCGCGACCGCCGCACCGGAAGGGGTGAAGCGCAGCTCGGGGTCGTCGACAAGATTGCCTACGACCGTGATGACGGTCTCGCCTGCCATGGGGGAACCTCTCGGCGGGTTTGCTGCTGGCTGCTTGCTGCTACTCGAAACCCGAGTGCCGCTGAGCTAGGAAGCTCAGTGGGTCTCGGGACGGAGGACCTTGGTCCGGAGGACCGACTCGTTCAGGTTCATCTGGCGGTCGAGCTCCTTGACGACCGCAGGCTCGGCCTGCAGGTCGATGACCGAGTAGATGCCCTCGGGCTTCTTCTTGATCTCGTACGAGAGACGACGACGGCCCCAGGTGTCGACCTTCTCAACCTTTCCGTTGGCCTCGCGGACAACGGAGAGGAAGTTCTCGATCAGCGGGGAGACAGCGCGCTCCTCGAGATCGGGGTCGAGGATGACCATCACTTCGTAGTGACGCATGTGGAACCCACCTCCTTTGGACTCAGCGGCCACGGTCGTTCCGTGGCAGGAGGGTCGTGATGCGTACGCAACGGTATCGGCGACCACTGACAATCGGGCCCCGCTGGCGGGGATCCCTGGTCAGGGCGTGAGCAGACACCGGTGCAGACGGTACAGACTACCCGCACCACGGCTTCCGGTTGAAATCCGACCGCGGGAGGGCACAATCTGTACACATCGGGTGTGTATGGCGCTACGATGCGCCGCCTTCCGCAGGAGGTGCCACATGGCACAGGCAATGCGACCCAACACCGCGACATCTCTCCTCGCCACGGACGGGAAGCCCCATCCCCTCCAGGACTCGCTGGTCGCGGTGGCGATGGTTCTCGGGGCGATCGCCATCATCTCTTCGCTCTTCAGCAGCCTCCACCTGCTCAGCTCCTGGGCGGGGCTGATCGGCGTCCTGACCGCCGCATACGGCCAGTTCATCTCGGTGACGACGCGTGAGCGCTTCGGTCTCATCCTGGGCCTCGGCGCCTCCGCGATCGGCCTCTTCATCGGCATGGCCCACGGGGGTCTGTTCGGCGGTGTCATCGGCTGACGGCCCGCGAAGCTCCCATAGGCCCATTCGGGGCGCTCCCAGGGCGCAGTAGGCTTCGGCGCGAGAGCCGGAGCCCTTGTACCCATGGGGACACACCAGCCCGAGGAGCGCCCCGAATGAGCCTGACCCTGAGGACCATCAGCCGAGAGCAGCATCTGGCATACATCCAGAGTCTGCCCTCGGCTAGCCACATGCAGGTCCCGGCATGGGCTGATGTGAAGGCGGAGTGGCGCTCCGAGAGCCTGGGATGGTTCGACGAGCGGAACGGCGAGATGGTCGGCGCGGGCCTGGTCCTGTACCGGCAGCTGCCCAAGATCAAGCGCTATCTCGCCTATCTCCCCGAGGGCCCGGTCATCAACTGGTTCGCTCCGAACCTCGACGACTGGATGCGTCCGATGCTGGCGCACCTCAAGCAGCAGGGCGCCTTCTCCGTGAAGATGGGCCCGCCGGTGATCATCCGGCGCTGGGAGGCCACATCGATCAAGAGGGGCATCCAGGACCCGGACGTCAAGCGCCTGCGCGACATCGAGGCCGACTTCATCGAGCCGCGCGCCTTCGAGGTCGCCGACAAGCTGCGCCGCATGGGCTGGCAGCAGGGCGAGGACGGCGGCGCCGGCTTCGGCGACGTACAGCCCCGCTACGTCTTCCAGGTGCCTCTGGCCAACCGCTCCCTCGAGGACGTGCACAAGGCCTTCAACCAGCTGTGGCGCCGCAACATCAAGAAGGCCGAGAAGGCCGGCGTCGAGGTCGTCCAGGGCGGCTACCAGGACCTCGCCGAGTGGCAGCGTCTCTACGAGATCACGGCTGTGCGCGACCACTTCCGGCCGCGCCCGCTGTCGTACTTCCAGCGCATGTGGACGGCCCTCAACAGTGAGGACCCCAACCGCATGCGGCTGTACTTCGCCCGCCACAACGGGGTGAACCTGTCGGCGGCGACAATGCTGGTGGTCGGGGGGCACGTCTGGTACTCCTACGGAGCTTCCGACAACATCGGCCGTGAGGTCAGGCCCTCGAACGCGATGCAGTGGCGGATGCTCCGTGACGCCTACGCGCTCGGCGCGACGGCCTACGACCTGCGCGGCATCAGCGACTCGCTCGACGAATCGGACCACCTCTTCGGTCTGATCCAGTTCAAGGTGGGCACCGGTGGGCAGGCTGCCGAGTACCTCGGCGAGTGGGACTTCCCGCTCAACAAGCTGCTGCACAAGGCCCTCGACATCTACATGTCGCGGCGCTGAGCCCCTCCCGGTCAGCCCGGCCCACACGGCCCGGGCGGACCCTGCACAATTCATGTAGCTCCAAAGCTTCTTCATACCTCTGATACACCGCAGCCACGAGAAAGGTTCCGGGACCGGCCATGGCGCTCACGCTCTACGTCGACACCGCGCGCTGGCGGGCACACCACAAGCACGTGCTCGAGCAGTTTCCGGGGATAGTCCCCGTCTGCAAGGGCAACGGCTACGGCTTCGGCCATGAACGGCTCGCGGACGAGGCCACCCGCTTCGGCTCGGACGTCCTCGCCGTCGGCACGACCTACGAAGCCGCCCGGATCAAGGACTGGTTCAGCGGTGACCTGCTGGTCCTGACCCCGTTCCGGCGGGGCGAGGAGCCCGTGCCGCTGCCCGACCGTGTGATCCGCTCCGTCTCCTCCGTCGACGGCGTGCACGGCCTCGTCGGCGCCCGTGTCGTCGTCGAGGTGATGTCCTCGATGAAGCGGCACGGCGTGAGCGAGCAGGAACTGCCCCAGCTCCACGCCGCCATAGAGGACGTCCGGCTCGAGGGCTTCGCGATCCACCTGCCCCTGGACCGCACCGACGGCTCCGACGCCGTCGAGGAGGTCATCGGCTGGATGGACCGTCTGCGCGCGGCCAGGCTGCCGCTGCACACGATGTTCGTCAGCCACCTCAAGGCCCAGGAACTCGCCCGCCTTCAGCAGCAGTTCCCGCAGACCCGGTTCCGGGCGCGCATCGGAACGCGGCTCTGGCTGGGCGACCACGACGCTACCGAGTACCGCGGCGCGATCCTGGACGTGACCCGCGTCGCCAAGGGTGACCGCTTCGGTTACCGCCAGCAGAAGGTCGCCTCCGACGGCTGGCTCGTGGTCGTCGCCGGCGGTACGTCGCACGGCGTGGGCCTGGAGGCTCCCAAGGCGCTGCACGGCGTCATGCCGCGCGCCAAGGGCGTCGCCCGCGCGGGCCTCGCGACCGTCAACCGGAACCTGTCGCCGTTCGTCTGGGGCGGCAAGCAGCGCTGGTTCGCGGAGCCCCCGCACATGCAGGTCTCGATCCTCTTCGTGCCGTCCGACGCCCCCGAACCCCGGGTGGGCGAGGAGCTGGTGGCCCATCTGCGGCACACCACCACGCAGTTCGACCGGATCCTCGACCGCTGACCCAGGCTTGAACAGGCCGGGTCGCACGGACAAACGGAAGGGCCGGACACCATCACGGTGTCCGGCCCTTTTCATGCGTTCGCTCAGAGCGAACGCTCTTCGTCCTTGCCCCAGCCCCAACTCACTTGTGGCCGCTCCTCGTTGTGCACCGCGTGCCGTGGGGGATGGGCGGCGTATCCGAGCACGAACACGTCCGGCGCTCCGTCCAGGACACCGCCCGACGGGTCGTCGTGCCCGGAGCGTCTGACCACGTCCCGTTCCGGCATCAGGATGTCGCGCACGATCACCGCGCACAGATAGAGCGTGCCCAGCAGGTGGATGAGGATGACGAGGTGGTAGCCGTCCGTGGGCAGCCCCCGGTGCTTGTCACCGCTCGTGGTGTACGCGAGGTACATCCAGATCCCTAGGAAGTACGCGACCTCGCACGCCTGCCAGATGAGCAAATCCCGCCAGCGCGGCCGGGCGAGGGCCGCGAAGGGGATCAGCCACAGGACGTACTGCGGCGAGTAGACCTTGTTGGTGAGGATGAAGGCGGCAATGACCAGGAAAGCGAGCTGTGCGAGGCGGGGCCGGCGTGGCGCCGTCAGGGCGAGCGCGGTGATACCCAGACAGGCCAGAACCATCAGCACCATCGCGTAGGTGTTGGCGTCGTCGGGGCTGATCTGCGCGTCCCACCGCTGCTGGATGATGAGCCAGATGGATCCGAAGTCGACGCCGCGCTCCTGGCTGAAGCGGTAGAACTTCGACCAGCCCTCGGGGGCGAGCAGCATCACCGGCAGGTTCACGACGAGCCACGCGACCACCGAGCCGGCCAGGGCCTTCCCGAAGTCGCGCCAGCGTCCGGCGCGCCAGCAGAGCAACAGCAGCGGGCCGAGCACCAGGAACGGATAGAACTTCGCGGCCGTGGCCAGGCCCAGCAGGACACCGAAGGCGACCGACCGACCCCGCGACCACATCAGCATCGCGGCCGCCGTGAGGGCCACGGCGAGCAGATCCCAGTTGATGGTGGAGGTCAGCGCGAACGCGGGCGCAAGGGCGACCAGGAGGCCGTCCCAGGGGCGTCGCCGGTGGGTGCGAGTCACGCAGATGGCGATCACCACCGCGCAGATCATCAGCATCCCGGCGTTGACCATCCAGTAGACCTTCTCCAGGTGCTGGATGGAACCGCCGCCCAGGGTCAGCCAGGACGCGACCTCCATGAACACACCGGTCAGCACCGGGTACTCGAGGTAGTCCATGTCGCCGGGCAGCTTGTCGAAGTACGGCACCAGGCCGTCGGCGAAGCCCCGCCCCTGATAGAGGTGCGGGATGTCCGAGTAGCAGGCGTGCGTGTACTGCGAGCTGGCACCGAAGAACCACGCGCCGTCGTAGCAGGGCAACTTCTGCACCATGCCCAGCGCGAACATGCCGATCATCACCAGCGCGATGACGCGTACAGGGGTCCACCAGGAGCTCCCGAGCAGCGCCCATCGTCCGATGGGTCCGCCGATCAGCTCGCTCCCCGCTGCGGCGACCTCGTCCTCCTTGGTCGGCCGTACCGGGTCCGGCTGTTGCACATGGGTGCGCGTCGTCTCTGCACTGGGCATGCCGCACATCCTGCCGTACGCGCCTGAGAACGGGGCGAGGGCCGCCGCACCTGATCGGTGCGGCGGCCCTCACTTGGCGCGGGTCACGCGCTGTTTCACGTGGAACACGCAGCGTTTCACGTGAAACAGGCGGCGTGAGATCAGCTCCGGCTAGCCCGCTGGGCCTCCGAAGATCCCTCCGTTGCCGTTTCCGTTGCTGCCGCCGTTGCCGCCCCCTGGGTCCGACGGCGAGCTGGTCACACCACCGTCTGTGCCGCCCGTGGGTGTCCCACCGGTGCCGCCGTTCGACGTCCCACCGTTGTCGTTGCAGTTCCACGACCAGCTGCTGCAGGACTCGCTGGTCGACGGCGACGGGCCGGGGGAGGACTGGCTGGGCGACGGTTCCACCGTTGCCGAATCCGAGGGGGAAGGAGTCGCCGAGGGAGTGATGCTCGGGCTCGGGGTGGCGCCGACGATCTCACCAATGGGCTCGGGAGTGGGGAACACCTTGACCGGCGCTCCCTTGAGGGCCTCCATCATGTAGTCGTGCCAGATCTCGGACGGGAACGAGGCACCGTGGATCTTCTCCTGGCCGCCCGTGCCGTACATCTCCAAGAACTCGCGCTTCTTGCTGTTCTCGTTGTCGTCCATCCGGTACATCGTGATGGCCGTCGACAGCTGCGGGGTGTACCCAACGAACCAGGCGGACTTGTTGCCGTCGGTCGTACCGGTCTTGCCCGCGACCTGGCGGTCGGGCAGCTTCGCGTTGGTACCCGTTCCCTTGTCGACGACGGTCCTCAGGACGTCGGTGACGTTGTCGGCGACCGCCGGCTGGAAGGCCCTGACCGGCGCCTTCTCGTGCTGGTAGACCGTCTCACCTGCGTGGTCGACCGACGTCACCGAGAACGGATCGTTCCGCTGCCCGCTGGCCGCGAAGGTGCCGTAGGCGCCGGCCATACGGATCGCGCTCGGGTCGGAGGTACCGAGTGAGAAGGACGGGTAGTTGGCGCTGGCGAAGCTGTTGTCCTTGATGCCTGCGTCCTTCGCGGCCTGCTTCACCTTGTCCAGGCCGACATCCATGCCCAGCTGGACATAGGCGGAGTTGACGGACTCCCGCATCGCCTCACGAAGGTCGATCTGGAAGGTCGGGCGGTTGTAGGACGCTCCGCCGTCGTTCGTCTGGAGCCACTCCTTGCCGTCCTTGTCCGTCCAGACCTCACCGTTGTACTTCTTGATCTTCAGCTTGTTCTGGCCGCTGTAGAGACTCTTCGGGGAGACCGGGGTGCGCTGTTCATCACCCTGGTCCTCGAGGCCCTTGGGGTCGCGAACCCCGTCCCTCATCGCGGCAGCCAGCACGAACGGCTTGAAGGTCGAGCCGACCTGCGCACCGGTCTGGTCAGCGTTGTTCGTGTAGTGCGTTGTCGCGTCCTCACCGCCGTAGATGGCCTCGATCGCGCCGCTCGTGGGGTTCACCGAGGCGCCGCCGAACTGGACGTACCTGTCCGTCTTCGGGCGGAGCTTCGCTTTGATGTTCTCCTTGCGGACCTTCTTCACGGCCGCTTCGAGCTTGTCCACCTTCGTCTTGTCGAAGGTGGTGTGGATCTCGTAGCCGCCCTTCTGCAGGTCGAGGGCGGTGATCCTGCCGTCGCTGTTGTTGATGACGTAGGCCTTGGCGAGGTCCACGAGGTAGCCGACCTGGCCCCCCAGCTGGGCGTTGGACCGCGGGTTCTGCAATCTGGGGAACTTGCTGAAATCGTGTCGCTTCGCGGCGCTCAGGCGTCCGTCCTTGACCTCTTCGTCGAGGATCCAGCGCCAGCGCTTCTCCGCGCGCGCGCTGTTCTTTGCGGGCGTGGCCTCCACCGGGTCGATCTCCGGCGCACCGGCGGGGTCGTAGTACGTGGCGCCCTTGAGCACCGAGGCCAGGAAAGCGCACTGGCTCGCGTTGAGCTTCTGTGCTTCCTCGTCGAAATACGTCCGGGCAGCCGCCTGAATCCCGTAGGCACCGCGTCCGTAGTACGCGGTGTTCAGGTAGCCGGCCATCACCTTCTCCTTGGGCTCCGTACGGCCCACCTTTATGGAGACGAACAGCTCCTTGACCTTGCGCGAGATCGTCTGCGACTGGTCGTCGAGCATCGCGTTCTTCACGTACTGCTGGGTGATGGTCGAGCCGCCCTGCGTCTGGCCGCCCTTGGCCATGTTGACGAACGCGCGGGCGATGCCCATCGGGTCGACGCCCTTGTCCGACTCGAACGTCTTGTTCTCGGCGGACATGACGGCGTACCGCATGGCCTCGGGGATCTCTTCGTACTTGATGATCTGCCGGTTCGTCTCGCCACCGGTCGCGACCATCTGCTTGCCGTTGGCCCAGTAGTAGACGTTGTTCTGGGCCTTGGCCGTGTCCGCCGTCTTCGGAACGTCCACCAGGGCGTACCCGATGCCCGCCGCGGCCATGAGGCTGCCGCAGAAGCCGACGAACAGACCCATCACCAGGCGCCAGGACGGCAGCCAGCGGTGCACCCCGTACTTGTCGGAGCGCGGATAGTCGATGAACCTCTTCTTCTGCGGCGGTCGGGAGGGTCCGCGGCCCCTGCCGCGCCCGGGCCCACCCGCCCCCTCGGGGCCGCCTCCGCCGCGCCGGCCGCCGCCTCCGCGGCCACCGCTGCCGTCGGGAGCCTTCCTGCGGCTCCCTCCGGCGCTGCGCTGTGCCGCTCGGCGCGCTTCCGCGCGGCCTCCGTACGGGCGGTCGTCGCCCGTGGAACCGGACGATCCTGTGGACCCCGGTGCTCCATATGCGTCAGAAGGTGATCCGGTGGCGTCACGCGGTGCCGCGCGACGGCCCGGCGATGCGCCGGACGTGCCGCGACGGGCCGCGGCACGTCCGCCGCCCTGTGGCTGCGGCGGTTTGCGACGGTGCTCGCTCATCGAACGACTACTCCTCGGGCAGGCGCTGTGACACGCGCCTGGAAACGGCGGCTGGTTTCCGGTCCCCCCGAAATACGGATGCGCCCCTTCTGGCACTCACCCGCAATGCACCGGGGACAACGACGCCCACAGGCGTCACTTGGTTCCCGGCGGTCTGCATGGCGGACAGACTACGCACCGTCAAAACCCACCTAGGGCCGAAGTTCACCCCAAATCAGGCAACTCGCTTGGTATGAATCGGTGATGTGACGCCGTTCACCGTGATCCCTCTTGTCCCATCCGTGGGGTCGTTCTATCGTCGTGATGTATCGAGTCGATACATCAGCTCGGCATAAAGAGTCCGTAAGAGGTCGTGACAACGATCGCGGCAGAGGAGGAGGCGACGATGAGCCGACGTTCCGGCATCCTCGAGTTCGCCGTCCTCGGGCTGCTCCGCGAGTCCCCGATGCACGGCTACGAGCTGCGGAAACGACTCAACACATCGCTGGGGGTCTTCCGCGCCTTCAGCTACGGGTCCCTCTACCCCTGTCTCAAGACGCTGGTCGCAAGCGGCTGGTTGATCGAGGAACCGGGTAGCACACCCGAGGACGCCCTCGCCGCACCACTCGCAGGGCGTCGCGCCAAGATCGTCTACCGGTTGACGGCGGAAGGTAAGGAGCACTTCGAGGACCTGCTCTCGCAGACCGGTCCCGACGCCTACGAGGACGAGCACTTCGCCGCCCGGTTCGCCTTCTTCGGGCAGACCTCGCGTGACGTACGCATGCGCGTGCTCGAAGGCCGTCGCAGCCGTCTCGAGGAGCGCCTCGAAAAGATGCGCATCTCCTTCGCCCGCACCCGGGAACGCCTTGACGACTACACCCTTGAGCTCCAGCGGCACGGAATGGAATCCGTGGAGCGCGAAGTGCGCTGGCTGAACGAGCTCATCGAGAGCGAGCGGGCGGGGCGGGATCAGCGGCGATCCGACCCCTCCGACGCAGCTCAGCAGGACACATCTGGAGAGACGGGCGGCCTGCCCCGGCACCGGGACAGCACCCGGCCGGATCCGTCCGACGACACCGCCACGTGAGGCCCATTCGGGGTTTCACCGATACACACAGGGAGCAACCGGAATGGGTTCGGTTCGCGTAGCCATCGTCGGCGTGGGCAACTGCGCCGCCTCGCTGGTCCAGGGCGTCGAGTACTACAAGGACGCTGACCCGGACGCCAAGGTCCCGGGCCTGATGCACGTCCAGTTCGGCGACTACCACGTCCGCGACATCGAGTTCGTCGCCGCCTTCGACGTCGACGCGAAGAAGGTCGGCCTCGACCTCTCCGACGCCATCGGTGCCAGCGAGAACAACACCATCAAGATCTGCGACGTGCCGAACACGGGTGTGACCGTCCAGCGCGGCCACACCCACGACGGCCTGGGCAAGTACTACCGCCAGACCATCGAGGAGTCCGCCGAGGCCCCGGTCGACATCGTCCAGGTCCTCAAGGACAAGCAGGTCGACGTTCTGATCTGCTACCTGCCCGTCGGTTCCGAGGACGCCGCGAAGTTCTACGCGCAGTGCGCCATCGACGCCAAGGTCGCCTTCGTCAACGCCCTTCCGGTCTTCATCGCCGGCACCAAGGAGTGGGCGGACAAGTTCACCGAGGCGGGCGTGCCGATCGTCGGTGACGACATCAAGTCCCAGGTCGGCGCCACCATCACGCACCGCGTCATGGCGAAGCTGTTCGAGGACCGCGGTGTCCGTCTCGAGCGCACCATGCAGCTGAACGTCGGCGGCAACATGGACTTCAAGAACATGCTCGAGCGCGAGCGCCTGGAGTCCAAGAAGATCTCGAAGACGCAGGCCGTCACCTCGCAGATCCCCGACCGCGAACTGGGCGAGAAGAACGTCCACATCGGCCCGTCGGACTACGTCCAGTGGCTCGACGACCGCAAGTGGGCCTACGTCCGTCTCGAGGGCCGCGCCTTCGGTGACGTTCCGCTGAACCTGGAGTACAAGCTCGAGGTCTGGGACTCCCCGAACTCCGCGGGTGTCATCATCGACGCCCTGCGCGCTGCGAAGATCGCCAAGGACCGCGGCATCGGTGGCCCGATCCTCTCCGCGTCGTCGTACTTCATGAAGTCCCCGCCGGTTCAGTACTTCGACGACGAGGCCTACGCGAACGTCGAGAAGTTCATCAAGGGCGAGGTCGAGCGCTAACCACACACAGTGCGGCGCGCACCAGTGGTAACGCGCCTCTCCTTGTGGGCTGTTGAGGTCCCCGGATGCACCTGCCGTGCACCCGGGGACCTTTCCCGTGTGTGAGGCTGTGCCCCATGGCTGTCGTCCGTGACCTGCGGGTACTCCTGCGCTTGAGGGACTTCCGGCGCCTGTTGGCGCTGCGGCTGCTCTCGCAGGGCGCGGACGGCGTCTACCAGGTCGCACTGGCCACCTATGTGGTGTTCTCGCCGGAGAAACAGACCTCGGCCGGCGCCATCGCCTCGGCCATGGCCGTGCTGCTTCTCCCGTACTCGGTCGTCGGCCCGTTCGCGGGCGTCCTCCTAGACCGCTGGCGCCGCCGCCAGGTCTTCCTCTACGGCAACCTCCTGCGGACCGTCCTGGCGTCCGTGACGGCCGTCCTGATGCTCATCGATGCGCCGGACTGGCTGTTCTACGCCTCCGCCCTGTGCGTCACCGCCGTCAACCGGTTCATCCTCTCCGGGCTCTCCGCCGCCATGCCTCGCCTGGTCGACGCCGAGCGCCTGGTGCTGGCGAACTCCGTCTCGCCGACCGCGGGCACCCTCGCCGCAACGCTGGGCGGCGGACTCGCGTTCGCCGTACGGCTGCTCATCTCGGACTCCGACGCTCTCGTGGTGCTCGTCGGGGCGGCCCTCTACCTGTGCGCGGCGCTCGCCTCCCTGCCCATGTCCGCGGAACTGCTCGGTCCGGACCCGGAGTTGGTGCGGCCAGGCTTGCGGACAGCGCTCAGCGGTACGACGCAAGGGCTGGTCTCGGGCGTGCGCCATCTGACCGCCCGCCCCCCGGCCGCCCGCGCCCTGGCCGCCATAACGCTGATGCGGTTCTGCTACGGGGCGCTGACGGTCATGGTCCTCATGCTCTGCCGCTACTCCTGGTCGTCCACGGAGTCCGACGGACTGGCCCTGCTGGGTGTCGCCGTGGCGATCTCGGGGGCGGGATTCTTCGCCGCCGCCGTGGTCACACCCTGGGCCGCGGGGCGGCTGGGCCCCGCCGGGTGGATCATCGTCTGCGCGGGGGCGGCAGCCGTCCTCGAACCCGCCCTCGGGCTCCCGTTCGCGCCGGCCCCCATGATGGCCGCCGCCTTCGTCCTGGGCCTGACGACCCAGGGCTCGAAGATCGCCACCGACACGGTCGTGCAGTCCTCGGTGAACGACGGCTTCCGTGGCCGGATCTTCTCCGTTTACGACGTGCTGTTCAACGTCGCGTTCGTCGGCGCGGCCGCAGTGGCCGCGCTGATGCTGCCTCCTGACGGACAGTCGGTCCCGCTGGTGCTCACCGTGGCCCTGATCTACGCGGCGATTGCTGGCGCTATAGCCCGATTCGACACCCAGTAAGTGTCACATCAAAGACACAGAGCCCCTCCCGACTTCAGAGTTGTCAGTCGGTACGGATAACTTACGGGCGTCTTATCCGCGCCATCGCGCCTAAGTTCGAGGGGGACCCCCAAAGTGACCACTCCGCCGCCGCAGGGCCAGAATCCGTTCGCCCAGGGCCAGCAGCCCTCTGGCCCGCCGCAGGGCGGTCCGTACGCTCCGGTCGCCGGCCAGCCCGGGGTTCCTCAGCAGCCGTACCCGCCGCACGCCCCGGGCACGCCCATCCCGCCCGGCCGGCCGGCTGGTGGCGGCAAGAAGAAGGCCCTGCGCATCGTCGCGCTGATCGTGGTTGCCATCGCGCTCTACGGCGTGAAGTGGTACCTCGGCCAGAGCGACGCCGAAACGACCGCGGTCGGCAGCTGCCTGCACAACAACGGCACGACGTCCGCTCCGGACCTGAAGGACGTCGACTGCTCCTCGAGCGACTCCGAGTACAAGGTCATCGAGAAGTTCGACGGCACGAGCGACGTCGACAAGTGCAACTCGGTCCAGGGCACCGAGGTCTCCTACTACCAGAGCGGTGGCAGCCACGACGTGGTGCTCTGCCTGAAGGAAACCAAGTAAGACCTCGCATCACCATGCCGTAGGGCGCTGTTTCACGTGAAACAGCGCCCTACGGCATGTCCGTCCCGGGTCCATGTTTCACGTGAAACATGGACCTGGTTCACTCACTCGGCGTTCTGCTGTGCCGCCCACCACTCCTTGAGCGCCGCCACAGCCGCGTCATGCTCCATCGGCCCGTTCTCGAGCCGCAGCTCCAGCAGGAACTTGTACGCCTGTCCGATCGCCGGCCCCGGCTTGATGCCCAGGATCTCCTGGATCTGATTGCCGTCGAGGTCGGGACGGATCGAGTCCAGCTCCTCCTGCTCCTTGAGCCGCACGATGCGCTCTTCCAGGCCGTCGTACGCACGCTCCAGCGCATTGGCCTTCCGCTTGTTGCGCGTCGTGCAGTCGGAGCGGGTCAGCTTGTGCAGGCGGTCCAGCAGCGGACCCGCGTCACGGACGTAGCGGCGGACCGCGGAATCGGTCCACTCGCCGGTGCCGTATCCGTGGAAGCGCAGGTGCAGCTCGACCAGTCGCGAGACGTCCTTCACGAGCTCGTTGGAGTACTTCAGCGCCGTCATGCGCTTCTTCGTCATCTTGGCGCCCACCACCTCGTGGTGATGGAAGGAGACCCGGCCGTCGCCCTCGAAGCGCCGCGTCTTCGGCTTGCCGATGTCGTGCAGCAGCGCCGCGAGACGGAGCACGAGATCCGGGCCGTCCGACTCCAGCGCCATCGCCTGCTCGAGGACGATCAGCGTGTGGTCGTAGACGTCCTTGTGCCGGTGGTGCTCGTCCCGCTCAAGGCGCAGCTCGGGCAGCTCCGGCAGGACATGGGCGGCGAGGCCCGTGTCCACGAGGAGGGTGAGGCCCTCGCGCGGGTGTGCGGAGAGGATCAGCTTGTTCAGCTCGTCCCGCACCCGCTCCGCGGAGACGATCTCGATGCGGTCGGCCATGTCCTTCATCGCCTTGACGACCTCGGGGGCCACCTCGAAGTCCAGCTGCGCGGCGAACCGCGCGGCCCGCATCATCCGCAGCGGGTCGTCGGAGAAGGACTCCTCGGGGGTTCCGGGCGTACGCAGCACGCGCTCGGCAAGGTCGTCGAGCCCGCCGTGCGGGTCGATGAACTCCTTCTCCGGCAGGGCCACGGCCATCGCGTTCACGGTGAAGTCGCGACGCACGAGGTCTTCCTCGATGGAGTCGCCGTACGAAACCTCGGGCTTGCGGGAGGTCCGGTCGTACGCCTCGGAGCGGTACGTGGTGACCTCGACCAGGTAGCCGTCCTTCTGGCAGCCGACCGTCCCGAAGGCGATCCCGACCTCCCACACGGCATCCGCCCAAGGCCTGACGATCTTGAGCACATCTTCGGGACGCGCGTCCGTGGTGAAGTCCAGATCGTTGCCGAGCCTGCCGAGGAGCGCATCCCTGACCGAGCCGCCGACCAGGGCGAGGGAGAACCCCGCCTCCCGGAATCGACGGGCGAGGTCGTCGGCGACAGGGGCCACCCGCAGCAGCTCGCTCACCGCGCGGCGCTGCACCTGGCTCAGGGCACTGGGATTGTCTTCATTGGCGTTCGGCACAACAGAAAAGGGTACGTGGCTCGAGCCCAGGGTTCCGCCCCGTTTTTCCTGGGTGTGCGCGAGCCGTGCCGGATGCCCCCTACCCTGTCTTCCGATCATGTGGAGCAGTCCGCGGCACTTCGCCACAGCGCACCTCGTTACCATGCGTGGACTATCCGACGACCACTGACGACGACGAGGGACGGGCGAGCGCGTGGCCGAGGCGGCAGACTTCCAAGGGATGACTCCCTCACCTGCCCGTCGAAGGTGGCGGCGCACGGGGGCGTTGCTCGCCGGAGCGCCTCTGCTGGCCGCCCTGACCCTGTTCGGCGGCTCCCCCGGATATGCCTCCCCGCAGGCGCCTGCGGCCGACGCGATCGGCACGCGCACCGTCGATGTCGCCGTGAACTCGCTCACTCCGAGCGCACCGGTGGACGGCGACACGGTCACCGTCACCGGCACGCTCACGAACGACGGCAAGCAGACCGTCTCGAACGCCCACGTGGCGCTCCGCCTCGGTTCCGCGCTCGGCGGGCGGGCCTCGATCGACAACGCCTCCCGGCACGCGGCAGGAGGAGTGCCGGACGGCACGGAGATCGGCGGCAAGTACGCCAAGAAGATCTCCAAGCTGGCCCCTGGCGTGACGCAGGGCTTCAGCCTCTCCGTCCCCGTCAAGGAGATGGATCTCGGCGCCGACGGCGTCTACCAGCTCGGTGTCGCGCTGACCGGCCAGACGGCGACGCAGCCGTACCAGCAGACACTGGGCATCCAGCGGACCTTCCTCCCCTGGCAGCCCGAGGCCGCGGACACGAAGACGAAGACGACGTTCCTGTGGCCGCTCATCTCCCAGACCCACCTCACGGCGGAGACGGGATCCGACGAGCAGCAGACGCGCATCTTCCATGACGACAGCCTCGCCAAGGAGATTGCTCCGGGCGGCCGTCTCCAGCAGATGCTGTCCCTCGGCACCGCCCTCGACGTGACCTGGGTGGTCGACCCCGACCTCCTCGCTTCCGTCGACGCCATGACGAGGCCGTACAAGATCAAGAAGCCGGACGGCACCGAGATCAACGGCAAGGATCAGACGGTCGCCAAGCAGTGGCTGAACGACCTGAAGAACGCCGTCGCCGACCAGAAGGTCGTCGCCCTCCCCTTCGCCGACCCGGATCTCGCGTCGCTGGCCCACAACGGCACGAAGGTGGCCGGTTCCCTCGGACACCTCAAGGACGCCACCGATGCGGCCTCCACGACCGTGGAGACGGTCCTGCACGTCAAGCCGGACACGAGCTACGCCTGGCCCGCCGACGGCGCGATCGACCCGAGCATCGTCAGTGTCGCGACATCCGCCGGCGCCGACACGGTGATCGCCCGCAGCGACAGCCTCCAGGAGCGGAACAACCTGCCGTACACGCCGTCGGCGGCCCGCCCCATCGGCAGCGGCACGACGGCCGTGGTGACCGACGCACGGCTGTCAGAGGCCTTCCAGGGCGATATGACGAAGGCCGAGAACTCGACGCTCGCCGTGCAGCAGTTCCTCGCGCAGAGTCTGACGATCAACCTTCAGGAGCCGGACAACGAGCGCAACATCGTGGTCGCGCCGCAGCGCATGCCGTCCGCCAGCCAGGCGCAGTCCATGGCGCAGGCGATCAAGGCCGAGCAGGGCAGCAGCTGGTCGGAGTCCGAGGACCTGGCCGCCGCCACGAAGGCGAAGCCCGATCCCGATGCGACGACCCGGGTCCCCTCCTCCCGGTCCTACCCCTCGTACCTGCGCAAGCAGGAACTGCCCCAGTCGGCCTTCCAGGCGATCCAGGACACCCAGACCAAGCTCACCAATTTCCAGGTGATCCTCTCCGACCCGTCGCGCGTGGTGACGCCGTTCGGACGGGCCATGGACCGCCAGATGTCCACGTCCTGGCGGGGCCGCCCCGCCGAGGCGCAGGCGTACCGTGACGGCGTCGCCGATTACCTCTCGGCGCTCACCAAGCAGGTCAGGCTCATCGACAAGTCCGAGGCGAAGCTCTCCGGGCGCAGCGCGACGATCCCGGTGACGGTCCAGAACAATCTGGTGCAGGGCGTCGAGCACCTCGTCCTGCGCCTCACGTCGACGAACGGCACCCGCCTCAAGATCGGCGACGGACCGTACGACGAGCAGCAGGTGAAGGTCGCCGGCGGGCACAGCCAGTCGGTGAAGTTCACGACCACCTCCAACGCCAACGGCAGGGTCCCGGTCTTCGCCCAGCTGTACACGGAGGACGGCCAGCCCTACGGCCCCGAGGTCCGGTTCGACGTGAACGTCACCGAGATCACGCCTACCGTGATGCTCGTCATGGCCGGCGGCGTCCTGCTCCTCGTCCTCGCCGGGTTCCGCATGTACACACAGCGCAAGCGCGCCGCCGCGCAACGCGCCGAGGAAGGGCCTGACGACGGTGCGAACGGGGAGTCGGGCTCCGACCCCGGGGAAGGCGACCCCGAGCAGCCGAGTGACCCGACACCGGACACCGCTCCGGAAAGCACGGACCCGTCCGGCACGGGTGAGAGAGTGGACCGTTGAGCGATGTCGTGGCCGTGGGCCCGGGGACTATGAGGTGGGGTAACCATGAACGCGCCGTACGACGGTGACCGTGGCCAGGACCCGGGCGGCTCAGCCTCGGCCGGGGGCCCGCCCCCTGGTCATCAGGGAGCGCCCGGCCAGGTCCCGCCGTCCCACCCCGCCCCGGACGCATATCCGCAGGACGCGTATTTCCAGGACGCCTACGACCAGGATCCGTACCTGGCCCAGGACCTCACCGCCCAGGATCCGGTGACGGAGGCGCTCTACGACCGTGCCGCGCACCCTCCGCCGCCTCCGGGCACCTACGAGGCACCTCAGCCGCTCTACGACCCGCCGCCCGCGGCCCAGTACCCCCCGGACCCGCGCGTGTGGGCCCAGACGCCGGCTCCCGAGCCGGAGGGCCCGACGCGGCACCTTCCGTACGGTGACGACGCCAGGACCACACAGTTCGTGGGGGTCGACGATCTGATGACGCAGGCCGGCGAGGAGCAGCACGAGCCCGACGCCTTCGCTCATCTCTTCCGCGACCAGCAGAGCAACGGCGGCAGCCGTCCGCCGGCCGACGCTCCCGGCGTTCCGGCGCCCGCTGCCGGACCGGCGCAGCCTCCCGTCCAGGACGGCACGCCCGCACCTGCCCCCGCCCCGTCGAAGGGGGGCCGCGCGTCGAGCCTCCTGAAGTCGAGTGCCGTCATGGCGGCGGGCACCCTGGTCTCACGCCTCACCGGTTTCGTACGCACCGTGGTCATCACCGCGGCCCTCGGCTCCGCGACGCTCGGTGACGCGTGGACCGTGGCGTACACCCTGCCGACGATGATCTACATCCTGACCGTCGGCGGCGGCCTCAACTCGGTGTTCGTGCCGCAGCTCGTACGGTCCATGAAGGAGGACGAGGACGGCGGCGAGGCCTACGCCAACCGGCTGCTCACGCTCGTCATGGTCGCGCTCGGCGTGATCGTCGCCGCGGCGGTCTTCGCGTCGCCGCTCCTGATCCGGCTGATGTCGACGCCGATCGCCAACGATGCGAACGCGAACAACGTCGCCGTCACCTTCGCCCGCTACTGCCTGCCCACGATCTTCTTCATGGGCGTGCACGTGGTCATGGGCCAGATCCTGAACGCCCGCGGGAAGTTCGGCGCGATGATGTGGACCCCGGTCCTGAACAACATCGTCATGATCTTCACCTTCGGCATGTTCATCTACGTCTACGGCACGGCGGCAGACTCTCAGCTGCACGTCGACACGATCCCCGCAGACGGGGTCCGGCTGCTCGGCATCGGCACCCTGCTCGGTCTGACGGTGCAGGCGCTGGCGATGATCCCGTACCTGCGCGAGACAGGCTTCCGGTTCCGGCTGCGGTTCGACTGGAAGGGCCACGGCCTCGGCAAGGCGGTCAAGCTCGCCAAGTGGACCGTGCTGTTCGTCCTCGCCAACCAGGCAGGCGTCCTCGTCGTCACCCAGCTCGCCACCGCCGCCGGGAAGGCATCCGGCAGGTCCGGCGCGGGCATCATGGGTTACTCCAACGCCCAGCTGATCTGGGGCATGCCGCAGGCCATCATCACCGTCTCCGTCATGGCGGCGATGCTGCCGCGGATCTCCCGCGCGGCCCACGACGGCGACCCCGGAGCGGTCCGCGACGACATCTCACAGGGGCTGCGCACCTCCGCGGTCGCGATCGTCCCGGTCGCCTTCATGTTCGTCGCCCTCGGCGTCCCGATGTGCACCCTGCTCTTCGGGTCGAGCGGCGCCGATGGCGCCCGGTCCATGGGCTACATCCTGATGGCGTTCGGCCTCGGACTGATCCCGTACTCCGTGCAGTACGTCGTGCTGCGCGGCTTCTACGCGTACGAGGACACCCGGACGCCCTTCTACAACACGGTCATCGTGGCCGCCGTCAACGCGGCCGCATCGGGGATCGCCTACCTCCTGCTGCCCGCCCAGTGGGCCGTGGTCGGCATGGCCGCCTCGTACGGGCTCGCGTATGCGATCGGTGTGGGCGTCGCCTGGCAGCGCCTGCGCAAGCGTCTCGGCGGCGACCTGGACGGCTCTCAGGTCATCCGTACGTACGCCCGCCTCGGCATGGCCGCGATCCCGGGGGCGATCGCCGGTGGCGCGGTCGGTTTCCTGATCACCGGGGCACTCGGCAGCGGCGCGGGGGGTTCGCTCGCGGCGCTGGTCGTGGGCGGGGCCGTACTGCTGGGCGTCTTCTATGTCGCCGCCCGGCGCATGCGGATCGAAGAGCTCAACTCGATGGTCGGAATGGTCCGCGGGCGCCTCGGCCGCTAGCGGACCGGCGGGCCGCACAACCATCGCGGGCTGCCGCGTGTCGTGCTTATCGCCGGACTGTGGGCACAATTGGCTTTGGCGTCGCAGAGCGCGCAACGGATGGGGAGGCAGGAACGACGGTGGCGGAACGGAGTACGGCTGCCGTCGACGTGGCAGACAACAGTGGTGACGAGCCACTGACCGCGAAAGCGGAGCAGACCACGGCCGACGGGGTGGCCCAGACCCGGGAGCGGGACACGGCAGCGAACGAGGACGCGGAGGACACCGACGGGTCGACGAGCCCCGGCTCGTCCACGCCCCCCGAACTGCACAGCGGTCACAAACTCGCCAGACGCTATCGCCTGGAGGAGTGCGTCACCCGGCTGGACGGATTCAGCAGCTGGCGCGCGGTGGATGAGAAGCTCCGCCGGGCTGTCGGGGTGCACCTGCTCCCCGCGGACCACCCGCGGGCACGGTCCGTCCTCGCGGCGGCCCGCTCATCGGCGCTTCTCGGCGATCCTCGATTCGTCCAGGTCCTGGATGCGGTTGAGGAGAACGACCTTGTTTACGTGGTGCACGAGTGGCTGCCCGATGCCACGGAACTGACCGCGCTGCTCGCCTCGGGCCCCCTCGAGGTGCACGAGGCGTACCAGCTCGTGAACCAGGTCTCCCATGCGATGGCCGCCGCGCACCGCGAGGGCCTCGCGCATCTGCGGCTCACCCCGAGCGCGGTGCTGCGTACCTCGACCGGCCAGTGGCGCATCCGCGGCCTCGCCGTCAACGCCGCCCTGCGCGGCATCACCTCGGAAACACCGCAGCGCACGGACACCGAGGCGATCGGTGCCCTCCTGTACGCCGCCCTGACGCAGCGCTGGCCCTACGAGGACGACGCGTACGGCCTGTCCGGGCTGCCCAAGGACATCGGCCTCATCGCGCCCGACCAGGTGCGGGCCGGAGTGCACCGCGGGCTGTCCGAGCTGGCCATGCGTGCCCTCGTCAACGAGGGGGCAACGGCGTCGCGGCAGGATCCGCCATGCACCACGACCGAGGACCTGGTGAAGGCCGTCGGCGAGATGCCCCGCATCCGGCCCCCGGAGCCCGTTTTCACGGCCCCGGCGGAGTACCAGCGGACGACCTACCAGCAGGGCACCTACGGCCGTCAGGCCCCGCGTCCCGGCGTGGCACAGCCCATGCCGGCCGCGCCTCCGCCGCCGCTGCAGAGCCGGACGGGCAAGGCGCTCAAGTGGGCCGTGTCGGCATTGCTCATCGTGGCCCTCGGCCTCGGCAGCTGGCAGCTCGCGGAAGCCCTGATGGACCGCGGCACGTCGGGCGACTCCAACACGTCGCACAACACCGACGGCAACGACAAGGGCAACGATCACAAGCCCACGAAGCCGATGGCCATCGAGGACGCCAGGGAGTACGTCGTCAAGGGCGAGGCACAGGCCCCGGGTGAGGTGGCGAAGACCTACGACGGCGACAGCAAGACCTTCTGGCGTACCAAGACCTACAACGACGGCCCGAAGCTGGCGCCCTACAAGCCCGGCGTCGGCATCGTCTACGACCTCGGCTCGGCCAAGGACGTCTCGGCCGCATCGATAGCTCTTCAGTACGGCGGCGACCACACGACGGTCTCCCTGTACGCGACCGATTCGCTGTCGCCCACGACATCGATCGACTCCATGAAGAGCATCGGTACGGACACCACTACGGGCACCACCGCCAAGATCGAGGCCGACAAGCCGGTGAAGACGCGGTACGTGCTCCTGTGGATGACGGCCCTGCCGCAGTCCGGATCCGACGGTTACTACGGCGCGGGTTACAAGCAGGCTCTCACCGACGTGAAGTTCACCGGCTGAGGGCTCACCTGGGGGAGGGGGTTCGAAAGTGGACGACGCCGCCTACGGCGAAGCAAGCGATCAGGACCTCCTCACCCGCCATGTCGCGGGTGACAAGGACGCCTTCGGCGAGCTCGTGCGCCGCCATCGTGACCGGCTCTGGGCCGTGGCCCTGCGCACCCTGGGAGACCGGGAGGAAGCCGCCGACGCCGTCCAGGACGCGCTGGTCTCCGCCTACCGGGCGGCGCACACCTTCCGCGGACAGTCCGCCGTCACGACCTGGCTGCACCGCATCACTGTGAACGCCTGCCTCGACCGGGCCCGCAAGGCCGCATCGCGGAAGACCTCTCCGGTCGAGGACGCGGAGCGCCTGGAGCAGCTCCTCGAACCTCACGAGTCCGCGGCCGCTCCCGCCGAACGCAACGACCTCCACCGCGAGCTCTTCGAAGCGCTGGGCACCCTTCCCGTCGACCAGCGGGCCGCGCTCGTCCTGGTCGACATGCAGGGCTACCCGGTGGCCGAGGCGGCCCGCGTTCTCGGCGTTCCCACCGGCACGGTCAAGAGCCGCTGCGCGCGCGGCAGAGCCAGACTCCTGCCGTTGGTCACCCATCTGCGGACCGACAACGGCGACAGCGAGAGTGGCAAGAGCCCGCCCCCGGAAGCGCCCGGAAGGAACCGGACGCAGGGGACATCCGTCCCACCGGCAGCAGGGCCCCGGGACGGGGCAGGACCAAATGATTCAGCTGCCGTGAAGGGCGGAGGTGGGCGAGCGTGACATCCACGACCGACACGGCCGAGCACCCCGAGATCGCCGAGATCTCCGAACTCACCGAGGGCCTCCTCTCCTCTTCCCGCACAGAGCAGGTACGGGAGCACCTGAACGGCTGCGAGCTGTGCGCCGACGTCTACGCCTCCCTGGAGGAGATCCGTGGCACGCTCGGCACGCTTCCCGGCCCGCCGCACATGCCTGCTGACATCGCGGGCCGCATCGACGCCGCGCTCGCCGCGGAGGCACTGCTCGACACACAAGCACCCGCCCACACCGAGCACGAGGCCGAAGCGGAAGCCGAAGCCGAAGCACAGGCCGCGTCGCCTGTTTCACGTGAAACAACGCCTGAGACGACGCCGGCCGACTCGCCGACCGCCCCCGCGGACCGCCCTTCCGGTCATCCCCGTGCCACGACGGGTCCAGGGCGGGGCAGCCGGACGCGCAACCGGCGCCGTCGGGGCGCCGCGCTCGGAGCCGTCTTCACGGCGGCCTCGATCGGCCTGGGAGTCCTGCTCCTGCAGAACGGGGGCAGCACACCCACCGGCGCTCCCGAAAGCGGCACGCCCCGTCAGGCGAGCTCCGCACTCTCCTTCTCCGAGGGCAAGCTCGAGAACCAGGTGCAGAGCCTTCTGACGGAGAAATCCTCCGCGCCCTCCGACTCGTCGACGTCCAAGCCGTCCCTCGACATCGAGCAGTCCGGACCGAAGACCCCCCGGACGAACTCCCCGATGCGAGGGAAGACCATCGTGGTGCCGGACTGCATACAGCGGGGCACCGGCCGTGAGACGCCCGCCCTCGCCATCGAGCGAGGAGACTACAAGGGCACCACCGCCTACCTCGTCGTGCTGCCTCACCAGTCGGATCCTGCCCAGGTTTCGGCCTACGTCATCGACGCGACCTGCGTGAAGCAGCCGTCCTCGGCTCCCGGCAAACTGCTGCTGACCCACTCCTACGCGCGGCGCTGACTCCACACGGGGGCACACTTCGCGTGTGCTCCCGGACACGGCGGGAATGCGCGCCCCGTAGGATCCGTTGGGTGGGGTGAGAGTCCGGAGACGGGCTCCCCCGGCAGTACGCAGCAGTCCCGCAGAGACGAGGAATCAAGCCGTGAGCGACGTCCGTAACGTGATCATCATCGGCTCCGGGCCCGCCGGTTACACGGCGGCCCTGTACACCGCACGCGCGTCGCTGAAGCCGCTGGTGTTCGAGGGTGCTGTCACCGCTGGCGGTGCCCTGATGAACACCACCGAGGTGGAGAACTTCCCCGGCTTCCAGGACGGCATCATGGGCCCCGAGCTCATGGACAACATGCGCGCCCAGGCCGAGCGCTTCGGAGCCGAGCTGGTCCCGGACGACGTCATCTCCGTAGACCTGACGGGCGAGATCAAGACCGTCACCGACACGGCAGGCACCGTGCACCGCGCGAAGGCCGTCATCGTCACGACCGGCTCCCAGCACCGCAAGCTCGGCCTGCCGAACGAGGACGCTCTCTCCGGCCGCGGTGTCTCGTGGTGCGCGACGTGCGACGGCTTCTTCTTCAAGGACCAGGACATCGCCGTGATCGGCGGCGGTGACACCGCGATGGAGGAGGCCACTTTCCTCTCCCGCTTCGCCAAGTCCGTGACGATCGTCCACCGCCGCGACACCCTGCGTGCCTCCAAGGCCATGCAGGAGCGCGCCTTCGCCGACCCGAAGATCAAGTTCGCCTGGGACAGCGAGATCGCCCAGGTCCACGGCGAGCAGAAGCTCTCGCACCTGACGCTGCGCAACGTCAAGACGGGTGAGACCTCCGAGCTCCCGGTCACCGGCCTGTTCATCGCGATCGGCCACGACCCGCGCACCGAGCTCTTCAAGGGCCAGCTCGAGCTGGACGACGAGGGCTACCTGAAGGTCGAGGCCCCCTCGACCCGGACGAACCTGACCGGTGTCTTCGGTGCCGGTGACGTCGTCGACCACACCTACCGCCAGGCGATCACCGCGGCAGGCACCGGCTGCGCCGCCGCACTCGACGCCGAGCGCTTCCTCGCCGCTCTCACCGACAGCGAGTCCGCCGCGGCCGCCGCCGTCTGAACTCACACCCTCATCACCAAAGTAGCTAAGGAGCCTGCCGTGGCCGGCAACCTCAAGAACGTGACCGACGCTTCCTTCGACGAGGACGTCCTCAAGAGCGACAAGCCCGTACTGGTGGACTTCTGGGCCGCCTGGTGCGGACCGTGCCGCCAGATCGCGCCGTCCCTCGAAGCGATCGCCGCCGAGTACGGCGACAAGATCGAGGTCGTCAAGCTCAACATCGACGAGAACCCGGCCATCGCCGCGAAGTACGGCGTCATGTCGATCCCGACGCTGAACGTCTACCAGGGTGGCGAGGTCGCCAAGACCATCGTCGGCGCCAAGCCGAAGGCCGCCATCGTGCGCGACCTCGAGGACTTCATCGCCAACTGATCGGCGATGCGGCTCCACGGCGGAGCGGCGATGTTTCACGTGAAACACGAACGGGCCAACCCAACCGGGTTGGCCCGTTTGCGTGACCGCAGCGGATGGATCAGGACTCACAGAGGGCGGAGTGCCGGTTCCTTCTGCACCGCTCCGAGGAGCCGGTCCAGGGCGAGCTCGACGTCCTCCTTCCACGAGAGCGTCGTACGCAGCTCGAGGCGGAGGCGCGGATAAGAGGGGTGAGGACGCACGGTCTTGAAGCCCACGGCCAGCAGATGGTCCGCGGGCAACATGCAGGCCGGCTCCTTCCACTGCGCGTCGCCGAACGCCTCGATCGCCCTGAACCCCCTGCGCAGCAGATCCTTGGCGACGGTCTGCACGATCACCCGGCCGAGCCCCTGCCCTTGATAGCCGGGCATGATCCACGCCGTCATCAGCTGCACGGCATCGGGGGAGACCGGGCTCGTGGGGAAAGCGGTCGAGCGGGGGACGTACGCCGGCGGCGCGTAGAGCACGAAGCCGACCGGAACATCGTCCACGTAGACGACCCGTCCGCAGGAACCCCATTCCAGGAGGACAGCCGAGATCCAGGCCTCCTTCTCCAGCTCCGGAGTGCCTGCCTCTATCGCGGCTTGGCCGCTGACCGGATCCAGCTCCCAGAAGACACACGACCGGCAACGCTTGGGAAGGTCCGGAAGGTTGTCCAGTGTGAGCGGTACGAGCCGACGCCCCATGAAGGCAGATCCTCACTTCCTTCGCCCGCCGCGTCACGGGCGGCTGTCAGAGCGCTCCGTTCCCTGAGCAGGCTGCCGACGAACCCGCCGACCGCGCCCAGCCCGAGACCCGCGGTCATCAGCCCGGCACGACTCACCGATTGCATGACCCGCCTCCCGCGTGAGGTGACTTTGAGGGGTGCGCTCTACCCCGTCGCATCGTATCCACGAAGCGATTCCATCGATACCGCCAGAAAGCAAAGAGCAGGCCGTGTTCCGGTACACACCGGACACGGCCTGCTCTCCTGAGACGTACGTCGAACGGGACCAACCCCCGTCCCCCTAGACCTCGTTCTCCTGGTCCTCGTCCTCCGCCGCTCCATGCTGGAGGACGGGCCCCTCACCCGGAGCGAGCTGACCGAGGATGCGCTCCAGATCGTCCATCGAGGCGAACTCGACAACGATCTTGCCCTTCTTCTGCCCGAGGTCGACCTTCACCCGCGTTTCGAACCGGTCGGAGAGCCGCGTGGCCAGTTCGCTGAGCGCCGGCGAGAGACGAGCTCCGGCCCGCGGACCCTTGGCGCGCGCCGTGCTCGTCGGGTGTGAGCCCATCAGGGTCACGATCTCCTCGACGGCCCGCACCGAGAGCCCTTCGGCGACGATCCGGTGAGCGAGACGGTCCTGCTCCTCCGAGTCCTCCACGGAGAGCAGGGCACGCGCATGCCCGGCCGAAAGCACGCCCGCGGCCACCCGGCGCTGAACGGCTGGAGAGAGCTTCAGGAGCCGCAGCGTGTTGGAGACCTGCGGCCGCGAACGGCCGATCCGGTCGGCCAGCTGGTCGTGCGTGCAGTTGAAGTCCTTCAGCAACTGGTCATAGGCGGCTGCCTCTTCCAGCGGGTTCAGCTGAGCGCGGTGCAGGTTCTCCAGGAGCGCGTCGAGGAGAAGCTTCTCGTCGTCCGTCGCCCGGACGATCGCCGGAATGCGCTCCAGACCGGCCTCGCGGCAGGCACGCCAGCGACGCTCGCCCATGATGAGCTCGAAGCGCGACGAGCTCAGCTGCCGTACGACGACGGGCTGGAGAAGCCCGACTTCCTTGATCGAGGTGACGAGCTCGGCGAGGGCGTCCTCGTCGAAAACCTCGCGCGGCTGCCGCGGGTTGGGCGTGATGGCGTCAATCGGAAGCTCGGCGAAGTACGCTCCCGCCGACGTCTCCGGAGCTTCCACAGAGCCGCCGAACGAGTCCCCTGTTTCATGTGAAACCTGGGGCTGCGGAAGGGAGGCAACCTTCGCCGCCGCCACTCCGCGCTCCGCCGTCAGGACGGGCCCGGCGGAAGGCGAGCCGGAGGCACCTCCCATCGCGCTGGCCGGTGCCGTCTTGTCGGGGGTGGGGGCTGCTGGAATCAGTGCGCCGAGGCCACGGCCCAGTCCCCTCCGTCGCTCACTCACTGGATACCCTCCACCGTGCTGTGCTGGTCAAGTTGAGTGCCCGTATGGGCGTGCTGAGCGTCGTAGCGGATACCGACCCCGCGCAGCGCCATCTCCCGCGCCGCCTCGAGGTACGAGAGCGCACCGCTCGATCCCGGATCGTAGGTGAGCACGGTCTGCCCATAGCTCGGGGCCTCGGAGATCCGCACGGAGCGCGGGATGCTCGTCCGTAGGACCTCTTCGCCGAAGTGGCTCCGGACCTCGTCGGCGACCTGCGACGCCAGCCGGGTGCGGCCGTCGTACATCGTGAGCAGGATCGTCGACACATG
The DNA here is from genome assembly GCF_002803065.1 of Streptomyces sp. CB01635. GTDB lineage: Bacteria > Actinomycetota > Actinomycetes > Streptomycetales > Streptomycetaceae > Streptomyces. Next base: position 116,336 of record NZ_NNBL01000019.1, read on the forward strand.
CAGATCCGGGTTCAGATGCCCGCGCACGAGATCCACGTTGCGCAGGAGCTGCCCCAGGCCCTCCAGCGCGTAGTACTCGCACTGGATCGGGATCAGCACCTCGGCGCCGGCGACCAGAGCGTTGACCGTCAGCAGGCCGAGCGATGGAGGGCAGTCGATGAGGATGTAGTCCAAGGGCTGCTCATACGCCTGGATCGCGCGCTGCAGTCTGCTCTCGCGGGCCACCAGCGAGACCAGCTCGATCTCCGCACCGGCGAGGTCGATGGTGGCGGGGGCGCAGAAGAGGCCCTCCACATCGACCACGGGCTGTACGACTTCGGAGAGTGGCTTGCTCTCGACCAACACGTCGTAGATCGAAGGGACTTCGGCGTGATGGTCGATTCCCAGAGCCGTGGAGGCGTTGCCCTGTGGATCCAGGTCGATCACCAGGACGCGGGCACCGTGCAGTGCCAGCGAAGCGGCAAGGTTGACCGTTGTGGTGGTCTTGCCGACCCCGCCCTTCTGGTTGGCAACCACCATGACGCGGGTCTGCTCAGGTCGCGGCAGGCCCTCGCCTGCGCGACCAAGAGCTTCTACCGCCAGCTGGGCAGCACGACCGATAGGGGTGTCGTCCATCGGAGGCGGTGTTTCACGTGAAACATCCTCCCCCACCGACTCGGTACGGGGACCGGGGACCGGATCGGTCATCGGTCCCGCGATGTTGGCGTCGGACCGCAAGGATTCACTCTCCTCGACTTCAGGCTCGCAATGAACAGAGCCTCCCATGCTTTCGGGGTCGTGAACCAGCGAGGCCCTGTCTTCTGTGGAGGAAACCGCCTCTGTGGACAACTCCGTGCCCAATTCGAGGGATCCGAGAGGCCTGCGGTCGCGGGGTGCAGCCGCGGCGCGACCGCGACTGATGATGCCGTGCAGCAGTGAGCGACGTTTCACGTGAAACACGATGCACCGCAGCCCGGTCGGCACCCGTGCGACACCCCGACATACATACGTTTGGCAGGTTTCGCGGAGTGCGAGTCGCCGTCAGGACGGATCAGCGCAGACAGATCGGTGCCAGTCCACTGACGCCCCTCGGAGCCAGTCAAACCTCGCCACTCAGAGCCGACCGGCGCACGAGCCGGCAGCAGGAGACACACGCCCTCGGCGCCAGACGCAGGAGAACCACGAGACAAGCATCACCCAAAAAGCAGAGGCCGCTCAGGTCCCATGGACCCGAGCGGCCATCACCGCAAGAAGCGAACTGTCGCCTAGAACACAGCAGACGCCTCGAAGACGAGGAGCGACGTCAGCGTCGACGCCGGACCCGCCCGACGCGAGCCGCCTTGGCGCGCTTCGCCGCGAACCGCACACCGCCGGGACTCTCTCCGACCTCGACGCGCACCACGGTCGAGAGGGGATCCACCACGCCCTCACCGACATGCAGCACCGAGGTGGCCACCGCACCGAGCTTGCTCAGGGCGGTCCCCGCACTCTTGACCTCTTCCTCGGCGGTGTCCCCCTTGAGGGCAAGCATCTCGCCGTACGGCCGCAGCAGCGGAACGCCCCACGCCGCGAGGCGGTCCAGCGGGGCGACAGCGCGCGCCGTCACCACATGGACGGGAGTCAGCTTGCCGAGAACCTCCTCGGCGCGGCCGCGGACCACGGTCACATGATCGAGTCCGAGGAGCTCGACGACCTCGGTGAGGAAGGTCGTGCGCCGCAGCAGCGGCTCCAGGAGCGTGATCTTCAGGTCGGGCCTGACCAGGGCCAGCGGGATACCGGGCAGTCCGGCGCCGGAGCCCACGTCGCACACGGTCACGCCCTCCGGCACGACCTCGGACAGCACGGCGCAGTTCAGGATGTGCCGCTCCCACAGCCGGGGCACTTCCCGGGGACCGATGAGACCACGCTGCACCCCCGCGTCGGCCAGCAGCTCCGCGTACCGGACCGCGTCCGCGTAGCGCTCGCCGAATACCGCTCGGGCCTGTTCAGGAGCCGGGGGAAGCTCTGCTGCCTCCGTCACGTGGACCGTCCTTCCGTACCGCGCTACCGCGTTGGGTGGCTGACTATCAGGCTGACAAAGATCGGCCCCGCCTGCGAACAGACGGGGCCGTAGAGCGACGTACCGCTCAGGCAGGGAGCACGACGACGAAGCGCTGCGGCTCCTCGCCCTCGGACTCGCTGCGCAGGCCGGCGGCCTTGACCGCGTCGTGGACGACCTTGCGCTCGAAGGGCGTCATCGGGTCGAGCTTGACCGGCTCGCCGTTGCTCTTCACCTCGGCCGCGGCCTTGGCGCCCAGCTCGGAGAGCTCCGCACGCTTCTTCGCGCGGTATCCGGCGATGTCCAGCATGAGGCGGCTGCGGTCTCCGGTCTCCCGGTGGACCGCCAGGCGGGTCAGCTCCTGGAGGGCCTCGAGGACCTCACCGTCGCGGCCGACCAGCTTCTGCAGATCGCGGCCGGACGAGTCACTGACGATCGAGACGGCGGCGCGGTCGGCCTCGACGTCCATGTCGATGTCGCCGTCGAGGTCGGCGATGTCCAGCAGACCCTCGAGGTAGTCCGCCGCGATCTCGCCTTCCTGCTCGAGGCGAGTCAGGGTGTCGCTGCCCTCAGGAGCGGCGGAGGTGGTGGTGCCTTCCGTCACGGGATGGACTCCTTCTTACTTCTTGGACGGGGACTTGGGCCGCTGCGGGCCCTTGCGCTGTCCGGACTTGGCTTTGCTGCGGGCAGGGGTGCCGGAAGCGGGCTTGCCACCGGTCTGCTTGGCCTCCGGCTTGGCGTCTTCCGCCTCGTCCTTCTTCTCGAGGGACATGGGCTCGGGCGCTTCGGACTCGTCCTTGGCTGCGCCCTGGGCCGTGCCGTGCTGGCGCTGCGACTTGGACTGGCGCTTGGGCTGCTGCCGCTTCGGCGTACCGCCCGTCGTCTGGGTCCCGTCCTCATCCTCGGTCAGGGTGCCGGCCGTGCTCTTGACGAGCGTTCCGTCTGCCTGGGCGGCGAGGTTCACCTTGGTCAGGCCGTTGATGAACTTGCGCTCGAACTCGTTGCGGTCGCGGCCCTTGGCGACGATCGCCTTCACGATGCCGCGCTCCCGACGGTTGCGGGTCTTCTCGGCGTGCGTGACGTGCTTGAGCAGGCGCTCCAGGTGGGCGGCCTGGGCCTTGCTGCCCGGGGTCGGGTTCTGGCGGATGACGTACATCTGCTGGCCCATGGTCCACACGTTGGTGGTCAGCCAGTAGACGAGAACACCGACCGGGAAGTTGATGCCGAAGACGGCGAACATGACCGGGAAGACGTACATCAGCATCTTCTGCTGCTGCATGAACGGCGTCTTGACCGTCATGTCGACGTTCTTCGTCATCAGCTGGCGCTGCGTATAGAACTGCGACGCCGACATCAGGACGATCATGATCGCGGTGACGACGCGGACGTCGGTCAGCGTGGCGCCGAGCGAGGCGACCTTGTCCGCGGAGTCGGTGAACTTGGCCGCGAGCGGGGCGCCGAAGATGTGCGCCTTACGCGCGCTCGCCAGCAGGTTGTCGTCGATGACACCGATCGTGGTGCCCGTCGCGATGCCGTTGAGCACGTGGTACAGGGCAAAGAAGAACGGGGACTGCGCCAGGATGGGAAGGCACGAGGAGAGCGGATTAGTACCCGTCTCCTTGTACAGCTTCATCATCTCTTCGGACTGGCGCTGCTTGTCGTTCTTGTAGCGCTCCTGGATCTTCTTCATCTCGGGCTGCAGTGTCTGCATCGCCCGAGTGGCCTTGATCTGCTTCACGAAGAGCGGGATCAGGCAGATACGGATCAGGATCACCAGGGACACGATGGACAGGCCCCAGGCCCAGCCCGTGTCCGGGCCGAAGATCGCCCCGTACAACGAGTGGAACTGGACGATGACCCACGAAACTGGTGTCGTGATGAAACTGAAAAAACCGGCAATCGTGTCCACTAATCAAGCTCCTTGAGCATGGGACGGGGTCTCGGCGGCGGGGCTCGAGGGGCTGGTGTGGCCACACTCTGAAGGCGCGCCGGCGGCGGAAGGCCCGCCCTTGCGTTCGCGCCAGGCGTTACGCAGCATTTCGTGCCACCGCGGACGCTTGCGCGGCGGAACGTGGTCGACACCGCCGAGCGACCACGGGTTGCACCGGAGGATGCGCCAGGCGGTGAGAGCTGTTCCCTTGATCGCACCATGGCGGTCGATCGCTGTGAAGCCGTAGTGGGAACACGACGGGTAGTACTTGCACACAGGCCCTAGCAGAGGACTGATGGTCCACTGGTAGAGCTTGATCAAAGCAAGCAACGGGTATTTCATCGCGCGCCCCCTCCCAGCAGCCGCTGAAGGGCGGCGTCCAGGTCTCGGGCCAGCTCTGCATGGTCGGCGTCACCCGAGCCGGGCAACGCACGTACGACTACCAGGCTACCGGGGGACAAAAGTGCGAGTCGGTCGCGCATGAGGTGGCGAAGCCTGCGCTTCACCGCGGTACGTACGACAGCTCCACCGACTGCCTTGCTGACGACGAAACCCGCACGCGTCGGGGGAACGCTCTCCCCAGGCGCGTGCGGGTCCGTTGCACCGCTACGTAGATGGACGACAAGGAGCGGGCGGCCGGCCCGACGTCCTCGGCGTACCGCGGTCGCGAAGTCTTCGCGCCGCCTCAGCCGATTCTCGGAAGGCAGCACGTCATGACCTGTGCGCGATCAGGCGGACAGCTCGGCGCGACCCTTGCCACGGCGGTTCGCGAGAATCGCGCGGCCGGCACGGGTACGCATCCGCAGGCGGAAGCCGTGGGTCTTGGCGCGACGACGGTTGTTCGGCTGGAAGGTGCGCTTGCTCACTCGGGGGCTCCAGAAATGATCGTGTAGTGGCGGGACATCGCCTGGCTGTCACCGTGCGCCCACGAGAAGCTCGCGTATACGCACCGAGTGCACCGCTTCACAATCACAGATCGTGATCTTTGCCCATCGGAGGCAGGCGGCAGCAGCCATCGACAACTCGACCTGGTCACGGTACGCGCGGCTAGTCCATCCGGTCAAACCGGCATCGAGTGAGGGACACTGTGCACAGCCTGTGGACAACAACTTGAACCGCACCGGTTGCCCTGACTACCGTGGCTGAACTCCGATTCGTTCCCTTCTCACCGCCCCACCCCGATTTTCTTCCGACCCGTCCCAGAACCACACCTTCGTGGGACCTGCGAGAGAGCGTGCCTTGTGGCTGACGTACCTGCCGATCTTGCCGCAGTGTGGCCACGAGTTCTGGAGCAGCTCCTCGGGGAGGGCCGTGGGCAGGGGGTCGAGACGAAGGACGAACACTGGATCCGGCGCTGCCAGCCTCTCGCGCTGGTCGCCGACACCGCGCTGCTCGCCGTTCCGAACGAGTTCGCGAAGGGCGTACTCGAGGGACGGCTCGCGCCGGTCGTGGCCGAGACGCTGAGCCGCGAGTGCGGCCGCCCGATCCGGATCGCGATCACGGTCGACGACTCCGTCGGTGAACAGCCCGTCCCGTCCGCACCCCCCGTACCGCAGCACCGCTACGAAGAGCCCGAGCTGCCGCCGGCCCAGAACCAGGCCCAGAACCAGGCCCACGAGCCGTACGACCCGTACGGCCGCCGCTCTGACGACCATGCTCAGGGCCCCCGCGGTGATCAGTCCCAGGGCGCCCGCGCCGACCAGCTCCCGACCGCCCGCCCCGCGTACCCGGACTATCAGCGCCCGGAACCGGGCGCCTGGCCGCGGTCGCAGGACGAGTACAGCTGGCAGCAGCCGCGGCTCGGCTTCCCCGAGCGCGACCCGTACGCGAACCCGCCCCAGCAGCCGCAGCACGACTACCGGCAGCAGGAACGCTCCCCCTACGAGCAGCAGAACGAGCGCTCCCCTTACGAACAGCAGCAGGAACGCTCTCCCTATGAGCAGCAGGAGCGGTCGCCCTACGACCAGCAACCGGACCGGACGGGATACGACCAGCAGGCGGACCGCAATGGTTACGACCAGCAGGTCGAGCGCTCCGGATACGAGCAGCAGTCCGAGCGGTCGTCGTACGAGCAGCAGATGTCCGACCGCCAGGGGCGGCACGGCCGGCACGAGCGCCGTGATCTCAACGACGGTCCCATGGGGGGCCGCCCCGGGCAGGACGGGCGCACGGGACGCGGTGTCCCCAGTGGTGCCCCCGGACCGCTCGCCGCGCAGCCCGCGCCCGCGACGGGTCCCGGCGAGCCGACCGCGCGACTGAACCCGAAGTACCTGTTCGACACCTTCGTCATCGGTGCCTCGAACCGTTTCGCCCACGCGGCCGCGGTCGCCGTCGCCGAGGCGCCGGCGAAGGCGTACAACCCCCTCTTCATCTATGGGGAGTCGGGGCTCGGCAAGACCCACCTGCTGCACGCGATCGGGCACTACGCGCGCAGTCTGTACCCGGGTACGCGCGTGCGCTACGTGAGCTCGGAGGAGTTCACGAACGAGTTCATCAACTCGATCCGCGACGGCAAGGGCGACAGCTTCCGCAAGCGGTACCGCGAGATGGACATCCTTCTTGTCGACGACATCCAGTTCCTCGCGGACAAGGAGTCGACGCAGGAGGAGTTCTTCCACACCTTCAACACGCTCCACAACGCGAACAAGCAGATCGTGCTCTCCAGTGACCGGCCGCCCAAGCAGCTAGTGACCCTGGAGGACCGGCTGCGCAACCGCTTCGAGTGGGGTCTGATCACCGACGTCCAGCCGCCCGAGCTGGAGACCCGTATCGCCATCCTTCGTAAGAAGGCGGTGCAGGAGCAGCTGAACGCTCCGCCGGAGGTCCTCGAGTTCATCGCGTCCCGCATCTCGCGCAACATCCGCGAGCTGGAGGGGGCGCTGATCCGGGTCACGGCCTTCGCGTCGCTGAACCGGCAGCCGGTGGACCTCGGTCTGACGGAGATCGTCCTCAAGGACCTGATCCCCGGCGGCGAGGACTCGGCCCCCGAGATCACGGCGACGGCGATCATGGCGGCGACGGCCGACTACTTCGGCCTGACGGTGGAGGACCTGTGCGGATCGTCGCGCAGCCGGGTCCTGGTGACGGCACGCCAGATCGCGATGTACCTGTGCCGTGAGCTCACCGACCTGTCCCTGCCGAAGATCGGGGCGCAGTTCGGCGGCCGCGACCACACGACGGTCATGCACGCGGACCGCAAGATCCGTGCGCTGATGGCCGAGCGGCGGTCCATCTACAACCAGGTCACCGAGCTCACCAACCGCATCAAGAACGGCTGACAGCAGCCTTCAGACCCCTCTGTACGACGTCGAAGGGCGCCCCAGGACAACTCCTGGGGCGCCCTTCTTCGTTGCGGCGGGACGGCGCGGCCGGACGCGGTGTTCGATTCCGGTCCCTGGTTACGGGTGTTCTCCACAGATGTGCGGACTTTCTTGCGTCCACACCCTGGGGACTGCCAAGTTGTCCAGACTGTGTCCACAGGGCCTCGTGCTGAATGACCATCAGACCAGGTCAGACGGCTGTGGATTCGTGGACAAAAGATCTCCACAGGCTGTGGACAAGATTTTCCTCCACAGGGTGTGGGTTTCGTTGTCCACCGTCGACCCACAGGTCAGAGGCCCTTGTGCACAGCTGCGGGCCGCTTCTCCACACAGCTGTCCACTGTTCGGCAACAGAACGCGTGGAATCACCGTGCCGAGTGAAAGGCGTCACATCAGGGCGTGTGATTGGGCTGTGGGGAACCGGGGAAAAGCTGGGGACAGCCCTGGGGAGAAGTGGCCCCGGCCTGTGCATCGGGTGTGCAGAACTTTTCCCCGTCCACAGAGAACCCCGGTTGTCCACCGCTCGCGCCCACAGGCCCGGTGGACAAAAAACCGACTCTGACCTGCGAAAAGGCAGTTATCCACGGTTTCCACAGCCCCTACTACTACTCCCAACTAGAGAGAGCTGGGAATCAGGATTGAAGTGGGGGCTGTGCACAACTCGGGGTCCGGTGCCCGACAGCGGGTCGGCACGACTTGACCCCGAGCGGCAACGACTGTCAGCGCCGTACGTCAGACTGTTCCCCGGTGTCCTTCCCATGTGGCGGCTGAGCGACACCGAGTCACACGACGAAGACCGAAGACCAACGCAGGGCGAGAGCAGCCAGCAACAGCAGGAGGCGGCTTACGGTGAAGATCCGGGTGGAACGCGATGTACTCGCGGAGGCAGTGGCCTGGGCGGCGCGCAGCCTCCCGGCCCGACCGCCTGCGCCTGTCCTCGCGGGCCTTCTCCTGAAGGCCGAGGAGGGCGCACTGAGCCTGTCGAGCTTCGACTACGAGGTCTCGGCGCGGGTCTCGGTCGATGCGGAGATCGACGAAGAGGGCACCGTCCTCGTCTCCGGCCGGCTCCTGGCGGACATCTGCCGTGCCCTGCCGAACCGTCCGGTGGAGATTTCCACAGACGGTGTACGAGCGACCGTGGTCTGTGGCTCCTCGCGATTCACACTCCACACCCTGCCTGTGGAGGAGTACCCGGCGCTGCCGCAGATGCCGACCGCGACGGGCACCGTCCCCGGTGAGGTCTTCGCCTCGGCCGCGGCCCAGGTGGCCATCGCCGCGGGCCGTGACGACACCCTGCCGGTGCTCACGGGTGTGCGCATCGAGATCGAGGGCGACACGGTCACTCTGGCGTCCACCGACCGCTACCGCTTCGCGGTCCGCGAGTTCCTGTGGAAGCCGGAGGACCCCGAGGCGTCCGCGGTCGCCCTGGTGCCCGCCAAGACGCTCCTGGACACCGCCAAGGCGCTCACCAGCGGTGACACGGTCACCTTGGCCCTGTCGGGCTCCGGCGCCGGTGAGGGTCTCATCGGCTTCGAGGGCGCCGGCCGCCGTACGACGACGCGTCTGCTCGAGGGCGACCTGCCGAAGTACCGCACCCTGTTCCCGACGGAGTTCAACTCCGTGGCCGTCATCGAGACCGCCCCCTTCGTGGAGGCCGTCAAGCGTGTGGCCCTCGTCGCCGAGCGCAACACCCCGGTGCGGCTCAGCTTCGAGCAGGGCGTGCTGATCCTGGAGGCCGGCTCCAGCGACGACGCACAGGCTGTGGAAAGGGTCGACGCCCAGCTCGAGGGCGACGACATCTCGATCGCCTTCAACCCGACGTTCCTGCTGGACGGTCTGAGCGCGATCGACTCCCCGGTCGCCCAGCTCTCCTTCACGACCTCCACGAAGCCGGCACTGCTCAGCGGCAGGCCGGCCGTGGACGCCGAGGCGGACGACGCGTACAAGTACCTGATCATGCCGGTGCGGCTGTCGGGCTGACGCTCCACAGGGCATGGCCGCCGGGCGTTCGCCTGAGCGGCTGTGCCCACAGGTGTGCGTGAGCTCCCCCCTCTGCCCGAAAGGCGTGGGTGGTACCCCCAGGCTTAGGCTCGGAACACAGGTGCGGGAGTGCCTCACGCACCGCCTCACGCCCGGTCGCAACTTAAGGAACCACCTGATGGAGCTCGGTCTCGTCGGTCTCGGCAAGATGGGCGGCAACATGCGCGAGCGCATCCGCCGCGCAGGCCACACCGTCATCGGATACGACCGCAATCCCGACCTCGCGGATGTCCACAGCCTCGGGGAGCTTGTGGGCAAGCTCAAGGCCCCGCGTGTGGTGTGGGTGATGGTGCCGGCCGGCGGCCCGACCCAGGCCACCGTCGACGAGCTCGCCGACCTCCTCTCGCCCGGCGACGTCGTGGTGGACGGCGGTAACTCGCGCTGGACCGACGACGAGAAGCACGCCGTCGAGCTGGGCATCAAGGACATCGGCTTCGTCGACTGCGGCGTCTCCGGCGGCGTCTGGGGCCTGGAGAACGGCTACGCGCTGATGTACGGCGGCAGCAAGGAGAACGTCGCCAAGGTCCAGCCGATCTTCGACGCCCTCAAGCCGGAGGGCGAATTCGGCGCTGTCCACGCGGGCAAGGTCGGCGCGGGCCACTTCGCGAAGATGGTCCACAACGGCATCGAGTACGCCATGATGCAGGCCTACGCCGAGGGCTGGGAGCTCCTGGAGAAGGTCGACTCCGTCACCGACGTGCGTGAGGTCTTCCGCTCCTGGCAGGAGGGCACGGTCATCCGTTCCTGGCTGCTCGACCTGGCGGTCAACGCGCTGGACGACGACGAGCACCTGGACAAGCTGCGCGGCTTCGCCGCCGACTCCGGTGAGGGCCGCTGGACGGTCGAGGCGGCCATCGACAACGCGGTGCCGCTGCCCGCGATCACCGCGTCCCTGTTCGCGCGCTTCGCCTCGCGCCAGGACGACTCGCCGCAGATGAAGATGATCGCGGCCCTGCGTAACCAGTTCGGCGGCCACGCCGTCGAGAAGAGTTAATCCACAAAGCGAACCCACAGCGCGTCCACGAAGCTCCACGAAGAAGTCATCCACACCCGCTCCACACCTTGGGGGAGGTCGGCGAACGACCATGCACGTGACGCATCTGTCGCTGGCCGACTTCCGCTCGTACGCCCGGGTCGAAGTCCCTCTCGATCCGGGCGTCACCGCGTTCGTGGGTCCGAACGGGCAGGGCAAGACCAACCTCGTCGAGGCCGTCGGCTATCTCGCCACCCTCGGCAGCCACCGGGTCTCCTCGGACGCGCCGCTGGTCCGCATGGGCGCCGAGCGCGCCGTCATCCGGGCCGCGGTCCGGCAGGGCGAGCGCCAGCAGCTCATCGAGCTCGAGCTCAACCCGGGCAAGGCGAACCGCGCCAGGATCAACCGATCCTCGCAGGTCAGACCTCGTGACGTGCTCGGCATCGTGCGCACGGTCCTGTTCGCGCCGGAGGACCTCGCGCTCGTCAAGGGCGACCCCGGCGAGCGCCGCCGCTTCCTCGACGAACTGATCACCGCCCGCTCCCCGCGCATGGCCGGCGTGCGGTCCGACTACGACCGCGTACTCAAGCAGCGCAACACGCTCCTCAAGTCGGCCGCGCTCGCCCGCAGGCACGGCGGCCGGTCAATGGACCTGTCGACACTCGAGGTGTGGGACCAGCACCTCGCGCGCGTGGCCGCCGAGCTGCTCGCGCAGCGGTTCGACCTGATCGCCACGCTCCAGCCGCTCGCCGACAAGGCGTACGAGCAGTTGGCGCCCGGCGGCGGCCCGCTCGCCCTCGACTACAAGCCGTCCTCGCCCGAGATCGACGGCCACGCGCGCGAAGAGCTCTACGAGCAGCTGATGGCCGCCCTCGAAGCGGCCCGCAAACAGGAGATCGAGCGGGGCGTCACCCTCGTCGGGCCGCACCGCGACGACCTGATACTCAAGCTCGGCCAGCTGCCGGCGAAGGGGTACGCCAGCCACGGCGAGTCCTGGTCGTACGCGCTGGCTCTGCGCCTGGCCTCGTACGACCTGCTGCGGGCCGAGGGGAACGAGCCGGTGCTCGTGCTCGACGACGTCTTCGCGGAGCTCGACGCGCGGCGCAGGGAGCGTCTCGCCGAACTGGTTGCCCCCGGCGAACAGGTTCTGGTGACGGCCGCGGTGGACGACGATGTGCCGGGCGTCCTGGCGGGCACGCGGTACGCGGTGTCCGAAGGAACGGTGGAGCGGGTATGACCGAGAACACATCCGGCGACGCCCCCCAGAAGGCCCCCGAGCCGTCCGGCGTCGACCTCGCGCGCGTGGCCCTGCGCGCCGCGAAGGAGCAGGCACGCGCGCGAGGAGTGGCCGACCAGCAGAAGAAGCAGGCCCGGCGAGGCGGCGGATTGAGGTCCGGGGCGCGCGCCGACGGCCGCGACCCGGTCGCTTTCGGCGCGGCCATCAACCGGCTGATCACCGAGCGCGGCTGGGAGGCGCCGGCCGCTGTCGGCGGTGTCATGGGCCGCTGGCCGGAGATCGTGGGCGAGGACCTCGCCAAGCACTCCGAGCCCCTGAAGTACGACGAGGACGAGCGTGTCCTGACCGTCCAGTGCGACTCGACGGCCTGGGCGATGCAGCTGCGTTACCTGGCTCCGACGCTGGTGGCGCGGCTCAACGAGGACCTCGGGCACGGCACCGTACGGCTTCTGAAGATCCTTGGGCCCAACGCTCCCGCACGCCGCTTCGGCCCCCTGCGCGCCCCAGGAAGCAAGGGTCCCGGCGACACCTACGGGTGAGTCGGGCGAGCTGCCGACCGGGGGTTGACGCCCGGTTGACGCCCGGAAGCGCTGAGTGCCGCTGTGAGCCTCTTGGAGCCCCGGGACGCATATGGGGAGTCGGCAGAGGCCGGTTCAGGGCGGCACATGCGGACTCAGGTACCGGCAAACCCCCATCACTGTCGGCGCTACCGGTAGACTGAGAGCTAATCCCGCCCCACTTGTGGGACAACCGAGCAACGCTGACTATCGCTGAACGACGCAGCCGCTCCGGCCACCGCCGGGAGCTTGGCTTGTGCTGTGCCAGAAAGGGCGCTTCGTGGCCGATTCCGGCAACCCCAACGAGAACATCCCGTCCACTGCCGCCGACGCCGTCGGCCAGGCCCCGGCGGAGGCCAGTCAGTCCTCCGGCGAGGTGACCTCGGCCTACGACGCCAGCGCCATCACAGTCCTCGAGGGTCTGGACGCGGTCCGCAAGCGGCCCGGCATGTACATCGGCTCGACCGGTGAGCGCGGCCTGCACCACCTGGTGCAGGAGGTCGTCGACAACTCCGTCGACGAGGCGCTGGCCGGCCACGCGGACACGATCGACGTGACGATCCTGCACGACGGCGGTGTGCGCGTCGTGGACAACGGCCGCGGCATCCCGGTGGGCATCGTCCCGTCCGAGGGCAAGCCCGCCCTCGAGGTCGTGCTGACCGTGCTGCACGCGGGCGGCAAGTTCGGCGGCGGCGGCTACGCGGTCTCCGGCGGTTTGCACGGCGTGGGCGTCTCCGTCGTCAACGCGCTGTCCATGAAGGTTGCCGTCGAGGTCAAGACCGACGGCCACCGCTGGACCCAGGACTACAAGCTGGGCGTCCCCACGGCCCCGCTCGTGCAGCACGAGGCCACGGACGAGCACGGCACGTCGGTCACCTTCTGGGCCGACCCGGACATCTTCGAGACCACCGAGTACTCCTTCGAGACGCTGTCGCGGCGCTTCCAGGAGATGGCGTTCCTCAACAAGGGTTTGAGGATCAAACTCACCGATGAGCGTGAGTCGGCGAAGGCCGTCGCCGGGGCGGACGAGGCGGGCGCCGACGAGAAGCCCGAGGTCAAGGCCGTCGAGTACCACTACGAGGGCGGCATCGTCGACTTCGTGAAGTACCTCAACTCCCGCAAGGGAGACGTGGTGCACCCCTCCGTCATCGACCTGGAGGCCGAGGACAAGGACAAGCTCCTGTCCCTCGAGGTCGCGATGCAGTGGAACAGCAGCTACACCGAGGGCGTGTACTCCTTCGCCAACATCATCCACACGCACGAGGGTGGTACCCACGAAGAGGGCTTCCGCGCCGCGCTGACCTCGCTGATCAACAAGTACGCGCGCGACAAGAAGCTGCTTCGCGAGAAGGACGACAACCTCACGGGTGACGACATCCGCGAGGGTCTGACGGCGATCATCTCGGTGAAGCTGAGCGAGCCGCAGTTCGAGGGCCAGACCAAGACCAAGCTGGGCAACACCGAGGTGAAGACCTTCGTCCAGAAGGTGGTCTACGAGCACCTGAACGACTGGCTGGACCGTAACCCCGTCGAGGCCGCGGACATCATCCGCAAGGGCATCCAGGCAGCCACCGCGCGCGTGGCGGCCCGCAAGGCCCGCGACCTCACCCGCCGCAAGGGCCTGCTGGAGTCGGCGTCCCTGCCGGGCAAGCTCTCCGACTGCCAGTCGAACGATCCCACCAAGTGCGAGATCTTCATCGTCGAGGGTGACTCCGCCGGCGGTTCGGCCAAGTCCGGCCGTAACCCGCAGTACCAGGCCATCCTGCCCATCCGAGGCAAGATCCTGAACGTCGAGAAGGCGCGGATCGACAAGATCCTGCAGAACCAGGAGATCCAGGCGCTGATCTCCGCCTTCGGCACCGGAGTCCACGAGGACTTCGACATCGAGAAGCTCCGCTATCACAAGATCATTCTGATGGCGGACGCCGACGTCGACGGCCAGCACATCAACACCCTGCTGCTGACCTTCCTGTTCCGCTTCATGCGGCCCCTCGTCGAGGCCGGCTACGTGTTCCTCTCGCGCCCGCCGCTCTACAAGATCAAGTGGGGTCGTGAGGACTTCGAGTACGCGTACTCGGACCGTGAGCGCGATGCCCTGACGGAGCTCGGCCGCCAGCAGGGCAAGCGGATCCGTGAGGACTCGATCCAGCGCTTCAAGGGTCTCGGCGAGATGAACGCCGAGGAGCTGCGCATCACCACGATGGACATCGAGCACCGCGTGCTCGGCCAGGTCACCCTCGACGACGCAGCCCAGGCGGACGACCTGTTCTCCGTCCTGATGGGCGAGGACGTCGAGGCACGCCGCTCGTTCATCCAGCGCAACGCCAAGGACGTCCGCTTCCTCGACATCTGAGTCGGTCTCAGCTGACCGCATCAGAAAGGATCTTCACCAGCAATGACCGACGAGAACACTCCCCCCACGCCTGAAGAAGGCGTCGAGATCAGCGTCAGCGTCGAAACGGTGCCCGAGGAGGGCGTCGTCCAGCGCATCGAGCCCGTCGGGCTCGAGACCGAGATGCAGCGCTCGTACCTCGACTACGCGATGTCCGTCATCGTGTCGCGCGCCCTGCCCGACGTACGGGACGGCCTCAAGCCCGTCCACCGCCGCGTCCTGTACGCGATGTACGACGGCGGCTACCGGCCCGAGAAGGGCTTCTACAAGTGCGCCCGCGTCGTCGGCGACGTCATGGGCAACTACCACCCGCACGGCGACTCCTCGATCTACGACGCCCTGGTCCGCCTGGCCCAGCCGTGGTCGATGCGTATGCCGCTGGTGGACTCGAACGGAAACTTCGGCTCCCCGGGCAACGACCCCGCCGCCGCCATGCGCTACACCGAGTGCAAGATGGCGCCGCTGTCCATGGAGATGGTCCGTGACATCGACGAGGAGACCGTCGACTTCACGGACAACTACGACGGCCGCTCCCAGGAGCCGACCGTCCTGCCGGCCCGCTTCCCGAACCTGCTGATCAACGGCTCCGCGGGCATCGCGGTCGGCATGGCCACCAACATCCCGCCGCACAACCTGCGCGAGGTCGCCTCCGGCGCCCAGTGGTACCTGGAGAACCCGGAGGCCACGCACGAGGAGCTCCTGGACGCGCTCATCGAGCGCATCAAGGGCCCGGACTTCCCGACCGGCGCCCTGGTCGTGGGCCGCAAGGGCATCGAGGAGGCGTACCGCACGGGCCGTGGCTCCATCACGATGCGCGCGGTCGTCGAGGTCGAGGAGATCCAGAACCGCCAGTGCCTGGTGGTCACCGAGCTCCCGTACCAGGTCAACCCGGACAACCTCGCGCAGAAGATCGCCGACCTGGTGAAGGACGGCCGCGTCGGCGGCATCGCCGACGTCCGCGACGAGACCTCGTCGCGGACCGGCCAGCGCCTCGTCATCGTCCTGAAGCGCGACGCCGTCGCCAAGGTCGTCCTGAACAACCTCTACAAGCACACCGACCTCCAGACGAACTTCGGCGCCAACATGCTGGCGCTCGTCGACGGCGTGCCGCGCACCCTCTCCCTGGACGCCTTCATCCGTCACTGGGTGAGCCACCAGGTCGAGGTCATCGTCCGCCGTACGAAGTTCCGCCTGCGCAAGGCCGAAGAGCGCGCCCACATCCTGCGCGGCCTCCTGAAGGCCCTGGACGCCATCGACGAGGTCATCGCGCTCATCCGGCGCAGTGACACCGTCGAGATCGCCCGCGAGGGCCTGATGGGCCTCCTGGAGATCGACGAGATCCAGGCCAACGCGATCCTCGAGATGCAGCTGCGCCGACTGGCCGCCCTGGAGCGCCAGAAGATCGTCGCCGAGCACGACGAACTGCAGATCAAGATCAACGAGTACAACGCGATCCTGGCCTCGCCGGAGCGCCAGCGCCAGATCATCAGCCAGGAACTCGCGGCGATCGTCGAGAAGTTCGGCGACGACCGACGCTCCAAGCTGGTGCCCTTCGACGGCGACATGTCCATTGAGGACCTGATTGCCGAAGAGGACATCGTCGTCACCATCACGCGCGGCGGCTACGTCAAGCGCACCAAGACGGTCGACTACCGCTCGCAGAAGCGTGGCGGCAAGGGCGTACGCGGCACGAAGCTCAAGGAAGACGACATCGTCGACCACTTCTTCGTGTCGACGACGCACCACTGGCTGCTGTTCTTCACGAACAAGGGCCGCGTCTACCGCGCGAAGGCGTACGAGCTCCCGGACGCCGGCCGTGAAGCGCGTGGCCAGCACGTGGCCAACCTGCTGGCCTTCCAGCCGGACGAGGCGATCGCCGAGATCCTCGCGATCCGCGACTACGAGGCGGCCCCCTACCTGGTCCTCGCCACAAAGGGCGGCCTCGTAAAGAAGACCCCCCTCAAGGACTACGACTCGCCCCGCTCGGGCGGCGTCATCGCCATCAACCTCCGCGAGACGGAGGACGGCTCCGACGACGAGCTGATCGGTGCCGAGCTGGTCTCCGCCGAGGACGACCTGCTGCTCATCAGCAAGAAGGCGCAGTCCATCCGCTTCACTGCAACGGACGACGCGCTGCGCCCGATGGGCCGTGCCACATCCGGTGTGAAGGGGATGAGTTTCCGCGAGGGCGACCAGCTGCTCTCGATGAATGTCGTCCGGCCGGGTACGTTCGTGTTCACTGCCACCGACGGCGGGTACGCGAAGCGGACCGCCGTCGACGAGTACCGCGTCCAGGGTCGCGGCGGCCTCGGTATCAAGGCCGCCAAGATCGTGGAGGACCGCGGATCGCTCGTCGGCGCGCTGGTGACCGAGGAGACCGACGAGATCCTCGCCATCACGCTGTCCGGCGGTGTGATTCGTACGCGAGTCAACGAGGTCAGGGAGACGGGCCGTGACACCATGGGCGTCCAACTGATCAACCTGGGCAAGCGCGATGCCGTGGTCGGTATCGCTCGCAACGCCGAGGCCGGTCGCGAGGCGGAGGAGGTCGACGGTGACGTCATCGTCGATGAGCCCGTCGAGGTCGAGACGGCTGTCGAAACGGACGAGGGCACGGAGTCCACGGCCGAGTAGCGCGAGGAGTGAGTCATCGTGAGCGGAGCCACGGGCGCCGGACCGACCGGTACGGAAACGGACGGTGGCCGTGGCCCCGCCACTGACTCGAACGACTCGAACGAGTCTCATGGATCCCAGGGGGGAACTGTGACGGACACCCGAGGTCCGCAGGCGCAGCAGTACGCGGCCGGCACGGACGGGGCGCTGCCCGGGGAGCGCCAGCAGCCCCCGCAGTCCTCGCAGCCGTACCACCCGCCGCAGGCCTACCAGGCGGCTCCGCCGGCCGGAGCGGTCCGCAGGCCGCGCACGGGGGCCCGCACGACGCCTCGTACGCGCAAGGCGCGCCTGAGGGTTGCCAAGGCCGATCCGTGGTCGGTGATGAAGGTCAGCTTCCTGCTCTCCATCGCGCTCGGTATCTGCACCATCGTCGCGGCCGCGGTGCTGTGGATGGTCATGGACGCCATGGGCGTCTTCTCGACCGTCGGCGGCACGATCTCCGAGGCCACGGGCTCGAACGAGTCCAATGGCTTCGACCTTCAGTCGTTCCTGTCGCTGCCGCGCGTCCTGATCTTCACGTCGATCATCGCGGTCATCGACGTCGTCCTCGCGACGGCGCTGGCCACGCTCGGCGCGTTCATCTACAACCTCTCCGCGGGCCTCGTGGGCGGAGTCGAGCTGACCCTCGCCGAGGACGAGTAGTAGCCGAACAGCAGCCGAGCGGCAGCCGCTTCGGCCGCCGTGACACATGTGGAGCGCATTCCCTGACGGGGTGCGCTCCACAGGCCTTTTGGCCGGTGGGGCGGGGTCCCAGCTATCGATTTTGGGACTGGCCGGGTCGTGCGCTAATCTTCAGAGGTCAGCGCGCGGGACACACACCGCAAAGCGCGGCGGGGCTATAGCTCAGTTGGTTAGAGCGCATCCCTGATAAGGATGAGGCCACAGGTTCAAATCCTGTTAGCCCCACAGAAGCAGTACATGAAGAGAGGGTCTCTCCCTGGTGGGAGGGGCCCTCTCTTCGTTTTGGCGTGCTTGTTGACTTGCTGACGGACACTACTCGGCGCGGCGGGTGACGGACTGGCCGTCGGCGGTGATGTCGATGCCTGACAGCTCTGGGCCGCCACTGCCGGTGCGGACCGCGTCGGATGCCCGTCCCCGGGCATGGATGCCGCCCGTGACAGTGAGGGTGTCCAGCTGTCCGTTGATCTCGACGGCTGTCAGGTGATCCTGACCCGTGGTGCGCACGCCGCGCAGTGTGAGGGTGCCCAGACTGGACACCGAGGGTGTCATCGAGGGCGGCGGCCTCGTGCTCGGGGCAGCACACGGGCACGTCCTCAATGGCCCGGACCCGGCGTCTCAAGGCGGCGGGGCGGGCCGTAGTCCGGGGGCACACGCCGAGAAGACCCTCAGCCTGTGGTGGCCGGGGTCGTGAAAGGTCGAGGGCGCGGGAGCGCGGTGCATCCGATGGCGCTGTGTCGCGGTGGGCGCTTGCCTGCCGTTTGGTGCCGTCTGGATCTGGATCTGGATTGCGGCGGGCAGGTTCGGGGCGTGGCTGCGCTGCTGAAGCGCTGCCTGGTGCCGCTGCCGAGGTTCTGCGGTGCCGCGCTGCTGTGGCCGTGGTGCGGGTAGTGCGTTGGTCTGTGGTGCTCGAGCTCGTACTGGCTGCTGAGCGGCGCTGTCGGCTTGGGCCGATGACCGTGCTGCCGGACGTTCTCTGCGGTGGTGCCTGCCGGTGGTACCTGTCGGTCTTCCTCACCGGCTGTTCTTGCGGTGGAGCTTTTGCTGCGATGGGTCTGCTGCGAAGGGTCTGGTGCGGTTCTCCAGGGCCGGCTCTCTTGCCGTTGCCGCTTTCGCTGCCGCTGCTGTTACTGCTGCTGTTACTGCTGGTGGAGCTTCGTCTTCACGTACCGCTTTTGCTACGGCTGCGAGTGGAGAGTGCTGATTCCTGCCGCGGTCTCTTCGAACTCGTTCCCGGACTCCGTGTCGACCGGCGGGCGGTGGCGGCAGCTGGGGGAGGAACCGTGGGCTTCGGCGCGGATGCGCTGCTTCATTGTGGGAGGCAGGGACCGTTTGAAGGCCCAGGGGGCTCGGACGGCGGTAGCGGCGGGGGTGCTCACCGCCGCGTTGCGGGTGCCCTCCGTCTGCTGTACAGGCGTGGCCGCGGCGGCCGGGGAGGTGAGACCCATCGCGGTCAGTACCGCGAGGAAGGCGGTGATGAGGACGGTCCACAGCTTGATGACCTTGTTGCTGGCCATGATCCCTCACTTTCGGGTCGGGCGATTTGCGTACTTTCCTCATGATGTGTATGTGGGCTCCCCAGTGGGGGACCGACGCCCGTGGCGCGTCGATGTTCAGATGAACACCACTCGGATGGGCGCAATCGCACCGTAAGGACGTCAATCACATGGAATGTCACGTTCTGCGAAGGGTGATCGGAGCTCCGTGATCCGGTTCGACTGGTCGACGGGGTGCGGGAGTTGGGCCCGGGTGCAGGTCACTGATCGGTATCGGCCGGTGTGTATAGTCGAGCGCCAGAGGTCCCTTACGTCAAAGAAAGACGAGGTCGCGCGGTGAAGAAGCTTCTCCTGGTCGCACTGGCCGCCATCGGCGGGCTCCTCGTGTACCGCCAGATCCAGGCGGATCGCGCCGAGCAGGATCTGTGGACGGAGGCGACTGACTCCGTACCCACGGGTTCGTGAGTATCGACGACAGTCTCTTCAGGGCCCCGATCGCATGCGCGGTCGGGGCTTTGTGCTGTCCGGGGTGAGGTTGGGTGTGAGGTTGCCTCCGGCTTCTTATTTGCTTACGTAAATTATTTGCTTGCTTTGGCGAATTCCTGTGGGGCGTATGGGGCCCTGGCGGCAGGATGGCCGTCCGGCGATGAAGCGATGGCGATGGCTGGGGCGACGAAGGGGCGCGTGATGAGTCGGCGCGGAGGGCGGCGCGTGGTGCTGCGCGGGCGGGGACGGCCTGTGTCGGCGTTCACGGCAGGGATATGCGCGGTGGCCGTTCCGGTCGCGGTGGTTGCGCTGCCCGGGACCGCGGCGGCTGGGGACTCGGCTCCGTATGTCTTCGCACAAGGCGCAAGGACCGTCCAGGGTGCGGTGACCGGTACGGATGCGGCGGAGCTCAAGGCCGGGGAGATCTATCGGAGCTCCATCGAGGCGGGGGTGAAGGGCACCGGGCTCGGGAGTGGGTCGGGGGCGAAGGGGGCGGCCGACACGCGTTACTACCGCGTCGACCTGGATGGATCCTCCGATACGTATGTCTCGGCGGTGGCGGTGCCGAAGGTCGGGGCGGACGTGAAGGTGGCGTTCAACGACAGCATTTCCGTGACCCTGCAGGATCGACAGGGCAATCGCTGTGACTCCGAGGTCGCGGCGTTCCGCTCCGCCGAGTACCCGAGGCCGATAGCCGCCACCGCGGAGCGGGTCGTCCGGGAGGGCGGCGGGCGCTGCCAGGATGCGGGCACGTATTACGTGGTCGTCGCGCGCAAGACCGCGCCTGACTCCACGCGGGAGCGCTGGGACCTGGAGCTGAGTGTCTCTTCGGAGCCCGCGCTCAAGTCGCCGCCCGCCACCACCGGGCCCGGGGCCTGGCCGTCGGCTTCGCCGCGGCCGCCCGCCGGAATCCCTTCCGAACGCCGGGGCGGCACGGGCTTCAACGACGCGCAGAGCTTGCGGCAAGGCGTGTGGAAGGACCGGATCCGCCCGGGGCAGACGCTCTTCTACCGGGTGCCGCTGGACTGGGGACAGCAGCTCTTCACCGAGGCCGAGCTGGGCACCTCGGCGGGGGACGCGCACCGTACGGGCTTTGTGCCGAGCGCCCTCAGCGTGGCGCTGTACAACCCGGCGCGGACGCAGATCACTTCGAAGGACGCCTCCTACGGAGGGGAGCCCTCCGTGGCGGCCCTGGACTCCCTGCCTCCGGTCGCCTACGAGAACCGCTATCTGTCGCGCGCGGACGAAGCGGGCGTGCGGTTCGCCGGCTGGTACTACCTGAAGGTCTCCCTCACGCCGGAGATGAAGGGGACCTTCGGGAACGAGGAGTCCGGGCTGACGCTCCGTCTGACGGTCCAGGGGGACGCGGCTTCGGCGCCCGCGTATGTGCGGGATCCGGGGGCGTTCCAGGTCACTGACGCGGACCGGGCCGCCGCTGAGAGCGGCTCCGCGCAGGGCGGGGGCTCATCGTTGCCCTCGGCGGGTGGGCAGGGCGGCGGGCAGGCGGCGCAGGGCGGGTCAGGTCGGGCGAACCGCATGACGGTTGTCGGGATCGCCGGGATCGGCACGGGGTCCGTGCTGGTGCTGGGGCTCGGCGTATGGACGTACGTCGCTCGCCGGCGGGCGTCTGCTGGCTGGTAGGTGGGGTGAGTCGGGAGTTCTCAGGCCTGGGTCAGCGCCCAGATGCCCACCGCGAAACTGACCAAGGCAACGAACAGCACCGGGATCGCCACCTTCGCGGGCGGTCCCGGCCGCCGTTTCCGCACCCGCCGATGAGGGGTCGGGCCCTGGGAAGCGCCGCCGGGACTCGGGTGGCCGAGGAGTGGAACCTGAACGCTCTGGGCGGTGTACGTAGAGATAGAGGCCGACTGAGGGGGTGTTGGTGCGGGAGCTGCGACGTAGGAGCGCTGCGTGGCCGGGGTCGTGGCCGGAGTGTGGGGGGAGGGCTCGTGGGGGTGCGGGCGGGTTGGCGGGGTTGGTTGTGGTGCCGGTTGTCGTGCGGTGTGCGGTGCCGTGGGGTGGGGGTGCGGCTGGGCGGTGTACTCGGGAGCGTGGTGAGGCGCCGTGTTGGGGGTGATCGGCTGCCGCTCGGGAGAGGTCTGCGCGAATGGCTGTGCGGAGGGCTGCACGCGTGGCTGTGTGGGCGGCTGCGCAGGGGGAGGCGGCGGCAGGTGGAAGCTGCCGGTCTCGGACATGCTGGTGCCGGGCGTGACTGTTCCCGACGTGCGGGACTCAGGCCTGCCGGTTGCCGACGGGATGGTCCCGGGTGGGACGGGTCCGGACGGGGTGGGCCCGGGCGTGACGCTGGGCCCGCGTACGCCGGTCTGTGGTGCGAAGGGCTCCGGCCCCTGGGGCGCGGCGGTGGCGGGGTCTTGGACGGACGAGTCCGCCAGTGGGGTGTCCGGTACTGCGGGGGCGTACAGCGGTGGCGGTGGTGCCGGTGTCGGGGGCTCCGGTGGGAGCGCCGGCAGGGACTCTCCCGGAGCGGGCTTCCGTGTCGTGGAACTGCCTGTCGTACGGCCGATCGAGCCATGGTTCTGGGTCCGGTCGTGTACGAGGCCGGGGGCGACCGCGCGGGAGGTCGTGGTCGGGCCGGTCGGGGCGAACCCTGTTGGGAGCGCGCCGAGTTGGTCGAAGACCTCGACCAGTTCGTCGTCGGGTCCGGGCTCGGGAAGCAGCTCGGAGGCCGCCAGGAGGGCCTTGCGTGCGCCTGTCGCGGTACGGAAGCGCGCTTCCGGATCAGGCTGCAGCAGACCGGCCACAACGGTCCACAGAGGGCCGGGAATTCCCTGGGGCGCGCCAGGGGTGCCGTGATCGGTGAAGCGCTCGATCAGTGCCCTGGAGTCCGGCCGGGCGCCCTGGAGCAGATACAGGGCGACGAGACCGACGGCGAACAGGTCTGCGGGGAAGTCCGGCTCACCGCCCATCGCTTGTTCGGGGGCGAAGTAGCCGGGCGTTCCCACCACATAGTCGGTCTCGGTGAGCCGGGGCTCGCCCTTGCGCATCGCGATGCCGAAGTCCGAGAGGCGCAGATGAGGCCGGGCGGTTCCGGTCGCCTCCAGGAGGATGTTGGCGGGCTTGATGTCGCGGTGCACGACCCCCTCCGCGTGCACCGCGGTGAGGCCGGCGAGGAGCTGATCCAGGAGGAGACACACGAAGGACGGTGGCAGAGGCCCGTAGTCGCCGATCAGATGCGCCAGCGAGCCGCCGGCGACGAGGTCCATGGTGAACAGGACCTTGTCGTCGTCCGCGGCCCAGCTGGCCGGGGCGAGGACGTGGGGGTGGTCGATCCGCAGTGCCTGTTCGCGCACGAAGCGCAGCAGGGTGTGGGCATCGCTCTGCAGCAGGACCTTGGCGGCCACATATCGGCGGCGCCGGTGGTCCCAGGCGCGCCATACGGCGCCTGCTCCCCCGCGACCGATCGGGTCGGCCAGTTCGTAGCGTCCGGCGAAGACCTCACCCATCGTGGTGCGTCGCTCCCCCCTCGGCCGTCACGACGCGTCGGCCTCTCGGATGGTCCCGCGGCCCAGGACCGGCCGCGGGACTCGCGGCCGGCCCGATATCGCTACCGTTCGGCCGGGATCAGCTCTGGTGCGCCTGATAGTGGGTTACGGCGTCGGAGGTGCGCCCGGCGCCGTAGACCCGGAGGAACTCTGCCAGTTCCGGGTGGCTCGGGGCGAGGGTGTCCGCCGCATCGATGATGTCCCCGGCCGCGGAGACGGAGCGCAGCAGCGACTGGATCTCGCGGACCACGCGCTTGACCGTGGGTGCGCCCGAACTGGTTGTTGTCTGCGCGGTGTTGGTGAGCACCGAGCCCCCCTGTGACTTCTTGATCTCGTCCATGCGCTCGGTGGCCTCGGCGGCGCTGACGCTTCCGTCGGCGACCTGACCCGCCAGGTCCTGGAGCAGCTGGACACGCTGGACGACGGCCGGATTACCTATCTTCGCGCGCTGACCGCTCATCAGCTGGGAGAGCATGGGCGCGGACAGACCGAGAACCCCCGCGAGCCTGGCCTGGTTGAGGCCCAGATCATCGATGAGGCGACGGAAGAGCGCCCCCAGTGGCTCTCCGTACCAGTTTCGCTGGAGCTCCCGGGCTCTTGCGGTAGCTTCCTGCTGTGCGGCGTCCATTGCGTCTCCCCATCGCTTCCCCAAATACGGCGGTTCGCTGCCGCGAACCACGTGGGGCATCTTACGGAGAGTGGTCGTGGACCGGGAGCCCCAATCCTTTTGCGAGATCCGGGGGGTGACCCGGTAGTCTGGTCTGCGATGCGCACCGGATCGCACTTCTTCCGGTTCGACGCATCGTTTTCGGGGCCTTAGCTCAGTTGGTAGAGCGCTGCCTTTGCAAGGCAGATGTCAGGAGTTCGAATCTCCTAGGCTCCACAGTTTCCGCGTGAACACGTGAACGCCGTAGGGCGGGAGACCACTGGTCTCCCGCCCTACGGCGTTACTGCTCGTTCGAGGCTCAGCCGCGGTCGTTGCGGTCGGCGGCGTCCGCCTCCGCTTCGGCCTGCTTGGCCTGGACCTCGGGGTCGAGGGCGCCCTGGTTGCCGTCGACCGACGACAGCGGCGTGCTGTCCGCCACCTCGGTCGCGGCCGGCGGCTCGACCAGCCAGTCCGGGTTGGCCTGCTTGTCCCACCACTTCCAGGCGGCGAAGGCGCCCCCGGCGAGGATGCCGACGACGAGGAAGCCCTTGGCGACGCGTCCTGCCCGCGCCCGCCGTTCGTGCTTGCGGACCAGCTTCTGGATCTCCTTCGGCGACACCTGCCCACGCAGGGCGGCGATCGCCGCGACGCTGCGGGCAGTCGCCTCCTCGCGGACGGGCTGGGTGGCGGCCACGGCCTGCTCGATCCGCGGCCTGGCGTAGTCGGCGGCCTGGCGGGCTGCCTTCCGGGTGCGGACGGCTGCGTCCTGCGCGGCCTGGTCGATCTTCGGCGGCACATGGCTGCGGGCCTGTTCAAGATGCGGTGCGAGGTACGTGTCGTATTGGTCGCGGGTCTGCTGCGCAGCCTGCGACATCACGGGCGCGAGCCGTACGCGCGCTTCCTGCGCATACAGTGCGGTCCGGTCCTTGGCCGTCTCGGCGTAGGGCGCCACCACTTCCGCGGCGTGCAGCACGCTGTCCTTCGCCGAGCTGGTCGCGGCGCGCACGCTGTCGATGCGGGTCACGGGATCCTCCTCCTCGGTGGCATATAGGTTTTCACCTTTCCACCCTTTTTCGGATCATGCCTGCCCGGCGGCAGTGCGGCATGCGAGGGCGGGCATTCGGGGCATAAGCCGCCTTTGGATGTACCGAGGTACTCCAGGCAATAGCTGATCAATACGGTGCAATGGGGGCTTGCGGACGACAATGCCACGGATCGCCCTGCGGCGCGCCTCCTCGGTGGCGACTCGGCCGGAAATTCTGCGGCTGCCGCCGGGCGACGGGTCAACGGGGGCGTGCGAGGATCGGATCGTCACAGAAGGCAACGGAAGGCAGATCGTGGCTGAGCAGCTCTACGCCACCCTGAAGACCAACCAAGGCGACATCGAAGTCCGGCTTCTGCCGAACCACGCGCCCAAGACGGTCAAGAACTTCGTCGAGCTCGCTCGGGGGGAGCGGGAGTGGACCAACCCGGAGACGGGCGAGAAGTCCGCTGACAAGCTCTACGACGGCACTGTCTTCCACCGGGTGATCAGCGGTTTCATGATCCAGGGCGGTGACCCGCTGGGCAATGGCACGGGCGGTCCCGGCTACCAGTTCGAGGACGAGTTCCACCCCGACCTCGCCTTCGACAGGCCGTACCTGCTGGCCATGGCGAACGCCGGCCCGGGCACCAACGGCTCCCAGTTCTTCATCACGGTGTCGCCGACGGCCTGGCTGACCCGTAAGCACACGATTTTCGGCGAGGTCGTCGACGAGGCCAGCCAGAAGGTCGTGGACGGCATCGCGACCGCGCAGACCAACCCGCGTACGGACCGGCCGGTCAACGACGTGGTCATCGAGTCGGTCGTCGTCGAGACCCGCTGACGCGAACCGGGCCGACGGGAACCAATACGCCCCGCTCATCCGTAAGGATGGGCGGGGCCATGTGTTGACCGCGCACGTTTCGTACGAGGGGATTCCGATGGATCAGGTGCCAGGCAGTCCGCAGAGTCCTCAGGACGCGCAGGGCACGCCCCGCTGCTACCGGCACCCTGACCGCGAGACCGGGATCCGCTGCGCCCGTTGTGACAAGCCCATCTGCCCGGACTGCATGGTCAGCGCCTCGGTGGGCTTCCAGTGCCCGGACTGTGTGCGGGGCGGTTCCGATACGGGGCACGGCCCGGCAGCCAGCAGGCCGAGGACGATCACGGGCGGCACGATCGCGGCTGATCCGCGCCTGGTCACGAAGATCCTTATCGGGATCAACGTGGCGGTGTTCATCGCGGTCCACGTGTGGGACCGGCTGCTCTCCGACTTCGTTCTGATCGGAGCCTGGCCTCCCGCGCCCTTCGTCCCGGACCAGGGCGTGGCAGGCGGCGAGTGGTACCGCCTGGTGACGGCGATGTTCACGCACCAGGAGGTGTGGCACATCGCGTTCAACATGCTGGGCCTGTGGTGGCTCGGCGGCCCGCTGGAGGCGGCGCTCGGCCGGGCCCGCTACATCGCGCTGTACATGGTCTCGGGGCTGGCCGGAAGCGCGCTGACCTACGCGATCGCGGGGCCGAGCGAGCAGTCCCTCGGTGCGTCCGGGGCCGTCTTCGGACTCATGGGCGCGACCGCGGTGCTGGTGCGGCGCCTCAACTACGACATGCGCCCCGTCATCGGCCTTCTCGCGCTGAACCTGCTCTTCACGTTCACATGGGGCAACATCGCCTGGCAGGCCCACGTCGGCGGGCTCGTCGCCGGTGTGGTCGTCGGGTACGCGATGGTCCACGCCCCCAGGGAGCGCCGCTCGCTGGTGCAGTACGGGACCTGTGCGCTCGTCCTCGCCGTGGTGGTCGTCACTGTGCTTGTGAGGACGTCCCAGCTCACTTGAGCTCGGTCTCTGGCCCACGTTGTCCACAGACGGTGCCGGATCCTGTGCACTCGGTGGGGAACAGGTGTGCCCCTTGTCGCTGACCTGGGTTTCCCCAGCCAGGACAAGGGGCGAACATGTGGGCGAGCTGCGGTGCGTCAGTCACACCGGCGTCAACGCCCGGTGAGTTATCCACAGATCTTCCGACCTTTTCCCCACTGTGGAAACAGCTGTGGATAACTCAGTGGATAGCTAGGGGCAGAGCTACTTCCACTGCGTGGAAACGCCGAACCCGGCCGCGATGAAGCCGAAGCCCACGACGATGTTCCAGTTGCCGAGCGCGTCCAGCGGCAGGGTGCCGTCGGTGACGTAGAAGACGACGATCCAGGCGAGCCCGATCAGGAACATCGCGAGCATCACCGGGGCTACCCAGCCGCGATTGGTCAGCTTGATATTCGCCGTCTGCTTCGACGCCGGAGGCGGCGTGTAGTCGGCCTTCTTGCGGATACGTGACTTCGGCACGAGGGTCTCTCCTGTCGATGCGCTGCGTGGCCGCGCAGGGAACGTGGGCTGGCTCCGGGCAGCGTACAAGGGGAATCTCTGCGCTCCCCCGGGCGTCCGTTAGCGTAGTGCTTCCGCGGCGCTGAAGGAGATAAGGGTACGTTGAGCAATTCTGCCGACTCCTGGGAAGAGCCCCCCGGCGGGGGCCGACCCCGTGTGCGCCTCCGTCCCGTGCGGCTGCTGACCGTGGCCGTGTTCGCCCTGGCCGGGCTGATCTTCTTCACCAGCTTCAACACCGCCAAGGGCACCAACATCCGCACGGACGCCTCGCTGCTGAAGCTCTCCGACCTCATCCAGGAGCGCAGCCACAAGAACGGCCAGCTCGAGGAGTCCAACAGCGCGATCCGCGACGACGTCGACGCCCTCACCGAGCGCGGCGGCGCCGGCACCAAGGCCGAGGACGCCAAGCTGTCCGCCCTGGAGAAGGCGTCCGGTACGAAGAAACTGCGCGGACAGGCCGTCTCGGTCACGCTCGCGGACGCCCCGCCGAATGCCACCGCCAAGCTCCCCGGCTACCCCGAACCCCAGCCGAACGACCTGGTCATCCACCAGCAGGACCTCCAGGCCGTCGTCAACGCCCTGTGGAACGGCGGCGCGCAGGGCATCAAGGTCATGGACCAGCGGCTCATCGCCACCAGCGCTGTGCGCTGTGTCGGCAACACCCTGATCCTCCAGGGCCGCGTCTACTCACCCCCGTACAAGATCACCGCGGTCGGGGACCCGGAGAGGCTGAAGCAGGCGCTCGCCGTCTCGCCCCAGATCCAGAACTACATGCTCTACGTCAACGCCTACGGCCTCGGCTGGAAAGTCGAGGACGACGGGGCGGTGACTCTTCCCGGTTACTCGGGCACAGTGGATCTCCACTACGCGAAGCCCGTGGAGTAGCCGCCTGGGGGAGCCTGTGTCGGTCCGAGTGGTCGTCAGGACGTTCAGCGAACTGTGCATCACGGTCGGCGCCCTGATCGTGCTGTTCGTCGCCTACGTGCTGTTCTGGACCGGCGTGAAGGCCGACAGTGCCATGGACCACCAGATCGACACCCTCCAGGACCAGTGGTCCAAGGGCTCGGTGGCGGTCGAACAGCCCCGCCCGGGCCCGTCCCCGAGCCAGAGTCCCGCCCAGGACCAGAGCCGACCCCAGACGCCCTCGCCGTCCCCGTCCGCTTACAAGGACGGCAAGCCGTTCGCCGTCATGTACATCCCGCGGCTCGGTTTCACGTGGAACAAACCGGTGCTCCAGGGGACGGGCGTGGACATCCTCAAGAAGGGCCTCGGCCACTACGCGGGCACGGCGCAGCTCGGGCAGAAGGGGAACTTCTCCGTCGCCGGCCACCGCCGCACCTACGGCGACCCGTTCAAGGACTTCCCCAAGCTGCGCCCCGGCGACGCCGTCGTCCTCACCGACGGTACGACCTGGTTCACGTACCGCATCGACACCAAGCCCTACAAGACGCTGCCCAGCGATGTCGCCGTCATCGACCCGGTGCCCCGCAAGTCCGGATACACGGAGCCGGGCCGCTATCTGACGCTGACGACGTGCGAGCCGGAGTGGGGTCACAGCCACCGGCTGATCGTCTGGGCGCACCTTGATGCCACCCAGCCCGCGGAGGCCGGGAAACCGGAGGCCCTGCGCCGTTAGTCTGTTGCCGTACGGCGACGGAAGGGACGGCATGTACGGCTGGATCTGGCGGCATCTGCCGGGAAACACGTGGATCAGGGCACTGATCTCGCTCCTGCTCGCCCTCGCGGTGGTCTACGTACTGTTCCAGTACGTCTTCCCGTGGGCCGAGCCCCTGCTGCCCTTCAACGATGTGACGGTGAACAACTAGTGGGCGCGAGCAGCCGCATTCTCGTGGTCGACAACTACGACAGCTTCGTCTTCAACCTCGTCCAGTACCTGTACCAGCTGGGCGCCGAGTGCGAAGTGCTGCGCAACGACGAGGTCGGGACCCGGCACGCGCAGGACGGCTTCGACGGCGTACTGCTGTCCCCGGGCCCCGGCGCCCCCGAACAGGCCGGTGTCTGTGTCGAGATGGTGCGCCACTGCGCGGAGACCGGCGTGCCCGTCTTCGGGGTCTGCCTCGGCATGCAGTCCATGCAGGTCGCGTACGGCGGTGTCGTGGACCGGGCGCCCGAACTGCTGCACGGCAAGACGTCCCTGGTGCGGCACGAGGGCAGGGGCGTCTTCGCGGGACTGCCGAACCCGTTCACGGCGACCCGCTACCACTCGCTCGCCGCCGAACCGGACACCGTCCCCGACGAGCTCGAGGTCACCGCGCGCACCGACGACGGCATCATCATGGGCCTGCGCCACCGCGAACTGCCCGTCGAGGGCGTGCAGTTCCACCCCGAGTCCGTCCTCACGGAACACGGTCACCTGATGCTGGCCAACTGGCTGACCGTCTGCGGCGACAAGACCGCGGTGGCACGATCGGCCGGGCTCGCCCCGGTCGTGGGCAGGGCCTCGGCGTGACCGCCCTGCGCCCCGAGCGCGAGGGAGCCTCGTACGAGCAGGAACCGTACGAGGCTGCCGGTGCGTTCGAGGCGGCCGTTCAGCGGCTCCACGACCCGCTGAACGATCCACTGCCCGGGCAGCACCCCTCGCCCTGGTTCCGCGCCGCGGACGAGCCTCAGGAGCCCCAGCCGTACCCGCAGCCGCAGCCGGACGCTCAACAGCCGCTCCAGGCCCAGCCGTCGCCTCAGCCGGAGCAGGAGTGGTACGACCCTCAGGGCTACGTACAGGACTGGTACGGCGGCGAGCAGCAGGCTCCGCAGGCACCACATCCGCCGCAGGTACAGCGGGCGCAGCAGCCCGCGTACGTGCCGCCCGCCCGCGAGTACGAGGCGAGACCGCCGCGGCCAGTGTCGGACGACGAGACCGTGGCCCTGCGCACCGCGGACACCCGGGGAGGGGCCGAGCCCGATACGGACGCATACACAGACGTAGACGCCTCCACGGGCGCAGAGACCGACACCGAGTCCGACTCCGGCGCCCCTGAGCGCGCCGCCGCGCCCGTGGTGACCGGTGGCCGGGCCGCGCGCAGGAAGGCCGCCAAGCACGGCGGCAGGCACTCGGCGGCGCCGGCACAGACCCCGGAGCCCGCCTCCCCGCCCCGCAGCCGTCTGGAGGCGCGCAGGGCCGCGAGGGCGAGCAAACCGAGTACGGGCGAGGTCGCCAGCCGGGCGATCGGCGAAACGTTCATCACCATCGGCGTGCTGATGCTGCTCTTCGTCACGTACCAGCTGTGGTGGTCGAACATCCGGGCCCACCAGCAGGCGGGCAGCGCGGCGCACCACCTCCAGGACGACTGGGCGAACGGCAAACGCGAGCCGGACAAGTTCGCGCCCGGCCAGGGCTTCGCGATCATGCACATCCCGAAGCTGGACGTCGTCGTGCCGATCGCCGAGGGCATCAGCAAGACGAAGGTCCTGGACCGCGGCATGGTGGGCCACTACGGCAAGGACAGCATCGAGACGGCGATGCCGAGCGCCAAGACCGGCAACTTCGCGGTCGCCGGGCACCGCAATACGCACGGCGAACCGTTCCGCTACATCAACCGGCTCCAGCCGGGTGATCCGATCGTCGTCGAGACGCAGGACACGTACTACGTGTACAAGATGACGAGCATCCTTCCGCAGACCCCGCCGAGCAACACGACAGTCATCAATCCGATCCCGCAGGGCTCCGGGTTCACGGCTCCGGGCCGGTACATCACGCTGACCACGTGCACGCCGGAATTCACCAGTACGTATCGAATGATCGTCTGGGGCAAGATGGTCGAGGAACGGCCGCGCAGCAAGGGGAAGCCGGACGCGCTGGTGCAGTAGCGGGGCAAGTGGCAAGTAACAGGCGCAGGTTCAGGGACGGGGCACAAGCAGTGGCAGCGACGACCGACCACGACGAGCGGGCCGGCGAGGCGCCGCCCGCGCCACGACGCGGCCGTGGCCGCATCGCCGGCGCCGTCAGTCTTTTCGGTGAGCTCCTCATCACGGCGGGCCTGGTCCTCGGCCTGTTCGTCGTCTACTCGTTGTGGTGGACGAACGTGGTCGCGGACCGCGCCGCGCACAAGCAGGGAGACAAGGTGCGCGACCAGTGGGCCGACCACGGCCCCGGCGCGCTCGACACCAAGAACGGCATCGGCTTCCTGCACGTGCCGTCGATGAGGAACGGTGAGGTGCTCGTCGAGAAGGGCACCTCGTCGAAGATCCTCAACGACGGCGTCGCCGGCTACTACACCGACCCGGTCAAGTCGGCGCTGCCGACGGATGCGAAGGGCAACTTCACGCTCGCCGCGCACCGGGACGGGCACGGCGCGAAGTTCCACAACATCGACAAGATCAAAAAGGGCGACCCGATCGTCTTCGAGTCGAAGGACAAGTGGTACGTCTACAAGGTGTACGACATCCTCCCCGAGACGTCGAAGTACAACGTCAAGGTCCTGGGCGCCGTCCCCAAGGAATCGGGCGTGAAGAAGCCCGGCCGCTACATCACGCTGACGACGTGCACGCCCGTCTACACGTCCACGTACCGCTACGTGGTGTGGGGCGAGCTGGAGCGGATCGACAAGGTCGACAGCGATCGGACGCCCCCGGCGGAGCTGCGCTGACGGCGCCGTCGGCACACGTAAGAACCCCACATACGCAAGCCCCCGAACCACCGCACGAAAGAACCCCGGCGCCGCCTGTGCGGTGCCGGGGTTCCTTCATGACATGGAGGGCGCCTACTGGCGGCCGGTGACGCCTCCGAAGATCCCGCCGCCGTTGTCCCCGCCGCCGTTCTGGCCGGGCGGGGTGGTGAGCAGGGTGACCGTGTCGCCCTTGTTCACCGGCGAGTTGGGGCCGGGCTGGCTCGTCACGACCGTGGCGTTCGGGTCGTTGGACGAGCCGGGCGACAGAGCCGGGACGAGACCGAGGTCCGTCAGCTGCTTCTGTACGTCCTTCAGCTTCTTGCCGGCGATGTCACCGGGCACCGTGATCTGCTGGGCCGCCTTGGCGACCTTCAGGGTGACCGTGGAGCCCGGCTCGGCCGTGGAGCCCGCCACGAGGCTCTGCGAGAACACCTTGCCGGCCTCGGCCGTCGCGTTCTCCTCCTCGGTGCAGGTGCCCTTGAGGTTGTTGGCCTCGAGCTGTGCCTTCGCCTCGTCGCACGTCTTGTTGGAGACGTCCGGGACGGTGGAGACCGTCTTCTTCTTGGCGACAGTCAGGGTGATGGTGCTCCCCTTCTGCACTTCCTTGCCGGAGATCGGGTCCTGGTCGAGGACCGTGCCCGGTTCGGCGCTGGACTCCTTCGGCTCGGTCTTTACCACGAACTGGTAGTCGTCGGCCTCGAGCTTCGCCGTCGCCTTGTCGACGTTGTCGTCGATGACGTTCGGCACAGCGACCTTCGGCGCCCCGGTCGACACCGTCACCGTGATGGTGTCGCCCTTATTGACGTTGGCTCCCGCGGCCGGATTCTGCGTGCAGATCTGGCCCTTGGGGAACTTGTCGCAGGGCTCCTTCTTCGAGGCGTCCAGCTTGAGGTGCGTGTTGTCGGCGGCGAGCCTGGCGTCGGGGACCGTCTTGCCGACGAACTTGGGCGCCGCGAACGGTGCGTCGCTCCCGCTCCCGCTGTTGAACCACTTGCCGATCAGGATCGCGCCGATGAGGACGAGGACGCCCGCGAGCACGAGCAGGATCGTCGACGTACGGCTCTTGCCCTGGTTCTGACGGCGCCGGTCGGGGCGCTCGTCGTAGCCGTAGCCGCCGTCGTCCGGGCTGACCGGCGGCAGCATCGACGTCTGGCCGCCGCCGTTCTGCGGGTGCAGCATCGCCGTCTGCTGGTCGTCCGGGTGGCCGCCGTAGCCGACCGCGCCCATCGCCGCGGTCGCCGCGACCGGCTGCCCGTCGAGGCACGCCTCTATGTCGGCGCGCATCTCGTCCGCCGACTGGTAGCGGTAGTCCGGGTCCTTGGTGAGGGCCTTGAGGACGATCGCGTCCATCTCGGGGGTGATCTCGGAGTCGAAGACGCTCGGCGGCTGCGGCTCCTCGCGCACGTGCTGGTACGCGACCGCGACCGGGGAGTCGCCCACGAAGGGCGGCCGCACGGTCAGCAGCTCGTAGAGGAGACAGCCCGTCGAATAGAGGTCGGAGCGCGCGTCGACCTGCTCACCCTTGGCCTGCTCCGGGGAGAGGTACTGGGCGGTGCCGATCACGGCCGACGTCTGCGTCATCGTCATGCCGGAGTCGCCCATGGCGCGGGCGATGCCGAAGTCCATCACCTTGACCTGGCCGGTCCTCGTCAGCATGACGTTGGCCGGCTTGATGTCACGGTGGACGATGCCCGCGCGGTGCGAGTACTCGAGCGCCTGGAGGATGCCGATCGTCATCTCCATGGCACGCTCGGGCAGCAGCTTGCGCCCGGAGTGCAGCAGCTCACGCAGCGTGGACCCGTCGACGTACTCCATCACGATGTACGGGATGGAGGTCCCGTCGATGTAGTCCTCACCGGTGTCGTACACGGCGACGATCGCGGGATGGTTGAGCGAGGCGGCCGACTGGGCCTCCCGGCGGAACCGGGCCTGGAACGACGGGTCGCGCGCGAGATCCGCGCGTAGCGTCTTCACCGCCACGGTGCGACCGAGCCGGGTGTCATGGGCGAGATAGACCTCCGCCATGCCACCACGGCCGAGCACCTGGCCCAGCTCGTACCGGCCGCCGAGGCGACGCGGCTCTTCCATGGTTACCTACCAGCCCTCTCCGTCGGTCCCGACCGTCACCCGTGCGGGGTCGGGCGGTGTGCTGTCCGGGCATACCGTACCCGGCCTGTCGTGCCTGACCTGCCTGGAGCCGTCACCCGATACAGGACCGGTATCGCAACGTGCACCGTTGTGAAGGAGTCGTGATCGGAGTCACTTCTTGGCGAGCACCGCTTCCATCACGCTCTTGGCGATCGGCGCCGCCAGACCGCCACCGGAGATGTCGTCACGGTTCGCGCTGCCGTCCTCGACGACCACGGCCACGGCGACCGGCGAGCTGCCGTCCTTGGCCTTCGCGTACGACAGGAACCACGCGTACGGCTTCTCGCTGTTGTTGAGGCCGTGCTGGGCGGTACCCGTCTTTCCGCCGACGGTATAGCCGGGGATCTGCGCGTTCGTACCGGTGCCTTCGCTGACGACCGTCTCCATCATCGACTGAAGGATCTGGGCGTTCTTCTCCGACAGCGGCCGGCTCATCTCCTTCGGCGTGTGGTGCTCGATCGTGTCGAGGTTCGGCGCCTGGAGCTCGCTGACCATGTACGGCTCCATGAGCTTGCCGTCATTGGCGACCGCGGAGGCCACCATGGCCATCTGCAGCGGCGTCGCCGCGGTGTTGTACTGACCGATCGACGAGAGCGCCGTCTGCGACTTGTTCATGTTCTTGGAGAACACGGACGCGTTCGAACGGACCGGGGTGAACTGCTCCTTGGTGAAGCCGAACTTCTCCGCGGTCTCCAGCATCTTGTCGTTGCCGAGGTCGGCGCCGACCTTGCCGAAGACGGTGTTGCAGGAGTAGCGCAGCGCCACGCGCAGCGTCGCGTCCTTACAAGGGATGTTGCCCTCGTTCTTCAGCGGCGTCGTGGTGCCGGGCATGATCCACGGCAGCGGCGTGTCGGTCTTCTGGTCGGGGTCGGTGTAGAGCCCGTGCTCCAGCGCGGCCGCCGCCGTCACGATCTTGAAGGTCGAGCCGGGCGGGTACGTCTCGCGCAGCGCGCGGTTCGTGAGCGGCTTGTCCTTGTTCTTGTCGAGCTTGCCGAACGTGTCGCCGTCCTTCTGCAGGATCCCGGCGAACGACGACGGGTCGTACGAAGGCGTCGACGCCATCGCGAGGATCGCACCGGTCTTCGGGTCGATCGCGACGGCGGCACCCTTGCCACGGTTCTTCAGACCGTCGTACGCGGCCTTCTGCGCGGCGGCGTTGAGGGTGGTGACGACGTTGCCACCCTCCTTCTTCTTGCCGGTGATCATGTCGAGGGTGCGGCGGAAGAACAGCCGGTCGTCGTTGCCGGTGAGGATGCCGTCCTCGATGGACTCGATCTGGCTCGCGCCGACCAACTGCGAGGCGTACCCGGTGACGGGCGACCACATGGGCCCGTCCTTCCAGGTCCGCTTGTACTTGAGGTCGGTGCCGTCCGTCGCCACGGAACCCGTGATCGACTTGCCGTCGACGATGATGTCGCCGCGCGGCTGTGCGTACCGCTCGATGGCGACGCGCGGGTTCTGCTTGTCGGACTGCAGCTTGTCGGCCTGGGCGTACTGGAGCCAGTTGTCGCGGATCAGCAGGGCGAGGACGAGGAGCCCGCAGAAGATCGCGATCCGGCGCAGGGGCTTGTTCACGGTCGGACCACCTGGGTCATCTCGGCGTCGGGGCTGGGGGCGGGGGCCGGCGCCGGGCGGCGCGCGGTATCGCTGATACGGATCAGGATGCCGATCAGTGCCCAGTTCGCGATCACGGAGGAACCGCCGTACGCGAGGAACGGCATGGTCATACCGGTCAGCGGGATGAGACCCATGACACCGCCGGCGACGACGAACACCTGGATCGCGAACGCGCCGGACAGACCCGCCGCGAGCAGCTTGCCGAACGGGTCGCGGGCCGCGAGAGCCGTACGCAGACCGCGCTCCGCGATCAGCCCGTACATCAGCAGGATCGCCATGATGCCCGCGAGGCCGAGCTCCTCGCCGAACGTGGCGAGGACGAAGTCGGAGTTCGCGGCGAACTTGATCAGGTCGGAGTGGCCCTGGCCGAGGCCCGTGCCGAGCACGCCACCGGAGCCGAACGCCCACAGCGCCTGCATCGCCTGCTCGGAGTGACCGGCGACGCCCTGCCTGCTGAGCATGTACTCGTGCATCGGGTCGAGCCACGCCTGGACACGGCTCTGCACGTGCGGCTCGAACGAGGCGACACCGACCGCGCCGACCGCCGACATCAGCAGACCGAACACGATCCAGCTGGTGCGCTCCGTGGCGACGTACAGCATCACGACGAACATGCCGAAGAACAGCAGCGACGTACCGAGGTCCGTCTCGAAGACCAGGATGAGGATCGACATCACCCAGACGACGATGATCGGTCCGAGGTCACGGCCACGCGGCAGGTACAGGCCCATGAAGCGGCGGCTGGCCAGCGCGAGCGCGTCCCGCTTCACCATCAGATAGCCCGCGAAGAACACCGCGATGACGATCTTCGCGAACTCACCGGGCTGGATGGAGAACCCGCCGATGCTGATCCAGATCTTCGCGCCGAACACGTTCATGCCGAGACCCGGCACGAGCGGCAGCAGCAGCAGGATCAGCGAGCCCACCATGGAGATGTACGTGTAGCGCTGCAGGATGCGGTGGTCCTTGAGCAGCATGAGCACGCCCACGAACAGGGCGATGCCGATCGCGGAGTACATCAGCTGGTTCGGCGCGTCCGGGCTGAACGACCCGTACTGCGACTTGGCCAGCTGCTGCAGGCGCTCCGACTGGTCCAGGCGCCAGATGATGACCAGGCCCATGCCGTTGAGCAGGGTCGCGATCGGCAGGAGCAGCGGATCGGCGTACGGCGCGAACCGGCGTACGACGATGTGCGCGACGCCCGCGAGCAGGCCGAGGCCGAGGCCGTAGCCCAGGAGCCCGGCGGGCAGCGAGCCGTCGATCGCCAGCCCCACGTTCGCGTACGCGAAAACGGGGATGACGACGGCGAACGCGAGGAGCGCGAGCTCGGTGTTGCGCCGGCTCGGCGCACCGATCGCGCCGATGGTCGACGTGTGTGTAGTGCTACTGCTCATGGCGTGCAAAGGCCCCCAACGGCTGCTTACTGCTTACCGCACAGCGGGACCAGCTTCTGCTCATCCTCCGAGAGGCTGGGGCCAGGTGTGGGCGTCGGTGCGGTCTTGGACTTGGCCGTTCCGGACGGCGTGGGTGTCGGACTCGGCGCTGTCTTCGCCGAGGTGCGCGACGTGGTGAAAGACGTCTTGGTGGCGCCCGTGGTGCCACCCGCCTCGCCCTCGCCGGTCTTCGCGTTCTGCTCGTTCTCCGCCTGACGGCGCTCGGCGTCCTTCCTGCAGGCCGAAGCCTGCAGCGACAGCTCGCCGATCTTGTCCTTGGCGTCACCGAAGCTGCCCTCGGTGATCGTCGCCTCGACCTGCTTGCGCTGGTAGGGCGGCAGGTACTTGAGTTCGATCTCGGGGTGGTCCTTCTCGACCTCCGACAGACTCACCCACGCCAGGTCCTGGCTGATGCCGCGGTACAGCGCGACATGCGACTCGTTCGAACCGACGTAGTACTGCGTCTGCGTCCAGCGGTAGCCGCCGTACAGGCCACCGCCCACGACGGCCAGCGCCAGGGCGATGAAGAAGGATCTCTTGAGCCACTTACGGCCGCGCCGCGGCTTGACGAAGTCGTCGTCCCCGTACGAGCCGAAACTTCCCTCGGGGGCGTAACCGGCCGCGTCGCCGCTGCCGGGCGGGCCGAACTCGCCACCGCCGCCGCCCTGCCCGGGCACCGGCCTGCCCGACCCGCGGCCGAGCTCCGACGCACGGCCCGCGGGGGTCTGCATCGCCCCGCCGTCGTGCAGCTGGTGCTGCTGGTTCTCGGCGACCGCGCCCACGATGACCGGCGCGTCGGACAGCTGACCGGCGAGCGTGTCACCGCTGTCGATGTCCAGGACGTCCGCCACGATCACCGTGATGTTGTCCGGGCCACCGCCGCGCAGCGCCAGCTGGATCAGGTCCTGCACGGTCTCCTGCGGGCCCTGGTAGCTGGCGAGGGTCTCCTCCATCGTCTGGTGGGAGACGACGCCGGACAGGCCGTCGGAGCAGATCAAGTACCGGTCGCCGGCCCGCACCTCGCGGATGGAGAGGTCGGGCTCGACGTGATCGCCACTGCCCAGCGCGCGCATGAGGAGGGACCTCTGCGGGTGAGTGGTGGCTTCCTCTTCCGTGATGCGGCCCTCGTCGACGAGGCGCTGCACCCAGGTGTGGTCCTGCGTGATCTGCGTCAGCACACCGTCGCGCAGCAGATACGCGCGCGAGTCGCCGACGTGCACGAGACCGAGGCGCTGACCCGTCCACAGCAGTGCGGTCAGGGTCGTCCCCATGCCTTCCAGCTGGGGGTCCTCCTCGACCATCATCCGCAGCTGGTCGTTGGCCCGCTGCACGGCCGTGCCGAGCGACGTGAGGATGTCGGAGCCGGGAACGTCGTCGTCGAGCGCGACGATCGTCGAGATCACCTCCGACGAGGCGACCTCACCGGCGGCCTGACCGCCCATGCCGTCGGCGATCGCGAGAAGGCGCGGACCGGCGTAGCCCGAGTCCTCGTTCCCCTCGCGGATCATGCCTTTGTGCGATCCGGCGGCGAAGCGCAGTGACAGACTCATGCGCACCTCGCCCGTCGGCTCCGGGTACATCCGCACGGTGCCCACCCTCCGGTCGGGAGCGCGCTCAGGTCTTGGGTGACCGCGTCGGCTCGCTCGCTCCGCTCGCTCATTGTCGTACTACTTCCGCAGCTCGATGACGGTCTTGCCGATGCGGATCGGCGCGCCGAGCGGAATCGGTTGCGGGGTGGTCAGCCGGGCCCGGTCGAGATAGGTGCCGTTGGTGGACCCGAGGTCCTCCACGATCCACTGTCCGTCCCGGTCCGGGTAGATCCTGGCATGCTTGCTCGACGCGTAGTCGTCGTCGAGAACGATCGTCGAATCGTGCGCACGGCCCAGCGTGATGGTCTGGCCCTGCAGCGCCACCGTGGTGCCCGTGAGGGTGCCCTCGGAGACGACGAGTTTCGTGGGGGCGCCGCGGCGCTGCCGCCCGCCGCCTCCACCGCTGTTCTGCTGCTGGGCGCGCTGCTGCGGCGGCGCGGCCTGGCGGGCCGCAGCCTGCTGCTGGCGCCCGCTGTCACGACGCGACCCGCGCTGGGTGACGCGCGTGCCGAACAGGTCGCTGCGGATGACCTGGACGGCCACGATCACGAACAGCCACAGAACGGCCAGGAAACCCAACCGCATGACCGTCAGGGTCAGCTCTGACATTGCCCCCGCTTCACCCTTCGGCTTGCCGGTAAATGATGGTGGTACTGCCCACGACGATCCGCGAGCCGTCGCGGAGCGTAGCGCGGGTGGTGTGCTGCCCGTCCACCACGATGCCGTTGGTGGACCCGAGATCCTGGATCGTCGAGGGCGTTCCGGTCCGAATCTCACAGTGCCGGCGAGAGACGCCGGGGTCGTCGATCCGCACATCGGCTTCGGTGCTGCGGCCGAGGACCAGCGTGGGGCGCGAGATCTGATGGCGTGTGCCATTGATCTCGATCCAGTGACGCACCTGTGCGCCGGGCAGCGGTCCTGCCTGGTTACGCGGCCGGGCTCCCGCCGGGGCCTGCGTAGGGCGGCCCGGAGGCGGCCCCGCGGGCATCGGCGGCGCGCTGGCCGGCGGCTGGCCGTACCCCCCGGCAGCGTTCGCCGCCGGCGGATAGCCGTAGCCTCCGCCCGCCGCCGGGGGCGCCGAAGCGGGACCCCGGCCGGGCTGCGGCGGCTGCTGGGAGGGCTGGGACTGCTGCTGGTTGGTGCTCGACGCGAGCGTGCGGCTGCGTACCCGGTACAGACCCGTGTCCAGGTCGTCCGCCTTCTCCAGGTGGACCTTGATCGGTCCCATGAAGGTGTAACGCTGCTGCTTCGCGTAGTCGCGCACCATGCCGGACAGCTCGTCGCCGAGCTGCCCCGAGTAGGGACTGAGGCGCTCGAAGTCCGGCGTGCTCAGCTCCACGATGAAGTCGTTGGGGACGACGGTCCGCTCGCGGTTCCAGATCGTCGCGTTGTTGTCGCACTCGCGCTGGAGGGCGCCGGCGATCTCGACGGGCTGGACCTCGGACTTGAACACCTTGGCGAAGGTGCCGTTGACCAGACCCTCGAGACGCTGCTCGAACTTCTTCAGGACTCCCATGGGGCACCTCCTCCTTCGTTTTCGTCCTGGTACTGCTTACTGATCGTATCCACGCGCCGGGAAATCGGCTGGTTCCCCCTGTCAGCCCGGTCGATGAGTGTCGACCCTCACAGCTGGATCGTAGAGGGGGTCCCTGGACAGTGTCCCGCACGCGGCGGTGGAGCCGGGAGGGGACGGG
The DNA here is from genome assembly GCF_002803065.1 of Streptomyces sp. CB01635. Lineage (GTDB taxonomy): Bacteria > Actinomycetota > Actinomycetes > Streptomycetales > Streptomycetaceae > Streptomyces. The sequence continues at coordinate 156,786 of NZ_NNBL01000019.1, forward strand.
GAAGGTGAGACGGAGGGGGCGCTCGGGTCCGGGGCTGCGGGAGTGTGGATGTGTGCCTTTCGCTGCGTCGGCGGCGGGGCTTCGGGGAGTGGCCCTGGGGCGGAGTGGATCTCTCCGGGGGCTTCGGACTGCTGGTGGAGTGCTGTCGGACTGCCGGCCGACTGCATCGGATGCGAGGTCAGCGGGGGTGGCCCTGCCCAGCAGGTGCCCGCGAAAACGGATGTGAATCCACCCTCGGCAGCGTGCTAATCTTCTGCATGTCGGAAGGCGCTCGCCCCAAAAGGGCGAGGGACCGGAAGGCACACCCAATGCGCGGGTGGCGGAATAGGCAGACGCGCTGGATTCAGGTTCCAGTGCCCGAAAGGGCGTGGGGGTTCAACTCCCCCCTCGCGCACAAGGAAGAACCGACGAAACGGGTCTTCGCCAGTGACGAAAGTCCTGGTGGGGGCCCGTTTCTCGTTGATCGGGCCGCTGGCTACGGCTCGGTAGCCAGTACCAACTTGCAAGAGTGGCATTGAACACATCAGAGCCCTCGCCTGTGACCGGTCGGTCGGGGCGAGGGCTCTGATGTTGTCCGTCGGGTCCTTCGGATGAGCGCCGGATGCCTACGTTGTCGGTGATGGGTGGCCGGTCGGGGTCCAGGCTCCGAGAGGCTTGGTCGTCCGGCGGTGGTGGGTGCGCCTGCGCGGGCGTTCTCCGCTCAGCGCCAGGATCTCGACCCAGTTTTTGATCTTCCGTTGGTTGGCGTGAGCCAGTTGGAAGACGAGCAGCACGGTCTGAGCGGCGATGCCGCGGATCCGTCGCCCCCGGCGGCCTCGATGGCTTCGGCGAGAGGACTTTTTGCGTAACCGTTGTACCCCTCGACGCTGTTGCGCAGCCGGAAGTAGACCTTCTGCCATTGCTCGCCCCCGTACTCGAGGGCCTGCCAGTGCTTGGATCCTTCGGCGGGAGCCAGTGTGATGCTGCGCTGGCGGCAGACCTTGAGCGGCCCCGCGGGGCTCGGCTCCGGGTCAATGAGCGGCAGCTGGATGGCTCTCCTCACGGACCGGCTCTTGATCGGGCACTGGACCTTGCCCGCCTCTGCGGGACACATCACCGGGCACCAGGCGGTGAGCTCTGCGGGCCTCGATGAGCCGGATCCAGATCTCGCGGTCGATGCGGCCCCATTCTGGGCCTTGGATGCCACCTCACCATCAAGTACGGCAACACCGCAGCGCATGCCGAGCAGGCGCGGCTGCGCCGATTCGCCTGGGAAGTGTTGTGCCTCGGCCGTGGAGCCGCGCCTGAGCCCGGCGTACAAGGTTGCTGAGTGGCTTGCGTCAGGGGGCGTATCAGATGCCCCGGCGACGCGATTGCGTCGTGAGTCTCATCGCGGACGGAGAGCGGATCTGCACGGTAGCCATTGATGGGCTCACTCAGTAGGGACTGTCGCTGTCGGTTGAGGCTCTGCCCATGGGAGGAGGGCCAGGCAGTTCGATGGACTGGATCGAAGAATGGAATCAGCTGGTCAGCACACTAGCTCTTGATCACTCAAGTCGGTGAACCATCCCATCGGCCAGAAACATGATCGCGGCGTCGGAGTTCTTTCGGCGGGAGAGATTCTCCGCCGAAAGGGGATAGTTCATGGTCGCGCTTTATCGATCCAGGCTTTTGGTGGCCCTTTCCGCCGCATGCGCCGTCGTGCTGACGAGTTCTTCGGCAGCGCAGGCCGGCGCTGTCGGATCGACTCCTGTCCGAACCTTCGAGTACAGCGTTGGTGGCATGACGATGAAAGTTCCGACCGGATGCGCGTTCACACACATCATCCGAGGCGGCGGGAAGAAGATCACCTGTCAGAACGCCGGCGTCGACTGTGCTTTTGTCGCCGCGCTCGGCACCGGCTTCTGCAACTGGCGCATCGACTTCACGTACGCGAACACCAACAACAGGACGTACAGGACCTCCCGGGGGCGAACGCACCCCGAGTGCAAGATCGATCCGATGCGGAACAACTCTCCCCAGACGCTGCCTCGTTATGGAAAGGCGTGTGCGCATCTCTACGTCAACGGGGTGCGCCGAGTGAGCCAGTGTCACCGCATCACGAAGTGAGCCGTTCATGATTGATCGACAGCAGGGGCGGGACCAGAGTTGGGAGGCGCGGCGGCCCGCTGGGATCGCCGCGTTCGTGGCGGGTCTCGTCGTGACACTCGCCTTCTTCGCCTTCTTCCCTGGGCTTCCGCACGTCATCGATTGGGGGGCGATCGTTGTTGCCGTTCTGGTAGGAGCACTTACCCGATGGGTCTGCCTGACGTGGGTGGGAAAGAGGAGCAGAGACAGCAGGTGAGCTCGGGCATAGCGACGAGGGCTGGCAGAGGGACTTCTGCGGTTATCGAGTGCGGGGCGCGGACTGTGGGTGCTGGACGCTCAAGCCCTTGACACCCCTGGCCTGCACCGTGGGAAATCTGTGCGAACAGGCCGGGAATCGATCTATGCGCCTGGCTCATGAGGCCTGATCATTACGTTTCGTCGGTGCCCCACAAGACAGAAGCCCCGCAGATCTCAGATCTGCGGGGCTTCTGCGTTTTCCGGATGTGAGCGGTCCTGTGGTGAGGGCAATCACACTGATTGTTGAAGGGTCCCCGGCGTCGTACGGGACGGCCGAACGGGAGCCGTACGGGACAGGGGACCCTCGGTGCCTTGGTGACGGTGCGGAGCGTCAGGCGGCGTCGGCCGAGAAGCGCGCGGCGAGCTCCTTGGCCCGGGCGTCAGCCTCCTCCAGGGCCTTGGCGCGGGACGCCTCGGCGAGCGGGATGAGCTCGCTCATCGCCGGAGTCGTGTGCGCCAGGGTCAGCTCGGGAACGATGAAGGCCACGTCCAGGCCGAGCATCGTGCCGAGAAGGTCACGCAGGTAGTTCTGCACGTACTCGAAGGGCTCGCGCGGGGTGCCCGGCGCGTACGAGCCGCCACGGCTGGCGACGACCGTGACCGGCGTCCCCTTCGCGGACGGCGTCTCGCCGGCGGTGCGCCCCATGAGGATCACCTGGTCCAGCCATGCCTTCAGGGTCGACGGGATCGAGAAGTTGTACATAGGCGCGCCGATCAGCACCGCGTCCGCCTGCTCCAGCTCCTCGATGAGCTCCCGGCGTCCGGCGAAGGCCGCGGCCTGCTCCGGGCTGTGGGTGGCGGGATCGGCGAAACCGGCGGAGGCGCCGACCGTGTCCAGGTGCGGGACCGGGTTCACGGCCAGGTCGCGGTAGATCACGGTGCCGTCGGGGTGCTGCTCCTCCCAGGTCTTGCGGAAGGCGTCGGCGACGGTGCGGGAAGCGGAGGCCGAGCCGGGCCAGACGGACGAGTCGATGTGAAGAAGGGTGGGCATTGGAGGTCTCCAAAGGTGCGGGGGGTCGGGAAGCAGGCGGGTGGCTGAGTAGGTGTAGTTCCGTTCGGAGCTACCGTATGAACAGTAACTTACTTTTATTTAGTCCCCTACGGGAGGGCAGTACTCTGAAGGCATGGCGGGCAACGGGGAACACGAGAGCGGCTCCGTACGCGAGGCGGGGATCCACAACCCCGACGCGTGCAAGCGGGTCGACGGCGGCATCACCCGCGTCTTCGGCCTGCTCGGCAAGCGATGGACGGGACTCGTGGTCTCCGTCCTCCTCCAGCACCCCGTTCACTTCGCCGACCTGCGCCGAGCCATCCCCGGCATCAGCGAGCGCATGCTCTCGGACCGCCTCACCGAACTCGGCGCCGCCGGCCTCGTCGTACGCGAGGTCGACGAAGGACCCCCGCTCCGCGTCGCGTACCGCCTGACCGAAGCGGGCGCCGCCCTCGAACCGGCGCTGAAGGAACTCGGGCTGTGGGCCGAGGCGTATCTGCCTGAGGGGTAGAGCGGCTGGCGAGGGAGGACTGGGTGCCGGTTCCGCGCTCGGTTCCCCGCTCCTGTTCCGCGCTCGTTTTCCACAATCACGGGGTTGTCCACAGGCTCTGACGGGTTTCGGCCGACGGCGGTACGGTCGTCGCCAGTTGATGTTCAGAGACGGGGGAGGCGGTCCGCGTGACCGAGCTCGACACTGCGGTGCCGGCACAGCGTGAGGAACCGGCGGCCCGACGGCTGCCGGCCGTCGAGGGGTTCGCGGCGCTCCCCTCCTCCGGATCACCCAAGCAAGAGGGCAAGGCCCTGCGCGACCGCGTACCGCGCTCCGCGCACGCGGCCCTCACCCTGCACCCCGCTCGCCCCGACGCCGTCAGGGCGGTCGAGGAGTCCAACCTCGGCCGGATCGAAGAGCTCACGCCCATACGCGTCGGCAGGATGGCGGCGACCCCGTTCGCATTCCTGCGCGGATCTGCCGGCCTCATGGCCCACGACCTCGCACAGACGCCCGTCACCGGCGTCGGCGCCCAGATCTGCGGAGACGCCCACGCGGCGAACTTCGGCCTCTACGCCGACGCCCGCGGCGGCCTCGTCATCGACCTCAACGACTTCGACGAAACGGTGCACGGCCCCTGGGAATGGGACGTGAAGCGGCTCGCCACCTCGCTCGTCCTCGCGGGCCGCGTAGCCGGAGCCGACGAGGACACGTGCCGGGAAGCCGCGCACTACGCGGTGGGCGCATACCGCCGCACCATGCGCCTGCTGGCCCGACTGCCCGCCCTCGACGCGTGGAACGCCATCGCCGACGAGGAACTCGTCTCCCACACCGACGCCCACGACCTCGTCGGCACGCTGGAACGCGTCTCCGAGAAAGCGCGGAACAACACCAGCGGAAGATTCGCCGCCAAGTCCACCGAACTCGCCGACGACGGCACCCGCCGCTTCGTCGACGCACCACCCGTACTGCGCCGCGTACCCGACGAGGAGGCGTCCGAGGTCGCTGCCTCCCTAGGTGACTACCTGCAGACACTCTCCGAAGACCGCCTGCCCCTGCTCGGCCGCTATGCGATCCAGGACGTCGCCTTCCGCGTCGTCGGCACCGGAAGTGTGGGCACGAGATCGTACGTGGTGCTGCTCCTCGACCACCGGGGAGAGGCGCTCGTGCTCCAGGTGAAGGAAGCCCGCCCCTCCGCGCTGCTGCCGCACCTGCCCGCAGTCGGATTCGATACGCCGGCGGCCGCCCATGAGGGGCGGCGCGTGGTCCTCGGACAGAAGCGGATGCAGGTCGTCAGCGACATCCTGCTCGGCTGGACGACCGTGGCCGGACGGCCCTTCCAGGTAAGGCAGTTCAGAAACCGCAAGGGAAGTGTCGACCCCGCGGCTCTCGCCGCCGACCAGATGGACGACTACGGCCGCATGACGGGCGCGCTCCTCGCCCGCGCACACGCACACAGCGCCGACCCTCGACTGATCGCCGGCTACTGCGGCAAGAACGAGGAACTGGACGAGGCCATCGCCCAGTTCGCGGTCACCTACGCGGACCGCACAGAACAGGACCACGCAGCCCTGGTCAGGGCTGTGCGGGAGGGGAGGGTGGGGGCTGAGGTGGGGGTTTGAGGTGGGGCGGTGAGGGGGCTGGCCTTCGGGGGGCTGGGGCTGGGGCTGGGGTTGGACGTGTGGG
>NZ_NNBL01000002.1:0-795444 GCF_002803065.1 Streptomyces sp. CB01635
CGCCGATGGTACTGCAGGGGGGACCCTGTGGGAGAGTAGGACGCCGCCGAACTAATTTTGAAGAAAACCCCCGTAACGGATGAGAATCCTGTTACGGGGGTTTTCTGCGTTTAAGGGATTGATCCCCTTTTTCGGCCGACCCCCTTTTCAGGGCCCGGCCAAATGCTGTGCGGGGATACAGTCAGGAATTCAGGCCACGGAGGACGAGATCCGTGAGGGCCCTGAACTCCTCGTCGATGCCGGCCTTCTGCCACTCACCCGCGTACGCCGGATCGTGGAAGCGATTCGTCGCGTCGAATACCGCGCGGGCGGTCAGAGCGGGGTCGGGGTGGGGGAGGCTGAACTCCCCCCTGGCGACGCCGTCTTGAATGATGTGATCGAGCTGCATGATCAGCTCACCGACGTGGAGTTCGACCACCCGGCTGTTCTCGCTGATCAGAACTTGGTAGGTGGCGAAGAGCTGCGGGTCGTCGCCTGCCTTGCGGCGTTTGGCCGCGAACAGTGTCGAGAACCATTGGCGCAACAGGGCGGGCGACGTCAGCGAGCCATCCGTCGTCAGGAGTTGCAGTTCATTCGTGGTGCGGTCGAGCCAGCGCTTCGTGACCGCCTCGCGCAACTGTGCCTTTGTGCCGAAATGCCGGTAGACACTGCCGTGGCTGACGCCCAGCGCGCGGGCCACGTCGACGACGGTCGCCTTCGCGGGACCGTGGCGACGCAGCACCTCCTCGGTCGCCTCGAGGATGCGCTCGGTGGTCAGGGTCTCGGTTGCCATGATGCCGACCGTACCGGGCGGAGATCAGCGCTCGCTGTCGAGGTGTGCCATCTGTGCCTCGGGATAGCGGTCACCGGCGGCGGCACCGGCCGGGACGGCCTTCTCGATAGCGGCGAGGTCCGCCGAGTCCAGGGTGACGTCGAGAGCGCCGAGCGCCTCCGTCAGTCGGTCCCTGCGACGGGCGCCGACCAGGGGCACGATGTCGTCGCCGCGGCTGAGGACCCAGGCGATGGCGACCTGCGCGACACTGGCGCCCTTCTGCTCGGCGATCTTGCGCAGCGACTCGACGAGGTCGAGATTGTGCTGGAGGTTCTCACCCTGGAAGCGCGGGCTCATTCCGCGGAAGTCGTTCGCGGCGAGCTTGCGGTCCCGGCCGAAGTGCCCGGAGATCAGACCGCGCGACAGGACCCCGTACGCCGTGACGCCGATGCCGAGCTCGCGGGCGACCGGCAGGATCGCTTCCTCGATGCCGCGGGAGATCAGCGAGTACTCGATCTGCAGATCGGAGATGGGGGCGGTGGCCGCGGCCCGCCGGATCGTGTCGGCACCGACCTCGCTCAGGCCGATGTGCCTGACGTGTCCCTTCTCGACGAGCTCGGCGATGGCCCCGACGGTCTCCTCGATCGGTACGTCGGGGTCGACACGGGCGATCCGGTAGACGTCGATGTGGTCGACGCCGAGGCGCTGGAGCGAGTACGCCGCGAAGTTCTTCACGGCGGCCGGCCGGCCGTCGTAGCCGGACCAGCCACCGTCCGGGTCCCGGAGAGCGCCGAACTTCACGCTGGTCAGCGCCTTCTCGCGGTGTGCGGCGGGGGCGGTCCGCAGGGCCTCCCCGATCAGCATCTCGTTGTGCCCCATCGCGTAGAAGTCGCCGGTGTCGAGCAGGGTGATGCCGGCGTCGAGGGCCGCGTGAACGGTGGCGATGGACTCGCCCCGGTCGGCCTCGCCGTAGAGCGCAGACATCCCCATGCAGCCGAGCCCGATGGCGGACACCTGAGGACCGGTGGAGCCTAGGGAGCGGAGGTGGAGAGTGGGGGAGGTGGGAGTGGTGGGGGACATAGAGCGTTCCTTGGGTCGGTGCCGTCAGTTCGAGAGTTCGGTGTCTCCCTATCCACGATGACATGACAACTGACAGATTTCAATATCTGTCAGTTGTCATCTGTCAGCTGTCGCGCGATGCCGGGCCCAATCGTTGTCGGACCCTCTGCCGGGTGGCCGGGTGGCCGGGTGGCCGGGTGGCCGGGTGGCCGGGTGGCCGGTTTCGCTGTTGAGCCCGTCCCGGTTGGGCGTTAGCGTTCTTTGTATGACTGCCGGGTCGGCCTTGGGCCGCGTACGAGTGAGGCGCCCGGCCTTCGGGTGAGGGTGGCGCGGGGCCGAGGGCCGCCGCGTGTCTCCGTGTTCCTTCCCGGCGCCCGTGTGCGGGTGCCGCGTTCCTTCAGCAGCCGAAGAAGCGTATGAACCGGAGAACTGTCACCCATGTCTGCTCAGTTGAATCACACCGCCGTCTATGCCCACGACCGTCATCTCTCGGCCGAGTTCCTCGCCGCCGTGCTGGGGTTGAAGGTCGGCGCTCCGTTCGGGCCGTTCCTGCCGGTCGATCTCGGTAACGGCGTGACCCTCGACTTCTACGAGAAGCGCGACGAGCCCATCCAGTCGCAGCACTACGCCTTCCTCGTGCCCGACGAGGAGTTCGACGGGATGATCGGCCGCCTCGCCGCCGTCGGAGTCACCTACTTCGCGGACCCCAGCCACACCGAACCCGGCCGGATCAACAGGCTCTTCGGCGGTTGCGGCGCGTACTTCAGCGATCCCGACGGGCACAACATGGAGATCATGACTCGCCCCTACGTTCGCCCCTAGCGGGTGGGGCGGGCATCACCCCACCACCCGCGGCAGTCGCACGCTCAGTGCTGTCGTCAGGGCGATGCCCGCCAGTTGCGCCAGCAGGGTCGTGACCAGCGCGTCTCGTGCGCCCAGGCTTGGGATCAGGGCGAGGAACAGGGAGCCGAGTGTGGCTACGCCGAGGGCCAGGGCCGACTGCTGGGTGGTGATCATGACGCCGCTGCCTACTCCCGCCCGCGACGCCGGTACCTCGGACAGGATGAGCCGGAAGAGTATGGGGAGTTGGAGTGCCTGTCCCGCGCCCGCGAGTGCGGCGCCCGGCATCAGTTCCAGGACGCCCAGGTCGGGCCAGGTTCGCCAGGCCGCGAGGGCGATCAGGACGACGCCGGCCCCCTGGATGATGCCGCCCGCGGTGACGATCCGGGTGCCGTAGCGGGCGATGAGGCGCGGGCCGGCGAGGGACACCGCGAAGAAGGCGACGGCCATGGGCGCGAGGGCCAGGCCCGCCGGTACGGGGCCGAGGTGTTCGCCCTGCTGGAGCGCCACTGCGATCACGAACATGAAGCCGCTGAACCCGATGGAGAACGGCACGACCATGATCAGGCCGCGGCGCAGTGAGACCAGCGCGAAGAGGCTGGGTGGGACCAGTGGGGTGCGGCCATGGCGGTCCGCACGGCGTTCCACCTGGTAGAAGGCGTACGCGATGAAGGGGAAGACCGCGAGCGAGAGCCACGTCCACAAGGGCCAGCCCGCCGCCCTGCCCTCGGTCAGGGGTGCGAGGAGCGTGAGCAGGGACGCGGCGAGGAGTACCGTGCCGGGGCCGTCGACCGGCTCGGGGTGCTCGGAGCGCGTCTCGGGAACGGCGCGGGCGGCCAGGAAGAGGCCGACGAGGACTACGGGCACGTTCACCAGGAACACCGACCGCCAGCCGGTCCCGAACACGTCTGCTGCGATGAGGACGCCGCCCAGGATCTGGCCGGCGACCATGGACAGGCCCGCCGTCGCCCCGTACAGGCCCATGGCCTTCGCCCGGCGCCGGCCCGTCGTCGTCGACTGGATGGTGGCGAGGACCTGCGGGAGCATCGCGGCCGACGCGGCGCCCTGCGCGACGCGCGCGGCCACAAGGGTCCAGGCGTCGGGGGCGAGGCCGCAGGCCAGCGAGGTCAGGCCGAAGGCGATCATGCCGCCGAGGAACAGCCTGCGTCGGCCGAAGAGGTCGCCGAGCCGTCCGCCGAGGACGAGCAGGACGGCGTACGCGAGTCCGTAACCGGCGACGACGAGTTCGAGGAGCGCCTCGCCCGCGGCCAGGTCGTGGCCGATGGTGGGCAGGGCGACGTTCACGATGAAGAAGTCGATGAGAGGGAGGGCGGCGCCTACGAGCACGGTGAAGAGCCCGAGTCCGCCGAGTGCCGGTGGGGCCGTGGCGGAGCGGGCAGTGGTGGCGACAGAGAGGGAACGGGTCCCGGTTCCGGTCATGGATACCAGCGTCGTCGGGCGCTCAGACTGGTACCAGAGTGTCCTTATCCTGGTAGAAGGACTACCTGGCAACAGGCTCCGTGGCGCGGCAGGCTGGAGGCATGACCACGATGGCGCGGGATACTACGACGACTGTGGCAGAGGGACGGGCGCGGGCCGAGGCGGAGGCCCCGGCTCAGGCGGAGGCCCAGGCTCAGGCTCAGGCGAAGGCCGGAGGGCGGCCCGGGCAGGTGGCGCCCCCGCTCGAGTCGCCCAAGCGCGAGTCCGAGATCCGGCGGCACGAGCTCGCCGACTTTCTGCGCAGCCGTCGCGCTCGCATCACCCCCGAGCAGGTCGGGCTGCCGCGCGGCCGGCGCCGGCGTACCCCCGGGCTGCGGCGTGAGGAGATCGCGCAGCTGTCCGCGGTCGGGGTCACCTGGTACACGTGGCTCGAGCAGGCGCGGGACATCCAGGTGTCGGTGCAGGTCCTGGACGCGCTGGCCCGCACGCTGCTCCTCGACGCGAGTGAGCGCGCGCATCTCTTCCAGCTCGCCGGGGCCGTCGATCCGTCGCCCGCGGCGAGCTGTCAGACCGTCACGCCGGCGCTGCGTCTGATGCTGGAGAAGCTGGAGCCGCTGCCCGCCTGCATCCAGAACAGCCGGTACGACATCCTCGCGTACAACCGTACGTACGGGCGGCTGCTGTGCGATCTGGACACGGTGGCACCCGAGGACCGCAACTGTATGGTGCTGATCTGCACGAACGAGCAGTGGCGGAAGTCGTTCGTGTTCCTGGAAGACACGATCCGGCTGATGGCGGCCAAGTTCCGCGGGTCGATGGCCGGTCATCTGGGCGAGCCCGCCTGGGAGTTGCTGCTCAAGCGGCTCGAGGACGAGTCGCCGGAGTTCCGTGAGGCGTGGCAGCTGCACGAGGTGGTGGGCACGCGCAGCAAGACGAAGTACTTCCGCAACGCGTACGTCGGGCCGCTGTCCCTGGTCCACACCGATCTGTGGCTCGGCCCGGACCAGGGGGCCCGTCTGGTGACGTACACGCCCGCCGACGAGGAGTCCCGGGAGCGGCTCGACCGGCTTCAGGAGCTGGCGCTCGCCGCGGCCTCCTGAGTCTCCTGCTGCTCCGGCAAGGCGCCAGGGGCTGGTGGGAGGCCGACCCGGGGAACGGCCACGCCGTGGCCGGCGGCGGTCGCTTCAGGAGCTGGCGCCCGCCGTGGCCTCCTGGATTTCCGGCTGTTCCAGGCAGCGGGCGGTGCGCTGTGCTGTGGAGCGTGCCCAGCGGCCGCTGGTGAGGAGGCCGACCAGGAGTACGGCGAGGCCGCAGCCCACGATGATCCACCAGCCGCCGCGGCTCGCGTCGACGAACGTGGTCGCGTACGCCGATGTGCCGACGGCCCCCGCGACGCCCGACGCGAGGACCGCGCCGATGACGGCGACGCCGAGGGTCTGGCCGATCTGCCGGCTGGTGGAGGCCACCGCGGCGGCGACGCCCGCCTGGGCGCGGGGCATGCCGGAGACAGCGGTGTTCGTGATGGGGGCGTTGACGAAGCCGAAGCCCAGGCCGAACAGGACGTAGCCGATGAAGCGGGTCACGTTCGACGTCTCCGCCTCGAACGCGGCGAACAGGAGGCCGCTCGCCGTCATCGCGATGCCCGCGACGAGCAGCGGGATCCTCGGGCCGCGGCTGCCGACGATGCGGCCGGAGACCGGAGCGCACACCAGGGTCATGGCCGCCATCGGCAGCATCCACAGGCCTGCGTCCAGGGCGTCGAGGCCGCGTACGTTCTGCAGGTAGAGCGTCGACAGGAACAGGAAGCCACCGAGCGAGGCGAACGCGCTGATCGCTATCACCGTGGCGCCGCTGAAGGGTGCCGAGCGGAAGAAGCGCAGGTCGATGAGGGGTTCGGCGCGGCGCGGCTCGTAGGCGATCAGTCCGATGAGGGCCACGAGGGCGAGCAGCGCGAACGTCGCGATGGTGGGGGACGTCCACCCCGCTTCGGGGGCCTCGATGATCGCGTACGTGAGTGAGCCGAGGAGCACCATGACGAGGAGCTGCCCGATCGGGTCCGTGCGGCGCGGCTTGGGGGCGCGGGACTCGGGGACGTAGCGGATGGTCAGCAGGAGGGCGGCGAGGCCCACCGGCAGGTTGATCCAGAAGATGGAGCGCCAGCCGACCGAGTCGACGAGGACGCCGCCCACGATGGGGCCCGCGGCCATGGAGATACCGACGACGCCGCCCCAGACGCCGATGGCCCGGGCGCGTTCGCGGGGCTCGGTGAACGTGTTGGTGATGATCGACATGGCGACGGGGTTGAGCATCGAGCCGCCGACCGCCTGGACCATGCGGAACACGATGAGGGACTCCAGGTTCGGCGCCACCGAGCACAGCACCGAGCCCACGGTGAAGATCACCAGGCCGGCCTTGAAGATCCGGCGGCGCCCGATCCGGTCGGCCGTCGAGCCCGCCAGCATCAGGAGCGACGCGAGGACCAGCGTGTACGCGTCGATGGTCCACTGCATGCCGGAGACGCTCGCGCCGAACTCCTTCTGCATGCTCGGCAGCGCGACGTTCAGGACGGTGTTGTCGAGGCTGACGATCAGCAGGCTCATGCAGCAGATCGCGAGGACGAGCATCCGCCGGCGGGGAGTCAGTGGGGGTGGCATGTATCCGACGGTAGCCCGACGGCGGGCGGGGGCGCCCGCCAGGTCGGGGACAACCCTGGGCTGGGCTGTCCGCCAGGTGGGGGACAATGGAGAACTGCCCCTGCCCACAGCCCCACGATTTCGGAGAGCCCGCCCGATGTCCCAGCAGCTCACCATCGGTCCGCACCTCGTGCAGCCGCCCGTGGTCCTCGCGCCCATGGCCGGGATCACGAACGCGCCCTTCCGCACCCTGTGCCGGGAGTACTCCGGCGGCAAGGGCCTCTTCGTGAGCGAGATGATCACGACGCGGGCGCTGGTCGAGCGCAACGAGAAGACCATGCAGCTGATTCGCTTCGACGCGAGTGAGCAGCCCCGGTCGATCCAGCTGTACGGCGTCGATCCGGCGACCGTCGGCAAGGCCGTCCGCATGATCGCCGAAGAGGATCTCGCCGATCACATCGACCTGAACTTCGGCTGCCCGGTCCCCAAGGTGACGCGCAAGGGCGGCGGCTCCGCGCTCCCGTACAAGCGGAATCTGCTGCGGGCCATCCTGAAGGAGGCCGTCAGCGGGGCCGGGGACCTGCCGGTCACGATGAAGATGCGCAAGGGCATCGACGACGACCACATCACCTTCCTCGACGCGGGCCGGATCGCCGTCGAGGAGGGCGTCACCGCGATCGCCCTGCACGGGCGGACCGCGGCGCAGCACTACGGCGGCACGGCCGACTGGGACGCCATCGCCCGCCTGAAGGAGCACGTCCCGGAGATTCCCGTCCTCGGGAACGGCGACATCTGGTGCGCCGACGACGCGGTGCGGATGATGCGCGAGACCGGCTGCGACGGTGTCGTGGTGGGGCGCGGCTGCCTGGGGCGGCCGTGGCTGTTCGGTGATCTCGTCGCCGCCTTCGAGGGCACGGGCGCGCCCGCCGCGCCCGACCTGCGCAAGGTCGCCGACGCGATGGTGCGGCACGCCGGGCTGCTCGGCGAGTGGATCGGCGACGAGGCACGCGGTGTCATCGACTTCCGTAAGCACGTGGCCTGGTATCTGAAGGGCTTCTCGGTCGGTTCCGAGATGCGCAAGCGGCTCGCCGTCACGTCGTCGCTCGCCGAGCTGCGCGCGGGGCTCGACGAGCTGGACCTCGACCAGGCGTGGCCCGTGGGCGCGGACGGGCCTCGCGGCCGTACGTCCGGCAACAACCGGGTGGTGCTGCCGGACGGCTGGCTCAAGGACCCGTGGGACTGCGCGGGCGTCAGTGAGGACGCGGAGCTGGACACGTCCGGGGGGTGACGTGTCGCGGGGGAGTTGTTTCACCCACTCCACCCCGCCCCTTCCCGGAACCGGGGGCTCTGCCCCCGGACCTCCGGACCCCCGGTCGCTCAAAGGCCGCGACCGGCTGAAAGACCTCCCCAAGACCCCGACGCCCGAAGACCCCGGTCGGCCGAAGACCCCCGTTGCTAATAGACCGCCGTGAGCAGCGCGAGCGGCGCCGCCGCCGACCGTGACTCGCGCTCGCACGCGTGCGGGTAGGGGACGGGCGCCGGGTACGACTCCCGCGCGTACCCGGCGAGCACCTCGGGCAGCCGGTGGCCGGAGGCCGCTGCGGCCTCCACCAGCGCGTTCGCCACCGTCCGCGCCTCGTCATGCAGTCCGTAGCGGGCGAGCCCGAGCGCGATCAGCGCGTTGTCGTGCGGCCACACCGAGCCCCGGTGGTAGGAGAGCGGGTGGTAGGCGGCCTGCCCCGCCGCGAGCGTGCGCACCCCCCAGCCGGAGAAGAAGTCGGGCTCCAGGAGACGCCGGCCGACCACTTCCCCGTACTCCTTGTCGAGCAGGCCCGACCACAGGAGATGGCCCGCGTCGGACGCCAGCGCGTCGACGTGTCGCCCCTCGCCGTCCAGGGCGAGCGCGGGGAACGCGCGGTCCGCCATCCAGAAGTCCCGCTGGAACCGGTCCCGCAGATCCGTCGCCGTCTGCTCCAGAAGGTCCGCGTACACCGGGTCGTCCCAGGCCGTGCGGGCGAGCGCGGCCGTGCGGCGCAACGCGTCGTACGCGTAGCCCTGGGCGCCCGCCGCCGTCACGGGTCCCGTGGGGCGGCTGCCGTCGGCCGAGCAGATGGCGCCCGGCGAGTCCTTCCAGTTCTGGTTGGCGAGGCCGCCCCGGTCGGCGCGGTAGACGAGATAGCCGCGTGAGGTGAGGCCGCCGTGGTCGAGCATCCAGCTGACGGCGGCCCGCGCGTGCGGTTCGAGGCGGCGGGCCGTCGCCACGTCGCCGGTCCGGTCCGTGTACGCGCCGAGCAGGACGAGGAAGAGGGGCGTCGCGTCGACGGAGCCGTAGTAGCGGGCGAAGGGGACCTGGCCGAAGTGCGCCAGCTCGCCGTGCCGCACCTCGTGGACGATCTTGCCGGGCTGGGCCACGGCGCCCTCGGTGGACTCCGTGGCCTGCGTCGCGGCGAGCACCGGGAGCGTCGCGGCGGCCAGCCCCGGCCGGTAGGGGAGGGCGAACAGGGAGGTCAGGAGCGCGTCACGGCCGAGGAGCGTGAGGAACCAGGGGACGCCCGCGCCCGGCACGCTCAGCCGCTCGCCGTCCGGGCCGGTGGCCGGGACCTGAAGCACGGCCAGGTCGGCCAGGCCCCTCGTGCACGCCGCGGCGAGTCCGGGCCAGGCGGCGGGCAGGGTGACGTCCCGGGTGAACTCCTCGGTGCGCGCGGCGAGTTCGGCCGCCGCGTCGGCGGGGGACGCGGGCACCGGAGTACGGGGGGCGCCGTGTGGGCGGGCCGCGACGCGCAGGTTCAGGTCGGCCGTGCCGTGCCCGGTCAGTTCGAGAGACCAGACGAGGCGGCGGGCGCCGGTGCCGGTCTCCTCGACGGCGTCGGGCGCGGGCTCTGCGGTCACCGTGGTCGACGAGCGCCACTCGCCCCGCCGGTAGCCGAACCGGACGCCGTCCTCCAGGACCGACCGGGAGCGGACCGCGCCGGTCTTCGCGTACGTGCGGTGGTCGGCGCGCAGCTCGAACTGGTCGGTGAAGTCCGCGTCTACGGTCAACGCGAGCTGTACCGTCGTCGGCACCGCGCGGTTGGAGACGACCCGCAGGGTCTCGACGAACGCGCCGTCCGCCACGGCCTGTTCGCGGAAGAGCGTGTACGCGGGCGGCTCCAGGCGGCCGCCGCGCGGCACCAGTACACAGCGCGCCACGCCTTCACCGGCGCCGGTCCGCCCGGCCGCGTCCCCGCCGGTTCGCCCGCCCGCGTCCCCGCCCGGCCGTCCGGCGGGCGTGAGCACTTCGGGTGCGGCGCCGTCCGCCGTGAGCTGCCAGCGGCTGAGGTGCCGGCCGTCGCGCACGAACAGGCCGTCGGGCGAGCCGGATCCGCGTACGCCGCTGATGTCGCCGCCGGGGCCGATCGCCGCGAACGTGGCTCCCCGCACGAGCAGTTGATGCTGTCGGTCCGTCATCCCCAGGTCCCTCCCTCGTGCCGCTCCAGCGGCTCCTGCAGCAGATCCAGGGCGAGTGCGGCGCTCCATGCGAAGCCGCGCGCGCCGCAGCCGCGCCCCGTGTACGGATCCACGTATTCGGCGAAGGCCGTGTCGAGCGCCGTGCCGAGCAGCGCGGCGCGCAGGCGTTCGGCCTCCGCGTGCTCGCCGTGGAGGCGCAGGCCGCGCTCGATCAGCCAGTTCGTGTTGAACCAGGCCGGTCCGCGCCAGTAGCGGTGCGGGTCGAAGGCCGGTCCCGTCAGGTCGTAGCTCGGCACGAGCCGCACCGCGGTGCCGAGGCCGAAGCGAGGGCCGCGGGCGACGCGCAACAGTCCGGCGGTCACGTGCCGAGGCAGCGTCGGCAGGATGAGCGGGATCAGGCCCGAGACGCCGTACTCGGGGATCAGGGCGGGGGGTGAGGACCGGCCGGCGGTTCGGGGTGTGTCGTGTCCCGGTGCGCGGGGCGCGTGGTGGCCGTCGGCCGCGCCGCGCAGGTCGCGGCAGAAGAACATGCCCGTCACCGGGTCCCACAGGCGCTCGACCAGCGCTGCCGTGAGGCGTTCGGCGCGGGCGTGGCGGGCCGTGCCCGCGGCGCCGAGTTCGCAGGCGATGCGGGCGAGGGCGTGTTCGGAGGCGATCAGGAGGGCGTTGAAGGAGGGGTCCTCTACGGCGAACTCGCCCTGCCCGTCGGCATATTGGCCGTTCCGGTAGTCCGTCGCCAGGCGCACGTACCGGCCGTAGTCGAGGTCGGTGGGGCGGTCGTCGGGCGCGCCGTGCTCCAGGTCGGCGCGGCGGAACGCGCGCGCGGGCGCCGGGGCGATCCGGCTCAGCGGGGCGTCCCAGCACGGGCTGTTGTCCATGCCCTGCTCCCAGGGATGGATCACGCTGGCGAGGCCGCCACCGCCCAGGTCCCTGCGGTGCAGGAGGTAGCGGTGCCAGGCCGCGAGCTTCGGATAGACGCGGGCCAGGAACGAGCGGGACCGGGACAGGCCCGGGTCGGCGCGGTGCACGAGCCAGGCCGCCAGCGCGTGCACCGGCGGCTGCACGATGCCGGAGGTCTGCACGGAGCGCGGCGCTCCGGCCGCCCGTCCCGAAGTGGAGGAGCGCCAGAAGTCGGGGCTGGGAAAGTAGGCGTCGAGGGGGACGGAGGGGTTGAACACGATGTGCGGCACCCGGCCGTCGCCCCACTGCGCGTCGAACAGCGTCTCCAGCTCCAACTGGGCGCGCAGCGGCGACACATGACGTGACCCGATGGCAACGAACGCGGAGTCCCACGACCACTGGTGCGGATAGAGGGTGCGGGAGGGGACCGTGGACGTGCCCGTCCAGTTCGTCTCCAGGACCCGTGCCGCCTGCTCGCGCAGCGCGGCCCGCTCGAGCGAGGGCGCGGCGACGGCATCGGAGGCGCGGCGCAGAGCCGCACCGGTCCGCCGGGTTGTGCGGTCCACACGAACTCCCACGGTCTGTCAGTTAAGCCGTATCCAGCATAGAGTTACGTCTACTTAACCAGCAAAACCCAATATGTAACGCGCAGTTGATGAACGCAAGGGGTGCGAATGGCCGGGGACCGGACGAGAGAGCGGCCGCGGAGCCAGACGAGCGCCGGGGATCTGCTGGACCTCGTGCGCAGCGGCCGGGCGACCACGCGCGGCGCGCTCCAGGAGGCCACCGGGCTCTCCAGGGCCACCGTCGGCCAGCGCCTCGACCGGCTCTTCCGGGCGGGCTGGCTGCGTGAGGGCGCGGGCGGTCCGGCCGGGTCGCCGACGGGCGGGCGGCCCTCCCTGCGCCTGGAATTCGACGACGCCCACGCGGTTGTGCTCGCCGTCTCCCTCGACACCCGGCACGCGCGCGCCGCCGTCCTCACCCTCACCGGCGAGCTGCTCGCCGAGCGCTCCGGCGCCCTGTCCGTCGACGAGGGGCCGGAGCGGGTGCTCGGCGCGCTCGGCGGCTGGTTCGCCGGGCTGCTGAAGGAGGCGGGGCGGACCGCGGACGCGGTGTGCGGCATCGGGATCGGGGTCCCGGGTCCCGTGGACAGCGCCACGGGCCGCGTCGTACAGCCGCCGATCATGCCGGGCTGGGACGGCTACGACATCAGGGGCCGCCTGGGCCGCGCCTTCGCCGAGCAGACGGGCGGCGGCGGTGATGTGCGTGACGCGGGTGGTGCAGAGGGCGCAGGCGGCGTCCCCGTTCTCGTGGACAACGACGCCAACCTGATGGCCTACGGCGAGCAGCGCACCGGACACCCGGACTGCGCGGCGTTCGCCCTCGTCAAGGTGTCCACCGGCATCGGCGCCGGCGTCGTCGTCGGCGGCCGGATCTACCGGGGCATCGACGGGGGAGCGGGCGACATAGGGCATATCCGGGTGCCCGAGGGCGCGGGCACGCTGTGCCGGTGCGGCTCGTACGGGTGCCTGGCCTCGGTGGCGAGCGGGCGCGCCCTTGCGCGGCGGCTCACCGAGGCCGGGGTGCCGGCGGAGTCGGGATCGGATGTGCGGGAGCTGCTCGCCGAGGGGCACCCCGAAGCGGTGCGCCTGGCACGGGAGGCCGGGCGCAGCGTGGGCGAGGTCCTGGCGACGGTGGTGACCCTGCTCAACCCGGGGGTCCTGATGATCGCGGGGGATCTGGCCGGAACCCCCTTCCTCACGGGCGTACGCGAGCTGCTCTACCAGCGGGCCCTGCCGCGCTCCACCGCTCATCTGGACGTGGTCACCGCGCGGCTCGGCGAGCGGTCTGCCCTGGTGGGGGCGGGTGCGCTGGTCGTGGAGCACCTCTACGCGCCGGACCGGGCGGAGGAACGGCTCGCGGCGCTCGGCCTGTGAACGCCCGCTTTGCGTCCGGATGCTGACATCGAAGGGCCCGGAAACGGCGTGATTCTCGCCACCCCTGATAGGGGTAGCGCTCAGATGAGCAACTTGAAGGCGGCTGTACATTTCTAAGGCATGGCACTGAGTGCCACCGTTCGATCATTTACAACTTGAACTCACCTGAGTGTGGAGTGCGCTCACCTGAGCGATATTTGGCGTCTACGGGGGTTGTGTCTTCAAGAAATGAAGACAAGGTTCTCGGTGCCGCTGCCTGTTAGTTACTTTCGATCTAGCGGCGGACGGGTGGTTACGGCCGTATGACGCACAAGTGGACGTACCCAGATGCCTTCGATCTGGGTATGTTCCTCGCCGTCAGGGCAGCCACCGAGTCATCGAGGAGTCGAGACCCGTGTCGGAAAACAAGGATCCCCACGTAGTGAAGTTCGTTTACGACTTCACCGAGGGAAACAAGGACCTCAAGGACCTCCTCGGCGGGAAGGGGGCGAACCTCGCGGAGATGACCAACCTCGGTCTGCCGGTTCCTCCCGGCTTCGTCATCACCACTGAGGCCTGCAAGGTCTACCTCGACAGTGGCGATGAGCCGGTGGCACTGCGTGACGAGGTGAGTGCGCACCTCGACGCCCTCGAGCAGAAGATGGGCAAGAAGCTCGGCCAGGCCGACAACCCCCTTCTGGTGTCGGTCCGTTCGGGCGCGAAGTTCTCCATGCCCGGCATGATGGACACCGTCCTCAACATCGGACTCTCCGACAAGTCCGTCCTCGGACTGGTCAAGCAGTCCGGCGACGAGCGGTTCGCGTGGGACTCATACCGCCGCCTCATCCAGATGTTCGGCAAGACCGTCCTGGACGTCGACGGAGAGCTCTTCGAGGACGCCCTCGACAAGGCCAAGGCCGCCAAGAAGGTCACGGTCGACACCGACCTCGACGCCTCCGACCTCAAGAAGCTGGTCACCCGCTTCAAGAAGATCGTGAAGACCGAGGCCGGCCGGGACTTCCCGCAGGACCCGCGCGAGCAGATGGACCTCGCCATCCACGCGGTCTTCGACTCCTGGAACACCGACCGCGCCAAGCTCTACCGTCGCCAGGAGCGCATCCCCGGCAACCTCGGCACCGCGGTCAACATCTGTTCCATGGTCTTCGGCAACCTCGGCCCCGACTCCGGCACCGGCGTCGCCTTCACCCGCGACCCCGCCTCCGGCCACCAGGGTGTGTACGGCGACTACCTCCAGAACGCGCAGGGCGAGGACGTCGTCGCGGGTATCCGCAACACCGTCCCGCTCGCCGAGCTCGAGTCGATCGACAAGAAGTCGTACGACCAGCTCATGCAGATCATGGAGACGCTCGAGACCCACTACAGGGATCTCTGCGACATCGAGTTCACGATCGAGCGCGGCCAGCTGTGGATGCTGCAGACCCGCGTCGGCAAGCGCACCGCCGGTGCCGCCTTCCGCATCGCGACGCAGCTCGTCGACCAGGGCCTCATCGACGAGGCCGAGGCGCTCCAGCGCGTCACGGGCGCCCAGCTCGCGCAGCTGATGTTCCCGCGCTTCGACGAGAACGCGAAGGTCGAGAAGATCGGCCGCGGCATCGCCGCCTCGCCGGGCGCCGCGGTCGGCAAGGCCGTCTTCGACTCGTACACCGCCGTCAAGTGGTCGCGTTCGGGCGAGAAGGTCATCCTGATCCGCCGCGAGACCAATCCCGACGACCTCGACGGCATGATCGCCGCCGAGGGCATCCTCACCTCGCGCGGCGGCAAGACGTCGCACGCCGCCGTCGTCGCCCGCGGCATGGGCAAGACCTGTGTCTGCGGCGCCGAGGACCTCGAGGTCGACACCAAGCGCCGCCGGATGACGGTCGGCGGGCAGGTCATCGAGGAGGGCGACGTCGTCTCCATCGACGGCTCCACCGGCAAGGTCTACCTCGGTGAGGTACCGGTCGTCCCGTCCCCGGTCGTCGAGTACTTCGAGGGCCGCATGCACGCCGGCGCCGACGACGCCGACGAGCTCGTCGGCGCCGTGCACCGGATCATGGCGTACGCGGACCGCGTCCGCCGGCTGCGGGTGCGCGCCAACGCGGACAACGCCGAGGACGCGCTGCGCGCCCGCCGCTTCGGCGCGCAGGGCATCGGCCTGTGCCGCACCGAGCACATGTTCCTCGGTGAGCGCCGCGAGATGGTCGAGCACCTGATCCTCGCCGACACGGACACGGAGCGCGAGGAGGCCCTCAAGGAGCTCCTGCCGCTCCAGAAGAAGGACTTCGTCGAGCTGTTCGAGGCGATGGACGGGCTTCCGGTGACGGTGCGCCTGCTCGACCCGCCGCTGCACGAGTTCCTGCCCGACATCACCGAGCTGTCGGTGCGCGTCGCCCTCGCCGAGTCCCGCCAGGACGCCAACGAGAACGACCTGCGCCTCCTCCAGGCCGTGCACCGCCTGCACGAGCAGAACCCGATGCTGGGCCTGCGCGGTGTCCGTCTCGGCCTCGTGATCCCGGGCCTGTTCGCCATGCAGGTACGGGCCATCGCCGAGGCCGCCGCGGAGCGCAAGAACGCCAAGGGCGACCCGCGCGCCGAGATCATGATTCCGCTCGTGGGCACCGTCCAGGAGCTGGAGATCGTCCGCGAGGAGGCCGAGCAGGTCATCGCCGAGGTGCAGGAGCAGACCGGCGTCGAGCTGAAGCTGGCGCTCGGCACGATGATCGAGCTGCCGCGCGCCGCGCTGACGGCCGGGCAGATCGCCGAGGCCGCGGAGTTCTTCTCCTTCGGCACGAACGACCTGACGCAGACCGTCTGGGGCTTCTCCCGCGACGACGTGGAGGCCTCGTTCTTCACGGCGTACCTGGAGAAGGGCATCTTCGGGGTCTCGCCGTTCGAGACCATCGACAAGGACGGCGTCGGCAGCCTCGTACGCAACGCCGTGGAGGCCGGCCGCGCCACGCGGCCCGACCTCAAGCTCGGCGTCTGCGGCGAGCACGGCGGTGACCCGGAGTCGGTCCACTTCTTCCACGAGGTCGGACTGGACTACGTCTCCTGCTCGCCGTTCCGTATCCCGGTCGCCCGCCTCGAGGCCGGCCGTGCCGCGTCGACGTCGACGGGCAGCGACCACCGCTAGGAACCGGTCCGCAAAACTCCGGAGCCGTTGTCTGGGTGCCCGACCCTCACGAAAGGCAGCGGCTCCGGTGCACCGAAGGAGAGGGCGGTACCCCTTGTGCGGGGGGTGCCGCCCTTTCGTGTGGGCGGGGGCGGGCGCTCTTGGAAGTCGTGTGGGCGGGGGCGGGCGCTCTTGGGAGTTCTGTGATGTCCGTTCCCTTGTGAGGCCCGGAAGGCAAGTGGTGTAGTCCAATGCATGCCTCCGAGTAACGGTTCGATTTCACCGCGTCTGTCACGCCGCTCGTTCGTCACCGCCCTCGCGGTGACCTCGGCAGTCACCGCCCTGCCGCTCGGGCTCGGGTCCGCCGCCGCGCGGGCCGCGGGCGGGAACGCGGCCAACGAACGCCCCGTCGTCATCCCCGCCCTCCAGAACTGGGCCGGATCCACGGGCCGCTACCGGCTCGAAGCGGGCGCGCCGATCGTCGTACAGGCCGCGAAAGCGAGTGAACTCCTGGCGCTCGCCCGGCAGTTCGCCGATGATATCGAAGAGGTCACCGGCATCAGGCCCGGCGTCCCCCGCGCCGGCCGCGGAGTGCGTGGCGGCCTGCGGCTCGTCCTCGACCCGGCCGACCGGCACGCGCCCGGCGGCGACCGGTACGCCGAGGAGGGTTACACCCTCCGCGTCACCGCGGCCGCCGTCACGGTCACCGCACCCACCCGCACCGGCCTCTACTACGGAACCCGCTCGGTCCTGCAGATCCTCCTGCGCTCCGACGGGCGCCGCGAACTGCCCACCGGCACCGCGCACGACTGGCCCGACTACCGGCTGCGCGGCTTCATGCTGGACGCGGGCCGCCGCTTCTTCACCCCGGGCTTCATCCGCGACCAGCTGCGCCTGATGGGCTGGTTCAAGCTCAACGACCTGCAACTGCATCTGAACGACAACGAGATCAGCCCGGCCGGCGGCGACTGGTCCCAGGCCTACGACGCGTTCCGGCTGCGCAGCGACAAGCCCGAATGGGCCGGGCTCGCCGCGCCCGACGGCTCGTACTCGCGGGGGGACTGGGACTCCTTCGAGGACACCGCGGCCGCCCACGCCGTCCAGCTCACCCCCGAGATCGACGCGCCCGCGCACGCCCGCTCCTTCGTGCGCTTCCGCCCCGAACTCGGCCTGAAGGGCGGCAACTCCGACCACCTCGACCTCGCCAAGCCGGAGACGACGGCCTTCATGAAGAAGGTCTTCGACGAGTTCGCGCCCTGGTTCCGCAGCCCCGAGATCCACTACGGCGCCGACGAGTACACCGGCCCCGAGGAGCAGTACCGCGGCTACTTCAACGCGATGGCCGCCCACCTGCGCACCCTCGGCAAACACCCCCGCGCCTGGGGCAGCCTCACCGAGATGGCACCCTCCGGCACCTCCGGCTACGACCGCGACGTCACCATCCACAGCTGGAACAACGGCTGGTACGGGCCCAAGGCCGCCACCGCCGACGGCTACGAGATCGTCAACACGAACGACGGGCTCCTCTACGTCGTCCCGTTCGCCACCTACTACCACCCGCTAGGCCTCGACGGCCCCTACCTGTACGAGAGCTGGGCCCCGCACGTTTTCCCCGGCGACCAGAGCCTCCAGCCGCACGACCCGAAGCTGCGCGGCGCCATGTCCGCCGTGTGGAACGACCTCGTGCACGCCACGTACACCCAGCAGGCCGTCCACGGTCTGGTCGAGAAGACCTTCGGCACGCTCGCTCAGAAGATGTGGAGCGGGTCCGGAGCGGGCCTGAGCTACCGCGACTTCACGGCCGAGCTGCGGCGTGGGATCGCCGGACCCGGGCTCACCACCCTCACGCCCACCCTCGCCGAACCCGACCAGATCTCCCTGGACGCCCCCGCCACCGCCTCCTCCACGGCGGCGGGAACCCGCCCCGTGTACGCCACCGACGGCAGCCCGGTCACCCGGTGGACCAGCGGCCGCGAGCGCGCTCCCTGGCTGGCCGTCGACCTCGGGCAGAGCCGGCCCGTACAACGCGTGCGCGTCGAATGGGGGCCGGAGCACGGCACCGCGTACGCCGTCGAGGTCTCCGACGACGGCGTCGCGTGGCGCACCGTCGCCGAGCGCACCGGCCGCGACCGCGCGGGCTGGGACGAACTCGGCTTCCCGGCGACCACCGCGCGCCATGTACGCCTGCGCGGCCGGGAGCGCGCGAGCACGCGCTACTCGGTGTGGAGCCTCCAGGTGTACGACATCCCCGACCTGGCGCTCGGCCGCCCCACCACCGCGTCCTCCGCCGAGACGGCCACGCTCACCGCGCCCAACGCCACCGACGGAGATCCGGGCACCCGCTGGGCGTCGAAATACACCGACGGCGAGTGGATCGAGGTCGACCTGGAGCAGACCCGGACCGTGCGGCGGATCGTCCTCGACTGGGAGACGGCCGCGGGACGGGACTACGACCTCCAGGTCTCCGCCGACGCCACCGGCTCGTCCTGGCGCACCGTCGCCGCGCGCCAGGGCCGCACCACGGCCGGGGTGGACACGGTCGACCTCGACGCCGTTCAGGCGCGGCGGGTGCGGATGCTCGGGGTGAAGCGGCAGACGACGTACGGGTACTCGCTCTACCGGTTCGAAGTGCGGGGCTGAGTACTCCGAGAGGGGAAACGGGGGTGCGGGGTTCCGCATCTACTGGCCGGTAAGTACAGTCGGGCACCCCCGTATCCCCTCGTCCAGGGAGCACAGCCATGACCGGCTGGAACGCGAGCGACATCCCCGACCAGAGCGGCCGCACGGCCGTGGTGACCGGCGCCAACAGCGGCATCGGCTACATCACGGCACGCGAGCTGGCCCGCAAGGGCGCCCACGTCGTCCTCGCCTGCCGCAGCGAGGCGCGGGGCACGGCCGCCCTCGACCGGCTGCGCTCCGAAGTGCCGGGCGCGCAGGCCGAGTTCGAGCAGCTCGACCTGGGTGACCTGTCGTCCGTGCGGAAGTTCGCCGGAGCGCGCGGCAGCGGGGAGCGGCTCGACCTGCTGATCAACAACGCGGGCGTGATGGCGCTGCCCCTCGGGCGGACCGCCGACGGCTTCGAGACGCAGTTCGGCGTCAACCACCTCGGCCACTTCGCGCTGACCGGGCTGCTCCTGCCCCGGCTCCTCGACACGCCCGGCGCCCGCGTCGTCAGCGTCTCCAGCATGTTCCACGTCCTCTCGGACATCGACATCGCGGACCTCAACAGCGAGCGCCGCTACCGGCGCTGGATCGCGTACGGCCGTTCCAAGACGGCGAACCTGCTGTTCATCCACGAGCTGGCGCGCAAGCTGGCGGCGCGCGGGTCCGACGTCGTAGCGGCGTCCGCGCACCCGGGGTACGCGTCCACGAACCTCGCGACGCAGGGCGTGCGCATGGAGGGCCGCAAGGCCGTCGAGCGCGTCGTCGAGCTGGGCAACCGGGTCATCGCCCAGCCCGCCGAGGCAGGCGCGCTGCCCACGCTGTACGCGGCGACGGAACCCGGTGTGCGCCCGGACTCGTTCACCGGGCCGTCCCTGATGATGTGGCGCGGGGCGCCCGCGAAGTCGTGGCGGGCCGGGCGGACCCTCGACGACGTGGCGGGGGAGCGGCTGTGGGCGGCGTCGGAACAGCTGACGGGCGTGACGTTCTAGGGCGAACCACCAGGACCCCCGCTCTCGGCTTCGCTCGGGCGGGGGACCCCCACGACCCCGCTCCCTGATCCGGCCTGATCCAAACGAAAGGCCCTAGTCCAGCTCCGAGGCCTCGAACACCGCGCGGGCCGCGTCGCCGTCGATGCGGGCCGCGAGGCGGTCGACGACCGGGGTGCCGCAGCGGAGCAGCCCGTTCGCACGGGCCCGGCGCGCGCCCGTCTCCAGGCGGTGCCAGACGACGGGGTTGTCGGTGAGCACCTTCGGGTCCAGCTCGACGCGCCCGCCGAGCGCGTCCCGCAGCACGAGCCGCGGCGTCACCCCGTCGCTGTGGCGCACCGACGTGAGCAGGTCCGTGCAGACCCGCCGTGTGCCCCAGACGCCGCGCACGGCGAGCCAGCCGGGACCCGCGCTGACCAGCGGCGGATGCAGCACGGCGTGCAGCAGCGCCGAGAGCCCCGCCCACAGCCCGACCCGCGCCGCGCTGAGCGTGCCGTTGGCCGTGTCGATCACCAGGATCAGGCAGAACAGCGTGAGCGCGCAGAACACCGCCGCCCGCAGATCGGCGGCCCACCGCCGGTCCCGCACCACCGTGTCCTGCGAAGCCGGCGCCGCCGCCCGCCCGCGGGATCCCGCCCTCGTGTCTCGTCCCATGCAGCGCACCGTAAGCCCGTGCGGCGCCCCAGGTCAGCACTCTTGACGCGTCGCTGATCCAGCGGCCGCGCACGTTGACGCCGTGCTGACGGGAGGGCCGACATACGGCTGTAGTCCCTCTGTCGTAATCCGGCCGCATGGTTGATCGTTGGGCCGTCGGAATCCGTGGACGCCGAAAGGACCCGGCGTTCAAGAGCAGCGAGAAGCAGGGGGACGATCAATGACCATCAGCCGCAGGGGACTGCTCGGGACCGGCGCCGCGCTGGGGCTGCTCACCGCGTGCGGCTCCAACACGGGCCGGGACGACGGCGGTGCGGGCGGCGAGCCGGAGCTGGCGCAGTGGTACCACCAGTACGGCGAGCAGGGCACCGAGCAGGCCGTGAAGAAGTACGCCGCCGCGTACGAGAAGGCGCACGTCACCGTCCAGTGGCGGCCCGGCAACTACGACGAGCAGACCGCCGCCGCGCTCCTCACCGACTCGGGCCCCGACGTCTTCGAGGTCAACGGGCCCACCCTCGACCAGATCCAGGGCAAGCAGATCGCCGACCTCACCGGCCTGTTCGAGGGGGTCAAGGACGACTTCAACCCGGCGGTCCTCGCTCCGAAGACGTACGACGGCAGGATCTGGGCGATCCCGCAGGTCATCGACATGCAGATGCTCTACTACCGCAAGAGCCTGCTCGCCGACGCGGGCGTCGAGCCGCCGGAGACGCTCGACGAGCTCGTGGACGCCGCGAAGAAACTCACCTCGAAGAAGACGAAGGGACTCTTCCTCGGCAACGACGGCGGCGCGGGCGTCCTCGGCGGTACGCCTCTGTACGCGGCCGGCCTCGAACTCGTCACCGAGGACGGCAAGGTCGGCTTCGACGACCCGGCCGCCGCGCGAGCCCTCGGCAAGATCCACCAGCTGTACGCCGGCAAGTCGCTGCTCCTGGGCGCGCCCTCCGACTGGTCCGACCCGTCGGCGTTCGTCCAGGGCCTGACCGCCATGCAGTGGTCCGGCCTGTGGGCGCTGCCCACCGTGCAGAAGGAGCTCGGCGACGACTTCGGCGTCCTGCCCTTCCCGAAGGACGGCGCGGGCAGGCCGTCGGTGCCGGTCGGCGCATACGGCGCGGCGGTCTCCACCCGTGGCGAGCACCAGCAGGCCGCGAAGGACTACCTCAGGTGGCTGTGGATCGACCGCACCGAATACCAGGAGGACTTCGCCCTCTCGTACGGCTTCCACATCCCGGCCCGTATCTCGCTGGCGAAGAAGGCCGCGAAGCTGCGGAAGGGCGCGGCGGCCGACGCCGTCCGCTTCACGACCGACCACGGCTTCGCCCAGCCCCTGAGGTGGACACCCGCGAGCCAGACCGCGTACCAGGACGCCCTGAGCCGCATCATCAAGGACGGCGCGAGTCCGGACAGCGAGCTCAAGGGAGTCGTGCGGAAGGTGTCGGCCGAGCTCGACCGCGTGAAGAAGAAGTGAGCCTGCGGCAAGAGGGCCGCCGCCAGGCGATCCCTCGGCAGAGAGGCCGCGGGCAGGGCGGCACGGCACGGAAGTGGGCCGGAGTCCAGAACCGCACCCTCTGGTTCTGGATCTTCGTCGGGCCCTTCCTCCTCGGCCTCGGCGTCTTCACGTACATCCCGCTCGGCTGGAGCGTCTACCTCAGCTTCTTCGACGCGCACAACACCGTCACCCCGAGCGACTTCGTCGGCCTCGGCAACTACACGGCGATGCTGGAGAACGAGGCCTTCACCGACAGCCTGTGGACCTTCCTCGTCTTCTCGCTCTTCATCGTGCCCGCGACCTACGCGCTCTCGCTCGCCCTCGCCCTGATGGTGAACCGGCAGCGCCGCGCCCAGGCGTTCTTCCGCTCGGTCTTCTACCTACCCGCAGCCTGCTCGTACGTGGTGGCGGCCCTGATCTGGAAGATGTCGATCTTCAACGGGGTGCGGTTCGGGCTCGCCAACACCGTGCTCGGCTGGTTCGGCGGTGACCAGATCGCCTGGCTGTCGACGACCGACCCGCCCTGGTACTGGGCCGTCATCGTCACCGTACGGCTCTGGCTCCAGGCCGGCTTCTACATGGTGCTGTTCCTCGCGGGGCTCCAGCGCATCAGCCCCACCCTCTACGAGGCGGCGGCCGTCGACGGGGCGCGGCCCGGCTGGCAGGTCTTCCGGCACATCACGTTCCCGCAGCTGCGGGCCACCTCCGTGGCGGTCGTCCTGCTCCTCGTCATCAACGCCTTCCAGGCCTTCGACGAGTTCTACAACCTGCTCTCGGACGCCCGCGGCTATCCGCCGTACGCCAGGCCCCCGCTCGTCTACCTCTACTACACGGCGCTCGGCCAGGGGCAGAACCTCGGGCTCGGCAGTGCGGGCGCGGTGCTGCTCGCGCTGATCATCGCGGTGGTGACGGTAGGGCAGGCCAAGTGGTTCGGCCTCGGCCGCAAGGAGGCACAGTGAGGGACGAATCCCGGGTCAGGGCCGGCCGCGCCCTGCGCCTCGCCCTGCTGATCGCGCTGGCGCTCCTGTTCCTGATCCCGTTCTACCTCCTGGTACGCAACGGGCTCGCGGCGGAGAGCGACATCACCTCGCCCGAGTGGACGTTCTTCCCGTCCTCGCTGCGCTGGGGAAACGTGCGGGAACTCTTCGCCGACACGTCCGTCCCCTACGCCCGCTCCCTGCTCAACTCCGCGCTCATCGCGGTTGCGACGACGCTCGGCACCCTGCTCCTCGCCTCGCTCGCCGGCTACGGCCTGGCCCGCATCCCGTACCGGCACGCGAACAAGGTCTTCTACGCGATCCTCGGCACCCTGACGGTCCCGGCCGCGGTCACCTTCGTGCCGAGCTTCGTGCTCGTCTCGTCGCTGGGCTGGATCTCGACGCTGCGCGGCCTGATCGTCCCGACCCTGTTCTCCGCGTTCGCGTGCTTCGTCTTCCGCCAGTACTTCCTCGGTTTTCCGGGGGAGCTGGAGGACGCGGCGCGCGTCGACGGGCTCGGCTACTGGCGTACGTACTGGCGGGTGGTCGTGCCCAACTCCCGGCCCGTCTTCGCGGCCGTCGGCACCATCGTCTTCATCGGCGCGTGGAACTCGTTCCTGTGGCCCCTGGTCATCGGCCAGGACCGCAACGCGTGGACCGTCCAGGTGGCACTGTCGTCCTTCACCACGGCCCAAGTGGTGCGACTCCACGAGCTGTTCATCGCGGCGGCCGTGTCGATCGTGCCGCTGCTCGTGGTGTTCCTGTTCTTCCAGCGGTGGATCGTGGCGGGGGTGGAACGCTCGGGCATCGACGACTGACCCCACCCCCTCTCTACGGGCTATGCGGCCGAGCCGCCGTCGATCACCAGGTCGGCGCCGACCACGGACGCGGCGTCCTCGGACGCCAGGTACAGCACGGCGGCGGCGACCTCGTCCGGTGCCGAGACCCGGCCGAGCGGTGACTGCTCCTTCATGCGGACGGCCCGCTCGGCCTCGGTCTCGCCGGGGAGCAGGGACATGGCGGTCGCGGAGGGGCCCGGGCTCACCGCGTTGATACGGACCCCGTCACCGATGTGGTCGAGGGCCGCGCCCCTGGTCAGGGCGGAGACGGCCGCCTTCGACACGGCGTAACCGGTCACGCCCGCCCGGGACTTGTGGGAGCCGAGGTTGGAGGAGATGTTGACGATCGCGCCGCCGCGCTCCTGCGTCCGCATCTGCGCGACCTCGGCCTGGAGGGCGAGAAGCACGCCGGTGACGTTGATGTCGAGCATCGTCTGCCAGTCACCGGACGCGAGTTCAGCGACGGGGCCCGCGCCGCGGAAGACGCCGGCGTTGTTCACGGCGACGTCGAGCGACCCGAACCGCTCGACGATGGCACGCACCAGGTCCTGAAGGTCTCCGGCCCGGCTCACGTCGGCGGTGTGCGCGACGGCGGTGCCGCCCGCCGCTTCGATGAGGTCCACGGTCGCGTCGAGGGTGGCGCGGGTCCGTCCGGCGACGACGACGCGCGCGCCCTCGGCGGCGAAGGCGAGCGCGATGGCCCGCCCGAGCCCGGTTCCGGCACCGGTGACGAGGACGTTCCTACCGGCGAAGCGACTGCGGGACATGAAGGGCTCCTTGGAGGGTGGGCCGGGCGGGTGGATCAGGCATTTCCAGAACGATTGGTTCAGTATGCGGGCATGCGGAAGGGCCCATGGGTGAGTCAGGGGGCGGCCCCTCGGTCGCTCAGGAGCTCACTGGCGCAGCCGCTCGGTCCAGGAGGCCGAGCGCCTGCTCCGCCGCGTCCCGTACGCGCCCCGGGTCCGACGATGCCTTGCCGACGACGCGCATGCCCTGCATCAGGACGAGCAGCAGGCGGGCGAGTGCCCGGGGGTCGCGGTCGGCGGGCAGCTCGCCCTGGGCCCGCGCCCGGGTGAGCGTGGCCTGCAGCAGCGTCTCGATGTGCTCCCAGCTACGTTCCACGCGGCGTGCGGCGGCCGTGTCGTGCGGGGCCAGCTCTGTCGCCGTATTGGTGACGAAGCAGCCGGTCAGGCGCCGTTCGTCGGCCGTCGCCTCGGCGGCGAAGCGCCGGACGAGCCCGCGCACGGCCGGCAGCGCGGGGCCGCCGGCCGACAGGTCCGCGAGGATGGCCGCGTCGGCGGACTCGGCGTACCGGTCCATGGCCTTCAGGTACATCTCGTGCTTGTTGCCGAAGGTCGCGTAGATGCTGGCGCGGCCGATGCCGAGATGGTCGACGAGGTCCGCCATCGACGTCGCCTCGTAGCCGCGCCGCCAGAACAGCTCCAGGGCCGACTGGAGTGCGGCGTCCGGATCGAATTCCTTGGTCCTGGCCATGGAAAGAAGACTAGGCGTAACTGGAACGATCAGTCAAGAAGTGCGGCCGGTCACGCGAGGCTCGGCGTCGTCTGTACGGCATACGTGGCCACCGCGTACGCCTCGTCGTCGAGGCACGTGCCGCTCTCCAGGTCGAAGCGCTGCTTGAGCAGCGGTGACGCGACGAACGGGCGGCCCTGTGACGAGCCGATCAGGCCGCGGGAGAGGACCGCGGCGCCCGTGAACGGGTCACGGTTGCCGACCGCGTACAGGCGGCCCGAGCGGTCCAGGAACACGGCGGCCTGCCGGCCGTCGGGGAGCAGCGCCGCGACCCCGCGGCCCGGGGTCAGCCGGGCCAGCTCGCATACCGTGAACCAGGCGTCACCCAGGTGGAGTTGCACCATCACGGCGGTCTTCTCGGGAGCGACGGTCATGACGTCACCGATCCTTCCAGGGGGCGGGAGCCGATGGAGAGCAGGGGCAGGTCGGGCTTGATCTGGTCGCGCTCCGGGACGAACCGCACCAGCGGGTCCGGGGCGTCGGGCGCGTTCACGAAGGACACGAAGCGCTCCAGGCGCTCCGGGTCGTCGAGGGTGTCGGCCCACTCGTCGCGGTAGTGCGCGACATGGTCGGCCATCAGGGCCTCCAGCTCGTCGCAGAGGCCGAGGGAGTCGTGCACGACGACGTCCCGTACGTGGTCGAGGCCGCCCTCGATCCGTTGCAGCCAGCCCGCCGTGCGCTCCAGACGGTCGGCCGTGCGGATGTAGAACATCAGGAACCGGTCGATCAGCCGGATCAGCTCGGCGTCGGAGAGGTCCTGCGCGAGGAGGTCCGCGTGGCGTGGGGTCGCGCCGCCGTTGCCGCCCACGTACAGGTTCCAGCCGTTGGCCGTGGCGATCACCCCGAAGTCCTTCGACTGGGCCTCCGCGCACTCGCGCCCGCAGCCCGAAACGGCCGACTTCAGCTTGTGCGGCGCCCGCAGACCCCGGTAGCGCAGCTCCAGGTCGATCGCCATGCGCACGGAGTCCTGGACGCCGTAACGGCACCACGTCTGCCCCACACACGACTTCACCGTCCGCAGCGCCTTGCCGTACGCATGGCCCGACTCGAAGCCGGCGTCCACCAACCGTGTCCAGATCAGCGGCAGTTGCTCGACCCGCGCGCCGAACAGGTCGATCCGCTGACCTCCGGTGATCTTTGTGTAGAGGCCGAAGTCGCGCGCCACCTCGCCGATCACGATGAGCTTCTCCGGGGTGACCTCGCCGCCGGGGATGCGAGGCACGACCGAATAGGAGCCGTTCTTCTGGAGGTTGGCGAGGAAATGGTCGTTCGTGTCCTGGAGGGCCGCCTGCTCGCCGTCGAGGACATGGCCGTCGGCGCCGATCGTCGGGGCGAGCGAGGCGATGATCGAGCCGACGGCCGGCTTGCAGACCTCGCACCCCTCGCCGCCGCGCGCGCCGTCACGCCCGTGCGCGTCGAGCAGGTCCGCGTACGACGCGATCCGCTTGACCCGGACGATCTCGTAGAGCTCGGCGCGAGTGTGCGGGAAGCAGCCGCACAGGCCCTTGTCGCCGCTCTGGGGCAGGAGCTGGCCGATCAGCTTCACGCAGCTGCCGCAGCCCGTACCGGCCTTGGTGCACTTCTTCACCTCGGGCAGCGTGGCGTGGGCCTGGATCTCTTCCTTGGTGACGTTGTGGCAGGAGCAGATCACCGCGTCGCCGGGCAGCGCCTCCGGGCCCAGCGCCACCGGCGCCCCCGCCCCCGCGGGCAGCACCAGCTGCTCGGGCGCCACGGGCGGCACCGAACCGGTCAGCGCGCGCAGCGTCCCGTACGCCTCCGCGTCCCCGACCAGGATCCCGCCGAGCAGTTCCCCCTCCGGACCCACGACCAGCTTCTTGTACGTGCCCGAGCGCGAGTCCGAGTAGACGACGTCGAGGCAGCCGTCGGCCGCGCCGTGCGCGTCGCCGAACGACGCCACGTCCACGCCGAGCAGCTTCAGCTTCGTCGACAAGTCGGCACCGGTGAACTGCCCCTCCTCCGACGCGATCGAGGCGGCCGCCGTCTGCGCCATCTCGTAGCCCGGCGCGACCAGGCCGTACACGCGGCCGTCCACGGCCTGCGCGCACTCGCCGATCGCGTACACCGCCGGGTCGCTGGTGCGGCAGCGCTCGTCGACGGTGATGCCGCCGCGTTCGCCGACTGTGAGCCCCATGTCGCGGGCGAGCTGGTCGCGCGGCCGTACGCCCGCCGAGAACACCACCAGGTCGGTCGCCAGTTCCGAGCCGTCCGACAGCTTCATGGCGCGCACCGCGCCGGCCGTACCGTCGGGGCCCTCGGTCAGGATCTCCTGCGTGCCGACGCCCGTGTGGACGCTCAGGCCCATGCCCGTGATGGTGCGCAGGAGGGCCGCGCCGCCGCCCTCGTCGACCTGCACCGGCATGAGGCGCGGCGCGAACTCCACGACGTGCGTGTCGAGGCCGAGGCCGCGCAGGGCGCCCGCCGCCTCCAGGCCGAGCAGCCCGCCGCCCACCACGGCCCCGGTCGTGGCGTGCTTCTTCGCGTACTCCTCGATCGCGAGCAGGTCCTCGATCGTGCGGTACACGAAACAGCCCGTCGCGTCCTTGCCGGGCACGGGCGGCACGAACGGGTAGGAGCCGGTCGCGAGGACGAGGGCGTCGTACGTGACCTGGAGACCGGAGCGCGCCGTGACCGTCCGCGTATCGCGGTCGATGTGCTCGGCGGGGTCCCCGAGGTGCAGCTCGATGCCGTGCCGGGCGATGAACTCCGCGTCCGTGAGCGAGAGTTCGTCCGGTGTGCGGCCCGAGAAGTACGAGGTGAGCTGGACCCGGTCGTAGGCGGGGCGCGGCTCCTCGCACAGCACGACGACGCGGTGCGTGTCCGTGAGCCCGCGCTCGGCGAGGGCCTCGAGGAAGCGCTGGCCGACCATGCCGTGGCCGACGAGGACGAGTGTGGGCGTGGTGGGCATCTCAGAGTCCTCCGTCGTGAGTGAGCAGGTGGAGCAGGGGTGCGCCGTCGTCGGGCAGCGGGTCGTCGGCCTCCCAGGCCCGGGCGAGCGCCCCGACCGTGCCGAGCTCGCCGACCAGCACCCCGCCGACGAGCCGGTCACCGCGGACGACGACCTTGCGGTACGTGCCGCGGGTCGCGTCGGCGAGCTGCACGACGTCGTCACCGGGCAGCGCCTCGGGCTCCCCGAACGCCGCGAGGTCGAGCGGCCCGGCCTCGTGCGGCAGGGTCAGCCGGGTGAGGGTCCGGGTGCCCGCGTAGGGGCGCCGCCGGCCGGAGAGCAGGTTCTCGGCGAGCGCGTCGGCCTGTTCGACGGCTGGGGTCGCGAGCCCGTAGACGCGGCCCGCGTGCTGGGCGCAGTCCCCGACCGCGCGGACACGGGGGTCCGAGGTGCGCAGATCGTCGTCGACGACGATCCCTTCGCGCACGTCGAGTCCCGCTGCCAGCGCGAGCCCCGTACGGGGACGCACCCCGCACGCGAGGACCGTCAGATCCGTGCCGAGCACATAGCCGTCGGCGAGCTCGACGCTGCGGACCGCCCCGTCGACGACGCCCACGCCCCGTACGCGGCACTGCGTGTGCACCTCGACGCCGCGCGCGGTGAGGTGCTCGTGCACGAGACGCGAGGACCGCGGGTCGAGCTGGCGCTCCATCAGGCGCTCGGACTGCTGCGTGAGCACCACCTGGGCGCCGCGCCGGGCGAGCGCACGGGCCGCGGACACCCCGAGGAGCCCGCCGCCGACGACGACCGCGCGCACCCCGGGAACCACCGCCCGCGACAGCGCCAGGCAGTCGTCCATGGTGCGGAAGGCGTGCACCCCGCCCGGCAGCTCAGCCGCACCGGGCGCGAACAGGCCGCGCAGAGGAGGCAGGACCGGGTTCGACCCGGTGGCGAGTACGAGGGTGTCGTACGGGACGTCGGAGCCGTCCTCGCAGCGCACCACCTGCTCGTCGCGGTCGATACGCACGGCGCGGGTCCGCAGGTGCGTTCCGGTGTGGCGGGGCAGCGCGATGACGTCGGCGCCGTAACTGCCCGCGAGGACCTCGGCGAGCAGCACCCTGTTGTACGGGGCGTGCGCCTCCTCGCCGATGAGTACGGCGGCAGCGCCCAGGCGCCGGGCGAGCCGGGTACCGGCGAGGCCGGTGCCGATCACCACCACGCGTCCGAGGTCCGTCGAAAAGGTCATGCACGGCAGCCTGCGGGGCCGGTGTTACCCGGCCGCATCCCTCCCGTTTCCCGCGGGGAACGCTGCGCTCAGCGCGCACGAGGAGGGAGTGTGAGGGCTCAGCGGCTGCCCGTCAGATGCGCGAACACCACGACGTTCCCCCGGTAGCCGGTCTGCTTCGAGTAGCCGCCCCCGCAGGTTATGACGCGCAGCTCGGGCCGGTCGGCCGCGCCGTACACCTTCTCGTCGGGGAAGGCGCGGGCGTCGTAGACCTCGACGGCGTCGACGGTGAACACGGCGACGGAGCCGTCGCGGCGGTCGACCTCGATGGTGCGGCCCCTGGTCAGCGCGCCCAGGTCGTAGAAGACGGCGGGCCCCTCGGCGTTGTCGACGTGGCCGGCCACGACCGCTGTGCCGCGGACGCCGGGCGCGGTACCGGCGTCGTACCAGCCGGCCAGGTTCTTCTGCTCCGGCGGCGGGACGCCCAGGCTGCCCTGCGGGGTCAGGGCGAGCCCCATGAGCGGTGCGTCGACCCGGATCGAGGGGATGCGTATGCGGTCGGGGGGCGAGGAGGAGAGGGGGGCCGCGCCCGGCGGCTCGTGGCCGGTGCCGGGGAGCGCGGACCCGGCCTGCGCCGTGGACGGCTGCGGCGGTCCGTGTATCTCGGTGCCCTGGAGCAGCAGCCAGGCGCCCAGACACAGGGCGAGAGTGGTGACCGCGGCTATGAGTCCGCTGCTGACTCTGCGGCGGCGCGCCTGAGGCATCGGCTTCTCCAGGTCGGAATCGGTGGGGGCGCCTTCCTCTCCCGGCCGCGGGAGGGGGGTGCGTGGCCGGGAGAGGAGAGGACAAGCGGTACCAGGGGGCCGGAGGGACAGCGGAGGTCGTCCGTCCGGCGCCCGTCAGATCCCTTCGCCTCTCGCCCGGCGATGCAGGAGCCAGGTACCGCCCGCGGCGGCGACGGCAAGCGCTGCCACTCCCGCCGCGGTCTTCACGGGGTCGGTGCCGAGCGCGCCGCCGACCCCCGTCTTCACATGGCCTTTCGGAAGGGCCTGGTCCGACGATGAGGCGAGCGCGACCGTCAGATCGCCCGTCACCTGCCCGCCGCCGGAGCACTTCGCGACGATCTCGTACGTCCCGGGCGGCGCCGACGGAGGCACCTGGAACCGCCCCACGGCGTCCTTCGCCTGCGAGCCCGGGGCGAGCATGAAGGTGCCCGCGCCGACCGCGCTCGCGTCCCCGGCGGCGGCGCGGCTCGCACCGCACGCGGTGGTGTTGACGGTGACCGTGGCGCCCGCGGTGGCGTTCGCCGGGTACACCTCGAGACCGCCCGAGCCGCCCTTACCGGCGTACGAGGGCGCGGCGGTCAGTGCCGCGGCGGCCGCGGCGAGCGCGGCGGCGGTCAGCAGGCGGGATGTGCGCATCGTGTCGTGCTCCTCCGAGGGGGCACGGCCCGCGGCACCCCCAAGTGCCGCTGCGTCGGTCACGCCCCTGCCCTACCGAGGTAAGTGGCACTCGCCCCGTAACGCCTCCTGATGCACCATCAGAAAACCGGTGAAAGGGCGTCATCTGACACCCCGGCAGGTACATTCCAGCAGGTCACCGACGCGTCGAAGAAAAGAAGCCGAAGGGGGAGCGGACGCCGGTGAACGGGTGACCGGACCCGCGCGGCGCCCGCTTGACCTCAACCAAGCTTCAGGTAACAGGCTTGCGCCATGAACACCACAGCGGTGCAGACCGCAGCCCCCGTCACCGTCCCCGTTTCCGCCCCCACCGAGGCCCCCGTACGGGTCGCAGTCGTCATCGGCAGCAACCGCGAGGGCCGCTTCGGCCCGGTCGTCGCCGACTGGCTCATGTCCCTGCTCGGGGAGCGCCCCGACCTCGCCGTCGACGTGATCGACGTAGCCGCCACCGACCTGCCCACCGCACTCTCCTACGACCCGTCCGCCGAGGTACGGGCCGAGCTGGCCAAGGTCACCCCGAAGCTGGCCGCGGCCGACGCCTTCATCGTCCTCACCCCCGAGTACAACCACTCCTACCCGGCGTCCCTCAAGAACGTCATCGACTGGCACCACGCCGAATGGCAGGCCAAGCCGGTCGGCTTCGTCTCCTACGGCGGCATCTCCGGCGGCCTGCGCGCGGTCGAGCACCTGCGCACCGTCTTCGCCGAGCTGCACGCCGTCACGGTCAGGGACACCGTCTCCTTCACCCATGCGGGCAGCCACTTCGACGCATCCGGCGCCCACCGCGACCCCGAGGCGCCGGCCACCGCGCTGAAGGCGATGCTCGACCAGCTGGCGTGGTGGGCGAAGGCGCTGCGGGAGGCGAAGGAGGTGCGTCCGTACGGCAGTTGAGACCGGGCAGCCGAAGGCCCCCGCAGCCGACGACTACGGGGGCCTCCCCCACTCATGCGCGATGTCAGCCCACGGACACGGCAGACCAGGTCGCGGCCACGGCGGCGTACTCCGCGCTGCCGGCGCCGTACAGGTCCTTCGCCGCACTGAGGGTCGCCGTGCGGGCGCCCGCGTAGTTCGTCGAGGACGTCATGTAGACGGTCAGGGCCCGGTACCAGATCTTGCCGAGCTTGTCCTTGCCGATGCCGCTCAGCGTCGAGCCGTTGCACGTCGGGCTGTTGTGCTGGACGCCGCCGATGACCTTCGGCCCACTGCCTTCGGCCAGCAGGTACGCGAAGTGGTTGGCGACCCCGGACGAGTAGTGCACGTCGAGGTTGCCGACCGACGAGCTCCAGCAGTCGGCGGAGTTGCCGTCCTTGCTGGGCTTGTCCATGAAGCGCAGCGCGGGCTGGCCGAAGCCGGGCTTCACGATCTTCTCGCCGATGAGCCAGTCGCCCGGGTCGGACGCGTTGTTCGCGTAGAACTCGACGAGCGTGCCGAAGATGTCGGACGTCGCCTCGTTCAGACCGCCGGACTCGCCCGAGTAGGTGAGCCCCGCGGTCTTCGACGTGACGCCGTGCGACATCTCGTGCCCGGCGACGTCGAGCGCCACGAGCGGCCCGAACGTCGAGCCGTCACCGTCGCCGTACGTCATGCAGAAGCAGGTGTCGTCCCAGAAGGCGTTGTTGTAGTTGCTGCCGTAGTGGACGCGGTTGTACGAGCCCTTGCCGTCGCCGCCGATGCCGTTACGGCCGTGGACGTTCTTGTAGTAGTCCCACGTCGTGTCGGTCCCGTACTGGGCGTCCACGGCGGCCGACGAGCGGTCGGAGTTCGCGCCCGTGCCCCAGTGGTTGTCGGCGTCGGTGAACACCACCGCGGGAGCGCGGCTCCAGCAGATGGTCAGGATGCAGCCGTCGGTCTTGTTCTGCGCGTCACCCGAGTAGGTGCCGCCCCGCGTCGCGTCCTTGAGCTGGTACGTGGACCCGGACTGGGTCGTCTCCAGCGGGACCGTGCCCGCGTAGAGGGACTTTCCGTCGCCGGTCGCGGTCTCGATGCTGTCCCAGGCGTCGATCTGCTTGCCGGTGGTGGCGTCGGTGAGGACGACGCGGGCGACCGGGTTGCCGAGCGAGTCCTTGCCCGCGGTGTCCGTGCGCCACGCCAGCTTCGGCGCGCCGTGCAGCGCGTCCACGACGAGCGCGGGCTTGGCGACGACCTTGCGCAGGAGCTCGCCCGGATTGGCGGCGCGCAGCGCGGCGGCGGCGATGTCGGCGGCCTTCGGGGCGGGGAGCCCCGGCGTCACGCTCG
Organism: Streptomyces sp. CB01635; assembly: GCF_002803065.1. Taxonomy (GTDB): domain Bacteria; phylum Actinomycetota; class Actinomycetes; order Streptomycetales; family Streptomycetaceae; genus Streptomyces. The sequence goes on from NZ_NNBL01000002.1 coordinate 33,066, forward strand.
GCACGGCGAGGTCGCCGAGTACCGCGCGGTTCGCGGAGCGGTAGCCGCCGTCGCGGTTCAGATGGACGACGAAGTCGCCGCCGAGAACCGGCAGTTGGCGGTAGGTGCGGTTGTAGCGCACATGCTGGGTGCCGTCGGCGTCGACGACGACGTCCCGCACGGAGGCACCCTGCGAGCCGGTGATCCCGAGGCGGGCGGCCTCGGCGGTGAGCGCGGCCGTCGCATGGCGTACGGCGTCGGCCCGGGTGGGTGGCGTGGGGTCGCCGGAGTCGGCGCCCGCGGTGGGGGCGAGGGCGGCGGCCATCAGGGTGGCGGCCGCCGTTGCTATGCCGGCGGTGGTGAGTCGCGATGTGGTCCGGGCAGGTCTCATCGGGCTCCTAGTGACGGCGCGCGGGCGCGCTGAGGGGGGTCACACTGATGACGTCTCAGATTTAAAGGTCCATGACATGTCATGTCCATAGCGCCCCCGTGGTGGAGCTGTGAATAGGTGTTCACGTGCAGAATCAAGGAGCGCACGGCCCGTGAAAGGAACGGACATGAACGCACTGGCCCTGACGGTCCTCACGGCGACCGACGACGAGGCAAAGGCCCGAGCCCTGGCCACGGGAGCGGTCGAGGCGCGCCTGGCGGCCTGCGCCCAGATCGCGGGCCCGGTCATGTCGGTCTACCGCTGGCAGGGCAGCACGGAGACCGCCCAGGAATGGCAGGTGCTACTCAAAACCACGGCAGAGGGCTACGAGGCCCTGGAGTCCTGGCTGTTGGAGGCACACGACTACGAGACGCCCGAGATCATCGCGACACCGGTGGTGCGGGGCAGTGCCGGTTACCTGGCGTGGATCGCGGGGGAGACGGGCGGAGCCTGAGCGCGGGAGCCGGAAAAGCCGACGGCCCGAGCGCTCCAGCACCCGGACCGTCACCAGCTCACCGATGCGCGACGTCACCGATTCACGACCGACCTCACTTACGCAACACCAGCGTGATCCCCGCCACGACCAGACCGAGGGCCACGGCCGCGACTCCGTATCCGAGGCGGTGGGACCGAAGCCCCGGCAGAAAGCGGTCGAAGGCGATGCGCCCCGGGCCGGTCAGGGCGAGCGCCACCGCGCCGAGGGCGATCAGGAGCTCGTACTCGATGCCCTGCGGCGCGAAGAATCCGCCGCCCCACTTCACGGCGATGGCATTGACCAGGGTGCCGACCACGGCCGCGGCGGCCAGCGGGGTGAGCAGACCGAGCACGAGGCCGAGCCCGCCGAGGGTCTCGCTGAGCCCGGCGACCAGGGCGAACGCCTTCGGCGACGGGTAGCCGGACGCGGCGAAGAACTGCCCGGTGCCGTCGATCCCGCCTCCGCCGAACCAGCCGAAGAGCTTCTGCGCACCATGCGCGGCCATGGTCAGGCCGAGGGCGAGGCGCAGGACGAGAAGACCGAGGTCATAGGCGTGGGCGGGCGCGGCGGGGGCGGGGGAGCCGGGCGCGCGGAGCGGCCCGAGCTGGTTCGCGAGAGAGGTCACGTGGGGGTTCTCCTGACTCGGAAGGGACATGCTTGAACTTTCAAGCTATGCCCAAGCTAACCGCCAGCCCACGATGTTTCAAACGTGAACGACACCGTCCGAGCGGTCACCGGAGCCGGAGTCGATACCGGCCGCCTCGACCCGTACCGCGCACACCTTGAACTCCGGCATCCGGGACGTCGGATCGAGAGCGGGGTTGGTCAGGTTATTGGCGCGCCCGGCGCCCGGCCAGTGAAACGGCATGAACACTGTGTCGGGCCGGATGCCCGCCGTGATCCGGGCGGGCGCCTCGGCCCGCCCGCGCCGGGAGACGACGGCGACCGGCTCGCCCTCCGCCACCCCGATCAGGGCGGCGAGCCGCGGATGCAGCTCCACGAAGGGGCCGGGCGCGGCGGCGTTGAGCTCGGCCACGCGCCGGGTCTGCGCACCCGACTGGTACTGCGACACGACGCGCCCGGTCGTCAGATGGACCGGGAACTCGGCGTCCGGCTCCTCGGCGGCGGCCCGGTGCGAGACGGCGACGAACCGGGCCCGCCCGTCGTCGGTGGCGAACCGTTCCAGAAAGAGCCGGGGCGTCCCGGGATGTTCCTCTTCAGGACAGGGCCAGAACACCCCGTCCTCCTCGACGAGCCGCCGATAAGAGATCCCCGCATAGTCGGCAGGCCCCCCTTCCGAAGCCAGCCGCAACTCCTCGAAAACCTCCTCAGGATCGGCCGGGAACCCCTTCTCCACCCCCAGCCGCCCGGCCAGCTCACGCAGCACCTCCAGATCGCTCCGCACCCCGTCCGGAGGCGAGATCGCCCGACGCCGCAGCAGCACACGCCCCTCCAGACTGGTCACGGTCCCCGTCTCCTCGGCCCACTGGGTAACGGGAAGCACCACATCGGCAAGAGCGGCGGTCTCGGAAAGCACCACATCGGCCACGGCCAGAAAGTCGAGCGACCGCAGCCTGCCCTCCACGTGGGCGGCGCGAGGAGCCGACACCACCGGATTCGACCCCATGACCAGCAGAGCCCGTACGTCACGCCCCAGCGCGTCGAGCAGTTCGTACGCGGAACGGCCGGGCCCGGGAAGGGAGTCGGGGTCAACGCCCCACACGCCGGCCACGTGTGCACGCGCCGCAGGGTCGGTCAGCTTCCGGTACCCGGGCAGCTGGTCGGCCTTCTGCCCGTGCTCGCGCCCGCCCTGCCCGTTGCCCTGCCCGGTCAGGCACCCGTACCCGGAAAGGGGCCGCCCGGCGCGCCCGGTTGCGAGGCACAGGTTGATCCAGGCGCCCACGGTGTCGGTGCCCTTGGACTGCTGCTCGGGCCCACGCGCGGTGAGCACCATCGCGGCCTCGGGCTCGCAGAACATCCGCACGGCCTCGCGCAGTTGAGGCACCGGAACGCCGGTCACGCGCTCCACGTACTCGGGCCAGTGCGCCATCACGGCGGCCCGCGCGTCCTCCCAGCCGCGGGTCCGCGCGCGCACGAACTCCTCGTCGACCCGTCCCTCGGTCACCACGAGATGCAGCATGCCGAGGGCCAGGGCGAGATCGGTCCCGGGCCGGGGCGCGAGATGGAGGTCGGCGAGCTCGGCGGTGCGCGTGCGGCGGGGGTCGATGACGACCAACGTGCCGCCGTTCTCCCGCAGTTCGTTCAGATAGCGCACAGCAGGGGGCATGGTCTCGGCCATGTTCGACCCGACCAGGACCACACATCCCGTACGCGGAATGTCCTCAAGGGGGAACGGCAGCCCGCGGTCGAGCCCGAACGCGGCGAGCTGCCCCGCCGCGGCGGACGACATGCAGAACCGCCCGTTGTAGTCGATCTGCGAGGTCCCGAGCACGACCCGGGCGAACTTCCCGAGCCCGTACGCCTTCTCGTTGGTGAGCCCGCCCCCGCCGAAGACCCCGCACGCGTCCGGGCCATGAGCAGAACGCGTACGGGAGAGCCCCTCGGCGACACGGTCAAGCGCCTCACCCCAAGAAGCGGCCTCGAGCGCGCCCCCTTTGCGAACAAGCGGCCCACTCAACCGCACCCCCGGCTCGAGCACGGCAGCGGCCGTACGCCCCTTCCCGCACAGGGCGCCACGATTGACGGGAAACCCGGCACGCTCCGCGACCTCGACAACACCAGAGGCAGTCGGGACGAGATTCATCCCGCACTGAAGGGAGCAGTAGGGGCAGTGGGTGGGCGTGACAGTGAGCATGAGGCCCACACTGCGCGCACGCTGTTACGCGACAGCCCACGCCCGATTACACGCAAGGCACGACGCCCTCTTAGCGGCACCGGCGGGACGGTGAGAACAACGGCGGATCAGCCGTGAAACCGTCGCGAGGGGACGTGGGGGTGTGTCCGCCCGGAGCACGGAGGTGCAGGCGCCGGTGAAGGGACACAGGGCGGAGGCGCCACGATGGCGAGGACGGACACACCCCCGCGGCCCCGCCCCACGTCACACGAGGCGACTGAGCGAAGCCGCACACGAGGAGCATCAGCGAAGCCGAACGTCACACGAGGCGATTGAGCGAAGCCGAACAACAGGCGATTGAGCGAAGCCGCACACGAGGAGCATCAGCGAAGCCGACCGTCACACGAGGCGATTGAGCGAAGCCGAACAACAGGCGATTGAGCGAAGCCGCACACGAGGAGCATCAGCGAAGCCCCACCTCAAGAGCCTCCCGAACCCCAGGCTCCCGTTGGCCGAGAAACCGGGGATCGGGCCGGAACACGGAGTCGATGACGGCCTTCCCCGCAGCGAGCACCTCACGGGCCCCGCCGTAATACCAGGTCACGTCGTGCCGGTCGTCGACGCCGACGCCGTACGACGAGACGCCCGCCGCCTCGCACAGGGCGACCGCGCGCCGAATGTGGAACCCCTGGCTGATCAGCACGGCCCGGTCGACCCCGAAGATCTTCTTGGCCCGCACGCACGAGTCCCACGTGTCGAACCCGGCGTAGTCGCTGACAACGGCCTTGTCCGGCACCCCGTGCCGGGTCAGATAGGCGCGCATGGCGTCGGGCTCGTCGTAGTCCTCGCGGCTGTTGTCGCCGGTCACCAGAAGGACCCGGATCCGCCCGTCACGGTAGAGCCGGGCCGCGGCGTCGAGCCGGTGAGCGAGATACGGCGAAGGCTCGCCCTCCCAGAGCCCGGCCCCGAACACCACAGCGACATCCGTGCGCGGCGCATCGTCAACCGTACGCAGCCGGTCCCCGGTCACCACAAACATCCACGTAGCCGGCAACAGCGCCAGCACACACACGGCCACTGCGCCCTGTACGAACAGCCGCCACCCCCGTCGCGTACGCGGCAACCGGATCCGCACCACTGACCCCCACCCCCACCCCTCCGAAACGTCGTCGCACGACTGGACGCACGTTTCCGCCGGCCGGTTCACGCGGCAAGCGAGGACCCGACCACCTCACATCCGTCCGAACACCCGGTGAGCCCAGGGGAAGCGACCCGTCACCGCCCCGCAACGACGCCGCAACCTCCCGCGGACAGGATCGGTTCATGACGGCGTCGAAACATCAGCGCGACGAGCCCACCGGCACGGCCCACCTCGACAGTACGGCGCAACTCATGACCAGGATCACCAGTCAGCTCGGCACCCAGCTGAGCCATGTCAGGCTCGACGGCAGCCGCCGCACGCTCCCGCAGGCCCCGCCCACCCCGCCGGCCCTGGTGGTCGTGGCGCACGGCAGCCGCGACCCGAGGGCGCTCGCCACGGTCCACGCCCTGCTGGACAAGGTGCGCGAGGAACGCCCGGGACTCCCCGTCCACCTCGGCCACATCGAGCTGAACGAACCGCTCCTGACCGACACCCTCGCGGGCCTCGCCCCCGGCCGCGCCGTCCTGACCCCGCTGCTCCTGTCCCGCGGCTACCACGTAAAGCAGGACATCCCGGGAGCCCTGGCCACGGCCCCGCACCTGACGGCCCGCGTCGCCCCGCCACTGGGCCCCCACCCGCTCCTCGTGGAAACGCTGTACGCCCGCCTGGTAGAGGCAGGCTGGGACCCGCGCCCCGACGCCCGTACGCGCAGGACCAGCGGCGTAGTCCTCGCGGCGGCCGGCTCCCGCGACCCCGACTCGGCCGTCGACACGGCCCGTACGGCCGCGCTCCTGGCGAACCGGCTCGGTGTCCCGGTGGTGCCCGCCTACGCGAGTGCCGCCGCGCCCACCGTCCCGGCCGCGCTGCGGGCGCTGGCCGCGAGAGGCAGGCACCGAGCCGCCGTCGCCGCGTACTTCACGGCGCCGGGCCGCTTCGCCACGCAGTGCGCGCAGGCCGCCCCCTGGATAGCCGCCGCCCCGCTCGGCGCGCACACGGCGATGGCGCGCCTCCTGCTCCACCGCTACGACACGACGCTCGCGTCCCCGGCGCGACCCGCTCCCGTACAGCGGCAGCTCACGTCGGCCTGACCGTTTGTCACCGCGTGCCTTTACTGTCAGTCCATGGAAGGCACGCACGAGACACCCGCAGCGAAATCGGTCCCAGCCATCCCTACCGCCCCATCGCACCCCATCGACCAGTCCGGCTACGACGCAGCGGCGGCGGAGCGCTGGGCCCCCGAGCCGGACAAACGCCCCGGCCGCACCGCCTTCCAGCGCGACCGCGCCCGCGTCCTGCACTCCTCGGCGCTGCGCCGCCTCGCGGGCAAGACCCAGGTAGTCACCCCCGGCACGATCCCCCAGGCTCTCGACTCCGCTCGAGCAGGGGGGACCCCCATCCGAGCCTGGGACGCCAGCCCCCGCACCCGTCTGACGCACTCCCTGGAATGCGCGCAGGTGGGCCGGGAGCTCGGCGCGGCGCTCGGCTGCGACCCGGACCTCGTGGAGACGGCCTGCCTCTCGCACGACATGGGCCACCCGCCCTTCGGCCACAACGGCGAACAGGCGCTGAACGAGGTGGCGCAGGACTGCGGCGGCTTCGAGGGGAACGCGCAGTCGCTGCGCCTGCTGACCCGTATCGAACCCAAGCGCTTCGTCCAGAGCGCCGACACGGACGAGCTGGTCAGCGTAGGCCTGAACCTCACGCGTGCCGCGCTGGACGCCGCGACGAAGTACCCGTGGCCCCGCGGCGGCCACCCCACCGACCCGGCCTCGCCCAAGTTCGGCGTGTACGAGGACGACCGCCCGGTCTTCGACTGGATCCGCAAGGAGTCACCCGAGCGACGCACCTGCTTCGAGGCGCAGGTCATGGACTGGTCGGACGACGTCGCGTACTCGGTGCACGACCTGGAGGACGGCCTGCACGCCGGCCACCTGGACCCGAACATGCTGCACGCCGAACCGGAGCGCCGTGACATCTACGCGGTCGCGATCGGCCGTTACGTGCCGGCGGACACGGACCCCGAAGAGCTCGCGGCGGCGCTCGACCGGCTCCTCGACCAGGAGTGGTGGCCGCACGGCTACGACGGCACGGCGGTCGCGCAGGCCCGCCTCAAGGATGCGACGAGCCAGCTCATCGGCCGCTTCTGCCTCGCGGCGGAGGGCGCCACGCGTACCCGGTACGGCTCGGGCCGCCTCACGCGCTACGAGGCCGAGCTGGTGGTGCCGCGCGAGGCACGGTACGAGTGCGCGGTCCTCAAGGCGGTCGCCGACCGGTACGTGATGCAGCGCCCGCAGCAGGAGCGGCTCCGCGCCGACCAGCGCATCGTCGTGGCGGAACTCGCCGAGGCGCTCACCCTGCGCGCCCCCGACGGCCTCGACCCGCAGTTCCGTGCCCTGTTCGACACGGCGGGCGACGACCGCTCCCGCAAGCGCGTGATCGTCGACCAGATCTCCTCCCTCACCGACGCCTCGGCCCGCGAGCTGCACGCGCGGCTGACAGGGCCCCGTCCATGAGGGCGTCGCCCAGCGGGGTGCGGCGGTGCAGGCCGGTGTTGCCGCGCCGCAGCGAACCGACGGGACCCGCCTCCCGCAGGACCGTGGCGCGCCGGCTCGCGGTGGACGCGGTCGGCCGCAGCAGCCGGGCCAACTGCACGGTCGTACGCGGATGTTCGAGGGCTTCGAGGGCTTCGAGGGCGAGCGCCTGGGGGGTCGGCCACCCCGGCGCGGATCCCGGAGGATGCACGAGGACGGGGTCGAGCAGCGGGTCGGTCAGCGCCACCGGTGACACGACGCAGAAGAACGACGGGGCCCGCACCGCGCTGCGCCGCGGAGCGGGGTTCGTGCGGATCGCGCTCCTGTGCACGGTCGTCGCCCTCGTCGCGAAACCGGCCATCGACCACTGGGCGTGACGAAAAGATGCCCTGTTCGGACCATGCCCCCTTCCCGCATCACGCTCCGTGCGGGACGCTCGCATATGGCGCCATGGCAAAGAGGAGGCATCACGTGGTCGACGCGGATCAAACGTTCGTCATTGTCGGAGGCGGGCTCGCCGGAGCGAAAGCGGCCGAGACGCTGCGCTCCGAGGGCTTCAACGGCAGAGTGATCCTCATCGGGGACGAGAGGGATCATCCGTACGAACGCCCACCCCTGTCCAAGGGCTATCTCCAGGGCAAGGAGGAACGGGACAGCGTCTTCGTCCACGAACCGGCCTGGTACGCGCAGAACGACATCGAGCTGCACCTCGGCCAGACCGTCGTAGCGGTCGACCCGGCCGTGAAGAACGTCCGGCTCGGCGACGGCACGGTCGTCCACTACGACAAGCTGCTCCTGGTCACCGGCGCCGAGCCGCGCCGCATGGACATCCCGGGCACCGAGCTGGCCGGCGTGCACCACCTGCGCCGCCTCGCCCACGCGGAGCGCCTGAAGGGCGTCCTCGCCTCTCTCGGCCGGGACAACGGCCACATCGTGATCGCGGGCGCGGGCTGGATCGGCCTGGAGGTCGCCGCGGCGGCCCGCGAGTACGGCGCCGAGGTCACCGTCGTCGAGCCCGAGGCAACCCCGCTGCACGCGGTCCTCGGCCCCGAAATCGGCCAGATCTTCGCCGACCTGCACGCCGAGCACGGCGTCCGCTTCCACTTCGGGACCCGCCTCACCGGCATCACCGGCCAGGACGGCATGGTCCTCGCCGCCCTCACCGACGACGGCGAGGAGCACCTGGCCCATGACGTGCTGGCCGCGATCGGCGCCGCCCCGCGCGTCTCGCTCGCCGAGTCCGCCGGGATCGAACTCGCCGACCGTTCGCACGGCGGCGGCATCGCCGTCGACGCCTCGCTGCGCACCTCCGACCCGGACATCTACGCGGCCGGTGACGTGGCGGCCGTGCAGCACCCCCTGTTCGGGACCCGGCTGCGCGTCGAGCACTGGGCCAACGCGCTCAACGGCGGCCCGGCCGCCGCGCGCGCCATGCTGGGCCAGGAGGTGACGTACGACCGCGTGCCGTACTTCTTCTCCGACCAGTACGACGTCGGCCTCGAGTACTCGGGCTGGGCGCCCCCGGGCTCGTACGACCAGGTGGTCATCCGCGGGGACGCAGGCAAGCGGCAGTTCATCGCGTTCTGGCTCAAGGACGGGCGGGTGCTCGCCGGGATGAACGTGAACGTGTGGGACGTCACGGAGACCATCCAGGCCCTCATCCGCTCCGGTGTCAGGCCCGGGGCCGAACGCCTGTCGGATCCGTCCGTCGCGCTCACGGCGCTGCTTGAGGGGGAGGACGGGTGACGTGAGTGTCGGCGGGTCACCGTAGAATTCTTGCGTGGCAGGCAGGATCAATGACGAGGACGTGAAGGCGGTCCGGGACGCGGTCCCGATCGACGCCGTGGTGTCCGAGTACCTGCAACTGCGCAACGCGGGCGGCGGGAACCTCAAGGGCCTGTGCCCCTTCCACGACGAGAAGTCGCCGTCCTTCCAGGTCAGCCCGAGCAAGGGCTTCTTCCACTGCTTCGGCTGCCAGGAGGGCGGCGACACCATCACGTTCGTGATGAAGGTCGACCACCTCTCCTTCTCCGAGGCCGTGGAGCGCCTCGCCGGCCAGGCGGGCATCACCTTGCGGTACGAGGAGGGCGGCTACAACCCGTCGCACCAGCGCGGTGAGCGCATCCGCCTGGTCGAGGCGCACAAGGCGGCCGCCCAGTTCTACATGGACCAGCTGGAGAGCGCCGAGGCGGAGATCGGCCGTAAGTTCCTCGCCGAGCGCGGCTTCGACCAGGCCGCCGCCGCGCACTTCGGCGTCGGCTACAGCCCGGCCGGCTGGGACCACCTCACGCGCTTCCTGCGCGGCAAGGGGTTCACCGACAAGGAGCTCATCACCTCCGGGATCGCGCAGGAGGGCCGCCGCGGCCCCATCGACCGCTTCCGCGGCCGCCTGATGTGGCCCATCCGCGACATCGGCGGCGAGGTCGTCGGCTTCGGCGCCCGCCGCCTGCGCGACGACGACAACGGTCCGAAGTACCTGAACACGCCCGAGACGCCGATCTACAAGAAGTCCCAGGTGCTCTACGGCATCGACCTCGCGAAGAAGGACATCGCCAAGTCGAGCCGCGCGGTCGTCGTCGAGGGGTACACGGACGTGATGGCCTGCCATCTCGCCGGCATCACCACCGCCATCGCGACCTGCGGCACGGCCTTCGGCGGCGACCACATCAAGATCCTGCGCCGCCTCCTCATGGACAACGGGAGCGCCCGTGTGATCTTCACCTTCGACGGCGACTCGGCGGGCCAGAAGGCCGCCCTGCGCGCCTTCGAGGACGACCAGAAGTTCGCCGCCGAGACGTACATCGCCGTGGCCCCCGACGGCATGGACCCCTGCGACCTGCGCCTGGCCAAGGGCGACGAGGCGGTCGCCGACCTCGTCGAACCCCGCACCCCGCTCTTCGAGTTCGCCCTGCGCCACATCGTCTCCCGGTACGACCTGGAGACCCCCGCCGGCCGCGCCTCCGCGCTGGACGAGGCCGCCCCCGTCGTCGCCCGCATCAAGAACAGCGGCGCGCAGCACGAGGTAGCCGTCCAGCTCGCCGGCATGCTCGGCATCCTCGACACGCAGTTCGTCGTCAAGCGCGTCTCGCAGCTCGCCCGCTGGGCCCGCGACCGCGGTGGCCGCGGCCCCGCCCCGGCCCGCCCGCAGCAGTCCTACGAGGCCGCGGCGACGCGCGCCTCCGCCGCCGGCCCCGCCCTCACCCTGCGCAACCCCGTGTACGCCACCGAGCGCGAGCTGCTCAAACTGGCCCTCCAGCGGCCCGAGTTGGTCTCCCCGGCCTTCGACGCGTACGGCGTGGACGAGTTCACCGCCGCCCCGTACGCCGCGGTGCGCGAGGCGATCATCGAGGCGGGCGGCGCCGACCTCGGCACGCAGGACCCGCAGGCGTATCTCGTACGCGTCCGGGAGGTGGCGCCCGACGACGCGGTGCGCGCCATGGTCACCGAGCTCGCCGTCGAGGCGATCCTGCGCAGATCCGTCGACGAGGTGTACGCGGGCCAGCAGCTCGTCGCCGTGCGCCGCCGCGCCGTCGACCGGCGCATCCGCGACGTACAGGGCTCCCTGACCCGCCTGGGCACGCACGGCGACCCGGCGCGCCTGTCCGCCGTCCAGGAGGAGCTGATGGTCCTCCAGCGCTACGACAGGGCACTGCAGGACCTCGGCGCGCAGGCGCTCTGACCGCTGCGCCCCGCGGGCCCGTGACGAGGGTCCGCCCGGCCGGTTTCGGTCCGCCCGGCAGGGGCAGGCGTCGTGCACGGTAACCGGGCGGTCACGCACCGGACTCAAAAAGTCACCGCACGCCCCTCGTGGCAGCGTTGTGTCGTACAGCACACTGGGTCCGGTGCCTGAGTCCTCGGAGCGCGGCCGGAACCCCGACAACGGGTCCGACACCCCCGCGGTTCCGCCTATCGCGTACGGGACGGACAGCGGTGTGGCCGCCGTCGCCGATCCCGGTGTACCCCTGCCGCACGCCTCAGCAGCGATCACCTTGGAGGTCGCCCCCGTGCAGACCCAGACCCTCAGCCAGACCGGTGCCGCGCGTCAGAGCGCACAGGGCGCCCCCGCGCCGGACACGGACGGAGAGGCACTCCCGGCCGTCCCCCAGCAGAGGGGGCCGGAGAACCACCCGGACTCCGACCCGCCCGACGATCCCGCCGACGCCCCTCTGACGTCCGGCGCCGCCGAACTGCCGGAACCGGAGCCAGAGCCAGGGCCCGAGTCGGAGACGGAGCCGCGGGAGGCCGGGCCCCGCCCGCCCGTCGCCCTCCTCCTCGACACCGTGGAAGCCGAGACTCCCGAGCCCCCTGCCTCCCGCAGCCGCACCGACACCGGCGGCCCGTCCTCGGACCTGTTCCGCCAGTACCTGCGCGAGATCGGACGGATCCCGCTGCTCACGGCCGCGGAGGAGGTCGACCTGGCCCGCAAGGTCGAGGCCGGACTCTTCGCCGAGGAGAAGCTGACGGGCACCCCCGACCCCGACTCCCAGCTCGCCATCGACCTCGACAAACTCGTCGTCATGGGCCGGATGGCGAAGCGCCGCCTCATCGAGGCCAACCTCCGCCTGGTCGTCTCGGTCGCCAAGCGCTACGTGGGCCGCGGCCTGACCATGCTGGACCTGGTCCAGGAGGGAAACCTCGGCCTGATCAGGGCGGTCGAGAAGTTCGACTACGCCCGCGGCTACAAGTTCTCGACGTACGCGACCTGGTGGATCCGGCAGGCCATGTCGCGGGCCCTCGCCGACCAGGCCCGCACGATCCGCGTCCCGGTGCACGTCGTCGAGCTGATCAACCGGGTCGTCCGCGTCCAGCGCCGCATGCTCCAGGAACGCGGCTACGAACCCACCCCGGAAGAGGTCGCCGCCCACCTCGAACTCGCGCCCGAGCGGGTCAGCGAAGTCCTGCGCCTGGCCCAGGAACCGGTGTCGCTGCACGCGCCGGTGGGCGAGGAGGACGATGTCGCGCTGGGCGACCTGATCGAGGACGGCGACGCGACGTCCCCCGTCGAATCGGCCGCGTTCCTCCTCCTGCGCCAACACCTGGAGGCGGTCCTCTCGACCCTCGGCGAACGCGAACGCAAGGTGGTCCAGCTCCGCTACGGCCTGGCGGACGGCCGCCCTCGCACGCTGGAGGAGATCGGCCGCATCTTCGGGGTGACCCGCGAACGCATCCGCCAGATCGAGTCCAAGACCCTCAACAAGCTGCGCGACCACGCGTTCGCCGACCAACTGCGTGGCTATCTGGACTGATGGTGGCGCGGGGCTGTGACATGTGCGGCTCCGCCGCGTGGGCGCGCTCAACCCCCACGACCCGCACAGAGAACCATCAGGGGCGCGGGGAACTGCGCAAACAAGCCACGAACGACCCGCACGCAGAACCCCGCCGCCCCATGACGCGCCTAGTCCACCTCGGCAACGGCCTGCGCGAACTGCGCGTTGTACAGCCGCTCATACGCCCCACCGGCAGCGCGCAGCGCCTCGTGCGTGCCCTGCTCCACGATGTCCCCGTTCTCCATCACCAGGATGGTGTCGGCATCGCGGATCGTGGACAGCCGGTGGGCGATGACAAAGCTGGTCCGCCCGTGCGCGAGCCGCGCCATCGCCGTCTGGATGAGCACCTCGGTACGGGTGTCGACCGAGCTCGTCGCCTCGTCGAGGACGAGTATCACCGGGTCCGAAAGGAACGCGCGCGCGATGGTGATGAGCTGCTTCTCACCGGCGCTGACGCCCGCCCCCTCATCGTCGATCACGGTGTCGTAGCCCTCGGGCAGCGTCCGGATGAACCGGTCCGCGTGGGCGGCCCGTGCCGCCTCCTCTATCTGCTCCCGCGTGACGTCCTTGGTGGCGCCGTACGCGATGTTGTCCGCGATCGTGCCGCCGAACAGCCACGTGTCCTGGAGCACCATGCCGATCCCGGAACGGAGTTCGTCGCGCGACATCTTCGCCACGTCGACCCCGTCGAGGGTGATGCGCCCGCCGGTCACCTCGTAGAAGCGGAGCAGCAGGTTGACCAGCGTCGTCTTGCCGGCGCCCGTCGGGCCCACGATGGCGACGGTGTGACCCGGCTCCACGGCGAGCGACAGGTCCTCGATGAGCGGCTTGTCCTGCTCGTAGCGGAACGACACGTTCTCGAACTCGACGAGCCCGCGCAGCAGATCGGGCTTCTCGCTCGGCACCGGGTCGGCCTCCTGCTCGTCCGCGTCGAGCAGTTCGAAGATCCGCTCGGCCGACGCGACGCCCGACTGCACCAGGTTCGCCATCGAGGCGACCTGCGTCAGCGGCATGGAGAACTGCCGCGAGTACTGGATGAACGCCTGGACGTCACCGATCGACAGTGAACCCGAGGCGACCCGCAGGCCACCCACCACGGCGACGAGCACATAGTTCAGGTTCGACACGAAGAACATCAGCGGCTGCATCATCCCGCTGTTGAACTGCGCCTTGAACCCGGCCTCGTAGAGCGCGTCGTTCTGCTCGGCGAACGCCTTCGCCGACTCCTCCTGACGCCCGAACACCTTCACCAGGGTGTGGCCGGTGTACATCTCCTCGATGTGCGCGTTCAGCTTGCCGGTGGTCTTCCACTGCTGCACGAACTGCGGCTGCGACCGCTTGCCGACCCGCGTCGCGATCAGGAACGACAGCGGCACCGTCACCAGCGCCACCAGCGCGAGCAGCGGCGAGATCCAGAACATCATCACCAGCACGCCGATGATGGTGAGCAGCGAGTTGATGAGCTGGCCCATCGTCTGCTGGAGCGTCTGCCCGATGTTGTCGATGTCGTTCGTGGCGCGGCTGAGGACCTCACCGCGCTGCCGCTTGTCGAAGTACGACAGCGGAAGGCGCGACAGCTTCGCCTGGATGTCCTCGCGCATCCGGAAGACGGTCTTGTTGAGCGCCCGGTTCGACAGCCGCGTCGCCACGGCCATCAGGAGACCGGCCCCCAGGAACGTACAGAGGGCGAGTCCCAGCACGGAGCCCACGGCGTCGAAGTCGATGCCCTGGCCGGGCGTGAAGTCGATCCCGGAGAGCATGTCGGCGACCCCGGAGTCACCCTTGGCCCGCATCCCCGCGATGACCTGCGCCTTGCTGCTCCCGGACGGCATCTCACGCCCGATGATGCCCGCGAAGACCAGGTCGGTCGCCCGGCCCAGGATCTTCGGGCCCAGCACCGACAGGCCCACACTCAGGACGACGCACGCGACCATCGCGAGCATCGTCGTCTTCTCGGGCCTGAACTGCCTGATGAGCCGCTTGCCCGAGCCCTTGAAGTCCATCGAACGCTGGTCGGGGCCGCCCCCGCCCATCATCCGCCCGCCTGGCCCCGCCATCAGGCCGCCTCCGCTTCCGTCAGCTGGGAGAGAACGATCTCCCGGTACGTCTCATTGCCGGCCATCAGCTCGTGATGGGTGCCGGTGCCCACGACATGGCCCTCGTCGAGGACCACGATGCGGTCCGCGTCGCGGATGGTGGAGACCCGCTGGGCCACGATCACCACGGTCGCCTCGGCGGTCTCGTGCCCCAGCGCGGCCCGCAGCGCGGCGTCCGTCGCGTAGTCGAGCGCGGAGAACGAGTCGTCGAAGAGATAGATCTCGGGCCGCTGTACCAGCGTCCGCGCGATCGCGAGCCGCTGGCGCTGACCGCCGGACACATTGGTGCCGCCCTGCGCGATCGGGGAGTCGAGCCCGTTCTCCAGCTTCTTCACGAAGTCCTTGGCCTGCGCCACCTCCAGGGCGTGCCACAGGTCCTCGTCACTCGCGTCCGGATTGCCGTACCGCAGATTCGTCGCGACGGTCCCCGCGAAGAGGTACGGCTTCTGCGGCACGAGCCCGACGGTCCTGGCGAGGAGCGCCGGCTCGATGGTGCGCACGTCGACGCCGTCCACCAGGACCTCGCCGTCGGTCGCGTCGAACAGCCGCGGCACCAGGCCGAGGAGGGTGGACTTGCCGCTGCCGGTCGAGCCGATGACGGCGGTCGTCTCACCGGGGCGCGCGGTGACCTGGATGGCCTTGAGCACGGGCTCCTCGGCACCCGGGTAGCGGAAGCCCGCGTCCCGGATCTCCAGATGACCGTGGCGGCGCAGCTCCCGCACCGGCGCGGACGGCGGCACGACGCTGGACTCGGTGGAGAGGATCTCCTGGATGCGCTCGGCACAGACCTCGGCGCGCGGCACCATCATGAACATGAAGGTGGCCATCATGACGCTCATCACGATCTGCATCAGATAGGCGAGGAACGCGGTGAGCGCGCCGATCTGCATGCCGCCGCTGTCGATGCGGTGCGCGCCGAACCAGACGACGGCGATCGACGAAATGTTCACCACGGTCATGACGATCGGGAACATCAGCGCGAGGAGCTTGCCGGTACCGAGGGAGACCGCGGTCAGATCGGCGTTGGCCTCGCGGAAGCGCTCCTTCTCGTAGTCGTCGCGTACGAAGGCGCGGATGACGCGGTTACCGGTGATCTGCTCGCGCAGCACCCGGTTCACCGTGTCGAGCCGCACCTGCATGGTGCGGAACAGCGGGCGCAGGCGGCGCACGATCAGGCTGACGCTGATTCCGAGGACCGGGACCACGGCGAGCAGCACGCCGGACAGGGGCACGTCCTGGCCCAGCGCCATGACGATGCCGCCGACGCACATGATCGGCGCCGACACCATCAGCGTGAACGTCATGAGCGTGAGCATCTGGACCTGCTGCACGTCGTTCGTCGTGCGGGTGATCAGGGACGGCGCCCCGAACTGGCCCATCTCGCGTGCCGAGAAGGACTGCACGCGGTCGAACACGGAGGCCCGGACGTCCCGTCCGAGCGCGGACGCGGTGCGGGCGCCGTAGTACACGGCGCCGATGTTGCAGACCATCTGGACCACGGTGATCGCGATCATGATGGCCCCGAAGGCCAGGATGTAGCCCGTGTCCCCCTTCACGACACCGTTGTCAATGATGTCCGCGTTGAGGGTGGGCAGGTAGAGCGAGGCGCAGGTCTGCAGAAACTGCAGCAGCACCAGCACGCCGATGGGTTTCTTGTACGGACTGAGGTACGTCCGAAGGAGTCGTATGAGCACGCTCGGTCTCTCGAAGTCGGCCGACATGACGGGGGTCAGTGATGCACGACCCCCATCGTCCGACACTCCACCCGCGTTACCTCAACCGATTTAGCCAAGTCCGCGCCAAGAAACCCACGTGGAGCGGGACGAAACGCTCATGCCCCCACGGAATCGAAGGCTCCGGGGTGCGTCTGCTCCCGTACGGCGGTGAACTGCTGGCGCACCGCCTGCCCGACGGGCAGTTCCTCGCCCGGCTCCAGAACCTGCGCGGCCGCGCCCTGCCACTGCGGCAGCTGACCGCTCAGCGCCCACGCCGCCTGCCGCGCCGCACCGAGCGCCGCGTAGTCCGCGGGCTGCGGCACCACGACCTGCGTCCCGAACAGCATCGGCGCCGCCGCCTGCACCGCCGGCAGCTCGGCCGCCGCTCCGAGCAGGAACACCCGCCGCACCCCGACCCCACGCGCCCGCAGTACGTCCATGGCGTCCCCGAGCCCGCACAGCATGCCCTCGAACGCGGCCCGCGCGAGATGCTCCGGCTTCATCGACTCCCGCCGCAGCCCGCTCAGGGTGCCCGCGGTGTGCGGCAGACTCGGTGTCTTCTCGCCCTCCAGATACGGCAGCATGACCAGCCCGTGCGAACCGGGGGTCGACTTCATCGCCAGGTCGGACAGCTCCTCGATCCCGGAGAGCCCGAGCATGTCGGCCGTACCGCGCAGGGTCCGCACCGCATTGAGCGTATGGACGACGGGCAGATGCATGCCGGTCGCGTCGGCGAGCGAGGTGATCGTCCCGGACGGATCGACGAGTGCCTCGTGGTGCACCGCCATGACCGACCCCGAGGCGCCGAGTGACACCACGGCGTCGCCCTGCCGCACCCCGAGCCCGAACGCCGCGGCCATCGTCTCGCCCGTACCGGCAGAGATGATCAGCCCCTCCGGAGTGGTGCCCGCCGCGTCCCCGGGGCCGAGCACCTCCGGCAGCATCGCCTGGTGCCCGAGTGCCAGCTCGACCAGGTCAGGCCGGTACGAGCCGCTCGCCGCCGACCAGTAGCCGGTGCCCGAGGCGCCGCCCCGGTCGGTGGTCCGCCGCGAGGGCCGGCCGAGGAGCTGCCACACCAGCCAGTCGTGGGCCTGGAGCACGAGCGCGACCCGCTGCGCGGCCTCCGGCTCGTGCTTCGCCAGCCACCGCAGCTTCGTCACCGGATGCGCGGCCTGCGGCACACACCCGACGGCCTGCGCCCACGCCTCGCGCCCGCCGAGCCGGTCGATGAGATCCGCGGCCGAGGCCTGCGTCCGCTTGTCGCCCCCTGGCATTGCGGGGCGCACGGTGTTGCCCTGCGCGTCCAGCGGCACCAGCGCGTTCTGCTGCGTGGAAACTCCGATGGCCTGCACGCCTTCGAGCAGCCCGCCGCCCGCGGCCTCGCCGAGTGAGAGGAGCCACGCCTGTGGATCGACATCGGCGGGACGGCCGCCGCCCTCGGCGGATTCGAGCGGGTGCGGGGCATAGCCCTGCTTGAGCACGGCACCGGAGTCCGCGTCACAGACCACGATCCGAGTGAAATCGGGCGAACTGTCCAGCCCGGCGACTATCCCCATGACTGAATTCTGCCGCACTCCGCGGCGGCCCCGTCCCGCGGGCCGGGGCCGGGGCCGAAGACCCGCTGAGCGGCGGGGCCGCGGGGCTCAGGTATTGCTGGTGCCCCAGTCGTCCTCGAAGCCGTCGCCGCCCTGGCCGCGCTCCCGCAGCGAGCGCACCCGGCCGGCCACCGAGTCGGGGACCCGGCTCTCGACCTTCACGCTCACCGAGTGCATGGCCTTGCCCGCGAAGTGACGCGTCTGCTGGGCCGCCGACTCCGCCGTGTTCCGGACGGCGGGGTTCTGCGCGAACCCGCGGGCGGACTTCTTCAGCTGCTCGTACCGCTCGCGTCCGGCCCGGGTCCCGAGCACGTAACCCAGGGCCAGACCGGCGACGAATGTGAGCCGGTAGCGCATGGCTGTCACCCTTCCCTTGTGATCACCGGGGGAACCGATTGGCGGAGCACCCCCCTGCTTGCGCTAATGTATGTGTCGCAGCGAGCGCACGCCCCCTGGCGAGTGCCCAGGTAGATGCGTTCGATGCAACGAGACATTCCCCTGTAGCTCAATTGGCAGAGCAGCCGGCTGTTAACCGGCAGGTTACTGGTTCGAGTCCAGTCGGGGGAGCTCGATCTCCTGTAGCTCAATTGGCAGAGCAGCCGGCTGTTAACCGGCAGGTTACTGGTTCGAGTCCAGTCGGGAGAGCTGACGGACAAGACCCCCGGGGAACCCCCGGGGGTCTTGTCGTGTCGTCTTCTCCACCAGGTGGAACCGTCTGCGGGCGCGGCGAGGTCCTCTACGTCGAGCAAGGCCGAGCATCCGGAGCAGGAGATCGTATGAGCGGCTATGCTGCGGCAGACGGCGCGCACACATGTACGCGCCACGCCGTAACGGGGCGGTAGCTCAGCCGGTTAGAGCAGCGGACTCATAATCCGTCGGCCGTGGGTTCGAGTCCCACCCGCCCCACCAAGGGTTTCCGATGCAGGAACGTTTTAACCTGCGACACACCGGAGCGTCCGTCGTTCGGCGGACGTGATTACCCGTCAGGTGGACCGTCGGCCGCCCGCTGCCGGCCCGAAGAGCTGGCGACCGCGCCGTTGGGTGCAACCTCCGTCACCTGGCTCGGGGGAGCCGCGAGCCGGTCGAGCGGGTCATCGATGACGATGCCCCTCGGCGCCTCAGGGGCCGGGCAGGTGTGCGCTCGCTGATCTGATCGATCCGCCCCTGCGCCCCCTGCCACTTCTTCGGCCCGCAACGGATTCGCCGCCGAGGCGCTGCACCTGCCTGGACGGGGCGTCGCGCGCGGTAGGGGAGTGTCCGAAAGAACGGCGGCCGGACGAGAGGGTGCTCTCCCCGTCCGCGAAGAGGGACACCATCGACGTCGAGATCGCGGACGGTCGGGTCGCGAACCGGCCCGGTCTGCGTGGCGACGGCCGGGGCCGCCGAAGGCGCCCGGAACGCCCGGGGCACCCTGGGGATCACGAGGCAGCCGCCCTGAAGCGCGGTCTGCGTGGCGTCGACGAGCTTCGCCCCGACCGGCAGGGGGCGCGAGCGACTGCGCGCCACGCGGAAATCCGCGACACGCCGTCGGAGGCTTGAGCAGTCGTCAGCGAGTCACCTGATAGGGCTAACGAGATGTCAACTCGCCTGTAAATCAAGCCAATTGAGAGTCGATGTGAGTGCCGCAGTCGACAGGTGCCGCCGCCGGCATACGGCCACTCGGATTATTTCTCGCATTTTCAGCACGTCTTATAAGTGATGAATGGGGCGATTTATGTATCTTCTTTCACAGAGCGGCTGTCCGGCCGATCTCTCCGAGAAGGAAGAAACTGACATGAGCAAGCGCTCCATTGCTGTCACCGCCGCTATTGCCGGCGCTGCAGCCCTCGCCGCCACCGGCATCAACTACGCCGCTGCTGCCGGCACGGAGGCCGCCCCGGCTGCTCCGGCTGTTCGTCAGGCGGCTGCTCCCGCGGCGGCGCCCCTCGGTGGCGACTCCGGCCAGGGCAAGGAGAAGGAAGACAACAACTACGGCGGCTACAAGCACGAGGGACGGATCCACTTCAACGAGCGGTCCTACTCGGCCTGGTCGGATGGCTGCATCACTGTGGTCAGCGGTCTGGGCTCGCGTAGCTTCAACGTCCGCAACGACAGCAGGAAGACTGTTGAGGTCTTCCGTGGCGCGACCTGCGACAACGGGTCTCCCATTGCCACGGTCGGACCGTGGAGCACCAGCAACAGCATCGTGCCCCTCCGCCACATCCGCGGCGGCGT
Organism: Streptomyces sp. CB01635; assembly: GCF_002803065.1. Taxonomy (GTDB): domain Bacteria; phylum Actinomycetota; class Actinomycetes; order Streptomycetales; family Streptomycetaceae; genus Streptomyces. The sequence goes on from NZ_NNBL01000002.1 coordinate 53,303, forward strand.
GTTCGTCAAGAACGGCGTTGTAGGCAGCTTCCGTGTGGTCGACGACCACCGTGGTGGCTACGGCGGCGGCTACGGCGGCGGCGGCAAGGGCGGCTGGTAACACCGGCCGCTGGAATAGTTGAGGCCCCGGCCCGCCGGAATCGGGCCGGGGCGATCAACGAAAGGTTATCCCAGCCGGGCACGCCGCGCCCGAGATGGCTGAATGCTCGTACGGACCACCTCACGGTCCGTGCCTGCATCGCGGTGATCTCGGGCGCACCCATGGGCATGTCGCGCTTCGTCGAAGGCGTGCCGAGGTATGCCCGGTTCCTCGGGCTCGATCGAGCCCTCCAAGTCGCGTCGGCTGTCGTCGGTCATGCTGCACATTCCGTATACGGACGGGGGTATACGAAACGGCGTCATGGCCGACCAGCCGAGAATCGCAATGGGTGGGATGCCGGCCGTGCACGGGCTGGGCATTCACCAGGCGGCGGACTGTCTTGCTCCGTCGATCCGTGACGTCGAATCCGCCCCTTCGGACTTGAGGGATGCATGAAAATGCCGCAGAGATCGCTCACGAAAACGAAGACAACGGCCGCCGCTGCAATCTCGCAAAGACTTGAAGAGACCATCGAAAGCTCCGAGTACTGGGCAAGAAGGATGCCGCGCGAGGCAGTCCGCCTGGTACGCAAGGAGCGCCTCTACGGCGTCGCCGCAGGAGGGGTCAGCCTCCTCACCGGCCTTCTGGCCTGGCCTGTGGTGGCCGAGTCCTCCGTGCTCACGGCGCAGGTTCTCATCTCCGGGCTGTCGGGCCTGGCAGCGCTGGCCATTGCCGCCCCCTACGCGAGCGGCCTGACTGATCGCGGCGAGGACTCCGTCAAGCTGGGCAGCGCGTACGGGGAAATGCATCGCGAACTCCTGCGCGGCAGAGAGCAGATCACCGCGGGATCCGCGGAGACTACGTCTCAACTGCCCGGATTCTACCAACAGTTCGACTACATCGAGGAACGCAGAGACTCCCTCGGAATTCGGCCCATTCCCTCAAGGGTGAGCGCGTCCGGCGTTCCGCTGGCCGGCGAGGTCGGGCAGCGAGAGCGGGCCGTTCCGATCGCACCGAGAAGATGCTCGAATAGGTCGGCACCCGAGGCGCCGGTGGGTAGCGGTCGTACCGTGGTCGTGGATCAGGATGCGGTCGCCACGCTCATTTATCTCGTGGCGAATCAGTTGGTGTCGCAGAATCACCTTCAGCCACATATCTGCGGGCAGAGTTCGACGGGGCGCCTCGAACAGCATTGGCAGCCCGCCTTGCCGTTCGACTCCTCACGAAGTGAGGACCCGGGAAGGCGTGAGGAAAACCGCCTCACGGCAACGTCTCAAGCGCTTCGCTCGAAGCTTTCCGGTCCGGCGGGGCCACTGCGACGATTCAGCCGTTCATGACGGTGCGTCCGGGCACGAACGGCGAGCGGTGCGGGGCCCGCGCGCTGCCGGCTACTGAGGGCCCATCGCCGGACCGGGCCCCGAAGACGTCAGCCGATCGGCTGAGCGGAAGTGCCCGGCGAGCCCTTGCATCCGTCACACGCAGGGGCTCGGCCCGGCTGAACCGAGCGGCGCGAGCGGCCTGGCGAGCCGCCCGGTGACGAGGCGGTCCTGGGAGCCGTATCCGTAGGCGAACCTGCGTGGTGCGCAAGGTACTTGGCGGCGTGCGGCCGGGACGGCCGGACGCCGCCGCAGTCCGCCAGGCCCCGGACAGGCCGTTCCCCGACACCGGTCGCGGCGCGGCCTCGCGTCACTGTTGATGTGTCCAGTCACGCGAACAGCGCAACGTTCCCACCGGAGCTCACGCGCGGGATCGGCCGGCCCGTAGCACCGTTCGCCGTATGGACTCCACTCCGATAGTCGTGCACCCGCCCGCCCCCACCGGGGGCCGACGGGTAGCAATCCAGGGGCACGTCGCCGGGATCGTCCGAAGTGATGCCGACCTCGTCGAACTCCTCTGCCAGGCCGGCGTGACGGTTCACAGTGCTCTCCTCGACGACGAGGCATGGGTGAAGTGGCGGGGAGGGCGAGCCCACCACTACGCGTCCACGGTGAACATCGTGGACGCGCCAAGGGCCAGCGAGTCTCCACAGCCTCCTCAGTCATGACGCTCCGCGCGTGCGGACATGAGCCGCCCCATGCCGGCGACCGGAGGCTCCCGATCGTCTGCCCGGGCCGGCCTTCGCCGCCGAGCTGATCGGCGCCGGTCGGCGCACCCTGCTGATGGGTGTGGTGGCGCTGGTCCTGTGCGTGGGTCTCGGACTCCTTGATGATCTGTGGCCACCCGGCCGGCCTCGATGGCCGTGCGCCGCAACGCATCCGTGGAATGCCCGAGCCCGCCCGCCTGAGCACCGGCCCCGGGGCTCGTTGCGCAGGCGGGCGGGCTCGGACCCGCGACACGCGACATCGAAGGACGTCCCCGCGCCGCGTCGAACCGGGTCGCCGGAATCAGCCGGCCACCGGGGTGAGGGTGAGGGGCTGGACCTTGCCCTCCAGCATCGCGCCGAGGCCGAGTACCGCGCAGATGTCGGGGCGTTCGGCGATATGGACCGGTACGCCCGTGGCGTCGCGCAGCATCTGGTCGAAACCGGGCAGCAGCGCGCTGCCGCCGACCATCATGATGCCGCGGTCGGCGAGGTCGGCCACCAGGTCGGGCGGGCAGTCCCGCAGGACCTTGCCGATGCCGTCGAGGACGGCGGTCAGCGGGGTGTGGATCGCGTGGCGCACGGCCGCCGTGTCGACCACCACCGAGCGGGCCAGGCCCGTCGCCACGTCCCGGCCGTGGATCTCCGTCGACTCCGGGCCGTACGGGGTGAGGCCATTGCCGCTGAGGGCGATCTGCAGGGGACGTACGGACTGGGACGGGAGCATCAGTTCGTGGTGCTGGCGCAGGTGCTGGACCACCGCGTGGTCGATGGCGTCGCCGCCGACCGGGATGCGCTGGGCGGTCACGATCGAGCCCAGCGACAGGACGGCGATCTGTGTCGTGGCCGCGCCGCACACGATGATCATCGTGCCTTCGGGGCGCTCCACGGGCAGGTCGCAGCCGACGGCGGCGGCGATGAGGGTGTCGACGAGTTCGACGCGGCGCGCCCCGAGCCCGACCAGGGTCTCGACGGCGGCGCGCTGCGCGAGCGGGTCGGCGTCGTGCGGGGTGCAGGCGGCGGCGCGCAGCCGGGGCTTGCGGCGCAGCGCGCGGCGCAGCTTCTCGCCGATGAGGTGGCGCAGCATGCGCTGGGCCATGTCGATGTCGATGACAGTGCCGCCGGAGACGGGGCGCATGACGCGGATGTAGTCGGGGGTGCGGCCCGTCATCTTCTCGGCGAGCTCACCGACCGCGATCAGGGCGCCGGTGCGGGTGTTGACGGCGGCGGCGCTCGGCTCGTCGACGACGAGGCCCGCGCCCTTCACGTACACCCGGGTCCGCGCGGCCCCCAGGTCGACGGCGAGATGGCAGCGGCGCAACTGCTCCAGACTGACGGTCATGGCAGATCCTCCCGAGAGCGCAGACCGTGACGGGTCGTCAAATAACGGCCCTCCTGAAATCCTGCGGCGGGGTGGCGCCGGGCGCGCGCTGGAATGAGCCGGGCGGGGTTCCGCCGGACGGGTGGTCTTGCCGGGCGTTGTTAGCATCCCGTGTGACCAGCACCCCGTCCTCGCCGGACCAGGCAGACGCCTCCGAGACCCCTGCGATATCCGCTCCGGCACTGGTGAAGGGCCCCGCTCCGGGTGGTCGTCGCCGGATTCTCGCCGATCTCACCCCGCTGCGTATCTCCGTCGACTACCGGCGCCTGTGGGTCGGCAACACGGTGTCCTGGACGGGCCAGGCGATGACCGCGCTCGCGGTGTCCCTCCAGGTGTACGACATCACGCACTCCAGCTTCTCCGTGGGCCTGGTCGGCCTGTTCTCGCTGGTCCCGCTGGTCGTCTTCGGCCTCTACGGGGGTGCCATCGCGGACACGATGGACCGGCGCAAGCTCGGCCTGTACAGCGCGACCGGCTCGTGCGCGCTGTCCGTGGCACTGGCCGTCGCGGCGCTCGCCGGCTACCACCGCGTCTGGCTGCTCTACGCGGTCGTGGCCCTCCAGGCGATGTGCGGGGCGCTCAACTCACCGGCGCGCACCTCGATGATCCCGCGCCTCCTGCCGCCCGAGCACCTGCCGGCGGCGAACGCGCTCAACTCCATGACGAGCACAGCCGGCAGCCTCATCGGCCCCATGCTGGGCGGCGTCGTGGTCGGCCTGTGGGGCTACCAGACGGCGTATCTGATCGACGCGGTCGCCTTCTCGGCGGCGTTGTACGCGATGTGGCGGCTGCCGGCGATGCTGCCGGACGCGCCGCAGGGGGAGCGGCGCAAGCGGGCGTCCGTGGTGGACGGCCTGCGGTTCCTGGCCGGGCGGCCCAACCTCCGGATGACCTTCTTCACGGACATGTGCGCGATGGTCCTCGCGTATCCGCGGGCGCTGTACCCGGCCGTCGCGCTGCTCTGGTACGGCGGCGACGCGCGGACGACCGGCCTGCTCGTCGCCGCTCCCGCGGTGGGCGCGCTGTTGGGCGGGGTGTTCTCCGGCTGGCTGGGCCGCGTGCACCGCCACGGCCTGGCGATCGTCCTCGCCGTGTGCGCGTGGGGCCTCGCGATCGCCGTCTTCGGCCTCACCAGAGACCTCTGGCTCGGCCTCTTCTTCCTCGCGCTCGCCGGCTGCGCGGACACGGTCTCGATGGTGTTCCGCGGCACGATGCTCCAGGTCGCGGCCCCCGACGAGATGCGGGGCCGCCTCCAGGGCGTCTTCATCGTGGTCGTGGCGGGCGGCCCCCGTCTCGGCGACTTCGTCGCAGGCTCGACGGCCGACCTCGCGTCCCCCGCGGTGGCGATCACGGGCGGCGGCGCGGCGTGCGTGGTGGCGGTCCTGCTGCTGGCCCTGAAGTGGCGCAAGTTCCTGAAGTACGACGCGAGGAAGCCGACAGCGTGAGGGCTGTCGGGGCGTCCCCAGTTCGTCACGAACTCCCTCGGTCCGTCGGGGCACTTGGTAAAGGCGTGGTGAGCAGGCGCAGGTCGGGGTGCGCTGTGACCGGTGCGCCCGGAACGTACGACGGCGCAACGGGGGATGCAGACGGCCTGGGACGAGTGGGAGCAGAGAAAGGGCGCCGCCCCCAGCGGCAGGCCGCTCGGATGCAGCTGAACGAGGCGGGCACCGCGGACGGTGACGGGGACCTCGTGGTGCGGCAGGACGACCTCGGCGCCGCTGTCGGTGATCACATGGACGCAGGCCACGACCTTGCGCCGGTCACCAGGAAGCCGGCCCCGATCCGGCGCCCGCACTCGATCCTGGCGTGCCGGCGCGCGCTGTTCACGCGTCGTCCGTGGCCGTGCGGTCCTTCGCCGACCAGGTGAGCTTCACCACCAGATGGCCCTCGGCCGTGCCCTTGGCGATCACCGCTCCTGCTTCGGCGGACATCTTCACGCCGAACTCGATCTCCACGCCGTCCGGCTTGAGCGGCCCCTCGCGAAAGACCCGCAGTGCCGACTCGGCAGCCGAGCGCGCCCCGTCGAGCGCGGACTCGAACGTGCCCACCGCCTGCGCCGTGGGCAGGCCCCCGCGCGAGACGAGCCGCACCCCTGTCTCGTCGGACGCCTCGAAGACCACGGTCGTGTGGTCCTTGGTCTCGTACTCCACCAAACCGTCCATGCCGCCCCCGTGAAACCGGTCGAAACGTGTGGCACATGCCTAACCCCATTGTGGCCGAGGGGCGTTGAGGCTGTCAGCCGCACGCGGACGCCGGCATCGGGGTGGCGTCCGGATTGTGTCCGGACCGCCCCCTGGCGGGAAGGTGCCAGGGCAGCTTCCCGCCAGCTCCCGTCAATGTCGCCGTAACAGTGCGCACTTCACACTCTTCGCAGCGCTCGGGTAACACCCCATACCCGAGGCCTACGAAGAGAGGCAACGATGACCAGAGGACCAGCGAGACGGAGCGCGGCCCTGCTGTCGGCCGGGCTCGCGCTCGCGCTGCTTCCGGGCGGGCAGGCCGTCGCCGGTGACACCGCCACCCCGGCGGCCCGCGCCACCACGCCCGCCGCCCGCGCCGCCCACACAGTGACCCTGGTGACCGGCGACAAGGTGACCGTCACCGACCTCGGCGGCGGGAAGAAGGCCGTCACCGTCGACCGCGCGAAGGGCGCGACCGGCGCCGTCAGGACCCAGGTGAACGACGGGAAGATCAGCGTCGTACCTGACGAGGCGCGCCCCTACCTCGCGGCCGGAACGCTGGACGCGCGGCTCTTCGACGTGAGTGAGCTGATACGCCAGGGGCTTGCCGACAGCAAGGCCGATGCGACGCCGCTCATCGTGTCGTACGCAGGCAAGAGCGCCCGTTCCGCCGCGCGCACCCCGAAGGGCGCCGACCGCACCCGCGGCCTCGACAGCATCGGCGGCGCCGCCCTGGACGCCGGCAAGGGCCGTACGTTCTGGAACGCCGTGACCGCCCCCGAGGGCAAGGACTTCGCCGACGGCATCGGCAAGATCTGGCTCGACGGCCGCGTCAAGGCCGACATGGCCGAGAGCAACGAGCAGATCGGTACCCCGAAGGCCTGGGAGGCCGGGCTCACCGGCAAGGGCGTCAAGGTCGCCGTCCTCGACACCGGCTACGACGCCACGCACCCCGACCTCGCGTCCCGCGTCACCGAGTCCAAGTCCTTCATCGAGGGCCAGGAGGTCGCGGACGGCAACGGCCACGGCACCCACGTCACGTCGACCGTGGGCGGCAGCGGAGCCGCCTCCGACGGCAAGGAGAAGGGCGTCGCCCCCGACGCGACCCTCGCCGTCGGCAAGGTCCTCAGCAACCAGGGATCCGGCAGCGAGTCGCAGATCATCGCCGGTATGGAGTGGGCCGCCAAGGACATCCACGCCAAGGTCGTCTCGATGAGCCTCGGTTCGTCCGAGGCGAGCGACGGCACCGACCCGATGGCCGCCGCCGTGAACTCGCTGTCCAAGGAGACCGGCGCCCTCTTCGTCATCGCCGCGGGCAACTCCGGTGCCCCCGGCTCCATCGGCTCGCCCGGCGCCGCCGACTCCGCCCTCACCATCGGCGCCGTCGACTCCGCCGACGAGGCCGCCTACTTCACCAGCAAGGGCCCCCGCTTCGGGGACAACGGGCTCAAGCCCGACCTGTCCGCGCCCGGTGTCGGCATCCTCGCCGCCCGCTCCTCGCTGGTCCCCGGCAGTGGTGCGTACACCAGCATGAGTGGTACGTCGATGGCGACGCCGCACGTCGCCGGTGTCGCGGCCCTGCTTGCCCAGAAGCACCCCGACTGGACGGGCGCGCAGCTCAAGGACGCGCTGATGTCGACGTCCAAGGAGCTCGCCGACTCCGCCTACGACCTGGGCTCGGGGCGCGTCAGCGTGCCCGACGCCGTGACCGCGGACGTCACCGCGACCGGCAGCGCCGACCTCGGCTACTACAAGTGGCCGTACGAGAGCAACAAGCCGGTCACGAAGACGGTCACCTACAGCAACTCCTCCGACAGCGCGGTGGAGCTGACGCTGACCGCGGAGGGCGCGGCCGACGGCGTCGTCTCGCTCGCCGACAGCAAGCTGACCGTGCCGGCGCACGGCACCGCCTCCACGACCGTGACCGGTGACGGCGCCAAGGCCGCCGTCGGGAACACCAGCGGGCGCATCGTCGCGTCCGTGGCCGGAAAGCCCGTCGCGCACACGGCGTTCGGAATGGTCAAGGAGGAGGAGCGGTACACGCTCACCGTCCATGTGAAGGACCGGGACGGCGCCGCGACGGCCGCGTATCTCGGCGTGCAGCAGCTCGTCGGGAACACCGATCCGTTCCCCGCCACGGTCGGTGACTCCGGCACCCTCCAGCTGCGCCTGAAGCCCGGCTCGTACTACGTCGAGTCCTACCTCGACGTGCACGGCAGCCACGGCAAGGACTCCCTCGGACTCGGCTACCTCGCCGACCCCGAGATCAAGCTCGACCGGGACCGCGAGATCACCCTCGACGGGCGGCAGTTGAAGGAGGTCAAGGCCGACGTCGGCCGGACCACCGAGACCCGCCACCTGCTCATGGAGGCCGACCGGAAGGCGGGCGGCGCCGACTACATGAGCGCGGTCCAGCTGCCCGTCAAGTACGACAGCATCTTCGCGGCTTCCACCCACAAGGTCACCGACGGGTCCTTCGAGTACCGCACCGTGTGGCGCCTCGGGAAGCCCACGCTCCAGGTGGACGGCCTGCGCGAGGCAGTCGTCCAGCCCGGCAGCAGCCTCACCGAGGGCCGCAGCAGGCTCGCGGTCGTGGATGCCGGGGCCGGCGCGCCCGCCGACTACGCGGGCAAGAACGTGCGCGGCAGGGCCGTCCTCGTACGGCGTACCGACGCGCTCTCCCCGGCCCAGCTCGCCCAGGCCGCGCAGGACGCGGGCGTCAAGGCGCTGTTCGTCACCGACGGCGCGGCGGGCCGGCTCAACGCCTGGTTCGGCACGGACGACGACACGGACCGGCCGCTCCAGATCGCGACGGTCGACTCCGCGGACGGCGCGAAGCTCGCGGCGGACGCGAAGGCGGGCCGCAGTGTCACGATGACGGGCACCCGCAACACGCCCTGGGTGTACGACGTCACCGACGAGCACAAGGGAGCCGTCCCGAGCGGCGACCTGACCTACCGGCCCCGCAAGTCCGACCTGGCCGTCATCGACGCCAAGTTCCATGCGGTGAAGCCCCAGGCGGGCGGCGAGTTCCGCTACTCGATCACCGACACCTTCCGCATCGGCCTCGGCTTCCTGCAGAAGATCGACTACCCGGCCGAGCGCACCGACTACGTCTCCACCGGCACCGGCCAGAAGTGGCACGAGTCCGTCCAGACGGGCCCGACCGACCTGGAGCAGCGCAGCGGCCTCATCACGTACAAGGGCGGCAAGCACTCCGAGCTCGACTGGTTCAAGCCGGTCTGGCACCCGTGGCTCGGCACCGGTCTCGGCTGGGGCCAGCAGCGCTCCGGCGACACCCTCCAGTTCAACGTGCCCGGCTGGGGCGACTCCGGCCCCGACCACACCGGCTTCGGCGACGTGTGGAGCGACAGCACCCAGACGCAGAACTCCGAGGTGTACGTCGACGGGGTGCTCGCGGACCGCAAGAAGAGCTCCGCCGTGTACGTGTGGGACGCCGACCCGGCCGAGCACACCTACAAGGTCGTCACCGACACGACGCTCGATGCCGCGCGCTGGAAGCTGGCCACGAAGGGCCACTCGGAGTGGACGTTCAAGTCTGCCGAGACCCCCGACGACCGGTGGACGTTCCTGCCGCTGCTCAACCTCGGCTTCGACGTGGACACCGACCTCGCGGGCAACGTGCGCGGCGGACACCGGGTCTCCGTCGGGATCAGCTCCGAGTACGTCAAGGGCGCCCCGGACACCGGGAAGATCGGCGGCGGCACCCTCGAGGCCTCGTACGACGACGGCAAGACCTGGACGAAGGTCGCGCTCGACGGGCACGGCGCGTCCTGGAAGGGCACGCTGAAGGTGCCGGGCGACGCGCAGTACGTGTCCCTGCGCGCCTCGGCGAGCGACGACCGGGGCGGCAAGGTCACTCAGGAGATCATCCGGGCGGTGGGGGTCAAGTAACTCTGCCTGTGCGGGTGTTCTGACCTGTAGGGATGTACTGACCGAAGGCCCGGTTCGGCAACCGCCGCGCCGGGCCTTCGCGTGCGTCCCAGCGGTCCGGGTGTCCACCCTGTGATACGTCTTGTCCGCCATGCGGGAACGCTCTTGTGGGTGCGCGGTGGCCGCGGGCAGGATGCGTCCATGGCTCCGGTACTCGTCTCGCGCGTGCTCGTCTCGCGCCGCCACGTGGATCTTCTGCGTGTGTCGACGATGCTCTGTCCGGCCGCACCCGGCACCGACGCCCTTTCCTGAGGCCGCGCCGGGGAGGCATCCCCTCGCCCGGCCCGCCCGCGTCCCGTGTCCTGAAGGCCGGTTCGCTCCCGCAGTAGTCCACGCCCCCGCGCGATTCCCGAGGTGTCGTCATGCCCGAGAACCACCCTCTGCTGCACTGGTACCTGCCGGCCCGCCGGCCCGCCGACATCGACTCGCTGGCTCCCACGGCCCTGGCCGCGGAGCGCGCCGGGTTCGACTCGCTCTCGATCCCGGCCGGCGGCCCCGACCCGTGGGCGCTCGCGTCCGGGCTCTGTCGCCACACCGAGCGGATCGGCTTCCTCGTCGCCCTGCCCACCGGGAGCGCGGGCCCCACCGTCATCGCCCAACAGGCCGACGCCTTCCGCCGGTTCGCGGGCGGCCGTCTGAGGCTCGATGTCGGCGCGCACGGCGCCGGGCTGACCCATGACCAGCGCTACGGGCGCACCGACGAGGTGATGGCCGTCGTGCGAGACCTGCTCGACGGCCGGCGCATCGACTTCCAGGGGGAGCATGTGCAGGTCGAGGGCGCCCAGCTGAGCGATCCGGCCGTCGAGCATCCGGTGCCGCTCTACTTCGGGGGCGAGTCCCCGGACGCCGACGGCATCGCGGCCCGGCGGGCCGATGTGCGGCTGGTGAGGAGCGCGCCGCCCGCTGTCGTCGCGGAGCGTATCGCCCGCTCGCGGGACCGGAATCCGCGGCTGCGGTACGGGCTCCGCCTGCGCCTGGTGGGTCGAAGCGAGGCGTCCGAGGCGCGGGACGCGGCGGGCCGGATCCTGGACGACGGTAGGAGCGGGCCGGCGCAGGACGCGGTCATCGGTACGTACGACGAGGTGGCGCGGCGGCTGTTCGCCTACCGGCAGCTCGGCATCGACGAGTTCGTCCTCTACGGCTGTCCGTCTCCCGGCGAGCCGGCCCGCGTCGCCGGCGAGATCCTTCCGCGGCTGCGTGCCCTCACGGACGCGGCCGCGGTCTGCGGAGCGTGACGCGCGGCGGCGCCGCCTCCCTGTGGGACCGGGGGAGACGGCGCCGCTGCGTTGACTCCGCGTGACCTCCGCGGGTCGGCGTCAGACGAGCCAGCCGACGAAGTGGACGAGGCCGGCGAGGATGTCGGTGATCAGGTTCATGGTGGCGCGTTCTCCTAGCGGTGTTGCATGTGTGGGACCAACTCCCCGGCCACGCATGGGACATGGACCGGGTCGCAATCACGGTCTGCAGCCCGTTGCTTGCGCACCGTAAGCATCGTTGGTCACCGAGGCCTCATGCAATTCCTGGCGGGACGATCACCTGTTCCAGGGAACAACTGCTCCCCTGTTCGTATTTTCGATGCTCTGTGGGGCCGCGCGGGCCGCTCAAGGGGTCACTCGACGGGCCGCTCACGACGCCGTCCCCGCGATCCCGCGCACCACGCCCAGCTCCACCAAGTCCTGCGGCCTGAGATGCAGTTGGTCGGCCGTCGCGTCCGTCTCGTCCGGGGCGCGCTTGAGGATCGCGGCGGCGAGTTCGGGCGCGATCACGGAGAAGTAGCTGTCCGGCGTCGCCCAGGTGTTCTCCGGCGCTGCCAGGGCGAGCGCGCCGCCCGAGCCGCCCTCGCCCACGACCAGCGTGGTGACCGGGACCGGCGACGCGGCGAGCGCCGTGAACAGGTCCGCGATGGCGGCGCCCGCCCCGGACCGCTCCGCCTCCGCGTCGTTGGCCGCGCCTGGCGTGTCCACCAGCGTCAGCACGGGCACACCGAGCCGCCCGGCCAGCCGCACCAGCCGCGCCGCCGTCCGGTAGCCGGCCGGCCGGGTCGCCGTACCGAGCTGTGCGGCGTACGCGACCGTCCTGCCGTCCCGCGCGCCCTCCCCGAACCCGCACAGCACACCGTCGTCGGTGCCTCCGCAGCGGTCGCCGCTGACCGTGACCCGGGACGTGAAGTACGCGTCCAAGTACGCGTCGGCGCGCGGCCGTTCGGGAGCGCGGGCGCGGCGCACCGCGTCGCGGCCCGTGGCGGGCAGGTCGCCGCGGCCGAGGGCGTACGGGACCGGGGCGGGGCCGTCGGACGGGCGTGTGAGCAGGCGCAGCCACCCGGCGAGGGTCCCCGCCAGGTCGTCGGGGCGCACCACCGCGTCGACCGCACCTGCGGCGAACTGGCCGCGTGCCGAGTACGCCGCCGGGTCCGCGTCCGCCGGTCTGACCCGCGAGCCCGCGAAGCCCACCTGTGCCGAGTCGAGCGCCAGGATCACATCGGCGCCCGCGCCGAGCGTCGCCCAGCCGCCCCCCGTCGTCGGGTCGCGCAGGACCGCCACCTGCGCAAGCCCGGCCTCCCGCGTGAGCGCCGACTGCCGTGCCACGCGCTGGAGTTGGGTCAGCGCCCGCATGCCCTCCTGCATCCGGCTGCCGCCCGTCGCGACGAGTGGCACGACGGGGAGCCGGTGCGCGCGGGCGAAGGCGTACGCGGCCTCTATGCGGTCGCCGGTGCGCTCGCCGAGCGAGCCCCCGAGGAAGCCGAACTCGAAGGAGACCAGTACGGCCCTGGTCCCGCCGACCGACGCCGTCCCGCACACCACGGACTCGGCTTCGCCGGTGCGGGCGGTGGCCCGGGCCCGCGCCGCGTCGTAGCCCTCCCAGGAGAGCGGCCCGTCGGGCGCGTACGTGCCGTCGGGGGCGGGCAGTTCGGTGAAGGTGCCGGGGTCGGTGACGGCGGCGAGCGCCTCGCGGGCGGAGAGCCGCACGGCGTCAGCCACGGGGGAGCGCCCGCTTCATGATCTTGCCCATGTCGTTGCGGGGCAGCGCCTCCAGGTAGCGCACCACGCGCGGGCGCTTGTGCGGGGCGAGCCGGTCGGCGACATGGGAGGCCAGCTCGTCGGCGGCCGGGGGCCGTTCGGCGTCGGCCGGGACGATCCAGGCCACGATGCGCTCGCCGAGGTCGTCGTCGGGCTCGCCGGTGACGGCGGCCTCGCTCACCCCGGGGTGCTCGAGCAGCGCGTTCTCGATCTCGCCCGCGCCGATCTTGTAGCCGCCGCTCTTGATGAGGTCGGTGGCCTTGCGGCCCACGATGCGGACGTAGCCGTCCGGGTCGCGGACCGCCATGTCGCCGGTGCGGAACCAGCCGCCCTCGGCGAACGCGCCGGCCGTCGCGTCGGGCCGGTTCAGGTACTCCGTGAAGAGGTTGGGGCCCCTGACCTGGATCTCGCCGACCGCCTCCGGGTCGCCGGCCGGGATCTCCGTGACGCCGTCGTCCTCCACGAGCCGCACCGAGACACCCGGCAGCGGCACGCCGACCGTGCCCGCCCGCGCCTCGCCGTCCGCCCGCACGCTCGTGTTCATCAGGGTCTCCGTCATCCCGTACCGCTCGATGACGCGGCGGCCCGTCGCGGCGGCGATCCGCTCGTGGTCGTGCACGGGCAGCGCCGCGGAACCGGACACCAGGAGCCGCGCCCCCGAGAGGGCCTTCACCAGCTCCGGCTCGGCGGGCAGCGCTTCGGCGATGCGGTGGTACATCGTCGGCACCCCGAACAGCATGGTCGCCCCGCTGCCGAGCTCGCGCGCCACGCCCTCCGTGCTGAACCGGCCCAGGTGGCGCACCGATCCGCCGCGGCGCAGCGGGCCGAGGATCCCCAGGATCAGGCCGTGCACATGGAACAGCGGCAGGCCGTGCACGAGGACGTCGTCGCCGGTCCACTCCCAGGCGTCCTGGAGCGCGTCCAGGGTCGAGGTGACCGCGCGGCGCGGCAGGACCGCGCCCTTGGGCGGGCCCGTGGTGCCGGAGGTGTAGACGACGAACGCGGGCGCCGAGGCGTCCGGCTCGGGCCATTCGCGGGCCGGACCCGACGCGTCCACGTCGATGCCGACGAACCGCAGGTCGCCGAGCGCGTCCGGGAGTTCGGTCCCCGGCGCGGCGAGCACGACGTCCGGGGCGCTGTCGGCCACGATGTGCGCCAGCTCGCCGCCGCCCGACTTCGGGTTGAGCGGTACGGCGGGCACACCCGCGAGCAGCGCCGCGACCACGCCGACGGCGGTTTCCAGGGTGGGCGTCGCCCACACGGCGGCCCGGCTCGCGCCGTCGAGGCGTGCGGCCAGGGCTCCGGCCGCCGAGGCCAGCTCCCCGTAGGTGAGGGAGCGGTCGCCGAAGCGCAGGGCGGGGCGGTCGGGGTCGTGGGCCAGGGCGGGGAAGAGCAGGGACACGGGTGGCGCTCCTAGCGGCGGTCGACAGTGACGGCAGTGGCCAAGTGGCTGAACCAATGTGGGGGTGGCGTCACCCCTACGTCAAGGATGCGCCGAAAGATTGGTTCAGCCACTGGGCCATTTGTCCGGCCCGCTGTTACGCTGCGGAACCCCAGGGAGGAGGGCCCCATGACCGACGCACTGCGGCCGATGACGGCCAGGCCGCGCCTGTACGAGCAGGTCCTCGACCGGCTGCGCGCCTACGTCGCCGAGGGCGGCCTGCGCGCCGGTGACCGCCTCCCGCCCGAGCGCGACCTGGCCGCCCGCCTCGGCGTGAGCCGCGCCTCCGTGAAGCAGGCCATCACCGTCCTGGAGGTCCAGGGCCTGGTGGAGGCCCGGCACGGCGGCGGCACGTACCTCATGCGCGACAGCCTCGACGCGGAGCCCGTCGAGAGGATGGTGGAGCGCCGGCGCCGGCTGCCCGACGTCCTGGAGGCGCGCGAGGCGCTGGAGACCAAGCTCGCCGAGCTGGCCGCCGAACGCCGCACCGACGAGGACCTCGCCGCCCTGCACGCGGCGCTCGACCGCATGGTGGCCGACATCGAGGACGGCGGCCACGGCGTCGAGGGCGACCGGCTCTTCCACGCGGCCGTCACCGCGGCCGCCCACAGCGCGCTCCTCGCCGAGTTCATGCGGTCCATCGCCGACCAGGTCACCGAGTCACGCACCGAGTCCCTGCGTCAGCCGCGCCGCCCGGCCCGCTCCCTCGCCCAGCACCGGGCGATCCTCGACGCGATCGAGACGGGCCGCCCGGCACAGGCCGCGGCGGCGATGCGCCGCCACGTACGGACGGTGGCGAAGGTACGGCTCCTGGACTGGGACCCGGACGAGGGCGAGTAGTCGGCCCCCGCAAGGACCCCCGCGAAGAGCCCCGCAATGGGGTTGCTGACGGGTTGCTGACCAGCCGGCGTCAGCCGGTGAGTGTCCAGCGCTGGAGCAGTCCGTAGGTGAACTCCGCTTTGACCTCTCGAGGCGTCCCCTCCGTGTCCGGCGCCGTGAAGGCGAGACCCCAGCGCGTGGGCGCCGAGCCCTCCAGCGGGCGGGCCGGAGGGAACGCCTCGGACACCTCGTCCACGGTGCAGGACCAGGGCACGAGGTCGTCGAGGGTGCGGAGCGCGGGCGCGGGTGCGCCGGGGGCCCGCACCAGCCACTCGTTCCACACCGCGCCGTTCGGGCCGGCCAGCGCCTCGAAGAGCAGACCGGGCCAGAGCGGCACGCTCCATTGCAGGGCCTCGCACGTCAGGTCACCGATGTGCCGGGTGACGGTGTGCTCGGGGGCGCCGAGGAGCGAGCGGTACATGGACCGTGTGGTGAGCGGGCCTCTCACATGACGCCTGGCCTGGTAGCGGCGGTTCGCCTCCCGCATCTGCGCCACCGTCGCGCCGAGCTGCCGGCGCGCGTCCTCCACGAGGTCCGCATTGTGGTCCGCCATGCGGCGCAGCAGGACCAGCTGGAAGTCGGTGACCGTGAAGGGCTCGCCGGTGGGGGCGGGCCTGCGTCGCGCTGACATACGGTCCATGGTCGCGCACGGCGGCCGCGCCGTCAGGGCGACATCCGATCGAGCAGCCGCTCGTGCTCGTCCTCCGGGACCTGCTCGCCCGACGAGGGCAGGAGCTGGGGAATGCCGTCGACGATCGGGTAGCGGCGCCGCAGCCGGGGGTTGTAGAGCGCCTCGCCCGACAGAAGGGCGTCCTCCTCGGGCGGGAGGAGGTGCAGCGGGCCCTTGTCGAGCGGGCAGGCCAGGATCCTCAGCAGCGGGTCATCGGGCTTCACGGTCGGCCAACTCCTTGGCGGGCGAGGGGGTGTGGGGCGGCGGGTCGTCGTGCTTCGGCATGAGGAGCAGTACGGACACGGCGAGGAGCGTGCCGGTCAGGCGCAGCGCGAGCGCCACCGGTTCGCGCGGCAGTGACTCGCCGAACGCGAGCGTGCCGAGCACGGCCGTGAACAGGCACGTCACCGTCGAGCACACCGGCACGATCAGCGAGGCGCGGCACCGCTGGAGCGCCGCCTGCGACATGACGAGCCCGAACCCGCCCGTGCACAGCAGGAGATAGGGGTAGGGCGAGGTCAGCAGGTGCAGCGCGGCAGCGCCGAGCCGGTCCGTGGTCAGATACCCGGCGACCCCCTTGATGGCCAGCGAGCTCACGCCGTAGAGCAGGCCCACCGCGACCCCGTACTCGACGCCGGTCGTCGGGAGGCGGTGCCGGCGGCGCGTCCTGCGCTCGGCGAGGCCGTACAGGAGGAGCCCCGCCGCGAGCGTCGGCACGCACACCCCGAGGATCAGCGCGGCGGGCGCGCCCTTGCTGACCGTGTCGCTGCCCTGGCGCAGGGACAGTACGACCATGAGGAGCGCGGCGAGGATCGCCCCGATCGCGTACCGCTCCCGGCCCGTCGTCCGCTCCCCGAGGAGCGCCGAGGACAGGAGCAGCAGGAGGACGAGGCCGGAGACGAAGATGGCCTGCGCGGCGGCGATGGGAAGCGTTCTGTAGACGGCGAGCTGGGCCCCGAACCCGGCGGCCAGGGCCAGGGAGCCGCCGAGCCAGAGGGGACTGCCGGCGACGAGGCGCACCAGATGGGCCGGGCGGCGCACGCTGATCTGCGGCAGCGCGGCGAGCGCCCGCTTCTCCAGGACGAACCCGGTGCTGTAGAGGACGTTCGCGAGGAGCGCCGCGCCGACGCCCCACCACATGGCGGTCATCCCGCTCACGTCTTCCTGGCGTGCAGCAGGAGGATCGACGAGAGGGAAGGGGCCGCGCAGGCGAGCCGGTCCAGGGGGCGCAGCGGGCGCGGCACCCCGTGGAAGGGCGCGCCCGTGACCCGTACGACGTCGAAGCCCGCCGCCGCCACGAACGAGCGCAGCGCGCGGGCCGTGTACAGCCGCAGATGGCCCACGACCTCGCTGCCCGGGCGGCCGTGCACGGCGCGCAGGCTGACCTCGGAGAAGACGGGCTGCACACCGGCGAGGAGCAGGGCGCGGTTGTACCAGGCGGCGAGGTTCGGCGTGGACAGCATGAGATGGCCGCCGGGGCGCAGGATCCGGCGGATCTCGTCGAGCGCGGCATCGGGGTCGACGAGGTGCTCGATCACCTCGCTGAACAGGACGGCGTCGGCGGAGCCCGCCGCGAACGGCAGCCCGCTCGCGGTGAGTTCACCCCGCACCACGTCCGGGATCCGGGCTCTGGCCCGCTTGAGGGCGTCCTGCGACCAGTCGACGCCGACGATGCGGTGGCCCGCGAGGAGCGGCGCCGCGGTGGCCGCCGCCTGCCCGTCGCCGCAGCCGATGTCGACGACCGTGGCGGGGAAGGGCGCGGGTCTGCCGAGGGCGGTGGCGAGCGCGCGGGCCTGGCGGTGGGAGCGCTGTTCGCCGGAGGCGACCGGGGTCGCCGGGTCCTCGTAGAAGTCCCGCAGCCCCGGCGGGGCGGACGTGGTGGTCATGGCGTCGCCTCCTGCGTCGCGTGCAGGTAGTGCTCGAACAGGTCAAGGAGACGGTCGCCGTCGCCCGGTCCGAGCAGGGCGCGCGACCAGCGCAGCGCGAGGTGCAGCCGGCCCGCCGTGGACGCGGTCGTCACGGTCAGGCCGCGCGGCATGCGCGCGGGGGCCGAGAACCAGACGGCGTGGGCGCGGCCCGCGTCGCCGAAGTCGAGCGGGTAGGGGACGCGGCCGATGTTGCTGAGCAGCGTGGTCGACGTCCAGGGAGCGGCGGCCCTGCGCAGTCCGCGCGTGACCGCGGCGCGCCAGGCGACCGGGGCGAGCGGAGCGGTGAGGAGGGAGGCGCCGTGGCCGAGCTGGGGCCGGTCGAGGGCCTTGAGCGCGCGGGTGCGCACCGAGGTGCGGTGCAGCAGGAGCGGGATGTCCGTAGGCGCCAACTCCTGTGGTTCGAAGGTGACTTCGACGAGCCGGGTGCCGTTGCCGATCGGCATGTCCGTGCCCCGGGGCCGGTCGTCCACCGGCATCGTGATGCGCAGGGGGCGCGGGCGCGCGCCGTGCTCCCTGTTCCAGTGCGTGATCATCAGGGCGGTGGCGGCCATGAGCTGGTCGTTGACGGTGTACGGGGCGCCGGCGGGCCGGTGCGGCACGGGCAGGTCCGCGACGAGGAGGCCGTTGCCGGGCGAGAGGGCCGGCGAGGGATCGGGGGTGCCGGGGGCGACGCGGGCGGGCGGGGTCCACGGCGAGGGCCCGCGCAGGGCGGGCCCCGGCGCCCCGGTCGGCGCCCTGTGTGGCGGAGGCGCGCCGGGGGCGTCGTCGTGACCCCCGTAGATCTCGGCCGCCGTCGCGAGAACGCGCAGACAGGCCGGGCCGTCCAGCGCGGTGTGGTTGATGGTGAGGAAGAGGACCGCGGCGCCGTCCTCCCGCTCCCGCACGACCTCCAGACGGATCGGCGGCGACGCGGTCAGCGGCGGGGCGTGCGTCAGCGCACGCGTCCTCGCGTCCTTGAGCGCGTCCGGCCCCGGCGACGGGAAGGCGACCACGTCCACATCGGGGCCACGGGTCAGCTCCCACTCGTAGCGCCGCCGGTACCAGGGGCCCGCCGCCTCCCGCATCAGGATGCGCGGATGGCGGCGCAGCGCTTCGGCGAACGCGGCCTTCAGGCGTGCGGGGTCCGGAGCGCCCGGCAGGTGGACCTCGATGTGGACGGTCTCCGGCTCCTCGTCCTGGAGACAGTGCCGGGCGACCTCGTCGACCACGGGGAACGGGACGCGCCGCGGCGCGGGCGGGGCCGGAACGCTCATGCTTCGCCTTCCTGCGACGGGCCGGCCACGGTGTCCGGCGGCCTGCGGGTGGTCGCCAGCGCCGCGAACAGGGCGGTCAGCGCGAGGAGTTGGGCCACCGGGCCGAACGCGCCCGCGGACGACCGGGACGCCTCCCCGGCCCCCACCGCGGCGGCGACCCCCGCGCCCGCCATCGCCAGGAACGCGATCGGGACGAGGAGTGCGTGCCGCCGCCACGCCACGAACGCGAGCGCCGGGACGAGCAGCGCGAGCGGGCCCGCGATCACCGCGCCGACGAGGGTGAGCGCCACCGTGCCGAGCAGCAGCCCGGGCGGCGGGGCGGGCGGCGTCACATCTGTGGACGTGGCGCGCCGCCGGAACAGGGCGATCCCGGCCAGCGCGAGCACGCCCGCGGCCCCGCCGAACAGCCCGGCCTCGTACGTCCGCGCCGGCTCGTAACTCAGCTTCACGGTGCCGCCGGCGCCCTGGGGAACGAGGAAGCCCTGCTGCCAGCCGTCCAGGCGCAACGGCGTCAGCTCCTTGCCGTCGAGGGTCGCCTTCCAGCCGTCGTTCACGTTCTCGTACGTCGTCAGATAGGTGGCGGGGCCGGAGCCGACGGTCACCTCCTTGCGGTCGCCGAGCCAGTCGCGGACACGCAGATCGCGGCCGGCGGGCGGGGTGGCGGAGGGGGCGTCGGTGCGGGTGAGGGTGGCGCCGGTGAGACGGAGGGGGCCCTTGTTCTGCGGTGTCTCCAGGGTGTGGGTGCCGGCCGGGAGTTCGAGCGACGCGGGGGCTTTCCCGCACAGGGTGACGGTGATCGGGCGGCGCTCCACCAGGTCCCTGACCGATCCCTGCGCGCGCGTCGCGTACCGCGTCCCGTCGACGGTGACCTCGGGTCCCTTGCCGCAGGACAGGCTGAACGTGCGGGTCGGGGACGGCTGCGGGGTGCGGTACCGGTCGAGCGCCGGGAGGTACGCCTCGGTCAGCCCCACCGGCAGTTGCAGATCGGCGTCCGCCACCGGGTTGTGGACGGTGAGGGGCGCCGTCGCGGTGACGGTGATGTCCAGTCGGTCCGTGGTGATCGGGTCGAAGCGGGCCACGCCGTTCTCGTCGACACCCGCCACTGCCGCCCCGTCCGGCGAACTGATCTCGATCTTCTCGGGCCGGGTGGACAGGCCGCCCGCGGCGGCGAGTACGACCTCTCCCACCGCCTGCTTGTCCGGCCAGCGCAGATGGATGGTGGGCCGGTCGCCCGCGATCCACGCCGTGGTCAGGTCGCCGTCCGTGAGGTTGCGCGCCGACAGATCGCCGCCGAGCGCGGACGTGGAGTCCGCGGTGGCCGTGATGCGGCGGCGCTGATCGGGCGCCACGTCGTAGAGGAGCTTGTCGAACGCGTCGCCCGGAGCGGGCCGCGCGCTCGCCTTGAGGGTGTAAGCGCCCCCTTCGGGGGTCGTGAAGCGGCGCCCGAGGTTCGGCTCCTCCGTCGTCGCGTGGAAGCTGAACTGCTGGGCGTCCGTGGAGTCCTGGGGCAGCCGAAGGAGCCGGGTCACCTGAACGCCGGGGATGTCGACGCCCGAGAAGCCCGCGCCGGCGAGCCCCGTGTGCCCCGCCTGCGCGTCCAGGATCGTGATCCGCAGCCAACTGCTGTTTCCCTCAGGTGCCTTGACGGTCTGGCGCTTGCCGTTCGGCTGAAGGGTGGAGGTGGCCGAGCCCGCTTCCGTCTGTACGCGGATCCGGGTCGGCGCGGCCCGGACTCCCT
Organism: Streptomyces sp. CB01635; assembly: GCF_002803065.1. Classification (GTDB taxonomy): domain Bacteria; phylum Actinomycetota; class Actinomycetes; order Streptomycetales; family Streptomycetaceae; genus Streptomyces. Next base: position 73,903 of record NZ_NNBL01000002.1, read on the forward strand.
CCTGCGGCAGGGGAGTCACCTGGAGCGTGCCGGGCACGGGTGTCTTCGCGGAGAACGCGATCCGCAGCCACTGCCCGTCGGGCGTGCCCGGTGTGCCCTCCGCCCACGCCGTGTCCGGGTTCCCGTCGAACGCGTTCACCGGGTCGTACTGCGGCAGGTGGAACAGCCAGTTCCCGCTCGACGACGCCGTGACCTGCGCGGCGCCACGCAGCACGGCGGTCGTCTGATGGCGGATCCCCTCGCCCGGCAGGATCTGCCGCGGCTTCGCCCCCGGGTCCTGTGTGCTGTCCGGGGAGTTCCGCTCGGTCGGCGTGTACGTGTACGAGGTGTTGGAGCCGACCAGGCCGAAGCGGGTGTCCGCGCGGCGGAGGCCGTCACCGGCCGTGCGCAGCGCGGGCGTGCCGATGCCCGGGTGGTTGTCGCCGGCCAGGACGGTGGGCCGGCCGCGCATCCCGGGGTCGGCGGACAGTGGCAGGAGCGCCTCGGGGCCGCCGCTGACCTCCGCCGTGCCGGAGACCGGCAGCAGGGCTGCCTGCCCGGGGCGCCGCGCGGAGCCGGGTGCGTAGATCTCCACCGCCCGCAGGCGCGGATAGAGCCCCTCGACCTGGAGTGGGGTGCCCTCGGCGATGCGCCCGCCGGTCGTGACGGGCCCGAACCCGGCGACGCGCCGGTACCCGGACTCCTCCAGGGTGCGCTTGACGGTCGCGGTCGGTACGTAGCCCAGCTGGTCGGGGTCGAGGTCGTTGCGGACGACGACGTGGTGCAGGCCCGCCCTGCCCAAGTAGTCCTGGAGGCCAGGAACTTCACCTCCGGTGGTCAGGGCCTGCTCGACGGCGTCGAGGGCGCGGCGGTTGCCGGGTGTGCCGAACGGGACGTAGTCGCGCTGCGCCCAGCGCGAGTCGGCGAGGACGTCGAGGGGCTGGTCGATGGGGGAGCCCCAGGTGTAGATGCCGTGCGCGGTGGCGGGCACGACGAGGGCGCGCGAGTCGGGCGAGTTCTTCTTCAGCCAGTGCGCGGTCGTGTCCCAGTACGCGGGCAGGGAGCGGAACGAACCCGGTTGCAGGATCGAGCCGTTGAGGTAGGGCCAGGCGAGTCCCGGCAGGATGAGCACCGCCGCCACGAGGGGCGCGTACCGGCGGTGGCGCAGGGGGCGGGCGCCGCGCGGCTCGGCCGCGACCGCCGCCACATGCATCAGCCCGAAGGCGAGGGCGAGCCCCAGGCCGGTCTGGAACTTGTAGATGTTGCGGAACGGGACCAGACCGCCGTTCAGCCAGGACTGCACCGTGGAGTGGAAAGGTGCGCCGAGCGCACCGCCGTAGCCCGCGAGCGTGATCAGCGCGACCGTGAGGACCGTCAGGACGAGCCAGCGGCGTTCCGGCAGATCGCGGCGGGCGAGCCCCGCGAACCCGAAGGCCGCCGCGAGCGCCGAGCCGACGACGGTCACGGCCGCTGTCGCCACCGTCCATCCGGCCGGCAGCCAGGCCTCGCCGAAGTGCAGATACGCCACCCAGTTCCCGGCGCCGCGCAGGGACTCGGCGGCCGACATGGTGCCCGTCGTGGTCTGCGAAGTCTCCACGTACGGAAGGAAGTTCTCGCCGTAGACGCCCAGGAGGAGGAGCGGCAGGATCCACCAGGCCGTCGCGAGGATCACCGACGGGGTCCACCACGCGATCAGCTTGCGGCGGCGCGGGCCCGGCGGGCGGGACAGGAGATAGAGGCCCACCGGAAGGAGGGAGGCGAGCGTGGCCGCGGCGTTCACCCCGCCCATGAACGGGATGAGGAGCGCCGAGCGCGTCGCCGCGACGCGCGCGCTCGTACGGTCGTTCGTGAGCGGCAGCAGCACCCACGGCAGGAACGCGCCCGGCAGGGCGGCCGCCGACGTCGAGCCGACGACGATCGTGAACGCCGGCCACAGCGCGTAGGCCACCGCGCCGAGCAGCCGGGTGCGCGGGTTGCCGATCTTCAGGCGCTCCGCGAGGCGCAGGGCGCCCCAGAACGCCACGGTCACGATGATCGACAGCCACAGCCGCTCCGCCAGCCACACCGGCAGATGCGTCAGGCGCGCGAGCCCGTAGTAGGGCAGCATCGGGAACGAGTAGCCCACGTACTGGTCGAAGATCCCGCCGAATCCCGCCCGGTCGTGCCACAGGTCGCCCAGGTCCGTGAGGAACTTCCACGGGTCGAGCGCGACGCCCAGCTTCGTGTCGAACGTCATGCGCCCGGGCGACACCGCCACGAACAGCACGAACACCGTGGCCCAGAAGGCCAGCAGCCAGCGCCGCGAGCGCGGCCCCCGCCCGTGTCCCGGCCGGGAGTGGGCGGGGCGGGCCGCTGCCGGGGGCGGCGCCTGGACCGTGCTCGTCATGGAGAACACCGCCGGAGGATGAGGAGGAGGTTCCAGGTGGCGAACTCGCGCACCCCCGGCACCTTCGCGACGGTCGCCGCGAGGAACGGCCAGTAGCGGGAGCGCGCGGAGACGACGGTGATGTCGTCACGGGCCCTGACCTGGCGCAGCGTCGGGCCGATGTGATGCGCGAAGAGGTTCTCGCCGAGCGTGTGTTTGGGCGGCCTGCCCGTGCGCCGCTGATAGCGGGCGCCGGCCCGGTCGGCGCCCAGGTAGTGCCAGGGCGCCCACTCGTGACCGCCCCACGGGGACAGCCAGTTGGTGAACGAGAGATAGACGATCCCGCCGGGCCGCGTCACGCGGACCAGCTCGCTGAGAAATGTCTGCGGGTCATCCACGTGTTCCAGGACGTTCGAGGAGAACGTGACGTCGGCCGCGCCCTCCGCGAGCGGCAGCAGATAGCCGTCCGCGACGACCGCGGGAGCGGACGGCCGCTCGCCCAGCTCTCTTGCGTCGGGCTCGAAGAGGAAGCCGTGTGCGCCGCGCCGCCGGAACTCCCGCGTGAAGTAGCCGGACCCGCCGCCCACATCGACGACGACTTTTCCGCGTACGTCGCCGCAGACCGCCTCGACCTGGTCGGCGGCGTCGCGGGCCAGCAGGGAGTAGCAGGCCTCGGGGTCCTGCTGTTCGCGCAGGAACGCGCGGAACAGGGCGAGCGAGCGGCGCAGCGACGGGTCGGGCGGGGACGTCCGTGTCGAGTGCGTCATGGCGCGGGGCTCCTCACCGCCTCGGCGGCCACGGCTCTGAACTGCCGCACCGTGTGCGCCCAGCGGAAGGTCGCGGCGCGTTCCTCGGCGGCCTTGCCCATCAGCCTCCGCCGCTGTCCCGACAGGGCCAGCGCGCACCAGGCCGCCGCGAACGACGACTCGCCGCGCGCGAGGAGACCCGTGACACCGTCCTCCACAGAGTCGCGCAGGCCCGGCACGTCGAAGCCGATCGCCGGGGTCCCGCGCGCGGCGGCCTCCGTGACGACCAGACCCCAGCCCTCCACGGCGGAGGGGTGCAGCAGCAGCCATGCCTCGCACAGCAGCCGGTTCTTCTCGGCCTCGGAGACATGGCCCCTGAACTCGACGCCGGGGCCCGCGAGTTGTTCGAGCCGTTCCCGCTCGGGCCCGTCGCCGACGATCAGGAGCCGGCCGCCGGTGACCGGCCGCACCCGCTCCCACAGCCGCAGCAGCAGATCGATCCGCTTGTACTCGACGAGCCGGCCCATCGCGAGGAAGAGCGGCTCACGGGAGCGGTCCGCGCGCGGGCCCGGCTCCTCGACGCCGTTGTGGACGACACGGATGCGTTCGCGTTCGACGCCGAGCGCCCGCAGCGCGGCCGCCGTCGACGGCGAGACGGCCACCAGCAGACCGCGGCGCTCGGCGCCGGACAGCGCCCAGTGCTCCAGCCGTCGCCCGAGCCGCGCGGCCGGCGCGAGCGGCCCGCCGAAGCGCATGCGCCACAGATCGGTGTGGACGTGGTTGACCAGGCGCAGCGTCGGGCCGCGGTGCCACAGTGGTGCCAGGTACGGCATGCCGTTGCACACCTCCACGAGCAGGTCGCAGTCGCCGACCTGGCGGGCGAAGGCGGAGCGCGCCCGCAGATAGTGGCCGAGGTCGCCGCCCGCCGACACGACGCGGTAGTCGCGGAACGCGGCGGGTCCGCCGCACAGGAGCGTCACCTCGTGTCCCAGGCGGGTGAGCCCGTCGGCCAGCCGGTCGACGAGGAGTTCGGAGCCGCCCGCGGCCGGATTGCCGAGGTCGCGGCGGGCGAGGAAGGCGATCCGGCGCGGCGGTGGGGGAAGCGCCGGGTGGGGACGCGCGTCGCCCGGGTGGGGCGTGCGCAGGGGGGTGGGCACGTGCTGGGGCATGGGTGCTCCAACTCGTCTCGGGGTGCGGAACTGTGTGGGGGGACTTGCGCGGGGCGTTTCAGGAATGCCTTACGGATGCCGTTGGGGATGCCTTTACGGGGCTGGCTCAGGCTGCGGAACGGGGTGCCGGGGCGGCGGTTACGGAAGAGCTGTGCCGGGGCTGTGCGGGGGCGGTGCCTGAACTGTGCGGGGGGTGGGGTGGGACAGTTTTCGCCGAGCCGTTCGATGCGGCTACTCACCGAGGTGACAAATTCTCAGCTTTCCGGAGCTGACGTCTCATCACATCGTGGAGGGTTCCAGCACTGTTGGGGACGAATCGGGATTCGACGGCCCCCTCCCGCCCGTACCGCCCCGCCCGCCCCTGCCCCGTACGACGAACACGGCACCCAGTGCCGCGAGCGCCAGGCCGGCCGCGCCCGCCGTGAGCGGGAGCGTCGTGCCGAGGAGGTGGAGCCGGCCGCTGTCGTCGTCGGCGAGAGCGACCTGCCGGCGCTGCGTGGCCGGGGTGAACGCGATGCGCTCGCTGTCGAGAAGCACCACCGCGTCCTTCGCCGAACCGGGGGCGCGCAGCGTCTTGCGCGGGCCGATCGCCGCGTGGACGATCCGGCCCGTCTTCTTGTCCACGACCAGCTCGATGCCGTGGTTCGCGTACCACTCCTCGGCCAGGACCTGATTCCGCTTCGGCTGTCCCACGATCGTCCCGGGCACCAGGCGCGACCCGGTCTTCGTGGCGGGGACGGTGCCGGTGAAGCGGTAGCCCTCGTAGCCCTGGACCTTCTTCGTGCCCCGGTAGGAGAGCGTGACCGTCGCGCCGAGCGTGTTGTCCCACCAGCGGTAGGCGCGCCTTTGCACGTCGAAGGGGAACTTGAGGTAGGCCTCGCCCTCGAAGGACGGCTGCTCGCCGCAGCAGTGCACGGGTGCGTTGGTCCTGCGGTCGGTGACCCAGCGCTCCAGGGTCCACTGGAGCGCGTCGTGCGGGTCGGCCGCGGGCAGCGACGCGTCGGTGTCGACGGACGTGGACACGTCCCACACCGCCCGGCCGCTCTTCTCGGACGCGGCCACATCGCCGCGCACCTGGCGCGTGACGGTGATCCTCTTGCCGCGCACGGTCTTCACCGCGCCGGTGTCGAAATAGCTTCCGGTTCCGGTGAACACGGTCGTCGTGTCGACGTCCACGGGGGTGAGTTCGGCGCGCGGCTCGACGTACCACGCGAGCAGCGGGGCCAGGGCGAGCAGGAACGCGCCGAGACCCAGTGTGAGCAGGGAGAAAGGTGAAGCTGTACGACGCATCCGGCACTCCTGGGGTGGGGGAGGGAGGTCTGGTGCGGGCGCAACGCGGCTTTGGGCCGGGAACCGTAGGCGCACCCTTGACGGAGTGTCAATGCATTGCAGACACTGGGCACTTGCCGGAACGGGGCCCGGCAGGGGACTGCGCAACGGGTGGGGATTCGACCTCCGAACGAGAGGCTGACCCTGCGATGAACCGACTGCTCGCCGCCGCCCTGACCGTCGCGGCAGGCGCCGTGCTCGCCCTCGGCGCCTCCCTGGGCGTCGTGGCCCTTCTGAACGCCACCCCGGACCAGCCGAACGTGCCGCTCGTGACGTACGAGACAGCCGGCCGGGAGCGTTGAGGGTGCCCCCCGTTCCGTCCGTCGGCCCCGCGACCCGCAGCGCCGTGCGGCCCGAGCGCTCGGCCTGGCGCGATGTGCCCCGGCTCCAGGTGAAACGGTTCGCCGGCCTCGCCATGGCTGAGGCGCCCGCCCTCGCGGAGGACATCCTGCGGGAGATCCGCCGCGAATACCCCCACTTACCCCTCGTGCTCGACGAGTCCGGCGAGCCCATGGCGCTCGTCGGCATCCGCAGGGCCATCGAGGGCTTCGTGCAGCTCCAGCTCGCCGACGCGGAGGACCGGCCGCGCTCCCACCCGGCCGTCTTCCAGGAGTTCGGCCGCGGCCAGAGCCTGCACGGCCGCAGCCTCGACTCGCTCCAGGCCATGTACCGGCTCGGCGTCCGCCTGGCCTGGCGCCGCCTCGCCGAACTCGGTCAGCGGGCCCTCATCCCGCCGCCCGCCATGTACGAACTCGCCGAGTCGGGATTCGAGTACCTCGACGGACTCGTCGACCAGTCCGTACGCGGCTACGCCGAGGCCGCCGCCCGGCAGGCCGGCGAACGCCTGCGCCTCCAGCGCAAACTGATCGACCTGCTCCTCACCGATCAGACCGAACATCCCGACCACGGCGAACGCGGCGGCGCCGCCCCGCCCGACCCCGTGCGGGCCCTCGCCGAACGGGCCTCCCGGATCGGCTGGCCCCTGCCCGGCCGGGTCTCCGTGGGAGTGCTCCTGCGCCCCGCGCGCGAGGCGGTCGCGCCCGCCGTCGGGCAGGGCGTGCTCCTCGACATGGAGACCGAGCAGCCCCGCATGGTCGTGCCCGACCCCGACGCGGCGGGCCGCCCCGAACTCCTGCGCCGCGCCATGGCCGGCTGGTCGGGCGCGATCGGTCCGCCGGTGCCGCTGTCGGACGCGGCGAAGTCCCTGCGCTGGGCCGAGGCAGCCGTCCGGCTCGTGGAGCGCGGGCTGCTCCCGGCGGGCGAGGTGCTCCACTGCACCGAACACACCCAGGCCCTCGTGCTCCTCCAGCCCGAGGAACTCATCGACGACCTGTCGCGTCGCGCGCTCGCGCCCCTCGCCCACTGCGGCCCCACCCACGCCCGCCGCATGGCCGACACCCTCCTCGCCTGGCTGGAGACACGCGGCGGCGCACCCGAGGTGGCCGCCCGCCTCGGCGTCCACCCGCAGACCGTCCGCTACCGGCTGCGCCAGATCCGCGAGCTGTGGGGCGACGAGATCGACGACCCGGACCGCCGTTTCGAGCTGGAACTGGTGTTGCGCGCTCGGCGGTTGAGGGATCTGCCCGGCGGACCGTGACCGGTCCGGCAGTCCCTCGGCTGCCGGCGGGCCTGCCGCACCTCGCGGTCGACCGCCCATGGGTCCGACACCGGGCCCAGCTGCCCGAGCTTGTCGGGGTTGACTACCAAGCCATCACGGAGAAAACAGCACATCAGGCCCTAGCGGCTGTGACACGCGTACGGGGCATGTGGGTGCCGTCACAAGGTCGCGAACCGGTGCGCGGGGCGCCCCCGGGCCCATTGCCCCCTCAACGCGGCTGTGAGTAGCCTATGTTCGTGATACCGACCGACTGTTGAAATTTCGAACATAGAGAGGGGGCCGGCCGTGGGGCGTCTCGTACCCGCCGTGACCCGGGCTCTCGACATACTTGAGCTGTTCCTGGACGGGGACGGCACCCTGTCCGCCCCGGACATCGTCCGCAAGCTCCAGCTGCCGCGCACCACCGTGCACGAGCTGGTCACGACGCTGACCGCCCGCTCCTACCTCGTGACCGTCCCGGGCGAGCCCGGCCGCTACCGCCTGGGCGTGCGCCCCTACCAGCTCGGCAGCCGGTACGCGGAGCAGCTCGACCTCGCCGCCGAGGGCCAGCAGGTGGCCCGCGAGGTCGCCGAGACCTGCGACGAGACCGTGCACGTGGCGATCCTCGAGGGCACCGACGTCATCTACATCGCGAAGGTCGACAGTACCCACGCCGTGCGGATGGTCTCCGCCGCGGGGCGCCGACTGCCCGCGCACTGCACCTCCGTCGGCAAGATGCTCCTGGCCTCGCTGCCGCAGCCCGAGCTGGCGGTCCGCGTCCCCGACGACGCCGAGCTGATGGCGATGACGGAGAACAGCATCACCGACCCGGCCGTCCTGCGCGAGGCCCTCGCCGGTATCCGGGAGCGCGGTGTCGCCGTCGAGAGCCGCGAGTCCAATCCGGACGTCAGCTGCGTCGCCGCCCCCGTGCGCGACCGCTCCGGACGGGTCGTCGCGGCCCTCTCGGTGTCGGTGCCGATGATTCGCTGGAGCGAGTCGCGCGAGGACGAGCTGGCGCAGCTCGCCGTGAAGGGCGCCGCCGACCTGTCGGGGCGGCTCGGGTACCGGGGGGCCGGCCGATGAGGCCCGAGGTGGCAGTCCGCGCGGAGGCCACGCTCGGGGAGGGCCCCACCTGGGACGCGGAGGCCGGCCGGCTGATCTGGGTCGACATCCTCGGCAGCCGGGTCCACACGTACGAACCCGCGACCGGCCGCCGCACGGTCATGGCCACCGAGCAGCACGTGGGCGCCGCCAAACCGCGGGCCGGCGGCGCGGGACTCGTCGTCAACCTCCGTGACGGCATCGGCCTGTACGGGCCAGGCGGCAAGGGCTTCCGCTGGCTGCACCGGGACCCCGTGCCGGGCCGGCGCGGCAACGACGCCGCCGTCGCCCCCGACGGCTCGCTCTGGGCGGGCAGCATGGCGTACGACGAGACGCCGGGCGGCGGCAACCTCCTGCGGATCGCGCCCGACGGGACCACCACCGAGATCCTCGGCGACGTCACGGTCAGCAACGGCACCGGCTGGAGCCCCGACGGCACGCTCATGTACTACGTCGACACCCCGACGCGACGCATCGATGTTTTCGATGTGGACGGTCAACAGGTCGTGCGCCGACGGGAGTTCGCGGTCGTCGAGGAGGGGGCGGGTCACCCCGACGGGCTCACCGTCGACGCGGACGGCTGTGTGTGGGTCGCCCTCTGGGACGGCTCGGCGCTGCGCCGCTACACCCCGTCCGGCGCGCTCGACCGCGTCGTGGAGCTGCCGGTGAAGCGCCCCACTGCCTGCGCCTTCGGCGGCGCGGACCTCACCGACCTGTACGTCACGTCGGCACGCGTCGGTCTCGACGCCCCGTCCCCGTACGCCGGTTCGCTGCTCGTCCTGCGCGACATGGGCCGCGGTCTGGCGCAACCCGCGTTCGAGGGCTGAGCCCGGAGCGAGCGTTTCGAAGGTGCGGGACCTCCACGCGGGTGGGGGTCCCGCACCTTTGTGTTGCGCAACCCATTGACGTCGCCGCGTCCCGAATCTACGGTCCCGTTCGAAGTTACGAGCATCATTCGATATCTCGAACAGTAAGGGCAGGGAATGGGACGACCTGGCCTGAACCGCAGGCAACTCCTGGCCGGAATCGGCGGGTTGACGGTGGCGGGCAGCTTCGGATTTGCGGCGCTGGGCACGGGGGCCGACGCGCTCGCCTCCAGCGCGAGCACACGCGTGCGCTACTGGAACCTCTTCAGCGGCGGCGACGGCTACAACATGATCGCGATGCTGGACGCGTTCCGTAAGGAGCACCCCGGCATCGACGTGAAGGACTCGACCCTCCAGTGGGGCAGCCCCTTCTACACCAAGCTCGCCATGGCCGCGGCGGGCAACCGCGCGCCGGACCTCGGCGTGATGCACCTGGGCCGGGTGACCGGGTTCTCGCCCGGCCGCCTCCTGGACCCGTGGGACGTCGGCCTGCTCGCCAAGTACGGCGTGAAGGAAGCCGACTTCAACCCCGCGCTGTGGAAGCGCGCCGTCATCGACGGCAAGCTCTACGCCCTCCCGCTCGACATTCACGTCCAGCTCTGCTTCTACCGCAAGGACGTCCTGAAGAAGACGGGCCTGATCGGCGACGACGGCAGGCTCGTCCCGGTCACGTCCACCGACGGGTGGTTCGACATGCTGAAGGAGGCCAAGAAGGCCACCCGGAAGGGGCTTCAGACCATCGGCCTGTGGGTCAACGACCAGAACTTCCAGTGGTGGTTCTTCGTCGCCTTCTACACCCAGCTCGGCGGCACCTGGTTCAACGCCGACAACACCGAGGTCACCTTCGACACCGACAAGGCCACCCAGGTCCTGGAGTTCCTGCGTCAGCACGTCGCCGACGGGTACGCCAACCCGGGCATGGGGTCCGTCGGCGCCGAACAGTTCGTCAACGGCACCCCCTTCACCTGGGAGGGCAACTGGTCCGTGCCGGTCTTCTCCGGCGCGAAGCTGGAGTACGGCGCGACCCCGCTGCCGCCCGTCTTCGGCAAGCAGGCCACCCACGCCGAGTCGCACTCCTTCGTACTGCCGCACCAGGCCGGCCGCGGCGGCGCCACCAACGAGGGCGCGCACCAACTCGCCGCGTACGTCGTCAAGCACGCCCGGCAGTGGGCGGCCGGTGGCCACATCCCCGCGTACACGCCGACCCTGTCCACGGCCGCGTACAAGAAGCTGAGCCCGCAGAACGAATACGTCTCCGCCATGGACCACCAGGCGAACGAGCCGAAGGTGTGGTTCGCCGGGTCCACCGGCATCCTCGCCCAGCGCGTCGGCCCGATCGTCGTCTCCTCGACTTTGGGCTCCGCCAGGCCTCAGGCCGTCGCCCGCCGCATGAAGGGCGTGCTCACCCAGCTCCTGGCCATGAAGAACCCCATGGACGGCAAGACCGCAGGGCAAGGAGGTGCGGCCGCATGACGACCAGCGCCGAGACCGTCATCGCACCGCCGCGCGCGCAGGCCGCCGCGGCGGGCGCCGCCACCGTCGGCAGGAAGCAGGGCTTCCAGCACGGCGGCTGGTTCGTCGCCCCGTTCCTGGCACTGTTCGCGTTCTTCGTGATCTGGCCGCTGCTGCGCGGCGTCTACCTCAGCTTCACGGACGCCAACATCTCCGGCGACAGCGCGGGCTTCATCGGCTTCGACAACTATCGCGAGGCCCTCCATGACCCGCTGATGTGGGACTCGCTCGGCCACAGCGCCTTCTTCACGCTGCTCGTCGTGCCCTGCATCACCGTCCTCGCCTTCCTGCTCGCGATGCTGGCCCACCACATAGAGCGCGGCACATGGCTGTGGCGGCTCTGCTTCTTCCTGCCGTTCCTGCTGCCCTCCACCGTCGCGGGCAACCTGTGGCAGTGGCTGTTCAACCCCGGCACGGGCATGGTCAACCACGTCTTCGGCATCGACACCCCCTGGCTGACCGACAAGTCGTACGCGATGCTCGCCGTCGTCATCACGACCCTGTGGTGGACGGTCGGCTTCAGCTTCCTGCTCTACCTCGCCGCGCTCCAGGGCATCCCCGGGCACCTCTACGAGGCCGCGAAGCTGGACGGCGCGAACGCCTGGCACCGCGTGGTCCACATCACCCTGCCGATGCTGCGCAACATCACGGGCCTCGTCATCGCCCTGCAGATCCTCGCCTCGCTCCAGGTCTTCGACCAGGCCGTCGTGATGCAGGACTTCGGGCCGGGGCCGGAGGAATCGACGCGCACCTTCGTGCAGTTCACCCTCGAACAGGGCTTCACCAGCTACCGCGTGGGCTACGCCTCCGCCATCTCCGTCATCTTCTTCGTGATCATCGCGGCCGTCGCCCTCGCGCGGATGTGGCTGCTGCGCAACCGTGAGGAGGGCGCGCGATGACCACCGACGCCACGCAGATACGCATCAAGACCCGTACACGCAAGGCCTGGACGCCGAGCCAGATCGTGCTCACCCTCCTCGGCGTCGCCGTCTCCGCCGTCTTCCTGGCGCCGCTCGCCTGGGCCCTGTTCACCTCGCTGAAGTCGGAGACCGAGGCCGTCGAGGTGCCGCCGCACTGGCTGCCGAAGGGGTGGACCGGCCAGGCGTGGAAGGCACTCTTCGAGACCGGCAACATCACCGACTGGTTCGTCAACTCCCTTGTGGTGTCGGTCTGTGTGACCGCGATCGTGCTGACGGTGAGCGCGCTCGCCGGCTACGGATTCGCCCGCACCGAGTTCCGCGGCAAGAACGTCCTGATGGGCGTCGTCATGGCCGGACTCATGATCTCCCCGGCCGTCCTCGGCGTGCCCCTGTTCACCACGGTCCAGCAGATGGGGATGGTCGACACGTACTGGGGCATGATCCTGCCGCAGTGCGCGCCGGCCGCGATGGTCTACATCCTCTACAAGTTCTTCCAGGGCATCCCCAAGGAGCTGGAGGAGGCCGCGTTCATCGACGGCGCCGGACGCTGGCGGGTCTTCTTCACCATCGTCGTGCCGCTCGCCCGGCCCTCGCTCGCGGCGGTGGGCATCTTCACCTTCATCGCGTCGTGGAACAACTTCCTGTGGCCGTACATGGTCACCAACAACCCCGACCTGATGACCATGCCGAACGGCATCGCGACCGTCATGAACTCGTACGGCATCCAGTGGGCCCAGCTGATGGCCGGCGGTCTGATGGCGGGCCTGCCCCTGATCGTCGTCTTCGTCTTCTTCCAGCGCCAGATCGTGGCGGGCGTGGCCCACACAGGATTGGCGGGACAGTGACCGTACGCACAGTGGGCAGACCCCTGGCAGCCGTGGCGGCCGCCGCCCTTCTCGCCCTGCTGCCCACGATGGCGCAGGCCGACGCCGCCTACCCGGACCCGCAGGCGATCACCGGCCAGCAGATCGTCCACGACCCGACGGTCATCAAGCTCAAGTCCGGCCAGTACGTGGCCTATTCGACCGGCGGCGTCATCGGAGCCCGCCTCTCGAAGGACCGCGTCCACTGGACCGACGAGGGCAACGCCTTCGCCGCGCCGCCGAGTTGGTGGTACGAGTACAACGACACCGGCGACCCGTGGGCCCCCGACGTCTCCTACCGCGACGGCACGTACTGGCTCTACTACGCGGTCTCGTCCTGGGGCACGAACCACTCGGCGATCGGCGTCGCCACCTCCGCATCGGGTCTCCCGGGTACGTGGACGGACCACGGCAAGGTGTTCAGCTCCGGGACCACCGACACCTGGAACGCCATCGACCCGGCGATCGTCCGGGCCGACGGGAAACTCTGGATGAGCTTCGGCTCGTACTGGTCCGGCATCCGCATGGTCGAGCTGAACCCGCGGACCGGCAAGGCGATCGAGGGCGCGACCGTCCACCACCTGGCGACCCGCCCCGACGCCCCGTACGCGGTCGAGGGCCCGGCCGTCGTCCACCACGGCCACTACTACTACCTCTTCGCCTCGTACGACGCGTGCTGCTCCGGCGTGAACTCCACGTACAAGATCCGGGTCGGCCGCTCGGCTTCGGTCACGGGCCCGTACGCGGACGAGGACGGCACCCCGCTCCTGGCCGGCGGCGGCACGCTGCTCCTCTCGGGGCACGGCCGGTTCGTCGGCACGGGGGGCGAGTCCGTCTTCCGCGACAAGGGGCGTGACGTACTCGCTTACCACTACTACGACGCCGGCGACTCCGGCACCCCCAAGCTCGGCCTCAACGAGCTGAGCTGGGGCAAGGACGGCTGGCCGGCTGTCCGGCGACTCGATCAACGTCCGTAATCCCGAACCCTGAGGGAGACATGACCCGCACCGCACGCTTCGCCCTCGACCCCGCCTTCACGGTCGGCACGGTCGACCCCCGGCTCTTCGGCTCCTTCGTGGAGCACCTGGGCCGCTGTGTCTACACCGGCATCTTCGAGCCGGACCACCCCACCGCCGATGAGGCGGGCCTGCGCCAGGACGTCCTGGAACTGGTCCGCGAACTCGGCGTCACCGCCGTCCGCTATCCCGGTGGCAACTTCGTCTCCGGCTACAAGTGGGAGGACTCGGTCGGCCCCGCCGAGGAGCGCCCGCGCCGTCTCGACCTGGCCTGGCGCACGACGGAGTCGAACCGCTTCGGCCTGTCCGAGTACATCGCGTTCCTGAAGAAGGTCGGCCCGCAGGCCGAACCGATGATGGCGGTGAACCTCGGCACGCGCGGCGTCGCGGAGGCCATCGAACTCCAGGAGTACGCCAACCACCCGGCGGGCACGGAGCTGTCGGACCGCCGCATCGCCCACGGCGACAAGGCCCCCTTCGGCATCAGGCTCTGGTGCCTGGGCAACGAGATGGACGGACCGTGGCAGACCGGCCACAAGACGGCCGAGGAGTACGGGCGGCTCGCCGCCGAGACGGCGCGTGCGATGCGCCAGATCGACAAGGACGTCGAGCTGGTCGCCTGCGGCAGCTCGGGCCAAGGCATGGACACGTTCGCCGAGTGGGAGGCGAAGGTCCTGCAGGAGACCTACGACCTGGTCGACTACATCTCGCTCCACGCGTACTACGAGGAGCACGACGGCGACCGGGACTCCTTCCTCGCGTCGGCGGTGGACATGGAGTCGTTCATCGAGAACGTCGTCGCAACGTGCGACCACGTGGGCGCACGCCTCAAGTCGAAGAAGAAGATCAACCTCTCTTTCGACGAGTGGAACGTCTGGTACATGTCGCGCACGGACGCCGAGGTCTCCGCCCTCGACTGGCCTCAGGCCCCCCGCCTCCTGGAGGACGTCTACTCGGTCACCGACGCGGTCGTCTTCGGTTCGCTCCTGATCGCCCTGCTCCGCCACGCGGACCGCGTCACGGTGGCCTGCCTGGCCCAACTCGTCAACGTCATCGCCCCGATCATGACCGAGCCCGGCGGCCCGGCCTGGCGCCAGACGACGTTCTTCCCGTTCGCGGCGGCGTCGCGGTACGGGCGCGGCGAGGTCCTCGACGTACGCATGTCAGGACCGACGTACGACACGAAGCGCCACGGCACCGCGGACCTGCTGCACGCTACGGCGGTCCGCGCGGAGGACGGAACGGTCACTGTGTTCGCGGTCAACCGCAGTCAGACGGAGTCCCTGCCGCTCGAAGTGACGATGCATGGGCTGGAGTTGGGTGAGGTCGTGGAGCACTCGGTGCTTGCCGACGCCGACCCGGACGCCCGCAACACGCTCGCGGAGCCTGAGCGGGTGGCGCCGCATCAGGTGACGGGGACCGTGCTGGAGGGCGGCACCCTCAAGGCGACCCTCGAACCGCTGTCGTGGAACGTGATCCGGCTGGGCTGAGTCGTCGAAGGACCGTGCCGGTCCGTCAGTTGTCCGCCCCCACCCGCTCGCGGAGCGCTTCCGCGAGCGGGTGGGGGCGCTCCGCCGGCAGCTCGCGCAGTGCGTCGTCGAGACGTCCCTCGCGCACGGCGGCGTGGGTCGAGTGGGCCAGATCCGTGACATCGGTGATGTGCACGATCCAGCGGTCCACATAGCGCTCCACGGCCTCACCGGACAGGCCGACCTGAATGGCGCGCCATGACCGGCATCGCCCGTGGTCGTCGCGGGCGATGCCGGGGGGACGCGGGTGGGGGTCGGTCAGGTGCTGAACGAGTGCACCGTTGTCGTCCGGTAGGTCTCGCCCGGGCGCAGCACCGTCGACGGGAACGCCGGATGGTTCGGCGAGTCCGGGAAGTGCTGCGTCTCCAGGCACAGGCCGTCGCCCTGCCGGTAGGTGCGCCCGGAGGGGCCGGTGAGCGTGCCGTCGAGGAAGTTGCCCGAGTAGAACTGGACGCCCGGCTGATCCGTGGCGATCTCCAGAGTGCGGCCGGAGGACGGGTCGCGCAGTGTCGCGAAGTGCACCGGCCGCGCCGTGATCCCCTTGTCGAGGACCCAGTTGTGGTCGAAGCCCTTGGCCGTGACCAGCTGCGGGTGCGCGGTGCGGATGTCGCGGCCGATCGGCTTCGCGGAGCGGAAGTCGAACGGGGTGCCCGTGACCTTCGCCCGCTCACCGGTCGGGATGAGGCCCGAATCGGTGGGCGTGTAACGGGAGGCGGCGAGGGTGAGTTCGTGGTCGTAGATGCCGCCGCTGCCCTCGCCCGCGAGGTTGTAGTACGTGTGGTTCGTCAGGTTCACGACGGTCGCCTTGTTCGTCGTCGCCTCGTAGTCGATGCGCCAGTCGCCGCTCGGCCCGAGGGTGTAGGTGACCGTTACCTTGAGCGTGCCTGGGTAGCCCATCTCGCCGTCGACCGACGTGTAGTGCAGCTTCAGGCCCACGTCGGAGCCGGAGTTGAAGTCTTCCACGTCCCACACCCGCGTGTTGAAGCCCTTCGCTCCGCCGTGCAGGGAGTTGGCCCCGTCGTTCACGGAGAGCTGATACGTCGTGCCGTCGAGGGCGAACCGGCCGTTCGCGATGCGGTTGCCGTAGCGGCCGATCGTGGCACCGAAGAATGTGGTGCCGGCGACGTAGTCCTCGATGGTGTCGTAGCCGAGGGAGACGTTCACGTACCGGCCGTGGCGGTCCGGTATCTCCAGGGACTGGACGATGCCGCCGTAGGAGAGGACCTTCAGGCGGGTGCCGCCGTTCTCCAGGGACCAGCGGTAGATCCTCGTGCCGTCGGCGAGCTTGCCGAAGAGCTCCTTCACGGGCCTCCTGCTTCCCGAGGCGGAGGCCGAGGCGTGGGCTGTTCCGCCCAGCGCGGTGGCTGCTGCACCGGCGGCGGCGCCCGATGCGAGGAGAGTGCGTCTGCTCAGTTCCATGTGCGGCTCCCTCAAAGGGTGGGCCCCGCCGGGCTTGGGCCGGCGGGGCCGAGCTGACTTACGAACCGACCTTGCGCTTGTTCCACACGTCGAAGCCGACCGCCGCGAGCAGCACCAGGCCCTTGATGACCTGCTGCCAGTCGGTGCCGACGCCGACGAGGTTCATGCCGTTGTTCAGGACGCCGAGGACGGTGCCGCCGATGATCGCGCCGAGCACCGTGCCGACGCCGCCGCTCATCGACGCGCCGCCGATGAACGAGGCGGCGATCGCCTCGAGTTCGAAGTTGACGCCCGCCTTCGGCGACGCGGCGTTGAAGCGGGCCGCGAAGACCAGGCCCGCGAGCGCCGCCAGCATCCCCATGTTGAGGAAGACCGCGAAGGTGACCTTCTTGTCCCGGACGCCGGAGAGCTTCGCCGCCGGCAGGTTGCCGCCGATCGCGTACACATGGCGGCCGATCACCGCGTTGCGCATCACATAGCCGAAGGCGACGAGGAGCACGGCCAGGACGATCAGCACCACGGGCGCGCCCTTGTAGCTGGCGAGCAGCAGGGTGAAGACGAGGACGGCGGCGACCAGCGCGGTGAGCTTCAGCGCGAACAGCTTCGCGGGCAGCACGTCGAGCGCGTACTCCTGCTGGCGCTTGCGGTCGCGCACCTCCTGCCACACGACGAGGGCGATGAGGCCGAGGCCGAGGAGCAGGGTGAGGTTGTGGTAGTTGGTGTCGGGGCCGACCTCGGGCAGGAAGCCGTTGGCCACCTTCTGCAGCCCTTCGGGGAACGGGCCGAGCGTCTGCCCCTTGAGGAAGATCTCCGTCAGACCGCGGAAGAGCAGCATGCCCGCCAGGGTCACGATGAACGACGGTATACCGAGGTAGGCGATGAAGAAGCCCTGCATGGCCCCCGCGACCGCGCCGACGGCGAGGACCGCGATCGCGGCCACCGGCCACGACCAGTGGTGCGTGACCATGAGCACCGCGGCGAGCGCCCCCGTGAACGCGGTGATGGAGCCGACCGACAGGTCGATGTGGCCCGCGATGATGACGATCATCATGCCGATCGCCAGGATCAGGATGTAGCTGTTCTGCAGCACCAGGTTCGAGACATTGCGCGGCAGCAGCAGGTCGCCGCCCGTCCAGACCTC
This sequence comes from Streptomyces sp. CB01635, assembly GCF_002803065.1. Taxonomy (GTDB): domain Bacteria; phylum Actinomycetota; class Actinomycetes; order Streptomycetales; family Streptomycetaceae; genus Streptomyces. Next base: position 91,455 of record NZ_NNBL01000002.1, read on the forward strand.
GAAAAGGATCACGATCAGGCCGAGGGCGAAGAGCATCCCGTACTGCCGCATGTTGCGGCGCATGCCGTCGATGAGCAGCCGGCCGAGGCCGGTCGCGTGCCCGTTGTCTCCGGATTCCTTCGGGGCCTCGGCGCCGGCCGGCGACCCGGCCTTCAGGTTCGTGCTCATCGGTCCTACCTCTTGTCCTTGGTCATGTGCCGCATCAGCACTTCCTGGGTGGCCTCCGCTCGCGGGACCTCACCGGTGAGCCGTCCGGCCGACATCGTGTAGATCCGGTCGCACATGCCGAGCAGCTCGGGCAGTTCGGAGGAGATGAAGACAACGGCCTTGCCCTCGGCGGCCAGTTGGTCGATCACCGTGTAGATCTCGTACTTCGCGCCCACGTCGATGCCGCGGGTCGGCTCGTCGAGGATCAGCACATCGGGCCCAGCGAAGATCCACTTGCTGAGGACGACCTTCTGCTGGTTGCCGCCGGAGAGCCGGCCCACGGGTTCGGAGACGTTGGGCGCCTTGATGTTCATGGACTTCCGGAAGCCCTCGGAGACCTTCCGCTCCTCGTGCTCGTCGACCACCCCGCGCCGGGCGACCTTGCGCAGCGCGCTCAGCGAGATGTTGCGGTTGATGGAGTCGATGAGGTTGAGGCCGTAGTGCTTGCGGTCCTCCGTGACGTACGCGATGCCGTGTCCGACCGCCTCGGGGACGGTGCGGGTGCGGATCTCGGTACCGTCCTTGAGGACGCTGCCGCCCGCGTACTTCCCGTAGGCCCGGCCGAACACGCTCATCGCGAGTTCCGTGCGGCCCGCGCCCATCAGCCCCGCGATACCGACGATCTCCCCGCGGCGCACGTTCAGGGACACCGAGTCGACGACCTTGCGCTGCTGGTCGATGGGGTGGAAGACGGTCCAGTCGCGGATCTCGAGGGCCGGCGCCGCCGTGTGGTCCTGCGGGTGCGGGGTGCGCTCCGGGAAGCGGTGGTCGAGGTCGCGGCCGACCATGGCGCGGATGATCCGCTCCTCGGTCGTCTCCGCGGCCTTCACGTCGAGCGTCTCGATGGAGTGCCCGTCGCGGATGACCGTCACCGAGTCCGCGACCCGGGCGATCTCGTTGAGCTTGTGCGAGATGATGATCGAGGTGATGCCCTGGCCCTTCAACTCCAGGATCAGATCGAGGAGTTTGCCGCTGTCCTCGTCGTTGAGCGCGGCCGTCGGCTCGTCGAGGATGAGCAGCTTCACCTCCTTCGACAGGGCCTTGGCGATCTCGACCAGCTGCTGCTTCCCGACGCCGATGTCGGCGACGCGGGTCTGCGGGTGCTCGTTCAGACCGACCCGCCGCAGCAGGTCCGTGGCGTGCTTGAGGGTCTCGCCCCAGCTGATCACGCCCCGCGTGGCGTGCTCGTTGCCGAGGAAGATGTTCTCGGCGAGCGAGAGGTACGGCACCAGGGCGAGCTCCTGGTGGATGATCACGATGCCGCGCTTCTCGCTCGCCCCGATGTCCTTGAACCGGCACGGCTCGCCCTCGAAGAGGATCTCCCCCTCGTAACTGCCGTGCGGGTGAACGCCGCTGAGGACCTTCATCAGCGTCGACTTCCCGGCGCCGTTCTCCCCGCAGACGGCGTGGACCTCGCCCGCGCGGACGCTCAGAGAGACGTCCGCGAGCGCCTTGACGCCGGGAAAGGTCTTGACGATCGAGCGCATTTCCAGGACGGGTCCCGCCATGGTCGTGCCTTTCTGCTCCGTGTGAACCGGTGGTGTGGGCGGGCTACTTGAGGTCGCTCGCCTTGATGTAGCCGGTGTCGATGAGCTCCTTCTGGTAGTTGCTCTTGTCGACGCTCACCGGCTGGAGCAGGTAGGACGGCACGACCTTCTTGCCGTTGTTGTACGAAGTGGTGTCGTTGACCTGCGGCTTCTTCCCCTTCAGCACCGCGTCGACCATGCTGGAGGCGACCTTGGCCAGCTCCCGGGTGTCCTTGTAGACGGTCTGGGTCTGCTGGCCCGCGACGATCGACTTCACCGAGGCGACCTCGGCGTCCTGCCCGGTGACGACGGGCAGCGGCTTACTCGCGGAGCCGTAGTCGTCGGACTTGAGGGCGGACAGGATGCCGATCGAGATGCCGTCGTACGGGGAGAGGACGGCGTCCACCTTGGCGGAGGAGTACGACGACGTGAGCAGGTCGTCCATGCGCTTCTGCGCGGTGCCGCCGTCCCAGCGCAGCGTCGTGACCTTGTTGAGCGCCGTCTGGCCGGACCTGACCACAAGCTGCTTCTTGTCGATGTAGGGCTGGAGCACCTTCATCGCGCCGTTGAAGAAGTACTTGGTGTTGTTGTCGTCGTTCGAGCCCGCGAACAGCTCGATGTTGAAGGGCCCCTTCTTGGAGCCGTCCTTCAGACCCAGCTTCTCGGTGATGTACGTGCCCTGGAGCTGGCCGACCTTCTCGTTGTCGAAGGAGGCGTAGTAGTCGACGTAGGGGGAGTTGAGCAGGAGACGGTCGTAGGAGATGACGGGGATGTCCGCGTCATGGGCCTCCTTGAGCACGTTGGAGAGCGCGTCGCCGTTGATCGCGGCGATGACCAGCGCGTCCACGCCCTGCGTGATCATGCCCTCGAGCTGCTGGACCTGCTGGTCGACGTCGTCCTCGCCGTACTGGAGGGTCGTCTTGTAGCCGGCCTTGTGCAGTGTGGCGACCATGTTCTTGCCGTCGGCTATCCAGCGCTCGGACGACTTGGTCGGCATGGCGATGCCGACGGTCATCTCCTTCTTGTCCTTGGCTTCCTTGCTGCCGCCCTCGCTGCTCTGCCCGCAGGCGGTCAGGGCGAGGGCGAGAGCGGCGGCTCCCGCCACGGCGGAAACGGCACTTCTGCGGTTGCGCATGGTCATCAGTCCTTGTCGGTCGCGTCGGGGGGAGCGGAAACGTCAGCGGGAAACGCCGGCGGGAAATTCAGTGGGAGACGGTCAGCGGGAAACGGTCGAGAGTGCCCGGCAGCCGCGAGCCGAGCGGCGACATGCCGCCGTCCGCGCCGTGCCGGGCCAGCAGGTCGAGGGCGAGCCGGCCGCGGCGCACGCGCTCACGGGCGGTGTCGAGAGTGACGTCGCGCAGGTGGGCGCCGTAGGGGTAGATGGCGGGGGCCTTCGCGAGCCCGAACTTCAGGTACAGCGGCGCCCCGCGGCGGATCAGCTCCGCGATCTCGTACATCCGTACATAGCCGCCGAGGTCGTCCGGCGCCTCGACGTACAGGTCCATGGGTGCGGCGGAGACCCGGCGGATCTCGGTGAGGTGGGCGAGGGTGAGATCGCTCGGCACGTTGAGCGAGTCGGCGCCGAGCCGTTCGAAGACGGCGTACGAGGCGGGGTTGACCGGGCCGATGAGCGCGGAGACCTTGAGCGTGGTGTCACCGGGGATCACCCCCTGCTCGCGCGCCCGGTGCAGCGTCCACAGCACGCCCTCGTCGGCGACGAGCAGGCACTTCACGCCCAACTCCGTTGCCCGGACCGCGTCTTCCACGCATCCGGCGACGGCGTCGTGGCCGCGGGCGCGCAGGCCGGCGCCGCGCGAGTCCGTGCGCACGGAGGCGCCGGTGTCCCAGGTGCCGCGCGGCCCGGTGAACAGGCACAGCTCGATGTCCCGCTCGGCGGCCGACTCGACCATCTCGGTGATCTCGGCGTCGGTGAGCATCCACACGCCGCTGCCCTGGCTGATCCGGTGGACCGGCACGTCGAGGCGCGAGGCCTCCTTGAGTACGACGGCCAGCGCCTCGGGCCCCTCGACGGAGGGGATCTCGGTGCGCCAGGTGCCACCGTCGGGGAAGGCGTGCGGGGAGGTGTCGGCGTCGGCGGTGGAGGGGGCGGACAGGCCCAGGGCCGCGAGGGCGGGTTCGCCGGGGCGGCGGGGAGAGGGGGAGTCGGTCACGGGCAGTCCTTCACGTTCGGTGTTGTTCGGTATTTCGAACCAAGTTCGGATCGATGGGTGTAGGCACGCCCGGAACGCGCCGGGAGGCAGGGGCCAGGGCTTACGAGGGGCCCTGGGGGAGCAGCAGCACCTTGCCCACCTTGGGGTCACCGGATCCCACCAGCTCGATGCCGTACGGGAATTGATCCAGCGGCAGCTCGTGCGTCACCAGCGGCGACGGATCAAGCAGCCCCGCGCCGAAGACCCGCACGGCATGCGCCCAGGCGGCCGGCGGCGCCCCGAACACGGTCCGCACCTCCAGCTGCCGCACGACGAGGCCGGTCGGATCGAGCCCCGCCTCACCGGACGCCGGGAGCCCGGTGAGGACGAGCCGCCCCCCGCGCCGCAGCAGCGACGCCGCGGCACGGGCCGAGTCCGCGGAGCCGGCGGTCTCGATCACCACGTCGAAGTCGCCGGGCAACTCCTGGTCGGGCGTACGGAAGTCCGTCGCGCCGAGCTGTTCTGCAAGGGGGGCCCGTTCGGGCCGGGTGTCGACGGTGAGGAGTTCGGCGGGGGAGTTCGCCGCGAGGAACTGCACGGCGAGCATGCCGAGGGTCCCCGCGCCGACGACCGCGACACGTTCGCCCGGCCGCGCGTCCGCCTTGAGCGCGGCGGCGGCGACGCAGGCCGCGGGTTCGAGCAGCGCGGCCGCCGTCAGGTCGGCGTCGTCCGGCAGAACGTGCAGGAGCCGGGCGGGCAGGGTGAGGGTGGCGGCCATGGCGCCGGGCTGCGTGAACCCGGTCTCCTCGTACCCGGCCGTGCACAGCGTGGTCTCGCCGGCGTGGCACCGGTCGCAGACCTGGCAGTTGCGGAAGCCCTCGCCGACGACCTTCCTGCCGACGAGCGACTGCGGCGCGCCCGGTCCGACGGCCTCGACGGTGCCGGACCACTCGTGCCCCGGAGTGAGCGGGTACCGCACGTACCCCTCGGGCCGGTTGCCCTGGTACACCTCGCGGTCGCTGCCGCAGATGCCCACGGCGTGGACGCGGACCAGCGCCTCGCCGGCACCCGGCGGCGTCGGCTCATGAGGGACGATCCGGTACGCGCCCGGCGCCTCGACGACGACCGCGACGCTCACCGCGTACCCTCCGGCCGGCGCTGCTCCCAGCCCTCCGCCCACAGGTCGAACCGCGCCTGCTGCTGCGGGAATTCGGCCGCCGCGTCCACGTCGAGCTCGACCCCGAGCCCCGGCTCGTGCGACAGCTCGAAGCACCCGGTCTCCGGATCGACCTGCGGCGCGCCCTTCACGACCTTCTTGATGGCGGCGTCCGCGAAGTCGTTGAAGTGCTCCAGAACCTTGAAGTTCGGTGTGGAGAAGCCGACTTGGAGCGAGGCCGCAGTGAGCACGGGACCGCCCACGTTGTGCGGCGCCACCAGCACATAGTGGGACTCCGCCGTCGCCGCCAGCTTCCGCGTCTCCCAGATGCCGCCGATGTGGCCGACATCCGGCTGGATGATGTCCGCGGCCTGGCTCTCGAACAGTTCACGGAACTCGATCCGGTCATGGATCCGCTCACCCGTGGCGACCGGGATGTCCACCCTCGCGGCCACCTTCTCCAGCGCCTTGAGGTTCTCCGGCGGCACCGGCTCCTCCAGCCACGCAGGCTTGAAGGGAGCGAGATCGCGCGCCAGCCGGATGGCGGTGGAGGGCGAGAACCGGCCGTGCATCTCCAGCATCAGCTCGGCGTCGGGCCCGATCGCGTCGCGCACCGCCTCGATCAACGACACGGCGTACAGGCTCTGTTCGTGGTCCAGCTCGTAGTGCCCCGTCCCGAACGGGTCGATCTTCAGTGCCTTGTACCCGCGCTCCATCACGGCCTGCGCCGCCTTGTGGTACGCCTCGGGGGTGCGCTCGGTGGTGTACCAGCCGTTCGCGTACGCCTTGACCCGGTCCGTCACCTTGCCGCCGAGCAGCTGCCACACCGGCACACCGAGCGCCTTGCCCTTGATGTCCCAGCAGGCCATCTCGACGACCGCGATGCCGGACATCACGATCTCTCCGGCCCGCCCGTAGTCGCCGTACTTCATGCGCCGTACGAGGTCCTCGGTCGCGAAGGGGTCCGAGCCGACGATGTGGTTGGCCTGGGCCTCCTTCAGGTAGCCGACGAGCGCGTCGGTGTGGCCCAGCATGCGGGTCTCGCCGACCCCGGTGATCCCCTCGTCGGTGTGCACCTGGACGTAGGTCAGGTTGCGCCAAGGCGTCCCGACCACGTGTGTGCTGATTCCCGTGATGCGCACGGCAGTTGCCCCCTGCGACGTTCGATATTTCGTCATGCGTTCGAAATCTTGGCGTGACAGTAGGGAGGTGCGCGCGGGGTGTCAATGGTTCGTGCACCCGGTCGCCCGGTACGCCGTGCACAGAAGCCATATGGAGGGTCAATTCTTCGGAACACGCGGTTCCGCACAGAACATTCACAGCCCCGGCTTTTTCCGTTACCGGCACGGCGCCTAGCCTCCATGCGTCATGGATTACTGCCACCCGTGCCGAAGGCACCTCAATGGCGCCCTCGCCTGCCCTGGGTGCGGCACGCCCGCCGAAGCGTGCCGCGCGCACGCGGAGGCGCTCGCGGCGCAGGAGTCGGCCGAGAACGCCGGCGCCCCTTACGCCGACGAACCCACGCACACCCGCCGCTCCCGCAGGGAACGCCGTGAGCGCGGCGCCCGCAGGGCCCACCGGCGCCGGCGCAACAAGATCGTGATCGCCGCCGCGGGGCTCGCGCTCGCCGCGGGCGGCCTCAGCTTCGCGGAACTCGGCACCGAGTCGTCGGCGGACGGCGACGCGCAGGGCTCGTCCACGTCGGCCGAGGAAGCCGCCGACCAGGAGGCGCAGGCCGCCGCATCCTCGGCGGCCGGCACCCCGACCGGCGCCGCCGCGGCCGAGGCGGACCCGCAGGCGTCGAGCGCCTCGGCGTCCCCCTCCCCGTCCGCGTCGGAGTCCGAGGACGCGAAGAAGGGCAAGGAGACGGAGGGGGCGAAGGAGGGGACCGAGGGCCACGCCACCTCCGTGCCCGCCGCCACCCCGACGCCGCACACCCCGACCGGCCCCGGCACGCCCGCCCCCGGGCCCACCACGACACCGCCGCCCCCGCCGCAGCCCACCCCGACGGAGACGTGCGACCGCTTCCTGTGGTGGTGCACCTAGGGGGATCCGGCCCGATCCAGACGAAAGACCCCAGTTCCTGCGGGAAGGCGCGGCCGACGTCAGACCGTCACGTCGGTCACCTGAAGGTCGTCACTCGCGGCCGGCGTCAGGCCGTGGCGTCGCCGTCCAGCATCATCTTGGCGAGGAGCCTGCGCAGCGCCACCCGCTCGTCGCCGGTCAGCGAGGCGATGGCCCCGCGCGCGAAGCCCAGGTTCCCCTGCACTCCCCGCGCCATCCGCACACCCTCTGCCGTCGGTGCGGCCAGCTTCACACGCCGGTCGGCCGGGTCGGGGCGGCGCTCGACGAGGCCGCGCGCTTCCAGCCGGTCGACGAGCCCGGTGATGTTCGACGGCTCACAGTTCACCTGCTGGGCTATGTGCCGCATGGGCATCGGCTCCCGCGAGAGCAGATCGAGAACCCGCGCCTGCGCCGTGGTGAGGCCCTGGCCCGAGGCGGCCTGCTCGTACTCCTTGTAGTGGCGCGAGACCAGCGTGCCGATCAGCTCGACCAGGTCGGCGGTCACCGGGTCGGCGGTCACGGCATCGGCTGTCACGAGGTCATCTGTCACGCGTTTCGGGGCGGAGCTGCTGGCGGCCATGTACTCCAGAGTACCCATTTACTTGACACTATGAAATATCGAGGAGCATGGTTGTTTCAGTAAGTGAAGCAATCAGGAGGCACCCGCCATGTCTGTCGACACCCCTCAGATCCCCGCCACGAGCCGCGAGTGGCAGCTGACCAGCCGCCCGGTCGGCTGGCCCAAGCCCGAGGACTTCCAGCTCAGCGAGGTGGAGATCGCCCAGCCCGGCCCCGGCCAGGTGCTCGTCAAGAACCTGTACGTGTCCGTGGACCCGTACATGCGCGGCCGCATGAGCGCCGCCAAGTCGTACGTCGCCCCGTACGAGCTCGGCAAGGCGATGCAGGGCGGCGCGGTCGGCGTGGTCGTCGCCTCGAACGACGAGGGTGTGGCCGTCGGTGACCACGTCCTGCACTTCAACGGCTGGCGCGAGTACGCCACCTTCGACGCCAAGCAGGCCGTGAAGGTCGACCCGGAGGCCGCGCCCCTGTCGACGTACCTCGGTGTCCTCGGCATGACGGGCCTGACGGCGTACGCGGGTCTCCTGCGCACCCTGTCCTTCAAGGAGGGCGACACGGTCTTCGTCTCCGGCGCGGCCGGTGCCGTCGGCAGCCAGGTCGGCCAGATCGCCAGGCTCCTCGGCGCGGGCCGCGTCGTCGGCTCGGCGGGCTCGGCCGAGAAGGTCAAGCTCCTCGTCGAGGAGTACGGCTTCGACGCCGCCTTCAACTACAAGGACGGCTCCGTATTCGAGCAGCTCAAGGAGGCGGCCCCCGACGGCATCGACGTCTACTTCGACAACGTCGGCGGCGACCACCTCGAAGCGGCGATCGGCCGGCTCAACCGCGACGGGCGCATCGCGATCTGCGGCGCGATCTCCGTCTACAACGACACCGAGGCCGCCCCCGGTCCGCGCAACCTGTCCCGCCTGATCCAGACCCGCGGCCGGATCGAGGGCTTCCTCGTCGGCGACCACTACGACCTCCAGCCGCAGTTCGTGCAGCAGGTCGGCGCCTGGATCCGCTCCGGTGAGCTCAAGTACCGCGAGACCGTCGTCGAGGGCATCGAGAACAACCTGGAGGCGTTCCTCGGGGTTCTGCGCGGTGACAACATCGGAAAGATGATCGTCAAGCTGGGGGAGTGACCCCGGTCACGCTCGTTCCTTCCGGGATTCGGTAATCTCTTTCCGCCTACCGGATCGAATGAGGGAGTACGGGATGCCCATCCAGCAGTCGGACGTCGTCTACACCGCCGTGGCCACCGCGGAGAACGGCCGTGACGGCCGCGTCTCCACGGACGACGGCAAGCTCGACGTCGTCGTGAACCCGCCCAAGGAGCAGGGCGGCAGCGGCGCCGGCACCAACCCGGAGCAGCTGTTCGCCGCCGGCTACAGCGCCTGCTTCCAGGGCGCGCTCGCCGTGGTCGCCCGCCAGGAGAACGCCGACATCTCCGGCTCGACCGTCACCGCGCACGTGGGCATCGGCAAGAACGACGAGGGCTTCGGCCTCATCGTCGAGATCGCCGCCAAGATCCCGAACGTGGACGAGGCCACCGCCAAGTCCCTGGTCGAGAAGGCCCACCAGGTGTGCCCGTACTCCAAGGCCACCCGCGGCAACATCACGGTCACGCTCTCCGTCTGAGCGGCGCGACCCGGCCCCGGCCCGTACCCCGCGCAAGGGGTGCGGGCCGGTCCCATAGGGTGGTGCCCATGCGTGATCTCGGGGCGGGCTTCGGCTACTTGATGAAGGGCCAGCGCTGGGTCTCCCAGCACGGCAAACAGTTCGGCATGGGGCTCCTGCCCGGCCTGATCACCCTGGTCCTGTACGCGGCCGCGCTGGTCTGCCTGGCCCTGTGGGGCGACGACTTCGTCACCTGGGCGACCCCCTTCGCCGACGACTGGACGTCCCCGTGGGCCGGCCTGTTCCGCGGCTTCCTGACGGCCGTGCTCTTCGCCCTCGTCCTGCTGCTCGCCGTCCTCGCCTTCACCGCCGTCACCCTCCTGATCGGCCAGCCCTTCTACGAGTCCCTGTCGGAGAAGGTCGACCTCGCCGAGGGTGGCCACGCCCCCGAGTCGGGCCTCCCGCTCTGGCGCGAACTGTGGATCTCCGCCCGCGACAGCCTGCGGGTCCTGGTGCGCGCCGCGCTCTGGGGCGTCCTGCTCTTCGCCCTCGGGTTCGTCCCGTTCGTCGGCCAGACCGTCGTCCCGGTGCTCGGCTTCTTCGTCACCGGCTTCTTCCTCACGGAGGAACTCGCCGCGGTCGCGCTCCAGCGCCGCAGCGTCGAACTGCGCGAGCGCCTCGCCCTGTTGCGCTCCCGCAAGGGCCTCGCCTGGGGCTTCGGCACGCCGCTCGCCGTCGCGTTCCTGGTGCCGGTCGTCGCGGTGTTCCTGATGCCGGGAGCGGTGGCGGGCGCGACCCTGATGGCCCGCGACCTGCTCGGCGAGACGACCCCGGAACCGGCGCCCGAGCCCGCCCCGCACCCCACCGGCGACCCGGCCACGCACTGACCCCAAGAGCCCGGTCCGATCCGGGCGGGACGCGCTAGCGTCGGGGCATGGAAAAGATCGCCTTCCTCGGCCTCGGTCACATGGGCGCGCCCATGGCCCGCCATCTCCTCGACGCCGGACACCCGCTGACCGTCTGGAACCGCACCCCGGCGAAAGCCGCCCCGCTCGTCGAACGGGGCGCGGTCCTCGCCGGCACCCCCGCCGACGCCGTGCGCGACGCCGACGTGGTCATCACGATGCTCGCCACCCCGGACGCCGTGTCCGAGGTCGCCGACGCCATCGCGCCCGAACTGCGGCCCGGCACGTACTGGGCGGAGATGTCGACCATCGGCCCCGACGCCGTACGGCAGCTGGCGGCGCGGCTCGGTGACGGGGTGACCCTCGTCGACGCACCGGTCATGGGCAGCACCGACAAGGCCGAGGCGGGCGAACTCGGCATCCTCGCGGGCGGCGACGCGGACCGGATCGAAGGCGTGCTCGCCCACCTCGGCACGGTCACCCGCACCGGCGCGCCCGGCTCCGGCGCCGCTCTCAAGCTCGTCGTCAACACCGCGGTCATCGGCGGCGTCGGCCTGGTCGCCGAGGCCATGGCGCTTGCGGACGCGCTCGGCCTGCCCGAGGACGTCGCGAAGGGCGCCCTCGCCGCGGGCCCCCTCGGCGGAGCCGTCGCCCGCGCCTTCGCGCAGGGCGTGCACTTCGGCTCGGACCTCGCCGTCAAGGACATCGCCCTGGCCACCGAGACCACCGAACTCCCTGCCATGGAAGCCGTGTTGGGACACTTCAAGCAGGCCGCGGCGGACCCGTCCCTCGTCCACGAGGACATCGCGCGGGCCGTGACCCGTATCCGCGAGCGGTAGGCCGGGCCATACTGCGCCCATGAAGACGGCGAACCTGGGTGTGCTCTTCCTGATAGAACTGGCCGCCCTCGGGGCCGTCGGGCGCTGGGGGTTCACCCGCGACGTCTCGGCCCCGCTCGCCTGGCTGCTCGGCCTCGGGGTCATCGCCGTGATGATCACTTTGTGGGCGCTGTTCGGGTCCCAGAAGGCGTCGTACAAAACGCGGGGCGCGGGCCGGGTCGCCTTCGAGCTGGTGTGGTTCGGGGCGGGCGCGGCCGCGCTCCTGCTGGCCGGGGCCGTCGGCTGGGCCGTCGCCTACGTCCTGGTGTGCGGGGTGAGCAAGACGCTCGCGGTCGTCTGGCGCCAGTAGCCGCCGCACACACGGGAGTTCACCCGGGGCCCGCGTCCCCCGCGTCGCCTTCGCCGCCCTCGATGAGCGCCAGGAAGTCGCGGAACGCGCCCGGCATATCCACCGAATCGGGGTCCAGCAGCCACTGGTACTGCAGCCCGTCCATCACCGCCACGAGCAGCGGCGCCGCCCGCTCGGGCGTGAGGCCGCCGGGCAGCCGCTCCCCGTATTCGGTGCGCAGCACCGCGGCCATGCTCTCCCGCACGCTCCCGTACCGCTCGGTGAAGTAGGGCCGCGCCGGGTGGTCCTCCGTGACGCTCTCGCCGAGCAGTGCGGAGAACGTCTGCACGATGCCGGGCCGCATCGCGTTGTACTCGACCAGCGAGGCCAGCAGGTCGAGCCGCCACCGGCCGTCCGGCACCGCGTCCCACTGGTCGCGCTCCTCCAGGACCGCGACGAGCAGGGCCTCCTTGGTGCGGAAGTAGTGCAGCAGCCCCTGCTGCGTCAGCCCGACGCGCTCGGCCACCGCCCCAAGCGTGGCGCCGCGGTATCCGCGCTCGGCGATCACCTCCAGGGCGGCACGGAGGATCTCCGCGCGCCGTTCCTCGCTCCTGGCGGTTCTCGTACCCATGCCGTCACCGTACGACATCGTTCATAACGGCGACATAACGAAACCTACCGATCTACAGGTAACGGGTGCAGGATGGCGGCCAAGGGCCGGACTTCAACGAGGAGGCGCCGCCGTGGCGGAGACCCAGCAGGACCAGGCACGCGAGGCTGTCATCGAGGCAGCGCTCGGCAAGCTCGACCTCGACGCAAAGGCGAATCTCCTCGCCGGGCAGGACATGTGGTCCCTGCCCGCTGTCCCCGGCATCGGCCTCGGTTCGCTGGTGATGTCGGACGGCCCGATCGGTGTCCGCGGCATCCGCTGGACCGCCGACGACCCCTCGATCGCCCTTCCGTCACCGACGGCGCTCGCCGCCACCTGGGACCCCGAACTCGCCTGCAAAGCAGGTCGGTTGCTCGCCCAGGAGGCCCGCCGCAAGGGCGTCCACTTGCTGCTCGCCCCGACCGTCAACCTGCACCGCTCGCCGCTGGGCGGCCGGCACTTCGAGGCGTACAGCGAGGACCCGTACCTGACCGGCGCGATCGGCACCGGGTACGTGCGCGGCGTGCAGTCCGGCGGCGTCGGCACCACCGTCAAGCACTTCGTCGGCAACGACGCCGAGACCGACCGCTTCACCGTCGACAACACCGTCTCCGCCCGCGCCCTGCGTGAGCTGTACCTCGCCCCCTTCGAGGCCATCGTCGAGAACGCCCACCCCTGGGGCATCATGACCGCCTACAACAGGGTCAACGGCACGACGATGACCGAACACCGCTACCTCGTGAACGAGGTGCTGCGCGGCGAATGGGGCTTCGACGGCTTCAACGTCTCCGACTGGATGGCCGCCCGCTCCACCACCGGCGACATCGAGGGCGGCCTCGACGTCGCGATGCCCGGCCCGCGCACGGTCTACGGCCCTGCGCTCGCCGCCGCAGTCCGCGCCGGTGAGGTCGAGGAGCCCACCGTCGACGAGGCCGTGCGCAACGTGCTGCGCCTCGCCGCCCGCGTCGGCATCCTCGAAGGCGCCGAGCCTGTGGTCACCGAGGCCCCGGAAGAGATCGACGGCGAGGCGCTCGCCCGCGAGATCGCCCGCCGCGCCTTCGTCCTCGTACGCAACTCCGGTGCGCTTCCCCTTCGTCCAGGCGGCAGCGTCGCCCTCATCGGCGCCGCCGCACGCGACGCCCGGGTCCTCGGCGGAGGCTCCGCCACTGTCTTCCCCGCCCATGTCGTCTCCCCGCTCGACGGGCTGACCGCCGCGCTCCCCGAGGGCACGCTCACGTACGCCGTCGGCGCCGACCCGAACGAGGAACTCGCCCCCGCGGGCGCCGGGTTCGAGCTGCGCGCCCACTGCCTGGACGCCTCCGGCGACGTCATCGGCACCGCTTCCGTGCCCGGCGGCCGTATTCAGTGGATCGGCGCCGACCTGCCCGACGGCGTCACCCACGACACCCTGCACACCGTCGAGATCACCGGCACCTTCACCCCGCGCGCCTCCGGGCCGCACACCTTCGGCACCCAGGGCATCGGCGGCTTCACCCTCACCGTCGCCGGACAGACCGTCTTCGACGGGGAGCAGCCGCTCGCCTCCGCCGCCGACCCGTTCGCGGCGTTCTTCGGCAGCCCCGTCGGCCGCGGAGACGTCGACCTCGTCGCCGGCGAGCCCGTCGACGTATCCCTGCGCTACGTCGTCTTCAAGCCCGAGGGCGCCCCGCTCCAGGCCATCGCGTTCTCGCTGGTGCACCGCGAGCCGCAGCGCGACCCCGACGAGCTGATCGCCGAGGCCGTCGAGGCCGCGCGCGCCGCCGACACCGCGGTCGTCGTGGTGGCCACCACCGAGCGTGTCGAGTCCGAGGGCTTCGACCGCAAGGACCTGCGCCTGCCGGGCCGTCAGGACGACCTCGTCCGCGCCGTTGCCGCCGCCAACCCGAACACCGTCGTGGTCGTGAACTCCGGCTCCCCGGTGGAACTCCCGTGGCGCGAGGACGTCGCGGCCGTGCTCCTGAGCTGGTTCCCCGGCCAGGAGGGCGGCGACGCCCTCGCCGACGTGCTCACCGGAGCCGAGGAGCCCGGCGGCCGGCTGCCCACCACCTGGGGCGCGTTCGAGGACGCACCCGTCACCGAGGTCACCCCCACCGACGGCCGGCTGGCCTACACCGAGGGCGTGTTCATCGGCTACCGCGCCTGGGAGAGGTCGGGCGCCACCCCGTCGTACGCCTTCGGCCACGGCCTCGGCTACACCGACTGGACGTACGAGTCGATCGAGGTGCGGGACGCGGGCGCGACGGCCGTGGTCCGGGTGCGCAACTCCGGTGAGCGGTCCGGTCGCGAGGTGGTCCAGGTCTATCTGGCGCCCGAGCAGGCCGACCCCGCCCGCCCGGCCCGCTGGCTGGCCGGCTTCGCGGGAGCCGAGGCGGCACCCGGCGAGAGCGTCGAGGTCACCGTCCCGCTGCCGCGCCGCGCCTACGAGATCTGGGACGAGAGCGCCAACGCGTGGGCGCACCAGGCGGGCGCGTACGAGGTGGAAGCGGGCCGCTCGGTCATGGACCGGCGCGTGAGCACGCGGATCGCAGTCTGAGCGGATTCGCAGGGTGCGGGGCCGGGTCCGGGTCCGGGTCCGGGGGCGGGCCTGGGGCCGGGGGGGTGTTGGTGGTACGGGTTCCGGTTCCGGGGGTTCAGGCGCGGGTGCCGAACCCGTACACCGTCTCCGAACGGAACACCTGCCCCGGCCTCAGTTGCGTCGACGGGAACCGGGGCCGGTTGGGGGAGTCCGGGAAGTGCTGGGTCTCCAGGGCGATCCCGGCGCCGGGCGCGAACGGCAGCGTCTCGTCGAAGTGGTCGCCCGTGTACAGCTGGAGCCCCGGCTCGGTCGTCGCGACGGTCAGCGTCCGCCCCGACGCCGGGTCGTGCAGCTCGGCGACCTCCGCGGGCGCCTCGGTGACCCCCTTGTCGAGCACGTAGTTGCGGTCGTGGCCGAGCCCCGGCTTCCGCGGCTCCCGGAAGTCGAAGGCCGTCCCCGCCACCTCGGTGAACTCACCGGTCGGGATCAGATCCCCGTCCGCCGCGGTGAACCGCGAGGCCGCGATGCGCACCTCGTGCCCGCCCGCCGCGTCACCGGAGCCCGCGCCGCCCAGATTCCAGTACGAGTGGTTCGTCAGGTTCACGACGGTCGGCGCGTCGGTCACCGCCTCGTACACGATCCGCAGCGCCCCGCTCTCGTCGAGCGTGTACGTCGCCGAGACCTCCATGCGCCCCGGGAAGCCCTCCTCGCCGTGCGGGCTCACCCGGTGCAGTCGTACACCGTGCTCCAGCGGGTCCGCGTCCCACACGCGCTTGTCGAAGCCGCGCTCGCCGCCGTGCAGTGCGTTCGTCCCGTTGTTCTGCGCCAGGTGGTAGGTCCGGCCGTCGAGCGGGAAGCGGCCGCCCGCGATCCGGTTCGCGTACCGGCCGACCAGCGCGCCCAGGAACGGCCCCGGATGGGCGAGATACCCGTCCAGCGAGGGAAAACCGAGCGCCACGTCCGCCGTGGCACCGCCCCGGTCGGGAACCTCCGCCGACTGCACGATCCCGCCGTACGTCAGGACGCGCACCCGCACCCCGCCGCGTTCGAGAGTCCAGCGGTGGACGGGCGTGCCGTCGGGGAGCGTGCCGAAGAGTTCGCTGCGCATGATCGAGACCTTACGCCGGGGAGCCCCCGGCTCAGGTGATCGGCTCCTTGGCCGTCACCCGTCGGTACGCCATCGCCGCGAGCCGCGACTGGCCGTCCTTGCTGGGGTGGAACCAGTCCCAGTGGCTCAGCTGCTTCCCGTCGAACCGGTAGGCGAAGACCGCCCCGCCGTCGTACCGGCACCGCCGGTCCTTCGCGCACACGTCCGCGAGCACCTCGTTGTACGCCACCACCCGGTCCTGCACCGAGGCCCGGCGCTGCGTCGCCGCTGCCGCGAGGTCGTCCGGGTCGGCCAGCATCGACGAGCAGATGCCGAGCTTCCACACCTGCTTGCCCAGCGGATTCGTCCGGCCCGCCGACCACAGGCGCTTGAGGTCCGGCACGCTCGACACATACACCTGAGCCTTGGGCACCTCGCGCCGCAGCGTGTGCATCGCTTCCTCGAAGTCGGCGCGGAACGTGTCGACCGGCGTCATCGTGGCGGGCGTCGGCCGGCAGGCGTCGTTGGCCCCCGCCATCACCGTCACAAGGCCCGGTGACACCGCGGCCGCCTGCTCCATCTGCGCGGGAAGGTCAGCCATCCGTGCACCGGTGCGCGCGAAATTCCAACTGTGCGTGGCCGCCCGGTCCTTCCCCAGGAGCCGGACCGCGAGGCTGCGCACCCCGGTGTCGGAACCGGTCGCCCACGACACCTCCGGGCAGTCCGTGAGGACCGAGCAGGCGTCGAAGCCCCGCGTGATGGAGTCGCCCACGGCGGCAACGGAGCGCGGGCTCGTGTCCCACCTGGGGGTGGGCTTCGGGGACGGCTTCGTACCGGCCGTACTGCCCTCCGGTCCTGGGGAGTTGTCGCCGATCGCGTCGCATGCGGCGAGGCCCGCGGCACCGAGCAGAACCGCCGTCGCACCGGCGACGGCGGCCCGGACGGCAGCCGACCGGTGGCTTCGGATCCGCATCCCGTTGTCCTCTCTCACCGGTTCTGGCCGCCGCCGACGCCTCTGTTGTCGAACGTGACGCCGCGCACGCCGCCGCGGTTGAGTCCCCGCGGGTGAAACGTCGGCCCTCCAGGGCGCCGGGACCGACGGTACGTCACACTCCTTGCGCCGCCACACGGTAGCCTCGCCCCGTGGCGGCCCGGCCACTGCTGTCACGGCAGCGACAGGACGGTCGGCCGACCCAGTGAAGCCCCGCAAGACAGCTTCCGCTAAATTACATCACGTCACATCTGTCCCTTTTTTCCTGGTTCCCCGGGTTCAACTGGTCTTTGGGGAAAACTGCTCGGCACGGGCGCGAGGCCGCCGGAGAAGGCGAACCTCGTCCCACACTGGAGGTCCCGGTGACGACACGTGGAGTCCTGTACGTGCACTCCGCACCGCGCGCGCTGTGCCCGCACGTCGAATGGGCAGTCGCGGGCGTGCTCGGCGCGCGTATCAACCTCGACTGGATCCGGCAGCCGGCGGCGCCGGGCACCTGGAGATCCGAGTTCTCCTGGCGCGGTGAGGCGGGCACCGCCTCCAAACTGGCGTCCGCGCTGCGCGGCTGGCAGCTCCTCCGCTTCGAGGTGACCGCGGAACCCTGCGCGACGGCCGAGGGCGAGCGCTACAGCGCCACGCCCGAACTGGGCATCTTCCACGCCGTCACCGGAATCCACGGCGACATCCTCATCCCCGAGGACCGGCTGCGCGCCGCGCTCGCCCGTTCGAAGGGCGGTGAGACGGACCTGGAAGCCGAACTCGCCAAGCTCCTCGGCAAGCCCTGGGACGACGAACTGGAACCCTTCCGCTACGCGGGCGAGGGCGCCCCGGTGCGGTGGCTGCACCAGGTGGTGTGAGGCGTTCCGCAGGCTTTCTGCAGGCGTTCTGAGCGGTGGTGCTTCGCAGTTGCCGAAGGGGCCCCCACCATCACGGTGGGGGCCCCTTCGGCTACGTACGTGTACGCGGGGGTCAGACCGAGCGGAACGCCAGCACGACGTTGTGTCCGCCGAAGCCGAACGAGTCGTTCAGCGCGGCGATGCGGCCCTCGACGGGCAGCTTGCGGGCCTCACCGCGGACGATGTCGGCGGCAGCCTCCGCCTCCGGGTCGAGGTTCTCGACGTTGATCGTCGGCGGAGCCACCCGGTGGTACAGGGCGAGCACCGACGCGACCGACTCGATACCGCCGGCGCCGCCGAGGAGGTGGCCCGTCATCGACTTGGTGGCGGAGACCGCCATGTGGTCGGTGTCGTCGCCGAAGACCTTGCGCAGCGCCTTGAGCTCGGCCACGTCACCGGCCGGCGTCGAGGTCGCGTGCGCGTTCACGTGCACGATCTCGGCCGGGTCCAGGTCGGTGTTGTCGAGCAGGTTCTGCAGGGCCTGCGAGATGCCGCGGCCGCCCGGCTCCGGCTGGACGATGTCGTGGCTGTCGGCGGAGATGCCCTGGCCGACCGCCTCCGCGTAGACGCGGGCACCGCGCTTGGCGGCGTGCTCGGCGGACTCGAGGATCAGGACACCGGCGCCCTCACCGAGGACGAAGCCGTCCCGGCCGACGTCGTAGGGACGCGAGGCGCCCTGCGGGTCGTCGTTGTTCTTGGACATCGCCATCATGTTGCCGAAGGCGGCGATGGGCAGCGGGTGGATGGCCGCCTCGGTGCCACCGGCGACCACGACGTCCGCACGGCCCGTGCGGATCATCTCGATCGCGTAGCCGATGGCCTCGGCGCCGGACGCGCAGGCGGAGACCGGGGTGTGCACACCCGCGCGGGCGTTCACGGCCAGGCCCACGTTGGCCGACGGGCCGTTCGGCATGAGCATCGGGACGGTGTGCGGGGAGACGCGGCGTACGCCCTTCTCCTTCAGCACGTCGTACTGGTCGAGGAGCGTCGTCACGCCGCCGATGCCGGAGGCGATGACCGCGCCGAGCCGGTCGGGGGCGACAGCGGGGTCCTCACCGGCCTTGTCGGTGTAACCGGCGTCGGCCCAGGCCTCCTTGGCCGCGATCAGCGCGAACTGCGCCGAGCGGTCCAGGCGGCGGGCCTGCGGGCGCGGGATGACCTCGCTCGGTTCCACGGCGATCTGCGCCGCGATGCGGACCGCCTGGTCGGCGGCCCACTCCTGTTCGAGGGGACGGACACCGGAACGACCGGCGACCAGACCCTCCCAGGTGGACGTCGCGTCGCCACCCAGCGGTGTGGTTGCGCCGATACCGGTGACGACCACGGTGCGATTGGTCGGGCTCACAGGAATTCTTTCTCCAACGGATGCGAGGGATTCAGCGGCGCCACCGCCGGGTGGCGGAGCGGCAGCACTAGGCGAGCGGTTGATCAGGCCTGGTGCTTGACGATGTAGTCGGTGGCGTCACCGACGGTCTTGAGGTTCTTGACGTCGTCGTCCGGGATCTTGACGTCGAAGCGCTCTTCGGCGGCGACGACGACCTCGACCATGGACAGCGAGTCGACGTCCAGGTCGTCGGTGAAGGACTTGTCCAGCTGGACGTCCTCGACCGGGATGCCGGCGATCTCGTTCACGATCTCCGCGAGACCGGCGACGATCTCTTCCTGAGTGGCGGCCATGTTGGCGCTCCTTCTTACGTATCCAGAGGGTGTGGCGGCGTTTGTGCCCGGAGTGATCCGGGACGGTCTGCCTAGGGGAGGGTAACGACCGTGGCGGCGTAGACGAGACCCGCCCCGAAGCCGATGACGAGGGCGGTGTCGCCGCTCTTCGCCTTCCCGGTCGCCAGAAGCCGCTCCATCGCGAGCGGAATCGAGGCGGCCGAGGTGTTGCCGGTGGTCTCGATGTCACGGGCGACCGTGACATGCTCCGGCAGTTTCAGAGTCTTCACCATCGAGTCGATGATCC
Organism: Streptomyces sp. CB01635; assembly: GCF_002803065.1. Taxonomy (GTDB): domain Bacteria; phylum Actinomycetota; class Actinomycetes; order Streptomycetales; family Streptomycetaceae; genus Streptomyces. The sequence continues at coordinate 110,906 of NZ_NNBL01000002.1, forward strand.
GCATGTTTGCCTGGTGCGGAATGAAGACGTCCAGGTCGTCCGCGCTGATCCCGGCCGCGTCCAGCGCCTGCTGGGCAACCTTCGCCATCTCGAACACGGCCCAGCGGAACACCGCCTGGCCCTCCTGCGTGATCGCAGGGAACTTGATGTCGCCCTTGCTGTCGAGCGGCAGCTTCGACACATCGCCGACGCGGAACTCGTCCCACGGCACGGTCTGCTTGATCGTCTCGGACTTGTCGCCCTCGGAACCCCAGACGGTGGGACCGATGTGCGGCTCCTGCGAGGGGCCCACGACGACGGCGCCCGCGCCGTCACCGAACAGGAAGGCCGTCGCGCGGTCCTCCAGGTCGGTCAGGTCGCTCAGCCGCTCCACGCCGATCACCAGCACGTACTCGGCGCTGCCCTCGACGATCATGCCCTTGGCGAGGGTCAGGCCGTAGCCGAAGCCCGCGCACCCGGCGGAGATGTCGAACGCGGCCGCCTTGGCGGTGCCGAGCTTGTCCGCGATCTCGGTCGCGATGGCCGGGGTCTGCTTGAAGTGCGACACGGTCGACACGACCACGGCGCCGATCCGCTCCGCGCTGATCCCGGCGTCCGCGATGGCCTTGCCGGAGGCCTCGATCGACATCGCGGCCACGGTCTCCGAGTCGGAGGCCCAGTGGCGCGTCGCGATGCCCGAACGGGAGCGGATCCACTCGTCGGACGAGTCGATCGTCTCGAGGATCACCTCGTTCGGCACGACCCGCGTCGGCCGGTAACCGCCGACGCCCATGATGCGCGCGTACGGGGCGCCCTGACTGGGCTTGATCTTCGACATGCTCTCGGGGCTCCTTGTCAGGCCGTCTGCGTGTCCGCCGCGGCGGAGGTGTGCTCGGCGATCAGGGCGCGGGCTGCGTCGAGGTCGTCGGGGGTCTTGAGAGCGAGGGTCTGCACGCCCGGCAGGGCGCGCTTGGCGAGACCGGTGAGGGTGCCGCCCGGGCACACCTCGACGAGCGCGGTCACGCCGAGCTCCTTGAAGGTCTCCATGCACAGGTCCCAGCGCACCGGGTTGGCCACCTGGCCGACCAGACGCGAGACGACCTCGGCACCGGTGGCGACCGTCCGGCCGTCCTTGTTCGACACGTACGCGACCGTGGGGTCGGCCGGGGTGAGGGCCTGAGCGGCCTCTTCCAGCGTCGCCACCGCGGGAGCCATGTGGCGGGTGTGGAACGCGCCGGCCACCGTCAGCGGCACGACCCGGCGTACGCCCTCGGGCTTGTCGGCCTCGAGCGCGGCGAGCTCCTCGAGGGTGCCCGCGGCCACGATCTGGCCCGCGCCGTTCACATTCGCCGGGGTCAGGCCCAGCTTCTCCAGGTGCGCGGTGGTGACCTCCGGGTCGCCGCCGAGCAGGGCGGACATACCGGTCTTGGTCACGGCGGCCGCCTCGGCCATGGCCAGGCCGCGCTTGCGCACGAGCTGGAGGGCGGCGGTGTCGTCGAGAACCCCGGCGAAGGCCGCCGCGGTGATCTCGCCGACGCTGTGGCCCGCGACGGCGTCAGGAGCGATGTCGCCGAGTGCCGCGGCCGACAGGAGTCCGGCCGCGACGAGCAGAGGCTGAGCGACGGCCGTGTCACGGATCGCGTCCGCGTCGGCCTGCGTGCCGTAGTGGGCAAGGTCGAGCCCGATGGCGTCCGACCACGCGGCGACGCGGTCTGCGGCACCGGGGAGGTCTAGCCAGGGAGTCAGGAAGCCGGGCGTCTGAGCGCCTTGGCCGGGAGCGACGAGTACGAGCACTCTCACACTCTCTCTTGTGGACGGCCACGGCCGCCCGTGGGGACAGGGACGAAGAACCGAAGGGGGAATTGTAGGCCCCCGACAAAAGGCTATGACTGAGGATCCGCGTCGGCCAGGCGCCCCAGGATCAGCGCGATCCGCAGCGTGAACGCCGACCTGACATCGGAGGGTGACCAGCCGGTGACGTCTGTCACACGTCGGAGCCGGTAGCGGACGGTGTTCGGGTGGACGAAGAGCATCCGGGCCGCCCCTTCGAGACTGCTCGCCTGTTCCAGATAGACGCTGAGCGTCTCCAGGAGAGCCGAACCGGCCTCCTCGAGTGGTCTGTAGATCTCCTCCACCAACTGCTCGCGCGCGGCAGGGTCGCTCGCGATCGCCCGCTCCGGAAGGAGATCATCCGCCAGAACGGGGCGCGGAGCGTCCTGCCACGCCCCGCACGCCTTGAGTCCGGCGGCCGCGGCCTGCGCCGACCTGGTCGCGGCGAGCAGGTCGGGGACCACGGGGCCGGCCACCACGGGACCCGCCGCATACGGGCCGATCAGCGACTTCGCGACCTGGAGTGGATTGTTGTTGCCGCCTGCGATGACGACGAGGCGGTCGCCGAGCACCCCGGTCAGGACCTGGAGCTTGGCGTGCCGGGCGGCCCGGCGGATCGCCTCGACGGTCAGCTCGCTGTCCCCGTCGGGGGCGGTGCCGAGCACCACGCACACGTGCTCCGGCGAGTTCCACCCGAGCGCCGCGGCCCTGCTGACGGCACCCTCGTCGGCCTCGCCCGAGAGAACCGCGTTGACCACCAGGGACTCGAGTCGGGCGTCCCACGCACCGCGCGCCTCGGCCGCCTGAGCGTAGACCTGGGCGGTCGCGAAGGCGATCTCCCGTGCGTAGACGAGCAGTGCCTCACGCAGGATCGACTCGTCGCCGGGCGCCGCGACCTCGTCGATCGCGGACTCCATGACCTCGATGGTCGTGCGGACCATCTCCACGGTCTGGCGCAGCGTGATGGCCCGGGTCAGCTCGCGAGGCGCGGTGCCGAAGACGTCGGTCGAGATCGCCTGGGGGGCGTCCGGGTGCCGGAACCACTCGGTGAAGGCCGCGATACCTGCCTGCGCGACCAGCCCGATCCAGGAGCGGTTCTCCGGTGGCATCGCCCGGTACCACGGCAGCGTCTCGTCCATGCGCGTAATGGCCTGCGCGGCGAGGCTCCCGGACGACTTCTCCAGGCGCTTCAGGGTCGCGGAGTGCGGGTGGGGGTTCGCACGGCGGTCGCGATGGTCGGGGGCTTCGTTCGCTGAGGGTTCGGGCACGGGGACAAGACTGCCTTATCGGGACGGCTCAGCGGAGTGGAGGGTGCAAGGTGGCCACGTGGACGTCCGCGTCCGGGGCTACCGTGTACGGCGTGATGGAAGTACGTCGCTCCGGCGACCGGTACCCCGGCGGCGAGCCGGACGCCGGAATCGAGTCGTTCCACGCCTTCTCCTTCGGGCCCCACTACGACCCCGACAACCTGCGCTTCGGATCGATCCTGGCCTGCAACGAGGAACGGCTCGCGCCGGGCGCGGGTTTCGACGAGCATCCGCACAGCCACGCCGAGATCGTCACCTGGGTCGTCTCGGGCCGGCTCACCCACCGCGATTCGACGGGGCACGAGTCCGTGGTCGCCCCGGGCGATGTGCAGCGCCTCAGCGCGGGCGGCGGAGTGCGTCATGTCGAGCGCAATGACGGCCCCGACCCGCTCGTCTTCGTCCAGATGTGGCTCGCTCCTGTGGAACCGGGCGGCGACCCGGTCTACGAGGTCGTGCACGGCATCGCCGACTCCACGCCCTACGACGTGCCCGAGGCCGGCTCCCTCCTGCATGTGCGCCGCCTCGGACCGGGGGAGCGCGCCGCCGTCCCGGACGCGGCCCAGGTGTACGTTCATGTCGTCCGCGGCGAAGTGGTGCTCGGCGGTGAGGAGTTGGGCGCAGGCGACTCGGTCAGGATTGCCGGGGAACCCGACCTCGAAGCCGTGGCGTCAGGACCGGCGGAACTGCTGCTGTGGGAGATGGCCGCCCGCTGAGGCCTCCCTTGCGAACGGCCGCGCGCCCCTCACACGTGACCGCTCGAGACCGACCCCTCACACCTCGGCGAGCACCGCGTCCGTGAAGGGGGGCCACACCTCGGCCGCCCACGGCCCGAAGGCCCGATCGGTCAGCGCCACACACGCGACACCGGCCTCGGGGTCGACCCACAGGAAGGTGCCCGACTGCCCGAAGTGCCCGAACGTCCGCGGCGACGACGAACTCCCCGTCCAGTGCGGCGACTTGGAGTCCCTGATCTCGAACCCGAGCCCCCAGTCGTTCGGGTTCTGGTGCCCGTACCCCGGCAGCACGCCCTTGAGGCCCGGATACTGAACGGTCATCGCCTCGGCGACGGTCCGCGGATCGAGCAGCCGGGGAGCCTGCACCTCGGCGGCGAACCGCGCCAGGTCGTCCACGGTCGACACCCCGTCCTTGGCGGGCGAGCCCTCCAGCGAGGTCGAGGTCATCCCGAGCGGCTCGCATACCGCCTGGTGCAGATACTCCGCGAACGGGATCTCCGTCGCCTTCGCGATGTGGTCGCCGAGCACCTCGAACCCCGCATTCGAGTACAGCCGCCGTGTACCCGGCGCCGACGTCGCCCGGTGCTCGTCGAAGGCGAGCCCGGAGGTGTGCGCGAGGAGGTGGCGCACCGTGGAACCCTCGGGGCCGGCCTGGTCGTCGAACTCGATCGCGCCCTCTTCGTAGGCGACGAGGGCGGCGTAGGCGGCGAGCGGCTTGGTGACCGAGGCCAGCGGGAAACGGTGGGCCGTCGGGCCGTGCGCCCCGAGGACCGTGCCGTCCGCGCGGACGACGGCTGCGGCGGCGGTCGGTACCGGCCAGTTCTCGATCATCGCAAGGCTCTGCATGGCCACGAGCCTAACGGGCTCCGCGAGGACACCCTCCTACGCCCACGAGCTGGGCCGGGCCGTCGCGCGGGCCAAGTCGCATCGACGGACGCCGTCCGGAATTCCTCCCCAATGTGCTTGCTTGGAGTGCACTTCAACGTTCTAGCGTGGGGGCATGACGGTGATGGAGACCACCCCCGCACCCAGCAAGGCCGACGTCTGCGCATCGGCCCCCACCGCTCACCCGCGCCCGGAGGGCCAGGACCACTACACGATCAGCGAGGTCGTGGCCTTCACCGGACTGACCGCCCACACGCTGCGCTGGTACGAGCGGATCGGGCTCATGCCCCACATCGACCGCTCGCACACGGGCCAGCGCCGCTACAGCAACCGGGACCTCGACTGGCTCACCTTCGTGGGCAAGCTGCGGCTGACCGGGATGCCCGTGGCACACATGGTGCGCTACGCCGAACTCGTGCGGGTCGGTGAGGACACCTTCGAGGAGCGCCGCGAACTCCTCGAATCGACGCGCAGGGACGTGCTGTCCCGGATCGCCGAACTCCAGGACACCTTGTCCGTACTCGACCTCAAGATTGACTTCTATGCGGGCGCCCGGCGGGCGTCGGAGAGGGCCTGAACCGAATGAGCAGCACGGAGCAGCCGCAGCGGATTTCCACTGTGGAGTTGGGAAACAACGGGCCCATGGTGGGCGTGCAGGGCCTCGGCTGCATGGGCATGAGCTGGGCCTACGGTCCGACGGACGCCGACGAGGCGCGGGCCACCCTGGAGCGGGGCCTGGAACTCGGCGTCACCTTGTACGACACCGCCGACGCCTATGCCGCCGGCGAGAACGAGAAGTTCCTTGCTCCCTTCCTCAAGGCGCACCGTGACGAGGTGGTGCTGGCCACCAAATTCGCCCTGGGCGTGGACCCGAGCGACCCCACGAAGCGCGTCATCAACAACGATCCCGAGTACATCCGCGCCTGCATCGACGCCAGCCTCCAGCGTCTCGGCGTCGACACGATCGACGTCTACTACATGCACCGCCGCGACGTGAACGTGCCGATCGAGGAGACCGTCGGCGTGATGGCCGAACTCGTCGCCGCCGGCAAGGTCAAGCACCTCGGCCTCAGCGAGGTCACCGGCGGCGAACTGCGCGCCGCCCAGGCCGTGCACCCGATCGCCGCCCTCCAGTCCGAGTGGTCGCTGTTCAGCCGCGACATCGAGAAGGAGGTCGTGCCGACCGCCGCCGAACTGGGTGTGGCCCTCGTGCCGTACTCGCCGCTCGGGCGCGGCTTCCTCACCGGCTCCTTCGTCAGCGCCGACAAGGAGCTCGGCGCGGACGACTTCCGCCGCCAGCAGCCCCGTTTCACCGGCGACAACGCCGCTGCCAACGCGGCCCTGCTCGAGCCGGTGCGCCAGGTCGCCGAGGCCCATGGCGCCTCCCTCGGCCAGATCGCCCTGGCCTGGGTGCAGCAGCAGTCGGGGGCCTTCGGACTCCCCGTCGTCCCGATCCCCGGCACCCGTAAGCGCAGCCGCATCGAGGAGAACGCCGCGGCCACCCGCATCACCCTCACCGACGCCGAACTCGCCCTGATCGCCCCCATCGCCTCCCAGGTCGCGGGTGACCGCTACGCCGACATGACCTTCACCTCGGCGGGGCGCGAGTAACACCCCGGTGCCACCCGCCCGGTCCGCCGCCGTGGGCATCTCCTGCCCCCGGTGGCGGTCGGCCGGCACCTCACGTGAGCCCCAGCGCGAACACCGCGAACCCCGCGGCCAGCAGCCCGGCCAGCGCCCGCCGCGCATGCGTCGACCGCTTCCAGGGAGCCTCGAAGCCGCGCGTGTACCTGCCGATCAGCGCGAGCAGCCCGGCGAAGACCGGAAGCCACGCGACCCTCGCCGCTATCCAGCCCAGCGAGTCCGGACTCGTCGTCAGCCCGGGTATCGCACCGGCGAAGGAACCCGGTATCGCCGCTGCCAGCAGCGCCGTCTGGTGCCAGCAAAGGATCGTCATCGCCGAGAGGTTGATGACGACGACCGGAGCCCACAGCGCGGGCCGCCGCAGCAGCCGGCCGATCCGGTCCCGCAGGAGCATCGCCGCACCGCTCTGCGCGGCCGCAAGCGCGAGCACCAGCAACGACGGCGGATGGGAGTTCGTCCGCACCTCGCCCGGCACGCCCACCATCGACTCCGGGTAGTGGAACGCGAGGAGCAGCGTCGCGAACAGGGCGGCGCCGCCGATCAGCAGCGCCCACGCACCACGCCTTCCGATCCTCTTCTCGCCCCAGCAGACGCCCAGTTGGTAGGCGAACATCCAGCCGGGGAGCAGGTTGAGCAGGCTCAGCCAGGACGGCATGGCATCCGCATGCGGCCCGTAGCGCAGGAAGTCGATCACGGCTACGGACCCGAGCAGCGGTGCCGCCGCCCACGCCCCCAGTTTCCGGGCGGCGCGTACGCAGTACGGCGTGAGCGCGGTGATCACCGTGTAGACGCCCACGAACCACAGCGGCTGTATCACCAGCGTCGAGCCGGTGTGCAGGGTCTTCTCCGGCACCCCGAGCGCGTACAACGCGGGGATCAGCGCAGCGCATACCGCCGTCACCCCGAGGACCGGGCGTCCCAGACGTGCCAGCCGGCCGCGCAGCCAGACGCTCATCGACCCGCCCGCCTCCAGTGTCCGCCGGTACGACAGAACGGATGCGTAGCCCCCCACCAGGAAGAAGATGCCGAGCATCTGCAGCACCCAGCTGATCGGGGCGAGGAATCCGAAGGAGGACAGCGGGCTCGTGTTGTGCAGCGCGCCCTGGCCGTCGAGGGAGAAGCCGCCAAGGAGCCAGTGGCCCATGGGTACGGCGAGCAGCGCGAGTGCGCGCAGTCCGTCTATCGCCCGGTCCCGGTGGGCCGGTGTCTTCGCGTCGATGGCGGACGCGGTCCTGCGCAGAGTCGCGATACTCATGACGTCGCTCCAGTCGCGATACGGGTGAAAGCGCGCAGCGAGTCCGTGCCGGGCGCGAAGTAGCCGGTGTGGCCCTCGGCGTCGTGGGCCGGGATGCGGCGGGCGCCGAAGGAGGGGTCGGTCGGGTCGGTGCCGTGGCCCAGGCCGAACAACTCGACGTTCGGCACGCGGCCGATCCAGTCGCTGTCGTCCCGCGCGGCCCAGACCCGGGCCTTGGTGCGCAGTTCGGCCACCTTGTCCGCGCGCAGGCCCGGGGAGCCGAGCACCACGAGGTCGGACGCGGGCAGTCGGGCGGCGGAGAGTCCGCACACCACCGATCCGTAGCTGTGGCAGAAGACGGAGGGAAGCGGCGCGCCCGACGCCGTCAGGCCCTGGACGAAGCGGGTCAGTCTCGGCGCACCCGCCTCGGCGAGCCGGCCGGTGGCGGCGTCCGGCCCCAGGCCGACAGGCGTCGTGTATCCCACCCACGCCACGACCGCCGTGCGGCCGCCCGACGCCGCGTACAGCGAGCGGGCCATCCCCGCCGGGGTGCCGTACGGATCCTTGGCCCGGTCGAACGAGCTCAGGTCGATGTCCGAGCCGGGCACGACGACGGACGCGTGCTCGGCGCCCGCCAAGTCCCCGAATACCTCGGCCACTTGGCCGCGGCCTCGTGGGTCGAAGGCGAGTATCTGCCGCCCGGGCTTCAGGAGTTCGGCGTATCGGGTGACGAGGAAGCGAGCCTGCGCGTGGTCCTGGGACGTGAGCGAAGGGTCCTCCGCACGCGCCCGGGCCCGGTCACGCTCGGCTTTCAACGCACGGGTGTTGGCCTCGTAGCGAAGATCCGCAGGAACGCCGTCCAGATTCCCGACCACGGTCGGATGCCGCGCGACCAGATCCTGCCGCTCGGCGTCGTCCAACCCGCGGAAGAACGCCGCCACCTGGGCCGGCCTCGCGGTCGACGGATCGGGCAGCCCGACGCCGAGGGCGTGATCCGCACGCCAGGACGCCACGCCGGGCGGCGGACCCGTGAGGGGGCTCTGCTCGCTGCCGACGGCCCAGCCCGTCGTGCCCGCCACGACAGTCGTCGTGAGCGCGGCGGCGACCAGTGTCCTACGGCCGCGTTGCTTCCATGAGCGCAGGCGCATCGCCCGTCTCCCCTCCGTCCGGTGGCGTGACGAGGGGAAGATAGGAAGACGACGCCCGGCTCCACGTCACACCGGGGAGCCAACTCTCGGGTGATACCCGGGTATTCGGAGGTGCTACTCAGGTAGGGGGTGCGCCGGGAAGACCCGCGCTGACCTGGGCGCGGCGCGTGATACCGAGCCTGGGCCTACTGGTCGCCGGGCGTGACGAGGCCGGTCTCGTAGGCGAAAATCACGGCCTGCGCCCGGTCCCGCAGCCCCAACTTCGCGAGCACCCGGCCGATATGGGTCTTCACGGTCTGCTCCGCGAGGACCAGCTTCTGCGCGATCTCCTGGTTGGACAGGCCCCGGGCGATGAGTTCGAGGACCTCTGTCTCGCGTGGCGTCAGACAGTTCAACTCCGGCGAGCGGTCCCTGCGACCGGACGGGCGCTGCCTTGCGATGTCCTCGATGAGCCGGCGCGTGACCGTCGGGGCGAGCAGCGCCTCTCCGGCGGCCACCACTCGCACCGCCGCGATGAGGTCGGCCGGCGGTGCGTCCTTGAGGAGAAAACCCGAAGCGCCCGCGCGCAGCGCCTCGTACACATAGTCATCCACGTCGAACGTGGTCAGCATCAGGACCTTGGGACGGTGGATCACGCCCGGTGGAGGGTCGAGGAGCACGCGGGTCGCCGCGATCCCGTCCATCTCGGGCATCCGCACGTCCATGAGGACGACATCCGGATGGGTGGTCCGGCTGACCTCGACACCCTGCTTGCCGTCCGGAGCCTCGCCCACGACGTCGATGTCGCTCTGCGCGGCCAGAAGCGCGGCGAACCCCGCTCGCACCATGGCCTGGTCGTCGACGATGATCACGCGGATGGTCATGCGGTGCCGAATTCCTTTACGACGAGGGGGAGTCGGGCTCGGCCAGCGGGAGTCGGGCCGCGACGCGGAAGCCTCCCCCGGGCAGTGGGCCCACGTCGAGTGTGCCGCCGACCAACCGTACGCGCTCGTGCATCCCGATGAGACCGTGTCCTGTGCCGGTCGTCTCCACGGGTGAGGCGTGCTCGCCCGCCGGGCCATTGACCACGATCACCAGCAGGGCGTCCTCGTCCTTGGAGACAGAGATCTGAGTCCGGGCACCGGGAGCGTGCCGCACGACATTGGCCAGGGCCTCCTGCACGATGCGGTACGCGGAGAGGTCCACCGCGGGCGGCACATCGGTCAGCTCCCCGACGAGCGTCAGCTCGGGCATCGACAACTCCGCCGGGACACCGCCCCGTACCGTGGCCTCCACCAGTTGCTGAAGCCGGCCGAGACCCGGCTGAGGCGCGCGCTCGCCGCCCGGGGCGTCCTCGCTGCGCAGCACCGCGAGAAGCCGCCGCATCTCACCGAGCGACTCCCTGGCGCCCGCCGCTATCGAACCGAACTCCTCGCACGCCTCGGGGGTCAGGCCCTGGAGCCGGTACGGCGCGGAGTCCGCCTGCACCGTGATGACCGACATGTGATGAGCCACGACGTCGTGCAACTCCCGTGCGATACGCGCCCGTTCCTCAAGGAGGGTGCGCTGGGAACGCTCGGCCTCGTTGATCGTCTCCTGCTCGACGAGTCTGCGCTGTGCTTCCCCGCGCTCGCGCAGCAGCGTCCCGAACAGCAGCACCCCACCGCTCAGCACGATCATCAGCACGCTCGTGGACTGGCTGTCCGAGGGGCGGAACAGGTCGAGGACGAGTCCGGACACCACCGTGACCAGCCAGACCCCCAGGACCGTGCGTCTGCCCTCCCGCAGGGACAGGACGAAGCACAGGGCCAGATATCCCACGATGACCATGGGGGTCCAGGGCGCGGCGTGCTGGGAGGCCGATCCCTGGATGACAATCGCCCCGACGATGTCCGCGACGATCACAATGCCCCACGCGAGCAGCGGCCGGCTGACGGCGAGCAGCAGAGGAGCGGCCTGTGCGACCCCCAGGGCGCCGGCGAGACCGCCGGGGACCCCGTAGTCGTTCGACAGGACCTGGGTGGTGACCGGGATCAGTGTGGCGACGAAGCCCAGCGCGAGCACATAGGGGACCAGCCGCACCCAGCGGCTCGACGAGTGGCCGAGCAGAGGCTCGGCCGGTCCGGCGGGAGCGGCGAGCGAGGCCCCGGCCGCCCGCAGCCCGCCGAGGACGGCGGCGAGCACGCGGCGCGGGCCCCCCGGCGGTGCGGCCTTGCGGTCCGGCGGGCGGGGCTCCTGGTCGGGTGCAGTCGATGTGGGGCTCATGGCCTGCTCAGCGTAGGCAACAACCACCCGCGGTGCCGTCATACCGGGGAGCTCACCGGACCCCGTACCCAGGTATGACATGAGGGGCCGACCGACGGACGTCGAACCTCGACGAAGTCACGTGCGCCAGGACCGCACCCGGAGCCGAGCGGCACGCCATGCCGGGGTCGCTCGCTCCCAGGCCGGGCTCGCACCCCGCGGCCGCCCTACAACTCAGCCAGCAGCTCGGCTTTCTTCGTGGAGAACTCGGAGTCCGTGACGAGGCCCGCCTGGTGCAGCTCGCCCAGGTGACGGATGCGGTCCGCGATGTCCGCGGGGTCACGCCGGGCAGGGGAGGCGCCGGACGCGGGCACGGCCGAGCCGGCCCTTACGGCCGCGAGGATGGACGCGGCGAAGGGCAGCGACTCGTGCACGGGCCCGTACCCGAGACCGAAGATCACGGCGGCCGGGTCCTGGTCGGCCTGAGCGGGCTGCTCGGACGTGTCGCGGCGCAACAGCCGCAGGTGGCCCTCGAAGACCTCGGGCGAACGCCATTCGACGCCGCTCAGATCCGAGACGGGAAAGCTCTTGTCGCCGGCCTTCCACTTCGCCGACGACGCCCCGGTCCAGAACCATCGGAACGCGACGGACTTACCGTCGAAAGAGGCCTTGCCGTCGTAGGCCTTGAAGTGCAGTGGCGCTTCGGGCGCCGCCACCAGGTAGCGGCCCGCCGGTGCGTCGTCGTCCAGGGCCAGCACGTCGCGCAGTTCGTCCGCGTAGTACTCGGCGAGTGTCTCGCGCTCGGCGGGCAGGACGAGCCGGTAGGGGTCGCACCCCTCCTTGAGCTGTCCCGCGGCCGCGTCCATCAGCGGATCGGCGCCCGGTCTCGGCACGGCGCGCAGGACGACGGTCCCGCGCTTGCCGGGAGTGAGTGTCACCGCCGCGATCGCCTCATAGGGGATGCGGCGCTCACCGAGTGCTTGGAGCAGCTTCGGCGTGCGGATTCCCCGTTCGAAGCGGATGAGCACGGAGTCGGACCCGAACTCCCAGGCGGCATGAAATCCGGCCAGTACGTCACCCATGCGGCTCATCGTATGCGGCACGCGCGCCTCCGTCCCCTGTTGCGTCGTGCCCCTGTTTCACCGATTTCTACGCGCGTCAGGCCGATGTTGTGCCGGAAGATCCGTCACGACAGGTGTCATGCCCGCTCGCACATCGCAGGGTGCGGTACGAACCGATGCCGATGTCGGCGAAGTTGCTGAGGCTCTCCGTGCCCGGCTCGAAATAGCCGGTGTGCCCGCGTGCGCCCGCTGCCGACAGGACCCGGGCGCCGAATCCACGGGAGACGGGGTCGGCGCCGTGACCGATCCCGCCGACCTCCAGGTACGGCACGTCCTGGATCCAGTCGTCGCTGTCCCGCATCGCCCACACGCGCGCGTGGGTGCCCAGTTTCGCGGCCTTCTCGGCGCGCATTCCGGGGCTGCCGGCCACCGCTATGTCGCTCACCCGGGAGGGCAGCTTGTGGGCGGCGACACCGCACACCACGGAACCGTAGCTGTGGCAGTACAGGGCCACCGGAGTGCGGCCCGGCAGTGCGCGTACCAGGGCGTTGAGCCGGGTGGCGCCCTCCTTCGCGCGCATCGCGGTGGCCGCGTCCACGCCGAGGCCCGCGGGCGTCGTGTAGTCGGCCCAGGCGATCACGGCGGTGCGTGTGCCGGGTCCGGCGGCGCGCTCCGCGCGGTACAGGGAGCGGGCCATGCCGACCGGCGCCGAGTACTTGCGGACGGTCCGCTGGAACGTGAGGAGGTTGGTGTCGACGCCGGGGACCACGACCGAGACGCGCTGGGCCTTGTCGAGGTCCCCGAAGACCTCGGCGACGCGGCCGGTGCCCAGGGGATCGAAGGCGAGGATCTTGCGGTCGGGGCGCATCAGCGACGCGTACCGGTTCATGCGCTGGCCGGCGTCGCGCTGTCCCGCAGCGGAGAGCCGGTTGTCGTGCGTGCTCCTCCGCGCCACCTTGCGGGCCTGGTCGAGGGCGATGCGGTTGGCGCGGTAGCGCAGCTCCAGCGGCGCGCCGTTCATGTTGCCGACGGCGAGCGGGTAGTGGGCGACGAGCCTGGTGCGCTGTTGGCTGGTGAGTGCGGCGAAGAACTGCGCGAGGCGGGCGGGCGAGCCGTCCGGGTCCGGCAGAGCGCGCCCGTTGAGGTGGCCGTGTTCCCACGCTGTGATGGCGGCGTTGACCGGCGAGGTGACGCCCTTGTGGCGCACGGCGGTCCAGCCGGTGGTCGCCAGCATGACGAACACAACGGCCAGTGCGAGCAGTGCGCGCCAGACGCTGAGTTGCGGGGATGAGTCGAAGGAAGTCACTGCGGGACACCCTAGGAGAACCGCGGACCAACCCGCGAAATCGGTGAGGCAGATCACGTTTCCGGCGGGGCAATTAGGGCGAAACGGTCCTAGCTTAGGTGGTGTCGTCACACTCTGTAGGTGCCGATTGCGCCCTTGGCGCGCGGGAGTGCACAGTCGGTCACTCTGTGCGCCACTTCCCCGCCAACACCGGCCCCAGCTGGTCGAGATAGGACTCCGTGACCTCGCGGATCGACTCGACGCTGATGTCCTCACCGGCGCCCCACAGCCGCCCGGCCATGCGCATCACGCCACTGAACGCGGCCACTGTCACGCGGGGGCGCAGATCCGTCTCCACGTCGAGGCCCTCGCGCTCGGCGATCACGCGCGCGATCTCCTCCTCCAGCTCTGTGGAACGGCGCAGGTGGACAGCGATCAGGGAGGGGGTGGATTCGATCATCTGGTAGGTGCGCATGTGGAGTTCGACCGGAACGACCTCTTCGATGGGCTCACCGAGGGTGTCCCAGGCGTCGAGCACGGCACCACGCAGGGCCTCGAACGGGCTGTCGGCCGCGGGGCGTTCGCGCAGGAGGGCGATGAAGCGGGACTCCACCATGTCCTGGACCGCGAACGCGGTCTCCTCCTTGCTGGTGAAGTACCGGAAGAAGGTGCGCTGCGAGACGTCGACGGCCTCCGCGATTTCGTCAACCGTCGTGTGGTCGTACCCCTTTGTGGTGAAGAGTTCCAGCGCGGAGCGCAGCAGGGCCTCGCGGGTGCGCTGCTTCTTGCGTTCCCGCAGCCCTGAACGCGCTTCCTGCGTCTTCACCCGTGTCCCTCTTTGCATCCGTTTGCCCAGCTCAGCTTACCTGTGAGCAACGTGACAGTTACCGACTTGTGAATTGGTTTGTCAACTGTCAGTCACTGTCATTAGCCTCGAACGCATGACTAGTCAGACCACCGTCGACAAGGCGGACAAGGCTCCGGAGCCCGTGTCCGTTCCGGCCCCGGCCAAGGGGCTTCGCGGCCACCCCTGGCTGACGCTGTTCTCCGTCGCGATCGGCGTGATGATGGTCGCTCTCGACGGCACCATCGTGGCCATCGCCAACCCGGCCATCCAGAAGGACCTCGGCGCCAGCTTCGCCGACGTCCAATGGATCACCAACGGCTACTTCCTCGCCCTCGCGGTCACGCTGATCACCGCGGGCAAGCTCGGCGACCGGTTCGGTCACCGGCAGACCTTCCTCATCGGCGTGATCGGGTTCGCCGCAGCCTCGGGGGCCATCGGCCTGTCGGACAGCATCGCCCTGGTGGTCACCTTCCGGGTGCTCCAGGGCCTGTTCGGCGCGCTCCTCATGCCGGCCGCGCTCGGCCTCCTGCGGGCCACGTTCCCCGCCGAGAAGCTGAACATGGCGATCGGCATCTGGGGCATGGTGATCGGCGCGTCGACCGCGGGCGGCCCGATCCTCGGTGGGCTGCTCGTCCAGCACGTCAGCTGGCAGTCCGTCTTCTTCATCAACGTCCCCGTCGGCGTCATCGCCCTAGTCCTCGGGCTCCTGATCCTCAAGGACCACCGCGCAGAGAACGCGCCGCGATCCTTCGACGTCCTCGGCATCGTGCTGCTCTCCGCCGCGATGTTCAGCCTGGTCTGGGCGCTCATCAAGGCCCCGGCGTGGGGCTGGGGCGACGGCCTGACCTGGACGTTCCTGGCGGCCTCCGTGCTGTGCTTCGCGCTCTTCGCGATCTGGGAGACGCGCGTCAAGGAGCCGCTGATCCCGCTGGCCCTGTTCCGCTCGGTGCCGCTGTCTGCCGGCGTGGTCCTGATGGTGCTCATGGCCATCGCCTTCATGGGCGGCCTCTTCTTCGTCACCTTCTACTTGCAGAACGTGCACGGCATGAGCCCCGTCGACTCCGGTCTGCACCTCCTGCCGCTGACCGGAATGATGATCGTGGGCTCGCCGCTGGCGGGCGCGATGATCACGAAGGTGGGTCCGCGCATCCCGCTCGCGGGCGGCATGCTGCTCACCGCCGTCGCCATGTACGGCATGTCCACGCTGGAGTCGGGCACGGGCAGCGGCGCCATGTCGCTGTGGTTCGCCCTCCTCGGCCTGGGCCTCGCTCCCGTCATGGTGGGCGCCACCGAGGTCATCGTGGGCAACGCCCCGATGGAGCTCTCCGGCGTCGCGGGCGGCCTCCAGCAGGCCGCCATGCAGATCGGAGGAAGCCTCGGCACCGCCGTGCTCGGCGCCGTGATGGCCTCGAAGGTGGACAACGACCTCGCGGGCAACTGGACCGACGCCAAGCTTCCGCCGCTCACGCCCGCCCAGCTGGACCAGGCGTCCGAGGCGGTCCAGGTCGGTGTGGGCCCGGTCCCGAAGGGCACACCGGCCGAGCTTGCCGAGAAGATCACCTCGGTCGCGCACGACACCTTCATCTCCGGCATGAGCCTGGCCTGCCTGGTCGCCGCGGGCGTCGCCGTCGTGGCGATCTTCGTCGCGTTCCTGACCAAGCGGGGAACGAACGCTGAGGCGGGCGCGGGGGCCGCACACATCTAGCGCCTCTCAGGGGATGCGCTCATCGGGCCCCCTCGGGGGAAACCCGCAGACCACCCCCGAAGTGCCCCCGCACCCACCCCGAAATGCCCTCAGGGAAATCCTGGGGGCATTTCGCTTATCCGAGTGATCTGATTCGTCAGCTCTTCCCGTCTGATTGCCCACCGGTCCAGAGTGCAGACAAGTGACCAGCACGACACGGGGGTTGAACGATATGGGTACGAGGATGCGCGCCGCGATGGGTACGACGTTACCGATGACGGCCGCGGCCGCTCTGGCGGCCGTCCTGCTGACACCGGTCCATGCCGGGGCCGCCGCTCCCCCGACATCGGGGGACTGCGCGGCGGGGGAGCTGTGCCTGTGGGAGAAGCCGGCGTTCAAGGGACACCGGCAGACGTACGAGCTGTCCGGGATCGACATCGAGAGCTGCGTCGCGCTGCCGGAGGGGGGCAGCGCGCAGGCTCTCGCCAATCGCACCGGACGGCCGGTCACGGCCTACCAGTCCGCCGAGTGCGCCGAGACGGGGGAGTTCCAGACCTATCCCGGCAGTGGCACATGGGCGCCCCAATCTCCTTACCGGGTACGGGCGTTCAAGGTCTGGGAGCGCTGAGATGAAAGAAGGCGAGGTGCGGTGCGGCCCCCGTGGCCGCACCGCACCTCGAACCTCTACGACAGTCGGGACCAGGCCCCTACGCGTCGCCGCCCGCCGGGCCGGGGTCGGCCGCCGAGACGTCGAGGAGCTGGTAGCGGTCGATCGCCTGCTTCAGGACAGAGCGGTCGATCTTGCCGTCGCGGGCCAGCTCCGTGAGTACGCCCACCACGATCGACTGGGCGTCGATGTGGAAGAAACGACGGGCCGCGCCGCGCGTGTCCGCGAAGCCGAAGCCGTCCGCGCCGAGCGACTGGTACGTGCCCGGCACCCAGCGGGAGATCTGGTCGGGCACGGACCGCATCCAGTCGGAGACCGCGACGAACGGACCCTCCGAGCCGGACAGCTTCCGCGTGACATAGGGGACGCGCTGCTCCTCGTCGGGGTGCAGCAGGTTGTGCCGCTCCACCTCGACGGCCTCGCGGCGCAGTTCGTTCCAGGAGGTAGCCGACCAGACGTCCGCCCTGACGTTCCACTCGGCGGCGAGGATCTGCTGTGCCTCCAGAGCCCACGGCACCGCGACACCCGAGGCGAGGATCTGCGCCGGGGTGGTGCCCGAAGTGCCCGGGCTGAAGCGATGGATGCCCTTGAGGATGCCCTCCACGTCGACATCGGCGGGCTCGGCCGGGTGCTGCAGCGGCTCGTTGTAGACAGTGAGGTAGTAGAAGATGTCCTCGCCGTGCGGGTGCTCGGCGGTGGCGCCGTACATGCGTCGCAGACCGTCCTGCACGATGTGCGCGATCTCGAAGCCGAAGGCCGGGTCGTAGGCGACGCAGGCCGGGTTGGTCGAGGCGAGCAGCTGCGAGTGACCGTCGGCGTGCTGCAGACCCTCACCAGTCAGGGTCGTCCGGCCTGCGGTCGCCCCCAGCACGAAACCGCGTGCCAGCTGGTCGGCCATCTGCCAGAACTGGTCGCCGGTGCGCTGGAAACCGAACATCGAGTAGAAGACGTAGACCGGGATCAACGGCTCGCCGTGCGTCGCGTACGCCGATCCCGCGGCGATCAGCGAGGCCGTGCAGCCCGCCTCGGAGATGCCGTCGTGCAGCATCTGACCCGTCGGCGACTCCTTGTACGCGAGCAGCAGATCGCGGTCCACGGACTCGTACTGCTGGCCGAGCGGGTTGTAGATCTTCGCGCTCGGGAAGAACGAGTCCATGCCGAACGTGCGGTACTCGTCCGGCGCGAT
The DNA here is from genome assembly GCF_002803065.1 of Streptomyces sp. CB01635. Classification (GTDB taxonomy): domain Bacteria; phylum Actinomycetota; class Actinomycetes; order Streptomycetales; family Streptomycetaceae; genus Streptomyces. Next base: position 128,620 of record NZ_NNBL01000002.1, read on the forward strand.
CAGGACGAAGCGCCGACCGATCTCCTTGTCCCGCATGAGGTCCTTGAGCAGCCGGACGAACGCCATGGTGGTGGCGATCGACTGCTGGCCGGAGCCCTTCTTCACGCTTGCGTACGTCTTGTCGTCGGGGAGTGGAAGCGGCTTGGACCGCACGACGCGGGTCGGCACATAGCCGCCGAGCGCGTGCCGGCGGTCGTGCATGTACTGGATCTCCTCCGAGTCGCGGCCCGGGTGGTAGTACGGCGGGGCGCCGTCCTCGAGCTGCTTGTCGGTGATCGGCAAGTGCAGACGGTCGCGGAAGCCCTTGAGGTCGTCGACCGTCAGCTTCTTCATCTGGTGGGTCGCGTTGCGGCCCTCGAAGTTGGGGCCGAGGGTCCAGCCCTTGACCGTCTGCGCCAGGATGACCGTCGGCTGGCCCTTGTGCTCCTTGGCCGCTTTGAAGGCCGCGAAGATCTTCTTGTGGTCGTGCCCGCCGCGCCCCAGGTGCAGGATCTGGTCGTCGGTCATGTTCTCGACCATCGCGCGCAGCCGGTGGTCGCCACCGAAGAAGTGATCGCGAATGTACGAGCCGGGCTCGGTGGCATACGTCTGGAACTGGCCGTCGGGCGTGGTGTTCAGCTTGTTCACCAGGACGCCGTCGCGGTCCTGCGCGAGCAGCGGGTCCCAACTGCGGTCCCAGACCAGCTTGATGACGTTCCAGCCTGCGCCGCGGAACTGCGACTCGAGTTCCTGGATGATCTTGCCGTTGCCGCGGACCGGGCCGTCGAGGCGCTGCAGGTTGCAGTTCACCACGAAGGTCAGGTTGTCGAGGCCCTCGCGGGCCGCGATCGACAGCTGGCCGAGCGACTCCGGCTCGTCCATCTCGCCGTCGCCGAGGAACGCCCAGACGTGCGACGCGGAGGTGTCGGCGATGTCGCGGGCCTGCATGTAGCGGTTCATCCGGGCCTGGAAGATCGCGCCCAGCGGGCCGAGGCCCATGGAGACGGTGGGGAACTCCCAGAAGTCCGGCATCAGTCGGGGGTGCGGGTACGACGACAGGCCGTACGGAGCCTTCGACTTCTCCTGGCGGAACGAGTCGAGCTGGCCGTCGGTGAGGCGGTCCAGGAGATAAGCGCGGGCGTAGATGCCCGGCGACGCATGGCCCTGGAAGAAGATCTGGTCGCCGCCCGTGCCGTCGTCCTTGCCGCGGAAGAAGTGGTTGAAGCCCACGTCGTAGAGCGAGGCGGAGGAGGCGAAGGTGGCGATGTGGCCGCCGACCCCGATGCCGGGGCGTTGGGCGCGGGAGACCATCACCGCGGCGTTCCAGCGGGTCGCGTTGAGGACCTTGCGCTCGATCTCCTCGTTGCCGGGGAAGAAGGGCTCGTCCTTGGTCGCGATCGTGTTGATGTAGTCCGTGCTGCGCATCTCGGGCACGGCCACGCGCTTCTCGCGGGCGCGCTCGATCAGCCGGAGCATCAGGAAGCGGGCCCGCTCGCGCCCGCGCTCGTCGACGGCGGCATCGAGGGAGTCGAGCCATTCCTGGGTCTCTTCGGGATCGAAGTCCGGGACCTGGCTGGGGAGGCCGCCAATGATGATCGGATTGCGATCGGATCCGGAAACCACGCTGTTCCTTCACTGTCGGTCGAGATGTGCAATTGGGGTGCAATGGGGCTGCGCCGCTCCCCATCGTGTACCTCGGGAACGCAATCGTCATCTCTACCGCGAGGTAATCGGAGTGATTCCCCGGGGTTCCCTGGACGGGTGCGGCCAAATCTGAACGATACGCTCATGTGGTTCACCAGTTTCGTGAGGCCGTTCGGCCGAGGTGGACGACGGTCATCCACAGGGTGGGCAAATCCGGCAGATCGGTGTGGCATACATCACCGGCCTGCGGGGATCCTTGACTGAAGATGCGGTGACACCGCCTGGAACGTCACCGTTTCGGCGGTCTCGGGGGCCGGGTACTTGCGCGATCCGCCCCGCCCGTGTGGACTACGGCCAACGCTTCGCGCACGCGCGAAGCCGCAGACAACTTCGTAAACATGATCAGGAGGCAATCCGTGAGCGCGACCGCGGACCACGCGGAGGAGCGGACCAACCCTGCCGCGAGGCTGGGTTTCCAGCCCGAGCAGGTGGTCCAGGAGATCGGCTTCGACGACGACGTCGACCAGGAGCTCCGCGAGTCCATTGAGGAAGTCATCGGCAGCGAGCTCGTCGACGAGGACTACGACGACGTCGCTGACGCGGTGGTGCTGTGGTTCCGCGAGGACGACGGCGATCTGACGGACGCGTTGGTAGACGCCAGCCAGCTGGTCGACGACGGTGCCCCTGTCTGGCTGCTGACCCCGAAGACCGGCCGCGACGGCTATGTCGAGCCGAGCGACATCAACGAAGCCGCGCAGACCGCGGGTCTCTCGCAGACCAAGAGCATCAACGCGGGCAAGGACTGGGCGGGCAGCCGCCTCGTCACGCCGAAGGCGGCCGCCAAGAAGCGCTAGCCGACGAAAGACCCCAGCAGACACTCCGTGCGGCCCCCGCCGACGCCATGACGCGTCGACGGGGGCCGCACGCTTTGCCCGGGCCGCACGCGAGGCCCCCACGAGGGGAGACCGCCTTCGGCGCCTAGGCTGGGCCTCACCCGAACGGCTCCACGGAAGGAAAGCTTGACCATGACGATCGAGGTCGGCACGAAGGCTCCGGATTTCGAGCTCAAGACGCAGCACGGCGAGACCGTGCGGCTCTCGGACTTCCGGGGTGAGAAGAACGTGGTGCTGCTCTTCTACCCGTTCGCCTTCACCGGCGTCTGCACCGGCGAGCTGTGCGCCCTGCGCGACGAGCTGCCGAAGTTCGTCAACGACGACGTCCAGCTGCTCGCCGTGTCCAACGACTCGCCGTTCAGCCTGCGCGTCTTCGCCGAGCAGGAGGGCCTCGAGTACCCGCTCCTGTCGGACTTCTGGCCACACGGCGAGGCCTCGCGCGCGTACGGCGTCTTCGACGAGGAGAAGGGCTGCGCGGTGCGCGGCACCTTCATCATCGACAAGGAGGGCGTGGTCCGCTGGACCGTCGTCAACGGCCTGCCGGACGCCCGTGACCTCAACGAATACGTCAAGGCGATCGACACCCTCTGACCCCTCAGCGGTCACAAGGGCGTGCTCCGCGCATCTCTCGGGGATGTCCCGGGGATGACACCCTGGGATTCTTCGGGTGCGGAGCCTGTGGCTGCCGGGAACCGGTCACTAGGATCCAGACGTTGATCCGATACCAATGCACGACGGGGCTCCCCGCCCCCGACACCAATGGGAGGACTCGTGGGAGTCAGCCTCAGCAAGGGCGGCAACGTATCGCTGACCAAGGAGGCACCTGGCCTGACCGCGGTCATCATCGGCCTCGGGTGGGACGTTCGTACCACCACGGGCACGGACTTCGACCTTGACGCCAGCGCCATCCTGACGAACACGGAGGGCAAGGTCAGCAGTGACGCCAACTTCGTGTTCTTCAACAACCTGAAGAGCCCGGACGGCTCGGTCGAGCACACCGGCGACAACACCACGGGTGAAGGCGAGGGTGACGACGAGCAGCTCAAGGTCAACCTCGCCGGCGTCCCGGCCGATGTGGACAAGATCGTGTTCCCGGTCTCGATCTACGACGCCGAGAACCGCCAGCAGTCGTTCGGCCAGGTGCGCAACGCGTTCATCCGCGTCGTGAACCAGGCGGGCGGGGCGGAGATCGCCCGTTACGACCTCTCCGAGGACGCCTCGACGGAGACCGCCATGGTCTTCGGCGAGCTGTACAGGAACGGCGCGGAGTGGAAGTTCCGCGCCATCGGCCAGGGTTACGCCTCGGGCCTGCGCGGCATCGCGCAGGACTTCGGCGTCAACGTCTGAGCCGAGCACGACCGTATGACCGTCCGGCGTCGCACGCGAGTGCGGCGCCGGACGCGCTGGACAACTCAAGCGACATCACACCGGGGAGGATCACGATCATGGGTGTCACGCTCGCCAAGGGGGGCAATGTCTCCCTCTCCAAGGCCGCACCGAACCTCACACAGGTACTGATCGGACTCGGCTGGGACGCGCGTTCCACCACCGGAGCCGACTTCGACCTCGACGCCAGCGCGCTGCTGTGCAAGGACGGCCGGGTGCTCGGCGACGAGTGGTTCATCTTCTACAACCAGCTCACCAGCCCGGACGGCTCTGTCGAGCACACCGGCGACAACCTCACCGGTGAGGGCGAGGGTGACGACGAGTCGATCCTGATCGACCTGTCCAAGGTGCCGGCATTCTGCGACAAGATCGTCTTCCCGGTCTCGATCCATGACGCGGACAACCGAGGGCAGACGTTCGGCCAGGTCAGCAACGCGTTCATCCGCGTGGTCAATCAGGCGGACGGCCAGGAACTCGCCCGCTACGACCTGAGCGAGGACGCGTCCACGGAGACCGCGATGATCTTCGGCGAGGTGTACCGGTACGGCGGCGAATGGAAGTTCCGCGCCGTAGGACAGGGGTACGCGTCGGGCCTTCGCGGCATCGCTCTAGACTTCGGGGTCAATGTTTCGTAAAGCCGTGCGCGGAGCGGGGGAGCCCCGTCATACCGGCGCGGGGGAGACCCGTACACACCTGATGGGGTAGCCAGTGGTTTTGAAAACCTTCGGCTGGTCGTTCGCAATTACTGCGCTCGGCCTGGTCGCGGCTGTGTTCTACGACGGATGGACAGCATTCGGGGTCGTCGCGATCCTTGCTGTCCTCGAGATCTCGCTGTCCTTCGACAACGCGGTGATCAATGCCGGAATCCTGAAGAAGATGAATGCCTTCTGGCAGAAGATCTTCCTGACGGTCGGTGTGCTGATCGCCGTCTTCGGTATGCGACTGGTCTTCCCCGTCGTGATCGTTGCGGTCAGCGCCAAGCTCGGCCCCATCGAGGCGGTCAAGCTCGCGCTCAATGACAAGGACAAGTACCAGCAGCTGGTGACCGACGCGCACCCGTCGATCGCCGCGTTCGGTGGCATGTTCCTGTTGATGATCTTCCTCGACTTCATCTTCGAGGAGCGGGACGTCCAGTGGCTGCGCTGGATCGAGCGTCCGCTCGCCAAGCTCGGCAAGGTCGACATGCTGTCGGTCTGCATCGCGATGATCGTGCTCCTGATCTCCTCGTTCACCGTGGCCACGCACGCCCACCAGCACGGTGGCGCCCATGTGGACAAGGCCGAGACAGTGCTCATCGCCGGCGTCGCCGGTCTGATCACCTATCTCATCGTGGGCGGTCTCTCCGGGTACTTCGAGAACCGCCTGGAGGAGGAAGAGGAGCGCGAGCACGAGGTCGAGGAAGAGGCCAGGAAGAGCGGCAAGGCCGCGCCGGCCATAGCGATGGCGGGCAAGGCCGCGTTCTTCATGTTCCTCTACCTCGAGGTCCTGGACGCGTCGTTCTCCTTCGACGGCGTCATCGGCGCCTTCGCCATCACCAACGACATCGTGCTGATGGCGCTCGGCCTCGGCATCGGTGCCATGTACGTCCGTTCGCTCACGGTCTACCTGGTCCGCCAGGGCACCCTGGACGACTACGTGTACCTGGAGCACGGCGCGCACTACGCGATCGGCGCCCTTGCCGTGATCCTCCTGGTCACGATCCAGTACGAGATCAACGAGGTCATCACGGGCCTGATCGGCGTCGTCCTGATCGCCTGGTCGTTCTGGTCGTCGGTGCGCCGCAACTCGCGAATCGCGGCCGCCGAGGGAAAAGCGGCGGCCTCGGGCGAGAAGGCTGAGGTTTCGTCCGGGCACTGATCCTGGAACGCTGTGAGCGGGGCGGTCCGCGAGGAGAACTCCTCACCGGCCGCCCCGTCGGCGTAACTGGACCATGAAACATGGGCACTTGGGGGCGAAATGTCCTTCTGGGACGGACTGTGGCGGGGGCGTGCGGCGGATTTCGAGTCGGGCAGCGCCGCGTCGAACTCCATCGAACTCACCAAGCGGCACCCGGTCGTCTCGCTCACCAAACAGGGGGCGGCGACCGGGAATCTGCGTATCAACCTGTCCTGGCGGATGCGGACGTCGGACATCGGCGGCCCGGAGCGCGAGAGCCTGCTGCGGCACCCCTTCAAGCTGTTCAAGCCCGATGTGGTGCAGGCCCATACGCAGAGCATGGTCAATGTGGACCTCGACCTCGGCTGTCTGTATGAGCTGACCGACGGGGAGAAGGGCGTGGTCCAGCCGCTCGGCAGCTTCTTCGGCGCGCTCAACGCGCCGCCGTACGTGAAGCTCAGCGGGGACGACCGCTTCGGCTCGGCGTCGGGTGAGACGATCTACGTCAATCTCGACCATCGCGAGTCCATCAAGCGACTGCTTGTCTTCGTCTACATCTACGACCAGACACCGGCGTTCGACCGTACGCACGCCCACGTCACGCTCTACCCGAGCAACGGCCCGCGTGTCGAGATCAGCCTCGACGAGCGCGCCCCGCAGGCCCGCTCCTGCGCCGTCGTCACGATCGAGAACGTCAAGGGTGAGCTGATCGTGCGACGCGAGGTGAAGTTCGTGTACGGGTTCCAGGCCGAGCTGGACCGGCTGTACGGGTGGGGCCTTCAGTGGGGCCGGGGGTACAAGTCCAAGGTCGGGGAGCGCTAGGGCGTCTCCGGCGGATCAGACGCCGGGTCCCAGTTCCGTCGCCCGATCCGGCCCCGAGCCGCCCGGGGCCGGTCGCGGGCTCAGCGTGAGATGAACTGCGGGCCCTGCGGCGGCAGGGCGAAGTTCGGGTCGGGCAGCGGCTGCACCGGCTGCGGATAGCCGTACGCGGGCTGCGTCGTCGGCACCGGCATGACCAGCGGCGCGGGCTGCGTGGGCGCCGCGGGCGGATACCCGTACGAGGGCTGGGAGACGGGCTGGGGCGCGGGCTGAGGGAGCGACGCGGCGATGGGCTGCTGCGTGGGCGCCTGCGGGTACCCGTAGCCCGAACCCGAACCCGAACCCGAACCTGATCCCCAATCCGACCCCGACCCCATGAACGAGGTGTCGGGGGCCGGAGGCGGGAACGACGGCTCGGCGGCCGGCATCGGGCCCGGAGGCGACGATGCCTGAAGATCCGGCGCCGGCTCCGACTCGTCCACCGAGATGCCGAAATCGGTCGCCAGGCCGACCAGGCCGTTCGAGTAGCCCTCGCCCAGGGCCCGGAACTTCCAGCCCTCACCGCGCCGGTACAGCTCGCCGCAGATCAGCGCCGTCTCGGCGCCCGTCTCCGGCTTCACGTCGAAGCGGGCGAGGGGCTCGCCCTCGGCGGCCGCGGCGTCGTAGATCAGGATCCGCAGGGCGGGTACATGGTCGAAGGGGACGTCGTCCGCCGAGGCGACGAGGAGGACGCGGCCGACCTCGGGGCCGAGGCCCGCCAGGTCCGACTGGATCGTGTCGGTGAGTCCGTCGGCGACGCGCTTCTTGCCGAGCCGCCAGACCTTGCCCGAGGGGTGCCGGGGCTGGTTGTAGAAGACGAAGTCCTCGTCGGACCGTACGCGACCGTCGGGGCCGAGGAGCAGCGCCGAGGCGTCGACGTCGGGCACGCCCTGGCCGATGGCCCAGCGCAGCACGGCGCGGACCGCCGTGGCCTCGAGCGGGACGTTCGACCCCTTCAGCATCGCGTGCGTCATGCGGTCATCCTGCCTTCCCTGTCCTGGCCAGGACAACGCGGGGGCCCGAGACTGTGAGACCGAGCGACATACTCGACATGGGTGGGTTACCTGAATTTCATGCCCGATGGGAACCCTTGACATGGATCCCTACGTACTATTACCGGCCACTTAAATTCGGGCCCGAGCGGCACGACGGGGGAGTCTCATGCGTCATTTCGGGCATATCGCCCCTGAGGTGCGGCAGCGCCTGTTCCACCGGGAGCCCGGTGACTTCACCGCGGACTCGCCGCCCCGCATGCTCGCGGCGGCCCTCGGGGCCACGCTCTACAGCCCGGCCACGCGGCCGCGCCTCGCCGACGACGTCCTCAAGCAGGCGGGCCGGGGTGTCGTCTCGATGGTGCTGTGCCTGGAGGACTCGATCGACGACGCCGAGGTTGCGGACGCCGAGGAGAACCTGGTCGCGCAGTTCACCGACCTCGCGGCCCGGCCGGACGCGCAGCCTCCGCTGCTGTTCGTCCGCGTCCGCGCCGCCGGACAGATCACCGACCTCGTCCGCCGTCTCGGCCCGGCCGTGCGGCTGCTGTCCGGATTCGTACTGCCGAAATTCACCGAGGAGCGGGGCGTGCCGTTCCTGGAGGCGCTCTCCGCCGCCGAGGCGGCCACCGGGCGGCGCCTCTTCGCGATGCCCGTCCTGGAGTCGCCCGAGCTCCTGCACCTGGAGACGCGGGGCGACACCCTCACCGGGATCGCCCGCACCGTCGACAAGTACCGCGACCGCGTCCTGGCCCTGCGCCTCGGCGTGACCGACTTCTGCTCCGCGTACGGGCTGCGCAGGCCGCCGGACATGACCGCGTACGACGTCCAGATCGTGGCCTCCGTGATCGGGGACGTGGTCAATCTGCTCGGCCGGGCCGACGGCACCGGCTTCACCGTGACCGGGCCCGTCTGGGAGTACTTCCGTCACCAGGAGCGGATGTTCAAGCCGCAGCTGCGCCGCAGCCCCTTCCTGGAGAGCCGGGCCGTCGAGCTGCGCCAGGCCCTCATCGAGCACGACATGGACGGCCTGCTGCGCGAGATCGAGCTGGACCGGGCCAACGGCCTGCTCGGCAAGACCTGCATCCACCCCTCGCACGTGATGCCCGTGCACGCGCTGTCCGTGGTCAGTCACGAGGAGTACGGCGACGCCCAGGACATCCTGCGGCCCGAGCGCGGCGGTGGTGGCGTCCTCAGGTCCGCGTACACGAACAAGATGAATGAAGTGAAGCCGCACCGTGCCTGGGCCGAGCGGACCCTCCAGCGGGCGGAGGCCTTCGGCGTCGCCCGTGAGGACGTCGGCTTCGTGGAGCTGCTCAACGCCGGCCTGCCCGCGTGACGAGCGCGCGAGTCATGATGAAAGCAATGAAAAGGGGCGAAGTGGTCTGGTCGGGGACATGGGTCGCACAGCGGCTCGGGGTCGAGCTCGTCGGTGACGAGGAGATATCCGGGCTGCTGGGCCTTGCCCTGCGCCGCAATCCCAAGCGGGCCCATCTGCTCGTGTCGAACGTCCTCGGCAAGCACGTGCCCCAGTCGCCGGCCGTGGTCTGGCGCGCCGGGTACGACCTCGGTCTGCGGGTGCGCGAGCTGCTCGGCGACGACGCGGCGCGGCAGGCGGTCGTGCTCGGATACGCCGAGACGGCGACGGGCCTCGGGCACTCCGTCGCCGACGGCCTGGCCCTCGCGCCCTATCTGCACTCGACGCGGCGCCCCGTCGACGGAGTGGCGCGCGCGGGCGGCTTCGAGGAGTCCCACTCGCACGCCACCTCCCATCTGCTGCTGCCGGAGGACCCCCGGCTCCTCGCGGGCGACGGGGCGCTCGTCCTCGTCGACGACGAGTTCTCCACGGGTAATACGGTCCTCAACACGATCCGCGCCCTGCACGAGCGCTACCCGCGCGGGCACTACGTCATCGTCGCCCTCGTCGACATGCGTTCGCCCGACGACCGGGGCCGCCTGGCCGACTTCGCCCGTGAGATCGGCGCCCGTGTCGACCTGGTCGCGTCGGCGTCCGGCACCGTCAAGCTCCCCGACGGCGTCCTCGCCAAGGGGCAGGCGCTCGTAGCCCACCACGAGTCCCTCGCCGAGACCCCGACGGAGCGCACAGGGCCGGGCGGCGAGCCGCCCACAGAGCCGGGCAGCGAGCCGGGCAGCGTGACCCGCGTGGACCTTCGGTGGCCCGCGTCCGTGCCCGACGGAGGCCGGCACGGCTTCACGCCGGAGCACCGTGCGGCGCTCGACGCGGCGCTCCCCGCGATGGCCGCCCGCCTGAGCGCGCCCCTGGGGGACGCCCGCCGCGTACTCGTCCTCGGTTTCGAGGAGCTGATGTACGCGCCGCTCGCCCTGGCCCGCGAGGTCGAGAAGGGCACGCAGGCGCAGGTGCGCTACTCCACCACGACCCGTTCGCCGGTCCTCGCCGTCGACGACCCCGGCTACGCGATCCGTACGCGACTCGTCTTCCCCGCCCACGACGACCCGGCCGACGGTCCGGGCGAGCGCTACGCGTACAACGTCGCGGGCGGTGACTTCGACGCGATCGTCGCCGTCGTCGACTCCACCGCGGACACGCCCCAACTGCATGCCTCAGACGGCCTGTTGGCGCGCCTCGCCGAGCACACCCCGCGCGTGCTGCTCGCCGTCGTGCCTTCCTACGTCCCCCAGGGGACTGCCCCCGAAAGGCCCCCCGTGTCCCCCACGCTCCCCGAGCCCCTCCGCGGCCCCGCCTTCTCCTCGTACGCGCCGGACGAGGTCGGCTGGCTGCTCCAGGACCTCTCGGACGTCGAGCTGGAGGCGCCGACCGAGGAGCGCGAGGAGGCGATACAGGGCGGTGGCGCGCACTACGCCGAGTCGCTGCCCGTCGAGTACCAGCCGAGCGCCGAGTACCAGGCGCTGTTCCAGTCCGCCCTCGAGGTCTCGGCCGCGCGGATCGCGCAGGCGGTCGGCGTCGTGACCGAGACCGTGCTCGCCGAACGGTCCCCGCGTCCCGTGCTCGTCTCGCTCGCCCGCGCCGGGACGCCCGTCGGCGTGCTGATGCGCCGCTGGGCGCAGGCGCGGCGCGGCCTCGACCTGCCGCACTACGCCGTTTCGATCGTCCGTGGCCGCGGCATCGACGCGAACGCGCTGCGCTGGCTCGCCGCCCACCACGACCCGGCCGATGTCGTCTTCGTCGACGGCTGGACCGGCAAGGGCGCGATCACCCGCGAACTGGCCGAAGCACTCAAGACCCATCAGCGAGACGAGGGCGGCCCCGGGTTCGACCCGGAGATCGCGGTGCTCGCCGACCCCGGGTCCTGCGTGCGCACCTACGGCACCCGCGAGGACTTCCTCATCCCGTCCGCGTGCCTCAACTCGACGGTATCCGGGCTGATATCGCGTACGGTGCTGCGCGCCGACCTCGTCGGGTCGAACGACTTCCACGGCGGCAAGTTCTACCGAGAGCTCGCGGAGGCGGATGTCTCGACGCACTTCCTCGACACCGTCGAGGCCTGCTTCGACGAGGTCGCCGACGCCGTGGACGCCCAGGTCAAGGAGATGCTCTCCGCCGACCGCGCACCCACCTGGGAGGGGTGGGCGGCCGTCGAGCGGATCAGTGAGGAGTACGAGATCCACGACGTGAACCTGGTGAAGCCCGGCGTCGGCGAGACGACCCGCGTGCTGCTGCGCCGTGTTCCGTGGAAGATACTCGCCCGAACCGGCGCCGGCGCCGACCTCGACCACGTACGCCTGCTCGCCGAGCAGCGCGGGGTACCGGTCGAGGAGGTCGCCGAACTCCCTTACACCTGCGTCGGGTTGATCCACCCGAAGTACACGCGGGGCGCCACCGGCGCGGACGGCAAGGCGGTGGCCGCGAAGTGAGCGCCACGCCCGTCACCCTGGTCGCCAGTGACCTCGACCGCACCCTGATCTACTCCGCCGCAGCCCTCGGCCTGACCATGCCCGACGCGCAAGCGCCGCGCCTGCTGTGCGTCGAGGTCTACGAGGGCAAGCCCCTCTCCTACGTCACCGAGGACGCGGCCGAGCTGCTCGGCGAACTCGGCCGCAGCGCTCTCTTCGTCCCGACCACGACCCGCACCCGTGAGCAGTACGGACGCATCCATCTCCCGGGCCCCGTCTCGCAGTTCGCGATCTGCGCCAACGGCGGGCACCTGCTGGTGGACGGCGTTTCCGACCCGGACTGGCGGGCCGCTGTCGACGAGCGGCTGGCCGCGGAGTGCGCGCCGCTCGACGAGGTGAGGGCGCATCTGGTGCGGACGGCCGACCCGGCGTGGCTCCTGAAGGAGCGCGTCGCCGAGGACCTCTTCGCGTATCTCGTGGTCGATCGGTCCCTGCTCCCGGAGGGCTGGGTCAAGGAACTCGCCGTCTGGGCGGAGCGCCGCGGCTGGACGGTCTCCCTCCAGGGCCGAAAGATCTACGCCGTGCCGAAGCCGCTCACCAAGAGTGCGGCCATGCACGAGGTGGCCCGCCGCTCCGGCGCCGACCTCACGCTCGCGGCCGGCGACTCCCTGCTCGACGCGGACCTGCTCCTCGCGGCCGACCACGCCTGGCGCCCCGGCCACGGAGAGCTGGCGGACGCGGGCTGGACCGCGCCGCACGTCACGGCCCTGGAGGACCGGGGCGTCGCGGCGGGCGAGACGATCCTGCGGGAGCTGGTCGACAGGGTCCGGCAGCCGCGTACGTACCCCTGAGGGACCTGTACGTTCACCCGCAGCAACCCCCACCGCAGCAGCCCCCGCCTCCGCCCCCGCCGCCGGCGGGGCGGGCCGGTGCGGCGGCCGATGTCGTGCCGCCGACGGCGACCGTCGACAGCAGCTTCACCGTGTCGTCGTGGCCGGCGGGGCAGTCCGCGGGGGCCGAGGACTCGGCCATGGGACGGCTCAGTTCGAACGTGTCGCCGCAGGTCCGGCAGCGGTACTCGTAGCGTGGCATGGGCACAGGTTAGCTGGCCGTGCCCCGCGGGCGTCAGCGTACGACCGTGCCTCGGCCCGCCCCGAGCAGCCCGAGTTCCGCCCGTGTGGGTGCCCCCTCCCAGTCGCCCGGCTGCGCGACCGCGAAGGCGCCCGTCGTCACCGCCCGGTCGAGGCGCCCGGCGGTGTCCTCGCCGTCGAGGAGCGCGGAGAGATAGCCGGCGACGAAGGCGTCACCGGCCCCGACCGCGTCCACGGCGCGCACCGGCCGTGCCGGGACACGTAGCTCACCGTCGGCCGAGTGGGCGATCGCCCCGTCGGCGCCGAGCTTGACGACGACCTCGCGCACCCCCAGATCGAGGAGGGCCTTGACCGGGTCAGGCCCGGGCGGCGCGCACAGCGGCAACTCGTCGTCGGAGGCGATGAGGACATCGACGTACGGGATCCAGTCGCGCAGTTCCGCGGCAGCCGTCCCCGAACTCCACAGCTGGGAGCGGTAGTTGGCGTCCAGGCTGACCGGAGCGCCGTGTTCGCGGGCGAGCCGCAGGGCGCGCCGGCACGCGTCGCGCGCGGAGGTGCTGAGCGCGGGCGTGATCCCCGTCAGATGCAGGACGCGGGGCGGCGGACCGGCCGCGAAGGCCCGCTCGACGCGGTCGGCGTCGAGCCGTGAACCCGCCGAGCCCGCACGGTAGTACTGCACCCGCGTCACCTCGGGCAGCCGCGGCTCGAACAGGATCAGGCCCGTAGGGGCGCCGGTGTCACGGGCGACGCAGGACGTGTCGACGCCCTCGGCGCGCAGCGTGCGCAGGACCAGTTCGCCCGCCTCGTCGGCGCCGACCGCGCCCGCCCAGCGGACGCTGTGGCCGAGCCGGGTGAGACCGATGGCGACGTTCGACTCGGCGCCCGCGACGGACAGGTCCATCGAGCCGCCCAGCTTGAACGGACCGTGGCCGCGCAACGCGACCATGGTCTCGCCGAAGGTGAGTACGTCGATGGGGGAGGCGGGGGCCCCGGCTGAAGCGGGGCTCGCCGAACCCGACGCCGTCACCCGCACACCGCCTTGAACTCGGCCGCCCGCTTGCGCAGTTGACCCAGGTCCCCGCCGTCCGCCGCGTCGCCGATGAGGGGTGAGCCGACCCCGACCGCGATGGCGCCGGCCTCCAGATAGGCGGTCGCCGCCGCCGCGTCGACCCCGCCCACCGGCACGAACGGCGTCCGGGGGAACGGCCCCCGCAGCGCCTTCAGATACGACGGACCGCCCGTCGCCGACGCCGGGAAGATCTTCAGGGCCGTCGCCCTGGACGCCTCGGCCGCGATGACGTCGGTCGGCGTGAGCACCCCGGCGAGCACGGGCAGGCCCTGCCGCAGCGACTCGTCGACCCCGGCGCCCAGCCCGGGCGTCACAATGAGGTTCGCCCCGGCGGCGGCCGCCTCGCGGGCGTCCTCGGCGGTCAGCACCGTGCCGGCACCGAGCCAGACGTCGTCGCCGAGCTCGGCCCGCGCCCTGCGGATCACGTCGAGGGCGTCACGGCCGCTGAGGGACACCTCCACCAGCGGGATTCCGGCCTCGGCCAGGGCCATGACCGTACGGAACGACGCGTCGGCGTCGCTTCCCCGGACGATCGCCACGAGGCGCTCGGCGCGCAGTGCGGTAGTGAAGTCCATGGTGCTCCTCCTCGGTTCCCTTTCATGGGTGGGCGTTTCGTAGGGCGTTTCACGGGTCACCACTCGGCGAACGAGCCGTCCTCGTGCCGCCACACGGGGTTGCGCCAGGCGTGGCCCTTGGCGTCGGCCGCGCGTACGGCCGCCTCGTCGACGTCCACGCCGAGGCCGGGCCGTTCCGTGCGCAGCAGCGAGCCCGCGACGAAGCGGAACGGCTCGCGGTCGGAGACGTAGTCGAGGAGCTCGGCGTCCTTGTTGTAGTGGATGCCGATCGACTGCTCCTGGATGAGGAAGTTCGGTGTGGTGAAGGCGACTTGGAGGCTCGCGGCGAGGGCCACGGGCCCGAGCGGGCAGTGCGGCGCGATGTGGGCCCCGTACATCTCGGCGAGCGCGGCGATGCGGCGCAGCTCGGAGATGCCGCCCGCGTGCGAGATGTCTGGCTGCACCACGGCGACGCCGGCCTGGAGTGGGGCGAGGAACTCCCGCCGGGTGAAGAGCCGTTCGCCGAGCGCGATCGGGATGTTGGAGGCGTTCACCAGATCGGGGACGGCCTGCATGTGGTCGGAGAGGACGGGCTCCTCGACGAACAGGGGCGCGTACTCGGCGAGCAGGGGGAGCAGCCGGCGGGCGTTCGCGGGGGAGACGCGGCCGTGGAAGTCGAGCGCGAAATCCCGTTCGTCGCCCAGGACCTCACGGGCGGTCTCCGCGCGCAGCAGGCACGCGCGGACCTCCTCGCGGGTGGCGAGCGGCGTCATGCGCCCGCCGGCGTTCATCTTCACCGCCGTGAACCCGGCCTCGACCTGGGCGCTCACCGCGTCCCTGACCTCGCTCGGCTCGTCACCGCCCACCCAGGCGTACGCCCGGATCCGCTCACGCACCGGCCCGCCGAGCAACTGGTGCACGGGCTGCCCGTACGTCTTGCCCTTGATGTCCCACAGGGCCTGGTCGAGCCCGGCGACGGCGGACGACAGGACCGGCCCGCCGCGGTAGAAACCGCCCTTCGTCATGACCTGCCAGTGGTCCTCGATACGCAGCGGGTCCTGGCCGACCAGGTACTCGGCGAGCACCTCGACGGCTGCCCGCACGGGCTCCGCACGCCCTTCGACGACGGGCTCACCCCAGCCGACGACCCCTTCGTCGGTCTCCACGCGGACGAACATCCAGCGGGGCGGAGCGAGGAAGGTCTCGATGCGGGCGATCTTCACGTAGGGGTTCCTCTCGGGGTGTTACGGGGGTGGGGCGGCGGCGAGGTGTCAGGGATGGCCGCTCCGGGACAGGTCGATCACGTCGAGCATCGCCGCGAATGCGCCGTCCTGGTCCCGCGCGCGGACGCGGTCGGCGACCAGGGCGTGGGCGGGCAACGGGTGTTCGTGCCGTCCGGCGTGCACGAGCCGGTCCCGTACGACCAGGGCCGGGATGATGACGCGCCGCATCTGCGCGAAGAAGGGGTTGCCGGAGGCGGTGAGGAGCGCCGTGTGGAAGGAGGCGTCGGCGCGCACGGCGAGAACGGGGTCGCTGTCGGTCATGACGGGATCGGCGGTCACGGGTGCCTGCTCGGCGGCGGCCATCGCGCTGAGTGCGGCGTCGAGGGCGGCGAGATCCGCGTCCGTGCGGTGCAGCGCGGCGAGCGCGGCCGCGGCGGGCTCGACGGCGCGGCGCAGCTCGAGGAGATCGGTGAAGAAGGCGCCGGGCGCGCCGGAGTCGATCGTCCAGCGCAGCACGTCGCTGTCGAGAAGGTTCCAGTCGTCGCGCGGGCGTATGAACGTCCCCCGCTTCTGCCGGGCGTCCAGGAGACCCTTGGTGGTCAGCACCTTGATCGCCTCGCGCAGCACGGTCTGACTGACGTCCAGCTCTGCCATCAGGCCCGGCAGATCGAGGAGATCCCCCTCCGCGTACGTCCCGTCGAAGATCTGCCGGGCGAGCGCCTCCACGACGGTCCGGTGGACGCCGCGCCCGGTGTACGAGACCCCTGGCGTGCCGTCCTGGCTCGCACTGTCCGTGCGCGGGCTCTCCGTACGAGAGCTGCCCCTGTCCTTGCGCATCATGGGGGCAGCCTCGCACGTGAGCTGGTTATTTATCAATTATTCTCGGCGGCCCGGGACCATCGGTGATTTTGGTGGTCTCGGTGGCGCCGGTGACCCCGGGGGCTTTGGCGACCTCGGGGGTGGGGTGCGGCTGCCGGGCGGCGCGGGCGCGGTCCTCGCGGGCGGCGGATTCCGGGTGGCGTGCGCGCCAGTACGGGTTGTCGTGCGGCAGTGTTCCGCTCACGCGCCCGTACATCCCGAAGGCCATCAACATCACGCCGACCACGAAGCTGAACAGCACGTTCTGGATCTCGAACGCGAGGAAGTTGTAGTCGGTCTGTAGCAGGGCGAGGTTCACGAAGCCGCTGAGGATGAACAGGATGCCGACGGTCAGGTTGATCGTCGAGGCGACGTTCCGTCCGATGACCATGCCGGCGAACAGCAGTGCGCCGACAAGGATCGACAGGACGCTGAGGGCACCGTTGGTGTTCAGGCCGGCGATCTTGTCACCGCCGGTGTCGAAGAATCCGATCTGGTCGATGAGGCCCAGGATGCCGAAGGCGACCAGCACGAGTCCCATCAGGCCCGCGCCTATCCGGTAGACCTTGCTGAGGCTGTGGTCGACGGGCAGGTGATCGTCGAGAATGACGCGCTGGTGCCGAAAGCGGGGGGCTGGGCGGTTCTCGGATATATGCGTGGCCATGATCGCCTCCCTTGCACGTACGTACCTCAAGGATCCGCCCGTAGCCCCGAGGGCGCCAACAGGGACGGGGCCCGGAGGCCGGGCAGGAGCGCGGCAGCTCAGGAGGGGGCGCCGCGGTCCTCCCTGATCTGCGCGACGACGCGGGCGACCGTCTGCCGGACGGCCTCCGTCTCCGTGAGGAAGTGCCAGTAGTCGGGATGGCGGCCATCGAGAGCGGCGACGGCGCGGTCGAGGCGGGCCACGGAGTCGTCGAGAGGGCGGGCGTGCCGCGGCTCGGGCGTGCTGCGCCCCGACATGGCGAGCCGCTGCGCGTCCCGGATGGCGAACCGCGTCCGGTCGATCTCCTGCTGCGGGTCCTTCGCCACGGCGTTCAGCCGGTGCAGCCGGTCGGAGGCGGCGGACACGTCCTCGTCCGTCGTGTTCAGCAGGGCCCGCACCGTCGACAGGAGCGACGTCGCGTCCGGCCAGCGCTGCTCGTCCCGCGCCGTACGCGCCTCGGCCAGCTTCCGCTCCGCCTGCCGTACGTTCTCCGCGGCGCGCTCCGGCACATGCTGGAGGTCCTGCCAGCACCGGGCCGAGAACCGTCTGCGCAGCTCGCTCAGGACGGGCTCTACCTGCCCGGCCCGCGTGGTCAGGGCCTGCGCGCGCGTCCGCAGCGAGACGAGGCGGCGGTCGATCTCGGCGGCGCGCTCCGGCAGCCGCCGGGCCTCGGCCCGCACGGCTTCAGCATCCCGCGCGACCCGCTCGGCGCGCTCCAGGGTCTCCGGCACGCCGTGCCGGCCCGCGCCCTGATTGAGCCGGGTGAGCTCGGGGCCGAGGGCGGCGAGGCGGGCGGCGAGATCGTCGGCCTTGAGCCCGGCGCCGCGCACGGCGTCCAGTGAGTTACTCGCCGCGAGGAGCGCCTGCCGCGCCCGCTCGACCGCGGGGGCCAGCCGCGCCAGCTGCGTCTCGGCCTTCCCGAGCAGCGGCCCGAGGCCCTGCGAGAACCGGTCGAGGTCCAGCTTCACCTTGGTCAGCTCGTCCTTGGCCCGGCTCAGCTCGGCGCGTGCCCGCGAGGCGACCGAGGCCTCCAGGTCGTCCCGGTCGAGGTCGTGCGCGTCCACCGCGGTGATGTACTGCAGGCTGGCCTCGTCGATGCGCCGGCCGAGGGCCTCGAAGTCGGAGACGGTGCGGCGCGCGGCGGGCGAGTCGTCGACTGCCGTGATCGTCTCGATGGAGATCCGCAGATCGCGCTGGGCGGTGTCGAGTTCGTAGAACGCGGCCGCGGCGGCGTCCTTGGCGGCCTGCGCCTCCGCCCGCTGGCCCTCCCCGCGCCCGAACCAGCGCCGGGTGCCGCCCCCGGCGAACGCGGCCGGCGCCGCAGCGACGGCTACGGCGACGAGAGGCAGCGGAAGCAGGACGAGCCCGAGCAGATCGCGAAGCGCGGCGCGCGGTCGCATGGACGGCGCATACGGCCGCATCGGTGGTGTCGCCGTCACTACCCTCTCCCGTGCTGCCCTCGCCCGTGCACTCATCCGCCCTGCCCGCTGTCATTCTCCCACCGGTTAATGACGAACACACGGGCCGGATAGTTCGCTCTGGGCCCTGGGACTTTGCCGGACGATACGGGTTTGCGGGGTACCACCACGGGCAAGGTAGGCTGTCGAATCATCCCGGGCGCGTAGCTCAGTGGTAGAGCGCTGCCCTTACAAGGCAGATGTCGGCGGTTCGAAACCGTCCGCGCCCACCTGGGAAAAGACCCCCGGCCGTTTACGGTCGGGGGTCTTTGACATCCAGAGCTGACATCAACGCCCATGATCACTCACGGTCGAGCCGCCTCCTGAGCAGCCGATCCATGTGGCTGACAGCCTCGCGCTGCGTGTCCTGGACGACGTGTGTGTAGACGTTCATGGTGACCGCGATCTGACTGTGCCCAAGGATCTCCATCACGACACGAGGGGCCACGCCGGCAGCGGTGAGCAGTGTCGCGGTGCCGTGCCGAGCGTCATGCAGCCGGATCACACGCAGTCCGGCGTTCCCGGCGACACGGGTGAAAGAGCGATACACATTCCGCGGCTCGATCGGCCGACCGGTGCGTGTCGTGAAGACGTAGTCGCTCTCAGCCCACCGATCCCCGGCACGCTCGCGCAAGGCCGCCTGACGCAGCCGCTGCACCTGGTGTCGGCCCAGGCCGACCAGCCCGCTGTTGTTCACGGTCCGGTCCACCTCGAACGCGCATCCTTCGCCGGTCGGCAGTGGAGACGGCCCGGCGGCACGTCCGCCGCGGGCGGCCAGCTGCGTCAGATCCGTCACCGACAGGTGTGAGCGCACGGTCTTGATCCGAGCCCCGGCGACCAGCAGATGGATCACGGCGGTGTCGGCCCAGAACGTCACGCTCAGCCCGGAGCGGGCCGGACCGAGCCAGAACTGCTTGCCCGCCACCTGCGGATTCCCGCACGCGGGAACCACCCGCTCGAACTCCACCGGCCCTCCCGGCACCACCAATGGCATGACCGCGTCCGCATTCGTTTCGGGCGCATCCGGCGTCGAGCCGTCAGGCACGTCAGCAACCAGCTCGGTCCTCGGTGCGGGCACGGCCGCCAACACTGCGGGCACCCGCAACCCCAAAAGCTCCCGCTCCGCCGCAGGCACCGCCGCGAAGCGTTCGGTCGGAGTCTGCATCTCCAGGGCTTGGTGCGGCCGCTCGGTGTTGTATTCGCCCACCCACGCATCCAGCGCCTGTTGCGCCGCCTCGATACTGGTGAACGGGCCGCAGTCGTCGAGGAGTTCACGCCGCAGCGTCTGATGGAACCGCTCGACCTTCCCGGTGGTGGTCGGCGAGGCTGGCTGGGTCAGCCGATGAGCGATCCCGTTCTCCCGGCAGATCCGGTCGAAGAGCACCTCACCACCCTGCCCGAACCGGTCGGTGAACTGCTTGCCGTTGTCGGTGAGCACCTCCTGCGGCACACCGAAGATCCGCAAAGCACCAGCGACCGCGGCACACACCGCCCGTCCGGTCGCCCGCACCACTACCGACGCGATCACGCAATACCGGGAATGATCATCCACTCCGGTCACGATCTTCGCCTCGGACAGCTCCCCGGTCACCTCGTCGACCAGCATCACCCCGCCGACGATGTCCATCTGCCACAACTGCATCGGCGCATCCCGCTGCCACCGCTTGTAATCCGACCGCTTCCGACGCCGCACCCCCGGCTCGATCAGCCCATGCCGCACCAAGATCCGATACACCGTCATCCGCGACGGCGCAGGGCTCACCGACCCGGACCGCTCCAGCACATGAGTGATCCTGCGCGGACCCCAGGCCGGATGCCTGCGCCGCAGGTCACACACCGCCGCCTCCACCTCCGCAGACACCTGATGCGGACACGAGTCCGGCCGCCGGGAACGATCCGCCAACGCAGCCAACCCGCCAGCCGCATAACGGGACTTCCACACACTGACCGTCTGCCGCGACACCCCCAACGAGGCCGCGACCTCCGTCACCGAAGCCCCGGCCAGCACCGCCAACACGGCCCGATACCTCTGCTCGACGACCGACAACTCCACCAGAGCCAATCCCGACCTCCCGCAACGCGCCACAACAACGCGCACGGCATAGCCGATCACGGCCACTGTCAACCATCAGCTGGGATCGAAGTGTCAAGCATCTACCGGGACCGGACATCGCCTTGTGATCAGGGCGCGGTAGAACTTTCCCTACTTCATCAAGCACCCGGCTGCGCTCCGCTCCGCCGGGCGGGCTTCCCGGCTCCGCCGGGGCTGCCGCTCCTGCCTTCGGCCCGCTCCGCCCCGCTGCGCCGACGCCCGCCCACCGTGGATAGGCCCGGAGGTCATGAGTCGAGCACCCGACGAACGCGGCCCACGGTCACAGACGATGCCTCCGGCGGGGGATCGGCCGGCACCGGGTGGGAGGGGGCGCCGTTCCCGGCCGCGGGCACATCGTGGCGAGCGTGGTGGGCTCCCATCCCGTCCACCGTCGACCCAGGCAGAGCCGAGCAGTCGCGGCCCAGGGCGTCAAGGTCGTTCGTACAGTGGCGCGCTCCACCTTGACGCCCTGAACCACGCCCGCTCCACGATGTGTGGGTCGACGGCGGACGGGATGGGAGCTGAGGTAGGTGGTGGGTTGAGCTGGGTGTCGGAGCAGCCGCGTCGAGCTGTTTGATGACGCAGAAACCTCAGCTGCACCCTGTGCATGTCCCTTGACCGCCTGATCGACCCCACTGAGGATGGGGCAGGCCCGTAGACGGTGTCCAAGCAGAGGGGGATTGGTGAGGCTTGCGGAAGAAAGCGATGCGCAGATCTTGGTAGGGATCTTGGGCGTCGTTCTCACGCTCCTCGGAGGCTTGTTCCTCGGCTTCGCCGCTCTCACCAGCAAGGTGATTCGGGAAGAGGGCGAGGAAGGGCGTTCCGCTGAAGCTCAGAAAGTCCGCCGAACCAGAGCGGGATCGATTGCGATCGGGGGCCTTCTGGTCGGAGTCGGAGTGTTTCTCTTCTTCTCTTAGGTCATCTGACATCAGCGGCTGACACCAACAAGGGCGTACGTCACCGATCAACGCCGAACCTCAGCGCTAGCCGGACCATGGGTCTACAGACGTTCACCATGGTCGAGAAGGTGCCTCGATCGACCTGATAGGGATGAGGCCAGGAGCCATCCCGAATCGCAGCAAGCGGACGTCTCAACTACCGCCCACGTCGTCGCGCGCAGATCGCATGCTGCCCCGGCTGGCCAGAAGCCTAAGATCAGGCCACTAGTACGAGGGGGCGGGCGATGAACGGCCGCACATGGAAGTGGGCGCTGATTACAACCCCGATAGTGCTGTCGGTCTCCGCGTGCGTGGGATGGGGCGGCTATCCGCCAGCGAAAAACGTCCGCGAGTCTCAGCTCGTAGGCACCTGGCACGCCCGGAAGTGCGACACCACGGTGACCTTGAATCCGGACGGATCGGCGTCCGCCACCGGTATTCCTACCGAGATGGAATTCGACCACGAGGTCACGCACAGGGTCAGTGGGGATGGCACATGGGGGATCGAAGAGTTCAGCGGTGAGCAGCAACTCGAAGTGGCCGTGGAAGTTCAAGCCGCCTTGCCGGTGATCACCCAACCTCGCTCCTAAGGCGGTGGTCCGAGTCAAGGGATGCCCCAGTTCAGCCTGTTGAGGGGTGAGGCGTAGCCCAGCCTCAAGTGCCGACCCTTCGGAAGTCGTGTCACGCCTCCCAGGTACGTTGAGCCGTCAGCCGAGGGGGAACGCTCGCGAGGGAGCGCCCCGCAACGCGCGGCTGCGGGGCGCCGATCCACTTTCACAACGGGCCCTAGTGGGGTTTAGTCGACCGTCTGCCCGTCGTTCATACCGCCTCTGCAGGTCGGGAGCATGGGCGTCGACCGATCGATCGTTCCGCCGCCGTCCGTGCACTCACCCGGGGTGACGCTGGTCGGGGTGACGCTGGTCGGGGTGACGCTGCCGGCGGTGGCGGTGGCGGTGGCGGCGCCTGTGAGGCCGAGTCCGGCGAGGGCTGCCGTGGCGAAGACTGCGGCGAGGATTCGTCGAATGCGCATTTGGTTCGCCTTTCACAGATTGCCTCGGTTGGGACAGTACTCAGTCAATTGTTCATCCATGTGGGTGACACGTCATGTTGGGCCGTTCGGTTGACATTGCTGTCGGGTGCGGGGTCGGTGACGCGACCCGTCAGAGCGGATGGAAGCCCGTGCCACATCCGTGCCAGAAAGAGCGGATCCCAGCGGTCAAGAGCAGTCAAGCGCGACGCCTCGCGATTAATCACCAGAGGCCGTTTGCGCTGGTCAGCGTCAACCCCCTCCGTGACGGCCCGGTGATTCCCAAGCTCAGGGCTCTTCGTTGCCGCGGCGGACAGATCTCGGGTACTGCTCCCCCTCGTCGCCGATCAGCTTCGCGGACAGTTCGGCTGCGAGGTCAGCCAAGCCGACCAGGTCCACACCAGGTGCGTGGGCCCCGGACAGAATCACTCGTCCCTCGCACCAATGGAGCCCGACCGCGACGCTGTCCAGGCTGCCCCATGTGAACACCGGTTGCCGGCCTACGCTGTGCAGGTCGAGGTGGCCTTCTTGCCGAAGTGCCGCGCTGTTGTGTGCAAACTCAAGCCAGTCGCGCAGCGAGATGGGGCGTTCCTCGCTGTCCAACCAGTCCGAGGCGCGCGTCATGTGCAGTTCGTATCCCATACCCGGGATCATTCACCGCAGGTCTGACACGTCTCCTGCCCTGTCGACGAGGCCTCTGACATCCACGCCTGACATCAACGGCACCGGACGGCGGCGTAAATCAGCATCCCTGTCCGGACGTCGTGCCAGTCACCGATAGCAGCGGGAGCAGGATCGGATCGAACTTACAAGGCAGATGTCGGCGGTTCGAAACCGTCCGCGCCCACCTGGGAGAAGACCCCCGGCCGTTCTCGGCCGGGGGTCTTCGACATCCGGGGCTGGCATCAACGCCCATGGTCACACTCGCGATCGAGCCACCGCCTGAGCCGCCGGTCCATGTGGCTCACCGACTCGCGCTGCGTGTCCTGGACGACGTGCGCGTACACCGCCCCTCCACTCGGCCGTTTGCCGGCCGTCGAATGGGCTCCCGGCGCGGCCGAAGGAGACAAGGTCCTGTACCTCTTCGACGGAGGGCAGATCGCTCCCGAGTTCCTGGGCCGAATCGCCTTGCAGGCGGACGAGTTGAGGAGCTTCGAGTTCCTCGCACCTGACGGGATCGAGCAGCGCACGATCTCAGGGCAGGGCCGCCGCATTCTCGCTGCGATCAAGGCCCGTTCGGAAGCCACGTTGGTTCCCTGCTCCATCGAGGCTCCTCGCTCCGCTCGTCGCGCGCTCCCCGGCTCACCGCCGGGGCCCTGCGCTCCTGTCTCCGCCTCGCTCCGGGCCCCTTGCTACGCCGGTCGCGCAACCAGAGCGAGAGAGCCTTGCTGAGGGGAAACGGAAGGCACAGGACATGCCTCCGGCGGGGCGCTCAGACGCTGGGATGGACGGGGCGCTGTTCGCGAGGGCCGGCCGAATCGTGGTGAGCGTTGTGGGTGAGTGGCGGGTTGAGAGGCCGCGATCGCTCGCCCGTAACAGCTTTCGCCCAAAGCCGCCACTCCGACCGCGTGGGCACCTGCGCTGATAGTGCACGGATAGACGACGTGACTTGAGGGTGGTCTTCCGGCGCCGTGGATACCGAACTCCAAATAGAGCAGAGGAGAGTAGGACAGTAGAGTAGAAAATTGGCACTGCCCCGACAGCATTCCAGTTTTTTCTGTGATGCTCGCTCATTCAGAGATGTTGACCCACGTCCGGCGCCGAGCAGTGTCACCCGGGGGTCATGGTGAATCACCCCATGGTTACGGCGGAACTCTCCTGTTTGGTGGGGCGAAAACTGCCCCGGCCACGGAAAAAGAGGTGACCGTTATGGCGACAGATACCCTGAAACGCATCCCCTACATGATCGGCGCGACGTTCTTTGCTGCGATGCTCGCTGTGGCAATAGGCGTTTCAAGCGCTGAAGCAGCGCCTCAGACGACGGCGCCGACCACGACGGTATCGGCGCCAGTGGCGCCCAACAGCGACTGCCGTGTGGGTATGAACTGCCCGGTCGGTGTGCCGGGTAATCCGCCGAACAGGCCCAACTGTGATCCTGGGCCTTGTGTGCCGGGTAATCCGCCGAACAGGCCCAACTGTGATCCTGGGCCTTGTGTGCCGGGTAATCCGCCGAACAGGCCCAACTGTGATCCTGGGCCTTGCGTCCCGGGCAATCCGCCGAACACGCCCAACAGCGACTGCCGTGTGGGTATGAACTGCCCCGTCGGTGTGCCTGGGACGAACACGCCCAACTGTGATCCCGGCCCTTGTGTGCCGGGTAATCCGCCGAACACGCCGTCGGTGCCTGGTGGGTCGAACATGCCCAACTGTGATCCCGGCCCTTGCATGCCGGCCAATCCGCCGAACATGCAGTCGGTGCCTGGTAGCCGGACAGGCTCCTAGAGCGGATGTCATCGCAACACGGAGCGCCCTCCCGGGGCCGTCTCGGGGCCGTGGAGGGGCGCTCAGCGGTGACCAACGCTGACACCTGCCAACAGCTCAGCAGCAAAAGGCAGATGTCGGCGGTTCGAAATCGTCTGCGCCCACCGGCAGCAGTTCCCAGGTCAGTTGCTCTGCGTCGGCTCCCCTGGAGATCGCTTCAGGGGGCCCACGTCAGCCCGGGGTCCCAAGGGGGTCCTCATCCCCGGGCGTTCAAGGTGGGCAGGGTCATTCGACCGTGCGCCACGCGTCGACCTCGTTGCGTGTGCGATCGGAGGCGTGATCAGGATGAAAAGTCGCGCCCGCGCGGGGGGCGATGACTGAAGCCGTCCGGGCAGAATTCGAAGCAGCCGCGGAACAATAGGTAGCTTGCTTTCGACTGTGTGGCCCCGCCTTGGATATCGTCCGAGGCGGGGCTGGGCCAGTGTTACGCGGAAATCAGTCCGATGGTGGGCTGCCTGAAGCCCTGGCTGAGACTGAAGGCTCCAGCTGGGCCCGCGACCGGCCGCGGCCCTTGTCAGTCAGCAGGGCTCGTTGAACTTCACTGCGTTGAACTTCACCGGCCGGCCGTCGAGTTCGGTACCTGCGGGCGGGTTCTGGGTGCAGATCTGCCAGTTGGACTCCATGAACACAATGCGGTGCTGGCTGGTCGCGTCGTTCACCGTGATGCTGTAGGCCCTGTCCAGGACCTCGCGCGCCGCCTTTACCGACTTGCCCTTGAAGTTGGGCATCGTTGATCCGGCGGGCTGCGGCTTGTCCGCGTCCTTCGACGGGCACGCCTCCTCCAGCTTGACCGCGGCGAAGTCGACCTTCGTGTCCGTGGGGTGCTTGCCCGCCGCGGGGGTCTGCGCGCACACCTTCCAGTTGCGGTCGAACGCCTGCATGCGGCCCCGGCCGAGAGCGTCATGGGAGGTGAGCCCGTAGAAACCCGCCGCCTGCGCCTCGTCCTGGGCGTACTGGAGGCCCTTGCCGGTCATGTTCGACAGGCTTGCCGTCTCGGCGGCGGCGGCCTTGCTCGCGGTGGGGGTGGGAGTGGGGGTGGGGGTTCCGGGTGTGGTTCGGGGTGCTGCCGGTTTGTTGCTGACCGTTTCGGCTCCGCAGCCCGTGAGTGCGAGAAGCGCGGTGCCGGCGAGTGCGGCGGCGGTCGTGCGCGTGCGCATGTCGTAGTCCCCCTGGGGTAGTTCGTGTGCAGAAGGGGCATTATGTGCCACGTGAAGGAGTTGTGAACGAGTTTTCCGTCATGTGGGCTCGGAGGAGGGTGGAATGTCTATTCGGGGTGGGTGTTTTGTCGTCTCGGGGTGCGCGTGACGTCGTAACTTCCGTCACTCCGAGGGGGTTTCACGCAGCCTTCACGTGCGTGGACGTAGGCTTCACGTCATGGCCACGACTTCCGAACCCGCGACCGTGCGGCCTGCCGCCGAGGTGAACGAGCAGATACGTGCCCTTTGGCTGCGCGCCGGGGGGCGGTTGAGTGCGGAGGAGCGAGTGGAGTACGAGGCTCTCGTGGTCGAGTGGGCCGCCGCCATGCGTGAGGCGGCTTGAGAGTCGCCGGGGGTGATCCTGGGGTTCGGTCACTCCGGGGCGTCGGCCTCGTGCGTCCGCTTGAGGTACATGCGGGCGTCCACCTTGTCCGGGCCCGAGACGTCCTTCCAGTAGCGGTGGCACGTCACGAAGACCGCCAGCTCGCGCTCCCGCTGCCGTAGCTTTTCGACCTCGGCCTGTTCGTCCGGGGTCCAGCCAGGGGATGCGGGGCGCTCGCGCTTGCGCCAGCCGTGGTCGTCGTTGAACCCGTCGAGGGGGTCCACCGACCAGGGAAGCCGCTTCAGGAGGGTCAGGAGCTCCGCCCTGACCTGGTGCAGCTCCTCCTGGCCCGCCAGGAGGTCACTCGGGAAGTCATAGGTCGCTGCCACGCGGCAATGCTACGCCTGTTCGATTTCTTGAGGCGAGCGATGGCGGACGTGTTCATTCGTACGTGTGTTTCGAACGCAGGTTCTTTGTGAAGGTGTGCGCGAGGGCGGCGGAGCGCGCGAGACTGGAGGCATGTGCCGCAGCATCAAGACCCTTCGCCCGCCCGTCCTCCCCGAGGAGGCCACCGAGGAGGAGATCCGGGCCGCAGCCCTGCAGTACGTGCGCAAGGTGTCCGGCTTCCGGGCGCCCGCCGCGCACAACAAGGAGGTGTTCGACCGGGCCGTCGACGTCGTCGCCCAGGCGACCGCCGAGCTGCTCGACGGGCTCGAAATCCGTGGCCAGGGACGCCAGTTGGCCCAGGAGCCAGCCGCCTAGGCGAGGGGCCGAGTCAGGTCCCGGGGCGGGCCTGGGATGGGCCTCGGGTGGGTCAGCTCGCCCGTTCCGCCGCCGGGCGCCGCATCAGGAACGCCGCCCCCGCCCCCGCCGCGAACAACGCGAGCAGTGACACCCCCGTGGCCAGCCAGCTCGCGCCGAGCCACTGGCCGCCGAAGTAGCCGAGGGCCACGCTGTAGCCCGCCCAGGCCACGCCCGCGAGGGCGGACCACGGCAGGAACTCACGGACCCGGCGATGAGCCGTGCCCGCCGCGAACGAGACGATCGAGCGGCCCGCCGGGGCGAAGCGGGCGATGACCACGAGGATGCCGCCGCCGGAGCGCGCCAGCGCCCCGCCGAGACGTTCCTGCGCGCTGGTCAGGCGGCGGGAGCGGGCGATCGCGCGGTCGAGACGTTCGCCGCCGCGCCAGGCGATGCGGTACGCGACCAGGTCGCCCAGTACCGACGCCGTGGCCGCCGAGAGGATCAGCGCCAGGATGGACGGCACCTCGGGCGTCACCTGCCCGGCCGCCGTCCCCGTGCCGGCCGCCGCGGCGGTGGCCGCGGTGATGATCAGGACGCCGCTCGGCAGGACGGGCAGGAATACGTCGAGCAGTACCGAGAGGGCCACCACCGCGTAGATCCACGGACCGCCGGTCAGCGACCCCACACTCTCCAGCACCGCGACCCCCCGTGATCCGTGTTCGTGAATTCCCCGGTCGGCGATGGACGCCGCGATGTCGCGGGGAGCGGCAGGGGCGGCTGATGACAGCTGTACAGCGTACGCCTCGGTTGTGGCTGGAGGGTCACCAGGGGCTCAGGTGTTCTCCACGTCGCGTTCACCCGGGTGCCGCGTCGCAGGCGCGGTACGCCCCGGTAACCCCGTACGAACTACGGAGCGGGAGGACCCGCGAGCGGGAGAGCGTGAGCTGGAGGAGCGGACGATGGCGGCAGAGATCGTGGCGGGAGCGGTGGCGGCGGTCGTGCTCGCGGCCGGCGGCGGGGTGGCGGGCAGCGGGACGGGCGGCGACGGAATTGCGGGCCACGGGACTGCGGGCGGCTGGCCGGCGGGCCGTGGGGCGGCGGAGCCGGCTCGTTACGGGGTACGGGAGGCGGCGTGGTTCTCGCCGCCGAACGCCTTCGTGGCGTCGCCCGCGGTCACGTACGACATGAAGCTCGTGCCCGCCGGAGCGCGGATCGAGGTCGTTCAGCGTGGCGGGCACGGTCGTATGGGCGTGAGTGTGCGGGTCGAGGGGCTGGCCGCGGGGCGCGTGTACGGCGCGCATGTGCACCAGGGGGAGTGCGGCGGGGATCCGGCCGCGGCGGGCGGGCACTACCAGCACCGCGAGGATCCGGTGCGGCCGTCGAAGGACCCGGCCTATGCGAACCCGGAGAACGAGGTCTGGCTCGACTTCACCACGGACGCACACGGTGCGGGGGCGGCGACCGCGTGGCAGGGCTGGGAGTTCAGGCCTGGCGGGGCGCGGTCCGTGGTGCTGCACGGGATGCCGGGCGGAGCGGGCGCCCGGCTCGCGTGCTTCACGGTGCCGTTCGAGCCGGTGCCGTTCGAGTCGCCGGGTCACCGGGGGAGGTGAGGGGATACCGGCACTAGTGCGCCGGCACCCCCATCAAGCGGTCAAGCCGTCAAGCAGGCCATGCATCAAGCCGCAGCAGGCTCCGGCTCGGACGCCGAAGCGGCCGGCGTCTGAGCCTTGCTCTCGCCGCGTGCCGTGAAGAGCCGGTCGAGGCCGAGCGCCCCGGAGCCGGTGAAGACCAGGAGCAGCATGGCCCAGCAGAACATCGCGGACGGTTCGCCGCCGTTCTGGAGCGGCCACAGGGCCTCCGGCTGGTGGACCTTGAAGTACGCGTAGGCCATCGAGCCGGAGGCTATGAAGGCCGCGGCGCGGGTGCCGAGGCCGAGGGCGACGAGGGCGCCGCCGACGAGCTGGATGACGGCCGCGTACCAGCCGGGCCAGGTGCCGGTGGGGACGGTGCCGCCGCCCATCGCTCCGCCGAGGACGCCGAAGAGCGAGGCGGCGCCGTGGCAGGCGAAGAGCAGGCCCACGATGATGCGGAACAGGCCGAGGGCGTAGGGCTGGGCGCTGTTGAGACGTCCAGTCATAGGGGGGACTCCTTGTGTCGGTTGGGGACGAACCGATGGAGGCCACAGGTTAGGGGACCCTAATCAACGCTTGCAAGTTCAACATTTGGCCATGATTGGCACTCCGTGCCGGGCTCTGTACGGTCCTCGGCGGCCGTCCGCAGGGCCGCCCGCGCGACCGCGTCCGCGTCCGACAAGGTCACCGAATCCACCCCCGGGCGAGCACCCGCCGCGGTCACCCAGTGCACCCCCTCCGTGGGCACGCCGACCGCGAACCGCCGTGCGTGTGGCCTGCCCTGACGGTCGATCAGGCGGTACGGGCGCGGTGTCACGTCCACCCCGCCCGTCACGTAACCGTCGAGTGTGTGCGGCCGGACGTGGCCCGTCTTCAGGAGCCCGGCGAGCAGTTGGTCGCCGGTGCGCGCCACGTCCGTCTCCGGCAGCCGCGCCTCGACGAGTGTGGTGGCTCTCACGGATGATCCGGGCACATCGGGCGAGTGTGCGACGAAAACGCCGTCTTCGGTCCGCACGTCGAGGCGCGGCCCGATCACCGTCAGGACGCCGGACTCGACGAGCGCGGTCATCTCCTCGATCCGCCGCCGGGGCGGGCCGATCGACAGGAAGGCGTTGAGCGGGGTGTACCAGCGGTCGAGGTGGTCGCGGCGCGAGCCGCCGCCGATCCCGCCGTGGTCGACGGCCTGGCGCAGTTCGTTCCGCAGGTCGCGCAGCACGTCCAGGGCGGCCTTCACGGGGCCGTCCACGTTGCCGAGCGCGGCGTGCGCCGCGTCCTCGCGCAGATGGGCCAGGAGCCAGGTCCGCCACGCGTCGGGCGAGCCGAAGTGCAGCTCCGCGTGCGGCCGGGAGATGCGATCCCAGGACCAGCGGACACCCTCCGGAATCCCGAACTCGTACAGAACGTCGGCCTCTTCGGAGCTCTGGTGCGGCGCGGCGAGGAAGCCTTCGCGGAAACCGGCGTCCCCCGCGCCCGCGCGGCGCAGCAGTGTCTCGTAATAGACGGTCTCCACCTCCTTCGCGACGAGCGGCCAGATCTCGCCGAGGAAGTCCGGCGCGTCCCCCGAGCCGGCGCGCTTGCGGAAGCGCGCGATGACCTCGGCGGTGAGGACGGCCGGTTCGTGACGCCCGTAGGCGCCCTTGGCGTTGTCACCGCGCGCCTGGTACGGGATGCCGCGGCGCGAACCGGCGTACAAACAGGGCTCGCGGCCCGAGGGCTTGTACCGCAACTCCCCGGCGGACGTGCGGCGGTAGCGTCCGCCGCGGCCCTCGGTGAGCAGCGCCATGTGGTCGAAGAAGTTGAGGCCGAGGCCCCTCAGCACGACGGCTTCACCCGGGGCGAGGGCGGAGAGGTCCAGGTCGGCCGGGTTGGCGGGCGGCACGTGGCGCAGGCCGTGGTGGAGCGCGTACTCGGTGAGGCGCGTCTGCGCGGGGCTCGCCGCCGCGGGCAGATGGCCCTGGGCGAGGACGACGGCGGACAGGCCGGTCAGTTCCTGCCCGTTGTCGAGTACGAGGGTCTGGCGGCCGTCGTCCGCGTCGTCGAGGCGCACGGCTCGCGCCCGGTGCACCTGAACGCGTATGGCGTCGGGCGCGCAGCCCACGGTGTCGGCGAACACCCATTCCAGGTACTCGCCGTAGAGGGCGCGGGACGGGTAGTCGTCGGGGCCGAGGGGGAGTCCCTGGTGCTGGGCCCACTCGTGCAGGCTCGGGCCCCGGCGTATCGGACCCGAGCAGTCCACGCTGTCGTCGGTGAACAGCGTGACCTGTGAGGTGACGGTGTTCATCAGGAGTTCGGGTGCCTGTGATGTCCGCCAGACGCTGCCCGCTCCCGGCGGCGCCGGATCGACGACGTGGACGGTGAGGCGGGCGCCGGGCGGCAGGAGCTCGCAGGCCGAGGCACAGAGTCGTTCGAGGACGCTGGTGCCGCGCGGGCCCGCGCCGACTATCGCTGCGGCCGGCGCCGAGCACACTGCGGACAAAGAGGGACTCCAGGGACATGTGGGGCTGCTGGAAGCGGAACGTCCGCTCATCATGCCGGGTCGCCCTGTCAAGGGAAGAGCGGAGTCCGGGTGTGCGCCGTATCTTCACCGGGCGGACCCGTGGGCGACAGGCCTGGTCACGCACGGTCATTCACGACATTCACTCAGTACGGTCACCGACTCGGTACGGTCACTCACTCATCACGATGTCCGCCGCCTCCCGCAGCCCGGGCTTTCCGCCCGGCACCGGCTGTGCCTCCTGGAGCCGTAGTCGCGCCGCGCGACCTCGCAGCGTCAGTGTCATCAGCTGGTTGCCGAACCAGGGCCCGCCCGTCTTGCGCCAGGAGACCGGGGGAGTGGTGAGCCGGCCGTGCCGGGCGAAGCGCCGGCCGAGGGCGCGGCCGAAGCCGCTCCAGCCGAGGCGGAATCCGAGCTTTATCGAGCCGGGGATGGAGTTGTGCAGCGGCGAGCAGGTCAGCTGGAGGACGCGCGCGGCCGGGGCCGGTGCGCCGTCGGGCCAGGCGGGTTCGGCGACGTACGCGTGGTGGACGTCGCCGGAGAGCACGCACACCGTCGCCGGCGCGCCCTCGCCGCCGCCCGCCTCGGCGATCAGCGCCGTCAGGGCGTCGAACGACGCGGGGAACGCGGCCCAGTGCTCCAAGTCGGCCCGCCTGCGCAGCTTTTCGCCGAGCCGGGCCCACCGCGCGCCGCGCTCGCCCCTGCACAGTGCGGCGTTCCACCCCTCGGCGTCGTGCACGAGATGCGGCAGCAGCCAGGGAAGTGACGTCCCGATGAGGAGATGGTCGTACGCGCCGGGTGACTCCAGCGACTGCTCCCGCAGCCACGCCGCCTCCGTCGGATCGAGCATCGACCGGTCCGACTCGGCCAGCACGCGGGCGGCCCGCGTGTCGACCATCAGGAGCCGTACGCGGCCGAAGTCGCGCCGGTAGCTCCATCGCACGGAGGTCGCGTCGGCGTCGGCGCGGGCGGCGAACTCCCTGAGCACGTCCGTCCCGTCGGGGTCCGCGCGCACCGCCGCGTATACGGGGTCGGCGGCCAGTTCGGGGGGCGCCAGATTGCCCAGGTGCTGATGGACCCAGTACGACATGAGGCCGCTGAGGATCCGCTCGTTCCACCAGTCGGTGGCCCGTATCTCCGCGAGCCAGGAGGCGCTGGTGTTCCAGTCGTCTATGACGTCGTGGTCGTCGAAGATCATGCAGGAGGGGACAGTGGACAGCAGCCAGCGCACATCGGGGTCGAGCCAGGACTCGTAATAGAGCCGGGTGTACTCCTCGTAGTCCGCGACCTGGTTGCCCGGGGCGTCGCGCAGGTCGCGGCGGGCCGCGAGATAGCGGCGGGTCGCCGGTGAGGTCTCGTCCGCGTAGACCTGGTCGCCGAGCAGGAGCAGTACATCGGGGCGCTCGGCCTCGGGCGCTGCGGCGAGTTCGGTGGCCAGCGTGTCCAGGGCGTCCGGGCCGACGGGGTCGTGGCCGTCGGCGGGCGGCGCTGCCCAGCGGCACGAGCCGAACGCGATACGGACGGGGCGGGCCGCGTCGTCGTACGCGGGCGTGCGGATCGTGCTCGGTGGAAAGGGCGAGTCGGCGAGCGGCCAGACCTGGACGCCGTCGAGCAGCACCTCGTAGGCCGTCGCGCTGCCCGGCGTGAGGCCGGTCACCGGGATCAGCGCGTAGTGGTGGCCGCAGATCTGGAACGTGCGGGCACGGCCGGACGAGCCGTCCGTGCAGCGCACTTCGGCGGTGCACGGACGGCTCGCCTCGACCCAGACGGTCGCCGACGACTCGTCCACGTATCTCAGCAGCGGTCCAAGTCGCAGCCGTGCCACGTGATCAGCCTCCTCAGTCGCCCCGTACGGTACGGAACGACGGAGACCGGCGGGGTGGTTCCGGGAAGCCGGGATCCAGGTCTTCGGCCCCAGGGGTCAGCAGCCGCTGAGGTACGAGGTCAGCGCGCTCTTCTCGGCGGAGTCCACCGAGAGGTTGTAGTAGTGCTTCACCTGCACCCACATGCGGACATAGGTGCACTTGTACGCGGTGCGCGACGGCATCCACTTGGCCGGGTCCTGGTCGCCCTTGGACTGGTTGACGTTGTCCGTGACGGCGATGAGCTGGGGCCGCGTGAGGTCGTTGGCGAAGCCCTGGCGCTGGGCGGTCGTCCAGGCGTTGGCGCCGGACTTCCAGGCCTCGGAGAGCGGCACGATGTGGTCGATGTCGACGTCGGCCGCCGCGCTCCAGGTCGCGCCGTCGTACTCGGAGTACCAACTGCCGGACGTGGCCGCGCAGCTGGAGTCCTGCGAGACGTTCGTGCCGTCGCGCTTGAGGACGACCTCACGGGTGTTGCAGGCGCCGGACTGCGTGATCCAGTGCGGGAAGAGGTCACGGCTGTAGCCGTCGGAGGAGCCCTCGGCCTTGACCGTGAGCTCGGAGAGGTACGTGCGGGCGGTGGCGCCGCTGACCGGGGTGGGGGGAGCGGCCTGCGCCGCCGGGCCGTTCAGCAGGGTGAGAGCGGAGACGACGGCGGTGACGGCGCCGAGTGCGGCGGTGCGTCGACGCGCGTAGAACATGCGCATGTGAACTCCCTTGAAGTGGGGGGAAGTTGGCCGAGCGGGCCCGGCCATGCTGGCGCTCCGGGGTTTCCGGGAGATGTGCGCCGAGTGACAGGGTCGCGTCAACGACGCGTACACATCAAGGGGGCGGACGTGACTTCTGGGGGAGCGGGCGTGACTTGGGGTGCGGGCCGGTGTACCGGGGCGGCGCGTCCGGGCGTGACGCGGGTCATGCCGATTCGCTCAGCAGTTCGCGTACGATGGACGGCGCAGAAGGGGAGTAGCTCTTCGCCGGACCGTCGACATACTGCTCAGCTCGTTCTGAGCCGGCGCCCGGAGGCAGGACCCGTACGCCCGGTCCGGCCAGCGAGACCTTCGGCAAAGCAGTGATTCAACTGCGTGCACACCTGTGTACGCACCTGAGCGCTGCCGTGCCGAGGTGTCGTAAAGGACTACGTGACTCTCGGCGGGGCAGCCCGACCGATTGAGGAATCTTGATCAGCATCAGCGTGATGGCGGTCGTCTTCGGCATCGTCTTCCTGGCCGAACTCCCCGACAAGACCGCGCTCGCCGGACTCGTCCTCGGCACGCGCTACCGCGCCTCGTACGTCTTCGCCGGTGTCGCCGCCGCCTTCGCCGTCCATGTCGCGCTCGCCGTCGCCGCGGGCAGCGTCCTGACCCTGCTGCCGCAGCAGCTCGTGCACGCCCTGACCGGTGTGCTGTTCCTCGGTGGCGCTGCCGTCCTCCTGATGAAGAAGGACGAGGAGGAGGAAGAGGTCCGGAGGCCCAAGGACCAGAGCTTCTGGAAGGTCTCCGGCGCGGGCTTCATGCTCATCCTGGTCGCGGAGTTCGGTGACCTGACGCAGATCATGACCGCGAACCTCGCCGCCCGCTACGACGACCCGCTCTCCGTCGGCCTCGGCGCCGTCCTCGCCCTGTGGGCCGTCGGGGGCCTCGGCATCGTCGGCGGCAAGGCGCTGATGAAGCGGGTGCCGCTCGCGCTCATCACG
Organism: Streptomyces sp. CB01635; assembly: GCF_002803065.1. Taxonomy (GTDB): domain Bacteria; phylum Actinomycetota; class Actinomycetes; order Streptomycetales; family Streptomycetaceae; genus Streptomyces. The sequence goes on from NZ_NNBL01000002.1 coordinate 163,513, forward strand.
AAGATCGCCGCGGTCCTGATGCTCGGCATGGGCGTGTGGAGCCTCTACGAAGCGGTGGCGTAAGCCGTGGATCCGGCCCTGACCAGGGCCGCTGGCGTAGCCGCCACCCTGTTTTGTACAGTTGAGGAACAAAGTGGCTCCCGCCCATTCACCCTGACCGGTGGGCGGGGTCACCTTGTTCCTACGCCTGGAGGACCCTGCCGATGACGGCCACCACTGTTCTGTCCGCCCGCGCCCTTCTGCTCGACATGGACGGCACGCTGGTCAACTCCGACGCGGTGGTCGAGCGCTGCTGGCACCGCTGGGCGGCCCTCCACGGGCTCGACGCCGTCGAGGTCATGAAGGTGGTCCACGGCCGCCAGGGCTACGCGTCCATGGCGCTCCTCCTGCCCGACCGTCCCATGGCCGAGAACCACGCCGAGAACGCGCGCATGCTCGCCGAGGAGACCGCCGACATCGACGGCGTCGTCCCCGTGCCGGGCGCCGCACAGTTCATGGCCTCACTGCGCGAGGGCGGTCTGGCGCACGCCCTGGTGACCTCGGCCGACGTGGCCCTGTCCACCCGCCGCATGGCCGCCGCCGGCCTCACCCAGCCCGACCTGCGCATCACCGCCGAGAGCGTCGGCGCCAGCAAGCCCGACCCCGAGGGGTTCCTCAAGGGCGCCGCCGAGCTGGGCATCGACCCGGCCGACTGTGTCGTCTTCGAGGACTCGGAGGCCGGGATCGCGGCCGGCCGCGCCGCCGGGATGCGCGTCGTCGGCGTCGGCCCCCGCGCGGGCGCGCACGGCCCCACGGTGGTCGTGGACGACCTGACGCAGGTACGGGTCGAGGCGGGCGCCGCCGGAGAGATCCTGCTGCACATCGGCTAGCCCGCACCCCGGTATCGGACAGCCCCACACCCCTGTATCCGTATCGGCGAGCCCCGCGCCGCACCATCCGCCGGGCCCGCGCCGCCGGACCCCTCCTGAGCGCCCCGGCCTCAACAGGCCAAACCGGGACTCACCCACCATCCTGGTACATGGCAGAGCACCCGCCGGCAGTGTCCGGCGCGGTGTCTCAGGAGGTGTCCATGACCCAGGACGCTAGCGGGGGCCTTCCCCGCACGGACCTGACGGCAGGCCCCGGCGTTGACCGCACCGGCTCCACGATCGGCGGCGGCCACGCCCCCCGCAGCGTGATGGTCTCGATCGGTGCGCTGCTGCTCGGCATGCTTCTCGCGGCGCTCGACCAGACCATCGTCTCGACGGCGCTGCCGACCATCGTGAGCGACCTCGGCGGCCTTGAACACCTGTCCTGGGTCGTGACCGCGTACCTGCTGGCGTCGACGGCCGCCACGCCCCTGTGGGGCAAGCTCGGCGACCAGTACGGCCGTAAGAAGCTCTTCCAGATCGCCATCGTGATCTTCCTGATCAGCTCGGCGCTGTGCGGCATGGCGCAGAACATGCCGCAGCTGATCGGCTTCCGCGCCCTCCAGGGACTGGGCGGCGGCGGGCTGATGGTCCTGTCCATGGCGATCGTCGGCGACATCGTCCCGCCCCGTGACCGGGGCAGGTACCAGGGCCTGTTCGGTGCGGTCTTCGGCGCGACGAGCGTGCTGGGCCCGCTGCTCGGCGGGCTCTTCACCGAACACCTCAGCTGGCGCTGGGTCTTCTACGTCAACCTGCCCATCGGCGTCGTCGCGCTCGTCGTCATCGCGACCACGCTCCACATCCCCGTACGCTCCGCCAAGCACACGATCGACTACCTCGGCACCTTCCTGATCGCCGCCGTGGCGACCTGCCTGGTCCTGGTCGCCTCGCTCGGCGGAACGACCTGGGCCTGGGACTCGGCGCAGATCATCGGCCTCGCTGTACTCGGTGTGGTCCTCGCGGTGGTGTTCGTCCAGGTCGAGCGGCGGGCCGCCGAGCCGGTCCTGCCGCTGAAGCTGTTCCGCATCCGCACGTTCACGCTCTCCGCGGTGATCAGCTTCGTCGTCGGCTTCGCCATGTTCGGCGCGATGACGTATCTGCCGACGTTCCTCCAGGTCGTCCAGGGCATCTCGCCGACGCTGTCGGGCGTGCACATGCTGCCGATGGTCATCGGACTGCTGCTCTCCTCGACGGTGTCCGGCCAGATCGTCAGCCGTACGGGCCGCTGGAAGGTCTTCCCCGTCGTCGGCACCGGCGTCACCACCCTCGGTCTGCTCCTCCTGCACCAGCTCGACGAGAACAGCTCGACGGGCGAGATGAGCGCCTACTTCTTCGTCTTCGGCCTGGGCCTCGGCCTCGTCATGCAGGTCCTCGTCCTGATCGTGCAGAACGCCGTCTCGTACGAGGACCTGGGCGTCGCCACCTCCGGCGCGACGTTCTTCCGCTCCATCGGCGCCTCCTTCGGCGTCGCGATCTTCGGCACGATCTTCTCGAGCCGCCTGGGGGACAAACTCACGGACGCCCTCGCAGGCCGCAGCCTGCCGCCCGGCGTCGACGTGAACGCGCTCCAGTCGGACCCACGAGGCATCGGCGGCCTGCCGCCCGCCGTACGCGGACCGGTCCTGCACGCCTTCGCGTCGTCCATCACGGACGTCTTCCTCTACGCCGCCCCGGTCGCCCTCGTCGCTTTCGTACTGGCCTGGTTCCTGCGTGAGGACACGCTGCGCGGCTCGGTCACCGCGCCGGACGGGACGGAGACCCTGGCCAGCAACCCCGTACAGCGCTCGTCGCACGACGAGGTGGCGCGGGCCCTGTCGGTGCTCGGCACCCGGGAGGGGCGCCGCGAGATCTACGAGAAGATCACCGAACGGGCGGGCTACGACCTGCTGCCCGCCGCGAGCTGGCTCCTGCTGCGCATCAAGCGGTACGGGTGGGCGGAGCCGGCGGCGCTCGCCGAACACAGCGCCGTACCGCTGCCCGTGATCATCGCGGCCGCCCGGCAGGTGGAGGAACGGCGCCTCGCCACGCGCGTGGGCGTGGACCTCGTCCTCACCGACGAGGGCCGCGAGGTCGCCGCGCGGCTGTCCGCGTCCCGCGAGGAGTCGCTCGCCGAACTGCTGGGCGACTGGTGGGGCCCGGACCGCCCGACGGACCTGGTGAAACTGGTGGAGGAGCTCAACGCGGAGCTGTGCGGGTCGGACGCGGAGCGCCCGCACGACGGCCTCACGGCCGGCCCCTGACACCACTGCTCAGGCGCTTCGGGCCCGGCTCGTCATCAGGCTCGTCAGATGAGCTTCTTGGTGAACCAGTGCTCGGCGAACACCTCGTCGTTGTGCGGGGCCGTCTCCTGGTAGCCGTGGCGCGCGTACAGCATGCGGGCCTCCACCAGGTCGCCCCGCGTGTCGAGCACGACCCGCTCGGCGCCGAGACCCCGCGCGGAGCTCTCGACCTCCGCGAGCAGCACGGAGCCGCCGCCCTTCCCGCGCATCTCCGGCCGTACGAAGACGCGCTTCAGCTCGCCGGTCGAGGCGTCGATCATCCGCACGCCCGCGGTCCCGGCGGGCTCGCCCCGGTACCGCGCGACCAGCAACACCCCGCCCGGCGCCGCGAGATAGGCACCCGTGTCGGCGGCGACCTCGCGCTCCAGCTCGTCGGGGTCGGTCGTGTGCCCCTCGTGCAGCAGGTACCAGCGGTCGCTGACCTCCGTGTAGTACGCGCGCCACAGCTCCGCGGCGACGGTGGAGTCGAACGGCTCAGGGGTGACGGTCCACGGCGAGTTCATGCGGGCATTGTCGGCGAAGGGGCGGCGCCGGACGCAAGCGGGTTTCGCCCTGTACAGGCACCCGGGGTTCGGACATGCTCTGTTGCTGTGACCGACGTACCCGTGACCGACGTACCCATGACGGACGTACCTGTGACCGACGTGGCAATGACCGGCGCGACCTACGACGAGACGGGCGCCGGCGAGATCAAGGCGCTGCTCAACGCCCTGCGCGGACAGCGCCGCCACATCCTGGGCATCATCGACGGGCTCGGCCCCGAGGCGCTGCGGCGGCCCGTGCTGCCGTCCGGCTGGTCGTGTCTGGGACTGGTCCAGCACTTGGCGCTCGATGTCGAACGCTTCTGGTTCCAGGCGGTCCTGACGGGTGATCAACCCGTCATCGACGGCCTCGACGCCACCGAGGACGCCTGGCAGGTCGCCCCGGACGTGCCGGCGGCCGACGTCCTCGAGCGGTACCGCCGCGAGACGGACCGCGCGGACGAGATCATCACCGCCACACCCGCGGACGCGCCCCTCGCCTGGTGGCCGCACCACCTCTTCGGACCGCCGCACCTGCACAGCCACCGGGACGTGCTGCTGCACGTCATCACCGAGACCGCCTGCCACGCCGGACACCTGGACGCCGCCCGCGAACTCATCGACGGGCGGCGCTGGTTGGTGCTCACGGAGGATCGTGAGGCGGACCGCTCCTAGGCCGCTACGACTTGGGCGAAGCCTGCTGCGCCACCTCGAACGACCACACCTGGGACCCGCTGGCCGCAGGCTTCGGTCGGTCCGCGCCGCCCTGGTGGGCCTCCTTCATGGAGCCCTCCATCCACGCGGTGAACGACGCCTCGTCGCGCCACCGCGTGTACACCAGGTAGTCGTCCGTGCCCTCGATCGGGCGCAGCAGCTCGAACCACTCGAAGCCGTCCGAGTTCTCCACCGCGCCCGCGCGCGAGGCGAAGCGCTTCTCCAGGGTTTCCCGCTGTTCAGCCGGGACGGTCAGGACGTTGATCTTCACGATGCTCATGGCGCCCATCCTCGCGCACCGGCGCGTGAGATCGGCGTCAGGCCCCGTGCGCCCCGCGTCGCTCGTGCCAGTCGCGGACGATCTCCTCGACGTCGTACGGCTTCAGGCCGAGCGGCGGTCCCGGCGGGGGCTTGAACATCATGTCGCGGATCTTGTCGTTGATGTCCGTGACGATTTTGCGGACGATCCGTTCGGAGGAGGCCTGCGCCGCCTCGGCGAGCGCGTCCTCGGCCTCCTTGCGCAGAGCGAGTGACGGGGGCAGCACGGAGAAGCCCTCGCGGGCCATCTTCTGCTTGATCCACCAGTTCTCGTCGTACGTCGTGTCGGCCGTGCTCGGCAGCGGCTTGCCGGCTCCGGCGAGGTGGGAGAAGTCTCCTGCGCGCTCCGCGTCGCGGATCTGCTTGTCGACCCATGACTCGAAGCTGACGTCGGGTGGCTTGCGTTCGGTCATGGGCCCATTGTCCCAGAGGGCATCCCGTAGGGGCAGGGGACAACTTAGGATGCGGCGTCGGCGGACCCGGTACCGACGGGCCGCGAAAGACCGAAGGAGCTGTGCGGGTGCTGGAGCTGACCATGGCCTCCGTCGCGGGGGCGGACGCGGGTGCGACGGCCGGGATGCTGATGGCCGACGCGCCGAGCGAGCCGGGAGCCGTGCTGCGCGTGGGGCGTGACCGGAACGTGTGCCGGCTCGCGACGCCCGACGACTGGCTGTTCGTCTCGCGCGTCCATCTGGAGTTCCGCTGCGGGCAGGACGGCGCCTGGTCCGTGTTCTGGCTGCGCGGCTCGCACGACGAGCCCTCGTCCGAGGTGCGCCTCACGCTGACGGGCGGGGAGCCGCGGCCCCTCGTGTACGGAGGGGCCGCGGCTCTCGCGCCGGGTGCGTCCGGTGAGGTCGTGGTCCTGGACCGCAATGAGCCCCGCAGCGTCAACGTGGGCTTCTACCACGAGATGTGATGACCCATCAGGCTGTCGGAGCGTCAGGAACGGGCGCTACGGCAGTACGCGGGCGAGCGCGAAGCCGTCGTAGCCCTTGCTGCCCACCGTCTGGACCGCCGTGCCGTCCAGCCTCGGGTGGTCGGCGATCATCTGGAGCGCGGCGCGGGTGCCGCGGATGTCGGGGGCCGCACCGGAGTCGTCCGTCACGCGGCCGCCGCGCACCACGTTGTCGACGATGATCACGCTGCCGGGGCGGGTCAGGCGCAGCGCCCACTCGACGTAGTGCGGATTGTTGGCCTTGTCGGCGTCGATGAAGACGAGGTCGAAGGGGTCGGGGTGGTCGGCCGCGACGCCGGGCAGCGAGTCGAGGGCGGGGCCGACCCGCACCTCGGCGATCTTGTCGAGGCCGGCGCGGGCGAGGTTGCCGCGGGCCACCTCGGCGTGCCGGGGGTCGTACTCGAGGGTGACGAGGACGCCGTCGGCGGGGAGGGCGCGGGCCAGCCAGATCGTGCTGTACCCGCCGAGCGTGCCGATCTCCAGGACGCGGCGCGCGCCCTGGATCCGGGCGATCAGGTGGAGGAACTTGCCCTGGTTCGGGGCGACGGCGATGTGCGGGAGGCCCGCCGCCTCGCTGTCCGCGAGGGCCGCCGCCAGGGCCTCGTCGTCAGGGGCGAGGAGTCCGGTCAGGTAGTCGTCGACGGCGGTCCACTGTTCTTCGGATGCGTGCTCAGCCATGGCCCCATGATGGGCGTACGGGGCGGCGGGCCGCACGGGATTCAGCCGGGCGGCGGCGGGGCGTGCACCGGCGTCGGGGGCGGCACCGGCCGACGGGCCCGCCGGCGGAACCGGAGGACGGCGGCCGCCAGCAGGAGCAGGGTCACGGGCAGCGGAACGGTGAGCAGCCACACCGGGACGCCCCCGGCGGTGAGGAGTTCGTCGTCCCACACGACGCTGCGGTGCGTGGCGTCGCTCGCGGTGCGCCGCAGTTCGTGGTCGTCGTAAATGCGCGACGGCTGCGGGAAATCCTGGGTGAGCGCGGTCAAGTAGCGCTCGCCTCCCGCGAATTCGGTCAGCGGCCCGCCGGACTTGGCCGGGATCCGGCCCGCGTACGTGACCTCCGGGGCGTCGCCGCCGATCGTGGAGCGCGGCTCCATGCGGTGGGCGGAGAGCACGTACAGGCGCAGGTGCTGCTCGGTGCGGGCGAGCTTCGACAGCCGCATCGGGTAGACGAGGCGGTCACTGGCGAAGGTGAGGTGGAGCGGGTCGAGGGCGCCGCCGAGCACGCTGTCGGCGTCGGCGGGCGCGAGGCGGATCGCCACGTACTCCCAGCCCTGGTCGACGTACGGGCGCAGCGCGTTGTCGAGGCGGTCGGGGAGCTGGAAACCGTTCTCGTCGAGCCAGCCGGCGAGTGCGCCGGGGTCGGTCGCGGTGAGGCGGGCGACGTCGAACGGTCCGAGGTGCTCGCGGCCGACCACCTCGACGGGGCCGCCGGGTGCGGGGGCGCCGGCCGTGGCGCCGTCGCCGCTCCCGCCGTCGAACGGCCAGTCGTCGGCGCCGGGCCAGAAGTGGTGCCGGGTCCGCTCGACCGGTGCCGTCACGTCGCTCAGCTGCGAGAAGAGCCCGGGGTCGCCGAGTTCGACCGACGCGCGGTGCGGTACGGGCATGATCCAGGCGGCGTCGCGCACGTTGCCGCTCACCGACAGGCTCATCACGATCTGCTCGCTGTGCCCGTCCCAGCGCACCGCGGACGTCTCGTCGTACACGGTGAGGTCCGTGCCCGCGGGCGGCACCATCGCGCCGCATCCGCACGCGTACGCCGGTGACACGAGCGCGGCGATCTGGAACGCCATGAGGGCCAGGGCTGTCAGCAGCGCCCTGGCCCTCATGGTCAGTGGTTGTGCGGTTCTCATGCCGGCCCCCGATGTCGCGCCCCGTGTGTCCGTGCCGTGTGCGGCGAAGGAGCAGACGGGGCGCGGTGGAGCGCGGTTCCGGGTGTTACGCGGCTGTAGCGGTCGCGGTCTGCGGCAGGTCGCAGGGCTCGACCGCGGGCAGCGAGCCCGGCAGCGGGCGGCGTGCCGACTCGGTCATGAACCACACCGCGACACCGCCGATGACGGCCGCGGCCATCATGTAGTACGCGGGCATCATCATGTTCCCGGTCGCCCCGATGAGGGCGGTGACGACCAGCGGGGTCGTGCCGCCGAAGAGCGAGACGGAGATGTTGAAGCCGATGGACAGCGAGCCGTAGCGCACCCGGGTCGGGAAGAGCGCGGGCAGCGCGGACGGCATCGCCGAGGTGAAGCAGACCAGGAGCAGGCCGAGCGCGCCCATGCCGAGGGCGATGGCCCACAGGGAGCCCTCGCGGATCAGGAGCAGGGCCGGGACGGACAGCGCGAGGAACCCGACGCAGCCCGCGGCGATCACCGGGCGGCGGCCGACACGGTCGGAGAGCGCACCCGCGAACGGCTGGACGATCATCATCAGCGCCATCACACCGAGGACCACGAGGAGGCCGTGCGTCTCGTCGTAGTGGAGCTCACTGGTGAGGTAGCTCGGCATGTACGACAGCAGCATGTAGTCGGTGACGTTGAAGACGAGGACCAGGCCGACGCACAGGAGCAGCGCCTTCCACTGGCCGGCGATCATGTCGCGGACCTTTACCTTGGGCCGGGCCTTCTCCGACTCGTGCGCGTTCTTCAGCTCGGCCGCGAACGCCGGGGTCTCTTCGAGCCGCATCCGCAGATAGAGGCCGATGATCCCCATCGGGCCCGCGATCAGGAACGGGATGCGCCAGCCCCAGGAGAGCAGGTCGTCCGAGGAGAGCAGCGCCGTCATCAGCGTGACGAGGCCCGCGCCGCCGATGTATCCGGCGAGCGTGCCGAATTCCAGCCAGCTGCCGAAGAAGCCGCGCTTCTTGTCGGGTGCGTACTCGGCGATGAAGGTGGACGCGCCGCCGTACTCACCGCCGGTCGAGAAGCCCTGCACCAGACGGGCCAGGAGCAGCAGGATCGGCGCCCAGACGCCGATCGTCGCGTACGACGGGATCAGGCCGATCGCGAACGTGCCCGCCGCCATCATGATCATGGTGACGGCGAGGATCTTCTGCCGGCCGACGCGGTCGCCGAGCGGTCCGAAGACCATGCCGCCGATCGGACGCACGAGGAACGCCGCGGCGAAGGCGCCGAACGTGGCCAGGAGCTGGGCCGTGGGGTTGCCCGACGGGAAGAAGACCTTGCCGAGGGTGACGGCGATGTAGCTGTAGACACCGAAGTCGAACCACTCCATCGCATTGCCGAGTGCCGCCGCCTTGACCGCGCGCTTGACCAGCACTGGGTCGGTGACGGTGACCTCGGGGGAGGCGCCCTTCGCTGGGGCGTTGGTCCTGGGTGCGACGGTTAGAGCACTCGACAAGGGTCTGCTCGCCTGCTTTCAACGGGGACAGGGACATGTCCGCGTGGGGCACGGACGAAGCCGCCCACGGCGGGGCGGCCAGAAATCGACCATAGGGGCATTCGCGATCATTACGGGTAGTGTTCGAGTCGTCGCGCACCGTGGGAAAAGTGGGTCCGGCCAGGCATGACGCCCCGGCCCCGGCGCGCCGCAAACGGACAAATCTGTGAGCTTTGTCGCGGCCCTCGACCGCAACCACGCAGACCCCGCAGGCCCCGCGTCATCGTCTTCAGGTCAAAAACCGGTGGACGCTCAGGTGAAGCGGGGGTTGCCTACGTCTCACCCCGGGGGTAGTGCGAGCCTCTTGGGACAGTACGCATGGCGGGAGGGCCGACGGCGCGTGGCAAACGTGGAGCATGGACCGGGCAAAGCCTTGGTGGCGGGGGCCGCGACAGCGCGGTTGGGCATGGTCCGGGCGGGCCTCTGGCTGATCGCCGCGGTGCTCGCGGTGCGGCAGGTCGTGGCCGTCCTGAGCACCCCGAGCGGGGAGCGGCTCACGGACCTGGAGACCTGGATCGGTCCTGAAGGAGTCCTCCACGTGAAGGACTCCCTCTACGATGCCGACCGGTTCACCGGTACCCCGTTCGGGGGACTGGTGCTGAAGCCGCTCGCGCGGGGCGCCGAGCAGGCGCTGGGCTGGGCCTGGACCTTCGGGACGCTCGGCCTCGTCGTCGTCCTCGGTCTCGTCGCCGCGCGCGCCCTGCCCAAGCCCGTCACCCGGCGCACCTCGCTCCTCGCCGCCCCGGTCGCGGTCAGCCTCCTGATGCTGTCGCTGCCGGTGCGCAACACCCTGCATCTCGGCCAGACCAGCATCATCCCGGTCCTCCTCGTCCTGCTCGGCTGCTTCGCCGCCCGAGGAGAGAAGAGCTCGGGGCTGCTCATCGGCATCGGCGCCGCCCTCCAGCCGACCGTCCTCCTCTTCGCGCCGCTCCTGTGGTTCACCGGGCGGCGGCGCGCCGCCGTGTCCTCGGGCGTCACGTTCGCGGCGTGCACGCTCCTCGCGTGGGCCGCGATGCCGCACGACTCGTGGACGTACTGGGTGCACCACCTGGCGGGAGCGGGCCTCGGTTCGAGCCCCGACGGGCTCGCCAACCAGTCGCTGCACGGCGCACTCCTGCGCTTCGGCCTGGAGGGCCCCCTCGAGATCGGGCTCTTCCTGCTCCTCGCCGTCGCCGTCGCGGTCGTCGGACTGCGGCGCGCGGTGCGCTACGCGCAGGACGGACAGCTCCTCCTCGCCGTCGCCCTCACCGGCTGCGTCGCCGTCGCCGTGTCGCCGACGACCTGGCAGCACCAGCTTCTGTGGGTGCTGCTCGCCGTGGTCGGCCGCGTCGGCAAGAAGGCGTCCGACCGGTACGTGTGGCCGGTCGCGGTCATTCTCGTGATGACGCTCCCCGCGAGGATGCTGCTGCCGGGCACGGCGCTCGCGGATCCGCTGCGCGACAACGTTGTGCTGATCGCCGCGGTCGCCGCGGCCACGCTCGTCCCGTTCCTGTCCCGCACCGCGCCCGAGTACCGCGCGCCCGTCCCCACCGAGTACGCGAAGCCCGTCCCGTCGCGCTGGTCACGGGTCCCGCTCATGCCGTTCTGGCGCCGGGTCCTGACCCGCCCGAACCTGCTGCTCGAACTGCTGCTGATCCGCGTCGGCTACTACGCGTACCAGCAGGTCAGGCTCGCCGCCACGGGCGGCACGACCACCGGGGGCCGGGCCACCGCCGAGGCGCACGGCACGCAGGTCCACTCCCTGGAGAAGTTCCTCCACATCGACATCGAGCACTGGGTCAACCACGCGGTGGTGCACGTCCCGTGGCTCAAGTCGTTCTTCAACTTCTACTACGAGTCGTTCCACTTCATCGTGCCGCTGTGCGTCCTCGGCATCCTCTACGTCCGCAGGCCCGCCCAGTACCGCTGGGCCCGCTCGGCGCTCGGCTTCGCCACGGTGCTCGCCCTGATCGGCTTCTGGTTCTATCCGCTGGCCCCGCCGCGCCTGATGCCCTCGCTCGGCTTCATCGACACGGTGCACGGCGTCCAGGACTTCTCCAAGCCGGACTACGGCACGCTGACCGCGCTCACCAACCAGTACGCGGCCATGCCCTCGCTGCACTTCGGCTGGTCCCTGTGGTGCGGGCTCGTCATCGCGGTCCTCGCCCCGAAGTGGTGGATGAAGGCGATCGCACTGCTGCACCCCCTGTTCACCATCTCCGCGATCATCGCGACCGGTAACCACTGGGTGCTCGACGCCGTGGGCGGCGCGACGGTCGTCGGCGCGGGCTTCGGGCTCACGTACCTGCTGTGCGGCCCGCGCGCCCGTCTCACGAGCGGGACCGTCCCGGAGCAGTCGAAGGGCGAGGTCGGCCACGCGCGGCTGCCGGCCGAACACCACCGGCCCTGAAGAGAGGGTCAGGCGTCTTCCGACTGGTGCCGGTGACCCTGAAGATGCCGGGCCCGCAGCGCCGCCTCCGTGGCGAACCGGTGCTCAGGGTCCGTGAGCCGGTCCCCGAAGTGCGCGTCCAGATTGCGCAGCCGGTAGCGGACCGTCTGGGCGTGCACACCCAGGATGTCGCCGACGTGGTCGGCCGTGCCGCGGGTGGTCAGCCACACCCGCAGCGTGTCGATCAGCCGGGCCCGGCGGCTGCCGGTCAGGCCGGACAGCGGGGCGAGTTCGCGGGCGGCGAGCCGGTCGAGGAGCGCCGGGTCCGACAGCAGCCACAGCGTCGTCAGATGGTCCGCGCAGCGCACCGCGGGTGCGTCGGCGATGATCTGTTCGTCGACGAGGTCCAGGATCCGGCGGGCCCACCGGATCGAGTCACCGGCGCGCGCGGTGGGCACGGTGAGGCCGAGCACGCACCGGGTGTCGCCGAGGGCGGCCGTCAGCCTGTCGAGGCGGGCACGTGCCTCGCCGTCCGGGTCGGCCGGGTCTTCGAGGGGTCCCGGGATCAGCAGATGCGGCTGGGGGTCGGAGAGGTCGGCCAGGACGTCGGGGTCGAGGCCGGCCCTGATGCGGGCGGGGGCGGGAGCCCGTAACGCCACGAGCGTGACCTGCTCGGGGACTCGCCAGCCGGCCTGGTCGCACAGTTCGGCGAGCGCGCCGCCCGGCAGCGGATGACCGGCGAGCAGCAGATGCAGGATGCGCCGGTGCAGGGAGTCCAGATGGGCGGCGGAGTGCGACTGCACCTCCAGATAGCCCTCCCGGGACAGGGCCTCCAGCTCGTCGACGTACGCGAAGAGCGCGTCGGCGAAGGTCAGGATCAGGGTGGGGGAGAGGTTGTACTGGCGGCCGACGCGCTTGGCGCGCCGCAAGGCGATGCGCGCGCCGATGCGGTACGCGCCGTGGAGGGAGTCGAGGCTGCGGCCCTCGTACGCCTCGAACCGCCCGAATCTTCGGCACAGTTCGTCACGTTCACCGGCCGGGGCGCTCGGCTCGGCCACCCGGTCGACGAAGGCGGAGAGGCTCTGTTCCACGCCCAGGCGGACCACCGCGCTGTTGGGGCCGTTGAGCAGCTGCGCGAACTCCGGGTAGGTGCGGGTGACCTCGACCCGGATCTCCTTGATGAGACTGGGCAGTTCGGGCCGCATGATGGTGGCGAATTCCGGGGGCAGAGGGCCGAGCGGTTCTTCCACTTCCGAGGACGGTGCGGCTGAGGGCATGACGCTCCCCTTGGTCTCCTGCGCCCGGTGGGGGGTGGGCCGCGGGCGCGCCGACCCGGGTGAGGGGAAGCGCTCCCACGGGCCGCAGGTGCATACCTGGTGGGACTGCCGAAGCTAGAACAACTCATGTGTGATGTACACCACTTGAAGGAGAAGTAGCTTCATGTTGCAGGTGGTGTGAGGAGTTTCGGAAGGTCCGGCGGGCGGCCCGTATCGCCGGACGCTTCCGGTGCTCGCACTCCTCACCTGGACTGTTCCGGTGCGGCGGCCCGGGCCTGTGCGCGCTGCGGTGAGCGGCGGGTCCAGGTTTCCGCCGCAAGGGCCGCATCCGGAGAATGGCGGGATATCGATGTCAGCGTTCCGCGGGTGACGTGCCGGGTGTCATCCGGCCGCCGTGTGCCAGTTCTGTGCGAGGACCTTGCCGGCGTCGGGGTAGTGGGTGCCGGGTGCGAACAGGCCGCCCAGGTACGTCTGGGTGTCGTTCAGGGTGACGCTGTTCTGTCCGGCGGCGGAGGGCAGGCCCGTCTTGGCGTTGACGGCCAGGTCGATCAGGCCGAGGAGCCCGCAGCCGCTCGCGCCCGGCACGGCGAAGGACGAGTCGCCCTGGGTGGAGCCGGTCAGGGCGATGCGGGACATCGTGCCGGCCGTGTCGGGGGTGCCGTCGGCGGCGAACCGCTCGATCTTGAAGGTGGGCTGGGTGAGGTTCTGCGGGCGCAGCACGATCGGGTCCGAGGCCGAGCCGATGTAGCAGTGGTCGGACAGGAACGGGTTCTGCAGCCGGATCCGCACGGGGATGGCGATGATGGGCTTGCCCGTCGTGGCGCCGGCGGTCAGCGCGAAGTCGCTCGGCGTACCGACCGATTCGATCGTGGCCGTGATCCGGTTGAGAGCGGAGTCGTCGAGCTGCTTGCAGATGTCGGTGATCACGGGGATGTCACTCGGGCACATCAGACCGATCAGACCGCCGGGGACGGCGGCGGAGTCGGCGATGATCGAACCCGAGGCGGGCGGCACGAGGGTGCTGGTGCCGTCGGAGTTCTGTACGACCCCGAGCTGGAGGTCGCTCGCGCCGGTCGTCACCTTGGTGCTGCCCAGGGTGATGGAGCCGCTGTCGGAGTGGGAGGAGACGCACTGCGGGGTGGTCGCGCGCCCGTCCGCCGACAGCATCGGCGCGCTGTCGACCGGGCAGCGCGTGAACGGCGCCCAGGATCCGTTGAGTTGGGCGTCCGCCGCGGTGGCCGTACCCATCGCGGCGAAGGACGCGAAGGCGGCGACGGCGGAGACTGCGGCGAATCCTGCGCGTAGGGGGATGCGGCGGGACATGGCGGCTCCATGGGTGGGAGGGATGAGGGGACCGAGGGAGGTGCGAGGGGCCCTTGTGGTCAGCGTTGGGGTACGGGGATGACGACGGGCTGGCGGTCTTCCGTGCATTCCGCCGGTGGTCGGGGCATGACGTCGGTCGCGCAGGTCTGTCCCTGGATCTGTTTGGCGAAGTTGCCGGGGCCGGATATGGATGCGGTGAGCAGGGCATCGAGGTCCTCGTCGACGCCGCAGCCGGTGAAGGGCGGGATGGTGAGGGTGGTGGTGAGCGGTCCGCCGGTGGTGAGGGTGTACCCCGCGTAGGCCCCGTTGGGCTGCCTGGCGACGGTGCCCAGCAGGTGCACATGGTCCTTCGTGTCCCGCGCCGGGTCGGGGTCGGTGGAGTAGAGGGAGCCACGAGTACGGCAGTTGGGGCCGACATCGAGCGGTGTCCCGTTGACGCGTACGTCGTACAGACGCAGCGTCAGGGGCAGGCGGATGTCGGTCCGGCCCATGCCTTTGGTGGCGTTGAGATCCGAGTCGAGGGTCATCTCGCCGGTCTGCTCCAGGATCATCTTGGCCTCCGTGGGCATGAAGCCGAAGGTCAGGAAGGTGCCTGTGCCGACAGTCGACTGCTCCTTGCCGTCGTTGAACAGGCGGGCCGTGGAGTGCTGAATCAGGTGAACACCGTCCGGCATCACCTTGAGCGACTGGGGGCCCTGGTCGGCCTGGGTGCACGAGAGGGGGATCAGCGACGCGCCCTTGAGTTTGTCGACGTTGGACAAGCCGGTGATGTAGGCGACGAGCGGCAACTTGGCGTCCGGGTTCTTGTGGCAGGGCGGTGCCGACCCTTCGCGCGGGGTCGCTGAGCGTGGTGTCGCCACCCGTGGCCCCGTGTCCCGGCTCTTGTCGTCGTCCGGTGAACCCGAGGGCGTGGTGCCGGGAGTGTCTGACGGATCCGGGGTGGTGGTGCCGGTGCCGTCCGTCACGCGTACGGTGGCGAGGTGCCCGGAGTCCGGACTCTTCGGCGTACAACTCACCGACAGGAAAGGGGTGTTGGCGGGTGCCCCCTGATCTGCGGACAGCGCGAGGCCCAGGTCGAGCTCGCCCGCGTCGAAGGCGAGCTCGGCGGGTGTTCCGGTGCTGACGGCGGCGACGTCGCCCGATGTGTCCAGGCGCAGTGAGCCCGTCGCGGGCAGCGGGGTCGGCTGTCCGGTGCCCTTCCAGGTGGTCGTCGCCGTGTCCGCTCCCTGGGTGACGCCCACGGAGAGACCGGTCGCGGGCGTGGCGGACGCGGCCCCGAGCGTGCGCAGTTCGTCCACCGCGGCCTGCGGCAGTTCGACGGACGTGCCGACGTCGGACGGACGTATCTCCTCGGAAACCCTTGCCTCTTCCGGGAGTTGGGCGGTGACCGTCATGGTGACGGGCATCTCACCGGACGGAAAGCGGCAGGTGTAGTCGAGGCGGGCGTCCACGTGCTGAGTGGCCGGCGCGGCGCCGGCACCTGGGGCCGCTGCCGCCACCATCGCACCGACGGCGACCGCCGCGGCCCTGCGGCGCAGGCGTGAGGGGTGAGAGGCCTTGACTGTCACGGTCCGTCAGCTCCTGTCGCGCGGGGCCGGGTGGGCGTGGGGTGTCCCGCCCGGAGCTGGCTGCGCCGGGCGGGACGGGGAGAGGTCGAACTGTGTGGCTACGAACCGACGATGGTGGCGCCGTTCGAGGTGCCGGAGACGACCACGTCGTACACGCCGTTGAAGGACGGGTGGTCGCCGTTGGAGATGATCCCGGCGCAGCCCGCACTGACGTTGGACGTGGTGAGTTCGGTGGCGTTCGTCGCGACGGTGAGCTTGCCGGCCGTGCCGGTGCCGCCGTTCTTGTAGCTGCCGTGCGCGGTGCCGGTGACGTCGAAGCTGCAGGTCGCCACGGTGACCGTCGCCTTGATGTTGTCGATGAAGCCCGGCGACGTCCCGGTGGCCGCGTCGTAGTCGCCCTCCACCCACAGGCGCCACGGTGTGGTGGTCGTGGTGGTGACGTTGCCGAGGATGCTGGTGCACGGCTCACCGGAGCGGCCGAAGTTGGCCGGGGCGATGGTGCCGACCTGCGCGGGGTTCCCGGTGGCGCTCTGCAGGGCCGCGGTGGCGTCCGCGTAGGTGCACGTCATGTCGATGCCGTTGACTCCGAGGAGCACGTTCGACGAGGTCGCGGTCACCGTCTCGGGGGAGTTCGGGCCCACTGCCCAGTTGGTCGAGGCGGCTGACGACGGTGCGGCCGCGAGGCCAAGGGCGGCGCCCGCCGCCGCGACGACGAGTGCGGTCTTCTTGAGGGGAGACTTCATGCTGGTCCTCCGGAATCGTCCAATTCGGATTCGCCTGCGTCGAGTCGGGGTGGCCGGCCCCGCATCGATTCGCACAGGCCGAGAGTCGCGAGCCGTGACGTTACTGGCCGGAAACTTCACGGAACAATCCCGCTGTCCATGATTCTTTTTCGGGGTCCTCCGTTCTGTTTCCCAGGTGAGAAACCAGAAGGCGTGTATTGGCTCCGCGGTGAGGAAAGTCGACATGGCGTGTACGGCTTGTGCGAAAACTCGGACACCGGTATTGCCG
This sequence comes from Streptomyces sp. CB01635, assembly GCF_002803065.1. GTDB lineage: Bacteria > Actinomycetota > Actinomycetes > Streptomycetales > Streptomycetaceae > Streptomyces. The sequence continues at coordinate 180,148 of NZ_NNBL01000002.1, forward strand.
GTGGAGGTTACCCGGCCGTAACGTCCTGTCGTGGCCGCTGAACTCCAGGTCGACGCCCCCTTGTCGGCCCGGAGTGGCAACGGGGAAACGTCCGGCCGACCCTCCTTCCGTGCCGGATGCCTCCGTAAGCGGGGCCTTGCGAATCCAACCCTCCGGAAGCGCGAGGCCCCGCTTTTCATCACGTGATGTATCTCCGCGATGACAAATCGAGCGACGTGAATTATCGCCCGGCGACAATTTCGGGGAAGGGGGCGGGAATGTCACTCCGGGGTCTTGTCGGGGCGTTTCCGGTCGCCTTACCGTGCGCACCCTCGGTGCTCGCCTGTCACGGGGGTTACAAGTCCGAAGAAATCCGTTCGAGCTTGCTGGAGGTGAGATGGGAATCGAGGTCAAGGTCGAAGGCCTGACGAAGTCCTTCGGTAGGCAGAACATCTGGCGGGACGTGTCGCTCACCCTGCCCGCCGGTGAGATCAGCGTCATGCTCGGGCCGTCCGGGACCGGCAAGACCGTCTTCCTGAAGTCGATCATCGGTCTGCTCAAGCCGGAGCGCGGCCGGGTCCTCATCGACGGTGTCGACATGGCGGGGAGCCGCGAGCGCGACATCTACGAGACCCGGAAGCTGTTCGGCCTCATGTTCCAGGACGGTGCCCTCTTCGGCTCCATGTCCCTCTTCGACAACATCGCCTTCCCGCTGCGCGAGCACACGAGGAAGAAGGAGTCCGAGATCCGCCGCATCGTCATGGAGCGGATCGACATCGTCGGACTCCTCGGCGCGGAGGGGAAGCTGCCGGGGGAGATCAGCGGCGGCATGCGCAAGCGGGCCGGCCTCGCCCGCGCCCTAGTCCTCGACCCGCAGATCATCCTCTGCGACGAGCCGGACTCCGGGCTCGACCCGGTCCGCACCGCGTTCATCTCCCAGCTCCTGGTCGACCTGAACGCGCAGATCGACGCGACGATGCTCATCGTCACGCACAACCTCGACATCGCCTCCACCGTGCCCGACAACATGGGCATGCTGTTCCGCCGCGGCCTCGTCACGTTCGGGCCGCGCGAGGTGCTCCTGACCAGCGAGGAGCCCGTCGTGTCGCAGTTCCTGAGCGGCAGCGTGGAAGGGCCCATCGGCATGTCCGAGGAGAAGGACGCCGCGACGCTCGCCGCCGAGGCCGCCGGCCGCTCGCCCGACGAGGAGCCCGTGCCACGGGTGATCGTGCCGCAGCTCGAACCCTCGCCCGGGCTGCCGCCGCGCAGGGCCGTCGCCCGGCGCCGCGAACGCGTCCTCGGCATGCTGGACGGGCTGCCGCCGGCCGCGCGGGCCGCGATCGAGACGACGTACGCCGACAGCGGCGAAGCGCCGACCCTCGCGATGCCGTCGGCCGGGGGCGGCTCATGAGCCTCGACGAGCGGCAGCCCCCGGAGAGACCCGCAGAACCGGAACCGGAGGCCGGGCCGCCGAAGGACCGCGGACCCCGCGCTCCCGTTCCCGGCCTCGGCGCCCTCCGTCAGACCGGACGCCTCTTCGCCCTCGCCCTCGAAGTGGCCCGGGCGATCTTCCGCCGGCCCTTCCAGTTCAGGGAGTTCGTCGAGCAGTTCTGGTTCATCGCGAGCGTGACGATCCTGCCGGCCGCCCTCGTCTCCATCCCGTTCGGCGCCGTGATCGCCCTCCAAGTGGGTTCCCTCACCGAGCAGTTGGGCGCCCAGTCGTTCACCGGAGGCGCCAGCGTCCTCGCCGTCATCCAGCAGGCGAGCCCGCTCATCGTGGCGCTGCTCATCTCCGGCGCGGGCGGCTCCGCCATCTGCGCCGACCTCGGCTCCCGCAAGATCCGCGAGGAGCTGGACGCCATGGAGGTCATGGGCGTCTCGCCCGTGCAGCGGCTCGTCGTGCCGCGCGTGCTCGCCACCATGTCCGTGGCGCTCCTCCTCAACGGCATGGTCTCCGTCGTCGGCACCCTCGGCGGCTACTTCTTCAACATCGTCCTGCAGGGCGGCACCCCGGGCGCGTACCTTTCCAGCTTCTCCGCGCTCGCCCAGCTCCCCGACCTCTACGTCAGCGAACTCAAGGCGCTGATCTTCGGGTTCATCGCCGGGATCGTCGCCGCCTACCGCGGCCTCAACCCGCGCGGCGGCCCCAAGGGCGTCGGCGACGCGGTCAACCAGTCCGTCGTCATCACCTTCATGCTCCTGTTCTTCGTGAACATGGTGCTGACGGGGATCTACCTCCAGATCGTTCCGCCGAAGGGTGGCTGACCGCGATGGCATCCCCGCTCGTCTGGCTCGACCGCTCTGGCGACCAACTCATCTTCTACGTACGGGCGTTGGTCTGGATTCCGCGCACCCTGCGGCGCTATCTGAAAGAGGTGCAGCGCCTGCTCGCCGAGGTCGCCTTCGGGTCCGGCGGGCTCGGCGTCATCGGCGGCACCATCGGCGTGATGTTCGCGATGACCGTGTTCACCGGCACCGTCGTGGGACTCCAGGGATACGCCGCCCTGGACCAGATCGGCACCGCCGCCTTCACCGGCTTCGTGTCCGCCTACTTCAACACCCGCGAGATCGCACCCCTGGTCGCCGGTCTCGCCCTGTCCGCGACCGTCGGCGCCGGATTCACCGCGCAGCTCGGCGCCATGCGCATCAACGAGGAGGTCGACGCCCTGGAAGGCATGGGTATCCGCTCCATGCCCTACCTCGTCACCACCCGCATCATCGCGGGCGTCGTCGCGATCGTCCCGCTGTACGCGATCGGGCTCCTGTCCTCCTATCTTGCGTCCCGCTACGTGACCGTCTGGTTCAACGGCCAGTCGCAGGGCACGTACGACCACTACTTCAATCTCTTCCTGTCCCCGGCCGACGTGCTGCTCTCCGTGCTCAAGGTGCTGATCTTCAGCGTCATGGTGATCGTCGCCCACTGCTACTACGGCTTCCGCGCGAGCGGCGGTCCCGCCGGGGTCGGCGTCGCCGTCGGCCGGTCCGTGCGCAACGCCATCGTCCTGATCAGCGTCACCGACTTCTTCCTCTCGCTGGCCCTGTGGGGAGCGACCACGACGGTGAAGGTGGCGGGGTGACATGAGCGAAGCGAAGACCTCCGCCGTGCGCCGCAGACTCGCCGGCGTCGTGTTCCTGCTGGTGCCCGCACTGCTGATCTGGCTCGCGGTCGCCGTCTACAACAAGGACTTCACGCGCTCGGACCCGGTGACCGTCGAGACCGGCAGCGTCGGCAACGAGATGCACCTGGGCGCGGAGGTGAAGCTGCGCGGCGTCGTCCTCGGCGAGGTCCGGAAGATCGACACGACCAGGACCGGCGCCCGGCTGACCCTCGCCCTGAAGCCGGGCGCGCTGCGGCAGGTGCCGTCCGACGTACGGGCGCAGATGCTGCCGACGACCCTGTTCGGGGAGCGGTTCGTGGCGCTCGTACCGCCCGCGAACCCGTCCGCCGAGCCGCTGCCGGCCGGGGCCATCATTCCGCAGGACCGCTCGCAGAACGCGGTCGAACTCCAGCAGGTTCTCGACAACGTGCTGCCGATGCTGACCGCCGTGCAGCCGCAGAAGCTCTCCGCCACCCTGTCCGCCGTCGCCCAGGCCCTCGGCGGGCGCGGCGACCAGCTCGGCGACACCCTCGCCCAACTCGACGCACATCTGCGGAAGTTCAATCCGAACCTGCCCACCCTCACCCGCGATCTGAAGGAGCTGGTGAAGGTCAGCCACGTCTACGCGGACGCCGCGCCCGACGTCCTCGACGCACTCACCGACTTCACCACCACCAGCGGCACGATCGCGGAGAAGGAAAAGGACCTGGCCGCCACCTACGGGGGCACGACCAGGACCGCCGAGGACCTGACGGCCTTCCTCCAGCAGAACAAGGACAACATCATCCGGCTGAGCGCCACGAGCCGGCCGACCCTCGAACTCCTCGGCAGGTACTCCTCGTCCTTCCCGTGCACCCTGCGCACCCTCGCCGACTTCGTGCCCCGCATGGACAAGGCGCTCGGCAAGGGCACGGGCGAGCCGGGCCTGCACGTCAGCGTCACCACGGTGCCCGCGCGCGGCGCCTACGTCCCCGGACACGACACCCCCGTCTACGGCTCCGGCGGCGGCCCGCACTGCTACCCCGTGCCCTACCTCGGCGCACCCGCCAAGGCCCCCGCGACCGCCGTGTCGGCAGAACAGGACCTCGGTCCCGCCAACTCGCCGCAGGAGAACGACCTCGTCAACGAACTCCTCGCGCCCGCCATGAAGGAGCGGCCCGACGACCTGCCCGACTGGAGCAGCCTGCTCGCCGGGCCCGCCTTCCGGGGAGCGGAGGTGAAACTCAAGTGAGCGACACCGGCGAGATGGTCGCGGACAGCAGGATCAAGCGGAAGAGCCTCACGGGACCCGTCGTCAAGTCCCTCGTCTTCGTACTCGTCACCGCCCTCGCGACGACCGTCCTCGGCTTCAGCATCGCCAACACCGGCGTGGGCGGCCCCACGACGCAGTACAAGGCCCTCTTCACCGACGTCACCGGCCTGATGGAGGGCGACAGCGTACGGATCTCGGGGGTGAAGGTCGGCGAGGTGACCGACGTCCGCGTGGTGCGCCACCGCACCGCGCAGGTCACCTTCTCCGTCCGGGACGAGCGCGACCTGCCCGGTTCCGTGACCGCCTCCGTGAAGTACCTGAACATGGTCGGACAGCGCTATGTCGCACTCGGCCGGGGCAGCGGAGCAGTCGGCGGCACGCTGCGGCCCGGGGACGCCATCCCCCTCGACCGCACGACGCCCGCACTCGACCTGACGCTCCTCTTCAACGGCTTCAAGCCGCTCTTCGAGGGCCTCTCCCCGAAGGACGTCAACCAGCTCGCCGGGTCGATCGTGCAGGTACTCCAGGGCGAGGGCGGAACCGTCGACAGCCTCATCGAGCACGTCGGGTCCCTCACCAAGACCGTCGCCGCGAAGGACGAGGTGATCGGCGAGGTCGTCGGCAACCTCAACACCGTTCTGACCACCATCAACACCCGAGAGGCCGGCTTCAAGGACCTCGTCGAGACGCTCAGGGCGATGGTGTCCGGCTTCAACAGCGACCGCAAACCCCTCGGCAAGGCCGTCACCGCGATGGGCGACCTGACGACCGCGACCGCCGGACTTCTCCAGGAGGGCCGCGAACCGCTCAAGCAGGACATCAGCCAACTCGGCCGCCTCTCCGGCTCGTTGGGCGACAACATCCCGCAGATCGAGAACTTCCTGAACAAGTCCCCGGCGAAGCTGACGGCCCTGTCGCGCCTTTCGTCGTACGGGTCCTGGTTCAACCTCTATCTCTGCGAGGCCAGGATCAGCGGCGTCACGACCAGCGACGGGTCCAGGCCGCCGACCGGAATCGCCCTCACCCAGGAGAGGTGCCGGGGATGAGACTGCCCAGACCGAAACCCATGAAGGAACGCAACCCCGTGGCCGTCGCCCTGGCCGGGCTCGTCGTGCTCGCCGTCGTGGCGCTCCTGGCCTTCAACGCCGACCGGCTCCCGCTCGTCGGGTCCGGCACCGCATACACCGCCGACTTCACCGAGGCCGCGGGTCTGGGCGAGGGCGACGAGGTGCGGATCGCGGGCGTCAAGGTCGGCGAGGTCACCGGCGTCTCGCTGGACGGCGGCCGGGTGAGGGTCACCTTCGACGCCGGCGACGCCTGGATCGGCGACCGGTCCACCGCGGCCATCGCCATCAAGACCCTCCTCGGCGACAAGTACCTGGCCGTCGACCCGCTGGGCTCCGCCCGCCAGGACCCCGGCAGCCGCATCCCGGTCAGCCGGACCACCTCGCCGTACGACGTCACGCAGGCGTTCCAGGACCTCAGCAGCACCGTCGACGAGATCGACACCGCGCAGCTCGCCAAGAGCTTCGAGACCATCTCGGACACCTTCAAGGACTCGCCCCCCGACGTGCGCGCCGCGGCGACGGGGCTCTCCGAGCTGTCGAAGTCCGTGTCCAAGCGGGACACACAGCTCGCCGAACTGCTCAAGGGCAGCCGCCAGTTGACGAAGACCCTCAAGTCGAAGAAGTCCAGCTTCGAGACGCTCATCGACGACGGGGGCTCGCTCCTCGGCGAGCTGAAGGACCGGCGCGCCGCCGTCAAGGCGCTGCTCAAGGGCAGCAAGGAACTCGGCACGGAGCTGAAGGGCGTCGTCGACGACAACGACAAGCAGCTCGGTCCGACGCTCAAGGCGCTCGGCCGGGTCACCACCGTCCTGGAGAAGAACAACAAGAACCTCGACAGGACACTGGCGCTCGTCGGTCCCTACTACCGGCTCATCGGGAACACCCTCGGCAACGGCCGCTGGTTCGACAGCTACCTGTGCGGCGTCGTGCCTCCCGAGTACCTCCCGAAGGAACAGCGGACGACGGACTGCAAGCCACCGCAGCAGGGTGCGAGCGCGAAGGGGGCGGGCCGGTGACGCGCGCATGGATCAGCGGCAGAAGACGCCACATCGTCGTGGGAGTCGTCGTGTTGGCGGTGCTCGCGGCGGGCGGTCTCGTGGGGGTACGGGCCCTCGGCGGGGGCGGGACCACCGTGACCGCGTACTTCGACCGGGCCGTCGGCGTCTACGCCGGATCCGACGTGCGGATCCTCGGCGTGCGCGTGGGTTCGGTCGGCTCCGTGCACCCGCAGGGAAAGCAGGTGCGGGTGATCCTCGGCCTCGACGAAGGCGTACGGGTTCCCGAGGGTGCGCGGGCCGTGGTCGTCGCGCCCAGCATCGTCGCCGACCGGTACGTCCAGCTCACCCCCGCCTACACCGCGGGACCCGCACTGGCCGCGGGCGCCGTGCTGCCGGCGTCCCGCAACCGCACCCCCGTGGAGATCGACCAGCTCTACGACAGCATCACCGAACTCGGCGACGCCCTCGGCCCGAACGGCGCCAACGCGCAGGGCGCCCTCTCCGACCTCCTCGACACCGGGGCGAAGAACCTCGACGGGAACGGCACCGCGATCGGCGAGAGCATCGAGCAGTTCGGCAAGGCCGCCAAGACCCTCGACGGCAGCAGTGACGACCTCTTCACGACGCTCGCGCAGCTCCAGGCGTTCACCACGATGCTCAAGGACAAGGACGGCGGGGTGCGCACGGCGCAGGAACGCCTCGATGACGTCGTCGGGTTCTTCGCCGACAACAAGGACGACCTGACGGGCGCACTGAAGGAGCTCGGCACGGCGCTCGGCCAGGTCAAGACGTTCATCGAGGACAACCGCGGCGAGCTGAAGAAGAACGTCGACAAGCTCGTGCCGATCACGCAGACCCTCGTCAGACAGCGCGCCTCGCTCGCGGAGGCGCTCGACACGGCGCCTCTCGCCACGGGAAACGTCGTCAACACGTACGACAAGGACGGCCGCACGCTCGACGGGCGTACGAACCTCAACGAGATCAGCATGGGCGGGGATCTGCTGCCGCTGCCCGCGGTCGGGGGAGGCGGTCGGTGATGCGAGGGTTCAGGACCGGCAGTGCGGTGGGGGCCGCGGGCGTGGGGCTCGGCGGGCTGCTCGCGGTCGGGCTCGGGTTCGCGCTCGCGTTCGGCGCGTTCTCCGTGACGGCGCCGAAGTTCGACGGCATCGAGGACCTGCCGCTGCCCGGCGGCGCCGACCTCGGCAGCCATCCGTACACCGTGCGCGCCGAACTCGCCGATGTGCTCAGCCTCGTGCCGCAGTCCGCGGTCAAGGTCAATGACGTCGCGGTGGGGCGGGTGACCGACATCCGGCTGGGCGGGAACGACTGGACGGCCCGGGTCACGATGAAGATCAACGGGGACGTGCGGCTGCCGGCGGACACGACGGCACGCCTTGAGCAGTCGAGCCTGCTCGGGGAGAAGTACATCCAGCTGATCGCTCCCAAGGAGGTTGCCTCCGCGCCGGCCGGAGGTTCTGGCTCCACGCTGGCCGACGGCGTCACCATCCCGCTCGCGCGCACCAGCCGCAACACCGAGGTCGAGGAGGTGTTCGGCGCGCTGTCCCTGCTCCTCAACGGCGGGGGCGTCAATCAGCTCAAGACCATCACCAAGGAACTCAACGCCGCGATCGGCGGCCGTGAACCCCAGGTCCGCTCGATGCTGAAACGGGTGAACAAGCTGGTGACCAGCCTGGACGACCACCGCGGTGACATCACCGACGCGCTCGACGGCGTCAACAAACTCTCGGCGACCCTCGCGACGCGCAAGCAGGACGTCGGCGCGGTCCTCACGGACCTCTCTCCGGGCCTCAAGACCCTTGAGGAGCAACGGGGTTCGCTCCTGACGATGCTGCGCTCCCTCGACCGGCTCTCGACGGTCGCCGTCTCCACCATCGACCAGGGCAAGGAGGACATGGTCGCCGACCTCAAGGCTCTCGCCCCGACCCTCAAGTCCCTGGCGGACGCGGGCGAGGACCTGCCGGACTCGCTCCAGGTGCTCCTGACGTACCCCTTCACCGACGAGGTGCTGCGGGGCGTCAAGGGCGACTACCTCAACACGTATCTGGACGTGGTGGCGGCGCCGGGGACGCAGGTGATTCCTCCGCTGGTGCCGTCGGGGACGCCGTCGGGAAGTCCGTCGCCCTCACCGGCGAAGGCGGCGCCGGGCAAGGCCGGTTCGGACAAGAAGGGCGGCAAGGGCGGCTCCGACGCGCCCCTGCCGCTCCCGTCGGTGCCGTCCACTCCGTCCGCTTCGGCTTCCGGGAGTGAGGCCCCGTGATCACCCTCGCGATCCGACTAAAGAACCTCGCCTTCCTCGTCATCGCCGTCCTCGTGCTCAGCTTCCTGGGCATCCGGTACGCGGACCTCGGCCGGTACGTCGGCGTCGCCGACTACTACACGGTCAAGGTCCGACTACCGCGCACGGGCGGTCTGTTCACCTACTCCGACGTCACCTACCGGGGCGTCTCCGTGGGCCGGGTCGGGCCCATCGGGCTGACCGCGGACGGCGTCGTCGCCGAGCTGCGCATCAAGAAGTCCGCCCCGCGCATCCCGACCGACGCGCACGCCGTCGTGGCGAGCCTGTCGGCGGTCGGCGAGCAGTACATCGACCTGCGGCCCGAGCGCGCCGGCGGCCCCTACCTCGCCGACGGCGCGCACATCGAGGAGGCGCAGACCAGCGTCCCGGCGCCCGTCACCTCCGTACTGACCAGCATGAACGACCTCACGTCCTCCGTCCCCCTGGACTCCCTGCGCACCGTCGTCGACGAGTTCGGGAAGGCCTTCGAAGGTCGGGGCGAGGACCTCCAGGTCCTGATGGACAACGGCAGCGACTTCGTGCGGGCCGCGGACCGGGCGCTGCCCGCCACGACGAAGCTCATGGCGGACGGCGAGGTGGTCCTGCGCACCCAGGCCGAGGAGGGGCAGGCGATACGGGACTTCGCGGGCGGCGCCAAGGAACTGGCGGTCGCGCTGAAGGGCTCCGACGCGGACCTGCGCCGGCTCATCGAGGCGGCGCCCGGCGCGGCGACCCAGCTGAGCGGCCTCCTGCGCGACCTCGACCCGAGTCTCGGCGTCGTACTCGCCAACCTCCTCACCACGTCCGAGGTGGCCGTCACCCGGCAGCACGGCACCGAGGAACTCCTCGTGAAGTTCCCGCAGGCGGTAGCGGCGGGAGCCACTGTCGTCGACGGCGACAAGGTCAACTTCGGCATGGCGGTCACCTTCTTCGAGCCGCTGCCCTGCACGGCCGGCTACTCCGGCACGCGCTACCGCAGCGGCCTCGACCTCGGCACGGCCCCCGCGCTCAACACCCAGGCCCGGTGCGCCTCGCCGCCGTCGAGCGGCATCAACGTACGCGGCTCGGCGAACGCCCCCAAGGGCGGCCCGGTGCCGGAGCCCGCGAAACCGGGGTCGCTGCCCTCGGGGAACCGGGCGCCCGCGGCCACCCCGCAGACCGCCGCGCTGCCGGGAGCGCTCGGCCTCGCCGACGCGCGTGGTGCGACCGGGATGGCCGGACTGCTCGGGCTCACCACGGGAGGCGGGAGATGAAGGTGATCCGGGAGATGAAGGTGTTCCGGGCCGGACGCGGGGCCGCCCTGGCCGGGGCAGGTCTCGTGGCCGCGGCGGCCTTCTGCGGATACGGCGCCGTGTCCTACGCCCAGGCGCGCGGCGACGATGCGCTCGCCTACAGCAGGGCACGTGACGAGGTGCTCGCGGACGGGCGCCAGGGCATCGCCACGCTCACCACACTCGACGCGACCACGGCGGAGCGGGCCAGGAAGGGCGTACGCGCCTGGGTCGACGCCTCGACGGGGGAGCTGCGCACGGAACTCGGGCGTACGAAGCCCGCGGCGGGCGCCTCCGCCCGCGGCACGGTCACCGAGGCCGCCGTGACCGCGCTCGACACCCGCGCGGGCACGGCGAAGGTCATCGCGACGGTCCGCGTCTCGGTCACACCGAAGGCCGGCACACCGGCGAGCGAGGACCGCAAACGGCTGGAGGCGGTACTCGCCCGCACGCCGGACGGCTGGAAGCTCAAGGCGCTCAACGCGGTGCCGGTGAACGGCAGTTCTGAGACTTCGGGGGGTTCGGACCAGTGACTCCGTGGGACGGGATCGGGCCTGTGGTGAGGGTGGCCGATGACGTGGGGGAGACCGATGTGCGGGAGGCGTCGGACGAGACGAACGAGACGAACGAGACGAACGAGACGAACGAGACGAACGAGAGGGATGAGGGCCGGCGCCGGCGTCTCCTGCTCGGTGGCGTCGCCGCCGTGCTCGTACTCGCCGGGGCCGGACTCCTCGTCAAGGCCCAGGAGCTGAGGTCGACGCCCGCCGCCGCCAATCACGCCCTGACCGACACCGAGGCCACCACCCGCGTCAACGGTGACGTCAGCAGCGCGCTCGCCAGGATCTTCTCGTACACGCCGGACGGCACCGGGGCCACCGAGCGGTCGGCGCGGGAGCTGCTCGGCGGGCGGGCGGCGCGGCAGTACACGCAGCTCTTCGCGCAGGTGCACGCGCGCGTCGCCGACCAGCGCATCACGCTCACCACCCAGAGCGTCAGATCCGGGGTGGTCAGCCTCGACGGCGACAGCGCGCAGCTCCTCGTCTTCCTCGACCAGACCGCGCGGCGCGGCGACCGCAAGCCGACGTCGTCCGCCGCCCAGCTGTCCGTGACGGCGCGGCTGCGCGGGGACCACTGGCAGATCGTCGACATCAAGGCCCGCTGAGACAGAGATGAGACAGAGAGGGGCACCCCTGTGCCACGCACACGCCGACAGCGTTCGACCCGTTCCCTCCGCGTGGCCCTAGTCGCGCAGCCGCTGCTCGTGGCGGCGCTCGCGCTCCTGCTCGTCGCGGGCGGGTTCGCGGCCCGGGGCGGCGTGTCCTGGTACGACGCCGCGCACGACGAGTCCGCCGCGTACGCCACCGAGCGCGACAACGCCCTGTCGGCCGGTGAGCAGTCCGTGCAGAACCTCAACACGCTCGACCACACCAGCCTGGAGCGCGGGCTCGACCTGTGGGAGTCGTCCACGACGGGCGAGCTGCACAGCCAACTCGTCGCCGGGAGGGCGAAGTTCGAGGACCAGGTCAGGCAGGCGAAGACGGTCAGCACGGCGAAGGTGCTCTCCGGCGCCGTGACCGAACTCGACGAACGGGCGGGCCGCGCCCGCGTACTGGTCGCGCTGCGCGTCACCGTGCGCGCGCCGGGCAGCAAGGCGACCGACAAGGACAGCCGCATGCTCGGCGAACTCACCCGGACCAGGGGCCACTGGAAACTGAGCGCGCTGGGCCAGGCGCCGGTGGGCGACACCTCGGCCGACTGAGCCGGGAGAGGACGGACAGACGATGTCGACGACACGCCACCACATCAACCGCACCCGCCGCCTGGCCGCGGCCCCCAGGCCACGCCGCACGGAAACCGTGACGGAGCCGACGCCACTACGGAAACGGCCTGTCAAGGAACCCGTAGCGGCAGAATCCAGTTCCCACCCGCACTCCCCACCCGGGCGCGCCCTCGTCGTCATCTGCGTCCTCACCCTCCTCCTGGGCGCGTTCGCCGGGTGGGCGCACTCCCGGGCCGCCGCGGAGCGCGACGTGCCGGCCGCGCGGAACACCGCGCTCACCGACGTCGCCCGCACCAGCGAGATCAAGGGCCGCACGGACAAAGCCGTGGCGGACCTGTTCTCGTACGACTACGCCCATCCCGAGGTCGCCCGGGAGGCGGTGTCCTCGCTGCTCACCGGGAGGGCCGTGACCGAGCACAAGCAGCTGCTCGGCCCGGTCCTCGCGCAGGCCGACAAGTCGAAGGCCGTGATCACGACGACGGTCACCGAGAGCGCCGTGGAGCGCATCAGCGGCGACCGGGCCCGGGTCCTCGTCTTCGCCGACCAGAGCAGCAGCACCACGCACGGCAAGAGCGGCACGGCGTACGCCGGGGCCATGTTCGCCGTCGAATGGGTGCGCCAGGACGGCCGCTGGCTGGTCTCCGGCATCGACACCTTCGGCCGGTGAGGGCACGTTCCGCCACCACGTGAGACAAGGAGTCCGACCCGTGAACCCCGTGAACCCCGTGAAGCGCGGACCGCACCTCCTCGCCCGCCTGCGCCCCCGCGACGCCCGCACCCGCCGCGGACTGCGTGGCACCGCCGTCGCCGCGGCCGCGGTGGCCCTGCTCACGGCGTCCCAAGCGCCCGGAATCGTCGAGGAGTTGGGCGGCGGGAAAGGCGGCGACAGCGCGGAGCACCCCGCGTCGGCCGAGGCTCCGCTGCCCTACGTGAACTCGCAGGGCGACGACTCGTACCACACCGAACTGCCGCCCCTGAACAGCCCGGACGCGCCCGCGCGCGTCTACCCGCCCGCCCGGATCCGCGCCCAGTCCGGCATCCCGGCCACCGTCCTGGCCGCCTATCGCAGGGCCGAGTCGGCGATCGCCCGTACCGACGCGGGCTGCCGACTGCCCTGGGAGCTGCTCGCCGCCATCGGCAAGGTCGAGTCGGGCCAGGCCCGCGGCGGCGCCGTCGACGCGCACGGCACGACTCTGGGCCGTATCACCGGACCCGCCCTCAACGGCCAGGGGTTCGCCCTGATCCGGGACTCGGACGGCGGGGCGTGGGACGGTGACACGGTCTACGACCGGGCGGTCGGCCCGATGCAGTTCCTGCCGGGGACGTGGCGGCGCTGGGGTGCCGACGGCAATGGCGACGGGGACAAGAACCCCGACAACATCTTCGACGCCGCCCTGACGGCGGGCCACTACCTGTGCGCCGGAAGCCGTGACGTCAGCCGTGCGGCCGGCCTCGAACGCGCCATCCTCAGTTACAACTACTCACGCGACTATCTCCAACTGGTTCTGTACTGGATGGAGTTCTACCGCGAGGGCGTGCACACCGTGCCCGACGGCAAGGGTGTGATCCCGAGGAGCCCCGGCGCGGGCGGCGACACCCCGGCGACCAGCCCGGTCGGCGGCGGCAAAGGCCCCGGCAAGGGCGGGGGCGGCGGGATCGTCATCGGGCCCGATCCGACCCCCTCCGGCCCCTCGGACGGCGGCAGCCCCGACCCCAGTCCCGGCCCGGGCCCGAGCGGTGACCCGTCGGATCCGCCCACGCAGTCACCGGACCCGAGCGACCCCCCGTCGTCACAGGACCCTGGCACCCCGTCGGACCCTGGCAGTACCCCGCCGACGGACTGCCCCACGGACACGACGTCCCCGTCCCCTTCGCCCGACCCCGACGAGTCCCCTTCACCGTCCCCGTCGCCCAGTCCCTCGCCGTCGGAGTGCCCGGAACCGGGCGCGTAGCGCGGCGCAGTGCTTGTGTCGCAGGGAGACAGGGAGACAGGGAGACAGGGAGACAGGGAGACAGGGAGACAGGGAGACAGGGAGGCAGGCAAGGAGGCAGGAGCGTGGCGTAGGGGGATGGCCCCTGCCTCCCTGGGCCGGCGTGCGGCCGCCCGCGGTCAGCCGGTGCTGACCTGAAGTTCCTTGACGCCGTTGAGCCAGGCAGAGCGGAGCCTGCGCGGGTCGCCGGTCAGGCGGAGGTCCGGCATGGCGTCGGCCACGGCGTTGAAGATGAGGTTGATCTCGAGCGTGGCCAGCGACTTGCCGAGGCAGAAGTGCGGGCCTCCGCCGCCGAATCCGAGGTGCGGGTTCGGGTCGCGGGTGATGTCGAACGTATCGGGGCGGTCGAAGACCTCGGGGTCGTGGTTGGCCGACGAGTAGAAGATGCCGACCCGGTCGCCCTTCTTGATCTGCGCGCCGCCGAGCTCCGTGTCCTGGGTCGCGGTGCGCTGGAAGGAGACCACGGGGGTCGCCCAGCGGACGATCTCCTCCGCCGTCGACTCCGGGCGCTCCCGCTTGAACAGCTCCCACTGGTCCGGGTTGGTGAGGAAGGCGTGCATGCCGTGCGTGATGGCGTTGCGCGTCGTCTCGTTTCCGGCCACCGCGAGCAGGATCACGAAGAAGCCGAACTCGTCCGAGGAGAGGTTCCCCTCGTCCTCCGCCGCCACCAGCTGGCTCACGATGTCCTTGGCCGGGCACTCCTTGCGGGCGGCGGCCAGGTTCATGGCGTAGCTGACGATCTCCATGGCGGCCTCGGCGCCGACCTCCTCGGTGATCGCGTACTCCGGGTCGTCGTACGCGGCCATCTTGTTGGACCAGTCGAAGATCTTGGTGCGGTCGTCCTGGGGGACGCCGATCAGCTCGGCGATGGCCTGGAGCGGGAGTTCGACGGCGACGTTCGTGACGAAGTCGAAGGAGCCGTCGGGCGCGGCGTTCGCGAGCGCCGTCTCGACGATGGAGCCCGCACGGGTGCGCAGGGCGTCCTCGAGCGAGCGGATGGCGCGGGGAGTGAAGCCGCGCTGGACGATCTGCCTCACCCGGGTGTGCTCCGGCGGGTCCATGTTGAGCATGATCAGCTTCTGGACCTCGATCTGGTCGCGGCTGATCGACTCGTTGAAGCGGATGACGGCCGTGTTGAGGTTCGAGGAGAACAGCTCGGGGCGCGTGGAGACGTACTTGACGTCCGCGTGCCGGGTCACGGCCCAGTAGCCCGAGTCGCCGAAGCCGGAGATGCCGGTCGGCTGGGCGATCCACCGGACCGGTTCCGTCTGCCGCAGCTGGGCGAACTCGGGGAAGGGGACACGGCGTTGGAGGAGGTCGGGGTCGGTGAAGTCGAACCCTTCGGGCAGCGCTGGGCACGGCATGGGCAACTCCCGGTGACGGTCTGACGGGGCGTCAGCTTGTCGGCACCGTAGTAACGGGTTCTACAAGTGGCAAGACCCGTGGTACGCCCGATTGCGCGCGCGGTTACGTGCACGACCCTTGCGTACCGGGAGTAGCACCGTCGAGACTGCACGGAGAACTGGTACGCGTTCTAGTTCTTACGTCTTCTGGTTCGGTCCGGGAATGTGTGGAGAGGACGACAGCTCATGGCCGCGGAACCCGTCATCGTCGAAGCCGTACGTACCCCGATCGGCAAGCGCGGAGGCGCGCTCGCCAATCTTCATCCCGCGTATCTCCTCGGCGAGACGTACCGGGAACTGCTCGGCAGGACCGGCATCCACGCCGACTGCGTCGAGCAGATCGTGGGCGGCACGGTGACCCACGCGGGCGAACAGTCCATGAATCCGGCGCGCACGGCCTGGCTCACCATGGGCCTGCCCTACGAGACGGCGGCCACGACCGTCGACTGTCAGTGCGGCTCCTCGCAGCAGGCCTCGCACATGACCGCCAACATGATCGCCGCCGGTGTCATCGACATCGGCATCAGCTGCGGGGTCGAGGCGATGTCGCGGGTGCCGCTCGGCTCCGGCTCCAAGCACGGTCCCGGCAAGCCGTTCCCCGAGGAGTGGAACGTCGACCTGCCCAACCAGTTCGAGGCCGCCGAGCGCATCGCGCGCCACCGCGGACTGACCCGCGAGAACGTCGACTCGCTGGGGCTCATCTCCCAGGAACGCGCCGCGACCGCGTGGGCCGAGGAGCGCTTCAAGCGCGAGACGTTCGCCGTGCAGGTGCCCACGAACGAGGACGAGCAGGCCGCCGGGCAGGGCATGTGGCGGCTCGTGGACCGGGACGAGGGCCTGCGCGACACGACCATGGAGGGCCTTGGCGGGCTCAAGCCGGTCATGCCGACCGCCGTGCACACCGCGGGCAACTCCTCGCAGATATCCGACGGCGCCTCGGCGATCATGTGGGCGTCCAAGCGGATGGCGCGCGCCCTGAAGCTCAAGCCGCGCGCCCGGATCGTCGCCCAGGCTCTCGTCGGCGCCGACCCGCACTTCCACTTGGACGGGCCGATCGACGCCACGCGCGCCGTGCTCGGCAAGTCGGGCATGTCCCTCAAGGACATCGACCTCGTCGAGATCAACGAGGCGTTCGCGTCCGTCGTGCTCAGCTGGGCGCAGGTCTTCGAGCAGGACCTGGCGAAGGTCAACGTGAACGGCGGGGCCATCGCCCTCGGCCACCCCGTCGGCGCGACCGGCGCCCGGCTCATCACCACGGCCCTGCATGAGCTGGAGCGCCAGGACAAGGAGTTCGCGCTGATCACGATGTGCGCGGGCGGCGGGCTGGCGACGGGCACGATCATCCAGCGGCTGTAGGGGAGCCCGCTCCCGGGCGGCCCGGAACGCACGACGAAGGCGGCACCCTCCCACGGGGGGAGGGTGCCGCCTTCTCGGGTCGGCTGGGGGCCGGCCGGGCTCAGTACGAGCCGGCGGACTGCCAGTGGGACCAGGCGCCACAGGGGCTGCCGTAGCGCTCGTTCATGTAGGTGAGGCCCCACTTGATCTGGGTCTCGGGGTTGGTCTTCCAGTCGCCGCCGGCCGAGGCCATCTTGTGGGCGGGCAGAGCCTGGACCAGGCCGTAGGCGCCGGACGACGCGTTCGTCGCGTTGACGTTCCAGCCGCTCTCGTGGGACACGATCTTGTCGAAGCACGCAAACTGTTCGGCGCTCATCTTCTGCTGGGCGATCGCCTTCGGCGAAGAGGTGGCCGCGGCGTTCGACGCCGGGGCGGCGGCCATGACCATGCCGGCCGTGGCGGCAGCCAGGGCGACACCGGCGAGGGCCTTCTTCGGAGCGGCGATGCGGCGGAGGATGGTGGCGGACAAAGCGTGATCCTTCCGTGGGGGACAGGGGCCGCTTTGCACGCCCTGCGGCGTACAGAGGCGCCGGGGCCCTGGTGGGGGCTGTCGGCGCCTTGCGACTCCTCCAGACAAACAGGCCCGGACAACGGTGGCAATCGCCCCTTTTACTAGTTGAGGTCGCATGTGGTCGAAATGCCCCCTAGGTGACCTGGCTCTCATTACCCAGGTCGGAGGGTGTTTTGGTGGGGACGCGTCAAGCCTCCGCGTCTACGGCCGCGCCTCGTAGGTGACGTGGGTCATGTGCGGTGCTTCACGGCGCGGGCACGTCTCGGTGACGCAGCGCGCGTGAAGCGCTACGGCTCGGTGCCCTCGAATGTGACCGGGGCCTCGAACGCGGCCCGGCGCGTGGCCCGCCGCAGCGCCCTCAGGAGCGCCGGGCCGACGGTGACGGTGAGGACGACGGTCAGGGCCGCCCGGCCCAGGTCCCAGCCCAGCGACGTGGCCAGGCAGTAGGCGAGGAAGCGGACCAGGTTCTCGTGCAGCGGGGCGCCCGCCTGGAACGCGACGCTCGACGACAGCGAGTCCAGGAACGGCCAGCCGGCCAGGTTCATGACGGTGCCGTACGCGAACGCGGCGAGGAACCCGTACGCCGCCAGCATCAGCACCTCGGCGCGGCCGCGCAGCCGGTCCGGGCCGGGGAGCAGTCCCGCGCCCATCGTGAACCAGCCCATCGACAGCATCTGGAACGGCATCCACGGACCGACACCGCCGGTGAGCAGCGCGGACGCGAACATGGTCACGGACCCGAGCACGAACCCGAAGCCCGGCCCGAGCACCCGCCCGCTCAGCACCATCAGGAAGAACATCGGCTCGATCCCGGCGGTCCCCGCCCCGATCGGGCGCAGCGCGGCGCCCGTCGCGGCAAGCACCCCGAGCATCGCCACCGCCTTGGGCCCGACCCCGCCCTCGGACACGGCGGCCGCCACCACGCCCACCAGCAGGACGAGCAGCCCCGCGAACAGCCAGGGCGCGTCCTGCGCATGCGCGCTGACCTGCGACGAAGGGCCCGCGAGCAGCGGCCACCCGAAGGCGGCCACCCCCACGGCACTCACGAGGAGCAGGGCCACCACGGAGCGGGGGCCGAGACGTACGGCGCGGGCCTGGCGGTCGGGGCGCCCGGTCCCGGGTGCGGTCTTCATACCCTTTCCTCCGGCCCGCCCGCGGACTCCAGGGCCTCGCGGACCTGGGCCACCGTGAGCCACTCGCCCGGGGCCAGGACCTTGGCGACCTGGGGGGAGAAGGCGGGGGAGGCCACGACCACCTCGGGCGTGGGCCCGTTCGCCACGATCTCGCCGTCGGCGAGGACGGCGACGCGGTGGGACAGCTCGGCGGCCAGTTCCACGTCGTGCGTGGCCAGGACGACGGCGTGCCCCTCGGCCGCGAGGCCGCGCAGGACCGTGATCAGGCGGGCCTTCGCCGCGTAGTCGAGGCCACGCGTCGGCTCGTCGAGCAGGAGCAGCGGAGGGCGGGCCGTCAGCGCGATCGCCAGGGCGAGGGTGAGGCGCTGGCCTTCCGAGAGGTCACGGGGGTGGGTGTCGTCCGCGATGCCGGGCAACAGCCGCGAGACAAGGGCGCGGCAGGTGCCCGGCCCCGCGCCCGCGTCATGGTCGGCAGCGGCGCACTCGGCGGCCACCGTGTCCGCGTACAGGAGGTCCCGCGGTTCCTGCGGGACCAGGCCGACGCGGCGGATCAGCTCGCGCGGGCCCGTGCGGTGCGGGACCGCCCCGCCCACCAGGGCCGTGCCGGACGACGGGCGGACCAGGCCGACCAGGGTGGACAGGAGAGTGGACTTGCCGGCGCCGTTGCGGCCCATCAGGGCGACGATCTCGCCGGGCCCGACCGTGAGGTCGACATGGCGCAGCGCCTCGACGCGCCCCCGCCGCACCGCGAGCCCCGCGACCTCGGCGACGGCGGCCACCTCGGGCTGCTTGCGGGTGCGGCGCAGCGGGGACCGGCGGGAGTCGGGGGAGGCAGTGGCCTGCGGCTGCTCATGAGGCTCGCGCGGCTCGTGCCCCGCCAGGCGCTCCCGCAGCTCCCCGGACCTGCGCCGCGCGTCCCGCACCGTCAGCGGCAGCGGTGACCAGCCCGCGAGGCGGCCCAGGTCCACGACCGGCGGGAACACCGGCGATACGGCCATGATCTCGGCGGGCGCGCCGAGCAGCAGGGGCTCGCCGGGTCCTGGGAGGAGCGCGACCTGGTCCGCGTACTGCACGACCCGCTCAAGCCGGTGCTCGGCCATCAGGACCGTCGTACCGAGGTCGTGCACGAGGCGCTGCACCACCGCGAGGACCTCCTCCGCGGCGGCCGGGTCGAGCGCGGACGTCGGCTCGTCGAGGACCAGGACCCGCGGGTGCGGGGTGAGGACGGAGCCGATGGCGACGCGCTGCTGCTGCCCGCCGGACAGCGTCGCGATGGGACGGTCGCGCAGATCGGCGAGGCCGAGCAGGTCGAGGGTCTCCTCGACGCGGCGCCGCATCACGTCGGGCGCGAGCCCGAGCGACTCCATGCCGTACGCGAGCTCGTCCTCGACTGTGTCGGTGACGAAGTGGGAGAGCGGGTCCTGCCCCACCGTGCCCACCACGTCGGCGAGTTCGCGTGGCTTGTGCGTACGGGTGTCGCGCCCCGCCACGGTGACGCGCCCGCTCAGTGTGCCCCCGGTGAAGTGCGGCACGAGCCCGCTCACCGCGCCGAGCAGCGTCGACTTGCCGACGCCCGAAGGGCCCACGAGCAGCACCAGCTCGCCCTCGGGCACGTCGAGTCGAATGTCACGGACCGTGGGTGTCGCGGCCCCGTCGTACGTCACCGAGACGTCCTCGAACCGGATCATGAAGCCTCCTTCGAGGGCGTTTCGGCGAGCGGCGGCGCGGGCGCCACGAACGCCGGGAGCAGTCCGAGCAGCACCCCGGCCGCGGGCCACAGCGGCAGCGTCGGCGCGGCGAGCGGCACGACGCCGGGCGCCAGGGCCGAGGGATCGTAGGAACCGGCCCGGATCATCACGGCGGCGACGGCCGCCCCCGACGCGGCGACGAGCCATGCCCGCACGCCCCACACGTCGGGCCGGTACCGGGTGCGGACCGAGCGGCGCCCGCCGAGCCAGAGCCCGCCGAGCGCGGCCGCCACCCCGGCGAGCAGCACGGGCAGCCCGTACCGCGCGCCGTCCGCGGTCAGCAGCCCGTACGTACCCGCGCACACCCCGACCAGACCGCCCAGCGTCAGCACCGCGGTGGCCCGGCGCACGGCGACCGGGACCTCGGCCGTGCGCCCGTACCCGCGCGCGTCCATCGCGGCGGCCAGCGCCACCGACCGCTCAAGTGCGCCCTCAAGGACGGGAAGACCGACCTGCGCCAGGCCCCGGAGCCCCTTGTCGGGCCGGCCGCGCAGCCGGCGCGCGGCGCGCAGCCGCCGCACATCGGCGATCAGGTTCGGCGCGAACGTCATCGCGACGACGACGGCGACCCCGGCCTCGTACAGCGCGCCCGGCAGGGACTTGAGGAGGCGGGCCGGGCTCGCGAGGGCGTTCGCCGCGCCCACGCAGATCAGCAGCGCGGCCAGCTTCAGGCCGTCGTACAGCGCGAACACCAGACCCTCGACCGTGACCCGGCCCCCGATCCGCACCCCCTGCGCCCACTCGGGCAGCGGCACCTCGGGCAGCGTGACGAGCAGATGCGTGCCCGGGATCGGCGACCCCAGGAACACCGCGAACACCAGCCGGATCCCGATCACCGCGAGCCCCAGCTTCACGAACGCCCCGTACGAGCGCGCCCACGGCGCCGACGTGCGCCGCGCGGCCACCACATACCCGGCCACCCCGATGAGCAGCGCGAGCAGCAGCGGATTCGTCGTCCGGGAAGCCGCGGTGCCGAGCCCGAGCGCCCAGAGCCACCAGGCGCCTGGGTGCAGCGCGTTCGAGCGGTGGGCCCGGGGAGCGGCGAGCGGACGACGGCGCGCGGACGGCCCCGTCCCCGGGTCGCGCGCGAGGCGCGTACGCGGGGCGGGGTGCGGTGAACCTGCGCCGGTGCTGCTCATCGAATCGTCGTGTCCGTGTCTGTGGTCAGGTGCCTGCGTCAGCCGTGCCTGCCTCAGCCGTGCCTGCGGCGGGCCTGCCAGGCCGCGGCCGCGCCGAGCACGACGACGGCGGCGCCGCCCGCGATCAGGCCGACGGAGGGGCCACCGCCGTCGGACGCCGCGTCCTTGGACTTGCCCGGCTCGGTCCCCTCGGAAGTCCCCTTGGCGGAAGACACCTGCTCGCCGCAGCCCGTCTTCGGGAAGCCGGCGATGGAACACAGCAGCGCCTGGTTGTTGTAGCGCAGCGGCTTCGCGACGGCGGCGAGCGCCTCCGCGCTGGTCGCGTCGTCCGCGACGCGCGCACACGCCGCACGCGCCTTCGGCGGCGTCTCACCGGACGGCGCGTCCTGCGCCGTGCCGAAGTCGACGACGAGCGCCACCCGCTTCTCGCCGCCCTTCGCCGGAGTGTCCGCGCAGATGGCGTCGAAGGAAGCAGCCCCGCGCGGCTTCGCCGAGTCCTGCGAGTCCTCGCTCACGGAGAACCGGAACCCCTGCACATCACCGTCCGACGGGCGGGCCGTCGACGGGCCCTGCGACGCGTACACCCAAGCGGAGCCGTCGCGGTCCCAGAACGACCAGTAGCGATAGCCGGTCGCCTGCGCCTGGCCCGCCCCCGCGACGAGCGCACACAGCACGCCCGATATGAGAACGGCCAGGCTTCGGCGGCGGTACGTGGTCACAGCTGCTGCTTCTTGCGGCCGCTGAACAGGAAGCCGATGCCGATACCGGCGACGGCCGCGACGGCGACGACGTACCAGACGCTGATGCCGCCGTCGTCGTCCTTCTTCTCGTCGGCCGTGGCGGCCTTCGTGGAGGACGGCGCGGGGCCCGTCGCGTTCAGGGCCTTGACCAGGTCCGTGCCGCCGAAGTCACGCGGGTCGTTGCCCGTCGCGTGCGCGGCGAAGATCAGCTGGGCGTAGGCGGCCGGACCGGACTGCTCGGCCCAGTCCCCGGCGTTCTTCTCCAGCCAGGCGTACGGGTCCTTCGTGTACTTGACGCCCTCGGCGGCCGCGATCGAGGTGACCGCGTCGGCGGTGTTGCCGTAGTCGGGCTGCGACTTGGTGCTGCCCGGGGTGACGGCCTTCAGGTACAGGCGGGTGCTGAGCTGGCCCTGGAGGTAGACGGCGGCGTTGTGCGCGAGGTCCCCGGCCGTCCTGCCGTCCTTGCAGACGTAGCTGTCCGGGGCCTTGCCCTTGCCGGGCGCCATGCCGGTCCCGAGCGCGCCGAGCACGCCGGCCGCGGTGGCGTCCGCGTTGGCGGCCAGCTTGCCCTTCTTGTCGGGCTGATAGGCGAGCGCGCCGCCGTCCTTGGCGTCCGAGCAGGGGAGCGCGAGCGCGGCCAAGGCGTCCTGGCCGGTCTTGCCGCGGCCCGACTTCACGTCGGCGGGCTTCTCACCGGCCGCGACGAGCGCGCCGATCACGACGGCGGTCGAGTTGGCGTCGCTGTCCATGCCGAGGTTGTAGCCCCAGCCGCCGTCGCCGTTCTGCGCCTTCTTCAGCCAGTCCACGCCGCGGGTGACCTCGCCCTCGCGGCCGCCGACCGCGACGAGGGCCTGCACCGCGGCGGCCGTGCTGTTGCTGTCGACGAGCGTCTTCTTGTCGCACTCCTTGCCCGGCTCGGCGCGGAAGGCGGCGAACCCGCCGTTCGTGCACTGCTGCCCGGTCAGCCAGTCCACGGCCTTGTCGGCGGGCTTCACACCGACGGTGTCCTGCGCGACCAGCGCGATCGACTGCCGCCAGACACCGTCGTACGTCGGGTCGCCCTTCCCGTAGAGCCCGGAGGGGATCGCCACCGAGGGGGACGCGGAGGGCGCGGAGCCGTCCGCGAGGGCGGCCGGGGCGGTGGCCATGCCGATGACGGCGGTGGCCGCCACGAGCGCGGCGCTGCGGCGAATGTTCATGGTGGGGCGGGTGCCTCTCCCTGCGGGGAGCCGGGCGGCACGGCACACGCGGGCACCGGGCGGCTCCGGCTCCGTATGCCTCGACGGTGCCGGCCACCGGCGGGGGCCGATGACACGAGCCGGTCACGCGCCGCACGGGGCAGTCCGGCTCACCACCTACGTGGTTCACGGTTGCGGGGTCAGCGCCGGATTCGCACCGGCTTCCCCCCGTGCGGGCATGATGACGACCCGCCCACTGTACCGGCCCGTAGGGGACCTCCCCCGGGGCGCCCGAAGGGCCGGGACAGACCGAAGTCTGCCCCGGCCCTTCGGGACGAGTGCGCCCAGCTGATGACGCCAGTGCCTAGCGGATGTCGACCGGCCCGTCGTCGCCGCTGTCACGGCCGTCGCGACCGTCCACCGGGCTCGACGCCGCCCCCAGGTACCGCTGGATCTCCATCTCGCCGCCGCTCTTCTTGGCGTCGCCGTCCGGGCCGCCCAGGTTGCGGCGGACCGAGTCCAGGATGGTCAGACCCTGGCCGACGAGTCCGGCCGCGATCTCACCGAGGCCGTCCGCGCCGTTGAGCACGTTCACGTTGGCGCCCTTGAGACCGCCGGCCGCCTCCTTCACGATCTGCGGCAGCTGGTCGATCAGCATCCGGTCGAGCGCGACCCGGTCGTACGACGCCGCCGCCGCGGCCTGGATCTTCATCCGCTCGGCTTCGGCGATGGCCATCACGCGGATCCGCTCGGCGTCCGCCTCCGCGGGCTTCACGACCTCGGCCACCAGCTGCTGCTGGCGCAGTTCGGCGGCCCGCTCGGCCAGTTCGGTGCGCGCCGCGAGGACCTCCTGCTCGGCGTGCGCCTGGGCCAGCGGCCCGGCCTGGGCGGCCGCCGCCTGCGCGCGGTCCACCTCGGCCTTGTACTCGGCCTGGACGACGGCGGTCTGCCGCGCGTACTCGGCCTGGTTGCGCTGGGCCTCCTGCTCCGCCTGGGTCGAGGCCTGGGTGGCCTGCGCCTGGGCGATCTGGGCCTGCCGCTGGATGGCCGCCTTGTGCGGGGCGGACATCGCGTCGATGTAGCCGGTGTTGCCGTCGTCGATGGACTGGATCTGGAGCGAGTCCACGATCAGCCCGATCTTCGCCATCTCGGCCTTCGAGGTGTCGAGCACCTCGGCGGCGAGCTTCTGCCGCTCCGTGACGATCTCCTCGACCGTCATCGAGCCGATGATGGAGCGCAGGTGACCGGCGAAGATCCGGCCGGTCAGGACCGACATCTGGTCCTGGTCGGACAGGAAGCGCTGGCCGGCGTTGACGATGGACTCCGTGTCGTTGCCGACCTTGAACGCGATGACGGCGCGCACGGTCAGGGCGATGCCCTGCCGGGTCACGCACTTCTCGACGACCTCGGCCTCGGACATGGCCAAGGACAGAAAGCGGGTCTTGCGGAAGATGGGCAGGACGAATTTTCCGTGTCCCGTCACGACCCGGAACGGCGCTCCCCCAAGTCCCCGCCTGCCACCCGAGATCAGCATCGCCTCATCGGGAGCGGGAACGCGATATCCGAACATCCTTCAGTCTCCTTAGCGGGCGTCACCCGTGTCGCCGGAGCCGTCGGTCCGCTCGTCGTCGAGCGACGGATCGCTCCAGGCCATGACGACGACCTGGCGGGTGCCGCGGGACTCGATCACCAGGACCGTCGACCCGCGCTCCATGGGTTCGTCGGACCACGCGAGAAACGTCTCGCTGCCGCCCCTCACCCGCACCAGTACCTCGCCCGGGCCCTCGGCTCCGCGCGTGGCGATGACCAGCTTCCCCGTACAGCCGACCACGGCCTCGTCCGGCGCCATCGGTGGCCGCCCCCTTGTCGGTCCAGTTCTGAGATGCCAGACATTACGCCTGTTGCCACCCGCCGACCATGCGGAGGAAGGCCCGCCGGGCAGGCTGTTTCGCACACCCGGTAAAGATCGCGCAACGCCGGTAAAGCACAGGTCAAGTGCGTAGGTCAGACCGGTGCATACGTCACCGGGTCGCTCCCGGCGACCGCCTCCGCGCGGCCCAGTTTCACCAGCCGGCGCAAGTGCGCCTCGGCCTCCGAGACCGCGATGGTGCGTGACCCGTAAGGGATCTGTTCCCACGGCCGGTTCCACTCCATCCGCTCGGCGAGCTGCCAGGGGGTGAGCGGGGTGGCGAGCAGGGTGAGCAGGCCGGTGAGGCGCTCCTCGTGGTGGTCGAGCAGCTCCCGTACGCGGGTGGGGGCGTCGGTGAAGGTGTGCTGGTGGGCCGGGAGCACCTCGGCGGGGGCCAGGCGCCCGACGCGTTCCAGCGAGTCCAGGTAGTCGCCGAGCGGGTCGGTGACCGTGGCGTCGTCGGGGTCCTCGTAGAGGCCGATGTGCGGGGTGATGCCCGGGAGCAGATGGTCGCCGGAGAAGAGGCGGCCGTTGCCCGCGAGCCCGGCGGGGTGGTCCTCCTCCAGGTGCAGGCAGACATGGCCCGGGGTGTGGCCGGGCGTCCAGATCGCGCGCAGGCGGCGGCCCGGCAGGTCGAGCAGATCGCCCGGGGTGATGGTGCGGTCGGGGAGCGCGGGGGCGAGGCCCGGGAGGCTGCGGGCCCGGCCCGAGTCGCGGGCGGCGATCAGCGGCGCCATGTGCTCCTCGGGGGCGCCGGCCGCGGCGAGCTTCGCGGCCATGAACGCGTACCAGCGCTCCGGCGGGTTCTCCCGGGTGCGGCGCACCACGGAGACATCCGCCTCGTGCATGGCGATCCAGGCGCCGGACGCCTCGCGCACCTTGGCCGACAGACCGTGGTGATCGGGGTGGTGATGGGTGATCAGGACTCCCGTCACCTCACCGACGCTCGTGCCGCAGGCGGCGAGTCCCCCGGTGAGCGCGTCCCACGACTCGGGGTCGTCCCAGCCGGTGTCGATGAGGACGGGCCCGCGGTCGGTGTCGAGGAGGTGGACCAGGGTGAAGCCGAGCGGGTTGTCGGGGATCGGCACCCGAAGGGACCAGACGCCTCCGCCGTGGTCGGTCACCTGCGTCATCGGGCCCCACCTCTCGTACGACGACCTCGAACTCCCGCCACTGTAATAGAACTTGTTCCAATGGTCGCCCGGGTCGACTTGTTGCGTGACGGTCGCCGTGCCGATCCGTGGACTCCTGGAACTGGAACTGGTATCAGTTTCCAGAGGTTCTGATGCAGTGTCAGAAAACTTCCCGCGAGAGGCGGTCGGTCATGACCGGGCATGAGGAACGGCTTGAGCACGAGTTCGTGGAGCACGGACAGCTCTACATCGGCGGGGAGTTGACCCAGCCGTCCGGCACGGACGTCATCGAGGTGATCTCCCCGCACACCGGCGAGGTCTTCGGGCGCGTGCCGCACGCCGCGCCCGCCGATGTCGACCGCGCGGTGGCCGCCGCCCGTACGGCGTTCGACGAGGGCCCCTGGCCGCGGCTCCCGCTCGAGGAGCGGATCGCGGTCGTCACCCGCATCAAGGACGCGATCGCCGTACGGCACGAGGAGATCGCCCGCCTCATCTCCTCGGAGAACGGCTCCCCGTACTCCTGGAGCGTCCTCGCGCAGGCGCTCGGCGCGATGATGGTGTGGGACTCCGCGATCACCGTCGCCAAGAACTTCACGTACGAGGAGACACGCGACGGCGCGCTCGGGAAGATCCTGGTGCGGCGCGAGCCGGTCGGCGTCGTGGCGGCCGTGGTCCCGTGGAACGTCCCGCAGTTCGTGGCCGCGGCCAAGCTCGCGCCCGCGCTGCTCGCCGGCTGCACCGTCGTCCTCAAGCCGTCCCCGGAATCGCCGCTCGACGCGTATCTGCTCGGCGAGATCGCGAAGGAGGCGGGCCTTCCGGAGGGGGTCCTGTCCATCCTTCCCGCGGACCGCGAGGTCAGCGAGTACCTCGTCGGGCACCCCGGCGTCGACAAGGTCTCCTTCACCGGGTCCGTGGCCGCGGGCCGCCGCGTCATGGAGGTCGCCTCGCGGGGCCTCACCCATGTCACCCTCGAACTCGGCGGGAAGTCCGCGGCCGTCGTCCTGCCGGACGCGGACCTCGCGACGACCGTCCCCGGCCTCGTCCAGTCCGCCTGGATGAACAACGGCCAGGCCTGCGTCGCCCAGACCCGCATCCTCCTGCCCCGCTCGCGCTACGACGAGTTCGCCGGAGCCCTCACGGAGGCGGCGGCCGCGCTCGTCGTCGGCGACCCGCTCGACCCGGCGACCCAGGTCGGCCCGCTGGTCGCCGAGCGCCAGCAGCGCCGCTCCCTCGACTACATCCGCATCGGACAGGAGGAAGGCGCCAAGATCCTCACCGGCGGCGGCCGTCCCGCCGGGCTCGACCGGGGCTGGTACGTGGAGCCGACCCTCTTCGGCGGCGTCGACAACTCGATGCGCATCGCCCGCGAGGAGATCTTCGGCCCCGTCATCTGCCTGCTCCCGTACGGCGACGAGGCCGAGGCGGTGAAGATCGCCAACGACTCCGACTACGGGCTCAGCGGCAGCGTGTGGACGGCCGACGTCGCGCACGGCATCGACGTCGCACGGCAGGTGCGCACCGGCACGTACAGCGTGAACACCTTCAGCCTCGACATGCTCGGCCCCTTCGGCGGCTACAAGAACTCCGGTCTCGGCCGGGAGTTCGGGCCCGAGGGATACGGCGCCTTCCTGGAGCACAAGATGATCCATCTGCCGGCCGGCTGGGAGGCGTGATGGGGGACCGCTGGCACGTAGAGGTCGACCGGGGCGTGTGCATCGGCTCGGCCCAGTGCGTCCACCACGCCCCGGACGCCTTCCGTCTCGACTCCGGCAGGCAGTCCCGCCCTCTTGAGGCGCAGGCCGACGCCAACGAGAAGATCCTGGCGGCGGCGGAGGGCTGCCCCGTGGAGGCCGTCATGATCACGCTCCTCGGCAGCGGGGAGCCGGTCTTCCCGCCGGAAGACTGAAAAAAATCCCCTTTGGCGGGTTGCGTCATGACATGGGCGGTCTATTGTGGTAATTGGCCTATGAGGCGAGTGAGGGAGTCCCACCGGAGTAGCCGACTGTGGCGTGACGCAAACGGCATCCGCCGTGGCCGACGTCGACGGTAGGGCTGAGAGGCCAGAAGGCAGTAGCAGAGCCGGAAGGCGACCCCTAACACCTGATCCGGACCATGCCGGCGCAGGGAACCCGTCTCGTAGGTCTTTCGCGTGCCCCGGCGCCGCTCGCGGCCCGGGGCCGCCGCCCCGCCCCGGGGCGCCTACTTCTTCGCGTCCGGCGTGGTGAGGTCGATCAGCCGGCACACCGTCTCGATGTCTATCTTCACCTGTGCGATCGAGGCGCGCCCCGACAGCCAGGTGATGAGCGCCGAGTGCCAGGTGTGCTCGATGACGCGGACCGCGGAGAGCTGCTGCGGCGTCGGGTCGTCGAGCTCCATGGCGTCCAGGATGATCGCCGTCGTCTGACGGGAGACCTGGTCGACCTCGGGGCTCACGCTGCGGTCGGCGAAGGTCAGGGCGCGCACCATCGCGTCGGCGAGGTGCGGCTCGCGCTGGAGCGCGCGGAAGGCCCGCATCAGGGTCTCCGCGACCCGCTCCGACGGCAGGTCGGACGAGGGCGGGCGCTTGCGGACCGTCGCGTGCATGTGCTGGAGCTGGTCCTGCATCGTGGCCACGAGGAGATGCACCTTGGACGGGAAGTACCGGTACAGCGTGCCGAGCGCGACCTGCGAGGACTCGGCGACCTCACGCATCTGCACCGCGTCGAACCCGCCGCGGCTGGCCAGCTGGGCGCTCGCGTGCAGGATGCGGCGGCGGCGCGCCTCCTGGCGCTCGGTGAGGGGTGGCGACGCCGGATGTGCTGTCTTCGCTTCCGCTGTCATGTGTCCCGTTCCGTGGCTGTCAAGCCGTAATCCGGTGCTTTCGAGAGGCTCATCATGGCAGGGGAGCGGGGGCTCCGTCGTGGCGCGAATCACCTGATCCGAGCGTTACAGCGAGGCTACCTGCCGGTAGATTCTGTGCTCCTTGAAGGATCAAAGAGCCGGCAACTCTGAAACTTGTTCTAGATTACCGCCCACGCGTAGTCTCGCGTGAACGTGCCGCGAGAAGGGGGCCACGAGTGACCGCTGAGGCCATGGAGGCGGGCCCCAGGGCCCGCTCCTCCGCCGACGGTGACCGTCCGTTGCGCATTGCTCTCCTTACGTACAAGGGGAACCCGTTCTGCGGCGGGCAGGGCGTCTACGTACGCCATCTGTCCCGCGAACTCGCCCGGCTCGGGCACCAGGTCGAGGTCATCGGCTCCCAGCCGTACCCCGTGCTCGACGACGGCGAGGACCTGTCGGGGCTCCGGCTCACCGAGCTGCCCAGCCTCGACCTGTACCGCAGCCCCGACCCGTTCCGCACCCCCAAGCGCGACGAGTACCGCGACTGGGTGGACGCGCTCGAGGTCGGCACCATGTGGATCGGCGGCTTCCCCGAACCCCTCACGTTCTCCCTGCGCGCCCGGCGCCATCTGCGGGCGCGGCGCGGCGAGTTCGACATCGTGCACGACAACCAGACGCTGGGCTACGGCCTGTTGGGCGGGCCCGCCGCCCTCGGCGCGCCCCTCGTCACCACGATTCACCACCCCATCACCGTCGACCGGCAGCTGGAGATCGACGCCGCGCCCGACTGGAAGCGGCGCGCCTCCGTACGGCGCTGGTACGCGTTCACGCGGATGCAGAAGCGCGTCGCCCGCCGCCTGCCGTCCGTGCTCACCGTCTCCGGGACCTCGCGCCAGGAGATCGTCGACCACCTCGGCGTGCGCCAGGACCGGATCCGCGTCGTGCACATCGGCGCCGACACCGACCTGTTCTCGCCCGACCCTTCGGTCGCCGAGGTGCCGGGCCGCATCGTGACGACGTCCAGCGCCGACGTCCCCCTCAAGGGACTCGTCTTCCTCATCGAGGCGCTCGCCAAGGTCCGCACCGAGAACCCGGCCGCCCACCTCGTCGTCGTCGGCAAGCGCGCCGAGGACGGGCCCGTCGCCGCGGCCATCGAGAAGTACGGCCTCGAAGGCGCCGTGTCCTTCGTCAAGGGCATCACCGACGCCGAACTCGTCGACCTCGTACGGTCGGCGGAGGTCGCCTGCGTGCCCTCCCTGTACGAGGGCTTCTCGCTGCCCGCGGCGGAGGCCATGGCCACCGGCACCCCCCTGGTCGCCACCACCGGCGGAGCGATTCCCGAGGTCGCCGGGCCCGACGGGGAGACCTGCCTCGCGGTGCCCACCGGCGACGCGGGCGCGCTGGCCGCCGCGCTCGGCAGACTCCTGGACGACCCGCGGCTGCGGGCGCGGCTCGGCGCCGCCGGACGCGAACGCGTCCTCGGGAACTTCACCTGGGCCCGCGCGGCGCTCGGCACCGCCGAGCTCTACCGCGAGTCCATCGCCCGCTCGGCCGGCCGGACCACCGGCGCCGCGGCCACCACCCCTCTCGAACGTGCAGGATCCGACCGCGAAAGCAGGGCCACGTGCTGACCGTCGACTTCACCCGCTTCCCGCTCGCCGCAGGCGACCGCGTCCTCGACCTCGGCTGCGGAGCCGGGCGGCACGCGTTCGAGTGCTACCGGCGCGGGGCCCAGGTGGTCGCCCTCGACCAGAACGGCGAGGAGATCCGCGAGGTCGCCAAGTGGTTCGCAGCGATGAAGGAGGCCGGTGAGGCCCTCGCCGGCGCCACGGCCACCGCCATGGAGGGCGACGCCCTCAACCTCCCCTTCCCGGACGCCTCGTTCGACGTCGTCATCATCTCCGAGGTGATGGAGCACATCCCCGACGACAAGGGCGTGCTCGCCGAGATGGTCCGCGTCCTCAAGCCGGGCGGCCGCATCGCCGTGACCGTGCCCCGCTACGGCCCCGAGAAGGTCTGCTGGACCCTCAGCGACGCCTACCACGAGGTCGAGGGCGGCCACATCCGCATCTACAAGGCGGACGAACTCCTCGCCAAGATGCGCGAGGCGGGCCTCAAGCCGTACGGCACCCACCACGCGCACGCCCTGCACTCGCCGTACTGGTGGCTGAAGTGCGCGTTCGGTGTCGACAACGACAAGGCGCTGCCCGTGCGGGCGTACCACAAGCTCCTGGTCTGGGACATCATGAAGAAGCCGGCGCTCACCCGGGTGACCGAGCGGCTCCTCAACCCGGTCGTCGGCAAGAGCTTCGTCGCGTACGCCACCAAGCCGCACCTGCCCAAGGCCGAGGCGTGACGAGCCCGGAGAAGACCGAACACCTCGTCCTGCCCGGCGTACTGACCGCCGAGCAGGCCGCCGCGACCGTCCGCGGGCTTCTCGCCGTGCAGCGCGAGGACGGCGCCATACCGTGGTTCCGCGGCCACCACCTCGACCCGTGGGACCACACCGAGGCCGCCATGGCCCTCGACGCGGCCGGCGAGCACGACGCCGCCGAGCGCGCCTACGACTGGCTCGCCCGCCACCAGAACGAGGACGGTTCCTGGTACGCGGCCTACGCCGACGGCGACGCCGGTGACATCACCGACCACGGCCGCGAGACGAACTTCGTCGCCTACGTCGCCGTGGGCGCCTGGCACCACTACCTCTCCACCGGCGACGACGCCTTCCTCGACCGCATCTGGCCCACCGTGTACGCGGCCATGGAGTTCGTCCTGCGGCTCCAGCAGCCCGGCGGGCAGATCGGCTGGAAGCGCGAGCCGGACGGGACACCCGTCAACGAGGCGCTTCTGACCGGCAGTTCGTCCGTGCATCACGCGCTGCGGTGCGCCCTCGCCATCGCCGAAGAGCGCGAAGAGCCGCAGCCCGACTGGGAGTTGGCGGCCGGCAGCCTGCGGCACGCGATCCGCCGCCACCCCGAGCGGTTCCTCGACAAGAACCGCTACTCGATGGACTGGTACTACCCCGTCCTCGGCGGCGCCCTCACCGGCACCGAGGCGGAGGAGCGCATCCAGGAGTCCTGGGACCGCTTCGTCGTCCCCGGGCTCGGCGTGCGCTGCGTCGTCCCCAACCCGTGGGTCACCGGCGGTGAGAGCGCCGAACTCGCCCTCGCCCTGTGGGCGGTGGGCGAGTCCGACCGCGCTCTGGAGATCCTCCAGTCGATCCAGCACCTGCGCGACCCGGAGTCGGGCCTGTACTGGACCGGCTACGTCTTCGACGACCGGGCGGTCTGGCCGTTGGAACTGACCGCGTGGACAGCCGGTTCGGTGCTGCTCGCCGTCGCCGCGCTCGGCGGCGACGAGGCCACCTGCTCGGTGTTCGGCGGCCGCCTCCCGGCGGGCTTCGAACCCGACTGCTGTGAGGGAAGCCCCGCTCAGTAGCGGCGCAGCCGGCCGGCGACGAAGTGCCCGACGAACAGGTACACCAGCGCCGCCAGGCCGTAGCCCGCGACCACCCGCGCCCATGCGTCGTCGAACGTGAACAGGTCGTGCGACCAGCCGGCTAGCCACAGGGCCGCGTCGTGGATGAACTGCACCAGGTCGTTGCCGCGGTTGGCGTCCAGCAGGTACATCAGGATCCACAGGCCGAGGATCGCGGCCAGGATGTCTGCGACGACCATCACGATCGTCGCGGCTTGGTTGGTGCCTCGCGTTGCTTGGCTGGGAGACATGAAGCACTGGTTACCGCTCTGCGGCGGGTGAAACCCGTACGGGCTCGCCCGAGTGGCACGGCCATGGGGCCCGGGGGACGCTGCCAGGGAGCAGCAGCACCGTGCCCTGGAGGTTTGTCGTGACCGGTTCCACCCTGCCCATACGCCGCGCCGTCGTGGCGCTCACCGTCAGCTCCGCGCTCCTCGTGGGCGGGACGGCGTGCAGCAGCAACGACACGAAGAAGGCCAAGGAGTCGGCCACCGTGGCCGCGGATGTGGCGGAACCGACCGCCAGCAGCTCCGCCGAGAAGCAGAAGTTCGCCAAGACGCGCTTCGTCGCCAACGCGGGGCTCGCGGCCGGCGCGACCTACCAGTGGATCGTGAAGCCGTACCGCAAGGGCAAGTTCAAGAAGGGCGCCCACGGGCGGAAGCTCGCCCTCGTCAAGGCGGGTGTCGCGGGCGCGTTCGCGTACAACAGGCTGAAGGCGGCCGTGAAGAACGCGAAGGGCGACCCGCTGCTCTCCAAGGCCGTCGCGCCGCTCACGGCGGGCATCGACAAGCTGAAGGACCTGCCGTCCAAGCTGCGCAAGGGCGACGGCGCCGCCGTCAACTCCTTCGACGATGTCATCAACTCGGTGAAGGACGCGGGCAAGAGCGCGGGCGCCGAGGTGAAGGACAAGGTGCCGTCGGCGAAGGAGCTGTCCTCGGGCTCGTAGCGCCGACTCCCCAACCGGACTTGCAAGGCTACGAGTTGAGCTCTGCCAGGACCCGCAGTGTGTGCGGGTCCGGGGCCAGGACCAGCAGGTCGGTGACCGGGCCCTTGCGCCACAGCTCAAGACGTTCGGCGATGCGCCCACGCGGGCCGACCAGCGAGATCTCGTCGGCGAAGGCGTCCGGCACGGCCAGCACGGCTTCCTCGCGCCGTCCCGCGAGGAAGAGCTCCTGGACCCGGCGGGCCTCGTCCGCGTACCCCATGCGCGCCATCAGGTCCGCGTGGAAGTTGCGCTTGGCGTGGCCCATGCCGCCGATGTAGAAGCCCAGCATCGCCTTCACCGGCAGCAGCCCCTCCGCGACGTCGTCGCAGACCGTGACGCGGGCCATCGGCGCGATCACGAAGTCCTCGGGGAGGTCCGTGAGGGACGCCTCGTACGCGTCCGTGCGCGTCGGCGACCAGTACAGCGGGAGCCAGCCGTCCGCGATACGGGTCGTCTGCGCGATGTTCTTCGGGCCCTCGGCGCCGAGCAGGATCGGCAGATCGGCGCGCAGGGGATGCGTGATCGGCTTCAGCGGCTTGCCGAGGCCGGTGGCGTCCTCGCCGCGATAGGGGTGCGCATGAAAGCGTCCGTCCACCTCGACCGGGCCCTCGCGCCGCAGGACCTGCCGCACCACGTCCACGTACTCGCGGGTCGCCGTGAGCGGGGACCTCGGGAACGGCCGCCCGTACCAGCCCTCCACCACCTGCGGCCCCGACAGGCCGAGCCCCAGCATCATGCGGCCGCCGGACAGATGGTCGAGGGTGAGCGCGTGCATCGCCGTCGTCGTGGGGGAGCGGGCCGCCATCTGCGCGATCGCCGTGCCCAGGCGGATACGCGAGGTGTGCGCCGCGATCCACGTCAGCGGCGTGAACGCGTCGCTGCCCCAGGACTCGGCGGTCCACACCGAGTCGTAGCCCAACCGCTCGGCCTCCTGGGCGAGTTCGAGGTGGCGCGGGTCGGGACCGCGGCCCCAGTAACCGAGCGCGAGTCCGAGTCGCATGGCCGCTCCCATTTCTGACGCACTGTCAGTTCGTGGTTCCGGGGCGACTGTACGACAACGGCCCCCCACCCGGAAGACGGGTGAGGGGCCGTGACGCGGAAGTCGGGGCGACGTCAGCCGCGCTGGATCCCGGTCGTGTCCTGGAGGACGCCGCGACGGCCGTCCTGCGTCTGGGCCACCAGGCCGGGGCCGCGCTGCTCGACGGCCAGGTACCACGTGCCGGGCGCCAGCTCGGCGATCGGCGTCGGGGAGCCGTCCTCGGCGTACAGCGGACGCGGCACCGGCACCGCGAACCAGAACGGCGAGAAGTCGCCGGCCGGGGCCTGCGCGGCCTGCGGCGCGGGCGCCGCCTGCTGCTGCGGCTGGGCGGCACCGTAGGGCTGACCCGGCTGACCCGGCTGACCCGGCTGACCCGGCTGGCCCGGCTGGGCGCCGTAGGGCTGGCCCGGCTGCTGGGCACCCGGGTAGCCGTAGGCACCGGCAGGCTGTGCGCCGTACGGCTGCGGGGCCTGCGGACGCGGGGCGCCGACGAGGGCACCCTTCAGCGCGGGCACGAGCGGCGTCGCGACAGCGGCACCGGCGAGCACGAGAGCGGCGATCAGGCCGAGGATGGCGCCCGTACCGGCACCGAACGCGTCGTCCGGGAACGTGCCGATGTTGTTCCAGCCACCCGCCGGGTCGAAGATGTTCCCCAGCGCGCTCCATGCCGCGAAGACGGCGAGCGCGATGCCGAACTGGCCGAGGTCGAGACCGGCGACCTTCGGCACGCTGGGCAGCCCCCGGGCGACGACGATCAGCACCGCGGCGATGACGCCCGCGAGGAAGACGCTGAACAGGAGCGGCGCGCTCTCCCAGGCGTTCGGGAGGCTTTCGTTGCTGGAGTTCCCGTCGATCGAATAGATATCGAGGAACGAGGCGATGAACAGCAACACCGCTGCTCCGATCACCACGCCGTCGCCTCGAGTGAGGGAGCGGATATTCACTTCAGGTCCTTCGTCAGTCGTCCGGTCGTCGGCGGAGGCGTCGCTGTCGCTGATGTGCCGTGCGAAGCGCGGGGGTGGCCCCACATCGTAGGGAGACACTATCGTCCGCGCGGCGGGGGTGTCTGCCGAGATCCGCAGGGTGAGAACTACCCGCGCAGGAAACTCACGATTCCGTCAGACATCCCCTGCGCCGCCTTCTGCCGCCACGCGCCGCTCGTCAACAGGGCCGCGTCCTTCGCGTCGCGCATGTTGCCGCACTCGATGAACACCTTCGGCACGGTCGAGAGGTTGAGGCCTCCCAGGTCCTTGCGCACGTCGAGGCCGGTGCCGCCGCCGATGTAGTTGGAGGGGGCCGAGCCCGTGGCGCGCAGGAAGTTGCCCGCGACGCGTTCGCCGAGATCGCGCGAGGGGCTCGCGATCGCCGTGGTGTTCGCGGAACCGGAGTTCACGGATGCGGGAAGGATCACATGGAAGCCGCGGTTGCCCGCGGCGGAACCGTCGGCGTGCACGGAGATCACCGCGTCCGCATGCGCCTTGTTGCCGATCCGGGCGCGCTCGTCCACGCACGGGCCCCAGGAGCGGTCGCCGTTCTGGGTCAACTCGACGGTGGCGCCCTGCTGTTGGAGCAGGGTGCGCAGCCGGCGCGAGACGTCGAGGGTGAACTGGGCCTCGGTGTAACCGGCGTTGGTGGAGGTGCCGGTCGTGTCGCATTCCTTGCGGTTCGTCCCGATGTCGACGAGCCGGTTGATCTCCGTGGCGTGCTGGAAGTTGCCCGGATTGTGACCCGGGTCGATGACGACGACCTTGCCCTTGAGGGGGCCGGATCCGGCGGGCTTCGAGGAGGGGGCGGGCGGCTTCGACTTCGAGGGGGTGGCGCTGGGCGACCCGTCGCCCTTCTTGCCGTCGTCGGACTTCGACGGGGAGGGGGACGTGGTGTCCGTGCCCGCCGACGACGACCGGCTCGCGGCGGGCAGGGTCTTCGCGGGCTCGTTCTCGCCCGGGCCGCCCGCCACCTGCCAGATCAGCCACCCGGCGAGAGCCGTGGGCACGAGCGCGGCGAGCGCCACCGTCAGCGGACCGCCGCTGAACCGGCGCGGCCGCCGGGGGCCGTCCCCGTCGCCGTCGAAGAAACCGTCACTGTCCGGACCTACGTATGACACGTGGGTGAGCCTAACGGTCCTTCTTCAGATCCCGGTGCCCGTTCGGCGCAGGACGCGCAGGGATTCCGTCGCCGAGACCTCTGTGAACGCGCCGGATTCCAGGGCCCGGAGGTAGATGCGGTACGGGGCCTGGCCCGTCCACTCGTCGATCTTGACCGGGAACACGTCGTGGATGAGGAGCAGGCCGCCCTCGGCGACGTGCGGGGCCCAGCCCTCGTAGTCGGCTGTGGCGTGCTCGTCGGTGTGGCCGCCGTCGATGAAGACGAGGCCGAGCTTGCCGCCCCAGACGGCGGCGACCTGCGGGGAGCGGCCCACCAGGGCCACGACGTGGTCCTCCAGGCCGGCCGCGTGCAGCGTGCGCCGGAACGTGGGGAGGGTGTCCATGCGGCCGACGACCGGGTCCACGGTCTCCGGGTCGTGGTAGTCCCAGCCCGGCTGCTGCTCCTCGCTGCCGCGGTGGTGGTCCACGGTGAGCGCGCTCACGCCGGCCTGGCGGGCCGCGTCGGCGAGCAGGATCGTGGAGCGCCCGCAGTATGTGCCGACCTCCAGGAGCGGCAGGCCCAGCGCGGCGGCCTCGGTAGCGGCCGCGTAGAGCGCCAGCCCTTCGCCGAGAGGCATGAACCCCTTGGCGGCCTCGAAGGCGACGAGGATCTCCGGCTTGGGCGCCGCGCTCATGGGGTCCCCTGTCGTAGGCGTGGGTGAGGTCCGCTCATGTTGCCGTACGCCCCCGTCGCCGGCTGCGGCGGGGGCGTACGGGGGGTGAGCCCGGGTCAGGGGCGATCGAGGGGGCTGAGCTGCGGGTCAGCAGCTCTGCCAGAGGCGCGTCATGACGCGGACGCCGAACCGCAGGCCCTCCAGCGGGACGCGCTCGTCGACGCCGTGGAAGAGGCGGCCGTAGTCCAGGTCGTGCGGCAGCTTGAGGCCCTTGAAGCCGAAGCAGCGGATGTCCAGTTTGGTGAAGGCCTTGGCGTCGGTGCCGCCCGGGTTGCAGTACGGGACCGGGTGGCCGTCGGGGTCCTCGGCGCGCACGGCCTCGCACATGGCGTCGACGAGCGGGCCGTCGAACGTCGTCTCCATGGCGATGTCGTGGTTGACCCACTCGCGCCGCACGGACGGCAGGAGCAACTCGTCGATGGTGTCCACGAGTTCCTGCTCGTGGCCGGGCAGGAAGCGGCCGTCGACGCGGGCGGTGGCCTTACCGGGGATGACGTTGGTCTGGTAGCCGGCCGTGAACATGGTGGGGTTCGCGGAGTTGCGGAGCACCACCTGCATGAAGTCGGCGACCGGTCCCAGCTCGGCGAGTTCGGCGTCGAGGTCGTCGGCCTCGAAGTCGATCTTCACGCCCTTGAGTTCGGCTGCCTTGGTCAGCAGCGCCCGTACGGGCTCGATGAGGCGGATCGGGAACGTGTGGCGGCCGATGCGGGTGAGGGACTCGGAGAGGTCGGTGACCGCGTTCTCGTCGTTGGGGGACGAGCCGTGGCCGGCCCGGCCTGTGGCCGTGAGCTCCATCCAGGCCATGCCGCGCTGGGCGTTCTCGATGGGGTAGAGGCGCTGGGTGTCGTCGAGCGCGTACGAGAAGCCGCCGCCCTCGCCGATCGCCTCGGTGACGCCCGCGAAGAGCTCCGGGTGGTGCTCGACGAGCCAGTGCGCGCCGAACTTGCCGCCCGCCTCCTCGTCGGCGAGGAACGCGAGGACGATCTCCCGCGAGGGGCGGGTGCCGGTGCGGGCGAAGTGGCGGGCGGTGGCCAGCATGACGGCCACCGTGTCCTTCATGTCGATCGCGCCGCGGCCCCACAGGTAGCCGTCGCGGATCTCGCCGGAGAAGGGCGGCACCTGCCACTCGGCGGCGTCGGCGGGCACGACGTCGAGGTGGCCGTGCACGAGGAGGGCGCCGCGGGTGCTGTCCGCGCCGGGGATACGGGCGATGACGTTCGCCCGGCCCGGCGCGCTCTCGACGAGCGTCGAGTCGATGCCGGCCTCGGCGAGGCGGTCCACGACCCAGTCGGCGCAGGCGCGCTCGTCGCTCGTCGGGTTGGACGTGTCGAAGCGGATCAGCTCCGCGCACAGCCCGACGACCTCGGCCTGGGCCTCTTCGGATGCGGGGGTCAGGGCGCTGGGGGTGTTCATGCCGCTCCCACGGGGGTCGCTTCGGGGGCGGCGGGGACGGTGGTGTCCTCGTCGTCCAGGGCGGAGGTGCCGTACGGCCGCACGAGGCCGAGGAGGCCGAGGACGGCGTACAGGACGAAGGCGGTGGCCAGCGAGTTGAGCGCCGGGATGCCGACCGTCACGTACTTGCCGACGCAGAACGCGGCGATCCAGATCACGATCGACATGGGCACCCAGGTCGGAGAGGACGCGGGCAGCGTCCCGGCCTCGCGGGTCTCGTCGAGCGGCTTGCGCATGCGCCGTACGACCCAGTACTCGGCCACGATGATGCCGCCGATGGGCGGGATGGCGACGCCGAGCACGGACAGGAACTCGGTGAAGTGGGTCATGATGCCGACGGCCGAGAGCAGGGTGCCCGCGAGGCCGAGCGCGACGGTGACGGCGCCACGGTGCAGGCGCTTGCCGAAGACGACCTGGAAGAAGTTGACGACGCCGAGCGAGGAGCCGTACAGGTTCCAGTCGTTGATCTTCGCGGTGGACATCAGGACCACGATCACACCGAAGGCGCCCGAGGTGGAGAGCACGATGTGCGACACCTCGCTGGACTTCACCAGGTGGCCGAGCAGCACGCCGGTGAGGCCGACGATGTACTCGGAGAGGATCATCGACGAGGCGCTCTGCAGGAAGACGTGCGAGCCCTTGCGGTTGTAGCGGGTCATCTCCGGGGAGACGATCGCGCCGGTCATGTAGCCGCCCGCGATGGCGGTGGCCGCGACGGCGAGCGGGATCGTCTGACCCGGCGCCGGCGAGCTGATCAGGTCGCCGACGGAGTGGTCCATCAGGGCGTTCGTGACCGACCAGGCGACCAGGGCGAAGAACAGCGGGGTGACGATCTTCGCGAAGAGCGCCATGTAGCGGAAGCCGAAGATGACCAGGACCGTGATGGCGAGGCCCGCGGCGACGCACCACACCCACGACGGTCCGCCGACGAGCGCGGACACGCTGTTGCCGAAGATCGTGTTCTGCACGCCGAACCAGCCGACGAGGCTGACCGCGATGACGAAGCTGACCAGCGCGGAGCCGTTGCGGCCGAAGCCGATCCAGCGGGTGAGCATCGGGGTCGCGAGTCCCTCGCGCATGCCGGCCAGGCCGATCGCGAAGATCACCACTTCGAGGATGACCGCGCCGAGCGTGAAGGCGAGGAACGCGTTCCCGAACGTCATGCCGACGCCGATGGTGGCGCCCAGCGTGAACTGCGAGATGGAGCCCGACTGGGCGAGCCACTGGAGCAGCATCGTCCAGAAGCCGAGGCGTTGGTCGCGCGGGACGCGGGTCAGCGAGTAGTCGTCGCTGCCGAGCCGCTTGGTCTCGGTGTCTGTGGCGGTCATGAGGACTCCCGGGGCTCACGGCTCTCATGGCCGAGGGTCTGAAGGTGGGACAGGGAGCCGTAGCGGCTCACGAGGTTGTCGAACTCGGCCTCGTCGTGGAAGTCGAGGCGGCCGCCCCCGTACGCCTTGGCCGTCTCGACGGCGAAGCGCGCGGCACCGGCGATGTCGGTCTCATGGCTCGCGCCGGTCTGGCAGCCGGGGACCGCGGCGGCCGAGGTGACCGCGAGGCCGACGACCGGAGCGGGGGTCGCCGTGGCCGGCTGGAGGATCGAATTGATGTGATGTGCACCGTTACCGTACGGCGTGATGTCCTGCGTGGTCACCGGGTATGTGACCAAGGGCTCACCTGTGACGACCGCGAGCAGCTCGCCGAGCGCCTCGCTGACCCGCAGGACCCACCCCTCCTTGACGGTGGGGGACAGGGCAAGGCCCTTGTGGTTGATGATCCGGTTGCCCTTGGTGGTGTCGATGGAGAGCACGGCCTCCATCTCGCCGGTGACCTCGTGCCGGTTCATCGTGGCGATGTCGACCGGGGAGTCCATGA
This sequence comes from Streptomyces sp. CB01635, assembly GCF_002803065.1. Lineage (GTDB taxonomy): Bacteria > Actinomycetota > Actinomycetes > Streptomycetales > Streptomycetaceae > Streptomyces. The sequence goes on from NZ_NNBL01000002.1 coordinate 220,635, forward strand.
AGGGGACCGGGTCGTGCGGCGCGGTGGGCGCGTCCGGGCAGATGTGCGTGGCGACGATGACGTCGCCCGGCAGCACGTCGCCCTTGCGGCGCATGTCGAGCAGCTTGGCCGCCGTGGCGAGCGCGGCGGCGGCGCCGTCCGCGTCGGAGACCAGACCCGTCATCTCGGGCCGGGCGCCGACGCCGCCGAGGCGGCCGACCACGCCGAGCGTGCGGGACGGGCCGCCGCTCGTACGTCCCGTGCTGCCCGGGATGCGTACCAGCAGGAAGTCGGTCGAGCCGCGCTCGCCGGTGACGGTGGTGACCTCGGCGCCGGAGCCCTCGGGGCCCGCGACCGAGTCGAGGTACTCCACGGCGCGTTTGCCGTCGGCGTTCGGATCGTCGAGGAGTTCGACGATGTCAAGGACGTACTTCAGCATTGGGCGGCCTCTCTCGCTCCCGACACGCACTCCAGGTCGGGTGGTGCTGACAGCAGATTCGGGATCGGTTAGCGTTGTCGGCAACTGTTTCCCGTTATCTGCAATTCAGGTCTGAATGGTGAGATGCGATGAGTGAGATCCCGTTGGACCGCAAGACGCCCGCGGGTGCGCTGCAGACCGTCGACCGCGCCCTGCTGGTGCTGCTCGCCTTCGAGCGGACGCGGCCCGACTGGGGCGTGACCGAGGTGGCGGCCGAGTTCGGGTGGGACACCTCGGTCGCCCAGCGGCTGCTCTCGACACTCGCGGGCCGCGGTTTCCTGGTCTCCGACCCGGCCACCCGTCGCTACCGCATCGGGCCCGCCGTGCTCCGGCTCGGCCGGCTCTGGGAGCGCTCGGGCTCGCTCGAACTGCTCGCCGCGCCCGTCCTGGAGGAGCTGGGCCGGGTGACCGGCGACACCGTCCTGTTCTGTCTGCCGGACAGCTTCCACATGCGCTGCGTCGCGGCCGTCGAGGGCGAGTCCGGGCCGCTGCGCTACTACCCGCTGGTCGGCGAGCTGTACCCGGCGCACGCCGGAGCCACGGCCAAGTCGTTCTACGCGTTCCTGCCCGACGAGCAGCGCCACCGGCTCTTCCGTGGCCGCCCCATGGCCCGCTTCACCGACCGCACGGTGACCGACCCGGACGAGCTGGAGCGGGAGCTGGTGCAGGTGCGCGCCCAGGGGTACGCCTGGACGGTCGGTGAGTACGACGCCGGGATCGCGACGGTCGCCGTGCCGGTCTTCCTGGGCCGCGAGCCCTACGGCAGCCTCAGCCTCGGCGGCGCCAAGGAGCGTTTCACGGACGGGCCCGAGGGCCGGCTCGACGCCCTGCGCAAGGCCGCGCGCCTCCTGGAGAAGCGGCTCACGCACCCTCCGCAGCGCACGCGCAAACCGCGCGCGCCTCAGTCCTGAAGCCCGAAGTTCCGAAGTCCTGCAGTCCTGAAGTCCTGAACCGCCCCTGAGGAGTCACTCCCTTGAATCTGCTGCTGCTCTCCAACTCCACCCAGTACGGCCGCGGTTACCTCGCCCACGCCCTGGACACCGTCACCGGCTTCCTGCCCCCGAAGGCCCGTCTCGCGTTCGTGCCGTACGCGCTGGCGGACCACGACACGTACACGGACCGGGTGCGCGGCGCGCTCGACGGTGCCGGGATCAGCGTGCGTGGTGTCCACGAGGGTGACGACCCGGTGGCCGAACTCGCCGCAGCCGACGCCGTGTTCATCGGAGGCGGCAACTCCTTCCGGCTGCTGAGCGCGCTCTACCGCACCGGCCTGCGCGACGCCCTGATCGAGGCGGTCGGCGGTGGGCTGCCCTACATGGGCGCGAGCGCCGGCACGAACATGGCGGCGCCCAGCCTCCGCACGAGCAACGACATGCCGATCGTGCAGCCCCCGTCGTTCGAGGCGCTCGGCCTCGTCCCGTTCCAGATCAACCCGCACTACCTGGACCCTGACCCGGCGTCCACGCACAAGGGCGAGACCCGCGAGGAGCGCCTCACCGAGTTCCTGGAGGAGAACGACGTGCCGGTGCTCGGCCTGCGCGAGGGGTCCTGGCTGCGGGTGAACGGCGAACGCGCCGCGGTTCAGGGCGAGCGTGCTGCCCGCCTCTTCACCCGCGACGCGTCCCCGAAGGAGCTGCCGGTCGGCTCCGATGTCTCCGAACTGCTCAGCTGCGAGCCGCGGTTCGACTCTCCGGCGCGATGAGCTCAAGGGCCAGGTCGACATCGACCGGCCGGTCCTCGCCGTGGTGCGTGGCCGCGGAGGCCCGCGGCGCGTGCCCGGCGGCCGTGGCGGCCAGCACGTACGAGCCGCCGGCGGGGACCTCCAGGGCGTAACGGCCGGTGTGGTCGGTCAGCGCGGCGCCCGCCTGGCGGCCGCGCCGGTCGATGAGCGTGACCTTGGCCCGGGAGACGGGCAGGCCCGCCGCGTCGAGCACCTGGCCGCGGAATCCGCCGAGTATCTCCTCGGCGCGTTCCAGCGCGGCGTCCTCCTCGCTGCTGGCGCGCAGCTGCGGCTTGGTCGCCTGGCGCTGCTTCGGCAGGAAGACGGCGAGCAGGACGCCCATGGCGACCGCGGCGGTGGCGATCAGGAACGAGACGCGGAAGCCGTGCATGGTGGGCACGGCCGCACCGCCGACGTGGTTCGCCGTGTTGGCGAGGACCATGCCGATCACGGCGCTCGACACCGAGGTGCCGATGGACCGCATCAGGGTGTTGAGACCGTTGGCCGCACCCGTCTCGGACGCGTCGACGGCGCCGATGATCAGGGCGGGCAGCGAGGAGTAGGCGAGTCCGATGCCGGCGCCCACGACCACCGAGATGACGATGGTCTGCCAGGCGGCGCTCATCAGGCCGAGGCCGGCGCCGTAGCCGATCGCGATGATCAGCATGCCGAGGATCAGGGTGGTCTTCGGGCCGTACTTCGCCGACAGGCGGGCGTACACGGGGGCTGTGAACATCATGGTGAGGCCGAGCGGCGCCACGCACAGGCCCGCGACGACCATCGACTGGCCGAGTCCGTAGCCGGTGGCCTTCGGCAGCTGGAGGAGCTGCGGCAGGACGAGCGAGATCGCGTAGAACGCGACACCGACCATGATCGAGGCGAGGTTGGTGAGGAGCACCTCGCGCCGCGCGGTGGTGCGCAGGTCGACGAGCGGGGCCTTGAGCTTCAGTTCCATCACGCCCCACAGCACGAGCACGACGAGGGCCGCGCCGAACAGGCCGAGCGTCATGGGGTCGGTCCAGCCCCAGTCGCTGCCCTTGGTGATCGGCAGCAGGAGGAGGACGAGTCCGGCGGACAGGCCGATCGCGCCGAGGACGTCGAAGCTGCCCTCGGCCTTGACCGAGCTCTCCGGGACGAAGAAGAGGGTGAGCAGGATCGCGACGACGCCGAGTCCCGCCGCGCCGAAGAAGAGGGCGTGCCAGTCGGCGTGCTGGGCCACGAGGGCCGCCAGCGGGAGCGCGAGTCCGCCGCCGACGCCGATGGAGGAGCTCATCAGGGCCATCGCGGACCCGAGCTTCTCGCGCGGCAGCTCGTCGCGCATCAGGCCGATGCCGAGGGGGATGGCGCCCATCGCGAAGCCCTGGAGGGCACGACCCACGATCATCACGAGAAGGTCGCTGGTGAAGCCCGCGACGAGCGAGCCGACGACCATGATCGCGAGGCTCGTGAGGAGCATCCGGCGCTTGCCGTAGAGGTCGCCGAGGCGGCCCATGATCGGAGTGGAGACGGCGCCCGCGAGGAGGGTCGACGTCAGGACCCAGGTCGCGTTGGAGGGGGCGGTGCCGAGCAGGACCGGGAGGTCCTTGATGACCGGGACGAGGAGCGTCTGCATCACCGCGACGGTGATGCCGGCGAAGGCGAGTACGGGGACGACTCCGCGTATTCCGCGTTGTGCGGTCGGCCGTTGGGTCGTCTGCGTCATTACGTAGTGCCTCCGGAGGCAGTGAGTCAAAGGGGTCGCGCGGGCGGCGGGTTTCGCGCTGCGGGTACGTGGAAGATGAACCCGTTACCTGGGGCGACTATTCCGACGGGCGTCGTACAAGGGGAAGTCTTGACGGTCTTTACCTTTTGATTACACGCCCGAGGGTCGCGGAATCTGCGTCTGACCTTCCGTCAGATTGGAACGTGTTCTACCGTGCGCCGCATGGGCATCGCGATCACGCAGGAGCAAGAGGAGCTGGCGGGCGCCGTGCGCGGCTGGCTCGCACGCGCCGTACCGCCCGAGGAAGTGCGCAAACTGCTCGACGCCCCCGCCGCCCCCGCGGGCCGCCCCGCCCACTGGGACGGACTCGCCGGACAGGGGCTGCTCGGCCTCCATCTCCCCGAGGAGTACGGCGGAGGGGGCGGCGACCTCGTCGACCTCGCGGTCGTCCTCGAAGAGGCGGGGCGGGCCGCGCTGCCCGGCCCGTTCGCGGCCAGCGCCGCCGCCTCACTGGTCCTGCGCCACGCGGGCGCCGCCGGCCTCGCCGCGTCCCTCGCGTCCGGCGACCGCATCGGCGCCGCCGCCCTCGGTACGGGAACGCTGACCGCCGTCACCGTGTCCGACGGACTCGTCCTCGACGGGGTGGCGCCGCCCGTCCTGTCCGGCGGGGACGCCGACCTGCTCCTCCTGGCCGCCGAGTCCGCGACCGGGACCGTATGGGTCGCCGTCGACGCGGGCACCGCCGGAATCGGCGTCCGCGTCCACGAGAGCGCCGACCCCACGCGCCCGACCGCGGAGATCACCGCCCGGGGCGCCCTGGTGCCGGCCGTGAGGATCCTCGCCGTCGACACGGCCACCGTGCGTGACCTGGCCTCGGTCGTCCTCGCGGCCGACGCGTGCGGCGTCGCGGCGTGGGCGCTGCACATGGCGGCGGAGTACGCGAAGGTGCGGGAGCAGTTCGGGCGGCCGATCGGACAGTTCCAGGGCGTCAAGCACCTGTGCGCGGACATGCTGGTCCGGGTCGAGCAGGCGCGGGCGCTGGTGTGGGACGCGGCGCGGGCGGCGGGGGGCGGCGCTGAGGGGGCCGACGACGGCGCGGCGCGTGAGCTGGTCGTCTCGCTCGCCGCCGGGGCCGCGCTCGATGCCGCGTACTCCTGTGCCAAGGACTGTGTGCAGGTCCTCGGCGGGATCGGGTTCACCTGGGAGCACGACGCTCATCTCTATCTGCGGCGGGCCGTCGTCGCGCGGCAGCTGCTCGGCGCGGGGGACACGCACCGGCTGCGGGCGGTGCGGCTCGCGGAGGGCGGGGCGCGGCGCGAGCTGCGTCTGGAGCTGCCCGCGGAGGCGGAGGCGTTCCGGGCGGGGGCCCGCGAGGCCGTCGAGGGGATGCGCGGCCTCGACCCGGCCGCGGCCCGCCGGGCCCTCGCGCCCACGGGGTACGCCGCGCCGCACCTGCCCGAGCCGTACGGCCTCGGCGCGGGCCCCGTCCAGCAGCTCGCCGTGCAGCAGGAACTCGCCGCCGCGGGCGTCCGCGTCAGCGACCTCGGCATCGGGACCTGGGTCGTCCCCTCGCTCCTCGCCTACGGGACCCCGGAGCAGCGGGACCGCTATCTCCTGCCCACGCTCCTGGGCGACGTCCTGTGGTGCCAGCTGTTCTCCGAACCCGGCGCCGGTTCCGACCTGGCCTCGCTGCGGACGAAGGCCGAGCGCACCGAGGACGGGCGCTGGCGCGTCAACGGGCAGAAGGTGTGGACGAGCGCCGCCCAGTGGGCCGACCACGGGATCCTGCTCGCCCGCACCAACCCGGACGCCCCCAAGCACAAGGGCCTCACCTACTTCGTCGTCGACATGAAGCGGACCGACGGCATCGACGTACGGCCCCTGAAGGAGATCACCGGGGACTCGCTCTTCAACGAGGTGTACTTCGACGACGTGCTGCTCCCCGAGGACGCCGTGGTGGGGCAGGTGGACGACGGCTGGCGCGTCGCCCGGAACACGCTCGGCAACGAACGGGTCCACATGGCCGACCAGTTGACCTTCGACACGGGCCTTGAGGCGCTGATCGCCCGCGCCGGAACGCTCGACGGCGCGTACCGGGCGCGGATCGGCGCGCTCGCCACCGAGGCGCACGCCCTGGCCTGCACAGGGCTGCGCACGACGATGCGGCAGGTTGCCGGCGCGGACCCGGGCCCGGGGGCGTCCGTACGGAAACTCGTGCAGACGCCGCACCAGCAGAAGGTTGCCGAACTCGCCCTGGAGCTGCTCGGCCCCGAGGGCGCCCTGAGGGAGGGAGCGGGGGAGCGGGCGCTGCACGGATTCCTGATGTCGCGCTGCCTGACGATCGCGGGCGGCACGACGCAGGTGCAGCTGAACGTGGTCGCCGAGCGGATTCTGGGATTGCCGAGAGACTAGGCGGGGACGCCCGGTCAGGGGCGCGGGGCTGTGACACTTTGCGGCTCCGCCGCGTGGACGTGACCAGCCCCCACTCACCCGCGGACGACAACGGCGCCACCGTATGGTCACCTGCGTGGAGCTACGTCACCTCTCAGGATTCGTCGCCGTTGCCGAGGAGCTGCACTTCGGCCGCGCAGCGGAACGGCTGCACATCGCGCAGTCGCCGCTCAGCCAGCAGATCAAGCTGCTCGAGCGGGATCTGGGCGTCAAGCTGTTCGACCGGACCACCCGGACCGTGCGGCTCACCGCCGCCGGGCACGCGCTGCTCGGGCCCGCCCGGCATCTGCTCGCCGAGGCGTCGGCGGTGCGCAGGACCGTGCAGGCCGCGCACCTCGGGGAGGTGGGGCGGGTCACCGTCGGGTTCGCCGGGGCCAGCAGCTACTCGGCGCTGCCGCTGCTCACCCGCGCCGTCACGTCCGAACTCCCGGGTATTGAGCTGGTGTTGGAGGGCCAGACCTATACCGGCGAGGCGCTCGGAAGGATCGCGGACGGGTCCCTCGACGTGGGGTTCGTGGCGCTCCCGGTGCGGCGCGGAATCACGGCGCGCGTCGTGCGGATGGAGCGGCTCGTGCTCGCGCTGCCCGACAGTCATCCGCTCGCCCGGCAGGACGAGGTCCACTTCGCCGAGCTGGCGCACGAGCCTTTCGTGACGTTCCCCGTCGCCCGCGGCTCGGCCGTGCGGGAGGCCATGGTGCAGGCCTGCCACGAGGCCGGGTTCGCGCCCCGGATCGCGCAGGAGGCGCCGGACTCGTACAACATGCTCGCCCTCGTCGGCGCGGGTGTCGGGCTCGCCGTCGTCGTGGCGTCCGCGCGCGCCATCCATCTGGAACACGTCGTGTTCCGGCCGCTGGCCGGGGACGACGTGCCGGTGCTCCCCATCGCCCTCGGCTGGCGCACCGGAAACCGCTCGGCGCCCCTCCAGGCGGTCCTGCGCGTGGCGGAGGAAGTCCTGCCGACGCCCCCGGACGCACCCGACGCCCGCGGATGATCCCCATTATTTTGACGGATGGCATCTGACTGGAGGCCGGTATTGGTCTTGGACACATCCTAATGAGCGGGTGCAGAGTGATCCACGTCTCGCGACGGAGCGATGAGCGCCGGGCGTGGAGCGTGGACGGGCACCGGCCGCTCGGTGGCCCCGCCCCCTCCGGCCCGTCCCCTCCCAGCGGGACGCCGCTACGAGAGGACGCTCGTCATGTCGCACGACGCCCCAGTCCCCGGGGTCAGCGCAACACAGGCCCGTGATGCCCGCCGCGCCGGTGTCACCGCCTTCGTCGGGACCACCATCGAGTGGTTCGACTTCTACATCTACGGCTCCGCGTCCGCTCTGGTCCTCGGCAAGATCTTCTTCGCCGAGGCCTCGCCGGCCGTAGGCACCCTCGCCGCCTTCGCCACCTTCTGGGTCGGCTTCCTGGCCCGCCCGCTCGGCGGCGTGATCTTCGGCCACTTCGGCGACCGCTACGGCCGCAAGAAGGCCCTCGTCACCACGCTCACCATGATGGGCGCCGCCACCTTCTGCGTCGGCCTGCTCCCGGGCTACGCCCAGATCGGCGCCGCCGCGCCCGTCCTCCTCGTGCTGCTGCGCATGATCCAGGGCGTCGCGATGGGCGGCGAGTGGGGCGGCGCCGTCCTCGTCGCCACCGAGTACGCCCCGCCCAAGCGCAAGCTCCTGTACGGGGCGTTCGCCCAGCAGGGCTCGCCGGTCGGCAACCTCCTCGCCACGCTCGCCTTCCTCGGCATCGCCCAACTCCCGGACGCCGCCTTCGAGTCCTGGGGCTGGCGCGTCCCGTTCCTCTTCTCCGCCGTACTCGTCGCCGTCGGCCTGTTCATCCGCCTGCGGCTCGCCGAGACCCCCGAGATGGCCGCGGCCCTGGAGCGCAAGCAGACGTCCAAGCTGCCCATCAAGGACGTCCTGACCCGCTCGCCGATGCTGGTCCTGCTCGGTGTGCTCGCCGGCACGGCCGGGGTCGCGATCACCTACGTCAAGACGACCTTCGCCCTGTCCTGGGCCACCTCCGACCTCGGTTTCGACCGCACGTCGTTCCTGACCGTCATCTCGCTCGCGCTGGTCGTCCAGGTCGTCGTGCAGCCCTTCGGCGCGGTCCTCGCGAGCAAGTGGCCCGTACGCAAAGCCGTGTTGTGGATGCTGCTGCCCGAATTCGTCGTGCTGCCGCTGATGTTCGTCCTCGTCGGGACCGGCAACTTCTGGCTGGCCGTCCTCGGCATGGGCCTCGCCACCTTCCCGCACGCCATGTACTACGCGGCGCTCGCCGGCATCCTCGCCCGGGTCTTCCCCGTCGAGGTCCGCTACACCGGCATGTCCCTCTCGTACCAGCTGTGCACGACGCTGTTCGCCGGGACGGCGCCGATCGTCTCCCAGTACCTGCTCAACGCCACCGGCTCCATCTGGCCCGTCGTCGCGCTCGGCCTCGGCTACACCCTCGTGACCCTCGCCGGTGTCCTGCCGCTGCTCGCCCGTACCGCCGCCGCGCCGGAGCCGGCCGCCGTCACCACCCGCACCGCCTCCCACGCCTGACCCGGAGTGATCCCCCGATGAACTACGCCGACCGCGACCCCGCGCTGCGCCCCTTCCTCGACCGTGTCCTGTCCGCCGACGACCGGGCCCGCGTCGAGCCGCTCCTGACCGAACTCGGCGCGCTCGCGGCCGGTGACCTCGACCGGCAGGCCGCACTCGCCGACGCCAACCCGCCCCGCCTGGTCCAGTACGCGCCCGGCGGCGAACGCGTCGACGAGATCGAGTACCACCCGGCCCACGACCGCGCCGCCGCCATCGCCTACGAGGAGTTCGGGCTCGCCGCGATGTCGCACCGCCCCGGCGTCCACGGCTGGCCGTCCAAGGTCCCGCACACCGTCAAGTACGCCCTGTCCTACCTCTATGTGCAGTCCGAGTTCGGCATGGCCTGCCCGCTGTCCATGACGGACTCGGCCGCCCGCATCCTGCGCCTGTTCGACCCCGAGCGGTACGCGGACGAGATCGCCGCGCTCTCCTCCACCGACCCCGAACTGCGGGCCACCGGCGCGATGTTCATGACGGAGAAGCAGGGCGGCACGGACGTCGGCCTGACGGAGACCGTCGCCACCGACCAGGGCACGCACTGGACGCTGACCGGCAAGAAGTGGTTCGCGTCCAACCCGGGCGCCGACGTGATCCTCACCCTCGCCCGCGTCCCGGGCCAGGGCGAGGGCACCCGCGGCCTCGGCATGTTCCTCGTCCCGCGGCTGCGCCCCGACGGCACCCGCAACGCGATCCGCATCGACCGTCTGAAGGACAAGCTCGGCTCGAAGTCCATCGCGAGCGGCGAGGTCACCCTCGAAGAGGCCTACGCGACCCCCGTCGGCCAACTCACCAACGGATTCCGGCAGATGGCCGAGATGCTCAACGTCTCCCGACTGTCCAACGCCATGCGCGCCACCGCCCTGATGCGCCGCGCCGTCCGCGAGTCCGTCGACCACACCCGCGTACGCCACGTCTTCGGCAAGCCGCTCTTCGAGCAGCCCCTGATGCGGGCCACGCTCCTGCCGATGATCATCGACACGGAGGGGGCGCTCGCGCTCGTCCTGGAGGCGGCCGCCCGCCTGACGGCCGCAGACGAAGGAGCCGCCGACGGTGAAGGAGGGGCGGCCCGCGAGCTCGTCCGCGTCCTCACCCCGCTCGCCAAGCACACCCTGTGCAAGCGCGCCCGGACCGTCACCGGCGAGGCCATGGAGATCCGCGGCGGCAACGGCTACATCGAGGACTGGGTCAACCCCCGGCTCGTGCGCGACGCGCACCTCGGCTCCATCTGGGAGGGCTCCTCGAACGTCATCGCGCTCGACGTGCTGCGCTGCATGCGCCGCCAGGGCGCCCATCGCACCCTCGCCGACACGTACGGCGGCCGCGCGGAGACGCGGGGCCGCTGGGAGCTGCTGCGCAAGAAGGGCGACGCGCTCCTCGAACTCCCGGCCGATGAGCAGGAGATGAGGATCGGCCGGTACGCCGACGAGATCACGCGCGCCGTCATGGAGACCCTCCTGTACGACCAGGCCGCCCACGAGACGGAGACCACCGGCAACGGCCGCGCCCTCCTCGTCGCCCGCACCTGCACCGCGCTCCTCGACGACCCGGACACCCCGCCCCGCGCCGCACTGGACCACCTGGCCGAACTGGCCGAGGGTGGACTGGTCGCGCCCAGCACGGCACAGAAGACCCCGGCGAAGGAGAACACTGTGAAGGAGCCCGCCGCACATGCCTGAGCAGCCCCGCCCCGCCGCCCCGCTGGCCGGTATGAAGGTCGTGGACCTGTCCAAGATCCTCGCCGGGCCCTACGTCACCATGTCCCTCGCCGACCTCGGCGCCGACGTCATCAAGGTCGAGCACCCCGACGGCGGCGACCCGACGCGCGCCTGGGGCCCGCCCTTCAACGGCCCCGACGCGACCTACTACCTGGCCGCCAACCGCAACAAGCGCTCCGTCACCCTCGACCTCAAGTCCCCCGAGGGGCAGGAGGCCGTCCACCGCATGCTCGCCGACGCGGACGTGATGGTGGAGAACTTCCGGCCCGGCAGCTCGCTCGCCCGCGTCTTCGACTACCGCGAACTCAGCGAGCGCTACCCGCGGCTGGTCATCCTGCACATCTCCGCGTTCGGCGACACGGGCCCGCTGCGCGACGAGCCCGGCTACGACATGGTGGCCCAGGCGTCGGCCGGCCTGATGTCCCTGACCGGCGAACCCGACGGGCCGCCCGTCAAGGCCGGTTACGCGATGGGCGACCTCGGCGCCGCCCTCTTCGGCCTCATCGGCGTCAACGCGGCACTCGTCGAACGCGAGCGCACGGGCCACGGCCAGTACGTCACGACCTCCCTGTACGAGTCCCAGCTCGCCCTGCACATCAACTGGGCGACCGGCTACTTCGCCACCGGGGAGCGCCCCACCCGCCTCGGCTCCGGCCACCCGAGCCTCGTCCCGTACCAGGCCTACCCGGCGTCCGACGGGCACTTCGTGATCGCCGTCGGCAGCGACGGCCTCTTCCGCAAGCTGAGCGAGGCGCTCGGCCACCCGGAGTGGGCCGACGACCCGCGCTTCGCCACCAACCGGTCCCGCGTCACGCACCGCACGGCCCTCAACGCCAAGCTGGAGTCCGTCCTCGTCGACGACACCGTGGCCAACTGGTGTGCCCTGCTGAAGCCGCGCGGCGTCCCCGTCGCGCCGATCCGCACCCTGGACGAGGTCTACGACTGCCCGCAGACCGAGGCGCTCGGCATGGTCCAGAAGGTCGACCACCCGGACGTGGGCCCGCTCCAGCAGGTCGCCTTCCCCGTCACCTTCCGCGGCGAGCGCCCGGCGGTGCGCACCGCCCCGCCCACCCTCGGCCTGCACAGCCGGGACATACTCACCGAACTCGGCTACGACGAGTCCGCCATCGACCGCCTGCTCGACCACCCTCAAGGAGCCTGATCATGCCGTTCGCCGCCCTCGACCCCGTCGACCCGCTGAACCTCGAAGCGCTCCTGACCGACGAGGAGCGGGCCGTGCGCGACACGGTCCGCCAGTACCTCGACGACAAGGTCGAGCCGCACATCGCCGAGTGGTTCGAGTCCGGCGAGCTGCCGAACCTGCCCGAACTTGCCCGTGAATTCGGCAAGATGGGCCTGCTCGGCATGCACCTGGAGGGCTACGGGTGCGCCGGCATGTCGGCCCGCGCCTACGGCATCGCGTGCCGCGAACTGGAGGCGACGGACTCGGGCCTGCGCTCCTTCGTGTCCGTGCAGGGGTCCCTGGCCATGTTCGCGATCCACCGCTTCGGCTCCGAGGAGCAGAAGCAGGAGTGGCTGCCGCGCATGGCGGAGGGCGAGGCCATCGGCTGCTTCGGCCTGACCGAACCCGACCACGGCTCCGACCCGTCGTCCATGACGACGCGCGCCCGGCGTGACGGCGACGACTGGATCCTCGACGGCCGCAAGATGTGGATCACGAACGGCTCGGTCGCGGCCGTCGCCGTCGTGTGGGCGCAGACCGAGGACGGGGTGCGCGGCTTCGTCGTGCCCACCGACACCCCCGGCTTCTCGGCGCCGCTGATCAAGCACAAGATGTCGCTGCGGGCGAGCGTGACCAGCGAGCTGGTCCTCGACGGCGTACGCCTGCCCGCGTCCGCCCGGCTCCCTGAGGCGCGTGGCGTGGGCGCGCCGCTGACCTGCCTGAACGAGGCGCGCTACGGCATCGTGTGGGGCGTCACCGGCGCCGCGCGCTCGGCCTGGCAGGCGGCCGCCGACTACGCGGGCCAGCGCGAGCAGTTCGGCAAGCCGATCGCCGCGTTCCAGCTCACGCAGCAGAAGCTCGTCGACATGGCGCTCGAGCTCCACAAGGCGACGCTGACGGCGCTGCGCCTGGCCGACCTGAAGGACTCGCCCGCCGGTGTCCACCCGGCGCAGATCAGCTTCGGCAAGCTGAACAACGTCCGCGAGGCCATCGAGATCTGCCGCACCGCCCGCACGATCCTCGGCGCCAACGGCATCTCGCTGGAGTACCCGGTGATCCGCCACGCCAACAACCTTGAGTCCGTGCTCACTTACGAGGGCACGACGGAGATGCACACACTGGCGCTCGGCCAGGCGCTCACGGGTCACGCGGCCTTCCGTTAGGCCCCGCCGTCCCGGAAGCCGGGGAAGCCCTTCCCTCGGCGGCCCGCTCCTGCCAGTATCTGACGACTCGTCAGATACTGGCAGGAGGCCGTTTCCATGGGCAAGGCGTACATAGTCGGCGTCGGGATGACCAGGTTCGAGAAGCCCGAGAGCCGCGACTGGCAGTACTGGGACATGGCGAAAGAGGCCGGGACCAAGGCCCTCGACGACGCCGGAATCTCTTACGAGGACGTGGAGCAGGTCCCCGTCGGCTACTGCTTCCAGGCCTCGACCGCCGGGCAGCGCGCGGTCTACGAACTCGGCCTGACCGGCATCCCCGTCTACAACGTCAACAACAACTGCGCGACGGGTTCGAGCGCGCTGATGCTCGCCCGCCAGTTCGTCGAGGGCGGCCTCAACGACTGCGTGCTGGCGCTCGGCTTCGAGAAGATGCAGCGCGGCGCGCTCGGCGGGGGAGCAGACGGCGGCGACTTCAAGACGTCACCCGTAGCCAGGCACTACGGCATCATGGCCGCGAAGCACGGCTTCGAGATGTCCCCGCCCACCGCCCAGATCTTCGGCGACGCGGCCCGCGAGCACATGGAGAGGTACGGCACGACCGAGGCCCAGCTCGCCGCCGTCGGGGCCAAGAACCACCGGCACTCCGTGAACAACCCGTACGCCCAGTTCCAGGACCCGTACACCGTCGACGAGATCCTCGCCGCGAAGACCATCCACGCGCCGCTCACCAAGCTCCAGTGCTCCCCCACCTCGGACGGCGCGGCGGCGGCCGTCGTCGTGTCGGAGCGGTTCGTCGAACTCCACGACCTGGGCGACAAGGCCGTGGAGATCGCCGCGCAGGCCATGACGACCGACACGGGGGAGTCCTTCGCCTCCGGCTCCTGCATCGACGTCGTCGGCCAGCCCATGTCGCGCGCCGCCGCCACCCGCGTCTACGAGGACTCCGGGCTCGGCATCGAGGACGTCGACGTGATCGAGCTGCACGACTGCTTCTCCGTCAACGAACTGCTCACCTACGAGGCGCTCGGCATGTGCGCTCCGGGCGCCTCCGGCAAGCTCGTCGAGGAGGGTGCGACGACGTACGGCGGACGCTGGGTCGTGAACCCCTCCGGCGGCCTGATCTCCAAGGGCCACCCGCTCGGCGCGACCGGCATCGCGCAGGCGGCCGAACTGACCTGGCAGCTGAGGGGCGAGGCCGGCGCGCGCCAGGTCGCGGACGCCCGCGTCGGCCTCGCCCACAACATCGGACTGGGCGGCGCCGCCGTCGTGACCATGCTGCGCAGGTCCTAGTCCCGTCGTAGTCCCAGGGGACCAGGACCGGGTGCGCCGAAATCCTGATGTACTGACCGACAGCGGGCTGAGACCATGACACTCATGCTTGAAGCCCCTGCCGACATCGCGATATCCCGCAAGGCCGCGCCGCCCACCTGGCTCATCGTGGCGGCCGCCTGCGCCGGACAGTTCCTCGTCGTCCTCGACGTCTCCGTCGTCAACGTCGCCCTGCCGTCCATGCGCGCGGACCTGGGGCTCAGCGCCACCGGGCTGCAATGGGTGGTCAACGCCTACTCGATCGCGTTCGCCGGGTTCATGCTGCTGGGCGGGCGGGCCGGCGACCTGTTCGGGCGCAAGCGGATGTTCCTCGTGGGGCTCGGGCTCTTCACGCTCGCCTCCCTCGCGGGCGGCCTCGCGCAGGAGGGCTGGCAGCTGCTCGCGGCCCGCGCCGTCCAGGGACTCGGCGCCGCGGTCCTCGCCCCGTCGACGCTCACCATCCTGACGTCCGCCGTCCCGGAGGGCGCCGCCCGCGCCCGGGCCATCGCGACCTGGACCGCCGTCGGGGCGGGCGGCGGGGCGGCCGGCGGCCTCGTCGGCGGCGTGCTCACCGAGGGCCTCGACTGGCGCTGGGTGCTGCTGATCAACGTCCCCCTGGGCGCCCTGGTGCTCACGGCCGCCGCCCGCTGGATCCAGGAGTCGAAGGCCGGCGGCGAGCGGCGCCTCGACCTGCCGGGCGCTGTCCTCGTCACGGCGGGCACCGCGACCCTCGCGTACGGGGTCGTGCAGACCGAGGCCGAGGGCTGGGGCGCCGCCGCGACCCTGGTGCCGCTCGGCGTCGCCCTGGCGCTGATCGTGACGTTCCTCGCCGTCGAGGCACGCACGCGGCTCCCGCTGATGCCGCTCGGCCTGTTCCGGGTCCGTGCGGTCGCGGCGGCCAACGCGGCGATGTTCGTGTGCGGCATGGGCAGCTTCGCGATGTGGTTCTTCATGACCCTGTACGCGCAGAACGTCCTCGGCTACACCCCGATCGAGGCCGGCCTCGCCCTCGTGCCCAGCTCGCTCGCCGTCGTCGCCGGATCCAAGATCGCCCCGCGCCTGATGCGCCGCGCCGGAGCCCGGGCCGTCGCCGTGTCCGGCGTCCTCATCACGGCCGCCGGGTTCACCTGGCAGTCGACGATGGGCCCGCACGGCGGTTACGTCACCGGGATCATGCTGCCGGGCATGGTGATGATGGCGGGCGCCGGACTCGCGATGACGCCCCTGGCCTCGCTCGCCACCTCGGGCGCCGCGCCCGGGGACGCCGGTCTGGTGTCCGGACTCGTCAACACCTCGCGGACGCTGGGCGGTTCGCTCGGCCTCGCGATCCTCTCCACCGTGGCGGCCGGCCACTCCGCCGGGGGAACCGGGCCCGAGGACCTCACCGACGGGTACGCGGCCGCGTTCCGGTGGGGTGCGGGCATCCTCCTGGTGGCGGTGGTCCTGCTGGTGACGTGGATGCCGCGCGCGAAGGAAGCCCGGCAGCCCGCGAGTTGAGTGCGCCGGAGGCCGTCACAGCCACCCCTGCTGGCGCGCCTCCCGCAGCGCCTCCATGCGGTTACGGGTCCCTGTCTTGCCGATGGCCGAGGAGAGATAGTTGCGCACCGTCGACTCCGACAGATGCAGCTTGCCCGCGATGTCGGAGACCGTCGCACCGTCCACCGACGCCTTCAGGACGTCGCACTCGCGGGCCGTCAGCGGGTTCGGGCCCGCGCTCAGCGCGGCCGCCGCGAGCGCCGGGTCGATGACCGTCTCGCCGCGCAGGACCCGCCGGACCGCCTCCGCGAGGTCTTCCACCGGACCGTCCTTGACCAGGAATCCGGCCGCGCCCGCCTCCATCGCCCGGCGCAGATAGCCCGGCCTGCCGAACGTCGTCAGGATCAGGACCCGGCAGTCCGGGCACTCCTCACGCAGGTCCGCCGCCGCGTCCAGGCCGCTGCGGCCCGGCAGTTCGATGTCGAGGAGCGCCACGTCGGGCCGCGTCTCCAGCGCCCTGTCGACGATCGCGTCACCCGTCGCGACCTGCGCGACGACCTCGATGTCCTCCTCAAGACCGAGCAGCAGCGCGAGAGCGCCCCGCATCATGCCCTGGTCCTCGGCGAGGAGTACTCGTACGGACTTCGCGGGCCGGTGATCCCGGGGCATCTCGTTCACGGGCCCAGGGTAGAGCGCTCGTGAGCGCTGTCACCCTGCGCGTTCGGGCTCCAGCATCGCGTCCGGCTCCGCTTCGCCCGGCAGGGCCGGGAGTTCCGCCGTCACCGTGAAGCCGCGCGCGGCCGGGCCCGCCTCCAGGGAGCCGCCCGCCGCGCCGAGCCGCTCGGTCAGGCCCCGCAGGCCCGTGCCGCCGATGCCCGGCTGCGGCGGCTCGGCGGCGGCGCCGCGCCCGTTGTCGTGGACCCTGAGCCGCACGCGCTCCGGGGTGCCGTCGACGGAGATCTCGCAGCGGGCAGCCCCGCTGTGGCGCACCGCGTTCGTGACCGCCTCCCGCACCACCCAGCCGAGCAGCGCCTCCGTCTGCGCGGCGAGCGGCGGGCCCGACTGGCGCACGACGGGCTCGATCCCGGCCGCCGTGAGCGCCGAGCGGGCCCGGTCGAGCTCGGTGGTGAGACTGCCCTCGCGGTAGCCGGTGACGGCCTCGCGGATCTCGGTCAGCGCCTGCCGGCCGACGGACTCGATGTCCGACACCTGCGTGAGCGCCGCGTCGAGGTCGCGGTGCGCGAGCCGGCGGGCCGCCTCCGACTTCACCACGATCACGGAGAGCGTGTGCCCGAGCAGGTCGTGCAGGTCGCGGGAGAACCGCAGCCGCTCCTGCTCCACCGCGCGGTGCGCCAACTCCTCGCGGGCGGAGCGCAGTTCACGTACCGCCTCGGCCAGGGAGAGGATCGCGGCGGTCACCATCGTGGACAGGAACGTGCCGTACGCGATGTTGAGCGCGTCCCAGCCCTCCTTGAGACCGCCGATGGTCCCGGCGAGCGCGCTCAGGCCGAGGGCGACCTGGCCGAGGCGGCGGCCCCGCACGACCGCGCCCGTCGCCAGGCCGAGCAGCGGGAAGAACATCAGCCAGCTGCCGCCGTAGGTGATCGCGAGCCCGCAGGTGAGCAGGCCCATCGCGATCAGCGCCAGGAGCGTGTAGCGGGCCTCGCGCCGCCTCTTGTCGAAGGCCTGGAACACGATCGAGATGTACAGGCTGTTGAAGACGAACAGGCCGATGCCGCCGATCCAGGGGTTGGCCGTCTTGCCCTGGAGGAGGTTCGAGAAGGCGCCGAGCCCCATCAGGAGCCAGGGCAGCAGCGCGAATCCGTTCGGCGGCGGACCCATGGGCCCGCCCTCCGGCGCCCCGCTGTTCTTCGCGTCCTTGTCCCGGGCCCGCCACTCCGCCTTCCAGACGTCCCGGTCCGCCTTCCACTCCAGGCGGGCGTCCCGCAACTCGAACATCGCGCAGGTGACTCGGTGCTTCCAGGACATGGTTCCCCAGCTCCCCGTTCAGACGGTCCGCGCGGCCCTGCGGTACGACACCACAGCGTACGAACCGAAGGCCAGCAGCCAGGCGACGAGCACCGCGACAGCGGCGGCGGACGGCGCGTGACCGTCGGCGACGGCCGTGCCGAGCTGCGCGAACCGGTTCGTCGGCGTGTACGACGACACGGACTGCAGCCACCCGGGGAAGAGCGCGATCGGGAACCACAGGCCGCCGAGTACGGAGAGTCCCAGGTTGCACACCATGTTCGCGACACCCGTGGTCTGCGCGGTCAGCCGGTAGCCGTTGCCGAGTCCGAGCAGGGTGAAGGGGATCGAGCCGAGCCACAGCAGCAGGGCGATGACGGCCCACTGCCACACGTCCAGCCGCACCCCGTTGACCAGGCCGCCCGCGAGGAGCACCGCCGCGATCGACGGCAGCACCGTCACCGACCCCGTCAGGGCCCGGCCCGCCACCACCTGGCGCGGCGTCATCGGGGTGACCCGCAGCTGCCGCAGCCATCCGATCGTCTTGTCCTCGGCGACCCCGCCGCCGGTGTTGAGGGCCGAGCCCACCGCGCCGTAGGCGGCCATGCCGACCATGGAGACCGTCCTCCACTCGGGGTCGTTCTCACCGAGGTTGGTGAACAGCAGGTACATCAGCACCGGCATCCCGACACCGAAGATCACGAACATGGTGTCGCGCAGGGTCCTGCGCACTTCGAGCCTGATGTAGTCGATCATCGAACCGTCTCCAGATCCGTGTCGGAACCGCTGCCGGGACGGTTGTCCGAACCGCTGTCCGAACCGCTGTCCGAACCGCTGTCGGTACCGCTGCCCGAACGGCCGTCCGAACCGCTCGTCAGTGCCATGAACGCGTCGTCGAGCGAGGCCGGGGCGACCTCAAGACCCCGGATCGCGTTCAGTCCGGCCAGCGCGATCACCGTCGCGTCCGAGTCGTCCGTACGCAGCCTGGCCCGGTCCCCCCGAACCTCCACGGCCGTCACGCCCGGCAGCAGCGACAGGCCCTCCGTGCCGCGCCCGGCCAGGTCGAACGAGACGAGGCTGCCGCCCGCGGCTCGCTTCAGCTCCTCGCCGGAGCCGACCGCGACGACCTTGCCGTGGTCGATGACCACGATGCGGTCGGCGTGCGCGTCGGCCTCCTCCAGGTAGTGCGTGGAGAAGAGCACCGTGTGGCCGCGCCGCGCGTAGGCCCGCATCGACGCCCAGAACGCGTGCCGCGCCTCCACGTCGAGGGCGGCCGTCGGCTCGTCGAGCACGAGCAGGGCCGGATTCCCGGCCAGGGCCACGGCGAACCGCACCCGCTGGGTCTGGCCGCCGGACAGCTTGTCGACGCGCCGCTGCGCGAGCTCCTCGATGCCGGCCAGCGCGAGCGCGTCGGCGACGGGCATAGGCGCCGGGTAGCGGCCCGCCACGAAGGCGACCAGCTCGCGGACCGTGACCCGGGGGACCGCGCGGCCCTCCTGGAGCATCGCACCGACCTGCCCGGCGCGCACCGCCTCCTCGGGTGTGGTGCCGAAGAGCGAGACCGTGCCCTCGTCCGGGGTGTCGAGGCCCAGCAGGAGGGCGATCGTGGAGGACTTGCCCGCGCCGTTGCGGCCGAGCAGGGCGACGGTCTCGCCGCGCCGGATCTCCAGATCGACCCCGTCGACGGCGCGCACCGCGCCGAATGTCTTGACCGCCCCCGTGAAGGACACGGCCACCGGTGTCCCGTCTGTCATCGTCATGGCAAGGACGCTACGGGCCGGGGGCCGGGCGCGGCAGATGCCGGTTGTACGGAGCCGGGCAGTACAAATGTCACGGCCGTCCGGCCCGGCCGCCCGCCGACCGAATCTGACATGGCGTCAGGAGTCTTCCCAACTGTCGTGGTCTTGGCTATACATGGGATCGCCGGACTGGAACGCGTTCTAGAACGGGCGCGTGGCGCTCCACCAGAGTTCCTCCGGCCCAGCAACGACCTCGGTGCGACCGACGGTGCGGACGGCCGCACCGAGGTCTTCCCCGCACAAGGAGTCTTGAGTCTGATGCCGATCGACGCCGCCAAGGCCGTAGCCGCCGAACCCCGGTCCGCCGAGATCACCTGGGACCACAAGGACATCCAGCTCTACCACCTCGGCCTCGGCGCGGGCACCCCCGCCACCGACCCCGACGAGCTGCGCTACACCCTCGAGTCCCGGCTGCACGTCCTGCCCAGCTTCGCCACCGTCGCAGGCGCCGGAATGGGCGTCGTCGGCGGCCTTGCGGCCCCCGGCATCGAGGTCAACCTCGCCCACGTCCTGCACGGCGGCCAGAGCGTCGAACTGCACCGCCCCATCCCCGTGAAGGGCAGCGCGACCTCCACCTCACGCGTCGCCGCCGTCTACGACAAGGGCAAGGCCGCCATCCTCGTCCTGCGCACCGAGGTCGCCGATGCGGACGGCCCACTGTGGACCAGCGACGCGCAGATCTTCGTCCGCGGAGAGGGCGGCTTCGGCGGCGACCGCGGACCGTCTGCCCGCGTCGAGGCGCCCACCGGCGAACCCGACCGCACCGTCGACCGCCCCGTCCGCGAGGACCAGGCACTCCTGTACCGGCTCTCCGGGGACTGGAACCCCCTGCACGCCGACCCGGAGTTCGCCAAGCTCGCCGGCTTCGACCGGCCCATCCTGCACGGCCTGTGCTCGTACGGCATGACGCTCAAGGCCGTCGTCGACACGCTCCTCGACGGCGACGTGTCCCGCGTGCGGTCCTACGCGACGCGGTTCACCGGGGTCGTCTTCCCGGGCGAGACGCTGCGGATCAGGATGTGGCGCTCCGAGGGCCGGATCCAGGTCACGGTCACCGCCGTCGAGCGGGACGAGGCGCCCGTACTCGCCGACACCATCGTCGAACACGCCTGACCCCATCGGGACCCTTCGGGAGAGGAGCCGCACGCCATGCGCGCAGCCGTACTGCACGAGATAGGCCAGGACAAACTCGAGGTACTCGACGACGTCGAGGCGGTGGGCTTCGGGCCCGGCAAGGTGAGGATCCGGGTCAGGGCCACGGGCCTGTGCCACTCCGACGTGTCCGCGATGAACGGCGTGCTGCCGCAGCCCGCCCCCTTCATCCCCGGCCACGAGGGCGCGGGCGAGATCCTCGACGTCGGCGACGGAGTCACGAACGTCAAGCCCGGCGACCGCGTCCTGGTGTGCTGGCTCCCGGCCTGCGGCGCCTGTCCGGCGTGCAAACGCGGCCAGACCCAGCTCTGCCTCGCCGGGTTCATGAACGCGGGCACCCCCAACTTCAAGCGTCCCGGCGGAGATGTCTTCGGCTTCGCGGGCACCGGCACCTTCACCGAGGAGGTCGTCGTCGACGCGGGCTGCGCCGTACCCATCCCCGACGACGTGCCCTTCGACATCGCGGCCCTCATCGGCTGCGGCGTCACCACCGGGCTCGGCGCCGCCATCAACACCGCGGACGTGGCCGCCGGTTCGTCCGTCGCCGTCATCGGCTGCGGCGGCGTCGGCATCTCCGCGATCCAGGGCGCCCGGCTCAAGGGCGCCGCGCAGATCGTCGCCGTGGACCCCGTCGAGTCGCGCCGCGAGGCCGCCCTCAAGTTCGGCGCCACCGAGGCCGTCGCACCCGACGCCCTCGGGGACGCCAAGCAGCGCATCACCGCGGGCGAGGGCTTCGACTACGTCTTCGAGGTCGTCGGCAAGTCCGCCACGGCCCGTACCGCCTACGAGACGACGCGGCGCGGCGGCACCCTGTGCGTCGTCGGCGCGGGCGCCCTCGACGACTTCCTGCAGCTCAACATGTTCGAGCTGTTCTTCGACGAGAAGAAGATCCTGCCGTCCATGTACGGCGGCGGCGACGTCCTGACCTCCTACGAGCGGGCCATCGCCCTCTGGCGGGCCGGCCGCATCGACCTGGAGAGCCTCATCACGCACCGCGTGCAGCTCGCCGAGATCAACGAAGCCCTCGACCAGATGCGGACGGGCACCGCGCTGCGCACCTGCATCGAGATCTGAGAGAGGACCCCGATCCCCGATGGCATCAGAGTCACTGCCGCTTCAGGGCCTGTCCGCGATCGTCACCGGCGCGGGCCGCGGCCTCGGCCGGGCGGAGGCGCTCGAACTCGCCCGGCTCGGCGCGAGCGTCGTCGTGAACGACTTCGGACAGCCGGGCCGCGACGGCTCCGGCGGCGCCGACGCCACCCCGGCCGAGGAGGTCGCCGCCGAGATCCGGGCCGCGGGCGGGCAGGCCGTCTCCCACCTCGGCGACGTCGCCGACCACGAACAGGCCCGCGCTCTCGTCCAGTTGGCCGTCGACACGTACGGAAAACTCGACATCCTCGTCAACAACGCGGGCATCCTGCGCGACCGCATGATCTTCTCGATGAGCGAGGACGAGTGGGACTCGGTCATCCGCGTCCACCTCAAGGGCCACTTCAACACGAGCCACTTCGCGTCCGTCCACTGGCGCGCACGCTCCAAGGCGGCGGGCGCGCCGGTCTACGGCCGCATCGTCAACACCTCGTCCGAGGCGTTCCTCGCCGGCTCGGCCGGACAGCCGAACTACGCCGCGGCCAAGGGCGGCATCGTCGGCCTGACGACCTCCTCGGCCCTCGCCCTCGGCAAGTACGGCGTCACCGCCAACGTCATCTGCCCCCGCGCCCGCACCCGTATGACCGAGGACGTCTTCGCGGGCTTCGCGGAGCCCGGCGCCGGCGAGCTCGACCCGCTGGCCCCCGAACACGTGGCCCCGCTCGTCGGCTACCTCGCGTCCCCGGCCGCCGGGAACGTCAACGGCCAGCTGCTCGTCGTGCACGGCGGCATGGTCGCCGTCGTCGAACGCCCCAAGGTCTCCGCCAAGTTCGACACAGAGAAGGACGCGTTCAGTTACGAGGAGCTGGACGCGCTGCTCACCCCGCACTACGCGGACCGGCCGCCGAACGAGACATTCGCCGCGGCCGAGGTGCTCGGCCTCAAACACGCCTGACCCCATGGCGAAGGGGCCCGGAACCATACGGTTCCGGGCCCCTCCGTCATGCCGTTCAGCCCTGTTCGGACTGCACCTTGCGGTGCCGGCCGTGCGGCGCCGCGTTCTCGTCCCGCGAGGACACTCCACCACGGTGCCGGCCGGGACCGGCGGACCTGTCCGCCGCCTCCCTGGACTCCGTCGTGGTCATCTCCGCGTTCATCATCTCGGCCATCGAACAACTCACCCCGTAACAAGATCCTTCAAACAGCCGGGCGAGTCTAACCGGCGGGTGCCGCCTGTGTCCCGGCGGCCGGCGCGCGTCGCATGAGACCGGCTAGAGGAGCCTGCTGCAGAGGGACGGGACGGGCCGCCGCGGGCGGCTCGGGGGCCGTCCGCGGAACCTGTTCCCCCACATCCGCTACCCCCTCTACGGGTTCCGGCACCGACGTGCGCGCGATCCCGCAGGGCACCGACTCGGTGGCGTACGGGAGTTGCAGCTCACCGTCACGTGTCCAGGAGCCCGAGCCCGCCAACCAGCCCTGCGGAGCCGCGAGGTGATGCATCTGGCGCTCGGCGGGCCGCCACAGGCCCAGCCAGGTGCCCGCGGCGCCGTCGATCCGCAGCGCCACCGCACAGCTCTCCGGCATCAGCGTCTGACCCGGCTGGATCGCGAAGGGCGTCACCATGCAGTCGGCCAGACGCAGGCACTCCGGGAAGCGAACCGGCAGCGTCGAGCCCAGCACGCCCCAACCCAGGCGTTCTCGGCCCGGCGACGGCGCGTCCGAACGGATCAGGAGCAGTCCACTGTCCGGATCGGCGAGCACCAGGCGGTCCGCGCTGGACTGCGCGATCTGGAGCAGCGGCGTGACCTCGCCGCCCCGCCCCAGGTCCACCGCGACCGTCTTGACGGGACCCCCGTCGAGGGACCGGTCCAGGGCCAGCATCCGGCCCGCGCGGTCCAGCCACACCCCGCCCGAACAGTGCCCCGGGACCTCGGCCACGAACTCGGGCCCGAACGCCCCGCCCGCGACCATCCACACACCCGTCGACCGCTCGCCGACGGCGATGGCGTACGCGCATCTGCCGCCCGGCGCCGGCGGAAGCAGCGTCAACTTTCCACCGCTCACGGCCCCGAGAGGCACCTCGCCCGTTCGCGGACCCGTCGGATACAGCAGGGAGAAGGAGTGCCGGCCGTCCACCACGCGCCGGATGAGCACGCGCCCGTCGCCCATCGGCACGACCTCGGTCCCGGGCTCCTCCGGCTGATTCCCCGGCAACGGCACCGCGTACGGCTCGGGCCCGTCCAGCGTCCACCGCTCGGGAAACCAGGACGCACCGTCACACGCGAGCCGCGCGGCGTAGGCCCCGTCGGCCGTGATGACACAGGCGGGGCGGGGAGTGGCAGGAGCGGGGTCGGGGGCGCTCGCGGGGCGCGGGGCGCTGTCCGGGGGTTGGGTGTTCGCCGGTCCTGGGTGGGGGGTCGGGGGTTGGGTGTTCGCCGGTTCTGGGCGAGGGGTCGCAGGTTGCGCGGTCGCCGATTCCGGGCTGGCGTCCGGGGCCCGCCCGTGCTCCGGTCCTGGGGTGCCGTCCTGTCGGGGACCGGCGTTCTGGGCTTGCCCGAATTCCGGGGTGTGCCGGTTCTCCGACGGGTCTTCGTACTCCGGGGCGGGCCGGTTCTCCGGCGGATCTCCGTACTCCGGGGCGGGCCCGCTGTCCGGCGCACGCCCATACTCCGAGGCGCGCTCGCGCTGCGGTGCCCGCCCGGGCTCCCGGTCCGGGGCTGCGCCCGGCTCCGGGTCCGGGTCCTGTCCGTTCTCCGGATCGTGTCCGCTGTCCGGGGCCGGTCCGCGCGCCGGGCCCGGTCCGCTCCCCGGGTCCGTCGTGGGCTCGATCGCCAAGGCCGTCATGGGATCACTCACCTCCGGTTCGTCCGAGCCGAAGCTAGTTTTCGCACGCGCTGCCGTGGCACTCGCGGCTCAGGCTTCACACCAAAGGGTGGCCATGTCCGTATCTGCCTGAAAGGGGTGGGTCGGATGTGCTGGCACGTCCGGAAGTGCCTGATGTTAGGTTTGCCTAACCATATTTAGGCGGCGTGACGCCACGAAAGTTCGGAGCTGGAACACCCATGGCCCTGCGATCAAGCCCTCGCACCCGCGGCACCGTCGCCGTAGCCCTCGCCGTGGCCGCCGCCCTGTCGCTCGCGGCCTGCGGGTCGGGCAACTCGGACTCCGGCTCCTCCGCCGGCTCCGGCAAGTCCGACAACGGCAGCGGCTCCAAGGCCGTCGCCCAGGGCGGCGAGGACTTCGCCAAGGCGGCCTCGCAGACCGCGAAGATGGGCACGACCGCCAAGGCCGGTCAGTTCCCGCGCACCATCGAGCACGCCATGGGCAAGACCGAGCTCAAGGCGCAGCCCAAGCGGGTCGTCGTCCTCGACGTCGGCGAGCTCGACAACGTCGCGTCTCTCGGCGTCAAGCCCGTCGGCTACGCCCCCACCGAGGGCGACGACGGCGTCCCCTCCTACCTGAAGAAGGCGGCGGGCACCCCCAAGGACGTCGGCACGATCAACTCCCTCAACCTGGAGGCGATCGCCAATCTCCACCCCGACCTGATCCTCGGCAGCGAGCTGCGCGCCGCCAAGCTCTACCCGCAGCTCTCCAAGATCGCCCCGACGGTCTTCTCCATCCGCCCCGGCTTC
Organism: Streptomyces sp. CB01635; assembly: GCF_002803065.1. Taxonomy (GTDB): domain Bacteria; phylum Actinomycetota; class Actinomycetes; order Streptomycetales; family Streptomycetaceae; genus Streptomyces. Next base: position 246,031 of record NZ_NNBL01000002.1, read on the forward strand.
ACGTGGAAGGAGAACTACCTCCTCAACGCGTCGGCCCTCGACAAGACCGCCGAGGCCAAGGCGAACCTCGCCGCGTACGAGAAGAAGGCGGAGAAGCTCGGCGAGGACATCGGCGAGAAGAAGCCCACCGTCACGATGCTGCGCTACATGCCCGGCATGATCCGCCTCTACGCGAAGGCGTCCTTCATCGGCACGATCCTCGACGACGCCGGCATCCCGCGCCCCAAGAACCAGCAGGTCGTGGACCTCGCCACCGAGGTCAGCCCGGAGAAGATCGACCAGGCCGACGCCGACTGGATCTTCACCGGTGTCTACGGCGACGCGAAGAAGACCGACCGCGCCACCGCCGAGGGCAACCCGCTGTGGAAGAAGCTCGGCGCCGTGCAGAGCGGACAGGCCAAGGACGTCCCGGACGAGACCTGGTACCTGGGGCTCGGCGTCACGGCCGCGAACCAGGTCCTCGGCGACCTGCGCGGATACCTCGTCAAGTAGTCCGCCGTGCACCACGCCAAGTAGCCGACTGTCCGTGGCCGGTAGCGGTACGTGAGCCCGTACCGCCCCCGGCCGCAGCCGAATGTGCGCCAGGGCCGACGGGGCATGGAGGGAAGGTAGCCTTTCACCGTGCCCCGTCTGTCTGAAGTCATCGCCGCGCTCGAGAAGCTGTGGCCCCCCGAGCGGGCCGAGTCGTGGGACGCGGTCGGCACCGTCGCCGGCGACCCCGACGCGGAGGTCTCCCGGGTCCTGTTCGCCGTGGACCCCGTCCAGGAGACCGTCGACGAGGCGGTGAAGCTGGGCGCGGACCTGCTGGTCACGCACCACCCGCTCTATCTGCGCGGCACGACGACCGTCGCCGCCACCACCTTCAAGGGCCGCGTCGTCCACACGCTGATCAAGAACGATGTCGCTCTGCACGTCGCGCACACCAACGCCGACCGTGCCGACCCGGGCGTCTCCGACGCGCTCGCGGGCGCCCTCGACCTCCGCGTCACCGGCCCCCTCGTACCGGACCCGACCGACCCCGCGGGCCGCCGCGGACTCGGCCGGATCTGCGAACTCGAACACCCCGTCACCCTGCGCGAACTCGTGGGCCTGGCCGCCGACCGGCTGCCCGCCACCGCGCAGGGCATCCGCGTCTCGGGCGACCTCGACGCGACGATCCGCACGATCGCCGTCAGCGGCGGCTCCGGCGACAGCCTCTTCGCCGACGTGCGCGCCGCGGGCGTCGACGCGTTCCTCACCGCGGACCTGCGCCACCACCCCGCGTCCGAGGCACGTGAGCAGAGCCCCCTCGCGCTCCTCGACGCCGCCCACTGGGCCACCGAGCAGCCCTGGTGCGAGCTGGCGGCCGCCCAGCTCGACGAGCTCTCCGACCGCTACGGATGGGGACTTCGCGTCCACGTCTCGAAGACGGTCACCGATCCCTGGACCGCCCACGCGGCGTCCAACGCCACACCGATCCCAACTGGAGCCCCCAACTGAACGCCGCGCCCGCCGACCAGATCCGACTTCTCGACGTCCAGGCCCTGGACGTACGACTGTCGCAGCTCGCGCACAAGCGCAAGTCGCTGCCCGAGCACGCCGAGATCGAGTCGCTGAACAAGGACCTCACGCAGCTGCGCGACCTGCACGTCGCCGCGCAGACGGAGGAGAGTGACTGCGCCCGCGAGCAGACCAAGGCCGAGCAGGACGTCGACCAGGTCCGCCAGCGCGCCGCCCGTGACCAGCAGCGCCTGGACTCCGGCGCCGTCACGTCCCCCAAGGACCTGGAGAACCTCCAGCGCGAGATCGCCTCGCTCGCCAAGCGCCAGGGCGACCTGGAGGACGTCGTCCTCGAGGTCATGGAGCGCCGCGAGTCCGCGCAGGAGCGCTTCGAGGAGCTGACCGGCCGGGTCGCCTCCGTCCAGGGCAAGATCGACGACGCGACGGCCCGCCGCGACGCCGCCTTCGAGGAGTTCGACGGCGAGACGGCCACGGCCACGAAGGAGCGCGGGATCGTCGCCGGCTCCGTCCCCGACGACCTGCTGAAGCTCTACGACAAGCTGCGCGTCAAAGAGGGCGGCGTCGGTGCGGCCCGCCTCTACCAGCGCCGCTGCGAGGGCTGCCAGCTGGAGCTGAACATCACCGAGCTGAACGAGGTGCGGGCCGCGGCGCCCGACTCCGTGGTGCGCTGCGAGAACTGCCACCGGATCCTGGTGCGCACGTCCGAGTCCGGCCTGTAGGAGCCTTCGTGGTGCGGGAGTTCATCGTCGAGGCCGACGGCGGTTCCCGGGGCAACCCGGGGCCCGCGGGCTACGGCTCGGTCGTCATCGACGCGGCGACGGGGGAGACCCTGGCGGAGACCGCCGAGTACATCGGCATCGCCACGAACAACGTCGCCGAGTACCGGGGGCTCGTCGCCGGCCTGCGTGCCGCGCACGCCCTCGACCCGCAGGCGTCGGTGCACGTCCGGATGGACTCCAAGCTCGTCGTCGAGCAGATGTCGGGCCGCTGGAAGATCAAGCACCCCGACATGCGGCCCCTCGCGGCGGAGGCGGCCACCGTGCTGCCGGCGTCGCAGGTGACGTACGAGTGGATCCCGCGCGAGCGGAACAAGCACGCGGACCGGCTCGCCAACGAGGCGATGGACGCGGGCAAGCGGGGCAAGCAGTGGGAGGCCTCGCGCTCGACCGCCGAACTCGATACGCCGCGTCCCCAGGCGGACCGGGGGGCTCCGCCCGGAGACGCGGCGGCCGGGGCAGCCAAGGCCCGGGCCGCGCTGGCGGGGACGCGGGGCACCGCGGACGCGCGGGCCGCGGGGAACGTGGCGGGCACCGCGTCCCAGGGCTGGTCGGCGGCGCCCGATCTCGGGGCACCCGCCACCTTCGTACTCCTGCGGCACGGCGAGACCGCGCTCACGCCCGAGAAGCGGTTCTCCGGATCCGGCGGCAGTGACCCCGAACTGTCGGCGGCCGGGCGCTCGCAGGCCGAGCGGGTCGCCGCCGCGCTCGCCGCGCGCGGCACCGTCCAGGCGATCGTCTCGTCGCCGCTCAAGCGGTGCCAGGAGACGGCGCGGACCGTCGCGGCCCGCCTCGGGCTCGACGTCCACATCGAAGAGGGCCTGCGCGAGACGGACTTCGGGGCGTGGGAAGGGCTGACCTTCGGGGAGGTCCGCGAGCGCTACCCGGAGGACATGAACGCCTGGCTGGCCTCGTCGAAGGCCGAACCGACCGGCGGCGGCGAGAGCTTCGCGGCGGTCGCCCGTCGGGTCGCCGCGACGCGGGACCGGCTCGTCGAGCGGTACGCGGGCCGCACGGTCCTCCTGGTCACGCACGTCACGCCGATCAAGACGTTCGTACGGCTCGCGCTCGGCGCGCCGCCGGAGTCACTGTTCCGGATGGAACTCTCGGCGGCGTCGCTGTCGGCGGTCGCGTACTACGGGGACGGCAACGCGAGCGTGCGCCTGCTCAACGAGACGGCGCACCTGCGCTGACGTCCGCGCTGCCTGAGGTCCGCGTCACCTGAGGCCGGCCGCTTCGCGGGCCAGCGTCTCGATCCGCGCCCAGTCCTTCGCCGCCACCGCGTCCGCGGGAAGCATCCAACTGCCGCCCACACAGCCGACGTTCTCGAGTGCCAGGTACGAGGGCGCCGAGCTGAGGGAGACACCGCCGGTCGGGCAGAACCGCGCCTGCGGCAGCGGACCGGCCAGCGACTTCAGATACGGCACACCGCCCGCGGCCTGTGCGGGGAAGAACTTCATCTCGCTCACCCCGCGCTCCAGGAGCGCCACGACCTCCGACGTCGTGGAGACGCCCGGCAGGAACGGCACGCCGGACTTCTTCATCGCGTCGAGCAGCGTGTCCGTCCAGCCGGGGCTGACCAGGAAGCGCGCTCCGGCCGCGACGGAGTCGGCGACGTTCTGCGGCGAGATGACCGTGCCCGCGCCGACGACGGCGTCCGGCACCTCGTCCGCGACGGCGCGGATCGCGTCGAGCGCGGCCGGCGTCCGCAGCGTCACCTCGATCGCCCGTAGGCCGCCCGCGACGAGCGCCCGCGCGAGCGGCACGGCGTCGGCGATGTCCTCCACGACGACGACGGGTACGACAGGGGCGAGATCGAGCACGGAGGAATCAGTCATGGGGCCATCCTGCCCCGCGGTGTGCAGCATGCGCAAAGGGCGTTGCGCATGCTGCAATGCGCTGAGGGTTGGTGCTCAGTGGATCTGGGTCACCACGACGTCGATGGCCCACGCCGTCCCCGCCTTCGCGGGCGCCTGCGCCTCCACCACATGGCCGAGATCCCGCAGCGCCTCGACCAGCTCGGCCGGGCCCGCGGGCGTGGTGCCGGTCTCCAGGAGCGTGCGCACGATCCGGCCCTTCGTCGCCTTGTTGAAGTGCGACACGACCGAACGCTTTTCCACGCCGGTCACCGGATCCGTCTGCGCATGCAGCACCCGCACCGTCGCGGTACGCCCCGCGACCTCCCCCTTCGGCTTCCACGCACTCGTGTACGCGGACGACCTCAGGTCGAGCACGAGCCCGTCCCCGGCCGCCTCGGGAAGCACCTCGGCCATCGGCTTGCGCCAGTGTGCGCCGAGCGCCCCGAGCCCCGGCAGCTTCACGCCCATCGAGCAGCGGTACGAAGGGATCCGGTCACTCACCCGCACCGCGCCCCACAGCCCGGAGAAGACCAGCAGCGAACGCGTCGCCCGGCGCTTCGCCGCCGCGTCCAGGGTGGCGAGACCGAGCGCGTCGTAGAGGACACCCGTGTAGATCTCACCGGCGGGCCGCGCGCCCGCGGTGCGCAGCTCCACGTTCTTCGCGATCTCGCCGCGCAGCCCCTCGCTGAGGCCGAGCACCTCGCGCGCCTTGTCCTCGTCGGCGGCACACAGCTCGACGAGCTCGTCGAACACGGCCTGCCGCGCCCCGGCGAGCCCCGGCAGGGACAACGACTCAGGCTTCAACGGGGCGCCGCGCCCCGACGGGGCCTTGCCTTCGGACGGCGGCAGCAGCACGAGCACGATCGGACTCCTCGGGACAGTGTTGCGGATCGGGGGGTGCGGCCCCATCGAAAGCGTACGGAAGGGAAGGGGGTGCCGGGGAACGCGGGGCGCGGCGGATCATGGGGTGCCTAGGTCATGGGGTGCCCGCGGTTGTGGGATGCCGGGGAACGTGGGGTGCCGGAGAGCACGGGTGCCGCGGATCACGGGTGCCGCGGATCACGGGTGCCGCGGATCACGGGGCGCCGCGTCCATGAGGTGCCGCGGTTCCGGCGCACCGCGGTCACAGGGTGCCGACACCCCCGCCCCGTCCTACGCTCGGTGCATGCCCCGCCGTCATCTCCGTGTGACCGGCGCAGCCGAGGCTCCGCTGCGTGCCGCGCTGTGTGAACTGCGTACGACCCTGGACGTCCCCGGGGCCTTCCCGGCCGACGCCCTCGCGGAGGCGGAGCGGGCCGCGGCGGCCCCGCACCCGCCGGCACCGGCCGGCAGGGACGCCACCGACGTCCCCTTCTTCACGATCGACCCGCCGACCTCCGTCGACCTCGACCAGGCGATGCACCTCTCGCGCCGCGACGGCGGCGGCTACCGGGTCCGCTACGCCATCGCCGACGTCGCCGCGTACGTCACGCCCGGCGGCCCCCTCGACACCGAGGCCCACCGCCGCGTCACCACGCTCTACTTCCCCGACGAGAAGGTCCCCCTGCACCCCACCGTGCTCAGCGAGGGCGCCGCCAGCCTGCTCCCCGGCCAGACCTGCCCCGCCGTCCTGTGGACGCTCGACCTCGACGCCGAGGGGCGCACCGTCGCCACCGACGTGGCCCGCGCCACCGTCCGCAGCCGCGCGAAGTTCGACTACGAGGGCGTGCAGAAGGCCGTCGACGACGGCACCGCCGAGGAACCCGTAGCGCTCCTGCGGGACATCGGGCTCCTGCGCGAACAGCTCGAGACCGAGCGCGGCGGCATCTCCCTCAACGTCCCGGAACAGGAGATCACCGAACGCGACGGCCGCTACGAGCTCGGCTACCGCGCCCCCCTGCCCGCCGACGGCTGGAACGCCCAGATCTCCCTGCTCACCGGCATGGCCGCCGCCGACCTCATGCTCGCCGCGGGCACCGGCATCCTGCGCACCCTGCCCGCCGCCCCCGATGGCGCCGTCGGCCGGCTGCGCCGCACGGCCCGCGCCCTGCACATCGACTGGCCGCACCACGTCCCGTACGCCCAGCTCGTCCGTTCGCTCGACCCGAAGAAGCCGCACCACGCGGCCTTCCTCCAGGAGTGCACGACGCTCCTGCGCGGTGCCGGCTACACCGTGTTCAGCGGCGGCACGCTCCCCGACCTCACCGTCCACGCAGCCGTCGCCGCGCCCTACGCCCACTGCACGGCCCCGCTGCGCCGCCTCGCCGACCGCTACGCCTTGGAACTGTGCCTGGCCGCCTGCGCGGGCACCCCGCCCCCGGAGTGGGTGCTCGCCGCACTGCCCGGCCTGCCGAAGGAGATGGCGGAGGGCACGCGCCGGGCCAACGCCGTCGAGCGCGGCTGCGTCGACATCGTCGAGGCGGCGCTCCTCAAGGACCGGATCGGCGACATCTTCGAGGCGTGCGTCGTCGACGTGAAGGACCACGAACCGGCCGTCGGGACCGTTCAGTTGACCGATCCCGCGGTCGTCGCCCGCATCGAGGGCGGTACGGCTCCGCTGCCGCTGGGGGAGCGGCTGCGGGTGCGGCTGACGCAGGCCGACCCCGGGGCGGCGAAGGTTCAGTTCGCTCCCGCGTAGGCCCCTTCTCCCGTGCTCATGTGCCACGATCGAGGGAAGAACTCCCGATCTCACGGACGGTGGAGCCCCCGATGGCCGAGTCCGGCGAGCGACCGGGGGAGGGGCGTGACATGACGGCCATGGCGCACGAGCCGCACGAGTCGCTCACCTGCCGTTCGGCAAACCCGTGTCTCTCCCCGCCCCGTTCGACTTCGAGATAGAGACCTCGGCATTCGTCTGACCGTCGGGGTCTCCCACGCCGGGTAGCATGGTCGGCACGGCAGACGAGCCGGGCGGACGGCCGCGTGAGGACCCTTTCACCAGGGTTTTCCCGAGGAACGTCCGGGCTCCACAGGGCAAGGTGGTGGCTAACGGCCACCCGGGGTGACCCGCGGGACAGTGCCACAGAAAACAGACCGCCGGGGACCGCAAGGCCCTCGGTAAGGGTGAAACGGTGGTGTAAGAGACCACCAGCGCCTGAGGTGACTCAGGCGGCTAGGTAAACCCCACCTGGAGCAAGGTCAAAAGGAGCCGCTTCCTCGCAAGAAGAGGCGGCTCTGCGCGGACGTTCGAGGGCTGCCCGCCCGAGTCCGCGGGTAGACCGCACGAGGCCGGCGGCAACGCCGGTCCTAGATGGATGGCCGTCTCCCCGGCCGCCGCGAGGCGACCGGGCGACAAAACCCGGCGTACAGCCCGACTCGTCTGCCGTACCGCCCTGACCAGGGACAACACCCCGGTCTGGGCGGTTTCTCGTTTCTGCGGGGTGTTGATGTTGTCGTACGGGGCGATGGCCGTCTGCCCCGGGCAGAGGGCGAGGGGGCACAGACCGGCCGCCGCGAGGACGGGCACGGCGGTCGGTTGGGCCCAGGTGGGCGGCCCTCCGCATGTCGTTGGACGCGAAGAGGCCGACTGCGGCCCACCCCGTCGGGTGGGACCCAGCCGGCCTCTGTGGCGCCCGCACAAGGGGGTTGGCGGGGCGCCGGGTGCCCCGGTGGAGTTCCGCTGGGGGGCAGCGGTCATCGGACACCAGTTTCATCATGAGGCGTGGCGCGACGAGAGAGAAGACCGGTGCGCGTACGGAGCCTCAACTCCCGGTGAACCAGGGGCAAGTGCGGGACTGCGAGGACCCGGAAGGCGACGGACCCGCCCATGCCGATCTGCCCGGCGTACAGCCGTCTCGGCTGCCCGCCAGGTCACCGATCCGCGCTCACCCGCTCACTCACCGCAACGTGTGCGACGTACGCCCCGACGCCTCGTCGATCTCGTCGTGGGCCTTGGTCAGCATCTTCATCGCCAGCTCGTTGAGCGCCCTCGCTCCCGCGACCTCCTCGCCGACCCGCGGCTGGTTCGCGTCGGAGGGGTGGCGGCTGGCGTAGCCATGGGCCCGTACCTCGCTCCCGTCGGGGAGCCGGACGAGCGCGGCGGCACGCGTGCGATGTGTGTCTTCCTCGAATTCCAGCTCGACATGCCATCCGACAGCGGTCTGTGCCGACATCGCGATCACCTCCGGGACTGCTATTACCAGGGTGCGCCTGTCGGCCCCGCGACGCACCACGTCCCGCCGGAGGCCGCCCGAGCCGCTCAGTCCTCCGGCTCCGGCGTCCACCCCGTCTCCGCCGCCCACTTCTCCGCGACCGCCACCACCAGGTCGACCACCGGGTCCTTCACATCGGCGTAGGTGCCGGTGTCGGAGACCCGGGAGGCGAGGGCGTACTTGAAGTGGGCGTAGGCCGGGACCGCCTCCGGGTGGGTGCGGAACCAGTCGCGGAAGAGCAGGGCCAGACGTTCGTTGGGGGAGCCCGCGAGGCGTACGTGCAGGTTGACCGGATCGGCGGCCGTGCCGCGGCGGGACCAGAAGCGCTTGGCCCAGCGCGACGGTACGTCGTCCAGGCCCGCCGGTACATGGTCCCGGCGGTAGCGGGAGAGCCGGAAGCCGAGGTCCGCGAGGGGGCCCGCGAACGAGGCCTCCGCCTCGTCCAGGTCGGCGACGCTCACCTGGAGGTCGTAGACCGGCTTCGCCGCCATCCCCGGGATCGACGTGCTGCCGATGTGTTCCGCCCGCAGGGCCATCGGGCCGAGCGCGGCGCCGAGCTCGGCGCACAGCGCGCGGCCCCGCTCCGGCCAGGCCGCGTCGTACGGGGCGACGACGGGGATCTCCGACTCGGGCATCATCAGACGGCTTCCAGCGCGACGTGCGGTTCGGCCGGCAGGACCACGCGGATCGCGTCGCCGGGGCGTACCACGCCGCCGGTCCGCACCACGCTCATGATCCCGCCCTTGCGGACGATCGCCCCGTTCTCGTCGCGCCCGACGACCCGCTTGAGCAGCCCGTCCTGGAAGTGGTCGATCTGCCGGCACGGGTTGCGCAGGCCCGTGACCTCGACGACCGCGCCGCCCTCGCCCAGGTGCAGGAGCGTGCCGGCGGGCAGCGCGAGCAGGTCGATGCCGGTTGTCGTGACGTTCTCCCCGAGGTCGCCCGGAGCGACGTCGTGGCCCTGCTCGGCGACCTCGGCGAACAGCTCCTCGTGCATGAGGTGGACCTGCCGCAGGTTCGGCTGCGTCGGGTCCTTCGCGACGCGGGAGCGGTGCTTGACCGTGACGCCCGCGTGCACGTCGCCGTCCACGCCGAGCCCGGCGAGCAGCGTGATGCTCTCCCGGTTCGGCTTCGTGAAGGAGTACGTCTCGTTGCTGCTGACCGCGATGACCGTGCCGCCGTCGAACCTGCCCATGCCAGGGCCCCCGTTTCCGCGCCGGTGATCCCTGATCCCGGCCGCCTGATCCGTGATCCCGGCCGTCCGGACCGCGATCCACGCCGAGCCTAGGGCCTGCGCCGATCGATCGACGCGACTGTGCGCGACCTGATCCGCCGAACAGGCCCTGGGCTTCAGCCGTGGCCCACCCGCTCGGCGATCTGCGCCGCCACATCGCTCGGCGCCCGCTCCGTCGTGTCGACGACCGTCGCCGCGCGCGACAGCCAGGGCAGCGCGTCGTTGTAGGACGCGATGTGCTTGAGGCGCCACGGGCGGATCTCCTCGGTGTCGCCGTTGATGCGCCGCGTCAGGGTGTCCGCGTCGGTGTGCAGGACGAAGTGGTGGACCGGGATCCCCGCCGCGGCGAGCCCGTCAATGATCTGTGTCCAGTAGTCCTCGACGAGCACGGTCTGCGGGATCACCAGCGTCCCGCCGACGAAGCCGAGGACGTCCCGCGCGGTCGCCACGGTCAGGCTCCGCCAGGGCTCCCACTCCTGGAAGTTGTCGCACGGTACGTCGCCGATGACGTCCCGTAGCAGGTAGCCGACGTTCTCCGAGTCGAAGATGCGTGCGTCCGGCAGGAGCTTCACGAGCTCGTTCGACGTGGTGGTCTTGCCGGCGCCGAAGGTGCCGTTCAGCCACACGATCATGAGGTGAGCGACCTCTCCGCCACCCGGCGCAGATGCGCCGCGAGCACCTCCGGGGCGTCCGGGGTCAGTGTGCGCAGGGCGACCAGGGCCGTCACCACCACGTCGCAGAGCTCCGACTCGACGTCCTGCCAGGAGTGGCTCTCGCCCTTGCGCGGGTTCTGGCCCGTCGCGCCGATGACCGCCTGGGCGACCTCACCGACCTCCTCCGACAGCTTCAGCACCCGCAGGAGCAGGGCCTCGTCCGCGGTGCGGCGGTTGTGCGAGTCGAGCCAGGCGTGCAGCCCGTCGACGGTCTCCCACACGCTGTCGTACGTGGGCGGGGCGGGGTCGTGCCGGGCGCTGGGCCGCGTGGTGTCGGGCATACCCGCAGCCTGCCACGGACGCGCTACTCGTCGGTGCTGTCCATGGAATCCTCCTGCGGACCCGTCCCGCCCACCCGCTTGTTGCGCGACGCCACGACCGCGAGCGCCGCCGCGGCGCTGCCCACGAGGGCGGCCGGGACCATCCAGTGCCGGTCCAGGGCGTGGCCGAGCGCATGGTCGAGGGAGTAGCGGCCCGCGCCGGTCACCGCGAGTCCGGCCGCGACGAAGCCGAGGAAGGCCGGGTACTCGTAGCCGCCGCCCTGGGCGAAGAAGCCGTTGGGCGCGTGCACCGCGACCGCGCCGGCCATCGTGCCCGCGGCGGCGGCCCCGCCGACGGGCGTGGCGAGGCCCAGGGCGAGCAGGACGCCACCGCCCGCCTCGCCGACACCGGCGGCCAGGGCGCTCGCCTTCGGCGGGGCGAAGCCCATGGCCTCCATCCCGGCGGTTGTGGCGCGCAGGCCACCGCCGCCGAACCAGCCGAGCAGTTTCTGAGCTCCGTGCGCGGCGAGCACACCGCCCGTGCCCACGCGCAGCACGAGCAGTCCCAGGTCTTTGCGGTCCACACAACGCTTGTGACAGGTCATGGTCCTACGGTCCGGCAGGCCCGGTCCCGGCACGCGGTGCGCGGGCCCGTTCGGGTGGCGTGGCCCGGGCCGCGGTGTGAGTCTGGGCCGGGGGCCCGGGCCCCGCGCGGCCGGGGTCCCGAACCGGCGACGAACGACCGGAGGGTCCGGCACCGCAGCGCCGGAAGGAGAGGCAGGAGACGGCGTAATGGCCATCCAGACAACGAAGCTCAGCGACCCGGCCGTCCGGGCCTTCGTCACCGCGGTGAACTCCCACGACCGGGAGGCCTTCCGGGCCGCACTCGCGCCCGGCGCGACGATGTCCGACGACGGGGCCGACCGGGACATCGACGAGTGGACCGGCAGCGAGATCTTCGAATCCAACGGGCACATGGAGATCGAGAAGGAGTCCTCGGGCGGCCTCGCCCTCACGGCCCTCTACCGCAACGACGCCTGGGGCGAGATGCGGACGAAGTGGCAGTTCGTCGTGGCGGGCGGCAAGGTGACCCGCTTCGAGACCGGCCAGGCGTAACTCCGAGGTCAGCCGGTAATCCGTACCGCCGCGCCGCTCACCCGGACTCGCGGGTCGCCCTCGCGCAGTGTCACCGTCAGCTCGCCCGGGCGGCCCATGTCCTCGCCCTGGTGGAGGGTGAGGACCGCCTCGGAGGGGACGAGTCCGAGTGCGCGCGCGTACGCGCCGAACGCGGCCGCGGCGGCCCCCGTCGCCGGGTCCTCCACGACACCGCCGACCGGGAACGGGTCGCGGGCGTGGAAGACGAACTCCGAGGCGCGCCAGACCAGTTGGACCGTGGTGAGATCGAGGCGGTGCATCAGGGCCTCGAGGCGCGCGAAGTCGTAGGAGAGGTCCGCGAGCCGCGCGCGTGTCGCGGCCGCGAGGACGAGGTGGCGGTTGCCCGCGTACGCGATGCGCGGCGGGAACGCCGGGTCGAGGTCGGCGGCGGGCCAGCCGAGAGCGGCGAGAGCCTCGGCCAGGTCGTCGGACGCCACGTCGGTGAGGTGCGGCTCGACGCTGGTGAGCGTCGTGCGCGGGGTGCCGTCGGTGCCCTGAGTGACCGTCACCGGCACCTCGCCGGCCTGCGTGGCGAAGAGGTAGTCGCCGGGCCCGTGGATCTCGCCGAGCGCCACGCCCGTCGCCACGGTGGCGTGCCCGCAGAACGGGACCTCGGCTTTGGGGCTGAAGTAGCGCACGGTGTAAGAGCGCTGCGCGCCGCCGGGCTCCGGGGTGCCGTCGGGCGCCGGGATCAGGAACGCCGTCTCGCTGTAACCGAGCCGGGCCGCGATCGCGAGCATCTGCTCGTCGTCGAGCGCACGTGCGTCGAGCACGACCCCGGCGGGGTTGCCGCCCTCGGGGTCCGTGGTGAAGGCGGTGTATCGCAGCACGTCGGCGTTGGTGTTCATGACGGGGGAGCGTAGCGCGGGCAGCCGCAGCGCGGCTCGGGTTCTCCTGCGGTCCCGTCGACAGGTCCCCCCTGCCTCCGGGCCGCGGAACGGCTGCCCGCCTTCCCCCTCGGAAATGGCTCAGTGGCAGCTGATCCCGCCGGGCCCGTCGCCCCACGAGCAGGAGTCGAGCTGGGAGCCGTTCGGCTTGATGAGGCGGGCCTTGTCGCCGGTGTTGTTCCAGACGTACGAGCCCCGGCCCCAGTAGCGCACGCCGGAGGCGTTGGTGCCCTTGCCGGTGCGGACCTTGACGGTCTTGCCGGCGCCGATGTTGTAGCTGCCGAACGTGTACGTGTAGCCGGTGTTGTCCTTCAGCTTGTAGCCCTTGAGCTGGATCGCGGAGCGGGTGTTGTTGTGGATGTTCACCCACTCCGCGTTCAGCGAGGAGTTCGACCGGCTGTCGCTGCCCGGGCTGTCGTACTGGATGTAGCCCAGGTGCAGACCGCCCTGGTGGGCGGCCGCGGAGGCGGGGGACGCGGCGAGCAGGGAGACCGACAGGACGCCGGCTGCCAGGGCGGCGGAGGCTGTGGAACGTATGCGCATTAGTGTGCTCCGAATGTGAAGTTCTCATGGAGAGATGCTGAGCATACGGGCCGTGCTGCCCTGAATTAGTCCGGTAGGTCCCATTCCGTTTGTGGAGATTAATCTCTCAACCGCGCCCGATGTACGGCATGTTGGTCGCCAGGACCGTCGCGAACTGCACGTTCGCCTCCAGAGGCAGCTCGGCCATGTGCCGCACCGTGCGCGCCACGTCCGCGACATCCATCACCGGCTCCGGCGCCAGTGTTCCGTTCGCCTGGAGGGTCCCGGCCTGCATGCGCTCCGTCATGTCGGTCGCCGCGTTGCCGATGTCGATCTGCCCGCACGCGATCCGGTACGGACGTCCGTCCAGGGACAGCGACTTCGTCAGCCCGGTCAGTGCGTGCTTCGTCGTCGTGTACGCGGTCGAGCGCGGCCGCGGCGTGTGCGCCGAGATGGAGCCGTTGTTGATGATCCGGCCACCCTGCGGGTCCTGCTCCTTCATCTGCCGGAACGCCGCCTGCGCGCACAGGAACGCGCCGTTGAGGTTCGTGTCGACGACGTGGCGCCAGGCGTCGTACTCCAGGTCCTCGACCGGGACCGCGGGCCCGAACGTGCCCGCGTTGTTGAAGAGCAGGTCGAGGCGGCCGAACCGGTCGCGTACGGCGGTGAAGAGCGCGGCCACGTCGTCGGGGCTGGAGACGTCGGTCCGTACGCAGAGCGACCTGGCCGCGGCCTCGGGGGCGAGGGCCGCCGTCGCGTCCAGGGTCTCGGTGCGGCGGCCCGCGAGCGCCACCTGCCAGCCCGCGCGGAGCAGTTCGACGGCGACGGCCCGGCCGATGCCGGAGCCCGCGCCGGTCACGACGGCGCTGGGTACGGCGGTCGGTTCGTGCGGTTCCGGGGCGTTGTTCTGAGCGTTCATGGCCCCGGAGCGTACGGCAGGAGGGGTCATACGGAGATCACTCATCCGCCATGTGGCGGCCGTGCGCATGACAGGTCACGGTCGTCCCCCGGCACTCCAATTTCCTCTGACAACAACCGTCAGGGGAGGGTCACATGACAGCCGAACGACGCCATCCGAGCCGGCACTCGGCCGAACTGCGCGCCGCGGCGGGCCACTTGGGCCGCCGCCGCTTTCTCACCGTCACGGGCGCCGCCGCCGCGCTCGCCTTCGCCACGAACCTGCCGGCCGCGGGCACCGCGAGCGCCGCCGAGTTCGACGCGCGGAAGATCACCGCCGACCCGTTCACACTCGGTGTGGCGTCCGGCGACCCGCTGCCCGGCTCCGTCCTGCTGTGGACGCGCCTGGCCCCGTCCCCGTACGAGGCGGACAGCGGGCTGCCCGCCGAGCGCATAGCCGTCCAGTGGGAGCTCGCGCACGACGAGCGCTTCCGGCGCGTCGTCAGACGCGGCACGGCCACCGCGCATCCCGAGTTCAACCACTCCGTCCACGTCGAGGTCGAACACCTCGCGCCGGGCAGCGTCTACTACTACCGCTTCCGCACCGGCAAGTGGGTCAGCGGCACCGGCCGGACGCGCACGGCGCCCTCCGCCCACACCCGCACCTCGGCCCTCACCCTCGCCGCGGTCTCCTGCCAGGCCTACCACGACGGCTACTTCACGGCCTACAAGCACCTCGCCGACGACGCCTCCGTCGACGTCGTCTTCCACCTCGGCGACTACCTCTACGAGTACGCCGTGAACTCCGCCGGCGGCGCCCGCGCCTACACGGGCGGTGACGTGCTGCCCGCCCACTTCAACCGCGAGACCGTGACGCTGGAGGACTACCGGCTGCGGTACGCGCTCTACAAGTCCGACCCGGACCTGCGGGCCGCGCACGCCGCGCACCCCTTCGTCGTCACCTGGGACGACCACGAGACCGAGAACAACTACGCGGACGACATCGACGAGCAGGACGGCCCGCCCGCCGAGTTCCTGCTCCGCCGCGCCTCCGCGTACCGCGCCTACTGGGAGAACCAGCCCCTGCGCCGCCCGCAGCTCCCGCAGGGCCCCGACGCCCAGATGTACCGGCGCCTGATCTGGGGCAAGCTGGCCCAGTTCGACATCCTCGACACCCGCCAGTACCGCTCCAACCAGGCGTACGGCGACGGGTCCCACGTCCCCGGTCCCGAGTCGGACGACCCGGCGCGCACCATCACCGGCGCCACACAGGAGCGGTGGCTCATCGACGGCTGGCGCCGCTCGAACGCCCTGTGGAACGTCGTCCCGCAGCAGGTCACCTTCTCGCAGCGCAAGCTCGACCTGAACGCGGCCGCGAAGGTGTCCATGGACGCGTGGGACGGCTACCGCGCCTCGCGCCGGCGGGTCCTCGCCGGGGCCAGGGCGGCCCGCGTCGACAACCTGATGGTGCTCACCGGCGACGTGCACGTCGGCTACGCCTTCGACATCAAGGACAACTTCGACGACCCGTCGTCGAAGACCCTCGGCACGGAGATCGTCGCCACGTCCGTCAGCAGCGGCAAGGACGGCGCGGACAAGCCGGCGAACTGGGGCACGTACACCCAGGCCAACCCGCACCTGAAGTTCTACAACGGACGCCGCGGCTACGTGACGGTCGCGCTCGGCGAGCACGAGGCCCGCGCCGACTTCAAGACGGTCCCCGCGGTGACGACGCCGGGAGCCCCGATCACCACGGCGGCGTCGTTCGTGACCGAGGTGGGCGACCAGGGTTTGCGCCCGGCATAACCCACACCGGCCAACCCGCGCCCCCGAGTCATTCTCAGGGGCGCGGGCAGCTGCTTCTAGGGGTGCGGGGAACTGCGCGACAAGCCCCCACCGGCCCGTCACCCGCCAACGAAAGCGTCACCGCTCCGACGGATACCGCACCCCCACGACGGAGCGCACGGCATCGAGCGTTCGCATCACCGCCAAAGAACCGGCAAGCGGCACAAGCGGCGACTCCGTATCCCCGGCCCGCAACCGGTGCATCACCTCACCCGCCTCATGCCGGAGGCTGTCGCGAGGCCCGTCCCCCGCCTCCGCCGTGAACTCCTGCGGCTCCCGCCCGTCGCGGTGCAGCACGAACCGCTCCGGGTAGAAGAAGCCGTGCGGAATGTCGATACGGCCCTTGGAACCAGTGATCGATGCGGTGACCGGAGTACCCGCGTCGATCGAGCAGTTGAGCAGCGCGTGAGCACCGCTCTCCCACGAGAGCAGCATCCCCGTACGGAGATCAACGCCCTCGTCCGAGAGCACCGCTCTCGCAGTGACCTCCGACGGCTCACCGAGGATCAGGTGAGCGAAAGACACCGGGTACACGCCGAGATCGAGCAGCGCGCCGCCGCCCTGCGCCGGATCACGCAGCCGGTGCGCGGGAGGGAAGGGCCCAGCCAGCCCGAAGTCGGCCTGCACCGTGCGGACTTCACCGACCGCACCGTCGTCGACCAGCGCCTTCAGCTTCCTGATCAGCGGATGGCAGTACATCCACATGGCCTCCATCAGGAAGAGGCCGCGGCTGCGGGCGAGCGTCACCAGCTCCTCCGCCTCGCGCGAGTTCAGCGTGAACGCCTTCTCGCACAGGACCGCCCGGCCCGCCTCCAGGCACAGCCCGGCGGCCGCGCGGTGCGCCGAGTGCGGGGTCGCGACGTACACGACATCCACGTCCTCGTCCTCGGCGAGCGAGGACCAGTCCCCGTACGCCCGCGGGATCCCGAACCGCTCGGCGAACGCCTTCGCCGAGGCGTCGGAGCGGGACGCCACGGCGACGACCTCCGCGTCCGGCATGTCGAGAAGATTCGCCGTGAAGGACGCGGCGATGCCCCCGGTCGCCAGGACGCCCCACCGCACACGCTCACGTTCCACCACTGAAGGCCCCCTGCCAGGTTCCGGCCACTGCCCTTGCCGGCACGTCACGAAATGTGGTCTCAACCAATGCACCTGAGCTGAGAGCATAGGTAATCGAATGAACGACCGGGAGGGGAACCGCATGCCGGATCACGGCCGCCAGCACGTGTCCGCGCGTGAAGCGCAGCGCATACCCGGGGCACCACCCGTCGCGGGCCCCACGCTCACCGCCCGCCGTCGCACCGGCTTCCTGGTCACCCTCGTACTCGGCGGACTCACCGCCGTACCCCCGCTGTCCATGGACATGTACCTCCCGGCACTGCCGGAGGTCACCGACGCGCTGCACACCTCGGCCGCCACCGCCCAGCTCACCCTCACCGCCTGCCTCACCGGCATGGCGCTCGGACAGCTCGCCGTCGGCCCGATGAGCGACAAGTGGGGCCGCAGGCGCCCCCTTCTCATCGGCCTCCTCGTCTACATCGTCGCCACCGCGGTCTGCGCCCTCGCCCCCACGGCCCCGCTCCTCATCGGCTTCCGCTTGATGCAGGGCCTCGCCGGGGCCGCCGGCATCGTGATCGCGCGGGCGGTCGTGCGCGACCTGTACGACGGTGTCGAGATGGCGCGCTTCTTCTCCACCCTCATGCTGATCTCCGGCGTCGCCCCGGTCGTCGCGCCCCTCATCGGCGGCCAGGTCCTGCGGATCACGGACTGGCGCGGCATCTTCGTCGTCCTCACCGCCGTCGGCATCGCGCTGACCGCCCTCGTCTGGAAGTGCCTGCCCGAGACGCTCGCCCCCGAACGGCGGCACAGCGGCGGCACGGCCGAGGCGCTGCGCACCATGCGCGGCCTCCTCACCGACCGCGTCTTCACCGGCTACATGATCGCGGGCGGCTTCGCCTTCGCCGCGCTGTTCGCGTACATCAGCGCATCGCCGTTCGTGGTCCAGGAGATCTACGGCGCCTCGCCCCAGACCTTCAGCCTCCTGTTCGGCATCAACTCCGTCGGCCTGATCGCCGTGGGTCAGATCAACGGCAAGCTCCTCATCGGCCGCGTCAGCCTCGACAAGGCGCTCGCCGTCGGCCTCTGCGTCATCGCGCTCGCCTCCGCCGCGCTCCTGCTCATGGCGACCGGCGTCTTCGGCGACGTGGGACTCGTACCGATCGCGGCGGGACTGTTCGTCCTCATGTCCGCGATGGGCCTCGCCATGCCCAACACCAACGCCCTCGCCCTGATGCGCACCCCGCACGCCGCGGGCTCCGCCTCCGCGCTCCTCGGCACCTCCTCCTTCCTGGTCGGCGCCATCGCCTCACCGCTCGTGGGCATCGCGGGCGAGGGCACCGCCGTCCCGATGGCCGTCGTCCAGCTGGCCTGCGCCCTGGCGGCCGTCGCATGCTTCTTGGGACTGTGCCGCCCCTGGCAGCGCGGGACCGGGCCGACGCGGGAGGCGGAGCACTGAGTACCCCAAGACTGCGACCCGGCACCCCCGAACGCGCCGGGCTCGACCCCGACGGGCTGCGCCGCCTCGTCCAGGACGTGCGCGAACTGCCCCGCGGGGCGCGCCCCTGGTGCGCGGGCGCCGTCGTCCTCGCGGGCCGCGGCCCGGTCGTCGCCGCGCACGAGGCGGCGGGCTGGGCGACGCGGTACCTCGCCTACGACGAGAGGGCCGACCGAGGCGTCGAGCTCCCGCCCGCGTCGCGCGTACCCATGCGCCCCGACACGGCCTTCGACCTCGCCTCCCTCACCAAGCTCTTCACCACCGTCGCCGCCGTGCAGCAGCTGGAGCGCGGCACCCTCGGCATCGACGCGCGGGTGGGCGCCTACGTCCCCGAGTTCACCGCCGCCGCCGAGCACGACGTCACGATCCGCCAGCTCCTCACCCACACCTCGGGCCTGCGCCCCGAACTCCCGCTCTACGACTGCCCGGACGACGCGGCGCGCCTGACGGCCCTGCGCACCGAGGCCCCGTCGTCCCCGCCCGGCGCCTACCTCTACTCCGACCTCAACATGCTGCTGCTCCAGCAGGTCCTGGAGCGCATCGCGCAGCGCCCCCTCGACGTCCTCGTGCGCGACGGCATCACCCGGCCCCTCGGCATGACGGCGACGGGCTTCGGCCCGCACCCCGGCGCCGCCGCCACCGAGGACCAGCGCCGCCCCTGGGCCAGGGCCGACCGGGGCCTCGTGCGCGGCATCGTCCACGACGAGAACGCCTGGGCGCTGGGCGGCGTCGCCGGTCACGCGGGCCTCTTCTCCACGGCGTACGACCTCGCGGTCCTGTGCCGCACTCTGCTCAACGGCGGCTCGTACGGCACCGCCCGCATCCTCGGCCCCGACTACGTCGAGCTGATGCTGACGGCGCCCGGCCTCGGCTTCCAGCTCGACCAGCCCTGGTTCATGGGCGAGCTCGCGGGCCGCGGCGCGGCCGGACACTGCGGCTTCACCGGCACGTCGCTCGTCCTCGACCGCGCCACGGACACGTTCCTGATCCTCCTCGCGAACACGGTCCACCCGCGCCGCAGGCCCCCGCAGAACGGACCGCGCGCCTCGGCGGCGACGCGTCTCGCGCGGGCCGTGGGCGCGTAGGCGGCCCCCGCCGCGACCGTAGAATCACGGGGTGGACGCCCCCCTGACCCCTTACTCGCCCGCCTCCCCGGCCGACACCCTGCGCGCGGCCCTCGCGGGCCTGCTCGACGGGCTGCCGCCCACGCAGGCGGCGCGCGCCGTCGAACGGCTGATCGCGAGCTACCGGGGGAGCACCCCGACGGACGCGCCGATCCTTCGGGACCGCGCCGATGTCGCCGCCTACGCCGCGTACCGGATGCCGGCCACCTTCGA
Organism: Streptomyces sp. CB01635; assembly: GCF_002803065.1. Lineage (GTDB taxonomy): Bacteria > Actinomycetota > Actinomycetes > Streptomycetales > Streptomycetaceae > Streptomyces. The sequence continues at coordinate 265,700 of NZ_NNBL01000002.1, forward strand.
GGCGGTCCGCTCGGCGCTCGGCGCGCTCGCCGACGCGGCGCCCGAGGGCTGGGCGCCCGGGAGCCAGGTCGACGTGGGCGGCGGGACGGGCGCCGCGGTCTGGGCCGTCGCCGACACCTGGGCCGGCGAGCGCCCGGTCACCGTCCTCGACTGGGCCGAGCCCGCGCTCGCCCTCGGACGTGAACTGGCCGGTTCCTGCGACCGGTTGACGTCCGCGCGGTGGCAGCGCTCCCGTATCGGAGCGGCGCTCACCATCGAGAGCACCGATCTCGTGACGGTCTCGTACGTCCTCAAGGAACTGACCGAGGACGACCGCCGCTCCGTGGTCGACGCCGCGGCCGCCGCCGCGAGCCCCGACGGGGCCGTGGTCGTCGTCGAGCCCGGCACCCCCGACGGCTACGAGCGGATCATCGAGGCACGCCGGCGCCTGATCGACGCCGGATTCCACGTCGCCGCGCCCTGCCCCCACAGCGCGGCCTGCCCCATCGAGCCCGGCACCGACTGGTGCCACTTCTCGGCCCGGGTCAGCCGGTCGTCGCTGCACCGCCAGGTCAAGGGCGGATCGCTCGCGTACGAGGACGAGAAGTTCAGCTACGTGGCAGCGACCCGTTTCGCCCCCGAGCGCCCCGCGGCCCGGATCACCCGCCGCCCCCAGATCCGCAAGGGCCAGGTGCTCCTGGACCTGTGCGAGGCGGAGGGCGCGCTGGGCCGTGAAACGGTGACGAAGCGGCACGGGCCGCTGTACCGGGCGGCCCGCGACGCCGACTGGGGCGACGCCTGGCCTCCGGCCCCGTAGGGGTACCGCTCGGTGTTCGGGGTGGGCCGCGGGTGGTCGTGGGCTGCTCGCGCAGTTCCCGGCGCCCCTGACGTGCCCACGGTCCCCAGGGGCGCGGGGACCTGCTCGATCAGCCACAGATACCCCGCACCCGGCAGACAGGATCAGGCCCCGAGCTCCTGGCCGGGAAGCTCCGACGTGCAGCACTTGACGCTGCCGCCCCCCGCACGCCGTCACGACCCTTCGCGCGCGTCACGACCCCTCGCGGGCGACGCGTTCCTCCCGCAGTCTGCGCAGCAACTCCCGCTTCTGTGCTTGCGGGTCGAGCCCGCCGCCGACCCGGCCGTCGCGGCCGCCGCCGCGCAGGGTCTTGCGGGAGAGGTTGCTGCGGGTGCCGCCGACGCCCAGCATGTTCCCGGATCCACCTCGGCTCATCGTGGTCTCCCTTCGATCTTCGAACGGCGCTGTCCCGGGAGGGAGTCGAACCCCCCGGAACGAGACGGTGCGTCTCGCCGACGATGTCCACTGTCGATGAGACGGATCGTCTTGTCAAGGGAGTTGAGACGGTACGTCTCGCCTCGCTCGCTGATACATTCGAGCCATGGCCCAGAAGACCGCTCCCGACTCCAACCGCCGCAGCGAGCGCTCACGCCGCGCGATCTACGACGCCGCCCTCGCCCTCGTCGCCGAGATCGGCTATCCCAAGACGACCATCGAGGGCATCGCCGCCCGCGCGGGCGTCGGCAAGCAGACGATCTACCGCTGGTGGTCCTCCAAGGCGGAGGTCCTCATGGAGGCCTTCATCGACCTCGGCGTCCAGGCGGCGGAGGCGGCCGGAGCGGGCGACTGGGCGGAGGCGGACGGCATCCCGGACACCGGCGACATCGAGACCGACCTCAAGGTGGTCCTGCGCGCCACCGTCGACGAGCTGCTCGACCCCCGCTACGACGCCCCGGCCCGCGCCCTCGCCGCCGAGGGCGTCGCCAACCCGGCCTTCGGTGAGGAGTTCGTCGGCCGGCTCCTGCTGCCCTCGCTGGAGCTGTACGTACGCCGCCTGCGCGCCGCCCAGGACGCCGGCCAGATCCGCGCCGACGTGGACCCGTACATCGCCCGTGACCTGTTCTCCGCCCCACTCGCCCAGCGCTGGCTCCAGGGCACGGGCCCCCTGGACCACGCCTACGCCGACGCCCTCGTCGAGTACGCCCTCTACGGGCTCAGCCCCCGCTGACCCGCGCCCGCACGGCCGACGGGGTGCGGGCCAGCAGGCCCGGCGCGTCCGAGATCACGCCGTTGCAGCCGAGCCGCAGCACGCGGTCCCGCTGGCGCGGCGAGTCCACCGTGTGCGCCCACACCCGCGGGATCCCGGACCGCACGGCCCGTACGAGATCGGCGTCGCGCGCCTTGTAGTCCACGTCGAGCAGGTCGACGAACCGGGCCCAGCGCGCCGGGCGGTCCGTGCGCATCTGGACCTCCGAGCGCCACAGTTGTGACGTGAGGCCCAAGTCGTGGGCGCGCAGGGCGACGGCCGGGTCGTTGGAGTTCACGAACACCGACCGGGTGAGGCCCCGGCGCCGGATCATCGCGGCGATCCCGTCCAGGCTCCGCGGGTCCTTCGCCTCCAGCATCAGCACGGTGCGGCCGCCGAGACGGTCGAGAACCTCGGCGACCGTCGGCAGCGGCTCCGCGCGCCAGTGGCCCGGCAGTGAGGCCCTCGGACGCATCCGCACGCGCGCCCACTGCCGGGCGTCGATCCTGTTCACCGGGCCCGACGTGTACGTCGTGCGGTCCAGGGTCGGGTCGTGCATGACCACGATCGTGCCGTCGCGAAGCATTCGGGTGTCGAAGTCGAGTACCTGCGCGGTGCCGCGCTCAAAGGCGGCCGTCAGGCCCGACATGCTGTTCTCCGGGACTTCCAGGGCGCCGCCGCGGTGTGCCGTGTAGACGACGCGGGGGAGGCTGTCGACGGTCAGGGGGCCGGCGCCCCACTCGACGGGGGAGAGGGTCAGCGGGGCGAGAACCAGGAGCCCGCCGAGGCCCGTCAGCGCAGTCCGTGTGACCATGCCGACCACGGTAGGCAGGCAAATCCGCGTAAAGCCGGTAATGACACCCGATTATCTTCCGCGCCTCGTATCGCTCGGGATCGCCGCGGGTACCCCGGATGTGGACTGTGGCCACCCGCGGCGCAGGATGGTGCGACCATGGGACATGCTTCTCGGTACTACGGCGAGGTGAGGGGATTGATGGGCGCGGAGTTCGGCCGCCGGTCCGGCGGACAGGGCAGGATCTCCCAGTGGCTGCGCGCCAGGCGCCCCAAGGAGGCCGAGGGCGACGACGGCCGCGAGGCCCTTCTCCTGGCCGCCGCGGACGCGGGACTGCCGCTCGCACCCGCCGCGTACCCGACCGACTACCGGTGTTCGTGCAGCCGCATCGGCTGTCCCACGCCCGGCAGGCATCCCGTCTCGTTCGCCTGGCAGACGCAGTCCACGACGGACCGCGGCCAGATCGAGCGCTGGGCCCGGCATCAGCCGCAGGCCAACTTCATCACCGCGACCGGCATGGTCCACGACGTCCTCGACGTCCCGCTCGAGGCCGGCCGCGAGGCCCTCGCACGCCTCCTCGCGGCCGGCATCGACGTGGGCCCCGTCGCCGAGTCCGGCGGCGACCGCATGCTCTTCTTCACCGCCACCCGCGGCACCCCCGAGGACGAGGACGAGTGGTGGCCCTGCGAGCTGGACTGCCACCCCGAGACGATGGACGAGCACCCCGGCCTGCGCTGGCACTGCCGCGGCTCGTACGTGCCCGTGCCGCCCGCCCGGCTCCCCGGTGACCTGACCGTCGACTGGCTGCGCGGCCTCGAACACCCGCTGCCGGACCCGCTCACCCTGCTCGAAGCCCTCACCGACGCCTGCGCACGCTACGTGGGCGAGGAAAGGGACTTCACGACAGCCTGGCCCTCACGCGGCTGACGCGCGAGGGCCATGCGGCTCACGGAGAGCGTCAGCTGCCCTTGGCGCCCGTAAGCCCCTCGAGCCGCGTCAGTATCTCGACGTCGCCGCCCTTGGCCGGGTCGACGGCGACCTGGTTCGAGATGCGCTCCAGCGTCAGCGACTGCTTGACGTCGCCCGTCATGAGCGCCTTCACGTTCTCGTTGTCGACCGTGATGCTCAGGCCCTTGGACGCCGTCTGCTTCTCGTAGTGGTGCGTCGCGAAGAACACCAGCGCCCCGCCGTCCGCGGTCCGCAGACCCAACGGCGTGTAGTCGCCCGACGTCATCGGCTCGTCGACGTACTGCCGGGCGAGACCCGGGCGGCTCGCGTTCTTCTCCCGCGTGGTCCGCCACTGCGACGTGTGCCGGCCCGGCGCGAAACCGTCCCCGCCGTCCTTCAGATACGTCGCGTACTTGCGGCTCATGTCCTGCGGCGCCACCGCGAGCCCCGCGGCGTCCGCCGTCACGGGCTGCGCCCAGCCGTCCTTGTCCTTCTTGAACTCGGGGACGTCACCGGGCGACATGAGCGTCAGATACGACACCTGCCACGGCCGGTTCACATCGTCGCGGGTGAAGACCAGCATCCACCGGAAGTCGCCGCCCCGGTTGGCCGTGGTGTTCGCGACGAACCAGCGGGGCCAGCCCGCCTTCTTGGGGATGGTGAACTCGGCGTCCGACAGCGCCAGATCCGAGTGGTTCGGGTTGCCGTCGGGGTGATTGACGTGCCCGGCCTTCAGCTTGGCCGCGTCGATCGCGCCGAGCGCGCCCGTCACATGGTCCTCGTCGAGGGACCCGTCGTACGCCTTGTCGGCCTTGTTGTACGCGGCGGTGAAATCCTTCAGGGCGCGGGCGGCCTCGGCCTTGGTGGCCGCCGGGAGGACCTCCCGCTCCCCGTGCACCGTCACACACCCGCTCGCCGTGACCGCCACGGCAGTCGCGAGGGCCACCGCCGTCACCGGCTTCCTGAGACCACGAGGCCTGCGGAGGAGCTTGCTCATCGGTTCTCTTCACCTTCCCCTTCCCGGGCCCGAACCCTATCGGGGAGGGGAGCGGCGCGAGCGTCCGGATCAGGCTTTGGCGGACTCGGCAGGCGTCTGCGCCTCGGGCTCCGGCTTCCTGGACAGGAAACCGGACGGCGCGAAGAACACCGTGAGCGTCACGGCCAAGTACAGCAGCCAGACGACGACTTGGAGGACCGTGGGATCGGGCTGGAAGTTGAACACGCCCTTGAGGAGCGTGCCGTACCAGCTGTCCGGCGGAATCGTCCCGCTGATGTCGAACGCCTTGCTGGACAGACCGCCCAGGAACTGCGCCTCCTGAAGATCGTGCACGCCGTACGCGAGGACGCCCGCCGCCACGATCACCAGCATGCCGCCGGTCCACGTGAAGAACTTCGCCAGGTTGATCCGCAGGGCGCCCCGGTAGAACAGCCAGCCGAGGACGACGGCGGTCAGCAGGCCCAGCAGGACGCCGATGAGCGGCCCGTGCGTGCCGTCGTTGGACGCGCGTACCGAAGCCCACACGAACAGGGCGGTCTCAAGCCCCTCACGGCCGACCGCGAGGAACGCCGTCGCCACCAGCGCAGCCGTACCCATCTGCAGCGCGGCGTCCAGCTTGCCGTGCAGCTCGGCCTTCAGATGCCGCGCGGTGCGCCGCATCCAGAAGACCATCCACGTCACCAGGCCCACGGCGACGATCGACAACGAGCCGCCGAGCGCCTCCTGCGCCTCGAACGTCAGCTCCTGCGAGCCGAAGGTCAGCGCGAAGCCGAAGCCGAGCGCCACGGCGACGGCGATGGCGATGCCGATCCAGATGGGACGCAACGCGTCACGCCGGTCCGTCTTGACCAGATACGCGATGAGAATGCAGACGACGAGACTCGCTTCGAGCCCTTCGCGCAGACCGATCAGATAGTTGCCGAACATCGTGTCCTCATGCCTCCTTGGAGAACAGCGCCCGGCCCCACCAGTCGCCCGAGTCCCGGACGCCCGGCGGGACGGCGAAGACGGCCGAACCCACGTGCTGGATGTACTCGTTGAGCGCGTCACTGCGCGACAGGTTCCGCTGCACGCGGACGAACCCCTTGCGCACGTCCTTCTGGTAGGCCAGGAAGAACAGGCCGGCCTCCAGACGGCCGAGACCGTCCGTGCCGTCGGTGAAGGAGTAGCCGCGGCGCAGGATGGTCGCCCCCGCGTTGGAGTCGGGGTGCGCGAGCCGCACGTGCGCGTCCGGCTTCATCGCCTTCAGGAACGGCTCGTCGCGCTCCTTGGCCTTGCCGACCGGGGCGCCCTCGCCCTTGTCGCGGCCGAAGACGTCCTCCTGCTCCTGGAGAGACGTACGGTCCCAGGTCTCGATGTTCATGCGGATGCGCCGGGCGACGAGGTACGAACCCCCGGTCATCCAGGCGGAGTTGGCGTCCGTGTCCTTGGCGCCGACCCACACGTGCTGGTCCAGGCGGGCGGTCTCGGTGCCGGCGATGTTGCGGGTGCCGTCCTTGAAGCCCATCAGGTTGCGCGGGGTCTGCGCGTCCGGGGTCGTCGAGGAGGTCTTGCCGAAGCCGAGCTGGGACCAGCGGATGGCGACCTTGCCGAAGCCGATCCTGGCGAGATTGCGGATGGCGTGCACGGCGATCTGCGGATCGTCGGCGCAGGCCTGAATGCACAGGTCGCCGTTGCTGCGGGCCTTGTCGAGATTGTCGCCGGGGAACTTCGGCAGGTCGACGAGGGCCTCGGGCCGCCGGTCCGTAAGCCCGAACTTCTCGAACAGGGACGGGCCGAAGCCGATCGTGAGGGTGAGCCGGGACGGCTTGAGGCCGAGCGCCTCGCCGGTGTCGTCCGGCGGCGCCTCGGGCAGCCCGCCGTACGCGCCCTCGCCGACCGCGTGCCCCTCGGTCATCCTGGACGCGGCCTTCGTCCAGTCCTTCAGGAGCTGCACGAACTCGTCGCGGTCGTCGGTCTTCACGTCGAACGACGCGAAGTGCAGACGGTCCTGGACGGCGGTGGCGATTCCGGCCTGGTGCGCGCCGTGGAACGACACGGCGCCGCCCGAGTCGGCGACCGGCTGCGGATCGTCACCGGTCCGCGTCACGGCGACGGCGCCCCCCGCGGCGGCGGCACCGAGCGCGAGCCCGGCACCGCCCACCGCGAGCAGCGAACGACGCGACGGCGTAGGAGAGTTGTCCGATCCGACCGAGACATCGGCGGTGGTGTCCGTCATCCCTGACCCCTTACCTGCGTACCCGGAGGGCTACTTGACGACGACGGCGGCGGCGAGCTTGGACAGCGGCTCCGCGAGCGCGTTCACCGCGTCCGAGAGCTCCTTGCGGTCCGCCTTGCCGACCTTGTCGTAGGAGGTGAACTCGTAGGAGGTCTTGTCCTTGCGGTACTTGTCGAGCAGCGTGTCCAGGGCGGCGAACTGCTTGTCGAGCTCCTTCGTCAGCGCGGCGTCGTTCTCCGCGGCGACGGGCTTGAGCAGGTCGTACGCCTTCTCGGCACCCTCGACGTTGGCCTTGAAGTCGACCAGGTCGGTGTGCGAGTAGCGCTCCTCCTCGCCCGTGACCTTGCCGGTGGCGACCTCGTCGAGGAGCTCCTTGGCGCCGTTGGCCATGGAGGTCGGCGTGATGTCCGCCTTGCCGACGCGGGTCTGCCAGTCCTTGAGGTCCTTGTCGAGCTGCGTCGCCAGCTCCTTCTCCCGGGAGCCGATCTTCTTGTCCTGCCACAGCGCCTTCTCCAGGCGGTGCCAGCCGGTCCAGTCCGTCTTCGGGTCCTGCCCCTCCTCCAGGCCGTCCGCGCGGACGTCGACCTTCGGGTCGATGTCACCGAAGGACTCGGCGACGGGCTCGGTGCGCTCCCAGCCGATACGGGACGGGGCGTACGCGGCCTGCGCGGCCTTCAGGTCACCCTTGCGCACGGCGTCCGTGAACGTTGTGACCTTGGGCAGCGTCTCGTCGGCCTGCTCCTGCGCGTAGGTCCGGTAGGCGGCCACGGCCTTGTCCAGACGGGCGTCACGCTTGACGGCCTTGCCGCCGGTGACGGTCACCTTCTGCCGGATGCCGTCGCCCTTCATGCCGGGCTTGCAGGCGATCTCGTACGTGCCGGCCTTCACCTCGGCGGTGAGCTTCTGCTTGGTTCCGGGGCCGATGTTCTCGCGCTCGCTGACGATCCGGTCGTCCGGGAACAGGACGTAGACCTCGGTGACCTTGGAGCCCTTGTTCTCTATGGAGAGCTCGACATGGCCGGCGGGGAACTCGGTCTTGGAGACGTCGCACTTGTCGTCCGTGGCGGTGACCTCGACGACGCGGTCGCCACCGGACTTGGCGTCGCTCTTCTGGGTGCAGCCCGTGACGGCGGCCAGGGTCGCCGCAGTGGCGGCGGCGGTGACAACAGTGAGTCGGACGGCTCGCATGCGGGCTCCAAGACGTGAGGAACAGTGAGTGAGGCGGACCTAACTTAACCGAGGCTTACCTCAGTGCTACCCAGGGGTCCAGTGATTCAGCTCTCACGAAATGACGCCGATCGCGCCCCGGATACAAGCGACCCATGGGCGACCCGTGAAACGGCAAACGAAAGGCAAAAACCCGCTACCCCCCACCGAATGATTGACTGTCCCGGTGACGGACTACGACGTGCTCCGAGTCTTCTGCGGCCCTCATGGCGACCACGGCAACGAGCTGGGAGTCGTACGAGAGGGAAGCGACGTCCCCGACGAGCACGAGCGACAGGCCCTGGCGGCGAAGCTGGGCTTCAGCGAGACGGTGTTCGTGGACGACCCCGAGCGCGGCGTCATCGACATCTACACACCGACCCTGCGCCTCCCCTTCGCCGGACATCCCTGCGTCGGCACCGCCTGGCTCCTGGACGTACCCGAACTGGTCACGCCCGCAGGCGTGGTGGGCACGCGGCTGGACGGCGAGTTCACCTGGATCGAGGCGCGACCGGAGTGGGCGCCGCCCCGGACGCTGCGCGAGTACGCCTCGGCGTCAGAGGTGGAGGAACTCCAAGTCCCCCCGCCGGGCGAGTGGGTCTACGCCTGGGCGTGGGAGGACACGGCGGCAGGAAAGGTGAGGGCCCGAGCGTTCCCGGGAAGGGGTGACGGCATCGACGAGGACGAGGCGACGGGGGCGGCGGCACTACTGCTCACGGCGCAACTGCACAGAGCCCTGAACATCACGCAGGGCAAAGGCTCCCAGATCCTCACGGCCCCCCAGCCGGAAGGCCTGATCGAGGTAGGCGGCAGAGTCCGCCTCACCTGATCAAGCGGCGCTGCTGAATTCCTCGCCAAGGGCCTTGAAGACGGCGGTGTTGAGCGCGAACGCCCGCTTGCACTCGGCCACGATGCGCTGCTTCTCCAGCTCATCAACGCGAACACCGTCCAGCAGAGCGCGATAACTACGCTTGAAGGCGGCAGGGTTCGGGACCTGCTCAAACACATAGAACCGCACGCCATCACCCTTGCGGGCGAAGCCCCAGTTCTTCTCGGCCTTGTCGCGGATGATCTGTCCACCGGACAGATCCCCCAGGTACCGGGTGTAGTGATGGGCGACGTAGCCCCCCGGCCACTCCCGAGCGCACTCGGCAACGCGCGAGGCGTATGCCTGAGTGGCCGGCAGCGCGGAAACGCCGTCGCGCCAGCCGTCCCCCCGCAGATGGGCCAGATCCCGCTCGATGGCAGAGACCCGGAACAGCTCGGCCTGTATGAAAGGCCCGGCGACGGCGGACCCCTCCAGTCGCCCCGCGGCCCCCTCCAACGCCCGGTAGACGAACCACAGTTGCTCGGTGTACCGGGCGTAGGCGTCGACGCCGAGGGCTCCGCCGAGAAGGTCGCTCATGAACGTGGTGCTCTCGGCCTCTGTGTGCTGCTCGTGAGAGGCGGTGCGGATCAGGGTGGAGAACGGCGTATCCATGAGGCCTCCAGATCGCTAAACTTAGGCTTGCCTAACTTACCAGGTTCCCGACGTCCTGTCGGTAAAAACGCTACCCCGATCAGCCGCCAGGGCAACGCAAAAGGCCCGCCCCACCAACGGAACGGGCCTACGGACGAATCCACGACGTCAGGGCAGAGTAAGAATCTCCGCACCGGTTTCGGTCACGACAAGGGTGTGCTCGAACTGAGCGGTCCGCTTGCGGTCCTTGGTCACAACGGTCCACCCGTCGTCCCACATGTCGTACTCATGGGTGCCGAGCGTGAGCATGGGCTCGATGGTGAAGGTCATCCCGGGCTGGATGACGGTGGTGGCGTGCGGGCTGTCGTAGTGCGGAATGATCAGGCCGGAGTGGAACGACGAGTTGATCCCGTGCCCGGTGAAGTCCCGCACGACGCCATAACCGAAGCGCTTGGCGTACGACTCGATGACGCGGCCGATGATGTTGATCTGACGCCCGGGCCGGACGGCCTTGATGGCGCGGTTGAGGGACTCACGGGTCCGCTCGACAAGAAGCCGGGACTCCTCGTCGACATCGCCGACCAGGTAGGTGGCGTTGTTGTCGCCGTGAACACCGCCGATGTAGGCGGTCACGTCGAGGTTGATGATGTCGCCGTCCTTCAGGACGGTGGAATCGGGGATCCCGTGGCAGATGACCTCGTTGACGGAGGTGCACAGCGACTTCGGGAAGTTGCGGTAGCCGAGGGTCGACGGGTACGCGCCGTGGTCGACCATGTACTCGTGCGCGATGCGGTCGAGTTCGTCCGTGGTCACACCGGGAGCGATGGCCTTGGCGGCCTCCTCCATGGCTCGCGCGGCGATCCGGCCGGCGAGGCGCATGGCCTCGACCGTCTCCGGGGTCTGGAGCTCAGGCCCCTTGTACGGCGTCGGCGCGGGCTTGCCCACGTACTCGGGACGCCGGATGTTTCCGGGTACGGAACGAGTGGGAGAGAGCTCCCCTGGTACGAGCAGCGACTGGCCAGACATGCCAGCGAGTGTATCGAGCGGCTGTGGGGGACCATGGTCATGGCGAGAGGAGCCGAAGATGGCCCTGTTCAAGAGGCGGACTGTCGGGAAGCCCGGCGAGTGGTACTACTGCCTGGAGCACCAGAAGGTCGAGGAGGGGCCCGACTGCCCCAACAAGGACCGTTTCGGCCCGTACGCGTCGCGCACCGAGGCGGAACACGCGATGGAGACGGCGCGTGAACGAAACCTCGAATGGGAGACGGACCCCAAGTGGCACGACGCCACGGCCAAGGACGAGGACGACAAGACCTGACGCCCCCCGCCGCGTAGGAGACGGGGAGAAGTAGTCCCACCGGGCGGTCGCCGCGTACGAGACAGGCCGAAGACAGGTAGTCCCACCGGGCATTCGGCCGCGTACGAGACTTGGCCGGAGACAGCGAAGTCCCACCGGCCGTGAGACGCCGACGAAACGGGAGGGGACGTGGGGGCATGTGCGCGCGCAGCCACCAGCACCACGCACAGGCAATCAGCCGGCTGACGTGCACCCGTAGAACAGCGAGCACGTACATGCCCCCGCGGCCCCGCACCCAAAAACGCACCTGACGAGCCCACACCGAGCCCGCACCGTGCCCGCACCCGAAACCCCACCGAGCCCGCACCGGCCGAAGACAGCCGACACCCGCCGGCGCACCAGCACCCACCACCCAGCATCAACCGCAAACCCCCACCCCTACCACCCCGCAGGCGGCGGCGAGGTCAGATGGTCCGCAAGACGGGACAGCCGATCACGGAAGCGCCGACGAGGCCCCCGGGCCGGGCCGCCGACGGGATTCTCGCCCGCGGCCGCGCTGACCAGGTGCTGCGCCGTATCGAGGTCGAGATCGGGCCCGGGCGTGAGCGCCTCGTGGGCCATGGCATGCAGATCACGGTCGCCCGAGTCGATGGCCAGAACCGTGGCCCCCGCCCGCCGAGCGTCATGCACCCGCTCCAGCAACTCCTCACCCGGCGCCCCAGGCGCCACAACGAGCAGAGTCTCGCCCCGCCGGGCCGCCTCGATGCGCCCGAGCCCCACCGCAAGATGGGCCGGACCCCCGACCCCCGCCCGGTGCCGCACGAGCGTGGGCGACAGCTCGGGCATCCCGGACCAGGCCGCCTCGTCCACAAGATGCGCCGCGAGATGCCACGGCTCGTACTCGGGCGTGCCGACGAGAAGCAGCCCGCCCCCGTGCGGCACGACGGAGGCCCGCAGCGCACCCGCGAAGCGGCGCGCGGCGCCCAGCCACTCGGTTCCGGCGAGTACTTCCCGCAGCAGTGCGACCCGTACGGCGTCCATGCCTGCGCATACTGCCTCAACAGTGAACTCGTCAGGCCGAGTTCACCGGGAATTCCCTCGGGGTGGGGAGGGATGGGGGGTGCTGACTGAGACGTCTGTTCCCTTCCGCGCGGGGCGCGAGGGATACGCGAGCTTCCGGATCCCCGCAGCTGTCACGACACGCTCCGGCGTGCTGCTCGCGTTCTGCGAGGGACGAGTGGGATCGAGGGTGGACTACGGGAACATCGACGTGGTCCTGAAGAGATCCACGGACGGCGGCCGGACCTGGGACCCGCTCCAGGTGGTGGCGGCGAACGGCAACGACCTGGCGGGAAACCCGGCGCCGGTGGTCCTGGACACGGGACGGGTCCTGATCGTCCACGTGAGGAACGCGGCAGGGGCAACAGAAACGGCGATCAGACGGGGCGAGGTCGCGCCCGAGGACGGACGCCGAGTCTGGGTGCAGCACAGCGACGACGAGGGCCTGACCTGGTCGTCGCCCAGGGAGATCACAGCACAGGCAAAGAACGGGAATTGGCGCTGGTACGCCACAGGCCCGGGCCACGCGATCCAAACACACAGCGGACGAGTGGTGGTACCGGCCAACCACTCCCTCCCGCCCGCCGGAGGCGACACCGGCACGGAGGGAAAGTACGACGGAGGCCACTGCCTGCTGAGCGACGACAGGGGCAGGACCTGGCGGCTCGGTTACGTGGACGACCACCCGGACGGCTATGTGAATGTGAACGAGACGACCGCGGTCGAACTGCCGGACGGGCGGCTGTACTTCAACGCCCGCAACGACTCGCCCGCGCCGGGCACGAGGGCGGACGCGACGTCGGAGGACGGCGGCGAGAGCCTGGTCAAGGCATTCCGCCCGCAGGCGGGCCTGGTGGGCCCGGTGGTGGAGGGGAGTCTGCTGAGGCTGGGGGAGGTGCTGCTGTTCGCGGGCCCGGCGGACCCCGGGTTCAGGGCGCTGATGAGCGTGCGGGCGAGCGAGGACGAGGGTGTGACATGGCGGGTGGTCCACACGGTGGACGGCCTGCCGGCGGCCTACTCCGACCTGGTGCAGGCCGACCCCGAGACGGTCGGGTTGCTGTACGAGACGGGAGACTTCAGCGCGTACGAGACGATCACGTTCAGGCGGATCCCGGTCGCCGCGCTGCTGGGCCGTACGCCTGAGTAAGGTCACCGTATGACCTCTACGGACAGTGTGCAGAAGGCCCCCGCGAAGGACCCCTGGGACCTCCCCGACGTATCGGGGCTGGTGGTAGGCGTGCTGGGAGGCACGGGCGACCAGGGCCGCGGGCTCGCCTACCGGCTGGCGAGGGCCGGCCAGAAGGTGATCATCGGATCCCGCGCGGCGGAGCGCGCGCAGGCGGCAGCGGATGAGCTGGGCCTGGGCGTCGAGGGCGCGGACAACGCGGAGTGTGCGCGCCGCTGCGACATCGTGATCGTGGCGGTGCCGTGGGAGGGCCACGGCAAGACGCTGGAATCGCTGCGCGAGGACCTCGCGGGCAAGCTCGTGGTCGACTGCGTCAACCCGCTGGGCTTCGACAAGAAGGGCGCGTACGCGCTGAAGCCGGAGGAGGGCAGCGCGGCGGAGCAGGCCGCGGCGCTGCTGCCGGATTCGAGGGTGACGGCGGCGTTCCACCACCTGTCGGCCGTGCTCCTCCAGGACGAGGCGATCGTCGAGATCGACACGGACGTGATGGTGCTGGGCGAGGAGCGGGCGGACACGGAGATCGTCCAGGCGCTGGCGGGCCGCATTCCGGGCATGCGGGGAGTCTTCGCGGGCCGGCTGCGCAACGCGCACCAGGTGGAGTCGCTGGTCGCGAACCTGATCTCGGTGAACCGCCGCTACAAGGCACACGCGGGCCTGCGGGTCACCGACGTCTGACCGGCGCGCGTCACCGCGGTGCGGCCGCGGAAGGGCATGGGGGACACTGGTCGGCGTACAACTCTCCGTCCGACAGGAGCCGACCCCCATGCCCCGCCTCGCTCTGTACGCCCTAGTCGTCTGCGTCCTCTCGACGGCCGCAGCCGTGGTCGCCTTCGTGCAGGGCAGCCTGCTCGGCATCGTCTGGGTCCTGCTCGCGGGCCTCACCTCGAACATGGCCTGGTACTACGCACGCCGGGCCAAGGCCGAGAAGCAGGCGAACGCGGCGGTCGCGCCTACTGCGTGACGATGGGGATCTCAGGGGTGCCCTGCCAGAAGCGGTAGAACTCCTGACCCCAGTAGGTGTCCCACTCGGTGACACCGAGGGAGCGCAGAATCGCGTCGATGGCGTCGAAGAACACGTGGTTCACCTCCGGGATCCACAGGATGCCGAACACGGCGAGCAGCCCGAACGGAGCGAACGGCTCCACCTGCCGCCGGAAGCTCTGGGACAGCCACGGCTCGATGACGCCGTAGCCGTCCAGGCCCGGGACCGGCAGGAAGTTCAGGATCGCCGCGGTCACCTGGAGCAGGGCCAGGAACCCGAGTGCGTAGCGGAACGTGTCCGGCACCCCGTTCAGCGCGTCCAGCCAGAACGGCGCCGTGCACACGACGGCGAACAGGACGTTGGTCAGCGGGCCCGCCGCCGAGATGAGGCTGTGCCGCCAGCGGCCCCGGATCCGGCCCCGCTCGATGAAGACGGCGCCGCCGGGCAGACCGATCCCGCCCATGATCACGAAGATGACGGGCAGCACGATGCTGAGCAGGGCGTGCGTGTACTTGAGCGGGTTCAGGGTCAGATAGCCCTTCGCGCCGATGGAGATGTCGCCGCTGTGCAGGGCCGTGCGCGCGTGGGCGTACTCGTGCAGACAGAGCGAGACGATCCAGGCGCCCGTCACGAACAGGAAGACGGCGATGCCGGGCTGCGCGGCGAAGTCCGTCCACACCGCCCAGCCGGCGACGGCGGTGACGGCGGCGATACCGAGGAAGACGGGGCTGATCCTGCGATCGCTGCGACGGGTGGCGACGGTGGTCATGGAGGAGGGCTCCCGGGGTGCGTGCGGCCTGGTGCGGTGCTGGGGCGACGGGCTGACCGTATCGGTGGTGCGGTGTGGGGGGAACGTCCCGGGGCAGGCCGCGGGTTCCGCGACACCGGCGAGAACGCGCCCGTTGCCCCCGCCCTGACGGATGTCTGCCCGCCGCCGAAAGATCTGCTCCACACCCCGGATCGCCCTCCCACCGAAACCCGGGCGCGGGCCGGCGGCCGGTTTGGGGACAATGGGCCGGTGCGCTACCGCATTCTCGGCTCCACGCAGGCACTCCGCGACGACGGCACGGCCGTCCCCGTAGGCGGGGCGCGCCTGCGTGCCCTGCTGACCGTGCTCGCGCTGCGCCCCGGCCGTACCGTCCCTCCGCAGGTGCTCACCGACGAGGTCTGGGGCGCCGATCCGCCCGCGGACGCGTCCGGCGCGCTCCAGGCGCTCGTGGGCCGGCTGCGCAGGGCGATCGGCGCCGACGCGGTGCACTCGCTCGACGGCGGCTACCGGCTGTCCGCCACCTCCGAGGACATCGACCTGTTCCGCTTCGAGCGGCTCGTGAGGGACGGCGTACAGGCGCTGGCCGATGGCGACCCCGGCAAGTCGGTGGCCGTCCTCGACGACGCGCTCTCCCTGTGGCGCGGCCCCGCGCTGGCCGATCTGCCGGACCGCTCGGCGGACGCCGCCCGCTGGGAGGCGCTCCACCTCGAATCCCGGCGCACACGGCTCTCCGCTTCGCTCGCGCTGGGCAGGGCCGAGTCCGTACTGCCCGAACTGACCGCGCTGTGCGACGCGCATCCGCTCGACGAGCCGCTCCAGGCGCTGCGGCTGCGCGCCCTGCGCGACGCGGGCCGCACCGCCGAGGCGCTGGCGGCCTACGAGCGGGTACGGGTCGAGCTCGCGGAGCGGCTGGGAACGGACCCGGGCCCGGAACTGCGCGCACTGCACGCCGACCTGCTGACGCCGCGCGCCTCCGCGCCCACCGCCTCCGCCGAAAGACCCACCACCCCGGTCAGGGCACCCGCGCACACAGGCAACCTCCGCGCCCGGCTCACCTCCTTCGTGGGGCGCGCCGGCGACATCGGGGCGATTCGTGAGGACCTCGGGCGGGTGCGGCTCGTGACGCTGCTGGGGCCTGGCGGCGCCGGAAAGACCCGGCTGTCCCAGGAGACCGCCGAGAGCATGGATCTGCCGGACGGTGTATGGCTGGCCGAGCTCGCGCCCATCGAGGACCCGGACGCCGTCCCGGAGGCCGTCGTCACGGCGCTCGGGGCCCGCGAGACCGTGCTGCGCGGCGCCGGCGCCGAGGAGCTGCGGGTCGCGTCCGACCGGCACGGCGAGGACCCGCTCGTACGCCTCACCGAGCACTGCGCGCACCGCCGCATGCTGCTGATCCTCGACAACTGCGAGCACGTGATCGAGGCCGCCGCCCGCCTCGCCGAGCAGCTGCTCAGCCAGTGCCCCGGCGTGACGGTTCTCGCCACGAGCCGCGAACCCCTGGGCGTACCGGGCGAGTTGCTGCACCCGGTGGAGCCGCTGCCGGAGCCTTTCGCCCTGCGTCTGTTCGGCGAGCGGGGCGCCGCCGTGCGGCCCGGGTTCCGGGTCGAGGACGACGAGCGGGCCGCGGCCGAGATCTGCCGGCGCCTCGACGGGCTGCCCCTCGCCATCGAGCTCGCCGCCGCCCGGCTGCGCATGCTCACGCCTCGCCAGATCGCCGACCGCCTCGACGACCGCTTCCGCCTGCTCACCTCGGGCGCCCGCACCGTCCTGCCCCGCCAGCAGACGCTGCGGGCCGTCGTCGACTGGTCCTGGGACCTCCTCGACGAGGAGGAGCGGACCGTCCTGCGCCGGCTGTCGGTCTTCAGCGGCGGCTGCGACCTCGCCGCCGCCGAGGCGGTGTGCGGCCCAGGCGCCCTCGACGCGATCGGCTCGCTCGTGGACAAGTCCCTTGTCGTGGCGGCCCCTTGGGGCGGCGGCGAGGCTGACCACGAAGACCACGGAGACCACGGAGATTGCGGGGACTACGGGGACGGCGCCGACGGCGAGGGCCGCGACCAGGCCGGCGCCATGCGCTACCGCCTCCTGGAGACCGTCGCCGAGTACGCGGGTGACCGGCTCGACGAGGCCGGTGACCGGGCGGACGCCGAGCGCGCGCACCTCACGTACTACCGCGAACTGGCCCGCACCACCGACCCGCAGCTGCGCGGTCACGGTCAGCGCGCCGCCGTCGCCCGCCTGGAACGCGAATACGAGAACCTGCGCACCGCCCTGCGGCACGCCGTCGCCGCGCGGGACGAGCAGGAGACGCTCTCCCTGGTGCTCTCGCTGGCCTGGTTCTGGCAGATGCGCGACCTGCGTGTCGACGCCCGCAACTGGTCGCGCGAGGCCACCGCGCTCGGCCCCGACCCGTTCGCCCCGCCCGCCGCCCCGGCGCCCCCGCTCTACGAGCGCTGCACCGACGCCCCGCCGCCGTTCGGCCCCGAACTCCTCGTGGAGGCGCGGCGCGGGGTGCACCTGCTCCGTCTCGCCTACATGGACATGGAGATGGAGACCTGGCAGACCGAGGAGGGCGGCGCGAAGCTGCGCGCGATCGCGCAGGCGTACCGCCCGGGCCTCCCGCAGACCTGCCGCCCGCCGGGCAACCTCTGGTTCTACGCGGTGATGATGAGCGGCGACATGGAGGCGCTGTGGGACCTCGCCGACGTCACGGTGCGGACCTGCCGCGAACTCGGCTACACCTGGGAGCTCGCCCTCACCCTCCAGCTGCGGGCCAACATCCTCGCCAACCGCAGCGACTGGGCGGGCGACGCGGTCCGGGACGCGGACGAGTCCCTCGAACTGTTCACCCGGCTCGGCGACCGGTGGGGCGTCGCCGAGGCGCTGTCCGCGCGCGGCGAGGCCCATGAGCGCAGCGGCGCGTACGCCGCGGCGGCCGAGGACTACGCCGCCGCCATCGAGGGCGCCGAACGCCTCGGCGCGCAGGCGCAGGTGGCCATCCTGAACGCGCGGCTCGGGCAGGCCCTCATCGAGGTCGGTGACGGCGAGCGCGGCGAGGAACTGCTGCGCGGCATCCTCGACCCCGGCAAGCGCCACGCGAACGAGGCCTGGCCCGCCGCCCGCATGTTCCTGGCCGGACGGTACGGAGCCACCGGCCGTGTGGCCGAGGCGCGTGAGCAACTGCGGCTCCTCCAGGACGAGTTCAAGGCGATGAGCTTCGTCGTCTTCCGGGGCTTCGTCGTCGGGATGAAGGCCTGGCTCGACTCGGAGGACGGCCTCGCGGAGGAAGCCCTCGCCGGCGTCGTCGAGGCCCTGGAGCTGGCGACCGATCCGCTGGCCCTGGTGATCGCCCCGCACATGCCCGCCATGCATCTGGTGACCGGCGCCTGCGCCCTGAGCCTGAGCGGGGACCCGGCCGCCGCCCGCGACGCCGCCCGCCTCGTGGGCGCCGCCGACGGACAGCTTCCGTCCCGGCACGTGCGGTCCTACCTGGAGCGCGACGCCCACACGTCCGCCGAGGCCGCGATCCGTGAGGTCATCGGCGACCGTGCGTACGAGGCCGCGTACGCCGAAGGCGGCGACCTGTCTCTCGACGAGGCCGCCGCCCTACTGGGACGCGAACGCGGTTGAACTACCTGTCCGGGTGAACGTCAGTTCTTGGTACGGAACTTGTGGATCGCGATCGGAGCCATCACGAGCGTGAGGACCGCGGACCAGATCACCGTCACCCACACGTCGTGCGCCACCGGGCCGCCCACCATCAGGCCGCGCGCGGAGTCCGCGAGCGAGGAGAGCGGGTTGTAGTCGGTGAAGGCCTGGAGCCAGCCCGGCATCGACTGCGTCGGCGCGAAGATCGACGAACCGAACTGCAGCGGCATCAGGACCAGGAAGCCCATGCCCTGCACGGCCTGGGCGCTCTTCATCACGACGCCGAGCACGAGGAAGATCCACATGATGGACGTGCCGAAGAGGGCGGTGAGGCCCACGGCGGCGAACAGGCCGGGCCAGTTCGTGATGTCGAAGCCCACCAGAAGGCCGACGATCATCATGATCGTCGTCGCGATGAGGAGCCGCATCAGCTCCACCACGATCTTGGCGAAGAGGACCGAGCCCTGACCGATCGGCAGGGTCCGGAACCGGTCCATGATGCCGTTCTGGAAGTCCTGGTTGAACCCCGTGCCCACCGCCATGGCGATGTTCATGCTCATCATCGCCATCATGCCCGGGACCACGTACTGCACGTACTGGTCCTGGCCGCCGCCGAGCGCCTGGCCGATGGAGCCGCCGAAGACATACACGAACAGGAGCGTGAAGACGATCGGCATCAGGACCGCGTCGAACATCGACTCCGGGTCCTGGCGGATCCACAGCAGATTGCGGCGGACGAGCGCGCCGGTGTGACGGATGTGGGAGCGCAGGGAGATGCGCGAGTCGGCCTCGAGATTCAGGGGAGGCGTCAGCGTGGTGGCGCTCATACGGCGGCCCCTTCGAGCTCGGAGGTACGGGTGTCGTCCTGCGGGGCACTGGCCTTCTGGCCGGTGATGGACAGGAACACCTCGTCCAGACTGGGCAGTTCGGTGGCGATCGAGCCGATCGTGATGCCGCGCGCGGTGACCGCGCCGACCACGGCGGTGAGCTGCTCGTCGCTGAGGATCGGGACCAGGACGGTGCCGGCCTCGGTGTCCACGGTCGACGTGGCGAGGCCCGTGAGGCCCATGTCGTCGAGGGCGGCGGCCAGCGGGCGCAGCTCCAGCGGGTCGGCCGGGCGGATGCGCAGGGTGCGGCCGCCGACCTTCGCCTTGAGCTCGTCGATGGCGCCGCCCGCGATGACCTTCCCGCGGTCGATGACCGTCAGCTCGTTGGCGAGCTGCTCGGCCTCCTCCATGTACTGGGTGGTGAGGAGCACCGTGACGCCGTCGTTGACCATGCGCCTGACCTCGGCCCACACCTCGTTGCGCGTGCGGGGGTCGAGGCCGGTAGTCGGCTCGTCCAGGTAGAGGACGGCCGGGCTGCCGATCATCGACGCGGCGAGGTCGAGCCTGCGGCGCATGCCGCCGGAGTACGTCTTCGCCGGGCGCGTGGCGGCCTCGGTGAGGGAGAACCGCTCCAGGAGCGCGTCGGCGCGGGAGCGGGACTCCTTGCGGGACAGGTCGAGGAGGCGGCCGATCATGTACAGGTTCTCGCGGCCGGAGAGCTTCTCGTCGACCGCGGCGTACTGGCCGGTGAGGCCTATTACGCGGCGCAGCTGCCGGGGCTGCTTCGCCACGTCGTACCCGGCGACGAAGGCGGAGCCCGAGTCGGGGGTGATGAGGGTGGACAGGCAGCGGACGAGCGTGGTCTTGCCGGCGCCGTTCGGACCGAGCACGCCCATGACCGTGCCCTCGTGCACGTCCAGGTCCACGCCGTCCAGCGCCTTGGTCTCGCCGTAGTGCTTGACCAGCCCCCGCACGGTGACGGAGGCCGTCCGGCCGCCGACGTCACTGTGTGAGGTCTTCTTGTCGATTCGCGTCATGACGTACAAGGTGCCAGGTGCCACCGACAATCCACCGACAGGCGGCCGACAGCCCCGTGTATGGCACCTACAGAACGGCGACAGACGGGCAGTAGGGCGGTACGGAAGGGCGGCGGAACGGCAGCAGCCCGCCGACGGGGGAAGATCGGCGAGCCGCTGTGGTGCCACTTTGGTTCAGGTGGTGGTCCGGGTCAGTGGACCGAGTGCTCCTCCTGGGGGAACGTTCCGCCGACCACGTCCTGTGCGAACGCCTTCGCCGCCTCGCCCATGACGCCGCGCAGATCCGCGTACTGCTTCACGAAGCGCGGCATCTTGCCGCCGGTGAGGCCGAGCATGTCGGTCCACACGAGGACCTGTGCGTCGCACTCGGCGCCCGCGCCGATGCCGACGGTCGGGATGTTCAGGGACCGGGTGACCTCGGCGGCCAGTTCGGCCGGGACCAGTTCGAGGACGACGGCGAAGGCGCCGGCGTCCTGGGCGGCCTTGGCGTCACGCAGCAGTCGGTGCGCGTCCTCGTCGCCGCGGCCCTGGACGCGGTACCCCATGGTGTTCACGGACTGCGGGGTGAGGCCCAGGTGGGACATGACCGGGATGCCGGACTGCACGAGCAGCTCGGTCTGGGCCAGCGAGCGCTCGCCGCCCTCCAGCTTCACGGCGCCGACCCCGGCCTCCTTGACCAGGCGCGTCGCGGACCGCAGGGCCTGTACGGGGCCCTCCTGGTACGAGCCGAAGGGGAGGTCACCGACGATGAGGGCGCGCTTGGTGCCCCGTACGACGGCGGCCGAGAGCATCGTCATCTCGTCGAGGGTGACGGGCACGGTGGTCTCGTACCCGAGGTGACAGTTGCCGGCGGAGTCGCCGACGAGCATGACGGGGATGCCGGCCTCGTCGAAGACGGACGCGGTCATCGCGTCGTAGGCCGTGAGCATGGGCCACTTCTCGCCGCGTTCCTTGGCGAGCGTGATGTCGCGCACCGTGATGCGCCGGTTGCTCTTGCCCCCGTACAGCGCCTTGCTGCCGCTGTTGCTGCTGTCGGGGTTGTTCTGGGCAGCCGAAAGCTGCGTCATCGCAACGGCTCCTTCTGTTGTCTCGAGGCACCCTTACGGCGTCCCCGGATCCCCTCCATGGTGGCACCGCGTGCCGAGGAATGGCTAGGGGGGTGCCCGCCGATCGGGTCACCCCGTGAGCGGGTCGGCCGTCGGGTTCGTAAAGTCTTCTTAAGGATTCCAATACGAGACGGTCTCGTATCGAAACTGTCCTAGGGTGAGTCCCATGACCACTCCTGCCGTTCCCGAATCGCCGCGCATACCGGAGGCTGTGCACCGCCGCCGATGGGCGATCCTCGGCGTGCTGATGCTCAGCCTGCTGATAGTCGTGCTCGACAACTCCATCCTGAACGTCGCGATCAAGACGATCTCGACCCCGCCCCCCGTGGGCCTCGGAGCCACGCAGGGCGAGCTGGAGTGGGCGATCAACGCCTACACGCTGGTCTTCGCCGGACTTCTCTTCACCGCGGGTCTGCTCGGTGACCGGCTCGGGCGCAAGAAGGTGCTGGTCTTCGGCCTCGTCGTCTTCGGTCTCGGCTCCGCCCTCGCCGCCGAGTCCGGCTCGCCGGTCCAGCTCATCATCTTCCGGGCGATCATGGGCATCGGCGCCGCCTTCGTGATGCCGGCGACGCTGGCCATCCTCATGAATGTCTTCGAGCGGGACGAGCAGCCCAAGGCCATCGGCATCTGGGCGGGCGGCGTCGGCATCGCCATCGCGATCGGCCCCATCACCGGCGGCCTGCTCCTCGACCACTTCTGGTGGGGCTCGGTCTTCCTGGTCAACGTGCCGATCGTGATCATCGCGGTCGTCCTGATGCTGGCTCTCGTGCCGGACTCCCGCGACCCGAAGCCCGGCCGTATCGACCTGGTGGGCGTCGCCCTCTCCGTCGTCGGCCTCGTCCTGCTCGTCTACGGCATCATCAAGGGCGGCCAGCTCGCCGACTTCACGGACCCGGCGGTCCTGCTGACCATCGCGGCCGGACTCGTCGTCCTCGTCGGCTTCGTCCTGTACGAGAAGCGCAGCGACCACCCGTCGATCGACATCACGTACTTCAAGAACAAGGTGTTCTCCGCGGCGATCGCCGCCATCGCGCTCGTCTTCTTCGCGCTGATGGGCGTCACCTTCTTCTCGGTCTTCTACACCCAGAGCGTGCGCGGCTACTCGCCGCTGCAGACCGGCCTCCTGATGCTGCCGCTCGCCGCCGCCCAGCTGATCTTCGCGCCGCGTGCCCGGCTCGTCGTCGACCGCTTCGGAGTGCGCGCCACGACGACCGGCGGCCTGGTGATTCTCGCCGCGATGCTCGCCGCGTTCGCGATCCTCGACGCGGACACTCCCATCTGGATCCTGGAAGTCATCTTCTTCCTCATGGGTATGGGCATGGCGCACGTCATGACCCCCACCAGCGTCGTCATCATGCAGGCCCTGCCGCGCGAGAAGGCGGGCTCCGCGTCCGCGCTGAGCAACACGTTCCGGCAGGTCGGCGGCGCCCTGGGCATCGCCGTACTCGGTTCCGTGCTGTCCACCGCGTACCGCAGCGGCATCGAGGACAAGCTCGGCCTGCTGCCCGCCGGGCTGCGGCACACGGCGGGCGAGTCCATCGAGGCCACCATCGGCGTGGCGGCGAAGCTCGGCCCGCGCGGCGACGCGCTGGTCGGCGCGGCCAACGACTCCTTCCTGCACGCCATGCACGTGACCGCCATGTGCGGGGCCGGTATCGCGCTGGTCAGCGCCGTCGTCACCATCCTGTTCCTGCCGGGGCGCCCGCCGCGGACCCCGGCCGAGGAGAGCACGGAGGAGACCGTCGGGGCGGGTCGCTGACCTGCACCCGTCGGGGCAGGCCAGTGACCGGCTGAGACAATCGCCGGTACGCAAGGCTGCGGGAAGGCGGAGAGGCGGAGTGGTCGTGGACGTGGATGCGGGGCGCGCGGTGCGGGGGCGCCCGCGCAGCGAGGCCGTCGAGCGGGCCATCGTCGAGGGCGTCCTCAAGCTGATCGAGGACGGCGTCCCGCTCACCGACCTGTCCATCGAGCGGATCGCCCGCACCGCCGGCGTCGGCAAAGCGACCATCTACCGGCGCTGGTCCGGCAAGGAGGAGCTCTTCGTCGAGGTCCTGCGCATCATGGAGGAGCCCGATCCCGAGCTGCCGGGCACCTCGGTGCGCGACGACCTGATCAGCCTCCTGGAGCACCTGCGCAGGCGCGGCGTCTCCCTGCGCTCCTCGGCCCTGCTGCACAACGTCTTCGCGCAGATGAAGAGCCTGCCGAAGCTCTGGGACGCGTACCACGACACCGTGATCGAGCCGCGCCGCCGCGTCATGTTCGACGTGCTGCGGCGCGGCGTCGAGAACGGTGAGCTGCGCGCCGACGTCGACATTGAGCTCATCAACGACTTCATCGTCGGGCCGATGCTGCTGCGCACGATCATCCGGCCCGACGCGCCGCTCGCCGACGACCTCTCCGAGCAGATCGTCGACTGCGCACTCGCCGGGCTGCGGCCACAGGACTGAAGCTGCGGGGCCACCGGACTGAATGTGCGCGTTTCGTCACAGAGGCCCCATGCGTGCCGCCGAACCGGAACCCCGGGCGCCACTGCGCTCGTCCTCGTGCCCGTACGGCCGTCGTGGACGGCGAGGAGGGCGCCGATCATCCCCTAGGGTTTCAGGGCGAGGTCGGTGTGCACGGCAGGGCAGTGAGGCGACGACGGTATGGCGCAGGGGTTCAGGACGGAAACGGGTGGCGGCGGCTCGGGGCACCGGCCTTCCGGAGACCCGCTGCGCCGCCTGACCGGCGGTTGGCGCGGTGACCGGGGGATCTGGCGCCGCGGGGTGGTCCTCGCGGTACTGGCCGTTCTGGTCGCGCTCGTCATGCTCTTCCACGCGCAGATCCCCAACACCCTCGGAAACCTGGGCTCCCTCACCGAGACCTTCCTTCCCTGGCTCGGCGTGTTCGTGCCCGTCCTGCTCGTCCTGGCCGTCGTACGGAAATCCGCGACGGCCCTGATCGCGGTCCTGGTCCCGGCCATCGTCTGGCTCAACCTCTTCGGCGGGCTCCTCACCGACAAGACCGCCGGCGGCGGCGACCTGACCGTCGCCACGCACAACGTCAACGCGGAGAACCCCGACCCGACCGGCACCGCCGACGCCATCGCCGCCTCCGGGGCGCAGGTCGTCGCCCTGGAGGAGCTGACGGCCGACGCCGTTCCCGTCTACGGGAAGGCGCTCGCGAAGACGTATCCGTACCACTCCGTCGCCGGAACCGTCGGGCTGTGGAGCAAGTACCCGCTGAGCGGGACGCGGCCCGTCGACATCCAGCTCGGCTGGACGCGCGCCATGCGCACCACCGTCGCCACGCCCCAGGGCGATGTCGCCGTGTTCGTCGCGCACCTGCCGTCGGTCCGGGTCAAGATGCACGCCGGATTCACCGCCAGCCAGCGCGACACCTCCGCCGACGCGCTCGGCGAGGCCATCTCCGACGAGACGCTCGACAAGGTCATCCTGCTGGGCGACCTCAACGGCACGATGAACGACCGTGCGCTGAACGGCGTGACGTCCCAGATGCGGTCCACGCAGGGTGCCGCCGGCAGTGGGTTCGGGTTCAGCTGGCCGGCCTCGTTCCCCATGGCCCGTATCGACCAGATCATGGTCAAGGGTGTCGAGCCGGTCACATCGTGGACGCTGCCCGAGACCGGCAGCGATCACCTGCCGATCGCGGCGAAGGTTGATCTCACCCGGTCCTGACGTCGGCGTTCGCTCCCCACACCCGTTGTTGACTCGGTGGAAACCGGGGCCTCACCTCACGGAATACTTGGCACGGGAGAGTTTGTTCCGCGCGTAAACTTACGAATTCCCGCGTCTCCCGCCCGTCTTCCCGTGGAAGGTCCCCTTTTCATGCCCCTGGCCCTGCTCGCCCTCGCCGTGGGCGCCTTCGGCATCGGCACCACCGAGTTCGTGATGATGGGCCTCCTGCCCAACGTCGCCGACGATCTGCACATCTCCATCCCCTCCGCCGGCCACCTCGTCTCCGCGTACGCCCTCGGCGTCGTCATCGGCGCCCCGCTCCTGGCCGCCCTCACCGCGCGCATGCCCCGCCGACGCGTCCTCGTCGGGCTCATGGTGCTCTTCGTCGCCGGCAACGCCGTGTCCGCCGCCGCGCCCGACTATCACCTGCTCATGGCCGCGCGCTTCGTCAGCGGGCTGCCGCACGGCGCCTTCTTCGGCGTCGGCGCCGTCGTGGCCACCTCGCTCGTCGCGCCCGAGCGCAAGGCCCGCTCGGTGTCCCTGATGTTCCTCGGCCTCACCGTCGCCAACGTCATCGGCGTCCCCATCGCCACGCTCATGGGCCAGCAGCTCGGCTGGCGCGCCACGTTCCTCGCCGTCAGCGCCATCGGGCTCGCCGCGATAACCGCACTCCTGCTCCTCGTCCCCGCCGACCACGGCCACGGCGAGAGCGGCGGGCTGCGCGGTGAGCTCAAGGCGCTCGGCTCCCTGCCCGTGTGGCTCTCCCTCGGCACCACCGTCGCCGGGTTCGGCGCGCTCTTCGCCGCGTACAGCTATGTCACGCCGATGCTCACCGGCACCGCCGGGTTCGCCGAGGCGAGCGTCACGCTGCTCCTCGCCCTGTTCGGCGTCGGCGCCACCGCCGGGAATCTGCTCGGTGGGCGGCTTGCCGATCGCTCCCTGCGCGGGACTCTGTTCGGAGGGCTCGTCTCGCTCGTTGTGGTGCTTGCGCTGTTCCCTGTGCTGATGCGGGCCGAGTGGAGTGCCGGGGTCGCCGTCGTGCTGCTCGGTATGGCTGCCTTCACCACCGGGTCCCCGCTTCAGCTCATGGTCATGGAGAAGGCCTCGGCCGCGCCCTCCCTCGCCTCCTCCGCCAACCAGGCCGCCTTCAACCTCGCCAACGCCGGCGGCGCCTGGATCGGCGGGCTCGCCCTCGCCGCCGGGTTCGGGCTTACGTCCCCTGCGGTCGCCGGGGCCGCGCTCGCCGTCCTCGGGATCGGGGTGGCCGGGGTTGCCTATGGGGTCGACCTGCGTCGGTCCCGGGGCGCTGCCCCTTCCGCCGCGACGGGGCACGGGCTCCTCGTGGCCTCACATCTGCCCGATGCCGTTTCGCCGGCTCAGGACGCGGGGGAGCCCACTCGTCGTCGGTGATGTGACGGGTGGGCTCCGGGGCTTGGGCTTGGGCTTGGGGTTCAGGGGCTGTGACTGCTACGCCGACTCCCGCCACCTGTTCGTGATCGGCAGGCGGCGGTCCTTGCCGAACCCCTTTGCCGAGATCTTCGTGCCCGGCGGGTACTGGCGCCTCTTGTACTCCGCCGTGTCCACCATCCGCAGCGTCCTTGTCACCAGGTCCGCGTCGAACCCGGCCGCCACGATCGCGTCCGCGCCCCTGTCCCGGTCCACGTACAGCTCCAGGATCGCGTCCAGCACCGGGTAGTCCGGCAGCGAGTCCGTGTCCACCTGGTCCGGGCGCAGCTCCGCGCTCGGCGGCTTCGTGATCGAGTTCTCCGGGATCGGGGGAGTCTGACCGCGCTCCGCCGCCGCCCGGTTGCGCCACTCGGCCAGCCGGAAGACCGACGTCTTGTACACGTCCTTGATCGGGCCGTACGCGCCGACCGAGTCGCCGTACAGCGTCGAATAGCCCACCGCCAGCTCGGACTTGTTGCCCGGCGCGAGCACGATGTGGCCCTCCTGGTTGGACACCGCCATCAGCATCGTGCCGCGCAGCCTCGACTGGAGGTTCTCCTCCGCGAGGCCCGTCAGGCCCAGCGACCCCATGTATGCGTCGAACATCGGCTCGATCGGCACCGTACGGAAGTTGAGGCCCGTTCGGTCTGCCAGCTCCGCCGCGTCGCCCTTCGAGTGGTCCGAGGAGTACTTCGACGGCATCGCGATGCCGTACACGTTCTGTGCGCCCAGCGCGTCGCACGCGATCGCCGCCGTCAGCGCCGAGTCGATGCCGCCCGACAGGCCGATCAGTACCGAGCGGAAGCCGTTCTTCGCGGCGTAGGCGCGCAGGCCCACGACCAGCGCCGAGTAGACCTCCTCGTCGTCGTCCAGGCGGTCCGCGTAGCCGCCCGTCAGCTCCGGCTCGTACGCCGGGACGTGATCCTCGGAGATCGTCAGGTGGTCGATGCGCAGGCCGTCGTCGACCGTCCCCGTCGGAGCCTCCGGCTTCGCCGCCGGGAGGTCCAGGTCCAGGACCACGCAACCCTCCGCGAACTGGGGTGCCCTGGCCACCACTTCGCCCGCGGCGTCCACCACGATCGAGTCGCCGTCGAAGACGAGCTCGTCCTGGCCGCCGATGGTGGCGACGTACGCCAGCGTGCAGCCCGCCTCCTGGGCGCGCTTGCGCACCAGGTCCAGGCGCGTGTCGTCCTTGTTCTGCTCGTACGGCGACGCGTTGATCGAGATCAGGAGGCCGGCGCCGGCGCTTCGGGTGGCCGGGACGCGGCCGCCGTCCTGCCAGAGGTCTTCGCAGATGGCGAGCGCCACGTCGATTCCGCGTACGCGGATCACGGGCATCGTGTCGCCCGGCACGAAGTAGCGGAACTCGTCGAAGACGCCGTAGTTCGGGAGGTGGTGCTTGGCGAACGTCAGGGCGACCCGGCCGTTGTGCAGGACCGCGGCGGCGTTCTGGGGGGCGCCTGCGGGCTGGCCGTACTTGGGCTGGGCCTTCTCCGAGCGGTCCAGATAGCCGACGATCACGGGGAGGTCGCCGTGGCCCTCGTCGGCGAGGCGCCTGGCCAGGGCCGTCAGTCCCTGGCGGGATGCCTCGACGAAGGACTCGCGCAGGGCGAGGTCCTCGACCGGGTAGCCGGTCAGGACCATCTCGGGGAACGCGACCAGGTGCGCTCCCTGTTCGGCGGAGTGCTTGGTCCAGCGGATGATCGCCTCGGCGTTCCCGGCGAGATCTCCGACGGTCGAGTCGATCTGATTCAGGGCGAGACGTAGTTGAGGCACGGGGTCAGTTTAATCGTCTGACTGACGCGATGTCCTCTCGGACCGGGGAGTGGAGGGGGGTGGGTCTCGCTCGGTCCTCGGGTGCCGGCTGTCGTCGGGCGTTGTGTTGTCGGGTGCGGGCTCGGTGCGATTTCGGGTGTGGGCTAGGCAGGTGCGTTTTTGGGTGCGGGCTCGGTGTGGGCTCGTCAGGTGCGTTTTTGGGTGCGGGGCCGCGGGGGCATGTACGTGCTCGCTGTTCTACGGGTGCACGTCAGCCGGCTGATTGCCTGTGCGTGGTGCTGGTGGCTGCGCGCGCACATGCCCCCACGTCCCCTCCCGTTTCGTCGGCGTCTCACGGCCGGTGGGACTTCGCTGTCTCCGGCCAAGTTTCGTACGCGGCCGAATGCCCGGTGGGACTACCTGTCTTCGGTCAGGTCTCGTACGGCGCTCAGTGGCGGTGGGGGCGGACGCTGTCTCTGATCACTATGTGCGTGCCCAGGAGGTGGCGTTGCTGGCCCGGGCGGGACGTGCCTGTCAGGGCCAGTCTTACGGCCGTGCGGCCCATTTCCGCTGCCGGGATGTGCACCGTGGTGAGGCCGGGGGTGATGTCTGCTGCCACCGGGTCGTCGTTGTAGCCGACCACCGAGATGTCCTCGGGGACCCGTAGGCCCGCCTCCGCCAGTGCGCGGATCGCCGCTGCTGCCACGCGGTCGTCGCCCGCGAAGACAGCCGTGAAGTCCGGCTTGCCGTTGCACTTGTCCAGCAGGTCGCGCATTGCCTCGTAGCCGTGGTGCTGGCCGAAGCCGATGCCGTGCAGGATCGCGTCCGAGCGGGGGACGCCGTGGTCGTTCAGGGCTCTGAGGTAGCCCGTTACCCGGGCCTCGCCCGTGGTGTTGCCCGGCTGGTATCCGATCATCGCGATCTTCCGGTGGCCGGCGCCCAGGAGGTGGCTCGTTATCGCGTGTGCGCCCGCGCCGTTGTCGTACTCCACCACGAGTGCGGGCACGTCGGGTGCCGGTGCCGGTCTGCCGCACAGGACCAGGCGCGAGCCCGCCGCCGCGAGTGCTTCCGCGTAGTGCGCCATTCGCTCGCGGTACTCGTCGTCCTCGATGACCCCGCCCACCAGGACCACGGCCTCCGCCGCCTGTTCCCGCATCATCTGGACCAGCGCCAGTTCGCGGGCCGGGTCGCCGCCCGTCGAGCAGACCAGGGTGAGTCTGTTGTGCTGGGCCGCTTCCATCTCCACGCCCTGCGCCACAGCCGCGTAGAACGAGCTGACCACGTCGAACATCAGGACCGCGATCGTCTTGCGTCCGGCGCCGGCGAGGGCTCGGGCGTGCGCGTTGACCACGTAGTCCAGGTCCTTGACCGCTCTTTGGACCTTGGCGCGCGAGGCCGCCGACGTCGGGTAGTTGCCCGCCAGGACCCGCGAAACAGTCGCGACCGAGACGCCCGCGCGCGCGGCCACATCACGGATGGTGACCCGCTCACCCACTGTTGTCTCTCCTCAACTCGCCTGTCCGGGGCGGGCGATGCCGCCCCGGACCATCATGGACGATGCCATACGTTCAGTGCGCCGCCTCGTACTCCTTGGCGAATTCCTCCAGCGCCTGCTGTCCGCCCTGGTTGAGCCACTTCTTGTACACGGCGTCCCAGTCGGAGACCTTCCGGCGGCCGGTGACCGTGGCCGTCACGCCGTCGCTGATGATCTGGTCGAGCGTCGCGCCCTGCTTGTTGTACGTGTCCGACTGCAGACCCCAGCGGTCGTTCGGCACCATCATCGGGATCACCTTCTGCTGCCACGCGTGGAGGCGTTCGATGATGTCCCCGTAGCCCGGCGCGTACAGGACCTGCGGTGCGTCGCTCAGGTACACGAACGGCAGGTTCACCTTCGACTCGACGAGGCCGAGGGGAGTCGCGATCGGGTTGTTGTCCTTGTCCCGCTTGAAGTGCGTTCCCTCCAGGCCGAAGTGGACCAGCTCGTACTCCTCGGTGCCGAACGGCGAAGCCAGGTAGTCGAGGATCCGCAGCATCATCTTCACGCGGTCCTTCGATGCTTTCTTGATCACCGTGTAGCCGAAGATGCCCTGCGACTGCTGGTAGCCCGGTGTGGTGTCTTTGGGGGTGTAGGGGACCAGTGCGTCCAGGTCGAAGGCGTTCTTGATGCCTTGCGCCGAGCCGGGGTAGGAGAGGAAGCCGTCCGTCATGGAGAGGACCGTGCCGTTCCAGAACTGCGTCTTCAGGTCCACCTGCGAGACGGATGTCGCCTCCGGGTAGTACACGCCGGCCTTGCGCAGGTTCGACATGAACTCGAGCGTGGTCTTGAACTCGTCCGTGCTCGCGAAGAACGTCGCCTTGTTGTCCTTGATGCGCCACTGGTTCGGCGCCCCGTGCCACGTGGCGTGCGTCTTGAAGCCGAAGTACGCGGTTGACGAGGCGCCCAGGGCCCACTTCTTGGCTGTTGTTGCTTCCTTCGCCATTGCTGTGAAGTCGTCGGCGGACATGCCAGGCTTGTAGCCCGCCTTCGTGAACGCCTGGCCGTTGAAGTACATCGTGTCCTGCGGCTTCGGGCGCTCCACCGGGACTCCGAAGATCCGGCCCGAGATCCGGCCCATGCCCTGCCAGGCGTACGTCGGGATGCCCGCCAGGTTCGGGTAGTCCTTCACCGCGTCGCCCGACAGGTACTCGGTGAGGTCCTCGCAGCGGGACTTCACGAACTGCGCCTCGCGCGGCAGGACGTAGCCGCCGCCGATGTTGATGATGTCCGGCAGGTCGTCGCCCGCGAACAGCGTCGCCATCTTCGTGCGGAAGTCCGCGTCCGGGACCACGGTGAACTCGACGTCCACGCCCAGCGCTTCGTTGATCGCCGCCCACAGCTTGTTCTGCGCCGCCGGCTTCGGGGGTGTGCCGTAGGTGATGGAGAGGACCTTGATCTTCTCCTTGCCCGTGCCGGGCTTCTCCGCGACGGCCTTGACCAGCTTCGCGGGGTAGGTGGTGTAGCCCGCCTGGACGCCCTCCGCGGTGGCCGCCAGGTCCGGCTTCGCGCCGGTGGCGGGGGTGTACGTCGGCCACGCGGCCGCCTTCTTACCCGCGTTGGAGACCGAGCCGCCGCCACCCGAGTCGGTGGAACAGGCGGTGAGGAAGGACGGGGCGGCCAGGGCGGCGCCGCCGACGGCTATGGAACGCAGCAGGGTGCGACGCGACATCGAGGAACCGGACACGTGAGTGGACCCTTCGGGAAAGGTGGGCAGCTGGCTAGCTTTTGACGGCGCCGGTGAGCACGCCCTTGGTGAAGTACTTCTGGAGGAACGGGTAGACGAGGAGGATCGGGACGGTGGCGATCACCAGGACCGCCATCTGCGTCGTCTGCGGGGCCGAGACCATGCCGGCCTCACTGAGACCCGTGTCGCTGATCTGCGCGCCGCCGATCACATAGGTGCGCAGGACCTGGGAGAGCGGCCAGTGGTCGGACTCCAGGTAGATCGAGGCGTTGAACCAGGCGTTCCAGTAGCTCACCGCGTAGAACAGGCCGACCACCGCGAGGGCCGCCTTGGACAGCGGGAGCACGATCCGCCAGAACACCGTCCAGTCGCCCGCCCCGTCCAGGCGCGCCGCCTCGTACAGCTCCTCCGGTATTCCCTGGAAGAAGCCCCGCAGGACCACCAGGTTGAAGACGTTGATCAGGACGGGGGCTATCAGGGCCGCGTACATGTTCTGCAGGCCCAGGCCCTTGACCAGGAGGAACGCCGGGATCATGCCAGGGGGGAAGAGGAACGTGAAGAGGATGACGAGGAGGACCGGTTTGCCTCCCAGGACTCCTGGGCGGCTGAGTGCGTAGGCCAGGAATGATGTGCATGCCAGGGACGCCAGGGTGCCTGTCAGCGTTACGCCGATGCTTACGCCCAGCGCCTTGGTGACTATCCCGCCGCTGAGGATGTTGCGATACGCCCGCAGGGTTGGGTCCGTGGGCCACAGGACCCAGCCGCCGTTGGCCACTACCTCTTTGTTCGAGGCCAGTGACGTGGAGATGATCACCAGGAACGGGATCAGGACCAGGGCCAGGACGACTGATATCGCGACCGCTTTGGCTGCCTGGGTGGCGGGTCTGGGGTTTTCCTTCCACGCCGGACGCGTGGGGGTCTTGGGGTGCGTGGTTGTGGTCATTTGTAGATCCCCTGTTCGCCCAGCTTGTGCGCCACCCGGTTCGCCGTGAAGACGAGCACCGCGCCCACCACGCCCTTGAACAGGCCCGCCGCTGCCGCGTATCCGGTGTCCCCGCCGACGATTCCCTGCCAGAACACGAAGGTGTCCAGGACCTCGCCCACCTCCGGGCCCACCGACTGGCGCTGGAGCAGCATCTGTTCGAAGCCGACCGACAGGATGTCGCCGAGCCGCATGATCAGGAGCAGCACGATGATCGGGCGGATGGACGGCAGCGTGACGTGCCAGAAGCGGCGCCAGGGGCCCGCGCCGTCGATCGCCGCCGCCTCGTACTGCTGCTCGTCGACCTGCATCAGCGCCGCGAGGAAGATGATCGTGCCCCAGCCGGCGTCCTTCCAGACCACCTCGGCCACCACCAGCGGACGGTACGCGTCCGGGTTGCCGATGATGTCGACCGTGTGGATCCCCGAGTCGCCCAGGAACGAGTTCAACAAGCCTGTGTCGGACAGGACTTGCTGGAACAGCGCCACCACGATCACCCAGGACAGGAAGTGCGGCAGATAGACCACCGACTGCACGAAGCGGCGCAGGAAGTCCGACGTCAGGCTGTGCAGGAGCAGGGCGATGGCCAGGGGGATGGGGAAGAAGAACGTCAGCTGGAGCACCGCTATGTAGAAGGTGTTCCACGTCGCGTGCCAGAAGTCGGCGTCGCCGAACATCCGGGTGAAGTTCTCGAAGCCCACCCAAGGGCTCGCCCAGAGGCCGTCGAACGGGACGTACTCCTTGAACGCCACGGCGTTGCCGACGAAGGCGCCGTAGTGGAACAGCAGGAAGTAGGCCAGGCCCGGGACCATGAGCAGCAGGAAGGTGCGGCTGCTCCGAAACCGTTTCCCGAAGCCGTCCTGCCTGAGTTTGCGCGTATTTGACCCGCTGCCCGAGGTGCCGGGGGGCTTCACCGCCTCGGTCTCGGGCCTGTCCTTCGCCACCGTGGGCACGGAAACCCCTCCGTCGTTGGAACAAGGTGAGCGGGAATCTAAAACGGTTACTACGCCGGGTCAACCCCCTTGTCTCCCCGATCTCTTGACCATCTCTCAGCGTTGGGCCTAGCCTCCTGGCATCTTGAGGTAACCGGTTACTAGAGATCTGCAGCTGGAGGGTGGTAGCGCGTGGCAGCACACCGACCGATCGCGGCACTGGCCATGGACGCCGAGGTGCTCGACCGGGTCATCCCGTCGGACCTGCGGCAACGGCTCGGGCGGTGCGCCGACCTCGCGCCCGTTCCGCTGACCGGGCCGCTCGGCACCCCCGAGGCCCGCGCGGTCCTCTCCGGAGTCGAGGTGCTGATCACCGGCTGGGGCTGCCCGCAGCTCACCTCGGACGTTCTGGCGCACGCGCCCCGGCTCCGCGCCGTCGTGCACGCCGCCGGATCGGTCAAGCCCGTCGTCTCGGACGCCCTGTGGGAGCGGCCCGGCATCACCGTGTCCTCCGCCGCCGACGCCAACGCGGGTCCCGTCGTCGCCTTCACGCTCGCCGCGATCACCTTCGCCGCGAAGAAGGCGCTGCCCGTCGCCGCCCGCTACTCCGGCGGCTGGCCCGGCTTCACCGCGCGCGAGGGCGCCGACGGTCGCGTCGTCGGGATCATCGGCGCCTCCCGCATCGGCCGGCGCGTGATGGCAGGGCTGCGCGCCTCGGATGCGGGGTATCGGATCCTGCTCACCGATCCGTACGTCAGTGAAGGCGATGCCGCCGCGCTCGGCGTTGAGCTCGTCGAGCTGTCCGAGCTCTGCCGGCGCAGCTCCATCGTGAGCGTGCACGCGCCTCAACTGCCCGAGACACGTGGGTTGCTGGGGGAGGAGATGCTGAAACTCGTGGCTGACGGTGGTGTCGTTGTGAACACTGCTCGGGGGTCGCTCGTCGACACCGAGGCGCTCGCTCGTGAGTGCGCCTCGGGCCGGCTTGATGCATTTCTCGATGTCACCGACCCCGAACCGCTGCCTGCCGGGCACCCGTTGCTCACCCTTCCCAACGTCCTGGTCACCCCGCACATGGCGGGCGCGCAGGGCAGCGAGGTGCGCCGGCTGGGGTTGTACGCGGTGGAGGAGGCCGAGCGGTTCGCGCGCGGTGAGGAGCTGCTCGGGCGGCTTTCGCGGGGGGATCTTTCGCGGCTCGCCTGAGGGGCGGCGGCCGGGGTGTCGGGAGTGGGGTGTCGGCAGTGGGGCGGGGGTGTCCGGGGGGTGGGGGTGCGTCTTGTGAATGTAACCGTTTCCCGTCAGGGGCATTGACCTCAACCGCCTTGCTGGGCACGGTACTTGCCGAACGCCTCTCCTATCCCCAGGAGCAAGAATGGCACCGGTTACATCCGGGCTCCGAAGAGCCTGCACCACGCTCGCGGCCGGTCTCGCGCTCGCCGCCTCCGCCCTCGTCTCCCCGCCGGGCGCCCAGGCGGCCGGGTCCGCGCACCCCGGCCATCCGCCCCACCCCTCCCAGTCCGCGAGCACCCCCCACTACGTGGACTGTTCCGCCGCTGCGAACGGCGACGGCAGCCTCGCCGCCCCCTACAACAGCCTCGCCGCGGCCAACGCCGTCACCTACGGCCCCGGCGACCGGCTCTACTTCAAGCGCGGATCCACCTGCCGCGGTCAGCTCAAGCCCGCAGGATCGGGCTCCGCGGCCGCCCCCGTCAGGGTCGCCCCCTACGGTTCCGGCGGCGCTCGGCCCGTGATCGAGGGCGGTGGCACCGTCTACGCCGCCGTCCATCTGCTCAACGTCGAGCAGTGGGAGATCCGTGGTCTGGAGGTCACCAACAAGGGCGCCGCGGATGCCGAGCGCAACGGCATCCTCGTCGAGCTCGCCGACCACGGCACCGGCACCCACTACGTCCTCGACGACGTCTACGTCCACGACGTCAACGGCGGCGACACCAAGAGCAGCAACGGTATCCAGTTCCGCGTCTCCGGCACCGTGACGCCGACCCGTTTCGATGACGTACTCGTCCAGAACAGCGAGATCTACAAGGTCGACCGCGAGGGCCTGACCACCCAGTCCAGCTGGGCCTGCCGAGCCGTCTACGGGTGCACGAGCGGTCCCGCGTGGACGGCGAGTACGCGTGTCGTGTTCCGCGGCAACAAGATCCACGACATCGGCGGCGACGGCATGGTCGTCCGCGTGACCCGGGACGCGCTGGCCGAGCACAACGAGGCGTACGACATCTGGATGCGCTCGGCCGGCAACAACGCGGGCCTGTGGACCATCAACAGTGACGGGACCGTCTTCCAGTACAACGAGGTCCACCATGTGCGCCGCACGGCGGGCATGAACGACGGCATGGCCTTCGACGCCGACTTCGGCACCCGCGGCGCCGTCTTCCAGTACAACTACAGCCACGACAACGAGGGCGGCTTCCTGCTGCTCTGCGGGGCCTGCGGCAGCGGCGCCGACACGGCCGGTACCGTCGCGCGTTACAACCTCTCCGTCAACGACGGCTCGCGCATCCTGTACGCCGTCGGCGACGCGGCCGCCCAGATCCTCAACAACACCTTCTACATGGGGGCCGGTTCCACCACGTCGGTCGTGGAGAGCAGTGGTGGGGCGTCCACCACCTTGTGGAGCAACAACATCTTCTACAACCTCGGCACCGGCGGATACGGCGGCAAGCCCGCCGAGCACACCTGGCGCAACAACGTCATGTACGGCAACCACCCGGCGTCCGAGCCCGCCGACCCGGGCAAGGTGACCGCCGACCCGCTCCTCGTCGACCCGGGCTCCGCCGATCCCGCGGGGTACAAGCTGAAGGCCGGATCCCCGGCGCGCGGCGCCGGGCAGGTCACCACCGGCTCCGGCGGCAAGGACTACTTCGGCTCTCCCGCGCCCGTCGCCTGTCGTCCCGACATCGGCGCCCACCAGGTCTCTGCGTTCGATGACGCCGCCTGTTCGGGCGGGACCAACCTGGTCGCCAACCCCGGGTTCGAGACGGGTGTCCCGCCCTGGGCGCCCTCGGGGGCCGTCGCGGCCGACACCGCGAATCCGCACGGGGGCGGCTCCAGTCTGCGCGTCTCGGGGACCCCGAGCACGGCCGAGCAGAAGATCACCGTCGCGCCGAACACCACGTACACGCTCTCCGGCTGGGGGCGGGTCGACGCGTACGACACCCAACTCGCCGTGGGAGTGAAGAACTTCGGCGGGGCCGAGACCCGGATTCCCGCCTTCAGCGCGTTCGGGTGGCGCACCGGCAGCATCACCTTCACCACGGGCGCCACCAATACCTCGGCGACCCTCTACTGCTACACCCGCACCGGTAAGGGCAGTGGCTGGTGCGACGACCTGAGGGTCGTGAAGCAGTAGCGCGTGGAAGGGAAATGAGGGCGGCGCCCGTCCCGGTGATGTCCGGGGCGGGCGCCGCTCTTTCGTGGGTCAGCGACGGCCGAAGGACGTCACATAGCCCGGCGCCGGCGAGCCGACACCCGTCACGTCGTCGTAGCCGCGGACCGCCTTGAGCGAGCTGTCCTTGCCGAGGCTGCGCAGGGAGGTCAGCAGGCCGTCGGCCGAGTCGAACCCGTTCGCGTAGTCGACGCGGACCACCGCGAGGTCACGGCCGGTCGGCTTGTCCGTCACGTCGTGGTAGATCTTCGAGCCGAAGCGGTCGTAGATCGCCGGGTTGGCGAAGCCGAGCGCGTGCCCGCCGCGGGCCTCCTGGACCAGCGCCTGCACACCCGCGATGACGGGCGCGGCCAGCGACGTGCCGCCGATGCGGTACTCGTCGTACTTGAGCGAGCCGTCGGGGAACGTCTGCGACTGGCCGACGAGGAAGCCGGTGTTCGGGTCGGCCACCGCGGAGATGTCCGGCACCGTACGCATCTTCTGCGAGCCGCCGTTGGCGCGTGCGAGCGAGTTCGGGACGACACCGCTCTGGTAGAACGGCTGCTTCACCGTCTTGCTGGTGCCGCCGCCCGCACCCGAGGTGTACGCCCCGGGGAAGGCGTCCCAGCTCTTGCCGTCGGCCGACAGGTTGGCCTTGAGCGTGCCCCAGCCGGTCTCGAACTGGTACTTGTCGCCCTTGCCGACGGCCAGCGACGTACCGCCGACGGACGTCACCCACGCCGAGTTGGCGGGCACGTCGACCTGCTTCGTGCCGGTGTTCGCCACCTCGTCGCCGTTGTCGCCGGACGAGAAGTAGAAGCCGATGCCCTCGATCGCGCCGTACTGGAAGATCTGGTCGTACGCGGCGGCGAGGTCGGGGGTCTGGTTGGCCTCGATGTCGCCCCACGAGTTCGACACGATGTCGGCGAGGTGACCGTCGACGATCTTGCCGAGGGAGTCGAGCAGCGCGTCGTCGTAGCAGGACGCGGCGCCGACGTAGGTGATGTCGGCCGCGGGAGCGACGGCGTGCACGGCCTCGACGTCGAGGGTCTCCTCGCCGTACCAGCCGGACGCCCCGCACTCCTCGGTCTTGGTGTAGTCCGCGGGCAGGACCTGCTTCAGCTGGCCGCTGCGGTAGGCCGCGTCACCGTTGCGCTTGGCGTAGGTGGCGGCGTCCTTCGCGATGGTCGGCGAGGCGTACGCGTCGGTGATGGCGACGCGGACTCCCTTGCCGGTCTTCTTGCCGGCGCCGTAGGCGGCACGGAGCTGCTTGCCGGTGTAGCCCTTCACGGCGTACGGGGCCTTCTGGCCGTACGCGGACGGCTGAGTGCTCGCCGTCTTCGAGCCGTAGTACGACGAGAAGGGGCCGGCGTTGTGGAACACGGCGTCCGGCGGCGGCAGCGTCTCGTCGTGGTCCGCCTTGTGCGGCGCGCTGTCCAGGCCGGTCACGGTGAGGACCGCGCCGTTCAGGGACGCGGGCACCGTCGCGGCGGCCGTGGGCGCGCGGTAGGTGTGCTTGCCCTTGGCGTAGTTGTGCAGCTGGGCGCCGAACGCCTTCTCGGCGGCGGCGACTTCGCCCGAGACGGAGATGTAGTGCTTGCTGACGTCGGTCACGGTGAGGCCCGAGGACTCGAGCCACTTCGTGACCTCGGCTATCTGGGCCTTGGTCGCGCCGAAGCGGGCCTGGGCCTGCTTGGCGCTGAGGTGCTTGCCGTACGACGCCGACTGCGGGTCGGACACGGCTTTCGCGTACGCCGCGAGGCCCGCCGCGTCGCGCCCCGCGAGGTAGACGCGGGCGTGCACGGTGGAGCTGTTCGACGCGGCACCCTGGTCGGCCTTGGCCGTGGCCCACAGCGGCTTGGTGCCGGTCAGTGCGTCGCGGGCGCCCGGGTTCGGGTCGGCCTGGGCGACGGGTGCTGCGATGGCGAGCGCGCCGGCGAGCAGTGGCAGTGTCGCTGCCAGGCTGAGCCCGGCGCGGGCCGCGGCACGGGTGGATCTCATACAACCCCCTGCGATGTGGTTCGTCGCGTGTGGCGACGGTGATGCGCGTGCACCGGATCGACCTGCGCACGCAACTGATCACTGTTGCGCCGAACCGTTCATGCAAGGGGAATGGAAGCGCCAAGAAGAGCCCAAGGAACGCCATTCGAGGGCGATTTGGGGCGGTACGTGATCGGGGTGGGGGTTTCCCTCAGGTATTCCCGGGGTTTCCCTTCCTGCGACCTGTCCTACGACCGGTCCTTCAACATCCCGGCCATCAGGTCGAGTTCCGACTTCTGCGAGGCGACCATGCCCGCCGCGAGCCGCTTCTCCACCCCGACCCCGCAGCGCTCGACGCACCCCTCGGCCATGTGGACGCCGCCCTTGTGGTGCGCGGTCATCAGCTGGAGGTAGAGCACCTCGGCCCGCTTGCCACTCGCCTTGCGGAGCTCGTCGAGCTGCGAGTTCGTGGCCATGCCCGGCATCAGCGCGCCGTCCTGCCCGGGCGGCATGTCGCCCATGCCCATCCAGGACATCGGCGGCTTCGCGGACACCTTCGGCAGCCCCCACAGGTCGAGCCAGCCGAGCAGCATGCCCCGCTGGTTGGCCTGCGTCTGCGCGATGTCGTAGGCGAGGCGGCGCACCTCCTCGTCCTTCGTGCGGTCGCGCACGATGTACGACATCTCGACGGCCTGCTGATGGTGGACCGCCATGTCCCGCGCGAACCCGGCGTCGGCCGACTCGGTGCCCGGCACCCGCACGGCCGACGAACCGCCGTCGTCCCCGTCGGCGACCGCGTACGTGACCGCCCCGCCCGCGACGAGCACCGCCGCCACGGCCGGCGCGATCCAGGCCGCGCGCCTCACTGGGACAGGCCGTTGGTGCAGGCGGCACCCGGCTCAGGGGTCTGCTTGCCCTGGACGAACGTCGAGAAGAACGAGGCCACGTCCGGGTCGGTGGCGCTCTTCACGGTCCGCTGGTGGCCCCAGGCGCTCAGCATGATCGGGTCCTTCTGGTCCTGGTCCGGGCTCATCAGCGAGTACGGCGTCTGGCGCACCTTCGCCGCGAGCTTCTGCACGTCACCCGGGTCGGCCTTGTCCGTGTACGTCACCCAGACCGCGCCGTGCTCCAGGGCGTGCACCGCGTTCTCGTTCGGGATCGCCTTCTTGTAGACGTCGCCGTTGCAGTTCATCCAGACCTGGTTGTGGTCCCCGCCCACCGGCGGCGTCATCGGGTACGTCACCTTCTTCGCGACGTGGTTGCGGTCCAGCTTCCCGGTCCAGGTCTTCACGCCGTCCGAGCCGGTCTTGAACGACCCGGCCGACGACTTCGCGTCCGCCGTGTCCTTCGAGTCGTCACCCTTCATGAGGGCCCACGCCCCGAATCCGGCGAGGCACACGACCACGACGGCGCTCACTACGACGACGAGGACGCGGCGCAGGCGCTCGCGGGAGCGCTCGGCGCGACGCATCTCCTCTATTCGGGCCTTGCGCGTCGCGGAGCCGGTGTTCTTGGCGGAACCCATGGTGAGTCCTTCTGGGAAAGGGACGGGACGGCTGAACGGGTCCGCTGATCGTAGTGGGGAGCGGGGGGCCGTTGCCATGCCGTGTAGCCGGTGCTGTGGACGGCAGGGACTATGGGACTAGGGGCCCCAGCAGGCACTATGGGCACGGAGTCGTATACATCTGCCGTTCGCACGATGTTCGGGCCCGGGTCGGCCAGTCGATCAAGGTCGGCAACGCGCATGAAACGGTGATGTGGTGGGATGCTCAGGAGCCTGCCGACGGTGTCCCGCAGGGCGCGGACGCAGGCGGCCTGACCAGCAAGGATGGGTGGAAGCGGAAGATGGACAAGCAGCAGGAATTCGTGCTCCGGACGCTCGAGGAGCGGGATATCCGGTTCGTCCGCCTGTGGTTCACGGATGTCCTCGGCTTCCTGAAGTCGGTGGCCGTGGCCCCGGCGGAGCTGGAGCAGGCCTTCGACGAGGGCATCGGCTTCGACGGCTCCGCGATCGAGGGCTTCGCCCGCGTGTATGAGTCCGACATGATCGCCAAGCCCGACCCGTCGACCTTCCAGGTGCTGCCGTGGCGCGCCGAGGCCCCGGGCACCGCGCGGATGTTCTGCGACATCCTGATGCCCGACGGCTCGCCGTCGTTCGCGGACCCGCGCTACGTGCTGAAGCGGGCCCTGGCCAAGACCTCGGACCTGGGCTTCACCTTCTACACGCACCCCGAGATCGAGTTCTTCCTCCTCAAGAACAAGCCGCTCGACGGGTCCCGCCCCACCCCGGCCGACAACTCCGGCTACTTCGACCACACCCCGCAGAACGTCGGCATGGACTTCCGCCGCCAGGCGATCACCATGCTCGAATCCATGGGCATCTCGGTCGAGTTCAGCCACCACGAGGGCGCCCCCGGCCAGCAGGAGATCGACCTGCGGTACGCCGACGCGCTGTCCACGGCCGACAACATCATGACGTTCCGCCTCGTCATGAAGCAGGTGGCGCTGGAGCAGGGCGTGCAGGCGACCTTCATGCCGAAGCCGTTCTCCGACCACCCCGGCTCCGGCATGCACACGCACCTGTCCCTCTTCGAGGGCGACCGCAACGCGTTCTACGAGTCCGGCTCCGAGTACCAGCTGTCCAAGGTCGGCCGCTCCTTCATCGCGGGCCTGCTCAAGCACGCCGCCGAGATCTCCGCCGTCACCAACCAGTGGGTCAACTCCTACAAGCGCATCTGGGGCGGCGGCGGCCGCACCGCCGGCGCCGGCGGCGAGGCGCCCTCGTACATCTGCTGGGGCCACAACAACCGCTCGGCCCTGATCCGCGTCCCGATGTACAAGCCCGGCAAGACCGGCTCCGCACGCGTCGAGGTCCGCTCGATCGACTCGGGCGCGAACCCGTACCTGACGTACGCCGTGCTGCTCGCCGCCGGACTCAAGGGCATCGAGGAGGGCTACGAGCTCCCGCCGGGCGCCGACGACGACGTGTGGGCCCTGTCCGACGCCGAGCGCCGCGCGATGGGCATCGAGCCGCTCCCGCAGAACCTCGGCGAGGCGATCGCCCTCATGGAGCGCAGCGAACTCGTCGCCGAGACGCTGGGCGAGCACGTGTACGACTTCTTCCTCCGCAACAAGAAGCAGGAGTGGGAGGAGTACCGCAGCGAGGTCACCGCGTTCGAGCTGCGGAAGAACCTGCCGGTG
The DNA here is from genome assembly GCF_002803065.1 of Streptomyces sp. CB01635. Classification (GTDB taxonomy): domain Bacteria; phylum Actinomycetota; class Actinomycetes; order Streptomycetales; family Streptomycetaceae; genus Streptomyces. Next base: position 307,826 of record NZ_NNBL01000002.1, read on the forward strand.
CTGTAAGCGCAGCTCAGGGCGGTTTCACGCCGCGTCGAGCATCCGGGGCCGTCGGTCTGTGACCGGCGGCCCCGTCGCGTGCGTCGGGGACTGGGCCGTCTGTGGGCCGTGGGCCGTCGGATCGGCCCACCGGACAGGCCTCCTGGATCACTTGAGCGGCACAGGGGCAACCGGACGGTAACCGGACCAGGGCCTCAGCTGTGTGCTCCGGGGCTTGGCCAGGGACGCGCATCGGGAGGTGCCGGAGTGGCAGAGGTCGCACGACTCCTGCTCGTACTGCGTGACGTCCAAACCGCCGAGCGGCGCGCGGGCCTGCGGCACTGTTCGCTGCCACGCTTCGAGGGGCTCGGCCGGGATCGGCCCGCTGCCTTCGGCCGCGGCCTCGGTTCCTGAACTCATGGGAGAAGTCCCGGCAAGCGGCCACGTTCAGCGCAGTCCGGCTGGCAGAGCACCGTGGCGGACCAAAGGATGTGCTGTGACGGTCGTGGACGCTCTTTGCTGCTCAGCCGTCGCACTCATCATGACGGCCCCAGGGGCCGACCGGCCTGGAGGAAGAATGTCCCGAACTCTCCCTGAGCTTCTGCCAGGCGACGTTTTTGCATCCCCACGCCGTAGCGCACGGCGCCAGTGGCTCGACCGGTCGAGCGTCATCCTGGCGGCATTCTCCATCGCCCTCCTGTCCGCCACGGCTCCTGACGCCTTTGCAGCGCGGCACAAAGACCTGCGCAGTGATCGCCTCTATGTCGCCAACGGTGGCTCGGGCACCGTGTCGGTGATCGACACCAGGACCAACGCGGTCGTCGGCGCCCCGATCCACGTCGGCAAACGCCCCGCCGGGGTGGCCGTCGACGGCGTCCGCGGTCGCGCCTACGTGACCAACTCCGGCTCGGACACCGTGTCGGTGATCGACACCAAGACCAAAAAAGTCGTGGGCTCCCCGATCCACGTCGGCAAAGGCCCCGCCGGGGTGGCCGTCGACGGCGTCCGCGGTCGCGCCTACGTGGCCAACTCCGGCTCGGACAGCGTGTCGGTGATCGACACCAAGACCAAAAAAGTCGTGGGCTCCCCGATCCACGTCGGCAAAGGCCCCGCCGGGGTGGCCGTCGACGGCGTCCGCGGTCGCGCCTACGTGGTCAACGCCCACTCGTACGCCGTGTCGGTGATCAACACCAGGACCAACAAGGTCGTCGGGCCCTCGATCCCCGTCGGCAACCCCCTCGGGGTGGCCATGGACAGCGTCCGCGGCCGCGCCTACGTGACCAACGGCATCTCGAAGTCCGTGTCGGTGATCGACACCCACACGAACACGGTCGTGGGCTCCCCGATCCCCGTCGGCGGACTCCCCGCCGGTGTGGCCGTCGACAGCCTCCGAGGCCGCGCCTACGTGACCAACTCCGACTCGAACACCGTGTCGCTGATCAACACCAGGACCAAGGCGGCCGTCGGCTCCCCGATCCCCGTCCGCTACGGCCCCGCCTGGGTGGCCACCGACGCCCTCCGCGGTCGCGCCTACGTGGCCAACTCCGGCTCGGACAGCGTGTCGGTGATCGACACCAGGACCAACGCGGTCGTGGGCTCCCCGATCCCCGTTGGCAACGCCCCCGCCGGGGTGGCACTAGGGAGGTCGCTCCGGCCCGCGAAGCACTGACCCTTCAAGGTCGGAGTCGGACGCCAAAGGGCACCTACGGAGATCCGTAGGTGCCCTTAAGGCACTTGAGAAGGCTGCTCTTGGGCTGAGGTCGGGGAGGGGGCGGGGCGCGTGATGCGTCCCCTCCCCTCTGCCGTACGGCCCCCTGCGTCGCTTCCCGGTCGCTACCGTGGTCGGTGAGCGAGAAGGGAGCGCATCATGGCCGAACCGCTCAAGACCCTCGTCGACGGGGTCGAGGTCGAGGTGCCCAACAGCATCCCCGCCATCCGCGACGCCCTGCCGGAACACCGGCGCGAGGAGTTCGACCGGGAGATCAACGCGGCCGGGGTGCACGAGATCCACGCCGTGATGCGGCACTGGATGCTGGAGTCCGTGCCCGACCCGGCCGCCGACGCCATCATGGACCGGCTCGCCCGCGAGGAAGCGGAGAGGGCCGGAGCCGCGTGAGCCACCGTCATCGCCGCCGCCACCGCATCTCGTACGCGCCGCCCGCCGACGACACCCTCGCGAAAATGGCGGGACCCGTGCCGTTCAGGGCGGAGCTGGAACGTACCCTCGGCGTCGACCCGTACGGGCACGGGTCCCTCCCCATCGGCCGGTGGGCGGACCGCAGGGAGGCGACCGTGCGCGGCGTCATCGTCCGGTACTACGTCTCCGGGTCGATCCTGGTCGTGACGGTGGTGCGGCTGATCCCGGAGCCGTGAGACGGGTCGGCCCTGGCGCTGTTCGCGCAGCACCTCGTGCAGCGGCTGCGTGGCGCGCCTGCAGTATTCCTGGACCGCCCAGCCTCCGCCTGGGGTCATGTCCATCGCCCCAGCCTCGAGGGTCGCGGGCCCGTCTGCCACCCGTGTGCGCGGCTCCGGACAGCGGCCCGTCACAGGTACGCCGGAGACACCGCCGCCTTGGTGAGGCGGTGCGGGGCTCCCGTGCCGTCCGCCGGGACGGTGTAGAGGTCCGCGCCGTAGTCGCCCGGCAGCGCGTACGTCAGGGTGTGCGCGTCGCTCCAGACCGCCTGGTCGTCCACGCTGCGGGTCTCCGCCAGGGGCGTCTCGCGGAGCGTGCGCAGGTCGAGTACGTACAGCCGCCAAGGGGCGTCCGCCGAAAGGCCCTTCACGCGCTTCTTGTACGCGATGCGGGTGCCGTCGGGGGAGAGGGACGGGCACTCGACGTTCTGGTGGACGGTGGTCAGCGTGCGGGTGCGCAGATCACCCCGTACCAGGTAGGTCTTCCCGTGCGTCGCGAGCGTCGCGTAGAAGTGGCGGTCGTCCGCCGCGAACGTGATGCCCCAGAAGTTGATGTCCGCCGCGCGGTAGGTCCGGCCGTCCTTGACGACCCGGAAGTCCTCGAGCGTCGGCGTGAGGTGACCCGTGCGGGTGTCCACGATCGCCGCCCGCGTCGAGAAGTTCGTGCCCGCGTAGCTGTCGCCGCCCACGAACACCGTCCACGCCGCGTACCGCCCGCTCGGCGAGACGCGGGCGCGGGACGGGATGCCCGGCAGCGCGTAGCGGGCCTTCTCCTCGAGCCGCGAGTCCAGGACGCGCGCCGTGTACGTGTCCTGCATCGCGCCCCGCTCGGCCCGCAGACAGATGGCCGTGCCCGAAGAGGCGTAGAAACGAAGGCACTTGACGCCCGACGCGGTGCGGGGCGCGTCCGGGCGGCCCGCCGGGACCGTGGTGAGCTCGTCGCGGTGGGGGCCCCACGCCATGTTGCGGAAGACGAGACGGCGGGGAGCCTCGGTGGCCTCGGTCGGCAGGGTCACCCGGCCCGCAGTGACCCTCGGGCCGCCCGCGTGCGCCTCGTTCCTGCGGTCGGCGCGCGCCGCCGCCTGCAGGATGGAGGCCGTCGCGACGGCCGCCAGAGCGACGACCGCGGCGACGAGGACGAGCAGCCTGTTACGTGTCGTCATGCGGGTACTACCTCCGCGGGGGTGGGGGCTTCGGGCCGGAAGGCGTACGCCACCGCCGCGCCCGCCGACAGCGCCACCGTGGCCGCGCCCAGAGCCGTGCGGTCGCCCCACGCCGTCCAGGCGGCGCCGAAGCCGATCGAGCAGACGAAGCGCGCCAGCGCCTGGCCCGTCTGGACGACGGCGAGCCCCGACGAGCGCAGCTCCTGGGGGATGGCGGTGGAGGCAGCGGCCATCAGGACGCCGTCCGTCGCCGCGTAGAAGCAGCCGTGCAGCGCCAGGACCGCGTACGGCAGGGCGGAGCCGTGCCACGGCGAGAGCAGCAGGCCGTACGCGGCGAGGAGCGCGGCGTGGCCGCAGAGGAACACGCGCCAGCTGCCGACGCGGTCCGCGAGCCGGCCCAGGGGCGCGGCCAGGAGCAGGAAAGCGGCCGCCGTGCCCAGGGGGAGCAGCGCGAACCACTGGTCGGGGACGCCCAGGCGGCGCTGGAGGAGCAGATAGACGAAGGAGTCGCTGACCGTGGCCAGGCCGAGGAGCAGGGCGCAGACCGTGGTGCGCCGGACCTCTCGGCGGCGCAGGAGCGCGAGCGCGGACCGGAAGGTGGGGCGCGGGGGTGCGGGGTGGCTGCCCTTGGCGGTCTTGTTGGCGGTCTCCTGGGCGGCTTCGTGCCGGCGGGGGACGAACAGGAGCAGGACCAGTACGCCCAGTGCCGCGACGCAGAAGCTGACGGTGAAGACCGCGTCGTAGCCGTCCGTCGTCGCGCGCAGGATCAGGAAGGCCGCGAGGGGGCCGAGGAGGGCGCCCGTCGTGTCCATCGCCCGGTGCACGCCGAAGGCTCTGCCGCGGGTGGCCGGGGTGCTGCTCAGGGAGATCAGGGCGTCCCGCGGCGCCGTGCGCAGGCCCTTGCCCGTGCGGTCGGCCGCCAGGACCATGCCGATCGTGGGGAGGGTGGCGGCCAGCAGGAGCAGGGGTTTGCAGAGCGCCGAGAGTCCGTAGCCGAACAGGGCGACCGTCTTGTGGCGGCCGCCTCCCCGGTCCGCGAAGTGGCCGCCGACGAGACGGACCAGCGCCGAGAAGCCGTTGTAGACGCCGTCCAGGAGGCCGAAGCCGAGGGGCGAGAGGCCGAGTCCCGCGACGAGGTAGAGCGGCAGGACCGCCGTGACCATCTCGGACGAGACGTCGGTGATGAGGCTGACCGAGCCGAGGGCCAGGACCGTGGGGGCGACCGCGGTGCCGCGCCGCCCGGCCGGTGGCCGGGCGGCGGGTTCCGCGGATGCCGCAGCGCGGCTGTCCGCTACGTACATGTCAGGACGCCCAGATGCCCGTGATGTCCTTGCCGGACGCCGCGTTGCCCGCGTGCGGGAGGCCGTGCATGTCCTCGATGGTGCGCAGGACGTCGTAGTGGTTGTAGGTGGTCGCCGAGGTGGCACCCGGGGTGACCTGCTGGCCGTAGAGGACCGTCGGGATCTTGTTGCCGGCCAGACGGTTGTCCTCGTCGAAGGTGACGACGAGGAGGCTGTTGTGCGCCTTCGCCCAGTTCGCGTAGGCGGACAGGTTGTTCTTCAGCCAGGTGTCACCGGTCGACACCGAGCAGTCGTGCATGTCGCTGCACAGGTCGGGGACCACGAAGGAGACCTGGGGGAGCGTCGAGTAGTCCGAGGGGAACTGCGCGAACGTCTTCGCCGTGGAGGTGGGAACGTTGCTGAACCCGAACCACGGGTTGTGCTTGCGGGCGTAGTCGCCGGACGAGCAGGTGGTCGAACCCTGGCTCGGCAGGCCCTCGTTGTAGCTGCCCCAGGTCTTGCCGGCGGCGATCAGCTCGGAGGCCAGGTTGGGCTGCGAGGAGAAGCCCGGCGTATAGCAGCTGTCGTCCGTGATGCCCTGCGTGGCGCCCGAGAACAGCGCGAAGTAGTTCGGCTGGCTCGGGTGCGTCAGCGCGTACGACGCCGAGAGGCTCGCGCCGTTCGTCTTCAGGCTGTTGATGTACGGGGCGCTGGAGGAGCCGATCACCTGGTTGTAGGCGTGGTTCTCGAAGACCACGACCACGGTGTGGTCCGGGGTGGGGACGCCCGCCGCGGCCTGCGCGGACGAGCCGCCCACGCCGGACCAGAGCGCGACCGCGGTGGCGGTCAGGGCGAAGGCCGAAGCGAGCGCCGCGGTGCGGCCGCGTCGGAACAATGATCTGCCAGGCACGTGAGACCTCCGGTGGGGGGAGACGGCGGCGGTGCGGCTAGAGCATGCACACGCCAAGATGCCCCCGCCCCACGCAGATGTGAAGGGCGGGTGAACCCTCAGCGCTCCGAGAGCGGAGCCGGCGCCTCTTGCACGATCCATCCGTTGCCGTCCGGGTCGGTGAAGAACATGAACGAGTTCCACAGCTCGCCGGGCCCGTCCTCCCAGCCGGTGACATCCGCGTGCTGCACCCGACTCACGTCCACGCCCCGTTCGACCAGTTCGGCGCGCGCCGCGACGATGTCCGTCACGCACATCTGCAGGCCCGTGAGGGACCCCGGAGCCATCGGCCGCTGTCCCGGAGGGCCCGGCAGGCCCTGCGTCAGGGTGATCGAACAGCGCGAGCCCGGTGGCGTCAGCTGCACGATGCGGATGCCCTCCGTGACCACCTGGTCCACGTCGACCTTGAAGCCGAGTTGCTTCGCGTAGAAGTCCTTCGCCCGGTCGACGTCCGTGACGGGCACGACGATCACTTCGAGGGTCCAGTCCATGGGTGCTCCCTTTCCGGCTGAGTTCTGCGACTGCGCAACGGTGTGGCATGGGGGGCGCCCGTCCGGCCGTACCGTCGAGATCCGGAACAGCTCGGCCGCGGCGACCTTCTCCCCGGCCTCGGCCCAGGGGAGCGTCGTGGCCGACGCGTCGCTGTACCGGCTGTCCACCTCGGCCAGGGGCTCCGCGTCCGTCATGATCCGCCTCTCGCTCTCCCGATGCTCCCGTCAAAGGGCAGACCGCGCACGCGGGCGGAACTCACCGGCGAAGCCTTAGGCTCTGGACCAGTGCGTGATCGAACAGGAGGCCGTGCGATGTCGGTGCCGCAAGGGCGCAGGAGCAGTACGTTCACGCGGCTGCTGCGGCACGGTTTCACGGATCCCTCCGCCGCCGAGCGGCTCCTGGACGTGCCGGGCCTGTCGGCCGTGCGCTCCGATCCGATGCTTCTCGACGCCCTCGGCGCCACCGCCGACCCCGATCTGGCCCTCCTCGGTCTGGTCCGGCTCGTCGAGGCGCAGGCCGGTGACCCCGAGCGCCGGGAGCTCCTCGACACGCTCATCACGGCCAAGCCGCTGCGCGACCGGCTCCTCGGTGTCCTCGGCGCGTCCGAGGCGCTCGCCGACCATCTGGCCCGGCATCCGCTGGACTGGCAGGCCCTCGTCACCTACGAGCCGTCCGACCTGCACCCCGGTGTGGTGGAGTTCCAGCGGGGTCTGGCGGACGCTGTCGACCCGAACGCCCTGCGGGTCGGCTACCGGCGCTGCCTCCTGTCGATCGCCGCCCGTGACGTGTGCGGGACGACCGACATCGCGCAGACCGCGGCCGAACTCGCCGACCTGGCCACGGCCACCCTGCGCGCGGCCCTCGCCATGGCGGAGGCGGACGCGCCCGGGGACGCCGCGCTGTGCAGGCTCGCCGTCATCGCGATGGGCAAGTGCGGCGGACACGAACTCAACTACGTGTCCGACGTGGACGTCATCTTCGTCGGCGAGGCCGTCGAGGGCGCCGACGAGGGCAAGGCGATCCAGGCCGCCACCCGGCTCGCCTCGCACATGATGCGGATCTGCTCCGACACGACCGTCGAGGGCACGATCTGGCCCGTCGACGCCAACCTGCGCCCCGAGGGACGCAACGGCCCCCTCGTGCGGACCCTCTCCTCGCATCTCGCCTACTACCAGCGGTGGGCCAAGACCTGGGAGTTCCAGGCGCTGCTCAAGGCGCGGCCCGTCGCCGGCGACCTCGAACTCGGCGACGCGTACATCAGGACGCTCTCGCCCCTCGTCTGGCAGGCCGCCGAGCGCGAGAACTTCGTGCCCGACGTGCAGAAGATGCGCAAGCGCGTCGTCGAGAACATCCCCGCCGGCGAGGTCGACCGGGAGCTGAAGCTGGGGCCCGGCGGGCTCAGGGACGTCGAATTCGCCGTACAGCTCCTGCAGTTGGTGCACGGCAGGGCCGACCTCTCGCTGCGCAGCGGCACCACCCTGGACGCGCTGGCCGCACTCGCCGACGGCGGGTACGTGGGACGGGTCGACGCCGTCCAGCTCGACGACGCCTACCGTTTCCTGCGCACCCTCGAACACCGCATCCAGCTCTACAAGCTGAGGCGCACGCACCTCGTCCCCGAGGGCGACGCGGACCTGCGGCGCATCGGTCGGTCGATGGGCATGCGGACCGAGCCGATCACCGAACTCCACCGCGCCTGGCGCCGCCACACCTCGGTTGTGCGCCGTCTGCACGAGAAGCTCTTCTACCGGCCGCTGCTCGACGCCGTGGCCCAACTCGCCTCCGGCGAGTCCAGGCTGAGCACCGAGGCCGCGCGCGAACGGCTCGTGGCCCTCGGCTACCACGACCCGACCGCCGCGCTGCGCCATCTGGAGGCGCTGGCCTCCGGCGTGACCCGCAAGGCGGCGATCCAGCGGACGCTGCTCCCGGTGCTCCTCGGCTGGTTCGCCGACTCCGCCGACCCGGACGCCGGACTGCTCAACTTCCGCAAGGTGTCCGACGCGCTCGGCAAGACGCCCTGGTACCTGCGGCTGCTGCGGGACGAGGGCGCGGCGGCGGAGAACCTCGCCCGGGTGCTCTCGGCCGGCCGGCTCGCCCCCGATCTGCTGATGCGCGCACCGGAGGCCGTCGCCCTGCTCGGCGACCAGCAGGGCCTCGAACCGCGCGGGCACGCCCAGTTGGAGCAGGAGGTGCTCGCCGCGGTCGGCCGCGCGGACGGCGCCGAGCAGGCCGTCGCCGCGGCCCGTGGCGTACGGCGGCGTGAGCTGTTCCGTACGTCGGCCGCCGACATCATCGCCTCGTACGGCACCGAGGACACGCCCGCCGAGGCCGACCAGGGCGCGCTCGTGGACCGCGTCGGCGGGGCGGTCTCCGACATCACGGCCGCGACCCTCGCCGGGACACTGCGGGCCGTCGTGCGCGAGGGGTGGGGCGACGAGCTGCCCACCCGGTTCGCCGTCATCGCCATGGGGCGGTTCGGCGGGCACGAGCTCGGCTACGGGTCGGACGCCGACGTGCTGTTCGTGCACGAGCCGCGCGAGGGCGTCGGCGACCAGGAGGCGGCGAAGGCCGCGAACCGCGTCGTGTCCGAGATGCGGCGGCTGCTCGCCCTGCCGAGCGCGGATCCGCCGCTCCTCATCGACGCGGACCTGCGGCCCGAGGGCAAGTCGGGGCCGCTCGTGCGCACCCTCAAGTCCTATGACGCGTACTACCGCCGCTGGTCCCTGGTGTGGGAGTCGCAGGCACTCCTGCGGGCCGAACCGGTCGCGGGCGACCTGGACCTGGGGCGGCGCTTCATCGATCTCATCGACCCGCTGCGGTTCCCCGCGGAGGGCCTCGGAGAGGACGCCGTGCGCGAGATCCGGCGGCTCAAGGCGCGCATGGAGTCCGAGCGGCTGCCGCGCGGCGCCGATCCGACGCTGCACACGAAGCTGGGCCGCGGCGGGCTCTCCGACGTCGAGTGGACCGTCCAGCTCCTCCAGCTCCAGCACGGGTGGGCGGAGCCGGGACTGCGCACGACCCGTACGCGGCAGGCGCTCGCCGCGGCATGCGCGGCGGAGCTGATCCCGGGCGAGGAGGCTGCGATCCTCGACGAGGCGTGGATCCTCGCGTCCCGCGTGCGCGGCGCGGTCATGCTGGTCCGCGGCCGCCCGGGCGACACGTTCCCGTCCGACGGGCGTGAACTGGCGGCGGTGGGACGGTACTTGGGCTACGACCCCGGCCACGTCGGCGACATGCTGGAGGACTACCGCCGCATGACGCGCCGGGCGCGCGCGGTGATGGAGGAGCGCTTCTACGGGGCGTAGGCCCGGAGAGTCACCCGGCCATCGCGGACACGTGGGCGAGGAACCCGGTCAGGGCCAGTTCGAACGCCGCGTCGGCGCGGCCCGCGCCCATCGCGGCCAGGGCCGCCGCCAGGCGTGGCGTCGCCGTCTCGTCGGCCAGTTCCCACATCGCCTCCGGCGCCGCCATGTCCAGGGCGGAGCCCAGTACGACGTTCTCCAGGCCGATGATCACCGGCATCACGTCCGGCAGGGCGAACCCGGCGTCGAGCAGGAGCCCGGCCGCGAGCTCGTACTGGTCGAGGACCCGCTGGGCCCGCACGGGTGACGTAGTGAGCAGCGGGATCGCCTTGGGGTGGGCGGCGAAGGCGGCCCGGTAGGAGCGGGCCCAGTCCGCGAGGGCCTCGGCCCACGGCCGCTCGCCGCCGGTGAGCGTCGCCGGGTCGATCGCGACGGCGACCCGCTCGCGCAGCAGCTCCACGATCCCGTCCCGGCCGTCCACATGGTGATACACGGATCCCGTCTGGACCCCGAGCCGCTTGGCGATCCGCGGCACGCTGAAGTCGCCCTGCTCGTCGACGAGTTCGAGCGCGGTCGTGGTGATCCGCTCCCTGTCCAGCAGCGGCTTGCTCGGCCGTCCCATCGTGCGCTCCCCGAATCTGAGGTCTTCCCGAATGCCCAAAGGGAGGCTACATTGCCGAAACCGAAAGCCTTTAGGTTTCGCTTCCCGGCCACGGGGCGACGCCTCCGGGACCCCCGTCCCCCGCCGCCAGAAGGGCTTCCTTCCCCATGCCCGTAACCTCACCGCAGACGCAGAACAGCGCGACCGCCACCGCCGCGGAACCCACCCTGCGCGCCGGCACCCTCGGCACCGCCGACATCGCCTTCTTCGTCGTCTCCGCCGCCGCCCCGCTCACCGTCATGGCAGGCGTCGCCCCGTTCGCCATCGCGCTCGGCGGCATCGGCGCCCCCGTCGGCTACCTCCTCGCCGGCCTGACGCTCGCCGTCTTCGCCGTCGGCTTCACCACGATGAGCCGCCACGTCCGCAGCGCGGGCGCCTTCTACGCGTACATCACGCGCGGCCTCGGCCGCTCCGTCGGCATCGGCGCCGCCCTGCTGGCCATGGTCGGCTACAACGGCATGGAGATCGGCGTCTACGGCCTGCTGGGCACCGCCACGCAGGACACCCTGCACGCCCTCTTCGGCATCGACATCCCCTGGCTGCCCGTGTCCCTCGCGGGGCTCGTGCTCATCTGGTACGGCGGCTTCCGGTCCATCGACTTCGGAGCCAAGCTCCTCGGCGTCCTGCTCTGCGCCGAGACCGGCATCCTCGTCCTGCTCGCGGGCGGCGTGCTCCTCAAGGGCGGCGCGCACGGCCTGTCCGCCGCGTCCTTCGCGCCGGGCAACGTGCTCGTCCCGGGTACCGCCGCCGTACTCGCCTTCGCCTTCGCCGCGTTCACCGGCTTCGAGTCGACCGTCATCTACCGCCGCGAGGCCCGCGACCCCGGCCGCACGGTGCGCCGCGCCACCTACATCGCGGTCGCCTTCCTCGGCCTGTTCTACGCGTTCATCGTCTGGACCGTCATCCAGGCCTTCGGCGACGCCCACGTCGTCGAGGCGGCAGGCAGCGACCCGGCCGGCCTGTTCTTCTCCGCCATCACCACCTTCGTGGGCGGCTGGGCGGCCGACCTGATGCACATCCTCATCGTCACCAGCGTCCTCGCCTCGCTCCTCGCCTTCCACAACGCGATCAACCGCTACGGGCTCGCGCTCGCCGAGGAGGGCGTCCTGCCGAAGGCCTTCGGCACGGTCCACGCCAAGCACCGTTCCCCGTACGTCGCGGGCGTCGCGCAGACCGTGCTCGGCGCGGCCGTCGTCCTCGCCTTCTGGGCCGCGGGCGCCGACCCGTACGCGCAGCTGCTCCTGTGGGTGAACACCCCCGGCATGATCGGCCTGATGGCGCTCCAGCTGCTCGCCGCGATCGCCGTGCCGTTCTACTTCCGCCGCATCACCCACGAGGAGGGCGTGCTGCGCACGGTCGTCGCGCCGATCGCGGCGACGGTGCTCCTCAGCATCGCGATCGTGCTGGTCTGCACCCACCTCGACCTGTTCACGGGCGCGTCCTCCCTCGTCAACATGGTCCTCATGGCCGTGGCCCCCGCCGTCTTCGTCCTCGGCGTCGCCCTCGCCCGCCGCCTGCGCCGCACCAAGCCGGACGTGTACGAGCGCTTCGCGGCGGAACCGTCCACCGACGCGTAGGCCGCAGAGCCCGCCCCTACGGAACACAGCCCCACCCCGAACGGAGTTCACCCCCATGCCCGCAGCCGACCTCCTCCTCACCGGCGCCCGCGTCCGCACCCTCGACCCCGCGCACCCCGAGGCGACCGCCGTGGCCGTCCGCGACGGTCTCATCGCCGCCGTCGGCGCCACCGAGGACGTCGTACGCGACTGGCGCGGACCGGGCACGGAACGCGTCGACCTCACCGGCGCGACCCTCGTGCCCGGCCTGGTCGACGCGCACAGCCACCCGGTGTGGGGCCTGGAGATGGCGACCGGCACCGACCTGTCCGGCGTACGGAACCCGGACGACCTGCGGGCGGCCCTGCGCTCGGCGCCCCGCGTCGACGGCTGGGTCGTCGCCTGGGGGCTCGACCACAACGCGTTCGGCGGCCGTCCCGTCGACCGCGCCCTGATCGAGGACGTACTCGACGGCGCTCCCGCCTTCGTCCGCCTCTACGACGGGCACTCCGCCCTGGCGAGCGGGGCCGCGCTCGAGGCGGCCGGGATCACCGGGCCGCGCGAGTTCGTCCAGCGCGCGGAGATCGTCTGCGACGCGGACGGCCGCCCGACCGGGCACCTCGTCGAGCACGCCGCGATGGACCTGATGCTCGCCGTCATGCCGAGGCCCTCGTTCGCCGAGCGCCGCACCGGGCTGCTCGCCCTGCTGTCCGACATGGCCGCCACGGGCCTGACCGGCGCCCACGTCATGGACCTCGGCCACGGCGACGTACCGCAGCTGCTGGCCTCGGTCGAGGAGGAGGCCGTGCTGCCGCTGCGGCTGCGACTCGCGCCCTGGTGCATGCCGGGCGTCGACAAGGCCGGCCTGGACGAGCTGATCGCCGTCCAGCGCGAGGCCGGGCGGCACTGGCGGGTCGGCGGGGTCAAGTTCTTCATGGACGGCACCGTCGAGGGCGGCACCGCGTGGCTGGAGCACGCGGACTGTCACGGCCAGGGCACCGACGCGTTCTGGCCGGACCCGAAGGCGTACGCGGACGCGGTGCGGTACCTGCACGCGGCGGGCGTCGGCACCGCGACCCACGCGATCGGGGACGCGGCCGTGCGGCACGTCCTGGACACCGTCGAGTCCCTGGGCGGGAGCGGCCGGGGCGTGCACCGGATCGAGCACATCGAGACGGTCCCCGACGACACGATCCCGCGGTTCGCCGCGCTCGGCGTCGCCGCGTCGATGCAGCCGCCGCACACCGCGTACACCCGCGGCGACCACGGCGACGAGTGGTCGAAGCGCCTCGGTACGGACCGGGCCTCGCGCGCCTGGCGCATCCGGGACCTGCGGGACGCGGGCGCGGTTCTCGCACTGGGCTCGGACTGGCCGATCGCGCACTACGACGTGCGCCGGGTCCTGTCCATGGCCCGCGTCCCCGAGGGCGCCGCCGGGCCCGCGCAGGGGCTGACAGGGCTCATGGCGCTGGAGGGCTGCACGTCACACGCGGCGCTCGCCGCCGGTGAGGACGCGGGGCGTATCGCCCCCGGTCTGCGGGCCGACCTCACGGCGTTCGGCCTCGACCCGGTCGAGGCCCCGGCCGACGAGGTGGCGCAGGCGCCGGTCCGCCTGACGGCGGTCGGTGGTCACATCACGTACCGGGGGGCGTGACCCCGGACGTGGCGGGCGCGTGCACGAGGCGCGGCATGGTGTGGGGGAGCGCCCCGTACCAGATCCGCGCCATCGTGAAACCGAACGCGAGGCACACCATGCCGCCCACCGCGTCCAGCCAGAAGTGGTTCGCGGTCGAGACGATGACGACCAGGGTCAGTGCCGGGTACAGGAGTCCGAGGATCCGCACCCACGGCGCCGAGGCCAGGGCGAAGATCGTCAGGCCGCACCACAGGGACCAGCCGATGTGCATGGACGGCATCGCCGCGTACTGGTTCGACATGTGTTTCAGGTCGCCGGACGCCATCGAGCCCCAGGTGTGGTGGACCGCGACCGTGTCGACGAAGTGGCCGCCGTTCATCAGGCGGGGCGGGGCGAGCGGGTAGAGGTAGTAGCCGACCAGGGCGACCGCCGTCGTCGCGAAGAGCGCGAGCCGGGCCGCCGCATAGCGGCCGGGATGGTAGCGGAAGAGCCAGACGAGCACACCGAGCGTGACGATGAAGTGCAGTGTCGCGTAGTAGTAGTTCATGCCGACGATGAGCCATGTCACCGAATTCACGGCGTGGTTGACGTTCTCCTCGACGGCGATGGAGAGGTGGTGCTCCATCCGCCAGATCCAGTCGGCGTTGCTCAGAGCCTGCGAACGCTGCTCCGGAACGGCGTTGCGGATCAGGGAGTACGTCCAGTAGCTCACCGCGATCAGCAGGATCTCGAACCAGAGCCTGGGGCGACGCGGTGCGCGTATACGGCCGAGGAGTCCCCGCCCATCGCGGCGGTCATCCGCCATGGGTGATGTGGTGGGCCCCTGCCGGCCTTCCAGTGTCGTCACGGTCGATTCACCCATAGGGACAGAGTCTGCCAGATTCCGACCCCCCGCTCGATCATCCCCCGGGTGGGTCGTCCACGCATGCTCTACGCCCTGCGGAGGAGTGGCTACCTAGGGGCGCGGCACACGGTCCCCAGGGGCCGAAGCGGTTGAACCGCGGACCACCAGTTCGGGCATGAAGACGAATTCGCTGTGCGGTGCCGGCGTCCCGCCGATCTCCTCCAGGAGCGTGCGGACCGCGGCCTGGCCCATCGCCGGTACCGGCTTGCGCACCGTGGTCAGGGGCGGGTCCGTGAAGGCGATCAGCGGGGAGTCGTCGAAGCCGACCACCGAGACGTCGGACGGGACGTCGAGGCCTCGCTGCCGCGCCGCCCTTATGGCGCCGAGGGCCATCATGTCGCTGGCGCACACGACCGCCGTGCAGTCCCGGTCGATGAGCGCCGTGGCCGCCGCCTGCCCGCCCTCCAGCGTGTACAGCGAATGCTGCACCAGATCCCGCTCGATCTCCTCGGCGGACAGGGGCAGGAGGTCCTGCATCGTGCGTACGAAGCCCTCGATCTTCCGCTGGACCGGCACGAACCGCTTCGGGCCCAGGGCGAGCCCGATCCGCGTATGACCCAGCGAGACGAGGTGGGTGACGGCGAGCTTCATCGCGGCCCGGTCGTCCGGGGAGATGAAAGGTGCCTGCACTTTCGGCGAGAAGCCGTCCACCAGCACGAACGGCACGCCCTGCGCGCGCAGTTGCTCGTAGCGCTGCATGTCCGCCGAGGTGTCGGCGTGCAGCCCGGAGACGAAGATGATGCCGGAGACGCCCCGGTCGACGAGCATTTCCGTGAGCTCGTCCTCGGTGGAGCCGCCGGGGGTCTGTGTGGCGAGGACCGGCGTGTAGCCCTGGCGGGTCAGGGCCTGGCCGATGACCTGGGCGAGCGCCGGGAATATGGGGTTCTCCAGCTCCGGCGTGATCAGGCCGACCAGTCCCGCGGAGCGCTGGCGCAGCCGCACGGGCCGCTCGTAGCCGAGGACGTCGAGCGCGGCGAGCACGGACTGGCGGGTGGCCGCGGCCACCCCCGGCTTGCCGTTGAGCACCCGGCTGACCGTCGCCTCGCTGACCCCCGCCTGCGCTGCGATGTCGGCCAGTCGCGCGGTCACGGGATGGGACTGTACCGGTCGCGTGCCGGACTGCCCACCGTCAACCGGTTGCCGCGTGCGGGCAGTTGAACGGCCCGCTGCGGACTGCTGCGTCATGGCGCTCCCTCGTGTGACTGGCATGTGGCTCGCGTGGGGCCCATGGGGTTCCGATGATCCCCGCGCCGGCCCGGTGTAGCAAGAGCTTGCAGATTCTTGCACAAGGCATCCATGGCCTGTCAGGCCCGGCAACGTGTCCGCACGCACCGGAGTGCAGGTCACGGACCGATAACCGACTGGATCTCCTTGCAATATTTTTCTGCAAGGTCTTTCGCCGTGCTTGCAACGCTGTTACGTTCACGTCGCCCGGCGGCGGCAACGGTGCGGTCGGCGAGTCGGCAAGGGGTACGGACGGGACCGTCTCCCACCACTTCGGGCTTTCACCCTCTAGGAGATCTCATGCGGCGTGGCATAGCGGCCACCGCGCTGGTGGCGTCCCTCGCCCTCGCGGCGACGGCCTGCGGCGGAAGCGACAGCGGCAGTGACAAGGCCTCTGGGCCCGTCACCATCACGTGGTGGGACACGTCCAACGCCACCAACGAGGCGCCGACGTACAAGGCCCTGGTCAAAGAGTTCGAGAAGGCGAACTCCGGCATCAAGGTCAACTACGTCAACGTCCCCTTCGACCAGGCGCAGAACAAGTTCGACACCGCCGCGGGCTCCAAGGGAGCCCCCGATGTGCTGCGCGCCGAGGTCGGCTGGACGCCGGCCTTCGCGAAGAAGAGCTACCTCCTGCCGCTCGACGGCACCGAGGCCCTCGCCGAGAAGGACAAGTTCCAGCCGAGCCTGATCAAGCAGGCCCAGTTCGACGGCAAGACCTACGGCACGCCGCTGGTCACCGACACCCTGGCCCTCGTCTACAACAAGGACCTCTTCAAGAAGGCCGGCATCGACCTGCCGCCCGCCAGCTGGGCCGACCTGAAGGCCGACGCGGCCAAGATCAAGTCGAAGACGGGCGTCGACGGCTACTGGGGCTCCACGCAGGGCTACTACTCGATGCCGTTCCTGTACGGCGAGGGCAGCGACACCGTCGACGCCACCGCGAAGAAGATCACCATCGGTTCGCCCGAGGCCAAGAAGGGCCTCACCACCTGGCAGGGCCTCTTCGACGGCAAGGGCCTGCACAAGGCCGACGCCACCGCCGACGCGTACGCCCACATCCAGGACGCGTTCGTGAACGGCAAGGTCGCCGCGATCATCCAGGGCCCGTGGGAGATCACCAACTTCTACAAGGGCTCCGCGTTCAAGGACAAGGAGAACCTGGGCATCGCGACCGTCCCGGCCGGCTCCACCGGCAAGGCGGGCGCCCCCACCGGCGGCCACAACCTCTCGGTCTACGCCGGCTCGGACAAGGCCCACCAGGAGGCCTCGCTCAAGTTCGTGAAGTGGATGACCTCCGCGGCCACGCAGGAGCAGATCGCCCTCAAGAACTCGACGCTGCCCACGCGCCAGGACGCGTACACCACGAAGGTCGTCACCGACCCGGGCATCGCCGGCTTCCAGAAGGTCCTCACCACCGCCCAGCCGCGCCCCGAACTGCCCGAGTACAGCTCGCTGTGGGCCCCGCTCGACACCGAGTGGCCCAAGGTCGCCGGAGGCAAGGAGTCCCTGGACAAGGGCATCGGCAACGCGCAGAACGCGTACGTGAAGCTGGTCCCCGACTTCAGCAAGTGACCCCTCTTTGACGGCTGCCGCCGGTTCCGCCCGCGAGGGGGCGGGCGGAACCGGCGGCGCCGCGCCGCACGCACTGAGCAGCCGATCCCCAGAAGGTGCCGAACCATGACAGTCGCCGTCGACAGCACGGCCGCCAAGACGCGCGGCGGCCGCGCGCCGCGCCCCGGCCCGTTCGGGCGCCTGCGGCGCTCGTACCAGAAGCACTGGTACGCGTACGCGATGATCGCGCCGGTCGTCGTCGTGCTCGGGGTCCTCGTGATCTATCCCCTGGTACGCGGCTTCTACCTGACGCTCACCGACGCCGACAGCCTCAACTCGGCGCGCACGATCGGCGTCAACCACATCGACGCCACGTACCAGTTCATCGGGCTCGACAACTACGCCGACATCCTGTGGGGCCCGACCTCCTACGACCGCTTCTGGTCGCACTTCATCTGGACGATCGTGTGGACGGCGCTCTGCGTCGCCCTGCACTACGTCATCGGGCTCGGCCTCGCGATGCTGCTCAACCAGAAGGTGCGCGGGCGCACCTTCTACCGGCTGCTGCTCATCCTGCCGTGGGCCGTACCGACGTTCGTCACCGTGTTCTCGTGGCGGATCATGCTGTCCGACTCCGGGATCATCAACTCCGTGCTCGGCTCGCTGCACCTGCCGCAGCCGCAGTGGCTCGAGGACACCTTCTTCCAGCGCTCGGCCGCCATCCTGGTCAACACCTGGTGCGGCGTGCCGTTCATGATGGTGTCGCTGCTCGGCGGCCTCCAGTCGATCGACCCGGTGCTCTACGAGGCCGCGGAGATGGACGGCGCGAGCCCCTGGCAGCGCTTCTGGAACGTCACACTGCCCGGCCTGCGGTCGGTCAGCTCCACCGTCGTACTGCTCGGCGTCATCTGGACGTTCAACCAGTTCAACGTCATCTTCCTGCTGTTCGGCAACACCGCGCCCGACGCCCAGATCCTCGTCACCTGGGCCTACTACCTGGGCTTCGGCCAGCAGCCGCGCGACTACGCCCAGTCCGCCGCGTACGGCGTGCTGCTCCTGTCGCTCCTCGCCGTCTTCACGTCCTTCTACTACCGCTGGCTGAACCGCAATGAGCAGCTCGCCTGACGCCGCAGGAGCCGCCCCCATGAGCACCACGACCGTCGACACCCCGGCGACCGGCGCGCAGCCGGTCACCGACACCGTCCGCCCGCGCCGCGTGCGCCGGCGCGGCGAGCGCAGCCGCCTCGCGACGTTCCTGTCGCACGGCGTGCTGAGCGTCGCGAGCCTGACAGCCCTGTTCCCGATCGCCTGGCTGGTCTATCTGTCGCTCGGCCCGGACAAGGACGACTACCTCCACCCCGGACGCATCCTCGACAAGGCGACCTTCTCGAACTACTCGTTCGTCCTGGAGCACACCAACTTCTTCAAGTGGCTCCAGTCCACGCTGATCGTGTCCCTGGGCACGACGGTCGTCGGCGTCCTGTTCGCCGCCACCACCGGCTACGCCGTCTCGCGCATGCGCTTCCCCGGCCACCGCAAGCTGATGTGGGTCCTGCTGCTCACGCAGGCGTTCCCGATCGCCGTCCTGATCGTGCCGATGTACGAGATCCTCGGCGACCTCGGCCTGATCGACACGTACGGCGGCCTCATCCTCGTGTACTGCTCGACCGCGGTGCCGTACTGCGCGTGGCTCCTCAAGGGCTACTTCGACACCATCCCGTACGAGATCGACGAGGCCGGCCGCATCGACGGGCTCTCGCCGTTCGGCACCTTCGCCCGGCTGATCGTCCCGCTGGCCAAGCCGGGCCTCGCGGTCGCCGCGTTCTACAGCTTCATCACCGCGTTCGGCGAGGTCGCCTTCGCCTCCACGTTCATGCTCGACGACGAGAAGTACACCTTCGCCGTGGGCCTGCGCAGCTTCGTCAGCGAGCACGACGCGCAGTGGAACTACATGGCGGCGACTGCGGTGTTGATCGCCATTCCGGTGTCCGCGTTCTTCTACCTTGTCCAGAGGAACCTGGTCACCGGCCTCACGGCGGGCGGCACCAAGGGCTGAGCCCCGCCGCTCCGCCCGCCCGCACGCAAACCCCTGACGCAGCAAGGACACCATGAGTCAGCACACTGCCGACACGGCGCAGGCCGGCGCGGCCTCCGCCTCGACCTCCGTTCCCGCGCAGGCGTCCACCGGCTGGTGGCGCGACGCGGTGATCTACCAGGTCTATCCGCGCAGCTTCGCCGACAGCAACGCCGACGGCATGGGCGACCTCGAAGGCATCCGCGCCCGGCTCCCGCACCTCAGAGACCTCGGCGTGGACGCGGTGTGGCTCAGCCCGTTCTACGCGTCCCCGCAGGCGGACGCCGGCTACGACGTCGCCGACTACCGTGCCGTGGACCCCATGTTCGGCTCCCTCCTCGACGCGGACGCCGTGATCCGCGACGCGCACGGCCTTGACCTGCGCGTCATCGTCGACCTGGTGCCCAACCACTCGTCCGACCAGCACGAGTGGTTCAAGCGGGCCCTCGCCGAAGGACCAGGATCGCCGCTGCGCGAGCGCTACCACTTCCGGGCGGGCAAGGGCGCGAGCGGTGAACTGCCGCCCAACGACTGGGAGTCCATCTTCGGCGGCCCCGCCTGGACCCGCGTCGCCGACGGCGAGTGGTACCTCCACCTCTTCGCGCCCGAGCAGCCCGACCTCAACTGGGAACACCCCGCCGTCGGCGACGAGTTCCGCTCCATCCTGCGGTTCTGGCTCGACATGGGCGTCGACGGCTTCCGCATCGACGTCGCGCACGGCCTCGTCAAGGCCGAGGGCCTGCCCGACCTCGGCGCGCACGAACAACTGAAGCTGCTCGGCAACGACGTCATGCCGTTCTTCGACCAGGACGGCGTGCACGACGTCTACCGCGCCTGGCGCCTGATCCTCGACGAGTACGCGGGCGAGCGCATCTTCGTCGCCGAGGCGTGGACCCCGACCGTCGAGCGCACCGCGAACTACGTGCGCCCCGACGAGCTGCACCAGGCCTTCAATTTCCAGTACCTGTCCTCCTACTGGGACGCGACAGAGCTGCGCGACATCATCGACCGCTCCCTCGACTCGATGCGGCCCGTCGGCGCCCCCGCCACCTGGGTCCTGTCCAACCACGACGTCACCCGGCACACCACGCGCTACGCCAACCCGCCCGGCCTCGGTACCCAGCAGCGCGTCGCCGGGGACCCGGCGCTCGGCCTGCGCCGTGCCCGCGCCGCGACCCTGCTGATGCTGGCGCTGCCCGGCTCCGCGTACGTCTACCAGGGCGAGGAGCTCGGCCTGCCCGACGTCGTCGACCTGCCGGACGAGGTGCGCCAGGACCCCTCGTTCTTCCGTGCGGCCGGGCAGGACGGCTTCCGCGACGGATGCCGGGTGCCGATCCCGTGGACCGTCGACGGGCCCTCGTACGGCTTCGGGGCGGGCGGTTCATGGCTGCCGCAGCCCGCGGGCTGGGGCGCGCTGAGCGTGGAGGCGCAGACCGGGGTGCCCGGCTCGACCCTGGAGATGTACCGCTCGGCGCTGGCCGTGCGGCGCGCGCACCCGGCGCTCGGCGCGGGTGACTTCGTCGAGTGGCTGAAGGCGCCCGAGGGCGTGCTCGCCTTCCGGCGGGAGTCGGGCGACGGCGGCGAGGCGTTCGTGTGCGTCGCGAACACGACCGGCGCCGCGGTGCGCATGACCGTGTCGGGCCGGGTCCTGCTCACCAGCTCGGCCGACGACGACATCGAGATCGGTGACGGTCACACGCTGGTCCCCGCCGACACGACCGTGTGGTGGACGGTCTGACGTTCTGAACCGCTCTCCCCGGCCCCCGCGCGGCCGGGGAGAGTATCCCCCCACAGCCCCCTGCGAATTGGCAGGGACACCTCATCAGCACACCGACGTGCAGGAGGAAACATGGCTATCAGATCGCGGGCGGCCGCTCTCGCCCTCGCGGCCGGCACCCTCATAGGGGCCGCCGGATCCGCCGGGACGGCCCAGGCGGCCCCGCCCGGCGCCAAGGACGTCACCGCCGTCCTCTTCGAGTGGCGGTTCGACTCGGTGGCGAAGGAGTGCACCGCCCGGCTCGGCCCCGCGGGCTACGGATACGTCCAGGTCTCGCCGCCCCAGGAGCACATCCAGGGCTCCCAGTGGTGGACCTCGTACCAGCCCGTCAGTTACAAGATCGCGGGCAGGCTCGGGGACCGTACTGCCTTCAAGAACATGGTCGACACCTGCCACGCGGCCGGCGTCAAGGTCGTCACGGACACCGTGATCAACCACATGGCGGCCGGATCGGGCACCGGCACCGGCGGCTCCGCGTACTCCAAGTACGACTACCCCGGCACCTACTCGGCCGCCGACATGGACAACTGCACCGCGCAGATCAGTAACTACCAGGACCGCTTCAACGTCCAGGAGTGCGAGCTCGTCGGCCTCGCCGACCTCGACACCGGCGAGGAGTACGTGCGCGGCCGCATCGCCGCGTACATGAACGACCTCCTCTCGCTCGGCGTCGACGGGTTCCGGATCGACGCCGCCAAGCACATCGCCGCCGCCGACCTCGCCAACATCAAGTCGC
Source organism: Streptomyces sp. CB01635 (assembly GCF_002803065.1). Taxonomy (GTDB): domain Bacteria; phylum Actinomycetota; class Actinomycetes; order Streptomycetales; family Streptomycetaceae; genus Streptomyces. Next base: position 329,525 of record NZ_NNBL01000002.1, read on the forward strand.
GGCTCAGCAACCCGAACGCCTACTGGAAGCAGGAGGCGATCTACGGCGCCGGTGAAGCCGTCTCGCCCAGTGAGTACACCGGCACCGGCGACGTCCAGGAGTTCCGGTACGCCCGCGACCTCAAGCGCGTCTTCCAGAACGAGAACCTCGCCTATCTGAAGAACTACGGCGAGGGCTGGGGCTATATGGCCTCCGGCCAGTCCGCCGTCTTCGTCGACAACCACGACACCGAGCGCGGCGGCGACACCCTCAACTACAAGGACGGCGCCGACTACACCCTGGCGAACGTCTTCATGCTGGCCTGGCCCTACGGATCGCCGGACATCAACTCCGGCTACGAATGGACCGACAAGGACGCCGGGCCGCCCAACGGCGGCACGGTGAACGCCTGCTGGCAGGACGGCTGGAAGTGCCAGCACGCCTGGCCCGAGATCCAGTCCATGGTCGCCTTCCGCAACGCCACCCGCGGCCAGTCCGTCACCGACTGGTGGGACAACGGCGCCGACGCCATCGCCTTCGGCCGCGGCGGCAAGGGCTACGTCGCGATCAACCACGAGTCCGCCGCGCTCACCCGCACCTACCAGACGTCGCTCGCCGCGGGCACGTACTGCGATGTGCAGAGCAACAAGGCGGTGAGCGTGAACAGTTCGGGCCAGTTCACGGCGACGCTCGGGTCGAACGCGGCTCTCGCCCTGTACGCCGGCAAGTCCGGCTGCTGACCCGGATCCCGACCCCGCCCCTTTCCCCGTAACCCCCGTTCCGGCTGCCCGGCGCGTCCTCCCCGCTCGCGCCGGGCGGCCCTGTCCGCGCACCCGCGCGTCCCCCGTGTCCCTCCCGCCGCCTCCCTCCCGTCGAGGAGTTCCCGTGATACGCCCCGCCCTGCCGCGAAGAACAGCGGCCGTCCTCGCCGTCGCCCTGTGCGCGGCCCTGGCCCCGGCCCTGCCCCTGGCGGCGGCCGCCGAGAGGGCGCCCGCGCCCCCGTCCGACGCCCGGCTCGCCGCCGCGCCCGCGCGGCACGACCTCACCCGCGAGCAGTTCTACTTCGTCATGCCGGACCGCTTCGCGAACGGCGACACCTCCAACGACCGCGGCGGGCTCACCGGTTCACGCTCGTCCACCGGCTACGACCCCACGGACAAGGGCTTCTACCAGGGCGGCGACCTCAAGGGCCTGACCGAGCGGCTCGACTACATCAAGGGCCTCGGCACCACCTCCATCTGGCTCGCCCCGATCTTCAAGAACCGGCCCGTCCAGGGCGAAGGCAAGGACGCCTCCGCCGGGTACCACGGCTACTGGATCACCGACTTCACGCAGGTCGACCCGCACTTCGGCACCAACGCGGACCTCACGAAGCTGATCGCCCGCGCCCACGCCAAGGGCATGAAGGTCTTCTTCGACGTCATCACCAACCACACCGCCGACACCGTCGACTACGCCGAGAAGGAGTACGGCTACCGCCCCAAGGGCGCCTACCCCTACCTCGACACCCAGGGCCGCCCCTTCGACGACCGGGACGGCGTGCGCAAGGTCGACGCCGACTCGTTCCCGTACACCCCGAAGAACACCGGGCAGAAGGTGCCCGCGTGGCTCAACGACCCGGCGATGTACCACAACCGGGGCGACTCCACCTTCGCCGGGGAGAGCGCCGAGTACGGCGACTTCGGCGGGCTCGACGACCTGTGGACCGAGCGGCCCGAGGTCGTCTCCGGCATGGAGAAGATCTACGAGCGGTGGGTGCGGGACTTCGACATCGACGGGTTCCGCATCGACACCGTCAAACACGTCGACCTGGACTTCTGGACGCAGTGGGCCACCGCCCTCGACGCGTACGCGAAGAAGCAGGGCAGGCCCGACTTCTTCATGTTCGGCGAGGTGTACTCCGCCGACACCGACGTCACGTCCCCGTACGTCACCCGCGGCCGCCTCGACGCGACCCTCGACTTCCCCTTCCAGGACGCGGCCCGCGCCTACGCCTCCCAGGGCGCCTCCGCCGACCGGCTCGCCAAGGTCTTCGCCGACGACTACAAGTACGCCTCCGGCAGGGCGAACGCGTACGAGCAGGTCACGTTCCTCGGCAACCACGACATGGGCCGCATCGGTTCCTTCCTCAAGGCCGACGACCCGAAGGCGTCCGACGCCGACCTCGTGCGCCGCGACCGGCTCGCCAACGCCGTGATGTTCCTGTCGCGCGGCAACCCCGTCGTCTACTACGGCGACGAGCAGGGCTTCACCGGCTCCGGCGGTGACAAGGACGCCCGGCAGACCATGTTCGCCTCCAAGGTCGACGACTACCTCGACGACGACGAACTGGGCACGAACCGCACCCACGCCGAGGACTCCTACGACACGAGCGCACCGCTCTACAAGGAGATCGCGGCCCTCGGAAAGCTCCGCAGGGACAACCCGGCCCTGGCCGACGGCGTCCAGACCGAGCGCTACGCCAAGGGCTCCGTGTACGCCTTCTCGCGCACGGACCCGAAGACCGGCACCGAGTACGTCGTCGCCCTGAACAACGCCGCCGAGGCCCAGGACGCCACCTTCGCGACCGGCTCGGCCGGCACCCGCTTCGACGGCATCTACGGCGCCGAAAAGCCCCTGACCAGCGGCTCCGGCAAGGACGTCACCGTCACCGTCCCCGCCGGTTCCGCCGTCGTCTACAAGGCCGCCAAGCCGCTGCCCGCCCCCGCCGCCAAGCCCGCGGTCACCCTCCACGCGCCCGCCGCCGGGGCCACCGGCACCGTGAACCTCCAGGCAGACACCGATGGCGGGCAGCTGAACCGCGTGGTCTTCGCCGCCCAGACCGGCAACGGCGCCTGGCACACCCTCGGCTCCGTCGACCACGCGCCGTACCGGATCACCCAGCACATCCCTGACACGGTGGCGGCCGGAACACCCCTGCGGTACAAGGCAGTTGTGGTCGACCGCGCCGGACGCACCGCCAGTGACCTCGCCGCGTCGACGGCGGGGCAGGCACCCGCGCCCGCGAAGCCCAGCTCCGTCGACCGCGCCTACGCCGTCGTCCACTACAAGCGGACCGACGGCGACTACGACGGCTGGCAGCTCAAGTCGCCCGCCGGAACGGGGGACTTCACCGGCCGGGACGCCTACGGCGCCTTCGCCTGGGTGAAGCTCGACAAGGACGCCGGCTCCGGCAGCCTCACGTACACCGTCGAGAGGAGCGGCGCCGCCGACGGGCCGCAGCGCACCATCGACCTCGGCGCGACCGGTGAGGTCTGGGTCGAGCAGGGCAAGGACGGCCAGGCCACGACTGCCCCCGACGGCACCTACCCGCCGCAGGACAAGACCAAGGCAGTGTTGCACTACCAGCGTGCCGACGGCGACTACGACGGCTGGGGGTTGCACACCTGGACCGGCGCCAAGAACCCCACCGACTGGTCCAAGCCCCTCGAACCCGTGAAGAAGGACGCCTACGGCGTCACCTTCGAGGTGCCGCTCGCCGACGGCGCGACCTCGCTGAGCTACATCCTCCACAAGGGAGACGAGAAGGACCTGCCCACCGACCAGTCCCTCGACCTCGCCGCCAACGGCAACGAGGTGTGGCTGCTCGCCGGACAGCCCCGTCCGGTCCTGCCGCAGACCGGCGGAGCGCCCGACCTCGACCTTGCGAAGTCCGAGGCGCAGTGGATCGACCGCGACACGGTCGCCCTGCCCGCTGACGGTACGGCGGCCCTGTCCGCCCAGCTCGTGTACGACCGCGACGGCGGCATCACCGTCAAGGACGGAGCGCTCAGCAGCGAGGGGCAGTGGCTGCGGCTGAACAAGGCCGCCGGCGGGCTCACCGACGCCCAGCTCGCCCGCTTCCCCCAGCTGAAGAAGTACGACGCCTACACCGTCGACCCCCGCGACCGTGACCGGGTCGGCGACGCCCTCAAGAGCCAGCTGATCCTCACCCGGCGCATCGCCAACGGCGCGCTCGTCACGGCGACGGGCGTACAGACAGCGGGAGTGCTCGACGACCTGTACGCGCAGAAGGCCGGCAAGGCGTCACTCGGCCCCGTCTTCACCAAGAGCGGCGTCACCCTGTCCGTCTGGGCGCCCACCGCCCAGTCCGTGGCCCTCGACCTCGACGGACGCGCTGTCGCCATGCGACGCGACGGCGTGACCGGCGTCTGGTCGGTGAAGGGCCCGCGCTCCTGGCAGGGCAAGCAGTACCGCTACGCCGTGAAGGTGTGGGCGCCCAGCGTCCAGAAGGTCGTCACGAACAAGGTCACCGACCCGTACTCCACCGCCCTCACCGCCGACTCGGAGCGCAGCCTCGTCGTCGACCTGGACGCGAGGAACCTCGCCCCGTCCGGCTGGTCGGCCCTGAAGAAGCCGAAGGCCGTGCCGCTGCGCGATGCGCAGATCCAGGAGCTCCACATCCGCGACTTCTCCGTCGAGGACCGCACCGCGAAGCACCCCGGCACCTACCTCGCCTTCACCGACAAGGACAGCAAGGGCAGCGAGCACCTGCGCGTACTGGCGAAGGCCGGCACCTCGTACGTGCATCTCCTGCCCGCGTTCGACATCGCCACGATCCCCGAGAGGAAGTCCGAACAGGCCACCCCGGACTGTGACTTGAACTCCTTCGGTGCCGCCTCGGATCGGCAGCAGGAGTGCGTCGGCAAGGGCGCCGCCAAGGACGCCTACAACTGGGGCTACGACCCGTACCACTACACCGTCCCCGAAGGCTCTTACGCCAGTGACCCGGACGGCACCGCACGCACCGTCGAGTTCCGCCAGATGGTCGAGTCCCTGAACGTGGACGGGCTGCGCGTCGTCATGGACGTCGTCTACAACCACACCGCCGCGAGCGGCCAGGCGAAGACGTCGGTGCTCGACCGCATCGTGCCCGGCTACTACCAGCGCCTGCTGGCCGACGGCTCCGTCGCCACCTCCACGTGCTGCGCGAACACCGCCCCGGAGAACGCGATGATGGGCAAGCTCGTCGTCGACTCGATCGTCACCTGGGCCAAGGAGTACAAGGTCGACGGCTTCCGCTTCGACCTGATGGGACACCATCCCAAGGCCAACATCCTCGCCGTCAGAAAGGCCCTCGACGCGCTCACCGTCGAGAAGGACGGCGTCGACGGCAAGAAGATCATCCTCTACGGGGAGGGCTGGAACTTCGGCGAGGTCGCCGACGACGCCCGCTTCGTACAGGCCACGCAGAAGAACATGGCGGGCACCGGCATCGCCACCTTCTCCGACCGCGCCCGTGACGCCGTGCGCGGCGGCAGCCCCTTCGACGCCGACCCCGGCGTCCAGGGCTTCGCCTCCGGCCTCTACACCGACCCCAACTCCTCGAAGGCGAACGGCACCGAGGCCGAGCAGAAGGCCCGCCTCCTGCACTACCAGGACCTGATCAAGGTCGGCCTCACGGGGAACCTCGCCGCCTACACCTTCACCGGCAGCGACGGCCGCACGGTCAAGGGCGCGGACGTCGACTACAACGGCGCACCCGCCGGATACGCCGACGCGCCGGGCGACGCACTCGCCTACGCCGACGCCCACGACAACGAGTCCCTCTACGACGCGCTCACCTACAAACTGCCCGCCTCCACCTCCCCGGCGGACCGCTCGCGCATGCAGGTCCTCGCCCTCGCGACGGCCGCACTCTCCCAGGGCCCCGCGCTCTCCCAGGCCGGCACCGACCTGCTGCGGTCCAAGTCCCTCGACCGCAACTCCTTCGACAGCGGCGACTGGTTCAACGCCGTCCACTGGGACTGCCGCGACGGCAACGGCTTCGGGCGCGGACTGCCCCCGGCCGCCGACAACAAGGACAAGTGGCCTTACGCCACACCCCTGCTGACCTCGGTGCCCGCCGCGAAGTGCGCGGACATCGAAGGGACATCGGCGGCGTACCGGGACCTGCTGAAGATCCGCACCACGGAGCCGGCGTTCGGCCTGGCCACGGCCGGGCAGGTGCAGGAGAAGCTGTCCTTCCCGCTCTCCGGCAAGGACGAGACGCCCGGGGTGATCACCATGCGCCTCGGCGACCTCGTCGTCGTCTTCAACGCCACGCCGCGCACGCAGGAGCAGCGCGTCGGCGCGGTGGCGGGCACCTCGTACCGGCTGCATCCGGTGCAGGCGGCGGGCGCCGACTCCGCGGTGAAGTCGGCCTCGTACGAAGCCGGTTCGGGAACGTTCACGGTTCCGGCACGCACGGTGGCGGTGTTCACGAGCTGACCGGAAGGAAGGCCGGACGCCCGGCACGGCAAGGGTGACGAGCCCTGCCGTGCCGGGCGTCCGCGTCAGCCGACCCGCTTCTCCATGAGCGTCACCGCGTACTTGCTGCCGCCCGCACCCGCCTTGAACGGCTGCTCGCCCACCACCGCGTAGCCCGCGCGCTCGTAGTAGGCCCGCAGCCGGGGGTTCGTCGACACACAGTCCAGGCGGCACAGGTCACGGCCCGCGGCGGCGACCCGCTCCTCGGCGTGCGCGAGCAGCGCGCGGCCCGTACCGGGCGGAGCGCCGCGCCGCACCATGAGGCGGTGCACATAGCCGGCCTCGGGCGGCCGGGCACCCCACGCGGGCTCGTCGTCCCACCACAGCTCGTACGCGCCGACCCCTTCGGAAAGCGCGTCGCCGGCGAACCAGACCTCGCCCTCCTTGATCCGGAGGCGGAAGTGGTCCTCGGTCTTCTCGCCGGGCTGCCACTGGTCGATGCCCTGCTCCACCATCCAGCGCGCCGCCCCGTCGTACAGGGCGACGAGCGCGGCGAGGTCGTCGGGTCCGTCGGCTGCCCTGCGGAACGTGAGCCGCGGCGTCATGGAGTCAGGATCCCGAAGGGGCGGGAGCGGGCGCGAGCGCGACGAGCCGGGCGATGAGGTCGCCGAACGTCCCGTCGGCGGGCTCGTCCGCCAGGATGTGGCGCAGCAGCCCCGCCATCTCCTCGTCGTACGCGGCGCTCACCGCGGCGAGCGCCGCGAAGTCGTGCACGAGCTGCGCCTCCAGCTCACGGCGCGGGATGCACCGCCCGTCCAGCCAGATCAGCGCCGTGGACTCGGCGAGCGAGATCCACGAGCGCACCACCAGCTCGAGGCGGGGCGGCGGGTCGGTGACGCCGAGGTGCGCGAGGATCTGGACGTACGCGGCCTGCCGGACCGAGTCGATGAGCGCGTTCGTCGTCGACGAGCCGACGGCGGGGCCGCCCCGCATCAGCGCCGAGAAGCCGGGCCCGTGCTCGTCCACGAAGTCGAAGAACCGCCCCATGACCCGGACGAGTCGGGCCCCGAGCGGACCCTCCTGCGGCTCCAGGAAGCGCTGCCCGAGATCTTCCGCCGCGCGCGTCAACGCCGCCTCGTACAGGCTGAGTTTGCCCGGGAAGTAGTGGTAGACCAGCGGCCGGGAAATGCCCGCGGCCGCGGCTATCTCGTCGATGGAGACGTCGTCGGGGGAGCGGTGGCTGAACAGTTCGAGTGCGACCCCGATCAACTGCTGCCGGCGCTCCTCGACTCCCATCCTGCGGCGCACCCCGGTTGTCATACGAACACCCTACCGAGCAATTCCGGCCCCGTGCGGAGCCGGTCCGCGCGAGCCGGTCACAGGTCGAGCACGAGCCGCTCCCCGCGCGCCCGGGAGACACAGATCAGCATCGAGTCGTCACGCTCCGAGTCCGTGAGCAGCTCGTCCCTGTGGTCGATCTCGCCCTCCAGGACCCGCTGTTGGCACGTCCCGCAGAACCCCTGCTCGCAGGAGTACGACACACTCGGCACCTCGGCGCGCACCGCCGCGAGCACCGAAGTGCCCGCCGGTACGGGGACGGTGCGGCCGGTGCGCCGCAGTTCGACCTCGAACGGCCCGTTGCCGTCGGCCGACGTGTGCGGGGCGAACCGTTCGAGATGCAGCTCGCAGTGGCCGGGAAGCGCCGCGGCCACGGCCTCCATCAGCCCCTCCGGCCCGCAGCAGTAGACCGCGGTGTCCGGTGCCGACTCCGCGAGCAGGCCCGCCAGATCGGGGCGCCCCTCCTCGTCCTCGGCGACGACGCGCACCCTGCCCCGCTCGCCGCCGAGCTTCTCCGCCTCCTCCAGGAACGGCATCGACGCGCGCGTGCGGCCCGCGTACAGCAGCCGCCAGTCCGCGCCCCGGGCTTCGAGGGCCCGCAGCATCGGCAGGACCGGCGTGATGCCGATGCCGCCCGCGACGAACACGTACGACGGGGCGCCGGCGGTGAGGGGGAAGCGGTTGCGCGGGCCGCGCACCTCGACCTCCGACCCCTCCTGCAGCTGCTCGTGCACCTCGCGCGAGCCGCCCCTGCCGTCCTCGATGAGCCGCGTCGCCACCGTGTACGACGAGGTGTCCTCGGGGTCGCCGCACAGCGAGTACTGCCGGATCAGCCCCGACGGCAGGACGAGGTCGAGATGCGCGCCCGGCTCCCAGGCGGGCAGGTCCTGCCCCTCGAGGCGCAGTTGGACGACACCGTCGGCGACGGACTCGTGCCGCGTGACGAGGAGCCGCAGGGCACGCGCGCGCGGACGGCCCGAGACCGGCTCGTCGAGCGCGGGCATCGGCCACAGCGGGGACGCCTGGATGCGGCGGCGCAGGGCGCGGCGCGCGAGCAGGGCGGAGCCGGTGACGAGCAGGACGGTACGCAGCCGTGGGGTGCGGAGGCGGGGCATGGTCAGACGGCTCCGTTCGAGGTCCGGGCTTCCGCCGCCGTCGCGGCGGGGGAGGTGGCCAGATAGGCGACCGCCTGCGCGGTGCTGCCCTCCTGGGAGGGGTGGTAGGAGCGGCTGAGATAGCGCGGGATGGACTTCACCATGGCGGCAGTGGAGGGCAGGACGCCCCGCTTACCGCCCTGGTAGAACTCCTTGAACGACGCCTTGCCGTCGAGCACCGTCGGGTCGTTCTCCATGAAGAAGCGCGCCCCGCGCTGCCACAGGAACATCAGTGCCGAGAACGCGAGCGCCCAGGTCCGCACCCGGCGCCGGTAGCCGCCGTCGACGTGCTCGAACAGCTCGAAGGCGACCGAGCGGTGCTCGACCTCCTCCGCGCCGTGCCAGCGCAGCAGGTCCAGCATCGTGGGGTCCGCGCCCTTGCGGTCCAGCTCGTCCGCGTTGAGCACCCAGTCGCCGAGGAACGCCGTGTAGTGCTCGATCGCGGCGATGAGCGCGACCCGTTCCATCAGCCACCACTCGCGCGCCCGCCCCGGCGGCAGCGTCCGGTCGCCGAGCAGCTTCTCGAAGAACCAGTCGACCTGCGCGGTGTACGGGGTCGGGTCGAGCCCCTGCTCCTTGAGGTGCGGCAGCACCTCGTCGTGGGCCTGCGAGTGCATGGCCTCCTGGCCGATGAACCCGATCACGTCCTCGCGGAGCCGGTCGTCGCGGATGTACGGCAGGACCTGCTTGTAGACGTGCACGAACCAGCGCTCTCCGGCGGGCAGCAGGAGATGCAGCACGTTGATCGTGTGCGTGGTGAACGGGTCGTCCGGGATCCAGTGCAGCGGGGTCCTGTCCCAGGAGAAGGAGACCCTGCGTGCCTTGAGCGCGACGCGCTCGTCAGCGACGGGCCGCGGTGCCCGGCTCTGCGTATTAGACATGGCGTCAATGTACTGACGGGTAGGGGGCGGGTACACCCCTCGTGCACCGATTTCTTTACGGAGGTGTCAGCAAGGGGTGTCCGCCGGGGCGCCGGGGGTTCAGCGCAGGGCGCCCACCTCGCGGCCCGTCGCCGTGCGGCCGGTCAGCTTCGTCCTGGCCCCCTGCCGGGTGGGCGCGGCGAGGACGTTGTCCGCGGCCCGGGCGCCGCCCGACGACGCGATCGACGTGACCTGCCTGCTCGCGGCGGCCACCACGTACCAGGTGCCGCCCCGCGACTTCCACAGCACGCCCGCGAGGACCAGCGGGTCCCGGCTGCCGCAGGCCGGGGTCCCCTCCGACTTCGCTGCGACCGCAGCCGTCGTCCCGCCGGGCGCCGTGAACAGGGCCAGCGTCCGCGCTCCGCCGCCCCGCCAGGTGTCGGCCCGCGCGCACGCCCAGTCCGCCGCGCCGCTGCCCTCGGGGAGCCGCTGGCGCGCGTACGCCCAGGAGTTGACGGTGCGCACGCCGTGCGAGCGTACGGAGGTGAGGGAGCACGCCGAGTGCTGCCAGTCGGCCGCGACCGCCTCGCGCGGCGCGCCGGGACGGCCCGCCGTGAGATGCGCGGGCACGAGCTCGCCGAGGTCGGTGGAGAGGCGGGTGCCCGCGTCGTCCCGCAGGGCGAGCGCGTTCCACGACGTGCAGTCGCGGGCGAGCGCGGGGCTGGCGAAGGGGGCCGTCACGCCGTCGGGGGCGCGGTCGAGCGGCATCGGCGCCGCCGACGGACTCAGCAGGTTCCGCACGGCGGCGCTCCGCACCCAGGGCGCGGTCAGATAGCGGACGTTGCCGTCGGCCCGGTCCACGACCAGGGCGCCGGCCTCCGGGCCCGTGGCGCCGTCCGCCCGTGCGAAGTCGAGCGCGGCGCCGCTCGTGCCGTCCTTCGGCTCCGCGTACCGCACGATGCGAAGACCGTCGTAGAACAGCACGATCCGGGCCTGGTCGACCTCGCCCGCGTACAGCAGCTGCGGGGGTCCGGGCGGGGCGCCGGCCTGGGTGCCCGGTGTCGCGGAGACCTGGACGGAGCCGCCTGGCCGCGCCCAGACCGCGAGGGCGCGCAGCAGCAGCGGCCGGTCGGCGGTCAGGGAGCCACGCGCGGGCCACACCGAGAAGTCCGTACGGGCCGACGTCTGCCACGCCGTGGCCGGGACCCTCGTCAACTTGCCGGGATCCAGGGCGGCCAGGCCCGCCGGGTTCTGTGCGTACGCGGGCGCCGCGGCCCCCTCGGGGCCCCAGCCGCCGCCCGGCAGGCCGAGCAGCGCCCCGCACACCAGCGTCGCGGCGGCTGCCGCGATCACGGCCTTCACATGCTGCCTGCGCCGCATGAGGTCCGGCGGCCTGGCCTGGAGCGAACACGGGTCGAACTCCGTCGACTCCAGGAGCGCGAGCGCGTCCTTCCCTGCCGGCATGGTCACGCCGTCCGCCTCGGCGAGCGCCGCGTCCGGGTCGTCGGCACCGGCCGCGCCCAGCATGTTCCGTACGGCGCTGTCGTCGAGCCGTTCGAGGCCGCGCAGTACGAACGCGGCGCGGCCGGGGCCGCTGAGCGCGGACAGCCCCTGGTCCAGGGCCAGTTCATCGGCCCCGCCCGAGCGCGGGAAGAGCCGCAGGCCCCACACCTGGGGAAGCAGCGGAGGCAGTTGGGAGCGCCGGGGCCAGGCCCTGCGCCGCAGCGGGCGGCCGGCGTCGAGCGCGGTGCGCAGGACCCGGAGCCGTACGAAGCCGTAGCCCGGATCGCCGTTGCGCCCCTCGGCGGTGCGGGGCGCCGGGACGGCCGCCGCGTCGGCCGAGGCACGGGCTCGCGGCAGGGCGCGCTGGGTCAGGGAGTGCGCCGTGAGCACCCGGCGGTTGCGGCCGAGGCTGGGCGGGAGCACCAGGTAGGCGAGCCGGACGAGCCGCGGGTAGTGCTCGACGAGAGCGGCCTCGGCCTGCTCCACGTCGACGACCGGACCGGGACGGGGGACGACATCCTGTGACTGCACCTTCGACTGCACGTTCAGCTGAACGAGCGAATCGTCGGATGGTCACTTCACGGTGTCACACCGGCTCCGGCTCCGCTTCGACCAGCAGGCGGGCGTAATTCGCCATCGACCTCTGGTATCGGGGCAGATGGGGCGCCAGCGCGCCGAGGGCCAGCGACAGGCCCTCGCGGTCCCGGCCCAGGCTGGACAGGCACAACGCCAGCGTGGCGCGCACGGCGTCGTCCAACTCGTCGGAGGGCGCGTCGAGTTCGGGCGTGAGAAGGGCCACACCTTCCTCGGGTCGGCCGATGTTGCGCAGGGAGCTGGAGAGCTGGATCTTGGCGCGGCGGCCCCGGTAGCCGGACAGGCCGAGCTTCAGGGCCTCCTGGTACAGCGGCACGGCCCGGTCCGAGTGGCCGGTCGAGTCGAAGGCGCTGCCGCGCTCGAACGGGCCGACCGGGCTGCCGTCCGGCAGCTCGGCGACGAGGTCGTCGATGGCGGCGCGGAAGTCGCCCGCGGTGGACTCGTCGTAGTCGTCGATGCTCGCCCACGCCGCGGTCAGGCGTGCGTCCCAGTCTTCGCTGCTCATCGGGTCACCTTGGCACGGATGTGCCCACGCGGCACAGGGGTTTCGCCGAGACCACGGGCCCCCGGGGTCCCATGCCGCCCGCGCCCCGAGCCCTCCGCACCCCCGCGTCACCCGGCCGTCAACCGCTTCCGGATCCGCTCCACCGCCTCGTCCGGCACCTCGAGCCCCTCGCGCACGTACGTCTCGAAGTCCCCGTACTGCACCGTCACCTCGTCCTGCGCGGCGTGCAGGTACGACGCCCGTACGCCGATCAGCGCGAGCGCGATCTCCGGGTCGCCGCCCTGCGCGGTGAACCCCTCGACGAGCGGCGCGAAGGCCTCCCGTACCGCCGGGTTGACCGACAGGTACTCGGTCTCCAGGGCCGCCTGGTCCGCGCCGAGGAGCGTCAGAACGACCGTCGCGGCCCAGCCGGTGCGGTCCTTGCCCGCGGTGCAGTGGAAGAGCAGCGGGCCCGCGTCGGGGTCGGCCAGTTCGGTCAGGAGCGTGCGGTAGGCGGCCCGCGCGGACTTCGTGGAGACGAGGGCGCGGTAGGTGTCGGCGAAGAGCGACTCGGCGCGCCCGCCGCCGAGCTTCTCGTCGGCGAGCGCCGGGTCGGACAGGACATGCTTGAGCTGCGCGGCGGCGGGCGCGGCCCCGGTCTGGGCGATCTTGTCGGCGAGCGCGTCCGCGACCAGGACATGGACGCCGTCCGGGACGTGGTCGGGGTAGGAGGCGCGCTCGCCGTTGGTGCGGAAGTCGACGATCGTGTGGATGCCGAGCGCGGCGAACGCCGGATCGGTTGCGGGGTCGAGCCGGTCGAGCTGCCCGGACCGCAGGGCGAGGCCCGGGTGTACGGTGCGTCCGCCGGGCAGCGGGATCCCGCCGAGGTCACGGAGGTTGGCGACGGTGGTGGCGGGGATCGCGGGCATGGGCGGGACTCCAGATGTCACAGCCGTGACCGGATTCACGGCTTATGTCCCGCCCATTCTGGCCCAGGGCCCGCTGCTACCCGAGCTGCCAGCCCCCGAACTCCACGGTGCCGCGCGCCCCGCCGCCCCCGTTCGTCGCCGTCATGAACAGCCCCACGTCCTGCGTCGTAGCCACCCCCGGCACCGCCACGGTCGCGACGGTCCGCCAGGTCGCCCCGTCGTCCGTCGAGCACTCACCCGTGTACGAGCCGCCGGACCGGGTCAGCCTCAGCGCGACCGGCGCCTTGATCCCGGTGATGCGCCGGTACGTGTCGAGCGTGCCGTCCCCGTTCGTGTCGTACGACAGCACGACCCCGTTGGACGGCGTCGCGGAGAGGTTCAGGAAGCCCGGGGAGCCGGGCGCCGCCAGGGAGTTGCGGACGATGAGGCCGGCCCGCGCCCACGGGCCCGTGGCGGCCTGCGCGGTCACCGTGACCTCAGCCGACGACCCGTCCGTGAAGGCGCCCTCGCGGTACGCCGAGCCGAACTCCGTGGTTCCCTTCCACAGGTCGGCGCCCGCCCCGTCGATCGCGTACCGGTCACCCAGCTGCCCGAAGACGGCGGCATTGTCGGTGACGGTCCGCCAGGCGCCGTCGAGCGGCCCGGCCTCGAAGAGCGTCCCCGCGTGGACCGACGTCACCCGGTCCTCGCCCTGTGGCCCGTACCGCACGGTGAGCTCGTACGGCAGCGGGCGCAGCGGCCGGTCCAGGGGCGTGCCGGGAGCGCTCGCCTGCCAGCGGACCGTGCCCGTGCCCGCGGGCGCGACGCTCCCCAGGGACGTGGAGCCCTCGGGCGCGGCATCGATGCCGGACAGCGTGAAGTCCACGCGCCCGGTTGCCCGCAGCCCGTTGACGTTGCGGAAAGCGGCCTCCACGCGCGCGTGCCCGCCGGGAGGGAACACCGTCGGCTGGGCGGTGACGGTCAGCGAGCCCTGGTAGGGCGCCCGCGCGAGCACGTCACGTACGCGCGTGGCCGTCTTGTACGCGTCCCCGATGGGCCGCAGCGGATAGTCCTTGCGCTCCACGGTCCACGGCTCCTCGAACGCGAACCAGTCGACGGCCGCGGGCGCCGACCCCGTGGCCAGCGCGTCCTCCAGGGCGTCCAGCCACTTCTGCCAGCGCGGCACGTAGAAGTCGGACATCAGGCCGTGCCACTCGCGGTTGGCGTACTCGTGCAGGCTCCCCGGGTCGGACGTGGCGCGGTCGCCCCACACCGTGATGAGCACCTTCGCCGTGCGCTCGAACTCGGCGCGCTCGGCGTCGCTCGTCGCGAGCCGCCGCGCGTCGTCGATCCACGGCCCGAGCAGGAACGCCGGATGCGTTCCCGTCACGTCGTCGGACAGCCGCATCAGCTTCAGCCACAGCGTCGCCAGGCGCCGGAAGGCGTCCCGGTCCTTCCTCGCGTACGCGGCCCGCAGCTGCGGCAGGAGCTGACGCGAGCGGTGCGCGAGCGCCTGCCGCGCCACGTCCACCAGGTCGTACTTGTACGCGGCGGAGCTCCGCAGTCCGCCGGCCACGCCGAGCAGCCCGCTCAGGGCCGCGTCGAAGCGGCCCGGGTCGTAGGCCAGGGCGCGGGGCGCGTACTCGGCGGCCCGGTTCGCGGCCAGGTCGGGACGGGCACAGAACAGCGAGTCGTGCGCGTCGCTGCGCTCCACCGCCGTGTGCTGGTACGCGGTGTCGTGCAGGGCGCGCCAGGCGGCCCGCGCGTCCGCGTCCCGGACTCCGTAACGGAAATCGGCGTACCCGGAGAACCAGGCCGCCCGGTCCACCTTGCCCTCGGTCCAGGCGAGTTCGGAGAACAGCTCGAAGGCGGCCGGGTCGCGGTCGGTGCCCTCCGGCATGAAGGCCGTGCCGGCGAGCGCGCTGCCCGGCTTGTCGCGCCACGCGAAGAACTTCTCGTTCCAGATGTGCGCGCGGGCGCCGATGGTGGTCCGCCCGCCGAAGTTCGGGATCGTGCCGAAGGCGTAGGGCGTGCCGCCCCAGTCCTTCTCGCGGTCGGTGACGGTCGTGAAGCGGTCACAGACGCCGTCGACGATCAGCATGCGCTTCTTGTCGATCGCGTCGATGAGCGCGGGCAGCGGGTTGGCCTCCCAGCCGAGAATCACCCACGTGGCTCCCGGGTGCGCCTTCTGCAGGGCCTTCTCGACGCCGCGCGCCGCGTCCGGCACGGGCACGTCACCGGCTGTGCCGCCCTCGTGCAGCAGGTCCATCTTGAAGTGCCCGGCCGCGCCGAACAGGTCCCGCTGATGTCCGTAGAAGGAGGCGGCGACGTCGGCGAAGGACTGAGTGCGCGGGTCGAGCCAGTCGGGCCGGTCGAAGCCGTGCCAGGTGCCCTGCGGAACGATGTGCGCGTCGCCGCCGTTGCGCTCCACGAAGCCGTGGGGGACGTGCCCGTAGTAGCCGGGGAACACGGGCGACATGCCGAGCTCGCGCAGCCTGTCCGTGATCCTGCGGCCCAGCTCGACGCGCTTCGCGATGAGTTCGGGCGACAGCGGTCCGCCGTACCCCGACAGGTTCTGCAGGAGCCACCACGGCTGGTGCGTGGGCGCCGGCAGCCAGGCGCGCGACTCCGCGTCGCTGTACCCGAAGTCCTTCAGGACGCGCTCGTACACGGCCTCCGTACCCGCGATGACGAGGACCTCGTTGCACCCGTGCAGCGCGAGGACGTCGATCATCCGCTCCCAGTACGGCCAGTCCGCGTACGGCGCGGTGTAGCCGTCGTTCGTGTCGTTGAGGGCGAACCGGTGGGGGAGTGCGGTGGATCTCTCCAGCGGGCGCGGGGGCGCCGGCAGGGTCTTCGGCAGGTCGAGCTGGCTGCCGTTCCACGCGATGTGGGCCCCGCAGACGTACTTGAGATACCAGTGAACTCCCGTGAGCATCACGGCCGGTGTCGTGCCGGCCACTTCGACGCTCCCCCGCGTGCCCGTCACCCGGAACCGGTCGCCGCCGTCCTGCGGGGAGAGGAACCTGAGACGGAACTGGTCCGCGTGACCCGGGAGCAGTCTGTTGAGTGCGGAGCGTACGGGAGCCGTATCGAAGGCAGGGCCCTCGGCGGCGTGAGCCGTGACGGGGAACCCTGCGGCGGCTCCCAGGCCGATGGCGCCGGCGGTGCCGAGGACGGAACGTCGCGACGGTGCGGTCATAGGTGTGCCCCCTGCGTCGGATGGTGCGGCGCACGGTAACCCTGTGACCCCCCTTGCTCAACGCTGTGCACGGAGCTGGCGAATTCGTGTCGCCGCACGGGACGGAAGGAAACGATGGGAATGACGCGACGCATGCGGCGCATATGGGCGACCGGGGCGATGGTCTCGCTGGCGGTCCTGACCGGCTGCGGATCGAGCGCCGACGGCGTGCCGAAGACCGCGACCGGCAGCCTGGAACAGCTCGCCGCCAAGGCGAGGTGCAGGCCCGACATCCAGACGGACGCCGACGAGCTGCGCCAGGCCACCTGCGGCGACGGCCGGGACCGCTACATCCTCGCCACCTTCGCCACCGACCGCGGCCAGGCCGAGTGGCTCGACCAGGCCGACGACTACGGCGGCACGTATCTGATCGGCCGCCGCTGGATCGCCGTCGGCGCCGACAAGGCGGTCACAGCGCTGCGCGGCCGGCTCGGCGGGACCGTGGAGAAGTCCTCCTCGCACCACTCGGGGAGTAGCGGTGGCGGGGGTCACGAGGAGGACGGGCACTCCGGGCACTGACGGTCACCGCGCGAGCCGACCGCGCAGCAGTCGACGGGGGGTCAGGCCGTCAGGTACAGCGCTGACCCCGGTTGATGCAGTTCGCGACGCGCTTCATCAGGCCCTCGTCGAAGACGTTGATGAAGTCGCCGTGGTCGGTCACGGGCTTGTGCAGCTGCTCGGGGAACGAGTCGACGGCGAAGCCGGGGCCGGGCGGGACGTCGTACACGATGCGCTGCTGCAGCTGGGGGATCGCCTGGAAGCCCTGCGGGCAGGCGCCGCTGGCCGGGTCGGCGAAGGCCACGTGCGTACGGTGGTTGGCGCTGTCGGTGTTGCGCCCGTCCCAGCAGCTCTGGAACTTGAACGACCGCACGACCTTGCTGCCCTCGGGGCAGATCGGGTACTTGTCCTTGAGCTGGCGATCCTCGAAGCCGGTGCAGCTCCAGGACGCGTTCGCGTTCGCGTCGCCGTTGGTGAAGGCCTTGGCGTCACCGGTGATGATGCGCAGGAACCGCGGCATGGCGACGACCTTGCCGGTCGGATTTCCCACGAACTTCAGCGTGACCGAGGCAGGTGTCTGGATCTCGCCGACATTCTGGTCCTTGCCGCCGCCGTCGGCCTGCGCGTCGTTCTCGTCCTTTCCGTTCTGGAGGCGCAGAACAGGCCAGTAATAGGTCGACTTGTCACCCTGATTGCGACAGCTCGTGTCGCCATTCGCAAGATCGTCGTCACTGGCGAAAGCGTCGTTCGCCTGATTTCCCACGTAGTCGTGCATATGGTGCGCGCCATTGCTCACACCGGGCGCCACGATGACGTTGTCGGGATTGAACTTGCCGTTCTCGTTCCGCCCGCATTTCGTGGTGAACGTGCCGCGGGAGGCGGCCCGCTGGCTGGGCGGCGTCTTCACGTTGGGCTGGACGGAGTTGATGTCGACGAAGTCGGAGGCGTCGGGGCCGTTGCCGTTCTGCTGACCGCCGCCCTGCCCGCCGTCCTGTCCGCCACCCTGCTGACCGCCGTCTCCTTGCTGGCCGCCGTCCTGTTGGCCGCCGTCTGCCTGACCGCCGTCCGCGGGCGCGGACGGTGCGGCGGAGCCGGCCGGGGGGCTGCCGTCGGTGCCGGCCGACCTGGCCGTGCAGGCCGCGAGGTCCTTCATGCCCTCGGGGGCCGTGCCGCCGGCCCGGCTGATCTCCAGGCCGATCCGGTCGATGAGGGTCGAACGCCGCTCCTTCAACGGCTGCAGAATGCTGTTCTGTACGAACTCCGGATCCCGCGCCGCCGCGTCCCGCGAGGCCGCGAGGCGCTGGTACGACTCGGTGATCTGGCTGTCCATCGTGGCCAGTTCGCCGTCGACCTCCGACCGCGCGGCGTCCGGCACGTCGGAGAGCCCGTTGCCCACGTCGGGGCAGTCGATGGTGGCGACCTGCTGCTGTTGCTGCTGCGCGCCGTCGCCGCGCTGCGCCGGGTTCTCCTCGTGGGCGGACGCGTAGACGTTCACCGCGACCAGCCCTCCTCCACCCAGGAGCAGTGCGGCCGACGCGACCGTCATGCGCGTCGCGAGTGACGAGCGCCGTTTTCGTGATGTGCGTCCCATGGAGCTACGTACGCAACACACGGGCCCCTTGTTCAAAGAGAGCACCGGTGATTTCCCGGCGGAATCTCAACGGACCTGATCCAGATAGGCGATGACGGCGAGAACCCGCCGGTTGTCGTCGTCCGACACCGGAAGTCCCAGCTTCAGAAAGATATTGGAGGTGTGTTTCGCGATCGCCCGTTCCGTGACGACGAGTTGGCCCGCGATGGCCGCATTCGACCGGCCCTGCGCCATGAGTTCCAGAACCTCCATTTCGCGCGGTGTCAGACCGCCGAGCGGCGCGTCGGCGGCCCGCCGCGAGAGGAGCTGCTTGATCACCTGCGGGTCCATCGCGGTCCCGCCCGCGGCGACCCGGCGCACCGCGTCGATGAACTGGTCCGCGTCGAACACCCGGTCCTTCAGCAGATAGCCGATCCCGCCGTTCCCGTCGGCGAGCAGCTCGCGCGCGTACAGCTGTTCCACGTGCTGCGACAGGACGAGGACCGGCAGCCCTGGCCGCGCCCGCCGCGCGGCCAGCGCACACTGCAGCCCCTCGTCCGTGTGCGAGGGCGGCAGCCGTACGTCGACGACCGCGACGTCCGGCTCCAACTCGGCCAGCGCCTTGGTCAGTTCGGGCCCGCTCTCGACGGCCGCGGCGACCTCGAAGTCGTACGCCTCCAGCATCCGCACCAGGCCGTCGCGGAGCAGGAAGAGATCTTCGGCTAGGACAACGCGCAAGGAAGCTCCATCGTCACCATGGTCGGACCGCCCGCGGGGGAGCTGACGGCGAGGACGCCGTCGAATGTACCGAGCCGGCGCTCGATCCCGCTCAGCCCCGACCCCGCCCCGATTCTCGCCCCGCCCTTGCCGTTGTCGGTGACGGCGATCCGCAGCATGCCCGTCGCCCCGGTGTGGTGCACGTCGACCCAGATGCGGTCGGCCCCCGAGTGCTTGACGGCGTTCGTGAGGACCTCGCTGACGGCGAAGTACGCCGCCGACTCGACGGGCGCCTCGGCGCGGCCCGGCAGGTCCACGTCGACGTCGGTGGCGACCGGCAGCCGCAGCGCGAGCGCCTGCACCGCGTCACCGAGGCCGCGCTCGGCGAGGACCGGCGGATGGATGCCGCGGACCAGGTCGCGCAGCTCGGTGAGGGCGTCGGCGGAGGACCTGCGGGCCTGCGCGAGCAGCTCCTTGGCCTTCTGCGGGTTCTTCTCGATCAGCGTCTCGATCGTGCCGAGGTCCATGCCCATGGCGACGAGGCGGGCCTGCGCGCCGTCGTGCAGGTCGCGCTCGATGCGGCGCAGCTCCGCGGCCGAGGTGTCGACCGCGTCGCGCCGCGTCTGCGTCAACACCTCGACGCGGGCGGCCAGTTCGCCCTCGTCCGGGGTGAGGACGGCCCGGGTCAGCTGGAAGTGGGCGCGCAGCAGCGCAGGGGCCGTGAAGTAACCGGCCACGAGGAGTGCGTTGGCGAGGCCGGCGGCCTCGAACGCGGAGCCCTGGCCGCTGATGGGCACGAACCCGTACCACCAGCCGACGTACGTGCCGTCCGTGAAGACCCGCCACAGGCCGGCCGCGAGGGCGTACCCCTCCAGCGGGTAGAAGACGACCGCGGCCGGCAGGAGCGCGGTCACGAACCCGGCCGTCATGTCGACGAGCAGCCACAGCAGGTCCCGCCATGTCGCCGGGTCACCGAGCATCAGCCGGCAGCGCTCCGCCTGCCCGACGAGTCCGGTCCGGACGTCGGCGGGGAAGGGCCGGTACAGCGCCGGGACGCGGATCCCGTACCACTCGGCGGCGAGGACGCGCCGACGGTTCGCCCAGGACCTGACCAGGGAGAGCACGGCAGGAGTGGTGAGTACGCCGACACCCAGGACGATGAACACGATCGACAGGACGGACAGCACGAAGAGGGTGAGCGAGCCGGCGAACCCCACGACTGCGAGCGCGAGGCCACGCGCCCCCGCCACCAGGGCGCGGCGCGCCCGCCCGCCGAACGCACTCGACGCGTCCATCCCGCTCTCCGTCCACCGCCCGACCCGTACGCCCCCAGTCTCCCCGGCCGGGGCCGTACGGGGCATGGGGCCGGGCACCCGTCCGGGGGTGTATCTGGCACCACCCCCAAGGCCCCCTGGCTTCAGCCCGCCAGGACCTTCGCCTCCGTCGCCGGGTCGAGGCCGAGCACCGGCCGGTCCGGGCGCTGCGGGGCCTTCCCGCCGATGGACTCCAGCCAGGCCCAGGTGTCGGCGACGGTCTCCTCGACGGGCCGGCAGCGCAGCCCGGCCGCGACCGCCTTCGCCACGTCACCGCTGTGCAGCGCGGCATGCATGTCACTGCCCGGCGGCACCCACACCGGCAGCTGCATCCACGGCTCGATACCCGCAGCGGCGATCACCTCGGGAGCGGTCCAGCGCAGGTCGGCATCGCCCCCGGTGGCCCGGATGCAGGCGTCGAGCAGCCCGCCCATGGTCGTGTGCCCGGAGGGGCTGATCACGGTGTACGGGCCGCTCAGTCCGGCCTGTGCCGCATCGAGGACCCAGGCGGCGAGGTCGCGTACGTCGATGTACTGGAGCGGCAGTTCGCGGGGGCCGGGTGCGAGCACGGGGCCGCCCCGCGCGATCCGCCCCAGCCACCACGGGAGCCGGCCGATGTTCTCGTACGGGCCGAGGATCAGCCCGCACCGCACGAGCAGCGCACGCCCGGCGCCGAACGCTTCGACCGCCGCGAGCTCACCGCCCCGCTTGTCCCGCGCGTAGTCCGTCCGTTCCGCGTCGGGCGAGGCACCGTCGACGACCGGGGCGTCCTCGGTGTAGCCGGGCGGGGGCGCCCACGTGTACACGGACGAGGTCGACACGTATACGTAGCGGCCCGCGCGCCCTGCGAGCAGCCGGGCGGAGTCGCGGACCGCGCGGGGCGCCGCCCCCCAGGTGTCCACGACGACGTCCCACTCGCTCTCGCTCTCCGCGAGCGCGGCGAGCCCGCCGTCCGCGGTGCGGTCCCCGTGCAGGGACCGCACCCCTTCGGGCGCCGCGTGCTGCCCGCGGTGGAAGACCGTCACGTCCCAGGACCTGGCGACCGCGGCCTCCACCACTGCGCGCCCCACGAATTCCGTACCGCCGAGTACCAGAAGTTTCATGCCGGTGACTCTGCCTGCTCGGGACGCGTCAGGGAATCCGTTTCTGCCCGTGGGAGAACTGTTCGGCCGGCGACGGCCGGCGGACGGCGCTCCGCTTGACGGTCAACGCGCGGCCGGCGGGGCGTACTTGTAGCCCACCCGCCGCACCGTCTGGATCACCTGACGGTGCTCGGCCCCGAGCTTGCGCCGCAGCCGCGCGACATGGACGTCGACCGTCCGTCCGTCGCCCACGTGCCCGTAGCCCCACACCGTGGTCACGAGCTGGTCGCGGGTGTGCACCCGGTGCGGATGCGCGACGAGGTGCGCGAGCAGCTCGAACTCCAGGTAGGTCAGGTCGAGTTGGCGCCCGTTCACCTGCGCGGTGCGCTGTGTGCCGTCGATGCGGACGAGCGCGTCGGTGGCGGTGGCGGTGGCGGTGATGGCGGTGTCGCTGTCCTGCGGCGCCGCTTCGGGCCGCCGCCCGGGCTCGTCGGGCACCGGGAGCAGCGGCTGCTGGTCCGCCGGTACGAGGACCAGGTAGCCGATCATCGGGGGCCGGCCCGGCAGCGTGGGCAGGGTGTGCGGGGGAGCGGGCAGCCAGGTCGCGCCCGGCGGCAGGAAGTCCGTGACGTCGACCACCTCGTCCCGGTCGACGGCGCGCAGCCGGTGGCGGCCGGAGACGGCGGGGGAGGGGGCGGAGGTCGCAGAGGAAGCGGTGGTGAAGGAACGGGTGTTCGCCATGAGTGGTCAACTCTTTCGCGCGAGGAGTCATCGAGATCGTCGAGAACTGCGAGGTCGCAGAAGGACCTACGTCGTGCGCGCGGGCCGAACGCCGGGGTGGACCGGCTTTATAGGGCCTGCGCGTTCTCCGCGCGGCAACACACCCGGTCGAAGTCGTGGTGCTGACGGGAAGGCCAGAAGGGCTCGAGGTCGTGGCGACCCGTCGCGGTGTTGTGGAAGCTGGCCATGGCTCCATTGAAGCAGACGGGGTCGCGGGGCAGGACCCCCCTCTCACCGGTCGGACGGCACCTTGGCGTGAACTTGACGCTGTCCGAGGTGCGCGGCGACGCGAAGGGCGCCCACCGGACCGGTGGGCGCCCTTCGGGAATCAGGTGCCGCGGATCAGACCTGACCGGCCTTCTCCAGAGCGGTGCAGCAGGTGTCGACGATCAGGCGCGTCACGACGTACGGGTCGACGTTCGCGTTCGGACGGCGGTCCTCGATGTAGCCCTTGCCGTCCTTCTCGACCTGCCACGGGATGCGGACCGAGGCACCGCGGTCGGAGACGCCGTAGCTGTACTCGTTCCACGGGGCGGTCTCGTGCAGACCCGTCAGACGGTCGTCGATGCCCGCGCCGTAGTTCTTGACGTGGTCCATCGGCTTCGAGCCCTCGCCGAGCGACTCGCACGCGGTGATGATCGCCTCGTAACCCTCGCGCATCGCCTTCGTGGAGAAGTTGGTGTGCGCGCCGGCGCCGTTCCAGTCGCCCTTGACCGGCTTCGGGTCGAGGGTCGCGGAGATGTTGAAGTCCTCGGCGGTGCGGTACAGCAGCCAGCGGGCCACCCACAGCTGGTCGGAGACCTCGAGCGGGGCGAGCGGGCCGACCTGGAACTCCCACTGGCCGGGCATGACCTCGGCGTTGATGCCGGAGATCCCGAGGCCCGCCTTGAGGCAGTTGTCCAGGTGCGCCTCGACGACGTCACGGCCGAAGATCTCGTCCGCGCCGACACCGCAGTAGTAGCCGCCCTGCGCGGCCGGGAAGCCGCCCACGGGGAAGCCGAGCGGGCGCTCGCCCTCGAAGAACGTGTACTCCTGCTCGATGCCGAAGATCGACTCCTGCGCGGCGAACTGCTCCGCGACCTCGGCGAGCGCGGCACGCGTGTTGGACTCGTGCGGCGTCATGTCGATGTTCAGGACCTCGCACATGACGAGGATGTCGTCGCCGCCGCGGATCGGGTCCGGGTAGGAGGCGACGGGACGCAGCACGCGGTCGGAGGCGTGGCCCTTGGCCTGGCTGGTGCTCGAACCGTCGAAGCCCCAGATCGGCAGCTCTTCGAGCGCCGGCGCGGAACCCGCGATGATCTTCGTCTTCGAACGGAGCTTGGCCGTCGGCTGGGTGCCGTCGATCCAAATGTACTCAGCCTTGAACGTCACGGGGCCACATCCTTCGGGTGGGTCTGTACGGCGCAGTCATGTGCGGGTGCGGCGCCTCGGTGTGCTGCTCCGCAGACTGTCAACAGGGGATTTCCCGTCCGTTGCCCATATGTGAACCCCGTGTTACCCGGGCCCCTCTGTGGCCGGAGTCACGTTTCGCCGGACGGCCCCGGCCCGCGCACGTCATGGGGGCACGCGCGCGGGCCGGGGCCGTAGGCCCGGTGGGCCTGTGAGGTCAGCCCACCTTCTCTATACGTGCGTTGCGGATGAGGAATTTGCCCGGTTCGCGGACCTGCTCGAACGCCGAGTTGTTCAGCAGGACGCAGCTTCCGGAGACGGATGTGACCTCGACGGACGTGGACTTGCCGTTGTCCAGGTTGGTGACCTTGAGCTTCGTCCCGGCGGGGAACTGTCCGCTGGACGCGGCGGGCGCGCCGCCCTCACCGGACAGCGTCACGGTCGAACCGGCACAGACCTGCTCGCCGGCGGCGTCCCCTCCTGCGTCACCGGCGCCGCCGGCCGCGTCCGTGGGATCGGGTTCGGCGGTGACGGTGTCCGGCGGTGCGGCGGTCACCGTCTCCATGCCGCCGGCCGCATCATCGGAACCGGCGCCGGCGGCGTCATCAGCACCGGCTCCCGCTCCGGCGGCGTCATCGGCCCCGGCTCCGGCCTGCGCCCCGTCCCCGGCCTCGCAGCCGGATGCCGCCTCCTTGCGCCGGATCTCCGCGATGACCGCTTCCCGGTTGGCGATGCGGGCCTCGGACTGCGCGTCCGGGGCGGCCCGCTGCCCGTCGATGAACTTCTGGTTGTTGGCGATCGCGGTCTCCAGGCCCTGGCAGACCTGGGCGTTCTGCGCGACCGGCGCCGCATTGCCCGTACTCGCGAGAGCGAAAGCCGCCCCACCGGCGACGAGGGCCGCGCTCACGGCGAGCGCGGCCTTCTTCCGGGGGCCCATCCTTCTCCTGCGGGACATGTCCGCCTCCTGTCGTCGTTACGAACGTCGGTGCGCGCACCTTTACGTACGGGTAACTGGAGGGCGGAACTCAACTGACCCAGGGGAAGCTCAAGTAACGTACGTCACACGAGAGTTGGGACCGCGGGTGAGCCCCTCGCGTCTCAGTGGCGTCCGAGCGCGTCCCGGACCGCGTCCTCGCTGCGCGCCACCACGGCCGTACCGTCCTCCGCCGTGATGATCGGCCGCTGGATGAGCTTCGGGTGTGCGGAGAGCGCCGCGATCCACCGGTCGCGCGCACCCGCGTCCCGCGCCCAGTCCTTCAGGCCGAGCTCCTTCGCGTCGGCCTCCTGCGTCCGTGTGATGTCCCACGGCTCCAGCCCGAGCCGCTCCAGAACGGCGCGGATGTCGTCCTCGGACGGCACGTCCTCCAGGTAGCGCCGCACCGTGTAGTCGGCTCCCTCCGCGTCGAGCAGGGACAGCGCGCTG
The DNA here is from genome assembly GCF_002803065.1 of Streptomyces sp. CB01635. Classification (GTDB taxonomy): domain Bacteria; phylum Actinomycetota; class Actinomycetes; order Streptomycetales; family Streptomycetaceae; genus Streptomyces. The sequence continues at coordinate 354,550 of NZ_NNBL01000002.1, forward strand.
CGGCACTTCGAACAGGCGGGGTTGATCCAGATTTCCATGGGGCCAAAGGTACGGGAAAGGCCTTGTGGCCAGCGGCTATTGTCAGTGCCCGGCAGTAGAATTGAGGCAGTGTTCGAGGGAGCGCCCGGGGCCGCGGAGAGCCTCGGAAGGTCTCCCTCCCGCGACAGGAGGATGTCTGTGCCCGCTGCCGCACCGATGCTGATCGACCTGCCCTGCAAGCCACTCGCGAAGAAGGCCCTGCCCGCGGGACGGCCGCGTGACTGGTACATCACGCACAACCGCCGCCTCAAGGCCATGCGCCTCGCGATCGCCCTGCTCGACTCGGGCGTCTACCTCCCGAACCAGGCCCACAACCGGACGATACGGAGCACGGCGGAGCGCGTCGGTATCCATCCGCCGTCGGACACCACCTGCCACATGGTGCGCGCGCTGATGCGCTACAGCCGCTGACAGCCACGTGCGCCGCCCGCCCGTTGTCCAGCTCAACGGGCGCGCGGCGCACGGCAGTTCGCTCACTTCCTGGCCGGGGCCGGGCCCGCCAGCTCCTTCTCCAGAGGTGTACGGAAGCGGGGGGTGACCCGCGCCTCGCCCACCCACTCCTGGAGCCTCGCGGCCGACGCCTCGACGGCGGCCGCGCCCTCCCGGCCGACGTCCGCGAGCAGCCGCCACCGGACGACGCCGTCCCTTCCCTGCGCCCACCCGCCGGCGATCCGCCCGTCCCACCACACGGTCGGGCCGATGTTGCCCGCCCCGTCGAAGAGCGGCGCGCGCAGCTCCGGCGGCAGGTACCAGTCGCGCTGCTGCCAGCCCATCGGGCTCGGGTCGAGACCGGGGAGCAGGGCCGCCCACGGCTCGGTGTCGGCGGTGACGGGCTCGACGGCGTCGGGGAGCACGAACCCGGCTCCCTCGTCCAGCTCCACCTCGACCGCCCCGACGGCCGCGAGCGCCCTGCGTACGTCGGTGACCTTCCATCCCGTCCACCACTTCAGATCGGCCTCCGTGGCCGGACCGCACGAGCCGAGCCGGCGCCGGAGCAGCTCCGACTGGGCCTCGGCCACGGGGAGTTCGGGATGCGCGGGCATGAGCGCCCATCTGAACTGGCTGGACGTCCACGACCCGCGGGGCCGCCCGCGCACGACGCGCCCCTCCATGCCGAGGACCCGCAGCAGCCGCGTCGAGATCGACTGCCACGCCTCGTACTTCTTGCCCGGCGCGTACAGCAGCTGCGTACGCAACCGCGGCTCGTCCTCGGCGAGTTCCGCCGCGGTCGCCTCGCCGCGGGCCCCGATCGCCGCCAGCGTGCCCGCCTCGACGTCCGCGAGCCACGCCGCGTCGTGCTCGCTGCCCGCCTCCAGGTGCTTGACGAAGGAGGCGCGCTCCCGCGCGGCGACCGCCACACCCGTCGACGCGTGCACCACCGCGGTGAGCGTGGCGGGGAACACGAACACCGTGTGCCGCATGCCGTGCATCCGCACCAGGGAGCGGTCCGTATACAGGGCGCGCTCCACGTCGGCGACCGTCTTCGACGGGTCCCGCAGGCGCGCGCCCACCGCCAGATACACGGTGGCCGGGTCCGTGCCGTGCAGTGCCACGAGCGACCCGGCGACCTCCTCGGCGGAGCCGGCCCGCGCGGCGGGCGCGAGCCGCTGCCCGGCCGCGAGCCTGGCCCGCCGCTCCGGCGCCCCGATGTGCCGCCGCCGACCACTCACAAGGACCTCCCAGGGCTGTTCGTCCGACCGTGCCCCCATCCTGCCCGGGCCCTCTGGCCCCTTCACCTGTTTGCCGTACTCGGCATGCCGCCCGGGCCCCGGCCGCCTTCACTGAGGTGACGGCAGCGGAACGGGCAGCGGGAGGCGTGATGTCGGGACATGGCATACGGGGCGCGGGGGCCGGGCTGCTCGTGGCGGCGGCGCTGCTCGCGGCGGCCGGCTGCTCGGACAGCGACACCAGCCCCTCCGACACGGTGTCCAAGGCGGCGTCCGCCGCGTCGTCCGTGGCGTCCCGGGGCGGTGACGTGGTCGCCTCCGCCACCGCGAAGGCGCAGGAAGAACTGGACCGCGTCAAGGGCGGCGTGAACGCCAAGGGCGACATCGGCCTCGGCGACGTGGCGAAGGACGGCGACCGGATCACGGTCCCTGTCACCGCCACCAACACCTCGGACTCCCAGGCGTCGTACGCGGTACAGGTCAACTTCCGCGACAGCGGCGGCAACCTCCTCGACACGGTCGTGGTCACGGTCGACGACGTGGACAAGGGCAAGTCCAGGAAGGCGACGGCCCGCAGCAACCGCACCCTCACCGGCGACGTGAAAGCGGACGTCGGCAGAGCGCTACGGCACTAGCCGTGACCGCCCCCGCAGGCCACGCGGACGGTGCCGCATGACCACCCCCCAGGCCCGGGCGGCCCTGGGCAAGGAGGCCCGCAAACGCGCGTCACGCTCCTCGCACGGGGCGTGGATCCCCTCCGCCGACCGCACCGACCCCGTCGTCGTACTGGAACGCCAGGCGGCCGACCGCGTCGCCGAACTGCTGCCCATCCGGTACGGGCGGATGGCGGCCTCCCCGTTCGCGTTCCTGCGCGGCGCCGCCGCCGTCATGACCGGTGACCTGGCCACCCAGCGCGCCACCGGCCTCACCGTCCAACTCTGCGGCGACGCCCACCTGTTGAACTTCGGCCTCTTCGCGTCGCCGGAACGGTCCCTGCTCTTCGACGTCAACGACTTCGACGAGACCAGCCCGGGCCCCTTCGAATGGGACGTGAAGCGGCTGGCCGCGAGCGTGGCCGTCGCCGCCCGCGACAACGGGCACACCGACACCCAGGCCCTCAGATCGGCCCGTGCGGCCGCCGCCGCGTACCGCACCGCGATGCGCCGGCTCTCCGAGATGGGCGAACTCGCCGTCTGGTACGAGCACATCAATGCGCACCAGTTGCTGCCCCTCATCCGCTCCGGCCGCAGCCGACGCCGCGTCCAGGCGACCCTCGCCCACGCCACCCGCCGCACCAGCCTCCACGCGCTGGGCAAGCTCACCGAGGTCGTCGACGGGCGCCGCCGCATCGTTCGGGACCCGCCGCTCCTCGAACCGGCGAGCACCCCCGACACGGCCACGGTGCGCAAACTCTTCGGCGACTACCGCTCCACCCTCGCCGAGGAACGCCGCCGCCTCCTCGACCGCTACCGCTTCGTCGAGGCCGCCCGCAAGGTCGTCGGCGTCGGCAGCGTCGGCACCCGCTGCTTCGTCGTGCTGCTCGAAGGGCGCGACGCCGACGACCCGCTGTTCCTCCAGATCAAGGAGGCCACCCGGTCCGTCATCGAGGAATACCAGCCGCACGGCCCGTACGTGCACCCGGGCCACCGCGTCGTCGCGGGCCAGCGCCTGCTCCAGGCCTCCGGTGACATCTTCCTCGGCTGGATGACCGGCCCTCAGGGCCGCGCCTTCTACTGGCGTCAGCTGCGCGACATGAAGGGCGCCGCCGACGTCGCAGGCCTAGGCCCGGACGATCTGCGCGCCTACGCCGAACTGTGCGGCACCGCACTGGCCCGCGCCCACGCCCGCTCGGGCGACCGCATCGCCATCTCCGGCTACCTCGGCCGCGCCGACATCTTCGACCGCGCCGTGGCCGACTTCGCGCTGCGCTACACCGACCAGAACGCCACCGACCACACGGCCCTGCGCAGGGCGGCGTCGGAGGGCCTGATCACGATCGCTCCGGGCGTCTGAGAACGCCGGTACGGCCGCCCCCGGACGGGAGCGGCCGTACCGACAGGACCGTACGGATGGATGTGTCAGGCCCCGTTCGAGGCCTCCTGTGCCGCCGCCTCACCCTTGGCCGCCTTCAGCGCCGCCCGCAACTGCTCCTCCTCCTCGTTGCTCAGCGAGGTCTGGACGAGCTGACCGCCGAACGACGCGATCTGGGGGATGACCTTGTCCGGGGCGGCCTGCTTCACCAGGACGAACAGCGCGGCGGCACCGGGCTGAAGGTTCTGGCTCAGCTCCTTCATGAAGTCGTCGTTGATGCCGGTGTCGGTCGCGGCACCACCGGCGGCCCCGGCCGCGGCACCGACGGCCGCACCGAGCAGCGGCACGAGGAAGAGCAGCCCGATGACACCGCCCCACAAGGCCCCGCCGGCCGCACCCGTCGCCGTGTAGTTCACGGCCTGATGCAGCTTGATCTTCCCGTCCTCGCGCCGCTCGACGACCACGATGTCCTCGAGCTCGACGAGGTGCTGCTTGGCCAGATCGAGCATTTTCTCGCGCACCTGATTGGCCGTGGCGAGGTCGTTGTAGGCGACGACGAACAGATTGCTCATACGGCACTCCTCGGAAGTCTGTGCAACTTCGCCCGAGTTTATGAGCGTTTGTGGCAGTGCGCAGAACGAAGCCGCCCTTCCGCCGGGAGGCGACGGGCGCCAGGCTGCGGTCCATGAACAGCAACGGACAAGGCCTGCGCCGCCGACGACGAGTGGCACTCCTGATGAGCGGCTCCGGACTCCTTGTGGCAGGGCTGGCGCAGCTCTTCGAATCCGGCGCCGACTGGGACGTCCTGTGGTCCGCGCTGCTCGGAGCCGCCACGGCAGCCGCGCTCGGCTTCCTGTTCCCCGCAGCCCTGTTCCCACCGCGAGCGGCGAAGCGCCCTCTCCCCCCGCCCCCACCCCATCCCCCGCTCCCACCTCCGCGCGTCTCGAACGCACAGGAAAGGGCCGCCACCCCTCACCAGGAATGGAGCCCGGAAGGTGCGAGCGACTGATCGCCTGCGGTGGCGCGGTCGCAGATTTTCAGTCCCCCGTAGATGGGCCCATCCCGTCCGCATGTCGTGCAAGGAGCGTCTGGCAAAGGGCCGTTCCGAGGAGCCTTCGACGTTCGGGCGGCGGGACCGCGCCCGTCGGGGCCTGAGCGGTACCCACAGAAAGGCCGTCGGCCGTGCCTTCCGGAAGCGGAAGAGCACGGCCGACGGCCCACAGACGGCCCAGGAGAGCGGAAGCCCGCTCTGACCTGTGGCGTTCTTAGATGTCGAAGTACAGCTCGAACTCGTGCGGGTGCGGGCGGAGCTGGATCGGGGCGATCTCGTTCGTGCGCTTGTAGTCGACCCACGTCTCGATCAGGTCGGGGGTGAAGACACCGCCGGCCAGAAGGTACTCGTGGTCCGCCTCGAGGGCGTCGAGGACCGCGGGGAGCGAGGTCGGAACCTGCTGGACGTTCGCGTGCTCCTCGGGAGCCAGCTCGTACAGGTCCTTGTCGATCGGCTCGGCCGGCTCGATCTTGTTCTTCACGCCGTCGAGGCCGGCCATCAGGAGGGCCGAGAAGGCGAGGTACGGGTTCGAGGACGGGTCCGGCGCGCGGAACTCGACGCGCTTGGCCTTCGGGTTCGAGCCCGTGATCGGGATACGCATCGCGGCGGAGCGGTTGCGCTGCGAGTAGACCATGTTGACCGGCGCCTCGAAGCCCGGGACCAGGCGGTGGTACGAGTTCACCGTCGGGTTCGTGAAGGCGAGCAGCGACGGGGCGTGCTTCAGGATGCCGCCGATGTAGTAGCGCGCCATGTCCGAGAGGCCCGCGTAGCCCTGCTCGTCGTAGAAGAGCGGGTCGCCGTTCGCCCACAGGGACTGGTGGACGTGCATGCCCGAGCCGTTGTCACCGAAGATCGGCTTCGGCATGAAGGTCGCGGTCTTGTTGTTGCGCCACGCGACGTTCTTCACGATGTACTTGAAGAGCATCAGGTCGTCGGCCGCGGCGAGCAGCGTGTTGAACTTGTAGTTGATCTCCGCCTGGCCGGCCGTGCCGACCTCGTGGTGCTGGCGCTCGACCTGGAGGCCGTTCTTGTCCAGCTCGAGGGAGATCTCCGCGCGCAGGTCGGCGAAGTGGTCGACCGGCGGGGTCGGGAAGTAACCGCCCTTGTAGCGGACCTTGTAGCCGCGGTTGTTCTCCTCCGAACCGGTGTTCCAGGCGCCGGCCTCGGAGTCGATCTCGTAGACCGAGCGGTTCGCGGAGGTCTCGAAGCGGACCGAGTCGAAGACGTAGAACTCGGCCTCGGGGCCGAAGTACGCGGTGTCGGCGATGCCGGTGGAGGCCAGGTACGCCTCGGCCTTCTTCGCGACGTTACGCGGGTCACGGGAGTACTGCTCGCCCGTGATCGGGTCGTGGATGAAGAAGTTGATGTTGACCGTCTTGTCGCGGCGGAAGGGGTCGACGCGCGCGGTGGACAGGTCGGCGCGGAGCGCCATGTCGGACTCGTGGATGGCCTGGAAACCCCGGATCGAGGATCCGTCGAAGGCCAGCTCCTCGGTGGGGTCGAACGCCGCGGCCGGCACCGTGAAGTGCTGCATCACACCCGGCAGGTCGCAGAACCGGACGTCGACGAACTTGACGTCCTCGTCCGCGATGAACTTCTTGGCGTCATCGGCGTTCTGGAACATCCAACTCCTCCTACTCCCACCCGGGGAGGGGCGGGGTTGCAGCTCGGTGGTGCGGCCAGTGCGGTGGCACACGCTGGGACCCGACCATAGGGACGGGGGATTTCTCAAGCATGACCCATTTGTTTCGCCGAAGTTAACCGGGGCGGGGGCCGGAGCGGGCCGGGTGGCCGAGCGCAGTACCGTGGACGGGTGGACAACAGGCAAGCAATCGGATCGTGGCTCTCCGGGCCGCGCGCGGCCGCGGAGGACGCGGGTGTCGAGTTCGGGTACCGCGGTGAGCAGCTGGGGCTGCCCGAGCAGGGGCCGGGCTCCATCGCCCGCCCCGGCAGGCGCATGGCCGCCCTCGCCATCGACTGGGCCCTGTGCATGCTGATCGCATACGGGCTCCTCACACACGGCTACAACCAGGCGACGGGGAACTGGGCCCTCGGGATCTTCTTCGTCCTCGGCCTGCTCACCGTCGGCACGGTCGGCTTCACGCCGGGCAAGCGGATCATGGGGCTGCGCGTCGTCGCGCAGGACGGCTCCGGCCGCCTCGGCCTCGGCCGCGTCCTGGTCCGCACGCTGCTCCTGTGCGTCGCCGTCCCCGCCCTGATCTGGGACCGTGACGGCCGCGGCCTGCACGACCGCCTGGCCCGCGCGGTCCAGGTCCGCGCCTGACCCGGGCCATCACTGCAGACCCACTACGACGGATGAGGCCCCGGAACCGATCGGTTCCGGGGCCTCATCCGTCGTAGTAGAAGGGTCAGCGTCCCTTGCCGCCACCGCGCGGCATCCGCATGCCCTTGGGCATCGGGCCCTTGGGGAGCGGCATGTTGCTCATCAGGTCGCCCATCGCCCGGAGGCGGTCGTTGGTCGTCGTGACCTGCGGGCCCGTGAGAACGCGGGGGAGCTTGAGCATCGTCGTGCGGAGCTTCTTGAGCGGCACCTGGCCCTCGCCGTTACCGACGAGGATGTCGTTGACCGGCACGTCGGAGACGATGCGGGCCATCTTCCGCTTCTCGGCCGCCAGCAGCGTCTTCACCCGGTTCGGGTTGCCCTCGGCGACCAGGACGATGCCTGCCTTGCCGACCGCCCGGTGGACGACGTCCTGGCTGCGGTTCATCGCCACGGCCGGGGTCGTGGTCCAGCCACGGCCGATGTTGTCGAGTACCGCGGCAGCCGCGCCGGGCTGACCCTCCATCTGCCCGAAGGCTGCTCGCTCGGCACGGCGTCCGAAGACGATCGCCATCGCGAGGAAGGCGAGCAGGAAGCCGAGAATTCCGAGATATACCGGGTGACCGATCAAGAATCCGATCGCGAGGAACACACCAAAGGTGACGATTCCCACAGCCGCGAGTACAAGAGCGATCATCGGATCGGCCTTGCGGGTCATCTTAAAGGTCAGAGCGATCTGCTTGAGTCGCCCGGGGTTCGCAGCGTCCGCTGCGGTTTCCTTCCTCGCCATGCCTTGAAGTCTACGTGTCCGGGCAAGTGGCTACGACGTGCGGGCGGCCACAGCCTCCTCGAGCACCCGCTGAGCCTCCACCCGGTCCTTGGCGCGGCGGCGGTCCTCGAGCACGGAGGTCCAGGCGTTGCGGCGTGCGGTGCGCTGTCCGCTGCTCATGAGCAGCGACTCGACCGCGCGCAGGGCGTCGGTGAAGGTCGGGATGGCGGTGGCGCGAACGGGCGCGGCCTGCATTGGGAGGTCCCCCTCGGGAGCGGCTCTGACTACGGGTGTACGTGGCGTGAGTACAGCGTCACTGATTGGTGTTACCAGGGCGTGACCGAAGGGTCAAACGCCTATGAAGCCTTGATGGGGGAGGGCCGAACGATGACGCGGCCCTGACGGTGCCCCCATCTGCGGGGACTGTCAGGGCCGCGTTCTCTCGGCCATTACTGGCCGGTAGCTGCTTGTGCGTGATTTCACACGGCTGGCGGGCCGTGCGGGTGCGAGTCGATCAGACCGCCTGCGAGGCCACGTACGCGCCGCGCTTCTCGACCGCCATCTGGTAGAGGCGTCCGGCGCGGTACGAGGAGCGGACCAGCGGGCCGGACATGACGCCGGAGAAACCGATCTGCTCGGCCTCCTCCTTCAGCTCCACGAACTCGGCCGGCTTCACCCAGCGCTCGACGGGGTGGTGCCGCGGCGTCGGACGCAGGTACTGGGTGATGGTGATGAGCTCGGTGCCCGCTTCGTGCAGCTGGCGCAGCGCCTCGCTGACCTCGGCGCGCTCCTCGCCCATGCCCAGGATCAGGTTGGACTTGGTGACCAGGCCGGCCTCGCGGGCCTTCGTGATGACCTCGAGGGAGCGCTCGTACCGGAAGCCGGGGCGGATCCGCTTGAAGATGCGCGGCACCGTCTCGACGTTGTGCCCGAGAACCTCGGGGCGGGACGAGAAGACCTCGGCCAGCTGGTCCGGGTCGGCGTTGAAGTCGGGGATGAGCAGCTCGACCTTGGTGTAGCCCTCGGCGCGCTCCGCCGTCATGGCGTGGATCTGGCGCACGGTCTCCGCGTACAGCCAGGCGCCGCCGTCCTCCAGGTCGTCGCGCGCGACGCCGGTGATCGTGGCGTAGTTCAGGTCCATCGTGACGACGGACTCGCCGACGCGGCGGGGCTCGTCACGGTCCAGTGCCTCGGGCTTGCCCGTGTCGATCTGGCAGAAGTCGCAGCGCCGCGTGCACTGGTCGCCGCCGATGAGGAAGGTGGCCTCGCGGTCTTCCCAGCACTCGTAGATGTTCGGACAGCCCGCCTCCTGGCAGACCGTGTGCAGGCCCTCGCTCTTCACGAGGCCCTGCATCTTCGTGTACTCGGGACCCATTTTCGCCCGGGTCTTGATCCACTCGGGCTTGCGCTCGATGGGGGTCTGGCTGTTGCGGACCTCCAGGCGCAGCATCTTGCGTCCGTCGGGTGCGACTGCGGACACGACCGGCTCCCTACAGCTTTGATTCTTCGGCGTACCTCAGGGTACGCCCGTGGTCTTGATGGGCCTTACGTGTGGCCAACCTCTGGCCTTCGGGGTGCATTCCCGCTCAGGCGGTGGCCTTGTCGGGCTCCTGCGCGCTGGCCTTGTCGGGCTCCCGCTCGGGCGCCTTCTCGATGACGCGCGGGGCGAGGGCCGCGTTCTCCAGGACGTCGCGCAGGTGGCGCTCGGCGACCGGCAGCACCTCGTCGATCGTGACCTCGCGGCCCAGCTCGTACGAGAGCGAGGTGACGCCCGCGTCGCGGATGCCGCAGGGGATGATCTTGTCGAAGTTCGAGGTGTCCGGATTCACGTTCAGCGCGAAGCCGTGCATCGTGACGCCCTTGGCGACGCGGATGCCCATGGCGCAGATCTTCCGGTCCTCGCGGCGCTGGCCCGCGTTCGACGGCGCGTACTCCGGGCCGTTGAGACGCGGGTCGAACTCGGAGTCGTTCACCCGGGGGTCGAAGTCCAGGGACAGGCCACCGAGCCTGGGGCGCTCGGCCGAGTCCTTGGCGTCTCCGAGCACCCACACGCCGGCCCGGCCCTCCACGCGGGACGTCTCCACGCCGAACTCGGCGCAGACCGCGATCATCGCGTCTTCGAGGCGGCGCAGGTGCGCGACCACGTCCACGGGGCGGGGCAGCTTCTGGATCGGGTAGCCGACGAGCTGGCCCGGGCCGTGCCAGGTGATCTTGCCGCCCCGGTCCACGTCCACGACGGGGGTGCCGTCCAGCGGGCGCTCCTCGGGCGCGGTGCGGCGGCCCGCGGTGTAGACCGGCGGGTGTTCGAGAAGCAGGCACGTGTCGGGGGCCTCGTCGGCGAAACGGGCGGCGTGCACACGGCGCTGCTCGTCCCAGGCGTCCTGGTAGTCGACCGAGTCCGCTCCGAAACCCAAGCGGACGAACCGCAACTCATTCACGGTCAGTGCCTCCCTAGAACCTTCAGCGTGCACATGTCGCGCCCCGCCACTGTACGACCAGGGCCTCCGCGCCAGCCGTTCGGGCAATCCTCACACGATCGGATGAAAGGGGGTGCCTGCTGGTCTGATCAGGGGAACCCGTGCGCGCTGCGTGATAACTTCGGCGCCGTCCGTGAGCGGGAGCCGCTTGTGGACCTACCGCCCGGCGGGCGGGAAGTCAGGCTTGTGGAGGCTGTGTAAGACCGGACTCCGGTCCGGCAGAGCCTGTGAAGCAGGAACCCACCGAGGTCCCGTGCGAGCGGGACGGCAGGAGTTCTCCGCTTGCGGGGAAGGACGTCAAATTCGCGCCGTTCCATGTGGGAGCAGTGCAGAGGGGGGCGCACCATGGCCCCCCTCTACGGCTTCCTAGGGCCCGGAAGGCAATCGCACAGCATGACGGAACGACCTCCGCAGCGCACGCCCAACCGCCAGCTAGCCGCGCTCATCGCGGAGGCGGGGTTCTCCAATGCCGGCCTCGCCCGCCGCGTCGATCAGCTCGGTCTGGAGCACGGTCTCGACCTGCGCTACGACAAGACATCCGTGACGCGCTGGCTGCGCGGCCAGCAGCCCCGCGGCACCACACCCGCACTGATCGCCGAGGTGTTCACCCGGCGCCTGGGGCGCCGGCTCTCCGCCCAGGACCTGGGGCTCGACGCCTGCTCCCCGGTCTACGCGGGCCTGGAGTTCGCCGCCTCGCCCGAGGAGGCCGTCGACATCGTCAGCGGCCTGTGGCGCAAGGACTCGGGCAGCCATGCCGAGCTCCGCAAGATCGCTTTCACCCCGGCGGGGCTCGTCGTGCCGAGCCGGGACTGGCTGATCGGGCGGGCCGACGACCGCGTCGCCCACGGGGACCACGGCGGTCCCGGCGGTGTACGGATCCCCGCCCAGGGGCGGGCCCCCGCCAAGCTCACGGCCGGGCTCGAACCGGGGCCGCCCCCCTTGCCCCGGCAGCGCGGCCACGCCGAGCGCGGGCCCGGCCAGCGCGTCACCGCCGGAGACATCGCGGCCCTGCGCTCCGTCGGCGAACTCTTCCGCTCTCTCGACCAGGCGTACGGCGGAGGCCACGCCCGCCAGGCGCTCGTGCGCTACCTGGAGCACGAGGCCGAGCCGATGCTGCGGGGCACCTACGGGGAGCAGACCGGCCGGCGGCTCTTCGCGGCCACCGCCGATCTGACCCGGCTCGCCGGCTGGACCTCGTACGACATCGCCGCGCACGGGCTCGCGCAGCGGTACTTCGTGCAGGCCCTGCGGCTCTCGCAGGCGGCGGGGGACAGGATGTACGGGTCGTACGTCCTGGTCACGATGAGCCGCCAGGCCGTCTATCTCGGGCACGGGCGCGAGGCCGTCCAGCTGGCCCGGGTCGCGCAGCAGGGCGCGGGCTCCTCGGCGCCGCCCGCCGTGCAGGCGCTGCTGCACGCGGCCGAGGCGCGCGGGCACGGCGTGCTCGGCGAGGTGCGCGCGTGCACGGCGTCGCTGGTGCGGGCCGAGCGGACCCTGGAGGCGGTGCGGACCGGGGACGACGTGCCGCACTGGGCGCGGTTCTTCGACGAGGCGCAGCTGGCCGACGAGTTCGGGCACTGCCACCGGGATCTCCAGCAGTACCGCGCGGCCGCCCAGCACGCGGAGCGCTCGCTCCAGCTGCGGGCGCCCGGCTTCGCGCGCAGCAGGCTGTTCTGCCGGGTGGTGCTTGCCTCCGCGCGGCTCGGGCTCGGCGAGCTGGACCAGGCGTGCACACTCGGCGCCGAGGCCGCGCAGGCCGCCTCCGAGATGCGCTCCGTGCGGGCGCACGAGTACGTGCGGGAGTTCGAGCGCCGCCTGGAGCCCTACCGCGACGCGGCCCCGGTACGCGGATACCGGGACCGCATCGCCGCCCTCAGCCACTGACGGGACGGGGGTGGTGCGCATCCGCCCCTGCCCGCCGGCCGACTACGGCTGAGCGCTCCCGCGCACCTGCACCTCCGCCAGGGACAGCGGGTCGGCCGCGGACTCCAGCTGTACGCGCACATAGCGGCCCGTCGTCCCGGACGGCAGCGCCACGTTCGACGGCTTGCCCGCCTGATCCGCGACCCGTACGGCCGTCACGCCGGGGCTCTTGCGGGCCTCGTCGAGACTGTCCGCGGTGATCGGGGAGTCCGAGGTGAGGACCCAGAAGTCGGACAGGCGCTCGGCGCAGCAGTCGGTGCGGTTCCAGATGTCGACGCTGCTCAGGTCGGCCTTCGCGCCGAGGTCGACCTGCCACCATGCCTGGTTCGAGGGCTCCGCGGTGTGGCTGACGGAACCCGCGCCGAATGTGCCGTCCGTGTTGCCGTCGACGGCACGCGAGGCCGGGGCGTCCCAGGCGGTGGACTTCTGCGTGGCGCTCTTGCCGAGCGCCAGGTTCTCCGCGGCGACCGTCGCCTTCACGGTCGTGGTGACCGTCATCCCCGCGTGCCGCAGGGTGATCGGCAGCTCGTACGAGCCGGGCTTCGCGGACCGCGGCGGGGTCACCTCGAACGGCACCTCGGTAGAGGCGCCGGGGCCCTGCGGCGGAACGCCGGCCGCCTTCGGGGTCACCGTCCACCCGTCCGGGGCGCCGATGGTCACCTGGGTGCCGGGCGCCTTCTTGCGGGAGGTGTTGGTGACGGTGAGCGTGCCGTCGGCGGTGCGGCCGGGGTTCAGCTCCTTCGGCAGCTCGGTGCGGGTGCGGGCCAGGCTGTGCACGCCGGGGGTCTCGATCTTGAAGACGTAGGCGTACTTGCCGGTCTCGGCGGGGGTGTCCACCACGACCCGGCCCCGGTCGTCCTTGTGCCACGTGAGCGGTCCCGCGTCCGAGCCGAGCAGGGAGATGCGCGTGCCCTTCCTCACCGGGGTGTCGGCGCCGAGCGTCAGCTGTTCGCCGGGCCATTTCAGAGCGGTGGCGTACAGGGCGCCGTCCTTGACCGTGTAGCGGACGGTGTCGTCGGAGCTCGGCTCCTCGGCGTGGTGCCAGTACGTGGTGCCGTACACGGCCTCGCCGTTGGTCTTCAGCCAGGCGCCGATGTCCATCAGGCGCTGCTGCTGGAGCTCGGGGATCGTGCCGTCCCCGCGCGGCCCGACGTCGAGCAGCAGGTTGCCGTTCTTGCTGACGATGTCGCTGAGCGAGTCGACGAGCTGGTCGGAGGTGAGGTAGTCCTCCTCCGGCTCGTTCTGGTTGTAGCCGTAGGAGTGCGCGATGCCGCGGCTGGCCTCCCACTTGTTCGGGTCGATCTCCGACTTGACCGTGTACTCGGGGGTCTGGAAGTCGAGTTCGGTGGAGTCGAGGGCGCCCGTGTCGATCTTGCAGCGGTTGGCGACCGCCACCTCCTTGGGATGCTTCCGGTTCTTCGCCCGGTTGTAGTAGTCGGCGAGGACGGGGGCGGTCTTCCAGTAGGACGCCGGCTTCTCCCACTGCCCGTCGCACCACAGCAGGTCCGGGTCGTACTGGTCGATCAGCTCCCGCATCTGGGGCGCCATGTAGTCGGCCACGTAGTCCTTGACCGCGGGAGCCCCGGTGTACGGGACGGGGGCGCCCGTGTACGGGTTGGTGACCGGACGGCCGGTGTACGAGGGGTTGTTCCACTCATAGAGCGAGTAGTAGAAGCCGGCCTTGAGGCCCTTCTCCTTGCGCGCCGCCTTGAACAGGTCGCCCGCCAGGTCGCGGTGCGGCCCCAGGTCGACGGTGTCGCGCCCGCTGACCTTCGAGTCCCACAGCGCCACACCCTCGTGGTGCTTGGACGTCAGCACGAAGTACTTGGCGCCGGCGTCCTTGAAGAGCTTCACCCAGGCGTCGGGGTCGTACTTCTCCGCCTTCCACTGCCCGATGAAGTCGTCGTAGTTCGCGGCCGTGCCGTACGTGTCCTTGTGGTGCTGGTTGGTGGGGCTGCCCGCGTCGTTCATGTACGCCCAGTACCACTCGGCGTAGCTGCCGCGCGGGCCCCAGGCGGGCACGGAGTACGCGCCCCAGTGGATGAAGATGCCGAACTTGTCGTCGTCGAACCAGCTCGGCGTCGGATGGCTGTTGAGGGAGTCGAGCGTGGGCTCGTAGTCCTTGGCCGGGGGTGCGTCCTGGGCGGCCGCGGGGCCGCCCGTCGCGGGCAGGCCGAGCAGCGCGGCGCAGGCTGCCGTGAGGACGGCGGCACAGGCGCGGCGCCGGGCGTTTCGCGCGGGGCGTGGTCTGAGGTGTGTCACTTGGTGTCCTTCCCGGACAGGCCGGCGATCCTGCCGGCCGTCAACGGCTCGTCCCAGGTGGTGAGTTCGTCGAGGTCGCCGCGGAGGCTCACCTTCTCCGTGCCGATCGAGCGCAGGGGCAGGGGGATCGACGCGTCGACCGTGCCGACCCGCTCCCCGTCCGCGTAGAGCGTGGTGTGACCCGGGGTCGCCACCCAGGTGAGCCGGGTCCAGCGGTCCAGCGGCAGCGTGTAGTCGAAGCTGAGGTCGGCCGAGCCGTACCGGGTGAAGCCGACCTTGCCCGTGCCGTACTGCATGAGCTTGAGCGCGCCCGCCTTCGAGCTGAGCAGGACCTGGTCCGCGGTGCGGGCCGTGGGGCGGACCTGCACCGACACCGTCCACGGCTCGGCGACGTCCATGCCGCCGAAGCCGACACCGTCCCGGTCCGAGTCGAAGCGCCACGCCTGCCCGCGCACGCCGTCGGTCACCGGCGCCGGGTTGTTGATGATGTACGACGTGCCCGGCAGGTCACCCGCCGTGTCCTCGGCGAAGATCGTGTTGCCGGGGCTGCCCGCGTACGTCCAGCCCTTCGGGTACGCGGCCGGGTCGAAGGTCCAGTGGTGGCTAGGCCGGCCGTCGTTCACCCGCGGCTCCACGGGCGTGGTTGTGATGCCGGGCGGGCCGCCGATGAGAGCCGCGCGGGCCCGGAAGTCGGCCAGGGTGTCCGGGGTCGCCGTGCCGTTCCAGGCGCGGTCCGCGAGGATCGCCCGGGCGCCGGCCATCGACTGCTCGAAGTACGCGTCGTCGGCCCAGAAGTTGTAGTCGGCCCAGTTGGTCAGACCGGAGCCGAGCATGTCGGGCGCCGTGCTGACGGTCCAGCTGTCGTACATCCAGGGCTCGTTCGGGTACAGGTGGTGGTAGTTGTTCGGGGTGTCGTAGAACGGGCCGATGGCGATCTCGTCGTGGCCCGGCACGGCGGGCTCGGCGCCCGTGCCCTCCCAGGTGATGAAGACGACCGGGCCGTGGACGGTCTGCTGGGGCGCGGCCAGGTGCTCCGAGCCGTTGTAGACGGCGGTGCGCTTGCCGTGCGAGGCGATCACGTCGTCCAGGGTGTTGATGTACCGGTTGAGGAGGTCGCCGAGCGTCGACACATCGGGGGAGGCGGCCAAGTAGTCCTGTACGCGGGGGCAGTCGGCGAGCTGGCCCGGCACCTCCTCGCCGCCGATCGAGAACAGCGGCGCGTCGAACCAGCCGGCGAACTCGTCGACGATCTGCTTCGTCTTCGCCACCGCCTTCTCGCTGGTCATGTCGATGATCCAGTCGGGCGTGAGGTGCGAGTGCGTGTGCGCGGCCGTGCAGGGGTTCGTCCCCGATCCGAAGCCGATGCCGAACGCGTCGCTGATCGCCGTCGCGTGGCCGGGGATCTCCAGGCCCGGCATCAGCTGTACGTGGTGGCGGGCCGCGAACGCCTTGAGGTGCTCGATGTCGGCGCGGCTGTAGCTGTGGTCGGGGTCCGCGAGGCCCGGGAACTTCGGGCTGTACAGGCGGAAGCCCTCCGACTCGGAGAGGTGCAGCATGAGCGTGTTCAGCTTCTGGTCGCCCATCCTGCGGATCAGGTTCTCCAGGTACGGGATCTTCCAGTACTTGCGGCCCGCGTCGAGGTGGACCATGCGGATCGCCTGTGTGGGGACGTCGGTGGCGCGGGCCCGGGGGAGCGTGCGGTGCTCGTCGGCCGTGGAGCGCAGGAGCTGGAGCAGGGTGCGGGTGCCGTAGAAGAGGCCGTGTGTGGAGGCGGCCCGGATGCGGACGGCGCCGTCCGAGCTGTCGAACCGGTAGCCCTCGGCGCCGAGTTCACGGTCGTCGGCGAGGCCGAGGACGATGTCGCCGGGCCCGGCGTGGGCCACGTCGCTCGCGATGCGCGGCTCGATGCCGGATACCTGATCGATTTCCGTGCGCAGCTGGGCGGCGAGCTGCTGCACGCTCTGGCGGGCGGGGCCGGGGAACTCGGCGCGGCCGGACGGCTCGGACGTCTCGGCGCGGGCGCGCGGGTCGACCAGGACGCGGGTGCGGTGGGTGATCGCGACGGTGCCGCCGAGGGACGTCCAGTCGGCGGGGCGGGGGACCACGGACGGCTGCCCGGCGAGCGGTTCGGGGGACGGCTCCTCCGGCTGGGCTGCTGACGACGGCACTACAGCTCCGATGAATCCGGTGACAAGGGCTAGGACGAACAGCAGGGCTGACGCCGTTCTTCGCACTGCGGCCTCCAGGGACAAGGGTGCGGACGTGGGGACCGTAAAGGGGAGTTGTTGTGGTGGCAAGGGTGCGCGCGGGGAAATGAGGGCGCCCGCCTCCGGAAGGTGCCACGGAGACGGGCGCGTATGGGGGACCTGTAGAGGTCGGATGTGTGGTGAGGGCGGCTGGGAGGTCTCCTGTCGCTGAGCTGTCGCTGAGCTGGGGTGGGGCTGTGCTGTGCCTGTGCGGTTCGGGGCGTACGGGTCGGCCGTGCGGGTCCATCAGGCCGCGGCCGGCACCATGCCCGCCGTCGGGGCCAGTCGGACGCCCAGGTCCGTGAGGATCGCGTGCGCGGCGCGGCGGCCCGAGTGGAGGGCGCCCTGCACCGTGCTCGTGCCGCGGTGGTCGCCGCACACATAGAGCCCGTGAAGGAGCCGCACCGGGCGGCGCAGGTCGTGCGGGGCCGGCATCGCGGGCACCGCCTCCGGGTCGTGGTGGACCGCGAGGGTCTCCCAGTCGGAGGTCGACGTGCCGTAGAGGGCGGCCAGTTGGGCCCGCAGTTCGCGCTCGGGCGGCGGTGGGCCGAGGACCGTGGAGGAGACCAGCGCGCGGCCGGCCGGGGCGCGCGTCGGGTCGACCTGGCTGATCACCGCGGAGTACGCGACGGGGCCGAGCCGGTCGGCGTCGAGGAGCAGCGCCGGGTCGGTGAGCGGCGGCTCGGGGACCGCGTGGTGGACGACCGTGACGGGGTGGAACTCCGGCAGCCGCAGGCCCGGGAGCAGCCCGGCCGCGGCGCGTGCCCCGGTCGCCAACAGTGTTGCCCGGCACCGGAGTTCACCGTGTTCCTCGGTCGTCACCGAATTCGCGGAGATGGCCCTGACGCGCACGCCGGTGCGGACCGTGCCCGGCGGGAGTCCGGCGGCGAGCAGCTCGGGCAGCGCGTCGGCGCCGCCCTCGGGGACGCAGAGGCGGCCGCGCGCGTAGGCGAGCAGGGCGAGGTCGGCGCACCGGCTCGACGAGGTCAGGTCCGGGTCGCACAGGAGCGCCGACAGGAGGGGGCGCACAAACCCGTCGAGGGTGCGGGCCGGCAGTCCGCGGCCCATCAGGGCGTCGGCGGTGGGTAGTTCGGGCCGCGCGAGGAGACGGGGGACCGGTGTCCCGGCGAGGCGGGCCAGCGACCTGGCGAGCCGGGCGTGGTCGAGGGGGCTGCCGAGCGGGGCGGTCGGGCGCGGGCTCCTGGCGGCGGCGCGGGGACGGGGCACCCTGGGGGCGCTCGCGAGGGCGCGTGCCGTCGTGAGTGCGCCCCTTGCGCGCCGTGAGGCCGGGAGCTCCCCGGCGCGATGGCGGCGGCCGTCGCTGTGCACCAGGACCCCGGGCGAGAAGGGGCGCAGGACGAGGGCGTCCAGGCCCGGGGTGCGGCGTAGTTCGGGGTACGAGGTGCACAGGAGTCGGCCGATCCGGTCGAGCCGGAACCCGTCGACCTTCTCGGTGGACATGCGGCCGCCCACACAGGGGCCGGCCTCCAGGACCAGGGTGGGAACGCCCGCCCTGGTCAGGCGGTGGGCGGCCAGGAGTCCCGCGACCCCGGCTCCCACGATGACGACGTCCGCGTGCTGTGCGGGCTCAGGCACGTGCGCCTCCCTGGCGGTTGTGCGGCTGGTGGGAGCCGTCGTACGTACCCCGGGCCGTCAGGCCGGCGCACGCAGGCGGGCTCCGAAGGCGTCCTACCCCCCGGCGAACCCGCGTACGGCTCCGAACACCCGGGCTGTACCCGAGTCCGTCGAGGGTAGGTCCGGGCCCCGGCCGAGGGAGTCGCGCGTAGCCCGGGCACGGTCGCACGGGGGGCGCCCGGGGCCGCCGGACGCGAGCCCAGCCTGATCCGAACGAAGCCCTACCGCCCCTGGAGCGCCGCCGCCCGCTGCCTGATCTCCGGGAGCTCGGCCATCAGGGCCTGGCCCGGGCAGTACGTCTCGTACTCGTCCCGGTGCGCGGCGATGGCGTTGAACTCGGCCGTCCTGCCCTTGCGGAAGCGGCTGAGGCTGTTCGTCGAGGTGAGGCGGACGCGGGAGCGCGGGTCGATGTTCGCCAGGCCCAGCTTCCAGGCGGAGAGCGCTGCGATGGACTTCGTCATGGAAGGCGGCACCGGGGTGCCCGCGGTGAAGGTGCCGATGGCGGCGATGCCCGCCGTGCCCTGGTTGAAGCCCTGGGCGTGCGCCCCCACGACCGCCTTGTCGACGCCGCCCGCCCGGCCCTCGTAGATCGTGCCGCACCTGTCGACGAGGAAGTTGTAGCCGATGTCGTCCCAGTTCCGGCCGCCCGCCTGGCCCGCGTACAGATAGCGGATGATGCGGGGCGTGTCGGCGCAGTCGTAGACGTTCGGCGAGTCCGTGTGGTGGATGAAGACTGCCGTGACGCGGTCGGCGTACCGGGCGGGCGGCCTGCGGTAGGCGGCATCCGCCAGCCAGTCGGCTCGCGGCACGATCCGGGGCAGCGCGGCGGTGTGCCGACGGTTGACCGGCCGGCGCACCCGTAGGGCGGCCGACGACAGTACCGGCGGCCGGCGCACCGGTACGGCGGCCGGCGGCAGCGCCGGCGCGGCCCGGTCGGTGGCAGTGGGGCCCGCCGCCCGGCCCGACCTCGCCGCTGAACCGCCGTCCCCGGGCCCGACGGTCACGGCACACATCAGCAGCAGGCCGAAGGCCGTGGCCGCCGGAGCGCACCACAACGTCATACGGAAGACGCGCATACGTGACACTCTCCACCACGCGCCCGGGGCTCGCCCCGCATGGTGAGCCATGCGAGTGATCGCCGGCGCGCCGCAGGTCAGACCCGCCTTCGCCGCAGATCAGAAGTGCGTGCCGCCGTCGACCCTGACCTCGGTGCCGGTGATGAATCCGCCGTCCTCCGAGCCGAGCATCGCGACGACGGACGCCACGCTCTCCGGCCCCGCGAAGCCCTGGCCTATCGCCGGCGCCAGCTTCATGAACAGGCTCATGTCGGCGTCCTCGGGCAGGCCGGGGCCGCTGCTCTGCCGGCTGGCGCCGGAGCCGTCGGTCATGCCGGAGGAGATGGATCCGGGCTGCACGGCCGTGAACCGGATGCCCTGCTTGCTGTACTCGCTCGCCAGGGCGTGCGTCATGGACTGGATGCCGCCCTTGCTCGCCGCGTACGCCGCCATGTAGGGGTGGGCGAACGTGGCCGACGTCGAGCTGAAGTTGATGACGGCGGCCCCGTCACCGGCGAGGAGCGCCGGGATCGAGTCGCGGATCATCAGGAACGTGCCCGCCAGGTTGATCTGGAGCACCTGGTTGAAGTCGGCGAGCGACGTCTCGTGGGTGTGCGAGGAGCGCAGGATGCCGGCCGCGTTCACCAGCACGTCCAGGCCGCCGAGCGCCTCGACGGCGGTGGCGACGCCCGCGCGCACGGAGGCCTCGTCCGCGACGTTCACGACGACCGTGGTCAGCCGGTCCGCGCAGCCCGCGGCGGTCGCCTTCTCGACGGTGTCCTTCAGGCCCGCCTCGCTGACGTCGGCGGCGACCGCGCGGGCGCCCTCGGCGAGGACCCGCAGCACGGTGGCCTGGCCGATGCCGGAGCCACCGCCGGTGACGAGTACGCGACGGCCTTCGTAGCGGTTCAGGTTCGGGCTCATGCGCTGCTCCACTTCACTTTCTCACGACGATTCGCTGTCCACCGTACGCCTAAGTGGCACGATTTGCCATAACGTCAGAACGTGCAGACTTGTTCCGGACGCATAGGCTTCCCCGGTGAGCCCCACGAAGGATCAGCGCAGTCCGCAGCCCTCCCTGACCGAGCGGCGCAAGGCCGCCACCCAGCTGGACATCGCCCGCGCCGCCGCCGGACTCTTCGCCGAGCACGGACCCGACGGCACGACGGCCGAGGACATCGCCCAGCGGGCGGGCGTCGCGCTGCGCACCTTCTACCGCTACTTCCGGGGCAAGCAGGACGCGGTCGGCCCGCTCCTCGCCGCGGGTGGCGACGCCTGGCGCGCCCTCCTGGAGGACGCCGAACCCGGCACGGACCTGCGCGTCACTCTGGAGACGGCCGTCACCGCCACGCTCTCCGCCCCCGGCGACCACGGCCCCGAACAGTTGGAGACGACCAGGGGACTCCTGCGCGCGGCCCAGGACGACGCCGCGCTGCGGGCCGTCTGGTACCGGGTCAACCAGGAGTCGGAGGAGCGCCTCGTGCCGGTCCTGACCCGGCTCGCGGGCGAGGAGGCGGACCCCCTCGACGTACGGCTCGCCGCCGCCGCGGCCACCGACGCCATCCGGATCGCTCTGGAGGCCTGGGCCGCCACCGACGCCCCCGCGACGGGCGCGACCGGCTCCCCGGCGGTCCTCGCGCTCCGCTGCCTGCGGGAACTGACGGGCGGGATCAGCCTGTTGGGGGCAGGCCGGGGCGGGGCCCGATAGGGGCCGTCAGTCGTCCTCCGGGTCGTCCTCCGGGGCGATCTCCGGCGCGAACACGAGCAGCGTCAGATCGTCCCGTACCGTGCCCGCGAACCGGACCACGTCCCGCCACAGCGCGTCCGTCAGCTCCGCCGGGTCGTCCTCGCTGAACCGGCCCAGGCGCTCCCTGAGCGGGTAGAAGGCACCGGACGGGTCCCGCGCCTCGATCAGTCCGTCCGTCAGGCCGAGCAGCCGGTCGCCCGGCCGCAGCCGCACCGTGAGCTGCTCGAGCGGCGCGAGGCCCGCGATCCCGAGCCCGAGCGGCGCCCCGGACGGCACCGGCAGCTCGATGACCTCCTGCCCGCGCAGGAGCAGCGGCCGCGGATGGCCGCACGAAACGGCCCGTACCACCGGGGAGTCGTCGGGGAACTCGAGCAACAGCGCGGTCGCGAACAGCTCGGCGTGCTCGTCCTCGGCCGAGTCGACCACGAGCCTGCGGTCGAGCCGCGCCGCGACCCCCTTTAGGTCCGACTGGTCGAGCACGGCCTCACGGAACGCGCCGAGCAGCCCCGCCACCGTGGCGACCGCGGACAGACCGTGGCCCTGCACATCACCGATCACGGCCCGTACCCCGGCCGGCCCCCTGCGCACGTCGAAGAGGTCACCGCCGACCAGCGTCCCGCGCTCGGCCGCCCGGTACAGGCCCGCGCAGCGCACCGTGCCGACCCGGTCGCGCAGCGGCGGAAGGACGGCGAACTGCGCCGCCTCGGCGACCGTGCGCACGGTGACGAGCTGGGCGTCGCGCCGGCTGCGGACCCAGCCGATCAGCACGCTGAGCAGCGCCACGAAGGAGACCGTGAGCACGTCGCTGTTGCCGGGGTGCCCGAGGTTCATGAAGGGCACGTTCAGCAGGACGATCACGGTGCCGCCGAGCAGTGCCGTGGCGGCGGGGCCGTAGGTGAGGGCGGCCAGCGGCGGGACCGCCCCCAGCAGGAAACCGAGGTCCAGCTTCTCTTCGGTGACCAGCTGGGCCAGGCACAGGGCGGCGAGGAGCCCGACCGGCAGCCATCGCACCCAGCGCGGCGGCGGTGCCCCGCGGAGCCAGGCCCGCTCCTCGCCGTCCCGGCGACGCGACAACGCCCCGGTCATCGGCGGGCTCCTTCCCATGGACCCCTTCACGCTCCTACGGGAGGGCCGTCACCGCACGCCGGGCGGGTCCGTCAGAACTCCTGTGCCCCGCTCACAGGGCCTGGCCCATCAGGATGTCGTCCACGTACTTCCCGTCGAGCAGGAACTCCTCCGGCAGGACGCCCTCGACCGTGAACCCCTCGGACTCGTACAGCGCCCGCGCCGGAGCGTTGTGCCCGAGCACCCGCAGCGTCATGCGGCGCGCCCCGGCCTTGCGGGCGTGCTCCACCGCCGCGCGGACCAGCGCCCGGCCGACCCCGGTGCCCCGCGCCTCCGCGGCGACCGCGAGGCCCTGGATCTGCCGCACATGGGTGTTGGCGGCGAGCGAGGTGGGATAGGCGATGCGTACGTAACCCGCGAGCCGCCCGTCGCACTCCGCGACCAGATGGTCCCGCGGCCCGAACCGCTCCGAGAAGAACGGGTCGTACGGCGGCAGCGGCTCCGGCTGGACGGCGTGCAGCGTGGACCAGGCCGCGCGGTCGAGCCGGGCGAGTCCGTCCTCGTCGTCGAGCCGGGCGAGACGTATGTGCGGCTGTGGCATGGGGGTCACTGTACGACCGGCCCACGACCGGCCGCCGCGCGTTTCACGCGGCAGGATGGACCCATGACGCAGAGCGATTCCGCACCCGCACGACGCTCCCGGTTCGCCGTCGCCGGTGCCTCCGGACTCATCGGTTCGGCGCTGACCCGGTCCCTGCGCGCCGACGGGCACGACGTCGTCCGCCTGGTCCGCAGGGAACCGGCCGCCGCGGACGAGGTCCGCTGGGACCCGGAGCGGGGGTCGGTCGACGCGGCCGGGCTCTGCGGGTGCGACGCCGTCCTCAACTTCGCCGCCGCGGGCGTGGGCGACCACCGCTGGACCGACGAGTACAAGCGGAAGATCCGCGACAGCCGGGTCCTCGGCACCGCGACGCTCGCCGAGGCCGTCGCCACGCTCG
This sequence comes from Streptomyces sp. CB01635, assembly GCF_002803065.1. Taxonomy (GTDB): domain Bacteria; phylum Actinomycetota; class Actinomycetes; order Streptomycetales; family Streptomycetaceae; genus Streptomyces. The sequence continues at coordinate 377,796 of NZ_NNBL01000002.1, forward strand.
AACAGCCTCCCCGCGTCTTCGTCAACGGCAGCGCCGTCGGCTACTACGGCGAGACCGGCACGCGCGCCGTCGACGAGAGCGCGCCGCCCGGGGACGGCTTCCTGCCGCAGCTGTGCGTGGAGTGGGAGGAGGCCGCGGCGCCCGCGCAAGAGGCCGGAATCCGCACGGTGTTCGCGCGGTCCGGGCTCGTCGTGTCCCGCGCGGGCGGGGCCTGGGCGCGGCTCTTCCCGCTGTACCTGGCCGGTCTCGGCGGACGCCTGGGCGACGGCCGCCAGTACTGGTCGTACATCGCGCTCCACGACGAGATCGCGGCCCTGCGCCACATCATCGACACGGAGGAGCTGTCCGGCCCGGTGAACCTCACCGCCCCGCACCCCGTCACGAACCGCGAGGTGACCGCCGCGATGGGGCGCGTGCTGAACCGCCCCACGCTGTTCACGGCGCCCGCCCCCGTCCTGCGCCTGGTCCTCGGCGAGATGGCGGGCGACGTCCTCGGCAGCACGCGGGCCGTGCCGACCCGGCTCCTGGAGTCCGGCTTCACGTTCGCGTTCCCCGGCATCGAGGAGTCGATCCGGGCGGCCGGGAAGTGAACCGGCCGAAGGCATACGACCCCTACGACCCCTACGTTCCCTACTCCTCCTACGACCCGAAGCGCTCCGAGAGCTTCGGATACAGCCGCTGCAGCTCCGCCGTGTTCTCGAAGTCGAACGGCGTGCCCTCCGGCTCCGCGGGCCCGGCCGGAATGCCGAGATCGGGCGCCACCGCCCCGGTCAGCTCCTCGTACGCCTCGTCAGCCGCGTAGCCGAGCTCCTCGCCGTCCCCGTCGATCTCCTCGTCGAAGTCCCCCAGCAGATCGGCGAGCGAGTCCGGCTCGTGCAGCGCGCCCTCGAACACCTCCCTGCCCTGGCCGATCAGCCAGCAGCGGAAGTAGTCGAACGCGTCGTCGCTCGCGCCGCCGAGCAGTACCCACGCGGCGCCCCACAGGTCCCAGCGGTAGGCGCGGTGGTAGCGGGACTCGAAGTGACGGGCGAAGTCGAGCACCGCGTCGGGGTCGGCCTGGAGCAGCCGGTCGACGAGCAGCTCGGCCTGGTCCTCGGGGTCGCCCTCGGCGGCCTCGCGGGTGCTGTCCACGATCTCCCAGAACTCCGTCTCGTCCATCACGGGACAAGCATCTGCCTTGGGGGTCGGGGACGCACGCCGAGGTGCCGGAGCCGCGCCGTTTCGTTATGCGCGCACATGCCGAGGGCACGGCGCCCGGCGGCTCACCGGTAGCGGTCGCCCATCCGCCGTGCCGCTTCTGCGAAGCGATCACGCAGCGCGGCGGGAGCGACGACCTCCGCCTCGGGCCCGAGCCCGAACAGCTGCCCGTACGCGACGTCCTCCGACTCGACCGGCAGAGTCACCGTCACCCACCCCTCCTCGTCCGGCTCGCCCGCCGACTCCCGCGCCGCACGCACGGACGCGGGCTCGATCGCGTACGGAAGCTGCCGCAGTCCCGCGGGGGACAGCCGCAGGACGACCTCCGCGCGCAGGATGGACCGCGCGAACTCCTCCGCCCGCTCCTCCCAGAACCCCGGCAGATCGAACTCCTGGTCCCGTACGAAGCGTTCCCCGCCCGCCTCGACGCCGGTGAACCGGTCGATCCGGTACACCCGGTGGGTCCCGCCGGCGACGCGGGCGCACAGATACCAGACACCCGCCTTCAGGACGAGCCCGTACGGCTCCAGCTCCCGCACCACCTCCCGCGAGCTCCCCGCCTCGTCACGCCGGTAGCGGGCGCGCACCACCCGGTCGTCCCACACCGCGTCCGCCACCGCCGGCAGCAGCTCGGGCGTCCGCGGCTCCTGGAACCAGCCCGGCGCGTCCAGGTGGAACCGCTGTGCCGCCGTCCGCGAGGCGTCCCGCAGCGAAGGCAGCAGCGCCGCCGACACCTTCAGCCGCGCGGCCGACGCCGCGTCTTCCAAGCCCATCTCCCGCAGCGCGCCCGGCACTCCGGACAGGAACAGGGCCTCCGCCTCACCGCGCGCCAGACCCGTCAGCCGCGTCCGGTACCCGCCGATCAGCCGGTACCCGCCCGCCCTGCCCCGGTCCGCGTACACCGGCACGCCCGCCTCGGACAGCGCCTGCGCGTCCCGCGTCACGGTCCGCTCCGAGACCTCCAGCTCGCGCGCCAGCTCACCCGCCGTCATCGACGGCCGGGACTGGAGCAACAACACCATCTTGATCAGGCGGGCAGCTCGCATACGCCCATGATGCGGGCCCTTCAGCGCGGGGTGTACGTGATGACCGCGAACGAGGCGCCCTGCGGATCGGCGAGCACCGCGAACCGGCCCGGCTCGATGGACGTCGGGTGCACCAGGATCTGCCCGCCGAGTTGCTTGCAGCGAGCCGCCGTCGCGTCGGTGTCCCCGACGGCGATGTACACCATCCAGTGCGCGGGCAGATCCTTGGGGAACGAGTCCGACGCCGTGTCGAGCATCCCGCCGAAGGGCTCGTCGTCGACGCTCCACTCGGTGTAACTGCCGCCGCCTCCGTAGGGGTGCCGCTTCGCGCCCCAGCCCAGTACGGACTGGTAGAAGTCCTTGGACCCGTCCGGATCGCGGGTCAGGAGCTCGAACCAGCAGAAACTCCCCGGCGCGTTCACCACGCCGAACCCCGTGTTCGTGATCGGCTGCCACAGGCCGAACGCGGCCCCCGCGGGGTCCTGGCAGACCGCGAAGACGCCGTCCTCCTCGATGGTCCGCGGACCCGTGACCACCGAGCCGCCGTTGCCCTTCACGCGCGCGATGACGGCGTCGACCCCGGCCGACTGGTAGTACGGCAGCCACACCGACGGTTCCTTCGGGTTGGTGGCCGGGGCGAAGCCGGCGACCGGCTCGCCGCCGGACCTGAAGATGCCGTAGTCCTGCGCCACTTCGCTGTGCCAGCCGAGGAGACCCTCGTAGAAGAGCCGGGCCGCGTCGCTGTCGGGCGTGGAGAGGTCCGCCCAGCAGGGGGCTGATGGGGTTTTGGAGATCTTCATGGACGTACTTCTCCCCTGAACGGCGCCCCCCTGGAACTCCTGCGGACTCCTCCTCATTCACGCACGCGTGCCCCGCCCCGGCAATCGGGACGGGGCACGCATGACAAGGGACTACAGGCCGTAGCGCTCGCGCGCCTCCTTCACGGCCGAGGCATTGACCTCGCCGCGGCGGGCGAGCTGGGCCAGGGCCGCGACGACGATCGACTGCGCGTCGATGCCGAAGTGGCGGCGGGCCGCCTCACGGGTGTCGGAGAGACCGAAGCCGTCCGCACCGAGCGAGGAGTAGTCCTGCTCGACCCACTGCGCGATCTGGTCGGGGACCTGGCGCATGTAGTCGGAGACCGCGAGGACCGGGCCCTGGGCGCCGTCGAGCGCCGTACGGATGTAGGGAGTGCGCTCCTCGCCGCGCAGGATCGCCTCGTCCGCCTCCAGGGCGTCGCGGCGCAGCTCGGTCCAGGAGGTCGCGGACCACACGTCGGCGGCGACACCCCACTCCTCGGCCAGCAGTTTCTGCGCCTCGAGGGCCCAGTGGATCGCCGTGCCCGAACCGAGCAGCTGGATGCGCGGGGCGTTGGCGGCCGCGACGTTCACCCCGGCCGACTCGGCGGTGTTGAAGCGGTAGAGGCCCTTGAGGATGCCCTCGTCCACGCCCGCGGGCTTGGCCGGCTGCGGCATCGGCTCGTTGTAGACCGTCAGGTAGTAGAAGACGTCTCGGTCCTCGCCCGGGGCCGCCTCGCCGTACATGCGGCGCAGACCGTCCTTGACGATCGCGCCGATCTCGTACGCGAACGCCGGGTCGTAGGACAGCGCGGCCGGGTTGGTCGCCGCGATGACCGGCGAGTGACCGTCCGCGTGCTGCAGACCCTCACCCGTCAGCGTCGTACGGCCCGCGGTGGCACCCACCAGGAAGCCGCGGCCCAGCTGGTCGCCGAGCTGCCACATCTGGTCGGCCGTGCGCTGCCAGCCGAACATCGAGTAGAAGATGTAGAAGGGGATCATCGCCTCGCCGTGCGTGGAGTACGCGCTGGCGGCGGCGATGAAGTCCGCCATGGAGCCGGCCTCGGTGATGCCCTCGTTGAGGATCTGGCCGTCCGTGGCTTCCTTGTAGTACATCAGCTGGTCGCGGTCGACCGGCTCGTACGTCTGCCCCTTGGGGGAGTAGATGCCGAGCGACGGGAACAGCGACTCCATGCCGAAGGTGCGCGCCTCGTCCGGGACGATCGGCACCCAGCGCTTGCCGGTCTCCTTGTCGCGTACGAGGTCCTTGACCAGGCGTACGAACGCCATGGTCGTGGCCACGGACTGCGATCCTGAGCCCTTGTCGAAGGACGCGAACGCCTTGTCGGCCGGGGCCGGCAGCGGGGCGATCGCGTGCGTGCGGCGGGCCGGGGCGGGGCCGCCGAGGGCCGCGCGGCGCTCCTGGAGGTAGCGGACCTCGGGGGAGTCGGCGCCCGGGTGGCCGTAGGGGACCTGGCCGTCGACGAACTGGCTGTCGGAGATGGGCAGTTCAAGGAGGTCACGCATGTCCTTGAACTCGTCCACCGTCAGCTTCTTCATCTGGTGGTTGGCGTTCTTGGACTCGAAGCCCTTGCCGAGCGTGAAGCCCTTGACCGTCTGGACCAGGATCACGGTCGGCGCGCCCGCGTGCGACAGGGCCGCACGGTAGGCCGCGTACACCTTGCGGGGCTCGTGGCCGCCGCGCGAGACCTTGAAGCACTCGGCGATCTTGTCGTCCGTGAGCAGCCGGCCCAGCTCGACGAGCGCGGGCTCGGAGCCGAAGAAGTGCTCGCGGATGTACGCGGCGTCGCGCGTCGCGTACGTCTGGAACTGGGCGTCCGGCACCTCGCGCAGCCGGCGCACGAGCGCGCCGGTCGTGTCGAGCTGGAACAGCTCGTCCCAGGCGGAGCCCCAGAGCGTCTTGATGACGTTCCAGCCGGCGCCGCGGAACTGCGCCTCCAGCTCCTGGACCACGCGGAAGTTGGCGCGGACCGGGCCGTCGAGGCGCTGCAGGTTGCAGTTGATGACGAAGGTCAGGTTGTCCAGACCCTCACGCGAGGCGAGCGCCAGGGCCGCGGTGGCCTCGGGCTCGTCCATCTCGCCGTCACCGAGGAACGCCCACACGTGCGAGGCGGAGACGTCCTTGATCTTGCGGTTGGTGAGGTAGCGGTTGAACCGCGCCTGGTAGATCGCCGACAGCGGGCCGAGGCCCATGGAGACGGTCGGGAACTCCCACAGCCAGGGCAGGCGCCGCGGGTGCGGATACGACGGCAGGCCGTCGCCGCCGGACTCCTGGCGGAAGTGGTCGAGCTGCTGCTCGCTCAGGCGGCCGTCGAGGAAGGCGCGGGCGTAGATGCCGGGGGAGGCGTGGCCCTGGATGTACAGCTGGTCACCGGAGCCGTCGCCCTCCTTCCCCTTGAAGAAGTGGTTGAAGCCGGTCTCGTAGAGCCAGGCCGCCGAGGCGAACGTGGCGATGTGGCCGCCGACGCCGTACTTGGAGCCACGGGTCACCATCGCGGCCGCGTTCCAGCGGTTCCACGCGGCGATCTTCAGTTCCAGCGCCTCGTCACCCTCGATCGCCGGCTCTGCGGCGGTCGGGATGGTGTTGACGTAGTCGGTCTCGAGGAGCTTCGGCAGCGCCAGGCCTGAGCCCTCGGCGCGCTCCAGCGTGCGGCGCATCAGGTACGCGGCACGGTGCGGCCCGGCCGCCTTGGTAACGGCGTCCAGGGAGGCCTGCCATTCGGCGGTCTCCTCGGGGTCGCGGTCCGGGAGCTGGTCGAGCTCGCTCGGCTGGATTGCGGAGGGGTCGGTCATTGCGCCGCCTTCCTGAGTCGGAGGGGGGTTCCCTTAGCGGAAAGGGTGGGGGTGCCCTAGGTCTTTGGCAGGACAGGGCGTGGGTCTCTGGTGGAGACCCGTCGGCGACTCTAACTCCCTGATCGATGATCGATCAAAGGGTTGAAGGAGAAAACTTCCTCAGACGGAGAAAGTGGGCATCCGGTGCCATTGAACGGGGCACCGGGTGCCTTGTTTTCGAAGGCGGTACGGCGAATTCTCGCAGGTGGGAGGGTGCCGCGACGACGTCTGAGCGGGGTGTGGCTCAGGCGCGCGGGGCGCAGCCGAGCACGTGCGCCTTCACCAGCTCGGCGATCGCCGGATCCCGGCGCCGGAACGCGGCCACGAGCGCCTCGTGCTCCTCCGCGTACGACTGCTGGACCGTGCCGAGCCACCGGATCGACAGGGCCGTGAACACCTCGATGCCGAGGCCCTCCCAGGTGTGCAGCAGTACGGAGTTCCCCGCGGCACGCACCAGTTCGCGGTGGAAGGCGACCGTGTGCCGTACCTGGCCCGTCCCGTCGGCCTCCTGGTCGGCGCGGTAGAGGGCCGCCACATGGGGTTCGAGGGCCGAGCAGTCCTCGGCCAGCTTGCCGGCCGCCAGCTCCGCCGCGATGGCCTCGAGACCGGCCCTGACCGGGTAGCTCTCCTCCAGGTCGGCGGCCGTCAGATTCCGCACCCGGACGCCCTTGTTGGGAGCGGACTCGATCAGACGCAGGCTCTCCAGCTCCCGCAGGGCCTCCCGCACGGGCGTCTGGCTGACCTCCAGCTCCGTGGCGATGCGGCGCTCCACGATGCGCTCGCCCGGCTTCCAGCGCCCGCTGACGATCCCCTCGACGATGTGCTCGCGGATCTGTTCGCGCAGCGAGTGGACGACGGGCGCGGTCATGGTGGCTCCTCCAGCGATGGGAAGGTGCGGCCCGAAGGGCCTCATTGAGGGGCGGTGGTCGGGCGACGGGCGGGCAGGCCCCAAGGTGCGTTGACCTCTAGACAATACGGCGGCGCCCCCGTCCGGAAGACTCCGGACGGGGGCGTACGCACTGATGAGACGAGAGTTACAGGCCGAGCTCGACCTCGAACTCGCCGGCCTCCAGGATCGCCTTGACCGTGGTCAGGTAGCGGGCGGCGTCCGCGCCGTCCACCAGACGGTGGTCGTAGGAGAGCGACAGGAACGTCATGTCCCGGACGGCGATGGTCTCGCCGAGGTCCGGGTGGTTGATGACGACCGGACGCTTCACCGTGGCGCCGATGCCCAGGATCGCGGCCTGGTTCGGCGGCACGATGACGGTGTCGAAGAGCGCACCGCGCGAGCCCGTGTTGGAGATCGTGAAGGTCGCGCCGGACATGTCGTCCGGCGTGAGGCCGCCACCGCGGGCCTTGCCGGCCAGCTCGGCGGTCTTCTTCGAGATGCCGGCGATGTTCAGGTCGCCCGCGCCCTTGATGACCGGCGTCATCAGACCCTTCTCGGCGTCAACGGCGATGCCGATGTTCTCCGAGTCGAAGTACGTGATGGTGCCTTCGTCGTCGTTGATCCGGGCGTTGACGACCGGGTGGGCCTTCAGCGCCTGGGCGGCGGCCTTGACGAAGAACGGCATCGGGGAGAGCTTGACGCCCTCACGGGCCGCGAACGCGTCCTTCGCCTTGGCGCGCAGCTTCATCAGCTTGGTGATGTCGACCTCGACGACCGAGGTCAGCTGGGCCTGCGAGTGCAGGGCCTTCATCATGTTGTCGCCGATGACCTTGCGCATGCGGGTCATCTTGACCGTCTGGCCGCGGAGGGGAGAGACCTCCAGGGCCGGGGCCTTCGCGGCGGCCGGAGCAGCAGCGGCGGCGGGGGCCGGGGCGGCCTTCGCGGCCTCGGCGGCCGCGATGACGTCCTGCTTGCGGATACGGCCACCGACGCCGGTGCCCTTGACGGTGCCCAGGTCCACGCCGTTCTCCGACGCGAGCTTGCGCACCAGCGGGGTCACGTACGCGCCGTCGTCACCGGAGACCGCGGCGGGGGCCGGGGCAGCGGGGGCGACCGGAGCGGGAGCGGCGACCGGAGCCGGGGCGGCCGGAGCAGCCGGGGCCGGAGCGGCAACCGGGGCCGGAGCCGCGGGAGCCGGAGCCGCGGGAGCGGGAGCGGCGGGGGCCGGAGCGGCGGCCGGAGCCGGAGCAGCCGGAGCAGGAGCGGCGGCCGGAGCGGCACCGGGAGCACCGATGACGGCCAGCTTGGCGCCGACCTCGGCGGTCTCGTCCTCGGCGACGGAGATCTCCAGGAGAACGCCGGCGACCGGGGAGGGGATCTCGGTGTCGACCTTGTCCGTTGAGACCTCGAGCAGGGGCTCGTCCTCCGCGACCTCCTCGCCGACCTCCTTCAGCCAGCGGGTGACGGTGCCCTCGGTGACGGACTCGCCGAGAGCGGGCAGCACGACGTCGGTGCCGGAAGCGGCACCGGCGGGGGCGGCCGGAGCAGCCGGGGCGGCGGCCGGGGCCGCGGGGGCCTCGGCGACGGGGGCCGGAGCGGCGGCCGGGGCCGGGGCCTCGGCAGCGGCCGGAGCCGGGGCGGCGGCGGGCGCGCCCGTGCCGTCGTCGATGACGGCCAGCTCGGCGCCGACCTCGACGGTCTCGTCCTCGGCGACCTTGATGGAGGCCAGGATGCCGGCGGCGGGCGAGGGGATCTCGGTGTCGACCTTGTCGGTCGAGACCTCGAGCAGCGGCTCGTCGACCTCGACGCGCTCGCCCTCGGCCTTCAGCCAGCGGGTGACGGTGCCCTCGGTGACACTCTCACCGAGCGCCGGAAGGGATACGGAAACCGACATGGTTTCTGTTGCTCCTTAGTGGGGTCTCCCCTGCTCGAGCGATGTTGAGAGCTTGGGGAAGTGCGGAAGTCTGTGGTCGGTCGTCGCGCCCAGGGGACGACAGGGACGACTGGGTCCAGCCTGCGGCCTGACCTAGTCGTGCGAGTGCAGCGGCTTGCCCGCGAGGGCCAGGTGGGCCTCTCCGAGGGCCTCGTTCTGCGTCGGGTGGGCGTGGATGAGCTGGGCGACCTCGGCGGGCAGCGCTTCCCAGTTGTAGATCAGCTGGGCTTCGCCGACCTGCTCGCCCATACGGTCGCCGACCATGTGGACGCCGACCACGGCACCGTCCTTGACCTGGACGAGCTTGATCTCGCCCGCGGTCTTGAGGATCTTGGACTTGCCGTTGCCCGCGAGGTTGTACTTCAGAGCGACGACCTTGTCCGCACCGTAGATCTCCTTGGCCTTGGCCTCGGTGATACCGACGGAGGCGACCTCGGGGTGGCAGTACGTCACCTTCGGCACGCCGTCGTAGTCGATCGGGACGGTCTTGAGACCGGCCAGGCGCTCCGCCACCAGGATGCCCTCGGCGAAGCCGACGTGCGCGAGCTGGAGCGTCGGGACGAGGTCACCGACGGCCGAGACGGTCGGCACGTTGGTCTGCATGTACTCGTCGACCAGGACGTAGCCGCGGTCCATCGCGACGCCTTGCTCCTCGTAACCGAGACCGGCCGAGACCGGGCCGCGGCCGATGGCGACCAGGAGGACCTCGGCCTCGAAGGTCTTGCCGTCGGCGAGGGTCACGCGGACGCCGTCCTGCGTGTACTCGGCCTTCTCGAAGAAGGTGCCGAGGTTGAACTTGATGCCGCGCTTGCGGAACGCGCGCTCAAGAAGCTTGGAGCTGTTCTCGTCCTCGACCGGGACGAGGTGCTTGAGGCCCTCGACGACGGTGACGTCGGTGCCGAAGGACTTCCATGCCGAGGCGAACTCGACGCCGATGACGCCGCCGCCCAGGATGATCGCGGACTGCGGGACGCGGTCCAGCTTCAGCGCGTGGTCCGAGGAGATGATGCGGTTGCCGTCGATCTCCAGGCCCGGCAGCGACTTCGGCACGGAGCCGGTCGCGAGGAGCACGTGACGGCCCTGGACGCGCTGGCCGTTCACGTCCACGGAGGTCGGGGACGACAGGCGGCCCTCGCCCTCGATGTACGTCACCTTGCGGGAGGCGACGAGCCCCTGCAGGCCCTTGTACAGGCCGGAGATCACGTCGTCCTTGTACTTGTGGACGCCCGCGATGTCGATGCCCTCGAAGGAGGCCTTGACACCGAACTGGTCAGCCTCGCGCGCCTGGTCGGCGATCTCGCCGGCGTGCAGCAGGGCCTTCGTCGGGATGCAGCCGTTGTGCAGGCAGGTGCCCCCGAGCTTGTTCTTCTCGATCAGGGCGACGTCCAGGCCCAGCTGCGCTCCGCGCAGGGCCGCGGCGTAACCGCCACTGCCACCGCCGAGGATCACTAGGTCGAAAACAGTGCTGGCGTCGTTCGCCACGTCACGTCCTCCATGCATGTGCGCCGTACGCCGGTCTGCAGTGACCGGGCGGCGGCTGGTGTCCGGCCGCTTTTTATGCTTCGGCCCTGTGGTGGGGGCCCTGTCCTGCCAAGGACCCATCCTCGCACTTGTCGACGGCGGACGGGACGCCGGGCCCGGGGGTGAGACGGCGGTTACACCTGAAACCCGGGTGAGGGGGTCCGGGAAGCTGCGGATTTCGTCGAAAGCGAACGGTCCCCGGGTGCCTTCGCACCCGGGGACCGTCAAGCGTGCCGCTCTGCGTCAGCCGAGGTCACCGGCGGCCGTGCGCTCCGCGAGGCGCACCAGCGTACGGACCGCGGAACCGGTGCCGCCCTTGGGCGTGTAGCCGGACGGGCCGGCCTCGTTGAAGGCCGGGCCCGCGATGTCGAGGTGGGCCCACGTGATGCCCTCGCCGACGAACTCCTGGAGGAAGAGGCCGGCCACCAGGCCGCCGCCCATGCGCTCGCCCATGTTGGCGATGTCGGCGGTGGCGGAGTCCATGCCCTTGCGCAGGTCGGCGGGGAGCGGCATCGGCCAGGACGGCTCGCCGACCTCCTCGGCGACCTCGTGGATCGACGTACGGAAAGCGTCGTCGTTCGCCATGATGCCGAACGTGCGGTTGCCGAGCGCCAGCACCATCGCGCCGGTCAGCGTGGCGACGTCGACGATCGCGTCCGGGGTCTCCTCGGAGGCCTTGGCGATGGCGTCGGCCAGGACCAGGCGGCCCTCGGCGTCCGTGTTCAGGACCTCGACGGTCTTGCCGGAGTACATGCGAAGGACGTCGCCGGGGCGGGTGGCGGAGCCCGACGGCATGTTCTCGGCGAGCGCCAGCCAGCCGGTGACGTTCACGTCAAGACCGAGACGGGCCGAGGCGACGACGGCGGCGAACACGGCGGCGGCGCCGGCCATGTCGCACTTCATCGTCTCGTTGTGACCGGCCGGCTTGAGGGAGATGCCGCCCGAGTCGTACGTGATGCCCTTGCCGACGAAGGCGAGGTGCTTGTCCGCCTTCGACGACGTGTAGGAGAGCTTCACCAGGCGCGGCGGGGCCTCCGAGCCGGCGCCGACGCCGAGGATGCCGCCGAAGCCGCCCTTGACGAGCGCCTTCTCGTCGAGGACCTGCACCTTGATGCCGTGCTCCTTGGCCGCGGCCGAGGCGACGGCGGCGAAGGCCTCCGGGGTCAGGTCGTTCGGCGGGGTGTTGACCAGGTCGCGGGCGCGGTTGAGCTCCTCGGTCACGGCGAGGGCGCGCTCCACGGCGGCCTTGAACGCCTTGTCGCGGGGCTTGGCTCCGAGCAGGGCGATCTCGCCGAGCGGCGCCTTGCCGTTGTCCTTGCCCTCCTGGGCCGACTCCTTGTAGGCGTCGAAGGAGTACGCGCCGAGCAGCGCGCCCTCCGCGATCGCTCCCGCGTCACCCGGGTCCCCGACGGGCAGCGCGAACGCGGCCTTCTTCGCACCGGCCAGCGTGCGGGCGGCGGCACCGGCGGCGCGGCGCAGGGCCTCCGCGTCGTACGACTCGTCCTTCTCCGGCACCGGGCCGAGACCGACCGCCAGGACGACCGGGGCCTTGAAGCCGGAGGGGGCGGGGAGCTTCGTCACCTCACCCTCACCGCCAGAGGCGCCGAGGGTCTCCAGGACGGCGGCGAGCTTGCCGTCGTAGGCCTTGTCCACGGCCTCCGCGCCGGGGGCGACGACGAGCACTCCGGACTTGGATGCAGCACCCTTCGCCACACCGACGACGATCGCGTCAGCACGCAGGCCGGACGCGGCGGCGGTGCTGAGAGTCAGAGCAGTCACGGTGGTGAGGTCCCTACTTTCATGGTGTCTGAACGAGTTCTGACGGGCCGTGGGGTGTATGGCCCCTTGGGGAGCCTACGCCCGTGGGCGCGAGGGTGCGCTGCGCGGTATGTGACCGCGGCCGTGTCAGCCGAAAGTGAGGACGACGAGGGCGGCGGTGGCGGTGGTCTCGGCGACGCCGCCGAAGACGTCGCCGGTCACTCCGCCGAAGCGGCGCACGCAGTGGCGCAGCAGGAGTTCGGCCGCGCAGCAGGCGAGGACGGCGGCCGCCGCGCCGCGCACGGCGCCGTACGCCGAGCCGGTGACGGCGCCCGCGGCCCCGGCGGCGCACACGGTGACGGCGGCGGCGAGCAGCGCCCCGCGCACGGGCACCGTTCCGGCGACGGCCGCGCCCAGGCCCTCGGGCCGGGCCGGCGGGACACCGGTGCGCGAGGCCAGCGTGAGCGCGAGCCGGGCGGTGAGTGCCGAGACGACGGCAGCGAGCGCGCCGCGCGCCCACGAATCCGCGTACAGCTCGGCGAGCGCGGCGACCTGGGCGAGGAGCGCGAGCACGAGCGTGATGACGCCGAACGGGCCGATGTCCGACTGCTTCATGATGCGCAGCGCGTCCTCGGCCGGCTTGCCGCTGCCGAGGCCGTCGGCGGTGTCGGCGAGCCCGTCCAGGTGCAGTCCCCGGGTCAGCGCGGCCGGGACGCTCACGCTCGCCACGGCCGCGAGCAGCGGACCAGCGCCGAGCAGCGTCAGGAGCCCGCCGAGCGCGGCGGCGGCCAGGCCCACGACGAGCCCGGCGACGGGGGCGCAGAGCATTCCGGCGCGGGCCGCGTCGCGGTCCCAGCGGGTGACCTTGACCGGGAGCACGGTGAGGGTGCCGAAGGCGAAGCGGAGGCCGTCGGCCGGGGTTGCGGGCATCCCGGCAGGCTACCCGGGGGGCCCAGCACAGCGGGCGGCGCCCGGGCCCCGGCGGCAGGATGGCCGCATGGGTGACTGGTGGTACCGGAACATCGGCGAGCCGGGGAAGCTGCCACTGCTGCTCGCTCTCGCCGCGTTCCTGCTGACCTTCGCCGTGACCCGTACGGTCACGCGCCTCATCCGCGCCGGGCGCGGGCCGTTCCGCAACGTCACCCCGGGCGGCATGCACATCCACCACGTGGTGCCCGGCGTGATCCTCACCGTCATCGGCGGGTTCGGCGCGGTCGGCAGTGGGCGGCACGGCGTCACCGCCTCGATCTGCGCGGTGATCTTCGGGATCGGCGCGGGCCTGGTCCTCGACGAGTTCGCCCTGATCCTGCACCTCGCCGACGTCTACTGGACCGAGCAGGGCCGACAGAGCGTCGAGGTGGTGGTCCTCGCGGCGGCGCTCGGGCTGCTCGTCCTCAGCGGCTTCTCGCCGCTCGGCGTGAACGACGTGTCGGGACAGGAGGAGCAGGGGCGCGGCACCGCGATCCTCACGGTCCTGGTGAACCTCTTGTTCGTGGTGCTGGCCATGTTCAAGGGGAAGCCCCGGCTCGCGGTCGTGGGCGTACTCGTACCGTTCGTCGCGCTGTTCGGGGCCATCAGGCTCGCGCGGCCCGGATCGGCGTGGGCGAAGCGCTGGTACCGGCGGCGCCCGAAGGCCAGGGCGAGATCGCGGCTGCGGGCCTACCGGCACGACCGGCGCTGGTCGAGGATGAGCCGGGGCTTTCAGGACCTGATCGGCGGCACACCCGACCCGGAGCGCTCAACGCCCCGGTGACGCACGGCGTCCAGCGCCCAGCGCGCCACGACGACCAGGGCGACCGCGCTGATCGCCGCCAGATGTTCCTTGCCCGCGAGGTTCGGTTTCACGGCCGCCTCGATCACCATGAGGGCGATCACCACGACCGCCGTGCGCCGGGCGCGATAGCGCCAGCACACGTAGATGGCGAGCCCGACGACCGCCGCCGACGGGCCGTTGTCGACGATCCGCGCGTCAGAGGCGGGCAGGCCGAGCGGTCCGTCGGGGCCGAGCGCGATGGCCAGGCGGGCGTAGAGGGTGCCGACGAGTGTGGTGACGTATCCGATGGCGAGCGTGACCCACCGGCCGAGGCAGATCTCCGCGATGCCGAACACGAGCAGGATCTGTGCCAGGGCGCCCCATACGGGCAGGTCGAGCGCCGGCACGAAGAGGGACAGCGGGGTGCGCAGCAGGGACAGCCACAGCGGGTCCTCGGCCCGCACGGAGCCGACGTCCTGCACGAATCGGTAACCCCAGGACTGGTTCTGGACGTACTGGAACAAGGCCGTGAGGCAGACCGCCCCGAGCGTCATCGGCGCCGCCCGCCGCTTCCTGTCGACGAGCCCCCGGCGCACCGTCGACCACAGCGGGCCCCACTCGGCGCGGGCCAGGGCGGCCGGGGATCTCACGGGTGCGGCTCCAGATGTCTGCGGTGCATCCAGTTCGGCAGGCCCGGCGCCTCCAGAAAGCCCTCGGCGCGCGCGGAGGCGAGGCCGATCCGCGGCAGGTCGGCGCTCTTCTCGAAGAGCAGGAAGCGGGGCTCCCAGATGGGCCGGTACTTCGCGTTGGCCCGGTAGAGGGATTCGATCTGCCACCACCGTGAGAAGAAGCTGAGCAGCGAGCGCCACAGGCGCAGCACCGGGCCCGCGCCGAGCCGCGAGCCACGTTCGAAGACGGACCGGAACATCGCGAAGTTGAGCGACACCTGCGTGATCCCGATCTCCTCGGCCCGCTGGAGCAGTTCGATGACCATGAACTCCATCAGCCCGTTCTCGGAGTCCCTGTCGCGCCGCATCAGATCGAGCGAGAGCCCCTCGGGCCCCCACGGGACGAACGAGAGTACCGCCTTCAACTCACCTTTCCCGTCGGTGCATTCGAGCATCACGCAGCGCCCGTCGCCCGGGTCGCCGAGCCGGCCGAGCGCCATCGAGAAGCCGCGCTCGGTCGCCCCGTCGCGCCAGTCGTCGGCGCGCTGGAGCAGGTACGTCATCTCGTCGGCGGGAATGTCCTCGTGGCGCCGGATCCGCACCTCGTAACCCGCGCGTTTGACCCGGTTGTAGGCCTGCCGGACGGTGCGCATGGCCCGCCCCTCCAGCGTGAAGCCCTGATCAGGGGCTCCGCCCCGGGCGCCGATCTCGACGATGGCTTCGTCGCCGAGTTCGAGGGCGTCGAGGCCGTGCCGCGCGTAGATGGTGCCCGCCTCCTCGCTCGCGCCCATCACGGCCGGGATCCAGCCGTGTTCGCGCGCCTCCATGAGCCAGGGGTCGATCGCGCCCGGCCAGGCCTCGGGGTCGCCGATCGGATCGCCCGAGGCGAGCGAGACCCCGCCGACGACGCGGTACGCGACGGCCGCCTTGCCGGTCGGCGACCACACGACGCTCTTCTCCCGGCGCAGCGCGAAGTAGCCGAGCGAGTCGCGGTCGCCGTCCTTGTCGAGCAGCGCGCGCAGCTTCGCCTCGTCGTCGGGGGTGATCGGGTCGACGGCCTTGCGGGAGCGGAACGCGGCGTACGCGACGGCGAGCAGGAGGAGGGTGCTCAGGATGTTGATCACGACGTTGACCCAGTTCGGCGACGTGATGCCGGGGTAGCGGGACTCGTCGGTGGCGACCGAGATGAGGCGCAGGGTGCCGTAGCGCCAGCGCTCCAGGAACGTCGAGTGGTGCCCGTCGTGCGCCTGGTTGGTGACGGTCACGAGGAACGTCGCGAACAGGGACGTCACGAGGAGTCCGCCGACCCCGACCACGGCCGCGAGCTTCGGGTTCGAGCGGTCCCCCTTCGCGTAGAACTCCCGCCGCCCGAGCAGCAGCGCGGCGACGAACGCGGCGGTCAGGACGACCGAGATCCAGTTCTGCGCGTAGCGGCGCACCTCGGGGAAGAACATCACGAGGATGAACAGGAGCAGGAACAGCCCGCTGAGTACGAGGTTGAGGATCCACGCGGCGCGCTTGCGGCGGCGCATCGTGATCGCCAGGAACCAGGTGAAGACCCCGGACGCGAAGCCGGCCGTCAGCAGGTACGGGGTGAAGTAGTCGTTGGTGTTGTGCCGTTGCAGGTCCTGGCCGAGGGAGACCCACACCGCGCTCAGGAAGTTGATGAACGTGACGACGCGCAGGTACCAGACGGTGAAGGCGGCCGCCCGTTTCGTGGTGGGAGTGGAGGTGTGGGTGCGGCGCGCGGGTGGCGAGGTCGTCTGGTCAGCTGCCATAAGCAGGGAGCATATGGGGCGTTTCTGGCTATCTGGGTCGAGCATCGCCGGGACGTGAAACGGCGGGTCGCGGCGGGGCCGAAGCCTGCCGTGACCCGCCGTCAAGCAGCGTGCCGCGTGCCCTACTCGGTCGCGTCGGCCGTCTCCGGCTCCTCGGCGGCCGCCTCGGTGACCTGCGGCTCGTCGGCGGCCTGCGGGGCCTCCGGCAGCTCCGCGGCCAGCGCCGCGGCGGCCTGCACCAGCGGCAGCGCGAGCAGCGCCCCCGCTCCCTCGCCCACCGTCACGCCCTGGTCGAGCAGCGGCTCCATCGCCATCCGGTCCAGCGCCTTCGCCTGCGCGGGCTCCCCGCTCGCCTGGCCGGCCAGCCACCAGTCCGGCGCCCGGAACGCGATCCGCTGCCCGACGAGCGCGCACGCCGCCGACACGACGCCGTCCAGGATCACCGGCGTACGCCGCACCGCGCTCTGCAGCAGGAACCCGGTCGCGGCGGCGAGGTCCGCGCCGCCCACCGCGCCGAGCAGCGCCAGCTGGTCGCCGAGTACGGGCCTGGCCCGCCGCAGGGCGTCCCGCACGGCCGCGCACTTGCGCATCCACGCCAGGTCGTCGATCGGCGAGCCGCCGCGCCCGGTCACCACGGACGCGTCCGTCCCGCACAGCGCCGCGATCAGCGTCGCGGCCGCCGTCGTCCCGCCCACGCTGAGATCGCCGAGCACCACCAGATCCGTGCCGGAGTCCGCCTCCTCGTCGGCGACGGCCATGCCCGCGCGGAACGCGGCCTCCGCCTCCTCGGGCGTCAGCGCGTCCTCGATGTCGATGCGCCCGGACGACCTGCGCACCCGGTGCCGTACGACCTCGGCGGGCAGCTCGTCGGGCTCGCAGTCCAGCGACATGTCGACGATCCGCACCGGAACACCCAGGCGCCGCGCGAGGATCGCGGACGCGCTCCCGCCCTCGACGGCCTGGCGCACCAGCTCCGCGGCACTGCCCGCGGGCCGCGCCGACACCCCGAGTTCCGCGATCCCGTGGTCACCCGCGAACAGCACCACGCGCGGGCGCTCCAGCGGCTTGACCGGCACCGCGGCCTGGGCGGCGGACAGCCACTCGCCCAGCTCGTCGAGGCGGCCGAGCGCGCCGGGCGGCACCGCGAAGCGGGCACGGCGTTCCTCGGCGTCGCGGCGCGTCCCGCCGTCGGGGCGCTCGATCAGATCGGTGAAGTCGTCGAGATTCAGCGAGCTCATTCGCCGAACAGTACCGGCCGTTCCCCGACGCGGCGCATGACGTGGTGTTACGCCATGCGATGCATCGCATCCGCAGCGTCATTGCGGGTCTCTCCGTGATCCTTTACGTTCCAGGATGCCCCGGATTGTCGTATCGCCCCAGGGTGGTGTGGCGCCCCTCGGACCGTCCCACAGGAGTTCGTGATGACCCCCACGACCGAGGCCGTCGCCGAGCGGCGGCCCGCCTATCTCACCGAACTCGCCCAGGGCACCGACCGGTTCCACGAGCCGCGCAGGACCGACTGCCCCTGGTGCGGCTCCAGCCGGCTGCGCACCCGGCTGCGGACCACCGACCTCCTCCAGCACAAGCCCGGCAGCTTCGTCGTCGACCAGTGCCGCGCCTGCTCGCACTCCTTCCAGAACCCGCGCCTGACCCCCGAGGGACTGGCCTTCTACTACCGGGACTTCTACGACGGGCTCAACGCCGGCCACTCCGCCAGACTCCTGAAGGCCCAGCACTCGGCGCGGCACTCGGCCCGCCGTCACCGCGCCGCAGCCCGCACCCTGCTGGCCCTCATCGAGCCGGAGAGCTGGCTGGACGTCGCCACCGGGCAGGGCCACTTCCCGGCGGCCGCCAAGGAGGTCCACCCGTACACCGCCTTCGACGGGCTCGACGCCGGAGCCGCCGTCGAGGAGGGCCGCAGGGCCGGCCGCGTCGAGGAGGCCCACCGCGGCACCCTCACCGAACTCGCCCCCGCCCTCGCGGGACGCTACGACGCGCTGAGCATGTTCCACTACCTGGAGCACGCCACAGACCCGCGCGACGAACTCAAGGCCGCCCGCACCGTCCTGCGCCCCGGTGGCCACCTCCTCATCGAGGTCCCCGACCCCGAGAGCCGCTACGCGAAGCTGCTCGGCAAGTGGTGGGTGTCGTACTTCCAGCCCCAGCACCTGCACCTCATCCCGATGGACAACCTCCGCCGCGAGCTGGAGCGCCTCGGCTACACCGTCGTCGCGACCGACCGCCGCGAGGCGCACGTCCCGCTCGACCTCACGGCCGGGCTCGCCCTGTTCCTCGGCCACTGGCTGCCGAGTGCCGACGCCCCCTGGCGCAGCAAGGCCCCGACCCCGCTCCAGCGCGGGATCCGCACGGCCCTGACGTACGCCGCCGTGCCCCTCGTCGCCGCGGCCTACGCGGCGGACCAACTGCTCGCCCCGCTCGCGGGCCGCACCCGCTTCTCCAACGCCTACCGGATCGTCGCCCGCAAGAACACCACAGGGCCCGGCAGGGACCCGCGGCCCTGACCGAACCCTGCCCGAACCACGACCGATCGCCCCGCGTCAGCCGCGCAGCACCAGCACCTGCCCGGCCACCACGAGCAGTACCTGTTCGCACTCGGCTGCGAACGCCGTGTTCAGGCGCCCCAGTTCGTCCCGGTAGCGGCGGCCCGACGCCGTGGCCGGGACGATCCCGGAACCCACCTCGTTCGACACGGCGACCACCGTGCGACGGGTGTTCCGCACGGCCTCCGTCAGCGCCGCGACCTTCTCCCGCAGCGCCCGCTCCCCGCCGCCCGCCCACTCCGCGTCGTCCCAGGCCTGCACCTCGTCCATGGCGTACGTCAGCCACAGCGACAGGCAGTCGATGAGCAGCGGAGGTCCGTCCTGCGCGAGGAGCGGCACGAGGTCGCAGGTCTCCGTCGTGTTCCAGGAGCCCGGGCGCCGCTCACGGTGCAGCGCCACCCGCTGCGACCACTCGGTGTCCCCGCCCCGCGTGCCGCCCGTCGCCACGTACAGCACGCCCGGGAACGCCTCCAGGCGCCGCTCGGCCTCGACCGACTTCCCCGACCTGGCCCCGCCGAGGACCAGCGTCCTGCGCGGCACGTCCGGCACGTCCTCGTACGCCCCCACGACGAGCGTCGTCCCGTCCGGCACGGCCCGCGCGCCCGCCGCCGCGAGACGGCGCGTCAGCTCGGGCCCCGGCGGCACGTCGTGGTCGATGTGGACCGCGAGCACATCGGTCGTCGCGCCGATCGCGCCCACGGCCCGCAGCCTCGCCGCCGCGTCGGGGCGGTCCACGATGTCGGCGAGCACCATCTCGTACGGCCGCTCGGCCTCCTCGAAGCCCGCGGGCGCCGCGCCCGGCGGCAGGTACAGCAGCCGCTCGCCGTCCGGTCCGGTCACCTCGTAGCCCGTCCCCGGCGAGTCCGTCGGCAGGGCCCGCACCCGGTGCCCGGTCAGCAGCGCCAGCTCGCTCCCGTCCGGCACCCGGACCGGTGACACGAGCCCCGCAGGCACCTCGACGGGGGGCCCGTCGTGCGGATGCGAGAGCAGCACCTGCCGTACACCGCTGAGGCTGTGCCCCGAGCGGGCGGCGGCGAACGCCGCCCCCGGCGTGAGGTCGAGCAGCAGCGTGCCGTCGATCAGGAGCGCGGTCGCGGCACGCGCGCCAACCGGCCCGAGGGCGGTGGCGCAGGCCGCGCAGGGGCAGTCCGGGCGGGGCAGTCCGGTGGGGGCGCCGGTGCCGAGCAGAGTGAGTTCCACGGGAAGATCCTCCCGCGCCACCGCGAGTGGCGCTCGCCCGGCTAGGCTTCCGGGCAGTAGTGAGACTGTGAGCTGGTCCGTTGACTCCCTGGAGGCTGACATGGCGGCGTGGACGTGGAGGTTCGAGAAGTCGGACGGGACGGAGGTCCAGCCGGCGGTGCAGCCCGAGGAGTTCACGACTCAGGGCGACGCGGAGTCGTGGATCGGCGAGTACTGGAAGGCCCTCGCGGAAGGCGGCGCCGACCAGGTCACCCTCTTCGAGGACGACGCGGTGATCTACGGCCCGATGGGCCTGCACGCGGAGGACGCGCCGGCGTAGGTCCGCAGCTCCTTTTGCAACGCCGAGAAGGGCGGCGACCCGCACGGGTCGCCGCCCTTCTGTCTTCCGCCGTGTCCCGACAGGTCCGTCCTACATCTCGCCGAGCGTGACCTCGGCCGTCATAGCGGCCCCGTTCCTCAGGTACGCGACCGAGACCTTGTCGCCGGGCTTGTCGGCGGCGAGTTCCTCCGCGAGCGACACCATCGTGTTGACGTCTGTGTCGCCGACCTGGGTGATGACGTCCCCGGACTGGATCCCGGCCTTCTGCGCGGCCCCGCCGTCGTCGACGTCCACGACGGCGACCCCGTCCGGCTGGTAGGAGCTGCCGAGCACCGTACGGCCCGTGATGCCGAGCGCGGCCCGCCCCGAGTCCGTGACCTTGCCCTTCTTGATGACCTGGTCGGCGACCGTCGAGACCATGGACGAGGGGATCGCGAACCCGATGCCGGGCGCCGCGCCGCCGCTCATGTTGGGGTCCGTCGCGGCGAGCGTCGGGATGCCGACGACCTGCCCGTCGAGATTGACGAGGGCGCCGCCGCTGTTGCCCGGGTTGATCGCCGCGGACGTCTGCACCATGTTCCCGATGGTGGCGCCGGTCCCGCCGGCCTCGCGGTTCTCGCTGACGGTCCGCCCGGTCGCCGAGACGATGCCCTGGGTGACGCTGGAGGAGAGGCCGAGCGGCGAGCCCATCGCCAGGGTGATCTGGCCGACCTCGACCTTGGACGAGTCCGCGAACCTCGCCGGCTTGAGCCCCTCGGCCACCTTGTCCAGCTTGATGACGGCGAGGTCCTGCTCGGGGTAGGCGTAGACGAGCGTCGCGGTCAGCTCGGTCTCGCTGTTGGACGTGGTCACCTTGAACGTCTTCTCGTCGCCGACCACGTGCGCGTTGGTGACGACGTGGCCCTTGTCGTCGTAGACGATCCCGGAGCCCTGCTCGGACGAGGCCTGGATCTGGACGACGGACGGCAGGACGTCCTTGATCACCTTCTGGTAGTCGGCCTGCAGAGCGTTGCCGGAGGCGAGCGCGGCCTGCTCCGTGGTGGCGGACGGCTTCGTCGACGGGTCGGACGGGCCGGCGGAGTCGTCCCCGGAGCAGCCGCCGACCAGGGCCAGCGAGCAGACGACGGCGGTCAGCGGCAGCGCGAGCCGCAGAACGCGGGCACGCCCGCTACGAGTGGGACGGGCACGCGTACGGGAACCGGAAAGAGAGCGGGCACGGGAACGGGCACGGAAAGGATCCATGCCCGGATTGTCACCGTCGTCCCGTTGTTCCTGCCTGCGGTGGGCCGCCGAACAGGGGGCGCGACGGGGCCGTCAGCCGCGCACACCGCACAGGTGCAGCAGCGCCGCCACCCGGCGGTACGGCTCCGTGCGGCCCGCCCGCTCCTCCGCCGCGAGCAGCGTGTGGAACTCGCCGGGCGGCGGCACGGGCACGTCGTCCCCCGCCGTGTCCGTGAAGACCCGCACCCCGTACCAGGCGTGCAGCGGAGCCCCGATCCCGGCCAGCGTGGCGGTCAGCGCGCCGAGCCGGTCGGCCCGCACGTCGAGCCCGAGCCGGTTGCGGTACGAGGCCGTGTCGAAGGAGCCGAGCGCCGCCTGCCAGTCCCCGGCGAGGCCGGGCCGCATGGCGAGCGCGTCACCGTTGCGCACGAGGAGCGAGAGCAGGCCACCGGGGGCCAGCATCCGCGCCAGGCCCGCGAGCAGCGCGTCGGGGTCCTCTACGTACATCAGGACCCCGTGGCACAGCACCACGTCGAAGCTGCCGGGCAGGAAGTGCACCCCGGTCTCCCGGCCGTCGCCCTCCACGAGGCGTACCCGGCCGCGGATGCCCTCGGGCTCCCCGGCGAGCGCGGCCCGTGCCGCGGCCACCATCTCGGGATCCTGCTCGACCCCGGTCACCTGATGTCCGGCACGGGCGAGGCGCAGGGCCTGCGTGCCCTGGCCCATGCCGACGTCGAGCACCCGCAGCCGCTGCCCCACGGGGTAACGCGCGGCGAGCTGCTCGTCGAGCTGCCGTGCCACGAGCTCTTGGCGTACGGCGTTGCGCAGACCGTCGAGCTTGCCGAGCCAGGACGCCGCGGCGCCGCCGGAGAAGGCCTCCGTGGTCAGGGCCGCTCCCCGCGCTTGACCTGGGGCTTGGGCAGACGGAGCCGGCGCATCTGGAGCGTGCGCATCAGGGCGTACGCGACGGCGCCCTTCTTCGGCTCGTTCGGGAACTTCTCGGCCAGGCGCTTCTTCAGGCGGAACGCGGTGACGACCGAGTCGAGCACGATCAGCACGATCACGATGAGCCAGAGCAGCAGCGCGATGTTCTGCAGGCTGGAGATCCGGACCATGGTCATCACGAGGATGACCACCGCCAGGGGCAGGAAGAACTCGGCGATGCAGAAGCGCGAGTCGACGAAGTCGCGCGCGAACTTTCGCACCGGACCCTTGTCGCGGGCGGGAAGGTAACGCTCGTCACCGCTGGCGAGCGCCTGGCGCTGCCTCTCCATCGCGGTGCGGCGCTCTTCGCGCTGCCGCTTCGACGCCTCCTTGCGGGTCGTCGGCGTATTGGCCACGCTGCGGCGCTGGGTCTGGGCCTGGCTGCGCTTGGGCGTGGGGCGGCCCTTGGGGGCCTGCGGGTCACGGGGCTGCGTGGAGTCGGTCACCGGCGCCTTGGCGGCCTGGGCCTTCTCGTCCTTGGATCGGCTACGGAACACAAAACCCAAGGGTACGGGGTGCGGGCGCATGGACCAGAGGCGAGTGGGGAACGATCCGGCAACACCCTGCGTCAGTGTTGCTGAGCGTTCCCGGCAGCTGCACCGTGTGCCCGTCGATCCGGCCCCCAGGGGGACACCTACTCCCTGCGCCGGAGCGGGACCGTACGCAGTCGTCCTTGGGGATGAGCGCATCCGCGCCTGAACAGTGCGGTAATAGAGGCAGGACCCGTACTGTGGGTTCTGTCGCAGTGCTGGTGCTGGACGTCTGCTGGATCTGTCAGAAGGGGGCGCGCGAAGCCCATGAGCGGTGTCATGAAGCGTATGGGGATGATCTTCCGCGCGAAGGCGAACAAGGCCCTTGACCGGGCCGAGGACCCGCGCGAGACCCTCGATTACTCGTACCAGAAACAGCTGGAGCTGCTCCAGAAGGTGCGCCGCGGTGTCGCCGACGTGGCGACGTCGCGCAAGCGCCTGGAGCTGCAGCTCAACCAGCTCCAGAACCAGTCGTCCAAGCTGGAGGACCAGGGCCGCAAGGCGCTCGCGCTCGGCCGCGAGGACCTGGCCCGCGAGGCGCTCTCGCGCCGGGCCGCCCTCCAGCAGCAGGTCACCGACCTGGAGACGCAGCACCAGACCCTCCAGGGCGAGGAGGAGAAGCTCACCCTCGCGGCGCAGCGCCTCCAGGCCAAGGTCGACGCCTTCCGTACGAAGAAGGAGACGATCAAGGCGACCTACACGGCGGCCCAGGCGCAGACCCGGATCGGCGAGGCCTTCTCCGGCATCTCCGAGGAGATGGGCGACGTGGGCATGGCCATCCAGCGTGCCGAGGACAAGACGGCGCAGCTCCAGGCCCGGGCCGGCGCGATCGACGAACTGCTTGCCTCCGGCGCCCTCGACGACCAGTCCGGCCTCGCCAAGGACGACATCCAGAGCGAGCTGGACCGCCTCTCCGGTGGTACGGATGTAGAGCTGGAACTCCAGCGGATGAAGGCCGAGCTGTCGGGCGGTTCCTCCTCCTCGCAGCAGGCCATCGAGGGCGGGCAGGGCCAGGGCCAGCAGTCGCCGACCCAGACGCCGCAGGACACCCCGCGCTTCGACAAGCAGTAGTCCCACGCCGAGGAGGGCGTCATGATCGTACGGATCATGGGGGAGGGGCAGGTGGAGCTGGCCGACAGCCACTTCACCGAGCTCAACAAGCTCGACAACGAGCTCCTGGCCGAGATGGAGAACGGGGACGGTCCCGCTTTCCGCCGCACGCTCAACGCCCTGCTCGAAACGGTCCGCTCTCTCGGCACCCCTCTGCCCGACGCGTCCCTGGAACCCTCGGAACTCATCCTTCCGTCCCCGGACGCGACCCTGGAAGAGGTCCGGGAGATGCTGAGCGACGACGGTCTGATCCCTGGCTGAGCCGTCACGGGCGGTACGCGGCCTGCCGCGCGCACCGCATCTGGACGGGCGTGCCACGCACGGACGAGGGGGCGATACCGTGACGCCGGTGACCCCCTTCGTACGCTGGGCCAGGACTCACCCCCGGGCCATGGACGCGGCCCTCGCGGCGGCGGTGCTGCTCTGCATGATCGCCGCCTCCTTCGCCGATCCGAACGGCGGCGGCGACGGCACCCCCACCTGGGGCACCCGCAGTCCCCAGCTCCTCAGCGTCGTCTTCATGGTCCTCGGCGCGGCCGCACTCGTTCTTCGGCGCCGCGCCCCCATGGCGGTCCTCGCGGCCACCTCCGCCGTCACCCTCGCCGAACTCATCACCGGCGACCCGCGCGCACCCGTCTCGATGAGCGCCGTCGTCGCGCTCTACACCGTCGCCGCCACCACCGACCGCCCCACCACCTGGCGCGTCGGCCTCGCCACCATGACCGTCCTCACCGGCGCCGCCATGCTGGCGGGCCCCCTGCCCTGGTACTCGCAGGAGAACATCGGCGTCTTCGCCTGGACCGGCATGGCCGCCGCGGCCGGTGACGCCGTGCGCAGCCGGCGCGCGTTCGTCGACGCGATCCGCGAGCGGGCCGAGCGGGCCGAGCGCACACGGGAGGAGGAGGCCCGGCGCCGCGTCGCCGAGGAGCGCCTGCGCATCGCCCGCGACCTGCACGACGTCGTCGCGCACCACATCGCCCTGGTCAACGTCCAGGCGGGCGTCGCCTCGCACGTCATGGACAAGCGCCCCGACCAGGCCAAGGAGGCCCTCTCGCACGTGCGCGAGGCGAGCCGCTCCGCGCTCAACGAACTCCGCGCCACCGTCGGCCTGTTGAGGCAGTCCGGCGACCCCGAGGCCCCGACCGAACCGGCGCCGGGACTCGACCGCCTCGAAGACCTCGTCGGCACGTTCCGCAACGCGGGCCTGCCCGTCGAGGTCACCTGCTCCGACCGCGCCACCGGCCTGCCGGCCGCCGTCGACCTGGCCGCCTACCGCATCGTCCAAGAGGCCCTCACCAATGTGCAGAAGCACGCGGGCGCCGAGGCCAAGGCCGAGGTCAGCGTCGTGCGCGTAGGCCCGAACATCGAGGTCACGATCCTCGACAACGGCCCCGGCACCGCGCAGCCCTCGCCCGACAGCGGCGGCCACGGCCTGCTCGGCATGCGCGAGCGCGTCGCCGCGGTCGGCGGCAGTCTGTCGGTCGGACCGCGGTACGGGGGCGGGTTCCGCGTCCATGCGATCCTGCCCGTCCAGGCCCACGCCACCGCGGGCCGCGCCACGGACACGAGGGACGCTGGATGACCATTCGGGTACTGCTCGCCGACGACCAGGCCCTGCTGCGCAGCGCCTTCCGCGTCCTCGTGGACTCCGAACCCGACATGCTCGTCGTCGGCGAGGCGTCCGACGGTGCGGAGGCCGTCCGCCTCGCCAAGTCCGAGAAGGCCGACGTCGTCCTGATGGACATCCGGATGCCCGGTACCGACGGACTCGCAGCGACCCGACTGATCAGCGCCGACCCCGAACTGGCGCACGTACGCGTCGTGATGCTCACGACCTTCGAGGTGGACGAGTACGTCGTCCAGTCGCTGCGCGCGGGCGCCTCCGGCTTCCTCGGCAAGGGCGCCGAACCCGAGGAACTGCTCGGGGCGGTGCGGATCGCCGCCGCGGGCGAGGCGCTCCTGTCGCCCGTCGCGACCAAGGGCCTGATCGCCAAGTTCCTCGCGCAGGGCGAGGGGTACGGCGACTGGGAGGACGGCGCGCGCCCCGGCGGCGCCCACGGCGAACGCCTCGCCGCGCTCACCACCCGCGAGCGCGAGGTCCTCGTCCAGGTCGCCGGCGGCCACTCGAACGACGAGATCGCGGAGCGCCTCCAGGTCAGCCCCCTCACGGTCAAAACCCATGTGAACCGCGCCATGGCCAAGCTCGGCGCCCGGGACCGTGCCCAACTCGTCGTAATCGCGTACGAATCGGGCCTGGTCCGTCCAAGGGTGGAGTGAGCCGGGGCCTCCGCGTACTACGGGCGCAGTATGCGGCGCATAAGAACGGGACCTGGGAGCGACGGAACCGCCCTCCGGCATGACTGAGGGTGTAGGGGGCCCCGCGCATGTCTGCCGACGTACCGCGTTCTCAGGATGCACAAGCGTCCCCCGGACGCCCGGGGCCCCTCCTGCCGCGCTCGCCACAGAGAGAGACCCACACCATGTCCTGGCTGTCGAGATTCAGCCTCGCTCAACGGGCCCTGATCGGGCTGATGTCGATCATCGCGATCGTCTTCGGCGCCATCGCGATCCCTCAGCTCAAGCAGCAGCTGCTGCCCTCCATCGAACTGCCCATGGTGTCCGTCCTGGCCCCGTACCAGGGCGCGTCTCCCGACGTGGTCGAGAAGCAGGTCATCGAGCCGCTCGAGTCGACCATCGACGCGGTCGACGGCATCACCGGCATCACCTCCACGGCGAGCGAGGGCAACGCCGTGATCATGGCCCAGTTCGACTACGGCAACGGCTCCAAGCAGCTCGTCGCCGACGTCCAGCAGGCCGTGAACCGGGCCCGCGCCCAGCTCCCCGACGACGTCGACCCGCAGGTCGTCGCGGGCTCCACGGACGACATACCGACCGTGGTCCTCGCCGTCACGTCCGACAAGGACCAGCAGGCGCTCGCCGACCAGCTCGACAAGACCGTCGTCCCGTCCCTCAAGGACATCGACGGCGTCGGCCAGGTCACCGTCGACGGTGTGCGCGACCTCCAGGTCACCGTCACCCCCGACGACAAGAAGCTCGCCGCGGCCGGCGTCAGCCAGGCCGCGCTCGGCCAGTCCCTCCAGGCGGGCGGCGCGACCCTGCCCGCCGGCTCCTTCGACGAGGGCGGCAGCAACCGCACCGTCCAGGTCGGCGGCGGTTTCACCTCCCTGAAGCAGATCCAGGACCTGATGGTCACCGGCGAGGGCGTCAGGAAGCCCGTACGCCTCGGTGACGTCGCCAAGGTCGCGCAACAGCCCGCCAAGGCCGACTCGATCACCCGCACCGACGGCAAGCCCAGCCTTGCGGTCATGGTCACCATGGACCACGACGGCAGTGCGGTCGCCATCTCCGACGCGGTCAAGGACAAGCTCCCCGACCTGCGCAAGGACCTCGGCACCGGTGCGAAGCTCACGGTCGTCAGCGACCAGGGCCCGGCCGTCTCCAAGTCCATCGACGGCCTGACCACGGAGGGCGCGCTCGGCCTGCTCTTCGCGGTCCTCGTCATCCTCGTCTTCCTGGCGTCGATCCGCTCGACCCTGGTCACCGCGGTCTCGATCCCGCTCTCGGTCGTCCTGGCCCTGATCGTGCTCTGGACCCGCGACCTCTCGCTCAACATGCTCACGCTCGGTGCGCTGACCATCGCGATCGGCCGCGTCGTGGACGACTCCATCGTCGTCCTGGAGAACATCAAGCGGCACCTCGGCTACGGCGAGGAGCGCCAGGAGGCGATCCTCAAGGCGGTCCGCGAGGTCGCGGGCGCCGTCACGTCGTCCACCCTGACCACCGTCGCCGTCTTCCTGCCCATCGGTCTGGTGGGCGGCATGGTCGGCGAGCTGTTCGGCTCGTTCTCCCTGACGGTCACGGCGGCCCTGCTGGCCTCGCTGATCGTCTCGCTCACCGTCGTGCCGGTCCTGTCGTACTGGTTCCTGCGCCCGCCCAAGGCGATCAAGGGTGTCGACCCGGAGGAGGCGCGCCGCAAGGCGGAGGAGAAGGAGGCGCGTTCCTGGCTCCAGCGGATCTACGTCCCCGTCCTGCGCTTCGCGACCCGTCGCCGCCTCACCAGCGTCCTCATCGCGGTCGTGGTCCTGGTCGGCACGTTCGGCATGGCCCCCATGCTGAA
The DNA here is from genome assembly GCF_002803065.1 of Streptomyces sp. CB01635. GTDB lineage: Bacteria > Actinomycetota > Actinomycetes > Streptomycetales > Streptomycetaceae > Streptomyces. The sequence goes on from NZ_NNBL01000002.1 coordinate 406,031, forward strand.
GACGAACTTCTTCGACCAGGGCGAGCAGGAAGTCCTGTCCATCAAGCAGGAGCTGAAGCCGGGCACCAGCCTGGCGGCGACCGACGCCGCGGCGAAGAAGGTCGAGAAGCTGCTCGACGGCGTCGACTCGGTCAAGGACTACCAGGTCACCATCGGCTCGTCCGGCTTCATGGCGGCCTTCGGCGGCGGTACTGACACCAACCAGGCGTCGTACCAGGTGACGCTGAAGGGCAAGGCGTCGTACGAGAAGACCCAGGACCGCATCGAGAAGGGTCTCGGGGAGCTCTCCGGGATCGGCCGGACCACCATCGCGGCCGGTGACGGCTTCGGCAGCCAGGACCTCAGCGTCGTGGTGAAGGCGGCCGACGGCCAGGTCCTGCGCAAGGCGGCCGACGAGGTCCGCGCCGAGGTCGCCGAGCTCGACGACGTCACGGACGTCACCAGCGACCTGTCGCAGTCGGTCCCGCGCATCTCGGTCAGGGCCAACTCCAAGGCAGCGGCGTCCGGGTTCAACGACACCACGCTCGGCGCGGCCGTCGGCCAGGCCGTGCGCGGCACCACCAGCGGCAAGGCGATCCTCGACGACACCGAGCGCGACGTCGTCGTGAAGTCGGCGAAGCCCGCCACCACCATGGCCGAGCTCAAGAAGCTCCCGATGGGTCCCGGCGGTCTGAAGCTCGGCGACATCGCCACGGTGAAGCTGGTCGACGGGCCGGTCTCCATGACCCGGATCGACGGCGCCCGCGCCGCGACGATCACGGCCAAGCCGACCGGTGACAACACGGGCGCGGTCAGCGCCGACCTACAGACGAAGATCAAGGCACTGAAGCTGCCCGCGGGCGCGACGGCCACGATCGGCGGCGTCACGTCCGACCAGGACGACGCGTTCAAGAACCTCGGCCTCGCCATGCTGGCCGCGATCGCGATCGTGTTCATGCTCCTGGTCGCCACGTTCCGCTCGCTGGCCCAGCCGCTGATCCTGCTGGTCTCGATCCCGTTCGCGGCGACCGGCGCGATCGGCCTGCTCATCGCCACCGGCACCCCGATGGGTGTCCCGGCGATGATCGGCATGCTGATGCTCATCGGCATCGTGGTCACCAACGCGATCGTCCTGATCGACCTGATCAACCAGTACCGCAAGGAGGGCTACGGCACGATCGAGGCGGTCATCGAGGGCGGCCGCCACCGTCTGCGCCCGATCCTCATGACGGCCCTGGCGACGATCTTCGCCCTGCTCCCGATGGCGCTCGGCGTCACCGGCGAGGGCGGCTTCATCGCCCAGCCGCTCGCGGTCGTGGTGATCGGCGGCCTGATCACGTCGACGCTTCTGACGCTCCTCCTCGTCCCGACGCTCTACGCGATGCTGGAGCTCCGCAAGGAGCGGCGCCGCAAGAAGCGCGAGGCGAAGCGGGCGCAGAAGGCCGGCGTGCCGGCCGAGCAGGAGGCCGCGCAGGCCTCGGAGGCTGAGTCCGGCGAGCCGGAGCCGGCCCAGGTCTGACGCACCCGGCACAACGCCCGGAGCCCGGGTCCCACCGTCAAGTGGGACCCGGGCTCCGGGCTTTCTCGCGCTGGTGGTGCCTACGGCAGCGCCAGCATCCGCTCCAGCGCCTGCTTGGCGAACTGCTCCGTCTCGCGGTCGACCTCGATCCGGTTGACCAGGTTGCCCTCGGCCAGCGACTCCAGGGTCCACACCAGGTGCGGCAGGTCGATGCGGTTCATCGTCGAGCAGAAGCAGACCGTCTTGTCGAGGAAGACGATCTCCTTGTCGGGGTGCGCGTTGGCGAGGCGCCGCACCAGGTTGAGCTCGGTGCCGATCGCCCACTTCGACCCGGCGGGGGCCGCGTCGAGCGCCTTGATGATGTACTCCGTCGAGCCGACCTCGTCCGCCGCGGCGACGACCTCGTGCTTGCACTCGGGGTGCACCAGGACCCGTACGCCGGGGATCCGCTCGCGGACGTCGTCGACCGAGTCGATCGAGAAGCGCCCGTGCACCGAGCAGTGCCCGCGCCACAGGATCATCTTCGCGTTCCGCAGCTCCTCGGCGGTCAGGCCGCCGTTCGGCTTGTGCGGGTTGTACAGGACGCAGTCCTCCAGGGACATGCCCATGTCCCGTACGGCCGTGTTGCGGCCCAGGTGCTGGTCCGGCAGGAACAGCACCTTTGTTGAATTGGGCTCGCCCTGCTCGAATGCCCAGTCCAGCGCCCTCTTCGCGTTCGACGAGGTGCAGATGGTGCCGCCGTGCTTGCCGGTGAACGCCTTGATGTCCGCCGAGGAGTTCATGTAGGAGACCGGCACGACCTGATCGGCGATGCCGGCCTCGGTCAGCACGTCCCAGCACTCGGCGACCTGCTCGGCGGTGGCCATGTCGGCCATGGAGCACCCGGCGGCCAGGTCGGGCAGGACCACCTTCTGGTCGTCGCCGGTGAGGATGTCGGCGGACTCGGCCATGAAGTGCACACCGCAGAAGACGATGTACTCGGCCTCCGGCCGGGCGGCCGCGTCGCGGGCGAGCTTGAAGGAGTCGCCGGTGACGTCCGCGAACTGGATGACCTCGTCGCGCTGGTAGTGGTGGCCGAGCACGAAGACCTTGTCCCCGAGCCTCTCCTTGGCCGCGCGGGCGCGCTCCACCAGGTCCGGGTCGGACGGGGAGGGCAGGTCTCCAGGGCACTCCACGCCGCGCTCGCTGCGCGGGTCGGCCTCGCGGCCGAGCAGCAGGAGAGCCAGCGGAGTCGGCTGAACATCCAGGTCAACGGTGGTCTGGGCCGTGGTCACGTCACGCACCCTTTCTTGTTATGACATTCGTGCGGCGAGGCTTCTCGTCGAAATGACGCTATCTATCATAACTGCTTCACGTCAGAATGACGATGGCCATCGTGTCGATGTGACGCAATCCGCGTGGACCGGCCCGTGCCCGTCCCGCGCCGGGTGTGCGAGCATGAAAGGGCAAGGAAGCCGAACTCGCCGAGAGGCGAAACACGAGCGCCAGGGCCGGAATGAAACCGCGGCCCCGCCGGTTGGAACGTCGGCAAGCAGTCTCCGTACAACCCTGGAGAGAAGCAGATGTCCGTATCGGACGAGACCACCACCGTGAGCGACGGCATCCTCCTGTCCGACGCCGCCGCGGCCAAGGTCAAGGCCCTCCTTGACCAGGAAGGGCGCGACGACCTGGCGCTGCGCGTCGCCGTACAGCCCGGAGGCTGCTCCGGCCTGCGTTACCAGCTCTTCTTCGACGAGCGCTCCCTCGACGGGGACGTCGTGAAGGACTTCGGTGGCGTCAAGGTCGTCACCGACCGCATGAGCGCCCCGTACCTGGGCGGCGCCTCCGTCGACTTCGTCGACACCATCGAGAAGCAGGGCTTCACGATCGACAACCCGAACGCCACGGGCTCCTGCGCCTGCGGCGACTCGTTCAGCTGAGCCTGAACCCGTACACACGCGAAGCGGCGGTTCCCCCTCGAGGGGGAACCGCCGCTTCGCGTTTCGGCGACGTCAGCTCTGCGGCGCCGGCTCGTGTCCCTGCCTGCCGTCCGCGTGCGGCACCGCCTTGTCGTTCGAGTCCACGACCTTCCGGCCGTCGAGCGGCTCGTCCAGCGTCACCGGCAGCGTGTAGAACTTCGCCATCGCGACGCAGACCGTGCCCTTCTTCCGCGTCTCCGTGACCTTCAGGGCGACCTTGCCGTCCTGCTCCGTCGCCGAGGCCGTGTAGGTGCTGCACACGCCGCCCGTGAAGTGCGCCGTCAGCGTCCGCCCGTCCCCGGTGTAGCCGTCGGGGCGCACATCGCGGGTGTCGGTCCCCGGGTCACCGGGCTGCACGCTCGGCCGCGGGCTCGGCTTGCCGGTCGGCCCCTGCGCTTGCGGCGCCGTCAGGAACTTCGGGTCCACCGCGGGATGCGTCACCGTGAAGGCCGCCTGCCCGCCCTGCGGCTTCACCTGGAACAGCCACGACGGTACGAGGATCTGCCGCCCCTGCGTGAACTGCGCCGCGAGCCCGAACGTCGCGCCCGTGACATGGACGGGCTCCGCCGCGGGCAGCTTCGTCGGCGCCTTGCACGGCGCCTCGTCCCGCTCCTGCACCGGCACCGGGCTCGCACAGCCGCCGATACCGACGCGACCGGCCCCGACAGCCGTGGAGTTGAGCAGGTCGAGCGTCTTCTGCGCGCTGATCACGGGATACGTGTCGCCCTTGGCCGGCTTCTTCAACTGGCCGCTGCCGCCCACCACTTGACCGTCCGAGCCGACCTGGACGCCCGTGGTCCAGCCGTACGTGGGCAGGTCGCCCACGCGGGGCTCCGCGTTCACCACCCGTATCGCGCCCATCAGTTGGCGCGCGTCGAGCTTCGCGTCGTCCTGGCCGAGCGCCTTGAGGACCGGAGCGGCCGCCTTCTTCGCGGCGTCCTCACTCACGGCGTCCTTGGTGCTGCCGTTCCCCGGCGCCTCGGTGCACTTGGTGGGGCTCGCGCACTTGTGGCCCGCGGACGGTGCGTAGCGCGCATACGTCCATGCGCCGGGGGCTCGCTCGGTCACCTGGAGCGAGGGACCCGAGCCGTCCTTGGCCGGGCCCACCTTCCAGGCGCCGTTCTCCAGGCGCGGGGTGCCCTGCGCGTCCAGCGTCCTGGCAAGTTCTGCGACATCGGCCGCGGTCACCTTGCCCTCGGTCCGGTAGACGGGGGCGTCGCCGGGCCCCGTGGGGAGCTTGCCGTCGGCCCGGTAGCGGGTGCCGTTCGGGTCGGGCTCGCCCGGCGCGATCCCCGAGGTGGAGCCCGTACCGCCCTCCCGGTATCCGTCCAGGGCGAGCGGTGGGGGAGCGGAGCCGTCGCCCGCTGCCGGGGAGCCGCCACGGCCGTCGCCGTCGGCCGAGGTCGCCGCGAAATACGCGCCACCGCCACCGACGAGGAGTACCGCTGCCGCGACCGAGGCGACGGCCAGCGGAGACCGCCCCCGGTGTCGATCCTGCGTCTGCTCGGTGCTCACTGCATCGCTCCTTTGCCGCGTCGTACGCCGTATCCCCTTTACGGGGGACAGCGATGGGACGCGGCGGGGGAGTGTGTGGTTCCCTCCTCGCTCCCCAGGGCCCGCACCGGCCCGCCTCTAGTCCCCGTATTCGGACATCGAGTCGATGAGCCGCGCGGACTTGGAGGGCACGACGACGCCGTGGGGGAGGGAGGGGGCGACGGGAGTCTGCTTCTCCTTGGCGGGGGCCGTCCAGTGCGGGGCCATTCGGGCGCAGTCGCCGCGCAGGGACGCGAGGCCGCCTTCGAGGTCGAGCGGCGCGGACGCGGTGCGGACCTTGAGGTTCGTCATAAAGGAACGCTATGCAGGTCCGGCCCCGCGAAGAAAGCCCTACTATCGGGTAATTTTGCCGCTTCAGTCGGACGGACGCGACCCGGTAGCGTAAAGCGTCAACCCCCTCCGCTCAGGAAGACGTGACCACGCCGTGCGTATCGCAGTCACCGGTTCCATCGCCACCGACCACCTCATGACCTTCCCCGGCCGCTTCGCCGACCAGCTGGTCGCGGATCAGCTGCACACGGTCTCCCTCTCCTTCCTCGTCGACAACCTCGACGTCCGCCGGGGCGGTGTCGGCGCGAACATCGCGTTCGGCATGGGGCAGCTCGGCACGGACCCGATCCTGGTCGGCGCCGCGGGCTCCGACTTCGACGAGTACCGCGCCTGGCTCGACCGGCACGGCGTGGACACCGCCTCCGTGCGCATCTCCGAGGTCCTGCACACGGCCCGCTTCGTCTGCACCACGGACGTCGACCACAACCAGATCGGCTCCTTCTACACGGGCGCCATGAGCGAGGCCCGCCTCATCGAGCTGCAGTCCGTCGCCGAGCGCGTCGGCGGCCTCGACCTGGTCCTGATCGGCGCGGACGACCCGGAGGGCATGCTCCGTCACACGGAGGAGTGCCGCTCGCGCTCCATCCCGTTCGCCGCGGACTTCTCGCAGCAGATCGCCCGGATGAACGGCGACGAGATCCGCACGCTCCTGGACGGCGCCACGTACCTCTTCTCGAACGAGTACGAGAAGGGCCTCATCGAGAGCAAGACCGGCTGGACCGACGAGGAGATCCTCGGCAAGGTCGGCCACCGCGTCACGACTCTCGGCTCGCGCGGCGTCCGTATCGAGGGTGTCGGCGAGGACCCGATCGAGGTCGGTTGCGCCGAGGAGGAGGCCAAGGTCGACCCGACCGGCGTCGGCGACGCGTTCCGCGCGGGCTTCCTGTCCGGCCTGGCCTGGGGCGTCGGCCATGAGCGCGCCGCCCAGGTCGGCTGCATGCTCGCCACACTGGTCATCGAGACCCTCGGCACGCAGGAGTACCAGCTGCGCCGCGGCCACTTCATGGACCGCTTCACCAAGGCGTACGGCCACGAGGCCGCGGCCGAGGTCAAGGAGTACCTGAAGTAGTCCCGTCAGGAGAGCCGGCGGACCACAAAGGCGGCACCGCGCTCCGCCGGCTCCTCCCCGACGTACTGCTGGCTCCGCATCTCGCACCACGCCGGGATGTCGAGCCGCGCCGCCTCGTCGTCGGCGAGCACGGTCACCGTCCCGCCCACCGGGACGTCCCCGATCACCTTCGCCAGTTCGATGACGGGGATCGGGCACCGCTTCCCGAGCGCGTCCACCACGAGCGAGGGCGCACTCGCCGGCGCGGGGGCGGGCGCGGTCACGGCCGTCGCCCCGAGCCGCTCCCGTACCGAAGCGACCGTCCCCGGCAGCACCTCGAGGAACCGCTCGACGTCGCCCTCGGCCGTCCTGAGCGGCAGCGACACCCGTACGTTCCCCTCGCTCAGCACCCCCATCGCCTTGAGCACATGGCTCGGCGTCAGCGTGCTGCTCGTGCACGACGATCCGGACGAAACAGAAAAACCGGCCCGGTCCAGCTCGTGCAGCAGAGTCTCGCCGTCGACATAGAGACAGGAGAAGGTGACTACGTGGGGCAGCCGCCGCACCGGGTCGCCCACCACCTCGACATCGGGCACGAGCCCCGGGACACGCGCCCGGATCCGCTCCGTCAACTCCCGCAGCCGCGCGTCCTCCGCCGCCGCCTCGGCCCGCACCGCCCGCAGTGAGGCCGCCGCCGCCACGACGGCCGGAATGTTCTCGAAGCCGGCCGCCCGCCCCGACTCCCGTTCGTCCGCCGGGCCTTGGGGTGCGAACCGCACCCCCTTGCGCACGACGAGCAGTCCGACGCCCGCCGGGCCGCCCCACTTGTGCGCACTGCCCGCGAGCAGCGACCAGTCGCCCTCGACCCGACCCCACGCCAGCGACTGCGCCGCGTCCACGAGCAGCGGCACCCCGGCGGCCCGGCACGCCGCGGCGACCTCGGCCACCGGCTGCACCGTCCCCACCTCGTGGTTGGCGGACTGGAGGCAGGCGAGCGCCGTGTCCTGCCTGAGCGCTTCGGCGTACGCGGCGGGGGAGACGGAACCGGCCCGGTCCACGCCCACCTCGGTCACCGAACCTCCGTCCGCCTCCAGCGCGGCAGCCGAATGGAGTACTGAGGAGTGCTCGACCGCGGAAACCACCAGGTGCCGGCCGGCACGCCGACGTCCCGCGAGCGCGCCGGAGATCCCGGAGTGCACCGCACGCGTCCCCGAAGGGGTGAAAACAAGCTCGTCCGGGCGGCAGCCCACGGCATCGGCGGCGGCCTCACGGGCGGCGTCGAGCAGCAGCCGGGCCCGCCTCCCCTCGCGGTAGAGCCGGGCGGGGTCGGCCCACCCCTCGTCGAGCGAGGCGAGCAGCGCCTGCCGGGCAACGGGGTGCAGGGGAGCGGAGGAGGCAGCGTCGAAGTAGGACACACCGCAACGGTAAAGCCCCGGGTGAGCGTGGCCTCCCGCAAGGGGTGAGGGGAGGGGGTGACCGGCCACCCGGAGCGCGCCCCCGCCGGGCCACCCGCGCCCGTCACCCGCCGGACCACCCGCGCCCGTCACCCGCCGGGCATCCCCCCGATCCCCCGTCAGATCCCCCCGGAACAGCAAGTTCCACCCCTTCTGAGTGACCCGCGGCGCGTTAGGCACCCTCCCCGCGCGACCCCAAATAGCGTCCAGTAGGGTTTGGTCCGCATAAACATCCAAACCCCTGCCCGTGTGCCAGGGCGGCGAGCGACCAGCGAGACGGCCGTAGCCAACCAGCGCGGGCGAGACTCTCGGGAAGGCGCTACGTGAGTCCCAACGGCTCCGACCGCTCGTCGCGGCGCCCGATGCGGCGGAAGCTGCCGCAGGTGCTGACTGCGGGCCTGATCCTGGTAACCGCTACTGGTTGCACATACAAGGACTTTCCTCGTCTTGGTATGCCGACCCCGGTTACGGAAGAAGGTCCCAGGATCCTCTCCCTCTGGCAGGGCTCGTGGGCGGCAGCGCTCGCCACGGGCGTCCTTGTCTGGGGCCTGATCCTGTGGAGCATCATCTTCCACCGGCGCAGCCGCACCAAGATCGAGGTACCAACGCAGACGCGGTACAACATGCCGCTCGAGGCGCTGTACACGGTGGTACCGCTCATCATCGTCTCGGTCCTCTTCTACTTCACGGCGCGAGACGAGACGAAGCTCCTCAGCCTCGACGACAAGCCGGCCCACACCATCAACGTGGTCGGCTATCAGTGGAGCTGGGGCTTCAACTATGTCGAGAACGTGCCCGGCTCCACGGGTGACGCGAAGACCTCGAAGGAACTGGCCGGCATTCCGGACCGCTTCATCAAGGACTTCCCGGCGAACGCCGGCGGCGTCTACGAGGCCGGTACGCCGGCGTCGGTGAACCCGCAGACGAAGAACCCCGGCCCCACCCTCTGGCTCCCCAAGGGCGAGAAGGTCCGGTTCGTCCTCACCTCGCGCGACGTCATCCATGACTTCTGGGTGGTGCCGTTCCTGATGAAGCAGGACGTCATTCCCGGCCACACCAACGCCTTCGAGGTGACTCCCAACCGGGAGGGCACCTTCCTGGGCAAGTGCGCCGAGCTCTGCGGCGTCGACCACTCGCGCATGCTGTTCAACGTGAAGGTCGTCTCTCCTGAGCGCTACCAGCAGCACCTCAAGGACCTCGTGAAGAAGGGGCAGACCGGTTACATCCCGTCCGGCATCGCGCAGACGAGCCACGAGAAGAACCGGGAGACGAACAACCTGTGAGCATCCTCAACGAACCTCAGGGTGCCGCCGCAGCTGACGACTCGTACGAGAACGAGTTGCCGGTCAGGCGCAAGCAGCCGGGGAATGTCGTCGTCAAGTGGCTGACCACCACTGACCACAAGACGATCGGCACGCTCTACCTGGTCACGTCGTTCGCGTTCTTCTGCATCGGCGGAGTCATGGCGCTCTTCATGCGCGCCGAACTCGCTCGTCCCGGCAACCAGATCATGTCGAACGAGCAGTTCAACCAGGCGTTCACGATGCACGGCACGATCATGCTGCTGATGTTCGCGACGCCGCTGTTCGCCGGTTTCACGAACTGGATCATGCCGCTGCAGATCGGCGCGCCCGACGTGGCGTTCCCGCGGCTGAACATGTTCGCCTACTGGCTCTACCTGTTCGGCTCGACCATCGCCGTCGGCGGTTTCCTCACCCCGCAGGGTGCGGCCGACTTCGGCTGGTTCGCCTACTCCCCGCTGTCGGACGCGGTCCGCAGCCCGGGCATCGGCGCCGACATGTGGATCATGGGTCTGGCCTTCTCCGGCTTCGGCACCATCCTCGGCGCGGTCAACTTCATCACCACGATCATCTGCATGCGCGCTCCCGGCATGACGATGTTCCGCATGCCGATCTTCGTATGGAACGTGCTGCTGACCGCCGTCCTGGTCCTGCTCGCCTTCCCGGTCCTGGCCGCCGCGCTGTTCGCCCTGGAGGCGGATCGTAAGTTCGGTGCGCATGTGTTCGACGCCAGTAATGGCGGCGCCTTGCTATGGCAACACCTCTTCTGGTTCTTCGGACACCCAGAGGTGTACATCATCGCGTTGCCATTCTTCGGAATCATTTCCGAAGTGATCCCGGTGTTCTCGAGGAAGCCGATGTTCGGCTACTCGGGCCTGATCGGCGCGACCATTGCGATCGCGGGTCTCTCCGTGACCGTGTGGGCGCACCACATGTACGTCACCGGCGGCGTGCTGTTGCCGTTCTTCTCCTTCATGACGTTCCTCATCGCCGTACCGACAGGCGTGAAGTTCTTCAACTGGATCGGCACGATGTGGAAGGGCTCACTGTCCTTCGAGACACCGATGCTCTGGACGATCGGCTTCCTGATCACCTTCGTCTTCGGTGGTCTGACCGGCGTCATCCTGGCGGCCCCGCCGCTGGACTTCCACGTCTCGGACTCGTACTTCGTCGTCGCGCACTTCCACTACGTCGTCTTCGGCACCGTGGTGTTCGCGATGTTCGCCGGATTCCACTTCTGGTGGCCGAAGTTCACGGGCAAGATGCTCGACGAGCGGCTCGGCAAGATCACGTTCTGGACGCTGTTCATCGGCTTCCACGGCACGTTCCTGGTGCAGCACTGGCTGGGCGTCGAGGGCATGCCGCGTCGTTACGCGGACTACCTCGCGGCCGACGGCTTCACCGCGCTGAACACGATCTCGACGATCTCCTCGTTCCTGCTCGGTCTGTCGATCCTGCCGTTCTTCTACAACGTGTGGAAGACAGCCAAGTACGGCAAGAAGGTCGAGGTCGACGACCCGTGGGGCTACGGCCGTTCGCTCGAATGGGCGACGTCCTGCCCGCCGCCGCGGCACAACTTCCTCACCCTGCCGCGCATTCGCAGTGAATCGCCGGCGTTCGACCTGCACCACCCGGAGATCGCCGCGATGGACCAGCTCCAGAACGGCGGCCACGGGGGCAAGGCTCTCTCTGGTGGCAAGGAGGCCGGCAAGTGAAGGTCCAAGGCAAGATGTTCATCTGGCTGAGCGTCTTCGTGCTCGCCATGGCGATCGTCTACGGCGTGTGGTCGAAGGAGCCCGCCGGAACCACGGCGCTCTTCCTGTCCTTCGGCCTGTGCATCATGGTCGGCTACTACCTGGCCTTCACGGCCCGGCGGCTCGACACGGGTGCGCAGGACAACAAGGAGGCCGATGTCGCGGACGACGCCGGTGAGGTGGGCTTCTTCAGCCCGCACAGCTGGCAGCCGCTGGCTCTGGCCATCGGCGGTGCGCTCGGCTTCATGGGCGTCATCTTCGGCTGGTGGCTGATGTACTTCTCGGCCCCGATCATCGGGATCGGCCTGTGGGGCTGGGTCTTCGAGTACTACCGCGGCGAGAACCGGACCCAGTAGGGCCCGGACGGCGCCGAAAGGGCCCGGGCACTCCGTCAGGAGTGTCCGGGCCCTTTCCCGTGCCCCGCCCCGGCCGTGCCTCGGACGGCCCAATCGACGCGCCGCGAGCGGCGAGGGTTCATACCGTGTTGCTCATGAACAACTCACCGAGAATTCGCATGGTAATGGGCTGCACTCTGCTGGTGACCGCACTCGGTGCGAGCGTCACGGGCTGCAGCGGCTCCAGTCACCCGCTCTCCGCCAAGCCGTACGACGCGGCGGGCGAGATCGGCTTCAGCGGGGAGTCCGGGAGCAAGAAGGCCGACCCGGACAAGCCCATAGAGATCACCTCGGAGGGCGACGAGGCACGCATAACCGATGTCACGGCCACCGACGAGATAGGCCGCTATGTCGTGGGCGAACTGTCCGCCGACGGCAGCAGGTGGCACAGCACCGCCCCGCTCGCCGCCGACGCCCACTACACGGTGCACGTGAGCACCGAGGACGACGAGGGCGCGCCCGGCCGCAAGGTCCTCACCTTCGACACGGGCCACCCGGACAAGAAGAAGTCCCTCAAGGTCACCTTCGGCCCCGAGGCCGGCAAGTACGGCGTCGGACAGCCCGTCACCGCCGAACTCAGCGCCGCCGTCAAGGACAAGGCCGCACGGGCCGTCGTCGAGCGGGCCCTGAAGGTCGACTCGGAGCCCGCCGTGGCGGGCTCCTGGACGTGGGTGGACGACAAGACGCTGCACTTCCGCCCCGAGGAGTACTGGCCCGCAGGGGCCACCGTGGAAGCGCACAGCACCCTCGACGGCATAAAGATCGGCGACCGCCTCTGGGGCGGCGCCTCCAAGCCGCTTCGCCTCACCATCGGCGACCGAATAGAGGCCGTGACCGACGCCGGCTCTCACCAGATGACGGTCTACCGCAACGGCCGAGTGATCAACACCATCCCCGTCACCACCGGCAAGCCCGGCTTCGAGACCCGCAACGGCGTCAAGGTCGTACTCGGCAAGGAACGCTTCGTACGGATGCGCAGCACCAGCATCGGCATCGCCGAGGGCTCGTCGGAGTCCTACGACATGCCCGTGTACTTCGCGACCCGGGTGACCTGGAGCGGCGAATACGTGCACGCCGCGCCCTGGTCCCAGGGCTCGCAGGGGTACGCCAACGTCAGCCACGGCTGCACCGGCATGAGCATGAGCAACGCCGAGTGGTTCTTCAACACCGTCCGCACCGGCGACGTCGTGAAGGTCATCAACAGCAACGGCGCGCAGATGGACCCGTTCGGCAACGGCTTCGGCGACTGGAACCTCAGCTGGAAGAACTGGGAGAAGGGCAGCGCCGTCCAGGCGGTCGCGGGGGACGGCGGCCGCAGCACGGTCCAGGCGGCCCGGCTGAGCCCCGAGGTGTGAGACTTCTGACTCCGGAACACACACGGACGGGGCGGCCCGCAGCAGCGCTGCGGGCCGCCCCGTCGGCGTACCGAAGCGCCCTACGCCTCCACGGCGCGCCGGGAGCGCAGCAGGGAGGCCAGTGCGCCCGCGAACTCCACCGGATCGACCGGCAGCGTCACGGCGGCCTCGGCGCGGCTCCAGGTGGCCAGCCAGGCGTCCTGCGGGCGGCCCATCAGGAGCAGCACCGGCGGGCAGTGGAAGATCTCGTCCTTGATCTGCCGGCAGACGCCCATGCCGCCCGCAGGAACGGCCTCGCCGTCCAGGACGCAGACGTCGATGCCGCCGCGGTCCAGCTCCTTGAGGACCGCCGGGAGCGTGGCGCACTCGACGAACTCGATCTCGGGGGCGTCGGCGGCGGGCCGGCGCCCGGTCGCGAGGCGGACCTGTTCGCGGGTGCTTGCGTTGTCGCTGTAGACCAGGACCGTCGCGGTCGACTGCATCGTTCCTCCGAGACTTCGGCGTCTTTGACTCATCGAGGTGGGGAAGCGTTGCGCGGAGCCTACTCCTCCCGACACCCCGTCAACACCGGTTCGGACACCGCCCCGATGGGCCATACGGGCTGGACACACCCCACAGACACTCCGAACGGCACCCCCCGGGGTGAGCGCGAGATAAGCGACCGACATAATGTCGGTCGTGGCGACAGCAACGACAGTAGAAACCGGGCACGCGCACCCGTCGGTCAATCGGCCGAACCTCACCAGCGTCGGAACCATCATCTGGCTGAGTTCCGAGCTGATGTTCTTCGCGGCCCTCTTCGCGATGTACTTCACCCTGCGATCGGTGACCGGGCCAGATCACTGGAAGGAAATGGCCGAGTCGCTGAACGTTCCGTTCTCAGCGACGAACACCACGATCCTGGTGCTCTCCTCACTGACCTGTCAGCTCGGCGTGTTCGCCGCCGAGCGCGGGGATGTGAAGAAGCTCAGGACATGGTTCATCGTCACCTTCATCATGGGTGCGATCTTCATCGGCGGTCAGATCTTCGAGTACACCGAGCTGGTCAAGAAGGACGGTCTCTCGCTGTCCTCCGACCCGTACGGTTCGGTGTTCTACCTGACGACTGGCTTCCATGGACTGCACGTGACAGGCGGCCTCATCGCCTTCCTGTTCGTCCTCGGCCGCACATACGCGGCCAGGAAGTTCACCCATGAGCAGGCGACCGCAGCCATCGTCGTGTCCTATTACTGGCACTTCGTCGATGTCGTCTGGATCGGCCTTTTCGCCACGATCTACTTGATCAAGTAGCCGGCACGTCGTCCCGACGTACCGACTCGTCCAGTAAGCACCGACGCAGAAGATCCTGACACCGGGGTAATCCGTGAAAAAGCTCTCCGCACGACGACGCCATCCGCTGGCGGCGGTCGTCGTCCTACTCCTCGCGCTGGCGGCCACCGGGGGGCTGTACGCCGCGTTCGCACCCGCGAGCAAGGCGCAGGCCGACGAAACCGCCCAGTCCCTCGCCATCGACGAGGGCAAGAAGCTCTACGCCGTTGGCTGCGCCAGCTGCCACGGCACCGGCGGTCAGGGATCCAGTGACGGTCCGCCGCTGACGGGCGTGGGCGCCGCGGCCGTCGACTTCCAGGTCGGCACCGGGCGCATGCCCGCGCAGCAGCCCGGCGCGCAGATCCCGAAGAAGAAGGTCATCTACTCGCAGGCCGAGATCGACCAGCTCGCGGCGTACGTCGCCTCGCTCGGTGCCGGTCCGACCGTCCCGACGAAGAACCAGGTCAGCCCGGAGGGTGCGGACATCGCCAACGGTGGCGAGCTGTTCCGTACCAACTGCGCGCAGTGCCACAACTTCACCGGTGAGGGCGGCGCGCTGACACACGGCAAGTTCGCGCCGAACCTGGAGGACGTGAGCCCGAAGCACATCTACGAGGCCATGCAGACGGGCCCGCAGAACATGCCGTCCTTCCCCGACACCACGATGCCGGAGAAGAGCAAGAAGGACATCATCGCGTACATCAACGCGGTCAACGGCAACGAGACCGAGAGCCCCGGCGGGCTGACGCTGGGCGGGCTCGGCCCGTTCACTGAAGGCCTGTTCGCCTGGGTCTTCGGTCTCGGCGCCCTGGTCGCCGTCGCCGTCTGGGTCGCCGCTCGGACCGCAAAGGCCAAGAAGTCATGAGTCAAGAGATTCCAGAAGAGAACCTGCCCAGCGCGCAGGACGCCGACCAGCCGCACGGCTCGGTCGCGGTGAAGGAAGACCCCTTCGCCAACCCGGGGCTGCCGCCCCACGAGCACCGGATCCAGGACATCGACGAGCGGGCCGCCAGGCGCTCCGAGCGCGTGGTCGCCTTCCTGTTCACGCTCTCGATGCTCTCCACGGTCGCCTTCATCGCCGCGTTCGTGACGATCAAGGCCGACAAGAGCGTCTTCATCTGGCCGATCGGGCACATCAGCGCGCTGAACTTCGCGCTCGGCATGACGCTCGGCCTGGCGCTGTTCTGCATCGGCGCGGGCGCGGTCCACTGGGCCCGCACCCTGATGTCCGACGTGGAGGTCGCCGACGACCGTCACGCGATCTCGGCCGAGCCCGAGGTCAAGGCGAAGGTCCTGGCGGACTTCAAGCAGGGCGCCAAGGAGTCGCAGTTCGGCCGGCGCAAGCTGATCCGCAACACGCTCTTCGGCGCGGTCGCGATGGTCCCGCTCTCCGGCATCGTCCTCCTCCGTGACCTCGGTCCGCTGCCGGAGGACAAGCTCCGGCACACCGCGTGGAAGAAGGGCAAGCTCCTCGTCAACATGAACACGAACGAGCCGCTGCGTCCTTCGGACATCGTGGTCGGCTCGCTCACCTTCGCCAAGCCCGAGGGCGTGGAGGAGCACGACGAGGACTTCCAGCAGGTCATGGGCAAGGCCGCCCTGATGCTGGTCCGGATCCAGCCGGACGAGATCAAGGACAAGCAAGAGCTCGCGTGGGGCCACGAGGGTGTCGTCGCGTACTCGAAGGTCTGCACCCACGTGGGCTGCCCGATCTCCCTGTACGAGCAGCAGACGCACCACGTGCTCTGCCCCTGTCACCAGTCCACCTTCGACCTCTCCGACGGCGCCCGCGTCATCTTCGGTCCCGCCGGCCACGCGCTCCCGCAGCTGCGTATCGGCGTGAACGACGAGGGTTACCTGCAGGCGCTCGGCGACTTCGCAGAGCCCGTCGGTCCTGCTTTCTGGGAGCGCGGATGAGCACTTCGACGACCAACGACGCGTCCTCGCGCGAGAAGGCGCCCGCCGGTGAGCGGGTGGCCGACTGGGCGGACGGCCGGCTCGGGATCTACTCCCTGGCCAAGGCCAACATGCGCAAGATCTTCCCGGACCACTGGTCCTTCATGCTCGGCGAGATCTGCCTCTACAGCTTCATCATCATCATCCTCACGGGTGTGTACCTGACGCTGTTCTTCCACCCGTCGATGAACGAGGTGGAGTACCACGGCAGCTACGTCCCGCTGCAGGGACAGCTGATGTCCGAGGCATTCAACTCGACCATGCACATCTCCTTCGAGGTGCGCGGTGGTCTGCTGATCCGGCAGATCCACCACTGGGCGGCGCTGATCTTCCTCGCCGGCATGTTCGTGCACATGATGCGCGTGTTCTTCACGGGTGCGTTCCGCAAGCCGCGTGAGGTCAACTGGGTGTTCGGCTTCCTGCTGTTCGTCCTCGGCATGTTCACCGGCTTCACCGGTTACTCGCTCCCGGACGACCTGCTCTCCGGCACCGGTGTCCGCTTCATGGAGGGCGCGGTCCTGTCCGTGCCGATCGTCGGCACGTACCTGTCGTTCTTCCTCTTCGGCGGCGAGTTCCCGGGCGGCGACTTCGTCGCGCGGTTCTACTCGGTCCACATCCTGCTGCTGCCGGGCATCATGCTCGGTCTCGTGGTCGCTCACCTGATCCTGGTCTTCTACCACAAGCACACGCAGTTCGCGGGCCCCGGAAAGACGAACAAGAACGTCGTCGGCATGCCGCTGCTCCCGGTCTACATGGCCAAGGCGGGCGGCTTCTTCTTCCTGGTCTTCGGTGTCATCGCGGCCGTCGCCGCGATCGCGTCGGTCAACCCGATCTGGGCCATGGGCCCGTACCGGGTCGACCAGGTCTCCACCGGCGCGCAGCCCGACTGGTACATGGGCTTCTCCGAGGGCCTGATCCGCTTCATGCCGGGCTGGGAGATCAACCTCTGGGGTCACACGCTCGTCCTGGGTGTGTTCATCCCGCTGATGATCTTCCCGCTGGTCCTGGTGGTGATCGCGGTCTACCCGTTCATCGAGTCCTGGATCACCGGCGACAAGCGCGAGCACCACATCCTGGACCGCCCGCGCAACGTCCCGACCCGGACCGCGTTCGGTGCCGCCTGGATCAGCTGGTACTTCGTCCTGCTCCTCGGTGGTGGTAACGACCTCTGGGCCACGCACTTCCACCTGTCGATCAACGCGATCACCTGGTTCGTGCGTATCGGGTTCTTCATCGTGCCCGTGCTGACCTTCCTCATCACCAAGCGGATCTGCCTCGGCCTCCAGCGCCGCGACAAGGACAAGGTGCTGCACGGACGCGAGTCCGGCCTCATCAAGCGCCTGCCGCACGGTGAGTTCATCGAGGTCCACGAGCCGCTCGGGCCCGACGCCCTGCACACCCTCACCGCGCACGAGCAGTACGCGCCGCTCGAGGTCGGCCCGACGGTCGACGAGAACGGTGTGGAGCGCAAGGTGTCCGGTACGGAGAAGCTGCGGGCCAGGCTCTCCGAGGGGATGTACGGCGAGGAGAGCCAGATCCCCAAGCCGACTGTCGAGGAGTACAAGGAGATCACCAGCGGCCACGGCCACCACTGATCACCTGAACTGACCGCACGGTCGCCACGGTGAGAGCCCCGTCCAGGCACTGGACGGGGCTCTTTGCCGCTCTCCGGGCTGGATAGGGTGGCCTTGTTCCCTTACACACTGAAAACCAGGAGCGGCAGATGAATGCTGTGACCCCCGCAGGAGGCAATACCGCGGCGGGCCGTTCCTGGCCCCAGCTCCTGAACGGCCTCCTCGAAGGGCGCGACCAGAGCGCCGACGACACCGCCTGGGCCATGGACCGCATCATGCGGGGCGAGGCCACGGACGTGCAGATCGCCGGGTTCGCGGTGGCCATGCGCGCCAAGGGCGAGACCGTGGAGGAGATCTCCGGCCTCGTTCGGTCCATGTACGAGCACGCCAACGTGATCGAGGTCCCGGGCGACACGGTCGACATCGTCGGCACGGGCGGCGACGGCGCCAAGACGGTCAACATCTCCACGATGTCGGCGATCGTCATCGCGGGCACGGGCGCCAAGGTCGTCAAGCACGGCAACCGCGCCGCCTCGTCGGCGTCCGGCGCCTCGGACGTCCTGGAGAAGCTCGGCGTGAATCTGGAGCTGACGCCGAAGCGCGTGGCCGAGGTCGCGGACGAGGCCGGGATCACGTTCTGCTTCGCCGTGAAGTTCCACCCGGCGCTGCGGCACGTGGCGGCGGCGCGCGGCCAGCTGGGCATCCGCACGACGTTCAACTTCCTCGGTCCGCTGACCAACCCTGCCAAGGTGCGGGCCCAGGCCGTCGGTGTCGCCGACGCGCGGATGGCGCCCATCGTGGCCGGTGTCTTCGCCGAGCGCGGCCACTCGTCCCTCGTCTTCCGCGGCGACGACGGCCTGGACGAGCTGACGACGACGGCGACCTCGCGGATCTGGGTGGTCCGGGACGGCACTGTGCGCGAGGAGGCCTTCGACCCGCGGGACGTCGGCATCGACCTGGTGCCGGTGTCCGCGCTGCGGGGCGCCGACGCGTCGTACAACGCGGAGGTGGCCCGCCGCCTGCTGGACGGTGAGAGGGGCCCGGTACGGGACGCGGTCCTCCTCAACTCGGCGGCGGCGCTCGTGGCTCTCACGCCCGGCGAGGGCTCCCTGACCGACCAGCTCCGGGCCGGCATGGCCCGCGCCGCGGAGTCGATCGACTCGGGCTCGGCGAAGCGGACGCTGGAGCGCTGGGTGGCGGCCAGCAACGCGTAAAGGTGCAGGACAGAAGGGGTGGGGAGGTGCCGGTTGGCGCCTCCCCACCACGCTCCGTCCGGGATGCGGACACGCTGTTGCGATGAAGCGATCAGCTGGCATACTTCTCGGCAGGTCATGAGTGACAGCGATTAGGCCCCGGCTCGCTGTCCGGCAACCCTCCGTCCGTGGCGGGGTGCCCCGGGTGAAGACCAGGCAGTGCACAGCAAGGTGCTCTGCAAGCGCGGACCCCTGCACACCCTGGGGTCCTGGTCCTCAAGGGAGCAGTCTCGTGAGCAAGCGAATGCGATAGGGCATCTCCGCCCCACCTCCGCACACCTTTTTCCTTTTCAGCTGCGCCGTCGAGCCATCGGCTCCGGCGTGGTCAATTCGCTTGTCTCTCACGGGAGTTCGCCATGTCTGTCCCCACTGCTGCCGCCGACCAGTCGCTTTGTCGTGAAATTCCCGGTGCTCTGCCGGTTCTGGGCAGGGATGTCACCGTTCCGCTCGTCACCGGGGGCGAGGTCAGCTACGCGGCCCTCGACTACGCGGCCAGCGCCCCGGCGCTCCAGCGGGTCTGGGACGACGTCGCGGCCTACGCGCCGTACTACGGCAGCGTGCACCGCGGCGCCGGGTACCTGTCGCAGCTGTCGACCGACCTCTTCGAGAACTCCCGCGTGACCGTCGCCGAGTTCCTCGGCTGCCGCGCGGACGACCAGGTGATCTTCACCCGGTCGACCACGGACTCGCTCAACCTGCTCGCCGCCGTGCTCCCCGCCGACTGCGAGGTCTTCGTCTTCGAGACCGAGCACCACGCCTCGCTCCTGCCCTGGCGCGACGCCCGGGTGACGTACCTGAACGCGCCGCGCACGCCCGGCGAGGCCGTCCGGACCCTGGAGCGCGCCCTCGCCGGCCGCGACCCCTACGGCCCCGCCCTGGTGTGCGTCACGGGTGCCTCGAACGTCACCGGCGAGCTGTGGCCCGTCCGTGAGCTCGCCGCCGCCGCCCACGCGCACGGCGCCCGCATCGTCCTCGACGCCGCGCAGCTCGCCCCCCACCACCCCGTCGACATCCAGGACCTCGACGTCGACTGGGTCGCCTTCTCCGGGCACAAGCTGTACGCGCCCTTCGGCTCCGGCGTCCTCGCAGGCCGCGCCGACTGGCTCCAGGGCTCCGAGCCCTACCTCGCCGGCGGCGGCGCCTCCCGCAAGGTCGCGCGGCGCGCCGACGGCGGTGTGGACGTCGAGTGGCACGACAGCGCCGCCCGCCACGAGGCCGGTTCGCCGAACGTCATCGGCGTCTACTCCATCGCCTCCGCCTGCAAGGCGCTCACCGAGGCGGGCTTCGACTCGCTCGTCGCCCGCGAGCAGTACCTGATCGGCAAGGTCCGCGACGGTCTCGCCGCCGTGCCCGAGGTGAAGGTGCTCTCGCTGTTCGGCGACGACGCCCCGCGCGTCGGCGTCATCTCGTTCGTCGTCGACGGCTGGAACAGCTCGCACTTCGCGGCCGCGCTCTCCGCCGAGTACGGCATCGGCGTGCGCGACGGCCTCTTCTGCGCCCACCCTCTCGTGCGCACCCTGCTGGGCAGCGACCCGCAGTCGCAGGGGGAGTGCGGGGCGCCCGAGGCCGCGCCCGGCGAGAAGTCCCTCAACGCGATCCGCGTCAGCTTCGGCGCCGGCACCCCGGACGAGCACGTCGAGCGCTTCGTGCGCGCCGTCACCGAGCTGGTCCGCGACGGCGCTCGCTGGAACTACCGCACGGAGGACGGGCGTTGCGTCCCGGCGGTGTGATCCGCCGGCCTCACCGGACATGACGAAGGCCGCCCCTCGGGGCGGCCTTCGGTCGTCAAGCGGGCTGGATCAGGAGTCGAGTCCGATCGCGAACGCCGCCTCCAGGTCGTGCTGCGAGTACGTGCGGAACGCGACATGCGTGTCCGTCGCCTCCACTCCCGGGATCTTGCTGATCTTCCCGGGGATGACGTCCGCCAGGTCGTCGTGGCGCGCGACGCGCACCATGGCGATCAGGTCGTACGTACCGGTCACGGAGAAGACCTCGCTGACGCTGTCGAGGGCGGCGATCGACTCGGCGATCTCGGGGATCCGGTCCACGCTGGTCTTGATGAGCACGATCGCGGTGATCACGGCTGGCTGTCTCCCTCGGTGGCCGTGGCTGGGGCTGCTTTCACTCTAGCCCGCCCGTCTCCCGCCCCCGCTCTTGCACAGAAGCGCTCTGCGCACCCCGCTTCCTTCCTCTGTAGCGCGCCCACGCGTAGAGGAACCCGACGGAGAACCCGACCAGGTGCGCCAGGTAGGCCACTCCCGGCCCCTGGCCGCTCTGCCGGGCCGCCGCCCACTGGAGTGCCACCCAGAACGGCAGCACCACCCACGCGGGAAACCGCAGCGGCAGGAAGAACAGGAACGGGAACAGGCTCGTCACGCGCGCCCGGGGGAAGAGATACAGGAACGCCCCGAGCACCGCGGAGATCGCCCCCGAGGCGCCCACCAGGGTCTGCTCCGAGCTCGCGTACGCAATGGCGTAGCCGAGCAGCGCCGCGCAGCCGGAGAGCACGTAGAAGAGCGCGAACTGGAGGTGGCCCATTCCTTCTTCGACCATCGCGCCGAAGACGTACAGGAAGAGCATGTTGCCCAGCAGGTGCAGATAGCTGCCGTGGACGAAGAGGGCCGTGACGGTGGTGAGTGCGGCGCGCGGGGAGCCGGTGAGCAGCTGGGCCGGGATCACGCCCCAGCGCTCGAAGTAGTCGCTCTGAGCCGCGAGCAGCCGGTCGCCCGTGCCGTAGACGGGGTTGAACCCGGACGCCGGGGACAGCACGAACACCACGCAGCACAGAGCGATCAGCCCGTACGTCACCGGTGCCGGGTGGTTCCTGACAGCCGATCTGACCGTCCTGCCCGCCGTCACACCCCGATTGTCGATCATGCAACAGATCATGACGTAACGGTGCACACCTGCCCAGACGGCCTGCCGGGATTCCCTACTGTGGACGCCCGCGCGGGGGGTACCCGGCAGGCCGTAGGGTTACGGGCACCACGCACCACGGAAAACGTACGACCCCGAAAGAAGGCGACAGCCCCGATGACGGTTCCCCTGCCGACCGCCGAGACCCGTTGGCGCTGCACTCTCTGCGGCAACCTCACGCGTTTCGACGTGACCCGATCGTCGAAGGTCGTCGAATACGTGCACCTCGACCTCGCTGGTGACCCGAAGGTCGAGGAGCGCGAGGTCGTCAGTGAGACCATCGAGTCGGTCCGCTGCCGCTGGTGCAACGCGGTGGATCAGGTCGAACTCGTGGACAGGCCGGGTGCCGGCTCCTGAGAGGGAGCCGAACCCCCAGAAAATACGGACATTGGGGTGACGGATGGTGGAGAGCGCAGGCGGAGAGGCCGGGGACGGCGCCGCTGAGGTGCTCGACCGGCCGTTGCCCGAAGGCGTGCGGCGCCGGGTCGTGCAGATCGTCTCGGACGGCTTCGGCGGGCTGACGGTCGCCGAACTGCCGCCCCAGTTGCGGCAGTATGCGCGCTTCACCCCGACCCGGCGTGCCAAGTTCGCCGGCAATGCGATGGCCGCCGCGCTCGAGGGCGACACCCTCTTCCGCCAGCGCATCGGCGAACGTCTCAGAGAAGCCCAGCCGGAGCTCGCCGGCGCCCTGGACTCCGGGGCGCCGCCGCCCGCCGCCGACCCCCTCGACGTGGCCGCCGCGGCCTATGTGCTGCGGCCCACCGGCTGGGTGAAGCTCGTCGCGGCCGCCGGCGAGGAGGCCGTGCGGGCCGACGCCGAGCGCGCCGACGAGGAGGCGCGGGCGGAGCTGGAGCGGCTGCGCGCCGAGGTCGGGGCCGCCCGCGACCAGACCAGGTCCGAGACCGAACGGCTGCGCACGGAGCTGGAGTCGGCGAAGAAGGAGGCCGACTCCCTCCACCGCAAACTGCGCAGCGCGCTCAGTGACGTCAAGCGCGGCGAGGCGGCCGTGCGCAAGATCCACGGCGAGACCGAGGCCGTACGGGCCGAGATGCAGGCACAGCTGTCCGCCGCCGACAGCGAGACGCGGCGGCTCAAGGCGCGGCTCGGCGAGACGGAGGCGGCGCTCGAGGCCTCCCGCAAGGCGGCGCGCGAGGGCCGCAGCGTCGAGGACATGCGCGTACGGCTGCTGCTCGACACCGTCCTGGAGTCCGCGCAGGGGCTGCGCCGCGAGCTGGCGCTGCCGCCCGTGTCCGTGCGCCCCGCCGAGACCGTGGACGCCGTGGAGCCCGGGCGGATGTCGCCCAAGGACATCGCGGCCCGCGCCCTGTCCGAGCACGACCCCGCCATCCTGGACCAGTTGCTCGCCCTGCCGCAGGCCCATCTCGTGGTCGACGGCTACAACGTCACCAAGACCGGCTATCCGACGATGCCGCTGGAGAAGCAGCGGCTGAGGCTGCTCGGCTCCCTCTCCCAGCTCGCCGCGCAGACCGGCGCCGAGGTCACCTGTGTCTTCGACGGGGCCGAACTCGCCGCGCCCGTACTGCTCGCGCCGCCGCGCGGGGTGCGCGTGCTCTTCTCGAAGGCGGGTGTCACCGCCGACGAGCTGATCCGCCAGCTGGTGCGCGCCGAGCCCTCCGGACGGCCCGTGGTGGTCGTCTCCACGGACCGCGAGGTGGCCGACGGGGTCGCCAAGTCGGGTGCGCGTCCCGTCGCCTCCGTGATGCTTCTGAAGCGTCTCTCGCGCGGCTGACCGACCGCCGCGCGGTTCCGCCCCTTCGCCACATAGGCAACGTAGGTCTCATACGTAACCTCTGGGCCTGATGCCCGAATTGGCGGAACGTTTACGCAACGTAGTGTCAAACGAGCATTACCGCACGTGAGTTGAGTGTAAAGAATGCGCTCGGTGACCGACTTTTTTCTCGTCAGGATTTGAACTGATCACAAGAAGGTCACTAAGGTCTGGCCTCGAACCTCCGCTCGGGTGATCGCTCATCGGGAGTGACGGCAGAGGGTCACCGCCCACCGGCGTGTCGGTAGGCGGCTGGAGGAAGAAGGAGCTCGCCTTCGTGGCGTCCCACCGTCGACCCAAGCAGCCGAGCCGCACCCGTGTGACCGTGCTCACCGCAACCGCCGCCGCAGCCGTGGCCCTCACGTCGCAGGCCGCGCAGGCCGCGCCGAAGCCGAGCAAGAGTGAGGTCAAGGCCAAGGTCGACAAGCTCTACGAAGAGGCGGAGAAGGCCACCGACAAGTACAACGGGGCCAAGGAGAAGCAGAAGAAGCTCGAGAAGGAGATCGGCGACCTCCAGGACAAGGTCGCCCGCGGCCAGGAGGATCTCAACGAGATGCGCACCGGCCTCGGTTCGATGGCCAGCGCCCAGTACCGCTCCGGCGGTATCGACCCCTCCGTCCAGCTCTTCCTCTCCGCCGACCCGGACGACTTCCTGGACAAGGCCTCCACGCTCGACCAGCTCACCGGTCAGCAGGTCGAGGGCCTGAAGAAGATCCAGGAGAAGCAGCGTTCGCTGGCGCAGGAGCGCCAGGAAGCCGCCGACAAGCTCAAGGACCTCGCCGACACCCGCACGGAACTCGGCAAGAAGAAGCAGCAGGTCCAGAGCAAGCTCAGCGCCGCGCAGAAGCTCCTCAACACCCTCACCGCCGCCGAGCGGCAGAAGATGGCCGCCGACGACGCCCGCGCGAGCCGCTCCGCCGGCGCCCGCGTCGACCTCGGCAACGAGGTCCCGGCCTCCAAGCGCGGCGCCGCCGCCCTGAGCGCCGCCGCGACCCAGCTCGGCAAGCCGTACGTCTCCGGCGGCACGGGCCCCAACTCCTACGACTGCTCCGGGCTCACCCAGTGGTCGTACGGACAGGCCGGTGTGGGCATAACCCGGACCACGTACACGCAGCAGAACGACGGCACGAAGATCGGCATGAGCCAGCTCAAGCCGGGCGACCTGGTCTTCTTCAACAACCTCGCGCATGTGGGCCTGTACGCCGGCAACGGCCAGGTGCTGCACGCCCCGCACCCCGGTGCCGTCGTCCGCTACGAGTCGATGAGCACCGTCGGTTCCTTCCAGTTCGGCGTCCGCCTCTCCGGCTGAGGACCCGGCCCGGATCCACCGGGCGAGTGTCACGCGAATACGCGCCCGTTCGGGCGAATATCGGCAGCTCCCACTGACTTTGCGCCCCGGCGTCGACCTGCATCGATGCCGGGGCGCCGGCATTTCCGGGCATCGCCGTCCATTGCGCTGCGTGATAGCTTCCGCGCTGTCCGTCAGCGAGAGCTGGCGTATCTACCGCCGGACGGGCGGGAAGTGACGCCTGTGGAGGCTCCCGGAAGACCGGAACCCAGATTTCGGCAGGGGCCTGTGAAGCAGGAACCCGCCGGAAGCGGGCCCGCGACGTGGGCTCGCAGGCCGGAGCCGGGCCTGTGCCGGGCGGACGTCAATGTCGCCCCGCATTCCGGAGCCCGGCCGCCCCCTGGGGTGGTGGGGGCGGGGGGACGGGAAAGGAGAGCGGCAACCCGTGGGGTCCCATCGCCGTCCCGCACAGTCCGGCCTCGACCGGAGCGCGCGCGGCTCCACTGTGTACGTCCTGTCGGCCGTGGCGGCCACCGCCGCCGCCGGGCTCACCGCCGCCCCCGCGGGCGCCGCGCCACAGGACCGCCCGTCCGGCACCCGGGCCGAGGTCGACCGCCTCCTCGAACAGGCCGAGCAGGCCACCGAGGCGTTCAACAAGGCCGACGAGCGCGCCGACAAGCTCCGCGACGAACTGGGGGACCTTCAGGACAGCGTCGCCCGCGGGCAGGAGCGCATCAACACCATGCGCGGCGCCCTCGGTTCGCTCGCAGGCGCCCAGTACCGCTCGGGCGGCATCGACCCCGCCCTCGCCCTGATCCTGTCGTCGGACCCCGACGGCTATCTCGACAAGGCGTCCGTCCTCAACCGCGTCACCGCCCGCCAGGCCGGCGAACTCACCGAACTGCAGCGGGCGCAGCGCGACCTGTCCCAGGAACGCGCCGAGGCCACCCGCAAGCTCGTCGACCTGGAGCGCTCCCGCAAGGCCGTCGCCCGGCACAAGCGGACCGTCGAGGACAAGCTCGCCAAGGCCCGCCGCCTGCTCGACTCCCTGCCCGCCGCGCAGCGTGAGGCCTACGAGCGCGCCTCGCGCGGTGGCGAACGCGACGGTGTCCCCGACCTGTCGGGCGCAGGCGTCCCGTCGTCCGGCCGGGCCGCCGCGGCGGTCGCCGCCGCGATGTCCGCGGTCGGCAAGCCGTACGTGTGGGGCGCCAACGGGCCCACCGGGTTCGACTGTTCGGGCCTGATGCAGTGGTCGTACGCGCGCGCGGGTGTCGGCCTGCCGCGCACCTCGCAGGCCCAGCGGTACGCGGGACGGCAGGTCCCCCTCTCCGAGGCGCGGCCGGGCGACCTCGTCGCCTACCGCTCGGACGCCAGCCACATCGGGATGTATGTGGGCAACGGCCAGGTCATCCACGCCCCCTATCCCGGCGCGCCCGTGCGCTACGACCCGGTGGGCATGATGCCCGTGTCGTCCGTGACGCGGGTCTGAGCGGTCGCGGCCGGTGGGGCCCGGCGCGGGAGGCGCCGTACGATCGGGAGGATGTCTGGTCGTGGGCGTGGTGCGGGTGGAGCGGGGGCGTGCGTCGCCCTGCTGTCTGTGGCCGCCCTGCTCGCCGGGCTCGTCGGCTGCGGCGGGGGCGCGGCGCAGGACACGGTCCGGGGCGATGTGCAGCACACCCTCGACCGCAGGGCCGATGCCGTCCTCGTCCGGGATCCGGCCGCGTACCGGGCCACCGGCAGCGCGGACGCCGCGGTTCTGACGAACCTCGCCGACGTCCCGTTGTCCTCCTGGACGTACCGGCTCACCCGCCTGGACCGCTCGGGCAGCCACGCCACCGCAGGCGCGGAGCTGCGCTACCGGATCGAGGGCTACGACAGCGCCCCCGTCGTCTCCGCGCGCTCCCTCGAGCTCGAACTGCGCGAGGGACGCTGGTACGTGACCTCCGACCGGCCCGCCCCGAAGGCCGGCGAGCAGCTCTGGGAACAGGGCAGGGTCGTCGTCGAGAAGGGCGCGCACAGTCTCGTCCTCGGCGTCGGCAGGTCCCACGGCGCGCTGCGCGACTACGCGGACCTCGCCGACGAGGCCGTGCCCGCCGTGAGCGACGCCTGGGGGACCGGCTGGGCCCAGCGGGTCGTCGTCCTCGTCCCGAAGTCCCTGGACGGCATGGGCGCGCTGCTCGGGACCCCCGCCGCCGGGTACCGGGGGATCGCCGCGGTGACGACCGGCGAGGCGGGTGCGCGGGGGCGGACGCCGGCCGACCGGATCATCGTGAACCCCGACGCTTACGGCGTGCTCGGCTCCTTCGGCAAGCAGGTCGTCCTCACGCACGAGACGACCCATGTCGCCAGCCGCGCGGCGACGTCGGGGGCCACTCCACTGTGGCTGTCCGAGGGGTACGCGGACTGGGTCGGCTACCGCGGCACCGGGCGCTCCGCGGGGCAGGCCGCGCCGGAACTGCAGCGCGCGGTGCGGCTCGGCCGGCTGCCGGCCGCGCTCCCCACCGACCCCGACTTCGAGTTCACCGGCGACGCGGGGCGGCTCGCGCAGGCGTACGAGGGCGGGTGGCTGGCCTGCCGGATGATCGCCGACCGCTGGGGCGAGGCGAAGCTGAACGACTTCTATCGCGCGGTGGGGAAGCACAAGCGGCGGACCGGGGCGGTCGAGGAGGCGATGGCGAGCGTGCTCGGGACGACGGAGGAGAAGTTCACGGCGGAGTGGCGGGACTATCTGAGCGCACAGCTGGGCTGACCGACGAGCGGACCTATGACGCCAGCAGGGTCTCGTCGCGGGTCGGCCGTGGCGACGGCGGCTGTTCGCTCAGGTGCGGCTCCGTGACCGTCCGGCGCCACAGGCGCCGTGCGGCGGTCAGTGACGCGGTGACCAGCAGGCCGTTGCGTACGAGGATCAGGGCGAGGCCGAGTTCGTCGCCGCCCACGACGTGTGCGAACCCGAGCGGGAACTCCAGGAACGTCACGAGGGACGCCGCCAGGACCAGGCAGGCGGGCGGCGTCATCCGGCTCGCGGAGAACAGCGTCGACACCGCGGCCAGGCCGGTCAGCCACAGCATGTACTGAGGGCTGATCACCCGGCTCGTCGTCGTGAACAGCAGCACCGCTACGAACGCCGCGTCCGCGAGCGTGCCCGGCGCCCAGGCCCGCGCCCGCAGCCGCCACATCAGGAGCCAGCCGAACGCGAGCAGCGTCAGCCCTTGTGCGACCACGCTCACGACGTCCACGTAGGGGCCGAGGAACTCCATCGAGCCGTAGTGCAGTCCGACGTAACCCGGCCAGCCGAACTGTCGCGCCACATGGAACACCAGCGCGCCGAGCGACTCGACCTCCGTGCCGCGGTCGCGCTGGGAGGTGACGAAGTCGAGCGCGCCCGGCATCGCCGCCGAGAAGGCGACGACCAGGGCGCCGGCCGTGAGGGCCGCGCTGCCCCAGGAGACCCGCGTGACGCGCCCGCGGCGGGTCCCGAGCAGCAGGAGCACGGGCCACACCTTCAGCAGCGTGCCGAGCCCCGTGAGCACCCCCATGACGCGCGGATGCCGGGCCCCGGCCAGCAGCGCCGCCACCGCGACCGCAGTGACCATGACGTCGTAGCGCGCATACGCGGTCGGACCGAGCAGTGGCACGCCCGCCACCCACACCCACGCCCCGCGCCACGACCTGCCGGGCCGCCCGCCCGCGTACACGAGGAGTCCGAAGGTGATCGCATCGGCGACGAGGGCGAGCACGAAGAACGCGGTGGCGTAGGACAGGAACGGCAGGAGGCCGGGGGAGAGGATCGCGCCCGCGGCGGCGGGCGGGTACTGCCAGGTGACGTCGTCCAGCGGGAACGTGCCCGTGCGCAGGACCCCGTACCAGTTGCGGTAGATGACGGAGACGTCGGTCGTCACGTCCGGCCCCGGGACCGTGATCACCTTCAGGACGCACAGGAGGAGCAGCGCCCGGGTCGCGGCCCACACCAGCACCGCACGGGCCGGGATTCTCGGCATCATTCGGGCCATGATGCCCGGCAGAACTGTGCAGGGGCCATGAAGAACGACCCACCGGCGCGTTAGGTACTGTCGGCGACGATGCACAAGACCCTGATCGTGACCAACGACTTCCCGCCCAGGCCCGGTGGCATCCAGGCCTTCCTGCACAACATGGCGCTCCGCCTGGACCCCGAGCAGCTCGTCGTCTACGCCTCCACCTGGAAGCGCACCCGCGACGGCGTCGAGGCGACCGCCGCCTTCGACGCCGAGCAGCCGTTCACCGTCGTCCGCGACCGTACGACGATGCTGCTGCCCACGCCCCGCGTCACCCGGCGCGCGGTGGGCCTGCTCCGGGAGCACGGCT
Organism: Streptomyces sp. CB01635; assembly: GCF_002803065.1. Taxonomy (GTDB): domain Bacteria; phylum Actinomycetota; class Actinomycetes; order Streptomycetales; family Streptomycetaceae; genus Streptomyces. The sequence continues at coordinate 435,106 of NZ_NNBL01000002.1, forward strand.
GTACGTCGGTGTGGTTCGGCGCGGCCGCCCCGCTCGGCCTGATGGCACCGGCGCTGCGCAAGGCCGGCGCCCAGCGCCTGGTGGCCACCACACACGGGCACGAGGCCGGCTGGGCGCAACTGCCCGCGTCCCGCCAACTCCTGCGCCGCATCGGTGAGTCGACGGACACGATCACGTATCTCGGCGAGTACACGCGGTCGCGGATCGCCGCCGCGCTGACGCCCGCCGCGGCGGGGCGGATGGTGCAGCTGCCGCCGGGCGTGGACGAGAAGACGTTCCACCCCGGCTCCGGCGGCGACCTCGTGCGGGCGCGGCTCGGACTGACGGACCGGCCCGTCGTCGTGTGCGTCTCGCGGCTCGTGCCGCGCAAGGGGCAGGACACGCTGATCCTCGCGATGCCGCGGATCCTGGCGGCCGTCCCGGACGCGGTACTGCTCGTCGTGGGCGGTGGCCCGTACGAGAAGGAGCTGCGCAAGCTCGCAGCGGAGACGGGTGTCACCGACTCGGTGCGCTTCACGGGGGCCGTGCCGTGGTCGGAGCTGCCCGCGCACTACGGGGCGGGCGACGTGTTCGCCATGCCGTGCCGGACCCGGCGCGGCGGCCTCGACGTCGAGGGCCTCGGCATCGTCTACCTGGAGGCGTCGGCTACGGGCCTGCCGGTCGTGGCGGGCGACTCCGGCGGGGCGCCGGACGCGGTGCTCGACGGGGAGACGGGCTGGGTCGTCAGGGGAGGTTCGGCGGAGGAGTCCGCGGACCGGATCGTGGCGCTGCTCGGCGACGCGGAGTTGCGGCGGCGCATGGGGGAGCGGGGGCGTGAGTGGGTCGAGGAGCGGTGGCGGTGGGATCTGCTGGCGGAGAAGCTGCGCGGACTGCTGTAACGCCGAACGCCGAACGCCGGACGGGCTGGATGGATCATCCAGCCCGTCCGGCGTTTGAGGACAAGGGACGCGGGGGCGGAGCCCCCGCAAAGCTCAGCCCCGGTAAAGCGCCTCGATTTCGTCCGCGTAGTCCTTCGCCACTACGTTGCGCTTCAGTTTGAGGGACGGCGTCAGGTGGCCCGACTCCTCCGTGAACTGGGTCGGCAGGATGCGGAACTTGCGGACCGACTCCGCCTTGGAGACCGCCGCGTTGCCGTCGTCCACGGCCGTCTGGATCGCCGCGAGGAGATCCGCGTCGTCCCGCAGCGACACCGCCGTCGAGTCGGCCGGCTTGCCGTGCTCGGCGGCCCAGCGGCCGAGGAACTCGTCGTCGACCGTGACGAGCGCGCCGACGAAGGGGCGCCCGTCGCCGACGACCATGCACTCGGCGACCAGGGCGTGCGCACGGATACGGTCCTCGATGACGGCCGGGGCGACGTTCTTGCCGCCCGCCGTCACGATGATCTCCTTCTTGCGGCCGGTGATCCGGAGGTAGCCGTCCTCGTCGAGCGTGCCGATGTCGCCCGTGTGGAACCAGCCGTCGGCGAGCGCCTCCCCGGTCGCGGCCTCGTTGTTCCAGTAGCCCGAGAACAGGTGCTCGCCGTGCAGCAGCACCTCGCCGTCGTCGGCGATCCGGACCACGGAACCGGGCAGCGGCTGGCCGACCGTGCCGATCTTCTGCCGGTCCCACGGGTTGAAGGCGGTGGCGGCGCAGGACTCGGTCAGGCCGTAGCCCTCCAGGACCGTGAAGCCGATGCCGCGGAAGAAGTGGCCGAGGCGCTCGCCGAGCGGAGCGCCGCCGGAGATCGCGTACTCGCCGCGGCCGCCGAGAACGGCGCGCAGCTTCGAGTAGACGAGCTTGTCGAACGTCTTGTACTTCAGCTTCAGACCGATGGACGGGCCCTTGGGGGTGTCCAGGGCGCGGCTGTACTCGATGGCCGTGTCGGCCGCCTTGTCGAAGATCTTGCCCTTGCCGTCGGCCTGCGCCTTGGCGCGCGCCGAGTTGTAGACCTTCTCGAAGACGCGCGGCACACCCAGGATCAACGTCGGCCGGAACGCGGCCAGTTCATCGGTGAGGTGCTTGATGTCGGGGGCGTGGCCCAGCTTGATCGGGGCCATCAGCGAGGCGACCTCGACCAGGCGGCCGAAGACGTGCGCGACGGGCAGGAAGAGCAGCACCGAGCACTCGCCCGTACGGAACAGGGGCTTGAGGCGCTCGACCACGTTCCCGCACTCGGCGAAGAAGCTGCGGTGCGTGAGGACGCAGCCCTTGGGGCGGCCCGTGGTGCCCGAGGTGTAGACGATCGTTGCCGGGTCGTCGGCCTTCGCGACCGCGCTGCGCTCGTCGACGGTCACGTCGGAGACATCGGCGCCCGCGCGGTCCAGCTCCTGGACACCGCCGGCGTCGATCTGCCAGACGTGGGTGAGGCCGGGGAGGCCGTCGCGCACGGACTCGACGGTGGCCGCGTGCGCGACGCTCTCGACCACGCAGGCCACGGCGCCGGAGTCGCCGAGTATCCACTGGATCTGCTCGGCGGAGCTGGTCTCGTACACCGGGACGGTGATCGCGCCGGCGCTCCAGATCGCGAAGTCGAGGAGCGTCCACTCGTAACGGGTACGGGACATCAGGCCGACCCGGTCGCCCGGCTGCACGCCGGAGGCGATCAGGCCCTTGGCGGCGGACCGCACCTCCGCGAGGAAGGTGGTGGCAGTGACGTCCTGCCAGGTGCCGTTCACCTTGCGGGCGATGACGGCGACGTCGGGGTGCTGCGCGGCGTTTCTGCGGACGATGTCGGTCAGATTGCCGTCCGCAGGGACCTCGTACAGGGCCGGAAGGCTGAACTCGCGCAAGACTGCTGCTCCTCATAGGGCACCGGCGCCACGGCATTGTGTGAGTCGACGATGCGGTCCAAGATCGGGCAGGTGCTCAGCTGCTGAAGCAGTGGTAGCCCCAGTGGTTGAAATGCTGAGCACTACTGGACTGCCCGGACGTTACCCACCGGTACTGCTTTTCCGGTAGGGGGTCCAGGCCAGATGTTCGCTGCGTCACACGCCGTGTAACTGCTCCGCCGACCCTAGTCCACCGAATCGGCCAATAGGAAGTAACCGCAGGTCCGGCCCCCTCTACCCACGATTCCCACACAGTTCTAGGGTGATCGCATGCGCGTACATGTGGTCAGCGATGTGCACGGAAACTCCACAGACCTCGCCCGGGCGGGAGACGGGGCGGACGCTCTCGTCTGCCTCGGTGACCTGGTGCTCTTCCTCGACTACGCAGATCATTCGCGCGGCATCTTCCCCGATCTGTTCGGTGTGGAGAACGCGCACCGCATCGTCGAGCTGCGCACCGCCCGCCGCTTCGAGGAGGCACGCGCGTTCGGAGCCGGGCTCTGGGCCGGGATCGATCGCGGGACCGCCATCGAGACGGCGGTCCGCAAGCAGTACGCCGAGCTCTTCGCGGCGCTGCCCACACCGACGTACGCCACCTACGGCAACGTCGACATCCCGCACCTGTGGTCCGAGTACGCCGGACCAGGCACGACCGTCCTCGACGGCGAGCGCGTCGAGATCGGCGGCCTCGTCTTCGGCTTCGTCGGCGGCGGACTGCGCAGCGCCATGCGTACCCCGTACGAGATCAGCGACGAGGAGTACGCCGCCAAGCTCGAGGCCGTCGGGGAGGTCGACGTGCTGTGCACCCATATCCCGCCGGACGTCCCCGAACTCCTCTACGACACCGTCGCCCGCCGCTTCGAGCGCGGCAGCCGCGCCCTCCTGGAGGCGATCCGGCGCACCCGACCCCGGTACTCCCTGTTCGGCCACGTTCACCAGCCGCTCGCCCGCCGTATGCGGATCGGGGCGACGGAGTGCGTCAATGTCGGCCACTTCGCGGGTTCGGGCAGGCCCTGGGCCCTGGAGTGGTGACAGGGTCGGCGCCGGTGCGCGGTAGCCTTCACGCGATACACACCACCCCTCAGCGGACCGCATCTGGAGGAGCCACCGCGATGGCGGAACACACCAGCTCGAGCATCACGATCGAGGCGGCACCGGCCGATGTCATGGGGGTGATCGCCGACTTCGCCCGCTACCCCGACTGGACGGGAGAGGTGAAGGAGGCCGAGGTCCTCGCCAAGGACGGCGCGGGCCGCGCCGAACAGGTGCGACTCGTCATGGACGCCGGAGCGATCAAGGACGACCAGACCCTGGCCTACACCTGGACCGGGGACAACGAGGTCTCCTGGACCCTGGTCAAGTCCCAGATGCTGCGTTCCCTCGACGGCACGTACCTCCTCAAGCCGGCCGGCACGGGCACCGAGGTCACCTACCGGCTCACGGTCGACGTCAAGATCCCCATGCTCGGCATGATCAAGCGCAAGGCCGAGAAGGTCATCATCGACCGCGCCCTCGCCGGCCTGAAGAAGCGCGTGGAGACGAAGTAGCTTCCACCACCCGCGTCCGGCGGCCCGCCGTCTCCCTCCGGCGGCCTGCCGGGGGCGACCTGCGCCCCAGGTAGCCTCAGACCCCATGCGCACCGTTCTGGTAACCGGCCCCGGCGGCTCCGGCCGGACCACCGCCGCCGCGGCCACGGCCCTCTCCGCCGCCCGCCGCGGAGCCCGCACCCTCGTGCTCTCGGCGGACCCCACGGACACCCTCGGCGCCGCCCTCGCCACCCCCACGAGCGCGGCGCCGACGTCCGTCGAACCCGGTCTCACCGCGATACGTCTCGCCCCGGCGGACCGCTTCCGCGAGGACCTCGCCGGCCTCCAGGAAAAGGCCGCGTCCGCCCTCGACCTCCTGGGCGCCACCCGGCTCGACGCCGAGGAGTTCACCCCGCTGCCCGGCAGCCACGAACTCGCCCTGCTCCGAGCCCTGCGCGACAGCGCCCACGGTCCCTACGACCTCGTCGTCGTCGACCTCCCCCCGGCGCCGCAGGCCCTCGCCCTGCTCGCCCTGCCGGAACAGCTGCGCCGCTATCTGCGCCGGCTGCTCCCCCCGGAACGGCAGGCCGCCCGCGCCCTGCGCCCCCTCCTCGGCCGGCTCGCCGGCGTCCCCATGCCCGCGGAGTGGCTGTACGAGACGGCGGACCGCTGGGACACCGAACTCGCCGCCGCCCAGGCCGTGATCGAGGACCCGCACACGACCGTGCGCCTCGTCGCCGAGCCCACGCCCGCCGCGGCCGACGCCCTGCTCACCACGACCACCGGCCTCGCCCTGCACGGCCTGCGCGCCGACGCGCTGCTCGCCTCCCGCGTGCTCCCCGACGGCTCCACCGACCCGTGGCTCACCGACGCCGCCGCCCGCCAGCGCAAGGTCGTCGCCGCCTGGCAGGGCACGTACGACGTGCATGAACTGCCGCATCTGGGCCGTGACCCGCGCGGCGTCGAGGACCTGGCCGCGCTCGGCGCACCGCCGGTCCCGCCCGCGCCGCCCACCATCGCCTGGCCCGTCGAGGACCGCATCGCCGACGAGGGCGTCCTCGTGTGGCACCTGCCGCTGCCCGGCACCGTCCGGGAGGACCTCGGTCTGGTGCGGCGCGGCGACGAACTCGTCGTCACCGCCGGACCGCTCCGCCGCATCGTCGCCCTGCCGTCGGCGCTGCGCCGCTGCACCGTCGCCGGCGCCGGCCTGCGCGACGGCGTCCTGCGCATCCGGTTCACTCCCGACCCCGGCCTGTGGCCGCGGGGACGGTGAACCGACTACCGCCGTTCGGGTAACGTCGAAGGTACGCACCCACCCATATACGTTCTCGCAGGAGTCAGCCGCCATGAGCGACGCCACCGAGCAGCCCGCACCCGAGGCCGACGCCGACGCCTGGGAGAAGGCGTGCGCCGAGGACCTCGCTGAGGAGAAGGCCCGCCGCCGTGCCCAGCACGGGCCCCCGCCCGGCTCGGCCGCCGAGGAGCTGCGCAAGCTCGTCGACGCCGTCGCCGAAAAGCTGTCGGGGCTCCAGACGCCCCTTCTCGGCGCGGTCGCCCAGGGCACCGCGCAGCAGGTCGTCAGCGAGGTGGTCAAGCAGGCGAAGGCGGCCGTCGAGCCGGTCGTCGAACGCAACCCCGAGGTCTTCGACCACCTCGCCGCCGCGGGCAACGAACTGCTCGCCGCCTACCGCTCCGCCGTGGAGCGCCAGGAGCAGCGCTGGACGCAGCGATCATCGGGCGCCCAGGCCGGACGGGCCTCCGGGGACGACACGGACCCCCGTGACGAGGGCCCCGAGGCGCCTCCGGCAGGCGAGCACATCGACCTCGACTGAGAGCCGCTCGGGTACGGTGGGCCGTAGCGGGGCTCGACCGAACTGAGGGATTCATGGGACTCACCATCGGCGTCGACATCGGCGGCACAAAGATCGCGGCCGGCGTGGTCGACGAGGAAGGCAACATCCTCTCGACGTTCAAGGTGCCGACTCCCAGCACGTCCGAGGCCATCGTTGACGCGATCGCCTCGGCCGTCGAGGGCGCACGGGCAGGACACGAGATCGTCGGCGTGGGCATCGGCGCCGCCGGATACGTCAACCGCCAGCGCTCCACGGTCTACTTCGCGCCCAACATCGACTGGCGCCAGGAACCGCTGAAGGAAGAGGTCGAGAAGCGGGTCGGCCTGCCGGTCGTCGTCGAGAACGACGCGAACGCGGCGGCCTGGGGCGAATACAAGTTCGGCGCGGGCAAGGGCCACCGGAACGTCATCTGCATCACGCTCGGCACCGGCCTCGGCGGCGGCATCATCATCGGCAACAAGCTGCGTCGCGGCCACTTCGGCGTGGCCGCCGAGTTCGGCCACATCCGGATGGTCCCGGACGGCCTCCTGTGCGGCTGCGGCAGCCAGGGCTGCTGGGAGCAGTACGCCTCCGGCCGCGCGCTCGTCCGCTACGCCAAGCAGCGCGCCAACGCGACCCCGGAGAACGCGGAGTTCCTGCTTTCCCTGGGCGACGGCACCCCGGACGGCATCGAGGGCAAGCACATCTCCATGGCCGCCCGCCAGGGTGACGCCGTGGCCGTCGACTCGTACCGCGAGCTGGCCCGCTGGGCCGGCGCCGGCCTCGCCGACCTGGCCTCGCTCTTCGACCCGTCCGCGTTCATCGTCGGCGGCGGACTCTCGGACGAGGGCGAGCTCGTCCTCGACCCGATCCGCAAGTCCTACAAGCGCTGGCTGGTCGGCGGCAACTGGCGCCCCGTGGCGGACGTCATCGCGGCCCAGCTCGGCAACAAGGCGGGCATGGTCGGAGCGGCGGACCTGGCACGGGAGCCGGACCCGATCATGTGACACCGGCTGCCTCGGCCACCGGACGCCCGCCGTTTCCCCGGAGAAACGGCGGGCGTTCGTCGTATCTTGATCGTCATGGTCACCGGATCGCTCCCCAACTCCCGCACCGAACCCGACGGTTCGGCCGTCGTCCGGGTGCTCAGCTACAACATCCGCTCGATGCGCGACGACACCGCCGCGCTCGCCCGCGTCATCGCGGCCTGCGCCCCCGACCTGGTCCTGATCCAGGAGGCGCCCCGCTTCTTCCGCTGGCGCAAGAAGCTCGCCCGGCTCGCGGCCGCCTCGGACCTGGTGATCCTCTCGGGCGGCGCGAGTGCGGCGGGCCCGGCGCTGCTCTGCTCCCTGCGCGCCACCGTCGAACGCACCGAGGACGTCCTGCTGCCCCTCACCCCCGGTCTGCACCGGCGCGGCTTCGCGACGGCCGTCGTCCGCTTCGGCGGTGCCAGGATCGGCGTACTGAGCTGCCATCTGAGCCTGCACAAGGACGAGCGGTACGCGCAGGGCGGGATGCTCCTCGACCGGCTCGCGGCGCTCGGTGTCGACCACGCCGTCGCGGGCGGTGACCTGAACGAACGCCCCAGTGGCCGCACGTTCCGACGTCTTGCGGAGGCTCTTCAGGACGGCTGGACCACGAAGCCGTGGCTCGGCGAGTACACCTCGACGCCGTCCGACCCGCATCAGCGCATCGACGCGATCCTCGCGACACAGGGCGTCGAGGTCCTCGGCTGTGGGGTCCCGGTGGGCATGCCGGGGGTGAGCGAGGACGACCTGAGGGCGGCCACGGACCATCTGCCGGTCCTGGCCGCCCTCAGGGTTCCTGCCGCCCGGGGCTGACGCGGGTCAGACGACCGCGCCGCGCCCCGGATCGTCGTCGTCATCGTCGCCCTGCATGCGCATCACGAGCGTGCCGAAGCCGCCGAGAAAGCCACCGACGCAGACCGTCGTGAGCCACCACGTCATCTGCCAGCCGAGCAGCACGGCCAGCAGCATCAGGACCGGGCCGCCGATCACGGCGAGCCAGGCGAACTTGGCGGTGACGTCTGCCTCGGGCAGCGGCGGGGGCTCCGGGGGCACGAAGTGGCCCTCTTCGTCGGCGTCGCTGTCCGACGGCTCGGACGGCGCGTAGTCGCGGGGGCCGCCGACGCCGGGTGCGAAGGAGACAGAGGAGCCGAGCGGCGTCGCGGGCTTGCCGGTCTTGCCGGCGCCCGGCTCCGAGCTGTTCGTCTCCGAACCGTTCGTCTCGGAGCCGTCCGTATCCAGGTCGGGCAGGGCCAGGTCCTCGATCGGCTTGAACGGCCTGGCGCCCGGCGGGTCCGGCGGCTCCGTGCCGTACCCGGCGACGATGGCGGCCCAGACGGCGTCCTCGTCCACGGGCTCGCCGGCGTCCCCGGCTCCCGCGGCTGCTTCTGCGGGGAGCTGCTGTTCCTTGCCGAGCTGCGCCGGACCGGGCAGCGCCGTGCCCGACGCCGAGGTCTCGGCGGACGCGTCCTCCGGCTCGCGGCTCTCGTCGCCGGCGGGCTCACGTCGGTCCTGCTCAGCCACCGGTGGCCGTCCCTTCCTTACCGACACTGGGCGCGAGCCGGCCGATGAACGCAAAGCTCTCGTCGAAGATCCGGTCCGCGTCATGGTCCAACGTCGCGACGTGGTAGCTCTGTTCCAGCAGGATCTCCTCGACGTCCGTGGACGAGATCCTGCTGAGGACGCGCGCCGAGTCGACGGGCGGCACGACATGGTCCTGGGTGCTGTGCAGAACCACCAACGGCTGTGTCACCTGCGGCAGTTCACGGTCGACGATGCGGAAGAAGTTCCGCAGGGAGTGCGCGGCGTGCAGCGGCACCCGGTCGTACCCGATCTCCGTCGAGCCCTCCTTCGCGATGTCGCTGGCGATCCCCTTCGTCGTGCGCACGAGGTGCCGGGCCACCGGGAGGGCGTGCGCGGCGAGGCCGTGCACCTTGTTCCCCGGGTTCACCAGGACCAGGCCCGCCACCTCGTCCCCGTGCTTGGCCGCGAGCCGCAGCGCGAGGGCGGCGCCCATCGACAGGCCGAAGACGAAGACCTGGGAGCACCGGTCCCGCAGCTCGCGCAGGGCGCGGTCCACCTCCGCGTACCAGTCCTGCCAGCCGGTGACCTGCATGTCCTCCCAGCGCGTGCCATGACCGGGCAGCAGGGGGAGCGAGACGGTGAGGCCGCGCTCGGCGAGGTACTCCGCCCAGGGGCGCAGCGACTGGGGGGAACCGGTGAAACCGTGACAGAGGAGGACGCCGACCTCGCCGCCCTCGTGGCGGTACGGCTCGGCTCCAGGAATGACCGGCACCTTCGGTCTCCTGTTCGTGAGAGGGGATTGCCCAGGACTGCGGGGTGTACTTCACCGTACGCGACCGCGCTGACACCGACCAGGGCCGTCGGGCCCCCGGCCTGCGGCGCGGGTTAAGGTCTGAGCCACGCACAAGGGAAGGCAGTGGGTTGATCTACGGCGCAATGAAGGTGGCCATCGGAGGGCCGCTGAAGCTCGGCTTCAGGCCCTGGGTGGAGGGCCTCGAGAACATTCCCGCCGAGGGTCCCGCCATCCTGGCCAGCAACCACCTGTCCTTCTCGGACTCCTTCTTCCTCCCGGCGGTGCTCGACCGCAAGGTCACCTTCATCGCGAAGGCCGAGTACTTCACGACACCTGGGGTGAAGGGCAAGCTCACGGCCGCGTTCTTCAAGGGCGTCGGCCAGCTCCCCGTGGACCGCTCCGGTTCGCGCGGCGCGGGAGAGGCCGCCATCAAGAGCGGCATCGAGGTCCTGGAGCGAGGCGAGCTGTTCGGTATCTACCCGGAGGGCACCCGCTCGCCCGACGCCCGCCTGTACCGCGGCAAGCCCGGTGGCCTCGCGCGCGTGGCGCTCGCCACCGGCGCGCCCGTCATCCCGGTCGCGATGATCGACACCGAGAAGATCCAGCCCCCCGGCAAGGTATTGCCCAAGCTGATGCGTCCCGGCATCCGCATCGGCAAGCCCCTCGACTTCGGCCGCTACCAGGGCATGGAGCACGACCGGTTCGTGCTGCGGGCCCTGACCGACGAGGTCATGTACGAGATCATGAAACTCTCCGGCCAGGAGTACGTCGACATGTACGCGACCGCCGCCAAGCGGCAGATCGCGGATGCGGCGAAGGCCGAGGCCAAGGCGGAGAAGGAAGCCAGGGCCGAGAAAGAGGCCGCGGAGAAGGAAGCCGGGGAGAACAAGGGCGGCGGCACGGAACGGCCGGCCTCCTAGCGGCGTCGTCGTTCTGAGAGCGGTCGTTGCGGGAGCGGTGGTTCGGGGGGTGGGTGCGTGGCCAGGCGTGAGCGCGTGATGAGGATGTCCGTCGAGCAGCCGCTGTGGCGCGCGCTGACGGCGTACCGGCTGCTGACGATGCTGTACGCGATCGGCCTCTTCGCCACCGAGCAGGACAGGTTCGTACGCCCCTGGGTGGCGATCGGCTACTTCGCGGTCCTCGTCGTATGGACCCTGGCCACCCTGCCGCGCGTCGCGAACGCCGCGAGCTGCACCAAGCGCTTCCTCACCGTCGACCTGATCGTCGCGCTCGTCGGCATCCTGCTCACCCCTCTCGCCGTCGGGCACAGCGGGATCGTTGCGGGCGGTCCGACCCTGCCGTCGATCTGGACGGCCGGCGCGGTCCTCGCGTACGCGGTCAAGGGCGGCTGGCGGTGGGCGGCGTTCGCCTCGCTGCTCGTCGGCGTCGCGAACGTGCTGCAGCGCGGCGCCTTCAGCCGCGACACGCTCCACAACGTCCTGCTCGTGTGCATCGCGTCGATCGCCATCGGCTACGTCGTCGAGGTGGCCCGCGCCTCCGAGCGCACCCTCGCCCGGGCTCTGGAGATCGAGGCGGCCACCCGCGAGCGGGAGCGGCTCGCCCGCGACATCCACGACGGAGTGCTCCAGGTCCTCGCCATGGTGCAGCGCCGCGGCACCGCCCTGGGCGGCGAGGCCGCCGAGCTCGGCAGGATGGCCGGCGAGCAGGAGGTGGCCCTGCGGACCCTGGTCGCCGGCGGTCTCGTGCCCGCCTCGCGCGCCTCAGAGGACGCCTCGCAGGGTGCGCTCGTACGGGCCGTGGAGGAGCCGGACGAGCTGCCCGACACCTCGGCGCCCAGCGATCTGAGGTCGCTGCTCGCGCCGCACGCCGGGGCGCGGGTGAGCTTCGCCGAGCCGGGCGCCCCGGTGTTCCTCGCGCCGGTCGCGGCGAAGGAACTCGCGGCGGCTGTCAGCGCCGCCCTGGACAATGTGCGCAGGCACGCGGGGACGGACGCCCGGGCCTGGATCCTCGTCGAGGACGAGCCCGACGCGGTGATCGTGACGGTGCGGGACGACGGACCCGGCATCCCGGAAGGGCGTCTCGCGCAGGCCGAGGGGGAGGGGCGGCTCGGCGTCGCCCAGTCCATCCGCGGCCGGCTGCGGGACATCGGCGGCACCGCCGAGCTGATCTCGGTCCCGGGACAGGGCACCGAGGTCGAACTGAGAGTTCCGAAGGTTTCACGGGGGAAGGCGGGATCGGGAAGATGACCGAGCAGCAGCGGGAAGGCGCCGCCGCAGGCGCGATCAGGGTCATGGTGGTCGACGACCATCCGATGTGGCGCGACGCCGTCGCGAGGGACCTCGCCGAGGCGGGCTTCGACGTGGTGGCCACCGCGGGCGACGGCGAGCAGGCGGTGCGCCGGGCCGGCGCCGCCGCACCCGACGTCCTCGTACTCGACCTGAACCTGCCGAAGAAGCCCGGCGTCCAGGTCTGCAAGGAACTCGTAGGCGCCAACCCTGCCCTGCGCGTCCTCGTCCTGTCGGCGAGCGGGGAACACGCCGATGTCCTGGAGGCGGTGAAGTCCGGAGCCACCGGCTATCTGCTGAAGTCGGCGTCCACCGAGGAGCTGACCGACGCGGTGCGCCGCACGGCGGCAGGCGACCCCGTCTTCACCCCGGGGCTCGCGGGCCTCGTCCTCGGCGAGTACCGCCGTCTGGCATCCGAGCCCGCGCCCGCCGCGGGCGCCGGTGAGCCCAAGGCACCGCAGCTCACCGAGCGCGAGACCGAGGTCCTGCGCCTGGTCGCCAAGGGTCTGAGCTACAAGCAGATCGCCGAGCGGCTCGTCATCTCGCACCGCACCGTGCAGAACCATGTGCAGAACACCCTGGGCAAGCTTCAGCTGCACAACCGCGTTGAGCTGGTCCGGTACGCCATCGAGCGCGGCCTCGACGAGGCGTGATCGCCCCCGCGGTCTCCTGAACGATCACCACACAAAGGTCAACTCCCTCACTCTTCAATGGAATTCACCCTTCGCGTGCTGCCGAAGTGACATGGATCACTATTAGCGTGGCCCGTGTCAGCTCACAGTGCTGTGGCGAAGGGACATTTCCATGCGGGTCGGAGTACTGACCGGAGGCGGCGACTGCCCCGGACTCAACGCCGTCATCCGGGGCATCGTCCGCAAGGGCGTGCAGGAGTACGGCTATGACTTCGTCGGCTTCCGGGACGGCTGGCGCGGGCCGGTCGAAGGCGACACCGTAAGGCTCGACATCCCGGCCGTCCGCGGCATCCTGCCCCGCGGCGGCACCATCCTCGGCTCCTCGCGCACCAACCCCCTCAAGGTCGAGAACGGCATCCGCCGTATCAAGGAGACCCTCGCAAAGGAGGAGGTCGAGGCACTCATCGCGATCGGCGGCGAGGACACCCTCGGCGTCGCCGCGCGCCTCACCGACGAGTACGGCGTGCCCGTCGTCGGCGTGCCGAAGACCATCGACAACGACCTGTCCGCCACCGACTACACCTTCGGCTTCGACACCGCCGTCGGCATCGCGACCGAGGCCATCGACCGGCTGCACACCACCGCCGAGTCCCATATGCGGGTCCTGGTCTGCGAGGTCATGGGCCGCCACGCGGGCTGGATCGCGCTCCACTCCGGCCTCGCGGGCGGCGCCAACGTCATCCTCATCCCCGAGCAGCGCTTCGACGTCGATCAGGTCTGCGCCTGGGTGACCTCCCGCTTCAAGGCCTCGTACGCCCCGATCGTCGTCATCGCCGAGGGCGCCATGCCCAAGGACGGGCAGATGGTCCTCAAGGACGGGACGCTCGACTCGTTCGGGCACGTCCGCCTCTCCGGAGTCGGCGAATGGCTGGCCAAGGAGGTCGAGCGGCGCACCGGCAAGGAGGCGAGGACCACGGTCCTCGGCCACATCCAGCGCGGTGGCACCCCCAGCGCCTTCGACCGCTGGCTCGCCACCCGCTTCGGGCTGCACGCCATCGAGGCCGTGCGCGACCGCGACTTCGGGAAGATGGTCGCGCTGCGCGGCACGGACATCGTCCGGGTGCCGATCGCGGAGGCGACCGCCCGTCTGAAGACCGTGGATCCGGCGCTGTACGAGGAGGTCGGGGTCTTCTTCGGCTGAGGCGCGAGGCCGCGGTCGGCGCCCTGAGTGACGCCGGGGGTGGGCGGGGCGAGGTCCTCCCCACTCCCGGGTGTCGCGGGGTTGCCCGGCCCGTATATTCGCCATGACCGGCACACACGACGCGATACGGAAGAAACGGGAGCAGTCGTGGAGATCCTCGCATTCGGCGTGCAGTCCGACGAGAAGCCCCTGATGGAGAAGGCGTTCGAGGGGCATCACGAGGTCCGCTGCCTGGGCGTCTTCCTCAACGAGGACACGGCCCCCATCGCGGCCGGCTACGAGATCATCTCCACCAGCGTCAACGCCACCCTCAACAACCGCGTCCTGCAGACCCTCGCCGCCGGCGGCACGCAGATGATCGCCCAGCGCTCCACGGGCTTCAACAACATCGACCTGGAGGTCGCCGAGCGCCTCGGCCTGACCGTCGCCCGCGTCTCGTACTACTCGCCGTACTCCGTCGCCGAGTTCGCCTGGACCCTCGCGATGGCCGTCAACCGCCGTGTCGTCCGCGCCTCCAACCGCACTCGTGACTTCGACTTCAGGCTCGACGGGCTGATGGGCCGCGACCTGCGCGGCCGCACGGTCGGCGTCCTCGGCACCGGCAAGATCGGCGAGGCGTTCACCCGGATCGCCCACGGCTTCGGCATGAACCTCCTCGGCTGGGACATCGCCGAGAACCCCGCCTGCGTCGAACTCGGCATGAAGTACGTCGACAAGGAGCGCCTCTTCACCGATGCCGACCTGATCAGCCTGCACGTACCCCTGCTCCCCGCCACCGAGCACCTCGTCGGCAGCGCGGCCCTGCGCACCATGAAGGACGACGCGATCCTCGTGAACTCCAGCCGCGGCGGCCTCATCGACACCAAGGCGCTCGTCTCTGAGCTGCGCGAGGGCCGCTTCACGGGCGTCGGCCTCGACGTGTACGAGGCCGAGGCCGGGCTCTTCTTCCTCGACAAGTCGCTCGACGTCGTCGAGGACGACACCCTGGCCCGCCTCGTGACCTTCCCGAACGTCCTGGTCACGTCGCACCAGGCGTACTACACCGTGGACGCGGTGAACCAGATCATCGAGACCACGGTGGCCAACGTCCTCGACTACCGGGCGGGCCGGCGCTCCGAGAACGTCCTCGTGCCCTCCGCGCCCAAGAGCTGAGCCAGCAGCTCCCGCACGACGTCGGCCCCGCGCAGCGACAGCACCGACTCCGGGTGGAACTGAACGCCGGCAAAGCCCGGCCCGCGCAGAGCGTGCACCTCGCCGCTCGCCGCGTCCCGGCTCACCTCGACGCCGTGCGCGGCCAGCTCCACCGCCGCGTCGTCGTCGCAGCGCGCCACGAAGCTGTTGTAGAACCCGACGGTCTCGCTCCGCCCGAACAGATCGACGTCCGTCTGCGCGCCCTGGTACGGCACCTCCTTGCGGACGATCTCCAGGCCCAGCTCGGCCGCGATCAGCTCATGACCGAGGCACACGCCGAGCACGCCGTGCCCGTGATCACGCAGCACGTCGGCGGTCAGCGCGCGCAGGAACTGCATCTTCGGGTCCGCCTCCTCGGAGGGGTTGCCCGGTCCGGGGCCCAGGACGACGGGTCCCTCGTGGGCGAGCACGGCCTCCCGCAGCCCCGGCTCGTCATAGCGCCGCACGGAGACCGTGAGCCCCGACGACCGCAGCAGATGCGCCAGCATCGCCGTGAACGTGTCCTCGGCGTCCACCACCAGCGCGTGCCCCTCCAGAGCCGCCGCCTTCTCCTGCATCCGCAGCCAGAACGGCGCCAGCGCCGCCCGCCGCCCGTCGAGCGCCGCCTGCACCCGCGGATCGTCGGCGAGCGCGGGCCGCACGCCCTCGCCGCGCGGCCGCCCGGGCCGCACCCCCAGCGCGGCCAGGACCCCGGCCGCCTTCGCGTGCGTCTCCTGGACCTCGCTCGCCGGGTCGGAGCCGCGCACCAGCGTCGCCCCGACCGGCACCCGCAGCCTCCCGCCCGCGTCGATGTCGGCCGTACGGATCAAAATCGGCGAGTCCAGAGTCTGCGCCCCGCCCGCGTCGCGCCCGACCAGCGCGAGCGCCCCCGCGTAGTAGCCGCGCCCGCCGACTTCGTGTCGCTCGATGACCCGGCACGCGTTCTGCACCGGCGACCCCGTGACGGTCGCCGCGAACATCGTCTCCTTCAGCACGTCGCGCACGTCAAGGGAGGACCGGCCCCTCAACTCGTACTCCGTGTGTGCGAGATGGGCCATCTCCTTCAGGCGCGGGCCGATCACGACCCCGCCCATGTCGCCGACGGTGCACATCATCTTGAGCTCCTCGTCGACGACCATCGACAGCTCCTCGATCTCCTTCCCGTCGGCGAGGAAGTCCAGCAGGTGCTCGGGCGTCGGGCCCCCGGCCGGGTAGCGATAGGTCCCGCTGATCGGGTTCATCACGACCGTGCCGCCGCTCATCCGCACATGCACCTCGGGGCTCGCCCCGACCAGCGTCCGCCCGCCCGTCCCCTGCTGATCTCCGGTGTGCACGACGAACGTCCAGTACGCGCCCCGCTCCCCGGCGAGCAGCCGCCGGAACAGCGCGAGCGCGTCCGCCCGCCCGAACCCCCGGATCTCACCCTCGTACGTCCGCCGGATCACGAAGTTGGCGCCCTCGCCCTGTCCGATCTCCTCGCGCAGGACCCGTTCCACGATGTCCGCGTACGCGGCGTCGTCCACGTCGAAGCCGCCGTCCGACACGCGGACGTCGTGGGCCGGGAGCTGCGCAAGGACGTCGGCCAGCGGCAGCTCGTGCGTCTCCTCGGGGGTGAGCACCGCGAGCGGGGTGCCGTCGTCGCGGACGTCGAAGCCGCGCTCCCTGATCTGCCGGAACGGCACGAGGGCGAGGCCCTCGGGGATGTCGGCGAGCCGCTCGTACGTGCTCACCGGGCCGATCAGGAGTTCCACGGTGTCGGTGTTCCCGGCGGCACGGCCCGGCGCGCGGCGGCGCAGCAGGGCGAAGGGTCGGTCGTCGTGCAGCAGCTCGGACAGGTCCATGGCAGGTGATTCCTCTTCCAGACTCCGGTGACGGAGAGGAACGGCCAGGTCCCGGAAAACACTGAAGGCCGCCCTCGGGCGGCCTTCGCTTCGCTGTACGCGCAGTCAGTGGGCCGCCGGGTGAGCGGTCCACCACCAGTTACGGGTCGTGTGCGCGAACATGGGCGGAACCCTACCCGATGGGCAGCTCATCTGTGGACGACGCGTCTCAAAGGGTGAGCGGTCGGATGGACCACCGACATGACCCCGTAATGTTGAGGATGTGACCGTGAACGCTAAGACCAGCGCAAGCGCTGGCAACACCTGGCGAAACCTGCCCGCGGCGCAGCAGCCCGAGTACCCCGATGCCGAGGCTCTGCGCGATGTGATCGCGGACCTCGAGTCGTATCCGCCGCTCGTCTTCGCGGGCGAGTGCGACCAGCTGCGCGCCCGACTGGCGGCCGTCGCCAAGGGAGAGGCGTTCCTCCTCCAGGGCGGCGACTGCGCCGAAGCCTTCGACGCGGTGTCGGCCGACCACATCCGTAACAAGCTCAAGACGCTGCTCCAGATGGGTGCCGTCCTCACCTACGCCGCCTCGGTGCCGGTCGTGAAGGTCGGCCGCATCGCCGGCCAGTACTCCAAGCCGCGCTCCAAGGGCACCGAGACCCGTGACGGCGTGACCCTGCCGACGTACCGCGGCGACTCGGTCAACGGTTTCGAGTTCAACGAGAAGGCCCGCATCCCGGACCCCGAGCGCCTGAAGCGGATGTACAACGCGTCCGCCTCCACGCTCAACCTGGTGCGCGCCTTCACCACCGGCGGCTACGCCGACCTGCGCCAGGTGCACGCCTGGAACCAGGACTTCGTGAAGTCGTCCCCGTCCGGCCAGCGCTACGAGCAGCTCGCCCGCGAGATCGACAACGCGCTGAACTTCATGCGCGCCTGCGGCACCGACCCGGCCGAGTTCCAGACGGTCGAGTTCTACTCCTCCCACGAGGCGCTGCTCCTCGACTACGAGTCCGCGCTGACCCGCGTGGACTCGCGTACGGGCACCCTGTACGACGTGTCGGGCCACATGGTGTGGATCGGTGAGCGCACCCGCCAGCTGGACGGCGCGCACATCGAGTTCGCCTCGAAGATCCGTAACCCGATCGGCATCAAGCTCGGCCCGACGACGACGCCCGAGGAAGCGCTGCAGTACATCGAGCGCCTCGACCCGGACGGCGAGCCCGGCCGCCTGACCTTCATCGTCCGCATGGGCGCCGACAAGGTCCGCGACAAGCTCCCGGAGCTGGTCGAGAAGGTCACCGCCTCCGGCGCGACCGTCGGCTGGATCACCGACCCGATGCACGGCAACACGTACGAGGCGGCCTCGGGCCACAAGACCCGCCGCTTCGACGACGTGCTCGACGAGGTCAAGGGCTTCTTCGAGGTCCACAAGGCGCTCGGCACGCACCCGGGCGGCATCCACGTCGAGCTCACCGGTGACGACGTCACCGAGTGCGTGGGCGGCGGCGACGAGATCTTCGTCGACGACCTGCACCAGCGCTACGAGACGGCCTGCGACCCGCGTCTGAACCGCAGCCAGTCCCTCGACCTGGCGTTCCTGGTGGCGGAGATGTACCGCGACCAGTGATCTTGCAGTAAGTGCCGTGGGGCGCGGATCACAGTGATCCGCGCCCCACGGCACTTTTGCGCTCCGGACCCGGCGGGTAAGGTTAGGTTAGCCTCACCGTTCATTGGGGCGGCAGCAACGAACCGGTCCTGATCCCTGGGAGGTGAACCGCGTGTACGTCTGCAACTGCTTCGGTGTGACCGAGGACCAGGTCAAGAAGCACGCGGACGACGGTGCGTGCACCCCCCGCCAGATAGCGTCGGCCTGCAAGGCAGGCACGGACTGCGGCTCGTGCGTACGTCGCATTCAGGCGCTGCTCGGCCGCGGATCCTGCCCGCGCCGCGAGCTGGTGGAGCAGGGAAGGCCCGCTCTGACGGCCGACCCGAACGCCCTCGTGAACCTGTCGGACGCCGCCTGAGGCTCCGCCTGAGAGTTTGCGGCTGCTAGCTGTCCGGCTGCTCGATCTGCTGGGCCAGGTACAGCGCCTCACCGAGACTCTCGAGCAGCTCCAGCTGGGTGTCGAGGTAGTCGATGTGGTGCTCCTCGTCCTCCAGGATGTCCTCGAAGATCCGCGCCGACGTCACATCGCCCTTGGCCCGCATGACGTCGATGCCGCGCTTGAGGCGGTCGATCGCCTCGACCTCGACCTGCCGGTCGGCCTGGAACATCTCCGTGACGGTCTGACCGACCCGTACGTGGAAGAGCCGCTGATAGTTCGGCAGGGCATCGAGGAAGAGAATCCGTTCCGTCAGCCGGTCCGCGTGCTTCATCTCGTCGATGGACTCTGCACGGGTGTACTTCGCGAGCTTGGTCCAGCCGTTGTTGTCCTGGATCCGGTAGTGGAGCCAGTACTGGTTGATGGCCGTCAGCTCGCCCGTGAGCTGCTCGTTGAGGAATTCGATGACCTCGGGGTCGCCCTGCATCGCAGAGGCTCCTTCCGCGTGGTGGACTCGGCAGGTTTCGCGCATCCTCGCACCGGCACCGAAAACCGTCCAGTAAGTGCACGCTTAGTAGGAGTTGCCCGTTTCAAGGGCGGCCAGGCTCTCGCTGGTCACGTCCACTGCCCGGGGTCTGTCAGGATGGAGGCATGGGTCAGCCGGTGGGTCGCGAGTCTGGGGGAGCAGTGCAGTCGGAGCTTCCACCGGGACAGCGTCTCCAGCGGGGCTGGCCTGTCACCCACTACGGCCCGGTGCCCAAGTTCCGCCCCGAACGCTGGGAGTTCAGGGTCTTCGGCGCCACCGCCGACGGGGACAAGCACTGCTGGACGCACGAGGAGTTCTCCGCCCTGCCGTACGGCACGGTCGTGGCCGATCTGCACTGCGTCACGAAGTTCAGCATGCTCGGAGCCGAGTGGGGCGGCGTGCCCGCCGCGACGATTCTCGAACTGGCGCCGCCCGCGCCCGCCGTCACCCATGTGATGGTCTGGGCCGAGTACGGCTTCAGCGCCAATCTCCGCCTTGAGGACTTCGCCGCTGACCGCACGATTTTCGCCACCCACAAGGACGGCGAACTCCTCACCGCCGAACACGGCTTCCCGCTCCGCCTGGTCGTGCCCCATCTGTACGCCTGGAAGGGCCCGAAGTGGGTCCGCGGCATCGAGTACATGACGGCCGACCGCCGCGGTTTCTGGGAGGAGCGCGGCTATCACAACGTCGGCGACCCCTGGCGGGAGCAGCGCTACTCGTACCAGGAAGAGCCCGGGGACGGCCCCGAGCTCTGAGTCCTGGCGCTTCTCGTACGGTCTGTCAGTGGTCGTACGGTCCGTCAGTGGTGGTACTGGTGCACCACCGCGTGGCCCTTGCCGCGGCCGATCATCCACTTGTTGACCGGGGTGGTCACCACGAAAGCGATCGCCAGTGAGGCCGCGAGCGCGCCCCAGAAGAGGCCGTCCGTCAGATGGGCGTCCATCGCGTTCGGCCACAGCACGATCACGCCGTTGTCGATCAGCTCCATGACGGCGATGGACAGGGTGTCCGCGGCGAGCGCGACCCGGAACGCGGTCCGGAAGTCGACGCCGGCCTTCAGGATGCCGCGCAGCGTGAGCGCATAGCCGAAGAAGAAGGCGAGCGCGATCGCCAGAATCATCGTCGGGGCGTTGCCCCAGCCGAACGCCGTGCCGATGACCATGCCGAGGACCTCGCCGATGGCGCACCCCGTGAGGCAGTGGAGCGTCGCCTGCGCGGCCATGGACCAGCTGACCTTGCCGAGGCCGCCGTGACCGGCGTGGGCGTGCTGCTCGTGATCTGCGTGGTGCTCGTGTCCGGCGCGCGTCTCGTGCTTCATGAGTTCCCCCAACGTCAGAGAGCGGTTCCTGTCGCCGACAAGAACCGTATACCCCCTGGGGGTATTCCTCAAGCGATCTCCGAGGCGATCTCCTAGCGCTTCCGGAGCTCCTTCAGACGGGCCACGTCCGCCGCGTGCCCCTCCTTGCCGCCGGGCGTCTCGAGGATCAGCGGCACGTTCTCGGTCGCCGGGTGGGCCATCAGCGCGCGGAACGGCTCAGCGCCGATGTGGCCGGAGCCGATGTTCTCGTGTCGGTCCTTGTGCGCCCCGACGACGTCCTTCGAGTCGTTGGCGTGGATCAGCTTGAGACGGCCTTCGCCCACGGTTTCCACGAGCAGGTCCAGGGTCTGCCGCATGCCGTCGGGGCCGGTCAGGTCGTGGCCCGCCGCGAAGATGTGGCACGTGTCCAGACAGACGCCCAGCTTCGGGTGCGCGTCCAGTGCGTCGAAGTACGGCCCGAAGTCCCAGGTCCGCGAGCACAGCGAGGAGCCCTGGCCCGCGGTCGACTCGAGCAGGAGATACGGGTCCTCGTCATGGGTCAGCTCGTCGAGGAGCGGCAGCATGCGCTCCCGCACCTGCGCGAGCGCCACGGCGCGCTCACGGCCGCCGGTCGCCGAACCCGTGTGCACGACGACGCCGAGCGCGCCTATCTCCCGGGCCCGGCGCAGCGAGTGCCGCAGCGACTCCACGGACTTCTCCACGGTCGCCACGGTGTGCGAGCCGAAATTGATCAGATAGGGCGCGTGGACGTACGCCGGAATCCGCTCGGCGGCGCAGGCCGCGCGGAACTCCTCGTCCTGCTTCGGGTTGCCGGGAGGCGTCGCCCAGCCTCGCGGGTTGGCGACGAAGACCTGGACGGTCTCGGCGTCCAGCTCACGCGCGTACGAGAGCCCTACGGAGGCCAGGCCGCCGGCGACGGGGACATGGCCTCCGACCGGGTTACGGGGGAGGGAATCGGTGCTGCTCACCGGTCAAGGGTGGCACGCGTGCGTGGGCGCTCCGTCAGCGGATCTGGATGGTGATCGTCGCCCCCTTCGGGGCCTCGTCACCGCCCGCCACGGACTGCTTCTTCACGGTGTCGCCGAAGAAGCCGAGCAGGCCGCGGTCCTCCTCGACGTCGAACCCGCTGTCCTTGAGCTTCTGCGTGGCGTCGTCGACGCTCATGCCCACGACATCGGGGACCTCGATCATGACCGGGCCCTTGGAGATCTTCAGAGTGACGGTGTCACCCTCGCCGAGCTGCTTGCCTTCGACGGGGGACTGCTGGGCGACGCTGCCCTTGTCCTCGTCCGAGTGCACCCGCTCCGTGGCGATCTCGGCCTTCAGGCCCGCGTCCTGAAGGTCGGCGATGGCGTCCTCCTCGGCCTCGCCCGTCACGTCCGGGACGTCCACCGCGCTGCCCCTGCTGACCTTGAGCGCGACGGCCGAACCGGCCTTGCGGGTCGTGCCGGACGCCGGGTCCGTGGCGATCACCGACCCCTTGGGGACGTCCTCGTCGAAGTTCCTGGTGACCATGCCGGGCTCCAGGCCCGCGTCCTTCAGCCGGCGCTCGGCCCTGGCGAGGGGCGTGCCCTCGAGATCGGGGACCTGCACGGTCTCCGGGCCCAGGGACACCGTCAGATCCACCGCCCCGTTGTCCCGGATGCGGGCGCCCGCCCTGGGGTCACTGGCGATGACGGTGCCGCGCTTCACGGTGTCGCTGTACGCGCGCTTGACGTGCCCGAGGTCGAGGCCCGCGTCGCCGAGCCGCTCCTTCGCCTGCGTCTGCGTCTTGGCGAGCAGCGGCGGGACCTTCGTGAACTGGCCCGAGTTGATGTACCAGACGCCCGCGCCGAGGCCGAGGGCGAGCAGCACGGCCGCGACGGCAGCGAGCACACCGCGCCGCGGACGACGCCTCCGGGAGGGGGCGGGCGGCGGGGGAGGTGTCTCGAAGCGGCTCGTGCGGTTCAGCTCCGCCTGCGGGTCCTGGTCGTCGGCGGGCAGCGGGAGCTGAACGCCCCTGGTCCGCAGCGCCCGCGGGATCACGCTCGTACGGTCGTCCGAGATGTCACGGTCCTCGGGCCGTGCGGCCGGCGGCACCGCGTCGAGCTGTGCGTCGGTGAGGGCGGCCCTGGCCCCCCTGACCTGGGCGAGCAGCGCCACCGCGTGGTACGGCCTGAGATCGGGCATGCGCGCGGTCGCGGACGCGACGAGCTCGTCCAGCTCCGCGGGCAGGCCGGGCACCGACGCGGACGGGGGCGGCACGTCCTCGTTCAGGTGCTGGTAGAGGACCTGGGCGGGGGAGTCGCCCGAGTGCGGCTTGGCGCCCGTGAGCATCTCGTAGAGCACGACCCCGCACGCGTACACGTCGACGCGGGGGTCGGCGGTGCCCGACTCGATCTGCTCGGGGGCGAGGTAGGAGACGGTGCCGAGGACGGCGCCCGTGGTGTTCGTGACGGTGTCCACGGCCCGTACGAGGCCGAAGTCCGCCACCTTCACGCGGCCGTCGTCCCCTATCAGGACGTTCTCCGGCTTCATGTCGCGGTGCACGAAGCCCGCGCGGTGCGCGGCGCCGAGCGCGGCGAGGACCGGCTCCAGGATGTCGAGCGCGGCACGCGGCCGCAGTGCCCCGCGGTCCCTCAGGACGTCCCGCAGGGTGCAGCCCGCGACGTACTCCATCGCCAGATAGACGTACTGGCCGTCCGCGCCCTGGTCGAAGACCCCGACCACATTCGGGTGGGAGAGCCGGGCGACGGACTTGGCCTCGCGGATGAAGCGCTCGACGAACGAGACGTCGGCGGCGAGGGCCGGGTGCATCACCTTGAGCGCGAGCACGCGGTCGAGGCGGGTGTCCACGGCCCTGTAGACCGTGGCCATCCCGCCGACCGCGATGCGTGCGTCGACGCGGTACCGGCCGTCGAGCACCTGCCCGACGAGAGGGTCCTGAAGGGTCGTGTCCACGCAGGTGAGTGTACGAGCCGCCGCCGACACCCGGCTCCGCAGTCGTCCACTGGCGGCCGTACTGCAGCAGAGCTGTAACCGTGCCGTACGGCCCTCAGAACGCGGGCCGCTCCGGGTCGAGCCTGGCCATCCCGGACACGGGCGACGAGGCCTCGGCGAAGTGTCTGCGGGGGATCCGGCCCGCCCGGAACGCCAGCCGCCCCGCCTCGACCGCGTGCCGCATGCCCTCCGCCATCAGGACCGGCTCCTGCGCGCGGGTCACGGCTGAGGCGAGCATCACACCGGCGCACCCCAGCTCCATCGCGAGCGCCGCGTCGGACGCGGTCCCGGCGCCCGCGTCAAGGATCACCGGCACGCGCGCGTGCTCGGTGATCAGCTGGAAGTTGTGCGGGTTGCGGATGCCGAGCCCGGAGCCGATGGGGGAGCCGAGCGGCATGACAGCGGCGCAGCCCACGTCCTCCAGCTTCCGCGCGAGCACCGGGTCGTCGTTCGTGTACGGCAGCACGGTGAAGCCGTCGTCGACGAGGATCTCGGCCGCGTCCAGGAGCTCGATCGGGTCGGGCAGCAGGGTGCGCTCGTCCGCGATGACCTCCAGCTTGACCAGGTCGGTGCCGAGCGCCTCGCGTGCGAGGCGGGCGGTCAGGACGGCCTCACCGGCGGTGAAACAGCCCGCCGTGTTGGGCAGCACCTGGATCCCCAGCTTCTCCAGGACGGAGAGCACGGAGCCCTGCACGCTCGCGTCCACGCGCCGCATCGCGACGGTCGTCAGCTCCGTGCCGGACGCGACGAGGGAGCGTTCCAGGACGTCGAGGCTGGGCGCCCCGCCGGTGCCCATGATCAGGCGGGACGAGAAGGACGTGCCACCGATGACCAAGGGGTCGTCAGCCATGGGTTCAGCCTCCCTGGACTGCGGTGAGGACCTCGACGCGGTCCCCGTCCGTGAGTGCGGTGGCGGCCCACTGCGCGCGCGGGACGACGGTTTCGTTGAGTGCGGCGGCGACCCCGGACGGCGCGGTGGTCAGCGCCGAGACGAGGGCGTCGAGCGTGGTGCCCGGGGCGACCTGGCGGCCCTCGCCGTTCACGGATACGTGGGTGACGGACACGGTCATACGGGCTGCTCCACAGAGACGGGTGCGGGGACGGCGCCGAAGCGCCGCGGGGTGAAGGGGCGGGCCACTTCGGGGAGTTCGCCGGTGGCGAGGACGTGGGCCATGGAGTCGCCGGTGACCGGCGTGAGCAGCACGCCGTTGCGGTAGTGGCCGGTGGCGAGCAGCAGGCCCGGCAGGGCGGTCGGGCCAAGGATCGGGGCGTTGTCGGGGGAGCAGGGGCGCAGGCCCGCGCGGGTCTCCGTGAGCGGCAGCTCCGTGATGCCGGGCACCAGCTCGTGGGCGTCGCGCAGCAGCTCGTAGACGCCGCCCGCGGTGACCGTCGTGTCCCAGCCGAGCTCCTCGCTGGTGGCCCCGACGACGAGTTCGCCGTTGACCCGGGGCACCAGATAGAGGTTGCCGCCGCGTACGACGGCGCGCACGGTGCGGCTCAGGAACGGCGCGTACATCTTCGGCACGGTCAGGCGCAGGACCTGCCCCTTCACCGGGCGTACCGGCGGCAGCACGTCGTCCGGGACTCCGGCGAGGCGGCCGCTGAGGCTGCCGCCGGCGAGGACGACCTGGTCCGCGTCGAGACCGGTGCCGTCGGCGAGGACCACGCCGCGCGCGCCCTCGCGGACGACTGTCAGCCGCTCGGCCCACTGCCGGTGGAACCGCACCCCGGCCCGCTCGCAGGCCGCGACAAGGGCCTTCGCGAGGCGTCTCGGGTCGATCTGGTGGTCACCGTCGACGCGCAGGCCGCCCCGCACGGACGGGGCCAGCATCGGTTCGAGGCGCCGGCACTCACGGCCCGACAGCCACTCCGACTCCAGGCCCGACTTGCGCTGGAGGGCGTGCAGTTCCCGAAGGTGCGCGCGGTCGTCCGCGTCGAGCGCGACGGCGAGGGTGCCGCACGCGCGGTAGCCGAGGTCGAGCCCGGTGGCCTCGGAGAGCTCGGCCGCGAACGCCGGATAGCGGCGCGCGGACTCCACGTTGAGCCCGAGGAGGGTCTGTTCGGCCTCTCCGTAGTGCAGTTCGGTGACGGCGGCGAGCATCCCGGCCGCCACCTGCGCGGCCCCGCCGCCCGGTTCGGGGTCCACGACCGCGGCGCGCAGCCCGCGCTGCGCGGCCCGCCACGCGGTGACGAGACCGATGATCCCCCCGCCCACGACCAGGACGTCGGAGCCTTCTGAAGTACGCGACATGGGCGTCCAGCCCCTCCCTTCGCCGGCATGACCCGGATCAGGTTCGTACGGTCGGAGGCCGTCACAGCCTCCCTCTCAGCCCGGTACGTCCGGGCTCCCGCGAGTGCTTTACGGTGGCCAGCCTAAACCGTTGCCCCGACCTCCAGTAAGGGAGCCCGCCCGCATGGCCCGCTCGCTCGACGGACTCGTCCTCGCCCCGGTCGCCGACCAGGCCCCCGGACAGGTGGGTACGCGGACGCGGTTCACGTACCACGAGGAGGACGGCCGGATCTGGGCCGAGTACGCGGGCGGGGACGTCGTGCGCGGCCACCTCGTGGGCATCCGTGAGGGCGACCGGATCGACTTCAGGTACGTACAGCTGAAGACGGACGCGACGACCTCCTCCGGACACTGCGTCTCGCTCGTCGTGGACCTTCCCGACGGGCGGGTGCGGCTGGACGAGACGTGGGAGTGGGAGTCGCAGGCCGGCAGCGGGACGAGCGTTGTCGAAGAGGTCCCGGGCGCCTGACGGCGGGAGCGCGGACGGCCGGAGCGGTCAAACCGGCGGCCGGTGTGGAAGACGTCACGGGACCGGAGTGACGCGGCCCGCTGACTGACTGAACGTCAGGTGCATATGGTGATCCGGTGAGCGAGCAGACCCAGAACCAGGCCCCGGTGCCCCAGGCAGGGCGGCACGTCGTCATCGTCGGTGCCGGGATGGCGGGGGTCCAGACCGCCGTGGCCCTGCGCGAACAGGGCTTCACCGGCGCCGTCACGCTGATCGGCGCGGAACCCCACCAGCCGTACGACCGGCCTCCGCTGTCCAAGGCCGTCCTGCTCGGCAAGGCCGAGGGGTCCGCCTTCGACGTGGACTTCGAAGCCCTCGACATCACGCTCGAACTGGGCCGCGAGGTCACCGGCGTACGCCCCGCCGAGCACACCCTCGACACCGCCACCGGACCCGCCCCCTACGACGTCCTCGTCCTCGCGACCGGCGCCGAGCCCATCCGGCTGCCCGGTACGGAGGACATCCCCGGCGTCCATCTGCTGCGCACGCTCGACGACGCCGAACGCCTGCGCCCCGTCCTCGCCGCGCAGCGCGACATCGTCGTCGTCGGCGCGGGCTGGATCGGCGCCGAGTTCGCCACCGCGGCCCGTGAGGCCGGATGCGCGGTCACCGTCGTCGAGGCGGCCGAGCGGCCGCTCGCGGGAGCGCTGCCCGAGGAGGTCGCCGCCCCCATGGCCGCCTGGTACGCGGACGCCGGGGCGGAACTGCGCACCCACGCGCGCGTGGAGCACGTCGAGGCGGGATCCGTGGTCCTCGACGACGGCACCCGGGTGCCCGCAGGTGCCGTGGTCGTCGGCATCGGGGCCCGCCCCGCCACCGGCTGGCTCACCGGCTCCGGCATCACGCTCGGCGCCCACCGCGAGGTCATGGCGGACAACCGCCTGCGCACCTCCGAGCCCGATGTGTACGCCGTCGGCGACTGCTCGTCCTTCCCCTCGGGCAGATACGGCGAGCGCCTGATGGTCCACCACTGGGACAACGCGCTCCAGGGCCCCCGCACGGTCGCCGCCAACATCATCGGCGAGAACCCGGCGACGTACGACCCCGTGCCGTACTTCTGGTCGGAGCAGTTCGGCCGCTTCGTGCAGTACGCCGGACATCACGCGGCCGCCGACGCCACCGTGTGGCGCGGAGACCCACAGGGCGCGTCCTGGAGCGTGTGCTGGCTGCGCGAGAGCCGGCTCGTCGGCGTCCTCGCCGTGGGCCGCCCGCGCGACCTGGCCCAGGGGCGCAAGCTCATCGAGTCGGGCGCCCCCCTGGACCCGCAGGCCATCAGAGACCCGGCCCGCCCGCTGAAGGCCGCTGTCGTCTGACCGCCCCGCCGGGGCGACCGGGCCTTTTGCGCGGCCGCGTTTCCCACTGTCAGTCCGGGATGGCACGCTTGTCCTGTGACCGAGATTGACGCAAAGATCGATGCTCTCGTCCCCGAGTGGCTCACCCTCCCCGACATCGCCGAGCAGTTCGGCGTGGAGGTGACGCGCGTGCGGCAGCTGGTGAAGGAAGGCCAGGTGATCGCCGTACGCCGTGGGGAGAACAGGGCGCTGCACGTGCCCGCCGCCTTCATCGACGGCGACAAGGTCGTCAAGGGCCTCACCGGGACTCTGACCCTGCTCAGGGACGACGGCTACAACGACGAAGAGATGCTCGAGTGGCTCTTCACCCCCGACCCGACCCTGCCGGGCACTCCCGCTCAGGCGCTGAGCGAGAATCGCGGCACGGAGGTGAAGCGCCGCGCCCAGGCGCTCGCCGTCTGACCTGACAACCGTCCGGCGTGCGGGCCGCGCTCACCGCGGCCCGCACGCCACCGACCAGGGGGGACTCACCCATGGCCATGGCCGCAACGCAGCGCGCCCAGCTCGCCGACGCCCGGCTGTACCTGTGCACGGACGCCCGCAAGCGCCAGGGCGACCTCCCCGAGTTCCTCGATGCGGTCCTGGCGAACGGCGTGGACATCGTGCAGCTGCGCGACAAGGGCATGGAGGCGGGCGAGGAGATGGAGCACCTGGCCGTCTTCGCCGACGCCGCCGCCCGCCACGGCAAGCTGTTCGCGGTCAACGACCGGGCGGACGTCGCCCACGCCGCCGGCGCCGACGTCCTGCACCTGGGCCAGGGCGACCTGCCGGTCGCGGCCGCCCGCGCCATCCTCGGCGAGGACGTCCTGATCGGCCGCTCCACGCACGCCGACACGGAGGCCGCCGCGGCCGCCGTCCAGGACGGCGTGGACTACTTCTGCACCGGCCCCTGCTGGCCGACCCCCACCAAGCCCGGTCGGTACGCGCCCGGCCTCGACCTGGTGCGCTACACGGCCTCGCTCGGCACGGACCGCCCCTGGTTCGCGATCGGCGGCATCGACGCGGGCAATCTGGACGAGGTACTCGAAGCGGGCGCAAGCCGCGTCGTCGTGGTCCGCGCCATCACCGAGGCGGACGACCCGGGCGCAGCGGCGGCCGACTTCGCGAAGCGGCTGCGTACGGCCTGATCCGTTCGGTCGGGCCCCGCCAAGACGTGTGTCCGCAGGGTGGACGGGGATTAGGGACAGAGCCCTCCCGTGGCTAACCTGCCCATATGGCCCTTGGCACCGCTTCCACCAGGACTGATCGCGCACGCACCGTGCGCGACATGCTCGCGACCGGCAAGACGACCTTCTCGTTCGAGTTCTCGGCGCCGAAGACCCCGAAGGGTGAGCGGAACCTCTGGAACGCGCTGCGACGGGTCGAGGCCGTCGCGCCCGACTTCGTCTCCGTGACGTACGGCGCCGGTGGCTCCACCCGCGCGGGCACCGTCCGCGAGACCGAGCAGATCGTCGCCGACACGACCCTGACCCCGGTCGCCCACCTCACGGCCGTCGACCACTCCGTGGCCCAGCTGCGCAACATCATCGGCCAGTACGCGGACGCCGGCATCAGGAACATCCTCGCCGTGCGCGGAGACCCGCCCGGCGACCCCATGGCCGACTGGGTCGCGCACCCCGAGGGCCTGACCTACGCCGCCGAACTGGTCCGGCTCATCAAGGAGTCGGGCGACTTCTGCGTCGGCGTCGCGGCCTTCCCCGCGATGCACCCGCGCTCCGAGGACTGGGACTCCGACGTCCGCCACTTCGTGGACAAGTGCCGGGCGGGCGCCGACTACGCGATCACCCAGATGTTCTTCTACCCCGAGGAATACCTGCGGCTGCGCGACCGGGTCGAGGCAGCGGGTTGCGACACCCCCGTCATCCCGGAGATCATGCCGGTCACGAGCGTGCGCATGCTGGAGCGGCTGCCGCAGCTCAGCAACGCCACGTTCCCGCCCGCCCTGAAAGAGCGCATCCTCACAGCCAAAGACGATCCGGCGGCTGTACGCTCCATTGGCATCGAGTTCGCGACGGAGTTCTGCGCGAAGCTGCTGGACGAGGGCGTTCCGGGTCTGCACTTCATCACGCTCAACAACTCCACGGCGACACTGGAGATCTACGAGAATCTGGGCCTGCACGACCAGCGGGCCTGACCCGGCCGTATTCCACCAGGGGCGGCGGCCGTACGAGAGGGGCGTACATGGGCTGGACGGTCCTCTACATCGCGTTCGGAATCGTCGCGTTGTGGCTGCTCGGTGAGGTACTGCTCCAGTACAAGGCGAGGCTGCGCTTCCGGCTGCTCGCCTTCGTCGGCTTCGTCGGCGTCGTTCTCGGTGTGCTGATCCCGTCGGTGATCGTCATCGGGATCGGCGCCATCACGTTCGCGGTCGGCCAGACGTATGTGACGCTGTCGTTCCGCAGGGGCTTCTCCACGGGCTGGGCGCTCGGCGGGAACCCCGGCGCGAGCAAGCGGCGCAAGCTCAGGGAGCCGGTCCACCAGGACCCGGTCCTCGAGGTCTCCGACCTGGAGTACGAGTCGGCCGCCCCCGAGCCCGAGCCCGAGTCCGCGGCCGAGGTGACGTCGGTCTACGCGCCGCAGCCGATGCCCGACGACACCGGCCAGTACGGCGTCTACGCGCCGGCCGCCGCCCACACGGACGCTGCCGCACAGGGCTACGCCTACGACGCGTACGCGGGCTACGACCAGCAGCAGTACGGCTACGACAACGGCCAGCAGCAGTACGCCGCCTACTCCGACCCGTACATCGGGACGCAGACCTACCCGGCGCAGCCCCAGTACGACGACGCGTACGGCACGGGACAGCAGTACGGCGACCCGTATGCGAACGGCGGCTACGGCATGGAGACGCCGTCCGGCGGGGTCTGGGTGCCCCAGCAGCGCACCGGCGACGACCAGCACCAGCAGTACGGCGGCGAACTTCCCCCGGAGCAGCCCTACCCGTACGAGCAGAACGGCCAGGGCGGCTACGACGGCGGCTCCGGCTACAACGAGCAGCAGTACCGCTACTGAACCCGGCGGGCGTCGCCCGTCACTGCGAGCCGCGGAAGTCCGGGCCCTCCACGATGAGCCCGGCCGCCAGTGCGCCCGACATCCCCGCGTGCGGCAGCCCGCCGCCCGGGTGCGACCAGCCGCCGACGGCGAGCAGGCCCGGAACGAGCGTGCTGTTGGACGAGTGCAGAAACCGGCCGGAGGCCGCTGCCAGGGCAGGTGCGGGCACCGAACCGCCGTCGGCTCCGGTCGCCTCGGCGACATCCGACGGCGTGCGGACCTCGTGCCACAGCAGGCGGTCGCGCAGCCCGGGGACCGCCTGCCCGGCGGCGTCGATGACCCGCTCCACGTCCGCGTCCGTCACGCGCGCGCCGCGTGCCACCGTGACCACCAGCGTGACCGCCTCATGGTCCTGGTCCGGCACCACGGAGGCGTCGTCGGGACGCAGGACCGTGACCGTCGGCCGCTCCGCCACCGCCGTGCCCCCGCCGAACAGCGAGGCCAGCTCGGCCTCCCGGTCCGCCGCGTGCACGACCGTCCGGTGCGGGACGTCGCCGGGACGCGAGCCGCGCAGCGCCAGGAACACCGTCAGCCGGCTCGGCAGCGCCGACTGCGGCGCCACGTCGTCCTCGCCCCTGAGCGCCCGCCCGGGCAGCAGTGCTTCGAGGACGCCGGGCGCCACACCGGCGACCACGAAGTCGGCCTCCACGACCCTGCCCCCGGCCAGCTCGACGCCCGCCGCCCGGCCGTCCTTCTCCACGATCCGCGCCACCGGCGCGTCGAACTCGAACTCGACCTTCCGCTGAAGACACCGCTCGTACACGGCCCGCGCCAGCTCCCGCATCCCGCCGCGCACCGCCCAGGTACCGAACGTCTGCTCCATGTACGGCAGCACGGCCGCGCTCGCCGGAGCCGTACGCGGATCGAGGCCGGACGCGAGCGCGTACTGCTCGAGGAGCGCGACGAGCCGCGGGTCCCCGCCCAGCTCGAGAGCGGCGACCTCGGAGAGCGTCGTCGCCGACAGGTCCTTGCGCAGCATCCGGCGGCGGACCACCACGGGGTACGGCTCGCGGTCCGCGAGGATCCGCCAGTTCGGCCACAGGGGCTCTTCGAGGAGCGGGCGCCGGGTGCGGTCCCAGGCCTCGCGCGCCCGGTTCATGAACGCCGACCAGTGCGACCCCGAGCCCTCGCCGAGCGCCGCGTCCAGGGCGTCGGCGGTGCCCCCGCGCCGCGCGTTCGGCAGGTCCACCGCCGTGCCGTCCGCGAAGACGTGCCGCACGGCGGGCTCGACCTGGGTCAGCCCGACCGCTTCCTCCAGGGGTTCCTTGCCCGTCTTGATGAACAAGTCCCGGTAGACCGCGGGCAGTTGGAGCAGCCCGGGGCCCGTGTCGAACGAGAAGCCGTCCCGAGCGAAGCCGCCGAGCGCCCCGCCGTACGTCGACGCGCGCTCGTACACCGCCACCCGGTGGCCTGCCACGGCCAGCCGGGCAGCGGCCGCCATCGCGCCCATCCCGGCGCCGATCACCGCAATCCGTGCCATGCCAGCGACTTTATCGGCCTCCACCGACACCCTCGCCGACAGCCCGGCCGGGGGCCGGATCAGCCCGGCGGCGCCCCGGTACGGTCCGCGATCCGCCGCTCCTCGCGCCGTTGCGCCCGGCGCCGCAGGAACCGCCGGATCCGCGAGATCAGGAAGTACAGCATGAACAGACCGAGGGCGAGCAGGACGGCGGCGATGATCGCGGCCGCCTCGGGATGGAATATGGCGAATGTGATGATCCCGGCGACCCCGAGGTCCTCGGCCGAGCTCATCGCGACGTTGCTGAACGGCTCGGGCGAGGTGTTGATCGCCATCCGCGTCCCGGCCTTCACGGCGTGGCTGGCCAGCGCTGTGGACCCGCCGACCGCGCCCGCCGCGAGGTCGGACAGCGACCCGCTCTGGCCGGCGAGCAGCGCGCCCACAACCGCACCCGACACCGGCCGGATCACCGTGTGCGCCGTGTCCCAGAGCGAGTCCACGTAAGGGATCTTGTCGGCAACGGCCTCGCACAGGAACAGCACCCCGGCGGCGATGAGCACGTCGGTGCGCTGGAGCGACTCGGGGACTTCGTCGGTCAGCCCGGTCGCGCCGAAGATGCCGAGGAGGAGGACCACCGCGTACGCGTTGATCCCGCTCGCCCAGCCGCTGGTGAAGACCAGGGGGAGTACGGACACGGACGTGATCGTAACCAGTCGCGAACTCCGCGTCCTGGGCATGAGCACCCAGGCCTGAGTATCCGTACCTAGTACGTGAGATGAGTAGCTGCGCGGATGGGGTCCGACCTGCGCGGACGGGAGAGTGGAGGCACGGAAGGGGGCGCGGCGCCGGTACCGCCGACACGGGGCGGCGGAACAGCGCTTCGCCCCCTTGGCCGCTCCTCCCGCCACGGCGGGGCGGGGTACGGGGGCCCGCCTGACCGACGGGCCCACGGGGGAACACTGGGGGATACGGGGAACACGGGGGACGCGCCGGTCCGGTGAGGCCTGAGAATTCGGGCCACGCCGGACCGGCGCTCTGTTGTCTCCCCTTCGCGTTCGGAAGCGGTCAGCGGCCGCCCGTCACGCGTCCCTGGAGCAGCCGCGACAGCGCCGCGTGGACGTCGTCCAGGGAGCGCTCCGGCTGGAAGGCCTGCCAGTCGAGCGCGGCCACCAGGACCATGCCGACCAGCGCGGCCGCCGTCAGCGGGATGTCGATCTCCTCGCTCAGCTCACCGCCCTCGACAGCGTCCCGCAGCACGTCCTCCACGACGGCGACGGCCTCCTGCCTGACCACGGCGAGGGTGGACTGCCAGGCGCGGTTCGTGCGCCACAGCTCGGCCACGTACAGCTGGGTGAAGGCCGGATAGCGGTCGATGAAGACGAGGCCGGCCCGGATCATCGCGTCCAGGGCGTCGATCTTGCTGCCGCCGCTCGCGGCCGTCTTCTCCGACGCCTCCCGCAACGAGGCGGTGAGAAGCCCGACGCCGTGCCGGAGCAGCTCTTCGAAGAGCACCGATTTGCTGGCGAAGTTGTAGTAGACCGTGCCTTTCGCGACCCCGGCGCGCTCGGCGATCTCGTCGACCGTGGTGGCCGAGAACCCCTGCTCCGCGATGAGCGTGACCGCGGCCTCGTACAGCTTCTGCCGGGTGGCCTGGCGCCGTGTGCTGCTTTCCATACCCCTGATTCTCACAGGCGGCGGTATGGGTGCGCTCACAGGCTGAGCTCGGGGTGCAGCCGGTCCAGTGTCCACACCTGCTTGCTGCGGGCGCTCAGCGCGGTCAGGGCCAGCGCGCCGGCCGTGAACGCGGCGAGCACGGCGCACGCCTGCCACACGGGTCCGAGGCCGCCGCCCGAGATCAGTCTCCGCAGAGCCTCGACGACGTACGTCATCGGCAGGAAGGGGTGGATCGCGTTGAAGAAGCCGGGGCTCGTCTGCACGGGATACGTGCCGCCCGCCGACGTCAACTGGAGCATCAGGACGGCGAGTACGAGGATCCGCCCCGCGGCTCCGAAGCGGGCGTTCAGCCACTGCACGATCGCCGCGAAGCACGCCGTGACGAGGAACAGGAAGCCGACCGTTCCGGCCGCCCTGACCATCTGGAGCCCCAGCGCCCAGTGCAGCACGGACATCAGGGCGGCCACCTGGAGCACCCCGAGCGCGGCCACGGGCAGCCAGCCGGCCAGCGCGATCCGCCAGGCGGAGGCGCCCGCGGCGAGTGCGCGCCGGTTGAGCGGCTGGATCAGCATGTAGGCCACCATCGCGCCGACCCACAGGGACAGCGGGATGAAGTAGGGGGCGAATCCGGTGCCGTAGTTGGGCGCCTTGTGCAGGGACTGCGAGGCGAGCTGGACCGGGTCGGACATGACGCCGGTGCGCTGGTCGCGGTCCTTCTTGTCGTAGTCGGGGATCTGCTTCACCCCGTCGTGGAGCCCGCCGGCCAGCTCGCCGGAGCCGTCGGCCAGCTTGAACATGCCGCCGTTGAGATCGCTCGCGCCCGTCTTCAGCTTGCCGACGCCCGTGTCGAGGTCCGCCGAGCCCGTCTTCGCCGTGCCGAGCCCGGTGTGCAGCTGCTTGGCGCCCTTGGCGACCTGGCCCGCGCCCTTGTTGAGGGCATTGATCTTCGAGACGGCGGTGGCCACGTCCTGGTCGAGCGTCGGGGCGTGCTCGGCCAGCGCCTCGGACTGCCGCTGGAGCGTGGCGAGATGGCGGTCGAGGGTGTCCAGGTCGCCGTGGTCGTCCTCGATCAGGACGTTCAGGTCGTCGGCGACCTTCGCCACGTCGGCCGCCGCCACCTTGGCCTTCTTGAGGTCGGGGCAGGCCGGGTCGGGCAGGGGCAGCGTCTCGCAGCGCGCCTGGTAGACCCCGTCCAGGACGTCGGACCCCGCGTGCGCGCCCTTGGCGGCCGTCGGCGCCGTCTTCACCAGGACGTCGAGGTTGTGCCGGATGCCCTTCGCCGAGTCGGCGACGAGCCGGGCGGTGTCGCCGATCGCCTTCTTGTTGTCCTTCAGGAACGGGCGCACCTGCCCGGCGACGCCGTTGACCTTGTCGGCGAGGAGCTGGGTGCCGTCGGAGACCTGCTTCGAGCCGGACTCCAGATCCCCCGCGCCCTTGTTCAGCTTCTTGATCCCGCCGGCCAGCTCACCGCTGCCCTTCTTGGCGTCCTTCAGACCGTCCGCCAGGTCCTTGGACCCCTTCTTCGCCTTGCCGATACCGCCCTCGAGCTGATCGGCCCCCTTCGCGGCCTTCTTGGTCGCGTCGTGGATGTCGGAGAACGAGATGAAGATCCGGTCGAGGAACGAGCGCGACGCGTTGGTGGACGCCGCCGAACGCACCTCGGAGAACACCGTCCGCGAGATCTGCCCGACGATGTAGTTGTTGGCGTCGTTCGTCCGCACCTGAAGAGCGCCGGTCTCCGGGGTGTCCCCGGAGCTGGACGCGATGCGCTCGCTGAAGTCCGCGGGCATCGTCAGCGACAGGTAGTACGTCCCGTCCTCGACGCCCTTGCGGGCCTGCGCCGCGCTCACCTCGTGCCACTCGAAGGTCTTGCTGTCGTGCAGCCCCTCGGTGATGTCGTCGCCGGCCACGACTTTCTGGCCGGCGGCCCGCGCCCCCTTGTCGTCGTTGACGAGCGCGACGGGAATCCTGTCGAGACGCCCGTACGGGTCCCAGAACGACCACAGGTACAGGGCGCCGTACAGCAGGGGCAGCAGCAGGAGCGCGGCGAGCGCGGCGCGCGGCAGCTTCCCCCTGCCGAAGCGCCTGAGCTCAAGCGCGGCCAGCTTCGGCGAGCGCATCCGCCGTCTCCTTCTTGTCGGTCTCGGGATTCTCGGGGCTCTGCTCGTCCGCTTCGTCGCGGGGCGCCGTCGATACGACGACCGCGTCCTTCGGCGCCTCGCTGCACACCGCCACGACCGTCGTGCCGGACTCGGCGACGGACCTCAACAGGTCCCAGACCTGCGTCCGTTCGGCGTCCGAGAGCTTCAGGTCGGTGTCGTCGACGCCGAGCAGCCGCGGCCGCCCGATCAGCGCGAGGGCCACCGACAGCCGGAGCGCCTCGATGCGCTCAAGGTCGCGCACGGCGGTGCGGGTGCCCTTCGGCAGCGCCTCCCGGTCGAGGCCCGCGGCGGCCAGCGCGGTGTCGATCCGCAGCCGCGAGGCGGCGGCCCGCTCCGCCCGTGGCCGCAGCAGCGTCCGCAGGGAACCGTCGAACCGCCGCTGTAGCAGCGCCCGTTCGCGCAGATGCTCCTCGACCGTCAGCGCGGGATCGAGGTCGGTGACCCCGGGCACATGGGCGAGAGCGCTGATCCGCCGGACCGCGGACAACTGCTTCGGCAGCCGGAAGGGGCCTACGGACGCGGCGCCCTCGGTGGGCCGCATGCGTCCGGTGAGGGCGAGCAGCAGGCAGGTGCGGCCCGACCCGGACGGCCCTTCGACAGCGACGAGCGCCCCGGGCTCCGCGTCGATGTCCACCCCGCGGAACGCCCAGCCGCGCGGACCCTTGAGCCCGAACCTCTCGGCGCTGACGGCGACCGCGTTCGGACCGTCCATGGTCGGGCCCCCTACTTTTGAACTGACTGGTCAGTGCAAAAGTTAGCCCGAACTGTCGCTCGAAGCAAAAGTGCAGGTCAGGGCCGATTGTCAGTGGCGTACTCCACGATGGGCACATACGGCCACTGAGCCGTCACGCAGACGACAGGAGGTTCGTCATGGCTGGACATTCAGCAGCAGCCGCACGCCGGCCCCGCGCCACAGGCCCTGCACCCTCGCTGACCGGACCCGCCGCCGACGTCCACCCCGTACTCCGCCGGACAACTGCCCCTCCCGCCGCTCTTGACCTGCTCGCCCAGGCGCGCACGGGCCTCGACGAGGCGGCCCTCCTCGAAACGCCCAACGAGCGGTACGCCACGGCCCATCTCGCCGCGCTGCGCACCGCGGCCGCCGTACTGGCCGCCCGCGGCCGCCCCGAACCCACGCCCCGACACCGCGCCCGGATACGGAGCGCCTGGGAAGTGCTCCCCGAGATCGCACCCGAACTGACCGAGTGGAGCGCCCTGTTCGCCTCCGGCGCCACCCGCAGGGCACGCGCCGAAGCGGGCATCCAGGGAGCGGCCGGCACCCGCGACGCGGACGACCTGCTCCGCGACGTCGCGATGTTCCTGCGCCTCGTCGAACGGATGCTGGTCCTCCAGCCGTTACTGCCCCAGCCCAGGGCGCAGGACGAGGGCCCGCCGGCGGGCCGGGAGGTGCCCGACGTGGGGTGACCGGACAGCTCTCACGAGGCAATAGGGTGGAGGCGCCCGAAGCCTCCACCCATCGCCGTGCCGGTGGGGGAGGAATCCCCATCGCTCCGCAGCCCAAGAGCCGGAGCCGCGCCGAGGAGTCACCTGTCGTGTCGGACCCGATGCGCCCCCGCGCTTCTCTCCGTACCGCCGTGGTCTGGGACGTTCTCAAGGACGCCCTCGACCGACGTGTCAAGGCCACGGGGCGCGAGTCGCTCGACGTGCTCGACACCGGAGGCGGCAGCGGCAACTTCGCGGTGCCGGTGGCCGGCCTCGGTCACCGCGTCACCGTCGTCGACCCCAGCCCGAACGCGCTCTTCGCACTCGAGCGCCGCGCGGCCGAGGCCGGCGTGGCCGACCGCGTGCGCGGGGTGCAGGGCGACGTCTCCGGTCTCTTCGACGTCGTCGAGCGTGACGGATACGACGTGGTCCTGTGCCACGGCGTCCTTGAGTACGTCGACGACCCGGCCGAGGGCGTACGCAACGCGGTGGGCGCCCTCCGCTCCTCCGGCGTCCTCAGCCTGCTCGCCGCGGGACTCGGCGGCGCCGTGCTCGCCCGGGCACTCGCCGGGCACTTCAAGGAGGCCAGGCAGGCCCTCGGCGACCCGGCGGGCCGCTGGGGTGACGGCGACCCCGTGCCGCGCCGCTTCAGTGCCGAGCAGCTCACCCAGCTCGTCGGATCCGCGGGCGTCGAGGTCGGCGCGGTGCACGGCGTTCGGGTCTTCGCCGACCTCGTGCCGGGCGTCCTCGTGGACACCGAACCGGGAGCCCTCCAGGAGCTCCTCAAGCTGGAGGCCGCCGCCGCCGAGGTGCCCGCCTTCCACTCCGTCGCCACGCAACTGCACGTCCTCGGCGAGAAGCAGGGGACCCCTGAGGCCTGACTGCCCCCGGTGACGCGCCGCTGATCAGCGGCGCAGCGGCGGATGGAGTACGCCACAGGCCCCCCGCTTCGGCGCCGGGCGCCGTATGATCGAGGGAACTGGTCCGGCATGACGGGACGGCCGCCGGGGCATTAACGCCTCAGCGAGCCGGAGCGGAGTGGCGGTCCTGGTTGGCGAAGTTGGCGTAGAGGGGCGGGTTTCACGGGGGCGATTCCCTGCCTATCCTGAAGGGGACCCCCGGTCGCCCCGGCGACTGCACGATGAGGAGGACTCCGTGCCGCTCTCGGAGCACGAGCAGCGAATGCTCGAGCAGATGGAGCGAGCGCTGTACGCCGAAGATCCCAAGTTCGCGACAGCGCTTGAGGGAAGCGGGCTGCGTACGTACACCCGACGTCGGGTCTACCAGGCAGTCGCCGGCTTCCTGGTGGGTATCGCGCTCCTCATGGCCGGAATGGTCGCACAGCAGATCTGGATCAGCGTGGTGGGGTTCCTCGTCATGCTGGGCTGCGCGGTCCTTGCCGTGACCGGATGGCGCAAAGCGCCCAAGCCCGGTGAACAGCCGGCTGCCGGAGCAGCGCCAGGAGCGCCGCCGGCCGCGCGGCGTCAGGGCAAGCAGCGCCGCTCGATGATGAACCGGATCGAGCAGCGCTGGCAGCGGCGCCGAGACGAACAGGGCGGCCACTGAGCCCCCGCCGGACGAAGTCCTCACGGGATCAATAGTCCCCACAGGAACAGAAGTAGCTGAGGGGTGACCACTCACTGGTGGTCACCCCTCAGGCGTCTCCGCGCGCCGGCGCCTCAGCGTGGCCACTTGCGCACGAGCGGCCGCCCCCCTCAGCTCTCCTGGCCGGAAGGCCGCCGCGGACGCCGCAGGAGCGTCGACTTCCGCGCCGTCCAGCGGGAGCCCAGCGCCGCCCAGCGCTGCGAAAGACTCCACGCCACTCGAACGGTCGAGCGCGGTGCGAGCGTCGCCCGCAGCCGGGCCGAGCGGCTCGACTTGACGTGCAGGCCCTGCTCAAGGCGGCGCACGTCGTCCCCGAGGCCCGCCGTCGGCTGCGGCCTCGGCGCGTAGAGGACCTGCTCCACCGCGGCCGCCACCCGATGCACGGAGTCCGCCGCCACCTGGTCGAGCTGTCCGATGCGGACGATCCGCGCGGCCGCCTTCCGCGGCGTCTGCGACTCGTCCGGTGCGATGCCGTGGTCCCACGCCGTATCGGTCACTTCCAGCCACGCCGCGAGGGCACGTGCCGCCGCGTCCCCGTCCGTGCGGCCGGGCGAGCCGAGCCGCACCGCCCGTACCCGCTGCCGCCACAGCATCGGGAGCAACGGCAGGAGCACCACCAGCAGTACGCCGAGCGCGATGAGGGCGATCGTGCCGAAGGGCGGGCCGTCGCCGCCGGACGAGCCGATCACCGCGGGCGCGGTGTTCGAGCAGCCGCCCAGCTTCCGCTCGGCCGCCGGGCAGTTGTCCGACGCGGAGGGCTGCCCCGCCGACGGCTCCGACGAAGCGGCCTCGCTGGGCGCCGCCGGGTTGCTCGGGCTGCCCACCGGGGTGTCGTCACGCGTGTACTCGGGTGCCGTGCCGCGGTTCGGCGTCGGCTCGAAGCGGGTCCAGCCCACGCCCTCGAAGTACAGCTCGGGCCACGCGTGCGCGTCCCGCAGGCCAACCGACATCCGGCCGTCCGCCTGCGGAGAGCCCGGCGTGAAGCCCACCGCCACCCGCGCCGGGATCCCCAGAGTCCTGGCCATCGCGGCCATCGAGAAGGAGAAGTGGACGCAGAAGCCCTCCTTGTCCTTCAGGAAACGGGCGATGGCCGAGGATCCGCTGCCCGCCCGGACCTCCGTGTTGTACGTGAAGCCGCCGCTCACGGCGAAGTAGTTCTGGAGCTTCACGGCACGCTGGTAGTCGTTCGCCGCGCCCTCGGTGACGCGCAGCGCCGTCTTCTCGACGATCGCCGGCAGCGAGGACGGCACCTTGGTGAACTCCCGGCGCAGCTCGCTCGGCGCCGCGGGAGCGTTCGCCAGCTGCTCGGCGGTCGGCTGCACGATCAGGCTCTCGACGCCGTACTTCTTGCCCCGCGTGGTCTGGTTGTGATCGCCGACGAGGGTCCGGCCCACCGGCTCGTACCGCCAGCGTCCCGAGATGTCGACCTTCGTCGCCGGGTAGGGGAGCGGCAGCCAGTCCTGGGCGTACCAGCCGGCCGCCGCGATGTTCGTGCGGATCTCCGTCCTGCGGACGTCCGCGCCGAGGCCGCGCGGGCTCGGGAACGGCGAGGGCACGTCGATGATGCTGCGCTTGGCGGGCCGCCAGGTCGTCCCGTCGAACTCGTCGAGGGAGACGATCCGCAGATACAGGTCCTGGGTGTTCTTCGAGTTCGTGCGGTACGACATCACCTCCCGGTCCTCGGGCTGGTTCAGGCTGTTCTGAAGGGAGACCAGGGGGTTCACGGCGGAGATGGTGCCGCCGCCCCCGGAGCCCACACCCGTCCCCGTACCCGACGGGCCGAGCAGGCCGCCGTCGAGCGCGGGCAGCGCGAGCGGCACCACCAGGGCGATGCCGAGCGCGAGCGCGCCGATGCGGCGGCCCGTACGAAGCGGGGCCACGGCGTCGGCCGTGCTCTCCACCGCGCCGCCCGCGCGGCCCGGTGAACGGGCCGTACCGCCGAAGACGCGCCCCCACTGCGAGAGCCGGTCCCGGCCTTCGGCGAGGAGCAGCAGCAGATAGCCGCCGGCGGCGAGCAGGAACCACAGCCAGTCGATGGAGGCCTGGGAGAGGCCCGCGGCGACCGAGTAGAGGGCGAGCAGCGGCAGCCCGGCGGGCGCCGCGCTGCGGAACGTCACCGCGAGCGCGTCCACCGCGAGGCCGATCACCAGGACGCCGCCCACGAGCATCAGCCGGATCCCGTCGGACAGCGGCGCGGGGATCGCGAACCGCCCCACGTCGTCGCCGCCCGCCTGGAGCAGCTCCCCGAAGTGACGGAACGCCTCCGGCCCCGGCAACACCCCGCCGATCGCCTGGGGGTTCGCAAACAGCAGAGTCAGCAGCAGCAGCGTCACGAGCGCCTGCACGGCCACCGTGAGCGGCCGCGCGAGCGGCACGCGCCGGGTCAGTGCCCCCACCCCGGCCTGGACGACCAGCAGGAACGCGGCCTGGACGATCCAGATCGCGTCATCGACGAGCGGCAGCAGGGCACACGCCGCCATGAACGTGGCCGCCGTCGCACACAGCGTCAGCCGAGCGCCTCCACTCATGACCGCGCCTTTCCCCCTGTGACATCACGCATGATCAAGAACCCCACCCCGCCACCGCCGGTCCGCTCTCCGCGCCCGTGGCTGCCCGGTGCCGGTCGGCGTCGCGCCACAGCTCGGTCAAGGACGTGCCGGGCGGGACCGCGAGGGCGGACCAGCCCGCCTCGCGCAGCATCCGCAGCCGCTCCTCGCAGCGCTCCGAAGGGGCGCCGCGAGTCCAGGCCCCGCTGTCCAGGACGAAGGCGACGGCGCCGCCGCTGCGCTGCCGCATCTTGGCGGCGACCGCTGTCTGTTCCTCGTCGAGATCGCCGAAGAAGGCCACCAGCAGTCCCTCGTTCCCCCCGCGCAGCATGTCGTAGGCGCGCGAGAGCCCCGAGCCGTCCGAGTGGTCGACGACGGCGAGCGTGTCCATCATCAGCCCGGCCGCGTCCGCCGACTCCTGGCTGGCGCCCGCGAACCCGTCGGACCCCTCGCCCGGCACCGAAGTGCCCGTATCGGTCAACAGGCGTACGGAGAAGCCCCGTTCGAGCATGTGGAACAGCGTCGACGCCGTA
Organism: Streptomyces sp. CB01635; assembly: GCF_002803065.1. Classification (GTDB taxonomy): domain Bacteria; phylum Actinomycetota; class Actinomycetes; order Streptomycetales; family Streptomycetaceae; genus Streptomyces. The sequence continues at coordinate 477,182 of NZ_NNBL01000002.1, forward strand.
CCGGACACCGCCCACTCGAAGGCCGAGTCGGGGCCCGCGCCCTGGAAGGCGAGGCGCCGGGTGTCGAGGAGCACCGTGCAGCGGGCCCGCTGCGGCTGCTCCTCGCGGCGCACCATCAGCTCGCCGTATCGCGCGGTCGAGCGCCAGTGCACGCGGCGCAGGTCGTCTCCGTAGCGGTAACCGCGCGGGATCACGTCGTCCTCGCCGGCCAGGGCCAGCGAGCGGTTCCGCCCGTCGCCGTACCCCTTGGCCTCTCCGGTCAGCCGCACCGCGGGCAGCGACTCCACGCGCGGGATGACCGTGAGGGTGTCGTACGTGGAGAAGGAGCGGGACAGTTCGCACAGGCCGAACGGGTCCGTCAGGCGCAGCTGGAGCGGGCCGAGCGGATAGCGGCCCCGCAGGTCCGAGCGCACGCGGTACGACACCTCGCGGCGGCCGCCCGCCTCCACCCGGTCCAGGACGAAACGGGGACGCGGCCCGAGCACGTACGGCACCCGGTCCTGGAGCATCAGCAGGCCGGTGGGCAGCCGCGAGACGTTGTCCATCCGGAGATGGACGCGGGCCTCGCTGCCCGCGGGCACGCGCGCGGGGGACAGGCGTCGGCTGCTCGAGACGCGGTAGCGCGTGCGGTAGAGCACGAACGCGCAGACCAGCGGCAGCACGGCGAGCAGCAGCCCGACCCGGAGCAGATCGGCCTGCCCCAGGACGTACGCGCAGATCGCCGCCGCGATTCCGGCGGCCAGGAACGAACGGCCCCTGGTGGTCAGCCCCGAGAGCGCGACCCGGAGGCCGCCCTTGTCGTCGTCACCCCCGAAGCCTCCCCCGTCGGCCATCACAGCCTCCGGGCGCCGGGCGGCTGCCGGCCGTACATCGGGGATCCGTGGCCCGAGGCGGCCGGGACCGCCGTGTGCTGGAGGATCTCCAGGACGACCTGTTCGGACGTGCGCCGGTTCAACTGGGCCTGGGCGGTGGGCAGCAGGCGGTGGGCGAGGACCTGCACGGCGAGCGCTTGCACGTCGTCCGGCAGTGCGTACTCACGCCCGCTCAGCGCCGCGGATGCCTTCGCCGCCCGCAGCAGATGAAGCGTGGCGCGCGGCGAGGCGCCGAGTCTGAGGTCGGGGTGGCTGCGCGTGGCAGCGACCAGGTCGACCGCGTACCGCCGCACCGAGTCGGCCACGTGGACCGAGCGGACGGCGTCGACGAGCTTCACGATGTCGTGCGCGTGCGCCACCGGCTGGAGGTCGTCCAGCGGGGAGGCCCCGCCGTGGATGTCGAGCATCTGCAGCTCGGCCTCCGGGCTCGGGTAGCCGATCGACACCCGGGCCATGAAACGGTCGCGCTGCGCCTCGGGCAGCGGGTACGTGCCCTCCATCTCGACCGGGTTCTGCGTGGCCACCACCATGAAGGGGCTGGGCAGCTCGTACGTCTGCCCGTCGATGGTGACCTGGCGTTCCTCCATAGACTCCAGGAGCGCCGACTGCGTCTTCGGGGACGCGCGGTTGATCTCGTCGCCGATCACGATCTGCGCGAAGATCGCACCGGGCTTGAACTCGAAGTCCCTGCGCTGCTGGTCCCAGATGGACACACCGGTGATGTCCGACGGCAGCAGGTCGGGCGTGAACTGGATGCGACGCACCGAGCAGTCGATGGACTTGGCGAGCGCCTTCGCCAGCATGGTCTTGCCGACGCCCGGTACATCCTCGATGAGCAGGTGCCCCTCGGCCAGGAGCACCGTCAGCGAAAGCCGTACGACCTCCGGCTTGCCCTCGATCACACTCTCCACCGACCTGCGGACCCGCTCCACAGTGGTGGTCAGATCAGTGAGGCTCGCTCGATCGTCATAGGTCGTCACCCGGCCCTCCTCGGCCCGTACTGTCCGGGCCGACGCTCTTGGCTGCGGCCCGGCCCACCCCGAAACACGGACACCACGCGCGACGAGTTCCGTCTCCTCGCACGGGGTGCCACTCCGCATTCTTGTTGCCGTTACCGGTTCGTGTCATCCGCCTGTGGATAACTGCCAGAGATATGTCGGGCCTTGCGGCCTTTTGTTACGCGGGATCGATCTCCCGGAGGAGACCCGTCTTCACATCGAAGACGAATCCGCGCACATTGTCGGTGTCCACCAGGAACGGGGACGTCCGCACGCGCTGCATCGACTGGCGCACGTCCTGGTCGACATCGCGGAATGCCTCCACGGCCCAGGCCGGGCGCTGGCCGACCTCCATCTCCAGTTCGTGGCGGAACTCCTCCGTGAGGCTCTCCAGGCCGCAGCCGGTGTGGTGGATGAGGACCACACTGCGGGTGCCGAGCGCCCGCTGGCTGATGGTGAGCGAGCGGATGACGTCATCGGTGACGACGCCGCCCGCGTTGCGGATGGTGTGGCAGTCACCCAGTTCGAGACCCAGGGCGTCGTGCAGGTCGAGCCGGGCGTCCATGCACGCCACGACGGCCACCTTCAGGACGGGCCGGGCGTCCATGCCGGGATCGGTGAACGCCGCTGCGTAGCGCTGGTTCGCCTCGACGAGTCGGTCGGTCACGGTGCCGTCGACGGGTATGGCGCTTTCGGACTCGGCAGGGAGGGATGCGGAAGTCGTCATAGCTATGACGGTAATGGTCACTCCTGGGACAGGCCCGCTGTGAGAGGGGACAAAGAACGTCATCGCGGCTTGTTGTGAGGTAACGCACAGAGGCGGCACCGACTCGCCCGTACGGGTGATTTCTCCTGATCCATGGCATCGCGAAGAGGCGGCGCGCGACGCGCAGGCCGGTTGATTGACCGGGCGACACCGTGGACTAAAGTGACGCGGAAACCCCAGGAAACACCGAAGATCCCGGCACTTCACCGGACTCTTCACCACGCGCGCGACGGGCACCCCGGCGGTGCGTGGGCGCCGCGCCGGAACTGAGAGGGCCCCTTGAGCCAGACCCGACATGTCCCGGTGATGCTCCAGCGCTGCCTGGACCTGTTGGCCCCGGCCCTCGCCGAGCCCGGCGCGGTCGTCGTCGACTGCACGCTCGGCCTCGGCGGACACAGCGAGGCCCTCCTCTCCACGTTCCCCTCCTGCCGCCTCGTCGGTCTCGACCGCGACAAGGAGGCCCTGCGCCTCTCCGGTGAGCGCCTCGCCCCGTTCGGCGACCGCGCCACCCTCGTACACGCCGTCTACGACGAGCTGCCCGAGGTCCTCGACCGGCTCGGCGTCCCGCGCGTGCAGGGCGTCCTCTTCGACCTGGGCGTCTCCTCCATGCAGCTCGACGAGGCCGACCGCGGCTTCGCCTACGCGCAGGACGCGCCGCTCGACATGCGCATGGACCAGACGACCGGAATGAGCGCAGCCGAGGTCCTCAACACGTACCCCCCGGGCGAGCTGGTGCGGATCCTGCGCGCGTACGGCGAGGAGAAGCAGGCCAAGCGGATCGTCTCGGCGGTCGTGCGCGAGCGCGAGAAGGAGCCGTTCAGCAACAGTGCCCGGCTCGTGGAGCTGATCCGCGACGCGCTGCCGCAGGCCGCCAAACGCACCGGCGGCAACCCTGCCAAGCGCACCTTCCAGGCCCTGCGCATCGAGGTGAACGGCGAGCTCAGCGTCCTGGAGCGGGCGATTCCGGCCGCCGTGCAGGCGCTCGCCGTCGGGGGACGTATCGCGGTCCTGTCGTACCACTCGCTCGAGGACCGGCTCGTGAAGCAGGTGTTCGCGGCCGGCGCCGCGAACACCGCGCCGCCCGGGCTCCCGGTCGTCCCCGAGCGCTACCAGCCGCGGCTCAAGCTGCTCACGCGCGGCGCCGAGCTCCCCACGGAGGAAGAGGTCGCCGAGAACCGCCGGGCGGCCCCGGCGCGGCTGCGGGGTGCGCAGCGCATCCGCGAGGAGGTCGCCGGGTGAGTTCCGGGCGCGCGAGGAGGGGTCGATGAGTCCCAGGGGCGAACTGCGGGGGAGGGCCGCGCGACTCGCGCGGCTGCTGCCCTCGGGGCCCGCGGGCGGCAGCCAGGCCGCCCGCACACCGTTCGTGCTCCTCGTCGTGCTCCTGCTCGGCGGCGGGCTGATCACGCTCCTGATGCTGAACTCGGCGCTCAACGAAGGGTCGTTCAGGCTGAACGACATCAAGAAGCAGACGACCGACCTCACCGAGGACGAGCAGGCGCTCCAGCGCGACGTCGACGCCTACGCGGCCCCCGACTCCCTGCAGCGCCGCGCCCGCGAGCTGGGCATGGTCCCCGGCGGCGACCCGGCCTTCCTCAACCCCGACGGCACCGTGCGCGGCGTCCCCGGCGCGGCGGCCCCCTCCGCGCTGTGGCGCCCCGCGCCGCCCCCGCCCGAGGCCGTGGGCAGGACTGCGAGCGCCTCGCCGACCCCGTCAGCGACCCCCAAGGCCACGCCGAACCCCACGTCCTCGCAGGTGAAACCCGCGCCCTCGACCTCCGGCAGGTGACGGAATGACCGACAGGGAGCCCCCGCGACGCCGGGTCCCAGCGCCCGCGAGGAACGGCCGCCCGGCCCCCCGGCGCCCCAGCTCCGGCGCGCGGCGCCCGCGCCCGGCCCCCGTCAAGGCGTCCGTCACCCTGCGCCTCGGCAGCCCGCGCCCCCGGCTGCGCATGGTCAGCCTCGGCCTCACCCTCGTCCTCATCGCATTCGTCGTACGCCTGCTCCAGGTGCAGGCCGTCGACGCCAGCGCGTACGCGGCCAAGGCCGAACAGCACCGGTACGTCGAGCACGTCCTCGCGGCCGAGCGCGGCGGGATCACGGACCGCAGCGGCGTCGCGCTCGCCACCAGCGTGGACGCGTACGACATCACGGCCGACCCCACGATGTTCCGGCCGGCGGACACCGTGGCCGGCAAGAACACCCCGCCCCCTGTGGTGCCGGGGGACGCGCCCGAGCAGGCCGCGGCGCTCCTCGCCCCGATCCTCGGCATGGACGCCGACGTGGTCGCGAAGAAGCTGCGGACCCCCAGGACGCGCTACGTCCTGCTGGCCCGCCGCCAGACCCCCCAGGTCTGGAAGCAGATCAAGGACCTCAAGAGCACGCTCGCGGAGAAGGCGGACCGGGAGAAGTCGGCGAGCGTCATCGCCGGAGTCTTCGCCGACCCCAGCAGCAAGCGTGTGTACCCGAACGGTGATCTGGCCGCCGGGATACTGGGCTGGGTCAACGCCGACGGCAAGGGCGGCGGCGGTGTCGAGCAGCAGCTGAACAAGGATCTTTCGGGCAAGCCCGGCAAGATCAAGTACGCCCAGTCCGGTGGCCGTCAGGTGCCCACGGCCGGCAGCAACGAGCAGCCCGCCGTGCCCGGTTCGGAGGTCGAGCTCACCATCGACCGCGACATCCAGTGGGCCGCCCAGAAGGCCATCACCGACCAGGTGAAGAAGTCCGGCGCGGACCGCGGCTACGTGATGGTGCAGGACACCCGGACCGGTGAGGTCCTGGCGATGGCCAACGCGCCCGGCTTCGACCCCAACGACCTCTCGCAGGCCAACTCCACCTCCATGGGCAACGCCGCGCTCCAGGACGCGTACGAGCCCGGCTCCACCGCGAAGGTCATGTCGATGGCCGCCGTGCTCGAGGAGAACGCGGCCACCCCGGACACACATGTCACGGTGCCCAACCGGCTGCACCGCGGCGACCGGCTCTTCCAGGACGACATCGACCACCCCACCTGGCACCTCACGCTGAACGGCGTGCTCGCCAAGTCCAGCAACATCGGCACCATCCTGGCCACGGGCCAGCTCGGCAAGACCCAGCCCCAGGCCAACCAGGTGCTCTCGTCGTACCTGCGCAAGTTCGGCATCGGCCGCCCCACCGGGCTCGACTTCCCGGGCGAGACCCCGGGCATCCTGGCCCCCGCCGACAAGTGGTCGACCTCGCAGCAGTACACGATCCCTTTCGGCCAGGGTTTCTCCATCAACGCGATGCAGGCGGCCTCCGTCTACTCGACCATCGCCAACGGCGGCGTACGCGTGGAGCCCACCCTCGTACGCGGCACCAAGGGACCCGACGGCAGGTTCACCCCGGCCCCGAAGCCCAAGGAGAACCGGGTCGTCAGCGCGAAAACGGCCAAGAGGGTCGCGCAGATGCTCGAGTCCGTCGTGGACGACGAGGAGGGCACCGGCGCCAAGGCGCGCATCCCCGGCTACCGCGTCGCGGGAAAGACCGGCACCGCCAACCGAGTAGATCCGGCCACCGGCAGATACAAGGGCTACACCTCGTCCTTCGCCGGTTTCGCCCCCGCCGACCAGCCCCGAGTCACCGTCTACTGCGCGATCCAGAACGCCACCAAGGGCAGCTACTTCGGTGGCCAGATCTGCGGCCCCATCTACAAGCAGGTCATGGAGTTCGCCCTCAAGACGCTCCAGGTCCCGCCCACCGGCGCCGAGCCCGCCCGGCTGCCCGTCAGCTTCCAGCCCTGATCCGAGCCCCGAGAGTGACCAGGTACAGCCCGTGACAACGATCACCCCGGATCCCGGGAACCAGCCCGCGCCACGCCCCTCGCTTCGCTCCATGGGCGGTGCGCCCGGTACGCTCACCGCCGTGCCACAAGCTGATCAGTCCCAAGCCACCCAGAAGGGCGCTCCCGTGACATATCCGGGACCGCCGCGACCGGTGCAGGTCACCGCGACGCGACTTGCCGATCTCGCAGATCAGCTGGGTGTCCCCGCGCCCGAAGAGCCCACGGCGTCGACGGGGAGCACCGGCATCACGCACGACTCGCGCGCCGTGCGCCCCGGCGACATCTACGCGGCCCTGCCCGGCGCCCGCTTCCACGGAGCCGACTTCGCCGCCCAGGCCGCGAGCCTCGGCGCCGTCGCCGCCCTCACCGACCCGTCCGGCGCCGAACGCGTCGAGGCGGCCGGTCTGCCGGCCCTCGTCGTGGAGAACCCGCGCGGCCGGATGGGCGAGCTGGCGGCCACGATCTACGGCCACCCCGGCCGCGATCTGCTCCAGATCGGGATCACCGGCACGTCCGGCAAGACCACGACGGCCTACCTCATCGAGGGCGGCCTGCGCACGATGCGCAGCACCGGACTCATCGGCACCGTCGAGATGCGCATCGGCGACGAGCGCATCAAGTCGGAGCGCACCACCCCCGAAGCCACCGATCTCCAGGCGCTGTTCGCGGTGATGCGCGAGCGCGGCGTGGACGCGGTCGCCATGGAGGTCTCCAGCCACGCCCTCGTGCTCGGCCGGGTCGACGGCTGCGTCTTCGACGTGGCGGTCTTCAACAACCTCAGCCCGGAACACATGGAGTTCCACTCCGACATGGAGGACTACTTCCGGGCCAAGGCGCAGCTGTTCACGCGTGCACGCAGCAAACAGGGCGTCGTGAACTTCGACGACGAGTACGGCCGCCGCCTGGTCGGCGAGTCCGAAGTGCCCGTCGTGACCTTCTCCGCCGAGGGCCACCCGGACGCCGACTGGCGCGCCGAGGACGTCGAGGTCGGCCCGTTCGACTCCGCCTTCGTGGCCGTCGGCCCCAAGGGCGAGCGGGTCACCGCCAAGTCCCCGCTCGCCGGGCCGTTCAACGTGGCCAACGCGCTCGCCGCGATCGTCGCGCTCGCCGCCGCGGGCATCGACCCGCAGCAGGCCGCGGACGGCGTAGCCGCCGTGCCGGGCGTCCCCGGCCGCCTGGAGCGCGTCGACGCCGGCCAGCCCTACCTCGCGGTCGTCGACTACGCGCACAAGACCGACGCCGTCGAGTCCGTGCTGCGCGCGCTGCGCAAGGTCACCGAGAACAGGCTGCACATCGTGCTCGGCTGTGGCGGCGACCGTGACATCACCAAGCGGATGCCGATGGGCGCCGCCGCCGCCCGGCTCGCCGACACCGCCGTACTGACATCGGACAACCCCCGCTCCGAGGACCCCCTCGCGATCCTCGCCACGATGCTCGCCGGCGCCGCCGAGGTGCCGGCCCACGAGCGTGGCGAGGTCCAGGTCTTCGAGGACAGGGCGGCGGCCATCGCCGCCGTGGTCGCCCGCGCACAGCCGGGCGACACCGTCCTGATCGCGGGCAAGGGCCACGAGCAGGGCCAGGACATCGCCGGGGTGGTGCGTCCCTTCGACGACCGCCTGGTGCTTCGCGAAGCTATCCAGCAAACCCAGGGATGAAGTTGTGATCGCCCTCTCCCTCGCCGAGATCGCCACAGTCGTCGGCGGGCAGACGTACGACATACCGGATCCGTCCGTCCAGGTCACCGGACCGGTCGTCAGGGACTCCCGTGAAGTGGAGCCCGGCAGCCTCTTCGTCGCCTTCGTCGGCGAGCGCGTCGACGGCCACGACTACGCGGCCGCCGTGGTGGCCGCCGGAGCGGCCGCCGTGCTCGCCTCGCGCCCGGTCGGGGTGCCCGCCATCGTTGTCGACGACGTGCAGGCCGCCCTCGGCGCGCTGGCGCGCACCGTCGTCGAACGGCTCGGCGCCACCCTCGTCGCGCTCACCGGTTCCGCCGGCAAGACCAGCACCAAGGACCTGATCGCCCAGGTCCTGCGCCGCAAGGCGCCCACGGTCTTCACGCCGGGCTCGTTCAACAACGAGATCGGCCTGCCGCTGACCGCGCTGAGCGCCACCGACGACACCCGCTACCTCGTCCTGGAGATGGGCGCGCGCGGCAAGGGCCACATCCGGTACCTCACCGGTCTGACCCCGCCGAGGGTCGGCGTCGTCCTCAACGTCGGCACCGCGCACATCGGCGAGTTCGGCGGCCGCGAGCAGATCGCCGAGGCCAAGGGCGAACTCGTCGAGAGCCTGCCGGCCGACGGCACCGCGATCCTCAACGCCGACGACCCGCTGGTCCGCGCGATGGCCTCCCGCACGAAGGCGAAGGTGCTGCTCTTCGGAGAGGGTGCCGACGCCGACGTACGCGCCGAGAATGTCCGGCTCACGGAGAACGGACAGCCTTCCTTCAGCCTTCGCACACCCTCCGGGTGCAGCGACGTGACCTTGCGCCTGTACGGTGAGCACCACGTGTCGAACGCGCTCGCCGCGGCCGCCGTCGCCCATGACCTTGGCATGTCCGTGGAGGAGATCGCCCTCGCGCTCTCCGAGGCGGGCACACTGTCCCGCTGGCGTATGGAGGTCACCGAGCGCCCGGACGGCGTGACGGTCGTCAACGACGCCTACAACGCGAACCCCGAGTCCATGCGAGCCGCTCTGCGAGCGCTCGCAGCGATGGGCAGAGGGCGCCGTACATGGGCGGTGCTCGGTCATATGGCCGAGCTCGGGGACGAGGCGCTGGCCGAGCACGACGCGGTCGGACGGCTTGCCGTCCGGCTCAACGTCAGCAAGCTCGTGGCAGTCGGGGGCAGGGAAGCGTCCTGGCTGCAACTGGGCGCCTATAACGAGGGTTCGTGGGGTGAGGAGTCGGTGCACGTGTCCGACGCACAGGCGGCTGTCGACCTATTGCGCAGCGAGCTGCGCCCGGGTGACGTCGTGCTCGTGAAGGCCTCGAGGTCGGTGGGCCTGGAGAGCGTCGCGCAGGCGCTGCTCGCCGTCGACGGCGACAACGTGGGCGAGGTTGCTGCCCGATGATGAAGCAGATCCTCTTCGCGGGTGTGATCGGGCTCTTCCTGACCCTGATCGGGACGCCCCTGCTGATCAAGCTCCTTGCGCGCAAGGGCTATGGCCAGTACATCCGTGACGACGGCCCGCGCGAGCACCATGCCAAGCGCGGTACGCCGACGATGGGTGGTATCGCCTTCATCCTGGCGACGTTCATCGCGTACTTCATGAGCAAGATCATCACCGGCGCCGCGCCGACCCTGTCGGGCCTGCTGGTGCTCGGTCTGATGGGCGGCATGGGCCTGGTCGGCTTCCTCGACGACTACATCAAGATCGTCAAGCGCCGCTCGCTCGGCCTGCGGGCCAAGGCGAAGATGGCCGGACAGCTGACCGTCGGCATCGCCTTCGCGGTGCTCTCGCTCCAGTTCGCCGACAACCGCGGCAACACCCCGGCCTCCACGAAGCTCTCCTTCGTGCAGGACTTCGGCTGGACGATCGGCCCGGTCCTGTTCGTGGTCTGGGCGCTGTTCATGATCCTCGCGATGTCGAACGGCGTGAACCTCACGGACGGCCTCGACGGCCTCGCCACCGGCGCCTCCGTGATGGTCTTCGGCGCGTACACCTTCATCGGTGTCTGGCAGTTCCAGGAGTCCTGCGCCAACGCGCAGACCCTCACCAACCCCGCCGCCTGTTTCGAGGTCAGAGACCCACTGGACCTGGCGGTCGTCGCATCCGCCCTGATGGGCGCCTGCTTCGGCTTCCTGTGGTGGAACACGTCGCCCGCGAAGATCTTCATGGGTGACACCGGCTCCCTCGCGCTCGGCGGCGCCCTCGCGGGTCTGGCCATCTGCTCCCGCACGGAGTTCCTGCTCGCTCTGCTCGGCGGCCTGTTCGTCCTGATCACCATGTCCGTGGTCATCCAGGTCGGCTCCTTCCGGCTCACCGGCAAGCGCGTCTTCCGTATGGCGCCACTGCAACACCACTTCGAACTCAAGGGCTGGTCCGAAGTCCTTGTGGTGGTCCGCTTCTGGATCATCCAGGGCATGTGCGTGATCGTCGGACTCGGCCTCTTCTACGCGGGATGGGCAGCCGACAAGTGACCACTGGGTCCGACTGGCAGAACAAGCGAGTCACCGTCGCCGGTCTCGGCGTGAGCGGCATCAGTGCCGCCCGCGCCCTGGCCGGCCTCGGCGCGTCGGTCACGGTCGTGGACGGCGGCGACAGCGAGGCGCACCGCGCCAAGGCGGCCGAGCTCGCGCAGCTCGGCGTCGCGGCCCGACTCGGGGACGCCGAGACGCTCCCCGAAGGCACCGAACTCGTCGTCACGTCACCGGGCTGGAAGCCCTCGTCCCCGCTCTTCGCGGCGGCGGCGCAGGCCGGCGTGGACGTCGTCGGGGACGTGGAGATCGCCTGGCGCCTGCGTGGCCCCGGCGCCGCTCCCTGGCTCGCCATCACGGGCACCAACGGCAAGACCACCACGACGCAGATGCTCGCGTCGATCCTGGAAGCGGCGGGCCTGCGCACGGCCGCCGTCGGCAACATCGGCACGCCGATCATCGACGTCGTACTCGAAGGCGACGACGCGTACGACGTGTTCGCCGTCGAGCTCTCCTCGTACCAGCTGCACTGGGCGCCCTCGCTGCGCGCCCACTCCGGGGCGGTCCTCAACCTCGCGCCCGACCACCTCGACTGGCACGGCTCCATGGAGGCGTACGCCGCCGACAAGGGCCGTATCTACGAGGGCAATCAGGTCGCCTGCGTCTACAACGCCGATGCCACCGACAAGCCGTCGACCGAGGACCTGGTCCGCGAGGCCGACGTCGAGGAGGGCTGTCGCGCGATCGGCTTCACCCTCGGCACGCCAGGCCCCTCCCAACTCGGCGTCGTGGACGGCATCCTGGTCGACCGGGCCTTTGTCGACAACCGGCACAAGAACGCCCAGGAGCTCGCCGAGGTCGCGGACGTCGACCCGCCCGCCCCGCACAACATCGCGAACGCCCTCGCGGCGGCCGCCCTCGCACGCGCCTTCGGCGTGGAGCCCGCCGCCGTACGCGACGGACTGCGCGCCTTCACGCCGGACGCGCACCGCATCGCGCACGTCGCCGACGTCGACTCAGTCGCCTATGTCGACGACTCCAAGGCGACCAACACCCATGCCGCGGAAGCCTCTTTGGCCGCGTACGAGTCGATCGTGTGGATCGCGGGCGGGCTCGCCAAGGGCGCGACCTTCGACGAGCTCGTCACCAGGTCGGCCAAGCGGCTGCGCGGGGTCGTCCTGTTCGGCCAGGACCGCGCGCTGATCCGGGAAGCCCTCGCGCGACACGCCCCTCACGTCCCGGTGGTCGACCTCGACCGGACCGACACTGGGGCGATGTCGCAGGCGGTCCGGGAGGCCGCGCGGCTCGCCCGGCCGGGGGACACCGTGCTGATGGCCCCGGCCTGTGCGTCGATGGACATGTTCACCAACTACAACAAGCGTGGCGACGCGTTCGCGGAAGCGGTCCGCGAACTCGGCTCCACGAGCGTCTGACGGGGCCTTCGGGTGCCCGGTGACGCCGGGCACCCTCGGGAGGGGATCGTGGCAGCGTCATCGTCGTACAGCGGTGGGGTGAGCTGATGCCCGGCAGCAGCGCGCGGGCGGCCCGGCGGTCCCCGGCGGCGCGACCCCCGAAGAAACCGGCCAGGCAGGCCCGCGTCAGCCCCGTACGGCGCCTCTACACCCAGGCCCGCCGCGCCTGGGACCGCCCCCTCACCGCGTACTACCTGATCCTCGGCTCCAGCCTCCTGATCACCGTGCTCGGCCTGGTGATGGTCTACTCGGCCTCGATGATCACGGCCCTGCAGAACGGGCTGCCCAGCTCGTACTACTTCCGCAAGCAGTTCCTCGCGGCGGTGATCGGCGGGGCACTGCTGTTCGCCGCCATGCGGATGCCGGTGAAGCTGCACCGCGCGCTGGCCTACCCGCTGCTCACCGTCAGCGTCTTCCTGATGGTCCTCGTGCAGGTGCCGGGGATAGGAGTCTCCATCGGGGGCAACCAGAACTGGATCTCGCTGGGCGGCCCCTTCATGCTCCAGCCCAGCGAGTTCGGGAAGCTGGCCCTCGTCCTGTGGGGCGCGGACCTCATGGCGCGCAAGCACGACAAGCGGCTGCTCACCCAGTGGAAACACATGCTGGTGCCGCTCGTCCCGGTGGCCTTCCTGCTGCTCGGGCTGATCATGCTCGGCGGCGACATGGGCACGGCGATCCTGCTCACCGCCATCCTCTTCGGACTGCTCTGGCTGGCCGGGGCGCCCACCCGTCTGTTCGTCGGTGTGCTCTCCGTCGCGGCCGCCATCGGCGTCTTCCTCATCAGGACCAGCCCGAACCGGATGGCACGCCTGTCCTGCCTCGGCTCCACGGACGCGGGCCCCGACGACATCTGCTGGCAGGGACTGCACGGCATCTACGCCCTCGCTTCGGGCGGATTCTTCGGATCCGGGCTCGGTGCGAGTGTGGAAAAATGGGGCCAACTACCCGAAGCGCACACCGACTTCATCTTCGCCATCACCGGCGAGGAACTGGGCCTTGCGGGGACGCTGTCGGTGCTCGCCCTGTACGCGGCTCTAGGCTATGCGGGTATCCGCGTGGCCGGACGCACGGAGGACCCCTTCGTGAGGTACGCCGCGGGTGGCGTGACCACCTGGATCACGGCTCAGGCCGTGGTCAACCTCGGTGCGGTGCTCGGTCTCCTGCCGATCGCCGGTGTCCCGCTCCCGCTGTTCTCGTACGGGGGGTCAGCGTTGCTGCCGACCATGTTCGCCGTAGGACTTCTGATCGCGTTCGCGCGGCAGGAACCCGCGGCGCGGGCGGCCCTGGCCATGCGGCAGCCTCGGATGAGATGGAACACGATGCGACGGCGCGCCACGGCGCGTACGTCCGGAGAGCGGTGAATTTCGGTGCATGTCGTACTCGCCGGCGGGGGGACCGCCGGCCACATCGAGCCCGCGCTCGCCCTCGCGGACGCCCTGCGCAGGCAGGACCCGACCGTGGGCATCACGGCCCTCGGTACGGAGAAGGGGCTCGAGACGCGGCTCGTACCCGAGCGCGGATACGAACTCGCGCTGATCCCCGCCGTACCGCTGCCGCGCAAGCCAACCCCTGAACTGATCACCGTCCCGGGCCGGCTGCGCGGCACGATCAAGGCGGCCGAGCAGATCCTGGAGCGCACCAAGGCGGACTGCGTCGTCGGCTTCGGCGGCTATGTCGCCCTGCCCGGCTACCTCGCGGCCAAGCGCCTCGGTGTGCCGATCGTCGTGCACGAGGCCAACGCACGCCCCGGCCTCGCCAACAAGATCGGTTCCCGCTACGCCGCGGGCGTCGCGGTCTCTACGCCCGACAGCAAGCTGCGCGGCGCCCGCTACATCGGCATCCCGCTGCGCCGCACCATCGCCACGCTCGACCGGGCGCGCGTACGGCCCGAGGCGCGCGCCGCCTTCGGCCTCGACCCGAATCTGCCGACGCTCCTCGTCTCCGGCGGCTCCCAGGGCGCCCGCCGCCTCAACGAGGTCGTCCAGCGGGTCGCTCCGCTGCTCCAGCAGTCCGGCATCCAGATCCTGCACGTCGTCGGTCCGAAGAACGAACTGCCGCACGTCCAGCAGATGCCGGGGATGCCCCCGTACATCCCGGTACCGTACGTGGACCGGATGGACCTCGCGTACGCCGCGGCCGACATGATGCTCTGCCGCGCGGGCGCGATGACCGTCGCCGAACTCTCCGCCGTCGGGCTCCCCGCCGCCTACGTCCCGCTGCCCATCGGCAACGGCGAACAGCGGCTCAACGCCCAGCCGGTGGTCAAGGCCGGCGGCGGACTGCTGGTCGACGACGCGGAACTGACGCCCGAGTGGATCATGGGCAACGTTTTGCCCGTGCTCGGCGACCCGCACCGGCTGTACGAGATGTCCCGCGCCGCCTCCGAGTTCGGCCGCCGGGACGCCGACGAGCTGCTCGTCGGCATGGTGCGCGAGGCGATCGCCTCGCGCCACCGCCAATAACACACCGGCGAGTGAGCCGAAGGGGCGCGCCGGGCTCTCGCCACCGGTCGAGGCGCCCCGGAGGTGAACCGAGCCAGGAACGGGAGTGCGCGTGGCCGGACCGACGACCGCAGACCGCGGCGAGCGGCACAAGCCGAAGTCCGGCCCGCCCCGGCCCCCTCGGGGCCGCCTGCGCCTGCGGCGCCCGCGCCTCCTGATCGTGACGGGGGTCGCGCTCCTCCTGCTCGGCGTCGGCGCCGTCTGGCTCCTGTACGGCTCTCAGTGGCTGAGGGTGGAGCGCGTGACGACCTCGGGGACCGGAGTCCTGACGCCCGCTCAAGTGCGCGCGGCCGCGGCTGTTCCGGTCGGCGCCCCGCTGATTTCCGTCGATACGGGCGTCATTGAGGACCGTCTTCGCCGGAAATTGCCCCGGATCGACTCGGTTGAGGTCACGCGTTCCTGGCCGCACGGAATCGGATTGCAAGTGACCGAGCGCAAGCCGGTTCTGATTGCCGAAAACGGTAAAAACAGCAGTAAGGGCGGAAATCGCGAAGGGGGCGCCAACGCGGGCAAGTTCGTCGAAATCGACGCCAAGGGTGTCCGTTTCGCGACCGTGCAGAAGGCCCCCCGGGGCGTTCCCCGACTGGAATTGACGCCGGATCAGTCGGGCGCCGCGGCAAGCCTTCGGCGCTTCGGGCCGGACCGTCTGGTGCGTGAGGCGGTCCGCGTCGCGGGTGATCTGCCCCCGGCCGTGGCCCGTGACACCCGTGCGGTCAGGGTCCGTTCGTACGACGATGTGTCCCTGGAGCTGAGCGGCGGCCGCACCGTCGCATGGGGAAGTGGTGAGAAGGGTGACACCAAGGCGACCACGCTCACCGCCCTCATGAAAGCGGCCCCGAAGGCGCGGCACTTCGACGTAAGTGTCCCCACCGCCCCTGCGTCATCGGGTAGTTGACGCACATCAGCGCAGGCCAGCACCCTGGTTGGGCACTGCTACGGCTGATCACATAGGGTGAAAAGAAAAACGGGAGGTTCGGCGTGTTCGTTGAACGTGCGCCACTTGTCGACTTAGTGTCCTGTTCGGAAGAGTCCAGGGAACAGACACACTGGTAACCCTAAACTTCAGCGTTAGGGTTCGGGTCGGCAGACAAGCAGTCCGGGCCGCCCCATTTCGGCATCAGTCGTCGCAACGTACCAATGCGAGGCGGCGACACGTAACTCGAGGCGAGAGGCCTTCGACGTGGCAGCACCGCAGAACTACCTCGCAGTCATCAAAGTCATCGGTGTCGGCGGCGGTGGTGTCAATGCCATCAACCGGATGATCGAGGTCGGTCTCAAGGGCGTCGAGTTCATCGCCATCAACACCGACGCGCAAGCTCTGTTGATGAGCGACGCGGACGTCAAGCTCGACGTCGGCCGTGAACTCACCCGCGGACTCGGCGCCGGAGCCAATCCGGCCGTCGGACGCAAGGCGGCCGAGGATCACCGCGAGGAGATCGAGGAGGTCCTCAAGGGGGCCGACATGGTCTTCGTCACCGCCGGCGAAGGCGGTGGCACCGGCACTGGCGGCGCACCTGTCGTCGCCAACATCGCCCGCTCGCTGGGCGCCCTGACGATCGGTGTGGTCACCCGGCCGTTCACCTTCGAGGGCCGGCGCCGGGCGAACCAGGCGGAGGACGGCATCGCCGAGCTCCGCGAAGAGGTCGACACCCTCATCGTCATCCCCAACGACCGTCTCCTGTCCATCTCGGACCGGCAGGTCTCCGTCCTCGACGCCTTCAAGTCGGCCGACCAGGTCCTGCTGTCCGGTGTCCAGGGCATCACCGACCTGATCACCACGCCCGGCCTGATCAACCTCGACTTCGCCGACGTCAAGTCGGTCATGTCCGAGGCCGGTTCGGCGCTCATGGGCATCGGCTCCGCCCGCGGCGACGACCGCGCGGTGGCGGCCGCGGAGATGGCGATCTCCTCGCCGCTCCTCGAAGCGTCCATCGACGGCGCTCGCGGAGTGCTGCTCTCCATCTCCGGCGGCTCCGACCTCGGTCTCTTCGAGATCAACGAGGCGGCGCAGCTGGTCAGTGAGGCCGCACACCCCGAGGCCAACATCATCTTCGGTGCCGTCATCGACGACGCCCTGGGCGACGAGGTGCGGGTCACGGTCATCGCGGCCGGCTTCGACGGCGGACAGCCGCCGTCCAAGCGGGACAACGTGATCGGCGGCGCGTCCGCCAAGCGCGAGGAGCCGGCACCGCGAGCCACCGAGGCCCGCCCGTCCTTCGGCAGCCTCGGCAGCGTCACCCCGCGCGACGAACCGAAGGCTCCGGAGCCCGTCGAGGCCGCCCCGGCGAACGAGATGCCGTCCGCCCCGGTCGTCTCGCCGCAGGTTCCGCCGGCCCGTCCCTACCAGGACAGCCAGGCCGAAGAGCTGGACGTGCCGGACTTCCTGAAGTGAGCGGCACAAGTGACCTGCAGAAGTGACCTCCTGAAGTGATAGGACAGCGCGACCACGCGAGCGGCGCCCACTTCGCCTTCACCGACCGGTGGGGCGGGGTGAGCGCCGCTCCGTACGAGGAGCTCAACCTCGGCGGCTCGGTCGGCGACGACCCGGCCGCCGTCCACGCCAACCGCAAGAGGGCGGCGCAGTCGCTCGGCTTCGACCCGGCGCACGTGGTCTGGATGAACCAGGTGCACGGCCCGGACGTCGCGGTGGTCGACGGACCCTGGGGTACGGCGGCCGACATCCCGTCCGTCGACGCGATCGTCACCGCACGGCGCGGACTCGCTCTCGCCGTACTCACCGCGGACTGCACCCCGGTCCTGCTCGCCGACCCCGTCGCGGGAATCGCCGCCGCCGCCCACGCCGGACGCCCCGGCATGGTCGCCGGAGTCGTCCCCGCGGCGGTAGCGGCGATGGTGGAACTCGGCGCCGACCCCGCCCGCGTCGTGGCCCGCACCGGCCCCGCCGTCTGCGGGAAGTGCTACGAAGTCCCGGACGGAATGCGCGCCGAGGTGGCCGCCGTGGAACCCGCGGCGTTCGCCGAAACCAGCTGGGGAACTCCTGCCGTCGATGTGACCGCCGGAGTGCATGCCCAGCTGGAGCGGCTCGGGGTGCGTGACCGGCAGCTGTCGCCGGTGTGCACCCTGGAGTCGCACGACCACTTCTCGTACCGCCGCGACCGCACCACCGGTCGGCTCGCAGGCTATGTCTGGCTGGACTGATGGGACATGACGGACCGTAAGGCTCAACTCGCAGCAAATCTGGCACAGGTGGAGGAACGTATCGCTTCGGCGTGCGTCGCCGCAGGGCGTAAGCGCGAGGAAGTGACCCTGATCGTGGTCACCAAGACGTACCCCGCGAGCGATGTGCGGATCTTGTCGGAACTCGGTGTGCGCGATGTCGCCGAGAACCGCGACCAGGACGCGGCGCCCAAGGCGGCGGAATGCGCGGACCTGCCGCTCCGGTGGCACTTTGTCGGTCAGCTGCAGACCAACAAGGTTCGCTCCGTGGTCGGTTATGCCGATGTCGTGCAGTCCGTCGACCGCTCGAAGCTCGTCACGTCGCTGTCGACGGCGGCCGTGCGCGCGGAGCGCGAACTCGGCTGCCTGATCCAGGTCGCGCTCGACGCCGGGGAGAACGGGCGGGGCGAGCGCGGTGGCGTGGGGCCGGGCGGAATCGGGGAGTTGGCGGCAATTGTGGCGGACGCTCCCGGTTTGCGACTCGACGGTCTGATGACGGTCGCACCGCTCACCGGCCCGTACGCGGACCGCCAACAGGCCGCGTTCGAGCGGCTGATGGATTTGTCGACTGACCTGCGCCGGGCTCATCCGGCTGCGAACATGGTGTCAGCAGGGATGAGTGCGGACCTCGAACAGGCCGTGGCGGCCGGAGCGACACATGTGCGCGTCGGTACGGCGGTACTCGGAGTCCGACCCAGGCTCGGGTAACGTCGCCAAGAAGTCGGACCACAGCAGAAAATATGGTCATTCTCGCTGATGGGCGGGGAGATCGCGTGGATCGCAGGCACTTTGGTTGACGTCAGCCGATCCACCACAGAGCGGAGGACTCAGAGCAATGGCCGGCGCGATGCGCAAGATGGCGGTCTACCTCGGCCTCGTGGAGGACGATGGGTACGACGGCCGGGGCTTCGACCCCGACGACGACTTCGAGCCCGAGCTGGACCCCGAACCTGAGCGGGACCGCAGGCGGCACGAACCCTCGCATCAGTCGCACAACACTCATCAGCCACACCAGTCCCAACGGGACGAATCGGTACGAGTGGTGCCGCCCCCCGCCCAGCGCGAACCGGTCCCGCTGCCCGCGGAATCCGGACGTCCGGCGCGAATCGCCCCCGTGGCATCCATCACACCTGAACGCCAGAGCCTGGAGAAGAACGCACCGGTGATCATGCCCAAGGTTGTGTCCGAGCGGGAGCCCTACCGCATCACGACGCTGCACCCCCGGACGTACAACGAGGCCCGTACCATCGGGGAACACTTCCGTGAGGGCACTCCTGTGATCATGAATCTGACGGAGATGGACGACACCGACGCGAAGCGACTTGTCGACTTTGCCGCCGGTCTTGTCTTCGGTCTGCACGGCAGCATTGAGCGGGTGACGCAGAAGGTGTTCCTGTTGTCGCCTGCTAACGTCGATGTCACGGCAGAGGACAAGGCCCGCATCGCAGAGGGCGGGTTCTTCAATCAGAGCTGAGACGCAGCACCGGTGAAGTGCCGGTGCAGTACTGGCAACGAGGCACGAGACACAGGGGAGAGGGAACCGCGGACATGAGCGTGGTTTTGGATGTTGTCTACATCGCGCTGATGTGTTTCCTCATCGTGCTGATCTTCCGGCTGGTCATGGACTACGTCTTCCAGTTTGCCCGCTCGTGGCAACCCGGCAAGGCGATGGTGGTCGTTCTTGAGGCCACCTACACTGTCACTGATCCACCGCTCAAGCTTCTGCGGCGGTTCATTCCGCCGCTGCGTCTCGGGGGCGTGGCGCTCGACCTGTCCTTCTTCGTACTGATGATCATCGTCTACATCCTGATCTCCGTCGTGAGCCGGCTGTGAACGATACGGTCTTGCCGAATGCCGACGACTACGTTGAGGTGAAGAGATGCCGTTGACCCCCGAGGACGTGCGGAACAAGCAGTTCACGACCGTCCGCCTCCGAGAAGGCTATGACGAGGACGAGGTCGATGCCTTCCTCGACGAGGTCGAAGGCGAACTGACTCGCCTTCTCCGAGAGAACGAGGACCTGCGCGCGAAGCTCGCCGCAGCCACCCGCGCCGCTGCGCAGAACCAGCAGCAGGGCGGCATGCGCAAGCCTCCGGAACCGCAGGACCAGCGCGGTCCCGGTGCGCCGGTGCCCGCCGCAATATCGGGTCCGCAGCCGGTGCAGCCGCAGCAGCAGATGGGTGGCCCCATGGGCGGCCCGCCCCAGCTGCCCAGCGGTGCGCCGCAGCTGCCCGCAGGCCCCGGTGGACACGGACCGCAGGGTCCCGGTCAGCAGGGTCCCGGCCCGATGGGCCAGGGTCCGATGGGGCAGGGTCACCCCGGCCAGGGTCACCCCGGCCAGAACCAGCTCGGGCAGGGCCAGATGGGCCAGGGCCAGCTGCAGCAGCAGATGGGCGGCCCGATGGGCGGTCCCATGGGTGGCCCCATGGGCGGTCACGGTCCGCAGATGCCGCAGCCCGGTCAGGGCCCCGGTGGCGACAGCGCCGCCCGTGTCCTCTCCCTTGCGCAGCAGACCGCCGACCAGGCGATCGCGGAGGCCCGTTCCGAGGCCAACAAGATCGTCGGCGAGGCCCGCAGCCGCGCCGAGGGTCTCGAGCGTGACGCCCGTGCCAAGGCCGACGCCCTGGAGCGGGACGCGCAGGAGAAGCACCGCGTCGCGATGGGCTCCCTGGAGTCCGCCCGCGCCACGCTGGAGCGCAAGGTCGAGGACCTGCGTGGCTTCGAGCGCGAGTACCGCACGCGTCTGAAGTCCTACCTCGAGTCGCAGCTGCGTCAGCTGGAGACCCAGGCCGACGACTCGCTGGCTCCCCCGCGGACGCCGGCAACCGCGTCGCTGCCGCCGTCGCCCGCGCCTTCCATGGCGTCGGCCGGTGCGGGTGCCCCGTCCTACGGCGGCAACCAGACCATGGGCGGCAACCAGCCTCCGGCCGGTCCGTCCTACGGTGGCCAGCAGCAGATGTCGCCGGCGATGACCCAGCCGATGGCGCCGGTGCGGCCGCAGGGTCCCGCGCCGATGCAGCAGGCTCCGTCGCCGATGCGCGGTTTCCTCATCGACGAGGACGACAACTGACGGGCGTGACCACGCCTTAGGCGTCGGCAGCGTTCAAGGGCCGGGCCCCCGGATTTCCGGGGGCCCGGCCCTTTGCCGTGGTCAGGGTGCGGAAGTCGCTGTGGGCCAGAGGCGGATACAGCCGTTGGCCATGGGCGGGCACCGCTGTGAGTCCAGTGCGGACACCGCTGTGGCCAGGCGCGGATGCTGCCTCGGGTGCGGTGCAGAAACGTTCATCTGTGCGTGAGTACGAAACGCCGAAGGCCCGGTCCCGCCAAGATCTTTGGCGGGACCGGGCCTTCGGTCGTGGGTTACGCCTTGCGCAGGCGGAACGTGAGGGCGAGCGGCTCGTCCGTGAACGTCTCGCCGTAGGTGTCGTCCGCCTCGCCCTGGGCGAAGTCCGTGGCGAGCACCTCGTCCGCGATCAGCGTGGCGTGCTCGGACAGGGCCGAGACGACCGCGGGCTCCGTGGACGTCCACCGCAGGGCGATCCGGTCCGCGACGTCCAGGCCGCTGTTCTTACGGGCCTCCTGGATCAGGCGGATCGCGTCACGGGCCAGGCCCGCCTGACGCAGCTCCTCCGTGATCTCCAGGTCGAGCGCCACCGTCGCGCCGGAGTCCGAGGCGACGGACCAGCCCTCGCGCGGGGTCTCCGTGATGATGACCTCGTCGGGGGCCAGCGTGATCGTCTCACCGTCGATCTCGACCGACGCGGTGCCTTCGCGCAGGCCGAGCGAGAGCGCGGCGGCGTCCGCTTCTGCGACCGCCTTCGCGACCGCCTGGACGCCCTTGCCGAACCGCTTGCCCAGGGCGCGGAAGTTCGCCTTGGCGGTCGTGTCGACCAGGGAGCCGCCGACCTCGGAGAGCGACGCCAGCGAGGAGACGTTGAGCTCCTCGGTGATCTGGGCGTGCAGCTCCGGGTTGAGCGTCTCGAAGCCCGCGGCCGCGACCAGCGCGCGGGACAGCGGCTGACGGGTCTTGACGCCCGACTCCGCGCGCGTGGCGCGGCCCAGCTCGACGAGGCGGCGGACGAGGACCATCTGCCGCGACAGGTCCGGGTCGATGGCGGAGAGGTCCGCCTCCGGCCAGGTGGACAGGTGGACCGACTCGGGGGAGTCCGGTGTGACCGGGACCACCAGGTCCTGCCAGACCCGCTCCGTGATGAACGGCGTCAGCGGCGCCATCAGACGCGTGACCGTCTCGATGACCTCGTGCAGGGTGCGCAGGGCCCCCTTGTCGCCCTGCCAGAAGCGGCGGCGCGAGCGGCGCACGTACCAGTTCGACAGGTCGTCGACGAACGAGGAGAGCAGCTTGCCGGCGCGCTGGGTGTCGTACGCCTCCAGGGCCTGCGTCACCTGGTCGGTGAGCGCGTGCAGTTCGGAGAGCAGCCAGCGGTCGAGCAGGGTGCGGTCGGCGGGGGCCGGGTCGGCCTCACTGGGGGACCAGTCCGACGTACGGGCGTACAGGGCCTGGAAGGCGACCGTGTTCCAGTACGTCAGGAGGGTCTTGCGGACCACTTCCTGGATCGTGCCGTGGCCGACGCGGCGAGCGGCCCAGGGGGAGCCGCCGGCGGCCATGAACCAGCGCACGGCGTCAGCGCCGTGCTGGTCCATCAGCGGGATCGGCTGGAGGGTGTTCCCCAGGTGCTTGGACATCTTGCGGCCGTCCTCGGCGAGGATGTGGCCGAGGCACACGACGTTCTCGTAGGACGACTTGTCGAAGACGAGCGTGCCGACCGCCATGAGGGTGTAGAACCACCCGCGGGTCTGGTCGATGGCCTCCGAGATGAACTGCGCCGGGTACCGGCTCTCGAAGAGCTCCTTGTTCTTGTACGGGTAGCCCCACTGCGCGAACGGCATCGAACCCGAGTCGTACCAGGCGTCGATGACCTCGGGCACGCGCGTGGCCGTCTTCTCGCACTGGGGGCACGCGAAGGTGACCTCGTCGATGAAGGGGCGGTGCGGGTCGAGGTCCGCCAGGTCGGTGCCGGTCAGCTCGCCGAGCTCGGCCAGCGAGCCGACGCAGGTGAGGTGGTCGTCCTCGCAGCGCCACAGCGGGAGGGGGGTGCCCCAGTAGCGGCTGCGGGACAGCGCCCAGTCGATGTTGTTGTTCAGCCAGTCGCCGAAGCGGCCGTGCTTCACGCTCGAAGGGAACCAGTTGGTCTTCTCGTTCTCCTGGAGAAGGCGGTCCTTGATCTCCGTGGTGCGGATGTACCAGGACGGCTGCGCGTAGTAGAGCAGCGCCGTGTGGCAGCGCCAGCAGTGCGGGTAGCTGTGCTCGTACGGGACGTGCAGGAAGAGCAGACCGTGGTCCTTGAGGTCCTCGGTGAGCTTTTCGTCCGCCTTCTTGAAGAAGACACCGCCCACGAGCGGCACGTCCTCTTCGAAGGTGCCGTCGGGACGGACCGGGTTCACCACCGGCAGGCCGTACGACTTGCAGACCTTGAGGTCGTCCTCACCGAACGCGGGGGACTGGTGGACGAGACCGGTGCCGTCCTCGGTCGTGACGTAGTCGGCGTTGACCACGTAGTGGGCCTCGGCCGGGAACTCCACGAGCTCGAACGGGCGTTGGTACTTCCAGCGCTCCATCTCGGCGCCGGTGAAGGACTCGCCGGTCTTCTCCCAGCCCTCGCCGAGCGACTTCTCGACGAGGGGCTCGGCGACGACGACCTTCTCGTTGCCGTCCGTCGCGACGACGTAGGTGACGTCGGGGTGCGCGGCGACCGCCGTGTTCGAGACGAGCGTCCAGGGGGTCGTCGTCCAGACGAGGAGCGAGGCCTCGCCGGCCAGCGGACCGGAGGTGAGCGGGAAACGGACGTAGACGGAGGGGTCGACGACCGTCTCGTAGCCCTGTGCCAGCTCGTGGTCCGAGAGCCCGGTGCCGCAGCGGGGGCACCAGGGGGCGACGCGGTGGTCCTGGGTCAGCAGGCCCTTGTTGAAGATCTCCTTGAGCGACCACCACACGGACTCGATGTACGCGGGGTCCATCGTGCGGTACGCGTCGTCGAGGTCGACCCAGTAACCCATGCGGGTCGTCAGGTCGGTGAAGGCGTCGGTGTGCCGGGTCACGGACTCGCGGCACATGGCGTTGAACTCGGCGATGCCGAACGCCTCGATGTCCTTCTTGCCGTTGAAGCCGAGCTCCTGCTCGACCGCCAGCTCCACGGGCAGGCCGTGGCAGTCCCAGCCGGCCTTGCGGGCCACGTGATAACCGCGCATGGTGCGAAAGCGCGGGAAGACGTCCTTGAAGACACGGGCCTCGATGTGGTGGGCGCCCGGCATGCCGTTGGCCGTGGGCGGGCCCTCGTAGAACACCCACTCGGGGCGTCCCTCGGACTGCTCCAAGCTCTTGGCAAAGATCTTCTGCTCGCGCCAGAAGTCGAGCACGGCGTGCTCGAGGGCGGGCAGGTCGACCTGGGCGGGCACCTGGCGGTACGTCATCGATCTTCCTCCGGCGGACACTGTTTCTTCCGTCTCCGTCGGAGGGACGAGAGCTTCGTCTGTGACGTACGCCGTGTGCGGCGTGCTCCCGCGGTACCACCCTCCTTGGCCCTCCGGGGCGCTGACTGCTCCGGTGAGCCCCCTCATTGGGGTCGCGATGCCGGCTCTACTCGCCCCGCGAGCGGGGCTTTCTTCCGGCGGCTCCGGGGTGATCTTCGCGTCGCGCTCGCCCCCGGGCTTCCACCGTCCCCGGGTCGCTCTTGGCTGCGTACGCCGCTACTCGGCCCCATCCACGCTTCTCGCTCCGCCCAGTGTACGGGGCGTGGGCGCACGCGGCCGACCGGTTTTGGGGCGGGCGGCGTCAGGGACCCGGGGCGGTCGGTGTCAGGCGTGCTGGGGGATCTCGTCCTTGAGGTTGCTGCGGATCATGTTCCGCAGCTCGGGGGTGTCGGTGTGACCGTGAACGGACACGGAGTGCTCGGCCGCGGCGCGGACCACCTCGTCCTCCTCACCCGTGATGGCGAGGGTGCAGTTCGTCTCGCTCGGCACGTCACGGCAGTCGACTACTTTGCGCATGATGATGCACCTTCTCTATTTATGCCTCAGTTTATTCCTCAGAGGTGTTGTCGTAGGGGCTCGTCAGAGATCTTGCCGGGCTGGTCACGGCCTCGCGGGCTGACCCGAATGGCGACACGGGGCCCGACGGATCGCGGGGCCGGGCGCCTCGGCGGATTACCCGGCGGGGAGCTGGGCACAACGCTTGCAAGTCTGCCGCGCGGGACGTGCGGGGCGGGCGCATCGGGCGGTGTGCCCCGTTGCCGCGGGTCAGAAGTCGATTTATCGTCCCAGCACGATTCGCGAGCAAGATCACAAAATGTGAAGGGGCCGCGGCCATGGTGGCGAAAAAGAGACCGGTGGGGGTGCGTGAGGCATCCGCCGGCGTGAAGGTCGCGGTCGAGGAGGCGGGGCCTGCGAAGGCGGCGGCCGACGCGGCCCCGGCCGCGAAGAAACCGGCCGCCGGGAAGAAGAGCATCGCGACGAAGACGGCGGCCAGGAAGAGCGCGGGTACGAAGAGCGCGGCGGCCAAGAAGACGGCGAAGGCCGCGAAGGCGGCGGCCGAGACCGTGACCAAGACCGCCAACAAGACCGCTCGGTCGGCAAAGGCCGCGAAGTCCACGAAGGCCACGAAGGCCACGCAGAGCGCGGACACCGCGCAGGCCTCCGAGGAAGCGGAAAGCGTCGTCGCCGAGGAGGGCGCGGCCGGGAGAACGGGCGCCAGGAAGAACGCGGTCAAGAAGGCCACTGGCCACAAGAGCGCGGAGAAGAAGGCGGTCGCGTCCGCGGCCGATGGCGCGGCGTCGGCCGCGGAGACGACGGGAGCCACGACTGTGGTTGCGAAGAAGACCCCCGGTACGGCCACGGCGAAGAAGCCCCGCGCGGTGCCGAATGCGCGGGTCGCGGCCGTGGAGCCGGGCGAGCTCGCGGTACGGCCGGGCGAGGACCCCTGGACCCCGGCCGAGGTCGCGGAGGCGCGGGCGGAGCTCCAGAGCGAGGCGCTGCGCCTGAACAGCGAGATCGAGTCGTCGGAGAAGGCCCTCGTCGGGCTCATGAGGGACTCCGGGGACGGCGCCGGCGACGACGAGGCGGACACCGGCACGAAGAACATCACGCGGGAGCACGAGCTGTCGCTGGCCGCGAACGCCAGGGAGATGCTCCAGCAGACCGAGCGCGCCCTGGAGCGGCTCGACGCGGGCACGTACGGGATCTGCGAGAACTGCGGGAACCCGATCGGCAAGGCGCGGATGCAGGCCTTCCCGCGGGCGACCCTGTGCGTCGAGTGCAAGCAGAAGCAGGAGCGCCGTTCCTGACCCGGCGGCGCGCTCCGTCATGGAGTCGCTCCTGGGCTGCTGAGGGCGTACGTGTGTGCCGTACTCTCGTCCTCAGTCAGGTACCTAGGTTGAGGGACTCACGTGGCAGAGGCGGAGCGTGTCATCGGTACTCCGGACACCCCGGATGCGGGGGCAGACGGGCCGGACAACGGCGGGGAGGCCCAGGAGCGGCCCAAGGGCAAGCGGAAGATCGCCGTGCTGTTCGCGGTGGCCGCCCTCGCGTACGCCCTCGACCTGGTCAGCAAGATGATCGTGGTCGCGAAGCTGGAGCACCACGAGCCGATCGAGCTCCTCGGTGACTGGCTGCGGCTCGAGGCGATCAGGAACGCGGGCGCCGCGTTCGGCATCGGCGAGGCCTTCACGATCATCTTCACCGTGATCGCCGCGGCCGTGATCGTCGTGATCGCCCGGCTCGCCCGCAAGCTCTACAGCCTGCCCTGGGCGATCGCGCTCGGGCTGCTCCTCGGCGGGGCGCTCGGCAATCTCACCGACCGGATCTTCCGTTCGCCCGGTGTCTTCGAAGGGGCCGTGGTCGACTTCATCGCGCCGAAGGACTTCGCCGTGTTCAACCTCGCCGACTCGGCGATCGTGTGCGGCGGCATCCTGATCGTGCTCCTGTCGTTCCGGGGCCTCGACCCGGACGGGACCGTCCACAAGGACTGAGCGACCAGGGGCTTTCCCCTCGCGCGGTCCGGAGTGTCGGCGGGCTCCTGCATACTCAATGGGTGAGCACGATTCCCGAGATCCGAACCCTGCCCGTGCCCGACGGCCTGGAGGGCGAGCGCGTAGACGCCGCCATCTCCCGCATGTTCGGCTTCTCCCGCACCAAGGCCGCCGAGCTCGCCGCGGCGGGGAAGGTGGCGGTCGACGGCTCGGTGGTCGGGAAGTCCGAGCGGGTGCACGGCGGTGCCTGGCTCGAGGTGGAGATGCCGCAGGCGCCTGCCCCGGTGCAGATCGTCGCCGAGCCCGTCGAGGGCATGGAGATCGTCCATGACGACGACGACATCGTCGTGATCATGAAGCCGGTCGGCGTCGCCGCGCACCCCAGCCCCGGCTGGACCGGGACGACGGTGATCGGCGGCCTCGCAGCCGCCGGGTACCGGATCTCCACGTCCGGCGCCGCCGAGCGCCAGGGCATCGTCCACCGGCTCGACGTCGGCACCTCCGGCCTCATGGTCGTCGCCAAGTCGGAGCGCGCGTACACGACGCTGAAGCGCCAGTTCAAGGAGCGCGTCGTCGACAAGCGCTACCACTCGCTGGTCCAGGGCCACCCGGACCCGATGAGCGGCACGATCGACGCCCCCATCGGGCGCCACCCGAACCACGACTACAAGTGGGCCGTGACGGCCGAGGGCAAGCCCTCCGTCACGCACTACGACCTCATCGAGGCGTTCCGCGCCGCCAGCCTCCTGGACATCAAGCTGGAGACGGGGCGCACGCACCAGATCCGCGTGCACATGTCGGCCCACCGGCACCCCTGCGTCGGCGACCTGACGTACGGCGCCGACCCGACGCTCGCCAAGCGGCTCGGCCTCACCCGGCAGTGGCTGCACGCCGTGCGGCTCGGCTTCGAGCACCCGGCCGACGGCGAGTGGGTCGAGTTCTCCAGCGAGTACCCCGAGGACCTGCAGACGGCCCTGGACCGCGTCCGGGCGGAGAGCTCGTGACCGTGCCGCAGCCCTCTTCCTCATACGTGGTGCGGGTCGCCGACAGTGAGGCCGACCGCAAGGCGTGCTTCGCCGTGCGCCAGGAGGTCTTCGTCGTCGAGCAGCGGGTTCCTCAGGAGCTCGAGTACGACGAGCACGACGCCGGTTCAGGCACGGTGCACGTGCTGGCGCTGCGCGCCGACGGTGAGCCGCTCGGCACGGGGCGGCTGCTGACCGGCGCCGCCGCAGTGGCGAAGAACGGCGGTGACGCCGGGGTCGGCGCGCTCGGCCGGCTCGCGGTGGCGAAGGCCGCGCGCGGGCTCGGCGTGGGCGCGGCCCTCGTGCGGGCCATCGAGGACGCCGCGGCGGAGCGTGGACTCGTCGCCGTGGACCTGCACGCGCAGACACATGCGCTGGGGTTCTACGAGCGCCTCGGCTATGCCGTGTACGGGCCGGAGTTTCCCGACGCGGGGATTCCGCACCGGGCGATGCGGAAGGCGCTGGGGCAGCCGGACGCCCCCTAGGGCCTGTCGTCATGTTCCCGCCTGCCTGGCGGCGTCTGGCACGCACTCCCCCAAGCTCTCGGCTTCGCTCGAGCAGGGGAGACCCCTGTCGAGGACTCTCCGGCGCCTGGCGATCGCACGCACCAGACGCTGTCAGGCCCTCCCTCAGGCCGGACGACTGGAATGTGACGACCGGCCCTAGGGCCGCGCGGCCTGGTCTCAACGGCACCGACTCGCGCCACAAATCACCACAGAGCGACGTGCGTGGCACGCTGGGGACTTGATCGTCCGATGGCTTGACCGCCGCTACTCGCCGGGGTGCGCACCGTGGATCAGTTGGCCCTGCTGTTCGTGCTGTTGCTCGGGGCCGTGCTGAGCGTGCCGCTCGGAGACCGGCTCGGGCTGCCCGCGCCCGTGCTGATGACGCTGCTCGGCATCGGCCTGGCGCTCCTCCCGGTCGTGCCGAACGTCGAGGTCCCGCCCGACCTGATCCTCCCGATCCTGCTGCCGCCCCTGCTCTACGCGGCCGTGAAGCGCACGTCATGGCGCCAGTTCGCCGCGAACAAGAGGCCGATCTTCCTGCTTGCCGTGGCCCTGGTCTTCGTCACCACGGCGGCCGTCGCGTTCGTCGCCAACGCCATCGTGCCGGGCCTGCCGATCGCCGCGGCCGTCGCGCTCGGCGCCCTCGTCGCACCGCCCGACCCCGTCGCCGCGACCGCGGTGGCCGGCCAACTCGGCCTGCCCCGCCGCCTGGTGTCGACCCTGGAGGGCGAGGGCCTGTTCAACGACGTGACCGCGATCGTGCTCTACCACGTGGCCATCGCCGCCGTCGTGAGCGGCAGTTTCTCGTGGCCGGAGGCCGTCGTCTCGCTGCTCCTGTCCGCCGTCGTGGCGCTGGTCGTCGGGCTCGTGATCGGCTGGACCGCGAACAAGCTGATGGACTTCCTCGACGACTCCACGCTCCAGATCGGCCTGACGCTCCTGATGCCGTACGCCTCGTACGTGCTGGCCGAGGAGCTGCACGGCTCCGGGGTGCTCGCCGTACTCGTCACGGCGCTCTTCCTCGCCGAGTACGCGTTCGACGCGGACGACGTCATGACCCGGCTGACCGGCCGCGCCTTCTGGGACATCGTCGACACACTCGTCACCGGCGTCGCCTTCGGCCTCATCGGCCTCGAACTGCACAACGCGATCAGGACCGCGTCCGGCCGCTGGGGCGAGATGCTCGGCTGGGCCGGCACCGTCGTGGCGGTCGTCATCTTCGTACGTCTGCTGTGGCTGCTTCCGGCTACCTGGCTGACGCGGCGTCTGCATGCGCGGCGGGATCTCGACGAGGACATCCCCATCTCCTGGCGCGAGACCGTGATCATGTGGTGGGCCGGAATGCGCGGGGTCGCCTCCGTCGCGCTGGCCCTCGCCATCCCGTTCACGATGGACGACAAGTCACCGTTCCCCGACCGCGACGAGATCGTCTTCATCGCGTTCGGCGTCATCATGGGCACCCTCGTGCTCCAGGGGCTGAGCCTGCCCTGGCTGGTGAAGAAGCTGGGGGTCAAGGCGGACGCCGAGAAGGAGAAGGAGTTCGAGCAGCAGCTCGCGCTCCGCGCGGCCAGGGCCGCCAAGCGTCGCCTCAAGGAGATCGAGGAGGTCGAGGAGCTGCCCGACGACCTCTCCGACCAGATGGCCCGCAGGGCCTACGACATCGGGCTGCGCATCGACCCCGAACTGGGCAGCGAGGAACGCAAGGAGGCCCAGGCCAAGCGCTTCTCAAGGATCAAGCGCGTGCGCCGCATCCAGAACGAGATGCTCTCCGCCGCCCGCCACGAGGTGCTCGCGGCGCGCAGCGAGCCGGGCGCCGACCCCGAGATCGTGGACCGCGTGCTGCGCCACCTCGACGTGCGCAGCCTGCGCTGAGGAGCGCGGCCGCTGACGGTGACGGGCGCCCCCGGATGGCACCATGGGCCCCATGAACATCATGCTTTTCCACTCGACGTACGGCCTGCGTCCCGCCGTCCGTGACGCGGCCGACCGGCTGCGGGCCGCCGGACACGAGGTGTGGACCCCGGACCTCTTCGAGGGCCGCACCTTCGACACCGTCGAGGAGGGCATGGCCTTCAACGAGGAGATCGGCAAGGACGAGCTGCTCAAGCGCGCCATCCTCGCTGCCGCTCCGTACTCCGAGCGCGGGCTCGTCTACGCCGGCTTCTCCCTCGGCGCCTCGATCGCGCAGACCCTGGCCCTCGGTGACGACAAGGCGCGCGGCCTGCTGCTCCTGCACGGCACCTCGGACATCGCCGAGAACGCCTCCGTCGACGAGTTGCCCGTACAGCTGCACGTCGCCGAGCCCGACCCGTTCGAGACGGACGACTGGCTGAGCGCCTGGTACCTCCAGATGGGCCGGACCGGCGCCGACGTGGAGGTCTACCGGTACGCGGGCGCCGGCCACCTCTACACCGACCCCGAACTGCCGGACTACGACGCGGAGGCGGCCGAGGCCACCTGGCGGGTGGCGCTCGGCTTCCTCGATTCGCTCTAGGCGACTAGCCCGCGCGGTACGCCGTCCAGCTGTCCTTCATCCGCTGCACCTGGCCCGCGGTGAACTGGTACATGCAGGAGTCGTACGTGTAGTCCATGAAGTTGTGGATCGGGTCGACACCCGTCTTGTTGGTGCAGGTGTCGCGCCCGGTCGGGCACTCGAACGCGGCGCTCTTCTCGGCCGGGGTGTCGGAGACGTAGTCGCCGTTGCCGTTACAGCCGCCCTGGAACGTGTGGTAAAGCCCCATCCAGTGGCCGATCTCGTGGGTGCCCGTGTCGCCCTGGTTGTAGTTGGTGGCCGAGCCGCCCGGCAGGGAGGTGTCGAGGACGACCACGCCGTCGTCGGACGGGTTCGACTTGTACGAGGACGGGAAGGTCGCCCAGCCGAGCAGGTCGTCGCCGAGGTTGGCGGTGTAGAAGTTCAGCGCGCCCGCGCCGCCCTTGCGCAGCGAGGACTTCATGGACTTCTCGGCGGCGGAGCCCGGCGTGATGCCGTTGTACCAGGCGGCGTTGTCCGTGTAGTCGGTGCCGGCCAGCGTGAACGTGAAGCCCGAGTCGTTGTTGCCGGTTCCCTGGCCGCTGTAGGCCGCGTTCAGGACGTCGATCTGCTTGGTGATGTCGGTCGACGTGAGCTTGCCGGTCGCGCCGTCGTGGACGACGTGGACGTAGACCGGGATCGTGGTCGACGCGGCGGCGAGGCCTCTGGAGAGCGTTCCGTCGGCGCGCATCTTGTCGAGTCTGCGCTGCATGTCCGCGTCCATGGACTTGGCCTTGGCCGCGCTGACCTCGTTCGGCTCCTGCGCGTGGCCGGCGCCGGTGGGCTTCTTCTCGCGTGCCACGGCGTTGCCGCTGTCGGCGCACTTCTCCGCCGAGGCCGACGCCTTGGTGGTCGCGGCGCTGCCCGACGGGGCGGACAGCGGGGCGATGGCCAGGGTTCCGGCCACCAGTGCGGTGCCGATCAGCCGGCGGCGCATCAGCGGAGATATTCGGGCAAGCGTGGTCATGCGGACTCCTCGCGGACGGGTGGGGGGAGGAACTTCCTCGCCGCCGCGGGGAGATTACGTGGCCATGTCAGGTCTTGAAGAGCGATGTTCTGGCCCAATCAACTACCGCTCTTCCTCCGGCAATTCGGGGCAACGGGAAGAAATTTTCGTGTGACGTCCGGAGTTTGGGATGCGGGCGTAACGGGGGCGGTTACCACGACGGGTGGTGTGTCCGCATTCGATCCACGGGCAGCACCACCCGCCGTAGCGGTGTGATCTGTTCTTAACGCGCCGACGAGTGGCTGGAATTGGCCTCTCGTGCGCCACCCGAGGTTCGGGTCAGCGCACCGGCGCGTTCACCCTCTCGACCTTCTGCGTGCCGTTGAGGGTGCGGTAGGAGCGGGCCCAGGAGGTCGTCGCGGCCGGATCCTTGCGGTCGGAGACGACGTAGTAGTCCATCTGCGAGCGCTCGGCGGTGACATCGAGGACGCCGTAGCCGTGCGCGTCCATGTCCAGCCACTTCACATGGCGGTTGGCCGCCTTGATGGCCCCCTCCGCCACCGTCGAGATGGTGTTCGGAGCCACGTGCAGGATGTCGTCGAGGTTGTCGGAGGTCACCGAGGTGACGACGAACTCGGTGGCCGCGGAGGGGGAGAGCGGATACGTGCCGGCGGTCACCGGCACGTCGTTCGCCCACGCCATGTGGATGTCGCCGGTGAGGAAGACCGTGTTGCGGATCGCCTTGTCCCGCAGGTGCCCGATCAGCTCCTTGCGGTCGTGCGTGTAGCCGTCCCACTGGTCGACGTTGATCGCGAGGCCGCCCGTGGGCAGGCCGAGCAACTCGGCGAGCGGCTCCAGCAGATGGGCCGGCAGTGAGCCGAAGGCGACCGGCGAGATCATCACCGAGGTGCCGACCAGCTTCCACGAGGCGTCGGATGCGGCCAGGCCCGCCTTCAGCCAGTCGAGCTGGGCGCGGCCGGTGATCGAGCGCTCGGGGGAGTCCACGTCGCCGTTGCCGACGGTCGACTGCTGCGAGCGGAACGAGCGCAGGTCGAGCAGGTGCAGATCGGCCAGCTTGCCGAACCGCAGGCGGCGGTAGACCGTGCCTGCGGTGGACGGGCGCACCGGCATCCACTCGAAGTAGGCCTGCTTGGCGGCCTGCTGGCGCGCCGCCCAGTCGCCCTCGGTGTCCGGCGTGTGATTCTCGGCGCCGCCCGACCAGGCGTCGTTGGCGAACTCGTGGTCGTCCCAGATGGCGATCAGCGGGTGGGCGGCGTGCACGGCCATCACGTCGGCGTCGGTCTTGTGCAGGCCGTGGCGCACGCGGTAGTCGGCGAGCGTGAGGATCTCGTGCCGCGGCTCGTGCTGCCGTACGACGTACTTGGCCTCGGGGTACTCGCCGGTCTTGTACTCGTAGATGTAGTCGCCGAGATGGAGCACCGCGTCCAGGTCGGTGCGGGCGGCGAGGTGGCGGTACGCGGAGAAGTAGCCGGCCTCCCAGTTGGCGCACGAGACCACGCCGAACCGGACGCCCGCGGCCTGCGCGTCGAGCGCGGGCGCCGTGCGCGTACGGCCCACGGGGGACACGGCGCCCTGGGTGCCCTCTACAGAGAAGCGGAAGTAATAGACGCTCGCCGGGAGAAGACCCCTTACATCGGCCTTGACGGTGTGGTCGGCGGACGCCCGGGCGGTGGTGGTGCCGTGGGCGACGACCTGGCGGAAGTCCTGGTCCTGCGCGACCTCCCAGCGGACGTCCGTGGCGGGGCCCTTTCCGGAGCCGGGCACCGCGTCGGGGGTGGGCGTCACGCGCGTCCACAGGAGGACGCCGTCGGGCAGCGGGTCGCCCGACGCGACGCCGTGCAGGAAGGCGGGCCCGTCGGCCGCGTGCGCGGCGGGCGCGGTGGCGAGCGGGGCGAGGGCGGCGGCGCCTGCTGTGGCGGCAGCGGCCTTCACGACCGAACGGCGGCGCGGGGCAGGGGAGTTGGCCGTCCCGGCAGCAGTGGCGAGAGGGCTGTCTATGTTGAGTCGACTGGTCACAGGTGATCACATTACTGACCAGTAAGAGCAAAGTGTGGGCGAACTCCGAAGAGTTCGCCCACACTTCGACGGCGCGTCAGCCGGTGAGGCCGCCGGTTCGCGTCAGCCCTTGAGTGCCTTGTCGACCGCGGTGTTGTAGTCGGCGACGGTGCTGGGCGCGGTCTTGCCGTCGGAGCCGGTGATCTGCTTGCCGTCCATCACGAACGAGGGGGTGCCCTGGACCCCGTACTTGTTGTCGTCGAAGTTCTTCGACATCTCCAGCGCCCACTTGTCGAAGGTGCCGTCCTTGACGTCCTTCTGGAAGGCCGAGTTGTTCTTCAGCTCCGGGACAGTGTTCGCGATCTTGATGAGGTAGGCGTCGTCCTTGAACTTGTCGTCCGTCTCCTCCGGGTGCCACTTCGTGGAGTACAGCGCCTCCTTGAAGTCCCAGAAGGCGTCCTTGGAGACGTTCAGGGCGGAGCCGAGCGCGCTGAGCGCGTTCTTGGAGCCCTCGCCCTGGAGGTTCTTGTCGAGGAAGGTGGCGCCGACGTACTGGATCTTGTACTTGCCGTCGTCGAGGTCCTTCTTCACCGTCGGGCCGACCGTCTGCTCGAAGGCGGCGCAGACCGGGCAGCGCGAGTCCTCGTAGGCGATGAGCGTCTTCTTGGCGGAGTCCTTGCCGAGGGTCACCGTCGTGTTGTTCTTGCCCGTGGTGTTCTCGGGCGCGACCAGCTTGTCGTCCTTGGCGGCTTCCCAGTAGCCGGGCTTGTTGCCCTGCATCACTGCGAAGCCGATGCCGCCGGCGATCGCCAGGACGGCGACGACGGCTCCGGCGACTTTCACCTGCCGCTTCGCCTTGTCCTTCTTGGCCTGCCGCTCGCGCTCGGCGCGAAGCCGCTCTCGGGCGGCGGTCTTCGCGGCCTGGCTGTTCCTCTGGCTCATGATCGTTCTCCGTGTGGGTTCTGCGAGGTCTTCGGGGGACTGCTGCGCTGGGACCGGGCCTCAGGCGGCCAGGGCCACGCACGGCGGTCCGCGCCGTCCCACGGAGTGCGCCCACAGCTGCGTACGCGCGGCCCGCACCCGGCGCGCGGGGCGCCGCGGCAGGCGGCGTACGGGCTCCAGGTGGGCCCGCACCGCGGCGAAGGCGATCAGTAGCGGCCGGAAGGTGAACCCGGCGACCGCGCGCAGCAGCTGGGCCAGCGCCTGCTCGCCGCGGCGCAGCCAGGCGGCTGCGAGGAGGCCGACGGCGACATGCGCGCCGAGGAGCAGCCAGGCGGCGGCAGGGTCGGTGTGCGCGAGGAGCGCGGCCGCCTTGTCGGTGTGTCCGCCGGTCATGCGGGCCAGCGGCGCACCGACGCCTCCGCCGCACAGGACGTCGAGGCCGACCGCGCGCAGCGGCCCGGCGACGGGCCCGCCCGCCGCGCCGTAACAGACGTGCTGGCCCGTGGTGAACACCGTGTCGGCGGCCAGCTCCAGCGGGACGAGCAGGGCCGCGATCCGGCCGAAGCTCCGCTCACGCCCCGCCAGCGTGTACGCGAGGACGAAGACGGCGAAGGCCGTGGCCGCCACCGTCACCACCGGAAGGGGGACCCGGGACAGCAGGACGTGCGACGCGGCGGAGAGCGTCACGACGAGTGCCGTGAAGAGCGCCGCGCGCACGGCTCTGAGCTGGGTCCCGGATATGTCGTCCATCGCGGAGGAGTGTCCCATGCGTTCCGGTAAGGGACCCCTAAAGGGTCGCTGTGAGTTACGGGAGCGTTGTCGGTCCGTGCGGCCTACAGGCCCGGGATCCGGCCGTTGCGGAAGAGGTCCACGAAGATCTGGTGGTCCGCACGCGCGCGTGCGCCGTAGTCGTGCGCGAAGTCGACCAGGAGGCCCGCGAAGCCGTCCTCGTCCGCCGCGATCGCCGCGTCGATGGCCCGCTCCGTGGAGAACGGCACCAGGGACTGCCCGGACAGGTCGTCGGCCGCCGCGTGCATCGTCGCCGTGGCCCGGCCGAGGTCGGCGACGACGGCGGCGATCTCGTCCAGGTCGTCGATGTCCGACCAGTCGAGGTCCACCGCGTACGGCGAGACCTCGGCGACCAGCTGCCCCGAGCCGTCCAGTTCGGTCCAGCCCAGCCACGGGTCCGCGTGCGCCTGCAGGGCGCGCTGCGAGATCACCGTGCGGTGGCCCTCGTGCTCGAAGTAGTCGCGGATCGCCGCGTCCGTGATGTGCCGCGACACGGCCGGCGTCTGCGCCTGCTTGAGATAGATCACGACATCGTTCTCCAGGGCGTCGCTGTTGCCCTCCAGAAGGATGTTGTACGAGGGCAGGCCCGCGGAGCCGATGCCGATGCCGCGCCGCCCCACGACGTCCTTCACGCGGTACGAGTCGGGACGGGTCAGGGAGGACTCGGGGAGCGTCTCCAGATACCCGTCGAAGGCCGCGAGGACCTTGTAGCGCGTGGCCGCGTCGAGCTCGATGGAGCCGCCGCCGGGCGCGAAGCGGCGCTCGAAGTCACGGATCTCGGTCATCGAGTCGAGCAGCCCGAAGCGCGTCAGGGAGCGGGCGTCGCGCAGCGCGTCCAGGAGCGGGCCCTCGGCGGTGTCCAGGGTGAAGGGCGGTACCTCGTCGCTCTTCGCGCCCGTCGCCAGCGCGTGGATCCGCTCGCGGTACGCGCCCGCGTAGACCTGCACCAGCTCGGTGATCTGCTCGTCGCCGAGTGCCTTGGAGTAGCCGATCAGGGCCACCGAGGCGGCGAAGCGCTTGAGGTCCCAGGTGAACGGGCCGACGTACGCCTCGTCGAAGTCGTTCACATTGAAGATCAGGCGGCCCGTGGAGTCCATGTACGTGCCGAAGTTCTCCGCGTGCAGATCGCCGTGGATCCACACCCGGCCCGTGCGGTCGTCCAGGTACGGGCCGCCGTGCCGCTCGCGCTCCAGGTCCGCGTAGAACAGGCACGCCGTGCCGCGGTAGAACGCGAAGGCGGACGAGGCCATCTTCCGGAACTTGACCCGGAACGCCGCGGGGTCGGCGGCCAGGAGCTCGCCGAACGCGGTGTCGAAGACGGTGAGGATCTGCTCGCCGCGCTGCTCAGCGGTGGGCTGCGGGACCGACATCGCGGGGTGCCTCCTGGTGCGGGCTGTGCCGTCGGGGGTGACGGCGGATGGTGACCGTGGATCGTGACGGGGGGGACAGCTGTCCTGCTCTGTCCAACGCATGACCGTACCCCCGAGTGCCCGTCGGGTGTCAGTGGCCACCCGTAGACTTCCAAGCTGTCCCCCGAGACTGACCGCTGCCCGTCACCGGTCCGTTTCCGTCCGTTTTCGTTGGAGGCCGAAGTCGTGTCAAAGCCGCCGTTCACGCACCTGCACGTCCACACCCAGTACTCGCTGCTGGACGGTGCCGCGCGGCTCAAGGACATGTTCAACGCCTGCAATGAAATGGGCATGACGCACATCGCCATGTCCGACCACGGCAACCTCCACGGGGCGTACGACTTCTTCCACACGGCGAAGAAGTCCGGTGTCGTCCCGATCATCGGGATCGAGGCGTACGTCGCCCCCGAGTCCCGGCGCAACAAGCGCAAGGTCCAGTGGGGCCAGCCGCACCAGAAGCGGGACGACGTCTCCGGTTCGGGTGGTTACACCCACAAGACGATCTGGGCGGCGAACAGCACGGGCCTGCACAACCTCTTCAAGCTGTCCTCGGACGCGTACGCGGAGGGCTGGCTGACGAAGTGGCCGCGCATGGACAAGGAGACGATCTCCCAGTGGTCGGAGGGGCTCATCGCCTCGACCGGCTGCCCGTCCGGTGAGCTCCAGACGCGCCTTCGCCTCGGCCAGTTCGACGAGGCGGTCAAGGCGGCGGCCGAGTACCAGGACATCTTCGGCAAGGACCGGTACTTCCTGGAGCTGATGGACCACGGCATCGACATCGAGCGCCGGGTCCGCGACGACCTGCTGCGGGTCGGCAAGAAGCTCGGCATCCCGCCCCTGGTGACGAACGACTCGCACTACACGTACGCGCACGAGGCGACCGCGCACGACGCCCTGCTCTGCATCCAGACCGGCAAGAACCTCTCGGACCCGGACCGCTTCCGCTTCGACGGCACGGGCTACTACCTCAAGACGACCGACGAGATGTACGCCATCGACTCCTCGGACGCCTGGCAGGAGGGCTGCGCCAACACGCTCCTGGTCGCCGAGCAGATCGACACCACGGGCATGTTCGAGAAGCGCGACCTGATGCCCAAGTTCGAGATCCCGGACGGCTTCACCGAGGTCACCTGGTTCCAGGAAGAGGTCCGGGTCGGCATGGACCGCCGCTACCCGGGCGGCGTCCCCGAGGACCGGCAGAAGCAGGCCGAGTACGAGATGGACATCATCATCCAGATGGGGTTCCCCGGGTACTTCCTGGTCGTCGCCGACTTCATCATGTGGGCCAAGAACAACGGGATCGCGGTGGGCCCGGGCCGTGGTTCGGCGGCCGGTTCGATCGTCGCGTACGCCATGGGCATCACCGACCTCGACCCGATCACGCACGGACTGATCTTCGAGCGGTTCCTCAACCCCGAGCGCGTCTCCATGCCCGATGTCGACATCGACTTCGACGAGCGCAGGCGCGTCGAAGTGATCAGGTACGTGACCGAGAAGTACGGCGCCGACAAGGTCGCCATGATCGGCACCTACGGAAAGATCAAGGCCAAGAACGCGATCAAGGACTCCGCGCGAGTCCTCGGCTACCCGTACGCGATGGGCGACCGCCTCACCAAGGCGATGCCCGCCGACGTCCTCGGCAAGGGCATCGACCTGTCGGGCATCACCGACCCCGCCCACCCGCGCTACAGCGAGGCGGGCGAGATCCGGGGGATGTACGAGAACGAGCCGGACGTCAAGAAGGTCATCGACACCGCCAAGGGCGTCGAGGGCCTGGTCCGGCAGATGGGCGTGCACGCCGCCGGCGTCATCATGTCCAGCGAGCCCATCGTCGACCACGCCCCGCTCTGGACGCGGCACACCGACGGCGTCACCATCACGCAGTGGGACTACCCGCAGTGCGAGTCGCTCGGCCTGCTGAAGATGGACTTCCTCGGCCTGCGCAACCTCACGATCATGGACGACGCCGTCAAGATGGTGAGGGCCAACAAGGGCGTCGACCTGGAGATGCTCGCCCTCCCGCTGGACGACCCCAAGACGTACGAGATGCTCTGCCGCGGTGACACGCTCGGCGTGTTCCAGTTCGACGGCGGCCCGATGCGCTCCCTGCTCCGCCAGATGCAGCCCGACAACTTCGAGGACATTTCCGCCGTCTCGGCCCTGTACCGGCCGGGCCCGATGGGAATGAACTCGCACACGAACTACGCGGAGCGCAAGAACGGGCGCCAGGAGATCACCCCGATCCACCCGGAGCTCGAGGAGCCGCTGAAGGAGACCCTGGGTCTCACCTACGGCCTCATCGTGTACCAGGAGCAGGTGCAGAAAGCCGCCCAGATCATCGCCGGCTACTCGCTCGGCGAGGCCGACATCCTGCGCCGCGTGATGGGCAAGAAGAAGCCCGAGGAGCTGGAGAAGAACTTCGTCCTCTTCCAGGCCGGCGCCAAGAAGAAGGGCTTCTCCGACGCGGCGATCCAGGCCCTGTGGGACGTCCTGGTGCCGTTCGCCGGATACGCGTTCAACAAGGCGCACTCCTCCGCGTACGGCCTTGTCACCTACTGGACCGCCTACCTCAAGGCGAACTACCCGGCCGAGTACATGGCCGCGCTGCTCACGTCGGTGAAGGACGACAAGGACAAGTCCGCGGTCTATCTGAACGAATGCCGCCGCATGGGCATCAAGGTCCTCCCGCCGAATGTGAACGAGTCCGAGCACAACTTCGCCGCCCAGGGCGACGACGTGATCCTCTTCGGCCTCTCCGCCGTCCGTAACGTCGGTACGAACGTGGTCGAGTCGATCATCCGCAGCCGCAAGGCGAAGGGGAAGTACGCCTCCTTCCCCGACTACCTCGACAAGGTCGAGGCCGCCGCGTGCAACAAGCGCACCACGGAATCGCTGATCAAGGCAGGCGCGTTCGACACGATGGGGCACACCCGCAAGGGCCTCACCGCACAGTACGAGCCGATGATCGACAACGTCGTACAGGTCAAGCGCAAGGAGGCCGAGGGCCAGTTCGACCTCTTCGGCGGCATGGGCGAGGAGGACAGCAGCGAGCCGGGCTTCGGGCTCGACGTCGAATTCTCCGAGGACGAGTGGGAGAAGACGTATCTCCTCGCCCAGGAGCGCGAGATGCTCGGCCTGTACGTCTCCGACCACCCGCTGTTCGGACTCGAACACGTGCTGTCCGACAAGGCGGACGCGGGCATCGGCCAGCTCACCGGCGGCGACTACTCGGACGGGTCGATCGTCACCATCGGCGGCATCATCTCCGGCCTCCAGCGCAAGATGACCAAGCAGGGCAACGCCTGGGCCATCGCGACCGTCGAGGACCTGGCCGGCTCCATCGAGTGCATGTTCTTCCCGGCGACGTACCAGCTGGTGTCGACCCAACTCGTCGAGGACGCCGTCGTGTTCGTCAAGGGCCGCCTCGACAAGCGCGAGGACGTGCCGCGCCTCGTCGCGATGGAACTCATGGTCCCCGACCTGTCGAACGCCGGGACCAACGCGCCTGTGACGATCACCATCCCCACGGTGAAGGTGACCCCGCCGATGGTCAGCAGGCTCGGCGAGATCCTCAGCCACCACAAGGGCAACAGCGAGGTGCGGATCAAGCTCCAAGGGGCCCGTAAGACAACGGTGCTGCGGCTCGACCGGCACCGCGTGCAGCCCGATCCCGCGCTCTTCGGCGACCTCAAGGTGCTGCTCGGGCCGTCCTGTCTGGCGGGCTGAGGCGGCGGGCTGCGAGGAGCCTGAGGCGTTTGGCGGTTACGTGAGTGAGGGGCGTTCCCGGAAGATTCCGGGAACGCCCCTCACTGTGCCCAAAGGGCTTACCTGCCTTGCGGAAGGCGTCAGTTGTGGCCGAAGCGGCGCTGGTGCTTACGGGCAACATCCGCGGGGGTGCCCTGAGCCTGCGACTGCATCTCCGACTGGGCTTCCATACCGGCCGACTTGGCCTGCTCGGACGCCTGCTCGGAGGCGGAAGCGCGGTTGCGCTGGTCGCCCTGCTTACGGTTCTTGTTCTTGGCCATGGTGACTGCCTCCTGCGGGGGGTCTAGGGGCCAGGGCCGGATTCAGATTCACATATGCTGACGAGGCACGCATTTCAGAGAATTACCGTGCGTTATAAGCGCTGTCAGGGCGTTGTCGGAGCCGCATCGGGAGTTCTGTGAGCGGGCCGGTTCGGGAATTCGTCCGATCCGCCACGCCGAAGATCGAGTTCGGGCCGTTAACCTCCGCGTGGTCGGGCAGACTCGAAGGAAACCCGAAGCGAACCCGCGATCGTCGACACCGTGGGATCTCCGGACGCCGGTAATTCAGCGAAAGAGGGTGGATCGCGTGGACCGTTGCATCGTCCTGGTGGACGCCGGTTACCTGCTGGGGGCCGCCGCGAGTCTCCTCGCGGGGGAGCCGTCCCGGTCCCGGATCGCCGTCGATCACGTCGCCCTCATCCAGGGGCTGCGTGAGCGCGCCGAATCCGACACCGAGCGGCAACTTCTGCGGATCTACTGGTTCGACGGGGCGCCGGACCGGGTGCCCCAGCCCGAGCACCGCCGACTCCGCGTGATGCCCCGCGTGACCGTGCGGCTCGGTGCGTTGACGCGGAGCGACGGGCGG
Organism: Streptomyces sp. CB01635; assembly: GCF_002803065.1. Taxonomy (GTDB): domain Bacteria; phylum Actinomycetota; class Actinomycetes; order Streptomycetales; family Streptomycetaceae; genus Streptomyces. The sequence continues at coordinate 518,718 of NZ_NNBL01000002.1, forward strand.
TGGGCGCAGAAGGGGGTCGACGCGGCGATGCACGCCGAGCTGACCGAACTCGCCCGTAACCGCGCCTGCTCCGACATCGTGCTCGTCACCGGCGACGGCGATCTGCTGCCCGGCATGATGGCCGCGAAGGAGCACGGGGTCGCCGTGCACCTGTGGGCCGTGCAGGCCGCCGACGGCGACTACAACCAGTCCGAGGACCTCGTCGCCGAGGCCGATGAGCGGCGCGTGCTCGACCGGGCCTGGATCACCAAGGCCGTGCGGGCCAAGGAAGTCGGCGGGATCTGTGCGCCGCAGCCCGCTCCGCGGCCGGAGATCGCGGCGATTCTGTCCGCGCCGCTGCCCGAGTCGGCGCTTGCCTCCGCGGCGGGGCACTCCGCTGATCTGTCCGATGTGGCGGGGGGCGCTGGCGCCTCCGTCTCCGGCGGGGGGCCGGGGGGTGCGGCGGGCGGTGACGGTGCCGATCATGGGGTCGCCGCGCGTGAAGGTGACGGTGGAGGGGCCGAGGACGAGCGGGGTGGCGTGGGGAGGGGCGTGCCCACGCCCAAGGACCTCGCGGCCCTGCGGGGGCCCGGTGCCGCTCCTGGGCTCGGCGCGCATCCTCATGTCCATCCCGCGCAGCACCCCGCCAACGCGACGTTGCGGTGGTCGTCCGACAAGGGGTGGGTCGAGCGGCCCGGGGTCGTGGGGGAGTCCGCGGACGCGGCGTCCCTGCCGACGCTGGCGCAGCTGACCACCGCGGAGCAGCGGTGGGCCGACCGCGAGGAGGACATCACCACCGTCGGGGGTGACCCCTTCGAGGTGGGGCAGGTGTTCGCCCGGCGGTGGATGGAACGGCTGGGGGACCAGGTGGAGTTGCAGAAGCTGTCCACCATGTATCCCCGGGTGCCGCATCGCATTGACGGGGAGCTGCTGCGGTATGCCGCGCGGTTCGGGCTCCTTGCCCATAAGGACGATCAGATCGACGAGCACGATCGGTATGCGATTCGGGCCGGGTTCTGGCGCGAGGTTGATGTGCGTAGCGCTGCGGAGCGGGTTGCTGCGGAGTAGTAGGCGGTCCTGCCTGGGGTGGCGGTCGTGCCGGTGCCGGTGCCCGTGCCGGGTGTCGGTGTCGGGTGCGGGCCTTCCTGGGCTGGTGTTCTCGCGCCGGGCCGTGTGGGTGGGTGCGGGGCCGCGCCGGTATGTCCGTCCTCGCTTGGATGGTTCGGCGTCGGATTTCGTAGGCGTCAGTAGTGTGTGCCGGCTCCGGGCGGACATACCGGCCCGGCCCCTTCCGTTCGGTCGCGGGTGCGGCTGGTATTGGGGCCGGGTCCTTGGGCCTTGTGCGTGGATCCCCGGCCGCTTCCGTTCGGTCGGGGGTGTGGCTGGTTTGGGGGCGGGGTCCTCGGGCCTTGTGCGTGGTTCGTCGGCCGCTTGGGTTCGGTCGGGGGTGTGGCTGGTTTGGGGGTGGGGTCCTTGGGCCTTGTGCGTGGATCCCCGATCCCTTCCGTTCGGTCGCGGGTGGCGCTGTTCTGGGGTGGGGGTCCCTCGGTGCCTCTACGTGGATGGGTGCGGGGCGCGTCCCGATTTCGGTGGCATGTCCCTACCCGGGCGTCGTCGGGAGGGTGCGACCCCGTAGTCTCGTCCTTCGTGAGTACGCGCACGGCACAGGCGGCCCCCAGAGGGCGACGGGGGGATGTGGTGTGCGTCGTGCGGGATCTCGTGCGTACGTATCCCGCCACCCGCGGGCGTCGCGGAGCGCCGGGGAGCGCTGCGATCCGGGCCACCGACGGGGTGTCCCTCGAGATCCGGCGCGGGGAGATCTTCGGGCTGCTCGGGCCGAACGGTGCCGGTAAGTCCACCCTCGTACGGCAGCTGACCGGGCTGATGCGGCCCGACAGCGGGAGCGTCGGGATTCTGGGGCACGACATCGTCCGGTATCCGGAGCGGGCCTCGCGGATTCTGGCCTATCTGGGGCAGGAGTCGAGCGCTCTGGACGAGCTGACCGTGTCGCTCGCCGCCGAGACGACCGGGCGGCTGCGGGGGCTCGATCTGCGTACGGCCCGTGCCGAGCGGGACGCCGTGGTCGAGGAGCTGGGGCTCGGGGCGATCGCGTCGCGGCCCCTGAAGAAGCTTTCCGGCGGGCAGCGGCGGCTTGCCTGCTTTGCTGCCGCCCTTGTGGGGGAGCGGCCGCTGCTTGTGCTGGACGAGCCGACCACGGGGATGGATCCCGTCGCCCGTCGGGCCGTCTGGGCCGCCGTCGACCGACGGCGGGCCGAGAGCGGCGCCACGGTCGTACTGGTCACCCATAACGTCATCGAGGCCGAGACCGTGCTCGATCGCGTCGCTGTTCTGGACCGCGGGCGCGTCATCGCCTGCGACACCCCGGCCGGGCTGAAGGAGAAGGTCGCCGGCGAGGTGCGTGTCGAGCTCGTGTGGCGGGAACGGGCGCCGCTCGATGTGCCTGCCGTCGCCGCGCTGCGGGCTGTTGCTGTCGAGTCCGGGCGCCGCTGGTCGCTGCGGCTCGGCCCCGACGAGGCGCGGGCCGCCGTCGCCGCCGTCACCGGCGGCCCCGCGTTCGCCGCCCTTGACGATTTCTCCCTGACCACGCCGAGCCTGGAAGATGTGTATCTGGCCCTCGGCGGCGAGGCCAAGGGGCTGGTGAAGTCTTGAACACGGCGGCCCCCATGGACGTAGTACCCGACGGAACAGTCACGACAGGAGTCGCGCACCGTGAGTGTCGTACCCGCTGAGGCCCTCCAGGGCGGCGCCCGGGCGGGCGTGAGCGGGCTGAGCGCCGAGGTTGACGCCGTCGGCGAGCTCGCCCCGAGGGCCCGGCTCCTGCCGTCCCTCGCGGCCGTGTACCGCGCTCAGCTCTCGCGGGCACGTGTCGCCAGGATCCCGCTGCTCTTCGTCGCCACCTTCCAGTCCGTCGGCATCATGATCCTTATGCGGGGCGTGGTGGACGGGGGCCGGGAGGCCCAGGCCGTTGTCGCCGGGTCCAGCGTGCTGGTTGTGGCGTTTGTGGCTCTTAATCTGCTCGCGCAGTATTTCGGGCAGTTGCGGGCCGCCGGCGGGCTCGACCACTACGCGACTCTGCCCGTGCCGCCCGCCGCCGTGGTGCTGGGCGCCGCCGGTGCGTACGCCTCCTTCACCGTGCCGGGGACCGTGGTGACCGCCGCCGTCGGCTGTGTCATGTTCCAGCTCCCGCTCGCGCACCTGTGGGTGCTCGCCGCCGTCATCCCGCTCGCCGGTGCCGCGCTCTCCGGGCTCGGCGCCGCACTCGGGCTGCTCGCGCCGCGGCCCGAACTGGCCACGCTGCTCGGCCAGTTGGGCATGTCCGCGGCGCTCCTGCTCGGCGTCCTGCCGGCCGACCGCATGCCGGGGATCATCCAGTACGCGCGCGATCTGCTGCCGTCGACGTACGGTGTCGAGGCCTTCGCCCGCACTTTCGGGGCGCATCCGGACTGGGGTGTCGTGCTCCTCGATCTGGGTGTCTGCGCGGGCGTCGGCGTCGCCTCGCTGGCCCTCGCGACCTGGGCGTACCGCCGGGCAGCCGTCCGGTGACGCGCGGTTCGCGGGCGCCTGGCACGATGGCAGGGTGACCGCACCGCTGACGCCACGACCCCAGCAACCCCAGCACGACCCCTGGCAGGCCTCCGGGCCCGCGGGTGCTGTGCCGTCGCACGCTCACGAGCACCAGGAGGACGGGCCAGGGATGAGGACCGAGTTGCGGGAGGCCGCCGTCGTCACGGTCACGCTGGCCGTGTGCGGCCTGCTCCTGGGCGCGCTGTGGATGTGGCTCGCGCCGCACGTGCCGCTCGTCGCGGACGCGCAGGCCGTCTACCTCAAGGACACCGAGGGCGAGCAGGCCGTCGGCGTCGACGGGACGTTCACCCTGCTCGGCGTCGCGTTCGGCGTGGTCAGCGCGGTCGCCGTTTTCCTGTGGCGCAAGCGCGGCGGCGTACCGCTCGTCGTCGCCCTGGCCGTCGGCGGACTCCTCGGCGGGCTTCTCGCCTGGCGGTTCGGGGTCTGGCTCGGCCCGACACAGGACGTGGCGGCCCACGCCAAGGAGGTCGGCAAGGGCGTCACGTTCGACGCGCCGCTCGAACTCAAGGCGAAGGGCGCGCTCCTCGCCTGGCCGCTCGCCGCGATGATCGTCCATCTCGGCCTGACCGGCCTGTTCGGGCCCCGCGATCCCGACCCGTACCTCGACACCCACTACCCGCAGGACACCCCTCCGGCTCCCTGAGGGCGGCTCTCAGGCGGGCCTGCGCCCGTGATTGGCCTTGTGCTTCCTGACCCGCCACTTCCGCTTGCGCGTCCTCTTCGACATGTCCTCGGTATTTAGCCGAGGACATGTCGTGCGTCGAGAGGTGGCGGGGATTCCGGGTTGCCGGGGGTCGGCGGCGTCAGGTGCGGCCGATGGGGGCCAGGACCGCGGACGTGAGCGTCGCCAGGTCCGTGGGGGCCAGCTCCACCTCCAGGCCGCGGCGGCCCGCCGAGACACAGATCGTGTCGTGCGCCCGCGCCGAGTCGTCCAGGACCGTACGCAGCTTCTTGCGCTGGCCCAGCGGGGAGATGCCGCCCCGAACATAGCCCGTGGTGCGCTCCGCCGCCGCCGGGTCGGCCATCGCGGCCCGCTTGCCGCCGACCGCAGTGGCCAGGGCCTTCAGGTCGAGCTGGCCGGCCACGGGCACGACGGCGACGGTCAGCTCGCCGTCCACGTCGGCGACGAGCGTCTTGAACACCCGGTCGGGGGAGACACCCATCGCCTCCGCCGCCTCGTCCCCGTACGAGGGATGGGCCGGGTCGTGCTCGTACGCGTGCGTCGTGAAGGGTGTGCCCGCGGCGGTGAGCGCCACGGTCGCGGGAGTTCCCCCGGACTGCTGCTTCTTGGACTTCTTCGCCAACGTCCTCATGCCTTACGTCAGTCGGGACCGGCCACGTCAGTTGAGGCTGGTCGCCTGCCGGGTCAGGTCGCCGGCCGGCAAGGACGGCAGATTACGGATGATCGCCGTCTCGGCGCGAAGGAGTTTCAGCTCGTCGCGCAGGCGCGACGCCGTGTCCGGGGCCTGGAGGAGGCGCTGCTTCGTCGGTACGTCGAGGACGGCCGCCGCGGCCACCAGGTACGACACGACGGACGGGTCGTCGGGCAGGTCGGCGCCCGTGGCCAGGGAGCGCTCACGGGCGCCCGCGAGCCGCTTCTGGTAGGAGCGGAAGGCGCGCAGCACGCCCTCGGCGAGGGCGCCCGCCTCGTCGCCCGGCTCCTCGGGCAGCTCCTCGACCTCGGCGGTCAGATAGGCGCCCGACGCGTCGACGGAGTGCACCTTCACGCGGGTCGTGCCGGTGGCGAGCACCTCGAAGCTGCCGTCGGCGCGCTCGCGGATCGTCGCGGCGTCGGCGATGCAGCCCACGCCGTGCAGGGCCTTGATCGGGTCGTCGCCGAAGCCCGCGGCCGGGCCCGCCTCGGCGGCGGTCTTCGCCGCCTGGTCAGGCATGCCGGGGGCGCTGGGTGCGACCTCGTGGCCGTCGCGGATCGCCACGACGGCGAACCGCCGCGGCTCGTCGGAGTCGGTGGGGTCGCCGGAAGCCTCGGAACCCCCGGAGGAGGTCTTCAGCAGGTCGCGCATCATGGCGCGATAGCGCTCCTCGAACACGTTCAGCGGAAGCACGAGTCCCGGGAACAGCACCGAGTTGAGCGGAAAGAGCGGAAGCCGGACGGTGGTCACGACGGTCAAGCCTAATGGGAGCTGGAGGTGAGAGGTCCGCGACCGGTGTCGCGACCCCCGAGCGTGCGGGCCGCGGCGACCTCGATCCGTACCCCGTCGCGCAGTTCCAGGAACTGTCCGAGCGGGTCGTCCGAGATCCGGTCCCAGGGGAAAGACGTCGCGTACGGGCCGGTCAGGCGCAGCTGTTCCAGGGCGTCGGACCAGCGCTCCAGGCGGACCAGGACGTAGGTCAGGAGGTTGCGGACCTCGGCCGGCCAGGGGTCGTCGGCGAGGTACTCGCGGGACAGGGCGCTCGCCAGGTCGGCGGCCTCGTCCAAGCGCTCGCGGGGCACCTTCGCGGCCGGTCCCGGGCCCTCCTCGCTCGTCAGGTACGCGAACGCGGCCCGCACCGGGAGCGCCTGCACCAGGGATCCCGGCAGGGCGTCCTGCGCCGCGCGCTCGGCGAAGTCGAAGCACTCGCGGTGCGAGCCGTACCAGGCGGCCGACAGGTACTGGAGCGCCGACACATGGCAGCCGTAGTGGTGCGGGGAACGGCGCACGGCCTCGGCCCAGAGCTTCTCGAAGACGGTGTGCGAGGCGTTCGTGCCGCGCGCGTGGTCGAGGGCGACCCGCCATGGCACCGGGTCGCCGGGGTCGCCCTCGGCGGCGGCGGTGATCAGCGGCGTGACCTCGCGCAGCAGCTCGGCGCGGGCGGGCGACTCCCAGCCGCGCGCGACTTCCAGCTCGGCCTTGACGAGGAGGGCGTCCGGGTCGTGGGGGGCCGCGAACCGCCAGTCGTCGAACCATTCGCCGCGCGATCTGGCGAAGGCGGCGAGCCGGGTGACGTAGCGGTCCCTGTTCTCCCACTCGCCGGCTTCGCGGGTGGCGGCCAGCAGTTTGGCGGCCGCCTCGTACTCGCCCCGGCCCGCGGCGACGAGCGCCGGCGCAAGGCGTTCGTCGGGGACGTCGAGGAGGACGTCGTCGTCGGGGGGCAGGCCGGCCGCGAGACCCGAGGTGTGGCGGACCATCCGCGCGGTGCGGATGAGGGCGCGCAGCAGTGCCAAGGTGTGGACCCCGCTCCCCGTCGCTCGGTTGATGGTTGCGCTGGGATGACGGCTGGAATGCGCCCATGGTTGCCCGCGGTCCGGCAAAAAATGCGAGGGGGCCCGGTCAGTTTCTGCGGAGCAGCCGGGTGGCCCCCGCGGCGACCGTCGTGGCGAGGATCCAGCCGAGCAGGATCAGCGCGGTCGCGGCCCACTGCCAGCCGCCCCGCAGCTGCCAGTAGCCGTCCTGACCCAGGTCGATGACCGGCAGGATGAGATCGAGCGAGAAGAGTGCCGGACTCCAGTTCGGCGACTCGCCCGGTTTGATGGCCGGATGTGACGAGTGGGAGAAGGCCAGCGTGCTCGCCGCCCACAGCACGGCCATCCACACCGCGGCCCGCCCCGGGCGGTACCCGTAGGCGACCGTCCAGTCCTGGATGTATCCCCAGATCTTCGCGGCGGGCGGCAGCGTCTCGCGGCGGCGGCGCTGCTTGGCGAGCAGCACCTCGCGCGCGTCGGCGTCCTCGCCGCTGTTGCGCAGCACGGCCGCGAGCTTCTCGTACGGCTCCGGGCTGTACTCCGGAGTCGCGGCCGACAGCCACTCCAGGCGCCGCGACAGCGGGAACGGGCCGGAGGGGATCAGGTTCTCGTACGTGAAACCGCCCACGCGCAGACCGCCGGGGCCCGGCCAGCTCGCCGCCCTGTCGATGAGGTTGACGACCTTCGCGCCGGACAGGACGATCCGCCCGCGCTGCGGCCGCTCGCACAGGAAGCGCAGCTCGGGCGTCTGGATGCGGCGCAGCGACACCTCCTGGTCGTTCTCCAGATGGAAGCGCGCCTGGTCGAGGTCGACGGCGTCGCCGAACCGGCCGTCGTCGAGCCGGACCCCGCCCTGGCACTCGAAGCGCTGCACGCGGGTGCCCTGGGCCGGTGTCGTGCCGCTGGTCTGGAGCGGATTGCCGACACCGGCGGGGGTCAGATACAGGGACCGCTCGACCGTCAGCTGCGGCGCGTTGAGCGCGCGGCGCCCGTACGCGTTGGAGAGCCGGCTGCCGCGCAGGCTGAGCGACACACCGATCTGCGCGCCGCGCAGGCTGAGCTCGCCGTGCGTCTCCAGCATCTCGGCCTGGAGGTCCTGGCCGACGGACATGCCGTCCGCCATGATCGACTTGCCGCGCCGGTCGCGGTACACGACGGCCTGGTTGAGCAGCAGGTCCGTGCCGATGTGGGCGTCGGTGAGGCGTACGCCGCTGTGGAAGCGGCAGCGCGGCAGATGCAGATCGCCCTCCGTGTGGACGCGGGCGCCCTCCAGGCGGGGGATCGAGCAGTCGACCAGGCGCAGGGTGGTGAACCTGGCCTCGGGAAGCAGGATCTCCTTCTCGAAGCGGCACTGCTTCATCTCGACGTACGGCACGACCCCGCCGCCCGCGACGTCGAGCACGTCGGTGATCTGTACGCCCTTGAGCTTGAGTGACGCGACACGCCCCGACAGCGCGGGCGGCCCGTCGAGCAGCAGCCAGGCCACGATCCGCGCCCGCACGCTGCGGCCGGGCCCCCAGGCGTGTCCGCCGTGCGGGTCGTCCACGTCCGGGTCGCCCGAGCTCAGGTCGTAGACACTGCCGTTGCGGAAGGCCTGCCACATGCCGATCTCGGCGCCCGTGAGACCGTCCGGCGGATCACCGATGCCGGTACCGTCGACCACGACTCGTCTTCCTCCCCGTAGACCCCCGGATTCTCACGGAGCCCCGCACGTCCCGGTACGGCTCCGCTACTCGCGGGTTTAGTACAACTGTTCATGCCCGCTGAGTGACGGGCTGAACGCTACTGGTGAAGGTCATCCTCCGGTCTCGCGCAGTGATCCGTATCAGCCATTGATACGGACGTCGGGCGCTGATGTGACGTCTGCGAGAATTGAGCACGTGATCTCCCGAATCGATCTGCGCGGCGACGCCCTCCCCGAGGGCCCCGCACTGCGCGACCTGCTGCCCCGAGCCGACTTCGACGTTCAGGCCGCCCTCGAGAAGGTGCGTCCGATCTGCGAGGCCGTGCATCATCGTGGCGACGCGGCGCTGATCGACTACGCGGAGCAGTTCGACGGCGTGAAGCTGGAGTCCGTACGGGTTCCCGCCAAGGCCCTCCAGGACGCCCTGGAGCAGCTCGACCCCGCCGTGCGCGCCGCCCTGGAGGAGTCGATCCGCCGGGCCCGCATCGTCCACCGCGAGCAGCGCCGCACCACCCACACCACGCAGGTCGTCCCCGGCGGCTCGGTCACCGAGAAGTGGGTGCCCGTCGAGCGCGTCGGCCTGTACGCGCCGGGCGGCCGCTCCGTCTACCCGTCCTCCGTGATCATGAACGTGGTGCCCGCGCAGGAGGCCGGGGTCGAGTCGATCGCCCTCGCGTCCCCCGCCCAGGCCGAGTTCGGCGGACTGCCGCACCCGACGATCCTGGCCGCGTGTGCGCTGCTCGGCGTCGACGAGGTCTACGCCGCGGGCGGCGCCACGGCCGTCGCGATGTTCGCGTACGGCACCGAGTCCTGCCCCCCGGCGAACATGGTCACCGGACCCGGCAACATCTGGGTCGCCGCGGCCAAGCGCTACTTCACCGGTCTCATCGGCATCGACGCCGAGGCGGGCCCGACCGAGATCGCGGTCCTCGCGGACTCCACCGCCGACCCGGCGCACGTCGCGTCCGACCTGATCAGCCAGGCCGAGCACGACCCGCTCGCCGCCGCCGTCCTCGTCACCGACTCGGCCGAGCTCGCGGACGCCGTCGAGAAGGAGCTGGAGCCGCAGGTCGCGGCCACCAAGCACATCGACGACCGGATCCTCCCGGCCCTGCGCGGCAGGCAGTCCGCGATCGTCCTGGTCGACGGGGTCGACGAGGGCCTGCGCGTCGTCGACGCATACGGCGCCGAGCACCTGGAGATCCAGACCGCCGACGCCGCCGCGGTCGCCCAGCGCGTGAAGAACGCCGGCGCGATCTTCGTCGGCCCGTGGGCGCCGGTGTCCCTCGGCGACTACGCCGCGGGCTCCAACCACGTGCTGCCCACCGGCGGCTGCGCCTGCCACTCGTCCGGTCTGTCCGTCCAGTCCTTCCTGCGCGGCATCCACATCGTGGACTACACGCGCGACGCACTCGCCGACGTCGCCCACCACGTGGTCACGCTCGCCGAGGCGGAGGACCTGCCCGCGCACGGCGCGGCGATCAAGGCAAGGTTCGAATGGAAGGTTCCCGGCCAGTGACCGGCATCGACGATCTGCCCGTACGGGACGAGCTGCGCGGCAAGTCCCCGTACGGCGCCCCCCAGCTCGACGTACCCGTACGCCTGAACACGAACGAGAACCCCTACCCGCTGCCCGAGCCGCTCGTCGAGCGGATCGCGGAGCGGGTCCGCGAGAGCGCCCGCGACCTCAACCGCTACCCCGACCGGGACGCGGTCCAGCTGCGCACCGAGCTCGCCGGCTATCTCACGCGCACCGGCGGCCACCACGTCGGCATCGAGAACGTCTGGGCCGCCAACGGCTCGAACGAGGTCATCCAGCAGCTCTTGCAGACCTTCGGCGGCCCCGGCCGCAGCGCCATCGGCTTCGAGCCCTCGTACTCGATGCACGGCCTCATCGCGCGCGGCACCGGCACCGGCTGGATCTCCGGACCGCGCAGCGCGGACTTCACCATCGACGTGGAAGCGTCCGTGCAGGCCATCGCGGAGAACCGCCCGGACGTCGTCTTCATCACGACGCCCAACAACCCCACCGGCAGCGCGGTCCCGCCCGAGACGGTCCTCGCCCTGTACGAGGCCGCGCAGGCGGCCAAGCCGTCCATGGTCGTCGTCGACGAGGCCTACATCGAGTTCAGCCACGGGAATTCCCTTCTCCCGCTGCTCGAAGGCCGGCCGAACCTCGTCATCTCGCGCACCATGTCGAAGGCGTTCGGCGCGGCGGGCCTGCGCCTCGGCTACATGGCCGCCGCCCCCGCCGTGGTGGACGCCGTCCAGCTGGTGCGCCTGCCGTACCACCTGTCGGCCGTCACCCAGGCCACGGCGCTCGCCGCCCTCGAGCACACCGACACGCTCCTCAAGTACGTCGAGCAGCTCAAGGACGAGCGCGACCGCCTGGTGACCGAGCTGCGGGCGACGGGCTACGAAGTGACCGACTCGGACGCCAACTTCGTGCAGTTCGGCCGATTCGACGACGCGCACGCGGTGTGGCAGCAGATCCTCGACCGGGGCGTCCTGGTCCGGGACAACGGCGTACCCGGGTGGCTGCGTGTCTCCACGGGCACCCCGGACGAGAACGACGCGTTCCTCGATGCGGTACGCGCAATCAAGAAGGAGCGGAACGCATGAGTCGCGTAGGCAGGGTGGAGCGGACCACCAAGGAGACCTCGGTCCTCGTCGAGATCGACCTCGACGGCACCGGCAAGGTCGAAGTCTCCACGGGCGTGGGCTTCTACGACCACATGCTCGACCAGCTCGGCCGCCACGGCCTCTTCGACCTCACGGTCAAGACCGAGGGCGACCTGCACATCGACACGCACCACACCATCGAGGACACCGCCCTCGCGCTCGGCGCCGCCTTCAAGCAGGCGCTCGGCGACAAGGTCGGCATCTACCGCTTCGGCAACTGCACCGTCCCGCTGGACGAGTCGCTCGCCCAGGTCACGGTCGACCTCTCCGGCCGCCCCTACCTGGTGCACACCGAGCCCGAGAACATGGCCCCCATGATCGGCTCGTACGACACGACGATGACCCGGCACATCCTGGAGTCGTTCGTGGCGCAGGCCCAGATCGCGCTGCACGTCCACGTCCCGTACGGGCGCAACGCGCACCACATCGTGGAGTGCCAGTTCAAGGCGCTGGCCCGCGCGCTGCGTTACGCGTCCGAGCGCGACCCGCGCGCCGCGGGCATCCTTCCGTCCACGAAGGGCGCCCTCTAAGCCATGAACGGCCTCAACACCGTCCTCATCGTCGTCGGTCTCTTCCTGATCGGCGGCGTCATCTCCTTCGTCAAGCAGGGCTTGCCCAAGGGCCTGATCGCGCTGCTCTCCATCGCCGCGGCCATGTGCCTGGTCTCCGGCGTCCTGCGGCTCGACTACTGGAACTGAGGGGCAGGGAGCAGCCAGCCATGACTTCAGCCAAGCCCGCCGGCACGGCCGGCAAGAAGGTCGTCGTCTTCGACTACGGGTTCGGCAACGTCCGCTCCGCCGAGCGGGCCCTGGCCCGCGCGGGCGCGGACGTCGAGATCACCCGCGACTTCGACACCGCACTCAACGCCGACGGCCTCCTCGTCCCCGGCGTCGGCGCCTTCGCCGCCTGCATGAAGGGCCTCAAGGAGGCGCGCGGCGACTGGATCATCGACCGCCGCCTCGCCGGCGGCCGCCCCGTGATGGGCATCTGCGTCGGCATGCAGATCCTCTTCGCGCGCGGCATCGAGCACGGCGTCGAGGCCGAGGGCCTCGACGAGTGGCCCGGCACGGTCGAGCCCCTCAAGGCCGAGATCGTCCCGCACATGGGCTGGAACACGGTCCGCCCGCCGCAGGACACCGAGCTCTTCGCCGGTCTCGACAGCGACGCCCGCTTCTACTTCGTGCACTCCTACGCCGTGCAGCAGTGGGACTTCGAGGTCGGCAACGTCCACATGCGCCCGCCCAAGGTCACCTGGGCCACGCACGGCGAGCCGTTCATCGCCGCCGTCGAGAACGGCGCACTGTGGGCGACACAGTTCCACCCCGAGAAGTCCGGCGACGCCGGCGCCCAGCTCCTCACGAATTGGATCGGAACCCTCTGATGTCCCGCACGCTCGAACTCCTCCCCGCCGTCGACGTCCGCGACGGCCAGGCCGTACGTCTCGTGCACGGCGAGTCCGGCTCGGAGACCTCCTACGGTTCCCCGCTCGAGGCCGCCCTCGCGTGGCAGCGCTCCGGCGCCGAGTGGCTGCACCTCGTGGACCTGGACGCCGCGTTCGGCACCGGCGACAACCGCGCGCTGGTCGGCGAGGTCACCAGCGCCATGGACATCAAGGTCGAGCTGTCCGGCGGCATCCGCGACGACGCCACGCTCGCCGCCGCGCTCGCCACCGGCTGCACCCGCGTCAACCTCGGCACCGCCGCCCTGGAGACCCCCGAGTGGGTCGCCAAGGTCATCGCCGAGCACGGCGACAAGATCGCGGTGGGCCTGGACGTGCGCGGCACCACGCTGCGCGGCCGCGGCTGGACCCGCGACGGCGGCGACCTCTACGAGACGCTCGCGCGCCTCGACTCCGAGGGCTGTGCCCGCTACGTCGTCACCGACATCGCCAAGGACGGCACGCTGCAGGGCCCGAACCTGGAGCTCCTGAAGAACGTCTGCGCGGCCACCGACCGCCCGGTCGTCGCCTCCGGCGGCGTCTCGTCGCTCGACGACCTGCGCGCCATCTCCGAGCTCGTCCCGCTCGGCATCGAGGGCTCGATCGTCGGCAAGGCGCTGTACGCGAAGGCCTTCACGCTGGAAGAGGCGCTCGCCGCGGTGGCGTCATGACCGACGGTGTGCGCAGGGTCGGCTCGGACGGGCCGTGGGAGGAGGCCGTGGGCTACTCGCGCGCGGTCGAACTGCCCAACGGCCTTGTCCTGGTGTCCGGTTGTACGTCCGTGGTCAACGGCGTCATCGACGCGGGAACGCCGTACGAGCAGACGCTCAACGCGTTCCAGGCCGCGTTCGACGCCCTCAAGACCCTGGGACTCGGGAGCGAGCATGTGGTGCGCACCCGTATGTACATCACCCATGCGCGCGATGTGGACGACGTGGGCCGGGCCCACAAGGAGCTGTTCGACGCCGTCCGCCCCGCCGCATCCATGATCATCGTCTCCGGCTTCATCGACCCGAGCCTGGTCGTCGAGGTCGAGGTGGAGGCGTACCGAGGAGACACACCGTCATGACGCTGGCCGTACGGGTCATCCCCTGCCTGGACGTGGACAACGGACGGGTCGTCAAGGGCGTCAACTTCCAGAACCTGCGCGACGCGGGCGACCCCGTCGAGATGGCGAAGGTGTACGACGCCGAGGGTGCCGACGAGCTGACGTTCCTCGACATCACGGCGTCCTCCGGCAACCGCGAGACGACCTACGACGTGGTGCGTCGCACCGCCGAACAGGTCTTCATCCCGCTCACCGTCGGCGGCGGCGTCCGCACGGCGGACGACGTGGACAAGCTGCTGCGGGCCGGCGCGGACAAGGTGGGCGTGAACACGGCCGCCATCGCCCGCCCCGAGCTGATCCGCGAGATCGCCGAGCGGTTCGGCCGTCAGGTGCTCGTCCTGTCGGTCGACGCGCGCCGCACGCCGTCCGGCACGTTCGAGGTGACGACGCACGGGGGTCGCAAGTCCGCCGGGATCGACGCCGTCGAGTGGGCGCACGAGGCCGCCGAGCTCGGCGCGGGCGAGATCCTGCTCAACTCGATGGACGCCGACGGCACGAAGGACGGCTACGACATCGAGATGATCGCCGCCGTCCGCAAGCACGTCACCGTGCCGGTGATCGCGTCCGGCGGCGCGGGGCGCCTCGAACACTTTCCGCCGGCGATCGCCGCGGGCGCCGACGCGGTGCTCGCCGCGTCCGTCTTCCACTTCGGCGATCTGCGGATCGGCGAGGTCAAGGAGACTCTGCGCGAGGCGGGGCACCCCGTCCGCTGACACCGGAGCGCGCACTCTCAGGCCCCGGCCGCCCACAAGGGCGGCCGGGGCCTTTTGTCTGGCCTGACGCGCAGGATCTGTCCGGCCTGATGCGCGGGATTCACCTGGCCCAGGCCGTGATGCGCGCGATTCGCCTGGCCTGATGCGCAGGATCAGTTGCGCAATTTATCTTGCGCAATATTTCCTTCGTATCTAACCTCGTGCCATGACCGACAAGCAGACCCGCCGCATCACCGACCTCGGCACCCTCAAGGCGCTCGCCCACCCGCTGCGCTCGCAGCTGTACCGCGCCCTGGTCGTCGCCCGCACGGCGACCGCGTCGCAGCTCGCCGAGCAGGTCGACGGGGCTGTCTCCCTGGTCAGCTACCACCTGCGCAAGCTCGCGGACGCCGGGCTCATCGAAGAGACGCCCGGAGCGCAGCGCGACGGCCGCGAGCGCTGGTGGCGGCCCGCGTCCGAAGGCGTCAGCATCCACGAGGCGGACTTCGGCGACGCCCCCGAGAAGGCCGCGGCACATCAGGCGGCCACCCGGCTCTTCTACGAACAGCGCAGCGAGCTCTACCGCCACTACCTCGACGAGCGCACCACCTGGGCCCCCGAGTGGCGCGCCGCGTCCTCGGACTCAGAGGCCCTGATGCCTCTGACCGCGGCCGAACTGACCGAGCTGACAGGCGAGTTGCTCACCGTCATCAGGAAGTACGACGAGCAGGGCCGCGCCGCACAGGCCGCGGGCGACACCGAAGGGCGCGAGAACGTCGCGCTGCACGTGTACGGCTTCCCGTTCCGCGCCTGAGAGGACCACCTCCCATGACCGTGACCGCGCCCCTCGCCGGCACACCCGCCCCCGGCAAGCCCGCCCACCGCGACGGCAACGTGCTGCGCTGGCTCGGGGCGTACGCCTCCTCGATGATCGGCGACAACATCTACTACGTCGCCCTGTCCTGGGCGGCCGTCCAGTCGGGCAGCCCCTCGCAGGCCGGGCTCGTCATGGCGGTGAGCGCGGCACCCCGGGCCCTGCTGATGCTCGGCGGGGGAGTGATCGCCGACCGGCTCGGTCCGCGCCGCATCGTCATCGCCGGCGACGCCGTGCGCAGCGCCGCGGTGCTCGGCGTCGCCGGGCTCTTCCTCGCGACCCGACCGGGCCTGTGGCCGCTCACCTTCCTCGGTCTGGTCTTCGGCATCGTCGACGCCCTCTTCCTGCCGGCCGTCGGCGCACTGCCCGCCCGCGTCACCGGACGCGACCAGCTCGCCCGGGTCCAGGGCATGCGCGGACTCGCGGTCCGCCTCGCCAACGTCGTGGGCGCGCCCCTGGGCGGTCTCGGCGTCGCACTCGGCGGCCTCGCGGCGGCGTTCGGCGCGGCCGGACTGCTGTTCGCGATCTCGCTGCCGCTCCTGATGTCCCTGCGCATCCGGGACCTGCCCGACGCGGGCGGCAAGAGCGGCGCCCCGGCGAGGAACGGCCTCGTGGACGGCCTGCGTTACATCCGCCGCCACAGCGTCCTCGCCCCGCTGGTCGTCGTCATCGGCCTCAGCGACCTCGGCTTCGTCGGCCCCCTGAACGTCGGCCTGACCCTCCTCGCCGACCAGCGCGGCTGGGGCGCCTCAGGGATGGGCTCGGTGCTCGCCGGGTTCGGTGTCGGCGCGGGCGCGGCCTCACTGCTCCTCGCCGTCCGCGGCCGGGTGCCGCGCGCGGGTCTCGTCCTCGCCGCGACCATGGGAGGCGGCGCCGTCGCCATCGGCGCGCTCGCCTTCGTACCGCACCTCGCCGCCGCGGTCGCCGTCGCGCTGGCCATCGGGCTGCTCGCCGGTCTCAGCGGCGCCTTGTGCGGAGCGCTCACGCAGACCCACGCGGACCCGGCCTGCATCGGCCGGGTCACCGCCGTCACGAGCCTGTCCAGCCTCGGCCTCGTCCCGCTCACCATGCCGCTGACCGGCGCGGCCGTCGGCCTGTGGGGCACCGGTCCCGTCTTCGTGGCCAGCGCCGCGATCTGCGCCCTCGCCGGTGTCTACGGCCTGTGCCGCGCGCCCCTGCGCCGCGCCGAACTTCCGGCCTGACGTCAGATGCCCAGCTGCTTCGCCTCGTGCAGCTTGCCGATCGCGTCCTTCTCGCCCTCCGTCTCCACCCGCGCCGCGTCCTGCCGGCCGAAGGCGAACATCAGCAGCTCGGAGGGCTCACCGGTCACCGTCACCACGGGCGTGCCCTTGTGCGCCACCACCGTGCGGCCGTCCGGGCGGCGCAGGACCAGCCCGACCGGCGACTTGCGGCCGATCACACGGGCCATCCGCTCGAGACGCGACCACAGCACGTCCGCGAAGACCGGGTCGAGCTCGCGCGGCGTCCAGTCCGGCTGCGCGCGGCGCACGTCCTCCGTGTGGACGAAGAACTCGACCGCGTTCGACGCCTCGTCGATCTGCTTGAGGGAGAACGGCGAGAAGCGCGGCGGGCCCGTCCTGATCAGCTGGATCAGCTCGTCGAAGGGCTTCTCGGCGAACTCGGCCTGCACCCGCTCCAGGCGCTGCGCCAGCTGCTTGATCACGATCCCGCCCGCGGCGTCCGCGCGGCGCTCGCGCACCACGACATGGGCCGCGAGGTCACGGGCGTTCCAGCCTTCGCACAGGGTCGGGGCGTCGGGGCCCGACGCCTCCAACAGGTCGGCGAGAAGAAGTCGTTCACGCTTCGCATGGGTCGACATACGGCCAGCGTACGACCACCCGACCGGTCCGCCCACCCGTCACCCGGCACCACCCCTCCACGTGGCGCTCCGCGCCGCTGCTCTCAATCGGTGGACGCCCGCCCGAAGAGGCACGCGCGGCGCGGCACAATGGTCCGTATGACCAGCACGCCCCCGCCCAGCAGCCTCGACCCCGCCGTCGCCGCCCGCCTCAAGCGCAGCGCCGACGGCCTGGTCCCCGCGATCGCCCAGCAGTACGACACCGGCGAGGTGCTCATGCTCGGCTGGATGGACGACGAGGCGCTGCACCGCACGCTGACGACCGGCCGCTGCACGTACTGGTCCCGCAGCCGCCAGGAGTACTGGGTCAAGGGCGACACCTCCGGCCACTTCCAGCACGTGAAGTCGGTCGCCCTCGACTGCGACGCGGACACCCTCCTGGTGAAGGTCGACCAGGTCGGCGCGGCCTGCCACACCGGCGACCGCACCTGCTTCGACGCGGGCGAGCTGACGGTGACCGGTACGGGCGCCTGAGACCACTGCCGCGCCGCCCGTTCCACGGACCGGGCGGCGCACCCGACCCGCCCGGACACGCCCTAAGCTCTTCCTATGGATCTCGAGACCTTCCGCAAGCTCGCGACCGACCGCCGAGTGATCCCCGTCAGCCGCAAGCTCCTCGCGGACGGCGACACCCCCGTCGGTCTGTACCGCAAGCTGGCCGGTGAACGCCCCGGCACGTTCCTCCTGGAATCCGCGGAGAACGGCCGCTCGTGGTCCCGCTACTCCTTCGTCGGCGTCCGCTCCGCCGGCACCCTCACCACCCGCGACGGCCAGGCGCACTGGCTCGGCACCCCGCCCGTCGGCGTCCCCACCCACGGCGACCCGCTCGCCGCCCTGCGCGCCACCGTCGAGACCCTCCACACCCCCCGCTACGAGGGCCTGCCCCCGTTCACCGGCGGCATGGTCGGCTACCTCGGCTACGACATCGTGCGCCGCCTGGAGAAGATCGGCCCCGGCGAGCGCGACGACCTGAAGCTCCCCGAGCTGACGATGCTGCTCACCAGCGACCTCGCCGTGCTCGACCACTGGGACGGCTCGGTCCTGCTGATCGCCAACGCGATCAACCACAACGACCTCGACACCGGCGTCGACGAGGCGTACGCGGACGCCGTGGCCCGCCTCGACGCGATGGAGGCCGACCTCTCCCGGCCCGTCGTCCAGGCCCCCGCCTCGCTCCCCGCGTCCGAACTCCCTCAGTTCACCGCTCTGTGGGGCGGCACGGACTACCAGGAGGCCGTCGAGGACATCAAGGAGCGCATCAGGGCGGGCGAGGCCTTCCAGGTCGTGCCCTCGCAGCGCTTCGAGACGCCGTGCACGGCCAGCGCACTCGACGTCTACCGGGTCCTGCGCGCCACCAACCCGTCGCCGTACATGTACCTCTTCCGCTTCGACGGGTTCGACGTGGTCGGCTCGTCGCCGGAGGCCCTCGTCAAGGTCGAGGACGGGCGCGCCATGGTGCACCCCATCGCCGGGACCCGGCCGCGCGGCGCCACGCCCCAGGAGGACCAGGCGCTCGCCGACGAGCTCATGGCCGACCCCAAGGAGCGCGCCGAGCACCTGATGCTCGTCGACCTCGGCCGCAACGACCTCGGCCGCGTCTGCGAGCCGGGCTCCGTCGAGGTCGTCGACTTCATGTCCGTCGAGCGGTACTCGCACGTCATGCACATCGTGTCGACCGTCACCGGCCGGGTCGCCCCGGGCACCACCGCCTTCGACGTCCTCACCGCCTGCTTCCCCGCGGGCACCCTCTCGGGCGCGCCCAAGCCGCGCGCGATGCAGATCATCGACGAGCTCGAACCCTCCCGGCGCGGCCTGTACGGCGGATGTGTCGGATATCTCGACTTCGCCGGGGGCTCCGACACGGCCATCGCCATCCGCACCGCACTCCTGCGTGACGGCACCGCATATGTGCAGGCCGGAGCGGGTGTCGTCGCCGACTCCGATCCCGTGGCCGAGGACACCGAGTGCCGCAACAAGGCGGCGGCGGTGCTGCGCGCCGTGCACACGGCCAACCGGATGCACGGCGCCTGACGCCGTGGGGGATAGTGGGGAGGTGACTTCCGCAGTGCCATCCCCCCGAACCGAAGCCGGGACCGCCTCCTCGGAGACGGCCGCCGCGCGCAACGGCCGCCGCAGCCTCGCCGCAGCGCTCCTGTTCGGCGCCCTCGGCGCGGCGGTGGCCCTGCTCTCCTCGCGGCAGGAGTGGGCCTCCGGGTCCGCGACCGTGCCCGGCGGCAGCTTCCCGCTCACCGCCAAGGGCAGCGACGTCACCGGAGTGCCCGCGGCCCTCGCCATAGTGGGGCTCGCGGCCCTCGTCGCCGTCTTCGCGGTCCGCCGCGCCGGGCGCATGCTCGTCGCCGGGCTCCTCGCGCTCAGCGGCGCGGGCGCCGTCCTCGCCGCCGTCCTCGGCGCGACCGACAGCGCGGCCCTCGACGAGAAGGCCGCAGAGGTCTCCGGCAACACCGCCGCCACCATCGGCTCCCTCGGTCACACCGTTTGGCCGTACGTCGGTGCCGCGGGCGGCGCGCTCATCCTCCTGGCCGGTCTGCTCGCCCTGCGCTTCGGCCGCTCCTGGCCGTCGATGGGCGGACGCTACGAGCGAGACGGCACCCCGCGGCCCCGCAAGGCGGCCCGACCCGTCGATCCCGAGCGCCCCGAGGAGCTGTGGAAGGCCCTCGACCGGGGCGAGGACCCCACACACGAGGCATAGCGGGGCCCCGGACCCCGAGTGCCGCCCATGCCCGCGAGTGCGGGACAATGGGCAAGAGCGTCCGGCTCACCACCCAGCGCGGTGCCACGCGCGGGGTACGGGGCCGCGCATCAGCCACGCATTGAGCAACGAGGAGCAACCATGGCGGACAGCAGCCACGGACACACCCCGGCCGCCTGGACCGGTGTCATCATCGCCTTCATCGGTTTCTGCGTCGCGGGCGCCTTCATGGTGATGGGCGACCCCGTCGGCTTCTGGGCGGGCATGGCCCTGCTCGCCGTCGCCGCGGTCGTCGGCGGCGCCATGAGCGCCGCGGGTCTCGGCAAGCCGAAGCCGCAGTCGCTGCCGGCCGTCTCGCCCGAGGTCGTCGCCGCGGAGGCCTGAGCCTCATCCACGTCGCGAGAGGCGGCCCGGCACCTGGTGCCGGGCCGCCTCTCGCGTGTTCTGCGCCGCCGACGGGCGGACCCGGCAGGCCCGTTGCACAATTCACGGGTGAACGCCGAAACGGACACCTCCGCGGCCACCCTGACCAGCGGCGCCGGCAGCGCCGGCGCTTCACTGCGGCGACTGGCCGTCCCTCTCGGTGTCCTCGCCCCGATCGGCGCGGGCTTCGCGTATGTCGGGTCCGTCGACCCGAACGAGCCGGGCCACTACCCCGCCTGCCCGCTGCTCCACTACACGGGGATCTACTGTCCCGGCTGCGGCGGCCTGCGCAGCGCCCACGCGCTCGTGCACGGCGATCTCACGGCCGCTCTCGGGGACAACGCGCTCGCTGTCGCGGGCTGTGCCGTCTTCGCTGTCCTGTGGGTGGTATGGGCCGTACGGGTGGTACTGGGACGGCCGGTACGGATCGATCTCGGACGCCCCCAGCTGTGGGCCGTGGGCGCCGTGGTCCTTGTCTTCACGGTTGTCCGGAACCTGCCTCTAGGTGGCTGGCTCCATCCTTGATCAACAGTATTTGTCCAGGTAGTGGGACCGGCGTCAACCGGATGCGGAGCCTTCGCCCTCCTCCGGATATCATCGCTGTGACCAGTGGATTGCTCTCGGGGCAATCAGCTTCCACCGCTCCACCGTCAGGAAGGGGGCCGCTCGCGTGAGTGTGCTCGACGAGATCATCGACGGAGTCCGTGCCGACCTCGCGGAGCGGCAGGCGCACGTCAGCCTCGACGAGCTCAAGGAGCGCGCGGCCAAGGCACCCGCCGCCAAGGACGGAGTGGCCGCCCTGCGCGGCGACGGCGTCAAGGTGATCTGCGAGGTCAAGCGCTCGAGCCCGTCCAAGGGCGCGCTCGCCGCGATCGCCGACCCGGCCGGCCTCGCCGCCGACTACGAGGCGGGCGGCGCCGCCGTCATCTCCGTACTGACCGAGCAGCGCCGCTTCGGCGGTTCGCTCGCCGACCTGGAGGCCGTGCGCGCCAAGGTCGACATCCCGATCCTGCGCAAGGACTTCATCGTCACCTCGTACCAGCTGTGGGAGGCCAGGGCGTACGGCGCCGACCTCGCGCTGCTGATCGTGGCCGCCCTGGAGCAGCCCGCCCTCGAGTCGCTCATCGAGCGCGCGCAGTCCATCGGGCTCACGCCGATCGTCGAGGTGCACGACGAGGACGAGGTCGAGCGCGCCGTGGACGCGGGCGCCCGCATCATCGGCGTGAACGCGCGCAACCTCAAGACGCTCAAGGTCGACCGCGACACGTTCCAGCAGGTCGCCCCGGAGATCCCCGACCACATCGTCAAGATCGCCGAGTCGGGCGTGCGCGGCCCGCACGACCTGATCGCGTACGCCAACGCGGGCGCGGACGCCGTCCTCGTGGGCGAGTCCCTCGTGACCGGCCGCGACCCGCGCACCGCGGTCTCCGACCTCGTTGCCGCAGGCGCCCACCCGGCGCTGCGCCACGGCAGGAGCTGACCTCCCCAGTGCCCATTGCCGCCCGCCTCGCACCCGGCTGCCGCCCCCGCGGCTGCCGGGCGCCGGCGCGGCGTGTGCACGGGCGCCGGGTGCGCTATGTCATCGGCGACGAGCCGGGCCAGGTCAACGGCATGCGATGGTGCGGGCGCGACTAGCGCCCACCGAGGCCCCCGACGCCGGCACCCGGCACCGGGGGTTGTGCCCACCCGTCCCGCCGTGCGGGACGCCTGCCCACAACGGGTAGGGGGCAGTGCCCGACCCCATCGCACTCGTCAGACCCAGACAGACAGGTCACCCATGTCCAGCAGCGAGTTCTTCATTCCCGACCCCGAGGGTCAAGTCCCCACCGCCGAGGGGTACTTCGGCGCGTTCGGCGGCAAGTTCATCCCGGAGGCGCTCGTCGCCGCCGTCGACGAGGTCGCCGTCGAGTACGACAAGGCCAAGAACGACCCGGCCTTCGCCGCCGAGCTCGACGACCTGCTCGTCAACTACACGGGCCGGCCCAGCTCCCTCACCGAGGTGCCCCGGTTCGCCGAGCACGCCGGTGGCGTCCGGATGTTCCTCAAGCGCGAGGATCTCAACCACACCGGCTCGCACAAGATCAACAACGTGCTCGGCCAGGCGCTCCTCACCAAGCGCATGGGCAAGACCCGCGTCATCGCCGAGACCGGCGCGGGCCAGCACGGCGTGGCGACCGCCACCGCCTGTGCGCTCTTCGGCCTCGAGTGCACCATCTACATGGGCGAGATCGACACCGAGCGCCAGGCGCTCAACGTGGCGCGCATGCGGATGCTCGGCGCCGAGGTCGTCGCCGTGAAGTCCGGCAGCCGCACCCTCAAGGACGCCATCAACGAGGCGTTCCGCGACTGGGTGGCCAACGTCGACCGCACGCACTACCTCTTCGGGACCGTAGCGGGACCCCACCCCTTCCCGGCGATGGTCCGCGACTTCCACCGCGTCATCGGCGTCGAGGCCCGCCGCCAGATCCTGGAGCGCGCAGGACGCCTGCCCGACGCGGCCGTGGCCTGCGTCGGCGGCGGCTCGAACGCCATCGGCCTCTTCCACGCCTTCATCCCCGACGCCGGCGTGCGCCTCATCGGCTGCGAGCCGGCCGGCCACGGCCTCGAGACCGGCGAGCACGCCGCGACGCTGACCGCGGGCGAGCCCGGCATCCTGCACGGCTCACGGTCGTACGTCCTCCAGGACGACGAGGGCCAGATCACCGAGCCGTACTCGATCTCGGCGGGCCTCGACTACCCGGGCATCGGCCCCGAGCACGCCTTCCTCAAGGACAGCGGCCGCGCCGAGTACCGCGCGGTCACCGACGACGCCGCCATGCAGGCCCTGCGCCTGCTCTCGCGCACCGAGGGCATCATCCCGGCCATCGAGAGCGCCCATGCGCTCGCCGGCGCCATCGAGGCCGGCAAGGAGCTCGGCAAGGACGGGCTGATGATCGTCAACCTGTCCGGGCGCGGCGACAAGGACATGGACACGGCCGCCCGCTACTTCGGCCTGTACGACACCGACGCCGCCGTCGCGGCGGACGCGGCCGGGACCGGCGCGGAGATCGAGGGAGACGCCAAGTGAGCGGCAACATCCAGCTGTTGAACGACACCCTCGCCGCCGCGCGCGCCGAGGGCCGCTCCGCCCTCATCGCCTACCTCCCGGCCGGGTTCCCGACCGTGGACGGTGGCATCGAGGCCATCAAGGCCGTCTTCGACGGCGGCGCCGACGTCGTGGAGGTCGGGCTGCCGCACAGCGACCCGGTCCTCGACGGTCCCGTCATCCAGACCGCGGACGACATCGCGCTGCGCGGCGGCGTCCGGATCGCCGACGTGATGCGCACGGTCCGCGAGGCCCACGCGGCGACCGGCAAGCCGGTCCTCGTCATGACGTACTGGAACCCCATCGACCGGTACGGCATCGAGCGGTTCACCGCCGAGCTGGCCGAGGCGGGCGGCGCGGGCTGCATCCTGCCCGACCTGCCCGTCCAGGAGTCGGGGACCTGGAGGGAGCACGCGGACAAGCACGGCCTCGGGACCGTCTTCGTCGTCGCCCCCAGCAGCAAGGACGAGCGCCTCGCGACGATCACCGCCGCGGGCTCCGGCTTCGTGTACGCCGCCTCCCTGATGGGCGTCACCGGCACCCGCGAGTCCGTCGGCAACCAGGCCCAGGACCTCGTGCGCCGCACCAAGGCCACCACCGACCTGCCGGTCTGTGTCGGCCTCGGCGTCTCGAACGCGAAGCAGGCGGCCGAGGTCGCCGGGTTCGCCGACGGGGTCATCGTCGGCTCGGCGTTCGTGAAGCTGATGCTCGACGCCGACGACGAGGCCGCCGGCCTCGCCGCCGTGCGGGCGCTCGCGGCGGATCTCGCGGACGGGGTGCGCGCCAAGGCGTAACCCGTCGCGTCGTCACCCATCGTGTCGTAACCCGTATGGGTGGACCTGGGGCCGGGGAGGCACGCTGGTGCCTCCCCGGTTCGTTTGGCGGGTGTGAGCGAGAAGAACCGTGACGGAAAGCGCACCGCCCGTGACCGGCTGGCGGAGGAGCGCGAGAAGCAGAGAGCCAAGGACAGGCGCCGCAGGGGCGTGATCGTGGGGGGCGCCGTCGTGGGCGTCCTCGCGCTGGCCGCCGTGATCGGGGTGATCGCGGCGAATTCCGGCGACGACAAGAGCGACGCCTCGGGGCCCGTCGTGGCCCCCCAGGGCGCGGTCGGCAAGGACAGCCTCGCGATCCCGGTCGGCAAGGACAGCGCGAAGTCGACGCTCACGGTGTGGGAGGACTTCCGCTGCCCAGCGTGCAAGGCCTTCGAGGACGCCTACCGCACCACGATCCACGAGCTGACCGACTCCGGGCAGCTCAAGGTCGAGTACCACCTGGCCACACTCATCGACAAGAACATGGGCGGCAGTGGCTCCCTGCGCGCGGCGAACGCGGCGGCGTGCGCCCAGGACGCCGGGAAGTTCCCCCCGTACCACGACGTCCTCTACGAGAACCAGCCGTCGGAGACCGACGACGCCTTCGCGGACAACGGCAAGCTGATCGCGCTCGCCGGCAAGGTCGGCGGACTCGTGACGCCGGACTTCAAGAAGTGTGTCGACGACGGCAGCCATGACAGCTGGGTCAAGAAGTCGGACCAGGCGTTCCAGGCCGGCGGCTTCCAGGGCACACCGACAGTGCTCCTGAACGGGAAGAACGTGTTCGGCGACCAGGCCAACCCGCTGACCCCCGCGAAGCTGAAGCAGATGGTGCAGGCGGCCGACAAGTCGTAGGAGCGGCAGGAGACGCGGGGGTCTCGTTATGGACCCGTAGCCGGGCTGATTGCCGCCGCCACGGCCCGGCACGGTAGCGTCGACATCGCCATGACTCTTGCCTTCATCCCCAGCCCGTCACACGGAGTGGTCTATCTCGGACCCATTCCGCTGCGCGGCTACGCGTTCTGCATCATCATCGGCGTCTTCGTGGCCGTCTGGCTCGGCAACAAGCGCTGGATCGCCCGCGGCGGGCGGTCCGGCACCGTGGCCGACATCGCGGTCTGGGCCGTGCCGTTCGGCCTCGTCGGCGGCCGGCTCTACCACGTGATCACGGACTACGAGCTGTACTTCAGCGAGGGCCGCGACTGGGTGGACGCCTTCAAGATCTGGGAGGGCGGCCTCGGGATCTGGGGTGCCATCGCCCTCGGCGCGGTGGGCGCGTGGATCGGGTGCCGCAGGCGCGGCATCCCGCTCCCGGCCTACGCCGACGCCATCGCACCCGGCATCGCCGTCGCGCAGGCCATCGGCCGCTGGGGCAACTGGTTCAACCAGGAGCTGTACGGCAAGCCCACCGACCTGCCGTGGGCCCTGAAGATCACGTCGTCGGCGGACGGGCGCGTGCCGGGCACGTACCACCCGACCTTCCTGTACGAGTCCCTGTGGTGCATCGGTGTCGCGCTGCTCGTCATCTGGGCGGACCGCCGCTTCAAGCTCGGCCACGGCCGCGCCTTCGCGCTCTATGTCGCCGCGTACTGCGTGGGCCGCTTCTGGATCGAGTACATGCGCGTCGACGACGCGCACCACATCCTCGGCCTGCGGCTCAACGACTGGACCGCGATGGGTGTTTTCCTGCTCGCGGTGATCTACATCGTGATCTCGACGAAGATCCGCCCTGGGCGCGAGGCGGTCGTGGAACCGGGCGCCGGTGACGATGCCGATGCCGAGGACAAGGCTGAGGACAAGGGCGACGACGCCGATCCCAAGGACAAGGCCGAAGGCGAGGCCGGGGCCGAGTCCAAGGAGAAGGAGCCGGCCGCGTCCGAGGACGAGGCCGAGGAGCAGTCCGACAAGGACGAGGCCAACGGCGAGTCAGGGGCGACCAAGGCCGGGAAGAGCTAGCTGAGCCTCACCACCCGTACGTCGACGGGGGCGCCGGATCGCATCGATCCGGCGCCCCCGTCGCTCTGTCCCGGTCAGCTCCCGCGGCGGCGCGATGCCAGCGCAAGGACCCGGCGCGCGTCCGAGACGATCGCCGCGTCGACGAAGCGGCCGTCGGGCAGGGCCAGGGCTCCCGCCTCCGTGGAGGCGGCGCCGACGACCTCCGTCGCCGCGTCGACCTCCGCCGCCGTCGGCAGGAACGTCGCCTCGATGACGGGAAGCTGGCGGGGGTGGATCGCCATGCGGCCGAAGAAGCCGAGTGCGCGGCCCTGTGAGCACGAGCGGGCCAGGCCCACCGTGTCGCGGATGTCCGGATAGACGGACTGCGGCGGCGGGGGCAGCGCCGCGGCGCGCGCGGCGACCACCGCCCGCCCCCGTGGCCACGCCAGACCCTCGCCGTTCGCCAGGCCGAGCTCCGCCCGCAGATCCGACTCGCCCAGCGCGATGCCGCGTACGCCGGGATGCCGGGCGATCTCGTACGCGTGCTCGACGCCGAGCGCCGACTCCAGGAGGGCGTACAGGGGCGGCACCTCGACCGACCAGTCCGATACGCGGTCCAGGTCGGCGGGGCCGTGGACCTTGGGAAGGCGCAGGGCGCCGAGGCCGGGGAGCGGGGTGAGGCGTCTGACCTCGGACTCGGCGCGCGGCGAGTTCAGCGCGTTGACCCTCACGTGCACCGGCACCTGGTGCTTCTCGGCGAGGAGCTCCGCGGTCGCGTCGAGGGCGTACGCCTTGCGGTCGGGGGCGACCGCGTCCTCCAGGTCGATCAGGACCACGTCGGCGCCCGAGTCGAGTGCCTTCGCCACGACCTCCGGCCGGTCTCCCGGGGCGTAGAGCCAGGTCAGGAAGGTCTCGTAGGACTGGGCGGTCACAGCGCGCCCGCTTCGCGGAGGGTGGTGATCTCCGAGGGGGAGAGACCGAGGCCCGTGAGGATCTCGTCCGTGTCGGCGCCGTGGGGCCGGCCGGCCCACCTGATCGCGCCGGGGGTCTCGGAGAGGCGGAACAGTACGTTCTGCATCTTGACGGTGCCCAGCTCGGGGTCGGGCACCTCGGTGATCGAGCCGAGTGCCCGGTACTGCTCGTCCTCCATCACGTCGCGGATGTCGAAGACGGGGGCGATGGCGGCCTCCGCCTTCTCGAAGGCGGCGAGGACGTCGTCCCGCGAGTGCCGGGCGATCCATGCACCGACCGCCGCGTCGAGTTCGTCGGCGTGCCCCGCGCGGCCCGAACCCGTCGCGAACCACGCCTTGTCGATCAGCTCGGGGCGGCCGACCAGGCGCATCACGCGCTCGGCGATCGACTGGGCGGACGTGGAGACCGCCACCCACTTG
Source organism: Streptomyces sp. CB01635 (assembly GCF_002803065.1). GTDB lineage: Bacteria > Actinomycetota > Actinomycetes > Streptomycetales > Streptomycetaceae > Streptomyces. Next base: position 546,200 of record NZ_NNBL01000002.1, read on the forward strand.
TCGTCGCTCGTGCGGTACGTGTTGCGCGGGGCGTTGTTCGTGGAGCGGTTCCCCGTGCGCGGCTGTACGTAGCCGAGCTGGTCGTACCAGATGGGCTGCGGGCCGATGACCGTCAGCATCGGCTCGATGATTGCCATGTCGACGACCTGGCCCCGGCCGGTCCGCTCGCGGCCCTGGAGCGCGGCCATCACCGCGTACGACGTGGAGAGCGCGGCGATCGAGTCCGCGAGGCCGAACGGAGGAAGCGTCGGGGGGCCGTCGGGCTCGCCCGTGAGCGCCGCGAAGCCGCTCATCGCCTCGGCGAGCGTGCCGAAGCCGGGGCGGCGCGAGTACGGTCCGAACTGGCCGAAGCCGGTGACGCGGGTGAGCACCAGGCGCGGGTTGGCGGCACTCAGCTCCTCCCAGCCGAGGTTCCACTTCTCCAGGGTGCCGGGGCGGAAGTTCTCGATCAGGACGTCGGCGTCCGCGACCAGCTTGAGGAGGATCTCGCGCCCGCCCCGCGTGGAGAGGTCGAGCGTGATGTTCCGCTTGTTGCGGCCGAGGAGCTTCCACCACAGGCCGACGCCGTCCTTCGACGGACCGTGGCCACGGGACGGGTCCGGTTTACGGGGGTGCTCGACCTTGATCACGTCGGCGCCGAAGTCGCCCAGCATGGTGGCGGCGAGGGGGCCGGCGAAGAGGGTGGCGAGGTCGAGTACGCGTAGGCCTTGCAGGGGGGCGGGGGTGTTGGACGCAGGGGATTTCATGTGCGGGCCTCCAGAGTGAGCCTGGCCAGTTCGTCGAAGCCGATCCCGTCGAAGTCGGCGACCGAGGTCGACAGACGGTTCTTGAGCGGGGCGGTCCAGCGGTCGTCGATCGCGTCGGGGGAGCCGGCGAGGAGTCCGGCGATCGAACCGGCCGTCGCGCCGTTGGAGTCGGTGTCCCAACCACCCGACACCGCCCGGCAGATGGACCCCGTGAAGTCGCCGTCGGCGTGGGTGAGCGCGGCGGCGAGCAGCGCCGCGTTGGGCAGGACGTGCACCCAGTGGTGGTCGTGGGCGTAACGGGCGTGGAGTGTGTCGACGACTGATGCGAAGCCCGCCGGGGTGCCGGTGGGTTCGGCGCGGGCCGTCTCGATGCCGAAGCGGACCGCTTGGGCGTAGCGGGAGTCGGGCGGGATCACGGAGAGGGCCGCGTCGAGGGTGGCTTGGACGGTGGGGGCCGTGCCTGAAGGTGCTGACGCGTGGGCGATGGCCGCCGCTACGAACATCTCGCCGTAGACGCCGTTCGCCGTGTGCGTCAACGTCGCGTCCCTGTGCGCCAGCTCGGCTGCTCCGGCGGGGTCGCCCGGGTTCGTCCAGCCGAAGATGTCCGCGCGGATCTGGGCGCCGATCCACTCCCGGAACGGGTTGTGATGCACGGCCGTGTCCGGGGGCTCGATGCCGTCCAGGAGATTGCGGTACGCGACGCGCTCCGCGGTGAACGTGCGGCCCGCCGGCAACTCGTCGAGCCAGAGCTGCGCCACGTCTGCGGTGGTGAAGTCGGCGCCGTGGCGCTGGAGCAGGAGCAGACCGAGGAGCGGGTAGTTGAGGTCGTCGTCCTCGGGCATGCCGTCGATGTTCTCGGCGAGGGAGGTGGGGCGGGAGCGGCGGTTCCAGGGGTAGCGCTCCGCCACGTCCTGCGGGAGGTTCCGGTGCGTGAACCAGGTGCTCAGGGGCCAGTTGGACGTGGATTTCGCGATGGCCCGGATGCCGCGCAGGGGGAGCTTCTCGACGGGTTTGCCGAGGAGGCAGCCGACGGCTCTGCCCAGCCAGGATGCGTGCAGGCCTTTCGCTTCGGAGGTCTCTGGGGGCGCTGCTCCCAGGCTCCCGCGTTCCTTGTCCTCAAGCGTCGGACGGGCTGGGTGGGGGGTCAGCTGTCTGATTTCCGGCAAGGATGTCGGTTCAAGTGCCCTCAACGGGCTCTGTGTCGAGGCCAGTTCGTCCAGGAGCTGCTGTGCCAGGGGTCGTAGCTTCGGATCCTGGGGCGGTGGTGATGCTCCCGCGCGCTCGGGGGGCGGGTGGCCTCCTGCCTCGCGCCAGCGGCGCTCCACCCCGCTCGCGTTCCGGCCCTCCTGTGCCGCCTGGCGCAGCTCGTGGCCGAGCAGGTCCTCGGGCTGGACCCAGGTGAGGCGCAGCATCACGACACCGCGGTGGCGGTGAGTTCTGCGAACGCCGCCTCGTGGGACCGGCGGCGGGTCATGTCCTTGGCGAAGACCTCGCGCGTGACCCGGGCCAGTGAGGCGGCCGGTGTGTGCAGGTCGAGCCTGCTCGCGCGGGCCACCTCCCCGCTCCACTCCCGGGGCACCGCCGGCTCCCCGTACAGCGCGCCCACGATCGCTCCGCTCATCGTCGCGATCGAGTCACAGTCCCGGCCGTAGTTGACCGAACCGAGGACCGTGTGGCGGAAGTCGCCCCGGCCGACCAGGAGCATCCCGAGCGCGATCGGCAGCTCCTCGATCGCGTGGAGGCGGGACGGGCGGCGCGCCCCGAGCGACGGCTTGCGGTACTCCGGGCCCACCGTGTCGAAGGGGGTGATCGCCTCGCGCAGCGGTCCCAGCGCGTCCTCGAAGTCCGTGTAGTCGCGCGCCACTTCGCATACCGCTTCGATCGCCGACCTCGTGCCGTCCTTCGCGAGCGCCAGCGCGTCCTCCACCACCGACTCCGGCGTCGCGCCCGGCCTGAACGCCGCGGCCACCGCTGCCGCGAAGACGCCCGCCGCCTCCCTGCCGTACGACGACTGGTGCGCGCCCGCCACGTCCAGCGCCTCCTCGTACGCCCTGGCCGGGTTGCCCGCGTTCACCGCTCCGACCGGAGCCATGTACATCGCCGCGCCGCAGTTCACGATGTTGCCCACGCCCGCCTCGCGCGGGTCGACATGGCCGTAGTGGATGCGCGCCACGATCCACTTCTCCGCCAGGAAGATCCGTTGCAGCGGGAGCGCCTCCGCCTCCAGCTCCGGGATCCAGCGCGTGTTGGTGATCAGGTCGGGGACGAGGTGGTCCGCGACCGCGTACGCGTCCAGGTGGTCCCGTACGTTCTCGTAGACCCTGATCAGCGCGTGCGTCATCAAGGTGTCGTCCGTGACGTGCCCGTCGCCCTTGTGGTACGGCGCGATCGGGCGCGCCGTGCGCCAGTCGTCCTTGTGGAACGGCTCCACGATGCCGCGGACCCGGCCGCCGTGGCGCTCCGCGATCGCCTCCGGCGTCCAGCCCTCCACGGGGCCGCCCAGCGCGTCGCCCACCGCCGCGCCCACGAGGGCTCCTGTGGTGCGGTCCTCCAGGGAGAAAGGGGTTGAGGCTGAGATTGAGTTTTGAGTGCGGGCAGGTGTGGGGCCGGCTGTTGTGGGGGTTGTCATTGGGCGCCTTTCGGTGTGGTTGCCCTGGTCAGGTCTGCTGCGATGGCTACGAGGTCCGTTCCTGCCAGGCGCGGCAGCGCGCAGCCCGCGAGCCTGCGGCAGGCGTCCCGCCAGCTCGCGGGGAGCGTGTCGGCTCCGCCGATCGCGCCCGTCAGTGCGCCCGCCAGCGCCGGGGCCGAGTCCGCCACCCGCGACAGGCACGCCGCCGTGGGCACCGCCTCCGTCACGTCGCCGCCGGCCGCGGTCGCCACGGCCAGGGCCACCGGGACCGTCTCCGCTGCCGCGATGCCGTAGCTGTAGACGTGGTCGACGATCTCGTGCTCCAGCACCGGGACCAGCGCGAACGCGTTTCCCGGCAGGCCCGGGCGGGCCGCGGCCGCCCTTCGTGCCAGGTCCACCGCGTGCAGCGCGTTGCGGCGGATCTCGGTTCCCTCGGGCAGCTGGGCCAGCGCTGCGTCCACGCAGGCGTCGACCGGGGCGCCGCCCAGCGCTGCCGCTACGGCTGCCGCCATCGCTCTCGCCCCGTGGACTCCGTCGCCGTCCTGGGTGTAGCGGGCGTCGAACTCCGCCAGTTGGGCGGCCAGTTCGGGTTCACCCGGGTGGACCACGGCCAGTACCGCGGCGCGTACACAGGCCGCGTCGTCGAAGTAGTGCGGGTTGTCGTGTCCCGTGGCCGGGGGGCTCAGGCCCGCCGCCAGGTTGCCCAGGCCCGCTCGTACGGAGATGCGTGCCCGCATCGGCATGCGCGCCGACTCGATCTCGTCCGCTCGGGCCGTTGCTTCGGCCACCTCGGCGGCGAGGGTGTTCCAGGCGAGGGCCAGTGCCGTGCGTACGTGTTCGTCCGGGGGGACGTTCGTGCTTTGGGCTCCCGCCCTGGTGGCGTTCAGGATCGACGCCGCTGTGAACGCCGCCCATTCGGCGTCGTCCGACGGGCCCAGGCGCAGGGGTTCCGGGGGTTGGTTCAGCGCGATCGGTACGGGGAGTGTCGTCGTCGCGTTCTGTTCCGCGAACGTGTCCAGTTCACGGGTCAGGCGGCGGGTCCAGTCGGGGAGGCGGGCCGCGCGGTGTCTGCCTGAGGGCCAGCCCGCGGCGTCGCCTGCGGCGATGCCCAGTAGTAGGCCCTCGATTCGGTGGGGGGTGGTGGGGGTTCCGGTGGTGCGGGGGGTTGCCCGGGTGGTGACGGTTGGTGGCGTCATGGTGTGCTGGCCTCTCTGGGGGCGGGTGCCGGCTTGCTCTGGGCTCCCGCTCGCGCCGGTGGTGGGTGCGGGGCCGGGCCGGTATGTCTGTCCTCGCTCGGATGGTTCGGCGTCGGATTTCGTCGGCGTCAGTTGTGTGTGCCGGCTCCGGGCGGGCATACCGGCCCGGCCCCTTTCGTTCGGGCGCCAGTGCGGCTGCTTGGGGGCCGGGGTCCCTCTGTGCTTGTACGTGGATGGGTGCGGGGGTCACGGTGTGGTCCCCTTCGGGGGTTTGGGCGGGAGGGGTGGTGTGGGGGTCAAGGTGTCGGCGATGTCCAGGATGTGACGTCCCTTCATCGACGGGAGGCAGTTGCCTCGGACCGGGCCGATGGTCGTCGCCCAGTCGGCGGGGATCGCTCGTTCGCCGCGCAGTGCGCCGGCCAGGGCGCCCGCCACCGCGGCCGTCGTGTCCGCGTCGCGGCCCATGTTCACCGCCATCAGGACCGACTCCCTGAACTCGCCGCGGGCCGCCGCGAACGCTCCGAAGGCCAGGCCCACCGCCTCCGGGGCCAGGTCCGGCCAGGGGTAGCCGCCGATCACCACGGCCCGGCGTACCTCTCGTTCCATGGAGAGCTGCGTCCCCTCGGCGTCGCGGCGGGCGCAGCGGGCCGCAGCCACCGCGCGGTGCAGGGAGCGCGCTGTCCAGGAGTCCTCGGGGACCACGGACAGGGCCGCCTGGACGACTGCGTCCGGGTTGTGGCTCACCATGGCCGCCGCGACCCCGGCCGCCACCGCCCGGCCCCCGTGGATGCCCTCCCCGTCGTGCGACACCGTGCCGTCCACCGCTACGAGGCGTGCCGCCTCCGCCGGGCGGCCCGCCGCGTACACCCCGAACGGGGCCGCCCGCATGGCCAGTCCGTCGCTCCACGCGTGGCGGTGCTGCGCCGAGATGGGTGCCGCCAGGCCCCGGCGCAGGTTCTCCAGAGTTCCTCTCTCGCTGAAGCCCGCGCCTCGGAACGGGCCCTCGTCGCGGTCGGCGATCCATGTGTGCCAGGCCGCCTCGACATGTCCCACGGTGAGCGCCGAACCGTGCTCCGCCAGTAGGAGGCCGGAGAAGATCGCGTACTCGGTGTCGTCCGTGCCCGCCGGGTCCGGCGAGACGAACCCCTCGATACGGCCCCATCGTTCGCGGATCTGCGACGGCTTCATGTTCTCTGCGGGCGCGCCGAGCGCGTCGCCCACCGCGAGGCCGAGCAGCGCTCCGCGGGCACGGTCCCGCAGGGAGATCGTGGCCGGCGGCTGGCGGTGCGGGACCGTGCCGAGCCTTCGCGGACCTTCCGCGCCCGCCGGCGGGTCGGGGTCGAGGCTGACGCTCATGGCGTGGTCGGGCTCTGCGAGGTGCGGTTGGCGCTCATGTGGACCTCGTGTTCTCGGTCGGTGCTGTGGATGCGCGGACCACCAGGCGGGGTGGGGCCGTGGCCGTGGTGCCGCGAGGCGTCGGGGCCGTGCCGTCCAGGCGTTCCACCAGGAGTTCGGCCGCTCGCCGCCCGCGTTCTGTCGAGCCCAGGTCGACGCTGGTCAGCGGGGGCCAGACCGACTGGGCGAGCACGCTGTCGTCCATCCCCGCGACCGCTACGTCCTGCGGTATGCGCAGGCCCCGCGAGTGCAGTGCGCGGGCCGCGCCGAGCGCCAGCTGGTCGTTGGCGCAGAAGACGGCGTCGGGGCACCGGGCGAGCAGTTCCGCGGCAGCCCGGGCCCCCGCCTCGATGCCGAACCCGGTCTCGACGACCAGCGTGTCGTCGTATACGAGTCCGCACTCGGCGAGAGCCGCGCGGTAGCCCTCCTCGCGGTTGCGGCCGGGGACCGTGTCGGAGGGGCCGTTGATGAACGCGATGCGGCGGCAGCCGGTGTCGTGCAGATGGCGTACGGCCAGGGCCGCGCCCGTCACCGGGTCGGCGCGGACGCTGTCCACGGGCACCCCGGACGGCAGGGATCCCATGACCACGACGGGGCCCGCCGCGCAGGTCAGCGCCTCGATGTGGTCGTCGGTGATGCGGATGGGGCAGATGATCAGGCCGTCGCTGGTGCGGTCGCCGAGGCTGCGCAGGACGGCCAGTTCGTCGTCGACGACCGCGTCCGTGGAGTGCAGGAGCAGGCGGTAGCCGTGGTTCTTGGCGACGCCCTGGACGGCGCGGACCATCGCCACGTAGGCCGGATTGCCGATGTCCGGCAGCGCGAACGTGAGCTGCCGGGTCCTGCCGTCCTTGAGGGAGCGGGCCACGGCGTTGGGTACGTAGCCGAGCTCCGACGCTGCGCGCTCCACCCGTTCGACGGTCTCCCGCCGTGCGCCCAGACCGTTCAAGGCGCGGGAGACCGAGGCGATGGAGACCCCGGCCCGCCGCGCGATCGACACGATCGTCGGCTGGCCGCCGCCCGGCACCGGAGACATGGGCTCGCTCCTCACCGCATGTGGAAACGTTTACAGGTGTTGCGGCGATGTTTCCCCCGTCCGTCAACGCTCCGATCATGTGATCCATCTCTCGGGTGACGGCGAGGGCCGTTCGAGCGGGTGGGCAAAGCGGTCGAAAGCCCTGGTAAGTACGGCCTTCCTTGCTGGCGGGGGCCCGAATCCGTGCGTACTTTCGAAGCTGTTGAGGGGGGAGTCCGGGCCCGCGGGAACGCCGCGCGGCATCGGCTCCGTACGAGAGGAGCACTGGGCGGGATGGCCATCATCGAGACCGAAGCGACGCTGCACGACGCGCACCGCGACAACCACACGCACCGCGATGTCAACGGTGGCTGGCTGCGCCCCGCGGTGTTCGGCGCGATGGACGGGCTCGTCTCGAACCTGGCCCTGATGACCGGTGTCGCGGGCGGCGCCGTGTCGCAGCAGACGATCATCATCACCGGGCTCTCCGGCCTGGCCGCCGGCGCCTTCTCCATGGCCGCCGGCGAGTACACCTCCGTCGCCTCCCAGCGCGAGCTGGTCGAGGCCGAACTCGACGTCGAGCGACGGGAGTTGAGGAAGCACCCCGCGGACGAGGAGCGGGAGCTCGCCGACCTCTACATGTCGCGCGGCGTGGAGCCCGACCTCGCCCGCGAAGTCGCGCGCCAGCTGTCGAAGGACCCCGAGCAGGCTCTTGAGATCCACGCGCGCGAGGAGCTGGGCATCGACCCGGGCGACCTGCCGTCGCCGACGGTCGCCGCCGTCTCCTCCTTCGGGTCCTTCGCGCTCGGCGCCCTGCTTCCGCTGCTGCCCTATCTGCTGGGTGCGAGCGCCCTGTGGCCCGCGGTCCTGCTCGCGCTCGTCGGCCTCTTCGCCTGTGGGGCGATCGTGGCCAAGGTGACGGCGCGGTCCTGGTGGTTCAGCGGGGTGCGCCAGCTGGCTCTCGGTGGTGCCGCGGCGGGTGTGACGTATCTCCTGGGCAGCCTGTTCGGTACGGCCGTAGGATGACGCCCCAGTGATGGCTATACGGGTCTCTGTATAAGTAGCCGTTACTTGGCGGTTTCGATTGCTTAACGGCGGGGCATGAGCCGTAAGCGCTGCGGGCAACGACGCCCGCCTCGCTCATGGACCCGCGGACATCGATCTGCCCGTGAAGGTCGCTTTTTCCGCCGCTGTTCCGTCATCGGGACCGGCACCGCCACCGCCACCGCGGTGTCCGCATGTTGGAACGGAGTATCCGGTTCCCGAGAACCGCTCCATCATGTAACTTGTACGAAATTTGCACCCCAGCAGAGGGCCAACGTCGTCCCTCGGCAGATGTCATATGCCAAGCAAAACGACGACGGGAGAGCCGATGCGCACGCCGCGCCAGCCGTCCCAGCACTCCATGAACCAGCCGTTCATGGATGCTCGCCCTGCAGCCCAGGGCATGTACGACCCCCGCAACGAGCACGACGCCTGCGGCGTCGGCTTCGTGGCCACCCTCACCGGCGAGGCGAGCCACGCGCTGGTCGAACAGGCGCTCACGGTTCTGCGCAACCTGGAGCACCGAGGTGCCACCGGTTCCGAGCCCGACTCGGGTGACGGAGCGGGCATCCTGTCCCAGGTCCCGGACGCCTTCCTGCGTGCCGCGGTCTCCTTCGATCTGCCCGAGGCCGGCGCGTACGCGGTCGGCATCGCCTTCCTGCCCGTCGACGAGGCCGACAACGCCGCCGCCGTCTCACAGATCGAGACGATCGCCGCCGCGGAGGGCCTCACCGTCCTCGGCTGGCGCGAGGTGCCGGTCGCCCCGCAGCTCCTCGGCGCCACCGCCCGCTCGACGATGCCGGCCTTCCGCCAGATCTTCGTCTCGGACGCCGACGGCACCGCGAAGGACATCGCGCTCGACCGCAAGGCCTTCATCCTGCGCAAGCGCGCCGAGCGCGAGGCCGGCGTGTACTTCCCGTCGCTCTCCGCCCGCACCATCGTCTACAAGGGCATGCTGACCACCGGCCAGCTGGAGCCCTTCTTCCCCGACCTGTCGGACCGCCGATTCGCATCTGCGATCGCTCTCGTCCACTCGCGGTTCTCCACGAACACCTTCCCGAGCTGGCCGCTCGCGCACCCGTACCGCTTCGTCGCGCACAACGGTGAGATCAACACGGTCAAGGGCAACCGGAACTGGATGAAGGCGCGCGAGTCGCAGCTCGCCTCCGACCTGTTCGGCGCCGAGGAACTGTCGCGGATCTTCCCCGTCTGCACGCCCGACGCCTCGGACTCGGCCTCCTTCGACGAGGTGCTCGAACTGCTGCACCTCGGCGGCCGTTCCCTGCCGCACAGCGTCCTGATGATGATCCCGGAGGCCTGGGAGAACCACGCCTCCATGGCGGCCGACCGCCGCGCCTTCTACCAGTTCCACTCCGCGATGATGGAGCCCTGGGACGGCCCGGCGTGCGTGACCTTCACGGACGGTACGCAGGTGGGTGCCGTTCTCGACCGCAACGGTCTGCGCCCCGGCCGCTACTGGGTCACCGACGAGGGCCTCGTCGTCCTCGGCTCCGAGGTCGGCGTCCTCGACATCGACCCCGCGAAGGTCGTCCGCAAGGGCCGCCTCCAGCCCGGCAAGATGTTCCTCGTCGACACCGTCGAGCACCGCATCATCGAGGACGACGAGATCAAGGCCGGCCTGGCCGCCGAGCAGCCGTACACCGAGTGGCTGGAGGCCGGTGAGATCGAGCTCGAGGACCTCCCCGAGCGCGAGCACATCGTCCACACCCACGCCTCGGTCACCCGTCGCCAGCAGACCTTCGGCTACACCGAGGAAGAGCTGCGCGTCATCCTCACGCCGATGGCCAAGACCGGCGGTGAGCCGCTCGGCTCCATGGGCACGGACTCGCCGATCGCGGCGCTCTCCGCCCGCCCGCGGCTGATCTTCGACTACTTCACCCAGCTGTTCGCGCAGGTCACGAACCCGCCGCTGGACGCCATCCGCGAGGAGCTCGTCACCTCGCTGCGCTCCTCGCTGGGCCCGCAGGGCAACCTGCTGGAGCCGACAGCGGCCTCCTGTCGTTCGGTCACCCTGCCCTTCCCGGTGATCGACAACGACGAGCTGGCCAAGCTCATACACATCAATGCCGACGGCGACATGCCCGGCATGAAGGCCGCGACCCTGTCCGGCCTGTACCGGGTCTCCGGCGGCGGCGACGCGCTCGCCGCCCGCATCGAGGAGATCTGCGCCGAGGCCGACGCCGCCATAGAGGCCGGCGCCCGCCTGATCGTGCTCTCCGACCGGCACTCCGACGCCGAGCACGCGCCGATCCCGTCGCTGCTGCTCACCGCGGCCGTCCACCACCACCTCATCCGTACGAAGCAGCGCACCGAGGTGGGTCTGCTCGTCGAGGCGGGCGATGTGCGCGAGGTCCACCACGTGGCCCTCCTCATCGGCTTCGGCGCCGCGGCCGTCAACCCGTACCTGGCGATGGAGTCCGTCGAGGACCTGGTCCGCGCCGGTACGTTCCTGCCCGGCATCGAGCCCGAGCAGGCCATCCGCAACCTGATCTACGCGCTCGGCAAGGGCGTCCTGAAGGTCATGTCCAAGATGGGCATCTCGACCGTCGCCTCCTACCGCGGCGCCCAGGTCTTCGAGGCCGTCGGCCTCGACGAGGCCTTCGTCGAGGAGTACTTCAACGGCACGGCGACGAAGATCGGCGGCGCCGGTCTCGACGTCATCGCCCAGGAGGTGGCCGCCCGTCACGCGAAGGCGTACCCGGCGAGCGGCATCGCGCCCGCGCACCGCGCCCTCGACATCGGCGGCGAGTACCAGTGGCGCCGCGAGGGCGAGCCGCACCTGTTCGACCCGGAGACGGTCTTCCGCCTCCAGCACGCCACGCGCAACCGCCGCTACGACATCTTCAAGAAGTACACGGGCCGCGTGAACGAGCAGTCGGAGCGTCTGATGACGCTGCGAGGCCTCTTCGGCTTCAAGAGCGGCCGCGAAGCGATCTCCATCGACGAGGTCGAGCCGGCCAGTGAGATCGTCAAGCGGTTCTCGACCGGCGCCATGTCGTACGGCTCCATCTCCAAGGAGGCGCACGAGACCCTCGCCATCGCCATGAACCAGCTGGGCGCCAAGTCCAACACCGGTGAGGGCGGCGAGGACGCGGACCGGCTGTACGACCCGGCGCGCCGCTCCAGCATCAAGCAGGTCGCCTCCGGCCGCTTCGGTGTCACGAGCGAGTACCTGGTCAACGCGGACGACATCCAGATCAAGATGGCGCAGGGCGCCAAGCCCGGCGAGGGCGGCCAGCTGCCCGGCCACAAGGTCTACCCGTGGGTCGCCAAGACGCGTCACTCGACGCCGGGCGTCGGGCTCATCTCGCCGCCGCCGCACCACGACATCTACTCCATCGAGGACCTGGCCCAGCTGATCCACGACCTGAAGAACGCGAACCCGCAGGCGCGGATTCACGTGAAGCTGGTCTCCGAGGTCGGCGTCGGCACGGTCGCCGCGGGTGTCTCCAAGGCCCACGCCGACGTGGTGCTCATCTCCGGCCACGACGGCGGTACGGGCGCATCCCCGCTCACCTCCCTCAAGCACGCCGGCGGTCCCTGGGAGCTCGGTCTCGCCGAGACCCAGCAGACCCTGCTGCTCAACGGCCTGCGCGACCGCATCGTCGTCCAGACCGACGGCCAGCTCAAGACCGGCCGCGACGTCGTCATCGCCGCGCTGCTGGGCGCCGAGGAGTTCGGTTTCGCGACCGCGCCGCTCGTCGTCTCCGGCTGCGTCATGATGCGCGTCTGCCACCTGGACACCTGCCCGGTCGGCATCGCCACGCAGAACCCCGTCCTGCGCGAGCGGTTCTCCGGCAAGGCCGAATTCGTCGTGAACTTCTTCGAGTTCATCGCCGAAGAGGTCCGCGAGATCCTCGCCGAGCTCGGCTTCCGCACCATCGAGGAGGCCGTCGGCCACGCCGAACTCCTCGACACCGAGCGGGCCGTGGACCACTGGAAGGCCCAGGGCCTCGACCTCGAGCCCCTCTTCTACGTCCCCGAGCTGCCCGAGGGCGCCGTGCGCCACCAGGTGATCACTCAGGACCACGGCCTGGAGAAGGCCCTGGACAACGAGCTGATCAAGCTGGCCGCCGACGCGCTCGACGCGAACGCGCAGGCCGACGCCCAGCCGGTCCGCGCCCAGGTCGCGATCCGCAACATCAACCGCACGGTCGGCACCATGCTCGGCCACGAGGTGACGAAGAAGTTCGGTGGCGCGGGCCTGCCCGACGACACCATCGACATCACCTTCACCGGCTCCGCGGGCCAGTCGTTCGGCGCGTTCGTGCCGCGCGGTGTGACCCTGCGCCTGGAGGGCGACGCCAACGACTACGTCGGCAAGGGCCTGTCCGGCGGCCGCATCGTGGTCCGCCCGGACCGCGGCGCCGACCACCTCGCCGAGTACTCCACGATCGCGGGCAACACGATCGCGTACGGCGCGACGGGCGGCGAGCTGTTCCTGCGCGGCCGCACCGGCGAGCGCTTCTGCGTCCGCAACTCGGGTGCGACGGTCGTCTCGGAAGGCGTGGGCGACCACGGCTGCGAGTACATGACCGGTGGCCACGCGGTCGTCCTCGGCGAGACCGGACGCAACTTCGCGGCCGGCATGTCGGGCGGTGTCGCGTACGTCGTCGACCTGGACCTCAATAACGTAAACGGCTTGTCCCAGACGGCAGTTGAGGCCCTGGACGACACCGACAAGCAGTGGCTGCACGACGTCGTGCGCCGCCACGCGGAGGAGACCGGCTCGACGGTCGCCGAGAAGCTCCTCGCGGAGTGGCCGGCGGCGGTGGACCGCTTCAGCAAGATCATCCCCAGCACGTACAAGGCAGTGCTCGCCGCCAAGGACGCCGCCGAGCGAGCCGGACTCTCCGAGTCCGAGACCACCGAGAAGATGATGGAGGCGGCGACCAATGGCTGATCCCAAGGGCTTTCTCAACCATGGCCGCGAGGTCGCCAAGACCCGTCCGGTCGGCGAGCGCGTGCGGGACTGGAACGAGGTCTACGTTCCCGGCTCCCTGCTCCCCATCATCAGCAAGCAGGCCGGCCGCTGCATGGACTGCGGCATCCCGTTCTGCCACAACGGCTGCCCGCTCGGGAACCTGATTCCCGAGTGGAACGACTACGCGTACCGCGAGGACTGGTCGGCGGCGCAGGAGCGGCTGCACGCCACCAACAACTTCCCGGAGTTCACCGGCCGCCTCTGCCCGGCGCCCTGTGAGTCGGCGTGCGTGCTCGGCATCAACCAGCCGGCCGTCACCATCAAGAACGTCGAGGTCTCGATCATCGACCAGGCGTGGGACCGCGGCGATGTCGCGCCCCAGGCCCCGGAGCGCCTCTCCGGCAAGACCGTCGCCGTCATCGGCTCGGGCCCGGCGGGCCTCGCCGCCGCCCAGCAGCTGACGCGGGCCGGCCACACGGTCGCCGTCTACGAGCGCGCCGACCGCATCGGCGGCCTGCTCCGCTACGGCATCCCCGAGTTCAAGATGGAGAAGCGCCACATCAACCGCCGCATCGAGCAGATGCGCGCGGAGGGCACCAAGTTCCGTACGGGCGTGGAGATCGGCCGCGACATCGACGCCGCGAAGCTGCGCAAGCGCTACGACGCCGTGGTCATCGCCGCCGGTGCCACGACCGCCCGCGACCTGCCGGTCCCGGGACGTGAACTCAAGGGCGTCTACCAGGCGATGGAGTACCTGCCCCTGGCCAACAAGGTCCAGGAGGGCGACTACGTCACCACGCCCGTCTCCGCCGAGGGCAAGCACGTCGTCGTCATCGGCGGCGGCGACACCGGCGCGGACTGCGTGGGCACCGCCCACCGCCAGGGCGCGGCCTCGGTCACGCAGCTGGAGATCATGCCGCGTCCCGGCGAGGACCGGAACGCGGGCCAGCCCTGGCCGACGTTCCCCATGCTCTACAAGGTGACGTCCGCGCACGAGGAGGGCGGCGAGCGGGTCTACTCAGTCTCGACCACCCACTTCGAGGGCGACGAGGACGGCAACGTCCAGTTCCTGCACCTCGCCGAGGTGGAGTTCATCGACGGCAAGCTGACGCCGAAGCCGGGCACGGAGCGAAAGATCCCCGCCCAGCTCGTCACGCTCGCCATGGGCTTCACGGGCACGGACCAGGACAACGGACTCGTCTCCCAGTTCGCCCTGGACCTCGACGCGCGCGGCAACGTGGCGCGCGACGACGAGTTCCAGACCAACGTCCCCGGCGTCTTCGTCGCCGGTGACGCCGGCCGCGGCCAGTCGCTCATCGTGTGGGCCATCGCGGAGGGCCGCTCGGCCGCCCGCGGGGTCGACCGCTTCCTGACCGGTGTCAGCGAACTGCCGGCCCCGATCCGCCCGACGGACCGCTCCCTGACGGTCTGACCGACGTGACGGCGGCCTGACGGCGGCTCCTCAATAGACGTCCCGTACAACGGCGTACGGAACTGAGCGCGACGCTCGCCCCACTGTCCCCGACCGGACGACTGGGCGGGCGTCGCGGTGCGTCTGCCGCCAATCCGCCAGGTCGCGCACGGACAGAGGGACGTCGTCCCTTCCCGGCTGGGCGTGCGTACGAATCGGAGACCCGCTCAACCGCGATTCCCGTAGCGGTAGTTGTAGTACTCCTTGCCGCCGACCAGGACCGAGGTGACACACCGCGGCAGGCCGTCGGCGTCGCGCTCGACCTCCTGCGGGGTCTGCCGGGTGAAGCCGAGGGACACCCCGGGGATCACCGGGTACTCGGGCTGCGACGTGTCGACCGTCCAGCCCCGCTCTGCGGCGCGCGTGGCAGTGTGGGGAGGGGGGTTGAGGGTGGGACACGGGCGGGAGCTACGGCACCCGGTACGTCTCCCCGTACACCTTCCACACCAGCGGTGTCTTCAGGGTCAGGTTGCCGTCGTAGAGGAACTGCCGCTGGGCCGTGTCGATGCGGGTCGTGTCGCGGTCCGGCTTCTTCGCCTTCATCGCCGTGCGGCGCACGTCGAGGAAGATGTCGAGGTACGCCTTCTCCTTGCCGCCCTGCGCCGGGGTGTCCGCCTCCCGCATGGCCTTCTCGCGCAGGCCGTAGAAGCCGCTCGGGCCGGTGCCGGGGCCGTGCAGGACCATCGCGTCGTAGTAGATGAACTGGCCGAGCGTGCCCAGGCCGTCGAGCTTGGCGAGGCGGACGGCCGGGTCGAAGTAGACGCGGTCGCGCTCGGAGTTCTGGGCGGCGCGGAAGGCGGGGTCGGACGCCTCCTTCTTCCACGCCGCGGTGAAGCCGGGGTCGAGGCCTTCGTGGGAGTCCGTGCCGTCGACCTTGCGCAGGGCGGGCAGATAGCGGGCGAGGTCGTTGCCCGGGTGGGCCTTCGTGTACCGCTCGACGAGGGTCAGCAGGTCGTGCGTGCCGGTGCAGAAGCCGATGATCCCGGCGGTGTAGCCCTGCCCGTCCCCGATGTCCTCGATGTAGCCGTACTGGCCGCGCCAGTCGAGCGTCGAGTTCTCCGCGCTGGCCACGATCTGCTGGGCGAGCTCCTTCTTCGCGGGCGCGGAGAGGCCCGGCGGCAGATCGGCGATGGCGTCGTCGTCGGCCTTCTTCTCCGCGGCGGCCTTGGCCGCCTCGGCGTCCCCGCCGGAGCGCTGCGACGCGGACGTGCCGTGCGAGCCGCCCTTGCCGTCGTCGTGTCCGGGCGTGAAGAGGAACACCGCGACCGTGGCGACCGGAGCCACGGCCAGGAGTATGCAGCCGGCGCGTTTCATGCGGCTCAGATTACGTGGCGCACACATCCGCCCCGGCGCTCACCGGTATTGACTAAAAGTCAATTCGGCCCCAGTCTCGGGACGACGTACGGGCCGTGGTGGCGACGGGGCTGTGGGCGGAGTTCCTGCCGGACGAGTCCCGCCGGGAGGTCGCCGCGGCGCCCGGCGCGCTGCCCGCGCCGGAACTCGACGCGCTGGCCCGCGAGGTGGACAAACAGGACCTGTGGGACCTGGTCCTGCCCCTGGTGGAACTGATGGACGACGCCGGCAAGGAACGGATCCTCGAACTGCCGGCGCTCCGGGAGCAGGCGCAGTGACCACCCGTCCCCGTCCCTCTACGGCTGCTTGAGGAGCGTCAGCGCCACAAGGAGTACGAGCAGCGCCGCGCACGCCGAGCCCTGCACCAGGGTGCGGCGGGCGCGGGGCGCGTAGGCGAGGGCGATGGTGGCCGCGCCGCCCGTGAGCAGGCCGCCCAAGTGGCCCTGCCAGGAGGCGAATCCGGCCGAGATCAGCATCCACAGCAGGAAGTAGGCCATGAACCGGTTGACGCCGCTCATGTCCGCGCCCAGACGCCGCGCCATCACGTAGTACGCGGCGCCGAGCCCGAAGATCGCGCCCGACGCACCGACCGTGAGGGTGCCCGGGGCGATCAGGTAGACGAGCACGGAGCTGCCGAACGCGGACAGGAAATAGACGGCGAGATAGCGGACGCGGCCCAGCTGCGTCTCCACGACACGGCCGAGGTTCCACAGCGAGTACATGTTGAACAGGATGTGCAGGATCCCGAAGACGCCCTCGGTGGCCGGCATGTGGAGGAACGCGCCGGTGATCATCCGGTACCACTCGCCCGCGACCACCCCCTCCGCGTGGAAGTCGGCCGGGAACCCGTCCTGGTACACGTAATGCCCGCCGTCAGGGCCGACGAGCCCCGCGCCCAGCATCCCGAACCGGTCCACGACGGCCGGGCGCACCAGCTCGGCGAGGTAGGCCACGATGTTCAGGCCCATCAGGACGTACGTGACGAGCGGGACGGCCGAGACCCGTCCGCCGAAGACCGTGCGAGCCTGGCGGACCGAGCGGACGCCCTCCTTCACACAGTCGGGGCAGTGGTGCCCGACGGCCGCCGACCGCATGCAGTCGGGGCAGATGGGCCGCTCGCAGCGGGTGCAGCTGACGTAGGTCTCCACCTTGGGATGGCGGTAGCAGGTGGTGACCGCGGGGGTCGTGGCGGGCTGGGACTCGGCTTCCACGGCCGGCTCCTCTGTGGCTCGGGGAGGGGGACAGAGCCGGTGGGGACGGCGGCGAACAAAATAGCGAACGCCGTCAGGCCGCGGTGCCCGGGGTGCGGGTCAGCCAGGCGGCGGCGCGGGCGAGCGCCGCGTCCGCCTCGGGCAGGAACCCGGCCGCGCCCAGGAACCCGTGGAACATTCCCGGATACAGCGCCACCTCCGCCCGCACTCCCGCCCGCGCGAGCCGCCGCGCGTACGCGAGCCCCTCGTCACGCAGCGGGTCGCAGTCCGCGAGGAGCACGAGGGCGGGCGGCAGACCGTCGAGGTCGGGCGCGAGCCCGGGGGACGCGGCGACGGGATCGCCACCGGCGCCGAGGTACTGCTCCCAGTACCAGCGCATATGAGCCGTCGTGTGGAAGAACCCCCGCTCGAACGCCACCGGGGACTCGCCGCCGAGCCGGTGGTCGAGCACCGGGTACAGCAGCAACTGGCCCGCGACCTTTGGACCCTCGGGGTCGCTCAGCGCCCGCAGGGCCACGGCCGCGGCCAGGTTCCCGCCGCTGGAGTCCCCGGCGACGAACAGCCGGTCCGGGTCGCACCCCAGCTCCCGCGCGTGCGCGGCGGCCCACCGCGCGACGGCGTACGCGTCGTGGGAGGCGGCGGGGAACGGGTGCTCGGGCGCGCGTCGATAGTCGACGGAAACCACCAACGCGCCCGTCCGGACGGCGAGTTGACGGCAGAGCCCGTCGTGCGTGTCGAGGTCGCAGAGCACCCATCCGCCGCCGTGCAGGAACACCACGAGCGGGCGCGGGCCGTCGGCCTCGGGCTCGTAGATCCGTACGGGCACGGGCGCGTCGAGGTCCTGCGCCGGCACAAGGCGCTCGGTGACCGATCGCATCGGCACGGACGGCTTCCCGAGCCCCGCCCGCGCGGCGGCCCGCAGGGCGTCCGCGTCCAGGGGGCCATCGGCCGGGTCGGGGAACGCGGCCGACATGGCGTCGCACAGAGTGCGCGCCGGCGGGGTGAGGGGATCGTGCGTCGTCATCCGGCCGTCGATCCCCCGTCCACCGTGAACTCCGTGCCGGTGATGTACGAGGAGGCGTCCGACGCCAGGAACAGGACCAGCTCACCGACCTCCTCGGGGCGGCCCATCCGGCCCAGCGGCAGATGCGACCAGTCCTTGCCCGAGACCCCGGCGATCATCGGGGTGTCGATGGCGCCCGGGTGCACCGAGTTGACGCGGATCCCGTACCCCGCCAGGTCGAGCGCCGATGACCGGGTCAGGCCGCGCAGGCCGAACTTCGTGGAGCCGTAAGCCGCGTGCCCGGGTATGCCGATGAGACCCGCGGTCGACGAGACGTTGACGACCGATCCGCCGCCCGCCTCCTTCATCGCGGGCACCACGGCCTGGATGCCGAGGAACGGGCCGAGGAGATTGACCCGGATCAGCTGCTCGAAGTTCTCCAGCGTCTCCCGCTCCACCGGCGCGGTGCGCCACAGCGCCGCGTTGTTGACCAGTGCGTCGATCCGCCCGAAGGCGCCGAGCGTGGCATCGACGACCTCGCCCCAGCTGTCCGGGTCCGACACGTCGTGCCGCACGAACAGCCCTTGCCCGCCGAGCGACTCGGCGACCTCGGCGCCCTCTTCCTCCCGCACGTCCGTGACCACGACCCGCGCGCCGGCCGCCGCGGCGAGAGCGGCCTCCGCCGCGCCCTGCCCGCGCCCCGCGCCCGTGATGACGACGACCTTGCCGTCCAGTGAGACCGTCACTTCGCCTCCAGCGTCCGGAAGTGCGGGATGACCTTCTCGCCCCACTGGCGGATGGTCTCCATGCACGCCTCCTGCGGGACCGTGCCCATCTGGATCAGGCACATCACCTCGTCCACGCCGATCTCCCGCAGCTGCTCGACGTAACTGATCGCGGTGTCCGCCGAGCCGTAGGCGTGTTCGGCGTTGTAGGTGCCGGTGTCGACCGGGCGGGCCGGGATGTTCGCCTCGTGGAGCTTGGCGACGAGCTCCTCGCGGTCCCTGGCCATCGCGGCCACGTGGGTCGCCGCGTCATCGGACTCCGCGTAGGAGGTGGGCGCGGGGGCGTTCCCGTACCAGTGCGCGATCGACTCGGCGAAGAAGCGCTGGCCACGCGTGCCGAGGCGCAGGGCGAGGTCCGCGTCGTCGAGGACGACCGTCGGACAGAGCGCCGAGAGATGGTCGTTGACCTCGGTCGACACGAAGCGCTCGCCGGTGCGGGTCGCGATGGCCTCGTCGTAGACCTTGCGCATCGTGCGGACGTCGTCGGCGCCGGCGAAGCCCATCACCAGGGCCCCGATGCCGAGTTCGGCCGCGAGCTTGAGCGTGTCGTGCTTGGAGCAGGCCATGAAGAGCGGCGGGTGCGGGGTCTGCACCGGGCGGGGGAGGATCGCGCCGGGCCCGATGTCGATCGAGCCGTGCCACTCGAACTGCTCCTCGCGCCACGCCGAGGAGAAGATCCGCAGGGCCTCCTCCATCTGCGGATACGTGTCCTCGGGGCGGACCCCGTACATCCGCATCTCCTGCTTGGTCGCGCCACGCCCGGCGCCGATGTCGACGCGGCCGCCGGTGAGCGAGTCGAGCATCGCGGCGCGCTCGGCGACGCGGACGGGGTGCTGGTAGCCGAAGGGCATCGTGACGACGCCGTGCCCGATGCGGATCCGGGACGTCCTGGCCGCGACCCAGGTCAGGAAGATCTCGGACGCGCTCATGTGCGCGTACTGGGTGAGGGAGTGGTGCTCGACCGCCCAGATGCGGTCGAAGCCCATCTCCTCGGCGAAGACGGCCTGGTCGACGCAGTCCCTGAGGACCTGGCGCTCGTTCTCTGGCGTCGGGTCGGCGAGCTGGGCCTCGAAGATCATGGAGAACTTCACGGGGATCCTCCCGGGTGATGTGTTTCTAATAGGAATACTTCTAGCAGGCATACGTAGGGCGAGGGAAGGGGCTACGTAGACTGCGTGCGTGGTGAAGAAGAAGGCGGTAGACGACACGGCGGGCGCGGAGCGCCCCGCACTCCCGGCGACCAGCTGGGCGGTGCTCGGACTGCTCTCCTTCGGTGAGGAGCTGTCCGGCTACGACCTGAAGAAGTGGTCGGACTGGTCGCTGCGCTTCTTCTACTGGAGCCCGTCGTTCAGTCAGATCTACAGCGAGCTCAAGCGCCTGGAGAAGGCCGGTTACGCGACCTCGCGGATGGTCGCGCAGGAGACCGGTACGCGCGACAAGCGGGTCTACCGGATCACCGACGAGGGCATGGAGGCGGTGCGGACCTGGGCGCGCGAGGCGCCCGTGGACCCGCCCGTCCTCAAGCACGGGCCCATGCTGCGGCTCTGGCTCGGGCATCTGCTCGAAGCCGAGCAGATGCGTGAAGTGCTCGCGCGGCACCGGGAGTTCGCCGAGACGATGCGGCTGCGCGCGGAGGAGGACGTGGAGGGCGCGAAGGCCAGCGAAGCCTGGAGCTACCCCGCGCTCACCCTCAAGTGGGCCGAGCGGTACTACGCGTCCGAACGTGACCTCGCCGACGCCATGCTCGCGGACATCGAGGAGCTGGAGCGCGGCAAGCGCCCGTAGGCGCGCCGGAAGTAGAGCAGTGGCCCCGCGTCGCGGTGCGCGGTCAGTGAGGTGACCCGGCCGAGCGCGATGGCGTGGTCGCCGCCGTCGAGCACATCGGCGAGCTCGCACTCGATCGTGGCGAGCGCCCCGTCGAGCAGGGGCGCGCCGTTGCCGCCCGGCCGCCATGGCGTGCCCGCGAACTTGTCGCCGCCGGTCACCGCGAAGCGCCGGCACAGCTCGCGCTGGTCCTCGGCGAGGACGTTGACCGCGAACCGGCCCGCCGCCCTGATCCGCGGCCAGGTCGTCGAGGTGTGTGCCGGGCAGAAGCAGACCAGGGGCGGGTCGAGCGAGACCGACGAGAACGACTGCACGGCCATGCCCGCGGGGCGGCCGTCGCCGTCGAGCGCGGTGATGACCGCGACGCCCGTACAGAAACCGGCGAGGGCGGACTTCAGGTCCTCGGCCGAGGTGGCGTGGTGGGTGGGGATCGGCATGTGAGGCCTCCAAGGAATGTGCCTACTAGGTATATGCCTAACCGAAACACCTGTGATTGGATACCGGCCACGCTCGCACGTCAAGTACCCCTGATCACAGGGAGGGTTCGTGACCAGCACCACCCCACCGCGCACGCTCGCCCAGCTCCCCGAGTACGCCGCCGCCGCGTACGGCGACCGGGAGGCACTCGCCGACGGCGAGGTCCGCTGGACCTTCAGCCGGCTGCGCGACGAGATCGCCGGGTCCTCGCGCGCCGCCGTCGCGCACGGCATACGCCCCGGCACCCGGGTCGCGATCTGGGCCGCCAACAGCCGCCAGTGGATCCTCGCCGCACTCGGCGCGGTCGGCGCCGGGGCGGTCCTCGTCCCGGTCAACACGCGCTACAAGGCGGCCGAGGCAGCCGACATCATCCGCCGAAGCGGCGCCGAGATCCTCTACACGGAACGCGGCTTCCTGGGCACCGACTACGTCCGCACCTTGACGGCGAGCGGAGAAGACCTGGGCGCCCTGCACTCCATAGTCGTCCTCCGCGGCGAGGCGCAAGACGACGCCATCGCCTGGGACGCGTACCTGAGGGCGGGCGAAGGTGTCACGGAAACCGAACGCCTGGCCCGCGCCGCCACCGTGGGCCCCGACGACCTCAGCGACATCCTCTACACCTCCGGCACCACCGGCCGCCCCAAGGGCGTGATGACCACGCACGGACAGACGGTCCGTCTCTACGAGGAGTGGTCGCGCCAGGTCACGCTGCGCACCGGAGACCGCTACCTCCTGGTGAACCCGTTCTTCCACACGTTCGGCTACAAGGCGGGCGTCATCGCCTGCCTGCTGCGCGGCGTCACGATGCTGCCGGAGGAGGTCTACGACACGGACCGCGTCCTGGAGCGCATCGCCACCGAACGAGTCACCTGCCTGATGGGCCCGCCCACGATCTTCCACGGCCTGATCCACCACCCTCGCCGACATCAGACCGACCTCGGGGCGCTACGACTCGCGGGAACCGGCGCCGCAACCATCCCAACGGAACTGGTAGAACTCATCCGCACCGAACTCGGCGCCCCCGACGTGTTCACGGCGTACGGGCTGACCGAGTCGGGAGGCGTCGTCTCCGTCTGCCCCACGGACGCCGACGCGTGGACCGTCGCGCACACGGTGGGCCGCGCGCTGCCCGGCACCGCGATCCGGATCGCCTCACCGCTGGGCGACGAACTGCCCGCAGGCGAACCGGGCGAGGTGCAGGTGCGCGGCTACCACGTGATGCGCGGCTACCTGGACGACGAAACAGCAACCCAAGAGGCAGTCCCCCAAGACGGCTGGCTCCGCACGGGCGACATCGGCAAGCTCGACGGCCGTGGCTTCCTCACCATCACGGACCGGCTCAAGGACATGTACGTGGTGGGCGGCTTCAACGCGTACCCGGCCGAGGTGGAGAACACGCTGCTCGGCCACGAACTGATAGTCGACGCCGCCGTAGTGGGCGCCCCGGACGAACGACTCGGCGAGGTGGGCGTCGCCTTCATCGTCGTATCCGGACCCGTAGACGCAAAGAAGCTCACCGCGTGGACGCGCGAGCGCCTGGCCAACTTCAAGGTCCCGCGCCGCTTCGTCACAGTCCCGGAGCTCCCGCGCAACGCGGGCGGCAAGCTCCTCAAAGGCGAGCTGCGCCGTACGGCAAGAGGAGGGACCACATGAAATTCACACGGGAACAGAACGAACTGAGGTCAGCCGTAAGGGCGGTGCTGACCCACCACGAGGGCGCGACGGCCTGGGTCCCGCTCACGGAGGCCGTCGGCGCGGCAGGCCTAGGGGTGCCGGAGGAGTACGGCGGCGTCGGCGGCGGCACGCTGGAAACATACGTGGTCATGGAGGAACTGGGCCGGACACTCAGCCCGGTCCCGTACCTGGCCTCAACCATCTTGGCCACGCAGGCATTGGTCGCCTCCGGCAACGCGAGGGCCTGCGCCGAACTGCTCCCCAAGCTGGCCGACGGCACCGCGGTAGGGGCGCTGGCCTGGGCGGAAGACGGCAGCTGGGAGCCAAGAGCGCTGAACGCCCGAGTCCGAGCGGGCCGACTGACCGGCGTAAAGGAGCATGTCCTGACAGGCCCTGGGCGCCCGGACACACTCCTGGTGCTGGCCCAAGGCGAAGAAGGCCCCGCCCTCTACCAAGTCACCTGTGCAGACAGCGAGTTCACGCCCCTCCCCACCATGGACGAGACGCGCCCCCAGGCCCGCATCGCTTTCGACGGGACCCCGGACGCCGAGCTCCTGGCCGCAGACGGAGAACGAATCCTGTCCCGCGTACGGGATCTCGCCTGCACAGCGCTGGCAGCCGAACAGATGGGCGCCGCGACCCAGGCGCTCGCGGACACCATCGAGTACGCCAAGAACCGAGTGCAGTTCGGACGGCCCATCGGCTCGTTCCAGGCGGTGAAGCACCGCATAGCCGACCTGCACGTCGAACTGGAGGCCGCACGCTCACTCGCCCAAGCCGCCGCACACTCCAACGCGGCACCCCACCTGGCGGCAGCCGCGAAGGCCGCCTGCTCCCAGGCGTACACGAACATCGCTGGCGAGATGATCCAGCTGCACGGCGGCATAGGCATCACCTGGGAACACCAGGCGCACCGCCATCTGAAACGGGCGCACTCCGCCCGCCTGCTCTTCGGCGCCCCAGCCGAACACAGACAACGCCTCGCCGCCGGCTTGGACCTCACCCCAGTGACGTAACCTCGGCACTCCCGCCACACCCCAGCACCATCGGAGCCGCCCCATGCCCGGGACCACTGACAACGGCGTACGGCTGCTGCCCGCAGCGGAGCGAACCGCTGCGGCCTGGAAGAACGGCGGCGGGGTCACCCGCAACATCGCGGCGTCGCCGCCGGACGCGGGGACGGACGACTTCGTGTGGCGGGTGAGCCTCGCGGACGTAGCGGGCGACGGCCCGTTCTCCGCGTTCCCCGACGTCGACCGAACCCTGACGATGGTCGAGGGCGTCGGCATGGAACTGACGGTCGGCGACGACCACAGAACCGTGGACGAGCGCTACGTGCCACAGGACTTCCGAGGCGACGTCCCGACCGACTGCCGCCTCATCGACGGCCCGGTCGTGAACTTCAACGTCATGTGGCGCAGAGGAGCCGGCACACCCCCCGCGGTGGCAGTGGTCCGAGGCCGCCTCACCTTCACCGGCAAGGCCCTGGTCGTAGCGCTGGACGGCGAGGGGGCGAACGTCGGAGGACATGAGCTCGCCCGCTACGACGCCGCGCTGGTGACCTCGTCCACTGCTGCCGTCGCACTGCACGCCAGGGGACGCACGGCCGTAGTCACCTTCTCCTGAGCGCCCCAACCCCGCGACGGAACGGACCACGGCGATCAGCCGCGTACGAAACGGCCGTGGGCGAGAGGAAGTCTCACCGGCCCGCAGCCGCCCCCCCGACGGGACGGGACGTGGCGGGATGTGCGCGCGGAGCCACGTGCGGGAGCGCTCGGGCCCACGTTCCGATGCCCAGAACCCATAGAACAGCGAGCACGTACATCGCGGCGCGGCCCCCCACCCACGAACGGCGAGACGCAGCAGGCACGGCGCCGCACCCTGAACGGCGAGTGCCCCCCCACGACCGAGGCCGCGAGGCGCACCGAACCAGAACCGACCCGCCCCTCAGAGCGCAGTCAGCCGCCGACCCCCTCCGCCAGCACCCGGGCCCGGCAATCCGCAGGCGCCCCCCACGCGTCCCGCAGCGGCCGGGCCTTGCGCAGCCACAGCGACAGGTCCAGCTCCTGCGTGTACCCGATGGCCCCATGCAGCTGGAGCGCAGCCCGCGCCGCCGCGTAAGAAGCCTCACCCGCCGCAACCTTCGCCGCCGCGATGTCCCCGGGTGCCATCGAGAGCGCCGCCCCGAACACCAGCGGCCGCGCGAACTCCAGCCCCGTGAGCGCGTCCGCGAGCCGGTGCTTCACGGCCTGGAAGGAGCCGATGGACGCGCCGAACTGGGTGCGCTGCGTGGCGTATTCGACGGTCCGGTGCAGCAGGGAGAGGCCCACACCGAGCGACTGCGCGGCGGTGAGGAACGCGGCGAGATCCACAGCCCGGGCGGCAGCGTCCCGCACGTCCGGCCCGCGCGCGAGCAGTGTCCCACCCTCCACAGACGGCGCGTAGAGCCGGCGCGCAGGATCGGCGGACGGCAACAGAGGCCCGTGGCCCGAGGCAAGCCGCAGCTCATCGCCACAGACGACGAAGACGGCGTCGGCGGAGTCCGCATCCAGGACGTAAGAACCGTCCACACCGAGGGACACCACCACATCCCCCGAGGCGATCCCGGGAAGCCACTCCTTGGCAACATCAGGCAGGCAGTCCAGAAGCCGAGCCACGGCGGCGGTCTCCACCACGGGTCCGGGCATCCCGAACCGCCCCAACTCCCCATAGGAAACGGCCAGTTCGACCGGCAGGAGCCCCGCCCCGCCATACACCTCCGGAACAGCGAGCGCGAAGACACCTGTCCCGCCCAGCCGCGACCACAGCGCCCGCCCGGGCCCGTGATCGCCGGACGACCAGGCGCGGATCACCTCAGGAGTGTCGGCAGCGGTCAGAAGCCGGTCGAGCGTGCGCCCGAACTCGGCCTGCTCCGCGTCGAGGAGGAACCTCATCAGCGCCGTCCCTTCGGCAGGCCGAGCAGCCGCTCGGCGATGATGTCGCGCTGGATCTCATTGGTGCCCGCATAAATGGGCCCGGCGAGCGAGAAGACATACCCCTCACCCCACCCACCGCGGTCATCGGCCAACTCGCCGTCGGGGCCGAGCAGATCGAGCGCGGTCTCATGCAGAGCGATGTCGTACTCCGACCAGAACACCTTGTTCAGACTGGACTCGGCCCCGATCGTCTGACCGGCAGCGAACCGCGATGCATTGGCGTACGTGAACAGCTGATACGCCCGCGCCCCGATCAAGGCATCGGCAACGCGATCGCGGATCCCGGCATCCTCCCCCCGCTCCCCCCACAACCGTACGAGCCGATCGGCGGCAGCAAGGAAGCGCCCGGGCGACCGGAGGGTGAGCCCCCGCTCGTTCCCCGTAGTCGACATAGCGATACGCCACCCGTTGCCCGGCTCGCCGATGACGTCGTCGTCAGGCACGAAGACCCGGTCGAGGAACAGCTCGGCGAACGCCGGCTTCCCGTCGAGCCGCCCGATGGGCCGCACGGTCACCCCGGGCGCCCGCAGGTCGAACATCAGGTAGGTCAGCCCCTGATGGGGCTTGGGCGCGTCAGGATCCGTACGGAAGATCCCGAAGGCCCGGTCGGCGAAGGCGGCCCGCGATGACCAGGTCTTCTGCCCGGACAGCAGCCAGCCCCCCTCCGTGCGCACGGCCTTGGACTTGAGGGACGCCAGGTCGGACCCGGCCTCCGGCTCGGACCAGGCCTGCGCCCAGATCGTCTCGCCGCTCGCCATGGAGGGCAGCACCCGGGCCCGCTGCTCAGGTGTGCCGTGGTCGAAGAGGGTCGGCGCAAGCAGGTTGATGCCGTTCTGCGAGACGCGCCCAGGGGCGCCCGCGGCGTAGTACTCCTCCTCGAAGAGCAGCCACGAAAAGATGTCGGCGCCCCGCCCCCCGTACTCCTCGGGCCAGGACACCACCGACCAGCGCCCGGCGTGAAGCTGCGCCTCCCACGCGCGATGCGCGGCGAACCCTTCCCCGGTCTCAAGTGAAGGCAGCGGCTCGCTCGGAACATGCCCGGCGAGCCACTCACGGGCCTCGGCGCGGAACGCGTCCTCGGCGGGTGTGAAGTCGAGGTCCATCAGGCGTTCGCCTCCTTCATCGCGCGTACGTCCATGCCGCCGAGGGAGTCCTTCGCGGTCTCCGCGTTGTGCGCGTGGGCGAGGTGGTGCAGGCCGAACACGGAGTCCATGCCGGCGTGCAGGCCCTGAAGGTCCTCGGCCTGGTTCACCGCCCGCTTGGTGAGGGCGAGCCCGAGCCGCGGCATCTCGGCGACGCGCAGCGCCAACTCATGGGCCGCCCCCGCCAGTTCGCCGC
This sequence comes from Streptomyces sp. CB01635, assembly GCF_002803065.1. Taxonomy (GTDB): domain Bacteria; phylum Actinomycetota; class Actinomycetes; order Streptomycetales; family Streptomycetaceae; genus Streptomyces. Next base: position 573,278 of record NZ_NNBL01000002.1, read on the forward strand.
ACGGGACGACGCGGTTGACCATCCCCACCTCGTACGCCCGCCGGGCGGTCATCCGGTCGCCGGTGAACAGGAACTCCTTGGCGACGCGAGGCGGCATCACCCACGGGTGCGCGAAATACTCGACACCGGGGATCCCCATGCGCACGACGGGGTCGGCGAAGAACGCGTCGTCGGAGGCCACGATCAGGTCGCAGACCCAGGCGAGCATGAGCCCGCCCGCCACACACGCCCCGTGGACCGAGGCGATCACCGGCTTCGGCAGCTCGCGCCAGCGCCGGCACATGCCGAGGTACACCTCCGACTCGCGGGCGAACCGCGATTCGGCGCCCCGCTTGTCGGAGTGGTCCCACCAGAGCCCGGCCCGTCGCTCGAAGGGCAGATGCGCGTCCCGCTCGGGGGTGCCGATGTCGTGCCCCGCGGAGAAGTGGTCACCCGCGCCGGCGAGGACCACGACCTTGACGTCGGGGTCGTCGGCCGCGCGGTAGAAAGCGGCGTCCAGGGCGTAGGTCATCGCCGAGTTCTGCGCGTTGCGGTACCGCGGACGGTTCATCGTCACGTACGCGACCGGGCCGCGGCGCTCGTACAGGACGGGCTCGGTCGGGGCGGGCTCGGGGCCGTCCTGCGAGACGCGCTCGGGGCTGTCGTGGGCTGCGGGCATCGGAAACATCCTTCCCTAACAAGTGTTTGGTAGGTTAACGTACGTCCATGAGCAGCGTCGAGGAGTTTCGCGCCGAGATCCGGGCCTGGCTCGCGGACCATCTCGTGGGGGAGTTCGCCGAGTTGAGGGGCCGCGGCGGGCCGGGCCGTGAGCACGAGGCGTTCGAAGGGCGGCTCGCCTGGGAGCGGCACATGGCGGCGCACGGGTGGACCTGTGTCGGCTGGCCCGTCGAGCACGGCGGCCGCGGCGCGAGTCTCGAGGAGCAGATCGCGTTCCACGAGGAGTACGCGCTCGCGGACGCGCCCGCCCGGGTCAACCACATAGGGGAGCAGCTCCTCGGCCCGACGCTCATCGCCTTCGGCACCGAGGGGCAGAAGGAGCGCTTCCTGCCGCCGATCGTCGCGGTCGAGGAGCTGTGGTGCCAGGGCTACAGCGAGCCGGACGCGGGCTCCGACCTGGCGAACGTCCGCACGAGAGGCGCCCTTTCACCCGACGGGTCGCAGTGGGTCGTGGACGGGCAGAAGATCTGGACCTCGCTCGCCCATGAGGCCCAGTGGTGCTTCGTCGTGGCCCGCACCGAATCCGGTTCGCGACGGCACGCGGGCCTGTCCTACCTCCTCGTACCCCTGGACCAGCCGGGCGTCGAGGTGCGCCCCATCGTGCAGCTCACGGGCACCAGCGAGTTCAACGAGGTGTTCTTCGACGGCGCCCGCACCGACGCGTCCCACGTCGTCGGCGAGCCCGGCGACGGCTGGCGGATCGCGATGGCCACCCTAGGCTTCGAGCGCGGCGTCTCCACCCTCGGCCAGCAGGTCGGGTTCCGCCGCGAATGGGACGGCCTCGCGGCGCTCGCCAGGAGGAACGGCGCGATCGCCGCCCCCCTGATTCGCGACCGGCTCGTCCAGGCCTGGATCGACCTGGAAGCCATGGCGGCCTCCGCGCGGCGCGGCGTCGACCCCTCCGTCGGCAAGCTCCACTGGGCGGCCTGGCACCGCGGCCTCGGCGAGCTCGCCATGGACGTGTGCGGTGCCGCGTCCACGATCGCCGCCGGCGAACCGTACGAACTCGACGACTGGCAGCGGCTGTTCCTCTTCTGTCGCGCCGACACCATCTACGCCGGATCCGACGAGATCCAGAAGAACATCGTCGCCGAGCGCCTGCTCGGCCTGCCCAAGGAGGCGCGGGTATGAGCGCGAAGCCCGAGTACGTGCCGGGCCACGGCCTGCTGAAGGGGCGGACGGCCGTCATCACGGCGGCCGCCGGAGCCGGGATCGGCGGGGCGACGGCACGCAAGTTCCTCGAAGAGGGCGCCCGTGTCGTCATCAGTGACGCGCACGCCCGCAGGCTCAAGGAGAGCGAGCAGGCGCTCGCCGACGAGTTCGGCGCGGCGAACGTCGCCTCACTGCCCTGCGACGTCACCGACGAGGAACAGGTCGGCGCCCTGTTCTCGCTGGCCGCCGAAACGCACGGCGGCCTCGACATCGTGGTCAACAACGCCGGTCTCGGCGGCACTTCGGACCTCGTCGACATGACCGACGACCAGTGGACGCGCGTCCTCGACGTCACGCTGAACGGCACGTTCCGGTGCACGAGAGCCGCCCTGCGCTCCTTCCGCGACACCGGCCGCCACGGCGTCGTCGTGAACAACGCGTCCGTCGTCGGCTGGCGCGCCCAGGCCGGGCAGGCCCACTACGCCGCCGCCAAGGCGGGTGTCATGGCCCTCACCCGCTGCGCCGCGATCGAAGCCGCCGAGTACGGAGTCCGGGTCAACGCGGTCTCGCCCAGCCTCGCCATGCATCCCCACCTCGTGAAGGTCACCTCCGCCGAACTCCTCGCCGAACTCACCGAGAAGGAAGCCTTCGGCCGGTACGCCGAACCCTGGGAAGTCGCGAACGTGATCGTGTTCCTGGCGTCCGGCTACTCCTCGTACATGACGGGCGAGATCGTCTCCGTCAGCAGCCAGCATGCGTAGCGCCGCGGGCGCGCCGGTGAGGACGACAATGGACCCGTGCCTACCAAGAAGAAGCCCCAGGTGACCGCCTCGCCCGAGCGCCGCCGCGAACTCCTCGACACCGCGGCCGAGGTCTTCGCCGCCCAGGGGTACAACGCCACCACCGTCCGCAAGATCGCCGACCACGCGGGCATGCTCGCGGGCAGCCTCTACTACCACTTCGACTCCAAGGAGTCGATGCTCGAAGAGATCCTGCGGACCTTCCTCGACGAGCTGTGGCACGGATACGACTCGGTCCTCGACTCCCGGCTCGGCCCCAGGGAAACCCTGGAGGCCCTCGTCACCGAGTCCTTCCGCGAGATCGACCGGCACCGCGCCGCCGTCGCCATCTACCAGAAGGAGTCCAAGCACCTCGCCGTCCAGGAGCGCTTCGAGTTCCTGGCCGCCTCCCAGCGCAAGTTCGAGAAGGCGTGGCTCTCCACCCTGGAGCGCGGCGTCGCCGCCGAGGTGTTCCGCGCCGACCTCGACATCCGGCTCACCTACCGGTTCGTCCGCGACACCGTCTGGGTCGCCGCGTCCTGGTACCGCCCCGGCGGACAGCACAGCCCCGAGGAGATCGCCCGCCAGTACCTCTCGATGGTCCTGGACGGCATCGCCGTACGCGCCACCCAACCCTGAAGGGAAACCCGTCATGGCCGAGGCCTACATAGTCGAAGCGGTCCGCACCCCCGTAGGACGGCGCAAGGGAGGCCTCGCCGCCGCCCACCCCGCCGACCTCGGCGCGCACGTCCTGAAGGAGCTCGTCGCCCGCTGCGGGATCGACCCCGCCGCCGTCGAGGACGTCGTCTTCGGCTGCCTCGACACGGTGGGCCCGCAGGCCGGTGACATCGCGCGGACGGCCTGGCTCGCCGCCGGCCTCCCCGAGGAGGTCCCCGGCGTGACCATCGACCGCCAGTGCGGTTCGTCACAGCAGGCGGTGCACTTCGCGGTGCAGGGCGTCCTGTCCGGCACCCAGGACCTCGTGGTCGCCGGCGGCACCCAGAACATGACGCAGATCCCCATCGCCTTCGCCTCCCGCCGGGCCGCCGAACCCCTCGGCCTCACCGACGGCCCGTTCGCGGGCAGCGAGGGCTGGCGCGCCCGCTACGGCGACCAGCCGGTGAACCAGTTCCACGGCGCCGAGCTCATCGCCCGCAAGTGGGGCATCACCCGCCGTGACCAGGAGGAGTGGGCCCTGCGCTCCCACGAGCGCGCGATCCGTGCCATCGACGAGGGTCGCTTCGCCCGTGAGACCTCCGCCTACGGGGACGTCACCTTCGACGAGGGCCCCCGCCGCGACACCACCCTGGAGAAGATGGCGGGCCTCAAGCCCGTCGTCGAAGGCGGCACGATCACCGCGGCCTGCTCCTCGCAGGTCTCCGACGGCGCCGCCGCGCTGCTCCTCGCCTCGGAGCGCGCCGTACGCGAGCACGGCCTGACCCCGCGCGCCCGCGTCCATCACCTCTCCGTACGCGGCGAGGACCCCATCCGCATGCTCTCCGCGCCGATCCCCGCGACGGCGTACGCGCTGAAGAAGACCGGCATGTCCATGGACGACATCGACCTCGTCGAGATCAACGAGGCCTTCGCCCCCGTGGTCCTCGCCTGGCTCAAGGAGACGGGCACGGACCCGGAGAAGGTGAACGTGAACGGGGGAGCGATCGCGCTGGGCCACCCCCTCGGCGCGACCGGCGCGAAGCTGATGACGACCCTGCTGCACGAGCTGGAGCGCACGGGCGGGCGCTACGGACTGCAGACGATGTGCGAAGGAGGGGGCCAGGCGAACGTCACGATCATCGAGCGTCTCTAGCCCCGTGAGGGTCGTGCTAAGGTCGATGACGTTGCAGTTTTGGTACCCATAGACTTTATGTGCGCCTGACGGGAATGTTCCTCAGGCGCATTATTGTTTTCCGGCCGGTCCTCCGGGCCAACTCCGGATGGGGCTCAATGGTGCGACTGGAGATTCGAAGGACTCGGATTTCCGTACCGCCCCAGTAAAGGAGATTGTTATGGCCACCGGAACCGTGAAGTGGTTCAACTCGGAAAAGGGCTTCGGCTTCATTGAGCAGGACGGCGGCGGCGCCGACGTCTTCGCCCACTACTCGAACATCGCCACCCAGGGCTTCCGTGAGCTCCAGGAGGGCCAGAAGGTGACGTTCGACGTCACGCAGGGCCAGAAGGGCCCCCAGGCGGAGAACATCCTCCCCGCCTGAAACACCGCTTGATCCCAGGATCACGCACCCCACGGCCGGGGTCCGCACCGCGAAGGTGCGGGCCCCGGCCCGTGCTGTCCCCAGGCCGGCGGCCCGTGGGCCTGTCGTCAAATTCCCGTCGTCTGCCTGCCTGGCAGACGACGGGAATTTGACGACAGGGCCTAGACGCGTCGATGGCCACCGGCTCCCGGCCGCCCAGGCCCAGGAAGGCATGCCCGCATGGCTAACCCCGCACGTCCGCCCCGCCCGACCCGCAACCGGTCCGCATCCGCTTCAGGAAACGCAGGCGCCGGAAACGCCGGAAGGAATTCCCGGGGCGGAAGGTCCGGCGGAAAGGGCCGCGTTCCCGAGCGCAGGCCCACGCCGCCGCAGGAATTCACGATGCCGGAGAACACGACGCCCGCGCTGCCCGCGGCCGCGACGTTCGCCGAGCTCGACATGCCGGCCGGCCTTCTGAAGACGCTCACCGAGCAGGGCGTCACCGAGCCGTTCCCCATTCAGGGCGCCACCCTCCCCAACTCCCTCGCGGGACGCGACCTCCTCGGCCGCGGCCGCACCGGCTCCGGCAAGACCCTCGCGTTCGGCCTGCCGATGCTCGCCCGCACCGCCGGCCTCAAGGCCGAGCCGCGCATGCCGCTGGCCCTCGTCCTCGTGCCGACCCGCGAGCTCGCCCAGCAGGTCACCGATGCCCTCACGCCGTACGCGGGCGCCGTCAGGCTCCGTCTCACCACCGTCGTCGGCGGCATGTCGATCTCCCGCCAGGCGTCCTCCCTGCGCCGCGGCGCTGACGTCGTCGTGGCGACGCCCGGCCGCCTCAAGGACCTCATCGAGCGCGGCGACTGCGACCTGTCCGAGGTGCGGATCACCGTCCTCGACGAGGCCGACCAGATGGCCGACATGGGCTTCATGCCGCAGGTCACGGCGCTCCTCAAGCAGGTCGCCCCGGGCGGCCAGACCATGCTGTTCTCGGCGACGCTCGACCGGAACGTCGACCGGCTCGTCCGGCAGTTCCTGACCGACCCGGTCGTCCACTCCGTGGACCCGTCGGCCGGCGCCGTCACCACGATGGAGCACCACGTCCTCCACGTGCTCGACGAGACCGACAAGAAGGCCGTCACCGCGCGCATCGCCGCCCGCGAAGGCCGCGTGATCCTCTTCGTCGACACCAAGCGGTCCGCCGACCGGCTCGCCAAGCGGCTCCTCGCCAGCGGAGTCCTCGCGGCGCCGCTGCACGGCGGACGCTCGCAGCCGCAGCGCAACCGCACCCTGGAACAGTTCAAGGACGGCCGGGTCACGGCCCTCGTCGCCACGAACGTCGCCGCCCGCGGCATACACGTCGACGACCTCGGCCTCGTCGTGAACGTCGACCCGCCGACCGAGCACAAGGACTACCTGCACCGCGGAGGCCGCACCGCCCGCGCCGGCGAGTCCGGCAGCGTCGTCACGCTGGTCCTGCCCGAGCAGAAGCGCGACGTCACGCGCCTCATGCGGGACGCGGGCATCCGCCCGGAGACCACCCAGGTCAAGTCCACCGACGAAGAGCTCGTCCGCATCACCGGCGCGCGGGAGCCCTCCGGCGTCCCCGCCGTCATCGAGGTCCCGGAGCCGGCCACTCCGGCCGCCTCCGGTGCCCGCAAGCCGCGGCGCAGCCGTGGCGGCAGCGGACGCGGCCAGGGCGCCGGCCAGGCAGGGCGTGCCCAGGGCGGGCGCGCGCAGGCCGGGCGCGGCGAAGGCGGCGGCCAGGGCGGCGGGCGCGGCCAGGCCGTCCAGGGCGGTCGCTCCCAGGGCGCCGGTGGCCGAGGCCAGGGCGGCCGTGGCCAGGGCGGTCCCGGGCAGGGCGGCGCAGGTCAGAGCGCCGGCGGGCGCGGCGGCCGGGCGCGGCGCGGTCCGCGTGACGCCGGGCGTGGCGCGGCCGCGTAAGCGGTACTCCAGCTGAGCGGCGGGGCGGTGGGACGAGGCGAACAGCCTTGCCCCACCGCCCCGCTTCGCGTTCGCGTCAGTCTTCGCGTTCGCGTCGGTCGAGCAGCCGGTGGCGCAGGGCCGCGACGGTGTCCAGGTCGAGGCCGAGCCCCTGCGAGACGTACCGGCCGAGGCTTCCGTAGTCCGCCCGCGCCTGGCCGACGGCCGCCGACAGATACTCCGTGCGGACCTCCTGGAGGGGGATCAGCAGGTCCGGGTTGAGCATCATGCCGGACTGCTTCAGCCCGTCGCGCACCTTCGCGTCGTACGCGGCGCGGAAGGTGTTCGACGCCAAGTAGTCGTCCACGACGGTCCGTTCGGGCACGCCGAGCAGGAGCAGCAGGACGTACGTCGTCCAGCCTGTGCGGTCCTTCCCCGACGTGCAGTGGTACAGGAGCGCGCCCCGGCCGCCGGTGCCGTACGCGGCGTCGCGCAGTGTGGCCGCGAACCGCGCGCGGTTGTCCGCGTCCGAGACGAACCGCGGATACACGCTCCGCATGAAGGCGGCCGCCCGGCCGCCGCCGAGCATCTCCTCCTGCCGCACGGGGTCCTTGGAACTGATGGCGGCCATCATCTGCGCGTACAGGCCGTTGTCGGACACCGGTCGCGAGTCCGGGGTGAGGCCGGCGGGGAGGCGGTCCGCGCCGTCGTACTGGACCTCCACCGGCACCCGGTAGTCGACCACCCGGCGCAGACCGAGGCCCGAGAGCGTCGTGACGTCGGCGTCGGTGAGCTTGGACAGGGCATCGGCGCGGTAGACGAGCCCGTGGCGGACGCGACCGCCGCCGACGGCCCGACAGCCGCCCACGTCGCGGACGTTGACCGCGCCCTGGAGCGGAATGTGCCGGATCGGCGGGTCCTGGTACGGACGCCGTCCGGCCGCGGCGGCACCGGGCGCGACGGCCGCGGCCGTCAGGGTGGTGAGCGCGGCGCCGACGAGGGCGCGTCTGGACACAGTGCGTGGCATCGCTGAACTCCCTTGCGGGAAGCGGGATCACCCTGGGGTAGGCAGGGTGCCGAGCACGTGCCGGGCCTCGGTCATCACGCGGGTGACGAGTTCCTCGCAGCTCGGGAGGTCCTCGATCACCCCCGCGACCTGGCCCGATGCCATGACACCGAGGTCGGTGCGGCCCTCGACCATGGACGCCTTGAGGAGCATGGGGGTGTTCGCGGCGAGCAGGACCTGGCTCCAGGACAGTTCCTTGCCGTGCTTCATCGCCAGCCCGTCGCGGACCATCTGCGGCCAGCTCAGGCCCGACAGCTTCCTGAACCCGGCGGCCCGCCGCACGGCCTGCACGAGCGCGCGCGTACGGCCCGCCCGTTCGAGTGAGTCGACGAGATCGGTACGCAGCATGCGGTGCGGCAGACCGTCCACGGCCGTCGTCACGGTGACGTCCTTGACCGTGGCCGCCAGATATCTCGCCTTCACCGCGTCCGGGACGGTCGAGTCGGAGGTGAGCAGGAAACGGGTGCCCATGGCGACGCCGGCCGCGCCGTACGCGAGGGCCGCGACCAGGCCGCGCCCGTCGTGGAACCCGCCCGCGCCGATCACCGGGATGTCCACGGCGTCCACGACCTGCGGCAGCAGAACCGTCGTCGCGACGTCCCCCGTGTGGCCGCCGCCCTCGCCGCCCTGCACGATGACGGCGTCCGCGCCCCACGCTGCGACCTTCTCGGCGTGACGCCGGGCACCGATGGAGGGGATGACGACGACGCCCGCGTCCTTCAGCTCGGCGATCAGGTCACGGGACGGCGCGAGCGCGAACGAGGCGACCCGCACACCCTCGTCGATGATCACCCGCACGCGGTCCCGCGCGTCACCGGCATCCGCGCGCAGATTGACCCCGAAGGGTTCGCCCGTACGGGACTTCACCTCGCGCACCGCCGACCTGAGCTGGCCGAGGGTCATGGTGGCGGAGGCGAGGATGCCGAGCGCCCCGGCGTTCGCCGACGCCGACACGAGGCGCGGGCCCGCGACCCAGCCCATGCCGGTCTGCACAAGCGGGTGGCGCACGCCGACCAGCTCGGTGAACGCCGTCTCGATGGTCGAGTCGCTCATACGGGCCTGACCTCGCGGTCGCGCAGGCCCTTCGGGTCGATGACTTCGCGGATCAGCCGGAGCTCCTCGGGGGTGGGCTCGCGCGTGTACGGCACGTCGCCCCCGTCCGGCAGGACAAGCGGGAAGGCCGTCGCCGCGATCACCTCGTCGACGGTGACCCCGGGGTGCACGGACGCGAGGCGCATCGAGCGGTCCGGCGTCTCGAAGTCGAAGACGCCGAGGTTCGACACGACGCGCGGGATGCGGTGGTAACGCGTCGCCGACGGTCCCGCCGCGGCGGCGCTGTCGTACCCGACCCCGCTGATCATGTCGACCTTCTCGACGAACACGCGCGCGGAGTGCTTCGGGACCCAGTAACTCACAGGATTGTTGAGGGTGTTGACGGGTGCGCCGCGGACCCCGAGCAGCTGGCGGGCGGGGCGGTCCCAGTCGCCGATGCACGAGATGTTCTGGTTGCCGTGCCGGTCGATCTGGCTCGCGCCCATCATCACGTGGCGCCTGCCGCCGGTGACCATGGTGAGGTGCTGACGGTACGGAAGCCAGCCCTCCGGCTCCCCGTCGAGCCCCACGGTCATCGCCTCGCCGTCGGTGAGGAGGAGATCGGGGGAGAAGGTGCGCTTGGCGAGGCGGGCCCCGACGGACGGGATCAGGCCCATGGGGCTCGCCAGGATCTCACCGCTGTCGCGCCAGGCGTAGGCGCAGGCGATGATGCAGTATTCGGCGCGGGTGGGGGTGGTGGCGGGAGTGGTGGTGGTTGTTGTTACCGGGGCTGTTGTCGCCGGTGCGGCTGTGGCTCCGGCGGGCTGCTCGCGCTCCGCGTGCCAGGTCCGTACGGCTTCCTGGTAGCTCTTCTCGTCGCCGCGCGCGGGCAGGAAGCGCTCGGCGAACTCGGGCCAGGGCGTGGTCGCGTACAGCTTCTGGAATGCTTCGTCCCGCCCGTAGTCGGGGACACACGACGTGAAGTGCGCGCCGTTCGGCGTCTCGACCACGCCGGTGACCGCGTGCCGCTTGACGAGGAGGGTCTGCGGAACGGCGTCCCCGAATCCCTCCACCAGCTCCTCGCACGACACGTACGCCGTGTCGGCCGCCTCGCAGAACAGGTCGTCGAAGTACGGGTCGGGGCCGAGGTACTGGCCGTTTCCGTGCCGGTCCGCGCGGTTCATGTGGACGAGCGCCGCGTCCATCCGCAGCGCCGGCATCGCGACCAGCGTCTCCCCGTCCTCGTACGGCGAACCGACCGTCTTCAGCGCCGGGTTGACGCGCATGACGTCCGAGCCGATGCCGGCCCGCACCGGGATGAAGGGGAGCCGGTTCGCCGCGGCGTGCAGGCCCCACATGAACATCGCCTCGTCGACCTCCGTCAGCTCGAACGCGCCGCGCTGGCGGGCCTCGCGGAAGTGCGGTTCGAGCGGGATCGAGTCGAGGGTCACGAACGCCGTGACCAGCTTGCGGATCTTCCCGGCGGCGGCGAGCAGGCCGACGTCCGGGCCGCCGTACGCGATGACGGTCAGATCCGTGACGTCGCTGCGCAGCAGGGCCCGAACGAGGGCCATGGGCTTGCGGCGCGAGCCCCAGCCGCCGATGCCGATGGTCATGCCGCTGCGGAGGCGGGCGACGACGTCCTCGGGCGTCATGGTCTTGTCCGTCACTTGGCTTCCCCCTTGGTTGCCGTGTCCGTGCCTGCGGCAGTCCTTGTGCCTGTGCCTGTGCCTGTGCCTGCATCTGTGCCGAACGTGTCGCGGATGCGGTCCGCGACGCCGCTGAGGTTCGCCTCGAAGGTGAAGCCCTGCTCGAAGCGGTAGCTCCGGCGTACGTCGACGGGGTCGATGCCGTTGATCGCGGCCTTGGCGAGGCGGATGAGCGAGCCGTCCTTGCGGGCGATCTCGCGTGCCAGGTCCAGTGCGGCGGCCCGGAGTTCGGCCCGCGGCACGACCTTCCAGACGGAACCGTGCGCGTGCAGTTCCTGCGCCGTCGCCGTGCGCGAGGTGTAGTAGAGGGTGCGCATCAGGTGCTGCGGCACGAGCCTGGCGAGATGGGTCGCGGCGCCGAGCGCTCCGCGGTCGAGCTCGGGGAGGCCGAACGTGGCGTCGTCCGAGGCGACGATCGCGTCCGCGTTGCCCACGAGGCCGATGCCGCCGCCCAGGCAGAAGCCGTTGACCGCGGCGACGACCGGCACCTCGCACTCGTACACGGCCGCGAAGGCCTCGTAGCATCCGCGGTTGGCGCCGATGAGGGCGCTGTGGCCGCCGGACGCCGTGTCGCGCTGCATCTCCTTGATGTCGACGCCCGCGTTGAACCCCCGGCCCTCGGAGGCGAGGACGACGCAGCGCACGTCCGGGTCGCGGCCCGCCGCGCGCAGGGCGTCGGCCAGGTCGTACCAGCCCCGCACCGGCAGCGCGTTGACCGGAGGGAAGTCCACCGTGACGACGGCGATCCCCTTTTCGGGTGAGGAGGTGGAGACACCCATGGCGTTCAGCTACCTTTCCACCTAACGTTTGTTTGGTAGGAAGGTAGCAGGCGATGGGGACGAGCGGAATGGACCTGGGGTGGATGGCATGGATCTGAGTTCAAGGCCCCTGAGGGGGAAGGTCGCGGTCGTCACCGGGGGCACGCGGGGCGTGGGGGCCGGGATCGCGGCGGCGTTCGTGCGCGCGGGGGCGGATGTCGTGGTGTGTGCGCGCAGACCCCCCGAAGAGCCGCTGCCCGGCTGCGGGTTCATACCGGTCGACCTGCGGGACGGTCCGGCCGTACGGCGCTTCTTCGCGGGCCTCGACCGGGTGGACGTGCTGGTGAACAACGCGGGAGGCACGCCGTACCGGCTGCTCGGCGAGTCCGACGCGGAGCGGCACGCGCGCGTGGTCGAGCTCAATCTCACGGCGCCGATGACCGCGTCGTTGGCCGCGCGGGAGCAACTGCGGCGCACGCGCGGCGCCGTCGTGATGATCGGCAGCGTGAGTGGCGCGCGACCCTCCCCGGGCACGGCGGCCTACGGGGCGGCCAAGGCGGGCCTGGAGAACCTGGCGCGCTCGATGGCTGTGGAGTGGGCGCCCGAGATACGGGTGAACACGCTGGTCCTCGGGATGGTGCGCACCGAGCTGTCCCATCTGCACTACGGGGACGAGGAAGGCGTGGCGGCGGTGGGGCGCACGGTGCCGATCGGCCGCCTCGCCGAGCCGTCGGAGATCGGGGACGCGGCGGTGTTCCTCGCCTCGGACGCGGCGTCGTACATCACGGGGGCGAGCCTCCTGGTGCACGGAGGCGGGGAGCGACCGGCGTTCCTGGACGCGGCAACTGTCAACAAGGAGGCGTGACATGGCGAAGGGCACGGGAGCGGACATGGGTGCGGGTGCTGGGTCGGGGCTGTGTGCGGGGCGGGTCGCGATCGTGACGGGGGCCGGGCGTGGCCTGGGGCGCGCGCACGCGCTGGCGTTCGCCGCCGAGGGCGCACGGGTCGTGGTCAACGATCTGGGGGTGGGCCTGGACGGGGCCCCGGCGCCGGACAGTCCGGCGGCCCAAGTGGTCGAGGAGATACGGGCCCTGGGCGGCGAGGCGGTCGCCCACGGCGGGGACATCGCGACCACGGAGGGCGCCGCGTCCCTCGTCGCCACGGCCCTCGACACCTTCGGGCGCCTGGACACGCTCGTCAACAACGCCGGCTTTCTCCGCGACCGGATGCTGGTCAACCTCGACGAGGACGACTGGGACGCGGTCATGCGGGTGCATCTCAAGGGCCACTTCCTGCCCTTGAAGCACGCGGCGGCGCACTGGCGCGCGGAGGCGAAGGCGGGCAGGACACCCTCGGCCCGGGTCGTGAACACGTCGTCGGGAGCGGGTCTGCTCGGCTCGGTGGGCCAGGGCAACTACAGCGCGGCGAAGGCCGGCATCGTGGGCCTGACCCTGGTCGCCGCGGCGGAGATGGGGCGGTACGGGGTGCAGGTGAACGCGGTCGCGCCGGCGGCCCGCACCCGCATGACGGAGCGCACGTTCGCCGACACGATGGCCGCCCCCGAGGACGGCTTCGACGCGATGGCCCCGGAGAACGTGTCGCCGGTGGTGGTGTGGCTCGGCTCCGCCGCGAGCGACGGCGTGACCGGCCGCGTCTTCGAGGCGGAGGCCGGCCGCATCACGGTCATGGAGGGCTGGCGCCCGGGCCCCACCGCCGACAAGGCGGCACGCTGGACCCCGGCCGAGGCCGGGGAGGCGGCGAGGGAACTCCTCGGCAGGGCGCAGGTTCCGGGGGCGGTGTACGGGAGCGGGTGAAGCCGCCCGTAGAGGCGTGCCCCCGCCCCTACGGGCCCGCTGACACCTTCCCGCCGAGCTGCGTCACCTTCCCGCTGAGCGGGAATCCGGCCTCCCTCCACGTCCCGGCTCCGACCTACCGTCTGGCCCACCGCGGTGCACCGCACCGCGGGTCAGACCGCCACCCCAAGGAGCCGAGATGCTTGACGTCCGGAGTCGGCAGGAGGTCGCCGCGCTGCTGCGTCGCGCCGAGCTCGGCCGCAGCCCCGTCGCGCCCCTGGCCGGCGCGTTCGAGGGCATCGGCACCGAGGACGCCTACGAGATCCAGCTGATCAACATCCGGCACAGGACCGCCCTGGGTGCCCAGGTCACCGGGCACAAGGTGGGTCTCTCGTCGCCGGTGATGCAGCGCATGATGGGCGTCGACGAGCCGGACTACGGCCATCTCCTCGACGACATGGAGCTGCGCGAGGACCGGCCCGTGGACACCGTCCGCTACTGCGCGCCCCGCGTCGAGGTCGAGATCGGATTCGTACTCGGCGACGACCTCCCGGGCGAGGGCTGCACCCCGGCCGACGTCCTCGCCGCGACCGAACGTGTCGTGCCCGCACTGGAGTTGATCGACAGCCGGATCGCCGACTGGCGCATCACCATCGCCGACACGATCGCCGACAACGCCTCGTCCGCCGGTTACGTCATCGGCGAGGGCCGCGACCCGCGCGACCTCGACCTGAAAGCCGTCGAGGCGCGGCTCACCTGCGACGGCGCCGAACTCGCACAGGGCCGCGGTGACGCCGTGCTCGGCGACCCCGCCGTCTCCGTCGCCTGGCTGGCCCGCACCGTCGCCCGCTTCGGCGTGCCCCTGCGCAAGGGGCACGTCATCCTGCCCGGCTCCTGCACCCGCGCCGTCGATGTCGAAGCGGGCCACACCTACACCGCCGAGTTCACCGGACTCGGCGCCGTATCGCTCTCGTTCCGATGACCCCGACGGGTCCGCTGACTCTGCTGAGGTACGTATGACTGCGAAGAAGGCCACCGCCGCGATCGTCGGCTCCGGGAACATCGGCACCGACCTCCTCCACAAGCTCCACCGCTCCCCGTACATCGAGCCGCGCTGGATGATCGGCGTCGATCCCGACAGCGCGGGCCTCACGCGGGCGCGGAAGCTGGGGGTCGAGGCGAGCCACGAGGGCGTCGGGCATCTGCTCGCCCAGGACGAGCGGCCCGACCTCGTCTTCGAGGCGACGAGCGCCTACGTCCACCGCGCCAACGCCCCCCGTTACGCCGAACTCGGCATCAGGGCCATCGACCTGACCCCGGCCGCCGTCGGCCCCGCCGTGGTCCCGCCCGCGAACCTCACCGAGCATCTCGACGCGCCCAACATCAACATGATCACCTGCGGCGGCCAGGCCACCATCCCCATGGTGTACGCGGTCTCGCGCGTCGTCCCCGTCGCGTACGCGGAGATCGTGGCGTCCGTCGCCTCGGTGTCCGCGGGGCCCGGCACCCGCGCGAACATCGACGAGTTCACCCGTACGACGTCCCGCGGCATCGAGGAGATCGGCGGCGCCGCGCGCGGCAAGGCGATCATCATCCTCAACCCGGCCACGGAGACATCAGCGGCTGGCGCCGCGGGGCCCGTCATCATGCGCGACACCGTCTTCTGCGCCATCCCCGAGGACGCCGACCGGGACGCGATCACCCTCTCCGTGAAGGAGATCGCCGAGAGCGTGGCGACGTACGTACCCGGCTACCGGCTGCGCACGGAACCGCAGTTCGACAACCCCTCACCCATGAACGGCGGCATGGCGCGCGTCGCGATCTTCCTTGAGGTGGAGGGCGCGGGCGACTTCCTGCCGCCGTACGCAGGAAACCTCGACATCATGACCGCCGCCGCGACGAAGGTCGGCGAGGAGCTCGCAAAGGGGATCAGCAAGTGAAGCCGTACTCAGAGACGCTCGACATCCGCGTCACCGACTCCTCGCTGCGCGACGGTTCGCACGCGAAGCGGCACCAGTTCACCGCCCACGACGTGCGCAGCATCGTCGGCGCCCTCGACGGCGCGGGCGTCCCCGTCATCGAGGTCACGCACGGCGACGGCCTGGGCGGCTCGTCCTTCAACTACGGGTTCTCGAAGACGCCCGAGCAGGAGCTCATCAAGGCCGCCGTCGACACGGCGCGGCAGGCGCGCATCGCGTTCCTGATGCTGCCCGGCCTCGGCGTGAAGGACGACATCAGGGCCGCGCACGCGAACGGCGCGAGCGTGTGCCGCATCGCGACGCACTGCACGGAGGCCGACATCTCCGTCCAGCACTTCGGCCTCGCGCGGGAGATGGGCCTGGAGACCGTCGGATTCCTGATGATGGCGCACTCCACGACGCCGGAGCGCCTCGCCGCCCAGGCCAGGATCATGGCCGACGCCGGCTGCCAGTGCGTGTACGTCGTCGACTCGGCCGGCGCCCTGGTCATGGACGACGTCACCGACCGGGTGTCCGCACTCGTCGCCGAGCTGGGCGACGACGCGCAGGTCGGTTTCCACGGGCACGAGAACCTCGGCCTGGGCGTGGGCAATTCCGTGGCCGCCGTGCGCGCCGGAGCGCTGCAGATCGACGGCTCGACGCGGCGGCTCGGCGCGGGCGCGGGCAACACGCCCGTCGAGGCGTTCGCCGCCGTCTGCCACAAGATGGGCCTCCGCACCGGCATCGACGTACTGAAGATCATCGACGCGGCCGAGGACGTCGTGCGGCCCGTCATGGACGACGAGTGCCTGCTCGA
Organism: Streptomyces sp. CB01635; assembly: GCF_002803065.1. Lineage (GTDB taxonomy): Bacteria > Actinomycetota > Actinomycetes > Streptomycetales > Streptomycetaceae > Streptomyces. The sequence continues at coordinate 589,171 of NZ_NNBL01000002.1, forward strand.
CCGGATGTCCCTCCTGATGGGGCATGCCGGCGTCTACTCCAGCTTCCTCAAGCACGCCTACCGGCAGGCGGAGCGCTACGGCGTCTCCGGCGCCGAGATCCTGCTGCGCGCCGGGGAGCGCCGCCTCGTCGGCGGCCAGGAGGACCAGCTCATCGACATCGCCGTCGAACTCGCGGCACGCGACTGAAGGGCAGGACACGCGACATGACCGCACAGCAGCAAGAGGTCCGCGTCATCGAGGCCGCCGCACCGCCGGCCCGCTACGCCCGCGGCTGGCACTGCCTGGGCCTGGCCACCGCCTTCCGCGAGGGCGGCCCGCACGAGATCGAGGCGTTCGGCACGAAGCTCGTCGTCTTCCGGGGGGAGCCCGCGGCGGGAGGTCCCGACCGCCTGCACGTTCTCAACGCGTACTGCCCCCACATGGGCGGCAACCTCGCCCACGGCACCGTCAAGGGTGACGCCGTCGCCTGCCCGTTCCACGACTGGCGCTGGGCGGGCGACGGGCGCTGCGCCGGCATCCCGTACGCGCGACGCGTCCCGCCACGCGCCAGGACCCGCGCCTGGACCACCCTCGAACGCAACGGCCAGCTCTACGTGTGGCACGACCCCGAGGGTAACGAGCCCCCGCCCGGCGTCACCATCCCGGAGATCGAGGGCTTCGGCAGCCCCGAGTGGTCGAACTGGTCCTGGAGCGCCCTGCGAGTCGAGAACTCCAACTGCCGCGAGATCGTGGACAACGTCGTCGACATGGCGCACTTCTTCTATGTCCACTACGCGTTCCCGAACTACTTCAAGAACATCTTCGACGGCCATGTCGCCACCCAGTACATGGAGTCCACGCCGCGCGGCGACGTCGAGCTCGGCACGCTGTCCACCGGCGGCGGCCTGCGCTCCGACGCCTCGTACTTCGGCCCCTCGTACATGATCGACAAGCTGTGGAGCGATGTCGGGGGCGGTGTCGAGATGGAGTCCGTCCTCATCAACTGCCATTACCCGATCGACGAGAACAGCTTCATGCTCATGTACGGCGCGATCGTCAGGAAGCTGCCCGGCATGACCGACGAGCAGGCCGCCGAAGCCGCCCGGCTCACCTCTGAGGGCCTGGCGGTCGGCTTCGAGCAGGACGTCGAGATCTGGCGGAGCAAGACCCGTATCGACAATCCCCTCCTCACCGAGGAGGACGGCCCCGTCTATCAACTGCGGCGCTGGTACGAGCAGTTCTACGTGGATGCCGGCGACGTCAAGGACGAGATGGTGCGGCGCTTCGAGTTCGAGATCGACACCGAGCGCGCGACCGCCGCCTGGCGCGCGGAGGTCGAGGAGAACCTCGCCCGGCGGGAGGCCGACTGATGCGGCCCGTCCGGTGTGCGGCCTGCGGAAACGAGGTCCTGTGCGAGAAGTTCAGCGCCGCCCACACGCAGATCCAGTGGACCGAGGCGGCGGCCGAGGTCTGCCCGATCATCGCGGAGCGCGTCGCGGCCGGCGAGCTGAGCGCGCGGGTACGGGGCTGCGCGCCCCTGCGGGCGAGCATCGACGTGGCGGTCGTGAGCGGACTCCTGGAGGTCGCGGATGCCTAGCCTGAGGGTCCGGGTCGCCGAGGTGATACGGGAGACGGCCGACGCGGTCTCCCTCGTCCTGGACGCGCAACTCCCGTACAAGCCCGGCCAGTTCGTGACCGTACGACTGCCGGGTGGCGGGGCCCGCTGTTACTCGCTGGCCAGCTCCCCGCACACCGGCGAGCCCATGAAGGTGACGGTGAAGAGGGTCGCGGGGGGAGTCGGGTCGGGCTGGATGTGCGAACGCGTCGCACCCGGCGACGAGCTGGAAGTCCTGCCGCCCGCCGGCACGTTCACGCCGCCCGACCTCGACGGGGACCTGCTGCTCGTGGCGGGCGGCAGCGGCATCACGCCCGTCGTCTCCATCGCCAAGTCCGCCCTCGCCGCGGGCCGCGGCCGGGTCGCCCTCCTGTACGCCAACCGCGACGAGGAGTCGGTCATCTTCCGCGAGGAACTCCGGCTCCTGGGAGTCGAGTTCGCGGGCCGGCTCACCGTCGTGCACTGGCTGGAAACCCTCCAGGGACTGCCCCGGCCGCCGCCCTGCGTGCACCCCTCGCCCCGTACGCGGACCGAGACGCCTATCTGTGCGGGCCCGCGCCCCTGATGGACGCGGCCGAGCAGGCGCTACGGGCGGTGGGTGGGCGGTCCGTGCGCAGGGAGCGGTACTTCTCACTCGGCGACGACGTGTTCGCCGAGCGAGCGGACCCGGTCGAACTGGCCGGTGACGGCCACCGGTTGCACGTGGAACTCGACGGCGAGGAGCGGGAAGTGGCGTGGCCCGCCGGGACGCCCCTGCTCGACGCCCTGCTCGCCGCCGGTGTCGACGCCCCCTTCTCGTGCCGCGAGGGCGCGTGCAGCGCGTGCTGCTGCCGGGTCACCAAGGGGGAGGTCACGATGGCGCGCAACGAGATCCTCGACCAGCGGGACCTCGACGAGGGGTACGTCCTCGCGTGCCAGGCGCTGCCGGTGTCGGACGCGGTGGGGGTCACGTACTCCTGAGGCGTTCAGGCCCGCGCGAGTACGGCGGGCCGGGACCGCAGAGCCGGGCCTACATCCACTCGCTCGTCCGCAGCCACCCCATCATGTTGTCCATCGCCTGCTCGGAGACGCCCGGCGCGCAGCTCGGGGGCGGCGCCGCGCGGGTCGCGCGACCGGGCCCGTACAGGTCGCGCCAGACCGCGCGGGCGCAGGCGAGCACGGCGGGCGCGAGGCGTTCCAGGTCGCGCTGGGCCGTCAGGCCCTTGCCGGACAGGGAGATCGCGGCGACGGCCCGGCCCGCGCCGCGCAGCGGGGCCGCGACGCAGACGACGTCGCGGTGGCTCTCCTCGTGGTCGAAGGCGACGCCCCGGTCGCGGGCCGCGGCGAGCGCGGAGCGCAGCGCGGTCGGATGCGTGAGGGTGCGCGGCGTGCGAGGGCGCAGCCCGTGCGCGAGGACACCCTCGACGGCGGCCGGGTCACTGAACGCGAGGACCGCCTTGCCGGCGGCCGTGCAGTACGCGGGCATGCGGCCGCCGACCCTGGAGGGCACCGACGTGTCGTGCAGGCCGCCGATCCGCTCCAGGCAGACCACTTCGGCGCCGTCGAGGACGTACAGGTGCACCAGGTGCCCGGCCGACTCGTGCAGCGCGTGCAGCCGGGGGAGCGCCGTCCGGCGCAGCCGGTTGTGGTGGGCGGCCAGCGCGCCCAGTTCGAGCATTCCCATGCCCATCCGGTAGTCCCGGCCCTCGCGGTCGAGCCAGCCGAGCCGTACCAGCTGGTCGAGAATGCGGTGGGCGGAGGACCGGGGGATTCCGGAGCGCCGGATCACCTCGGTGAGGGAGAGGCGCGGCTGCGCGCCGTCGAAGGCGCCGAGCACCTTCGCGGCCTTCTCCAGGAGCGAGGGCGCGGAGCCCTCGACGAACCCGGTCTGCTCGGGCATGGCTGAACCCCCAGGACAACAGGGCGCATCCGCGACATTGCGGGCGCGTTGACGACCTCGCGCCGACCTTGCCATGCGCCCGCGACCCAGGGGAAGAGCCGGGAGCTATGTATTTCGGTTCGGCATACCTCCAGGCGTACTTCTGGGCGTACTTCTGGGCGTGCGCAGAGGTACGCCTATCGCCGTCGCGCCGCCCGCTTCTGCGCGCCCGTCGCCGTTACGCCGCACCTGCGACGAGCGACCGCAGCAGCTCCACATCCGCCGCCGTGAGATCGGCGACGACCGTGCGGCCGGGGGCCGGGGCGATCGGCCGCACCGACGGGACCGCGAGGACAGCGCACCCCGCCGCCTCCGCCGACGCCACCCCCGTCGGGGTGTCCTCCACCGCGACGCACCGCGCGGGCTCCGCGCCCAGGGTCGCCGCCGCCGCGAGATACGGGTCCGGCGCCGGCTTCGTGCGCGGCGTGTCCTCGGCCCCGTACACCGCGTCGAAGACATGCCCGTCGAGGGACTCGGCGATCCGGCGCACCACCGCGCGCGGCGACGCCGACACCAGGGCGGTCGGGACCCCCGCCGCGCGCAGTGCGGCGAGCAGCCCGAGGGCGCCCGGCCGCGGCGGCGCGCCCTCGGCGATCCGGGCGGTGAAGTCCCTGCCCAGCTCGTCCGCGAGGTCCTCGCGGGGCGCTCCCAGGGACTCGTGCAGAAGGTCCGCCGCGTCCTCGACCGAGCGTCCGAGCACCGCGGCGCGGCCTTCCTCGTCCAGGGGGCGGCCGTGGCGCACGGACACGGCCTCGACGACCTCGAGCCACATGTCCTCGGTGTCGACGAGCGTGCCGTCCATGTCGAAGAGCACCGCCTGGAGGGCGGAGGGTTCGACGGGCAGCGCGCGGGTGGGCGCGCCGGTGTGGGCGCGAGGGGTGTTCACAGTGCTCCAGAAGCCGAAGGGACAGGCCGACGTGAAAGCCGACGGGAAAGGTCGACCCTCTCATTACGGTCGCCCGGCATGACAGGTCGGTGAACGGAGCGCGCCATCCATGCAGCCCACGAGCGACAGCAGGGGAACCGCCGTGGTTCCCGCTCAGCGGGAACCACCCGTTCTCGGCCCGCGGGAGGCGGGCGTACGGTCCAGCCACTCGAACCCGCACCCAGGAGAGGGCCCCCGCATGAGCGAATCCCCGGCCACAGCAGCCGCCGTACTCGAAGCGGTCCGCGCCCTCGCGCCGGCGCTGCGCGAACGCGCCGCCGAGGCGGAGGCGCTGCGCAAGGTGCCCGACACGTCGATCAAGGACCTTGAGCAGACCGGCTTCTTCCGGCTCCTCCAGCCCCGGGCCTACGGCGGATTCGCCGCCGACCCGGCCGTCTTCTACGCCGCCGTCCGCGAGATCGCCCGGGCCTGCGGCTCCACCGGCTGGGTCGCGTCCGTCGTCGGCGTGCACCCCTGGCACGTCGCGCTCTACGACCCTCGCGCCCAGGAAGAGGTGTGGGGCGCCGACCCGTCGACCCGGATCTGCTCCTCGTACGCGCCGACCGGCAAGGTCACCCCCGTCGGGGGCGGCTTCCGCATCAGCGGCTCCTGGAGCTTCTCCTCCGGCTGCGACCACGCGGACTGGGCGCTGCTCGGCGGCCTCGTCCTGGACGCGGACGGCCGGCCCGTCGACATGCGGACGTTCCTCGTGCCGCGCGCCGAGTACCGCATCGACGACGTGTGGGACACCGTCGGCCTGCGCGGCACCGGCTCCAACAACGTCGTGTGCGAGGACGTGTTCGTGCCCGAGCACCGCGCGCTCAGCTTCGGCCCGGTCACCGCCCTGAACGTGCCGGGCCACGAGGTCAACCCGGAGCCGCTCTACCGCCTCCCGTACGCCGCCGTCTTCACCACCACCATCTCCACCCCCATCGTCGGCATCGCCGAGGGCGCCCTCGACGCGTACGTAGAGGCCACCCGCAAGCGCTTCCGCGTCTCCTACGGCCAGCAGGTCGCCGAGGACCCCTTCGCGCAGGTCCGCATCGCCCGTGCCGCCTCCGACATCGACGCCGCGGGCCTGCAGCTCCAGCGCAACATCAATGAGTTGTACGCCTGCGCCGAGCGCGGCGAGGAACTCCCCATGCCGCTGCGCGCCCGCGCCCGCCGCGACCAGGTCCTCGCCACCGAACGCGCCGTGGCCGCCGTCGACCTGCTCATGGAGAACGCGGGCGGCGGCGCCATGCGCACCGGCCCCCACCCGGTCCAGCGCGCCTGGCGCGACGTCCACACCGGCCGCGGCCACGCCGCCAACGACCCCGAGCGCGCCCTCGTCCTCTCCGGCCAGAGCGCCCTCGGCCTCGACATCCAGGACACGATGCTGTGAGCACTTCTACCGATACGGTGAACTCCCTCACCTACGAGGGGACTTCGCGGACCGGCAAGGCCGCGGACGTCACTCTCCACTACCACGAGGCGGGCCCGGACTCCCCGGACACCCCCGTCGTGATCCTGCTGCACGGCGGCGGCCCCGGCGCCTCCGGCTGGTCCAACTTCGGCCGCAACCTGCCCGTGTTCGCCGAGCACTTCCGTACCCTCCTGATCGACCAGCCCTGCTACGGCGCCTCCGACAAGCCCGAGCTGACCAAGGACTTCTTCTCCTTCGCGGCCGACGCCGTGGCCGCCCTCATGAATGAACTGGACATCCCACAGGCGCACTTCGTCGGGAACTCACTCGGTGGCGGCACCGCGACCCGGATGGCCCTCGACCACCCGGACAAGGTCGGCAAGCTCCTCCTGATGGGCCCGGGCGGCATCTCCGTCAACCTGTTCGCACCCGACCCGACCGAAGGCATCAAGAAGCTCTTCGCGTTCAACGGCTCGGGCGAGCCGACCCGCGCCATGATGCGGGACTTCCTGACCACCCTCGCGTACGACGCCTCGATCGTCACCGACGCGTTCGTCGAGGAGCGCTACGCGCAGGCCACCGACCCCGAGGCCAAGCTCGGCAACGACCGCATGGCCGCGTCCTTCGCCAAGTGGCCCGCCGACACGATGCTGTGGCGCGAGGCCCACCGCATCACCGCCCCCACCCTCCTCACCTGGGGGCGCGAGGACCGGGTCAACCCGCTCGACGGCGCCCTGGTCGCCCTCAAGACCATCCCGGACGCGCGCCTGCACGTCTTCCCGCACTGCGGCCACTGGGCGCAGACCGAGCGGTTCGACGAGTTCAACCGCCTCGCCGTCGACTTCTTCCGCAACTAGTCACCAGCCACTGGTCACCAGCCGCTGGTCACCAGTCACCAGTCAAGCCACCAGTCACCAGCCCCCGAAAGGCCCGCAGCCATGGACATCCGCTCTCTGGGCTTCCTCCGCATCGAGACCGCGAAGCTCGCCGAGTGGCGCACCTACGTCATCGACATCCTCGGGATGACGGAGGGCGCCGACTCGACGGACACCGTCCTGCACGCCCGGATCGACGACCGCATCCGCCGCCTGTCCTTCGTGGCGGGCGAACACGACCGCCTTCTGTCCGCCGGCTTCGAGGTCGCGAACGCGCGAGCGCTCGCCGAGGCCGCCGCCGAACTCGAAGCGGCCGGCGTCGCCGTCAAGCACGCCGACGACGCCACCCTCGCCGACCGCCGCGTCCAGGGCCTCATCCACTGCGAGGACCCGGCCGGCAACCCCCTGGAGATCTACTGGGGCCAGGCCCAGGACCACACCCCGCTCGCCGCGCCGTACGGCAACCGCTTCGTCACCGGCGACCACCTCGGCCTCGGCCACGTCGTCATGCCCGCCCCCGACATGGAAGCCACCCTCGACTTCTACGAGAACCTCCTCGGCTTCCAGCTCCGCGACCGGATGAAGCTGCCGCCCGTCGCGGTGCCCACGGGGAAGCCGGGCCAGGACTTCTACTGGATGAACTTCCTCAGCCCGGGCGCCCGCCACCACAGCCTCGGCCTGTATCCGGGCGAACTCCCGCCCGGCATCGTGCACTTCATGGTCGAGCTGGAGCGCCTCGACGACGTGGGCTTCTGCCTCGACCGCATGAACGCGGCGGGCATCCCGATCGCCTCCACCCTCGGCCGGCACTCCAACGACCACATGGTGTCGTTCTACGCGCAGGCCCCCGGCGGCTTCCAGGTCGAGTACGGCTGGGACGGTCTCATCGTCGACAAAGCGACCTGGGTGACGAAGGAGATCACCTCCGACAGCTTCTGGGGCCACCGGTGGAACGGCTGACCCCGGACGCGTTCCGAGACGTCCTGGGCCACTTCGCGTCCGGCGTCACGGTCGTCGCCGCCCTCGACGAGGACACCGGCGAACCGGTGGGCCTCGCCTGCCAGTCCTTCGCCTCGCTCTCCCTCGAACCGCCGCTCGTGCTGCTGTGCGTCGCCAAGTCGTCGACGAGCTGGCCCAGGGTGCGGCGCGCGGGCCGGTTCGGCGTCTCGATCCTCGCCGACGACCAGCGCGCCGTGTGCGCCGCCGTCGGCCGTAGCGGCCCCGACAAGTTCCGCGACGTGCGGTGGGAGCCGACCGGAGGCGGCGCGGTCCGCGTCGAGGGCGCCCTCGCCACCGTCGACTGCGAGCTGTACGCCGTCCACGAGGCCGGCGACCACTGGATCGTCACCGCCCGGGTCCTCGCCGTGACCGCACGCGACGGCGGCAACCCCCTCCTCTACTTCCGCAGTGCCTACGCCACCGGGGAGTTCACATGAGTGACGCCGAGATCGGTTACGACGTGGTGGTCGTCGGGTCCGGCGCCGCCGGGTTCGCCGCCGCGATCACCGCCCGCCTGCGCGGCCTGACCGCCCTGATCGTCGAGAAGACCGACTGGTACGGCGGATCCACCGCCCTGTCCGGCGGCGCGATCTGGGTACCGGGCAACTTCCACCTCGACGCGGCCGGCCTCGGCGACACGTACGAGAAGGCCCGCGCCTACCTCGACGCGACCGTCGGCGACCGCGTGCCCGGCGGCCGCAAGGACGCCTATCTGCGGCACGGGCCGCGCATGGTGCGCGAGTTCCACGACCGCACCGCCGTCCGCTTCATGTACACACCCGGCTACTCCGACTACTTCCCGGAAGCGCTCGGCGGCATGGCGCAGGGCCGCTCGGCCGAGCCGTGCGTCGTCGACCTCAAGGAACTCGGCCCGCTCGCCCGGGACCTGCGCCGGGCCGGGCTGCCCACGTACGGGCTGACCATGACGTCGTACGACTTCCGCTTCCTCAACATGGTCGCCCGTACCTGGGCCGGCAGGCGCAGGTCGCTGCGGGTGGGGGCGCGGGCCGTGGGCGCGGCGCTGCGTGGGCGCAAGCTGCTCTCGCTCGGTGAGGCGCTCATCGCCAGGATGCGGCTCTCCCTGGAGCGGCTCGGCGGTGACCTGTGGCTGTCCGCGCCGCTGACCGGCCTCGTCGTGGAGGGCGACCGCGTCACCGGCGTCCGCGTTCTGCGCGACGGGACCGAACACGTCGTACGGGCCCGCGGCGGCGTCGTCCTCGCCTCCGGTGGTTTCTCCCACGACCAGGCGCTGCGCGAGAAGTACTTGCCGCAGCCCACGTCCACGGCGTGGACCCACTCCTCCGAGGGCCAGGTCGGCGACGCCCTGCGCCTGGGCGAAGAACTCGGCGCAGCCACCGACCTCCTCGACAGGGTGTGGGGCGCTCCCTCCCTGTGCCCGCCGGGCGAGAGGCCGTTCTTCCTCGTCGCCGACCGGGGCATCCCCGGCATGGTGATCGTGAACGCGGCGGGGGAGCGGTACGCCAACGAGGCGGCGCCGTACCACGAGTTCGTGGACCGCATGTACGCCGCCGACCGCCCCGACGCGACGACTGTCCCGTCCTGGCTGATCCTCGACGCCCGCTCCAAGGCCCGCTATATCTTCGCGGGCCTCTTCCCCGGCCAGGCCTTTCCGAGGCGGTGGCGCGAGAACGGCTTTCTGAGGCAGGCCGCCACCGTGGAGGAACTCGCCCGGATCATCGAAGCGCCCCAACTGCCGTCTGCCATAAGGAGGTTCAACGGTTTCGCCGCCACCGGCAAGGACGGGGACTTCGCGCGCGGCGACAGCGTCTACGACCGCCACTACGGCGACCCGACCCTCCCGAACCCCAACCTCGCCCCCCTCGACAAGGGCCCCTTCTACGCCGTCCCCGTCCACCCCGGCGACATCGGCACCAAAGGCGGCCTCGTCACCGACGGCGACGCCCGCGTCCTGCGCGAGGACGGCACACCCGTCGCCGGGCTCTACGCCTCCGGGAACTGCTCGGCGGCCGTCATGGGGGAGACGTACCCGGGGCCCGGCGCGACGATCGGGCCCGCCATGGCGTTCAGCTGGGCCGCCGTCAACGACATCGCGGGACCGTCCACTCCAGACGGGCTCTGACCCGCGCGTCCGGGACGTGGCGGATCGCGTCCCGGGCCGTGTCGTGCGCGTACCCGCCCGGCGCCTGGCAGGCGAGGATCCGCGCGAGCGCCTCGACGGCCCGCAGGTCGTGGCGCAGCGCCAGACCGCGGGCCGCCTCCGCCGCGGCGTCCGGGACCGGGTCATCGAGGAGCGCGGCCAGCGCGTCGCGCACCTCGGCCGTGTCGGCAGGCGCTGCGGCGAGCGCCGCCGCGGCCCAGTTGCGCACATCGCCGTCCGCGTCGCGGGTCAGCGCGACCAGCGCCGCGACGGCCTCGTCGTGACCGGCGGGCATCAGGCCCGTCAGGGCGAGCGCCACCGCGCGCCGCACCCGCGGCTCCGGATGCTCGGCCTGGAGCAGGATTTCCGGCAGCGCGGCCGGGTCCCCGAGATGGCCGAGCGCGACGACGGCCGAGCGCAGACCGGCCGTGTCGCGGGCCGCGCGGGCCAGGGCACACAGCACCGGTAGCGACCTGGCCGTGTAGCGGCCCCGCGGCCCCAACTGCCCGAGCACATCCGCCCCGAAGGCCCGCCGCAGCTCCTCATCGCTCGCGCACCACGCGGCCGCCCACCGATACGTCTCCTCGTCACCGCGCGCCTGCAGCACCGAGGCGGCCTCGGTCCAGTCGTCGTCGTCCGGGTCACCGCGGCGCAGCGCACGCTCCGCCAGCTCGGCGGCCGGTGTGACGACACCCAGGTCCGCCTCCAGGAGCGTGGCGATCGCCGCGTGCCCCGTCTGCATGTCGTTGCCCGACCGAGGCCGCCCCTCCTCGTCGAGCAGTTCCACGACCACGGTCACCCCGCCGTCCTCCACGAACCGCTGCGTCACCGCCTCGCTCTCCGGCCGCTCAAGTCCCGTACGCAGCACCGCCGCCACATCCACACCGCACCAGGCCAGCGCCTCCGCAAGCGCCTCGGTCCGCCCCTGCGCGCCGTGTTCGACCAGCGCACGCACACACCCCGTGGACCCGCGCCGGGCCGCCGCCACCAGTGGAAGACCCCCGCCGGGAGCCGGCAGCTGCGGATCCGCGCCGCCGTCGAGCAGCGCCCGCACCACCCGCTCGTGCCCGCGCTGCAGCGCCCACGCCATCGCCGTGAACCCGAACTCCTCACGCAGATCGACCCGCGCGCCCGCCGCGAGCAGCGCCCGCACGACCTCCGTGTGCCCGCCGCACGCCGCCCCGCACAGCGGCAGATCCGTGCCACTGCTCAGCCGGTCCGGGTCCGCCCCGGCCGACAACAGCAGCCGTACGATGCCCGGCTCGTCGCTCACCGACGCCAGATAGAGCGCCGTACGGCCCTCGTCGTCCGGCTCGTCCGCCGCGGCGCCCGCGCGCAGGGCCCGCACCACCGCGTCCTCGTCACCGCCGTACACCGCGTCGAACAGGCCACTCGCGCCTGCCTTCTGCTCTTCGTCCATGGGTCGACCATCGCCCCTCACCCGAGGTGAACGCAAAGCGTTTTGAGGCTATGTGTCGCACTCCATCACGGTGTGGCACAGTGCGCACCGCGCCCGCACCCGGCCCCGCACCGGCACCCTGATCCGCTGATGACACGTCGGACACGGAAACGTCACCCGCAGCACGGACCCCTCCGTCGAGAACGCGTACGCACCGCCCGGCGCCACCCCGCCCGCCCCGGTCTCCCGCGCCTCACGCCGTTCCTTCGCGTACCGCCGCCGCCCCGCCCACCCGGCCGCCGTCAGCGGCGGCTGCTGCTCGTCGGCCCGCGCCCGCGCCAGCCCCTTCGTGTACGCGGTGTAGGCCTGTGCACTGGTGAACCACGTCTCCGGCGCCTCACCGAACGCGAGCGACCGCTTGGCCAGCACGTAGCCGAACTCCTCGGGCGTGAGATAGCCGAGCTTCTGCGACGACGCCGCGTCCTCCCGGTACGCGTCGAGCAGCAGCCAGCCCGCCCCCAGATAGGTGGTGGCCGTGTCCGTGAGGATCTCGTTGTCCCGCGTCCCCGGGAACGCGAGACCCAGCCGGTGCAGATAGACGTGCATGACCTCATGGGCGAGCGCGGCCCCGATGTCACGCCGATGCGTACGGAACCGGTCGTTCAGCTCGATGAAGTACTCCGGCCCCGCCGCCAGCTCGACACTCGCCGCATGCGTCATCTCGCGGAAACTGACGATCATCCGCGCGTCCGGCAGCCGGTAGTGCCGCACCAGCTCACGCGCCACCCGCTGCGCCCCCAGATACAGGTCGTCCTGGTCGCAGAACGCCACGTCGACCGGGGCGACACTCGTGTCGAAGGCGTGCACGGTGTCGTACGAGAGCCGCTTGTACAGCGCGGTCAGCGCCGCCCGCACCGTCTCCAGATGCGGAAAGCCGTGCTCCACCGGTCCGCCGTTCGCCACGCCCGCACCCCCTGGGGCCGCCGGGCACCACCGCCCGGACACCGGAACTCCACTGTACGGCGGGATCCGGCAGGCCCACCGTGCGCGATTAGTCCAAGACCTTCCCCTCCTTTGTCCATGGGCCCGCACGCTCCGCACGCGCCATCGTGATCAACGCGCCCCACCATGAGCGCAGCGAGGACCGTGCCCGCCGGCTCCCACGGAGAGCGGCCCGCACCCCGTCGCGCGTAGAGAGGGGCCGGTTCCGTGATCCGGAACCGGCCCCGTACGTCTGCCCGGCGGCGCCTACGACAACGTCACGCGCGGCTCGCCCGCCGCCTCCGTCTCAAGTACCCACACCTCGTTGCGGCCCTCCCGCAGCACGGGACCGGGAACGTACAGCGAGTGCTGCGGGCCGACCGACCAATAGCGTCCCAGGTTGAAGCCGTTCACCCACACGAACCCCCGTGTCCAGCCCGGCAGTTCGAGCTCCGCGTCCCCGGCGCCGCTCACCTCGAACGTGCCGCGGTACAGGCCCGCCGCCCCCGGAGGCCCGTCCACCGGCGCCAGGCCCCGCACCGCGTCCGCGTCGTCGAACGCGTCCAGACGCAGCGCCCGCGCCCGCACGCCGTGCAGATACTGCCGCTCGTGCAGCACCCCGCCCGTGATGCCCTTCGACTCACCCGTGCGCGGCCCGTAGTTGACCCGGCCCAGCGACTCCACCCACAGCTCGATGCGCGCGGGTCCCGCGACGGGCTCCGCGAGGACCGGCTCGTCCTCCGTGAGCACCCCGGCCCGCACTCCGTCCACGCACACCACGGCACGGTCCCGCAGTCCCGCCACCCGCAGCGGATACACCCGGCGCGGCCCCGGCACGTCGACGCTGTAGCGGACCAGCCCCCGGTCCACGTCGAGCTCCTCGAAGGTCGGCGGCACCGCGTACTCACCCTCCGCCGAACCGAGCCCGTCCAGGACCGCGTCCAGCGGCGCGTACGAGGTCAGCTCCGCCGTCACCGTGGAGGCCAGCGCCGCCGGCTGCTCGGGCACGTCCGGAAGCGGCTCGTCCGCGTACTCGGCGAGCACCTCACGGAAGCGCCAGAACTTCTCCGTCGGCCGCCCGTGCTCGTCGACCGGCGCGTCGTAGTCGTACGACGTCACATCGGGCTGGAGCAGGCCCTCGTGCAACTGCCCCGCACGGTTCGCCCCCGCCCAGCCGCCGAAACTCGTCCCGCCGTGCGCCATGTACAGATTGACCGACGCCCCGCACTCCAGGATCTCCCGCAAGGCTGCCGCCGCGTCCTGGGCGTCCCGCACGACGTGATCCGCGCCCCAGTGGTCGAACCAGCCGCACCAGAACTCCATGCACATCAGCGGACCCTTGGGCCGGTGGCGGCGCAGCGTCTCGAAACCGCCCCGCGCGTTCGACCCGAAGTTCGCCGTCGCGAGGACACCCGGTACCGACCCGCCCGTCAGCATGTGGTCGTCCGGACCGTCCGACGTGAAGAGCGGCACCGTCACCCCGAGCCCGCGCAGACCGTCCGCGAGATGCGCCAGATACACCTGGTCCGAGCCGTACGAGCCGTACTCGTTCTCCACCTGCACCATGATCACCGGGCCGCCCCGGTCGAACTGCCGCTCCACGACCTGGGGGAGCAGCGCCGCGAACCAGCGGTCCACCGCCGCCAGGAACTCCCCGTCCCTGGTCCGCACCCGCGAGCCCAGCGGACCCGTCAGCCAGTGCGGCAGCCCGCCGTTCTCCCACTCGGCACAGATATAGGGCCCCGGACGCACGATCGCCCACAGCCCCGCCTCGCGCACCGCGTCCAGGAACCGGCCCAGAGCCCCCACGTCACGCAGCTCGCCGGGGCGCGGCTCGTGCAGATTCCACGGGACGTACGTCTCCACACAGTTCAGGCCCATCGCCCGCAGCATCGCGAGACGGTGCCCCCACTGCTCCTCGTGCACCCGGAAGTAGTGCAGCGCCCCCGACAGGAGCCGCACCGGCCGCCCGTCGACCTCGAAGTCGTCCTCGCCCACCCTGAACCCGGCCATCATGTCCCTCTCGCTCACGTACTGCCCACCACGATCACCTCTGGCGGTCGGCACGGTCCATGGACAAAGATCGGCCCTGTTTGGACGCAACCGCGCACCACCGGCACCACACCCGCCCAGGAAGGGATATAAGCGGATGTACCACACCTGGATGCGGTATTTCACCCCCAGCCCGGCCCACCACCGCCTCGGCCTCGTCTGCCTCGGCGTCGGCCTCCAGTACGGCGCCCTGCCCACCGTCGGCCCCCGCACCCTCGACCACCACGTCGCCGTCGTCATCACCGCCGGACGCGGCTGGTACCAGGCCCCCGACGGCCGCCGCACCACCGTCACCGCACCCGCCCTCATCTGGGTCACCCCCGGCATCCCCCACCACTACGGGCCCGACCCCGAAACCGGCTGGGACGAGTGCTTCGTCGACTTCACCGGCCCCGCCACCACCACGTACACCGAACTCGGCTACATAGAGCCCGAACGCCCCGTCGTCCCCCTCTCCGACGCCGCCCACGCCCGCACCGCCGTCGGCCGCATCGCCCGCGCCGCCCGCCGCGGCAACCCCCTGCTCGAAGTCGAGACCGCCGCCGCAGTCCACGAACTCCTCGTCGCCCTGCGCCGCGCCCGTGCCGACATGGCCCCCGACGGCGACCCCGTACTCCAGTCCCTCGCCCGCGACGCCTTCCAGCCCCTGTCCGTCGCCGAACACGCCGCCCGCCACGGCATGACCCCCGCCGAACTGCGCACCGCCGTACGCCGCGGAGCGGGCTGCAGCCCCAAGGACTACCTCCTCGGCATCCGCCTCGGCCGCGCGAAGGAACTCCTCGCCGCCACCGAACTCCCCGTCGCCGCCGTCGCCCGCCGCGTCGGCTACGACGACCCCGCCTACTTCTCCCGCCTGTTCACCCGCCGTGTCGGCACCGCGCCCGTCCGCTTCCGCGAACAGCAGGGCCGCACCGTCCCCGGCGGCTGGTCGCACACGGTCCCCGACCCCGACGACCCGCCGATGCTGCGCTCCCCGGGCCCCACGATCGACCGCCCCCGCGCCACGTAGGGTTTCCTCCCATGACCAACAGCAACGCCGCCGACACCGTGGACCCCGCCGTCCGCGCCGAACTCGCCCGACTGCGCGACAGCATCGACAACATCGACGCCGCTGTCGTCCACATGCTCGCCGAACGCTTCAAATGCACCCAGCAGGTCGGCCACCTCAAGGCCGAACACGCCCTGCCCCCGGCCGACCCCTCCCGCGAGGCCAGCCAGATCGCACGCCTGCGCCAACTCGCGGAGAGCGCCAAGCTGGACCCCGCCTTCGCCGAGAAACTCCTGAACTTCATCATCAGCGAGGTCATCCGCCACCACGAGCAGATCGCGGCGAATTCGAGCCCCTGCGGCGATTGAGGAGCGGGGTCCGGGGCGCAGCCCCGAGGCGGTGACGCCGGCGCCGGGTGAGGTCTCGTCCTAGGACGCCCCCGGCCAGCCTGTCCCACGCCGGAGGCGTACGGCAGCATGTCCCCATGTCCGTACTGACGCGCGACGAAGCGCAGACCCGAGCCCAGCTCATCGACGTCCAGCGGTACGAGATCGACCTCGATCTCACCCGGGGAGCCGACACCTTCGACTCCACCACCGTGATCGGCTTCACCACCCGCACGGCCGGAGACACCTTCGTCGAGGTCAGGCCCGCAGCCCTGCGATCCGTCACCCTCGACGGACAGCCCCTGGACCCCGCCGCACTCGACGACAACCGGCTCCCCCTCACCGGACTCGCCCCCGGCCCGCACGAACTGCGCGTCGAAGCCGCCATGGCCTACTCGCACACCGGCGAAGGCATGCACCGCTTCACGGACCCCGCCGACGGCGAGACGTACGTCTACACGCAGCTGTTCATGGAAGACGTCCAGCGCGTCTTCGCCGCCTTCGACCAGCCCGACCTGAAGGCCGTGTTCGACCTCACCGTCACCGCCCCCGACGGCTGGACCGTCCTCGCCAACAGCGTCACCGAGCACCTGGGCGAGGGGAAGTGGCAGGCCGCCACCACCCCGTTGCTCTCCACCTACCTCGTCGCCGTCGCCGTCGGCCCCTGGCACTCCGTACGCACCGAGCACCGCGGCCTGCCCTTCGGCCTGCACTGCCGCCGTTCCCTCGCCCCCTACCTCGACGCCGACGCCGAAGAAATCCTCGACATCACCCGCGCCTGCTACGACCGCTACCACGAGAAGTTCGAGGAGCCCTACCCCTTCGACTCCTACGACCAGGCGTTCGTCCCCGAGTTCAACGCCGGCGCCATGGAGAACCCCGGACTCGTCACCTTCCGCGACGAGTTCGTCCACCGCTCCGCCGTCACCGACACCGAACGCCAGACCCGCGCCATGGTCATCGCCCACGAAATGGCCCACATGTGGTTCGGCGACCTCGTCACCCTCCAATGGTGGGACGACATCTGGCTCAACGAGTCCTTCGCCGAATACATGGGCTACCAGACCCTCACCGAAGCCACCCGCTTCAAGGACACCTGGGTCGACTTCGGAGTGTCCCGCAAGGCCTGGGGATACGACGCCGACCAGCGCCCCTCCACCCACCCCGTCGCCCCCGACGCCGACGCGGTCCCCGACACCGCGTCCGCCCTGCTCAACTTCGACGGCATCTCCTACGCCAAGGGGGCTTCCGCACTTCGGCAGCTGGTCGCCTGGCTGGGCGAGAAGGACTTCCTCGCCGGCATCAACACCCACTTCCAGCGCCACAAGTTCGCCAACGCCACCCTCGCCGACTTCATCGCCTCCCTCGCCCACCACACGGACCGCGACGTCCACGCCTGGGCCGACACCTGGCTGCGCACCACCGGCGTCGACACCCTCACCGCCACCGTCACCGAGCACCCGGGGCAGGCAGAACTCACCCTCACCCGCGACGGCAGCCGCCCCCACCGCATCACCGTCGGCGTCTACGACCGCGACCTCATCGACGGAGCCACCCTCGTCCGCCGCGAACTGACCGACATCGACATCCCCGTCGACGGCGAACACCGCCTCCCCGGCCCCCGCCCCGCCCTCGTCGTCCCCAACGACCAGGACCTCACCTACGCCAAGATCCGCCTCGACCCCCACTCCGAGGAAACCGCCCTGCGCGGCCTGTCCCGCGTGCCCGACCCCCTCACCCGCGCCGTCCTGTGGAACTGCCTGCGCGACATGGTCCGCGACGGTGCACTCGAACCCCTCACCTACCTCGAAGCCGCCCGCGCCCACCTCCCCGGCGAACGCGAACTCGCCAACGTCCAGGGCGTCCTGGCCTTCGCCCGCACCCAGGTGGCCGACCGCTACACCACCCCCGCGGAACGCCCCGACGCACTCGCCCTCCTCACCGACCTGTGCGCCGACCTCATCCGCCGCACCGAGGACGGCAGCAACCCCGGCCTGCGCCTCACCGCCGTGCGCACCCTCATCGACAGCGCCGCACACGCCGACACCATCCGCGACTGGTACGACAGCGGCAGCGTCCCCGGCGGCCCCGAACTCGACCCCGAACTGCGCTGGCGCATCCTCGGCCGCCTCTGCGTACTCGGCGCCGTCGACGACGCCGTCATCGAGGCCGAACTCACCCAGGACCCCAGCGCCACCGGCCAGGAAGGCGCCGCCCGCTGCCGCGCGGCCCTGCCCGACCCCGACGCCAAACGCGCCGCCTGGGACGCCATGTTCACCACCGACGAACTCTCCAACTACCTCTTCACCGCCACCGCCCAGGGCTTCTGGCAGCCCGAACAGAGCGACCTCCTGCACCCCTATGTCGCCCGCTACTTCCCTGACGCCGTAGCCGTCGCCCACCGCCGTGGCCCCGCCGTCGCCGACGCCGCGGGACGCTGGGCCTTCCCCGCCCACGCCGTCGACACCCACACCCTCACCCTCGGCGAATCCTGCCTGGAGGACGACGACCCCATCCCCGCCCTGCGCCGCAAACTCGCCGACCAACTCGACGACCTCGCCCGCGCCTTGAAGATCAGGACGGCCACCGCCGCCTACTAGGGCCCGGAATGTACGGGGTCCGGCGTGCCCGGACCCCGTACCACCAACCACCCCGTCGCCGCCCAATCCCCGCACGGCAGTACCACTTTCGGGTTCCGATCGTTGTGATCAACGGGCATGCCACAGCCACCGCAGACAGGCTGGAGGCCCCACCCGCACCCCCGAAGGACACCGCCATGAGCAACCCGCCGCCCCTCGCCGGAGGGCCCCAAGGCCCCCAAGCCCTGCGGCCGTTGCTCAAAACCGTCCTCGACGCCCTCCACGACGGAGCCGCCGCCCGAGGCGGGCCCCTCCCCGCCGGCGGCCCCCACACCGTCACCGCCCGCCTGCGCGAACTCGCCGGCGACCCCCTGCCCCACCACGGCACCGGCCCCGACACCGCGCTGCGCACCCTCGTACAGGCCCTCGCCGAAGGCGCCGCCGACCCCGCCGACCCCCTGTGCGCGGCCCACCTCCACTGCCCGCCCCTCGCCCTCGCCACGGCCGCCGACCTCGCCGCCTCGGCCCTCAACCCCTCCATGGACTCCTGGGACCAGGCCCCCGCGGCCTCCGCCCTCGAAACCCTCGTCACCGACGCACTCGCCCATGAGGTCTACGGCGACACGGGCCACGCCGGCCGGCCCGCGCACCCTGGCCGGCCCGGCCACCCCCAGGCCCTGGTCACCACCGGCGGCACCGAGGCCAACCAGCTCGCCGTCCTCCTGGCCCGCGAAGCCCACGCCTCAGAGGGCCCCCTCCAGCTCATCACCGGCGCAGGCGCGCACCACTCCCTGCCCCGCGCAGCCTGGCTCCTCGGGCTCCCCGACCCCGTCACCGTGCCCGCCCCCACCGGCACCCTCGACCCGGCCGCCCTCGACGAAGCCCTCACCGACCTGCCAGGACCCAAACTGGTCGCCGCCACCGCCGGCACCACCGACGCAGGACTCATCGACCCCCTCCCGGAGATCGCCGACGTCTGCGAAGCCCACGGCGCCCGCCTCCACGTCGACGCCGCGTACGGCGCCGGACTCCTCTTCAGCCCCACCCGCCGCACCCAGCTCACCGGCCTCGACCGAGCCGCCACCGTCGCCCTCGACCTGCACAAACTCGGCTGGCAGCCCGTCGCCGCCGGCCTCCTCGCCGTACGCGACCCCGCCGACCTCACGCCCCTCACCCACCACGCCGACTACCTCAACGCAGACGACGACACCGAAGCCGGCCTGCCCGACCTCCTCGGCCGCTCCCTGCGCACCACCCGGCGCCCCGACATCCTCAAGATCGCCGTCACCCTCAAAGCCCTCGGCCGCACCGGACTCGGCGCCCTCGTCGACCAAGTCTGCGACCAGGCCCAGGAGTTCGCCGCCACCCTCCACGCCCACCCCGGCTTCGACCTCTACGACACCCCCACCCTCAGCACCGTCCTCTTCCGCCCCCACGGCGCACCCGACGAACGCATCGCCCACATCCGCCGCACCCTCCTCACCCAAGGCCGCGCCGTACTCGGCCGCGCCCGCATCGACGGCCGGCTGTGGCTCAAAGCCACCCTGCTCAACCCGCACACCCAGCCGGGCGACCTGGCCCAGCTGCTGAAACTGGTGGAAGGAAACACCGCCCGATGACCACCGCGCCCACCCCCAAGCCTCCACACCCCGAAGCACCCCGCGACCTCGTCGGCATCGGCATCGGCCCCTTCAACCTCTCCCTCGCCGCCCTCGCCCACCCCCTCACCGAACTCGACACCGCCTTCTACGAACAACACCCCGCCTTCCACTGGCACCCCGGCCTCCTCATCGACGGTGCCACCCTCCAAGTCCCCTTCCTCGCCGACCTCGTCACCCTCGCCGACCCCGCAAGCCCCTGGTCCTTCCTCAACTACCTCAAAACCCGCGACCGCCTCTTCCCCTTCTACTTCGCCGAGCGCTTCCACATCCAGCGCGCCGAATACGACGCCTACTGCCGCTGGGTCAGCGAAAACCTCCCCGGACTCCACTTCGGCCACCAGATCGACGCCGTCCGCTGGAACCCCGAACGCCGCCTCTTCGAAGTCGACTTCACCCAACTCGACACCGAAGGCGAAGCCGAAGCGCTGGGCCGCACCTACACCAGGAACGTCGTACTCGGCGTCGGCACCGCCCCCTACATCCCCGAACCGCTGCGCCCCCTCGCCGAAGCCCCCACCGTCCCCGTCATCCACTCCACCGACTACCTCACCCACCGCACCGAACTCCTCGCCGCCGACCACATCACCGTCATCGGATCAGGCCAGTCCGGCGCCGAAATCTTCCTCGACCTCCTCAAGAACCGCCCCCAAGGCCGCGAAAAACTCCACTGGCTCGCCCGCAGCGAAGCCTTCGCCCCCATGGAGTACTCCAAGCTCGGCCTCGAACACTTCACCCCCGACTACACCCGCTACTTCCACCACCTCCCCGAAGACGTACGCGACCAACTCGTCCCCGCCCAATGGCAGCTCCACAAAGGCATCGACACCGAAACCATCGCCGCCATCCACGACGAGCTCTACCAGCGCACCCTCCACGGCGGCTGGCCCGACGCCACCCTCACCCCCGGCGTCTGCGTCCGCACCGCCGGCCGCGTCGCCACCACCAAAGTCGAACTTCACCTCGAACACCGCCGGCAGAACACCCGCTCCCGCCTCACCACCGACGCCGTCGTCCTCGCCACCGGCTACCGCGAACGCCCCCTCGACCACATGCTCACCGGACTGGACCCCCACCTCCGCCGCGACAACAGCGAACGCCCCCGCATCGACGAACAGTTCCGCCTCGTCCTCGACCACACCGTCACCGACACCGGCAGCAACATCTACGTACAGAACGCCGAACGCCACACCCACGGAGTCGGCGCCCCCGACCTCGGCCTCGCCGCCTGGCGCAGCGCCACCATCCTCAACACCCTCACCGGCAAAGACCCCTACCCCCTCCCGCAACGCACCGCCTTCACCACCTTCGGCCTCACCCCCAACGAAAACCGCGCCCCCCGGACCCAGTCCGGAGAACGCGGCATCACCCATCTGATCGAACTCAAGAACTAGAACACAGGCGTACCGTCCCGCGTCAGCCGCCAGTCCACCGAAGCGAACTCCGCCGGGTCCAAGGTGCCCTTCGCGGTCACCCACTCGGCGATCCGCGTACGGATCTCCGTCGACTCCGACCACAGCTCCTGCGCCGACGCCACATGCGGGAACGCCCCGCCACCGTTCGCCCGGTAGTTGTTCACCGCGAAAACAAACTTCTGCGCGTCGTCCAGCGCCGCACCCTGATACGTCACGTTCTTGATCCGCGACCCCGCCGCCTGCGCGACGTCGATGTCGTACGAAAGCCCCGACACGTAGTCGTAGTTGTAGTCCGGCCGGTTGTTCGCGTTCGTCAGCTTGTCCACGTCCACGACCGCACCCGCCGCCGTCTGCACGAAATACTCCGCCGAGAACTCCAGGTACGCCCGCACCTGCGCACCCGTCATCAACTTCGCGACCAGCGTGTTGTCGTACACATACAGACCCGACAGATCCCGGATCGTCACCTCACCCGCCGGAATCGACGACGTCCGCGAGAACGGCGAAGCCTGCGAGAGGACCGGCAGCGACGCGTACTCCGTCGACTTCAGGGCCTCCGTCACCACATCGGCCTGCACCTTGTTGATCAGATCGATGATCGGCGCGTCCTTGTACCGGGCGTCCACCGTCGTCAGCGTCGTCGTCGCCTGACCCACGACCTGGTTCACATACTTCACGACCAGCGCGTGCTCGTCCTCGAGCAACTTCGTGATCTTCGGGTCGTCCGCCACCGCATTCGAGTTCAGCAGCTTCGACGACACCGACGTCACCGTCCAGCAGCCCCTCTCCCACTCCAACTCGAAGTCGAAGAGCGCCAGCCGCTCCGCGTAGCACAGCGGCTCCGACAGAACGACCGACTTCCCGGTCTTCTCGTTCGTCACCAACTGCTGCTCGATCTCCACATGCGCGTGCCCGACGAGAATCGCGTCGATCCCCGGCACGGTCCTCGCCACATTCGCCGCCGCGTTCTCCACGTACGGCAGCTGATCGCCCCACGACGACGTGCCCGAAGCGCCCGTGTGCGCCGACACGATCACCACGTCCGCACCCATCGAGCGCAGCTTCGGCACCCACAGCGCGGCCTGCTCCTCGATGCCGGGGAACTTCAACACGCCCTGCACATACGCCTTGTCCCAGATCGCGATCCCCGGATTCGTCAGCCCCAGGATCGCCACCTTCACGTCCCTGCCGTGCGGCGTACGCAACTTCTTGATCACGTACGGCCTGAACGCCGGCTTCTCCGTCTTCGCGTCCACGGCGTTCGCACCGAGCAGCGGGAACTTCAACTGCGACTCGAACTTGCGCAGCGTGTCGATGCCGTAGTTGAACTCGTGATTGCCGAGCGCCGCCGCGTCATAACCGATCGCGTTCATCGCCTGCGCCATCGGATGCACCGGACCGTCCGCCGCGGTGATCGGCTCCACGCGCGCGTAGTAGTACGTCAGCGGCGTGCCCTGGATCGTGTCACCCGCGTCGATCAGGAGCGTGTTGCCACGGCCCTTCTCCTCGCGGACCTGCTTCACCAGCGTCGAGATCCGAGACAGCCCCTGCGCGTTGCCCGCCGTGTCCGTGTACGCGGCGTCCTTGTAGTAGTCCCAGTTGAAGACATGACCATGCAGGTCCGTCGTCCCCATGACGGTGAACGAATACCGCTTGTGCCCCTTCGGCCGCCCCCCGTGCGCCTGCGCTGCCGGCGCCGACACCGCCCCGGTCAACGCCACGGCCGCACCCGTAGCAGCGGACTTGCCCAGAAACTTCCGGCGATTCAACGGCATCTCAGATCCCCTCCGGCACCACTCATCGACAGTTGCAACGCGCGTAGATTCTGTCCCCTCAACCCAACACGCAACAGACCTACGAGGTTTCAATCCGATGACTGTCCGATGCGCTGCTGCCACAGTGACCCCATGACCCCCGACGAGACGACACCCGGCGCACAGCCCACCGCCACCCCCTACGGCACCCCCCAAGCCCCCCGCATCGCCGTCCGCGGCGAAGCCCGCATCGAGACCGACCCCGACCTCGCCCGCATCGGCATCACCGTCAACGCCCGCGGCACCGACCGCCGCGAAGCCCTCACCGACCTCACCCGCCGCAACACCGCCACCCTCGACCTCATCAAGAGCTACGGAGAAGCCATCGAAAAAGTCGAGACCGGCGCCTTCTCCATCACCCCCGAACTCACCCGTCACGGCCGCTCCGAACGTATCCGCGCCTACCACGGCCGCGTCCACATCACCGCCGAACTCACCGACTTCACCGCACTCGGCGAACTCACCACCCGCCTCGCCGACCAGGACCTCACCCGCATCGACGGCCCCTGGTGGTCCCTGCGCCCCGACTCACCCGTCCACCGCACCGCCCGCCGACAAGCAGTCCACGAAGCCGTCCAGCGCGCCCGCGAATACGCCGAAGCCCTCGGCACCCGCCTCGCCGCCCTCATCGAACTCGCCGACACCGGAGCCGAAGACCCCGACCGCTACGGACCCGTCCCCGGCGCACCCCACATGCGCATGGCAGCCTATGGCGGCGCCCCCGACGACACCCCCGCACCCCTCGACCTCGAACCCGAGCGACAGACCGTTTATGCGAACGTCAACGCCCGATTCACCATGCACCCGCCCGAGCTGTGAAGACCACACCTCCCGAACGCCCGCACCGAAATGCATGCTCACCATGCTCATCGGAGCACCCCCATGCACAATTCAACACTTGTCAATAGCCCTTCATCCAAAGGTGGTTGGGTAGTCATGCGCAACCAATTCCCTACCCGCCGGTAAGCCCTAGGCTCGAAGCATGCGCCGAGCAAAGATCGTCTGCACCCTGGGCCCAGCCACCGACTCGTACGAGCAGATCAAGGCACTCGTCGAAGCCGGAATGGACGTAGCCCGCTTCAACCTCAGCCACGGCACCTACGCCGAACACGAGGAGCGCTACCACCACGTCCGAAAGGCCTCTGACGAAACCGGCCGCAGCGTCGGAATCCTCGCCGACCTTCAAGGCCCGAAGATCAGACTCGGACGCTTCCGCGAAGGCCCCGTACTCCTTGAACGCGGCGACGAATTCACCATCACCGTCGAACCCGACGTCCAAGGCGACCGCCAGACCTGCGGAACCACCTACGACGGCCTCGCCACCGACGTCACCACCGGCGAACGCATCCTCGTCGACGACGGCAAAGTCACCCTCGAAGTCACCGGCATCGACGGCCCCCGCGTCCACACCACCGTCATCGAAGGCGGCATGGTCTCCGACCACAAAGGCCTCAACCTCCCCGGCGTAGCCGTCTCCGTCCCCGCACTCAGCGACAAGGACCAGGAAGACCTCCGCTGGGCCCTGCGCACAGGCGCCGACGTCATCGCCCTCTCCTTCGTGCGCAGCGGCCGCGACATCGAAGACGTCCACCGCATCATGGACGAGGAAGACCGCCGCCTCCCCGTCATCGCCAAAGTCGAAAAGCCCCAGGCCGTCGACAACATCGACGACATCGTCGCCGCCTTCGACGGAATCATGGTCGCCCGCGGAGACCTCGGCGTCGAAATGCCCCTCGAACAAGTCCCCATCGTCCAAAAGCGCGCCATCAAACTCGCCAAGCGCAACGCCAAGCCGGTCATCGTCGCGACCCAGATGCTCGACTCGATGATCGACAACTCCCGCCCCACCCGCGCCGAGGCATCCGACGTCGCCAACGCCGTCATCGACGGCACCGACGCCGTCATGCTCTCCGGCGAGACCAGCGTCGGCAAATACCCCGTGGAAACGGTCCGCACCATGGGCCGCATCATCGAAGCCGCAGAGGAAGACATCCTCGCCAAGGGGCTCCCGCCCCTCACCGAACGCAACAAACCCCGCACCCAAGGCGGAGCCGTCGCCCGTGCCGCAGCCGAAATGGGCGACTTCCTCGGCGCGAAATTCCTGGTGGCCTTCACCCAGTCCGGAGACACGGTCCGCCGCCTCTCCCGCTACCGCTCACCCATCCCGCTCCTGGCCTTCACCCCGACCCCGTCCACCCGCTCCCAGCTCAACCTCACCTGGGGAGTGGAGACCTTCCTCGGCCCCCACGTCGACTCCACCGACGCGATGGTCGACCAGGTCGACGAACTCCTCCTCCAGTACGGCCGCTGCCGGAAGGGCGACATCGTCGTCATCACGGCCGGCTCCCCGCCCGGAGTCTCCGGCTCCACGAACCTGGTCCGCGTCCACCACATCGGCGAGGACGACTCACCCAAGTAGGCGGGAGGTCAGTATTTGGGGCCTACGTGGGTGTCCATGAGGGCGACGGAGGCTTTGCGGGCTATGGAGATGTTGCGATGGTTCGCCTGTCGCCATTCGACGCCCACTCTGTCCAGGGCGTCGGTGAAGAGCGTGATGATGTCGCCCGACAGGTTGGTGAAGAAGTACCGGGGGTATTCGTAGCGCTTCTGCTCGCCGCCGACGATGCGGGTGGCCCAGTTGGTGATGCGGCAGCCATCGGCGTGGATGAGACCGCGAATGAATTCCCACGGGCACGCGTCGACGATTGCTTGCTGCCAGGGTTCGAGAGCGATCTTGCGCTCGTGCTTCTTGCCAGGCCCGTGCTGCGGGAAGAGACAGGGCCAGTGTTTGCTGGAGGCCGTGACTGCGACGCAACCCTGTTTCTTGACGCGGCACACGCTGTTGTCCGGCCGTACTGCCCGCATGGCCGCTTCGCAGGCGTCGATAAGGCCCGGCCAGGCGTTGTCCAGCACGATGCGGATGAAGTAGACGCCTCGCCGGTGGGCGTTGATGCAGCCATCGCCCAGATAGAGGCCCAACAAGTAGGCGTACGCGGCCTGGTCCTCGGGTAGGGCTGGCGCATCGCCGCATCTTGGGCACGGGAGGCCTGCGCGCTTGCGCGGTTCGATGTCGATCTGCCAGGAGCGTATTGCGGCCCGGGAGACCCCGGTCTCCTTGCTCACCGAGTTCAGACTGCGACCCTGGGAGACCAGAGTCAGAGCTCGTTTACGCATGCCCATGTCGTACATGTGGCCACTCTGTGCGACTCATCGCTACGGCATGCAGCAAAAAAGCGGACGTTCACGAGAAGGTGAACATCCGCTTCAGTGTCGCGACCTTGGAATCCAAGGAAAAGTGCCCCGGGTGGGACTTGAACCCACACTGTACGGGTTTTGAATCCGTTGCCTGCTGCCAATTGGGCTACCGGGGCCCGCAGAATCGAAGGTCTACCCCGACCCGCTGCCCGACCACCTTACCGCAGCTAGGTACGCTCTTGGGAGCAGTACCCGTGCCCTGAACAAGGAGCTATCGTGACCGCCCCCGAGTCGCCCCAGCCCGTAGACGCGCCCGACGACGACAAGTCGCACGTCCCGCCGCTGACGACCCGTGTCGTCATCGCCGAGGACGAGGCTCTGATCCGCCTCGACCTCAAAGAGATGCTCGAGGAAGAGGGCTACAGCGTCGTCGGTGAGGCCGGTGACGGTGAGCAGGCGGTCGAGCTGGCTCGTGAGCACAAGCCCGATCTGGTGATCCTCGATGTGAAGATGCCGAAGATGGACGGCATCACCGCGGCGGAGAAGATCGCGGAGGAGTCGATCGCTCCGGTGCTGATGCTGACGGCGTTCTCGCAGCGCGATCTGGTGGAGCGGGCGCGGGACGCGGGTGCGATGGCGTATCTGGTGAAGCCGTTCAGCAAGAGTGATGTCGTGCCGGCCATTGAGATGGCGGTGTCGCGGTTCCAGGAGCTGAAGACGCTGGAGAACGAGGTCGCGGACCTTACTCTGCGGCTGGAGACGCGGAAGCTGGTGGACCGGGCGAAGTCGGTGTTGCAGACGGAGTACGGCCTGTCGGAGCCGGCGGCGTTCCGTTGGATTCAGAAGACGTCGATGGATCGTCGGCTTTCGATGCAGCAGGTCGCTGAGGCGGTTATTCAGGACGCCGAGGAGAAGAAGGCGGGGAAGGGCTGAGTTCCGCCCCGCACCGCTTGTGGCTGAGGCCCGTGCCCCCGGAGGGGTACGGGCCTCAGCCGTGTGTGCGTTCGGGCTCAGTCCTCGCCGAGGTACGCCTTGCGGACGGATTCGTCGTGGAGGAGGTCCTGTCCGGTTCCGGAGAGGACGACGGTGCCGACTTCCATGACGTGGCCGTGGTCGGCGAGGGAGAGCGCGGCCTGGGCGTTCTGCTCGACGAGGAGGATGGTCGTGCCCTGGGACTTGAGTTCGGCGATGGTCGCCATGATCTTCTGCATCATGATCGGGGAGAGGCCCATGGAGGGTTCGTCGAGCATGAGCAGTTTGGGCTGGGACATGAGGGCGCGGCCCATGGCGAGCATTTGCTGTTCGCCGCCCGAGAGGGTTCCCGCGGCTTGCTTTCGGCGTTCGCCGAGGATGGGGAAGAGGTCGTAGGCGCGCTGGATGTCCTTCTCGATGCCTGCCTTGTCGGAGCGGAGGAATGCTCCGAGCTGGAGGTTTTCGGCGATGGAGAGGCGGGGGAAGATGCGTCGGCCTTCGGGGGAGTGGGCGAGGCCCATGGCGACGATCTTGTGTGCGGGGACGCCGGTGAGTGGCTTTCCGTCGAAGGTGATTTTGCCGCTGAGCGGCTTCAGGAGTCCGGACAGGGTCCGCAGTGTCGTCGTCTTGCCGGCGCCGTTGGTGCCGATGAGGGTGACGACTTCGCCTTGCTGGACGCTGAAGGAGATTCCCTTGACGGCTTCGATCTTGCCGTAGGCGACCTTGAGGTCTTCTACTTCGAGGAGTGCGCTCACTGGTCGTCTCCTTCCGTGGCGTGTGCTTCCGCGGCTTCGACGGCTGCTGCGGCGGTGTCTTCGGGGGCGCCTTCGAAGGGTTCGCCGAGGTAGGCGGCGATGACGCGTTCGTCGCCCTGGACGACGTCGCTGGTGCCTTCGACGAGTTTTTCGCCTTGGACGAGGACGGCGACGCGGTCGCAGAGGTTGAAGATGAAGCGCATGTCGTGCTCGATGACGAGTACGGCGATGCCCTTGTCGCGGATGGCGAAGACGAGTTCTTCGGTGGCGCGGGTTTCTTGGGGGTTCATGCCGGCCGTGGGCTCGTCGAGGAGGAGCAGGCCGGGCTCGCTGGCGAGTGCGCGCGCGATTTCGAGCTTGCGCTGTTCGCCGTAGGGGAGGCTGCGGGCGAGGTGGTCCCGCTTGTGGGCGAGGCCGATGAACTCGAGGAGTTCCATGGCGCGTTCTTCGGAGGCGGCTTCGGCTTTCTTGAAGCCGGGTCCGCGCAGGAGCGCGGACCAGAGGCCTTCCTTTGTCCTGGTGTGGCGTCCGACGAGGACGTTTTCGAGGACGGTCATGTTGGCGAAGAGCCGGATGTTCTGGAAGGTGCGGGCCATGCCGGCTTTGGTGACCAGGTGGGGCTTGGGCGGGAGTGCGGTGCCCTTGTAGGAGACCTGGCCTTCGGTGGGGATGTAGAGGCCGGTGAGGCAGTTGAAGAAGGTGGTTTTGCCTGCGCCGTTGGGGCCGATGAGGCCGACGATTTCGCCGCTGTTGACGGTGAGGTCGACGGAGCGTACGGCGGTGAGTCCGCCGAAGCGCATGGTGACGCCCTTGGCTTCGAGGACGGCAGTGGTCGTGGTGGTGGTCATGCGGGTCACGCCCCTGCCTTGGTGGCGCCGACGGTGCTGTCGGGCAGGCTTTGTTGTTCTGGGATGTCGAGTTGGCCGGTCTCGTGGAATTCGAGTTGGCGGCGGCGGTTGGCGATGATGCCTTCGGGGCGGAAGCGCATGAGGATGACGAGTGCGATGCCGAAGGCGAGGAGCTCGTATTCCTTGAGGAAGGTGAGCTTTTCGGGGATGAGGTAGAGGAGTGAGGCGCCGAGGAGGGGTCCGCTGACGGTGCCCATGCCGCCGAGGACGACGGCGGCGAGGAGGAAGGCGCTGTTGGGGGGTGCGGCGCCGGCGAACTGGTAGGGGCTGGGTACGACGCTGTAGGTGACGTGGGCGCTGACGGTGCCGGCGAGGCCGGCGAGGGTGGCGCCGAGTGCGAAGGCGATGAGCTTGACGCGGAAGCCGTTGATGCCCATGGCGGTGGCGGCGGTCTCGTCTTCGCGGATGGCGATCCAGGAGCGGCCGATGCGGGAGTCGGCGGCGCGGGTGAAGACGAGTACGACGAGCGCCGTGATGAGGAGCATCAGGAAGAAGTAGTTGGCGAATCGGCCGAGGGTGAATCCGGCGACGTCGTGGCTGGCCCCGAGGTTGAATCCGAAGATTTCGAGGTCGGGGATGGAGGGGATTCCGTCGGGGCCGTTGGTGATGTCGGGTCCGGAGGAGCCGTCCATGTTGTTGACGGCGATGCGGAAGATCTCTCCGAAGCCGAGGGTGACGATGGCGAGGTAGTCGCCGCGCAGTCGCAGGGTGGGGGCGCCGATGAGGACGCCGAAGACGAGTGAGGCTGCCATGCCGGTGAGGGCGGCGGCCCAGAACGGGAACTGGACTCCGGAGAAGCGGGAGAACTCGGAGCCGGAGACGAGGGCGGCGGCGTAGGCGCCGACGCCGAGGAAGGCGACGTATCCGAGGTCGAGGAGTCCGGTGAGGCCGACGACGATGTTGAGGCCGAGGGCGACGGTGGCGAAGATCAGGATGTTGACGCCGAGGTTGGCGTTGTGGTCTTCGCTCTGGGTGAAGGGGAAGATCGCTGCGGCGAGGAAGGCGATGCCGGTGGCGAAGCCTTTGTTCTGGGCGCAGAGGGTGGAGAAGCGGTCGAGCTGTCCGGCGTGGACGAGGGCCCAGGCGACGAAGACGAGGAGGAGGACGAAGCCGATGAAGGTTTCGCTCTCTTCGTCGTTGATGCCGATGCCGTAGGTGAAGGCGATGAGGCCGAGGGTGATGCCGAGGGTGACGATCAGCCGCTGTGTCCAGCCGGGGAGTTGGCCGGTGGGTGCGGGCTGGTCGGGCTTGGTGAGGTAGGCCTTGGCCGTGTCGCCGGGGCGGGGCAGGGCGAGGGCGCCGAGGACGGGGAGTGCGGAGGCGACGGCGGCGACGTAGGCGCCGGGGTCGAGGTTGGCGAGTCCGCCGAGTTCGACTGCGATGGCGATGGCCGCGTACCAGCAGACGGTGAAGCCGGCGAGGGTGGTGAGGAGGATCGGGGAGGTGGCGCCGGCGGGGTTGAGCCGGTGCAGTCCTCGCACGTTCCACAGGGGGAGGGTGAAGAGGAGGGTGATGAGTCCTGCGACGAGGGCGATGGTCTGGAGGCCCGCGGGGTAGCCGTAGACGGTGAGGTCGCCGGGGAAGTCGGAGGTCCAGGTCCAGGACATGAAGGTGCTGGCGATGGTGGCGACGGCGCCGGCGGCGATGAGGACGCGGGGGGCGCCTGCGGGGAGGGTGATCAGGCCGCGGGCGGTGTCGGTCTTCTGTGTGGTCATGGTGATCACGCCCTGTCCGCGACGCGTTCGCCGAGCAGGCCTTGTGGCCGTAGCAGCAGTACGAGGATGAGGAGGACGAAGGCCCAGACGGAGGCCCAGCCCTGGCCGCCGAACTGTTCCATGCCGGGGATGTCGGCGACGTAGGCGGTGGCCATTGCTTCGGCGAGGCCGAGGACGACGCCGCCGAGCATGGCGCCGTAGATGTTGCCGATGCCGCCGAGCACGGCTGCGGTGAAGGCCTTGAGTCCGGCCTGGAAGCCCATGTCGTACTGGACGGAGCCGTACTTGAGGCCGTAGGCGACGCCGGCGACGGCGGCGAAGATGCCGCCGATGGCGAAGGCGATCACGATGATGCGGTTGGTGTCGATGCCCATGAGCTGGGAGGTGTCCGGGTCCTGGGCGGTGGCCTGCATGGCGCGGCCGGTGCGGGAGAGGCGGACGAAGAAGGCGAGGGCGGCCATGCACAGGGGGGCGGCGATGATCAGGAAGACGTCGCCGCTCTGGATGCGGATGTCACCCAAGTGGTAGGGCCCGAACGGGAGTTGTGGGAAGACGCGGGCGCTCTTGGCGTCGGGGTACCAGTTGAAGACGGCCTGCTGGAGTGCGAGGGAGAGGCCGATCGCGGTGATGAGGGGGGCCAGGCGTGGCGCGCCGCGCAGTGGCCGGTACGCGAAGCGTTCGGCTCCGACGGCGATGAGGGTGGCGACGAGTGCGCCTCCGATGAGCATGGCCGGTAGGGCTATCCACATGGATATGCCGTCGGGGAGCGCGAGGTAGACCGTGAGTGCGCCGAAGCCGCCGGTCATGAAGATCTCGCCGTGGGCGAAGTTGATGAGCTGGACGATGCCGTACACCATCGTGTAGCCGATGGCGATCAGCCCGTACATCGAGCCGAGGAACAGCCCGTTGGCCAGCTGCTGCGGCAGGGTGTTCACCGCGTGGCCTCCATGGGTGGGGAGAGTGGGGCAGGGATATGGGTGGGGCCGCGCGGTGACGGGTCGTCGTGGCCGCGCGGCCCTGTGTGGTGCGTGCGGTGCGGGGTGGGTCAGCCGGCGTCGTAGGTGCCGCTCTTGACGGCCTTCCACTCGCCCTTGGTGACCTGGTAGACGGTGAGCTGCTTGTTGGTGGTGTCGCCGTACTCGTCGAAGGCGACGGGGCCGGCGATGCCGTCGAACTTGCCCTTCTGGACCTCTTCGACGATCTTGCCGCGCGCGTCGGACGGGACCTTGCCGTCCTTCACGACGTTGCCGATGGCCTTGATGATGGCGGTCGCGGCGTCGTAGGAGTAGCCGCCGTAGGTGCCGTAGTCGCCGGGGTACTTCTTCGCCTTGTAGGTGGAGATGAAGTCCTTGGCGGCGGGCAGCGTGGTGACCGGGACGCCGACGGAGGTGGAGAGGTCGCCCTCGGCGGACTTTCCGGCGGTCTTGATGTACGTGTCGGAGAACATGCCGTCACCGCCGAAGAGCGGGATCTTGGCGCCGGCGTCCTTGAGCTGCTTGGTGAGGATCTGCGACTCGTCGTACTGGCCGCCGTAGTAGAGCAGGTCGGCGCCGGAGTTCTTGATCTTGGTGACGAGGGTGGAGAAGTCCTTGTCGCCGGTGTTGACGTGGTCGGTGCCGACGACCTTGCCGCCGGTCTTCTTGAAGCCCGCGGTGAAGAGCTTGGCGAGGCCGGCGCCGTAGGTCTGCTTGTCGTCTACGACGTAGACCTTCTTCTTCTTGAGCGTGTTGTACGCGTAGTCGGCCGCGAAGCCACCCTGGAGGGCGTCGGTGGTGGCGGTGCGGAAGTACGACTTGTACGGGCGCTTCTTCGAGGTCTGCCAGTCCTTGCCCTGGGTGAGCTCGGGCGCCGTGTTGGAGGGCGAGATCTCGACGAGGTTGGCCGTCGCGAAGACCTGCTGCATGGAGGTGGCCACACCGGAGTTGAGGGGGCCGACGACTCCGAGGACGTCCTTGTTGCTGACGAGGGCGGTGGCGTTCTGCTGGCCGGTGGCGGGGACGGCCTTGTCGTCGAGCGCCTTGACCTTGAACGTGACGCCGGGAACGGTGTTCTTCTTGTTGGCGTCGTCGACGGCGATCTGGACGCCGTACTGGATACCGAGGCCGGTTGCGGAGTTCGCGCCGGTGAGCGGGGCGTCGACGCCGATCACGACGGTGGTCTTCTTGCTGCTGTCGCTGCCCTTGTTGTCGTCGCGCGATCCGCAGGCGGTGAGCGTGAGTGCTCCGGTGGTGAGCACGCTGGTCATGATGAGCAAGGAACGGTGTCGCACGATCAATCCTCTCCCTGGCGCGGCTCCCGCGGTTGGGGGCCGTGTGTCTCGCCGGGCCGTACTGGGGTGGTACAGGGCCGTGCAGCAGACGCGCCCGGCGGCGCGGTGACTGGCCGTGACTATAAGCGCAGGTGGGTGGGGTGGGGAGCTGAGGAGGGAAGGATGTGACGTTCTTGTTATGACGCGGTGCTCGTGGGCGGGTGCGGTGGAGGCGATCAGGCCTTCTGGATACGGGTGGCCGGCGCTCGCGTGTAGAGAACATGCTGTTCCGCTAAGGAACTTGAGGTGATCTTGGTCCTTACGGGCGGGAGTGTGCCGCCGGCGGGGCGGGTGCTGGGTGCTTCGGGTGGCGGTGGCTCGCGCTCCGCATTGCTCTGTTGCGGCAGAGGTAACTGAGTGTTACTTCCGTGTGAGATCGGTTCGCGGTCCGCGGGGCGGTCCGGAGTGCCCTGCGCGCGGTCCGCAGGCGTCGTGCAGGTAGGTGGCGAGGTCGCGTGGGAAGGCGCCGCCGAAGAGGTAGCTGTGCTGCTGCTGTGCCTGGCGGTTGCGCAGACCGAGGTCGAGGTGCGGCAGGGTGAAGCCGGGTGGCAGGGCGGCGCACTTGTATACGGAGATGCGCACAGTGAGCGGTTTCGGGG
Organism: Streptomyces sp. CB01635; assembly: GCF_002803065.1. Taxonomy (GTDB): domain Bacteria; phylum Actinomycetota; class Actinomycetes; order Streptomycetales; family Streptomycetaceae; genus Streptomyces. The sequence goes on from NZ_NNBL01000002.1 coordinate 622,731, forward strand.
CGCCGCCCTTCACTGTCAGTGGCAGGGCGGGGATGGCGTGCGCACTCAATCCCGGTAGTCCGGCTCGCACTTGACGGATGGTCACGGGGTGGGTGTCGCGTACGGAGACGGTGAAGCGGAAGGTGGCGGTGCGCGGGTGGTGCGGGTCCGGCGGGCTCGTTCCCTCGTAGTGCAGGAAGGTGACCTGGGAGGGCCAGGGGGTGGGGGCGGGTGTGGCCGGGGTGGTGGTGAGGGCTGTGTACGCGTAAGCGCCCGTGATGGCTGCGGCGGCGAGCAGGGCTTGCAGGGTGCGGCGCAGGTGCGGCGGAAGGGCTGCCCAACGATCGTGGAGGTGGGGGGAGTTGGGGGAGCCGGCCCACAGGGTGTCGGTGTGGGCGGGGGTGTGCGGGGTGCCGTCGCCGGAGGGGGGTTCCGGCTCGACGGGTCCGATACCGGCCATGCTCCACGCTAGTGCGGAGGGGGCGGGTCCGCCAATGTGGGGAGCAACTGGGGTGTGTGTGCGGCCAGTTGGTTCATGGTCCGGTGTCGGCGGATGCCTGCGCTGTGGTGGCCGGTGGGGAGGGCTTCGCGTGGGCCGGACTCGCGTCGGCGGCCGCTTGCCGCGCTGCCCGGCTCCCGTCCCCTGATCGGCGTCTGCACTGCCCGGCGCGGTGGCGGTGGCCGTCCGCGCCGGGAGCGGCGGCGTGAAGCGTCGTGATCGTTGTGGCGCCCTGTGACGGACGGGCCCTGCGGCGGATGAGTCCAGTGACGGGCGGGCCCTGCCGCGGACGAGGGGCCTCAGCTCGTGGGCATGTCCTTGAGGAGGCAGGTCAGGCGGGCCGAGCAGACCCGGCGGTCCTGCTCGTCGGTGATCACGATCTCGTACGTGGCGGTGGAGCGGCCGCGGTGTACGGGCGTGGCGACGCCGGTGACGAGGCCGGAGCGGGCGCCGCGGTGGTGCGTGCAGTTCAGGTCGACGCCGACGGCGATCTTGGTGCTGCCGCCGTGGAGCATGGAGCCGACGGAGCCGAGGGTCTCGGCGAGGACTGCGGAGGCGCCGCCGTGCAGGAGGCCGTAGGGCTGCGTGTTGCCCTCGACGGGCATGGTGCCGACGACGCGGTCGGCGGACGCTTCCTTGATCTGGACGCCCATGCGGATGCCGAGGTCCCCTGCGGAGAACAGGGCGGGCAGGTCGATGCCGAGCGCCGCGTACTCGTCGATGATCTCTTGCGGGAACTTCACGCTGCTGTGCTCGCCCATGGTGCCCGGCTCCGTTCGTCGTCTGTCGGTGTTCGTGCTGTGGGTGCTGTTCGGCCTGGTCGGCTGCCTGAGCGAACGCTCAGTCGGTCGCCGATTGTTCCAGGCGGACGACGACGGACTTGCTGGTGGGGGTGTTGCTGGTGTCGGCGGTGGCGTCCAGCGGGATCAGGACGTTGGTCTCCGGGTAGTACGCGGCCGCGCAGCCCCGGGCCGTCGGGTAGTGGACGACGCGGAAGCCGGGGGCGCGGCGCTCCACGCGGTCCGTCCACTCGCTGACCAGGTCGACGTAGGAGCCGTCGGCGAGGCCCAGGTCCTGGGCGTCATGGGGGCTGACGAGGACGACCCGGCGGCCGTTCTTGATGCCGCGGTAACGGTCGTCGAGGCCGTAGATCGTGGTGTTGTACTGGTCGTGCGAGCGCAGGGTCTGCAGCAGCAGCCGGCCCTCGGGGAGCTTCGGGTACTCGACGGGCGCGGCCGTGAAATTCGCCTTGCCCGTGGTGGTGGGGAAGCGCCGCTCGTCGCGCGGGCCGTGCGGCAGGGTGAAGCCGCCGGGGCGACCAGCAGAACCAGTCACGCGCGCGTTGAAGTCCTCGAAGCCCGGGATGACGTTCGCGATGCGGTCGCGGACCGTGGCGTAGTCCTTCTCGAACTCCTCCCAGGGCGTGCGTGACGCCTCGCCCAGGACGCGGCGCGCGAGGCGGGCCACGATCGCCGGCTCCGACAGGAGGTGCTTGCTCGCGGGCGCGAGGCGGCCACGGGAGGCGTGGACCATGCTCATGGAGTCCTCGACGGTCACAAACTGTTCGCCGCTGCCCTGGACATCGCGCTCGGTGCGGCCCAGCGTCGGCAGGATCAGGGCGCGCGCGCCGGTGACCGCGTGGGAGCGGTTGAGCTTCGTCGACACGTGGACCGTCAGGGCGGCGCGGCGCATCGCGGCTTCGGTGACGTCGGTGTCGGGGGAGGCCGCCACGAAGTTGCCGCCCATCGCGAAGAACACCTTCGCTTCGCCGTCGCGGAGCGCCTCGATGGCCCGTACGACGTCGAAGCCGTGCTTGCGGGGCGGTGCGAAGCCGAACTCCTTCTCCAGGGCGTCCAGGAAAGCGGGCGCGGGGCGTTCGAAGACGCCCATGGTGCGGTCGCCCTGCACGTTGGAGTGGCCGCGCACCGGGCAGACGCCCGCGCCGGGGCGGCCGATGTTCCCCCGCAGGAGCAGGAAGTTGACCACTTCGCGGATCGTGGGCACGGAGTGCTTGTGCTGGGTGAGGCCCATCGCCCAGCACACGACGGTGCGCTTGGAGGCGAGCACCAGGGAGAGGGCTTCCTCGATCTCGGCGCGCTCCAGGCCCGTCGCCGTCAGTGTCGTGTCCCAGTCGGCGGCACGGGCGGCGGCGGCGAACTCCTCGAAGCCGTGGGTGTGTTCCTCTATGAAGGCGTGGTCGACGGCGCCGGACCCCGCGCCGGAGGCGCTGTCGGATTCAGCCAGGATCAGCTTGTTCAGGAGGCGGAAGAGGGCCTGGTCGCCGCCGAGGCGGATCTGGAGGAACAGGTCGGTCAGGGCGGCGCCCTTGAACATGCCCTGCGGGGTCTGCGGGTTCTTGAAGCGCTCGAGTCCTGCCTCGGGCAGCGGGTTGATCGTGATGATCTTCGCGCCGTTCTCCTTGGCCTTCTCCAGGGCGGAGAGCATGCGCGGGTGGTTCGTGCCCGGGTTCTGCCCGGCCACGATGATCAGGTCGGACTTGTAGAGGTCCTCCAGCAGGACGCTGCCCTTGCCGATGCCGATGGTCTCCGTGAGCGCGGAACCGGACGACTCATGGCACATGTTCGAGCAGTCGGGCAGGTTGTTCGTGCCGAACTCGCGGGCGAACAGCTGGTAGAGGAACGCCGCCTCGTTGCTCGTGCGCCCCGAGGTGTAGAACACGGCCTCGTCGGGGGAGGCCAGGGCGGCCAGCTCCTCGGCGATGATGTCGAAGGCGCGCTCCCAGGACACCGGCTCGTAGCGCTCGGCGCCGTCCGCCAGATACATGGGGTGCGTGAGGCGGCCCTGCTGGCCCAGCCAGTACCCGGAGCGGGTCGCGAGGTCCGCGACGGGGTGCGCGGCGAAGAAGTCGGGGGTGACCCGGCGCAGGGTCGCCTCCTCGGCGACCGCCTTCGCGCCGTTCTCGCAGAACTCCGCCTTGTGCCGGTGGTCGGGCTCCGGCCAGGCGCAGCCCGGGCAGTCGAAGCCGTCCTTCTGATTGACGCGGAGAAGGGTGAGCGCGGTGCGGCGCACGCCCATCTGCTGCTGGGCGATCTTGAGGGAATGGGCGACGGCGGGCAGTCCGGCGGCGGCGCGCCGCGGCGCGCCGACCTGCGGCGCGTCCTGGACCGGATCTCCCGTGGGCGGCTTCGTTGCCATCGTCTGTTCCCCTTCGAGCACACGTGTGAGGTACGTCTCCGATCCTCGCACGCACGACTGACAGCCCTCACCGGAGGCCCGTGGCGGACCGGACTGTCAGTGGGGCGTGGCAGGATCGGGGGCGTGGCAGAGACAGCAGCGAAGAAGACCGAGAAGACGACCTCAGGCAGCCGGCCGCGGCTGATGCTCATGGACGGGCATTCGCTGGCGTACCGCGCGTTCTTCGCGCTGCCCGCGGAGAACTTCACGACCGCGACCGGACAGCCGACCAACGCGATCTACGGCTTCGCGTCCATGCTGGCGAACACGCTGCGCGACGAGGCCCCCACGCACTTCGCGGTGGCGTTCGACGTCTCGCGCAAGACCTGGCGCTCCGAGGAGTTCACGGAGTACAAGGCGAACCGTTCGAAGACCCCGGACGAGTTCAAGGGCCAGGTCGAGCTGATCGGCGAGGTCCTCGACGCGATGCACACGCCGCGCTTCGCCGTCGACGGCTTCGAGGCGGACGACATCATCGCCACGCTCGCCACCCAGGCCGAGGCTGCCGGGTTCGACGTCCTGGTCGTCACCGGCGACCGGGACTCCTTCCAGCTCGTCAGCGACCACGTCACGGTGCTCTACCCGACGAAGGGCGTCTCCGAGCTGACCCGGTTCACGCCGGAGAAGGTCGAGGAGAAGTACGGGCTGACGCCGGCCCAGTACCCGGACTTCGCGGCCCTGCGCGGCGACCCGTCGGACAACCTGCCGGGCATCCCCGGCGTCGGCGAGAAGACCGCCGCGAAGTGGATCAACCAGTTCGGTTCGTTCGCCGAGCTCGTGGAGCGGGCCGAAGAGGTCAAGGGCAAGGCCGGGCAGAATTTCCGCGACCACATCGAAGCCGTCAAGCTGAACCGCCGGCTCACCGAGATGGTGCGCGACGTCGAGCTCCCCATGACGGTCGACGACCTGGAGCGCGCCGCGTACGACCGCACGGCCCTCGCGATGGTCCTCGACACCCTGGAGATCCGTAACCCGTCGCTGCGCGAGCGGCTCCTCGCCGTCGACCCGGGCGCCGAGCAGGCCGAACAGGCGCCCGCCGAGCCGGGCGTCGACGTCGACGGCTCGGTGCTCGGCGCGGGCGAGGTGACCCCGTGGCTCGCCGAGCACGGCGACGCGGTCCTCGGCCTCGCCACGGTCGACACCTGGACGCTCGGCACGGGATCCGTCACCGAGGTGGCGCTCGCCGGCGCCGGGGGAGCCGCCGCCTGGTTCGACCCCACCCAGCTCGACGAGGCCGACGAGAACGCGTTCGCGGCCTGGCTCGCCGACGCCGCGAAGCCCAAGGTCCTGCACAACGCGAAGAGCGTCATGCGGGTCTTCGCCGAGCACGGCTGGACCGTGGACGGCGTCACCATGGACACGGCGCTCGCCGCGTACCTGGTCAAGCCCGGCCGCCGCTCCTTCGCGCTCGACGCCCTGACCCTGGAGTACCTCGGCCGTGAGCTCGCCCCGGCGGCGGCCGACGGACAGCTCGCCTTCGGTACGGAGGACGACGACCAGGCCGAGGCCGACGCGCTCATGGTGCACGCCCGCGCGATCCTCGACCTCGGCGAGGCCTTCGGCGGGAAGCTCCGGGAAGTCGGTGCGGCGGATCTCCTCAAGGACGTCGAGCTGCCCACGTCCACGCTCCTCGCCCGCATGGAGCGGCACGGCATCGCCGCCGACCGCGCCCACCTGGAGGCCATGGAGCAGATGTTCGCGGGCGCCGTCCAGCAGGCGGTGAAGGAGGCGCACGCCTCCGTGGGCCACGAGTTCAACCTCGGCTCGCCCAAGCAGCTCCAGGAAGTCTTCTTCGGCGAGCTCGACCTGCCCAAGACGAAGAAGACGAAGACCGGGTACACGACGGACGCGGACGCGCTCGCCTGGCTGGCCACGCAGACCGACCACGAACTCCCCGTGATCATGCTGCGCCACCGCGAGCAGGCGAAGCTGCGCGTCACCGTCGAGGGCCTCATCAAGACGATCGCCGCGGACGGCCGCATCCACACGACGTTCAACCAGACCGTGGCCGCGACCGGCAGGCTCTCCTCTACCGACCCGAACCTGCAGAACATCCCGGTCCGCACCGACGAGGGCCGCGCCATCCGCCGCGGCTTCGTCGTCGGGGAGGGCTTCGAGTCGCTCATGACCGCGGACTACAGCCAGATCGAGCTGCGCGTCATGGCGCACCTCTCCGAGGACGAGGGCCTCCTCGAGGCGTTCACCTCCGGCGAGGACCTGCACACCACGGTTGGCGCGCAGGTCTTCGGCGTCGAGCGGTCCGCCGTCGACGCGGAGATGCGCCGCAAGATCAAGGCCATGTCGTACGGGCTCGCCTACGGCCTGTCCGCGTTCGGCCTGTCCGGGCAGCTGAACATCGAGCCGGGCGAGGCGCGGGTCCTCATGGACACGTACTTCGAGCGGTTCGGCGGCGTGCGCGACTATCTGCGCCGCGTCGTCGACGAGGCGCGCGCCACGGGCTACACCGAGACGATGCTCGGCCGCCGCCGGTATCTGCCGGACCTCAACAGCGACAACCGCCAGCGCCGTGAGATGGCCGAGCGCATGGCGCTCAACGCGCCCATTCAGGGCACGGCCGCCGACATCGTCAAGATCGCCATGCTGAACGTGGACAAGGCGCTCAAGGGCGCGAAGCTCAAGTCCCGGCTGCTGCTCCAGGTCCATGACGAAATCGTCCTGGAGATCGCCCCGGGCGAGGCCGCGGCGGCGGAGGAGCTGGTCCGCCGCGAGATGGCCGGGGCCGTGCAACTGCGGGCGCCGCTGGACGTGTCGGTGGGCGTGGGCCCGGACTGGGAGTCCGCGGCGCACTAGCCTCCGGCGGACGGGAGTCCGGACGGGAGTCCGGTCAAGGGGCGGGGCCAATGGGCTCCGCCCCTTTCCTGGTTCACGACCCTGTTCACCGTTCTTGTGTCACCGGAGCCGGCGCCTCCCCGCGATCGGCCGCTCCTCGACGCCCCCGCACGAGAAGCGCGTAGACGACCAGGCCGAGTACGAGGCCCGCGCCCCCGCCGAAGCACAGGGTCGGGATGATCTCCCACGGCTTGGCGGCGGCACGCCAGTACGTCCACCAGCGCACCGTCCGTACCCCCGCGGCCACCGCCACGCACCCGCCGATCACCAGCGCCGCCACCCACCGCTCGCTCATCGAGAGCTGAGGCAGCGCGGCGCGGGCGTCGGCGGCGGCCGACGAGGGGACACGGCGCACCGCCGACACCACGAAGAGCGCGATCGCGACGAGCGCGACCGCCGAACCCCCGTACTGCGCGTACCAGTAGAGAGGGGAGCCGGCGATCTTCTCGCCGAGGACCGGGAACACGCGCATGCCCCACCGGTCGAGATGCGTGAACGCGTCCCACACCACGTGCGTCGCCGCGCCGAGGACGGCGGACACGTACCACCACCACACCGCGGCCACCGGCCGCCGCTCCCACGCGAAAGCGCCGGACGCGAAGCCACCCGACGCGAAACCGTCCCGAGCGCCGCCCGCACCCCGCGCCACCACAAGAACCCGCCCCCGCACCCGCCCCGGCAGCAGCGCGATCACCGGCTCCCGCAGCAGGCGCCACACGCCGACCAGTACCGCAGCGATGGCCACGTCGATCGTGAAGACGCCCGGGAAGGAGTGGGTGAAGTCCCCGAACTCCATCGCCCCCGGCACCGCACTCGCCGCGAAGTACGTCACGTCGGGCGCGAACGAGCCCGCCACCAGCAGCGACGGCACGAGCGCGCCGCGCCCCGTGCCGTCACGGCGGACGGCCGGCAGCACGGCCGCTGCATGGCTGATCGTGAACGGCAAGAGGTCCCCCTCGGACGGTTCTTGATGCGGTGCGTACGCGGTGCCGCTCAGTATGGCCGTGGCGATCGCGGTAACCCGTACATGGCCAACCGGCAAAAATCGGGCACGAACAGGTGTCTGCGCGCTGGAAGTTGTCGTAGTGTCGCCTGGGTCACTCCACGCTGGGGAGCGTGGACGGACACGGTATCGGTCGGCAATCGGAGGGGCTCACGGCATGGCGGCGCTATTCGGTAAGCGGTTGCGCAGGTCGGCGATGACGACCGCTGTGGCGGCTGCCGCCGTGGCGGCACTCTCCGCGTCCCAGGCTCCCGGCTTCACCAACACGCAGAACGGCGGGCAGTCCACCGCCGACGTGACGCCCCCGCCCGGTGACACGGCGACGGGCAACTCGCCCTACTACACCGAACTGCCGCACCTCAACAGCCCCACCGCGCCGCCCAGTACGGGCCCTGGCGCCCCCGGCGGCACGGGTGCGAGCGAGGCCGGCATCCCCGCCACCGTCCTCGACGCGTACAAGAAGGCCGAGGCGGAGCTCGCCGCGACCAAGCCGGGCTGCAACCTCCCCTGGCAGCTCCTCGCCGCGATCGGCAAGGTGGAGTCGGGCCAGGCCCGTGGCGGCAACGTCGACGCGAACGGCACCACGCTCAAGGCGATCCTCGGCCCGCCCCTCGACGGCAACGGCTTCGCGAGGATCACCGACACGGACAACGGCGCCTACGACAACGACACGACGCACGACCGGGCTGTCGGCCCCATGCAGTTCATCCCGTCGACCTGGGAGTGGTCCGGCCGCGACGGCAACGGCGACGGCAAGAAGGACCCCAACAACATCTACGACGCCGCCCTCGCCGCCGGGCACTACCTGTGCCGCGGCGACCGCGATCTTTCCCAGAGCGGCGGCCTGAACGCGGCGATCCTCAGCTACAACCACTCGCAGGAGTACCTCAACACGGTCCTGTCGTGGCTGGAGTTCTACCGCAAGGGCACCCACGAGGTCCCGGACGGCACCGGAGTGCAGCCCGGTGACCGCAGCGACGGCGGACCCAGCCCCTCGCCCTCGCCGAGCAGCCCCGGCACGACCAGTCCGTCCCCCGGCACCTCCAAGCCGCCCAAGCCGTCCAAGCCCGGCGGCAGTCCGAGCACCGACCCGTCGAAGCCGGGCGGCGGAGGCTCCACGAGCCCCACACCGCCCACGCCCGTCGAGACGGTCGCGCACATCGAGGACGCCGGTACGGGCAAACTCGCCGCGACCGCCGGTGACGCCTTCGCCGAACGCGTCGCCGTCCGCACGGAGAACGCCGCGGGCAAGGGCGTCGGCACGATCAAGGTGAAGCTCACCGTCGTCGGCGACACGGATCTGGCCTTCAGCGGCGGCTTCAAGACCGTCACCGTCGTCACCGACAGCACCGGCAAGGCCACCGCGCCGCCGCTGAGGGCGGGCGAGGACACCGGCGAGTTCACCGTCCGCGCCACCGTCGTCGACCGCAAGCTGCCCGGCCTCGACTACACGGCGACCGTCTCGGCGCGCCAGGCGGACACCCTCACCAGGACCGACGACAAGGAACTGACCTGCGAGGCCGGCGGCCAGTTCGCCGACCCGGTCCAGGTCAGGGCCACGTACAAGGACGCCGCCGCCGACGGGGTCGCCACCACGGCCACGCTGATCAAGTCCAAGGACGACGCGACCGAGAACGACAAGGGCCCCTACTTCAAGGACGCGGACGGCAAGGCGATCCGCACCCTCAAGGGCCTCAAGACCGACGGCGACGGCCGCCTCCAGCTGCCGAGGATCTACGCGGACGACGCCACCGGCACGTTCCTGCTCCGCATCGACACCACCGGCGGCGCGACCCTCACCATCGAACTGAAGGTCACCGCGGCCGCCGCCACGGCCAGTCCCTCGGCCTCGCCGTCGGCGTAACTCCCCTACGGCACACGCCGTATCCAGCAGCACCCGCGCCGCCCCCTCGCCGTTCTCCGGCCGAGGGGGCGGCGCTGTTGTACAACGTGTTCTCATCTCGGCCGCGCGTTGCTACGGTGCCCCAGCCCTGACGACCTATCAGATTTCAGATCCGGTGATCCGCCGGGAGGCTGCATGCGTGCCCTGATCGCCGCCGCGACCGGTCTTGCCGTGGCGCTCGCCCTCGTCATCACGATCTCGGCGATCGGCTCCCCGCCCGGCGAGACCTCGCCCAAACCGCTGCTGACCACCGTCCCCAAGCACCCCTGACCCGCCGAGGAGGCCGCCGCGATGCGCCGCAAGGCCAGCCTGATCCTGCTCGCCCTCGCCGTGTTCTGCACGGCGATGTCCCCGCTGATGCGCTGGTACGCGTTCCCGCGCCTCGCGAAGATCCCGGCCGGCCAGTACCAGAACGCCGTCCTGGAGGCGAAGAACCCGACCCTCCTCGACTACGGCTCGATGCAGGCGAAGAAGGTCCCCAAGGTCACGATCGTCCAGACGCTCAAGGGCAACGTGGAGGCCTCCGAAGAGGTCGAGAAGAGCGCGGGCCGCGACGTCGTCGTCTGGGACTCCCTCTCCTACGTCGTCGGACCCGACGGCAAGATGGTCTCCCAGGTCCCCGAACGCTATGTCTTCGACGCCCACAGCCAGGCGCCCGTCCACCCCACGGGCAAGTACGCCGAGACGGTCGACGGCGACAAGGTCAGGCGCGACGGCATCGAGTTCAAGTGGCCCTTCCTCACGGAGAAGCGGGACTACGAGTACTACGACGCCCAGGCCCGCATCACCCGGCCCATCCACTACAAGGGGACCCAGACGTTCCGCGGCGTGAAGGTCTACTACTTCGAACAGACCATCCCCTGGACGAAGGTTCCCCTCCCCAAGACGATGCCGGTCAAGGGCATCACACCGGAGTCCGTCGCCAAGACCGGCACCACCCGCTGGTACAGCACGGTCCGCAAGTTCTGGGTCGAGCCGGTCACCGGCGCCCCCGTCTATGGCGAGGAGATCCAGAACAACGAACTCCGCGGTGGCACGCTCCTGGGAGGCCGCGACAAGGTGACGGTCTTCGCCGGGCACGTGAAGATGCGCGAGGACTACATCAAGTCGACGGTCGACCTCGTCAAGTCCAACCGCGTCCTGGTCGTCCTGCTCACCTCGTACCTGCCGTGGGGCTTCCTCGTCCTCGGCCTGCTCCTGCTCGCGCTCTCCCTGTGGCTGGAGGCCCGCAGCCGCCGCCCGGGCGAGCCCGAGGCCGCCCCGGAGCACGAGCCGGAACCCGTCAGCGCCTGAGCCGCGCGCTCGTGTGCCGCGTCGCGACCGCGCCCGCCGGATCCTCCGGCCACGGATGCTTCGGGTACCGGCCGCGCAGTTCGGCGCGCACCGCCCGGTACCCCTCGCGCCAGAAGGAGGCGAGATCCGCGGTCACGGCCGCGGGCCGCCCCGCCGGGGACAGCAGATGCACCAGGACCGGCACACCGGCCACGCGCGGCGACTCGTGCAGCCCGAACATCTCCTGCACCTTCACGGCCAGTACGGGCTGTTCGGGGTTCGCGTAGTCGATCCGGATCCTGGACCCGCTCGGCACCTCAAGACGCTCCGGCGCCAGCTCGTCGAGGCGGGCCGCGTCACCGCTCGCCCAGGGGAGCAGCCGCCGCAGCGCCTGGCCCGCGTCGATCCGGCCCAGATCGGACCGGCGCCGCGCCTTGCCGAGCTCCGGCTCCAGCCACTCGTCCACGCGCGCGTGCAGCGCGTCGTCCGACACGGCGGGCCAGGGCGTGCCCAGCGTCCGGTGCAGGAACGCGAGCCGCTCCCGCAGCTCCCCGGCCTCCCGGGACCACCGCAGCAGAGAGAACCCCTCCCGCCTCAGCCCTTCCCTCAACGCCTCCCGTACGAGAGCGGGGGCGGCCTCCTTCAGCGGGCGCACGGCGAGTTCCACCGCGCCGAGCCGCTCGACATGCCGCGCCACCAACTCCCCGTCGGCCCACGCCACTTCGTCCCCCTCGGTACGCAGCGGCGCCGCGGCACGCAGCGCGACCTCCTCGTCGACGACCGCGGCGAGCCGCACGCGCGCGTGCCCGGCGCCCACGGGCCGGTCGGCGACCGCGACGGCGATCCACGGCGCGCCCCGCAGCCGTGACCCCTCCGCGAGCGCGGCCCGGGTACCGGACACCATCAGATACTCGCCGTCGCGCCCACGCCCCACTCGCTCGGGGAAGGCGAGCGCGGCGACGATGCCGGCGACCCGGTCCTCGGACAGGTCCCCGGTCCCGGCCTCGTGCACCGGGGTCTGCCCGGCGGTTCGCTCCGGTCCGGCCCCTGCCGCCCCCGTGAGCCGCCGTACCTCCGTCTTCCAGCGCGCGGCGTACGCGTCGGCGCCCCGGCGCGCGGTGCGCCACGCGGCGGCCAGATCGTCGCCGTAGTCGCGGGGCGGCTCCTCGCTCAGGAGGGCGACCACCTCGGCCGCGCGACGAGCGCCCACCAGCGGGGTCGCGTCGAGGAGGGCGCGGGCCAGGCGCGGATGCAGGCCGAGGCCCGCGAGGCGCGCGCCGCGCTCCGTGGCCCGGCCCGAGTCCGCCCCGACCGCCCCGATCGCCGTCAGGACGGACCGGGCCGCCGCCATCGCCCCGGCCGGCGGAGCGTCCAGGAGCGCGAGGCCCGAGGCGTCCGGATCGCCCCAGCACGCCGCCTGCAACGCGAACGCCGTCAGGTCCGCCACCTTGATCTCCGGCGCGGGGAACCGAGGCAGCCGCACGTCCTCCGCCTCCGTCCAGCACCGGTACACCACGCCGGGAGCCTCACGCCCGGCACGCCCCGCCCGCTGCCGCCCCGCCGCCTGCGAGGCCCGTACGGTCGTCAGGGCGCTCAGCCCGCGCGCGTGGTCCACCCGCGGCTCCCGCGCGAGCCCAGAGTCCACGACGGCCCGGACACCCGGAACCGTCAGCGACGACTCGGCCACGGACGTCGCGAGCACCACCCGCCGCCGCGCACCAGGCGAGAGCACCGCGTCCTGCACCGCGGCCGGCGCCCGCCCGTGCACCTGAAGCACATCCACATCACCCGGCCCGCCCAACTGCCCGGCCACGCACGCGATCTCACCGACCCCCGGCAGGAAACACAGCACATCCCCGCTCTGCTCCCGCAGCGCGCGCCGCACCACCGCCGCCACGTGCGTGAGCAACGCCGGATCCACCCGCATCCCGTGCGGCGGCCGCACCGGACGTGCGGGCGGCGCCCACACCGTCTCCACGGGATACGAGATTCCCTCGGCTTCGACGACGGGCGCCCCGCCGAGCAGCCGCGCCCACCCCTGCGCGTCCGTCGTCGCCGACGCCGCCACCAGTCGAAGCTCGGGCCGCAGCGCCTCGCGCACGTCGCACAGGAACGCCGCGACCGTGTCCGCGTCCAGATGCCGCTCGTGGACCTCGTCGAGCATGACGACATCCACGCCCGCCAGCTCCTGGTCGCGCTGGAGCCGTTGCAGGAGCACACCCGTCGTGACGACCTCCACGCGCGCGTGACGCCCCATCACCCGCTCACCGCGCACCGTGTAGCCGACGCGCTCGCCGGCCTTCTCGCCGAGCAGCCACGCCATCCGCCGCGCCGCGGCCCGCGCCGCGATGCGCCGCGGCTCCGCGACGACGACACGCCGCGCGGGCCCGTCACCGACGAGCCCGGCGAGCACCAGCGGCACCAGGGTCGTCTTGCCGGTCCCCGGCGGCGCCACGAGAACGGCGCTGCCCGGCGCCGCGGGCCCGTCGAGGGCATCGCGCAGGCCGGGCAGCGCACTGCGTACAGGCAGGTCCAGAGCGTCGTTACGGATCACATGCTCAGTCTCTCCCCGGGAGCATCCCCGGCCGAAGGCTGGGGGACTTCGGCCGGGGATGCCCCCGTCTAGCCTCGCTCGCAGACGAAGATCGCCGTCCCCGGGATCAGATTTCCGCGCAGCGGGGACCAGCCGCCCCACTCCTGCGTGTTCCATGCCGGCCACTGCGGCTCGACGAGGTCCACCAGACGGAACCCGCCGGCCACGATGTCCCGCACCCGGTCACCGACCGTCCTGTGGTGCTCCACATATACGGCGCGCCCTTCGTCGTCCTGCTCCACATAAGGGGTGCGGTCGAAGTAGGAGGCCGCTACGGAGAGGCCCTCCGGACCCGGCTCGTCCGGGAACGCCCAGCGGATCGGATGCGTCACCGAGAACACGAACCGGCCGCCGGGCCGCAGCACCCGGTGCACATCCCGGAGCACCCGCACCGGATCGGCGACAAAGGGGAGCGCGCCGTACGCCGAGCAGGCCAGGTCGAACGAGCCGTCCGCGAACGGCAGCGCGCCCGCGTCCGCCTCCACCAGCGGCACCGCGCCGCCGTCGATGCGCAGCGCGTGCTGGAGCTGCCGGTGCGAGAGGTCGAGCGCGACGGGGTGCGCGCCCTGCGCGGCGAGCCAGCGCGAGCACTGCGCCGCGCCCGCGCCGATCTCCAGGACGACCTTGTCCTTCAGGTCCTCCGGCGGGCCGAGCAGCTCGGCCTCCACCTCGTCGAGACCCTCGGGCCCCCACACGAAGCGGTCGTCCCCGAGGAACGTGCCGTGCTCGACCTGGTAGTCGTCCGCGTTCTTGTCCCACCAGCCACGATTGGCGCGGGAACTCTCCGTGACATCGGCGTCGCGCCGGGTGGCTTCGGGCTCGAACGGTTCGGGCTCTTGGATGATGGGCTCCCTAGTCGTACTCTTCCGTTCAACCCGTCGCGGCAGAGTGCCGAGCGGCCCATGTGGCCTCGTGCGACAGGTTTTGTGCCGGGTATGCGAATTTCGCCCCGGGTGTGCGCCTTCGCGCATTGACCCTGTCCGGCTGCCCCCGTATGCTACAAGTTGCGCTGCGAGCCTGCGCTCCTCAGACATAGCAGGCTGCGCTCGCATCTGTATGTATGTCCCCTCGGTAATCGAGGCGCCCCCTCCGGGAGTGGCGCTTCCTGAGCTGTCCGGCCTTCTGCAGTGCGATCACGGGCTCCCGGCGTAGCAGTACCTACGACTTCAATGTCCGTACCGGAGCCCTTACCCACATGACGAGCAGCACCGAGACCACCGCCACCACCCCGCAGGTAGCGGTCAACGACATCGGTAACGAGGAAGCCTTCCTCGCCGCGATCGACGAGACGATCAAGTACTTCAACGACGGCGACATCGTCGACGGCGTCATCGTGAAGGTCGACCGGGACGAGGTCCTGCTCGACATCGGTTACAAGACCGAAGGCGTGATCCCGAGCCGTGAGCTCTCGATCAAGCACGATGTCGACCCGAACGAGGTCGTCAAGGTCGGCGACGAGATCGAGGCCCTGGTTCTCCAGAAGGAGGACAAGGAAGGCCGTCTGATCCTGTCCAAGAAGCGCGCTCAGTACGAGCGTGCCTGGGGCACGATCGAGAAGATCAAGGAAGAAGACGGCATCGTCACCGGTACCGTCATCGAGGTCGTCAAGGGTGGACTCATCCTCGACATCGGCCTCCGTGGCTTCCTGCCGGCTTCCCTCGTCGAGATGCGCCGTGTCCGCGACCTCCAGCCCTACGTGGGCAAGGAGCTCGAGGCCAAGATCATCGAGCTGGACAAGAACCGCAACAACGTGGTCCTGTCCCGCCGTGCCTGGCTCGAGCAGACCCAGTCCGAGGTCCGCCAGACGTTCCTCACGACCCTCCAGAAGGGTCAGGTCCGCTCCGGCGTCGTTTCCTCGATCGTCAACTTCGGTGCCTTCGTGGACCTGGGTGGCGTCGACGGTCTCGTGCACGTCTCCGAGCTCTCCTGGAAGCACATCGACCACCCGTCCGAGGTTGTCGAGGTCGGCCAGGAAGTCACCGTCGAGGTTCTCGACGTCGACATGGACCGCGAGCGTGTCTCCCTGTCGCTGAAGGCGACGCAGGAAGACCCGTGGCAGCAGTTCGCCCGTACGCACCAGATCGGCCAGGTCGTCCCCGGCAAGGTCACGAAGCTGGTTCCGTTCGGTGCGTTCGTCCGCGTGGACGAGGGCATCGAGGGTCTGGTCCACATCTCCGAGCTGGCCGAGCGCCACGTGGAGATCCCGGAGCAGGTCGTCCAGGTCAACGACGAGATCTTCGTCAAGGTCATCGACATCGACCTCGAGCGTCGCCGCATCAGCCTCTCGCTGAAGCAGGCCAACGAGGCCTTCGGTGCCGACCCGTCGACGGTCGAGTTCGACCCGACCCTGTACGGCATGGCCGCGTCGTACGACGACCAGGGCAACTACATCTACCCCGAGGGCTTCGACCCCGAGACCAACGACTGGCTCGAGGGCTACGAGACCCAGCGCGAGGCCTGGGAGACCCAGTACGCCGAGGCGCAGCAGCGCTTCGAGCAGCACCAGGCTCAGGTCATCAAGTCCCGCGAGGCCGACGCCCAGGCCGAGGCCGAGGGTGCTGCCGCTCCGGCCGGCGCCCCGGCTGCGTCCGGTGGCGGCGGCGGCGGTTCGTACTCCTCGGAGTCGGACGACAGCTCCGGCGCGCTTGCTTCGGACGAGGCGCTCGCTGCGCTCCGTGAGAAGCTGGCCGGTGGTCAGAGCTGACCTGAACCCTCCGGGTTCCGGTAAGTAGTTGAGCGGGCCCGCACCCCTTGGGTGCGGGCCCGCTTCTCTGTGTCCGCCGACGTTTCCTACGGAGTGACCGGTACGTTCGTCAGGCCCTTGCCGCCGGTGACCGTGTTGCTGCTGTAGACCGTCGTCACGCAGCTTCCGCCGGCGTTCGTCACGTTGATCGCCAGTTGCTTGTCGCCCGTCGCGCCGCGCAGGTCCGACGTGTTGGAGCGGAAGACCGTGCCGCAGCCCCAGCCGGACTGCTGGGTGTGTGTCTCGTAGCCGGTGTTCGTCGTGGCGCTGCCCTTGTTGTTCTCGACCAGGACGTCGTTACCTTTCACGTCGACCCAGGAGTCGTCGAAGTTGGCCCCGGTCAGGCCGCTGCCGTCGAACGTGTTGCCCACGATCCGCGCGCCCGTCGTGCCCTCCTTGATGTCGACGTTCTCGCCGCCGACGTCCGGGCCGATCGTGTTGCCGGTGATCTGGATGCGGTCACTCTTGTCCGAGGTTCCGCCGGCTGTGCCGACGTAGACGCCCTCGCCCATGCCGCGGCCGTCGTTGCCGGTGTCGTAGATCCGCGAGTTCTTGATCGTCCCGTCCGTGCTGGAGTTGCGGAAGTGGACGCCCTCCATGTCGAGCCCGTGGACGGTGACCGTGTCGACGACGACGCCCTTCGCCGAGTCGATCATGATGCCCTTCTGGCCGCCGGTGACGGTGATGCCCTGGACCGTCCAGTACGAGGCGCCGTTCAGATGCAGGCCGTAGCCGCCGCCCGCCGTGAGGACCGCCTTCGCGGAGCCGGTCAGGGTGATGCGCGAGCCGGAACTCCCGGCGATCGACGTCTTGAAGTTGCCCGTGTACGTGCCGTCGGCGAGATGGATCGTGTCGCCGGGGGCGGCCGCGGTGAGCGCCGACTTGAGCTGCGCCGCAGTGGAGACCTCGATGACCTGGGCGGCTCCGGCGGCGGGCGTCGCGAGGGCCGTGGCGCCGCCCGCGACGAGCGCGGCTGTGGTCAGTGCGGGCAGGAGCGCGGAACGGATGCGCATGTGGGGGTGCCTTCCCGTCGGTTCGTGCAAAAGGGTTCTTGTACGTGAACTCTGGGTGCAGATATGAACGTAAGGGCGTGGCGCGACTGCGTCAAGGTCTGGACCAGGGGTGTGTGCGCGGAGGGAAACGTGGCGGATACACGAGTAACTCCCGTGCCGTAACAGGCCGTTGCCAGGATCCCCGGATCACTCAAGATCGTGAGGGGAGCCGTCAGCATGGCAGTACAGCAGCGACCGGAGACGGGCACGAGCCGCCGGGCCTTCCTGCGCAACGTAGGGGTGACCGGCGGTGCGGGCGCGATGTTCGCCACCATGGGCGCCCTCGGTCTCGCCCCCACCGCACAGGCCGCCTCCCGCGAACAGGCCTACAGCGCACCGAAGTCGGGCGACTTCACGCTCACCGGACGCGGCGCCGCCAAGGTCGTCGTCGTGGGCGGCGGCATCGCCGGGCTCGCGACGGCGTACGAGCTCGGCAAGGCGGGCTACGACTGTACGGTCCTGGAGGCCAGGGACCGCACCGGCGGCCGCAACTTCACGGTGCGCGGCGGCGACAGCACCGTCGACCTGTACGGCAACCGGCAGACCGCGCGCTTCTCCCAGGGGCAGTACCTCAACGCCGGGCCCGCGCGGCTGCCGCAGTGGATGGTCACCCTCGACTACTGCCGCGAACTCGGCGTACCCGTCGAGGTGTTCACGAACACGAACGCCGACGCGTACCTCTACAACGAGTCCGCCGGCATGACCGCACCCGTGCGCTACCGCACCGCCAAGGCCGATGTGTACGGCTACGTAGCGGAGTTGCTGGCCAAGGCCACGGACAAGGGTGCTCTCGACAAGGACCTCACCGCGTCCGACCAGGACCGCCTCATGGAGTTCCTCAAGGACTTCGGGGACCTCGGCGACAAGCTCACCTACGGGGGCGGGGAGCGCCGCGGCTACACGACGGTCCCGGCAGCCACCGGGACTCCCGGCGTGCTGCTCGGCGACGTGCCGTCCGCGTCCGACGTGTTCGCCAGTGGCGTCGGGCGGTACTTCTCCTTCGAGTTCGGCTTCGACCAGGCCATGCTGATGTTCCAGCCCGTGGGCGGCATGGACCAGATACCCAAGGCCCTGACGCGGGCGATCGGCGCGCACAAGGTGCGTACGGGCGCTGTCGTCAGCAGGATCACGCAGACGGCCGGTGGGGTGACCGTCACATACACCCAGGGCGGCAGGACCCAGGCCATCGAGGCCGACTACTGCGTCGGCGCACTGCCGCCCAACATCCTCGCCAGGATCCCGCACAACCTCGGCTCCGGCGTGCAGTCCGCCCTGGAGGCCATCACCCCGCAGTCCGCGGGCAAGATCGGCCTTGAGTACCGGTCCCGCTGGTGGGAGCTCGACCACAAGATCTACGGCGGCATCACCGAGACCGACCTCGACGTCACGCACATCTGGCACCCGTCCTACGGCTTCCACGGCGAGCGCGGTGTACTCGTCGGCTACTACAACTACGACACAGACGCCGACGCGTACGCGAAGCTCACGCCGGGTGAGCGGGAGAAGCGGGCCGTGGCCGCCGGGGTGAAGATCTACGGCGAGAAGTACCGCACCGAACTTGCCACCTCCTTCTCGCACCACTGGCGCCAGACCCCGCACCTGGAAGCCGCCTGGCACGACACGCCCGGCGGCCCCGACGACCCCCGCTACCAGCCCCTCAACGAGCCCACGGGCCGCGTCTACTTCGCGGGGGACTGGCTCAGCTACACCGACGCCTGGCAGCACGGAGCGTTCACCTCCGCGCGCCGGGCCGTCACCAAGCTCCACGCGCGCGTGCTGTCCGCCTGAGGCGAAAAGCAGGTATGAGCCCGTTGTGAAGGGGCGCGGGAGGGAATGCCCGCGCCCCGCCGCACGTTCTTCTGCAGGAGAGACACGGGGAGAGGCGAGGAGCGGTCACAGTGCTTGATCCGCAGGGTTTGTACGCATGGGAGCCGAAGGGCCTGGCCGTGGTGGACATGGCGCTCGCCCAGGAGTCGGCCGGACTGGTCATGCTCTACCACTTCGACGGATACATCGACGCGGGTGAGACCGGCGAACAGATCGTGGACCGGGTCCTCGACTCGCTGCCCCACCAGGTCGTGGCGCGGTTCGACCACGACCGGCTCGTCGACTACCGGGCCCGCCGCCCGCTGCTCACCTTCCGGCGCGACCGCTGGACGGACTACGACGTGCCCGCCCTTGAGGTGCGGCTCGTCCAGGACGCCACGGGCGCGCCCTTCCTGCTGCTCTCCGGCCCCGAGCCCGACGTCGAGTGGGAGCGTTTCGCGGCCGCCGTGAAGGAGATCGTCGAGCGGCTCGGCGTGCGCCTCGCGGTCAACTTCCACGGAATCCCGATGGGCGTCCCGCACACACGGCCCGTCGGCCTCACACCGCACGGCAACCGGACCGAGCTCGTCCCCGGCCACCGCAGCCCCTTCGACGAGGCGCAGGTCCCCGGCAGCGCGGAGTCCCTCGTGGAGTACCGCCTGATGGAGGCCGGACACGACGTACTCGGTGTCGCCGCGCACGTCCCGCACTACATCGCGCGCTCGCCGTACCCCGACGCCGCGTTGACCGTCCTCGAAGCCATCACGGCGGCGACCGGCCTGGTGCTGCCCTCGGTGGCGCACGGGCTGCGCACGGAGGCGCACCGCACGCAGACGGAGATCGACCGGCAGATCCAGGAGGGCGACGAGGAACTCGTCTCGCTCGTCCAGGGACTTGAGCACCAGTACGACGCGGCCGCGGGCGCCGAGAGCCGCGGGAACATGCTGGCCGAACCGACCGACATCCCGTCCGCCGACGAGATCGGCCTCGAGTTCGAGAAGTTCCTGGCCGAACGCGAGGGCGACGCATAGGGGCTGTGGTCAGCCATGGGGCCCTCGCCTAAGCTGCCCGCATGCTGAAGGTGGGTCTGACCGGCGGAATCGGCGCCGGCAAGAGCGAGGTGTCCCGGCTGCTCGTGGAGCACGGGGCCGTACTGATCGACGCGGACCGCATCGCGCGGGAGGTCGTGGAGCCCGGAACTCCCGGACTCGCCGCGGTCGTCGAGGCGTTCGGAAGCGAGGTGCTCGCCACGGACGGCTCGCTGGACCGGCCGGCGCTCGGCGCGATCGTCTTCGCCGACGCGGACCGCCTCGCGGTCCTCAACTCGATCGTGCACCCGCTCGTCGGCGCCCGCTCCGCCGAACTCGAAGCCGCCGCCACCGGTGACTCCGTCGTCGTGCACGACGTACCGCTGCTCGCCGAGAACGGCCTGGCGCCGCTGTACGACCTCGTGGTCGTCGTCGACGCGAGCCCCGAGACCCAGCTCGACCGCCTCGTGCGCCTGCGCGGCATGAGCGAGGAGGACGCCCGCGCCCGCATGGCCGCCCAGGCCACCCGCGACAAGCGTCTGGAGATCGCCGACATCGTGATCGACAACGACGTACCGCTCGACGAGCTGCACCGGCGGGTCGACGCCGTCTGGGCGGACCTCGCGCAGCGGGCGGCCGCGGCCTAGAAGGGGGACGGGCGTGGTCGTACTGGCGGCGTTCACCTTCCTCGGCGGCCTGGTGGCGATCCTCGCCGGGGCGTACGGGCTGCGCCGGACCCGGCGGATCAGCGAGGCCGGTCGCGTCACGCAGGCACTCGTGAAACCCCCGCAGGCCGGTTCCGAGCGGCCCCTGCTGCAGTTCGAGACACACGACGGCCGCGTCGTCGAGGTGCCGTCCCCCGCACCGCCCACCCGGCGGCTGCCGCTGACGCCGGGTGGCCTGGTCGGTATCGCGTACGACGTCGACGACCCGCGCGAGACCGTGCTCATCGGCGGCGAGCGGCCTGCCCTCGACTGGGTGTTCGTGGCCGCGGGAGTGGCGCTGGCCGTGCTCGGCGCGGTACTCGCGGTGACCGGACGCTGAGCCTTCGACTCGGTCGGACGTACGTACGTCAGGGTGTTACGGGGGAGGAATAGGGCCGACAGTCCACGCCGTTGACGTGGATGAGAAGGAGGGAGACAGCTGTGCCCCACTCCAACCCGGAGACGCACGTCATCGACTTCCGCGCCGCTGAGCAACTGCTCGCGGCGCGTGACCCGCGAGGCGCGGTGAAACTGCTCGACCCGGTCATCGCGGCCCACCCCGAGAACACGGCGGCGCGGCTGCTGCGGGCCCGTGCGTTCTTCGCTTCGGCCCAACTGCGCGCGGCCGAGCTGGAATTCACCATCGTCCTGGAGCGCGAGCCGGACAACGCGTTCGCGCACTTCGCGCTCGCCCGCACCTATCAGCGTGCCGCGCGGCCGGACCAGGCACGGCGCCATTTCCGGCTGGCAGCGGCGCTCGATCCGCAGCCGGACTACGTGGCCGCGGCCGCTTTCGACGACGCTCCGTAAGGCGAGGCCCTAGGGAGTTCCAGGGCGGTCTAGGGCTTGTCGTCCGGGGGATTGTAGGGCGGTACGGGCGGTACGTCGGGGGGATCGTAGGGCGGTACGTCGGGGCCCGGCTGGTAGTGCGGGCCCTGCCGGATGTGGCGGGTGATCACGAACAGGTCGACGGTCACGATCAGCCACAGCACACCGCACGCGAACGCCCACCACGGGCGGTCCGTGAGGATGAACGCGACCGTGCCGAAGATCGTCCAGGCCAGACCCCAGATGCTGAGCCACAGCCGGGCGCGCAGGGCACTGCGCGCGGTCACGGGTTCACTGCCCGTACGCATCGTCACCACCTCCGCCCGTGAAGAGGTACCCCCTCCAGGGTGCCTCTTCACGCGCGCAGGCGTCGGGTACGTCCGCACCCTCGCGCGGCGCACCGTTCCCTGAAAAGGTGAGGTGGTTTCCGGTCGGCGGAGTTCGGCCGCCGGGGTTCGGCCGGCGGAGGGGAGGACGCGTGCTGGACGGGCGGAAGAGCGGCGAGCGGCTCGCGGGATGGATGGAGGCGCTCGACGGACAGGAGCGGGCGGAGGCGGTGATCCCCGACTCGGAGGACCTGCCCGAGGTCCTCCTCGACCTCGGGGTCGCCCACGAGGACATCAACGAACTCGTCGCGCTGCGCCCCCGCGTGGCCGACGATCCCGGAGTGCGGGATCTCCTGGAACGGGCCGTGGACGCCGTCACCCGGGACATGGGCACGGTCGGCGGAAGCCCTCCCTTCCCGTCCCCGCCCGACGGAGGTGACCTCCTCGAACGCTGCTTCTCCGTGTACGTCTACGTGGCGGCGCTGCCCGCCACGCGCGCGTACCACCGCGGTCTCGGGGTGCCGGACGACGTCTCGCGGCGCACCCTCGCCGACCTGGGGCGCCACATGGCCGTCCACCGCAGGCGGTACGGCAGTTGCGGCATTCACGCGGTCGCCTGGCTCGGCCTGCACTTCCATGGGGAGCTCTACCAACTGGGCCGGCTCCAGTACCAGCGGGCCCTGCTCGGCGGGCGCTCGGCAGGCGCGGCCGCCGCCACGGGCCTGCCGGTGACGGCGGACGACCTGTGCATGAACCTCCATATCCCCGACTTCCGGGGCCCGCTGTCCCCGCGCGCGTGCGACCGGTCCCTCGCTCTGGCCAGGGAGTTCTTCGCGCGCCACTACCCCGGGGAGCGCTACGAAACCGCGGTCTGCCACTCCTGGCTCCTCGACGCCCAGCTGAAGGACCAGCTGCCGAAGGACTCCAACCTGGTGCGCTTCCAGGAACGGTTCCGTACGTCCTGGGAGGACACGGAACCGGACGACGAGGGCCCGGTCGGCTTCGTCTTCGGCGACCCCCGTCTCCCCATCGGTGAACTGCCGCGCCGCACGAGCGTCGAGCGGGCCGTCGGCGACCATCTGCGGAGCGGCGGGCACTGGTACGGAGGGCATGGCTGGTTCCCGTTGCCGTGGTCGGGAACTGCCGCCCCAGGACGGCTCGTTGAAGGGGCATGAGCCTTGAGATGCGTGAGGGATACGGAGGGACGGGACCCGGCGCCATCACGCCGGACGGCTGCGCGGTCGATCTGTACGCGCGCCTGCCCGTAGGGGACGAGCCCGACATCATCGCCGCGGCCGTGCCCGCGGGAGCGAGCATTCTCGAACTGGGCAGCGGTGTCGGCCGGATGACGCACCCCCTCGTCGAGCGCGGCTTCACGGTCACGGCCGTGGACGAGTCCGCCGAGATGCTGGAGCGGGTGCGCGGGGCGCGGACGATCTGTTCGCCGGTCGAGTCGCTGGACGCGGGCGGGACGTTCGACGTGGTGCTGCTCGCGTCGTTCCTCGTGCACGCCGGGGATGTGGCGGTACGGCAGGGGCTGCTCGACACCTGTCGGCGTCATGTCGCCGACAGAGGCTGCGTGTTGATCCAGCGCGAGGGCCCGGACTATCACACGAACCTGCCGCGCGAGCGCGTGGACCCGAGCGGTTTCACGGTCCGCATCGTGTCCGCGGACCCTGTCGGGGACGGGGTGAACTCGGTGCGTGCGGAGTACGAGTTCCCCGACGCGGCCTGGACGCACACGTTCCTGGCGCGGCCCCTGACGCAGGAACAGTTCGAAGAGGCGCTGGCCCAGGCCGGGTTGAAGGTCGACCGGTATCTCACGGACGACCAGGTGTGGGTGCGGGCGGTGCCTGCATAAAGGCGCCGGGCGACCGATGAGTTGCATGGGGTGCCGCCGTCTATCTCTGTGACAGCCGGACAGCAAGGCCCGGCGCCGACTCACCGAGGAGCACCCCATGTCCGAGACCACCGCCCCCGTCACGACCGCGGCTTCCGCCGCCTCCGTCCCCGCCGCCCCGGCCGCCGGCAGGGCTCGCGCCGCCCGCATCGCGCTGCGCACGCTCACGGTGCTGCTCGCGCTGTTCTACGGCGTCGCGAGCGCTCTGCCCAAGCTGATCGCGCACCCGTCGGCGGTCGAGTCGTTCGACACGATCGGGTGGGGGAGCGCGGCGATGTACATCATCGGCGTTCTCGAACTGGCGGGAGGAATCGCCCTGTTGGTGCCGGTGCTCTCCGGAGTCGCCCCGATCGCGCTGAGCGCGCTGATGGCCGGCGCGTTCGTCGTGCAGATGTCCTACTTCGACGGGGAGAACGCGGCGACGCCGCTCATCCTGATCGTCCCGCTGGCGCTCCTCGCGTGGACACGGCGCCGGAGCAACGCGGATCTGGTCCGCCTGGTCAAGCGCCGGGCGTGACCCGCGCGGCCGGAGGCTGACCCCGTCGACGTACGGGGTCAGCCTTTTTCGCGTCCGTCCGCGTGATCCTGCGCCGGGGGTACGGGGCCCGCGCCGAAGGTCGCGCGCAGCCGGTCCATGTCCCTGCGGTCCCGCTTCGTCGGGCGCCCCGCGCCGCGGTCACGGATGGCCACGGGGGCGACGGCGGCGCGCGGCGGGGGCGGCGGGCTGTTGTCCACGTAACACTCGACGGCGACCGGGGCGCCCACGCGCTTGCGGATCAGGCGCTTCACGATCACGACCCGCTCGTGCCCGCCGGCCTGCCGGACCCGCACCTCGTCGCCCACGCGCACGTTGTAGGCGGCCTTCACGCGATCGCCGTTGACCTTCACATGCCCGCCCCGGCACGCCGTCGCGCCCGCCGAGCGCGTCTTGGCCAGCCGCACGGACCAGATCCAGCTGTCGATCCGCACGCTCTCACCGGCACCGGGTGCGGCCGCCCGCGCCGCGTCCACCGCGCTCGAAGCCGCATCCGAGCCAGTACCCGAACCAGTACCGGAACGAGTACCCGAACCGGAATCCGAAGCAGTATCCGAAGCCATGCCTCGACCTTAGTCCCGGATTGCCCCGATCCGGCGAGTCACCCGGACGCCACACCTCACCCCGACGGATAATCCGGACAAAATGCCATGCATTGCAAGGGCAGCCACCGGACAGCGAGGGGTTTGGACGCCATGGACGCCAGGGACCTGCAAGCCGAAGTCGACGGCCTGATGGGCGGACTCCGCGCCGATCTGGAGCGGCTCGCCGCCATCCCGTCGATCGCCTTCCCCGGCTTCCCGGCCGAGCCCGTGCGAGAGGCGCACGACCTGCTGGTCGGGCTGCTCAGGGACGCCGGTGTCGAGCGCGTCGAGCGGATCGATCTGCCCGACACCGCCCCCGTCATCTTCGGCGAGATCCCGCCGCCGACCCCCGACGCGCCCACCGTCCTGCTCTACTCGCACTACGACGTCCAGCCGCCCGGCGACGAGAAGCTCTGGAAGTCCCCGCCCTTCGATCCGACCCCCGTCGAGGGCGGACTGCGGGCGCGCGGCATCGCCGACGACAAGTCGAACGTCATCGCCCACCTGGGCATGCTGCGGGCCTTCAAGGGCCGCCCGCCCGTCGGCGTCAAGATCGTCTTCGAGGGGCAGGAGGAGTACGGCAGCCCCTTCGACGACTACCCGCCCACCGACCCCGAGCGGTTCGCCTGTGACGCCATGGTCATCGCCGACCTCGGCAACCTCCGCCCCGGCACCCCCACCCTCACCACGGGTCTGCGCGGCGCGTCCGAGGTCGTCGTCGAGGTCCGCACCCTCGAAGAGCCGCGCCACAGCGGCGAGTTCGGCGGCGCGGCACCCGACGCCCTGCTCGTCCTGCTCAAGGCCCTTGCCACCCTGCACGACGTGCACGGGGACGTCGCCGTCGAGGGACTGCGCCGCGACGAGTGGACCGGCACGAGCTACACAGAGGACGAGTTCCGCTCCCTCGCCGGCGTCGAGGACGGCCTGCCGCTCATCGGCAGCGGCACCCTCGGTGAGCGCCTGTGGAGCGGCCCCGCGATCACCGTCATCGGCCTCGACGCCCCCGCCGTCGAACACGCCGCGTCCGCCGTCGTGCCCTACGCCCGCGCCAAGCTCAACCTTCGCTTCCACCCGCTCCAGGACCCGAAGGAGGCGCAGGCCAGGCTCGTCGACCACCTGAGCACCCTCAAGCCCTTCGGTATCCCGCTCGCCATCACCCCCGGCGACACCGGCCCCGGCTACGAGGCCGCGACCGGCGGCCCCGCCTACCGCGCCGCGCTCACCGCGCTCAAGGAGGCCTGGGGCTCGGACGCCTCCTATGTCGCGACCGGCGGCTCCATCCCGCTCGTCAACGGCCTCGCGAAGGCCGCCCCCGGAGCCGAGGTCCTCCTCTTCGGCGCCCAGGACAGCATGTGCAATCTGCACGCCCCCAACGAGCGCGTCCTGTTCTCCGAGCTGCGCAGCACCGTCGTCGCGATGTGCGCGTTCGTCCGCGAGTACGCCGCCGACTTCCGCGCCGGAACCGCCTCATGAGCGCTCCCACCGACACGGAAACACCCCGACAGCCCCGGCCGAAACGCAAGTTCACCTTCCCGAGCGCCCTGACCGTCCTCGCGATCGTCACGATCGCCGTCTGGGCGCTCGCCTTCCTCGTCCCCTCGGGCCAGTACGACCGCAACGACTCGGGCGCCCCCATCCAGGGCACGTACCACCGCGTCGACTCCGGGCAGTCCATCGTCGACCGCCTCGACGACCTGTTCCTGTCCCCGGTCAACGGCCTCTACGGCATCCTGGACCCCAAGACCGCCGTGGTCGCCCCGGACAACACCGGTGACCTGTACGGCAGCGCGGGCGTCTTCCTCTTCGTGCTCGCCATCGGCGCCTTCATCACCGTCGTCTTCGCGACCGGCGCCCTCGACCGCGGCATCGGCCGGCTCGCCCACCGGCTGCGCGACCGGGGCGCGCTGCTCATCGCGGGCGTCATGGTGGTCTTCTCGGTCCTCGGCACCGTCGAGGGCTTCGCCGAGGAGACCCTCGGGTTCTACGGCCTGATCGTGCCGCTGATGCTCGCGCTCGGCTACGACCGGATGACCGCCGTCGGCGCGATCATCCTCGGCGCGGGGGTCGGGGTGATGTGCTCGACGGTCAACCCGTTCGCCACCGGCGTCGCCTCCTCCGCCGCCGACATCTCGCTCGGCGACGGCATCATCCTGCGCTTCATCATGTGGATCGCGCTGACCGCCGTCACCGTCGCCTACGTCATCCGCTACGCGAAGCGCGTGGAGAAGGACCCCGAGCGCTCCCTGTCAGGGTTCCTGCCGGGGGACCGGGAGCAGGCGCAGGCCGAGGCCCACGCGGTCGAGGTGCCGGAGCTGACCGGCCTGCACAAGGCGGTCCTCACCGTCACCGCCCTCGTGTTCGCCTTCATGATCTTCTCGGTCGTGCCATGGTCGAGCGCCCTCACCGGGAAGGCCGACGCGATCCCGTACGGGTTCGAACTCGGCTGGTCCTTCCCGCAGTTGGCCGCCCTGTTCCTGGTCGCGGCCGTGCTCGTCGGCATCGTGGCGCGGATGGGGGAGCAGAAGCTCAGCTCGACGATCATCCAGGGCGCGGCCGACTTCATCTCACCCGCGCTCGTCATCCTGCTCGCCCGCGGCGTCACCGTGATCATGAACAACTCGAAGATCACCGACACGGTCCTGCACTCCATCGAGGGCGTCGTGAAGGGCACCTCGTCCGGCGTCTTCGCGATCATCGTCTTCGTCGTGAACCTGCCGCTCGCCTTCCTGATCCCCTCGACCTCGGGCCACGCCACCCTCGCCATGCCGATCCTCGCGCCGCTCGCCGACTTCGCGGGCGTCTCGCGCGCGGTCGTCGTCACCGCATGGCAGGCCGCCAGCGGCTGGATGAACCTGTGGGTGCCGACCACGGCCGTGACGATCGGCGGCGTGGCTCTCGCCAAGGTCGGCTACGACAAGTACCTCCGCTTCATCTGGCCGCTGCTGGCGATTCTGTTCGTGCTGATCTGCGGGTTCGTGGCGGCGGGTGCGGCGTGGACGTGAGGGGTGTGCGGCGCGCCGACAGCGGTCAGCCGTAGTGGTCGGCGTCGGCGGTCGACCGTCAGGCGTACGCCGTCAGCGGCGGGTGCGGCGGCGGGTCCGTTCGCCCGGGGTCTCGATGAACTGGAGCTCCAGAGCGGCCGGGGCCGGGGCGATCCCTGGACCGCCCGCCTCGGCCCAGCGCAGGATCTCGTCCGTCGCGTCGTCCCCCATCGACCAGCCCACCCATGCGGGGCGCCCGCCGCGCCGCCGGCCCTCGCCCGAAGGCTGCACGACCATGACGTTCGCCTGGTCGCACGGGCCCAGACAGTCCGTCACCCGCACCGCGACCCGCCCGCCGGACGAGTCGGCCGCGGCCCGCAGCCGCTCCAACTGCCAGGCGTGGTCGTAGCCGGGGTACTTCGCCGCATTGCCGCAGCAGCAGCCCCGGCACACCACGAGGGTGCAGGGGCGGGTACGGGCGGCGCCTATCGGTGTCCGGGTAGGCACAGAACTCCTTGTCCGGGCGGGCACAGAACTCCCGCGTACAGATACGGAAGAGATTCTCCGTCATGTGCGTCCGTCACGGCCGTCAGGGTGCTGAGGGATGAGGCCCGCAGCCCACAGAAGGCCGCTCTGAGCTGCGCAGATGAAGTTCGGCCCACACTGTCTTGCCGGGGGCGGACGGGCGAGGAACGACGCCCCAGTCGTCCGCGAGCGCGTCGACGAGGAGCAGGCCGCGGCCCGACTCGCCGTCCGGATCCGGCGTTCCCGTGACGGGGAGCCTCTCGGCGCGGGTGTCGGTGACTTCGACCCGTAAGGCGCCCTCGGCCTCGGCGAGGC
Source organism: Streptomyces sp. CB01635 (assembly GCF_002803065.1). Taxonomy (GTDB): domain Bacteria; phylum Actinomycetota; class Actinomycetes; order Streptomycetales; family Streptomycetaceae; genus Streptomyces. The sequence continues at coordinate 651,352 of NZ_NNBL01000002.1, forward strand.
GGAGGTGGAAGTCGCGGCCGGGGACGTGGCCGTGCCGGACCGCGTTCGCGGTCAGCTCCGCGGTGATGAGGGTGACGGTCTCGTTGGTGGGCGAGGTGTAGGGGTGGCCCCAGTCGTTCAGGCGGTGGGAGATGAGACGGCGGGCGAGTCGTGCACCGCGTGGGGTCGAAGTGAACCGCATGGCGAACTCGTGTACGGGCGCGACGCGTTGGGGCATATGCCCTTGTGGGGGAGTTACAGCCTTCATACCGTCAACGGTCCTGTCCCATGCGTAGCTTTGAACAGGCGCGACGCGCTGACCGGTGGTCGTTGTACGCGGCCGGCGCGCCGTTGTACGCGCGGCGAGGCGTGACCGGTCTTCCGCGCGGCGCGTTGGCCGCGGGAGCGGTTGCAGTGGCGGTTGCGTGGTGTTCGGTGGCGGCGGTGGGACGTACGGGAGGTGCCGGGCGTGGAGGGCCAGCAGGTGGAGGGGGAGCACGAGTTCGGGGCGGGGATTCTGCATGTGTTCGGGCGTCAGGTGAAGCTGTGCCGGGAGCGGGCGGGGTTGGACCGGGCGGATCTGGGGGCGCGGACGGGGTACTCGGCGTCGACGATCGCGTCGTTCGAGCAGGGGAGGAGGATTCCGCCGCCCAAGTTCATCGACCTCGCTGATGAAGTGCTGGACGCGGGTGGGGTGTTGAGGGCGGGGAAGGAGGAGGTGGCTCGGGCGCAGTATCCGGCGTTCTTCAGGGATGCGGCACAGCATGAGGCGCATGCGGTCGAGTCGCATGTGTACGCGCCCCAGGCTGCTCCGGGGCTGTTGCAGACAGAGGAGTACGCGCGGGCGGTCTTCGCGATGTGGCGGCCTCTGCTTGATGAAGTGCTCATCGAACAGCGAGTAGCGGCTCGACTGGCGCGGCAGGAGATCTTCGCCAGGCGCCCGGCGCCTCACATGAGTTTCGTGATCGAGGAGGCTGTACTGCACCGTCCTCTTGGCGGGGAGGTCGTTTGGCGCGGTCAGCTGGAGCAGTTCCTTCTGGCCAGTGAGAAGCGGAACGTCGAGATTCAGGTGATGCCGCTCTCGCGCTTGGAACATGCGGGACTGGCAGGCCCGTTCACCTTGATGGAGACCAGAGATGGGCGGAGGATCGCCTACACGGAGGTCCAGGGTGACAGCCGCGTCCATACGGAGCGGGGAAAGGTCCGGGAGATCGAGGCTGCGTACGGGAGTCTCCGTGCGCAGGCGCTCACACCGGCCGAATCGCTTTCGTTGATCGAGAAGTTGTTGGGAGAGAGATGAGCGGGGCAGTGGCCGGGCCGAACAGTGATGAGCTGACTTGGTTCAAAAGCAGTTACAGCGCCGGGAACGGCGGCGAGTGTGTCGAGGTCGCGTCCCGGCTGGGCCTCACGCATGTCCGTGACTCGAAGGACGAGGCGGGCCCCATAGTGAGCCTGACGGCGACCGCCTGGACCGAGTTCGTCGGGTTTGCCGCCCGGCACACCGCGTAAGGCGTCTCTACGTCCTTTTACTCAGTCGCCCGGCTGCCCGCGCCTTGGATAGCGTGCCCTCATGTCTGTCGCTCCTGCCATGACCGATGACGTCTTCCCCGATCATGTCGCCGAGCGGCTCGCCGCGCTTCCTGGTGTGCGGGCCGTCGCGCTCGGCGGTTCGCGGGCCCAGGGAACTCAACGGCCCGACAGCGACTGGGACTTCGCGATCTACTACCGGGGTGATTTCCAGCCGGACGACCTGCGGGGCGTCGGGTGGGAAGGGGAGGTGTCCGAGATCGGTGGGTGGGGCGGCGGGGTCTTCAACGGCGGGGCGTGGCTCACCGTCGACGGGCGGCGTGCCGACGTTCACTACCGGGATCTCGACGTGGTGGAACGGGAGTTGGCCGAGGCCGGGCGGGGACGGGTCCGCTGGGAGCCGCTGATGTTCCATCTGGCCGGGATCCCGACCTACCTCGTCGTCGCGGAACTCGCCGTCAACCAAGTGCTGCGCGGCACGGCGCCCCGCCCGGACCGCTACCCCGAGGCCCTGCGCAAGGCCGCCCCCGAGATGTGGTGGAGCCGGGCCTCCGGCACGCTGCACTACGCGAGGGCCAACAACGCGCCCACGGGCGGAAGGGCCGAGGTCCACGGCGCGGTCGCCGTGGCAGCGATGTCGGCCGCGCACGCCGTCCTCGCCGCCCGCGGTGAGTGGGTCACCAACGAGAAGCGGCTCCTGGAGCGCGCGGGCCTGCTGGGCGTCCACAGCCTGCTCGCGGGGGCATCGGGCGACCTGACGGACGTGGTCGATCGGACTCAGGTCCTCCTGGAGAGCGCCGTCGACGCCGCGCGCAGGACCTGAGCCGGCGGAGCAGGTTGAGTAGGAGGTGCAGGAGGTGCAGGCGAGCGCCCCAGGTCGTACACCGCGCTGTCCTCCCACGCCCGCCCGTCCGTCACGATCAGGCGCACCGAGTCGACGCGCGCGGTCACCGGAAGCATCGGTCGCAGTTCCCGCTCCAGCGCGTCGTACGCCCTCTCGTACGTCTCCGGCCCTTCGTCGTTCGCCAGCGTGAGGTGGGGATCCAGACCCTCCGGCCCGAACACACCCCGGTAGGGCACCGCCTCCGGCCAGCGCTCCCGCACCGCCCTCGTCAGGGCGCGGACGGGGTGATCGGGAGCGGGCGGGAGATAGAGGACACCCGGGTACCGACGGAACTCGGCGAACGTCAGGACGAACGGGGCCCGGTCGGCGAACAGCGCCGCCAGCTCGGCGTGGACCTCCGGCGTGATCCGCGCGGCGGGGAGGAACGGGTACAGCACCGTGATGTGGGCCGGGAACGGCGCCCGTACGAAGGCGTCCGCCTCCGGGATCCGGATCGTCAGGGCCGTGTCGCCGGGCACGTCCGGCCAGCCGTCCTCGCTGCTCACGGCGCGCCATCCTGTCACGCTGCCACCCCGGTGACCTGCAGCGGGCCAGATCCGAGAAGTCCCGCACATCGTCACATCGATGAAACGCGCACGTACCTTTCCCTCCAAATACGCCACCTAGCGTCGAGGCATCAGCCCAGGCCGACGTCGTCCCGCGGCACACCCCCGCCCCGGACCGCCGTCGCCGACAGGAGCACCGTGCGCACCACCCCCCGCCCCCTTCCGCCCTGGCTCGGCCACGCGCTGCGCGCCCAGCGCGGACCCGTCCCGTGGAGCGCCGTCGTACGCGGCGCCCTCGCCGCCGGGCCGCTCCTCGTGGCGGCCCTGCTCGCCGGGCGCCCCTCCGCCGGAGTGCTCGCCGCGCTCGGCGCGATGCTCGCCGGGATCAACGACCGGCCCGGCAGCCGCCGCGCGGCGGTGTCCCGGATCGGGGTGCCCGCCCTGGTCGGTGCGGGCGGGCTCGCCCTCGGCACCTGGCTCGGCGCGCTTGCCGGTCCCGCCACGCTGATCGGTGTGTTCGCGCTGCTCGGGTTCGCGGGCGGCGCCGTCAGCGCCGTCGGGCCCGTCGCGTCCGCCTGCGGAACGCAACTCCTCGTCGCCGTCGCGATCGGCGCGGGCATGCCGCTGCCCGAGTCCGGCCCGCAGCGAGCGCTGCTGTTCCTCGCGGGCGCGGGCTGGCTCCTCGTCCTGCGGAGCGTGCTGCCGTCGCCGGGTGGGGCAGGGGCGTACCGGTTCGACGGTGAACGCGCCGCCGTCGCCCAGGTGTACGCGGCCGTCGCCGGGCTCGTCGACGCGGCGGGCACACCCCGGGCCACCGCACATCGCGCCGCCCTGACCGCCGCGCTCGACCACGCGCAGGACGCCCTGTCCGGACCGCGCCTGCGCCGGTTCGCAGGCTCCCGCGAAGAACGCCGCCTCCACGCGCAGTACGCCGCCGCCCTGCCGCTCGGCGAGGCGGCCACGGCCCTCGCCTGGGCGGGCGGCCCCCTCCCGGCCCGCGCGTCCGAGGGCCTGTGGCGCCTCGCCGACGCCGTGCGCTCCGCGCAGCCGTGCGGCCCGCTGCCCGCGCCCGCCCGCTCCGACGCGGCCCTGCGCGCGCTGGACGAGGCACTGCTGCACGCGGCCGTGGCGTTCGACGGTCCGGTACGGGACCACGACCGGTCGTCGCACGCGCGACCGAACGTACGCGTGAGGACCTGGCGCGGCGCCGGTGCGGCTCCGCTGCACACCCGCCCCCGCACCCCCGTCACCGCCCTGCGCAGAGCCGTCGGCCCCGCCGGGCGCGAGTACGGGATCCGCGTGGCGCTCTGCTTCGGGGCAGGCGTTGCCGTCGCGCAGCTCCTGCACAACGCACACTGGTACTGGCTGCCCGCGACCGCCGTCTTCCTCGTCAAGCCGGACCTCGGGCCGCTCGCCTCGCGCGTGCTGTGCCGGGCACTCGGGACGGTCGTCGGCGCGGCCCTCTTCGCGGGCCTCGCCGCGCTGCTGCCGAGCCCGGCGGGGCCCGTCGCACTGGTGGCCCTCGGCGGCGCGCTGATCCCCGTGGCCACCCGGCACTTCGCCGCCCAGACCGCCGTCGTGACCGTCTTCGTGCTGTCCCTCGTGATGGTGGGCGGGGAGCCGCAGATGGCCCTGGCCAGGATCGGGGAGACGCTCCTCGCGTGCGCGATCGTGCTGTGCGTGGGTCACCTGCCGCTTCCCGTGCCGGGCCGCGGCGGCGCCGTCCGTACGCGCCTGACCACCGCCGGCGAGGCCGCGCACGCCTACGTACTTCATGTGCTCAGCGGATCCGACGACCGCGCCGGACGCTGGACCCTGCGCCGCGAGGCGTACCGTGCGCTCGCCGAGGCGCGCACCGCGATCGACCTCGCCGCTGCCGAACTTCCCCCGCTCGCCCGCCACACGGCCGGCACGGAAGACGTCGCCGTCGCCCTCGAAGCCCTCGTCGACACGACCACGTCCTGTGCCGTGCACCTCGACGACACGGGCCGCGTCCCGGAGCAGCACGCCGAACGGATCGACGCGCTGCTCGCGGAACTCGCCTCCTAGAAAGGGCAGTTCGAGGTGGCGCCGTCAGGAAGTGGTGTCACGGCTTGGGCAGCTCACAGCCCGCCGCGCTCAGGTCGATCTTGTTGCCGATCCCGACGCACGGCACGATCCCGTACGTCTCCTGCGCGTAGTTGATGCCCTTGCGGACCGTGACGGTGCCGTTCTCGTCGACCTCGCACGGGTTGTTGTCCGTGCAGCGGGCGCCGTCCTCGTTGCCCGTGTTGTTGACCGCGACGACCTTGCCGGACGCCTGGTCGACGACGGGGGAGCCCGAGGTGCCGCCGATCGTGTTGCACGTGGAGGTGTAGCGGACCGAGTCCTTCCAGGTCCACTCGCCCTCCTTGAGGCGGTACGCGAAGCCGTCGATGTTGCAGCTGTAGGTCTTCTTCCAGTAGCCGGAGACGACCGTGATGGCCGTGCCCGCCGTGGGGTGCGAGGCCGACAGTTCGAGGGCCTTGATGCCGTACGAGCTCTCGATCTGCTCGTAGGTGCTGGTGAGTTGGTAGAGCGAGACGTCCGTGTCCGTCATCGTGCCGTACGCGATCTTGTCCGCGCGCAGCGTCGCGACCTTGCTGCCCGCGGAGTTGAGCAGGCTGAAGGTGCGGGACGACGGCTGGTCGACGACGACCTCGCCCGGGCCGGGGAAACCGCTCTCGAGGCAGTGCCCGTTGGACATGACCAGGGCCGGGTCCGTGGGCTGGGAGTCCGGCACGCGGACGACCGACCCGGAGCAGTTGCTGAGCGCCACCGTCCCGGCGAAGGTGACCGCCTTTGCCTTGGCCTTGGCCTCGTGCTGGGCTCCGACTGCCGTGGCGGGCGCGGCTGTTGCTCCTATGAGGAGCAGGCCGAACACCGCACCGACGAGAGGCTTGTTCATGTGGGGGTCCTCTCCCGTTGCTTCCTGAAACCGTCAACTACCGGTTTTGACATGTGCATTGTGGTGGTGTCGGCGTCAGCGGACAACAGTGCATGCTCAGCGAACACAACGGATCCCCCGAAAGAAGTGCAGAAGTTTTCTGTCGCAGAGCGATGAGTTCCGCGATGACCCCCGGTCAACCACCCGAGGAGTACCGACCCGAGGAGGACCCATGGGGCTGCCGAACGTCGTCACCCGCGAGGAGTGGCTCGGCGCGCGCCAAGAACTGCTCGCCAGGGAGAAGGCGGCGACCCGCGCCCGCGACGCGCTCAACGCCCGGCGCCGCGAACTGCCCATGGTGGAGGTCGAGAAGCTGTACGTCTTCGAGGGGCCCGACGGCAAGGCGGAGCTCCTCGACCTGTTCGAGGGCCGCTCCCAGCTCATCGTCTACCACTTCATGTTCGGCCCGGACCAGGACGCGGGCTGCCCCAACTGCTCCGCGTTCCTCGACCAGATCGGCCACCTCTCCCATCTGCGCGCCAGGGACACGGAGTTCGCGGCCGTGTCGCGTGCCCCGTTCACCAGACTCCTGCCGTTCAAGGCCCGCATGGGCTGGACCATGCCCTGGTACTCGTCGGCCACGAGTGACTTCAACCAGGACTTCGGCTTCGCGTCCGGCGAGGATCCCCGCGACCTGCCCGGGCTCAGCTGCTTCCTGCGCGACGGCGACCGGGTCTACCACACGTACTCCACGACGGGCCGTGGCCTCGACGGCATCGGCTCCATCAACAGCCTGCTCGATCTGACCGCGCTCGGCCGGCAGGAGGAGTGGGAGGAGCCGCAAGGGCGGGCGTCGGCGCTCGGAGCCCCGGCGGGCAGCGCGCGGGTCCGCTACCACGACGAGTATCTGGACTGACGCGGCGGCTATGTGCTCCTTGCGTGGCGGCGCTGTGCGTCTCAACTCGGTTTCATTGTCGTCATGTTGCGAGCCCCCGGGCGCCTCGCGGGCGTTCTTCTCCGTAAGGACGCGCGACAGCGCACGTACGACGACGGGGGCAGGGGTGCACGATGATCGACGGACGAGTGGTGCTTGAACGCTTTCCCGCGGGGGGACCGCGCGGGTCGTGGCCGGCCGAGGAGTTCGCGCGCGACCGGCGAATGGAGGGTCAGCCCGCGGAGGTCGTCATGGACCTCGCGACGGACGCCTTCCTGGTGATCGTTCCGCGCGCGGAGGTTGTCGCGGGCTGATCCGGGTGGAGCGTGCGGTTCAGGCCGCGTCGGCCGCGCCCGCGCCGATCGAACGGGACCAGGCGGGCGTCGTGCCGGTGACCCGGCACAGCGCGAGATAGAGCGGGATCGGCGGGGTGTACGGGACGCTGCCGTCGGGCCGGTGGATGAGTCCGGGCGCGCGCCGCGCGTCCGGAACCAGCGCGCCGGTCGTGTAACTGGCCGGGGCCGGCCACTCCAGGGCGACATCCGAGTCCGAGGGAACGATCCACCACCAGCGGTCACCGTCGGCGTACACGCAGCCCATGCGCGGGAGCCGCGCGACCATGGCGCGCCCGCAGGCCTCGGGGACCGCGACGGCGTCGCAGCCGAGCGGCGCGGTCATGCCGTCGGGGACGGCGAGTCTGAGCGGGGCGGTCCGCAGGACCTGCCGCTGCCGGGAGAACCGGACCAGCGAGTCGAGATCCATCGTGCGCGTCGTCACCACACCCATCCGGCTCCCGCCCCCGTCCCCGTACCAGGGCCGTCGGCCGGGCCGAAGCCGGTGCCGCACCCCGTCTCGAACTCTGACTCGAACTGCTCTGTGTCGAAGGCCGGGCCTTGTTCGGTGCCCGGTCCCGTGTCGGGGGAGTGAGGCGCTCCGCCGGTGTGCGGTTCACTGCTGTGTTGCGGCCCGGGAATGCCACGGGGTCCGGCGACGGCCGGCTGTCCTTCGGGGCCGGCGGCGCCCGTGTCGTGCGCGCTGTCCGCGTCGCGTGCGAGCTCGGCCCACACGAGGAGTCCGGGGCCGGTCTCCTGCGCGCCCCACGCGGTACTCACCGCGGCCACGAGCAGCAGGCCACGGCCGTGCTCCTCCTCCGGCGCGACACGGCGGGCGGGATGCGGCTCGCCGGGGGCCCAGCCCTCGTCACGCACAGCTATCCGCACCCGGTCGTCACTGTCGTGGAGCTCGCACACTATGCGGCTGCTCGCCGTGTGGATGATCGCGTTCGTGACCAGTTCGGAGATGACCAGGGCGGCCGCGTCGCAGGTGTCATCGCACACTGCCCAGCCGCTGAGGTGGGCGCGCGTCAGCTTCCGGGCCTGAGCGGCAGAACCCGGGTGGGGAGCCAGTTCGAAGCTGCTGCGGCGGCGCGCGGACGCGGTACCGGAGCACACATCGGTTTCGTCACCGAGTGTAGCTTCGCCGACTTCTGTTCCTAACGGCACGGACGGAGTCACGCTTGCCACTATCTCCCCGTCGTGAACACTTGGCAAGAGCCACTCTGAAAAGTGCAGAGTGCAGTGTGCTTGGGCGCCGAGCCATGGCACACTGCTGACGGCGGTGTGCCGTACGGCGCCCGCCATGGCGCAAATGCCGTTGATTTCAGGGAAGTTGCCCGGAATGGCCGGGTGCTGGGGCAGCCCGGCTTCCCTCTGGGAGCGCGACCACACGCGCGACCGCAACAGGACCACAGGGACGACTGGGAGGTAGGGGGCGTGAGCGAACCGCGGTCCGCTCCGACCGTTGGCCAGGTCGTCCTCGGCCGGCGCCTCCAGGATCTGCGCGAACGCGCCGGGCTCAAGCGCGAGGAGGCCGCGAAGGTCCTGCGCGTCGCCCCCGCCACGGTCCGCCGCATGGAGATGGCCGAGGTCGGCCTGAAGATCCCGTATCTCCAGCTCCTGCTGAAGTCCTACGGCGTCACCGACGAAGAGGCGGATGCCTTCGTCACGCTCGCCGAAGAGGCCAACAAACCCGGCTGGTGGCAGCGGTTCCACGACATCCTGCCCGGCTGGTTCTCGATGTACGTGAGCCTGGAGGGCGCCGCCAGCCTCATTCGGTCGTACGAGCCCCACTTCGTTCCCGGGCTCCTGCAGACCGAGGACTACGCGCGTGGAGTGCTGCGCTCCGGAGCCGTCGGCCGCGCCCTCGCCGAGGACCCCGACGTCGTCGAGCGGCATGTCGCGCTCCGGATGCAGCGCCAGGAGCTGATCACCCGCGAGGAGGCCCCGCGCCTGTGGATGGTCATGGACGAGACCGCGCTGCGGCGCCCGGTCGGCGGCCCCGACGTGATGCGCGGTCAGATCGACCGGCTCCTCGAGGTCACGGAGCTGGCCAACGTGACGCTGCAGATCGCCGAGTTCGCCGCCGGCCCGCACCCCGGCACGTACGGCCCCTTCGTGTTGTTCCGATTTGCCATGTCAGAACTGCCGGACATGGTCTACAGCGAGTACCTGACCGGCGCCGTCTATCTCGACGCGCGCCCCGAGGTGGCCACCCACCTGGAGGTCATGGACCGCATGGCGGCACATGCCGCGACGGCACATCGCACAAAGGACATCCTCCGGGATCTCCGCAAGGAGCTGTGAATGGATCGGATCAAGGCCCGCATACGAGGGGTCGACGGGAAGGTCATCTACAACGGGATGCCCGCCCGCGAACTCGGCAACGAGGGCTGGCACAAGCCCTGGAGCGGCGGCAACGGGGGCAACTGCGTGGAAGCGATGAAGCTGGCCGACGGCCGGGTCGCGATGCGCCAGTCGGCCGACCCGGACGGCCCCGCCCTGATCTACACCCCGGGCGAGATCACCGCGTTCATCGAGGGCGCGAAGGCCGGGGCGGCGGATTTCCTGCTTTCGTGAGCGGAGCGGACGGGTGCGCGAGCCGGAACCCCGAGGTGGGGTCTCAGTCCGGTGGCAGCACCCCGCACAGGGCGTCCAGCGCGGCGCCGTAGGCATGGTCCGACGGCGTCGAGTACCCCACCACCAGCCCGTCCGCGTGCGGCATCGTCGCCTGCGGATGACGGAACTCCGCGAGGCCCTCGAGGGCGACACCGCCCCACGTGGCGGCCTTGACCACGGACCGCTCGGTCCCCGGAGGCAGCCGCAGCACCGCGTGCAGCCCGGCCGCGATCCCGGTGGCAGCCACCCCGGGCGCCCGCTGGGCGAGCGCCTCCACCAGCCGGTCGCGCCGCCCCCGGTACCGCTGCCGCATCCGCCGCACATGCCGGTCGTACGCCCCCGAGACCAGGAAGTCCGCGAGCGCCAGCTGGTCCGGCACGCTCGCCCACGCCTCCCGCTCGCCCTTCACCGCGACAACATCCCCCACCAGCTCCCGCGGCAGCACCATCCAGCCGAGCCGCAGCGCCGGTGACAGGCTCTTGCTCACCGAGCCGACATAGACCACCCGTTCGGGGTCGAGGCCCTGCACCGCGCCGACGGGCCTGCGGTCGTAGCGGAACTCGCCGTCGTAGTCGTCCTCCACGATCAGCCCGCCACGCGCGCGTGCCCAGTCGACGGCCGCCGCACGCCGCTCCGCGTGCAGCGGGCCGCCCGTGGGGAACTGGTGCGCGGGCGTGAGCAGCGCCGCCCGCGCCCGGCGCGCGCCGGCCGTCAGCTCCCCGACGCGCGCGCCGTGTTCGTCGAGCGTCAGAGGAAGCGTCCGCACTCCCGCCGCTGTCAGGATCTCGCGGTGGAAGCCGAGTCCGTACGACTCCACGGCGAGCGGTCCGCGCAGCACCCGGCCGTCGAACAGAAGCCGCAGGGCGTGCGCGAAGCCGGAGCAGATCACGATGCGGTCCGGCTCCGTGCGCACGCCGCGCGCGCGGGCCAGATACTCCGTGAGCGCCTCCCGCAGCTCGAAGCGGCCCTGCGGATCGCCCGGCCCGAACGCCTCGTTCGGTGCGGCCTGGAGCGCACGCCGGTAGGCGGCCGCCCACTCCGCGCGCGGGAACGACGACGCGTCGGGCGTGCCCTGGCGGAGGTCGTGGCGTGGCCCGTGTGCGCGGACCGGACCCTTCTTCGGGACGCGGCCGGGCGCGGGCGGCCCGGCCCGCTCGGCGACACGCGTCCCCGAGCCCTGCCGCGCGGTCAGCCAGCCCTCGGCGACGAGTTCCGCGTACGCGTCGGCGACCGTGTTGCGGGCGACGCCGAGGTCGGCGGCGAGCGAACGGTAGGGCGGCAGCCGGGTGCCCGGAGCGAGCCGCCCCGAGCGGACGGCGTCGCGCAGCGCCCCGATGAGAGCGGCCCTGCGGCTACCCGCCCCGGACAGGTCCAGATGCAGGTCGGCGCCGATGCGCTCCGCAGAATTGACCCATGAATCTGCCATGGAAATGCACCCTACAAGAGGTCTATCCGGCCCGTAGATTCATGGTCATGACGACGAACACGATCACCGCAGCGAACACCCACTCCCACTCCGCCGGCCGCATCGACTTCGCCAAGGCCGCGCCCAAGGTCTTCCGCTCCCTCATCGGCTTCGACGCCGCCGCACGCGAGGGCCTCGACCCGGCCCTGGTCGAGCTGATCCAGATCCGCGCCTCGCACCTCAACCACTGCGCGTACTGCCTCCACATGCACACCAACGACGCGCGCAAGGCCGGCGAGAGCGAGGACCGGCTGCACATGGTGGCCGTGTGGCGCGAGGCCCGGCACTTCTTCAGCGCCCGGGAGCGCGCGGCGCTCGCGCTCACCGAGGCCGTCACGCTCGTCGCCGACGGCGGCGTCCCCGACGACGTCTACGCCGAGGCCGCCGCCCAGTTCGACGAGCAGGAGCTGGCCCACGTCCTGTCCCTGATCCTCACGATCAACACCTGGAACCGGATCGCCCTGTCGACCGCCAAGGTCGCGGGCACCGACGAGCGCAAGTGAACGACGAGCGCTGAGCCGGCGGCGGGCTCAGGCCGTCATCGGACGGTCGTACGGCCCGATCGGCGCGGGCAGCCGCGTCGAGCCGGTCAGCCAGTGGTCCACCGCGGCGGCGGCCGAGCGGCCCTCGGCGATCGCCCACACGATGAGCGACTGGCCACGGGCCGCGTCCCCGGCCGCGAACACGCCGGGCACCGAGGTCGTGAAGCGCGCGTCGCGGGTGAGCGTGCCGCGGTCCTCCACGGCCAGTCCGAGCTGGCCGACCGGGCCGCCCGCCCCGCGCTCGGGCCCCGAGAAGCCGAGGGCGAGCAGCACCAGATCGGCGGGCAGCTCCCGGGACGTGTCCTCCCGGGGCCGCCGCGCCTCGTCGACCTCGACGAGATGCAACGCCCTCACCCGGCCCCACTCGTCCCCCTCGAAGCGCAGCGTGGACGCCGCGAAGAGGCGCGCGTCGGCATCCGCCGCGGGCGCGGTCCGCAGCTCCCCGGCCTCCTCGTGGGCGGCGGACATCCGGTAGATCTTCGGATACGTCGGCCAGGGCTCGGCCAGCTCGTCGCGTTCGGCGCCCGGCTGCCCGTAGATGTCCAGCTGCGTGACGGACGCGGCGCCCTCGCGCACCGCCGTGCCCAGGCAGTCGGCGCCGGTGTCGCCGCCGCCGACGATCACGACGTGCTTGCCCGCGGCCGACAGGGGAGAGACGTCGAGGTCTCCCTGGCACACGCGGTTGGCCAGCGGCAGATACTCCATCGCCTGCACGATCCCGTCCAACTCCCGCCCCGGCACGTGCAGTTCGCGCCAGGCCGTGGCGCCGACCGCGAGGACCACCGCGTCGTAGCGGGACCGCAGCTCGGCGGCACCGATGTCACGGCCCACCTCCGTCGACGTACGGAAACGCACCCCCTCGTCCCTCAACTGCGCCAGCCTGCGGTCCAGATGGTGCTTCTCCATCTTGAAAGCGGGGATGCCGTACCGCATCAGTCCGCCCGGCCGGTCGTCCCGCTCGAAGACCGCGACCGTGTGCCCCGCGCGCGTGAGCTGCTGGGCGGCCGCGAGCCCCGCCGGGCCCGAGCCGACCACGGCGACCGTGCGGCCGGACAGTCGTTCGGGTGGCTTGGGTGGCGCGAGGCCGTCCTGCCAGGCGCGGTCGGCGATGGCGACCTCGACGTTCTTGATGGTCACGGCCGGCTGGTTGATCGCCAGGACGCAGCCCGCCTCGCACGGCGCGGGGCACAGGCGCCCGGTGAACTCGGGAAAGTTGTTCGTGGCGTGCAGCCGGTCGCTCGCCGCCCGCCAGTCGTCCCGCGACACGAGGTCGTTCCAGTCCGGGATCAGGTTGCCGAGCGGGCACGCCTCGTGACAGAACGGGACGCCACAGTCCATGCAGCGGTCGGCCTGCGCCTCGACGATCGGCAGGAGCGCCCCGGGGACGTACACCTCGTCCCAGTCCTGGACCCGCTCGCCGACAGGGCGGCGTGGCCAGTCCTCCCGGGGGGTGGTGAGAAAGCCCTTGGGGTCGGCCATGGCCGTCTCCCTTGCCGTGTCCTTCTCGCCACGATACGTCCGTTTCCTTTGGTGCGCAGGGGCGCCGGCGGGGGTGCGGCAGGACGCGAAGGCTCAGGTCAGGGCGAGGACGAACGAGGCCGAAGCGGCCAGCGACGCACCACCCCTGATGTGGTTCCACATCAGCCACTCGGACACGTACCTGCGCCACGGTCCCTCGCTGTCCGGCGCCTCGGGGGCGAGCTTCGCGAGCGCGTCGTTGCGCGGGACGTTCGCGGCGACGGTCACGCCGAACGCGCCCGCGAGCTGGAACGCGCTGCCGAGCAGCAGCTCCACGGTGCCCTGCTCCGGCCAGAGCACGAACGTCACGACGGCAAGCACCACGCACAGCGCCGCGGCCCCCAGGAACACCACCATGAACGCCGGGCTGACCGCGACCACGTTGATCGCCTGCATCGCCGCGATGCCCTGCGCGGGCGGGAGCGCCGCGAGCCCCTTCATCACGAAGGTCGAGAACGCGATGAAGACGCCCGCCGACACCCCGCAGGCGAGCGCACCCAGGACGGTGAGCACGAAGTACGGTCCCTCGATCATCACAACTCCCCCTGCCGACGATGCCGTTGGCCTCGCGGTCCGGTCAAGATCCTGCCGCACGGACGAGACGGCCGCCACCATGTGGCATCCACGCTTCTCACGATTCCCCCGCGCGCCATACAGCGAGTACGGCTTCCACCTGCACCCCGATACTCCGTCTGGCCTCGCCCCGCCGCACCCCGCTCATCAGCAGCGCGTCGTACGCGGTCTCCGTGTGCCGCACCGCCGCCCGCACCGCCGCCGTCACCGCGGCCCGGGACAGGGCGCGGCCCGCCGCGCTGCGCCCCACCCGGCCACTGCCGCGCAGGGACGCGTGGGCCGCGATGGCCTCCGCCCGGTCCGGCGGGCAGCCGGGGAAGAGCCGCAGGATCTCCCGCGCGAACGCGGCTGTGAACGACACGTCCTGTGCCGCCCTGCGCGCCGCGTCCCGCGCCCGGCGCCTCGCCCGCGCATCCGCGTCCGCCAGACACCGCTCCTCGGCGCGGGCCAGCGCCGCCTCCTCCACGAGAACGCCCTGGCGCTCGTAACGGCCGCGCCGCCGATGGAAACGCACGACCACCGCCGACAGCGAACTCCCTTCCCTGGCACGGCGGGTGAGGGCCCAGTCGCCGCGCGGCAGATACACGAGGTGCCCGAGGTCCGCGCAGTCCAGACAGCGCGGCGCCCCGTCCTCCAGGGTCAGCAGGTCCAGCGGCGCCCGGTGACACTCCGCGCACTGCCGGCGCTTCAGCGGCTGCACGACGACCGGCCCGCCGGTGCCGGTGTGCGGCGGGGGAGTCCGGCGTTGGGGGGCCCGGTCGGGCCGGGCCTTGGCGGTCATACGCGGTTCATTCCCCGCGCGCGGGCGAGAACGCGTCGCCGGGGTACGGGTCCCCCTCGGCTCCCCTCCGGCGTGCGAGGCATCATGAGGCGCGTGCGACTCGAAGCGATCACCTGGGAACGGCTCGGCGACGCCCTCGCCGAGAGGCTGCTCGAACTGAAGCCGGGCGACGGGAGTCCGTGGCCCCGTATCGCCGTCGACGGTCCGCCGGCCGCCCGCCCGGGTGACCTCGCCGCACTGGTCGGGGAGGCGCTGCGGGTGCGCGGACGCCCTTCGCTCGCCGTGGACACGGGCGGCTTCCTGCGGCCCGCCTCATTGCGCTTCGAGTACGGGCGCGAGGACGTGGAGGCCTACTACAGCGGCTGGTTCGACACGGCCGCGCTGTGGCGCGAGGTCTTCGGGCCGCTCGAACCGGGCGGCACAGGACGCGTCCTGCCGGACCTGTGGGACCCGGCGGCCGACCGCGCGACGCGCAGCTCCTACGTCGAACTGCCGCCCGGCGGCGTCCTGTTGCTGCACGGGCCCCTGCTCATGGGGCACTGGTTCCCGTTCGACCTGACCGTGCACCTCAAGCTGTCGCCGGGCGCGCTGCGACGCCGTACGCCCGAGGGCGAGCAGTGGACGCTGCCGGCCTTCGAGCGCTACGACAGCGAGACCGACCCGGCCGGCACGGCGGACGTGGTCGTACGGGCGGACGACCCCCGGCATCCGGCCTGGGGCGGGTTGCCCTCGTAACAGGTTGCTCCCGCTTCCGTACGGGCCCGTACCCAGGTGCGGGCCCAGGGCAGCGCGGAGAGAATGGATGGTGCCGGGACCTGCGGCGCCTCCCGTGCCGCGCCGGCCACCGGCACCGGGAGGTACTCATGACCACCGCCGGAGACATCATGCACCGCGGTGCGCAGTGGATCCCCGCTCACGAGACCCTGGACCGCGCCGCCCAGCTCATGCGCCAGCTGAACGTGGGCGCGCTGCCCATCAGCGACGAGAACGAACGCCTCTGCGGGATCCTCACGGACCGCGACATCGTGGTCGGCTGTGTTGCCATGGGCCACGACCCTTCCAAGATCGTCGCCGGTGACCTCGCCCAGGGGACGCCCCGCTGGATCGACTCGGGCGCCGATGTCGACGAGGTCCTCCAGGAGATGCAGGGGCACCAGATCCGTCGGCTCCCCGTTATCGAGAACAAGCGCCTCGTCGGCATGATCAGCGAGGCCGACCTTGCGGCGCATCTGTCCGACGACCAGATGTCGTCCTGGGTCGAGAGCGTCTACGCCAGCAGCTGACCTTTGAGATCACGATCCGGCGGGCCGCTGCCCTAGGAGCTGCCCGCCGCCACCGAGAACGGCCCGCTGTCCGTCCTCGGTCACTTGGTTGACATGGACAGTGCACACTGGTGCCCGGCGGTACGGGTCACAGCCACCCGTTGCGCCGGAAGGCGCGGTGCAGGACGAAACAGATGCTCGCGATCACGCCCAGGAACAGCGGATACCCGAACTGCCAGTGCAGCTCCGGCATATGGTCGAAGTTCATCCCGTACACGCCGCAGCCCATGGTCGGCACGGCCACGACCGCGGCCCAGGCCGTGATCTTGCGCATGTCCTCGTTCTGAGCCACCGTCACCTGGGCGAGATGGGCCTGCAGGATCGAGTTCAGCAGCTCGTCGAAGGACGCTATCTGCTCGGCGGCCCTCAGTAGATGGTCGGAGACGTCCCGGAAGTACGCCTGTATCTCCGGCGCCACCACGTGGAAGGGGCGGCCCGAGAGCTCCTCTATCGGCCGGGCGAGCGGCACCACGGCCCGCTTCAGCTCCAGCAGCTCGCGCTTGAGCTGGTAGATCCGGCCCGGGTCGGCACGCGCCCCGTCCTCGGCGAACACATCCGCCTCGACCTGGTCGATGTCGGACTGGACGGCGTCGATCACGGTGAGATAGTCGTCGACCACATGGTCCGCGATCGCGTGCAGCACAGCGGCCGGGCCCTTGGCGAGCTGCTCCGGGTCCGCCTCCAGGCCCTCGCGCACCGGGCCCAGCGAGCCGTGCCTCCCGTGCCGCACGGTGATCACGAAGTCCCGGCCGATGAACACCATGATCTCGCCGGTGTCGACGACCTCGCTGGTCGCGGTCAGCTCCGCGTGCTCCACGTAACAGACGGTCTTGAACACGGCGAACAGCGTCTGGCCGTACCGCTCGACCTTCGGCCGCTGGTGCGCGTGCACCGCGTCCTCGACGGCCAGCGGGTGCAGGTCGAACAGCTCGGCGATGTCCGCGAACTCCAGCTCCGTCGGCTCGTGCAGCCCCAGCCAGACGAAGCCGTCGTCGGACTTGCGGACCCGGTCGACCGCGTCCACGAGATCGCGCCCGGCCTGCTCACGGACCCCGTCCCGGTACGTCACGCACTTGACGACCGCGGAACCCAGCGGCGAGCGGGCGGGGTGGCTCAGGTCGACGCGGGGGTGCCGCCGGGCCAGGCGCGCCACTCTTCTCAGGCGTCCGACCTTGCGCAGGTCGGACACCTTTCGGAGATCTCCGACCTTCCGCAGGTTGCCTGCCATCGACATGCGGGGCTCCTCGCGCGGGGTGACATCGTGTTTCGGTGACTCGGCGGGCCAGTCTGCCAGCTCGCGGCGACAACGCCCACGGCCCCTGGGGGAACGGAAGGTTCCCCTCCGGAACGCGCGGAACCGCTTCCCGGGACCGGGCCGGACAACTGGGATGATCGCACCATGACGCGACCCGAGGGCTATCTCCTGGACAACCAGCAGCAAGAGGCCGGCCGGCGCTTCGACGCCTTCTCGACCCTCTTCGACCCCACGACGTTCCGGCACATCGAGCAGTTGGGCATCGGCCCCGGCTGGCGCTGCTGGGAGGTCGGCGCGGGCGGTACCTCCGTGGTCTCCTGGCTCGCCAAGAAGGTCGGCCCGACCGGCCGGGTCCTCGCGACCGACATCGACACCTCGTGGCAGACGTCCGCCGCCCGTTCCCCCATCGAGGTCCGCCGCCACGACGTGGCCGCCGACGAGCCGCCCGCCGAGGGCTTCGACCTGGTCCACGCCCGGCTCGTCCTGGTCCATGTGCCCGACAGGGAGCGGGCGTTGAAGTCCATGCTGCGCGCGCTGCGGCCCGGCGGACGGCTGCTAGTCGAGGACGCCGATCCCGCGCTCCAGCCGCTCGCCTGCCCCGACGAGCACGGCCCCGCCGAGGAGCTGGCGAACCGGCTCCGCCGCGGCTTCCGCAAGCTGCTCGCGGAGCGCGGCGCCGACCTGTCGTACGGCCGCAGGCTGCTGAGGCTGCTGCGGGAGGCGGGCCTGCACCAGGTGGAGGCCGACGCGTACTTCCCGCTGACGTCCGAGGCGTGCGGAGCCCTGGAGACGGCCACGTTCCAGCAGATCCGCGAGTCCCTGGTCCGCGCGGGCCACGCCACGGACGAGGAGATCGACCGCCACCTGGCCGATGTCGCGACCGGCACGATGGACTTGGCGACGGCGCCGCTGATCTCGGCCTGGGGACGGAAGCGGGCCTAGGACGTCCGCCGTCCCGTTTGCGGGCGGCCGGGGCGCTCTCAGCGCTGCGGCGGTCGGCCCCCCACCCGCGCCACTGCCAGCGCCCCCGCGTGGCAACCGTCGGTCGCCGCCTCCCGTGGCCCGGCACCCCGCACCCACGCGGCGAGGAACGCGCCCGTGAACGCGTCGCCCGCCCCCGTCGAGTCCCGCGCCACCGCCGGCAGCGACGGCACGCGCGCGCGTACCGTTCCGTCCTGCGCCACCACCGCTCCCGCGACCCCCGACGTGACGACGACCAGCGGGAACCATCCACTGAGCTTCGCCGCCGCGACCTCCGCGTCTCCGACGCCGCTCAGCAGCTCCGCCTCGTCCCTGCTGGGCAGCAGGATGTCCACGCCCTTGGCGAGCGCCAGGAACCGGTCGGGCCCGAGCTCCCTGAGGAAGCCCGCCGAAGCGGGATCGATACTCACCGGCACCCCACGCGCGCGTGCCGAGGCCAGGGCCGCCGCGACCAAACCGCGCCCCTCGGCGGAGAAGAACAGATACCCGGACAGATGCAGCCACGCGACCCCGCCGAGCAGGTCCGCGGACCAGTCGGCGGGGGAGAGACGCAGCGAGGCCCCGCTGTCCGTGAGGAACGTCCGCTCTGCGCCGGCTCCCGTGTCGACCAGCGCGATCACCGTGCCGGTCGCCGCCTCCGGGTCGACGACGAGCCGGGGACGCACCCTCGCGCGCGTGAGCGCCTCCTCGTGCCAGGCCGCCGAGTCCGCGCCGACCCGCCCGAGCAACGCCACGTCCGGGCAGCCCGAATGGGCCGCCCAGCACGCCACGTTCGCCCCCGCGCCCCCCGGCAGCGTACGGATCTCCGCCGCCGTGTCCGTGCCCGCCGCGAGCGGGGCGTCGTGCCGGGCCACGATGTCCGTGACGACGTCCCCGACGACCAGGAGTGTTCCGCTCACGGCCGCGCCCAGGCCGCCGCGATGCGCGCTGCGAGCTGTACGTTGCCACGTACCGCCGCGAGGTTGGCCTCCAGTGAGGCGCCGTCCGTGTGCCGTACCAGGTAGTCCAGAAGGAACGGCGTGACCGCCTGCCCCGTGACGCCCTCGGCGTCGCACGCGTGCAGCGCATCGTCCAGCACGCGCGCGTGGAGCGCGGGATCGAGCTGCTCCGCCTCGGGCACCGGGTTCGCCACGATCAGCGCGGTCTCGGGCCCGCCCAGTGCGTCCTGAGCCCGCATCACCCCGGCCACCTCGGCCGGATCGCGCAGTGTCCAGTCCACCGGATGGCCCGAGTCGGACAGATAGAAGCCGGGGAAGCGGCCGGTCCCGTACCCGGCCACCGACACTCCCAGGGTCTCCAGGCGCTGAAGGGTCGCCGGTACGTCCAGGATCGACTTGACGCCCGCGCACACCACGGTGATCCGCGTCCGCGCGAGCAGCCCGAGGTCGGCCGACTCGTCCTGCGTCTCAGTCCACCGCCGGTGCACCCCGCCCAGCCCACCCGTAGCGAACACCCGTACCCCCGCGCGCGCCGCGAGCAGCGCTGTCGCCGACACGGTCGTCGCCCCGCTCGCACCCGTCGCCACGGCGAGCGGCAGATCGCGGTGACTCAGCTTGCGGACGCCGTCCTGGGTCGCGACCCGCTCCAACTGGCCCTTGTCCAGGCCGACCTGGGGGTTTCCGTCGAGAACGGCGATCGTCGCGGGGACCGCTCCCTCGGCACGTACGAGCTCTTCGAGTTCGAGCGCCACCCGCAGATTGCGCGGGCGCGGCAGCCCGTGCGCGATGATCGTCGACTCCAGGGCCACGACCGGCCGGCCCGCCGCCACCGCTTCCCGCACCTCATCGGACACCAGCACCACGCGCCTGCCTCCTGCCTGTCGGGTCTCCCCTCATCCATGGCGGGCGGCGCGCACGCCCAAACCCCAGCGGCACGACGGTAGACATTCACGGTGTACCGGCAAACACTTGCGGCGCGGCGGCCGGCCGAGCAGCCTGAGCGCATGACGGACAACACGGCACGCCTCGACCATGTCGTGCTCTGGGTCAGCGACCCGGTGGCCGCGGCGGACTTCTACGAGCAGGCCGTCGGCCTCGAACCCCTCAGGGTCGCCGAGTTCAAGGAGGGCACGGTCTCGTTCCCCTCGGTGCGGCTCAACGAGGAGACCATCCTCGACCTCGCGCCGCTGCCCATGGCGGCCCGCATGAACATGGTGCCGGGCGGCGACAAGAGCGCCGGCCACCCGGTCAACCACGTGTGCATCGCCCTGACCGAAGGCGGCTACGACAGCCTGCGCGCC
Organism: Streptomyces sp. CB01635; assembly: GCF_002803065.1. Classification (GTDB taxonomy): domain Bacteria; phylum Actinomycetota; class Actinomycetes; order Streptomycetales; family Streptomycetaceae; genus Streptomyces. The sequence continues at coordinate 671,716 of NZ_NNBL01000002.1, forward strand.
CGTCTGGAGGAGCGCGAGGTGCCGGTCTCGGACCACGGCAGGCACTCGTACGGCGCCCGCGGCCCGGCCGTCCGCAGCTTCTACTTCCGCGACCCCGACGGGAACGTCTTCGAAGCGCGTTACTACGAAGAGGCCTGAAAGGCCGGATACGGGCGCGGCGCTGCTCGTACAGGGGCTGGCTGTACGGGGCCGGCCGTACCGGGGTTGTGGTTCAGCGGCGCGCGCGGCCCCACGCACGGCCGCGCGACCGGCCGCCTGTCCGGCCGCGGTCGAGCAGGGCCACGCCCAGGGCGGCCAGGCCGATCTGGATCAGCCACTCCACCCAGTCGACCCCCTTGGTGTCCGCGACACCGATGCCCGCGGCGATGGCCGAACCGAGCAGCGCGGCCACGATGCCGACGACGACCGTCGCCAGGATGCCGATGCGCTGACGGCCCGGCAGGGCGAGCCGGCCCAGGACGCCGATGACGATGCCGATCACGATCGCGCTGATGACGCCGGAAATCTCCATGTCCCCACGACTCCCTAGAACCCGGGCACGCGGCGCCCGGGACGTTGTCTCAACGTCTCTTCCCCTTGACGAGCCGTCCAGTCCGGGCCGTGACCGAGGTACGGGTCGTCCAGTGAACAGAGGGGTCCGCGCTGCCTAGAGTGACCGTTCATGACCACGAATGATCAGGCCACTGCTTCTTTTGCCGTACACATCCCGGACGCTGAACTCGAACCGGAGCCCCTCGATCCTGAGCAGGTCATCTCGGGCGCCCCTGTCGTCACGGGCAAGGTGCTCTGGGAGTCCGTCGACGGCAAGCAGCTGCGGGGCATCTGGCAGATCACGCCGGGCGTGGTGACGGACACCGAGGCGAACGAGCTGTTCGTGGTCGTCTCCGGTCGCGCCACGGTCGAGGTCGAGGGCGGGCAGACGCTGGAGGTGGGCCCCGGCGACGCGGCCGTATTGCGCGAGGGCGACCGTACGACGTGGACCGTGCACGAGACCCTGCGGAAGGCGTACCACATCACGCTGCCCTGACCGGCGTCATGGTGGCCCGATCACCGATCACCGATCACCGATCACCGACCACCGCCACGCCGCCCTGATCACGCCGTCGAGGGCCGCCGGCTGAAGAGGGCGAGCGCGGCGAGTGGCAGCAGGAGGCAGGCCGCGGCCAGATTGAGCCAGGCGTAGCTCGCCGTCGCCACGACCAGGCCCGCTGCCGCGCCGCCGACGCCCGCCGCCGTGTTCATGGTCAGGTCGGACAGGCCCTGCGCGGCGGCCCGCGCCGCCTGCGGCACCGAGTCGGTCAGCAGGGCCGAACCGGAGACGAGGCCCGCGGACCAGCCGAGCCCCAGGACGAACAGGCCCGCGGCGGTCTGCCCGTGGCTGCCGCCCGCCGTGCCCGCGAGCAGCGCCGCGCAGGCGAGCAGGCCCACGGCGAGGCCGATTACGGAGAGCCGCCCGAGCCGGTCCGACAGCCGGCCCATCACCGGCGAGAACGCGTACATGCCCGCGATGTGCCCGCTGATGACCAGGCCGATGAGGTCGATGCTCGCACCGTGATGGCCGAGGTCGACAGGCGTCATCGACATGATCGACACCATCGCGGTGTGCGAGACGGCGACGGTCACGAGGGCGAGCCGGGCGCGCGGCGACGCGGCGACTGCGGCGAACCCGGCACGGATCGACCGCCCTCCGGCCGACTTCTCCTCCTCGGGATCCAGGGCACGGGCGGTAAGGAGCGGGTCGGGACGCAGCAGGAGCTGCACCATGACGGCCGAGACGAGGAAGACCCCGGCCGCCCACAGGAAGGGGCCCGCCGCCGCGGGGATGCCGAGTCCGGCGACGCTGCGGCCCGCGGGCGCCGCGATGTTGGGCCCGAGCACCGCGCCGATCGTCGTGGCCCACACGACATTCGAGATCGCCCGCGCCCGATGCTGCGGCTCGGCCAGGTCGGCGGCCGCGAACCGCGCCTGGAGATTGGCCGACGAGGCGGCGCCGAACCCGGCCATGCCGATGAGCAGCAGCGGGAAGCTCCCCACCGCGGCGGCCAGCACGACGACCCCGGCCCCCAGCGCGCCGATCAGATACGCGAGGACGAGCCCGGGCCGGCGCCCCCGCACCGTCATCAGGGCGGCGAGCGGAACGGACAGCAGGGCGGTCCCGGCGACCGTCGCGGTCGGCGCGAGCCCTGAGAGTGCCTCGTCCCCGCTGACCTGCTTGGCGAGCACGGCGGCGAGCGCGATACCGGTGGCGACGCCGAGCCCGCCGAGTATCTGGCTCGCGACGAGTACGGCGGTGACACGGCGGCGCAGCCCGGCCAGGTCCTGGGGCGTCTGGGGGACGGAAGGGCGGCGGCGCGCGGCGGAATCGGGTATGAGCACCGGCGCAGTGTGCCAGCCGGCACCCACCCTCGAACACCGGGCATCCCCGCGCGGCCTGGCGCCGACCAGCGCCTGGGGCTCGAAACAGCCGCTCCCGCGCCTCAGAACAGCGGCTGCGGAAGGACACCCTCCAGCGCGAGCAACTGCCGCTTCGTCTCCAGGCCGCCGCCGAATCCGCCGATGCCGCCGTCGCTCTCCACTACGCGGTGGCACGGCACCACGACCGGCAGCGGATTGGCACCCATGGCCATGCCCACCGCCTGCGCCGCCCCCGGCTGTCCGACGCGGCCCGCCAGATCCCCGTAACCGACGACCGAGCCGAACGGGACGCCGGACGCCAGCTCGCGCAGGACCTGTCGGTTGAACCCGGAGATCAGCGACCAGTCGAGCGGCACCTCGAAGTCGCGTCGCTCACCGGCGAAGTAGGCCTTCAGCTGGCGTATGGGCTCGGCCAGGAGCGGCGAGTCCGGGGCCTCGACCGGCTCGGTCCCGAGCCGGGAACCGAGCCGCTCGACCGCGGAGTCACGCACGGCGGGGGAGGCGTGGAAGACGACATTCACCAGGCCGGCGTCCGTCGCGGCGAGGAACAGCGGCCCGATGTCCGTGCCGACGACGGCCCAGACGGCCGTGAGCCCGGCCCCGTCTCCGGCCCTGTCCCCGGCGGTGCTTTCCCCAGTGGCTCTCTGCCCAGTGGCGTTCATGCCGACCACCGTACGGGGAGCCACTGACAACGGCCCGAGCCGTCCGCCGGCCTCCCCCTGCCCGTCGTCCGCTCTACCGGCCGCCGCCCACCGCCTTGCGCACGACGTCGGGGAAGTTCGAGATGATGCCGTCCACGCCGAGGCCGGCCACGCGCCGCGCGGTCGCCGCGTCGTTCACGGTCCAGGTGAAGAGCTTCAGGCGCTTGCCGTGCGGGCCCCTGAAGGCGTGCACCGCGGCGACGTATCCGGCCGAGATCGTCCCGTTGCTGGGGTTGATCCGGTCGGCGAACTGGGCGTACCGGGGCAGGTCGCTCTTGGCGGGGGTGCCGAGGAAACCTGTCGTGATGTCCGGGCGGTGCTTGTGCACGGTCCGTACGCTGTCGGCGCTGAAGCTCTGGATCACCAGGCGGTTCCTGACGTGATCGCGGTTGAGCCAGCCCTCCTTGCCGAGCACGCGCAGGATGTCCTTCTCGATGCCCGGGTAGAGTTCCGGTGCCTTGATCTCCATGAGGAGCTTCTGGTGGTTGTGGTCGATCCGGTCCAGGTACTGGGTGAGGGTCGGGACATGGGCGCCGGTGAACTCGGCGCCCTTCCAGGCGCCGGCGTCGAGCTCGGCGATCTCCGCGGCGGTGAAGTCGCGGACGTTGTACGGGGCGCGGCCGGGGAAGACCTGCTCCACGTTCGTGGTGCGCGCCAGATTCGTGTCGTGGATGACGACGAGCCGGCCGTCCTTGGTGCGCTGCACGTCGTTCTCGACCCAGTCGAAGCCGAGCCTGTCGGCCTTGTCGATGGCCTTGAGGGTGTTCTCGGGCGCGTACCCGGAGGCGCCGCGGTGTGCGACGACGGCGGGGCCGCCGTGCTTCTGTGCCGCCTCGGCGGTGGTGGGGAGGACCAGGACGCCGACGAATCCCACCAGGGCGGCGGTCGCGGTGGCTGCGCGTGCGGACACGTGTACTCCTCGCGTCGAGGGATCAAGGACTGAACGACGGTGACAGTCGGTTGCCAACGGAAGACAGGTGAAGGATGGCCACACACTGAACGGAGTGGTGGGAGGACGTGCACCCCGAGGGTGGGTGTCGTGAGGCTTTGCCGGAAAATCGTTCAGACGTTCCTGCGGGAGCCTTAATCTCTGCTCCAATCGCGGTCGCTCCGGCAGCCGTTGCCAGAGGCTCAAACGGAACACATCAGAAACATCAGGGCGGAAGGGCTGCAGCGGATGCAGGGCACGGTCGACGGATTCAGCTATGGACTGGTCACGCCGCTGGTGGCGTTCTTCATGGCCTGCCTCGGCGGGGCGCTGGGCCTGCGCTGCACCACCAGATCGCTGCTCGTCACCCAGTCCTGGCGGCCCGGCTGGCTCGCGCTCGGCTCGGCGGCGATCGGGTCCGGAATCTGGACGATGCACTTCATCGCGATGATGGGCTTCCGCGTGCAGGGCACCCCGATCCACTACGACAAACCGACGACCTTCGCGAGCCTGGGCGTCGCCATCGTCATGGTCGGGATAGGGATCTTCATCGTCGGCTACCGGGGCGCTACAGGGACGGCCCTGTTCACCGGCGGCACGGTCACCGGACTGGGCGTCGCGTCGATGCACTACCTCGGCATGGCCGGCATGCGCCTGCACGGGACGCTCCAGTACAACACCTTCACTGTCGGCGTCTCCGTGGTGATCGCCATGGCCGCCGCCACCGCCGCGCTCTGGGCCGCGGTCCAGGTCAGGGGGTTCAGCTGGAGCGTCGGCGCGAGCCTCGTCATGGGCCTCGCGGTCACCGGCATGCACTACACCGGAATGGCCGCCCTCAGGGTCCACACGCACGCGAGCGGCGGCACCCCTCCCGGTGACGCCCCCGCCGAACTCCTCGCGCCGCTCATGATCGGCCCCCTGTGCTTCCTGCTGCTGGCCGGTGTCGTGGTGGTGTTCGACCCGATGATGATGACGGGCAGGCCCGACCGGAGGGACGCCGTCGAGGCCGCGAGCAGGGCGGGCCGGACCGTCCGCCCCCTGCGGCGGGCAGGCTGATCCGGCCCCGTTGTCAGTGCGGGGTCGTACGGTGGATTCCATGCGGCCCGTATCCAAGATCGAACGCACGGTGGCGCCTTTCGAGGTCGTCAGTCCCTACCAGCCAAGCGGCGACCAGCCGGCAGCCATCGCCGACCTGGAGCGGCGCATCACCGCAGGTGAGAAGGATGTCGTCCTCCTCGGTGCGACCGGAACAGGTAAGTCCGCCACCACCGCGTGGATGATCGAGAAGCTCCAGCGCCCCACTCTCGTGATGGCGCCGAACAAGACGCTGGCCGCCCAGCTGGCCAACGAGTTCCGCGAGCTGCTGCCGAACAATGCGGTCGAGTACTTCGTCTCGTACTACGACTACTACCAGCCCGAGGCGTACGTCCCGCAGTCGGACACCTACATCGAGAAGGACTCCTCGATCAACGAGGAGGTGGAGCGCCTGCGCCACTCCGCGACGAACTCGCTGCTCACCCGGCGTGACGTCGTCGTGGTCGCCTCCGTCTCGTGCATCTACGGCCTGGGCACGCCGCAGGAGTACGTCGACCGGATGGTGTCTCTCAAGGTCGGCGACGAGATCGACCGGGACGATCTGCTGCGCCGCTTCGTCGACATCCAGTACACGCGCAACGACGTGGCGTTCAGTCGCGGCACATTCCGCGTCCGCGGCGACACCATCGAGATCTTCCCGGTCTACGAGGAGCTCGCCGTCCGCATCGAGATGTTCGGCGACGAGATCGAGTCGCTCTCCACCCTCCACCCCCTCACCGGCGAGGTCATCAGCGACGACGAGTCGTTGTACGTCTTCCCGGCCACGCACTATGTGGCGGGCCCCGAGCGCCTGGAGCGTGCGGCCAACGACATCGAGAAGGAGCTCGGGGAGCGCCTCGCGGAGCTGGAGAAGCAGGGCAAGATGCTCGAGGCCCAGCGGCTGCGCATGCGCACCACGTACGACCTCGAGATGCTCCGTCAGATCGGCTCCTGCTCCGGCGTGGAGAACTACTCGATGCACTTCGACGGCCGCTCGCCCGGCTCCCCGCCGAACACGCTGCTCGACTACTTCCCGGACGACTTCCTCCTCGTCATCGACGAGTCGCATGTGACCGTGCCGCAGATCGGCGCCATGTACGAGGGCGACGCCTCCCGCAAGCGCACCCTCGTCGACCACGGCTTCCGGCTCCCGTCCGCCCTGGACAACCGCCCGCTGAAGTGGGAGGAGTTCCAGGAGCGCATCGGCCAGACCGTCTATCTGTCGGCCACTCCGGGCAAGTACGAGCTCGCGCGCGGCGACGGCTTCGTGGAGCAGATCATCCGCCCCACGGGCCTCATCGACCCCGAGGTCGTGGTCAAGCCCACCGAGGGCCAGATCGACGACCTGGTGCACGAGATCCGCAAGCGCACCGAGAAGGACGAGCGCGTCCTCGTCACCACGCTCACCAAGAAGATGGCCGAGGACCTCACCGAGTACTTCCTGGAGCTGGGCATCCAGGTGCGTTACCTGCACAGCGACGTCGACACACTGCGCCGCGTCGAGCTGCTGCGCGAACTGCGCGCGGGCGAGTACGACGTCCTCGTCGGCATCAACCTGCTCCGTGAGGGCCTCGACCTGCCCGAGGTCTCCCTGGTGGCGATCCTCGATGCCGACAAGGAGGGCTTCCTGCGCTCCGGCACCTCCCTGATCCAGACCATCGGCCGCGCAGCGCGCAACGTGTCCGGCCAGGTCCATATGTACGCGGACAAGATCACCCCGGCGATGGAGAAGGCCATCGACGAGACCAACCGCCGCCGGGAGAAGCAGATCGCGTACAACACGGAGAAGGGGATCGACCCCCAGCCCCTCCGTAAGAAGATCAACGACATCGTCGCGTCCATCGCGCGCGAGGACGTCGACACCGAGGAACTCCTCGGCTCCGGCTATCGCAAGGGCGCTAAGGACGGCAAGGGTGCCAAGGCGCCCGTGCCCGCGCTCGCCAAGGCCGGCGCCAAGAAGACCGGTGGCAAGGCCGCCAAGGGCAAGACGGCGCAGACGGTGCCCACCGACCGTCCCGCGGCCGAACTCGCCGGGCAGATCGAGGAGATGACCGACCGGATGCGTGCGGCCGCCGCGGACCTCCAGTTCGAGATCGCCGCGCGCCTGCGTGACGAGGTGTCGGAGATGAAGAGGGAGCTGCGCCAGATGAAGGAGGCCGGGCTGGCCTGACGCACCCCGCACGCCTCACGGCACCCCGCACGCCCCACGGCATGCCGGACGGATCCGGCATGCCGCACGGTGTGTTGCAAGACCGACACAAAGTCCTTGTCCGTGTGCGGCGTTGTCAGTGGCCCTGCGTAGGGTTCCCTCAACCGTCCGGACGGGCGGTGAAGAGCACAGTTCGAGAGGGGACGGACGCGTGACGGCCAACTTTTCCAAGGGTCCTGGTGTCAACCTGAGCAAGGGCCAGGCGATCAGCCTGCAGAAGCAGGACGGGGGCAACCTCACGGCCGTCCGGATGGGACTCGGCTGGCAGGCCGCCCCGCGCCGCGGCCTGTTCGGGACCCGCACGCGGGAGATCGACCTCGACGCCTCGGCGGTTCTGTTCGCGGACAAGCAGCCGGTGGACGTCGTCTTCTTCCGCCACCTCGTCAGCGACGACGGCTCCGTGCGCCACACCGGTGACAACCTCGTCGGCGGCGCCGGCCAGGGCGGCGACGACGAGGCGATCCTCGTCGACCTCGAGCGCGTCCCGGTCCACATCGACCAGATCGTCTTCACGGTGAACTCGTTCACCGGCCAGACCTTCCAGGAGGTGCAGAACGCGTTCTGCCGCCTGGTCGACGAGACCAACGGCCAGGAGCTGGCCCGCTACACGCTCGACGGCGGCGGCCAGTACACCGCCCAGATCATGGCGAAGGTGCACCGCGCGGGCGCCGGCTGGCAGATGACCGCCCTGGGCGCGCCGGCCAACGGCCGCACGTTCCAGGACCTCATGCCGGCGATCCTGCCGGGCCTGTGAGGTAGCGGGGACGCGAGAGCAGACGGACGGGACGAGGGGGAGAAGGCGATGACGGCCGAGCTGGTCCGGGGGCAGAACCACCCCCTCACCCAGAACCGTCTGGAGATCCGTGTGTCGGCGGGAGCGCCGATCGTGGCGGGCGCGACGCTCAGCGACGACCAGGGCAAGGTGCACGGCCGCGACTGGGTCGCGCACCCCGGCGCCCCCGCGCTGCCGGGGCTCGAGGTCCCTCGGCAGGCGGCGGCCGACCATCGCCTCGCCGTCGACCTGGACGCCGTGCCCGAGTCCGCCCACCGCGTCAGCGTGCTGCTCGCGCTGCCCACCGGACCCGGTGACCCCGACCGCTTCGGCGCCGTCGCGGCCCCCTTCGTCGCCGTCACCGGACTCGACGGCTCCGAGGTGGCCAGCTACACCATCACCGACCTCGACGCCGAGTCCGCCGTCGTAGCCCTGGAGCTGTACCGCCGCCAGGGCGCGTGGAAGGTGCGCGCGGTGGGCCAGGGGTACGCGGGCGGCCTCGGAGCACTCCTGACGGACCAGGGGCTCCCCGACGCGGGAGCTCTCGCCGGCGAGATCGGCGAAGCGGTGGCGCGGGGCCTCGCGCGTACGGCGGCGCCGCCTCCGCCCCGGACGGCGGCCTCCGGGGCGAGCGCCATGGTGGACACCGGAGCGGGGGCGTCCGTCGCCGGCGCCGCGCTGCCGAGCACCACCCCGCCCCGCTCCCATCAGCCCCCCGAACCCCAGTCACCCCCCGCCCCGCGGCCGACGCACGAGCCTCAGCCGCAGGCCCACGCCTCCACCCAGACGGACGGCACGGGCCCGGTCAACTACACGCACCCCGGCCGCCAGGCCCCCGCACCACCCGCCCCCGCGCCCACCTCGTCCCCCGGCGCGCCGGGGCAGCCCGCCGTCCCCGTCGCCGGAGACGCGACCGGCTGGTCCATGGACGAGCGGCTCTACAACCAGGTGTGGGGCATGTTCGAGGACCTCGCCCGCTGCGTCGCCGCGTACCGCAGCGCCGTCGACTTCGCGGACTCCCGTATGGAGCAGGAGCTCGACAAGGCCCTGTCCGACCCGCGCAGCAGGATCGGCGGCCAGGGTGACGCCGCGCGGGAGGCCGCCCGCACCAAGCACGGCCGACTTGTCGATCAGGCGCGAGAGGCACTCGACCGCGACCTCGCCCAGCTGGCCGCCGAGTCCGCCGTCGTCGAGCCCGCCCTGCCCCCGGCCTACGCGGGCTGGGACAACCCGGTCTGGCACGCGTACCGCAGCCCCATGGAGATCCCGATGGCCCTGCGCCTGGGCGACCTCCAGCTGCCCGAGTCCCGCGGCCTCGGCCTGCGCATCCCGATGCTCGTACGGCTGCCGCTGGAGCGCGGCATGTGGATCGACAGCGGCCGCTCCGGGGCGGACGCGCTCACCGAGCCCGACGAGCTGCGCCGCCGCGCCATGCGGAGCGCCGTCGAGCATGCCGCGCGGCTCCTCGCGGTCTACCCGGCGGGCGAGTTCGCCGTGCACGTCATCGACCCGGCCGGATCGGCCACAGGGGCGCTCGCCCCGCTCGTGCGGGCCGGGGTGCTCGCCGGGCCGCCGGCCGCCGGGATGGCGGGCGTCTCCGAGGTGCTCGCGCGGCTCATCCAGCGCGTGGACCTCGTGCAGATGGCGGTCCGCGGCGGAGCGGCCGACGCGCTGCCGCCCGACCTGGACACCGCCGAGCAGCTGCTGATCGTCAATGACTTCCCGCACGGCTTCGACGACCGCGCGGTGACCCGGCTGCGCTACCTCGCCGACGAGGGCCCCGCCGTCGGCGTCCACCTCCTGATGGTCGCCGACCGTGAGGACGCCGCCGAGTACGGACCGGTCCTCGACCCGCTCTGGCGCGCGCTGCTGCGCCTCACGCCGGTGCCCGACGACCACCTCGCCGACCCCTGGGTGGGGCACGCGTGGACGTACGAGCCGCCGAGTGTCCCGCCGGGCAGCCGGATCCTGGAGCAGGTCCTCGAAGAGGTCGCCAGAGCGCGACGGGAGCAAGGCATCTGACCCCTCTGAGCACCGGTTTTGAACGTATCTTTACTGAACCCTTTACGTTTCATGGGTGTTTCCCGTAGGCTCCGACGAGCGGAGGGGAGTACTCCCGAACGCGGCGTTCCCGTCAATACGGACCGACACCGGTCCCGGGGCGTCGGCCCGAGGCGAGCTGAGGCCGCCCGGGTGGAAGAGACCTCCGGCAGCGACGACGCTGATCAGTAGCCGTACGACGCCGGAGGCGCAGTGGACGTATCGATGACCCTTTGGGTGCTGACCATTCTTGGTCTGGTCGCCCTGATCGCGGTCGACTTCTTCATCGGGCGCAAGCCCCACGACGTATCGATCAAGGAAGCCGGAATCTGGACGGTCGTCTGGATCGTGCTGGCCGCCCTCTTCGGGATCGGTCTGCTGATCTGGGGGAACTCACAGGCTTCGGGCGAGTTCTTCGCCGGCTTCATCACCGAGAAGTCGCTGAGCGTCGACAACCTCTTCGTCTTCATCCTGATCATGGCGAAGTTCTCGGTGCCGTCCCAGCTCCAGCAGCGCGTCCTGCTGTTCGGTGTGCTGATCGCCCTGGTGCTGCGCGCCATCTTCATCGCGGCCGGTGCCGCGGTCATCGCCAACTTCTCGTGGGTCTTCTACATCTTCGGCGCGTTCCTCATCTACACCGCCTGGAAGCTCATCCAGGAAGCGATGTCGGACGACGAGGAGGACGAGTTCGAGGAGAACCGCCTCCTCAAGTCCATCGAGAAGAAGTTCGGCGTCGCCGACCGGTACCACGGCACGAAGCTGTTCATCCGGGTCAACGGCAAGCGGATCCTGACGCCGCTCATGGTCGTCATGCTCGCGATCGGCACGACCGACGTGCTGTTCGCGATGGACTCGATCCCGGCGATCTTCGGCCTGACCCAGGACCCGTACATCGTCTTCACGGCCAACGCGTTCGCGCTGATGGGTCTGCGCCAGCTGTACTTCCTCATCGGCGGACTCCTCCGGAAGCTGGTCTACCTCAGCTACGGCCTGTCGGTGATCCTCGGCTTCATCGGCGTGAAGCTCGTCCTGCACGCGCTGCACGAGTCCGGGGTGCACGTGCCGGAGATCTCCATCCCGGTCTCCCTGGCCGTCATCTGCGGCGTCCTGGCGGTCACCACCATCGCCAGCCTCATCGCCTCCAAGAAGCAGGCGCAGAAGCAGGCCCTCGACGGCGGCGACGACGACCAGGACGGCGACGCGACCGACGGCGCCCGCAAGGACAGCATCAAGGCCTGACCGCCGGACCGGTACGGAGAAGGAGCGCGCGGCTGCCGGCCGCGCGCTCCTTCCCTCGTTCGGGCCCCACGCACACGCGCCCGTCCCGAAGTCGCGGCCCCCGCACCGTCGGTGCACCATCAAAGGCATGATCGCTGGGCTTCGGAGACTGGTCACGCAATGGACGGCCGTCGTCCCCGTCCTCGCGGTCGTCCTGCTGGTGTTCACCTGGGGCCGCTCGCTGCCGGGCGCTGTCGTGGCCGTCGTCTCCGTCGTGCTCGCCGCGTCCGTGCTCGCGGCCGTCCACCACGCCGAGGTCGTGGCCCACCGAGTCGGCGAACCCTTCGGCTCCCTCGTACTCGCCGTCGCCGTCACCGTCATCGAAGTGGCGCTGATCGTCACCCTCATGGTCGACGGCGGCGAGAAGGGCGCCACGCTCGCCCGCGACACGGTGTTCGCCGCCGTCATGATCACCTGCAACGGCATCGTCGGACTGAGCCTGCTCGCCGCCGCGTTCCGGCACCGCATCGCCGTCTTCCAGTCCGAGGGCACCGGCGGCGCGCTCGCCACGGTCGCCACCCTGGCCACGCTCTGCCTGGTCCTGCCGACGTTCACCACCAGTAAGCCGGGCCCGGAGTTCTCCACCTCGCAGTTGATCTTCGCGGCCTCCGCCGCGCTCGTCCTGTACGGGATCTTCGTGGCGACCCAGACCGTGCGGCACCGTGACTACTTCCTGCCGATCACCAAGCAGGGCAATGTCATCGACGGCGACGACCACGCGGACGCGCCCACCACCCGCACCGCCCTGATCAGCCTCGGCTTCCTCGGACTGGCCCTCGTCGCCGTCGTCGGTCTCGCCAAAGGCGTGTCGCCGACGATCGAGTCGGGCGTCGAAGCAGCCGGGATGCCGCACTCCGTCGTCGGCGTGATCATCGCGCTCCTCGTCCTGCTGCCAGAGACGATCGCGGCTCTGCGCGCGGCCCGTCGTGACCGCGTCCAGACGAGCCTCAACCTCGCACTCGGCTCCGCGATGGCCAGCATCGGACTGACCATCCCGGCCGTCGCCATCGCGTCGTTCTGGCTGTCAGGGCCCCTCGTACTCGGACTCGGTGCCACGCAGATGGTGCTGCTGGTCCTGACGATGCTGGTGAGCACGCTGACCGTCGTCCCCGGCCGCGCCACCCCGCTCCAGGGCGGAGTCCACCTCGTGGTGTTCGCCGCGTACGTGGAGCTCGCCGTCACGCCGTGACGGTCATCGTGATACGGCCGGGCAGCCCCGTGACGCCTCGTGATAGACCCAGGGGGAGCAGCCGCCCGACGCACGGAGGTCCCCTGTGCCCCGCACCCTCGCCAACGCCCCGATCATGGTTCTGAACGGCCCGAACCTGAATCTCCTCGGCCGCCGGCAGCCGGAGATCTACGGGTCCGACACCCTCGCGGACGTCGAGGCCCTGTGCGTCAAGGCCGCGGCCGTGCACGGCGGGAGCGTCGACTTCCGGCAGTCCAACCACGAGGGCGAGCTGGTGGACTGGATCCACGAGGCACGCCAGAACCACGTGGGCATCGTGATCAACCCGGCCGCCTACTCGCACACCTCGGTCGCGATCCTGGACGCCCTCAACGCGTGCGACGGCCTGCCCGTTATCGAGGTCCACATCTCCAACATCCACCAGCGCGAGGAGTTCAGGCACCACTCCTACGTGTCCGTCCGGGCGGACGGCGTGATCGCCGGCTGCGGGGTCCAGGGGTACGCGTTCGCGGTGGAGCGGGTGGCGGCCCTGGCCGAGCCCGGCGTGGCCACGGTCTAGTACCGCCGGACTGTCATGCTCGGTGGAGTGAACACGCCCGGCGCGGCCGGGCGTTGACTCACCAGCCGCGCTCGCGCCACTCCGGCAGATGCGGACGCTCGGCGCCGAGCGTCGTGTCGTTCCCGTGCCCGGGGTAGACCCACGTCTCGTCGGGGAGCGGGCCGAAGATCTTCGACTCGACGTCGTCGATCAGGCTCGCGAAGGCCTTCGGGTCCTTCCACGTGTTCCCCACGCCGCCCGGGAACAGGCAGTCCCCGGTGAAGACATGGGGGTGGCCGTGCGGGTCGTCGTAGACGAGGGCGATCGAGCCGGGCGTGTGGCCGACCAGATGCCGGGCGGTCAGCGAGACCCGCCCGACGTTGATCGTGTCCCCGTCCTCGACGAGCACGTCCGTGGGCACCGGGATGCCCTCCGCGTCGTAACGGCCCGCGTACGTACGCGGGCTGGTGACCTCCACGACCCGGGCGAGCGCCTGCCAGTGGTCCCCGTGCTGATGCGTCGTGACGACGGACGCGATGCCGTCGTCCCCGATCAGGGTCAGCAGCGTCTCCGGGTCGGCGGCCGCGTCGATCAGGAGCTGCTCGCCGGTGGCGCGGCAGCGCAGCAGATACGCGTTGTTGTTCATCGCGCCGACCGCGACCTTGGAGATCATCAGGTTCTGCAGCTCGTGCACATCCGCCGGGCCGCCGACCTTCACCGCTCCGCTGTACGTCATGGACTCAGCCTATAGCGGGGGTACGACAGGCAGCGGGCCGCCTTCGACGGTGAGTCCGGAGCCGTCGCGCCGTCCCGAGAGCCAGCCGAGCAGCTCCGGGGCGGGACCCGCGACGCCGACCGGACCCGTACCGGCGCCACCGCCCGTCGTCCAGACCCGGCCGCCGTCCGACTTCAGGCCGGTCGACGGCATGTCCTGGTGCCCCGCGAAGCGCTCGGCGAGGAAGTCGATCTCCCGCTCGACGAACTCCGCCGGCAGATCCTCCAGCTCGTACCCGATCCCGAGGTCGACGTGGTGCAGGTCGACCTCGCCCCAGCGCCGGAAGGGGATCCGGGACGCGGAGTCCTTGACGCCGTTGCGCAGCTCCACCGTGCGCGCCCAGTCGGCCGGGACCTCGGCCCGGGCCTCGAATCCGGTGGCGCTGGTCCGCAGGTCCTCGAGCTGCTCGCGAAGGTCGCGCGGCGCGTCCCGCGCGATGTCCGCGTCGCGCGCCTCGGCGCTCGGATACATGGGCCGGCCCGCGAGGACGTTCGCGAGTGCGTCCGCGTTACGGGCGAGGTGGGCGAGGACATGGCCCCGGCTCCAGCCGGGAAGCCGTGACGACTCGGCCACAGCCGCGTTGTCCAGCGTGCCGACAGCGGTGAGGAGCCGGTCGGTCGCTTCACGTACAGAGGCCAGGTCGCGCACATGATCGCTCATGGCGCAGACGATAGCGCCGCCACTCGATCGGGTGAAGGCGGCCGACCGAGACCAGGAATCGAATGTACGTGCTATAAGCTCGGGAGCGGCATCGGGCATTCTTGGTGGTCCGGGTTTGTTACCAACCATGGAAAACAGTCCATCGCTGACGGTGGCCCCCCTAGTCTCGAAAGACAGGGGCCCCGCCCCTGTTGCTTCTCTCAAGAAAGGTGCGGACCGGCGTGGCCGACCGTCTCATCGTCCGTGGCGCGCGCGAGCACAATCTCCGTAACGTCTCGCTCGACCTCCCGCGCGACTCGCTCATCGTCTTCACGGGTCTGTCGGGGTCCGGCAAGTCGTCGCTCGCCTTCGACACGATCTTCGCCGAGGGGCAGCGGCGGTACGTCGAGTCGCTCTCCTCGTACGCCCGTCAGTTCCTCGGCCAGATGGACAAGCCGGACGTCGACTTCATCGAGGGCCTCTCCCCGGCCGTCTCGATCGACCAGAAGTCGACCTCGCGCAACCCGCGCTCCACGGTCGGCACCATCACCGAGGTCTACGACTACCTGCGCCTGCTCTTCGCGCGCATCGGCAAGCCGCACTGTCCCGAGTGCGGCCGCCCCATCTCGCGCCAGTCGCCGCAGGCCATCGTCGACAAGGTCCTCGACCTGCCCGAGGGCAGCCGTTTCCAGGTCCTGTCGCCGCTGGTGCGCGAGCGCAAGGGCGAGTTCGTCGACCTCTTCGCCGACCTCCAGACCAAGGGGTACAGCCGCGCCCGGGTCGACGGACAGACGATCCAGCTGTCGGAACCGCCCACCCTGAAGAAGCAGGAGAAGCACACCATCGAGGTGGTCGTCGACCGCCTCACGGTGAAGGAATCCGCCAAGCGCCGCCTGACCGACTCCGTGGAGACCGCGCTCGGCCTCTCCGGAGGCATGGTCGTGCTCGACTTCGTCGACCTCCCCGAGGACGACCCCGAGCGCGAGCGCATGTACTCGGAGCACCTGTACTGCCCGTACGACGACCTGTCCTTCGAGGAGCTGGAGCCGCGCTCCTTCTCCTTCAACTCGCCCTTCGGCGCCTGCCCGGACTGCACCGGCATCGGCACGCGCATGGAGGTCGACCCCGAGCTGATCGTCCCGGACGAGGACAAGTCCCTCGACGAGGGCGCCATCCACCCCTGGTCGCACGGGCACACCAAGGACTACTTCGGACGCCTCATCGGCGCCCTCGCGGACGCGTTGGGATTCCGGACCGACATCCCCTTCGCGGGCCTGCCGCAGCGCGCCAGGAAGGCCCTCCTGTACGGCCACAAGACGCAGATCGAGGTCCGCTACCGCAACCGGTACGGCCGCGAGCGGGTCTACACGACCCCCTTCGAAGGCGCCGTCCCGTTCGTCAAGCGGCGCCACAGCGAGGCCGAGAGCGACTCCAGCCGCGAGCGCTTCGAGGGCTATATGCGCGAAGTGCCCTGCCCCACCTGTGAGGGCACGCGCCTGAAGCCGATCGTTCTCGCCGTCACGGTGATGGAGAAGTCCATCGCCGAGGTCTCCGCGATGTCCATCAGCGACTGCGCGGACTTCCTGGGCGAGCTGAAGCTCAACGCGCGCGACAAGAAGATCGCCGAGCGGGTCCTCAAGGAGGTCAACGAGCGGCTGCGGTTCCTCGTCGACGTAGGCCTCGACTACCTCTCGCTCAACCGCGCGGCCGGCACCCTCTCCGGCGGCGAGGCCCAGCGCATCCGCCTCGCGACACAGATCGGCTCCGGCCTGGTCGGCGTGCTCTACGTCCTGGACGAGCCCTCGATCGGCCTGCACCAGCGCGACAACCACCGCCTGATCGAGACCCTCGTACGGCTGCGCGACATGGGCAACACGCTCATCGTCGTCGAGCACGACGAGGACACCATCAAGGTCGCCGACTGGGTCGTCGACATCGGCCCCGGCGCGGGTGAGCACGGCGGCAACGTCGTCCACAGCGGCCCCTTGAAGGAGCTGCTCGCCAACGCCGAGTCGATGACCGGCCAGTACCTGTCGGGCAAGAAGTCCATCCCGCTGCCCGACATCCGGCGCCCCGTGGACCCGACCCGCAAGCTGACCGTGCACGGCGCCCGCGAGAACAACCTGCGCGACATCGACGTGTCGTTCCCGCTCGGCGTCCTGACCGCGGTCACCGGAGTCTCCGGTTCCGGCAAGTCGACGCTGGTCAACGACATCCTGTACACACACCTCGCCCGCGAGCTGAACGGGGCGCGCAACGTTCCCGGGCGGCACACGCGCGTGGAGGGCGACGACCTCGTCGACAAGGTCGTGCACGTCGACCAGTCGCCGATCGGCCGCACACCCCGCTCGAACCCGGCGACGTACACCGGAGTCTTCGACCACGTCCGCAAGCTCTTCGCCGAGACGACCGAGGCGAAGGTCCGCGGCTATCTGCCCGGACGCTTCTCCTTCAACGTCAAGGGCGGCCGCTGCGAGAACTGTTCCGGCGACGGCACCATCAAGATCGAGATGAACTTCCTGCCGGACGTCTACGTCCCGTGCGAGGTCTGCCACGGGGCGCGGTACAACCGCGAGACGCTGGACGTCCACTACAAGGGCAAGTCCATCGCCGAGGTCCTGGACATGCCCATCGAGGAGGCGCTCGGCTTCTTCGAGGCGGTCCCGGGCATCGCCCGCCACCTGCGCACACTGAACGACGTCGGCCTCGGCTACGTCCGGCTCGGGCAGTCCGCGCCGACCCTCTCCGGAGGCGAGGCGCAGCGCGTGAAGCTGGCCAGCGAGCTGCAGAAGCGGTCCACGGGACGCACCGTCTACGTTCTCGACGAGCCGACCACCGGTCTGCACTTCGAGGACATCAGCAAGCTCATCACCGTCCTGTCGGGCCTCGTCGACAAGGGGAACTCGGTGATCGTCATCGAGCACAACCTCGACGTCATCAAGACCGCCGACTGGGTCGTCGACATGGGCCCCGAGGGTGGTAACGGCGGCGGCCTCGTCGTCGCCGAGGGCACCCCCGAAGAGGTCGCGGGTGAACCGGCCAGTCACACCGGCAAGTTCCTGCGCGACATCCTCGGCGCCGACCGGTTCAGCGACGCGTCGGTGCCCGCGGCGCGTACGAAGAAGACGGTGGCCACGGCGAAGAAGGCCGCGGCCGCGAAGAAGACCGTCTCCGCGAGCGCGAAGGCCCCGGCCAAGAAGGTGGCCAGGGCCAACACCACGACGTCCGGCAAGACCGCCACGAAGGCCGCGGCGAAGAAGGTCACGGCCGCCAAGAAGACCGCGACCAAGTCCACGCGGGCCGGCAAGGCCTGACCGCGGGCGGTCCGCGATCGCACGGAACACACCTGGCGCCCCACGGGAACTCCCCGTGGGGCGCCACACGTTCATCTGTCAGCCACCCTGGCCCTGCGGCTCGACGAACTGCATGTCCAGCTGAATCTTGACAACATCACCAAGAAGACCGGCCCCGAAGTCCAGGCCGAAGTCGCTCCGCCGGATCTCGCCCGTCGCCTCGAACCCCGCATGCCGGCTCCCGTCCATCGGCACGTCCACCACCCCGCCGAACTCCACGGCGAGCGCCACCGGCCGCGTCACGTCACCGACGGTCAACTCGCCCTCCAGGGACCAGTCGTCGTCCTTCCCCGACACCCCGTGCGAGACGTACGTCATCGTCGGACGGCGCTCCACGTCCAGCAGATCGGCCTGACGGACGTGCGCGTCACGGTCGGCGTTGCCCGTGTCGATCGAGGCCAGTGCGATGGTGGCGCTCACCCTGATGTCGTCCACCCTCTCGCCGATGTGCAGCGCGGCCTCCACCTGCGCGAAGCGCCCCCGCACCTTCGCGATCCCGAGGTGGCGGATGGTGAAGTTCACCGCCGAGTGCAGCGGGTCGAGCGTCCAGTCGCCGGCCGCCAGAGGCAGCGCGGTGGCCGAAGTCGTGGCAGTGGCACCGGAGTTGTCGTCATAGGTCATGCGCCCACCCTGCGGTCACCGGCGGGCCGGAGGAAGGCCGGGCCAAGACTGGTAGTGACAGGGCCACGATCAGCGACCCCTTACGTTGATACGTTCGACGGGTGAGCGACAACGAGTTGGGCACCTATCTGCGCACCCGCCGCGAAGCCGTCACACCCGCCGAGGTGGGACTGCCCACCGGCACCCGGCGCCGCACCCCGGGCCTGCGCCGCTCCGAGCTGGCCACGCTCGCCGGCATCAGCGTCGAATACCTCACCCGTCTCGAACAGGGCCGCGATCGCAACCCGTCACCCCCGGTCCTCGGCGCCCTCGCCGACGCGCTGCTCCTGCCCGTCGACGAGCGCTTCCTGCTCCGCCGCCTCGCGAAGGAGTCCGGCGGGGATGCCATGTTCTGCGCCGGGGCCGCGGCCGCTCCCCCCTTGCGCACGGTCCGGCCCACCGTGCGCGCACTCCTCGACCGCCTCGAATCCACCCCGGCCGTCCTGGTCAACTGGATCGGCGACGTCATCGCCCACACCGACGCCTACGACCGGTACGCGCGCCCACTCGGCATCCTCGACGCCCGACAGCCGAACATCGTGCGATACGTCTTCACCGACGAGCGCGCCCGCACCGCGTACGCCGAATGGGACCGCGTGGCTGACGAGCAGGTCTCCCACCTCCGGCACGGGGCATCGATCCACGACCCGCACGTCGCCGCGCTCGCCGACGAGCTGACCGTCACCGCGGGGGCGCCCTTCGCGGACCGGCTCGCCGCCGTGCCCTCCCTGCCCCGGCGTACCGGCGTGGACGTCGTCGCGCACCCCGAGGTCGGCTCACTGCGCCTGGCGTTCGAGACGCTGTCCCTGCCCGACGCCGACGGTCAGCGCCTCGTCGTCCACCTCCCGGCAGACGACGCCACCTCGGCCGCCCTCGACCGGCTCAACGGCCGCAGGCCCGGGGCGCTGCGCGCGGTCAAGGGCTGACCCGAAAGCGAGCGAACGGCCGCTAAAGCGGCGGGAGTTCGGATGCGTACGGGGGTTCGGCGCCCGCCCGCGAGCAGGTGACCGCGGCCGCGCGTGCGGCGAACCGCAACAGCCGGTGCCAGTCGTCCTCGCCCAGGCCCGCCACCGCCTCCACGGACAGTGCGTCCCACGCGGCCAGGCCGTGCATCAGCGCCGCGTTCACGGTGTCGCCCGCGCCGATCGTGTCGACGACATCGACCCGCTCACCCGGTACGTCGTAGCGCGCGCCGCCCCGCGTGAAGACCGTCAGGCCGTCGCCGCCCCGCGTGATCACGACG
The DNA here is from genome assembly GCF_002803065.1 of Streptomyces sp. CB01635. Classification (GTDB taxonomy): domain Bacteria; phylum Actinomycetota; class Actinomycetes; order Streptomycetales; family Streptomycetaceae; genus Streptomyces. The sequence goes on from NZ_NNBL01000002.1 coordinate 691,530, forward strand.
GCCGCGGGACCCGAGGCCGGCCACTCCTGCGGGGTGCCGCCCAGCCACCGCGCGTCCTCCTCGGAAAGCTTGAGCAGGCCGATCGAGGGGAGCCAGCTCTTGAAGCGCGCCCGGTACGCGTCCGGGTCGGGGATGAGGCCGGCCCGGATGTTCGGGTCGAGCGCGGTGAACACGCCCTGGGCCGAGGCCGACCGCATCAGCTCCTCGTACGCGCTGGCGCCCGGCTCAAGAACGAGCGAACACGTACCGAACGACACCGCGCGCGTGCCCGGCGGGAGCCGGTCGGGCATCGAGAAGAGCCGGTCGGCCGTGCCGTCGACGTAGAACGAGTAACCGGCCGATCCGTCCGCGGCGATCGTCGCGACCGCCAGCGTCGTCGGTTCGTCGCCCCGCTGGACGTACGACACGTCGACACCCGCCCGCGCGAGCCCGCCGAGCAGCGCCTCGCCGAACGCGTCGCGGGAGACCCGTGAGCAGAAGGCCACGGGGGAGCCGAGCCGGCCGACGGCCACCGCGGTGTTGAAGGGGCCGCCGCCGAGCCGGGGCGCGAGCGAGGGCAGGTCGCCACCGTCATCGGCGGCCCCGCCCTGCGGCACGAGGTCGATCAGGGCCTCTCCGGCGACGACTATCACGGATGGTTCCTTTCGGGCTGAACGGCGGAGCGGTGCGGCAGTGCCTGAGTGCTGAACTGCTGGGGTGCGGTGGATCGGAGGGGTAGGGGGCGAGGCACAGGCTAGAGGCTCGCGGGCTCGGGCACACCGCCCCGGCCCGAAGCGGGCACGTCCGGGACCGACTCGGGCAGACCCTTCGCGCCGGGACGCAGCGTGGCCACCGAAACGGCCGGGAACGTGGCGACCATCGCGGCCATGAGCAGAGAGGTGGGCGCGAAGGCGGGGCCGGACGAGAGGGTCCCCCGAACCGTCACGCGCCCCACCGGTATGGTCGGATCTGCGACCGATGTGCGCCTTGGCGTGCAGCAGCGGCCCGCCCCACCCCGACCGATCCCTGGAGTCCTCATGCCCGGCACGTCGCCCGCCCGTCGAACCCTGTTGCGGGGTGCCGCCCTCGCCGGGACCGCGGGGCTCGGGATCGCCGCCTGCTCGACGGGCGGATCGGACGGCGGCGCGGATGCGGCGCCGACAGCCCCGGTCGACCTCGGCAAGGCCGACGAGGTGCCCGTGGGCGGCGTCAAGCTGTACCGCGACGAGAACGTGGTGGTCAGCCGTCCGGCGGCCGACAAGTACGCCGCGTTCAGCACCATCTGCACGCACGCGGGGTGCCCCATCAGCATGCTGGAGGGCACCGAACTCACGTGCTCGTGCCACGGCAGCAAGTTCGACGCCGAGACCGGCAAGGTGCTGCACGACCCGGCGACGCAGCCGCTGGCGAAGGTGCCGGTCGTGGTGAAGAACGGAAAGATCGTCGCGGGCCCGGAGGCCTGACCGGACCCGGACCCCGACCCGGCCACGGATGAGTCCGAGCCCCGGCCGATCAGCCCCCGAGCCCCCACCCGATCAGCTCCACCCTGCCGATCACTCCCAGTCCCCTCACTCCCGGACCTCTCACTCCCAGTCCCACCCGATCCCCAGGATCCCTGCCCGCACCTGCGGCTCCACCACATGGACGGCTCGGTGGCTCGCGCTGAGCGTCAGGTCCTGACGGCCGCCTCGCGGGGCCGCCGCCGAGTGCTGGGTGAAGCGGTGGCAGCGCACGGGCAGGACGCCCTCGGTGAATCTGACCTGGAGCGCGTACTGCCCGCCCGCGAAGCCGAAGCCGCGCAGATACTCCGATGAGGGGCCCGCCGTGCCGTCCTCGAAGCCGTAGCGGAAGAGGAACGTGTCGCCGGCCCGCAGCCGCGCGTCGAAGAGCAGCTCCGCCACGACGACGCCCGTCCCGCGGTGCCGGCGCACCCGCCCCGTACGGCAGTTCTCCAGGGCGCGCACCGAGACGTGATCGGTGCTGCATCCCGGGTCTCCGTGGTGGACGGCCACGTAGCGGTCCACGCCGTCCTGGTGGGCGCGCACGATGTGCTGGGAGTCGAGGCCGAGGAGCTCGCGGCGCGCCCCGATCCGCACCCGCTCGTGGTGGCCGACCGTGTGCAGGCCGCCGTCCGGGGGCGAGCCGAGCTCGGCGAGGAAGTGTTCGAGGACGCCCGAGGCCTCGACGAGCGAGCGGTAGGAGCGGGTCGAGGGGCGCTGGCGGGCCGTGTGTTCCTCGTCCTTGGCGAGCAGCCGGATCAGGGACTCGTCGGGCAGGTCCAGGATCTCCTCCAGGGCGCGCACGGCCCGCAGCGACTCGGTGCGCTGCGGGCGCCTCGCCCCCTGCTGCCAATAGCTCAGACTGGTGACGCCGACCGTGACGCCGCGCCGGGTCAGATGGTGCTGCACACGGTGCAGCGGCAGCCCGCGCGCGGTGATCGCGGCCCGCAGGGCGACATGGAAGGGCCCCGCCCGCAGGGCCGTCTCCAGTGCGGGCGCGCCGGCGTCCGCGTGCTGTGTGCCGTACGACATCCAGGGCCCTCCCCCGTGCATCCTCACAACGGCCGTCCGGCCGGGGCGTGCGCGGCCCCAATTCACCCGGCATTGAAGCGTGTTGATCTCGACCGGACAAGACTCGCTGCGCAAACCGTCTCGCCGGGCGGGCGCCGGACCGCTCCGGGAGACGCGCGGGCAACCTCACTGTCGGTGGCCGCAAGTAGGGTGTCTGACATGGCCGACCCTTCCAGCTACCGCCCCCAGCCGGGACAGATCCCGGACTCCCCAGGGGTGTACAGGTTCCGTGACGAGCACCGCCGGGTGATCTACGTCGGGAAGGCGAAAAGCCTGCGCCAGCGCCTGGCCAACTACTTCCAGGACCTGGCGAACCTGCATCCCCGTACCCGCACCATGGTCACCACGGCCGCGTCCGTGGAGTGGACCGTGGTGTCCACGGAGGTCGAGGCGCTCCAGCTGGAGTACTCCTGGATCAAGGAGTACGACCCCCGGTTCAACGTCAAGTACCGCGACGACAAGAGCTATCCCTACCTCGCGGTGACGATGAACGAGGAGTTCCCGCGCGTGCAGGTCATGCGCGGCCAGAAGAAGAAGGGCGTGCGCTACTTCGGTCCCTACGGGCATGCCTGGGCCATCCGCGACACCGTCGACCTGCTGCTTCGTGTCTTCCCGGTCCGCACCTGCTCCGCCGGCGTCTTCAAGAACGCCGCCCGCACCGGCCGCCCCTGCCTCCTCGGCTACATCGGCAAGTGCTCGGCCCCCTGCGTGGGCCGCGTCTCGCCCGAGGAGCACCGCGAACTGGCGGAGGACTTCTGCGACTTCATGACCGGCCGCACCGGCACGTACATCCGCCGTCTCGAGAAGGACATGACGGACGCCGCCGAGGAGATGGAGTACGAGCGCGCCGCACGCCTGCGTGACGACATAGAGGCGCTGCGCAAGGCGATGGAGAAGAGTGCCGTCGTCCTCGCCGATGCCACGGACGCCGACCTGGTCGCCCTCGCCGAGGACGAGCTGGAGGCCGCCGTGCAGATCTTCCATGTGCGGGGCGGGCGCGTGCGCGGCCAGCGCGGCTGGGTCACGGACAAGGTCGAGGCGGTCACCAGCGGTGACCTCGTCGAGCACGCGCTCCAGCAGCTGTACGGCGAGGAGCGCGGGGACGCTGTTCCCAAGGAGGTCCTCGTGCCCGCGCTGCCCGAGCCCCTGGAACCCGTACAGGAGTGGCTCACCACGCGCCGCGGGTCGAACGTGTCGCTGAGGATCCCGCAGCGCGGCGACAAGAAGGCCCTCATGGAGACGGTCCACAGGAACGCGCAGCAGGCGCTCGCACTCCACAAGACCAAGCGCGCCTCCGACCTCACCACGCGCTCGCGCGCCCTGGAGGAGATCGCCGGGGCTCTCGAGCTGGACAGCGCCCCGCTGCGCATCGAGTGCTACGACATCTCCCACCTCCAGGGCGACGACGTCGTGGCCTCGATGGTCGTCTTCGAGGACGGACTGGCCAGGAAGAGCGAGTACCGGCGCTTCCAGATCAAGGGCTTCGAGGGGCAGGACGACGTCCGCTCCATGCACGAGGTGATCACACGCCGCTTCAAGCGCTATCTGGCGGCGCAGGAGAAGTCGGGGGAGTGGTCCGACGCCGAGCTGACGGACGAGGACGGCCCGATCGAGTCCCGTCTCACCGAGGACGACGGTCGCCCCAAGCGGTTCGCGTACCCGCCCCAGCTGGTCGTCGTCGACGGCGGGCAGCCGCAGGTCGCGGCGGCCAAGCGGGCGCTGGACGAGCTGGGCATCGACGACATCGCGGTGTGCGGCCTGGCCAAGCGCCTCGAAGAGGTCTGGGTGCCCGACGAGGACGACCCGGTGATCCTTCCGCGCACCAGCGAGGGCCTCTATCTTCTCCAGCGCGTGCGTGACGAGGCGCACCGCTTCGCGATCACGTACCAGCGCACCAAGCGGGCCAAGCGCTTCCGGGCCGGGCCGCTCGACGAGGTGCCCGGTCTCGGGGACGCGCGCAAGCAGGCCCTGATCAAGCACTTCGGTTCGGTGAAGCGCCTGCGATCGGCCACAATCGATCAGATCTGCGAGGTTCCCGGCATAGGCCGCAAGACGGCAGAGACGATCGTGGCGGCCTTCGCAAGCGCGGAGCCCGCCGCACCGGCCGTGAACACGGCCACAGGAGAGATCATTGAAGACGAGGACCCCACGGCCACGGCCGTGGCCACCTCGGAAGGACGACGGGGGCAGGAGCCATGAACGAGAACGAGCAGGGCGAACAGGCACCACAGCCGGCCCCCGATGACCCGGCGGGCCAGGCGGCGGAGACAGACGGAGCACAGGTGAGTACGGGTACGACGAGCGAGACCCCCGAAGCGGCGATCCCCGAGCTGGTGATCATCTCCGGGATGTCCGGCGCCGGGCGTTCCACGGCCGCCAAGTGTCTGGAGGACCTCGGCTGGTTCGTCGTCGACAACCTGCCGCCCGCGCTGATCCCCACGATGGTCGAGCTCGGCGCCCGCTCCCAGGGCAATGTCGCCCGGATCGCCGTCGTCGTCGACGTGCGCGGCCGCCGCTTCTTCGACGACCTCCACCAGTCCCTCGCCGACCTGGAATCGCGCCAGGTCACACGGCGCATCGTGTTCCTGGAGTCCTCCGACGAGGCCCTGGTGCGCCGCTTCGAGTCGGTGCGCCGCCCGCACCCCCTCCAGGGCGACGGCCGCATCGTCGACGGGATCGCGGCCGAGCGCACGCTCCTGCGCGAGCTGCGCGGCGACGCCGACCTGGTCATCGACACCTCCAGCCTGAACGTGCACGAGCTGCGCGCCAAGATGGACGCCCAGTTCGCCGGCGACGAGGAGCCCGAGCTGCGGGCCACGGTCATGTCGTTCGGCTTCAAGTACGGCCTGCCCGTCGACGCCGACCTGGTCGTCGACATGCGCTTCCTGCCGAACCCGCACTGGGTCCCCGAGCTGCGCCCCTTCACCGGCCTGAACGAAGAGGTGGCGAACTACGTCTTCGGCCAGCCCGGCGCCAAGGAGTTCCTGGACCGGTACACCGAGCTGCTCCAGCTCATCGCCGCCGGATACCGCCGCGAGGGCAAGCGGTACGTGACGATCGCGGTCGGCTGCACCGGAGGCAAGCACCGCTCCGTCGCGATGTCGGAGAAGCTCGCCGCGCGCATCGCGGCGGAAGGCGTGGAGACCGTGGTCGTCCACCGGGACATGGGCCGCGAATGACCGGTCGCACACTCCGGCTCGGCAGCAGGCTCCGCCGGGTCACCCCTCCCACGGGCCGCCGGCGCGGCGCCCAGCCCAAGGTCGTCGCCCTCGGCGGTGGCATGGGCCTGTCCGCGTCACTGGCGGCCCTGCGGCGCATCACCGGCGACCTCACCGCCGTGGTGACCGTCGCCGACGACGGCGGCTCCAGCGGCCGGCTCCGCGACGAGCTGGGCGTCCTGCCGCCCGGCGACCTGCGCAAGGCCCTCGCGGCCCTGTGCGGCGACGACGACTGGGGCCAGACCTGGGCCCGCGTCATCCAGCACCGTTTCCAGTCCCAGGGCGACCTGCACGAGCACGCCGTCGGCAATCTGCTCATCGTCGCTCTGTGGGAGCAGCTCGGCGACCATGTGCAGGCCCTCGACCTGGTCGGCAAGCTGCTGGGTGCGCAGGGTCGCGTACTGCCCATGTCCGCGGTGCCGCTGGAGCTCCAGGCCCTGGTCAAGGGGCACGACCCGGCCCGCCCCGATGACATCGACACGGTGCGCGGCCAGGCCACGGTGGCGCTCACCCCCGGCGAGGTGCAGTCCGTGCACCTCGTGCCGCACGACCCGCCGGCCGTCCCCGAGGCGGTCGCCGCGGTGCTCGACGCCGACTGGGTGGTGCTCGGCCCCGGCTCCTGGTTCTCGTCCGTCATCCCGCATCTGCTGGTCCCCGATCTGCTCGACGCGCTGATGGCGACGAAGGCCCGCAGGGTCCTCTCGCTGAACCTCGCGCCGCAGCCCGGAGAAACCGAGGGGTTCTCACCGCAGCGTCATTTGGAGGTTTTGGGACGACACGCCCCTAAACTCGCCCTGGACGTGGTGCTGGCCGACGAGGCCGCCGTGCCCGACCGCGAGTCCCTGACCGACGCCGCCAAGGAGGGCTTCGGCGCTGCGGTCGAGTTGGCGCCTGTGGCCAGGCCCGACGGGACTCCGAGGCACGATCCGGAGCTGTTGGCCGCCGCGTACGACCGTATTTTTCGGATGCATGGAAGGATCGGCCCATGGCGATGACGGCAGCGGTGAAGGACGAGATCTCCCGGCTTCCCGTCACCCGGACCTGCTGCAGAAAGGCAGAGGTCTCGGCCATCCTGCGCTTCGCGGGCGGGCTCCACCTGGTGAGCGGCCGCATCGTGATCGAGGCGGAGCTGGACACCGCGATGGCGGCACGACGGCTGAAGCGGGACATCCTCGAGATCTTCGGGCACAGCTCGGAACTGATCGTGATGGCGCCCGGCGGGCTGCGCCGGGGCTCGCGCTTCGTCGTACGGGTCGTGGCCGGCGGTGACCAGCTGGCGCGCCAGACCGGTCTCGTCGACGGCCGCGGCCGCCCGATCCGGGGTCTCCCGCCGCAGGTGGTCTCGGGGGCCACCTGCGACGCCGAGGCCGCCTGGCGCGGGGCTTTCCTGGCGCACGGCTCGCTCACCGAGCCCGGCCGTTCCTCCTCCCTCGAGGTGACCTGCCCCGGCCCGGAGGCCGCGCTGGCCCTGGTCGGGGCCGCACGCCGCCTCCAGATTGCGGGCAAGGCCCGTGAGGTACGGGGTGTGGACCGTGTCGTCGTACGGGACGGGGACGCCATCGGCGCCCTGCTCACCCGCATGGGGGCGCACGAGTCGGTGCTCGCCTGGGAGGAGCGGCGGATGCGGCGCGAGGTCCGCGCCACCGCCAACCGCCTGGCCAACTTCGACGACGCGAACCTGCGCCGCTCGGCGCGCGCCGCCGTCGCCGCCGGGGCCCGCGTGCAGCGCGCCCTGGAGATCCTCGCCGACGAGGTGCCTGAGCACCTCGCGGCCGCCGGCCGGCTGCGCATGGAGCACAAGCAGGCCTCCCTGGAGGAGCTGGGCGCGCTCGCCGACCCGCCGCTGACGAAGGACGCCGTCGCGGGCCGCATCCGCCGCCTGCTCGCGATGGCCGACAAGCGGGCGCAGGACATGGGCATCCCGGGCACGGAGTCGAACATCAGCGAGGAGATGGCCGACAACCTCGCCGGCTGACCCCGGAGCGGAATGCCTCACGCCGGTGCCGGTGCCCTGCCGGGGCCCGGGCACCGGCGTTTTCGCTGCCCGGGGGACCGTGCACGGCGTGACGGGACCCCTTTGACGCGCCCTTGACTTGACCATGAACTGTCATGAGTCTGGCGTCTGTTCGCTTCTGCGGTAAACAGCCGCTTCTGCGGTTCACCACAGCTTCTGCGGTACTCACCTGCTTCTGCGGTACACAACTGCAAGGGGGGCTCATGAGACGAAGAGCGAGATCGATCCTCGCGGCCACGGCACTCGTACTGGGCGGACTGGGAGGCGCGGGACTGACGCCCGTCGCCCAGGCGGAGAGCGGCGGTGCACCCCGGTCGGACTCCGATCCGGTCAAGGTGTTCCGTGCGGAGGTCACGAAGGAGCAGGTACCCCTGCTCCTCGCGGCCGGACAGGACGGACACGAACTCGGCGAACAGGCCCCCGAGAAGGGGAAGGCCGAGGTCGAGGTCTACCTCACCGACAAGCAGGCCAGGCAACTGGAGAGCAAGGGCGTCGAGCTCACCGAGCACACGCTCTCCGCCAAGGCGCGAGCGCGCGTGGCGGCCGCGGGCGACGGCGTGTTCCGCCCCTACAGCGGCAAGGGCAATCTCCAGGAGGAGATCGTCAGAACGGGCCAGGAGCACCCCGGCCTCACCAAGGTCGTCTCCATCGGCAAGACGCTCCAGGGCCAGGACATCCTCGCGCTCAAGCTCACCAAGGGCGCCCGTACGACGAGGGACGGCGCCAAGCCGTCCGTGCTCTACATGTCCAACCAGCACGCCCGCGAGTGGATCACCCCCGAGATGACCCGCCGCCTGATGCACTACTACTTGGACAACTACTCCAAGGACAAGCGCATCAAGAAGATCGTCGACTCCACCGAGATGTGGTTCGTCCTGTCGGCCAACCCAGACGGATACGACTGGACGTTCAACCCCGACGGCGACCGCCAGTGGCGCAAGAACATGCGGGACGTGAACGGCGACGGCGCGATCACCACGGGCGACGGTGTCGACCTCAACCGCAACTTCGCCTACAAGTGGGGCTACGACGACGAGGGTTCGTCCCCGAGCCCCGCAAGCGAGACCTACCGCGGCGTGAGCCCCGGCTCCGAGCCCGAGACGAAGGCCCTAGACGCCTTCGAGAAGCGCATCGACTTCCGCTACGCCATCAACTACCACTCCGCGGCCCAGCTGCTGCTCTACGGAGTGGGCTGGCAGGTGGCCACCCCGACGCCGGACGACGTGCTCTACAAGGCGCTCGCCGGGACCCCCGAGAACTCCGCGATCCCCGGCTACCACCCGCAGGTCTCCTCCGAGCTGTACACCACCAACGGCGAAGCCGACGGGCACGCGGGCAACGTCAACGGCATCGGGATGTTCACGCCGGAGATGAGCGAGTGTCAGACCGCGTCGGCCGTCGACCCGGACGACCAGTGGCGCCCCGAGGACTGCGAGTCGGTCTTCACCTTCCCGGACGACGAGAAACTGATCCAGCAGGAGTTCGCCAAGAACATCCCCTTCGCGCTCTCCGTGGCCGAGACCGCGGCGCACCCCGATCAGCCGTCCTCCTCGGTCGGCCTCGACGCCCCCGACTTCACCCCGGCCGCCTTCAGCACCTCGTACGCGCGCGGTGCCGACCAGGAAGTCTCCGTGACCGCCCGCAAGTCGGTGCGCGACAAGGAGCTCAACTACCGTGTCGACCGCGGCCGTACGCACGACGAGGACCTGCGCGCCTGGAAGGGCGGCGAGACCTACGGCGGCGAGGACAACCTCCACTTCGACGCGTACCGCGCGAGGATCGAGGACGCGGACCCGGGCGACAAGGTCGAGGTCTGGTTCACCGGACGCACGAAGTCCGGGAAGCGCACCTCCAGCGACCACTTCACGTACACCGTGGCCGAGCGCCCCAGGGCCGACACCCTCGTCGTCGCCGAGAACGACGCCACAGGCCGGCAGAGCAAGGCGTACGTGGACGCGCTGAAGGCGAACGGCCGCACCCCGCTCGTGTGGAACGTCGCCACGCAGGGCGCCCCGGACGCACTCGCGGTGCTCGACCACTTCAGGACCGTCGTCCACTACACGGGCGCCGACCGCCCGGGCCTCACCACGCAGCTCGCGCTGCGCGACTACCTCAACGAGGGTGGCAAGCTGATCGAGGCCGGCGAGCAGGCGGGCGGCTCCGTCAACATCGGCGACACCACCACCAACGACTTCAGCCAGTACTACCTGGGCGCGTACTCGCGTACGTCGACACCCGGCGCCTCGAAGTTCGCCGGATCCGGCGTGCTGACCGGCGCCGCCGCGGGCCTCGGCGACGCTCCCGGCAACCCGCTGAACATCGCCGCGACTTACCAGTCCACCTCCGACGTGCTGTCCAAGGCCGACTACCCGCAGTTCACGAGCGCGGGCGCCGGTGCGTACGCGGGCACCCCCAACCCGTACAGCCCCTACGAGGGCAGCTCCATGGCCGCCGCCGTGCACACGGACGACGGGTGGAAGCGCCTGACCCGCACCATCGACCTCACCGGGGTCTCCGCCGCCGACAAGCCGGCCCTGAAGTTCCAGCTCCTGTGGGACACCGAGCCCGGCTACGACCACGCGGTGCTGGAGGCGCACACGGCGGGCGCCGAGGACTGGACGACACTGCCCGAGGCCGGCGGTGCCACGACGAACGCCGTCCCCGCCGAGTGCGAGGCCGGATTCCTGATCAAGGAGCACCCGGCTCTCAAGCGCTATCTGACGCCCGGCAGCGCGGGCTGCACGGCCACCGGCACCTCCGGCTCCTGGAACAGCCTCACGGGCGCCTCGGACGGCTGGAAGCCGGTGACCTTCGACCTGAGCGCCTACGCCGGAAAGACGGTCGAGGTCTCGCTCAGCTACATCACCGACCCCGGCAGCGGCGGCCACGGCGTCCTCGCCGACAACGCGTCCGTCGTGACCGGCGGCGCCGCGAAGGAGACCGAGGGCTTCGAGTCGTCGTTCGGCGCCTGGAAGGTCGCGGGCCCGCCCCCGGGCAGCCCCGTCGTCACCAAGGACTGGGCCCGTGCGGGTGAACTGTTCAAGACATATGGAGCCGTCAGCACCAAGGACACCGTGCTCCTCGGATTCGGTCTCGAACACGTCGCCACGGCGGCCGAGCGCAGCGTGCTCGTGGGGAAGGCGCTGGCCTCCCTGAGGAGCTGAGAAAGGCCGGGTCGAAAAGCGGACAAAATACCCCGCTCACTTTTCGCGAAAAGCGCCAGATGAGCGGGAATCCCGGCGGTCCGAACCCCTACTGGGCGGTACGGGCCGCCGGGCCGCACAAGGGCCCACTCAATGTCACCCGGAGGGCTTCGGAGAGGTAGGGTCGGAGGCGGTCGGGGACATCCCATACAACTCGCCGGCGTCTAAAACCGGCGTACCAACGAGGAGATCGGTTCGTGACGATCCGCGTAGGCATCAACGGCTTTGGCCGCATCGGGCGTAACTACTTCCGCGCGCTGCTTGAGCAGGGTGCAGACATCGAGATCGTGGCTGTCAACGACCTCGGTGACACCGCGACCACCGCACACCTTCTGAAGTACGACACCATCCTCGGCCGCCTGAAGGCCGAGGTCACGCACACCGTCGACACGATCACCGTCGACGGCCACAGCATCAAGGTCCTTTCCGAGCGCAACCCCGCGGACATCCCGTGGGGCGAGCTGGGCGTCGACATCGTCATCGAGTCGACCGGCATCTTCACGAAGAAGGCCGACGCCGAGAAGCACATCGCCGGCGGCGCCAAGAAGGTCCTCATCTCGGCTCCGGCCAAGGACGAGGACATCACCATCGTGATGGGCGTCAACCAGGACCAGTACAACGCGGCGACGGACCACGTCATCTCGAACGCGTCCTGCACGACCAACTGTGTGGCGCCGATGGCCAAGGTTCTCGACGAGAACTTCGGCATCGTCAAGGGCCTGATGACCACGGTCCACGCGTACACGAACGACCAGCGCATCCTGGACTTCCCGCACTCGGACCTGCGCCGCGCCCGCGCCGCCGCCGAGAACATCATTCCGACCACCACCGGTGCCGCCAAGGCGACCGCCCTGGTCCTCCCGCAGCTCAAGGGCAAGCTCGACGGCATCGCGATGCGCGTCCCGGTCCCGACGGGCTCGGCCACCGACCTGGTCGTCACCCTGGCGCGCGAGACCACCAAGGACGAGGTCAACGCCGCGTTCAAGAAGGCCTCCGAGGACGGCGACCTCAAGGGCTACCTGTCCTACACCGAGGACCCGATCGTCTCCTCCGACATCGTCGGCGACCCGGCGTCCTGCACCTTCGACTCCTCCCTGACCATGGTTCAGGAAGGTAACTCGGTGAAGATCCTCGGCTGGTACGACAACGAGTGGGGCTACTCCAACCGTCTCGTCGACCTCACGGTCTTCGTCGGCGGCCAGCTCTAAATCCAGAGCAGGCATCTCGATGTGAGCACAGGGTCCGGACCGCGCAACGACGCGCCGTCCGGGCCCTGTTGTGCGTCAGCCCACCCAAGAAGTCCAGGAGTCCAGCCATGAAGACGATCGACGAACTTCTCGCCGAAGGGGTCGAGGGCAAGCGGGTCTTCGTCCGCGCCGACCTCAACGTGCCTCTCGCCGACGGCCAGATCACCGACGACGGCCGCATCCGCGCCGTCCTGCCCACCGTCAAGGCCCTGGCCGACGCGGGCGCCAAGGTGATCGTCGCCTCCCACCTGGGCCGCCCCAAGGGAGCCCCGGACCCGGCGTTCTCGCTGCTGCCGGCCGCCGAGCGCCTCGCCGAGCTCCTCGGCAAGCCGGTCGCCTTCGCCCAGGACACCGTCGGCCCCGCCGCCCACGACGCGGTGGACGGTCTGGAGCCCGGCCAGGTCGCCGTCATCGAGAACCTCCGCTTCAACGCCGGCGAGACGTCGAAGGACGACACCGAGCGCGGCGAGTTCGCCGACCGGCTCGCAGCCCTCGCCGACGTCTACGTGGGCGACGGCTTCGGCGCCGTGCACCGCAAGCACGCCTCCGTGTACGACCTGCCGGCCCGTCTGCCGCACTACGCCGGCTACCTCATCGCCACCGAGGTCGGCGTCCTGAAGAAGCTCACCGACGAGGTCAAGCGGCCGTACGTCGTCGCGCTCGGCGGGGCCAAGGTCTCCGACAAGCTCGCCGTCATCGACCAGCTGCTCGGCAAGGCCGACCGCCTGCTCATCGGCGGCGGCATGGCCTACACCTTCCTCAAGGCCCAGGGCCACGAGGTCGGCATCTCCCTCCTCCAGGAGGACCAGATCCCGGCCGTCAAGGAGTACATCAAGCGCGCCGAGGACAACGGCGTCGAGCTGGTGCTCCCCGTGGACGTCCTGGTCTCGCCGGACTTCCCCGACCTCAAGACCAAGGCCCCGGCCAACCCCACCACCGTCGCCGCGGACGCCATCCCGGCCGACCAGGAGGGTCTCGACATCGGTCCGGAGACCCGCAAGCTGTACGCATCGAAGCTCGCCGACGCCGGGACGGTGTTCTGGAACGGCCCGATGGGCGTCTTCGAGCACCCCGACTACGCCGAGGGCACCAAGGCCGTCGCCCAGGCGCTCCTCGACTCCCCGGCCTTCACGGTCGTCGGCGGTGGCGACTCGGCCGCGGCCGTCCGGCTCCTCGGCTTCGACGAGAATGCATTCGGCCACATCTCGACCGGCGGCGGCGCCTCCCTCGAATACCTTGAGGGCAAGACGCTCCCCGGCCTTGCCGCACTGGAGGACTGAACCTCAATGACCACCCGCACGCCGCTGATGGCGGGCAACTGGAAGATGAACCTCAACCACCTCGAGGCCATCGCCCACGTCCAGAAGCTCGCCTTCGCGCTGTCCGACAAGGACTACGACGCCGTCGAGGTCGCGGTCCTGCCGCCCTTCACCGACCTGCGCTCCGTACAGACCCTGGTCGACGGCGACAAGCTCAAGATCAAGTACGGCGCCCAGGACATCTCGGCCCACGACTCCGGCGCCTACACCGGCGAGATCTCGGGCCCGATGCTCGCCAAGCTCAAGTGCACGTTCGTGGCGGTCGGCCACTCCGAGCGCCGCCAGTACCACAACGAGACCGATGAAGTCTGCAACGCCAAGGTGAAGGCCGCCTTCAAGCACGGCCTGACCCCGATCCTCTGCGTCGGCGAGGAGCTCCACGTCCGCGAGGCGGGCGACCACGTCGCCCACACGCTGTCGCAGGTCGAGGGCGGCCTCAAGGACATCCCGGCCGAGCAGGCCGAGACCATCGTGATCGCGTACGAGCCGGTCTGGGCGATCGGCACCGGCAAGGTCTGCGGCGCCGAGGAAGCCCAGGAGGTCTGCGGGGCGATCCGCGGAAAGCTCGCCGAGCTGTACTCCCAGGAGCTGGCCGACAAGGTCCGCATCCAGTACGGCGGCTCGGTGAAGTCCGGGAACGTCGCGGAGATCATGTCGAAGCCCGACGTCGACGGCGCCCTCGTCGGCGGCGCGGCGCTCGACGCCGAGGAGTTCGTCAAGATCATCCGCTTCCGCGACCAGTGAGCCGCGCCCCTGAGGCGAACCAACAGGTCGCGAGTATGCGGTAGCGGCGTTACGTCGTACCCTTGCGGGGGCCGGGTGGCTTTCCACCGGGCCCCCGCAGCACGTATAAGTCGCAGTACGGATACATCGCAGTACGTATCAGTTCAGTCCGAGAGAATTGCCAGGAAGTAGGGACCAGCCGTGGTTATGGGGTTCTCGATCGCCCTGATCGTCTTCAGCCTGCTGCTGATGCTCCTTGTGCTCATGCACAAGGGAAAGGGTGGCGGTCTCTCCGACATGTTCGGTGGCGGCATGCAGTCGTCCGTCGGCGGCTCGTCGGTCGCCGAGCGCAACCTGGACCGCATCACCATCGTGCTCGGTCTGCTGTGGTTCGCGTGCATTGTCGTGCTCGGCCTGCTCATGAAGGTCAACAACTGACGCCGTCACACCTGCACATCGCGCACATAAGGCCCCATGTTCGGTACGCGCCCTCGGGCGCGGCCTATCATGGGGCTTGCGTCTGGGGGCGGGGATGTAACTCCAATCACTGGACGCGCGTTGGGCCTTACGTAGACTGAGGCGCCCGCGGCGGAGCGAGACGCCGACAAGCTCCGCGGCACCATCACGCAGGGAGTTACGACCGTGGCAAGTGGCAACGCGATCCGAGGAAGTCGGGTCGGGGCGGGGCCGATGGGCGAGGCCGAGCGCGGCGAGTCCGCGCCGCGTCTGCGCATCTCCTTCTGGTGCTCCAACGGGCACGAGACGCAGCCGAGCTTCGCCTCCGACGCGCAGGTGCCGGAGACTTGGGACTGTCCGCGCTGCGGCTTCCCTGCCGGGCAGGACCGGGACAACCCGCCGGACCCGCCGCGCACCGAGCCCTACAAGACGCACCTCGCGTACGTGCGCGAGCGGCGCAGTGACGCGGACGGCGAGGCGATCCTCGCGGAGGCGCTCGCCAAACTGCGGGGCGAGATCTAGGACTTGAGCACCGGCCGGACACACCCAAGTGTCCGGCCGGACTCGTTCGGCCGTAGCGGTCCGGACAGATGCCGTATACCGGGCCCTGATCAATTAAGTTGGTCAAGCAGCGGGGCAAGGTACGTACGCAGGTACGAGAGAAGGCTGAAGTCCGAGATGAACGCAGAAAGCCGTACCAGGCTCAATCAGATGCCCGAGTGGACGGCGCTCGCCAAGCACCGGGAAGAACTCGGGGACGTGCAGCTGCGTGAGCTGTTCGCCGCCGAACCGGCGCGCGGCTCCGACTACACGCTCCAGGTCGGCGATCTGCACGTCGACTACTCCAAGCACCTGGTCACGGACGAGACGCTGCGCCTGCTGCGCGAGCTCGCCGCCGCGACCGACGTGTTCGGGCTGCGGGACGCCATGTTCCGCGGCGAGAAGATCAACACGACGGAGGGCCGGGCCGTGCTGCACACGGCGCTGCGGGCCCCGCGTGACGCGGTGATCGAGGTCGACGGCGTCGATGTCGTCCCGCAGGTGCACGCCGTGCTGGACAAGATGGCCGCCTTCGCGGACAGGGTCCGTTCGGGCGAGTGGACGGGTCACACCGGCAAGCGCATCAAGAACGTCGTGAACATCGGCATCGGCGGTTCCGACCTGGGTCCGGCGATGGCGTACGAGGTGCTCCGCTCCTTCACGGACCGGGACCTGACGGTCCGATTCGTGTCGAACGTGGACGGTGCGGACCTGCACGAGGCCGTCCGGGATCTCGACCCGGCCGAGACGCTGTTCATCATCGCGTCGAAGACGTTCACGACGATCGAGACGATCACCAACGCGACCTCCGCGCGCAACTGGCTCCTCACCGGTCTGAGGGCCGGCCAGGAGGCCGTGGCCAAGCACTTCGTGGCCCTGTCGACGAACGCCGAGAAGGTCTCCGACTTCGGCATCGACACAGCCAACATGTTCGAGTTCTGGGACTGGGTCGGCGGGCGTTACTCGTACGACTCGGCCATCGGCCTCTCGCTGATGATCGCGATCGGTCCGGACGCCTTCCGCGAGATGCTCGACGGGTTCCACCTCGTCGACGAGCACTTCCGCACCGCTCCCGCCGAGGCGAACGCCCCTCTTCTGATGGGCCTGTTGGGCATCTGGTACGGCAACTTCCACGGCGCCCAGTCGCACGCGGTCCTGCCGTACTCGCACTACCTGTCCAAGTTCACCGCGTACCTCCAGCAGCTCGACATGGAGTCCAACGGCAAGTCCGTGACGCGGGACGGCACGGAGGTCGACTGGCAGACGGGCCCCGTCGTCTGGGGCACCCCCGGCACCAACGGGCAGCACGCCTACTACCAGCTCATCCACCAGGGAACGAAGTTGATCCCGGCGGACTTCATCGGGTTCGCCGAGCCCGTGGCGGACCTGCTGCCGGGACTCGTCGCGCAGCACGACCTGCTGATGGCCAACTTCTTCGCGCAGACGCAGGCCCTCGCCTTCGGCAAGACCCCGGCCGAGGTCCGTGCCGAGGGGGTGCCCGAGGAGCTCGTGCCGCACAAGACGTTCCGGGGCAACCACCCGACGACGACGCTCCTGGCGAAGCGGCTCACCCCGTTCGTCCTCGGCCAGTTCATCGCGCTCTACGAGCACAAGGTGTTCGTCCAGGGCGCCGTCTGGAACATCGACTCCTTCGACCAGTGGGGCGTCGAGCTCGGCAAGGTCCTCGCCAAGCGCATCGAGCCCGCCCTCACGGAGGGTGCCGACGTGCCGGGACTCGACCCGTCCACCAAGGCGCTGGTGGCCAAGTACCGCGAACTGCGCGGCCGTTAGATCGCTGGGCGGCGCATCTAATTGGGATGCGCCGCCGTCTGTGGCGGGTGACACTGCTCCGGTCGCGTCACCTGCCGGGAGGACCCCATGGACCAGCTCATGTCCGCGCTCGCCGACCCCGAACGACTGAAGCTCTACGCGCGGATCGTGCTGGACGAGCTGGCGCCCCGCGACGAGGACTCCCCGGCCGTGCGCAAGCACCTGGGGCGCCTCGTCTCCACCGGGCTCGTCGAGCGAAGGCCGGACGGAACGCTGCGCGCGGACCCCTCCGTGTTCCGCCGCGAGCGCCCGGCGGAGATCCATCCCGCCGTGCCGCGCCGCCTCACGGGGTTCTTCGCGCGCGGACGCCTCACCTCGATCCCGGTCCGTGCCACCGTGCGCCACGAACTCCTCGTCCACCTCACGGGCACGCTCTTCGAGACCGAGCGCACCTACACCGAGGGCGAGGTCAACGAGGCGTTCCGCACCGTCCACGAGGACACCTCGGCGCTGCGCAGATACTGCGTGAACGACGGGCTGCTCGTACGGGAGCGCGACGGCAGCAGCTATCGCAGGGCGCACGCGTAGGGGCCCCGCACCTGCCAACTTCGGTGCGGGGCCCCTGCGTTCGTGTCTTCGCGCGTGGCGAGCCTCAGGCGACGTGCGGCGGATACAGCTCGGGCGGCAGCTGTGAGGCCGCCGCCGAGTCGAGCAGCCACAGCGTGCGCGAGCGGCCGTACGCGCCCGCGGCCGGCGCCTGGATCTCGCCCGCGCCGGACAGTGCGATGGCCGCGGCCTCCGCCTTGTCCTCACCCGCCGCGAGCAGCCACACTTCGCGCGCGGCCCGGATCGCCGGGAGCGTGAGCGAGATGCGGATGGGCGGCGGCTTGGGCGCACCGTGCACACCGACGACGGTGCGCTCGGTCTCCCGGACCGCCGGCAGTTCGGGGAAGAGCGACGCGACGTGCGTGTCCGGGCCGACTCCCAGCATCAGGACGTCGAACGTCGGCACCGGACCGTGGTCCTCCGGCCCCGCTGCGGCGGCCAGTTCGGCGGCGTAGACCTGCGCGGCGGCGTCCACCTCGTACGGGCCGTCCGAAGCCGGCATCGGGTGGACCCGGTCCGGGTTCAGCGGCACCGAGTCGAGGAGCGCCTCGCGGGCCTGTGTGTAGTTCCGCTCGGGGTCGCCGTCCGGCAGGAACCGCTCGTCGCCCCACCACAGGTCGAGGCGCGTCCAGTCGACCGCGTCCCGGGCGGGAGCGGTCGCGAGGGCGGCCAGGAGTCCGTTGCCGTTGCGCCCGCCCGTCAGGACGACGGACGCGTAGCCGCGGGCGGCCTGGGCGTCCACGATCTTCGTGATGAGCCGGGCCGCGGCGGCCTGCGCCATCAGCTCCTTGTCGCGGTGCACCACCAACTGGGGTGCCGTGGTCATCACTTGGCGGCCGCCTTCGAAGCGGATTTCTTGGCGGCGGACTTGGCGGGCGCCTTCTTGGCCGCCGTCTTCTTCGCGGGAGCGGAAGCGGCCGCAGGAGCGTCCGCGTCGGCCCCGGGCCCCTGCCCGTCCGGCGCCGCCGCCGGTTCACCCAGCCGGTGCACGCCGTACTTCAGTGCGGCGGCGTACGTGTCGTCCGGGTCGAGGCGGCGCAGCTCCTCCGCGATCAGCTCGGACGTCTCGCGGCGTTTGAGCGCCACCGCGCGGTCCGGCTGACCCTGGATCGACAGTGTGGCCAGCGAACCGTCCGGCCGGTCGAGCACGATGGCGCCGCAGTCCGTCTCCATGCGTACGGCCGTCAGGCCGGGGCCCGACGACACCGACCGCTTGACCGGCACGTCGAGCCGGTCCGCGAGCCACATGGCGAGCAGCTCGCAGCTCGGGTTGAACTCCTCGCCCTCCACCTCCACCGAGTTGACCTTGCAGGCCACCTGGTCGAGAGCGGCGGCGAGCATGGAGCGCCACGGCGTGATCCGGGTCCACGACAGGTCCGTGTCACCGGGCGTGTAGGCGCCGGCGCGGGCCTCCAGCTCGTCGTTGGGCTGCTCCGCCGCGTACGTGTCCGTCACGCGGCGCTGGGCGAGCGCCCCCAGCGGGTCCTTGGCCGGGTCGAGCGGCGCGTTCACCGGCCACCAGGCCACGACCGGGGCGTCCGGCAGGAGCAGCGGCAGGGCGACCGACTGGGCGTGGTTGATGACCTCGCCGTACAGCCGCAGGACGACCGTCTCGCCGGTCCCCGCCTCCGCGCCGACGCGCACCTCGGCGTCGAGCCTCGACGTCGTACGGTCGCGCGGCGAACGTGAGACGCGCTTGATGACCACGAGGGTCCGCGAGGGGTGCTCGCGGGACGCCTCGTTCGCGGCCCTCAGCGCGTCGTAGGCGTTCTCCTCGTCGGTCACGATGACGAGGGTGAGCACCATGCCGACGGCGGGCGTGCCGATGGAGCGACGGCCCTCCATGAGCGCCTTGTTGATCTTGCTGGACGTGGTGTCCGTGAGGTCGATCTTCATGGCCGGCGCCAGCTCCGTCCGTCTCGTGCGAGCATCTCGTCCGCCTCGGCGGGCCCCCACGTGCCGGACGGGTACTGGGCCGGCTTGCCGTGCTTGTCCCAGTACTTCTCGATCGGGTCGAGGATGTTCCAGGACAGCTCGACCTCCTCCGTGCGGGGGAAGAGGTTCGAGTCGCCGAGCAGGACGTCCAGGATCAGCCGCTCGTACGCCTCCGGGCTGGACTCCGTGAACGACTCGCCGTACGCGAAGTCCATCGACACGTCCCGGATCTCCATGGAGGTGCCGGGCACTTTGGAGCCGAAGCGGACCGTGATGCCCTCGTCCGGCTGGACGCGGATGACGATCGCGTTCTGGCCGAGCTCCTCCGTCGCCGTGTGGTCGAAGGGGGAGTGGGGCGCGCGCTGGAAGACGACGGCGATCTCGGTGACGCGGCGGCCGAGGCGCTTGCCGGTGCGCAGGTAGAAGGGGACGCCCGCCCAGCGGCGGTTGTCGACCGACAGCTTGATGGCCGCGTAGGTGTCGGTCTTCGACTTGGGGTCGATGCCGTCTTCCTGGAGGTAGCCGACGGCCTTCTCGCCGCCCTGCCACCCGGCCGCGTACTGGCCGCGGACCGTGTGGTCGCCGAGTTCCTTGGGCAGCCGGACCGCGCCGAGCACCTTGGCCTTCTCGGCGACGAGCGCGTCCGCGTCGAAGGAGGCGGGCTCCTCCATGGCGGTGAGGGCCATGAGCTGGAGGAGGTGGTTCTGGATGACGTCGCGGGCGGCGCCGATGCCGTCGTAGTAGCCGGCGCGGCCGCCGATGCCGATGTCCTCGGCCATCGTGATCTGCACGTGGTCGACGTACGACCGGTTCCAGATCGGCTCGAAGAGGGTGTTGGCGAAGCGCAGGGCCAGGATGTTCTGGACGGTCTCCTTGCCGAGGTAGTGGTCGATCCGGAACACCTGGTCCGGGGCGAACACCTCGTGCACGATCGCGTTCAGTTCCTTGGCCGACTCGAGGTCGTGGCCGAACGGCTTCTCGATGACCGCGCGGCGCCACGAACCCTCGGGCGCGTCCGCGAGGCCGTGCTTCTTCAGCTGCTGCACGACCTGCGGGAAGAACTTGGGGGGCACGGAGAGGTAGAAGGCGAAGTTGCCGCCCGTCCCCTGCGCCTTGTCGAGCTCCTGCATCGTCGTCTTCAGGCGCTCGAAGGCGTCGTCGTCGTCGAAGTTGCCCTGGACGAAGCGCATGCCCTGGACGAGCTGCTGCCAGACCTCCTCGCGGAACGGCGTACGCGCGTGTTCCTTGACCGCGTCGTGCACCTCCTGCGCGAAGTCCTCGTCCTCCCATTCGCGTCGGGCGAAGCCGATCAGCGAGAAGCCCGGCGGAAGCAGACCCCGGTTGGCGAGGTCATAAACGGCGGGCATCAGCTTTTTACGGGACAAATCGCCTGTGACACCGAAGATGACCAGGCCCGACGGCCCCGCGATACGCGGGAGCCGTCGGTCTGCGGCGTCACGGAGCGGGTTCGCTCCATGAACTGGGGTCAAGATCTCAGCCCTCCGAAGGGGCGAGGCGCTGGAGCTCCGCCTCGGTCGACTTGAGCAGGTCGTTCCAGGACGCCTCGAACTTGTCGACGCCCTCGTCCTCGAGCACCTGCACGACGTCGTCGTACGAGATGCCGAGCTTCTCGACAGCCGCGATCTCCGTGCGGGACTGGTCGTACGTCCCGGCGATCGTGTTGCCGGTGACCTCACCGTGGTCGGCGGTCGCGTCGAGCGTGGCCTCCGGCATGGTGTTGACGGTGCCGGGCGCGACCAGGTCCACGACGTACAGGGTGTCCTTGTACGCCGGGTCCTTCACGCCGGTCGACGCCCACAGGGGGCGCTGCTTGTTGGCCTGCGCCTTGTCGAGCGCGGCCCAGCGGTCCGAAGAGAAGACCTCCTCGAACGCCTCGTACGCGAGACGGGCGTTGGCCAGCGCGGCCTTGCCCTTGAGCGCCTTGGCCTCGTCGGTGCCGAGGGCGTCCAGGCGCTTGTCGATCTCCGAGTCCACGCGGGAAACGAAGAAGGACGCCACCGAGTGGATCTTGGAGAGGTCCAGGCCCGCGGCCTTCGCCTTCTCCAGACCCGCGAGGTACGCGTCCATGACCTCGCGGTAGCGCTCCAGCGAGAAGATCAGCGTCACGTTCACGCTGATGCCCTTGCCGATGACCTCGGTGATCGCGGGCAGGCCCGCCTTCGTCGCCGGGATCTTGATGAGCGTGTTGGGGCGGTCCACCAGCCAGGCCAGCTGCTTGGCCTCGGCGACGGTGGCCGTCGTGTTGTGGGCGAGGCGCGGGTCGACCTCGATCGACACGCGGCCGTCCTGGCCCGCCGTCGCCTCGAAGACCGGACGCAGGATGTCGGCGGCGTCACGGACGTCCGCCGTCGTGATCATGCGGATGGCCTCTTCGACGGTGACCTTGCGGGCGGCGAGGTCGGCGAGCTGCTGCTCGTAGCCGTCACCGTGCGAGATCGCCTTCTGGAAGATCGACGGGTTGGTCGTGACGCCCACGACGTGCTGCTGGTCGATCAGCTCGGCAAGGTTGCCGGACGTGATCCGCTTGCGCGACAGGTCGTCCAGCCAGATCGCGACGCCCTCTTCCGAGAGGCGCTTCAGTGCGTCTGTCATGGAAAATGCATCTCCTACGTGTCGTATATGAGCGTCAGTGCTGGGCTGCGGCGAGGGATTCCCGGGCGGCGGCGGCCACGGCGTCGCCAGTGAAGCCGAACTCCCGGAAGAGGACCTTGCCGTCGGCGGAAGCACCGAAGTGCTCCAGCGAAACAATCCGTCCGGCGTCACCGACGAAGCGGTGCCACGTCAGACCGATACCGGCCTCGACCGCGACACGCGCCTTGACCGACGGCGGCAGGACCGAGTCCTTGTACTCCTGGTCCTGCTCGTCGAACCACTCGACCGACGGCATGGACACGACGCGCGCCGGGATCCCCGCGGCCTGGAGCTGCTCGCGCGCCTCGACGGCGAGCTGCACCTCGGAACCGGTACCGATGAGGACCACCTGCGCGTCGCCGCCTTCGGCGTCGAGCAGGACGTAGCCACCCTTGGCCGCATCCTCGTTCGCCTCGTACGTCGGTACGCCCTGACGGGTCAGCACGAGGCCGTGCGGAGCGCCCTTGCCGAACACCTTCGTGTACCGCTTGAGGATCTCGCGCCAGGCGATCACGGTCTCGTTGGCGTCCGCGGGGCGGACGACGTTCAGACCGGGGATCGCGCGCAGCGCCGCCAGGTGCTCGACCGGCTGGTGCGTCGGACCGTCCTCGCCCAGACCGATCGAGTCGTGCGTCCACACGTACGTGACCGGCAGGTGCATCAGGGCCGACAGGCGGACCGAGTTGCGCATGTAGTCGGAGAACACCAGGAAGGTGCCGCCGTAGATACGGGTGTTGCCGTGCAGCGCGATGCCGTTCATCTCGGCGGCCATCGAGTGCTCGCGGATGCCGAAGTGGATCGTGCGGCCGTACGGGTCGGCCTCCGGCAGCGGGTTGTCCGCCGGCAGGAACGACGACGTCTTGTCGATCGTCGTGTTGTTCGAGCCCGCGAGGTCGGCCGAGCCGCCCCACAGCTCCGGGATGACCGGGCCGAGCGCCTGGAGAACCTTGCCGGACGCCGCGCGGGTGGCGACACCCTTGCCGGTCTCGAAGGTCGGCAGGTGCGACTCCCAGCCCTCGGGCAGGTCGGTCGCCTCGATGCGGTCGTACTCGGCGGCGCGCTCCGGGTTGGCCGTGCGCCAGGCGGCGAACGACTTCTCCCACTCGGCCTTCGCCTCGCGACCGCGGTCCAGCGCCTCACGCGTGTGCGCGATGACCTCGTCGGCGACCTCGAACGACTTCTCCGGGTCGAAGCCGAGCACGCGCTTGGTGGCCGCGACCTCGTCGTCGCCGAGCGCCGAGCCGTGCGCGGCCTCGGTGTTCTGCGCGTTCGGCGCGGGCCAGGCGATGATCGAGCGCATCGCGATGAAGGAGGGACGCTCGGTCTCGGCCTTCGCGGCCTCGATCGCGGCGAACAGGGCCTCGGGGTCGAGGTCGCCGTTCTCCTTCGGCTCCACGCGCTGTACGTGCCAGCCGTAGGCCTCGTACCGCTTCATGGTGTCCTCGGAGACCGCGGTCTCCGTGTCACCCTCGATCGAGATGTGGTTGTCGTCCCACAGCAGGACGAGGTTGCCGAGCTTCTGGTGCCCGGCCATCGAGGACGCCTCGGAGGAGATGCCCTCCTGGAGGCAGCCGTCGCCGGCGATCGCGAAGATGTGGTGGTCGAACGGGGAGGTGCCGGGGGCCGCCTCCGGGTCGAACAGACCACGCTCGAAACGGGCGGCCATCGCCATGCCCACGGCGTTGGCGACACCCTGGCCGAGCGGCCCGGTCGTCGTCTCCACGCCCGTGGTGTGCCCGTACTCCGGGTGCCCCGGGGTCTTGCTGCCCCAGGTACGGAACGCCTTCAGGTCATCGAGCTGGAGGCCGAAACCGGCCAGGTACAGCTGGATGTAGAGGGTCAGGGACGAGTGGCCCGCGGACAGCACGAACCGGTCGCGCCCGACCCAGTCGGCGTCCGCCGGGTCGTGCCGCATCACCTTCTGAAAGAGGGTGTACGCGGCCGGTGCCAGGCTCATCGCCGTACCCGGATGGCCGTTACCGACCTTCTGTACGGCGTCCGCGGCCAGGACACGAGCGGTGTCAACGGCCCGCTGGTCCAACTCGGTCCACTGGAGGTCTGTGGTGGTCGGCTTGGTGCTCACCCTGGGTCAGGGCTCCTCTCCACATGTCGAATGCCGGTGATGATGGGCTCACCGACTGTTGTCGAGCCTACCCCTGCGGGTACGCGCATTTTTTCGACTCAATCCAGACTGCCGGGCCGTGCCGGAATCCGCCTCCTGACGGGCATCCGCGCCGCTCGACAAGTGAATGTTCGGCTGCTCATCTGGGGTGCTCCGAAACACGAACCGACCCCCACGAAGAGCCAGGTATAGGCAACGTCTACAGTGGCGTGGTACGCGCGAGCCTTTACCGGGACTTCACATCCGGGGGCTTGCTGGGAGTCTCTGTCAGGGGTGTGCGTGACGGCCGTCGAATCCCGTCCAGCGGGGCAACTCGGGACGAGCATCAGCCCGAGCCAACGGCCGCTCGGGGCCCGGTTCAAGGCATTCGTGGCGCTGACCAAGCCGCGGATCATCGAACTGCTGCTGATCACCACGGTTCCGGTCATGTTCCTCGCGCAGCAGGGTGTGCCCGACCTGAAGCTGGTGTTCCTCACCTGCCTCGGCGGCTACCTCTCCGCGGGCGGTGCCAACGCGCTGAACATGTACATCGACCGTGACATCGACGCGCTCATGGAGCGCACGTCGCAGCGGCCACTGGTCACCGGAATGGTCAGCCCCCGGGAGTGCCTCGCCTTCGGCATCGCCCTCGCGGTCATCTCCACGCTGCTGTTCGGGCTGGCCGTCAACTGGCTCTCCGCCTGGCTCTCGCTCGGCGCTCTCCTCTTCTATGTGGTCGTCTACACGATGATCCTGAAGCGCCGCACCTCGCAGAACATCGTCTGGGGCGGCATCGCCGGCTGCCTGCCGGTCCTCATCGGCTGGTCCGCGGTCACGAACTCGATGTCGTGGGCCCCGGTCATCCTCTTCCTCGTCATGTTCTTCTGGACGCCGCCGCACTACTGGCCGCTGTCCATGAAGGTCAAGGACGACTACGCGCGCGTGGGCGTGCCGATGCTGCCCGTCGTCGCCTCGAACAAGGTGGTCGCGAAGCAGATCGTCATCTACAGCTGGGTGATGGTCGTCGTCTCCCTGCTCCTGACGCCGCTCGGCTACACCGGCTGGTTCTACACCGCGGTCGCCCTGCTGGCCGGCGGGTTCTGGCTGTGGGAGGCGCACGGGCTGCAGAACCGCGCCAACGCCGAGGTGTCGGGCGCGAAGCTCAAGGAGATGCGCCTCTTCCACTGGTCGATCACCTACGTCTCGATCCTCTTCGTGGCGGTCGCGGTGGACCCCTTCCTGCGCTGACCCACCCGGGAATTTCCCGACGGGAGGGGGGAGTGGCCAAGGCCACGCCCCCCTCCCGTCGCCAGTTGATCTACCTGTCAGTAGCATCCTGTCCATGGCAGACACTCAAGCGGTTGACGACCCGAAGCAGGCGGCGAAGGACGAGCGCAGGGCCGCCCGGCTCGCCCGGGAGATCGGGACGTTCGCCAAGCAGCACGGCGGCGCCGAGGGACAGCTCGCGTACCTCGGGGAGCGCGGCACGCGCATCGCGCTCGTCGGCGAGGACGGCGGCTGGGGCAACCTCGTGGCGCCTTCCGACGCCATCGCGCGCAAGGCCGTCGAGAAGGCCGGGATCACGATCCGCGAGGACTTCGACGGTGAGATGGCCGCCAAGGTGAAGACCGGACCGTACGAATGGACCCGCATGGCGGGCATCCAGGTCGGCGGCCCGAGCAACAAGTAGCCGCCCGTCCAATGCGTCAGGTGTACGAGACCAACACCTGACGCAGGTTTCACCCGTTAGGACCGTAGAAGCACGGTCCATCTACGGGAGCCCGGATGATCGATACGCCATCCCTCGTGGACCAGTACTGCCACGGGGTACTGCGGACGGAACTCGGCCTCGGCACGTTCGAGGCCCATCTCGGCCGGGGCGACCGCCCGCCCGCCCCCGGCACGACCTTCTTCGACACCCAGACCGGCTTCGCCGTACGCCGCTGGTGTCCGCCGCTCCTCGGCCTCGAACCGCACTGCCCGCCCGCCCGCTACCTCGCGCGGCGCCGCGAACTGGGCGTCCTGGAGTCGGGCCGCAGACTGCTGCGGGGCAGCGGCATCACGACGTACCTGGTCGACACGGGACTGCCGGGCGACCTGACCGGGCCGCGCGAGATGGCCTCCGTCGGCGACGCGGACGCGCACGAGATCGTTCGCCTCGAACTCCTCGCCGAGCAGGTCGCCGACACCTCGGGCACCGTCGAGTCCCTGCTCGCCAACCTCGCCGAGTCCGTGCACGCCGCCGCCGCGAACGCCGTCGCGTTCACCTCAGTGGCGGGCGTACGGCACGGCCTCGCGTTCGCGCCCCAGCCGCCGGGACCCGGCGAAGTGCGCGGAGCCGCGGGACGCTGGCTCGCCGCGCGCCGCGTCGGCGGACCCCTCACCGACCCCGTGCTCCTGCGCCATCTGCTGTGGATCGCGGTGGCCTCGGGCCGGCCGCTGCAACTCCACGCGGGCCTCGGCGAACCCGGCCTGCGTCTCGACCGCACCGACCCGGTCCTGCTCACCGACTTCGCCCGCGCCACGGCCGGACTCGGCACCGACCTGATCCTGTTGCACGGCTACCCGTACCACCGGCACGCGGCGCACCTCGCCGGCATCTTCCCGCATGTGTACGCGGACCTCGGCCCGGCGCTCGCCCGTACCGGGGCGCGGGCGGCGGCCGTACTCGCGGAGATCCTGGAACTCGCCCCGTTCGGCAAGCTGCTGTTCTCCAGCGGCGCGCACGGCCTGCCGGAGCTGCATGTGGTGGGGGCTCGGCTGTTCCGCGAGGCGCTCGGACGGGTGCTCGGCGGCTGGGTCTCGGAGGGCGCGTGGTCCCTGGCGGACGCGCAGCGGGTCGCCGGGATGATCGGCTCGGTGACGGCCCAGCGGGTCTACGGCCTCAGCGGCACGGGCGCCGCGCAGGGCGGCTGACCCGGGCCGCGGGCTGTTCGTTCAGACGGTGGAGAGGGCCGGGTCCGCCTGGGCCGGGACCTCAGCCGTGCCCAGCGGGCGCTCCCGCAGTGACAGCAGGACCCGCAGGACCGCGATCCACACCAGGGCCGAGCCCAGCATGTGCAGGCCGACGAGGACCTCGGGCAGGTCGGTGAAGTACTGGACGTAGCCGATGACGCCCTGCGCGAGCAGCACGAGGAACAGGTCGCGGGTGCGGTGCAGGGGGCCCTTGGGGGCGTCGACCGCCTTGAGGACGAACCACAGGGCGAACGCCAGCGTCACCACGATCCACGCCAGGACGGCGTGCGCCTTGCTGATGGTCTCCCAGTCGAGCGGCATGCGCTCCACGTCGCTGGAGTCGCCGGCGTGCGGGCCCGAGCCCGTCACCACCGTGCCGACCATGATCAGCGCCACGGTGGCCGCCGTCAGGATCCAGACGAGCTGCCGCACGGCCTTGCCGACGAGGGGGCGCGGTGCGGCGTCACCCTCACGAGTGCGCTGCCACATCACCGTGGCGACCGCGATCAGCGCGGTGGACAGCAGGAAGTGGGCGGCGACCGTGTACGGGTTGAGGCCGACGAGGACGACGATGCCGCCGAGGACGGCGTTGCCCATGACGAGCCAGAACTGGGCCCAGCCGAGCCGGGTCAGGCCGCGCCGCCACGGCTTCTGCGAGCGGGCGGCGATGATCGCCCAGCCGACCGCGGCGCACAGGACGTACGTCAGCATGCGGTTGCCGAACTCGATGGCTCCGTGGAAGCCCATCGCGCTCGTCGCGGTGAGGGACTCGTCGGTGCACTTGGGCCACGTCGGGCAGCCGAGGCCCGAGCCCGTCAGGCGCACCGCGCCGCCGGTGACCACGATGACCACCGTCATGACGACGGCGGAGAGCGCGGCGCGCCGGACGGTCCGCTGAGCGGGGGTCCAGCGTTCGGCGATGAAGGCGAGCGGGTTGCGCACGGCTCGAGCGGCGTCGGCGGGGGTCACGTTTGGCACGGGCCCCATCGTAGGGCGCCGCTTGTGCATGTCTTCACGAGGGGGCCGATCCGGGACGATTGTGACGCCCCGCACGTGCCGTACGGCCTACTCCCAGCGGAAGAAGCGCGCCGCGGCGCCCAGGCCGAGGACCGCCCAGACCGCGAGGATCCCGAGGTCGCCCCACGGCATCGCCGCGCCGTGCTGAAGGACGTCCCGCAGCCCGTCGGAGAGCGCCGAGATCGGCAGCAGCCCGAGGACGGACTGCGCCGCGTCCGGGAACTTGTCGAGCGGCACGATGACGCCGCCGCCGACGAGCAGGAGCAGGAAGACCAGGTTCGCGGCGGCCAGCGTCGCCTCCGCCTTGAGCGTGCCCGCCATGAGCAGGCCGAGCCCGGAGAACGCGGCCGTCCCGAGGACGAGCAGGAGCAGCACGGCGAGCGGGTTGCCCTGCGGGGACCAGCCGAGCGCGAGGGCGATCACCGTCACGAGGATCACCTGGAGGACCTCGGTGACCAGCACGGACAGCGTCTTCGCGGTCATCAGGGCCCAGCGCGGCAGCGGCGAGGACGCGAGCAGCTTGAGTACGCCGTAGCGGCGCTCGAAGCCCGTCGCGATGGCCTGGCCCGTGAACGCGGTCGACATGACGGCGAGCGCGAGGATGCCCGGGGCCAGGAAGTCCACGGCCTTCCCGTCGCCCGTGTCGACGATGTCGACCGCGCTGAACAGGACGAGCAGCAGGGTGGGGATGATGACGGTGAGCAGCAGCTGCTCGCCGTTGCGCAGGAGCATCTTCGTCTCGAGGACGGCCTGCGCGCCGATCATGCGGGACAGCGGCGCGGCCCCCGGCTTCGGCGTGTACGTACCGGCGACACTCATCCGCGCAGCTCCCTGCCGGTCATTTCCAGGCTGTGTCTTCCCGGGGGGCAACCCCCGGGCCCGCGGCCGGGGGTCGGCTGGGCCTTGTTCATCCGCGCAGCTCCCTGCCGGTCATTTCCAGAAAGACGTCTTCGAGGGTGTGGCGTTCGACCGAGATCTTCTCCGGCATCACGCCGTGCTGCGCGCACCACGATGTCACCGTCGCGAGCAGCTGCGGGTCGACCTCGCCGCTGACCCGGTACGAGCCGGGGGTGAGCTCGGCGGCCGCGGAGTCCATCGGGAGGGCCTTGAGGAGCGAGGCGACATCGAGCCCCGGGCGTCCGGAGAAGCGCAGGGTGTTCTCGGCGCCGCCGCGGCACAGCTGCTCGGGGGAGCCCTGCGCGATGACGCGGCCCGCGTCGATGATCGCGATGTCGTCGGAGAGTTCCTCCGCCTCGTCCATGTGGTGCGTGGTGAGGATGACGGAGACGCCGTCGGCCCGCAGATCCCGTACGAGGTCCCAGGTCGCGCGGCGTGCCTGCGGGTCGAGGCCGGCGGTCGGCTCGTCCAGGAAGACGAGCTCGGGGCGGCCGACGACCGCCATGGCGAGCGCGAGGCGCTGCTGCTGCCCGCCGGAGAGCCTGCGGTACGTGGTGCGGCCGCAGCTGCCGAGGCCGAGGCGCTCGATCAGCGCGTCCACGTCCAGGGGGTGCGCGTGGAGCTTCGCCGTATGGCGGAGCATCTCGTCCGCGCGGGCGCCGGAGTAGACGCCTCCGGACTGCAGCATCACGCCGATCCGGGGTCGCAGTTCGCCGGCCTGGGCGACGGGGTCGAGGCCGAGGACCCGGACCGTTCCCGCGTCCGGACGGCGGTAGCCCTCGCAGGTTTCGATCGTGGTGGTCTTTCCGGCGCCGTTGGGGCCGAGGACGGCGGTGATGCCGGCCGAGGCCTCCAGATCGAGGCCGTCGACCGCGGTCCTGGTTCCGTACCGCTTGACCAGACTCTGGATCCGGACGACGGGCTCGCTTCGCATGAGCGCCAAGTCTAAGGACGCGCCGCGAGTCCCCGGCGGGCGGGGCCCTCGGCGCTCAGGTCCGGTGCCTCGCCAGCCATCCCTGGGCGTACGCGACGGCGTCGGCCACCGGGAAGAGCAGGGCGTCCGCCCCGCCCACCCGGCCGCGTACGACGGCGCCGTCGCGCTCGAAGTCCGCGCCGAGTTCGTCGAACCCGTCGGCGCTGACGTCGACCTCGGTCACCGTCTCCCAGCGCCGGCCGCCGGGGGTGAGGACCGCGCGTCCCATTTCGGTCCTCGGGGAGGCCATCCGGTACTCGGCGAGATGGAAGGCCGTACAGGTGGAGAAGGCCGTGCCGAGGAGGAGCACGCGCGCATTCTGTTCCTCCAGGCGGGCCAGCGGACTGTGCTCGCCGAGGGAGCAGTCGGTGGCGTGGCCGTCCGTGATCGCGGCGGCCCGCGGACCGAGCGCCGCGAACGACGTCCGGGGGTGCGCGCTGCGCAGCGCGCCGGGCCAGCGGCGGACGGTCTCGGCGATCGTGCCCATGCCGTCGCCGGGCGTGATCGCCGGGTCGTACGCGGGCATCGACGCGCGGATCCCGGCCCACCACTCCTGAGGCACTGGGGGCCTGCGCCACTGGGCCGGGTCGGAGTTGCCGCCGGTGTGCGTGGGGACGGTGAGTGTCCCGTTCGGTCCAAGCGCGTCGAGCAGACCTTGGACCACGGAAACGGCCCCTCCGCAGACCCAGCCGAGCGCGCTCAGGGAGGAGTGGAGGAGGAGGGTCTCGCCGGGGAGGACGCCGACGGTGCGGAGGTCGGTGGTGAGGGTGGTCCGGGTGACAAGTGGGCCGGTGGGAGGGGGTACAGGCATGGGGTGCAGTGTTCTCCGCAGAGGTGGGGCGGCACCACCGAATCGATCGATCAAAGATCGTTTCCGCAGGTCATCTTAGGTATGCCTAAGTGATGCAGTGCACCGGAGATCGTTCCGGACCCCGCTTGTCAGGCCTTGAGGAATTACGCAACAATGGCGTTGTGAAATACGTCGGCGAGGCTCGGGAGGCCCCCCAGGGGGCCCCGCAGGAGGAGATCGCGACCGGTGAGCGTTCGACACGCAACCGGGTCGCCCGCTCCATCCTGGACCACGGCCCGTCCACCGTCGCCGATCTGGCCGGCCGCCTCGGCCTCACCCAGGCCGCTGTGCGCCGCCATCTCGACGCGCTGGCCGCCGACGAGGTCGTCGAAGCACGTGAACAGAAGATCTACGGAGCCCGTACGCGCGGCCGTCCCGCCAAGGTGTTCGCCCTGACGGACTGCGGCCGGGACGCCTTCGACCAGTCGTACGACAAGCTCGCCGCCGACGCCCTGCGCTGGATCGCGCAGCGCGAGGGAGGCGAGGAGGCCGTCGTCGCCTTCGCCCGCGCCAGGATCGCCGAGCAGGCCGGTGCCTACCGGGCGGCCGTCGAGTCCGCCGCTCCCGAGGAGCGCACGGAAGCCCTCGCCAAGGCCCTGAGCGCCGACGGGTACGCTGCTACGGCGCGAAGCGCACCGGTCGGCGAGCAGCTGTGTCAGCACCACTGCCCGGTCGCACACGTCGCCGAGCAGTTCCCGCAGCTGTGCGAGGCGGAGACCGAGATCTTCTCCCAGCTGCTCGGTACACATGTGCAGCGGCTGGCCACGATCGCCCATGGCGACGGGGTGTGCACGACGTTCATTCCGAAGATCGCACCCAAGACCACCGCCACACAAAACGACACAAACGCATCTGCAAGCACCGCCGGGAGGAACCCCGCATGACGCTCCCTATCGAGGAGACTGCCCACCCCGAGCTCGAGGGTCTGGGCAAGTACGAATACGGCTGGGCCGACTCCGACGCCGCCGGTGCCTCTGCCAAGCGGGGCATCAACGAGGACGTCGTCCGCGACATCTCGGCCAAGAAGTCCGAGCCGGAGTGGATGACCAAGCTCCGCCTCAAGGGCCTGCGCCTCTTCGACAAGAAGCCCATGCCCAACTGGGGCTCGGACCTGTCGGGCATCGACTTCGACAACATCAAGTACTTCGTGCGGTCCACCGAGAAGCAGGCCCAGTCCTGGGAGGACCTGCCCGAGGACATCAAGAACACGTACGACAAGCTCGGCATCCCCGAGGCGGAGAAGCAGCGCCTCGTCGCCGGTGTCGCGGCCCAGTACGAGTCCGAGGTCGTCTACCACCAGATCCGCGAGGACCTGGAGGAGCAGGGCGTCATCTTCCTGGACACCGACACGGCCCTGAAGGAGCACCCGGAGCTCTTCAAGGAGTACTTCGGCACGGTCATCCCGGTCGGCGACAACAAGTTCGCGTCGCTGAACTCGGCCGTGTGGTCCGGCGGATCCTTCATCTACGTCCCCAAGGGCGTGCAGGTCGAGATCCCCCTCCAGGCCTACTTCCGTATCAACACGGAGAACATGGGCCAGTTCGAGCGGACGCTGATCATCGTCGACGAGGGTGCGTACGTCCACTACGTCGAGGGCTGCACGGCGCCGATCTACCAGTCGGACTCCCTGCACTCCGCGGTGGTCGAGATCATCGTGAAGAAGGGCGCCCGCTGCCGTTACACGACCATCCAGAACTGGTCGAACAACGTCTACAACCTGGTCACCAAGCGCGCCGTGGCGTACGAGGGCGCGACCATGGAGTGGATCGACGGCAACATCGGCTCCAAGGTCACCATGAAGTACCCGGCCGTCTACCTGATGGGCGAGCACGCCAAGGGCGAGACCCTGTCCATCGCCTTCGCGGGCGAGGGGCAGCACCAGGACGCCGGCTCCAAGATGGTCCACATGGCGCCGAACACCTCCTCCAACATCGTGTCGAAGTCGGTGGCCCGTGGCGGCGGCCGTACCTCGTACCGCGGTCTGGTCGAGATCGGTGAGGGTGCCCACGGCTCCAAGTCGAACGTGCTGTGCGACGCGCTGCTCGTCGACACGATCTCCCGCTCCGACACGTACCCGTACGTCGACGTCCGCGAGGACGACGTGTCCATGGGTCACGAGGCGACGGTCTCCAAGGTCTCCGACGACCAGCTCTTCTACCTGATGAGCCGCGGTATGACGGAGTTCGAGGCGATGGCGATGATCGTGCGCGGCTTCGTCGAGCCGATCGCGAAGGAGCTGCCGATGGAGTACGCCCTCGAACTCAACCGGCTGATCGAGCTGCAGATGGAAGGTGCGGTCGGCTGACCCGCCGCCCGAAAAGCAGCCGCCAGATTTCTTGACGTAGGAAGAGAGCACAACGACAGCCATGGCTGAGGCTCAGAACATCCCGGTGGGTTCCACCACCTCCGGCTCGATCGCGGTGGCCGCGGAGTCGACCGTCGCCACGCGCATGAGCGCGCCCCCGTCCTACGACGTCGCGGACTTCCCGGTCCCGCACGGCCGTGAGGAGGAGTGGCGGTTCACGCCGCTCGAGCGGCTGCGCGGCCTGCACGACGGGACGGCGGTCGCCCAGGGCGGCCTCCGCGTCGAGGTGACCGCCCCCGCGGGCGTCACCCAGGAGACCGTCGGGCGCGACGACGCCCGCGTCGGCAAGGCCGGCAAGCCGGTGGACCGCGTCGCCGCCCAGGCGTTCTCGTCCTTCGAGAAGGCCTCGGTCGTGTCCGTCCCCAAGGAGACGGTGCTCACGGAGCCCATTCGCATCGCTGTGCACGGCGAGGGCGGTACGGCCTTCGCGCACCAGGTCATCGAGCTCGGCGCGTTCGCCGAGGCCGTGGTGGTCATCGACCACACCGGTGACGCGGTGCTCGCCGCCAACGTCGACTACATCCTGGGCGACGGCGCCAAGCTGACCGTCGTCTCCGTGCAGGACTGGGACGAGAAGGCCGTCCACGTCGCGCAGCACAACGCGCTGATCGGCCGCGACGCCTCCTTCAAGTCCGTCGTCGTCACCTTCGGCGGTGACCTCGTCCGCCTGCACCCGCGCGTCAACTACGCGGGCAGCGGCGGCGAGGCCGAGCTGCTCGGCCTGTACGTCACCGACGCCGGCCAGCACCAGGAGCACCGCCTCCTGGTCGACCACGCGGCCCCGCACTGCAAGTCGAACGTCGCCTACAAGGGCGCGCTCCAGGGCCAGGACGCGCACGCCGTCTGGATCGGCGACGTCCTCATCGAGGCCACCGCCGAGGGCACCGACACGTACGAGCTGAATCGCAACCTCGTGCTGACCGACGGCGCCCGGGTGGACTCGGTCCCGAACCTGGAGATCGAGACCGGCGAGATCGTCGGCGCGGGCCACGCCTCGGCGACCGGCCGCTTCGACGACGAGCAGCTCTTCTACCTGCGCTCGCGCGGTATCCCGGCCGACGAGGCCCGTCGCCTGGTGGTCCGCGGCTTCTTCGCCGAGCTCGTCCAGCAGATCGGTCTGCCGGACGTCCAGGAGCGCCTGCTCGCCAAGATCGAGGCCGAGCTGGAGGCTTCCGTCTGATGGCCTTCGACCGTGCCCGGTTCACCCGGGCCTGCGGATTGAGCGAGCTGGAGGAGGACACCCCGAAACGGGTGGAACTCGACGGCACGCCGGTCTCGGTCGTCTACACCGAGGGCGAGGTGTTCGCGATCAACGACATCTGCTCGCACGCGAACGTGTCGCTCTCCGAGGGCGAGGTGGAGGACTGCCAGATCGAGTGCTGGCTGCACGGCTCCGCGTTCGACCTCCGCACCGGTAAGCCGTCCGGCCTTCCCGCGACGCGCCCCGTCCCCGTTTACCCCGTACAGATCGAAGGGGACGACGTGCTCGTCTCCCTCTCCCAGGAGTCCTGAGGCACCCATGGCAACGCTTGAAATCAAGGACCTGCACGTCACCGTCGAGGCCGACAACTCCACCAAGGAGATCCTCAAGGGCGTCGACCTGACCGTGAAGCAGGGCGAGACGCACGCCATCATGGGCCCGAACGGCTCCGGCAAGTCGACCCTCGCCTACTCCATCGCGGGTCACCCCAAGTACACGATCACCCAGGGCACCGTCACCCTCGACGGCGAGGACGTCCTCGAGATGTCCGTCGACGAGCGCGCCCGCGCCGGCATGTTCCTCGCCATGCAGTACCCGGTCGAGGTCCCCGGCGTCTCGGTCTCCAACTTCCTGCGCACCTCGGCCACCGCGATCCGCGGCGAGGCCCCCAAGCTGCGCACGTGGGTCAAGGAGGTCAAGACCGCGATGGAGCAGCTCCAGATGGACCCTGCCTTCGCCGAGCGCAACGTGAACGAGGGCTTCTCCGGCGGCGAGAAGAAGCGCCACGAGATCCTCCAGATGGAGCTCCTCAAGCCGAAGATCGCGATCCTCGACGAGACCGACTCCGGCCTCGACGTCGACGCGCTGCGCCAGGTCTCCGAGGGCGTCAACCGCGTCCGCGAGACCGGCGAGGTCGGCACCCTGCTGATCACGCACTACACGCGCATCCTGCGCTACATCAAGCCGGACTTCGTCCACGTCTTCTCGCAGGGCAGGATCGTCGAGTCCGGCGGCCCCGAGCTCGCCGACAAGCTCGAGGCCGAGGGCTACGAGGCATACACGAAGGGCGGCGCATCCGCGTGACACAGCTGCCGGGCCTCCTCGACACCGAGGCGATCCGCAAGGACTTCCCGATCCTCGACCGGGTACTTCACGACGGCAAGAAGCTCGTGTACCTGGACAACGCGGCGACCTCGCAGACGCCGCGCCAGGTCATCGACACGCTCAGTGAGTACTACGAGCAGCACAACGCCAACGTGCACCGGGGCGTGCACGTGCTCGCCGAGGAGGCCACGGCGCTGTACGAAGGTGCTCGTGACAAGGTCGCGGCCTTCATCAACGCACCGAGCCGCGACGAGGTCATCTTCACCAAGAACGCCTCCGAGTCGCTCAACCTCGTGGCGAACATGCTGGGCTGGGCCGACGAGCCCTACCGCGTGGACCACGAGACCGAGATCGTCATCACGGAGATGGAGCACCACTCCAACATCGTGCCGTGGCAGCTGCTCTCGCAGCGCACGGGCGCGAAGCTGCGGTGGTTCGGGCTGACCGACGACGGCCGCCTCGACCTCTCCAACATCGACGAGATCATCACCGAGAAGACGAAGATCGTCTCGTTTGTTCTCGTCTCCAACATCCTGGGCACGCTCAACCCGGTCGAGGCCATCGTGCGCCGCGCCCAGGAGGTCGGCGCGCTCGTCCTCATCGACGCGTCCCAGGCCGCCCCGCACATGGTGCTCGACGTGCAGGCGCTGCAGGCCGACTTCGTGGCCTTCACCGGCCACAAGATGTGCGGCCCGACGGGCATCGGCGTCCTGTGGGGACGCCAGGAGCTCCTCGAGGACCTGCCGCCCTTCCTGGGCGGCGGCGAGATGATCGAGACCGTCTCCATGCACTCGTCGACGTACGCGCCGGCGCCGCACAAGTTCGAGGCGGGCACGCCCCCGATCGCCCAGGCCGTCGGCCTCGGCGCGGCCGTGGACTACCTGACCTCGATCGGCATGGACAAGATCGCCCAGCATGAGCACGCGATCACCGAGTACGCGGTGAAGCGTCTCCTCGAGGTCCCGGACCTGCGGATCATCGGCCCCACCACGGCCGAGGACCGCGGCGCCGCGATCTCGTTCACGCTCGGTGACATCCACCCGCACGACGTGGGCCAGGTCCTGGACGAGGAAGGCATCGCGGTCCGCGTGGGTCACCACTGCGCCCGCCCCGTCTGCCTGCGCTACGGAATTCCTGCGACCACGCGAGCGTCGTTCTACCTGTACTCCACGCCCGGCGAGATCGACGCGCTGATCGACGGCCTGGAGCACGTACGGAACTTCTTCGGCTGAGGGGCTGGCTGGGAACGTGAAGCTGGATTCGATGTACCAGGACGTCATCCTGGACCACTACAAGCACCCGCACGGGCGCGGTCTGCGCGATGGCGACGCCGAGGTGCACCACGTCAATCCGACGTGCGGCGACGAGATCACGCTGCGCGTGAAGTACGACGGCTCGACGATCAGTGACGTCTCGTACGAGGGCCAGGGCTGCTCGATCAGCCAGGCTTCGGCCTCTGTTCTGAACGAGCTGCTCGTCGGCAAGGACCTGGCCGAGGCGCAGAAGATCCAGGAAACCTTTCTGGAGCTGATGCAGTCGCGGGGCAGGATCGAGCCCGACGACGCGATGGAGGAGGTGCTGGAGGACGCGGTCGCGTTCGCCGGTGTCTCCAAGTACCCGGCCCGTGTGAAGTGCGCCCTCCTGAGCTGGATGGCGTGGAAGGACGCGACGGCCCAGGCGCTGGACGGCGCGGAAAGGAAGACGGCATGAGCGAGACTGTGACCACGAAGCCGGCGTCCGAGGAAGAGGTCCGCGAGGCCCTCTACGACGTCGTCGACCCCGAGCTGGGCATCGACGTCGTCAACCTCGGCCTGATCTACGGCATCCACATCGACGACGCCAACATCGCCACGATCGACATGACGCTCACGTCCGCGGCCTGCCCGCTGACCGACGTCATCGAGGACCAGGCGAAGTCGGCCACTGACGGCATCGTGAACGAGCTCCGGATCAACTGGGTCTGGATGCCGCCGTGGGGCCCGGACAAGATCACCGACGAGGGTCGCGAGCAGCTGCGTGCGCTCGGCTTCAACGTCTGATCGCTCCCTCCGGTTCGTCACACCCGTACGGCCCCCTGTGCTCCCGGCACGGGGGGCCGTGCTGTCTGGTGTTCGCTCCCGGGTCGCGGTGCGTACGCCTGTAGTTGGCCCACGTGGCCGAAGGTTCTCGTCGACACCCGCCCGATGAGAGGCCCTCATGCAGCACTTCCTTCCCACGTCCCGCCGCAGAGCCGTCGCCGTCACGGGCGGAGTGCTCACGCTGGCCCTCGCGGGGCTCAACAGCCCGGCGGGCGCGGCGAGTTACGGGACGCCGACGATCGCACTCTCCGCCTCGTACGTCTCCGGGGCGGTCGGCGCCACGGGTGACCCCGTCGTGACCGTCACCGTCGGCCAGAGCGGCGCCGACGCGTCGGCGCTGGCCGTGGCCGCGTCCGCGAGCAGCAAGTCGTCCGTCGCCGGCACCGGGAACGTCACCGTCACCGGGTCGGGCGCCACCCGGCAGGTGTCCGTCGCCGCGCAGGGCCGTGGCTACACCGACCTCACCCTCAAGGTGACCGGCGTGGACGGCAAGACCGCCACCAAGACGCTGCACTACGCCGCTTCGGCCGCCGTGCAACAGGGCCCCGACACCCGCTACTTCACGGGTTCCAGCGACGCGTCCGCCGCTGTCGACGCGGGCGGCGGCTACGTCCTCGTCGCCGACGACGAGTCCAACGTCCTGCGCCTCTACAGCGGTTCGGTCTCCGGCGCGCCCGTGAAGACCTGGGACTTCAGCTCGCAGCTCGGGGTGACCAAGGAGGTCGACATCGAGGGCGCCACGCGCGTCGGCGACACGATCTACTGGACCGGGTCCCTCGGCAACAACAAGGACGGCGAGTACAAGACCCCCCGGAACACGGTCTTCACGACCACTGTGAGCGGCAGCGGGGCCGCGACGCAGCTGTCGTACGGCAAGGCGTACAAGAAGCTGCGGGACGACCTGGTCGCGTGGGACGAGGCGAACGGGGACCGCTACGGGTTCGCCGCCGGCACCGAGGACGGGCAGGTGCCCAAGCAGGTCGACGGGTTCAACGTCGAGGGCCTCGAATTCGCGCCCGGGTCGACCAGCACCGCGTACATCGGGTTCCGCGCGCCGCTCGTGCCGCCGGAGGACGGGGGCAAGGCGCTCATCGTGCCCGTCACCAACTTCGACAAGGTCGTGGCCAGCGGGACGAAGCCCGTGTTCGGGACGCCCGTCGAGCTGGACCTCGGCGGGCTCTCCGTGCGCGACATCCGCAAGAACGCCGCGAACCAGTACCTGATCGTGGCCGGCAGCTGGGCCGCCGACGACAACTCCGACCCGTACGCCCTGTACCAGTGGGACGGCGTCGCGGGACACGCGCCGGTCAAGCGGATGGACCTGCCGACGAGCGACCCCGGCGGCTGGGAGGCCGTGGTGAGCGTGCCCGACCTGACGCAGTCCGGCGCCCGCGCGCAGCTCCTGACCGACAACGGCTCCGCCGACCTCTACGGCGACGGCACCGAGGCCAAGGACCTCACGCACCCGGAGTGGAAGAAGTCCAGGGCCGCCTGGTTCGGCGTCACCGACTAGTCCGCGGGCGTGGAGCGGGCCTGCCCGTGCAGGCCCGCTTTTCTGGTGTCAGGTCCTCGACCGGAAGCTAGGCGTCGGACCGGGAGGCGAGCTCCAGGGTGTGGGCGAGGCCCTCCCTGCGGATGCGCTGGTCGATGTAGAGCAGCGCGGTGACCAGCGGCAGGAACACCGAACTCACCAGCTGCACCAGCAGGTTGGCGATCATGGACAGGGCCATGACGAAGCCCAGCTGCGGCAGCATCGCCTCGAACACGTCGGACGCGCTCTGACCCGGCTCGTACGCCTGCGGCGTCGTGTCGGGCATCGCGATCTGGAGCGGCACCCGCACCGCGAGCGACACCACCATCATGATCGCGCCGGCCAGCAGGGAGATGCCGAACGTGCGCCACCAGGCGCCCCGCACGAGCCGCGCCGAGCGGCGCAGCGCCTGGATCGGCCCGGCCTCCTCGAGCGTGGCGGCCGCCGGGCCGAACATGAACAGGACGTAGACCCAGACCACGAGCGGCGCCGTCACCGCCATGAGCAGGAACAGCACGCCGACCGGCGCGAGCGACTGCGTGAGCAGCATGACGAAGATCGACACGAAGAACGCCACGGCCAGGCCCGCCGGAATCAGCGCGATCAGGCCCATCAGCAGGCCCACGCCGAGCACGGAAGGCGTGCGGGACCAGGCGCGCCGCCACACCGCCCCGAAGCGTGCGGGACGGCCGAGCACCGCCTCGCGCAGCACCACGGTGCACGCGGACTGGATGAACGCCGTGCCGGCCGTGAGCGCCAGCATGCCGACGGCCCACACCACGCCGAACGCGGTGAAAACCGGCCGCGCGTGGCTCCACTCGAACTCGGTGTGCCGGTCCAGGAGCGCCCGCACGTCGTCCGAGACGGCCGCGTAGGCGAGCGCCAGCGCCCCCGCCACGAGCGCGGCGAGCACCACGTACACGATGAGGACGGTGCCGAACAGCGGCTTCGCGTGGCGGCGCATCGTCGTGAAGGCACCGCCGAGTATCCGGTCGGCGCCGAGCGGGGCGAGCGGGATGACGCCGGGCTGCGGCGGGGGCGGCGGCCACGCACCCCAGCCGTAACCGCCAGGTCCGTATCCAGGCCCGTATCCGGGCCCCTGGCCAGGGCCCTGTCCCCACATGTCCGTCATCTCGCCGCACTCCCAGGAGTAGTTCGTCCCTGTGGCCCCCCACAGTGATCGCGACACGATAGCCCGACCGTGCTATGTACGCCCGTACACAACGTTGCGTACACTCGTACACATGGGATATGTACTGCTCTCCGGCGCCATCATGGCGGAAGTGGCCGCCACCACCGCCATGAAGTACAGCGAGGGATTCAGCAGGCTCTGGCCCTCCCTGATCACCGTCTCCGGCTATCTGATCGCGTTCGCGCTGCTCGCCCAGACGCTGAAGACCGTGCAGGTCGGGACCGCGTACGCGATCTGGGCCGGCGTCGGCACGGCCGTCATCGCCGGGATAGGGATGCTCTTCCTCGGCGAGGCGATGACCGCGGCCCGGCTCGCGGGGATCGCCCTGGTCATCGGCGGCGTGGTGCTGCTCAACCTGGGCGGCGCCCACTGATGGCGCGGCGCTACGACCCCGAGCGGCGGCAGCGCATCATCGACGCCGCGATCCGGGTGGTGGGTGAGAAAGGCATCGGAGGACTCAGCCACCGCAGCGTCGCTGCCGAGGCCGATGTGCCGCTCGGCTCGACGACGTACCACTTCAAGACCCTCGACGAACTGCTGGTCGCCGCGCTTCGCCAGACCAATGAAGGGTTCGCGAAGGTCGTGGCGGGCAGCGACGTCTTCGAGGCGCCACGTTCCGGGCTCGCCGCCGGGCTCGCCGCGGTCCTCGGCGAGTGGCTCGCCGGTGAACGCACCGCCGTCGAGCTCGAGTACGAGCTGTATCTCGCCGCCCTGCGCAGGCCC
This sequence comes from Streptomyces sp. CB01635, assembly GCF_002803065.1. Classification (GTDB taxonomy): domain Bacteria; phylum Actinomycetota; class Actinomycetes; order Streptomycetales; family Streptomycetaceae; genus Streptomyces. The sequence goes on from NZ_NNBL01000002.1 coordinate 732,749, forward strand.
GCGCTGCGGCCCGTCGCCGCCGAGTGGTGCGCAGGTGTCGCCGACGAGCTCGCGCGCCGCACCGACCCGGTCACGGCCCGCGCGCTCGTCGCCCTGATGGACGGAATCTGCCTCCAGGTGCTGCTCACGGACGCCGTCTACGAGGAGGAGTACGCGCGCGACATGCTCGCGCGGGTCATCGACGGGGCGCCCGGCGAGGACGCGGACGGTGCCGCGGCCGACCGGCCGGGGGAGCGCGGCGCGCCCGGTACCTGAGACACCGGCCGTACCGGTTCGCCCCCGCGGCGCACCTCCGGTTAGGTTTCACCCATGTCTGACTCTCCCGCCAGCACCACCGCTCAGCGCACCACCGGCGCCGTCGCCGCAGGCATCGCCACTCTCACCGCCGACGGCACGGTCCTCGACACCTGGTTCCCCGCCCCGTCCCTCCAGGACGAGCCGGGCCCGGCCGGCACCGAGCGGCTCTCCGCCGAGCGCGCCGCCGAACTGCTCGGCGAGGGCGCCGCGAAGGCCATCGGCACCGACGCCCGCCGCGGTGTGGAGACCGTCGCCGTGCGCACGGTCATCGCCTCGCTCGACGACAAGCCGCTCGACGCGCACGACGCGTACCTGCGCCTCCACCTGCTCTCCCACCGGCTGGTCAAGCCGCACGGGCAGAACCTGGACGGCGTCTTCGGCCTCCTCGCCAACGTCGCCTGGACCTCGCTCGGCCCGGTCGCCGTCGACGACGTCGAGAAGGTCCGCCTCAACGCCCGCGCCGAGGGCCTGCACCTCTCCGTGACGTCCATCGACAAGTTCCCCCGCATGACGGACTACGTGGCGCCGAAGGGCGTCCGCATCGCCGACGCCGACCGCGTCCGGCTCGGCGCGCACCTCGCCGAGGGCACGACCGTCATGCACGAGGGCTTCGTCAACTTCAACGCCGGCACGCTCGGCACGTCGATGGTCGAGGGCCGCATCTCCGCCGGCGTCGTCGTCGGCAACGGCTCCGACATCGGCGGCGGCGCCTCCACCATGGGCACGCTCTCCGGCGGCGGCAACGTCCGCATCACGATCGGCGAGCGCTGCCTCGTCGGCGCGGAGGCGGGCGTCGGCATCGCCCTCGGCGACGAGTGCGTCGTCGAGGCCGGCCTGTACGTCACCGCCGGCACGCGCGTCACGATGCCCGACGGCGAGATCGTCAAGGCCCGCGACCTGTCCGGCGCCTCGAACATCCTCTTCCGACGCAACTCGGTCTCCGGCGCCGTCGAGGCCCGCCCGAACAACGCGGTGTGGGGCGGCCTGAACGAGGTTCTGCACAGCCACAACTGATCACAGGCGGCCGTGACTTGCGGCCGCCTGATCGATCAATGCTCTGACCTGCCGCTGAGCTGTCGGCGGTTGTCGACGTTGGTCATCGTTGAGCGCCCTCCACGGCCCCATGAAAGCCCGGGAGGGCGCTCGCGCGTTGTAGGGAGAAAGCTGCCTTGTAAGTTCTGCCCGGCGGGGCCTGCGGCGGCGCGGCGCGGCGGCCCGGACGTCCCCGTCGGTCACCTCGGGATGCCACTGTCCTCCACTTCCCTGCCGATACTCCATGCGGGTGGTGTGGGCCTTTGGGGCGTCACCCTCGAAGAGGGACGGCGTCAGGGGGGACGTCATGGCTCGGGCCTGGCCGCCGACCGCTGACCTGTGGAACTGCGCAGACTTCTGCTCAAGATGCTGGAGAGGGTATGTGCTACTAGCGTGATACGTGTGAGAGTCGCAACCGGGGCACGCCCTGGGCGGCAAGTTCCGGAAGGGCCGGAACCAATGAGCGGCGAGACGTGCTCCCGCGTCGAGCTGTGACCTCTGCGAACCGCACCGTATGTGTTGCATGCGCTGTGGCCACCCGCCTTCGATCTTCGGTGGCGGAAGGAAAGGTAGAGACTCATGCGAGCACCTCATATCAAGCGTTCCCTCGCTGTAGCCGCCGCCGGTGTGATGCTGGCTGGTGGCGCCGCAGTTGGCGCCGCAGGGGCGGCTGCGGCCGCCCCTGCCCACGCGACCTCCGCGGCCAGCCACTCCAACGACCGGTGCGGCTGGTGGGATGACTGCTACGGGTACGGCTATGGCAACGGGTACGGCTATGGCAACGGGTACGGATACGGCTACGACAGCGGGTACGGCAACGGCTACGGCTACGGCAACGGGTACGGCGGCGTAGCCATTGTCGTGGTGGGCGGCTACGTCGGCTACTGAGCCGACTCACGCTGCTGATTGCCTGACCTACCTGCTACAACATCAGAACAGCCACAACTGACGCACCCCGCAACCGAAGTGGCCCGCACCGGCATCCGGTGCGGGCCACTCGCGTCATCCCGCGCACAATGTCCCGCGCATTTCTTGCGCACGCAGGCATAGCGAGGGGGCACAGCGCGCGTCACAAGGAACAGCAGGGGGGCAGCAGGGCCGCCCGACGGGGAAGAGAAGGTGAAGATGGATGCGGGCAGGGAAGCACCAGCGGGGTATGCCGGGCAGACGGCGGGCGAGGCGGGCGCGGATCGCTGGGACAGCTTCCGCGAGTTCGTGGCGAGCAGGTCATCCGCGCTCCTGAGGACCGCGGTGCTCCTCAGCGGGGGCGACCGGCACGCCGCCGAGGACCTGCTCCAGAACGCGCTGATCAAGGCGGCCGGACGCTGGCACCGGATCGACGAACCGGAGGCCTACGTACGGAAGATCCTCTACCGCCAGCAGATCAGCAGATGGCGCCTGAAGTGGCGCGGACGGGAACTGACCGTCGCCGAGCCGCCGGAGAGTCGTACAGGGGTCGACTCTTCCCACGCCGCCGACCTGCGCATCGTGATGCGCACCGCGCTCGCCAGGCTCACCGCCCGGCAGCGCACCGTACTCGTCCTGCGCTACTTCGAGGACCTGCCCGAGGCGGACGTCGCCCGCCTGCTCGGCTGTTCGGTGGGGACTGTGCGCTCGACCACGCACCGCTCGCTCGCCAAGCTGCGCAGCCTCGCGCCCGAACTCGCCGCGCTCGGTCCGGCCGACGCCGAAGGCCTGCCGTCCCGTGACTTCTCGCCCATGGAGGTGCGTCCGTGAACGTCGATGAACTGCTCCGTGACGCACTGCACGAACAGGCCACCGACAGCGCGTCCGTGCCGTCCGGCTTCGCCGACCGGGTGCTCGCCGTGCGGCACCGCCGCCGGGTCCGCACCATCGCGGGCGCCGCGGTCGCCACGGCGGCGGTCGTCGCCACCGCAGTTGCCGTGCCCGTCCTGAACTCGGGCGGCCAGGACGTACGCCCCGCTAGCCAGATGAACCAGAGCGACATCATCGCCCACCCGGACCAGTCACCGCCGCGGGACCTCATCGCGGCGGGGGACTCGGCGCTGGCCGCGTTCTCCACATACAAGACGGTCAAGCAGCCGAACCGGGACGCCGTCATGGAGCGCACCTACGGGCTGCTCAACCAGAAGACCGGCAAGTACGACAGGACCACGCGGTGGTCGTGGGTCGAGGTGGCGCCCGGGATGCGGACGGCCGCCGTCCTGGAGAAGCGGCTGCCCGTCGACCGCATCGGCCTGCTCGACCTGATGACCGGCAAGGTGGAGCGGTGGATCGAGCTCGACAAGGGCGTGGCCGGGGTGGAGTTCTCGCCGGACGGCAGGAAGCTCCTCGCCACGACGTACGCCAAGAACCCCGACCACCTCTACTGGTCGCACAAGATGAACGTGAACGGCAAGGACGAGCCGGGGCCGGTCGCCAGCCGGACCGGGTTCACCGTCGTCGACGTCGCCTCCGGCAAGGCGGACTGGCACGAACGGCCTTTCTGGAAGGACAAGATGGGCTGGTCGCCGAACGCGCGCGCCGACCTCCGGTTCAGCCACGACGGCAAGCTCGTCTACGAGCAGATCCCGATGGCGCCGGACCGGATCTACTACGACCTGAACGGCCGCAAGGTGGCCACACCCGCCGTGGAGAAGCACGTGTCGTGGGCGGAGGCGGGGCTCTCGCCGGACGGCAAGCTCATCGGCGGTGAGTTCGCCGGCGAGGGCAACGAGATCGCCTCGGCGATCGTCGACCCCCTCAGCGGCAGGATGGTCACCAAGGTGCCGGGGCAGCAACTGCTCGCCTGGGCCGACAACAAGCGGCTCATCGCCTGGGGCTGCGATCCCAAGAAGTGCAGCGGCAAGGGCGAGTTCCACAACCAGCTGCTCCTGCTCACCATCGGCAGCGACAAGGTCGTCCAGCTCAGCGACTTCCGCAAGGCGTCCGACGACTACCCGGGCCGCTGGACACCGCAGTTCGCTACGCGCTGACGCAGGATGCGTCTGTCCGGCCTGAGCCTTCCCGGGGGCTGTCCCCCGGGAAGGCTCAGCACCACGCGTTGACGAAGCTCTCGTACGCGGTCAGCAGCCCGTCGGTCACCTCGTGGCCGGCGGGCCGCAGTGGTGCGCGGACCGGGCCGGCAGGCAGGCCGAGCGCGCCGAGCAGCGCCTTCGCGGTGACCGTGCCCGGCAGGCCGGACGCCATGATCAACTCCACGAGCGGCGCCGCCAGTTGCTGGCGCCGGGCCGCCTCCCGGGTGTCGCCCGCGTCGAAGGTGTCCAGGACGGCCCGCAGCGCGCGCGGCGCCACGTTCGCGACCGTCGACACGAAGCCCGCCCCGCCCACCGCGTACAGCGGAAGCGCGAACTCCTCGCAGCCCGCGTAGTACGCGAGACCGGTCGCGCCGAGCACCTTCTGCGTGCCGAGCATGTCGTACGCGCAGTCCTTGACGGCCACGATCCGGGGGTGGGACGCCAGCCGGATCAGGGTGTCCGGTTCGATGCGCGTGCCGGTGCGGCCCGGGATGTCGTACAGCATCACCGGAAGCCCCGACGCGTCCGCGATCTCGCGGAAGTGCGCCTCCAGGGCGTCCTGCGGAGGGCGGCTGTAGTACGGGCTGACGACCAACAGGCCGTCCGCGCCCGCCTTTTCGGCACCGGCCGCCAGTTCCACGGTGTGCCGCGTGTCCGCGGTGCCGATGCCCGCGACGACCGGGACCCGCTCCCCGACCGCGTCCTTCACGGCCCGCACGAGCGCCGCCTTCTCCGCGTCCGACGTCGTCGGGGACTCGCCGGTGGTGCCGGACAGGACCAGACCCTCACAGCCCTCGGCCACCAGATGGGCCGCCAGGCGCTGCGCGCCGTCCAGGTCCAGGGCGCCGTCGTCGGCGAACGGCGTGACCATGGCGCACAGTGCGCGGCCGAAGGGCGGGTGCGGGGAGTTCGCGAGGCTCATAGGTGCAGTCTCGGCGCCCCGACCGTGCAGCTCCACTTAATTCTTCTACGAGGTAGTGGCAAGTCTTGCTTAGCAGTCGAGGGTGCGTGGCCGAGTTCCGACGGGATATTGGCCGAGGGGCGACCTTCAGGAAATGCGCCTGGATTCCGAGTTATCAGGGAGAAGTTGCATGTATGCGTAGACATATATAGAACGTATAAGGATCCCGTGGTGCGTGACATCGTCCTGGCTCTCGCCGTTCCCCTGCTGATCTGTGCGAGTGGCGTCTACGCCGCGTGTGACGGCTGGTGGCGCCGCAGGCACCCCGCGCCGGCCCCGCACTCACATGCCGGGCGCCGCCTCGCCGCCGAACGGGCGGTGGCCGACGCGGAGGCGATCGTGGCCGACCGGTACGCGATCCTCGCCGAGGCGGAGCGCAGCGCCGCGCGGCTCGGGGGGCAGCAGTAGGGCGGGGCGTCCACTTCCTGTCGGTGAGTGGACGCCCCGCCCTTGTGCGTTCCTATGCTCAGTGCTCAGTGCTCAGTGCTCAGTGCTCAGTGCTCAGTGCTCAGTGCTCAGCGCTTGCCGATGCTGTTGAAGAGCGAGCGCGACCAGACGTAGCCGAGTACGGCCAGCGCCACGCACCAGGCCACGGCCAGCCACCCGTTGTTGCCGATCTCGGTGCCGAGCAGCAGTCCGCGCACCGTCTCGATGGCCGGGGTGAACGGCTGGTACTCGGCGATCGGCTGGAACCAGCCCGGCATCGCGTCGACCGGCACGAAGGCGCTGGACAGGAGCGGCAGGACCATCAGCGGCATGGCGTTGTTGCTGGCCGCCTCGGCGTTCGGGCTGGAGAGGCCCATCCCGACCGCGATCCACGTGAGCGCCAGGGAGACGAGCGCCAGCAGTCCGACCGCGAGGATCCACTCCAGGACGGTGGCGTCAGTGGCGCGGAACCCGATCGCCACGGCGACGGCCCCGACGAGCACCACGCTCATCACGCATTGCAGCACGCTCCCGACGACGTGCCCGATGAGCACCGACCCGCGGTGGATCGACATCGTACGGAAGCGGGCGATGATGCCCTCGGTCATGTCCATGGAGACGGACACCGCGCTGCCGATCGTGGTGCCGCCGATGGTCAGCATCAGGATGCCCGGGACGAGATAGGCGATGTACGCGGAGCGGTCCGCACCGCCGCCGCTGATGCCCGCGCTCATCACGTCCCCGAAGATGTAGACGAAGAGCAGCAGCAGCACGACCGGCGTGAGCAGCAGATTCAGCGTCATGGAGGGGTAGCGCCGCGCGTGCAGGAGGTTGCGGCGCAGCATCGTGGACGAGTCGCGCACGGCGAGGGACAGGGAGCTCATCGGGCATCCTCCTTGGGCTGGTTCGGCTGGGCGGGCACGCCGGCGCCGCCGGTCAGGGCGAAGAACACGTCGTCGAGGTCGGGGGTGTGCACGGTCAGCTCGTCCGCCTCGATGGCGGCGGCGTCCAGCCAGTCGAGGATGGAGCGCAGCTCGCGCTGGCTGCCGTCGCTGGGGAGCTGCAGCGCGAGGGCCTCGTCGTCCCGGTGGGCCTCGCGCAGGGAGAGGGCGGCGGCCTGGTAGGCGTCCGGGTCGGTGAAGCGGAGCCGGATGTGTCCGCCGGGGATGAGGCGCTTGAGTTCCTCGGCGGTGCCTTCGGCGGCGATCTTGCCGTCGTTGAGTACGGCGATCCGGTCGGCGAGCTCGTCGGCCTCATCCAGGTACTGGGTGGTGAGGAAGACGGTGACGCCGTCGGAGACCAGCTCGCGGATGATGCCCCACATGTTGTGACGGGCGCGCGGGTCGAGGCCGGTGGTGGGCTCGTCGAGGAAGATGATCCGCGGGTTGCCGACCAGCGTCATGGCGATGTCCAGTCGACGCTTCATGCCGCCGGAGTAGGTGGAGGCGGGCTTCGATGCGGCGTCGGTCAGGTCGAACCGCTCCAGCAACTCGGCCGCGACCCGCCGCCCCTCACGCTTGGACAGGTGGTGCAGGTCCGCCATGAGGAACATGTTCTCCTCGCCGGTGATCAGCCCGTCGACGGCGGAGAACTGCCCGGTCACGCCGATCGCGGCACGCACGCCTTCCGGCGAAGTGGCGACGTCGTGGCCCGCGACCTGGGCCTGGCCACCGTCGGCGGAGATGAGCGTGGACAGGATCTGCACGGCGGTGGTCTTGCCCGCGCCGTTCGGCCCGAGCAGGGCGAACACGGTGCCGGCCGGGATGTGCAGGTCGATGCCGTCGAGGACGGTCTTGTCGCCGTACGACTTGCGCAGATCGGCGGTGGAGACGGCGGCGGGCGGTTGCTGGCCGTTGCCCAAGTTGGGCGTGGGCATGACAGACGAAGACATGGAGCCCTCCCGATCGAAGGCGTGGTGGCGGTGGGGTGGTGAGCCGTGAAGTGGCCGGTGGTGTAAGGAAGTTGGGGCGGGTCAGGCCCGGGCGCGGCGGATGTCGATGTTGCCGAACTTGGTCCGGGCGCGGACCTCGACGGTGTCCTCGGACGTGTCGGGGCCGTCGGAGGCGCCGAGCCCGTTGTGCACCTGGCCGGCGGCGGAGCTCACGTCGAGCCAGGCGGCCGTGCCCCCGCGGATGCCGATCTCGATGGCGCCGTAGGAGGTCTCCAGCTGGATGGTGCCGCGGGCGACTTCGTCGACGCGCAGGGCGCCGTGGGCGGTGGTGGCCGCGATCGAGCCCTCTGCGCGCCCGACGAAGATGTCACCGTGGGCGCCGTTCACGCGCAGATCGCCCAGGGCGTCGCCGACGGTCGTGGTACCGGAGGAGTTCTTCAGGACGGCCTGACCGTCGACGGTGCCGAGGCGCACGCTGCCGGAGCTGGTGGTGATCTCGGCGGATCCCTGGACGTGGTCCACGGTGACGCTGCCGTGGGACGCGGCCAGGTGCAGCGGCCCGCTGGTCTCGAGGCGGACATCGCCCGACGAGGTCTTCACGCGGACCTCGCCGAGCCGGCCCTCACCGTTCACCTGGGTCCAGGCGCCGGCCACCTCCACGTGCGAGCCCGTGGGCAGCTCGACCGTCACGTCGACAACTCCGGAGGGGCCGATGAGGCGGCGGCCCTTGGGGGTCCTGATGGTCAACAGGCCGCTCGCGTACCGCACTTCGGTCTGCTCGGCGGCCCGCACGTGCTGGTCCTTCTTCGGGTCGCGCGGCTGCACGTCGACGAGGGTGTCGAGCCGGTCGGTGGCGATGAACCGGATGGACCCGGCTTCCACGTGGGCGGTGGCCGAGATCGGCTCGGGAGTGTCGAAAGAAGGCATGGCTGTCCCGTCCTCTTGGGTCTCAGGGTGAAGTTCCGGGTGAATTCGGGCGGGCGGAGGCGCGGTCAGCGCACCCAGCCCGTGAAGCTCTGTCCGACGGTGCGGGTGGTGCGGGTGGCTTTGGCGCCTCCCGGCGCACGTGGCGGGGTGCCGCCGTCGACCGCGGCCGACACGGCTCGTACCAGCCACGCGTTGACCGACAGGCCCTCGCGGTTCGCGGCCTCCTCGGCGCGCGTCTTGAGGTGGGCGGGCAGGCGCAGATTGACTCGGGCGGTGCCGCCGTCCTCGCCGTCGGCGGGCGCCGGGGCCGGCGCCTTGAGAGGCTCGGCGGGCCCGCTCCGGTCCTCGTACGACGCCTCGTACGCCTCGTCGGTCGCCGGCCGCGTCACCACGAAGTCGGGGTCGAGCCCGCGCAGCCGTACGTCGACCGAGCCGGGGGCGAGTTCACGGGTGATCTCGTCCATCGCGGCGGAGAGCACATTGAGCATCGTCAGGCGGGTCGCCGACTCCAGGGGAGCGGTGAGCCGTTCGGCCAGCTCGCGGGCTTCTTCACCGCCGGCTTCGGCGGCCACCGCGAGTTCGCGGCGGAGGTTGTCGACATACGGCGTGAGGTCCATGACGCCATAGTGGCACCATCGTGGCGCTATGCGCAAGCGCAGCGGGGAAGTGATTGCAGATGAGGGATAGGAGGGTGCATCTGACCTGCGAAAACGTGGTGGCGTCGAGTTGCGTCAAAGCGGTGCCACGCCGGGTCGCGTCCACTCTGGTGCCTCAAATGGCACCACGTGGTGCCACCGTGATCCGCCCGCGCCTTTGCCTGTCCCCGGGTCCTTGACCTCAACCATGGTTGACATTCGAGGGTGAGCAGGCGAGAGGCAACCCGAAGTTTCGTCCACTCCTGGAGGCGGCCATGACCGCGCGTACGACCGGCCACCCCGACCCCGCCCGCGCCGACGCCGGCCTCGCGTTCTTCTCCACCTGGCGCGTGGGGAGCCCGGAACGCGCGAAGGCCGCCATCGACGCCATCGCCCACGCCTGGGAGGGCCGCCCCTGGCCGCACGCGGGGCTCCTGTCGTACAGCGTTCACGAAGGTGTCGGCACGGACGAAGGGACGCTCATGCATCACTCGCAGTGGCGGGACGAGGCGGCGTACGACGACTTCTTCCGCGGCTTGAGCGACAGTGCGGGCAACGGGCGCGACGAGCGCAACGCCGAGATCGACGCGGCCGTCCCCGGCATCGAGCGTCTGGGCCTGTACCGCACCCGCCGTTATCGCAGCGGCGGCCTCGCGGACCCGGACGCCGTGCCCGGGCTGATCGTGCTCACCCGGACCGCCTTCGACGCGCCGGACGCCGACCGGCAACGGGCCTGGGTGGACGCGGTGTTCGGGGCCGCCGAGGGTGGTGGCCCGCTGTCGTCCGGCGATGTCCGTGCCCACTTCCACCTCTCGCTGGACGGGGCCACGGTCGTCACCTATGCGGAGTGGGCCGGCGCGGAGGCCCATGACGCGGCGCTCACCGTCCCTGGCTTGACCGGCCGCTACAGGCTCGCGCTGAGCCTCGTGCCGGGGCCGGCCGCGTAACGACGTCCGTCGGGCGGCCGCGACTCGCCGAACAATCGAGTCGCCTGGACAAAAAAAGTTTTCGGTGCGACGGTGGAGTCATGTTGGACGTCACCGTGATCGAGGACCCGGCGGCAGCCGCAGTCTCCCTCGACCCGATCAGGGCCCGGCTGCTCGCGGAGCTGGCCGCCGGACCCGCATCCGCCGCAATGCTCGCCCCCAAGGTCGGCCTGCCGCGCCAGAAGGTGAACTACCACCTCAAGGCGCTGGAGAAGCACGGCCTGGTCGAGCTGGCGGGGGAGCGGCGCAAGGGCAATGTCACCGAGCGCCTGATGCGGGCCACGGCCGCCTCGTACGTGATCTCACCGGTCGCGCTCGGCGCCGTGCAGCCCGACCCGGACCGGGCCCGCGACCAGCTCTCCGCGCGCTGGCTGCTCGCCGTCGCGGCCCGCCTCGTACAGGACGTGGGAGCGCTGCTGACCGGGGCCGCCAAGGCGAAGAAGCGCCTCGCCACCTACGCCCTCGACGGCGAGGTCAGGTTCGCGTCCGCCGCGGACCGGGCCGCGTTCATCGAGGAGCTGACCCAAGGAGTCGGCGCGCTCGTCCGCAAATACCACGACGGATCAGCCGAGGGCGGCCGCGACCACCGCGTGGTGATCGCCGTGCATCCCTCGGTGAAGGATCCGCAGCCCCGACCGCCCCTCGAAGACCGACCGCACTGACCGCACCAAGGAGTTACCGCCATGACGAACGAACCCAGGGAATTCGAGATCGCCCGCGAGTTCGAGGTCGACGCCACCCCCGAGCAGGTCTGGGAGGCGCTCACCTCGGGCACCGGCGGCTGGCTGTGGCCGATGGAGTACGAGCCGAAGGCGGGCGGCCGCGGGCCGCACGGCGCCACGATCACGGCCTGGGATCCGGAGCACCGCCTCACCGCCCGCTCGGACAACCCGGACGCGCTGCCCCCGTTCCAGACCCTCAATCAACTGGACCACGTCATCGAGGCCCGCGACGGCGGCAGCCGCGCCTGGGTCCGCTACGTCCACAGCGGGATCTTCACCGACAACTGGGACGACTACTACGACGGCGCCGACAAGCACACCGACTTCTACCTGCACACGCTGCGCCAGTACCTGACCCACTTCGCGGGCCGCCCCGTCGCCTTCACCATGTTCGACGGGCCCGCCGCGTCCGCGAACACCGAGGCCCTCGCCGCCGTCGGCCGCGCCCTCGGCCTGCCCGACGACGCCGCCGAGGGCACCAAGCTGCGGGTCCGTGGCCCCGGCGGCGAGACCCTGGAAGCCGTGCTCGACTACCGCAACCCGTACTTCATCGGCCTGCGCACCGACGACGCCCTGTACCGCATCTTCGGCCGTGGCCGCTGGGGCGCGCCCGTCGGCATCGTCGTCCACGACTTCGCGCCGGACGCCGACGCCGCGCAGGACGAGACCGCCTGGCGCGGCTGGCTGGACGGGGTCTTCGCCTGACCGACCCCGCCCGCCGGCCGGCCCGCAGGTGCTGCGTACAGAACCCGCAGATGCTCCGTACAGAACCCGCAGATGCTCCGTACAGACCCGCAGGTGCTACGGACGGAACCGCAGCACCTGCGGGTCGTGGTCGCTGATCTGGTCGTTGAACTCGCTGTTGATGTGCACGCTGTCGTACGCGAAGTCGTCGTGCCGGATCGACGGGCTGATCAGGATCTGGTCAAGAACCTGGCTGTTGCCCTGGTAGTCGTACGTGTAACGCTCGCTCCTCGGCAGGGACTTGATCGCGGACCACAGGGCGCCGCCGTTCTCCAGGCGCTGCGTCGTGCCGGAGAACTCGAAGTCGTTGATGTCGCCGAGCGTGACGACGGCGGCGTTCTTCTGCGCCTTGAGGATCTCCTTCACGAAGCCGTTCACCGCGTCCGCCTGCGCGTGGCGCTGGGTCTCCGAGCTGCGCGCCGGCGGCTGGTACTGGGCCGTCAGGCCCTGGTCGCCGCCCTTGGACGCGAAGTGGTTGGCGATGACGAAGACGGTCTTCCCGCGGAAGACGAACTCGCCCGCGAGCGGCTTGCGGCTGTTCTTCCACGCCTCGTCGGCCGGGGCGATCCGGCCCGGGGACGCGGTCAGCGCGGCCCGGCCGTGCGTCCGAGTGACGCCCACGGGGGTCGTGGAGTCGCCGCCCGCGCGGTCGGTGAACGAGACGCGCTCGGGGTTGAAGAGGAACACCTGGCGGATGTTGCCGCCGGGCTCGCCGCCGTCCTGGTCGTTGACCGGGTCGACGGAGCGCCAGTCGTACTTCGGGCCGCCCGCGGCGACGATCGAGTCGATCAGCTTGTTCACCGTGACGTCCGCGGCGACCGTGCCGTCGTCCTTCGCGCCGTTGTTGTCCTGGATCTCCTCCAGGGACACGACGTCGGGGGACTGGAGGTGGTCGACGATCGCGGCCGCGTGCGCGGCGAACGTGCCGTCGCCCGGGTCCAGGTTCTCGACGTTGTACGTGGCCACGGCCAGCTCGCCGCGCTTCTGCTGCCGCGTCGTCTCCCGCTCCAGGCCCCCCTTGTCCAGGGTGCCGAGCTCCCGCGCGACCAGCGTGTAACCGCCGAACTGGTTGTAGTCCAGGGGCCCTTCGGTCCGTCCCGCCAGGGTGTCCCCGACGTTCGCGGCGGGGAAGTCGGCGACCGTGCCGAGCGACTGGATCTGCAGACGGCCCGTGTTCTGGGACCCGTACGAGCCGTAGACGGTGCCGCCGCGGCGCGTGGGGTTCTCGTGCGGCTCGACCGTCACCCACAGCTCGGCGTACGCGTCCGACGCGGTGACGACGCGGGAGGAGCCGACGCGTACGTTCATGCCCTCCAGGGACTCGTAGAGGTCGAGGGCGTACTTCGACGGGCGCAGCGGCAGCGCGTTGACCGAGCCGTTCGCCGCCGGGTCGCCGGCCGGAGCGTACGCGGCGGGGACCGACTTCGCGTCGATGGCCGTGGCGGCCGGGAGCGCGTTGCCCGACGAGACGACCGTGACCGTCGGCTTGGTGATCTCCGTGACGGACTGGTTGCCCGACGAGGCGCCGCCGGGGACGTACTCCGAGACCGTGCCCGAGACCGTCACCGCGTCGCCGGCGGCGGCCTTCGGGGCCGAGCTGGTGAAGACGAAGACGCCCTCGCTCGTGGCGGGGTCGTCGTCGGGCGCCGTGTCCTGGATCCAGAAGCCCTTGGACGAGCCGTAGGTTCTGACGCCCGTGACCACACCGGCCACGTCCGTGACCTGCTTCCCGGCCAGCGGGGACGTCCGGGTCGCGCCCTGGATGTCATGGATGCGTATCGCGTCCGCGTGCGCGGGCGAGGTGAGGGCGACGGCGGAGACGGTGGAGCAGACGGCGGCGACGGTCAGCGCGGCGAGGCGCGACGAGTTCTTGCTCGGCAAGGGGTCCCTCCGGGGACGTGCGTGAGGCGCCGGGACGAGGGTGGAGCGAGCGGGCCGCTCCGTGCTCTTCTACGCGCGTAAATGTCTTGTGGAGCATGGGGAGTTGTCAAGGTTTCAGCGGTGTACGGTTCCTGACGGGTACATGAACCGGGCGGCATGCTGCCAAATCCGTCTAGGCTGAGCGGTCGCACAACACGTCCGGAGGAGAACAAGGCGATGTCAGACAGCTCCCCCCTGCCGCCGGCGAGGCTGCGCTCCGAAGCGGAACTCGCGCGCGACGCCCTCGCCACCCCGCTGCTCTCCCGCGCGGTGCGGCTCGCCCGCTGGGCGGGACCCGCGACCCGGGTCGGCGCGGGCGGCGAACTCGTCGAGGAACAGCTGCCCGCCGCGGCGCTCGAACTCGGGCTCGGCGCCGATGCCGAGGGTGCCGCCGACGCCAGCGAGGCCTGGCGGGTCGCGGTCGACACCGGGCTCGTGGAGATCGTGGACGAGGAGGAGGGCACCGTCGCCGCGGGCGAGGACCTCGCCGTCGTCGCCTCCGGCAGCCCGCAGGACATCCTCGCCCTCTGGCTCGGCGCCCTGGACACCGCGCTCGCCGACGCGAGCATCCCGGACCTGGACGACCTCGTCGACGTCCTGGAGGAGACCGGCGAGGTCGACTTCTCGCAGCTCGACTGGGACCCCGAGGCGGAGGCCGAGTTCCTCGAAGGTGTCCTCGGCAACCTCTATCTCCTGACCGTCACCGAGGGCGGCGCCGGCGACGAGCCCGTCCCGCTGCCCGCCCTCGCCGCGTCGATGATCGTGCCCGACGACATGGGCGAACCCACGGACGACGTCCTGGAGCAGGTGTCGGACGCGATGCTGAAGCTGGACGACCAGTTCCGGCTGCTCGTCCCGGTGGGGCTCGTCGAGTACCAGCCGGTCGACGAGGCCCTGATGGCGGAGATCGGGGAGGGCGAGGGGGTCAACGAGCCCGAGGCCTTCGACGACTCGGACGTCACGCGGTACGGCATGGTGCGCCTCACCCCGCTCGGGCTCCACGGCGTCCGCGCGCGCATGATCGACGCGGGCCTCGACGCGCCCGTCGTCGGTGACCTCGCGGACAAGGGCGCCGACACGCTGCTCGACGGCACGTCGTCGTTCCCGCAGGCCGCCGCGCAGGCCGAGATCGAGCAGTGGCTCGCACGGCGCCAACCGCTCGTGGCGGCACGGGAGTTGCTGGCCGCGGCGCGCGGCGCGGACGCCGGGGCGCCGCTGCGGCGGCTGCGCTGCCAGCAGGCGCTGTCCCTCGTGGGCCGCGAGGCGGAGCCGGCGCTCAGGGAGGTGCTCGACGACGCGGAGCTGGGCGGTCTCGCGCGGGTCTGGCTCGCCGAGCACGGGGCGAGCGACGTGCCCGCGCCGCCGGAGTCCCTGATCTTCTGGCTCACCGTCGACACGATCGCCGCGCAGCTCGCCCTGGAGGGCAACTCCGACGAGCTCCAGGGCCTGGTCGAGGGGCTCGCGGCCCAGCACCGCGGGTTCTTCGCGGCGGCCTGGAAGGTGGAGCACCCGGCGACGGCGGACGTCCTGGAGGCGATGGGGCGCCTGCATCCCGACAAGAAGGTGGCCAAGGAGGCCCGCAAGGCGGCGTTCAAGGCGCGGTCCGCGCAGGGCGGATGACGGACGACGACGCCGGCGACAGGGAGGGGGCGGGGCGCGAGGGCGCCCCGCCCCCTTCGCGTACCGGCCGTCCCGCTCATCCCTCGGCCCCGTCCGCCGACGACCGTGAACGTGTTCGCTCTGCCTGCGTCGTGCGGAGTTCAACCCCCGTTCAGGCATGACGGGGAACGTGTGGCCGAAACGGCATCAGCGCCCGCTCCACCGCCACAGCCACCCGGTCACAGGAGACACCATGTCGCTCACCCGCAGGGACTTCACGAGACGCTCCGCCGCCACCGGCGCGGGCATCGCCCTGGCCGGCACCGTCGGCGCGCTCGCCACCGCTCCCGGTGCGCTGGCCGCCGACGGCGAGTACGAGCACGCCGAGGGCCACGAGGGCCACGAGGGCCACGACGGGCACCACCAGGGTGTCGGCTACGGCCCGCTCGTCGACGACCCGAAGGGCCTGCTCGCGCTGCCCGCCGGATTCTCGTACCGCGTCATCACGTACACGGGCAAGACGACGCTGGAGTCGGGCGAGTCCACCCCGTCCAACCACGACGGCACCGCCACCTTCGACGGTCCCCGCGGCGCCACGCTGCTCGTCAACAACCACGAGATCGGTGGCGCCCGCACCAAGGCGAAGTACCCGGTCCCGCTCGCCGAGGGTCTCGTCTACGACCCGGCCGCGGCCGGTGGCTGCACCGTCGTCGAGGTCCGCCGCGACGGACACGTCGCCGAGTGGGTCGGCATCGCCGGCACCGCCACCAACTGCGCCGGCGGGCGCACCCCTTGGGACACCTGGCTGACCTGCGAGGAGACCGAGGACAAGGCCGGCGCCAACGGCATGACCAAGGACCACGGCTACGTCTTCGAGGTCGACCCCGCGGACCGCCGAGCGAACCGCGGGCCCAAGCCGATCAAGGCCTTCGGCCGGTACGCCCACGAGGCCGTCGTGATCGACCCCAAGCGCGGCCACGCCTACCTCACCGAGGACGCGTCCGGCCCCAACGGCCTGCTCTACCGCTGGACCCCGCCGAAGGGCTTCCACCACGGCCGCGGCAAGCTGCGCACGCTCGCCGACGACGCGGGCGTCCTCCAGGCCACCAAGTGCTTCGACTCCGGCGGCCGCTTCGTCGACGACCTGTCGCGCGCCACGCAGATCGGCACGGTCTACGGCGTCGACTGGATCGACGTGCCCGACCGCGACGCCAAGACGGTCTCCGTGCGCAAGCAGTTCGCCGACGGTGAGGTCACCCGCGCCCGCAAGCTCGAAGGCATGTGGTGGGCCGACGGCGGCACGTACATCGTCTCCTCGTTCGCCCGTGAGGAGAGCCCCGTCCAGCACGACGGACAGGTCTGGTTCTACGACCCCAAGCGGCGCACCCTGACGCTCAAGGTCCTGCTCGGCGTGAACGCGGACCCGTCCAAGGACGGCGCCTTCGACGGCCCGGACAACATCACGGTCTCCCCGTACGGCGGCCTCGTCATCGCCGAGGACGGCAACGGCATCCAGCACCTGTTCGGCGCGACCGACAGCGGACGCACGTACCCGATCGCGCGCAACGAGCTGAACATCGGCACCGAACAGGAGCCGGAGTACAGCGAGTTCACGGGCGTCACGTTCTCGCCCGACGGCCGGACCCTCTACGCGAACATCCAGACCCCGGGCATCATGCTCGCCATCACGGGGCCGTGGAAGCGCCAGCGCTCGAACTGATCACGCCCCGCCCGAAGCGACTGACGGCTGACCTCCTGCCGGCGCGCACGCACCTGCCGTGCGCGTCGGCCGCGGTCGTCCCCGGATCAGTCCTGCTCCTCCGCCGACAGCCTCTCCGCGAGCGACTCCTCGTGCACGTGGATGAGGGCCGAGACCTCCTCCTGCTCCCACCAGGGATACGGGGTCGCCCGGGCCACGCACCACGCCAGGACCTCGGGGACCGTCGGACGGGCGTAGGGGGACTTGGCCAGGCAGCCGCCGAGGAACGCCTCCCACTCCTGGTCCGGGACTCCGACCAGGTCGGGCTGCTCGTGCAGCGTGCGGTGGATGACGTGCGGGGCGTTGCCCGCGCCGTGCGGATTGCGGCCCGTCGCGCAGAGGCCGAGCAGCGCGCCGAGCGCGAACACGTCCGCGGGGGCACCGGCCGGGACGGCGTGGGTGATCTGCTCGGGCGACATGAAGCCGGGGGAGCCGACCGGTTCGGCGGCCGGTTCGCCGACGCCGGGCGTCCCGCCGCCCGGAACCGCCGCCTTCGCGACTCCGAAGTCGATGACCTTGGGCCCGGCGGCCGTCACGACGACGTTCGCCGGCTTGAGATCGCCGTGCACGAGCCCCGTCGCATGGATCGCCGTGAGCGCCCCGGCGAGCGAGGCGCCGATCGCGGCGAGGGCACCCGGGTCCGGCAGGCCGAGCGCCGCCACGGCCTCGGACAGCGAGGGGCCCACGCAGAACTCCGCCGCGGTCCAGGGCACCGCCGCCTCGGGGTCGGCGTCGAGCACGGCCGCAGTGAAGGGCCCCCGCACGGCCCGCGCCGCCTCGGTCTCCCACCGGTACCGCGCCCTGAACAGCGGCTCGGCGGCGAGAGGCTCCCGCACTGTCCTGACCACCACGACCTGGCCCGCCGGTGAGCGCGCCAGGTGCGCGGTCCCCGTGCCGCCCTCGCCGAGCTGACTGACGAGGCGGTAACCCGCGAGACGCACCATGGAACGCCATCCTCCTGTACGGCTTCGAACAGCGGTACCGCGGCTCGCCGTCGGCGGGCAGGGACGCCCGGAAGACCCGGGCCGCCGAGTACCGCCGACGATCACTGCGACGCCAGGCAGGCACCGGGGGGTTCCCGCGAAGGGCAGTGGTATCTAACATTTCAGTTCATGGCGGCCATCCGACGGGTGCAGCGCACCCTCCTCAGAGACCAGGCGTGCACCGCGATCCGTGACGCCATCGTCGGCGGGGACATCGCGCCGGGCGCGGTCGTACGTGACGCGGATCTCGCCGAACTCCTCGGCCTGTCCCGCGCGCCCGTCCGCGCGGCGTTCTCACGGCTCGTGGACGAGGGGCTCCTGGAGACCAAGCCGCAGAGCCACACCCGGGTCACCCCAGTGGTGGCCGCCGACGTACGGGACGCGGCCGCCGTCGTACGCGCCATGCACGAGCTCGCCGTCCGCACCGCCGTGCCCCGCCTCGCCCGCGCGGACACCGACGCGATGCGCGAGGCCAACGCACGGTTCGCCGCCGCCGTGGCGGCCGGGGACGTGGACGCGGCCCTGCGCGCGGACGACGAGCTGCACGGCGTCCCGGTCCGCGTCTCGGGCAACCGTGCCGCGGCCGCCACCATCGCCCGCTACACGCCCCTCATCCGCCGCCTGGAGCGCCGCCGCTTCGGGCAGGGAGCCGCATGCGGCTCCGCCGAGCCCCATGCCCGCCTCATCGACGCCTGCGCCGCGGGGGACGCGGCGGGCGCGGTGCGGATCACGACGGAGATCTGGCGCGTACTGGAGGAGCTGGCCGACGAGGAGGCGTAGCCGGCCGGCCCATGAGGCGGGTCCCCGCACCCGCGACCCCGAACCGACCGAACCGACCCCGGGAGGTCCCGTGACCATCGACGCGTACGAGCGCTACCCCCTGCTCTTCGGCCCTTCGCCCGTGCACCCGCTGGACCGGCTCACCGCGCATCTCGGCGGGGCCTCTCTCTGGGCCAAGCGGGAGGACTGCAACTCCGGAATCGCGTACGGCGGGAACAAGACCCGCAAGCTGGAGTACCTGGTCGCGGATGCCCTCGCGCAGGGCTGCGACACGCTCGTGTCGATCGGCGGGGTGCAGTCCAACCACACCCGCCAGGTCGCGGCCGTTGCGGCCCGCGCGGGCCTCAAGTGCGTCCTCGTGCAGGAGAGTTGGGTCGAGTGGCCCGACTCCGTCTACGACAAGGTCGGCAACATCCTCATCTCCCGGCTCGCGGGTGCGGAGGTGCGTCTGGTCCGGGCCGGGTTCGGCATCGGCGTCAAGGAGAGCTGGGAGCAGGCCGTCCGCGAGGTGGAGGAGGCGGGCGGTCGCCCGTACGCGATCCCGGCCGGCTGCTCCGAACACCGCCTGGGCGGCCTGGGATTCGCCCAGTGGGTTTACGAACTGGCCGAGCAGGAAGAGGAGTTGGGCGTCTTCTTCGACACCGTCGTGGTCTGCTCGGTCACCGGGTCGACCCAGGCGGGGATGATCGCCGGGTGCGCGGCGCTCGTCGAGTCCGGTGGCCGCCCTCGCCGCATCCTCGGCGTCGACGCCTCCGCCGAACCGGACCGCACCCGCGAGCAGATCCTGCGGATCGCCCGGGGCACGGCCGGGCTCGTCGGCGTACGGAGGGAGCTGACGGAGGACGACGTCGAACTCGACGAGCGCCACCACGCGGGGACGTACGGCGTCCCCGACGAGGCCACCCTCGACGCGATGCGGCTGGCCGCCCGCACGGAGGGCATGGTGACCGATCCCGTGTACGAGGGAAAGTCGATGGCCGGGATGATCGACCTGGTCGCCCGGGGCGAGATCGGCCCCGACGCGACGGTCCTGTACGCCCACCTCGGCGGCCAGCCCGCCCTGAACGCCTACAGCGCGCTGTTCCAGTGATCTGCGTCGCTGCAAAAGCCCACGCCGGAGGGCTCAGGCGCAGGTGAGCGCAGGTCGAGAGGGGTGTTTCACGGACATCGTCACCGAAGTGTGAGGACGAAGACGTGGTGTCCGTGGGTGCGCGGGGCGCATACTCGTTGAATGACAAGGCCCCCCAGTACGCGCCGCCAACTTCCGGGCAGCCCCTTCAACGTTCCGGCGAAGCCCGCTCCGCCGGTAGAGCAGTTCGCCGTGGGCGACCGCGTTTCCCATGATCAGTACGGCCTCGGCAGGATCATCGGGGTCGAGGGCGACGAAGCCGTGCTCATCGACTTCGCCGGGCAGCAGGGCCGGTTCCTGACACCGTTCTCCAAGCTGTCCAAGCTCTGACGTATCCGACGCTTCGGAACCGGCGCCCTGGATTCGGGGGTCGTGTCCACGGCTTCGGAGACCGACGCCAAGAGGCGGTCGGCAGCACGCGCTTCCGTGCCGCCGACCGCCTCCGCCGTGTCCGCCCGTCACCCCTCGTGACGCCCCGCATCCCGGCGGCAACCCCTCGCTCGCATGAGCGAGGGACTGTCGTCCTCGGGGGGCCTGTGCCGTCGGCCGTTCTCAGAGTGCCTGTGCCGCCGGCTTGACCATGCCGCGTACCGTCCGCGACTTCACGAAGTCGCCCATGGCCGTCATGTCCCACTCGCCGGTGAACTGGCGGATCAGCTTCGCCATCATCACGCCCGTCTGCGCCTCCGCGTTCGTCAGGTCGAAGCGGACCAGCTCCTCGCCCGTCGCCGCGTCGATGAGGCGGCAGTAGGCCTTGGCGACCTCGGTGAACTTCTGGCCCGAGAACGAGTTCACCGTGAACACCAGGCCCGTCACCTCCTGCGGGAGCCGGCCCAGGTCGACGACGATGACCTCGTCGTCCCCGCCGCCCTCGCCCGTGAGGTTGTCGCCGGAGTGCTTGATCGCGCCGTTCACGATCGAGAGCTTGCCGAAGTAGCAGCTGTCCACGTGGTTGCGCTGGGGGCCGAAGGCGATGACCGACGCGTCCAGGTCGATGTCCTTGCCGCGGAACGCGGGCTCCCAGCCGAGGCCCATCTTGACCTGCGAGAGCAGCGGCTGCCCGCCCTTGACCAGGGACACCGTCTGGTTCTTCTGGAGGCTGACGCGGCCCTTGTCCAGATTGATCTTCCCGGCGCCCGGAGCGGGAGCGGCGGGCGGGGCGGCCGGGGCGGCAGTGGGCGCGGGCGGGGCCACGCGCGGGTCGACCGGGGGAGTGGTCGGCGCGGGCATGGCCTGCACGGGCTGTGCGGGCTGCACCGGTGTGGGGGCCGGAGCCGGGGCCGCGGGCTCTTCGACGCTCACACCGAAGTCCGTGGCGATGCCCGCCAGGCCGTTCGCATAGCCCTGGCCCACCGCGCGCGCCTTCCAGGCGCCGTTACGGAGGTAGATCTCGACGATCACGAGAGCCGTCTCGGTGCCGAGCTGCGGCGGCGTGAACGTGGCCAGCACGGAGCCGTCGTCTGCCTTGATCGTGGCCGTGGGCTCGATGCCCTGGAAGGTCTGGCCGGCCGCGTCCGGGCTCGCGGTGACGACGATCTTCTCGATGCCCGGCGGCACGGCGGCCGTGTCCACCACGATCGCGTCCGGTGCCGTGCCGCCGCCCGAGCGGTAGGTCACGCCCGGGCCCGAGGGCTGGTTGTAGAAGATGAAGTCGTCGTCGGAACGTACCTTGCCGTCGGCGGTGAGCAGCAGGCCCGAGACGTCGAGCCGCACCGGGGCGGCGACGTCCACCGCCACGCGGGCGGTGGACAGCGGGATGTTCGAGCCGGGGGTCATAGCGGTCATGCCGGGGTAACGAGCGATACGGCTTTGCCGTTCCCTTACCTGCCGATGACTTCGCACCGATGGCTCACGGCACCACCACGATCTTGCGCCCCACGCCGGACGCGAACTGGTCGAGCGCCTGCGGATACGCCTCGAGCGGCAACCGGTCGCTGATGAACACGTCCGGGTCGAGGACACCGCCCGCGAACAGTTCGGCGGCCCGCTCGTAGCTGTGCAGGACGGCCATCGAGCCGGTGATGGTGATCTCCTGGTTGTAGATCCGGTACGGGTCGATGGACACACGCGTCGCGTAGTCCGCGACGCCGAACTGGAGGAACGTCCCCGCCTTCGCGACGCGCTCGAGACCGTCCTGGATCGCGCCCGCGTTGCCCGTCGCGTCGATGACGACGTCCCAGCCCTGCGGCCGGTCGAGCTCGTCCGCGTCGGCCCCGGACCCCGAGACGCCCAGCTTGCGGGCGGTGGCGAGCCGGTCCGCGTTGAGGTCCACGACGTCGACGCTCGCGGCGCCGGTCCGCTTGGCGAGTTCCAGCATCATCAGGCCCATCGTCCCGGAGCCGTAGATCAGCACATGGGAGCCGAGGCGCGAGTTCAGTACGTCGTAGCCGCGCACGGCGCACGACAGGGGCTCGATGAGGGCCGCGTCCTCGGTGCGGACGTGGTCGGGGAGGCGTACGCAGTTGGCCACGGGCGCGACGGCGTACTGGGCGGCGCCGCCCGCGGTGGTGACGCCGATCGCGGCCCACCGCTCGCAGAGGTTGTTGTGGCCCGAGCGGCAGTACCGGCACTCGTAGCAGTACAGCGACGGGTCGACGGCGACGCGGTCGCCGACCGACACCTCGCGCACGTCACGCCCGAGACCGACGACCACCCCCGCGAACTCATGACCGGGCACCACCGGCAGCGTCGGCGCGAACTCGCCCTGGAGGATGTGCAGATCGGTGCCGCACAGCCCGCACGCCGCGACCTCCACGACCACGTCACGCGGACCCGGCGTGGGGTCGGGGACCTCCGTGACCACTGCCTTGCCGACGGACTCGATGACGGCGGCCTTCATTTCACAGCTCCCAACGACAGGCCCTGGACCAGTTTGTCCTGGGCGGCGAATCCCGCGGCGAGTACCGGCAGGGAGACAACGAGGGACGCGGCGCACACCTTCGCCAGGAACAGGCCCTGGCTCGTGATGAAGCCGGTCAGGAAGACGGGCGCGGTCTGGGCGACGACACCGCTGAGTACGCGCGCGAAGAGGAGTTCGTTCCAGCTGAAGATGAAGCAGATCAGCGCGGTCGCGGCGATGCCCGGCATGGCGATGGGGGCCACCACGCGCGCGAGGAGGGTCGGCAGGCGCGCCCCGTCGATCCGCGCGGCCTCGATGACCGCGATCGGCACCTCGGCGAGGAACGACTGCATCATCCACACCGCGATCGGCAGGTTCATCGACGTGTAGAGGATGACCAGGAGCCAGATGTTGTCGAGCATCCCGGCGTTCTTGGCGAACAGGTAGATCGGCAGGAGGCCCGCCACGACGGGGAGCATCTTCGTCGACAGGAAGAAGAAGAGGACGTCGGTCCACTTCTTCACGGGCCGGATCGACAGCGCGTACGCGGCCGGCAGGGCCAGTACCAGGACGAACAGCGTCGAGGCGAGCGACGCCACCGTCGAGTTGATGAGCGCGGGCCACGGGCTCGCGCCGCCCGCCGTGCCGAAGAAGTCGCGGTACCCGTCGAGGGTGAGGGAGGCCGCGAACGAGGGCGGGTTGGTGGCGGCGTTCTCCTCCGAGTGGAAGGACGTCAGCACCATCCAGGCGATGGGCAGGAAGAACAGGATGCCGGCGAGCCAGGCGACGAGCCCCAGCCCTTTCAGACGCGGGATACGGAGATTCATGCGCGGGACGCCTCCTCACGGAACAGCGACGACACCACGCGCAGCGCGAACGTCGCGATGATGATCGAGCCGATGACGACCAGGACGCCGGCGGCCGACGCGAGGCCGTTCTCGTGGGCCTGGTAGAAGCTCTGGTAGACGGTGTACGGCAGGTTGGCGGTGCCGAGGCCGCCCGAGGTGATCGTGAAGACGG
This sequence comes from Streptomyces sp. CB01635, assembly GCF_002803065.1. Taxonomy (GTDB): domain Bacteria; phylum Actinomycetota; class Actinomycetes; order Streptomycetales; family Streptomycetaceae; genus Streptomyces. Next base: position 756,398 of record NZ_NNBL01000002.1, read on the forward strand.
CGTCGAAGTTCTGCACGATGTACACCGAGCCCAGCAGGGCGCCCAGTTCGAGGTAGCGGCGCAGGTGGGGCAGCGTCAGATACCGGAAGACCTGCCAGTTGCCCGCGCCGTCCATCCGGGCCGCCTCGATCAGTTCGGGGGAGCGCGACTGCAGGCCCGCGAGCAGGATCAGCATCATGAACGGCGTCCACTGCCACACCAGGGCCGTCTCGACGGCGAGCAGCGGGGTGTTGGAGATCCAGTCGGGCTGAGGGCCGCCGACGTAGTGCAGCAGGCCGTTGAGGAGCCCGTACTCGGGGTTGTACAGGACGTGCTTCCACAGCAGCGCGGCGGCGACGGGGACCAGCAGGAACGGCGCGATGAGGAGCGTGCGCACGAGGCCGCGGCCGCGGAACTTCCGGTCGAGGAGCAGCGCGAGGCCGAGTCCGACGACCAGGCTCACGACGACGACGGTCGCCGTCAGCAGGATCGTCGTCAGGACGGACTTGCGCAGGTCCGGGTCGGTGAGCACCTCGCTGTAGTTGGCGAACCAGGCGAAGCGGCGGGCGTCCGGATACAGGGCGTTCCAGTCGAAGAACGAGATCACCAGCGTCGCCACGAAGGGCAGCTGGGTCACCACGATCATGAACACGAGGGCGGGCAGGAGCGGGGCCCTGGTGGCCCAGGCGCGCAGCCGGCCGGGGGACTTGGCGGTGCCCACGCGCGCGTGGGCGACGGGAACGGTCGTGGTCGCGGTCATCGTCCCTCGTACTCCTTCGCGATCTCGTCGGCGAGCTTCTGGGACTTGTTCAGGGCCGTGTCGACCGACTGGCGTCCGGCGATGGCCGCGCTGATCTCCTGCGAGACCTTGGTGCCGAGATCGGTGAACTCGGGGATGCCGACGAACTGGATGCCGGGCGCGGGTCGCGGCTGGACGCCCGGGTCGCGGGGGCGCGCCCCTTCGATGGCCGCGCGCGTCACGTCCTGGAAGGCGGCGGCCTCCTTGCGGTACTCCGGGTTGGTGTACGTCGAGGCGCGCTTGCCGGCCGGCACGTTCGACCAGCCGATCTCCTTGCCGACCAGGTTCTCGTAGCCCTTGCCCGACGCCCAGGAGACGAACTTCCACGCCTTGTCGGGATTGCGCGAGGCGTTCTGCACGCCCCAGGCCCAGGTGTAGAGCCAGCCCGAGCTCTCCGTCCTCTCGACCGGCGCGGGTACGTAGCCGATCTTGCCCTTGACCGGGGACTTCGCCGACTCGAGCGAACCGGCGGCGGCCGTGGCGTCGTACCACATGGCGGTCTTGCCCTGGGTGAGGTTGTTGAGGCACTCCGCGTAGCCGGACTGGGCCGCTCCGGACTCGCCGTGCTTGCGGACGAGGTCCACGTAGAAACGGGTCGCCTTCTCGAATCCGGGCGAGGTGAGCTGCGCCTTCCAGTTCTTGTCGAACCAGGTGCCCCCGAAGGTGTTCACCACCGTCGTCAGCGGCGCCATGAGCTCACCCCAGCCGGGCAGTCCGCGCAGGCAGATGCCCTTCATGCCGGGCTCGGCGCCGTCCGCCTTCGCGGCGAGGTCGGCGACCTGCCGCCAGGTGGGGTGCGCGGGCATGCGCAGGCCCTTCTTCGCGAAGACGTCCTTGCGGTACATGAGGAAGGAGGACTCGCCGTAGAACGGCTGGCCGTAGAGCTTCCCGTCGTCCCCGGTGAGCGACTCGCGCATCGGCTTGAGGATGTCCCGCTCGTCGTACGCGGTGTCCTTGCGCGCGTACGAACCCAGCTCGTGCAGCCAGCCGTTGCGGGCGTAGATGGGGATCTCGTAGTTGCTCAGCGTCGCGACGTCGTACTGGCCCGCCTGGTTGGCGAAGTCCTGGCTGATCTTGTCGCGGACGTCGTTCTCCGGCAGGACGGTGAAGTTGACCTTGATGCCGGTCTCCTTGGTGAAGTGCGCGGCGGTCAGCTTCTGCAACTCGGTCATCTGCGGGTTGTTCACCATCAGGACGTTGATGGAGTCACCGCCCGAGCCGGTCCCGCCGGCACCGGCCCAGCAGCCGGAGAGCAGCGGGGCGAGCAGCGTCCCTGCGGCGGCCGCGGCGCACAGCGCGCGCGGCCTCCGTCGGCTCTGGGTTCGCATGAATGCTCCTGAACGTATGAGGCAAATAGGGAGAAAAGGGGTACGCCGGGGTGTGCGGAACCCGTCGGCGTACGCAGGCAGGGGTGTCAGACGCGGATGACCTGGGGCCCCTGCAACGCATAGCGGTGAGCCTCGGACGCGGGCAGCTGCGTGCTGGTCACGATCGCCTCCAGCGAGGAGACCGGCGCGAACCGGCAGAAGCTGACCGCCCCGAACTTGGTGTGCACACCCGCGAACACCGTGCGCCGGGAGGCCCGCACGGCCTGCGCCTTGACCTCGCTGACCGCGGGGTCGGGCGTGGTCAGGCCGTGCTCGCGCGAGATGCCGTTGGCGCCGATGAACGCCAGGTCGATCACGAACCCGGCGAGCATCTTCGTCGTCCAGTGGTCGACCGTGGCCAGGGTGCCGGACCGCACTCTGCCGCCGAGCAGCAGCACCGTCGTGTTCTCGGCCTCGGCGAGTGCGCCCGCCGTGGCCAGCGACGCGGTGACCACGGTGAGCGGCCGGTCCCGCGGCAGGGCCTCGGCGATGAGCTGGGGGGTGAACCCCTCGTCGACGAAGACGGTCTCCGCGTCCCCGAGCAGCTCGGCCGCCGCGGCGGCGATCCGGCGCTTCTCCGGGACGTGCATGGTGGTGCGGAAGGCGAGCGTCGTCTCGAAACCCGCGCTCTCCACGGGATAGGCGCCGCCGTGCGTGCGCCGCACCAGGCCGTGGTCCTCCAGGGCCCGCAGGTCGCGCCGTACGGTCTCCTTCGCGACGCCGAGTCGGGCCGCGAGCACGGTGACGTCGACGGAGCCGCTGCGGCGTGCGGCGCGCACGATCTCCCGCTGGCGTTCCTCCGCGCTCATGCTGTGCACCTCTCTGTGCGGTCCTTGCTGTGCTGTCCGGACCGTGCGGTCCCTGTTGTGCGTTCCGGGCCGGGTGTGCCCGGTGACCGGTCCGCCGCCCGTTCGGGCCCGTGCGGTGACTCTGGGAAATTTGTACAGCGGGCCCGCGGCTGTGACCAGGTTCGTTACCGGTCCGATGCTGCCCGTCTGTGCCCGTTCACACAGGCACCTGCCCGCCTCGGACCTGGGGCGGCGCGCGGAAGCGGGCAGGACGATGCCCGTTCGGGGGGCCGCGGCAGCCCGTTCGCTGCCCGCCTGCCCCGCTCGCTTTGCGTCAAGGAGCGCCGAGAAGGCGTCAACAGTGCGTCATCGGCGGGGCCGGAGAGGGGACAGGCGGGCATAACGTCCTTGCCGGAGCACTCTTCCGTCAGCACGCTTTCCTCGCCACCCAGGAGCAGCCGTGAACGACCGCATCGAAGCCGACGACGCCGAACCCTGCGAACCCACCCCGGCCGGGCCCCTGTTCGTCCCCGTCCGGCCGGGACCCGGGACCTGCGCGACCCGCCTCTTCCGCACCGCGCGCGGCGGCCGCACCGCCGTCGGCTTCACCAGCGAGCGTCTCCTCGTCGACCTGCTCGGGCCCGGGCAGCCGTGGATCCGGCTCGCCGAACCCGCCCTGCGGGCCCTCACGGGACCGGTGGGCGTCACCGAGCTCACCGTCGACCCGAGCCCGGCGCCCGCGCCCGCCGGCCACCGCGGCTGAGGGGCCCGTCCACATGGCCGTCACGACCGTAGTCGCCGCGATCTTGGCGCAGTCGCCCGACGATCTCTCCGTCTGGCCCGCCACCACCGTCCGGGGCCCGCACGGCGACCCGACCGTCTCCGGGGTCGAACTCGTCGACGTGGCCGAGCAGTTCGGCACGCCCGTCCACGTACTCGACGAGACGGACGTGCGTGAACGCTGCCGCACCTACCGCAGCGCCTTCCCCGGCGCCGACGTCCTCTACGCGGCCAAGGCCTTCCTGTGCCGCGCGATGGTCCACTGGGTCCACGAGGAGGGCCTCGGGCTCGACGTGTGCTCGGCGGGCGAGCTGGAACTCGCCGTCATCGCGGGCCTGCCGCCCGAGCGGATCGTCTTCCACGGCAACGCGAAGAGCCCCGACGACCTGCGCGCGGCCCTGCGGCACGGCGTGGGGCGCATCGTCGTCGACTCGACCTCCGAGATCGCACGCCTCGCCGCGTACGTCCCCCGAGGCACCCGGCAGCGCGTCATGGCCCGCGTCGTGCCGGGCGTCGCCGCGGGCGGGCACGCCGCGAGCCGCACCGGGACGGACGACCAGAAGTCCGGCCTGTCCATCGCGGACGGCTCCGCGATGCACGCCGTGACCCGCCTCGTCGAGCAGCCGGGGCTCGAACTGACCGGACTGCACTGCCACATCGGCTCGCAGATCGACACCGTGAAGCCGTACGTCGTCGCCGTGCGGCACCTCGTCGGCCTGATGGCCCGCATCCGCGACCGGCACGGGATCACGCTGCCCGAGCTCGACATCGGCGGCGGCCACGCGGTCGCCCACCGGCCCGGCGAGCACCCGCTCGACGTACCGGAGCTGGCCCGCCGCGTGCGCCGCGAACTCGCCGACGCCTGCGCCCAGTCGGACCTTCCCGTGCCGCGCCTCGCCGTCGAGCCGGGCCGGGCCGTCGTCGCCCGCGCGGGCGTGGCCCTGTACCGGGTGCTCGCCGTGCAGCGCACCGGCGCCCGCGTCTTCGTCGCCGTCGACGGAGGCATGAGCGACAACCCACGGCCCGCGCTCCACGGCGTCCGCTACGCGGCCCGCCTCGTCGGCAGGCGCTCCACGGCGGCCACGCGCCCCGTCACGGTCGTCGGCCGGCGCTGCGAGGCGGGCGATGTCCTCGCCTCGGACGTGCCGCTGCCGGACGACGTACGGCCCGGGGACCTCCTCGCCGTGCCCGTGGCGGGCGCCTACCAGCTGTCGACGGCGTCCGGCCACCACCTGGTGGGACGGCCGCCCGTCGTCGCCGTGGCGGACGGGCGGGCCAGGCTCCTGGTGCGCCGCGAGTCGGCCGAGGACCTCAGGAGCCGTGACACAGGGCTCTGAACCGCCGCCTCAGTACGGCCAGACGGGCGGGTTCGTCACGAAGTGACCGCCCATCCGCGTGTGGTCGGGGTTGGCCGGGTCCAGCTCGCCGAACTCGGCGATCAGCTTCTCGGCGTACTGCTCCGAGTCGTCCTGCGGCTCGTAACCGAGTGCCCGCGCGGACGACAGGTCCCACCACACGCGCGTGTTGTCGGACGAGCCGTAGACGACTGTGTGCCCGACGCCCTCGGCCCTGATCGCCGCGTCGAAGAGCCTCGCGCCGTCGCCCGGGCTCAGCCACACCGACATCATGCGTACGTTCGTCGGCTCCATGAAGCACGAGCCGATGCGCACGGACACGGTCTCCTGGCCGAACTTGTCCCAGTAGAACTGCGCGAGGTCCTCGCCGAACGACTTGGACAGGCCGTAGTAGGTGTCGGGGCGGCGGGGCGTGTCGACGGGAACGCGGGGGTCGCCGTCCGCGGGGCGCGGCGTATAGCCGATCGCGTGGTTCGACGAGGCGAACACGATGCGGCGCACGCCTTCCTCGCGCGCGGCCTCGTAGAGGTTGTAGAGCCCTTCGATGTTCGCCTTGAGGATCTTGTCGAAGCTGGACTCCAGGGAGATGCCCGCGAGATGGATGATCGCGTCGACGCCGCGCACGGCCTCGCGCAGGGCGTCCCGGTCGGCGAGGTCGGCCGTGATCGCGTCCGGCTCGCCCTCGATCGGGCGGGCGTCGAGGAGGCGCAGCTCGTAACCGTAGGCCGGAAGCAGTCCGCGCATCAGGGTGCCGAGGCCGCCGGCGGCTCCGGTGAGCAGGACGGTGCGGGGAGCGGGCATGCGGAGTCTCCTCGAATAGTCAGACAGATGGCCGCATTCATGCACGGCATTCACATCTATGGACACGCTAAAGATTGCCGCAGGGCGTAGTCAAGTCTCCCGCGGAGGCTGGAAATCCGCTGCCAGGATGCGAGTTAGCGTGCTTGACCCGCGCCCTGGGGGCGGATTAGCGTGAGCGAGTTCAGAAATATAGACGCAAATCAGAACCGTGCACGCCAAGGGAGAGCCCGTGACGTCAGCCCCTCTCGCCGCTCGACTCAGCATCCCCAGCGGGCCGCTGTTCTTCCCGGTCACCGCCTTCGGATCCGACGGCACCCTCGACCTCGACACCTTCCGCACCCATGTGCGCCAGGGCGTCGAGGCAGGGGCCGCCGCGGTCTTCGCGTGCTGCGGGACGGGCGAGTTCCACTCCCTGACCCCTGAGGAGTTCCAGGCGTGCGTGGCCGCGGCCGTGGAGGAGACGGCGGGACGGGTGCCGGTCGTCGCGGGCGCCGGGTACGGCACGGCCCTCGCCGTGCGCTACGCGCGCCTCGCCGAGGAAGCCGGCGCCGACGGGCTCCTCGCGATGCCGCCCTACCTCGTGGTCGCCGGCCAGGAGGGCCTGCTGCGCCACTACTCGGAGCTGGCCGACGCGACCTCTCTGGAAATCATCGTCTACCAGCGCGACAACGCCGTGTTCACGCCGGCGACCGTCGTCGCCCTCGCCCGCCACCCCAAGATCCTCGGACTCAAGGACGGCCTCGGCGACCTCGACCTGCTCCAGCGCACCATCAGCGCCGTACGCGCCGAGGGACTCACCGACTTCCTCTACTTCAACGGCCTGCCCACCGCGGAACTCACCGGCCTCGCCTACCGCGGCATCGGCGTCGGCCTCTACTCGTCCGCCGTGTTCTGCTTCGCGCCCGACATCGCCCTCGCCTTCCACACGGCCCTGCGCACCGGCGACGACGCCACCGCCAACCGCCTCCTCGACGCCTTCTACCGGCCGCTCGTCGAACTCCGCAACGAGGGCCGCGGCTACGCGGTCTCCCTCGTCAAGGCCGGCGTCCGGCTCACCGGCCTCGACGTCGGCGAGGTCCGCCCGCCCCTGCACGAGCCCACCGACGACCACGTCAAGCGGCTCGCCGGCATCGTCGAGCGCGGCCGCGCGCTCCTCGCGGAGACGGGGGACCAGGCATGAGGGCATCCGCCTTCGTCTATCCCTGGGACGTCAACGGCGACCCCGAGGCCGCCCGTCGCATCGCGGGCCTCGGCGTCCAGCAGGCGACCCTCGCCTCCGCCTACCACTCCACCCGCGCCCTGACTCCGCGTCACCCGCGCCACCGCGTCGTCACGGCAGAACACGCCGCGGTCCTCTACCCGCCGGGCGACCGCTGGCAGGGCCGGGACCTGCGGCCGTACGAGGCGGGGGACTGGGCTCCCGGCGACGCCTTCGGGGAGGCCGCCGAGGCGCTCGCGGGCGCCGGGCTCGACGTCCACACCTGGGTCGTCCTCGCGCACAACTCCCGTCTGGGCGCGGAACATCCGGACACCTCCGTCGTCAACGCCTACGGCGACCGCTACCCGTGGGCCCCCTGCATCGCACAGTCCGCCACGCGCGCGTACCTCGTCGACCTGGCGGCGGAGGCGGCCGTGCGGCCCGGCGCGCAGGGCACCGAACTCGAATCCCTCGGCTGGTACGGGCTCGCGCATCTGCACGCCCACGACAAGACCGCGGGCGTCGGCCTCGGCGACGCGGGCCAGTACCTGATGTCGCTCTGCTTCTGCCCGTCGTGCCGCGACGGATACGGCCGACAAGGGCTGGACGCCGCGAAGCTGGCGGGTGACGTCCGGCACGCGCTGGAGCCTCTGTGGCGCGGGAACGGCACCCCGGACGGCGGCTGGGAGGCGGTGGAGAAGTTGCTCGGGGCGCGCACGGCGGCGGGCGCGCGCGCTTGGCGTGACAGCGTCGCCCGCAGCCTTCAGGAGGAAGCCGTCGCCGCGGTCCGCGCGCAGGCCCCGGACGGGTTCCGGATCCTGCTGCACGCCGACCCGGCGTCGTACCACTGCGGGGCGAACGCGGGCGTGGACCCGGCGCACATCCTCGCCGTCGCGGACGGGGTGGTCGTGCCGTGCACCGGCGGCGCGGAGCTGATAGCCCCCTTTGCCGCTCAGGGCAGGGGAGTTGTGGCGGCCAACCTCACCGTGGTCGCCGGGATGGGCGGGAGCCCCGCCACGCTCGCCGCCGACGCCCGGCACGCGGCCGGACTGGGTGCGAACGAACTGCGGCTCTATCATGCGGGGCTGGCGGCGGACAGCGATCTGAAGCTGATCGCGGAGGGCCTGTCGGACCTCGCCTGAAAGCGGTTACCATCCGCGCACCACAATCGACGCTTCCTACGGAGGGGACACGAGGTGCGCGTGCGTAACCAGGGGCGGAACCAGGGTCGTAGACGGGGTCACAGCCAGGGTCGTGGCCGGGGGACGGCCGCGCTGTTGTGCGCGGGGATGATGGCGGGTGCGGCGGTGCTCGGCGGGACCGTCCCTGCGGGGGCGGCGCAGGGGAACGTCCTCGGTACCGCCGCCCAACAGGAGGACATCCAGGCGCAGTTGGCGGCCATCCCCGGCATGACGGTCGTCTCGGTGACCGACAAGGAGGGCTACCCCTTCTATACGCTCACGTACGCGCAGCCGGTCGACCACCGCAACCCCAAGGCCGGCACGTTCACCCAGCGCCTCACGCTCTGGCACAAGGCGGCCGCCAAGCCCACCGTCTTCTACACCGGCGGCTACACCCTCTCCTCCAGCACGCGCGAGATCACCAAGCTGCTCGACGCCAACCAGGTCTCCATCGAACACCGCTACTTCGCAGAGTCCCGCCCCAAGGGCGCGGCAGGTGACGACTGGTCCAAGCTCACGGTCTGGCAGGAGTCCAGCGACGAGCACCGCATCACGCAGGCCCTGCGCACCATCGAGAAGGGCAAGTGGCTCGCCACGGGCGGCAGCAAGGGCGGCATGACCGCGACCTTCCACGAGCGCTTCTACCCGCAGGACCTCGACGCCGTCGTCGCGTTCGTCGCTCCGAACGACGCGAACAACAACGACGACAGCGGCTACGAGGACTTCTTCAAGACCGTCGGCACGCCCGAGTGCCGCGCCGCCCTGAACGCCGTGCAGCGCGAGATGCTGGTGCGCCGCGACGCCCTCGTCCCGAAGTTCGAGGCCGATGCGGCGGCGGCCGGTGACACGTTCGAGGAAACCCTCGGAACCACCGACAGGGCCTACGAGTTCGCCGTGCTCGACCAGGTCTGGAACTTCTGGCAGAGCGGCACGATCGACGACTGCCCGACCGTGCCCGACGCCAAGAAGGCCACCGACGACGAGCTCTACACCTGGTCGAAGGGCCATGGCTTCAGCGTCTACCAGGACGAGACCCTGGGCACGAACGGCACCGGCCCCTACTACCGGCAGGCCGCCACCCAACTCGGCTGGGCCGACCTCAAGTTCAAGCACCTCAAGGACGTCCGCCACTACCCGGACATCTACCAGCCCAACTCGGTCCTGCCCGCCGCGATGCGCGGCACCTACGACGGCTCGGCGATCTCCGGCGTCGACAAGTGGGTGAAGACGCGTGGCGAGCGGATGATGTTCGTGTACGGGCAGAACGACCCGTGGAGCGCCGAGAAGTTCACCCCGAGCAAGCACGACTCGTACCGCTACGTCGTGCCCGGCTCCAACCACGGCGCGGCCATCGCCAAGCTGCCCGCGGACGAGCAGACCAAGGCCGTCGCCACGATCAAGCGCTGGGCCGGCGTGCAGTAGCGCACGCGAGCACGAGTCCGGCCGCGCCGAGCAGCGGCAGCAGGACGCGGTGGTCCACGACCGCGATGAGGCCCGCGCCCATCGCGAGGGCCACCGCGTTCGGCGCGAACATCAGTGTGTTCGCGGTCGCCACCGCGCGGCCGACGAGCGCGTCCGGGGTCTCGCGCTGGACCGCGGTGAGCGCCGCGATCAGGACGCACGGCAGGCCCATGCCGATCGCCGCGCTGCACCCGAGTGCCACGGCGTCGTACGGGAGCGCGCGCAGGCCCGCGCCCGCCGCGAACAGGGCGATCCCCGCCGCCGAGAACCGGCGCTCGCCGAGCCGCCGCAGCAGCCCTCCCGCGGCGAGCCCGGCCACGACCGAACCGGCGCCCTGCACGGCGGACAAGACCCCCGCGTACGAGGGGGAGCGGCCGAGGCCGCCGTCGACGACCGCGTAGAGCGCGGCGCCGTTCAGGCCCGCCAGCAGCATGGTGGCCGCGGCGGCCAGGACGAGGGGGCGCAGCCGCTCCTGCCGCCACAGCGCGCGTACGCCCTCCGCGGTGCGGGCCCGCACGCCCGTGGTCCGGCGTGCGGGCGCGGGCTCCCGGATCCGGAGCCGCGCGTAGAGCCCGGCCGCGGCGGCGAAGGTCGCGGCGTCGAGCAGGGCCACGCCCCCGCCTCCGCACACTGCGAAGAGGCCCGCGCCTGCGAGCGGGGCGACCAGCTTCATGCCCTCGTTGGCCGTCATCCGCAGCCCGTTGAAGTCACCGAGCGCGTCCTTGCCGACGACAGCAGGTACGAGGGCGGCCTCGGCCGCGTCGGTGACGACCCCGCATGTCCCGTACGCGAAGAGGACCGCGAACAGGATCCACAGCCGGCCCGCCGAGTCGACGGCCGGCAGCGACAGGAGCAGCAGGCCGAGGCCCAGGTTCGCGGCGACGAGGAGGGGCCGTCGCCGGGTGCGGTCGGCGACCGTGCCGAGCAGGGGCCCGGCGAGCGTGGGCGCCCACAGCGCGAAGGCGCACAGCGCGGCGAGGCTGTCCGAGCCGGTCAGGTCCTTCACCCAGATCCCGGCGGCCAGCCACATGGCGGAGGTACCGAACCCGGACACGACGATGCCGGCCAGGAGGAGCCGGGAACCGCCCCGTGTGGCGGTAGAAGTGAACGTCATGCCAGGTCATCGTGGTGCTAAGGCCCCCGGCGGGGGATCGGGCGGATGCCCTAGGCGGACGCGCCGATGACTTTCGGGCGGAGCCGGGGTCTACAGGTGAGTACGCAATGCGAGTCCTGGATTTGTGAGTCCTGAGAACGAGCAAGGAGCCCGACATGCCCGACGCGATCGACCAGACGGCGCAGCAGATGGTGGACTTCGGCCCGCAGACGCGGCTCGTGGCGCGCCTCGCGGACGGAGTGGGCGAGGGCCGGCTGAACCTGGCGACCCCGTGCCCGGAGTACTCGGTGCGCAACCTGCTCGGGCACATCCTCGGGCTGACTGTCGCCTTCGGCGACGCCGCCCGCAAGAACCTGGGCCCGACGACGGACACGAACCCGACGGCGTCCCTGCCCGACATCACGGACGGCTGGCGCGAGGCGCTGGCCAAGGCGCTCGACGAACTCGCGGAGGCCTGGCGCGACCCGGAGGCCTGGCAGGGGATGACCCGCGCGGGCGGCGTCGACCTGCCCGCCGGGGTGGCGGGCCTCGTCGCCCTGGACGAACTCGTCGTGCACGGCTGGGACCTGGCGAGGGCCACGGGCCAGGAGTACGACCCCGAGGAGGCTGCCCTGGGAGCGGCCCACGCGTTCCTCGCGCAGTCCACGGGTCCGGACCGCCCGCCCATCTTCGGCCCCGTGGTCCCCGTCCCGGACGAGGCACCACTCCTGGACCGGGTCGTGGGGCTGAGCGGCCGCGAACCGCAGTGGAGGCCCGCCCCCTGAAACCCGTCCACCCACTCGGCGCGCACCGTAGGGTGCCGGGATGGCGCTCACCCTCACCGTCCTCGGCACCGCATCGCCCCACCCGCGGCCCGGACACCCCTGCTCCGGATACCTCCTGACGGCAGGAGACGTACGGGTCTGGGTGGACGCGGGCCCCGGCACGTTCGCCGAACTTCAGCGGCACGCCACCCCGGAGGCGCTGACCGCCGTCTGGATCTCGCACCTGCACTCCGACCACTGGGCCGACCTCATCGCGGCGGCGGCCGGCATCGGTGACGGCGGCCTCACCGTGCCCGTACCCCTGCCGGTCCACGCCCCTGCGGGTTGCGCGCGGAGGCTGGCCGGGTTCTTCGGAAGCGACGACCCGTCGCAGGTCGCGGAGGTCTTCGACTTCCGCGACCTGGGCGACGGACACCGGGCAGACCTGGGCGGCGGCCTGATCCTGGAGAGCAGACGTGTGGCGCACGGGGGATTGGAGGCGTACGGACTGCGCGTCGAGTACGAGGGTGTGGTCTTCGCGTACTCCGGGGACACCGGACCCTGCCCCGAGCTGACCGAACTCGCCGCCGGAGCCGACCTGTTCCTGTGCGAGGCCGACATCGACCGGCGGCGGGACGGTGAGCCGGTCCATCTGACCCCGGAGGACGCGGGGGCCGTCGCGAGGGCGGCGGGCGTCGGGGAGCTGGTGATCACCCATGTCGGCCCCACGCTCACCGCCGAGGCGGCGACGGCCCGCGCGGGGGCTGTCTTCGGCGGCCGGACGTCGCAGGCCCGCGAGGGAGACGTTCTCCGCCTCCGTCGGAAGCGCTGACCCATCACCTGTGCGCTGGAGGGCAGCCATGAGCGCGCCCAGGAAACGGAGACGGCCGGGTGTGCCGAAAATGGCCGGGGACGCGTCGAGACGGCTGATGGCCGTCCAGGCACTGGGCGCCCCGCCCGCACATCGGCAGGACCGTTCGTGCCCGCACGGCACCGAGGAGCAGCGGAACCGCAGGGCTGGATTCCTATGGATCGCGTATCGATCGGATAAAGCACCTGTCGCCGCTCGTGTGATGCGCGTAGACAAGCGGTGACCTGGCGCGAACGATCACGCGACGCGATGTGCGCGCCGGGTCTCCTTCCGACCCGACGGCCGCTGCAGGCCAGATCCGGAGACACCATTCATGCGGAAGTCCATCAGAGTCGCGGGGATCGCCGCGGCGTGCGCCCTCGCGGGCGGTGCCGTCTACGGTACGGGCGCGGCGAGTGCCGGCGGCGCGTCGGCGAGCACCACCGCCGAGCCCCACAACATCGGTCTCCTCACCACCGAGATCACCTCGTACTACGGTGCCACGCAGGACAGCGCCGGCGTGTGGCAGGCCTCGGCCGACAGTCAGTACGCCAAGGACCTGGCGCGCATCGAGGCGGGTGCGAAGAGGCAGATCGCCAAGGCCGCCAAGCAGCACCACGGAAAAGGTGACAAGCCCGCCGTCGTCTTCGACATCGACGACACTCTTCTCCTCAGCCTCGACTACGAGAAGAAGACCAACTACGTCTACAACGACGCCAGTTGGAAGGAGTACGTGGCAAAGGCGGACCGACCGGCCGTCTTCGGTACGCCCGGTCTCATCGACTACGCGCAGTCCAAGGGTGTCGAGGTCTTCTACAACTCCGGTCTGGGCGAGACGCAGCGCGCCGCCGCCGTCGAGAACCTGAAGAAGGTCGGCATCGACGTCAACCTCGACGCCGACCATGTCTTCCTCAAGGACAAGACCAACCCGCCCGCCTACCTCAGCGGTTGCGCCACCGCGAGCGCCTGGAACTGCACCACCGTGCAGTACAAGTCCGGCACCCGCAAGCACATCGAGTCCCTCGGCTACGACATCGTCGGCAACTTCGGCGACCAGTACTCCGACCTCGAGGGCGGCTACGCCGACAAGACGTACAAGTTCCCGAACCCGACGTACTACGTCAGCTAGTCGCACGGCCGCGAGCGTCGGCGTGCACCGGGTCGGCTACCGGTGCGCGCCGCTGCCGCAGGTCCGCAGCCGTCGGTTGTACTCCGCCCGCGATCTGCGGCAGCTACGCGGAGGGGACCCTCTGCCAGAAGTGGTCCACGATGTCGTCGAGATAGCGCTGGCCCGGCTCGCCCGAGGCGATCGAACCGCCCGCCCGGCTCAGCGTCGCCGCCATCAGGGTCTGGTATTCCTGGTGCATTTCGCGCAACGCGCCGTCGAGGTCACGGCGTTCCATCGAGAGCAGCTTGGCGATCGCGCGGACGTGTGCCTGCCAGCGGGTACCGACGGCGTCCCGCAGCAGCTGCGCCAAGTCGTCCTCGCGGCCCGTGATGGAGATCAGGTCCCGTGGGGCCAGGGCGAGTACGGAGGCGAGCGCCGCGGACTGGCGGTGGTTGCCACCCCACTGGCCGGTCGCCTCCATCTGCTGGTACGCGCCGACGTCGAGGCCGATGCCGCGGGCCACGTCCTCGACGGCCAGACCGCGGGCGAGGCGATGCTCCCGCAAGGTGCGCGGGGCGCCGATGAGCTGGTGGGGCGCGCACCACAACGCGCCCGCCAGCGCGGTGAGTTCGGTCGAACTGGGCAGTGCGGTGCCGCGCTCCCACGCGGTGATGTGGTCCGGAGTGATGTGACTCATTCCGTACGACGCGCGCATGCCGTACGCAACGTGACCGGGAGCCATCCCGAGGTTCTCCCGGATGGTGCGCGCGGCTCTGGCGTTGAAGGGGGGTGTCGGATCCGCTGTCGGGTGACGATGCACCAGCACAGAGTAAGGAGTGTTCGCCTGGCCGGTTTTCGACCGTTCCGCAGCAATCATGACTTAGACGGACAGTGGAATCGAGATTTCGTAGGAACCGACAGGAGGTGGAGTCGGACGCGGAGGCAGTTCGGGGATCGTATGGAGCTCTTGGGACTGAATGTGATGTTCCGTTATCGGCAAATAGCCTGAACAAGTGCCCTCTGGGCGGGAATTCGGTTCCCGTGAGCGCACGTATGATCCGGTCTCGCCCGTGTGCGCTTTCGTCCATGGCTCACACGGTGCGGTGATAGGTGAATCCCACGAGAGAGCTGTCCCTGGCGTGCGGTACGGCACGCCGGGATCCCTGGATCTCTGGATCCTCAGATCGCTGTAGAGCCTGGAGAAGTCATGCAGACCAACGCGACCGGCCCGGTGAACTCCACCACCGCGCCCCCCGCGGGATCGGGCAGTGCCATCGACCGCTACTTCCGTATATCGGAGCGCGGTTCTACGTACGGCAGGGAGATACGCGGCGGATTCGCCACGTTCTTCACCATGGCGTACATCCTCGTCCTCAATCCGATCATCCTCGGCAGTACCAAGGACAAGTTCGGCGATCAGCTCGATCCGGTCCAACTCGTCACCGCCACGGCTCTCGTGGCCGCGGTGATGACCGTGATCATGGGCGTCGGCGGCAATCTGCCGCTCGCCCTCGCGGCGGGCCTCGGGCTCAACGCTGTCGTCGCCTTCCAGCTCGCGCCCCAGATGGCCTGGGACGACGCGATGGGGCTCATCGTGCTCGAGGGCCTGCTGATCTGCGTCCTGGTCCTGACGGGCCTGCGCGAGGCGGTCATGCACGCCATTCCGCAGCCGCTCAAGCAGGCCATCAGCGTAGGTATCGGCCTGTTCATCGCCTTCATCGGTTTCGTCGACTCCGGCTTCGTCACCCGCATTCCGGACGTCGCGAACACCACCGTGCCGGTGCAGCTCGGCACCGGCACCCTGACCGGCTGGCCCATGCTCGTGTTCTGCGCCGGGGTGCTCCTGACGATCGTGCTGCTCGCCCGCAAGGTGAAGGGCGCCATCCTCATCAGCATCGTGGCGATGACGCTGGTCGCCATCGCGGTCAACGAGCTCGCCGACGTCAAGTCCTGGGGTCTCACCGTGCCCCAGGTGCCGGACAAGCTCGTCGCCTCGCCGGACTTCGGCCTCCTCGGTCACTTCGATCTGTTCGGTGCCTTCGGCCAGGTGGGCGCGCTCACGGTGGTGCTGTTCGTCTTCACTCTGATCCTTTCGGACTTCTTCGACACCATGGGCACCGTCGTCGGCATCACGGCCGAGGCCGGACTGCTCGACGAGCGCGGCCAGGTGCCGAACGTCGGCCGGGTGCTGTTCATCGACAGCGTGGCCGCCGTCGCGGGTGGCGCCGCCTCCGCCTCCTCGGCGACCACGTACGTCGAGTCGGCCGCGGGTGTCGGAGAGGGCGCGCGCACCGGCTTCGCGAACCTGGTCACCGGCGGCCTGTTCGCGCTCGCCCTGTTCCTCACCCCGGTCCTGACGATCGTGCCGATGCAGGCCGCGGCGCCCGCCCTCATCGCGGTCGGCTTCCTGATGATGACGCAGGTCAAGCACATCGACTGGGAGCGGTTCGAGATCGCCATCCCGGCGTTCCTGACCATCGCCGTCATGCCGTTCACGTACTCCATCACCAACGGCATCGGCGCGGGCTTCGTCTCGTACGTCGTCATCAAGGCGTCCCTCGGCAAGGCGCGTGAGGTGCACTGGCTGCTGTGGGGCGCGGCCGCGCTCTTCCTCGTGTACTTCGCGATCGACCCCGTGGAGCAGCTGCTCGGCGTGAAGTGACGCCGTAGGGCCGTGATCTAGGCTCGGGTCGTGACCGGCTATCTCGACCGCCTCGCGGAGCTGCTGCGCGAGGCGCACGGCCTTCCGCCGGACCGTGTCGCCGCCACGGTCGCCGATCTCGCGGCGTATCTGGCGCAGGCCGGGGGAGCGGACCCGCAGGACGCGTTCGGTCCGGCCGAAGCGCTCGCCCGGCGCCTCGCCCCGTCCGGGACGTCCGCAGCCGACGAGCACTTGGAGACCTGGCGCTGGCTCGCCGACACGTATGCCGACGAGCACCTCCTGAACCGCTTCGGCGACGAGGGCTGGGAGGTCGAGCGGGTCGACCCGCTCGGCCGCTTCGTCAGCCACCGCGACCCGGAGCGGCCGCGGCGCTGGGAGTACCGGCGCGAGCTGATCACCGGGGGCGGCGAAGGCCTCGACGAACGGCTCGCGCCCGACGGCTGGGAGCCGTGCGGCGGCTGGGTCGTGTACGCGTGGTTCAAGCGTGAGAAGGCGGTCGGCGCCGGCCCGGAGCCCGCGCCGTCCGAACCGCCGCCGGTCCCGCGGCGCCCCACGTTCCCGGGGCTCCGGCGCGGCTACGTACTCAAGGGCGGCGCCCTGGCCCTCGTCGCCGCTGTCGTGGTGGCGGCGAGCACCGGCACAGGCTTCGGCGTCGGTCTCGCGGTGGGTCTGCTGGTGGGAGCGCTGGTGCCGCCGGTGACGGCCTGGGCGCTACGCGGCCGGAGCCGCTAGGGCCTTCATGGCGAGGTGCCGGAACACCGGTTCCGGCACCTCGCCGAGCCCGTCTACCCCTTGAGCGCCGCCGACATCATCGCCTTCGCGATCGGCGCCGCCAGACCGTTGCCGCTCACCTCCGAGCGGGCCGCGTCCGACTGCTCCACCACGACCGCCACCGCGACCTCCTTGCCGGTGGAGTCGTCCTTCGCGTACGACGTGAACCAGGCGTACGGCGTCTTGCTGTTGTTCTCGCCGTGCTGGGCCGTACCCGTCTTGCCGCCCACCGTCGCGCCCGGGATCTGTGCGTTCGTACCGGTGCCCTGCGAGACGACCGTCTCCATCGCCGACTGGAGCTGCGAGGCCGTGGACGTGCTCACGACGCGCGTGCTGTCACCGTCGGCGAAGCTCTTGATCGCGTTGCCGTCGGCGTCCGTGACCTGCGAGACCATGTGCGGGGAGGCCTGCTCGCCGCCGTTGGCGATCGTCGCCGAGACCATCGCCATCTGCAGCGGCGTCGCCGTCACGTCGAACTGGCCGATGCCCGACAGGCCCGTCTGCGCCTTGTCCATGTCCTTCGGGTACACGCTCTTGGAGGCCCGGACCGGCATGTCCTGCTTGTCGTCGTTGAAGCCGAACTTCTCGGCCATCGCCCTGACCTTGTCCTGGCCCAGGTCGACGGCGAGCTTTCCGAAGACGTTGTTGCAGGAGTACTTCAGCGCCGTGCGGATCGAGGCGTCCTCGCAGGGCGCGGACGCGCTCTCGTTCTTCAGGTCCGTGGCCGTGCCCGGCAGCCGGTACGGGTTCGGGCTGTCGGTCTTCGCGTCCACCGACGAGTAGAGCCCGTCCTCCAGCGCCGCTGCCGCGACGACCAGCTTGAACGTGGACCCGGGCGGCAGCGCCTGCTTGATCGCCCGGTTCAGCGTCGGCTGGTCCTTGTCCTTCGACAGCGCCGTCCACGCCTTGCCGTCCGTGGACGGGTCCGAGCCGCTGATCTTCGACGGGTCGAACGACGGCGTCGAGACGAGGCCGAGCACCTTGCCGGTCTTCGGGTCGATCGCGACGGCCGCGCCCTTCTTGTCGCCGAGCGCGCGGTACGCGGCCTTCTGCACCGCCGGGTCGATGGTCGTGACCACGTCACCGGGCTCGGTGTGCTTGCCGGTGACCGCGTCGACGGGGTTCTTGAGCCGGGTGTCCGTCCCGTCGAGGATGTCCTGGTAGATGCCCTCGAGCTGCGTCTGCCCGTACACCTGCGAGCTGAAGCCCGTCACGCCCGCATAGAGCTCGCCGTCCTTGTACGTGCGCTTGTACGCGAGGTCGCTGCCCGTGCCCGTTCTCTTCGAATCGGTGACCGCCTCTCCGCCCACGATGATGTCGCCCAGGGGATACGCGTACTGCTGCATCACGTTCCGCCGGTTGTTCTTGTTGTCCGCGAGGGCCTGGCCGTCGTAGAACTGCACCCACGTCGCCCTCACCAGCAGAGCGAGCACGAGGAGCAGACAGAAGACCGAGGCGCGTCTGATCGTCTTGTTCATCCCGCACAGAAGACGAGCGGACGAGAGCGGATCGTTCCGTTCCGGCCCGGTTTCTCAGTGAATCCTCATCAAGAGATCCGCGTCACGCCGGCCCGGACGCGGCCGCTGTCACGAGGCTCACGCCTTCATGAAGCCGCCCTCGTACGCCGCGATCACGGCCTGTGTACGGTCCCGGGCCCCGGTCTTCGCCAGGACCGCCGCCACATGCGTCTTCACCGTGGCGGGGCCCACTCCCATCCGCCGCGCGATCTCCGCGTTGGTCAGGCCCGACGCCATGTGCCGCAGCACCTCGCTCTCGCGGCCCGTGAGCCGCGCCACCCACGCGGCCGCCGCGGGCCCGGTGTGCCCGTACTCCGCGGCGAGGGCGCGCACGGCCGCGGGGAAGAGCAGGGAGTCGGTGTGCGCGACGAGGCGCACCGTCTGCACGAGCGCGTCCGCCTCGGCGCGCTTGAGGAGGAACCCGGCGGCGCCCGCGCGCAGTGCCTCGTACACGTAGGCGTCGTTCTCGAAGGTCGTGACCACGACGATGCGCGGGGGCGCGGCCATCGATCCGAGGATCTGTTCCGTGGCGCGTATGCCGTCGGTCTCCGGCATGCGTACGTCCATGAGGACCACGTCGGGCGCCAGCTCGCGCACCACGGACACCGCTTCGGCGCCGGTCGCCGCCTCGCCCACGACCTCGATGCCGTCCTCGGCGGACAGGATGGCGCGCAGGGCGCTGCGCACCATGCGCTCGTCGTCGGCGAGGACGACACGGATCGCGGTCATGGGGTGGTTCCTCTCATGCGATTCCTCGTGCGGTTGCCTCGTGCGTTCGCCTCATGCGTTCGCCTTCAGAGGCAGCCGTACCGACACCCGCCACGCACCGTCCGCAGGGCCGGCCTCGGCCGCGCCGCCCAGCAGCCGGGCCCGGTCCGCGATGCCGCGCAGCCCGTGGCCGCCGCCGGGGCGGGCGCGCGGCGGGTGCGGCGGCAGCGGGTTCTCGGCGGTGATCAGCAGGTCGTCGCCGTCGCGCGCGAGACGCAGAGCGAGGGACGTGCCCGCGTGCCGCAGCGCGTTGCTCAGCACCTCCTGCACGATCCGGTACGCCTCGCGGGACACCAGCGGCGGCAGCGCGGCCGGGTCCAGGGCCACGACATCCGCCTGTAGGCGCAGGCCGCCGGCCCGCGTGCGGCTCAGCAGCCCGTCCAGGTCGGCGGCGAGTGTCGGCGCGGGCGCCGTGGACGCGGGGTCGCCCGCCTCCCGCAACACGCCCAGTACGGCGTCGAG
Source organism: Streptomyces sp. CB01635 (assembly GCF_002803065.1). Lineage (GTDB taxonomy): Bacteria > Actinomycetota > Actinomycetes > Streptomycetales > Streptomycetaceae > Streptomyces. The sequence continues at coordinate 776,102 of NZ_NNBL01000002.1, forward strand.
TTCGCCCACCGTGCGCCGCGTGGTGTCCTCGATCGCGGCGAGGGCCTCGCGGACGAACTCCACGTCGTGGTAGAGGACGCGGCGAGCCGCGCTCGCCTGGAGGGTGACCGCGCTCAGGGCGTGGCCCACCGAGTCGTGCAGCTCGCGCGCGAGCCGGTTGCGTAGGGCGAGGTCCGCGGCGCGCCGCTCGGCCACGACGAGCCGGTCCGCCGGAGTCGGCCCGAGGAGCACGGGCGCCCACCGCGCCAGGAGGGCACCGGCCACCGCGGCGCAGCCCGCGAGCGCCACGAGCATCGCCGCGCCCGCGACGGGGGCGAGCGCCAATGCCCACGCGTGGTGCAGGACTTCGGGCAGCGCGAGGGCCGAGTCACGCAGCCCGGCGAACAGGGGAAGCACCATCAGCGTCACCGCGAACGGGGGCAGCGCGAGCGTCATCCCACTGAGTACCCCGCCGAATCCGAGGTGCAGCGTGAACCAGGCGACGGTCCGCCCTCGCGCGGCGCGGCTCCGGGGCGGCCCGTCGGCGAGTGCGTCGCCCGGCACCCCACACAGCGCGCGCACCGCCGCCACCGAGATCGGCCGGGTCAGCGGGAACAGAGCGGTGACCGCGGCGAGCGGCAACCCCACGGCGAACGAGCCGAGTTGGAGGGTCAGTGAGGTGAAGACATCGCTCACGCCGGTGAGCGACCCGATGACGACCGAGCCCACCAGGACGTACGGCATGGCGAGTGCGCCGCCGAGGATCAGATGGATCCACCGCCGACGCGCCCGCCGCCCGAACAGGGCGCTCCAGAAACCCCTCATGACGCCGTACGTCGCTCCGCGCGGCCCGCGAGGAAGCGGACACCGACGGCGGCGACGAGGATCCCGACGATCATCTGGACAGCGTAGGTGAGGTTCATGACCGGCGTCGGCCGCCGGGTGATGTCGTCGACGCCGGCGAGGGAAGCGAGCGCGAGCCAGCCGCCCCAGCAGGCCACGGCCCCCGAGCCGAGCCACGCGAGGGCCAGCGGCAGCTTCACCGGCAGGCCGCCGCCGCGCCGGAAGGTGAGGGACAGCGCGCCGAGCACGGCGGCGGCGAGGAAGGCCACGTCCGTGGCCTCGAGGACGTAGAAGTCACTTGAACGGTCCGCGATCCGGGCGGAGCTGAGGCCGGTGGTCGCGCCGCACGCCCACAGCAGGTGCAGGGTCAGGGGGAACAGGGCGAGCACCGCGGCGGCGACCGCCGGGGTCCGCCGGGCGGCGTCGGCCGGGGGAGGCGGCAGCTCCCGGACCGGGCCGCGCCACGTGTGGCCCCAGCGGTCGCGCGCGTACAGGGCGAACAGGGTGCCGAGGGCGAGCCCTTGGAGGATGAAGCCGGTGTAGACGACCCCGAACACCCACTCGTCGAGGAAGGGTCCGCCCTTGGACCCGCCGTGGTTCACGGAGCCGCCGAAGGCCCTGACCAGCAGCTGGAGCGGGTACCCGGTCATGATCGGGGTGAGCAGCCCGGTCGCGACCCACATCGGGAACACGAGGAGCCAGGCCGGGACGCGCCGCCCCCACGGCCGGGTCAGCAGCAGCGCGAGGACGATCACGGCGCCGTCCATGAGCACGGTCACGCTGTTGGCGGCGGCCATCGACGCCCGGTGGTCGAGCAGCGGGCTGCCCTCGGGGATCCCGAGGTGACTCCCGCCGATCCAGGCGATCTTGAGCGTGAGGTACGGCAGGCACGACACCACGGCGACCGCCCGCAGCACGCGCCTGAGTCTGCCGCTGCGGAGTGCCGGTCGGGGAGCGGTACGGGAGGCGGGAGCGGCTGTCTGCGTCATGCCCCCACGCTCCCGCGCCGCCCGCGCCCGCACGTCGTGCCCACAGCCGATCCGCCTCCGCCGCACGGGGGAGGCCACGGCCGCCGCAGGCGCACGGGGCACCCGCCGTGTACCGCTTACGCGTCGAGCACCAGCACGTACTCGGGAATTTCCTTCCCGCGCGCGTGGGCGAAGCCCGAATCCTGGCCGATGACGCGGAAACCGCACTTCTCCAGGACGCGCAGCGAGCCGATGTTGTCGGTCGCGGCGCGCGCGTGCAGCGGGCGCTCCGGGACCTCGGCGAGCAGCGTGCGGAGCGCCGCCGTGGCGAGTCCGCGCCCCCAGTGCGTGCGGTCGATCCAGTACGTGACCTGGAGATCGCCCGGCTCCCCGTACACGGCTGCGCTCCCCACGAGTTCGCCGTCGGCGACGACGGCGCGCACCACGTCGGACGACGAGCGGATCCGCTTCCAGTGCGCCTCGAAGTGGTCCCAGTCGGACCCCCTGGGCGAGACGAACGCGGCGACGCGGGCCGCCTCCGGGTCGTTCATGTGCCGGAAGAAGACGCGGACGTCACTCTCCTCGACGGCACGCAGCGCGACCTCCATCAGAGCCTCCGTGTCGCAAGCGTCAGCCGGTCCCGGGCGTCGAACAGCGCGTCCTTCACCATCTGCTCGTGCGCGGGGGTCAGGCGCGCCACCGGCACCGAGCAGCTGATCGCGTCGCGCGCCGGTGTGCGGTACGGGATCGCGACGCCGAAGCAGCGAAGCCCCAGCGTGTTCTCCTCGCGGTCCACCGCGATGCCCTGCTCGCGCACCGTGTGCAGCTCCTCGATGAGCTTCTCGCGGTCGGTGATGGTGTGCTCGGTGAGGGCCGGGAGCGTCTCGGGGAGCATCTTGCGGACCTGCTCGTCGGTGTGGGTCGCGAGCAGCGCCTTGCCGAGGGATGTGGAGTGCGCGGGCAGCCGGCGGCCGACGCGGGTGAAGGGCCGCAGGTAGTGCTGCGACTGGCGCGTGGCGAGATAGACGACGTTCGTGCCGTCGAGGCGCGCCAGGTGGATCGTCTCCGTGGTGTCGTCGGAGAGCCGGTCGAGGGTGGGGCGGGCCGCGGCCACCACCTCGTCGCCGTCGATGTACGACGTGCCGACGAGCAGGGCGCGTACGCCGATGCCGTACCGCGTGCCTGTCGCGTCCGTCTCCACCCAGCCGAGCTCGACCAGCGTGCGAAGGAGCATGTACAGGCTGGACTTGGGGTAACCGACCGCTTCCTGGACGGCCGCCAGGGAGTGCATTCCGGGCCGGCCCGCGAAGTATTCGAGCAATTCCACGGTCCGTACCGCGGACTTGACCTGAGCCCCGCCGCCCGTCTCACCTGCCGACATTCCCTTGACCCCTTCGTTCGACCAGAATTAGTGTCCTGAGTCCGTAGCGTATTCATCATCAGGGACAGCGTTCAGCATATCGAACAGCTGCTGTTCGTCGTCAGGTGAGCGGCACAAATCTGGAGGAACCCGCGGTGGCAGCAGCACCAGTCTGGAGTGTCGACCCCCGAACCGGGAAGCAGCGGGAGCAGGTTGCGGTGGAAGCCACAGCCGAGGAGGTGGACCAGGCGGTCCGCGCCGCGCACGCCGCCACGGGCGCCCTCGCGGACCGCACCGTGCGCGCCGCCTTCCTGCGCAGCGCCGCCGAGCTCCTCGACGCCTCCAAGGACCACCTGGTGGAGGCCGCGGACGCGGAGACCGCGCTCGGTCCCGTCCGCCTCACCGGTGAACTCGCCCGCACCAGCTACCAGTTGCGCGCCTTCGCGGACATCGTCGACGAGGGCGCCTTCCTGGGCATCGTCATCGACCACCCCGACGACTCGGCGACCCCGCCGATCCCGGACCTTCGCCGCTACAAGGTGCCGCTGGGCGTCGTCGCCGTCTACTCGGCGTCGAACTTCCCGTTCGCCTTCTCCGTGCCCGGCGGCGACACCGCGAGCGCGCTCGCCGCGGGCTGCCCCGTCGTCGTCAAGGCCCACCCCGACCACCCCGCCACCTCCGAACTGGTCGCCTCCGTGCTGCGCAGGGCCGCCGCCCAGCACGGCATCCCGGAGGGCGTACTCGGCCTGGTCCACGGCTTCGAGGCGGGCGTCGAGCTCGTGAAGCACCCGCTGGTCTCGGCCGCCGGCTTCACCGGTTCCGTACGGGGCGGGCGCGCCCTGTTCGACGCGGCGGCCGCCCGCCCCGTGCCGATCCCCTTCCACGGCGAACTCGGCTCCCTCAACCCCGTGGTCATCACGGCGGAGGCCGCGGCCGAGCGTGCCGAGCAGATCGGTGCCGGGCTCGCGGGCTCCATGACGCTCGGCGTCGGCCAGTTCTGCGTGAAGCCCGGCCTCGTCTTCGCGCCCAACGGTGCCGACGGCGACCGCCTCGTCAAGTCCCTCACCGACGCCGTCAGCGACACCGACGCGGGCGTGCTCCTCGACCACCGCATGCGCGACAACTTCGTCGCGGGCGTCGCCGAGCGCGCGGAGCTGCCCGACGTGGACGCCCCCGTGACCCCGGGCGCGGGCAGCGAGCACACCGTCAGTCCCGGCTTCCTCACGGTCCCGGCCCAGCGCCTGGCCACCGATGGCGGCGACCACGACCTCCTCCTCGAGGAGTGCTTCGGTCCGGTGACCGTCGTCGCCCGCTACGAGGACGACGCCGAGGTCACCTCCGTGCTCTCGCGGCTGCCCGGCAACCTCTCGGCCACCGTCCACCTGTCCGAGGGCGAGGCCGCGGGCCAGGGGCGCGGCGCCGAGATCCTCGCCGAGCTCACCCCGCTCGCGGGCCGCGTCCTGGTCAACGGCTGGCCCACCGGCGTCGCCGTCGCCCCCGCCCAGCACCACGGCGGCCCGTACCCGGCCACGACGTCCACGTCGACGTCCGTGGGCGGCACCGCCGTCGAGCGCTGGCTGCGCCCGGTCGCGTACCAGAACACCCCCGAGGCACTCCTGCCGCCTGAGCTGCGCGACGACAACCCGCTGGGCCTGCCGCGCCGCTACGAAGGCCGCCAGGAACTCTGAACCCGCCCGCCCTCACCGGCAAGCCCGACCCGCACCTGGAAAACTGACCCGATGGACATCGAACTCCCCGAACTCCCGTTCCCGCTGCGCACCTACGGCCCCGACGGGCACTGGTCGTACGAGGACGGGGTGCTCACCGGCTGGGCCGGACCCCGCCAGGACCGCTTCGTGCCGCCCACCGGCACGGCCCTGGACCCGGCGTCCGACGCGCCCCGCCTGCTCGGGGCGCCGAAGGGCGACTTCCAGCTGCTCGCCCGGGTCACGGTCGGCTTCACCGCCGCCTTCGACGCGGGTGTGCTCTATCTGCACGTCGGCGAGCGCGAGTGGGCCAAGCTCTGCCTGGAGCGCTCGCCCGACGAGCCGACCGTCTGCACCGTCGTCACGCGCGGCCACTCCGACGACGCGAACGCGTTCGTCGTGGGCGGCAGCACGGTGTGGCTGCGCATCAGCCGCACCGGTTCGGCGTTCGCCTTCCACGCCTCGCCGGACGGCGAGAAGTGGACCTTCGTCCGGATCTTCTCGCTGGGCGACGAGGAGTCCGCGGGAGCGGCCCTGGTCGGCTTCATGGCGCAGGCCCCGGTCGGTGACGGCTGCGTCGTCACGTACGAGGCCATCGAGTTCCGCCCGAGCTGGCCGCAGGGCCTGAAGGACGGTTCCTGACACCTCGGGAACCCAGGGGCACCTGACCGCCCGGCCCGGGGAATGAGCCGCCGGAGCCGGGCGTTGAAGGGGGTCGCAGGGCACACCCTGCGCCGTACGAATCTGGAGTGACCCCCATGCGCGTCGAGATCTGGTCCGACATAGCCTGCCCCTGGTGCTACGTCGGCAAGGCCCGCTTCGAGAAGGCCCTGGCCGCCTTCCCGCACCGTGACGGCGTCGAGGTGGTCCACCGCTCCTTCGAGCTCGACCCGACGCGCGCCAAGGGCGACAGCGGACTCGTCATCCCGATGCTCGCGCAGAAGTACGGCATGACCGAGGACCAGGCGCAGGCCGCCGAGCGCAACCTCGGCGAGAACGCCGCCTCCGAGGGCCTCGCCTACCTCACCGAGGGCCGCGACCACGGCAACACCTTCGACATGCACCGCCTCCTCCACTTCGCGAAGGAGCAGGGCCGCCAGGACGAGCTGATCGGCCTCCTGTACCGCGCGAACTTCGCCGACGAGCGGTCCGTCTTCGCCGACGCCGACGGGTACCTGATCAGCCTCGCCGCCGAGGCCGGACTCGACGCCGACGAGGCCCGCGCCGTCCTCGCCGACCCCGCCCGGTACGCCGACGACGTGCGTGCCGACGAGCGCGAGGCCGCCGAGCTCGGCGCGAACGGCGTGCCCTTCTTCGTCCTCGACCGCAAGTACGGCGTCTCCGGCGCCCAGCCCGCCGAGGTCTTCGCCCAGGCCCTGGAGCAGGCGTGGGGCAGCCGCTCGCCGCTCCAGGTCATCGACAGCGGCGACGCCGAGGCCTGTGGCCCGGACGGATGCGCGGTCCCGCAGAACTGACACGGGCCGCGGGAGCGGCACGCAGCCCCCGGAGCAGCACTTATAAGAGACGCTTAGGGGTACTGCTCAACAACACGCAATGGACCGATAGTTGGCCAGGCGGCACAGTGGACTCATGGAGACTCTCGATCACGCGCTCGTGCGCGCCGAGTTCGCACCCGTCACCAGCTATCTGAACACCGCGAGCACCGGGCTGCTCCCGTCCCGCACGGTGGCGGCCATGAAGGACGCGGTCGCCTCCGTCGCGGCCGGCCGCCCCGCCGACATGTTCGCGGACGTCGAGGCCGCCCGCGCCGCCTTCGCCCGGCTTGCCGGGGTTCCGGCCGACCGGGTGGCGGCCGGCGCCTCGGTGGCCGTCTACACCGGAGTCATCGCCGCCTCGCTCCCGGCGGGCGCCGAGGTCCTCACCGCGCAGGACGACTTCAGCTCCACCGTGAACCCCTTCTACGTACGCGGCGACCTCAAGGTCCGCACCGCGCCCCTGGAAGGGATCGCCGACGCCGTTCGGCCCGGCACCGCGCTGGTCGCCGTCAGCGCGGCCCAGTCCGCCGACGGACGCGTCGCCGACCTGCCCGCGATCCGCGAGGCGGCCCGCGCCCACGGCGCCCGCACCTACATCGACTGCTCCCAGGCCGCGGGCTGGCTGCCCGTCGACGCGGACGCGCAGGACTACACGTCCACCGTCGGCTTCAAGTGGCTGCTGTGCCCGCGCGGCGTGAGCTTCCTGGTCGTCCCGGAGGACATGGGATCCCTCAGCGCGGTCTTCGCGGGCTGGGTCGCGGGCGAGCACCCGTGGGACAGCTGCTACGGACCCGTCGAGGAGCTCGCCCACTCCGCGCGGCGGTTCGACGAGAGCCCCAGCCTCTTCTCGTACGCGGGCGCGCGGCACTCCCTGGCGCTCATCGAGGAACTCGGCGTCGACGCGATCCGGGCCCATGACCTCGCCCTGGCGGAGCGCTTCCGCGCGGGCCTCGCCACACTTGGCCACGAGCCCGTGCCCGCGCCGGGCTCGCCGGTGGTCTCCGTCCCGGGCCTCGGCGCTCGGCAGCCGGAGCTGAGCCGGGCCGGCATCGAGGTCTCCAACCGCGCGGGCAACCTGCGGGCGGCCTTCCACCTGTACAACACGGATTCCGACGTCGACCGGCTCCTTGAGGCGCTGTCGGGCTGAACCCGCCGGGCCGACCCTGCGCGTCGGGCCGCTCCGGCCTCCGCCAACCGTCCGGAGCAGGCCCGCCCGCAATCCCCGGATCACCCGTCGGCAGGCTCCGCCCCCGGGCAGCTCGCCGGATCCGTGCACAAATTCGCCTCGACCTTGGCGAGCAGCCGCAGGAGTTCGGTCCGCTCCTCCTTGTCGAGGCCGCGCAGCGTGTGGTCCTCCAGGTCGCCCCACTTGTGCTGCACGTCGCCGAGCAGGCCGCAGCTGGCGTCCGTCGTCTCCACGAGCACGGCCCGCCGGTCGCGCGGGTCGGGGGAGCGGCGTACATGACCGGCCTGTTCGAGCCGCTGGAGCATCTTCGTCACCGTGGACGGGTCCAGGTCGACCGCCTTGATGAGCTCCGACTGGCGCACGGGCCCCCTGTCCCACAGGTGCATCATCAGGAACTCCTGGCCCGGATAGAGGCCGAGCCCGCGCAGCAGCTTGCCCGCGGTGATCCGGTGCAGCCGCGCCACGCGGGAGAGCGCATGGCTGACGGGACCGCAACGGGCGGCCTCGGGCAGGTGCTCACTACAGGCTGGCTCGTCCGTCATGGCGACTCCTGATCGGTTCCGGCCTCGCCGTGGAGTCCGGTCTCTCCACGGGGGTTCGGTCTTCACCCAGAGATTACCTTGGTCGGCCAATGAATGGGTTACAGTGGCACACGGCTCGATTACTTGGCCGACCACATATTGGTCGGCGTTACGTTGCCTGCCCTTGGATGGAGTAGCCATGACCACCGCCTTCGACCCGATCGACCTCTCCGGCGTCCAGCTCGCCAACCGCATCGCCATGGCCCCGATGACCCGCAGCCGGGCCGGCGAGGGCGGCACCGCCACCGACCTGACCGCCGAGTACTACGCGCAGCGCGCCTCGGCCGGCCTGATCATCACCGAGGGCATCCAGCCGTCCGCCGTCGGGCAGGGCTACGCATGGACCCCCGGCCTGCACAGCGACGAGCAGATCGCGTCCTGGCGCAAGGTCACCGACGCCGTGCACGCCAAGGGCGGCACGATCTACGCGCAGATCATGCACGCGGGCCGGATCAGCCACCCGGTGCTGCTGCCCGAGGGGGAGACCCCGGTCGCCCCGTCCCCGGTCGCCCCGGCGGGACAGGGCTTCACCACCGAGGGCATGAAGGACTTCACCACCCCGCGCGCGCTGACCGGCGACGAGGTCCGCGCCACGATCGCCGACTTCGCCACCGCCGCCCGCAACGCGATCGAGGCCGGCTTCGACGGCGTGGAGTTGCACGGCGCCAACGGCTATCTCATCCAGCAGTTCCTCGCGCCCAACACCAACCTGCGCGACGACGAGTGGGGCGGCAGCGTGGAGAACCGCATCCGCTTCGCCGTCGAGGTCGTCAAGGCCGTCGTCGCCGAGATCGGCGCCGAGCGGACCGGCCTGCGGATCTCGCCCGGCAACTCGTACAACTCCATCGAGGAGAGCGACCCGGAGCCGACGTACACCGCCCTGGTCAAGGAGATCGAGCCGCTCGGCATCTCCTACCTGCACGTCCTCGAGAGCTCCGACATCCGCGAGCTGACCCTGGCGCTGCGCAAGCAGTTCTCGGGCACGTTCGTCATCAACGTCCTCAGCGACGGGCCGACCGGGCACGGCGAACTCTCGGTGATCGAGGACGGCATCGCCGACATCATCACGTTCGGCGCGCTCTTCCTCGCCAACCCCGACCTGCCGGCCCGCCTGAAGACGCAGGGTCCGTACAACACCCCGGACCCGGCCACGTTCTTCGGCGGCGCCGCGAAGGGCTACACGGACTACCCGGCGCTCACCGCCTGAGCCCTTCCGCCTGACCGCTTCCGCATACGCGAGTTGGGGCGGCCCCCGACCGGGAGCCGCCCCAACTGTGCGCGCACGAAGGTCACTTCACCGGCGTGAAGTCCCGTGCCCCGATGCTGTGTCTTTCGGGGGGCGCCCCCCGAACCCCCAGCCGGGAGCAGCGCTACCTCACCGGCGTGAAGTCCCGTGCCCCGATGAACGCGGGCCGTCGCACCGGAGCCGCGAACGGCTCCACCGCCGTGTTCTCCACGCTGTTGAACACGATGAAGACGTTCGAGCGCGGATACGGGGTGATGTTGTCCCCGGAGCCGTGCATGGCGTTGCAGTCGAACCACGTCGCCGAGCCCGCGCTGCCCGTGAACAGGCGGATGCCGTGCCGGTCCGCGAACTTGGTCAGCGCCTCGTCCGACGGTGTGCCCGCGTCCTGCATCTGGAGGGACTTCTTGTAGTTGTCCCTCGGCGTCTCGCCCGCGCAGCCCAGGAACGTCCTGTGCGACCCCGGCATGATCATCAAGCCGCCGTTGGTGTCGTAGTTCTCGGTCAGCGCGATCGAGACGGACACGGTCCGCATGTTCGGCAGGCCGTCCTCCGCGTGCCAGGTCTCGAAGTCCGAGTGCCAGTAGAAGCCACTCGCACCGAAGCCCGGCTTCACGTTGATCCGCGACTGGTGGACGTACACGTCCGAGCCGAGGATCTGCCGTGCCCGGCCCACGACCCGCTCGTCGTGCACCAGGTTCGCGAACACCTCGCTGATCCTGTGGACCTCGAAGACGGACCGCACGTCCTGCGACGTGGGCTCGACGATGGAACGCTCGTCGGCCTTGACCGCCGGATCCGTGATCAGCCGGTTCAACTCGGCCTGGTACGTGCCGATCTCGTCCGGACCGATCAGCTCCTCGATCGCAAGGAAGCCGTCCCGCTCGAAGCCCGCGAGGTCCGACTGGCGGATCGGACCGCGCGCGTCCGGCGGCGACCAGACGACGGGGTCGACGCGGGGCGTCGCCACCTCGGAGGCGCCGCGGGTCGGGTAGAGGTCGGTACGTGTCTCCGTGCTCATCAGGATCAGGCCTCCTCGGTCAGCAGCGGGTAGACGCCGTTCTCGTCGTGGTCCTCCCGTCCGGTCACGGGAGGGTTGAACACGCACACGCAGCGGAAGTCGGTCTTGGGGCGCAGGGTGTGGCGCTCATGGCCGTTCAGGAGGTACATCGTGCCCGGCTCGATCCAGTGCTTCTCGCCGGTCTCCTTGTTGGTGAGCTCGGCCTCGCCCTCGACGCACAGCACGGCCTCGATGTGGTTGGCGTACCACATGTCGGTCTCCGTGCCCGCGTAGAGGATCGTCTCGTGCAGTGAGAAGCCGACCTTCTCCTTGGCAAGGACGATGCGCTTGCTCTCCCAGGTGCCGGTCGCCGACTTCACGTGCCGGTCGGTGTTCTCGATCTCCTTGAACGAACGGACGATCACGGTGAGTTGCTGCCTTTCTCTTCTACGTGGTGAGGGGGCGCCTGCCCGCTCGAGCGGAAATCAGGCGGTCTCGCGCACGGCCCGGGTGAGCGTGCGCAGTCCCTCTTCCAGCTCCTCGGGCGTGATCGTCAGCGCCGGAAGCAGCTTGACGACCTCGCTCTCGGGGCCGGAGGTCTCGATGAGCAGACCGAGCTCGAAGGCGCGCTTGGCGACCTTGTTCGCCCGGTCCTTGTCGCGGAATTCCAGGCCCCACACCAGGCCGCGTCCGCGGTACTCGACGGTGTCGTCGCGGAACTCGTCGCGGAGCGCGCCGAGGGCCTCGTCGATCTGCTGGCCGCGGGCGAGCGTCTGCTTCTCCATGGCGGGGCCGTCGGTCCAGTACGTCTCCAGGGCGGCGGCGGCCGTCACGAACGCGGGGTTGTTGCCGCGGAACGTGCCGTTGTGCTCTCCCGGCTCCCAGACGTCGAGTTCCGGCTTGAACAGGCACAGGGACATGGGGAGCCCGTACCCGCTGATGGACTTCGACACGGTCACGATGTCCGGTGTGATGCCCGCCTCCTCGAAGGAGAAGAACGCACCGGTGCGGCCGCAGCCCATCTGGATGTCGTCGACGATCAGGAGCATGTCCCAGCGCTTGCAGACATCGGCCAGCTTGCGCAGCCACTCCGTGCGGGCGACGTTGATGCCGCCCTCGCCCTGCACCGTCTCGACGATCACGGCGGCGGGCGTGTTCAGGCCCGAGCCCGAGTCCTCCAGGAGGCGCTCGAACCAGATGAAGTCCGGCGTCTGCCCGTCCAGGTAGTTGTCGAACGGCATCGGGGTGCCGTGCACCAGCGGGATGCCGGCGCCCGCCCGCTTGAAGGCGTTGCCGGTCACCGCGAGGGAGCCGAGCGACATGCCGTGGAAGGCGTTCGTGAACGACACGATCGACTCACGGCCCTTGACCTTGCGGGCCAGCTTCAGGGCCGACTCGACGGCGTTGGTGCCCGTCGGGCCCGGGAACATGACCTTGTACGGCAGGTCGCGCGGGCGCAGGATGATGTTCTGGAACGACTCCAGGAAGGCGCGCTTCGCCGTCGTCGACATGTCGAGCCCGTGCGTGACGCCGTCGCGCTCCAGGTAGTCGATCAGGGCGCGTTTGAGGACCGGGTTGTTGTGCCCGTAGTTGAGCGATCCCGCGCCCGCGAAGAAGTCGAGGTACTCGTGGCCGTCCTCGTCGAACATGCGGCTGCCCTGCGCCCGGTCGAAGATGGTGGGCCAACCGCGGCAGTAGCTGCGCACCTCCGACTCAAGGGTCTCGAAGACGCTCAGGTCCGGCTGGGTGATGGTCACAGCGAATCTCCTGGGAGATGGGAGTGGGGGTGGCGTGGAAGAGGTCGTGCGGTCTGCGGTCTTGCGCTGCAGAGAAGTGATGGGAGGCCGGTCGTGGGTCAGACGATCGGCCCGATGCGGTGGAGCACCTCGGGCTCGTGCCCGTCGTCCGGGAAGAGGCCCGCGTCGAACAGCACCGTCTGCGCGACCTCCGCGCCGTTGCGGCGTGCGAACGAGGCGAACAGGCGCTGCGAGGCGGCGTTGTCGGGCGAGATCGTCGTCTCGAGCACGGTCGTCGCGCCGTCGGCGACGACCTTCGCCCAGAGGCCGTCGAGCAGTGCCCCGGCCAGACCGCGCCCCCGGTGCGCATGGTCGACGGCCACCTGCCACACCACGAGGGTGTGTGGGTTCTCGGGCCGGATGTATCCGGTGATGAACCCGGCGACGGAGCCGGCGGAGTCACGCGCCACGACGGACGTGGCGGCGAAGTCCCGGCACCACAGCAGGTAGCTGTACGAGGAGTTGAGGTCGAGCACCTTCGAGTCGCGGGCGATGCGCCAGATTGCGGCTCCGTCGGCCACCTCGGGCCGGTCGATCCGCAGGCTCTCGGGCATTTCCAGGAATTGCGCGGTCATGTGAATTCAATTTACCGAGCAATTTCTGGGATTGCATCGCGAGCAGGGGTTACGTAAACGCTCCCTCTGTGTTATCGCGCGGGTGGGGGCGCGCACGCGAAATCTCGGTGATATGTGCCGATTTTACCGGGGTGAAGTGCGCAAATCGCCCACGGTGTGGAGTGCGTCACAAGAGCGAAACCCGCGCGAGACGCGTCCGAATTACGGCGATTCCCGTTGTTGAAATCTTAGTGTTTACGTCCCCGGAAAGCGGGCAGAAGAATATGGGAAGCTGTGCTGAGAAATGCGCGAGAATTGACTCGGAAAAGAAAAGAAGGCGCCACCCCATTGAAGGGGCGGCGCCTTACTTTGTGAAGTCGCGGGACTACAGGGGCTGCACCCAGGCCGCCGCGACGGCCCTGCGCGCGCCCTCCAGGTCCACCGGCGCGCCGGACCCCTCCATCTCGGCGAGCGCACCGCCGAGCGCCGCGAGCGAGGACTGCACGACGCCCCGGGTGGCCTGCGGGCCGTAGTGGTTGACGCGGATCATCTCCTTGGCGAGCGCCCCGCCGCCGGCCACCAGTGGCAGCACCGGGTCCACCGCCAGCGCCCGCGCGACCAGCTCCGAGGCGTCGATCCCCGCCGGGGCACGCAGCGTCGTCGCCACCGGCGCCGCGTCCCGCGCCTCGTACACGTACGGCTCGATGCCGCCGCCCAGCGCGAGCGCACCCGCCCGCGTGGCCGCGGCAGCGCCGGCGTGACGGGCCGTCAAAGCGTCGAGGCCCTCCGCGTCGATGCGCTCGACGCACGCCTCCAGAGCGAGCATCTCCAGCTGCGCCGGAGCGTGCAGCAGCGCCTTGCGCCCGCCGTCGATCCAGCGGTGCTTCCAGTCGAGCAGCGACAGGTACGAGTGGCGCGGCGCCTGCGGGTTGGACTCCATCCGCTCCCACGCCCGCGCGCTGACGGACACCGCGGAGACGCCCGCCGGGCCGCCCATGGCCTTCTGCGCGCCGATCACGCACAGGTCCACGCCCCACGCGTCGGGCAGGACCGGCTCGGCGGCGATCGACGCCACCGCGTCCAGGTAGAACAGCGCGCCGTGCTCCCGCACCACCTCGCCGATCTCGGCGACCGGGTTCGTGTTGCCGGTCGCGGCCTCCGCGTGCACGAGCGAGACGAAGTCGGTCTCGGGGTGCTCGGCGAGCGCGTCGCGCACCTGCTCGGCCGTCACGGCCGTGTGGAAGGGGACCGCCAGGTCGTACACCGTCGCGCCGCTGTCCCGCAGCCAGTCGCCGAAGGTCTGGCCGTAGGGGCCCGTGATGATGTTCAGGGCCACGGTGCCGGGGCGCGCGGTGCCACGGATCGCGCCTTCGAGGGGCAGCAGCGCCTCGCCCTGCATGATCACGACGTCCTGCGAGGTGTCGAGCAGCCCGGCCACGCGCCGCTCGATGGAGGCGAAGTGCTCGGCGCTCAGGGGGGCCAGGTCAAGAAAAGGGTGGGTCACGATCGTGCTCTCTTCGCTCTCTTCGCTCACGTCGCCCGTGATCTTCGTTCACGAGTTCGTACGGCGGGCTGCCGTTCCGAGCGTACCCACCGGCCTCATAGGCTTCCGACATGAGTGAGCGCACGGTGCTGCACGTGAAGGGGCGGGTCCTCGTCGGACCCGACGACGTCAGGGACGAGCTGTGGGTCGTCGACGGGCGGGTGACGTACGACCGGCCGGCCGGGCCCGGCCTCGACATCACCACCGTCGACGGGTGGGCCATGCCCGGACTCGTCGACGCGCACTGCCATGTCGGCCTGGACACGCACGGCCCGGTGCCCGCCGACGTAGCCGAGAAGCAGGCCCTCACCGACCGCGAGGCCGGCACGCTCCTGATCCGCGACGCGGGCTCCCCCTCGGACACCCGCTGGATCGACGACCGCGAGGACCTGCCCAGGATCATCCGGGCCGGGCGGCACATCGCCCGCACCCGCCGCTACATCCGCAACTACGCGCACGAGATCGAGCCGCCCGAGCTGGTGGCCTACGTGGCGCGGGAGGCGAAGCGCGGCGACGGCTGGGTGAAGCTGGTCGGCGACTGGATCGACCGGGACGCGGGCGACCTGACCGCGTGCTGGCCCCGCGAGGAGGTCGAGGCCGCCATCGCTCAGGCGCACCGGCTCGGCGCGCGCGTCACCGCCCACTGCTTCGCCGAGGACTCGCTGCGCGACCTCGTCGAGGCGGGCATCGACTGCATCGAGCACGCGACGGGCCTCACCGAGGACACCATCCCGCTGTTCGCCGAGCGCGGCGTCGCGATCGTCCCGACCCTCGTCAACATCGCCACGTTCCCGCAGATCGCGGCGGCCGGCGAGACCAAGTTCCCCCGCTGGTCGGCCCATCTGAACCGCCTGTACGAGCGCCGCTACGACACGGTGCGCGCAGCGTACGACGCCGGGGTGCCCGTCTACGTCGGCACCGACGCCGGCGGTTCGCTCGCGCACGGCCTGGTGGCCGGGGAGGTCGCCGAACTGGTCAAGGCCGGACTCCCGGCCGTGGACGCGCTCTCCGCGACGGCGTGGGGCGCCCGCGCCTGGCTCGGCCGGCCCGGCCTCGAGGAGGGCGCCTCGGCCGACCTCGTGGTCTACGAATCGGACCCCCGCGCCGACGTACGGGTCCTGGCCTCGCCCCGGCGCGTGGTGTTGCGCGGCCGCATCGTGGGCTGAACCGGCCGCGGAGGACGCGGGTTGACGGAACGTGACGCCGACGCCCGCCCGCTCGTTGCACACCACTCGTGCGCGCCCGCGCGGCCGACCGGCGCGTTCGGCAAGCGCCGGTCGACCGGGTGACAACAGTGGGGTAACAGGGAACAACCGAGCCCAAAGATTCGAAGACCAGCTCGGAAACCTCACTTTGGAGTGAACTGACGTCAGGTTGCTGCCCGTTCACTCTCAGTGCGTAAAGATTCCCTGCATCGAGGCCGACGGCGCGCCCCAGCGATGTCCCCCATGGCGGGGCGGGGCCGACGGCTCCATTTCTCTCGTGGGGGTCCCATCAGCATGCCCAGCACCACCTTCCGTACGCCCGGACGCCGCCTCGCCGCGTCGGCCGCCGCCACGGCCCTGGCAGTCGCCCCGGCGCTGCTCGCCACCGCGGGCACCGCGCACGCGACGGGCGGCCACGGCGGCAGGTCGAGCGCCGTCGTCCTGCGCACCGGCCTGGATGTCTCCCTGCTCAACAAGACCGTGAACGTCCCGCTCACGGCCACGCTCAACGAGGTGCAGGCCCCCGCCAGTGCCGAGAAGACCGCCCTCACCGTGAAGCTGGACGGCGTCGACCGCGGGCGGCCGTTCAACGTCCTGCGGGCGGACGTGGCGACCGCGAAGGCCACCGTCGACGACCACAAGGCGGAGGGTTACAGCAACCTCGCCCACGCCAAGGTCCACATCCCGGGCCTGCCGCTGCTCTCGCTCATCGAGGTCGGCCAGGTCACGTCGAAGGCGGTCTGCGAGACGGGCAAGCGCCCCGTCGCCGAGTCGAACGTCCTGGGCGCGGTCACGGTCCTCGGCAAGAAGGTGACCCTGTCGGCGGGCGGCACCACGGAGGTGAAGGTCCCGGGCGTGGGCGAGGTCCGGCTGGACCTCTCGAAGACGCACACCACATCCCGTACGGCTGCCGCCTCGGCGCTCGAACTGAAGGTGTCCGTCAACCCGCTCAAGCTGAACGTGGCGGAGGTGGAGGGCACGGTGACCCTCGCCGGCGCGACCTGCGAGACGCCCGAGGCGGCGCCCTCGCAGAAGCCCCCGGCCAAGTCGGCCGACGACGTGAAGCCCCAGGGCGGCGCCGCCGAGCCGATCGCCAAGCCCGCCGCCAAGGCGGACCTCGCGGAGACCGGGGGGAACTCGATGACGCCGTACATCGCGGGCGGTGCCATCGTGCTGCTGGTTGCCGGTGGCGGAGCCGTCGCCGTCGCGCGGCGCGGGCGCTCCTGACCCGAGGGCCCGAGGGGGGACCGGAGGGGAGCTGAGGGGCGGGAGTTGGGGACTCCCGCCCCTCGGCGTGCCCCGTCAGGTGCTCGTCAGCGCCTGGTCGAGCGCCTGGAGGAACCGGCCCGTCGTCGCCCTGTCCCGCACCGCGAGACGCAGCCACTCCGTGCCGAGGCCCGGGAACGTGTCGCCTCTGCGCACCGCGAAACCCCGCTCCCGCAGCCGCGCGCGCAGCGCCGCCGCACCGGGGACCCGTACGAGTACGAACGGACCCTCCGCAGGGCCCGCCACCGACACGCCCTCCGCCGCGAACTCCGCGAGCCCCGCCATCAGATGGGCCCGGTCGGCCGCGATCCGGTGCGCCGCGTGCGCCGCCTCCGCGAGGGCGCGCGGCGACACACACGCCTCGGCCGCGGCCAGCGCCGGCGTGGACACCGGCCACAGCGGCTGCGCCCGCTCCAGCTCCGCGATCGTGTCCGGCTCCGCCAGCACGTAGCCGATCCGCAGCCCCGCCAGCCCCCACGTCTTCGTCAGGCTGCGCAGCACCACGAGCCCCGGCACGTCGCTCCGGCCCGCGAGGGCCTCCCGCTCGCCGGGGACCGCGTCCATGAATGCCTCGTCCACCACCAACACCCGCCCGGGACGGGCCAGTTCAGCGATGAGCGCGGCCGGGTGCAGGACCGACGTCGGGTTCGTCGGATTGCCGATCACCACCAGGTCCGCGTCCTCGGGCACGGCCGCCGGGTCGAGCCGGAAGCCGTCCTCCTCGCGCAGCAGCACCCGGTCCACGGCATGCCCCGCGTCCCGCAGCGCCGCCTCCGGCTCCGTGAACTGCGGGTGCACGACCACCGGGTGACGGACCTTCAGGGCGCGGGCGAGCAGCACGAACGCCTCAGCCGCCCCCGCCGTGAGCAGCACCCGCTCCACGGGAAGCCCGTGGCGGCGGGCCACCGCCTCGCGGGCCGCCCGCCCGTCCGGATACGCGGCGAGCCCGCCGAGCGAGTCCGCGATGTGCTCGCGCAGCCACACCGGGGGAGTGTCCGCGCGGACGTTCACCGCGAGATCCGTGAGGTCCGCGCCCGTGCCGCGGACCTCCGCGTCACCGTGGTGGCGCAGATCGTGACCGTCGTCAGTGCGCATGCGAGTGGGAGTGCCCGTGACCGTGCGCGTGGCCGTGGCCGGGGTGGTCGCCGTCGTCGTCCGGGTGGAAGTGCGGCTGCTGCGGAAGCCCCACCTTGTCCTCGAAGCCCGGCAGCGCGATCCGGTACACGCAGGTGTCGCAGTTCATCCGCAGATCGCCGCGGACGGCCTCCTCGTACCGCTCCATGACCAGGTCGATCAGCTCCGGCTCCGGACCGATCACGTCGGCGGAGAGCACCTCGACGTCCGGGTGGGCCGACGCCCAGCCCTCCGTCTGCTGCCGCACCCGGTCCGGCAGGATCCCCGTGAACAGGAAGTACGGCAGGACGACGACGCGCCGCGCGCCGAGCTTCACACACCGGTCGAGGCCCGACGGCACGTCCGGCGCGGCCAGCGACACGAACGCCGTCTCCACGCCCGCGTAACCGCGCCCCTCCCACAGGAGCCGCGCCGCCTTGTGCACCTCGGCGTTGGCGTCCGGGTCCGTCGAGCCGCGGCCCACCAGCAGGACCGTCACATCGGCCCGGTCCTCCGGCGTGCGCGCCCCGCCGCCCAGCGCCTCGTCGAGACGCCGCTCAAGCACCTGGAGCAGCGACGGGTGCGGACCCAGCGGACGCCCGTACGTGTAGGAGATCCCCGGGTGCCGCTCCTTCTCACGGGCGAGCGCCGCCGGGATGTCGCCCTTGGCGTGCCCCGCCGACACCAGCATCAGCGGCACCGCCGCGAACCGGCGCACCCCGCGCTCCACGAGCTCGCCCACCGCCTCCGTCAGCGGCGGCGGCGACAGCTCGATGAAGCCGCCCGCCACGGGCAGGTCGGGACGGCGGCGGCCGAGCTCCCTGACGAAGTCGCGGAAGGCCTCGGCACCGGCCTCGTCGCGGGTGCCGTGTCCGGCGATGAGCAGAGCGGGAGGGGTGGTCACGAGGACTCCTTATGGGTGGTGCTGGTGGTGTTGTCGGGAGCGGCGGCGGCCGGCTGCTGCCAGCGGTAGCCGCGCGGGGTGACCATGCGGCCCGCGATCCGCCGCGTGGCCGTGTTGCCGACGGTGACGACGGTCATCATGTCGACCCAGGCCGGGTCCAGTTCGCCGAGCGTGGTCAGCCGGCTCGACTCGTCGACGCGGGACGCGTTGCGCACCACGCCCACGGGCGTGCCCGGCTCGCGGTGCCCGGCGAGGATGCCGAGGGCCTTCGGCAGCTGCCAGTCGCGGCCCCGGCTGCGCGGGTTGTAGAACGTGACCACGATGTCCGCCTCGGCCGCCGCACGCACCCGGCGCTCGATGACCTCCCACGGTGTGTGCAGGTCGGACAGGCTGATCGAGACATGGTCGTGGCCGAGCGGCGCGCCCAGGATCGCGGCCGCCGCGAGCGCGGCCGTCACGCCCGGTACGCCCACCACGTCGATGTCGTCGGACGCCTCGGCGAGCGCGGGCGACGCCATCGCGTACACGCCCGCGTCCCCGCTGCCGATCAGTGCGACGGCCTGCCCCTTGCGGGCCTCGGCGACCGCCGTGCGGGCCCGC
>NZ_NNBL01000002.1:795475-860936 GCF_002803065.1 Streptomyces sp. CB01635
TCTGGTCGACGTACTGGTCGAGGCCGACGAGTACGGACGCGGCGCGCAGCTCGTCGCGGGCGCGCGGCGTCACCAGGTCACGGGCGCCGGGGCCGAGCCCGACGACGGCGAGCCGGCCGCGCGGCGCGGTGCGCACGACGGCGCACGTCGCCATCGCGGGCTTCCCGTCGGCGCGCACCGACTTCCGCTTCGGTACGAGGAGTTCACCGCCGGCGACCAGCGCGGCGGCCTCCGCCACGGAGGGCGTGCCGACGGCGTCGAGCGGCGCGTCGGACGGGTTCGGCACGGCGACTGCGGCGAGTGTCTCGGCGCCGTAGGTCACGACGGGCACGCCCAACTGCTCGGCGGCCTCGACGATGCCCGGCTCACCGGCCTTGGCGTCGACGGTCGCGAGCCGCGCCACGGACAGCGGCGAGAGCCCCGCGTCCCGCAGTGTCTCGCGCACGAGCCCGAGCACCTCGTCGACCGGCGCGCCCTTGCTGGCGCCGACGCCCACGACGAGCGACGGGGGCCGCAGGACGACCTCGCGGTCGGCGGGCTCCACGGCGCGGTCGGTGACGCGGATCGTGTGCGCGGCCACCTGGTCCGGCGCGACATTTCCCGGCAGCGCGGGCAGCCGGTGGGCCGACTCGGCGTGCAGGGCGACCGGTTCACCGTCGAGGACCGCCCGGGTGACCCCGGCGACGTCACCCTCGACGGGCAGGCCGAGCGTGTCGAGCCCCGGCACGTCCACGGCGTCCGTCGCCGTGGTCACCACCGGCTCGGCCTCCAGGACGGCGGCCACCTCACGCGCGAGCGCGTTCGCCCCGCCCTCGTGCCCGCCGAGCAGCGACACCGCGAACCGCCCCGCCTCGTCGACGCACACCACGCCCGGGTCCACGTGCTTGTCCCGCAGCAGGGGCGCGACGAGCCGGACCACGGCCCCCGTCGCCAGGAAGCACACCACCTGCTCGCACTCCGTGAACGCGCGCCGCACGGCGTCCCCCACAGAACCCTCGTACACGCGCGTACGCGACGGCCATGCCGACGCGAGCCGGTCGCGGGACACCGCCCCGGCCGCCGTGGCGGAAATCAGGCCGATCACTCAACTACTCCTTCGTTCAAGGAAGTCCACGGAAGTGGCGCTCTGCGCATCTGCATCGGGCCGTACGCCCCACACCAGGAACACCGGATTGGCCGCGGCGAGCCGGGAGACGTCGCCCGGCAGGGGCGCGAGCCGGGACGACTGGAGCAGCACCCCGTCGGTGACGAACCCGGCAGCGCCCAGTGCGTCCCGCACCGCGCCCACCCGGTCCACCGCCGCCACGGCGACCACCACGGACCGTCGCGTGCGTCGGGCGCACGCCGTCACGATCGCGGTCAGCTCACGCCCGCCCCCGCCGATGAACACGGCGTCGGGGTCGGAGAGATCGGACAGGACGGTGGGCGCCGCGCCGTGCACGACGCGTACGTCGACACCGTGGGCGGCGGCGTTGTCCCGGATCCGGGCCACGCCGTCCACGGTCTTCTCGACGGCCACGGCCGCGGCACCGAACCGCGCACACTCCACGGCGACCGAGCCGGAACCGGCCCCGATGTCCCACACCAGGTCGCCCGGGCGCGGCCCGAGCCGCGCGAGCGCGAGCGCCCGCACCTCGAACTTGGTGATCATCGAGTCACGATGCTCGAACTCGCCCTCGTCCAGGGCCCATCGGGACGGGGGGCGACCGGGACCCGCGAGGGTGCGCACCGGTGCGAGCACCCGCTTCTCGTCCAGGCAGAGCACCACGCTCACCGCGTCGCCCCAGTCACGGGCGGCGGCCTCCGACGGCGTGACGCGTTCAAGGCTCTCGTGCTCGGGGTCGCCGAGGCGGGACGCGACGACGAGCACGCGGTCGGCGCCGCGGTGCGCGAGTTCGGCGCCCAGCTCGGCAGGGCCCGCGCCAGGACCCGTCAGCACGGCGGCCTTCGGGTACGCGCGGCACACGTTGACCGCGGTCCGCAGGTCACGGCCGTGCGCGCTGACCACCGCCGCGTCGTCCCACGGAAGGCCGACGCGCGCGAACGCCGTCGCCACCGACGACACCCCCGGCCGCACGTCGAGCGCCGCGGACCCGAACCGCTCGGCGAGCGCCCGCACGATCCCGAAGAACCCGGGATCGCCGGACGCCAGCACCGCGACGCCCTGCCCCTTCTCGATGTACCGCTCGACCGCGTCCAGCGCAGGGGCCAGCGGCCCGAGCACGACCCGCTCCGCCCCGGGAGCCAGCAGCGCCCCGGCCGCGTCGAGATGACGCCGCCCGCCGACGACGAGAGCGGCGGACGACAGGGCCGGATCCGGGGACAGCGGCGCCCCCGTCCCCGTACCGAAGACCGTGATCACGACTGGGCCTGTGCGGATTTCCCGGCCCGCAGCGCAGCCCGCGCCTCGGGGTCGGCCTTGCGGAAACCGTGGAAGTGGCCCGGGTGGTAGAGGTGCGAACGCGTGCCCTCCGCGTCCAGGGCCGGACCGACCAGGAACAGCGTGTGCTTCCACAGCTTGTGCTGCTTCACGGTCTCCTCCAGCGTGCCGATCGTGCACTTCACGATCAGCTCCTCCGGCCAGGTCGCCTGGTACGCGACGACGACCGGCGTCGACGTCGGGTAGCCGCCCTCCAGGAGCTCACGCACCAACTGCCCGCTGCGCGCGGCCGACAGGAACAGCGCCATCGTCGTGCCGTGCCGCGCGAACTCCCGCACCTCCTCGCCCGGAGGCATCGGCGTCTTGCCGCCGCCGAGCCGCGTCAGGACCACGGACTGCGCGACCTCGGGGATCGTCAGCTCGCGCTGCACGAGCGCGGCCACCGCCGAGAACGACGAGACACCCGGGATCACCTCCGTCGCGATACCGAGCCGCGCGCACCGGTCGACCTGCTCCTGCGTGCCGCCCCACAGCGCCGGGTCCCCGGAATGGATGCGCGCGACCCGCAGCCCGTCGCGGTGCGCCCGCTCGTACACGGCGACGACGTCCTCCAGCGACATCGTCGCCGAGTCCAGGATCTCCGCGCCCTCGCGCGCGTGGTCGAGGACCTCCTCCTGCACCAGGCTGGCCGCCCAGATGACGACATCGGCGTCCGCGATGGCGCGCGCGGCGCGGAACGTGAGCAGATCGGCGGCGCCGGGCCCGGCACCGACGAAGGTCACCTTGCCGGTGGTTGCTTCGGGCATGACTGGGGTCCTCTCGGGGATGGACGTCGTACGCGTGAGGATCACGCGGTCGTACACGGTTCGGTCGTACGGAGGTACGGGAGCGGTATCGGACGGGTCGGAAGGTGCGGTTCAGCCGGTCCCGGGCGTGCGCGGACAGTACCGATCCGCTAGCAAAGGACCATGGCCGTCCTCGTCGCCCTTGGCTCGTTCGTGATGACACTCGTCGGCGGCTGGACCGCCCACCACGTCACCGACCGGCGCCACTTGGTGCTCGGATTCGCCGGCGGCCTGATGCTCGGCGTGGTCGGCTTCGACCTGCTTCCGGAGGCCCTGCACGGCGCGGGCAACGAGATCTACCAAGTGCCGGCCGCGCTGCTCCTGTTCGTCGCGGGCTTCCTCGCCGCGCACATCGTCGAGCGGCTGCTCGCGATGCGCCAGGCCGCACACGGGGCGCAGGAGGGCGAGGAACAGGTGCCCCAGGTCGGCCTCGGCGCCGCCTCCGCGATGGTCGGGCACAGCGTCGCGGACGGCGTCGCGATCGGCGCCTCGTTCCAGGTGAGCAGCACCATGGGGTACACCGTCGCGCTCGCCGTGATCACGCACGACTTCGCCGACGGCTTCAACACGTACACGATCACGCGCGCCTACGGGAACGCCCGCCGCAAGGCACTCGCGATGGTCGGCGCGGACGCGCTCGCCCCGGTGGTGGGCGCCGCGTCGACGCTGCTGTTCACCATCCCGGCGCAGGCCCTCGCCTGCTACCTCGGGTTCTTCGGCGGCATTCTGCTGTACATCGCGGCCGCGGAGATCCTGCCGGAGGCCAGCCACCACCACCCGGCGCGCTCCACGCTCCTGTGCACGATCGCGGGCGCCGCCCTGATGTGGCTGGTGATCGGCGCGTCGGGGGACTAGGGCCTGTTCCGCCCCCCGGCGGGTCACAGTTTCCCGCCCCGTCCGCCGTCGCGCCGAGCGGGCGCGATCAGCGTCGACAGGTACGGCAGCGCGGCGTCGGTCTCCAGTTCGGCGGCGGGCCTGATGGACTCCTCGGGCAGCCCGAGCGCGGACCCCCACACGGCGTCCTGCGTCCGCCCGGTCTCGCGCAGCGCCGCGGCGACCTCGCCCGCGAGCCGCCCGAACTTGTACGCGACGACGGTGCCGGGCCCCGCGAGCGCCTCCTTGAGCACGGCCGAACCGGCGGTCACCGGCACGAGCGTCAGCGGCTCGGTGCCCTCGGTGAGCACGGCGCCGGACCGCGCGGCGAGGTCCTGCATGGCGGTGATGCCCGGCACGGTCGCGACGACGGTCCCCGGCACCAGCTCCTCGACGGTCAGGGCGAGATACGTGAACGTGGAGTACACGTTCGGGTCGCCGATCGTCGCGAACGCGACGGAGCCGTGCTCCCGCAGGAGCGCCGCGACGCGCTCACCGGCCGCGTCCCAGGCGGCCTCGCGCCGGGCCCGGTCCGAGCGCTCGTTGAGCGCGAAGACGACGCGGACGACTTTGACGGCGGGCACGTAGTGCAGGACGGTCGCCTCGGCGCGGCCGGGCTCACCGCCATCGGTCCCGTCGGCCGCGGCCATCACCGGTACGACGACGACGGCGGCCTCGCGCAGGGCGTTCACGCCCTTCACGGTCACGAGCTCGGGGTCACCGGGACCCACGCCGACGCCGGTCAGCCGGTGCGTGGTGTTGCTGGTCATGACGGGGTGACTCCTTCGGTTGCCCGCGCGACTTCGGTTGCCTGCGCGACGATGCGCCGCGCCGCCTGGGGCACGGCGGCCCAGTGCACATGCAGATACGAGGCATGCACCCCGCCCTGCACAAACCCTTCGACGCGCCGCCCGGGACGCGTGATGCCCCACGCGGGGGAGGCGCCGGCCCCGGGTTCGACGACGGTGCGATGGAACTCGTGACCGCGCACCCGTGTCCCGTTCGCGGCCAGCACGCTGTCGGACACAGCGACGGCGTCCCGGTACCCGAGCGTCAGCCGCTCCGACATCCGCGCGTCGATGTCCAGAACCCCGCACATGGGCCGCCCGTCCAGGGACCGCGCCAGATACAGCAGCCCCGCACACTCGGCGACGACGGGAGCCCCGGACCGCGCGAGCTCCCCGACGGCCTTGCGCAGCGGTTCATTGGCGGACAGCTCGGAGGCGTACACCTCCGGAAAACCCCCACCGATGACCAACGCCTGTGTCCCGTCCGGGAGTTGCTCGTCCCGAAGAGGGTCGAAGGACACGACGTCGGCCCCGGCGGCGGCAAGCAGCTCACTGTGCTCGGCATAGGAGAAGGTGAAGGCGGCGCCACCGGCCACGGCGACGCGAGGCTTGCCCCCCTTGCGGTCCGGCAACTCCGGTGCGTCCGGCCCGTCCTGCGTTTGAGGACCGGGGTCCGGGGCAGAGCCCCCCCGCGGCGGAGCCGCATATTGATACGGCCGGGAAGGGGCGGGCCGGGGGAGAGACCCCAAAACCTCAGCCGCATCCCAAGCCGCACAGTCCAACGGCCCGGCACCACGAGCCACCGCATGGAGCGCGTCCAGGTCACACCCGACCCGCACCAACTCGGCCATCGCGGCAACAGCCGCAA
Organism: Streptomyces sp. CB01635; assembly: GCF_002803065.1. GTDB lineage: Bacteria > Actinomycetota > Actinomycetes > Streptomycetales > Streptomycetaceae > Streptomyces. The sequence goes on from NZ_NNBL01000002.1 coordinate 801,230, forward strand.
CCGCCTCCGCCCCCCGCTCGGCCACCGGTACAAGCCCCAGGTGGCGCGAGGGAGTCACCACTTCCCCACCCCGGCGCAAAGCGCCGAACACCGGCACCCCCGACTCGTCCAGCGCCTCGCGCAGGATCGCCTCGTGCCGGTCGGAGCCGACCTTGTTGAGGATCACCCCGGCGAGCCGCACCTCAGGATCGAACGACGCAAAGCCATGCACGAGCGCGGCCACGGACCGCGCCTGGGACGACGCGTCGACAACGAGCACGACCGGCGCCCGAAGCAGCTTCGCGACATGCGCGGTCGACGCCAGCTCGCCCTGACCGGAGGCCCCGTCGAAAAGCCCCATCACGCCCTCGACGACGGCGAGATCGCACCCCCGCGCCCCGTGCGCGAAGAGCGGCGCCACGAGCTCGGGCCCGCACATGTACGCGTCGAGGTTGCGCCCGGCGCGCCCCGTGGCGAGCGCGTGGTACCCGGGGTCGATGTAGTCGGGCCCGACCTTGTGCGGCGACACGGCGAGCCCGCGTCCGGCGAACGCCGCCATCAGACCCGTCGCGACGGTCGTCTTGCCGCTGCCCGACGAGGGCGCGGCAATGACGAGCCGTGGCAGGGACGAACTCACCACTCGATGCCCCTCTGGCCCTTCTGGCCCGCGTCCATCGGGTGCTTGACCTTGGACATGTCGGTGACCAGGTCGGCGAAGTCCAGCAGCTTCTCGGGGGCGTTGCGCCCGGTGATCACGACGTGCTGGGTCCCGGGCCGGTCCCGCAGCACGGAGATGACCTCGTCCGTGTCGATCCAGCCCCAGTGCATCGGGTAGGCGAACTCGTCGAGCACGTACAGCTGGTACGTCTCGGCGGCGAGGTCACGCTTGACCTGCTCCCAGCCCTCGCGGGCCTTCTCCTCGTTGTCCATCTGCGCGTCGCGCTGGACCCAGGACCAGCCCTCGCCCATCTTGTGCCAGTCGACGCTCCCGCCCTCGCCGCTCGCGCCGAGGACGCGCAGCGCGTTCTCCTCGCCGACCTTCCACTTCGCCGACTTGACGAACTGGAACACCCCGATCGGCCAGCCCTGGTTCCAGGCGCGCAGGGCGAGCCCGAAAGCCGCCGTCGACTTGCCCTTGCCGATGCCGGTGTGGACGACGACGAGCGGCCGGTTGCGCCGCTGCCGCGTCGTGAGCCCGTCGTCCGGCACGACGCTCGGCTGTCCCTGAGGCATTACGCGGCCCTCCTGCTGTTCGACTGCAGACCCTGCATCTGTCGGACCTCCTTCACGAGCCCGGCGATGGAATCGGCCCGCAGCTCGTCGAGCGTCACCGCCGTCCCGCCCAGCTCGCCCGCCAGCTGACCGGCGAGCCCGAGCCGCACAGGGCCCGACTCGCAGTCCACGACGACCGACGCCGTTCCCTCGGCGGCGAGCAGCCGCGCCGCACGCCCCGCGAGCGCCACCGGCTCGGGACCGCCCGTCGCGCGCCCGTCGGTCACCACGACGAGGAGCGGCCGGCGCGCCGGGTCCCGCAGTCGCTCCACGCGCAGCACGTCGTGCGCCTTCAGGAGCCCGGCGGACAGCGGCGTACGCCCACCGGTGGGCAGCGACTCGAGCCGTACGGCGGCCGCGTCCACGGAGGACGTCGGCGGCAGTGCCACATCGGCCGAGGACCCGCGGAACGTCACGAGCCCCACCTTGTCCCGCCGCTGGTACGCGTCGAGGAGCAGCGACAGGACAGCGCCCTTCACGGCGCTCATCCGCTGCCGCGCCGCCATCGACCCGGAGGCGTCGACCACGAAGAGCACGAGGTTGCCCTCGCGGCCCTCCCTGGTCGCCTGCCGCAGATCGTCACGCCGCACCACGAGCCCGGGGCCGGAACGCCCGCGCGCCCGCTGGTGCGGGGCGGCGGCCTGCACGGTCGCCGCGAGGTGCAGCTTGGTGAGCGCGCCACGCGGGCGCCGCGCACCCGTCGTACGCCCGTGCTCCGTGCGGGCCCGCGAGCGCCGCCCCGCGGCACCCTCACCGAGTCCGGGCACGCTCAGCATCTTCGTACGGAAGGGCTCACCGGCCCGGGCGGCCGCCTGCTCGCCGCCGCCCGCGGGAGCCTTCTGCTCGCCGCTCTCGGAGGGCTCGCCCTGCGCCGGGATGTCGGCGGCCTGGTCGCCACCCGTGTCGGGGCCGCTGCCCTCGGGCGCGTCCTGGGGCGGCTGCCCGCCCCCTCCACCGGGGCCGTCCCCGTCACCGTCCCCGCCGCCGTCACCGTCAGGGTCGGGCTCGTCGTCCTGCCCGCCGAACTCCTCAAGAGTGTCGTCGAGCTTGTCCTCGTCGAGCCCCGGCGCGTCGAACGGGTTGCGGCGCCTGCGGTGCGGCAGCGCGAGGAGCGCGGCCTGCCGCACGTCCTCGGCCAGCACGTCCGTGCGGCCCGCCCACGCGGCGAGCGCCGTCGCCGTACGCGCCATCACGATGTCCGCGCGCATCCCGTCGACCTCGAACGCGGCGCACGTCGCGGCGATCTGCCGCAGCGCGGCGTCGCCGAGCCGCACCGAAGGCAGCAGGTCACGGGCCGCGACGATCCGCGCCCGTACGGCGGACTCCTCCTGCTCCCACTTCCCGGCGAAGCCCTCGGGGTCGTCGTCGTAGGCGAGGCGCCGCTTGACGACCTCGACGCGCTGGTCGGGCTCGCGGGAGGCGGCGACCTCCACGGTGAGGCCGAACCGGTCGAGCAACTGCGGCCGCAGCTCGCCCTCTTCGGGGTTCATGGTGCCGACGAGCAGGAAGCGCGCGGCATGCCGCACGGACACGCCCTCGCGCTCCACGTACGAGGCGCCCATCGCGGCGGCGTCCAGCAGCAGGTCCACCAAGTGGTCGTGCAGCAGGTTCACTTCGTCGACGTACAGGATCCCGCGGTGCGCGTCGGCGAGGAGCCCCGGCTCGAAGGCCTTCACGCCCTCGGCGAGCGCCCGCTCGATGTCGAGCGCGCCGACGAGCCGGTCCTCGGACGCGCCGACGGGCAGCTCGACCATGCGGGCGGCACGTGAGGTGCCGGGTCCGGTCTCGTGCGGGCCGTCCGGGCACGCCGGGTCCGGGGCGCCGGGCGCACACGAGAAGCGGCACCCGGCGACGACCTCGACCTCGGGAATGAGGGCCGAGAGGGCGCGTACGGCCGTGGACTTGGCCGTGCCCTTCTCGCCGCGCACGAGCACCCCGCCGACGGCAGGGCTGACCGCGTTCAGCAGCAGCGCGAGCCGCAGGTCGTCCTGCCCGACGAGCGCGGTGAACGGATAGGGGGTACTCACTGGTCGTCGCCCTCCAAGTCGCCCTCAAGTTCCAGATACGTGGCCCGCAGCCGCTCCAGCGTCTGCGCGTCCGGCTCGGCCCACAGGCCGCGCTCGGCCGCCTCGAGCAGCCGCTCGGTGATGCCCCGCAGGGCCCACGGGTTGGACTTCTTCATGAAGTCCTGGTTCTCCGCGTCGAAGACGTACTCGGCCGACAGCTTCTCGTACATCCAGTCGTCGACCACGCCGGCCGTCGCGTCGTACCCGAAGAGGTAGTCGACGGTGGCGGCCATCTCGAAGGCGCCCTTGTAGCCGTGGCGGCGCATCGCGGCCATCCAGCGCGGGTTGACCACACGGGCGCGGAACACCCGGTGGGTCTCCTCGCCGAGCGTGCGGGTCTTCACCTGGTCGGGCACGGCGGAGTCGCCGACGTACGCCTCGGGGGAGGCCCCCGTCAGATGCCGCACCATGGCGACCATGCCGCCGTGGTACTGGAAGTAGTCGTCGGCGTCGACGAGGTCGTGCTCGCGGGTGTCGACGTTCTTCGCCGCCACGTTGATGCGGCGGAACGCCGTCTCCATGTCGCCGCGCGCCGCCCGCCCGTCGAGCCCGCGCCCGTACGCGTAGCCGCCCCACACCGCGTACACCTCGGCGAGGTCCGCGTCGGACTGCCAGTTGCGGGCGTCGATCAGCGGCAGCAGCCCGGCGCCGTACGCGCCCGGCTTCGACCCGAAGATGCGGGCCGTGGCCCGCCGCCGGTCGCCGTGCTCGACGGTGTCCTGTTCGACATGGGCGCGTACGTGGTTCTGCTCGGCGGTCTCGTCGAGCGCGGCGACGGCCTGCACGGCGTCGTCGATCAGGCCCACGACGTGCGGGAACGCGTCGCGGAAGAAGCCGGAGATACGGACCGTCACATCGATGCGCGGGCGCCCGAGTTCGGCGGCGGGCACGATCTCGAAGCCGGTGACACGGCGCGAGGCGTCGTCCCACACGGGGCGGCAGCCGAGCAGCGCGAGGATCTCCGCGATGTCGTCGCCCTGCGTACGCATCGCCGAAGTGCCCCACACCGTCAGGCCCACGGACTTGGGGTACTCGCCGGTGTCGGCCAGATAGCGCGCGACGAGCGAGTCGGCGAGCGCCTGCCCGACCTCCCAGCTCAGCCGCGAGGGGATCGCCTTCGGGTCGACGGAGTAGAAGTTGCGGCCCGTCGGCAGCACGTTGACCAGGCCGCGCGTCGGCGACCCGGACGGTCCCGCGGGCACGTATCCGCCGTCGAGCGCGCGCAGGATGTGCCCGATCTCGTCCGTCGTACGGGCGAGCCGCGGCACGAGCTCACGGCACGCGAACTCCAGCACCGCCACGGCGTCCGGGAGTTCGGTCCCGACGACGTCGCGGACGAGCGCGGGGACGGCAGCGGCGTCCCAGCCGCGCTCCTCCATGCCCTCGGCCGAGCGCCGGCACAGCTGCTCCAGGAGGTCGATCGCGTCGGCGGCGCTGCGGGCGGGACCACTGACGAGGTCCGTCAGTTCGGCCGGCACCTTCACGGGGGCGCCGGGCTCGCCGAGCAGCTCCTTCTCGGCCAGGCCGAAGTGCTCGGCCAGGCAGGCGCGCAGGCCGGGCAGCGCGTTCGCGGTGCCGCCCCACACCTGCGAGGCGCGCAGCACGGCGAGTACGAGGTTCACGCGCGGCTCGCCGACCGGGCCGCCGCCCAGGATGTGCAGACCGTCGCGGATCTGCACGTCCTTGATCTCGCACAGATAGCCGTCGATGTGCATCACGAACTCGTCGAAGTCGCCGTCGTCCGGCTGCTCGTCGACATGCAGGTCGTGGTGGAGCTCGGCGGCCTTCACCAGCGTCCAGATCTGGGCGCGCACGGCCGGGGCCTTCGTCGGGTCCAGGTCGGAGACGAGCGCGTACTCGTCGAGGAGCTGCTCCAGCTTCGCGAGATCGCCGTACGTGTCGGCGCGCGCCATCGGCGGCACCAGGTGGTCGACGACCGTGGCGTGCCCGCGGCGCTTGGCCTGCGTGCCCTCGCCCGGGTCGTTCACGATGAACGGGTAGATCAGCGGCAGCTCGCCGAGGACCGCGTCGGGCGCACAACTCCCGCTCAGGCCAAGGCCCTTGCCCGGCAGCCACTCCATGGTGCCGTGCTTGCCCATGTGGATGACGGCGTCCGCGCCGAAGCCGCCTTCCGATGTCACAGTCTCCAGCCAGCGGTACGCGGCCATGTAGTGGTGCGACGGCGGCATGTCCGGGTCGTGGTAGATCGCGATCGGGTTCTCGCCGAAGCCGCGCGGCGGCTGGATCATCACGACGACGTTGCCGAACTGGAGCGACGCGAGCACGATGTCGTCGCCGTCGACGTAGAGGGAGCCCGGCGGCTCGCCCCACGCCTCCAGCATCTTGTCGCGCAGTTCGGGCGCCAGCTTGTCGAACCAGGCGCGGTAGTCGGCGAGCGGCACGCGCGCGGGCGCCGACGCCAACTGGTCCTCGGTGAGCCACTCGACGTCGTGGCCGCCCGCCTCGATGAGCCGGTGGATCAGCTCGTCACCGTTGTCGGGGTAGCCGTGGACGCCGTAACCGGCCTCGCGCAGCGCGTCCAGGACGCGGACGGCGGAGGCGGGCGTGTCGAGGCCCACCGCGTTGCCGACCCGCGAGTGCTTGGTCGGGTAGGCCGTGAAGACGACGGCGAGCTTCTTCTCGCCGTTCGGCTTGTGGCCGAGACGCGCGTGGCGTACGGCGATTCCGGCGACGCGCGCGGCCCGCTCGGGGTCGGCCGCGTACACGGGGACGCCGTCGGGGCCCTCCTCCTTGAAGGAGAACGGCACGGTCACGATCCGGCCGTCGAACTCGGGGATCGCGACCTGCATCGCCGCGTCCATCGGCGACAGCGCGGCGTCCGACGCCTCCCAGGCCGCCTTCGACGACGTGAGACAAAGACCCTGCAGGACAGGGATGTCGAGGTCGGCGAGCGCGCCGATGTCCCAGGCCTCCTCGTCGCCGCCCGCGGACGCCTGCGAGGCGTGCGTGCCGCCCGCCGCGAGTACGGTCGCCACGAGGGTGTCGGCCTCACCGAGCAGCTCGTACAGGCCGGGGTCGGCGCCGCGCAGCGAACCGCAGTACACCGGAAGGGCGTTGACGCCGCGCGCCTCGATCGCGTCGCACAGCGTGTCCACGAACGCGGTGTTCCCGGACAGCTCGTGGGCGCGGTAGAAGAGCACGCCGACCGTCGGACGGCCCTCGACGCGGGCACGGCGGCCGAGCACCCCGTACTCGGGCATCTTCTGCGGCTCGGCGCTGTGCCGCTCCTGCGTGCTCCCGGCCCGGCCTTGCCCGCCCCGCAGCACGTCCTGGACGAGGAAGCGGGCCAGCTCGACGAGGTTGCCCGGGCCGCCCTCGACGAGATAGCGCAGCGCCTCGGCCACGGCGCCCGCGTGCACGGTCGACTCGGCCATCAGCTCCGCGTCCGGGACGCTCTCGCCGCCGAGCAGGACCGTCGGCACGCCGGACGCCTTCAGCGCCGCGAGCCCGTCCTCCCAGGCGCGCTTGCCGCCGAGGAGCCGTACGACGGCGATGTCCACGCCGTCGAGCAGTTCCGGCAACTCGCTCTGCACGTCCACGCGGGTCGGGTTCCCGATCCGGTAGGGGGCGCCGGAGGCCCGGGCCGCCAGCAGATCGGTGTCTGCGGTCGACAACAACAACACTGTGCTCATGCGGGCGCTCCCGGTGGAATGAAAGGCAGTCCTGACGGAGCGCCGGACTCGATGAGCCGCCACAGCGCGTCCGTGTCCGCGTGTTCTTCGATCAGATCGCCGAGCCGGTCGAGCTGCTCCTCGCGCAGCGCGCCGAACGACGTGTCGGGCGCTGGTACGAAACGGCGGCCCGCGGCGGCCGCGACCTCGCGCAGGAACGCCCGGCGGAAGCCGTCCGCCTCCAGCGAGCCGTGCCAGTGCGTGCCCCAGACGGAGCCGACGCGGCATCCGTCCAAGAAGGCTTCTCCGCCGGTGACCTCGGCGACCCCGTGATGAATCTCGTAACCCTCGACGCGCTCGCCGAGCGCCTCGCCGACGGGCCGGGCGAGGGTCTTCTCGCGCTCGAACCGCACCCGTACGGGCAGCAGTCCGAGCCCGTCCACGGCGCCCAGGCGCGACTCGACGTCGTCCTCGATGCGCTCGCCGAGCACCTGGAAGCCGCCGCAGATCCCGAGGACCGGCCGGCCCTCGGCGGCCCGGCGCGCCAGGGCGTCGGCGAGGCCGCGCTCACGCAGCCACTGAAGTGCCTTGACGGTGCCGCGCGTTCCCGGCACGACGACCAGGTCCGCGTCGACGAGCTCCTCGGCGCGGTCGACGAACCGCACGACGACGCCCGGCTCCGCGGCCAGGGCGTCCACGTCGGTGAAGTTCGACATCAGCGGGACGGCGCAGACGGCGACGCGCAACACGTCCTCGCCGACCGGGGCCGCGGTCTGCGACTCGCGCACGGAACCGCGCAGCGACACGCGCAGCCCGTCCTCCTCGTCGATGCCGAGGCCGTGCTGGAAGGGGAGGACCCCGTACGTGGGGCGCCCGGTCAGGTCCTTGAGCATGTCGAGGCCGGGCTCGAGGAGCGAGACGTCCCCGCGGAACTTGTTGACCAGATAGCCGGCCAGCAGCTCCTGGTCCTCGGGGGCGAGCAGTGCCGTCGTGCCGAAGAACGACGCGAAGACGCCGCCGCGGTCGATGTCGCCGACCACGAGCACGGGCAGCCGCGCGGCCCGGGCGATCCCCATGTTGACGATGTCGGTGCGGCGCAGGTTGATCTCGGCGGGAGAGCCCGCCCCTTCACAGATCACGGCGTCATAGCTGCCCCGGAGTTCCTCCAGGCATCCCACGACGGTGTCCAGAAGTGCCGCCTGCCGTCCCCCGTGGTAGCCCCGGGCACTCAACTCGCCGACCGGCTTGCCCATGAGCACCACCTGGCTGCTCCGGTCACTGCCCGGCTTCAGCAGCACGGGGTTCATCAGGGCGCTCGGCTCGACGCGGGCGGCCTGCGCCTGCATGGCCTGCGCCCGCCCGATCTCGGCGCCCTCGCGCGTCACGAAGGAGTTGAGGGACATGTTCTGCCCCTTGAACGGCGCGACCTTCACCCCCTGCCGCACCAGCCACCGGCAGATCCCCGCGGTGACGACGCTCTTCCCGGCATCGGACGTGGTCCCTGCCACCAGCAGTCCGCCACCACTCACGACTTCCCCCTTTGCAACAGTGCCCGCCCCGCGACACACACGCCGAGGGCCAGCCAGCTCACGCGCCGCGAGAGCCGCGCCGCCCGCTCGACGTCGGCGGTCTCCACGGCCCGGCCCGACGCGTTCAGTACGGGCCGGTGCTCGACCCGCCCGCCGTACGACAACGTGCCCCCGAGCCGCACTCCGAGCGCCCCCGCGAACGAGGCCTCGACGACACCGGCGTTGGGGCTCGGGTGCAGCCGCGCGTCCGCGCGCCACGCCGTGAGCGCGCCGCGCGGACGGCCGCCCGCGACCGCGGCGAGCACGCCGGTCAGCCGCGCCCCCGGCCAGCCCGCCACGTCGTCGAGGCGCGCGGAGGCCCAGCCGTAGCGGCGGTACCTGGCCGACTTGTGGCCGACCATGGCGTCCAGCGTGTTCACGGCGCGGAACGCGACGAGCCCGGGGATGCCGGCGACGGCGCCCCACACGAGCGCGCCCACGACGGCGTCGGAGGTGTTCTCGGCGACGGACTCGACGACGGCCCGCGCGATCCCGTCCGCGTCCAGGGCCTGCGGGTCACGCCCGCACAGATGCGGCAGCCGCTCGCGCGCCGCGTCCACGTCACCGGCGGTCAGCGCGCCCCCGATGGCGCGCGCCTCGCGCCCCAGCGACGTACCGCCGACGACCGCCCAGGTGGCGGCGGCGGTCAGCGCGATGGAGACGGCGGGGGAGTGGCGCACGGCGCGCGCGGCGAGGCCACCGGCGACGGCGGCGCCCCCGGCGCACACGGCGGTGTGCACGGCGCCCCACCCGCGGTGGTCACGCCACAGCACGCGCTCGACGGCGCCCGCGGCCCGCCCGAACGCGGCGACCGGATGCCCGCGGCGCGGATCGCCGATCAGGAGGTCACCGAGGAGTCCGGCGGCGCTGCCGTACGCGAAGACGCGCTCGGCCCGCACGGTCAGCCCGCCGCTACGGCGAGGGGAACCCTTGTACTCGTTCTCGGCGGGAGCACCCGCAACTGGCAGCCGCGCATGGCGATATGTCCTCACTCAGGGTGTCCACGCCCTGGTTGGAAGAGACCGGCGGCGAGAGTTCCTGGCTCGCGGGGATCACTCCCCGGTGACAGTGGCGGGACCGCGCCGGATTCGCACCGGCTTCCTCTCCTGCTGCCGTAGATGGCCCCGGAAGTCCACCACGCCCCGCGAACGCCCGTCAACTTGCCGTTGACCTGCGAAGGGAGAGTGTGCTGAGGCCCACACGAAGCGGGGTGCGGAACGCCTTCGCGTCCCGCACCCCGCACTCCTGCCGGTTACCTCCGGTCAGGCGACGATCAGGAAGATCCCGTACCCGACGGCCGCCGCGCACAGGGCGAAGCAGGCGTACGCGCCGGAGACGGCCAGCGCCGCCGAGTTGCCCTGGGCCGCCGCCGACTCCCGCTTGGTGAGGCCGACGATGCCGAGGGTGAACAGGCCCACGAGGGCCACCGTGATCACGAGGCTGACTCCGAACACGGAGCCGAGTGCTGCCCAGTCGATGTGCATAGCGCTGCTGTTTCCTTAGACCGTGGCCGGGCGCACGGGCTCCGCCGAAGGCGGGGCGGGCGAGGCGGGGATGGTGGTCTTCACGTCGGTGTCCAGGTCCGCGACCGTGCCGGCGGGCGGCGGGGTGACGGCCGCGATCGCGGTGGTCACGACGCCGGCGGGCTCGTCCGGGACGTCGACGCCATCGATGTCGTCGTCCGTGACGTTCGTGTGGTCGATCGAGTTGCGCCGGGACAGAGCCCAGATGATGCCCGCGCCGGCGATCAGGAGCAGCGCGGTGACGGCGACGCCCCACGAGCCCTGCTTGGTGAGGAACTCGGCGCCCGCGCCGACCAGACCGGCGGCCGGCAGGGTCAGGCCCCAGGCGATGAACATGCGGGTCGCGGTCGACCAGCGGACGACGCCGCCCTTGCGGCCGAGGCCCGAGCCCATGACGGCGCCGGAGCAGACCTGCGTCGTGGAGAGCGAGAAGCCGATGTGCGAGGAGGCGAGGATCGCGGTCGCGGCGCTGGTCTGGGCGGCGAAGCCCTGCTGCGGCGCGAGGTCCGTGAGGCCCTTGCCCATGGTGCGGATGATGCGCCAGCCGCCGAGGTAGGTGCCGAGCGCGATGGCCGCACCGGCCGAGACGATGACCCACATCGGGGGGTTGGCGCCGGGGCTGAGGACGCCGCCCGTGATCAGGGCGAGCGTGATGATGCCCATCGTCTTCTGCGCGTCGTTCGTGCCGTGCGCCAGCGAGACCAGGCCCGCGGAGGCGATCTGCCCGGCGCGGTAGCCCTTGGCGGTCGCCTTCTGGTCGGTCTTGCTGCCTATCCGGTACGTGAGCCGGGTGGCCAGCGTCGCGGCGATGCCCGCCACGAGCGGCGCGGCGACGGCCGGGAGCAGGATCTTGGTGACGACGGTGCCGCCGTTGATCGACGACCAGCCCATCGACATCACGGCGGCACCGATGAGGCCGCCGAAGAGCGCGTGGGACGAGCTGGAGGGGAGGCCCACCAGCCAGGTCAGGAGATTCCAGAGGATGGCGCCCACCAGCGCCGCGAAGATGACCTCGGTCTTGAGTCCGTCCTCGTTGATGATGCCGCCGGAGATCGTCTTGGCGACCTCCACGGAGAGGAAGGCTCCGACGAGGTTCAGCACGGCGGACATGGCCACCGCCGTCTTGGGCTTGAGAGCGCCGGTCGAGATGGTGGTGGCCATCGCGTTGGCTGTGTCGTGGAAACCGTTCGTGAAGTCGAACACGAGAGCGGTAACGATCACGATCCCGAGGAGAAGCGTGATGTGTTCCATTTACCCAGGCTTCTGTTGGACGTCAGTGGCTCGGCGACCGTAGGCAATCTGAGTGAACGGAAGATGAACTGAGGCGGGCGGTGCGGTGACTCGAAGCGGAGTGCCGCCACTCCGTTGGAAACGGGGCGGCGGCACGGGGTCGTTCGCGAAGCGGAACGGTGGCTCAATCAAGCGGAAGTAAGCCTTCCGCTAGCCGCGGGCGAACCTCCGCAACTGCGCCTGTGAACCGTTGAAGAGATTCTGGTCACCCGGCAGTCCGCCGCTGTTGTCGTACTGCCAGAACGTCCAGTACGACCAGCCCGACGGCAGCGCCCCGGCGGACTCGTCGTAGCGGGCGAGCCATAGCGCGTGGTTCCCCGCGAAGGCCGCGCTGTTGCCCGTGCAGTTCTTCCACCAGCGGTAATTGGTGTAGATCACCGGCCGGCGGCCCGTCCTGCGCCGCACCTCGTCGCTGAACGACCTGATCCAGGAGATCATCTTCCCCTTGCTCAGGCCGTAGCACTTCTTCGAGCTGTACGGGTTGTACTCGATGTCGAGCGCCGGCGGCAGCGTCCAGCCGTCCGCCCGCCACCCGCCCCCGTTGCGCACGAAGTACGAGGCCTGCGTCCGGCCGGACGACTTGTTCGGGAGCGCGAAGTGGTACGCGCCGCGGATGATGCCGGCGCTGCGCGCTCCGTTGTACTGCCGGCTGAAGTAGGGATTGCGGTAGGTGGTGGACTCGGTCGCCTTGACGTAGACGAACCGTGCACCCTTGCTCTTGGCCTTCTGCCAGTCGACGTTCGTCTGGTGCGACGAGACGTCGTGCCCCTTGGTGCCGCCCGCCGCGGACGCCGGAGCCTGTGCGAGAGCGGTTCCCCCGAACGTCAGGGCGGCGAGTGATGTCGCGGCCGCGATCTGCGCGCGGCGACGGGACGGCTTGTGACCACGAGCCATATTTCCCCCCGGAATGGCGACGTGCATGACAAATCCCACCGGAGGCTACCGGAAGATCCCGCTGAGCCCGTCGGTCTCCAGCCAATCGTTTCCAGGCGGGCATTCATGCCCATTCGTGCGCTTCCGGACTCCTCGGATCCGCATTAAAGTGCCCGGGCGCCACGATCCACGCGGGCCCGCCGGGCGGCTGGCAGGATGCGGGCATGGCGCAGGAACCGGGCGAGGCAGGGCAGGGCGCGGACGGACTCGCGCAGGCATGGAGCGCGCTCGTGGCGACGGCCCGGCGCACCGTCACCGACGGCCTCGTCGTCGGGACCTCGGGAAACGTCTCGGTGCGCATCGGCGACACCGTCCTCGTCACGCCCAGCGGGGTCCCCTACGACGAGCTCACCCCGGACGACCTCGTCGCCGTCGGCCTCGACGGCGGGCAGCGCGCCGGAACCCTGACCCCGACCAGCGAACTCCCGATGCATCTGGCGGTCTACCGCGCGACGCCCGCCCGTGCCGTCGTCCACACCCACGCGGTCCACGCCACCGCCGTCTCCACCCTCGTGCCCGAGCTCCCGCTCATCCACTACATGGCCGCGACCCTCGGCGGACCTGTCCGGGTTGCCCCGTATGCGACGTACGGCACCGAGCGGTTGGCCGAGAACGTGCTCGACGCTCTCAAGGGGCGGACAGGCTGCCTGCTCCAGAACCACGGCACCCTCACCTACGGCGACACCCTCGCCGCCGCCTACGACCGCACGGCCCAGCTCGAATGGCTGTGCCGCGTCTGGCTCACCGCGAGCGCCCATCCCCACCACACGCCGACGCTCCTCACCCGCGACCAGGTGCGCGAGGTGGAGGAGAAGCTGCGGGGGTACGGGCAGCCGGGCTGAACCGGCACCCGACGGCCCCCCGGCCTCGCCCCACTGGCCGGTCGGAGCCCGGGCGCGGACACTGGGACGGTGCGCACCGCCAGAGCGACGGCCGCTGCCGTCACCGCAGTCATCGGTGCCGGCGCGGCCGCGATCGCGGCCGGCCGGTTCGCCAGCGATGCCGCCCTCAAGGCGCCCGCGGGCCGGCCCCTGCCCACCGAGCCACGCCTGACCGTCCACGCCACCGCCGCGGGCCAGATCACGCTCACCCGCGACCTGGCCTCCCTGCGCCCGGGCACGTACGGCCTGAGCGGCGACGGATTCCACGCCGTGGTCGGGCCCGTACTCGAGTCCGCCCCGCACGCGGCGGACGCCGTCGTACGCCGCCTGGAGCGCGTCACCCACGGCTCCCTCGAACCCGGCGCCAAGGCATGGCTCACCCCCCAGGTCCACATCGGCGACCCCAAGGCGGCACTCGGCCTCGACCACGCCGACATCGACATCCCCGGCGAACTGGGCGGGCTCCCCGCCTGGTTCGTCCCCGGCGCCCGCGACACCTGGGTCATCACCGTCCACGGCCTGGGCACCACACGCGAGCACCCCATGGTCCTCATGGACTTCCTGCACCGCCACCGCTTCCCCGTGCTGGACCTCGCCTACCGCGGCGACCTCGGCGCCCCCCGCTCCCCGGACGGCCTCGGCCACCTCGGCGAGACGGAGTGGCGCGACCTGGACGCCGCGATCCGCTATGCCGTGCGCTACGGAGCGCAACGCGTCATCGTGCACGGCTGGTCGACCGGCGCCGCCATGGCCCTGCACGCGGCGGCCCATTCCGCTTTGCGGGACCGTATCTCCGGGCTCGTCCTCGACTCACCCGTCCTCGCCTGGGACGTGACGCTGCGTGCCCTCGCCGAGGCCCGCCGTGTCCCCAGGCCCCTGCTCCCCCTCGCGGTCCGCGCCGCCCAGGGCCGCACGGGGCTGCACGGCGACCGCCTCGACACCGCCGCCCACCCCGAGGCGCTCAAGGTGCCCACGCTCCTGATGCACGGCCCCGACGACGAGATCGCCCCCTGGGGCCTGTCCCGCGAACTGGCGGCCCGGCGCCCCGACTTGGTCTCGCTCCACACGGTGGACAACGCCCCGCACGGAGCCATGTGGAACGCCGACCCGCAGACGTACGAGGAGACGCTCCGCCGCTTCCTCACCCCCCTCATGTAGCTCCTCACGGTTCCGTCATACGCACGGGACAGATGTGCAGGAAGGCCCGCGTAGACCCCCGGCGCACGCCGGTCCGCGAACCCTCCCGCGGCGCCCGCAAAGAGCCCCGAAACGATTCCGTTTGGGTTTTCGGACCGTCAACCGGAAGACTGCCCCCGTGACGTCCCGTATCCCGCGCGACTCCAGGCTCCGACTCGTCCGCCCGCGCACCCTTGCCGCCGCCCCCGTGCGGACCGACGGAGTGGTGACCCAGGCACGCCCGCCCCGCCCGGCGCCCCGCCCGCCGGAGGGCACCCCACCCCCGGCGGAACTGGCCCGCATGGCCCGCCGCGGCCTCGCCGACGCCGTCCGCGTGGCCCGCTGGGCCGACGCCGTCCTCAGCCCCGGCAGCGGCCACGGCACCCCCGACGGCAGGGGCGCCCTGTCCCCACCCACCGCCGAACGCGCGGCGGCCGACCTGGACCTGACCCCGCGGCAGGTCCGCGCGGACTGGGACACCGCACGCCTCGCGGGCCTCGTCGAGGTGCACGGCGACAGCGCGCGCCCCGGCTGGCGCCTGCGCGCCTGGGACCGTGACGACACCGCCGTGCTGCGCGGCTGGGTCGCGCTCTTCGACGCCTGGTCCCTGGCCCACCCCGCCAACAAGAGCCTGGAGGCCGCCGCGGTCGCCGAGGTCGTCGAGGCGATGCCCCAGGTGCTCTCCCTCCTCCAGCTCTCGGCCGGCCCGGTCCCCGTACCGCAGCTCCTCGATCTGCTCGGCCAGCGCGTCGAGGAACTGCGCACGGAACGCTGCGAGATCCCCTACGGCCCGCAGCCCGAGCCCACCGACACCGCGACCGCCACCACCGGCACCACCCTCCCCCCGCTCCTCGACTGGGCCCTGCACGGCCTCGCCGCCGTCGGTGCCCTCACCTACGCCGACAGCCAGGCCACCCTCACGCCGCTCGGCAGCTGGGCGGTCTGGGTCAAGCTGGAGCAGATCTGCGTGGCCGCCCAGTCCCCGGCGGGCAACATCGAGCAGTCCGCCGATGCCATGCTCAGAGGCTGCGCACGGCTGCGCCCGAACGCGGCCCGCGCCGAATACCGCGCCTGGCTCGCCGCCCGCCCCGTCGGCAGCGCCGTCACCGAGCTGATCGCCGCCGCCCGCGGCGAGGACGCCCTGCTGCGCGGGCTCGCATTCGAGGCCCTGCGCGTCGTCGGAGCCCCCGCCGAGCCCGTCGTCCGGTCCGTCGCCGACGAGCCGCCACTGCGCCCCTACGCGCTGCTGTGGCTCGCCGAGTACGAGGGAGCCGATCCCGAGGACGTCCACATGGTGCTGACCCGTGAGGAGACGACCTGGCTGTGGGTGGACACCGCGGCGGCCGTCGCGGACCACGGCGAGGCCCAGCTCCTCGTACGCCACCTGGAGTCCGCCGTGCAGCCCACCGTGCCGGCCCTCCTCGACGAGGTCCGGGCGGCCGGGCACCCGCGCACTGTCCAGGTCCTCGTCGCGCTGGCCGCAGCGCACCCGGACCCGGCGCTCGCCAAGGCCGTCCGCCGGGCCGCCTTCCAGGTGCACACCGGAGGCGTGTGACGCCGCGCCCCTGCGATCAGGCCGGTATCTGCGGCGCGTACGTCCCGAAGCTCCACACGTTGCCCTCGGCGTCCTTGGCCATGTAGTCCCGGGAGCCGTAGTCCTGGTCCGTCGGGGGCATCAGGATCTCCACGCCGTGCTCGACGGCCCGGCGGTGATGGGCGTCGACGTCGTCCACGACGACATAGATGCCGGTCGGGCCCGCGCCCTTCATGGCCTCGTCGAAGCGGCCGCCGCGGCCCTTCGAGCCGAGCATCACCGCGCCGTTCCCGTACGTCAGCTCGGCGTGCATCACCGAGCCGCCCTCGCCCTCGTGCACGGCCGTGGCGGTGAAGCCGAACGCCGAGGTCAGCTGGTCGATCGCGGCCTTCGCGTCGGCGTACAGCAAGGACGGGTAGAAACTCGCGGGCCCCTCCCCCTTCGTACCGCTCACTGTGCTCACTCGTTCGTCACCTTCTTCGCCGGTCGGGACTGTGCTGCCGAATCCAGACTGGCACCCGGCACTGACAATCCGCCCGGCGAGCCGGCCGCGCTCACCGGAACGTGTTGCACCGCGCCATGTCGCCGGTGCGGTAGCCCTCGTAGAACCACTCCTGGCGCTGCTGGGCCGAGCCGTGCGTCCAGGACTCGGGCGTCACCCGGCCCTGGAACTTCTCCTGGATCCGGTCGTCGCCGACGGCGGCCGCCGCGCCCAGGCCGTCGCGGATGTCCGCGTCGGTGAGGTTCGTGATCAGCGGCTTGCCCGTCTTGTCGTCGGGCGTCGTCGTCGCGTGGTGCGCCCACACCCCGGCGTAGCAGTCCGCCTGGAGCTCGACCCGCACCGCGTTGCTGTTCTGGCCCGTACGCCCGTCCTGGGAGCGCTGGAGCGTCCCCATCAGGTTCTGGACGTGGTGTCCGTACTCGTGCGCCACCACGTACGCCTGCGCGAAGGGCCCGCCGCTGGAGCCGAACTTGGTGCGCAGGTCGTTGAAGAAGCCCAGGTCCAGATAGACCTTGCGGTCGCCCGGGCAGTAGAACGGCCCGACCGCCGAGGTCGCCGTGCCGCACGCCGTCTGGACCTGGCCGGTGAAGAACACGGTCTGCGCGGGGGAGTAGGTGCCCCTGCGGTCGCGGAACTCCTGACGCCAGTAGTCCTGGACGCTGTTGACGACCGCCACGATGCGGCAGTCCTCCTTGCTGTTCGCGTCCTGGCCCGTACGGCAGTCCTGGCTGACCTGGGCCGCGGACGAGACGGTGGCGTCGGGTTCGCCGCCGCCGGAGGACAGGCCGAATTCGTCGGTGCCGAAGAAGAGGCCGACCAGAAGGGCGAGCAACCCCGCGAGGCCGCCGCCGATGGTCCGCCGGCCGCCGGGGACCCGGCGCCTGTCCTGGACCTCGGAGGTGTCCAGGTCGGCGTCGTCGTCGAACTGCATGGCCGCACCGCCCTCTGCCGCACGTCAGGGGCGGCGGCCCGCCGCCCAACGCCCACTATCGGACACTTCGTGGCGGTCTGCCCCTCGGCCCCGGAACAGCACGGCGGAATCCTGTTTGCATCGTCCCGTTAGACTTGGCCCATGGCCATTCTCCGCACGCACTAGACGGCTCATCGCCCTCAGTAGCCCTTCCGCCGTCCATTCCCTGCTCAGGAGTCTGTCCGTGATCACCGCTTCGGCCATCGAGTTGCGCGCCGGCGCCCGCATCCTCATCGAGAACGCCACCTTCCGTATCGCCAAGGGCGACCGCATCGGCCTGGTCGGACGCAACGGCGCGGGCAAGACGACCCTCACCAAGTGCCTCGCCGGTGAAGGCACCCCGGCCGGCGGCACGATCGCCCGCTCCGGAGAGGTCGGCTACCTCCCGCAGGACCCCCGCACCGGCGACCTCGACATCCTGGCCCGCGACCGCATCCTGTCCGCGCGCGGCCTGGACACCCTGATCCAGAAGATGCGGGACAACGAGCAGCGCATCGCCAACGGCACGGGCGCCACGCGCGCGAAGGCCCTCAAGCAGTACGAGCGCCAGGAGACGGAGTTCCTCACCAAGGGCGGATACGCCGCCGAGGCCGAGGCCGCCACCATCGCCGCCGCGCTCAACCTGCCCGACCGCGTGCTCGGCCAGCCCCTGCACACGCTCTCCGGCGGTCAGCGCCGCCGTATCGAGCTGGCCCGCATCCTCTTCTCGGACGCCGACACCCTGCTCCTCGACGAGCCCACGAACCACCTCGACGCCGACTCCATCGTCTGGCTGCGCGACTACCTCAGGACGTACCGCGGCGGCTTCATCGTGATCTCCCACGACGTCGACCTCGTCGAGACGGTCGTCAACAAGGTGTTCTACCTGGACGCGAACCGCTCCCAGATCGACGTCTACAACATGGGCTGGAAGCTCTACCAGCAGCAGCGCGAGGCCGACGAGAAGCGCCGCAAGCGCGAGCGCCAGAACGCCGAGAAGAAGGCCGCGGCCCTCAACTCCCAGGCCGACAAGATGCGCGCCAAGGCGACCAAGACCGTCGCCGCGCAGAACATGGCCAAGCGCGCCGACCGGCTGCTCGCCGGGCTCGACGCGGTCCGGGTCTCCGACAAGGTCGCCAAGCTGCGCTTCCCCGAGCCCTCACCGTGCGGCAAGACGCCGCTGATGGCCGAGGGCCTGTCGAAGTCGTACGGCTCCCTGGAGATCTTCACCGACGTCGACCTGGCCATCGACAAGGGCTCGCGCGTCGTCATCCTCGGCCTCAACGGCGCCGGCAAGACCACCCTGCTCAAGCTGCTCGGCGGCGCCGAGAAGCCGGACACCGGCGAGATCATCGAGGGCCACGGCCTCAAGCTCGGCTACTACGCGCAGGAGCACGAGACCCTCGACCCCGAGCGCACGGTCCTGGAGAACATGCGCTCCGCCGCCCCCGACCTGGACCTGGTCGAGGTGCGCAAGACGCTGGGCTCGTTCCTGTTCTCCGGGGACGATGTCGACAAGCCGGCCGGTGTCCTGTCCGGCGGCGAGAAGACCCGCCTCGCGCTCGCGACGCTCGTCGTGTCCTCCGCGAACGTGCTGCTCCTCGACGAGCCCACCAACAACCTCGACCCGGCCAGCCGCGAGGAGATCCTCGGCGCGTTGCGCACCTACAAGGGCGCCGTCGTCCTCGTCACCCACGACGAGGGCGCCGTGGACGCGCTCCAGCCGGAGCGGATCATCCTGCTGCCCGACGGCGTCGAGGACCTCTGGGGCCAGGACTACGCGGATCTGGTCAGCCTCGCCTGACCCCGCCCGCGTCCCCTTCTGCGCCCCCTTCCGGGCGCGCACGATCACGGTCGGCCGTCAGCGCGGCTTGATCGAAAGCCTGATCCACTCGGTATGGATCATTCGGCCGATCCGTGATCCATCATCTGAGTGAGATCTCCTCGTACCGCGGTGTGTCCTACACGCATTCCGTCGCCGCACCCCCGCCGGGGCCCTTGTGCCACCTGGCAAGGCGCTGACCTGGCCTTTCGCGGGGAACCCCGTTTCAGGCCCCGCCCGGGTGCGCCCGGAACCCTCCGTTCCACTCGTGTCGGCCGCTTCCCGACCGCACAAGCTCGTCGTACGGACCTTGCCGAAT
Organism: Streptomyces sp. CB01635; assembly: GCF_002803065.1. Lineage (GTDB taxonomy): Bacteria > Actinomycetota > Actinomycetes > Streptomycetales > Streptomycetaceae > Streptomyces. Next base: position 820,676 of record NZ_NNBL01000002.1, read on the forward strand.
GGGTGGCCAGGAAGCCCGGGAGGGGTGATCATGAGAAGTCCAGAGCGCACTTCCCATGAGGAGGCACGGGTGGCCGAGACTCTGAAGAAGGGCAGCCGGGTAACCGGCGCCGCGCGCGACAAGCTCGCGGCAGACCTGAAGAAGAAGTACGACTCCGGTGCGAGCATCCGAGCGCTGGCCGAGGAAACCGGCCGCTCGTATGGGTTCGTGCACCGGATGCTCAGTGAGTCGGGAGTCACGCTGCGAGGTCGCGGCGGGGCTACACGCGGCAAGAAGGCGACCGCGGCCGGCTGACCCGGGCAGTGCACAGGCTTCGATGGTGACCACCCGGTCGGTCCGCCGACCGGCCGGTTGGTTACTGTGCAGTAGTTTCGAGGACGTCGAAACGTCCTCGACCGACTGCGCACACCATCGGAGGCACACATGGCTTCGCCCGACAGCGGATCCGGCTCGCTCGCGCCGGTACTCGACAAGGACGGGGTCCGCCTCACCGTCGACGGCTCCATCGCCACGGTGACGCTGGCCAACCCGGACAAGCGCAACGCCCAAAGTCCCGCTCTGTGGCGGGCGTTGGCCGACGCCGGGAAGTCCCTGCCGGGCAGCGTGCGCGTCGTCGTACTGCGCGCGGAAGGACTCTCGTTCTCCGCGGGCCTCGACCGTCAGGCGTTCACGCCCGAGGGTTTCGACGGCGAGCCGTCCTTCATCGACCTGGCGCGCGGCTCCGACGACGTGCTCGACGACACCATCGCCGAGTACCAGGAGGCGTTCACCTGGTGGCGGCGCAGCGACCTCATCACAGTCGCCGCGGTGCAGGGACACGCGATCGGTGCCGGCTTCCAGCTCGCCCTCGCCTGCGATCTGCGGATCGCGGCCGAGGACGTGCAGTTCTCCATGCGCGAAACCAGCCTCGGTCTGGTGCCCGACCTCACCGGCACGCACCCCCTCGTCTCCCTCGTGGGATACGCGCGAGCCCTGGAGATCTGCGTCACAGGCCGCTACGTCCACGCCGACGAGGCCGGCCGCATCGGCCTGGCCAACCTCGTCGTGCCCGCCGACCAGCTCGACGCCGCCGCGCGCGACCTCGCCGGCGCACTCATCGCCGCGCCCCGCGACGCCGTCATCGAGACCAAGGCCCTGCTCCAGGGCGTCTCCGGACGCTCGTACGAGGAGCAGCGCACCGCCGAGCGCGCCGCACAGGGACGCCGGCTCCGGGACCTCGCGGGCCTCGGCGACTGACGCGACCCCCGCATGACCGGGGCCGGACGGCCCTCAGCTCACGGCGGTCACCAGAACGGCCACTGACGGATCATCCGCCAGGGCCTCGGTGACCGCCGTCCGCACGTCCCGCGCCACATCGAGCACCCGCCGCCCGCCCGACACGGCCAGTTCGATCCGCACATGGCGGCGCGGCAGCGTGGCCGCACCCTCGGGACGCTCCCCGATGTGCACCGCGCGCCCCAGGCCGCCCAGCGAACCGGTCAGCCGCGCCACCCCCGGGACGGAGAGCGCGGCCTGTCCGGCCCGTTCCTCGTCACTGTCGGCCTTCGCCTGCCCGCCGTCCGCGATATCTGGCTCTGAATGTCCTGGGGCGGCCTCGGTTTCCGGGCCGTCGTCGAGCAGCGCCGTCACCCGCAGGTCCACCTCCGCCACCGCGAGCCCGAGCCCGTCGGACGCCGCGCCGTTCAGGGCCGCCCGCAGCCGGGACGCGGCCGTGGGCAGCGGTTCGTCCGGCGCCGCGGCACACTCCGCGACAATCCTCAGCGGCCCCGGCGGCAGGGCACTCGGCGGCGCGGGCACCGCGGACTCGTAGGAACCGTCGGGGTCGGCGAGCTCGACGCGCAGGCTTCCCAACCGCACCCCGTGCACCGATTGGACTGCCTGGCGCAACGCCGACCGCGCCGCCGACTCGGCCAGCCAGCACCCGTCTCGCGGCCCTCCGAGCGGTACCAGCCTGCCGAGTCCGAGCTGGTGCCGTACTGCCTGCGTCCATCGGTCAGCGCTCATTGCCCCAGCCTGCCGTATCCCTGGCGCGCGACCGGGCAACCGCACTTAGTGTGGGCGAAAGAGCAGTGACTCCCAGAGAACGGCCTGAGAGAACCTCTTCGAAAGGGACGACCCGCGATGAGTGACACCGTAGAGAAGCCGGGCGAAGCGACCGGGGGCAGGACCAGTGTGACCAAGCGGGGCGGGGGATCCGCCGGGACGCGAGGGCGCACCACCATCGCCGACGGTGTGGTGGAGAAGATCGCCGGCCTCGCGGCGCGGGACGTCATGGGCGTGCACGCGATGGGCAGCGGCCTGTCCCGCACCTTCGGAGCCGTACGCGACCGGGTGCCCGGCGGCACCAAATCCGTGTCGCGCGGGGTGAAGGCCGAGGTCGGCGAGGTACAGACGGCGCTCGACCTGGAAATCGTCGTGGAGTACGGGGTGTCGATCGCCGACGTCGCCCGCGACGTGCGCGAGAACGTGGTCGCGGCCGTCGAGCGCATGACCGGCCTCGAGGTCGTCGAGGTCAACATCGCGGTGAGCGATGTGAAGCTGCCCGACGAAGAGGACGAGGAGCCGGAGTCCCGGCTTCAGTAACCATCCGCTCGCGAGCTTGCCCTTGAGGAGGAGCGCTCGATGAACCTGGCCGTGATCGGCATGATCGCCGGAATGGCTCTCGGATTCGCCGGATACTTCGGCGGCTTCGGGGCCTTCCTGCTGGTGGCGGCGCTCGGCGCCGTCGGCTTCGTCGCCGGCCGGTTCCTCGAGGGGGACCTGGAACCCGGCGACTTCTTCCGCACGCGCGGCGACCGGCGGCGGTGACCGGTGGCGACGCAGGTCGCGCCCGCCGAGCGCGGCGCGACCCGGATCGCCGACCGGGTCGTCGCGAAGATCGCCGCACAGGCGGCGCGTGAGGCGATCCCCGCCGTTCCCACGGGCGGCAGCGCGCCGCACGCCACCGTCTCCGTGCGCCACGACATCGCCCATGTGCGCATCAGTCTCGAGCTGGACTACCCCGGCGACATCGGGACGCAGTGCGGTGCCGTGCGTCGCCAAGTCGCCGAGCGGGTAAAGGCGTTGGCGGGGATGGAGGTGCCCGAGGTGGCCGTCCAGGTGGAGCGGCTGCACTCGGAGCACGATCGCGGCGCGGCACAGCGGAGGATCCGATGAGCGAGCCCACACAGCCCCTGCCCGTCGTCGAACGCGGGCAGGGCGAGCTCGACCAGTTCGGCCAGTCGGGGTCTGCGGCCACGTACAAGGCGCTGCCCACGCCGGAGGGCGGGCACGGCAACGGCCGCTTCTGGTCGCCGCGCCGCATCCCCGCCGCACTGGTCGCGGTCGTCCTCCTCGGTGCCTCCGGGGTTCTGCTGTACGACATCGCCGCCGTGCGCGCCGGTCACTCCGCGATGCACTGGCGGCGCGCCCTGGCCCGTGAACTCGCCGAGCGGCCCCTGGACAACGTGTGGGTGCTGGTCGGCGCCGGTGTGGCCGCCGCGCTCGGGCTGTGGCTGATCGTGCTCGCCGCGACGCCCGGCCTTCGCGCCGTCCTGCCGATGCGCCGCACCCACACCGACGTACGCGCCGGACTGCACCGCGACGCGGCCGCCATGGTCCTGCGCGACCGGGCCATGGAGGTGGCGGGCGTGCAGTCCGTACGCGTCCGGATGAAGCGCTCCAAGGTCGAGGTGCGGGCCCTCTCGCACTTCCGTCAACTCGACGACGTACGCGCCGACTTGGACACCGTGATCGGCGAGGCCGTCAAGGGTCTCGGTCTCACCTCCACGCCCGGCCTCTCCGTGCACGTGGCGCGGCCCGGAAAGAAGGGATGAGCCCCGTGCTCAGGACCGTGAACCGGGTCGTCGTCGGCCTCGTCGGACTGATCCTCGTCGTGATCGGGGGGTCCGTACTCGCCGTCGGACTCGGCGCGCCCCCGCCGTCCTGGTGGATCTACGACGGCCGGCACGACGTGCTGCTGAGCAAGGCGGACCGCTACCGGTGGCGCGACGACGGCTGGTGGTGGCCGGTCGTCATCGCCGCGATCGCCGTCTGCGTGCTGCTCGCCCTGTGGTGGCTGGTCGCCCAGTTGCGCCGGCGCCGGCTCACCGAGGTCCTCGTCGACACCGGGGACGGCGAGGGCGCGCTGCTGCGCGGGCGCGCGCTCGAAGGGGTCCTCGCCAGTGAGGCGGAGTCGCTCGACGGCGTGGAGCGCGCCGGGGTCGTCCTGACCGGGCGGCGCTCCGCACCCCAGGTACGCATGGGCCTGCTCCTCGAACCGCACGCGGAGCCGGGAGCGGCCCTCCAGCAGATCAGCGAGGAGGCCCTGGGGCACGCGCGGGACTCCGCCGGGCTCGCCGCCCTGCCGGCCGAGGTGCGGCTCCGCGCGGTGAAGCACCGCGCGGAGCGCGTGAGCTGACCCCGTGACTCGGAGCCCGTGACTCAGACCCCGTGACTCGGAGCCCGACTGTTCAGAAGCCGTGTCGGGAGCCGCCGTCCACCGGGAGCATCACGCCTGTGAGGTACGACGCGGCGGGCGAGAGGAAGAACGCGGCGGCGCGGCCGAACTCCTCCGGCCGGCCGTAGCGGCGCAGTGGGATGCGCGCCTCGTTGGCGGCGCGGGTCGCCTCCGGGTCGGCGGACAGGCCGTCGAGCTCGCGGACCCGGTCCGTGTCGATGCGTGCCGGGAGCAGCCCGACGACGCGGATGCCGCGCGGACCCAGCTCGTCCGCGAGGGACTTCGCGAAGCCGGCGAGCCCGGGGCGCAGACCGTTGGAGATGGTCAGGCCGGGGATCGGCTCGTGTACGGAGCCGGAGAGCACGAAGCCGATGACACCGCCCTCACCGAGCTCGGCCGCGGCCGAGCGGGCGAGCCGCACGGCGCCGAGGAAGACCGACTCGAAAGCCGACTCCCACTGCTCGTCGGTGTTGTCCGCCAGGAAGCCGGGGGCCGGCCCGCCGACGCTGATCAGTACGCCGTCGAAGCCGCCGAAGTTCTCGCGCGCGGCCTCGATCAGGCGCCGCGCGACGTCGGGGTCGGCGTTGTCGGCGGCGACGCCCACGGCGTTCTCGCCGAGCGCTTCGGCGGCCTCGGCCACCCGCTTCTCGTCCCGCCCGGTGATGATCACCTTCGCGTCGTCGGCGACGAGCTCACGCGCGGCGGCGTTGCCCAGGCCACGCGTGGCTCCGGTGACGACGTAGACACGGTCCTTCAGTCCAAGATCCATGGGTCCTATCCTGCCTCGCCGGTCCCGAACAGCGTGAGGGCGGTCCCCACCAGGCCGATATGGCTGAACGCCTGCGGGAAGTTCCCGAGCTGGCGCCCCGACAGGGGGTCGTACTCCTCGGCGAGCAGCCCCAGGTCGTTGCCGACCCCGCAGAGCTTGTCGAACAGCTCGCGGGCCTCCTGCGTACGGCCCGTCAGATGCAGCGCGTCGGCGAGCCAGAACGAGCAGACGAGGAACGTGCCCTCGCGGCCGGGGAGGCCGTCGAGGCCGCTCGCCTCGGCGCTGTAGCGGCGCACGAAGCCGTCGTGGGAGAGCTCGTCGCGGACCGCCTTGACGGTGCCGACGACGCGCGGGTCGTCGGGCGGCAGGAAGCCGACGCGGGGAATGAGCAGCAGCGAGGCGTCGAGCGCGGTCGAGCCGTAGTACTGGGTGAACGTGTTGCGTTCCGGGTCGTATCCGCGCGCCAGCACGTCACGGTGGATGTCGTCGCGGAGCCGCCTTATGGCGTCGAGATCGCCCAAAAGACCGGGCTCGTCCTCCAGGGCGCTGACGATACGGTCGGCGGCCACCCACGCCATCACCTTGGAGTGCACGAAGTGCCGGCGCGGGCCGCGGACCTCCCAGATCCCCTGGTCGGGCTGGCGCCACGCGGTGCTCAGAAACCCCACGAGGGCCAGCTGCAGCCGCCATGCGTGCGGTTCGGACGGCATGCCCGCCTGCCGCGCCAGGGCGAGCGAGTCGATCACTTCCCCGTACACGTCGAGCTGGAGCTGGTGCGCGGCGTCGTTGCCCGAGCGTACGGGGACGGAGTGGCTGTATCCGGCCAGCCACGGGAGTTCGATCTCGGGCAGCCGGCGCTCGCCCGAGAGTCCGTACATGATCTGCAGGTCCGCAGGATCGCCCGCGACCGCGCGCAGCAGCCAGTCACGCCACGCCTCGGCCTCGTCCAGATAGCCCGCCGACACGAGCGCGCCCAGCGTGAGCGTCGAGTCGCGCAGCCAGCAGTAGCGGTAGTCCCAGTTGCGCACGCCGCCGAGCTCCTCCGGCAGCGATGTCGTCGGCGCGGCGACGACCCCGCCGGTCGGCTCGAACGTGAGCGCCTTCAGGGTGAGCAGGGAGCGCAGGACCGCGTCCTTGTGCGGGCCCTCGTAGCGGCACTGCGCCGACCACTCCTCCCACTCCTCCTGGGAGCGGCGCAGGGACTCGAACGGGTCGATGAGGCCCGGGCGCGGCTCGTGCGACGGGTGCCAGGTCAGCACGAACGCGACGGACTCACCCTCCTCGACGGTGAACTCGGAGTGCGTGGTGAGGTCCTTGCCCCAGGTGTGCACGGGGGGTTCGCTGCGTAGCCACATCGAGTCGGGCCCCGCGACGGCCACGTGGTGGCCGTCGGACCTGCGCACCCACGGCACGATCGACCCGTAGTCGAAGCGCAGACGCAGCGTGCTGCGCATCGTGACGCGGCCTCTGAGTCCCTCGACGAGGCGTACGAGGTCGGGGGCCTTGTCGCGCTGCGGCATCAGGTCGGTGACCCGGACACTGCCCTCGTCGGTGTCCCATTCCGAGTCGAGGATCAGGGTGCCGGGGCGGTAGGAGCGGCGCGTGCAGTCGCCCCCGTCCTTCGGGCCGAGCTGCCAGTGGCCGTTGTCCTCCTTGCCCACGAGCGCCGCGAAACACGCCGCCGAGTCGAAGCGCGGGAGGCAGAGCCAGTCGACGGAGCCGGCACGGGAGATGAGGGCGGCCGTCTGCTGGTCGCCGATGAGCGCGTAGTCCTCAAGAGGTCGGTGCACGTGAGCCGGGTTCCCGGCGGACGGGGCCGCCAATCCCACCGGGGGCCGGGCGGGTGAGGGCGAATGCGCGTGCGGTGGTGGCCCGGGCCTACACGGTGGCGGGCTCGGGGCCCGCCGGGGTCTCTTCCGCCGTCGCCGCCTCGGCGCGGTCGCGGCGCTCGCGCCGGACAAGGACGACGAAGCCGACGGGCACGGCCGCGGCGAACAGCCACCACTGGACGGCGTACGCCATGTGTGGCCCGATGTCGCTGTGGTTGGGCGTCGGAATCAGCTGGGGGGTGTTGTGCCTCGGCTCGGGCGTCGTCTGCTCGATGAAGCCGCCGAGGACCTGCTTGCCGAGCGCCTTGGCCTGCTGGCCGCTGCTGATCAGCATGATCTGACGGTCCGGCAGGCCCTTGATGTCCTTGATGCCGCTCGCGGCGGTCGTCTCGTCGGCCATGAGGCGGCCGGTGACGGTGATCTCGCCGCGCGCGGGCGCCGGGATCTTCGGGAACGCGGTCTGCGCGCCGTCGGCCGGGATCCAGCCGCGGTTGACCAGGAGCACCTTGCCGTCGTCGAGGACGAACGGGGTCAGGACATGGAAGCCGACCTCGTCGTCGGTGTTCGTGCGGCGCCGCACGACGACCTCGTGCGCGGTGTCGAACGTCCCCTTCGCGGAGACCCTGCGGTGGATCTCGGCCTTGGGAACGGGCTTCCCCGGAGAGGTGAGCTGCTCGGCGGGCAGCGGCTTCGCGGCGAGCGCGGCACCGATCTGGTCGTTCTGCGCGACGCGGTGCTCGTGACGGTGCAGCTGCCAGAAGCCCAGCTCGATCATCGTGGGGATGAGGAGAAGGGTGATGAGGGTGAGGATCACCCACTGCCGGGACAACAGGAAGCGGTACACCCCACGACCGTACAACTCGGTCGTGGGGCGACATCACGGGGGTGTGCCCGGTGGGTCAGACCTTGTCGACGATCCCCACCTTCCCCTCCGCGCGGGAGCAGTGCGCCCCGCAGTACCAGTGCCCGTCGACCTCTACTCCCTGCCCGACGATGCGGCACCGGCAGTGCTCGCAGATCGGTGCCATGCGGTGGATGGCGCAGGAGAAACAGTCGAAGACGTGCACCGCGCCCTGCGCGTGCACCTCGAAGGACATTCCGTAGTCGTTTCCGCAGACCTCACAACGTGCCATGCGCCACAGGGTGGGCGTCGCGGTCGCGCGGGGCGAGCGGTGGGCGGGCGAGTCGCCGCGCAATCACCCGTCTGACGCCGGGGCCACGTCCCGCAGGAGCTGACCGAAAGCCGCCTCGTCGATGACCGGTGTCCCGTACTGCTTCGCCTTGACGGCCTTCGACGTATAGGAGTCGGGGTCGTTCGTGACGAGGACGCTGGTGAGCCGGGACAGGCTCGTCGCGATGTGCAGTCCGGCCTCGACGGCGCGGTCCTCCAGGAGTTCGCGGTCCACCGAGGTGTCTCCGGAGAACGCCACCCGCATGCCCTGCTTGAGCTGTTTGCCCGGTTCGTACCGTCCGGGGTTCGGGTACGGGCACGGCTGCCGCTTGCGCGAGGGGCGCCACGTCCCGCCGCCCCCGTACGAGGACGACGACGGGGCCGAGCCCTGGCGGCCGATCCGTGCCGCGCCGTCCGTCCACTCCGTGAGCGGCCTGCACTCGAGCAGGGGCAGACGCACGCCGCCGCTCGCGGCGGCCCGCAGGCTCGGCCGGAACGCCTCGGCGAGCACGCGCGCGTCGTCGAGGGCGTGGTGCGCGTTGCGCTGGACGACGCCGAAGTGTGCGGCGAGGGACTCCAGCTTGTGGTTGGGCAGGGGGAGTCCGAGCTCCTTGGACAGTGCGATGGTGCACAGGCGCTGGCGGACGGGGGCGGTGCTCTCCGCGCGGGCGTACTCGCGGGCGATCATCGACCAGTCGAAGACCGCGTTGTGCGCGACGAGGACGCGGCCGTCGAGCCGGGTCGCGAACTCCTCGGCGATGTCCTTGAAGAGGGGTGCGCCTTCGAGCGTGTCGTTCGTCAGGCCGTGGATCCAGACGGGGCCCGGGTCGCGCTCGGGGTTGACCAGCGTGTACCAGTGGTCCTCGACCTCGCCCCGCGCGTCGAGCCGGTAGACGGCTGCGGAGATTATCCGGTCGTCCCGGGAAAGGCCGGTGGTCTCCACGTCGACGACCGCGTATCCCTGCGGATACGCGGCCGGCCACGGAGCGGCGGACGCGGCGGTCGTCTGGTCTTCGAGCATGGTCCATGAGGATACGGGCCACGACTGACACCTCCGTCGCCCGGCCCCGCGGCAGCGTCCGTTATGTCCGCAACAGGCCTGACACCAGAGCCCTGACGGAGACGTCGAACACCTTCTCCGGGTCGGCCGGAAGGCTGAGCGCGCGCGCCAGCGTGGCGTCGCCCTCCGCCGTCCGTGCGCCCCACAGCTCCTCCTCGCCGGGCCGCTGCACGGGCGCGCGCTCGCGTTGACGCTCCACCAGGACATGGCCGACGACGTGGAACTGCACCGCCCGCACGACTCCGGCGGCGCGGGTCCCGCGCAGGCCCGCGGCGTGCACCTCGCGCACGAGGACCTGTTGCGCAGGCAGGAACATCCGTTCGGTCAGGCCGCGTTCGTGCACCATCGCGACGAGGTGGGGATGGTCGCGCAGCTGCCGGCGCAGGGCACGGGCGACGGAGACGACGCGCGCCTGCGGTGTGGCGCCGCGGGGGCGGATCTCGCCGAGGTCGGCGACGGTGCGCTCGACGAGGGCTTCGAGCAGCGACTCGCGGTTGCCGACGTGCCAGTAGATGGAGGTGACGGCGGTACCGAGCTCGGCGGCGAGCTTGCGCATCGTCAGGGACTGCGGACCCTGCTGTTTCACCAGCTTTGAGGCGGCGGCGAGGACCTGTTCCCGGTCGAGATGTGCGCGCGTGTCTTTACCCTTCACGGAAGCTGTTGTAACTGTGTTACAGAGCATCCGCAAGTGCACGCCCGTCCACGCAAGTCCGCGCCGACGAAGGGTGGTACGACATGGCACGCATTCGATACGGAGCACGCACGGAGGCGGAGATCTCCGCCGCGCGCACCGCGAGCTCGAAGCTCCCCGACATCTGGTCCACGGGGGTGGTGGCCGTCTGGGAGAGCGACCCGGACGCGGTCGCTGCGGTACTTCCGCCCCCGCTCAAGCCCACCGAACGCCCGCTGGTGCGGGCCAACATCAGCAAGGTCGACCTGCCCGGCTACCCCCTGGGCGCCGGCTCGGTCGCCGTCGCCGCCGAGCACGGCGGCGTCGAGGGCTGGTATCCGCTCGTCATGCCGATGACGCACGAGCGCGCCCTGGTCGGCGGCCGTGAGGTCTTCGGCGAGCCCAAGAAGCTCGGCGAGGTGAGCGTCGAGCGCGACGGCCTCGTGGTGCGCGCGGCGCTCGCCCGGCACGGCATCGCCTTCGTGGAGGTGCGCGGCGCGGTGAGTGGCGCGCTGCCGTTGCCCGAGCCGGCGCTGAAGACGGATTTCTACTTCAAGTTCCTTCCCGCGGTGGACGGTTCGGGCTTCGACGTCGAGCCGGTGCTCGTGCACTGCCAGCGCAACGAGAAGATCCGCAAGCTGGAGCGGATCGCTGGGGACGTCGTCCTGCGGGAGTCGATGTACGACCCGGTCGCCGACCTGCCGGTGCGCGCCCTCGTCGAGCTCACCATCGGCGAGAAGACCACCGACCAGAAGGGCCGGGTCGTCGAACGCGTCAGCGCGCAGGCCCTGCTGCCGTACATCCACCAGCGCTACGACGACCCGCAGCAGATCCTCGACGGGCCACCCGAGGGGAGCGTCTGATGCGGCTGGAGGCGGGACAGGTCGCCGTCGTCACGGGCGCGGCGAGCGGCATCGGCCTTGCCATGGCACGGCGGTTCGCGGCCGACGGCCTGAAGGTCGTGCTCGCGGACGTCGAGGAGTCCGCCCTGGAGAAGGCCGCCGCCGGCCTGCGCGAGGACGGCGCCACCGTGCACGCGCGCGTGGTCGACGTCGGGGACCGCGGCCAGGTCTTCGCTCTCGCGGACGCGGCGTACGAGAGGTTCGGCGCCGTCCATGTCCTGTGCAACAACGCGGGCGTCGGCTCGGGCGCCGAGGGCCGCATGTGGGAGCACGAACCGAACGACTGGAAGTGGGCCTTCGAGGTCAACGTGTGGGGCGTCTTCCACGGCATCCAGGCCTTCGTGCCGCGCATGATCGAGGGAGGCGCGCCCGGCCACGTCGTCAACACGTCCTCCGGCGACGGCGGCATCGCCCCGCTGCCCACCGCCTCCGTGTACGCGGTCACCAAGGCGGCCGTCGTGACGATGACCGAGTCCCTGTACGCGCACCTGAAGGCGGAGCACGCGCGCGTGGGCGCCTCCGTGCTCTTCCCCGGACCCCACATGCTGCGCACCGGGCTGTGGGAGTCGCACCGCAACCGGCCCGAGCGGTACGCCAAGGAGAGGCCGCGCAGGACCCCGTACCGCAGCCTCGGCCAGTGGGAGTCCGCGATGAAGGAAGCGGGCCAGGAGGTGGCGTTCACGCCGGTCGAGGAGGTCGCGGACTTCGTCGCCGAGGGCATCGCGGCCGGCCGCTTCTGGCTGCTGCCCGAGAGCGAGCACAGCGACCGGCAGATCAAGGCCAGGTCCGCCTCGATGCTGGAGCGCGCGAACCCGGCGTACCTGGAGAGCTTCATTCTGGACTGAAGGGCATGTGATGACCGACCAGGACCCCTACCTGATCATCTCCTCCGACTGCCACGCCGGGCTGCCCACCGAGGAGTACCGGCCCTATCTGGACAGCCGCTTCCACCGCGCCTTCGACGAGTTCCTCGGCGAGCGGGGCGCCCGCCGCGAGGAGGCGACGCGGCTCGGCATCCGCAACGACGCGTTCGCCGCCAAATGGTTCGCCGACAACTCGGAAGGCCTGCGCGGCGGTTGGGACTCCGCGCAGCGCCTCAAGGAGCTGGACGGCGACGGGGTGGCCGCCGAGGTCGTCTTTCCCGACGCGGACGCCGTGGACAGCCGGACGGCGGCGCCTTTCGGCGTCGGGCTCGGGCTCTCGGGTGACCAGGATCCGGAGCTCGGCATGGCGGGCGCTCAGGCGCACAACCGCTGGCTCGCCGACTTCGTGTCCGAACACCCCGAACGGCACTGCGGCGTCGCCCTGTTGCCCATCACCGGCGAGGTCGAGCGCGTCGTGGCGGAGGTCCACCGCGCCAAGGAGTCCGGGCTCGGCGCGCTGATGATTCCCTCCATGTGGGTCGACAAGGCGCCCTACCATGACCGGCGTTACGACCCCGTGTGGGCCGCGGCGGCGGAGTGTGCGATGCCCGTGGTCACGCACTCCGGGGCGGCGCCCCGCCACGAGTACGGCGACCACCTCGGGATCTATGTCTCCGAAGTGACGTGGTGGCCGGCGCGACCACTGTGGTTCATGCTCTGGTCGGGCGTCTTCGAGCGCCACCCGGGCCTGAAGTTCGGCGTCGCCGAGTCGGGCTGCTGGTGGCTGCCCAACCTGCTGTGGTTCATGGACCGCCTCTACCTGGGCGCGCACGGCGGCAAAAAGCTCTCGCCGTTCGCCGAGCTCAAGCGCTCCCCGCACGAGTACCTGGACCGCCAGGTGTTCATCTGCGCCACCAACACCAAGCGCCGCGAACTCGCCCAGCGCTACGAGATCGGGGTCGACAACATCCTCTGGGGCAGCGACTTCCCGCACCCCGAGGGCACCTGGCCCGACACGCGCACGTGGCTGAAGAAGACCTTCCACGACATTCCGGTGGCGGAGACCCGGCGCATGCTGGGCCTCGCCGCCGCCGAGGTCTTCGGCTTCGACACCGGGAAGCTGGCCCCGCTGGCCGCCCGCATCGGCCCGACCCCCGCCGAACTCGGCCAGGACACCGACCAGTCGGCCGTCGAGGCCTCCTGGGCGCGCTCGCGCGAGGTGGGCCGCCACTGGCTGACCGACCACGACTTCCCCACCCTGGGGGTGACCTCATGAGCGAGCGCTACACCGTGATCTCCGCGGACTGCCACGCGGGAGCCGATCTCCTCGACTACCGGCCCTACTTGGAGTCCCGCCACCACGACGCGTTCGACGCGTGGGCGGCGAGCTACGTCAATCCGTACGCCGACCTGCTCGCGGACACCGCCGACCGCAACTGGAACTCGGACCGGCGCATCGCCGAGCTCGAACAGGACGGGATCGTCGCGGAGGTCGTCTTCCCGAACACGATCCCGCCGTTCTTCCCGTCCGCGTCCCTGATGGCCCCGGCCCCGACCCGCGAGGAGTTCACGCGGCGCTGGGCGGGGCTGCGTGCCCACAACCGCTGGCTCGCCGACTTCTGCGCCGCCGCTCCGGGGCGCAGGGCGGGCGTCTTCCAGATCCTCCTCAACGACGTCGACGAGGCCGTCAAGGAGATCAGGTGGGCTGCTGCCGCCGGGCTCAAGGGCGGCCTGCTGCTGCCCGGCACACCGCCGGGCTCGGGCCTTCCCGAGCTGTACTCGGCAGCGTACGACCCGATCTGGGCCACCTGCGCCGAGCTCGGTGTGCCGGTCAACCACCACGCGGGCTCGGCGTCCCCGCCGCTCGGCGACGAACCGGCGGCGCGCGCCGTGTTCATGGTGGAGACGACGTGGTTCTCGCACCGGGCCCTGTGGCACCTGGTGTTCGGCGGCGCGTTCCGCCGCCATCCCGGCCTGAAGCTGGTCCTCACCGAGCAGGGCTCGGGCTGGATCCCCGGGGTCCTGGACATGCTGGACTACTACCACGGGCGACTCGTGGCGGCGGCGACGCGGGCGAACACGGCGGAGTCCAAGTTCGGTGCGGGGCTCGCCGATTCGATGGGCAAGGGGCCGTCCGAGGTGTGGCGTGAGAACTGCTACGTGGGGGCCAGCTTCATGCGCCCGCACGAGGTGCCCCTGCGCGACCGCATCGGCCTCGACAAGATCATGTGGGGCAGCGACTACCCGCACGACGAGGGCACGTACCCGTACACGCGCGAAGGGCTGCGGATCGCGTACGCGGGGCTGCCGCGCGACGAGATCGCCGCGATGGTCGGCGGCAACACGGCCCGTGTCTACGGCTTCGACCTCGGTCTGCTCGACCCGATCGCGGCCCGCGTCGGACCGACCGTCCAGGAACTGGGCGAACCCCTCGACGAGGCGCCGAAGGACGCGACAAGTCCGGTGTTCGCCCGGGGAGGGTCGGTCCGGATCTGGTGACCCAGGTGCGATGCTCGTCGGGTGACTGACGATGTGCAGGATGCACCGCACGAGGAGTCCCACGGCGGCGCGCTCGGAGCGCGGCTCAACTGGCTGCGCGCCGCCGTGCTCGGCGCCAACGACGGAGTGGTGTCCACCGCCGGGCTGGTCGTCGGCGTGGCCGGCGCCACCGAGGACCGCAGCACGCTCCTGACGGCGGGCCTCGCCGGGCTGCTCGCCGGCTCCATGTCGATGGCCGCGGGGGAGTACGTCTCCGTGTCCACGCAGCGCGACTCGGAGAAGGCGGCGCTCGCGCAGGAGAAGCGGGAGCTGCGCGAGTACCCGGAAGCCGAGCTCGTGGAGCTGACGGGGCTGCTCGAGGACCGAGGGCTCAGCCCCGAAGTGGCGCGGGAGGCCGCGGAGCAGCTCACCTCGCGTGACGCTCTGCGTGCGCACGCGCGCGTGGAGCTCGGCATCGACCCCGACGATCTCACCAACCCGTGGCACGCCGCCTGGGCGAGCTTCCTCGCCTTCACCGTGGGCGCGCTGCTCCCGCTGCTCGCGATCGTCCTGCCGCCCAGCGCCTGGCGGCTGCCCGTCACCGTGGTCTCCGTGCTCGCGGCGCTCGCCCTCACCGGCTGGAGCAGCGCCCGGACGGGGTCGGCGGCGGTGGGGCCCGCGGTGTGGCGGAACATGGCGGGCGGGGCGCTCGCGATGGCCGTGACGTACGGGGCGGGGTCGCTCCTGGGGGCGGCCGGGGTCTGAGCGAACGCGCGGGAACCGGCGGAGATCAATGGGGGAAGGCACCAACAACGAGAGTCTTACCACGAGTAATACTTGTCGGTAACAACGTCTAGCCGTGGCCCGTCCGTGGCTCTACGGTGCAGGCATGTCGCCGAACCTGCCCGATGTCGTGCTCTGGTCGATCCCGGCCTTCGTGCTGCTCACCGTCGTCGAGATCGTGAGCGTGCGCATCCATCCCGATGACGACGCCGCAGGCTACGAGACCAAGGACGCCGCGACGAGCATCGGCATGGGACTCGGCAGCCTCGTCTTCGACTTCCTGTGGAAGATCCCGATCGTCGCGATCTACACGGCGGTCTACGAGCTGACGCCGCTGCGCGTGCCGATCCTGTGGTGGACGATCCCGCTGATGCTCCTCGCGCAGGACTTCTTCTACTACTGGTCGCACCGCGGACACCATGTCATCCGCATCCTGTGGGCCTGCCACGTCGTGCACCACTCCAGCCGCAAGTTCAACCTGTCGACCGCGCTCCGCCAGCCGTGGACGAGCCTGACGGTGTGGCCGTTCTACCTGCCGCTCATCGCGTGCGGCGTGCACCCGGCCGCGCTCGCGTTCTGCTCTTCGGTGAACCTCGTCTACCAGTTCTGGATCCACACCGAGCGCATCGACAAGCTGCCGCGCGCCTTCGAGTTCGTCCTCAACACGCCCTCCCACCACCGCGTCCACCACGCTTCCCAGGGCGGCTACCTGGACCGTAACTTCGGCGGCATCCTGATCGTCTGGGACCGCCTCTTCGGGTCGTTCGTGGCCGAGGTCGAGCGCCCGGTGTTCGGCCTGACCAAGAACATCAGCACGTACAACCCGCTGCGGGTCGCCACGCACGAGTACGCGGCCATCGCCAGGGACCTGAAGGCGGCCGGCAGCTGGCGCGAGCGGGGCGGCAGGGTGTTCGGCGGGCCGGGGTGGCAGCCGAAGGACGGGACCGTGCCGACCCTGGCCCCCACCGCGGGCCAGGCCGCGGAGAAGGCCACTGAGGGAGCCGCATGACGCCGACTCCGGCCCCGGCGCCTGGGGAGGCGCCGGCACCTGCTCGTGAACGCGCGGCCCGCCTCCTGCTCGCCGCCTTCGCGGTGGCGACGGCCGTCGACCTGATCGCCCTGCTCGCCGGGACCGACCTCGTACACACCGTCGCCAAACCGCTCCTCATGCCGCTGCTCGCCGCGTCCGTCGTCGTGCGCGGCGGCCCGCGGCTCCTGACCGCCGCCCTGCTGTTCGGGTGGGGCGGCGACCTGCTGCTGCTCTTCGACGCCGATGTCGCGTTCCTCGCGGGCATGGGGTCCTTCGCCGCCGGACACGTCTGCTACCTCGTGCTCTTCAAGCGCGCGGGCACGCCACGCGCGCGTGGCGGGCTGCTCGCGGCCGCGTACGGCATCGCGCTCGTGACGACCGTGGCGCTCCTGTGGCCCGACCTGCCGGCCGACATGCGCGGGCCCGTAGCCGGTTACAGCCTGCTCCTGACCGCCATGGCGTACGGCTCCTCGCGCATGGGCCGCGCGGCGGGGTGGGGCGGCGCGCTGTTCCTGCTGTCGGACACGCTCATCGCGACGGGCGTCGCCGACTGGCCGCAGCTCCCGCGGCCCGACTTCTGGGTGATGCTCACCTACGTGGCCGCCCAGTACCTGCTGGCGCGCGGCGTGCTCGGACACCCCCTCGATGCGCGGGCGACACCGGCGGCGGCGTACCGTGAAAAGCGTACGACCACCTCCTGAGGCGCCCCGCACGCGATCCGTCAGCGGCGCCTGTGACCAGCACGAAGGACCCCCACTCATGCGCGCCACCACCATCCATGCCCCGTTCGACATGCGCGTGGAGGACGTGCCGGAACCCGTCGTCCAGCTCCCCACCGACGCTGTCGTCAGGGTCCTGCGGGCCTGCATCTGCGGCAGCGATCTGTGGGCGTACCGTGGCGAGGCGGCGCGCCAGCCCGGCCAGCGCATCGGACACGAGTTCCTCGGCATCGTCGAGGACACCGGCTCCGAGGTGACCGGCGTCCGGCGCGGCGACCTGGTCGTAGCCCCCTTCATGTGGTCGGACGGTGTCTGCGACTACTGCACCGAGGGCCTCACCACCTCCTGCGAGCACGGCGGCTTCTGGGGCGCGGTCGGTTACGACGGCGGCCAGGGCGAAGCGGTCCGCGTCCCGTACGCCGACGGCACCCTCGTCCAGCTGCCCGCCGACGCCGCCTCCGACGACCACCTCCTGACCGCGCTGCTCACGCTCTCCGACGTCATGGGCACCGGCCACCACGCCGCGCTCGGCGCCGGTGCGCGCGCGGGCGCCACGGTCGCCGTCGTCGGTGACGGCGCCGTCGGCCTGTGCGCCGTCCTCGCGGCCAAGCGGCTCGGCGCCGAGCGGATCATCGCGCTCGGCCGCCACCAGGTCCGTACCGACATCGCGCGCCGCTTCGGCGCCACCGACGTCGTCGCCGAGCGCGGGGACGCGGCGATCGAGGCCGTCCGTGAGCTGACCCGCGGTCAGGGCGCCCACGCCGTGATCGAGGCCGTCGGCACCGAGCAGTCCATGAGCACGGCCGTGAACATCACCCGCGACGGCGGCGCCATCGGCTTCGTCGGCGTGCCGCACGGCAGCGGCACCGGTCTCGACCTCAGCGTCATGTTCGACCGGAACATCGCCCTGCGGGGCGGCGTCGCGCCCGTGCGCACGTACATCCCGCAGCTGCTGCCCGACATTCTCGACGGCAAGATCGACCCGTCGCCCGTCTTCGACCTGACCGTCGGCCTCGAAGGTGTCCCGGACGGCTACAAGGCGATGGACCAGCGCACCGCGCTCAAGGTGCTCGTCACCAACTGACGCCCCGCGCGCGGGGGTTCACGACCAGCGGATCGGGAGCGGCAGCGCGGTCAGGACGGCCGACACCGCGACCACCACGCCCAGGACCGCCACCTCCGCGCGCGCGGGCGCGTACGCGGCCCCCAGGCCGCCATTGCGCTGGCGGCCCCGCGCGACCAGGGCGAGCACGGAGACGACGGCCACGAGGATCACCTTCGCCAGCAGGGTGCGCCCGTAGGCCGTCGTCACCAGCTGGTCGAGGACCGTGCTCACCGGCATCCGCCGCAGCGTGCTGCACACGCCCGTAGCAGTGATGGCGGCGAGCAGGACGGCCGCCACGCGCGCGTAGAGCCCCAGCAGCGCGGCCCCCGCCTCAGGAGCCGTCGTACGCCAGCGGCGCAGCGTCCGCAGGACGTGCAGCAGACCGCCCACCCACAGCGCGGCACACGTCAGATGGACGAGGGTCAGGGCCGAGCCCAGGTACGCCGTGTGCTCGGCCGGCGGGTGGACGCGCAGCGCCTCGCCCACCACGACGGCGGCCAGTGGCGCGAGCGCGGTCGCCGGGTGGCGTGAGCGGGCGCACAGGGCCGCCACCACGAAGGCGTTGACCTCAAGGAGGGCGAGGGTGCCGTCCCTGGTCCCGTAGAGCCCGGCGATGTCCAGGTCGGAGAGCGCATGCGGCACGAGGTTGCCGTTCGCCACGATCGACGCGAGTCCCAGCGCGGCCAGGAACCCCGCCCAGGGCGCGTACGCCGACCAGCTGCGCGGTCCGTCCCCGGGCGGCGCCCCGGGCACCCGCTGGGTGAGCCGCGCCGCGAACAGCTCGCCCAGCTGCACACAGAGAGCGGCGAACAGGAGCGTTCGAAGGAGCGCCACACCGGTGACCCCGGGCGCCGCCGCCTCACCCGTGCCGTCGAGGACGGCGGAGGGCCCGAGCAGGGGGATCACCGTGGCGGCGGCCACGAGGACGAGCGCGGCGACGGCCCGCCCGGTGGCGGGCCGTCGGGCGTGAGGGGCGGTGTCGTCCCCGCCGGGGGCGGGCGCCTCGGTGGTCTGTCGTATGGAACTCACTTCGAGATCTTCACCAGCTGTGACAGATCCGGGCAAGGCCGGGAAAACAACTGGCGCAGTGGCATTCCGCCTGGGCGGCCGGCTTCAGCCATGGCGCCACTCGGGCGAGTCGGTACCCCAAAGCCCGGACGGGCGGGCCCAGTTGACGGGCCCTCCGGTGAAACCGGCCGGTGGCAGCGCGTGGCGCAGCCGCCCCGCGGGACTGTCGGTCTCCGTGAGCCAGCGCGCCGGGTCCTCGGCGTCGTACGTCTCCGTGGCCGCGGTGGGTCCGTGCTGGAGCTCCCGCGTCAGCCAGTGCGCGGTCCGGGCGAGCGCCAGCCGCAACGCGCGCGTGCCGCCCTCGTCCAGCTGCTCGGTGACGGCGCGCAGGACGGCCGCCGCGAGGAGATAGCCCGTGCCGTGGTCCAGTGCCTGCGCGGGCAGCGCCCCCGGCCGCTCCCCGGACCCCTCGACGGCCGCGATGCCCGTGGCCACCTGCACCACGCTGTCGAAGCCGCGCCGCTCGCCCCACGGCCCGTACGCGCCCCACGCGGACAGCTGCGCCACCACGAGCCCGGGCCTGCGGGAGGCCAGCGCCCCGGGAGCGAGGCCGAACCGGTCGAGCGCGCCGGGCCGGTAGCCGGTCACGACGACGTCCGCGCCCGCGAGGAGGTCGTCGAAGGCGCGCCGGTCCGCCGCGCCCGTCAGATCGAGCCGGGTGGACCGCTTCCCGGATCCGGTGTCCGCGTGGGCCTCCGGATCCTCCGGCAGCTGCGGGGCGTCGACGCGCAGCACGTCCGCGCCGAACAGCGCGAGGGTGCGGGTGGCGACGGGACCGCCGGTGACCCGCGTCAGGTCGAGGACGCGCAGCCCGTCCGCGGGCAGCAGCGGGTCTCCCGTGAGCGGGGACAGCGACCGCGGCGCCGCGTCGTCGAGCCGCTCCCGGTCGAGCAGCGGCCGTCCGGCGACCGCCTCCCCTTGCGGGTGCGCGGCCCACTCCTCCATGGTCCGCAGGGCGACGGCCAGGCCACCGGCGGCATACACGGTCTCCTCGATCTCGGCGGCCGACCGCTCCGCGAACAGCGCGGCGACCCGCTCCACGGACGCGTCGTCGCCGAGCCCGAGGGCGGCCAGCAGGCGCGCGCGGTGGTGCGGATAGTTGGCGTGGGTGCGCAGCCATCCGTCCGCCGTGCGCCAGAACCGGGACAGTGGCGCGAAGTTGACCGTCGCGCGCCCGTCGATCAGCAGATGCCGTTCGCTGACGAACGCGGTGGCCAGTGCCCCGTCGTCGAGAACCACGCGCGGCAGCGGCCGTCCGGCGCGCCGCGCGGCCAGCTCGGCTGCGGCCAGCGAGCACGCGCCCACGCACGCGCGCGCCAGGTCGATCACGGGCAGCCTCGCGGGCAGTGCCCCTTCGCGTACGACGGACGCGATGTTCGAGGTCAGGGCCGGGTCGCCGCCGAGAGCCGCCCAGGCCGTCCGCGTTCCCTCACCCACCGGTGCATGTGTCATGCAGGCACTATCGCGCACGGTCCGCGGAACGAGACAGGTGGGCCGGACGCAGTCGCCCGGCCCACCTGAACTGCTGTGCTTACGCGGTTACTTGGTCACCGCGTCCAGGGCGTCGGCGATGCCGTGCCCGTAGAAGCCGTTCTTGTTCTTGCCGCCTTCGCACACCGCGTCGACCTTGCCGTCGCCGTCGATGTCGTACGGGTCGGTGCACGGCGTGGCGTCGGCCTGCGCGTACAGGAGCGCCTTCACGGCCGCCGCGGACGCGTGCGGGTGCGTCGACTTGATCAGCGCGGCGACACCGGCGACGTGCGGGGACGCCATCGACGTACCGGCCATGTAGCCCCACTTGCCGCCGGGCAGCGGGCCGAGGATCAGGCCGCTCGTGGCGGGCGGCGCCGGCGTCTGGTACGCCGTCGAGTCGCCGCCCGGGGCCGCGATGTCGATGATGCCCCGGCCGTAGTTGGAGAACGACGACTTGAGGCCCTTGGCCCCGGTCGCCGCGGTCGTGACGACACCCGGCAGCTGCGTCGGGATGTCGAAGCACTTGGACGGGTCGACGACCCGGTCGCCCGGCGTCGTGTCGTTCGGGCTCGACGGGTCGGTGATCTCGTCGGACGCCAGGTCGTAGCGCTCGTTGCCCGCCGCCGCGACGTTCACGGCGCCCTTCTTCTCCGCGTACTGCGAGGCCCGCGCGACGGCCTTCACCAGGGCCTTCTGATCCGGGTCGTCGGTGCAGTTGAAGTACCACGGGTCGGTGTAATAGCTGTTGTTGGTGACGTCCACGCCGTGCTCGGCCGCGAACACGAAGCCGCACACCACGGCCTCCGTGTAGAAGAAGCCGTCCGGGTTGCCCACCTTGATGCCCGAGACCTTCACGCCGGGCGCGACACCCGTGATGCCGAGGCCGTTCTTGGCGCCCGCGATCTCACCCGCGACATGTGTGCCGTGCGGGCTCTCCGAGGCGCTGGGACGCCACGAGCCGTCTGTCGTGTCCGGCTTGCCCGACACACAGTTCGCGGACGCCCCGCGGTCGAAGTTCGGCGCGATGTCCGGGTGGGTGTCGTCGACACCGGTGTCGATCACGGCGACGGTGACCTTGCTGCTGCCGAGCGACTTCTCGTGCGCCTTGTCCGCCTTGATGGCGGGCAGGTCCCACTGCAACGGCTCCAGCGGGTCCTGTCCGGCGGCTGCCTGACCGGCCGTGGCGGCCAGCTGGGCGGCGGTCAGCGCCTTCGGGGTGCCGAGGTCGGCCGTGGACTGGGCGGGCAGCGGAGCGGTGCGCGTGGCACCCGCCGAGTCGACCCCGCGGGCCTTGCGGATCGTCTTCGCGAAGTCCGGGTTCGAGGAGTGCGCGACGATGACACCGATCTTGTCGTACGCGACGACGACGGTGCCGCCGGCCTTGGTGATCTCCTTCTGGACGGCGCCCGAAGCGCCGTGTCCCGAGCGCACGTTGACGACATAGCTGAGCGACGGGCCGTCCGTGGCGACCGACGCCTGAGGGGCCTGCGGAGCCTGTCCTGCGGCCGACGCGGTGACGTTCGGCAGGAACGCGAGAGCCGTGGCCATGGCCATCCCGGCCGGGACGGCTATCGAACGGCGGATGGAGCGGGAGCGCGCGAGGGGCGCCGTCATGGTGTCTCCTGGGGTCGTTGCGTTCGGGATGCGTGGAGCGGCAGGCAGCCGTAGCCACCCCAAGTGCCTTTGATGCAGGGCTGCTTGACGGTTCGCGTCCCCGTCACTTCTTGACGGCGTCGAGTGCGTCGACGATGCCGAAGCCGTAGAAGCCGTTGACGCGCTTCCCGCCCTCGCAGGTGGCGTCGACGACACCGTCGCCGTCCCCGTCGTACGGGTTCGACGGGCAGCCCGGGTTGTCGGCCTCGGCCTTGAGGAGCGCCTGGAGCTGGGCCGGAGTGGCCCTCGGGTGGGCCGACTTGAGCAGCGCGGCGACACCGGCGGCGTGCGGCGACGCCATCGACGTGCCCTGGAGGAAGCCGTACTGGCCGCCCGGCATCGTCGAGAGGATGCGGCCGTTCTTCGACGGGGTGTCCGGGAACTGGAACTTGTCGCCGCCCGGCGCCGCGATGTCGATGACGCCCTTGCCGTAGCTGGAGTAGTACGACTTGGCGCCCGTCGGGCCCGAAGCGCTGACGGTGACGACGCCCGGCAGCTGCGTCGGGATGTCGAAGCACTTGTGCGGGTCGATCGTGCGGTGGACCGGCGTCGAGTCGTCGGGGCTGGAGTCGTCGACGAGCGCGTCCGAGTCCAGGTCGTCGTTGGAGTTGCCGGCCGACGCCAGGTTGAGCGTGCCCTTCTTCTGGGCGTACAGCTGGGCCCGGTTGACCGCGTCGACGATGGCCTTCTGGTCCGGGTCGTCCATGCAGTTGTAGAGCCAGGGGTCCACGTAATAGCTGTTGTTGGTGACCTCGACGCCGTGGTCGGCGGCGAACACGAAGGCGCAGACCACGTTCTCCGGGTAGAACAGGCCGTCGTTGGGGTCGCTGACCTTGATGCCCGCGACCTTCACACCGGGAGCGACCCCGGCGACGCCTATGCCGTTGCGGGCCGCTGCTATCTCACCGGCGACGTGCGTGCCGTGGTAGTCCTCGGCCGGGTCGTAGGGGCGCCAGGCGCCGGGCGAGGTGTCCGCCTTGCCGCCGACACAGTTCGCGGACTGCGACGCGGAGAAGTTGGGGGCGAGGTCCGGGTGGGTGTCGTCCACGCCGGTGTCGATGACACCGACCGTGACGTTGCGGCTGCCCGGGTTGATCCTCGCGGCCTGGTCGGCGCCGATCGCCCGCAGGTCCCACTGGTCGGCCTCGAGCGGCTCGGTGCCCGAAGTGGCGTGCGCGGCAAGGGACTTGGCCTGCGCCTTCGACAGGACCTGGACGCCGCCCTCGTCCGTGGTGCCGGCGGCGACCAGCGGTGACGTACGCGTGGCGCCCGCCGACTGCACGCCCTTGACGGCGCGTATCTGCTTGCCGAAGTCCGGGTCGGACGCGTGGACGACGATCACGCCGATCCGGTCGTACGAGGCGACGACGGTCCCGCCGGCCTCGGTGATCGCCCTCTTCACGGACGCGAGGGTGCGGTGGTCCGTCCTGCTGTTCACGACGTACGCGAGTGCCCCGGCGTCGGCGGTGGCCGAACCGGCCGTGGCGGCGCGGGAGTCGGAGGGTGCGGCCGACGCGGCGCCGGGCAGGAAGCCGAGGGACGCGGTGAGCGCGAGGCCGAGCGGCAGGGTGAGCGCCAGCCGGCGTCTGGAGCGCAGATGAGCCATGGGATCTCCACATCATCCGTCGTATATGGAAAAGCCCGAACACAGTTGGTGCCCGGGCAGGTACATGACGCGTGGTGCTCGGGTGAACGTATCCCGGGTCCTCGCAGGCCAGCAATGAAATCCCAAAGAAAACGCATGACTGGGCAACGCGATTGAACCGGTGTGCATGTGCCCCCGTGACGTTGAGCAGGGGGCATGCGCACGATCCTCGCCCCCTGTCGGATCACGCCGGGTGGCCCTACCATCGCCTCCCGGCCCAGGTGATCCAGATCACTGTGAGGTCTGAGAACCACATGTCCGTTTCACCCGCCGCACCCGCACCGCGAGGAGACTCCGTGGCCACCGATGCACCGCCACCGCAGAAAAGCGGCTCCCGCACCCAACCCGCACCGCCCTCCACGGAGGAGTTCATCGCGGAGCAGGCGAGCGCGGAGTTCGCCGAACTGCGCCACGCGCACCGCTCGTTCGCCTTCCCCCTGACCGTCGCCTTCATCACCTGGTACCTGCTGTACGTACTGCTGTCGAACTACGCGGGCGACTTCATGGGCACCAAGCTGTTCGGCAACATCAATGTCGCGCTGGTCCTCGGCCTCGCCCAGTTCCTGACCACGTTCCTCATCGCCTGGTGGTACTCCCGCCACGCCGCCACCAAGCTCGACCCCAAGGCCGAGGCGATCAAGTCCCGGATGGAGGGCGGCGCATGAGCTCCGCAGTCACGCAGGTAATCGCCGCGGGTGAGGCGAGCGAGCACCGGCCGCTGATCATCTCCCTGTTCGCGGTCTTCGTCCTCGCCACCCTGGTGATCACCGTCTGGGCGGGCCGCCAGACGAGGAACGCCGCCGACTTCTACGCGGGCGGACGCCAGTTCACCGGCTTCCAGAACGGACTCGCCGTCTCCGGCGACTACATGTCCGCGGCCTCGTTCCTCGGCATCGCCGGAGCCATCGCCCTCTTCGGCTACGACGGATTCCTCTACTCCATCGGCTTCCTCGTCGCCTGGCTCGTCGCCCTGCTCCTGGTCGCCGAGCCGCTGCGCAACTCCGGCCGATACACGATGGGCGACGTCCTCGCGTACCGGATGCGCCAGCGCCCGGTCCGCACCGCCGCCGGCACCTCCACGATCGTCGTGTCGATCTTCTACCTGCTCGCGCAGATGGCGGGCGCGGGCGTCCTGGTCTCGCTGCTCCTCGGCATCACGTCCGACGCGGGCAAGGTCGGCATCGTCGCCCTCGTCGGCGTCCTGATGATCGTGTACGTCACCATCGGCGGCATGAAGGGCACCACCTGGGTCCAGATGGTCAAGGCGGTGCTCCTGATCGCGGGCACGATACTGCTCACCTTCCTGGTCCTCCTGAAGTTCAACTTCAACGTCTCCGACCTGCTCGGCAAGGCGGCCGCCAACAGCGGAAAGGGCGCCGCGTTCCTGGAGCCCGGACTCAAGTACGGCGCCACGTCGACGTCGAAGATCGACTTCATCTCGCTCGGCATCGCGCTCGTCCTCGGCACCGCCGGACTGCCGCACATCCTGATCCGCTTCTACACGGTCCCCACGGCCAAGGCCGCCCGTAAGTCCGTGAACTGGGCGATCGGCATCATCGGCGCGTTCTACCTGATGACGATCGCGCTCGGCTTCGGCGCCGCCGCCCTCATCAAGCCGGACGAGATCATCGCGTCCAACCCGGCGGGCAACACCGCGGCGCCGCTGCTCGCGCTGCACCTCGGCGGGGTCGACTCGTCGTGGGGCGCGATCCTTCTCGCGACCATCTCGGCGGTTGCCTTCGCCACGATCCTCGCGGTCGTCGCGGGCCTGACCCTCGCCTCGTCCTCCTCGTTCGCGCACGACATCTACGCGAACGTCATCAAGAAGGGCAAGGCCTCCGAGAAGCAGGAGATG
Source organism: Streptomyces sp. CB01635 (assembly GCF_002803065.1). Classification (GTDB taxonomy): domain Bacteria; phylum Actinomycetota; class Actinomycetes; order Streptomycetales; family Streptomycetaceae; genus Streptomyces. The sequence continues at coordinate 846,187 of NZ_NNBL01000002.1, forward strand.
AAGGCGGCCCGCTGGGCGACCGTCTTCATCGGCATCGTCTCCATCGGCCTCGGCGCACTCGCCCGCGACCTGAACGTGGCCGGCCTGGTCGCCCTCGCCTTCGCGGTCGCCGCCTCCGCCAACCTGCCGACGATCCTCTACAGCCTCTTCTGGAAGCGCTTCACCACGCAGGGCGCGCTCTGGTCGATCTACGGAGGCCTCTTCACGGCGGTCTTCCTGGTGCTGTTCTCGCCGGTCGTCTCCGGCAACCCGAAGACGTCCATGTTCAAGGGCGTCGACTTCCACTGGTTCCCGCTGGAGAACCCGGGCATCATCTCGATCCCGGTCGGGTTCCTGCTCGGCTGGCTCGGCACCGTCCTGTCCAAGGAGAAGGCGGACGCCGGCAAATACGCGGAGCTCGAAGTCCGCTCCCTCACCGGTACGGGAGCCCACTGACCTCGGGATTCGGACGGCCGCGTCGCAGATCCTCGTATGGATCTACGATGCGGCCGTCCCGCTCCCGTGGGATCGGGAGCCCGCTGATGTCAGGCCCATCACGTAGGCTCGCACCATCAGATCCGTATCGGAGAGGGGGCCCACGTGCTGATCGACACTTATGGCCGAGTGGCCACCGACCTCCGCGTCTCGCTGACCGACCGGTGCAATCTCCGGTGTACGTACTGCATGCCCGAAGAGGGCCTTCAGTGGCTGGCCAAGCCCGATCTGCTCACGGACGACGAGATCGTCCGGCTCATCCGGATCGCCGTCACCCAACTCGGCATCACGGAGGTCAGATTCACCGGCGGCGAGCCCCTGCTGCGCCCCGGCCTCGTCGGCATCGTGGAGCAGGTGGCCCAGCTGGAGCCCCGCCCCCAGATGTCCCTGACGACGAACGGGATCGGACTGAAGCGCACCGCCGCCGCCCTCAAGCAGGCCGGCCTCGACCGGGTCAACGTCTCGCTGGACACCCTGCGCCCCGACGTCTTCAAGACGCTCACCCGGCGTGACCGCCACAAGGACGTCATCGCCGGCCTCGAAGCCGCAAGCGAAGCCGGACTCACCCCCGTCAAGGTCAACTCCGTGCTGATGCCGGGGCTGAACGACGACGAGGCACCCGACCTCCTCGCCTGGGCCGTCGAGCACGACTACGAGCTGCGCTTCATCGAGCAGATGCCGCTGGACGCCCAGCACGGCTGGAAGCGCGACGGCATGATCACCGCCGGTGACATCCTCGCGTCCCTGCGCACGCGCTTCGACCTCACGGCCGAGGGCTCCGACGAACGGGGTTCCGCCCCCGCAGAGCGCTGGCTCGTGGACGGCGGACCGCAGCGCGTCGGCGTCATCGCCTCCGTCACCCGCCCGTTCTGCTCGGCCTGTGACCGCACCCGGCTCACCGCCGACGGACAGGTGCGCACCTGCCTGTTCGCCAGTGAGGAGACGGACCTGCGCGCGGCGCTGCGCTCGGACAGCGGGGACGAGGAGATCGCCCGCATATGGAAGCTCGCCATGTGGGGCAAGAAGGCCGGCTCCGGCCTGGACGACCCGAAGTTCCTCCAGCCCGAGCGCCCGATGTCCGCGATCGGTGGCTGACCCGGAGCGCTCAGCCCTCGCGGTCCCCGGACTCCCAGTCCTTCAGCGCGACGACGTCCTTCAGGAAGCCGCGCACACCGAGGAACTGGGAGAGGTGCTCGCGGTGTTCGTCGCACGCGAGCCACGTCTTGCGCCGCTCCGGCGTGTGCAGCTTCGGGTTGTTCCAGGCGAGCACCCAGACCGCGTCGACGCGGCAGCCCTTGGCGGAACAGATCGGGTTTTCGTCACTCACAGGTACCGCCCCAAACACTTACGCGCCCAAACAAAGGCGACGCCGAGCAGCCACGGGGGGAGCTGCCCGGCGTCGGTCCGTCGCTCCGACGGGGGATGCGGAGCGCGTACGAAGTATGTCACGGGGGACCGGCCGCCCGGCACCGGAACTACATGATTGATCTGAGCTTTTCTTGAGCTTTGCGGATAGCCGGTGGTCAGCCGCGGTCACCCAAGTGATCACGCCGCTCCTCGTCGTGCGCACCGGTGTTCTCCTTCGGAACGGATTCCGCGGGGGCGGTGGCGGCGGGCGCCGAGAGCATCGGCCGCATCGGCGCGGTGACGAACGTCGACGGCAGTGAAGGGACGTTCTCCCGGCCCGCGTTGGCGATGACCACGGCGACGTAGGGGAGCAGCAGACCGAGCACCAGGGCCACGATCGCGACCGGGCGTTCCACGTTCCACAGGGCCGCGCCGAGGATCACGGCGAGAGTGCGGACCGACATCGAGATGACATAGCGGCGCTGCCTGCCGCGGACGTCGTCGGCGAGGCCCTGCCTCGCCCCGGTGATCCGGAAGACCTCACTGCTGCTCTGCTTCCGCATCACATTCCACCGCCTGCCTGCCATGCCGGACTCTCCCCGGTCCGGACTGCCTCCACGGTACGCCCGGCTTCCTCCGTGTTCGAGACCGGGGCGGGCCCGTCCTGCGCGTACTTGCTGCGCCGTACCGCGTATGGATGCGCCCGACATGCGCCGTATGGCGGATAAGCCGAGACTGGGCGCAGATGCGCACAGAGCGCCACAGAGGAGGCGACGACATGAGCTGGTTGTGGGCGATCATCGTGGGTCTGGTGCTCGGACTGATCGCGAAGGCGATCCTTCCGGGCAAGCAGCAGATCCCTCTGTGGCTGACGGTGGTCTTCGGGATCATCGGCAGCGTCTTGGGCAACTCGGTCGCCACCTGGATCGGCGTCAACGACACCAAGGGAATCGACTGGACCCGGCACCTGCTCCAACTGGCCGGAGCCGTGGTCATCGTGTGGCTGGGGGACATGGCCTGGGTGGCCATGCGAGGCAACAAACAGCGAGCCTGACACAGCCGGAAGGGCGGCCCCGCACCAGGTGCGGGGCCGCCCTTCCGGCTGTGATTTCGGTCCTGCGCGCTCAGGCGCCGACGACCTCGATCGCCGCCAGGTTCTTCTTGCCGCGGCGCAGCACGAGCCAGCGCCGGTGCAGCAGCTCGTCCGCGGTCGGCACCGCGTCCTCGCCGGCGACCTTCACGTTGTTCACGTACGCGCCGCCCTCCTTCACCGTGCGCCGGGCGGCCGACTTGCTCGCCACGAGGCCGACCTCGGCGAGCAGGTCCACGACCGGGCCGAGCGTGTCGACCTTCGCGTGCGGCAGCTCGGAGAGCGCGGCCGCGAGGGTCGCCTCGTCCAGCTCACCCAGGTCGCCCTGCCCGAACAGCGCCTTGGACGCGGCGATGACGGCGGCGCACTGGTCGGCGCCGTGCACCAGCGTCGTCAGCTCCTCGGCGAGGGCCCGCTGGGCGGACCGCGCCTGCGGCCGCTCCTCGGTCTGTCGCTCCAGGTCCTCGATCTCCTCACGGGACCTGAAGCTGAAGATCCGCAGGAACTTGGACACATCGCGGTCGTCGGCGTTCAGCCAGAACTGGTAGAAGGCGTACGGGGTGGTCAGCTCGTCGTCGAGCCAGACCGTGCCGGACTCCGTCTTGCCGAACTTGGTGCCGTCCGCCTTGGTGATCAACGGGGTGGCCAGCGCGTGCACCGATGCCTCCGGCTCGACCCGGTGGATCAGGTCGGTGCCCGCGGTGAGGTTGCCCCACTGGTCGCTGCCGCCGGTCTGCAGCGTGCAGCCGTATCGACGGTTCAGCTCCATGAAGTCCATGCCCTGGAGGATCTGGTAGCTGAACTCGGTGTAGCTGATGCCCGCGTCGGAATTGAGCCGCCGGGAGACGGCCTCCTTGGCGATCATCTTGTTGACCCGGAAGTACTTGCCGATGTCCCGCAGGAAGTCGATCGCCGACAGACCCGAGGTCCAGTCCAGGTTGTTGACCATGCGGGCGGCGTACGGGCCCTCGAAGTCGAGGAACCGCTCGATCTGCCCGCGCAGCCGCTCGACCCACAGCGCCACCGTCTCCGGGGCGTTCAGCGTCCGCTCGGCATTCGGCTTCGGGTCGCCGATCAGGCCGGTGGCCCCGCCGACCAGGCCCAGCGGGAGGTTCCCCGCGAGCTGGATGCGGCGCATGGTGAGGATCTGGACCAGGTTGCCGAGGTGGAGACTGGGCGCGGTCGGGTCGAACCCGCAATAGAACGTGAGGGGACCGTCCGCGAACGCCTTGCGCAATGCGTCCTCGTCAGTGGACAGGGCCAGCAGGCCGCGCCACTGAAGTTCGTCGACGATGTCCGTCACGGTTCTCGTATCTCCTTGGATGACTTGGATGCTGCCCGACCAGGTTACGGGGTCAGACGCCCTGGCTGACCGAGCTCATGTTGAAGTCCGGCACCCGCAGGGCCGGCATGGCCGCCCTGGTGAACCAGTCGCTCCACTCCCTGGGCAGCGTCTTTTCCGTCCGCCCGGCCTCCACCGCGCGCCCCAGCAGATCGACGGGCGACTCGTTGAACCGGAAGTTGTTCACCTCGCCCACCACCTCGCCGTCCTCCACGAGGTACACACCGTCCCGGGTCAGACCGGTCAGGAGAAGTGTCGCCGGATCGACCTCGCGGATGTACCAGAGGCAGGTCAGGAGCAGCCCGCGCCCGGTGGCCGCGACCATCTCGTCCAGGGAGCGGTCCTCGCCCCCGTCCAGGATCAGGTTGTCGATCGCCGGCGCGACCGGGAGGCCGGTGAGGCCCGCGCTGTGCCGGGTCGTCGTCAGATGGGCCAGCTCGCCCTCGCGTACCCAGTCCGTCGCCGTCAGCGGAAGACCGTTGTCGAAGACGGAGGCGCTGTCGCCCGAGGCATGGGCGAGGACGAACGGCGCCGACTCCAGGCCCGGCTCGTTCGGGTCGCTGCGCAGCGTCAGCGGCAGCTCCGTCAGCCGCTCGCCGACGCGCGTGCCGCCGCCGGGCTTGCTGAAGACGGTCCGGCCCTCGGCGGCGTCCCGGGCCGCGGCCGACCACAGCTGGTAGATCAGCAGATCGGCGACCGCGGTCGGCGGCAGCAGCGTCTCGTAGCGGCCGGCGGGCAGCTCGATGCGGCGGCGCGCCCAGTCGAGGCGCTGCGCCAGCTCGGCGTCCAGCGCGCCCGGGTCGACGTCCTTGAAGTCGCGCGTCGAGCGTCCGGCCCACGCGGAACGCGTCCGGTCCGGCGACTTCGCGTTCATCTCCAGCGTCCCGTTCGGCTGGTCGTGCCGAAGGCGCAGGCCCGTCGACGTACCGAGATAGCTGGATACGAGCTCGTGGTTGGCGAAGCCGTACAACTCGCGGCTGCCGGCCCGGGCGCGGGCGAACGACTCGCCGAGGGCGGGCGCGAAGTCCGCGAAGACGGCCGACGAGGTCTCGGCGGGCGCGTCCGTGAAGTCGCCGGAGTGCGGTACTCCGGACACCAGCGGCCCGGCGTCCTCCGCGGGCGCCGCGCCCCGGGCCGCGGCCTCGGCGGCCCGCACCAGGGGTTCGAGGTCGGCCGCGGTCACTCCCGACCGCGAGACGACTCCCGAGGCCGTGCCCTCCTTGCCGTCGACCGTCGCGATGACGGTGAGGGTGCGCCCGCGGGTCACACCGTTCGTCGTGAGCGCGTTGCCCGCCCAGCGCAGATTCGCGGTGGACGTCTCGTCGGCGATGACCACGCAGCCGTCCGCCGAGGACAGTGCGAGGGCACGCTCGACGATCTCGTGCGGCTTGTTCGTCCGAGGGCTCATCGACCGGCCTCCTGCGTGGTGTTCAGGCTGTGCTCGCCCGGGGGACGGCCCCCGGACCCCCGGCAGACTCCGTGGTGACCGGTCATCGTCCCGCCTCCTGCGTGGTGTTCAGAATGTTCACGCCCTTGAACAGGGCGGACGGGCAGCCGTGCGACACGGCCGCGACCTGCCCCGGCTGGGCCTTTCCGCAGTTGAACGCACCGCCCAGCACGTACGTCTGCGGGCCGCCGACCGCCGCCATCGAACCCCAGAAGTCCGTGGTCGTGGCCTGGTAGGCGACATCGCGCAGCTGTCCGGCGAGCCGTCCGTTCTCGATGCGGTAGAACCGCTGCCCCGTGAACTGGAAGTTGTAGCGCTGCATGTCGATCGACCAGGACCGGTCGCCGACGACGTAGATCCCGCGGTCGACGCCCCCGATCAGGTCCTCGGTCGACAGGCCGCCCGGGTCCGGCTGCAGCGACACGTTCGCCATGCGCTGGACGGGCACATGGCCGGGGGAGTCCGCGTAGGCGCACCCGTTCGACCGGTCGAAGCCCGTCAGCTTCGCGATACGGCGGTCCAGCTGATAGCCGACGAGCGTCCCGTCCCTGACCAGGTCCCAGGACTGCCCGGCCACGCCTTCGTCGTCGTACCCGATGGTCGCGAGGCCGTGCTCGGCGGTGCGGTCACCCGTCACGTTCATGATCTCGGATCCGTACTTGAGCTTCCCGAGCTGGTCGAACGTGGCGAAGGAGGTGCCCGCGTACGCCGCCTCGTAGCCGAGCGCACGGTCCAGCTCGGTCGCGTGGCCGATCGACTCGTGGATGGTCAGCCACAGGTTGGACGGGTCGACCACGAGGTCGTACAGGCCGGCCTCGACGCTGGGCGCCCGCATCTTCTCGGCGAGCAGCTCCGGGATCTCGGCCAGCTCGCGGTCCCAGTCCCAGCCGGTCCCGGTGAGGTACTCCCAGCCGCGGCCCACCGGCGGCGCAAGGGTCCGCATCGAGTCGAACTCGCCGCTCGTCCCGTCCACGGCGACGGCCGTCAGCTGCGGATGCAGCCGGACGCGCTGCTGCGTCGTCACCGTCCCCGCCGTGTCGGCGTAGAACTTGTTCTCGTGCACGGTGAGGAGTGAGGCGTCCACATGGTCGACGCCGTCCGCCCCGAGCAGCCGCGCACTCCAGTCGGCGAGCAGCCCCGCCTTCTCCTCGTCCGGCACACAGAACGGATCGATCTCGTACGAGGACACCCACGTCCGGTCCTCGTGCGCCGGCTCGGCGGCCAGCTCCACTCTCTCGTCCGAACCCGCGGCCTTGATCACCTGCGCCGACAGCTTCGCCATCGCGACGGCCTGCGACGCCACCTTCGCGGCCGCGTCCATCGTCAGATCCACGCCCGACGCGAAGCCCCATGTGCCGCCGTGCACGACGCGCACCGCGTACCCCAGGTCCGTGGTGTCCGACGAGCCCGCGGGCCGCGCGTCCCGCAGCCGCCGTTCCGCGCTGCGCACCCGCTCCAGGCGGAAGTCCGCGTGGTCGGCGCCGAGAGCCCGCGCGCGGGCCAGCGCGGCATCGGCGAGGGCCCGCAGCGGCAGCGCCGTGAAGGCTTCATCGATCGAATGGGGCACGGATGTTCTCCCTGCTGTCGGAGACGCTGTCGTCAGCGCTGTCAGGAGCCTCGGGCACCGGCCGCTCCCGGGTGCGGGCACCGGCCAGCTCCGATCATGTCGCGTCGGCGGCCCCCGCGGCCACACTTTTCTGTAGGGACCCGACAGCGACTCTCCTGCGCCACTGTCGGTGGTCGATTCTCCGTATCCAGGGCGGTACCGATAGGTTTTCGAGGTACCAGACCGCTATGGAAAGGGTGATCCGTTGAGCCGCTCGGTTCTCGTCACCGGAGGAAACCGGGGCATCGGCCTCGCCATCGCCCGTGCATTCGCCGACGCCGGCGACAAGGTCGCGATCACATACCGCTCGGGCGACGCGTCCGAGCTGGAGAAGGCCGGCCTCCTCGCCGTCAAGTGCGACATCACCGACAGTGAGCAGGTGGAGCAGGCCTACAAGGAGATCGAGGAGAAGCACGGTCCCGTCGAGGTCCTCGTGGCCAACGCCGGCGTCACCAAGGACCAGCTCCTCATGCGCATGTCCGAGGACGACTTCACGTCGGTCCTCGACACCAACCTCACCGGCACCTTCCGCGTCGTGAAGCGTGCCAACCGCGGCATGCTGCGGGCCAAGAAGGGCCGCGTCGTGCTGATCTCCTCCGTGGTCGGCCTCCTCGGCTCCGCGGGACAGGCGAACTACGCCGCGTCGAAGGCGGGTCTGGTCGGTTTCGCGCGCTCCCTCGCCCGTGAGCTCGGGTCGCGCAACCTCACTTTCAACGTCGTCGCGCCCGGTTTCGTCGACACCGACATGACCAAGGCGCTCACCGACGAGCAGCGCGAGGGCATCGTGAAGCAGGTGCCGCTCGGCCGCTACGCGCAGCCCGAGGAGATTGCCGCGACGGTGCGGTTCCTCGCCTCGGACGACGCCTCGTACATCACTGGAGCCGTCATTCCCGTCGACGGCGGATTGGGCATGGGTCACTGATCACCATGAGCGGAATTCTCGAGGGCAAGCGCGTCCTGATCACTGGTGTGCTGATGGAGTCCTCCATCGCCTTCCACGCCGCGAAGCTGGCCCAGCAGCAGGGTGCGGAGATCATCCTCACCGCGTTCCCGCGGCCCACGCTGACCGAGCGCATCGCCAAGAAGCTCCCCAAGCCCACCAAGGTCATCGAGCTCGACGTCACCAACGACGAGCACCTCGGCCGCCTGGCCGACGTCGTCGGCGAGGAGCTCGGCGGCCTCGACGGTGTCGTGCACTCCATCGGCTTCGCGCCGCAGGACGCCCTCGGCGGCAACTTCCTCAACACGCCGTTCGAGTCGGTCGCCACCGCCATGCACGTCTCCGCCTTCTCCCTGAAGTCGCTGACCATGGCCTGCCTGCCGCTGATGCAGAACGGCGGCTCGGTCGTCGGCCTCACCTTCGACGCGCAGTACGCGTGGCCGCAGTACGACTGGATGGGCCCCGCCAAGGCCGCCCTCGAGGCCACCAACCGGTACCTCGCGCGTGACCTCGGCAAGCAGAACGTCCGCTCGAACCTCATCTCGGCGGGCCCGATCGGCTCCATGGCCGCCAAGTCCATCCCGGGCTTCAGCGACCTGGCCGCAGTCTGGGACAGCCGTTCCCCGCTGGAGTGGGACCTCAAGGACCCGGAGCCGGCCGGCAAGGGCATCGTCGCCCTGCTGAGCGACTGGTTCCCGAAGACCACCGGCGAGATCATCCACGTCGACGGCGGTCTGCACGCGATCGGCGCCTGATCACCCGTGCGTGGCCGACGCCCCGTTCCCCGCAGCGCGCGGGGGGCGGGGCGTCACCCGTTCGGCCCACTGGCCGGGCGGGCGCGACGGGTGAGCACGCAGGCTGAGAAGGCGTTCGTTCCCCCTCTCCGTACGGCCGAGGAGGTCCCCTTGTGCGCCTTTTCCAGCGCGGTACCCCGGTACTCGCAGCCCTCGTACTCCTCTTCGCGGTGCCGTACGACGCCGCTTCCCACCCCGTCCGGACCGCGCCCCACGCGCGCGTGCCCGACAGCGGGGACGACCGCAGGACCGAACCCTTCGGAGCGGACTGCCGGGTGACTGTGGCCGGTTCGGACGTGACGGCGTACTGCCACAACCCGTATCCGGCGACCGACGCGGTCAGCCTCCACGTCGAGTGCGACCGCTGGTGGGACATAGACAGCGACGGCGGGCAGGTCCCGGCCGAGGCAGCCGAGACCGTGCGGCTCACCGGCCGGTGCTGGAAAGAGGTCCGCTCGGCCTGGATCAGCCACGCCAAGGTCGACAGCTGAGCGCTGGGCCCCGGCTCGGGTTTCTCCTCAGTGCCTGCCGGGCCGGACCGGCAGGCACAGGAACGGATAGCGTGCCGCCTCCGCCGCGGCGGCCTCCGCGTCACCCACGCGGATCGCGTCGAGCAGACCCGCGTGGTCCATGTGGTTCTCTGGCCTCAGCTCATCGCCCACGTCCACGCGCAGGACGTCCCGCAGGACCTCGCCGAGGTCCGCGTACATCGCTGTCATGACGTCGTTGTGGGACGCGGCCACGACCGCCAGGTGGAAGGTCGCGTCAGCGGCCACGAACGCCTCCGCGTCGCCCGACGCCCACGCGTCCTCCCGGCGCACCATCAGCGCGTCGAGCTGCTTGAGATCGCGCTCCGTACGGCGCTGCGCGGCGAGGCTCGCGGCGCTGGACTCCAGGGTCGAGCGCAGCTCTGCGATGTGCCGGGGGTCGGCGTCGGCGAACCTGCGCTGCATCACGCCCGCCAGCTCGCTGGTGGCGACGACGTAGGTGCCCGAGCCCTGCCGGATGTCGAGCAGGCCGTTGTGGGCGAGCGCGCGCACGGCCTCGCGCACCGTGTTGCGCGCGACGCCGAGCTGCTCGACCAGCTCGGGCTCGGTCGGGATGCGGGAGCCCACCGGCCACTCGCCCGACGAGATCTGGGCGCGCAGCCCGGCGATGACCTGTTCGGAGAGAGCCGAGCGCCTGGGGGAGGTCAGCGGCATGACGGTCCTTGGTTCGATGACTGGGGCGGGCGGAGAACGGGCGCGGGCGGTGCGTCGCGCCAAGTGTGACGCAAACCGATTGGACAGCCAATCATCCCATGATTCTAAGATGGGGTCATGGCCAGTGAGGAAACCCCGACGATGACGCAGACCCCGATACGTACCGAGAGCGCACCCGAAGCGAAAACAGCCCCCACGCGCGCGTGGGCCGTGCGCCTGATGATCGTGGGCATCGTCCTCGCGGCTCTGAACCTGCGCCCCGCCATCACCAGCCTCGGCGCCCTCCTCGAAGAGGTGCGCGACGGGCTCGGCATGAGCGGCAGCGTCGCCGGCCTCCTCACCTCCGTACCCCCGCTCTGTTTCGCGATCTTCGGAGTGATGGCGCCCCGGCTCGCCCGCCGCTTCGGTCCCGGCGCCGTGGTGTGCGCCGGCATGGCCGCGATCGCCGCCGGTCTGGTCATCCGCCCGTTCACCGGCAGCACCGTCGGCTTCCTCGTCGCCAGCGCCCTCGCCCTCATGGGCATCGCGGTCAGCAACGTCCTCATGCCGGTGATCGTCAAGCGCTGGTTCCCCGACCGCGTGGGCTCCATGACCGGCCTCTACTCGATGGCCCTCGCGCTCGGCACCTCCCTCGCGGCGGCCGTGACCGTGCCCATGACGGACGCGCTCGGCGGCAGCTGGAAGACCGGACTCGCCCTCTGGGCCGCGCTCGCCGTGGCCGCCGTCGTCCCGTGGGTCCCACTCGCACGCGAACGGGGCACCGAGGGCGGCAACGCCGCCGGCACCCCGCAGCGGGACGACGGCCTGCGCATCACCCGCAGCCGCACCGCCTGGGCGCTCGCCGTCTTCTTCGGCCTCCAGGCCACCGCGGCCTACATCACCATGGGCTGGATGGCGCAGATCTTCCGCGACGCCGGCGTCTCCGCGGGCACCGCGGGCGTACTGCTCGCCGTCACCATGGCGATGGGCGTACCGCTCGCCTTCGTCATCCCGCGCCTCGCCACGCGCCTGCCCAGCCAGGGCCCCATCGTGATCGCCCTCGGAGTGTGCGGTCTCGCCGGTTACGCGGGCCTCTACTTCGCCCCGTCCGGCGGCGCCTGGGCGTGGGCCGTCCTCCTCGGCATCTCCAACTGCGCCTTCCCGCTCGCCCTGACGATGGTCGGCATGCGGGCGCGGACCGGCACGGGCGTCGCCAAGCTCTCCGCCTTCGCCCAGAGCACCGGCTATCTGATCTCGATCCCCGGCCCGCTGCTCGTCGGTGTGCTCTACCAGCACAGCGGCGGCTGGGGTGTCCCGATCGCGCTCATGGCGGCGCTGATGGTGCCGCAGGTCGTGGTGGGCGTCATCGCGGGACGCAACCGTACGGTCGAGGACGAGGCCGCTCCGGCAGCGGCGGTCTGACATCGGCCCATGGCCCACCCCGGCTCCGCGAGCCGGGGCAAAGGGTGCGAGACTGACCGCATGTCGCCTGTGCTCGACCCGAACCCCCAGAACGGCCAGAAGAAGCTCCTCATCGTGCTCGGCTCGATGCTGGCCATCACCGTGATCATCGCGGTCATCGCCTCGATCGCCTCACCGTGACCATGGCCGCCGTCGTGGTCGTCGCCTCACCGTGACAGCGGTCCCCGGCCTGTTCGCGGCCAGGGTTGGGGGTGCTAGCACCCCCAACCCCTAGGGGGTCAGTGTCAGGGTCAACTGGGTGGATCACCGGATGGGTTGAGGGCCCGACCTTCCGTAAATTCGAGATGTGACCGCGAGCACCGCGGACCACGGCACCGAGCATCTCGAGGACCCCGGAGGCGTCATGTCGGCCCCTACGCACACCAGGCCCCACCCGGCCCCAGCGGGCGGCGTCGACGTCAGGCTCCCGTGGTGGGCGATCGCCCTGCCCGCGATCACCTTCGCCGTGCTCCTGCTCCTGATCATCAACCCGGCCGACGCCCACGCCGCGACCGGCGACCCGGCGGTCGGCCAGCTCCTCGACCGCATCCAGCAGGCGGTGCTGCGCACAGCCCCGTGAGCAGGCCGCACGGCGCGTCACCCGTGCCGGTCGAGCCCGTCAACTCCCTGCGCCCCGTGGCCGGTTTCATGCGAAGCTGGGACCCATGAGCGTCGCAGAACCCCGCAGGATTGTCCTTTTCCGGCATGCGAAGGCGGACTGGCCCCAGGTCTCCGACCACGAGAGGCCGCTCGCCGAGAGGGGCCGAAAGGACGCCCCCGTCGCCGGCCGCAAGCTCGCCGACTCCGGTATCGACCTGGACCTGGCCCTCTGCTCGACCGCCGCGAGGACCCGTGAGACGTGGAAGCTCGCCGTCCACGAGCTGCCCCACCGGCCCAGGACGGTGTATGAGGAGCGGATCTACGAGGCCTCGCCCGGTGAGCTCATCTCCGTGCTGAACGAGACCCCGGACGACGTGCGGAGCGCGGTGCTGGTCGGCCACAACCCCGGGATCCAGGGCCTCGCCGAGGTCCTCTCCGGGCAGGTCGAGGGCGACGCGGGGGAGCGGATGGCCCGGCGCGGCTTCCCGACCTCCGCCTTCGTGGTCCTCTCCTTCACCGGCTCCTGGAAGTCCCTCGAACCGGGCACCGCCACCCTCATCGACTACTGGGCACCGTCCAAGTGACCCGTCGGCCGGCGGCCGGACCCTGATACGCCGACGGGCCCCGGTACCGCATGGGTACCAGGGGCCCGCCGCATCCGTAACTGTCCGCGTCGACCGGAGTCAGTCGTCGTGGGCGTCCGCCGCCTCGACCTCTTCACGGGTGATGCCGAGGAGGTAGAGGACGGTGTCGAGGAACGGCACGTTCACCGCTGTGTGCGCGGCCTCGCGGACCACGGGTTTCGCGTTGAAGGCGACGCCGAGCCCCGCCGCGTTCAGCATGTCCAGATCGTTGGCGCCGTCACCGATCGCCACGGTCTGCGCGAGCGGCACCCCGGCCTCCGCGGCGAACCGGCGCAGCAGCCGCGCCTTGCCCGCGCGGTCCACGATCTCGCCGGTGACCCGGCCGGTCAGCTTGCCGTCGACGATCTCCAGGGTGTTGGCCTGGGCGAAGTCGAGCCCGAGCCGGTCCTGCAGATCGTCCGTGACCTGGGTGAACCCGCCCGAGACGACGCCCACTTGATAGCCGAGCCGCTTCAGCGTGCGGATCAGGGTACGCGCGCCGGGCGTGAGCCGCACCTCGGTGCGGACCTTGTCGACGACCGACGCGTCGAGCCCGGCGAGCAGCGCGACACGCGCGTGCAGCGACTGCTCGAAGTCCAGCTCGCCGCGCATCGCCGACGCGGTGACCTCGGCGACCTTGTCCTCGCAGCCCGCGTGCGCCGCGAAGAGCTCGATGACCTCGTCCTGGATGAGGGTCGAGTCGACGTCCATCACGACGAGGCGCTGGGCGCGCCGGTGCAGCCCGGCCGCGACGACCGCGACATCGACGCCGAGCGCCGCCGACTCCGTCGCGAGCGCGGTGCGCAGGGGCTCGGTCTCGGCGCCGGAAACGGCGAACTCGACTGCGGTGACGGGGTACTTCGCGAGCCGGAAGATACGGTCGATGTTGCCGCCGGTGCCGGTGATCCTGGCGGCGATGGCGGCCGTCGTCTCCGCGGTCAGTGGGTGGCCGAGCACGGTGACGAGGGAGCGGCCGAGCCCGCGCGGACGGTTGTCGCCGATGCCCGAGATGATCTCGGCCTGCATCCGCATGGACTCCGCCCAGCTGTGGACGGTGGACCGCAGATCGCCCTCGAGACCGGGGGGCGGCTCCGTCACCAGGGCGCACAGCACGATGCGTCCCCGGGTGACGACCTGCTCGATGTCGACGACATCGACGGAGTAGGCGGCGAGGGTGTCGAAGAGCCCGGCGGTGATGCCGGGGCGGTCCTTGCCGAATATCTTGACGAGGAGCGTCGGGACGTCGTCCGGAACTGCGACCGGGACATCAGCGGGGTGGCGGGGCTGCGAAGCACTCATGGTGGTCCCACGTTATCCGGCCCGCGTCGCGCGGCGCGGCGGTGGTCCGCGTGGCGGACATGTGTGACGCGCACTCCGACCGGCCGGTTCGCCGTCCACCGCCCGCACTCGGCTCAGCGGCGCGGGCCCCTGCGGGGTGGCGGCGGCCCTTCTTCCTCCGGTGACGGCGACGGCGACGGCGACGGCGCGTGCGGAAGTGGTGGTGGGGGAGGAGGCGGTGGCGGCACGGGCCATCCGCCCCTGCCGGACCCGGACCCGGGCCGCCCCCGCGGGCGAGGGGGCGCCGGGGGCCTGACCGGCCCCACCATCGTCGGCGCCCCGTACAAATCGTCCGGCGGATCATCCTGCCGATCGCCCGCCCGTTCGTCCGGCGGCTTCAGATAAGGGTTGGTCCCGTCCGGCGACCCCCGGTACGGAGTACTCGGCCGATACGGCCCTGCCTCCTGAGGCGGGACGGGCGGGACGGGCCGGACGGCACCGTCCCCCGGCGCCCCGCCCTCGACCCGCCCCTCCGGCTCCGCGCCGCCCCCGCCCAGCGCAGCCGGA
>NZ_NNBL01000002.1:860984-877616 GCF_002803065.1 Streptomyces sp. CB01635
CCCGCCCCATGAGCGAGCAGCGCCCCCACCGCTCCCGCCCCCGCCCCCCAAGCGGCCCCGAGGAGCAGTGCCATGCCGAGATGTCCGTGCAGCTCGATCCCGGCCCCGAAGGCGTCGAAGCCGAGTACGGACAGCGAGGCGTCCGCCGATACGTCCGTCAGCCGCACGAGCAGCGGCAGGCCGAGCGCCGTGACGGCCCCGAGCCGCAGCGCGCACCTCCCGGCGAAGCCGACGACCCCCATCGGTGGCGACCCGGGCCCGCCGGCCACCGCAGGTGTCCGTACGGCGGTCAGCACGCCAGCGAGCACCATCGTCAGAACCATCGCGAAGGCCAACAGCCATACCCTGCCGTCCAGTTCGGCAAGACGGCTCAGGGTCACCGGCTCGTTCGCGCGCATCCGCAGCAGCTCGTCGACCGGATGGGGAAGGGCCTGCGCGAGTGCGCCCGTCGCCTTGCCGTCCCAGGGGACGAAGAGGCCGAGGGGAATGCCTAGCCACACCCCGTTGGGCGCCCCGAGCAGCGCGGCGCCCACGATCCGCCGCGGATGGTCGTCGCCGATCACCGCGTACGCCGCCGCCGCGAGCCCCGCGGCGACAGCCACCAGTAACACCGTGACCAGCGACGACGCAGCGGGACGGACCACCCGGTG
Source organism: Streptomyces sp. CB01635 (assembly GCF_002803065.1). Lineage (GTDB taxonomy): Bacteria > Actinomycetota > Actinomycetes > Streptomycetales > Streptomycetaceae > Streptomyces. The sequence goes on from NZ_NNBL01000002.1 coordinate 861,635, forward strand.
CACCGCGTCCAGGGAGCGCGGGAGCGGAGTACGTCGCGACGCGAGCAGCGCGATCAGCAGGACGCCGATCACCCACGCGGCGCCGCCCAGCAGTGAGGCCCCGGTCTCGACGGTGAACCCGACGGTCGCCTTCGCGTCCACGAGGCCGCCGATGTGGTCCGGCAGGAGCCCTCCGAGGTCGAGGCCGCCCGGCAGCTTGTCCTTGATGCCGCCCGGCAGATCCCCGTCCGGTATCCGGTCGAGCCCGAGCTTCCCGCCGTCAATCGTGATGAGGTCGTGACCCGCCCAGGCGAGCCCTGCGAGCATCGCCAGAAACAGCGCGACCACGCTCCCCACGCGCGCCGCGAGTTCGGCCGGCGTGACCTCAACTCCCGCCCCACGCAGGGAACGCAGGAAGAGCCAGCTGAGCAGCAGCGCGCCCGTGAGAGCCACACCGAGCGGCGCGATATCGATCGCGGTGTGGGCCTGCGCGCCCTCCAGCCCAAAGGCTGAGACGTCTCCCGACGGCGTGACTTTCCCACCTGCCCCAAGTGCCACCACAGCGGCCGTCATCGGGCCGAGCGGGCCCGCGGAATCCGCACCGAGCAGGTGGAGGCCGGCCGCGGCGACCGCCGCCATCCCGATGAACGCCCAGCTCACGGAGGCGACCGCGGAGAGCAGTACGTCGCCCCAGTGCACGCCCTCGCGTCCGCTCCGCCGCACAACGGTCTCCATCAGGGCCCCCGATCCGTACAGTGATGTATCGGATGTCCCATTCGCGCATGATCCGTAGGCACTTGTGGGTGCTTACTACTCTCCGGGGCTGTTTCTGCGCCGTCAACGGGGCGGGCGTGAGGGCGGGTAGGCAGTCTTCACAAGGCCCGCCGCAAGGCCCGACTTTCGGTCAGGGGGCTCCGCCTGAAATAGTTCCCCACGAAGTTCGACATCCCTAGACTCCCCAAGATGGGGGCTAGCTCGGGGGACAACTCAGTGGGGCATGGAGTGCCGGAACTCGTACTGGAATTGAATGGAAGGACCTGGACGCTCGACCCGTCCAGGCCATACACCCTCGGACGTGATCCGCAGGGGGACGTCGCGATCGACGATGCCAGGGTGTCCTGGCGACACGCCACGATCAGCTGGGGCGGCCGGAGTTGGGTCATCGAGGACCACGGCTCCACCAACGGCACGTTCGTGCAGGGCCAGCGGATCCATCAGATGGAGATCGGCCCGGGCTCGACGCTGCACCTCGGCAACGCGACGGACGGTCCGCGGGTCAACCTCTCGGGCAGCGCCTCCGGCGCGGCCGTGCCCGCGGCCCAGCAGGCCCAGCAGCAGGCCCACCCGCAGCAGGCACCGGTCCAGAAGCCGCAGGGCGGTGACCCCGGCTGGGCGCACAACGCGCCGCCGCAGCAGCAGGTGCCCGCCCAGCAGAGCTGGCAGCAGCCGCAGCAGGCGCAGAACATCCCGCCCCAGCAGGGGCCCGGCGGTGTCGCGGGGGCGCCGCCGGTCTACGGCGACCGCAGCCCCACCACGTTCCACCAGCTGGCCCTCGGCCGTGTGATGCGGATCGGCCGTGCGCTCGAGAACGAACTGGTGGTCTCCGACCTCCAGGTCTCGCGCCTGCACGCCGAGTTCCACGCGACGCCCGACGGCCGCTACGAGATCCGCGACCTCGGCTCGCACAACGGCACGTACGTCAACGGTATGCCGATCGCCAAGGGCGGCTCCGCGCTGCTCGGCCCGAACGACATCGTCGGCGTCGGCCACTCGACGTTCCGTCTCGTCGGCGACCGCCTCGAGGAGTTCGTCGACACCGGTGAGGTCTCCTTCTCCGCCCGTCATCTGACGGTGACGGTCGACGGCGGCAAGGACATTCTCAAGGACGTCTCCTTCGGCGTCCCGGAGAAGTCGCTCATCGCGGTCATCGGCCCCTCGGGTTCCGGCAAGTCCACCCTGCTCAAGGCGCTCACCGGCTACCGGCCCGCCAACAAGGGCGACGTGCTCTACGACAACCGGAACCTGTACAAGCAGTTCGCCGAGCTGCGCCAGCGCATCGGTCTGGTCCCGCAGGACGACATCCTGCACAAGGAACTGACTGTCAAGAAGGCCCTCAAGTACGCGGCCAAGCTGCGCTTCCCCTCGGACACCAGCGTGCAGGAGCGCGAGCAGCGCATCGACGAGGTGCTGCGCGAGCTCAAGCTGGACATCCACAAGGAGAAGAAGGTCACCTCCCTCTCCGGTGGCCAGCGCAAGCGCGTCTCCGTCGCCCTGGAGCTGCTCACCAAGCCGTCGCTGATCTTCCTGGACGAGCCGACCTCCGGCCTCGACCCGGGCATGGACCGCGACGTCATGCAGCTCCTGCGCGGCCTCGCCGACGACGGCCGCACGGTCCTCGTCGTCACGCACTCGGTTGCCGAGCTGGCGATCTGCGACAAGCTCCTGGTGATGGCGCCGGGCGGTTCGGTGGCGTACTTCGGTCCGCCCGAGGAGGCCCTGAACTTCTTCGGCTACAGCACCTGGGCCGACGTCTTCTCCGCCTTCGAGAACTACCGCGACTACGACTGGGCGGGCCGCTGGAAGGGCTCGCAGCACTACCAGATGTACGCCGCGGACATCGACGCCGTCGCCGCACAGTCCGTACACATGCCGCCACCACAGGCGATGAAGCCGCCCAAGCCGCAGGGCTGGGGCTCGCAGCTGTGGACCCTGATCCGCCGCTACACGTCGGTGATCGCGTCCGACAAGGGCTTCCTGGGCCTGATGGTGATCCTGCCGGCGGTCCTCGGCGTGGTCAGCACGGTGATCCCGGCCGACTTCGGCCTGGCCCCACCCAAGCCGCCGTCCCGGTTCAACGGCGACGCCGGCACGATCATGCTGATCCTCGCGGTCGGCATGTGCTTCTCGGGCGCGGCCAACTCCGTACGTGAGCTGATCAAGGAACGCGTCATCTACGAACGGGAGCGGGCCACCGGCCTCTCCCGCTCGGCGTACCTGATGTCGAAGGTGATCGTCCTCGGCGTCGTCACGGCCATCCAGGGCGTGATCATCTGCGCCATCGGCTTCTTCCCGCGCGACCTGCCCGCCGAGGGCCTGATGATGCCGCCGGCCGTCGAGCTGTGCATCGTGATCATCGCGCTGGGCTTCACGTCGATGATGTTCGGCCTGGTCATCTCCTCGCTGGTGAAGACCGCCGAGAAGACGATGCCGCTCCTGGTCATGTTCGCGATCGTCCAGGTCGTCTTCACCGGCATCCTGTTCCAGGTGTACGGCTCGCCGGGCCTGGAACAGTTCGCCTGGCTGATGCCGTCGCGCTGGGCCATCGCGGGCGCCGGTTCGACGCTGGACCTCGCGCACCTCATGCCGCCGTGGGACCAGGCGCACCCGAACGACCTGGACCCGCTGTGGGAGCACTCGGTGAGCCAGTGGGGCATCAACCTCGCGATTCTGATCGCGCTCGGTGTCATCTGCGGCTTCGCGGTCGCGCGCCTGCTGCGCCGCCACGAGCCCGAGGTCATGCGCAAGTAGCGTGACCCGCTCACGGATGAAGGGCGGCACCCCGCACGGGGTGCCGCCCTTCGGCGTTCACAGAGACCCTGAGGTCCAGGGAGAGTCTCAGTAAGCGCTGTTCACGTTGTCCATCGAGCCGTACTTGTCCGCGGCGTAGTTCGCGGCGGCGGTGATGTTGGCGACCGGGTCGTAGATGTTCCACGAGGTACCGGGGACGTGGTACGCGGTGAAGGTCGGCGGGATGACCTGCAGCAGCCCCTTCGAGGGGATGCCGTTGATCGCGTTGATGTCCCAGTTGTTGATCGCCTTCGGGTTGCCGGAGGACTCGCGGATGATGTTGCGGTGCAGGCCCTCGTAGGAACCGGGTATGCCCTTGGACTTCATGATGTCCAGGGACTGGCGGATCCAGCCGTCCAGGTTGTTCGCGTAGACGGGCTTGCGGGCGGCGGCGCGGCTGGTGGCCTCCTTGACCGCACGGTACTTCTCGGTCTTTGCCTTGGCCTCGGCCTTTGCAGCTGCGTCGACCTTGGCGGCGGCGCTCTGCGCGGCCTTCAGCTTGGCGGCCGCGTTCTTGGCCTGCTGGTCGGCGGTGGCCAGCTGGTTGGTGACGCTGGCGTGCACGTCCTTGATCTGGGGCTTGCCGGCGGCCACCTCGAAGGCGACCGGAGCCGCCGAAATCGTCTCGGCCTCCGCGTTGGAATTGCCCGGCACCAGCGTGAACGCGAGGGCAGCGGCGCCGAGCGTGGCGATACCGGCGATCGAGTACTTGTGGGTCTTCGTCAGGGGACTATGACCGGAGAAGCTGAGCTTGGACATGGAGGACCTCTTCGAATCGGGGAAGTCGCTCACCGGTCCAAAGCAGGACCGCTCATGTTTCGGTCATGAACGCTGTGGGTAGAGGCCCACGCTGTCGAGCAACGAGAGCCATTGTTAGCGGCCGCAAAATCCCGTCGCAACGATGTGACGTACGAAGCCAGGTAGTGGATCAGGCCCCCCGTCGAGGTCCGTTTCGCCCCTCCTGCCCCGGTGTAGCCGCCCACAGCTCATTCCTAGCCACCTTCGTACGTGACGTGCGTCCTATGCGCGGGCTCACATCGGGCACGTAACAAACTCACCTAGCGTTGCCATTGCAACGCGCTGTGTGACCGGATTCGTCAGGAAGTATCAGGTGGACGTCCCCGAACTCATGCCACAGGTAAAAATGTCCCAATGCTTCCGCATATGTGCGGGTAATTGCCTCGGCTCCTGCTACGGCCTCCAGCATCAGCACGTGCGATGCCTCCGGCTCGTGCAGCCCGGTGAGGAGGCCGTCCACCACCCGCACCCCCCGCTCGGGCGTCACCACGAGGTCCGTCCAGCCCGAGGCCGCCCGCACCACCCCGTCGGACCCCGCGGCCGACTCCACGGCCCGTACGGCCGTCGTACCGACGGCCACCACCCGCCCGCCCCCGGCCCTCGCCGCGTTGATCAGTCGCGCCGACGCCTCCGGCACCTCGAACCGCTCCGGATACGGCGGCTCGTGCGACTCCGCCGACGCCACCCCCGTATGCAGCGTGATCGGCGCGAACTGCACCCCCCTGCTGACCAGCTCCGCCACGAGCCGCGCCGTGAACGGACGCGCCGCACTCGGCATCTCCGCACTGCCCGCCCCGTCGGCGTACGGCAGCGCGAACACCGTCTGATAGACGGAGAGCGGCTGATCGCGCTCCGTATAGGAGTAGCGGATGGGTCTGCCGTGGCGCCGCAGCAGCGCGGGCACGTCCCCCGCGACCCGCACCCACCACAATCGCGCCCCGCCGCCCGCCGGCGGCTCCTCCCAGATGAGACGTACGCCCCCGGGGAGCACAGCCACCGTCCCCTTCGGACCGCCCGCACGCGGGCGCGTGGTGCCATGCCCGTCCGGGTCCCGCAACTCGACGGCCCAGCGACCGTCATCGCCACGCGTGGAGAAGTGCACCACCACGCGCGCGTGCCCGATCCGCCCGTCGACCGCCGCGGCCAGCGTCGGCGACGTATTGACCACGAGCAGATCCCCGGCCCGCAGCTCTCCCGGCAACTCGGCGAAGTCCCGGTGCGTGACGTCCGTGCCGCGCGAGACGAGCAGCCGCACCGCGTCCCGGTCCAGGCCGGGCCCACGCTGCTCCGCCGGCACCCGGGCCGAAAGCTCCGCCGGCACCCGCACCGCGACCGTCACCGTGCCTCCAGAAGAAGAGAGGGGGCGGCATACCGCCCGCTGTCCGGCCGCTCGTCGAGCAGCCGCAGGAACGCCGGCACCACCGTCTCCGGCAGCGGCCGGTCCGAGTCGTCGTCGAGGGGCGCCGCCGCCCGATAGAGATCCGTGCGCATATCGCCCGGATCCACCGCCCACACCCGCAGCCCCGGCTCCTCCACCGCGAGGACCGCGGAGAGCTGGTCGAGCGCGGCCTTCGAAGCGCCGTAACCGCCCCACGTCTCGTACGCCTCCGCCGACGCGTCCGAGCTCACCGACACGACCGCGCCCCCGGCGGACCCGCGCAGCAGCGGCAGCGCCTCCTGCACCAGACCGAGCGCCGCCACGACATTGACCTCAAGGGCACGCCGCAGCCCCTCCACCGGCAGGGCATCAAGACGCACCAGCGGCTCGGCCCCCAGCGCGCTCGCGTTGTTCACCAGCAGATCGAGACCGCCGAGACCGCGCGCCGCGGCCACCAGCTCCGCGCGATGCGCCGTGTCCGTGACATCCCCGGGCAGCGCCTCCACCCTCGTCCCGTATCTCCCCGCCTCGTCCGCCGCCTCCCGCAGCACCGCCCCGGACCTGGCGTCGAGCACCAGATCCCAGCCGTGCCGCGCGAGAGCCACGGCGAGCGCGCGACCGAACCCCTTCGAAGCCCCCGTGATGATCGCCACCGGCATGACATCCGTCCCCTCGGGCCCGTCGGGCCGCCCTCTTGCCTACGTGCTTCGATCCGCCTCCAACGTAGGAACCGACCTGCCCCCGGCGCCTCGTCCGCGGGCCGCACCTCATGAGGGCCCTTCGCCCTACGTCCACCGGACCAGAAGGCGGCCGCCACAGGCCCGATACGCACTGTCACACCCCACCGGTACCTTGAGGTCATGAGTCACGGCCCACGATCCGGCCTCTCCGCGGTGAGTTCCGCGCTGCTGGCCATGAGCAGACACCTCGAGGTGCGCGACGTCCTCAAGACGATCGTCGCGTCGGCCCGCGAGCTGCTCGACGCCGAGTACGCGGCCCTCGGAGTGCCGGACGACCACGGAGGCTTCGCCCAGTTCGTCGTCGACGGTGTGAGCGACGCGCAGTGGAAGGCCATCGGCCCGCTCCCGCGCCAGCACGGCATCCTCGCCGCGATGCTGCGCGAGGCGAAGACCGAGCGCCTGGGCGACGTGCGCGAGGACCCGCGCTTCGAGGGCTGGCCGTCCGCACACCCCGACATGTCAGACTTCCTCGGCCTGCCCGTCCGGGACGGGGACGAGGTCATCGGCGCCCTCTTCCTCGCCAACAAGAAGTGCCCGAAGCCGCAAGGGGGTTGCGGCTTCACCCTGGAGGACGAGGAGCTGCTGACGATCCTCGCCCAGCACGCGGCCATCGCCCTGACGAACGCCCGCCTGTACGAGCGCAGCCGCGAGCTCACCATCGCCGAGGAGCGCTCGCGTCTCGCCCATGAACTGCACGACGCCGTAAGCCAGAAGCTCTTCTCCCTGCGCCTGACCGCCCAGGCCGCCGCGGCCCTCGTCGACCGCGACCCGTCCCGCGCCAAGGGCGAGTTGCAGCATGTGGCCGAGCTGGCCGCCGAAGCCGCCGACGAACTGCGGGCCGCGGTGGTCGAGTTGCGCCCCGCAGCGCTCGACGAGGACGGCCTGATCGCCACGCTGCGCACGCAGATCCAGGTCCTCGACCGCGCGCACTCGGCCCATGTCACGTTCGACTGCGGCGGCATCCGTGCCCTGCCCGCCGCCCAGGAGGAGGCCATGCTCCGCGTCGCCCAGGAGGCGTTGCACAACGCGCTGCGCCACTCGGGCGCCGAGCACGTCCGCGTGACGCTCGACAAGCGAGGCTCCGGAGCCGTCCTGCGCGTCACCGACGACGGCAGCGGCTTCGAGCCCAAGGCAGTCCGGCACGCGGGACGCCACCTCGGCCTGGTCTCGATGCGCGACCGGTCCAGTGGCGTCGGCGGCCGTCTGACGGTGGAATCGGAGCCCGGCAAGGGCACCACGATCGAGATGGAGGTCCCCGGTGGCTGACAACAGGATCCGGGTGCTGCTGGTCGACGACCACCAGGTCGTCCGCCGGGGGCTGCGCACGTTCCTCGAGGTCCAGGACGACATCGAGGTCGTGGGGGAGGCGTCCGACGGCGCCGAGGGCGTCGCCCTCACCGAGGAGCTGAAGCCCGACGTCGTCCTGATGGACGTCAAGATGCCCGTCATGGACGGCGTGGAGGCCCTGCGCAAGCTGCGCGAGCTCGCCAACCCCGCGCGCGTGCTCATCGTCACCAGCTTCACCGAGCAGCGCACCGTGGTCCCCGCCCTGCGCGCGGGCGCCGCCGGGTATGTCTACAAGGACGTCGACCCGGACGCCCTGGCCGGCGCCATCCGCTCGGTGCACGCCGGACATGTGCTGCTCCAGCCGGAGGTGGCCGGCGCCCTGCTCTCGCAGGAGGAGACCAATGGCGGGCAGGGGAGAGGAAATTCCCTGACCGAGCGGGAGCGCGAGGTGCTCGGCCTGATCGCGGACGGCCGCTCGAACCGCGAGATCGCCCGCGCCCTCGTCCTCTCCGAGAAGACGGTCAAGACCCATGTGTCCAACATCCTGATGAAGCTCGACCTGGCGGACCGCACCCAGGCCGCCCTGTGGGCCGTACGCCACGGGGCGGCCGGCTGAACCGTGCCGCGGCTGCGGGACGGTGTGCGTCTCCGCCGAACCGGACGGGGGGACGGCAATTCGGATGGTTCCGCTCCGGGCTGAGATTCATACTGTCGTGTGTATGTCCCCCGGATGGCGCATCCTGCGCGAGGCTCCGGCGTTCTCCAGTGCGTGCTGCGGCGGCTAGTCGCAGTGATCGCCTAGGAGGGTCAAGAAGTGAAGAAGCTGAAGAGGGTCGCGGCCGTATCGATGGTTGCCGGTGGGCTCGTCGCCGCCGGTGCCGGTATGGCCTCCGCCACCGACGCGCACGCGGACGGCCAGGCTGTGCACTCGCCGGGCGTCGTCTCTGGGAACGTGATCCAGGCTCCGGTCCACGTCCCGGTCAACGTCGTCGGCAACACCGTGAACGTCATCGGTGTGCTCAACCCGGCCTTCGGCAACCTCGGCGTCAACCACTGACGTACGCCTCAGGTCCACCAGTGACCACCGGCCCCCGGGTATCCCCGGGGGCCGGTCCCGTTTCCGGCTCGCCGGGGCCGGTTGATCCGTGCGTGCGCATCGCCGTGGCTGGAGGCATGCTTCTCACGAACATCGCCAAGAAGGCCGCCCTGACCTTCGCCGTCGAGGGTCTCGCCGCGGGCGCTTGTGTCGGAGTCGCTTTCGCGGACGCGGGCGCCGACGGCCAGGCAGCCAACTCCCCGGGTGTGGGCTCGGGCAACCCGGTCCAGGCCCCGGTCCACGTCCCGGTCGACGCCACCGGAAGCAGCGTCAACGTGATCGGCCTGCTGAACCCGACGTTCGGCAACGCCTCTGAGAACAGCTGACACACCCCCAGGAAGGGCCCCACGGACACGGATCCGCGGGGGCATTCGGCGAGTTACGCGACTCCGGAGCGGCCTGCGCTGCGGCGCCCCGACTCAGGCTCGCGTTACGCCGCTACCGAGCTCCGGCACTCCGGCGTGCCCGGCTCCGGCGCTCCGGCGCGCATCCGGCGCCCGCGCACCGACGCTCTGCACCCCGCCCCAGCGCACACCCCCACCTCATCGCCCCCCGCGCTCCCGCTCCTCCACGAACGCGTTGTACGCCGCGACCTGCGCCCGACGGGCCGTCCGCTCCACCGGACGCAGCGCCTCCGACCGCGCCGCCATCTCCGAGGCACTCATGGCCCCGCCGTGCCCGCTCTCGGACGCCACCGAGATCAGCAGCCCGACGCGCTGCGCCAGCTCCAACACCCTTACCGCGCGCGGCGGATAACCCGGCGCGAGGACCTCGCGCCCACGCTCCGCCCGCGCTCGGTACGCGTCCACCGCCGCCTCGGCCACCGGCCCCGACCCGGCCACGTCGAGCCGCGAGAGCACAGCCGTCGCGTCCCTCAGCGCCTCCGCGAGCTCCCGCTCGGCCTCACCGAGCGAGGGCACATCCGCAGGGGGCGCCTCCCGCACGGGAAGGCAGTGCCACAGGACGTCGACATGGACGTCGTCGGCGGGCCCGGCCTCGTACACCTCGGGCACGAGCCCGAGCGCGGCCCCCTGGCACACGACGGCCTCCTCCGCGTCGAGGGCGCGCGCGTTGAACTCGGGAGGACCGCTCAGGCCCAGCGGATGGCCGGGCGCGGGCAGCGCCACCCGCAGCCCCGTCGCCCCCAGCGTGCGCAGCCGCCCCAGGGCGAGCGTCAGCCCCACCGGCGCCGACTCGCCCGGCAGCCCCTCGACCCGGTGCACCGCATCCTCACCGACTATGGCGAGCGCGGCGTCATCAGGAGCAACAAACCCGGCCAAAAGGGAATTTCCCCATGAGGCCAGCCGACCTGAACGTGGTTCCGAAAGCATGGGCTCCACCCTAAAGACCGGCCGATGGATTGGACCGGTCGACCGGTGGCGTAGGTTTTCCCATGGGGATGCGTCCACAAGACGCACGCGACTGCCGAGACTGCAATGGGAGACAACGCGCTCATGAGCGATGTACTGGAGCTGGTGGACGTATCCGTGGTCCGCGAGGGCCGGGCTCTGGTGGACCAGGTCTCCTGGTCGGTCAAGGAAGGTGAGCGCTGGGTCATCCTCGGCCCGAACGGCGCCGGCAAGACGACCCTCCTGAACGTCGCCTCCAGCTACCTCTTCCCCAGCCAGGGCACCGCCACGGTCCTCGGCGAGACCCTCGGCAAGCCCGGCACCGACGTCTTCGAGCTGCGTCCGCGGATCGGAGTCGCCGGCATCGCGCTCGCCGAGAAGCTCCCCAAGCGACAGACCGTCCTGCAGACGGTCCTCACCGCCGCGTACGGCATGACCGCCGGCTGGCACGAGGACTACGAGGACATCGACGAGCAGCGCGCCCGCGCGTTCCTCGACCGCCTCGGCATGAGCGACTTCCTGGACCGCAAGTTCGGCACGCTCTCCGAGGGCGAGCGCAAGCGCACCCTGATCGCCCGCGCCCTGATGACCGACCCCGAGCTCCTCCTCCTCGACGAGCCCGCCGCCGGTCTCGACCTCGGCGGCCGCGAGGACCTCGTACGCCGCCTCGGCCGCCTCGCCCGCGACCCGATCGCGCCCTCGATGATCATGGTCACGCACCATGTCGAGGAGATCGCCCCCGGCTTCACGCACGTCCTCATGATCCGCCAGGGCAAGGTCCTCGCCGCGGGCCCCCTGGAGCTGGAGCTGACCTCCCGCAACCTCTCCCTCTGCTTCGGCCTCCCGCTCGTCGTCGAGCAGCGGGGCGAGCGCTGGAGCGCGCAGGGCCTCCCGCTCGGCTGACCCGGCGCGGGCCGTCCTCACGGCACCCTGTCCCCGGAGGTGACCCCGGTCCTACCATGACCATGTGGCAGACATCGACGCATGGGTGTGGTGGCTGATCGGGGCGGCCGCGCTCGGAATCCCCCTCGTCATCACCGCGATGCCCGAATTCGGCATGCTCTCCGCCGGCGCCGTCGCGGGCGCCGTGACCGCCGGCCTCGGCGGCGGGATGGTGATGCAGGTTCTCGTCTTCGCCGCGGTCTCGGTCGCGCTCATCGCCGTCGTACGGCCCATCGCGGCCCGTCACAGCGCCCAACGACCCGTGCTCGCCACCGGAATCGAGGCCCTGAAGGGCAAACAGGCCGTCGTCGTCGAACGCGTCGACGGCAGCGGTGGCCGCATCAAGCTGGCCGGAGAGATCTGGTCCGCCCGCTCACTCGACGATTCCGAGAGCTACGAGCCGGGCCGTCAGGTCGACGTCGTCGACATCGAGGGAGCCACCGCGATCGTTGTGTGATCATGGTGACGTGATCGGGGAGGTGGCTCGAACTCCCCACGCTGCAGGGCCCGTTCTGACAGACTCGACCAGCAAGATCCTCAAGATCTTCCGGCGGGACCCGCCGGAACGACGACGGCACGAAGGGCACGGGAGACGCGATGTCAGCGATCATCATCGTCCTGATCATTCTGGTGGTGCTGGTCTTCATCGCCCTGATCAAGACCATTCAAGTCATCCCGCAGGCAAGCGCTGCGATCGTCGAACGCTTCGGCCGCTACACCCGCACACTGAACGCGGGCCTGAACATCGTCGTCCCGTTCATCGACTCGATCCGCAACCGCATCGACCTGCGCGAACAGGTCGTGCCCTTCCCGCCCCAGCCGGTGATCACCCAGGACAACCTGGTCGTGAACATCGACACCGTCATCTACTACCAGGTGACCGACGCCCGCGCCGCGACCTACGAGGTCGCCAGTTACATCCAGGCCATCGAGCAGCTCACCGTCACCACCCTGCGCAACATCATCGGCGGCATGGACCTTGAGCGGACCCTGACCTCCCGCGAAGAGATCAACGCGGCCCTGCGCGGCGTCCTCGACGAGGCCACCGGCAAGTGGGGCATCCGCGTCAACCGAGTCGAGCTCAAGGCGATCGAGCCGCCCACCTCCATCCAGGACTCGATGGAGAAGCAGATGCGCGCCGACCGCGACAAGCGCGCCGCGATCCTCACCGCCGAAGGTATCCGCCAGTCGCAGATCCTCACCGCCGAAGGTGAGAAGCAGTCCGCGATCCTGCGTGCCGAAGGTGAGGCCAAGGCCGCCGCCCTGCGCGCAGAGGGCGAGGCCCAGGCCATCCGTACGGTCTTCGAGTCCATCCACGCCGGCGACGCCGACCAGAAGCTCCTCGCCTACCAGTACCTCCAGATGCTCCCGAAGATCGCCGAGGGCGACGCCAACAAGCTCTGGATCGTGCCCAGCGAGATCGGCGACGCACTCAAGGGACTCTCCGGCGCCATGGGCAACTTCGGCCCGATGGGCGGTGGTTCGGCCCCCGCGGGCGCCGAGCGCCGCGAACAGCCCCCCATCGACTGACCCCGCCCCGCACACGAGGAAGCCCGCCCCGGTACCCCGGAGGCGGGCATTCCGTGCGTCACCGCGTCCCGGGCTACGCCGCCGTACGCGCCAGCCAAGCCGGCAGCGCGTCCCGCTCGGACTGCCCGAGCGTCAGCAGCATCGCGTCGGCCGGCGTGGGCTCGAACGGCTCCCGCAGCAGCGGCATCCCCGCCTGCTCCGGAGTCCGGTCCGCCTTGCGGTGGTTGTCCTCCGCGCACGAGGCGACCGTATTCAGCCAGGAGTCCGCACCACCGCGCGACCGCGGCACCACGTGGTCCACAGTCGTCGCCCGCCGCCCGCAGTACGCGCACCGGTGCTGGTCACGCACCAGCACACCCCGCCTCGACCACGGAGCCTGTCTTCGGAAAGGCACCCGTACATACCTGCAGAGCCTGATCACCTGCGGCACCGGTATGTCCACGGCGGCCGCACGCACACGGAGTCCGGGGTGGGCCTGCTCGACGACGGCCTTGTCCTGCAGCACCAGCACGACGGCCCGGTTGAGCGTCACCGTCGACAACGGCTCGAAGCTGGCGTTCAGTACCAGCGTGTCCCGCATCTCGCCCACCTCCCGTACGTCCCCGGCCCACCCCCGTGGCGGGCTTGGATCAACTCTGGCCGGGCGCGCCGCGATGGACAACGCAATAAAAATGCCCGTCCCCGATCACTTCCATGACCGGGGACGGGCAAACAGACGATGAACGCTAGCTATCCGCGGAAGCCGCGTACTCAGCGATCACCTGCGCACGCGCCAGCGTGTGAAAGCGCAGGTTGAACCCGACGACAGCCGGCGAGGCGTCCGAGTCGGGACCCAGCTTCTCCTGATCCACCGCGTACACGGTGAAGACGTAACGGTGGGCCGGGTCACCGGGCGGCGGCGCGGCGCCCCCGAAGTCCTTCGTCCCGTAGTCGTTGCGCACCTGCACCGCACCCGCGGGCAGCCCCTCGAACTTGCCGCTGCCCGCGCCGGCCGCCAGCTCGGTCACCGCAACCGGGATGTCGAACACGGTCCAGTGCCAGAAACCACTGCCCGTAGGGGCGTCCGGGTCGAAACACGTCACCGCGAAGCTCTTCGTCCCGGCGGGGAAGCCCTCCCACCGCAGCTGCGGCGAGGTGTTCCCGGCCGCGTAGACCTGAGCGTCCTTGAGTACCGCGCCCGGCTCGAAGTCCTCGCTCGCCACCGTGAACGACGGCACCTGCGGATGGAAATCATGGGGAAGCGGCGGCCTCTTGAGGTCGGTCACGTCGGCACCTCCTGATCGGCGAAAACTCTCGGTGCCGAGCCTATGCCCTGCCCGGCCGGCGGCGGACGGCGCCGCCACCGGCCGCCGCGCAGGGGTCAGAACCAGTTGCGCTTGCTGCCGACCTCGGACAGCCACTGGTGCAGATACGCCGACCAGTCCGTCCCCTGGAAGTCGTTGTGCCCGACGACGAACGACCGGAACGTGTCACTGCTCTCGCTGAAGAGCCCCGGCTTCTTGTCCATCTCCAGGACGACGTCCATCTCGCGGTCGTCCGCCACGAAGCTCAGCTCGACCTGGTTGAGCCCGCGGTACTGCTGCGGCGGGAAGAACTCGACCTCCTGGTAGAACGGCAGCTTCTGCCGCGTCCCCCGGATGTGCCCGCGCTCCATGTCGGCGTTCTTGAACCGGAAGCCAAGCCCGATGAACGCGTCCAGGATCGCCTGCTGCGACGGCAGCGGGTGCACGTTGATCGGGTCGAGGTCACCGGAGTCCACGGCGCGCGCGATCTCCAGCTCCGTCGTCACACCGATGTTCATGCCGCGCAGCTGCTGCCCGTCGATCGTGGTGACCGGCGTCTCCCACGGGATCTCGAGCCCGAACGGCACCGCGTGCACCGCGTTCGCCTGCAGCTGGAACGCTCCGCCGAGGCGCAGCTTCGTGAACTCGATGTCCTGCTTGGTCTCCTGGTCGGCGCCCTCGACCTCGACGCGCGCCTGCAGACCGACCGACAGACCCTCGATCTCCTGGTCCACGGACCCGCCCTGGATCCGCACCTCACCCTGGACGACGCCACCCGGCACCACATTGACCTCGGTCAGCACCGTCTCGACCGACGCACCGCCCGCACCGAGACTCGCCAGCAGCCGCTTGAACCCCATGACTCCACTCCTCCCCGTGCCACACCCGTGGCCCGTGTCTTCCTGTCGCGATCCTTGATCTCTACCAACGCGATAGACCGGTGACCGGTTCCGCGCGGCTCACCCTGGCAAGCAAGGCAGCCCGAGGGCTACCCATCCACGCCGATTCGCCGCACTTCTCCGTCACTTCTGGGTTGGACTACGCTCGTCCGCCATGATCGCGGCCCCTGACCGTACGCCCCTCCCACGGGAGTTCTTCGACCGGCCCGTACTGGAGGTCGCTCCCGATCTCCTCGGGCGCGTCCTCGTCCGCAACACCGCGGAAGGCCCGATAGAGCTACGCCTCACAGAGGTGGAGGCCTACGACGGCCCGAACGACCCCGGCTCCCACGCGTACCGCTCCCGCACCGCCCGCAACGACGTGATGTTCGGTCCGCCAGGACACGCCTACGTCTACTTCACCTACGGCATGTGGCACTGCCTCAACCTGGTGTGCGGCCCGGAAGGCACCGCGAGCGGAGTCCTGCTCCGCGCCGGCGAGATCACGAAGGGCGCCGACCTCACGCGTAAACGTCGACTATCGGCCCGCAATGACAAGGAACTGGCCAAAGGCCCGGCACGCCTGGCCACGGCCCTGGACGTGGACCGCGCGCTGAACGGCACAGATGTCTGTGCCTCTCCGGACTCCCCCCTCGCGATCCTCGCCGGCACCCCCACGCCACGCGACCAGGTACGGAACGGTCCCCGCACGGGCGTGGCCGGCGAGGGCGGCGTCCATCCCTGGCGCTACTGGACCGTCAACGACCCGACGGTGAGCCCATATCGGCCGCATGCGCCACGCCGCCGTTCAACTTGACTCGCCCCTGGGGGATCCGTAATGTAGCCCGAGCCGCTTGACCCGGTTACGGCAATCTGCCAGCAGCCGAAGGCGGCCAAACCACTACCTACGACTTCCCCTCAGCGGGGGCTTATTTGGCGTGCCTGCATGCCCGAATTCGAATCCGCGGGACTCGATTATGAGCCTCAAGGGAAATCCGCTAACGTAGTGGACACGCCGAAAGGCAAAGGCCCCAACGGCCACCGGAAATGAATTCCGAACCGGAAACGGAACGGAAAACGGATCTGGTAGAGTTGGAAACGCAAGACCGAAGGGAAACTGCCCGGAGGAAAGCCTGAGAGAGTCTCTCGGGTGAG
>NZ_NNBL01000020.1 GCF_002803065.1 Streptomyces sp. CB01635
CGACCCCCCTCCGCGTTACCCAGGTCACGCGTTCAGCCCGACTCGGAGACCAGGACGATGCTCGGGGGTGGCTCTCTCAAGGAGGCAGCATGGGTGGAACCGCGCGGCAGGTCGACTTCGTGACCGAGGGACCCGAGTCGCGCACGCTGGGTGTCCGCTGGATCCATGGATCGGTGTCGGCGAAGCACAACACCGACCCGGACATCCAGGTGCACGCCTATGACGAGCACACGGTCGTCCTGCGGCAGAACATGGCCGTGCATTACGAGGCGCCGTTCCTGTTTCTGCTCTTCGGCAACGCACGCGCCGTACTCATCGACACAGGAGCCACCGCGTCCGCCCAGTACTTTCCCCTGCGCCGGGTCGTCGACGAGCTCATCGAGGACTGGCTGGCCGAGCATCCCAGGGCCACGTACGAACTCCTTGTCCTGCATACGCACGCCCACGGGGACCATGTCGCGGGAGACGTCCAGTTCGCCGACCGGCCCCACACACGCGTCGTCGGGGCGGATCGTGACAGTGCCTGGGAGTTCTTCGGGTTCGCGGACGACGCGGGCCAAGTGGCCCGCGTCGACCTGGGCGGCCGCGTGCTGGAGTGCCTGGCCACACCGGGCCACCATGCGGCGGCCGTCACCTACTACGACCCGCACACCGGTTTTCTGCTCACCGGTGACACGGTGTATCCCGGGCGGCTGTACGTCGAGGACTGGGCGGCGTTCACCGAGTCCATCGACCGCATGGTCGAGTTCGCGGGCACCCGTACGGTCACCCACGTCTTGGGCTGCCACATCGAGATGAGCAGCAAGCGGGGCGTCGACTACCCAGCCCTGACGACCTGTCAGCCGGACGAGCCGCCGCTGGAGATGACAGTCGGGCAACTGTGGGACATCCGCCGCGCGATCGAGGAAATCGGTGACCGGCCCGGCCGGCACGTCTTCCCCGACTTCATCATCTGCCGCTCGGACGACTGAGCAGCCCCTAGCACGCCGGCAGTCACCGGGAATCCCCGCGGGGGTCTGTCTCCGCCGACGGATGATCAATAACCTGGTGGGCGTTGCCTGTTACTGACCGAGGGAGCTTCATGTCCACCGCACAGGTCCCCGACATACTGTCGCCGGAGTTCGCCGAGAATCCGTACCCGGCCTACGCGGCCATGCGTGAGCACTCTCCGCTCATCTGGCACGAGGCCACGCAGAGTTACGTCATCTCGCGGTACGCCGATGTCGAGCGCGTCTTCAAGGACAAGGAGTCGCAGTTCACGACCGACAACTACAACTGGCAGATCGAGCCCGTCCACGGCAAGACGATCCTCCAGCTCAGCGGGCGTGAGCACGCGGTCCGCCGAGCCCTCGTCGCACCGGCGTTCCGCGGCAGCGACCTCCAGGAGAAGTTCCTGCCCGTCATCGAGCGCAACTCCCGCGAACTGATCGACACGTTCCGCGCCACCGGCTCCGTAGACCTCGTGGACGCGTACGCCACCCGCTTCCCCGTCAACGTGATCGCCGACATGCTGGGCCTCGACAAGGCGGACCACGCGCGGTTCCACGGCTGGTACACCACCGTCATCGCGTTCCTCGGCAACCTGTCCGGGGACAAGGACGTCGCGGCGGCCGGTGAGCGCACCCGCGTCGAGTTCGCCGAGTACATGATCCCGATCATCCGGCAGCGCCGGGACAACCTCGGCGACGACCTGCTCTCCTCGCTCTGCGCCGCCGAGGTCGACGGCGTCCGCATGAGCGACGAGGACATCAAGGCGTTCTGCAGCCTGCTCCTCGCGGCCGGCGGCGAGACCACCGACAAGGCCATCGCCAGCATCTTCGCCAACCTGCTCACCCACCCCGAGCAGCTCGACGCCGTCCGCAAGGACCGCACGCTGATCGCCCGCGCCTTCGCCGAGACGCTGCGCTACACCCCGCCCGTCCACATGATCATGCGTCAGTCGGCGACCGACGTGGAGGTGAGCGGCGGCACGATCCCCGCGGGAGCGACCGTCACCTGTCTGATCGGCGCCGCCAACCGCGACGCGGACCGCTACGCGGAGCCCGACCGCTTCGACATCTTCCGCGAGGACCTCACCGCGACGAACGCGTTCTCGGCGGCGGCCGACCATCTCTCCTTCGCGCTCGGCCGGCACTTCTGCGTCGGCGCGCTGCTCGCCAAGGCCGAGGTCGAGATCGGCGTCGGCCAGCTCCTCGACGCGATGCCCGAACTGCGGCTCGCCGACGGCTTCGACCCGGTGGAACAAGGGGTGTTCACCCGCGGCCCGCAGTCCCTGCCGGTGCAGTTCACCCCCGTCACGGCCTGAACCACGCCGCCGGGACCGGCAGTTGGACCGGTCCCGGCCGCGTCGTCTCCGTAGGTCTCAGTGCGACACGGGAGTGAACTGCACCGGCAGCGCGGTCAGTCCGCGCATCCAGATCGACGGGCGCCAGGTCAGCTCGCTGGGCTCCACGGCGAGCACCAGGTCGGGGAGCCGTTCCAGCAGCGTCTCCACCGCCGTACGGGCGATGACGTCCGCGAGGAGCGGGGCGGGGTACGGGCAGCGGTGCTCGCCGTTGCTGAACGACAGATGCGCCGAGTTCTCGGCGCCCACCTGCGACTCGGGCCAGATCTGCGGATCGGTGTTGGCCGCCGCGAGGCCAAGGACCAGGCAGTCGCCCGCCCGGATCTGCCGCCCGCCCAGCTGTGTGTCGCGCACCGCCCACCGGCCGATGAAGTTCTGCGTGGGTGTGTCCAGCCACAGCACCTCGTTCAGTGCCTGACCGACGCTGAGCCGCCCGCCGGAGACGTTCAGCGCGAACCGCTCGTCGGTCAACAGCAGACGCAGCGTGTTGCAGATCCAGTTGGCCGTCGGCTGCTGCGCCGCCGCAATGACGGAGATCAGGTCCTGGACGACCTCCTCGTCGGTGAGCCCCGCCGGGTGCGCCAGCATCCGTGACGTGACGTCAGGACCGGGCGACTCGCGCTTCTCCTTGACCAGTTGCTGGATCCGCGCGCCCACCCGGCCGTACGCGGCCACCGGGTCGTCGCCCTCCGCCGCGTCCAGGGAGATCCGCAGATCGTCCACCAGCTGCTCGGTGTCGGTGCTGCCCGCGGGCATCCCGCAGAACTGCACCGCCGCCCGCATCGGCAGGGCGTGCGCGAACGCGCCCATCAGCTCGGCCCGGCCGCTGCCGGCGAACGCGTCGATGAGCTGGTCGGCGATGCGCTCGCAGTCGCGGGCGAGTTCGAACTGGTCGACCGCTTCGAGGGCCTCCGTGATGACGCCCGCGCGCCGCTGGTGCTCGGCGCCCTCCGTGAACAGGACCGACGGCTGATAGCCGACGAACGGCATCAGCGGCCAGTCGGCCGGGATGTGCTCCCACTGGTTCCAGCGCCGCGAGTCCCGGGCGAACAGCTCGTCGTGGCTGGTGACATACGTGACCTCGGGATAGCCGAGGACCAGCCACGCGGGGATGTCCCCGTCGAGCAGGACGGGCGCGATCGCGCCGTGTTCCCTGCGCAGCGACCGGTAGAGCTCCGAGGGGGTCTGCTGGTACTCCAGGCCGCTGAGGGCCACCGCGCCGGAGTGGGCGGGGCAGCCGGGCGGCGGGGTCGCGTCGGTCATGGTGTCTTCTCCCGGGCCATGGCCAGTTCGTAGAGGTGGTCGACGAGGGTGATCAGGACGTGCTTGCCGGACGACCTGACGCGCGCGTCGCAGTCGATCAGCGGCACGTGCTCGGGCAGCGTGAGCGCCTGGCGGATCTCGTCGAGGGAGAACCGCGTCCCGTCGTCGTCGAACCGGTTCACGGCGACCACGAACGGCGTCCTGTGGTGCTCCAGGCGGTCGATGGCGTACCAGGAGTCGCTCATCCGCCGCGTGTCGACGAGCACGACCGCGCCGAGCGTCCCCGAGAACAGCCGGTCCCACAGGAACCAGAAGCGCTCCTGCCCGGGGGCGCCGAACAGATAGAGCACCATCCGCTCGGTGAGGCTGATGCGCCCGAAGTCGAACGCCACGGTCGTGGTGGTCTTCGAGGCGACCCCGGCCGGCTCGTCGACGCCGACGCCCGCCTGGGTCATGACCTCTTCGGTGTTCAGCGGCCGGATCTCGCTGACGGACCGGACGAGGGTCGTCTTGCCGACGCCGAACCCGCCCACGATGACGATCTTGAGCCCGGTCTCGGCGACGTCGGCAAGCGGCGTACGGGAGGGCAGCTCAGAGGTTGCGGAGTCCATGCAGCACCTCCTTGAGAAGGGCGGAGTCGGGGAGCGAGGCGACGGACCGCGCCGCGCGTGGATGCCGGGCGGTGATACGGCCCGTCGCGAGGAGGTCGCCGAGCAGGATCCGGACCACCGTGATCGGCAGGTTCATCTCGGCGGCGATCTCGACCACGGCCGCCGGATGCCGGCACAGGTCGAGGATGCGGACGTGTTCCGACTGCATCCCCGGCGTGGGCTCGCACTCGGCGACGACCAGGGTGACCAGGTCGAAGGTGTCGTCGTCGGCCCGGCTGCGGCCACCCGTGACCGTGTACAGCCGGTCCGGGTCACCGGTGTCGACGGGCCGGCGCGTCATGAGGACGCGCTCTCGCCGTCGCCTGTCCGTGGCTCGGCCCGCAGGTGTTCGCCGATCTGCTCGACCAGCTCGCTCATCTGGTGGCCGACCACACCCGGGTCGGCGCCGTCCTCGGCGATCACCGCGAGATGCGCGCCCTCGCCCGCCTCGACGATGAACAGCAGACCGCCGTGGAACTCGGTCATCGAGTGCCGCACACCGCCCGTCCCGTCGCCGAACTCCACCGAGGCGCCCTGGGCGAGGGCCTGGATGCCGGAGCAGATGGCCGCGAGCTGGTCGGCCTGGTCGAGGGTCAGATGCTCGCTCCAGCACAGCTTCAGACCGTCCCGGGAGAGCACCAGGGCGTGGCGCGTCCCGGGCGTTCGGTCCAGCAGGCTCTCCAGGAGCCAGGTCAGGCTGTTGTCAGTGGTCCGCATGGCGTGTGGGGCGGGTTGTGCCCGGCGAACCGGTTCACCAGCCCGTGCCTCCAATCAAACGTTCTCGTACGGGGGATGAGGGCGCCGGTGCCCGGGCGCGTGCGGGGAGCGGGGCGGGCTACTCGGCCGGCGGCTCGTCGGCCCGGCCGGGCATCTCGGGCGACGTTCCGGGCGTTTCGTCGCGGGCACGCCGCGCGCGGTGGAAGGCGCCGAACTGCGCACCGGCGTTGCGCGGCGCACGCACCGATTCCTCTGCGGGCCCGCCCCCTTCGGTGGGCGCGCGGTCCTTGCGGTCGCGTTCTGCCGAGGCCATGGTGCGCCCCGGCGCCCGTACGGGCAGGCCGCCCGGCGTCGCGGGCGGCGGGTCCGCCTGGGCGGGAATCCCGGGCGTGGTGTCGTCGGACGCCTGCGGAGCGGGGTCCGGGGCCGTCACGGGGGCGGGGGCTGCGGCGCGGCGGACCGGGGGCTGCTGCGGGGCGGGGTCGCGCTGCTGGGCGAGCAGCTGCGGCGGAAGGAGGACCACGACGCCGGTGCCGCCGCGGGACGACGGCCGGAAGTTCACGCTCATCCGGTACTTGGCGGCGAGGCGGCCCACCACGGCGAGGCCGAGCCGGGTGCCCTGGAGCGAGGCCAGGTCCGTCTCGCGGCCCGACACCGCGGCCTCGGCCCGGCGCATGGCAGCGTCGGCCATCTTCAGGCCGCTGTCCTCGATCGTCACGACGATCCCGGCGCTGCGTTCCTCGACGTAGACGTGGACCTCGTCGATGGGCGGCGAGAAGTTCGCCGCGTTGTCCATCAGTTCGGCGAGGAGGTGCATGACGCCCTCGGCGGCGAACCCGGCGATCGCGGCGTTCGTGGCGCAGTGGAGTCTGACCCGCTGGTAAGCGGCGATCCGGCCGACCGCGCCGCGCAGGATGCTCTCCATGACGATCGGCTTGTTCCACGCGCGGCTGGCGCGGCCGCCCATGAGGAGGGCCAGCCGGTCGGTGAGCAGGCCGAGTTGGGATGTGTTGTGGTCGAGCCTGAGCAGATCGCCGAAGACCTCCTCGCCGTGCCGGTCCTGCATCTCGCGCAGATCGGCGAGCATGCTGACCGACTTGGCCTGCACTCGGCTGAGCGCTTTGGCACTGGCGGCCTGGGCTGCGGCGGCCCGCCGCTCGCTGGTGGCGAGTTCCCGTACGAGGGACTCGGCCAGGGTGCGCAGGTGCGCGTTGTCGGGGAGGCCGAGGCCCGACAGGACCGCGGCGGCGGTGGAGCCCTCGCGCAGCGCCACGACGGCGGCCGGCAGGGTCGACGTGGTCAGCTCGTCCAGGTCGCGGTCGGTCCGGGCGATCCGGTGGGCCGCGTCCTGCCCGGTGGCGACGGCGGAAGCCTCGCGCCGTACGGCGTCGTCCAGTTCGGCGGTGAACGCCTTGAGCACCAGGTTCAGTTGGGGATCGGCGGGCGGCGCGGTGGCTGCGAGCGCCTCCTCGGCACCCGCGCCGTCCCGCAGCCGCTTCGACACGGAGGGGAGCGTGACGTTCACGAGATGGGCGGCCTCGGCCCCACGCTGCGTCAACTGCTGCTGGAGCGCCAGCGATTCGCCCTGCGCGGTGTCCACGGCAGCGCGGGCCCGCTGCTGGAGCAGGGCGGCCGTGATGAGGGCGGCGGCGACGCAGAGCCAGCTGATCAGGAGCGCGACGAGGACCCAGGTACGGGAGGCCTGCGGCGCCGCGGCGGTCACCGCGCCGACGGCCGCTCCGGCCACCACGAGGACGGCGAGGGGGACGGCGAGCGTGGAGCGTCGCGACGTGGGCGTTCGGCGCGGCGTCGGGCGGGCAGGCACTGGCATTCCGCGGTCCCATCGGTGCTTGCGTGCGGGAAGGTCGTGGCCGATCGGCTCGGGTCGGCCGCACGGCCGGTCCCACCAACAGGACGGTGATCTTCCGGCACGTATATGGCGCTCATGCTAGCCACCGCGCGCGGTGAGAGAACCGGGACAATGGACGCAGAGCGCCCGGCGGCGAAGTTCGTCGCGAAGTCGCCAGCCTGCCAGGGGACCGTGGTAACGGATTTCGCCGCAGAGGGAGCGTCAAATGAGGACAGGTGTACGGGTGTTGGGCGCCGCCCGGCGCGAGTGGACTCGGGCCGGACCGCGTTCACCGGCGCGCGAGCCGGTGAACGGCCCTCCTGCGCGTCTCCCGCGTTACTGCCAGGGGCTGTTTTCAGCCAACCCCGGCCGGATGCGCAGTGACGCGTCATCGATGTGGAGCCGGGCGAGTGCCGTTCGGCCGGCCGTAATGAAGGCGATTGTCGGCAACGCGCGGTTGGTCGGGGGTGGAACGGACCTACGGCGCACTTGCCTCGAACGTGGCGGTTGCCGGATGGACCGGTCAGTCCTCGTGCGGGGCGCGCGTCCTGCGCCACAACAGGTAGCCGGCCCCGCCCGCGAGCGCCGCGCCGAAGCCGATCCTGCCCAGGTCCACGCCGCCGCCCGCGGTGCTGCCGACTCCGGCGCGCGCGCCGCGGTAGCCGTCGCGCGTCACGTTCATCGGGGTGCTCCACTGCCTGCCGTCGGG
Source organism: Streptomyces sp. CB01635 (assembly GCF_002803065.1). GTDB lineage: Bacteria > Actinomycetota > Actinomycetes > Streptomycetales > Streptomycetaceae > Streptomyces. Next base: position 7,533 of record NZ_NNBL01000020.1, read on the forward strand.
GCAAGCGCCTTGCACGTTCACCTGCGAGCTGGTTCCGACCACGCCGGAGAGGCGTGCCGTGCCCCGGTACTGCGTGCGACCGTCCTGCCCGATCCCGCCGCCCAGCTGGGGGAGCGTGACGGAGCCCGCGGCGAAGGCCTGGGAGCGAGCCGTGATGGAGCTCCGCCCGCCGCCGCGGCAGGAGACCGTGATCTCGACCGAGGACGCGGCCCCCACCGTGGACGGCGAGAGGCGCGCCTCCGCGTAGGAGTCGCCGTTCGACGAGCCCCGGTCGCGCGTCCCGTCGACCGAGCCCCTGTCGCGGGTCCCGTCCGGCAAGCCTTGGTCGCGGGTCCCGTCCGGCAGTCCTTGGTCGCGGGTCCCGTCGTACGAGCCTCGGTCGCGGGTCCCGTCCGACGAGCCCTGGTCGCGGGTCCCGTCCGACGAGCCTTGGTCGCGGGTCCCGTCGTCCGAGTCGGCGCGCCTCAAGAGGTCGGTCCGGCCCACCGAGTCGGTCCGGCCGACCTCGCCGGGTGCGGTCACCGAGGCGGGCGCTGTGACGGGCTCGTGTGCGCTGACGGACCCGGGCGCGAGCGCGGTCAGGCAGGCGGTTGTCGTGATGACGGTGGCTATGGGGCAGAACATGAGGCGTCTCCGGTCCCTGTGCCGCAGCGGCAGGGGGAGCTGCGGTCCTGGTCAGGACGCTAGTGAGCCCGGGCGGGTGGCGCCCGCAGGACTAGGCCGATCGGAGGTCGTCCCCGTCGGCGGCCGGTTCGCGATATCCGACCGCGGCGGCCGCCACGAGCAGGGTGCCGACGAGGAGCGGCCAGCCGAGGCCGTGGTGCAGCACGAGCAGCGCGCCGAGCGCGGCGCCCACCAGCATGGCCACCAGGGAGACGATCCGGCGCCCCGCCCGCGGGTCGGTGCCGCCCGCGAGCGAGGACTCAGAGGCGAGCCCGGTCAGCGTCATCGTGAGGACTGTCGTGGTCATGTCCGGGACCGCGAGCTTGCGGACCGTCGCGTTGCGCAGCCCCATGGCCCACGCGAGGGCCGCGATGAGCGCGCACGTGGCCGCGCCCGGCCAGGCGAACGCGACGGCCGTCGCCACGGCGAGCAGGACCGCCTCGGTGACGAACACCGACCGCACCCAGGTCTCCCGTGCCCGCCCGGCGAACACCCCGGTGAGCCGCCCGGCGCACACGGCCCCCGCGAGGAACGCGCCGAGGGAGGTGAGCGACCCGAGCACGGAGAACCCGGGAGCGCCCGCGGCGGCGAAGCCGATGACGACGACATTGCCGGTCATGTTCGCCGCGAAGACATGGCCGAGGCCCAGATAGCTGACCGCGTCGACGAAGCCGCTCACGACCGTGAGGACCGTGAGGGCCGCGGGGAGGGTGGACCTGCGCGGCACGGACGCGGGCGCCGCGGGTGGAACGCTGGCTTCACTCACCCGCACGACCTTACGGAGTCCCGGCCCCGGCGGCCCGCCGGATCAGGTCCGCACGGCCCACCGTTGCTCGACCTTCGCGAGCCGCCAGTACCCGATGGCGGCCGCCCAGACGACGACGAACAGGCCCACGATGATGAACCCGACGTTGTCCAGGTCGAGCCCCGCTATCCAGCCGGTCACCGAGTCCCGCAGGTCGAGCTTGTCGTGCAGGACGCCCACGAGCTCGATGGTGCCGATCAGGAACGCGACGGCGATCGACAGGCCGGTGATGGCCAGGTTGTAGAACACCTTGCGCACCGGGTTCGAGAACGCCCACTGGTACGCGAAGTTCATGAACGTCCCGTCCAGGGTGTCGAACAGGCTCATACCGGCGGCGAACAGGAGCGGCAGGCACAGGATCGCGTACCAGGGCAGCCCGGCCGCCGCGCCGCTGCCCGCCATCACCATCAGCGTGACCTCGGTCGCCGTGTCGAAGCCGAGGCCGAAGAGGAAGCCGAGCGGGTACATCTGGCCCGGGCGGGTGATGGATTTGGTGAACCGGCCGAGGATCCGGTTCATGAACCCCCGTGAATCCAGGTGCTGTTCGAGCTCCGCCTCGTCGTACGAGCCCGCGCGCATCGCCCGGAACACCCGCAGGATCCCCACCAGGGCGACGAGGTTGAGCGCCGCGATGAGGTAGAGGAAGGACCCGGAGATGGTGGTGCCCATGACGCCGAGCGTCTGATGGGTGGCGGACCCCTCGTTCATGATCCGCCCGGCGAGCTGGGTGCCTCCGGCGATCAGAGCGGCGAGCACGACCACGACGCTGGAGTGGCCGAGCGCGAACCAGAACCCCACCGACACCGGGCGCTTGCCGTCGGCCATCAGTTTGCGGGTGGTGTTGTCGATCGCGGCGATGTGGTCCGCGTCGAACGCGTGCCGCATCCCCAGGGTGTACGCGGTGACGCCGAGGCCGATGCCGAAGGCCTTCGACCCCACCTCGTAGTGCTCCGGCACGACGAGCAGGAACAGCACGCCGAACGCGACGACATGGAGTGCGGCGATCACCGCGAGGAGCCCGGCGGTGCGGACGGTGTCCTCGCGCCGCCAGTGGAACGCGTCGCGTCCGGTCGCCGGGGACTTTACGGGCAGGGCCATGCGGTCACGCTCCAACACCTCGTGGAATCACTTCGTGAGATGCCGTGGCCGGTCTCCTGGCTGACGGGTGTCCGCGTCCGCCCCTGCCTTCCCAGCTGCGCGTGGCAGCCAGTGGCGTAGTGGGGCAAGGCGTCCCGAGTCGTCTCGTTGCCGAGGGACCCGGGGCCCGATCACAGTGGCGAGGGCCGCTTCGGTCTGAGTCCTTGAGGGACCGTCACCGAATTCCCGAGCACCACGGCCCGCCCACAGTAGAGGCCGGTCGGCGACGCCTGCAAGGCTGCACAGCTGCGTAGGTGTGCGCGGGTATTCAAGATCACATCGGTGGCTGCGAGGATGGGGCCATGCATCTCGTCCCTGCCGAGCGCGCCGACCGCCGCACGATCGACGGCCACCGGGTCTGCGAAGCCATCGCCGCCATCGGTGAGCCAGGACATGTCCGCGCCTGGGCCGACCGGTTCTCGCTGCTCGCCGATCCCCGCCGCCTCGCGCTGCTCCTCGCGCTGTACCGGGCGGGGCCGCTGGCCGTGTCGGACCTCGCCGTCGCGACGGGCATGAACGACCCGGCGGTCTCGCAGGCGCTGCGGCTGCTGCGCGCGGCCGGAGTGGTCGAGGGGGAGAAGGAGGGCAGGATCGTGCGTTACCGCGTCGTCGACGCGGCGACCGCGGACCTTCTCGAGCACTGCGCGACGGACGGCGCGCACTGACACGTGCGCGCCGTCGCCGACTGCTCTGTCCTTCAGTCCCGTTGGCCGTTGGCCCGGCGACGTGCGGCGGCGATCTCCGCGTACGTGAGGTCGCGCCCCTCCCAGTGCGAGCCCTCGGCGGACTTGCCGGGCTCCAGGTCCTTGTAGACCTCGAAGAAGTGCGTGATCTCCAGGCGGTCGAACTCGGGGATGTCCTCGATGTCCTGCACGGAGGCATGGCGCGGATCGTGCGCGGGCACGCACAGGACCTTCTCGTCCATGCCCTTCTCGTCCCGCATCACGAACATGCCGATCGCGCGGCACTCGACGGTGCAGCCGGGGAACGTCGGATCGCCCACCAGGACGAGCGCGTCGAGCGGATCGCCGTCGCGCCCGAGCGTGTCCTCGATGTATCCGTAGTCCGCGGGGTACTGGGTGGAGGTGAACAGCATCCGGTCGAGCCTGATCCGGCCGACGGAATGGTCCATCTCGTACTTGTTGCGGGAGCCTTGGGGGATCTCCACGGTGACGTCGAACGCGTGGGCCGCGTCGGTGCCGTGGGCTGCGTCGGTGTGTCGGACCTCGTTGTCCAAGCCGGCCTCCTCGTCCACCCCGAGTGTCCTCCCGGGAGTGCGGGCGCGTCAGCCTATCGGGAACTCCAATTCGGGCCTGTCCCACATCACGGCGGGCGGGTTGGCGGCGGCCGTGCCGGTGGGTACGGCCCCCACGCTGCGGTAGAAGCCCTCGGCGGGCGGGTGCGAGACCACGCGGACCGAGGTGAGTCCTGCCGCGCGCGCCTCGTCCTTCATATGGCTGACGAGCAGCCGGCCGATGCCGAGTCCCTGCGCCGCGTCGGCGACGAACATCAGGTCGAGCTCCGGCGGCACCAGCGTGAGCGCGTAGAAACCGAGCACCAGGTCATCGGCGCCGACCGCGACGAAGACGCGATGGGCCTCGATGTAGTCGGGCCCCACCCGGTAGCCGGCCACCATCGACGCGTACGGGGCCTCGTAGGCGCGCGACGTGCGGACGAGCCGGGTCAGCCGCTTGGCGTCACGGGCTGTCGCCCGGCGCACCCGGACCGTCCCGCCGTTCCCCGTGCTTCCCGCGGTGGTAATGCTCGAAGTCATAGTGAGAGTATTACGCATCCTGCCGCGCCGATCGACCCGGGACGGTGCACGCCGGCCCTCTCACGCGGTGGGAACGGTGGACTGCACCTGCCGCAGGAACGTCGCGTTGTCCGGTGTCTGCCGGATCCGCTCGACGAGCGTCTCGAGCCCCGCGTGTCCGTCCCGCGACTGAAGCGCCCGCCGCAGACCGCGCACGACCGCCAACTCGGCCTCAGGTAGGAGGAGTTCCTCGCGACGGGTGCCGGACTGGGTGAGGTCGACGGCGGGGTGGATCCGGCGCTCGGCGAGGCTGCGGTCGAGACGGATCTCCATGTTGCCCGTGCTCTTGAGCTCCTCGAAGAAGTAGTCGTCGGCGCGGGAGCCGGTGTCGACGAGCGCGGTGGCGAGGATGGTGAGCGAGCCGCCCTCCTCGACGAGCCTCGCCGCGCCGAAGAACCGCTTGGGGCCGATCAGCGCGGAGGCGTCGACACCGCCGCTGAGCGTACGGCCGCCGGACGAGGCCGTGTTGTTGTGGGCGCGGCACAGGCGCGTCAGGGAGTCCAGGAGGATGACGACGTCACGGCCGTCCTCGACGAGCCGCTTGGCGCGCTCGACGGCGAGTTCGGCCAGCGCGATATGCGCCTTCGCGGGCTGGTCGAAGGTCGAGGCGAAGACCTCGCCGCGCACCGAGCGCCGCATGTCGGTGACCTCCTCAGGCCGTTCGTCGAGGAGCACCACCATCAGATGGGCCTCGGGGTGGTTCGTGGCGACGGACGCGGCGAGCTGCTGGAGCAGCACCGTCTTGCCGGTCTTGGGCGGCGCCACGATCAGCCCGCGCTGCCCCTTGCCGATGGGGGTGAACAGGTCGACGACGCGGGGCGTCACGCCGCCCTTCGCGGTTTCGAGACGCAGGCGCTGCCGCGGGTGCAGGGGGGTGAGGTCACCGAAATCGGGCCGCCCGCGCAGCTCCTGGCCAAGGTGCCCGTTGACGCGCTCGACCTCGGCGAGGACGCGCGGCCTGCCGCACGTCCCCTGAATCAAGTCGCCCTTGCGCAGGCCGAGTCGGCGGATCAGGGCGGTCGGCACCTGGACGTCGTGCGACGTCGGCAGGAGGTCGGCGAGGCGCAGGAACCCGGGCCCGTTGCCCGAGGTGTCGAGGACGCCCGCGGCCTGGACCGCGACCTCCTTCGGCTGCGTCGTGAACGCCTTTGTGGTGGTGGGGGGTTCGAGTGTGGTGGTCATCGGGATCGGTCCTTTCGCGGACGTTCGTACGAGAGCATGAGTGAGGGGGGATCCGGCGGGATCGGGGCGGTGACTGCACGCCCCGCGAGGCGGGCGGGCGAAGAGGCCCGTGAAAGCCCTGAGAAGCCTGTGGCCGGGAAGAAGCGATGCGGGGTACGGCGCGTCGGCGCCGCCTGGCGCATCGCTGACATCGATTCGACGAATCCCGCTGTAGCGGCGATTCGGAGAGGGAGACTGGCACCGGCGCCGAAGAGGCGGCTAGCACGCGTGCCATTGGCACTGTAACACCATGGGGGCGCCGTCCCGCAAGGGCTTACGTCACGGACCGCGGTGCCGACCCGGCCCGGGAGCCCCTGCTCGAACCCTTCACCACAGCCCCTGCGGTCCCAGGCGCGGCCTATGCTGAGCCACGATGTTCGCACCCGAAGGCCCCACCGTCCGCGAGCTCGCCGTCCAGGCGCTGTCCTCCGTCGAGCACGGCTACGACCTGCTCGCCCCCAAGTTCGACCGCACGCCGTTCCGCACGCCCCTGTCGGTCCTCGCACCGGTCACCCGTGCCCTGCGCCGCATGGGCCCCTTCGAGCGCGGACTCGACCTGTGCTGCGGGACCGGCGCGGGGTTCGGCGTGCTGCGGCAGGTGTGCCGCGAGCGGCCCGTCGGGGTCGACATCAGCGCGGGCATGCTCACGGCGGGCCGCGCGGCCCACACGAGCGGCGCGGACCTGGTGCGCGCCGACGCCCTCGCGCTGCCCTTCGGGCCGGCCTTCGACCTGGTCGTCAGCTTCGGGGCGTTCGGCCACTTCCTGCCACGGCAGCGGCCCGCGCTGTTCGCCCAGGTCCACTCCGTGCTGAGGCCGGGCGGACGCTTCGCGTTCCCGGTGCCGGCTCCCGCGCGGCCCGGCTCCCGCGGCTACTGGTCGATGCTGGCCTTCGACGGCGCGATGCGGGTCCGCAACGCGCTGTGGCGGCCCCCCTTCGTCATGTACTACCGCGGCTTCCGCCTCGGCGATGTACGCAGCGAGCTGGTCGCTGCCGGTTTCGGCGTGGAGCTCCAGGCGCTGCCCGAACTCGGTGAGCGCTCCGACGGCAGCCCCCGGTGCCGCCTCCTGGTGGCCACGAAGACCGGCGCGCCCCGCTAAGCGGCGGTCTCTGGCGCGCCGCCGGCCTGCCGTACGTCCTCGTGGAGATGCACGATCAGCCAGCGGCCGGCCGCGGGGTCCTTGCGCAGGACCGCCGTGTTCCGCAGCAGCTCGGGACGGAGCGGGGTGCCGTCCGGGCCGGGCGCGTATGCGACGCGCAGCCAGTAGCGCAGGACCGCTGTGTCACCGAAGACGTCGACGACCGGGTCGTACGGGCGAAGCCCGCTCCCCACGGGCCCGTCATCGGACTCGGGCCGCTCGTCCCGCACCCGGTCCAGGTCCGGCTTGCCGAGCAGCAGCGGCTCGGCGGCCGGGTCCCAGATCGTCGCCTCCGGGTCGAGCCGGGCGTCGATCTGGGCGCGGTCCCCGGTGGCGTACGCCTCGTACATGCCGGTCACGACGGACCAGACGGCGGCCACGTCGCCGGGCGCCGCGCCCGGCCTGGCCAGTGCGGGGCGGGCGGACACGGCGGACTCGGGCATGAGGGATGCTCCTGGTCGGACGGGGGAGGCGCGCCGGGGCGACGCGGATGCCAGGCCACCGTAACGGGTCGTCGGTGACGGGTGACCGGTCGGGCCGCAGCGACAGACAGGTGGGCGGGGCTCCGACGCAGGCCCTAGGGGTGCGGCCGGTCGAGGGGGCGGGCGGTGCGCTCAGTGCGTCGTGTCCTGCGGGAACGTCAGCTGGCCGCTCATCCACTGCATGGCCGGCGCGATCTCTCGCTGCCATGTCGTGAAGCGGTGGCTGCCGCGCGGCAGGATGATCTGGGCCGACGTCATGGGCGGCTTGACCGCGTGCAGGAACCTCATCGTGTCGCTGAAGTCCTTCTCGCCCGACCTGCTGCTGGCGGCGAGGACGGACACGCGCGGCACGGGCAGGTTCTCCAGGCGCCAGATCAGGTCGTGCTCGCGCTGTCGCTGCGCGGCGTGGGGACCCGAGCCGAAGAGGCTGCCCGTCGTCAGGTCGTCGCCGATCCTGTAGTCCGCCGACAGCGCGGCCGCCGACGTGTACACACCGGGGTGGCGCAAGGTGAGCTGGAGTGCGCACGTGCCGCCCGACGAGTATCCGAGGGCGCCCCACGCGCTCGGGTCGTGGCCCACGCGGTACGCCCGCTTGAGCGCCTCAGGCAGGTCCTTCGTGAAGAACGTCTCGGCCCGCGGACCGCCCGGCACGTCCACGCACTCCGTGTCACGGGGCGGCGCGATCGTCGGGCGCACCATCACGATCACCGTCGGCTGCATCCTGTCCGCCCGCAGCAGCCGGTCCGCGGTCTGGGGGACCTGGAGGTACTGGGCGAGGTTCATGATGCCGCCCGGATAGCCGCTGATCGCGACCATCACGGGGAAGCGCTGGCGGTGGAACTGCTGCTGGAAGTACTGCGGCGGCAGATACACGAAGGCCGGGTTCACGGCCCGGCTGCGCCGTCCGACGATCTTGACCGACTCGACCCGGCCGACCTGCGCCGCGGGCCCGTGCGGAATCCCCCTCACCCGATCGAGGCCCTGCGGCCCGGCGGGCTGCACCAGACCGCCGCGCACCGCGCCGACCGTGGTGTAGATGCCGCCGTGGCCGAGCGCCGTGACCTCGGCGGGCGCCTTGTCGACATGGCCGAGCAGCTCGTCCCACGAGCCGTAGAAGTCGAAGTTCGTGTTCACGGCGACGGCGACCGCGGTGAGGATCGTGAGCTGGGTCGCGCCGATCACGCCGAGTCGGCCGAGCACGGCGGCGGGCCCGCGCCGGGCGAGCCGTGGCCACACCCAGACCGTGAGCGCCACACACACCAGGGCGGCCAGCACCGTCGCGTATTCGAGTGCCCGGCTCGTCAGGCCCATGGTTTCCTCAACTTTCAGCCGTCATCTGCGCTGTTCGGCAGTTTTCACCGGGAAAGAGGCGCGACGGCCGAAGAAGGTTTGCCGGCCACCGCGTTCTTACCGTGCTGTTGTGTCGCTCTTACTCCAGCGATGTGGAGCACTCCTACGCTCGGTCACTGTGAAACAACGCCCCGCCGCCGTGGCAGGTCACACGTGCCTGATCATCGGAATTCTGGACATCGCGTCGGCGATCTCCCCGCACATGCACGAGACCCGCATAGAGCGCATCGCGCCCTACGTGCCGGGCCTCGCCGAGGAGGTGGCCCGCGCCGCCGCGCTCGCCGCGGGGCTGCTGCTCGTCATGCTCGCCAGGGGTCTGCGCCGCCGCAAACGGCGCGCCTGGGAGGCGGCCGTGGGGCTGCTCGCGGTCAGCGCGCTCGTCCAGGGCGTGCGCCACCATGCCCTGATCCCCGCGATGGTCTCGGCCGTCCTGTGCGTCGCGCTCGTCGCCTACCGCGAGGAGTTCTACGCGCTCGGCGACCCGCGCGGCAGAACGCGAGCCCTGTGGAACCTCGTCGTCCTGGGCGGCAGCAGCTTCGGGCTCGGGCTCCTCGTCGTCGGCGTGCGCGCGAACCAGGAGGCGGGCCACTCCATCGTGTTCACCGAACGGGTCCAGGAGGTGGCCTACGGCCTGTTCGGTGCGTCGGGCCCCATCGCGTACAGCAGCGACAAGGCCGCGGACATCGTCCAGTTCTCGTTGCTCGCGCTCGGTGTGGTCACCGCCGTCACCAGCGTCTATCTCGCCCTGCGGCCCGTCACCCTCCGCCCCGCCGACAGCGACGAACGGCTGCGTGCCCTCCTGGCCGACGAGGGCCGGCGCGACTCGCTCGGCTACTTCGCGCTGCGCGGCGACAAGAGCGTCCTCTTCTCGCCGTCCGGCAAGGCCGCCGTCGCCTACCGCGTGGTGTCCGGCGTCGCCCTGGCCGGTGGCGACCCCATCGGCGACTACGAGGCCTGGCCCGGCGCCATCAAGGAGTTCCTGCGGCAGTGCGCCCTGCACGCCTGGACCCCGGCCGTCATGGGGTGCAGTGAACTCGGCGGACAGGTGTGGGTCCGCGAGGGCGGCCTCAAGGCCCTGGAGCTGGGCGACGAGGCCATCGTCGACTGCGCGGCCTTCAGCCTCTCCGGACGCTCCATGCGCAACGTCCGGCAGATGGTCAACCGCATCGAACGCGCCGGCTACACCTGCCGCATGCAGCGCGTACGCGATCTGCCGGACGAGGAGAAGAAGCGGCTGCGCGAGGCCGCCGCCGCGTGGCGGGGCAGCGCCACCGAACGCGGGTTCTCCATGGCGCTCGGCCGGTTCGGCGACCCCGACGACGGGGACTGCGTCGTCGTCACCGCGCACCAGGACGACGAGGCGGGCAACGACCGCGTGCGCGCCCTGCTCCACTTCGTGCCCTGGGGCCAGGACGGTCTCTCCCTCGACCTGATGCGCCGCGACCGCACGGCCGAACCCGGCCTGAACGAACTCCTCATCGTGGCCGCCCTGCGGGGCGCGCCGGGGCTCGGAGTGCGCCGTATGTCGCTGAACTTCGCGGTGTTCCGGGCCGCTCTCGCCCGCGGCGAACGCCTCGGCGCGGGACCGGTGCTGCGGGTGTGGCGGGGGATGCTCGTGTTCCTGTCGCGCTGGTTCCAGATCGAGTCCCTGTACCGCTTCAACGCGAAGTTCCGCCCGGAGTGGGAGCCGCGCTTCGTCGTCTATCCCACGGTGCGCGACCTGCCGAGGATCAGCTGGGCCTGCCTCCAGGCGGAGGCGTTCGTCGTCCTGCCGCGCCCGGCGGAGCGGCTGCGTCAGCTGCTCAGGAGCCGGCCCGCCGCCCGTGAGGAGAAGCCGCAGCCGATGGAGGTCACCACCCCGTGACCAGCAGGTGGTTGATCAGCAGGGCGAGCACGGCCTGCGCGGTCAGCCACCCGCGGCGCCACCGCTCCGGCAGCAGAGCGGTGGCCGCGAGGAGCCAGGCGGCGAACGGGAGCCAGATGCGCTCCGTCTCCGCCTTGCTCATGCCCGACAGATCGGCGGCCAGCAGGGCGAGCGCCGCGCCGAGGACGACAAGGGCGAGCCGCCCCTCCGGCTCCGCCCGGTCACGCAGGACATGTCCAGGGACCCGGCGCAGCCCTGCCGCCGTGGCAAGGCCGACGATCAGCACGGTGCACGCGAGGTTGGCCCAGATCCAGTAGCCGTACGGCCGGATCCCGCCCGCACCCTGGTAGTAGCGCTCCGTCAGCAGGTGGTACGCCTCCCACCAGTTGAACCCGACGAGCGTGAACGCGACGGGCACGACGGCCGCTCCCACGGCGAACAGCGGCAGCGGCCGCACGGTCCGCGCCGTGAGCAGCACGGCCGCCGCGACGAGGGCGATCAGCGTCAGCCCGTACGACAGATAGCAGGTGAGCCCGAACAGCAGTCCGCTGCCGAGGGCCGCCCAGCGGCTGCCGCGGGTGGCCGCCACCGCGAGGAGCGCCATCGACCACGCGGCGACCGCCGCGAAGTAGCCGTCGGCCGACGTGCCCATCCAGACCGCGGCCGGCGCGAGCGCCAGGAACGGCGCAGCGCGGCGCGCCGTCCGCTCGTCGGCGAGCGCGCGGACGGTGACGAGGACGGCGAGCGCCGCCGTGCACCCCACCGTGATGCACCACACCCCGGCCCACGCGCCGCCGCCGAGCCCGATCCGGTCCAGGCCGACGAAGGTCAGGGTCGCCGCGGGCGGATGCCCCGCGACATGGGGCGGCCAGTGGTCGGGGGAGTGCAGCAGGATGTGCCGCGTGAAGTCGCGCAGCGTCGCGCCGACGTCGTCGAACCGGTCGATGACCTGCAGATACTCGTACGAGGTGGTGAGGCGCCCGGCGATGCCCCGCTGCCAGCCGTCGATCAGCGCGAGCGAGAACGTCCACGCCGCCGATGCGACCCACACGGCGGGCAGCAGCAGCCGCCACCGCAGCCGGGCGGCCACCACGGGCCCGTAGGCGACGACCAGTACGGCGACCGAGATCGCCGCCGGGGTCCCCGGGCCCACGTGTGGTTCCCAATGGCCGTACAAGGGAGCCCAGTTGACGTGCAGAGTGCCGTAGTGGTCCTGGATGTACCGGCCCACGAGGACGGCCGCCGTGACCAGGGCCACGGCGGCAGCGGCGGCAACCAGGTCACGGCGCGTCCCGGTGGAGGGTGGCGCGGTGCTGGGGGCGGCGGGGGGAGCTTCGACCTTCACATCCGGAACGCTAAGCGCCCGCACCGCCGATCGGTCGGCACCGCGAGGTGGCGTCACCGAACCGTCAGATCTTCCTGCGCCGATCCGCGGGCTGTGCGCAATACGGTCGGATCAGGTCGGCGGGCCCCCGCCGCGCACAGCCTGAAGGAACCACATGGGCGACTTCCCCCGCACTCTCCCCGATCCGTGGCGCAGCCCCCTGCGCGGCCCCCGCTTCACCGCGGTACTCGGCCTCGTCCTGCTCGTCGGGATGACCCTGCTCTTCCTGACCGGCCTCCTGTCCTACGCCGCGTACAACCCGAACCTCGCGGCGGTCAACGACAAAACGCCCGACAAGGGGCTGCTCGGCTTCTATCTGTTCTCGTGGCCGACGGACCCGCACTGGCTGTACCGCCTCACTCAGGGACTGCACGTCACCGTGGGCATCACGCTCGTGCCCGTGCTGCTCGCCAAGCTGTGGTCGGTCGTGCCCAAACTGTTCGAGCTGCCACCCGTACGCTCCATCGGCCACGCCCTGGAGCGCCTTTCGCTGCTCCTGCTCGTGGGCGGCGCGCTCTTCGAGTTCGTGACCGGCATCCTCAACGTGCAGCTCGACTACCTGTTCCCCGGCTCCTTCTACACGCTGCACTTCTACGGCGCCTGGGTGTTCATCGGCGCGTTCGTCGTGCACGCCGTGCTGCGCGTACCGCAGGCGCTGCGTGTGCTGCGCGAGCGGAAGGCCGGCCTGCCCGAGACGGGGGACCTGGTGGCGGCGAAGCCCGCCGAGCCCACCGTGTCGCGGCGCGGGGCGCTCGCCATGGTCGGCGGGGGCTCGCTCCTGCTGCTCGTCACGACGGCCGGCCAGAGCATCGGCGGGGTGTGGCGCCGCACCGCGCTGTTCGCCCCGCACGGCGGCGCCGACCCGGGTACGGGCCCCGGCCGCTTCCAGATCAACAAGACCGCCGCAGTGGCGGGCATCCGTACGGCCGACACCGGTGAGCCGTGGCGGCTCGTGGTCACCGGTCCGAAAGGCACCACCCACCGGCTCACCCGTGACGATCTCCTCCAACTCCCGCAGCACACCTCGTCGTTGCCCATCGCCTGCGTCGAAGGCTGGTCCACGGACGACCAGCAATGGAGCGGCGTACGGCTGCGGGACCTCGCCGTCCTCGCCGGGACCGACGGCGACACCGACGTTTTCGTCGAATCCCTGCAACAGCGCGGCGCGTTCCGCAAGGCGGCCCTGCGGCACAACCAGGTCCACGACCCGCGCTCCCTGCTGGCCCTGCGCGTCAACGGAGCCGACCTCACCATCGACCACGGATACCCGGCCCGCGTCATCGTGCCCGCGGCGCCGGGCGTCCTGAACACGAAGTGGGTCGCCCGCATGACGTTCGGAGCGCTGTGATGAACCGACTGAGTCGTTGGTACGGCGAGAGTCCGCTCCAACTCCTGCTCCTGGCCGCCTCGTTCGCCCTCGCGGGATACGCGGGCGTACGGCTGCTCGAAGGCGACGTGTGGGCCGTGGCGATCTGGTTCGTCGGCGCGGCCCTCGTCCACGACCTGCTGCTCGTGCCGGCGTACTCGATCGCCGACCGCGCGGCGCAGACGGCGCTCGGCGACCGGAGGCGCACGGCGATGATCTACGTGCGCGTCCCCGCTTTCCTGTCGGGGCTGTTGTTCCTGGTGTGGTTCCCGCTGATCACGCGGGCGCGAGAGGACCACTACGCCCTCGTGACGGGGCATTCAGGGGAAGCGTTCCTGCCGCGGTGGCTGCTGCTGACGGCAGCGCTGTTCGCCGCGTCGGCCCTGTGGTTCGTGTCCGTTGCGTTCCTTGCTCCCGCGTCGCCCTGGAGGCAGGCGCGCAGGGCGCGCCGTGAGGAGCGGGCGCGGGAGCGTGAACGGGAGCGTCAGCGGCGCAGGGAGACGAAGGAACGCCCGCCCTCGGACCACTGAGCGACCGACCGCCAGCCGAGCGGGCGCGCGTCGCGCAGCAGCGCGCGGGTGCCCACCCGGGCCCACGGGAACAGCGAGCCCGCGGCGCCCTGCCCGTCGTCCACCCGCACCTCCACTCGCTCGTCTATGTCGAGCGGAGCCGTCTCGGCGATCAACAGTCCACCGGGGGCGGTGAGTTCGGCGACCCGGGACAGCAGGGCCCCCGGGTCGCCGCCGATGCCGATGTTGCCGTCGAGAAGGAGCGCCGTCCCCCAACGGCCCTCGCCGGGCAGGGGGGCGAAGACCGACCGCTGCAGAGCGGCGCCGCCCAGGCGGACCGTCCGCGCGACCGCGGCCTCACTCACGTCGATGCCGAGCGCGCGGTGCCCGGCCGCGGCGAGTGCGGCGACGATGCGCCCGGGGCCGCATCCGATGTCGAGGACAGCGCCCTCGCAGCGGCGCAGCGCCGAGAGGTCGGCCGTGTCGGCGACCGCGCACCAGCGCTCCACCTCGAGCGGCAGCAGCCATCCGTCCGCGCGCCGCAGGAACAGGGGGCCGCGCTCGTTGCGCACGGCGTCTGCGTAGGGGTCTGTACACCAGGCCGGTGCCGCCTCGCGCGCCGTGGTCATGAGCGGACCACCCGCGTCAGCCGCGCGTGCTCGGCGGCGAACCGGCCATCCGGCGCGTCGGCCGCGACCAGGGCGGCGTCGTGGGCCGTGTCGACGTCCCGAAGGACCGGCAGGTCGCGTACGCGCAGCCCCGCATCCGTGAGCCGGGCCCGCTGGGCCGCACCCGTGTGCGCCGTCGACATCGGGACACCGCGCAGCAGTTCCGGATCGGGCTCGGCGAGCCCGAGCGCCCAGAACCCGCCGTCGTCGGCGGGCCCGAACCATGCGTCGCAGCCCCGCCAGGCGTCGGGCCCGAGGGCGGGCGCGAGCAGCGCGGGCGTCACCTGAGGCGTGTCCATCCCGATCAGGACGGCCGGCCCGGTACACCCGGCGAACGCCGCCGCGAGCCGCTCGTCCAGGCTTCCGCCGCACTGCGGGACCACGTCGATCCCGGGCGGCAGCCACGCTCCGGGCGCCCCGTCGAGCACCAGGACGCGACGCCGCGCGGGCGTGGCGAGCGCCGCGTGGAGTGTGTCGACGAGCGAGGCCTCGGCCAGGCGCGCGGCCTCCTCGGGCGTGAACGGCGGCGTGAGCCGCGTCTTGACCCGCCCCGGCACCGGGGACTTGGCGATGACGAGGAGCGTGGTCTCGTGCCGCCGCGCCGCGGGCGATCCGCCGGCGGTCACCGCGACGCCGCCTCTCCGCGCGCGGAGAGCGCCGTCCGCGGCTTCTCCGCGAGGACCCCGCGCATGTCACGTACCGCCTGCCAGGTGCCCCGCCAGGTGCCCGTGACCTTGGACTTTCCCGTACGGGGCCGGTAGGGCACCGGGCGCTCCTCGATGTGCCAGCCCGCGTCGGCGGCCCGGACGACCATCTGGAGGGGGTAGCCGCTGCGGCGGTCCGTGAGGTCCAGGCCGAGGAGGGACGTGCGGCGCGCGGCCCGCAGCGGGCCCAGGTCGTGCAGCCGCAGCCCGGTGCGCCGGCGCAGCATCCCCGCCAGCGCGAGGTTCCCGGCGCGCGCGTGCACGGGGAAGGCGCCACGGCCCTGCGGCCTGCGCCGGCCGAGCACGAGATCGGCCCGGCCCTCGATGACGTCCTCGACGAACGTCGTCAGCAGGGCCGGATCGAGCGTCGCGTCGCAGTCGCAGAAGCAGACCACTTCCGCGTCGGACGCCAGCAGGCCCGCGTGGCAGGCGGCCCCGAAGCCGCGCCGGGGCTCCGTCACCACGGTCGCGCCCAGGGAACGGGCGATGTCGGGGGAGCCGTCGGTGGACCCGTTGTCCACGACGAGTGCCCGCCAGCCGTCCGGGATGCGGGCCAGCACCCACGGCAGCGCGGCGGCCTCGTCGAGGCAGGGCAGCACGACATCGACCGAGGGGGCCAGGTCGCGGAGGGAGGGGAAGTCAGGGGGGATCACAGTGTCACCCTACGAATCCAAACCGGACATTTCGGCCCTCAGCTCCTTACGAAACGCGGACGTCGGACGCGGACGGCCCCTCCGGTGCCTCCGATCGGCGCCCTCGGGTGCGACGCTGGTGGAATGCAGACACCACCGCTCGGCCGCGTCCTCGTCGTCGACGACGACCCGACCGTCGCCGAGGTCGTCGCGGGCTACCTGGACCGCGCGGGCTACGACGTCGACCGCGCAGCCGACGGCCCGGCCGCCCTCGACCGCGCCGACGCGCACGGGCCCGACCTGGTCGTCCTCGACCTGATGCTGCCCGGCATGGACGGCCTCGAGGTGTGCCGCAGGCTCCGGGCGCGCGGCCCCGTCCCCGTGATCATGCTGACGGCGCGCGGCGACGAGGACGAGCGCATCCTCGGCCTCGAGGTCGGCGCGGACGACTACGTGACCAAGCCGTTCAGCCCGCGCGAGCTGGTCCTGCGCGTCGAGTCGGTGCTGCGCCGGGCCCGAGCGGCCACGGCACCCAAGCCGGCGGGACCGCTGCGCGCGGCCGCCCTCGCCATCGACCCGGCGGCCCGTCGCGCCACCAAGTCGGGGGACGAACTCGCCCTGACGATAAGGGAGTTCGACCTCCTCGCCTTCTTCCTGCGCCACCCCGGCCGCGCCTTCTCCCGCGAGGAGCTCATGCAGCAGGTGTGGGGCTGGGACTTCGGCGACCTGTCGACCGTCACGGTCCACGTCCGCCGGCTGCGCGGCAAGATCGAGGACGACCCGGCGGCACCGCGCCTCATCCAGACGGTCTGGGGCGTCGGCTACCGCCTGGACCCGGGCGGCCCGCACAGCGACGCCGTCCAGCCCGACCGCGCACCGGCAGACTGGACCGAACCCCGTGCATGACATGCTCCTCATCGCCCTCTTCGCGTTTCTCGGCGCCGTCGGTGCGGGCATCCTCGGCGCGCTCGCCCTGTTCGTGCTGCGCCGCCGCTCCCTGACGGTGTCGCTCACGGTCGTCGCCGCCGTCGCCGTGACGGCGATGCTCGCCGGAACGCTCGTCGTGGCCTGGGCGATGTTCCTGTCCCCGCACGACCTGTCCGTCGTGACGACCGTCGCCGCGATGGCCGCCACCGTGTCGCTTGCGACCGCGCTGCTCCTCGGCCGCTGGGTCGTGGCCCGCAGCAAGGCACTCACCCTCGCCGCCCGCTCCTTCGGCGACGGCGGCAGCTTCGCGGCGCCCCTCGCCCCCGCGACGGCGGAACTCGCCGCGCTCTCGAGGGAGTTGGAGGCCACCAGCGCCAAGCTGGCCGCGTCCCGAGACCGTGAGCGCGCCCTGGAGACCTCGCGCCGCGAACTCGTCGCCTGGATCTCGCACGATCTGCGCACGCCGCTCGCCGGGCTCCGCGCGATGTCCGAGGCCCTGGAGGACGGCATGGCCGCCGACCCGGACCGCTATCTGCGCCAGATCCGCACCGAGGTCGAGCGCATGAACGACATGGTGGGCGACCTCTTCGAACTGTCGCGCATCCACGCGGGGACCCTCGTCCTGAGCCCGTCCAGGGTCTCCCTCCACGACCTGGTGGGCGACGCGCTCGCGGGCGCCGACCCGCTCGCCCGCGAACACGGCGTCCGCCTCGTCGGCGACCGCATCGACAAGATTCCCGTCGAGGTCGACGGCAAGGAGATGAGCCGCGTGCTCGGCAACCTCCTCGTCAACGCGATCCGTCGCACCCCGGCGGACGGCACGGTCGCCGTGGCGGCGGCCGGCTCGACGGACGGCGTGGTCCTCACGGTCACGGACGGCTGCGGCGGCATCCCTGAGCAGGATCTGCCCCGCGTCTTCGACACGGGGTGGCGCGGCAGCCACGCCCGTACACCTCCGTCGGGCGCGGGCCTCGGGCTCGCCATCGTCAGAGGAATCGTCGAGGCCCACAGGGGCAGCGCCGCCGTGCGCAATGTGGCGGGCGGCTGCTGCTTCGAGGTGACGCTCCCGGCGGCGGGGGCGTAGCCCGCAGGGGCCACGTCGCCGGGGCTGTCACCTCACTCACCTCACCCCAGCTCGGCCTTGGCGAACTCCGTCATCCCCTCCTCGAACCCCACCTCGGCGCGCCACCCCAGCTCGGCCCTGAGCCGGGCCGGGTCCGCCGTGATGTGCCGTACGTCGCCGAGCCGGTACTCGCCCGTCACGACCGGCATCGGCCCGCCGTACGCGGCGGCGAGGGCGTGGGCCATCTCGCCCACCGTGTGCGGGTCCCCGCTGCCCGTGTTGTACGCGACGCATGTGTCGGAGGGCCGGTCGCTCATCGTCTCGAGCGCGAGCGCGTTGGCCGCGGCCACGTCGTGCACGTGCACGAAGTCCCGCCGCTGGCGGCCGTCCTCGAAGACGCGCGGGGCCTCGCCCCGGGCCAGAGCCGACCGGAAGAAGGACGCGACGCCCGCGTACGGGGTGTCGCGCGGCATCCCCGGCCCGTACACGTTGTGGTAGCGCAGCGACACCGCGCGGCCCCCGGTGGCCCGCGCCCAGGACGACGCCAGGTGTTCCTGGGCGAGCTTCGTCGTCGCGTACACGTTGCGGGGGTCCGTGGGGGCGTCCTCGCCGACGAGGCCGGGGCTCAGCGCGGCGCCGCACCGTGGGCATGCGGGCTCGAAGCGGCCGTCGCGCAGGTCGGCCTCGGCGCGCGGTCCCGGGCGCACGACTCCGTGGCGCTCGCACTCGTACCGCCCTTCCCCGTACACGACCATCGACCCGGCGAGCACCAGATCCCTCACCCCGGCCGAGGCCATCGCGGCGAGCAGCACGGCCGTGCCGAGGTCGTTGCGGGAGACGTAGTCGGGGGCGTCGGCGAAGTCCTTGCCGAGCCCGACCTTCGCCGCCTGATGACACACAGCGTCGATGCCGGCGAGAGCCGACTCCACGGCGGCGGGGTCGCGTACGTCCGCGACGACCCAAGGATGCGGTGCGTCCGGGCCCGGCGGCCGGACGTCGAGCACGACGACCTCATGTCCTCGCGCGGAGAGAGTGTCCACGACCGCTGACCCGATGAACCCGGCACCGCCGGTGACCAGTACACGCATGCCGCCCACGCTATGCGGGACGGGGCGCGGGGAGGGCTATCCCCGCCGATACGTCACGGCTCCGTAAGGCTTGTGCGAACGGATTTCGGTATCGCGCGGCAGCTCGTACCCGACTAGCGTGAATCGGGGGAACCGGGACGAAACGCACCGGCGTCGCCCGGAACATCTCACCCCCGGTACCACCACTCGGAAGAAGGGTTCGCGCCATGGCCGCACGACCGGAGGGCGCGCCCGTCTGGGCCGACGCCATGTTCCCCGACCTGGAGGCCGCCAAGCGCTTCTACGGCGAGCTCCTCGGCTGGACGTTCGAGGAGGGGCAGGAGGAGTACGGCAATTACACCCAGGCGAAGTCGGACGGCAAGCGGGTCGGCGCGCTCTCGCCGCAGATGCCGGGCATGGAGGGCACCCCGCCGGCCTGGAACCTGTACCTGGCCACGCCCGACGTCAACGCCACGGCGGCCCGCGTCAAGGAGGCCGGCGGCACCCTGGTGATGGAGCCCATGGAGGTCGGCGACTTCGGCACGATGGTCACCGTCCAGGACCCGGCCGGCGTCTTCTTCAGCCTCTGGCAGCCGGGCACGCACGACGGGTTCGAGAAGGTGGGAGAGCCCGGTTCGTACGCCTGGGCCGAGGTGACGACACGTGACACCGAGAAGACGGACGGGTTCTTCGAGGCAGCGTTCCCGTACGAGGTCCGGAAGATGGCCGACGAGGACGTCGACTTCAACATCTGGCAGCTCGACGGACAGCCGCAGCTCGGCCGCTTCAAGATGACCGAGGACTTCCCGCCGCAGGTCCCGTCGTACGTCAACGTCTACTTCGCGGTCGACGACTGCGACGCGGCGGTCGCCACGGTGACCAGGCTCGGCGGAAAGCTCCACTACGGCCCGATGGACACCCCGTTCGGCCGCTTCGCGGCGGTGACGGACCCGCAGGGCGCCGCTTTCTCGGTGATCGACCTGAGCACGACCGAGGGCGAGATGCCCGACCTCACCTGAGGCGGGAGTCCGTCAGGGAATCGAGAAGCCGAGCGCGCCCGCGGCCAGTTCCGCGGTGGGCTGTGTCCAGCGCTCGGCCATCGCGTTCCGGGTGGACAGCGAGCGCAGCTCCGCCCGGTCGAGATAGAGCGTGCCGTGCAGATGGTCCGTCTCGTGCTGCACGATCCGGGCGGGCCACCCCGTGAACTCCTCGTCCACGGCGTGGCCCCGCTCGTCGAGCCCCCGCAGCCGCACGCGCTGATGCCGGGAGACCACGGCCTGGAGGCCGGGCACGCTCAGACAGCCCTCGAAGAACGCGGCGCGGTGGGCCCCCACGGGTTTGTACGACGGGTTGATCAGGACGCGGAACGGCTGCGGCACCCGGCCGCGCGCCTCCCGCACCTCGTCGGGGACCTCGGCCGCGTCCTCGATGACGGCGATCCGCAGCGGGACGCCGATCTGCGGTGCGGCGAGCCCGACGCCGGGGGCGGCGTGCATCGACGCGCGCATCGCGGCGATCAGACGCTCCAGGAGCGCGGGCGCGAGCTGACCGTCGTAGGTCTGCGCGGGGGACCGCAGCACGGGGTCGCCCGCCTCCACGACCGGCAACGGGTGCTCGCCCGCGAGCAGTTCCTCGACGTGGTCACTCAGGGGTACGGGGGACATCGCGCCAGCATGCCAAGAAGGATCACGCGTCGGCAACGTCCACCGCGCCACGCGCATCGTTGCGGCCTCGTGAACATTCCCCCGGCGAGGGAATGAGACCGCGGTGACACGGGCTTTTATCAGAGAGCGGCCATGGTCGGCACGGCCGCGCCACCAGTCCGAACGTCCACCGCCGTCTCCTGGGAGCCCGCCGTATGTCCGTCCCGGCCGCCGCCACCGCCCACCCGCTCGACAATCCCGCGCACGCCTCCCTCACCGGCCCGCACGCGCACTTCGCCGAGTGGCGGGGCCGGATCGTGCGGTACCCCCTCGACGTAACGCCGTGGCTCGCGCTGCCGGACGAGCCCGGCCCCGGGGACTGGGCGGATCTCGCGGCGCTCGCCGGGCCGGGCGAGACGGTCCCGCTACTGGGGATGCGCGCGGCGCCGCCCGAGGGCTGGGAACTCACGATGAGCATGGACGGCGTGCAGCTCGTCGACGACGGCGTGGCCGTGGCGCCGGACGCGGAGGCCGTGCTCCTCGGCGCGGCCGACGTGCCCGAGATGCTGGACCTCGTGGCACGCACTCGGCCGGGCCCGTTCCTGCCCCGCACCGTCGAGCTCGGCACGTATCTCGGGATCCGCAGGCAGGGCGCGCTCGTGGCGATGGCGGGGGAGCGCCTGCACCCGCCGGGCTGGACGGAGATCAGCGCCGTCTGCACCGACCCGGACCACCGCGGCCAGGGGCTCGCGGCCCGCCTCGTCCTGGCCGTCGCGGCGGGGATCAAGGACCGCGGCGAGACCCCGTTCCTGCACACGGCCGCGGGCAACACGAACGCCATCAGGCTCTACGAGTCCCTGGGCTTCCGGCTGCGGCGCACCACGAAGTTCATGACGGCCCGGGTCCCGGAGTTCGACCACGCCGCCGCCCGCTGACGCGCACGGTCCTCGGGGTGGCTCAGGCGTCTTCCCGGACCTGCGCGTTGTAGCGCAGGAGATAGTCCGCGAAGCGGACGAGATCCTCCTCGGGCCAGTCCGCCACCCGCTCCTGGAACGCCTGGCGGCGGCTGACGGTGACCTGGGCGAGGATGTCGGCGCCCGCCTCGGTCGGATGGAGCACCTGGACGCGGTGGTCGTCCGGGTCCACCCGGCGCATCACGAGCCCGGCCCGCTCCAGCGCGGACACCTGCCGGCTCACCGTCGACTTGTCGAGGGCGTAGTGCGTGGCGAGGTCCGTCGCCCGGCAGCCGCCCTTCTCGTCCAGGTGGCTGAGCAGGGTGTACGACACGAGGGACAGCTCGGGGTGCATCCGTCCGGCCATCGCTCTGGCGCGCCGCGCGAAGGACGTCATCTCGCGCTGAATGGTCTCGACTGCCGTCTCGCGGTCTGTCACGTGCTGTCCTCTCCCCGCTGCTCGTTGCATTCTACAACCGAGAGGTGGGGTCCGCCGCGGGCAGGCGAGTTCCCCTGCCCGGAGCTAGCCTCCTGAGCATGAGCGACCCCAGTGATGTGCCCGCCCGCTACACAGTCCTGGTCAAGCCCCAACTCGCCGACAAGGACGGACACCCCGAGCACGGCAACCCCCTGCGCGTGGTGTCCGTCGAGGCCACGGGGTCGTCCGGGGAGTCCGGCTATCCGCGCTTCGAGGGCGAAGGGGTGCAGGTGGAGATCGACCCGCTCACCCGCTCCGTCGAGGCCGTGACGGTGGACGGCGAGGAGCTGCCGTACGGGTGGGTGGCGGAGATCGCCGCGGACTGACCGGCCGCCCGGCCGGGCTTTGGCGGCGGGGTGCGGCGGCGCCGCGTCGACGTGGCGCAGCTCTCTTATGCAACTTGTTGCAAAAGCGAGCTGCCGTCGTCTACAACTGTGACGACGTTCGCCGCGCACGGAGGGCCACCATGAGCCGATACCCGCACCTGCTCACCCCGCTCGACCTCGGATTCACCACGCTGCCCAACCGGGTCCTGATGGGCTCCATGCACGTGGGGCTCGAGGAGGCGGAGAACGGCTTCGCGCGCATGGCGGAGTTCTACGCCACCCGCGCCCGCGGCGGCGTCGGCCTCATGGTCACCGGCGGCATCGCCCCCAACGAGGCCGGACGCCCCTGGGCCGGCGGTGCGAAGCTGACCACCGAGGCGGAGGCCGACGAGCACCGTCAGGTCACCGACGCGGTGCACGCGGCGGGTGGGAAGATCGCGATGCAGATCCTCCACTTCGGCCGCTACGCCTACCACGAGGACCTCGTCGCCCCCAGCCCGCTCCAGGCGCCGATCAGCCCCTTCCCGCCGCACGAGCTCACCGACGCCGAGGTCGAGCAGACCGTCGAGGACTTCGCGCGCGCCGCCGAACTCGCGCAGCGGGCGGGCTACGACGGCGTGGAGATCATGGGCTCCGAGGGCTACCTCATCAACGAGTTCATCGTCGCCGCCACGAACCAGCGCGCCGACCGCTGGGGCGGCTCGTACGAGAATCGCATCCGCTTCCCCGTCGAGATCGTCCGCCGTGTCCGCGAGCGCGTCGGCACGGACTTCATCCTCATCTACCGGCTCTCGATGATCGACCTCGTACCCGGCGGCTCCACCCTCGAAGAGGTCGTGCAGCTCGCCAAGGAGATCGAGGCGGCCGGCGCCACCATCATCAACACCGGCATCGGCTGGCACGAGGCCCGCATCCCGACCATCGCCACCTCGGTGCCGCGCGGCGCGTACACCTTCGTCACCAAGAAGGTCATGGGCGAGGTCTCCATCCCGCTCGTCACCACGAACCGCATCAACACCCCTGAGATCGCCGAGGAGTTGCTCGCCGACGGCTGCGCCGACATGGTGTCCCTGGCGCGGCCCCTGCTCGCCGACCCGGACTTCGTGGCGAAGGCCCAGGCCGAGCGCTCCGAGACCATCAACACCTGCATCGGCTGCAACCAGGCATGCCTGGACCACACATTCAGCGGCAAGATCACCTCCTGCCTCGTCAACCCGCGTGCCTGCCACGAGACCGAGCTGGTCCTCGCACCGACCCGCCTGCGCAAGCGCGTCGCCGTCGTCGGCGCGGGACCCGCGGGCCTCGCCTGCGCCGTCTCCGCCGCCGAACGCGGCCACGCCGTCACCCTCTTCGACGCCGCGTCCGAGGTCGGCGGTCAGCTCAACATCGCCCGCAAGGTACCCGGCAAGGAGGAGTTCGACGAGACCCTGCGCTACTACCGCGCGCAGCTCGAACTGCACGGCGTGGACGTCCGGTTGAACACCCCCGTCACCGCAGCCGACCTCGCCCCGGACGCGTACGACGACGTGGTCGTCGCCACCGGCGTCACCCCGCGCACCCCCGAGATCGAGGGAATCGACCACCCCAGCGTCGTCGGTTACCTCGACGTCCTGCGTGACGGCGCGCCCGTCGGGGAGCGCGTCGCGATCGTCGGCGCGGGCGGCATCGGCTTCGACGTCGCCGAGTACCTCACCGACAGCGGCGACAAGGCGAGCCAGGACCCGGCGACGTACTTCCGGCAGTGGGGCGTCGACATGGACTACCAGGGCCGCGGCGGCCTCGCGCAGCCCGACAGGCCCGCCCCGCCGCGCGCCGTCCACCTCCTCCAGCGCAAGACCTCGAAGGTGGGCGCCGGACTCGGCAAGACCACCGGCTGGATCCACCGCACCGAACTGCGCCACCGCGGCGTCACCATGGTCGCGGGCGCCACGTACGACCGCATCGACGACGCGGGCCTGCACGTCACCGTCGACGGCAGCTCCACGGTCATCCCCGTCGACACCGTCGTCCTGTGCACCGGCCAGGACCCGCGCCGCGGCCTGTACGACGACCTGCTCGCCGCCGGCCGCGAGGCGCACCTGATCGGCGGCGCCGACGTGGCCGCCGAGCTGGACGCCAAGCGCGCCATCCGCCAGGGCACCGAGCTGGCCGCGGCGCTGTGAGACCGGCGGTCACGTGGCCGGGCCCGCCGGCCGCGTGACCGCCTCCGCATAAGGTGCAGCCATGTCACTCCCGCACGCGATCCTCACGGCCCTCCTGGAGAAGCCGTCGTCCGGCCTCGAACTGACGCGCCGCTTCGACAAGTCGATCGGCTACTTCTGGTCGGCCACGCACCAGCAGATCTACCGTGAGCTGGGCCGCCTGGAACGCGAGGGGTACATCAGGGCCCTGCCGGCGCCGACGCCCGCGCGCGGCCAGAAGAAGGAGTACGAGGTACTGCCCGAGGGCCGCGCCGAACTGGCCCGCTGGACCGCCGCGAGCCAGGACCCGAAACCGCTGCGCGACCCGTTGCTCCTGCGCCTGCGCGCCGCCGCCGTCGTCGGCACGGACGGCATCGAGGCCGATCTGCGCCGCCATCTCGACCTGCACCGGCGGCAGTTGGCGGAGTACGAGGAGATCGAGAGGCGTGACTTCCCGCCCGGCCTCGACGCCGTCGAGGACCGGCTGCAGCACGTCGTGCTGCGTGCGGGAATCGACCTGGAGACGTTCTGGGCCGGCTGGCTCGAACAGACCCTGGAGGAGCTCGGACTCGACCCGTCCTAGGGCTTTTCGTCTAGACGAGCGTCGCCGCCTCCGGGTCCCAGTCGGCCGGTACGGGCGGCGGCGCGGTGGGACAGGTGGCGACGTGGGTGAACTCGGCGTGTTCGGCCGAGCGCGTGATCGCCGTCATCGTCTGCAGAACGTGCAGGGCCAGCGTCCCCGACGCACGTGGCGCACCGCCCCGGCGGATCGCGCGCGCCAGGTCGAGCACGCCGAGCCCCCGCCCGTCGGTGCGCCCCGCGACCGGCAGCTCGCGCCAGTCGTCCGCCCCGTTGGCCCGCACCTTGAGCGGCCCGCGGAAGGTGTTGGGGTCCGGCACCGCGAGGACACCCTCCGTGCCGGTGACCTCGAACTGGATGCGCGGCAGCGCCGAGTCGAAGCTGAACACCGACGTCGCCCGCACCCCCGACGCGAACTCGACGAGCGCCGACACATGCGTCGGCACCGCCACCGGGAACACCTGCCCCGCTTTGGGCCCCGACCCGACGACGCGCTCCTCGCGCGCGCGTGCCGCCGAGGCCGCCACCCGTGACACCCCGCCGAACAGCGCTACCAGCGAGGTCAGGTAGTAGGGCCCGAGGTCGAAGAGCGGGCCCGCGCCCGGCTGGTAGAAGAATGCCGGATCGGGGTGCCACCGCTCCGGCCCGAGGCCCTGCACCGCAGTCGTCGCCGCCACCGGTTCACCGATGTGCCCGGCCCCGACCGCCCGCAGCGCCGACTGGAGCCCCGCGCCGAGGAACGTGTCCGGCGCGTTCCCCACGAGCAGCCCCCGCTCCGTCGCCTCGGCGAGCACCTTCTCCGCCTCGCCGGGGGCCAGGGCGATCGGCTTCTCGCCGTACACGTGCTTACCGGCCCGCAGTGCCCGTGTCGCGACCTGCGCGTGGGCGGCCGGCACGGTGAGGTTCACGACGAGCTCGACCTCGGGAACGGCGAGCACCGTCGCCACATCGCCGGCGACCGGTACGCCGTGCTCGCGCCCGGCGGCCGTGGCGCGGTCCGCGTCGAGGTCGGCGACGCCCACCACGCGCAGATCGGGAAAGGCGGACAGCGTCCGCAGATACTGCTTGCTGATGACGCCCGCTCCGACGACGGCGACACCGACCGGGCCCGAACTCACACTGCCCCCAAGACGGATGCGTGGATGGTGCGGCCGCTCCCGCGCGGCTGCGGAGACGGTAGGACGCTTCGAGGGGAGCGGACAAGGGTGCGTCCCGGGCCTGGACACAGAGATGCCACGGAGCCAGATCCGGTGGTGTGCCCCACGCCTGCGCGGGAACCGGGCGCTGCCGCCGACTCCCGCGGCCATGAGAACCCTGCTCAGGAGCCGGTGATGACGCTCCGTTCGGTGGAGTAGGCGCCCCACGTCCCGTCGGGCAGCTGGGCGCGGATCCGCACCCGGTGCCGGACGCCGGCCTCCTTGCCCACGTAGAAACTGTTCCGCGCCGTGCCCTTGGGCGGGGCGTCGCCCCAGACGAGCGTGGTCGCCTGGCGGCCGTCGAGATAGATGCGGTACGCGGGTACGGTGCCGCCCGTGCGCGGCGGCGTCCACGACAGGTCGATGTAGTACGCCCCGTCGGCCCGGCGGGACCCGGCGCGGAAGTCGGTGGGTGCGCTGCCGGGACCCTCGTCGGAGCCCTTCGCGGTGGTGAGCCTCAGGGCCGGGCCCGCGGGTGAGGTGTTGTCGGCGGCGTCGCGCGCCTTCACGGTGAACGCGTAGGCGGTGCCCGGCCGCAGCCCGGTGATCAGCGCCCGGGTCTCGCCCCCACCGACGCTGTGGATCTTTGAGGCGCCCTGGTAGATGTCGTACGAGACGACGCCCTTGTCGTCCTTCGACGCACCCCACGACAGCGACGCCGCGCGGCCGCCGTCCGCCCGGCCGCGCAGCGCTCCCGGCCGGGTCGGGGCCGACCGGTCCTCGGCCACGGCGGCCGGGGTGGTGACGGGCACCTTCGCGCTGAGCGGCCCGAGCGTGCCATCGGTGTCCTCGGCCCGGACGGAGAAGGTGTACGCGGATTGCGGGCGCAGCCCGACGACGTCCACCATGTGCTGTTCGCCCGGCACCTCCTTCACCTTGGTGGCGCCCCGGTACACCGTGTAGCCCTTGATGTCGGCGTCGCCCTCGGGGCGGCTCCACATGACGTGCACGGAGGTGGCGCTGCCCGCCTGCGCCGTGACGCCGGCGGGGGCCGTGAGTGCGGGACCCTGCCGGGTGTCGTCGCCGAGCAGGCCGCACGAGGTGGCGAACAGGAGCGCGGCGGCGCAGGCCGCGTACGCCAGAGGGGTGCGTCCGGGAGTGCGTCGCACGGCGGGCCTTCCGTTCGGAAGCATTGGTACAGACCTGTATGCCATGAGGGACGGGGTCTCATCAAGAGGTGGCGCGTCGCCCGCGCCGTGCACGTCCGGACCCAGAGCGGTGGACTGCATGGTCTGGACGAGCTACAGGCGAAGAAGGTCGTCGCCGCCAACTCGGCGAGGAACCGGGCGAGTTGGATGACAGCAGGAACGCGGCGGGTCGGGGCGACGGACCAGCCGCCGCCCCGGATCGCTCACACCTTCCGGTACGTGTACGCCTCGACGGCCGCCGCCTCGACCGCGTCCAGATCCGCCCCCGCCGACGCCGTGACCACCGCGGCCACGGCCCCCTCGACGAAGGGAGCGTCCACCAGGCGTGCCCCGTCCGGGAGTTCATCGCCCTCGGCCAGCAGTGCCTTCACGGTGAGCACCGCGCTGCCCAGATCGGTGAGCACCGCGACGCCCGCACCACGGTCGACTGACCGCGCGGCCCCGGAGATCAGCTCGGCGCTGGTGCCGAGCCCGCCGTCCTCGGTGCCGCCCGCCGGTGCCACGGGGACGTCCGCGCCGCCGCCCGCGAGCCCCTTCGCAAGCTCCGCCACCGACTCGGCGACGGCGCGGCTGTGCGACACGAGCACGATCCCGACGGCCTTCTCCTGACCACTGCCCCCGCTGCCCACGCCCCCCGGCTCACTCATCGCGGGCCGCCTCGACCAGGGCCCCGATCAGCAGCGCCGACGACGTGGCGCCCGGGTCCTGATGCCCGATGCTGCGCTCGCCCAGATAGCTCGCCCGCCCCTTGCGCGCCTGCATCGGCGTCGTCGCGAGCGCGCCCTGCTCGGCGGCGGTGGCGGCCGCGTCGAAGGAGGTGTCGAGCGCGTCGACCGCGGGGACCAGCGCGTCGATCATGGTCTTGTCGCCCGGCGCCGCCCCGCCCAGCGTCATGACGGCGTCCACACCGGCCCGCAGCGCCGCCGTGAACTCCGCCTCACTCACCTCGGGGGTGTCCCCGAGCTCCTTGCCCGTACGGCGCAGGAGCGTCCCGTACAGCGGGCCCGACGCGCCGCCCACCGTCGAGATCAGCTGACGCCCGGCGAGGGTGAGCACATCGCCTGGGGTGGCCGGTGCCTCCTTCTCCAGGACCGCGCTCACGGCGACGAAGCCGCGCTGCAGATTGCTGCCGTGGTCGGCGTCGCCGATCGGCGAGTCGAGTTCGGTGAGCCGGGCCGCCTCCCGGTCGACGGCCGCGGTGGCCACGTTGAGCCAGCGTCGGAAGAAATCGGCGTCGAGCACGTCATCTCCTTGCGTGGTGGTGATGGTTCGGACGACAGGCTGCCTCACATGCCCCAGCGCAGGCCCGCCGTGCTCACGGGCGCGTCCCACAGGCGCAGCATTTCCTCGTCGACCTGGCACAGGGTGACGGAGGCACCGGCCATGTCGAGCGACGTGACGTAGTTCCCGACGAGCGTGCGCGCCACCGGCACACCGCGTTCGGTCAGCACGCGCTGGACCTCGGCGTTGAACCCGTACAGCTCGAGCAGCGGGGTCGCGCCCATGCCGTTGACGAGGACAAGTACCGGGTCGCTCGGCTGCAGGTCTTCGAGAACGGCGTCCACGGAGAAGTCGGCGATCTCGCCGGACGTCATCATGGCGCGCCGCGCGCGGCCCGGCTCACCGTGGATGCCGACACCCAACTCCAGCTCGCCGGACGGCAGATCGAAGGTCGGGCTGCCCTTCGCGGGCGTGGCGCACGCGCTCAGGGCCACGCCGAAGCTGCGCGCATTCGCGTTGACCTCGCGTGCGATCGCCTCCACGCGCTCCAGCGGCTGTCCCTCCTCGGCCGCCGCGCCCGCGATCTTCTCGACGAACAGGGTCGCGCCCGTGCCGCGCCGGCCCGCGGTGTACAGGCTGTCGGTGACGGCCACGTCGTCGTTGACGAGGACCTTGGCGACCTGGATCCCCTCGTCCTCGGCGAGTTCCGCGGCCATGTCGAAGTTCAGCACGTCACCCGTGTAGTTCTTCACCACGAAGAGCACCCCGGCGCCGCTGTCCACGGCAGCCGCGGCCCGCACCATCTGGTCGGGCACCGGCGACGTGAACACCTCGCCAGGACAGGCGGCCGACAGCATCCCGTGCCCCACGAACCCCCCGTGCAAGGGCTCGTGCCCCGACCCGCCACCGGAGACGATCGCGACCTTCCCCTCGACGGGAGCGTCCCGGCGCGCGATCACCCGGTTCTCGACATCGACGAGCAGCTCCGGATGGGCCGCGGCCATTCCCCGCAACGCGTCGGCGACCACGGTCTCGGCCACGTTGATGAGCATCTTCATGGGTACCTCCAAGTGAGCGTAGCATCTGGGCCTTTGGCCAGCATTTTCCCTGGTCAAAGCAGATTTGGAAGGATTTCGATCTTGGTGGTCCGTGGCGGCTGGAAGCGGGTTCTGGCGGGGCTGTTGCTGAACTATTGCTGACTTTACTGACGGAGTATCAGGTAGCGTGTAGTTGCGGACCGGTGCTCCCAACCGCTCACCCACGGCAGTATCGGCTCTCGCGGAGCCCTGGTCACGTGTGCGGCGTGGGTGGTTGGCAGAAGGTGTCGTCGTGGAGCATGGCGCAGAGGACGTCGGCTCGGCGCCGTGCGCGGCAGAGGATGGCCTGGCTGTGGTGTTTTCCCTGGGTGATCTTCAAGTCCAAGATCTAGGGGTTTGGTGTAGTCGCAGTTCAGAGGCATGGTGAGGCGCCTAGGACCTCTCGACGGAGGGTGCCGATGGCTCTCGCGCAGTGGGCGTTCGCCGTCGGTGCGCGGACCGGTGTCTTGATGATCTCTATGTCCTCGGTCTGGAACACCGCGTCGAAGGCGTCGGTGTACTTGCTGTCGCGGTCTCGTATGAGGATGCGCAGTGAATCCATACGCGCGCCGAGGTCGGTGGCGACGTTGCGGGCTTGCTGGGCGGCCCAGGCAGCTGGGGGGTGTGCGGTGACGCCGGCGACGTGCAGCGTGCGGGTGCCGTGTTCGAGGAAGACCAGGGCGTACAGGCGTTGCGGGCCGATGGTGTCGATGCTCAAGAAGTCGCGGGCGATGATGCCGCGGCCTGCGCGGACAGGAACTCGCGCCAGGTTGGGCCGGCCCGGCGCGGGGCCGGATCGATGCCGGCCGAGTGCAGGATTTCCCAGACTGTCGATGCGGCGATCGGATGTCCGAGCCGGGCGAGTTCACCCTGGATCGGGCGATGACCGCATCGGCTGTTCTCCTGGGCGAGGTGCAGCACGAGTTTTTTGACGGCGGTGTTCGTGGGCGGCCGTCCTCGTCCGTGGCGCTGCTGAGAGTAGTCCTAGCGACGGGCGACCAACTTGCGGTGCCATGCCGGCAGTGTGCCTTGCGTGACGGGGAAGACGTGCGTCCAGCGACGGCGGGGGGGGGCGAGGATGGGGCCGCGAGCCACAGCAGGTCCGCGGGTTCGTATCGTGCGGGTGCATGGAGCTGGCGTCGCAGCAACGCATTCTCGTGCCGCAGCACGAGCAGTTCTGCAGCCGTCGTCGTTTCCTGGCGCAACAGCACTGCGGGAACGGAGAGTAGACATCGGGTCACCTGGTGCGGGAGCGACACGATCACCCGGGCATGGTCGCAGACCTACGTGCAGAGGCACATGGCCGTTTTGACCGGCAGCGATGAATAGCCGAGCCTCACAGAGTCAACGGGGCGAGGTTCAAATCCTGTTGTCCCGGCTTGTGTTGTCGCAGGTCGGAGGCCGTTCTCTCGTGATCGAGAGGGCGGCCTTTCGTGTGGTCCGGGGTGTGGTGGTCGCAGTGTGGTCGCACGCCTTGGGTGCGGCTGGCTCACGGCGGTGCTGGAGGCGGTAGCTTTGCCTTCCTCGACCTGGCCGGCCACAACCTGCAGATCCAACAGCCCGCGCTCTTCGCCGGGTTGGTGAGCGAGTGGCTGGACCGGGTGACAGGCGAACGGACGGGGTGAGCCCGGTGGCGGATGTCTGTCAGTCCTCCGGATGTTGCAGCGGTACGACCCCCACGCTGCGGCCGCCGCGGTCGAGGAGCCGGCCCATGTGCTTGACCGTGCGCAGCACCACGGAGCGGTCCGCGACGGTCAGGCGGGGCAGTTTGCGGGAGAGGTGGGCCTCGAAGGTGTGGACGTCGTGCAGGGTGCGCAACCACACGTCGACGACCAGGTTGTGCGGGCCCGCCGTGATCGCGCAGGAGCGCACCTCGGGGACCTGGGACAGTACCCGGCTGGTCTCCTCCAGGTACTGACCCGGCACGGACGCGAAGTACACGGCCGACAGCGGCCAGCCGGACAGCGGCCGCGCCAGGTCGCAGCGGAGCAGCAGTCGTGAAGCCAGCAGGGACTCCACCCGGCGGCGCACCGTCGTGAGGGGAGCGTCGCTCGCCGCCGACAGGTCGCGCAGCGACATCCGGCCGTCCACGCTGAGCAGTTCGAGCAGGCGCGCGTCGAGGGAGTCCCAGCGGGGTGGGACCGGGGAGCCGGTGGGGGCGGGCGGCCTCGCCTTCTGCTCCAGGCGCCCGGTCTGTACCGCGTCCAGACTGCGCAGCCGCCATCGGCTGCCCTCCGTGGGCAGCCCCGTCGACACGTGTGTACGGGTCGCCCGCACGCCCGGGACCGGCCGGAACAAGGAGCCGGACAGGCGCGACAGTTCGTCCAGGGTTCGGGTCTGCACGGAGGCCACCACGTCGCGGCCGCCCGCCGTGAGCTTGACGTTCGGCACCGCGGGATCGTCGGCGAGGGCCTGTGCCACGTCCTCGGCGGCGCCCGGTTCGGTGTCGACCTCGATGACGCCCGTGACCACGATCCGGGCGTCGGTGAGGCGCGGGTACGCGGTGACCCAGGCGAGCCCGGCCTTCTCCAGACGGCGCCAACGCCGCGCCGCCGTCACCGGATCGACCCCGAGCACCTCGCCGACCAGCGCCCACGACGCCCGCGGATGGACCTGCAGGGCGTGCACGACGCCGCGGTCGAGTTCGTCCAGTTCGTCCAGTTCGGCCTGCTCGCCGGGTGCGCCGAGGCCGCCGAGCGTGCGGGACCCGTCGCGGTCCTGCATCGGCCCGGCGTATTCCTGCACCTCCACGCGTGGCACTTTCCTGCGTGCCCCGCGCGAATCCAGTACGAAATCTGCGCTGTCACGCCGCGATGACGTGTGCATCCCACACTCCCCTCCAACCGGCCCACCCACTACCGACTTCCAAGGCCTTCCGTACCGCACAGGAGTGACTGCACGCCATGACGCTCGCCACCACACCGCAGGCCCCCCGGACCCCCCTGCGGATCCACAATGCCCGGCTCATCGACGGCACCGGTACGCGTCCGGTGGATGACGCCGTCGTCATTGTCGACGCCACAGGGATCATCACCTATGCCGGCCCCGCGGCGGAAGCGCCCCCGAGCGACGGGCCTGCCGCGGGCGACCGGGTCCGCACCGTCGACGCCGGTGGCCGCACCCTGCTGCCCGGCTTCTTCGACTGCCATGTCCACATGTCGTACGCCCATGGCGCCCACCCCGGACGCCGCGCCGAGCTCGACCCGGTCCTGGTCACCCTGGACACCGCCACCCGACTGCGGCAGACCCTCGACGCGGGCATCACCACTGCCCGTGATCTGGCGGGCCTGTCGGCCGGATACCGTACGGCCGTCGAGACCGGACGGATCGTCGGCCCGCGGCTGCAGACCGCCGTCCGCGTCATCAGCCACACCGGCGGCCACGGCGACGTACGCCTGCCCGACGGCACCGACCTGAGCGACGGCATGTCCGAACTCGCCGACACCACCGACGAGGCACGGCTCGCCGTGCGCCGCGTGATCCGCGAGGGCGCCGACCTGGTGAAGGTGTGTGCGACCGGAGGCATGGGCAGCCCGTACGACGACCCGGACGACGAGGGCCTCTACGAGGAGGAGATCCGCGCGGTCGTCGACGAGGCCCGGCGGCACGGCGGCCGGCCGGTCGCCGCGCACGCGCAGGGCAACGCAGGCATCCTCAACGCGATCCGCGGCGGCGTCACCAGCATCGAGCACGGCTATGGGATCGACGACAAGGCCATCGACCTTGCGGGCGAGCGCGGCGTCTTCGTCGTGCCGACGCTGTCCACCGTGTACGCGGGCATCAACAAGGACACGATGCCGGACTACCACTACCAGAAGAAGACCCGCTGGTCCGGCCTGACCAAGGAGAACATCGCCCACGCCATCGAGCGCGGCTCGCGGATCGCCCTCGGCACGGACGCCGCCGTCGGCCCGCACGGCGTGAACCTGATGGAGCTGTCGTACCTGGTCGACCTGGGCATGGATCCGATGGCCGCGATCGTCGCGGGCACCCGCACGTCGGCCGAACTGCTCGGTGTCGACGACCGGTTGGGCAGCGTGACGGCGGGGCGCGTCGCCGACCTCGTCCTGAGCGACGGCGACCCGCTCGCCGACATCGGCGTCCTCGGCGACCCCGGCAACATCGTCTGTGTCGTCCAGGACGGCATCGTCCGCAAGGACCTCCTGGGACTCGTCGACGGCGCGGCGCGCGCGGACGGGGGGCGGCCATGAGGTCGTCCGCGAAGGAACTTTCCGCCTCCGGACAGAGCACGGGCGGGGAGGAGAAGCCGCGCGGTGTCGACCGGGTCCTTTCCTGGATCGAGCGGGCCGGCAACGCCCTGCCCAACCCGGTCGTCCTGTTCACGGCACTGTTCGCGGTGGTCGCCGTGGTCTCCACCGCCCTGGCCCTCGCCGATGTGTCCGTCACCGTGCCGGGCACGGACGACACGCAGCAGATCACCGGCCTGCTCACCGGCGAGGGAGTGCGCTGGCTGGTGGAGAACCTGGTCACGAACTTCGCCGCGTTCCCGCCGATCGCCGCCGTCCTGCTCATGATCATGGCGGTGGGCGTGGCGGAGAAGGCCGGCCTCCTTGAGACCGCGATGCGGGCGACCCTGGCCCGCGCGCCGCGCGCCTTCCTGCCGTACCTGGTGGCGCTGGTCGCCTGTCAGGCGCACATGATGAGCGATGTAGCGGCCATCGTGCTGCCGCCGCTGGCCGCCGTCGTGTTCAAGAGCGCGGGCCGGCATCCGGCGGCGGGCCTGATCGGCGGCTTCGCCTGCGTCACCGCGGGCTACGCGGCCGGGTTCACGATCGGTTCTCTCGACGCCCTCTACACGGGCATCACCCAGCAGGCCGTCGAGGTTCTGCCCGCCTCGCACCACGTCGACGTCAACATCCTCGCGAACTACTTCTTCACCGCCACCAGCAGCCTGGTTCTCGGCCTGCTCGGCGGGTTCCTGATCAGCCGGGTGCTCGAACCACGCCTGCCCGCCTACGAGTCCGGCGACGATGGGCCGGCGGACGAGGACGTCCATCTGACCCCGGCCCAGCGCCGCGGTCTGCTGCTCAGCGCCCTGGCCGTCGTCGCGTACACGGCCGTGGTGCTGTCCCTGTGGCTGCCCGACGGCGCGCCGCTGCGCGGTGACGGCGGGGCCCTGGTGCCGTCGCCGCTGCTCACCGGCATCGTCCCGGTCCTGTTCGGTGCGTTCCTGCTCGCCGGGCTCGTCTACGGATTCACGGTGAAGACGCTCAGCGGCTCCGACGGCGTCGTCACCGCGATGACCGACTCGGTGAAGAACATGGCGGGTTACGTCGTCATGATGTTCGTCGCCGCGCAGGTGATCGCCGTGTTCAACTGGTCGAACCTGGGTGTGCTGCTCGCCGTGAAGGCCGCGGCGTTCCTGCAGTCCATCGGACTGACCGGCTTCGGCGCCCTGGTCGCCTTCGTGCTCCTGGTCTCGTGCCTCAACCTGGTCGTGCTCTCCGGCTCCGCGCTGTGGTCACTGATCGGACCGGTCTTCGTCCCGGCGTTCATGCTCCTCGGCATGAACCCCGCACTCAGCCAGGCGGCGTTCCGCATCGGGGACTCGGCGACCGCGGTCATCACACCGATGAACCCGTACGTGTTCCTGCTCCTGGCGCTCTTGCAGCGTTACGAACCGGAGGCACGCCTGGGCACGCTCATCTCGCGCCTCGCGATTTTCGTCGTGCCGTTCCTGGGGGTGTGGCTCGCCATCCTCGCTGTGTTCTACGGCTTCGACCTGCCGCTGGGACCCGGGGCGGGCATCGGCCTCAAGTGACCGCAGGGCCGTAACGCAGAAGGGCCGGCGCAACGACGGTGCCCCACCGGAACTCGAGCTCTCCAGTGGGGCACCGTCGTTGCGTTCAGCCCCGGTCCACCCACTCAAGGACCGTCCGGGCCAACTCCGCCGGCACCTGCTCCGGTGCGGCCACCCGTGTGGTGTCCGACCAAGTGCGGGTGCGGCGCGTGCGGTGAAGATGACGTTCATGCTGCTCGCGCGGCTCAGGGTGCGAATCGCCGCCAGGTTCTCCCCGGAGGGGTGCAGCATGACGGCCGCGTCGACGCCGTCGAGGATTCCGTCGTCGATGAGGGGGACCTTGCCGCCGCCTTCCTCGGCCGGACTGCCGACGACAAGGGATCGTGTTGTCTCCGCTCGTGTTCCGCCACCAGGTGTGCGATG
Organism: Streptomyces sp. CB01635; assembly: GCF_002803065.1. Lineage (GTDB taxonomy): Bacteria > Actinomycetota > Actinomycetes > Streptomycetales > Streptomycetaceae > Streptomyces. The sequence continues at coordinate 43,310 of NZ_NNBL01000020.1, forward strand.
CGCTGAGCGGGACGGCTGGTCCCACGGTCCGCTCAACGGACCGCGCCCCTGGTGAACTGTCATGGCGGACACCACTCTTCCCGCATCCCCGCTGGAAGCCGGAAGGTAGCCATGGTGAGCACAGAGCCCGCGCCGATCGACCACAGCCCCGTCCTGCGCGACCGGCTACCGGGCACCGTCACCGTTCCACCCACCCTGACCTTCGTGCTGGGGCGTCTGGGCCCGCGGCCTGGTGGGGCTCTGGCTGCTGTCGATCCTGCCCCCCTGCCTGGTGCAGGCGCTGCCGGGATCGCCGGTGGACGTGCTGGCCGGGGCAGTTCGCCCTGCTCCCCGCCGACCCACGGGCGAGCTCGCCGTCCTCGACCTGGCCGGCCACAACCTGCAGATCGAACAGCCCGCGCTCTTCGCCGCGTTGGTGGTCGCGTGGCTGGACCGGGTGGAATCTGAACGGACGGGGTGTGCCTGGTGGCGGGTATGGGGTTGCGCGGACCGCGGCACTGGCGTGGGGCTGAAGCGACCGCAGACGGCGTGGCCGCACGGGTGCCGGCCGACGCGTCAGCGCGCCGAGCCGAGCAGCCGCCCCACTCCATCCCGGCTGAAGGTCTGCTGGACCGCGAGGACGACCGCGCCGATCAGACCGGCCCGGGCTCCCAACTGGCTGGTGGTGATGACGAGTTTGCGGGTAGCCAGGGACAGGGCACGCCGGTAGACCACCGCGCGGATCGACGCCAGAAGTTCGTCGCAGGCATCCGCGACTGGGCCGCTGAGAATGAGGGTGCGCGGGTTGAAGGCGAGGACCAGTATGGCCACCACCTCGCCGATCTCCACGCCCGCCCGGCCCACCTCGTGCAGGGCTTGGGCGTCGCCGTTGGCCAGACGTTCGCAGAGCAGCCGCAGGCCGTGGGCGGGATCGTCCGGAGTGTGTTCCGGCATGTCCAGTGCGGCGAGGATTGCCCGGCAGGAGGCGACGGCCTCGAGACAGCCCGTCTTGCCGCAGGCGCACAGCACCTCGTCATGACCCGGCACGCGGGTGTGCCCGACGTCGCCCGCCGCGCCGTCCGCACCCCGGTGCACGGTACCTTCCGCGGTGACCAGGCCCGCGCCGATGCCGGTGCCGACGCTCAGGCAGAGCAGCGGGACATCGCCGCCGGTGCCCCGCTCGGCCTCTCCAAGGGCCATCAGGTTGACGTCGTTGTCGACGAGGGTGGGCGCGCCGAGGAGTTCCGTCATACGGGCGGCGACCGGAAAGCCGTCCCAGCCCGGCATGATCGGAGGGCGGACCGGGCAGCCCCGGACGAAGTCCACCGGGGCGGGCAAGCCGACCACCACTTGGCGCACCGGACTGCCGGTGCGCCCGTGCTCGGTCAGCAGCGTGCGGACGCGTTCGGCGACGGCCGGGAGGAGCGTGTCCGGTCCCGTCTCCACCCGCAGGTCGAGGGTGTCCTGGGCGATCAGGTCGCCGTTGAGGTCGGTGACCGCGACGCCGGTCGCCTCGGGGGAGACGAACACCACAGCGAGTGTCCCGGCCTCCGGGCTGATGGTGAGCGTGCGCGGCGGCCGTCCCCGCACCGACTGGCCCACGACGGTCTCGGTGATGAGGCCGCGCCGCAGCAGCTCGTCGATCTGGTGGCCGACCGTGGAACGGGCGAGCCCCGACCGCCGGGCGATTTCGGCCCGGCTCGCCGCCTCGCTCCGCGCGACCAGCGTCAGAACGGTGTGCAGCGCCACCGGAACCGGCTGGGCCGGCGTGCCCGGCGGAGCGGGGCGAGCGGACGGGACAGCCGGACGACGCTCGCGTTCTTTATGCATGACAACAAATTAAAGAAGGCATCTTGTGGCCGTCCAGAGCCTGAACAAAGCTCTCTACACAACGGATCAGCCATGTAAACGCCGAGAGGCGACGTAACACCCCACGCAATTGATGCACCACGGAGGCTCAGCATGACGACACCGCATCCTCGATCAGCCATCGTCGGCACAGGGATGATCGGCGCCGTTCATGCTCGGGCCGTCCGCGCGGCCGGCGGCGTGCTGCACGGCGTCCTCGGTTCCTCCGCGGCCCGCAGCACCCAGGCCGCCGCCGACCTGGACGCGCCCCACGCCTACCCGGACCTGGACGCCCTGCTCGCCGACGACGCGGTCGACATCGTGCACCTGTGCACCCCGAACACGCTCCACGCCCGGCAGGCCCTGAGCGTGCTCGCCGCCGGGAAACACCTGATCTGTGAGAAGCCCCTGGCGACCTCGGTGGCCGACGCCGAACGCGTCGTCGCGGCGGCCCGGGCGGCGGCCCGCCTTGTGGCCGTTCCCTTCGTCTACCGCTACCACCCGATGGTGCGTGAGATCCGGGCCCGTCGACAGGTCGGCGAGTTCGGCAACTGGCAGCTGCTGCACGGTAGTTATCTGCAGGACTGGATGCTCCCGCCCGACACTGCCACCTGGCGCGCCGACCCGGCCGCGAGCGGACCCTCCCGTGCCTTCGCCGACATCGGCTCGCACTGGTGCGACCTGGTCGAGTGGACGGCGGGCGTCGAGTTCACTGAGGTCATCGCCCGCCTCGCGACCACCGTCGCGCAGCGCCCGATGGGCAGTTCGGCCAGCTTCGGCGGACCGGAACGGCAGGGGGCCGGACCGCTCGAGCGCGCCGCCGTCAGCACCGAGGACGCAGCCGTGCTGTTGCTGCGCACCGGCGACGGCGTCCTGGCGAACCTGACCGTCTCCCAGGTGTCCGCAGGGCGCAAGAACCGCCTCTGGTTCGAACTCGACGGTGGCCGGGCCAGCGCCGTCTTCGACCAGGAGGAGCCGGAGCGCGTCTGGCTGGGCGGCCTGGACGGCGCCCGCATCCTGGTCCGCGACCCCGGGCAAGGCAGCGCCGCACAGCGCCGGCTCGCGCACCTCCCGGCCGGCCACGCCCAGGGCTACGCCGACTGCTTCACCGCCTTCACCCGGGACGTCCACCAGGTTGTCGCGGGCGAGGGCCTGCCGGCTGGGCTGCCCACCGCCGCCGACGGACTGCGCTCGGCCAGGCTCGTCGAGGCGGTCCTGAACTCGGCCGGTACAGACACCTGGACGAACGTCGGCCGTGGGGCCCTCGCCGTTGCCTGAAACCTCCCCTTCCTCATGCACCACCGCAAGGAGCCCTCGTCATGAAACTCGGCATGCTCACCGCCTGCCTGCCAGACGCCTCCCTCGACGACATCGCCGCCTGGGCGGCGAAGACCGGTTACGAGGCCCTCGAAGTAGCTGTCTGGCCGCGCACCGGCGGCCGCGACTTCGAGGCGGCCCACCTGCCCGCCGCCGACTTCGGCACACGGGAACGGGACGACACCCTCGCTCTCCTCGACCGCCACGGACTGTCGATATCCGCCCTCGCCTACTACGAGAACAACCTCCACCCGGACCCCGAGCGCCGCGCCGCGATCCGCACCCACCTCAAGCGGGCGATTGACGCCGCCGCGGCCCTCGGTGTCCCGTACGTCGGCACGTTCGTCGGCCGGGACTGGACCCGTCCCGTCGCCGAGAACCTGGCCGAGGCCGAGCGGATCCTGCCCGAACTCGTCGAGTACGCGGGCGAACGCGATGTCCGCATCGTCATCGAGAACTGTGTGATGGAGGGCTGGCACCCGGACGGCTACCCCGGCAACCTGGCCTACTCGCCCGAGCTGTGGGAGTGGATGTTCGACCTCGGTCTCTACCTCAACTGGGACCCCTCGCACCTTACCTGGATCGGCATCGACCCGGTCACCACCATCGCCCCCTACGCCGACCGCATCGTGCACGCCCAGGCCAAGGACATCGAGATCCAGGCCGGCCGCATCGACCGCTACGGCTTCTTCGGGAAGGCGACCGGCCGCAAGGACCCCTGGGACACCGGCTGGTGGCGGTACCGCGTACCGGGCCGCGGCCAGGTCGACTGGAATGCGGTCGTCGACGCCCTCTACGAGCACGGCTTCACCGGCACCCTGTCCGTCGAGCACGAGGACCCGGTCTGGGGCGGCACCCCGGACCGCGTCCGCCAGGGGCTGGAGATCGCCCACCGCAGCCTGCGCCCGCTCCTCATCGGCTGAGACACGAGCCATGTTGCGGGCCGGTCCGCCCGTTCGCGTCGGACCGGTTCAGATCACGTCACGTCATCCCAGATCAGAGAGAAGCGAGGGTGCTCCATGGTGCGGTCGCGAAAGAGGTGGGGCGGTGCCGCGGCGGCGGTGTGCGCCCTCGCCCTGGTGCTTTCCGGATGCAGGTCGGCGGTGCAGCAACAGGGGGCACAGGACGTCGTTGTCCCGGACACCCCGCAGGACGGCGGGACGCTGGTGGCCGCACAGGGGCAGGACCCCGCCCCGGGCTCGTTCCTGAAGACGTCGATCGGCAACATCCTCGCCGAGTACTCGGTCCTGGAGACGCTGACCCGCATCGACCAGAAGACCGGCAAGCCGGAGGGCGTGCTGGCCAAGTCGTGGAAGGTGGCGGCGGACGGCAAGAGCATGGACGTGGTGCTCCGCGACGACGTGACCTTCCACAGTGGGGCGGAACTCACCGCCGACGATGTCCTCTTCACGCTGAAGAAGGTGCGTGACCCGGCCACCGGAGCCGCCAACCAGCCCGTCGCCGCCGCGATCTCGGGCATGAAGGCCGTCGGCGACGACGAGCTGAAGCTGACCTTCTCCAGGCCGCTGCCGAACATCTACGACCTCTTCGAGACCATGCCGGTCCTCAACCCGGACACGTACGACAAGTACGCGGCCGGTGAAGTCGTAGATGGCACCGGCCCGTTCGAGTGGACGTCCTGGACTCCGGGCGCGAAGGTCGTCCTGACCAAGTACCCGAAGTACAGGGACGCCGACGACATCCACCTGGACAAGATCCAGATCAATGTGATCACCGACCCCACGGCGATGGTCTCCGCCATCCGCAGCGGCCGCATCCAGTACGGCGTAGGAATGGGCGCCCTGGACGCCTATGCCCTCAGCCGCCAGCCCGGCTTCCAGCTGATCACAGCCGGCGGCTCGGCGATCCCGCTCACCTTCGACGTCAGGGACAAGCCCTTCGACGACAAACGGGTCCGGCAGGCTTTCCAGTACGCGATCGACCGCGAACGGGTCGACCGCCAGGTGGAAGGCGGACAGGCGACGGCCGCCTCGCTGCCCTGGCGCACCAACACCATCGGCTACGACGACCAGCAGGCCGGGCGCTACCGCTACGACCCCGACAAGGCCCGCACACTGCTGGCGCGGGCAGGGGTGAAGCACCTCTCGCTCGAGATGGTCACCCTCAACACCCCCGAAGCCACCGGCATCTTCCAGATCGTCCGCAACAACCTCGAAGCGGTGGGCGTCGACGTCAAGGCCGTGCCGCTCGCCGCCGCCGAGTTCGACGGGCGGCTCGCGTCGGGCGAGATGGGCGCACCGGTCTTCCTCCAGCAGGCCAGCAACGGGCTCTCGCCCGCCGGCGCCGTCGTCGGCCGCGCCGAACTCCTCGCGGACGGAAACCCAAGCCACTACGGCGACGACCGCTACACAGAACTCTCCCGACACCTCACCGTCGCCACCGGCGAGCACGACCAGACCGCGGCCCTGCATGCCTGGAACGACCATTTCCTTGACCAGGCGTTCGCCGTTCCGCTGATTACCCGGCCGTCGATGACGGTCGCCTCCCGGGCGGTGCAGGGCATCACCTACACCCAGATGGGATTCATGGACCTCAACCACGTCTGGCTCGCGCGGGCCCGGTAGGCGAAGGACGGAACCGATTCCCCATGTTGCGCTATCTCGCGGGCAGACTGCCCTCCCTCCTGCTGGTCCTGATATCCGGCTCGGCCGTCGCCTTCGCGCTGCCCCGGATGGCCCCCGGCGACGTCGCCGTCTCCATCGCGGGCACCGACGCCACCCAGGCGCAGATCGACGCCATCCGCCAACAGCTCGGCTTGGACCGGCCACTCGTCCTGCAGTACTGGGACTGGATGTCCGGACTCTTCCACGGTGACCTCGGCACGTCACAGGCGCTGCAGCGCAGCGTCGCCAGCCTCATCGGTGACCGGCTCGCCAGCACGCTCGAACTCGCCCTGCTGTCCCTCCTGCTGGTGATCCTGATCGGACTCACCCTCGGCATCATCGGCGGCGGACCGCGCCGCCGCTGGGTGCGCGGCGTCCTCGACACGATCAGCAGCCTGCTGATCGCCGTCCCCTCGTTCCTCTTCGCCCTCGGCCTGATCCTGCTGTTCGGCGTCTACAACCGCTGGCTCCCCGCCAGCGGTGAGGTCAGCCTCCTCGAAGACCCCTGGATCGGCCTCCAGTACCTGCTCATGCCCGCCCTCGTCCTGGCCCTCGCGCCCGGCGCCGTCGTCGGACGGATGCTGCAGACCGAGATGGCGAAGGTACGCGGCGAGGACTTCGTCGACCTGGCGAAGTCGAAGGGCGTCGCCCCGCACCGCATCACCCGCCGCCATGTGCTGCGCAACAGCGTCGGCAGCGCGGTCGTCGGGATCGGCCTGCAGGCCGGCAACTTGATCGCGGGAGCGGTGATCATCGAGGCGGTGTTCAGCCGCAACGGCATCGGACAGCTCGCCGTGTCCAGCGTGGAGACCCGCGACTTCAGCGTCCTCCAGGTGCTCATCCTCGGCGTCGTCCTGACCGCCGCGCTCTGCCAGATCCTCACCGAGATCATCCTCGCGGCCATAGACCCGCGGGTCCGACTGGGAGAATCCGCATGACGTCCATCGCCGCAGACGGAAAGGGCCACAGCCGCCCGGCCCGCCGCATCGACCCCACCCTCGCCCGCTATCTCTCCGCCCTGCGCACGCCCAAGGGCCTCACGGGCGGGGTGGTCCTCGCCGTCCTCGCCCTTGCCGCACTCCTCGCGCCTGTCATCTTCCCCGGCGGCTACGACCAGCAGGGCGCCACTGCCCTCATCGGACCCTCCGTCGCCCACCCCTTCGGCCTCGACGAATTCGGCCGGGACATCTTCGTCCGCTCCGTCTACGGCCTGCGCATCGACCTCAGCCTGATCCTCACTGCCGTCCCCGCCGCCGCGGCCCTCGGTACCCTCCTCGGACTGACCGGCGCCCTCTCCGAACGGCTCGGAGCGGCGACCCAGCGCGTTCTCGACGTCATCATCGGCTTCCCCGGACTCATCCTCGGCGTATGCCTGGTCGCCATCCTCGGCGCGGGATGGTTCGCCCTCTTCCTCACCATCTTCATCAGCGGTCTGCCCTCGGCGGGGCGCTACGCCCGCAGCGCCTGGCTCAGCCAGCAGGACCGTGAATACGTCCTGGCCGCACGGGTGTTGGGAGTAAAACGGCGGCAGTTGCTCACCCGACATGTGCTGCCCAACGCGCTCGATGCCTGCGTCGTCAACACCGCCGTGTGGATGGTCGTCGGCGTCTACATCGAGGCCGGCCTGTCCATCGTCGGCCTCGGCATCCAGCCGCCGACCCCCTCGCTCGGCGTGCTCCTCAACAACGGCCTGCGGTTCGTGACGCAGTCCCCGACCTACGTCGTCGGCCCGGCACTGCTGCTGCTCCTGCTGGCAGTCGCCTTTAGCCTCCTGTCCGACGCGTTCAACGAGGCGGTGAATCGGAAGTGAGTCTGACCAAGGAAACCTCCGGGACGGAGATCCCGGCGCCTGAGGCGGAGCCGCTGCTCCGAGTCGACGGGCTGCGTACCGAGTTCCGGGTGCCCGGCGGCCAGGTCACCGCCGTCAACGACGTCAGCTTCGAGGTCCGGCCCGGGCAGGTGCTCGGCATCGTCGGCGAGTCCGGCTCCGGCAAGTCCGTCACCGCCCGTTCGGTGATGCGGATGCTGCGCGCGCCCGGTGAAGTCACCGCGGGCAGCGTCACCTACGGCGGCACCGACCTGCTCGCCCTTCCCGAGCGTGAGATGCGCACGTGGCGCGGCAGCAAGGCCGCCATGGTCTTCCAGGACCCGCAGGCCGCCCTCAACCCGACGATGCGGGTGGGCGAGCAGATCGTCGAGGCGATGACCGCGCACGGGCGCGGGCGTACGCAGGCCCGGCAGCGGGCGCGCGAACTCCTCGAGGCCGTCGGCATCCCGGACGTCGACACCAAGATCGACCACTATCCGCACCAGTTCTCCGGCGGGATGCGACAGCGCGTCGTCATCGCCATCGCGCTCGCCAACGACCCCGCCCTCCTCATCGCCGACGAACCCACCACCGCCCTCGATGTCACGATCCAGGCGCAGATCCTCGGTCTTCTCGACCGGCTCCGCCGCGAACTCGGCATCGCCGTCGCGATCATCACCCACGACATGGGTGTCGTCGCCGAACTCTGCACGGACGTGGTGGTCATGTACGCGGGCCGCACGGTCGAGAAGGGCAGCGTGGCGGAGGTCTTCGCCCGGCCGCGCCACCCCTACACGGCCGCCCTGCTGCGCGCGATGCCGCGGATCGACGACGTCCGCAGCGGACGCCCGCTCGCCGCCATCCCCGGCGCCCCACCGGACCCGGCCGGGCTGCCGGCCGGCTGCGCCTTCGCGGAGCGGTGCGCGGTCGCGGAGTCGCGCTGCCACAGCGAACAGCCAGTGCTGCTGACGTCTCCCGGCGGCGGGCCGCGGCACCTGGCGGCCTGCTTCGTCGCCGAGCGCGGAGGTGAGATCACGGCACCCGAGGAAGGCACGGGGCATGTACGCAAGGCCGAACAGACCGCCACCAAAGCCCTGTTGGAGGTCCGGGACCTTCGGGTTGACGTCGGGTCGCGGCGGCGCGGGCTTTTCGGGCGGGAACCGGCCGTGTACGCGGTCGACTCCGTCAGCCTCACCGTCGAGTCCGGGCGGACGCTCGGTCTGGTGGGGGAGAGCGGCTGTGGCAAGTCGACGCTGTCGCGCGCGCTCGTCGGGATCAACAAGATCGCGGGCGGGACGGTCGAGGTCGAGGGCCAGGACGTGACCGCCATGGAGGAGCCGGAGCGCGAACGGGTCCGCTCGCATGTGCAGTACCTCTTCCAGGACCCCTACGCCTCCCTCAACCCGCGCCGCACCATCCGCCAGTCGCTCGCCGAGGCGCTCGCGCTCAGCGGCGTGCGGGGGGCGGAACAGGAGACGCGAGCCCGCGAGCTGATGCGTCAAGTCGGCTTGCGCGACGACCACTTGGACCGCTACCCGCACGCCTTCTCCGGCGGCCAGCGGCAGCGCATCGGTATCGCGCGGGCGCTCGCCCGGCAGCCGCACGTCCTGATCCTGGACGAACCCGTCTCCGCGCTCGACGTCTCCGTCCAGGCACAGATCATCAACCTGCTCGAGGAGATCCAGGACGAACTCGGCGTCGGCTACCTTTTCATCGCCCACGACCTCTCCGTCGTCCGCCACCTCAGCGACACCGTCGCCGTGATGTACCTCGGCCGGATCGTCGAAGACGGGCCCGCCGAGGCCGTGTACGCGAACCCGCAGCATCCGTACACGGCCGCGCTTCTTTCCGCCTCCCCCTCGCCCGTGCCGGGGGAGAGGGAGGGCGAGAGCGGCCGGGAGCGGATCGTGCTCGGCGGTGACCTGCCGAGCCCGGCCGCGCCACCGTCCGGCTGCCGCTTCCGCACCCGCTGCCCCATCGGCCCGCTGGTCAACAGGGAGCGGACGGTGTGCAAGGAGAAGGACCCCCAGCTCACCGCTGCCGGGGACGGACAGCGGGCGGCCTGCCACTTCCCCGGCGAACTCGCCGCAACCACAAGCCGATAGCCCCCTCCCAGGATTCCGAGGTAACACACGTGACGTCCCGTATGACCCTGGCCCTCAACCCCATCCAGTGGTGGGCCACCGACGACGGCTGGCTCGACCCCGGCCTCGCCCCGCAGCCGGCCGAACTCCTCGCTCTGGTGAAGAAGGCGGGCTTCGACGCCGTCATGGCCGCCGTCCCGGCCGGGCACACCGTCGCCGCCTACGCGGCACTCCTTGACAACGCCGGGCTGCGGCCCGCCCCCGGCTACTTCGTCTGCCGCTCGCAGGGCGACCCCGCCGACGCCCCGGCCGTGATCGAGGCCGCCGCCGCTGCCGCCCGCGACCACGCCGAACTCGGCCTCACCGACATCGGACTCGGCCTGCCGATGATCAAAGGCGGCCCGCGCATCCTGCGGCCCGCTCAGGGCACCGAGCCGGACGCCGACCGGGTGGCCGCCCTCACCGACCTGCTCGGCAGGCTCGCCGAGGCGATGCGGGCCGAGGGCGTTCGCCCGGCCCTGCACCCGCACGTCGGCACCTGGATCGAGACGGAGGCCGAGACCCGGGCCGTCCTCGACGCGATCCCCGCGGAGCAGTTGGGCTTCCTCCCGGACACCGGGCACCTGTCCTGGGCGGGCGCGGACGTCACGGGACTCGTCGCCGATTACGGCAGTCGCATCCCGTTCCTGCACGTCAAGGACGCACGGATGGCAGTCGCCGAGCAGGGGCGGGCCGCCGGGCAGGACTATCAGCGGACGGTCGTCGACGGCCTGTGGACCGAACCCGGCCGCGGCGACCTCGACCTCATCGGCATCGTCGCCGCCCTGCCCGACCACTTCGCCGGCTGCCTCATGGTCGAGGTCGACCGGCCCGCCCTCACCGACCCGTACGAGAGCGCGGTCGCGTCGGCGCGGTGGATGCGGTCCGCCTTCGCGCTGGACGGCTGAGACACCGCTTTGCGCACTGCGAGACATCACACCCATCCAGAGGAGCCCCACGTGCCCGCCGACAGCCGCCCCGACCTGCTCATCGTCGGCAGCGGGATCATGGGGGCGGGCGTCGCCCGCCTCGTCCGCGACGCCCTGCCCACCGCCCGCATCCTGATGCTTGACTCGGGCCCGGTACTCGGCCCGGTCCCCGGCCAGCACCTGCACGACATGCCGGACGGTGAGCTGCGTCTGCGCCACCAGGAGCGGATCGCCTCCGGCGTCCAGGGCATGTACGTCGGTGCCGAGAACGTCGCCGACGACGCGGGCGTCGGCGTGGCCGACCGCGAGCCCGGCATGTACCGGCTCGCCGGCGTCGGCGAGGACGCCGATGCCCTGCCCGCCGCCGCCCTCGCCTGGAACACCGGCGGCATGAGCGTCCACTGGACCGCCGCGACCCCCGCCGCCTGGGGCAGCGAGATCCCGGACTTCATCGACCCGGACGCCTGGCAGCGCGATATCAACGAGGCGTCCCGCTTCCTTCACGTCAACACCGACCCCATAGGCCCGTCCCCGCTGCGCACCGCGCTGATGGGCGCCCTCAATGAGGTGTTCGGGCCGCACGCGGAGCCCGGCCGCCAGGTACAGGCGCTGCCCATGGCTGTCAACGAGGACGGCGAGGGCGCCCTGGTGCGCACCGGCCCCAACCGGGTCTTCCCGGCCATCGCCGGCGGCGACCCGCACTTCGAGCTGCGCACCGGCGCCCAGGTCATGCGCCTCCTGCACAAGGGGGGCACGGTAGGGGGCGCCGTCGTCCGAGAGATCGCCACCGGCCGCGAGTACACCGTCACCGCTGCCGCGACCGTCGTGTGCGCCGATGTCTTTCGTACCCCGCAGTTGCTCTTCGCCTCTGGCATCCGCCCGCGGGCCCTCGGCCGCCACCTCAACGAGCACATCTTCCAGACCGGCCGCGTTCACGTGGACCCGGACGCCGTGGGCCTGGACGGCGCGAAGCTCGCCGGTGCGACGCTCAGGGATGGGAGCGAGTGGCGGCACGCCTCGTACTGGCTCCCGCACAGCGGCAAGGCCCAGCCGTTCAACGGCCAGTTCAGCGGTACGGCGCGGGTCGACGGCGACGGCCGGATCGCCGAGTTCTCCGCGGGGATCGCGCTCTACGTCCCCACCGAGATCCAGGAGACGAACCGGGTCGAGTTCTCCGACACCGAGCTCGACGCCCTCGGCATGCCCAAGATGCACGTCGTCTTCGACTACACCGACGAGGACCGCCGCCTCCTTGACGAGGCCCGCGCCGCCCAACTCCGCGCGGGCCGCCGCCTCGGCCGATTCGACCCCGCGACCGACAGCGAGACCCTCCCGCCCGGCACCTCGCTCCACATGACCGGCACCGTCCGCATGGGCCCCGCCGACGACGGGACCAGCGTCTGCGACCCTCAGACCCGCGTCTGGGACTTCGACAACCTGTACCTGGCCGGCTGCGGCGTCGTCCCGACCGCCCTGGTCTGCAACTCCACCCTCACCGGCGCGGTGACTGCGGTACGCGCGGCCAGGTCGGTGATCGGCAGGCTCAGCGCGGGCTGAGGATGCGGCGACGCCGCCCCACCGGAAGTCCGGTGGGGCGCCGTCGCAGGGTGGAACTCAGTCCCGGCCCGCCCACTCCAGGACCACCTCGGCGAACTCGTGCGGCACCTGCTCCGGCGCCGCGACATGCCCGTCCGACAGGACCCGGGTCGCGCAGCCGAGGGCAGCGGCGAACTTCTCCAGCGACGGCAGCGAGTAGTGGTCACCGGGCGCGCAGACGGCCAGCGTGCGGGCCGTGATGTGCGCGAGGCGCTCCTCCATCGCGTAGCGGCGTACCGCCTCGTGGCCCTCCTCGACACGGTCGAGCACGGCGAGGGCGTCAGCCACGTAGCGGTTCAGGTGCGCCTCCTCGCCGGCGCGGTAGAAGGCGCGCCGCCGCTCCCACAGCCCTTGCAGGTGTGAGCCGTCCGGCGCGGGGTCGACATGGTCGATGCGCTGCCGCACGGCCGCCGTCCGCCGCTTCTCGTCGTCGACGAACGGTGTCGCGGACAGCAGCAGGCTCGCCACCCGGTCCCGCAGCCGCGCCGCCAGCTCGACGGCGATCAGACCTCCGGTGTGGTGCCCGACGAGATGGACCCGCTGCAGGCCCAGCTCGTCGATCAGCGCGCCCGCCGCGTCGGCGAACCGCTCGATGGAATGCGGCAGTTCGGGCTTGGCGGAGGCGCCGAAGCCGAGTGTGTCCATCGCGATCGCCCGATGCCGGGCACCGACCAGGGGCAGCACGTCGAGGTACTCGGTCCACGAGCGTGGCGTCTGATGGAGCAGCAGCACGGGCGTACCCTCGCCCACCTCCACATAGTGCAACTGGCCGAAGGGGCTGGGTACATAGCCCTTGCGCAGGGTGTTTGCCATTTGGCGCTCGCTCATCCGGTGCTCGCTCTCGTTGCGTTACGAGTTACAGGGCCGGCAGCACCGAGGCGCCGACGGTTTCGATCAGTTCGGTCGGTGGGTCGTACGAGCCGACGTGCTGCAGGAACACCCCGCTGACGCCGTCGGCGCACAGGGCCCGCAGCCTGCCCGCGATCTGCTCCGCGGTGCCGACGAGGCAGAACTCCTCGGCGAACCGCAGCGCCGCCTCGTCACCGACCCACTCAGACGTGATCTTCACGGCGGCGTCCCAGTCCTCCGCGTGCACCAGATCCGGGTACACGCCCGCGTTGATGTCGGGGACGTCCGGTACGTCGACGTGGATGCCGGCGAGGGCGAGGAAAGGCGCTCCGCCGTTGTGCGCGATCGAGGCGCAGATGGGCTTGAGGCGGCGGGCCGCCGCCTCGATGTCGTCGGTCACCGCGCAGTACGCCGAGACGGTCAGCGGCAGTGCGGCCGCGTCCCGTCCGGCGGCCTCCGCGCCCTCCCGGACCCGAGCGGTGGCGCCCGCCAGGGTGCGCGTCGAGACACCGCTCAACAGGACGACTCCGTCGGCGACTTCACCCGCGAGCCGCAGATTCCGCGGCCCGCTCGCGGCGAGGTGCAGCGGCACGTCGGGCCGGGGGTCGCGCAGCCGGGACCGTACGGTTCCGGCCGGTCCCTCGAAGTCCCAGTCGGCTCCGTCAAGCAGGGCCCGCAGCTGGGCGATCCCCGCACGCATCGCGGAGTTGGTGCTCTGCTTCAGCCCGACAGGGCCGACCGAGCTGTTGCCCACGCCGAGCCCGAGCGTGAACCGCCCCGGCGCCAGCTCGGCCACGCTCCGGGCGGCGGAGGCGACGACGGCCGGGTGCCGGGTCACCAGGTTCGTCACGGCCGTGCCGAGGCCGATCCGTTCGGTGCCGAGGGCGGCGGCGGTGAGCGTGGTGAACACATCCCGCCACAGCAACTGCGAGTCCGGGAACCAGGCGTCACTGAACCCGAGCTCCTCGGCCCGCCGTACCGTCTCGACGATGCGGTCGGCGCGCTCGCACGGCGGGATACGGATCCCGACCCGCAGCGGCGGCTGCTCCGCGCCGCTCATCGCCCGCTCACCAGCGCCGTGTCGACGCCGACCGGGCCCAGACCCGTGGCCCCGCCCGGGGTGCCGAGCGGTGTCTCGCGGCCCGGCAGCGGTTCGTCGAAGAAGCGGCGGTTGTCGGCGCGGAAGTCGGGGTCGGCCTTGCGGTCGACGGTGATCGCCTGCTCGGGGCAGGCCACTTCGCAGGCCCCGCAGTCGATGCACTCCGCCGGGTTGATGTAGAGCTTGCGCTCGCCCTCGTAGATGCAGTCGACCGGGCACTCCTCCATGCAGGACCGGTCCATGATGTCGACGCAGGACGCGCCGATGACGTACGCCATGACTCTCAGTGCTCCTTCTCGGTGGAGTGCCCGGGGAACAGGGCGGCCTCCGGGTCGATGACGGTGGCCGCGTTGTTGACCGCGGTGGCGGCCTCGCCGAAGCCGACCGAGATGAGACGGACCTTGCCGGGGTAGTCCGTGATGTCGCCCGCGGCGAACACCCGGGGCAGGTTCGTCGCCATCCGCGTGTCGACGGTGATCCGCCGGGCCGCCAGATCCAGGCCCCAGTGCTGCAGTGGCCCGAGATCGGCGAGGAAGCCGAGCGCCGCGACGACCGTGTCGGCCGGGACGAGCCGGGTCTCCTTCGTCGTACGGTGACGAACTTCCGCCTCTTGCAGGCGAGTCGACCCGCGCAGGGCGCTCACCTCGCAATCCGTGATCAGCTCGACGCCGAGCGAGCGGACCTTCTCCACGCTCGCCGCGTGCGCCCGGAAGCGGGCCGTACGGTGGACCAGGGTGACGGAGCCGGCGAGCGGCGCCAGGGTCGCGGCCCAGTCGAAGGCGCTGTCGCCGCCGCCGACGACCACCACGTCCTTGCCCGTGTGCGCGGCCGGATCCGGCACGAAGTACTCCAGGCCGCGCCCGAGGAACTCCTCGCCGGCGGGCAGCGGCCGCGGGGTGAACGTGCCCACCCCGCCCGTGATCACGACAGCCCCCGCCCGCACCGCCGCCCCCTGGTCACTGCGCACGACGGGGCGGCCGTCCTCGGGGTCGTACGACAACTCGGCGGCTCGGTGGCCGAGGAGATAGCGGGGCGCGTACGGCTCGGCCTGCGCGACCAGGCCGTCCACCAGGTCGCGGCCGCGCACGGACAGGAACCCGGCGATGTCGAAGATCGGCTTCTCCGGGTACATCGCGCTGATCTGACCGCCGAGTTGGGGCAGCACGTCCATGACGGTGACGCTCAGGCCGCGGAACCCCGCATAGTACGCGCCGTAGAGGCCGGCCGGACCGGCGCCGATGATCAGGACGTCGGAGTCGACGATTCCGTCGGGGAGTTGGCTCATGGTCGCTGAGCGTAGGAACACCGCCCGGGACCGGCCTACGGAGTTGTTCCGCTGAGCAGGACGCCTGAGCAGGACACTTTGCCCAGCACGGCGAAAGGGCCCGCCGGTGGGCGGGCCCTGACAACGACGTCGTCGGCTGTCCGGCTACGTGAGCGACCGCCCGATGCCCAGCGCAGCGGTCCGCAGTGCCGCCGCGTGACCTCCCGCGTCCATCCGGTACGTCGGCGCGGTGACGGACAGCGCGCCGACGAGGCTGCCGGTGCGCTGGGCGAAGACGGGTACCGCGAGACTCGCGTAGCCGAGCCGGATCTCCTCCGTCTCCAGGGCGATTCCCTCCACCCGGATCCGGTCGAGCTGCGCGCGCAGCCGGCCGGGGGAGACGACCGTGTGCCGGGTGAGCGGCTTGAGTCCGGCGCGTACGACATCGACGAAGAGCGACGGCGGCGAGTGCGCCAGGATCGCCTTGCCCGTCCCCGTGCAGTACAGCGGGAGCCGGCCCGCCACCCGCGACTCCGCGTTGAGCCCGCGATGCGGAAAGATCTTGTCCAGGTACACGACGTCCAGGCTGTCGTGGATCGCGAAGTGGATGGTCTCCCGGGTGATCAGGAGCAGATCCTCCATGTACGGCTGCACGGCCTCGCGCAGGATCCGCTGCCGGTGCACCCGCTGCCCCAACTCGAACAGGCGCAGCCCGAGACGGTAGTCGCAGCCCTCCCGCTCCAACAGACCCCAGGCGACCAGCTCCTGGGCCAGCCGGTGCACCGTCGCCTTGGCCACGCCCGAGCGGCGCACCAGTTCAGCCAGCGGCAGTGCACCGTCGTCCGCGGTGAACGCCTCCAGGATCGGACGGACCTTTCCCAGAACGGAGTTCATCGCCTCGGCGGCGGTGTCGGCAGCGAGGTCGGGGCCGGCCGGCCTGGGACCGGGGGCGAGGCCCCGCGCGGCAGCCGCATGTACCTCCGCCGGGAGACTCATGGCCGCGGCCCGGGGTCCGGCGCCCCTGGATCCAGGACCGCGACCCCCATCCCGGTCAGCCACTCCGGCATCGGCTCATAGGCGAGCCGCCGCCCGGGCGTGTGGTCGAGCGCGGCCGCCATGAGCAGCCAAGTGCGCAGCTCCTGCGCGCCGTTGCCCGCCACCTTCTCCAACTCCTCGGTGCTGTAGGCGGTCAGACGGTGGGCTTCGCCCCGCCCGATCAGCGCCAGGACCTCCTCGTCGAACTCCGGGTTGAGGGCGGCCTCGGCGGCACGGATGATCTCGCGGCGGCGGGCGTCGTACTCCTGCCAGTTGTCCCGGCCGTTGAGCCAGGCGCCGACCATGAACTCCTCGTCCTCGCCGTGTGGTTCACGCCAGTCCGGCCAGGGCAGCCGATGTGAGAGGCCGCCCGAGCCGACCACCGCGACCCGGCGGTCGCCAGGGAAGGCGAGTACCGCCTCACGGATCGCGCGGCCCAGCTGTTCGCAGCGCGCCAGCGTCGGCAGCGGATGCGCGAAGACGTTCACGACCAGCGGCACGATCTCCACGTCCAGGCCGTCAAGGAGGTACTGGATCGCATGCGACTGCCCGTGGTCGATCTGCAACTTCGCCGAGAACGCCACATCGAAACGCCCGCCCTCCACAAGGGAGTTGGCGAGATGCCGGGCCAGCGGCACATCCACGGCCTGCGGCCCCTTCGGGGTGCCGGACTCGCCGCTCGCCACGCACTCGCCGACGCCGAGGGTGAACGCCGGGATGAGGTCGAGCCAGAACCCGCGGAAGTGATTCGAGCCGACGAGGACGACGGTGTCCGGGCGCGCCTTCGCGATCGCCTCGCGGGCCTCGCCGAGCGCGGCACGGAACCGTTCGGCGCGGTCCTTGTGGAACGTCTGGTCCCAGTGGGTGTTCATCAGGGTGCTGTGGGAGGCTCCCACGCCCAGCACGATCTCGGTCACGCCCTCGCTCCTTCCAGCTCCGGCTCCAGTTCCTCGCGGGAGCGGGTCACGGTGTCGACGGCCGTGCGGATCAGATGGCGGGTGAGCCGCTCCATCTCCCGTACGGACACGGTGTTCATGCCGCGCGCGAAGTCGATGTCGAACGGCGCCTGCTCGCCGGACACCTTCGGCATGCCGACTCGCACGGTCGGGATACCCCGTCCGCGCAGGATGTTCGCGTCGGTCGCGCCACTGTTGCCGCGGATCGGCTCGTGCGGCCTGCCCTCGAACGCCTCCCAGGCGCCCGCCGCACTGCGGTAGATCCAGCTCTCGCGGCTGGTGGCGGTGCCGGGAATCGCCAGAATCATCTCCACCGTGGCGTCGAGACCCGGCAGCTTGCGCTTCAACTCCCCGACAGCAGCGGCGAATTCGCGCTTGGCCTGCATCGGCGTCGTGTCCGGGGAGATCCGCAGATCGACCCGCAGGGTACAGGCGGCCGGGGTGACCGCGGCCATCCGCGGCCAGCCGCCCCGCACCGACGACACGATGCCCTGCGGGGCGACCGTCCCGTCCGTGTGCCGCTCGGCGTACTCCACGAACCACTCCTCCAGGTGCCGTACGACATCGCCGGCGCGGACGATCGCGTTGTCGTACGGGAGCCGGTGGCGCGAGCCCACGTAGGTGTGGGTGCCGTGCACGGTGACCTCGAACCACGCGAGCCCGACCTCGTCCCAGGACACCGTCCAGCCGGGCTTGGCGATGACCGCGTAGTCGGTCCACACGCCTTGCTCCAGGAGGAACGAACAGCCCACGCCCTGACCGGTGTTGGCGCGTGCACTGCCGGGCCGGGCGTTCGTGGGCATGCCGCCCGCGCCGAACGCCGCCACCAGATCCCCGGTCAGCGGAATCCCGGCGAGCGCGATCGCCTCGGCCGCCATCATCACGCAGGCCGCGTGGCCTTTCGGGTTGGAGGCGCCGAGGCCGGTCACCAGATCGTCGTAGACGGTCGCCCGCGGCTGCATGTCCTCGCGCAGCTGAGGCCCGATCCACGGCACGTCCTCGCTTTCCTCGCCCACCGTGAGGGTGTCGATGGGCGCGTAGAGCATCAGGTCGGGCCCGGTGCCGTCGCCTTCGAGGCGGGCCCAGGCGTTGGCCTGGCGGTCGTCGATCGGCTGCGCGGTGGCGCGCAGGCCGACGCCGGCGAGCGAGGCGGCGATGTGCTCGGCCAGCGGCCGCTCGTCACCCGTCGGGCTCGCCACGCCGACGAGCCCCACGATCAGTTCGCGCAACCGCTCGGCCGTGACATGCCCCCACGCCTCCTCGGTCCAGGCCCGGCGCCGCTCGTCGAGGCCATCGAGTTCTTGGGCGCTCACTGGTTCACCCGGTGGACCTGGGTCATGGTGGTCTGCGCGATGCGCCGCTTCACACGGGGGAGCGCCATGGCGACGGCGGCCCCGACCAGCAGCTTGAACAGGGTGCGGGCCATGGTCAGGCCTCCTTCTGCCGAGTGAGGGATCCGGTGGCGGCCAGCTTCTTGCCGTACTCGTCCTCGCTGAGATTGCGCCAGGCGGTGAGCGAGACATCGGGGCGGTAGAGCTTCTCCGGCGGCGCGTCGGTCACATCGACCATCCACGCGTCCTGACCGGAGAACTGGCCGTGGAACAGCCAGCGGATCGCCCCCAGGTACTTGCCGTAGAAGCGCAGTGTCTCCCAGCCCTGGGTGAAGTTGACCATGACGCCGACATAGCGGTGGTTGTCGTCGTCGACCGGCACGTAGAACTCGTAGTGGATGAACTTCGGGTACGCGATCCGCAGCACGCCCGGCATCGACAGCGACGCGAAACCGGGGAAGTCCTGTGCCTCGATGACCGGGTCGACCGCGTCGGCGGCGCCGGTGTTGCCGATGTTGAAGGTCTCCTTCGGCGGCTGCTTCTTCCACCAGCGCTTGTTGGACCAGTGGCCCACGCCCGGGAAGTCCGCCTCCCAGTGCACCTCGTCCTGCACCCGGAAGATCCACCGGTCCTTGGGCACGATCCGGGTGATGTTCCACGTCGGCATCGGCTTGAAGAGGCGCCAAAGGGCGGTGCGGTGCAGGTACTTGGCGTGGCCTTCGTCGAACCCGTTCTCGCAGGCGAACCGCCAGTTGCCGCCGCGCGGCTCGATCCGGCCGCCCATCACGAACGCGTTGTCGACCAGTTCCTCGGGCAGCTGCTCGTCGATCGGGTGCGGCTCCTCGTCGGCGACGGGGATGTACACCCAGACCATGCCGAGGCGCTCCTCGACCTGGTACGTACGCACCCCCAGCTTGCCGGTGAGCCGGCAGCCGGGGCCGTCCGTGATGACCGCGGAAAGCTTGCCGGTGGGCAGGTCGAAGGTCCAGCCGTGGTAGGGGCAGCTGACCGTGCCGGGGAACTGCTGGTTGCCCTCGGACAACGGGACGCCGCGGTGCGGACAGCGGTTGTGCAGCGCGTACGCCGTGCCGTTGTCGCGGATCAGCGTGATCTTCTCGCCGCAGATCGTGAACGGCTCCGGGTCGTCGGTGATGTGGCTCGACCATGTCACCGGGTACCAGTAGCCGCGGAAGCCGGACGCCGCCTTGTCGTAGTGCGGCCACGAGGACCAGTCCTGGCGGCCCATCTTGTCGCCTGCCGCGCGCCGCGGGCGCGCCGGCGCGGCTGCTTCGGCTTTCCCGCGAGCCGGTGCTTCGTCGCTCGTCGTCATCCTGCCCTGGCCTCCTGCTCCGGTGCTCCTGTCGGTGTGCGGCACGAGCATCCGGCGCGGCACCCGATCCCGACTATGGGCCTGTTCCGGTGAACGGACCGGTCCCCGCACGGACCGGTCAGCGAACCAGTGCTCTTGAACGCGGACTGGACGGCGGACACCATCCGCCCATGAACGGCATGACGCTTCCCGGCCTCGTCGACGCTGCAGCCGACCGTTTCGGCGACCGGACCTTCCTGCGCATGGACTCCGTCCGGCGGACGTACGAGCAGACGCGGTCGGCCGCGGCCACGATGGCGGGCGCACTCGCCGCGCGGGGCGTCCTCCCCGGCGACCGGGTGGCCGCGCTGATGTCCAACCGGGTGGAGCTGGTCGACCTCGTCCTCGGCTGTGCCTGGCTGGGCGCGGTCGTGGTGCCGCTGAACACGGCACTGCACGGGCGCCTGCTGCGGCATGCACTGAGCGTCGCTCAGCCACAATGCCTTTATGCGGAGGGGGAGTTGGCTGATCGGGTGGCGGAGGTCGGCTACACCGGGCGGGTGTGGACGGTCGGCGCGCGGGACGCGCCGGTGCCCTTCGCGGCGGCCGAGGCCGACGCATATCCGTCGCTGCCCGGGGACACCGCCGCGATTCTCTTCACCTCGGGCACCACCGGACCCTCGCGCGGTGTGCGCTGTCCGCAGGCCCAGTTCGTGTGGTGGGGGCGGAACGTCTCCGACGCGCTGCGGCTCGGCGCCGAAGACACGCTCTACACGTGCCTGCCGCTCTTCCACACGAACGCACTGAACTGCTTGGCGCAGGCCATGACGGTGGGGGCGACGGTCGTCGTGGACGGGCGGTTCTCCGCCTCGCGGTACTGGGCACGGGTGGCGGCTGCCGATGCGACGTGCGTGTATCTGCTGGGGGCCATGGTGCCGATGCTGCTCGCGCAGGCGGCGGGCCCCGGGGACCGCGCGCATCGGGCGTGGCGGGCTCTCGCGCCCGCCACGCCGGGGGAGTTGTGGGTGCCGTTCCGGGAGCGGTTCGGGGTCGGGCTCGTGGACGGGTTCGGCTCGACCGAGACCAATCTCGTCATCGGGTACACCCCCGATGATGTTCGGCCCGGGTACATGGGGAAGGTGCGGGACGGCTTCGGGGCGCGGGTCGTCGACGCGGCGTCGGCCGCCGTGCCGGACGGCGCGCCCGGCGAGCTCATGGTGCGCGCCGAGCAATCCTTCGCCTTCGCCACCGGCTACGTGGGATGCGACGAGGAACCGCCGGGCGCCTGGCGGCGGACCGGGGACCGGGTGGTCCGGGAGCCCGACGGCTGGTTCCGGTTCGTCGACCGCGTCAAGGACTGCATCCGGCGGCGCGGCGAGAACATCTCCTCGTACGAGGTCGAGGCCGCGGTCCTGGCGCATCCGGGGGTCGCGGCGGTGGCGGCGTTCCCGGTGGCCTCGGAACTCGCCGAGGACGAGGTGATGGTGGCCGTGGTGCCGGTGGACTCCGTCCTGGAGCCGGCGGACGTGGTGCGGCACTGCGTGGCCGAGCTGCCGGGGTTCGCGGTGCCGCGGTTCGTGGATGTGGTGGGGGAGCTGCCACTGACGGAGACCGGGAAGGTGCGCAAGGGGGTCCTGCGGGAGCGGGGCGTGACCGGGGGGACGTTCGATCGGTTCGGGTGAGGGCTCGGGGGATCCGTTGCCGGGTGAGGCGGCGTCGTGGTTGTTCGCGCTCACGCGGCGGAGCCGCCCATCGACACAGCCCCGCGCCCCTGGCAGGGCGCGGGGGAACCGGCTCCGACTAGCTCGGCAGGGCGACTGCCCTGCCCCTCACACGGCCCGCCTTGAGCGCGTCCAGGGCCGAAGGGATGTCGTCCAGTGCGAACTTCTCGACCGCCAGGGTCAGTTCACCCTGCGACAGGCGGCGCACCAGGTCGGGCGACACCTCGCGGGCCCGGCGTTCCGCGCGGATCATGTTGACCGGCAGCAGCGCGACCTCGTCCAACAGCCAGCTCGGCAGGTCGAGTTCAGCCCGAGGGCCCGCCACGTACCCGATGACGACCGCGCGCCCGCCCTGCCGCACCCACCGGCTGCGGCCGAGCAGGCCCTCGCCGCCGAGGGTGTCGACGAGGAGGGAGGCCGCGCGGTCCTTTCCGAGGGCCTCGGCGTCGGCGAGCTGCACCGCCTCGACTCCCTCGGGAACATCGGCCAGCTGATCGGCCCGGCCGACCACGCCGGTCACCCGCGCCCCCGCCGCGAGCGCCTGCTGCGCGACCATCGCGCCGACCGCGCCGGCCGCGCCGACGACGACGACCTCCTCGCCCTTCTCGACCCGTCCGACATCGTGCAGCGCCACGTACGCCGTCGTCGCGGGCACGAAGAAGCTCGCCGCCACGGCCGGTTCGAGGGGAGCCTCCAGCGGGGTGACCGCCTTGCGGCGCACGCTGATCCGCTCCGTCCACGTACCGTCCCGCAGCATGCCGAGACCGGTGCCGCGCAGGACGACCTGGGTACCCGGCGCCAGGCCGGAGTCGGCATCGGCCTCCAGGACCGTGCCCGCGCCCTCGACCCCGCCGATGTAGGGCGGGGTCGGCTTCATCGCGAACTCGCCGGAGGCGATGGTAGCATCGAGGTGACCGATGCCGCCCGCCTCCACCTGGACGAGCACCTCGCCCTCGCCGCGCACCGGCTCGGGCACCTCCTCGACGACCGGTGCCGCGCCCCATGCGTGGATCCGTGCCGCGCGCATCACGCGGCCGCCTTGTGCAGGAAGTCGAGGCTGAGGGCGTTGAAGCGCTCGGCCTGCTCGTGCTGTGGCCAGTGACCGCAGTCGTCGAGCAGCTCCAACTGTGAGCCGGGGACGGCCTGGTGGATCGCGGTCGCCTCGGGTGTCTCACCGAACGGGTTCTGCCGGCCCCACACGACCAGCGTCGGCTGCGTGATCTGGGCCAGGTGCTCGGGGCGCAGCAGGTTGCGCTGACGGCGCTCCATGTCCTGGAGGGAGAGCAGGTTGTCGACGCCGGCCACGAACTCAGGCGTGTGGTAGATCGCGTGCCGGACCTCGACCAGTTCCTCCGTGGCGTCCTCGTCGTCCGCCATCAGCAGCCGCATGCGCTTGCGGGTCAGCTCGATGTCGTCGTTCTCGACGGCGTTCCTGGTGCTGGTACGGATGCGGTTCATGACCTCGGGATTGGCCACCGTGCCACCGGAGCACAGGAGTTGGATGCTGCGGACGCGCTCGGGGTGGTCGAGGGCGGCGCGGGCGCCGACCCAGCCGCCGAGGGACTCGCCGACGATGTGGGCGCTGTCGATGCCGACCGCGTCGAAGTAGGCGATGAGATGGGCGACATAATCGGCGATCTCGTACGGGTGGTCGGGCTTGCCGGTGTAGCCGTGGCCGAGCATGTCGATGGCGTGCAGGTCGTACGCGGCGTGCGCGGTGATGTTGCGCGCGAACGCCTCCAGGTGACCGCTCGTGCCGTGCAGGAAGACGACGGCCTGTGCGGCCGGGTCGCCCGCGCGCAGGGTGCGGGTGGGCACGCCGGCGGCATCGACGTACTCGACGCGGAACGGCGTCGGGCTGATCTCGGTCCAGATGGTCACGGGGGTTGCTCCGTTCGGGAGTTGAGCGGGAGAGAGAAGGGGGTGCGGTGCGGTGGTGTGGTGGGTCAGTGCGCGCGGAGGAAGCCGGAGACCACCGAGTGGTACGCCTCGGGACGCTCCTCCTGGAGGTGGTGCGAGGCGTGGTCCATCACATGGAGGCTTCCGCTCGGGACCATGCGCGCGAGCATCAGCGGGTAGTCCGGCGTGAGGAACGCGTCCTGCATGCCCCACATGAACAGCGTCGGCGCCTGGATCCGGCCGAGCTCGTCGGTCAGGTCCTGCCAGTCGCCGCGCGGCGAGTCCGACATCGCGGCGAGCGCGCGCTCGCCCTCGTCGAGGCTCTGCTCGTAGCGCAGGGTGAGGGTCTCCTCGGGGAGTTTCTCGCCGTCGTACCACTCGAGCTTCGTGATCAGCTGCCGCATCTTCTCCCGGGTCGGGCCCTCGCCGCCGTAGTACACGTCGCGGGCGGTGCGGCCGCGGTGGCCGCTCTCCGGGAGCGGGGCGAGCGGCCCGTAGAAGACCGGCATGGAGCCCGTGATCACGAGGGAGCGGACCCGGTCCGGGAACTTCGCGGCCAGGTTGAGCGCGATGGTGCCGCCCCAGGAGTTGCACACGAAGTCGGCGCGGTCCACGCCGAGGGTGTCCAGGAGGCCGACCGTCTTGGCCGCGTGGTGATCCCACATCGGCCCCTCGATCCGGGACTTCTCCGACCGGCCGTACTGGTGGATGTCGACGAGCAGACAGCGCCGGTCGGCCGCGAACAGTGGGGCGACGGGTCCGAAGTCGCTCCACGCGGTGCACCCGGGGCCACCGCCGTGCAGGAAGACGGTGTCCGGTCCGGAGCCGAGGTCGTGGTAGTGGTAGCGGACCCCCGCGCCGTCCGCGTAGTGGCTCTCCGGTGCTGCTGACATGTGCGTCCTTCCCTACGTTGCCGGGTGCTGCGGGGTCGAGCCCATCACCGTGGCCGCCTTCGGCCCAGCGCCGTGGTCCGCTCAGCGAACCGGGGTCACTGGGCGGTGTATCCGCCGTCGACGTGGACGACGGTGCCGGTCGTGAAGGCGGAGCCGGGCGCGAGCAGCGGGAGGACGGCGTGCGCGATGTCCTCGGGCCGGCCCCAGCGGCCGAGCGGGACCTTGGCGGTGAAAGCGGCGTCGGCGGCTTCGTCGGTGTCATCCGCGTTCATGGGGGTGCGGACCGGGCCGGGGGCCACGCAGTTGACGGTCACTCCGGTGCCGGCGAGTTCGAGCGCGGCGCTACGGGTGAGGGAGGCGACCGCGCCCTTCGTGGCGGCGTATCCGGCCCGCTCGGGGGCGCCGGTCGAGCCGAGGACGGAGCCGACCGTGACGATCCGGCCGAAACCGGCGTCCAGCATGCCCGGCAGGACGGCGCGGATCGCCAGCCAGGTGCCGACGACGTTCGTCTCCAGTGCCGCGCGCAGTTCGGCGGTCGGCAGGTCCAGGACGGAGCCGCGGGCTAGGCGGCCCGCGCACGTGACGAGTCCGGTGACCGGGCCCCAGCGGTCGGCGGCCCGGGCGACGACCGCCGCGAGGGCGTCCGGGCCGGTGGTGTCCGCGACGACGGCCAGGTGCGGGCCGCCGGTGGCTTTCAGGCCGATCTCGGCGGCGTGGCAGCGGTCGGCCGTCCGCCCGATGACCACGGCGGGCCGGCCGCTGCGGGCGACGGCTTCCGCGACGGCGAGGCCGATGCCGCTGGTGCCGCCGGTGACGAGGACGGGGCCGGTGGTGGTCGTGGGGGAGGTGGACGTCGTGGGTGTCATACGGTGAGGGTGCGCACTCACCGTCAACCGGCCAACGGAGTCGGTCCGTTGACCGGACCGCCCGCCGGGAGTCACCGGCCGGTGAACACCGCCTCCCGCTTGTCGAGGAACGCCTGGAGGCCCTCCGCCGCGTCGGCGGTCCGGGTCAGATCCGCCACGCCCTTCTCCTCGCGCGCCAGGGCCTGTTCGACCGGGAGCCCGTACCCCTCGTCCACGACCCGCTTCAGGAGCGCGATCGCGGCCGTCGGACGGGCGGCGAGCCGCTGGGCCTGCTCGGTGACGACGGCGTCGAAGTCGGCGGGCTCCGCCACGAGATCGACCAGGCCGAGTTCCAACGCCCGGCCCGGGGCGAGGCTTTCGCCTTCGATCATCAGCCGCTTCGCCAGATGCGGCCCCACGAGCCGCGGCAGCCGCTGGCTTCCGCCGGCCCCGGGGAAAAGGCCGAGCCTGATCTCCGGGAACCCGAACGTGGCGTCCGCGGACGTGATCCGCAGGTCGCAGGCGAGCGACAGCTCGGCACCGCCGCCGAGGGCATGCCCGTTGATCGCCGCGACCACCGGCTTCGGCGCCTGCTCGATGACCCGCTGGACATCGATCCAGCGGCGCATCTTCGCCTGGTTGCCGGCCGACAGGTCACGCATCACGGCGATGTCCGCGCCGGCGATGAAGAACCGGCCGGTGCCGGTGATGACGATGCAGCGGACCTCGGGGTCGGCCGCGAGGGGAGCGAGGACCGTGAGGAATTCCTCGATCATCGCCGGGTTCACGGCGTTCGCCTTCGGCCGGTCGACGCGGATCGTGGCCACCGCGCCGTCGTGGGTGACGTGGAGGACGGAGGGTGCCGTTGCCGTCATGGGGTGTTCTCCTGGGTCGTACGGTCTAGGGATTGGTCACGGGGAACCGGCCAGAGGGAGCCGGTCACGGCTTGTCCGCGGCGCTGGGCCGCGTCATTCCGTGACCCCGTCCGCCGCCAGCGCGTCAAGGCGCTCCTCGTCGAGGCCGAGCAGCTCCGTGAGGACCTCGCGGGTGTGCTGGCCGAGGAGCGGCGCGGGGGCGGTCAGCGCCCCGGGTGTCCCGGCGAGGCGCGGGACGATGCCCTCGTGCGGTACCGGCCCGGCGACGGGGTGCTCGAGTACGGGATAGAAGCCGCGGGCGGCGAGGTGTTCGTCGGCCTCGACCAGGTCCTGCCCGGTCGCGACGACGGCCGCGGGCACGCCCGCGCCCTGCAGCAGCGCCGCGAGGCGGTGCGCGTCGTGGCCCCGCGTCCAGGCGGCGAGCGCCGCGTCGATGTCGTCCTCGTGAACGCGACGTACCGCCAAGTCTCCGTCGGGGCAAGGGAGTTCGATGAGGCCGGTCAATGCGCGCCAGTGTGCGTCGTCCGTCACGGCGACCGCCACCCACCGGTCGTCCCCAGCCGCCGGATACACCCCGTGCGGCACGGCGTGCGGCGACCGGTTGGGGTGCGCGCCGGTCCGCGGCTCCGGCAGCCCCGCCCCCAGAACCGGCTCCAGCGCGGCAGGCCCCATCGTCGCGGCCATCGCCTCCAGTTGTGACAGGTCTACGTGCCCGCCGCTGCCGCGCGCGATCAGGAACAGGGTGGCGAGGACGGCGGCGTTGGCCGCGACCATGTCGCCGAGCCCGAACGTGAGGCCCTGCGGCGGGCCGCCCGGGTCACGGGTCTCGCTGGACAGTCCGGACATGGCCGCCAGAGTGTCCGCGAACGTCACCGCCTTGCGCCACGGCCCGGTCTGCCCGACACCCGCCATCGACACCAGGATCACGTCCGGATTGAGTGCGCGCAGCGACGCGTGGTCCATGCCCCAGCGGGCCAGCACCCCCGGGCTGAAGTTCTCCACGACGACATCGCAGTGGGGCACCAATTCCCGCAGCAGACGCTGTCCTTCGCCGGTGCGCAGGTTCAGGGCGACGCTGCGCTTGTTGCGGTTGAAGTTGAGGAAGTAGCCACTGCCGTCGGGGTCGGTGCCCGGCCGCAGATGCATCGACGGGGCGAACCGCGTCGGGTCCTGCCGGTGCTTCGACTCGACCTTGACGATGTCCGCGCCGTGCTCGCCGAGCTGCTTGGTGACGTACGGTCCCGCAAGCACCCAGGTCAGGTCGAGGACCCGGATCCTTTCCAGGGCACGGGACTTGGTGCCTTCGGAGCGCAGTCCGCGCGGTGCCGCCGACCGCCAGGGCCGCTCGGGCTGCTCAGGCCGCTCGGGCCGCGGTGCCTCGTGCAACGCGTCGAGCACGAGCGGGCGCGGCAGCGGGGTCCACGGGAAGCCGACGTTCTGCACGCCGCCCCGAGGCAGTGCGTCGCCGGTGACCGTGACGAGGGAACCTCGGTCGCGCAGCTGCGGGTTGTCCGTGAGCCGGTCCGGCGTCACCACCTCGGCCCAGGGCAGGGCGCGTGCCCGGGCCTCCTCTGCCAGCTCGGCGGCGGGCCACTTCTTCGCGAACCGCTGTACCAATTCGTCGACATGGGGCCGCTGCCGCCAGCGGAACACGGCGTCGTTCCACCGCTCCTCGACCAGGTCCCCGGCCTCGCCGCGCTCCGCCATCCACGCCAGCAGATCGGTCCACATGCGGTTGCTGCCCGAGTAGCCACCGGCGACGTACCCGTCGGCAGCCTCGAAGATCCGATGGGCGACGTGCTCGTACACGCCGCCGTTGCGCACCGGGTGGCGCCCCGCGTGGATCCAGGCGAGGGCGCCGGTCTCCAGCGTGGCGGCGACGGCCTCCTGCACGGAGACGTCGACCAGTTGAGGCGTACCGGCCACCACGCCGAGCAGCGCCCCGATCGCCGCGTGCGCCCCGGCCGTCTGCAGGGCCTGCTCGCGGGGCGGGGGCTTCGGCTGCCCGTCGGACCGGCCGCCCATCCACGTCATTCCGCCCGCCGAAGCGAGCACCAGATCGTTGCCGAGCCAGTCGCGCCGCGGCCCGGTCAGGCCGAACGGCGTCACCACCACATGCACCGCATGCGGCCACCGCGACGTACCGTCCTCGGCCCGTACCCCGCGCAGTCGCGCCGCGGGCCCGCTCTCCAGGACGACGTCGGCGCCCCGCGCCAGCTCGTCGAGTGCCGCGTCGTCAGGGACCCGCACCCAGCGCTTCCCGGCGTGCCAGTGGGCCCTGGCCGCGGCGTCCAGCTCCGCGCCGGACTCGATGCGTACGACATCGGCGCCCAGGCCCAAGAGCAACCGGGCGCCCTGGTAAGCCAGTTCATCGGTCAGATCGAGTACGCGCAGCGGCGACGGGTCTGCTGCTGTTCCCACCACGGCTCCTCCCCAACGTTGCGTGAGCGGAGCCTCACGATCACCTCCCGGGGGGCAGGGTGGCCACCGGCCTGTTCCGCTCAGTGAACTCCCGGCATCGCGGCGGCCTCCAGCGCCCGGGTGATACGGGACGCCGTGGTGCGCAGCGCGGGCAGCAGCCGCTCGACGGACACCTCGGAGATCGGGGCCGTCGCCGACAGGGCCGCACACGTCGTCGCGCCCGGCCCCGCCACGGGCACCGCGAGAGAGGCATAGCCGGGCCGGACCTCACCGACCTCATGGGCGTACCCCTGCTGCCGCACGATGAGCAACTGCCGCCTCAGTACGTCGGGGGAACGCACGGACTGCTCGGTGAGCATCGCGAGGTCCGCGCCGGCGGAGTACTCTCGCGCGCCCGTCACCGTGGCGAGCAGCACCTTCCCGGTGGCCGTGCACGACGCCGGCAGTCTGCCGCCGACCTGCGAATGCGTCAGCACGTTCGCCTCGCCGGCGATCTTCTCCAGGAACAGCACATGGGCGTCGTCGAGCACCGCGAGATGGATCGTGGCGCGGGTGCGGGTGAACAGATCGGTGAGCAGCGGGCGCGCGACGGACCGCAGCACCGCGGAGGCCGGCACCCGCTGCCCGAGATGGAAGAGCCGCATACCGAGCTGGTACGTCTCCTCGTGCCGGTCGAGCAGACCCCACCGCACCAACTCCTGCGCCAGCCGGTACGCCGACGCCTTCGGCACGCCCGAGCGGCGGCTCAGCTCACTCAGGCGCAGCCGCACCGCACCCGACTCGAAGGCGGCGAGCAGCAGCTGCGCCTTCCCGAGGACGGAGTTGGGCAGCAGGTCGCTCGTGGCGGTGTCCTGGTCGGCGTACGTCTCCATCGGCGTCCTCTCGTCCTTCGAATGGCGGCAAATGCCATTTGAAGTGCAACAAGGCCGTGTTGCATAGAGGGACCCCGGTGTAAAGATCAGGCAACAGGTGTGGCGACGTCGTGCGCGGGCGCGACGGGTTCCGTCTCCTGTGCCCGGCCGACCCCGGCGAAGACCAGAGCCAGAGTCGTGATCAGCGCCATCCCGGCAGTGAGCAGGGCCACCGGCAGAAAGTGCCCGGTGGCGGCGAGCAGCGCCGTGGCGGCCACCGGGGACAGGCCACCGGCCACCGCGGAGGACAGCTCGTGGCCGATCGCCATCCCGGAGTAGCGGGTACGGGTGCTGAACAGCTCGGAGAAGTACGACGGCTGGACCCCGATCATCGCGGCGATGGCGATGTGCCCGACGATGAAGGCCAGGCACACCGCGGCCGTTTCCCCGGTGTCCATGAGCAGGAAAAAGGGGGCCGCCCAGACCATGATGCCGATGGCTCCGCCGAGATAGACGGGCCGCCTGCCCACC
The DNA here is from genome assembly GCF_002803065.1 of Streptomyces sp. CB01635. Lineage (GTDB taxonomy): Bacteria > Actinomycetota > Actinomycetes > Streptomycetales > Streptomycetaceae > Streptomyces. The sequence continues at coordinate 73,412 of NZ_NNBL01000020.1, forward strand.
CGGTCGGAGAGCCTGCCGAAGACGACCATCATCACCGAGTCCACCAGCATCCCGGTGATTCCCGCCCACAGCAGCACGGTCGAGGAGATCCCGATGTACGCCCCGTAGACGAGCGAGAACGACATGAAGATGTAGCTGGCGCCGCTGTCCGCGAAGCGCAGGGCCATGGCGAACAGGATCTGGCGCGGGTGACGCCGCAGCACCTCGCGCAGGGGCGAACGCGCCTCGTGCGTCTTCTTCTCCTCGAAGCCCGCCGTCTCACCGAGGTTGCGCCGGATGTACAGGCCCACGACGAAGATCACGCCGCTGGCCAGGAACGGCAGCCGCCAGCCCCACGCGGTGAACGCCTCGCCGGTCGCCCGCTCGGCCAGCCATAGCGCCAGCGACGACAGGACGAAGCCGAGTCCCATGCCGCACGAGCTGAACGAGGCGAGAAAACCGCGGCGGTTCGCCGGCACGTTCTCGGTGATGATCAGTACTCCGCCGCCCCACTCGCCGCCGGCCGCGGCGCCCTGCAGGATGCGAAGCAGTACCAGCAGCAGCGGCGAGAGGATGCCCGCAGTCGCGTACGACGGGAGCAGCCCCATGCAGAACGTGGCGCCGCCCATCAGGGAGATCGTCGACAGCAGCGCCGCCTTACGCCCCCGCCGGTCGCCGATGTGCCCGAACACCAGGCCACCGATGGGCCGCGCGGCGAAACCGACGGCATGCCCCGCCAGGGCCGCGATCGTGCCGAGCAGCGGGTTCCCGTCCGAAGGGAAGAAGACCGAGCCGAGAACCATCGCCGCGGCCGTGGTGTAGAGGAAGAAGTCGTACCACTCGAGCATGTTGCCGGCCACGGACGCGAGAACGACGCGTCGCACCGACGGCGGCTCGTCGGACGTGAACTGTTCAGTCGGCTGTTCAGTCATGCGAGGCTCCTTGCCGATCGTGCCCGGGGATCGACGGAGCGTACGAACGCCCGTCCGCCCGCTCAACCGGGGCGGTCCGCCAGGCGGGACGCCCGCCCCGGGGGCCGGACCTCCACCGCCGCGGTCCGGTCCGTTCAGCGGACCGCCGGCCGTGCGACGCGGCGCCCGGGGGCAGTAGCTTTCGCCGACTCGCGGGCCCGCACCCCATCCCCCTGCCTCTCTCAGCCGAAATCTGTCGCCACACGACCCGATCCGAGGTGCCCATGCAGCCGGCGTCACGTCCGAGATTCCCTCTGGCCCGTTCCGTCCCGATCGCCGCGGCCCTGTTCGTCCTGCCCGCCTGTACGGCGGGGACCGTCGATTCGGCGGGCGGCTCGGGAGGCGGCGCCCCCGGGCCTGTCGTCCGGATCGCCGTCGGCGTGGATGCCTCGTTCGCGCCCTTCTTCCTCGCCGATGCCGAGGGCCTGTGGGCAAAGCACGGGGTCAACGTCGATGTCGTCCAGTTCGCGAAGGGCGGGGAGGGCGTCGACGCGCTCACCGCCGGGCAGGTGCAGCTGGCCGGCAACTCGGACACCACCACCATCGGAGTCCTCGCCCAGAACCCGGACCTCAGGGCGCTGGCCGTGTACGAGAACTCGGGTGACTACCTCAAGGCCGTCCTCGGCCCGCACGTGAAGTCCCCGGCCCGGATAAGGAAGATGGCGGTCGTTCCGGGCCTCTCCGAACTCGCCGCCACCCGCTTCCTGGAGTCGCGGGGCATCGACCCCGCCACGGTCGACCTCGTCACCGCCGACCCCGCAGAGATTCCGGCCCTCACGAAGAAGGGCGACATCGACGCGTACGTCCTGTGGGAGCCCTGGCCGGCCAAGGGAGAGGAACTGGGTGCGCGTGTCGTGGCGACGACCGGGGACTACGGACTGTCGTACCAGCAGTGGCTGCTGGCCACCTCGCCCTGGCTGAAAGCCAACAGTGACACGGCGGCCAAGGTCGCCGCGGCCCTCACGGAGGCGACGAAGCAGGCCGAGCGCGACCCGGACGCCGCCGCCCGGGCCACCAAGGAGGCCGCGAAGGTGCCCACCGAGCAGACCGTCAAGGCCATCAGGGAGATCGACTTCGGTGTCCGCGACTTCACCACCGCCGACCTGAAGGGCTATCGGAACACGGCCGAGTTCTACGCGAGCACCGGCAAGGTCAAAGCCGCACCGGACGTGAACCGGGCCGTACTCGGCGGCTGGCTGCCCGAGCACAGGAAGGAAGCCCGATGACCAGGACGACCGAACCCCAACAGCCCTCGAAAGAGGCGGAGCTGCTTGGCCACGGGCGTGGCGCCGCCCTGCATGCCGAAGGCGTCGGTATCCACTTCGACGCCTTCCAGGCCGTCCGCGGCATCGACCTCGACATCGCCGCCGGCGAGTTCCTCTGCCTGCTCGGTCCGAGCGGCTGCGGCAAGTCCACGCTCCTCTCGGCCATGGCGGGCTTCGTGCCGGTGAGCGAGGGCGCCCTCACGGTGGACGGTGCGCCGATCACCGGCCCCGGACCCGAACTCGGCATGGTCTTCCAGAGCAGCGAGGCCCTCTTCGACTGGGCCACCGTGCGCCAGAACGTCGCCTTCGGCCCGCGCATGCGCGGCCGCTCCCGCACCGAACAGGCCCGCCTGGCAGACGAGTTCCTCGCACTGGTAGGCCTGCGGCACTGCGCGGACCGGTTCCCCGGGCAGCTCAGCGGCGGAATGCGGCAGCGCGTCCAGATCGCGCGTGTCCTCGCGAACGAGCCACAAGTCGTCCTCATGGACGAGCCGTTCGGCGCGCTGGACGCCCAGACCCGGCAGGTGCTCCAGCAGGAGACGGACCGCATCTGGCGCTCGTCCGGCTGCACCGTCGTCTTCGTCACCCATGACATCGACGAGGCGATCCTGCTCGCCGACCGGGTCGCTGTCATGACCGCGGGACCCGCGGCCGCCATCAAGTCCGTGTACGAGGTGGACCTGCCGCGCCCCCGCGACGAGACCGAACCGGCCGCGATCGAGCTACGCCGACAACTGCGCGACGACATCGGCGAAGAGGTCCGCAAGGCCCTGCGCGACCAGGGCCTCGACCCCGAGGAGGCAACCCGATGACCCTCACCGCAGCCGACCCGAAGGCGCCCCCGCGCCGCACCACGGCCGGCACCACGGCCCGTCCCGGCGTACGCGGCCTGCGCACCCTCGCCGTCTACACCCTCTCCGTCCTCGTCGGCCTCGGCATCTGGCAGCTCCTCGCCATGAAGTACGGCTCGTCGCTGCTCGCCTCACCCGCGCAGACGCTGTCGGCCGCGAAGGAACTCGCCCGCGACGGCACACTGTTCAACTCCGTCGTCGCCTCCAGCCGCCGCATCCTGATCGGCTGGGGCCTCGGCATCCTGGTCGGTGCGCCGATCGGCCTGCTCGTCGGCCAGATCCGGATCGTCCGTCAACTCCTGGAGCCCTACATCGAGTTCTTCCGCTTCATCCCGCCGGTCGCGTTCGTGACCCTGGCCGTGGTGTGGCTGGGCATCGGGGAGTCGTCGAAGGTCGTGCTGATCTTCTACACGGCCGTCTTCATCGTCACGCTCAACACCAGCACGGGCGTCATGGCCGTGAACGAGTCCAAGCTGCGCGCCGCCGCCAGCCTGGGCGCGAGCCGCCGGCAGATCCTGCAGCGGGTCGTGCTGCCCTCGACCGTCCCGTACATCGTCACCGGCGCCCGGCTCGCGATGGGCAACAGCTTCCTCACCATCGTCTCGGCCGAGATCGTCGCCTCCCAGGTGGGCCTCGGCTCGCTGATCTGGACCTCACGCAACTACGGACGCATCGACTGGGTCTTCGTCGGCATCATCACCCTCGGCGTCCTCGGGTTCGTGTACGACCGGGTGCTGCGGCTGGTAGCGGTACGTGTACTGCGCAGGTACGGGGCTAAGGTATGAGGCGCGGGGAGAACGGAGACAATGAGTGAGCACGATCGATTCCGCCTCGCAGGCCCTCGTTCCGGAGGAGTCGCGGGCCCTTGTCCTGGAGGAGTTCGGGACCCTGCCGCGGCTGGTCGAGCGGCCGGTCCCCGCGCCGCGGCCCAGCCACACACTGGTCCGAACCCGGGCGGCGACCGTCGCGCATCTGGACCTGAACATCCTCGACGGACAGTTCGGCATCCTGCCCGAACTGCCGTTCGTGCCCGGCACTCAGGGCAGCGGCACCGTTCTCGCCTCTGCCGTGTACCCAGAGGGCGCGCTCGTCCGGGTCCGTGGCGAGGGGATCGGACTCAGTCGTGACGGAGCCTGGGCGGAGCATCTGCTGGTGCCTGACACCGCCGTCGAGGTGATGCCCGAGGGCACCGATCCGGTCCTGGCCGCCATCTACTTCTCACCGGTCGGGACCGCCTTCGCCGCCGTGCACCCCATCGCCCAAGTGCAGTCGGGTGAGCGGGTGTTGGTGACCGGGGCGTCCGGCGCGGTCGGCGCCCTGGTGGTGCAGCTCGCCGCCCGGGCCGGCGCCGAGGTGATCGGCGTGGTCGGCCGCCCGGCCAAGCTGGGACAGGTGCCCGCCTCCGCCAAGCCGGTCCTCGCCGCCGACCTCTGCGCGGAAGTGATTGGCGGCCCGGTCGACGTGCTCATCGACACCGTCGGCGGTGCGGTGCTGCGCGACGCGCTCACCCTGGTCCGTCCGCGCGGCCGCGCCGCCCTCCTCGGCTACACCGCGGGCCGCGAACTCAGCCTGGATCTGGCCGACTTCTTCCTCGCCGATGTCACCTTGCTCCCGGTGAACATGATCAGCCGCGGCAAGGAGGTCGCCCCCGACGTCGTACGCCTCCTGCCCGACCTGGCGTCCGGCGAGTTGTCGCTCCCGCACGAGCGGTACGGCATCGAGGAGCTGCCGGAAGCGGTCGCGCGGCTGCGCACCGGTGCGGCGGTCGGCCGCGTGGTGCTCGACCTGGGCTAGGGGAGGGCAACTCCTCGAATGCCGACTGGATCGCCCCGTCACGCTCATCTAAGAAAAATTTGATGAGGCCCAAGACCATTGTGGTGACGTCAAAGGCTTGTTAAGTTCCCGTCCATGTCCAACGATCAGTCCGGCCCAGGCTTCGCCGCCGGTATAGGCGCCCGGCTGCGCCGCCGCAGACGGGCCCTCCATCTGACGCTCAAAGCCGTGGCGGAGCAGGCCGGGCTCACCGAGGGGTATCTCTCGCAGGTCGAGCGCGACCAGGTCAACGCGAGCGTGCGCACACTGCAACGACTGTGCGACGTACTGAAGCTGAGTGTCGGCGACCTCTTCGAGCAGGGCGGCTCGGCCGCGAGCCCGGTGCTGCGGTTCCGTGACGCGCACGGCATGTCGTTCGGCGACGGCGCCACGAAGATCAAGCTGACCCCCGGCTCCTTCGACCACCTCGAAGTGCTCCTCGGCCACTTCGCCCCGGGCGGCTCCACCGGTGTGGAGCCGTACACCCACGGCAGCTCCGAGGAGATCCTTCTCGTGCTGTCCGGTGAGGTGGAGGTGTGGGTCCGCGACCAGCACCACCGGCTCCGTGCCCTCGACTCGGTCCATTACCTCAGCAGTGATCCGCACCGCGTCGTCGAGATGACGGGCGTGGACGAGGCCAGGGTCCTGTGGGCGATGGCGCCCCCCACCTACTGAGCACCCAATCCCCCCGCGCCCAGCTGGAGTTGTCGCATGACCGTGTACCGCAACGGTGAGATATCGCATTGGATACAGGCGTCCCGCGCCGCCACGGACGAGCCCTCGGGTCCGCCTGCGCGCCGGGACGCCGCACTGCCCGACGAGGAGCAGGACCTCGCGATCGTCGGCGGTGGTCTGACCGGGCTCTGGGCGGCGTACCACGCGATCCTTCAGCAGCCGACGGCGAAGATCACCGTGATCGAGGCCGAGGAGGTCGGTTACGGGGCCTCCGGGCGCAACGGCGGCTGGCTCTCCCCGCTCATCCCCGGCAACCGTGCCGTGTACGCCAAGGCCGCGCGCCGGCGCGGACAGGACGGTGCGGCCGCGATCGCCGCGTTCCAGCGGGAGATGGACGGCGCCGTCGACGACACGCTGGCCATCCTCGACAAGGAAGGCATCCAGGCCGACCAGCGGCGCGGCGGCCATCTGCGGGTGGCGACAACTCCCGCCGCGCTGAAGCGACTTGAAGGTACCTACACCGCGGATCTCGCCGCCGGATACCGTGCCGAGGACCTCGAACTCCTCGACGCCGACGCCGTCAAGCGGCGCATCGCCATCGGGCCCGCGCTCGGCGGCCTGCTCACCCGCACCACGGCCCGCGTCGACCCCGCCAAGCTGGTCCACGGCCTCGCGGCGGTCGTCGAGGCCAAGGGCGTCCGGATCTGCGAGAACACACGGGCCTCGCGCATCGCGGCGGGCGCCGTCGCCACCTCGCGCGGAACCGTGCGCGCCAAGACCGTGCTGAGCTGCCTGGAGGCGTACTCCGGCCAGGTCGAGGGCGATGTCCCCGGGCTCGGCGGGCGGGACGTGATTCCCGTCAACTCCTCGATGGTCGTGACCAATCAGCTGTCCGCCGAGGCGTGGGAGCGGATCGGCTGGCAGGAGCGCGAGTGCCTGGGCGACGCCGCCCACACCTTCGTCTACGCCCAGCGCACCGCCGACGACCGCATCGCCATCGGCGGCCGCGGCACGCCGTACGCCTTCAACTCCGGTACCCCGGGAACCGGCGCCGTCGACGCCCGCACCGTGCGCACCCTCGCCGAACGGCTCCAACTCTTTTTCCCCGACGTGCAGTTCACGGTTGAGCACGCCTGGCGGGGCGCCATCGGTGTGACCCGCGACTGGTGCGCCGGCGTCTACTTCGACCCGGCCACCCGCGTCGGCGTCGTCCGCGGCTTCGCCGGACACGGCGTGACCGCCACGCAGCTCGCCGCCCGCACACTGCTCGACCGGGCCGCCGGCCTGGACACCGAGCTGACCCGGCTGCCGTGGAACGACCACGACTCTGGACGCTGGGAGCCCGAACCCCTGCGCTGGATCGGCGTCCACGGCATGTACCGGCTGTTCGGCGTCGCCGACCGCTGGGAGGAGAGCCGGCACTCACAGAACACCTCGCTCATCGCCCGTTTCGGCTCCCGACTGGCAGGACTCAGCGAATGAGAACCCCAACGACACCGACCACGACACCGGCATCGCAGCAGCCGTCCGGGACGCCCGCCACGACACCGCCCGCGGGAGACTTCCGGCGAGGTCTGTGGAGCATGGCCTTCACGGAACTGTGGGAGCGCTATTCGTTCTACGGGCTCCAGGGCATCCTCTCGTTCTATCTGCTGTACGAGGTGGGCGAGGGCGGCCTGGCCCTCGACCCGGCCCTCGCCTCCGGCATCGTCGGCGCATACGGCGGCGCGGTCTATCTGTCGCAGATCCTCGGCGCCTGGCTCGGCGACCGGCTCGTCAGCCCCCAGAAGATGGTCCTGTACGGGGCCGTCGTCATCACCGCGGGGCATGTCGTGCTCGCCTCCGCCCCCGGCCTCGCGGGTCTCGGCTCCGGCCTCGTCCTCATCGTGCTCGGCACCGGCGCACTCAAGACGAACATCACGTCGATCGTCGGCTTCGTCCTCGACCAGCACACGGACGACCGCTACCGAGACGCCGGATTCTCGTACTTCTACATGGCCATCAACATCGGCGCGGTGGTCGGCCCGCTCACCACCGGGCTCGCCCAGAACGAGCTCGGTTTCCACTTCGGATTCGGGCTCGCGGCCATCGGCATGGCCGGGGCGCTCATCCAGTACGTCGTGTCGATGAACCGGCTCCCCGAGCGCGCCAAGACAGTCAACAATCCGCTGCCGGCGGGGCGCCGACCGCTCATCGCCGTAGTGGCTCTCGCCTGCATCGCGGTCGTGGGCGGCGCCGTCGCCACCGGTCTGCTGCGGGCGGGGAACCTGTCCACCGTGGTCACGATCACCGCGCTGGTGGCCGCGGCCGCGTACTTCCTCACGATGACGACGTCGTCGGAGGTCACCCGCGACGAGCGCCGGCGCATCCTCGGCTATCTGCCGCTGTTCCTCGCCTCGGGTGTCTACTTCGGCTTCCTGTTCCAGAAGTTCACGGCCATCTCGATCCTGATCACCGAGCGGATCGATCTGCACATAGGCGGCTGGACGTTCCCCGTCGCCTGGATCACCACCGTCAGCCCCCTGGCGGCGGTCCTCATCACCCCGCTCATCGCCCGGTTGTGGAAGCGCCTCGGGGAGCGCCAGCCGGGCCCGGTGACCAAGGTCGCCATCGGACTGACCCAGATCGGCTGCGCCTATCTCTTCCTGCTGATCATCTCCGAGGCCACCGGCGACGCGGTGATCCCGCTGTTCCTCATCCTGCTGTTCATGATGGCCGCCGGATCTTCGGAGGTGTTCATCGGGCCGATCGGCCTGTCACTGGCCACCCGGATCGGACCCGAGAAGTTCCGCTCGCAGATGGTCGGCCTGAACTTCCTCACGCTCGCGCTGGGTTCGTCGCTCGCGGGGCTCCTCGGGCAGCTGTTCACCGTGATCGACAACGCCTCGTACTTCACCGTCACCGCCGTGTGCGGGATCGGCATCGGTCTGATCCTGTTCGCCGTACGCAAGCCGGTGGGGAGACTGCTGGAATCGGGGCTCGGGAGCTGAACCGAACCGCTCGGCTCACATCCCCCTGCGCAGCACGCGCGACAGGCCCAGCGCCGACGTCCGTACCGCGGGCGCCAGTTGGGCCGGCCGGAACCGGGTCCGCGGCACCGCCACCGAGAGGGCGGCGACCGCGGTCCCGCCCGCGAACACCGGGGCCGCGATACAGCTGACGTCCTGCGCGGCCTCCCGCTCCTCATAGGCGAGACCCGCGACCTGGACCTTCTCCAGGGACGTCCGCAGCCGCTCCGGGTCCGTGATCGAGTACGGGGTGAGGCTCGGCAGCGGCCGGGCGAGAACCTCGTCCAACAGCTCGGCGCCGGAGAAGGCCAACAGCGCCTTGCCCACGCCCGTACACGTCAGCGGCAGGCCGCCGCCGATCCTGGAGGGGAGCCACGGCGCGTCATGGCCGTGGATGCGCTCCAGGTAGACCACTTCGAGGCCCTCGCGCACCCCGAGATGCACGGTCTCGTGCGTGGCCTCGAAGAGGTCCTGGAGGAAGGGCAGCGCGGTCTCCCGCAGATCGCGCCTGCGCGGCACCAGCGACCCGAACTCGAAGAGCTTCGCGCCGAGTTGGTAGTGCGCGCCCGAGCGCTCCAGCCAGCCGAGTCGCACCAGGTCCGCGGTGAGCCGGTGCGCGGTCGGCTTGGTGAGGCCGGTCCGCTCCACGAGTTCCGAGAGACGGTACGGGCCCCCGTCGGGAAGGAAGGTCTCCAGTATCTGGGCTGATTTGTCCAGCATGTTCCCGCCCTCGCTGTTCCGTGTCACGGAACAAACCTTGCTCCTGAGTGGGCCTGCTGTCTATACCGGAGGCAACACCGGGAGCCGCGAGCAGCCCCGGAACCCTTTCCGTTCCGTCCTTCTGGAGGTCGCCCATGTCGTCAGCCGTCCCCCCGGGCGAGGACGCCCCGCCGACCGTGGTCAAGGCGGCGGACGCGCTGGCCGAGGCCACTCGCACCCGGGTCGCCACCCCGCCGGTGCGCCCGCTGTTCGACGAGGGTGATCTGGAGGCGGCGTATGCCGTGCAGCGGTTGAACGTTCAGCGCGGCCTGGCCGCGGGGCGCCGCCTCGTCGGCCGCAAGATCGGCCTCACCTCCCCGGCGGTCCAGAGCCAACTCGGCGTGGACCAGCCGGACTTCGGCGCCCTGTTCGCCGACATGGAGGTGCCGCAGGGCGGCGAGGTGCCCGCCGGCCGACTGCTGCAGCCGAAGGTGGAGGCCGAGGTCGTCCTGGTCCTGGGCCGCGACCTGCCGCACCGGCAATGCACCGTCGCCGACGTGCTGCGCGCGGTCGACTTCGCGCTGCCCGCCCTGGAGATCGTCGACAGCCGCATCGCCGACTGGGACATCTCCCTCGTCGACACCGTCGCCGACAACGCCTCCTGCGGCCTGTACGTCCTGGGCGGCACGCCCGTACCGCTCACGGGCATCGACCTGCGCGCCGTGGAGATGACCATGACCCGCGGCGGCGAGACCGTCTCGCGCGGCACAGGCGCCGACTGCCTCGGCAGCCCGCTCGTCGCGGCGGCCTGGCTCGCCTCGACCCTCGCCGAACGCGGCGATCCACTGCGGGCGGGAGATGTCGTCCTGACCGGAGCACTCGGCCCGATGGTGCCCGCCGCCGCGGGCGACGTGTTCGACGCGACCATCACCGGCCTCGGCTCCGTCCAGGTCACCTTCGCGACAGAGGGAACAGAGGGAGCGGACAAGTGAGCAACGGTACGAAGACGAAGGTCGCAGTCATCGGCTCCGGCAACATCGGCACCGATCTCATGATCAAGATCCTGCGCCTCTCCGAGACCCTGGAGATCGCCGCGCTGGCGGGCATCGACCCGGACTCCGACGGCCTGGCACGCGCCCGCCGCCTGAAGGTGGCCACGACGCACGAGGGCGTCGAAGGCCTCGTGAAAATGCCGGAGTTCGCGGACGTGGAGATCGTCTTCGACGCGACCTCGGCCGGCGCCCACCGCCACCACGAGGAGGTGCTGCGCCCGCTGGGCCGCACCCTCGTCGACCTGACCCCGGCCGCCGTCGGCCCCTACGTCGTCCCGCCCGTCAACGGCGACGCCCACCTCGACGCGCCGAACGTCAACATGGTCACCTGTGGCGGCCAGGCCACCATCCCGGTCGTCGCCGCAGTCAACGCGGTCACCCCGGTCCACTACGGAGAGATCGTCGCCTCCATCTCCTCCCGCTCCGCGGGCCCCGGCACCCGCGCGAACATCGACGAGTTCACCGAGACCACCTCCTCGGCCATAGAACAGGTCGGCGGCGCGGCCCGCGGCAAAGCGATCATCGTCCTCAATCCGGCCGAACCCCCGCTGATCATGCGGGACACGGTGCACTGTCTGGTCTCCGCCTGCTCCACCGAAGCGGTCACCGCGTCCATCGAGGATATGGTCGCCCGCGTCCAGGCGTACGTCCCCGGCTACCGCCTCAAGCAGCAGGTCCAGTACGACGCGGTACGCCCCGGCGATGCCCTGCACGACCTCGTCCCCACCGGGACCGGCGAGGCGCTGAAGGTCTCCGTCTTCCTGGAGGTCGAGGGTGCCGCCCACTATCTGCCGGCCTACGCGGGGAACCTCGACATCATGACCTCGGCCGCGCTGCGCACCGCCGAGCGCATGGCCGCCCACCGCGCCATGGAGGTGGCCGCCCGATGAGCGCCAAGAGCCTGTACGTTCAGGACGTCACCCTGCGGGACGGCATGCACGCCATCCGCCACCGCTACACCGTCGAGCAGGCCGCCGCCATCGCCGGCGCACTCGACGCCGCCGGGGTCGCCGCCATCGAGATCTCCCACGGCGACGGATTGGCCGGCTCCAGCGTCAACTACGGCGTCGGCGCGCACACCGACTGGGAGTGGATCGAAGCGGTCGTCGGCGCGACGAAGAAGGCCGTCCCGACCACCCTCCTCCTCCCCGGCATCGGCACCATCCAGGACCTCAAGCAGGCGCACGCGCTCGGCATCCGTTCGGTACGCGTCGCGACCCACTGCACCGAGGCCGATGTCGCCGCCCAACACATCGCCGCGGCACGGGAGTTGGGCATGGACGTCGCCGGGTTCCTGATGATGTCCCACATGTCCGAGCCTGCCGACCTGGCCCGCCAGGCGAAGCTGATGGAGTCCTACGGCGCGCACTGCGTGTACGTCACCGACTCCGGCGGCCGCCTGACGATGGACGGCGTACGCAGCCGCTTCCGCGCCTACCGCGACGTACTGGACCCGGCGACCGAACTGGGCATCCACGCCCACCACAACCTCGCGCTCGGCGTCGCCAACACGGTCGTCGCCGTCGAGGAGGGCGTCACCCGCGTCGACGCCTCCCTTGCGGGGCAGGGCGCGGGCGCCGGCAACTGCCCGCTCGAAGCCTTCATCGCGGTCGCGGACCTGCAGGGCTGGAAGCACGGCTGTGACCTCTTCCCGCTGATGGACGCCGCCGACGATCTCGTACGTCCCCTGCAGGACCGTGAGGTCCGGGTGGACCGGGAGACGCTGAGCCTCGGCTACGCGGGCGTGTACTCCAGCTTCCTGCGCCACGCGGAGGCGGCGGCCACGCGCTACGGCCTGGACACCCGCACGATCCTGGTCGAGGTCGGCCGGCGCGGGATGGTCGGCGGCCAGGAGGACATGATCACTGACATCGCCCTGGACCTGGTCGGCGGGCGGGAGAACGCATCGCCCTGAGCCCTGACGCGGCTCTTGGAGGGGGCCCGCGGGCCCAGTGGGCCCCCTCCAAGAGGCTGAATGTTCGTCTCCCTGCGGGGCGCCTTCGGCGCGAAGGGTGCGGCGGACGGCATCGCGGGAGACCGTGCCGACGGAGCCGTCGACGGTCTCGCCGTCAAGAGCATCCGGCTTGGGTCCCGGCCTCTGCTTGCCGTACGGGAGCCCTGCGCCACGTTCCGCACGCGGTACGGCCTCCTCTGATGCTGGTCAGGGTGAGCGTGATGTCCGTGCCACACCTGCAGCGGTAGCGCCACCGGTCGGTGGTCTCCCCGGATAAGGCTCCAACGGCTCGAACCCGGCGGCGCGCGCCTCCGCGGCGGCTGTCGCGGGATCGGTTCGGCCACCGGATCGGCGGCGCACTTCTTGCAGCCGGTCGTTCCCGACCGGACGGAGGACGGGCGCGTCGCGACTTCGTTCCCGCAGGAACAGCGGCAGCGCCAACGGTCCGTGGTCCGGCCGGGGTACGGCTCCAGTGGTTCGAACCCGGCCGCTCGCACTTCGGCGGACGCACGCTCGTCGGTTGCCGAGTTGAGGGCACAGAACCGGCAGGATGCGCTGGCGACGGCGTTGCGGCTGGACGGCACGGAGCGGGCGCACCTGTCAGGCACGGGCGTGCACCTCCCTCCATGAATCCGGTGTACCGGGCGAGGTAGCTGAGGTCCTTCGTGTGTCGTGGGGCGGCGCCCGGGCCTGATGCGTAGGGCGTGGTCAGCACCGCAGCAGGTCTGCGGCGGCGAGGTTGAATACGCCGTCGTGCCATGTCAGGCCGCGCAGATCGCGGACGACGACGGTGGCGTCGGTGGCCAGTCCGCGCTGTCCGACTCCGATGACGGTGGCGCCTGCCGCGGCTCCGGCCTTCGCGCCCGCGGTGCTGTCCTCGAAGACAACAGTCCGCGCCGAATCCGCCGGTCAGTTCGCGGATAGTGTCGATCGCATCGGTCTCCCGAGAGTTGACCGTGTGTGTGGCGCCCAGGGCGGTGGCCGTCGCGAGCTTCCGGTCGTCGAGGTCCACGGCGATGATCTTTCCTGCTCCGGCGAGCGTGCACCGGCCACGGCCGCATCGCCGACGCCACCGCAGCCGATGACGGCGACGGAGTCACCGCGGCTGACCTCGCCGATGTTGAGGGCGGCTCCGAGCCAGGCCATCACACCGCAGCCGAGCAAGCCGGCCGCGGCAGCGGAGGCGGCGGGGTCGACTTTGGTGCATTGTCCGGCGGCCACGAGCGTCTTCTCCGCGAACGCGCCGATGCCGAGGGCGGGGCTGAGCTCAGTGCCGTCGGTGAGGGTCATCTTCTGCCTCCGCAACCGGGAACTCGTCCACCGCCGCCTCGCGCGGGCCGGGGACAAGCGCATCCGCCTTTTGCCGAGCAGCCAGGGCCTCGGCCGGCTCCGTGCGGACGATCACCGCGCTCCAACACCGCCTCCGCCTCGCCGAGTTCAGCAAGAACGCGCTCCGCCTCCACGCGAAGCTCATACACCCGCACTCGGGCAGCCGCTTCGCGCCGCTCCAACAGACCCATCACCGATGTCACCGGTCATCTCCACATCGCGAGAACGACCTGATCGCCCGCCCCGAAGCGACACCGAAACCATGCCTGAGCAGCGGAAACTCAACGATCACGTCCGTGAGGACAACGGCCTCTGAAATGCCTGCCGACTGCGTTTGTGATGAGTCCCTTCCCGTACGCCTTCCGGGCAGCCTTGCCCGACCCGACGCAGGACCTGCAGTTGACGTTTGTTCAGCTGCTGCGGCACGTATTTCCTCTCGCATCGGAAGTGCCCGATGGCACGTTCCCGGAGAGGGGCCGGCACCAAGCCTGGATCAGCTCCTGGACCAGTCGTTTCGGTACCAGACCGCCGCCGCCAACGGATGCCTGTTGGCGGTTATCACCTCCTGCTGCATCGGATCAGCGGGGACGTCGTTCATCCTCTGGCGCGAACGACAGGCTGCGGGCGATCAGCAGGGCGACGTCGTCGTGGTCGTCGGGCAGTCGGAGGTCGTGCAGGAGCCGGTCGCAGGTTTCTTCCAGCGGGCAGTCGAGTGCTTCCAGGACGCGCAGGAGCGTGTCGAGGCGCTCGTCGATGGGGTGGTGGCGGGTTTCGACCAGTCCGTCGGTGTAGAGGATCAGCTGGTCACCCGGGTCGAGGCAGAGAGTGGTGGTCTCGAACGGGACGCCACCCACGCCGAGTGGGGTACCGGTGGGCAGGTCGAGCAGCTGGGGATGCTTGCCGTCGCGGATGAGGACGGGGGGCAGGTGGCCGGCGTTGGCGATGTGGCACTCCCCACGGCGGGGGTCGTAGGCGGCGTAGAGGCAGGTGGCGATGTATGGCTCCAGTCCGGAGGTGATCGTGTCGAGCTGTTGGAGGACGCGGGTGGGGTCGAGGTCCAGGCCGGCGAAGGCGGCGGTCGCGGTGCGCAGACGGCCCATGGTCGCGGCGGCGTCGATACCGCTGCCCATGACGTCGCCCACGACGAGGGCCGTCCGGTCGCCGCCCAGGGGGAGGACGTCGTACCAGTCGCCGCCGATTTCGTAGGCCGCCTGTGCGGGCTGGTACCGGGAGGCGACCTGCAGGCCGGGCAGGTGGGGTGGATGGTGGGGGAGCAGGCTGCGCTGCAGGGTCTCGGCGGCGTTGCGCACGCTCTGGTGGGCACGGGCGTTGTCGATGCACACCGCGGTGCGGGAGGCCAGTTCGGCGGCGATGGCGAGGTCGTCCTCGTCGAAGGGCCGTGGGTCGCGGGCGCGGGTCAGCCCCAGGAAGCCAAGGACGGTGGCGCGGGCAATGAGTGGGACGGCCATGTAGGAGTGCACTCCGGCGCGGGCCAGCAGCGTTGCGGCGTGGTCGTCCCGGGCGATGGATGTCAGGTCGTTTCCGTCGGCGTGGGGGATCAAGATGGGTCGACCGGTGCGCACACAGCGGGTGGCCACACGGTTGTCTTCGTACGCGGCGATGTGCCCGGGCGGATCGGCGGCTTGGAGGGCCTCGGTGGGGTGGGAGGCCTTGAGCGCGAGGGCACGGAAGAATGCGGGACCGGCGGTGGTGCGAGGCCGGTGCTCGTCGATGACGGAGTCGAGCACGTCGACGGAGACCACGTCGGCGAGTTCGGGAACGGTGACGTCGGCCAGCTCCCGGGCGGTCTGTGCGATGTCCAGGGTGGTGCCGATGCGGGCGGAGCCGTCGGCGATCACGGCCAGGCGCCGCCGCGTCGCGGTCGCCTCCTGGGCCGATTGGTAACGCTCGGTGACGTCTGTGACGAGTTCGGCCACCCCGAGCACGCGGCCCTGGGTGTCTTCCAGCCGGTAGGCCGAGATCGCCCAGGCGTGCAGGCGCGGTGCCTCGTCGGCCGGGCTGTGGCCGACGATGGTGGACTGGTCGATCAGGGGCATCCCGGTGTCGAGGACCTGCCGCATCGCGGCCTCGGGCGTTTCGAACTTCGCAGCCGTCATGATCTCGCGGTAGTGGCGACCGAGGTGGTCTTTCGCGGGGACGCCGTGCATCCGCTCCAGCGCGGGGTTGACTGCCAGGTACCGCAGGTCGGAGTCGAGGATGGCGATTCCGATGGGGGACTGGGAGATCAGCCGGGTGGAGAGGGCTACGTCCCGCTCCACCTCGCGCAGTGTGGGCGCGTCGGTGCCCAGTCCAAGGGCGTAGAAGTCGCCGCGGTCGTCCAGGAGCCGCATGTTGCGCAGCTCCACCAGCCGTGTGCCGCCGTCCTTTCGACGGGCGGGGAACGTGCCACCCCAGCTCCGGCCCGACTCCATGACCTCGGCGAACTTCTTGAGCACCCAATCACAGTCCTCCTCGGGGACGAGTAGCTGTGCGGCGTGCTGCCCGAGCGCTTCCTCGGCGGTGTAGCCGTACAGCTCCTCGGCCTGCGGACTCCACAGGACGACCCGTCCCTCGGCGTCCAGCAGCACGGCCGCCACTCCCAGAAGGTTCATCAACCCACTCGGCTGTGATGGTTCGTCGCTCGCTCGGCCGCTGAACACCTCGCCGATGTCCGGGGGAGGCCACTCGGCTTCGCTCATTGCAGGCACTCCTTCTGCCCGCCGACGCCACATGAGCCACCCCTCGGACTGGGGCGCGGCCTGTTTGCGCCTGCTGGCGGCTTCGACTTCCATGGTCACCCAGACCACCGGAGAACACACCCCATTCGCGTGGCGCGGGCCTGTACGGGAAGGGTGGTGTCCGGCAGGCCGCCGTTGGCACAGGCGGCACGCTCGGGCGCCTATCTTCGTGGGACCGTAGGGCTGACCGGTGGCTGAGGGCGCTGTGCAGGAGAGGGGCATCGCCCCGAATGCGACGGCGAGCGCGAGGACGGGCTGCCTCGCAGTTCTCCCGCTACTCCGGCTCTGCAGCCACCGTGCCCTGTTGCGCCCACACTGTCTTGCCCTGGACGTGGTAACGGACGCCCCAGGCGTCGGTGATGCTGGCGACGATGAACAGGCCGCGGCCCCCTTCATCGATCGCGCGGGCATGCTTGAGGTGCGGGACGCTTGTCCCCGCGTCACGGATCTCGCAGGTCAGACGGTCGTCGAGGATGAGCCGCAGGCGGTACGGCGGGGCGCCGTACCGGACTGCGTTGGCGACCAGTTCACTGACGATGAGTTCGGTGGTGAACGCTGACTCTTCGCTGATCTTCCAAGCGGCGAGTTGTCTGCGTGCGGCCTTTCGGGCCGCTGGGACGGCCGCCAGATCCTCGGCCAGTGCAACCGTCAGCACTCTGTCCGGGGGCAGACCTCGAGCACGCGCCAGCAGCAGCATCTTCTCCGTGTCGTGGCGGTCTCGCAGCGCGTAGGAGAGTGTGTCGCAGACTTCGGTCAGGGGCAGCGTCGCTCCTTCCCGCAGCAGTACACGCAGCGTCGGCGAGGTCTCCAACAGGTCCTCATTGCCGACCGCAAGCGTGCTGCCTGCCGGCATCGTGATCTCAGTGGCAGGAAAAGGGGCGTGATCGGTGCCGGCGAGCACCGGACCTCCCGGAGTCGTCACCGTCGCCGACTCGCCGTCAGGAAGGACGAGATACGGCTCCGAGAGTCCCGCGCGAACGAGCGTGCACGTGTGGTCGACCGAGTCGTAGATCGCGATCAGGCACGCAGCCGTGAGCGGTTCACTGTTCAGGGGGTCTCCCGCCGGCAGCGCTGCCCGTTCCGTGGCCAGTCGCTCGGCGGTGTCGCTCAGCCGTGCCATCAGTTCCTGCGGCTCCAAGTCGAGTGCGGCCAGCGCGTGGATGACGGTCCTGAGCTGTCCCATGGTGGTAGCAGTCGCCACGCCTCGTCCGGCCACGTCTCCGAGCACCAACGCGACTCGGCCGCCCGCCAGTTCGATCGTGTCGAACCATGCGCCTCCGCCACCCGGACCGGGGATGTGCATCGTGGCCACGTCCACCGTGGACGGAACCGGCGACTTCTGCGGCAGGAGCTGACGCTTCACGGTTGCTGCGATGGTCCGTTCCCGCGTGTAACGCCGTGCGTTGTCGATACACAGCGCCGCGTGCGCGCAGACATCCGTCGTCAGCGTGACGTCGTGCTCGTCAAAGGGCTCCTCGTCCCCGTGCCGATAGAAGCTGACCACGCCCAGAGCTTCGCCGCGCACGGTAAGAGGGGCGACGATCAGGGAGTGCGCATCTGACCGCACGATGGAGTTCGCCCGCGCCGGATCCGCCGACAGCCAGGGACTGTCTTCGGCCACACTGAGAAGCCGCGGACGCAGGTCGTTGAGGACTCGTGAGAACGGTGTGCCGTCCGGGAGCCGACGAACGTCGCCCACCGCGTGTGCCGACACCAGCCCTTTGAATGCAGCGCGCCGCAAGGGCACGTCGTAGGCCACCGGAGCCAACGGCGGCTCCTGCCCCCGGAACACGTCCTCGATGACCTCGACCACCACAATGCCTGAGAACGTCGGCACGACAGCCTCGACCAACTCCTGGCACACGGACATGACGTCGAGTCGGTCCCCGACGGTTGTGCGGACCCGCTCCAAGACCTTCAACCGGCGCAACGTCCGCTCGCGGTCCGTCACGTCCATGGCCGAGGCGACCAGGCACTGAGTCCGGCCGTCACGTCCTTCGACGCGGACGTACGACAGGGAGTAGACCACGGGACGACTGGTGCCCTCCGCTCCTGCGGACCGCACGACACGCTGCAGCGCCGGCTCACCGCTCGCAAGAACCAGCCGCGCCACCGCACGCTCGTTCGCTGGATCCTCAAGCCCGAGCGTCGAAGCGAAATCCGGGCCGGCCTGGGTCTCCTTCACGGCCGGCTGTGCCTCGGGCGTACGGGCCCGGGACCTGACGATACGCAGGTCGCAGTCCAGAACGTACAAGTCCATGGGTGCGTCAGCGAACAACGCCTGCAAGACCGCGATGTCCCGCTCGGTTGAACCAGAGCCTTCTGCTGCGCTTACCTCCCAGGTCAGCGAACCACCGGAGAGCGCGGGTCGTACCGACACCTCCCCCAGAGCCGCCAGTGCCGCCACGACCTCGGACGCAGGGGAGCCCGGCCGTACCAGGCCGGCCACAGTGCGCCCCTCGGCATCCGCCCGGGACCAGCCGAGCAGTTCTCGGGCCTGGGCAGACCACTCGAGAATTCGCCCATCATCGGCGATACGCATGAGGACTGCACTGGCCGGCATGGCACACCTCCGCTTCGGCACGCACATACGCGCCACTTCCATAGTGATGTGCGGAGGCGCGCTGCTCACCTCGGTCGGCCACCGCACGGAGAGATGCCGTCGAATGGCGCGCGTCACGAAGAGTCGCCGAGCAGATGCGCAAGGTTCGGGCGGGCTGCTGACGCCGAGGCAGTCCCTCGGGCGGGGCCGGCACGTGGCGTACCCGCGTGAGCTCGGCCCGCTGGGATGAGTGGGGTGTGCAAGCCGGACTGAGCACAGCGGGGCGATGCAGCCTGTCCATGCCGACCTCAATCAACTTCATCCGGCCGACGCGGTGATCCATCTCGGGGAGCGGATTCCGCCGAGGGCACGGCGGACGTCGGCCGCGCAGCGGCGGAGGCACTGCGGGACGGCGTGCGGCCCCACCCCTATGCGCACACCGGCGGGGTGTGGGCGTACGGCGACGCCGACGGGGTCGTCGACGAGAACGCCCCGCTGAATCCGCCGCGCATCACTGCCTGGCTGGTGGAGAACGAGAAGCGTGTGCTGTCCCTGGGTCGCCGAGGGTCCGTCGATCTCTCACCGCCGCCGACCTCGCCCGCCGCACCGTCAGCGAGGGGTACGGCGTCTGTCTGACGTACAACCTCGTCGGCGCCGATCGCGGCGCCGACGTCTCCGTGTTCACCAGGCGCGGTCACACGTCATGGCCACGTCGATAGTGCGGGCGCAGTGAGAGGCAGGGGTGGGCGTCGGCGATGAGTTCCCGGGTCGTACCGGGTCTACGGGACAGCCTCCGCCGACGAGAGGACCGATCATGCCCACCGCCGAGACCCCGCGGAACCCCGATGCCGCCTCGCCGATCACCGACACCGAACGGCAGACCGCATCGGGCAAGGTGCTCTGGCACTTCACGATGTCGCTGGACGGCTTCGTGGCGGGGCCGGGTCATTCCATGGACTGGATGACAGGCTTCTCGTCCCGGCCCGGCCTTGTCGAGGAGTACGCGCAGACGACCGGCGCCGTGCTGGGAGGCCGGGACGGCTGGGACGCCTACCCCGACGCGAGTGCGACCTACGGCGGCCACTGGCAGGGGCCCGTGTTCGTCCTCACCCACCGTCCCGAGGACCTGAAGCCCGCCGACGGCGTGACGTTCCTCAACTGCGATGTGGCCGAGGCGGTCCGGATCGCTCTGGACGCGGCCGGGGGCAAGAACCTTGAGGTCCTGTCACCCTCGATCGGCCGTCAGCTCCTGGAGCGCGGGCTCATCGACGAGATCGACCTGCACATCGCGCCGGTCCTGCTCGGCGACGGGATCCGCCTGTTCGACAACCCGGGAGGCTCGCCGGTCCGACTCGGTCTTGTCAACGGCAGCGACCCGTCGCTCGTGGTGAACGTGCGCTACCGCCCGGCCTCCGCCGGTTGAACCGCCGGCATCGATACCGCCGCCGCATCGTCCGGTAGGGGTCCGCCGGGACGCGGCGCCTCTATTCTGTTGCCGCTCGTGTTCCATCAGTCACACCTCGGGGGAAACACATGAACGCCTGGAATCCGGGCGGGCAGCCGCCCTACGACCCGCAGGCAGGGCACCGGCCCCGGCCCGGCCCGTACCCGCCGCCTCAGGGCCCGTACCCGCCACAGCCGCCCAACGGCGGTTACCCGCCGCAGATCCCGCACCCGTACGGGCCCCCTCCCAACGGGCCGCACCCGTATCCGCCGCACCCCGGCCCGCCGCCCGCCCCTGGCCCCTTCCAGCGGCTGCGGCAGAAGGTCGGCCCCATCCACACCGCGCGCCGGGTGTTCAAGCCGTCCCGCTCCGGCATCGTCGACGACGCCCTGGTCGCCCGTGTCCAGAAGATCCGCACCCTGGTCGGTCTGGGCGCGGTGGTGTGGGTGTCGATGTCCTACAAGCTCGCCAACTCGGTGAGCGACGTCGTCAGTGACCGGGGGGACCAGGCCTGGCTCAGCGTCCTGATGCTGTCCGTGACGTTCCCCGTCGCCGTGGGAGTACTGCTCGCCCTCGCCGCTCCCTCGGCCCGCCGCGAGCTGCTGCGCCGGGCCGCCAAGTCGTTCGGCGCGATGGTGTCCATCGTGGCGGCGGTGGGCGTGTTCCCGGCGATCATGCTCACCGGCTTCATGGAGGGCAGGTTCGCCACCAACCCGGTGATGGCCGTCGTCACGTACTCCGTCCTCGTGCTGACCTTTGTGTGGGTGGTGCCGTTCATCTTCTGGGGCATCGGCCTGGCGCTCGTGTACGTGTTCCGCACCGCGGACATCCACGAGACCGTGCCGCCGCTGCTGGCCATGACGCTGGTCTGGGAGATGACGCTCGTCGACCTGTTCACCGGCGCCTACGCGGGTGTGCCGGGCCCGCTCCGGGTGCTGCTCATGCTCGGGGCCCCCGCCTCGGTGACCGCCGTCGGCCTGTGGGAACTGCACCGCCTGCGTGCCCACTTCGGCATCGGGGTCCGCGACATGCTGATGCGGCAAGCGGGTTAGCCGGGCCGAGCGCCCTGCGCTCGGTGACTCGCCGATCGCGAGCGTACGTTCTCGAGTGTACGATCGTACGCATGACAACGACGGACTCCTTCGCCGACGACCCGCGCACGAACCTGGAGCGCATGCTCGCGGGTGACCTCTACATCGCCGACGATCCGGAGATCGCCCGGCGTCAGCGGAGGGCGATGCAGCTGGCGGCCCGCTACCAGGCCGCCTTCGTCGTGGATGCCGACAAGGCCCGGCCGATTCTGGCCGACCTGCTCGACTCCGTGGGGGAGGGCGTCGAGGTGCGGCCGCCGCTGTTCGTCGACTACGGCAGCAACATCGCCATCGGCGCCCGCACCTTCGTCAATTACCACCTCACCGCGCTCGACGTCGCCCGGATCGCCATCGGCGAGGACTGCCAGATCGGCCCCAACGTCCAACTCCTCACCCCCACCCACCCGGTGGAGCCGCAGCCCCGCCGCGACAAGCTGGAAGCCGCGCTGCCCATCACCATCGGCGACAACGTCTGGCTCGGCGGCGGGGTCATCGTGTGTCCCGGGGTGACCATCGGGGACAACTCCGTCATCGGCGCCGGCGCCGTCGTCACCAAGGACATCCCGGCGAACGTCGTCGCCGTGGGCAACCCCGCCCGCCCCGTCCGCACCCTCTGACCGGCGCACCCATGGCCACCGGACGCACGGACCCGCAGCGCCGCGAGCGCATCCTCGCCGCCACCCTCGACCACATCGCCGAAGAGGGCGTCGCCGGGGTCTCCCACCGCAAGATCGCCGTGCGAGCCGACGTGCCGCTCGGCTCGATGACCTACCACTTCGCAGGCATCGACGACCTGTTGCGCGAGGCCTTCAAACGGTTCGCCGACCAGATCGTCGCCGTGTTCGAGCGGCACCTGGCCGACGCCGGCACCCCCGAGCGGGCCCGGGAAGCCGTCACCGACCTCATCCACGCGCTCTCCGAAGGGCCGCGCCGCGATCTCGTCCTCACCCACGAGCTGTACGCCCTCGCCGCCCGCCGCGACGAGTACCGCGAACTCACCCACGCCTGGACGGCCCGCAGCCGCGACCTCCTGGAGCGGCATTTCGACGCGGACACCGCCCGCCAACTGGACGCGCTGATGGAGGGGTTGGTCCTGCACCGTTCCCTCGACACGGCCCCGCAGGGCCGCGAACTGACGCGGGCGGCCGTGCGGCGCCTGACCTCCGGCTGATCTCCGTCCGGCGTTCGGCGCGTGGCCGGCCCTGAGCAGCCCGTGGGGTGCGGACCTGACCCCGTACCCCACGGGCTCCCATCCGTCGGCCTGCGCACTAGGGTCTGATCGCCACCGCCAGGACACGGTGGCGTTGGACGAGGAGGGTGGCCGCGATGACGCAGCAGTTCGGTGATTACCAGCACGAGATCTACTTCAACGCGCTCGGGGGCATCGTCCCCGAGCTGCCCATGGCCTTCGCGGAGTTGGAGCAGCGGGCCGGCGAGGCGCTCGCGCCGTCCGTGTGGTCGTACGTCGCGGGTGGCGCGGGCGACGAGTTCACCCAGCGAGAGAACGTCACCGCCTTCGAACAGTGGGGGCTCGTTCCGCGCATGTTCGTCGGGGCGAGCCGGCGGGACCTGACCGTCGACCTCTTCGGACTCAAGCTCGACAGCCCGCTGTTCATGTGCCCCATCGGCGTGATCGGGCTCTGCGGGCAGGACGGGCACGGGGACCTCGCGACGGCGCGGGCCGCCGCGCGCACGGGAGTTCCGATGGTGGCCTCCACCCTGTCCGCGGACCCCATGGAGGACGTGGCCAAGGAGTTCGGCGAGACCCCCGGCTTCTTCCAGCTCTACACGCCGACCGACCGCGACCTCGCCGAGAGCCTCGTCAGCCGCGCCGAGGCGGCGGGCTTCAAGGGGATCGTCGTCACCATGGACACCTGGGTCACCGGGTGGCGGCCCCGCGACCTGACCACCGGCAACTTCCCCCAGCTGCGCGGCCACTGCCTCAGCAACTACACCTCGGACCCGGTCTTCCGCTCCCGGCTCCCGCAGGGTCGCGCCGATGACACGCAGGCCGTCGTCATGCAGTTCGCGAGCGTCTTCGGCAACCCCCTGACGTGGGACGACCTCCCCTGGCTGCGCTCGCTCACCAACCTGCCGCTCATCGTCAAGGGCCTGTGCCACCCCGAGGACGTACGACGGGCCAAGGACGGCGGCGTCGACGGGATCTACTGCTCCAACCACGGCGGGCGGCAGGCCAACGGAGGCCTCGCCGCCATCGACGCCCTGCCCGAGGTGGTGGAGGCCGCCGACGGTCTGCCCGTGCTGTTCGACTCGGGGGTGCGCTCCGGAGCCGATGTGGTCAAAGCGCTCGCCCTCGGCGCGACGGCGGTCGGCATCGGCCGCCCCTACGCCTACGGCCTCGCCCTCGGCGGCGTCGACGGCATCGTCCACGTGCTGCGGTCCCTGCTCGCGGAGACCGACCTGATCATGGCCGTCGACGGCTATCCGACGCTCGCCGACCTCACTCCGCAGGCGCTGCGTCGCCGGCGCTGACCTCGGGCGCGTGGGGCGCGGTCCGGTCCAGTTCGACGCCGAACTGGGCCCCGGCCAGCAGCGCCAGATTCGACACCCACAGCCAGACGAGGAACACGACGCCCCCCGCCAGGGAGCCGTAGAGCCTGCTGTAGGTGCCGAGCTGCGAGGCGTAGAACGTGAAGCCGGCCGACGCGACGAGCCAGATCAGCGCGGCCAGCAGACCACCCGGCAGGCCGTGCCGCCACCCTCGGGCGGCGGGCGGCCCCGAGCGGAACAGGACCAGGACGAGCAGCGCCACCAGGCACAGCAGGGCAGGCCACTTGAGGAAGTTCCAGGCCGCGGCGACCGTGTCGCCGAGTCCGAGCCAGTGCCCGAGGGACTGGGCGAGGGATCCGCTGAGCACGAGGGCGAGCGCGCTGGCCACGAGGAGCGCGAGCAGGGTGCAGGCGGTCAGCAGGATGCGGTGGGCCTTGCGCCACACGGGCCTTGTGTCGCGGACGCCGTGCAGCGTGTGGAGGGCCCGGCGGAACACGGCCGAGTAACTGGACGCCGACCACAGGGCGCTGACTGCGCCTGCGATCGTCACGGTGAGCGCGGCGGACCGCTCGTGTGCCATGTGGCGGAGCGACTCGTGCAGGGCGGCGCCCGACTCGGCGGGCGCCCAGGCCGTCACATGCGTGATCAGGGCGTCCGTCGTCGCCGGGCTGACCAGGCCGATGAGCGAGGCGGTCACGAGCATGGCGGGCAGCAGGGCGAGGATCGCGTAGTACGTCAGCGCCGCGGCCCAGTCCGACACGTCGTCGTTCCACATCGACACCGGCGTGCGACGCAGCGCCGCCCACAGCCGGCGCCAGGACATCGACTCGGCGCCCGGCACGTGGCTGTGGCCGTGGTCGTTGTCGCCTTCGTCGGCGGAGCCGGACGTGGCGGAGGAGGGGGCGGTTCGGGTGACCTGGGCCGTCGGCCGGGTTCCCAAGGCGTGCTCGTCTCGGTCGGAGGGCGCCCGACAGGCCTCGGCGGGAGTACCGGCGTATGCGGGACGTGGCCCGCGATCATCTCATCGCCGGCCCCGCGGCCTGTCGGGGGAGTCGTGGATCAGGGGCGTACGGGAATGTTCCGCGCGGCCCAGTCGGCGAGGACGCGTGCGCAGTCGGCAACCGTCTCGCGCCATGTCCTGGCCGCCCCGTCGCCCGCCTCGTCGCTGACGTGCTTGACGATGCGCAGCGGAACACCGGCCTGCTGGGCGGCGGACGCGAGTGCGTAGCCCTCCATGTCGACGAGCGGTGCGTGCGCGGCGAGACGGGCGCGGGCCGCCTCGTCGGAGATGAAGGAGTCGCCGGTCGCGAGGACGGGCCCGCCGTGGTCGGGCAGGTCGATCGGCGCACCGTAGATCTCGCCCGTCAGGGAGGCGAGCACGGCGTTGTCGAGGTCGTGCTGGATCACGGAGCCGATGACGTGGGTGCCCGTCCAGCCGGGGCGCAGCGCGCCCGCCGTGCCCAGGTTCACGATGCCCGAGGGGTGCGGGCCGCGGGCCAGGACGGTGGCGAGCGCGGTCGCCGCGTTGACCTTGCCCATCCCGGTGAGCAGGACGGGGAGATCCGTGTCGAGGAACTGCGCCTCTTCCTTCACGGCCAGCACGAGCAGGGGGCGGCCGGCGGTGATCTCACCTATGAGTTCCATGCCGCAAAGGTAGCTCCGGGCCGGTCGCCCACTCGCAGCCGGGGCATGGCACACCAGGTCAGCGGCCGCGCACCGCGCCGCGTGCCACAGGGGTGAGGAGCACCCCGATCGTGAGTCCGACAGCGAGACAGACGGCAGCCGTGCCCACCTTCGTCACCATGGCCACCGACGTGGTGAAGGTCAGCAGCACCACGACGAGTGTCGCCAGCGTGACGATCCAGGAGAAGAACCGCCCGGGCTGCGGTGTGCCCAGGCACAGGAGATGCAGCAGCAGCGTCGCGACGAGAGCCGCGACGGCGGCGCCGCCCGCGAGCATTCCGGTGGACGCGTCCCCCATCGCGCCGTCGCGCTCAGGCGCGAACACGGCGACGCCGAGGACACCGCGGACGAGGAGCACACCGGCCACGGCGGTCAGCGCGGCGACGAGCGCGGTCATCAGGCCGCCGGACCAGATCCTGCGGGCGTCGACGCGCGGCTGCGGGGGCGGAGGCGGCGCACTGTCGGCGTACGGCCCGTACGCCGTGTAGGTGGGGTGCGCCGGGTCGGGCCCGTACGGCTGATGCGGATCCTGCCCGTAGCCGGGGTCTTGGCCATAGGGCGTATGCGGTGTCTCCATGAGGATCTTCCCCCTCCGTCCGGACGCTTGGCTCAAGCCAACACAGAGGCGAGTGCATGGCGCGAGCGGGCGTGGGCCGAATGGACGGGCCGGAGGAACCCGTGGGGTCAGGGCTTAGCTCCGGCGCGGGGCGTGAGGCCGAGCAGCCGCAGGTACATCGCCGTCAGATCGGCGACCGCCCGGTCCCGGTAGCCCGGGTCGGCGGCCACGGCCCGTGCGAAGCCCGCGACCATGCCGGCCGCGGCGGTGGCCACGGACTCCGGCGAACCGGCCGGCTCGGCGAGGCCCTGGCGCACCAGACCGGCGATGTAGCGCGCGGTGCGTCCGCGGGGGCGGTCGTTGATCTCGTCGCGGAGCACGCGCATCGCCGGATCCGTGAGTGACTGGTGTTCGAGCACGGTCAGGAACGCGAGGTTGTCCACGTAGGCGTCCAGGAACGCCGCGTTGGTCCGCTCGGCGAGCAGATACGGGTCCTCGGCCTCTGGGGCCGCCGCTTCCTGGGCCGCCAGGAAGCGGTCCCGCAGATCGGCGGCGAGCACGGCGAAGACGTCCTGCTTGGAGGCGAAGTAGACATAGAACGTGGCGCGGCCGACGTCGGACTCCGCCGTGATGTCGGCGATCGTCGTGCGCGCATAGCCGCGCTGCTCGAAGACCGTGCGGGCCGCCGTGAGCAGTCGGGCCCGCGTGGCGCTGTCCTGGCGGTCCAGCTTGTCGCGCACGGTCCAGGATTTTCTCGCGATCGGCATGGCCCCAGCTTATTGACGTTGACGACGGCGTCAACGCAGACTGGGCGCGCCATTGAGGTTGACACCAGCGTCAATGCGCTGGCGCGTCGGTACGTCCGGCACGCCCCGAAGCCGTGTCACGTACAGCCCAAGCAGAGCCATGTACAGCCCGAAGCACTCACTACAGCCCGAAGCCGTCACGTACAGAAGGCCCCCGTTCCGGGCCCGTGGAGGAGACGTCCGATGACACGTGTGCTGATCGCCAACCGGGGCGAGATCGCCGTCCGGATCCACCGCGCGGCATCGGCGCTCGGCCTGCGGACCGTGGCGGTGCACTCCGCGGACGACCGCTCGGCGGCCCATGTGCGGCTCGCCGACGAGGCCCACCTGCTCAAGGGCGAAGGCGTAGCCGCCTATCTCGACGCGCGTCAGATCGTGGAGATCGCCGGGCGCGCGGGATGCGACCTGGTCCACCCCGGCTACGGGTTCCTCAGCGAGAACGCCGACTTCGCGACGGCGTGTGCCGAGGCGGGGCTGACCTTCGTGGGGCCCACCCCCGAACTCCTCGCTCTCTTCGGCGACAAGGCGAGCTCACGGGCGCTCGCCGTCCGGCACGGCGTCCCCGTCCTCGCGGCGACCGGCGCATCGACCTCGCTCGCGCAGGCCACGGAGTTCCTCGCCGGCGTGCGCGACGGCGTCATGGTGAAGGCGGTCGCCGGGGGAGGCGGCCGCGGCATGCGCGCGGTGCACGACGCGTCGGACCTCGCCTGGGCGTACGAGCGCTGCCGCTCCGAAGCCGAGCGGGCCTTCGGCAACGGTGATGTGTACGTCGAGCAACTCCTGCCCCGCGCCAAGCACATCGAGATCCAAGTCGTCGGGGACGGCACCGGACAGGTGACCCATCTGTGGGACCGGGAGTGCTCGGTCCAGCGCCGCAACCAGAAGCTGATCGAGGTCGCGCCCAGCCCGTGGCTCCCCGCGCGCACGCGTGACCTGCTGATCGAGGCCGCGGTGACGATGGCTTCGGCGACCCGGTATCTCGGCCTCGGCACCTTCGAGTTCCTCGTCGACGCGGACGACCCGGACGCCTACTACTTCATCGAGACCAATCCGCGCCTCCAGGTCGAGCACACCATCACCGAGGAACTCGCCGGCGTGGACCTGGTGGCCACCCAACTGCGCCTCGCCCAGGGCAGGTCGCTGGCCGAACTCGGCCTCCTCCAGGAGGAAATCCCGCAGCCGCGCGGCTTCGCGATCCAGACGCGCGTCAACCTCGAAGAGCTGTCCGCGGACGGCACGGCCCGCGCCTCGCAGGGCACGCTGACCGCCTTCGAGGCACCCGGCGGCCCCGGCGTGCGCGTGGACACCCACGGCCGCGCGGGCCTGGAGATCAAGGGCTCGTACGACTCCCTCGTCGCCAAGGTGATCACTCGTACGGTCCGCGGCGACTTCGCCGACGCGGCGGGGCGGGCGGCCGGGGCGCTCGCCGAGTTCACGCTCTCCGGCGTCCCCTCGAACATCCCGCTGCTGCGTGCCGTTCTGCGCCACGAGGCCTTCCGGGACGGCACGGTGACGACCGCCTTCGTCAACGAACACCTCGACAAGCTCGTACCGGGCGCCACCGCCTCTCAGGAGAGCCACGGCTCGGTCCTCACCGCCCTCTCCGCGGGCAGCGTCGTCGACGTCTGTGTGGAGCCGGGCGCCGAGGTGGCGGCCGGTGCGCCACTCGTCGTCCTCGAGGCGATGAAGATGGAACACGTCCTGACCGCGCCCCGCGGCGGAATCGTGCGCGAGGTCCGCGCGAGCGTCGGGGACGTCGTCCCGGCCGGTGCCGAACTCGTCGTCTTCGCACCTTCGCAGGGTGAGGACGGCGTCGACGAGGCGGCGGCCGACGTCGATCTCGACGTGATCAGGCCGGACCTCGCCGAGGTCGTCGAGCGCCACCGCATCGGCCTCGACGAGGCCAGGCCCCAGGCCGTCGAGCGCCGCAGGCGCACCGGCCACCGGACCGCACGCGAGAACCTCGCCGACCTCTGCGATCCGGGCAGCTTCACCGAGTACGGCGCCCTGGCCATCGCCGCGCAGCGCCGCCGCAGGACCCTCGAGGACCTGATCGCCAACACCCCGGCCGACGGGATCGTCACCGGTGTCGCCCAGGTCAACGGCGCGCAGTTCGGCGACCGGCGAAGCCAGTGCGCCGTCCTCGCGTACGACTACACCGTCCTCGCCGGCACACAGGGGATGCTCAACCACAAGAAGACCGACCGCATGCTCGAACTCGCCGAGCGGCAGCAGATCCCGGTCGTGCTCTTCGCCGAGGGCGGCGGCGGACGTCCCGGCGACACCGACATGATGGCCGTCGCCGGACTCGACGTCCCCACCTTCGCCACCCTGGCCAGGCTCAGCGGGCAGGTGCCGACGGTCGGCATCGTCGCCGGGCGCTGCTTCGCGGGCAACGCCGCGCTCCTCGGCTGCTGCGACGTCGTCATCGCGACCCCCGACGCCACGGTCGGCATGAGCGGCCCCGCGATGATCGAGGCGGGCGGCCTCGGGCAGTTCCTGCCCGAGGAGGTCGGACCGATGCCGGTCCAGGTACCGAACGGAGTCGTCGACATCCTGGTCGACGACGAGGCCGGGGCCGTGGCGGTCGCCAAGCAGTATCTCTCCTATTTCCAGGGCGACTTGAGCGACTGGGGCTGTGCGGACCAGCGCCTCCTGCGGCACGTCGTCCCCGAGAACCGGCTGCGCGCGTACGACGTACGTGAGGCGGTCACGCTCCTCGCCGACACCGGCTCGGTCCTGGAACTGCGCCGCGAGTTCGGCGTCGGCGTCATCACCGCGCTCGTACGGGTCGAGGGGCGGCCGATGGGCCTGGTCGCCAACAACCCTCAGCACCTCGGCGGCGCCATCGACAGCGACGCAGCCGACAAGATGGCACGCTTCCTGCAACTCTGCGACGCCCACGGCCTGCCCGTGGTCACCCTGTGCGACACCCCGGGGTTCATGGTCGGCCCGGACGCCGAGAAGACCGCGACCGTACGGCACTTCAGCCGGCTCTTCGTCGCGGGAGCCCACCTCGGCGTCCCGGTCTTCTCCGCCGTGCTGCGCAAGGGCTACGGTCTCGGCGCGATGGCGATGACCGGCGGCGGCTTCCGCGCCCCCACGGCGATGGTCTCCTGGCCCACCGGCGAGATCGGCCCGATGGGCCTGGAAGGCGCCGTCCGGCTCGGCTACCGCCGCGAACTCGAGGCCATCGCCGACCCGCAGGAGCGACAGGCCACGTACGAGGCCCTGCTCGCGGAGCAGTACGAGCAGGGCAAGGCGCTCAACGCGGGGACGACCTTCGAGGTCGACGACGTGATCGACCCGGCCGACACCCGCCGCTGGATCACCACGACGTTCGCCCAGCACCCCACGCATCCGGATTCGTATCCGCACCCGCGTACGCCCGAGGGGCGCACCCGCGGTCGATTCATCGACACGTGGTGACGCCGGTGCGGTGAAGGTCCGGGTAGGTCAGGTCGGGACAACAAACCGAGGAGCCGCATGAAGATCGAGGAGTATCTTGAGGATCTGCGTGCCCGTCAGGCCCGCGTCCGCCCGCACGGCACACCGTCCGACGTCGTGTACCCGCTCGGCGAGATCTCTGTGCCGGATCATGTGGCGCACTGGGCGCGGCTGCGCCCCGACCGGGCCGCGGTCGTCTTCGAGGGCCGCACCGTCACCTACCGCGAACTCGACGAGCTGAGCCGCCGGGTGGCGGGACGGCTCGCCTCCGAGGGCGTCGGCGCGGGCGACCGGGTCGCCGTCCACCTGCCCAACTGCCCCCAGTTCCTGGTCGCCTTCCTCGCCGTGCTGCGCCTCGGCGCGGTGCACGTGCCGGTCAACCCGATGTTCCAGGGCGCCGAACTCGCCTACGAACTGGCGGACTGCGGCGCCGAGACCGTCATCACCCTGGACACCTCACTCCCGCTGCTCGCCTCCGTACGCCAACAGACGGCCGTACGAAGGGTGTTCGTCACCTCGCTCACCGAGATGGCCCACTCCGCGACCGCCCCGGACGCCGTGGCGATCGAGGGGCTCGCGGTCCACACGTGGGCACAGGCCGTCGCCCACAAGCCGGTCGACGGGGCCCCCGCCGACCTCGACGCCCTGGCGGCCCTGAACTACACCGGCGGCACGTCCGGGCTTCCCAAGGGCTGCATGCACACCCAGCGGCACATGATCTACACCATCGCCACCAGCGCAGGGGCCACCCGCCAGAAGGCCGACGGCGAGGTGGTGGTCCTGTGCTACATCCCGGTCTTCTGGATCGCGGGCGAGGACCTGGGAATCCTCAACCCCCTGATGCTGGGCGGGACCTCGGTCCTCATGCCCCGTTGGGACCCTGCGCGCGTCCTGCGGGCGATCGACGGGCACAAGGTCACCACCATGGTCGGCACCGTGGAGAACTACCTCGAACTTCTCGACCGGACCGACTTCGCCACGTACGACCTGAGTTCCCTCGTCGACCCGCTCTGCACCTCGTTCATCCGCAAGCTCGACGTCGGCGTCCGGCGGCGCTGGGAGGCGGCCGCGGGAGCGCACTCGGTCCTGCGCGAGGCCGCGTACGGCATGACCGAGACGCACACCATCGACGTGACGCCCTACGGGTTCCAGGGCGGGGACGAGGATCTGCACGCCGAACCCGTCTTCTGCGGACTGCCCATGCCCGGCACGGACATCGCCGTGATGTCGCCCCTGACCGGTGAGCCGCTGCCGCTCGGCGAGGCCGGCGAGATCGTCGTCCGCAGCCCTTCGGTGACGACCGGCTACTGGAACAAGCCGGACGCCACGGAACGCCAACTGCGCGACGGCTGGCTGCACACGGGCGACAACGGGCGGATCAACGAGGACGGTTGTCTGCACTACCTCGGCCGCGACAAGGACCTCATCAAGGTGAAGGGCATGAGCGTCTTCCCCGCGGAGGTCGAGATGCTGCTGTGCCGCCACCCCGACGTACACACGGCCGCCGTGGTCCCCGCCGCCGACCCGACGAAGGGCCAGATCCCGGTGGCCTTCGTGACACTTCGTCAAAAGGGCGCAGTGGAGGCCTCGGTGCTACGGGACTGGGCCCGCGAGAGCATGGCGCCGTACAAGGTTCCCCTCGTGGAGATAGTCGACGAGATGCCGATGACGACGACCATGAAGATCCGGAAGGTGGATCTGACGGCCCGCGCGCAGCAGCTCGCCGACGGGCGCTGAAGGCCGTGTCGACGCGCGCCTCAGGTCTTCGGCATGAGCGTGTGCAGCAGGTCGACGCACTGCCGGAGATCCGGCTCGGGCGATGCGTGGTCGCCGGCCGCGCCCAGTGACCACTGCTCCAGGGCGGTGCGGGTCACGGCGAGCGCGATGCCGGTGAGAAGGCGGGGCCGGGGGTCGGCCGGAGGGGCGGCCATCCGCTCGGCCACCGCCTCCCTCACCTGTTCCTCGAAGGCGTCGAACCGCGCGTGCAGCGCCGCCCGCAGCTCCGGGTGCCGGTCGGCGATCCGGAAGGTGGCCTGGACGAGTTCACGGTCGGGTACGACGTCGTCCGTGATGTGCGCGGACAGAACGTCGAGCAGTTCGGTGAGCGTGGCCCGCGGAGCCGGGTCGCCGTGCGTGAGACGCAGGTGGAGCGCGTCCGGCAGCGGCGGCGGGCTGATGGTGAGCGCGGATTCCTTGCTCGGGAAGTAGTTGAAGAACGTGCGCTGGGAGATCCCGGCGGCGGCACTGATCATGTCGACCGTCACCCCGGCCAGGCCGTGCCCCTCGACGAGCCGTACCGCGGCCGCGTGGATCGCGTGTTCGGTCTCGCGGCGGCGCCTCGCGCGAAGACCCTCGCCTGCAGCGGACGACGTACGGGCCGG
The DNA here is from genome assembly GCF_002803065.1 of Streptomyces sp. CB01635. Taxonomy (GTDB): domain Bacteria; phylum Actinomycetota; class Actinomycetes; order Streptomycetales; family Streptomycetaceae; genus Streptomyces. Next base: position 106,206 of record NZ_NNBL01000020.1, read on the forward strand.
ACTGGGCATGGCGACAGTCTCGCAGGTCGCACAACGCGCCCGTACAAGGGCCCGGCAGGCCGTGACCACCCCGGGCCGGAACCGGGTCGCAGGCGGGTGGGAACCGGGTCAGAAGTAGCCCCTCCCGCCGTCGAGAAGCTCACGGATCGCGTCGAGGTGACCGGCGTGCCGGGCCGTCTCCTCGATCATGTGCAGGAGGATCCACCGCAGATTCGCGGCCCCCGCGCGGAAGTCGGGGTGCCGGCCCGCCTGGTCGAGGGAATGCGCTGCGGTGATCTCGTTCGACCGGGCGTACTGGCGCGCGTACTCGCCGAGGAGCTGGTCGAGGGGGACGTCGTCGACCAGCATGTCGGCGTCCTCCGGCCCGTCGTCGAACTGGGGGCCCTCGGCCGCGCCGCCCATCAGCATGACCTCGAACCAGCAGTGCTCGACCCACCGCAGATGCGACACGACCCCGGCCAGGGTCATGGCGGGGGACGCGGGGAGTACGGACCGATGGGCGTCCTTCTCGGACACGCCCTCACACTTCCACTCGACGATGGCGCGCTGCATGTCCAGCCAGGCGACCAGCTGTGTTCGCTCGTCGGCGTCGTAGGCAGGGCGTATACGAGGAAGAGTCATGGGCGGGGACGCTACTGGTCCCGGCGCACCCGGCGCACGGGAATTTCCCGTGGGCGGATCCGGGCCGCCTCATGCCGCGGGGCGCGTCGCACGTTCCTTGGCGGCCGGGACCGAGGCGGGACGAGGCTCGGGGTGCTGCTCAGGGTGGGGCTCGGGATGGACCTGGGGCCGCGGTTCGGGACGGCCCTGCGGGCGAGGCGAGGCCGGCGCCGTGAGGGCCGGAGGAGCGGCCGCGGGATCGGCGGCGGGGGTGAAGGACGGGCCGGGCAGGCGTATCCGTCGCGGGGTGGCTATGACGTGGCAGTGCGGGGCGCCGAGGCGCTCGCCGAGCCGGCGCGCGTCCCTCGGCAGGTCGCGCCGCCAGGCCATGGCGACGACGGGCGCAAGGAGCGTCAGGGCGCCCGCGAGGCGGCACTGCACCGTGAGGCGCAGCAGGGTGCCGCGGCGGCGCGGGGAGAGCGTGAACGAGTACAGCGGCGTCTGGGCGCCGAGTGGGTTCCACATCCGGTCGCCGCGGAAGACGAGGTGCTCGCCCGGGACGTACGCCACGCACTGGAGCAGCTGGTCCCGGTGGCGCCCCGGAAAGCGGTAGACATGAACCACGCCCGGACCTGCAGGCTCTGCGCTCTCGGCGACGGTGTCGACACCCGAGAACCAGAGTTCGAGATTCCGTGCGTCGGAGAGGAAGTCGTACACCTCAGTGACGGATCGGCCTATGTGGACGTCCACGGAAATCTCTGGCATCACGCACCTCCCCGGCGCCCGTCCGGTCGTCGGCGCGGTTGCCGACGGGTACGCACCCCACGGGCTCTACCTTCCAAACGTGCGTGCGGATCGGCTCCACGACATCTCGGGTTAGCCCGAACGGGTGATGGGGCACGCACGTACAGTGGTCGCCTGCCCGGGACGGGGCCCGCCATGCGGCTCAGGGCGGCCCGGGGTGTGAGGGGGGTGCGGGGGAGGTGTGAGGGGCCGGGGCCGGGCCGCCACCAATCCGGGGACCCGGCGCCGAGCGTGTTGAACGTTCGTTAAATCTGCGGCTGGTGTGCCCGCCGCAGCTCCGCCTTCAGGACCTTCCCCGCGGCCGAGGTGGGCAGCGCCTCCAGGAACCGCACCTCGCGCACCCGCTGGTACGGAGCGACGCGGGCGGACACGTGCGCCATCAGCTCCTCCGCGAGCGCCGGGCCGGGGGCCGGCGAGGCATCCGGGCGCGCCACGACGTACGCCGCCGGTATCTCGCCCGCGTCCGCCGCCGGCACCCCGATCACCGAGACCTGCGCGACCGCCGGATGCCCGCTGAGGATCTCCTCCAGCTGGCCGGGATAGACGTTGTATCCCTTGTAGATCAGCATGTCCTTGGCGCGGCCCACGATGTAGACATGACCGCGCTCGTCGCACCGCGCCAGGTCGCCCGTGCGCAGCCAGCCGTCGACGAACTGCTCTGCCGTCAGCTCGGGATGGCCGAGGTAGCCCGCTGTGATCTGCGGGCCGCGGGCCCACAGCTCGCCCGTCTCGCCGTCGGGCACGCAGCTCCCGGTCTGCACGAGATCGCGGATCTCGACCTCGGTGTCGAAGACGGGCAGGCCGACCGATCCGATCGGCACCGGGTCATCGGGGTCGACGATCCCCGACGTGACTCCCATGGTGGCCTCGGTCAGCCCGTACCCCTCCACGACGCACGCCTGCGGGAACAGTGTCCCCAGGGCACGAAGTGTCGTCGTATCGATGGGCGCCGCACCCGAGTTGACCACGCGGACCGCGGGGAGCGCACGGCCCTGTGCGGCGGGGGCGGCGAGCAGGGCGTGGAAGAGCGCGGGGGACCCGGCGATCTGGGTGGCTCCGAACTTCTCGGCCAGTTCGAGGAACCGCTCGGGGTCGAAACGTCCGGCGAGGACGCTCGTCAGCCCGGCGAGCACGCCGATCGACTGGCCGACCAGGCCCATGGCGTGGAAGAACGGCGCGACGGCGACCGAGACGCCCTGCCCCGGAGGGTTGGTGTACTCGGTGGCGGCCTCGGGAACCGGATCGAGGAAGATGCCCCCGTCGGGGTCCACCGCGGGCACGGCGGCCGCGCGCCAGCAGGTGAACTGGAGGCAGTTCGCCACGACCTGGCGGTGCAGCACCTGGACCGCCTTCGAACGCCCCGTGGTGCCGCCCGTGAAGGACAGGTGGGCGACCGCGTCGGGCGTGACGCGTGGGCCGGGCTCGGGGGCCGCCGCGAGCAGGTCGGCGAGAGGCACGGTGCCGTCGAGGTGTGCCGGATCGCCGGGCGCGACGGCCGACGGTGGTACGAGGGCCAGCAGTTCGAGCCCTTCGGTGCCGGCCGCGAGGAGCGCCGGTGCTGTCGCCGGATGCGTCACGGCCGCCCGGGCCCCCGCCTCGTCCAGCTGTGCGCGCAGGGCCGTCGGGGGCAGGGTCGGGTTGATGGGCGCCACGATCGCGCCGGCCAGCAGGATCCCGTAGTAAGTGACCGGGAACCAGAGGGAGTTGGGCTGGTGCAGTGCCACCACATCGCCCTCGGCGATGCCGCGCTCACGCAGCCCCCGCGCGAAGCTGAGCGCCTGGTGGTGGAGTTCCGCGAAGGTCAGCGTGTCGTCGCCGTCGCGCAGGGCGACGCGGTCGGGGTATCTCCTGGCCGAACCGGCGAGGATGTCCCCGACGGACGCCTCGGGGTAGGAGAGGCGGGCCGGCATGCCCTTCGGGTGGCGACGGATCACGCGGCAACTCCCTTGTCGACGAGTGCGACGGGCGTGCAGTCAGAACATTCGTTAAGCTACGGTCCCCGTCGGCAGGTGTCCAGACGCCGGGACAGGAGCAGGAGATCGGAGAGCTGTGTCCACTCGACCCGCAGGCCACAAGGCCATCGTCGAGGCTGCCCGGCAGGAGTTCTCCGAGCGCGGCTACGGGACCACCTCGATCCGCGACATCGCCCAGCGCGCCGGGGTGAGCCTGTCTGCCCTGTACTACTACTACAAGGGCAAGCAGGACTTGCTGGTCGCCATCCTCGACGACGGTCTCGACGCCTACTTCGGTGCGTGCGACGAGGCGTTGGAGGCGGCGGGCGACGATCCGGCCGAACAGCTGGAGGCGCTCGTCGCGGCGACCGTGCGGTTCCGTACGGAACACCCCGTGAAGAGCAGCATCGTGCTGACCGAGGGGCGCAGCCTGGAGCCCGAGCACCTGGCGCGCTACCGGAAGAACGAGGCGCGCGGCAGCCGGCAGTTCCGCGACGTCGTCGAGCTGGGCGTTGAGCAGGGCATCTTCCTCACCCGCTACCCGGACGACGCCCGGCGCGCGGTGATCGCCATGTGCAACGCCATCGGGGAGTGGTACCAGTCCGAGGGACCCGTATCCGTGGACGAGTTGGTGGAGCGGTACGTGGCCCTGGCGCTGACCGTGGTCGAGTACCGCCCGCGCGCGGTACGCCGGCCCGCGCGTGCCTGACATCGAAACCGCGTCACCCCGCAGGGGCGGCCGTCACATGCGGAGATCCGTCGTCGTCCAGGAACTCGATCACCGCGAGAGCGATGAGCGCGCAGAGAGCGATCCACACGATGACGACGCCCGTCGGACGGTCCCACACCAGCATGATCACGGCCGACACGGCGACGACCGTCCAGTTGAGCCACGTCTTCGCCCGGTGCACCCACGCCCCCACCGGCCCGCCGGTGAGGCCCGCCGCGTCGCGCACCGCGCCGATGCCGCCGCGCCACATGGCCTTGACCCGGGTCGCCGCACGGCCGTCGCCGCTCAGCCAGGCCGCGAGCGCCACCACGATGCCGACGGTGATCAGCATGCGCACCGTCGTCCGCAGGAACCGCACGAGCGCGTCGTAAACGGCGCCGGCGGCCGGCTGCGACACCTCGGAGGGCAGCCCGTCGAGATAGAAGGCGCGGAAGACCCACAGGCCGATGCCGAGGATCGCGGCGCCCACCGCGATCGCGATCCCGGCCGCCACCAGCGCGCGCCGCTTGCGGACGGCCAGGAGGACGGCGCAGGCGGCGAGGACCAGGGTGATGACGGGCAGCCAGACCCCCATGAGCTGGAGCAGCCGGAAGCCCTTCTTGATCTTGCCGATGGAGTCGGATGTCATGACCGTGAAGTCGGTGTGCACCTCGGGGATCTTTGAGGCGACCCCGAGGCCGCGGTCGACGAGCCGCTGCTTCGCCTCGTCGATGACGGGCGCCAGGTCGATCGTCACCGCGTCGTTCGTGAGCTTGACGGCGCCGCCGCCGCTCCCGGTCAGCGCCTTGTCGACCGCCGTGTGCACGCGCCGGTTGAGGCCGGTCCACAGCTTCTCGAACGAGTCGCTCGACACGAACTTCTGGACGATGTTGTGCACAAAGCCGCTGAGTCCGCTGGTGAGCGGGCCGCTCAGCCTGCCCAGTGCCTTTTCGAGCCTCGGCCGGTCGGCGGGTGCCACGTCGCTGAGGAGCGCCTTGAGATCGATGTTCTCCATGACGACGTTCGTGACACGGTTCGTGACAGCCGCCTGCACATCGGGATCGGAAGCGAGCGGCTCCATCGTCGCCACATAGCGATCGGTGTCTCCGACGATGTCGCTGGCCCATGTCGCGACCGCGCTGAGCGGCGTCAGGATCGCCACGAGGACGATCAGCAGGCCGGCGAAGAACGAGCGCAGATGGTGCCGGGGCCGGGCCGGCGCCGCGGCCTCCAGCTGAGCGACCCGGGCGCGCAGCGCCGTCATGTCGTCGCTGGTGTCCGCCGGGGGACGGTCGTCACGGTCCGGTGTCATGTACTCATGGGATGGCATGCGGTGGCCGAGGGCCCGCTGGACTAGTGCGTATGGGCGGCCACCGCACTCCGTCACCCGTCACCCCTGTCACGGAGTGACGATCGCGAAGTCCGGATCGTTCTCGTCGAGGACCGAGAGCAGGGTGTCGAGGGCGCCCAGGTCGCCCGAGTGATAGACGCCGTGGAGACCCTTCCCGGCCAGCAGGGTGAGGAGTTGGGGCTTCGTCAGCGTGAGGGAGAGGTCCGCGCTGTCGGCGGGCCGGGTCGTACGGGTGTGGACCAGGACCCCGTTGTGCAGCGTCATGCGGTACATCTCGCCCAGGTCCGACAGATGCCAGTGCAGGGTGAGCGAGTGGTCCCACGCCCTCGGCCCGTCGACCCGGACCGCGAGCGAGTCGAAGAGCTGCTCGATGTTCAGCGCGTCGCCCATGTTGCCGCCGCCGATGCTGGTCGCCCTGACCTCGCCGCGCAGCTCCTGGGCGCCGGTGAGGTAGCAGTTGCGCCAGGTCGCGCACTCCGCGCCGTGCGCGAGCCGCTCGAAGGTCTCCGCGAGCAGCTCCTTGGCGTCAGCGCTGTCCGGCGCGGCGAACACGGCGTGCCTCAGGAGCTGGGCGGCGAACCGCAGATCGCCCTCCTCCAGGTACGTACGCGCCTTGCCGAGCACCGCTTCGAGCCCGCCCATGCAGTCGACGTAGCGTTCGGCGGTCTCGGTGGGCGGGTGCTCCCACAGGGATGCGGGATTGCCGTCGTACCAGCCCATGTAACGCTGGTAGATGGCCTTCACGTTGTGGCTGACGGAGCCGTAGTAGCCGCGCGCGTGCCAGGCCGCGGAGAGCGCGGGCGGCAGCTCGATCAGCTCGGCGATCTCCGCCCCCGTGTATCCCTGGTTGAGCAGGCGCAGCGTCTGGTCGTGCAGATACGCGTACACGTCGCGCTGCTCGGCGAGGAACGACCTGATGCGGTCCGAGCCCCAGGTCGGCCAGTGGTGCGAGGCGAACAGGACGTCCGCGTCGTGGCCGAAGAGCTCGATGGCCTCGTTGAGGTAGCGGGCCCAGATCCGGGCGTCGCGGACCACTGCGCCGCGCAGGGTCAGGATGTTGTGCAGGTTGTGCGTGGCGTTCTCGGCCATGCACAGGGCGCGCCGCTGCGGCAGCAGGAAGTTCATCTCCGACGGCGCCTCGGTGCCCGGGGTCATCTGGAAGCGGAACACGACGCCGTCGAGGGTCAGTTCCTGTCCTGTGTGCCGGACCTCGACCGTGGGCGCCATCAGCCCCGCGGTGCCGGTGGACGCGGTGAAGCCGAGCCCCATGCCCACGAGACCCTCGGGCCCGCGCTCCAGGTTGGCGCCCGTGTAGTAGGTGCCGCGGCGCAGCATCGCCGCACCCGCGTACACGTTCTCCGCGACGGAATGCTCCATGAAACCCTGTGGAGCGATCACGGGTACGTCGTCGTCGGCTCCGATGACGCCGAGCACACCGCCGAAGTGGTCGAGGTGGGAGTGGGTGAACACGACGGCGGCGACGGGCCGTTCGCCGCGCTGCGACCGGTAGAGCTCCAGCGCGGCGGCCGCCGTCTCCGCGGAGGCGAGCGGGTCGACGACCACGACACCGTGGTCGCCCTCGATCAGCGTCATGTTGGAGAGGTCGAACCCGCGTACCTGGAAGACGCCCTCGGTCACCTCGAACAGGCCTGCCCGCGCGCACAGTTGGGACTGCCGCCACAGGTTCGGGTGCGCGGTGTCGGGACAGTCCTCGTCGAGGAACGCCGTGTCGTCGAAGTTCCACACGACACGACCGTCCTCGGCCGTGACCGTCGAGGAGAGCGGCGGAGAGACAAGGCCCCGGTCCGCCTCCTCGAAGTCGGACCGGTCGGCGAAGTCGGGGGCGGAGTCGGGGGTGTCGGAGGTGGTCACTTCGGTCTCCCAAGGATGGTGTCGGCGGCGCGCTTCAGTGCCGGAGGACGCGCGCAGGAACAGCGCCACCACCTGCGCCATGTGCTCGATCTCGGAGGGTCCACGCTCTCGTCCGGGGCGTGGACCAGGCACTGCGGTTCCTCCACGCCCATCAGGAGCCGTACACCGCCATGGCCGGAGCGGCCCGCGGACTCGCCACCGACGCGGTCGTCATCAGCGCCGGCGTGCCCCACTTCACGGCGGCGCCGTGACCGGTGCCGCCGCCCTCGTCCGCGGTCCCGGTTCGTCGGACGGGACATCCATGGTGGTCATACGGGCCCTCCCAGGTCGCGTCGTTGCACAAAATTGGCATAGCTTGTGCCGTTTCGCACCTGCTGTCGGGTCGGCCCGTACGCACGAGGGGTGCGGCGGGACCCGATCCGCGCCGTCCCCGGACGGTCAGCTCTCGGTCAGATGCCGCACCAGCACCGGCACATGGCTGTGTTCGATGTCCTTGACCGAGGTGACCAGCGTGACCGTGCCCGTACGGGCCATCGCGCGCAGCTTGTCCGTCAGCTCCACGCGGTCCGGCTCCGCGAGCTCGTCGCGGTAGCGGCGCTCGAACTCCTGGAAGCGGGATGTGCGGTCCTCGTGGTACCAGGAGCGCAGCGCGGAGGACGGTGTCAGGTCCTTCATCCACGCCTGGACGTCGGCCCGTTCTTTGGAGACGCCGCGCGGCCACAGGCGGTCCACCAGGACCCGGGTTCCGTCGTCCGCCGAGGGCGGATCGTAGACCCGGCGGACGCGGAAGTGCGGTTCGGAGCTCTTGGAGCGTTCTGTCATGGCCCAATTGTGCGGAGTTTCCCGGCGTCGTGTCCGCGGTTGTCCGCCGCTCCGGTGACGGCCCCCGGATGCCGGAGGCGTACGTCGTTCGCCTCACCCGAGTGGCGGGCGCGCCGACGTCGTGTGAACAGTCGGACATGACGCACGCACCGCACGAACCCCGAACCCCGGCGGCCGAAGAGACCCGCGAGGAGCGCACTTCCCCGCCCGAGGGTCCCCTCGGGCGCCTGGCTCAATCCGCCTGGCAAGTAGTGCTCCTGGCAGGCATAGCCGCCCTGATCCTGGGCGTACTGGTCCTGGTCTGGCCCGGGGCGTCCCTGTTCGCCGCCGGAGTGCTCTTCGGCGTGTATCTCCTGGTCACCGGCGTATTCCAGCTGGTGGCCGCGTTCGGCACGCATGTCACCACCGGGCTGCGCGTGATGGCCTTCATCAGCGGCGCGGTGTCGATCCTGCTCGGCCTGTTCTGCTTCCGCGGGGCGACGCAGTCGATCCTGCTGCTCGCGCTGTGGATCGGTATCGGCTGGCTGTTCCGCGGCATCACCCAGACCGTCGCGGCCGTCTCCGACGAGGCGATGCCGGCGCGCGGCTGGCAGATCTTCCTCGGCGTCGTGAGCGCGCTGGCCGGTGTGGTCCTGATCGTCTCGCCGTTCGAGTCCGTCGCCGTACTCACCCTGGTCGGCGGCTGCTGGCTGCTGGCGGTCGGCGTCGTGGAGATCGTCACGGCGTTCCAGCTGCGGAGCAAGGCGAAGCGGATTCCGCACGGGGTGTGACGGGGGTCCTGAAGGCCGGTACGCGCGCGCCGGGCGCCCACATCGGGACGCCCGGCGCGACGGCTCCGGTCTGTCGGTGACGGTCACACCGCGACCGTCTCCTCCATCTCTTCCTCTGCCGCCTCTTCCGCTGCTGCCTCTTCTTCTGCTGCCGCCGTGGAGCGGGCAGGCGCCTGAGTCACGCTGTGCGTGACGTGCTGCCGGGGCTCGACCTCGACGGCACCGCGCCGCCGCTCCGTGAGCGCGGCAAGCCCCGTCAAGGCCAGGCCGACGACGAGCCAGACAGCCAGTGTCCACACGTTCCTGGCCAGGTCGTGGCTGCCGAAGTAGAGCAGGCTGCGCGAGCCCTCGACAAAGCCGGCACCGTTCCAGAAGGCGTGCAGGGTGCCGAAGAAGCCGTTCTGCAGCTCGGGCCGGTAGAGGCCGCCGGAGCTGGTGAAGTTCAGCATCACGAACAACACCATGAGCGCGAGCGTCGTCCACCGCTTCAGGAACGTGTGCAGACCCACGCCGATGAACAGAATGCCCGCCGAGTAGAGCCAGGACATGGCCCACATGCCCCACAGGCCGTGGTGGGCCAGGTGGAACACGGGTCCCGCGAGAGCCGCTCCGACGAGGCCGACCACGCCGGACACACCGACCACGAGCGCGGCCCGCGTCCGCATCGACAGGGCGGACCCCGCCGCGCCGATCACGGCCACCGACGCGTACGAGCCGATGCTCAGCGCCACCAGCAGGAAGAACAGCCCCTGACCCGTCGGGTCGTCCGAGACGGTCGGGGTCACGTCCGTCACCTTGAGCGGCACGCCCTGCTGCGTGGCGACGGGGGTGAAGATCTTCTCGGCGGTGATCGCGCTCATGTCGGACCCGGCGGTGGCGACGATCAGCTCGGGGGACTTCGCGCTCAGGACGTACGCGCCGTCGATGTCACGGGACTGAAGCTGCTCCACGGCCGCCGGGCGGCTGTCGAGCGTACGGACGTCGAGCGCGTCGCCGGCCTTGTCCTTCACCGTCTGGGCGAAGACCTTCGCCTCGGGCCCCGCCCCGACGACCGCCACCGGCAGATGGTGCGGCTCGGGCGCCACGAAGGCCCCCATGTACGCGAGCCCCATGCCCAGGCACATCAGCAGCGGGGTGATGAGGTGGGTCAGCACATGGCGCAGCGCCGGATTCCGCACGCCGTGCACGGCGCCCGCGGACTCGGAGCGATGTGCCTTGTGATCGGCGGGCATGGGCAGGACCTCCAGCTGGTTGGGTTGGTGTTTACAACCTTTCACGTTGTACTCTACAACTATCTCGGCGGGATGGGGTACGGGGGAGGGTGTGACGATGGCCACCGCGGCCCCGCGGCGGCCACCGCATGTGCCGTCAGCCCTGCTGGAGCTCGAGCTGGTACTCGTACGTCCGATGCGTCGGCAGGTAGCCGAGTCCGTCGTTCACGGCGCGCATGTGCGTGTTGCTGTCGGCGGTGTCCGTGAGCAGGCCCCCGAGCTTCGGGTGGCGGCCGCGGGCGCGGAGAACGGCCTCGGCCTTCATCCAGCGCGCGAGGCCGTGGCCGCGGTGCTCGGGCAGCACGCCCGTGCCGTAGTGCTGTCCGTCGCCCGTGCCGTCGCCGGGGACGACGAGCTCGGTGAACCCCACGACGGTGCCGTCGGAGGCGTCGACCGCCACGACCGTGTCGAGGTGTTCGCCGCGTTCCTCGACCGCCTTGGCCACCGCACGGACGCGGTCCACGTCCCACGCGACCGTCCCGTAGTCGGTGTCGTCCATGGGCATGTCGTCCATGGCGCGACGCGACGCGGCGAACGTCGCGGCCAGGTGGTCCGGAACCGTCCCTTCCCAGGAGACGAGCCGGTATCCGGGGTGCTCCGCGCGCGCCGTCCGAGTGAGGGCCGGGACGTCCGCTTCCGCGAGCGGGAGTCGCGCGTACGTCAGGTTCAGCACCCGGCGGAACCCTCGCGCGGCCAGGAACAGGTCCGCGGGTGAGCCGTCGTCGGCCGGGGCGGTGAGCGAGCGCCGCCCGTCGTCCTTCGCGGCCGTCACCGCCGCGTCGAGGAGCCGGGTGCCGGCGCCGCGACGCCGTTCCGCGGGATGGACCTGGAGGGCCAGCTGGGCGAGATGCCGCTGCCCGTCCCGGTCGATGAGCCGCAGGAACGCGGACCCGACCGGGTTTCCGTCGGTGTCGGACGCCAGCCAGGCGAGGCGGCGGCCGTCCGGGCCGCCGGACGGATCGGTCAGCGGTGTCAGGTTCAGCGACAAGAGGGCTCCTTGTACAGGGAGTTGAGGACGCGGCTGAACCTAACCACGGGCGCGCGCCCCCGCAAAGGGATTGACCGCGCGGTCCCCCGGAGCCGGAACCGTCCGCCCGCGCCCATTCCTTATTTCTGAAACGAGTTCTACTGTGTGCGCCGTCAGGACCGGGACCCGGTGTACCAGCGACCGCCAGGAGGGGCCGTGCACCTCGAATACACGCCCGAGCAACAGCAGTTGCGCGCGGAGCTGCGCGCCTACTTCGCGGAGCTGGTGCCCGACAACGCGTACGCCCGCTACGAGGATCCGGCCGCGCAGAAGCGGTTCTACCGCGAGACGGTGCGCCGGCTCGGCACCGACGGATGGCTCGGCGTCGGGTGGCCGAAGGAGTACGGCGGGCGCGGCCTGACGCCCATGGAACAGTTCATCTTCTTCGACGAGGCCGCGCAGGCGGGCGTGCCCCTGCCGCTCATGGCGCTCAACACCGTCGGCCCCACGATCATGCAGTACGGCAGCGACGAGCAGAAGGCGTACTTCCTGCCGAGGATCCTCTCCGGAGAGCTCGACTTCGCCATCGGCTACAGCGAGCCCGACGCGGGCACCGACCTCGCCGCGCTCAAGACGCGGGCGGTGCGCGACGGGGACGAGGCAACCGGCCACTACACGGTGAACGGGCAGAAGATCTGGACGACCAACGGCGACACGGCCGACTGGGTGTGGCTCGCCGTGCGCACCGACCCGGACGCCCCGCCGCACAAGGGCATCACCATGCTCCTGGTGCCGACGTCGGACCCCGGCTACTCCTGCACCATCATCAACACCCTTGCCTCGCACGACACCACGGCCAGCTACTACGAGAACATCCGGGTTCCCGTCAGCCGCCGCGTCGGTGAGGAGAACAAGGGTTGGCGCCTCATCACCAACCAGCTCAACCACGAGCGCGTGACGCTCGCCGCCCACGGCACCATGGCGATCCGCGCGCTGCGCGACGTGCAGCGCTGGGCCATGGACACCAAGCTCGCCGACGGGCGCCGCGTCATCGACCTCGGCTGGGTGCGCAAGCGCCTCGCCCAGACGCACACCCGGCTCGACGCGATGAAACTCCTCAACTGGCAGATGGTGAACGCCGTCCAGGAAGGCAGCCTCACCCCGCAGGACGCCTCCGCCGTAAAGGTGTACGGCTCCGAGGCGCGCCGCGAGGCGTACGCCTGGCTGATGGAGGTCGTCGCCGCGGCGGGAGCGCTCAAGGAGGGCTCGGCGGGCGCCGTCCTGCACGGCGAACTCGAACGCGGCTACCGATCAGCCGTGATCTTCACGTTCGGCGGCGGCAACAACGAGATCCAGCGCGAGATCATCTCCTGGATAGGCCTGGGCATGCCCCGCGTCCGCCGCTGAGGCGCCTTTTCGTACGGTCGTTGGGACGCGGGGTCAGCCGAGCTGCCCGGACGGCCGCATGGTGATGTGGTTGATGTCCACGCCCGCGGGCTGGTTGACGGCGAAGACGATCGTGTCCGCGATGTGTTCGGCGGTCATCGCCGGCGCCGCCTCGGGGGTGCCGCCGCGCTGGTCCCAGAACGGGGTGTCCACCACCCCGGGGGCGATGACGGTCACGCCGACCCCGTCCTTGCCGACCAGCAGCCGGGTGTTCTCGGCCAGCGCGTGCGCGGCCCACTTGGTGACCGAGTACAGGTTGCCGGGCGTGTTGCGCACCCCCGCGACCGAACCGATGATCACGATCCGGCCCTTGGACGCCCTGAGGTGCGGCAGGGTCTCCCGCACCAGCAGGGCCGGGCCCAGGACGTTGGTGAGGACCATGGCGCGCATGTCCTCGGGGGCGTGGCTCTCCAGGTTGCCGGGCAGTGAGAAACCGGCGTTGGCGATGACGTTGTCCAGCCGGTCCCACGCGTCCACCACGTGGCGCACGGCGGAGGCGACGTCGTGTTCGTCGCTGGTGTCGCCTGGGATCGTCAGCAGCCGCTCGCCCGCTGCGGCCGAAGCGGCGAAGGCGGCGAGCTTGTCCGCGTCACGTCCGGTGACGGCCACGCGGTGGCCCTGCTTGAGCAGGGCGCGGGCGGTGGCGGCGCCGATTCCGGTCGAGCCACCGGTGATCAGCGTGACGGGTTCCATGTGACGGCCTCCTGCGTGGTGTGGCCATCGGGGATCCGCCGGGATCCTGGACGTCGATGAACGCGTGGTGGCGCGTGAGGTCGACCGGCTCCGGGCCCCGGTTCCCCGGAACGCCCGCACTATAACTTCAGGGGAACCGCAGAGGCTCTCCGTAACTGGGCCGGGGGGAAGGCTGCAGCCCTGCGTCACGGGCTCGCTGAGACGTCCATGCCGCCCACAGCAGGATGGCCGAGATCCCCAGGACGGCGCCGACCACATCCGGGACGGTGGGCCCCCGGCCCGACGGAAACACCATGAGAACCACAACGACGACCGCCGTCTTGACCCGGGTGTCCGCCAGCGGGCGCCATGCGACGGTGGCCAGGGGCACCGCACCCCACAGCAGGTACCAGCCTTGCACGGCTGGAGCACACACCACCAAAGCCAACAACCCCAGGGCCGCGGCGCGTTCGGCGCCGAGGCGAGGAGCGCGTGCCAGGAAGTACAAGGCGCCGCAGGCCCCTGCCAAGGTGCCGATCGTACGCATCACTGTCACCGGGTCCGGCGTGGTGTCCCAGCCGGCTTCGGTCCCGATCCACCTCAGCAGCCGCCCGACGTCCGTGGCCACCGACATCGGCGTGTACGAGTGGGCCGGCGTGCGGATCGTATGGAGCCAACCCCAGCCCAGCCCGCTGAGCGTCACTGTCAGCACCAGCGTCCCGACGGCCGCGAGGAGGATCCCCGCCGCGCGGCCCAAGCGTCGCCACCGGCCCGTCTGACCGGCGACTGCCACCAGGGCGGCGCACCCCAACGCCACCGCGGCCGGGGCCTTCACCAACGCGGCGCACGTCAGCGCGACAACGCCCAGAACCCATCGTCCCGACCGGCACGCCACAAGACCGGTCATCATCAAGCCGAGCATCAGCGCCTCGTTGTGCGCCCCGCCCACCAGGTGGGCCAGCACCAGCGGATTCAACGACGCTGCCCACCAGGCGCCTGAGCCGTCGCCGCCCGACCGGGTCGCGAGCCACTGAACCGACCAGGCCAGCAGGGCGAGCCCCGCGAGCGCGGCCACCCGATGGAGCACGACAGCGGCGACCACATGGTGTTCGCCGGTCACGAAGACCACGGCCCGACTCACAAGAACGGACAGGGGGCCGTACGGAGCCGGCGCGTCCCGCCACACTTCGGGGACATTTGCTGCGAGATGCCCGCCGAGTGCCGAGGGCCCGACTTCGTACACGTTCCAGGAGCGCCCGGCCAGTGCGCCCTGGGCCACGTAGCTGTAGATGTCCATGCTGAACAGCGCCGGCGCCGGGAGCAGAGGCAGCGCCCAGCCGCCCAGCGTGAGCCACTGGCGCCGTCTGCTCATCACCGCGCCGGCCCGCAGCAGCGTGCCCAACTGCCACCAGGACCAGAGCAGCAGACTGAGTCCCGCATACGCCGCCGTCGCACCGATCAGCGCGAGGGCGGGTCCCGGGGCTCCCCAGATCCCGTCCGGCACGCCGCGCGGCAGCGCGCCGGCGCCCCAGGCACCGCATGAGAGCAACGCAGAACCCCACATGCCGCGCTGTGCCCAGACCCGAATACCGCTATCCGCCGCTCTCATTCGCACGAAGGTAGAGCGCTTTCCGGATCACCGCACCAGCTCTGCCCCAATGAACGGCAAACGCCGGATGTCACCTGTGTCTGCGGCCGGGATGGGTTCATGGTCACAGCTTGGATCATGCGCCGCTGCCGAGTCCACGGGCGTGCCCACGATGTGGACATGCGGAGGGGTGAATTCCGGCCGGTGCATACGATCCGACGGTACGTCCTCGCACCACACCGGAAGGCGCTCGTGAGTTCCACCTCCCCCCTGTCCACCAGCACATCTCCGGTGACGCCGTCGGGCACGGTACTGATCCGCTCCGCGGCCGACGTCTCCGATCTCGTCAACTCGGGCACGGCGCGGGGCCGGCACGCCAAGATGATCGTGATCATCGCGCTCGGCGGCATCTTCCTCGACGCGTACGACCTGAGCTCCCTGGCCTACGGGCTGCCCGACATCACCCGGCAGTTCGGCCTCAGCTCCACCATGGCCGGCACGGTCACCGCCTCGATCAGCGTCGGTTCGCTCCTCGGCGCCCTCGTCGGCGGCTGGCTCGTCGACCGGATCGGCCGCTACCGCGTCTTCATGGCCAACATGCTCTTCTTCGTCGCCACCGCGCTGGTGTGCGCGGTCGCGCAGGACGTGTGGACGCTGATCGCCGCGCGCTTCGTGATGGGCATCGGCGTCGGCATGGACATCCCGGTCGCGATCGCGTTCCTCGCCGAGTTCTCCCGGCTGCACGGCAAGGGCAGCAAGGGCTCTCGCACGGCCGCCTGGTCACCCGCCTGGTACACCGCGACCAGCGGCTGCTACCTCGTGATCATGGTGCTGTACTTCGTCCTGCCGGACGCCCAGTTGGGCTGGCTGTGGCGGTTCACCGTCGGCTTCGGCGCGGTCCCCGCGCTGCTGGTACTGCTGCTGCGCCGGCGCTACATGAACGAGTCCCCGACCTGGGCCGCCGACCAGGGCGACCTGGAAGGCGCGGCGAAGATCCTGCGGCAGTCGTACGGCGTGGACGCGCGCGTCGCCGACGACGCGCCCAAGACGGCGCCCCGCCCGCCCCGCACCGGCCTCGGCGCGTACGCGCGGCTCTTCGCCCCGCCGTACCGCACGCGCACGATCCAGTCGGTGGCGGTCGGTCTTGCGGAGACCTTCGGCTACAACGCGGTCGCGTTCGGACTGCCGATCATCATCGCCACGCTGATGACCCAGGGCCCGCTCACCACGATCGCGTCCTCCTTCGCCCTGAACCTCGTCTTCGCCCTGACCGGCGGGCTGCTCGGCATCCGCTGGGCGTCGACCCGCGGCGCCTGGCCGATGATGACGCTGGGCTTCGCGATCCAGTTCGTCGCCATCACGGTGCTCGGCCTCATCGGGGATCCGTCCGGGACGGCCGTCGTGACGG
Organism: Streptomyces sp. CB01635; assembly: GCF_002803065.1. Taxonomy (GTDB): domain Bacteria; phylum Actinomycetota; class Actinomycetes; order Streptomycetales; family Streptomycetaceae; genus Streptomyces. The sequence continues at coordinate 122,438 of NZ_NNBL01000020.1, forward strand.
CGGGCATCCTGATGCTCGGCGCGTTCATGTTCGCGCAGGGCTTCGGCCCCGGCGCACACATCATGAGCTACGCCTCGCTGGGCTTCCCGACGTCGATGCGCGGTGTCAGTATCGGCTTCAACCAGGCCGTACTGCGCCTGGGTTCGACCTTGACCCTCTTCTTCTTCCCCATCCTCAGCACCGGCCTCGGCACCCACGTCTACTGGGTCATCCTCGCCGCCCCCGTCCTCGGCCTGACGGCCCTACTGGCGAAGCGCTGGGAGCCGATCGGCTTCGACGCGGACGCGGAGGAACGGAGCCGGTCCGGGCTGACGGCATCCAAGGCCTGAAGGACCGAACACCTGTGCCCCGACCGACAACACGTCGCTCGGGGCACAGGCGTTCAGGCGGCGCGAGTGCCTACTGGCCCTCGTCGCACATGCCTTCCTCCAGTTCGGAGATCGGCCGGTCGCCGGAGGCGACGCAGATCCACTGCGTGGGTTCCTCGGCGTACGCCCAGCTGCGGGGGTCGGTGAGGAGCTCGGTCAGCTCCTCACCGGTGACCTCCTGGCCCGCGCCGTACGCGGGCCACTCGTCCGACCGGAACACCCGGATGAACCCCAGGGGCTGCCAGCAGGCGATGAGCCGGGCGAAGCGCGGAATGTGTTTCTTCCACTCCTCCTCGTCCTCGCCCTGTGTCCAGTCGGCGAGCACGGCCCAGAGGTCGGAGGCCTCTCCACCGTTGACGTAGAGGCAGTATTCGTCGTCGGCCCAGTCCTTCACGGAAAGCTCCTCATCCCAGCCGCTCGACCACCCATCGGCCCTCCTCGAAGGAGGCATCGGATTCCCGCCCGGCCGCCGCGCCGTCGACCGGTGCGCCAACCCGCCGTAGCGTTGTACCAAAGCGCCGAGCAGAGATCCTCGATCGCACTGGGCACCGCTGATTCGGGAGAGGGGCGATGGTGTGGAGGGCACAGGAGTGGAAGAGGGGCGGGGTGACCCGGGGCTCTTCGGGCCCGGTTCGGTCACCTGGCAGCTGCACGCGGATCCGATGATGTGGGTCGCCGGTGTGCGTGCGCTCTACTTTCAGGCGCTCTTGCCGCGTGCCGTGCGGGGCGTCATGCAGAACTCGGACTTCCGGAAGGATGCCTGGGGGCGGCTGATGCGGACGGCCGGGTTCGTCGGTACGACCACGTACGGGACCACTGAGGCCGCCGAGCGTGCCGGTGCCCGCGTGCGGAAGATCCACAGCCATCTCAAGGTCACCGACCCCGGCACCGGTGAGCGGTACGGCGTCGATGAGCCGGAGCTGCTCCTGTGGGTGCACTGCGCAGAGATCGACTCCTACCTCCACGTCGCGCGCCGCTCCGGGTTCCGGCTCACCGACGCGCAGGCCGACCAGTACATCTCCGAACACCGCACCAGCGCCCGGCTGGTGGGCCTCGACCCCGCCGACGTGCCCGGCGACCGGGCCCAACTCGCCGCGTACTTCGAGGAGATGAGACCCCTTCTCGCCGCGGGTCCGGAGGCCCAGGATGTCGACGACTTCCTGCGCAGACCGCCCGTCCACCCGCTGCTGATCCCGGCGCGCGCGACGCTCTGGAGGCGCGTGTCGCATCTGGCGTACGCCTCTCTGCCGCCGTACGCCCACGAGTTGTACGGCAGGCAGGCCCCGGCACCGACCGCCGTGACCCGAGGGCTGCGGTTCACCGGCACCGTCCTGCGCTGCGTTCCCGCACGTGTGCGCTGGCAGCTCCCGCCGAAACACATCCTGCGCGCCATGTCACGACTCGGCCCCGGCAGCCGCCCGGCACCGTACAAAATCGGGAGTCGGACGGCCATACTGGACAGGCCGGGGAGGGCGCAGCGAGGCGACGGGGGCGACAGCACGAGATGCCGGAGTCGGGGGAGACCAGGCTGATCCAGGGCCGGTACCGGCTGCTCGATCTCATCGGGCGGGGCGGTATGGGCGAAGTGTGGCGCGCCAGGGACGAGTCGCTCGGGCGCAGAGTCGCGGTCAAGTGCCTCAAGCCGATGGGGCCGCAGCACGACCAGTCCTTCACCCGGGTCCTGCGGGAGCGCTTCCGCAGGGAGGCCCGGGTGGCGGCCGCCCTCCAGCATCGCGGGGTGACCGTCGTCCACGACTTCGGCGAGCACGAAGGCGTGCTGTACCTCGTGATGGAGCTTCTGGAGGGCAAGAACCTCAGCCAGCTCCTGGAGGACAACAAGCAGCACCCGTTACCCGTCGCCGACATCGTCGAGATCGCCGGCCAGGTCTCGTCCGCGCTCGCCTACACGCATGAACAGGGCATCGTCCACCGTGACTTGAAGCCCGCGAACATCATGCGGCTCGCCGACGGCACGGTGAAGATCTGCGACTTCGGCATCGCGCGCCTCGGCCACGACATCGGCTTCACCTCACGCCTCACCGGCACCGGCATCGCGATGGGCACCCCGCACTACATGTCGCCCGAGCAGATCGGCGGCGACCATGTCGACCAGCGCAGCGACCTGTACTCGTTCGGCTGCGTGCTCTACGAGATCGCGACCGGGGCGCCGCCGTTCGACCTGGAGGACGCCTGGGCCGTCCTCGTCGGGCACCGCGACACCGTGCCCGAACCGCCCCGGAGGCACCGGGCCGAGCTCCCCGGCTTCCTGGACCGGATCATCGTCGACCTCCTCGCGAAGGACCCGGACGAACGGCCGCGGGACGCCCGCGAACTGGCCCGCCGGATCGGTGACGGCCGTTCCCGGTCCGGATATGTGCCGACGGGTTCGACAACCCCCTTACGCCAGACCGCGGTTGAGCCACAGCAGCCGCTTTCCCGTGAACCGCGGCTGCCGTCCTGGACGCGCGGCATGACGACGGGCCACAAGGCGGCCGGGCCGCCCCTGCTGCGCGGCACGCCGCCCGACGCGGCAGCGGGGCTGGCCGGGGAGTGGATCGCGCGCCCCGAGTCGCGGCGCGGGGAGCAGCCCGTGCGCACGGAACGCCCCACGCCGGCACCGGAGTCGGTCGCCCATCTCGCAGCCCGGCACAACGCGGGCCTGAGCCTCGGCCGGCTCGGGCGCTGGGAGGAGGCCGGCGAGGTCCACCGCGCCGTCGCGGCGGAGCGCGAGCACGTCCTCGGCCCCGACCACCCCGAGACGCTCGCCAGCCGCTACGAGGTCGCCTTCACGCTCAGCCGCACCGGCCGCCCCGCCGACGCCCTGCGCGAGTACCGCCGCGTCACCGAGGGGTGCGAGCGGGTCCTCGGCCCCGAGCACCCCGAAACGCTCGGCGCCCGGCAGGAAATGGCTTACGTCCTGGGCCAGTTGGGGCGCCACTTCGACGCGCACCAGGTGTACACATCGGTGCTCGCGGCGCGTGAGCGGGCCATGGGACCCGACCATCCGGACACCCTGCGCTGCCGCCACAACCTCGCGTACAACCTCAGCCGGCTCGGGCGACTCGAGGACTCGTACCGCATGGCGCGTGAGGTCGCCTCGGCGCGCGCCCGCGTCCTCGGCGCCAGCCATCCGGACACGCTCGTCACGCGCTACGAAGTTGCTTACGCACTGGGTCAGTTGGGGCGCTGGACCGAGGCCCTGCGCACCTACCACGAGGTGGCACAGACACGCGGACAGGCGCTCGGCCCCGACCATCCGGACACCCTCGCCGCGCGCTACGAGGTAGGCATCAGCCTCGGCCGGCTCGGCCGCAGCGCCGAGGCCCTCGGCCTCTACCGCGACCTCATCGACGACCGTACGCGCGTCAGCGGGCCGGCCCACCCCGAGACCCTGCGCACCCGCCACGGCCTCGGCGTCAACCTCGGGCGGATGGGCCGCTGGGAGGAAGCGCTCGCCGAGGCCCGCGACGTCTGCGCGATCCGCGCCCGGGTCCTCGGGGCCGATCACCCGGACACGCTGGTCAGCCGACGCGAGGTGGCCGTCGGACTCGGCTGGCTCGGCAGGTGGTCCGACGCGCTCGCCGAGTACCGCCGGGTCGCCGCGGCCCGCGAACAGGTCCTCGGCGCCGACCACCCCGACACCCTCGCCAGCCGCAACGACGAGGCGCACTGCCTGGAACAGCTCGGCCGCGGCACGGAAGCGGTCGAGTTGTACCGGCGGGTGGCTGCGCTGCGCCAGCAGCGGGCGTCGGGGGGACACTGAGGGCTGGGTGGGGGCGTCTGCCCGTGAGTGAGGCCTGCGCTGGCCCGGCCCCGGGTTGCCTGCCTGTGGTCGTCTGCCGGGTTCGCGACGGTGAGGGGCTGGGCGGGGGGCGGCTGTGTGGGGCGTCTGCATGCGAGTGAGGCCTGCGGTGGCCTGCCTCGGGTCGTCCGCCTGGGGTCGGCTCCCCGTGATCATCTGCCTGTGAGGGACGCCCGAGGGTCTGCCTGCGGTCGGCTCCCCCGCGAGTGACGTCCGGGCTCCTCTGCCTGCGGTCGGCCTCCCGCAGTCGCGGGCCTGCGGCGCCTGCCCGCGATCGTCCGCCTGGGACGGGTTGCCTGCGGACGCCTGTCCACGCGCGCCCGCCCGTACTCCTCCGCTTCGCGATCCGCCGAGCCAGGGTCTGGCCCGGCATGATCGGCTCGTGTTACCAAGAGGGATGCCAGCACACGAGCGCTACGACGTCGTCATCGTCGGCGGAGGTCACAACGGCCTCGTCGCCGCCGCCTACCTCGCCCGGGCCGGACGTTCCGTCCTGGTCCTCGAGCGGCTCGGCGCCACCGGCGGTGCCGCCGTGTCGACGCGGCCCTTCGCCGGGGTCGACGCGCGCCTGTCGCGGTACTCGTACCTGGTCAGCCTGCTGCCCCACAAGATCGTCGACGATCTCGGGCTCGACTTCGCCGTGCGCGGCCGCACCGTGTCCTCGTACACGCCGACCGAGCGCGACGGGCGGGCGACCGGGCTGCTCGTCGGCGGTGGTGAGGAGCGCACCCGCGCCTCCTTCGAGCGCCTCACCGGCGGCGGGCGCGAGTACGCGGCCTGGACCGACTTCTACGAGACGACCCGCCGCGTCGCCGAGCGGGTCTTCCCCACGCTCACCGAGCCGCTGCCGGCCAGGGACGTGCTCCGGCAGCGCGTCGACGACGAGGCCGCCTGGCGCATGCTCTTCGAGGAGCCGATCGGCGCCGCCGTGGAGGAGCGCTTCAGGGACGACCTGGTGCGCGGCGTGGTCCTCACCGATGCCCTCATCGGTACGTTCGCCGACGCCCACGACGCGTCCCTCCAGCAGAACCGCTGTTTCCTCTACCACGTGATCGGCAACGGCACCGGCGACTGGGACGTGCCCGTCGGCGGCATGGGCGCCCTCACCGACGCCCTCGCCAACGCCGCCCGCGCGGCCGGCGCCGAACTCGTCACCGGGCACGAGGTGACCCGCGTCGAGACCGACGGGCGGCACGCCGAGGTGACGTACGAGTCGGAGCGCGGCGCGGGCCGCGTCGGCGCCGGGCACGTGCTCGTCAACGCGTCTCCGCAGGCCCTCGCCGCCCTCGTCGGCGACGAGCCGCCCGCCCCGGCCGAGGGTGCGCAGCTCAAGGTCAACATGCTCCTGACCCGGCTGCCCAAGCTGCGCGACACGTCCGTCGACCCGCGCGAGGCGTTCGCCGGAACGTTCCATATCGCCGAGGGCTACGAGCAGTTGGCGACCGCGTACGGCCAGGCGGCGGCCGGGTCACTGCCCGCGGCGCCCCCGTCGGAGATCTACTGCCACTCGCTGACCGACCCGAGCATCCTCGCCCCGGACCTCGTCGCGCGCGGCTACCAGACCCTCACCCTGTTCGGCCTGCACACGCCCGCCCGGCTCTTCGCGGGCGACAACGACGCCGCCCGCGCCGAGCTCCTGAAAGCCACCCTCGCCCAGCTCGACGCGCAGCTCGCCGAGCCGATCGAGGACTGCCTCGCCCTGGACGCCGACGGCCTACCGTGCATCGAGGCGAAGACCCCGCTCGACCTGGAGCGGGACCTGCGCCTGCCGGGCGGCAACATCTTCCACCGCGACCTGTCCTTTCCTTACTCCCAGGAAGGGACGGGTCGTTGGGGCGTCGAGACCGCCCACGCCAACGTCCTGCTGTGCGGCGCGGGCGCCGTGCGCGGCGGCGGGGTCAGCGGGATCCCCGGGCACAACGCGGCGATGGCGGTCCTCGGGAAGTGAGCCGCCGAGTCGGTGCGCCGATTCAGAGTGCGGCCTCAGGGGCCGACTCAGGGGTGGCCGGTGCGCCGCTCAGTCCTGCGACGGCGACCACCCCACCGCCTCGATCCGCGCCGCGTCGGACGGGCGTGCCTCGTCGAACACGGTCCGGCGGCCCTCGGTGACGCGCACCCCGTTCACGTACACCCCTCGTCCCACGTACAACTGGTCGGTCGCGTAGCGCCAGCGCAGGCGGACCTGGCTGCCCTTGAAGGCGCCGAGGGCGGCGGTCAGGCGGTGCCAGGCGCGGCCCGACCAGCCGTCGGCCGTGCCCTTGGAGTGGTCATCGGCGTCCTCTCCCTTGCGGGTGGTCGCGAACGGCAGGGCCTGCCAGGTCGCGCCGGCGTCGGCCGACGCCTCCAGGTACAGGAAGTCGGAGTGCGGCTCCGTGTCCCACCACAGGTCGCACGCGAGGCTCGCCGCGTCGGATGTGACGTCGAGGCCGGGCAGCGTGAGCGTCGCCGACGTGGCGCTCGTCATGCCGGAGAACCAGGCGGTGCGCCCGTGCGCGGGGCGCACGGCGACGGCGCGGGCAAGGTTGTTCGCGGTGGCGACCCGGGGAGCGGAGCCGGATCGCCAAGTACGAACGGGGTGCACGGAGTTGCCGAGCACGATGAGGAACGAGTCCGTCGTCGGATCGAGGACGATGGACGTGCCCGTGAAGCCGGTGTGCCCGGCCGTGCGCGGTGTCGCCATCGCGCCCATGTACCAGTGCTGGTAGAGCTCGAAGCCGAGGCCGTGCTCGTCGCCGGGGAACGCCTGGTTGAAGTCGGTGAACAGCAGCCGTACCGACTCCTCGGACAGGATGCGCGCCTTGCCGTACGAACCCCCGTTGAGGAGCGTGCGGCCGAGGATCGCGAGGTCCCACGCGCAGGAGAAGACACCGGCGTGGCCCGCCACACCGCCCAGCCCGAACGCGTTCTCGTCGTGCACCTCGCCCCAGACGAGTCCGCGGTCGAGGCCGGACCAGGGCAGGCGCGCGTCCTCCGTCGCGGCGATCTTCGGCTTCCACGAGGCGGGCGGGTTGTAGCGGGTGCGGCGCATGCCGAGGGGGCCCGTGATCCGCTCGTGCAGGAGCACGTCCAGGGTCCGGCCCGTCAGCTTCTCCAGGACCAGCTGGAGCGAGATCAGATTGAGGTCGGAGTAGAGGTACACGGTGCCGGGCGGGTTGAGAGGTGCCTCGTTCCAGATGAGGCGGAGCTGGCCCTCGCGCGTCGTCTCCTTGTAGAGGGGGATCCAGGCGCGGAATCCCGAGGTGTGCGTGAGGAGTTGACGGATCGTGATGTCCTGCTTGCCGGCGCCCGCGAAGTCGGGGATGTACGAGGCGACCGTGGCCTCCAGCTCCAGCCTGCCGCGCTCGATCTCCTGTACGGCGATGAGCGAGGTGAAAAGCTTCGACACGGAGGCCAGGTCGTACACCGTGTCCTCGGCCGCCGCGATCTGCTGGTCGGCGGGGAACTCCACACCCGTGTCGGTCTTGTCGTCGTAGGCCGAGTAACGCACGGCCTTGCCGATCGGCTGGTGGAGTGCGACCGTGCCGCCGCGGCCGGCGAGCAGTACGGCGCCCGCGTACCAGGGGTGCTTGGGGGAGGGGGCGAGGAACTTCTCGGCGTCGGCGACGAGTTGGCGCAGATGCCCGGCGATCAGGCCGGCCCGCTCGGGGGACCCGCGGCGCAGCGTGGTTCCGTGCCCGTCGGCCTGCCCGGCCGTGTGTGTGTCCGCCGCTGAGGCGGGCCCCGCCGGGAAGGGGGCAATGGCCAGTGCCCCGCCCAACGCCAGTACACCCGCGCCTAGTTGACGACGGGACATCGACATCCCGTCGTCCGTGTCGTGCAATCTGTCCGCCGCGCCGTCGGTCATGAACGAACCCCTTCTGAAAGAATCTTTCGGGATCTAGCTCGACGCATGAAACTTTCATGTCAGGTTCCGGTCGTGTCAAGCCTCGGAAATGCGTCGCAGAAATCTGACGCAGCATCAGAAAGTGTCTTCCCTCGTTCGGAGGAGTGCGGCATTCTGCGCCCATGCAGACGGAGCTGAGCAAGAAACTGGGGATCGAGCACGCCATCTTCGGCTTCACGCCCTTCCCGGCGGTGGCCGCCGCCATCAGTAGGGCCGGGGGGTTCGGCGTGCTCGGCGCGGTCCGCTACACCGCACCCGACGACCTGGCCCGAGATCTCGACTGGATGCAGGAGCACGTCGACGGCGCGCCCTACGGGCTCGATGTCGTGATGCCCGCGAAGAAGGTCGAGGGCCCGAACCACCAGAAACTGACCGAGGCCGACGTCGAGGCGATGATCCCCGAAGGACACCGCCAGTTCGTCAGAGACACCCTCGCCAAGCACGGGGTGCCCGAGCTCGCCGAGGGTGAGGCGTCGGGCTGGCGCATCACCGGGTGGATGGAGCAGGTCGCCCGCAGCCAGCTGGACGTCGCCTTCGACTACCCGATCAAACTCCTTGCCAACGCGCTCGGTTCACCACCCGCCGACGTCGTCCAGCGCGCCCACGACCACGACGTTCTCGTGGCCGCTCTCGCGGGCAGCGCCCGGCACGCCCGTAAACACGCGGACGCGGGCATCGACATCGTCGTCGCGCAGGGCTACGAGGCAGGCGGACACACCGGCGAGATCGCCTCCATGGTGCTCACGCCCGAAGCGGTCGACGCCGTGGCCCCGCTGCCCGTCCTCGCGGCCGGCGGCATCGGCAGCGGGGAACAGATCGCGGCGGCCCTCGCGCTCGGTGCCCAGGGCGTCTGGCTCGGCTCCCTCTGGCTCACCACCACCGAGGCCGACCTCCACTCCCGCGCGCTCACCGCCAAACTCCTCGCGGCCGGCTCCGGCGACACCGTCCGCTCCCGCGCCCTGACCGGCAAGCCCGCGCGCCAGCTCCGCACGGAGTGGACCGACGCCTGGGACGACCCGACGGGCCCCGGCACCCTGCCCATGCCGCTCCAGGGGCTGCTCGTCGCCGAGGCCGTCTCCCGTATCCAGAAGCACGAGGTCGATCGGCTGCTCGGCACGCCCGTCGGGCAGATCGTCGGCCGGATGACGAGCGAACGCCCCGTCCAGGCCGTGTTCGACGACCTCACGCGCGGCTTCGAGCGCGCTGTCGACCGCATCAACCGCATCGCAGGAAGGAGCGGCCAGTCGTGAGCACCGGCCCCAACCCCAACAGCGCGCCCCCCAACGGATTCTGGGCCCAGGCCACCGCGGACCCCGGCCGTACCGTACTCGTCGCACCCGACGGGGAGGAGTGGACCGCCGGCCGGCTGCACGCCGACGTCAACAGGCTCGTGCACGGTCTGCGGGCCGCCGGGCTCGAACGAGGCGACGCGTTCGCCGTCGTCCTGCCCAACGGAGTCGAGTTCTTCACCGCGTATCTCGCCGCCTCCCAGGCCGGCTTCTACCTCGTCCCGGTCAACCACCATCTGGTCGGCCCCGAGATCGCCTGGATCGTCGCCGACTCCGGAGCGAAGGTCCTCATCGCACACGAGCGGTTCGCCGAACAGGCCGTGGCCGCCGCCGACGAGGCGGCACTCCCGGCAGGGCAGCGGTACGCGGTCGGAGCCATCGACGGCTTCCGCCCGTACGCCCAACTTCTCGACGGGCAGTCCGAGTCGGTGCCGGACGACCGGTCTCTCGGCTGGGTCATGAACTACACCTCGGGCACCACGGGCCGCCCCCGCGGCATCCGCCGTCCCCTGCCCGGCAAACTCCCTGAGGAGACCTACCTCGGCGGCTTCCTCGGCATCTTCGGCATCAAGCCGTTCGACGACAACGTCCACCTCGTCTGCTCGCCGCTCTACCACACCGCCGTGCTCCAGTTCGCGGGCGCGTCCCTGCACATCGGGCACACCCTCGTCCTGATGGACAAGTGGACCCCCGAGGACATGCTGCGTCTCATCGACACCTTCAGGTGCACACACACGCACATGGTGCCGACCCAGTTCCACCGCCTGCTCGCCCTGCCCGACAGCGTCAGGAGCGCGTACGACGTGTCGGCGATGCGGCACGCCATCCACGGCGCCGCGCCCTGCCCCGACCACGTCAAGCGCGCGATGATCGACTGGTGGGGCCACAGCGTCGAGGAGTACTACGCGGCCAGTGAGGGCGGCGGCGCGTTCGCGACCGCCGAGGACTGGCTGAAGAAGCCGGGCACGGTCGGCAAGGCGTGGCCGATCAGCGAACTCGCCGTGTTCGACGACGACGGCAACCGGCTGCCGCCCGGCGAACTCGGCACCGTCTACATGAAGATGAGCACCGGAGGATTCTCGTACCACAAGGACGAGACCAAGACGAAGAAGAACCGCATCGGCGACTTCTTCACCGTCGGCGACCTCGGCATTCTCGACGAGGACGGGTATCTCTTCCTCCGCGACCGCAAGATCGACATGATCATCTCGGGCGGCGTCAACATCTACCCCGCCGAGATCGAGTCCGCGCTCCTCACCCACCCGGCCATCGCCGACGCCGCGGCCTTCGGGATCCCGAACGACGACTGGGGCGAGGAGGTCAAGGCGGTCGTCGAACCCGCGGAGGGGCACACCGCCGGCGACGCCCTCGCCGCCGAGATCCTCGCCCACTGCGAGCGCCAGCTCGCGGGCTACAAACGGCCGAAGAGCGTCGACTTCATCGAGACGATGCCGCGCGACCCGAACGGAAAGCTCTACAAGCGCCGGCTGCGCGACCCGTATTGGGAGGGCCGCACGCGCGCGATGTGATCCACGCGGAGGTGTGACAGAGGAGCGGCCCGGGGAGAGATCCCCGGGCCGCTCCCGTCGTTCAGCCGTGCACCCGCACCACCTTCAGCGCCGGTGACTTCAGGATGTCCTTCTCGCAGAAGCGCGACGTCACCCACTCGCCGTCCGAGTACAGGTGCGTCTGGTCGCTGTAGTGCGGCGAGTTCGGGTTCGAGGACTGGGAGTACGTCAGCAGGGTCCGCGCCACCGGGCAGCCACCGCCGTTCCAGCCGACGGCCTGGATGTAGCTCGAACCGTGAACGACCTCCGTGTAGCCGCCCGCCTTCGCGTCCCACACCGTCTCGACCTTGTTCCACACGCCGAGGGACTCCGTGCCGCCGTGGACGGGGATGCGCTTGCCGCCGCGCACGACGAACTGGTGCGCGCCGAGCGGGTCGTCCAGGGCGATCCCGGCTGCCCGCAGCTCACCCACCGCGTCGGCGAGCGCGGTCGCGAAGCCCGGCGCATCCGTGTTCAGCGTGTTCGGTGTGCGCACCGGGTCGGCGGCCGAGAACGGCACCTTCCAGAGCTTGTCGTTCGGCACGGCCGCGGTGAGCCCCCGCCAGAACCGGTCGAAGAGCAGCGCTCCCCGGCTCGACGTGCGCATCGTGTGATCCCACTTCTTGAGCACATCGCAGGCCTGTCCCACATCAACGGCCGTGCCATCGCTGCCTGTTGCCGTGCCACCGGGCAGCGCCGCGCACGCGCGCGCCGAGTCCGCCGCCGCCAGATCCGCCGCGGGCACCCGGTCGGCGAACTGCTGCCGCTGGAGGTCGGCGACCGTGAGTCCGCCGCGCCCCGCCATCGCCGACACGTCCTCGACGCCGCCGCGCGTCCGCATCGACCGCTGCGTGCCGACCGTCCCGAAGACCCGCTCGTACCCCGTCAGCGGCCGGTCGGCGTTGGCCAGCCAGGCACTGTCGTTCGAGTTCTCCACGTACGGCGCGTCCTTGAGGACCGGCATCCTGGACGGCCCGAAGATGCCCGGCTGGACGGCGTCCTTGTCGGAACCGAGCTTGCAGTCGCCGCGCGAGCCGTCCAGGACCGCGACGCCGGACGCCGGATACGTCACCTTGCCGAGCGGCGTCGAGCAGCGCGCGGCCAGGTCGTCGGTGATCCGGGGCAGCACCTGCGCCTGAGCGAACAGCGAGTGCCCGGAGGCGTCGGCGGCGACCGTGTTCACCCACGGAAGCCCCTGCGTGCGCTTCAGCGAGCGCAGCACGTCGTCCGTGGAGCGCGCCTTGCTGAACCCGAGTCCCGTGTCGGAGGCGCGCAGGTTCAGGGCGTTCGGGTCGTTCAGCGCATACGCCGTCGTGGCCGTCCAGGGCAGCGGCAGCGACGCGCCGAGCGAGTTCACGATCGGCCCGTACCGCGTCCACCACTGGGTGCGGGTGACCGGCGCACCGTCCTTCACCGCGACGGTCACGGTCCGCTTCGTCATCCGCTCCGGCCTGCCGTCGACGAGGTACGCGGTCGGGTCGGCCGGGTCCAGTGTCAACTGGTGGAGATTGAGCGTGACCCCCGTCGCGACGGTGTGGCTCCAGGCGATACGGGAGTTGTGGCCGATCGAGATCGTCGTCGAGCCGAGGAGAGAGCCGCCGGAGACGTTCAGCTCACCGGGAATCGTCTGCTGCGACTGCCAGAAGCGACGGCCGCCCTGCCACGGGTAGTGCGGGTTGCCCAGGAGCAGACCGCGGCCGTTCGCCGTGGTGGCACCGCTGAACGCGACAGCGTTGGACCCCATGTCGGCGTCCTCGCCCGAGAACAGCTCCTTGGCCGCCGCGGCTGTCGTGGCCTTGTCCGGCGTAGGGGCGGGGGTTCCCGCGGTCGGTGGCTGCGTACCGGCGCCGCCCGGTGGTTGCGCGGTCGGTGGTTGCGCGGCCGTGATGCCGTCCACGCCGCGGCCCTGACCGCCGAGCACGGCGAGTGCGAAGCCGTGCGCCGCGACGTCGAGGGTCGTCACCGGGCGCACCCAATCCGCTCCCTTGCAGGCCGGGTCGGTGATCCTGTTCTGCTTCAGCCACGCGTTGTATCCGGCGGCGAAGCCCCGCATCGTCTCCTTCACCTCTCGGCTCGGGCCCGCGGGCGCCGGCTCGGTGAGGAGCTTGTCCACGGTGCCCGCCTCACGGACTCCCCGGAAGTAGAGGTCGCTGGAGACGTTCTTCGTGGCCGAGGACAGGGAGCCGTCAGGGGCCGCGTCGGGCCCGAAGTAGCGGGAGCGCTCGCCGCGCACGGTGACGAATCCGTCGGCGAGCGCGCACACCTGGTCGGCGGCCTGCGCCCACCCGGTGCCGAAGCCAAGCCCCGCGTAGTCCTTGGCGACGATATGCGGAATGCCGTACTCGGTGAAGCGGATCGTGGCGGACAGGCCGCCGCCGTGCGGGTGGTGCTCGGGCCGGCCGTGGCCACCGGCGGCTGCCGACGGGAGTGAGGCCGTGGTGCTCAGCGCGGTCAACAGGGCGAAACCGATGACCGCGAGACGTCTCGGGCGGGTGCGCATCGTGCCTCCCAACTGGAGTGAGGGAAGGGGCGGTTGAGCGTACCAACGGGTATGCCCGGAAGGGCGGCGTCCGGTGCGGCCTGCGCGCGACGCACGTCACCGGCCTTGATTTCGTGTGGGCCGGGGCACAGGATCGCGCCATGACGGGTGTCAGCAATGAACGAGACGTACGCGCCAGCACGGTCGACGGGACGCTGCGCCGCAGCGCACGACGCGCCCCCGAACGCGTCGCCGTCCGCTACGGCCCGCGCGCATGGACGTACGCCGAACTCGACGCTGCCGTCTCGCGCGCGGCCGGTGTGCTGCGCGGCCTCGGCCTCGGACGAGGGGACCGCGTCGGCGCCTACGGGCACAACTCGGACGCGTACCTGATCGGCTTCCTGGCCTGTTCGCGCGCCGGGCTCGTGCACGTGCCGGTCAACCAGAACCTCACCGGGGACGACCTCGCCTACATCGTCGGCCAGTCCGGCTGCGCACTTGTACTGACCGACCCCGGCCTCGCGGACCGGCTCCCCGCCGGCGTGCGCACCCTGGCCCTGCGCGACGCGGACGACTCCCTGCTCGCCAGGATCCCCTCCGCCGAGCCGTACGACGGTCCGCAGCCGGACGCCGACGACCTGGTGCAGCTCCTGTACACCTCCGGCACGACCGCGCTGCCCAAGGGCGCGATGATGTCGCACCGCGCTCTCGTCCACGAGTACGTCAGCGCGATCCATGCACTCGGCCTCACGGAGACGGACCGGCCCGTCCACTCCCTGCCGCTCTACCATTCGGCGCAGATGCACGTCTTCCTGCTGCCCTACCTCGCCGTCGGCGCGCAGAACACGATCCTGGACGCACCGGACGCCGCGACAATCTTCGACCTGGTGGAGGCGGGCGCCGGCGACAGCCTCTTCGCGCCGCCCACCGTCTGGATCGGCCTCTCGCAGCACCCGGACTTCGCGACCCGGGATCTGAGCGGCCTGCGCAAGGCTTTCTACGGCGCGTCGATCATGCCGGTGCCGGTCCTGGAACGGCTCCGCGCGCGCCTGCCCGGACTCGCCTTCTACAACTGCTTCGGCCAGAGCGAGATCGGGCCCCTCGCCACCGTCCTCGGACCCGACGAGCACGAGGGCCGGATGGACTCGTGCGGGCGGCCCGTCCTGTTCGTCGAGGCGCGGGTCGTCGACGAGGACGGGAAGGAGGTGCCTGACGGCACCGCCGGTGAAGTGGTCTACCGCTCACCGCAGTTGTGCGACGGCTACTGGGACAAGCCGCAGGAGACCGAGGCGGCGTTCCGCGACGGCTGGTTCCGCTCGGGAGACCTCGCGGTGCGCGACGGCCAGGGCTACTTCACCGTCGTCGACCGTGTGAAGGACGTCATCAACTCCGGGGGAGTGCTCGTCGCCTCACGCCAGGTCGAGGACGCGCTCTACACCCACCCGCAGGTGGCCGAGACCGCCGTCATCGGCCTGCCCGACGAGCGCTGGATCGAGGCAGTCACGGCCGTCGTGGTCCGGGGCGGCGGCGAGGTGACCGAGGCGGAGCTCATCGCCCACGCGCGCGAGAAACTCGCCCACTTCAAGGCGCCCAAGCGGGTCGTCTTCGTGGACGAACTCCCGCGCAACGCCAGCGGCAAGATCCTCAAGCGCGAGCTGCGGGACCGGTTCCGTACGGCGCACTGAGCCCGCCGGAAAATGACGAGCGGAGGCGGCCGGGGCCCTGTTACGGTCCGGCCATGAAGCGACGCGCAGCTGCCATGACGACGACGCCGGAGAGTGTCCCGGCGCGCTGACAGCTGTCTCAGTCCGAAGCCCCGGGGCGAGTGCCCCGGGGCTTCGCCGTGGGACCACTCGCCCGACGACCGCGAGGGATCCCACCATGAACCAGCAGAAGCAGGACCAGCAGAAGCACGAGAAGCGCAATCAAGGCAACGCGGAGCACGAGAGCCCGAAGCACGACCACCGCAAGCTCGGCCGTGAGCTCGGCCTCTTCGGCACCGACCCGCTGATCGGCGCGGGACTGCCCTACTGGCTGCCCGACGGCGCGGCCGTACGGCACACCCTCGAGGAGTACATCCGCACCGCCGAGCGGCGGGCCGGCTACCGGCACGTGTACTCGCCGGTCCTCGGCAAGCGCGAGCTGTACGAGATCTCGGGGCACTGGTCGCACTACAGCGACGACATGTTTCCCCCGATGGACCTGGGCGGCGAGCAGGTCGTCCTGCGGCCCAGCCTCTGTCCCCACCACGCCGTGATCTACCGTTCCCGTTCCCACAGCTATCGCGAACTCCCGCTGCGTATGGCGGAGTTGGGCGGCATGTACCGCTCCGAGCTGTCGGGCGTGCTCGGCGGTCTGACCCGCGTACGGGCCATCCAGCTCAACGACGCGCATGTCTTCTGCACCCTCGCCCAGGTGGCCGACGAGGCGCAGGCGGCGCTGGAGATGATCCGCAGGGTCTATGAGGCGCTCGGCATCAACCCGGCGCGCTACCGGCTCTCTCTGCCGGGCCCGGGCGGCAAGTACGTCTCCGCCCCCGGGATGTGGAAGCGCTCGACCGCGCTGCTCACCGATGTCCTCGACCGCTCGGGCCTTCCCTACGAGGCGGCCGAGGGAGAGGCCGCGTTCTACGGGCCCAAGATCGACGTCCAGGTCGCCGACGGCGCGGGACGCGAGTCCACCCTCTCCACCGTCCAGGTCGACTTCCACCAGCCCGAGCGTTTCGACCTGCACTACATCGGTCCGGACGGCGCGAAGCACCGTCCGGTGATGGTCCACCGCAGCATCATCGGCAGCGTGGAGCGGGTCGTCGCGCACCTCATCGAGCAGCAGGGCGGCGCCTTCCCGGCGTGGCTCGCGCCCACCCAGGTGGCGATCCTGCCGATCTCGGACGCAGAGCTTCCGCACGCCGATGCCCTCGCGCGGCGGTGCGCCGAGCTGGGGCTGCGGGCGGAGGTCGCGGGCCCGGACCGCGGCACCCTGGGCGCCCGCGTCCGGGAGGCCAGGCTCGTGCCGTACCAGGCGGTCATCGGCGGGAGGGAGGCGGCGGACGGTCGGGTCGCGCTGCGCCTGCGTGACGGCCGTCGCCCCGCCCCGCTGCCCGCCGAGGAGGCGCTCGCCAGGATCGGGGCAGTCGTCGACGCGTACGGACACGACCTGTGGAGCGAGGCGAGCTGACGGAATCGGGGCCGATGGGGGCGGGTTACCCCTCCCGCCCCCGCAGGTCCACGATGCGCTTGATCTTGCCCACCGAACGCTCCAGCGTCTCCGGGTCCACGACCTCCACCGTCACCGAGACGCCGATGCCGTCCTTCACTCCGGTCGCGATGGTGCGGGCCGCCGCGTCGCGTTCGGCGGCGGTCGCGTCGGCGCGCGCCTCGGCGCGTACCGTCAGGGCGTCCATGCGGCCCGCGCGGGTCAGCCGGAGCTGGAAGTGGGGGGCGACGCCCGGCGTGCGCAGGACGATCTCCTCGACCTGGGTCGGGAAGAGGTTCACCCCGCGCAGGATCACCATGTCGTCGCTGCGGCCCGTCACCTTCTCCATGCGGCGGAAGGAGGGGCGGGCCGTTCCGGGCAGGAGCCGGGTCAGGTCGCGTGTCCGGTAGCGGATCACGGGCATGGCTTCTTTGGTGAGCGAGGTGAACACCAGCTCGCCCTGCTCACCGTCCGGCAGGACCTCCCCGGTGATCGGGTCGACGACCTCCGGATAGAACTGGTCCTCCCAGATGTGCAGCCCGTCCTTCGTCTCGACGCACTCCTGGGCGACGCCCGGGCCCATCACCTCGGAGAGGCCGTAGATGTCGACGGCGTCGATGGCGAAGCGCTCCTCGATCTCGCGGCGCATCTCCTCGGTCCACGGCTCGGCGCCGAAGACCCCGACCTTGAGGGATGTGCCGCGCGGGTCGACGCCCTGGCGCTCGAACTCGTCGAGGAGCGTCAGCATGTACGACGGGGTGACCATGATGACCTCGGGGCGGAAGTCCTGGATCAGCAGCACCTGGCGTGCGGTCATGCCGCCGGACGCGGGGATGACCGTGCAGCCGAGCCGCTCGGCGCCGTAGTGCGCGCCGAGTCCACCCGTGAACAGGCCGTACCCGTACGCCACATGGACCTTGTGGCCGGGCCGGGCGCCCGCCGCGCGCAGGGAGCGCGCCACCATGTCGGCCCACATGGAGATGTCGTTCTCCGTGTAGCCGACGACGGTGGGCAGGCCGGTGGTGCCGCTGGACGCGTGCAGCCGGCGCACATCCGTCTCCGGCACGGCGAACATCCCGAACGGGTAGTTGTCCCGCAGGTCGGTCTTCGTGGTGAACGGGAAGCGGGCGAGGTCGGCGAGCGAGCGGCAGTCCTCGGGGTGCACGCCCGCCTTGTCGAAGGAGGCGCGGTAGAACGGCACCTTCTCGTACACGCGGCGCAGTGTCGCCCGCAGCCGCTCCAGCTGCTGCGCGTGCAGCTCCTCGGGGCCGAGCAGTTCCCCCGCGTCCAGCAGTTCTGTCATCGTCGACCGCACTCCCGAGCCCTGAGGGCCGACCATCCACCCACACTGGCATAACGGGCAAATCGGTCGACCGATCATTCGGTTGATCCGTTCAGGGTCAGTAATTCAAGGGGTGAGGGCAGGCGTCAAGAGGCGGGACGGACTCAATCGCCGGCCGGGCGCCCTCAGATTCCCTCAGGCGCCACCGGAGGCGTCGTGGACGTACGGAGTCGTCGTGCTCAGGGCCGCGAAGCCGAGGCGTTCCAGGATCGGGCGGCTCATGCTGGAGGCGTCGACCTGGAGGTAGCGGTAGCCGCGCTCGGCGGCGATGCGGGTGCGGAACGCGACGAGGCTGCGGTAGATCCCGCGCCCGCGCCACTCGGCGACGGTGCCGCCGCCCCACAGGCTCGCGAAGTCCGTCCCCGGGTGCGTCTCCATACGGGCCGCGCTCACCGGCACGTCCCCGGCCAGCGCGAGCACCGCGGGAACGGCGTCCGGGTCCTCGGCGAGCTGGGCGAGGAGCTGGTGCCGGGTGAGGCCGAGGCTCCTGCCGAAGGCCTTGTCGTGCACCTCCGACATGAGGTCGACGCCCGCCTCGTCGGTGACGGGGAGCAGCCGGATCCCCTCGGGAAGCGGGACATCTGTCGGCAGGTCCGCGACCTCGGCGACCAGGAGCGTCTCCACGGGCTCGGGGAGGAATCCGGCGGCCGTGAGCCGCTGCGGAAGGTCGTGCGGCAGGTCGTGCCCGTACACCTTCCACTCGAATTCGCGTCCGAGGCCGGTGAAATGGCGTACCTGCGCGGCGATCGCCGCGTCGGCCGAGCCCTCGTCGAGGTCCGACCACACGACGCCGTTCCAGGAGCTGCCCTCGGCGCCGGTCTGCCGCACCACGCCGTCCACCCGCTCGACCCGCGCGCCGGGGCCGTCGGGCCTCGCCCCCCGCCTCATCTGCCGGTCGAACAGGCCCAGCACTGCTTGGTGATTCATCCGGCCACTCCAGCACCGGGACGGCGGGGTGGCAACCGGATTGACCCCCGGCGCGAGGCTGCACGCCGGTACGAGGCCGTGTCCTGCCACGCGCCGTCGCCATGTCCCGCTACGAGCCCCCGGTCGCGCCCCGCTACGCCCCGTCCGCCGCCACCGCCCGCGCCCACCGGTAGTCCGCCTTGCCGCTGGGTGAGCGCTGGATCCGGTCGGTCAGGACCAGCTGGCGGGGGATCTTGTAGCCCGCGAGGCGGGTGCGGCAGTGGGTCTGGATGTCGTCGAGCGAGGGCGGTTCCGCGCCGTCGCGCAGTTGGACCACCGCGGCGACGTGATTGCCCCACTTGGCGTCGGGTACCCCGGCCACCAGCGCGTCGTACACGTCGGGATGGGACTTCAGGGCCTGCTCGACCTCTTCCGGATACACTTTCTCGCCGCCCGTGTTGATGCACTGCGAGCCACGTCCGAGGACCGTGACGATGCCGTCCTCGTCGACCGTCGCCATGTCCCCGAGCAGAACCCACCGCTCGTCGCCCTTCTGGAAGAACGTCTCGGCCGTTTTCGCGGGGTCGTTGTAGTAGCCGAGCGGGACGTGCCCGCGCTGGGCGATGCGGCCCGGCTCTCCGGGGGCGACCGGCTCGTATGTCGCCGGATCGACCACCTGCGTACGGGAGTTGACCCGCAGGCGGAAGCCCTTCTCCGGGCCGGAGTCGTCCGTCGCCGTGCCGTTGAAGCCGGACTCGGACGAGCCGAAGTTGTTCAGGAGCATCACGTTCGGGACGAGCGCCTGGAACTGCGCGCGCACCGTCTCCGACATGATCGCGCCCGACGACGAGACGCTGAACATCGACGAGCAGTCGGTGCCCTTCATGGGCCCGTTCAGCGCGTCGATCAGGGGCCGCAGCATCGCGTCCCCGACGAGCGACATGCTCGTCACCCTCTCCTTCTCGACCGTACGCAGCACTTCTTCGGGCACGAACTTCGTGTGGATGACGAGGCGTTGGCCGAAGTTGAAGCCGATGAAGGCGGTGAGCGTGGACGTTCCGTGCATCAGCGGAGGAGTCGGGAAGAAGGTGATCCCGTCACCGCCGGCCGCCACGCGCTCGGACAGCTCCTCCGGCCTGCTGACCGGCTCGCCCGTCGGCGCGCCGCCGCCGAGCCCCGAGAAGAACAGGTCCTCCTGGCGCCACATCACGCCCTTGGGCATGCCGGTCGTGCCGCCCGTGTAGATGATGAAGAGGTCGTCGGCCGAGCGCGGCCCGAAGCCGCGCTCCGGCGAGCCGGTGGCCTCCGCCTCCGTGAAGTCCACGGCCTTGACGGGCGGCGCGCCGGCCGGCGGGGTTCCGACGCGCACGAGGTGGCGCAGCTTCTCCGTCTGCGGCTGAGCGGCCGCGACGCGTTCGGTGAACTCGGCGTCGAAGACGAGCGCCGCGAGGTCCGCGTCACGGTAGAGGTAGACCAACTCCTCCTCTACGTAACGGTAGTTGACGTTGACGGGCACGATCCGCGCCTTGAGGCAGGCGAGCACCGTCTGGAGATACTCGATGCCGTTGTAGAGGTGCAGGCCCAGGTGTTCGCCGGGGCGGATCCCGCTGTCGATCAGATGGTGCGCGAGGCGGTTGGCCGCCGCGTCGAGTCCGGCGTACGTGAGCCGGTGCTCCGCGCCCGTACCGGGATGGTCGATGTGCACGAGCGCCTCGCGGTCGGGGACCACGTCGACGACCGACTCGAACAGGTCGGCAAGGTTGTACTCCACCGCTCCTCCTGACCCAGGCGCCATCTCGATGTGGCCGTCATCTCAGCAGAGCCGCATGGAACAGGGAAGGGCCCCCGCACAAGAAATCTGACTGACTGTCAGAAAACTCTTGAACTGGCCACCCGCCTACTGCAACCTGTTCTCGCATCCGAGACGTACGCGGCATCCGAGACGCATCCGAGACGGGAGCACGGCCATGGATGGCACGGAACACGACGCGGGACACGGGACGGGGCACGGGACGGAACACCTCGCGGTGCGGCGCGAAGGCGCCACCCTGGTCCTCACGCTCAACAGGCCCGAGGCCAAGAACGCGCTCTCCCTGCCGATGCTGGTCGGCCTCTACGACGGATGGGTCGCCGCCGACGAGGACGACTCGATCCGCTCGGTCGTCCTGACCGGCGCGGGCGGCACCTTCTGCGCCGGCATGGACCTCAAGGCCCTCGCCGGCAAGGGGATGGAGGGCGAGCAGTACCGGGACCGCCTCAAGGCCGACCCCGATCTCCACTGGAAGGCGATGCTGCGCCACCACCGGCCCCGTAAACCCGTGATCGCCGCCGTCGAGGGCTACTGCGTGGCCGGCGGCACGGAGATCCTCCAGGGCACCGACATCCGCGTCGCCGCCGAGAGCGCGACCTTCGGACTCTCCGAGGTCAAGCGAGCCCTCTTCCCGATCGGCGGCTCCACCGTGCGGCTGCAGCGCCAGATCCCGCGCACCCACGCCCTGGAGATGCTGCTGACCGGCAGGCACTACAGCGCGGCCGAGGCCCTCTCCATCGGGCTGATCGGCAGCGTCGTCCCGACCGGCACCGCGCTCGACAAGGCCCTGGAGATCGCCGAGCAGGTCAATGCCTGCGGCCCGCTCGCGGTGGAGGCGGTGAAGGCCTCGGTGTACGAGACCGCCGAGATGACCGAGACCGACGGCCTCAAGTCCGAACTGGAGCGCGGCTGGCCGATCTTCGCCACCGAGGACGCGAAGGAGGGCCCCAGGGCCTTCGCCGAGAAGCGTCCCGCCGTCTACCGGCGCGCGTGAAGCCCTCCGACCGCCAAGGAGTCCTGAAGTGCCCGAAGTCCTCAAAGCCCCGCTCGTCGTCGAGTTCCCCTTCACCCGCTCGCTCGGCTCCGTCCAGAGCGCGTTCCTGACCGGCCTGCGCGAACGCACCGTCCTCGGTGTGAAGACCACCGACGGCAAGGTCATGGTCCCGCCCGTCGAGTACGACCCCGTCACCGCCGACGAACTCCGCGACCTCGTGGAGGTCGAGTCCACCGGCACCGTCACCACCTGGGCCTGGAATCCCGAACCTCGCCGCGGCCAGCCCCTCGGCACACCCTTCGCCTGGGTCCTGGTCAGGCTCGACGGCACCGACACCGCCCTCCTGCACGCACTCGACGCGCCGGGCCCCGACGCCGTGACCACCGGCATGCGCGTCCGCGTCCGCTGGGCCGCCGAACGCACCGGCGCCATCACCGACATCGCCTGCTTCGAGCCGTACGAGGGCGAGGCTGCAGATACCGAACCCGCTGCGCACGACGGGCAGTTCGACGATGCGGTCACCGGGATCGTCGCGGCGGCCCGCCTCGACTACGTGTACTCCCCGGGCCGCGCCCAGACCGCGTACATCAACGCCCTCGCCGACCGGCGCACCGTCGGCGAACGCTGCCCGTCCTGCCGCAAGGTCTACGTCCCGCCGCGCGGCGCCTGCCCCACCTGCGGCGTCGCCACGACCGACCGGGTCGAGGTCGGCCCGGCCGGCACCGTCACCACCTTCTGCATCGTCAACGTCAAGGCCAGGAACCTCGACATCGAACTGCCCTACGTCTACGCCCACATCGCGCTCGACGGCGCCGACCTCGCACTCCACGGCCGCATCGCCGGCATCCCGTACGACCAGGTGCGAATGGGCCTCAGGGTCGAGCCGGTGTGGACAGAGGGCGGGCGCTACCCCGACCACTACCGGCCCACCGGCGAACCGGACGCCGACTACGACACGTACAAGGAGCTGGTGTAGATGCGAGAGGTGGCGATCGTCGCCTTCGCGCAGAGCGACCATCTGCGCACGACCGACGAACTCTCCGAGGTCGACATGGTGATGCCGGTGCTGCACCAGGTCCTGGCGCAGACCGGCCTCAGGACAAGCGACATCGGCTTCACCTGCTCCGGCTCCTCCGACTATCTCGCGGGCCGTGCCTTCTCCTTCACCATGACCCTCGACGGCGTGGGCGCGTGGCCGCCGATCTCCGAGTCGCATGTGGAGATGGACGGCGCCTGGGCGATGTACGAGGCCTGGGTGAAGCTGCTGACCGGCGAGGTCGACACCGCGCTCGTCTACTCGTACGGCAAGTCCTCGCCGGGCTCGGTGCGCGATGTGCTCACGCGCCAGCTCGACCCGTACTACGTGGCCCCGCTGTGGCCGGACTCCGTTGCCCTGGCGGCACTTCAGGCACAGGCCCTGATCGACGCGGGCGAGACCGACGAGACCGCGCTCGCCGGGATCGCCGCAAGAAGTCGGGAGTCCGCTACGGCCAACTGCCACGCACAGGTGAAAGGTTCGGTGCCGCAGGGCGGCTACGAGGTGCAGCCGCTGCGCAAGGGCGACTGCCCGCCCGTCAGCGACGGCGCCGTCGCCGTGATCCTGGCTGCCGGGGACAAGGCCCGAGAACTGTGCGAGCGGCCGGCCTGGATCCGCGGCATGGACCACCGCATCGAGGCACACAGTCTCGGCGTCCGCGACCTCACCGACTCCCCGTCCTCGCGGCTCGCCGCCGAGCGAGCGGGCGCTTTCGAACGGCCGGTGGACACCGCCGAGTTGCATGCACCGTTCACCTCCCAGGAGGTCGTCCTGCGCAAGGCGCTGAAGCTGGGCGACGACGTGGCCGTGAACCCCTCCGGCGGCGCGCTCGCCGCCAACCCGGTGATGGCCGCGGGTCTGCTGCGTATCGGAGAGGCCGCCGCCCGTATCCACCGCGGTGAGTCCGACCGGGCACTCGCGCATGCCACGTCCGGCCCCTGTCTGCAGCAGAACCTGGTCGCCGTCCTGGAAGGAGACGCCTGATGAGCAGCACGGTGAGCGGCAGGGTGAGCGGCGGGGTCAACAAAGAACCCGTGGCCGTCGTCGGTATCGGCCAGACCAAGCACGTCGCGGCCCGCAAGGACGTCTCGATCGCCGGACTGGTCCGTGAGGCGGCCCGACGTGCCCTGGAAGACGCCCAGTTGACGTGGGCGGACATCGACGCCGTGGTGATCGGCAAGGCGCCGGACTTCTTCGAGGGCGTCATGATGCCCGAGCTGTATCTCGCGGACGCGCTCGGCGCGGTCGGCAAGCCCATGCTCCGCGTGCACACGGCGGGCTCGGTCGGCGGTTCCACCGCCCTCGTCGCCACCAACCTCGTGGCGTCCCGCGTCCACAGGACCGTCCTCACCCTCGCCTTCGAGAAGCAGTCCGAGTCGAATGCGATGTGGGGCCTGTCCCTGCCGATCCCCTTCACGCAGCCGCTGCTCGCCGGTGCCGGCGGCTTCTTCGCCCCGCACGTCCGCGCGTACATGCGGCGCACCGGAGCGCCCGACCACGTCGGCTCTCTGGTCGCGTACAAGGACCGGCGCAACGCGCTGAAGAACCCCTACGCGCATCTGCACGAGCACGGCATCACCCTGGAGAAGGTCCAGTCCTCACCCATGCTGTGGGACCCGGTCCGCTACTCCGAGACCTGTCCGTCCTCCGACGGTGCGTGCGCCATGATCCTCACCGACCGCGCGGGCGCGGCCCGTTCGCCGCAGCCGCCGGCCTGGATGCACGGTGGCGCGATGCGCAGCGAGCCGACCATGTTCGCGGGCAAGGACTTCGTCTCGCCGCAGGCCGGCAAGGACTGCGCCGCCGACGTCTACCGGCAGGCGGGCATCGGAGACCCCCGACGGGAGATCGACGCCGTCGAGATGTACGTGCCGTTCTCCTGGTACGAGCCGATGTGGCTGGAGAACCTCGGCTTCGCCGCCGAGGGCGAGGGCTGGAAGCTCACGGAATCGGGCGTCACGGAACTCGACGGCGACCTGCCCGTCAACATGTCGGGCGGCGTCCTGTCGACCAACCCCATCGGCGCCTCCGGCATGATCCGCTTCGCGGAGGCCGCGCTCCAGGTCCGGGGGCAGGCGGGGGAACACCAGGTCGACGGCGCCCGCAAGGTGCTCGGGCACGCCTACGGGGGCGGCTCGCAGTTCTTCTCGATGTGGCTCGTCGGGGCGCACCCGCCCACGTCCTGAACGGCTCACCGCCGCGGCCTGTCCGCCGCGCGGGCCGGTCGCTAGGCTGGCGGGCGGACGACGAACCGGGAGGAGCACGGACGTGGCCGAAAGCACCATGGAGCAGCACACGCTCGCGGGTTGGGACAAGCCGGACCTCGATCTGAGTGCCGCGGACTGGCATTCGAGCAGCAAGGGGCTGGGGGACGTCCAGATCGCCTTCGTCGAAGGCTTCATCGCGATGCGCAATGGCGGCAGTCCCCATAACCCGTCCCTGATCTTCACGCCCGCGGAATGGGGGGCGTTCGTACTGGGGGCACGCGAGGGGGAGTTCGATCTGACCTGAGCCGGGCTGACCTCGGCGGGACTGGCCCGAGCCGGTCCGGCCCGAGTCGCGGTCAGGTGATGTTTCCGGCTTTTCCGGCGACATGTGACATACGGCCCTGCCCCTTGGTCCCGGTGTGCGCGAGGCTGGGGGCAGGAACAGTCGCTCTTGCCGGGGCCCGTCGACACCGTGCCCCGGTGTCGGAGGTTGGACATGAGTACCCCGCGCCCTCTGCCCGTCGTGGCCGCAGTCGACGGATCCGAAGACAGCCTGCGCGCCCTGGAATGGGCGCTGACGGAAGCGGGCAGGCGCGGGGCCCCCGTGCGGATCGCCCATGTGCGCCAGTACGCCCCCTGGACCCAGCCAGGGGTACTGGTGTCCGGCCCGCCGGAGCCCGCGGGTGACCCGGTCGTCGACGAGGTGCGCGCCTCCCTGACCGGCCGAGGCGGTCTGCCTCCGGTGGAATACGTGACGTTGGAGGGCGCCCCTGCGGCCGCCCTGCCCGAACTCGGCGCTGAGGCACAGCTGTTGGTCCTCGGCTCGCGGGGACGCGGCGGCTTCGCCAGCCTGCTGCTCGGTTCGAACGGTGTGGCCGTGGCGCGGGACGCCGCCTGCCCCGTCGTCGTGGTGCCCAGGCCCGGACGCGCCGTGCACGGTGACGACGACCTGCCCCCCGGACCGCGCGTGGTCGTCGGCGTCGAGGTGGACGAGCCCGACGACACCCTCCTCGCCTTCGCCTTCGAGGAGGCCGATCGGGGCGGGGCGCGGCTCCAGGTGATCGCGGTGTTTCCGTGGCCGGTGCTCGCCTGGACGACGTTCGGCGACTTCACGCCCACGACGGTCGACCAGGAAGCGGCCGAGCGCGAGACGCTGACGCTGGTGAACGCGGCGGTGGCGCCCTTCCGCAAGATGCACCCCGATGTCGAGGTCGACCTGTACGTGGCGCCGGGCGACGCGGCCGGGCACCTCGTCGAGAACTCCCGCGAGGCGGACCTCGTGGTCGTGGGCCGCCACCGCCGCCGCCTCACGCGCCCCGCGCCGATGCTCGGCACGGTGACCATGGCCGTACTGCTGCACGCGGCGAGCCCGGTCGCGGTTGTGCCGCCGGTTCTGGAGGACGCGCCCTAGTGTCCTGCGCCGGAGATCCGTCGTTAGTTTGTGTATGACTGCTTCTTCAGATGTGC
>NZ_NNBL01000021.1 GCF_002803065.1 Streptomyces sp. CB01635
GCACGTCGGGATCATCGGGATGCTGATCCTGACCCGCTGGTGGGACTTCTGGACCAGCTGAGCCGCGGCCGGGGTCCCTGCTTCACGGGGCCGGGCGGGATTGTCAGTGGGGTGACATAGGGTTTTCGACGTGGAGCCCGACCTGTTCACCGCCGCAGCCGAAGACCGCCAGGAAAAGGACCCGTCCAGCAGCCCCCTGGCCGTCCGGATGCGCCCGCGCACCCTCGACGAAGTCGTCGGCCAGCAGCATCTGCTGAAGCCGGGCTCACCCCTGCGCCGCCTCGTGGGGGAGGGCGGCGGCGGCCCCGCCGGGCCTTCGTCGGTGATCCTCTGGGGCCCGCCCGGCATCGGCAAGACGACCCTCGCGTACGTCGTTTCCAAGGCGACGAACAAGCGTTTCGTGGAGCTCTCCGCGATCACCGCGGGCGTCAAGGAAGTGCGGGCCGTCATCGACGGCGCCCGCAGGGCGCTCGGCGGCCACGGCAAGGAGACCGTCCTCTTCCTCGACGAGATCCACCGCTTCAGCAAGGCCCAGCAGGACTCCCTCCTGCCGGCCGTCGAGAACCGCTGGGTCACGCTCATCGCCGCGACGACCGAGAACCCGTACTTCTCGATCATCTCGCCGCTCCTGTCCCGCTCCCTGCTCCTCACCCTCGAATCCCTCACGGACGACGACCTGCGCGCACTGCTCCGGCGGGCGCTCACCGAGGAGCGCGGTCTCGGCGGCGCGGTCACGCTCCCCGATGAGGCCGAGGGTCACCTGCTGCGCATCGCGGGCGGCGACGCGCGCCGGGCTCTCACCGCCCTTGAGGCGGGCGCGGGTTCGGCCCTCGCCAAGCAGGAGAAGGAGATCACCCTCCAGACCCTGGAGGAGTCCGTCGACCGCGCCGCGGTCAAGTACGACCGGGACGGCGACCAGCACTACGACGTCGCGAGCGCCCTGATCAAGTCCATCCGCGGCTCTGACGTGGACGCCGCCCTGCACTATCTGGCCCGCATGATCGAGGCGGGTGAGGACCCCCGTTTCATCGCCCGCCGCCTGATGATCTCCGCGAGCGAGGACATCGGCCTCGCCGACCCGACGGCGCTGCCCACGGCCGTCGCGGCAGCCCAGGCCGTCGCGATGATCGGCTTCCCCGAGGCGGCGCTCACCCTCAGCCACGCGACGATCGCCCTGGCCCTGGCCCCGAAGTCGAACTCCGCGACGACGGCGATCGGCGCCGCCATGGAAGACGTCCGCAAGGGCCTCGCGGGCCCCGTCCCGCCCCATCTGCGCGACGGCCACTACAAGGGCGCGGCCAAGCTCGGCCACGCCCAGGGATACGTGTATCCGCACGACGTCCCCGGAGGCATCGCCGCCCAGCAGTACGCGCCGGACGCGGTCAAGGGAAAGCGCTACTACCAGCCCACCCGGTACGGGGCGGAGGCCCGGTACGCGGACGTGGCCGAGCGCGTCCGTGAGCGCCTCACCGGCGAGCAGCCGGGCGCGGCGGGCAGCTGACGCCCCGCGTGACCCCGGTCCGCGGCACTCCTCACCACCCTGTAAACTCTCCGAAGCGCTGCGTCTCGCGTCCGGCCCCGGCCGGCACCACCAGAGCGGGACATGCAGCCGGAACCCCGACGCCGCAAGGCATTGGGGATCCAGGAGCGTCGCGCACCGTCGAATAGGTGTCGCGGGCAGCCCACCACCATCCCGGACTTCCGGGAAGCGGTCGGTGGGCCACTCGCGTGCTGCACGTATGTGCCCAGACCAGGGAGCGGCTGCCTGCCCCGTCCGCAAGGACAAGGCGGGTTTCCCCGGCTGCGGATGCGACCTCCCTTAACCCTGGTGAAGCCGTATCCACACAGAACAATGAGGTGTTTGGTTCATGACGAACCAGTCCCGCCCCAAGGTCAAGAAGTCGCGTGCCCTCGGTATCGCGCTGACCCCGAAGGCCGTCAAGTACTTCGAGGCCCGCCCCTACCCGCCGGGCGAGCACGGCCGCGGCCGCAAGCAGAACTCGGACTACAAGGTCCGTCTGCTGGAGAAGCAGCGTCTGCGCGCGCAGTACGACGTGTCCGAGCGTCAGCTCGTCCGCGCCTACGAGCGTGCCGCCAAGACGCAGCTCAAGACCGGTGAGGCCCTGGTCATCGAGCTGGAGCGTCGTCTCGACGCCCTGGTTCTGCGTTCGGGCATCGCCCGCACGATCTACCAGGCCCGCCAGATGGTCGTTCACGGCCACATCGAGGTCAACGGTGGCAAGGTCGACAAGCCGTCGTACCGTGTCCGTCCCGACGACGTCGTGATGGTCCGCGAGCGCAGCCGCGAGAAGCCGCTGTTCCAGGTCGCGCGTGAGGGTGGCTTCGCCCCCGACGGCGAGATCCCGCGTTACCTCCAGGTCAACCTGAAGGCCCTGGCCTTCCGTCTGGACCGTGACCCGAACCGCAAGGAAATCCCCGTGATCTGCGACGAGCAGCTCGTCGTCGAGTACTACGCCCGCTGATCATCCGGCGGACGTAGCACTTCCTGCGTTTCAGCCCGTCGTCTCCCCGCTCTGCACGGTCGGGGAGGCGGCGGGTTCGCGCGTTTCCGGGGCCGGATGCGCGGTACGCGGCCCCGGCACCACCGCCGGCCGCGATGCGGCGTCCCGTCCGAGCGCTCGCTGAACGGCCTCCCCGGGCTCCAGGCGCGCCCCGGCCGCCACGAACGACTCGAACCGTGCGTCGCCGAGGATGGCCCGGGCGTCCGACGCACACCGCTCGTGCGGCGCGTTGTAGTGCGCCGAACCGAACAGCGGCAGCCCCACGGACGGCCAGATCCGGCCCGCGGCGCCCTGGAGCAGAGCCGCCTCACCCGCGTCCCCCTCCGTCACGGTGACGAGCGCCAGCAGCTCGATCGTCAGGACCGTGCCCAGCAGGTCGTGGAACGTGTCACCGATGACGAGGCACTCGCGCAGCAGCTGCCGCGCCCGCACCAGATCGCCCTTGGTCCACTCCGCGTACGCCAGGACATACAGCGCGTATGCCAGCGTCCACCGCTCGCCGTGGTCCTCGCAGATCAGCCGCACGTCCTCGCACAGCTCGACCGCCGCGGCGAGATCTCCCCGGAACGCCACGGCCATCGCCAGCTCGACCTGGCCCATCAGCACGCTGCTGTTCAGCTCACCGATCTCCCGGTAGCCGGCGAGGGCCGTCCGCAGCAGTTCCTCGGCGCGCGGCAGATCGTCCGTGACCAGCGCCAGGCAGCCTCTGCGGTGCTCCGCGTACGCGACCGCCGTGGCGTCGCCCACACGTTCCGCCTCGTCGCGGCACTCCTGGAGTGCGGCCAGCGCGGGCACCGTGTCGCCCTGGAGGATCGCCACATAGCCGAGCACCCACAGCGCCTTCAGCCGGGACCGGGAGTAGTCGCCGTCCTCGCTCTCGGCGTCGAGCCCCACGCTGCGCTCCAGCCAGTGCCGCCCCTCCGACAGACGGCCGCAGCCCGCCCAGAAGAACCACAGCGTGCCCGCGAGGTACTGCCCCAGATGCGTCTCGCCCGGTTCCGTCAGACAGAACTCCAGCGCGGCGCGCAGATTCGGCAGCTCCGCCCCGATCTGCGCCGCCACCTGCGCCTGCCGCGGCGAGAACCAGTCCAGCTCGCACCACGTGGCGAGGCCCATGTACCAGTCGCGGTGCCTGCGCCGCATGCGCGCGGTGTCGCCCGACACCTCCAGCCAGTCCGCGCCGTACGCCCTGACCGTGTCGAGCAGCCGGTAGCGCACCACGGAGTCCGCCTCCTCGCGGATCACCACGGACTGCGCGATCAGCTCGGAGAGCACATCGAGGATCGCTTCGGCGTGCAGCCCGTCCCCGCTGCAGATGTACTCCGCCGCGTCCAGGTCGAACTGCCCGGAGAACACCGAGAGCCGCGCCCACAGCAGCCGCTCCTGCGCCGTGCACAGCTCATGGCTCCAGCCGATCGCCGTCCGCAGCGTCTGATGTCGCGGCAGCGCTCCGCGCGTGCCGCCCGTCAGCAGCCTGAACCGGTCGTCGAGCCGCCCGAGCAGGTCCGCGGACGACAGTGCCCGCAGTCGCCCCGCCGCCAGTTCCACCGCGAGCGGCAGACAGTCGAGCCGCCGGCACACCTCGACGACATCCGTCCGGTTCCCGTCGTCCAGGGCGAAGCCGGGCAGCAGCGCGGCGGCCCGGTCGGCGAAGAGCTCCGCCGCGTCCGCCGTACCGAGCGGCGCCAGCGGGAAGATCCGTTCCCCTTCCACGGACAGGGGCCTGCGCCCCACCGCGAGGATCCGCAGATCCGGTGCCGCACCGAGCAGTTCGGTCACGAGCGGGGCGCACGCGCCGACGAGATGCTCGAACCCGTCGATGACAAGCAGGAGTTGACGCTGTCCGAGGTGGTCGAGAAGGACCTCGCGCTGCGGGCGGCTCGTGTGGTCGGTCAGTTCGAGGGCCGCGGCAAGCGCGTACTCGACCAGATGCGGCTCGCGCACCGTGGCGAGGTCCACCCGCCGGACCGCGTCGCAGCCCAGGTGCCCCGCGGCCACGGCCGCCGCTCTCGCCGCGAAGCGGGACTTGCCGACGCCGCCGGCGCCGGTCACGGTGACCAGGCGAGCCGCCTCAAAAGCTCGCGTGAGCTCCGCGAGTTCATCGGCCCGACCGACGAAGCGGTTGAGCTCGAGGGGGAGGTTGCCGGGCGGGGTGGAACCCTCCGGCCTGTCGGCAGGGCGCAGTTCGCGTCGCATCAGGTACGGAGAGTACTCGTGCGTGTGCAGTCCGTACAATCGGTACGCGCAACTCCGCCCGCGGCGAGGGGTAATCCGGTACGGAGCGCGGACCCCGGCGCGATAGGCTCGGGAGACGACTTTTCGATGTTCAGGAAGCGGTGCTAAGTGTCCGGTGGAGAGGTGGCCGGGATCCTGGTGGCCGTCTTCTGGGCGATCCTGGTCTCCTTCCTCGCGGTGGCTCTGGCGAGGCTGGCCCAGACGCTCAGGGCGACCACCAAGCTCGTGGCGGATGTGACCGAGCAGGCGGTCCCGCTGCTTGCCGACGCCTCCGCGGCCGTGCGTTCCGCACAGACGCAGATCGACCGGGTCGACGCCATCGCGTCGGACGTCCAGGAGGTCACGTCGAACGCGTCGGCACTGTCCTCCACCGTCGCCTCCACCTTCGGTGGCCCGCTCGTCAAGGTGGCCGCCTTCGGCTACGGCGTGCGCCGGGCGATCGGCCGCAAGTCCACGGGTGCCTCCGCAGCCGAAGCGCCCGCCAAGCCGTCCCGCCGCACCGTGATCGTGGGCCGCGCCGTCCCGTCGGCGCGGCGCAGCAAGCGAGCCACGCGGGACAACCCGAGTAAGAGGGACTGACGCAGCGATGTTCCGCCGTACGTTCTGGTTCACCGCGGGCGCAGCCGCCGGCGTATGGGCCACCACCAAGGTCAACCGCAAGCTGAAGAAGCTGACGCCGGAGAGCCTCGCCGCGCAGGCCGCGAACAAGGCGATCGAGGCGGGCCACCGCCTCAAGGACTTCGCCCTCGACGTCCGCGACGGCATGGCCGAGCGTGAGGCCGAACTCGACGACGCACTGGGTCTCAGCGCCCCCGTGGACGCCGAACTCCCCGCGCAGCGCCGCTTCGCCGGCGTCGAGAACCACGTGAAGAACAACCCCAAGTACCTCGAGAACACGACGTACTCGTACAACCGGAATGAGGACCACTGATGGAGTCGGCTGAAATCCGCCGCCGCTGGCTGAGCTTCTTCGAGGAGCGTGGCCACAAGGTCGTGCCCTCGGCGTCGCTCATCGCGGACGACCCGACTCTGCTGCTCGTCCCCGCCGGCATGGTCCCGTTCAAGCCGTACTTCCTCGGCGAGGTCAAGCCGCCCGCCCCGCGGGCCACATCGGTGCAGAAGTGCGTGCGCACGCCGGACATCGAAGAGGTCGGCAAGACGACCCGCCACGGCACGTTCTTCCAGATGTGCGGCAACTTCTCCTTCGGCGACTACTTCAAGGAAGGCGCCATCAAGTACGCCTGGGAGCTGCTCACCAGCTCCGTGGCGGACGGTGGTTACGGCCTCGACCCGGAGAAGCTCTGGATCACGGTCTACCTCGATGACGACGAGGCCGAGCGCATCTGGCACGACGTCGTCGGCGTTCCCAAGGAGCGCATCCAGCGCCTGGGCAAGAAGGACAACTTCTGGTCCATGGGCGTCCCCGGCCCCTGCGGCCCGTGTTCCGAGATCAACTACGACCGCGGCCCCGAGTTCGGTGTCGAGGGTGGCCCGGCCGTCAACGACGAGCGGTACGTGGAGATCTGGAACCTGGTCTTCATGCAGTACGAGCGCGGCGCCGGCATCGGCAAGGAGGACTTCGAGATCCTCGGCGACCTGCCGTCGCAGAACATCGACACCGGTCTCGGCCTCGAGCGCCTCGCCATGATCCTGCAGGACGTACAGAACATGTACGAGACGGACACCCTGCGCGTCGTCATGGACAAGGCCACCGAACTCACCGGTGTCCGGTACGGCGAGAAGCACGACACCGACGTGTCGATGCGTGTGGTCGCCGACCACATGCGCACCTCCGTGATGCTCATCGGCGACGGCGTCACCCCCGGCAACGAGGGCCGCGGCTACGTCCTGCGCCGCATCATGCGCCGCGCCATCCGCAACATGCGCCTCATGGGCGCCACCGGTCCGGTCGTCAAGGACCTCGCCGATGTCGTGATCGACACGATGGGCCAGCAGTACCCGGAGCTCATCACCGACCGCAAGCGGATCGAGACCGTCGCCCTCGCCGAAGAGGCCGCCTTCCTCAAGGCCCTCAAGGGCGGCACGAACATCCTCGACACCGCCGTCACCGACACCAAGGCCGCGGGCGGCACGGTCCTCGCCGGCGACAAGGCGTTCCTGCTCCACGACACCTGGGGCTTCCCGATCGACCTCACCCTGGAGATGGCCGCCGAGCAGGGCCTGTCCGTGGACGAGGACGGCTTCCGGCGCCTGATGAAGGAGCAGCGGGAGCGCGCCAAGGCCGACGCCCAGGCCAAGAAGACCGGCCACGCCAACGTCGGCGTCTACCGCGAGATCGCGGACGCCGCCGGCGCCACCGACTTCATCGGCTACACGTCGACCGAGGGCGAGTCCACGATCGTCGGCCTGCTGGTCAACGGCGTCTCCTCCCCGGCCGCCTCCGAGGGCGACGAGGTCGAGGTCGTCCTCGACCGCACCCCGTTCTACGCCGAGGGCGGCGGCCAGATCGGCGACACCGGCCGCATCAAGCTGGACAACGGCGCGGTGATCGAGATCCGCGACTGCCAGAAGCCCGTCCCGGGTGTCTACGTCCACAAGGGCGTCGTCCAGGTCGGCCAGGTCACCGTCGGCGCCCCGGCCCAGGCCGTCATCGACATCACGCGCCGCCGCTCCATCGCCCGCGCCCACTCCGCCACGCACCTCACGCACCAGGCGCTGCGCGACGCCCTCGGCCCGACGGCCGCCCAGGCCGGTTCCGAGAACCAGCCGGGCCGCTTCCGCTTCGACTTCGGCTCCCCGTCCGCCGTGCCCACGGCCGTGATGACGGACGTCGAGCAGAAGATCAACGAGGTGCTCTCCCGCGAGCTGGACGTCATGGCCGAGGTCATGAGCATCGACGACGCCAAGAAGCAGGGCGCCATCGCCGAGTTCGGCGAGAAGTACGGCGAGCGTGTCCGCGTCGTCACCATCGGCGACTTCTCCAAGGAGCTGTGCGGCGGCACGCACGTGCACAACACCGCTCAGCTCGGCCTGGTGAAGCTGCTCGGCGAGTCGTCCATCGGCTCGGGCGTCCGCCGCATCGAGGCCCTCGTGGGTGTCGACGCGTACAACTTCCTCGCCCGCGAGCACACGGTCGTCAACCAGCTGACCGAGCTGCTCAAGGGCCGCTCGGAGGAGCTGCCGGAGAAGGTCTCCACGATGCTCGGCAAGCTGAAGGACGCCGAGAAGGAGATCGAGAAGTTCCGCGCGGAGAAGGTCCTCCAGGCCGCCGCCGGTCTCGCCGCCGGCGCCACCGACGTACGCGGGATCGCGCTCGTCACGGGCCAGGTCCCGGACGGCACCGGCGCCGACGACCTGCGCAAGCTGGTCCTCGACGTGCGCGGCCGTATCCAGGGCGGACGCCCGGTCGTGGTGGCCCTGTTCACGACGGTCAACGGCAAGCCGCTGACGGTCATCGCCACGAACGAGGCCGCCCGTGAGCGCGGTCTGAAGGCCGGCGACCTGGTCCGCGCGGCCGCCAAGACCCTCGGCGGCGGCGGTGGCGGCAAGCCGGACGTCGCCCAGGGCGGCGGCCAGAACCCGGCCGCCATCGGTGACGCCGTGGCCTCGGTCGAGCGACTCGTCGCGGAAACCGCCTGATGCGACGCGGCCGCCGGCTCGCGATCGACGTCGGGGACGCCCGGATCGGGGTCGCCTCGTGCGACCCCGACGGGATCCTCGCCACGCCGGTGGAGACCGTGCCGGGACGCGATGTCCCGGCCGCCCACCGGAGGCTCCGGCAACTCGTGGAGGAGTACGAGCCGATCGAGGTCGTCGTCGGACTCCCTCGCTCCCTCAAGGGGGGCGAGGGCCCGGCCGCGGCCAAGGTCCGCGCGTTCACCCAGGAGCTGGCCGCCGGGATCGCCCCCGTCGGCGTGCGGCTCGTGGACGAGAGGATGACCACAGTGACGGCCAGTCAGGGGCTGCGCGCCTCGGGCGTGAAGTCCAAAAAGGGCCGGTCTGTCATCGACCAGGCCGCCGCCGTCATCATCCTCCAGCAGGCACTGGAGTCCGAACGGGCGTCAGGTAAAGCTCCGGGCGAGGGCGTCGAAGTGGTCATCTGATCGCGATACGGTAACGTTCCGCGCGACCGGCGGCGTTCGAACAGCTGCCGCACAGCATCAAGAGGCGGAACGGTTGCCCTGCCACCCAGACGCGGCTGCCGCCTCGCGGCTTGTAGGGGATCGATGACTGAGTATGGCCGGGGCCCGGGCTCCGAACCGTGGCACCCCGAGGACCCGTTGTACGGGGACCAGGGGTGGGGGCAGCAGGCCGCCGACGGCCAGCCTGTCTACGGCGGCCAGGGGCAGTACCACCCTCAGCAGCCGCAACAGCATCCTCAGGCCCAGCAGCCGCAGCAGTACGGCGGCGAGTGGGGCACCGGTCAGCACGACCAGTACGGCCAGCAGCAGTACGGGGGCGGCCAGCAGTACGGCGGTCAGCAGCAGGGTGGCGGTCAGCAGTACGGCGGTCAGCAGCAGGGTGGCGGCTGGGACACCGGTCAGCACGGCCATGTCCCGTACAACGCCGACCCGGTGGATCCGTACGGCGGTCAGCAGCAGCCTGTCGCGTACGGCGGTGAGCAGCCGGATCTCTACGGCACCCCCGACGCGTACCCGCCGCCGGAGCCGCCCGGCCGGCGCGGGTCCGCCGCGGAGCCGGAGACGAACTGGGACCCGGGCCCCGACCAGGGTGAGCACGCGTTCTTCGCCGGTGGCGGCGATGACGACGGCGACGACTACGACGACCCGAGTGACCGGGGCAGCCGCCGCGGCCGCGGCGGCAAGAAGCCGAAGAAGCGGCGCAGCGGATGCGCCTGCCTGGTCCTCACCGTGATCTTCGCGGGCGGCGTCGGCGGTGTCGGCTATTTCGGCTATCAGTTCTATCAGGACCGTTTCGGATCGGCGCCGGATTATGCGGGGTCCGGAAACGGCGAACCCGTTTCCGTGGACATTCCCAAGGGTGCGGGCGGCTATGTCATCGGCCAGCGTCTGAAGGACGCGGGCGTCATCAAGAGCGTGGACGCCTTCGTTTCGGCGCAGGAGCAGAATCCACGGGGCAAGTCCATTCAGGACGGCGGATATAACCTCGAGAAGGAAATGTCGGCCGAAAGTGCGCTCGAGATGATGCTCAGCCCGAGCAGCCGGAACAACCTGATCATTGCCGAGGGCCGCCGCAACGTGTGGGTCTACGAGCAGGTCGACGAGCGGCTCGGCATCGCGAAGGGCACGACGCAAAAGGTCGCGCAGAAGGACTACAAGAAGCTCGGTCTGCCCTCCTGGGCCATGAACGAGCCGAATGTGAAGGACCCTCTGGAAGGGTTCCTCTATCCGTCCAGCTACGGCGTCGCCAAGGGCGAAAACCCTGAGACGGTCCTGAAGCAGATGGTGTCGCGGGCGACCGAGACGTACGAGGACTACGGCGTCGAGAAGAAGGCCAAGAGCCTTGGCCTCGACAGCCCGTGGCAGCTGATCACGGTGGCGAGTCTCGCGCAGGCCGAGGGTACGAGCCACGACGACTTCCGCAAAATGGCAGAGGTCGTCTACAACCGTCTCAAG
The DNA here is from genome assembly GCF_002803065.1 of Streptomyces sp. CB01635. Lineage (GTDB taxonomy): Bacteria > Actinomycetota > Actinomycetes > Streptomycetales > Streptomycetaceae > Streptomyces. Next base: position 10,316 of record NZ_NNBL01000021.1, read on the forward strand.
CCCGGCAACGTTCAGACGAACGGAATGCTGGAGTTCGACTCCACGTACAACTACGTCAAGAACCAGAGCAAGATCGACCTGAGCCTCACCGCGCTGCGCAAGTACGACAACCGCTACAACACGTACTACTACAAGGGCCTGCCGCCCGGGCCGATCGGAAACCCGGGTGAGGAAGCTCTGAAGGGCGCCGTCGACCCGACCAGCGACGGTTGGTACTACTTCATCTCGATGGACGGCAAGACCAGCGAGTTCACCAAGACGAACGCGGAACACCAGAAGCTGGTCGACAAGTGGAACGCGTCGAGGAAGAACTGATGCCGGCAATCAGAAGGGCGGCCGTACTCGGGTCGCCCATCGCCCACTCCCTTTCCCCGGTGCTGCACCGCGCCGCCTACGAGGAATTGGGCCTGACGGACTGGTCCTACGACCGCTTCGAGGTCGACGAGGTGGCCCTGCCCGACTTCCTGGCCGGGCTCGGGCCCGAGTGGGCGGGCCTCTCGCTGACCATGCCGCTGAAGCGCGCCGTGATCCCGCTGCTCGACACGATCAGTGACACGGCCGCCTCCGTCGAGGCCGTCAACACCGTCGTCCTCACCGAGGACGGGCACAAGGTCGGCGACAACACCGACATCCCCGGCATGGTCGCCGCCCTCGCCGAGCGCGGCATCGACAAGGTCGAGTCCGCCGCGATCCTGGGCGCGGGCGCCACCGCCTCCTCCGCGCTCGCCGCCCTGTCGCGGATCTGCGCCGGCGAGATCGTCGCGTACGTACGCAGCGACGCCCGCGCCGCCGAGATGCGGGAGTGGGGCGAGCGGCTCGACGTGGACGTGAAGATCGGGAAGTGGTCGGACGCGATGCGTGCCTTCACCGCGCCGCTGGTCGTCGCCACGACGCCCGCCGGAACCACGGACGCCCTCGCCGCCGACATCCCCGAGCGGCCCGGCACCCTCTTCGACGTCGTCTACGACCCCTGGCCGACACAGCTCGCGGCCCGCTGGTCCGGGTACGGCGGAGCGGTCGTCAGCGGGCTCGACCTGCTGGTGCACCAGGCCGTCCTCCAGGTCGAGCAGATGACGGGGCGCGCCTCGGCGCCGCTCGGTGCGATGCGCCGGGCGGGGGAGCGGGCGCTCGCCGGCTGACCCGGACCGTGTCCGTCCTGGCGTCCGTCTGATGGACCGGGGGCCGGGTCGGGTGCGCGGACGTGGGAGGATCGGGGGTGGCGGGCCAGGGCCGCGCACCCGGCCGCGCCATCGCAGTTCGAGGCGCGAGCAAGAGGAGCACCGTTGAGCAGGTTGCGCTGGCTGACCGCTGGGGAGTCCCACGGACCCGCACTTGTCGCGACGCTGGAGGGACTTCCCGCCGGCGTGCCGATCACCACGGAGATGGTGGCGGACCACCTGGCCCGGCGGCGGCTCGGCTATGGACGCGGCGCGCGGATGAAGTTCGAGCGCGACGAGGTGACCTTCCTCGGCGGCGTGCGCCACGGCCTGACCATGGGTTCGCCGGTCGCGGTCATGGTGGGCAACACCGAGTGGCCCAAGTGGGAGCAGGTCATGTCGGCCGACCCGGTCGACCCCGAGATCCTCGCCGATCTGGCGCGCAACGCGCCGCTGACCCGGCCCCGCCCGGGTCACGCCGACCTCGCCGGCATGCAGAAGTACGGCTTCGACGAGGCCCGGCCGATCCTGGAGCGGGCCTCTGCCCGTGAGACGGCGGCCCGCGTCGCGCTCGGCGCCATCGCCCGCTCCTACCTCAAGGAGACGGCCGGCATCGAGATCGTCAGCCACGTCACCGAGCTGGCGAGCGCCAAGGCGCCCTACGGCGTCTACCCGACCCCGGCCGATGTCGACAAGCTCGACGCCGACCCGGTGCGCTGCCTGGACGCGGATGCGTCGAAGGCGATGGTCGCGGAGATCGACCAGGCCCACAAGGACGGCGACACCCTCGGTGGCGTCGTCGAGGTCCTCGCCTACGGCGTGCCGGTGGGCCTCGGCTCGCACGTGCACTGGGACCGGCGTCTGGACGCCCGCCTCGCGGCGGCCCTCATGGGTATCCAGGCCATCAAGGGCGTCGAGGTCGGCGACGGCTTCGAGCTCGCCCGCGTGCCCGGCTCGAAGGCGCACGACGAGATCGTGACGACGGCCGACGGCATCAAGCGCACGTCGGGCCGCTCCGGCGGCACCGAGGGTGGCCTCACCACCGGTGAACTGCTGCGTGTGCGCGCCGCGATGAAGCCGATCGCGACGGTCCCGCGCGCGCTCGCCACCATCGACGTGGCGACCGGCGAGGCCGCGAAGGCCCACCACCAGCGCTCCGACGTGTGCGCGGTCCCGGCCGCCGGCATCGTCGCCGAGGCCATGGTCGCGCTCGTGCTCGCCGACGCCGTCGCGGAGAAGTTCGGCGGCGACAGCGTCCCCGAGACCCGGCGCAACGTGCAGTCGTACCTCGACCACCTCCAGATCCGGTGACCGGCCCGCTGGTCGTACTCGTCGGCCCGATGGGCGTCGGCAAGTCCACGGTGGGGGAGCTGCTCGCCGAGTGGCTCGGCTGCCCCTACCGGGACACCGACGCGGACATCGTGGCCGCCCAGGGCCGCACCGTCGCGGACATCTTCGTGGACGAGGGCGAGCCCCACTTCCGCGCACTCGAACGGCAGGCCGTGCGCGAGGCCGTCGCCGGGCACACCGGTGTGCTCGCGCTCGGCGGCGGAGCGATCCTCGACGAGTCGACGCGCGCGCTGCTGGCCCCGCTCCCCGTCGTCTATCTGTCGATGGACGTCGAGGAGGCGGTCAAGCGGACCGGTCTCAACACCGCCCGTCCGCTGCTCGCCGTCAACCCGCGCCGCCAGTGGCGCGAGCTGATGGAGGCCCGCCGCCACCTGTACACCGAAGTCGCCCGCGTCGTCGTACCCACCGACGACCGCACCCCCGAAGAGGTCGCCCGCGCGGTCCTCGACGCCCTGGAGTTGAAGAAGGCATGACCGAGCAGCAGGTGACCCGGATCCAGGTCGGCGGCACAGCCGGTACCGACCCGTACGAGGTCCTCGTCGGACGTCAGCTCCTCGGCGAACTCGGCGGCCTGATCGGCGACTCCGCCCAGCGCGTCGCGATCATCCACCCGGAGGCGCTCGCCGAGACCGGTGAAGCGCTGCGCGGCGACCTCGCCGACCAGGGTTTCGAGGTCGTCGCCATCCAGGTGCCCAACGCCGAGGAGGCCAAGACCGCAGAGGTCGCCGCCTACTGCTGGAAGGCGCTCGGCCAGTCCGGCTTCACCCGCACCGACGTCATCGTCGGCGTGGGCGGCGGCGCCACCACGGACCTCGCCGGGTTCGTGGCCGCGACGTGGCTGCGCGGGGTGCGCTGGATCGCCGTGCCGACCACCGTGCTCGGCATGGTGGACGCGGCCGTCGGCGGCAAGACCGGGATCAACACCGCCGAGGGCAAGAACCTCGTGGGGTCCTTCCACCCGCCGGCCGGCGTGCTCTGCGACCTCGCGGCCCTCGACTCGCTGCCGGTCAACGACTTCGTGTCCGGGCTCGCGGAGATCATCAAGGCCGGCTTCATCGCCGACCCGGCGATCCTCGACCTGATCGAGTCCGACCCCGAGGCGGCGCGCTCCCCGCAGGGCCCGCACACCGCCGAGCTCATCGAGCGCTCCATCAAGGTCAAGGCCGAGGTCGTCTCCGGCGACCTCAAGGAGTCGGGCCTGCGCGAGATCCTCAACTACGGGCACACCCTCGCGCACGCCATCGAGAAGAACGAGCGGTACAAGTGGCGGCACGGCGCCGCCGTTTCCGTCGGCATGCACTTCGCCGCCGAACTCGGCCGTCTCGCCGGACGCCTGGACGACGCGACCGCCGACCGGCACCGCACCGTCCTCGAGTCCGTCGGGCTGCCCCTGAGCTACCGCTACGACCAGTGGCCCAAGCTCCTGGAGAACATGAAGGTCGACAAGAAGTCCCGCGGCAACCTGCTGCGGTTCATCGTCCTCGACGGCCTCGCCAAGCCGACGGTCCTCGAAGGGCCCGACCCGGCCGTGCTCCTGGCGGCGTACGGCGAAGTGGCCGAATAGCTCCCGTCTTCGGGCACTTCGCGACCTCCCCGGCCGTTCACACAACGGCGGCCGGGGAAGGTACCGTTCGGTAGCGCCTTGTTCGCCGGCGCCAGTTGCCTGTACGAGACGGAGTCGCACCGGATGCAGCACGGAGTGGGTTCGCCGCTGCCGCCGCCCCCTCAGCAGGGGCACGGACCGGCCGCCGGCTGGTCCCAGGCCGGGCATCACCCGGGCCCCGGACCGGCGGGTCCGCCACCGCCTGCACCCGGCTTCGTCGGCCCACCGGGCCCCTCGGGCCCGGCACCGCACGCCCCGGCGCCCGCCCCGCACCAACCCGCGCCGCACCCCCAGGCTCCGCACACCCAGCCGCCGCAGAGCCAGCCCCCGCAACCGGGCGTCGTCCCTCAGCACGCCCCCCAGCAGTCCCCGCAGCCCCCTTCACGGGACACCACGGGCCATGTGCAGCTCCCGCCCGGCGGCCCCGTCGCGATGCCGAGCCCGCCGCCCGCCGCGGGCACCGCCGACGCCACCGCCACGACGCTCGCCGTCCTGCTCATCGGCCCCGCCGGCGCGGGCAAGACGAGCGTCGCCAAGTACTGGGCGGACCAGCGCCGCGTCCCCACGGCTCACATCAGCCTCGACGACGTACGCGAGTGGGTGCGCTCCGGATTCGCCGACCCGCAGTCGGGGTGGAACGACCACTCCGAGGCCCAGTACCGCCTCGCCCGCCGCACCTGTGGCTTCGCCGCGCGCAACTTCCTGGCCAACGGCATCTCCTGCATCCTCGACGACGCCGTCTTCCCGGACCGTCCGGTCGTGGGCCTCGGCGGCTGGAAGCGGCACGTGGGCCCCGGCCTGCTGCCCGTGGTGCTGCTCCCGGGCCTGGAGATCGTCCTCGAGCGCAACGCGGAGCGCAGCGGGAACCGCCGTCTCACGGACGAGGAAGTCGCCCGCATCCACGGCCGCATGGCCGGCTGGTACGGCTCGGGTCTGCCCATCATCGACAACTCCCAGATGGACGTGCCCACCACGGCCCGCGTCCTCGACGACGTCCTCGCGCGCTCGATCGCGAGCCCGCCCCAGTGGTAGCGGGCCGCGCAGAGCGCCCTGGAGGGGCCACCTCGCCGCCCGTCCGGACGCGCTGGCCGGGCCGCGCACCTCTGTCACTCGTACGCTCGATTCATGTCAGAGGTGTACGCGGCCCGTAGGGACCGGCTGAGGGAGCGCGCTGCGGCGGGCGGCAGTGCCGCCGCCCTTGTCTCGCGCCCCGCCAACGTTCGCTATCTCGCGGGTGCGGCGCCCCATGGTGCCGTACTTCTGCTGGGTAAGGGCCCCGGCGCCGAAGGCGACGTCCTGATGTGCCGGGTGCCCCCCAGCGACCAGCCTGCCGACGGGCGGCCCGACGAGTCGCTGCGGATCCAGGTGCTCGATGCGCCCGGCGGAGACCCCGCCGTCGCCGCCGCCGACGTCGCGCTGACCCTCGGGGCGGATTCGCTCGCCGTCGAGGAGCACCATCTGACCGTGGCCAGGCACCGGGCGCTCGGCTCCGTGGCGCCACGGCTGCGCCTCGGCGACCTGGGCAGCGCCGTGGAGCAGCTGCGGCTCGTCAAGGACGAGGACGAGATCTCCTGTCTGCGCATCGCTGCCGAGATCGCCGACCAGGCCCTCGGTGAACTGCTCGAATCGATCCTCGTCGGCCGCACCGAACGCCACCTCGCCCTGGAGCTGGAGCGCCGTCTCGTCGACCACGGCGCCGACGGCCCCGCCTTCCCGACCTCGGTCGGCACCGGGCCGAACTCGGGCCGCGGCGCCCACCGCCCCACCGATCGCCGCGTGGAGGAGGGCGACTTCCTCTCGGTCTGCCTCGGCGCCGCCTACCGCGGCTACCGTTGCGAGATCGGCCGTACGTTCGTGATCGGCACCTCGCCCGCGGACTGGCAGATCGACCTGTACGACCTGGTCTTCGCAGCCCAGAGGGCCGGCCGGGAGAGCCTCGCACCCGGCGCCGAGTGCCGCGAGGTGGACCGCGCGGCACGCCACGTACTGGACTCCGCGGGGTACGCGGACGGCCTCTCACAGCTCACCGGACACGGTGTCGGACTCGAAATCGACGAGGAGCCGCAGTTGGCCCCCGCGGCCATGGGTAAACTGGACCTTTGTGTGCCGGTCACCGTCGAACCGGGGGTCCACCTCCCGGGCCGGGGCGGTGTCCGGATCGATGACACGCTCGTCGTGCGCCCCGAGGCGGACGGCGGACCCGAGCTACTCACCATTACGACCAAGGAGCTGCTCGCGCTGTAAGGCGCGCGCGCCCGGGGTCGTCCATCGTCAGTCCAGGAGATTCCGCAACCGTGGCTTCCACGAACGACCTCAAGAACGGCCTGGTGCTCAAGCTCGACGGGGGCCAGCTCTGGTCCGTCGTCGAGTTCCAGCACGTCAAGCCCGGCAAGGGCCCTGCCTTTGTGCGCACCAAGCTCAAGAACGTGCTCTCCGGGAAGGTCGTCGACAAGACCTTCAACGCCGGCGTCAAGGTCGAGACGGCCACGATCGACAAGCGCGACATGCAGTTCTCGTACATGGACGGCGAGTACTTCGTCTTCATGGACATGCAGACGTACGACCAGCTCATGGTCGACCGCAAGTCTGTCGGTGACGCCGCCAACTTCCTGATCGAGGGCTTCAACGCCTCGGTCGCGCAGCACGAGGGCGAGGTGCTCTTCGTCGAGCTGCCGGCCGCCGTCGAGCTCGTCGTCCAGGAGACCGAGCCGGGCGTCCAGGGCGACCGCTCCACCGGTGGCACCAAGCCCGCCACGCTGGAGACCGGCCACCAGATCCAGGTGCCGCTCTTCATCACGACCGGCGAGAAGATCAAGGTCGACACCCGCACGAGCGACTACCTCGGCCGGGTGAACAGCTAACCGTGGCTGCTCGCAACACGGCCCGCAAGCGCGCCTTCCAGATCCTTTTCGAGGCAGACCAGCGCGGAGTCGACGTCCAGACGGTCCTCGCGGACTGGATCCGGCACTCCCGGTCCGACACCCGGCAGCCGCCGGTCAGCGAGTACACGATGGAGCTGGTAGAGGGATACGCGCGCAAGACCGCGCGTATCGACGAGCTCATCTCGCAGTACGCCGTTGGGTGGACCCTGGACAGGATGCCGGTCGTCGACCGCAACATCCTGCGCCTGGGCGCCTACGAACTCGTCTGGGTCGACGACACTCCGGACGCCGTGGTGCTCGACGAGGCCGTGCAGCTCGCCAAGGAGTTCTCCACGGACGACTCCCCGGCCTTCGTCAACGGGCTTCTGGGACGCTTCAAGGACCTGAAGCCGACGCTGCGCCGCGACGAGGCGTAGCAGACAGGCAGCGACAGTCATCAGGCCCGGAGCGGAACACTGAATCAGTGTTCCGCTCCGGGCCTGATGCGTTCCTGGGACGACGGCAGGGCACGGAAACGCCGGAGGGGCGGGCCGCGAAAACGCGGGCCCGCCCCTCCGGCGTGACGTTTCTGCCAGCTTCTGTTCGTCAGAGGTCGTCGTGTGCGACGGCGCGACGCGCGTCGGCGTCCAGGACGCCCCAGCTGATGAGCTGCTCGGTGAGGACCGAGGGCGACTGGTCGTAGATGACGGCGAGGGTGCGCAGGTCGTCCTGGCGGATCGACAGCACCTTGCCGTTGTAGTCGCCACGCTGGGACTGGATCGTCGCCGCGTAGCGCTGCAGGGGGCCCGCCTTCTCCGGCGGGACGTGGGCCAGGCGCTCCAGGTCGAGGACGAGCTTGGGCGGGGGCTCGGCCGCACCGCCCGGCGTGGTGCCCGGCAGGAGCTCCTGCACCGGCACCCCGTAGAAGTCCGCCAGCTCGGCGAGGCGCTGCACGGTCACGGCACGGTCGCCGCGCTCGTACGAACCGACCACGACCGCCTTCCAGCGTCCCTGGGACTTCTCCTCGACACCGTGGAGGGAAAGGCCCTGCTGGGTGCGGATGGCGCGGAGCTTGGCCCCGAGCTGTTTGGCGTATTCGCTGGACATATAGCTCCCGGACGCTGTATCAACGTGCGGCTCCGCCGCGTGGCTGGTAACTCACTGTGAGGTTACGCAGCGTTACTTGGCTGCGTCAAGCCGAGTGGTCCGATACCGACCTTCCCCCGGAACGGCGTCTCTCGCACCTCCAGGGGGGTGATCAGCGGCGTTCCGGGCCTGGTACCGTGGATGGCGCAAATCCGACGTCCTTTAAGGTCCGTCCCGTGAGGCGGAGAAGGGGGTCCGTTTTTATGGACATCAGCAGCTCCGATGAGGCACGCCCCGTACTCGAGGGTCCCGACATCGCGCGGGTACTGACCCGCATCGCTCACGAGATCGTCGAGCGCGCCAAGGGCGCCGAAGACGTCGTGCTCCTGGGCATTCCCACCCGCGGCGTCTTCCTGGGCCGCCGGCTCGCGGACAAGCTCGAAGAGATCACCGGACGCAAGATCCCGGTCGGCTCCCTCGACATCACCATGTACCGCGACGACCTGCGCATGCACCCGCCGCGGGCGCTGGCCCGCACGGAGATCCCCGCCGACGGCATCGACGGCCGCCTCGTCGTCCTCGTCGACGACGTGCTCTTCTCCGGCCGCACCATCCGCGCCGCACTCGACGCCCTGAACGACATCGGGCGCCCCCGCGCCGTGCAGCTCGCGGTCCTCGTCGACCGCGGCCACCGCGAACTCCCCATTCGCGCCGACTACGTCGGCAAGAACCTCCCCACGTCGCTGCGGGAGACGGTCAAGGTCCAGCTCGCCGAGGAGGACGGACGCGACTCCGTGCTGCTCGGCGCCAAGCGGACCGCTCCGGCCGGCGAGCAGTAGCCGCCCTCAGCCCGACCCTGAGGGTGCTGCCGCGCGCCCGTATGCCCGAATACTCCTGAACTTTCCTACGGAGCCTCCCCGATGATGCGACACCTCATCTCGGCCGCCGACCTCACCCGCGACGACGCCGTCCTCATCCTCGACACCGCCGAGGAGATGGCCCGGGTCGCCGACCGGCCGATCAAGAAGCTGCCCGCCCTGCGCGGCCGCACGATCTGCAACCTCTTCTTCGAGGACTCGACCCGCACCCGGATCTCCTTCGAGGCCGCCGAGAAGCGCCTCTCCGCGGACGTCATCAACTTCGCCGCCAAGGGATCCAGCGTCTCCAAGGGCGAGTCCCTCAAGGACACCGCGCAGACCCTGGAGGCGATGGGCGTCGACGCCGTCGTCATCCGGCACGGCGCATCCGGCGCGCCCTACCGCCTCGCCACCTCGGGCTGGATCGACGCCCCGGTCATCAACGCGGGCGACGGCACCCACCAGCACCCCACGCAGGCGCTCCTCGACGCGTTCACGATGCGTCGCCGCCTGGTCGGGCGCGACGCCGGACTCGGCAAGGACCTCGAGGGCAAGCGCATCACGCTCGTCGGGGACGTCCTGCACAGCCGCGTCGCCCGCTCGAACGTCGACCTGCTGCACACCCTCGGCGCCGAGGTCACCCTCGTCGCCCCGCCGACCCTCGTCCCGGTCGGCGTCGAGACCTGGCCCTGCGAGGTCTCGTACGACCTCGACAGCACCCTGCCGAAGTCCGACGCCGTCATGATGCTGCGCGTTCAGCGTGAGCGGATGAACGCCGCCTTCTTCCCGACCGAGCGCGAGTACTCGCGTCGCTACGGCCTGGACGGCGACCGCATGGCGAAGATGCCCGAGCACGCCATCGTGATGCACCCGGGCCCGATGGTCCGCGGCATGGAGATCACCGCCGAGGTCGCCGACTCCGACCGCTGCACGGTCATCGAGCAGGTCGCCAACGGCGTCTCCATCCGCATGGCCGTCCTGTACCTGCTTCTGGGCGGCAACGAGCCCGCCGTCACCCACACCCGTACCGAGGAGAAGTAAGAACCATGAGCAAGATCCTTATCCGAGGTGCGAAGGTGCTCGGCGGCGAGCAGCAGGACGTCCTGGTCGACGGCTCCGTCATCGAGGCGGTCGGCACCGGCCTGTCCGCCGAGGGCGCCCAGGTCGTCGAGGCCGGCGGCAAGGTGCTCCTGCCGGGTCTCGTCGACCTGCACACCCACCTGCGCGAGCCCGGCCGCGAGGACTCCGAGACCGTCCTCACCGGTACCCAGGCGGCCGCCTCCGGTGGCTACACCGCTGTGTTCGCCATGGCCAACACCTTCCCGGTCGCCGACACCGCCGGTGTCGTCGAGCAGGTCTACCGGCTCGGCCAGGAGCACGGCTACTGCGACGTGCAGCCCATCGGCGCCGTCACCGTCGGCCTGGAGGGCAAGAAGCTCGCCGAGCTCGGCGCCATGCACGAGTCCGCCGCCGGCGTCACCGTCTTCTCCGACGACGGCAAGTGCGTCGACGACGCGGTGATCATGCGCCGCGCCCTGGAGTACGTGAAGGCCTTCGGCGGCGTCGTCGCCCAGCACGCCCAGGAGCCCCGCCTCACCGAGGGCGCCCAGATGAACGAGGGCATCGTGTCGGCGGAGCTCGGGCTCGGCGGCTGGCCCGCCGTCGCCGAGGAGTCGATCATCGCCCGCGACGTGCTGCTCGCCGAACACGTCGGCTCCCGCGTGCACATCTGCCACCTGTCCACGGCCGGTTCGGTCGAGATCGTGCGCTGGGCCAAGTCCCGCGGCATCGACGTCACCGCCGAGGTCACCCCGCACCACCTGCTCCTCACCGACGAGCTGGTCCGCTCGTACAACCCCGTCTACAAGGTCAACCCGCCGCTGCGCACCGAGCGCGACGTGATGGCCCTGCGCGAGGCCCTCGCCGACGGCACGATCGACATCGTCGCCACCGACCACGCCCCGCACCCGCACGAGGACAAGGACTGCGAGTGGGCCGCGGCCGCCATGGGCATGGTCGGGCTCGAGACCGCCCTGTCCGTCGTGCAGCAGACGATGGTCGAGACCGGTCTGCTCGACTGGGCCGGCGTCGCCGACCGCATGGCCGTCAAGCCCGCGCAGATCGGCGGCGCCAAGGGCCACGGACGGCCCGTCTCGGCAGGTGAGCCCGCGAACCTGGTCCTGGTCGACGCCGATTACCGTGGAGCCGTGGACCCCGCCGGCTTCGCCTCGCGCAGCCGCAACACGCCCTACGAGGGGCGTGAGCTGCCCGGGCGCGTCACGCACACGTGGCTGCGGGGCAAGGCCACGCTCGTCGACGGGAAGCTCGCGTGACACGACTGACGCAACCACTGGCAGTGCTCGCCGCCGAACAGAAGTCGGCGGACGTGACGGACTGGCCCGACCGGATCGGCTGGATCGTCGGGCTGCTCCTCTTCATCGCGCTCGTCTACTGGCTGATGCGCCAGGGCTGGAAGTGGCGCGGCACCCTCCAGGGCGACCTGCCGCCGCTCCCCACCGCGCCGTCCGCGCCCGGTCCGGCCAGACTTGAGCTGAGCGGCCGGTACCACGGCTCCACGACCGCGGGGCAGTGGCTCGACCGCATCGTGGCGCACGGTCTCGGCACCCGCAGCCGCGTCGAGCTCACGCTCACGGACGCGGGTCTGGACGTCGTACGCCCCGGGGCCACGGACTTCTTCATCCCCGTCGCACAGCTGCGCGAGGCCCGGCTCGACAAGGGCATCGCCGGCAAGGTCCTCACGGAGGGCGGTCTCCTGATCGTCACCTGGGGGCACGGGGACAAGCTGATCGACTCCGGCTTCCGCTCCGACCACGCCGCGGAGCAGGCCGAGTGGGTCGAGTCCCTCAACAACATGATCGACACGAGTAGCTCAAGCAGCACGAACAGCACGACCATCACGACGGAAGGCACCGCACGATGACGACCTCCACCCGGGGAGCCGCCAACGCTCCCGCCGTACTCGTCCTGGAGGACGGCCGCATCTTCCGCGGCCGCGCCTACGGGGCCGTGGGGGAGACCTTCGGTGAGGCGGTGTTCAACACCGGCATGACCGGTTACCAGGAGACGCTGACCGACCCGTCGTACCACCGGCAGGTCGTCGTGATGACCGCCCCGCACGTCGGCAACACCGGCGTGAACGACGAGGACCCCGAGTCGAAGCAGATCTGGGTCGCGGGCTACGTCGTGCGGGACCCCGCGCGCGTGCCCTCCAACTGGCGCTCGCAGCGCTCGCTCGACGAGGAGCTGCGCAAGCAGGGCGTCGTCGGCATCAGCGGCATCGACACCCGCGCCCTCACCCGCCACCTGCGCGAGCGCGGCGCCATGCGCGTCGGTATCTTCTCCGGCAACGCGCTGCCCGACGACGGCACGATGCTCGCCGAGGTGCGCCAGGCGCCCGAGATGAAGGGCGCGAACCTCGCCGCCGAGGTCGCCACCAAGGAGGCGTACGTCGTCCCCGCGATCGGTGCGAAGAAGTTCACCGTCGCCGCCGTCGACCTCGGCATCAAGGGCATGACACCGCACCGGATGGCCGAGCGCGGCATCGAGGTGCACGTGCTGCCCGCGACGGCCACGGCCGAGGACATCTACGCGGTGCGGCCCGACGGCGTGTTCTTCTCCAACGGCCCGGGCGACCCGGCCACCGCCGACGGCCCCGTCGCGGTCATGCGGGAGGTCCTCTCCCGTAAGACCCCGCTGTTCGGCATCTGCTTCGGCAACCAGATCCTCGGCCGCGCCCTCGGCTTCGGCACCTACAAGCTGAAGTACGGCCACCGCGGCATCAACCAGCCGGTGCAGGACCGCACGACCGGCAAGGTCGAGGTCACCGCGCACAATCACGGATTCGCCGTCGACGCCCCGCTCGACAAGGTCTCCGACACCCCCTTCGGCCGCGCCGAGGTCTCCCACGTCTGCCTGAACGACCAGGTCGTCGAGGGGCTCCACCTCCTCGACCAGCCGGCGTTCAGCGTCCAGTACCACCCCGAGGCAGCGGCGGGCCCGCACGACGCGGCCTACCTGTTCGACCGCTTCGTAGAGCTCATGGAGGGCCAGCGTGCCTAAGCGCACCGATATCCAGTCCGTCCTGGTCATCGGTTCCGGACCGATCGTCATCGGCCAGGCCGCCGAGTTCGACTACTCGGGCACCCAGGCCTGCCGCATCCTGCGCGCCGAGGGCCTGCGGGTCATCCTCGTGAACTCCAACCCGGCGACGATCATGACCGACCCGGAGATCGCCGACGCCACGTACGTCGAGCCGATCACCCCCGAGTTCGTCGAGAAGATCATCGCCAAGGAGCGCCCCGACGCGCTCCTGCCCACCCTCGGCGGCCAGACCGCGCTCAACACCGCGATCTCCATGCACGAGAACGGTGTCCTCGAGAAGTACGGCGTCGAGCTCATCGGCGCCAACGTCGAGGCCATCAACAAGGGCGAGGACCGCGACCTCTTCAAGGGCGTAGTCGAGGCCGTCAAGGCCAAGATCGGCCACGGTGAGTCCGCCCGCTCGGTCATCTGCCACACCATGGACGACGTCATCAAGGGCGTCGACACGCTCGGCGGCTACCCCGTCGTCGTCCGCCCCTCCTTCACGATGGGCGGCGCGGGCTCCGGCTTCGCGCACGACGAGGAGGAGCTGCGCCGCATCGCCGGCCAGGGCCTGACCCTGTCTCCCACCACCGAGGTGCTCCTGGAGGAGTCCATCCTCGGCTGGAAGGAGTACGAGCTCGAGCTGATGCGCGACAAGAACGACAACGTCGTGGTCGTCTGCTCCATCGAGAACTTCGACCCGATGGGCGTCCACACGGGTGACTCGATCACCGTCGCCCCGGCGATGACGCTCACCGACCGCGAGTACCAGCGTCTGCGCGACATCGGCATTGCGATCATCCGCGAGGTCGGCGTCGACACCGGCGGCTGCAACATCCAGTTCGCGATCGACCCGGCCGACGGCCGGATCATCGTCATCGAGATGAACCCGCGCGTCTCCCGCTCCTCGGCGCTCGCGTCGAAGGCCACCGGCTTCCCGATCGCGAAGATCGCCGCCAAGCTGGCCGTCGGCTACACGCTCGACGAGATCCCGAACGACATCACCGAGAAGACGCCGGCCTCCTTCGAGCCGACGCTCGACTACGTGGTCGTGAAGGCCCCGCGGTTCGCCTTCGAGAAGTTCCCGTCCGCCGACTCCACCCTCACCACCACCATGAAGTCGGTGGGCGAGGCCATGGCGATCGGCCGCAACTTCACCGAGGCGCTCCAGAAGGCGCTGCGCTCCCTGGAGAAGAAGGGCAGCCAGTTCACCTTCGTCGGCGAGCCCGGTGACAAGACCGCGCTCCTCGAAGAGGCCGTCCGCCCGACCGACGGTCGCATCAACACCGTCATGCAGGCCATCCGCGCCGGCGCCACCCAGGAAGAGGTCTTCGAGTACACGAAGATCGACCCCTGGTTCGTCGACCAGCTCTTCCTCATCAAGGAGCTCGCGGACGAGCTGGCCGCCGCCGAGCGCCTCGACGTCGACCTGATCGCCGAGGCCAAGCGGCACGGCTTCTCCGACGCCCAGATCGCCGAGATCCGCGGCCTGCGCGAGGACGTCGTCCGCGAGGTGCGCCACGCTCTCGGTGTCCGCCCGGTCTACAAGACGGTCGACACCTGCGCCGCCGAGTTCGCCGCGAAGACCCCGTACTTCTACTCGTCGTACGACGAGGAGAGCGAGGTCGCGCCGCGCACCAAGCCCGCCGTGATCATCCTGGGCTCGGGCCCCAACCGCATCGGCCAGGGCATCGAGTTCGACTACTCCTGCGTCCACGCCTCCTTCGCTCTGAGCGACGCCGGCTACGAGACCGTCATGGTCAACTGCAACCCGGAGACCGTGTCCACGGACTACGACACCTCCGACCGCCTGTACTTCGAGCCGCTGACGCTCGAGGACGTCCTGGAGATCGTCCACGCGGAGTCTCTCGCGGGCCCGATCGCGGGCGTCGTCGTCCAGCTCGGCGGCCAGACCCCGCTGGGCCTGGCGCAGGCACTCAAGGACAACGGCGTACCGGTCGTGGGCACCCCGCCCGAGGCGATCCACGCCGCCGAGGACCGCGGCGCCTTCGGCCGCGTCCTCGCCGAGGCCGGTCTGCCCGCGCCCAAGCACGGCACGGCGACCACCTTCTCCGGGGCCAAGGCCATCGCCGACGAGATCGGCTACCCGGTCCTCGTCCGCCCGTCGTACGTCCTCGGCGGCCGCGGCATGGAGATCGTGTACGACGAGGCCCGCCTCGCCTCGTACATCGAGGAGTCCACGGAGATCTCCCCGTCCCGCCCCGTGCTCGTCGACCGCTTCCTCGACGATGCGATCGAGATCGACGTGGACGCGCTCTACGACGGTCACGAGCTCTACCTCGGCGGCGTCATGGAGCACATCGAGGAGGCCGGCATCCACTCCGGCGACTCGGCGTGCGCCCTGCCCCCGATCACGCTGGGCGGCTTCGACATCAAGCGCCTGCGTGCCTCGACCGAGGCCATCGCCAAGGGCGTCGGCGTCCGAGGCCTGATCAACATCCAGTTCGCCATGGCCGGCGACATCCTCTACGTCCTCGAGGCCAACCCCCGCGCCTCGCGCACCGTCCCCTTCACCTCGAAGGCGACCGCGGTGCCGCTCGCCAAGGCCGCCGCGCGCATCTCTCTCGGCGCGACCGTGGCCGAGCTGCGCGCGGAGGGCCTGCTCCCGAAGACCGGCGACGGCGGCACGCTGCCGCTGGACGCGCCGATCTCCGTCAAGGAGGCCGTGATGCCGTGGAGCCGCTTCCGCGACGTCCACGGACGCGGCGTGGACACCGTCCTCGGCCCGGAGATGCGCTCCACCGGCGAGGTCATGGGCATCGACTCGGTCTTCGGCACGGCGTACGCCAAGTCGCAGGCCGGCGCGTACGGCCCGCTGCCGACGAAGGGCCGCGCGTTCATCTCGGTCGCCAACCGGGACAAGCGCACGATGATCTTCCCGGCGCGCGAGCTCGTCGCCCACGGCTTCGAACTGCTCGCCACGTCCGGCACCGCCGAGGTGCTGCGCCGCAACGGCATCAACGCCACGGTCGTGCGCAAGCTCAGCGAGGGTGAGGGCCCGAACGGTGAGAAGACCATCGTCCAGCTGATCCACGACGGCCAGGTCGACCTCATCGTCAACACCCCGTACGGCACGGGCGGCCGCCTCGACGGCTATGAGATCCGTACGGCGGCGGTGGCGCGCAGCGTCCCGTGCCTGACCACGGTGCAGGCCCTCGCGGCCGCCGTACAGGGCATCGACGCCCTCAACCACGGTGACGTGGGCGTCCGTTCACTCCAGGAACACGCGGAACACCTGACCGCGGCCCGCGACTAGCAGCCCACAGAGGGGGACATCGGAAACGGTGTCCCCCTCCGTGTGAGGACACCCACGATGTACAAACTCTTCTTCAACCTCGTCTTCAAGCGCATGGACCCGGAGCAGGCCCACTACCTGGCCTTCCGCTGGATCCGCCTCGCGGCCCGCGTCCCCGTGCTCCGCACGGTCGTCGCCGCCGTCCTCGCGCCCCGCCACGAAGAGCTGCGCACGGAGGCCCTCGGCCTGCGGATGCACGGCCCCTTCGGGCTCGCCGCCGGCTTCGACAAGAACGCCGTCGCGATCGACGGCATGACGATGCTCGGCTTCGACCACATCGAGATCGGCACCGTCACGGGCGAGCCGCAGCCCGGCAACCCCAAGAAGCGCCTGTTCCGCCTCGTGCCGGACCGCGCGCTGATCAACCGCATGGGGTTCAACAACGAGGGTTCCGCGGCCGTGGCGGAGCGCCTGGCGGCCCGCAGGCCCGCCTTCAGGGCCACGGTCGGCGTGAACATCGGCAAGACCAAGGTCGTGCCCGAGGAGGAGGCGGCCGGCGACTACGTGAAGTCGACCGAGCGGCTCGCCGCCCACGCCGACTACCTCGTCGTGAACGTCTCCTCGCCGAACACGCCCGGCCTGCGCAACCTCCAGGCCACCGAGGCGCTGCGCCCGCTCCTGACCGCCGTGCGCGAGGCCGCCGACCGCACCGTCACCTCGCGCCGCGTCCCCCTCCTGGTGAAGATCGCCCCCGACCTCGCCGACGAGGACGTCGACGCCGTCGCCGACCTGGCGGTGGAGCTCGGTCTCGACGGGATCATCGCCACGAACACCACCATCGCGCGCGACAGTCTCGGCCTGGCCTCCGACCCGTCCCTCGTGAAGGAGACCGGCGGCCTGTCCGGCGCACCCCTCAAGGCACGCTCCCTGGAGGTCCTCAGGCGCCTCTACGCGCGCGTGGGGGACCGGATCACCCTGGTGGGCGTCGGCGGCATCGAGAACGCCGAGGACGCCTGGCAGCGCATCCTCGCCGGCGCCACCCTCGTCCAGGGCTACAGCGCCTTCATCTACGAGGGCCCGTTCTATGCTCGCGACCTCCACAAGGGCCTCGCCGCCCGCCTGAACGCCTCGCCGTACGCCACCCTCGCCGACGCCGTCGGCGCCGACGTGAAGAAGGCCCACGCATGACGGTTCTCGAACCCTTCGGCGCCCGCCTGCGCCGCGCCATGGACGAGCGCGGTCCCCTGTGCGTGGGCATCGACCCGCACGCGGCGCTCCTGTCGGCCTGGGGCCTGAACGACGACATCGACGGCCTGGAGCGCTTCACGCGGACCTCGGTCGAGGCGCTCGCCGACACCGTCGCCGTCGTCAAGCCGCAGTCGGCGTTCTTCGAGCGCTTCGGTTCGCGCGGCGTAGCCGTCCTGGAGCGCGCCGTCGCGGACCTGCGCGCCGCCGGCACGCTGGTCGTCATGGACGCCAAGCGCGGCGACATCGGCTCCACCATGGCCGCGTACGCGGAGACCTTCCTGCACAAGGACTCCCCGCTCTTCTCGGACGCCCTCACCGTCTCGCCGTACCTCGGCTACGGGTCCCTGAAGCCGGCCGTCGACCTGGCCCGTGAGTCGGGCGCCGGGCTCTTCGTCCTCGCCCTGACCTCCAACCCGGAGGGCGGCGAGGTCCAGCACGCCGTACGCGCCGACGGGCGCAATGTGGGCGCGACGATGCTCGCCCACCTCTCCGAGGAGAACGCGGGCGAGACGCCCATGGGCTCCTTCGGCGCGGTCGTCGGCGCGACGCTCGGGGACCTGTCCTCGTACGACCTGGACATCAACGGTCCGCTCCTCGCCCCGGGCATCGGCGCCCAGGGCGCGACCCCGGCGGATCTGCCGGCCGTCTTCGGTGCGGCCGCGCGCAACGTCGTCCCGAACGTCAGCCGCGCCGTCCTGAAGGCGGGCCCCTCGGTCGCCGCCCTGCGTGATGCGTCGGTCCGCTTCGCCGACGAGGTCCGCGCGGCGGTCGCCGCCGGCTGACCCGATCGGGTCACGGAATCGCGGCTGTTCGAGGCGCTGAGAGGCGCCGCCGAGGTGCGAAAAGAGTCCTGGCGGGGGCCCGCGGGAGCCTCCTTGACCATTCCGTGATGTTTCAACGGGGCCTCGAGGAGGGGCTCGCACACGGATCCGGGCAGAAATCCGGGGCTATATGTCTGTAATGTCGGGCTCGACGGAGGCTGACCAGGACTTTTCGTCTGTTCTCGCTGACTCAGGCGGTCCTGGCCGCTAGTCTCCGTCGAGTGGGGGCCCTCCCACGCTCTCAAGGCAGTGGGGGAGAAACGGGCGAGCGTATTGCTCGTTGCTCCCCAGGTGAGGGGCGACTAAGTTCCTCACCGGTCCGTATCCGACAGTTCGACATCCGAGGTGACGTAGGCGTGGCTCTTCCGCCCCTTACCCCTGAACAGCGCGCAGCCGCGCTCGAAAAGGCCGCCGCGGCTCGCCGGGAGCGGGCCGAGGTCAAGAATCGACTCAAGCACTCCGGCGCCTCCTTGCACGAGGTCATCAAGCAGGGTCAGGAGAACGACGTCATCGGCAAGATGAAGGTCTCCGCCCTTCTTGAGTCTCTCCCCGGCGTGGGCAAGGTCCGCGCCAAGCAGATCATGGAGCGGCTCGGAATTTCCGAGAGCCGCCGCGTGCGTGGACTCGGTTCCAACCAGATCGCGTCCCTGGAGCGCGAGTTCGGCAGCACCGGCGCCTAGTCCTCCGTGCCCGGACCGACTGGTCCGGGCACGCGGGGATAGCTGGAATAATCGCTGCATGAGTGAACGTCCGCGGCTGACCGTGCTCTCCGGCCCCTCCGGGGTCGGCAAGAGCACGGTCGTCGCTCATATGCGCAAGGAACACCCCGAGGTCTGGCTGTCGGTTTCGGCCACCACCCGCAAGCCGCGACCCGGCGAGAAGCACGGTGTCCACTACTTCTTCGTCACCGACGAGGAAATGGACAAGCTGATCGCCAACGGCGAGCTGCTGGAGTGGGCCGAGTTCGCGGGCAACCGGTACGGCACCCCGCGCCGGGCCGTCCTGGACCGTCTCGAGTCGGGCGAACCCGTCCTCCTCGAGATCGATCTCCAGGGCGCCAGACTCGTCCGCGAGTCGATGCCCGAGGCGCAGCTGGTCTTCCTCGCCCCGCCGAGCTGGGAGGAGCTGGTCCGCCGGCTCACCGGCCGGGGGACCGAGGCCCCCGAGGTGATCGAGCGCAGACTCGCGGCAGCCAAGGTCGAACTCGCAGCCGAAGCGGAGTTCGATACGACCCTGGTCAACACCTCCGTCGAAGACGTGGCCCGTGAGCTGCTAGCCTTGATGAGAGTTGTTTGATCTTCGATCTATTTGGGATCTCGAATTCCGCCGGAGCAATCCCGCGTTTCCTTGATCACATGTGATCTTCAATCCCATCGGAAGGCAGAGAGTGTCCTCTTCCATTACCGCGCCCGAGGGCATCATCAACCCGCCGATTGATGAGCTGCTCGAGGCGACCGACTCGAAGTACAGCCTCGTGATCTACGCCGCCAAGCGCGCGCGTCAGATCAACGCGTACTACTCGCAGCTCGGTGAGGGCCTGCTCGAGTACGTCGGCCCGCTGGTGGACACCCACGTCCACGAGAAGCCGCTCTCGATCGCGCTCCGCGAGATCAACGCGGGGCTGCTGACGTCCGAGGCCATCGAGGGTCCGGCTCAGTAAGCAATCAGTTTTTCTTGGCCACAGGCCCGGCAGCGCGACTGCCGGGCCTGTGGTGTGTCATGGAGTCGTACGGGTCCAAGGGGAGTCGTACGTTCCCGAGTGCGGGAATCCGAGTGCGGGGAGGCACGGACGGTGGACAAGCCCAAGGTCGTTCTGGGGGTCAGTGGCGGAATCGCCGCCTACAAGGCGTGCGAGCTCCTGCGCCGGCTGACCGAGTCCGGGCACGACGTACGCGTCGTGCCGACGGAGTCCGCCCTGCACTTCGTGGGGGAGGCGACCTGGTCGGCGCTGTCCGGCAACCCCGTCTCGACCGAGGTCTGGGAGTCCGTCCACGAGGTCCCGCACGTGCGCATCGGCCAGCACGCCGACCTGGTGATCGTCGCGCCCGCGACCGCCGACATGCTCGCCAAGGCCGCGCACGGCCTCGCCGACGACCTCCTCACGAACACGCTCCTGACCGCCCGCTGTCCGGTCGTCTTCGCCCCCGCCATGCATACGGAGATGTGGGAGCACCCGGCGACGCGGGAGAACGTGGCCACGCTCCGCCGCCGCGGCGCCCTCGTCATCGAGCCCGCCGTCGGCCGCCTCACCGGCGTCGACACGGGCAAGGGCCGCTTCCCCGACCCGGTGGAGATCTTCGAATTCGCCCGTCGGGTCCTCGCGCGCGGCGATCTGGCGACCACCCAGGACCTCGCCGGACGGCACGTCGTCATCAGTGCAGGCGGCACCCGCGAGCCCCTCGACCCGGTCCGCTTCCTCGGCAACCGCTCCTCGGGCAAGCAGGGCTACGCCCTCGCCCGCACGGCGGTCGCCCGCGGCGCCCGCGTCACCCTCCTCGCGGCGAACGCGACGCTGCCCGACCCGGCCGGCGTCGACGTCGTCCACATAGGGACGGCAGTAGAGCTGCGCGAGGCCGTCCTCGAGGCGGCGCCGGAGGCGGACGTGGTGGTCATGGCGGCAGCCGTGGCCGACTTCCGCCCCGAGACGTACGCCACAGGGAAGATCAAGAAGAAGGACGGGCAGGAGCCGGAGCCCATCGTCCTGGTCCGCAACCCGGACATCCTCGCCGAGCTCTCGGCGGACCGGCCGCGCCCCGGGCAGATCGTCGTCGGCTTCGCCGCGGAGACGGACGACGTCCTCGCCAACGGCCGCAAGAAACTGGCCCGCAAGGGCTGTGACCTGCTCGTGGTCAACGAGGTGGGGGAGCGCAAGACCTTCGGCTCCGAGGAGAACGAGGCCGTTCTGCTCGGCGCGGACGGCAGCGAGGCCCCGGTCCCGCACGGCCCGAAGGAAGTGCTCTCCGACACGATCTGGGACGCGGTCGCCCGGCTGCTGCCCATCGGCGACGAGCGGGCCGTGGAGCGGATCTACGACGGCGAGTGAATGCCGCTTTCGCTCCAGCGGAGGTCCCGAACCGCACGAAGCGCTTACAATTCGGACACGTTCGCCTCTTCCTAAGAGCGATCGTCGTACCGCAGAATGCAGTGCCGCTGGTCACAGCGCTCCCAAGTGGCGAGACGCGTGGTCCGACGGCCGAGAGTGACCGATAAACTGGTCACGGACGACGCCGGGCGCAGCCCCCGGCCGTCCGCAAATGATCAGCCAGCAGCCGCTGCAACCACAGGGAGCGTTGTGTCCCGTCGCCTGTTCACCTCGGAGTCCGTGACCGAGGGTCACCCCGACAAGATCGCTGACCAGATCAGCGACACCATTCTTGACGCGCTTCTGCGGGAGGACCCGACCTCCCGGGTCGCCGTGGAGACGCTCATCACCACGGGCCTCGTGCACGTCGCCGGTGAGGTCACGACCAAGGCGTACGCGCCGATCGCGCAGCTCGTGCGCGACAAGATCCTCGAGATCGGCTACGACTCCTCGAAGAAGGGCTTCGACGGCGCCTCCTGCGGCGTGTCGGTGTCCATCGGCTCGCAGTCCCCCGACATCGCCCAGGGCGTCGACACGGCGTACGAGTCGCGTGTCGAGGGTGACGAGGACGAGCTCGACAAGCAGGGCGCGGGCGACCAGGGCCTGATGTTCGGCTACGCCTGCGACGAGACGCCCGAGCTGATGCCGCTCCCGATCCACCTCGCGCACCGCCTCTCGCGGCGCCTGTCCGAGGTTCGCAAGAACGGGACGATCCCGTACCTGCGCCCCGACGGCAAGACCCAGGTCACCATCGAGTACGACGGCGACAAGGCGGTCCGCCTCGACACGGTCGTGGTCTCCTCCCAGCACGCGTCGGACATCGACCTCGAGTCGCTGCTCGCCCCCGACATCCGCGAGTTCGTCGTGGAGCACGTCCTGAACCAGCTCATCGAGGACGGCATCAAGCTGGACACCGAGGGTTACCGCCTTCTGGTGAACCCGACCGGCCGCTTCGAGATCGGCGGCCCGATGGGCGACGCCGGCCTCACCGGTCGCAAGATCATCATCGACACGTACGGCGGAATGGCCCGCCACGGCGGCGGCGCCTTCTCCGGCAAGGACCCGTCGAAGGTCGACCGCTCCGCCGCGTACGCGATGCGCTGGGTCGCCAAGAACGTCGTCGCGGCCGGACTCGCCTCGCGCTGCGAGGTCCAGGTCGCGTACGCGATCGGCAAGGCCGAGCCCGTCGGCCTGTTCGTCGAGACCTTCGGCACGGCGACGGTGGACACGGACAGGATCGAGCAGGCGATCGCCGAGGTCTTCGACCTCCGCCCCGCCGCGATCATCCGCGACCTCGACCTGCTGCGCCCGATCTACGCGCAGACCGCCGCGTACGGCCACTTCGGCCGCGAGCTTCCCGACTTCACGTGGGAGCGCACGGACCGCGTGGACGCGCTGCGTAAGGCCGCGGGCCTCTAAGCGGGACCCCGCGGCGGACGACGCCTGTAAGTGAACGGCCCCGGACCGGTTCGGTCCGGGGCCGTCGCGCGTCTTCGCCACCATCGCGGCGGCCGCTGTCAGTGCAGTCTGGTAGGAATTTGGCTGTGAGCAGCGAGAACGGGCAGGGCGACGGCGGTGGTGAGGGTGCGCCGCCCGAGCAGCTTGCGCTGATTCGGGAGAGCGTGCGGCAGGCCAAGGTGCCGCGGGCCAAGCCGCGTACGTGGCGGGGGGCCGCGCTCGCCAAGGAGCTGCCCGTGGCCCGGGTGCTCGTCGACAAGGGCGTGCTGCATCTCGACCGGTACTTCGACTACGCGGTGCCCGAGGAGCTCGACGCCGACGCGCAGCCGGGGGTGCGGGTGCGGGTGCGGTTCGGCGCCGGGAAGCATTCCGTACGGGACGGGCGCCGCGAGGGGGGCGGGCTGATCGACGGGTTCGTCGTCGCGCGGGTCGCCGAGTCCGAGTACCAGGGGCCGCTGGCCGCCCTCGCGCAGGTCGTGTCGCCCGAGCCCGTGCTCGGGGAGGAGCTGCTCGGCCTCGCCCGCGCCGTCGCCGACCGGTACGCGGGAAGCCTCGCCGACGTGCTCCAGCTGGCCGTCCCGCCACGGAACGCGCGCGCCGAGAAGAAGCCGTCGCCCGAGCCGCTCCCGCCTCCGCCGGCGCCGGACGCGGGGAGCTGGCGGCGGTACGAGCGCGGGCCGGGCTTCCTGGACGCTCTCGCGTCCGGTGGCGCGCCCCGGGCCGTGTGGAACGCGCTGCCAGGACCCGAGTGGGCCGACGAAGTGGCGCGCGCCGTCGCCGCGACCCTCTCCTCCGGGCGCGGGGCCCTGGTCGTGGTGCCCGACGGGCGGGCGGTCGCGCGGGTCGACGCCGCGCTGAGCGCCGTACTCGGCGAGGGACGGCATGCCGTGCTGACCGCCGACGCGGGTCCCGAGAAGCGGTATCGCGAGTGGCTCGGGGTGCGGCGCGGGGCGGTGCAGGCGGTCGTGGGGACGCGGGCCGCGATGTTCGCCCCTGTGCGGGACCTGGGGCTCGTGGTCATTTGGGACGACGGGGACTCCAGCCATGCGGAGCCGCATGCTCCGCAGCCGCACGCGCGCGATGTGCTGCTCTTGCGAGCGGCGCACGACAAGTGTGCCTTCTTGCTCGGGAGTTGGAGCTGCACGGTCGAGGCCGCGCAGCTCGTCGAGAGCGGTTGGGCCGCGCCCCTCATCGCTGGTCGTGAGCAAGTACGGGGCGCCGCGCCCCTCGTACGGACCGTGGGGGACGGGGACCTCGCGCGCGACGAGGCGGCGCGGGCCGCGCGACTGCCGACGCTCGCGTGGCAGGCGGTGCGGGAAGGGCTGAAGAGAGGGCCGGTTCTGGTGCAGGTGCCGCGGCGCGGATACGTGCCGCGACTCGCGTGCGAGCGGTGCCGCGAGCCCGCGCGCTGCCGCCACTGCGCCGGGCCCTTGGAAGCGAGCGAGGGGACCGCCGCCCTCAAGTGCGGCTGGTGCGGGCAGGAGGAGCGCGCCTGGCAGTGTCAGGAGTGCGGGGGGTTCCGGCTGCGGGCGCAGGTCGTGGGGGCGCGCAGGACGGCGGAGGAGCTGGGGCGGGCGTTTCCGGCGGTGCCGGTGCGCACGTCCGGGCGGGAGCAGGTTCTCGATACGGTGCCGGGGGCGCCGGCCCTCGTGGTGAGTACGCCGGGCGCGGAGCCGGTGGCCGAAGGCGGGTACGCGGCCGCGCTGTTGCTCGACGGCTGGGCGATGCTGGGCCGCCCCGACCTGCGGGCGGGGGAGGACGCGCTGCGGCGCTGGATCGCGGCGGCCTCGCTGGTCAGACCACAGGGGACGGGCGGCACGGTGGTGATCGTGGCCGAGCCGACGCTGCGTCCCGTGCAGGCGCTGGTGCGGTGGGACCCGGTGGGGCACGCCGTGCGGGAGCTTTCCGAGCGGGCCGAGCTCGGCTTTCCCCCGGTGTCGCGGATGGCGGCGGTGTCGGGTGCGCCCGAGGCGCTCGCCGGGTTCCTGGCGGCGGTGGAACTGCCGGGTGACGCCGAGGTGTTGGGCCCTGTCCCGGTGCCGGACGCGGCGCCGGGACCGTCACGCCGTCCCGGTGCGCCGCCGCCGGGGGAGCACTGGGAGCGCGTCCTGGTCAGGGTCCCGCCCGGCAGCGGCGCGGCACTCGCGTCGGCGCTGAAGCATGCTCAGGCGGCCCGGATGGCCAGGGGCGGCACGGAACCGGTACGGGTGCGGGTGGATCCGCCGGACATCGGCTGAGGTGGTGGACGTGGCGCGGGTGGCGCACCCGGAGCCGCCGGTGGCAATCGGCCTCTCCGGGTGCTGCCCCGAAACAACGCAGTACGCCCCACCACACCTCTGCCTCCCCGTACTTGACGATGTGCAGGGAGGCAGACCGCAGGTGAGGTCAGCCGTTACGCGGGCCGGGGAAGGCCGTTGGGCGGGGGTCCTCGCGGAGCACCGGGCTGCCCGCGGTCGGCTGCGTGGGCATGGAGCGGGCGGCGGGTACGGACGGGATCGTCGCCGTGCCGATGGGGACGGGGGGCCGTGTCCCCGCCGTCTCCGTGGCGCGCTCGGCCTCGGCCGCCGCCTGCGCCGCGGCCCTGCGGGCCCCGTACCGGCGGTGCACCGCCTGCTTCGTCACCCCGAGCGCGGAGCCCACGGCGTCCCACGAGAAGCCCAGCGAGCGGTCGAAGTCGACGGCGGCGGTCACCAGGGTCTCGACGCTGTCGCGCAGTTCCTGGGCCAGGCGGACGGTCGGGGCTGGAGCGCGCCCGTAGACGACGAAGCCCGCGGAGGGGCCGGAGCGGCGCGGACGGTAGACGTTGCCGAGCTGGGCGCTGAGGGTGCGCAGTGCGTCCACCTGCCGGCGGACCCGCTCGATGTCCCGTACCAGGAGGTGCAGGCTGGCCCGTGCCTGGGCGTCGTGGGTTGCGTGGTCGGCCATGAACAAGCCTCTCGAACCGGCGTTGAAACGGATGGGGCCGCATCTGTGGCCCGTGGTTGGTCAACTCTTCCTTGACCAACGCGCCAGTTGGTGAGGGGTCACGCTGGAGGGGCGTATGCGCATATGCGCAGGGCGCGCGTCCCTGCGTACGCCCCCAGGGGGAGGTGGCCCCGAATACCGGAGGAACGGGCCCGTGGAACGGCCATAGACTGGTGTGCTGCCCGTCAAGTCCCTGCCCCGAGAGGCCGAAAGACACCTATGAAGCTCGTCTTCGCAGGCACCCCCGAGGTCGCCGTTCCCGCTCTGGACGCCCTGATCGCCTCCGACCGGCACGAGGTCGCCGCGGTCGTCACCCGGCCGGACGCTCCCGCGGGCCGCGGCCGCAGGCTCGTCGCCAGTCCGGTCGCCGAGCGTGCGGAGGAGGCGGGGATCGAGGTCCTCAAGCCGGCGAAGCCGCGCGACGAGGCGTTCCTGGCCCGGCTGCGCGAGATCGCGCCCGACTGCTGCCCGGTCGTCGCCTACGGCGCGCTGCTGCCGAAGGTCGCCCTCGACGTCCCCGCCCGCGGCTGGGTCAACCTGCACTTCTCGTTGCTGCCCGCCTGGCGCGGCGCCGCCCCCGTACAGCACGCGATCATGGCCGGCGACGAGATCACCGGAGCGTCCACGTTCCTGATCGAGGAGGGGCTCGACTCCGGGCCCGTCTACGGGACGGTGACGGAAATGGTGCGGCCCACCGACACGAGCGGCGATCTGCTCACCCGGCTGGCCTTCGCCGGCGCCGGACTGCTCTCCGCGACCATGGACGGCATCGAGGACGGCTCCCTGAAGGCTGTGGCGCAGCCCGTCGACGGCATCACGGTCGCCCCGAAGATCACCGTCGAGAACGCGCACGTGGACTGGGCGGCGCCCGCCCTGCGGGTCGACCGCGTCGTCCGCGGCTGCACGCCCGCGCCCGGTGCCTGGACCGTCTTCCGGGACGAGCGCCTCAAGCTCATCCAGGCCGTCCCCGTCCCGGCCCGCACCGATCTCGCGCCCGGCGAGCTCGCCGTCGGCAAGAAGAACCTGTACGTCGGGACCGGGTCTTACGCGGTGGAGCTGCTGTGGGTGCAGGCCCAGGGCAAGAAGCCGATGGCCGCGGCCGACTGGGCGCGCGGGGTGCGGATCGCCCCGGGGGAGCGGCTGGGCGGGACCGACGTAGGCTGAATGGGTTCGAGCCGATACCAGCAGCGGAGCACCTTTGAACGACCAGCCCGGCCGGCGACCCCAGAAGTCGGGTAAGCCCGGCACCCCCGGGAAGCAGGGAAAGCCGTACCGCCGCCCTCAGAAGGACCCGGTCCGCTACCTCGCCTTCGAGGCGCTGCGGGCCGTGGACGAGCGCGATGCGTATGCGAACCTCGTGCTCCCGCCGCTGCTGCGCAAGGCCCGCGAGAAGGAGGGGCCCGAAAAGTTCGACGCCCGTGACGCCGCGCTCGCCACGGAGCTCGTCTACGGGACGCTGCGCCGGCAGGGCACGTACGACGCGATCGTCGCCGCCTGTATCGACCGGCCGCTGCGGGAGGTCGACCCGCCGGTTCTCGACGTGCTGAACATGGGCGTCCACCAGCTGCTCGGCACCCGGATCCCCACACACGCCGCCGTGTCGGCCTCCGTGGAGCTGGCGCGGGTCGTGCTCGGTGACGGGCGCGCCAAGTTCGTGAACGCCGTGCTCCGCAAGGTCGCGCAGGACGACCTCGACGGCTGGGTGGAGAAGGTCGCGCCCCCGTACGACGAGGACGCCGAGGACCATCTCGCCGTGGTGCATTCGCATCCGCGATGGATCGTGTCGGCGCTGTGGGACTCGCTCGGCGGCGGCCGTGCGGGCATCGAGGACCTGCTGGAGGCCGACAACGAGCGGCCCGAGGTCACGCTCGTGGCGCGGCCGGGCCGGACGACCGCGGACGTCGTCCTGGACGAGGTCGGCGAGGACTCGGCGCTGCCGGGGCGCTGGTCGCCGTACGCCGTGCGGCTCACCGAAGGCGGTGAGCCCGGCTCGCTCGACCCCGTGCGGACCGGCCGGGCCGGTGTCCAGGACGAGGGCAGCCAGCTCGTGGCGATCGCCCTCGCGAACGCGCCCCTGGAGGGCCGCGACGAGAAGTGGCTCGACGGCTGCGCAGGACCCGGCGGCAAGGCGGCCATGCTCGCCGGCCTCGCCTCCGAGCGCGGCGCCGCCCTGCTCGCCGCCGAGAAGCAGCCCCACCGCGCCCGCCTCGTGGCGAACGCGCTCGCGGGCAACCCCGGCCCGTACCAGGTCATCGCGGCCGACGGGACCCGTCCGCCGTGGGGGCCCGGCACCTTCGACCGCGTCCTCATGGATGTGCCGTGCACGGGTCTCGGCGCGCTGCGCCGCCGGCCCGAGGCGCGCTGGCGGCGGCGCCCCGAGGACCTGGAGGGCTTCGCGCCGCTCCAGCGCTCGCTCCTGACCACCGCCCTCGACTCCGTACGGGTGGGCGGCGTCGTCGGCTACGCGACCTGCTCGCCGCACCTGGCCGAGACCCGCGCGGTCGTGGACGACGTCATGAAGCACCACCCCGGCGCCGAACTCATCGACGCGCGCCCGCTGCTGCCGGGAGTACCGGCGCTCGGGGACGGCCCCGACATCCAGCTCTGGCCGCATCTGCACGGCACGGACGCGATGTATCTGGCCCTGATCCGGCGCACCGCCTGATCCGGACCCCGCCGCCTGACACGGACACGGCTGACCGCCGGTCCCGCGCGCCCTCAGGTGCCGGGGCCGGCGGCCTTTCCGGTCTCGCGGATCCGGGTCGCTCACCGTGGCACGGGGGCCCTGGCACGGCATCCGGGAAGCGAGACAGGTCTGGACCGGGGGGAGCAACCGGCGCCGGGCATGGCAGTCTTGGGTCATGGCCGTGCAGATCAACCCCAGCATCCTGTCCGCGGACTTCGCCCGCCTCGCCGAGGAGGCAAAGGCCGTCGAGGGCGCCGACTGGCTCCATGTCGACGTCATGGACAACCACTTCGTCCCGAACCTGACCCTCGGGGTGCCGGTCGTGGAGTCCCTGGCGCGGGCCACGGACATCCCGCTGGACTGCCATCTGATGATCGAGGACGCCGACCGCTGGGCCCCGCAGTACGTCGAGGCCGGCGCCGGCTCCGTCACCTTCCACGCGGAGGCCGCGGCCGCCCCCATCCGGCTGGCCCGCGAGATCCGCGCCAAGGGCGCCCGCGCCTCCATGGCGCTCAAGCCGGCGACCCCCATCGAGCCGTACGAGGACCTGCTCCCCGAGCTGGACATGCTGCTGATCATGACCGTCGAGCCGGGCTTCGGCGGGCAGGCCTTCCTGGACCTCATGCTGCCGAAGATCCGCCGGACCCGGGAGCTGATCAGCAAGCACGGCCTCGAACTCTGGCTTCAGGTCGACGGCGGCGTCTCGGCCTCCACCATCGAGCGCTGTGCGGAGGCGGGCGCCGACGTCTTCGTCGCCGGCTCCGCCGTCTACGGCGCCGCCGACCCCGCCCAGGCGGTACGTGCATTGCGCACGCAGGCCGAGACGGTGTCGGCCGCCGCGGCCTGGGCATGCGGCCACTGAGCCACAGGAACGTGAACGCCGCCCATCAGGGCAGATCAAGCCCGCCACATCTGCAAGGATGAACGGCGAGTCCAGGTTGTGAACAGCAGTGAGGAGATCGCCGTGTCGGCACTGTCGCCGGGTCGCTCAGCGATGCGGATGGGACCCGCGGAGCTGGTGCAGGCGGCGGCCATGGCCCGCCGCTTCTATCTCGAGGGCAAATCCAAGATCCAGATCGCCGAGGAGTTCGGCGTGAGCCGCTTCAAGGTGGCCAGGGTCCTGGAGACCGCGCTCGAACGTGATCTCGTACGCATCGAGATCCGCGTACCGGCCGAGCTCGACGCGGAGCGCTCCGACGCGCTGCGCGCCCGCTACGGCCTGCGGCACGCCGTGGTGGTCGAGTCCCCGGCCGAGGCCGAGGAGTCGCCCGACCCCGAGAACCTCGGCGAGGTCGCGGCCGACCTCCTGGGCGAGCTGGTCTCCGAGGGCGACGTGCTCGGCCTTGCGTGGGGCCGGTCGACCATCCACATGGCGGCCGCGCTCGACCGGCTGCCGCCCTGTACGGTCGTGCAGCTCACGGGCGTGTACGACGCCGGGACCGCCGAGCGTGGCTCCGTCGAGGCCGTGCGGCGCGCCGCCCAGGTCTCCGGCGGCGAGGCCCACCCGATCTACGCCCCGATGCTGCTGCCCGACCCGGCCACCGCGGCCGCGCTGCGCGGCCAGACGGGCATCGCCCGCGCCTTCGAGTACTTCGACAAGGTCACGGTCGCCTGCGTCTCCATCGGCTCCTGGGAGCCGGGCATCTCCACCGTCCACGACATGCTCAGCGACGAGGAGCGGGCGCACTACGCCTCGCTCGGCGTCGCCGCCGAGATGTCCGCGCACCTCTTCGACGCCGAGGGCCGCCGCGTCGGCCGTGACCTGGGCGAGCGGTGCATCACGGTCGAGGCGGACCGCCTGCGGCGCATACCGGAGGTCGTCGCCATCGCGGGCGGCCAGCGCAAGGCTGCCGCGATCGACGCGGTGCTGAGGTCGGGGCTCGTCACCAGCCTGGTCACGGACACGGCCGCCGCGGACTTCCTCCTCACAGCGGGTCCCACGCCCAAGCCGGCGCTGAACCGGGCCGACCCGGACGGCGTCTAGGGCCTCTCGTTCGGATGATGCTGGGCTCGCGGGGTCTGGCACGCACGCCCCAAGCTCTCGGCTTCGCTCGAGCAAGGGGGACCCCATGACCCCGCTCCCTGATCCAGCCTGATCCAATTGAAAGACCGCAGGGTCCCAGTCCCGTCGCGCGCTGCTCACGTCGTGTACCGCGCTCACCGGAGGCGGCTGTGGCAGCATCGGCGGCATGCTGCCGCGGCTTCTCACCCGCCTCCCTGACCGCATCCCCGCTCTCCTCCTGGGGGCGCTGCTCGCCGCCCTCGCCCTGCTGGCCACCGGGTGCTCCGCACAGGACACCCGGGCCGTCCCGGACCGCTCCACACCCGCCTGGGCGCAGGGCATGGCCACGGTCCCCGAATCCCGGCTCCCCGCAGAGGCCCGTACGACCCTCGGCCTCATCGACAAGGGCGGGCCGTTCCCGTACGCCAAGGACGGTGCCGTCTTCGGGAACTTCGAGCGGGAGCTGCCCCGGCAGAGCCGCGGCTATTACCACGAGTACACCGTTCCCACCCCTGGCGAGCGGGACCGCGGCGCCCGGCGCATCGTCACGGGGCAGAGCCACGAGACGTACTACACCGATGACCACTACGAGTCGTTCAAGGCGGTGCTGAGATGACCGGAGGTCCTCCCGACAGGATCCGTGTCCTCGACCTCGAAGGCGTCAAGGACAAGGCCGGGTTCATGGACAGGTGCGTGCGCGACCTGGAGCTGCCGGACTGGTTCGGCCGCAACTGGGACGCTCTGTTCGACGTCCTGACCGATGTCTCCTTCTGGCCCGACGGCAGCGACCAGGCGCTGCTCCTGTCCGTCGTGGGCTGGCGGGCCTACGCCAGTGCCAGGCCCGAGGACTGGGAGACCGCGCTCGATGTGTTCACGGACGCGGTCGACCGCAGGCGTGGCCGGAATCCGAGGCTCGTGATCGCCCTGACCCTTGGAGGATCCGACCACGCCCCCTCCCGACCGCCTGTGTAATCGTCCGTGGGCATGTGGTAGCGGCGGCATGGGACACTGAAGTACGTGCTTTTCCCCCACGGGCTGACCTGCCCGGGGGCCACCTCTGATCGACTGGGATGAGCAGCACGTGCGTTTCCTCAACGACATCCAGCCTGCGTACGACCTGACCTACGACGACGTCTTCATGGTGCCGAGCCGCAGCGCCGTGGGCTCCCGTCAGGCGGTCGACCTCGCGTCCCCCGACGGCACCGGCACCACGATTCCGCTGGTCGTCGCCAACATGACCGCGATCGCCGGGCGCCGCATGGCCGAGACCGTCGCCCGCCGCGGGGGCCTCGTCGTCATCCCGCAGGACATTCCGATCGAGGTAGTCACCGAGGTCATCTCCTGGGTGAAGACCCGCCACCTGGTCCTCGACACCCCCATCGTCCTCGCCCCGCACCAGACCGTCGCCGACGCGCTCGCGCTGCTGCCCAAGCGCGCGCACAACGCCGGTGTCGTCGTGGACGAGGACCAGCGGCCCGTCGGCGTCGTCACGGACGCCGACCTGACCGGCGTCGACCGGTTCACGCAGCTGTCCGAGGTCATGTCCAAGGAGGACCTGCTCCTGCTCGACGCGGACATCGACCCGCGCGACGCCTTCAACAAGCTGGACCACGCCAACCGCCGCTACGCCCCCGCCGTGGGCGCCGACGGCCGCCTCGCGGGCATCCTGACCCGCACGGGGGCCCTGCGCGCGACGCTCTACACCCCGGCCACCGACGCGAACGGCAAGCTCCGCATCGCCGCCGCCGTCGGCATCAACGGCGATGTCGCGGGCAAGGCCAAGCTGCTCCTCGACGCCGGCGCGGACACCATCGTGGTCGACACCGCGCACGGCCACCAGGAGTCGATGATCTCCGCGATCAAGGCCGTCCGCGGCCTCGACCCGCAGGTGCCCATCGTCGCGGGCAACATCGTCGCCGCCGAGGGCGTCAAGGACCTCATCGAGGCCGGCGCCGACATCATCAAGGTCGGCGTGGGCCCCGGCGCCATGTGCACCACGCGCATGATGACCGGCGTCGGCCGGCCGCAGTTCTCCGCCGTCCTGGAGTGCGCCGCCGAGGCGAAGAAGTACGGCAAGCACGTGTGGGCCGACGGCGGCGTCCGTCACCCGCGCGACGTCGCCATGGCGCTCGCCGCCGGCGCCTCGAACGTCATGATCGGCTCCTGGTTCGCGAGCACGTACGAGTCCCCGGGCGACCTCCAGCACG
The DNA here is from genome assembly GCF_002803065.1 of Streptomyces sp. CB01635. Lineage (GTDB taxonomy): Bacteria > Actinomycetota > Actinomycetes > Streptomycetales > Streptomycetaceae > Streptomyces. The sequence continues at coordinate 43,058 of NZ_NNBL01000021.1, forward strand.
ACGCCCAGGGGCGCGCGTACAAGGAGTCCTTCGGCATGGCCTCGGCTCGCGCCGTCAGGAACCGGACCTCCGACGAGTCCGCGTACGACCGTGCCCGCAAGGCGCTGTTCGAGGAGGGCATCTCCACCTCGCGCATGTTCCTCGACCCGCAGCGTCCGGGCGTCGAGGACCTGATCGACTCGGTCATCGCGGGCGTCCGCTCCTCCTGCACCTACGCGGGTGCCAACTCCCTCGCGGAGTTCGAGGAGAAGGCCGTCGTCGGCATCCAGTCCGCCGCCGGTTACGCGGAGGGCAAGCCGCTGCACGCCAGCTGGAGCTAGTCGCTCCACTGCAGGACCCGGCCCCGCGCCCCCGTTTTCGAGGGCGCGGGGTTTCGCTTTTTCCGGAGAAGAACGCAACGGACGAAACGGACTGCGCAACGTTCGTCCACACCCGCGCGCACCACGCAACGTTCATGCGCGCATACGCAAGGTTGCTGCATTACAGCTGGGAAGAGAAACCCTTTAGAGTCAAGCGCTGTACGTGGCGTGGCGGGGACGGCCTGCTCGGCGGTTCCCCGGTCTGTGTGGGCTGCCGTTGCTTGTTGTTCCCGGTGCGCGCCCACCTGACCGGCAGCGATGAAGGAGCCAGCCCGTGCTCGACCACGGCGCACCACCGCGCACCCGAACAACCGAGACCCCCACCCCGGGCCTCGGCGCCAGGCTGATGCGGCGCAAGCCGGTGGAAGCCCTGGTCGCGGAGGGTGGCCAGGGCGAAGGCGGCAGTCTGCGCCGCTCGCTCGGCATGTGGCAGCTGACCATGATCAGCATCGGCGCCACGCTCGGCACCGGCATCTTCGTGGTGCTCGGCGAGGCCGTCCCGAAGGCGGGCCCCGCGGTCACCCTGTCGTTCGTGATCGCCGGTCTCACGGCCCTCTTCTCGGCGCTCTCGTACGCCGAACTGGCTGGGACCATACCGGTCGCGGGCTCCTCCTACTCGTATGCGTACGCAACGATGGGTGAGCTGATCGCCTGGATCTGCGGCTGGTGTCTGGTCCTCGAGTACGGCGTGTCGGTCGCGGCCGTCGCCGTCGGCTGGGGCGAGTACCTGAACGAGCTCCTGGACGGCACGATCGGCGTCACGATCCCCGACGCCCTGTCCGCGCCCCCTGGCGACGGCGGCATCTTCAACCTGCCGGCGCTGATCGTCGTACTCCTCGCGATGGCGTTCCTGCTCGGCGGCGCCCGTGAGTCCGCCCGCGCCAACACGATCATGGTCGCCGTCAAGATCGTGGCGCTGCTGCTGTTCTGCGCCATCGGCATCAAGGGCTTCCAGTCCGGCAACTACGAGCACTTCATGCCGCTCGGCATGGCCGGAGTGAGCGCGGCCGGTGCGACGCTCTTCTTCTCGTACATCGGCTTCGACGCCGCCTCCACGGCCGGCGAGGAGGCCAAGAACCCGCAGCGCGATCTGCCGCGCGCCATCATGCTCTCCCTCGTGATCGTCACCGCGCTGTACGTCCTCGTGGCCGCCGTCGCCGTCGGCGCGCGCCCCTGGAAGCAGTTCAACGACTCCGAGGCCGCCCTGGCCGGGATCATGAAGGACGTCACCGGGCAGTCGTTCTGGGCGACGCTGCTCGCCGCCGGTGCCGTCATCGCCATCGCGTCCGTCGTACTGACCGTGCTCTACGGCCAGACCCGCATCCTGTTCGCGATGTCCCGCGACGGCCTCGTGCCCAAGGTGTTCTCGAAGGTCCACCCGAAGACCGGGGCACCGCGCGCCAACACGGTGATCGTCTCGCTGTTCTGCGGTGTCCTCGCCGCCGCGATCCCGCTCGGCCAGCTCGCCGACGCGACCAGCATCGGCACGCTCTTCGCGTTCGCCCTGGTCAACATCGCGGTCGTGGTCCTGCGCCGCACACGGCCCGAAATGAAGCGCACCTTCCGCGTGCCGCTCTCGCCGATCCTGCCGGCGCTCGGCTTCGGGTTCTGCGTCTGGATGATGGGCAGCCTGTCCACCGTCACCTGGGTGGTCTTCGGCGTGTGGATGGCCGTCGGCCTCGTGTTCTACTTCCTTTACGGGGCCCGTCGCTCCCGACTCGCCTCCGCGCCTGCCCAAGAGAAGTGAACCACCTGCCTTGCTGAACGATCTCGACGAACGCATCGTGCACGCCCTCGCCGAGGACGCCCGCCGCTCCTACGCCGACATCGGCCAGCTCGTCGGCCTGTCCGCGCCCGCGGTCAAGCGGCGCGTGGACCGGCTGCGGGCCACCGGAGCCATCACGGGTTTCACGGTGAGGGTCGACCCGGCCGCGCTCGGCTGGGAGACCGAGGGGTTCATCGAGATGTACTGCCGCCGCAACACCTCGCCCGAGGCCATCAAGCGCGGCCTCGAGCGGTACCCCGAGGTCGCGTCCGCGTCCACCGTCACCGGTGACGCGGACGCCATCGTCCAGGTCTTCGCCTCGGACATGCGGCACTTCGAGCGGGTACTGGAACGCATCGCGGGGGAGCCGTTCGTGGAACGGACCAAGTCGGTGCTCGTCCTGTCGCCGCTGATGCGGCGCTACACGTCGGGCTCGCCCGCGTAACACCTCACTTCGTGGGGATGCACCGGGCGCCACGGCAGCAGCGTGAAGCGCCGGTGCCCTGCCTGACCGTCTCGAAGGTGCCGCCGAGCTGAGGCTCCGCGGCACCTTCGCCTTTTCCGTGTCGGGGCTGAGTCAGGCGCGGCCCAGGATCCCCACCCGGCACGTCGCGCCACGGTCGGCTTCCCACCCCGCCGTGCGGTGGAGGCCGCCCCCTACGGACCGCGACCGACGGCTCACCTGAACGCGCAACGAATCGCCGCCGTCTGCCCATCAGGCGCAACGGATCGTACGAGAAGACGCAACAGTCCCGTCTTGTCCCGCCGGTCCGGGGAAACGTACCGTCTTATCCGATCCCCCTCCCCCTTTCTTCGCACGCTCCCTAGGACGCCCATGCCGCCGCTGCGCACCGCCCTGCTCCAGAGCTCCGGCCGCCCCGGGTCCGTCGACGAGAACCTCAAGGTGCTCGATGACGCCGCCGGCCGCGCCGCCGCGACCGGAGCCCGGCTCCTGGCGGCCCCCGAGATGTTCCTGACCGGGTACGCGATCGGCGACGACGTGGCCCGCCTCGCCGAGCCCGCCGACGGGCCCTCCGCGCAGGCCATCGCCGGGATCGCGGCTCGGCACGGCGTCGCCGTGGCCTACGGCTACCCGGAGCGTGACGGGGAGCTGGTGTTCAACTCGGCCCAGCTGATCGCCCCCGACGGCACCCGCCTCGCGAACTACCGCAAGACCCACCTCTTCGGCTGCTTCGAGCGCGACTCGTTCACGCCCGGCGACCAGGCCGTCGTCCAGGCCGACCTCGACGGTGTCCGCATCGGCCTCATGATCTGTTACGACGTCGAGTTCCCGGAGAACGTGCGTGCCCACGCCCTCGCCGGCACCGACCTGCTCCTCGTACCGACGGCCCAGATGCACCCGTACCAGTTCGTCGCCGAGTCCGTCGTCCCCGTGCGGGCCTTCGAGAACCAGATGTACGTCGCGTACGTCAACCGGGTCGGCCAGGAAGGGGAGTTCGAGTTCGTCGGGCTCTCCACGCTCGCCGGCCCCGACGGTGTCGCCAGGGCGCGCGCCGGCCGCGGCGACGAGCTGATCTGTGCCGACGTGGACCCCGCCTTCCTGGCCGCGTCCCGCGACGCCAACCCGTACCTCAGCGACCGCCGCCCGGGCCTGTACACGCCGCTGATCTGAGCCCCGAGCCGCCGCCCCGAACCTTCAGTACCTCAGTTCCCGCAAGGAGTCCGTACCCCATGACGTCCACGGTGCCCAACGCCGTCCAGCACACCGACGCGCAGCCCCCCATCACGATGTTCGGGCCGGACTTCCCGTACGCGTACGACGACTTCCTCGCGCACCCCGCGGGCCTCGGCCAGATACCGGCGACCGAGCACGGCACCGAGGTAGCGGTCATCGGCGGCGGCCTCTCCGGCATCGTCGCCGCGTACGAGCTGATGAAGATGGGCCTCAAGCCCGTCGTGTACGAGGCGGACGAGATCGGCGGCCGGCTGCGCACCGTCGGCTTCGAGGGCACCCCCTCCGAGGCCGCCGGGCTGACCGCGGAGATGGGCGCGATGCGCTTCCCGCCGTCGTCGACCGCGCTCCAGCACTACATCGACCTGGTGGGCCTCGAGACGCGGCCCTTCCCCAACCCTCTCGCCCCCGAGACCCCGTCGACCGTCGTCGACCTCAAGGGCGAGTCCCACTACGCGAACACCGTCGACGATCTGCCGCAGGTCTACCGCGACGTCATGAACGCGTGGAACGCCTGCCTCGAAGAGGGCGCCGACTTCTCCGACATGAACCAGGCCATGCGGGAGCGCGACGTGCCGCGCATCCGCGAGATCTGGTCGAAGCTCGTCGACAAGCTCGACAACCAGACGTTCTACGGGTTCCTCTGCGACTCCGAGTCCTTCAAGTCCTTCCGGCACCGGGAGATCTTCGGGCAGGTCGGCTTCGGCACCGGTGGTTGGGACACCGACTTCCCGAACTCCATCCTGGAGATCCTGCGCGTCGTCTACACCGAGGCCGACGACCACCACCGCGGCATCGTCGGCGGTTCCCAGCAGCTCCCGCTGCGCCTGTGGGAGCGCGAGCCGGAGAAGATCGTCCACTGGGCGTACGGCACCTCGCTCGCCGAGCTGCACGACAGCCGGAAGCCGCGCCCGGCCGTGACCCGCCTGCACCGCACCGCGGGCAACCACATCACGGTCACCGACGCGTCGGGTGACATCCGCACCTACCAGGCGGCGATCTTCACCGCCCAGTCCTGGATGCTGCTGTCCAAGGTCGCGTGCGACGACTCGCTCTTCCCGATCGACCACTGGACGGCGATCGAGCGCACCCACTACATGGAGAGCTCGAAGCTCTTCGTCCCGGTCGACCGGCCGTTCTGGCTGGACAAGGACGAGGAGACCGGGCGGGACACGATGTCCATGACCCTCACCGACCGCATGACACGCGGCACCTACCTGCTCGACGACGGCCCGGACAAACCGGCCACCATCTGCCTGTCGTACACGTGGTGCGACGACAGCCTGAAGTGGCTGCCTCTGTCGGCGAACGAGCGCATGGAGGTCATGCTCAAGTCGCTCGGCGAGATCTATCCGAAGGTCGACATCAGGAAGCACATCATCGGCAACCCGGTGACCGTGTCCTGGGAGAACGAGCCCTACTTCATGGGCGCGTTCAAGGCGAACCTGCCGGGTCACTACCGCTACCAGCGGCGCCTGTTCACGCACTTCATGCAGGACCGCCTCCCCGGGGACAAGCGGGGCATCTTCCTCGCGGGCGACGACATCTCCTGGACGGCGGGCTGGGCCGAGGGAGCCGTGCAGACCGCGCTCAACGCCGTCTGGGGCGTGATGCACCAGCTCGGCGGCGCGACGGACGGCACGAACCCCGGCCCCGGCGACGTGTACGACGAGATCGCTCCGGTCGAGCTGCCCGAGGACTGACGGGCGTGCGGGCCCCGGCAGGAGCCGGGGCCCGCACCGCTCAGACCCCGGCCGCGCGTGCCGCCGTGAACACCTCGGCCGCGACATCCGTCAGCTCGTCGGCGTCGCGGACGAGGCCCTGGAGGTCGATCAGGATCTCCTCGAGGCCCACCGCGTTGTGCGCGGCCAGGTCCTCGACGATCTGCGCGACGCTGCCCTGGAACGGGCGGCGGTCGTCGCCCTTGTACTCGTCCCGCGTGTAGACCGTGTTCACCCGCAGCACGCTCTGGATGGGCTCCTTGCGGCCGCGCTCCTCGGCCAGTTCCTGCAGGTTCCGCCACTGCTCGGCGAGCTGCTCGGCGCCCGCGGCCCCCGGCATCCAGCCGTCCGCGCGGTCCACGAGCCGGCGCGCGGCCTTCGGGCTGTTCGCCGGCAGGAGCACCGGGATCGGCCCGGCGGGCTTCGGCCCCACCACGGACGGCGCGATCGTCGTGAACTCACCCTCGTAACTCACCGGGTCGGGGCCCCACACGGCCTCGAACACGTCGAGCAGCTCGTCCAGGACCTGGCCTCGCTTCTCGAACGGGGCCACGGAAGCGGCCGCGTACTCGTCGTGGGACCACCCCGTGCCGATGCCCGCGACGACGCGGCCACCGCTCGCCGCGTCCAACGAGGCCAGGGCGCGCGCCAGTTGGAACGGCACGTGCAGTGGGCCGACAAGCACGCTCGTGCCGAGCCTGGCCCGCTCGGTGACGGCGGCGGCCAGGGTGAGCGAGACCAGCGGGTCGGCGACCGAGCGGTACTGGTCCGGCCAGGGGAGGCCCGGAACCCCGTACAGGCCCTGGCGGGCGGGCTCGGGGAAGAGGATCCGCTCGAAGACCCACAGGCTCTCGTAGCCGATCTCCTCGGCGGCGCGTGCCACCGCCGGGATGTCGCGCCCGATGTCGTACTGCTTCATCTGGGGGAGGCTGAGGCCGAGTCGGGTCGCCATGCCGGTGCTCCTTCGCGTTCGCATCAGGGATCGCTTGCGTAACTCCTCGTCAACGTACAGCGATCACGTGGGAGTTCCGTGGCGAAGGCGGACGCGTGGCCGAATCAGTCCGGCAGGGGGGTGAGCATCATGCGGCCCACCAGGCCCACCGAGGTGTCGAGGCGCCGGACGAACTCCTCGGTGACGTCCGGGAATTCACGCAGCACCCACAGGGCGCGGGCCGCGGCCCAGGCGCCGTCCCTGGCGCGCTCCAGGGTCCAGGAGCCGAGCAGATGGGTGAGGGGATCGGCGATCTGGAGCAGATCGGGGCCCGGCATCAGATCTTCGCGGATGCGCTCCTCCAGCGAGACGAGGAGATCGCCCACGCGGTCGAACTCATTCTCCACGTCGGCCGGTTCGCAGCCGAGCGTACGGCAGGTGTCCACGACGGCGAGCGCAAGATCGTGGCCGATGTGCGCATTGATGCCCGCGAGCGCGAACTGCAGGGGGCGTACCCCGGGATGGCGCCGGTACTGGAGCAGCGGACGCCAGCAGGCGGGCGGACGGTGGTCCGGGGAGCGGGTTTCGACGGCCGCCAGATAGCGCCCGGCGAAGCGAACGTCCAGCGTGGCCGCGGCTTCGGTGTCGGCGAACCGGCCGCCGTCGATGTGCCGGTCGACCTCTTCCGTGACGGACAGATAGACCCGGTTGAAGACGGCCACACCGTCGCAGGCGGGCCAGGACGCGGCAAGCTCACGCATCCGGGCCACCACGGAGTCGACCCCGCGCGCGGCGGGCGTGCACTTCGCGAACCGTTCCAACTGCGCCATGGGGGCAGGTTCTCAAGCCTAGGCTGGCGCGCGCGCAGCCTGGCCGGGGGCTTCCCCAGAACGAGGGAACGGGCCGGGGTCTGTGCGTGGGGGAAGGGGAGAACAGCGTGTCAGGCTTACGTGCGCAGCGACTGGCCGAGCGTCGCGCCGAGCGCAGGGGCGCCGCCCGCAGGGGCGCCATGGCGGCGGCCGCGTCGGTGGTCGCCGCGGTCGGGGTGGTCACCGGGATGGTGTCGGCGCTCGACGGGTCCGAGGGCGGCGACGTGGCCCGGCCCCGCGCGACGCGGTCGCCCGACCTACTGCCGCTGCCGGCCGTGCCGAGCGCGACGTCTGCCTCGGCCTCGCCCAGCCCGTCGGCCGGCCCTTCGCGGACCGCGAGGAAGAGGCCGAAGCCCACTCCCAAGGCGTCCGACGGCCGGTCCGCGGCGCCCGCTTCCACTCGCTTGTACCGGCACACCGACTCCCAAGTGCTCGACTGGGTGAGGACCAATCGCTCGGACCCGCGGCGCGCCCTCATCGAGTCCCGGATCGCCGACCGGCCCGCCGCGGTCTGGTTCGCCGGCTTCACGCCCGGCACCATCACGTCCCGGGTGCGCGCGGTGACGTCCACGGCGGCGCGCGAGGGCCGGGTCCCGGTGCTCGTGCCGTACGCGATACCCGAGCGCGACTGCGGAGGCGCGTCGGAGGGCGGGGCGCCGGACATCGCCGCGTACGACAGCTGGACCCGGAAGTTCGCGGCGGGCCTCGGCTCCGGCGAGGTCGTCCTGATCCTCGAACCCGACGCGCTCTCCCAGACCGAGTGCCTCTCCGGCGGGCAGCTCGCCGACCGTTACGCGGCGCTGGCCCGCGCGGGCCGCGCCTTCAAGTCCGCGAACCCCAGGGCCCGGGTGTACTACGACGCCGGGCACTCCGACTGGAATCCCGCCGGTACTCAGGCGGCCCGGCTGCGTGCGGCGGGCGCCGCGTCGCCCGACTCGTCGGACGGCATTTTCACGAACGTCTCCAACTTCAACCGCACCCCCGCCGAAGTGGCCTACGCCCGCCGGGTCCTGGCGGCGATGGGCGGCCCGCCGTCCCTGGGCGCCGTGATCGACACCAGCCGCAACGGCAACGGCGCCCCGGCGAACGGCGCGTGGTGTGACCCCTCGGGCCGCAAACTGGGGCAGGCGCCGACCCTGCGCACCGGGGAGCGCGGGATCGACGCCTACTTGTGGGTGAAGCTGCCGGGGGAGTCGGACGGCTGCAAGGGCGAGCCGGGGTCGTTCGCCCCCGACTACGCCTACGACTTGGCGGACTGACCGCCGTCGTCCGAGGACGGCTCGTCGTACGTCGAGGTCCCCTCGTCGAGCAGCGGCTCCTGCGTCTTGAGGTGCGCGGGGGCCATGGCCCGCAATGCGTGGTAGCCGGTGATGACGACGATCGTGCCGAGGGCGATGCCGCTCAGCGAGAAGTTGTCGGTGAACTTCAGGGACACGTTGCCGATGCCGATGATGATGCCCGCGGCGGCCGGGACGAGGTTCAGCGGATTGCGCAGGTCGACCTTGGCGTTGATCCAGATCTGGGCGCCGAGCAGGCCGATCATGCCGTAGAGGATGACGGTGATGCCGCCGAGCACGCCGCCCGGAATGGCGGCCACGATCGCGCCGAACTTCGGGCACACGCCGAAGAGCAGGGCGAAGCCGGCGGCCGCCCAGTACGCGGCGGTCGAGTAGACGCGGGTCGCCGCCATCACGCCGATGTTCTCGGAGTACGTCGTGTTGGGCGGGCCGCCGACCGCGGTGGAGAGCATGGAGCCGACGCCGTCGGCGGAGATCGCGGTGCCGAGCTTGTCGTCGAGGTTGTCGCCGGTCATCTCGCCGACGGCCTTGACGTGTCCGGCGTTCTCGGCGATCAGCGCGATCACGACGGGCAGCGCGACGAGGATCGCCGACCACTGGAACGAGGGGGCGTGGAAGGAGGGCAGGCCGATCCAGTCGGCCTTGCCGACGGCGGACAGGTCCAGGCGCCAGTGGTCGACGGCCTCGGCGCCGCCGGAGACCGAGTGGATCCGGCCGAAGATCCGGTCGAACACCCAGGAGATGCCGTAGCCGAAGAGCAGCCCGAGGAAGATCGCGATGCGGGACCAGAAACCGCGCAGGCACACCACGGCCAAACCGGTGAACAGCATCACGAGGAGTGCGGTCCACTGGTCCTGCGGCCAGTACGTAGACGCCGTCACCGGCGCGAGGTTGAAGCCGATCAGCATGACGACGGCGCCGGTGACGATCGGCGGCATCGCGGCGTGGATGATCCGCGCGCCGAACTTCTGCACGGCGAGCCCCACCAGGAACAGAGCGGCGCCGACCACGAACACCGCTCCGGTCACCGTGGCGCTGGACCCGCCCTGCGCCCGGATCACGGCGGCGACGCCGACGAAGGAGAGCGAGCAGCCGAGATAGCTGGGCACACGGCCACGGGTGGCGAGCAGGAAGATCACGGTCGAGACGCCGGACATCATGATCGCGAGGTTCGGGTCGAGACCCATCAGGACGGGCGCCACGAAGGACGCGCCGAACATCGCGACGACGTGCTGGGCGCCGAGCCCGAGCGTGCGCGGCCAGGAGAGGCGCTCGTCCGGGCGCACGACGGCGCCCGGAGCCGGGGTGCGCCCGTCGCCGTGAAGTTTCCAGCGCACACCGAGGTCCATGTGAGTTCTGCTTTCTGTGGTGCTTTTGTGGCTCGAAATGATCGCCGCCATGTTAGTGCGCCGTAAGGCCCTTTTCGCGCCACGGCCGACGGCCCCGATCCCATCCATGAATCCCTGTCAGGGGCATTGTCACGCCCACCTCGGAGCTCTACGCTCGCACGGCTCAATCCATGAACGTCGTTCAGATATGTGATGGGAGTTGTGATGCGTGCCAGATCCCGTGTGCGTCTCGGTGCCCTGCTCACCGCGGCGGCGGCCCTCGCCGTCGTCGTCGCCGTCCCCGTGTCGGCCCAGTCCGCGACGGCCCGCGTGAGCGCCCCGCGCACCGCCGTCCTCGACGGTGAGCGCCTGCTGCGGACCAAACAGCGCCTCGACCACGGCGACCCGCAACTCAAGCGCGCGGTCAGGGAGTTGACGGCCCGTGCCGACACCTGGCTGGACCAGGGCCCCTGGACCGTCGTCGACAAGCCGAAGCCCGCGCCGGGCGGCGACGTCCACGACTACCTGAGCCAGGCCCCCTACTGGTGGCCCTCACAGACACCGACCGCCGACAACCCCTGGGGCTGCCCCTACGTCCAGCGAGACGGGCAGCGCAACCCCGAGGTCGACACCGGGACCGACCGCCAGGACGTGGAGAAGGTCTTCGACTCGACGTACGACCTCGCCCTGGCCTGGTACTACACGGGCCGCAAGGAGTATGCGGAGAAGGCCGCCACCGTCCTGCGCACCTGGTTCCTCGATCCGGCTACGCGCATGAACCCGAACCTGGACCACGCGCAGTTCATCCCCTGCAAGTACGACGGCCGGGCCATCGGCATCATCGACTTCTCGCAGTCGTACACGAGCGTCACCGACGCCGTCGCCCTGCTCGGCACGGGCGCCCCCGGCTGGTCGAAGGGCGACCGCTCCGCGATGGGGGAGTGGAACAAGGACTTCCTCGGCTGGCTCGTGGACAGCGACTTCGGCAAGCAGGAGGGCGCCGCCGAGAACAACCACGGCACGTTCTACGACCTCCAGGTCGCGGCCCTCGCCTACGCGACCGGCGACACCGCCCTCGCCCGCCGCACCGTCCTCGACGCCCGCACCAAGCGCATCGCCCCGCAGATCGCGGGCGACGGCAGCCAGCCGCAGGAGCTCGCCAGGACCCGCAGCTGGCACTACTCGACCTTCGACCTGGTCGCCTACACCCGGCTCGCCGCGATCGGGCGGCATGTGGGCGTGGACCTGTGGTCGTACCGGGGCCCGGACGGTCAGAGCCTGTTCAAGGCCGTCGACTATCTGCTGCCCGCGGCCACCGGGGCGACGGCGTGGCCGCACCCCGAGCTGGAGTTCCACCGGTTCGCGGCGAGCGACATCGTGCACGCGGCCGCCGACGCCGGGAGCGCCGCGGCGAAGCGAGCGGTCCCGCACCTGGAGGCGCCGCCCGGCGGGGATCTGTGGGCGCTGCGCCCGGCGGCCGAACAGCTGGACTCGATCGCGGGCTGAGCGGGTCGCGTCCCGCCCCGACCTGGCCTGCTGAGCGTTTGCTTAGCCAAAGGTCGTACGATGGGGCTCTTGTACGTACCGCATCAGGAGCCCCACCCGTGACCGCCGAAGCCCTCGCCCGCCCCGCCCAGTCCTACGGACAGCTCGTCCCCGTCGCCGTGCACTTCGACGACCTCGACGCGCTCGGCCTGCTCCACAACGCCCGCTACCCGGTGATGGTCGAGCGGGCCTGGACCGCGCTGTGGGCGGAGCGCGGCCTCGTCTTCGAGGGCGACTGGGTGGCGGCCGGCGACTTCTGCAACGCCGTCAAGGAACTGCGCATCACCTACGACGCGCCGGTCAACCGCCCCGGCGCGTACGCCGTGCACCTCTGGCTCGACCGACTCGGCACCACCGGCCTGACGTACGGCTTCCGCTTCTGCTCGGCGGACGGTGGGACGACCTACGCCCGAGGCACCCGCGTGCTCGTCCGCCTCGACCCGGCCACCCTGCGCCCCGCCCCCTGGAGCGAGATGTTCAGGACCCTTGGCCGTGAGCTCCTGCGGACGCAGGACTGACCTCGGCCTGCTTCGTCGGCTTACGGTCCCCCGTGCGCAGCACCCCCGCGAACACCGCGAGCCCGCACGCCAGGAACGTCACCAGGCCGAAGGACACCACCAGGCTCGTCGCGTCGGCGACCGTCCCGATCGCGGAAGGGGCGATGAGGCCCGAGGTGTAGGTGATGGTGGCGACACCGGCGATGGCCTGGCTCGGATTCGGCCCGCTGCGACCCGCCGCCGCGAAGGCGAGCGGCACGACGACCGCGATCCCGAGGCCCATCAGGCCGAATCCGGCCATCGCGACCGCCGGGTTCGGCGCCACCACGACGAGCAGTCCGCCGAGCGCGGCGCCCACCCCGCCGACCCGCACGGTGCGCACCGCGCCGAACCGGTCCACGATCCTGTCGCCGACGAGCCGCGCCACGGCCATCGTGAGCGTGAACGCGGTGGTGCACGCGGCCGCGAGTCCGGCGGACGTGTCCAGGACGTCCCGCAGATAGACCGCCGACCAGTCCAGGCTCGCCCCCTCGGCGAAGACGGCGCAGAAGCCGACAGCGCCGATCAGCAGCGCCGACCTGGGCGGCAGCGCGAAGCGCGGTGGCGGCTCCTCGTCCTCCGTGGGGCGCAGGTCCAGCACGCCTCCGCACGCGATGAAGCCCACGACCGTCAGCGTCGCCGCGGCGAGCAGGTGGTGCAGCCGGGCGTCGGAGCCGAGGTGCGCGGCCAGCGTGCCGGCCGCCGAACCGATGAGGGCGCCCACGCTCCACATGCCGTGCAGGCTGGACATGATCGACCGGTCGAGGCGGTTCTCCACCTCGACGCCCAGCGCGTTCATCGCCACGTCCGACATGCCCGCCGACGCGCCGTACGCGAAGAGAGCCACGCACAGCACGAGCAGATTCGGCGCGAGCGAGGGCAGGATCAGCGCGAGGGTCCACAGGGCCAGCAGCCCGCGCAGCGCCGTGCGCGCGCCGAACCGATGGCTCACCCAGCCCGCGATCGGCATCGCCACCGAGGCGCCGAGCGCGGGGAAGGCGAGCGCGAGTCCCAGCTGGCCCGCGCTGACCCCCGCGTGCTCCTGGATCCAGGGCACCCGGGTCGCGAACGACCCGGTGACCGCTCCATGGACGCAGAAGACGGCCGCGACCGCATAGCGGGCACGCTTCAACTCCCTTGCCCCGTAACCGACTTCACTCATCCGGCGTGCCCTTCCCGATACCGTCCCAGGCTACTGGCGTAAACTATCAGGAACCCTGCCTGATAAATAGCCGGTTTCCCACCGGTCTCCCCGTGCGGCCCCGGTCCCGGCAGCGAAGGCGATCTGGAAGGATCCGCGCCATGCCCGCATCACCGAGTACCGCCAGGGCCATCAACGACCGGCTCGCCCTGCGCCTCCTGCAGAGCGAAGGGCCCCTGACCGCCGGGCAGTTGAAGGAGCTCACCGGCCTGTCCCGGCCCTCCGTCGCCGACCTCGTCGAGCGGCTCACGGCCCAGGGCCTGATCGAGGTCGTCGGGGAAGCCGGCGCCCAGCGCCGCGGCCCCAACGCCAAGCTCCACGGGATCGTTTCCGGGCTCGCCCATCTCGCCGCGCTCGACGTCCGCACCGAGGGCGTCACCTTCACCGTCGCCGACCTGGTGGGCACGGTCCTCGCCGAGGCGTCCGCGCCCATCGACGACGAGGAAGGCACCGACCCCGCCGTCGAACGGGCCGTCGCACTGGTCGAGCGCACGGCGAAGGAGGCGGGCGCCGAACGTCTGCACACCGTGGGAATCGGCGCGCCCGGTCTCATCGATCCCGTCACCGGCGAACTGCGCGACTCGTCGGGCCTGCCCGAGTGGCACCGCCGCCTCGTCGCCGCACTCCACGAACGCCTGCCCGCCCGCGTCCTGGTCGAGAACGAGACCAACCTCGCCGCCCTCGCCGAACAGCGCGACGGCGCGGCCCGCGACCGCGACACATTCGCCCTGCTCTGGCTCGGCCACGGCATCGGCGCCGCGGTCGTCCTCGACGGCGTCCTGCGCCGGGGGGCCTCCGGCGGCACCGGCGAGATCGGCTTCCTGCCCGTGCCAGGGACGTCCGGACTCCCGTCCGCGATCGGGTGCGACGGAGGCTTCCACTCGCTGGCCGGATCCGCCGCCATCGCCGAACTCGCCCGTGCGCACGGCCTGGTGGGCCCGACAGCCGCACCGGGGGAGCCGGCCGCCGCGGCGCTCGTGCGTGAAGCGGTGCGGGCGGAGCCCGGGACGCCCGCCGCCCGCTTCCTCGACGCACTCGCCGACCGGCTCGTGCTCGGCGCCGCCTCGGTCGTCGCCGTCCTCGACCCCGGCTGCCTCGTCCTGGGCGGCGAGGTCGGCCGCGCCGGAGGCGACCGCCTCGCGACTCTGGTCGCCACCCGCCTCGCCGCCATGTCCCCCCTGCCCACGGAGGTGCGGGCCAGCGCTCTCGGCGGCGGCGCGGTGCTGCGAGGAGCGCTCCTCATGGCGCGTGACGGGGCGCAGGACGACCTCTTCGCGCCGACGGACCGCTGACCCCGCGCACGCACGCGGGTCAGCTCGCGGGGAACCGCCGCGCGAGGAACTCCTCGAACGTGCCCTTGCCCACTGCCCGTTCGGGCGTCAGATGCCCACCGTCCCGCATGCCCTTGTACGCCTTCCCGGCCAGGCGCACCTCGACGACGGGCCGGCGCCGACGGCTCGCGCGCAGGTAGGCGCGCGCCAGATCCGGGGCCGTACGCACCTCGGGACCACCCATGTCCGCCACGCGCCCCGCAGGTGCGCCCGTCGCCAACCCCACCAGGCGGTCGGCCACTTCGGCGACCTCGACCGGTTGGTCGGCGACCCCCGCGGGAAGGAGCATCACCGGCAGCCTGGCCAGCGTCTGAAGCCCCTGGAACACCAGGTCGTGGAACTGCGTCGTGCGCAGCACCGTCCAGCCGAGACCCGACTCCTCCACCAGCTTCTCGACCGCGTGCTTGGACTTGTAGTAGCCGAGCGGCACCCGGTCCACGCCCACGATCGAGATGTACAGCAGATGCGGCACCCCGGCCCGCCGCGTGGCCTCGATCAGATGCCGGGCCGCCTTCTCGTCACCGCCGCGCGGCGTGCTCGCGCAGTGCACGATCGCGTCCACACCCGCGACGGCCTCGTCCAGGCCTGGTCCGCCCTCGCGCAGGTCCACCGCGTACGGCCGCGCGTGCCGGCTGAGCACGCGCACCTCGTGCCCGCCCGCGCGCAGCCGCTCGGCGACGAGCCTGCCGAGGGTTCCCGTGCCGCCGGTCACCAGGATCGTGGTCATCGCAGTTCAGCTCCTTCGCGCACCGGACGCTCCACGGTGGAACGTCCCTCGCCAGGTGAGACCGGTGACGGCGCGAAAATGTGACATCGTCCGCGAGGCGCCTCGGGATTCCGCCGGCACGCCGCCCGCCTCGGCGGTTGCGATCGTCACGCTATTGCCCTGGCAAAGGGACCGCCCGGAACGCTGCGCGAGTCCACGCACACGGCCTGTGAGCCAGCCCACAGCCGATCACCCGTTTGGCCCACGCGGGGACGTGGCACACTGGCCCTGTACCAGAAGCAGCGCACTCCGGGGTCGGTGAAAGTCCGAACCGGCGGTTACAGTCCGCGACCCGGTCGCTTCCAGCGGCCGGTTGACCAGGTGAAATTCCTGGACCGACGGTTAAAGTCCGGATGGGAGGCAGTGCGCGGCGGGCGGGCATTCGTGCGCGTCGCCGTCTGTTTCGACGTGTCCCCAGGGACAGGTCTCATTCGGCGTCGGCCTCGGTGTCTTCGCCCGTACGTTCTGTCGCCGTATTGCGACAGTGCCCCGGAGTCCGTGCCCGAAGAGGCAGGAGGACCCGGTGGCCCCCACTTCCGCAGTGCCCGCCCGGCGAGCAGCCGTGCGCCCGCACGCGTCCTTCGCTCCTTCAGGAATCCCCGCCGGCCCTGAGGCGTTGCGCCTCACCGCCACCCTTGTCGGCCCCGCGGCCCCTGCAGCGAAGGAGCACTGACGTGTTCACCGGAATCGTCGAAGAGCTGGGCGAGATCACTGCCGTCGAGGAACTCGGCGACGCCTCCCGCTTCAGGCTGCGCGGCCCCGTCGTCACCGAAGGGGCGCGGCACGGCGACTCCATCGCCGTCAACGGCGTCTGTCTGACGGTCGTGGAGCACGAGGGCGACGAGTTCACCGCCGACGTCATGGCGGAGACCCTCGACCGGTCCAGCCTCGGCGCCCTCGCTGTCGGCTCCCGGGTCAACCTGGAGCGCCCCACCGCTGTCGGCGCCCGCCTGGGGGGACACATCGTGCAGGGCCACGTCGACGGCACGGGCAGCATCGTCGAGCGCAAGCCGTCGGAGAACTGGGAGATCGTCAAGGTCTCGCTCCCGGCGCACCTCGCGCGCTACGTCGTCGAGAAGGGCTCCATCACCGTCGACGGAGTGAGCCTCACGGTCGTCGACGCGGGCCCCGACTACTTCACCATCAGCCTCATCCCCACCACCCTCGCCCTGACCACGCTCGGCCTGAAGCAGGCCGGCGACCCGGTCAACCTCGAGGTCGACGTCATCGCCAAGTACGTCGAGCGGCTGCTCGGCGATCGTGCCCAGGAGGCGACCAAGTGAGCCTGAACTGGCTGAACTCCGAGGCGTTCACGCTCTTCGGCCAGCACATCATGTGGTCCGACATGATCGGCAACACCGTCGGTCTGGTCGCCCTGGCGCTCGGCTGGCGCCGCTCGATCTGGACCTGGCCCGCGCAGCTCGTCTCCGGCCTCATCCTCCTCACGGCCTTCGCCACCGCCCACCTCTCGGGCAGCGCGGGCAAGCAGCTCGTGGTCATCGTCGTCGCCGCGTGGGGCTGGTGGCAGTGGAGCCGCGGAAAGGGGCAGGCCCAGGACGGCTCCCTCGCCGTCCGGTTCGCCACCTGGCGCGAGCGCGGCTACCTGCTGGGCGCCGCCGCACTCGGCACCCTGGCGGTCGGCGGCCTGTTCACCGCATTCCCCACGCTGTCGTGGGACCCCTGGCCGGACGCGTACATCTTCGTCGGCACGATCGTCGCCATGTACGCCCAGGCGCGCGGCATGGTCGAGTTCTGGTTCGCCTGGCTGCTCGTCGACCTGGTGGGCGTACCGCTGAACTTCGCCAACGGATTCGCCTTCTCCGGTTTCGTCTACGTGATCTACGGCGCGCTCGTCCTGTGGGGCATGCGCGACTGGTGGCTGCGGTCCCGCTCGGCCTCGCAGCCCGCCCTGGAAGGAGCACCGGCATGACCACGGCACCCGTCTGGTACAGCACCTCGCGCGACGAGGACAACTCGGACCTGTCGCTCGACCCCGTCGAGCAGGCGATCCGCGACATCGCGAACGGCCGGCCCGTCGTGGTCGTCGACGACGAGGACCGCGAGAACGAGGGAGACCTCGTCATCGCGGCCGAGAAGGCCACCCCCGAGATCGTCGCGTTCATGATGAGCGAGTGCCGCGGCCTGATCTGCGCTCCCATGGAGAGCGACGAGCTGGAGCGCCTCCAGCTGCCGCAGATGGTCGAGAACAACACCGAGTCGATGCGCACGGCCTTCACGGTCTCCGTCGACGCGGGCCCCGCGCACGGCGTGACCACCGGCATCTCCGCCGCCGACCGCGCCACCACGCTCCAGCTCCTGGCCGGCGGCACCGCCGAGGCCGGCGACTTCGTACGGCCGGGCCACATCTTCCCGCTGCGCGCCAAGGCCGGCGGCGTCCTGGTCAGGAACGGCCACACCGAGGCAGCCGTCGACCTCGCCCGGCTCGCGGGCCTGCGCCCCGCCGGAGCGATCGTCGAGATCGCGGGCGAGGACGGCACGATGCTCCGCCTGCCCGAGCTGATCCCGTTCGCCCGCAAGCACGGCCTGACGATCATCTCCATCGAGGACCTGATCGCCTACCGCCGCTCCTCCGAGCCGACGGTCCGGCGCGAGGCCGAGGTCAATCTGCCCACCGCCTTCGGCGACTTCACCGCGTACGGCTACCGCTCGACGGTCGACGGTGTCGAGCATGTCGCCCTTGTCCACGGCGAGATCGGAGACGGCCAGGACGTCCTGGTGCGGGTCCACTCCGAATGCCTCACCGGCGACGTCTTCCACTCGCTGCGCTGCGACTGCGGCCCCCAGCTGGAGGAGTCCATGCGGCGCATCACCGAGGAGGGACGCGGCATCGTCGTCTACCTGCGCGGTCACGAGGGGCGCGGCATCGGCCTGCTCTCCAAGCTGCGCGCCTACGAGCTTCAGGAGCGCGGCCGCGACACGCTGGACGCCAATCTGGAGCTCGGCCTGCCGGCCGACTCGCGGGACTACGCGGCGGGCGCCCAGATCCTCGAGGACCTCGGCGTGCGCGGCCTGCGCCTGCTGACCAACAACCCCGACAAGACCGACGCGCTCCTGCGGCACGGCCTCAAGGTCGTCGCCCGCGAGTCCATGCCGGTCCAGGCGGGCGAGCACAACCTCCGTTACCTGCGCACCAAGCGGGACCGGATGGGCCACGACCTGCCCTGGCTGGACGCCCCCACGTCCACGACCTGCGCGAACCAGTAGCCCGTACCCCTTTCAGACGGCATACCGAACACCGAACACAGCACCACACAAGCACTGAGGAGCAACGTGAGTGGCAAGGGCGCACCCGAACTGTCCGTACGCAACTGCGGTGACCTGCGCGTCGCCGTCATCGCGGCGCAGTGGCACGAGAAGGTGATGGACGGCCTCGTGGACGGCGCCCTGCGCGCCCTGCACGAGCTGGGCATCGACGAGCCGACCCTCCTGCGGGTCCCGGGCAGCTTCGAGCTCCCCGTCGTCGCCAAGGTCCTTGCGGGCCGCGGCTACGACGCGATCGTCGCCCTCGGAGTAGTCATCCGCGGCGGCACACCGCACTTCGAGTACGTGTGCCAGGGCGTCACCATGGGGCTCACCCAGGTCACCATCGACACCGGTGTTCCCGTCGGTTTCGGCGTGCTGACCTGTGACACGGAGGAGCAGGCCCTCGACCGCGCCGGGATCGAGGGCTCCAACGAGGACAAGGGCCACGAGGCCGTCACCGCGGCGGTCGCCACGGCGGCCACACTGCGCTCGGTCAGCGAACCCTGGCGCTGAGTGGCCGGGCGTACCCCGTAGTCTTAGGGCCATCATGGCGAACAAAACCTTCGAAGAGCTCTTCGCCGAGCTTCAGCTCAAGGCCAAGAACGGCGACCCCGCGACGTCCCGCACCGCCGAACTGGTGGACAAGGGCGTCCATGCCATCGGCAAGAAGGTCGTCGAGGAGGCCGCCGAAGTCTGGATGGCCGCCGAGCACGAGGGCAAGGAGGCCGCTGCCGAGGAAATCTCGCAGCTGCTGTACCACGTCCAGGTGATGATGGTGGCCCGGGGAATCTCCCTCGACGACGTCTACGCCCACCTCTAGAGCCGGCGCCCGGTTCACCGCCGCACGCGCCACGCCCCTCTTTCACGTCTCTCACGCAAAGGAATCCGACCTCATGCTGCGCATCGCCGTCCCCAACAAGGGTTCACTGTCAGGACCTGCGTCGGCGATGCTCCATGAGGCCGGATACCAGCAGCGCAAGGAGTCCAAGGAGCTCGTCCTCGTCGACCCGGTCAACGAGGTGGAGTTCTTCTACCTCCGGCCCAAGGACATCGCGATCTACGTGTCGTCGGGCAAGCTCGACATCGGCATCACCGGCGAGGACCTGCTGATCGACTCCGGCGTCAACGCCGAGGTCATCCTGCCGCTCGGCTTCGCCCGCTCCACGTTCCGCTTCGCCGCCAAGCCGGGCACCGTTTCCGGTCCCGGGGACCTCGCGGGCAAGACGATCGCCACCTCCTACGAGGGCATCGTCGGCAAGCACCTCGCCGAGTCCGGCGTCGACGCGTCCGTCGTCCACCTCGACGGCGCCGTCGAGACGGCCATCGAGCTGGGTGTCGCCCAGGTCATCGCGGACGTCGTCGAGACCGGCACCTCCCTGCGCAACGCGGGCCTCGAGGTCTTCGGCGAACCGATCATGAAGTCCGAGGCCGTCGTGATCCGCCGCTGTGGCGCGGCCGCGGAGGAGCCCAAGGTCCAGCAGTTCCTGCGCCGCCTCCAGGGCGTCCTGGTCGCCAGGACGTACGTGATGATGGACTACGACTGCCGCGCCGAGCACCTGGAGCAGGCCGTCGCCCTCACCCCGGGCCTCGAGTCGCCCACGGTCTCGCCCCTGCACAACGAGGGCTGGGTCGCCGTCCGTGCGATGGTCCCCGCCAAGGACGCCCAGCGCATCATGGACGACCTGTACGAACTCGGCGCGCGGGCCATCCTGACCACGGCCATCCACGCCTGCCGCCTTTGAGGACCGCAGTCATGACCGAAGTCCCCACGCTGCCCGTCACCTTCCGGCCGGCCCGCACCCGGGCCGTCCTGCTCGGCCTCGGCGGAGCGATGTTCATCACTCTCACGGCCATCGCCCTCATGCTGGGCGGCCTCAACCCGGGCGACCGCCTCACCTTCATCTTCACCGGGGCGCTCCTCGTCGGCGGGCTCGTCCTGCTCGCCAGGCCCAAGATCGTGGCGGACGACGAGGGCGTCACCGTAGTGAACATCGCCCGCAGCCGCCGCCTGGCCTGGGCGGAGATCGTCCAGGTCACGCTGCGGCCCGGCGACCCCTGGGTGTTCCTCAACCTCAGCGACGGCACGAGCCTGGCCGCCATGGGCATCCAGCCCGCCATGGCCAAGGAGCGTGCCCTCACCGACGCGCGTGCCCTGCGCGCCCTCACCGAGGCCCGTTCCACGGCCTCCGGGGAACTTCAGGGCTGACTCAGGGCCGCACGCCCTGACGCTTCCACCCCTGTCTTGATTAACCTGGTGGCGGGGCGCGCGCACATCGCCGCCCCGCCCCCGACGACGGGTCCGCCAGGGCCCCGGGGGTTTCCTGCTACCCGAGGAGTGACTCCCTCCGGCGATGGACGGTTCGTCCTGCAGTACATGCGCCGCCCCCTCCCGACATAGCGCGACTGAATTGCGCGTTGTGTGCGCGGAGGCGGCGGCATGACCATCCCCTTGTTGCTCCTCGGAGCTGCATTCCTGCTGATCCTGGCCAACGGCTTCTTCGTGGCGGCCGAGTTCGGCCTCGTCACGGTGGAGCGCGCCGACGCCGAGAAGGCAGCGGCCGACGGCGACCGACGGGCCCGTACCGTCGTGAACGCCCTCAAGGAGCTGTCCTTCCAGCTCTCCGGCACCCAGCTCGGCATCACCATCACCTCGCTGGTCGTCGGCATGCTCGCCGAACCGGCGCTCGCGACGCTGCTCGCGGGGCCCTTCACCGCCGTCGGCATCCCGGAAGGCGCCGTCGGAGGCGTCTCCGTCGTCATCGGCATGCTGCTGGCTTCCGCCGTGCAGATGGTGATCGGCGAGCTGGTGCCGAAGAACTGGGCGGTGTCCAAGCCGCTCCAGGTCGCACGGTTCGTCGCGGGCCCCCAGCACGCGTTCTCGCGCCTCTTCCGGCCCGTGATCGCCCTGCTCAACGCCGTGGCCAACCGCGCCGTACGCGCCCTGGGCGTCGAGCCCGCCGACGAGCTGGCCTCGGCCCGCACCCCCGGCGAGCTCGTCTCCCTGGCCCGGCACTCCGCACAGGCGGGCACCCTGGAGCAGGACACGGCGGACCTGTTCGTCCGCACCCTGTCCCTCGGAGAGCTCACCGCCCAGCACGTCATGACGCCGCGCGTGAAGGTCAGCGCGCTCCAGTCCTCGGCGACCGCCGAGGACGTCGTCAACCTCACACGCGCCACCGGTCTCTCCCGCTTCCCGGTCTACCGCGAGCGGATCGACGAGATCGTCGGCATGGTGCACCTCAAGGACGCCCTCGCGGTGCCCGCGCACGACCGGCTGCGCACCCCCGTGAGCCGCATCGCCCAGGCCCCGCTGCTCGTCCCGGAGACGCTGCCCGTGCAGCCCCTCCTGGAGCGCCTGCGCAGCGAGCAGCCCATAGCCGTCGTCGTCGACGAGTACGGCGGCACGGCCGGGGTCGTCACCCTGGAGGACATCGTCGAGGAGCTCGTCGGCGAGGTCCGCGACGAGCACGACCGCCTCGACCTGCCCGAACTCGCGGTCGCCCCGTCCGAGGACGGCCGCCCCGCGTGGGACGCCGACGGCAGCTGCCGGGTCGACATCCTGCGCCGCATAGGACTCGACGTACCGGAAGGCCCGTACGAGACCGTCGCCGGTCTCGTCGCCGATCTGCTCGGCCGGATCCCCGCGCCCGGCGACCGGGCCGAGCTGCCCGGCTGGCGGCTCGCGGTGCGTCAGGTCGACCACTACCGTGCGGAGCGCGTCCGGATCGTCCGGACCGCGGACGCCGCCCGGCCGGCGGAGGCCGCCCGATGAGCGCCCTCCAGCTCTTCTTCGCCCTGCTCCTCGTGCTGGCCAACGGTTTCTTCGTGGGTGCCGAGTTCGCCCTCGTCTCCGTGCGCCGCAGCCAGATCGAGCCCATCGACAACAAGCGGGCCCGCCAGGTCCTGTACGGCCTGGAGCACCTGCCGCAGATGATGGCGGCGGCCCAGTTCGGCATCACCGTCTGCTCCTTGACGCTCGGCGCGGTCGCCGAGCCGACGGTCGCCCATCTGCTGGAGCCGCTCTTCGAGGCGATGCACCTGCCCGAGGGAACGATCCACCCCCTCGGCTACGTGATCGCGCTCGCCGCCGTAGTCAGCCTCCACCTCGTCATCGGCGAGATGGTCCCGAAGAACCTCGCGATGGCGGCGCCGGAGAAGACCGCGCTGTGGTTCAGCCCCGGCCTCGTCGCCTTCGCCCGGCTGTGCCGTCCGGTCACCGTCGCCCTCGGCGCCTGTGCCCGGCTCGTGCTCAAGCTGTTCGGGGTGGAGCCGCGGGACGAGGTCGAGGCGGTCTTCACCAGCGTGCAGCTCGGCCGTCTCGTCGAGGACTCCGGACAGGCGGGGCTCCTCGAGCCCGAGGCGCAGGAACGCCTGGAGGACGCCCTGGAGCTGGGCTCGCGCCCGGTCACCGACGTCCTGCTCGACCGGTCGTCCCTCGTCACGGTCGGCCCCTCGGTCACCCCGGGCCAGGTCATCGAGCTGACGGGCCGTACGGGCTACTCCCGCTTCCCCGTCTGCGCGGAGGGGGGCGCCTTCATGGGCTATCTGCATGTGAAGGACGTCCTCGACCTGATCGACTCCGCGGACCACGACCGCGCGGTGCCGCAGCAGATCTGGCGTCCCATGACGACGCTGCGCGCCGAACTCCCGCTCGACGACGCCCTGACGGTGATGCGCCGCGCCGCGACGCACCTCGCACAGGTCGCCGACGCCTCGGGCCGGGTCCTCGGCCTGGTCGCCCTGGAGGACGTCCTGGAAATGCTCGTCGGCGAGGTCCGTGACCCCGCGCACCGGGACGCTCCGGCGCCCGGGGCCAGGGTCGCGGAGCCGCGGGCCGAGGCGCCGGAGGAGGCGCTGGCCGGCTGACAGGCGCACACGGCGAAGGGGCGGGTCCCGTATCGGGCCCGCCCCTTCGCCGTGTCACATCGCGGATGGATCCTGGGGCCCGCGCCCCGAGAGGACCTCGCCGTACGCCTGCATCAGATCGGGCAGCCGCAGTGTCGACAGGTCGTCCCGCGTCGGCGTCGTCGTGTATCCCGTAAGCCGCAGGTCCCGGTAGGCGCACGACTTCTCGTACAGCGTCCGCAGGAAGCGGCCGTTGCCGAGCTCGTCGATCCAGCCCTGGTCGACGACGTGCCCGCTGATGGAGCGCAGCTCGTCGAGAGCCTCCTCGTCCCACACGTCACCGTTCTCCGCGGCGAGCACCTCGCCGATCGCGGTGAGTTCGAGGGGCCGGTACGAGGGGAAGTCGACCCGCGTCGTGAAGCGCGAGGACAGTCCGGGGTTCGCCGCGAGGAGGCGGTCCATGCCCTCCGGGTAGCCCGCGAGGATCACCACCAGGTGGTCCCGGTTGTCCTCGGCGCGCTTCAGGAGCACCTGGAGCGCCTCGTCGCCGTACGCGTCTCCCTTGCCATAGCCCGAGTTCGACAGGGCGTACGCCTCGTCGACGAAAAGGACGCCGCCGATGGCCGAGTCGATCAGTTCGTTCGCCTTCACGGCCGTCTGGCCCAGATACTCGCCGACCAGGTCGGCCCGCTGGGCCTCCACGAGGTGGTCGCCGCCGAGCAGCCCGAGCGCGTAGAAGACGCGACCCAGGATGCGGGCCACGGTGGTCTTGCCGGTGCCGGAGGGACCCGAGAAGACGAAGTGCCGTTTCGGCGGCTGCACGGGCAGGCCCTGCCCGGCCCGCAGGCGCGCCATGTTGAGCTGCGCCGACAGCGCCTTGACCTGCCGTTTCACGGGTTCCAGACCGACCATCCGCTCCAGCTCGGCGAGTGCCTCATCGAGGAGCGCCGGGTCGGCGGGCCCGGCGGGCAGCTGCGGCGTGATCGGTACGACGGCCTTCTCGCGGACCGCGTCGGTCTCGGCGGGCACCGCGCCGGGCGGCGGCAGATCGGGCTCGCTCACCTTCAGGTCCCGGCCGTCGCCCTCGTACAGCGGGTCCATCGACTCGGAGCCGTCCAGCATCTCCTGGCCGAGCCCGGTCATGGTGAGGGGACTGAGGTCGGTGCCGTCGCCGAAGTCGCCGTAGCCGTCGCCCTCGGCGATGGCTGCGAGGCGGGCCGAGGTGTCCATGAAGGCGGGGTCCACGCGGTGCACGGCCCGGTACAGGGGGAGCGCGGCGGCGGAGCGGCCGGTGCCCTCGTGCGCGCGGGCCAGCCAGTAGCGCAGCTCCTTGCGCTGGGGCTGCTCGCTCCGGCAGCGCATCAGCGCTGCGGACAGCAGCGGCTCGGCCTGCCCGTACATCTCCAGGCGCACCCGGGCCATCCCGCCGAAGAGCCCGGCCTCGATGCCGAGGAGCCCGTCGTCGAGCAGCGGATCGGTATGCCGGACCAGCTGCTCCCAGTCCTTGACGAGGTAGGCGCGGCAGGCGTGCAGGAACCGCACCTGCGGATCGGCGTCCACGCGCGGCAGCGTCGCCAACGCCCCGTCCAGGTCCGGGACATGGCGCCCGTCGAGCCAGTGCGACGCGTGTGCAAGGAGCAGATCGCGCGGCCGCTCCAGGACGGGCTGCACCCACCAGCCCAGCCAGTACCAGGAGTTGAGAGTGCGCCGGTGCCGGGTGCGCTGCTCGCCGAACCGGTCGCGGTGCCGGAACATGCGCAGCAGCGCCGTCGTCGTGTCGATGCGTAACGCGTGCAGCCCCAGCCAGCCGTCGGCCATGCCGGGATCCATCCGGACCGCGGCCCGGAACTCCTCCTCGGCCTGCGGATAGGCGCCCATGGTGTAGGCGTCCACGCCACGCACCCAGGCGAGGTCGGCCGGGCCGGGCGAGCCCTGTGTGCCGAAGTCCATCACGTCCCCCACAAACCGTGCCCCCGTGGTGCGCCGCCGGGCCGGTGCCCGCCGGCTCCTGCGCCGAACCGATGTGCTGTGGACGGGAGTTGTCACGGTACGGGCCGCGAGCCGTCCGTAGGCCGCACCGAAGGCATCGTACCTGCGCAGGAGTCGTCGGCCGAGGGCGCCGCAGGGCCGGATCCAAGGCGGACGGCGCAGGTGGAGGCGGGGTCGGACGGTGACCGAGGGTGAACGAAGTGAGGCTCACCGCACCCCTGAAAGGGTGAACAGGGCAGAACGAAGCCCCCGATCACGGGGGAACAACCGGGGGCTTCGTGTCTGCGGGCGACCCCGTAAGGCCGCACATTCAGAACGTAAGTCCTGTACGGCCCCTCGGTCAAGCCGAGTTGAGGCACTCGCGGAAACTGGCGGAAGGCGTCTCAGGAGCGTTCAGCGCGCTGCCGACGGGCCCTCACGGTGAGTGACGGAAGGCGTCGAACGTCCGGTCCCGGGAGGCATCTGACGTGCCTCGTAGCCCTCCGGACACTCTTGTACCAATGTCTGAGCGAAGGGGCGCGAGGGGTCGTCGGCGAAGTGCGCGCGCTCCGCACGGATCCAGCCGTCCCAGAACTCCCTCTGCGCCGGTCCGTCCCGTCGCCGCCCCCGTTCCCAGGACACCTCCTCGGGTGTGTCCATCCACAACAGTCCCGCCAGGAAAGGCCGTACGGCCCGCCGGCCCGCGCCCACGCCCTCCATCAGGACCACCGGCGCGGGCGCCAGAGCGCGCGGGGTGCCGAAGCTCCGGGTGTTCCAGTCGTACGGCTCGTACCGGGCGCTCTCGCCGCGGGAGAGCGGATCGATGACCTGCTCGCGCAGCCGCGCCGTCCAGTCGAAGAGGGCGTCGTGGCTGGCGAGATCGTCGAGGTGCAGGACGGGCGCCTGCCCGAGCGCCTCGGCGAGCCGGGCGGCGAACGTCGACTTGCCGGAGCCCGCGTGGCCGTCGACGGCGACCAGCCGGACCGGGCCGCAGGAGGGCGGCAGGGCCCGCAGGGTCGCGGCGAGCCGGGGGAGCGGGAGGTGCTGGAAGGTCATCGCCCGCAAGGGTACGGGAGGTACCCGGCCGGTTTCCCGCGCGCCGCCGCAGGTCATGCCAGTGGTACAGGCCAATATTGGTAGCGATGACCGGCCCGGAAACGCTGGTGGAAGTCAGCGGGTACCGGCCATAGTTGGCGCACTGTCGTGCACCTCACCCGCCCCTTTACGGATATCTCGTCGACTGGGGGAGCCCCGCCCATGACCCGACCCGAACCTCTGTCCCGCAGAACCCTGCTCGCCGCCGCCGCGGCCACCGCGGGCGCAGCGGCGCTCGCCACGACGGCGGGCACCGCCGTCGCCGGCACCGGCGCCCCGGCGCGCGCTCACGCGGCGCCGCGCCTCGTGGACAACCACGCCTGGACCTCGCACTCGGACTGGCGCTCCGGAACGGCGGCCGGCACCCGCGCGGTCGCCGGGTCCCGCCCCGGGCTCACGCTCGCGACCCCCGAGGGCCGCACCGACTACACGGATCCGCACACAGGCAAGACCGCCACCTGGGAGTACGGCCGGTGGACCTCCCCGGCGCACCGCCTGTCGGTGCCCGCCACGGAGGTCATCGCCTCCTGGAACGCGCGGACACCGGCCGGTACCTGGATCCAGATCGAGCTCCAGGGCACGTACTCCGACGGTGCGGCGACGCCCTGGTACGTGATGGGCCGCTGGGCCGCAGGTGACCAGGACATCCGGCGGACCTCCGTCGACGACCAGTCGGACGGCAAGTCCAGTATCTGGACGGACACCTTCGCCATCGACGACGCGGCCTCGGGCCTGCGCCTCGTCTCGTACCGCCTGCGGCTGACCCTGTACCGCGCGCCGGGCTCCAAGGCCTCGCCCCTCGTGTGGCGGCTCGGGGCCATGGGCTCCGACGTGCCCGACCGCTTCTCGGTCCCGGCCTCGAAGCCGGGGCTCGCCAAGGAGCTGTCCGTTCCGCGCTACTCGCAGAGCATCCACGCGGGCCAGTACCCCGAGTACGACAACGGCGGCGAGGCCTGGTGCAGCCCCACGTCCTCGCAGATGATCGTCGAGTACTGGGGTCGCGAGCCCTCGTCGGACGACCTTTCCTGGGTCAACCCGGACTACACGGACCCGCAGGTCTGCCACGCGGCCCGCTTCACGTACGACTACCAGTACGAGGGCTGCGGGAACTGGCCCTTCAACGCGGCCTACGCGTCGACGTACAAGGACCTCCAGGGAGTCGTCACGCGGCTCGGTTCGCTCGGTGATCTGGAGACCCTGATCGCGGCGGGGATCCCGGCCATAACGTCGCAGTCGTTCCTCAAGGAGGAGCTGACAGGCGCGGGTTACGGGACGTCCGGACACCTCATGACGGTGATCGGCTTCACCGCGGACGGTGACGTGATCGCCAACGACCCGGCGTCGCCGAGCGACACGGCCGTGCGCCGCGTCTACAAGCGGGCCGAGTGGGAAAAAATCTGGCTGCGTACCAAGAGGTACAACGCCAGTGGCAGCGTCGTGTCCGGCACCGGCGGCGTCTGCTACCTGTACTTCCCGGCCCACCCGACCCCGAAGCAGCGCCGCGCGCTCGAGGCGGTCGGCGTCCGCTGAGGAACCTGCCACGGCCCCTCCCCGCGCGACAGGGAGGGGCCGTGGCATGCCGCGACGACTTCTGCGCCGCGCCCGGTCTGCCGTAGTCGTGGCGAGTGAGTGACGGCTTCCCGAGAGGAGACCGCGATGCGGCAGCGGAACACCAACCACCCCGCCCTGCGCCGGCTCGACCCGCTGGTCGGGCACTGGTACATGTACGCGCTGGTGGACGATGTGCCGGGTGGCCGGCTCGGGCCCGTCCGCTCCGTCCACGAGTGGACGGACGACGGCGGACTGCCCTTCCCCACCGTCTGGCTCACCGGCTACGACGACACGGACGAGCAGTTCACGACGCTGTATGCCGACGGCCGCGGCGTGTCCCGCGTCTACGGGCTGAGCCTCACCGACGGCGAACTGCGGATGTGGCGCGCGGCTCCCGGCTTCCACCAGCGCTTCTCCGCCCGCTTCGACGGGAGCGGCGACGCCCTCGCCGGCGCGTGGGAGCGCTCGGAGGACGGAGAAGCGTGGGTGAAGGATTTCGGGGTGCTCTACGAGCGGATCAGCCCGTGACCGGATGCACGCTCCGGTCCGGGTGCCTCGGAGCGGCGGCCTGCGAGACCGGTCCCGTCAGGGCGGCCGACATCGACCCGGGCACTGCCCCGGTGTCACCGATGTGAGGCGGACGACGCCACGGCGTAGTTGCGCGTGACCAAGCTCTCGCCCACAACCGGCCGAGGCGGTGGCATGGTGGACGGGTCAGTGGGGGGATGCCACTGCCGGACGACTTCAGCGAGATGCCATGACCGCGACCACCGCCACGAACCGCGCCGCCCGGACCCGCACCGGCGGCCCCAAGGACAACGGCCCCAAGATCCTGGAGCACGTCCTCGGCTGGACCTTCGTCGTGGTCCTCGCCATGTTCGTCACGCAGGCCGGACTGATGTGACCCGGCTCTCCTCGGCGCCCGGCCCGACGCGCCAGTGCCGGTCCGGGAGCCCCACGAGCCCGTAGAGCCACCGCACGGGAGAGCGCAGCAGGACGAGTCCCGCGACACCGCGAACAGCGGCAGCCCGGCCCGGGCCCCCGCCAGCCGCACCAGAACGCTCGCGGACAGCGCCCCGGCGAACGGCAGCCCGTACATCCCGGCCCCCGCGGTCGCCACCGCGACCACCCGGGGCACCCCGCGGTCCTCGTCCGCTCCGGGCAGCGCCCACCCCTCCACGAGCCGGCCGCCGCCCCTCGAGACCAGGAAGCTGGTGCCGGAGACGGCGAACGACACGGCGAGCGCGCCCTGCGCCATCACGGAGGCCGTCGTGCCGACCGCGAGGACCGCGGGCAGCGCCACAACTGCCGTCTTCTTCCCGTTGGTTCTGTCGTGCCGGTGTCCTTCGCTCACTGTTCCTCCTGTACGTCGTCCGCATGCGCAGGGGCGCGCGGGAAAGCGGGAAAGGGGGAGTGCGTGGGAAGGTTCAACCGCGAATGTCCCGCCGGCAGTTGGAGACCAGGGCTGAAATTGAACAATAGTGAACAGCGCGGAGCGGGCTCCGGTCTCGGGCGCCCGCAGGCGCGCGGCACCGACCGGTCCGTGGCGCGCCGCGCCGAACTCATCACCATCGGGCGGAAGTTGTTCGCGGACACGTCCTACGACGCGCTGTCGATGGACGACATCGCCCGGCACGCGGGCGTCGCCAAGGGGCTGATCTACTACCACTTCAAGTCGAAGCGCGGCTACTACCGCGCGAACTCCTGGTGCGCCTGCTCGGCGAGACGCTGCGGGTCATCGAGCAGTTCGAGCCGGACTGCCCGGCGCCCGCGAGGCCCTGACGCGACGCGCGAAGGGGCGGGGGACGCCGCGCATCCCCCGCCCCAAGTGCCACACTCGGAAGGCTAGTCGACCGACTTGATCAGCTCACCGTTCGTCGTGTCACCGCTGAGCTCCCAGAGGAACGTGCCCCCGAGGCCCTGCTGGTTCTTGTAGTCCATCTTCCCGGCGATGGTGGCCGGGGTGTCGTAGCTCCACCAGTTGTTGCCGCAGTACGCGTAGGCGGTGCCGCCGACCGTGCCCGTCGCCGGGCACTTCGACTTGAGCTCCTTGTAGTCGTCGATGCCCTGCTCGTACTTGCCGGCCGCCGGGCCCGTCGCCGTGCCGCCGGGCGCCGCCTGTGTGACGCCGGTCCAGCCGCGCCCGTAGAAGCCGATGCCGAGCAGCAGCTTCGACGCCGGGACGCCGAGGCCCTTGAGCTTGGTGATGGTGGCGTCGGTGTTGTAGCCCGCCTTCGGGATACCGCTGTACGAGGTCAGGGGCGAGTGCGGGGCGGTCGGCCCCTGTGCGTCCCAGGCCCCGAAGTAGTCGTACGTCATCGGGTTGTACCAGTCGACGTACTGGGCGGCGCCGGCGTAGTCGGTGGCGTCGATCTTGCCGCCGTCGGAGGCGTCGGCCGGGATCGCGGACGTGATGAGCGCGCTGGAGCCGAACTTCGAACGCAGCGCGCTCATCAGGTTCTTGTAGGCGTCGCGCCCGCTCGTGTCGCAGGACAGGCCACAGGCGTTCGGGTACTCCCAGTCGATGTCGATGCCGTCGAAGACATCGGCCCACTTGGAGTTCTCGACCAGGTCGTAGCAGGACTGGGCGAACGCGGCCGGGTCCTTGGCCGCGTCGGTGAACCCGCCCGACCAGGTCCAACCGCCGAAGGACCAGAGGATCTTGAGGTTCGGGTGCAGCTTCTTCAGCTTGAGCAGCTGGTTGAAGTTGCCGCGCAGCGGCTGGTCCCAGGTGTCGGCGACGCCGTCCACCGCCTGGTCGGCGGTGTACGCCTTGTCGGTCGCGGCGTAGGAGTCGCCCATCGCGCACTTGCCGCCGGTGACGTTGCCGAAGGCGTAGTTGATGTGCGTGAGCTTGTCGGCCGAGCCCGACGTCTCGATGTTCTTGACGTGGTAGTTCCGGTCGTAGACACCCCATTCGGTGAAGTAGCCGACGACCTTCGAACCGGCTGCGGCTTTCTGGGGGCCGGCGTCGTTCTGCGCTGCGGCGGCGCCCGCGGAGGCGAGCAGTCCGGCGCCGAGGACGGCGCAACACGCGGCGGACAGGAGCGCCCGGAAGGAGGCGCGGGGACGGTGCGGTCTGAGCATCGTGTCTCCTCGTGGGGGAGGGGAGCGTGGGGGGGATTTGCTGTGGACCTCGGGGGCGTCGTCACGCGATCCGTGTCACGAGTCTTTGGCATGAACGCGTTAAGACGTTGCAGGGAACCTTAGGAGGACTAGACCAGTGGGGTCAATGGTGCGGACCAATGTGCTCGACTCCCGGTGTGGGCTCCGGGAACCGCCGGTGAGGGCTCGGGGCCGCCCCCGGCCGCCTTGTCGCCGTCCTTTCGGTATCTTTGAAGTAAGCGGTCGTTAACTGGTGACTGGCCGCCGTCGAACGGGCATACTCAACGGGCCGCAGCCGCTGGTCAGCGCCCGTCCGAGACCCGGAAGGGAGCCCTCGGCGGCGGCTCGAACACGGCGCCGCCGCACACCCCGCGCGCGACCGCCGCAGTGCCCGACAGGGAGGAGAGCGTCGATATGCCCGACCGCGCCCCGCAGCCGGTGGACCGTCAACTGCCCACGGACGAGGCCCGGGATCTGTTCTCGCTCGTACGTGAGCTCGTGCAGCGTGAGATCGCCCCGAGCGCGGCCGAGGAGGAGGATGCCGGACGCTTCCCGCGCGAGACGTTCTCACTGCTCTCCGAGTCGGGCCTGCTCGGCCTCCCCTACGACTCCGACTTCGGCGGTGGCGACCAGCCGTACGAGGTCTATCTCCAGGTCCTTGAGGAGCTCGCCGCCGCCCGGCTCACCGTCGGCCTCGGCGTCAGTGTCCACTCGCTGGCCTGTCACGCACTGGCCAATTTCGGCACCAAGGAGCAGCGGGCGGAGCATCTGCCCGCCATGCTCGGCGGCGGCCTCCTCGGCGCGTACTGCCTCTCGGAGCCGTCGTCGGGATCGGACGCTGCGTCCCTGCGGACCAAGGCCGTCCGCGAAGGCGACGACTGGGTGATCACCGGCACCAAGGCATGGATCACGCACGGCGGCATCGCCGACTTCTACACCGTCCTGGCGCGCTCCGGCGGCGAGGGGGCGCGTGGCATCACCGCGTTCCTGGTCCCTGGCGACGTGGAAGGGCTGAGTGCGGCGGCGCCCGAGAAGAAGATGGGGATGAAGGGCTCGCCCACGGCACAGGTTCACTTCGACGGGGTGCGCGTGAGTGACGCGCGCCGGATCGGCGACGAGGGGCAGGGCTTCGCGATCGCGCTTTCCGCCCTCGATTCCGGGCGGCTCGGCATCGCGGCCTGCGCGATCGGCGTGGCCCAGGCGGCCCTCGACGAGGCCCTCGCGTACGCCACAGGGCGTGAGCAGTTCGGGCGGCCCATCGCCGACTTCCAGGGCCTGCGCTTCATGCTCGCCGACATGGCCACGCAGATCGAGGCCGGCCGCGCGCTCTATCTGACGGCGGCCCGCCTGCGCGACGCGGGCCGGCCCTTCTCGAAGCAGGCCGCCATGGCCAAGCTGATGTGCACGGACACGGCGATGAAGGCCACCACGGACGCCGTCCAGGTGCTCGGGGGGTACGGCTACACGGCCGACTTCCCGGCCGAGCGCTATATGCGTGAGGCCAAGGTGCTCCAGATCGTGGAGGGCACCAATCAGATCCAGCGGATGGTCATCGCCCGGCACCTCGCCGGTCCTGAAACCCGCTGAACTGCCCGGTGCTGACCGGGGACGCCACCAGCCGGGCCCACTCCGGGTCGTGGCGTCCCGGCAGGGTCTTGCCGTGGTCGGCCCAGTGTCTGACCAGGGCGCGGTAGATCGGCGGGTCCGGGGGTGCGGGGCGCTCCGGGGGCGGCGGCTGCGGAACCGATTCTGCGGTGGCGGGGGTCAGGAGGCGGCGGCGACGGCTGGTGGTGCTCTGCGTAAGGGGCATGTCCGGGCCAACGCGCCCGCGCCGGGCAGGTCACCGTCCAGGGCATGGGGGCGTGAGTTCTAGGGCCTTTCGTTTGGATCGGGCTGGATCGGTTCGGACCGGACCGGACCGGACCGGATCAGGGTCGGCCCCGCGCCCCGGCCATCGCCAGGCCCGGGTCGGCGCACGCATCTGGCTCCGGCGGCTCAGCTGACGTACCGTCAACTCCGCCGCCGGGGGCCGCACCCCTCCGGGCGACGTCAACCGCCGTACGCCCAGGGAGGAAACGCGTGGCAGACGACCGCCCCGTCGCACTCGACGAATACCCGGTCCACCAGGTGCCGCTGTCCATGAAGCACGTCGCGACCGGTGACCGCAACGCCTACGACCGCTGCATCTTCCATCTCGTCGACCCCACCGGGGAGTACCTCCTCATCCTCGGCCTCGGTGTCTACCCGAACCTGGGCGTCATCGACGCGTACGCGACCCTGCGCGTCGGCGACAGCCTCCACGCGGTCCGTGCCTCCGACGCCCTGCGCGACGACGCCCGCATGGAACTCGCCGTCGGTCCGCTCCGGATCCACGTCGAACGCCCCTTGAAGGACTTCGTCCTGACCTGCGCGGCCGACCCGGCCGACCCCGACGGACTCTCGTACGAGATCAACTGGTCGGCGGCCTTCCCGGCCCTCTGGGAGCCCCACCACACCCAGCGCCGCGGCGGCCGCCTCACTCTTGAGGGCAGGCGCTTCGTGCAGGCCGGGCGCTGTGACGGCCGGCTCCGCGTCGGCGGGCGAGAGGTGTCCCTCGACGGCTGGACCGGCACCCGCGACCGCAGTTGGGGCGTGCGCCCGGTCCCCGGCGAGGAGGGCGGCCGGCTCGCCGAGGAGAACAGGACCGAGGGCTTCCACTGGATCTGGTCACCGGTCCGCTTTGACGACCGCTTCCTGATGGTGATCGTCCAGGAGGACGCGGACGGTTACCGCACCCTCAACGACGCCACCCTCGTCCGCGACGGCCATCCGGATCTCCAACTCGGCTGGCCCCAGGCCGACATCGCCTACCGGACCGGCACCCGCCACCCCGAGAGCGCCGTCGTGCATCTCACCGACCCGCTGTCCCGCAAGCCCGTGGAACTCGGCGTCGAGATCCTCGCCTCGTCCCCGCTCGCCGTCGGCGCCGGATACCCGCCCGCGGACGACTGGCAGCACGGCACCTGGCGCGGCCGCGACTGGACGGACCGCCGCAGCTACGACCTCTCCGACCCCGCCGCCCACCCGCTGGCCGCCTACGGCGTCATCGACCACGCGGCGCGCTTCACTCTGGACGGCCAGGTCGGCCACGGCATCTTCGAGCACGGCAGCTTCGGCAGGCACGACCCGAGCGGCTTCACCGGCTACGACTCCGTGGCGCCCTGAAAGGAGCCTGCGATGGCGACAGCACCCCGACCGCGCACCAGCACCCGCGACCCGGAGGAGGTGTCCCGAAGACTGACGTCCTGGCTGGCCGCCCGGCTGCCGGGCGCCGAAGCGGTGAACGTGACCGTCCCCGAGTCCAACGGCATGTCCAGCGAGACCCTGCTCTTCGACATCGAACACCCCGAACCCCCGGTCCGGGCCTGCGCGTTGAGACTCGCCGCCGACCCGTCCGCGTACTCGATCTTCCCGGACTACGACATGCCGCGGCAGTACCGCACGATGCGGCTCGCCGCAGATCGGACCGGGCTGCCGGTGCCGCGCGTGTTGTGGCTGGAGGAGGATCCCGCGCCGCTGGGCGCTCCGTTCTTCGTGATGGAGCGCGTCGAGGGCCGCGTACCGCCGGACGTCATGCCCTACACGTACGAGGGCAACTGGCTGCACGCCGCGACGGACGCCGAGCGCGCACGGCTCCAGGACGCGACCGTGGGTCTCATCGCCCGGCTGCACGACGGAGTCCCGGCGTCCGAGGCCGAGTTCCTCGCCGCATCCGGAAAGGGCAGCGCACTGCGCCGTCACGTCGAGGCCCAACGCGCCTACTACGCCTGGGTGGTGGACGGGCTGCCGCCGTCACCGCTCATCGAGAGCGCCTTCGACCGGCTCGCCGAACTCTGGCCCGCCGACGAGGGAGAACCCGTCCTCAACTGGGGCGATGCCCGCATCGGGAACATCATCTACGACGGCTTCGAACCGGCCGCCGTGCTCGACTGGGAGATGGCGGCCCTGGCCCCGCGCGAGGTCGACCTCGGCTGGACCGTGTACCTGCACCGCTTCTTCCAGGACCTGACCGAGAGCTTCGGCCAGGCCGGCCTGCCCGGCTTCCTGCGCCGCGAGGACATCGAGCGCCGCTACGCCCAACTCACCGGCCACGCGCCGCGCGACATGGACTTCCACACCTTGTACGCCGCCCTGCGCCACGCCATCGTGATGCTGCGCGTCGCCTACCGGCAGGCGTACTTCGGAGAGGTGGCCGTGCCGGACGATCCGGACACACTGATCCTGCACCATGCCAGTCTGCGGGCCATGGTGCAGGGCAGTTACTGGAGTTGAGGCGTCGTCAGGCGGCTGTGCGCCGCACCTGCTCGGGGACGCGCAGCGGGCGCGAACCCGGGCCGCCCACGTGTGAGAAGGGCTGCATCCGCCAGTCGAGGCCCTGAGGGAGCGTCAACAGGAGGGCGGTGTCCTGCTCCTGAACCTCCGTCGAGTCGTCGGCGGGCCGGGCGTCGGCCGCCGGGCGGCCCGTACCGGCGCAGACCGTGAGACCGAACGGGTTCCACGGCGAGGCGCACAGCGCGTGCTCGGGCAGCGCGTCCTCGTCGGCGAGCAGCGCGATCGGCTGCGCGCAGTCCGGGCAGAACACCCGGTACATCTCGAAGGTGTCGTACTCGTCGAACGCGTCGATGCCGGTGTCCGCCGGTTCGACACCCTCCGGCTCGGGTTCGATCGCCGGCTGCTGCCGACTGCGGGCAGGACGACCGGGACGCTTCACATTCTGCATGGGACTCTCCCCCTCGGGTGGGCCGACAAGGCGCTGCGGCCTCGACCACAGCAAGCACTTCCCGTCCCGTCGTGGGGGTAATCGTGGCACGCGCCTGGACACGGTTCGACAGGTGTGGTCTTCGTCACATGCTGATTGCGGATGTCCGGCAGCAGGTAGGCGTATCCGCCCCCATGGCCCGCTCGGGTATCCCCGGGGATCAAGGGCCCTGTAGGTTCTGCGCCATGGAGGAGCTCGACCGACAGATCGTGCAGCTGCTCGTCAAGGACGGGCGGATGAGCTACACCGACCTGGGCAAGGCCACAGGCCTGTCCACGTCCGCGGTGCACCAGCGCGTGCGCCGACTCGAACAGCGCGGGGTCATCCGCGGCTATGCCGCGGTCGTCGACCCCGAGGCGGTCGGCCTGTCGCTCACCGCCTTCATCTCGGTGAAACCGTTCGACCCCAGCGCCCCCGACGACATCGCGGAACGCCTCGCGGGCGTCCCGGAGATCGAGGCGTGCCACAGCGTCGCCGGCGATGAGAACTACATCCTCAAGGTCCGCGTGGAAACCCCGCACGACCTGGAGAACCTGCTGGCCCGGGTGCGCTCCCTCGCAGGCGTCTCCACCCGCACGACCGTGGTCCTCTCCACGCCGTACGAGGCACGGCCGCCCCGCGTCTGACCGACGCGGGTCCGACCGCTACGGGCCCCCGGGTGCGGCCCGGGGGCACAAACGCGGGAAACTGTCCCCATGAGTACGACCCCCACGCCGCCCGCACCGGCTGAGTCCCGCACCTTCCTTCTGCGCGGTGGCGACGTCCACAGCCCCGCCGACCCCTTCGCCACGGCCATGGTCGTCGAGCGGGGGCACGTCGCCTGGGTCGGCTCCGAAGGCGCGGCAGACGCGTTCGCCGAGGGGGTCGACGAGGTCGTCGACCTCGAAGGCGCCCTCGTCACTCCCGCGTTCACCGACGCCCACGTCCACACCACGTCGACGGGGCTCGCCCTGACCGGCCTCGACCTCTCCGCGGCCCGCACCCGGGGCGAGGCGCTCGCCCTCGTCCGCGCCCACGCGGCCGCCCGTCCCACGGACCGGATCCTCCTCGGCCACGGCTGGGACGCCGCCCGCTGGCCCGACGGCGCGCCCCTCACCCGCGCCGAGCTCGACGAGGCCACCGGCGGCCGCCCGCTCTACCTCTCGCGCATCGACGTCCACTCGGCCGCCGTCACCACGGCCCTGCTCGACCTCGTCCCCGGCATCGCGGACCGCCCCGGATTCACCCCCGACGGCCCTCTCACCCGCGACGCCCACCACGCCGTCCGCGCCGCCGCCCACGCCGCCGTCACCCCGCAGCAGCGCACGGAGGCCCAGCGCGCGGCCCTGCGGCACGCGGCCTCCCTGGGGATCGGGTCCGTGCACGAGTGCGGCGGTCCCGACATCTCCTCCGAGGACGACTTCACCGGGCTGCTGCGGCTGGCCTCCGAGGAGTCCGGCCCCCGGGTCGTCGGCTACTGGGCCGACCGGGACATCGACCGGGCCCGCGCGCTGGGCGCCGTCGGCGCCGCCGGTGACCTGTTCGTGGACGGCGCCCTCGGCTCGCACACGGCCTGCCTGCACGAGCCGTACGCAGACGCGGCCGCCGGGCACACCGGCACCTCCTACCTGGACGCCCACGCCGTCGCCGGCCACGTCGTCGCCTGCACCGAGGCGGGGCTCCAGGCGGGCTTCCACGCCATCGGGGACGCCGCGGTGACCGCCGTGGTGGACGGCGTGCGCGCCGCCGCAGAGAAGGTCGGCCTCGCCCGTGTCAGGGCCGCGCGGCACCGCGTCGAGCACGCCGAGATGCTGTCGCCGGAAACCATCGCCTCCTTCGCCGAGTTCGGCCTCACCGCTTCCGTACAGCCCGCGTTCGACGCCCTGTGGGGCGGCGAGGACGGCATGTACGCGGACCGCCTCGGCGCTGAACGGGCCCGCGCCCTCAACCCGTTCGCCGCGCTCCTGCGCGCCGGGGTCCCGCTGGCCTTCGGATCCGACAGCCCCGTCACCCCGCTCGACCCGTGGGGCACGGTCCGCGCCGCGGCCTTCCACCGCACGCCGGAGCACCGCGTGTCCGTGCGGGCCGCGTTCACCGCGCACACCCGCGGCGGCTGGCGCGCCGTCGGCCGGGACGACGCGGGAACCCTGGTCCCGGGTGCCCCGGCGGACTACGCCGTGTGGCGCACCGAGGAGCTCGTCGTCCAGGCGCCGGACGACCGCGTCGCGCGCTGGTCGACCGACCCGCGCTCCGGGACGCCCGGTCTCCCCGATCTCACGCCGGGGGCCCAACTGCCGCTCTGCCTGCGCACGGTGGTCGGCGGGCGGACCGTGTACGTAGGGCCGGACGAGTGATGTAGGCGTGCGCAGTACCGCCGACAGCGGTCCACCGCACGCTCGCGCGACCTGCGAGTCCTCGGCGCTGACCAGGTGGTTTCCTCAATCACCGCAGATCAAACGGGTGTTGACAGCTGGGCGCGGTCGACGGGTAGGTTCGGCCGGGTCCACCACTGGACGTCCGACCGGGGAACCTCCGCGCAGTCGATGAACGCCGCTGGGTCATGGGCGGTGTGCCGCACCGGCGCACCGCCACTGGGAGCCAGGCCCAGCACCCGCGCCATGGAGCGCTGGAACGTTCCGGCCGGATGGGGGTCCCTCCCTGCTCCGCGGGAGCACGGGGGAAGGTGCGACCCGGGTGGGGCCCGGACGCTCAGTAGACAACGGCTCTCGGTAGACCCGCAGCCAGCGGTCCCAGGCCGGCCCGAAGGGCACCGGGCCCCGATCCCGCAGTCCCGCGCAGGGCGCCTTACCAGCGCCGACAAGCACTCTCGCTATGGTGGTCCCCTCGTACAGGAGTCTTAAGGGGAAGCTGTGAACGACGGCGGTGGGCGGCAGTTCGGCCCTCTCGGTACGGCGCTGGTGATCATCCCGACCTACAACGAGGCGGAGAACATCAAGTCGATCGTCGGCCGGGTGCGCGCGTCCGTGCCCGAGGCGCATGTCCTCGTCGCCGACGACAACAGCCCCGACGGCACGGGAAAGCTCGCCGACGAGCTCGCCTCGGGCGACGAGCAGGTGCGGGTCCTGCACCGGCAGGGCAAGGAAGGTCTGGGCGCGGCCTATCTCGCGGGCTTCCGCTGGGGCCTCGAGAACGGCTACGGCGTCCTGGTGGAGATGGACGCCGACGGCTCTCACCAGCCCGAGGAGCTGCCCCGGCTGCTGACCGCGCTGAAGGGCTCCGACCTCGTGCTCGGCTCGCGCTGGGTGCCCGGCGGACGGGTCGTCAACTGGCCCAAGTCGCGTGAGTTCCTCTCCCGCGGCGGCAGCACCTACTCGCGGCTGCTGCTCGACGTGCCGATCCGGGACGTCACCGGGGGCTTCCGTGCCTTCCGTCGCGAGACCCTCGAAGGCCTCGGGCTCGGCGAGGTCTCCTCGCAGGGCTACTGCTTCCAGGTCGACCTCGCCCGCCGGGCCGTCAGGGCCGGCTATCACGTCGTCGAGGTGCCCATCACGTTCGTCGAGCGCGAGCTCGGCGACTCCAAGATGAGCCGTGACATCGTCGTCGAGGCGCTGTGGCGGGTCACCGCTTGGGGCGTGGGGGAGCGCATGGGGCGTGTGATCGGCCGCAAATAGGCCTGAGCCGCAGCCTCCGTCGATCTTGATCTCCCGCTTACGCCACTCGGGCCGGGGCCCAGGCACACTGGGGGCATGACCACTGGCACCCCGCCCCCTTCGCGCCCCGCCACGCCCCGGCGTTCCCGGGTCCGCACGTTCCTGCCGCTCGGTATCGCCGCGTGGCTGGTCCTGGAGATCTGGCTGCTGACCGTGGTCGCGGGCGCGGCCGGCGGGTTCACCGTCTTCCTGCTGCTGCTCGCCGGGATCGTGCTCGGCGCCGTCGTCATCAAGCGCGCCGGGCGCCGGGCCTTCAAGAATCTGAGCGAGACGCTGCAACAGCAGCAGAGCGGCGCGGTCCCGGCAGGCGAGCAGCGCTCCGGGGGCAACGGTCTGCTGATGCTGGCGGGCCTGCTCCTGATGATCCCCGGCCTGATCTCGGACGCCCTGGGTCTCGTCCTGCTCGTGCCGCCCGTCCGTACGGCCCTGAGCCGCTACACGGAGCGGACCATCGAGCGGAAGATGCAGTCGGCCACTCCCGGGACCTTCGGCGACGCGTTCCAGCAGGCGCGGATGCACCGGCCGGACGGCACGGTCATCCAGGGCGAGGTGATCAAGGACGATGAGCGGCCCGCACAGCGCCCCGACGCGGGTCCGCGCCCCCCGATCACTCCCTGAGCGTGCGCGGGGCCCAGAAGCTCACTGAGCCCCGCCCGGCGCCGGACATGCGAAAAGCCGTGGGCCGGACACACATGACGTGTGTCCGGCCCACGGCTTCTGTCAGTCGCGCTCCCGCTGCTCCCGAGGGATCAGGCGGACTTGCGGCTGTCGCGCGGATGCACCGCGATGTTCATGGCACCTGATCGGAGAACGGCGAGCCGCTCCTCGAGGACCTCTTCGAGTTCCTCGCGAGTGCGCCGCTCCATCAGCATGTCCCAATGTGTACGAGCGGGCTTGGCCTTCTTCTCCTCAGGGCCGTCTCCGTCGACCAGAAGTGCTTGGGCCCCGCAGACCTTGCACTCCCACTCGGCCGGAATTTCGGCCTCCACCGAGAAGGGCATCTCAAAGCGATGTCCCTTCTCGCATGCGTACTCCACGGCCTGGCGCGGGGCCAGGTCGATGCCGCGGTCCGTCTCATAGCTGGTCACTACGAGGCGTGTGCCGCGAAGAGCTCGCTCACTCATGAATCGTGCCTCCCGGGCTTGTCGCCCACAGGACAGGTGTCGCTGTCGTCGTCATCCGGTCAACGTCCGGTCGGCGGTAAAGATTCCCGGTTCCGGGTCATGCGTCGCCGTCGTAGCCGCCCCTTGTTGTACCCACCGGCGCCCGGTTTGTCACATCTGCCAGCAGATGTCACCCAGCGTTTTGCGATATTGACGTGCAGTAACGGTACGCCTGGCAGGCCAAACGCGTACACTACCGGCCTTTGGCCCCAGGTGCTAAATCCGGGTGGGCACGGGATTTCCTGCGGCCCGCACCGCCTGCCTCACCGGAACCCGGGCAAGCAGCACAAAGCCGATCATGAAGAACGCCACCAAGGACACGATGGCGTCCCTATAACTGCCGGTCAGCTGGTACGCGAGGCCGAAAACGAGCGGTCCGAGCCAGCTCATTCCCCGGTCACTCATCTCGTATGCGGAGTAGTACTCGGCCTCCTTTCCGGCCGGTACCAGATGGGAGAACAGGGAGCGCGACAGCGCCTGCGTGCCGCCGAGGACGAGCCCGATCCCGGCCGCCAGCGCGAAGAACCACACCGGAGCACCCGACGGCAGGAAGTAACCGGCCCCGATCGTGACCGTCCAGGCGATCAGCGAACCGAGAATCGTGTTCTTCGCGCCGTACGTACGGGCAAGGCGCCCCATCGCGAGCGCGCCCGCCACGGCAAGGACCTGGACCAGCAGCACCGCCACGATCAGCGTCGACTGGTCGAGGCCGAGTTCCTCCGAGCCGTACACGGATGCCTGCGAGATCACCGTCTGGATGCCGTCGTTGTAGACCAGATAGGCGAGCAGGAAGGAGAGCGTCAGCGGGCGGCGGCGCATGTCACGGACGGTCGAGGCCAGCTGGCGCCAGCCGGGCACGGCGGCTGCCCCGTCGTCGGCGGCTGCCGTGCGCCGGTCCCGCAGGCGCCGTAGCGGTACGAGCGTGAAAGCGCCCCACCACACACCCGCCGAGGCCAGGCAGATCCGGACCGCCGTCGACTCGGAGACGCCGAAGGAGTCGTGGCCGGAGTACAGGACGAGGTTCGCCACCAGGACCAGCGCCCCGGACGCGTAGCCGAAGGCCCAGCCGCGCGAGGAGACCGCGTCGCGTTCCTCGGGGGGCGCGATCTGGGGCAGATACGAGTTGTAGAGGACCATCGACACCGCGAGCGAGGCATTGGCGACGACGAGCAGGAGCCCGCCCAGCAGATAGCGGTCCCCGTCCAGGAAGAACATCCCGGCGGTCGCCGTGGCCCCCAGGTAGGCCGAGATCGCGAGCAGCGGCTTCTTGCGGCCCGTACGGTCGGCGGCCGCACCCGCGAGCGGCATCACCAGGATCGAGACGATGACCGAGGCGGAGACGGTGTACGCGAAGAACGCGCCGGCCCGGACCGGTATCCCCAGGGGGTGCACGAAGCCGTCCGCGTCCGCCGCCGACTTGGCGACCGCCGTCAGATACGGCCCGAGGAACACCGTGAGGACGCTCGTCGAATAGACCGAGCACGCCCAGTCGTAGAAGTACCAGCCCCGCTGCTCCCGGCGCCGCTGCGCCGCCTCGTCGCCCGCCGGCTCCGCCCGCACGGTGTCGCTGCCCACCCGCGCCCCCTCGCTGTCCCCGTGTCCGGACGCGGCCGGCGGGCGGTCAGGTCCAGGCTCCCCGGTCCTTGAGCACGTCACGCAGCGTCTCGATGTGATCGGTCATGATGCCATCCACACCGAGGTCGAGGAGTTCACCCATCTGCGCGCGGTCGTTGACCGTCCACACGTGGACCTGGAGCCCGCGCGCGTGGGCCGCGCGGACGAAGCGCCGGTCGACGACGCGTATCCCCGACTGGGCCACGGGTACCTGGGCGCACACCGCCGAAGGGCGCAGCGCCGCGGGCAGCCCGAGGGACCGCAGCCGCAGGCCGAGCACGCCACGCGTGCCGTACGACGTGGCGAGGCGGGGACCCGCGAGGGACTGTGCCCTGGCGACCCTGGCCTCCGAGAACGAGCCGACGCAGACCCGGTCCCACGCGTTCGTGCGGCCGATCAGGTCGAGCAGCGGGAGCAGCGCGGGCTCGGCCTTGACGTCCACGTTCCAGCGCACGTCGGGGAAGGTCTCCAGGAGTTCCTCGAAGAGCGGCACCGGTTCGCGGCCCGCCACGCGCGCGTGGCGCACATCGCTCCAGGGGAGGTCCGCTATGCGGCCCGCCGCGTCCGTGACCCGGTCGAGGGTCGCGTCGTGGAAGGCCACGAGCGTGCCGTCGGACGTGGCGTGCACATCGGTCTCGATATAGCGGTAGCCGAGGTCCACGGAGCGCCGGAACGCCGCCATCGTGTTCTCCAGACCGTCGGCCGTCCCGCCGCGATGGGCGAAGGCCAGCGGTCCGGAACGGTCGAGATACGGATGGCGTACGCGCGTGGTCACCGCGGAAGTATCGCCCCTTCGGGTGACGCGCCGGCAACCGCGGTGGGTGCCTCGGGCGGCGCGGGGGCGGCGAAGACCTTCAGGAACACCTGGGCCAGCGGGCCGATCGCCACGGCGTACAGGACGGTGCCGACGCCGATGGTGCCGCCGAGGGCGAAGCCCGTCGCCACCACCGCGATCTCGATGGTCGTGCGTGCCAGCCGGATCGAGCGCCCGGTACGCCGGTGCAGCCCCGTCATCAGGCCGTCGCGCGGGCCGGGTCCGAAGGAGGCGGCGATGTAGAGGCCCGTCGCCGCGCCGTTCAGGACGATCGCCGCCGCCATCAGCGGGATCCGGATCCCGAGGGCGTGCACATCGGGGACGACGGCCAGCGCGCCGTCCATCGCGATGCCGACCACGAAGACGTTCGAGACGGTGCCGAGACCGGGGCGCTGCTTGATCGGGATCCACAGGAGCAGCACCAGGGCGCCCACGATGATCGACACGACGCCGATGGAGAGCCCTGTGAGCTCGGCGAGGCCCTGGTGGAGCACGTTCCACGGCTCCAGGCCGAGCCCCGCCTCCACGAGGAGACCGGAACTCACGCCGT
Organism: Streptomyces sp. CB01635; assembly: GCF_002803065.1. Taxonomy (GTDB): domain Bacteria; phylum Actinomycetota; class Actinomycetes; order Streptomycetales; family Streptomycetaceae; genus Streptomyces. The sequence goes on from NZ_NNBL01000021.1 coordinate 86,818, forward strand.
ACAGCGCCAGGCCGACGTAGAGCTGGAAGAGGCGCCGGGTGAGACCGGGGCCGGGTGGCGTGGACGACGCGGACAAGTGGAGCCCCCTGTGGTGGTAGTGGCCTGTCGCGTGACAGTCTGTGGCTTGGGAACACAGGCCAACCATGGCCAATTCGGGGAAGGTGGACTGGACTCCATGGCTCAGTGGACTTCGGCGGTCGGCGCGGCCCAGCTCGCCCGGCTGCTCACCTCCCAGCAGACGCGCCCCCCGGGCCCCGGCAGCCGCCGCCCGCCCGCCTACCGCGCCCTCTCCGACGGCATCCGCCTCCTGGTCCTCGAAGGGCGCGTGCCCGTCGCGGCGCGCCTGCCCGCCGAGCGCGAGCTCGCCGTCTCCCTCGCCGTCAGCCGCACGACCGTCGCCGCCGCCTACGAGGCGCTGCGCGGCGAGGGGTTCCTCGAATCTCGCAGGGGAGCGGGCAGCTGGACGGCCGTACCGGCCGGAAACCCACTGCCCGCGCGCGGCCTGGAGCCCCTGCCGCCCGAGGCGCTCGGCTCGATGATCGACCTCGGCACCGCGGCCCTGCCCGCCCCCGAACCCTGGCTGACCCGCGCCGTCCAGGGCGCGCTTGGCGAACTCCCGCCCTACGCCCACACCCACGGCGACTACCCCGCGGGCCTGCCCGCCCTGCGCGAGATGCTCGCCGAGCGCTACACGGCCCGCGGTATCCCGACCATGCCCGAGCAGATCATGGTGACCACCGGCGCGATGGGCGCGATCGACGCGATCTGCCACCTGTTCGCGGGCCGCGGCGAGCGCATCGCCGTCGAGTCGCCCTCGTACGCCAACATCCTCCAGCTCATGCGCGAGGAGGGCGCACGGCTCGTCCCGGTCGCCATGGCCGAGGGCCTCGCGGGATGGGATCTCGACCGCTGGCGGCAGGTCCTGCGCGACGCGGCGCCCCGCCTCGCCTACGTCGTCGCCGACTTCCACAACCCCACCGGGGCGCTCGCCGACGAGGACCAGCGCAGGCAGCTCGTCGACGCGGCGCGCTCGGCCGGCACGGTGCTCGTCGTCGACGAGACCATGACCGAGCTCCACTTCGACCACGACCTGGACATGCCCCGCCGCGTCTGCGCGTTCGACCCGGCGGGCTCCACCGTCATCACGGTCGGCTCGGCGAGCAAGGCGTTCTGGGCGGGCATGCGCATCGGCTGGGTCCGGGCGGCGCCCGATGTGATCCGCAGCCTCGTGGCCGCGCGCGCCTACGCCGACCTCGGCACCCCGGTCGTGGAGCAGCTGGCCGTGAACTGGCTGCTCAGCACCGGCGGTTGGGAGGAGGCCGTTCAGCTGCGCCGCAGCCAGGCCCGGGACAACAGCACGGCGCTGGTCGCCGCGCTGCGCCGCGAGCTGCCCGACTGGGAGTTCGACGTGCCGGTCGGCGGTCTGACGCTGTGGGTGCGTGCCGGAGGCCTGTCGGGCTCGCGGCTCGCGGAGGTCGGCGAACGCGTCGGCGTTCGGGTCCCCTCGGGTCCCCGCTTCGGGGTGGACGGCGCCTTCGAGGGCTACGTGCGGCTGCCGTTCACGGTCTCCGGGGCGGTCGCCGACGAGGCTGCGGCGCGGCTCGCGGCGGCGGCGCGGCTGGTGCGGGAGGGCGGAGCGTCCGGGGCGGAGCCGCCGCGGACGCTCATCGCATAGGGCCGCTGTGGCCCGGCCGTCACCCCTCGGCGGCGACCGCCTGCACCGTACCCACCGCTTCCACGACGTGGACCGGCTCGGCCGCTTCGACCGGCTCGGGCTCGGGGCTGTCGTCGGCAGGCGTCGTCCGCTGCGGGAGCAGCCCGAGCACCGCCTGCCGGTGCGCGTCACTCGTCGCGTCGTCGTACGGGTCGGGGGTGGCCGGCACCTGGAGGCGGTGGACGGGCCCCGCGCCGAGGCGCGCGTAGCCCCGTCCGGCGGGGACGTCCGGGGTGGGCGTCGTGTGGGGCGCGACCCCGAGGACGTCCTCGATCTGGTCGTACGTGGCCGGGCCGAGCACCACGCGCGCGCGTGTGTGCTGACAGACGGTGTCGGTCAGGGAGTCGAGGCTGTCGAACTGGTCCGCCACGACGACCGTGACGTTGGCCGCGCGCCCGTGCTGCAGGGGGACCTGGAGCAGCGTCTGCGGGTCCTTGCGCCCGTCGGCCGCGGCCAGATGGCCGAGGACGCTGGGCCGGTCGAGCAGGATCCACAGGGGGCGCCGGGTGTCGTCCGGCGCGGGGTGGCCGGCCTGGCGCGCCCGGTTCGCGGCGATCAGGCGCCGCTCCGTCTCGTGGGCCGCCCATTCCAGGCTGGCCAGCGCGCCGGCCAGCCCGCACTCGACGGCCAGGACACCGCTGCGTCCGGTGAGGCACGCGTAGTCGCCCGTTCCGTTGCCCTCCACGATGAGGACGTCACCGTGCTGGAGGGCCTGGAGCGCGATCGAGCGCAGGAGCGAGGTGGTCCCGCTGCCGGGGTGGCCGACGGCGAGAAGGTGCGGCTCGGTGGAGCGCATCCCCGTACGCCAGACGACGGGCGGTACGTCGCGCCGCTCGTCGCCGTCACCGAGGGGCAGGGTCCGCTGGGTGCCGCTCTCGTCGGTGAAGCCGAGGACCATTTCGCCCGGTGCCGTGACGAATCGCTGGGCGGCGATGTCGGTGGGCAGCGGGGGCATGACGGTGACCGTCAGCTGGTTGCCCTCCTCGTCCCACTCGAAGTGGTACTCGCGGCCCCGGCCCGACTTGGCGTGCAGGAGCTGTTCGATACGGGCGCGGGAGTCGGCCTCACCGTCCGTGAAGTACGCCGGGTAGTGCAGCACGATCCGTGAGACGCGCCCGTCGTCGTCGAAGTCGTACGACTCGAAGGCCTTCTCCCACTCGCCGCCGTGGGCGAAGAGCGGGTTCGGGTCCTCTGGGACGGAGAAGTACGGGACGAGCGCCTCGTAGAGCGCGGTGAGCCGCTTGACCTGGGACTCGTCGGGACCGGTCGGCGCCGGCGGGGTCTGGTCCCGGCCCGTCCATGCGGCCGCTGCCATCAGGGTGATGAGCGCCAGCAGCGGCCCGTACGGAATCAGCACCACGACCAGCACCGAGGCCGCCACCAGGAACAGCAGCGGTCCGCGCCGGTCCTTGGGGGTGTCGGCCCACTTGTGCCGCCCGGCGGATGCCAGGCGGCCCAGGCCCTTGGTGATCGTGATCAGGGGATGGAGTACGTCGATGGCCCCGTCGGCTGCCGTCCGTGCCAGTTCCCGGCTCCGGGCGATGGGGGCGCTGCCGTTGCTCAGAATGCGGGGGAGGGGGCGCCGGGCCACGTCTGTCTCCTGAAGTTACGTGCGAAGGGGGAGGGGGTCAGAACTTGATCCCGCCGAGCAGGCTGGCCAGGCTCGCGCCCCCGGCCTTGATGCTCGGGGCGATGGCGGTGCCCGCGAGGTAGAACCCGAAGAGGGCGCAGGTCAGGCCGTGCGAGGGCTTGAGTCCGTCTTTGCGGAAGAAGAGGAAGACGATGATTCCGAGCAGCACCACGCCTGAGATGGACAGGATCATTTGAGTTCTCCTGGTTGATGGGGACAGTCACCATGAGTCCTTCCAGGCTCACAGCATGTATCTATACGATAAAAGGTGCAAATGGGTGGAATATTCTTGATTTCACCCGTTCGGCAGGCGTCCCGTGAGCCTCCTGGGCGTGTGCTGTTCGGCCGTCAGGGCTCTTCGTGATCTTTGCCTCGGTCGGCGCTGCTCATGTGCTGAACCGGGCAGTACTCTGTCGATTCACTCGTACGGCCGCACGGTCGTAGCACTCCGGATACGCAAAGGCGGTCTGTTCCGATGAGCGAAGTCCCCGACCCCGAGGTCGTGGAACTGGCCACCAAGATCTTTGATCTTGCGCGCCGGGGTGAGAGCGAACAGCTCGCTGCCTATGTCGACGCCGGCGTATCCCCGGACCTCACGAACGACCGTGGCGACTCCCTGGTGATGCTCGCCGCCTATCACGGGCACGCCGAGGCGGTCCGCGCGCTGCTCGCCCGCGGCGCCGACGCCGACCGAGCCAACGACCGGGGCCAGACCCCGCTCGCGGGCGCCGTCTTCAAGGGCGCGGACGACGTGATCCGGGCGCTGCTCGACGGCGGGGCCGACCCGGCGGCGGGAACTCCGTCGGCGGTCGACACGGCCCGCATGTTCGCCAAGGCGGAGCTTCTGGAGCTCTTCGGCACTTCCTGAGGCACCGCCTTTGACCAGGCAGAACGGGGGAGCAGGAAATGTGGTCGCGGCGAGAAGAACCGCTGGGTCATCATGACGACGTGATTCACGGACGCGACGGCGGGGCAGATGGTGCCACACCGCGTGGGCCGTGAACGGTCCGATTCGGACCACGGACGAGAGGCAGAGGAAGATGGTCTACAGCAAGCAAGAGACGGCGGGCGCCCCGCAGTGTTGTCGCGCGGCCAGGTAGTGCAGTTCCCCCGGTTGCGTCGACGCTTGATGTGAGGCTGTTTCCCATGTTCGATCCGGTCATAGCGCCCAGCGGTACGCTGCTCGGCCTGCTGCAGAGGGGCCGCGGCGACGGCACCCTGCACGCGTTGACGGCGCCGCGTGCCGAAGCGCTCGCGGCTCTGAACCACTGTGTGCTGAGCGACCCCCGCCACGACTGGCAGGTGGAGAACCGCTCGCTCTACTACGCCCGTCTCTACCTCGACCTCCACGGAGAGCTGGGGGAGATCGAGCGTCACCTCTTCGACCCCGACGACGTCCTCAATACGGACGAGTCCCGCACGGGCCTCGCGCTCGCGGTCCTCGGCCACCTCGCCTCGTACGGCAGGCGCGACGCCCTGGAGCTGCTGCGCCGCTACGCCGCCTTCGGGTCCAGCTGGGCCTGGGCGCTTGACGAGCTGGCCCTGCGCGACGACGACGCGGGGCTGCGCGTGCTCGCCGCCCCCATCCTCGACAGATTCCCCGAGGACCCCGAGGGCGACGCCGAGCTCGCCGCCGCCGTGCGCGACGCCTATGAACCGCGCCCCTGGCGGCTGTGGGCCGACGACCCCAGGGAAGCCATCGGCGCCCGCGTGCGCGCCGCCCAGGAACGCGGCTCCTTCGACCAGTGGCAGCGCCAGATGCGCCCCGCCGGGCCACGCCCCGGCTGGAGCGTGCGGGCCGTCTTCGACTGGGCCCAGGAAGGCCTCGAACGCGGAGCCGTCCTGTACGTGCCCGCCGCGCGCTGCCTGACCGCCGTCGCCGGACCCGATGACAGGGCCGAGATCGTCCAGGCCGCGCTCACCGGGCACGACGGCGCCCGCAGCACGGCCCTGCGCTATCTCGCCGACAACCATGATCCCGACGTACTCGATCTGATCGAGGCCGCCGTGGAGAGCCCCTCGCACGCCGTGGTGGACGCCGCCCTCGACGCCTTCGAACGCATGCGGACGGTCGCCTCCCTGGAGCGCGCCCGCCGCTGGGCCCCCAGGCCCGACGCCCTCGGTGCCGCCGCGGGACGCATGCTCGCCTGCCGCGGCGGAGCCCAGGACACCGAACCGGTCCTGGCCGCACTGCGCGAGGCGGTGCGCGGCGAAGGCGCCGACGCACCGACCTTGTGGCCCCTGGTCGACGGGGCGGGACGCCTCGGCATCGCCAGCGCCGCCCCCGTTCTGCGCCACGTCTACAGAGAGACCGCCTCGTCCCACCTGCGCGGCCACGCCGCCAAGGCCCTCGCCGCCACCGACCCCTCCTTCGCCGCAGGATTCGCGGTCGAATGCCTGTGGGACTGCGAGGAATCCACCCGCGAAGTCGCCGCGCGCCACGCGGAGACAGGCGACGCGCGCGTCGTGGACCAGCTCAGAAGACTCGCCGCCGACCCGGCCGAGGAGGCCGAGGTGCAGACCGCGGTGCGCAGCAGAATAGGCCCGGACGCGACGGCTTTGTGACCGGCGGCTTTCCGGGAGGCAACGCTCGACGGACGCTGCCTCCCGGCCGTCGGCGAGCGAGGGCCAACGCTCATGGGACGTTCCTCGCCAGGAAAGATCCACGTTGACGTGCCCACGCTCGGCGCGACGACAACACCGGTATGCGTGTCGTCATCGTCACCGAGTCCTTTCCCCCCGACATCAACGGTGTGGCTCACTGCGCCCTGCAGACCGCCCGGCACCTCGCCGCGCGCGGTCACGACCCCCTCGTCATCGCCCCGGCCACCGCGCCGGGCCCTGACACCGACACCGACGCCCCCTGCCCCGTCGTACGGGTGCCCTCCCTGCCGCTGCCGGGCTACCCGCAGGTCCGGGTGGCGCTGCCGAGCCGCCGGGTCGCGGCGGCCGTGGCCGCGCACGGCGCCGAACTCGTCCATCTGGCCAGCCCGTTCATCCTCGGCGTGCGCGGCATGGCCGCCGCCTCACGGCTGCGGATCCCCGCCGTCGCCGTCTACCAGACCGACCTCGCCGGTTACGCGCGTACGTACATGGGGGCAGGTGAGGCCACCGCGTGGCGGCGGATCCGCAGCGTCCACGGTGCCGCCGACCGCACACTCGCCCCCTCCAGCGCCGCCGTGCACGACCTGGAGGTGCACGGGGTGCCCCGCGTGCGGCTCTGGCCGCGAGGGGTGGACACCGTCCGCTTCCGGCCCGACCTGCGCGACGAAGCCCTGCGGCGCGAACTCGCGCCCAACGGCGAGCTGATCGTCGGCTACGTGGGGCGGCTCGCCCCCGAGAAACAGGTCGACCTGCTGGCCGGCGCGTGCGCCCTCGACGGCGTGCGCGTGGTCATCGTCGGCGACGGCCCCAGCGAGCCCGGCCTGCGCGAGGCGCTCCCCGGCGCCGTCTTCCTCGGCCGCCGCACCGGCGCCGAACTCGCCCGCATCTTCGCCTCGTTGGACATCTTCGCCCACACGGGCCCCTACGAGACGTTCTGCCAGACCGTGCAGGAGGCCATGGCCAGCGGCGTGCCGGTGATCGCGCCCGCCGCCGGGGGGCCGCTGGACCTCGTCGCGCACAGCCGGACCGGGCTCCTCGTCGCACCCGGCGACCCGGCCGCCGTACGCGACGCCGTCTGGTCGCTCGCCGCTGACCCGCTGCGTCGACTCGCCTACGGGGCGGCCGGCCGCAGCGCGGTCGAAGGGCGGACCTGGGCGGCCGTCGGGGACCAACTCGTCGGCCACTACGAAGAGGTCCTCGACGCGCGGACGGCGGTGGCGGCATGAGCGGGCTGCGGATCGTACGCCTCGCCAACTTCGTCGCGCCCTCCTCGGGCGGACTGCGCACCGCCCTGCGGGAGTTGGGGGCCGGCTACCGCGCCGCCGGGCACGAGCCCGTGCTGATCGTTCCGGGGGAGCGGGCCGGCGAGCACGACAGCACGCAGGGCCGCGTCATCAGGCTGCCGGGGACGCTGCTTCCCGGTACTGGCGGCTACCGCGTCCTCACCGACCGGCGGCGCGTGACGGAACTGCTCGAACGCCTCGCCCCCGACCGGATCGAGGTGTCCGACCGCACGACGCTGAGGTGGACGGGGGAGTGGGCGCGGCGCGCCCGGGTGCCCGCCGTGATGGTCTCCCACGAGACGGCCGACGGGGTCCTGCGGACCTGGGGCCTTCCCGAGAAGGTCGCCCTGCGCGCCGCCGACGCGCTCAACTCCCGCACCGCGCACGCCTACGCGCGCGTGGTGTGCACGACCGAGTACGCCGAACGCGAGTTCATCCGCATCGGGGCGCGCAACGTCGTACGCGCCCCGCTCGGCGTCGATCTGGAGCGGTGCCGTCCGAGCCTGCGGGACCCGGCCGTGCGGGAGCGGTACGCGCGGGTGGGCGAGGTGCTGCTCGTCATGTGCTCGCGTCTCTCCGTGGAGAAGCGGCCCGGCACCGCGCTCGACGCCCTCGCCGCACTCCGTCGCCACGGGACGCAGGCGGTGCTCGTCGTCGCCGGGGACGGGCCGTTGCGGGCCCGGCTCGAACAGCAGGCGCGCGCAAAGAGGTTGCCGGTGACGTTCCTCGGGCACGTGGCCGACCGCGGGCATCTCGCGGCGTTGCAGGCCGCCGCCGACGTGTGTCTCGCGCCGGGTCCCGCGGAGACGTTCGGGCTCGCCGCGCTCGAGGCCATGGCCTGTGGCACTCCCGTCGTCGCCAGCGCGTCGTCGGCGCTGCCCGAGGTCGTGGGCCCCGCCGGGGGAGTCGCGCAGGACACCGGCGAGGCCTTCGCCGTCGCGGTCGATGAGCTCGTCGCGCGGCCCAGGGACGAACGCCGGGAGGCGGCCCGCGCGCGTGCCGAGTGCTTCGGGTGGGGGGCCGCGGTGGACGCCTTCCTGCAGGCGCATGACGCGGTACGGGTGACGGCCGACGCGCCGCGCCAGGCGACCCCCGACGTGTCTCTCCTGGGGACGGCCGACGTCCCTGTACGGGTGACCGGGCGGGATGCCGTATGAGCACGGTCCTGCGGTTCGTCGCCCTCGGTGACTCCCTCACCGAAGGGCTCGGCGACCCGGTCGGCGACGGCTGGCGCGGCTGGGCCGCGCTGCTCTCCGCCGGGCTTGGCCCGGACGGCATGCCCGTGGAGTTCCACAACTTCGCGGCGAGCGGCGCCCAGACGCATGACGTCCTTGCCCGTCAGATGCCGGAGGCGCTCGCCCTGCGGCCCGACATCGCCTCCGTCCTCGTCGGCGTGAACGACACCCTGCGCCGCACGTTCGACATCCACGCCGTGGCCGCCCGCCTGGACCATGTGTACGCGGCGTTCACGGAGCAGGGCGCGGTCCTGCTCACGGCGTGTCTGCCCGACCCCGGCACCATGCTGGGGCTGCCCGGTCTGCTCGGCCGGCCTCTCGCGAGGCGCCAGCAGGCGGTGAACTCGGTCGTCCACGCTCTGTCCGAGCGCTACGGCGCCGTGCATCTGCACGCGGCCGAGGGGGCGTGGGTCGCCGACCGTGCCATGTGGAGCGCGGACCGGCTGCACCCCGGCGAACGGGGGCACCGGATGCTCGCCGCGCGGTTCCACGCCCTGCTCGAGGCCGACGGGCTCGCCCAGGGCGCGCCGCCGTCGCAGCAACCCGAACGGCCCGCGCCCACGCGCTCGGCGAGCCTGTTGTGGCTCGCCACGGCGGGCACGGGCTGGGTCGCACGGCGGTGCACCGACCTGCTCCCCCAGCTCCTCACCCTCGCCGCGGACGAACTGCGCCACCGGGCCCGCGGCACCAGTGCCCGCCTCGACCTGCGGGCGTCCAGCTCGGCGCGCGCGGCTCTGGCGGCCGTGGAACAGGCGGACGCGGCGTGAGGGTCGGACGGCGGGTGAGGTGACGTGGAGAGGGGCGAGCCCGGCCACCGTACGACGGTGGCCCGGTGGCCGGCGGTCGCTTTGGGGTCTCCCGTCAGCGGCCCGCCGCCAGGACAAAACGGACCGGTGTGCCAGGAGTCGCCTGTGCCGCGGCGGGCAGGTCTGCCTGGCGTACGACGGCGACCACGGGATAGCCGCCCGTTGTCGGGTGGTCGGCGAGGAACACGACCGGCCTGCCGTCAGGCGGTACCTGTACGGCCCCCAGGACCATTCCCTCACTGGGCAGTTCACCCTCCGACGCCCTGAGCAGAGACGGGCCCTCCGTGCGCAGGCCGATGCGGTTGCTCGCCGACGACACGCGGTACGCGCGCGTAGTCAGCGTGCGCAGGGATGCCGCCGTGAACCAGTCCGCGCGCGGCCCGAGCGAGATCCGCAGCACCAACTCACGGGGCGGTCCCGGCTGCGGGGCCACGTCCACGCGCGTGTGCGCCGACGCCACCGTGCCCAGGGGGAGCACCGCGCCGTCCGCGAGGGGGGCCGGGCCGAGCCCGGAGAGCAGGTCGGTCGACCGGCTGCCGAGGACCGGCTCGACGGCCACTCCACCGGCGAACGCCGCGTAACTGCGTACCCCGGAGAGCGCGGGTCCCAGGTCGAGGAGCGCGCCGGCCGGGACCCGTACGGGCGCGCCCCAGGCGACCGGCCGTCCGTCCACCGTCACCGTGCACGGCGCGCCCACCACGGCAACCGTCACCTCACAACGCGGCCGCACGGCGCATCCGTTGAGGGTGGTCTCCAGGACGGCGGTCCCGCGCGGGTTGCCGACGAGCCGGTTGGCGAGGCGGGACGCGGGGAGGTCGAGCGCGCCGGAGTGCGGCACCCCGAGGTGCGCGTGTCCGGGCCGGCCCTCGTCTTGCACGGTGGTCAGCGCTCCGGCCCGGACGACGGCCATGGCACGGTCCGTCACGCGGTCACCTCCGGTACGAAGCGGACCAGGGTCCCCGGGGCGAGCAGCGCGGCGGGCACGCGCGCGTGGTCCCACAGCACGGTGTCCGTCGTCCCGAGCAGCTGCCAGCCGCCGGGCGACGAGCGCGGGTACACGCCCGTGTAAGGCCCCGCGAGCGCCACGGAGCCTGCCGGGACGGACGTGCGCGGCGTCGACCGGCGCGGCACGTCGTAGCGGGCCGGCAGCCCTGTCAGATAGCCGAAGCCGGGCGCGAACCCGCAGAAGGCGACCCGGAATTCGGCTGCCGCGTGGATGCGTGGCACGTCTTCGACGGCAACGCCCCACAGCGCGGCCACATTCGCAAGGTCGGGACCGTCGTAGCGGACGGGGATGTGCACGGCGTCGTCCCCGCGCGGAGGCAGCGGAGGGAGCTCCCAGTGGGGCAGCTGCGCCGCGAGCCGGCCCGCGGGTTCGTCGAGTCCGTCGAGGAGGACCGTGCGGGCCGCGGGCACGATCTCGCGTACGCGCAACTCGCCGGCGGCGCGGCGGCGCAGCAGCTCGGCGTGGAGCGCCGCGGCCTCCTCGCCTCCGGAGACCTCGACGAGCAGCGCCCGGTCGCCGACCGGAAGGGCCCTCATGCGAAGGCCTCCACCCGGACTCCCGCCGACTCCAGCTGCGCCCGCACCCGTCGGGCGAGGTCCACCGCGCCCGAGGTGTCCCCATGCAGGCACAGGGACCGCGCGCGTACGGAGATCTGCTCGCCGTCGTGCGAGGTGACCGTTCCGAAGCGGGCCAGGCCGACGGACCGCTCGACCACGGACTCGGGGTCCGTCACCACGGCGCCCTCGCTGCCGCGCGGCACGAGAGTGCCCCGCGCGGTGTAGGCGCGGTCCGCGAACGCCTCGGTCACCACGGGCAGTCCGGCCTCGTCGGCCACCTTCAGGAGATGTGACCCGGGCAGCCCGAGGACGGGCAGGGTGTCATCCGCGAGGCGGACGCCGTCGACGACCGCGCGGGCCTGTTCCTCGTCGTGGACGACACGGTTGTAGAGCGCTCCGTGCGGCTTGACGTAGGCCACGCGCGTGCCCGCCGCGCGCGTGAAGACCTCCAAGGCGCCGATCTGGTACGCCACTTCGGCGGCCAGCTCATCGGGCGGCACGTCCATGGCGCGCCGCCCGAACCCCGCCAGATCCCGGTACGAGACCTGGGCGCCGACCCGGACACCGCGCTCGGACGCGAGGTCGCACACGCGGCGCATCGTGGCCGCGTCCCCGGCGTGGAAGCCGCAGGCCACGTTGGCGCTCGTGACGACGGACAGGAGCTGCTCGTCGTCGGTGAGACGCCAGCGGCCGAAGCCCTCGCCGAGGTCGGCGTTCAGGTCGATGGTCACGGCCGCGGGTGGGGCCTGCGCGGTCAGTGAGGTCATGGAACCCTCTTCTTCCGGTGGGGTGTTGTGGGATCAGGCGACGCGGTACTTCTCGTCGCGCGCGTCGGTCAGGAACATCCGGCCGGGCGCGTGCGTGATGGCGAACGGCGGCCGGGAGGCCATCACCGCGGCCTGGGGAGTGACGCCGCACGCCCAGAACACCGGGATGTCGCCCTGCTGCGCGGCCACGGGATCGCCGAAGTCCGGCCGCCCCAGATCCTCGATGCCGAGCCCGGACGGCTCACCGCAGTGCACCGGGCTGCCATGGACGGCGGGCAGCAGCGCGCTCTCCCGGATCGCTGCCGCGAGATGCTCCGGCGGGACCGGGCGCATCGACACCACCATCGGCCCCTGGAGCCGCCCGGCGGGCCGGCACTGGCGGCTGGTCGTGTACATCGCGACGTTGAGGCCCTGTTCGATGTGGCGCATCGGCACACCCGCCTCGGACAGAGCCCACTCGAAAGTGAAGCTGCACCCGATGAGGAACGACACGAGGTCGTCGCGCCAGTGGCCGACGACGTCCGTCGGCTCGGCGGTCAGTTCGCCGTGCTCCCACACCCGGTAGCGCGGCAGGTCGGTGCGCAGATCGGCGCCGGGAGCCAGCGGGGTGGTCCAGGCTCCCGCGTCCGTGACGTCCAGTACGGGACAGGGCTTGGGGTTGCGCTGGCAGAACAGCAGCATCTCGTAGGCCCAGTCGGCGGGGACCGAGATGAGGTTGGCCTGCGTGTGGCCGCGCGACCAGCCCGCGGTCGGCCCCGAGGCGCCGGCGCGGATGCGGGCGCGGGCCTCGGCCGGGCTCCACGCGTGCGCGTGGCTGTCGACGAGTTCCGTGCGGGTCGGGAGCGAGTCGGGAGTGACGGACTCCGTGACGCGGTCCTGCGTGCGGTTCACAGGAGCTCCCTTCCGCGGGTCTCGGGCAGCCCGAAGAGGGCGATCACGGCGAGTGCGTACCCCACCGCACCGAAGATCAGGGCGCCGCCCACACCCCAGCTGTCGGCGAGGTACCCGACGAGCGTGGGGAAGACCGCTCCGACGGCACGCCCGGTGTTGTACGTGAAGCCCTGTCCCGTGCCGCGCACGGCCGTCGGGTAGAGCTCGCTGAGGAACGAGCCGAAGCCGCTGAAAATGGCCGACATGCAGAAACCGAGCGGGAAACCGAGCACAAGGAGAAGGCTGTTGGCCCCGTCGGGGATGCTCGTGTAGACGGCGATGCTCACCGCGGACAGCAGCGCGAAGAGCGCGATGTTGCGCTTGCGGCCGAGAAGGTCGGTGAGATAGCCCCCGGCCAGATAGCCGGCGAAGGCGCCGGAGATCAGGAACGTGAGATAGCCGCCGGTGCCGACGACTGTCAGGCCGCGCTCCGTCTTGAGGTACGTGGGTACCCAGGTGGCAAGCGTGTAGTAGCCGCCCTGGACACCCGTCGACAGGAGGACGGCGAACAGGGTGACGCGCCGCAGGCCGGGAGCGAAGATGGCCGCGAAGGAGCCCTTCTGCGCGTTCGTGTCCAGCTGTTCGGTCGCCTTGGGCGCGTCCTGCACCTGGCGCCGTACCCACAGGACGAGGAGTGCGGGCAGCGCCCCGGTCCAGAACATCACGCGCCACGCGAGGTCGTCGCCGAGGAACTGGAACACCAGCGTGTAGACGACCACGGCGAGCGCCCAGCCGACCGCCCACGCGCTCTGCACCGCTCCCAGGGTCCGGCCGCGGTTCCTGGCCGTGGCGTACTCGGCGACGAGGATCGCGCCGACCGCCCACTCGCCGCCGAAGCCGAGGCCCTGAAGGGCGCGGAAGACCAGCAGGGTCTCGTAGTTGGGGGCGAAGCCGCAGGCCACGGTGAAGACCGCGTACGTGATGACCGTGATCAGCAGGGCCTTCACGCGGCCCATGCGGTCCGCCACGACGCCCGCGACGGCGCCGCCGATCGCGGAGACGACGAGCGTGACCGTGGTCAGCAGGCCGGTCTGGCCGCTGTCGAGCCCGAAGTACGCGGCCAGCGCGACCATGCTCAGCGGCAGCGTGAAGTAGTCGAACGAGTCGAGCGCATAGCCGCCGAAGGCGCCCCCGAAGGCGCGTCGGCCGCGCGGGCCGAGGTCGCGCAGCCAGCCGAAGGCGCCCTCGGAGGGCGGGAGTTCACCGGGGCGTGTGGGGGAGTCGGTCACGGTCGCGTCGGGCGGTGGGGTCGTGCTCATGGGCACCTCGCAGGAGGGGATTGGGTGCTTCCTGAGTGGGCTGAACCGAGGGGCGCGCTGCGTGCGGGGAACAGCGCCTGTCCGCCAAGGTAGAGGATCGTTGAACGATCCCTCAATACCCATGTTGTTTCGTTCTGGTATCTGCGCTTGAATTCGGGCGTGGCCGAACTGAACGGACTGGCGGACGACCGCGCGCTCCTGGGGCGCACCAGCACCGCCGAGCGGGTCGCGGACATCCTCAGGAGCCGCATCGCGGAGGGGTACTTCCCGCCCGGGACGCGCCTGTCGGAGGACAGCATCGGCGGTGCGCTCGGCATCTCGCGCAACACGCTGCGCGAGGCGTTCCGGCTGCTCACCCACGAGCGGCTCCTCGTGCACCAGCTCAACCGCGGCGTCTTCGTGCGCGTGCTCACCGTCGAGGACGTCGAGGACATCTACCTCACGCGCCGCCTCGTCGAGTGCGCCGTCGTACGCGGCCTCGGCCGTCCTCCGTACGACCTCGGCGCCGTGGCCGACGCGGTCGCCGACGGGCACCGCGCCGCGAAGGCGCGGGAGTGGAAGGGCGTCTCCACCGCCAACATCCACTTCCACCGGGAGCTCGTGGCGCTCGCGGGCAGCGCGCGGACCGACGAGCTGATGCGCAGCGTCTTCGCCGAACTGCGCCTCGCGTTCCACGTCGTGGACGACCCCCGCCGCCTGCACGAGCCCTATCTCGCCCGCAACAAGGAGATCCTCGGGACCCTGGAAGCGGGGCGCCCCGACGACGCCGAGCGGCTGCTCGACCAGTACCTCGACGACTCCCGCGAGGGCCTGGTCGACGTGTACGGCCGACGGGTCGCGCAGGGCGAACGGCCGGACGCCTGACAGCCACCGTTCCCGGCGGTGCGGCGGGTCGCGGGGCGTGCGGTGCGGGCGGTCGCTTCTGCGCCGTTTCGACCGTTGTCAGACCTAGGACCTAGTCTGTGCTCCGTGACTTCGCCTGCCACCACGGAATCCGTTCCGCCCCAGCTCAGCGCGGGGCCGCGGCCCGCACCGGGCCCGGCCGCCGACGAAGGGCTCGCGCGCCGCCTTCGCGCGCTCGCCTGCACCGCGCCGCTGCACGACCTCGACGTGCGCAAGGCCAATCTCGCGGGCGAGTACTCCGGATACGGCATGGCCGAGGTGGCGCTCTCCGCCATCGACCTCGTCACACTCAACATGGACTTCGACACGGGCGCCGACCACGAGCAGATAGTGGCCAGGCTCATCCCCCGAGTCGGCGCACAGGCCCCGCAGCGCCCCGCCGCCGAGCACGAGCGCGTGGCCCGCTGGGTCCTGGAGAACCTGATCAACGTCGGCAGCGTCGACCGCGGCTTCCGCGCCGTGTACGGCACGTTCGCGCCCGACGGCTCCTATGTCCGCAGGGACTACGACTTCAAGCTGATCGAGGAAGTCGCCGGCTACGGGGGAAGCGTCTACCTCCGCACCACCGACGAAGCGGTCAACGTCCTGGTGGGCGCCCTCGACACCGACGTCACCAGCGCCCAGATCGCCGCCGAGGTGAAGCTGGAGGTGCTGATCAACCGCGGCCGTCTCGCCGACGCCCAGCTCGCCGCCGAGCAGGCCAGGTACCGGACGGTGCAGTACTCCGAGACCCTCCGAAGGGCCCTGGACGCGACCCGGAGGAACGTCCGCGCGGTGGACTGGCTGAACGCCGTCCCGGACATGATCGCCGAGGCGCTCGACCACGTCGCCGACCGGTACCGCCACGAGAACGCGATCCTCACGAACATCCGCAAGGCCCGCGACGAGTCCGAGGACCCCGAGCACAAGCGGCGCGCCGCCGAGCTCGTCGACATCGTCAAGGACTGCATCCGCCGGCACACACAGCTCCAGTCCCGCCTCCTCGAAGCGGGCCCCCTGTTCCGCGCCGAGCAGGACCGGCAGGCCTTCGCCGCCCCGTCCGCGCGCGCGGGCCTCGACCTGTACGGGCAACTCGTCGCGCCCCTGCTGCCGCTGCCGGTCGAGCAGGCGAGCCGCGTCACCGACGCGTTCTTCGCACGCGGGACGGGCATGCGCACGCCCGTGTCCGTACGGGTCGGAGACCTGATCGACATACTGCTGACGCCGCCCCAGGAGCGGGAGCACCTCGGCGTCGAGATGCCCGAGCCCGACCTGATCGCGACGCCCGACGACAGCCGGTTCAGCGAGGAGCAGCTGGCGAGCGCCATGGAGCTGCTCGACCTTCCCTCCGACGCGCCGCGCCGGCTCTCCGGACTGCTCGCCGAGGCGCGCCGCCGCGACCCCGAACTGCCTTATCTGGTCGCCCTGCTGTCCGTCCACGCGGCCAGCCCGCCGGTCGGCACGGCCTACCGGCAGGGCGAGGAGAAGCTGCTGTTCGCCGTGGACGACGGCACCGAGCTCGACGACCCGGAGTTCGGCGGCGCCGACCTCATCGTCGGCACGGCCCTCCTGGACGCCGCGGGCATGGCGGCCGACCGGACGGAGGCCGCGTAGTGCCGATCGCATCGCACCGTGCCTCACCGCCGCGCGTCGCTGATAGCGACGTACACCCGTGCCTCGCCGTAGACCCGACCAAGGAGCACCAGCCGTGACCGATCACCCCGCAGAGCACGCCGCGTGGGGCGAGGCGGAGCCCTCGGAGGCTCCGGCGGCCGGCGCGCCCGTCACTCCGGCCGACGCCGCCGACGCGGCCCGCCTCGTGGCCTTCGGCCTCCAGCCCAAGCTGCAGCCCGCCCGCGACCAGGAGTACGCCGAGCTGCTGCGCCGCTACCGCGAGGACCCGCCGTTCGCGCGGCTCGCCGACGCCGTCGCCGCCGGGCTCGGCCTCGTCGTCCTGGAGGTCTCCACGCGCGCGGGGATGGCCGTGACCGCCGCGGAGGACTCCGTATTCGCCGTCCGGATGGGCGACTACGCGCGCCGCACCTCCGCCGACGGCAGCGACCGCTTCCTGCACGGCCTCGCGCACCTCGCCGTCGCCGCGATGGCGTTCCCGCGCCCCGAGGACCTCGCCGACGACGGCTACATCGGCCGCGTCACGGTCAACGGCGTGGACGCCTTCGTCCGCCAGGCCTGTCGCCGCCTGGAGGAGCGCGCCGAGGAGCGGGGCGAGAACACCGACCCGGCCTCCGACGCCCCGGGCCTCGAGGCGGCGTGGCGCATCTGGGCGAGGCGCAGCTCGACCGGCGCGACGAAGGACGCGCGCCGCCTCGCCGGATCCACCACCGGCATCGTCGCCAAGGCCGTCGCGTTCCTCACCGACTCCGGGTTCCTGCAGAGAACGGGCGACGACTCGGGCGGCACGTACCGCACCACGGCCCGCTACCAGCTCCAGGTCCGCGACCTGGCCGGCACCGCCGCCCTCTCCGAGCTGGCGGACCTCGGCATCGTGCCCGTCACGGACGGCTCCGCGAGCCTCCTGCCGCCCGCGGACGAGGACGACGGGGAGCTCGTGGCCGACGCGGGACTCCCCTTCCACTCCTGACCGCCCACGCACCACCGCCCCACGACGCCCCCCGCCTCACCGACTTACTACGACGAGAGTCCGCCGCCATGTACGAGCTGTCCCGGATTCGCCTCTACTCCATCGGGCCCGCCGGTGCGCGCTACGCCGACACCGTCCTGGACCTGCGGGGCGTCGGCGAGCCCGTGCCCGACCCCGCCCCCACCCAGGCGGAGTTCTTCGAGGACGAGCCCGTCGGGCCGCCGCGGCGCCCGGCGCCCGCGGGCGTGCTCTTCCTGGAGAACGGCGGCGGCAAGTCGGTCCTCCTCAAGCTGATCTTCTCCGTGATGCTGCCGGGCCACCGGAACACGCTCGGCGGCGCCAGCTCCGGCGTGCTGCGCAAGTTCCTGCTCGCCGACGACTGCGGGCACGTGGCCCTGGAGTGGCAGCACACCCTCACGGGCGAGTGCGTCGTCGTCGGCAAGGTCAGCGAGTGGCGGGGGCGGCAGGTCTCGAACGACCCGCGCAAGTTCGCCGAGGCCTGGTACTCGCTGCGACCCGGGCCCGGCATGAGCCTGGACTCGCTGCCCGTCGCCGAGTCCTCCGCCGTACGGGCCTCGGCCGAGGGCGTCTCGGGCGCGCAGGGACGGCGGCGCACCATGAAGGGCTTCCGGGACGCACTGACCGACGCGGGCAAGGCGTACCCGCACCTCGAAGTGCACTGGGAAGAGATCCACGACCGGTGGAACGAGCACCTGGGCGAACTCGGCCTCGACCCCGAACTCTTCCGCTACCAGCGCGAGATGAACGCGGACGAGGGTGAGGCCGCCGGCCTCTTCGCCGTCAAGAAGGACTCCGACTTCACCGACCTGCTCCTGCGCGCCGTCACCGACACCCGGGACACGGACGGGCTGGCCGACCTGGTCAGCGGGTTCGGCAACAAGCTGGGGCGGCGGGCCGAGCTGATCGCCGAACGCGAGTTCACCGCCGGCTCCGTGGACCTCCTCGGCCGCATCGTGGACGCCGCGGACACCCGGGCACGCGCGCGTGACGTGCACGCCGGAGCCGAGCGCCGCACCCGGACCCTGGCCCGCAGGCTCGCCGCCCGTGCCGCCCTGGAGCGCGGCCGTGCCGCCGACCTCGCCCAGCAGGTCACCGCCGCCGCGCACACCGTCGGCGAGGCGGAGCAGGCCCGCGGCCGCAGCGCCCTGATCGCTTCCGAACTGGCATACCGGCACGCCTCGTTGGCGCTGGCCGGAGCCGAGAAGGCCGCCGCAGCGCAGAAGCGTGAGCTGGCCGACGCACGCACCCTGCACGCTGCATGGCAGGCCGCCGAGGCCGTCCTGCGCCACCGCGCAGCCGCCGACCGCTCCGCGCGCGTGGCCGTCGCCATCCGCGAGGCCGAGCGGGATGCCGCCCCGGCCCTCGCCGCCCGCGCCGAGGCCGCCGCCGACCTCGTACGCGCCCTGCACGGAGCCGCCGAGAGCGCCGAGGAGCTGGCCAACGAGGGCGAGGAGCGCTCCGCCGCGCTCCAGGAGGCGGGCGAGACCGCTCACCGCGACGCGACTGTCGCCGCCACGGAGGCGCAGCGCGCCCGCAGCGAGGTCGGGCACCTGCGGCAGCGGCTCTCCGAGGTCGAACAGGAGACCGCCGAGGCGGTACGGGCCGGCTGGCTCGACGACACGGCGCCCGACGCCGACCCCGCGCGCGCGGCGCTCGCCGCGAGCGACGCAGAGAAGACCACGGTCGCCGCCTGGGACACGGCGCGTGACGCCGCCAGGCGCGCGAACGAGCACGCACGGGAGACGGCGGGCGCCGAGGCCCGCGCCGAACTCACCGCGGCCCGCGCCGCGGATGCCGCCACGGCCGCCGAGAACGCGTACGGGGCCGAGCACCGCGCCGCCGGTTCCCTCGCGCGCGAGGAGCGCGTCGCGGAGCTGCTCGGACTGTCCGGGGTCCCCGGGATCCCCGCCGCAGGGGTGCCCGCGCCCCGGGGCGCGGTGGCCGGCGGAGCCGCGACCCGCCACGCGCGCGTGGCGACCGTCACCCGCGACCTCGGCGAAACCCCGCTCACGGCCGAGGAGTTGGACCGCGCGGCCGACGACCTCAAGGCGCTGCTCGACGACGGCGTCGCCTCCGCCGAACGCCAGCTCTTCGACCTGCGCACGGCCGCGGCCGACGACGCCCGCATCCTCGGCGCGCTCGGTGACGGCGGGCTCCTGCCGCCGGGACCCGACGTCCTCGCCACCGTCGAGTTCCTCGGCGAGCATGGCATCCCCGCCCTGCCCGGCTGGCGCTACCTCGCCCAGGCCGTCGACCCCGTGGACCACGCGCGCGTGCTCGCCGCGCGCCCCGAGCTCGTCGACGGCGTCGTCATCACCGACCCCGACACACACGCCCGGGCCCGCGAGGCACTCGCCGGCGCCGCCCTGCTGCCCCGCTCCGCCGTCGCCGTCGGCACGGCGGCCGCCCTGCTCGCCCCGACACCCCACGAGGAGACCGGCGACAGCGGCGTCTTCCTCGTGCCGCCGAACCCGGCTATGCACGACGAGCACGCCGCCGACGAGGAGCGGCAGGCGCTGCGCACGCGCGCGACCGAGCGCGACGAGGAGATCCGCGCCCTGGCCGCCCGGCTTTCCAAGGACCGGGAGCTCGCCGCCCGTATCGGCTCCTGGCGCACCGGCTGTCCGGACGGACGCCTCGCCGAACTGGCCGCCGCCGCACAGGAGGCACGCGCCTTCGCCGACGAGACCGAGGCCGAGCTCGCCGAGGCCCGCACTGTCCGCGCCGAGGCCGAAGAGACCGCGGTCGAGGCGACCCGCGTACGCGACGAGCGGCAGGACGCGGCCCAGCGCGCGCGGCGCGTCGCCGACGCCCTCGCGGGACTCGCGTTCCGGCTGCGCGAGCGCGCCGGCTGGCAGGTCAAGGTGCGCGAACTCGCCGACGAGGCCCTCGAGTCGGAGGCACGCGCCCAGACCTGCCTGGAGCGCGCCCGCTCCGCCGACGAGGACCGCAGGGCGGCACAGCGCGCCGCCGACGACGCCCGCCGAACCGCCCGTGCCCTGCGCGCCGAACGCGCGGAGATCGCCGGCGCCCCCGACGACGTACCGGCGGACCCGGAGCAACCCTCCCCTCAGGCGCCGAAGCCGTCGCTGCCCGCGCTGCGCGAGGCGTACCGCGCGGCATCCCAGGTCTACGAGAAAGTCGGCGTCGGCGCCGACCTGCGCGCCGAGCAGGCCCGCGCGGAGAGCGACGAGAGCGCCGCGCTCGCCGAGCTCGACCGGCTCAGCAACAAGGTCCGCACCCGCGCGGCCCAGCTCCTGCAGTCCCCGGACGGCTCCGACGGACCGTCACGGCAGGCCGCCGCGGCCCGCGCCGACGAACTGGTTCAGCTCCTGGAGGCCCGCGTCTCCACCGCGAGCGAGCAGCTCGGACGCCTGCGCGGCGAGGCCGAGCGGCACGCGCCCGAGGACGGCGACGACGCCCACACCGAGCTGCCCGACGACCTCGTCCCCACCGGCGCCGAGCACGCCCAGACGCTCCTGCGCACCGCCACGGGCGAACTCGCCGCGCGCACCGAGGCGTTGACCGTGGCCCGCGCCGCCCACAGCGAACTCCTCGACGCCCACCGCGCCGCCGAGGACGCGACCGGCGGCTTCGAGGAGACCGCAGCGCTCCTCAAGGACCTGCTGCGCGAGCATCCCGACCGGCACGAGAGCGAGCAGGACGAGCCCGAGCCCTACCCCGGCACCCTCGAAGAGGCCCGGCACGCGGCGGCCGAGGCCCGGCGCTCCCTGCGCGGCTGCGCCGCCGACCTGTCCGCCGCCGAGGCCGCCGTGCGCGACGCGAGCGACATCCTCGTACGGCACGCGAACGCCACCCGCTACGAGCAGGTGCGCACGCCGGCCCGGCAACAGATCCGCGAGCTGCCCGCCTCGGCGCTGCCCGAGCACGCGCAGAAGTGGGCGGACGCGTTCGCGCCCCGGCTGCGCGTACTGACCGACGAGCTGGAGCAGTTGGAGCGCAACCGCGACTCGATCGTGGACCGGCTGCGCGGGCTCGTCGAGTCGGCGCTCGCCACACTGCGGTCCGCCCAGCGCCTGTCCCGCCTCCCGGAAGGGCTCGGCGAGTGGTCGGGCCAGGAGTTCGTGCGCATCCGCTTCGAGGAGCCCGACCAGGCGACCCTCGTGGAGCGGCTCGGCGAGGTCGTCGACGAGGCGACCCGCGCCGCCGTCAAGAAGAACTCCGACCTGCGCCGCGACGGCATGTCCCTGCTCCTGCGCGGTGTCGGCGCGGCGCTCCAGCCCAAGGGCATCGCCGTGGAGATCCTCAAGCCGGACGCCGTGCTGCGCGCCGAGCGGGTCCCCGTCGGACAGATGGGCGACGTGTTCTCCGGCGGCCAGCTCCTCACCGCGGCCATCGCCCTGTACTGCACGATGGCCGCCCTGCGCTCGAACGACCGGGGCCGCGACAAGCACCGGCACGCGGGCACGCTGTTCCTCGACAACCCGATCGGCCGCGCCAACGCCACGTACCTGCTCGAACTCCAGCGGGCCGTGTCGGACGCGCTCGGCGTGCAGCTCCTGTACACCACCGGCCTGTTCGACACGACGGCACTCGCCGAGTTCCCGCTGGTCATCAGGCTGCGCAACGACGCGGACCTCAGGGCCGGGCTGAAGTACATCAGCGTCGAGGAGCACCTGCGGCCGGGCCTGCCGCAGCAGGACCCGGCCGAGGAGACCGTGCACGGAGAGATCACGGCAACGCGCATGTACAAGCGCCCCGCGAACCACCCCGGTTAGAGAGCCGGTCGCATCAGGCGTCCGCGCGCAGCAGCTCGGCGCACTTCTCGCCGATCATCATCGTCGTGATGCACGGATTGACCGTGACGAGGTCCGGCATCACGGAGCCGTCGGCGACGCGCAGGCCCTCGGTCCCCTTCACGCGCAGCCGCGCGTCGAGCGGGGCCGAGGCATCGTCGTCCGCGCCCATCTTCACCGTGCAGGCCGGGTGGTAGACGGTGTTGTGCGTCTTGTGGATGTAGTCGAGCAGCTCGTCGTCGGTGCGGACATCAGGCCCGGGGGCCAGCTCCGCGCCCGCCCACCTGCCGAGCGCGGGTTGCTCCGCGATGCGCCGCGCCAGCTTCAGCCCGTACGTCATCACGCGCGCGTCGTGCTCGTGCGTGAAGTACCGCGGGTCGACGAGCGGCTTGTCCCGGTAGTCGCGGGTGCGCAGCCGCACGGTGCCGCGTGACTTCGCGCGTGTCACGTTGGGCGTGAGGCAGAAGGCGTTCTCCGACGTCGGATAGCCGTATCGCGCGGTGTTCATGTCGAAGGGCACGGAGCCGTAGTGGAACATCAGGTCGGGCCGGTCGAGGCCGGGCTCGGTGTCGTAGAAGATGCCGGCCTCCCACCACTGGCTGGACGTGGTGGTCATCGGCTGCTTCGCCTCCCACATGATCACGCCCTCAGGGTGGTCCTGGAGGTTCTCGCCGACCCCGGGGGAGTCCACGAGCACGTCCACGCCCCTCTCGCGCAGATGACCGGCCGGGCCTATCCCGGACAGCATGAGGAGCTTGGGCGAGTCGATGGAGCCGCAGGAGAGGACCGTCTCGCGGCGGGCACGCACCGTCCTGGTGTGGATGAGGTCGGGGTCGAGGTACTCGGCGCCCACGCAGCGCCGGCCCTCGAAGACGAGCCGCTTGGCCCGCACCCCCGTCCGCACAGAGAGGTTGGGCCGCCTGCCCATGACCGGGTGCAGATAGGCGACCGAGGACGACTGGCGGATGTTGTTCTCGTCGGAGTTGATCTGGAACCAGTTGGCGCCGCGCACCACCGTGCGGCCCGTGTTGAACGGCGTGGTCGGGATGCCCGCCTCGGCGCAGGCCGCCAGCAGCGCGCTGCCGCACGGGTCCGCGCCCTTGAGGGAGCGCAGCTTCACCGGGCCGGAGCGGCCGTGGTGGTCCCCGGGGGCGTCGTTGTTCTCCAGGCGCTTGTAGAGCGGGAACACGTCGGCCGCGCCCCAGCCGGCGCACCCCGCAGCCGCCCAGTCGTCCAGGTCCTCGGCCGGCGCCCAGAAGGCGATGCACGAGTTGTGGGACGAGCAGCCGCCGAGGACCTTGGCGCGCGCGTGGCGCATGAAACTGTTGCCGCTGGTCTGGGGCTCGACCGGGTAGTCCCAGTCGTATCCGGAATCCAACAGGGCCATCCAGCGGTCCAGTTGGAGGACGTTGTCGTCGCCGACGTCGCTCGGTCCCGCCTCCAGGACGCACACGCTGACGGACGGGTCCTCGGACAGGCGCGCCGCGACGACGTTTCCGGCGGTGCCTCCGCCGACCACGACGTAGTCGAAGACGTCAGAGTTCATGGGGTGGTGACCTCCTCCAGTGGGGCAGCGGTTCGGGCGGGCTCGGCCGCGTGTTCGGCGAGGACACCGGTGCGGTGTCGCTGGACGACCCAGTAGTAGGCGAAGCCGCCGCCCGCGATCACGCCGATGAACAGGACGGCGCCCCAGCGCAGGTACCAGTGGTAGGGGGCGGCGGCGTTGTAGACGGCCGCGCGCGGCCAGATCAGGTTGAGCGTCATGGCGCCGCCCCACAGCACGGCGATGATGTTGACGGGCAGCCCCCAGCGGCCCAGGGAGAACTTCCCGTCGCCCGCCGGCTGCCACCTGCCGCGCAGCCGCGCCACCAGCATCGGGGCGGTGACCAGCAGATAGGCGAGGTAGATCATGATGATGCCGATGCTGGTGACCACGGTGAAGATCTGCGGCTGGCGGATGTTGACGACCAGGATCGCGAGCGCCAGTACGCCGATGACTACGGCCGGCACGACCGGCGTTTTGAAACGCGGGCTGACCCGGCCGAGGACCGACGACGCCGGCAGGTTGTTGTCGCGCGACATCGCGAAGGCGAGGCGGATCGCCGCGGTGTGCACGGCGAGCGCGCACACCGTGACCGCGATCAGCACGCACCACAGCATCGCCTTGCCGGCCGTCGGGCCGAGCACGTCGAGGACGACGTACTGCAGGCCGTCCGTCGACAGCTTCTCGCCGGTCAGGCTCGACACGCTCATCAGGGCGAGCAGCAGGATCAGCCCGCCGAGGACGAACGAGGCGACGATCGCGCGGATGATGGCGCGCGGCGCGCCGCGCGTCGGGTCGAGGGACTCCTCGCCGAGCGAGGCCGCCGTGTCGAAGCCGTACATCACGTACGCGGAGGCGAGCGACGCGACGAGGAACGCGCTCAGGTAGCCGAAAGGCTGGCCGTGGCCCGCCCCGGCCGTGTGGGTCACGACCTGCGGGCCGCGCACGATGTGCACCGCGAACAGCACGATCAGGACGACGGTCGCGATCAGTTCGAGGAAGACGCCGGCCGTGTTGATGGTGGCCATCAGCTTCACACCGAAGGCGTTGACGAGCGTGGTGAAGAGGATCAGTACGGAGGCCAGGACGACGGCGTTGGTCGCGACGTCGTACGGGCCGGTGCCGTCCCCGATGAACTGGAAGGCCGACGAGATCTGCGGCAGCGTCAGCTGGTAGGCGAGCGCGACGGCCGCGATCGACACGACGGAGGCGAGCAGCATCATCCAGCCGGCGAGCCAGCCGATGTGCGGATTGCCCACCTTCTTCGCCCAGTTGTAGACGGAGCCCGCGACGGGATAGCGGGCGGCGAGTTCGGCGAAGCACAGGGCGACCGTGAACTGGCCGCCGAACACCATCGGCCAGGACCACCAGTACGCCGGGCCGCCGTTCGCGAATCCGAAGTAGAAGAGCTGGAAGGTGCCGGTGAGGATGGAGATGTAGCTGATGCCCGCCGCGAAGGTGTGGAAGTTGCCCAGCGTGCGCTTGAGTTCGGGCCGGTAGCCGAACTCGGCGAGCTCGGCGTCGTCCCCGCTCCGCGTCTCCTGTGTGCTCTCGTCCTGGCTCATGACGGGTCACCGTCCTCGGGACACTCCGGCGGCGCGCCGAACCAGCCCTGTGCGACGGGCTGCGTATTGCGCCAGATGTGCTTGGTCTCGCGGTACTCGGCGAGCCCCGAAGGGCCGAGTTCTCGGCCGCTCCCCGACTGCTTGTAGCCGCCCCATTCGGCCTGGGGGACGTACGGGTGGTAGTCGTTGATCCAGACCGTGCCGAGGCGCAGGGCGCCCGCGACGCGCGCCGCCTTCGCCTCGTCGCTCGTCCAGACGGCGCCCGCGAGACCGTAGATCGAGTCGTTCGCGAGCCGCACCGCCTCCGCCTCGTCGGTGAACCGCTCGACGGTCAGGACCGGGCCGAAGGACTCGTCCTGCACGACGGACATGCCGCTCGTGCACTCGTCGAGGACGGTCGGCAGGTAGTAGAAGCCCTGCTCGTACGCGGCCGGCTTCGGCCGTTCGCCGCCGCAGCGCAGCACCGCCCCCTCCTCGATGCCCCGTGCGACATACGCCTCGACCTTGGCGCGGTGCGCGGCCGAGATCAACGGCCCCGTCTGCGCGTCCTCGTCGAACGGGCCGCCCAGTCTGATGAGTTCGGCGCGCCGCACGACCTCGTCGACGAAGCGGTCGTGCAGCGAGTCCTCCACCAGGAGCCGAGCGCCGGCCGAACACACCTGCCCCGAGTGCAGGAACACCGCGGTGAGCGCCATGTCGACGGCCGCGTCGAAGTCGGCGTCCGCGAACACGATGTTCGGGTTCTTGCCACCGAGTTCGAGGGCGACCTTCTTGACCGAGCCCGCCGCGGCGGCCATCAGCAGCCGCCCCGTCTGCAGACCGCCCGTGAACGACACGAGGTCCACGTCCGGATGGTCGCCGAGCGGCGCGCCGGCCTCCGGGCCCGCGCCGAGGACCAGATTGGCGACGCCCGCGGGCAGTCCCGCCTCGTCGAGCAGCCGCATCAGATGGATCGCCGTGTGCGGGGTGAGCTCGCTGGGCTTCAGGACGAAGGTGTTGCCGGCCGCGAGCGCCGGGGCGACCTTCCACGCGGTCTGCAGGAGCGGATAGTTCCAGGGGGTGATCAGGGCGCACACCCCGACGGGCTCGTACAGGACCCGGCTCTCGGCGCCCTCCGTCCCCGTTTCCACGACGCGCCCGGTGTCGGCGGCAGCGAGCCGCCCGAAGTAGCGGAAGCAGTTCGCGATGTCGTCGATGTCGTACGCGCTCTCGACCAGCCGCTTCCCGGTGTCCAGGGACTCGGCGCGGGCCAGCGCGTCCTTGTCGCGCACGAGCAGGTCCGCGACGCGCAGGAGGAGGTCGCCGTGCTCGGCCGCCGACATCCGGGGCCACGGGCCTTCGTCGAAGGCGTGGCGGGCCGCGGCGATCGCGTCGGCGGTGTCCTTGCCGCCCGCCTCGTCGACCACGGCGACGAGCGAGCCGTCGGCGGGGCAGCGGATCTCACGGGTCCGCTCGTCGCGGGCGGTGGTCCAGCCGCCGCCGATGAACAGGTCAGGCATGTGCACCGCCCAGCCTCGAGGTCAGCCATTCATGGAAGATCCCGATGTGGTGCTCGGTCGGGACGAGTACGCCGCCGCGCCGGTAGGCACGGGAGTCCATCGACGGCTGGGTCCGCTCACAGGCCTCGAAGTCCTGGGCGTTGACCCGGTGGAACAGCTCCACGGACTTGGAGACATCGGCGCCCGACTCGACGACCTCGGGCGCGTACAGCCAGTCGCACTCGACGACCGTTCGGTCCTCGGCCAGCGGGAACATCCGGTGCAGGATCACATGGTCGGGGACGAGGTTGATGAAGACCGTCGGCCGCACGGTGATCGCGTAATAGCGGCGGTCCTGGTCCTCGGCGACCTCGGGCAGCCGGCCGAAGCCCTCGCTGCCGTCGACGGTGAAACCCTTCACGCCGTCCCCGAACTCGGCGCCGTGGCCCACGTAGTACTGGGCGGCGTAGCCGTCCGCGAACTCCGGCAGGACATCGGTCAGTTCGGGGTGGATCGTCGCGCAGTGGTAGCACTCCATGAAGTTCTCGACGATCAGTTTCCAGTTGGCCTTCACGTCGTACGTGATGCGCTTGCCGAGAGCCAGATTCTGGGTGTGGTACCGCTCGATCGAGGCCGTGTCGCCGAGCCGCTCGACGGCATCGCCGATCACCGTCTCCTCGAAGGAGGGCGGCTCATCCGCCAGGCTGACCCAGGCGTAGCCGAGCCACTCGCGCAGGGCGACCTTGACCAGGCCGTACTCGGTACGGTCGACGTCCGGCATCTGCACGAGGTTCGGCGCAGCGATGAGCTTGCCGTCGAGGTCGTACGTCCACGCGTGGTACGGGCACTGGAGGTTGCGGCGGACCTGGCCGGACTCCTGCGTGCACAGGCGGGCGCCGCGATGACGGCAGACATTGAGGAAGGCCCGCAGTTCGCCGGTGCGGGAGCGGGTGATCAGGACGTTCTCGCGGCCGACCTGGACCGTGCGGAACGCGCCCGGCTTGTCGAGGTCCGCGGCGCGTACGGCGCAGAACCACATCGACTCGAAGAGGCGTTCCTGTTCCTGCCGGAAGATCTCCGGATCGGTGTAGTAGTGCCCGGGCAGCGTGGCCATCAGGCTGGGGGAAATCGGGGTCGTCGTCACGTGCGGACTCCTCAGGCGGGCGCGGCGGCGAGGCGGCTGGGGTCGAAGAGGTCGATGGGGTGCGCGATGGCGCCGGTGAGCGCGAGGTCGGTGACGATCTCACCGACGACGGGCACGAACTCGGTGGCACGCTCGCGGAGGCCGAACACGTCATAGGTGCGTGACATGTCCCGGCCTCCGCGCGATCAGCGGCGGATGCGGGTCATCTTCGGGTCGAACAAGGGCTCGTCGGCGACCGTCGCCGGGACCTTCTCGCCGAAGTACTCGATGTGGACGCACGTGCCTGAGGGGAGCGGCGGCAGCCATGCGTACGCGACACATCGGCCCAGCGTGTAGCCGTACGACGCGCTGGTGACGTAGCCGGACGGGACCCCCTCGACGTGGACGGGCTCCTTGCCGAGCACGACGGCCGCCGGGTCGTCCAGGAGGAGCGGCGTGAGCCTGCGGGCCGGCTGCTCGCCCTTGCGCTCCAGCGCCGCCCTGCCCAGGAAGTCACCGCGGTCCATGCGGACGGCGAATCCGACGCCCGCCTCGTACGGGTCGTGTTCCTCGGTCATGTCGTGGCCCCAGGAGCGGTAACCCTTCTCCAGGCGCAGGCTGTTGAAGGCCGAGCGCCCGGCCGCGATCACGCCGTGGTCCCGTCCCGCCTCCCACAGCGTGTCCCACAGGCGCAGCCCCAGGTCGGCCGTGGTGTACAGCTCCCAGCCCAGCTCACCCACGTACGACAGGCGCATCGCGGTGACGGGCACGTGGCCGAGGTAGGTCTGCTTGGCGCGGAAGTAGCCGAAGCCCTCGTGCGAGAAGTCGTCGCGGGTCAGCGGCTGGACGAGGTCGCGGGCCAGCGGGCCCCAGACGCCGATGCAGCAGGTGCCGGAGGTGATGTCCCGGATCTGTACTCCCCCACTCTCGGCTTCGCTCGAGCGGGACGTGCCCCCACCGGGCGCGTGCCGCGTGAGCCAGTCCAGGTCGGCGGGGGAGTTCGCCCCGATCTGGAAGCGGTCCGGCGCGAGACGGGCGACGGTCAGGTCGGACCGGATGCCTCCCGCCTCGTTCAGGAGCAGCGTGTACGTGACCGCGCCCGGCTTCTTCGCGAGATTGTTCGACGTCATGCGCTGGAGGAAGGCGAGGGCACCCGGGCCCGTGACCTCCAGCCGGCGCAGGGGCGTCATGTCGTAGAGGGCTACCTTCTCGCGGGTGGCCCTGGCCTCGGCGGCCGCGATGGGCGACCAGTAGCGGGCCGACCAGGCGTCGCGTTCGGGCAGGTCGCCGGTGGGCAGGTCCGCGTTCGCCTCGTACCAGTGCGGACGCTCCCAGCCGCCGCCCTCCAGGAAGTACGCGCCGAGCTGTTCCTGGCGGGCGTGGAAGGGGCTGACCCGCAGCGGGCGCGGCTGCTCGGCCGGCTGGAGCGGGTGCAGGACGTCGTAGACCTCGGTGAACTGCTGCGCCCCGCGGTCGTGCACATAGGAGGGGGAGCGCTGGGCGTCCTCGAACCGGGTGAGGTCGCACTCGTGCACGTCGACGGAGGGCCGCCCGTCGACCATCCACTCGGCGACCGCCTTGGCGACGCCCGCGGAGTGCGTGACCCAGACCGCCTCGGCCAGCCAGAAGCCGCGCAGCGCACGGGTCTCGCCGAGGACCGGCATCCCGTCGGGCGTGAAGGAGAAGACGCCGTTGAAGCCCTCCTCGATCTCGGTCTCACGCAGCGCGGGGATCAGCCACCGGCAGTCCTCCCAGCTGGGCGCCCAGTCCTCCTGGGTGAAGGGCAGTGACGACGGCATGTCCAGCTCAGTGGCCCGCGCCGTGTCGTAGTCGAGCACCTTGAACGGATCGATGGGCAGGGGCTTGTGGGCGTAACTGCCGATGCCGATGCGGTCGGTGTGCTCACGGAAGTACAGATCACGGTCCTGGAAGCGGAGGATCGGCTTCGAGGCCTCCGTGCGAGGGTCGTTGGCTCCGTCGAGCTCCGCCATCGGCTCGGTCTTCGCGTACTGGTGCGCGAGGGGCAGGAGCGGGACGTCCACGCCGGCCATACGGCCGATCACCGGGCCCCAGAATCCGGCGGCGGAGACGACGTGGTCGGCGGGGAAGGTGCCACGGTCGGTGACCACCGCCGTGACCCGGCCGTCCTCCTGCTCGATGCCGGTGACTGTGTGCCGGTCGAGGAAGGTGGCGCCGCGTTCGCGGGCGCGTTGCATCTGGGCGCGGGAGGCAAGGAGGGCGCGGGCCAGGCCGTCGTCGGGGGTGTGGAAGCCGCCGAGTACGGCCGACTCGTCGATGAGGGGCCACAGTTCCTTGCAGCGCGCGGCACTGACGAGTTCGCCGCGCACGCCCCAGGAGGCGGCGTAACCGGCCTTGCGGTGCAGGTCGGCCCAGCGCTCGGGGGTGGTCGCCAGCTCCAGGCCGCCCACCGGGTTGAAGCAGGGAAGTCCGTCCACCTCAAGGGTGTTGAACTTCTCCACCGTGTACCGGGCGAACTCCGTGAGGGTCTTGGACGGGCCCGTCTGGAAGACAAGGCCCGGCGCGTGCGAGGTGGAGCCTCCGGGGGCCGGCAGCGGGCCCTGTTCGAGGACGGTGACGTCGGTCCAGCCGCGGGCGGTGAGCTCGTCGGCGAGCGAGCAGCCGACGATTCCGGCGCCGATGACGACGACGCGAGGGCTGGATGTTCCGGGCTTTTCGGGTGTGCTGGACATGCCCCTCCTCAAGCTGGTGGGGATGGAATGGCCTTATGCGGCAGGTGTGTCGGCGCGCTCCGCGGGGTGCAGAAGGACGCGGCGCCGGTTGCGGCGGCGGCCGTGACCGCCGCCGCGTCGTGTGCGGCGTCGAGGGTCAGGACCTCCTCGTCTCGCCGATCAGCCAGACGATGTTGTCGATGTCGATGTCGATGTCGATGTCGATGTCGATGTCGAACGTCCGTCCAGGCTGAGCCTGCCCGAGGTGACGACGCGTTCGATGCGGGCCGCCGGGCTCACAGGACCACCACCGAGCGCAGCACCTCGCCGCGGTGCATCTTCGCGAATGCCGACTCCACCTGGTCGAGGGCGATCGTCTCGGTCACGAACGCGTTCAGGTCGAGCAGCCCGTAGAGGTACTGGTCGATGAGGACCGGGAAGTCACGGCTCGGCAGGCAGTCCCCGTACCAGGAGGACTTGAGCGATCCGCCGCGCGAGAACAGGTCGATGAGCGGAATGTCCACCGCCATGTCCGGCTCGGGCACTCCGACCTGGACCAGCACGCCCGCGTGGTCGCGCATGTAGAACGCCTGCTTGTACGTCTCCGGGCGGCCCACCGCGTCGATGGCGATGTCGACGCCGAACCCGCCGGTGAGCGCGCGCACCGCCTCGATTGGGTCCGTGCCACGGGAGTTGACCGTGTGCGTGGCGCCGAACCGCTCGGCCTGGTCGAGCTTCTTGTCGTCTATGTCGACGGCGATCACGCGGCGCGCGCCGTTGAGGCAGGCGCCCGCGATGGCCGCGTTGCCGACGCCGCCGCAGCCGATGACGGCGACGGTGTCGCCGCGCTGGACGTTGCCCGTGTTCACGGCCGCGCCGTAGCCGGCCATCACGCCGCAGCCGATCAGGCCCGCGGCCTCGGGACGCGCCGCGGGGTCGACCTTGATCGCCTGTCCGGCCGCGACCAAGGTCTTCTCGGCGAACGCGCCGATACCGAGCGCGGGGCTCAGCGGCGTTCCGTCGAGCAGTGTCATGGGCTGCGTCGCGTTGCGCGAGTCGAAGCAGTACCAGGGGCGGCCGCGGCGGCAGGAACGGCAGTTGCCGCAGGGGGCGCGCCAGGCGAGTACCACGTAGTCGCCGGGGGTGAGGTCGGTGACCCCGTCGCCGACGGACTCGATGGTGCCAGCCGCCTCATGGCCGAGCAGAAACGGGAAGTCGTCGTTGATGGCGCCCTCCCGGTAGTGCAGATCCGTGTGGCAGACCCCGCATGCCTGCACCTTGACCAGAACCTCGCCCGGACCGGGATCCGGCACGACGATCGTCTGTACCTCGACGGGTGCGCCCTTCTTCACAGCGACGACGGCGCGGACCTCATGTGGCACGACCAAACTCCTCTGCTGTTGCGCAATGCACGCCCAGTTGCGCGATGAGGAACATCTTGGAAACGCCATCAAGGCCCCGTCAAGGGGTGGGAGTTAATGCTTGGCAAAACGATCGGCCGCACCGAAACCTCGTCGACACACGCAGAACGCGGGGCCAGGTTTCCCTGACCCCGCGTTCAGTAAGCGTGCTGCGGAACGTCCTGCTAGAAGCCGTATCCCATCCGGCGCGACAGTTCGGTCGAAGCCGCGACGGTGCGTTTGGCCAGCTCGGGGAGGTGTTCCTCGGTCAGCCGGTACACGGGACCCGACGCACTGATCGCGCCGATGACCTTTCCGTCGTGGGCGAACACGGGGGCCGCAACCGCGGCGAGGCCGACCTCCAGCTCCTCCACGGCGACGGCGTACCCCTGGTCGAGCACGGCCTCCAGCTCGGCTCGCAGTGACGCCGTCCCGGTGGCTGTGTGCGGGGTGAACCGCGCCAGCGGGCGGGCGAGCAGGCCCTCGCGCAGCGCGGACGACAGATGGGCGAGCAGCACCTTGCCGCTCGATGTGGCGTGCAGGGGAGTGCGTCTGCCCAGCCAGTTCTGCGCCGTGACGGAGGCGGAGCCGCGCGCCTGCATGATGTTGACGGCGACATCGTCGTCGAGGATCGCGATGTTGACCGTCTCGCCCAGCTCGTCGGCCAGTTCACGGCAGACGGGCACGCCCTCCTGTGAGATGTCCAGGCGCACTGCCGCCGCCCCCGCGAGGTGCAGTACCCCCGCCCCCAGGTAGTACTTGCCGCGGTCCTTGGCCTGCCCGACCAGGCCGCGGTTCTCCAGCACTCCGAGCAGCCGGAACGCGGTGGACTTGTGCACGTCCAGCTCGTCGGCGATCTCGGTGACGCCCGCCTCGCCGTGCCGGGCGAGGATCTCGAGGACGCTCACCGCGCGGTCCACGGACTGGACGGAGGCGGCCGCGCCCTTCGGGGTCTTCTCCGGTGCCGTCGTGCCTGGTTCAGCCTGCGATTCCTTGCGGGTCATCACTCAACTCTCACCACCTTGCGACCCCTTGGCGGGTCGCATCTTCGAGAAGCCCTTGACGCGGCGGGCGCCCCGACCGGATTCTGTTGCGCATAGCGCTCCCTCGTGCGCCATACGGAACGCCATGTTACCGAACAGTCCTGAGTCAGACAGTCCTGGACCAAGAGGGGGGCCCGTGATACCCGTCTGCCGCCTTGAAGACCTCCCCGAGGGCGGATCCGTCCGCACCGACACAGCACCGCCCATCGCCGTCTTCAATGCTGACGGTGAGCTGTACGCCATAGACGACACCTGCACCCACCAGGACGCCTCCCTGTCGGAGGGCTGGTTGGAGGGCTGTCTGGTCGAATGCCCGCTCCACGAGGCTTCATTCGATCTCCGTACCGGGCGGCCGACCTGCCTGCCCGCCCGCCGCCCCGTACGCACCCACCGGGTGACCGTCGACGACGGCGTGGTCCACGTCCATCCCGCCGCCGAGGAAGGAACCGCCGCATGAGCACTGTCAACGGAATGAGCACGGGATCCGGCATGAGGACCGTGACCGTGGTGGGCGCCTCGCTCGCCGGACTGTACGCCGCCCGCGAGCTGCGGGCCCAGGGCTTCGACGGCCGTCTCGTGATCGTGGGCGAGGAGCCGCACCGCCCGTACGACCGCCCGCCGCTGTCCAAGGACTTCCTCATCGGGAAGGCCGGCGAGGACCAGCTCGCCCTCTCCGACGTCGACGAGACGCTGGAACTGGGCGCCGAGTGGATGTTCGGCGTACGGGCCCGCGGGCTCGACGCGCGCGGACGCACGGTCCTTCTGGAGGACGGCCGCACGGTGTCCACGGACGGGGTCGTCATCGCCACCGGGGCGAGCGCCCGCCGGCTGCCCGGACCCGCCCTCGCGGGCGTGCACACGCTCAGGACTCTCGACGACGCGCGCTCCCTGCGTGCCGAACTGCTGCGCGGGCCGCGGCGCGTGGTCGTGATCGGCGGCGGGTTCATCGGCGCCGAGACGGCCTCTTCGTGTGTCGGGCTCGGCCATGCGGTCACCGTCGTCGAGGCGGCGCCGCTACCGCTCCTGCCCCAACTCGGGCCGGAGATGGCCGCGGTGTGCGCGGGATTCCACGCGCGCGGTGGGGTGGAACTGGTCACGGGCGTCGGGGTCGCGGCACTCCACGGCGACCTCGCGGTCCACGGCGTGGAACTGGCCGACGGGCGCGTGTTGCCCGCCGACGTGGTCGTCGTCGGCATCGGGGCCGTCCCCAACACGGGCTGGCTCGCCGGTTCGACGCTCGCCCTGCGCGACGGGGTGCTCTGCGACGACGGCTGCGTCACGGCGCTTCCTCAGGTCGTGGCCGTGGGTGACGTGGCACGCGTGGGCGGGGCACGGGCCGAGCACTGGACGAGCGCCACGGCCCAGCCGCGCGTCGCCGTACGCAATCTGCTGGCGGGCCGCACCGTCGAGACCGTCCGGCCGCTGCCGTACTTCTGGTCGGACCAGTACGGCTCACGCATCCAGTTCGCCGGGCGCAGGAGGGACGGGGACATGGTCCGCGTCATCGAAGGCGCCGTGGAGGACGGGAGCTTCCTCGCACTCTACGAGCGCGGGGGCGCGACCACGGCCGCGCTCGCGGTGAACCGGCCGCGACCGTTCACGCGGGTGCGCCGGGAGCTGGCGCGAGGCGAGGCGCGACCGGTCGTGCAGAACGTCGCGGAGCCGGTGGCGCTGTGACGATGGCTCTCGCCTTGGGCGTGCGTAGGTAGCTGACACCTGTCCCAGCGCTACGTAACCGTCACCGATCCCACCCCACCTACCTACGCAGGCCCACGCGCGCGTAACCACCGACGCACTACCTACACGCGCCTACGTATGCGTCAACTGTCCGGCCCCGCCACGCCTCCGTATGCGTTCCGGGGCCGGACGGCCCTGCGCGCGTGCCTGCCGGCGCGCCTGGCGACGCTCCCTGCGCAGCTGCCGTGCCGTGCTGTTGGGCGCGGACACCACGCCGTTGCGCTGGTTCCACACCTGTCGGGTCACCCAGACGTCCAGCACGCCCCAGGTCGCCACGACCGTGCTCCCCACGCTGCTCAGCACCATCGGGAACGCCAGCCATGAGTCGGCCAGGGTGCACAGGAACGCGATCACCGCCTGCATCAGCGTCAGCGCGACGATGAGCACCGCCCGTACCGCCGCCGTCCGCACCGGATCAGGCAACCGGCGCCGCCTCGCCGGCTCCTCGACCCACAATTCCCCGCGCCGCTCTGCCGTGCCCATCAGTTCGTCACTCCCCACCGCCGTCACAGCCCGCCGCCCTGGGTGCTCCCGCACCGGGGCTCTCCGATGGCTGCCCGGATTGCGCCGCTTTACGCTGCCCGCTCACCTCGTGCGGGCCTCATCACGTATGACCCGTAAGGAAGGACGTACGGCGGCGTCGAAAGATTCCCCCGGATTGCGGCGGTCATTTGCTTGCCGCCGAAGATCGATCGATTCCGGCCAACTGCCTTCCCTGACCCGCCGGATGGAGCCGGATTTTGAGCGCCACTTTGCGGGGTGCAATCTCCCGCAATGCCCGGACACATGATGACGTCCCACGCCACTCGCCACCGGACAGCATCCGGACAGCCCTTCGAGTTGCACCTGCGTCAGTAGTAGGCTCGCGCCGTTTGTTGCCGCACATGTGTACCCCTGACCACAGGGGTCGATCTGGGGGAGGCCATGCGCTTTCGCGGGAAGTCCATCCGCCGGAAGATCGTGGCGTTGCTCCTGGTGCCGCTGGTGTCCCTGACCGCCATCTGGGCTTTCTCCACGGTGATCACGGGCCGCGCCGCGACTCAGCTGGTTTCGGCGGGGAAGGTCGCCGACGAGATCGGCTACCCGATCTCCGACGCCGCGCGGACCCTTCAGGACGAGCGCCGCCAGACCCTTGTCTACCTGGCCGACCCCCGGGCCTCCGACGCCCTCTCCAAGCTGCGCAGCCGCCGCAGCGCCTCCGACGAGGCGATGGCCCAGATCAGGACGAAGGCCGAGAACTCCGGGATCCGCGACGACATGAGCGACGACTCCCGGCGCCGCATCGGCGCCGTCGTCGAGGGATTCGACGGCATCGAGTCCCTGCGCCGCAACGTCGACGAAGGAACCGTCACCCGCGAGCAGGCCCTCGACTTCTACAACCGCCTCATCGACCCTACGTACGACTTCCTGCTCACGCTCAGCAGCTTCGACAACTCGGCGATGGACCGCCAGGGCCGCGCCGTCATCGGCGTGCTCCGCGCGCGTGAACTGCTGTCCCGCGAGGACGCGTTGGTCGGCTCGGCGCTCGTCGCCCGCCGGATCACACACAAGGAACTGCGCCAGGTCTCCGACCTCGTAGCCCAGCGCGGCATCCTGTACGAGACCAGCCTCGCCCTGCTCCCCGACGACGACCGCGCCGAGTTCGAGCGTTACTGGAAGAGCGCGGACACGGCGGCCCTGCGCACGGCGGAGAACACCCTCGCCGACGCCACGGCGGGCACCCCCCGGGGCGTCACCGCACGTGCCTGGAACAACGCTTCGGGCCAGGTGCTCGACGAGCTCGTCAAGCGCGACACCGCCGCCACGGAGCGCTACCAGGACCGGGCGCGCCCCGTCGCCATCAATGTCTTCCTGCAGGCCGGAGTAGCCGGTGTGCTCGGCCTGCTCGCGCTGCTGCTCTCGCTGTTCCTGTCCGTACGCATCGGCCGCAGCCTCGTCCGCGATCTGCGGCGGCTGCGCCTGGAGGCCCACGAGGCGTCCGGTGTGCGGCTGCCCAGTGTGATGCGCCGTCTCGCGGCAGGCGAACATGTCGACGTGGAGACCGAGGCCCCCCGCCTGGAGTACGACAAGAACGAGATCGGGCAGGTCGGCCAGGCGCTCAACACCCTTCAGCGCTCCGCCGTCGAGGCCGCCGTCAAGCAGGCCGAACTGCGCCACGGCGTCTCCGAGGTCTTCGTCAACCTCGCCCGGCGCAGCCAGGTGCTCCTCCACAAGCAGCTCACCCTGCTCGACACGATGGAGCGCAGGACCGAGGACACCGACGAACTCGCAGACCTGTTCCGCCTCGACCACCTGACCACGCGCATGCGGCGCCACGCTGAAGGCCTGGTGATCCTCTCCGGAGCCGCCCCCTCCCGGCAGTGGCGCAGGCCCGTCCAGCTCATGGACATCGTCCGGGCCTCCGTCGCCGAGGTGGAGGACTACGAGCGCGTCGAGGTCCGGCGCCTGCCGCGCATCGCCGTCACCGGCCCCGCCGTCGCCGACCTCACCCACCTCGTGGCCGAACTCCTGGAGAACGCCACGGTGTTCTCGCCGCCGCACACGGCCGTGCACGTCGTCGGCGAGCGCGTCGCGAACGGCTTCACGCTGGAGATCCACGACCGGGGCCTCGGCATGGCGGCCGACGCGCTCCTCGACGCCAATCTGCGGCTCGCCGAGACGCCCGAGTTCGAACTCTCCGACACCGACCGACTCGGCCTGTTCGTGGTCAGTCGGCTCGCTCAGCGGCAGAACGTCCGCGTCTCGCTCCAGCCGTCCCCGTACGGCGGCACGACCGCGATCGTCTTCATCCCGGACACCCTGCTCACCGACGCCCCCGACACCGAGGGCGCCGGCTTCCGTCTCGACCGTCCCAACAGCGCCGGGCGCGGCAAAGCCCCGGGCGTGCGCTCCCCGAAGCTCTCCACGGCGGGCAGCCCGCTCCCGGGTCTTCCGGCCTCTCTCCTGGACGGGCCCGTGGAGCTGGAGGCGCCGCTTGCGGCGTCGGACCTCGCGCCCTTCCCGGGCGCTCTCGATGACGAGGACAGCGAGCGGGGCGGGCTCTTCCGGCCGCGCCGCCGCCCCGCCGGGCTCCCCGGAGAGCAGCACCAGCACGCGCGCGACGACTTCGAGGACCGGGCCGAGCCCACCCACCGGGCCGGCGGCCCCGACGGCGACGACGCGCCCGTGCCGCTGCCGCGCCGCAGGGCACCGAAGCTCGTCAGCTCGCACGGCAGGCCCGTCACCCACACGAGGCCCGGCGAGTCGGAATCGGACAACCAGCGCACGGACGGCCGACCCGAGAACCCGGGCAGCGTCCCACGGGATCCCGAGGCCCCGGCCCCGGACACCCCAGGGGACGCGTACCGCGCGGAAGCCCCGGAGGGACCCCGCGAGCGCCGTCTCACTTCGGCGTCCGCGCCGGATCTGCCGCGCAGGCGCGCCCGTGCCGAGGCATCGGATGACGCGGCTCCCGCACGCCGCCCGGAGCCGGTGCGCGACCCCGCGCCGGAACCGGCCGACGACGCCCCCGCGCCGAGCTTGCCGAGTGGCCTGCCCCGCCGTGTGCGCCAGGCCAATCTCGCCCCACAGCTCAAGGAAGGACCCGACCTGCGCGCCGACCGCGCCGCGGACCGGGAGGGGCCCAACCACTCGGACAGCCCCGCCGAGCGCGACGCCGACGAGGTCCGCAACCGGATGGCCTCGCTCCAGCGGGGCTGGCGCCGCGGCCGTGAGGAGAACGCCGCAGGCGACGACGCCTCCGACGGCACAGCACAGGGAACGACATCTGAGGGGGACGGTCGATGACCGCACCGAAGGCCGCCGCACACACCACCGCGAACGGCGGTTCCGGGGAGCTGAACTGGCTCCTGGACGACCTGGTGGAGCGCGTCGCCAGTATCCGCAAGGCGCTCGTGCTCTCCGGGGACGGCCTGCCGACCGGGGTCTCGAAGGACCTCACCCGGGAGGACAGCGAGCATCTCGCCGCCGTCGCCTCCGGCTTCCACAGCCTGGCCAAGGGGGTCGGCCGGCACTTCGAGGCGGGCAGCGTCCGCCAGACCGTCGTGGAGCTGGACGACGCCTTCCTCTTCGTCACGGCAGCCGGCGACGGCAGTTGCCTCGCCGTCCTGTCGGACGCGGACTCCGACGTCGGTCTCGTCGCATACGAGATGACCTTGCTGGTCAAGCGGGTCGGCGTGCATCTGGGGACCGCTCCGCGCACCGATCTGTCCGCCGGCGGGTAGTGGGCCGGTATGAGCCCTGACGGGGAGGGGACGCAGGAGACGCACCACTGGTTCGACGACGACGCCGGACCGGTGGTTCGCCCGTACGCCATGACACGCGGCCGCACCACCAGCGCGGCCCAGCATCGCCTCGACCTGATCGCGGTCGTCGTCGCGGAACACCGCATCGGCGACCCCGCAGCCGACCAGACGCTGTCCCCGGAACACGTGGACATCGTCGGACTGTGCCGCGACAGCCCCCAGTCGGTGGCCGAACTCGCCGCGGAACTCGACCTTCCCATCGGCGTCGTACGCGTCCTCATCGGCGATCTCGTCGACGAGGAACTGGTCCATGTGACCCGGCCCGTACCCCCTGCCGAGCTCCCGGACGAGAGTATTCTGCGCGACGTGATCAACGGTCTCAGGGCGCTCTGACCCACGCGTACACCGAGGCCACACACGGGGGTGGGGACCAGGCGAGCAGCTGGGCGAACAACGGAGACGCGCGTGACAGGCTGGCAGTTCTGGATCGACCGAGGCGGCACGTTCACCGATGTCGTCGCGCGGCACCCCGGCGGACGCCTGCTCACCCACAAGCTCCTGTCCGACAACCCCACCCGCTACCGCGACCCCGCCGTCGCCGCCATCCGCGAACTTCTCGACAGCGAGGGCGAGTCGGGCCACGCCCACGTCGACTCCGTCCGCATGGGCACCACCGTCGCCACCAACGCACTCCTGGAACGCAAGGGCGAACGCACCGCGCTGGTGGTCACCCGGGGCTTCCGTGACGCCCTGCGCATCGCGTACCAGAACAGGCCCCGCATCTTCGCCCGCCGCATCGAGCTGCCCGAGCTGCTCCACGAACGGGTCATCGAGGCCGACGAGCGCATCGACGCCCACGGCGCCGTCCTCACCCCCCTCGACACGGACGCCCTCGAAGTGTTGCTGCGCCAGGCGTACGACGACGGGATCAGGGCCCTCGCCGTCGTCTGCATGCACAGCCACCTGTACCCCGACCACGAGCGGCAGATCGGCGCCCTCGCGGCCCGGATCGGCTTCCCGCAGATCTCGCTCTCCAGCGAGGTCAGCCCCCTGATGAAGCTCGTCCCGCGCGGGGACACGACGGTTGTCGACGCCTATCTGTCGCCGGTCCTTCGCCGCTACGTCCAGCAGGTGGCGGACCAACTCACGGGCGTACGCCTCATGTTCATGCAGTCCAACGGCGGGCTCACGGAGGCCGGGCAGTTCCGCGGCAAGGACGCCATCCTGTCCGGCCCCGCCGGCGGCATCGTCGGCATGGCCCGGGTCTCCCGCCTCGCCGGATTCGACCGCGTCATCGGCTTCGACATGGGCGGCACGTCCACGGACGTGTCGCACTACGCGGGGGAGTACGAGCGCGTCTTCACCACGCAGATCGCCGGCGTGCGCCTGCGCGCTCCCATGCTCGACATCCACACCGTCGCGGCCGGCGGCGGCTCCGTCCTCCACTTCGACGGCAGCCGCTACCGCGTGGGCCCCGACTCCGCGGGCGCCGACCCCGGACCCGCCTGCTACCGCGGCGGCGGCCCGCTCACCGTCACCGACGCGAACGTGGCCCTCGGGCGCATCCAACCCGCCCATTTCCCCCGGGTGTTCGGCCCCGAGGGCGACCGGCCCCTGGACCACACCCTCGTACGGGACCGCTTCGCCGCGCTCGCCCGCGAGATCCGCGACCGCACCGGCGACGACCGCACCCCGGAGCAGGTCGCGGAGGGCTATCTGCAGATCGCCGTCGCCAACATCGCGAACGCCGTGAAGCGGATCTCCGTCCAGAAGGGCCACGACGTCACCCGCTACGCCCTCACCACCTTCGGTGGGGCCGGTGGCCAGCACGCGTGCCGAGTCGCCGACTCGCTCGGCATCCGCACCGTCCTCGTACCGCCCATGGCGGGAGTCCTGTCCG
This sequence comes from Streptomyces sp. CB01635, assembly GCF_002803065.1. GTDB lineage: Bacteria > Actinomycetota > Actinomycetes > Streptomycetales > Streptomycetaceae > Streptomyces. The sequence goes on from NZ_NNBL01000021.1 coordinate 127,594, forward strand.
CGCTCGGCATCGGTCTTGCCGACACGACCGCCATGCGCGAGCAGTCCGCCGAGGCACCGCTCGAACCGTCCGCCATGCCGCACGTCCACAAGACCGCCGACGACCTGGAGGGCGCGGCCCGCGCCGAACTCCTCGCCGAGGACGTGCCCGAGGACCGCATCCGCGTCACCCGCCGGGCCCAACTGCGCTACGACGGCACCGACACCACGCTCACCGTGGAACTCACGGACCCGGACACGATGCGCGCCGCCTTCGAAGAACGCCATCGCGCCACCTACTCCTTCACCCTCGACCGCCCTCTCGTCGTCGAAGCACTCTCCGTCGAAGCAACCGGCCTCACCGCACCCCCCGATCTGTCCGCCCTCGCACCCCGCTCGGCCCCGCCCGCCGCCCCGGAGACCGTCAGCCTCCATACCGGCGGGGCCTGGCGCGACGTGCCCCTGCACCGACGCGACCAACTGCCGCCCGGCGAAAGTGTCACCGGACCCGCGATCATCGCCGAGTCCGGCTCCACGACGGTCGTGGACGACGGCTGGCGGGCGGCCGTGACGGACGACGGCCACCTGATCATGGAACGCGCGGCGGTCACGGAGAGTTCCGACATCGGCACGGCAGCCGACCCCGTACTCCTCGAAGTCTTCAACAACCTCTTCATGTCGATCGCCGAACAGATGGGCGCCCGCCTGGAGTCCACCTCCCAGTCGGTCAACATCAAGGAGCGCCTCGACTTCTCGTGCGCGCTCTTCGACCCTGACGGCAGCCTTGTCGCGAACGCCCCCCACATCCCTGTCCACCTGGGATCCATGGGCACCAGCGTCAAGGAGGTCATCCGCCGCCGCGGCACGCGCATGCGGCCGGGCGACAGCTACGCCGTCAACGACCCCTACCACGGGGGCACCCACCTCCCCGACGTCACCGTCATCACCCCGGTCTTCGACACGGAGGGTGAGCGGCTCCTGTTCTACGTCGCCTCGCGCGGCCACCATGCGGAGATCGGCGGCATCGCCCCCGGCTCCATGCCCGCGGGCAGCCGCACCATCGACGAGGAAGGCATCCTCTTCGACAACTGGCTTCTCGTCGAAGGGGGCAGCTTCCGCGAGACGGAGACCCTGCGCCTGCTCACCGGCGGCCCCTATCCGTCCCGCAACCCGCGGACCAACCTCGCCGACCTGCGCGCCCAGATCGCCGCCAACCAGAAGGGCGTCGACGAAGTCGCCCGCATGATCGACCACTTCGGGCTCGACGTCGTCCAGGCGTACATGAAGCATGTCCAGGACAATGCCGAAGAGGCCGTGCGCCGCGTTGTCGACGCCCTGCAGGACGGTGAGTTCGCCTACGAGACCGACTCCGGCGCCACGATCCGCGTCCGGGTCACCGTGGACCGCGAACAGCGCGGCGCGACCGTCGACTTCACCGGCACATCGCCACAGCTCGCCACCAACTTCAACGCGCCCTTCGCCGTCGTCAACGCGGCCGTCCTGTACGTCTTCCGCACCCTCGTGGACGACGACATCCCCCTCAACGACGGCTGTCTGCGCCCCTTGCACATCGTCGTCCCCCCGGGCTCGTTCCTCGCCCCCGAGCCCCCCGCCGCCGTCGTCGCCGGCAACGTGGAGACCTCCCAGGCCATCACCGGAGCCCTCTACGCGGCCCTGGGCGTCCAGGCCGAGGGCTCCGGGACGATGAACAACGTGACCTTCGGCAACGAGAGCCACCAGTACTACGAGACCGTGGCCTCGGGCTCCGGGGCAGGTGACGGCTTTCACGGAGCGCCCGTCGTACAGACCCATATGACCAACTCGCGGCTCACCGACCCCGAGGTCCTGGAGTGGCGACTGCCCGTCCTGCTCGAGGAGTTCGCCGTGCGGCGAGGCAGCGGGGGCCCAGGACGGTGGCGCGGCGGCGACGGCGCCGTACGCCGCCTCCGCTTCCTCGAACCCATGACCGTGTCCACGCTCTCGCAGCACCGCAGAGTCCCGCCGTACGGCATGGCGGGCGGCGGGCCGGGAGCCCTGGGCACCAACTCCGTGGAGCACCCCGACGGCACGGTCGACCGGCTCGCCGGCAGCGACTCGGCGGACGTGCTCCCCGGAGACGTACTCGTCATCGAAACCCCCGGAGGCGGCGGATACGGTCCGCCGCCGCCCGCCGGGAACGACAACAGCGACAGCAGTGAGGCAGGAGAAGAGACCCATGATCTTCGGGCGTTCTGAGCGCGGCAAGCCCCCCGTGGAGCCCGTCACGCTCAAGATCCTCGTGGCCGGCGGATTCGGCGTGGGCAAGACGACGCTCGTCGGTGCGGTCAGCGAGATCAAGCCCTTGCGCACCGAGGAGCTGCTCAGTGAGGCGGGCCGCCCGCTCGACGACACCCGGGGCGTCGAGGGCAAGCACACCACCACGGTCGCCATGGACTTCGGGCGGATCACGCTCCGCGAGGACCTGGTGCTCTACCTCTTCGGCACGCCCGGGCAGGACCGCTTCTGGTTCCTGTGGGACGAGCTGGCGACCGGCGCCCTGGGAGCCGTCGTTCTCGCCGACACCCGCCGCCTGGAGGACTGCTTCGCCGCCGTCGACTACTTCGAGCGGCGCTCCATACCGTTCGTGGTGGGCGTCAACTGCTTCGAGGGGTCGGCCCGTTACCCGGCCGACGCCGTACGCCAGGCCCTCGACCTCGACTCCGACGTGCCCGTTCTGATGTGCGACGCGCGTGAGAAGGAGACCGTCAAGGAGGTCCTCATCGGCGTCGTCGAGCACGCGATGGCCGTGGGTGCGCGCCGCCGCCAGCCCGTCACCACCTGATCCGTCGGCGCGGTAACGGACCGCGTGGCAACGGACCGCATGGCAACGGACCGCATGGGAACGGTCGGCATGGGAACGGAACGCATGGGAACGGCCCGCACCCTCGCCGACCGGGGTGCGGACCGTCGTCCACGCGCGCGTGGCCCTCGCCAGGACCACGTGCCAGTCACAAGAGGCGCACGCCGACCGTCACGCCTCGTCGTCGTGCCAGCCGAAGCTCTTCTCCACGGCCTTGCGCCAGTTGCGGTACTCGCGCTCACGCGTCCCGCCGTCCATCGCCGGCGTCCACTCCGCGTCGCGCTGCCAGTGCGCCTTGAGCTCGTCCAGGTCGTTCCACACCCCCGTCGCGAGCCCGGCCGCGTACGCGGCGCCCAGGCACGTCGTCTCGGACACCCGAGGCCGGATCACCGGCACCCCGAGGACATCCGCCTGATGCTGCATCAGGAGATTGTTCTTGGTCATGCCGCCGTCGACCTTCAGCGTCGTGATCTGCACGCCGGAGTCCTGGTACATCGCGTCGACGACCTCGCGCGTCTGCCAGCTCGTCGCCTCCAGGACCGCCCGCGCCAGATGGGCCTTGGTGACGTACCGGGTCAGCCCCGTGATGACACCCCGCGCGTCCGAGCGCCAGTACGGCGCGAACAGGCCGGAGAAGGCCGGCACGATGTAGGCGCCGCCGTTGTCACTCACACTCGCCGCGAGCGTCTCGATCTCGTCGGCGGTGCGGATGATCCCGAGCTGGTCGCGGAACCACTGGACCAGGGCGCCGGTGATCGCGATCGACCCTTCGAGGCAGTACACGGGAGCCTCGGAGCCGATCTTGTACCCCATGGTGGTGAGCAGCCCGTTCTTCGAGGGGACGGGCCGGTTCCCGGTGTTGAGCAGCAGGAAACTGCCCGTGCCGTACGTGTTCTTGGCCGTCCCCGTGTCGTAGCAGGCCTGACCGAAGATCGCCGCCTGCTGGTCGCCGAGCGCGGACGCGACCGGCACGCCGGAGAGCTGGCCGACGGCCGTCCCGTAGACCTCGGCCGACGACCTGATCTCCGGTAGCACCGCCTCCGGCACGTTCATCGCCGACAGGATCCCGTGGTCCCACTGGAGCGTCTCCAGGTTCATCAGCATGGTGCGCCCGGCGTTGGTGACGTCGGTGACGTGCACGCCGCCGTCCGTGCCGCCCGTCAGATTCCAGATGAGCCAGGAGTCGATGGTGCCGAACGCGATCTCGCCCCGCTCGGCGCGGGCGCGCAGCCCCGGCACGTTGTCGAGCAGCCAGGCCGCCTTGGGCCCGGAGAAGTAGCTCGCGAGCGGCAGACCGGTCTGCTCCCGGAAGCGGTCCTGCCCGTCCGTGCCGCCCAGCTCGTTGCACAGCGCCGAGGTACGGGTGTCCTGCCACACGATCGCGTTGTGCACGGGCCGGCCCGTGGCCCGGTCCCAGAGGACCGTCGTCTCACGCTGGTTGGTGATGCCGAGCGCGCTGAGGTCGTCGGCCCGCAGCCCGGCCTTGGCGAGCGCGCCGGCGACCACGGCCTGCACCTTGGACCAGATCTCGGTGGCGTCGTGCTCCACCCAGCCGGGCTTCGGGAAGATCTGCCGGTGCTCGCGCTGGTCGACGGCGACGATCTCGCCGCCGTGGTTGAAGATGATGCAGCGGCTCGACGTGGTGCCCTGGTCGATGGCAGCGACGTACTTCTCATCGTTGTCGGGCATGCGACTCCCCTTCGTCTTCGTCCGAGGTCCCCGCGCGCGGGGACGCGAAAGCGGCGTGGCGGCTGCGCGGCCGCGGTCAGAACGCCACGTTGTAGATGAGCCCCGCCAGTGCGCCGCCGATCAGCGGCCCGGCCACCGGGATGACGGCGTAACCCCAGCCGGACGTGCCCTTGTTGGGGATCGGCAGGAACGAGTGCACGATGCGCGGGCCGAGGTCGCGCGCCGGGTTGATGGCGTACCCGGTGGGCCCACCGAGCGAGAGACCGATCCCGACGACCAGGAATGCCACGACGAGTACGGTCGTGCCGGACTCCCCGAGCCCCTTGGTGAGCCCGAACGCGAGGATGGGCAGCACGAGGGCGACGGTCGCGATGATCTCGGTGATCAGGTTGGCCACGGGGTTGTTGATCTCGGGGGTCGTGGAGAAGATCCCGAGCGTCGGAGTGGGCCCGTCGTCTTCTGCTTCGCCGTCGGCGGACTCCGATGTGACGTTGGCGTTGAACTGGGCCAGATAGACGAGATAGGCCAGCACGGCGCCCAGCATCGCGCCGACCATCTGGCCGAGCAGATAGACCCAGACCTTGTCCCACTTGCCGGTGTCCACGGCGATGCCGATCGTCACCGCCGGGTTGAGCTGGCCCCCGGACAGGGGCGCGGCGGTGTACGCCCCGGCCAGTACGCCGAAGCCCCATCCGAACGCGATGACGACCCATCCCGAGGCTCTCGCCTTGGAATGCTTGAGCGTGACCGCGGCGCATACGCCGGCGCCGAACAGAATCAGGATCGCGGTCCCGATGACCTCACCGACGAAGATGTCTCCATTGCTCATGGCGGCTCCTAGGCCCTCGCCCGGAGCGATACGCCCCGGTCCTCAGTGCAGGGTGCGTTTTCCATGGCTGGTTCTGGATGGCTCTGGCTGCAACGGCCGACGGCAGGCGTTCCCGCGCCCCGCCCGGCGCCCGCGACAAGCGTTCCCGCTCAGTCGGATCGCTCGTATCGCCGCAGAGAGAAGGCCCTGACCTGCCTGGACGCGACAGGAGAAGCCCGACGGACAGGCTGGGGCCCCGAGCGGCGGTGGGACGACGTGCGGCGATGCCGACTGACACGGGGAAGTGTTCACCGGCCGTGATGGAGCGTCAAGGTCGCGGACGGGAACGGTTGGCGGCGCCCGCCCGTACGGCCCGCGCCCGCTTCATCCCGTGGCTGCCCGGCCCGATTCCGCTTCCGCGCGCGGTCCTGTCCCCGCCCAGGCGGCCCCGGACACCGGGGCCGCCCCCGAACGCATACCCCGCCGCACCTCGTGCCCCTGCGTGTCCGAGCGGCCGATGACCCAACTCGCCCCCGGCAGCGCCTTGGCGGCCTGCTTGAGCGGTGCCAGCGACGCGGCCGCCTGCCGGTGGTCGGCGACGCTGCCCGCCGCGCACAGCACCGTGGCGAGCGACATCGTGACGGGCCGCCCGCCTGCCGCCCAGGGCACGTCGAGTACCGCGGACGCCAGCGGATCGAGCGCGTCCGGATCGGCCAGGACCAGGAAGTCGTCGCCCCCGATGTGCCCCACCCTGGTCGCCCCCGACGCGGCCCGTTCCAGGGACCTGCCCACCTCACGGATCAGATCGTCACCCGCGGCGAACCCCGCCCCGTCGTTGACCTGCTTGAACCCGTCGATGTCCAGCCAGCTCAGGGCGAACCCGCGCCCCTGCGCGATCCGCCGGTCCACCTCGCCCGTGATGGCGTCCGAACCGGGCAGCCGCGTCAGCGGATTGAGCGCCGCCGCCTCCTCGACCCGGCTCTCGGCCAGCGCGCGCACGAGATCGGCGAGCCGCACGATGCCCACGCACCGGCCCCGCTTGTCGACGACCGCGACGTCGTCGGCCGTACGGCTGCGCTCGCCGTCCGCGAGTACGTCGAGGACCTCCCAGGCGGTGGCGTCCACGCCCACCGTGCGCGGCCGGTCACCGTGGCGGGCGGCCGGCCGGTCGGCGTAGAGCGCGTGCCCGTAGCGGCCCGACAGGGACAACAGGAAGCGGTCCCGCTGCACCGAGCGCACCGGTGCGCCCGCCGAGTCCACCAGGAGCACGCCGGACACGTCGGGCGACCCGGTGAGCAGGGCGCGTACGCGCCCCGCCGAGGCCGATGCGGGCAGCAATGCGGCGGGCCGCACGAACTGGCGCACCGGCGGCCCCGAAGGCGGCGGCGACGCCACCGGGGGAGTGAGAGCCGGGACGTACACATCGGCCGCCGGCAGCCGTGACGGCGGCGCGAACAGCTCGCCCTGGGCCAGCTGCGCACCGGCCTCCCGAGCGGCGCCGCACTGCAACTCCGTCTCCACGCCCTCGACGGCGAGCAGCGCGCCCAGCCCCTCGCACAGCGTCCGCATCGCGCTCACCGACGCGCGACGCGACAGCAGCGACGCATCGAGCTTCACGAGGCCCGGCGCCAGGTCGAACAGGAGCCGCAGTGGCAGGTCGCCGTCACCGACGCCGTCCGCACAGATCCGGAAGCCCTCCTCGCGCAGGGTCGTGACCCCCTCGAGGAGCGCCCGATGCGGCACGTGGGTGAACGGGGGACCGATGTCGACCGTCACTTCCCAGGGCAGCCGCCCCACGTCCCGGACAGCGTCCCGGAGTGCGGCGAGACCACCGAGGTCCGCCACCGTCCCCGCGAACACATTGACGTGCAGCGGCAGCAGCGTCTCCCGCTGCGCCGCCGAGCGCACCGCCAACGCGGCAAGGCGGCCGTCGAGTTCAGGGTCGCGCCGGGCCTGTGCCAGTACGTCGCCGACCTCCGGACGGGCGAGTATCTCCAGGGCCGCCACGGCGCCGGTCGTCAGGTTGACGACCGGCTGGAAGGCGAAACGGAGAGCGTCCGTCCAGGAAGGCACGGAAGCATAATGGCGCCCCCGGCGCGCGCCCAGGCGCAGTTCACGAGCTGTTCACGCACCCTTTTCGGCCGAACACGCAGCGTACGGATCCATAGGAGGCCGCCGGTCAGCGGACCGCGACCACGGACGAGCCGTGCCCGAACAGTCCCTGATTCGCCGTGATTCCCACGCGCGCGTCCGCCACCTGCCGGGCGCCCGCCGTGCCGCGCAGCTGCCATGTCAGCTCGCAGACCTGGGCGATGGCCTGTGCGGGGACCGCCTCTCCGAAGGACGCGAGTCCGCCACTGGCGTTCACGGGTATGCGCCCGCCCGTCGCCGTCGCCCCCTCCCTCAGCAGCTTCGCCGCCTCGCCCTCGCCGCAGAGCCCCAGATCCTCGTACCACTGGAGCTCCAGAGCGGTCGACAGGTCGTACACCTCGGCGAGGGAGAGGTCTTCCGGGCCGATTCCGGCCTCCTCGTACGCGGCCCGCGCGATGGAGGCACGGAAGGTGACACCGTCCGGCTCGACGGCCGCGGCCGAGTCGGTGGCGATGTCCGGGAGGTCGAGCACCGTGTTCGGATACGTGGGCGTGACCGTCGACACCGCGCGGATCCGCACCGGGTTGCGCACTCCGTGTTTGCGCGCGAACTCCATGCCGCACAGCACGAGCGCGGCCGCCCCGTCGGACGTGGCGCAGATGTCCAGGAGCCGCAGTGGATCCGCGACGACCGCCGACGCGGCCACCTCGTCGGCCGTCACCGTCTTGCGGTACCGGGCATTCGGATTGAGCGCGCCCGCCGCCGCGTTCTTCACCTTGACCTGCGCGAAGTCTTCCAGCGTGTCCCCGTGCACGGCCATGCGCCGACGCGCGTACAGGCCGAAGTACGCCGGGTTGGTCGCGCCGAGGACCCGGAACCGCAGCCAGTCCGGGTCGTCGTGCCGGTCCCCGCCCGCGGGCCGGAAGAACCCCTTGGGAGCGGCGTCGGCACCCACCACGAGCACGACGTCGGCGAGCCCCGCGAGGATCTGCGTACGCGCCGCGTTGACCGCCTGGGCGCCCGAGGCGCACGCCGCGTACACGCTCGCGACCCGCGCGCCCTGCCAGCCGAGCGCCTTCGCGAACGTCGCGCCCGCCACATAGCCCGGGTATCCGCCCCGCACCGTGTCCGCGCCCACGACGGAGTCCACGTCGCGCCAGTCGACCCCGGCGTCGGCGAGCGCCGCCCGCGCCGCCACCGTCCCGTACTCGACGAATCCGCGCCCCCACTTGCCCCAGGGGTGCATGCCCGCCCCGAGCACCGCCACGTCGTCCGTCATGCCGCCACCCCCGTCGGCCGCCAGTGCCACGCCGTCCAGGTCGTGTCCCCGTCCTCGTCGAGCACGCCGGGCACGACCTCCACCTCCATGCCCACCTCCAGGTCGGCCACGGAGACTCCGGGAACCGCCTGCCCGAGCACCACCATGCGCTCCGCCTCCAGCTCCACAGCGATCAACGCGTAGGGCTGCCATGGAAGTTCCGGATCGGATACGTACGGCGCGGGCGGCCGGTACCGGCTGTCCGTGTACGACCAGACCCGGCCGCGCGGGGAGAGCGGCACGGAGAGCAGCTCACCTCCGGTGCAGCCGGGGTTGCGGCAGAAGGTGTCCTCGCGGGGGAAGAAGACCGAGGCGCAGGCCGAGCAGCGCGTGCCGAGCAGCCGGAAGTCCTCTCCCTCCCCGGTGAACCAATCGGCCACGACAGGTGTGCGCGTACGCGACAAGGCCCCTCCCGCGCTGGATTCCGACGACGCCACCAGAACACCAGCAGATCTGATGGATCGTCAGAAGTGTGCCATGGGCCGGCCGCTCAGGGAACGCCGCGAGATGGGGAAGTCGAAGTACGTGTCCGGGAAGAGCTCCGGCTTGTACGTGAAGTGCCACCACTCCTCGGGCAGGTTCACGAACCCCTGCGCGGCCAGGGCGCCCCGCAGGAGGTCACGGTTCGCCCGCTGCGCCCCCTGGATCCGCGGGTCATCGGTGTGGGCGAGCGTGTCGAAACAGTCGAAGCCCGTACCCATGTCCACCGAGTTGTCGGGGAAACGGTCCTTCTTCGGCCCGTAGCAGGGCGCCAGCCGCTCACCGGGCACGTACGCGCGCGTGGGCACCGCCGGCAGTTTCACGACGGTCAGATCGAGCGTGGAGCCCCGGCTGTGCCCGGACTTCTCCGCGATGTATCCGTCGGCGAACAGTCGCGTCTTGTCGACCTGCGGATAGAACTCCGCCTTCATCCGCTGGTCGTCGAGGTCCTTGGCCCAGCGCACGAAGTGGTCGACCGCCCGCTGCGGCCGGTAGCAGTCGTACACCTTCAGCGAGTAACCCCGCTTCAGGAGCCCCGCCTGCGCCTTGTGGAGCGCCTTCGCGGCAGGTTCGGTGAGGATGCACATCGGCTTCTCGTAGCCGTCCACAGGCGCCCCGACGAAGTTGTGCGGAGTGATGTAGCGGATCTCCTGGATGATCGTCGGGTCGACGTCCCGCAGCGCCACGAACTGCGCGGGAGCCTTGGGCTCGGGCTTCGCCTGCGCGGCGCTGGGAGCGGCGGCGGTCCACAGGAGCGCGGCGGCAGCGGTGACGGCGAGTCTGCGTAGGGCAGTTGCTGTTCGTGTCATGAACCCTGCATCTATCAGGATCAAGGGTGGCCAGGGAAGAGCGGCGCTTCGCGATCGGATACAGTCCGCGGCGTGTCAGCACCCCACCACATAACCAACGCCGTTCCGGATTCTCACTGTTCGAGCTGTGGAACCGCCTACGGACCCGACGTCTCGGGATGGCCGCGCACGTGCCCGGCCTGCGCCGACGTGAGCTACCGCAACCCCCTGCCGGTCGCGGTCGCCCTCCAGGCCGTCTACGACAGCCGCGGTTCCGCTCTCGTCGTGATCACCCGGACCATCGCCCCCGCGCGCGGGGGAGTCGCCCTGCCCGGCGGGTTCGTCGACCACAGGGAGGACTGGAAGGACGCCGTCGTCCGTGAGCTCAAGGAGGAGACGGGCATCGAGGCGGCGAGCCGCGACGTGCGCCTCGCCGACGCGATGAGCTCGCCCGACGGACACCTGCTCCTGTTCGGCCTCCTCCCGGAACGTCCGGCCGCCGAACTGCCCGAGCCCGCCGTCACTGACGAGACCGAAGGCTGGCACCTCCTGCGCCGCCCGGCCGAACTCGCCTTCCCTCTCCACACCCTGGCCGCCCGCGCCTGGTTCGAGGGCCGCTACGTGTGACGCGCGCAGCCGCATGACCTCCCCAGCCCTCTGAACGCTCAGAGCCCGCGGATCCGCACCGGGTACGCGGGCTCGGCCGGCCTTCCCTCGTCCTGCCGCTCCACCACCACACTGCCCCCGCTCCACCGCGTGGTGTAGCGCTGAACGTCCGGTGCCTGCCAGCCGTCACCGACGTCGGGCACGACAACCCCGCCGCCGGTACGCCCCTGCGCCGGAGCCCACACCTCAAGGCACAACTCCCCGTCCTCGCCCCGCACCGGGATCACCGCGCCCGCCCGCGCGAAGACGGGAACACGGGACAGCGGCGCGTCCACCAGAACCTGACCGGGCCCCTCGTGAGCCTGCCCGCTCTCCGTGTCGTACCAGCGCCCACGCGGCAGTCGCACCGCCCGCCGGTCCGCACCCGGCTCCAGGACCGGAGCCACCAACACGGAGTCACCCAACAAGAACGCGTCCTCGCAGTCCCGCAACTCCCTGTCCTCCGGAGCTCCCCACCACACAGGCCGCGCATATGGAGCGCCCGTACGCCGCGCGAGATGAGCCAGCGTCACGAAGTACGGCAGCAGCCGCCTGCGCTCGACGAGCGCCACGCGCGCGTGCCCCAGCACCTCGTCACCGAACTCCCACGGCTCCCGACGCCCCGCCCGCAGCGCCGCATGCGTACGGAACAGCGGCAGATACGCACCCAGCTGGAGCCACCGCAGATACAGCTCAGGAGACGGATCACCGTCGAACCCGCCCACGTCCGGGCCCGAATACGGCACTCCGCACAACCCGAGGCCCAGCACCAGGGACAACGACGCGCGCAAACCGGGCCACCCCGTGGCCACATCCCCGGACCACGTCCCTCCGTAGCGCTGCATCCCCGCCCAGCCCGAGCGCGAGAAGAGGAACGGCCGCTCCTGGGGCCGCAGTTCACGCAGCCCCTCGTACCCGGCGCGTGCCATGCACAGCCCGTACACGTTGTGCGCCTCCCGATGGCAACCGCCCCGCCCCTCCAGGGAGTGCCGTGCCGAACGGGGCAGCGTCGGGTCACCGAACGCGGCGAACGACGCCGGCTCGTTCATGTCGTGCCAGAACCCCGAGAACCCCTGGGCGAGCCGCTCCTCGTACAGGCCGCCCCACCACTTGCGCACCGCGCGGTCGGTGAAGTCGGGGTATACGGACTCACCCGGCCACACCACGCCACGTACCGGTCTCCCCGCAGCGTCCTTCACAAAGGCGTCCACGGACGCTCCCGCGTCGTACACGGCGTTACCCGCCTCCGCCTTGACCGCGGGGTCGACGATCGACACCAGCCGCACACCTTCCCCGCGCAGCTCCTCGGCGAGCCGCGGGAGCCCCGGATACGTCTCCTGGTCGACCGTGAACACCTGAAACGCGTCGAGATGATCGATGTCCAGATGCACCGCGTCGAGCGGAAGCCCCCGCTCCCGGTAGCCCGCGACGATCCGCCGCACTTCGTGCCCCCCGCCGAAGCCCCAGCGCGCATGCTGATACCCGAGTGCCCAGGCCGGCGGCAGCGCGGGCGCACCGGTCAGCGACGTCCACGCGCGCAGCACGCGCGCGGGGGCACCCACCATGACCCAGCAGCGCAGCGGCCCGCCCTCCATCCGGACCTCGCACGTCCCCGCCCGGTCGTGCCCGGAACCGGCGCCCTCCGCGCCCTCCGACAGGGTCACCGTGCCGTCCCACGAGTTGTCGTGGAACACCAGATGGGTGCCGGCGTCGGCAACCACCATCTGCACCGGCATGGTCAGATACAGCGGATCGTCACCAGGCCCGAAGGAACCGCCCGGATCGGTGTTCCACAGCCGGTACGCGCCGTCCCGCAGCCGAGGCCCCGAGGCCCGGCCGCCCAGCCCGAAGAACCGCGCGTCGGCGGCCACCTCGGACCGCTGCACCCACCGCGCCTCGCCCCCGCCCACAGGCTCCCACCAACGCGGCGGCAGATCACGCCGCAGCACCACACCCCCCGGAGTGCACACGGAGACGGCGCCGTGCCGCGACACGACGACGGTCACCCGCTCCGCCACCACCCGCCAGCCGCCGTCCTTGTCCGGCTCCAGGACAGCCCGGGGATCCGGTTGCGGACATGAACCCGCCAGTGCGTACGACGGTTCCGGGTCCGCCCCGTCCCAGCCCCAGAAGGCCGCGCCCGTCACCGTCACCGTGATCCGCAGTCGGGACCGCGTGAACCGGACGACACCACCACCGGGCGCCGGCTCGGCCCCCGTCACCGGACCCGGCACCCGCGCCCGTTCCGGCCCCCGGCGCCGCAGACCCACCGCATCGGCCCGCTTCCTGCGCCACGAGGAGCGCACCGCCCGCAAACCCTGGACCGCACCCACCAAGCCAACCGCCCTCACCGCGCGTACCAGGTCACGACCGTTCATGCTGCTCACCCTGTCATTGCGGGGCGCGCAATAGTGAGTCGTTCAACTGCCGTTCATCCGTGGTGGCAGCACATCTTCACGACACGGACTATGTGGGGCGCAACCTGGTGCGGAAGTCGATCACGTGGCATCGTCCCTGTCAGCCGCGTCACGCGCACACACCGGCCCGTGCGCGGGACCGACGCACACCACGCGTACATCCGGGAGCCGCCCCATGCCGTCCGCAGCGAATCCGACGCCGCTCTGGAAGCCCGACAAGGAATTCATCGCCGAAGCGCAGATCACGCGCTTTCAGGCCTGGGCGTCCGAACACTACGGAGCCCCCGCCGACGGCGGTTACGAAGCGCTGCACCGCTGGTCGGTGACCGAACTCGACACGTTCTGGAAGGCTGTCGCCGACTGGTTCGACATCCGGTTCACCACCCCGTACGCGCGCGTACTCGGCGACCGTTCCATGCCCGGAGCCGAATGGTTCCCCGGCGCCACCCTGAACTACGCCGAACACGCCCTGCGCACCGCCACGGACCCCGAGCGCGCGGACAGCCCGGCCATCCTCCACGTGGACGAGACACAAGAACCTCGCCCCGTGACCTGGGCGGAACTGCGCCGCCAGGTCGGCTCGCTCGCCGCCGAACTGCGCGCCATCGGCGTACGCCCGGGCGACCGCGTCAGCGGCTACCTGCCGAACATCCCCGAGGCCGTCGTCGCCCTCCTCGCCACCGCGGCCGTCGGCGGAGTCTGGACGTCCTGCGCCCCCGACTTCGGCGCCCGCAGTGTCCTCGACCGCTTCCAGCAGGTCGAACCCGTCGTCCTGTTCACCGTCGACGGCTACCGCTACGGCGGCAAGGAGCACGACCGCCGCGACACGGTCGGTGAACTCCGCGCCGAACTGCCCACTCTCCGCGCGGTCGTCCACATCCCGCTGCTGGGCACGGACGCCCCCGAAGGGGCCCTTGAGTGGTCGGAGCTCACATCCGCCGACACTGAGCCCGTCTTCGAAGCCGTCCCCTTCGACCACCCGCTGTGGGTTCTGTACTCCTCAGGAACGACGGGACTCCCCAAGGCGATCGTCCAGTCCCAGGGCGGCATCCTCATCGAGCACCTCAAACAGCTCGGCCTGCACTGCGACCTCGGCCCCGGCGACCGGTTCTTCTGGTACACGTCCACCGGCTGGATGATGTGGAACTTCCTCGCCTCCGGCCTCCTCACGGGCACCACGATCGTCGTCTACGACGGCAGCCCCGGATACCCCGACACCGGCGCCCAGTGGGCCGTCGCCGAACGCACCGGAGCCACCCTCTTCGGCACCTCGGCCGCTTACGTCATGGCGTGCCGCAAGGCCGACGTCCACCCCTCGCGCGACCACGACCTGTCCCGCGTCAAGTGCGTCGCCACGACCGGCTCGCCGCTCCCGCCGGACGGCTTCCGCTGGCTCCACGACGAGGTGCGCGAAGACCTCTGGATCGCCTCCGTCAGCGGCGGCACGGACGTCTGCTCCTGCTTTGCCGGAGCCGTCCCGACCCTGCCCGTCCACATCGGCGAACTCCAGGCCCCCTGCCTCGGCACGGACCTCCAGTCCTGGGACCCGCAGGGCAAACCGCTCATCGACGAAGTCGGTGAACTCGTCGTCACCAACCCCATGCCCTCGATGCCGATCCGCTTCTGGAACGACCCCGACGGCAGCCGCTATCACGACAGTTACTTCGACACCTACCCCGGCGTCTGGCGGCACGGCGACTGGATCACGCTCACCTCCCGCGGTTCGGTCGTGATCCACGGCCGTGCGGACTCCACCCTGAACCGTCAGGGCGTCCGCATGGGTTCGGCCGACATCTACGAGGCCGTCGAACGCCTCCCCGAAATCCGCGAGTCCCTCGTCATCGGCCTCGAACAGCCCGACGGCGGCTACTGGATGCCTCTGTTCGTCCACCTCGCGCCCGGCGCCGTACTCGACGACGACCTCCGCGCCCGCATCAAGCAGACCATCCGCGAGAACCTCTCCCCGCGCCACATCCCCGACGACATCATCGAAGCCCCAGGCGTCCCGCACACCCTCACCGGCAAGCGCATCGAGGTCCCCGTCAAACGCCTCCTCCAGGGCACCCCCCTCGAAAAGGCCGTCAACCTCGGCTCGGTCGACAGCGTCGAACTCCTGCGCTTTTACGAGGAAATCGCCCGCAACCGCCCCTGACCGAACCCGGTTCCACCGCCGCTGTCAGTGCCCACGATTACTCTGAGTGAGCATTGACTACAGCTCCCAGGGGGAACCATGGCGCACACCCAGAACACCCAGCACGCCGGCATGCGACGCGTCCTGCGCCGTGAAGTCGCGGGCATCATCGGCCTGCTCGCCGACGAACGCGACTTCACGGCAATGCGGAGCTACCGCACCTTCGCCTTCGACGACCACGACACGTACCTCCAGCAGGTGGAGAACCTCCTCCAGGCCCTCGCCGCGCAGGGCGGACACACCACCGTTGCCCTCTTCGACCCCGAGGAGTACGCGGAGTTCTGCGCCGAGACCGGCCTCGAACCGGACACCCCCACCAGCCGCACCCGCTTCACCGCCGAACTCGCCGTCATGGGCACCACCGTGCCGTACGAGGGACAGCCCCTGGCCGACCTCCTGCCCGACCTGGTCGACGAGGCCGTCCGCCAGGCCACCTGGGAGTACGCCTCGTCCGTCCTCGCCAGGATCGGACCGTGCGGCGCCTGTGGCCGGGACATCGGAAGGGACGCCTTCGCCCGCGCCTCGCACCTCCTGACGCGGGTCCTCGACGCGGCAGGCACCGGCGCCCACCACCTCGTGTGCAGCATTCCCACCGGCGCGGAATCGGTGCTGTCGGTACTCCACGTCGACCGCTGCACCGAGGACAGCACACGACTCGACGAGAAGGAGGCGCTCGAGTTCACCACGGTCCTCGCACTCGGCATCGCCACGGCAAGCCCGGGCGGCCTGGTCATGCGCACCACTGCCCCGGACACGGACGACCGCGTCCAAGGCTGGCGCCTGCGCGACGAACGCCTGCTACCGCTCACCGCGGCAGAAGTCTTCGACGCCTACTGCACCGACGCCCAGTCCGGCGACCTCGTCGCACCCGAGTCCGGCGTCGACTACTGCGCGGCACCCGATCTCGGAGACACCGGCCCCGAGGTCGGGCACACCCACTGAAACGACCGTGGGGCGCTCCACCACGAAGGTGAAGCGCCCCACGACGGCAAACCGGCTTGTGGCTACTCGCCGGAAAGCACTGCCTGAGCGGCCTTGCGGGCCTCCTCGGCGGAGTCCGAGGCACGGGCGGCCGAGGCCGCACGCTCGCACTGCGCCAGCGTGTACTTGCCGAGCGTCGCCCGCACGTAAGGAATCGACGCCGCACCCATGGAAAGGGAGGTGACACCCAGACCGGTCAGGACGCACGCGAGCAGCGGGTCGGATGCGGCCTCACCGCAGACGCCACAGCTCTTGCCCTCGGCCCTCGCCGCATCCGCGGACAGGGCGACCAGGTCGAGCAGCGCGGGCTGCCACGGGTCCTGAAGCCGGGACACCGCACCGACCTGCCGGTCGGCGGCGAACGTGTACTGCGCCAGGTCATTGGTCCCCAGGGAAAGGAACTCGACCTCCTGAAGGATCGAACGCGCCCGCAGAGCGGCCGACGGAATCTCGACCATCGCGCCGAACTTCGCCTCAAGCCCCGCCTCACGGCACGCGTCGGCGAAGGCCTTCGCGTCGGCACGGTCGGCGACCATCGGCGCCATGACCTCGAGGTAGACCGGCAGGCCCTCAACAGCCTTGGCCAGCGCGGTCAGCTGCGTACGCAACACCTCAGGGTGCTCGAGCAGCGAGCGCAGCCCACGCACACCCAGAGCCGGGTTCGGCTCGTCCGCGGGCGTCAGGAAGTCCAGCGGCTTGTCCGCACCGGCATCGAGGACGCGCACCACGACCCGGCCCTCGGGGAACGCCTCGAGAACCTTCCGATACGCCTCGACCTGCTTCTCCTCGGAAGGAGCGCGGCTGCTGTCGTCCAGAAACAGGAACTCGGTACGGAAGAGACCCACACCCTCCGCACCGGCCTCGACCGCGGCCGGAACGTCGGCCGGACCGCCGACATTGGCAAGGAGCGGCACCTTGTGACCGTCGGACGTCGCACCGGGACCGGACGACCCGGCCAGCGCGGCCTTCCGCGCGGCGGAGGCGGCCTCCAGCTCGGCCCGCTTCTCCGGACTCGGATCGACGAAGATGTCGCCGGTGCTGCCGTCGACTGCGATCACCGTGCCCTCGGCGAGCTCACCCGCACCGGGCAGCGCGACCACGGCCGGCACCCCGAGCGCACGCGCCAGAATCGCGCTGTGACTGGTCGGCCCGCCCTCCTCGGTGACGAAGCCGAGCACGAGCGTCGGGTCGAGCAACGCCGTGTCCGCGGGAGCCAGGTCCCGCGCGATGAGTACGTAGGGCTTGTCGCTGTCCGGGACACCGGGCATCGGCACTCCGAGCAGCCGCGCCACGATCCGGTTCCGCACGTCGTCCAGGTCGGCGACGCGACCCGCGAGGTACTCACCTGCACCGGCCAGCAGCGCCCGATAAGACGCGAAGGCGTCGTACACCGCACGCTCGGCCGTGCTGCCGACCGCGATACGTCGGTCGACATCGGCCATGAGCTCCGGGTCCTGCGCCATCATGGCCTGGGCCTCGAGCACATGCTGTGCCTCGCCACCCGCCAGATTGCCGCGCGCAATCAGATCGGCCGCCACAGCCTCCACGGCCTGACGGGCGCGCCCCTGCTCGCGCTCCGCGTCCTCCGTCGGAATCTGCTTGGCCGGCGGCTCGAGAACCGCCGTCCCCATGTGCCGAACCTCGCCGATCGCCACACCGTGGCTTACGCCGACGCCTCGCAGCGTTGTCTCCATCTCACCGTCTCCGATAGTGCGGCGGGCCCAGCCGCCGCGGTGGTTGACCTGCATGCCGCCAGCGACGGCCCCCGTCACTTCCAGCTGAAGAGTGCGTCGCCGGACTTGACGTTGCCGTCCTCGATCACATCGGAGAGGGACTCGGCGGTGGCCTCGAGGGCAACGATCGGGCAGATCGGGGACTTGCCGGCGGCTTCGACGGCGGCCGGGTCCCAGCGCACCATCTCCTGACCGCGCTGCACGGTGTCGCCCTTGTTGACGAGGAGCTCGAAGCCCTCGCCATTCAGCTGAACGGTGTCGATGCCCAGGTGCGTCAGGACGCCGTGACCCTGATCGTCCACCACTACATAGGCGTGCGGGTGAAGAGAGACGACGATGCCGTCGACGGGCGCGACAGCCGCCGAGGGCTCGCGCACCGGATCGATGGCGGTGCCGGGGCCGACCATCGCACCGGAGAAGACCGGGTCAGGAACGGCGGAGAGTCCAATGGCGCGTCCGGCGAGCGGGGACGTCACACTGGTCATGGCAAGCCTCCCAGGGGTGGAGATTGATGGTCGCCGTCACTGCATGTCCTGGACGGCGTACCGTTTCAGAGCGTAAGTCATAAAAAGTCCCGGTTCCCCATGAGAGGTACCGGTTGGCTGACGTAGAGGGTGCACGCAAACGATTTGCGCCCGCCCTGCACGCCCATGTACTGTCGTACTCCCGCTTGAGGCCGAGCGGCACTTTCGAGTGCCTGGTGGCTCAGCGGCAACTATCACGACAGATCTTAGCTTTGATCGACTTCTGCATGCCCGCAGGAGTTCATGGTCGGAGCGGCGGAAAATGGCTGATAGTGTTTGGACCGCCGGAAAGGGAAACGCGGAAGCCGAAAGGCCGGAGCGGAAACCTGAAAGGCACCGAG
>NZ_NNBL01000022.1 GCF_002803065.1 Streptomyces sp. CB01635
GCTTCGGCCAAGGCCTTCGGGCCGCGGGCCCGCATGGACGCCCTGCTCGCGCTGCGGCGTGCCGCCCGCGCCTGGACGCCCCTCGCGCCGCTGCTCTCGGCGGCCGTCCCGGACGCCCTCGACCTGGCGGACGAGGAGATCACCGACCTCCTGGGCACCGGCGCGCGGGCCCTCGCGGCGGCGGGTGTCGACGTGCACTGGCCCCGGCAGCTGGCGCGCCGGCTGAGCGCACGCGCGGTCATCGGCCCTCCGGGCGAGGGGTCCCCCGGAGGGGAGAGCCCTGACCGATTCCGGACGACCACCCCGTCGTTCCTCTCCGCGGACGCCCTCCTCGCCTTCAACTGGCGCTTCGCGCTGGGCGACCAGGAGCTGAGCCGGGAGGAGCTCGACCGGCTCGCCGAGGCCAACCGGCCCGTCGTGCGGCTGCGCGACCAGTGGGTCCTCATCGACCCCGAGCAGGCCCGGCGCGCCCGCGAGCACCAGGACCGCAAGGTCACGCCGATCGACGCGCTCGGCGCGGTCCTGACGGGCTCCACGGAGGTCGACGGCCGCCGCGTCGACGTCCACCCGACGGGCTGGCTGGCGGAGTTGCGGGAGCGGCTCGCCGACCCGGAGGGCATGGCGCCGGTCGGACAGCCCGCCGCGCTGGCCGCCGACCTGCGCGACTACCAGCTGCGCGGCCTGAACTGGCTGGCCCGGATGACCTCCCTCGGGCTCGGCGCCTGCCTCGCCGACGACATGGGCCTCGGCAAGACGATCACGCTGATCGCCCTCCACCTGCACCGGCAGACCGCCCCGGAGACCGCCGCCCCGACCCTCGTCGTCTGCCCCACGTCCCTCATGGGCAACTGGCAGCGCGAGATCGAGAGGTTCGCGCCCGGCACCCCCGTACGCCGCTTCCACGGCGGGCGCCGCAGCCTGGAGGACCTCGATCCCGGTGAATTCGTGCTCACGACGTACGGCACGATGCGGCTCGACGCCGCGCAGCTCGCGGGCGTCGACTGGGGCATGGTCGTCACCGACGAGGCGCAGCACGTCAAGAACCCGCACTCGGCGACCGCGAAGGAGCTGCGGACCATCGGTGCACGCGCGCGCGTGGCGCTCACCGGCACCCCCGTGGAGAACAACCTGTCCGAGCTGTGGGCGATCCTCGACTGGACGACCCCGGGGCTGCTCGGAAAGCTCGGCACGTTCCGCACGCGTTACGCCCGCGCGGTCGAGGAGGGCAAGGACCCCGGCGCCGCCCAGCGCCTCTCCCAACTCGTGCGCCCCTTCCTGCTCAGACGCCGCAAGTCGGACCCCGGCATCGCGCCCGAGCTTCCGCCGAAGACCGAGACCGACCGCGCCGTGTCGCTCACCACCGAACAGACCGGGCTCTACGAGGCCGTGGTGCGCGAGACCCTCGCCGAGATCTCCGGAGCGGACGGCATCGCCCGGCGCGGGCTGATCGTCAAACTCCTCACCGAGCTCAAGCAGATCTGCAACCACCCGGCCCAGTTCCTCAAGGAGGACGCGCCGCGCATCCCCGGCCGCTCCGGCAAGCTGGAACTGCTCGACGAACTGCTCGACACGATCCTCTCGGAGGACGCGAGCGTGCTGGTCTTCACCCAGTACGTGCAGATGGGCCGCCTGATCGAGCAGCATCTGGCTGCTCGCGGCGTGGCCTCGCAGTTCCTCCACGGCGGCACGCCCATCACCGCGCGCGAGGCGATGGTGGGGCGCTTCCAGGAGGGCGAGGTGCCGGTCTTCCTGCTCTCCCTCAAGGCCGCGGGTACGGGTCTCAACCTCACCCGCGCCGAACACGTCGTGCACTACGACCGCTGGTGGAACCCCGCGGTCGAGGCGCAGGCGACGGACCGCGCGTACCGGATCGGGCAGAACAGGCCGGTACAGGTCCACCGGCTGATCGCGGAGGGGACGATCGAGGACCGGATCGCAGACATGCTGGTACGCAAGCGGGAGCTGGCCGACGCGGTGCTCGGCTCCGGCGAGGCCGCCCTGACCGAACTGACCGATTCCGAACTGGCCGATCTGGTCGAGCTGCGAGGGGGCGCACGGTGACGGACCGTCACGAGTACGAGGACGACCTGTTCGACGCCGACACCGACGGCGACAGTGACGGGGCCGACGCATCGGATGAGGAGCGTGTCTTCGCGGCGCTGGCGGCCGTCCAGGGGCGTGGCTTCGCGCAGTCGTGGTGGGGGCAGACCTGGCTCAAGGCGCTGGAGGACACGGCACTCGACCTTCAGCAGCTGAAGGCGGGGCGCGCACTGGCGCGCGGCGGGTCTGTGGGGGCCGTCTCGGTGCGGCCGGGGCGGGTCACCTCGCTCGTCGAAGACAGGGGTGGCGCCGTGTACCGCGCCGACGTGCTGCTGCAACGGCTGAGCGAGGAGGAGTGGGACCGGTTCCTCGGGATGGCGGTCGAGCGGGCCGGGCACATCGCGGCGCTGCTCGACCGTGAGATGCCACCGCACCTGGTCGAGGACGCGGCGGCGGCCGGCGTGGAACTGCTGCCCGGTATCGGCGACTTGGAGCCGCGCTGCGGGTGTGACGCGTGGGACCACTGTGCCCACACGGCGGCGCTCTGCTACCAGCTGGCCCGTCTCCTCGACCAGGATCCGTTCGTACTGCTGCTGATGCGCGGGCGTGGCGAGCGGGTGCTGCTCGACGAACTCCAGGTGCGCAGCGTCGCGTCCGCCTCGGCCGGGTCCGTGGACGAGGAGACCGACGAGGGGCCGGTGGACGCGGACGGCGTCGACGCCACTGAGGCGTTCGCGGCCGGGAGCATACTGCCGCCACTGCCCGCCGCACCCCCGGTGCCGCCCGAGGCGGCGGTCGTGCCGTCGCTGGACACGGAGACGGAGCCGCCCGCCGGGACGGATGTGGCGGCGCTGGAGTTCCTCGGGGCGCGGGCGGCGGCGGAGGCGCGCCGGATGCTGACGGATGCGCTGGCTCCGGGGCACGAACTTCGTGCTCCGGACGATGAGTTGACGATTGATCAAGATGCTGTCCGGCTGGCTGCGGGCGCGCCCGAGGCGTGGATCGGGGCCCGGCTCGCGGATGGTTCGGGCCGGGACCGCGGGGGCCTGGCGGCGGCGGTGCTGGCGTGGGAACACGGAGGCACTGCCGCCCTGTCCGTCCTGGAGGACGAGTGGACGCCGGACGCGGAGACGGCGGCACGCGCGCGTACCGCCGTCGAAGCGGCCTGGGACGCCGGGGAGCGCCCGCCGTTGCGGGCAACCCGCAACCGGTGGACGGCCACCGGCACGGGTGCGCAGGCGCGCCTGGGCCGCGACGGCCGCTGGTGGCCGTACCGCAAGAACCACGACCGATGGCTCCCGGCGGGGCCCGCGGCCCACGACCCGGCCGCGGCACTGTCGGCTGCCGCCGGGGACGAGTGACGGCCGGCCGGGGCGGGCGCACACGTGCACCTGCCCCGGCCGGCCATCCGTACAGACAAGGACAAAGGACGGCATGTCGAGGGTGGGCGCTCACCTGCGCCCACCCCCGCCGGCCATCCCGTCCGGCGAACACCTGCCGGCCGCAGGCCCCCGTGGGGCCCGCGCCACACGACCCGGCCACCGCGCTCTCGGCCGCCGTCACGGACGAGTGGCCTCCGGCCGGGGTGGGCACACAGCGCCCGCAAGCGCTTGCCCCCGCTCCCTACCGAACCCACCCCCGCCCTCCGTAAGATCCCCGGCGCAAGTGGTCCAGTCCACTCACGCGCTTGGAGTGTTCATGAACATCGGTCGCCGTACCGTGCTCACCGCCCTCGGCTCCGCCGCCGCGCTCACCGCGTCCGCCTCCTGTGCCTCCGCCGAGAGCCGTACGGCCTCCCGTACCCCGGCCGCCGACGCCCTGGCCCGGCTGCTGCCGCGCCACCACGACCAGGTCACCTTCCGCGCCGCCTCCCACACC
This sequence comes from Streptomyces sp. CB01635, assembly GCF_002803065.1. Taxonomy (GTDB): domain Bacteria; phylum Actinomycetota; class Actinomycetes; order Streptomycetales; family Streptomycetaceae; genus Streptomyces. The sequence goes on from NZ_NNBL01000022.1 coordinate 3,919, forward strand.
GCCGACACCGGCGACGCGTTCAGAGTGTCGGGGTCCAGCGGCCGCATACTCGTCGAAGGCAGCACGCCCGCCGTGCAGTTGACCGGCTTCCACCACTACCTCCGTCACCACGCCCACGCGCACTTCTCGTGGAGCGGCGAGCAGACCGAGTCCCTGCCGACGCGACTGCCCGGTCTCGCCACACCCCTGTCGCGCGCCGCGAACGTCGCCCACCGGTTCGCCTTCAACGACACCAACGACGGCTACACAGGCCCGTATCACGGCTGGGACTACTGGGAGCGCGAGCTCGACGTCCTCGCACTGCACGGCTTCAACGAGGTCCTCGTGTACCTCGGCGCCGACACCGTCTACCACCGCACATTCCAGGAATTCGGTTACGACGACGCCGAGATGCGCGGGTGGATCACGGGCCCGGCCCATCAGCCGTGGTGGCTGCTCCAGAACATGTCCGGCTTCGGCGGCCCCGTGTCGCGGCACCTCCTCGACCGGCGCGCGGCGCTCGCCCGCAGAGTCGTCCGCCGGATCCGCGAGCTCGGCATGACCCCGGTGTTCCCCGGCTACTTCGGCACCGTCCCGCCCGGCTTCGCCGACCGGAACCCGGGCGCGCACATCGTCCCCCAGGGCGATTGGGTCGGCTTCACGCGCCCCGACTGGCTCGACCCCCGCGACCCGCACTTCGCCAGGATCGCCGAGAGGTTCTACCGCGTGCAGAGCGAACTGCTCGGCGACACCACCATGTACAAACTCGACCTGCTGCACGAGGGCGGCAAGCCGGGTGACGTGCCGGTCGGCGAGGCCGCGAAGGCGGTCGAGAAGGCGCTGCGCACCGCCCACCCCGGCGCGATCTGGAACGTCCTCGGCTGGCAGACCAACCCGCGCCGCGACATCCTCGACGCCGTCGACCGCTCGAAGATGTTCATCGTCGACGGCCTCTCCGACCGCTTCCCCTCGGTGACCGACCGCGACAAGGACTGGGCGGGCACGCCCTACGCGTTCGGCTCGATATGGAACTTCGGCGGCCACACGACGATGGGCGCCAACACCCCTGACTGGGCTTCTCTGTACGAGAGTTGGCGCACCAGGGAGAACAGCGCCCTGGACGGCATCGCGCTCATGCCCGAGGGCGCCGACAACAATCCGGCCGCGTTCGCCCTCTTCAGCGACCTGCCGTGGACGGACGGACCCGTCGAGCTGAAGAGCTGGTTCGAGCAGTGGCCGGCGCAGCGCTACGGCGGCCACGACGCGCACGCGGTGGCCGCCTGGGACGTCCTGCGCCGCACCTCGTACGGCACCACGCGCGCCGACAGCTGGAGCGAGGGCCACGACGGCCTGTTCGGCGCCCGGCCCGGCCTGGACGTGTCCAGCGGCGCGTCCTGGTCGCCGGGCGCGCTTCGATACGACCCCGAGGAGTTCGCGCGGGCCCTGCCCGAACTGCTCGCGGTGGCACCGGGCTTGCGCCGCAGCTCCGCGTACGCCTTCGACCTGATGGACGTCACCCGGCAGACGGTCTCGCACCGCAGCCGCATCCTGCTGCCGCGGATCAAGACCGCGTACGACGCCGAGGACCGCGCGGCGTTCGAGGAGTTGACGAGTGAGTGGTTCACCTGGCTCGCGCTGCTGGAGGAGACCGTCGCCACGCAGCCGCGCCATCTGCTCGGGCGCTGGATCGCCGACGCTCGCGCCTGGGGCGCCGACGAGGAGGAGCGGGACCGTCTCGAGTACGACGCCGTGTCCCTGGTGACGGTGTGGGGTCCGCGTTCGGGTGCCGACGACGGCGGGCTGCACGACTACGCGAACCGTGAGTGGGCCGGGCTCATCGGCGGCCTCTACACGCTGCGCTGGCGGACCTACTTCGACGGGCTCGCGGCCGCCCTCGCCGACGGCACCGCCCCTCGACAGGTCGACTGGTACGCCCTGGAGGACGGCTGGGTCCGCGACCACCCGGCGTACACCGCGCGGCCCTCCGGCGACATCGTCCGCATCGCCCGCAAGGTCGCCGCCCGGCTCTGAACCACTGCGACACGGCCACTGAAGCCGGTGCCCCGCGCCGCGCGAGGGGCACCGGCCGACTCGGCTAGCGGACCGGCAGGCCCGAGAGCGTGCGGGCGATCACCAGGCGCTGGATCTCACTGGTGCCCTCGAAGATCGTGTAGATCGCGGCGTCGCGGTGCATGCGCTCGACGGGGTACTCGCGGGTGAAGCCGTTGCCGCCGAGGATCTGAATGGCCTGGCCGGTGACCTTCTTGGCGGTCTCGCTCGCGAAGAGCTTCGACATGGAGCCCTCGGCCGACTCGAACTTCTTGCCCGTGCTCGCCATCCAGGAGGCGCGCCACACCAGGAGTCGCGCCGCGTCGATCTGCGTGCGCATGTCGGCGAGCTGGAAGGCGACGCCCTGGTTGTCGATGATCGGGCGGCCGAACTGTGTACGCGTCTTGGCGTACTCCAGGGCCTCCTCGTAGGCGGCGCGGGCCGTGCCCACCGCCATCGCGCCGACGGCGGGGCGGGACGCCTCGAACGTGGCCATGGCGGCATTCTTCACGCGCTCGCCGCCACCGGCCTTGGCGCGCTCACGAGCGCGCGCCATGCGCTCGTCGAGCTTGTCCTTGCCTCCGAGCAGGCAGGAGCCGGGGACGCGTACGTCCTCGAGGACGACCTCGGCGGTGTGCGAGGCGCGGATGCCGTGCTTCTTGAACTTCTGGCCCTGGGACAGGCCAGGCGTGTTCGGCGGGACGATGAAGGAGGCGTGGCCCTTGGAGCCGAGCTCGGGGTCGACGACGGCGACGACGACGTGGACGTTGGCGATGCCGCCGTTGGTCGCCCAGGTCTTGGTGCCGTTGAGGACCCACTCGTCCTTGGCCGCGTCGTAGACGGCGCGGGTGCGCATGGAGGCGACGTCGGATCCGGCGTCCGGCTCGGACGAGCAGAAGGCGGCGACCTTGACATCGTTGGCGTCGCCGTACATCTGGGGGATCCAGGTGCCGATCTGCTCCTCGGTGCCGTTGGCGAGGACGCCGACCGCGGCGAGCCCGGTGCCGACGATCGACAGGGCTATGCCCGCGTCGCCCCAGAACAGCTCCTCCATGGCCATCGGGATGCCGAGACCCGTCGGGTCGAAGAACTGCTGCGCATAGAAGTCCAGGGAGTAGATTCCGATCTTGGCGGCTTCCTGGATGACCGGCCACGGCGTCTCTTCGCGCTCGTCCCACTCGGCGGCCGCGGGACGGATCACATCGGCGGCGAACCCGTGGAGCCAGTCCCTGACTTCCTTCTGCTCGTCGTTCAGATCCATCGTGAACTCGGCCATGTCCCCTCCAGCACTGCGTACACTTCACACGTTACTTGCGGTAACGGCAGTCTGTTACTCGCCAGTAGCCCCTGTCAACTCCCGGCAGCCCGTTCGATGCCCCGAGGCCGTCGAGTGTTACGTTTCGCGTGCGTCAGGCCATCGCACGGGCGGGGAGAAACCTCATGGAGACCACACAGCGGACGGAACAGCAGACGTCTGCCGAGCGCCGGCGGCGAGAGCTGCTGGAGGCCGCGGACCGCGTGGTGCTCCGCGACGGGCCCGGTGCGTCCATGAACGCCATCGCGGCCGAGGCGGGCATCACCAAGCCGATCCTCTACCGGCACTTCGGCGACAAGGGCGGCCTCTACGCCGCGCTCGCCAAGCGCCACACCGACGCGCTCCTCGCCTCGCTGCGGGCCGCGCTCGACGCCCCGGCCGAGCGCCGTGAGCGGGTCGAGTCGACGCTCGACACCTATCTCGCGGCGATCGAGGCACGGCCTCAGGTGTACCGCTTTCTCATGCACCCCTCGGAGAGCGTGTCCGAGAGTGCAGCACCGGGCGAGCAGGGCTTCTACGTCGGCATGCACTCCGCTCCCCTGCTGCGCCGCATGGGCGAGGAGCTCGCCGAGGTCATCGAGGAACGCATCGATCTCGGCCCCGGCAGCCAGCAGCTCGCGCGCGTCTGGGGCCACGGAATCGTCGGCATGATGCACGCCGCGGGTGACTGGTGGCTCGGCGAAAGGCCCTGCTCGCGAAGCGAGTTGGTGCGCAGCCTCGCCGACCTGCTGTGGGGCAGGCTCGCCGCGGCTGGCGACAAGGTGGGCGGGCCGGGCTTCTGACCCAAGGGGCCTCAGGACGCTGCGCCGGTCGCCCAGGGGGCCCGCGCCGCCTGGCGCAGCACCCTGCGGCGGCGCCACCCCGTGACGTGGTCCGTGTAGACCCGCCCGTCCAGGTGGTCGCACTCGTGCTGGAGGCAGCGGGCGAACCAGCCCGTGCCGTGCACGACCAGAGGTTCGCCCCGCAGGTCCACGCCCTCGACGCGGGCATGGTCGAAGCGGGGCGTGCCCGCCTCCAGGCCCGGCAGTGACAGACAGCCCTCCGGGCCGCGCACGACCACCCCGTCCGCGTCGACGAGGCGCGGGTTCACGATGTGCCCGAGGTGACGGACGTCCTCGTCGTCGGGGCAGTCGTACACGAACACCCGCGCGGACTCGCCGATCTGATTCGCCGCGAGGCCCACGCCCTGGGCGGCGTACATCGTCGCGAACAGGTCCTCCACTAGGCGGCCGAGCGAGGGCCCGAAATCTGTCACCTCCTCGCAGGGCGTGTGCAGCACGGGATCACCGAGCAGGGTCAGGGGTCGTACGCGCCCGGAGGCGCCCGGGATCGAGCCGTGTCGCATGGCCGTAAGGGTACGGTCAGGGCGAGCCCCGGATCCGGGGTGGTGCCGCGGTTCGGGCTCAAAGGTGGATCTCGATAGGCTGACTCCACCAAGCGATGCCGGGGGCAGGCGCGGCGCCGTACGCAAGGAGGATCCAGAACGATGTCAGGCAACTCGGAGCCGCTGACTCCGCGGGCCAAGCTGGCCGTCACGGCGGGCAAGGCGGCCGCGGCGGTGTCCCGCGCGGCGGGCCGCGGCAGCGGATCGGTGATCGGCGGCAAGGTCGCGCTCAGGCTCGACCCCGAGCTGCTCGGGCGGCTTGCGCAGCATCTGGATGTGGTGCTCGTCTCGGCGACGAACGGCAAGACCACCACCACGCGGCTGATCGCGGAGGCCCTGCGCGCCGCCGGCCCCGTCGTGTCGAACGCGCTCGGCGCGAACATGCCCGCGGGCATCACCTCGGCACTCGCCGGCGGCTCGGACGCGAAGTTCGGCGTGATCGAGGTCGACGAGAAGTATCTGGCGGGTGTCGCCCGCGACACCGCTCCCAAGGCGATCGCGCTGCTCAACCTCTCGCGCGACCAGCTCGACCGCGCCGCCGAGACCCGCATGCTCGCCGAGAAGTGGCGTGAGGGCCTGGCCGGTTCGAAGGCGATCGTGATCGCTAACGCGGACGACCCGCTGGTCGTCTGGGCCGCGTCCTCCTCGCCGAACGTGGTGTGGGTCGCCGCCGGCCAGGAGTGGAAGGACGACGCGTGGTCCTGCCCGTCGTGCGGCGGCGTGATGCAGCGCCCCGGCGACGACTGGTACTGCGGCGAGTGCGGCTTCCGCCGTCCGACGCCCAGCTGGGCGCTCCAGGGCGACTACGTCCTCGACCCGCACGGCTCGGCCTGGCCGATCCACCTCCAGCTCCCCGGCCGCGCCAACAAGGCGAACGCGACCTCGTCGGCCGCCGTCGCCGCGTGCTTCGGCGTGCCGCCCCAGGTGGCCCTCGAGCGCATGTACCAGGTGCAGGCGGTCGCGGGACGCTACGACGTCGTGCAGTTCCTCGGCCGCGACCTGCGTCTGCTGCTCGCGAAGAACCCGGCGGGCTGGCTCGAAACGTTTTCCCTGATCGACCCGCCGCCGACCCCGGTGATCCTGTCGGTCAACGCGCGCGGCGCCGACGGCACCGACACCTCCTGGCTGTGGGACGTCGACTACACACGTCTGGCCGGTCACCCGATCTTCGTGATCGGCGACCGCAGGCTCGACCTCGCCGTGCGGCTCGAGGTCGCCGGCCTGGACTTCCGGGTCTGCGAGAGCGTCGACGAGGCGGTGCAGTCCGCCCCGCCAGGGCGGATCGAACTGATCGCCAACTACACCGCGTTCCAGGACGTCCGCCGCCGCGTCGGCAACTGAGACCCCGCAGAGGATTCATGAGCATGAGCGACAACGGCCTTCGTCTGGTCTGGGTCTACCCCGACCTCCTGAGCACGTACGGCGACCAGGGCAACGCCCTCGTCGTGGAGCGCCGCGCCCGCCAGCGCCGCCTCGACGTGCACCGGCTCGACGTGCGCAGCGACCAGCCGGTGCCCACCTCCGGCGACATCTATCTGATCGGCGGCGGTGAGGACCGGCCGCAGCGTCTCGCCGCGGAGCGGCTTCGGCGTGACGGCGGTCTCCAGCGCGCCGTGGCCAACGGCGCGATCGTCTTCTCGGTCTGCGCCGGTTACCAGATCCTCGGCCACGAGTTCATCAACGACCTGGGCGAGCGCGAGCAGGGCCTCGGCCTGCTCGACGTGGTGTCCACGCGCGGTGAGGGCGAGCGGTGCGTCGGCGACGTACTGGGCGACATCGACCCGCAGTTGGGGCTCCCCCCGCTGACGGGCTTCGAGAACCACCAGGGCATCACGCACCTCGGCCCGTCGGCGCGGCCCTTCGCGCGCGTGCAGATCGGCAAGGGCAACGGCACGGGTGACGGCACGGAGGGCGCGTTCAACGACACCGTGTTCGGCACGTACATGCACGGCCCCGTCCTCGCCCGCAACCCGCTGATCGCGGACCTGCTCCTGAAGCTGGCCCTCGATGTCAACGCGCTGCCGCCGGTCGACGACCGCTGGTACGAGGCGCTGCGCAACGAGCGGATCGCGTCGGCTCAGCAGCCCGCCTGATCGCTGTCCCGCACAAGTGAGCGGGTCAGTCCAGCAGGCGGACGTCAGGTGCGGCCCCGCCCCCTCCCGCCGGTAGGGTGGCGGGGATCCAGCCGGACAAAGTGGTCCGGTCATCGGCCCACTTTGCAAAGGTTCTCGGGCTATGCGTATTGGTGTCCTCACCTCCGGCGGAGACTGCCCCGGCCTGAACGCCGTGATTCGTTCGGTCGTGCACCGTGCCGTCGTCGACCACGGCGACGAGGTCATCGGCTTCCACGACGGCTGGAAGGGCCTGCTGGAGTGCGACTACCGCAAGCTCGACCTGGACGCGGTGGGCGGCATCCTCGCCCGCGGCGGCACGATCCTCGGCTCGTCGCGGGTCCAGCCCGCGCATCTGCGCGACGGCGTGGAGCGGGCCAAGGGCCATGTCGCGGATCTGGGTCTTGACGCGATCATCCCGATCGGCGGAGAGGGCACGCTGAAGGCGGCCCGCCTCCTGTCCGACAGCGGCCTCCCGATCGTCGGCGTACCGAAGACGATCGACAACGACATCGCCGTCACGGACGTCACCTTCGGCTTCGACACGGCCGTCGGCGTCGCGACCGAGGCGCTCGACCGCCTCAAGACGACCGCCGAGTCCCACCAGCGCGTCCTGATCGTCGAGGTCATGGGCCGTCACACCGGCTGGATCGCGCTGCACTCGGGCATGGCCGCGGGCGCCCACGCCATCGTCGTGCCGGAGCGCCCCTTCGACATCGAGGAGCTGGCCGCGAAGGTCGGCGAGCGGTTCTCCGCGGGCAAGAAGTTCGCCATCGTCGTGGCCGCCGAGGGCGCCAAGCCCGCCCCCGGCTCCATGGAGTTCGACGAGGGCGTCAAGGACATGTACGGCCACGAGCGCTTCGCGGGCATCGCCACGCGGCTCTCCGGCGAGCTGGAGCAGCGCCTCGGCAAGGAGGCCCGCCCGGTGATCCTCGGTCACGTGCAGCGCGGCGGCACCCCCACCGCGTACGACCGTGTGCTCGCCACGCGCTTCGGCTGGCACGCCGTCGAGGCCGTGCACCGCGGCGAGTTCGGCATGATGACGGCGCTGCGCGGCACGGACATCGTGATGGTGTCGCTCGCCGAGGCCGTCGAGACGCTGAAGACGGTTCCGCAGGAGCGGTACGCCGAGGCGGAGTGCGTTCTGTAGTTCGCTCCTGAAGAGTCTGCCCCCGGTCGCGACCGCGACCGGGGGCAGTTCTACTCTGGTGCGGACAGACAGCCCATAACCAGTACCAATCAGGAGCCGGCGGATGGATCACAGCGGGCACGGCATGAACATGGATCTGCCGCCGTTCACGCTGGGGCGAGGCCTCGCATGGTCGGCGGACCCCTTCTTCCTGATCGGGTGCCTGGTGGCGCTCGGCCTGTACGGCTGGGGTGTCGTGCGGCTCGCGCGGCGCGGTGACAGCTGGCAGGTGGGCCGCACGCTGTCGTTCGTCATCGGCGTGCTGACCGTGATGCTGGTGATGTGCACCAAGCTGAACGACTACGGCATGGTCATGTTCTCCGTGCACATGGTGCAGCACATGGTGATCAGCATGCTGTCGCCGATCCTGCTCCTGATGGGCGCGCCGATCACGCTCGCCCTGCGGGCGATGCCGGTGGCGCGGCGCGGCTCGAAGGGGCCGCGCGAGCTGCTCCTGATGCTGCTGCACAGCCGGTACATGCGGATCATCACGCATGCCGCGTTCACGATCCCGCTGTTCATCGCGAGCCTGTACGCGCTCTACTTCACGCCGATCTTCGACACCTTGATGGGTTCGAAGGTCGGGCACATCGGCATGATGGTGCACTTCCTCGCCGTCGGCCTGGTCTTCTTCTGGCCGATCATGGGCGTGGACCCGGGCCCGCACCGCCCCGGCTATGTGATGCGGATGCTGGAGCTCTTCGCGGGCATGCCCTTCCACGCGTTCTTCGGCATCGCGCTGATGATGGCGTCCGGGCCGATGATCGGCACGTACGAGCACCCGCCGGCCTCGCTCGGGATCGACGCGCTGGCGGACCAGACGGCGGCCGGCGGCATCGCCTGGGCGTTCAGCGAGGTGCCCTCGGTGCTCGTGCTGCTCGCGCTGCTCTTCCAGTGGAAGAAGTCCGAGGACCGGCAGGCGCGCCGCAAGGACCGGGCCGCGGACCGCGACGGTGACCAGGAGCTTGTCGCGTACAACGCGTATCTCGCCTCACTGAACACGCGCGGCCGGTAGCGCCCGGTGCCCCTGAGGGGTGACCATGGTGTTCAGCCGTGGTCCGGGCGCTGCGCCGTCCGGGTTACCGGGAGGAGGCGGGCCATGCCCGGATCGATGAAGACGATGGGGGTGCTCACCGTCGGCGCCCTCGTCGCGGTGACGGCCTACACGGTGGCGCTCGGGAGCAACGGGTGGCTGTGGTTCGGCTGGGTCGTGCTCGGTCTGCTCACCCTCGGGATGGCCGCGTCGCGCAGCACCTGACGCATGCCCGGTGCCGCGCGAGAGCGGACCCACGCGTCAGAAGCGGAAGACGGACCCGGTCGAGGCGTTCATCGTGCAGGCGTTGGCGAACGTCTTCTCCCAGGTGATCTTCTTGCCGCGGTATGTGCCGCTCGCGCTCACGGTGACCGGGGCGTAGACCTGGGTGCACATCTCCGGGGCCGGGTGCAGCGCGTCCAGATTCCCCTGCGCCCCGTCGAGTGCGGCGCACGCCTCTGACGCGTGGGGATGGTGCCCGGACGCCCCCGGCTCGCAGCGCAGCAGCTCACCTCGCATCCACGAGCCCTGATCCCCGGAGACGGTGAGAAAGACCCCCTGGGGCGCCGGCGGGTCGGTAGCGGTGGCGCGGGCCGGGCCGGCCGCTGCGAGGGCGGTGAGGGCTGCGGCGGCGAGAACGAGCGGACGCATCACGGGACCTCCGGTGAAGGTGCGGGACGAACGGAGGCCAGGGCACTCCCTGTCCCGGGCGGCCGCCAAGCGGACGCGCCGTGCGGTCCCCCGGTCGGAGGCGCGGCGAGGTCCGAACGGGCTCTCGCGCGCGGGCCGACGATTGGTTACTGTGCGCACGCATCTGGATTCACGGGGAAGGCGGCCCAGCATGTTCTACCGACTGCTCAAGTACGTGATTCTGGGCCCACTGCTGCGGCTGGTGTTCCGGCCCCGGATCGAAGGGCTCGACCATGTGCCGGAGTCGGGCGCGGCGATCGTCGCGGGCAATCATCTGTCGTTCTCGGACCACTTCCTGATGCCGGCCATCCTGAAGCGGCGGATCACGTTCCTGGCGAAGGCCGAGTACTTCACGGGTCCCGGCATCAGGGGCCGGCTGACCGCCGCGTTCTTCCGCAGCGCCGGACAGATCCCCGTGGACCGCTCCGGCAGAGCGGCGGGCCAGGCCGCGATCCGCGAGGGCCTCGGCGTGCTGAGCAAGGGCGAGCTGCTCGGCATCTACCCGGAGGGCACGCGCTCGCACGACGGGCGGCTCTACAAGGGCAAGGTCGGCGTGGCCGCGATGGCACTCAAAGGGCAGGTCCCGGTGATCCCCTGCGCGATGATCGGCACGTTCGAGGCGCAGCCGCCCGGCCAGGTCATCCCGAACCTCCACCGCGTGACGATCCGCTTCGGCGAGCCCCTGGACTTCTCGCGCTACGCGGGCATGGACGGCGAGAAGGCGATCCTCCGCGCGGTCACCGACGAGATCATCTACGCGATCCTCGGCCTGTCCGGCCAGGAGTACGTCGACAAGTACGCGGCCGACGTCAAGGCCGAGGCCGAAGCGGCCAAGGACAAGGCCCGCAAGTTCCCGCGGATGCCGCTGAGCTGAGCCCGGGCCGGATCGAGCGCCCGGCAGCGACGGCACGACGATGGCCCGGCCTCTTGGGGAGGCCGGGCCATCACAGGTTCACCGCGTGACGGTGGTTACGGCTTGGGCGTGGCGTGCGGAGCGCACGTCACATCCTTGCTGTCCGTCTTGCCGGTGAGCAGGTAGGTGTCGACCCGGTCGTTGATGCACGGGTTGGTCAGGCCGGTGACACCGTGGGAGCCCGCGTCCTTCTCGGTGATCAGGCGCGAGCCCTTGAAGCGCTGGTGCAGCTCGACGGCGCCCTTGTAGGGGGTGGCCGCGTCACGGGTGGACTGGACGATCAGAACGGCGGGCAGGCCCTTGCCGGTCTTCACGTTCACGGGGGTCTGCTGCTTGGTGGGCCAGGTGGCGCACGGCAGGTTCATCCACGCGTTCGCCCACGTCATGAACGGGTAGTCCTTGTTCAGACGCGTGTTGTCGCGGTCCCACTTCTTCCAGCTGGTGGGCCACTTGGCGTCGGCGCACTCGACGGCGGTGTAGACCGCGTTGCCGTTCTCCGACGCGGCGTTGCCCGCGGTGTCCGACATGTCGGGGGCCGCGGCGTCGACGAGCGCCTGGGTGTCGCCGGCGACGTACTTGCTCCACACCTGCGCGACCGGCACCCACGACGAGTCGTAGTACGGGGCGCTCTGGAAGAAGGCGATCAGCTCGGCGGGGCCGACGACGCCACCGATGGGGTTCTTCTTGGCGGCGGCACGCAGCTTCAGCCACTGGGCCTCGACCTTGGCCTGCGTGTCACCGAGGTGGAAGGAGGCGTCGTTCTTGGCCACCCACGAGGTCCAGTCGTTCCAGCGGCCCTGGAAGGCGACGTCCTGGCCGAGGTTGGCCTCGTACCAGATGTTGTCGCGCGACGGGTCGACGACGCTGTCGACGACCATGCGGCGGACGTGGCCCGGGAAGAGCGTGCCGTAGACGGCGCCCAGGTACGTGCCGTAGGAGACGCCCAGGTAGTTGAGCTTCTTCTCGCCGAGGGCGGCGCGGATGACGTCGAGGTCGCGCGCGGTGTTCGGCGTGGTCATCTGCGGCAGCATGTCGCCGCTGCGCTCGGCGCAGCCGTCCGCGTACTCCTTGGCGAGCTTGCGCTGGCCGAGCTTGTCGGCCTCGGAGTCGGGGACCGGGTCGGCCTTGGGGGCCTTCACGAACTCCTGCGGGTCGATGCAGGAGATCGGCGCGGAGTGGCCGACGCCGCGCGGGTCGAAGCCGACGAAGTCGTACGCCTTCGAAGTCTTCGTCCAGAGCGGGTTCTTGGTGGTCACGCGCGTCGGGAAGCGCATGCCGGAGCCGCCGGGGCCGCCCGGGTTGTAGACGAGGGCGCCCTGGCGCTCGTCCTTGGTGCCGGTGGAGCCTATGCGGTCGACGGCGAGCTTGATCTGCTTGCCGTACGGCTTCGCGTAGTCGAGCGGCACCGTCACCCAGCCGCACTGGATGGGCTTGGCTATGCCCCAGTCGGCGGGGCAGTCCTTCCAGTCGACGCCGGCCTTGGCGGCACGGGCCGCCGCGACGGCCGCACCGCGGGCTTCACGGTCCTGGCCGCTCCGGGAGTCAGCGCTGGCGACGGGCGCCGCCATGGCTCCCGCAATCAGGGTCGCCGCCACCAGGGTTCCGGCGGAGCCGATCACCGCCGTCCGGCTGCTTCGACTGGTAAGTCGAGTCCGTCTCAACTGAGTCCTCCGTACATCGATTCGATCATTACTTCGATCGGGTTCTCGATCAGTACGGGGATCCTTGCGCCTGCACCGCCCCTGACAACAGGGACAGTTGACGTTCTTTACCAATCCGATAAACGGTATAACTCGTCCCGGTGAGCGGAATGGGCCCGTACGGTCGTTTGGTTCGGACCGGCCGGGCCCCTTGGGCCGTCGCTCAGGACAGGCGGCGCAGGGCGTCGTCGAGCGTTCCACGCAGCCGCAGCGCGTCGGACGCGAGGGCCGTGACCAGGACGGCGGGCCCGGCGAGCGGCGTCAGCGCGGCATTCTCGCCGAGCAGCGCGGGCGACGGCCTGTCCTTCTCGAACTCGGGCCTTACGACCACGAGTTGACCGAGCGCCCGGTGTCCCGCGAGCACGGCGGGGCCGTCCCAGCCGCCGGGCGCGCCGGGGCCGCAGGCCAGCTCCTGGTCGAGCAGGGGGCGGCCCGCGCGGTGGACTGTGAGCCGGCTGGCGAGCCGGCCGGGCTCCTCGCCAGTGCGGCCGAGCACCTGTTCCTCACGCAGCACGAGCCGGGCGCCCGGAGCGAGTTCGGCCCGCGTGGCGACCCGCAGGTCACTCTCGCACGCGGAGATCAACTGCTCGGGCAGCCAGTGCAGTTCGGCCCCGTCGTCGACCGTGAGGCGGACGTCGTAGCGCGCCTCGCCCTTGGCCTGGCCGGGCAGGGCGATCGTCGCGGCGACGGACCCGATGCGCAGGCGGGCACCTGCCGTCACGTGCGCCTCGACACTCATGTGGTCGCCGCCGAGCGGCCCGCTCATGGCGCCGACGAGCATGACGCGTGCGTCGGGACCGGTCGAGCGGATGCGGCGCAGAGCCAGGGAGCCCTCTGCGTCGAGGACGGGCAGACAGGTGCCGCCCCGGCCGTCGTCACTCGCCGTGATGCGGGCCGTGGAGCGTACGCCTGCGGTCATGCCGTCCACGCGGCGAACTGTCCGCGCACCCAGTCGGCGACCTCGCGCACACCGTCGTCGGAGCGCAGGGACTGGAGGACGACAGGGAGTTCGGCGCGCTGCGCCTTGGCGTCGGCGGACATCCTGGCGAGGTCGGAGCCGACGTACGGGGCGAGGTCCGTCTTGTTGATGACGAGCAGGTCGGCGGTGGTGACGCCCGGGCCGCCCTTGCGCGGGATGTCGTCGCCGCCGGCGACGTCGATGACGAAGATCTGCGCGTCGACGAGGCCGCGCGAGAACGTGGCCGTGAGGTTGTCGCCGCCGGACTCGACGAGGATCAGGTCGAGCGGCCCGACCTCGTCCTCCAGGTCCTCCACGGCCTCCAGGTTGGCGGAGATGTCGTCGCGGATGGCGGTGTGCGGGCAGGCGCCCGTCTCCACGGCGGTGATGCGCTCGGGCGGCAGCACGGCCTCGCGGAGCAGGAACTCGGCGTCCTCGCGCGTGTAGATGTCGTTCGTCACGACGGCGAGGGACAGCTCGTCGCGCAGCGCGCGGCAGAGCGCCGCGACGGTGGCGGTCTTGCCGGATCCGACGGGGCCGCCGAGGCCGATACGAACAGCGCGGCGGGTGCCGTCGGGACGGCGGGCGTCGGCGCTGACAGCGGCGGGGCCGTCGTGTGAGTGGTCGAGGTGCATGGTGTTACTCCGATCGTTCAGTGGGGAGGCAGGGCGCCCTGAGGCGCGTCCGCCGCGTCGCGTCCTAGGACGCGAACAGGCGCACAGCCCAGGCCGCGTGGGCCTCGGCCCCCACCTCCAGCAGCGGCGCGGACGCCGCGGGCAATGAATCCGTCCCTTCGGTGACGGCTCGTGCCGCAGCCTCGGCGGCCTCCGTCGCGACACGGTCGATGTCGTCCGCGAGGCGCGCGAGCCCCGCCGTCGCGTCGAAGGGGTCGAGGCTGAGCAGCCGGACCGTCGCGGTGGCGGGCCCGCTGACGCTCTCGTACGCGGAGCAGTAGGCGGCGTCGGCGGCTCCGAGGCCCGCGGCCCGGGCGGTGAGGCCGAGGACCACCGGCTGATGGGCCCCCTTGGGGAATCGACGGGCGAGCGCGTCGAGTTCGGGATGCGGCCAGGCCGCGCGCGCGGCGCGCATGAGCTGTCTGCCGAGCCTGCGCGCCGCGGTGCGCAGGGCGGGTGACGGAGTACGGGCGTCGGCGGCCTCATCCAGGGTGACCGGATCGAGGCCGAGCGCGGCGGCCGCCGCCAGGGACGCCGACACCAGTCCCGTGGTGTGCAGTCGGCCCCGGCAGAAGTCCTCCAGGCTCGCCGCGCCCGTGATGCGTCCCGCCTTGACGGCGGCCTCCGCCCCGCCGGAGTGGGCATGCCCACCGGCGGGGAAGCGGCCGTCGGCCAGGACGAGTAGTGCGGCTCGTGTCATATCTCTTCTCGGCCCGTCAGAACAGGAAGTACCGCTGGGCGAGCGGCAGTTCGGCGGCGGGCGCGGGTTCGACGAGTTCGCCGTCGATGGTGACGGCGAAGCTGTCGGGGGCGACCTCGACCCGCGGCAGCGCGTCGTTCTCCCGCATGTCGGCCTTCGTGCGTCCCCGCGTCGAGCGGATCGGCACGAACTTCCTGTCCAGGCGGAGGCGTTCGGGCAGCCCGTCGTCGAGGGCGGTCTGCGTCACGTAGAAGAACGAGTTCGAGGCGGGGGCCCTGCCGTGGGCGCCGAACATGGGGCGGGGCAGGACGGGCTGCGGCGTGGGGATGGACGCGTTGGCGTCACCCATTTGAGCGTACGCGATCTGGCCGCCCTTGATGACGAGCTGCGGCTTGACGCCGAAGAACCGGGGGTCCCACAGCACCAGGTCGGCGAGCTTGCCGGTCTCGACGGAGCCGATCTCGTGGTCGATGCCCTGTGCGACGGCCGCGTTGATCGTGTACTTGGCGACATACCGACGGGCGCGCAGGTTGTCGGCGCGGGTGTCGCCGGGCAGGAGGCCGCGGCGGCGCTTCATGACGTGCGCGGTCTGCCAGGTCCGCAGGACGACCTCGCCGATGCGGCCCATCGCCTGGGAGTCCGAGGACATGATCGAGATGGCGCCGATGTCGTGGAGGATGTCCTCGGCCGCGATGGTGGTGGGCCGGATCCGGGACTCGGCGAAGGCCAGGTCCTCGGGGACGGCCGGGTTCAGGTGGTGGCAGACCATCAGCATGTCGAGGTGTTCCTCGACGGTGTTGACGGTGTGCGGCCGCGTCGGGTTGGTCGAGCTCGGCAGCATGTTGGGCAGCGAGACGGCCGTGATCATGTCGGGCGCGTGCCCGCCGCCGGCGCCCTCGACGTGGAAGGCGTGCAGGGTGCGGCCGGCCACGGCGTCGAAGGTGGCGTCCACGAAGCCCGCCTCGTTCAGGGTGTCCGTGTGGACGGCGAGCTGCGCGCCGGTGTCCTCACAGACGTTCAGGCAGGCGTCGATGACGGCGGGGGTCGCGCCCCAGTCCTCGTGGATCTTGAAGCTGACGGCGCCGCCGCGCAGTTGGGCGTACATGGACTCGGCGGACGTGGTGTTGCCCTTGCCGAGGAAGCCGATGTTGACCGGGCTCGACTCCATCGCCTCGAACATGCGGGCAAGGTGCCACGAACCAGGGGTGATCGTGGTCGCCTTGGAGCCCTCCGCCGGGCCGGTACCGCCGCCGATCAGCGTGGTGACACCGGAGGCGAGCGCCTCGTCGACGATGGTCGGCGAGATGAAGTGGATGTGGGTGTCGATGGCACCCGCGGTGACGATCTTGCCGTTGCCGGCGAGGATCTCGGTCTCGGGGCCGATGACGAGGTCGGGGTGGACGCCGTCCATCGTGTCGGGGTTGCCGGACTTGCCGATCGCGGTGATCCGGCCGTCCCGGATGCCGATGTCGGCCTTGACGATGCCCCAGTGGTCGACGATCACGGCGCCGGTGATGACGGTGTCGGGGGCGCCGTCTGCGCGCGTAGCGCGTGACTGGCCCATGGACTCGCGGATCACCTTGCCGCCGCCGAACACGGACTCGTCACCGGAGAGTCCGGGGCCGCCGGAGCGGTCCTCCTCGATCTCGATCAGCAGGTCGGTGTCCGCGAGGCGGATGCGGTCGCCGGTGGTGGGGCCGAACAGGTCGGCGTAGGCGGCGCGGGAGAGTTCAGCCATCGAGGGCACCTCCGGTCTGGCCCCGCAGGCCCGGCACGATGCGCCGGCCGGCCAGAGGCACGAGTTCGACGTCGACAGGGATTCCGGGCTCGAAGCGCACGGCGGTCCCTGCGGCGACGTTGAGTCGCAGACCGTGCGCTGCGGCACGGTCGAACTCCAGACCGGGATTGGCCTCGGCGAAGTGGTAGTGGGAGCCGACCTGGACGGGCCGGTCGGCGGCGTTGAGCACGGTCAGACGGGTGACCTCGCGGCCCTCGTTGAACACGACGGGCTCGTCCGCGAAGAGGATCTCTCCGGGAATCATGGAAGCGCTCCCCCCCCCCCGTCAGACGATGGGATCGTGGACGGTGACGAGCTTGGTGCCGTCGGGGAAGGTCGCCTCGACCTGCACGTCGTGGATCATCTCGGGAATGCCCTCCATCACGTCGTCGCGCGTGAGCACCTTGCGACCGGACGACATGAGTTCGGCTACGGTCCGGCCGTCACGCGCACCTTCGAGAATGTGCGACGTGAGGAGAGCGATCGCCTCGGGATGATTGAGTTTCAGACCCCGGCTCCGACGCTTCTCGGCCACGTCGGCTGCCACATGAATGAGCAGTCGTTCCTGCTCGTGCGGGGTCAGTTGCACAGCTCACCTCACAGTCCTTCACTCCGGACCGTGCGGGATCCGGCTGCCGCGGCCACCGCGGCGGGTATAGATGTAACATACAAAGAATGCACACGATCTTGTGCATCCCGGTTACAAAAGCCCCTGGTGACGTGCGGTGCAGGCTAATCGGGGGGAGTTTCAACGAGGTTAACCACCCTTTGACCCGCCCATGACTGTCAGCTGGCCGCGCCCATACTCATCAGGGCCCGCAGGCCGTTCTGCAAAGTTTCGACAGGGACGTGAACTTCCCCGAACAGGGCCTGCTGCGCGGCGAATCCCTGCGCCGTGGCGATCATGACCCGGGCGACGTCGTCGGCGGGGATGTCGGCGCGCATCATCCCCGCGGCCTGATACCCCTCGACGATCTTCACCCAGGCCGCGCGCACGCCGACGTACGCCTCGCGCATCACCCGGGAGAGCTCGTCGTTGCGCAGCGTCTCCGTCCACACCTGGACCATCAGCCGCGGGAAGACGGACACGCCCTCATGCGTGAGCCCCGGCCGCATCCCGAGGATCCTGCCCAGAACCCTCCCCACCAGCACGTCCGGCGGCGCGGGCGGACTCTCGGCGCCGGCCGACTCGAAGACACCCCGTATCTCGTCGAGCACCTCGGTGACGATGGCCCCGATCAGCTCCTCCTTGCCGCTGAAGTAGCGGTACACCGCGCCCGCGGAGAGATTGACCGACTTCAGCACGTCCTGCATGGACGTGGCGTGGAAGCCGTTGAGCGCGAAGCAGAGGGTCGCGCCGTCGAGGATCTGCCGACGACGGGCGTCCAGATGTTCCTGGGATACACGAGCCATGGTCACAAAGTAAAACGAACATTCATTCGTGACAAGAGACGGCCACGCCGGGACAGTGGCCGCCAGTAAAACGAACGATCCTTCGCTATAAGCTCCCGCTCCTCCCGGAGGAAGCCATGTCCAGCCCGACCGCCACCCCGGCCCCGCCGTCTCCGGCGCGCAGGATGGCCGCGGTCGCCCTGCTCGTGCCGATGCTCGTCGCCCTCGCGCTGTGGGCGTTCGCCTGGCCCGGGGCCAGAACCGCGCCCCGGGACCTCCCGCTCGGCGTCGCGGGACCGGCGGCCGCCGCAGCACCCGTCGAGCAGCAACTGCGGTCCCACAAAGGCGCGTTCGAGATTCACCGGTACGCCGACGAGGCGGCGGCGCGCGCGGCGATCACGGACCGGACCGTCTACGGAGCGGTGGTGGCGACGCCCCAGGGCCCGAAGCTCCTCACCGCGACGGCGGCGAGCCCCGTCGTCGCGCAGCTGCTTCAGCAGGCCGTGACCGCCGAGGCGCCGAAGGACACGCAGGTGCCGACGGTCGACGTGGTCGCCGCGCCGGCCGGGGATCCACGCGGGGCGGTGCTGAGTTCCAGCGTGCTGCCGCTGGCGATCGCGGGTGTGGCCGGCGGCGCCGTGGTGACGCTGCTCGGGCTGCGCGGGTGGCGGGCGGCGGGTGCGCTCGTGGTGGCGTCCTCGCTCGTAGGCGTCGTGGCGGCGGCGCTCACGCACAGCTGGCTCGGGGTGCTCACCGGCAACTGGTGGGCGGAAGCAGGGGTGTTGGGCCTGTCGGCGCTGGCCGTGGGCGGCACCGTTGCCGGGCTCTCCGCGCTGTTCGGCCCGTCGGGGATCGGGGTGGGCTCACTCCTGATGGTGCTGCTCGGCAACCCGTTCTCGGGGGTGTCGTCGGCGCCGCAGCTGCTGCCCGAACCGGTCGGCCGCATCGGCCAGCTCCTGCCGCCGGGCGCGGGTGGAACGCTGCTGCGCTCGGTCTCGTACTTCGACGGGGCGCGTGCCATGACGCCCGCGATCACGCTGGCGGCCTGGGCAGGGCTCGGGCTCGTCTGCGTACTGCTGGGCGGGCTGCGCAAGAAACGGGGCGCCGGCGAAGTGGCGGGGGAGCCCACGGCGCGGGAGGCGGTGGCGGTCGGCTGACGCCACGCGCCCTCATGACAGCCGTGCGTCCCCGCTGTAGCGGACGGGGGCGCACGGCCCTTTTCTGCCCGGGACAGTCACCCAAGTCACTTGATCCGGGCGCCACTTGATGCCAGCGAGACGTACTGGACGTGGCGGAGCTGCCGGAGCTGCCGACTTACCTGACCTCCGGCCCCCGGCGCTCCGCGGCGATGCCGAAGCGGTGACGGTCGCCGCCGGCGGACGAGGTCGAGCCGATGCCGGAGACGGAGCTGATCACCCGCTCGTCCCCCGATTCCCCCAGGGCCTCGAGGCGCTCGAGATCGGCGGCGGAGACCAGCGCGACGAGCGGCTTGCCGTGCCGGGTCACGACGACGCGTTCACCGCCGTACACGACGCGGTTGATCAGATCGGCGAGCTCAGCGCGGGCTTGCGTCACCGGAATCTCGTAGGCCATGTCCTCCAGCTTAGACCGGCCCCCCTGCGCGGACACGGTCCGTGACGGCACGGCAACCCGCAGGTGGGGCGGCGGCTCGAGCGGGACGGTTCGGGGCGCCGCCGTTGTCAGTGGCTGCGCGTAACGTCGACGTGTCAACTGTTCGTGCCGCATGGCTGCTTGCGCGGATCCGACGAAGCCCCGCCCGGAACAGCGCCCGCGGCGGGGCACCGTCCGCCTAGGCTCCGCGCATGGAACAGAGCGAGATCATCCTGCGCGCAATCGGCGTCCTGACCGAGACCCAGGAAATGGTGCGCAGGCTCAGCGAGGATGCCGAGCCCGACATCGAGACCGAGGACGCCCAGCTCGGGCGCCTGGTGACAGAGGCGTTCCCCTCCATCGAGATCCCGGCGGAATCGAGCGTGGAGGAGGCCGCGGAGGCGACCATCGCGGCGCTGATGCCGGTGACGATCTCCCTGGTGGGCGCGTTCGCGTTCCTCTTCTCCGAGCTCGCCGAGGTGCATGACTCGGGCAGGACCGACATCAAGAGCGCCGACCTCCTGCAACACCTCGCGCTGCGCCTGTCCAGGACGGACGACGGCGACCGGTAGCCACGCCCCAGAAGCACGGAGAGGGGGTCGGCCACGCGCATCGGGCGCGGGCCGGCCCCCTTCTTCGCGTTTCTAGGAGCCTTGGCCCTACTCCGCCATCCGTACGTCCTGTACATTTTTTACGGAAGCAGCGACAGAGTTCCGCGCTCACGGAGGCATGTGCCATGAACCGACCTTCCGCCCGCTACGTCCTGCCCGAGTTCACCGAGCGCACCTCGGCCGGGCACCGCACGCTCGATCCGTACTCCAAGCTTTTGGAGGAGCGGATCGTCTTCCTGGGGACACCGATCGACGACACCTCCGCGAACGATGTGATGGCGCAGTTCATGCACCTCGAGTACGCCGCGCCGGACCGGGACATCTCGCTGTACATCAACTCCCCCGGCGGCTCGTTCAGCGCGATGACGGCGATCTACGACACGATCAAGTTCGTCAGCTGCGAGGTCGAGACCGTGTGCCTCGGGCAGGCCGCCTCCGCCGCCGCCGTACTCCTGGCCGCCGGGACGCCGGGGAAGCGGGCCATGCTGCCCGGCGCGCGTGTGGTGATCCAACAGCCGGGGCTGACCGAGCCCGCACAGGGCCAGCCGACCGACCTGGAGATCCAGGCCCGTGAACTGGTGCGCATGCGCGCCCAGCTGGAGGAACTGCTCGCGCGGCACACCGGGCAGAGCCGAGTGCGCATCGCCGCCGACATCGAGCGGGACAAGATCCTTCAGGCCCAGGACGCCGTGGAGTACGGGCTCGTGGACCGGGTCATCGAGAACCGCAAGCCGTCCGGCTCGGGCAACGGCGCCGGGTGACCCGGCGATGCTGCCGCCCGAGCTGCCCCCGCTGCCCGCGCTGACGCGCGCCGAGTGCGAACTCCTCGACCGCTATCTGGAAGTGGTCGACCTGCTCGGAAGGATCAACCCGGCCAGGAGCGACCACACGTATGGCGGACTCCGGGCCGCGCAAGCGCTCGTCGGCGGGGCGACGGCGCTCAGGGACGCCCTGACGCTCATGCATCAGCGGGGCGAGACCGAGCTCCACGCGACGACGCTGGCTCGGGCTTTGCGGGTCCTGGACGGAGAAAGGAGGACACAACGGGTCACAGTGCCGCCGGAGTCGGTCAATTGACGACCCGTTCAAGACCGAAGCGATCGATCCGAACCGTCCGGGCCGGGGTCGAAACGGACCAGAAGAGGTACCCACATACGGCGTAGCCGGTACTCGCACATGCGAACCGGAAAAGTTGCGCGGAACACCTACGCGAAGTCGGGATTTTTGCCTTCCGCTGCTGGTGCGGGGCTCGTTGGGACCCCCGCACCGGGGTGGAGAAGTGTGCTGTCCACCTGAATGGATCACTCGTGAGGACACTCACACAACACCGATTCCGCTCTGCGTTCGCGGCGTTTGTGCGTGAAGATCCCTTCCGACGACAAGCCCCCGCCGCCGCGGCGGGGCGGTCCGTGCGGACGCCGAGTCCTGCCGCCGCACGGATGCCAGGTCGACAGAAGTGGATCGGCAGGAGTGGAGGACCCAGGCACGACGGGCCGCCGGAGCTGTTTTCCGGACCGGCCCTTGGGGTGAAGCCGCACTTCGCGGCCGGGCAACTTCGCCAGCCCGAATCCGACAGGTCATCCTTCACAGGCGGCTGACGAAGGGTTGCGCATGACTGCGCTCAATCGTGTCCCGTCGCTGCTGACCCGGGCCGGCACCGCCTCGGCCCTCACGCTCGCCGTAGCGGGCGGCAGCCTGCTGGTCCCAGGAGCCACGCCCGAAGCGGAGGCCTCGCCACCTGCGACGAAGGCCCTCCAGATCGCGGCCTCAAGGAAGGGAAGCCCCTACCAGTGGGGCGCCTCAGGACCGCACAGGTTCGACTGCTCGGGCCTGACGGTCTACTCGTTCAAGCGAGTGGGCAAGAAGCTGCCCCGTACCGCCGCCCAGCAGTACAACAAGACCCGCCATGTCTCCGCGTCCCATCGCAAACGCGGTGACCTGGTCTTCTTCCATTCGGGCCGCGGCGTCTACCACGTCGGCATCTACGCCGGGAAGGGAAGGATCTGGCACTCGCCGAAGACCGGTGACGTGGTGCGGCTCCAGCGGATCTGGACGAGGAGCGTCTGGTACGGGCGCGTGCGGTAGCGCCACCTGACGGGCCCCTGGGGCCCTGGCGGCCCGTCAGGCGTCACCGGGTTGCGCGCGCCCCGCCGAGGCCGTCTCGGAACCGCGCGATGGGGTACTCGTGGTCGTATGGACGAGGACCGACCGGCCGGCGACGAGGATGCCCCACGCGACTCAGGTCCAAGGAGCGTGGGGCGGGACCGGCACGAGACGCCGCTGGAGCGCGCGGACCGGAACTTCGGCGAGCTGCTCCAGGAGCTGAGAGTCACCCAGACGGGCGTGCAGATCCTCTTCGCGTTCCTGCTGACGCTGGCGTTCACTCCAAGGTTCCCGGCGCTGGACGGCGTGCAGCGCGCGACGTACATCGCGACGCTGCTGCTCGCGGTGCTCGCCGCCGCGCTGTTCACGGCGCCCGCGGCGCTGCACCGCGCGCTGTTCGGGCGGGGTGCCAAGCCGGAGATCGTGCAGATGTCCTCGCGGCTCGCCGCGGCCGGCCTGGGCGTTCTGATGCTCGCCCTGGCCGGGTCCGTGCTGCTCGTCGTGGACGTCACCACGGGGCGGGCGGCGGGCATCGCGGCCGGGGCGGGCACGTTCGCGGTCTGTGCGGGCCTGTGGGGCGTGCTGCCGCGTCTGGTGCGGCGCTCACTCACGCGGGCGCAGGAGAAGACGGGCACCCCGTCCCCGTAGCCGCGCCACCGCAGCCGGCCTTCACACCGACTGGACGGGGACCGTCCACGGCAGGGCGATCCACACGGTCTTGCCACCCTCGGGGGTGGGCCTGACCGACAGGCTTCCGCCGCACTCGGAGGTCAGACAGCGGATGATCACCATGCCCCGCCCGTTGTCCTGCTGGACGGCGGCCGGGAGCCGCTTCGGGTAGCGCGGGTGGCTGTCCGTGACGCCGATGCGCAGGTGTTCGTCGCGCTCCAGCTGCACGTCGACGGTGAAGACCGGCGACTGCCCGCGGGTGTGCATCACGGCGTTCGTGGCGAGTTCGGAGACGATGAGCCGGACGGTGTCGGCTGTTTCCGCGTCGCGCGGCATGCCCCATTCGGCGAGTACGTCGCCGACATATGTGCGGGCCGACGAGACCGAGGCAGGATCGCTCGGCAGAGTGACGGATGCTTCCTGGTGATCTGCCATGGCGACGTCGTCCCTTTTTTCGCCGGGGCCTGAATCCGACACATGGCGGATGACTCGAGGCGACCCCCGGACTGGTGCTTCGCGCCAGACTGCCACTCCCGCTCCGCCAGTGGAGCCGATCCCCCGAGATATGCATATATCTGTCGCTCGAAGCGGTGAACTCTGCGTCGGTGGACCGCATTTGGGCGTATGCCGCCGGCTTCCTCTACCGTCGGCTCGGAACACGATCCGCCGGGCCGGAAGGAGCCGGGCCACAGGTCCGAGGAGACAGAATGAAACACGGTCCGGCGGTGCGCCGCCGCAGGCTCGGCGCGGAGCTGCGCGCGCTGCGCGCCCGCGCGGGGTTCACCAGTGGCGAGACGGCCCGGCTCGTCGGCTGGCACCAGTCGAAAGTGAGCCGTATCGAGACCGGCCGCAGCGGCGTGAAAGCGTCGGACGTACGCCTCCTGCTCGACGCGTTCGAGGTCACGGACCCCGGCATACGGGACCTGCTGGTCGCGCTGGCCGGGTCGGGGGACGACGGCGGCCAGCACTGGTGGCACGCCTACCGGGGTCTTCTGCCGCCCGCCTACCGGGACTTCATCAGCCTGGAGTCGCAGGCGTGCCGGGTCAGGACGGTCGAGACGTCCGTCGTGCCGGGCCTTCTCCAGACGCCCGACTACGCGCGTGCGGTAACCAGGGCCGCGCTCGACGGGCTGCCGGACGGGCAGGTCGACGCCCTGGTCGAGGTGCGGATCGCCCGACAGGACGTGCTGCGTTCGGCGTCGCCGCTGCGGCTCAGCGCGGTACTCGACGAGGCGGTGCTGCGGCGGCCGGTGGGCGGTCCCCGGGTGATGGCGGAGCAGCTGCGTCATCTCGCCGCCGTGGCGAAGCTTCCCCATGTGCGGCTACAGGTATTGCCGTTCACCGCGGGGGAGCATGTCGGACTGACCGGCCCTTTCGTTGTGTTCTCATTTCCGAACACTTCTGATCTGGACGTAGTAGTTCTCGACCATTTGACGAGTAGCCTCTACCTCGAGCGGAAAGAAGACCTCAAGGCGTACACGGACGCCTTTGACGCCCTTCGGATCCACGCCCTTTCGCCCGGGGACTCACTGGATTTCATCGCCGGGATCGCCGGAGCGCACCCCCCACCGGACAGTGAACGCACGTAAGGAGGCACCATGTCAGCTCTGCCTCGGTACGTACCATCCGCCGCCGTTCCCAGCACCTCTCTGCACGGCGCGCCATGGCGGCGAAGCAGCCGAAGCACCGGAATGAACAACTGCGTCGAGACGGCTCCGCTGCACCGCGGCCCTTCGGCCGGACTCCTCGCGGTGCGCGATTCCAAGCGCACGGCCGGACCCGCTCTGCTGTTCTCGCCCTCCGCCTGGGAGGGGTTCCTCAGCTCCTTGCGGTGAACGCCGAGTCGGGAGCGTTGCGGCTGATCACCCGTACGGCCTGGGCGATTTGATCGTCCGTCAGGTCGGCGCGGGCGGTCAGCCGCAGCCGTGAAATGCCGTCCGGCACGGACGGCGGTCGGAAGCAGCCGACGACGAGGCCGGCTTCGCGGCAGTCGGCCGCCCAGCGCACGGCCTCTTCGGGGGACGGCGCGCGCACGGAGACGACGGCGGCGTCCGGCCGAACGGCCTGGAGCCCCTCGGCAGTGAGGAGTTCGTGCAGCGAGGAGGCCACGGCGCGCGCCCGGTCGGCGCGCTCGGGCTCGCGGCGCAGCAGGCGCAGGGCCGCGAGTGCGGCGCCGGCCGCCGCGGGCGCGAGGCCCGTGTCGAAGATGAACGTCCGTGCGGTGTTGACGAGATGGTCGATCACCCGGGCGGGACCGAGGACGGCGCCGCCCTGGCTGCCGAACGACTTGGAGAGGGTGACGGTGACGACGGTGTCGTCGGCGCCCGAGAGCCCCGCCGCCTGCGGCGCGCCCCTGCCGCCGTCGCCGAGCACGCCGAGTCCGTGTGCGTCGTCGACGATCAGGCCGGCCTCGAACTCCCTTGCCACTCCTGCCAGTTCAGCCAGGGGAGCCGCGTCGCCGTCCACCGAGAAGACGGAGTCGGAGACGACGACCGCCTGCCCCTGATGCGTGTCGAGGGCCTTACGGACGGCGTCCGGGTCGGCGTGCGGGACGACCTGCGTAGCGCCACGGGCGAGCCGGCATCCGTCGATGAGGGAGGCGTGATTGCTCGCGTCCGAGACGATCAGGGAGCCGTGCGGGGCGAGCCCGGTCACGGCGGCGAGGTTGGCCGCGTAGCCGGACGACAGGACGAGTGCCGCCTCGAAGCCGCAGAACGCGGCCAGTTCGCGCTCGAGTTCGGTGTGCAGCTCCGTGGTGCCCGTGACGAGCCGGGAGCCGGTGGCGCCGCCGCCCCAGCGCAGCGCCGCGTCCGCCGCTCCCCTGGTGATCTCGGGGTGGCGGGTGAGGCCGAGGTAGTCGTTGCTCGCGAGATCGAGGAGCGGGTTCTCGGCGGGCCGGGGACGCAGCGTGCGGACGAGTCCGGCGCTGCGGCGCACGCGCTCCTGCTCGTCGATCCAGCCGAACGGCGATCCCGCCATATGAGTCCCTCCGACGGCCGTGTCGCGGCCGGTTCTCGAGCGGGGTGTGCTGTCCCGTGCCCGCTGCGTCTTTGTAGGCAGTGCACAGACACTAGCGGGACATCCAGCCACCCAGGATGTGGCAATACCCACACGCCGAACCGGCAGAGTTGTCCGAAGCCTCCTTGGCCTGAGCAGGGGACGTAGGTCAGGATCGGGCCATGGACCTGCTGAACACGCTGGTGGACAAGGGGCTGCGGCGCGAGCTGCCGAGCCGCGAAGAAGCGCTCGCCGTTCTGGCGACTTCCGACGACGAACTGCTCGATGTGGTGGCCGCGGCCGGCAAGGTGCGGCGGCAGTGGTTCGGCCGGCGGGTGAAACTCAACTATCTGGTCAACCTCAAGTCGGGCCTGTGCCCCGAGGACTGCTCGTACTGCTCGCAGCGGCTCGGGTCCAAGGCGGAGATCCTCAAGTACACGTGGCTGAAGCCCGACGAGGCGTCGAAGGCCGCGGCCGCAGGTGTCGCGGGCGGCGCGAAGCGGGTCTGCCTGGTGGCGTCCGGGCGCGGCCCGACGGACCGGGACGTCGACCGCGTGTCGGAGACCATCGGCGCGATCAAGGAGCAGAACGAGGGCGTCGAGGTGTGCGCCTGCCTCGGTCTGCTGTCCGAGGGCCAGGCCGAGCGGCTGCGCGGCGCGGGGGCCGACGCGTACAACCACAACCTCAACACCTCCGAGGGCACGTACGGCGACATCACGACGACGCACACCTATGCGGACCGCGTCGACACGGTGCAGAAGGCCCACGCGGCCGGTCTGTCCGCCTGCTCCGGTCTCATCGCCGGCATGGGCGAGAGCGACGAGGACCTGGTCGACGTCGTCTACTCCCTGCGCGAACTCGACCCGGACTCGGTGCCGGTCAACTTCCTCATCCCCTTCGAGGGCACGCCCCTCGCCAAGGAGTGGAACCTGACGCCGCAGCGCTGCCTGCGGATCCTCGCGATGGTCCGCTTCGTCTGCCCCGACGTCGAGGTGCGGATCGCGGGCGGGCGCGAGGTGCACCTGCGCTCGATGCAGCCGCTGGCGCTCCACCTCGCCAACTCCATCTTCCTCGGCGACTACTTGACGAGTGAGGGCCAGGCGGGCAAGGCGGACCTGGACATGATCACGGACGCCGGGTTCGAGGTCGAGGGCACCGATCAGGTGACGCTGCCCGAGCACCGGGGCGGACCGTGCGGTTCCGAGGCTGCGGCGACCCGCGGTTCCGGCGCGGGTTCGGCCTGCGGTTCCGGCGGGGGCTGCGGCTCCCATGAGGAAGGGGGCTGCGGCTCGCACGAAGACGCTGCGGAGTCCCCGGTCGCCGAGGTCCCCGAGGCGCGTACGGACCTCGTCGCCGTACGCCGCCGGGGTGCCGGTACGGATCTCGCGCCCAATGCCTGAGGTGTCGGGGCTGCCGGTGTCGGGGCTGCCCGTGGCGGAGCTGCTCGACCTCGACCGGCGGCACGTCTGGCATCCGTACGGTCCGATGCCGGGGCGGCAGGAGCCGCTCGTCGTCGAGTCGGCGGCCGGGGTGCGACTCCGGCTCGCCGGCCGGGGCGGTGGGGTCGGTGAAGGTGCCGAGCTGGTCGACGGGATGTCGTCCTGGTGGTCGGCTGTCCACGGCTACAACCACCCCGTGCTCAACGAGGCGGTGCGCGACCAGCTCGGCAGGATGAGCCACGTCATGTTCGGCGGGCTCACGCACGAGCCCGCCGTCGGACTCGCGAAGCGCCTTGTCGACATGTCACCCGAAGGTCTGGAGCATGTGTTCCTCGCCGACTCGGGCTCCGTGTCCGTCGAGGTCGCGATCAAGATGTGCCTCCAGCACTGGCGTTCCCTCGGGAAGCCGGAGAAGCGCCGCCTGCTGACCTGGCGCGGTGGCTACCACGGCGACACCTGGCAGCCGATGGCGGTCTGCGACCCCGAGGGCGGCATGCACGAGCTGTGGTCGGGCGCGCTGCCGCAGCACGTGTTCGCCGACGCCCCGCCGGCCGCGTACGAGGAGGCCTACGCGGATCATCTGCACGAGCTGATCGCGCGTCACGCCCATGAGCTGGCGGCCGTGATCGTGGAACCCGTGGTGCAGGGCGCGGGCGGGATGCGGTTCCACTCCCCCGCTTATCTGCGGGTCCTGCGCGAGGCCTGCGACGCGCACGACGTGCTCCTCGTGTTCGACGAGATCGCCACCGGGTTCGGGCGGACCGGGACGCTGTTCGCCGCGGAGCACGCGTCGGTGACGCCCGATGTGATGTGTGTCGGCAAGGCGCTGACCGGCGGCTATATGACAATGGCGGCGACGCTGTGCACGGCGCGCGTGGCGGACGGGATCTCGCGCGGCGAGGTGCCGGTGCTCGCGCACGGGCCCACGTTCATGGGGAACCCCCTCGCCGCCGCGGTGGCCTGTGCCTCGATCGACCTCCTGCTCGGGCAGGACTGGGCCACGGAGGTCAAGCGGATCGAGTCGGGTCTGCGGGAGTCGCTCGCCGCGGCCTCGGAGCTGCCCGGGGTGCGCGACGTGCGCGTGCTCGGCGCGATCGGTGTCGTACAGCTGGACCACGAGATCGACATGGCGGCCGCCACTCGGGCGGCGGTGCGCGAGGGCGTGTGGCTGCGGCCGTTCCGCGACCTCGTGTACACGATGCCCCCGTACATCACGGGGGACGAGGATCTGGCACGGATCGGCCGCGCGGTGTGCGCGGCGGCACGGGAGGGCTGAACAGCATGACGGTACTGGTGGTCACGGGGACCGGAACCGAGATCGGCAAGACGGTCACGACGGCGGCCGTGGCGGCCGCCGCGCTGGCCGCGGGGCGGTCGGTAGCCGTCCTGAAGCCGGCTCAGACCGGGGTCGGTCCCGGCGAGTGCGGGGACGCGGACGAGGTGAAGCGCCTGGTGGGCGGCGGAGTGACGGCCGTCGAACTGGCGCGGTACCCCGAGCCGTTGGCGCCGGCGACGGCCGCGCTGCGCGCCGGCCTCCCCCCGGTCCGCCCGCACGAGGTGGCCGAGGCGGCGGCGAAGCTGGCCACGGAGCACGACCTCGTCCTGGTCGAGGGCGCGGGCGGTCTGCTCGTGCGCTTCGACGCGGACGGGGGCACCCTCGCCGACGCCGCCAGGCAGCTCGGAGCGCCGGTTCTCGTCGTCGCGGCGGCGGGGCTCGGCACGCTCAACTCGACGGCCCTGACGACGGAGGCACTGCGCGCCCGTGACCTGACGCCGCTCGGCGTCGTCGTCGGCAGCTGGCCGGAGCACCCCGACCTCGCGGCCCGCTGCAATCTCGCGGACTTCCCTGAGGTCTCGGGGACGAAGCTCCTCGGCGCGATTCCAGAAGGGGCAGGCACACACCCCAGCTTCCGTACATCCGCGCCGAGTTGGCTGGCACCGGAGCTGGGCGGAACGTGGGACGCGACGGCCTTCGCCGCGAGCGTCGCCGGGTAGCCCTAGCGGCTCACAGGGTCCATCTGCGGAGTTCCTCCGCGATGTCGTGCACGGTCGCCCCGCCGTCCTTGACCAGGCGGGCCAGTTCCCTGACCTGGTCGGGCGACGTGGCGACCTTGAGGCCGCTGGCGACGAGATAGGCGTACGCGACGGCCGACGCGAACATGGCGTTCGAGCGTTCGAGGGCCGGGACGTGGAGAAGCAGCTGGAGCAGTGACGCGGCCCGCGCGTGCGGGCTGTCGTAGACGGCGGTCCCGAAGATCTCCGCCTCGTGCCGGCTGACGGCGGCGACGAGCGCGCCCCAGTCGGTCACCTGAGGGTCTCCGGGGGTCTTCTGTTCGGCGATCATGAGAAGCCAGGCCAGGTCGATACGCACGTTCTTCGATTCGCTCAAGGGCTCAGCGTCGGCCTTCGCGCTCCGCGCCGAATTCCTCGGCAAACACGGATTCGTACTGCTTCATGAAGTCGGCGGCTGCCTCGACGAACGTCCGGCCGAGCTCGCCCGCGTCCTGTCTGACCAGCTCCTCGATGTACCTGTTCACACTCACGCCGCGTGCGAGCGCACGCTCACGCGCGGCTCGGGCGGTGTCCTCGTCCACCCGTACGTTCAGCTGAGTCTTCGCCATGACTTCACGCTAGCGCCGACGTGCTAGCACCGGCAAGGAGACGGCGAAGGTGCCCCTTACACGCGTATCGGGAGCCCGACCTCGGAGGGATACCGCGGGTGTGACGCACCCCACTACCCTCGTACGCGACACGGGAGTCGTGACGGCCAGGACGACGGCGGGATCCAGGAGGCGGCCTTGTCCACAGCGGCAGCAGAACAGCCCTACGGCCTGGCGGAGGCGGGCGACGTCGCCGCGCGCGCCCGCGGCCTGACCAAGGCGTACGGGTCCGGAGAGACCGCGGTCCTCGCGCTCGACTCGGTCGACGTGGACATCGCGCGCGGCCGGTTCACCGCGGTCATGGGCCCCTCGGGGTCGGGCAAGTCCACGCTGATGCACTGCCTGGCCGGGCTCGACTCGGTCTCCGCGGGTCAGGTGTGGCTCGGGGGCACCGAGATCACGGGCCTGCGCGACAAGGAGCTGACGCAGCTGCGGCGCGACCGGATCGGCTTCATGTTCCAGTCGTTCAACCTCATTCCGACGCTGAACGCGGCGGAGAACATCACGCTGCCGATGGACATCGCGGGCCGCACCCCGGACGCGGAGTGGCTGAAACAGGTCATCGACACGCTGGGCCTCGGCGACCGGCTCAAGCACCGTCCCGCGCAGCTCTCCGGAGGGCAGCAGCAGCGGGTGGCCTGCGCCAGGGCCCTCGCGTCGCGGCCGGAACTGATCTTCGCGGACGAGCCGACGGGGAACCTGGACTCGCGCGCGGGCCTGGAGGTCCTCGGGTTCCTGCGCGAGGCGGTGGACGACCTCGGGCAGACCGTCGTGATGGTGACGCACGACCCCGGCGCGGCGGGCCACTCCGACCTGGTGCTCTTCCTCGGTGACGGCCGCCTCGTGGACGAGATGCCGCAGCCCACGGCGGAGGCGGTCCTGGAGCGCATGCGCCTGTTCACCGGGGGAAACCCCCACAACTCCCAGCCGTAGAGAGGCCGTTGTGCTGAAGGCGACGCTCAGGAGTTTCCTCGCGCACAAGGGCCGACTGGTCCTGTCGGGGCTTGCCATCGTCCTCTCGGTGGCGTTCGTGGCGGGCAGTCTGGTCTTCTCGGACACGGTGACCCGCACCTTCGACCGGCTGTTCGCGTCCACGTCTGCCGACGTCCAGGTGAATCCGAAGCAGGACTCCCTCGGCGAGTCGGTGCCGACCGGGGCGGTCGAGACCGTCCCGGCCCGCCTCGCCCGGCAGATCAGGTCCATCGACGGCGTCGCCGCGGCGAGGATCGACGCCGCAGCCGAGAACATCACCGTCGTGGACGACAAGAACAAATCGGTCGGCCCGACCAGCGGCGCGCCCACCATCGCCACCAACTGGTATGTGACGGACCGCAGTCCGGTACGCCTGACCTCGGGGCACGCCCCGCGCGGCAGTGGCGAGGCGCTGCTCGACGCCGACACCGCCGACAAGAAGCGCATCCGCATCGGCGACTCGCTCACCGTCCTCGCACAGCCGGGCTCCTTCACCGTGCGGATCGTCGGCATCGCGACCTTCCGCACCACCAACCCCGGCGCCGCGCTCGTCTTCCTCGACACGGCGGCGGCGCAGGTGAAGCTGCTCGGCAGTACGGACCGCGCGACGAGCATCTCCGTGGACGCGGCCCCCGGGGTGAGCGACGCCGCCCTGAAGCAACGGATCGCCCAACAGCTCGGCTCCGGCTACGACTTGAAGACCGCCGGCGAACAGGCCACGTCGGACGCGGCGGACCTCGGCTCGTTCCTCGACGTGATCAAGTACGTGATGCTCGGCTTCGCCGGGATCGCGGTCCTGGTCGGGATCTTCCTGATCGTGAACACGTTCTCGATGCTGATCGCGCAGCGCACCCGCGAGCTGGGACTCCTTCGTGCGCTCGGCGCCGACCGGCGGCAGGTGCGCCGCTCCGTCCTGACGGAGGCGGTGCTGCTCGGCCTGGTGGGCTCGGTGCTCGGCCTGGCGGCGGGCATCGGGCTGGCGCTCGGCCTCATCAAACTCATGAGCGCGTTCGGGATGAACCTGAAGTCGACCGAGATGGTGATCGGCTGGGGGACACCCGTCGCGGCCTTCGCGGTCGGGGTCGGGGTCACGTTCGTGGCCGCGTATCTGCCGTCGCAGCGGGCGTCCCGGGTCTCCCCCATGGCGGCGCTCGCGGACGCCGAGATCGCGGGTGCGGGGCGGCCGCTGCGGGTGCGCGCCGTGGCGGGGACCGTGGTCGGTGTGGCGGGGGCGGCCGCTCTCGTGGGGTGCGCCGCGGCCACGAAGACGGCGAGCGCCTCGCTGCTCCTCGTCGTCGGCATCGTCCTGACGCTGCTGGCAACCGTGATCGCGGGCCCTTTGCTCGTACGTCCCGTGATCCGCGTCCTGGGAGGCGCCTTCCCCGCCGTGTTCGGCTCGGTGGGACGGCTGAGCCAGCGCAACGCGCTGCGCAACCCGCGGCGCACCGGGGCCACGGCTGCCGCACTGATGGTGGGGCTCGCCCTCGTGGCGAGCATGTCCGTGGCGAGCGCGTCGATGAGCAAGTCGTTCGACGAGCAGATCGACAAGACTCTCGGCGCCGACTTCACAGTCCAGAATTCCAACTTCATGCCCTTCCCCAATGAAGTGACCGACAGAATCCGCGCAACGGAAGGTGCGGGGCTCGTGGTGCGCCAGCGGTTCGTGCCGCTCGCGGTGCGCCTGCCGGACGGCACACGCGTGAAGACGACCGCAGCCGGCTACGAGGCACAGCTCGACGACGTCGCGCACGTCACGTACTCCCAGGGCGACTCGGCGGCCGCGCTCGCACCCGGGAAGGTCGCGATGGACGCGGAGTTCGCGAAGGAGCACCACGCGCGCGTGGGCACGGTGGTGCCGGTGGACCTGCCCGGCGGGCGCACGGACCGGCTCACCGTCGCGGCCCTCACCGACCAAGGCAGCGGGGACGGATTCGGCATGTCCGGCGGCCTGTTCATGGGGATGGGGACGCTGGAGAAGTTCCTGCCCGACGGCCAGGACTCGGCGGTGTACGTGAACGCCTCCCCCGGCACGGGCGCGGACGTGCTGCGCGCCCGTCTGGAGAAGGTCCTCGATCCGTACCCACAGGTACAGGTGCGCGACCTGGCCGACTACAAGAAGCTCGTGCACGACCAGATCGCGGTGCTGCTGTACCTGGTGTACGCGCTGGTCGGGCTCGCGATCGTGATCGCCGTCCTGGGCGTCGTCAACACCCTTGCCCTGTCGGTCGTGGAGCGGACACGGGAGATCGGTCTGCTCCGCGCCATCGGGCTGTCCCGGCGCCAGCTGCGGAGGATGATCCGCCTGGAGTCCGTGGTGATCGCCGTGTTCGGCGCGGTGCTCGGGCTCACGCTCGGCGTCGTGTGGGGCCTCGCGATCCACGAGGTCCTGGCTCTCCAGGGCATGGAGGCGCTCGCCATCCCGTGGGGGACGATCGTCGCGGTCGTGGTCGGCTCGGTCGTCGTGGGACTCGCGGCGGCGCTCCTTCCCGCGCTGCGCGCCTCGCGCATGAACGTGCTGGCGGCCATCGCGCACGAATGATGTACTCGCCATGCGGTCTCCCGGCCGTTCACCTCGTCCGTCGCCATCTCGCCCGAGTTCGACTCCCGCTGGTTCAACTCGCCCGAGAGTGAGGAGAGTTCATGAGTCGCGCGTTCAGGTTCGGCGTCAACATGGTCACGCCCGCGACCGGCGACGAGTGGCGCAAGCGCTGCCGCAGAGCCGAGGAACTCGGCTACGACGTGATCCTCGTCGCCGACCATCTGGGCGTGCCCTCGCCGTTCCCCTCCCTGGTCGCCGCCGCCGAGGCGACCGAGCGCCCGCGTGTGGGCACGTTCGTCCTCAACGCCGGCTTCTGGAACCCGGTGCTCCTCGCCCGGGAGGTGGCGACCACGGACGCGCTCACCGGCGGCAGGCTCGAACTCGGCCTGGGCGCAGGCTACGTACAGGCGGAGCACGAGGCCGCCGGGCTGCCGTGGGGTTCGCCCGGTGAGCGCGTGGACCGGCTGCGGCGCGTCGTCGAGGAGCTGGACCGGTTGCTCGGGTCGGACGAGCATCAGCCGCGGCCCGCGCAGCGCCCCCGCCCGCCGCTGCTGATCGGCGGCAACGGCGACCGGCTCCTGAAGCTGACGGCCGAGCACGCGGAGATCGCGGCGTTCACCGGGGCGCGCTCCGTCCCCGGCGACCCGAGCGGGAAGCTCCAGCACCTCGCCCCCGGGGAACTGGACGAGCGCGTCGCCGCCTACCACCGTTTCGCCGCGGGTCGCGCGGAGCCCGCCGAGCTCAATCTGCTGATCCAGATGGTCACGGTGACCGACGACCGGCGGGCCGCGATCCGACCGGTCCTCGAACACATCCCGCAGTTCACGCAGGACGAGGCGCTGGAACTTCCGCTGCTGCTCGTCGGCACGGTCCGCGAGATCGCCGACCAGGTGCGCGCGCAGCGCGACCGCTACGGGTTCACGTACCTCACGGTCCTGGAGCCGTACATGGAGGCGTTCGGTCCGGTCATCGAGGAGCTGCGAAAGGGATGAGGCGGTCCGCATCCTGAAATGGCGCACGGGCCCGGCCGCTCGGTGGTGGGATCGGACTCATGAGTGATCTTCGGATACGGGCCGCGACGCCCGACGACCTCGATGCCGCCCTCATCTTCTGGAAGGTGGCCGCCGAGGGCACGAGCATCAGTGACGACCGCGCGGGCGTGGAGCGGCTCGTCGTCCGCGACCCCGAGTCGCTGCTGCTCGCCGAGCGTGACGGGGAGCTGGTGGGTACCGTCATCGCCGGCTTCGACGGGTGGCGCTGCCATCTGTACCGCCTCGCGGTGCATCCGGACGCGCGGCGGCAGGGCGTGGGGTCGGCGCTGCTGGCGGCCGCGGAGGAGAGGTTCGTACGGCTCGGTGGGCGGCGGGGCGACGCGATGGTCCTGGACCGCAACGAGCGCGCGCAGCACGCGTGGCGTGCCGGGGGTTACGCGCCGGAGCCGCAGTGGACCCGCTGGGTCAAGCACCTCACGGACTGATCCATACCGGGCTCACACTCCGGACGGACACCGTCCGCGGCCGGGGCGACGGCGTCCCGGCCGCATCGGCTTTGCCGATCCTTTACCATGGTTGCTCCACTTGTCCTGCTTGTTGTTCTGCTTCCTCTCCTGAAAGGTGTGAGCGTCCGCCCATGGGCGAGCCTCCCAGTACCCGGCGCCTGCGACATCGCGCGATACCCACCGCCCTGCCCGATCATGGGACGGAGGTGACCCGATGACCGAAGTGCTTCTGCTCGCCGTGGCGGTGCTGCTCTCGCTGGCCTGCGGTGCGTTCGTCGCGGCCGAGTTCTCCCTCACCACGGTCGAGCGTTCCGGCCTCGAGCGCGCGGTCGAGCGCGGCGAGCGCGGCGCCGCCGGCGCCCTCAAGGCCGTACGGAACCTCACCTTCCAGCTCTCCGGCGCCCAGCTCGGCATCACCGTGACCAATCTGGTCGTCGGCATGCTCGCCCAGCCGTCCGTCGCCAAGCTGATCGCGGGCCCCCTGGAGAGTCTGGGGCTCTCCCGCTCCACCGCATCCTCCCTGGCCCTGGTCATCGGCACGGCACTGTCCACGGTCTTCCTGATGGTCGTCGGCGAACTCGTCCCGAAGAACTGGGCGATCTCGTCGCCGCTGGCCGTCGCCAAGCGCGTCGCGACGCCGCAGCGCTTGTTCAGCGCCGCGTTCCGCCCCTTCATCACGCACCTGAACAACACCGCGAACCGGGCTGTGCGCCGCTTCGGCATCGAGCCCGCCGAGGAGCTGGCCTCCGCGCGCGGACCGCAGGAACTGGTGGCCCTGGCCCGCCACTCCGCCAAGGAGGGCGCCCTCGAGGCGGACACCGCCGAGCTGTTCATGCGGACCCTGAACCTCGCGGACCTGACCGCCGAGAACGTGATGACGCCGCGCGTCCAGGTCGTGGCGCTCGACGCGCAGGCCACCTGCGAGGACGTGGCGAACGCGACGCGGGCCACGGGCCTGTCCCGGTTCCCCGTCTACCGCGGCAATCTCGACTCGGTCGTCGGCGTCGCACACATCAAGGACGTCCTGGCCGTGCCCGCCGAACTCCGCGGCCGCCGTTCCGTGTCCGATCTCATGCGCGAGCCGCTCCTCGTACCCGAGACGCTGACCGTCGACCGGCTCCTCGACCGGCTCTCCGGGAAGCGCACGATGGCCGTCGTCATCGACGAGTACGGCGGCACCGCGGGCGTCGCGACCGTCGAGGACATCGTCGAGGAGGTCGTCGGCGAGGTGCGGGACGAGCACGATCCGCACGAAACGCCGGACCTCGCGCCGGCCGGCAACGACGGCGAGGGCCGCGGCCTCTACTCGGCCGACGGCGCCGCCCGCACCGACCAGCTCCAGCGGGTCGGACTGCGCGTTCCCCACGGCCCCTACGAGACGCTCGCCGGCCTGGTCGCGACCGAGCTCGGCCGCATCCCGGCCGTCGGCGACAGCGTCGAGGTGGCCGGATGGCGGCTCGACGTCGTGGACGCCGCGGGTCACCGCGCGGCCCGCGTCCTGCTGCACGCGCCCATGACCGGGCAGTCCGACGACGCCCCGGAGGGGGACCGATGACCGCGATCCAGCTCCTGATCGGTCTGGCGACGCTGGTCGTCAACGCCTTCTTCGTGGGCGCCGAGTTCGCCCTGATCTCCGTGCGCCGCAGCCAGATCGAACCGCACGCCGACGAGGGCGACCGGCGGGCGAAGAGCGTCATGTGGGGCCTTCAGCACGTGTCGGCGCTGCTGGCCGCGGCGCAGCTCGGCATCACGCTGTGCACCCTGGTGCTCGGCATCGTCGCCGAACCCGCCATCGCCCATCTCCTTGAGCCGCTGTTCGACGCGGTCGGCGTGCCGCACGGCCTGGTCCACCCGATCTCGTTCGTGATCGCGCTGACGGTAGCCACGTATCTGCACATGCTGCTCGGCGAGATGATCCCGAAGAACGTCGCGCTCGCCGAGCCGGTGCGCAGCGCGCTGCTGCTCGGCCCGCCGCTCGTGACCCTCGCGAGGGCGCTGCGTCCGGTGATCTTCACGGTCAACGCCTTCGCGAACGGGCTGCTCAAGCTGTTGCGTGTCGACGTCAAGGACGAGGTGTCCGCGACGTTCTCGGACGACGAGCTGGCCCGTCTCGTCAAGGACTCGGGCGACGCGGGACTGATCGACGACCGCGCCCAGGAGCGCCTGCGCGACGCGCTCGAACTGGGCCGCCGCCCGGTCAGGGACGTCGTCCTGCCGCTGGAGCGGGTGGTCTACGCGCATGTGGGCGTCACGCCCGAGCAGCTCGAGCAGCTGTCGGCCCAGTCAGGGTTCTCGCGCTTCCCGGTGGTCGACGACAACCGCCGCATCGTCGCCTATCTGCATGTGAAGGACGCCCTGGACGCGTCGCCGCGTGATCTGCCGTTCCGGATTCCGGACATGCGGTCGATCGCGCGCGTCCGCGAGACGACGCCGCTCGACGACGTCCTTTCGGCGATGCGCAGCAGCCGTACACATGTGGCGGCGGTCCTCGGCTCGGACGGGCGGCTCGCGGGTCTGGTGACGATGGAGGACGTCCTGCGGGAGCTGTTCGGCCAGCCCGCGTGATCTCGGCGCCGTGTGCCCGACGTCGGGCACACGGCGCCTCGTCGGGCGTTCCCTGGCCCGGGTTACCATCGCTTCCGCCATGCAGAAAAATGCCAACCACATCAGTTACAGCAGCCTCGTCACGGTCGGTGACTCGTTCACCGAGGGCATGTCCGACCTGCTGCCCGACGGCTCCTACCGAGGCTGGGCCGACGTACTGGCCGGCCGGATGGCGGCCCGCACCCCCGGCTTCCGCTACGCGAACCTCGCCGTGCGCGGCAAGCTCATCGGCCAGATCGTCGACGAGCAGGTGGACGTCGCGGCCGCGATGGGCGCCGACGTCATCACGCTGGTCGGCGGGCTCAACGACACCCTGCGCCCCAAGGTCGACATGGGCCGGGTGCGCGGGCTCCTCGAAGAGGCCGTCGAGAAGCTGGCGCCGGCCTGCGAGCGGCTCGTCCTGATGCGCAGCCCCGGCCGCAACGGGCCCGTGATGGAGCGCTTCCGACCCCGCATGGAGGAGCTGTTCGCCTGCATCGACGACCTCGCGGCGCGCCACGGCGCGGTGGTCGTCGACCTGTACGGGCCGCCCGTCCTCGGTGACCCCCGCATGTGGGACGTGGACCGGCTGCACCTGACACCCGAAGGGCACCGCCGGGTCGCCGAGGCCGTCTGGCAGGCGCTCGGCCACGAGCCCGAGGACGACTGGCAGGCCGTGCTCGGGCCGACCGCACCGCCGGGCTGGGGCGCACGCCGCGTCGCCGACGCCCGCTTCGCCAAGCAGCACCTGGTCCCCTGGATCGGCCGCCGCCTGACGGGCCGCTCCTCCGGCGACGGCCGCCCGGCGAAGCGGCCTGAGCTGGTGCCGTACGAGGCTCCGCGGGGCTGACCTGCCGAGACGGGGGCGGCGCGCGCCGGGCGCCCCGCCCTCGTAGCTTCCGACGAACGGGACCCTGGCGCTGGCCTGCACGAATCGCCAGTAGAATCCGTACACGTGACTGCTGCGCCTGCAAAGCCCCGTATCCCGAATGTTCTCGCCGGACGCTACGCCTCCGCCGAGCTCGCCACTCTCTGGTCCCCCGAGCAGAAGGTGAAGCTGGAGCGTCAGCTCTGGCTCGCCGTGCTGCGCGCGCAGAAGGACCTCGGGATCGAGGTGCCGGACGCCGCTCTCGCCGACTACGAGCGCGTCCTCGACCAGGTCGACCTGGCCTCCATCGCCGAGCGCGAGAAGGTCACGCGCCACGACGTGAAGGCCCGCATCGAGGAGTTCAACGCCCTCGCCGGCCACGAGCAGGTCCACAAGGGCATGACGTCCCGCGACCTGACGGAGAACGTCGAGCAGCTCCAGATCCGGCTCTCCCTCGAACTGGTCCGCGACCGCGCCGTCGCCGTCCTCGCGCGCCT
The DNA here is from genome assembly GCF_002803065.1 of Streptomyces sp. CB01635. GTDB lineage: Bacteria > Actinomycetota > Actinomycetes > Streptomycetales > Streptomycetaceae > Streptomyces. The sequence goes on from NZ_NNBL01000022.1 coordinate 42,830, forward strand.
CGGCAAGCTGGCCGGTGAGTACGGCGAGCTGGTGATCGCCGGCCGCTCGCACAACGTCGCGGCGCAGGCCACGACCCTCGGCAAGCGTTTCGCGACCGCCGCCGACGAGCTGCTCGTCGCGTACGCCCGGGTCGAGGAGCTGCTCGCCCGCTACCCGCTGCGCGGCATCAAGGGCCCCGTCGGCACCGCGCAGGACATGCTGGACCTGCTCGGCGGCGACGCGGCGAAGCTCGACGAGCTGGAGCAGCGCATCGCGGGCCACCTGGGCTTCTCGCAGGCGTTCACCTCGGTCGGCCAGGTCTACCCGCGCTCCCTCGACTACGAGGTCGTCACCGCGCTCGTGCAGCTCGCGGCCGCGCCGTCCTCGACCGCCAAGACGATCCGTCTGATGGCCGGGCACGAGCTCGTCACCGAGGGCTTCAAGCCGGGCCAGGTCGGCTCGTCCGCGATGCCGCACAAGATGAACACCCGCTCCTGCGAGCGCGTCAACGGCCTCATGGTCATCCTGCGCGGCTACGCGTCGATGACCGGTGAGCTGGCGGGCGACCAGTGGAACGAGGGCGACGTGTCCTGTTCCGTGGTGCGCCGCGTCGCGCTGCCGGACGCGTTCTTCGCGCTCGACGGTCTCCTGGAGACGTTCCTGACGGTGCTCGACGAGTTCGGCGCGTTCCCGGCCGTCGTCGCCCGCGAGCTGGACCGCTACCTGCCGTTCCTCGCCACGACGAAGGTCCTGATGGCGTCGGTGCGCGCGGGCGTCGGCCGCGAGGAGGCCCACGAGGCCATCAAGGAGAACGCCGTCGCGTCGGCGCTGGCCATGCGCGAGCAGGGCGCCGAGCGCAACGAGCTGCTCGACAAGCTCGCCGCGGACTCGCGGATCCCGCTGGACCGCGCCGGGCTCGACGAGCTGATGGCCGACAAGCTGTCGTTCACGGGCGCGGCGAGCGACCAGGTGGCGACCGTCGTCGCGCGCATCGAGGAGATCGTCAAGCAGCACCCGGAGGCCGCCGGTTACGCGCCCGGAGCGATCCTCTGACCCGGCTGACCCCCGCGGACCTGGAGGCCGCTCGCGACCGCATCGTCCCCGATGTGATCGCGAGCGGCCTCTCCGTGCTTTTCTGCGGGATCAACCCGGGCCTGATGACGGCTGCGACGGGCCACCACTTCGCGCGCCCGGGCAACCGCTTCTGGCCGGTCCTCCACCTGTCCGGGTTCACGCCCCGGCAGCTGGCCCCCGCCGAGCAGGAGGAACTCCTGTCGTACGGGCTCGGGATCACGAACGTCGTCGCGCGGGCCACGGCGCGGGCGGACGAGCTGAGCGGTCAGGAGTACCGCGACGGCGGCCGTCTGCTCACCGCCAAGGTGGAGCGGCTGCGGCCGCGCTGGCTCGCGGTCGTGGGCGTGACGGCGTACCGGTCCGCCTTCGGGGAGCCGAAGGCGAGGATCGGCCCGCAGGAGCGGATGATCGGCGGGACCCGGGTGTGGGCGCTGCCCAACCCCAGTGGTCTGAACGCGCATTGGACGGCGGCGACGATGGCCGAGGAGTACGGGCGGCTGCGCGCCGCCGCCTCGGGGGACGACGGCGCGGGGCTCGGCGGCTGACGCGGCGCGTGACGGGTTGCGCGGTGGCGTGCGTCAGGGCTTGCGGGCCAAGACGCCGAACTGGGCGACGATCGGCCCCTCGTCGGCGCCGTCCGTCCGCCAGCGCGCGCAGGAGACGAGGCCTGGCTCCAGGACGTCGAGTCCGTCGAGGAAGCCCTCGACCTCGGCCCGGCCGCGGGCGGTGATCGGCGGCGTCGCGTTCTCGTTCCAGAAGCGCATCGCCTCCTCGTTCCCCTCCCCGCCCAGTTCCAGCGTGGGGTGCGTGACCACGAGATAACTGCCGGAGGGGACCGCGTCCACGAGGTGGCGCACGATGGACGTGGCCTCGGCGGTGTCGAGGATGAAGTTCAGGATGCCGAGCATCATGACCGCGACCGGCCGGCCCAGGTCGAGGGTGCCGGACGCGGCGCGGAGGATGGCCGCGGGGTCATGCGCGTCCGCGTCCACATAGCTGGTGGCGCCCTCGTCCGTGCTGGTGAGGAGCGCGCGGGCGTGCGTGAGCACGATCGGGTCGTTGTCGACGTAGACGACGCGGGAGTCGGGGGCGATGCGCTGGGCGACCTCGTGGGTGTTCTCGGCGGTGGGCAGGCCCGTGCCGATGTCGAGGTACTGGCGGATGCCTGCCCGGCCGGCGAGGTAGGTCACGGCGCGGCCGAGGAAGGCCCGGTCGGCGCGCGCCACTTCGCCGATGCTGGGGTACATGGAGGTGACCTGGTCGCCGACCTGCTGGTCCACCTCGTAGTGGTCCTTGCCGCCGAGCCAGTAGTTCCACACGCGGGCGTTGTGCGCGATGTGGCTCGTGGTCCGCTCCCCCGGCTCCTGCCCGCTCTGCTCGCTCACGTGCTCTCCCTCGCCTCGGTCGTGCCATGATCCGCTGCCAAGATCCCATGGTGGCACGGGAGTTCCCGCGCACGGGGACCAGGCGCGTCGTCAGGGCGGGTCCACGTCCGTGACGGCGGCGACGAGCCGGAAGGGCAGGTCCTCCGCCCCGAGCGGGATGCCCAGCACGATCCACCGCCCGTCGGCCTGCCACAACTGGACGTCCGGAACATACGCGCTGAGCGCGGCCCAGGGCTCCGGTATGTCCTCCCCGCCCTCGACCGCGCGCAGGCTGACGCTCCACAGGCTGAACCACTGCGGCTCCCCCCAGCGCTCGGTGAGCACCGAGGAGAGCCCGTCCCGGTCGGCGACCCACTGGTCCTGAGCGGCGCCCTCGGGAGCCTGCTCCCGGAGTTCGTCGCACGTCGCCAACTCCGCGATGTGGTAACCCGGTCCGCCGGAGCCCGCGACCGATCTGCCGTGCTCCGCGGGGAACTCACGGGAGCGCAGCAGGTCGATCGTCGCGAGATGCTGTGCGGTGCTCATGACGTCCAGTAAAGCGGCCACCACTGACATTTGGCGGGGCGTACGGCGGTTACGAGTCCCTGCCGTTACGCGTCCCTGCGGCGCAGCGCCCACCAGCCGGCGAGGAGCGTGGCCGCCGCCCACGCGGCGGTGACGGCGAGCCCCGTCCACGGCCCGAGCGTGCCGGCCGGGTCCTGGTGCAGGACCTGTTGTCCGGCGTGGTCCGGCAGGAAATCGGCGACGGAGCCGGCCATGTCTCCCACGACGAAGGACACGATCAGGATGAAGGGGATGAGCAGGCTCAGGACCGCGACCGCGCTGCGCAGGACGACGGTGAGACCGGCCGCGAACAGGGCCATCAGCGCAAGATAGAGGCCGCCTCCGACGCAGGCGCGCAGCGCGCCCGGATCGCCGAGCCCGAGGGCGTAGGACCCCATGAACGCCTGCCCGGAGAGGAACGTGACGAACGAGGTGAGCTGGCCCGCGACGACGGCGAGGACACCGACGACCGTCATCTTCGCCGCGTAGAGCAGATTCCTGTTGGGGACCGCGGCGAGGGAGACGCGCAGGGCGCCGTTGAGGTACTCCGAGGACACGGCGGTGGTGCCGAAGGCGATGGCCGCGATCTGGCCGAAGTTGAGCGCGTAGAAGGCCCCGAGGAGGAGGTCGGCTCCTTCGTTGTCCGCCTCCGCCTGGCCGACCGCCGCGGTGGCCAGGACGTTGATGGATACGGTCACGACGAAGACCGCGAGGAGTGAGCCGGCGCTGGCGCGCACCGACCTCACCTTGATCCATTCGGAACGCAGTACGGCGGTGGTCGACATCGTCAGGCCTCCTGGAGGGGGGTTGTGGCGGACGCGAACTCGGTGGCGTCCGCGGTGAGGGCGAGGTAGGCCTGCTCCAAGGAGGCTGATTCGTCGGCGAGTTCGAGGACGGGGATGCCGTCGGTGGCGGCGAGCGCGCCGATCTCCTCTGCGCGCGCCCCTGCGACGGTCCAGCGGCCGTCGCCGGTGGCCACGGCTTCGAGTCCCTTGCTGCGCAGTGCGGCGTGCAGGCTCGCGGGGTCGGTGGTGCGGACACGGGCGCGCCGTTCGCTGTGCGCGTCGATGAAGTCCTGCATCGGGGTGTCGGCGAGCAGCCTGCCCCGCCCGAGGACGACGAGGTGGTCGGCGAACGTGGCGGTCTCGTTCATGAGGTGGCTGGAGACGAGGACCGTGCGGCCCTCGCGGGCGAGGCCGCGCATCAGTTCGCGGATCCAGATGATGCCTTCGGGGTCCAGGCCGTTGGACGGTTCGTCGAGCATCACGACCTGCGGGTCGCCGAGGAGTGCGGCTGCGATGCCGAGGCGCTGGCGCATGCCCAGCGAGAACGTCCTGATCCGGCGCCCGGCGACGGCCGCGATCCCGGCGAGCTCCATGACCTCGTCGACCCGGCGCACCGGGATGCGGTTGGCGGCGGCAAGGACGCGGAGGTGATCGAGGGCGGTACGTGAGCCGTGTGCGGCCTGTGCGTCGAGGAGGGCGCCGACCTCTCGCAGGGGTTCGTCGAGCGCCCTGTAGGGGCGGCCGCCGACGGTGGCGGTGCCTGAGGTCGGCCGGTCGAGGCCGAGGACAAGGCGCATGGTGGTGGACTTCCCGGCGCCGTTCGGGCCGAGGAATCCGGTCACCCGGCCGGGCCCGACGCTGAACGTCAGGCGGTCCACCGCCCGGGTCGTGCCGTACTCCTTGGTGAGCTCTTGGACGTCGATGCTGGTCATGGCTCCAGCCTTGCGGCCTCGCCCCCGCCGGGTCCTCCCCCGGGCGTGGAGAGCGTCTCCCCCATGAGGGGGAGCCGTTCGCGCCCGCACCGCTGGCACGATGGCGGCATGTCCCGCTTCCTCGCGCCGCTGACCCGCGCGGTCACGTACACCCGCTGGCTGCATCTGCTCGTCGGCGCGATCATCGCCCTTGTGTGCGGGTCGGTGTACCCGGGGCTCACCCGGCCGGGGTACGGGCAGTGGGCCCTGATGCTGTTGATTCCGGTCCCGCTCCTCATGGCGGCCGCCGTGATCCCCGTGGTGCGCAGGGCCGAGGGTCTTCAGGCCCGCCTGATGCTGTTTCCCGGTGCGCACGCGCGCGTGGAGGACGGTTCGGGTCCACGGGATGCGGGGGTGTCCGTGGCGCCGTCGGCGTCGTGGCGCGACCGGGGCAGGACCGCAGTGTGGTTGGTGCTGCGTCTGTGGGCCGGCTGCGCGGTCGCGTTCGTGACCGGCCAGTTCATGGCTCTCGCCCTGGAACTGGTCGACGCCACGTCGGGCGGCCCCGCCGAGGCAGAGTCCCTCATCCCCGTACCGGGGCACGGCTGGGCGTACGCGCTGCTCGTGCCGGTGCCGCCGCTGGTGCTTGTGGGGGTGGTCGCGCTCGCCGGGCGCCTGATGGCCTCGGCCGCCCTCGGTCTGCTCGGGCCGTCCGCGGCGGAGCGCCTGGCCGCCTTGGAGGAGCGCACCGAGCAGTTGCTCGAACGCAATCGCATCGCCCGCGAACTCCACGACTCCATCGGGCACGCGCTGACCGTCGCCGTCGTGCAGGCCGGCGCGGCGCGGGCGGCCGCCGATCCGGCGTTCACCGACCGCGCCCTGGACGCCATCGAGGAGACGGGCAGGGCGGCCCTGGAGGACCTGGAGCGGGTCCTGTTGGTGCTGCGCGAGTCGGAGCAGCCCGCGAGCCGCCGTCCCACGCTCACGGAGGCGGACCGTCTTCTGGACTCGGCGCGCGCCTCGGGAGCCGAGGTCGACGCGGAGGTGCTCGGCGCGCTGGACACGGTGCCCGGTCCCGTCTCCAGAGAGGGCTACCGCATCCTTCAGGAGGCGCTGACGAACGTGCTGCGCCACTCGGGGACCGTCCCGATCCGGGTCGCCGTCACGGTCGACGATGCCCGCCTGTGGCTCGACGTACGCAATCCGCTTCCCGTGGGCGCGCCGGTGAACGGTCAGAGCAGCGGGACCGGCAGCGGTTTGCGGGGGATCCGCGAGAGGGCGGCGCTTCTCGGCGGACGGGCGCGGACGGGTCCCGACGAGGGGCAGTGGCGGGTGCACGTCGAGCTACCGCTCGGCTGAACCCGTCCCCACGTACGCCCCGACCGCTCCCCTAGGCTGTCCGGATGCCGCTCACCGTGCTCCTTGTCGACGATGAACCGCTGGTCCGCGCGGGGTTGCGCGCCGTGCTTTCGGCGCAGCCGGACATCGAGGTCGTGGGTGAGGCGGCCGACGGCGCCGCCGTGATCCCGCTCGTCCGGCAGCTGCGTCCGGACGTGGTCGCCATGGATGTGCGCATGCCTCTCCTGGACGGCATCGAGGCCACGCGCGCAGTGCTGCGCAGTGTGACCGAGCCGCCCAAAATCCTGGTGATCACGACGTTCGAGAACGACGAGTACGTGTACGGGGCGCTGCGGGCGGGCGCCGACGGGTTCCTGTTGAAGCGTTCGCGGCCGGCCGAGATCGTGAACGCGGTCCGACTCGTGGCCGAGGGCGATTCGCTGCTGTTCCCCGCGGCCGTGCGGCGCCTCGCGGCCGAGTACGGCAACACGTCGGCGCGGGAAGCGATGGACCGCGCGGCGCTCACGGAGCGGGAGGCGGACGTACTGCGCCTCATGACTCGGGGCCTGTCCAACTCAGAGATCGCCGGCCACCTCGTCGTGGGCACGGAGACGGTCAAGTCGCATGTGAGCGCCGTCCTCGCCAAGCTCGGGGCGCGGGACCGGACGCAGGCCGTCATCGCCGCCTACGAATCCGGTTTCGTCTCGCCCGGCTGAGCGTCCCGGGACACAGAAGTGCACCCGCGCTCGCCGGTGTCCGCCGCGGCGAGTACGATCCGCCCAACACGCGCGCGAGCTGGGAGGACGGACGTTGGGGCGGCTGACCGGCGGGGACCCCTCTCTGCTACGGCGGATCAACTCCGCGGTGGTGCTGCATGCCCTGCGCGCCACGGATCTCGCGACGCTCACCGAGATCACCCGGGTCACCGGGCTGTCCCGGCCCACGGTCGAGGGCGTCGTCGAGGGGCTCATCGCGGCGGGGCTCGTCGTGGAGACGGCCGTCGACGACAGCGGGACGCGGCGCCAGGGGCGGCCCGCGCGCCGGTTCCGCTTCCGGGCCGAGGCGGGGCATCTGCTCGGTCTGGAGATCGGCCCGCACCGCGTGGCCGCGGTCCTGTCGGACCTGGACGGCAAGGTGCTCGGCACGGCCGCGAAGGACGTCGACGAGACCGCTCCGGCCGACGAGCGCATCGAGCGGCTGCGGACCGCGGTGGCGGACCTGCTGCGCCGCGCGGGGGTCGCCCGGAACTCGCTGCGGGCGGTCGGCGTGGGCAGCCCCGGCATCGTGGAGGCCGACGGCACCGTGCGCCTCGGCACCGCCCTGCCGGAGTGGACGGGGCTTCAGCTGGGCGAGCGGCTGCGGCGCTCCTTCAAGTGCCCGGTCCTGGTGGAGAACGACGCGAACGCGGCGGCGGTGGCCGAGCACTGGAAGGGCGCGGCGACCGAGTCCGACGACATCGTGTTCGTGCTGGCGGGGCTCAGCCCGGGCGCGGGCGCACTGATCGGCGGCCGGCTGCACCGCGGGTACGGCGGCGCGGCCGGGGAGATCGGGGCGCTGCATCTCCTGGGGCGCGAGGTGCGTCCCGAGACGTTGCTCTCGACGACGGACGAGCCTCTGCACCCGCTCGACGAGCAGGCCGTGGCGCAGGTCTTCGCTCTCGCGCGCCAGGGCGACGAGCGGGCGGGCGCGGCCGTCGACCGGTTCCTCCAGCGGCTGGTGCACGACGTGGCGGCGCTGGTGCTCGCCCTCGATCCGGAACTGGTCGTCGTGGGCGGCTGGGCGGCCGGCCTGGACGGCGTACTGGAGCCGCTGCGCCGGGAGTTGGCCCGCTACTGCCTTCGGCCGCCGCGCGTGGCCCTGTCCGTTCTGGGCGAGGCGGCGGTCGCGACCGGGGCGCTGCGGCTCGCGCTGGATCATGTCGAGGAGCAGCTGTTCGCCGTCGAGGGAACGGTCACGGCGCGCCGCTAGCCGGAAACGCACCAGACACCGAAGGCCCACCGTGAAGGATCACGGTGGGCCTTTACGGATTGTGGCGCGCTCGGCGTGCGCGGAGTGCCGCGCCCGGATTGCGGCGTGCGCGAGTCAGGAGGCGCGGCGGTCCGGGCCGTGGTGGATCTCGACACCGCCCGAGTCGCCGAAGGTGAGGCGGCAGGTGTCGGCGCGGTAGGTGGCCACGGAGACCGCGGCCGTCTCGCCCTCGCTGAAGAAGCGGGTCGTGACGACGAGGACGGGCGCGCCCGGCAGCCGGTCGAGCTCCTTCGCGTCGTCGGCACGGGCCGAGCCCAGCTCGACGGCGCGGTCCTGGCCTTCGAGCCCGAGCCGCCGCAGCTCACGCAGCACGGAACGCGCGCGTGAGGGCCCCGACGGGGCGTCTATGGCGGAGAGTTCGGGCACGGACGACGACGGTACGTACAGCAGCTCGGCGGCAACGGGCTGGCCGTGCGACACGCGCGTACGGCGCACCCGGTGGACGCGCTCGTCGGGCGCGGTGCCGAGGATGCGGGCCACGGCCGCCGGCGGCACCGCGAGCTCACTGTCGACAGCCTGCCAGGCATCGCCGTCGGCGTCGCCGGGCCACTCCTGGTCGTCGGACGAGTCGACCGCCACGCCCACACGGGGCGGCGCGACGGTGGTGCCCACGCCACGGCGGCGCTGGAGCCTGCCTTCGAGTTCGAGCTGTTCGAGCGCCTGCCGGAGCGTGGCACGGGCGACTCCGAAGCGGGCCGCGAGGTCCCGCTCGTTCGGCAGGATCTCTCCCACGACGAACTCGGAGTCGAGTGCCTCGGTCAGCACGGTCTTGAGGTGCCAGTACTTCGGCTCCGGCGCCGTTTCCAACTGCGTGGTCCCCACCCTGTCCTCCGCAATCGCCGTGTCCCCGCTGCGTTTAGCGCCTTTGTTTATTAAAGGTTCCTGCACTATCTCTGCGAGGGTAGGCCCGCCCTCCGACTTGGTCAAGACCAATCCTCGGTCCGCTCCGGGATCCGCGGGGGCTCCGCCACAGAGCGTTCATGGCGGTCCGCAGAGCGTTCACACCACGTTCGCGAAACGACGAGAGCCCCCGCCCGGTCGGGGCGGGGGCTCTCGGTGACGGCGGGCGCCGCGGAGCGGACGTCAGGCGAGCGACACGAGCTTGTCCGGGTTGCGCACGATGTAGACGCACTGCACCTGGCCGTCGGCGACATCGACCTGGAAGACACTGTCCGGCTTGCCGTCGACGAGGACGAGCACGGCCGGCCCTCCGTTGACCTCCACGGTCCGGAAGGTGAATCCGGTGCCGCCGCCCTTGGCGACGCCGAGCAGGAAGCGGCCCACCTTGTCGGCGGACTCGATGACGCGCAGCGGCGCCTTGGACTTGCCGCCGCTGTCGCCGACGAGGCGGGCGTCGGGCGCGAGGAGCGTCATCAGGCCCTCCAGGTCCCCGCCCGTCGCGGCAGCGAGGAAGCGCTCGGTGAGGTCGCGCTGCTCGACGGGGTCGACGTCGAAGCGCGGCCGGCGCTCGTCCACGTGCTTGCGGGCACGTCCCGCGAGCTGGCGCACGGCGGACTCGCTGCGTTCGAGCGTGGTGGCGATCTCGGCGAACGGGAACCCGAACGCCTCGCGGAGCACGAACACGGCGCGCTCCAGCGGCGAGAGGGACTCCAGGACGACGAGGACGGCGAGCGACACCGACTCGGCGAGTACGGCCGCCTCCGCAGTGTCGGGCGCGGTCGGCCCGAAGTCGGTGACCAGCGGCTCCGGCAGCCAGGGACCCACGTATGCCTCGCGCCGGGTCTGCGCCTGCCGCAGCCGGTCGATGGCCAGGCGGGTGGCGACGCGGACGAGATAGGCGCGTGGTTCGCGCACCTCGTCGCGGTCGGCCTGCGCCCAGCGCAGCCAGGCGTCCTGGACGACGTCCTCGGCGTCGGCCACGCGGCCCAGCATGCGATAGGCGACCCCCATCAGGACCGGCCGGTGTTCTTCGAAGACCTCAATCACGGTGTCGGTTGCCACCCCTCCATCCCAACGGACGCGGCGGCACGTGTCCAGGTGGAATCGGTGCGTCGGTGACCACAAACGGCTACGCGCCGGGCTTCGCTCCCCGTCCCCCTTGAACTGGGAGCTACTGAGCGGTAATTGTTGCTGACAAGCAGTCTAAGGAACCGTCGCGCCGGCGTCGGGGACAGGGAGCGACATGGCCACAGAGGTGTCCTTCAGCATCGAAACCCCCGATGGCCCCCGCGAGGTGACCGTCGCGTACGAACGCGTGGGCACCGGGGAGCCCCTGCTTCTCCTGCACGGGATCGGCCACCACTGGCAGGCCTGGGCCCCCGTGATCCCGGTCCTGGCCGCCGAACGCGACGTGATCGCCATCGACCTGCCGGGCTTCGGCGCCTCTCCCGCGCTGCCCGACGGCGTCCCCTACGACCTGCCGACGGTGGCGGCGACGCTCGGCTCGCTCTGCGCGGCCCTCGGCATCGAGCGGCCGCACGTGGCGGGCAACTCCCTGGGCGGTCTGCTGGCCCTGGAGCTCGGCCGCGAGAAGCTCGTACGGTCGGTCACCGCGCTGTCGCCCGGCGGGTTCTGGTCGCAGGCCGAGCGCCGTTACGCGTTCGGCACGCTGCGCGCGATGCGACAGGGGGCGCGGACGCTGCCCGTTCCCGCGATCGAGCGGCTGTCCCGGTCGGCCGCGGGCCGAGCGGCCCTGACGAGCACCATCTACGCCCGCCCCGGCCGCCGTTCACCCGATGCGGTCGTCGCGGAGACCCTCGCCCTGCGCCACGCCCCCGGGTTCGCGCAGACCCTCGCCGCGGGCCTGGACGTGCAGTTCACGGACGACGTGCCGGACATCCCGGTGACCGTCGCCTGGGGCACCCGCGACCGGCTGCTCCTGCGCCGCCAGGGCATCAGGGCCAAGCACGCCGTTCCCGGAGCCCGCCTCGTGCGGCTGCCCGGCTGCGGTCACGTCCCCATGAGCGACGACCCGGCGCTCGTCTCCCGCGTCATCCTGGACACCAGCCGCTGACCGCGCGCCGAACACGCCGGAGCCCAGCGCCACTCCGGCGCCGACGAGCGCGCTGCCGACGGCCTGCGCGGCGCCGTACGTCCCGGTGCCGACGACCGGCGCGGTGCACGCCGCCGCCACAGGGATGAGCCCGGAGAACAGGGTGGCGCGCTCGGCGCCGATGCGCTGCATGCCGATGTACCAGCACACGAAGCCGATCACCGTGACGACGGCGGCCTGCCACAGCAGGGCCGTCGCCTCGGTGGCGTCGGGTACGCGGAGCATGTGCGTGCCGTCGAACACCGCGCCGACGAGGGCCGACTCCAGGGCGGCGACGCCGCAGACCGTGCAGGACAGCAGCTTCGGGCCGAGGGGCCGCAGCACCGGCACCGCGAGGACGGCGAAACCGACCTCCCCGATGAGTGCTCCTACGGAGAACAGGAGACCGGCCGTGTCCGTGCGCCCCCAGCCCTGGACGGTGAACGCGCCGACGGCGACCAGCAACGCCCCGTAGAGGACGGCCCGTTGGGGCCGCCGGCCCGCGAGCAGGGGTACGAGCACTGCCACGACGACCGGGGCGCATCCGACGAAGACCCCGGGTACGGCTGGTTCGGCGCTGCGCTCGGCGGCGAGCACCGCGAGGTTGAAGCCGACCATCCCGACGGCCGCAAGCAGGGCGAGACGCCCCCATCGGCGCCCGGTGAGGTGGCGCAGCGGCGCCGCGCCGCCCCGGCCGAGGAGCGGCAGCAGAAGCAGGCAGGCGAGGGCGTACCGGAGGAACTGGCCGCCTGCGTAGGGGTAGTCCCCGAGGACGCTGTTGGCGGTGAAGGAGGCGCCGACGAGGACGCAGGCGAGGGCGGCCGGCAGGGCCCCTCGGATCGAGTGCGCGTTCATGGCCCTGACGCTAGGGAGGGCGGCGGCCCGGATTAAGGTCCACGTTCATGACGTCATCGGGGACCAATCCGCGTGCGGCGGACGGTGGCGGCCAAGCATCGTCCGCCGCCTGGGAGTTACTGCTTCCCGCGGTATCGGCGCCCGCACGCGCGCGTGGCCGCGGTCTCCAGGCCGCACTGCGGGACGCCGTCAGGTCGGGGCGGCTCGCGCCCGGGACACGGATGCCGTCGAGCCGCGATCTCGCGGCGGATCTGGGCGTCTCGCGCGGGCTGATCACCGAGGCGTACGAGCAGTTGACCGCCGAGGGGTATCTGCGCAGCGGGCGCGGCGCGGGGACCTGGGTGGGCGGGGCGGTGCGCGCCGCGGCGGCGGCCGGAGTGCGGGACCTGGCGCCCCGTCCGCCGGGCACGCGCGCCGACTTCGTGGCGGGCAGCCCCGATCTGTCGTTGTTCCCGCGGGCCGCGTGGGCGGCGGCGCAGCGCGGGGTGCTGGCCGAACTGCCGCACCACATGCTGGGCTACCCGGATCCGCGGGGCATCCCCCGGCTGCGTACCGCGCTGGCGGAACTCCTCGCGCGGCGGCGGGGCGTGGTCGCCGATCCGGAGCGGATCATCGTCTGCTCCGGGGTGGCCCAGGCGGTGACGCTGCTCGGATTCGTGCTGCACGCGCGCGGGGAGCGCTCGGTGGGCGTCGAGGACCCGGGGAGCCCCGATCTCGGTTCACTGTTCGCCTCGGCCGGCGTCGGCACGACCCCGCTGCCCCTGGACGGCGAGGGGCCGGCCATCGGGCCGCTGCGGGACGCGGGGGTGCGCTCCGTGGTGACCACGCCGTCCCACCAGTTCCCCTCCGGCATCGCCTACTCACCGGCGCGCCGCACCCAACTCCTCGACTGGGCGCGGTCGGTGGACGGACTCGTCATCGAAGACGACTACGACGGCGACTTCCGTTACGACCGCGCACCCGTAGGAGCGCTCCAGGGGCTCGACCCGGAGCATGTCGCGTACACGGGCTCGGTGAGCAAGTCGCTCGCCCCCGGGCTGCGGCTCGGCTGGATGGTCGTGCCCGCGGGTCTGACCGACGAGGTCGTCGAGCGCAAGCGCTACATGGACCTCGGTAACCCCGCCCTCGACCAGGCTCTCCTGGCCCGTTTCATCGAGCGCGGCGACTACGACCGCCAGTTGCGGCGCTGCCAGCGCGCCTATCGAGAGCGGCGCGACACCCTTGTGGCCGCGCTCCACGAACATCTGCCGGGCACCCAGGTGACGGGGATCGCCGCCGGGCTGCACGTCATCGCCTGTCTCCCCGAGCGCTACGGGTCGCAGGAGGCGCTCCTCGAACGGGCCTCGGCGGCCGGGGTCACCGTCCGCGCGCTGAGCCACTACGGCACCTCGGACAGCGGCGACGGCGGAGTGCGGCTGGTCCTTGGGTACGCGCATCTGCCGCCGGCCCGGATCGCGGAAGGCGTACGTCTCCTGGCGCGCGCGGCTCACGAGAGGGCCGCGCGCGCGTGAGCAGCGGCGTGGGCAGGTGAGGCGACGCAGCGCGCCGGGTTCCCCGATCCCCAGGGGCAGTTGTTCACTTGGGGTTCGCGTGTGCGCCGTGGTGAGCCCGTAGGTGTGGCTTCGCCGCGGCGCCCCCGCAGTGGTGGCACCGCACTGTCGGAACCCGTTTCTGGAGGCGTATTCATGTCACACCGTCCGCCGAGTTCTCTGCCCGGCCGCCGCGGGGTGCTGCGCGGCTCGCTCGCCGCTTCGGCCGCCCTGGCGCTGCCCGCCGTGGGCTCGGCCGCAGCCCCGGCCTTCGCGCTGTCGGGTCGCCCGAAGGCGGCGTGGGGTGTTCAGGCAGGGGACGTCGGCGCGCACTCGGGGCTGATCTGGACGCGCTCCGACCGGCCCGCCCGCATGATCGTGGAGACCTCCGCGACGGAGTCGTTCCGCCGGTCCACCAGGTGGCACGGGCCGCTGATCGGCACGGGCACGGACTTCACGGGCACCACCCGCCTGCGCGGCCTGCCGCCGGGCGAGCAGATCCACTACCGCGTGGTGCTCGCCGACCCCGACGACCCCCGCCGCACGGGCGAACCCGTCACCGGCACCTTCCGCACCACCCCCGTGGGCCGCCGCGACGGGGTGCGCTTCCTGTGGTCGGGCGACATCGCGGGCCAGGGCTGGGGCATCAACCCGGACATCGGCGGCTACCGCGTGTACGAGGACATGCGCGCCCTCAACCCGGACTTCTTCCTGTGCAGCGGCGACAACATCTACGCCGACGGCCCGATCCTGCCCAGCGTCACGCTGCCCGACGGCCGGGTGTGGCGGAACGTCACGACGGAGGAGAAGTCCAAGGTCGCCGAGACGCTGGCCGAGTTCCGCGGCGCGTTCCGCTACAACCTCCTCGACGAGAACGTGCGACGCTTCAACGCGCAGGTGCCGTCGATCGTCCAGTGGGACGACCACGAGGTCCACAACAACTGGTACCCGGGCCAGATCCTGGACGACGCCCGCTACACGGAGAAGGACACGAACGTCCTCGCCGCGCGGTCCCTGCGGGCGTTCAGCGAGTACTTCCCTGTCTCCACCCTGGCGCCGGGCGACGACGAGGGGCGCGTGTACCGGGTCCTGCGGCAGGGGCCCCTGCTCGATGTGTTCGTGCTCGACATGCGCTCGTACCGCAACGCCAACTCCCCGGGCCGGCAGCCCGACGACGCGACCGGGATCCTCGGCGCACGGCAGCTGGCCTGGCTGAAGCGTGAGCTGTCCCGGTCGCGGGCCGTCTGGAAGGTGATCGCCTCCGACATGCCGCTCGGCCTGGTCGTGGCCGACGGCAAGGTGAACTTCGAGGCCGTCGCGCAGGGTGATCCGGGGGCGCCGCTCGGCCGCGAGCTGCAGATCGCGGAGCTGCTGCGCCACATCAAGCACGACCGGATCACGGGCACGCTGTGGCTCACGGCGGACGTGCACTACACGTCGGCGCAGCACTACGACCCGTCGCGCGCCGCGTTCCAGGACTTCGAGCCGTTCTGGGAGTTCGTCTCCGGCCCGCTGGCGGCGGGCGGTTTCCAGGCGGTGAAGCTGGACGGCACCTTCGGCCCCGAGCAGAGCTTCGTCAAGGCGCCGGACCGGGCCAACACTTCCCCGATGGAGACCCCTCAGTACTTCGGCGAAATCGACATCGACGGCGGCAGCGGCGAGCTGACGGTACGGCTGCGGCAGCAGGGCGGCGACGTGCTGTTCTCCAAGGTGCTCCAGCCGGGGCGGGTCGGCCAGTAGGGACCAAGGCGACCAAAGGCGACATAAGCAGTCTTTACCCATCGGTCACAAAGCGTTCGTGATCACGCAACACGGTTCCTTCACAGTGGCTGCATGAGTCCAGACATGTCTGATGTGAGGCGGGCCAAAAACGGCCGCCCTGTCCACCACTGGCGGCGCGACGTCGTCGAGCTCGCCGCCCTGTTCACGGCCGTGGCCGTCGCGGACGCGGTGGCGAACCTCGTCGGTCACGGCCCCGACGGCCCCGCGCTGCTCGCCATCTCGGCGGTCGCGCTCCTCGCCACGGCCGGATTCCACACATGGTGGGCACGCCGCCACAACCACGCACCCCCGACAGGCGATACCGACGCCCGGCGGCTCCCCACGGAGCACGCCGGGCGGTCGGGACAGCCCGACACAGAGGTCCCCGCGGGCGCCGGCCCGCAGGCGACGAACGAGGCCACGGCCACCGCACTGTGGCGCATGCGGACGACGGTCCGTGACGAGCCCGGGTCGCTCGCGGCGCTGTGCACGGCGCTCGCCCCGCTGCGGGTCGACATCCTGAGCCTCCAGACGCACCCCCTGGGTGAGGGCACCGTGGACGAGTTCCTGCTGCGCGCGCCGCAGGACCTGCCCGCCGCCGAACTCACCCGGAACGTGTCCCTGGCCGGCGGCTCCGGCACCTGGATCGAGCGGGCCGACGCCCACGACCTCGTGGACGCGCCCACCCGCATCCTCGGTCTCGCCACGCGCACGGCCCTGGACGCAGCTGAACTCCCGCTCGCCCTACGCCAGTTGCTCGGCCGGTGCACCATCAGGTCGCTCCCGGCCACGACGATGGGCGGCCGTAGGACCGAGAGCGCGCCCGTGGAGGGGGCGCTCGAAGGGACCATGATCCGGCTCCGGGCCCCCGAAGGCGGCGTGATCACCGTGGAGCGGCCGTATCTGCCGTTCACGCCCACCGAGTTCGCGCGCGCCCGCGCCCTGGTCGAGCTCGACGCGCGGCTCGGCCCGCGCATCCCGCGCAGCCAGGACGTCCTGACGCTCCCCGAGGGCAAGGCGATCACCGTGCGCCGGGCCGACTCGAACGACGTGGAGGCGGCCAAGGAGATGCAGGAGCGGTGCTCCCGCGCGACGCTGAGCAAGCGCTACCACGGGCCCGTCGGCGACGCGGACCGCTACCTCAACCACCTGCTCAGCCCCCGCTTCGGCCGCACGCTCGCCGCGCAGACCGCGTCGGGCCGCATCGTCGCCCTCGGGCATCTGCTGTGGGACGGCGACGAGACGGAGATCGCGCTGCTCGTCGAGGACGACTGGCAGCGCCGCGGCATCGGCACCGAACTGCTCGGCCGCCTCGTGGCGATGGCGGTCGAGGCGGGCTGCGAGAGCGTGTACGCGGTCACGCAGGCGTCCAACACCGGGATGGTCGCGGCGATGCGCGGCCTCGGACTGCCCCTCGACTACCAGATCGAGGAGGGCACGCTGGTGATCACGGCGCGCTTGGAGACGACTGCGGTCAGGTCGCGGCTGCCGTACGAGGGGCCCCGCGCGGCGTACGAGCCGGCCGACCGGCACTGAGGTCCGGACCGGCACTGAGGAGCAGACCGGTCTGGGCCGGCTCCGCGCGAGCCGGCCCAGACCGGTCCGCTCCTGCGTCTGTCCGGCCCGGACCGGTCCCCTCCTGCTTTTCTCCGGTCCGGGCAAGCTCCTCTACGTCACTCCGGCACCCGCAGGCGCGCCTCGGCCGCACGCCCCGTGACAGCACCCGGCTCCCCCAGTGCCTGATCCAGGTCCGCCCACAGGTCCTCGACGTCCTCAAGACCCACCGAAAGCCGCAGCAGCCGGTCGCTCACGCCCGCCGACCTGCGGTCGCCTGCGTCGACGATGCGGTGGCTGATCGACGCCGGGTGCTGGATGAGCGAGTCGACGCTGCCGAGGCTGACGGCGGGCGTGACCAGGCGGACCGTGCGGATCACCTCGTGCGGGTCGCCCACGGTCTCGAAGGCGACCATCGCGCCGCCGATCCGCGGATAGTGCACACGCGCGATCCGCGGGTCACCGGACAGGCGCGCCGCCAGTTCGGCCGCTGTCGCCGACGCCGCCCGGACGCGCACCGGCAGCGTCGCGAGGCCGCGCAGGAGCAGATATCCGGCGAGCGGATGCAGCACGCCGCCCGTCGCGAACCGCACCTGGCGCAGCTGCCGGGCGAACGCCTCGTCGCAGGCCACGACCCCGCCCATGACGTCCCCGTGCCCGCCGAGGAACTTGGTCGCACTGTGCAGCACCAGCCGCGCGCCGTGCTCGACGGGCCGCTGGAGGACCGGCGTGGCGAAGGTGTTGTCGGCGAGGAGCGGCACCGTTCCGCACGAGTGGGCCACGGCCCGCAGATCGAGCTCGGCGAGCGTCGGATTGGCGGGTGACTCCACCATCACGAGCCCGGTGTCGGGCCGGATCGCGTCCGCGATGCCCGCCGGGTCCACCCAGGTCACCTCGGTGCCGAGCGCCCCCGCGGTGAGCAGGTGGTCGCTGCATCCGTACAGCGGCCGGACGGCGACGACATGGCGCAGCCCGCCGCCGCTGCGTACGAGCAGCACCGCGGTCAGGGCCGCCATGCCGCTCGCGAAGGCGACCGCGCTCTCGGTGCCTTCGAGCCGGGCGAGCGCGGTCTCGAAGCGGCCGACGGTCGGATTGCCGAGCCGTGCGTACACCGGCGGGCCCTCGTCGACGACGCCGTCCGCCGCGAACGCGTCGATGCGGGCGGCCTCGCCGCGGCTGTCGTACGACGGGTAGGTGGTGGACAGGTCGATGGGCGGGGCGTGCAGACCGAGTCCCGCGAGGTCGTCACGGCCGGCGTGTACGGCTTCGGTGGCCAGGGCCCGCCCGTGGGCGGGGCCCGGGCGCATCCCTGCATACAGGTCGTTGTCCATGGGCGACAGCCTGAACAACGGCCGGGGTTCGTCGGACAAACCCCGTGCTACGTTCGGCCGATGGCTGATTCTGTCGTACTCGATCCGGTCGATCTGCACATACTGCGTCTCCTCCAGAACGATGCCCGCGTCACCTACCGGGACCTCGCCGAGCAGGTCGGCGTCGCGCCGTCCACCTGCCTCGACCGCGTGACGCGGCTGCGCCGGTCCGGCGTGATCCTCGGGCATCAGCTGCGCCTCGACCCGGCGAAGCTGGGCCGCGGGCTCCAGGCGCTGCTCTCGGTGCAGGTGCGACCGCACCGGCGCGAGCTGGTCGGCCCGTTCGTGGAGCGGATCCGGGCGCTGCCGGAAGCGCGGTCGGTCTTCCATCTGACGGGCCCCGACGACTACTTGGTGCATGTCGCCGTGCGCGACACCGCCGACCTCCAGCGGCTGGTACTCGACGAGTTCACGGCGCACCGCGAGGTGGCGCGCGTCGAGACGCGGCTGATCTTCCAGCAGTGGGAGTGCGGCCCGCTGCTTCCCCCCTCCGCCGACGCCGTCGGTGAATCTTGATGACGCGGCCCCCCACCCCGTACGACGATGGCGGCATGTCAGATTCGTCAGCCACAGCAGCAGCCGTCACCGGACCGCTCCCGCGCGAAGTCGCCGACACCTACGTCGACGAGCTCATCGCCCTCGACCCCGTCACCGGCACCTACCTCGGCGTGCCCGAGAGCCACAGCAAGCTGCCCGACCTGTCACCCGCCGGTCAGGAGGCCCTCGCCGATCTCGCGCGGGCGACCCTCGCGCGGCTCGACGAGGCCGAGCGCAGGCCCGGGGCCGACAGCGCGGCCGAGCGCCGCTGCGGCCGGCTCCTGCGGGAGCGGCTCACGGCCGAAATCGCCGTGCACGACGCCGAGGAGAACCTGCGGGCCGTCACCAATCTGGGCGGGCCCGTCCACAACATGCGGGAGGTGTTCACCCTCACGCCGACCGCGACGGACGCGGACTGGGCGGCCGTCGCGGAGCGGCTGCGCGCCGTGCCCGGGGCGCTCGCCGGGTACCGCGAGACGCTGTCGCTGGGCCTGGAGAAGAAGCTCCACGGCGGACCGCGGCCGACCGCCACGTTCATCGGGCAGCTCACCGAGTGGGCGGGCGAAGGGCGCGGCTGGTTCGAGGACTTCACCGCGGACGGGCCCGACGCGCTGCGTGCCGAGCTCGACGAGGCCGGCAGCGCCGCGACGGCCGCGGTGGTCGAGCTGCGCGACTGGATGCGCGACGTGTACGCGCCCGCGATCGAGGGCTCGCCCGACACGGTGGGCCGCGAGCGGTACGCCCGCTGGTCGCGCTACTACAACGGCACGGACCTCGACCTCGACGAGGCGTACGCGTACGGCTGGGCGGAGTACCACCGCCTGCTCGGCGAGATGAGGACCGAGGCGGAGAAGATCCTGCCCGGTGCCGCGACGCCGTGGGTGGCGCTCGCGCACCTCGACGAGCACGGCACGCACATCGAGGGCGTGGAGGAGGTGCAGCGCTGGCTCCAGGGCGTGATGGACGAGGCGATCGAGGCTCTCGACGGCACGCACTTCGAACTCGCGGAGCGGGTACGCAAGGTGGAGTCCATGATCGCCCCGGCGGGCAGCGCCGCGGCGCCCTACTACACGGCGCCGTCGGAGGACTTCTCGCGGCCGGGGCGCACCTGGCTGCCGACGATGGGCCAGACCCGGTTCCCCGTCTACGACCTGGTCTCCACCTGGTACCACGAGGGCGTACCCGGTCACCATCTCCAGATCGCGCAGTGGACGCACGTCGCGGACAGCCTCTCCCGCTACCAGGCGAGCGTCGGCATGGTGAGCGCCAACGCCGAGGGGTGGGCGCTGTACGCGGAGCGTCTGATGGACGAGCTGGGCTTCCTCACGGACGCCGAGCGGCGGCTCGGATATCTGGACGCGCAGATGATGCGCGCGACCCGCGTCATCGTCGACATCGGCATGCACCTGGAGCTGGAGATCCCGGCGGACTCGCCGTTCCACCCGGGCGAGCGGTGGACGCCCGCCCTCGCGCAGGAGTTCTTCGGCGCGCACAGCAGCCGGCCCGCGGACTTCGTGGAGAGCGAGCTGACCCGCTATCTGTCCATCCCCGGGCAGGCGATCGGCTACAAGCTGGGCGAGCGCGCGTGGCTGCTCGGCCGCGCGGGCGCGCAGGCGAGGCACGGGGACGCGTTCGACGCGAAGGCCTGGCACATGGCGGCTCTCTCGCAGGGATCGCTCGGCCTGGACGACCTGGTGGACGAGCTGTCCCAGCTGTGACTCGATTGCGGGCGGCGGCACTTGGCGGCTGCCGCCCGCACATCCACGTTCCCGGTGCTCGCTCAGCAGCCGCAGTCGTCCGAGTCCACCGGCGCCGTCAGCGGGTCGGCGTCGCGCTGCGCGGGCCCCTCCCACGTCTCGTACGCGAAGCCCTCCCGCGCCCAGTACTCGAAGCCGCCGAGCATCTCCTTGACCTGGAAGCCGAGTTCGGCGAGGGCGAGAGCGGCGCGCGTGGCGCCGTTGCAGCCCGGACCCCAGCAGTACGTGACGACGGGCACGGACCTGTCGAGGAGCTGTTCGGCCTGCTCGGCGATGAGCGCGGCGGGCAGGTGGACCGCGCCGGGTACGTGCCCCTGGTCCCACGAGGCGGTGGAGCGGGTGTCGATGACGACGAAGCCCGGGTCCCCGTCCGCGGCGAGCGCCGAGGCGACGTCGGACACATCGGCGTGGAAGGCAAGGCTCGCGCCGAAGTACGCAGCGGCTGCGGCGGGGGACGCCGGGGGCACACGGAGCACGGAGTTGGGGGTGACGGTGGTGGTCGCGGTCATGATGTCGGCCTCCCGGGCGAATCGCTGCGGGCCGCACGGCCGTGCCGCCCTCGACCAGAAATCTATGGTCCCTGACGATCTTCCTGAAGTGACGATCCCCGGCATCACCCTTGATCTGCCGGGGATGTCCCTGCTATTCCTGCCGCATGACCGGTGAATCCCCGTACACCACCGACGCCACCGACTGGCGCATCCTCGACGTCCTCCAGCGCGAGGGCCGGGCGAGCTACGCCGAGCTCGCCCGGGCCGTCTCCATGTCCGCGAGCGCCGTCACCGAGCGGGTGAAGCGCCTCGAGGAGGCCGGGGTGATCGCGGGGTACGCGGCGGTGGTCGTCCCCGAGCGGATCGGCCTGCCCATCCTGGCGTTCGTACGGCTGCGCTATCCGAACGGGCACTACAAGCCGTTCCACGACCTCGTCGAGGTGACGCCGGAGATCCTGGAGGCGCACCACGTCACCGGCGACGACTGCTTCGTCATCAAGGTCGCGGCCCGCTCGATGAAGCACCTGGAGGAGGTCTCCGGCAGGATCGGCGCGCTCGGCTCGGTGACGACCAGCGTGGTCTACTCGTCCCCACTGCCCCGGCGGCCGCTCGGCCACTGACCCGCCGCCAAAAGTGGCTCAGGTCCGCTGCCGTACGACCGAACCCGACCGCCCCTTCACGATCTCCAGCTGCGCGTGCACCCGGCGCCGCAGGTCGGCGACGTGGCTGACGATGCCGACGCTGCGGTCCCGCTCGCGCAGGGAGTCCAGGACGTCGAGCACCTCGTCCAGGGTCTGGTCGTCGAGGCTGCCGAAGCCCTCGTCGATGAAGAGTGTGTCGAGGCGGACACCGCCCGCCTCGTCCGTGACGACGTCCGCGAGGCCGAGGGCGAGGGCGAGCGACGCGAAGAACGTCTCACCGCCGGAGAGTGTCGCGGTGTCCCGTTCGCGCCCCGTCCATGCGTCGACGACATGCAGGCCGAGGCCCGAACGGCCGCGCCCCGAACGGCCGTCGGAGTGCACGAGCGTGTAGCGGCCCGACGACATGCGGGCCAGCCGCGCGGTCGCGGCGGCCGCGACCTGTTCGAGCCGGGCCGCGAGCACATAGGACTCCAGGCGCATCTTGCGCTCGTTGTCCGCGGACGTCCCGGCGGCGAGGCCTGCCATGCGCGCCACGCGGTCGTACGCGGCGCGCAGCGGTGCGAGCCGTCGCACGGCCGTGGCGCAGCGGGCCGAGAGCCGGTCGATCTCGGTGCAGCGGCGGGCCGCGTCGTCGCGCGCGGAGGCCGCCTCACGCACCCGTCGGTCGGCCGCCTCGGCGGCAAACAGCGCCGCGGCCACATCGGCGGGCGCCTGCCGGGCCGCTGCCGCGGTGTCGTCCTCGGCGAGTACGGCGCGCACCGCGGCCTCCTCGAACTGGCGGGCGTCGAGCCGGTGTTGCAGCTCCCGATGCTGGGCGTCGTCCAGGAGGGCGGCGCCGGCGGCCTCCGGCGTGTCGAACCCGGCGCGGAAGGCCGCGTCGGCGAGTCGCGCGTCCGCGTCCTTGAGCCGCTTGGCGGCCTCGTCGGCGCCCCGGGCGGCGTCCGCGGCGGCTGTGAGCTGCGCGGCGAGGCGTTCCAGCTGCACGGCGCGCGCACCCACACTGGCCTCCGACCCGCGCGCCTGGGCCAACTCACGCTCCAGGACGCCCTGTTCACGGTCGACACCCTCGCGCAGGGTGGCGCGGGCGACGGCGCGACGTGCGGCTTCCTGCTGCGCGGCGAGTCTGCGGTCGTGCTCGCCCTCGGCCTGGCCGAGGGCCTCACGCGCGGCGTGCAGCCCGGAGGCGAGGCCTCGCGCCTCGGCGTGTCGCGCGCGCAACTCGTCGGCCGCTTCGGCGAGTTCCACGGCGGATGCCTCTCCGGCGGCGGCCGTCGCGGCGGAAAGTGACTCGCGCACTGCGGCGAGCCGGCTCTCCTGCGCGGTGCGCGCGTCGTCCGCGCGGCGGTACGCGGCGAGGGCGGACTCCTCGGCGTCGCGGCCCACGTGCTCCGCGGTCTTGCGCATGGGGTCGGGGTGGTCGGTGGACCCGCACACCGCGCAGCTCTCGCCGGGGACGAGCTGCGCGGCCAGCTCGGCCGCGATCCCGTTCAGCCGCTGTTCCTTGAGGCCGAGCCAGCGCTCATGGGCGGCCGCGGCTTCCTCGCGGGCGCGCAGGGTGCGGGTCTGGGCGTCGGCGGCCTCGCCGGTGAGCCGGTCGCGGCGCCGGGCGGACGCCAGCTTCTGCTGCGCGGGCTCCAGTTGACCCACCAGGTGTTCGGCGCGCGTCGCGGCGTCCTGCGCGGACTCGACGGCTGCCTGGAGCGCGGCCCGGGCGCTGTCCCAGCCGTCGAGCCAGCTCGCCGAGTCCTGGAGCAGTTCGTCGTCGGCGCGCTCCTGGCGGTCGAGTCCGTGGCGCTGCCCGGCGAGTTCCGTCAGGCGCAGCTCGGCGCGCCGGGCGGACTCCAGGCCGCCCAGCTCCTCGGCCGTCTTCCGCGCGGCGGCGGCGAGGCCCGCCGCGCCGGCGCCGTCGTACGAGTCGGGCAGCGTGGCACGCGCGCGTGTGTCCTCGCTCGTGGCCCTGCGGTGTTCGGTTTCCGCGGCCTCGCGCAGCGCGAGTGCGGGGGCGACGGCCTCGGCCTTGCGGCCCCACGCCATGCGCTCCTGGACCCGCCGGTGTTCGTCGGCACGCTCGTCGAGCCGGGCGGCCCGCTCCCGCGCCTCCTCGAACCGCCGCTGCAGCCGCTGCACTTCCTGTACGCCGGCCAGGTCGCGCTGCGCCTCGGTGCGGGCCGCGTCGGCGGCGGTCAGCGCGAGGTGCGCGACGGTGAGCCGCTCGCGGATGGTGGAGCGGGCGACGGCGGCCCAGGTGAGGACGGAGTCGGCGAGCCCGGGGTCGCCGGGCGCGGCGTCGGTGGCGGGCAGTTCGACGATGTTCCCTGCGGCCTGCTGCATGCGGTGGGCGTCGGCGAGCAACTCGGCGTCCGCCGCGCGCACTTCGCTCTCGGCGGCGCGGCGGCGCTCGGCGAGCCGCTGCTCGGCCGCGGCGAAGCGCCGGGTGTCGAAGAGCCGGCCGAGGAGCTTGCCGCGGGCTTCGGCGTCGGCCCGCAGGAACCGCGCGAAGTCCCCCTGCGGCAGCAGGACGACCTGGCAGAACTGTTCCTTGCTCATGCCGAGGAGCTGGCTGATCTCCTCGCCGATCTCCTGGTGGGAGCGGCTGAGGTCCTTCCAGGTGCCCGCCGTGGCGTCGTACTCGCGCAGCCAGCTCTGGGCCTTGTCCGTGGTGGTGCCCGTGCCGCGCTTCTTGGGACGCTCCCACGGGGGCTGCCGGGTCAGCTCCAGGCGGCGGCCCGCGACGGTGAGGTCGAGGGCGACCTCGGTCCGCGTACCGGGCGCGGCGTGGTCGCTGCGCAGGGACGTGCCCTGGCCGCCGCCCTGCCGGGCGCCGGGCACCGAGCCGTACAGGGCGTAGCAGACGGCGTCGAGGACGGAGGTCTTCCCGGCGCCCGTCGGGCCGTGGAGCAGGAAGAGGCCCGCCGACGACAGGTCGTCGAAGTCGACTTCCTGGCTTGCGCCGAAGGGTCCGAAGGCGGTGATCCGCAGCCGGTGGAGCCTCATCGGGCGACCTCGCGCCGGGTGTCGTCGACGCGTACGGCGTCGAGCGCCTCACGCAGGACGGCGCGCTCGCGCTCGTCGGGTCCGGCGCCGCGCACGTGGGAAACGAAGTCCTCCGCGATCTGCTGGTCGTCGCGCCCCTTGAGCCGCTGCGCGTACGAGACGTCGGGGTCCTCGGGGGCGCGCTGCGGGTCGAAGGCGAGGCTGAGCGTGTGCGGGAACCGCTCGGTGAGGCGGGCCATGGGGTCGTCGGGCCTGACCGGGTCGGTGAGGGTGGCCTCGACCCACGCCTCCTCGTGCGTGGCGAGGTCCGGGCGCGCGAGCAGGTCCGCGAGGTCCCCGCGGATCCGGGCGAGCGGCCTGGGGACCGGGCAGTCGACGCGCTCGGCGGCCGCGAAGCCGTCCGCGTCCAGGTCGACGAGCCACATGCTCTTGCGGTGGTCGGCCTCGGAGAAGGAGTACGGGAGCGGCGAGCCGGAGTAGCGCACGCGCTCGGAGATGACCTGGCTGCCGTGCAGATGGCCGAGCGCCACATAGTCGACGCCGTCGAAGACGCCGGAGGGGACGGCGGCGACTCCGCCGACAGTGATGTCGCGCTCGCTGTCGCTGGCCTCGCCGCCGGTGACGAAGGCGTGCGCGAGGACGACGGACCGGGTGCCTGCCGGGCGCTCGGCGAGATCGGCCCGCACCCGGCCCATGGCGGCGGCCAGGACGGCCTCGTGGCCCGGCTTCGACACCGCGAACTCGTCCTTCACCAGCGCCGGTTCGAGATAGGGCAGTCCGTAGAAGGCCACGTCACCCGTGGCGTCCGGGATCAGGACGGGGGTCGCGCAGGCGCCGGGGTCGGTGCGCAGGTGGATGCCGGCGCGGCCGATGAGCCCGGCGCCGACGCCGAGGCGGCGCGCCGAGTCATGGTTCCCGGAGATCATCACCGTGGGGATGCCCTGCTCGGCGAGGCGGTGCAGGGCGTCGTCGAACAGCTCGACCGCGGCGAGAGGCGGCACCGCGCGGTCGTACACGTCGCCCGACACGACCACCGCGTCGACGTCCCGCTCACGGACGGTCGCGACGAGGTGACCGATGAACTCGGCCTGGGCGCCGAGCATGTTCACCCGGTGGAACGCCCGGCCGAGATGCCAGTCGGAAGTGTGCAGCAGCCTCATGATCCCCGAGACTAACGGGCGGGTCGGACATCACGGGCGGCTACTCGCGTATCGGCACCTGCTCCGCCGCGCACGCGTCCCGCCCGCCGGTGCCGGTCACGCGTCCCCGTACGCCTCTCCCCCCAGCTCGAACTCCGCGGTGCCGGCGGTGACATCGGCCAGCCACGCACGGAACGTGTCCACGTCGGCGTCCGGCAGACCGATCTCGATCGTGACCGCCTCCCCGTAACGGACGTCACGCACCTCACGTCCCGTGGACCGCAGATCGTTCTGCACCTTGCCGGCGCGCTGGTGGTCGACGGTGACGGTGGCGAGCCGGAAGCGGCGGCGGGTGAGGGTGCCCAGCGCGTCGAGCGCCTCGCCGACCGCTCCTCCGTAGGCGCGGATGAGGCCGCCCGCGCCGAGCTTCACGCCTCCGTAGTAGCGGGTCACGACGGCGACGACGTACCGCATCTCGCGGCGCGTGAGCATCTGGAGCATGGGGACGCCCGCCGTGCCGCCCGGTTCGCCGTCGTCGCTCGCCTTCTGCACGGAGGCGTCGGCGCCGATGACGTACGCGTAGCAGTTGTGGGACGCGGTGGGGTGCTCCTTGCGGATGCGCGCCACGAAGTCCTGGGCCTCGCGCTCGGTGGCCGCGGGCGCGAGCGCGCACAGGAACCGGGAGCGGTTGATCTCGGTCTCGTGCACGCCCTCACGGGCCACGGTGCGGTACTCGTCCTGCATCCGGCCAGCGTATGCCGCGTGCCGGCGTTCGCTCGCCCCGCCCGTCGCCCGGGTCACGCGGTGGTGGATACTCGCTCGTCGTCGCAGCGGTCGCGGGACGTTCTGTCCTGCGACTTCCTGCGGGATGCACGCCCAGGGTCCGTACCGGCACGACAGAAAGCAGTTCCGCCCATGACCGGCACGCAGACCGAACGCGCCGAAAGCACGGCCGTCCGGCCGCCGTCCCCACGATGGCGGTCCTGGCTCCTCGAGGGTCTGAGCGAGACGACGGCCCGGCATCCGGGACCGCACGGCACGCCGCCGGCCGAGCACAAGGGCCACACCTGGTGGCGGGTGATGTGCCTGACGGGCGTGGACTACTTCTCGACCCTCGGCTACCAGCCGGGCATCGCCGCCCTCGCCGCGGGACTGCTCTCCCCGCTGGCCACCCTGGTCCTGATCGCGCTCACGCTCGGCGGCGCGCTGCCGGTCTACCGCCGCGTCGCCAAGGAGTCCCCGCACGGCGAGGGTTCCATCGCGATGCTGGAACGGCTCCTTCCGTGGTGGGCGGGGAAGCTGTTCGTCCTGGTGCTGCTCGGGTTCGCCGCCACGGACTTCATGATCACGATCACGCTGTCGGCGGCGGACGCCGCGGCGCACGTCGTCGAGAACCCCTTCGCGCCCGCCTCGCTCGACGGCGCGAACACCTGGATCACGCTGTTCCTGGTGGCGGGCCTCGGCGCGGTGTTCCTCAAGGGATTCCGTGAGGCGATACGGGTGGCGGTCGTGCTCGTCGCCCTCTATCTCATGCTGAACGTGGTCGTACTCATGACCGCCGCCTGGCACGTCCTGACCGAGCCGGTGAAGATCGGCAACTGGTGGGACGCCATGACCGCCGCGCACTCCTCGCCCGTCGCGATGATCGGCGTGGCGCTCCTCGTCTTCCCGAAGCTGGCGCTCGGCATGTCCGGCTTCGAGACGGGCGTCGCCGTGATGCCCCAGGTACGCGGCGACGCCACGGACACGTACGAGCGGCCCGCGGGACGGGTGCGGGACACCCGCAAGCTGCTCACCACGGCCGCGCTGATCATGAGCGGTTTCCTGCTGCTCTCCAGCCTCGCGACGACGATCCTCATCCCCCAGTCCGCGTTCGAGAGCGGCGGCCCGGCCAACGGCCGCGCCCTCGCGTTCCTCGCGCACCAGTACCTGGGCGAGGGCTTCGGCACGGTGTACGACGTCTCCACCATCGCCATCCTGTGGTTCGCCGGCGCCTCCGCACTCGCGGGGCTCCTCAACCTCGTGCCGCGCTATCTGCCGCGCTACGGCATGGCCCCGGAGTGGACGCGCGCCGTCCGCCCGCTGGTGCTCCTCTTCATGGCGATCGCGGTCTTCATCACGCTCTGGTTCAACGCGAACGTCGACGACCAGAGCGGTGCGTACGCGACCGGTGTCCTGGTCCTGATGCTGTCTGCGTCGTTCGCCTCGACGGTCGCGGTGCGCTCGCGCGGGCGCCGGGCCGCGACCATCGGCTTCGGGGCGATCACCGCCGTATTCGGGTACACACTCGTCACGAACGTCATCGAGCGGCCCGACGGCATCAAGATCGCCCTCCTCTTCATCGTCGGCATCCTCCTCACCTCGTTCGCGTCGCGCGTGCACCGCGCGTTCGAACTGCGGGCGGGCGACGTCACGTTCGACGCGACGGCGGCGCGGATCATCGACGAGGCCGCGGGCCACGGCCCGCTGCGGATCATCGCGAACGAGCCCGACGAGCACTCAAAGGCCGAGTACCGCGCCAAGGAGTACAGCCAGCGCGAGCAGACCCACATCCCGGACGGGCGGCCCGTCCTGTTCCTTGAGGTCTTCGTCCACGACTCGTCGGACTTCACCGCGCCGGTGGAGGTCCATGGGGACGAGAAGCACGGCGTACGCCGCCTGCGCGTCCAGGGCGCGGGCGTGCCGAACACCATCGCGGCCGTCCTGATGAGCCTGAGGACCCGCACGGGCGAGATGCCGCACGCGTACTTCAACTGGACCGAGGGCCACCCCGTCAGCCATCTGCTGCGCTTCCTGGTGTTCGGCGACGGCGAGGTCGCGCC
This sequence comes from Streptomyces sp. CB01635, assembly GCF_002803065.1. Taxonomy (GTDB): domain Bacteria; phylum Actinomycetota; class Actinomycetes; order Streptomycetales; family Streptomycetaceae; genus Streptomyces. The sequence continues at coordinate 71,316 of NZ_NNBL01000022.1, forward strand.
GGTCACCCGCGAGGTGCTGCGCCGCGCCGAGCCCGACCCCGCCCTGCGGCCCCGCGTCCACGTGGGCTGACCTGCGCGCGCCGCACTCCGGAATAGGATGTGGCGCCCACGTGTGGGGGACGGAGGGCGAGGGGACATGACGCGGGACGGACACGACGGCCGGCGGCCGCGGCGCCGGGGCCAGGGCGAGCTGGAGACCCAGGTCCTCACGGCGCTGTGCGAAGCTCCGGGCCCCGTGCCGGCGGCGTGGGTCCAGGAGCGGATCGGCGGCGGCCTCGCCTACACGACCGTGGTGACGATCCTGACGCGCCTCCTCGCGAAGAGCGCGGTGACCCGCGCCCGCGACGGCCGCTCCTTCCTGTGGACACCGGCCGCCGACGGGGCGGGACTCGCCGCCCTGCGGATGCGCAAGGTGCTCGACGGCGAGACGAACCGCGAGGCGGTCCTCGCACGCTTCGTCACCGCGCTGCCACCGGGCGACGAACAACTCCTGCGGGACCTGCTCGAACAGGCGGAACGGCCGGACGCAGCCCCCGGCCCCGGCGAAGGCGAAGGCTGAGCCGGGCGATGGGCGTCTTCGTCTTCCTGCCGCTGGTGCTGCCGCTGACGGCGTGGCCCGTGGCGCGCCTGGCCGAGCAGCATCTCCACCCGCGCACCGCGACCCGTCTCCTGACGGCCGTCACGGGAGTCATGGCCTCGTGCAGCACGCTGTGCCTGGCGCTCCTCATGGTCGTCGGCACGGCCCAACTGCCCGGGAATCCACTCCCCGACGGCTGGTCGGACCCCGAGGTGCGGGCGGCCGTGCCGTACGACGAGGTGGCGGGCAGAGCCGCGATCCCCGCCCTCGCCGCCGTGCTCGTGGTCTGTACGCGGGTCGTCGTCCGGCACCACTTGGTGCGGCGCCGGGCCAGGCGGGCGCTCGCCGGCCTTCGCGCGCCGGGCGTCGCGGTCGTGCCGGACACGGAGCCGTACGCGTACGCGCTGCCCGGTGGCGACCGCGATCGGGTGGTCGTCACGACCGGGCTGCTTGCCGTCCTCACCGGACCTGAGCGCAGGGCGCTGTTCGCTCACGAGCGGGCGCATCTGGCGGCCCGGCACCATCGCCATCTGCTGGTGGCGCAGCTGGCGGCGCGGGCCAATCCCTTCCTGCTGCCGCTGCGCACGGCGGTGGCGTACTCGACGGAGCGGTGGGCCGACGAGGACGCGGCGCGCTCCGTGCACGACCGCCGCGTAGTGGCCCGCGCGATCGGCAAGGCCGCCCTCGTCCCGCGCGCCGCGCCGGCCGCCACCCTTGCGGGCCTCGCGGCGCCTGGCCCGGTTCCCCGCCGGGTCGCGGCCCTCCTGCGCCCGGCCCCTACGGCGCACAGCTGGCCACCGGTCGGCACGGGGATCGGTCTCGCGGCCTGGGCGGCGGCCGCAGGCACAGCCGCATCGGCGATGTCGTCGGCGAATTCGGCGGTGACCATGATCCGCATCCTGCACGCGGCCACGTTCCTCTGACCTCGTCCGGGGGGAATCCCGCAGGGCACCGCCCTGTTGACTCCGGAGAACGCCCGTCGACCCCAGGAGGCAGCGCATGTACGGCGATCAGGAGACGGTCCGCAGGATCCTCACGGAGCTCGGTGACACCTGGGCGGTCGTGGGCCTCTCCTCGAACAGGGCGCGCGCCGCGTACGGCGTCGCCGAGGTCCTCCAGCGCTTCGGCAAGCGCGTCGTCCCGGTCCACCCGAAGGCCGGGACGGTCCACGGCGAGCAGGGCTACGCGTCCCTCGACGAGATCCCGTTCAAGGTCGACGTGGTCGACGTCTTCGTCAACTCCCACCTCGCGGGCCAGGTGGCCGACGAGGCCCGCGCGATCGGCGCGGAAGCGGTCTGGTTCCAGCTCGGGGTGATCGACGAGGCGGCGTACGACCGCACGCGCGAGGCGGGCCTCGCGATGGTCATGGACACGTGCCCGGCGATCGAGATCCCGCGCCTGGGCTGAGGCGCTCCAGCCTGAGCGTCCCCGTCCTCACCTGCACGCGATCGGCTCGATCGCCCCCGGCCACCGCTCCACAACGCTCCCGGTGCGCACATACGCGTCCAACTTGTCGGCGGAGAGCCACAGTTGGCGCCGGCCGTCGCGGTATCCGGTGTCCATGGCTTCCTGGGGCAGCCGCGTCTTCGGCCCGTACGAGGAGTGCAGGAGTTCGCGGGGCAGCGAGTGTTCGGGGTCCCGCAGGTACTGGCGGTCTCCGAGGTGGAGGAACTCCGCCGACTGCCAGTCGCAGTGCTCGGGGCCGGCCGTGCTGAAGATCTCGGACGCGGGGGCCGGTCGCCCCTTGCGGTCCACCCACACCCGGATGTCGAGGTGCGCGCGGTCCCGGCGGGCGAACTCGGACGGATCGCACTGGGCATACGTCTCCAGACCCCAACCCGGCCTGCGCGGCAGGTCCTTGGCGACGATCACGGCCACGCGGGTGCGGCTCCCGACGTCGTACGAGTAGAGGACGCGGCGGCCCGCCTCCCGCTCGACGCGGTAGCCGCGGCGCGGCAGGGACCGGGAGAACTCGTCGGCCACGAGCGAGCTCAGGGCCTGGTCCGGCGAGTCCGCGCCGTCCGACGTGCCCCAGCCGTCGTCCCCGCTGCCGCCCTGGTACGGCTTGCCCGCGCATTCGAGGGCGAGGACGGAGGCGCCCCCGCCCTGGACATTGTCCTCGTCACCGTCGATGTCGGGCGCCTTCGCCTTGAGCGGACCGTGGTAGGGGGCGGCCGGCGAGGATCCGGTCACCACCAGGTCCTCGGGGACCGGCGTGCCCGTGTCGCAGGCCGCCACGGACACCAGCGACACCAACGCCGCCACCAGCACGGCCGCCGTCCGGATTCTCATTCCTCGCCCCACCCGCTTCCCCGCCCCCGCCCCGCGCCGCTGCGCGGAGCCGCTCCTCAGACGCGGCAGCCTCCGGGTTCGTTCACCGGCGGGCGGATCAGTTCATACCGAGCCCTTCGAGGACGACCGCGCCGGGCAGATCGAGGAACGCCTTGCCGGGCACGATGAGCTTGCCGCGGCGCGTCCCGCTGCCGATCAGGACGTGCGGCCGGTCGACGACCGCCGCGTCCACGAGGAGCGGCCAGTCGGCGGGCAGCCCGATCGGGGTGATGCCGCCGTACTCCATGCCGGTGGCCCCGGTGGCCGTCTCCATCGGGGCGAACGATGCCTTACGGGCGCCCAGTTGACGCCGTACGGCGCCATTGACGTCGACCCGGGTGCCGGAGAGGACCAGGCAGGCGGCGAGCGTCGTCTCACCGCCGCGCTTGCCCGCGACGACGACGCAGTTCGCGGAGTCCTGGAGCAGCTCGGGGCCGTAGTGCTCGACGAACGTGGCCGTGTCCGCCCACTCGGGCTCGGTGTCGACGTGGATCAGCTGCTCCGCCGGGACCGTGCCGTGCCAGTTGCGTACGGCGTCGGCCACCGGGTCCGTGAGCAGGTCGAACGCTTCGGGAGCGGGGCGGACGCGGTCGAAATCTCCGATGGGTGCGCGCATGTCGGCACGCTAACAGCCGTCCGGGGCGGGTGAGTCGGGCGTCTCAGCGTACGGGCGGCACCGATACGGCCATGGTCATCTCCATCGCCTCGGTGCCGTCGTTGCGGTACGTGTGCGAGGAGTCGGCCTCGAACGAGACGCTGGACCCGGCGGGCACGCGGTACTCGGCGCCGTCCACGACCAGGGTCAGCTCCCCGGCCGTCACATGGAGGAGCTCGACGGTGCCCGCGGGGTGGGGGTCGGAGCCGCTGCCGTCGCCCGGCTCCAGGCGCCAGTCCCACATCTCCAGGGGGCCGGGGGCCTCGGTCCCGGCGAGCAGGCGGTTGTAGCTGCCGCCTTCCGTGCTCCACAGGCGGACGGCCTGCTCGGGCGGGACGATGCGGACCTTCGGGCCCTGCTCGTAGTCGAGCAGGGTGGTGATGCTGATGCCGAGCGCGTCACCGATCTTGACGACGGTGCCGATGCTGGGGTTGGTGCGGGCCTGCTCGATCTGGATGAGCATGCCGCGGCTGACTCCGGCGCGGGTGGCGAGACCGTCGAGGGTGAAGCCCCGCTCGGTACGCCAGCGCTTGACGTTGCGGCCGAGGGACTGGGTCAGCAGATCGAGGTCCGACACATTCCGTCCAATATTCTGGATGACAGAGTTCAATTCATTGAACTAACCTGTGGTGCAACAAAGCATTCACCGATGTTCACCACACTGTACTGCGAGGCAGACCATGACAGCACTCTTCGCCCTGGCCACCAGCCTCATGTGGGGCCTGGCCGACTTCGGCGGAGGGCTCCTCACCCGGCGAACGCCGGCGCTCACGGTCGTGGTGGTCTCGCAGGGCATCGCCGTCGCGGTGCTCGGCGCGATCGTGGCCGCGACCGGCGCCTGGAGCGAAGCGGGTCCGCAGCTGTGGTTCGCGGTCGCGGCCGGTCTCGTCGGCCCGGTCGCCATGCTCGCCTTCTACAAGGCCCTCGCCCTCGGCCCGATGGGCGTCGTCTCGCCGCTCGGCTCGCTCGGCGTCACCGTCCCCGTGGCCGTCGGCCTGGTGCTCGGCGAGCGTCCCGGGCTGCTCCAGTTCGCGGGCATCGGCGTGGCCGTCGCAGGGGTGATCCTGGCCGGCGGTCCGCAGTTCAGGGGCGCGCCCGTACAGCGCCAGGCCGTCCTGCTCACGCTGCTCGCGGCGTTCGGCTTCGGCGCGGTGATGGCCCTGATCGCGGAGGCCTCGACCACCGTGACGGGACTCTTCCTGGCGCTCTTCGTGCAGCGGGTGACGAATGTGGCGGCGGGCGGCACGGCCCTGTACGTGTCGGTGCGGCGCGGCGGCCGGGCGCTTCCCGAGGACGGCGGGATGAAGGTCGTCCGGTCGGCGCTCCCGGCGCTGGCGTTCGTGGGCCTCGCCGACGTGGCGGCCAACGGCACGTACGCGATGGCCGCGCAGCAGGGCCCGGTCACCGTGGCCGCCGTGCTCGCCTCGCTCTACCCCGTGGTGACGGCGCTGGCCGCGCGCGGCTTCCTCGGCGAGCGGCTGCGCGGGGTACAGGCCGCGGGGGCGGGCCTCGCACTGGTGGGCACGGTGCTGCTGGCGACGGGTTAGGGCCTGATCCGAACGAAAGGCCCTAGGCGCTCGCGCCGGGCTGTTGTACGCCCTCTTCGAGCTCTTCCAGGTCGGCGAGCGCGAGGAGTTGTTCGGGGGTGACGCCTTCGGGGATCGGGGCGGGGGCGGGCGTGCGCAGCGGCGGCTGCCACCCGTTCTTCTCGTCCCAGCTCCGGACGACCCGGGCGGGCGCCCCGGCCACGACCGCATGGTCCGGCACCTCGCCGCGCACGACGGCACCGGCGGCGACCACGACGTTCCGGCCGATCCGCGCGCCGGGCAGGATCACCGCGCCGGTGCCGATCCAGCAGCCGGGCCCGATCTCCACCGGCTCCATGCGCGGCCACTGCTTGCCGATGGGCTGGTGCGGGTCGTCGTACGAGTGGTTGGTCGAGGTCACGTAGACGTACGGGCCGAAGTAGCAGTCGCTGCCGATCGTCACCGTCGTGTCGGCGATGACATGGCTGCCGCGACCGAGGACGACGCCGTCGCCCAGGCGCAGGATCGGCTCGGAGCCGAGGTCGAGGTCGGGCATCAGGCCCGCGGTGAGGGTGACCTGTTCAGCGATGATGCAGTGCGCGCCGAGGTGGATCCAGGGCTCGCCGAAGACCGTGCCCTGCGGGAAGGCCAGCTTGGTGCCGTGGCCGAGGGACCCGAATCGGTAGCGCCCGGGATGCGCCGCGGTCACCGCGCCCGCGCGCTGCGTCAGGCGCCAGCCCGCCTGCACCACGCGATGGGCGAGGCGTCCGGTGAAGTCGCGGGATGAGAACGCGTTCCAGTTCTTCGGCACAGCCTCACGTTACTCAGACGTACGCCACCGCGCAGAGCCCTGGCCTGTGATCTTCGCCCCACGCGGCACCCGCTCGGGGCCGTCCCGTACGGTTCGCTCTGGCGCGACACAGGCTGTGCGGAAGATCGTAGAGGAGACAGAGCGATGGGCCAGCAGGCACTCATCACCGGGATCGGCGGCAAGGATCCGGAGCTTGATGAGGAGGCGTTCGCCGCGCCGACCTCGGTCGTGATCGGCGAGGTCACCCTGCACGCCGGGGCGAGTGTCTGGTACGGCGCGGTGCTGCGCGCGGACTGCGGCCCGATCGTGCTCGGCGCCGACAGCAACATCCAGGACAACTGCACGGTGCATGTCGACCCCGGCTTCCCGGTCACGGTCGGCGAGCGGGTCTCCGTCGGGCACAACGCGGTCCTGCACGGCTGCACCGTCGAGGACGACTGCCTCGTCGGCATGGGCGCCACGGTCCTCAACGGAGCGGTGATCGGCGCCGGTTCCCTGGTGGCCGCCCAGGCCCTCGTCCCGCAGGGAATGCAGGTCCCGCCGGGCTCACTCGTAGCGGGCGTCCCCGCCAAGGTGAAGCGCCCGCTGACCGAAGAGGAGCGGGCCGGCATCACCCTGAACGGGACGCTCTACGTGGAGCTGGCGAAGGCCCACCGCGCGGCGCACGAGGACAGCTGACCGGCCTGGTCAGTCGGCGGCCGGGACCGGCTCTGCCTCGGCCGCCGCCTTCTTCGCCTTGCGCCTGACGATCAGCATGGAGGCCACGCCGATCAGCACGGCCGCGCCGAGCCCGTAGTACGAGAACCGCTTGAGCCAGTCCTCGGCGACCACGCCGATGTAGTAGATGACGGCGGTCGTACCGCCGGCCCAGATCACACCGCCGAGGAAGTTCGCGATGAGGAACTTCCAGTACGGCATGTGCAGCACACCCGCGAGCGGGCCCGCGAAGATGCGCAGCAGGGCGACGAAGCGGCCGAAGAAGACCGCCCACATGCCCCACTTCTCGAAGGAGCGCTCGGCGGTCGCGACATGGGCCTCGCCGAAGTGCCGCGGGAACTTCTTGCCGAGCCAGGCCAGCAGGGGGCGTCCGCCCTTGCGGCCGATGGCGTAGCCGATGGAGTCGCCGATGACGGCTCCCGCGCTGGCGCAGGCGCCCAGGATGATCGGGTTGACGTCACCGTGCTGGGAGGACAGCAGCGCCGCCGAGACCAGGACGATCTCTCCCGGCAGCGGGATGCCCAGGCTCTCGAGGCCGATGACCCCGGCCACCAGGGCATAGATGGCGACCGCCGGTACCGTGTCGAGCCACTCCTGGACGTGCAACGCCGATTCCTCCCGTGTCGGTGGGCGTGTGCCCGGCGCGCGCTCCCCCGCGTGCGCACGCCGGGCAGCCTACCCGGTCAAGGGAAACGGAGATGTCCGGCTCAGCTGTTGGGGCGCAGGGTCCAGACGACCGTCATCTCACCCGTGATCGCACCGTCGGCGCGCTGGATCGCGACCGCCACCGGGAACTCGGGGCGCTCCCCCGCGTCGAGCTCGGCGACCACGTCGGCGGCCGGGCGGCCGAGCGTGGCCGTCGCCGTGACGGGGCCCATGGCGAGCTTCTTGTACGCGATGTCGGCGCGCACGGCGAGCGGCACCGCCCGCGACAGCTGGTCCCCGAAGGCGGCAAGGACGATCGCGCCGCTCGCGGACTCGCCGAGCGTGAACATCGCTCCGGCGTGCGGGCCGCCGACGTGGTTGTGGTACTCGCTCTGGTCCGGCAGGGCCACTACGGCCTTCTCCGGGGTGGTCTCGAGGAATTCGATGTTCAGGGTCCGGGCCATCGGCACGGTGGCGGCGAGCATCTCGCCGATCGACATCTGTTCTGCGCTCATGCCGCGTGATGTTACCCGCGAGTAGCGACCTTGGCCATCCTCGGTCCGGCGGTGGCTCTATGGTTGCTCGCCATGTGGCCAGGAGAGCAGGGTCCCGGGGGCGAGCAGAACCCGCAGGGCCGCCAACCGAATCCGTACCAGCAGCCGAACCCGTTTCCGCAGCCGCCCGGACAGCAGGTCTGGAACGCGCCCACGATGCCCGCCGGTTCACCCCAGCCGTCACCCGAACCCCCGAAGCGCAGACGGACGGCTCTCATCGCCGTGGTGGCCGCCGCCGCGGTCGTCGTCGCGTCCGTGGTCACCGGGGTCCTCGTCCTCGGCGGCGACAAGGACAAGAAGGACGACAACGCGGGACCGGGCCCCACGACGTCCTCGGCGGCCGCGCCGAGCGCGACCGGCAACCCGCGCGCGGGCGGCGGTGTCGAGCCCACCGTGCATGGCTGGAAGACCGTGGTGAACACCGACCACGGCCTGGCGTTCGACGTTCCCTCCACCTGGCTGGTGAAGTCGAACGGATGGGTCAACTGGGTCTCCAAGGACGGCGACCCGCGCGAGAAGCCGCTCATCGCCATGAGCAACCCGGCCTTCCTCGAAGAGAAGTGGTGCGTCTCCGACGACGACAAGGACGGCAACGAGGAGGAGTCCTCGCTCGGCGCGACCGGGTCGCGAGGCAACAACGGCGCCAAGAGCACCGAGGAAGCCGCCACCAAGGACGCCACTATGTGGGTCTACGGCGCGTACTCGCAGCCCGACAAGAAGAGCATCACCACGAAGCCGGCGGAGTCGTACACCACCGCGTCCGGCCTCAACGGCAGCCTGGTGACCGCCTCTTCGACGGGCGTCAAGCAGAAGAAGCACGGCAAGTGCTCCTCCGACGGCAAGGCCGCCGTGTTCGCCTTCAAGGACGCCGACGGCGACTTCGCGTCCTGGTCGTTCTTCGGGCCCACGGGCGTCAAGGGCGAAGTACCCGACGCCACGGTCAGGAAGATCCTCAGCACCGCGCGGCTCGTGGACGTCAGCGACTCCTGAGACACGGCACGGACACGCGGCCGCCGGCGAACCGTTGCACGTCCGGTACAGGGCGACGGTGCCGGCGGCTGCCGGGACCTCTATTGTTGTGCGCCATGTGGCCAGGACAGCAGCCGCCCGGGGGCGAGCAGAACCCGCAGGACCAGAATCCGTACCAGCAGCCGGGGTACCAGCAGCAGCCCAACCCCTATCAGCAGCCGGGCTACCAGCAGCAGCCCAATCCGTACCGGCAGCAGCCCGGGCAGCAGCCTCCCGGGCAGTGGGGCGCTCCCACCGTCCCGCTCGGCGCTCCCCAGCCGCCGAGCGGCAACGGTGGCGGCAACAGGACGAAGATCACCGCGATCGTCGCGGCCGCGGCCGTCGTGGTCGCCGCCGGTGTGACCGGGTTCCTCGTCCTCGGTGGTGACAAGGAGGACAAGGCAGACCCCAAGCCGTCCAAGTCCCCCACGAAGTCGGCCTCCAAGGACCCCAGCGCCGACGCGAGCGAAACCGCGAACCCGCGCGACCCGTCGAACGCGCCGAAGGCCACCATCGAGGGCTGGCAGGTCGTCGTGAACCCCAAGTACGGGACCGCGTTCGACGTACCGGCCGACTGGGTCGTCAAGTCGGACGGCCTGATCACCGGCTTCGACGACGCGAAGGACGAGGGCGCCAAGCCCCTCATCACGATGTCCGCACCCGCGTTCCTCAAGGAGAAGTGGTGCACGTCCGACGACGACAAGGACGGCACCGAGGACAGCAGCGCCCTCGCCGGGGCGGGCACCAAGGGGCAGAACGGCGCCAAGAACACCCAGGACGTCGCGCGCAACGACTCGGCGTGGTGGGTGTTCGGCGGCTACACCGACCAGAAGGACTCGTCGAAGAAGCTCCTGAAGATCGGTAAGCCGAAGGACTTCACGACCGACTCCGGCGTCAAGGGCAGCGTGGCGACGACCAGGTCGTCCGGCGTGCCGAAGACGGGGAAGTGCGACACGGACGGCAAGGCCACCGTGTTCGCCTTCAAGAACTCCCAGGGCGACTTCGTCTCCTGGACGTTCTACGGCGCCACGGGCGTGAAGGACGAGGTCCCGGACGCCACGGTGCAGAAGATCCTCAGCACCGTCCGCCTCCAGGGCGACCCCAGCGTGGACTGAGCCGCACACAGCACAGCGTCCGGACCGCCCGGTGAAGGGCAGGCCGGACGCTGTCAGCGGCGCGATGCGATCAGCGCAGGTAGTTCCGGTAGACCCACCGGCCGGAGATCGCGTCCTCGGTCACCTTGCAACTGCCGATACACACCCACGGGTTGCCGGAGCTGTTGGTGCAGGCCCAGTAGGCGTGCACCGAGTTGTTCTTGTACACGTAGCCGATCACGGCCGCGTTCGCGGAGATCGAGGAGTGGACCGGCACCTTCTCCTCGGCCACCGTGTAGTCGTGGCTGGCCGGCGCACACGTGGTCGCGGCCGCCGAAGCGGGCGTCGCCGTCACGACGGGGAGTGCGGCGGCGCCGGCGAGCGCCGCCGCGGCCAGCAGAGACGAGAAGTACTTCCGCATTTCATCCCTTTCCTCGAGAACCACCAGGTTCCCGGGGGCAGATTTATCATGAACATGCCACGAAATTCATGATCAATCTATCGGAGTGACGCGCCAGTAACAATCACATTCGGCGAGGCCGAAAGAATCTCGTTTGGCAAGTCGGACCCGCTGCGGCGATAGTCCCTCAGTGAACTCTCCCGCCCCCTCCCCGCTCAGACCCCGCCGACCCGCGTGGGCGGGCCGCAACTACAGCCTGCTGGCGGTGGCGGCGTTCGTGACGACCCTCGGCAGCAACGGCGCGCTGATCGCGTCCGCGTTCGCGGTGCTCGAGACGGGGGGCGACGGAGGGGACGTCGGCCTCGTCGCCGCGTCACGCACCCTGACGCTCGTCCTGTTCCTGCTCGTCGGCGGAGCCGTCGCCGACCGGTTGCCGCGACACCACGTGATGGTCGCGGCCAACGCGCTCAACTTCCTCTCCCAGGGCGCCTTCGCCCTGCTCGTCCTGACCGGAAAGCCCGAGCTCTGGCAGATGATGCTGCTCAGCGCGCTGGGCGGCACCGGGCAGGCCTTCTTCAACCCCGCCGCCGAAGGCATGCTGATGTCGTCGGTCGACCGGGAGCAGGCCAGCCGCGCCTTCGCCCTCTTCCGGATGGCGATGTCCGGCGCGGCCGTGGGCGGCGCGGCTCTCGGCGGCGCGATGGTCGCGGCAATCGGGCCGGGCTGGGTGCTCGCCGTGGACGCGGTGGCGTTCGCGGTCGCCGGGGCGCTGCGCTCGTTCCTCGACGTCAGCCATATCGCGCCGCGCGAGCCCGGCGGGGGCCTCCTCGCCGATATGCGCGACGGCTGGCAGGAGTTCATCGGCCGGCCGTGGCTGTGGAGCGTCGTCGCGCAGTTCTCCGTCGTGGTCGCGGTGGTCGGCGCCGCCGACGCGGTCTTCGGCCCGCTCGTCGCGCGCGACTCCCTCGGCGGACCCGGCCCCTGGGGGCTCGCCCTCGGCGCGTTCGGCGTCGGAACCGTCGCCGGGGCGTTCCTGATGATGCGGTGGAAGCCGCGGCGGCTGCTGCTCGCCGGGACCCTGTGTGTGTTCCCGCTGGCGCTGCCCTCGGCGGCACTCGCGGTGCCTGTGCCGCTCGCCGTGCTGGTCTGCGTGATGTTCGTGAGCGGTGTGACGATCGAGGTGTTCAGCGTCTCCTGGATGACGGCGCTGCACCAGGAGATCCCGGAGGACAAGCTGTCCCGGGTCTCCGCGTACGACTGGTTCGGCTCCGTCGCGATGGTGCCGGTCGCCACGGCGCTCGCGGGTCCGGCGGAGGCCGCCTTCGGCCTGTCCCCGGCGCTGTGGGGCTGTGCGGCGCTCGTGGTCGTGGCGACAGGCGCGGTCCTGTTCGTGCCGGAGGTACGGCAGCTGACGCGCCGCTCCGATGCCGACCAGCGGCCCGCGACGCCGGAGCCCGTCTCAGCCGATCCCGAAGGAGCCGCCGGGCGGCTCGGGTGAGGGCACCGCGTCCTCGTCCCGTACGGGCGTCGCGCTGCCGGTGAAGCGGCGCAGCTGAGGGCCGTGCTCGACGCGGGCCGGGAACGCGTCGGCCGCGGCACGCCGGGCGAGCGCCGCGATGTCGAGTTCCTCGTGGGAGGCCACGAGGACGGTGTTCCCGAAGCGCCTGCCGCGCAGCACGGCGGGCTCCGCGATCAGCGCGAGATGCTCGAACACCGCTGAGAACGTGGCGAGTTGGGAGCGGAGGAAGGCGAAGGGGGTACCGTCGGCGAGGTTCGCCGCGTAGACGCCCGTGGGGCGCAGGACCCGCTCGGCGGCCTCGGCGTACGCCACGGTGGTCAGGTGGGCCGGGACGCGGGAGCCGCCGAAGACGTCCGCCACGAGTACGTCGGCGCTGTCGGCGTCGGCCGACTCCAGCCAGGTGCGGGCGTCGGCCCCGTGGACGGTGATCCCGGCGCCGTCGGGGACGGGCAGATGCTCGGCGACCAGGGCGAGCAGCCCGCGGTCCGCCTCGACCACGTTCTGACGTGAGCCGGGCCGCGTCGCCGCCGTATAGCGCGGCAGGGTCAGCGCGCCACCGCCGAGATGCAGCACGTCGAGGGGCTTTCCGGGCTCGTCCGCACAGTCGAGGACATGGCCGAGCCGGCGCGCGTACTCGAATTCGAGGTGTTCCGGCGCGTCCAGGTCCACGTATGACTGCGGCGCCCCGTCGACCGTGAGCAGCCAGGCCCGACGCCGGTCCACGTCGGGCATCAGCTTGGCGGTGCCGTGATCGACGGTCCTGGTCACGGGTATCGGCTCATCCACGCGTCCATTGTGCCGGGCTGTGAGGGTGGCGCGGGCCGGGCGGGGTTCATGGGGGGACAGGGCCGCGGGGTAGCCGGCTTACCGGGCGGGGTTTGCCGGGCGGCGTGCGTCCCGGGTGTGCGGGCGGTGGGGAGCCTCCGGCTGCCGCACGGCGCTCGCCAGGGCGTTGCTCAGCCCCACACCTCTGCCACGCCCGCCACATGCGCCGTCGCCTGTTCCCGGCCTGCTCGGGCCGACGGGGCACGGTGGGTCGGGTCGAGGCTGTTGTGGCCCATTGCCTTTCTGGTGGTGCGGTTCGGGGTGATGAGGGTGACTCTCGCCCCGCCCGCTGTGAGGCGTTCCGCCTGGACGCGGGCCGATTCGAGGGTGCCGCCGCCCGCTGCGATCGGGGCGATGATCACGACGCGGTCGTGGCCTTCGGCGAGGTGCGCGTTGGCCGGGGAGCGGACACCGCCGTCGATCCAGCGGCTGTCCTCGAACGTGACCGGCGGCCAGACGCCCGGCACGGCGCAGCTGGCCGCGACGGCGTCGACCAGGCCGACGCCGCTGCCCCGGTCGAGGACACGGAACTCGCCGGTCGTCGCCCGTACCGCCGTCACCAGGAACGGCCGCTCGGGCCAGCTGTGTGAGACGAGCCGCCCCGCGATGACCGCGCGGCGCGTCGCCTCCTCCGGGGTGTCGGCGGCCAGCGCGATGTGCCCCGCCTTGCGGCCGAAGTCCTCGGGGGTACGGGAGGTGAGCGCGGCGCGGGCGTGGCGGAGGGTGGCGGCCGGACTCAGATGTCCGGGGATCTCCCCTACGGGCGCGGCGAGTTGGCGCTCGTACAGCTCGGCGGGGGTGAGTCTGCCGGAGGTGAGCTGGGCGCCGACGACGGAGCCCGCGGAGGTGCCGATCACGGTGTCGGCGTCCCACAGATCGGCACCGGCCTCGGCGAGGCCGTGGAGGATTCCACAGATCCAGCCGATGCCGGAGAGGCCGCCGCCCCCGAGTACGAGTGCCCTGCCCGCCACGTGAGACCTCCTTGCCGGCGCCGGCGTCCAGTGTGGCCGACGTGCGCCCGCCCGCCTCCCGCGGGGTGCGGGAGGCGGGCGGTGCGGTTCAGCCGACGGAGCTGACGGTGCCCGCGCCGACGGTGCGCCCGCCCTCGCGGATCGCGAAGCCGAGGCCCGCCTCGAGGGGCATGTCGCGGCCGAGCTCGACCGTCATCGTGACGGTGTCCCCTGGCCGGGCGACGGCGGTCTCGCCGAGGTCGATGTCGCCGACGACGTCCGCGGTCCGCAAGTAGAACTGCGGGCGGTAGCCGGTGGCGACCGGTGTCGTCCGGCCGCCCTCGGCCGCCGAGAGGACGTACACCTGGGCCGTGAAGCGGCGGCTCGGGCTGACGCTGGCGGGGGCCGCGACGACGTCACCGCGGCGGACCCCGTCGCGGGGCACGCCGCGCAGCAGTAGCGCCACGTTGTCCCCTGCCTGCGCCTCCTCCATGGGCTTGCCGAAGGTCTCCAGGCCGGTGACCACGGTCGCCGCCGCGTCGGTGTCCGCGCCGAAGATCTCGACGCGGTCGCCGACGCGCACCCTGCCGCGCTCGACGGCCCCGGTGACGACCGTGCCGCGCCCGGTGATGGTGAGCACGTTCTCCACCGGCAACAGGAACGGCGCGTCCACGTACCGCTCGGGCATGGGCACATACGTGTCCACGGCGTCGAGCAGCGCGTCGATCGCCCCGGTCCAACGGGGGTCGCCCTCAAGGGCCTTGAGCCCGGAGACCCGCACCACGGGGACCGAGTCGCCGCCGTACCCGTGCGCGGAGAGCAGCTCGCGGACCTCGAGCTCGACGAGGTCGGTGAGCTCCTCGTCCCCCGCGTCCGCCTTGTTCAGCGCGACGACGATGTGGTCGACGCCGACCTGGCGGGCGAGCAGGACGTGCTCGGCGGTCTGCGGCATGACCCCGTCGAGCGCGGAGACGACGAGGATCGCCCCGTCGAGCTGCGCGGCCCCGGTGACCATGTTCTTGACGTAGTCGGCGTGGCCGGGCATGTCGACGTGCGCGTAGTGGCGGGTGTCGGTCTCGTACTCGACGTGCGCGATGTTGATGGTGATGCCGCGGGCGGCCTCCTCCGGGGCGCGGTCGATGCGGTCGAAGGGCACGAACGTGCCGGCGCCGCGCTCGGCGAGGACCTTGGTGATGGCGGCGGTGAGGGTCGTCTTGCCGTGGTCGACGTGGCCCATGGTGCCGATGTTGAGGTGCGGCTTGGTGCGCACGTATGCCGTCTTGGGCATGACTGGGTGGTTCCTCCCGGAACGTGTTCCTCAACGGAACAGGGTGTGATGGCCTCCTTGATGAGGCGGGGACCCCGGAGTCCTACCGACCCTCCCCCTGCGGGGTCCGCCGGAATGTCCGGAGAGGGTCAGCTTCGGGCGCCGTCTGCTGCGGCGGCCAGGAAGACGGCAGCCTTCGCAGCGTCCGCGACTGCGGACGTGGCTGCGGGGAAGGCGTGCCGGAACATGACGCCGATCATTGCCTACCGAACGGCGCAGGTCGAATGGTTTTCCGGCGGGCCGCTCGGCCCTGCCTCCCGTGGGGCGTAAGGGAGTTCAGGGGCCGATGTTCTTCAGGGCCTCGCGCACGGACAGAGGCGCGAGCCGGTCCCGATGGGCGGCGACGAAGGAACGTACGGCATCGGGGTCGGTCTTCGCGTACTCACGCAGGCACCAGCCGATGGCCTTGCGGATGAAGAAGTCGGGGTGCGGGGCCTGGCGCAGGCAGTAGCCGAAGAGGCGCTCCGTGTCGGTCGTCTCCTTGCGGCGGAGCTGGTGCAGGAGCGCGGTGCGGGCGATCCACAGGTCGTCGTCCTCGATCCACGCGTCCATGTCCTTCTCAAGGCGCGGGTCGGCCGCGACGAGCGCGCCGACGACGTGCGCGGCGAGCAGGTCGACGGTGTCCCACCACGGGACCGTTGACACCAGGTGCCGGGCGACGGGCAGGAAGCCGGACGAACAGCGGCCCACGTACCGGCGCAGGTAGTCCACCGCGAAGTACGCGTACTCGCGCTCGGGCAGCTCCCAGCAGCGCAGCGCGAGCGCGGTGCAGTCGGCCTCGTTCGGGCGCGGGGCCCCGGCCAGGACGGTGCGCGAGAGTGCCCGACGGACGGGGGTGGTGAGACCGAGAAAGGGGGCCACGTCCTTCATGTACGCGCGCATCTGCCCGGCCCGCTCGGGGTCGGCCGCCGTGGGGTACACGGAGGTGAGCCTCTCCAGCAGAGTGTCGGCCGGCGCGCTGCGCGGGACTGTGACGGTCATGCGACACAACCCTACGGCGCACATACATATCGGTCGGTTAGTCTCCCCGGATGCCCGACACCGTCGCGACACGTCCCGAGGGACTCGCCGCCGCCCGGCCGGCGGGCCTTGCCCTGCGCTGCACGAGAGTTCTGCTGTCTCCATGGTCTCGGCTGTCGCTCCTGGTGGTGCTGCTCGCCGCGGGCGGGACGATGGTGTTGCTCCTCCAGCCGCAGAGACTGCTCGCGGACGGCTGGCCACCCCGGATGAGCGGCGCCGCCGCGGTTGTCCTGTTCGGTGTCGCGTACGGCCTGTGCACGGTGGCCTTCGTTCCCCGGCCGCTGCTCAACCTCGCGGCGGGCGCGCTGTTCGGTTCGCAGCTCGGCACTCTTGCGGCGCTCGGTGGGACGGTGCTCGGCGCCGGAGTGGCGTTCGGGCTCGGCCGGGTGCTCGGCCAGGAGGCGCTGCGGCCCCTCGTTCGCGGCCGCTGGCTGAAGGCGGCCGACGGGCAGCTCAGCCGGCACGGCTTCCGGTCGATGCTGGCGGCACGGACGTTTCCGGGGGTGCCGTTCTGGGCGGCCAACTACTGCGCCGCGATCTCGCGCATGCGCTGGGCGCCCTTCCTTCTCGCCACGGCGATCGGCTCGGTCCCGAACACGGCGGCCTACGTCGTCGCCGGGGCCAGGGCCTCGACGCCGACGTCGCCCGCGTTCCTGATCGCGATGGGTTTCATCGCGCTGACCGGCCTCGCGGGTGCGGTGGTCGCGTGGTGCAAGCGCGACCGCCTCCGCGGCTGACACACCCCTGGAAGCCCACCGGCTCCCCTGCTGACGCGCCCCTGGAGATTCAGAGCGCTTCCAGGACGGTCGCGTTGGCGAGCCCGCCCGCCTCGCACATGGTCTGGAGTGCGTAGCGTGCGCCGCGGGCGCGCATCGCGTGGACCAGGGTGGTCATCAGACGGGTGCCGCTCGCGCCGAGCGGGTGGCCGAGCGCGATGGCGCCGCCGTGCACGTTCAGCTTCGCCGGGTCGGCGCCGGTCTCCTGGAGCCAGGCGAGGACGACGGCCGCGAACGCCTCGTTGACCTCGAACAGGTCGATGTCGCCCAGCTCGAGACCCGCCTTGCGCAGCACCTTCTCGGTGGCGGGGATGACGCCGGTGAGCATCAGGAGCGGGTCCGAGCCGGTGACGGCGAAGCTGTGGAGACGCGCGAGCGGGCGCAGGCCGAGCCGGGCGGCGTTCTCGCTCGTGGTGATGAGGACGGCGGAGGCGCCGTCGTTGATGGGGCTCGCGTTGCCCGCGGTCACCGACCAGTCGATCTGCGGGAATCGCTCGCCGAAGTGCGGGTCGTAGTAGGCGGGCTTGAGCCCGGCGAGGATCTCGGCGGTGGTGCCGGGGCGCACGGACTCGTCGCGGGTGACGCCTTCGAGGGGCGCGACCTCGGCTTCGAAGAGCCCGTTCGCCCAGGCCTGGGCGGCCTTGCGGTGCGACTCGACGGCGTAGGCGTCCATCGCCTCGCGGGACAGTGACCACTTGGCGGCGATCAGCTCGGCGCTGATGCCCTGCGGGACCAGACCTTCCGGATAGCGCTCGGCGACGCCGGGACCGAACGGGTCGGCGCCCTCGGTCACGTTCGAACCCATCGGTACGCGGCTCATGGACTCCACGCCACCGGCGATGACCATGTCGTAGGCGCCGGAGATGACGCCCTGCGCGGCGAAGTGCACGGCCTGCTGGGACGAGCCGCACTGACGGTCGACGGTCGTGGCGGGCACGGACTCCGGGAATCCCGCCGACAGGACGGCGTACCGGGTGGTGTTCATGGCCTGCTCGGCGACCTGGTCGACGGTGCCGCCGATGACGTCGTCGATCTGCGCGGGATCGATCCCGGCGCGCCCGACGAGGGTCCGCAGGGTGTGGGCGAGGAGTTCGACGGGGTGGACATGTGCGAGCGTCCCGTTCGGCTTGCCCTTGCCGACGGGGGTGCGTACGGCTTCGACGATGACTGCGTCACGCATGGTGCGGGCCTCCTTGGCCGACGGGTCGGCGCCCGGCGCCCGGCGCCGATTACCAGTGAGTAGGAAAACTGAACTCACCATAACCCCGTGGGTTGGAAAAGCAAACCCTCGATTACACTGGTGCGCATGCCAGCCGCCAAGGACCCGCGCCCCTGCTCGATCGCCGACACGCTGGCCGTGGTCGGCGAGAAGTACTCGCTCCTGGTCCTGCGCGAGGTGTGCCTCGGCAACGGACGCTTCGACCAGCTGGTGCGCAACATCGGGGCGCCGCGCGACGTCCTCGCGACGCGTCTGCGCCGTCTCGTCGACGCGGGAATCCTGAAGAAGGTCGCCTACCAGGAGCGCCCGCTGCGCTTCGAGTACCGGCCCACCGCCGCGGGGCTCGAACTGGAGCCGGCCCTCATGACCCTCATGGCGTGGGGCGACCGCCATCTGCGCGACGACGGCGACCGCCCGATGGTGATCGAGCACGCCTGCGGCAACGAGCTGGTCGCCGTAGTGACCTGCTCCGCGTGCGGCGACGCCGTCCGCCACGAGGACCTGAGCGCCCATCCGCAGGCCCCGGGCTGGACCAAGGCGGGACCGGCCGCGGCGTAGCTGCCGCCCGAGTGGAGAGGCCCTGTCGTCGTCTCTTCATACAAGGGCGCTACGCTGCCCCACGGCGGGCGCCCTTCCATTTCCGTACCCCTTGACCAGTACGGCCTCGCCCGTCCGTCCTTTCTCCGTGTCCGCCTCTGGCCTGCGCGTCTGCGGTCAGCTCACGTCAGCACTTGGATCGCGTAACTTCATGTCTTGGTTCGAATCATTCATCCTCGGACTCGTCCAGGGGCTGACCGAGTTCCTGCCCATCTCGTCGAGCGCGCATCTGCGGCTGACCGCGGCCTTCGCGGGCTGGCACGACCCGGGAGCCGCGTTCACGGCGATCACCCAGCTCGGCACGGAGACGGCGGTGGTGATCTACTTCCGCAAGGACATCGCGCGGATCATCTCCGCGTGGTTCCGCTCCCTCACGAACAAGGCGCTGCGCAGCGACCACGACGCGCAGATGGGCTGGCTCGTGATCGTGGGATCGATTCCGATCGGCGTGCTCGGTGTCGCGTTCAAGGACCAGATCGAGGGCCCGTTCCGCGATCTGCGGCTGACCGCGACGACCCTCATCGTGATGGGCATCGTCCTCGGCATCGCGGACCGTCTCGCCGCGCGCGACGAGGTCGGCGGCAAGCACCGAGCGGTGCGGGAGCGCAAGGGCCTCAAGGACCTGAGCGTCAAGGACGGTCTGATCTACGGCGTCTGCCAGGCCATGGCCCTGGTCCCCGGAGTCTCGCGCTCCGGCGCGACCATCAGCGGCGGTCTCCTCATGGGGTACACCCGTGAGGCCGCGGCCCGTTACTCGTTCCTCCTCGCGATCCCCGCGGTCCTCGCCTCCGGGGTCTTCGAGCTGAAGGACGCCGGCGCCGACGGGTCCGTCTCCTGGGGCCCGACCGTCTTCGCGACGATCATCGCCTTCGGCGTCGGGTACGTGGTCATCGCCTGGTTCATGAAGTTCATCTCGACCAAGAGCTTCATGCCGTTCGTCTACTACCGGATCCTGCTCGGCATCGTGCTGATCGCGCTGGTGACGGCGGGCGTCCTGAGCCCGCACGCCGGGGAGTCGGCGGGCTGACCGGCCCGGCTTCCGCCGGACGGGCCAACCCCCGCGCCACTTCCCTACCTCGGCTGCGCCTCCCACGGCCAGCGCGCGTCGCCGCCCCGCTCGACGAGCGGGATCAGACGGAACGCCTGGTCCGTGAGGCCGCCGAACGCGTGCCGGTTCGCGCCGCCCGAAGGGGTCGCGCCCACCTTGTACCCGGCCATGTTCCACATGTGGACCGGCACGTCCCTCGGCACGAGCGTGTCGATCTCGGTCTCGGCCATGCCGCCGAAGCCCTCGGCGTTCGACGGGAACCAGCCGGGCCGGGTCTGCTCGTCAGTGACGACGACCACTCGGTCGTGCCCGGAGAAGTGCTTCTTCACCGCGGTCGGGATGTCGGTGCCTGAGATCTGCCCGAACCTCTCGACGAGCCGCAGCACACTGCCGCCCCTCCGGAAGTTCAGACGCCGGCTCTCCATCCCGAACTCGACGAGCGTCGGCAGCTCCGCGCGCATCGCGAGCGCGGCGCCGAACACCGCCGCCTGCTCGGCGAGGGGGATGTCCGAGCGGTGCGGCGTCGACCATGCGCAGCCGGGAAACATCGACGGCGACCGGTCCACCAGGATCAGCGAGCGGCCGGGCAGCGCGGGCACACCGGCCAGCGAGTGCGCGAGCGCCCGCTCCAGAGCGTGCCCCCAGCGCAGCGACGGGGCGTGCTTGTACGCGGCCCAGAAGCGGAACGGGAACATGCGCGAGCGGCGCACCTCCTCCGGGTCGGCGAACCGCGCCGCCACCCGCTCCGCGACCTCGTCCGAGACACCGGCCTCGTCGAAGCTGCGCAGGTTCCGCGCGAGAGCCATCAGCCCCATGGACGGGATGACCGCCTCCCACGCCGCCGCGTCCATCGGCCGCTGCAGCCACCCCGCCAGGGACTCCCAGGTCATGGCCGCCGCGGCGAGCCGGCCGGCGTCCGTGGTGAGCAGCGCGTGGCGCTCCTCCACCGGTACGCGCATCAGCCGCTCGCGGGCGCGCAGAGTACGCAGCCGCTCCGGGATCTCCTCGGCGTTGCCGTGCCTGCGGTCGAGGGCGTGCTGGAACAGGTCGCCCTGCCACGGCTTGTCGGCGGCGGGCGCCGGGTGCGCGAGATTGAGGACGTCACCGAACCGGTAACCCTTGGAGTCGGTGTCGTACTTGAGGAGCGAGCGCTCGTTGTAGAGCCGCTGGACGGCGTCGGCGATGCCGCGCTTCACCGGCTTCGGCAGGCGCCGCCCGTACCGCGACGTCCAGTAGCCGAGCAGCTCGCCCGGCTCGTCGGCGCGCTGGAGGACGCTGTCGACGACCTGACGGGAGTGGCCGGGCTCGCCCGCGTCGATGCGGGCCTTGACGAACTCGGCGGCGCCGACGAGCGCGGCGGTCCGCATGTTCCCCTCGCCGCGCAGCCAGCCGAGCAGGCCCGCGGTCCACTCCGGGTCCTCGACGGCGAGCTGCCGTACGAGGGTGCTGTACCGGTCGTCGCGGTCGTCCGCGGACTCGTAGAAGGCGCCCGTGGCGACGAGGTTCGAGACGGCGAGCAGGAACAGTTCACTGCGCGCGTCGCGCAGGTATCCGGTCGCGCCCTCGTGCGTGCGCGCCCTCTCGCCCGTCACGGTGGCGATCGGCGACCGGCCCACCGGGCGGGTGCCGCGGGTGTTGAAGCGTGCCATGAGGCGGCCCCTCTCCGTGGAGGGGAGGCACCGCGTGCGGGCACACCGAATCGGGGCGCGGCCCTGCTGTGTGCCTCCCGAGATCAAGTCGGCCCGCGGCGTGCGTTCATGAGAAGAAGTAGCCGCGGGCCCGCGCACCGGGAGGTGCGTGACGTGTGCTGCCCAGAGATCAAGATCGGTGCAGGTACAAGGTGCTCTGCCAGCTGAGCTACGCCGGCCCGAAGCCGACGACGGGACTCGAACCCGCGACCACCCCATTAACAGTGGAAGTAACCCGCTCCTTCGCACCTGGGCATGCTGCAACTGTAGTGACGGGACGCGACGCTGCCACCTGGTTTTTCGCCGGGCCGGTCCGAGCACGATCGGTCCCTCCCCGACGGCCCTTGCCAGGGACTGGCAGCCAACTGATCGATGTTTCCGATCACTTGGCGAATATGTTCCGTCGCTTAGGGTTCCCAGTGGGCGGCACGCACCCTAGCCTTACCGCATGCCGCTTGAGTGTTCGGGTTCCGCGCGGTCTGCCGAGGAAGTCAACGAGCAGATCCGCGGGTTGTGGTTGCGCGCGGGTGGCCGGCTCTCCACCGAGCAGCGCGCTCAGTACGCACGGCTCGTCACCGAGTGGGCGATCGCGGTCCGTACGGAGGTCGTCGAGGCCGCGGCCTGACATCCCGTCAATTCTGAGTCCGGTTCGGCCTTGTCGATCTGCCTGTCACCGGACTTCGGCGTTCCAGCGCCAGGACGTGAGCCGCTCCACGCCGGGCAGATCACCGCGCCCCGTCGCCCACAGCAACGTACGCCAGGGGTCGTCGCCCTGCGGCGCGTCGGGGAACAGCCGGGCGAGTGCCCTGGCGCAGAGGCCGGCCGGCGGGGCCCAGTCGAGGCCGAGGCCCTCGGCGATGTCCTGCGTGTGGACGAGGGTCTCCACGACGCCCATCGCGCCGAAGCCCACGGGATCCGAGAGGCCGAACACATGGTGGGCGCGGGTCTCGGGCGCGGCCGTCCGCACCATCGCGACCAGCAGGGCGCCGCTCGCGTCGATCACCTGGAGCAGTCCCGCGGGGCCCGCGTCGCGGTTCGCGAAGATGACGTTCGCGGGGCCGCCCGGACTGCGGCGCGTCCAGACGAACGGCACCTCGGTGTCCAACGGCGGCTTCGACGGACCGAGTTGGGCCGCGTACGCGAACAGGTCGTCGGCCAGATGCTCGGCCGTCTCCCAGCAGTCCCACTCCAGCGAGCCGGCCCTGACGCTCCAGTCGGCGGACGGCGCCCCGCCGAAGGTGTCCAGCGCGAGCCGCACGGAGTGCGCGAGGTCGTCGGCGGCGGTCTGTGAGGCGCTCTCTGAGGACATGGCGAGAAGGTACCAATGATCACTGTCGCGGACTCCCCCGTCGCGCCCCTTGGATCTGCGGTTCCGGTGCCCAAGACTGACGCAATGACACAGCGCGTAGAACTCGCCACCGTGATGGACCGACTCGCCATCGAGGAGCTGATCACCGACTACGCGGTGTCCGTGGACGACGGGGACTGGACGGCGTACCGCGGACTCTTCAGTCCGGACGGGCGCGCCGACTACCGGCGGGCCGGCGGCATCGAGGGCAGCGCGGCCGAGATCACCGAGTGGCTGACCCGGACGATGGAGCTGTTCCCCATGCGCCAGCACCTGATCGTCAACCGGCGCCTGCGCTTCGGGCGCCTCGACAACGACACCGGCGACACGGCCGACGTGCAGGCCGACTACATCAACCCGATGCGGTTCGCCGGCGACGGCGCAGGTACCGCCGCCGATGCTCCCTCCGGCGCGCCCGACTTCGTGTGCGGCGGCCGCTACGCCTTCGCCCTCGTGCGGACGCGCTCCGGCTGGCGGCTGGGCGGGGTGACGGTGCACGAGAAGTGGCGCCGCACGGAGGGCGCCGCGGCGGCCACCACGCGCTGACGCGACCGCCCCCCGATGCCCACTGTCAAAGATCGTCCCCGGCGCGCACACTGAAGGCACGTACCGGGCGTCGGACGACGAGGGAGGCGACGCATGGACGGGTCGGGCGGGAACGGTCGGTCGCGCTCGTCAAGTACGACGCAGGCGTGGCCGGTGTCGGCGGTTCCGGCGTCGTGGACGGCGCCCGCCGCGTCGTGGCAGGGCATCGCTCCCCGCCTCGCGGCGTCCCCCTGGTGGCGCGGCGTCGCCGCCGTTTCGGCGGGCGCGCTGCCCGCCCTCGCGTTCCCGGCTCCGTCGCTGTGGTGGCTGGCGTACGTCGCGCTGGTGCCGTGGATGCTGCTGGCCCGCTCGGCCCCCACGCCGCGCCGCGCGGCCCTCGACGGCTGGCTCGGCGGACTCGGGTTCATGCTGTCGGTGCACCACTGGCTGCTGCCGAGTCTGCATGTGTTCACCGTCGTGATCGCGGCGCTGCTCGGTGCGCTGTGGGCACCCTGGGGCAGGCTGCTGCGGCGGCTGCTCGGCGGCACGCCCACGCGTGGGCAGGCGGCCGCCGCCCTGGTCGCGGTGCCTTCGGCGTGGCTGATGGTCGAACTGGTCAGGTCCTGGCAGGGGTTGGGCGGCCCGTGGGGGCTCATCGGGTCGAGCCAGTGGCAGGTGCAGCCCGCCCTGCGCGTCGCATCGGTGGGCGGGGTGTGGCTGGTCAGCCTGCTCGTCGTGGCGGTGAACACCGCGATCACGGTCCTCCTCGTGGCGCGCAGCGCCCGTACGCCCGCGGTGGCGGGGCTTCTGGTGACGGCCACGGTGACGACGGTCTCCTGGGCCTGGGCCCCGCGGCCCGAGCCGGACGGCCCGGTCAGGGTCGCCGTCGTCCAGCCGGGCCCCATAGGCGGCGCCGACAGCGGCGAGAAGCGCTTCGACCGGGAGGAGGAGCTGACCCGCGGCCTGGCCGGGCAGGGCGTCGACCTGGTGGTCTGGGGCGAGAGCAGCGTCGGCTTCGACTTCTCGCAGCGGCCGGACCTGGCGCGCCGGCTCGCGGCGCTCTCGCGCGAGGTCGGCGCGGACATCCTGGTGAACGTGGACGCGCGCCGCGTCTCCCCCGGCGGCGCCCCCGGCATCTTCAAGAGCTCGGTCCTCGTGGGCCCGGACGGCCTCACGGGGCAGCGCTACGACAAGATGCGGCTCGTCCCCTTCGGCGAGTACATCCCGGCGCGCGCCCTGCTCGGCTGGGCCACGTCGGTCGGCAAGGCCGCGGGCGAGGACCGGGTGAGCGGGACCCGGCAGGTCGTGATGGACGCGCGGTCCGCGCGGGACAGCGACCTGCGGATCGGCCCTCTCGTGTGCTTCGAGTCGGCGTTCCCCGACATGACACGGCGGCTCACGCGCGACGGGGCGCAGGTGCTGCTCGCGCAGTCCTCCACGTCCACGTTCCAGCACAGCTGGGCCCCCGAGCAGCACGCGTCGCTCGCGGCCGTACGGGCCGCGGAGACGGGCCGTCCGATGGTGCACGCGACGCTGACCGGGGTGTCGGCCGTGTACGGCCCCGACGGTTCACGCGTCGGTCCGTGGCTCGGCACGTCGGCGAGCGCGGCCCGGGTCTACGAGGTGCCGACGGCGCACGGCACGACGCTGTACGTGCGGTTCGGGGACTGGCCGGTGCACGCGGCCGTCACCGTGCTCGCCCTGCTGGGCGCGTCGGAGGCCGTCCGCCAGTTCAGGCGGCGAACTGCTGCACCTCACGTACGACCTGCTCGCACAGCACATGCGTCTCCAGCGCGTCCTTGGCACTGAGGACCTTGCCCGCGCGCACGCCGTCGAGGAAGCCGAGGACCACCTGCTCGATGCCTCGCTGGCGGGCCACCGGCACCCAGTCGCCGCGGCGGCGCACGGTCGGCTGGCCCTTGTGGTCGATGACTTCGGCGAGGTTGACGACCTGGCGCTTGGTGTCCTGCCCGGAGACCTCGAGGATCTCCTCGGTCGAGCCGCTGAGCCGGTTCATGACGCCGATCGCCGTGAACCCGTCCCCGCCGAGCTGGAGCACCACGTGGTGCAGCAGGCCGTCCTCGACCCGGGCGCGCACCGACACGTCGTCGATCGGCCCGGGCACGAGGTAGCGCAGGGTGTCGACGACGTGGATGAAGTCGTCGAGGACGAGCGTGCGCGGGTCCTCGGGCAGCCCGATCCGGTTCTTCTGCATCAGGATCAGCTCGCGGGGGTGCTCGGCGCACTGCGTGTAACCGGGCGCGTGACGGCGGTTGAAGCCGACGGTGAGGCTGACGCCGCGCTCCTCGGCGAGCCGCACGAGGCGCTGCGAGTCGGCGAGTTCGTAGGCCAGCGGCTTGTCGACATAAGTGGCGACCCCCGCTTCGAGCAGACGCGTCACGATCTCGGGGTGGACGGCGGTCGGCGCGTGCACGAACGCCGCGTCGAGCCCGTGCGCGAGCAGCGCGTCCAGGTCGGTGTGCCGGCGCTCGGCGGGGATGTGGTGCGTGTCCCCGACCAGTTGGAGCGTCGCGGGTGTGCGGGTCTGCAGATGCAGCTCGACCCCCGGCAAGGTGGTGAGCACCGGCAGATACGCCTTCTGCGCGATGTCTCCGAGTCCGATGCAGCCGACCTTCACGTCCGTCTTCTCCCTCGCCCCGGGCCGCCTGTGTCCGGCTAGGCCCTCTGTGTCTGGGCAGCATACGGCCGCTGCGGGGGCCGCCAGTCCGCGATCTCGTCGAATCCGCGCAGCATGACGGCGGGTCCGGTCTTGTCGAGAGCGGCGATGAGGATGTTGCGCAGCGCCCTCGCGGGCCGGTTGCTGAGCATGTTCACCCGGCCCAGACCGACGGCCTTGCGGGCGATGGCGGTCGTACGCGGCCTGCGTGCGGCGGTGTACGTGGCGAGGTCGAGGGAGTCGGGGTGCTCGGGGTCGGCGTGGTGGGCGAGCACGACGGCGTCCTCGATGGCCTGGTTGCCGCCCTGGCCGAGGGTCGGGGGCATGGCGTGGGCCGCGTCGCCGAGGAGCGCGACCCGGCCGCGGTGGAAGGCCGGCAGGGGTTCGGTGATGTGGTGGACGTCGTGGCGCAGGATCTCGTCGGGCACGGCCGCGTCGATGATCGCCGGGATCGGGTCGTGCCAGTCGCCGAAGCGGCGCAGCAGCTCGGCCTTCTCGCCGTCGGGGGCGTGGTGGCCGGCGGGGGCGATGGCTGCACCGTAGGCGTAGACCGTGCCGTCCGCGAAGGGGTGCGTGCCCCAGATCCGCCCGCGTCCCCATGTCTCGTGCTGAGCGAAGGGCCTGCCGAGGGGCGGGACGAGGAGGCGCCAGGTGGTGAACCCGGCGTAGACCGCGCCCGGGTGGGCGGGGAACAGGGCGCTGCGCACAACGGACCTGATGCCGTCGGCACCGACGACGAGTTCGGCCTCGAATTCGCCTTCCGGAGTGGTCACGCGGGCGGGGCGGGCCGGGTCGCCCTCGACGCCGGGGTCGGCGAGCGCCGCGGCGGACGCGGTGCGTACGACTCCGTCGGGGAGACGGGACGCCAGCTTGTCGATCAGGGTCGCGCGGTGCAGGAGCACGAGGGAGCCGCCGAAGCGCTCGGCGGCGGCCTTCGCGTCGGAGCGCGAGAGCCAGCGCCCGCTCGGGGTGCGCAGGCCGCCCTCGCCCTCCCACGCGGCCAGGCACCGGATCTCCTCGCCGAGGCCGATGACGTCGAGGGCCCGCTGCGAGTTGGGGGCGAGGGAGATCCCCGACCCGACGGGCTTCAGTTCGGCGGCCCGCTCCAGGACGGTGACGCGCCATCCGCGCAGGCCGAGCGCGACGGCGGCGGTGAGGCCGCCGATGCCGCCGCCCACGACGACCGCGCGGGGCCGCCGCCCGCGGCCGGCGGCGCCATGCGCTTCTGCTCGCGCCGGTGCCTTGCCCGTCGAGTCGGTCAGTTCGGGGGGAACCGTTGATTCCATCGATTCGGCAGTCATGGCTTCGCGCTCCTTACGTCTCACAACGCCCGGCTCGGCCCGTCACGCTCACTACACCTGTAGTGCGCACGATCTCGACCGTACTACATCTGTAGTTCCGGCGGTAGGTTGGGACCATGTCCGTACGCACCAGCCCCACGAGCGCCGCCGGCGCACCTCGCGCCGAAGTCATCGCCGACGCCGCACTCGATCTGCTCGCCGAGCGCGGGATGCGGGGCCTGACGCACCGAGCGGTCGACGAGGCGGCGGGCCTGCCGCAGGGGTCGACATCGAACTACGCACGGACCCGGCTCGCCCTCCTGGAGGCGACGGTGCGGCGCCTCGCCGTGCGCGAGTCGCGGGTGCTCGCCGTGGACGAGCTGCCGGATCCGGCCGACGGGATCCGCTCGCTCGTCGACGGCATGGCTCTCGCGCTGCACCGCTATCTGACGAACCACCCTCAACTGCTGATCTGCCGTTACGAGTTGGCACTTGAGGCCACGCGACGGCCCGAGCTGAGGGCGTTCTTCGACGCGACGGGACGGCAGTTCCACGAACCGCTCACCGCGCTGCTGCGCGCCGCGGGGTCCCAGGATCCGGAGCGGCACACACTGTCGCTGGTGGCCTGGTCCGAGGGGATCATGTTCTCGTGCGTGGCCGGGGCCTTCCACGCGTCGGTCCCGGACCTGGCGGACCTTCGGGAGGGATTCGGGGAGCTGCTGCGCGGGATGCTCGCCGCGTCCCCGTCCTGACCTGCGCGTCACCCGTGCGGGGCATCATCGGCCGACGGGCGCGCCACGAGAGTCCGTAGCCCCCAGAGTTGCGCAAGTGCATCGATCGACGACCTCAGCAGCGCTTCTGCTCACGGTGGCGGCCACGGCCGCAGCGGTGTCCGGTTGCGTGAGCGTACGGCAGCCGGAGCCTCCGGCCGTGTCCCCCAGCCCACCGGCCGCTCCGGCTGCGCCCCGCCCCGACGGCCGGGCGGAGCCCCAGGTCGTGCAGGCGCCGGCGCGGGAGGCGCTGGACCGGATGGGCCGTACGCCACCGGCCCACTCGCCCTCCCCCGAGCCGACTCGTGCGCCGCGCCCGCCCCAGCCGCCACGCCAGGAGGCACCGCGTCGGTCGGGCCCCGACCACGCGGCGCGCCCCGCGGCACCCGCGCCGCGCCACCCGCACACGGCGGCCCCCGCGGCGCCTGGCGTCCCGGGCGATGTGTGCGCCCTGGGCAATCAGTACGGCAAGTGGAACCCGGACAGCCCCGAGGCCCGCATCTGCCGGGAGACGTATGGGAGGTGAGGGGGGCGGGGGTGTTACGGGGATGAGGCGCGACGGCGGTCGGGGCGGGCCGCGCATCAGGTAGAGGGGACCGGCGAGGGGGTGACCGTCTACGAGCTCCGTCTGGGCGGCCCCAGCGGCTCGCCCCCCGCGGAACCCCGGCCCGGACCCTCGTCCGCGCCGGGCGGCATCGCCGCGACCCGCTGTGCCAGGCGGGCGATGGCCGCCCGCACACCGTCCCCGTAACCGTCGTCCCCGAGCGCGCCCACCACGGCGCGCGCCTGTGTCAGATGGCTGCGGGCCGCGTCGGGGCGGCCGAGCTTCACATAGTCCGCCGCCAGGTTGAGGTGCAGCGAGGGGTAGAGCGCGCGGACCGCGAGCGACTGCTCGTGGCGGGCGAGCCGCGCCTCGGTCAGGCCCTCGGCGGCGGACAGGGCCCGCAGGTCCCACGCCAGCTCGTGGTCCGGGTCGTCCTGGGCGTCCGCCATGTAGTGCGCGAGCGTGCAGCGGTGGAGGGCGTCGCCGTCCTCCCCGATCTCCGCCCACAGGCCGAGGTACCGGTCCCTGGCCTCCTCGCGGTCACCGGCGTGATGGAGCATGATCACCTGCCCGATCCGGGCCATCATGGCGTCGTCCGCCGCCTGCTCCCGCTGCTCAGCCACAGGTCCTCCACGCTCGTATGCCGATCGTCCAAGCCGATAACGATTCCGACGCTATAGCCAGCCGCTGACAATCCCGGTCAGGCGCGGGCGGGGGTCCCTCCGGGGGCCGGGCGGTCACGGCACCAGGAGGCTCACGCACCCGTGGACGTCAGCCCAGGTCCGGAATGCGCCAGTCGATCGGCGTGTGACCCTGCGCGGCCACCGCCTTGTCGATCTGCGTGAAGGGATGCGAGCCGAAGAACTTCTTCGCGGAGAGCGGCGAGGGGTGCGCGCCCTTCACCACGACGTGGCGCTCCTCGTCGATGAGGGGGAGTTTCTTCTGCGCGTAGTTCCCCCACAGGACGAACACGGCAGGGTCGGGCCGGTCGGCCACCGCGCGGATCACCGCGTCGGTGAACTTCTCCCAGCCCTTGCCCTTGTGCGAGTTGGCCTCGCCGGCCCGCACCGTGAGCACCGCGTTCAGCAGGAGGACGCCCTGCTCGGCCCACGGCATCAGATACCCGTTGTCCGGGACCGGGTGGCCGAGCTCCTCCTTCATCTCCTTGTAGATGTTCCGCAGGGAGGGCGGCGTCTTCACGCCGGGCCGCACGGAGAAGCACAGACCGTGCCCCTGCCCCTCCCCGTGGTACGGGTCCTGGCCGAGGACAAGGACCTTGACCCGGTCGTACGGGGTCGCGTCGAGCGCCGCGAAGACCTCCTCGCGCGGCGGGTAGACGGGACCCTTCGCGCGCTCCTCCTCGACGAACTCGGTGAGCTCCTTGAAGTAGGACTTCTGCAGCTCCTCGCCGAGGACGCCGCGCCAGGACTCGGGCAGCATCGCGGTGTCGGTCACGTCAACAACCTCCGGGGTACGGTCACTTCACGGCCGTACGAGGCACGGCCGATGCACACCCCAGAACCTACCCGCGGCCACTGACAACGGGCCCCGGCGGCCTGCTTACCAGCTGGTCTTGCGCTGCAGCTCCCACATCATCATGATCGTCGACGGGTCGAGGGCCCGCTCGCCGCCCGAGATCTCCTCGCTGGCCGCGATGTACTGCTTGCCCTGCCACAGCGGCAGCAGCCGGGCGTCGTCGACGAGTATCTGCTGAGCGCGCTTGAACTGGCCCACCACGGCGGCGCGGTCGCTCTCGCGGCGCGACTGCGGCAGCAGATCGTCGGTGATCTCCTTGGACGCGTAGGGCGTTCCCAGCGCGTTCTGCTCGCCGACGAAGGGCGCGATGAAGTTGTCCGCGTCCGGGAAGTCGGGGAACCAGCCGCGACCGAAGGCGGGGTACTCGCCCTTGCGGTATCCGGCCTCGAACGTCTTCCAGGGGCGTCCCTTGATGGTGACGTCGAACAGTCCGGACGCGTCCAGTTGCCGCTTGAGCTCGGTGAACTCGGCGCCGGTCGCGGACCCGTAGCGGTCGGTGGTGTACCAGAGGGTGAGCGGGACCCGGTCCGTGATGCCCGCCCGGGTGAGGATGTCCTTGGCCTTGGCCGCGTTCGGGTCGCCGAAGTCGTCGAAGAAGCCGGTGGTGTGCCCGGTCAGGCCCCTCGGGACCATCGAGTAGAGCGGTTCGACGGTGTCCTGGTAGATCTTGTGGGCGATCGCGCCGCGGTCGACGACCTGGGCGACGGCCTTGCGGACGGCGGACTTGCGCGCCCAGGGGTCCTTGGGGTTGAACACCAGGTAGCTGATCTCCATGCCCGCGCCCTCGACGAGCTGGATGCCGTCCTTGGCCTGCTTGCCCTGGAGCCCCACGACGTCGGAGGCGGCGAGCCCGCGGTACGTGGCGTCGATCTTCTTGGCGCGCAGGGCGCCGACCATCGAGGCGGAGTCCTTGAAGTAGCGGATGGTGACGGCGCTGTTCTTGCGCTCGGCGAACCCGTCGTAGTGGTCGTTCTTGACGAGCTCCGCCTTCTCGCCGTCGGTGTACGCGTCGAGCGCATACGGCCCCGAGCCGGCGATCTTGCCGTCGTCACGGACCGCGTCGGCCGGGTACTCGGCGGGGTCGACGATGGACATCGCCGGTGTCGCGAGCACGAAGGGGAAGGTTGCGTCGGGCTTGTTCAATGTGAACGTGATGTCACGGTCACCCTTGGCATCGACCGATTTCAGGCTGCCGAGGAGCCCCTCGGGGCCGCCCTTGACGTTGATCCTTCTGATGCGGTCGAAGGAGTACTTGACGGCCGCCGCGTCGAGCTTGTCGCCGTTCGAGAACTGCATGCCCTCGCGCAGCTTGCAGTGGTAGACGCTGTTGGAGGGGTCGGTGAACTCGCAGCGCTCGGCGGCGTCGGGCTTGGGCTCGGAGGCGCCGGAGGGGAAGCTGACCAGGGTCTGGTAGACGTTCCTGAACAGCTCCCAGGAACCGTCCCAGGACGCGGCCGGGTCGAGGGTGCTCGGCGCGCTGGTGGTCCCCACGACGATGGGGGCGGTGTCGTCCGACTCTCCGGAGGACATCAGTCCACATCCGGCAAGAAGCGATATGCACGTTATCGCCGCCAGCTGACGGGGGCCCTGGATCCGGTTGAACACGCGCGCGCTCCTCGATCGGCCATGCCACAGGTCGGGAGACCATACCGCAGTGCCCCGCCGGGCCAATGAGGCACTCCGGCAGGGCACTTGATGCGTACGTACGCGACGTACGCGGGGAACTTCAGTTAAGCGAGCTTGGTCCGAAACGGCCTCACGGAGGCTTTGTCAGCTGACGCCCGCATTGAGGAAGATTCCGCCGTCGACCACGAGGGTCTGGCCGGTGATCCAGTCGGACTGCTGCGAGGTCAGGAACGCGGCGGCGCCGCCGATGTCCTCCGGCACGCCGAGCCGGGCCAGCGGGTAGGCGGCCGCGGCCTCCTCCTCGCGCCCCTCGTAGAGAGCCTGCGCGAACTTCGTCTTGACCACCGCCGGGGCGATCGCGTTGACCCGCACCTTGGGCGCGAACTCGTGCGCGAGCTGGACGGTCAGGTTGATCATCGCCGCCTTGCTGATGCCGTACGCGCCGATGAACGGAGACGGGGCGAGGCCCGCGACGGAGGCGATGTTGACGATCGCCCCGCCGTTCTCGCCCTGCCACGCCTTCCACGTCTGCTGGGCGAAGCCGAGCGCGGAGACGACGTTGGTCTCGAAGACCTTGCGCGCCACGTTCAGGTCGAGCTCGGCGATGGGGCCGAACACCGGGTTCGTACCGGCGTTGTTGACCAGGAAGTCGACGCGGCCGAAGGCCTCCATGGTGCGCTCGACGGCGGCGGCCTGGTGCGCCTCGTCGTGGGCCTTGCCGGCGACGTACATGGCCCGGTCGGCGCCGAGCTTCTCGACGGCCTCCTTGAGGGCGTCCTCGCCGCGTCCGGTGATGCACACGCGGTCACCGCGGGCGACGAGCGCCTCGGCGACGCCGTAGCCGATGCCGCGGCTCCCGCCGGTGACGAGGGCGACCTTGCCGGAGAGCTCGGGGAGCTGGGATGAAGTCATGTCCTTTTCCCCCGGCCCTAGTTGAGCGGTCCGCCGGCGACGTACATGACCTGGCCGGAGACGAATCCGGCCGCCTCGCCGGTGAAGAAGGCGATGGCGTTGGCGATGTCGTCGGGCTTGCCCACGCGCTGGACCGGGATCTGCGTGGCGGCGGCGGCCTGGAACTCCTCGAAGCCCATGCCGACACGGGCGGCGGTGGCGGCCGTCATCTCGGTGACGATGAAGCCGGGGGCGACGGCGTTCGCGGTGACGCCGAACTTGCCGAGCTCCTTGGCGAGGGTCTTGGTGAAGCCCTGGAGGCCGGCCTTGGCCGCCGAGTAGTTGACCTGGCCGCGGTTGCCGAGCGCCGACGACGAGGACAGGTTGACGATGCGGCCGAACTTGGCGTCCACCATGTGCTTCTGGACGGCCTTCGACA
The DNA here is from genome assembly GCF_002803065.1 of Streptomyces sp. CB01635. GTDB lineage: Bacteria > Actinomycetota > Actinomycetes > Streptomycetales > Streptomycetaceae > Streptomyces. The sequence continues at coordinate 104,239 of NZ_NNBL01000022.1, forward strand.
TCAGGAACGCGCCGCGCAGGTGCACGTTCATGACGGTGTCCCAGTCCAGGGCGCTCATCTTGAACAGCAGGTTGTCGCGGAGCACACCCGCGTTGTTGACGAGGATCGTCGGCGCGCCGAGCTCCTCGGCGATGCGCGCGACGGCGGCCTCGACCTGGGCCTCGTCGGCGACGTCGCAGCCGACCGCGAGGGCCTTGCCACCGGCGTTGGTGATCTTCTCGACGGTGTCCTTGCAGGCGGCCTCGTCGAGGTCGATCACGGCTACGGCGCGACCCTCGGCGGCCAGACGTACGGCGGTAGCGGCGCCGATGCCGCGTGCGGCACCGGTGACGATCGCGACGCGCTGCTCAGTGGTGGACATGCTCTTCGGTCTCCTCGCCCTAGAGTGCGGCCCTCACGTCCCAACTCGGTGAGCGACCGCTTAGTACCCTGTGGACGTGACGCTAGAAGTCCTGGCACCCGGTGTCAACGTACCCACCGGGTGCGACTGATCACTCACCGCGAAGGGGCCACCGCGAGGTCACCTCACCAGGAGGTCGAGAAGCCTGTCGACCTCCGCCTCGGGGTCCTCGGTGAGACCGGTGTGCACGGGTCCGGGCTGCACGACCGTGGAGCGCGGCGCGACCAGCCACCGGAAGCGCCGGCCCGCGTCGTCGTCCGCCGCCTGGCCCGCGTCGCCGCCGCCTCGGCAGTGCCTTTCGACGGCGGCGAGCGACGCGCGGACGCCGGTCACGTCCGCCTCGGGGTCGAGGGCGCGCAGCTTCGCCTCGTCGAGGTGCGTGAGCGCGCGGACGTAGGACCTGGCGCGGCAGTAGACGACCACGCCGGCGTTGATCTGCTCGCCGCGCTCGACGCGCGGGACGACGCGCAGCAGCGCGTATTCGAAGACGTCTCGGCTGGTCGCGGTCACCGGGTGCCGCCCTTCACACTCGCCGTGCCGGTCAGCCAGCCCGAGGTGCGCGGGACGCGGTCGGGATCCCGCTCGGACAGGCCGATGCGCTCGTGGACGGTGGCCGCGCGGGGCAGCAGCACGGCTGCGTACGCGCGCCGCACCGCGTCGGGGTCGTCGAAGCCCGGCTCGTCGGCGAGCCAGGCGTCGGGGACGTCGGCGGTGACCTCGGCGAGCAGTTCCTCGGTGAGCCGCGGCGCGAGCTCCGCCGCGGCCGCCGCGACATCGGGCGCGAAGGGGGCGAGGGCGTGGTCGGAGGCGTCGTACGGGCGGGCCGCCGCGGCCTCCGCGCCGCGCCAGTTGTGGTGCCAGATCATGCTCGCGCCGTGGTCGATGAGCCACAGGTCGCCGTGCCAGACCAGCATGTTGGGGTTGCGCCAGGACCGGTCGACGTTGTTGATCAGGGCGTCGAACCAGACGACGCGGCCCGCCTCCACGGGATCCACCTCGTAGGCGAGGGGGTCGAAGCCGAGCGCACCGGACAGGTACCGCATGCCGAGGTTCACGCCACCGCTCGACTTGAGGAGGCCCTGCACCTCCTGGTCGGGCTCGCCGAGGCCGATCACGGGGTCGAGTCCGATCCGCACGAGCCCCGGCACCCGGAGTCCGAGCCGCCGCGCGAGACCTCCGCAGATCACCTCCGCGACAAGCGTTTTGCGGCCCTGTCCAGCGCCGGTGAACTTCATGACGTACGGGGCGAGATCGTCGGCCTCGACGAGCCCGGGGAGTGATCCGCCTTCCCTCATGGGGGTGACATAGCGGGTCGCCGTGACTTCGGTGAGCATTGGCCCAGGTTAGGCGACGCGTCATCGCCGTACGAAAGTCCGTCCGGTGTTGAACATTCCGGTACCGCGGCCCGTACGAGTGAGGGCCACCCCCTCGAACCGAAGGGAAACACCAGTAATGACCGCTTCGCACGAGTCCGTATCCGCCCCGACCCGCCGTACCGTCGTCGCGGCCGTGGGAGCCGCCGGTATCGCCGCCGCGCTCACCGCGTGCGGGAGCTCGGACGATTCGTCGTCCTCCGAGCCGGCGGGGAACGCGGCCGACGACGGCGCGGCCAAGGACGGGGCAGGGAAGGAACTCGCCAAGACCGCCGACATCCCGGTCGGCGGCGGAAAGATCTTCGGTGACGCGGGCGTGGTGGTCACGCAGCCGAAGAAGGGCGAGTTCAAGGCCTTCACGAACATCTGCACCCACAAGCAGTGCCCGGTCACCGCGATCGAGGGCGGCACCATCAACTGCCCGTGCCACGGCAGCAAGTTCTCCATCGAGGACGGCAGCGTGAAGCACCCGCCCGCCGCGCAGCCGCTGGCCGCCAAGGAGATCACCGTCTCGGGCGACTCGATCACGCTCGCGTAGCGACGCGGGTCAGCGGCCTCGGCGCGGGCGCTTCCAGCAGGTGAGCACGTCCTGTGTGGACGTCACGGTGGCAACGAGGGCGAGCGTGTTGCGGATCATCGCGGGGGTGTAGTCGGACGGCACCCCCGCGATCGCGTCGGCGGGCACGGCGACGGTGTAGCCGCGGTTCACCGCGTCGAAGACGGCGTTCGGTATGGCGACGTTCGCCGAGACGCCGGTGACGATCAGCGTCCGGCAGCCGAGGTTGCGCAGCAGGGCGTCCACGTCGGTGCCCGCGATGGGCGAGAGGCCGTGCAGCCGGCGTACGACGATGTCCTCGTCCGCCACCTCGACGGGCGGCGCGATCCTGACCGCCTCGGTGCCGGAGATCTGCTGTACGGGCAGGCGCGCGGCGGCGCGGAACAGCCGTCCGTTGTGGTTGGCGCCGCGTCCGTCGGGCCGCCGCTCCGCCACGGCGTGCAGCACCTGTACGCCGCTCTCGTGAGCACCTGCGACAAGTCGCGCCACATTGCCGAGCGCCCCGGACGACCTGGCCTCCTTCGCGAGTTCGGGCAGGGCGCTGTCAGGGCCGACGACCCCCTGTTGGCACTCCACGGTCAGCAGTACCGCGGTGGCCGGATCGAGCAGTTCGGCGAGCTCTTCGTACGACGGCACGGGGTCCCCCTGTCGCAGGCGTCCTGAGCGGCGAGAGATTAGCCACCATTGCGCCATGGGGGAAGACACCGCATGCTTCTGATCTGACACATCGTCAGTAAGAAGCCCTCGAAGGGGAGTATGCATGGCCGTCACACAGCGTCGGGGCCGCAAGATCATGATGACGCCGGCCGAGCTGGACGAGTTCCTGGGGTCCCAGCGCACGTGCCGCGTCGCCACCGTCTCACCCGACGGCTCCCCGCACGTCAGCACCCTGTGGTTCGTCTGGGACGGCGCCCGCCTGTGGCTGTACTCGATCACGCGCAGCCGCCGCTGGGCCGACCTGCTCAAGGACCCACGTATCGCCGTCGTGATCGACGCGGGCGAGGAGTACGGGGAGCTGCGCGGCGCCGAGCTGTCGGGCATGGTGGAGTTCGTCGGGGAGAGCCCGCGCACCGGCGAGGCCGTGCCCGAACTGAACGTCCCCGAGCGACTGTTCGCCCGCAAGAACTTCGCGATGGACGAGATGGTGCACGACGGCCGGCACGCCTGGGCCCGGCTCACGCCCGACAAGATCGCGTCGTGGGACTTCAGGAAGCTGGCGTCGCTCTAGCTCTCACTCGGGGAGCCGTCTCTTGGGGAGCCACCCCCTGGGGCGACGTCCCCGCCCAGACTCGCGCCCACGCTCCGGAGCGCCCTCACCGCCGCCCTGATCGACGGCCGCCGGTCCGCGTCGGCCCGCCACACGACGTAGACGTGCCGGCGTACGCGCCGACGCACCGGCACGGTCACCACCCCGTCCGGCACCGGATCGCGCCCGAGGAGCGGCGCCACGCACACACCGAGCCCGGCGGCGACGAGGCCGAGCTGGGTATGCGTCTCGGCGGCGCGATGGCCGATGCGGGGCTCGACGCCCTTGGCACGCAGCGTGAAGAGCAGCCACTCGTGGCAGAACTCGCCCTCGCCCCACGTGATCCACTCGTCGTCGGCGAAGTCCTCCAGACCCACCTCGCGGCGGCCTGCGAGGGGGTGGTCCGTCGGCATCGCGACATCGGCGGGGTCGTCGAGGATCGCCGCCTTGACGAGGCCGTCGGGGAGCGGCATCGGCTTGTTGTACCAGTCGAGCACGACCGCCAGGTCGAGGTCTCCGCGCACGACGCCGGCGACCCCCAGCTCGGGCTCCAGCTCCTGCGAGCGCAGCCGCAGGCCCGGGTGCTCCGCGCGCAGAGCCGCGAGGGCGCGCGGGAAGAGACCGCGGGCGGCGGTCGGGAACGCGGAGATCCGCAGCTCCCCCACGACCTGCCCGCGGTGCGCCTCCAGGTCGGACTGCGCGAGCTCGACCTGGGACAGGATCCGCCCGGCGTGCTCGGCGAGCAGCCGCCCGGCGTCGGTGAGGCGCACTCCCCTGCCGTTCTTGGCGAGGAGCTGCTGCCCGACCTCGCGCTCCAGCTTGGCCATCTGCTGCGAGACGGCGGACGTCGTGACGTGCAGCCCTGCCGCGGCGCCGCTGACGGACCCGTGGCGGGCGAGTGCGTCGAGGGTGCGCAGGCGCTCCAAGTTCAACATGTAAGTGATGCTAAGCGATACCAGGGAACAAGTCTCGCTTGTGCTAAGAGGTTGTGGGGCGGCATCGTTATGCCCATGAGCACCGTCGCCTCCTCGTCGCCCCCTGCGACTCCGGCCCCCGCGCCTTCCGAGATCTCTGCCGACAACCCTGCCTCCTCACCTTCCGAGATCCCTACCGGGTCCCCTGCCTCCGCCCGCCCCCGCCGCGCTCTCGACTGGCGCGTCCGCTTCGGTGTCCTGTCGCTGATCTGGGGCTTCAGCTTTCTCCTCATCAAGGTCGGCACCGAGGGCTACGCGCCGTTCCAGGTGACGCTGGGGCGGCTGGCGTTCGGTACGGCGGTGCTCGCCGTGGCCATGGCCGTGAAGCGTGAGCGGCTGCCGAGGGGCCTGCGGACGTGGGGGCACATCGCGGTGGCGGCGCTGCTGCTCAACTCCCTGCCGTTCTCGCTGTTCGCGTTCTCCGAGCAGACGATCCCGTCGACGCTGGCCGGTATCTGCAACGCGACGTCACCGCTGTGGGGCATGGCCCTGTCTCTGGTGGCGCTCTCCGAGGACCGGCCGACGCGCCGCCGGGTCGCGGGGCTCGGCATCGGCTTCCTCGGGGTGCTCACGGTCCTCGGCGTGTGGCAGGGCTTCCATGGCCTGGACCTGGCCGGCACGGCGATGGCGCTGCTCGCCTCGCTGAGCTACCCGGTCGGCTGGATCTATCTGCGCCGCACACTGGCCGGGACCGGCCACTCGAACCTGTCGCTCTCGGGAGCGCAGCTCCTGATGGCCACGGTCCAACTGGCCGTCGTCACCCCGCTGTTCACCACGCTCCCGGCCCACCTCCCGGTCGTGCCCCTGCTCGCGATCGTCGCCCTGGGCGCACTCGGCACCGGCCTCGCGTTCCTCATCCAGTACGGCCTGGTGGCGGAGATCGGTCCGACCACGGCGCAGATGGTCACGTATTTCATCCCGGTGATCGCGACGGCCGCGGGGGTCGCCCTGCTCGGCGAGTCCCTGACCTGGTCCACCCCGATCGGCGCGGTGATCGTGCTGGCGGGCGCGGCACTCACGCAGTCCAGGGCGCGAACCCCTCGGCGCAGCGCTCAGCCGTAACGGCGCGCGGGGGCCGGCCCGGTGGCGGACGCGACGGCGTCGGCCACCGGGCCGATGTCGTCCGCGCCGAGCGTCGACACCGTGATCCGCACCCCGGGCGCCGCCCCCATCCGGAAGCGCGCCCCGGGCGCGACGGCCCACCCGGCGTGCAGCAGCCGCGCGACCGCCCCCGTCTCGTCCGGCACGGGTACCCACACGTTCAGGCCGCTGCGCCCGTGCGCCTCGACCCCGCGCTCGGCGAGGGCCGCGATGAGCGCGTCGCGCCGGCGCCCGTAGGACGCGGCGACGGTTCCGGTGTCCACCGCCCCCTCGGTCCACAGCCGCGCGACGGCCCGCTGCAGGATGCGGCTCACCCAGCCGGGACCGAGGCGCTGGCGCCCTTGGACCCGGTCAACCGTGACGGCGTCACCCGTCAGCACGGCGATGCGCAGGTCGGGCCCGTATGCCTTGGCTGCGGAACGGACGAACGCCCAGTGCCGCGTCACACCGGCGAGCGGATGCAGCGGCAGGTCGACGATCCCGTGTCCGTGGTCGTCCTCGATGAGCAGTACGTCCTTGTGGGCCGCCAGGACCTTGCGCAGGGCACGCGCGCGTGACGCGGTGACGGCGGCGCCGGTGGGGTTCTGGGCCCGGTCGGTGATCACAAGGGCTCGCGCACCCGCGCTCAGGGCCCGCTCCACCGCGTCGGGCAGCGGCCCGTCGTCGTCCACGCCGACGGGCACCAGGCGCAGCCCGAGCGCCGGGACCAGGTCGAGCATGCTGCCCCAGCCCGGATCCTCGACGGCGACGGCGTCGCCGGGCTTCAGGTGTGCGGCAAGCACCCGCTCGATGGCGTCGAGGGAGCCCGAGGCGACGGCGACAGGCCCCTCGGGGATCCCGTCCTCGTCGAAGGCCACGCGCGCGTGGCGGGCCAACTCCGGCTCCAGGGGCCCGTCCCCGTAGAGGACGGGCGCCTTGTCGCCCTGCGCGGCCGCCCAGGCGAAGGCCTCGGCGAGCTGGGGCAGCAGGCCCGTATCGGGATTGCCGTTCGAGACGTCGCGCACCCCGGCCGGTACGTCGACGCGGATCAGCTCGCGGGCCGTCGTGGCCGGCTTGGACCGTACGCGGCTGCCGCGGCGCCCCGCGGTCTCGATCACTCCGCGCTCACGGAGCGTGCGATAGGCGGCCGCGACCGTATTGGGATTGACCCCGAGATGCTGGGCCAACTCCCTCATGGGCGGCAGAAGTTGATCCGGCTGCAGGTCACCCTTGCCCACCGCGCGCTCCACGCTGGCCGCAATCTCTGCTGCGCGCCGTCCTTCGATCGGATACTCTCCTAGCACAAAGCAGATTATGCACTAGTGCAATGGAGTTTGCAATGAGCGTGGCATCCGAGCCCGGCACCGTCGCTTCCGGGGACGCCTCCGCCTCCTACCCGGCGACCGACCGCACCGTCCCGGCCCGCATGCGCGAGCGGACGTACTACGACCGTGAGCTGGTCCACTCGATACTCGACGAGGCGTACATCTGCCATCTCGGGTTCGTCCGCGACGGCTCCCCCGTCGTGCTGCCGACCCTGTACGGCCGCGTCGGCGAGACGCTCTACGTGCACGGTTCGACGGGCGCGCGCGTCCAGCGCATGGCGGGTGCGGCCGACCCCGGTCTGCAGGTCTGCCTGACGGTCACCCACGTCGACGGTCTGGTACTCGCGCGCTCCGCCTTCCACCACTCCCTCAACTACCGCTCCGTGGTGGTGCACGGCCTCGCCCACCAGGTGACCGACCGCGACGAGAAGCGCACAGCGCTCGACGCGATCGTCGACCACGTGGTGCCGGGCCGCGCCCAGGACTCGCGCCCCGGGAACGACAAGGAACTCGCGGCGACGTCCGTCCTGCGCCTCGACCTCGCGGAGGTCTCCGCGCGGGTCCGCGCCGGCGGCCCCAACGACGACGAGGAGGACCTCGGCCTGCCGTACTGGACCGGCGTCGTCCCGCTGACCAAGGGCCACGGCGCACCGATCCCGGCCGACGACCTCGCCCCGGGCATCGCCGTGCCGGACTACCTGACGGGTCTGTAGGGCGCTTCTACGGCGCCCTTGAGGACGAGCCCGTCCCGGTGAGCGTCTGTACGCGCACCGGGACGCCCTCTCCGGCTACCTAGCCCGCGCCTCGGCCACGGCGAGCCCTGTCACCGCGGCCAGCATCAGGACCGTGCCCGCCACCGTCGGCGCGGTCAGCCGCTCACCGAGAAGCGCGACCGCTATGACGGCGGCGCTCACCGGTTCGAGCAGCATGATCACCGAGACGGTCGCGGACCTGACGACCGCGGCACCCGAGAAGTACAGGGCGTAGGCGAGCGCAGTAGGTACGGACGCGATGTAGACCAGCATCCCCAGCACCTGGAGCGGCTGGGAGGTGTGCGGCACCAGACCCTCCAGCGCACCGAGCGGCAGGAGGCTCACCGCGGCGACGGCGAACGTCAGGACGGACGTGTCGAGTTGATCGCCCGACCGGCCGTCCCGCCCGAACCACCGCGTCAGGAGGGTCATCACGGCGTATCCGGCCGCGGAGACCAGGGCCCAGCCGACCCCGGCGGGACGCACGGCCGCGCCCCCGCCGCCGAGCACAAGGACAGTAAGGCCCGCGAGCGCGCCCAGGACGGCCACCAGCCCGCCGCCGCCGAGGCGTTCGCCCATGATCAGGCGCGCGCCGAGGGCGATGAGTACGGGTCCCGCGCCCAGGGTGACCACGGTGGCGACGGCGAGTCCGGTCGCCTGGACCCCCGCGAAGTACGCGGTCTGGAAGACGCTCAGGGCGATCCCGGTGACGACGATCCGCACCGCCCTGCGCAGGCGCGGTTCCGCCACGGGCCGGTTCCTGCGCGGTCGCAGGGCCCGCGCCACGAGCAGCAGTGCGAGGCCGCCCACGCAGCGCCAGAACGACAGGGCGGCGGGACCGAGGTCACTGGCCCGGAAGACCAGCGAGGCGGCCGCGCCGGCGGTGCCCCAGGCGACGCCGGCGACAACGAGGTAGAGGAGCCCGCGCCCGACGGGCAACAGCGGTGCCGCCCCGGCGGGCGACGTACGGGACGAGGTGTCGGCTGAGTCAGCCGCGACAGTGTGCGACACGTGGTTCTCCACGAAGAATGGCCTCCGCGCCCCAGGGATGGGGGCGGGGCAGGGACACGGACTGTCGTCTGCGGGCAGCCGCGAGCCGCTCGGGTCGTCCCGAGCCGGATCTTCGTCAGATGGGTCGCCGGAGCGCGATGCTCCGGACGGCCACCGCCCGCGTCACGCGGCCGGGGGCGGAAGCACGAGTGCGCGTGAATGCATGATCAACACCTTAGTTCGCGCTGCCGCGACCGGACAACGTCTTGTCCGGCGACTGCGGGGACGCCTCGTTCGGGGCGGCCCCACCGGCCACGGCCACCACCTCGGGCTTCGCCGGGGCCGAGGACTGCGCGATGAACGCCCCGACCAGGACGACCGCGCCGCCGACGATCTGCGGTGCCGACAGGTGCTCACCCAGGAGCACCCAGGCCAGCACGGTCGCGATGACCGCTTCCAGGCAGGCCACGACGCCGGCCACCTGGGGCGAGAGCCGGCGTACGGAGAGGACTCCGGTGACGTAGGCGATGACCGTGGCGATCAGGACGATCCAGCAGAGCAGCAGCCACGCGGGCACGGAGGTGCCGTTCATCGAGGCGCTGCCGCCGAGCACGGACCAGTCCATGCCCCAGGGGCGCGCCACGGCGGTCAGGACGAGGGCGCCGACGAGCAGCCCGTACGCGATCACGCCGAGCGGATCCGGCGCCCGGTCGCCCGCGTCGCTGCCCTGGTCGGACAGGACGAAGTAGCCGACCTGGCAGCAGGCGGCGGCGAGGGCGAGCAGCAGGCCGATCACGTCGACGCTCAGGCCCGCCCACACCTCGACGACGCAGGCGAGACCGCCTACGGCGAGGACCACGCCGAGCGCGGCGGCGCGCGTCACGGGCCTGCGCTGCACGAAACGCACCCAGCCCAGAACCAGCGCGGGGGCGAGGTACTCGATGAGAAGAGCGACGCCGACGGGGATACGAGAGATCGCGGCGAAGTAGCAGGCCTGTACACCGGCGACGGCGAGCAGGCCGAAACCGGCGAGCAGCGCGGGCCGCTGGACGACCAGGGACCGATGTCGCCAGGCGACGGGCAGCATGACGAGCGCGGCGCCGGCGACGCGCAGCCACACCACGTGGAGCGGGTCGAGACCCGCCTCGATCAGCGGCTTGGCCGCCACACCCGAACCGCCGAAGGCGAGCGCCGAGACAAGGGCGAGCCCCAGTCCGACACCTCGCCCGCGGTTCGCCTGAAGTCCCTGAGACGCATGCACCGGCACATCATGACAGCCGGCGTCATGACCGTCATCCCCAATGACCCCTGTCTCACGTGCCGGACGCGCCGGGCAGGACGAACTGGGGGGCACGGCCTCAAGAGCCGCACCCCCGAACAGAACCAAGCCTCAACACAAAGCCGGGCCTCAGCCCGAAACCGCTCGCCTCAGCACTCGGCCTCGACATGCCGCCGCAGGCTCTCCGCATCGACCCCGGCCCGCCCGAGCACCTCGACCGCGCGGCACTCCCGGTCCGCCGCGAGCGAGGTGAGGAGGTCGACGCCGCGCGCACGCGGGTCGCCGCGGCGCTCGGCGCGGTCGAGCGCGGCCTCCATCGCGGCGGCCGCGGCGGGCGACCAGCCGAGCCCCGTCACGACGGGCACGGCACCCGAGTCCTCGACGGTGCCCTGCCACTGGAGGCCGTAGCCGATGCTCCGCTGCACGAGATAGCCGAGGAGGCGGGCCAGCTGCGGGCCGCCGTCGAAGGCCTCGCGCACCTGCGGGTCGGCCTCGAGGAGCGAGTGCAGGAGGTGCGCGGTGTCGATCTGACGGTCCCCGTCGCGGACGGCTCTGCGGCGAGCGCCGGCCACCACCGAGGCGAGCTCGGGACTGAGCCTGGCGTCAACATCTGCACGGCTGTGGCCGCTTGCCGCGGCCTCGGACGGGGTAGGGCTTTGCACATCTCCCACCTCATCAGCCCCTGTCCGGCCGGGCATCCCCGGCGGGAAGCATTTCCACGTCCGACACAAGGTGGGCACGCATGAGCGGGTTCTCCTCCTTGCGGATGAGATCGCGCCTTTTTTACCCGGAGGGGCGCGCGCCGCCTTGCATAGCGCCGCTCACGCAACCGCAGACATACCGGAACTCGTCCTTCACAAGTATGAAGAGCAGGTGCTGGCTCGTGGCCCTGCCAGCGATCGACGGCAGACAGTACGTGTATCGGGTGTACGCACCCGACGACGCACTGCTCGCCGACCTGTTCTGGGATGCCTGGCACTGCCACGACGAGGGACCGTTCCCGCGCGCATCGGACCTCTTCGACGCCGCGGTCATCGAGAGGCTCGGCTGACGACGGTCCACCCTCTCCCTACTTCTGACAGTTCATCAGTATTGAATGTTCGAGGTCCTGCCGCTACTTTCCGCGACACCACGGCTGCGCCCGCCGCAGCTCTCGTCGAGAAGGGGTGGTCGCATGGCCGAAGTCAGCGCGGAAGCACGGATCGGGGCACCCGCGGAGAAGGTCTGGGCCCAGCTCACCGACTTCACCGCGTACGGGGAGTGGAACGCCACGCACACGAGCTTCCCGAAGGGCGCCCCGACGGCGCTCGAAGTGGGCGGCACCTTCGAGGAGAACATGAAGCTCATGGGCTTCCCGGCGGAGGTGACCTGGACCGTCGAGGACCTGCAGACCACCCGCACCCTCGCCATCAAGGGCAAGGGTCCGATGGGCGTCACCGTCGGCACGCGCTACACCCTGACCGCGGACGGCGACGGCACGACGGTCCGCATCGACGGCGAGTTCACCGGCGCCGCGGTGTCCCTGATGGCGGGCAAGCTCAAGGACTCGGCGACGGCCGCGCTCAACGAGTCACTGCGCAAACTGGCCGGTCTCGTCGCCTGAGCCGGCCCGACGCGCGCGCGAACACGTGAAAGGCGCCCCGCACGCTCGGTGCGGGGCGCCTTCATCTGCCGGTACGGGGAATCCCCCCGCGGATCTCAGTCCTCGTCGGCGAGGATCAGGTACAGCTTCTTGCGGGCGTCATTGATGACGGTCAGCGCCTTCTCGCGCTGCTCCTTGCTGCCGGTCTTCCAGACCTGCCCGAACGCCTCCATCAGACCGAAGCCGGCCTGCCGGATCTCGTTCAGGGTGTCCCAGTCGACCCCGCGCCCGGCCTCTTCCCAGGGGGCGTCGGGCCCCTCGTCGGCCGCGGAACGGCCCGACTCGGTGAGCGCGAACAGCTTCTTGCCGCCCTCGCTCTCGCTGGCGATCAGACCCTCGTCCTCGAGCAGCTGGAGGGTCGGGTACACCGAACCCGGGCTGGGCTTCCATGCCCCGCCGCTGCGCTCGGCGATCTCCTGGATCATCTCGTAGCCGTGCATCGGACGGTCCTTCAGGAGGGCCAGGATCGACGCGCGTACGTCGCCGCGCCGCGCCCTTCCACGAGGTCCGCCCCGGCCGCCGCGCCCGCCGCCCCAGGGTCCCGGGCCGAAGCCCGGCCCGAAGGGGCCGAAGGCGGCGCGCCGCCCTTCGAAGCCGCCCCGACCGGGATGGCCGGGCCCGCACTGTCCATGTCCGTGTCCGTGTTCATGCTCGTAGCCATGGGAACGCATCGCAATCATTCCTTCCATCGTTGATCGGTCGCGATGCGTCAACGATATATCGGAACCGTTCGGCTGACAACCCTGTGCCGGTCCAGCTCTCCCGAATTGGCCTTGGCCTGCGCGTTCGCCGTCCCCGTAGCGTCAGCCCATGCGCATTCGAATCGTGGACGCCTTCACCGACCGCCCCTTCGCCGGCAATCCGGCCGGCGTACTGCTCCTCGACGACTTCCCCGACGACGCCCGGCTCCTGGACATCGCCACTGAGGTCAACCACGCCGAGACGGCCTTCGCCCACCCACTGCCCGCCGGCGGCACCGCCGACTGGGCGCTGCGCTGGTTCACCCCCTCCACCGAAGTCGACATGTGCGGCCACGGCACCCTGGCCACCGCGCACGTGCTGCACAGCACCGGCGCGGCCGACGGCCCGGTCCGCTTCGCCACCCGCAGCGGCGTGCTCGTCGCGACCCCGCACGAGGACGGCACGATCTCGCTCGACTTCCCGACCGCGCCCCTGACCCGTATCGAAAGCCCCGAAGGTGTCGCGGCCGCCCTGGGCGCCGAGCCGCTCTCCGTCCACGACACGGGCCGCCAGGTGGGAGACCTGCTCGTCGAGCTCGCCGACGAGAAGGCGGTGCATGCCCTCGCACCCGACCTCAAGGCCCTCGCCGCCTGTTCCGAGCGCGGCGTCATCGCCACCGCCCGCGCCGCGGACCCCGACGGCGCCTACGACTTCGTCTCCCGCTGCTTCTTCCCCCGCGTCGGCATCGACGAGGACCCGGTCACCGGCAGCGCCCACACGGCCCTCGCGCCGTTCTGGTCCCCGCGCCTCGGCCGCGCCGAACTCACCGGCCTCCAGGCCTCCGCCCGCACGGGCTTCGTCCGCACCGGACTGCGCGGCGCCCGCACCCTGCTGACCGGCAGCGCCGTCACGGTCATCGAGGGCGACCTGCTCGCCTAGGGCCTCTCCCACGTCCGAAGGAAAGGCCCTGGCACGCCGCAGGGGGCGTACGAAGATCTCGTACGCCCCCTGCGTCCGGCACCCGCCCCGGCCTCACGCCGTGGGCAGCCACCCGACCTTCCCCGCGAGCAGCGCGTATCCGACGAACGCGCCGATGTCGAGCAGCGAGTGTGCCACCACCAGCGGCCCGACCCGCCCCCACCGCCGGTACAGATACGCGAAGACCAGGCCCATCGCGAGGTTCCCGAAGAAGCCGCCGATGCCCTGGTAGAGGTGGTACGAGCCGCGCAGCACCGAGCTGGCCACGATCGCCGTGCCGGGCGTCCAGCCCAACTGCCCCAGCCTGCGCAGCAGATAGCCGACGACGATCACCTCCTCCAGGACGGAGTTCTGGATCGCCGACAGGACCAGGACCGGGTACTTCCACCACACGTCGGGCAGCGCCTCCGGCACCACCGTGAGGTTGAAGCCGAGGCCACGGGCCGCCAGGTAGAAGGCGATACCCGTACTGCCGATGACCGCCGCGATCACCGCGCCACGGGTCGCGTCGAAGAGCGGTCTCGTACGGTCGAAGCCGATCGTCCGCATCCCGGCGCCCTCACGCAGCAGCAGATGCGCGACGAGCGCGACCGGCACGAGCGCGCTCGCGATCCCGAACAACTGCCACGCCAGATCAAGCCACGGCCGCCCGGGAGCCGCCGAGGCGTTCAGGGTCGCCGCCTGGTCCTTCAGGCCCCCCGGTTTGGTGACCGAACCGACAAAGCTGATCAGCGCGGACACTCCGCTCGCACCGAGCGAGAGCGCCAGGACGAGCAGTGTCTCGTTCCGAAGAATCCGTCGCGAAAGCCGCTCGTTCGGAAAAGAGTCGGCCACCGCACCCGCCTCCGCCTGCACACCTGCCTCCAGTTGAGTAATCCCGCCTCATCCCCCACCTAGCCCCGCTAGGGTCTCGAATACAGGTACGAAGATCGCGCGCGACAGGCCGGGGGGACGAAGGCCGTTCTTTGGTGTACCTCTCCCCTTCCGTCGGGCCAGGCCGAAGGAAGGGCACCACCGCATGGGACGTCACAGCTTGCCCGACGAGTATGGGACGGACGCGGTCGGCCCCCGCCCCCGCACGCGCGGCCGGACCGTGGCCATCGCGACGGCGCTGGTCCTGGTGGTCGCCGGGGGCACGGCTCTCGCGGCCAGGAGCGGCCTGCTCTCCTTCGGCGGGGCCTGCGACGGCAAGACGGTCCACCTCGACATCGCCGCCTCGCCCGATGTCGCCCCCGCACTGCGCGACGCCGCGGACCTCGCCCGCAAGAAGCATCTGACCTCCGACGGGCAGTGCCTCGACACCCGCGTGCAGGCGGGCGACTCGTACAAGATCGCCGATTCCCTGCGGAAGGGCGGGAAGGGCGCCGGGGGCTACGAGGCGTGGGTGCCGGATTCGAGTCTGTGGATCCGGCGCGCCGGCCTCGGCGGGAACGCCACCCCGGTCACGGCGATGGGCAACATAGCCTCCTCCCCCATCGGCATCAGCATGGTGCCGTCGGCCGCGAAGAGCATGGGCTGGCCCGCGAAGCAGTACACCTGGGCGCAGTTGACCGGCGCTGCCATGGAGGGCGACAAGCTGCGGCTCGGGACGGCCGACCCCGCGCGCAGCGCGACCGGTCTCCTCGCCCTGACCCAGCTGGGCGCCTCCACCAAGAAGTCCGGGTCGGAGGGCGACACCCAGGCCGCCGCCATGGCCAAGGCGCTCTCGCAGCGCACCACCGACAGCGACGGCCAGCTGACCGACACCCTGGCGCGCGACTCCTCCGGCACCGAGCAGGGCAATCCGCGCCGCAACCAGGCGCTGTTCCTCTCCGAGCAGTCCTCCTTCCGGTACAACGCGACCGCCGGCGACAAGGACGGGCTCGACCTCTTCTACCCGAAGGACGGCTCGCCGCAGCTCGACTACCCGTTCGCCCTGGTCGACGAAGGCGACAAGTCGACGGACGAGCGGCGGGCCGCCATCCGCTTCATGACCCTGCTCGGCGAGGACGCCGGCATCCGGATCCTGGACAGGCACGGCTTCCGGACGGACGACGAGGAGCCCTCGGACGCCGTGGTCGCCGGGGCGGGCGGCCGCACCCCGCAGCCGTACGCGACGTCGGACTCCGAGCCGCCGACGGACAAGGAGCTCCAGGAAACCCTCGGCATGTGGACGATCACGGTGCAGAGTGCCCGGATCACCGTGGTCGTGGACGCCTCCGCCTCCATGGCGAACTACGTGCCGGGCCGCAACCAGTCCCGTATGGAGGTCACGAAGGCGTCGATGCTCCAGGCGCTCGCCACGTTCACGCCCGAGGACGAGATCGGCCTGTGGGAGTTCGCCACGCTCCTCGACGGGAACCGCGACTACCGCAGGCTCGTCCCCACCGAGCGCCTCGGCGACCGCAAGGGCGGCGGCACCCAGCGCGACAGGCTGTCCGAGGCGTTCAGCGGTCTCCAGCCTGTTCCGGGCGGCGCCACAGGTCTCTACGACACGACGCTCGCGGCCTACGAGGAGGCGACGTCGTCCTACCGGAGCGGCAAGTTCAACGCCCTCGTGGTCGTGACCGACGGCGCGAACCAGGACCTCGGCTCCATCTCGCGCAGCCACCTCGTCTCGCGACTCCGGAGCCTCGCCGACCCCCAGCACCCGGTGCCGCTCATCGCCATCGCGGTCGGCCCTGACGCCGACAAGGACGAGGTCGAGCAGATCGCCGGGGCCACCGGCGGCTCCGGTCACCAGGTCAGCGACCCGGCCCAGATCCACGCGGTGATCCTCAAGGCGATCGTGGAGGCGGGCGCCAAGGGCTGACGGGGCCCAACCGCCGTGCTGTCAGCCCAGTTGCACCGCCGGCGCCGGGAGTCCCACCGGCCACGTGTGCACCGGGTCCCCGGCGTGCATCAGCTCGCAGTAGCGCCGGGTGGTCGCAGCGAGCGCCGCGTCGCGTTCCAGCCCGCTCTCCAGCGCGCGGTGGAACGTCGCCGCCTGCCACGACGCCCCGTTGACCCGCCGCCGACAGCGCTCCTCGATCACCCCGAGGTAGAAGTCGCGGTCGGCCGCCTCGACCCCCCAGGCGTCGAGCCCGGCGGCGGCCAACGGCAGCAGCTCGTCCCGTACGAGCGTCACGGCGGGCACCTTCTCGACCCCGCCGAAGCGGCCCCGGCGCGGCCAGTCCAGGCGCGCCTCGATCCCGTACCGGCACGCCTCGTCGAAGTTGCGGGCCGCCGCGTCGAAGGGCAGGCGGGTCCAGACGGGGCGGGCGTCCTCGGCGAGGGCGCGTACGACGCCGTAGTAGAACGCGACGTTCGCGATGACGTCGGTGACGGTGGGCCCCGCGGGCAGGACGCGGTTCTCCACGCGCAGGTGCGGCATGCCGTCGGCGATCCCGTACACGGGCCGGTTCCAGCGGTAGACGGTGCCGTTGTGCAGGACGAGTTCGCCGAGCGCCGGGACTCCGCCGTCGTCGATGACGCGCAGCGGCTCCTCGTCGTCGCACAGGGGCAGCAGAGGCGGGAAGTAGCGCAGGTTCTCCTCGAAGAGGTCGTACGCGCTGCTGATCCAGCGCTCGCCGAACCAGGTGCGCGGTCGCACCCCTTGGGCCTGGAGCTCGGGCGGGCGGGTGTCGGTCGACTGCTGGAACAGGGGCGGCCGCGATTCGCGCCACAGCTCATGTCCGAACAGGAACGGCGAGTTGGCGCCGACCGCGACCTGTACGGCGGCGACGGCCTGCGCGGCGTTCCACACGTCGGCGAATCGGGCGGGCGTGACCTGGAGGTGCAACTGCACGGAGGTGCACGCCGCTTCGGTCACTATGGACCCCGAGCTGCAGCGCAGGTGCTCCACCCCGTCGATGTCGACCACGAAGTCCTCGCCGCGCGCGGCCACCATCTGGTCGTTGAGAAGGCTGTAGCGGTCCACGTCGGACAGGTTCGCGGAGACGAGATCATCGGGCGCGAGCGTCGGGAGAATGCCGATCATCACGATCCCGGCGTCCACCTCGTTCGCTTTCCGGTGGGCATAGGCGAGGCCGGTTCTGAGCTCCTCGGCGAGCCGGTCGAGAACCCGGCCTTCCAATCGATGGGGGGCAATGTTCACTTCCAGATTGAACATTCCGAGTTCGGTCTGGAAATCACGGCTCGCGATGCGCTCGAGAACTTGCGCATTCATCATTTTCGGCATGCCGTCGGCCCCTGCGAGATTCAACTCGATCTCCAGGCCCATCAGATTCTTCGGGCGATCGAACCGCTGCTCCTCCAGGAGCCTCGCGAGCCCCACCAGACACTGCTGCAGCTTCCTGCGGTAGTGCCGTCGATCGGACAGGTCGAACGCGCCCGCCACGACCTTCTCCCCCATGGAAGCGTCCCTCCTCGCATGGACGACCCGGCCACCCGGCCGCTGTGTCACGGTGGATGATGCCCAGGCAATGTGATCGATAACGCCCCGCTCTCCGTCGCGGGCGAGTAGGCTCGCAGCAGTTGTCACGGGGCACATTCACGAGGCATGCAGCATGTCGAAGCGCCGGTTCCATCTAGCCTGGTGATAAACACCGACGAGAATCGGCCGTCCGCTCGCCGTGAAGATTACGAGGTCACGGACCCGACCCCGCTGGAAATCGGGAGATTCCCCTCATCTCGCCGACCGAATAACGCCTTGCCGAGCATTCTCGAGACGGCTAGCCGAAACACCGCGTGAACACGCGTCGTATAAACTCCGCGAACGAGGCAGAGAGTTGGCGCTCGCGGTACCTGCCCCCGCCCCCTCTGGCCCGGTCAGCAGACAGCGCCGTCCGCTCGTCCCGCCACGCCCTCGATCCACCGTGCCTGTCGAATGAGAGGCGACCCACCATGCCGCTGCATGTCCCTCCGGCTCCCGCGCCCGCCCTGCGCACCGTCCTCACGGCCCTCGGTTCCCCTACCGCAGTCCGCGAGGCCCGCACCCCCTCCCTGCGCTCCGCCCAAGGACCGGCGAGCCCCGAACTCCCGTTGCCCGTCCACGTACTGGACCGGGTCACGGGCAGCGCGGGCCCCTCACCGACCCGACTCGCCGGCTGGCGGTTCCTCATCCGCTGCGGGGAGCGCGCGGTGGCCGCCGCCGACACGATGCTGACCGCCGACGGCTGGGCGTTCTCGCACTTCTTCGAGGGCCCGTACGTCGCGGCCACCGAACGCGCGCTGCGCCAGGCCGAGTCCCTGCCCGCGGCCTACCAGCCGCGTCTGCTCTCGGTCCCGGAGCTGTACATGCTCACCCTGTGGCTGCACGGGGACTGCAACGCCGACGCCTCCACGGGGCATCCCGCGGCCAGTGACCTCCTGGTCCCGCTCGCGCCCGCGCCGCCCGGCATCGCCGCCCACCGCCCACACCGGGTCGCCGAACTGCTGCCCGTCCTCACCCATCGACTGACCCCCGCGCCACTTCTGGGCTCACCCGCCTGACGCGACCGGGCCGCCTCACGCGCCCGCGCCCCGCTACCGATGCCGACCGGTCGCGGGGCGCAGCCGTGCCCTGGCCCGCCCTTCCGGACTAGCCCGGTCAGGCCACCCCGAACCACCCGAAGGGACAGTGCAGTTGGGGTGAACCGTCCGCACGGGTGACGCGTCCTCATCCAGTGAGGACCGCTGCGACGAAATACCTGCGGATTGACGCCCGTGGGGCAACACTGGGTTCCGGACCGACCGACAAACGGGGGGCGGCCATGAACGACGCTTCGAGCCGCAGGACAGACAGCGACATCACACCCATCACCGACATCACTTCACAGGGAAAGATCCCATCCATGTGCCAGCACCAGCCACCGTGCCCGTCCGCAGACTCCGCCGACCGGGAGGCCGCGCTCCCTGTGGCCCACCACCCCGAACAGGGCTGGAGTCTGCTCTGCAACGGCGTCCTGCTCTTCGAGGACACCGGTGAGCTGCTGCCCAACGGCCAGATCATCGCTCCGCACCGCCCCGCGCACGTCGTGACCGCCGCCTGAGCGGATCCGGACGCCGACGGCGTCCCCCGTACGAAAGGGCCGGCCCCGGGAAACCCCGGAACCGGCCCTGACGCATGTCAGCGCGAGTATCAGTCCTCGTACGCGTCCATGGGCGGGCACGAGCAGACGAGATTCCGGTCGCCGTACGCCTGGTCGATGCGGCGGACCGGCGGCCAGTACTTGTCGGCGGCCACGACACCGGCGGGGAAGACCGCCACCTCGCGGCTGTACGCGTGCTCCCACTCGCCGCCGAGCGCGGCCGCGGTGTGCGGCGCGTTGCGCAGCGGGTTGTCCTCGGCGGGCCACCGGCCCGAACCGACCTTCTCGATCTCTCCGCGAATGGCGATCATCGCCTCGCAGAACCGGTCGAGCTCGGCCAGGTCCTCGCTCTCGGTCGGCTCGATCATCAGCGTCCCGGCAACGGGGAACGACATGGTCGGCGCGTGGAACCCGTAGTCGATGAGCCGCTTGGCGATGTCGTCGACGCTGACGCCGGTCGCCTTCGAGATCGGGCGCAGATCGATGATGCACTCGTGCGCGACGAGGCCGCCGGGGCCCGTGTACAGCACCGGGAAGTGCGGCTCGAGACGCTTGGCGATGTAGTTGGCGCTCAGCACCGCGACCTGCGTGGCCCGCTTGAGGCCCTCGCCGCCCATGAGACGCACATACGCCCACGAGATCGGCAGGATGCCCGCCGAGCCCCACGGCGCCGCGGAGATCGGGCCGACACCGGTCGCGGGTCCGGCGGCGGGCTGCATCGGGTGGTTGGGCAGGTACGGCGCGAGGTGCGCGCGGACGCCGACCGGGCCGACGCCCGGACCGCCGCCGCCGTGCGGGATGCAGAACGTCTTGTGCAGGTTGAGATGCGAGACGTCGCCGCCGAAGTGGCCCGGCTTGGCGAGGCCCACCAGGGCGTTGAGGTTGGCGCCGTCGACGTAGACCTGGCCGCCGGCGTCGTGCACCTGCGCGCAGATGTCGGCAACGTGCTCCTCGAACACACCGTGCGTCGACGGGTAGGTGATCATCAGGACGGCGAGCTCGTCGGCGTACTGCTCGATCTTGGCGCGCAGGTCGGCGATGTCGATCTCGCCGTCGTCGGCCGTCTTCACGACGACGACCTTCATGCCGGCCATCACGGCGCTCGCGGCGTTGGTGCCGTGCGCGGACGACGGGATGAGGCAGATGGTGCGCTGGTCGTCGCCGTTGGCGCGGTGATAGCCGCGGACGGCGAGGAGACCGGCCAGCTCGCCCTGCGAACCGGCGTTCGGCTGGAGCGACACCTTGTCGTAGCCGGTGACCTCCGCGAGGCGCTCCTCCAGCTCACGGATGAGCGTGAGATAGCCCTGCGCCTGCTCGGCGGGCGCGAAGGGGTGCAGCTGGCCGAACTCGGGCCAGGTGACCGGCTCCATCTCCGTCGTCGCGTTGAGCTTCATCGTGCAGGAGCCCAGCGGGATCATGCCGCGGTCGAGCGCGTAGTCACGGTCGGCCAGCTTGCGCAGGTAGCGCAGCATCGAGGTCTCGGAGCGGTGCGCGTGGAACACGGGGTGCGTCAGGTAGCTGTCCCCGCGCAGGAGGCCCGCGGGCAGCGTGTCCTCGGCGGCCGCGTCGAGCGCGTCGACATCGGCCTCGACGCCGAACGCGGTCCAGACGGCGCCCAGTTGGGTACGCGTCGTGGTCTCGTCACACGAGATCGACACGTGGTCGGCGTCCACCAGGTGGAGGTTGACGCCACCCTCGCGCGCGGCGCTGACGATGCCGGCGGCACGCCCGGCGGCCTTCACGGTCAAGGTGTCGAAGTACGCGCCGTGCACGACCTCGACACCGCCGGCCTTGAGGCCCTCGGCGAGCAGCGTCGCGTACCGGTGGGTGCGCCGCGCGATACCCTTGAGCCCGTCGGGTCCGTGGTACACGGCGTACATGCCGGCCATGACGGCAAGCAGCACCTGAGCGGTACAGATGTTGCTGGTGGCCTTCTCGCGCCGGATGTGCTGCTCACGGGTCTGCAGCGCGAGGCGGTACGCCTTGTTGCCGTCGGCGTCGACGGAGACACCCACGAGGCGGCCGGGCAGGCTGCGCGCGAACTTCTCGCGGACCGCCATGTAGCCGGCGTGCGGACCGCCGAAGCCCATCGGGACGCCGAAGCGCTGCGTGGTACCGACGGCGATGTCGGCGCCGAGCTCGCCGGGCGAGGTCAGCAGCGTGAGGGCGAGCAGATCGGCAGCGACCGTGACGACGGCACCCAGCTCGTGAGCCTGCTCTATGACCGGCTTGATGTCGCGGACAGCTCCGGAGGCGCCCGGGTACTGGATCAGGACGCCGACGACGCCGCGCTCGGCGACCTCGGCCGGGATGCCCTCGGAGAGGTCGGCGACGACGACCTCGACACCGGTCGGCTCCGCGCGCGTCTGGATCACGGCGATGGTCTGCGGCAGCGCGTCCGCGTCGACCACGAAGGCGCCGTTCTTGACCTTGCCGATGCGCCGCGACAGCGCCATGGCCTCGGCCGCGGCCGTGCCCTCGTCGAGCAGGGAGGCGCCCGAGGTCGGCAGGCCGGTCAGCTCGGCGACCATCGTCTGGAAGTTGAGCAGTGCCTCGAGCCGGCCCTGTGAGATCTCCGGCTGGTAGGGCGTGTACGCCGTGTACCAGGCCGGGTTCTCCATGACGTTGCGCAGGATGACGGGCGGCGTGAACGTGCCGTAGTAGCCGAGTCCGACCATCGAGTCGAGGACCTGGTTGCGGTCCGCGAGGGAGCGGAGTTCGGCAAGCACCTCGGCCTCGGTGCGGGCCCCGGGAAGATCGAGCGCCTCGGCGCTCTTGATCACGTCCGGGACCGCGGCCGCCGTCAGCTCGTCGAGCGAGCCGTACCCGACCTGCGCGAGCATCTTGGCCTGCGCTGCTTCATCCGGACCGATATGGCGCTGCTCGAAGGGGATTCCCTGCTCCAGCTGGGAAAGCGGAATACGGTTGGCGGTCATTGCGGAGGCCTCCTGGTCGCTACGACCTGCGAGGGGCACCACGGCGCGGGTGCCCGGACGGCCTCCCCCTCTGTCATCTCAACCTGAGAGCTTCACCGGCGTGCCCCACATCACGAAGGGCATGCCGACTTTCACCGTCGGTGAGAGCGGAGGCCTGAACGCCCGCCCTGCTTTCCAGAGTGACCTCGTCCGTGCGGTACAGGGGCCTGAGAGATTCCGGGGAGGAGTTGCTCCTTCGGCGCCTCCGGTGTCATCCGGAGGACTCTCCCGCACGGGGTCAGCAGCCATCGCCAGCCTACCAGCGGCAACAATGCCCGCGGCTTCGAGTGGCCGCCGTCACCAATGTGCACTTTGGTAGTGCTTACGGATGAGTTGCGATCAGCTGGAGGGCCCCGTGCAGACCGATGTCGATCCGCGAAACCTGATCGGCCGCAAGGCGTTCGACCGCAACGGAGCCAAAATCGGGACCGTCGACGAGGTCTACCTCGACGACGCGACCGGGGTCCCGGAGTGGGCGGCCATACGCACAGGCCTGTTCAGCCGGGACGCCTTCGTCCCCCTGGAGCCGAGCGAGCTGGTGGAGGGCACCCTGCACATCCCCTTCGAACGCTCCCTGATCAAGGACGCCCCCGACTTCGGGGTCGGCCGTCACCTCTCCCCCGAACAGGAGCTCCAGCTCTACCACCACTACGGGCTCGACATCACGGGCCCGGACGACCCCGAGCCCCCTCAGGACCGTAACTTCGGCAAGATCGCCGGCACCTCAGACGACACCTGACCCGGCACCCTGCTCCCCCGCCTCAACCCGCCTCAACCCGCCTCACGTCGCCCGCCGCCACCAGCGGCAGCGGCTCCGCGGGGACGAGCGCGGGGTCGTCGGTCCGGAACGTACGCACCCGCCCCGGCTCCGAGTACGGCGTCTCGAAGCGCACCGTCACCCGCCCGAGCCCGCTCCCCTGCACCCACCCGTGCCCGAACTCCTCGTGCCGCACGTCGTGCCCGGCCACCCAGCGCCGGTCCGCGGCCTCGACGAACTCTTCGGCAGCCACCCGGCCCTCATCCCCCGCACCATCCACCCCTTCCGTCTCCCCCTCACCCCCGGCCGCGTGCGCTTCGGCCTCGGCCTGTGCCCGCGCCTGCGCGAACAGATCCTCCTGCGTGTAGTCGGCCAGACCTGTCACTCCCACGCCCAGCAGCCGCACCCCGCCCGTCGTGTCCACGGACTCCAGGAGCCGCGCCGCCGCCTCCCGCACCACCGCGGGGTCGTCGGTGGGCCCGCGCAGGGTCTCGGATCTCGTCAGCGTGGAGAAGTCGTAGCGCCGCACCTTGAGGACCACGGTCCGCCCCGACCGCTCCGCCCCCCGCAACCGCTGCACGCACCGCTCCGCAAGCCGCTGCACCTCGGTCCGCACCCGCACCCGGTCGTGGATGTCCACGTCGTACGTGTCCTCGACCGACACCGACTTGGCGTCCCGCTCGGCCACCACGGGCCGGTCGTCGTGCGCGAGAGCCATGGCGTACAGCGACGCCCCGTGCGACTTCCCCAGCAGCCGTACGAGCTCGTCCTCGCCCGCCTCCGCGATCTCCTCGACCGTGGTGATCCCGGCGCGTCTCAGATGGTCCCCGGTCGCCGGCCCCACGCCGGGCAGCGTGCGCACGGACATGGGCCCGAGCATGGCGCGCTCGGTGCCGGGCACGATCAGGAACAGACCGTCCGGCTTGGCCTCCTCGGAGGCGATCTTCGCCAGCATCTTCGACGCCGCGATCCCGACAGAGCCGGTCAGGCCGGTCACGGCCCTGATGTCCTCCCGCAGCCGCTCACCGACCAGCCGCGCCGACGCGGCGTCCCAGGCCGCCTCACCGGCCTCCAGATCGACGAACGCCTCGTCGAGGCTCAGCGGCTCCACCAGCGGCGACAGCTCCCGGAGCAGCCCCATCACCTGCTCGCTGACCTCGCGGTACAGCTGGAAGCGCGGTACGAGATAGGCGGCATTGGGCGCGAGCCTGCGCGCCTGGCCGATCGGCATCGCCGAGTGCACCCCGAACACCCGGGCCTCGTACGAGGCGGTGGCCACCACCCCACGAGGCCCGATCCCTCCCACGACCACGGCTTTCCCGCGCAGGCTCGGCTTCGATGCCTGCTCCGCCGAGGCGTAGAAGGCATCCATGTCGAGATGCAGGATCGTGGGCGCGGTTCTCACATGTCCGATGCTGCCCTACGGCACTGACAATGCCCCGGCGGACGCATCGATCCAGCTCACACCGCGCGGTTGCGCCGTCTCGCCAGCTCGTCAGCGGGGTTGTTCCCGTGGAGCGTCTCACCGGTGTCGATGCGCTCCCCGTGCAGCTGCGACAGGGCGCTCTCGACGTCCTGCCACACCACACCGACCGCGATACCGAAGATGCCCTGACCGCCCTGGAGCAGATCGTGGACCTCCGTCGGCGAGCTGCACTCGTAGACGGTGGCGCCGTCGCTCATGAGGGTCAGCCGCTCCAGATCGCCGAAGCCGCGCTCCCGCAGGTGCTGCACCGCGGTGCGGATGTTCTGCAGTGAGACACCGGTGTCCAAGAATCTCTTCACGATCTTCAGGACGACGACGTCCCTGAAGCTGTAGAGCCGCTGGGTCCCCGACCCGTGGGCGGGGCGCACACTCGGCTCGACCAGACCGGTCCTCGCCCAGTAGTCCAGCTGCCGATAGGTGATACCGGCCGCCGCACACGCGGTGGGTCCCCGGTATCCGACCTGCTCGGGCGTCGCGTCGTCATCCCCCTGAGCGACCACCGGCAACACCGCCGGCCGACGCGGAATATGACCGGCCGCGTGGCCGTGAAGCGAGTACGGGCCGCTCTCCGCCGGACTGTGTCCGACTCCCCCAGCCGTACCGTCGCCGCTGCTTCTCACGCCGACCTCCTCTTTGACCTGCCTTCTCGACGGTAGGCAGTCACCAGGGGTGCGTCAACGATCGCCACACTCGGCACGCCGAGTGATAATCACCCTACGAGTGGTTTCCCGTACCTCACCGCGGGGAAAGGCTAGCCGAATGGTCCGGCCGGGCCCCCGGCGCGGCAGCGGCCGCCTTCCGGCGGCCGCTCGCGTCACTGACTGTTGGTCCCGAAGTCCTCGGGCGAGATCTGGTCGAGGAATTCGCGGAACTTCTCCACCTCGTCCTCCTGCTCGTCCGGGATCGCGATCCCGGCGTCATCGAGCACACCGTCACTGCCGTAGATCGGCGTACCGGTGCGCAGCGCGAGCGCTATGGCGTCCGACGGGCGGGCACTGACCTCGACACCGCTCGAGAACACCAGTTCCGCGTAGAA
This sequence comes from Streptomyces sp. CB01635, assembly GCF_002803065.1. Lineage (GTDB taxonomy): Bacteria > Actinomycetota > Actinomycetes > Streptomycetales > Streptomycetaceae > Streptomyces. Next base: position 129,759 of record NZ_NNBL01000022.1, read on the forward strand.
GACGCCTTCGCGCAGGTCCGTGATGCGTACTTCCGTGAGCTCCTGCCCGACCGCCTCCAGCACGTCCTTGAAAAGGTCGTGCGTCAGCGGGCGCGCGGGGGCCATGCCCTGCTGTGCGAAGGCGATGGCCGTCGCCTCCCCCGGTCCGATCCAGATGGGGAGGTAGCGGTCGCCTCCCACTTCACGCAGGAGCACGATCGGTTGGTTGGAGGGCATTTCGACCCGGACACCTACGACGTCGAGCTCGTTCACACAGCAACCCTAGGACGTGCCCGGCAGGTTTGGGTAGTCGGGCACCCTTCGATCGCCGGACGCACACCGCGCGAGCACCCCTCGGATCAGGGCAGACGCACGCCTAGCGCGGTCTGCACGAGCGCCCCGTGAAGCTTCACGGTCAGCCCCGCCAGCTCCTTCGCGCGGGCCTGCGCATGAGCCCTGGTCTGGGGATTGCGATGCCGTCGCAGTGGCGCGACGACCTGGTCGACCAGACCGGCCTCCCGGTCGGCAGCGGCCTTCATCGCCCGCAGATGCCGCGGCTCGATCCCGAAACGGCCCAGTTCCATGACCAGCTCGGCGACCGTGACCGCCTCCGCGTCGTATCCGCCCTCGGGCAGCGGCGCGATGAGGCCGTACGACTCCCACTCGTCGAGCTCGGGGGACGCGATGCCGGCGGCGGCAAGGAGCTCGTCACGGCCCACACGGGCCGCTGTCGGCCCTTCGCCGCCCTCGGAGGCCCTGCCGTCCTCGCTGCCTCCCGGCCGCCCCGTAGAGGGCAGCGTGATCGCTTCTCCCCGCTCCAGGGCGTCGAGCTGTTCCTTGATGACCTTCAGAGGCAGGTAGTGGTCCCGCTGCATGCGCAGTACGTGGGCAAGTCGCTCGACGTCGTCCGGGCTGAACTTGCGGTACCCCGAGGGGGTTCGCTGCGGCTCGATCAGTCCCTCCGACTCCAGGAATCTGATCTTGGAGATGGTGACTTCGGGGAACTCGTCGCGCAGCACGTTCAGCACGGTGCCGATGCTCATCAGCCGACTGTCCGTGAGGGCGATGCCGTGACCGGCACCGCCCTTCGGTGTTTGAAGCATGGACCTTCCTGACAGGTCAGATGCCCCGCTGGCTCGCGTAGAAGACCAGCCGGTACTTGCCGATCTGCACCTCGTCGCCGTTCGACAGCGTGACCGAGTCGATCCGCTCCCGATTGACGTACGTGCCGTTGAGGCTGCCCACGTCGCTGACGGTGAAGGCGCCGTCGGCCCCGCGACGGAACTCCACGTGACGGCGCGAAACAGTCACGTCGTCAAGGAAGATGTCGCTCTGCGGGTGCCGCCCCGCCGTGGTCAGTTCGCCGTCGAGGAGGAAGCGGCTGCCCGAGTTCGGACCGCGTCGCACCACCAGGAGCGCCGAGCCGAGCGGCAGGGCGTCGACGGCGGCCTGCGCCTCCGGGGAGAGCGCCGGCGACAGCGTCTGACCGGTGACTTCGGCGTCGTAGGCCTCAAGGCCCGAAATGGAAATCGTCGAGGTCGTCTCGGACGGACGCTCGGCTCCGGCGCGCAGGGGCGCACCGCAGTTGGAGCAGAACCGGCTCGCCTCGGCGTTACGGTTCCCGCACCTCGTACACACCAGTGCCGACATGGACGGATCCTCCTGCCGCGGCTGCCCCGCGGGGGCATGGGACGCATACGGATCGGGGGTAAACCCTCCACCCGCACTTGAGGTTGACGGTTCTCCGAAACCTATGCGGCCGGACGCGGCAGGGTCAACAGACGACGCGCCCTGTCCGCCCGAAATGTCACCGCCCTGAGAACCGACCTGATCACGGAACAGCGGGCGCTCCGCCCCCTGCACCTCCGCGTCCTGGGTGCGCGGTGCACGATGGCGGGCAGTGGCATTGGCATTGCCGCTGTCCTCACGTGCGCTCTTGCCGAACAACTTCGCAAACAACTTCACGGGCGATTCCCCTTGACCGAAACAGACCCGCCCGTGGGGCAGGACGAACCCTGATTGCACACACCGCCATACATCGGCGACACAGACATCCTCACAACGTCCGTATCCGCCAAACAGTTTCCACCACGCACCCCGCTTACGGTGCGCCGACCCCCCGCAACCTCATGCCCTGGCCGGACCGCCCCCATTCGCCCCCGCCTCACTGGGACGACGACTGAGCGTAGTCAGGCCGCTTCGCCGGTCGCAAGGCGTCCACGACGATCTTCTGCGCCTGTGTCACGGTAACGGTGGCCTGCTCCTTCTCCAGAGTCTGAACCACCCCACCAGGGATGTTGAGCGCCGGCTCCAGGTCCTGCGGCTTGCCGATGACCTTGAAGACGAAAGGCTCGCCGATCTTGTGACCGTCCACACTCACCTTCCCGCCGCTCGCATCCGTCAAATACGTGTCGGCCACGACCCGGACGTCGTTCACCTGGATAGCCTCGGCGCCCGCCGCGCGTAGCTCCTGGATCGCATCGAGCAGCATGTCCGCCTGCACCGCGCCCTTCTTGTCGGTGATCGTCAGCGTGATCCCGGGGCCCTGCGCCGCCACGGTGCCCGCCAGAATGCCGAGTTGCCGTTCCCTCTCGACCGTCTGCTTGCGGGCCTCCTCGGCCTGGTCCGAGCTGTTCTCCAGCTCGGTGCGCTGCCCCTCGAGACGCTGCTTCTCATCTCCCAGACGCTGAGTACGGTCATCCAGTTCATCGAGGATGCGTACGAGATCTTCCTGACGTGCGCCGCGCAGCGCGCTGCTGTCGCTGTTGGACCGCACCTGGATGGCCAGCCCCAGACCGAGCACGAACAGCAGGACGGCGACGATGAGTTGCGCACGGGAGACCCGCGGCGGCCACAGCCCCTTGGCCAGCCGCTGACGTCCGGTCAGTGACGGGCTCTTCGTCTCCGCGGCCGGCACTTCCGCGTCGCCCCCGTCGCCCCCGCCGTCCCTGCCGTCCCCGCCGTCCGCCGCTTCGGGAGCGACCTCGTCCGGCAGTTCCTTGCGCAGGCGGTGCTGCTCGTTGTCCTTGTTCTTGTTCTCGTCCTCGGACATCGGCCTCACGCCCGGAAGATGTGCCGCCGGATGGCGGCCGCGTTGGAGAAGATGCGGATACCGAGCACCACGACGACGCCGGTGGACAGCTGCGCGCCCACCCCCAGCTTGTCGCCCAGGAACACGATCAGGGCCGCCACGACGACGTTCGACAGGAACGACACGACGAAGACCTTGTCGTCGAAGATCCCGTCGAGCATCGCCCGCAGGCCGCCGAACACCGCGTCGAGGGCCGCCACCACGGCGATCGGAAGGTAGGGCTCGACCACCGCCGGAACCTCGGGACGGACGAACAGTCCGACCACGACTCCCACGACGAGGCCCAGTACGGCGATCACGATGTGCCCTTCTCTGTTCTCGGCTGTGCTGTACGTACGGTCACGCTCGGCGCTGCGGGCAGGCGGACGTCGTCCTGAGCGGAAATGCTGGTCCGGATCCCGAAGTTCTCCTGCAGCGCGTGCAGGTACAGGCCGTCAGGGCTGTTCTGGAACCGGGTACTCAGCCGCTGGCCGTCCCCCACCGCGAGCACCGTGTACGGCGGCACGAGCGGTCTGTTGTCGACCAGTATCGCGTCACCCGCCGCGCGGATCGCGGACAGGGCCGTCAGCCGCTGTCCGTTGATGGCTACGGCCTCGGCACCGGACTGCCAGAGCCCGTTGACCACCCGCTGCATGTCCCGGTCGCGCACCCGCCCGGTGTCCGAGAACCCGGTGCTCTCGCGCGGCCCTCCGCCGCCCTGGTCGGCTTCCTTGGCGTCGTCGACGACCAGCTTCACTCCCGGCCCGTGCACCGCCGTGGCGCCGGAGAGCAGACCGACCAACTCGCCTTTGTCGCCGCCGTGTTTCTTCAGCGCCTCACGCTGGCGGTCGCTCACGTCGTTGCGGAGCGTGTCCACCTTGCGCTCGAGCTTGTCCGCGGCGTCCGTCTCCCGGTCGATACGGGCGATCAGCTCCTCGCGCTCCTTTGCCACGACCGGTGCCGCGACCCGCGCCTGCGCCGCCCCCACCGTCACCACCAGCGCCGCGAGGACGAGCCCCGCCGCGAGCCCGAGCTTGGCCCGCAGGGTACGCGGCATCCCACCGCTGCCTTCGGCCTTCTTACGGGCCGCCGCCTCCGCGTATCCGTCGTCGAGGCTGTGGTCCATCACGTTCGTCAGCAGCGACATGGAGGCGTCTGGACGCCTGGGGCTCACGGGGCGTGAGGGACTGCTCCGATCGGGGGGCTGCTGCGGCATGCCGCACATCGTCGCACGTGGTGGCCTCTACCTCCGAATGGCCCCACCGGCGGGCCGGTCGACGCCCGTGACAGGCGACGACCGGCCTGTTCGACGGCTCAGCGACCGGCGCTGTCCACGACTGCCGCCCACTCGTCGAGCAGCTGCTGTGCCGACGCGTCGTCGGGCCCCTCGGCCCACAGATGGGTGACGGCTTCGGCCGGGTCGGGCAGCACCATCACCCAGCGCCCGTCCGCCTCGACGACCCGCACGCCGTCGGTCGTGTCGACGGACCGGTCGCCGGCCTCCTCGACGACCCGCCGCATCACGAGCCCCTTCACCGCCCACGGAGTCGCGAGGTCCCGCTTGAGTACATGCGCCCGCGGGATCCGCGCGTCGATCTGGCTCAAGGTCAGCTGCGTCCGCGCCACGAGCCCGATCAGCCGGACAAACGCGGCCGCGCCGTCGAAGACGGAGCTGAACTCCGGAATGATGAACCCGCCGCGGCCGTCACCGCCGAAGATGGTCCCCTCGTCCCGCCCGACCCGAGTGAGGTCGTCCGGCGACGTGGTCGTCCACTCCACCTGCGTCCCGTGGTACGCGGCCACTTGCTCGGCGATACGCGTCGTGGTCACCGGCAGCGCGACCCGGCCGCTGCGCCGCTCGGCGGCCACCAAGTCCAGCATGACCAGGAGCGCACGGTCGTCCTCGACGATGCGGCCCTTCTCGTCCACCAGCGACAGCCGCTCGCCGACCGGGTCGAAGCGGACGCCGAACGCGGCCCGCGCGGACGCCACGATCTCCCCGAGGCGCACGAGCCCGGAGCGGCGCGCGTCCCGTGTCTCGGTCGGCCGGGACTCGTCGAGCCCCGGGTTGATGGTCAGCGAGTCGACACCGAGCCGCCCGAGCAGGCTGGGCAGCACCAGACCGGCACTGCCGTTCGAAGCGTCGACGACGACCTTGAGCCCCGCCTCCGCAATCCCCGTCGTATCGACATTCCGCAACAGGGAACCTGTGTACGAGTCGAAGACGCTCGACGGGAAGTGCAGATCGCCGATCTCGCCGGGGAACGCCCGCCGGTACTCCTGCCGCGCGTACACCCGGTCCAGCTTCCGCTGGCTGGCCTGCGAGAGGTCCGCTCCCCGCTCGTCGAAGAACATGATGTCGACGGAGTCAGGCACTCCGGGCGTCGTACGGATCATGATCCCGCCGGCACTGCCCCGCGCGGTCTGCTGCCGGGCGACTGGCAGCGGCACGTTCTCCAGGTCGCGTACGTCGATGGCGCTCGCCTGCAACGCGGAGATGACCGCGCGCTTCAGGGCGCGGGCACCACGCGAGTGGTCACGGGCCGTGGTGACGGTCGAGCCCTTCTTGAGCGTCGTGGCGTACGCCCCCGCGAGCCTTACGGCGAGTTCCGGGGTGATCTCCACGTTGATGATGCCGGAGACGCCACGGGCGCCGAAGAGATGCGCCTGGCCCCTGGACTCCCAGATCACCGAGGTGTTGACGAAGGCGCCGGCCTCGATGGTCTTGAACGGATAGACCCGGACGTTGCCCTGGATAATCGATTCCTCACCGACCAGGCACTCGTCGCCGATGACGGCGCCGTCCTCGACGCGGGCGGCCCGCATGATGTCGGTGTTCTTACCGATGACGCAGCCGCGCAGATTGCTGTGTTGCCCGATGTACACGTTGTCGTGGACAACGGCCTTGTGCAGAAAGGCCCCGCTCTTCACGACGACGTTCGAGCCGATCACGGTGTGCTCGCGCAGCTCGACGTCGGCTTCGACCTTGGCGTAGTCGCCGATGTACAGCGGACCGCGAAGCACGGCGTCCGGATGAACCTCGGCACCCTCTGCGACCCATACGCCGGGCGAGATCTCGAATCCGTCGATCTCGACGTCGACCTTGCCCTCGAGCACGTCGGCCTGCGCCTTGACGTAGCTCTCGTGCGTGCCGACGTCCTCCCAGTAGCCCTCGGCGATGTAGCCGTAGACCGGCTTGCCTTCCTTCATGAGCTGCGGGAAGACATCACCGGACCAGTCGACCGACACATCGGCCTCGACATAGTCGAATACCTCGGGCTCCATGACATAGATGCCCGTGTTCACGGTGTCGGAGAAAACCTGGCCCCAGGTGGGCTTCTCGAGGAAACGCTCGACCTTTCCCTGTTCATCGACGATGGTGATGCCGAATTCGAGGGGGTTGGGAACGCGGGTCAGGCAGACCGTGACCAGCGCACCCTTTTCCTTGTGGAAATTGATGAGGTCAGTGAGGTCGAAATCGGTCAGAGCGTCACCGGAGATCACAACGAAAGCGTCGTCCTTGAGTGCTTCCTCTGCGTTCTTCACGCTGCCGGCTGTGCCGAGTGGCTTCTCCTCATTGGCATAGGTGAGCTCCATTCCGAGCTCTTCGCCGTCCCCGAAGTAGTTCCTGACGAGTGATGCCAGGAACTGCACGGTGACGACGGTCTCGGTGAGCCCATGCCGCTTGAGCAACCGCAGCACATGCTCCATGATCGGCCGGTTCACTACCGGCAGGAGCGGCTTGGGCATACTCGAGGTCATGGGGCGAAGGCGCGTGCCTTCGCCTCCAGCCATTACGACGGCCTTCATGTCGGAAGCGTCCTCCTTGAAGAGACGACTGTCTAGCCGACTTCGCCCGTCCGGATGGACCCGCAGATCTCAGAGTGCGGGCCGATCTGGCCTCGAATACCGCCGCATGGGCGAGCTCAATCGGCCTTGGAGTCCGCCCTGACCAGTCGGCGGACCTGTACTACGTAGAGGATCCCTGCCCACCAGTAGAGCGTTGTACCCCATCCTGCGAACGCCCATCCGAAAATAGCAGCGAGCGTGTTGATCCAGCCACTTCCGTCGCTGAGGAGCAACAGGGGGAACGCATACATGAGGTTGAACGTGGCGGCCTTGCCGAGGAAGTTCACCTGCGGCGGCGGATAGCCGTGCCGGCGGAGGATACCCACCATCACCAGGAGAACCAGCTCCCGGGCAAGCAGTACGGCCGTCAACCAGATCGGCAGAATCTCTCGCCAGGTGAGTCCGACGAGCGTGGACAGAATGTAGAGCCGGTCGGCCGCTGGGTCGAGGAGCCGGCCGAGGTTGCTGATCTGATTCCAGCGCCGGGCGAGCTTCCCGTCGAGATAGTCACTGACACCGCTGAGCATCAGGACCAGAAGGGCCCAGCCGTCGCTTTTGGGCCCGCCGAACTCGGGCCTGAGGATGAGCCACAGGAACAGGGGTACGCCAAGGAGACGCGCCATGCTGAGGATGTTCGGGATGGTGAGCACCCGGTCCGTCTGGACACGGGTCTCCTGGACCTCCACCCGGGGGCCTCCTGTGGGGAAATGAGCCAACGATGCCCCCTGACCTTACCCTCAGCACACTTGGGGCCGTGCAGAGGGGTGCAACAAGAATTGCCGCACAACGCTTGGCACACAACGCAGAAAACCCCCGTAACAGGATTCTCATCCGTTACGGGGGTTTTCTTCAAA
>NZ_NNBL01000023.1:0-33404 GCF_002803065.1 Streptomyces sp. CB01635
GGAGGGGGCGGTTGTTGTGGTTGGGGTTGGGGCGGCGGGGGTCGGTGTGGGGCCTGGTTGTGCGGCTCTGGTCTGTGTGGGGGCGGCGGCCTGGGTTGCCGGTGGTGGGCACGGGCGTGAGGCGCGGCGGGCGAGGGAGTTGCTGGGTTCCGGCGGAGGTGTGCCGTGGGGCGCGCAGGCGTGGCGTGTGGGTTGGGCGCGGTGGCGGGAGCGGTGGGAGTGGTGGGTGCTGGTCGTAGGGGCCGTGCTCGCGGTCCTCGGGGCTTCCGTGGTGCCGCTGGTGGTGGGTGCCGCGGGGGTGCCTCTGGCGGCGCGGGTGCGGCGGGACCGGGAGGGGCGACGGGTGCGGGAGCGCCGGACGGACGCGGTGATCTCGCTGTGCGGGGTGCTGGCGGGGGAGGTGCGAGCGGGGCGGCAGCCGGGGGAGGCACTGATCGTGGCGGTGCGTGAGGAGGGCGAGACGAGAGCGGGCGGCTCGGGCGCTGGCGATGGGGCAGTCGTGGCTGCTGCCCGGTTCGGTGGGGACGTGCCGGGGGCTCTGGGGGAGGCGGCGCGGGCGCCGGGGGCCGAGGGGCTGTTGGGGCTCGCGGCGTGCTGGCGGGTGGCGGTGGACCGGGGTGCGGGCCTGGCGGCCGGGCTGGAGCGTCTCGCGGACGCGCTGCGGTCCGAGCGGGACCAAAGGGCTGACCTGCGAGCTCAGTTGGCCGGGTCGCGGTCGACGGCGGTGATGCTCGCGGGGCTTCCCGTCCTGGGCCTGTTACTGGGGAGCGTGCTCGGGGCCCGGCCGTTGAGGGTTCTGCTGCACACCGGGGCGGGGTTCGGGTGCCTGCTGGTGGGTGGGGTGTTGGAGGGAGCGGGGCTGTGGTGGGCGCTGCGGATCGTACGGGGAGCGGAGGAGCGGTGAGTGCTCAGGGAGCGGAGGAGTGATGAACGTTGTCCACAGGCTGGGGCTCGTGCTGTGTGTCGTGACGGGCTTGGGGTGGGTCGTGCATGAGGTGGTGGCACGGCGCAGGGAACGGGCGCTGCTGCGGAGGTGGAACGCCCTGCTGGAGGCGGTGACTGAGAAGCCCGCGGGGCGGGGCGTGGATGTGCGGGGCGCCATTGGCAGGTGGGGACCGCCAGCGGGGGCGGTCTGTGCCGGATACGTGCTGGTGGGCGGGGTGGCCGGGCTGCTGTTGGGGCTGGTCGCGGCGTTCGGGGTGTGGAGGTGGAGGCGAAGGGCCCGCGCGGCGGCCGGCGTGACGGCGTCTTCGGAGGCCCAGGCACGTCGGCAGCTGCCCTTGGCCGCTGATCTGTTGGCCGCGTGCATCGCCGCCGGGGCCGATCCCGTGAGGGCGGCGAGGGCTGTGGGGGAGTCGCTGGGTGGCCCGGTCGGCGAGGCTCTGGCGCGGGGTGCGGCCCAGGTGCGGCTCGGTGGTGAACCGCGTGCTGCGTGGCGGCAGCTGGCGTCGATACCGGGGGCCGGTGCGCTGGCCGGACTCCTTGAGCGGGCCGGTGATTCGGGTGCCCCGGCCGCGGAGCCGGTCGCGCGGCTGGCTGCGGAGGCCCGGGCCGAGCGAGGGCGTGCGACCACCGCGGTGGCGCGCCGGGCGGCCGTGCTGATCACGGCGCCGGTGGGCCTGTGCTTCCTGCCCGCGTTCGTGGCCATCGGAGTGCTGCCTGTGGTGATCGGGGTGGCCGGCGGGCTGTTGGGAGGTCGGTGAGAGGCCGCGGGGGAGGCCAGGGCCGGTGCGTGGCCCGGCCCGAGTTCGGCGGACGTCGTGTGGACGTCAGCCGGTGACGAACTTCAGAGGGATTTCATGGGGGTTGAGATGTACGGAGTGATGCGGGCGCGTGCCGGAATGTGGGTGCGTCGGATGCGGGCGGCGAGGCGGGACGCGGGGATGGTCACGTCGGAGTACGCGATGGGGCTGATCGCGGCGGTCGGATTCGCCGGACTGCTGCTGAAGGTGCTGACCAGCGGACAGGTGCAGGCCGCGCTTCAGGGGATCGTCGAGAGGGCTCTCCATGGGTAGGGCCGGCCGGCGCAGGCCACGGGCTGGTGAGCGGCAGGCCGGTACGCGACGCGCCGGTGACCAGGGCTTCGTGACGGCGGAGGCGGCCGTTGTGCTGCCGGTGCTCGTGACCTTCACACTGGCGCTGGTCTGGGCGCTGATGGCCGCGTCCGCACAGATCCAGTGTGTGGACGCGGCGAGGGCGGGCGCCAGGGCGATTGCCCGGCAGGACCCGCAGGGGGCGGCCGTGGAGTCGGCGAAGAGGGTCGCGCCGCGTGGCGCGAAGGTCGCCGTGAGCCGGGAGGGCGACCTGGTCCGGGTCGCGGTCGAGGCCGCGGCACCGGGGCCTGGCGTGCTGAACGTCCGCCTACGGGCCGACGCGGTTGCGTTGGCGGAGGAGACGGTGGGGACGGCCGAGCCGGCCGACGTAGCCGGGACAGCGGAGGCGGTGGGTGATTCATGAAGCGACGGAAGGCGTCTGGGGACAGGGGTTCCGCGACCGTGTGGGCCGTGATGGCGATGGCCGCGCTCGGGCTGGTCTTCGGGTGCGTACTGACCATGGGGCAGGCCGTCGTAGTGCGCCACCGGGCGGGTGGGGCCGCCGACTTGGCGGCTCTCGCGGCCGCCGATCACTGGATGGAGGGCCGGAAGGTGGCCTGCGCCCACGCGGCCCGGGTGGCGGCCGCACAGGACACACGGCTTGTGCGGTGCGCGGTGTACGGGGAAGTGTCCGACGTCACCGCGGCGGCCGACGCGGCGCCGCTGACCGCGGAGGTCAGGGCCAGGGCGGGCCCCGCAGGACCCGTGGCGCCTGAGGTCCCGACCGACCCGGCTGGTCCGACGGACCCAGCCGGCCCCGCGGATCCCGGGTGACAAGGGCCCTCGCAGGATCAGTCAGCCAGCGTCCCGACCTGGTTCCTGATCCTGCGATGTCGGCCGCCCCTCGGACGCAGCCTCCAGAGATGCCGATGCCGATGCCGGTGTCGGGGCCCCCGCCGATGGCGCGTCCCTGAGCAGGATCTTCAGCAGCCGTACCGCGCCGCGCTTGTGGAGCGGGTCGTTGCCGTTGCCGCACTTGGGCGACTGGATGCAGGACGGGCAGCCCGCCTCGCACTCGCAGGAGGAGATCGCTTCGAGGGTGGCCGTGAGCCACTCGCGGGCCGTGTGGAACGCGCGCTCCGCGAACCCCGCCCCGCCGGGATGGCCGTCGTACACGAAGACCGTGGGCAGCAGGGTGTCCGGGTGGAGGGGGATGGAGACACCGCCGATGTCCCAGCGGTCGCAGGTGGCGAACAGCGGCAGCATGCCGATGGAGGCGTGTTCGGCGGCGTGCAGCGCGCCGCCGAGGATCTCCGGGTTCACGCGGGCCGCGTCGAGTTGGTCCTCCGTCACCGTCCACCACACGGCGCGGGTGCGGAGGGTGCGGGGAGGGAGGTCGAGCTTGGTCTCGCCCAGGACTTCGCCGGTGATGAGGCGGCGGCGCAGGAAGGAGACGACCTGGTTGGTGACTTCGACGGAGCCGTAGCACAACCGGCCGTCGCCCCAGGGGACTTCGATGTCCCTCTCCAGTACGGAGATGGCGGTGGTGTCGCGGGCGGTCGTCGAGTAGGTCGGGTTGGCCTCCTCCACGAGGGCGACCGAGTCCTCCAGGTCCAGGTGCTTCACGAGATAGGTGCGGCCCTGGTGGAGGTGGACCGCGCCGTCGTGGACGGTCGTGTGCGCCGAGCCGGCGTCCACGGTGCCCAGGAGGCGTCCCGTACCGGCCTCGACGATCTGTACGGGGCTGCCGCCGTCGCCGCGGATGTCCGTCAGATCGGCGGCGCGTTCTCGGCGGGTCCAGTGCCAGGCCTTGGTGCGGCGGCGCAGCAGCTTCGCGTCCTCCAGCTGGGGGAGCAGCTCGGCGGTGGTCGGGCCGAACAGGGGCAAGTCGTCGTCGGTGAGCGGGAGTTCGGCGGCGGCCGCGCACAGATGGGGGGCTAGGACGTACGGGTTGTCAGGGTCCAGGACCGTGGACTCCACCGGCTGGTCGAAGAGGGCTTCGGGGTGGTGGACGAGATACGTGTCCAGGGGGTCGTCGCGGGCGACGAGGACGGCGAGCGCGCCCTGCCCCGACCGTCCCGCGCGGCCCGCCTGCTGCCACAGCGACGCCCTGGTGCCCGGATAGCCGGCGATGACGACGGCGTCCAACCCCGAGACGTCGATGCCGAGTTCGAGGGCGGTGGTGGCGGCCAGGCCGAGGAGTTCGCCGGAGTGCAGGGCGCGTTCGAGGGCGCGGCGTTCTTCGGGCAGGTAGCCGCCGCGGTAGGCGGCGACGCGGCGGGCGAGGGAGCGGTCGATCTCGGCGAGGCGTTCCTGGGCGATCACCGAGATCAGCTCGGCGCCGCGTCGGGAACGTACGAAGGCGACGGAATGGACGCCCTGCAGGGTCAGGTCCGTCAGCAGGTCCGCCGTCTCGGCGGTGGCGGTGCGGCGGACGGGGGCGCCCTTCTCGCCGTGGAGCTCGGTGAGAGGGGGTTCCCAGAGGGCGAAGACGAGCTCCCCGCGGGGCGAGGCGTCGTCGGCGATCTCGACGACCGGGAGACCCGTCAGGCGCTCGGCAGCGACGGCCGGGTCGGCAGCGGTGGCGGACGCCAGCAGGAACACGGGTTCCGAGCCGTAGCGGGCGCACAGGCGGCGCAGACGGCGCAGGACCTGGGCGACGTGGGACCCGAAGATGCCGCGGTAGGTGTGGCACTCGTCGATGACGACGTACTTGAGCGACTTGAGGAAGGAGGACCAGCGGGGGTGCGAGGGCAATATCCCGCGGTGCAGCATGTCGGGGTTGGTCAGGACGTAGTTGGCGTACTGCCTCACCCACTCGCGTTCCTCGACGGGGGTGTCGCCGTCGTAGACCGCGGGGCGGATCGCCGTGCCGAGCGGTTGTGAAAGTTCCTTCACCGATCTGCACTGGTCCGCGGCGAGTGCTTTCGTCGGCGCGAGGTAGAGCGCGGTCGCGCCGCGCCCGTTCGGGGCCTCGGAGCCGTCGAGGAGCCGGGAGAGCACCGGGACGAGGTACGCCAAGGACTTTCCGGAGGCAGTTCCGGTGGAGACGACGACCGACTCGCCGTCCATCGCGTGCTCGGCGGCGAGTGCCTGATGGGCCCAGGGATGCTCGATTCCGGCCGATTGGACGGCGGCGAGGACCTCGGATCGGATGCGGTCGGGCCATACGGCATGACGACCCGGTCGAGGGGGCAAGTGCTCCGTATGAGTGATGCGCGAAGCCCGGCTCGGACCCGAGGCGAGCCGGTCGAGAATCGCCCCTGGAGAGGGGCGGGAAGCGGTGTCCGCCGCGGGTTGTCCGGGGCGGTGATTCTTGGCCATCGGCACCGAGTGTGTCACTGGCGTGACGGACAATGCTCCTAAGGCGTCGTGCACGCCTGCCGGTAAGTGATTGAATGCCATCGCGGCTGGCGATCCGTCCCGGGGGCTCTGCCGAGGTGTCCCGAGGGACGACCGCTCGATAGCAAGGTGCTGGAGGATCCGTGGACCTGTCCCTGTCGACCCGTACCGTCGGCGATCGTACGGTCGTCGAGGTCGGTGGCGAAATCGATGTATATACCGCGCCCAAGCTGCGAGAGCAGCTGGTCGAGCTGGTGAACGACGGCAGCTTCCACCTTGTCGTCGACATGGAGGGAGTCGATTTCCTCGACTCCACCGGGCTCGGCGTACTGGTGGGCGGTCTGAAGCGAGTGCGGGCCCATGAGGGCTCGCTGCGACTGGTCTGCAACCAGGAGCGCATTCTCAAGATCTTCCGTATCACCGGCCTGACCAAGGTGTTCCCCATCCACACCTCGGTCGAGGAAGCCGTAGCGGCTACCGACTGATCGGTCACCGGCCCACAGGCCGGTGGCTGAGCGGAAGTGGGGGGCCGGGCCGATGGCCCGGTCCCTTCAGAGCACGCCCGTACATCCGAGGGGGATGCATGGCCACCGTCGAACTCCGATTCAGCGCGCAGCCCGAGCACGTCAGAACCGCCCGTCTGGTGGCGGCCGCGGTGGCGCGCAGGGCCGGAGTGGACGAGGCCGTGCTCGACGAGGTCAGGCTCGCTGTCGGCGAGGCCTGCAGCCGCGCCGTCGGTCTTCACCGGAGCAGCGGTATCACTGCACCCGTTCGGGTCCTTCTCACCGAGGAGGAGAAGCAGTTCTCCATCGAGGTCGGGGACGAGGCTCCGCGGAGCGTTCCCGGCGAGCAGTCGTCCGGCGCGCCCGGCGGGTCGGACGATCTGGCGGCGGAGGGCGAGGACGACATGGGCCTCGCCGTCATCAGTGGCCTCGTCGACGATGTGGAGGTCACCGCGGACGAGTCCGGTGGACTCATTCGGATGACTTGGCCGACCACGCCGGCGACTCTTCCGTCTTGACGCGGTCCCCCCGGCGTCCACGCAACGCCCCCTGATTCGCCCGTCCGTGGCTCCGCTCGACGCTGCCCCCATGTGATCGTTTCTGATTCCAGGCCCTGCCCTCACCCCGGTGAGCAGGGCCTATTTGCATTCCCTAGATCGTCGATCATAATTGGATCAAGCCTCAATGCTTTCAGGGCATTACTGCTTCTTGTGCGCCCATCGTGTTGGACGATCATTTGCCGGGTAGTAACGGATGGCAAATTCCGTTTCTCGCGCACTGTTTTGATCAGGCGCCGCTCCCTACAATCCGTCCACATCTTGAGCTCAGCCCAAGCGTCAAGGAGGACGAATGGCGGGGCTTTCTACCCCTCAAGCGTTTGACCACCCCTCAACCTTCGCAGCCGCGGTCCTGACCGACGGCAACCGGCTCATCGTCATGGTGATCGGCATCGTCGCGCTGGCCGCCCTCGTGGTGGCCGCAGTGCTCGTACGCCAGGTGCTGGCGGCAGGCGAGGGCACCGACAGCATGAAGAAGATCGCGGCAGCGGTCCAGGAAGGCGCGAATGCCTATCTCGGGCGGCAGCTGCGGACCCTCGCGGTATTCGCCGTCGTGGTGTTCTTCCTGCTCATGCTGCTGCCCGCGGACGATTGGAATCAGCGAGCCGGGCGTTCGATCTTCTTCTTGATCGGCGCGGTGTTCTCGGCGACCACCGGATACATCGGAATGTGGCTGGCGGTGCGCAGCAATGTGCGCGTCGCCGCCGCGGCCAGGGAGGCCACCCCGGCGGAAGGCGAGCCGGAAAAGGATCTCACCGCTGTCTCGCACAAGGCCATGAAGATCGCTTTTCGCACGGGTGGCGTAGTCGGCATGTTCACGGTGGGGCTGGGCCTGCTCGGCGCCTCCTGTGTCGTGCTGGTCTACGCGGCCGACGCGCCCAAGGTCCTCGAAGGATTTGGCCTCGGTGCGGCGCTCATCGCGATGTTCATGCGTGTCGGAGGCGGCATCTTCACCAAGGCCGCCGACGTCGGCGCCGACCTGGTCGGCAAGGTCGAAAAGGGCATTCCGGAGGATGATCCGCGTAATGCCGCGACCATCGCCGACAACGTGGGCGACAACGTCGGCGACTGTGCCGGTATGGCCGCCGACCTCTTCGAGTCGTACGCCGTCACGCTGGTCGCCGCGCTGATCCTCGGCAAGGCGGCCTTCGGCGACTCCGGGCTCGCCTTCCCGCTGATCGTTCCCGCGATCGGCGTAGTGACGGCGATGATCGGCATCTTCGCCGTTGCGCCGCGCCGGTCCGACCGCAGCGGCATGAGTGCCATCAACCGCGGGTTCTTCATCTCCGCGGTCATCTCGCTCGCCCTTGTGGCCCTGGCCGTCTACACCTACCTGCCGGGGACGTATGCCGAGCTCAACGGCATCACCGACGCGGCGATCAAGGTGAAGGACGGCGATCCGCGGATCCTGGCCCTCGTCGCCGTGGCCATCGGCATCGTGCTCGCTGCGCTGATCCAGCAGCTCACGGGCTACTTCACCGAGACCAGCCGGCGTCCGGTCCGCGACATCGGCAAGTCGTCGCTCACCGGACCTGCGACCGTCGTGCTCGCCGGAATCTCCATCGGCCTCGAATCGGCCGTCTACACCGCCCTGTTGATCGGTCTCGGTGTGTACGGGGCGTTCCTGCTCGGCGGCACGTCGATCATGCTGGCGCTGTTCGCCGTCGCCCTCGCGGGCACGGGTCTGCTGACCACGGTCGGCGTCATCGTCGCCATGGACACCTTCGGTCCCGTTTCCGACAACGCGCAGGGCATCGCCGAGATGTCCGGCGACGTGACGGGATCGGGTGCGCAGGTCCTCACCGACCTGGACGCCGTGGGCAACACGACCAAGGCCATCACCAAGGGAATCGCCATCGCCACGGCTGTACTGGCGGCCTCGGCGCTCTTCGGGTCCTACCGTGACGCGATCGTCTCCGCCGCCCAGGACGTCGGCGAGAAGGTCGGCGACGGCGGCCCGATGAACCTCGTGATGGACATCTCGCAGCCCAACAACCTGGTGGGCCTGATCGCCGGCGCGGCGGTCGTGTTCCTCTTCTCCGGGCTCGCGATCAACGCGGTGTCGCGGTCCGCAGGTGCCGTGGTCTACGAGGTGCGACGGCAGTTCCGCGAACACCCCGGGATCATGGACTACACGGAGACGCCGGAGTACGGGCGCGTCGTCGACATCTGCACGAAGGACGCGCTGCGGGAGTTGGCCACGCCGGGTCTGCTCGCCGTTCTCGCGCCCATCGCGATCGGCTTCACGCTCGGTGTCGGTGCCCTCGGTTCGTTCCTCGCCGGCGCGATCGGCACCGGGACGCTGATGGCGGTCTTCCTCGCCAACTCCGGTGGCGCGTGGGACAACGCGAAGAAACTCGTCGAGGACGGGCACCACGGCGGCAAGGGCAGTGAGGCCCACGCCGCGACCGTCATCGGCGACACGGTCGGCGACCCGTTCAAGGACACGGCCGGGCCCGCGATCAACCCGCTGCTGAAGGTGATGAACCTGGTGGCGCTCCTCATCGCGCCCGCGGTCGTCAAGTTCAGCTACGGGGCGGACGCGAGCCTGGGCGTACGGATCGTCGTCGCCGTGCTGGCAATCGGCGTGATCGTCGGTTCCGTTTACGTCTCCAAGAGGCGCGGCATCACGGTCGGCGACGACGACAACTCCGACCACGTACCGAAGCAGCCGGCGGACCCGGCGGTGGTTTCCTGACCCTGGGTTTCACCTGGTCAGGTACGGCCGCAAGCTCAACGGGCGGGCGGACAGCGCGTATTGACGCGCTGTCCGCCCGCCCGTGTCAGGTGACGGCCCTTCAGTGAGGCTTATCTCTCTTGGTGCAAATGGCTGCAAAAAGCCGGTAAAGCATCCATAGCGGACGTCCGACATGCGATTGTCGCCCACTTGGCGTGTATGTTCCGGGGCCGAGAGCCATGGAAGGGACCAATCCGGTGAACAAGAAGCTTGCAGCCGCACTGTCCAGCGGTGCGGTACTGGTGCTTGCGCTGTCGGGATGCAGCAGCGACGACGGCAACGAGAAGCTGGACTCCTGGGCCAAGACGGTCTGTGATGCGGTCCAGCCGCAGGCCAAGAAGATCGAGAACGCCAACGCCGCGATCCAGAAGGAGACGTCGGACAACAGCAAGCCCGCGGACGTCCAGAGCACCGACTCGCAGGCCTTCCAGGACATGTCCGACGCCTACAAGGCGATCGGTTCGGCCGTGGACAACGCGGGCGCCCCGCCGGTCGACGGCGGCGACAAGAAGCAGAAGGACGCGGTCAAGGAGCTCAACGGGATCTCGGCCTCGTACGCGGATCTGAAAAAGCAGGTCGACAAGCTCGACACCAAGGACCAGGCGAAGTTCGCCGACGGCCTCAAGGGCATCGCGGGCGAGCTCGACAAGCTGAGCCAGAGCGGGAGCGACGCGCTCAAGAAGCTGGAGGAGGGTGACGTCGGCAAGGCGATGGCGAAGCAGGACAGCTGCAAGAGCGCATCCGCTTCCCCGGCTCCCTCCAAGAGCTGACGCAGGTGAGCTGATTCCGGATGTCGGCCCGGGTGGGCCGGCATCGGGAGCCGGCTCCGGGTGAACCCGCTCCGGAAGCCTGTTCCACGCGAGCCTGTTCCACGCGGGCTGCCTCCGTGCGCTGACGTTTTCCCTCGTGTCCCCGGTGCCGTCTTCACGCGGTGCCGGGGACACGTCGTATGTGGGTGGCCATCCGGGGTCCGGGGTGACAATGGGGGCGTGAGTAGCTCCAGTCTGTCCAAGTTGCCGTCCACTGACCGTGACGATGTCGCCGCCCGGCTGCGTGAGTCCCTGCTGGGGGCCGAGTTCACCGCCGACGGCCTGCTCGAGCTGCTCGGGGCGCCGGCCTACGCGGCGCTCGCGCGGAGCGAGACCGTCCCCGCCCTGCGGGCGACCCGCGGGGACAGCCCGCTGGAGACGCTCGTACGGCTGTTCCTGTTGCAGCAGCCCGCGGAGTACGCGCGCGTGGCGGCCGTTCTGCCCGTCGAGGAGTGCCTGGAGAGCGGGTGGCTGACGCGCGCCGGCGATGACGAGGTCGCCGCGGCCGTCGACGTACGGCCGTACGGGGGGCCCGACGGCGAGGACTGGTTCATCGTGTCCGACCTCGGGTGCGCCGTCGGCGGCGCCGGAGGCATCGGCAGCCGCGCCGAGGGCGTCGTCCTGGGCGTCGGCGGCGCGTCCACGACGCTGTCCGGAATCACCGTGCGTACGCCCGTGGAGAGCGCCCTCGACCTCGGTACGGGCTCCGGGATCCAGGCCCTGCACGCCACCCGGCACGCCACGCGTGTCGTCGCCACCGACCTCAACCCGCGCGCCCTCCACATGACGGCGCTGACCCTCGCCCTCTCCGGCGCGGGCCCCGTGGACCTGCATGAAGGCTCGTTGTTCGAGCCCGTGGGCGACGAGACGTACGACCTGATCGTGTCGAATCCGCCCTTCGTCATCTCGCCGGGTGCGCGGCTGACGTATCGGGACGGCGGGATGGCCGGGGACGATCTGTGCCGCACGCTCGTTCAGGAGGCGGGGGCACGACTGAACGAGGGCGGGTACGCGCAGTTTCTCGCCAACTGGCAGCACATCGACGGGGAGGAGTGGACCGACCGGCTCCGGTCCTGGGTGCCGCGTGGGTGCGACGCATGGGTCGTGCAGCGCGAGGTGCAGGACATCACGCAGTACGCCGAGTTGTGGCTGCGGGACGCCGGGGATCACCGCACGGATCCGGCGGAGTACGCGGCGCTCTACGACGCGTGGCTCGACGAGTTCGAGGCACGCAAGGTGCGTGGCGTCGGATTCGGCTGGATCACGCTGCGCAAGGCGCCGGAGGACGTCGAGCCGTCCGTCACGGTGGAGGAGTGGCCGCACTCCGTCGAACAACCCCTCGGGGACACGGTGCGGGCGCACTTCGAGCGCCTCGACTATCTGCGCACGCACGACGACGCCGCCCTGCTCGGCGCCCACTTCAAGCTCGCGGGCGAGGTCGTGCAGGAGCAGGTCGGGCTGCCGGGGGCCGAGGACCCGGAGCATGTGGTGCTGCGCCAGCACCGCGGGATGCGCCGGGCCACGAAGGTGGACACGATCGGCGCCGGGTTCGCGGGCGTCTGCGACGGCACGCTCAGCGCCGGCCGGATCCTCGACGCCATCGCGCAACTGGTCGGGGAGGACCCGGTCTTGCTGCGGGACCGCACGCCCGCGCAGATCAGGATGCTCGTCGAGCAGGGGTTCCTGGAGCCGGCTCAGGTCTGACCGCGGGGCTGAGGCGATTCCGCTTTTCTTCCCGAAGATCTCGGGAGGTCTCTCGGAAGATCTCTGGTCAGGACTCTGAAGATCTTCCGAGAGGCCTCAAAAGATCTCCGGTGGTGCCCCGCGACATCGTTGCCAAAGGCATGCGTGGCGGTCGTTCACCCGGGGTTCGTCCTGACGTCTCCCACGCGTGTCAGCCTCACCGGCCTGGGGACCCAGCACCGGGAGGAAAAGCCATGGAGAGCGGACCAGCGATCTTCGCCGGGACCGTGTTCACGCTGTTCGGGGCAGGACTGCTGCTGTGGACCGGGGTGCGTGTCATGCACCGCGCACCCGTCGCCGACGGTGTGAACCCCGTCGCATCGGCGACGCTCGCCACCCTGGCCGCAGTGGCCTCCCTGGTACTCGGGGTGTGGTGCTTCGGCCGGTTCTGAGCGGCGGCCCGTAGGGGGGGTCCCGGGTGAGGGCCCGGTGGACGTCCCGGACACCCTGTGGGCACTCCGGGCGGCAGGATCGTCGGTAGTCGGGTTACCGTTCGAGTGGCCGTTGCGGGCTTTTCCCGTTTGACACGGGGGCGGGAGGTACCGTCACACTCCGCAGCGACACCGCACGTACCGCAGTGCCGACCCCCATGTCCCGAGGGCGCGGGGGATCCCCAGTGCCGACCGGAGAGAAGAGCGAAGTTGTCCCCGACCAGCGAGACCGCACACGGCGGCCGCCGACTCGTCATCGTCGAGTCGCCTGCCAAGGCGAAGACGATCAAGGGCTACCTCGGCCCTGGATACGTCGTCGAAGCGAGCGTCGGGCACATCCGCGACCTCCCGAGCGGCGCCGCCGAGGTGCCCGAGAAGTACACCGGCGAGGTGCGCCGGCTCGGTGTGGACGTCGAACACGACTTCCAGCCGATCTATGTGGTCAACGCTGACAAGAAGGCCCAGGTCAAGAAGCTCAAGGACCTGCTGAAGGACTCCGACGAACTCTTCCTCGCCACCGATGAGGACCGCGAGGGCGAAGCCATCGCGTGGCACCTCCTCGAGGTCCTGAAGCCCAAGGTCCCCGTCCACCGCATGGTCTTCCACGAGATCACCAAGGACGCGATCCGCAGCGCCGTCGCCAACCCGCGCGAGCTCAACCAGCGCATGGTCGACGCCCAGGAGACCCGCCGCATCCTCGACCGCCTCTACGGCTACGAGGTCTCGCCGGTCCTGTGGAAGAAGGTCATGCCGAAGCTGTCGGCGGGCCGTGTCCAGTCGGTGGCCACCCGCCTCGTCGTCGAGCGGGAGCGCGAGCGCATCGCCTTCCGCTCCGCCGAGTACTGGGACCTGACCGGCACCTTCGCGACCGGCCGCTCCGGTGACGCCAGCGACCCGTCGAACCTCGTGGCCCGCCTGAGCGCGGTCGACGGCAAGCGCATCGCGCAGGGCCGCGACTTCGACTCGGTCGGCCGGCTGAAGTCGGCGAACGTGCTGGCCCTGGACGAGACGAACGCCCGCGCGCTCGCCGCCGCCCTGGAGAACACGAACTTCGCCGTACGGTCCGTCGAGTCGAAGCCGTACCGTCGCTCGCCGTACGCCCCGTTCCGCACGACGACGCTCCAGCAGGAGGCGAGCCGCAAGCTCGGCTTCGGCGCGAAGGCCACGATGCAGGTGGCCCAGAAGCTGTACGAGAACGGCTTCATCACCTATATGCGTACGGACTCCACGACCCTGTCCGACACGGCGGTCTCGGCCGCCCGTGCGCAGGTCACGCAGCTGTACGGGGCCGACTACCTGCCGGACAAGCCGCGCACGTACGCCGGCAAGGTCAAGAACGCGCAGGAGGCGCACGAGGCGATCCGTCCGTCGGGTGATCGTTTCCGCACGCCCGCCGAGACCGGCCTGACCGGCGACCAGTTCCGGCTCTACGAGCTGATCTGGAAGCGGACCGTCGCCTCCCAGATGAAGGACGCGGTCGGTAACTCCGTCACGGTCAAGATCGGCGGCACCTCCGCCGACGGCCGTAACGCCGAGTTCTCCGCCTCCGGCAAGACGATCACCTTCCACGGCTTCCTCAAGGCCTATGTCGAGGGCGCGGACGACCCGAACGCCGAGCTCGACGACCGTGAGCGCCGGCTGCCGCAGGTCTCCGAGGGCGACGCGCTGTCCGCCGAGGAGATGACGGTCGACGGTCACGCGACCAAGCCGCCGGCTCGCTACACCGAGGCCAGCCTGGTCAAGGAGCTCGAAGAGCGCGAGATCGGCCGCCCGTCGACGTACGCGTCGATCATCGGGACCATTCTCGACCGCGGCTATGTGTTCAAGAAGGGGACGGCTCTCGTGCCCTCCTTCCTGTCCTTCGCCGTGGTCAACCTCCTGGAGAAGCACTTCGGGCGGCTCGTCGACTACGACTTCACCGCCCGGATGGAGGACGACCTCGACCGCATCGCCCGCGGTGAGGCCCAGGCCGTGCCGTGGCTGCGACGCTTCTACTTCGGCGAGGGCGAGGGCTCCGGAGGCGCCGCCGAAGCGGGCAACGGCGACGGCGACCACCTCGGCGGCCTCAAGGAGCTCGTCACCGACCTGGGCGCGATCGACGCCCGCGAGGTGTCGTCCTTCCCCGTCGGCGAAGGCATCATCCTGCGCGTCGGCCGCTACGGCCCCTACGTCGAGCGCGGCGAACGCGACTCCGAGAACCACCAGCGCGCGGACGTGCCTGAGGATCTCGCTCCGGACGAGCTCACCGTCGAGTACGCGGAGGAGCTGCTCGCCAAGCCGAGCGGAGACTTCGAGCTCGGCGCCGACCCCGTCTCCGGGAACCAGATCATCGCGAAGGACGGACGCTACGGTCCGTACGTCACCGAGGTGCTCCCCGAGGGCACCCCGAAGACCGGCAAGAACGCGGTCAAGCCGCGTACGGCGTCGCTCTTCAAGTCGATGTCCGTCGACACGGTCACCCTGGACGACGCCCTCAAGCTGATGTCCCTGCCGCGCGTGGTCGGCGCCGACGCCGAGGGCGTCGAGATCACCGCGCAGAACGGGCGGTACGGGCCGTACCTGAAGAAGGGCACCGACTCGCGCTCCCTGGAGACCGAGGAGCAGCTCTTCGCCATCACGCTGGAAGAGGCCCTCGCGATCTACGCGCAGCCCAAGCAGCGCGGGCGCGCGGCCGCCAAGCCGCCGCTGAAGGAGCTCGGCGAGGACCCGGTCAGCGGGAAACCCGTCGTCGTCAAGGACGGCCGCTTCGGCGCGTACGTCACGGACGGCGAGACGAACGCAACGCTCAGGTCGTCCGACTCGGTCGAGGAGATCACGCCCGAGCGCGGCTACGAACTGCTCGCCGAGAAGCGGGCGAAGGGCCCCGCCAAGAAGACGGCCAAGAAGGCCGCGAAGAAGGCTCCGGCGAAGAAGGCGCCCGCCAAGAAGACGGCTGCCAAGAAGACCGCCGCTTCGAAGACGACGGCTGCCAAGAAGACGACCGCAGCGAAGAAGACGACGGCCAAGAAGGCGACGGCTTCGAAGTCGACCTCTACGGAGGAGTAGTCATCCTCCGGTGGTCCTCTACTGAGGTCCTTCTACGGAGGAGTGGGCACACGGCAGTGTGCACGCGCGCGAATGTCGTACGGCCGCCGGGGCGAGTGCCCCGGCGGCCGTATGTTCGGGTGGACCCTCGGGGAGTCAGTGGGTCCGGATAGGCTGGACGAATGACGCGAGCCGAGCAGCCAACGGCCCAGAATCCGGCCCCCGACGACGCCCTGGTCGCAGATTCCCGGGAGCGCGCCGTCCGCGCCCTGCTGCGCGTGCCGCAGCTGAAACGACTGTGGAGCGCCCAGCTCGTGGGCGGCATCGGTGACGCACTCGGGCTTCTCGTGCTCGTGGTGCTGGCCCTTCAGACAGCAGTCTCCGAGGGCTCGTTCGGGGGCGGGTACCGGGGCGTGGCCTTCGCCGTCGCCGCCGTGTTCGGCGCGCGCGTCCTGGCGACGCTGCTCTTCGGAGCCGTACTCCTCGGCCCGCTCACCTCGCTCACCTCCGCGGACGGTCCCCTGGACCGGCGCTGGACCATGGTCGGCGCGGACGGCGTGCGGGCCGCGCTCCTCATCGTCGCGCCCCTGTGGATCGACTGGACACCGGACAACGCGCTGGCGGTCCTGCTCGTCACCGCCTTCGTCGTCGGCGTCGCCGAGCGCTTCTGGACCGTGTCGCGCGAGAGCGCGGCGCCCGCGCTGCTGCCCGCGCCGCCCCTCGAAGGCGCGGCCGTACGTCCGCTGCCCGACCACATGGACGCGCTGCGGCGCCTCTCCCTGCGCACCGGATTCGTGGCGCTGCCCGTCGCGGCCGCCGCGCTCGTCGCCGTCACCCTCGTGGGGAATCTGATCGGGGCCGGGGTCGACTGGTTCGGCCTGCACCAGGCCGCACTCGCCTCCTACGTGGCGGCCGGCCTGTTCGCCGCCTCGCTGTCCGTCGTCTTCTTCCTCGAACTGCCCGACACGCAGACCCCGCGCGCGCGGTCGCCGCTCGAGGGCATGCGCCGCCCGAAGACCGGCAGCGGCGTCGACAAGGGACGCACGGGCGCCATCCCGCTCCTCGTCCTCGCCTGCGCCGCCGTCGCCGCCGCGATCTCGGCGGCGGTCGCCGTCTCCGTGCTGCACGCCAAGGACCTGTCCGGTGGCCCGGTGACCTTCGGGCTGCTCGTGCTCGGGCTCACCGGCGGCACTGTCATCGGCATCCGCTCGGCGCCCTCCGTGCTGCCGTCGCTGTCGCGCCGCAGGCTCCTCGCGCTCGCGATCGCCCTGACCGGCATCGCCCTGCTCGCCGCAGGCCTGGTCCCGGACGTCACGAGCGTGCTGCTGATCGTCACCCTCGCCGGCGTCACCGCGGGCATCGCTGCCAACACCGGGCACACGCTCCTCGACCAGGAGTCCGAGGACTACCGGCGAGCCCGCACGACCGAGCACCTCCAGGCGGTCGTACGGGTGTCCATCGCGGTCGCCGCCGTCGCGGCGCCCCTGCTCGCGGCCGCGATCGGCCCGCACCGGCTGGTCAACGGCAAGTTCGTGTTCGCGCACGGCGGCGCCGCCTTCACGCTGATGCTCGTCGGTGCCCTGCTGCTGCCCGTGGCCGCCCTCGTACTCGCCAAGGCCGACGACCGCAGCGGAGTGCCCCTGCGGCACGACCTGCGCGACGCGCTGCTCGGTGGGAACGACCCGGCGCAGGCCCCCGCAACGACCGGATTCTTCATCGCCCTGGAGGGCGGCGACGGCGCCGGGAAGTCGACCCAGGCCGAGGCGCTCGCCGAGTGGATCCGCGGCAAGGGTCACGAGGTCGTCGTCACGCGCGAGCCCGGCGCGACCCCGGTCGGCAAGCGGCTGCGCTCGATCCTCCTCGACGTGTCGTCGGCAGGCCTCTCGCACCGCGCCGAGGCCCTCCTGTACGCCGCCGACCGCGCGGAGCACGTGGACACCGTCGTACGGCCCGCCCTCGAACGCGGCGCCGTCGTCATCTCCGACCGCTACATCGACTCGTCCGTCGCCTACCAGGGCGCCGGCCGCGACCTGTCGCCGACCGAGGTCGCCCGCATCAACCGCTGGGCGACCGGCGGACTCGTACCGCATCTGACCGTCCTGCTCGACGTCGACCCGCAGGCGGCCCGCGAGCGGTTCACAGAGGCGCCCGACCGGCTCGAATCGGAGCCGGCCGAGTTCCACGCGCGCGTGCGCTCAGGTTTCCTCACGCTCGCCGCCGCCGACCCCGGCCGCTACCTCGTCGTCGACGCGGCCCAGGAGCCGGAAGCCGTCACGACCGTGGTCCGGCACCGGCTCGACATGGTGCTGCCGCTCTCCGAGGCCGAGGTGAAGGCCCAGGAAGAGGCCCGTAAGGCCGCCGTGGAGGAGGCCCGCAGGAAGGCCGAGGCCGAGGCCGCCCGCAAGGCCGAGGAGGAGCGCGTCGAGCGCGAGCGGCTGGAACAGCTCGCCAAGCTGCGCGCCGAGGAGGAGGAGCGCAAGCAGCGCGAGCTGGAGGAGGCGCAGCGGCGCGAGGCCGAGCGCCAGGCCGAAGAGGCCCGGCAGCGCGCCGAGGAGTCGCGGCGCCGTGCCGAGGAGGAGCGCGCCAGGCTCCTCGCCGAGGAACAGACCCGGGCCGCCGAGGAGGAGCGCCGCCGCCGTCAGGCGGAGGAAGAGGCGCGCCTGCGCGCGGAGGCCGAGGAACGGCGCCTGGAGAAGCAGCGCAAGGCGGAGGAGGCGCTGCTGCGGGCGGAGGAGGCACGGCGGCTCGCGGCGGCATCTGCGGCGGCGGCTTCCGCGGCGGCCGAGTCCGCCTCCGCCTCGTCTGCCTCTGCCGCTGGGGCGGGGGCTGGGTCCGCGAGTGCTGCCGGGCATCCGGTGGCCGACAACGAGACCACCATTCCCACGCCTGTGATGAAGCCCACGGGTGGGGCGGCCGATGAGACGGCCGTGCTGCCGCCGGTCGGGGATGCCGGTACGGGTCCCGGGACTGGTGGGGCTGGTTCTGACGCCGGTCCTGCCGCTGCCGCCAGGGCTGGGCGTGGGGCTTGGCACGGTGGGGACAACGACGAGACGACTCAGCTGCCGGTGCCGCCGCGTCCCGCGCAGCACCAGGGCGGGGCCGCCGACGAGACGGCGGTGCTGCCGCCGGTGCGTGATGACTCCGTGGGTAGCGGTGCCGGCGGTGGGCCGGCGGATCGGGTTCCGCCGGGGTACTTCCGTGATGAGCGCCAGGCGTCGGCTCCGTCAGCGGGTGCCGGTGCTGGGTCGAACGACCGTACGCGCGAACTGCCCCAGGTCGACGAGGAGGGCCGACCGCGACAGCGGCCGAGGCCCGACTGGGCGGAGGAGACCCCGCTCGATGACCTGCCGTCGCTGGCGGACGAGTTGCTCGGCGGGCACGACGACGCAGGTGAGGGCGACGAGGGAGCGGGCGGCAGGCGCCGGGGCCGGCGCTGAGCCGACCGCGCGGAAGCTGTTGCCGTCCGGCGGCCGAGGGCCGGATCGACCAGTGGCTCGGTCGCCGGACGGCGTTGTCAGTGGCGTCCCGCACAATGAATCCGGTAGAGCGAAGTGCCGGAGTTCGACGGTGAGGCGGTAGTCCATGCCCGTATGGGACGACCTGGTGGGTCAGGAGCGCGTGGCCGCGCAGCTCGACGCCGCCGCGCGGGACGCCGACGCGCTCGTCACGGCCAACGCGACGAACGCTCCGCCGCCCGAGGCCTCCAGGATGACGCACGCCTGGCTCTTCACCGGTCCGCCCGGAGCGGGGCGGGCGACCGCGGCGCGCGCGTTCGCCGCCGCGCTCCAGTGCGTCAGCCCGGACCGAGCGCTGGGCGGAGCCCCAGGCTGCGGATTCTGCGACGGCTGTCACACCAGCCTCGTGGGCACGCATGCCGATGTGGAGATCGTCCGTACAGACCTGCTCTCCATCGGTGTGAAGGAGACCCGCGAGCTTGTCCGCAGAGCACACCTCTCGCCTGCGGTGGGCCGGTGGCAGGTCATCGTCCTGGAGGACGCGGACCGCCTCACGGAGGGCGCGGGGAACGTACTTCTGAAGGCCGTCGAGGAGCCCGCCCCGCGGACTGTCTGGCTGCTTTGCGCGCCCTCCCTGGAAGACGTGCTGCCCACGATCCGCTCCCGCTGCCGCCACCTGACGCTGCGTACGCCCGCGGTCGAGGCGGTGGCCGACATGCTCGTACGACGCGACGGCATCGAGCCGGCCGTCGCCGCCGAGGCGGCCCGCGCCACGCAGGGCCACATCGACCGCGCGCGGCGCCTCGCCACGGACCCGCGCGCGCGGGCGCGCAGAGCGGCGGTGCTGAAGCTGCCCCTGCGTGTCGACGACATCGGCGGGTGTCTGAAGGCCGCCCAGGAGCTGATCGACACCGCGGCGGAGGACACCAAGCAGCTCGCCGAGGAGGTCGACACCAAGGAGACCGAGGAGCTGAAGGCGGCGCTCGGCGGGCAGAGCGGCGGCCGGATGCCGCGCGGCACGGCCGGTGCCATGAAGGAGCTGGAGGACCGCCAGAAGCGCCGTAGAACGCGTACGCAGCGCGACAGCCTCGACCTGGCCCTCACTGACCTCACGGGCTTCTACCGCGATGTTCTTGCCCTGCAGCTCGGCTCCCGCGTGGCCCTCGCGAACACTGAGGCGCAGGACACCCTGGAGCGCCTCGCCCGCGCGGCCTCGCCCGAGGCCACGCTCCGCCGCATCGAGGCGATCGCCGCATGCCGTGACGCGCTCGACCGCAACGTGGCGCCGCTGCTCGCGGTGGAGGCGATGACGATGGCGCTGCGGGCGGGCTGACACACCTTCTATTAATTCGATTAACTCGTACGGGGCGCGGCGGCCACACTCCGCGACTGGCCGAACGCGGACGGTTAGGCTCGGCTGATGTACTTCAGGCGTCACCATTCCCCTGTCCGAGGCCTCCGGGCCTGTGGAACCCTGCTCGCCGCCGCCGGACTCCTCATGTCCGCCTGCTCACCAGGGAGTTCGGGAAGCACACGGACGGCGGACGTCTCGCTGGCCGCGCTGCCCAGGGCGACCCCCGCCAATCTGTCGGCCTACTACGCGCAGTCGCTGACCTGGCGGGAGTGCGGCGTCCCCGGCTTCGAATGCACCACGATGAAGGCGCCGCTGGACTACGAGAAGCCGGAGGCCGGTGACGTCAAGCTGGCGGTGGCCCGCAAGAAGGCCACCGGCCCGGGCAAGCGCCTCGGCTCGCTCCTGGTCAACCCCGGCGGGCCCGGCGGCTCGGCGATCGGCTACCTCCAGTCGTACGCCGCCCTCGGCTACCCGGCGGCGGTCCGCGCCCGCTACGACATGGTCGCGGTCGACCCGCGTGGCGTCGCCCGCAGCGAACCGGTCAAGTGCCTCGACGGCAAGCAGATGGACGCCTACACGCAGACCGACGTCACGCCCGACGACCAGGCGGAGAAGAACGAACTGTCGGCGGCCTTCACGAAGTACGCGGCCGGCTGCGAGACGAAGTCCGGCAAGGTGCTGCCGCACGTCTCCACGGTCGAGGCGGCCCGCGACATGGACATCCTGCGCGCGGCGCTCGGCGACGCCAAGCTGAATTATGTCGGGGCCTCGTACGGCACATTCCTCGGGGCGACCTACGCGGGGCTCTATCCGGAGCGGGTCGGCCGTCTCGTCCTGGACGGCGCGATGGACCCGTCCCTGTCGGCGCAGGACATGAACCGCGACCAGACGGCCGGCTTCGAGACGGCGTTCCAGTCGTTCGCGAAGGACTGCGTACGGCGCTCCGACTGCCCCCTGGGTACCGGGAGTGTCGCCGACGCGGGCAAGCGCCTCAAGGCCTTCTTCGTCGACCTTGACCGCACCCCCATCCCCACCGGCGACCCCTCGGGCCGCAAGCTCGGCGAGGCCCTCGCCACGACCGGCGTGATCGCGGCGATGTACGACGAGGGGCAATGGGCGCAGCTGCGCTCCGCACTCAGCTCGGCGATCAAGGACAAGGACGGGGCGGGCCTGCTCGCCCTCTCCGACAGCTACTACGAGCGCGACAGCGACGGCACGTACGCGAACCTGATGGCGGCCAACGCGGCCGTGAACTGCCTCGACCTGCCGCCGTCCTTCAAGAGCCCCGATGACCTGAAGTCCGCCCTGCCGTCCTTCGAGAAGGCGTCCCCGGTCTTCGGCGACGGCCTCGCATGGGCGGCACTGAACTGCACGTACTGGCCGGTGAAGGCGACCGGAGAGGCTCACCGCATCGAGGCGAAGGGCGCCGCCCCTATCGTCGTCGTCGGCACGACCCGCGACCCGGCCACCCCGTACCGCTGGGCACAGGCCCTCGCCGGCCAGCTCGACTCCGGCACGCTCCTCACCTACGAGGGCGACGGCCACACGGCGTACGGCCGCGGCAGCGACTGCATCGACTCCGCGATCAACGCGTACCTCGTGGACGGCACCCCGCCCAAGGACGGAAAGCGCTGCACATAAGGGGTGCGAGGGCGCTTTCTGACGCCCCGGGACACCCGTCCCGGGGCCTCCGCAGGGGGTGTGCAGAGCACCCCCGAAAACTGTGTAGACTTGGCGACGTTGCTGACCGCACCATGGTGCAGACGGCGCGCCGCCTTAGCTCAGATGGCCAGAGCAACGCACTCGTAATGCGTAGGTCTCGGGTTCGAATCCCGAAGGCGGCTCTGTGGAAGCCCCAGAACTCACTCGCCGTGATCTGGGGCTTTTGCTTGTTCTGGGGGACGTGCTCGGGTTCTTGTCCTGCTGATGGCGAATCCGGTGCCGGCCGGTGCGTCTTGTCCGGGGTCAGCGGCCGGCGAACAGGGTCCACATCAGCTCGGGCGGCAGTGACGGATTGGTGGCTGCGGCCGCCGCGACGTGTGGGTCGTCGTCTACAAGGAGTTCGGCGATGACCGCGGGAGGCAGAGCCCGGTGGGCAGCGGCCAGAGGTCTCGCCCGGACGTCCGACAGGCAGGCCAACAGCGCCGGGGCGGTGGCGTTGCGGTGGCGGGCTATCTCGCGGAGCAGCTTCTGCGCGGGTGAGCGGTGCTCGACCTGGTGTGCCAGATAGGCCAGGAGCGATGGTGTCGCGCTGGGGTTGGTCGCCACCCTGGCGATGACGCGGGCCCCGTGCCGGTCCACCATGGCGCGCAGCTGCGCTTCGGAGAGGCCCGGATGAGGGGCGACGGCCTTGAGGACTTTCGCGTCGGGATCAGCGGCCAGGGCATCCCGGATCCCGTTCGGCAGATCGCGTCGCGCGGCGAGCAGCATGCGTACGGCCGGATACGGCGACGCGGCCAGCTCCTCGACCTCCGCGAGCGAGGCGGCGGCGATACGGGGCAGCAGTACGGATCCCGTCTTCGTGGTGCCTGCCAGGGAGATGAGGATGTCCAGCGGCACGGCCGCGTTGTGCGCGAGTCTGCGTTGAACGTCGTGGCCGGGGTCGGTGGCCAGTTCACGCATCAGCGGTTCGCCGATCGATGGATTCGCGGCGAGGTCGGCCCGGATGCCGGGGACGGGGTCTTGGGCGAGCCGGGCGTACGTTTCCGGGGGCAGCCCGGGGCGGGAGGCGAGAGCCCAGCGGAGCACGGCTGATGAGTGGTTCGCGAAGGCCGCGGCGGCTTCGGCGGGCGTGGCCGGGTTCTGCAGGGCAAGACACTGCATCGCGTGCACGGTGGATGCGTGGGTGACGCCGTCGCACGAGGCGTCTGGCGGCAGCGTGCAGTCGGGGATCGGGCACTGCGGATCGTGCACGAAGGGCGTCGTTTTGCTCTCGCAGACGACGCACGCCTGCGCGGGAGGGAGCACGCCTTCCGTGATGAGTGCGGACAGTACGGCGGGGGGTGTCCGTTCGTTCGCAGCGACCGCGCGGCGCACCTCGGCGTGCGGATGCCGTGCAAGTCGGATGGCCATGGCGGGCGTTGTCCATGACGCCAGTTCAGCGACGACGCGTATGTCGGGGTCGCTGGCGAGCGCTTCCGTCACGTCCGACGGCAGATCGGGGCATGCCGCCAGCTTTTCCCGGTGCATGACGACGGGATCGGTTGCGAAGGCCCGGACCCATGTCTCGCGACCGGCACCTTCGTCCAGCAGAGCGAGCGCGGCGAGCGGCCGGGCCGCAGGGTCGATGTCGTCAGCGGTGAGAAGGCCCGCGTATGCCAGCCGCACCGCGGCGTACTCGTCGAGGGAGGCCAGGGCGGCGGCCTGCGCGTGGGTGAGGTCGGGGCGGTCGGCAAGCTCATTGACGAGGTCGCTGAGCGAGTCGCCGGCGAGCGCGCCGGCGGGGCCGCTGACGTGGGCCCTGGGGGTGCCGCCGGCGGGGGTGTTGCGTGCGGCAGTGGTCAGCTGGTCGGTCAACTGATCGATGAGGTCTTTGGGCAGAGCGGTATTGGCGGCGAGCCCGCACAGGACGAGGTCGGGGGTCACAGGGGCATCTTCCCTGGCCGTTGCGGTGTGTCGCTCACGTGGGGCGGGCTGTGGAGATGAGGCCCACGGCGTTGGTGGGCCTCGTTGCTTGGCATGGCGAAGATCTTCGTTCAGGTCGTCACACTCCTGCGTCGGGGTCCGTCAGTTCATTGAAGGCAGAGAGACAGAGCTGACGGAGGACAAGACATGACCATTCAGGCGCGTATGGAGAGCCCGGCCCAGCTCATTCCCGGGGCTATGCAGCCCGTGCTGGCGCTTCTGAAGGCCACCCGTGAGGGCGGTGTTCCCGGGAGCACGCTCGAACTGGTGCATCTGCGGGCCAGTCAGATCAATGGGTGCAGCTACTGCGTCGACGCCGGCGTGCGCAGTGCGCGTAAGGGCGGGGAGAGTGATGACCGGCTGTTCGCCGTCGCCGCCTGGCGTGAGGCGCCGTACTTCACTGACGCCGAGCGGGCCGCGCTGGCCCTTGCCGAGGCGGTGACCCGGCTTGCCGACTCCACGGACCCGGTGCCGGACGCCGTCTGGGACGAGGCCGCCCGTCACTACGACGAGCGCGGGCTCGCGGCGCTGATACTCATGATCGGCGTCACCAATCTCTTCAACCGGTTCAACGTGACCACCCGGCAGCCGGCGGGCGCGAGTTGGTAGGGCCGGGCGGGAGGGGTGTGCCGCTCCACCACTGCGCGCTTCGTCCATAGGCGATAGGCGATAGGCGATTCCCGCTCTCCATTGCGCGAGTTCAGTGTTCGGAATGCGAGTTCAGAGTTGATTACGCGGCCCGGTCCGGCGGGCCCGCCTCGGCTTGAGGTGGGCGACTGGGCCGGGCCGCGTCGTATCGTGCGGCGGATCGTAGCGTGAGCGCCGCAAGGTCTCGGTTGGAACGCGGCGTCGCTGAAACATCCCGTCCGCCTCACCGCATCTAAAAGGTGTGGGGCGATGAGGGGGAGGGCGCCTGATGAGGCGGTCCAAGGAGAGCGGGTTCCGGGAGTTCGCGGAGGCCCGGACAGGACACCTGTTCCGTTCGGCATGCCTGTTGACCAGTGGCGATACGCACTTCGCCGAGGATCTGGTGCAGGAGACGCTGGGGCGGATGTACGTGGTGTGGGGGCGGTCGTCACGGGTCGGGAACCCGGCGGCGTACGCCCAGACCGTCCTCATACGTGCCTTCCTCGCGCACCAGCGGCGGCGTTCCGCACAGGAGCGGCCCAGCGATGAGCTTCCGGAGACCTCGCACAGCACGCCGGGTGACGCCTCGCTGCGGATCACTCTTCTCGACGCGCTGCGACAGCTGCCGCCGAAGGACCGGGCAGTGATCGTGCTGCGGTACTGGGAGGACCGGTCCGTGATGGAGACCGCGGAGATTCTGAACGTCAGCTCGGCGGCGGTGCGTACGCGGAGCACGCGGGCGCTGGCGCGGCTGCGGGAACAACTGGGCGGCAGCGTAGCCGAGTTCGCCGCGTAATGAGCTTGACTCGATCTTGTGTGAGGAGTGGTGGTTCGGCATGTCAGGAACAGACGAAGACCGTGACCAGGAAGCTTTCGTGGGTGGTTTCGGGGAGGCCCTGCGGATAACCGGTGAGACGTTCAACGCCGCGGGTGGGCCGCTGGTCGACGGTGGCGTGGCACGCGGCCGGCGCAGGTTGCGGCGGAGGCGGGCCGCGACCGTCACCGGGAGCTTCGCCGCGCTCGCCGCGGTCGGATTCGGTGCGTCGTACGCCGCCGGGGCCTTCGGGGCCGAGGCCGGGCACGGCAGCCCGGTGGCCGCGCAGCCCAAGCCGGGCAGCACGACTGAGGGGAAGACGAGCGCGCCGGGTGAAGGGCCGCAGTTCTCGGCCAGCCACCTGATCAAGACCCTCGAAGGTCTGCTGCCCGACGGCAAGTTCAGCAGCGAGTCGGGCCGCGGTACGGAGGACGAGCTCGGGCCACTGGCCTCGGTCGTCTTCGACGACGGCAAGGGCAAGGCGGCCATCGGGCTGAGTCTGGGCCGGGTCGACCCTGAGAGCACGAGGGTCGCGGAACAGCTCGCCTGCCCCGCGAAGGTCTACACGCCGTACGACTCCTGCTCGAGCAAGACGCTGACCGACGGCTCCAGGCTGCTGCTCCTGCAGGGCTACGAGTATCCGGACAAGCGCGCGGACACCAAGTGGTGGCACGCGTACGTGGTGACGCCGGAGGGCTTCACCGTCGATGCCAGCGAATGGAATGCGCCGGCGGAGAAGGGCGAACCCGTCTCCCGGGCCGAACCACCGCTCAGCATTACGCAGTTGAAGGCTTTGGTGACCTCGAAGGAGTGGCGTCCGATGCTGCGGGCGCTGCCGAAGCCGCAGGACGAGCCCGTGCAGCAGCCGGTCCCGCAGGCCGTGAGCGGCGACACCATTCTCGAGAACCTCACCTCGCTGCTGCCGAAGAGTGCCAAGGTGACGACCCGCCAGGGCGACGACGGCTTCGCGTACGTGGTGGTGAACGACGGCAAGGGGGCGAGCCTCGTCCAGATCAATGTGCAGCCCAACATGTCGGATGTGGAGGGCGAGCTCTTCGGCTCAGGCGCGCAGACCTTGCCGGACGGCACGAAGGTCGTCACGCATCAAGGGCCCGGCGAGAAGGGAGGCCAGGGCGTGGTGATGTGGACCGTGGACACGATCCGCAAGGACGGGTTCCGCGTGGTGATATCGGCGTTCAACTCAGGCACGCAGAACACCGCGGCCACGAGGGCGACGCCCGCGCTGACCATGACGCAGCTCAAGGCGATAGCCACGAGTGAGAAGTGGCAGGGGTAGGGCGGCGACAAGGGACACTCTCGGGGCTTGGTCCTTGGTCCTTGGTCCTTGGCCCTTTGTGCTCGGCGACCGCCGACCGGTGTGCAGTATGCGCTGTTCAGTGATTGGTGATCGGTGGCCGCCGGGCTGTGAGCTCCGGGGTGTTGTGAGTGGCCTTGTAGAAGGGCGTCACTTCGCGTCGGCGTAGCACTTCACCACTGCGGTGGTGAAAGGGAAGTGGACCGGGGTGTCGCCGAATGTGAGGTCGCCGGCCAGTTCTGCGGCCACGCGGATCGCCGCGGTCACTGCTTCCGCTTCCTCTTCCGGGCAGTGCACGATCACCTCGTCGTGCTGGAAGAAGACCAGTTCCGCCGCCATCCCGGTGCAGGACTGGCGCAGGGCGGCGAGCATCAGGTCGGCCCAGTCGGCGGCGCTGCCCTGGACGACGAAGTTGCGGGCGAAGCGGCCGCGGGCGCGGGCGTTCGAGGAGGCGTAGCCGGGGGTGAACTCGGTGTCTCCCGATGCCTGTTCGGGCGTCGGGCCGTCCTGGGGGATGCCTGCCTCGTCCTGGTCGCCGGCGCCGGCGACCGGTGGGCAGGTGCGGCCGAGCCAGGTCCGTACGAGGCGGCCCTCCTCGCCCGCGCGGGCGGCGTCGTCGACGTAGGCGACGGCTTGTGGGAAGCGGCGGCGGAGGGCGGCGAGGTTCTTGAGGCCGTCGCCGGACGTCTGGCCGTACACCGCGCCGAGCACCGCCAGCTTTGCCTTGGCGCGGTCGCCGGAGAAGGCCCGGTCGGAGACGGATTGATAGAGGTCGGTCTCTCGCCCGGCTACCTCCATCAGGCCGGGGTCGCGGGAGATGGCGGCGAGGACGCGGGGTTCCATCTGGTCGGCGTCGGCGACGACGAGGCGCCAGCCCGGGTCGGCGACGACGGCACGGCGGATGACCTTGGGGATCTGGAGCGCGCCACCGCCATTGGTGACCCAGCGTCCCGTGACGGTGCCGCCGGGCAGGTACTCGGGGCGGAAGCGGCCGTCGCGGACCCAGTCCTGGAGCCAGGACCAGCCGTGTGCGGTGTAGATCCGGTACAGCTTCTTGTACTCGATCAGGGGCCGCACGGCCGGATGGTCGATCGACTCGATCTCCCAGCGGCGCGTGGACGTGATCTTGACGCCGGACTGGGCGAACGCCTTCACCACGTCGGCAGGCAGATCGGGGCGCACGCGACGGCCGAAGGCCTCGGACACCTCGTCGGCCAGTTCGGCGAGGCGGCGCGGTTCGCCGCCGCCCGCGTAGCGCTCGCCGAGCAGCTCGTGCAGTACGGAGCGGTGCACGTCGGCGCTCCAGGGGAGGCCCGCCGCGTTCATCTCGGCTGCCACGAGCATGGCCGCGGACTCGGCGGCGGTGAGCAGTCGCATCCGGCCCGGGTGGGCGGTGGCGTCGTGGCGGCGCTGCTGATCGGCGTACACCTCTATGAGGTCTTCGAGGGGGACATGGACGGGTTGTGGTTCGAAGAGGGAGGACTGGGAGCCGGGGGTCGCGGCTCGTTGAGGGGGGTCCGGGGGGACGGCCGTGCCGTGGATCCTGGCCAGGGCGGCGGCCGCGGAGCGGGGTTCCCCGAAGCGGCCGGCGTGGCCGAGGAGGAGAGTCTCGGCGTCCTCGATGTCATAGCAGCGTGGTACGCGGACGCCCGCGGCGAGCAGGCGGGGATAGACGGCCGCTGTCGATCGCCAGATCCAGCGCGTGACGTCGGGGCGGGAGCGGACCGCTTCCGCGAGGCTGGTCTCGTGGCGGACCGGGGCGGCGGGTGCGCCGTCGGCACCGAGCGGCGCGAGCTGGGCTCCGCCGTCCTCGGTGGCCGCGATGGCCCACTTCTCGGTCATGTCGGTGAGTTTTACACCCGGCACTGACAGCGCCGGGTGCGTCGGGGCAGGCGGGGCGGTGGTGGTGCTCGTAGAGGTGACGGCGGGCGCCGACCGGGCGTGGGGCTGGGCCGGGATTCCCGTCAGCTGTCGCCGCCCTCGTCGATCAGGCGGCGGACCTCGCGGTCGATCAGGCCGAGGCGGGCCTCCGCGACCAGAGGGACGACCCTGCGTTGCCGGCGGGCCTCATGGAGGTCGATGTCGATGGTCACCAAGCTCGGTTCCCACTTGGGGGCCTGGGCCACGACCGTCCCGCGCGGGTCGACCACGCGGGAGCCACCCCAGAAGGAGGCGCCATGTTCATTGCCGACGCGGTTCACGAAGACGACCCAGCACTGGAGCATCTTCGCCGTGTAGGCGAGGAGCGTGTCCCAGTACAGGCCCGTGTCCATGGCCTCCGGGTCGAGTGTCGCCGCGCTGTTCGCGGGGACGATGACGACCTCGGCGCCGTCCTGCACGGCGAGCCACGGAAGGACCGGCTGCCAGGCGTCGTTGCAGACGAGGGTCGCGGCGCGGCCGTGGCCGTGCGGCAGGTCGTACGCGCGCACTTGCTGGCCGGGGCTGACGTGCTTGCGCTCTTCCCAGGCCAGGTAGTTCGGCAGGTACAACTTGCGGTGGGAATGGAGGAGTTGGCCACCTGCGTAGTAGGCGGAGGTGTTGTAGGCGCGCAGGCTGGTGTGTTCGTGCAGGCCGATCACGACATCCGCGCCGAGCGTCGAGAGGGCGGCCAGACGCGGGTCCGTCACCGGGAGGGAGGCGTCCTGGCGCAGGGCGCCGAGGTGATAGCCGTGCAGGCTCAGCTCGGGGAAGACCACGAGGTCGGCGCCCTGGGCCGCCGCCTGCTCGGTCTGCTCCCGGGCGACGGTCAGATTCGCGTCCACGTCGCCGAGCACACAGTCGGTCTGTGCAAGCGCCACTCTCATCCCTCGAGCGTCGCAGTGTCCGGCGGAGTCGGCATCCGCAGGGGCGGGTGGCGTCATGGCTGGCGGAGGCGGGGTCCTCGTGGGCGGCGCGTGCCGGCGACCCTGCGTGCCCTGGGCCCGCGCCGGCTCACCCCACGAGGATCACCAGGACCACCTGCCTCCTCAGTCCACCAGCAGCACCAGCTTGCCCCGCACGTGGCCCGTCTCGCTCAGGGTCTGTGCCTTGGCCGCGTCGCGGAGGGGGAACGTGTCGGCGATCGAGATGTGAAGTTTGCCGTCCGCGGCGAGTGCGGCCTGGTGGGTGAGGCCCTCGCGGGCCTTGGCACGGTCGGTGCCGCCGGACGCGAAGGTCACGTCGTACTTGGCGGCGTCGGGGTCGGCGATGGTGACGACCCGGTCCGGCGTGCCTCCGCGGAGTTCGACCGAGTCCGCCAGCGCGCCCTTGCCCGCCGCGTCGAACACCGCGTCCACGCCCTGCGGGGCCACCGCGCGCACCCGCTCCACAAGCCCGTCCCCGTATGCGACGGGGACGGCGCCGATGGAGCGCAGATACTCGTGATTGGCGGGGGAGGCCGTGCCGATCACCGTCGCGCCGAGGGCCACGGCCAGCTGCACGCCCATCGAGCCGACCGCGCCCGCGGCGCCGTGGATCAGCAGCGTCTCGCCGCTGCGTACGCCGAGCAGGTCGAGGACGCGCTGGGCCGTTTCGCCGGCGATGGGGAGGGTGGCCGCCGCGGCGGGTTCGAGTCCGGTGGGCCGCGGGGTGACGGCGGAGGCCTGAGCCAGGGCATAGGCGGCGTACGCGCCGGTCTCGCTCCAGCCGAGGACTTCGTCGCCGACCGAGAGGCCGGTGACGCCCTCGCCGAGCTCGTCGACGGTTCCGGCGAACTCGTTGCCGGGCACAGCCGGCAGGGAGGTCGGGAAAGCCTGCTCCATCCAGCCGTTCCTGATCTTGTACTCGATGGGGTTGACCCCGACGGCCGCGACTTTCACCCGGACCTGGCCGGGACCCGCGTGCGGCTCCTCGATGTCGCCCTTGAAGCGCAGTACCTCGGGTCCGCCGAACTCCTCGAAAACGATGGCTTCCATGCCGGTGTCTTCCTCTCGCTTCACTGCTTCTTCGAACCGGGTGGGGCTGGTGCGGGACTGGTGCGGGGCTGGTCCTGCTGGTGTCCTCCGGTGTTCCCTGGCGATCTCGTACGTTCTCTTGAGCTCTGCAGAGTCACGTTCTTCAGAGTCGATCGTCGCCGGGGCCGGGCCGCCCCGCCCTTCGAACCGTTCTGCCTGTCCGAAGGACCGGCCTACCGGCGCACGCACGAGTCGTACGCTCGAAGCCATGGCCCATCCCATCGGGCCCGCAGGCACACCCTCGGCAACCGCGCTCGCCATGGCACAACCACCCGAGACGTTCGTGGATTCCGAGGCAGTCACGGGTCGGGCCGGCGCACGCCTCGATGTGCTTGGCGGCCGGCTCGACGTGGACGCGGTGCCGGGCTGGGGTAAGACGGTCACGGCGATGGTTCCCCTCACCGCGCCCCGCGCCGAGGCCGCCCACCCCCTGGCCGACCTCGGCCGCCGTGAGCTGGAGGTCCTCTCCCACCTCGCCCGGGGTCACCGCAACCGGGTGATCGCGCAGGACCTGCACATCAGCGAGTCCACGGTGGAGTTCCATGTGGCGAACATCCTGTCGAAGCTGGAGGTGGGATCCAGAGGTGAGGCTGTGGCCAGTTCCACGCGGCGGCGTGACAAGGGCGGCATCCGCCGCGCTCGGCATCCGCCGCATCCGGCACCCTCCGCGCCTGGCACTCGCCGCGTCCGGCACACGCCGCATTCGGCACCCGTCGCCCCGTCACCCGAGCGCTCTCACCCGCGCACACCATTCCGGCGCCCCCACCCCGCGCCCAACACTCCCGCCCCCACAGCGACCACCGCACACACGCCCACGGCCGAACCGACGACGCCCCACGGCACAACGACCCCAGGCCCATTCCCGGTCCCACTCCCGAGCCCAGTCCCAAGCCCCGCCCCCGCACCGGACCCGGGCGCGAGCAGGTCGAGCGCAGCCGCGAGTCCTCCCAGGTTGAGCGCGGTGACGGCCAGTCCGAGGGCCGTGCCTGCCGCGACCGCGACCAGTGCCTCGCCGGCGAGCATCCACCTGACCTGGCCTCGCGTGGCCCCGGCCCGGCGCAGGGCCCGCAGCTCCCCGTCCCGTACGGAAGCGGCCATCAACTGCGTTCCGGCCAGCGAGATCGTCGTATAGGTGAGGGCGATGCCCAGGAGGAGCAGCATCCCTTGCCGGGTCTGGGGTTTGACCCGGGGGTGGGTGGCGTCGAGCCAGGCGGCTGCGGTGCGTACGCGCACGTCGTGTCCGGACGTGGCCGCCCGTAGCGCGCCCGCCGCGGTGGCGGGTGAGGCGCCCGGCGTCAGGCGTACGTCGATCCGGTCGACCGGGGCCGCGCCCGCGTTGGCCATGGTGACGTATGCGCCGTTGTCGCCGGTGCCGCGCGCCAGGACGGCGGCGATGCGGAGCGTGGTGCGGCGGCCGTCGCCGAGCCAGACGGTCAGGCGGTCGCCGACGCGGTGGTGTTCCCACTCCTCGTTGACGACGATGGAGCGGTCGTCGAGGCGGCGTATGTCTCCGGCGACGACGGGGAGGCGGCTCGTCGCGGCGAGGGCCGCGGGGTCGCTCACGCCTCGCGCCTCGGAGCGGAGGAGGGCGGTGCCCTCCTCCCGTACGAAGACCGCGGCGGAGGCGGACGGGGACACGGCGGCTACGCCCGGAACCGGCCGCCGTGCAAGTCTCAAGTCATCGCCCGTGGCGATGAGTTGAGCGTGCATTTGTTCGCTCGCCTCCTGTGCCTTCGCCGCGCTCACTGATTCCGCCGAGCCCATCAGGGAGCCCGCGAGCGCCACTGTTATCAGGACGGGTGCGGCCACCGCGGCGGTGCGGCGGACGGAGGCGGCGGCGTTCTCGCGGACGAGGAGCCCGACCGCTCCGGGCAGCCGGACCAGCCGCAGCACCGGATGCACAAGGAGCGGGGCCAGCGCGGCCGCCGCCGTGATGAGGATCATCGGCTGGGTGGTGTACGTCTTGCGCTTCAAGAGCGCCGACGGGTCGGTCCAGAGGGTGTGGACCGTCAGGCCGAGTCCCAGGGACAGGAGTGCGGCGCCGACGATCCGGCGGCTCCACGGCATGACGTCCGTGTCCACGTCGGCGTCCCGCAGCGCTTCCACCGGGCCGATGCGTCCGGCCCGCCGCGACGCGGCCCATGCCCCCGCGATTGCCACGAACAGGCCGGTCCAGAAGGCGAGTTGGAACGGCCACGAGGCCCAGTAGGACCAAGAGGCCCAGGAAGTCCAGAGCGCCGTTCCGCTGCCGCTCACGGTGAACCACGTGGGCGCGATTCCGTTGTCGATCAGCGCCCGGGCGAGCAGTGGGGCACCCCAGGAGCCGAGGGCGCAGCCGGTGGCGCTCGCCGCGACCCCGACCGCGAGGGCCTCGGTGACGAGCTGCCGCCGTACGCGTCCCGGCGTGGCGCCCGCGAGCCGCAGCAGTCCGAACTCCCGCCTGCGCAGGGCGACGACGAACGCGAACGTCGACGCCGTGACGAAGACGGCGACGAACGCGGAGACCCCGCCGGCGGTGCCCAGCATCGCCCGCACCGCCACGACCGCCTGCGCGTCGCGCTCCGCGCCCGGGTCTGCCAGGTGCCGTGCCGCGCCGGTCAGGACCTGCGCCCGGTCGCCGACCACCTCGCGTACGGCGGTGGCCGAGGCGTCCACGCCGACCGCGTCCGGCGCGAGATGATCACGGTGAACGGTGCCCAAATCGGCGAGCTCGCCCAGCAATTCTTTGTCCACAGGCTGTGGATAGGGAGTCTTCTTCGTGTCCCGGGCGCGGTTCGGGCCCCGGTCGACCTCTACGGTCAGAGTGTCGTGTGGCATGACCACGACAGGCTGTGCGGCGAACCGCTGCGGCTTGCCCGGAGGCGGGTCGGCGGCCGCCGCGAGCCCCAGCCCCATGCTCGCGACCAGGGCCACCCCGAGCGCGACGGCGACGAACGCCCCCGCGAAGAGGTGCCGGCGCGTCCGCAGATTCGCCCAGGCGGAGGTGAGCGTGGTCAGCATGCGTCTACCCCCTTGCCGAGCGACGCGTTGTCGGTGTTACCGGCGGGCACGGAACGAATGCCGGCGGACGTGCCGCCGGCACCCCCTTCAAGCCCCGCACCCCC
>NZ_NNBL01000023.1:33649-35636 GCF_002803065.1 Streptomyces sp. CB01635
GTCACCATCACCGTCGTCTGACCCTCCCGGTCGACCAACTCGCGCAGCAGAGTGAGGACTTGGCGTCCGGTCGTCGTGTCGAGCGCGCCCGTCGGCTCGTCGCCGAAGAGGACGGCCGGCCGGGTGATCAGGGCGCGGGCCAGGGCCACCCGCTGCTGCTGGCCGCCGGAGAGCTGTGAAGGGCGGTGCCCCGCGCGCTCGGCGAGGCCCACGCGGCCCAGCGCCTCGCGCACCTCCGCGCGAGGGCCGCCGCCCGGCGAGCCGCAGGGGGAGCGCCACGTTCTGCGCGGCGGTGAGCGCCGGCAGCAGATTGAAGGACTGGAACACGAAACCGATCCGGTCCCGGCGCAGGAGCGTGAGCGCCCGTTCGCCGAGTCCGGTGAGGTCGGTCCCGGCGACGGTGACGGTGCCCGACGTCGGACGGTCCAGGCCCGCGGCGCACTGGAGGAGCGTCGACTTCCCGGAGCCGGAGGGCCCCATCACGGCGGTGAAGGTCCCGGCATGGAAGTCGAGGTCGACCCCGTCGAGGGCGGTGACGCCGCGGTACTCGCGGCGTACGGCGGTGAGGCGCAGGGCAGGTGTGGTCATGCCTCAACCCAACCGCCGCGGCGCCCCGCGAACACGACCACTGGGGGGCGTCCCGGGGGTAT
This sequence comes from Streptomyces sp. CB01635, assembly GCF_002803065.1. Lineage (GTDB taxonomy): Bacteria > Actinomycetota > Actinomycetes > Streptomycetales > Streptomycetaceae > Streptomyces. The sequence continues at coordinate 34,300 of NZ_NNBL01000023.1, forward strand.
GGCCAGCCCTACCCCCGTACACGCCTGAGACCATGGAAGAGAAGACACGACAGGCCGCACGGCGGACCCGTGGACCAGACAGGCAAGGAGACGGCGCCCCCGCATGACGGAACGTACGACGCGGACCACGGTCGAGCAGGCCTTCGCCGCCGCCCTGTACGGGGAGGGCGCGGAGGCCGGGCTCGACACCGGCGCGTCCCTGCTCGCCGCCGACCCGTCCGCCGACACCCAACTCGCCCTGCGCGGGCAGGAGTTCGTGCGCCGCTCCTGGGAGCGCGGCTGGCAGCCCGCCGACGTCATGCGCATCGTCGTACGTGACCTCGAAGAGAGTCCGCACGGACACATCGCGGCCCGCCTGATCCGCGCCGAGACCGCGCGTTACGAGTACCTGCCCGCGCGCTGGGACGCACAGCTCGCCGAGCTCCCGCAGGACCCGGGGCGGGCATCGGGCCCCGGATCGCGCCCCCGCCTCGACCGCTTCTCGTACGCCACCGCCGTCCTGGAGCTGTACAGACTCCTCCTGCGCCTCCCGCCGATAGAGGCCGTGGGGCCCGTGCCCGGCGAGTCCGTGGCGCGGCCCGTCGCGGGGGAGCCGCGGGAGCTCGCCCGGATCCGCGCGCTGCTCGCCAAGGCCGAGGCGACCGGCTACCCGCCGGAGGCCGAGGCCCTGGCGGCGAAGGCGCAGGAACTGATGACCAGGCACAGCGTCGACGCGGCGCTCCTCGCGGCCCGTACACACGCGAAGGACACGCCCGTCGCGTGCCGGATCGGCGTGGACGCCCCGTACGAGACGGCGAAGGCGGCTCTCCTGGACGCGGTCGCGTCGGCGAACCGCTGCCGCGCGGTGTGGAACAGCGGCTTCGGCTTCTCCACGGTCGTCGGCTTCGAGTCCGACCTGGAGGCGGTGGAGCTGCTCCATACGTCGCTGCTGGTGCAGGGCACGGCGGCGATGACGCGGGCCGAGGCCGAGCAGCGCGCGGGGGGACGCAAGCGGACCAAGACCTTCCGGCAGGCTTTCCTCGCCGCGTACGCGCACCGCATCGGCGACCGGCTCGCGGCCGTGGCGGAGGAGGTGACCGGCCAGAGCCGGGAGGGCGGGCTGCTGCCGGTCCTGGCGGCGCGCGATGTCGCGGTGGCCGGCCGGACCGACGACATGTTCCCGCAGACCGTGACGACCCGGGTCCGGGGCGTCAGCGACGGTGCCGGCTGGGCGGAGGGCGTGGCCGCCGCCGACCGCGCCCGCGTCTCGGACCGCGCCGAGGTGCGCGGCGGCGGCACACGCCGGTGAACCAAACCCCGAACGGAACCCCGAGCCAACTCCCGAACCGAACCCCGAA
>NZ_NNBL01000023.1:35780-136458 GCF_002803065.1 Streptomyces sp. CB01635
CCCCCGAACCAACCCCCGAACCAACCCCCGAACCAACCCCCGAACCGAACCACTCCAACTCATATGCCCGACTCGCCCGTATCCTGACGGAGTGAGCTGGTTCCGGGCGCTGAAGGACACCACCCGCTCGGGCCTGAGTGTCGAGCGGAAACGCCTGGAACCCCTGATCGCGCTGCGCGGCGCCGCCGGTCTGGCCATCGTGATCACGATCAGCCTCACGTTCTTCGGCCCCGCGGTCGCGGCGAGCTCCGCGTTCGGCGCGTTCCAGGCGGCGATCGCCACGTTCCAGCGCAGCTGGCGCCCCCGCCCCGAGCTGGCCGTCGCCTCCGGCGCGAGCCTCGGCGTCTCGACGTTCCTCGGCTACCTCACCGGCGGCCACCTCGTCCTCTTCCTCGCGCTCCTCGTCCTGTGGACGTTCCTTGCGGGCCTCGCCTGGGCGGCGGGCCCGACGATCGGCATCATCGCGTCGTCGAACGTCGCGATGATGCTGGTCACGATCACCCTGCCGACCTCGGTCGCGGCCGCCGCCGGGCACGCCGCGATGATGGTCTTCGGCGGTCTCGTCCAGGCCGCCCTCGTGATCCTCTTCCCGGTACGCAGATGGGGCGCGCACCGCGACGCCCTGGCCGACGCGCTCGCTGCCGAGGCCGACTATGCGCGCCGGCTGCGCCACGACCCGGTCGCCCCGTTCGACGGGGAACCGCTGATGCTGGCGCGCAGCGCCGCCGCGCTCACCCCGCGCCAGGCCCGCACCCGCCCGGCCCAACTGCGCGGGGCCCGCGGCATCGCCGAACGCATCCGCCCGGTCCTCGCCTCCCTCGCGGACCCGGCCGTCGGCGTCCCGGACGAGGGGCCCGAACGCGAGCGCGTGCGGGAACTCCTGGGCGCGGCGGGCTCGATGCTGGACGCGGCGGCGCGGGCGATCCGCCACGGGGCCCCGGTCAAGGTGCCGCCGGCGGCGGTCGCCACGTTCAAGACCCCCGACACGGGGGCGATCCTCTCCGGCCCGGCGAAGCGCGCGGCGGCGCGCCTCGGCTCGCTCCTGAGGGACGTACTGGAGACCGCCGGCGCCCGGACGGACACCCAGCATCCCGAGCCCCGCAACGAGAACCCCCAGCTCGCCCGCCCCACCCTCGTGCGGCTGCTCCCCATCGCGGCCGGAGCGATGCGCAAGGAGCTGCATCGCGGGTCGCCGATTCTCCGGCACGCCATCCGGGTGTCGGCCGTCGCCGCGGTCGGCTACCTCATCGGCACCGCCCTCCCCTTCGGCCACGGCTATTGGGCGCCGATGGCCGCCGTCATGGTCATGCGCCCCGACTTCTCGCAGACGTACTCGCGCGCGGTGGCCCGTTTCGGCGGCACGCTCATCGGAGTCGCCCTCGCCACCGGGCTCGTCCAGGTCGTTCACCCGGACACCGCCCTCTCCGCGACGCTCGCCGTCATCTGCGCGGGTCTGATGTACCTCGTGATGCGCACGGGCCAGCTCGCCGCGCAGGCCTGCATCGCCGCGTACGTCGTGTTCCTGCTCGGCATGGGCGGCGAGGCGTGGGACCAGACGGTCCCCGAGCGGGTCGTCCTCACGCTCGTCGGCGGCCTCCTCGCGATGCTGGCGTACGCGGTGTACCCGGCCTGGGAGACGCCCCGCTTGCGCACGCGCCTCGCGGACTGGCTGCTCGCCCTCGGCCGGTACGGCGCCGCCGTGATCGGCCGCTACGCGGAGCCCGGCGGCGGGAACCTGCCCGATGTGCGCGAGGCCCTGCTCGCCGCCCGCACGGCCGAACTCGCCTGGCAGGAGGCCGCGGCCAGGGCGCGGACCGAACCGGTGCGCCACCGCGGCCTCTCCCGCGCGGCGGCCGACGACGCCGAACACGCCCTGCGGCACATCGGCCGGGTCGAGATGCTGATGGAGGCCCACCTCCCCGAACGTGACGCGGCCCCGGTCCCGGCGGCCGCCCGCCTCGCGAAGGCGCTGCACACCGCCACGGAGGACGGCGCGCGGGCGGTGCGCGAGCGGCGGGTGCCGCAGTGGCAGGCGGTACGGGACGCTCTCGCGGACTGGGACGGCGAGGGCGTCCCGGACCGGGTCGTACGCAGGGGCGCGAGCCTGCTCCTCGAGGCCCTGGAGGAACTCTCCGACGCACTCGACACCGACGTACCCCCGATCACCCTGAAGCCCGACCCATCGCCCGAGGACCGGAAACCCGAGGACCGGAAACCCGAGGACCGGAAACCCGAGGTTCAGAAACCCGAAGGGCCGCCCGGTCCGGAGGATCGAGCGGCCCGATGACGGGAGAGCGGCTCACGAGGCAGCCGCGAGGGAGCGAGGGAACCCGCCCGCGTCAGGACGTAGGCAGCCCCATCGTCGGGAACCCCGACGGCAGCTTCCCGTTGTCCGTCTTGCGGAAGGTGTCGTCGCCGAAGCCTTCCCACGACACCTTCAGGGTCGTGGCGTCGACGGACTTGACCTGCCCCATGTTCCGGTCGGTGTTCCCGTCGGCGCACTTCAGGGTGAGCATCTGCATGCCCATCTCGTCGCCGGCGGTCCCGCTGCACACGTGCTCGCCGACCAGAGCCACCTTCTTGCCGCTGATGAGCAGGGCGACGCTCTTGCCCTGGGACGTGGTGACCCAACTGCCCTGAAGACTCCCGGACTTCCCGCCGGAGCCGGAACCACTCGTGTCGCCGCCCGTGGACGCCGTGGCCGAGGCCTGCGGCGTCTCCTTGGACTTGCCGCCGTCGCCCCCGTCACCGTTGTCGCTGCTGCATCCGGTGATCACGAGCGCCGCGACGACTCCCGCCGCGGCGGCGCCGATCCGTACGCGCTTCAGCACAAGATCCCCCTACGTTGCGGATGTGACTGCCGGTACGTGGCCCGGCCCGCAGCAAGCTACCAGCCGCCCCTCACGTCACCAGGAAGACTTCCGCACCCCGGGCAGGAAGCCCGCATGCGCCTGCCCGCGCAGGTTCACCCTGGAGAGGCCGAAGGCGCGCAGATATCCGCGCGGCCGGCCGTCGACGCTGTCGCGGTTGCGTACGCGCGTGGCACTCGCGTCCCGCGGCTGACGTGCCAACTCCCTTTGTGCGGCTGCCCGTTCCGCGTCGGTGGACGACAGCCGGCGCACGATCTCGTTGAGCTCGGCCCGGCGCGCGGCGTATCGGGCGACGACCCTCCGGCGCTTCTCGTTCTTCGCGATCTTGCTCTTCTTGGCCATCAGATCCTCACTCCACGGGCACGAATTCTGGCGACGGCGGCCTCGACGCCGATCGCGTCGACGGTCCTGATCGCCCTGGCGCTCAGCCGCAGCTGTACGTGTCTGCCCTCGCTCGGCAGCCAGTAGCGCTTGCGCTGGACGTTCGGGTCGAAGCGGCGTGACGTGCGCCGGTGGGAGTGGGAGATGCGGTTGCCGAAGCCGGGGGCGGCCCCGGTCAGCATGCAGTGCGCGGACAAAACGACGTACCTCTCTCGTTGGCTGTGGCCCCGTGACCCGGAGCTGTGACCCGAAGGCCGCGCGGCCCCCTGGCCCTGTGACCCGGATCGTTTTGGAAACGGGATTCATTTTCATATACTAGCCACATGGCACGCAACGAACTCCGCCCAGTGATCAAGCTCAGGTCCACCGCGGGTACGGGCCACACCTACGTGACCCGCAAGAACCGCCGTAACGACCCCGACCGCGTGACCCTGCGCAAGTACGACCCGGTCGCACGCCGTCACGTCGACTTCCGAGAGGAGCGCTGAGCCCCGTGCGCAAGGACATCCACCCCGACTACGGCCCGGTCGTCTTCCGCGACCGCGCCGCGAACCACGCCTTCCTCACCCGGTCCACCGCCACCAGCGACAAGACCGTCGAGTGGGAGGACGGCCGGACCTACCCCGTCATCGACGTCGAGATCTCGAACGTGAGCCACCCCTTCTACACGGGCAACGCGCGCGTCCTCGACACCGCCGGCCGCGTGGAGCGCTTCGAGCGGCGCTTCGGGAAGAGGGGTGGCCGGTGACCCGGCTGCCCGTAGTGATCGTCGGCGGCCTGCACGCGGAAGCGCGCCGGGCCGCCGTCGAGGAACTGCTCGTCACGGTCCCGGGCAGCGTCGCGCTCCACCACGACCTCTCAACTGCCGTACAAGGCACAGTCGTACGGACCCTGCGCGACGCCACCGGGGTCCTCGGCACCGGCGAGGCGCCCCTCGTCAACGACTGCGCGTGCTGCGCCCTGCGCGAGGACCTGGTCCCCGAACTGGAGCGGCTCGCGGACGCCGGGCTCACCCTCCCCCAAGCTCTCGGCTCCGCTCGGGCGGAGGGGACCTCCATCGCGATCGTCGAACTGTGGGACTCCGTCGAGCCCAAGGCGATGGCCGAGGTCATCGCCGCGCACGGCGGGCCCGAGCTCTCCGTCACCGGCGTCATCACCGGCGTGGACCCCGCGCTCCTGCTGCCGTACCTCGGGAACGGCGACGACCTCATGGACGCCGGACTCGCGGCGGCCGCCACCGACCAGCGCACCATCGCCGACACCTGGGCCAGGCAGCTCGAATACGCTCCCGTGCTCGCCCTCGTGGATTCCCCCGAGGCCGACGACGCGGACCGGGCCCTGCTCGCCCAGCTCCACCCGACAGCCCGCCAAGTCCGGATCGGTCACGGCGAGTTGGCGGGCGCCGCGCTCGGCGGATTCGACGTGGACGCGGCAGCGGCGGCCCAGCATCCGGCGTGCGCGCTGCTGCCCGCGGACGCGGACGAGGCGGGTGTCTCCACACTCGTCTGGCACCGCGACCGGCCGTTCCACCCGGAGCGGCTCTACGCGGCCCTGGAGGATCTGACCTGCGCGGCGGCCCGCAGCCGCGGCCGGTTCTGGCTCGCCGACCGCCCCGACACGCTCCTGCACTGGGACGCGGCGGGCGGCGCGCTGTGCGTCGAGAGCGCGGGGCCCTGGCTGGTGTCCCTGCCGGACGCCGCCTGGGACATGGTCCCGCCGGTCCGCCGCGCGGCCGCCGCCCTGGACTGGCACCCGCAGCACGGCGACTGCTGCCAGCACCTCGTCTTCACGTCACCCGGACTCGACCGCGACGGCCTCGCCGAGATCCTCGAGTCCTGCCTGCTCACCGACGCCGAGTACGGCGCGGGCCGCGAGTCCTGGAAGGGCCTGCCCCGCGCCTTCGACACCCTCCTGGAGATCTGAATGCCCCCGCGCAACCCTGCCCGCAACCCCGTCGGCAGGCCTGACCGCAAGCCGGCCAAGTCCCGCCCCAATCCCCTGGACCATGCGAAGATCACGTACATCGACTACAAGGACACGGACCTGCTGCGGAAGTTCATCTCCGACCGCGGCAAGATCCGCAGCCGTCGCGTCACCCGGGTCACGGCACAGCAGCAGCGCCAGATCGCCGCGGCGATCAAGAACGCACGCGAGATGGCACTGCTGCCGTACGTCACACGCTGACCGAACCGCCGGAGCGGGCGGGCGTCAGAAGGGGAACTGGCTCCGGCCGTGCTGCACGGAGATCCACTTCTGCGTGGTGAACGCCTCGACCGTCGCCTCGCCGTTCAGCCGGCCGAGCCCGGACCGCTTCTCGCCTCCGAACGCGACGAGCGGCTCGTCGTGCACCGTCCCGTCGTTGACGTGGATCATCCCGGTGTCGATGCGCCGTGCGAACGCGACGCCCCGCTCCACGTCCCGCGTGTGGACGGCCCCGCTCAGCCCGTACGGGGTGTCGTTCGCGATCGCCACCGCCTCCTCGTCCCCGTCGAACGGGATGAGGAGCGCGACCGGCCCGAAGATCTCCTGCCGCAGCACCGGGGAGTCGGCCGGCAGGTCCGTCAGGATGCTCGGCTCGACCAGATTGCCGACGGCCTTGCCGTGCAGCAGTGCGGTCGCGCCCTCCGCGAGCGCCTGGTCGACGACGCCCGAAACGACCTCCGCCTGTGTGGAGTTGATGACGGGACCGATGACGGTCGACGGATCGCGGGGGTCGCCCACCTTGAGGGACCTGACCTTGGCGACGAACTTCTCGGTGAACTCCTTCTCCACCTTGCGGTCGACCAGGATTCGGTTGGCGGCCATGCAGACCTGGCCCTGGTGCACGTACCGGCTGAAGACCGCCGCGTCGACCGCGTAGTCGATGTCCGCGTCGTCGAGCACGGTCAGCGCGCTGTTGCCGCCCAGCTCCAGGACGGCGTGCTTGAACTGGGAGGCGCACACCGTCGCGACGTGCTGGCCCACCGCGTCGGAGCCGGTGAAGGAGATGACCTTCGGCACGGGGTGAGTGAGGAGCGCGTCGCCTATCTCGGCGATGTCGGTGATGACCACGTTGAGCAGACCGGCCGGCAGGCCCGCGTCCTCGAAGATCTTCGCGACCAGGGAGCCACCGCAGATCGGGGTGTTCTGGTGCGGCTTGAGCACCACGCCGTTGCCGAGGGCCAGCGCGGGCGCGACCGACTTCAGCGACAGCAGGAACGGGAAGTTGAAGGGGCTGATGACCCCCACGACCCCGACGGGAACGCGGTAGAGCCGGTTCTCCTTGCCGTCGACGGGCGACGGGATGACCCGACCCTGGGGGCGCAGCGCCAGCTGGATCGACTCGCGCAGGAACTCCTTGGCGAGATGCAGCTCGAACCCGGCCTTGAGCCGCGTACCGCCGAGTTCGTCGACGATCGCGTCGGATATCTCGTCCTCGCGCTCCTCGACCAGGCGCAGCGCCCGCTCGAAGACGAGGCGGCGCGTGTACGCGTTGGTGTCGGCCCAGCTCTTCTGCGCCCGCTCGGCCGCGCGGTAGGCCTCGTCGACCTCGTCGGCCGACGCCACGGTGATGGAGGCCAGCTTGTCACCGCTGTACGGGTTGAAGTCGATGATGTCCCACGCCCCGCGGCCGGGACGCCATGAACCGTCGATGTATTGCTGGGCCAGTTCGGTGAAGTAGGACATGAGATCCCTTGCTGCTGCCGGCAGACACCTAATGGCTCGTCATCTTACGTCTGTACCAGTCGAGTTGTGGCCCGGACAGGACGTCCACCCGATCGTCATCGGTCGTAAGACGCGACAGGAGCAGTGCTTCTCGGCCAGTCCCGGTCAGCCGTTCTTGGCCAGCAGGCCCCGGATGATGTCCACGCTCTCCTGCGGCGTCGGGCACTCCGACTGGAGCTGCTTCATCGACCGCGCGTACTGCGTGACGTCCTCGCGCTTGTCGAGGTAGAGGGCGCTGGTGAGCTGCTCCATGTAGACGATGTCGGAGAGGTCGGACTCCGGGAAGCTGAGCATCGCGAAGGCGCCGGTCTCACCCGAGTGGCCACCGAAGCCGAACGGCATGACCTGGAGCGTGACGTTGGGCCGCTCGGAGACGTCGATCAGATGCTGGAGCTGACCCTGCAACACTTTCCGTCCTCCGTACGGGCGTTGCAGCGCCGCCTCGTCGAGCACCACGTGGAACTCGGGGGCGCGCTCGGAGACGAGGAGCTTCTGCCGCTCGAGGCGCAGCGCCACGCGCCGGTCGATGTCCGCCTTCGGTGCGTCCTTCATGCCCCTCGCGACGACCGCGTGCGCGTACCCCTCGGTCTGAAGCAGCCCGTGCACGAACTGCACCTCGTAGGCGCGGATGAGCGACGCGGCGCCCTCCAGGCCGACATAGGTGGGGAACCAGCCGGGCAGGACGTCCGAGTACGTATGCCACCAGCCCGCGACGTTGGCCTCCTTGACGAGGGAGAGGAGCGCGCCGCGCTCCGCCTCGTCGGCGACGCCGTACAGGGTCAGCAGGTCCTCGACGTCCCTGGCCTTGAAGCTCACCCGTCCCAACTCCATGCGGCTGATCTTGGATTCGGATGCGCGGATCGAGTAGCCGGCCGCTTCCCGGGTGATGCCACGCGATTCGCGCAGGCGCCTCAGTTGCGAGCCCAGCAGGATGCGTCGCACCACTGAGCCGCTCGACTCTCCCGCACTCACGTCGCTCCACCCTCCCGATCGCTCCAGCAGCCGAAGTCTGCCATTAAAACGCTCCGGCCCGTACTCGTTCGGTTACAGAAACGGAAAGGTTGCGAAAGGTCTCCACAAGAAGTCGTGGGAAGAAATGAGCAACAAGTGGTACGTGGGGGGACAGGCCGGGCGCGTGCACGTGCATCTGCCCTTGCATCTGCTGTACGCATTCGGAACGATGGCCCACGCACCACCGCTCCAATCGCTATGTACCGCGAATCCCGGGAGTGCCTCGCATGGGGACGAATGGACCGGCCATGCTCGAGCCGTTAAGGCAGGGGCTTCCGCCACTCGACCCTTCAGGCGTCTCCAGCTCCGCCTCCTGCGCACTTCCCGCACGGTACGAAGCGGTGGGCAGCGCCCGTAAGTTCACGCGCGGGACGCTCGACGGCTGGGACGTGGCGGAGAGATTCGACGACGTCTGCCTCGTCGTCTCCGAACTCGTCACCAATGCGCTGCGGCACGGGCTGCCCGCGGACACCCCGCGCTCACAGGACCCGCCGGTGCGGCTGCACCTGATGCGCTGGACCTCACGCCTGGTGTGCGCGGTGCGCGACCCCAGCGACGAGAGCCCCGTCGCCCGCGAGACGGACGACGACTTCAACGCCGAATCGGGCCGTGGCCTGTTCCTCGTCGACTCGTTCAGCGACAGCTGGGGCTGGCATCCGCTGGCCGGCACGCTGAACGGGAAAGTGGTGTGGGCGCTGTTCCGGCTGTGAGGGCGGGCGGGCAACTGGTCGCCGAGTACCGGTAACTGACGACTCGTTACTGGCAGCTTCCCACTGCTATCTGACGGCTGACGTTTGTCGTTATCCGTCAGTTGTCACCTGTCACCTGTCACCTGTCAGCCGTCACTCGCCACCCGGCAGTTGCCAGCTGTCACCGGTTACCGGTTCACCCGTCGGCTATCAGATGGTCGAACTCCCCGTCCTTGACGCCCAGCAGCATCGCCTCGATCTCGGCGGGCGTGTAGACGAGTGCCGGGCCCTCCGGGAAGTTCGAGTTGCGCATCGCCACTCGGCCCCCCGGCAATTTCGCGAACTCCACGCAGGAGCCCTGCGAGTTGCTGTGCCTGCTCTTCTGCCAGACCACACCGTGAAGCTCCGTGGCCGCCATGCCGTTGTACACGTGGTGCACAGGTCGCTCCCCGGTCGTGCTGTGGCCTATGAGGCAGTCAGGTGTAGTGGTCAACTGTCCTGGATCATAGCTGCGTTCACATGCCGATGCATGGGCAGATGCACGTGCACGGGGGGTGTTCCCACGGTTACAGCTCTTCGAGCGTCTGCCCCAGCGCCCGCATGACATGCGAACGCCAGCCCCCATCCATGATCTTCCGCGCCATCATCTGTGCCGGATCGTCCGGATCGAATCCGTCGTGCACTAGGAAGAGACGCGTGCCACGGCCTTCTGGCTCCAGGTTCCACGTAATGGTCCAGTCCGCAGAATTGGCCGGATCCCGGTCCTGCCACCGGACGCTGAGCATCCGCTCCTCCTCGTACGCGAGGACCTCGACGTCGACGGTGCCGGAGAAGCCGGTGTTGGGGCGCGGCACGGTCGTCAACACGTACCGGTGGCCCACCTCGAGGCGGAAGTCCTCACTGCCCGCCATCAGCCACTGGGTGATCAGCTCGGGTTCGGTGAGGGCACGCCAGACCTTGGCGGGCGGGTGGGGAAAGAACTGGTCGACCGTGATGCTCGTCAGGCTCATGACTCGTCATCGTCGGGCATGCGGTCGAGGAGTTCGGCGAGCCCCTTCAGGCGGCCGCGCCAGAACCGCTCGTACGGATGGAGCCAGTCCTGCACCTCGGCCAGGGGGGTGGCCTCGAGCCGGTAGATGCGCTGCCGTCCTGCTCGTTCCTCCGATACGAGGCCGGCCTCGCGCAGCACCTTGAGGTGCTCCGAGAGGCTCGGGCGGCGCATCGCGAAGTGGTCGGCCAGGGCCTGGACGGGCTGCGGGCCCTCGTCCCTGAGGAGGCGGAGCACCTCGCGCCGTGTCCCGTTGGCGAGCGCGGCGAACAGCCGGTCCTGGCCGGCGGTGTCGGTCGCGCCCGTCGTCGCCATCGGCGTCAGAAGCCTTCCTTCTCCGTGATGAGCATCAGCGAATTGCCGTCCGGGTCGCTGAAGGCGGCCATGCGTCCCCACGGCACGTCGTCGGGGCCGGTGACCTCGGCTCCGGCGGCGGTGAGCCGCGCGCAGTCGGCGTCGACGTCGGTCGTCACCAACATGATCCCCCGCGCCGAACCCGGTGTGAAATCCCCCACGCCCGGGCCGGACAGCGTGAAGACGGTCTGCGCCCCGGCCGGTGCGACCTGGAGCCAGCGGCCCGGCGGCATCTCGCGGTCGACGGTGACTTCGAAGCCGAGTACGTCGACGTAGAACCGCAGCGCGCGGTCCTGGTCGGAGACGGGGAGTGTGATGAACGAGGCGTGCGTGATGTTCGTGGGGCTGGTCATGCCCCGACTATAGGTAGGGATATTCCTACGCGTCAAACGTAGGAAAATTCCTACGCGATACGGTCCCGGGGCCCGGGGCCCGGGTCCCGGTCCGGGCTCGGCTAGTGCCACTTGAGGGCGGGAGCTGACCGCAAGCCCCTCTACGTTCGTCAGTGCAGGCAGCGAAACCGACGGAAGGCGGCCCACGATGGCGACTCACGGGAACGCGGAGGTCCGCGGCGACGAACGCGGCACCCTCCTGATCTGCCTCGCCGGACAGCGCGGCGCCATCCGCCGGACCGTGCTCGGGCTGAGTGACGAGCAGGCCGCCACGACCCCGAGCGCCGGCGCGCTGTCGCTGTCCGGGCTGGTCAAGCACGTCGCCGAGACCGAGCAGGGCTGGGTGGCGCGGGCCCGGCAGGTCGCGCCCGACACGCAGCGCACCGAGGCGAACTGGGCCGACAGCTTCCGGCTCGTGGGCGACGAGAGTGTCGAGTCGGCGCTCGCCTACTGGGACAAGGTGGCGCTGGCCACCGAGGAGTTCATCCGGTCGGTGCCGAGCCTCGACGACACGTTCCCGCTGCCCCGCCATGACTGGTCCCCGCACGAGGGGGAGGCGTCCCTGCGGTGGATGCTGCTCCACCTGATCCGGGAGGCGGCCCGGCACGCGGGGCATGCGGACATCGTCCGCGAGTCCCTCGACGGGAAGACGGCGTACGAACTGGCCGTGATGGCTCAGGAGTGACGTCCTACGCTGGGGCCCATGTCAGCGATCCGTCTCCTGGTCCTCGGGGCCGTACGCCAGCACGGCCGCGCGCACGGCTACCAGGTGCGCAACGACCTCGAGTACTGGGGCGCGCACGAGTGGTCGAACGCCAAGCCCGGGTCGATCTATCACGCGCTCAAGCAGATGGCGAAGCAGGGACTCCTCGTCGCGCACGAGATCGCGCCGTCCACGGCCGGCGGCCCGCCGCGTACCGAGTACGAGATCACGGACAAGGGCACCGAGGAGTTCCGTACGCTGCTGCGTGAGGCGCTCGTGGCGTACGACCAGAAGCCGGACATCCTCTCGGCCGCGCTGGGCTTCATCGTCGATCTGCCGCGGCAGGAGGCGGTGGAGTTGCTGCGGCGGCGCGTGGATGGCATCGAGGAGTGGCGGCGCGCGGTCACCGAGTACTACACGCCCGAGGACGGGCCCGAACGGCTCGGGCACATCGGCGAGATCATGAATTTCTGGGTGCACTCGGCCGACGCGGGCGCGGAGTGGACGCGGGGCCTGATCGGCCGGATCGAGGGCGGCGCGTACACGTTCGCGGGCGAGGGCGAGCCCTTTGTCGGGGTGCTCGCCGAGGGGCAGGAGAATCCCTACGCCACGGGCGAGGCACACCCCGAGGACCCTCGTTAGTCATCGCCAGTCATCGCCAGGCGTCGTCAATTTCCATTAATCAAGTTTGACTAATGGTCGGAGCGGGGCTACCTTTCGCGTCGTAGTCAAATTTGAGTACCGAGATTCTCGGTGAGAGGAGCCGGATGACCGACGCGATCATCGTCGAGGGCGTGCGGAAGAGGTACGGGGACAGATGGGCGCTGGACGGGCTCGACCTCGCGGTCGCCCGCGGCACCGTGCACGGGCTGCTCGGGCCGAACGGCGCGGGCAAGACGACGGCCGTCCGCACCATGACGACGCTGCTGCGGGCCGACGAGGGCCGGGTCGAGGTGGCGGGTTACGACGTGCGGCGGCAGGCGGGCGAGGTGCGCCGCCGCATCGGGCTCCTCGGCCAGCACACGGCGGTGGACGAGGAGCTCGGCGGGTGGCAGAACCTGGAGATGTTCGGACGCCTCCACCATCTGGGCGCCAGGCGCGCGCGGGTGCGAGCCGGCGAACTCCTTGAGCGCTTCGGGCTCGCCGGGACCGGGCGCAAGGCGGTCAGGCGGTACAGCGGCGGCATGCGGCGCCGCCTGGACCTGGCCGCCTCGCTCATCACGGACCCGGAGGTGCTCTTCCTGGACGAGCCGACGACGGGCCTCGATCCGCGCGGGCGCGCCGAGGTGTGGGGCGCGGTGCGCTCCCTCGTCGGGGGCGGTACGACGGTGCTGCTGACGACGCAGTATCTGGAGGAGGCCGACCAGCTCGCCGACCGCATCTCGGTCGTGGACCGGGGCCGGGTCGTCGCCGGGGGCACGGCTGACGAGCTCAAGGCCCGGCTCGGTGGTGACCGGATCGACGTCGTCGTGCGGGACGGGTCCCGGCTGGACGTAGCGGCAAGGCCGTTGCCGGACGGTGCCACGGTCGACGCGGACCGCCGGCTGGTCAGCGCGCCCGTCGCCGACCGGATGGCCGCGCTCACGGAGGTCGTGCGGGCGCTCCAGGACGCGGGTGTGGAGGCGGAGGACATCGCGGTGCGCAGACCGACCCTGGACGAGGTGTTCCTGCATCTGACGGGATCGGGACGGCCGGGACCAAAGGACGCGGCGGAACGTGGACACGTATCGGACCGGCCGGAGGTGAAGGCATGAGTACGCCGATGAGCTGGGCCGTCGCCGATTCGTGGACCATGACGCGGCGCGAGCTGGCGCACTGGGCGCGGCAGCCCACGCAGATCGTGGTCGGGCTGGCCTTCCCGGTGATGCTGCTGCTGATGTTCGGCTTCCTGATCGGCGGCGGCAAGGGTGTCGAGGGCGAGTACGTCGACTATCTGGTGCCGGGCATGCTCGCGCTGACCATGGCGTTCGGGCTCGAGGCGACGATGCTGGCGGTGACGCAGGATCTGAACAAGGGAGTGATCGACCGGTTCAGGTCGATGCCGATGGTCAACGGCGCCGTGCTGGTGGGGCGTTCGGCCGCCGACATGCTCCAGTCGGCCGCCGCGCTTCTCGTGATGACCGGCGTCGGTTACGTGATCGGCTGGCGCCCGCACGGCTCGGCCGGGACGTTCCTGGGCGCGCTCGGCCTGCTGCTCCTCTTCCGGTTCGCGATGCTGTGGATCGGCATCCACCTGGCGATGGTGGCGGGGAAGCCGGAGCTGGTGCAGGCCGTGCAGATCCTCGTCTGGCCGGTCGGTTTCCTGTCGAACGCGCTCGCCGAGCCCGGCTCGATGCCCGGCTGGCTGGGCACGGTCGTCGAGTGGAACCCGATGTCGCACACGGCGACTGCCGTACGGGACCTGTTCGGCGGGCCCGGCGGGGAGCCGGGGCACCTGTGGGCGGCGGTGCTGTGGCCGCTCGCGTTGCTCGCGGTGTTCTTCCCGCTGGCGGTACGGAAGTTCGCGGCACTCAGTAAATAGGGATCAGCAAGCAGGGTCCGTGAGCACCGCTGCGCTCAGTGGTGGAAGCTGGTCGCCGCATCCCTGTCACTGGTCAACGGGTGCCGCTGCTGGCGCAGTTCGGGCAGCAGCCGCCCGAGGTCGGCGAAGAAGAGCGCCGCCAGGTCGGCAGAGAAGCCGTTGCGGCAGACCAGCCGCAGCACGGCCAGGTCCTGGCGGTGCGCGGGGAAGGTGTACGCGGGTACGAGCCAGCCGAATTCGCGCAGGCGGCGCGACACGTCGAAGACGTCGTACGCCTTCACGTCGGATGCTGTCGTGAAGGCGACGACGGGCAGTTGGTCGCCGCGCGTGATGAGCTGGAAGTCGCCGAGGGTCTCGATGCGTTCGGCGATGTCGCGGGCGACGTCCCGCGTCGACTGCTGCACGGCGCGGTAGCCCTCGCGGCCCAGGCGCAGGAACGTGTAGTACTGCGCGACGACCTGGGCGCCGGGCCGGGAGAAGTTCAGGGCGAAGGTCGGCATGTCGCCGCCCAGGTAGTTGACCCGGAAGATCAGTTCCTCCGGCAGGTCGTCCGCCGTACGCCACAGGGCCCAGCCGACGCCCGGGTAGACGAGGCCGTACTTGTGGCCCGAGGCGTTGATGGACGACACCCGCGGCAGGCGGAAGTCCCAGACCAGTTCGGGGTCGATGAAGGGCGCGATCATGCCCCCGGAGGCACCGTCGACATGGACGGGGATGTCGAGGCCGGTCTTCTCCTGGAGAGTGTCGAGGGCGGCGCACAGCTCCTCGATCGGCTCGTACGAGCCGTCGAACGTCGAGCCGAGGATGCCGACGACACCGATGGTGTTCTCGTCGCACAGCTCGGCGGCGGCCTGCGGGTCGAGGTGGAAACGGTCGCCCTCCATGGGGACCTGGCGCGCCTCGACCTCCCAGAAGTTGCAGAACTTCTCCCAGCAGACCTGCACGTTGATGCCCATGACGAGGTTCGGGCGGGCCTGCTTGGACGGGTAGCGGTCGGCGTTCCGCTTCATCCAGCGGCGCTTGAGGGCCATCCCGGCGAGCATGCACGCCTCGCTCGACCCGGTGGTCGAACAGCCGACGGCGCCGTCCGGGTCGGGTGCGTTCCACAGGTGGGCGAGCATCGACACGCAGCGCCGCTCCAGCTCCGCGGTGCGCGGGTACTCGTCCTTGTCGATCATGTTCTTGTCTCGGCACTCGGCCATCAGGACGTCGGCCTGCGGTTCCATCCAGGTGGTGACGAACGTGGCGAGGTTGAGCCGTGCGTTGCCGTCGAGCATCAGCTCGTCGTGGACCACCTGGTACGCCGTGGAGGGTGGCATGGGGTCGTCGGGCAGCCGGTGCTTGGGCGGGGCGTCGGTCATGCCGCCGACCGGATTGGCCTCGCCGTAGAAGGGGTTGACGGCCATCGGGCTCTCGTCGTGCGGGTGGGGACCGTGGTGCAGCGGCATTGTCGCGGACTCCCTCGATACGCGGTCGTGGCCTCATCGCGAGGATACGGAGGAGTGGGGCGTACCGCCCGGCGACGGATCGGCGGACGGGCGGGGGCGGCCGCTCTCAGCGGAGGGCCGTGCCGTCGTCGTGGAGCTGCATCTGGGGGCGTCCGGTGACCAGGAGCCAGGCCGGCAGCGAGGCGATGCACAGCAGGACGAGGATCGGCGGGGACGCGACGAGGATGGCCGCGACGAACAGGCTGACCCAGCCCTGCCGTGTGATGGCGAGCAGGATGCCGAGGACACCCGCCGAGACGCCGACGGCGGGGTGCACGCCCGGCACGAGCGCGTGGGCGAGGAGGCCGAAGGCCGTCCCGATGAAGACCGCGGGGAAGATCCGGCCGCCGCGGAAGCCGCAGGAGGCGGCGATCAGCAGGGCCGCCAGCTTCACCACCGTCATCAGGGCGAACTGCCCGGCCGACCAGCCCTCGGGGTCCTGGGCCAGCGCGGCGACCTCATTGAGGCCCTTGAAGAGCGTGAGATGGCCGCCGAGTGCGCCGAGCAGACCGAGCACGAGCCCGCCGACGGGCAGCATCAGCATGGGGTGCTTGAGGCGTCCGAACGCGGCGTGCGTGTAAGGGAAGGCGTAGACGGCCGCCATGCCGAGGACCGCGGCCGCGGAGGCGACCACCAGGACGGAGAGGAGGTCGCCCCAGTCCGGCCGGGGGAAGGCGGGCAGGCCGAGGTCGAAGCTGGGATGTCCGATGAGGCTCGTGGTCAGTGCGCCGGTGGCCGCCGCGGTGAGCGGCGCGAACAGGGCGTCCCACAGAGAGCCCTTGATCGGCTTGCCCGCGAGGGCCTCGGAGATGACGAGGGCGGCGGCGACGGGTGTGCCGAACAGCGCGCCGAGCGTGGCCGCCTCGGCCAGGGTGCCCCACAGGACGGCGGGCATGGCGGGCAGGGCTTTCGAGCCGAGCCAGAACGCGAGGCCGATGTTGGCCGCGATGATCGGGTTCTCCGGGCCGAGGCTGGGCCCGCCGGCCAGCATCAGCGCGGTCGCGACGAGCAGCCCGGGCAGCACATATGGCGGCAGCGGGGCGCTCTCGAGCCCGACGGTGGCCGGGTCGGGCCCCGCGTGACCGGGCGCCTTCCACACGACGATGCCTACGAGGACGCCGGTCGTGGTCAGCATGACGATCATCCATGCCGAGGAGTACCCGCCGATGCCGAGCGCGTCGGGCAGGTCCTCCCACAGCACGTGCTGAAGCTGCTCGGCGAGCCAGCTCACGCCGAGGAACAGCAGGCTGCACACGACGCCCACGACGAGCGCGGGGACGACCAGCGGCAGCAACGTCCGTGCCGGGGTGGTCTCCTGAGGCTCGGCCTGCGCGTCGGTGCTCACCGGCACACCATAAACGGATGAAAGCGGCATAACACCCGGAGAAATTCCCGCTTGCACCTCACGTGACGTGAGGCCGCACGCTGGGACCCGTACCGACAACGACAGGGAGGGGCGGGAGCCGTGAGCTACTCCGTGGGGCAGGTCGCCGGGTTCGCCGGCATCACCGTGCGCACGCTGCACCACTACGACGAGATCGGTCTGCTCGCGCCGGTCGGGCGCAGCCACGCGGGCCACCGGCGCTACGGCGACGCCGACCTGGACCGGCTGCAGCAGATCCTGTTCTACCGGGAGCTCGGCTTCCCCCTCGACGAGGTCGCGGCCCTTCTCGACGACCCGGACGCGGACCCGCGCGCGCATCTGCGCCGCCAGCACGAACTGCTGACCGCCCGGATCGGGGAGCTCCAGAAGATGGCCGAGGCCGTGGAACACGCCATGGAGGCACGCAAGATGGGCATCAACCTCACGCCCGAGGAGAAGTTCGAGGTCTTCGGGGACAAGGACCCGGAGCGGTACGCGCAGGAGGCGGAGGAGCGCTGGGGCGGCACGGACACGTACGCCGAGTCGCAGCGCCGCGCCGCCCGCTACACCAAGGACGACTGGAAGCGGATGCAGGCCGAGGTCGCCGACTGGGGCGAGCGCTACGACGCCCTGATGGCGGCCGGCGAGCCCGCGACCGGCGAGCGGGCCATGGACATGGCCGAGGAACACCGGCAGCACATCACCAAGTGGTTCTACGAGTGCGGCTTCGAGATCCACTGCGGTCTCGGCGAGATGTACGTGGCCGACGAACGCTTCAAGGAGTTCTACGAGTCCATGCGCCCCGGCCTCGCCGAGCACCTGCGCGACGCGATCCTCGCCAACGCCGTCCGCAACGTCTGACCGGCGCTACCGGGGTGCGATCACCACGGCCGTGCCGTACGCGCACACCTCGGTGCCCACGTCCGCCGCCTCCGTGACGTCGAAGCGGAACATCAGCACCCCGTTGGCGCCGCGGGAGCGGGCCTGCTCGACGAGCCGCTCCATCGCCTGGTTACGGGTCTCCACCAGCGTCTTGGTGAGGCCCTTCAGCTCGCCGCCGATCATCGATTTGAGGCCGGCGCCGATCTGGCTGCCGAGGTGCCTGGAGCGGACCGTGAGGCCGAAGACCTCGCCGATCACCTTCTCCACCCGGTAGCCGGGCACGTCGTTCGTGGTGACGACGAGCACATCCGTCTGCGGATTCTGGCCGCCGCCGTAGTCTTCGATACCCATACACACAGGTTTGCCACAGTTGACGCACAGTGCATCCTGAGAGGGCCGCTGGAACCTGGTGCCGTCATCCGGCGTTGATAACTTTGCACCGCCATTGCCCTTGCTTCACCACCCCTCAGGAGTCCGGAACCGTGACGACGCTTGCTCTCGGACCAAGCTGGCTGGACCCGGACCACCTGCTCAACACGTTCGGCATCTGGGGCCTGCTCCTGATCGTGTTCGCGGAGTCCGGCCTGCTCATCGGCTTCTTCCTGCCGGGCGACTCCCTGCTGTTCACGTGCGGACTGCTGATCACCGCCGGCACGCTGGACTTCCCCCTGTGGGGCGCCGTCGGTCTGATCTGCGTCGCCGCGATCCTCGGTGACCAGGCGGGTTACCTCTTCGGCAAGAAGGTCGGCCCCTCGCTGTTCAACCGCCCGGACTCCCGCCTCTTCAAGCAGGAGAACGTGGTCAAGGCCCACGAGTTCTTCGAGAAGTACGGCCCGAAGTCCCTGGTCCTGGCGCGCTTCGTGCCCATCGTGCGTACGTTCACGCCGATCATCGCGGGCGTCAGCGGCATGAAGTACCGCTCGTTCATCACGTTCAACATCATCGGCGGCGTGCTCTGGGGCGCGGGCGTCACGCTCCTCGGCTCCTGGCTGGGCAACATCGAGTTCGTCCACAAGAACATCGAGGCGATCCTGATCCTGATCGTCCTGATCTCGGTGGTCCCCATCGCGATCGAGTTCCTGCGGGCGCGCAGCAAGTCGAAGAAGGCCGCGGCGGCGACGCCCCAGCCGCAGACGCCGGCGCCGGGCCAGCGCGGCCGCCACGCGAAGCGCTAGAGCGCCACGGCCCCTTTTGCAGGGTCCTAGAAGCCTCGGGTCCGCTTCGCCGCCCGGCGCCCTTCCGCGCCGGGCGAGCGCAGGAACAGCCGCGCGATCTCGGACCCGAGGTTCACCCCGATCGCGATGGCCATGGCGAGAGCCGCCGCCTTCGTGAGCGACACCAGGCCCGCGTCCACGTCGTTCTGCGCGATGGCCAGCAGCCCGAAGTACGTGGCGGAACCCGGCAGCAGCGGCCCGATCGCCGCCGTCACGTACGGCAGCGCGGACGCGAACCGGTACCGCGAGAAGAGCTGCCCGAACAGGCCGACGAGCCCGGCCGCCGCCGCCGTCGAGGCGACCGGCGAGATCCCGCCGACGACGTGCATGGCCCCGTACACGACCCACGCCACACCGCCGTTCAGCGTCACCGCGAGCACGGTGGAGCGTTCCTGCTGGAGCAGGACGGCGAACGCGAGGGACAGTGCCATCGAGGCGGCGATCTGCCAGTAAGGGCGGTCGATGACCTGGAGGGCCGCCTCCGGGTTCAGCTGCGCGTGCAGCTGGACGCCGAGGTAGAGCACGACCAGGACGCCGACGACGATGCCGACGAAGAAGTACATGACTTCGAGCAGGCGCGCGGCCGCGGTGATGTAGTAGCCGGTCAGGCCGTCCTGCACGCCGGCCACGAGTGCCCGCCCCGGCAGCAGCGCGAACAGCCCACCGGTGATCACCGCGGAGGCGCGTACGTCCACGAGGTTGTGCGCGAGGGTCAGCAGGATCCCTATGGCGGCGGGCGGCATCGCGGCGACGGTGAACTGGTAGAACTCCGGCAGCCCGCGCCCGGCGCACAGCCAGGCCAGCCGGTCGCCGAGGATCGCGCCGAGCGCCGCCGCGACGAAGACGATCAGGTCACCGCCGACGAGAATCGAGGCGCCGCCCGCGAGGAGCCCGGTCGCCGTGGAGAGCACCCAGCCCGGGTAGGGGTGGCGGTTGCGGCGGATCTCGGCGAGGCGCCGGTAGGCCTCCTCCAGGGAGACGTCGACCTCCGCGTCGCTGATGTCGTACACCAGCTGGAACACGGCCGCCAGGCGTGTGTAGTCGGTGCCGCGCCGGCGCACGGTGCGCGAGGCGGTCACCGGGTCGTCGATCAGGGACGGCTGGTACGAGATCGACAACAGCGTGAACGTCACCGTCGGTTCGCACCGGTCGAGGCCGTAGGAGCGGCACACGGCGAACATCGCCGCCTCCACGTCCTCGGCGCCCTCACCGCCCGCGAGGAGCAGCTCGCCGATACGCAGGGTCAGGTCGAGGACGCGCGGAACGGCCGGCCCCTCGTCGTCGTGCTTCTGCACGGGCTCGGCCGCCGGACGCTCGGCGACCGGCATGCGCAGCATCGTGCGCATCCGGTCCTGCCAGGGCGCCTCCTTGGTCAGCTTGACCATGGGGATGCCGTGCGCGGGGGTGAACGCGGGGGGCGCGTGCCGGGAGCTGTAGGTCTGCGGGGGAGTGAAGGCCGAACCGCTGCTGTCGGCGGGCGCGGCTGCCGGGGTGCTGAACCCGTCCGGGAGCGCGAACTCGGACGTCGTCTGCGACTCGTCCTGCTCGGGCACCGGAGTCTGCGGCACCATTCCCTGCGGCGGGGTGAAGGCGCTGCGTGCCTCGTCCGACTGCGGTTTGCGGTCTTCGGCCGCCTCCGGCTCCCGCTCCGTCACCAACTCGCCCTTCGTATGACGCTTGCGCACCTCCCGGTACGCCTCAGTATGAGCACAGATACGCGAACGGGCCGCCCCACCCCCGGAGGAGTCGGACGGCCCGTGCGTGGCGGGGGAGGTCAGTGACCGCCCTCGTCCTTGAAGCGCTTGTAGGACCGCTCGATCTCGGCCTCGGCCTCGGTGCGGCCGACCCAGTCGGCGCCCTCGACGGACTTGCCGGGCTCCAGGTCCTTGTAGACCTCGAAGAAGTGCTGGATCTCCAGGCGGTCGAACTCGGACACGTGGTGGATGTCCCGCAGGTGCTCCACGCGGGGGTCCGAGGCGGGGACACACAGCAGCTTGTCGTCGCCGCCGGCCTCGTCCGTCATACGGAACATGCCGATGGCGCGGCACTTGATGAGGCAGCCGGGGAAGGTCGGCTCCTCCAGGATGACCAGCGCGTCCAGCGGGTCCCCGTCCTCACCGAGCGTGTTCTCGACGAATCCGTAGTCGGCCGGGTAACTGGTCGAGGTGAAGAGTCGACGGTCCAGGCGGATCCGACCGGTCTCGTGGTCCACCTCGTACTTGTTCCGCGAACCCTTCGGAATCTCGATCGTGACGTCGAACTCCACCGGTGGCTCCTCCATGATCAACACATACGACTGGTGATTAAGTGTCCCTCACGCATGTGTGTGATCGCGAAAGGGGCTGGTCCGTGGTGCCCGAGCTCAAGGCTTCGCAGGCAGTTTCACAGGCAGTGAAGGTGCTCACGAAGGTCAAGACCTGGCAGCTCACAGCGGGCGCTGCCACCCTGGGCCTGGCGCTCTCGGCCGTGGCGGTGGCCTCGGCCGGTCCGTGGGACTCCAGCGGTCAGCGTACGGCGGAGGCGCGCCGGGCCGCCTCCCAGGAGGCCGGGGGTGGCGCAGATCACGGTCGCGACGGCCGTGACGGGCGCTCCGGGGAACCGGACGCGGCCCCGAGCGCCCGTGCGGTGCTCGCGGCGCCGGGCGGCTCGGTCCCCGGCCCCACGAAGGGCGCGCTCGCCGACGTGCTCGACCCGCTCCTGAACGACCCGGCCCTCGGCAAGCGGCGCACCGCGGCCGTCGTCGACGCGGCCACCGGTCAGCGGCTGTACGGCAAGAGCTCCGGCGACGCACTGACTCCCGCCTCGACCACGAAGCTCGCCACGGCCGTCGCCGCCCTGTCGATGCCGGGGTCCGACCACCGCATCGACACGAAGACCGTGATCGAGCCCGGCTCGAAGGCGCACGAGGTCGTCCTCGTCGGCGGCGGCGACCCCACGCTCACCGCCCGCAAGGACGCCGGACCGAACGCGAGCCTGCGCGCCCTCGCCGACGCCACCGCCAAGGAGCTCAAGGGCCGGGACACGGACGAGATCACCCTCTCCTACGACACCTCGCTCTACTCGGGGCCGCTCCTGCACCCCATCGGGCCGAACGAGAACATCGCGCCGGTCAGCGCCCTCATGGCCGACGAGGCGCGCACGGACGACTCGTCGAGCGGTCCGGCTCCCCGCGAGTCCGACCCCGCCGCGGCCGCCGCGCGGAAGTTCGCGGATCTGCTGCACGACCGCGGCATCAGGACGAAGGGCGAGCCGGGCCCCCGCCATGCCTCGGGCGACGCCGAGAAGCTGGCCAAGGTGTCGTCGCCGCCCGTATCGGCCCTGGTCGAGCGCATGCTGACGCACAGTGACAACGACATCGCGGAGGCCCTGGCCCGCCAGGTGGCCCTCGCCACGGACGAGGCCGCGAGCTTCGAGGGCGGGGGCGAGGGGATCCGCAAGGAGCTGGAGAAGCTCCGAATCCCGCTCTCCGGAAGCCACTTCGCGGACGGCAGCGGTCTCGACCGCGCCGACAAGGTCTCCGCCGACCTGCTCACCCAGGTTCTCGCGCACGCCGTCGAGCGCGAGCGCCCGGGGCTGCGTCCCGTCCTCACCGGACTGCCCGTCGCCGGATTCACGGGCACGCTGAGCAAGCGGTACACCGACGAGGCCGACGCGGCGGGCATCGGCCTCGTACGGGCCAAGACCGGCACGCTGACCGGGGTGAACACGCTGGCCGGCACGGTCGTCGACGCGGACGGGCGGCTGCTGGTCTTCGCGTTCATGACGGACGGCACGGTGAACCCGGGACAGGCCCAGGCGGCCCTGGACCGGCTCGCGTCGACGGTCGCGAACTGCGGCTGCCGCTGACCCGCCCCGGCCGCGTCCCCTAGGGGGCACAACCCGGGCGCCGTCCGGGGCCAAGCCCCTGTGCACCAGGACCCGAGCACGTACGGTTGACGCATGACGAGCATCGGTGGCGCTTCTGGGATGGTCGACTGGAACCTCGCGGTGGCTACCGCGACCCGACTCGTGCGGCCGGGCCCGGAGGTGAGCCGGGACGAGGCGCGGGCGATCGTCGCGGAGCTGCGCCGCCACGCCAAGGCCTCCGAGGAACATGTCCGCGGGTTCACGCGGATGGCCACCGAGGAGGTGCACGACACTCCCGTCCTCGTCGTCGACCGCCCCGGCTGGGTCCGGGCGAACGTGGCGGGGTTCAGGGAACTCCTCAAGCCCCTCCTGGACAAGATGGAGGAGCGGCGCGGCTCCGGCCCCGGCGGAGCGGTCCTCGGCGCCGTAGGCGGCAAGGTCACGGGCGTCGAGCTCGGGATGCTGCTGTCCTTCATGTCCTCCCGCGTCCTCGGGCAGTACGAGACCTTCGCCCCTGCCACCCGAGACCTGCCGGCCGCGCCGAACGGCGGCGGAAGACTGCTCCTCGTCGCGCCGAACATCGTGCACGTGGAGCGCGAACTCGATGTGAACCCGCACGACTTCAGGCTCTGGGTGTGCCTGCACGAGGAGACGCACCGCACGCAGTTCACGGCGGTGCCCTGGCTGCGCGACCACCTCGAGGGCGAGATCCAGTCATTCCTCGCCGAGACCGATGTCGACCCCATGACGTTCCTGGAGCGCATCCGGGAGGCCGCCCAGTCCCTGGCCGGCGCGCGCCCCGAGGGCGAGCAGGGCGAGGGCGACGACGGGGGCCGTTCCCTGGTCGAGCTCGTGCAGTCCCCGGCCCAGCGCGAGATCCTCGCCCGGCTCACGGCCGTGATGTCACTGCTCGAAGGGCACGCGGACTTCGTGATGGACGGGGTCGGGCCCGCGGTGGTGCCGTCGGTGGGCGAGATCAGGGAGAAGTTCAAGGAGCGCCGCCAGAAGGGTGCGTCCCGCCTGGACCTGGCGCTGCGCAAGCTCCTGGGCCTCGACGCGAAGCTGCGCCAGTACCGCGACGGCGAGCGATTCGTCAGGGCCGTGGTGAACGAGGTGGGTATGGACGGATTCAATCGCGTATGGACATCGCCGAACACGCTCCCCACCAAGGCGGAGATCGCCAAACCGGCGGACTGGGTCGCGCGGGTGCACCGCAAGTCCGAGGGTGCACCGTAAGGCAGGGTCGTGAAACAAATACGGCCAACGGCAGGAGAACGCCCCCGTAATCACCCATCCGAGGGACCGTGGGGCGTGGGTAGGCGTGCAATGCTCGGGGAACGGCTCGGCTCTGTCACCATCGACGCACTCTGAGTGACTGAAATCGACGAGTCGCTGTTGAGTGACTGGTCCGAGCTACACCCCCACCGAAAACTTCATGAAGGGAACCGGACATGGGTCCCCATCCTGCGGTCGCAGCGATACGCCTGGCGGTCCGCCGCGTACTCCACGACGTACTCAACGACCACAGCGCCCCCCATCCGGCGCCAGAAGCCCCGCGCACCCCGCCCCTGGTGCTTGTCGCCTGCTCCGGCGGTGCCGACTCCATGGCGCTCGCCTCCGCCCTCGCCTTCGAGGCCCCCAAGCTCGGCATCCGCGCCGGTGGCGTGACCGTCGACCACGGTCTGCAGCCCGGCTCCGATCTCCGCGCCGCCGAAGTCGTCGCGCGGCTCACCGCCCTGCGCCTCGACCCCGTCGAGTCCGCGGCCGTGCACGTCGGCCGCGACGGCGGACCCGAAGCCGCGGCGAGGGACGCCAGATACGCCGCGCTCGACGCCGCCGCGGACCACCACGGCGCCGCCGCGATCCTGCTCGGCCACACCCGCGACGACCAGGCAGAGACGGTCCTGCTCGGCCTCGCCCGCGGCTCCGGTATCCGCTCCCTGTCGGGAATGGCCGCGACCTCGGGGGTCGACGGCCGTTACCGCAGGCCCTTCCTCCGCCTCGACCGCCAGACCGCCCGCAAGGCGTGCATGGCCCAGTCGCTGCCCGTCTGGGACGACCCCCACAACACCGATCCGGCGTACACGCGCTCCCGGCTGCGCCACGAGGGGCTGCCCGCCCTGGAGAAGGCGCTCGGCAAGGGTGTCGTCGAGGCGCTCGCCCGTACGGCCCAGTTGTCCCGGGACGACGCCGACGCCCTGGACACGTGGGCCGCGCAGGCCGAAGCCATGGTGCGGGACCCCGCAGGGCTCCTGGAGTGCGCCAAGCTCTACGCGCTGCCGCCCGCCGTACGCCGCCGTGTACTGCGCCGAGCGGCCATCGAGGCCGGCGCTCCGGCGGGCGCTCTGTTCGCCCGGCACATCGAAGAGGTCGACCGTCTGATCACCGGCTGGCGCGGCCAGGGGGAGATCAACCTCCCCGGCAAGGTCGTGGCTCAGCGGCAGGGTGGCAGACTGGTCATCCGGCAAGGCTGACGCGGGACGAGAGTCCTTGAGCGGCCGGTGGGACGACCGAAAGTGATGCGGGTGGACGCGAAAGACATGGGCACCGACCTCCAGTCGGTGCTCATCACCAAGGAAGAGATCGACGCGAAGCTGGCTGAGCTGGCCGCGAAGATCGATGCGGAATACGCGGGCAAGGACCTGCTGATCGTCGGTGTCCTCAAGGGCGCCGTGATGGTCATGGCGGACCTGGCGCGTGCGCTGTCCACCCCCGTCACGATGGACTGGATGGCGGTGTCCTCGTACGGCGCGGGCACCCAGTCGTCCGGCGTCGTGCGGATCCTCAAGGACCTCGACACCGACATCAAGGGCAGGCACGTCCTGATCGTCGAGGACATCATCGACTCCGGGCTGACGCTGTCGTGGCTGCTCACCAACCTCGGCACCCGCGAGCCCGCGAGCCTCGAGGTCTGCACGCTGCTGCGCAAGCCGGAGGCGGCGAAGGTGGCCATCGACGTGAAGTGGACCGGGTTCGAGATCCCGAACGAGTTCGTCGTCGGGTACGGCCTGGACTACGCGGAGAAGTACCGGAACCTGCCGTTCGTCGGCACTCTGGCTCCGCACGTCTACGGCGGCTGAACCGTCGCCGAAGCGATGTGAGACGGTCGGGAACCCCTGCGGGTTTCCCGCCGTTGGAGCATGCGTGGGCGAGATTCCCAGTCATCCCCTGCGGCTGCGGGTGACAATGCTGGGGTACCGTCCGAAGAACAGTCTTCAAAACAGCCTTTATCAAACTCACTATGGCAGGAGGGACGGGGCGTCATCGCTCCGTATGGATGGACGTGAAGCGATACTTCCGTGGGCCGGTCATGTGGATCGTGCTGGCCGTCCTTGCCGTGGTCGTGTTGATGCAGGTCGTCGGTTCGTCCGGTGGCTACAAGACGGTGGACACCGGCCAGGTCATTCAGGCCATCAACGACAACAAGGTGCAGTCGGCCAAGCTGACCACCGGCGACGAAAACAACATCAAGGTCGAGCTCAAGAACGACCAGAAGGTCCAGGGCAGCAGCAAGATCCAGGCGAGCTACATCGGCGACCAGGGCGTCGATGTGGCCAAGGATCTGCAGGCCAAGTTCGAGGACAAGCAGATCCCCGACGGGTACACCGTCGCCCCGACGAAGCAGAACGCCTTCGTGGGGATCCTGCTCTCCCTGCTCCCCTTCGTCCTGATCGTCGTCGTCTTCCTGTTCCTGATGAATCAGATGCAGGGCGGCGGCTCCCGAGTCATGCAGTTCGGGAAGTCCAAGGCGAAGCTCATCACCAAGGACACCCCGAAGACGACGTTCGCCGATGTGGCGGGCTCGGACGAGGCCGTCGAGGAACTCCACGAGATCAAGGAGTTCCTCCAGGAGCCGGCGAAGTTCCAGGCCGTCGGCGCCAAGATCCCCAAGGGTGTGCTGCTCTACGGCCCGCCCGGAACCGGTAAGACGCTGCTCGCGCGCGCCGTCGCCGGTGAGGCGGGGGTCCCCTTCTACTCGATCTCGGGTTCCGACTTCGTCGAGATGTTCGTCGGTGTCGGTGCCTCCCGAGTCCGTGACCTGTTCGAGCAGGCCAAGGCGAACGCCCCGGCGATCGTCTTCGTCGACGAGATCGACGCCGTCGGCCGGCACCGCGGTGCGGGTCTCGGTGGCGGTCACGACGAGCGCGAGCAGACGCTCAACCAGCTGCTCGTCGAGATGGACGGCTTCGACGTGAAGGGCGGCGTCATCCTGATCGCCGCCACGAACCGGCCCGACATCCTCGACCCGGCGCTGCTGCGCCCGGGACGTTTCGACCGGCAGATCGCGGTCGACCGCCCGGACATGCAGGGCCGTCTGGAGATCCTCAAGGTTCACCAGAAGGGCAAGCCGGTCGCACCCGACGTCGATCTGTCCGCCGTCGCCCGGCGTACCCCGGGCTTCACCGGCGCCGACCTGGCGAACGTGCTGAACGAAGCGGCGCTCCTCACGGCGCGCAGCGACCTCAAGCTCGTCGACAACTCGATGCTGGACGAGGCGATCGACCGCGTGGTGGCGGGCCCGCAGAAGCGGACCCGGATCATGTCCGACAAGGAGAAGAAGATCACCGCGTACCACGAGGGCGGACACGCCCTGGTCGCGGCGGCTTCGCCCAACTCCGACCCGGTGCACAAGATCACGATCCTGTCCCGTGGGCGGGCCCTCGGTTACACGATGGTCCTGCCCGACGAGGACAAGTACTCCACCACGCGTAACGAGATGCTCGACCAGCTGGCGTACATGCTGGGCGGGCGCGCGGCCGAGGAGCTGGTCTTCCACGACCCGACCACGGGCGCGGCGAACGACATCGAGAAGGCGACCACGACCGCGCGGGCCATGGTCACGCAGTACGGCATGACCGAGCGGCTCGGCGCGATCAAGTTCGGCGGCGACAACACCGAGCCGTTCCTCGGCCGGGAGATGGCGCACCAGCGCGACTACTCGGAAGAGGTCGCCGCGCTCGTCGACGAAGAGGTCAAGAAGCTCATCGAGACCGCGCACAACGAGGCCTGGGAGATCCTCGTCGAGAACCGGGACGTTCTCGACAACCTGGTCCTCGCGCTCCTGGAGAAGGAGACGCTGAACAAGGAGCAGATCGCCGAGATCTTCGCTCCGATCGTGAAGCGCCCGGCCCGCCCCGCGTGGACCGGCTCCTCCCGCCGCACTCCGTCGACCCGCCCGCCGGTGCTCTCCCCCAGGGAGCTGTCACTGACGAACGGTTCGAACGGCGCGGCAACGGGCGTCGAGTCCGGGCTGGACATCGCTCCTACGGACAGCCCCGAGGCCTGATCACCCCGGAATGGATAACCGCGTCCCCCACGCCTTACGGTGTGGGGGACGCGGTTCTTTGTTCTAGGAAGAGGCACAGATGACCGACCCGGTGACGCTGGACGGCGAGGGTCCGATCGGCGAGTTCGACGAGAAGCGGGCTGAGAACGCCGTGCGTGAGCTGCTCATCGCGGTCGGGGAGGACCCGGACCGCGAGGGCCTCAAGCAGACGCCGGCGCGGGTGGCGCGGGCGTACAAGGAGATATTCGGGGGCCTGTGGCAGAAGCCCGAGGACGTTCTGACGACGACGTTCGACCTCGGTCACGACGAGATGGTCCTGGTGAAGGACATCGAGGTCCAGAGCAGCTGTGAGCACCATCTGGTGCCGTTCGTCGGCGTCGCCCACGTCGGCTACATCCCGTCGACCGACGGCAAGATCACCGGCCTGTCGAAGCTGGCCCGCCTCGTGGACGTCTACGCCCGTCGCCCGCAGGTGCAGGAGCGTCTGACCACGCAGATCGCCGACTCCCTGATGGAGATCCTGGAGCCGCGCGGCGTGATCGTGGTCGTCGAGTGCGAGCACATGTGCATGACGATGCGCGGGGTGCGCAAGCAGGGCGCGAAGACCATCACGTCCGCGGTGCGCGGCCAGCTGCGCGACCCGGCGACGCGCAACGAGGCGATGAGCCTCATCATCGCGCGCTGAGCCCCGGCCGACGCGCGGCCGGCCCCCGGGCCGGTCAGGCCGCCGGTGCGGCCCCGCCGTGGTCCTCGTCGTCGTCCTCCGGGAGCTTGCAGACGCGCTCCAGGAAGAGGGCGGCCGCTATCACGGCGATGCCGGTGAGGACCGAGAAGCCGGCGTAGATGGCCTGGTCGCGGCGGGCCGGGACATCGAGGTGTTCGAGCAGGAACGCGCCCGTGCCGCCGTACATCCCCGCGACCAGTGCGGCCACCAGCGCGCTGGCCTGGCCGAAGACGAGGGCGCGGGCCGCCATCAGCGGGTCGACTCCCTTGGCGCCGGGGCTCCGCTCGCGCTGGGCGCGCAGCCGGGCCCGGATGGAGAGCGCGGTCGCCAGCAGGATGACGGCGATCACGGCGAGGACGATCGGCGCCGCCAGCGGGACCCGCGGCAGCGTACCGATCGAGTCCCACAGGCGGGCGCCCGCCCAGCTCAGTACACCGGCGACCAGGAAGAGGCCGGCCAACGTCCTGATGCGCAGTTGCTTCATTCCGGTGGTCGCCCCTCAGTCCCCGCGCTGTCTTCGTGTGCCCGCATGACCCTAACGACTATTCGGGCAGCTGGAGTTCCAGGTCGGCGCGCGGCGCGACGCCTTCGCGGGTGACCGCGGCGAGCAGCTCGGCCACGGGTCCGTGGCCCGGCAGCTGCGCCTCGGGCTCCACGTCGAACCAGGGGGCGAGGACGAAGGCCCGCTGGTGCGCACGAGGGTGAGGGAGTGTGAGGACCGGGTCGTCGGAGACGACGTCGGCGTACGTGACGATGTCGACGTCGATCGTGCGGGCACCCCAGCGCTCGTCACGGACGCGGTGGAAGGCCTCCTCGACGGCGTGCGCCCGCTCCAGGAGGGAGGACGGGGGCAGGGTCGTGCGGAGCACGATCACCGCGTTGAAATACGCGGGCTGGCTGCCCGGCTCGACGCCCCACGGCTCGGTCTCGTAGACGGGCGAGACGGCCTTGACGCGGACGCCGGGGGTGTCCTCCAGGGCGTCGATGGCGCCCTGGATCGTCTCGAGGCGGTTCCCCAGATTCGAGCCGAGGGCGATCACCGCGTTTTTGGGGTTGGAGAGTGTGGTGTCGGCCGCGTCCACCTGTTCCACCACGGAGGCGGGCACCGGCTGTACGGTCGGGTCGCTGGGGCCCTCGGTGAAAGATGCAGTCATGCTCGGCTCCGGGTGATGGTGACGGTCACATCGTCGAAGGGGACGGTGATCGGGGCGTCCGGCTTGTGGACGCAGACCTCGACCTCCAGGACTCCTTCGTGCTTCAGGCACGTCCCGGCGATGCGCTCGGCGAGCGTCTCGATGAGATCGACCGGATCGCCTTCGACGACGGCCACGACCTCCTCCGCCACGATGCCGTAGTGCACGGTCTTCGCCAGGTCGTCGTCGGCCGCGGCCG
This sequence comes from Streptomyces sp. CB01635, assembly GCF_002803065.1. GTDB lineage: Bacteria > Actinomycetota > Actinomycetes > Streptomycetales > Streptomycetaceae > Streptomyces. Next base: position 65,650 of record NZ_NNBL01000023.1, read on the forward strand.
CGCGTGTGTCCAGTCCGAGCACCAGGTCCACGATGAAGGTCTGGCCTTCCTCGCGCTCCTTGGGGAAGACGCCATGGTGCCCGCGGGCCTTGAGGCCGCGCAGCGCGACACGATCCACGCGAATCACTCCTGCAATCGTCGGTAGCGGCGGGTTCGTACCGAGTGCGGTCGGCACACCAGCCTCGATCGAATCTACCTGCGGGCACCGACAGCGCTCGCCCGCGGGGGCTATGGACAGGGCGGCCCACCGCTGGTAGCCGCCCCTACCCACCAGCCCGCTCCGGCAATCCCGTGGTGCCCACGTGGACCCGCCTACCCCGTCAGGAGCCACTCAGGAGGATGTCTCGTCGCTTTCCTCGCCGTCGTCGCCCTCGGTCTCGGACTCGGCCAGTACGGGCGACGCGTGGTGCGACCACAGTTTCCAGCCGTCACGTGTGCGACGGAACACATTCGTGGCGACGACGCGCTGGCCGACGAGCGGGCCGAGTTCGTCGCCCTCCGCGGGGGCCGGGCCGCCGCTGAGGATGTTCTCGGTGCAGGTGATCAGAGCCGTGTCGGCGACGATGCTGATGTGCACATCCGTGAGGAAGAACTGGATGTACTCGGTGTTCGCCATGATCAGCGCGTACGAGCGCAGAACCTCGCCGCGGCCGGTGAGCACGGGCCAGCCGGGGTGCACGCAGCTGATGGACGTGTCCTCGGCCTCGTCGGACTCCTCGCTGTACGAGACGTCCTCGGGGGCGAGCCAGAGCGCCGTCAGCAGTTCGAAGTCGGCTCGCTCCAGAGCCTCGTAGAAGGCGCGGTTGGCGCTGTCCACGGCCTCCGCGTCGGTGCGCCGGCCTGCCGCACCGCGCGGCTCGTCGGGCTCCCTCGGTGGGGTCACTGGGCTCCCTCTACGGCGCGGGCGACACGGACCGCGTCGGCCGTCGCGCGGACCTCGTGGACGCGGACGGCCCAGGCGCCCTGGTGGGCCGCGATGGCGGAGACGGCGGCCGTGGCGGCGTCGCGCTCGCGCGCCGGGGGCGGGGCGCCCTGCTCGCCGGCCAGGACATGGCCGAGGAACCGTTTGCGGGACGCGGCGACCAGCAGGGGGTGGCCGAGCGCGCGCAGCTCCTCCAGGTGGGCCAGGAGCTTCAGGTCGTGGGAGGCCTCCTTGGAGAAGCCGAGGCCCGGGTCGACGACGATGCGCTCAGGGGCGATGCCGCCCTCGATGACGGCCTCCACGCGCGCGTGGAGCTCGGCGACGACTTCGGAGACCACGTCCTCGTACGTGCCCTTGACGTTGCCTCCCTCCAGGAAGCCGCGCCAGTGCATGACGACGAAGGGGGCGCCCGCCGCGGCGACGGCGGGGATCATCGCCGGGTCGGCGAGGCCGCCGCTGACGTCGTTGACGAGAGAGGCACCGGCCGCCAGGGAGCGCTCGGCCACGGAGGCGCGCATCGTGTCGACGGACACGGCGACGCCCTCGGAGGACAGGCCCCGCACGACGGGGATGACGCGCTTGAGCTCCTCGTCCTCGTCGACGCGGGTGGCGCCGGGGCGGGTCGACTCGCCGCCGACGTCGATCAGGTCGGCGCCCTGTGCGACCAGGTCGAGGCCGTGTTTCACGGCGGCCGTCGTGTCGAACCAGCGGCCGCCGTCGGAGAAGGAATCGGGCGTCACATTGACGACTCCCATGACCGCGCAGCGGTCCCATTCGGGAAGGCCTGTGACGTGGCCTCGACGGCCCTGCGACGTGCTCATGCCTTCAAGCCTAGGCCCGGCGGCCCGGTGGCCGTGCCACGGCCGGAGTGCGGACGGGCCTCAGGCGGCCTGCGCCCCGCGCCGGCCTCCGTCGTGCGAGTCGTCGTGCGAGCCGCCGTGCGAGCCGTCGTGCCCGGCATCGTGCCCGGCGTCGTGGGCGCAGGGCCGGGGCCCGGCCCTGCGCCGTCGCAGGAGGCGCGGCATGGCCAGGTTCACGAAGCCCTCCGCCTGCATGGCGGCGAAGCCGATCCGGGGCAGGTCGCGCGAGGAGCGGTAGACCACGAAGCGGGGTTCCCAGCGCGGCCGGAACTTCGCGTTGAACCGGTACAGCGACTCGATCTGGAACCAGCGGGACAGGAAGACGAGCAGTCCGCGCCAGGCCCGCAGGACCGGGCCCGCGCCGATCTTGTCGCCGCGCGCGAGGGCCGCGCGGAACATCGCGAAGTTCAGCGAGATCCGCGTGATGCCGAGCTTCGGGGCGGCCTGGAGGGCGGCCACGATGAGGAGTTCGTTCATGCCGGGGTCGGCGGCGCGGTCGCGGCGCATCAGGTCGAGGGAGACGCCGTCGGTGCCCCAGGGAACGAAGTGGAGTACGGCCTTCAGGTCGCCGTGCGGGCCGGCCGGGCCGTCGGCCTTGTGGGCTGTGGCGACCAGGCAGTCGCCGTCCGCCGCGTCGCCGATGCGGCCGAGCGCCATGGAGAAGCCGCGTTCGGTGTCGGTGCCGCGCCAGTCGTCGGCGGCGCGGCGGATCCGCTCCAGTTCCTGGTCGCCGAGGTCACGGATGCGCCGCACCCGGGTCTCGTAGCCATTGCGCTCGATCCTCTTGACCATCTGGCGTACGTTGCGCATCGCACGCCCGGCCAGGGAGAAATCCGCGGTGTCCACCACCGCCTCGTCGCCCAGTTCGAGTGCGTCGAGGCCGGTCTCGCGGGTCCAGACCTCGCCGCCCGTCTCGGAGCAGCCCATGACGGCGGGGGTCCATGAGTGGGCCTTGGCCTCGTCCATGAACTGTTCGATGGCTCCGGGCCACGCCTCCACGTCCCCGACGGGGTCGCCGCTCGCGAGCATCACGCCCGACACGACGCGGTAGCAGACGGCCGCCTTGCCGCTGGGCGAGAAGACGACCCCCTTGTCGCGGCGGAGCGCGAAATGGCCGAGGGAGTCGCGGGCGCCGTGCTTGTCCAGGAGGGCGCGCAGCCGTGCCTCGTCGTCCGCGGTGAGGCGTGCGACCGGGTGTTCGGGGCGGAACGCCAGATAGATGGTCGTCAGCGCGGTGAGCAGGCCGAGCGCGCCGAGCGAGCACGCCACGGTCCAGGAGGTGCGGCCCGCGTAGTCGACGGGTCCGTCCATGCCGAACAGGCCGTACAGGACGTGTTCCAGACGGTCGGACAGGCTCGGGTCGCCCACCAGCTTCTTGGGGTGGGCGCTGACGATGGCGAGGCCGATGACGATGGAACCGGCACCCATGAGCACGAAGTTCGCGAGCGCCCGCCAGCGGCTGCGCGGGTCGGGCAGCGCCGCGAACTCACTCCCGTGGCGCAGCAGCAGCGTGAGAAGCACGAGCGGGATCAGCACACCGAGCAGGGAGTGCCGGTACGCGAACTGCGCGAGCGCGCCGAGCGGCAGGAGCACCACGGCCGCGCGCCAGGCCCGCCGCTTGTGGCGGCGCAGCCCGTGCCCGAGGAGGAGCAGCAGGACACCCGTACTGATGGCGAGCGCGGCCGCGAACGGGCCGAGGGCGCCGGGCAGGACCTCGGCCAGCGCGTGCATGCGGCTGTGCCGGAACCGTGGGAAGACGCCCGCCGCGACGTCGAGGAGTCCGACGAGGACGCAGGCGCGGGCGATCAGGACGGGGACGGCCTCGGGCCGGGGGCCGCGCAGTATCCGGCGAAGGTGCCGCGTTCTGCCTGGAACCCCGCCTGACATATCGGCATCTATCCTGACAGACATCGCATCCCGTAGTTCCGCGAGAGGGCTCGAAACCGGCGTCAATTCCGGCATCCGGTCACATTGCGCCCTCTAGGACGGGACTTGTGGGAGGCGGGTTCACTCGGCCAGGTAAACCGGCGGAAAAGGTGCAGTAAGTCAGAAAGCGCAGGCGGGTACAGCACGATGGGTCTTACGAGCAGCAAGGTCCTTACGCTTGCGGTCTTTCTGGCCGTGCTCCTCTTCGCCGGGACGGTCTGGCTGTGGCCACGCCTGGCGTGCCGCACCTGGGGATCCGTCGCCGGGCGGGTGGGCCTGCTGTTCGCGACGCAGCTCGCGCTGTTCCTCTCGGCCGTACTGGCCGTCAACCAGGCGTTCGGGTTCTACGCCTCGTGGGACGACCTCCTCGGGCGGGAGCAGGGCCAGGGCGTGGTGGCCGACTTCGGAGCGGTCGGCACCCGGGGGCCACTGCAGGTGCTGGGCACGCGGGTCGTGAACGTGCCGGGTGGTTCACGGCCCAGAGTCGGCGGCCAGATCCAGAAGGTCGACATCGTCGGGAAGCGCTCGCACATCGCCACCTCCGCGTACGTCTATCTGCCGCCCGAGTACTTCAAGGGCCGCCACAAGACACGTACTTTCCCCGCCTCGGTCGTCCTGACCGGCTACCCCGGCACCGCCGAAGCGCTCATCAAGGGACTGCGCTACCCGACCACCGCCCACGAGCAGGCCAGGGCGGGCGCCATGCGGCCGATGATCCTGGTGATGATGCGCCCGACCGTGGCGCCGCCGCGGGACACGGAGTGTGTGGACGTGCCGAACGGCCCGCAGACGGAGACGTTCTTCGCCCAGGACCTGCCCCGGATCATCTCGGCGCACTACAGAGTCAACAAGAGGCCGGGCGGCTGGGGCATCGTGGGCGACTCCACGGGCGGCTACTGCGCCCTGAAGCTGGCCGTCCACCACCCCCGTGTCTACGGCGCGGGGGCGGGCCTGTCCGCGTACTACAAGTCGCCGACCGACCCCACCACGGGCGACCTGTTCCACGGCGACGAGGCGCTGGAGCGGCGCGCCGACCTGATGTGGACCCTGGGACACGGGAAGCCGCCCGCCACGTCGTTGCTGGTCACCACGAGCAAGCACGGCGAGAGCAACTACGGGAACACGATGAGGTTCATCCGCGAGGTGAAGCCGCCCACCGAGATCTCGTCGATCGTCCTGGACAGCGGCGGCCACAACTTCAACACCTGGCGCCGCGAGATCCCGGCCACGCTGGTGTGGTTGAGCGCGCGCATCACGGCGTAGGGGCGCCGACGGCATCGGGGCCTCAGGTTTCGGGGCCCACGCGCCCTCAGGCCCCCGCCACCGTCTCCAGTTCGACCTCCGCGCGCGGGATGTCCCGGGCGTCCGCCGCCGTGGAGCGGCGCAGCGCCTCGTGCAGACGCGCCGGGGTGAGGACGCCGAGGAAGCGACCCTCGCTGTGCTCGTCGATGACGGCGATCCAGCCCGCGTCGTGCTGGAGCATCGTGGCGAAAGCCTGCTTGAGAGAGGCGCCGACGGGCAGCCACGCCTCCATGCGGCGGGCGTGCTCGCGGACTGTGCCGCTCTGCACGCGCGCGTGCTCCGCGGAGATCCAGCCGTGCAGGTTGTTGTCGCCGTCGAGGACCACCGCCCAGGGGGCGTCGAGCTTCGCCGGCAGCGGGTCGTCGAGATGCACGACCGGCGGCTGTTCCAGGTCGCTCTCCTCCATGGGCGTGACGGACAGGCGCTTGAGGCCGCGGTCCGCGCCGACGAAGTCGGCCACGTACTCGTTCGCGGGCGCGCCCAGGACGGTCGACGGGGTGTCGAACTGCTCGATCCGGCCCTGCCCGTACACGGCGATCCGGTCGCCGAGGCGGACGGCCTCCTCGATGTCGTGCGTGACGAACAGGACCGTCTTGCGCACTGCCTGCTGGAGGCGCAGGAACTCGTTCTGCAGGTGTTCGCGTACGACGGGGTCGACCGCGCCGAACGGCTCGTCCATCAGGAGTACGGGCGGATCCGCCGCCAACGCCCTTGCCACACCGACGCGTTGGCGCTGACCGCCGGAGAGCTGGTCGGGGTAGCGGTCGCCGAAGGTGCGCGGGTCGAGGCCGACGAGGTCGAGGAGTTCGGCGGCGCGTTCGCGGGCCTTGGCGCGCTTGACGCCTAGGAGGTGCGGGACGGTCGCCGTGTTGTCGAGGACCGTCTTGTGCGGGAAGAGGCCGACCTGCTGGATCACATAGCCGATGCGGCGCCGGAGTTGGACCGGGTCGATGCCGGATATGTCGTCGCCGTCAAGGAATATCCGACCCTCGCTCGGTTCGATGAGCCGGTTGACCATCTTCATCGTGGTGGTCTTGCCGCAGCCCGACGGGCCGACGAGCGTGACGAGTTCCCCCTCGTTCACCTCGAAGGACAGGTCGTCGACGGCCGTTGTCCCGTCGGCGTAGCGCTTGGTGACGTGCTCGAACCGGATCATGGGTCCCCATTGTGCCGGGCAGCCGCCGCCTGTGGGCGGCCGCTGTGTGAAGGCCATGTTGCGTCGTGACGAGGGGTCTCGGCGATTGTCAGTGGTGGGGGCTAGGGTCGTCGGCAGTCGGAATCAGGCGCTCGCGCGAGCGGTTTCCAGACATATGTACGGGGATTCGGGGGAGGCGGGGCGGGTGAGCAGTCCCAATTGCATGGTGGCCAATGAGTGGGTGTGCGGGGAATACCTGCGCACCCGCAGACAGGAGCTGGTCGACGCGGTCGTCCAGCACATCGGCATCACGGCCGCTTCCGTCGTGATCGGCGTGCTGATCGCCTTCCCGCTGGCCCTCCTCGCCCGGCGCCGGCGCGCCTTCGCGGGCCCGGTGCTCGGTCTGACGACGGTGCTCTACACGATCCCGTCGCTGGCCATGTTCTCGCTGCTGCTCCCGCTGTTCGGGCTCTCCGCCTCACTCGTGATCACCGGACTCGTCCTCTACACGCTGACGATCCTGGTGCGGAACTTCCTGGCGGGCCTCCAGGCCGTGCCGGACGAGGCGAGAGAAGCGGCCCGCGGCATGGGGTACGGGCCGGCCCGGCTGCTGTGGGAGGTCGAACTGCCGCTGGCCCTGCCGGCGATACTCGCGGGTGTGCGGATCGCCACGGTCTCCACGGTCGCGCTGACGACGGTCGGCGCGATCGTCGACTACGGCGGCCTGGGCACGCTGATCATGGACGGGCTCGACAGCGACTTCAAGGCCCAAGTGCTCACGGCGTCCGTGCTGTGCGTGCTTCTCGCCGTGGCCGCCGATCTGCTGCTGCTCGGTATTCAGCGGTGGCTGACCCCCTGGACCCGCGTCGCGTCCGGGACGTCCCGCATACGCAGACGCACGGACCGCTCCGGCAGTCCGGACCGCCCGGGTGGCGGCTCCGGCGATGCGGAGCGACGTACGGAGAAGGCGGCGCAGGCGGCATGAGTGCGATATCTGGGGCCTACGACTGGCTGACGACGGGGTCCAACTGGCAGGGCGACAAGGGGGTGTGGCACCGCCTGGCCGAGCATCTGTACTTCAGTGGCGTCACCCTGGCCGTGTCCTGCCTGATCGCCCTGCCGCTCGCGCTGTGGCTCGGGCACATCGGCAAGGGCGGCGGCCTCGCGGTCAACATCTCGAACGCGGGCCGCGCGGTGCCCACGCTCGCGGTGCTCGTCCTGCTCACGCTGACGCCGCTGGGCCGGCACGGGGACCTGCCGACGTTCATCGCGCTCGTGCTGTTCGCGGTGCCGCCGCTGCTGACCAACGCCTACATCGGGATGCGCGAGGTCGACCGGGCCGTCGTGGAGGCGGCGCGGGGGATGGGGATGAGCGGGGGGCAGGTGTTCCGGCGCGTCGAGCTCCCGCTGGCGTACCCGATGGTCATGACCGGGATCCGGCTGGCGGCGGTGCAGGTGATCGCCACGGCGACGCTCGCCGCGATGGCGGGCAAGGGCGGGCTCGGGCGGATCATCACGGCCGGGTTCAACCTCCAGGACACCCCTCAGGTGGTCGCCGGTGCCGTCCTGGTGGCGTTGCTCGCACTGCTCGTGGAGGGCGTCCTGGCCGGTGCGGGGCGGGTTCTGAATCCGATGAAGGGCCGCTCCGGCGCGGCGGGCTGAACCCCGGCCGGGCGGCGCGGCGGGGTGAACCCCCGACGGGCGCCCCGGCGGGCGGGACGCCAACTTGATATCTCGTTACGGCTTTTCGATCATTCCGGCTTTCGATTGGGTGGACAACGATGAACAGCAGAACGCGACGGATCGCCGTGGCGGCGGTCGCCGTCGGCGCGCTCACCACCGGACTCACCGCGTGCGGCGGGGACAGCCTGGAGGGCGGCAAGAGCGACAAGGCCGGTTCCGACTCGGCGGGGAGCGGCAAGAAGGGCACGGTCGTCGTCGGCGCCGCCGGGTTCACCGAGTCGAAGGTGATGGCGGAGCTCTACAAGCAGGTTCTCGCCGACGCCGGATACTCCGCCTCGGTCAAGACCGTCGAGAACCGCGAGATCTACGAGCCCCAGCTCGCCAAGGGCGCGATCGACGTCGTTCCCGAATACGCGGCGACGCTCGCGGAATTCCTCAATCTCAAGAAGAACGGCGCGGACGCCAAGCCCGTCGCCTCAAGTGATCTTGATGCGACGGTCACCGCGCTGCGCGGACTCGCCGGGCCCGAGGGACTGACCGTGCTGGACGCCGGAGAGGCCGTCGACCAGAACGCCTTCGCGGTGAGCGCGGATTACGCGAAGCAGCACAGCCTCAAGACCCTTTCGGACCTCGGCAAGTCCGGCCAGAAAGTCAAGATCGCGGCCGGTGACGAATGCGAGAAGCGGCCCTTCTGCGCCCCGGGTCTCGAGAAGACGTACGGCATCAAGATCAGCGGGATCGACCCCAAGGGCGTCGGCACCACGCAGGCCAAGCAGGCCGTCAAGAACGGTGAGGACCAGCTGGTCCTGACGACCACCACGGACGCCACGCTGAAGAACTTCGGCCTGGTGCTCCTGGAGGACGACAAGAAGCTCCAGAACGCGGACAACATCGTTCCGGTCGTGAACACCAAGGACGCGGGCGACAAGGAGATAGCCGCCGCACTCGGGAAGCTGACCAAGACGCTGACGACCGACGATCTCGTCGAGCTCAACCGGAAGGTCGACGCGGAACGCCAGAAGGAAGCCGATGTGGCCAAGGAGTATCTCCAGTCGAAGGGCCTCCTGAAGAACTGAACGGTCCGCGGAGGAACTGATCGGCAAAGGCGCCGAGTGCAGGGGTGATATGGGAGTGACCGGACAGAAGACCACGGGATTTTGGCTGCCGGGGCACCACGATTCGCCTACGCGCGGTAAGTTTCTGGCCATGCCACGTGGACGTCACCGCCATTCCCCACCCCTGCACAGGCTGCTTCCCCCCTCGGCGATCGCAGGCGTCCCGCTCGTCTGCGCGGCCGGCGCCTGGCTGACCGCTGAGCCCCTCGTGCTGCGCGCTCTGGCCGGTGCCGCCGCCTGCGCCGCCGTGGTGGGGGCGGTCGTCCTGCGCCGCTGGGACCGGCTCGCGGGCAAGCGCGTCGCCGAGCTGAACCGGGCGCGGGCGAGCGACGAGTGGCGCTACGACGAGCGGGTCGCCGAACTCGAGACCGACCTCGAGGAGTCGCGTGAGCTGCGCTTCAAGATGGAGGCGAAGCTGCGCGGCAAGCGCGCGGAGCTGGCGGCCCTGCGCAACGAGCACGCGGCTCTGCTGCGGCGCTACGCGACCGCGGAGACGGAGCGGGCCACCGCCCTGGAGGGCCGCAGGCAGCTCGCGATAGAGGCCTCGGCCCCGGCGCGTGCGCTGCCCGCGGCCGCCTCCCCGGCTCCCGGCGCCGAGCTGGTCCCGGCGCAGCGCGCCGCGTCGGCCGGCGCACCGGTGACGTCCCCGGTGCTCTATCTGCGGGCCAACGCCGCGCTCGACCGCATGGCGCGCGCCGCGAACCCCCCGCGGGGCGAAGGCCCGAAGCCCGAGGTACCCGAGGGCGGTGAGCCGCAGGGGAAGCCCGAGGCGGCCCGCGCACAGGAGCACCAGCACGTGGCCGCCCTGCCGTCCGGCGTCCCCGGTCACTTCACCGTCCCGGCCGCGGCGGCGGTCGTGCCGCCCGCGGCGGTGCGGCGGCCCCTGGTCGAGGGCGGATTCGACTTCTTCGGTACGAAGGGCGTGGCGCCCGCGGCCCTGGAGGCCGTGCAGAACACGGATCTCGCGGACGTCGTCGGCGAGGAGGCGCTCGCGCTCCACAAGGCGGACGCGGAGGCCGAGTTCAAGCAGGCCGACGCCACGACCACGGGCGAGGGCGTCAGCCAGGTCATCGACCTGACCGCGCACGACGAGACGGAACAGATCGACGTGGCGGAGCTGCGATCGGCGATGCGGGCGTAAGTTCCGGCGGCGGGGGCGTGGTTCCTGCGGCGGAGACATCAGCACGTACGACGTGAACGGGGCGGGCCTCGGTGTGTCACACACCGAGGCCCGCCCCGTCGTCATGCCGTCGCCCTCACGAAGCCATCCAGCGGTCCGGTCGTGCCACCTTCCGTCCCGTGCGTGAGCGGTCGGCCTGGGAGCGCAGGAGTTCCGCCGCCTCCCCGGCGTCCCGCAGCCGGGCCGTCACCGTCTTGTTGGCGCCCGTGTCCACATGGACGTCGGCCACGCCCCGGAACCGCTCCCAGGGCCCTTGTGTGAGCCGCACACTCTGCACCTTCGCGTGCGGCACCAGCGCGAGCCGCCGCCGCACCAGTCCGTGCCGGGACGCGAACACGGCGTCGGTCGTCGCGAGCCCGTTGCCCCGCCACCACACGGGCATGCACCACGCCGAGCGCTTGGGCGGCCGGGCGAACGCCTCCGCACCGGGCACCGTCACCCCCGGAAGCACCCGCTCCACCACGCCCTGGGCGACCTCGCGCGGCGCGACCGGCACGAGCACGGAGTTCGACGAGCCGGCCACGGCCAGCTCCACGCGCACCCAGCCGCGCCGTCGCCACAGCAGCGGCTCCACGATCCGAACGGTCTGCACCCGCCCCGGCGGCACCGTCTCGTGATCGCGGTCGAGGAGACCGTGGTCGATGCGCAGGCCGTCCGGCGACTCGCCCACCGTCCAGTCGTACTCCTTGATGAAGCGGCCCACGCTGTTCGTGCCCGCGCCGCCCACGAGCGGGATGGCCACTGCGAGCACCGTCCACAGGTTGTGGGTGGCGAACCACAGCAGGGTCGGCACGACGAACGCGGCGAGCAGCATGGCCCAGGGCCCGCCGGTGAGCAGGAGCGCGACGGCGAGCATGCGGGGCGGCACGTGCAGGATCTGCTCGGCCGGTGCCTCGCCGACGTCCCGCACGGTCTCGGGCGCGAACCCGGCGGCGCGGGCGAGCAGTTCGGCGCGCAGTTCGCGGGCCTCCCGCTCACCGAGATAGGCGAGTTCGTCCTTCTTGTCCGCGCCGACGACGTCCAGTTTGAGCTTGGCGACGCCCGCGAAGCGGGCGAGCAGCGGCTGGGTGACGTCCACGGCCTGGATCCGGTCGAGCCGGATGTGGGCGGTGCGGCGGAACAACAGGCCCGTACGGATGCGCAGTTCGGTGTCCGTGACGGAGAAGTGCGTGAACCACCAGGTCAGGAACCCGTAGAGGGCGGCGGCCGGGATCAGTACGGCGATGCCGATGAGGAGGGTGGTCGCGGTGAGCTGGGCGAGCCGGCGCTGCGCCTCGTTCAGGTCATGGACCGCCCAGCCGAGGACGATCGCGACGGGCGCCCAGGCGCGGCGCAGCGGGGTGACCGGGTGCAGGCGCCGCTCCGGCGCCTCGGCGGTCGCGTCCTGGTCCCGTACGTCCGCGTGGACGTCCGGGGCCGTCACAGCCCCGCCGATCGGGCCTCGCCGAGTTCGGTGAGCCGGTCGCGCAGGCGCTCGGCCTCGGTGGGCGTCAGGCCGGGGATGGTGGCGTCGGTTGCCGCGGCCGCCGTGTGCAGCTGAAGGCTCGCGAGCCCGAACTTCCGCTCGAGCGGCCCGGACGTGACCTCGACGAGCTGCATGCGTCCGTACGGCACGATCGTTTCCTCACGCCACAGGACGCCCCGGCTGATCAGCAGGTCGTCGGCGCGCTCGGCGTAGCGCCACGAACGCCAGTTGCGCCCGAGCATCGGCCATCCCCACAGCAGTCCGGCGAGCGGCAGCAGCGCGAACGCCGCCCACACGCCGCCGGCGAACACCCCGAGCAGCACCCCCACCGCCACCGTCAGCGGCACCAGCCACAGCACGAGCAGCAGCCTGCGCACCTTCAGCAGCCCTCTGGGAAGCCCGGTCCACACCGGCTCCGCCCCGGCTCCCGCCTTCGGAGCCGCCGTCCCCTCAGTCCCCGTTTCCATGCACCCACCCTACGTACGAGACACTGTTCCCATGACGCCCACGACGGAGACGACGGTCGGCATCGGCGGCGCGGCCGAGACCACCGACATGGTGCTCAACATCGGCCCGCAGCACCCGTCCACGCACGGGGTGCTGCGCCTGCGCCTCGTCCTCGACGGCGAGCGCATCCAGCAGGCCGAGCCGGTCATCGGCTATATGCACCGCGGCGCGGAGAAGCTCTTCGAGGCCCGCGACTACCGGCAGATCGTGATGCTGGCCAACCGCCACGACTGGCTCTCCGCCTTCTCGAGCGAACTCGGGGTCGTCCTCGCCGTCGAGCGGATGCTCGGCATGGAGGTCCCTGAGCGCGCGGTGTGGCTGCGCACCCTGCTCGCGGAGCTGAACCGGGTCCTCAACCATTTGATGTTCCTTGGTTCGTACCCGCTCGAACTGGGCGGAATCACCCCGGTGTTCTATGCCTTCCGGGAGCGCGAGGAACTCCAGAACGTCATGGAGGAGATGTCCGGCGGCCGCATGCACTACATGTTCAACCGCGTCGGCGGCCTCAAGGAGGACGTCCCGGCCGGCTGGACCACCCGCGCGCGTGAGGCGGTCGCCTCGGTCCGCTCGCGCATGGGCGTGTACGACGACCTGGTCCTCGGCAACGAGATCTTCCGCGGCCGCACGCGCGACGTGGGCGTGCTGTCCCCGGAGGCGGTGCACTCCTACGGAGTGAGCGGTCCGATCGCCCGCGCCTCCGGAGTCGACTTCGACCTGCGCCGCGACGAGCCGTACCTCGCGTACGGGGAGCTCCAGGACACCCTGAAGGTCGTCACGCGCAGCGAGGGCGACTGCCTGGCCCGCTTCGAGGTCCTCCTGGAGCAGACCCACAACGCCCTGGACCTCGCCGACGCCTGCCTGGACCGGCTCGCCGAGCTGCCGCCCGGCCCCGTCAACCAGCGCCTCCCGAAGGTACTCAAGGCGCCCGAGGGCCACACGTACGCGTGGACCGAGAACCCGCTGGGGATCAACGGCTACTACCTGGTCAGCAAGGGCGAGAAGACGCCGTACCGGCTCAAGCTGCGGTCCGCCTCCTACAACAACATCCAGGCGCTCACCGAGCTGCTGCCCGGCACGCTCGTCTCGGACATGGTGGCGATCCTCGGGTCACTGTTCTTCGTCGTCGGCGACATCGACAAGTAGCAGGTCCCGCGCCCGTACGCCCACCGGCTGCACCAGCCACCCGAAGTCGCCGAGTCCGCCCGCAGCGGTCAGCTCGGCGGCCTCGCCGGCTGCGGAGAGGGCCCGCACGTAGGCTGCCGGATCGCCGGCGGCGAGCGACAGCGGAGGACGGCCGCCGCTCACCCCGAGGGCGTGCAGGGCCGCGCGCTGCGAGAGGAGCAGGGCGCCCGGGAGCGCGCACGCGTCGAGCGCCACATGGGCCGTGATGTCGCACGAGCCGTCCGGCACCGGCGGGGTCTCACGGCCCTCACGGAAGCCCGTGAGCGTCCCGAAGGGCGGCCGGGCATCCCGGGAGTGCGCGTAGTCGACGGCGACCGCCACGCCGCGCTCCAGCATCCCCGCGGCCGCGGCCCAGGCGGTGTCCCTGGGGAGGCCGATCTCCGAGCGGAGCCCCGGTTCACCGGCGAGCGGCCACCACCGGGCCAGCCAGTCCGCCTCCGGACCGTCACCCATGGGCTCTCCGAGCTCCTCGGTCCCGTCCTGGTGCACGAGGACGTGGCGCGGCTCTCCGGAGGCGTCGGCCTCGACGACGTCCAGGGGGACGTTGTCGAGCCACTCGTTCGCGAAGAGGAGTCCGGTGACCCCCTTCGGGGGGTGCGCGCACCACTCGATGCGGTGGTCGAGGCCGGCGGGACGCTCCGCCCGCTCCACCGCGTACGCGCGCGTGCGGGCCGCCACGTCGGCGGGCAGCGCCCCCAGGACGCCCGTCACCAGCTCGCCGCGGCCCGCGCCCATGTCGACGAAGGCGAGCTCCGGCGGGGCCCCGAGCGCCTCGTCCACCCGGCACAGAAGCCGCGCGACGGCCCCGGCGAACAACGGCGACGCATGCACCGAAGTGCGGAAATGCCCCGCGGGTCCCTCGGGCCTGCGATAGAAGCCGCAGGGCCCGTACAGCGCCTCCTCCGTCGCCTCGCGCCAACCGCGCCCCGCACCCCACTGCTCGTTCGTCACAGGGAAAGGCTAGGTGCGGAGAAGGGGGCGGCCTCCACCTTGGGGAGTACGCCGGTGGCACTCGGATCGAACCTCCGGTTGACCCCTGCACACTGCACGCTTCTTTACGCTGGGTTACGTGCAGCGCCTCTACGACTTCTTCCGCCGACACCCGACGTGGGTCGACAGCTTCTGGGCCGTCGTCCTCCTCGGGGTCTCCGGCATGAGTCTGGTCGCGGGGCAGCAGGACATGCAGGGAGACGCCCGCCTCCTGGGTGTCCCCGTCGTCCTGGCGCTGAGCCTGGCCGTCGCCCTGCGCAGGCGTCTTCCCGAGCGGATGCTGATCCTCATCGCCGTCGTGGGCGTCTTCCAGCTCGTCGCGAACGTCCGCGTGCAGCCGGCCGACTTCGCCATGCTGGTGATCATCTACACCGTGGCGGCGGACAGCCCCCGCTGGGCTTCCAGATTCGCGCTCGTCGGAGGCCTGTGCGCGGCGCCGCTCTCGCAGCTGCGCTGGCCGATGCACGAGACGAGCAGCGCGGGCAACGTGCTGATCACCATCTTCCAGATGGTGCCGTTCGCCCTCGCCTGGGTGCTCGGCGACTCCGTCCGCACGCGCCGCGCCTACCTGGCGCAGCTGGAGGAGCGCGCCGCCCGTCTGGAGACGGAGCGCGAGGCCCAGTCGAAGGTCGCGGTCGCCGCCGAGCGGGCCCGGATCGCACGCGAACTGCACGACGTCGTCGCGCACAACGTGTCGGTGATGGTGGTGCAGGCGGACGGCGCCGCGTACGTCATGGACACCGCTCCCGAGCAGGCCAGGAAGGCCCTGGAGACGATCTCCGGGACCGGCCGGCAGGCGCTCGCCGAGATGCGGCGCCTCCTCGGAGTGCTGCGCACCGGCGAGCACCAGGAGAGCGGCGAGTACGTGCCGCAGCCCGACGTCGAGCAGCTCGACGAGCTGATAGAGCAGGTGCGCACCGCGGGCCTTCCCGTCGACTTCAAGGTCGAGGGCACCCCGCGCCCGCTGCCCAGCGGCGTGGAGCTGACCGCGTACCGCATCGTGCAGGAGGCGCTCACCAACACCCGTAAGCACGGCGGCGCGAACGCGGGCGCGAGCGTCCGGCTCGTCTACTTCGACGACGGCCTCGGCCTGCTCGTCGAGGACGACGGCAAGGGCGCCCCGCACGAGCTGTACGAGGACGGGGGCGCCGACGGCCGCGGGCACGGGCTCATCGGCATGCGGGAGCGCGTCGGTATGGTCGGCGGGACGCTCGACGCGGGACCGCGCCCCGGCGGCGGATTCCGGATCAGCGCGCTGCTGCCGCTCAAGCCCGCCCACTGACGCCGCACACGTACCGAACCCGACCCCGTACACGTACCGAAAGGGACCCCCTTCATGGCGATCCGCGTGATGCTCGTCGACGACCAGGTGCTGCTGCGCACCGGTTTCCGGATGGTGCTCGCCGCCCAGCCGGACATGGAGGTCGTCGCCGAGGCGGGCGACGGGGTCGAGGCCCTTGAGGTGCTGCGCGGAACGGCGGTCGACGTGGTCCTGATGGACGTCCGCATGCCGAAGCTGGACGGCGTGGAGACGACCCGGCGGATCTGCCTGGAGGACAACCCGCCGAAGGTACTCATCCTGACGACGTTCGACCTCGACGAGTACGCCTTCTCGGGGCTGAAGGCCGGGGCGTCGGGGTTCATGCTCAAGGACGTGCCGCCCGGCGAACTGCTCGGCGCGATCCGGGCCGTGCACAGCGGCGACGCCGTGGTCGCGCCGTCGACGACGCGGCGGCTGCTCGACCGCTTCGCGCCGATGCTGCCCAGCTCCGGGAAGGAGCCGCAGCTCGCCGAGCTCGGCCGGCTGACCGAGCGCGAGCGCGAGGTCATGATCCTCGTCGCGCAGGGCCTGTCGAACGGCGAGATCGCCGCCCGGCTCGTCCTGTCGGAGGCGACGGTGAAGACGCACGTGGGCCGCATCCTCACCAAGCTGAACCTGCGCGACCGCGTCCAGGTCGTCGTACTCGCCTATGAGACGGGGCTCGTACGGGCCGGCGGCGGGGCAGCCTGACGGTCCATGCGCGCCGGGCCTGACCCAAACGAAAGCCCCTAGCGCAGTACGCCCTCGATGAAGTCGCTGCCCAGGCGGGCGACGGCCGTCAGATCCAGCTGGTGCTGGACGTAGCGGCCCCGGCGGCGCGTGGTGATCAGGCCCGCCTTCTTGAGCACGGTCAGATGCCGGGATATCTCCGGCGCCGTCATCCCGTGCGCGTCGGAGAGCTCGCTCGTCGTGTACGCGCCGCGGGCGAGGTGGCGGCACAGGCGCATGCGTACGGGATGCGCGAGGGCCGTCATCCGGCGCGTGAGCTGCTCGACGGTGGCCGGTGTGGTGAGGCCGGGTGAGCCGACGGGATACGTGATCGCGGGCTGCCATCCGAAGCGGTGCAGCACCATGAGGTGCGGCCAGCCGAGGCTGGTCGGCACGAGAACGAGGCCGCCGTCCTCCGTGGTCGTACGGCCCACGGTGATCTTGTCGACCGTGATCAGGTTCGCCGGCTCGTCGAGCGTGACGACAGACGACACCGCCGTCAGCGCCTCGGCCAGGCCCTTGCGCCTCAGGAGCTCGGTCTTGTGCCGCGCGTCGGCGGCCAGCTGGTGGTGGACGCGGGCCCAGATGTCCGCGAAGAACGCCTCCTCGCAGTCCTCCACGAGCCTTCGGAACCAGGCGCGCACCGCGGGCGGGTCGTCCAGGAGCCGCTGGGTGAACTGGACCTGGGGCAGGCCGCGCGTGGCCGCGAGGTCCAGGGCGCGGCGGTGCATGTCCGGGTCTTCCAGCGGGTTGGCCTCGCGCAACGCGTAGCTGTTCTGGCAGGTGAACTCCAGTGCCGCGTCCACGAACTGACGGTCGGTCAGTTTGTCGAGGAGGTCGAGTTCCTCGGCGAGGGTGGCGCCGGGCAGGGCGGCCCGGCCCGGGATCCCGGCGAACGGCGCGAACACGTCCGAGAACGTCGTCCGCCACAGGAAGTCCGCCTCGCACAGCCGGTCCGCGAGGCCAGGGTCGAGGCGCGCGGACACCGCCGTCGTCCAGCCCTGGAGCCCCGGGTGGTGCGCGGGCTCGGCCAGCGCGTGCAGCGCCATGCCCAGCTCGGACAGGGGCGAGGGCACGACGCTGATCCGCTCCGGGGCCAGTCCGCTGATGTCGATGCTCACGCTCATGACCCCATGGTGCACGCAGGATCTGACAACCGAGTTCTCGATTGACGTCTCCCGTCAATCGACGTGACCGGGCGGGGCCGCCGGGCGGAGTCTTCTTCAGGTCGGACCGAAGCGGCAAAGGGCAATGAATGTCAAGCAGTGCCATAAAGCCCTGCAAAACACATAAAGCTCTCTGAATAGCCGCATTTCTTGTCATGGCGTGACAATGAGAAGACCAGCGAGGGGTACGTCATGAGCGTCAATCAGCAATACGCACTGGATGTCTACCGCGCCTCCCTGCATGGGGAGCCCGCCCCGCCGGCGCCGGGCGTCCACGACTGGAGCGCCGTCCGCGAGCTGCGCGACTACCGCCGCTTCCGCGCGGTCATCGCCGGCCGCCCGGCGCACGGCCGGATCCGGGCGGCCCTGGCCCGCCTGATCCACCCGCAGCGCCGCGCGGCGGGCTGCTGACCCGGCCGGCCTCTGACGGGCGCAGGTAGGGCGGCGCCGGTCAGGCGTCCCCGTCGGCGGTCTCCGGAGGGATCCGTGCCACGAAGTCCGCGACGGCCGCGCGGACGTCGTCGGCGGTCCATTCGAGCCCGCGCGCGGACACCGTGACCTCGGTGACCGAGAGCCCCGGAGGGCCCTGCTCCCACCAGCGCCGGAACAGCGACGTCCGGGTCTGTTCGGCCTGCGTCACCGACGCCTCGTCCAGCCGCTCGGAGCTGTACGGCAGCCAGACCTGGAACTCGTGCGTGTGCGGCACCTCGGGGTGCACCCGCACCCAGGGCACCCCGGCCTCGGCGAACCCTTCGCGCAGCGCCTCGGCGACCACGCGCGCGTGGGCCACGTAGTCGGGCACGCGCGGCAGCTCCCGCTCCAGGCCGACCAGGGCCGAGAGCACCGCGGGGAACTGCTGGAAGAGCTGGCCGCCGTAGCGGTGCCGCCAGGTCTTCGCCTCTTCGACGAACGACCGGGGCCCGGCGAGCGCCGCTCCGCTGAGGCCGCCGAGGGTCTTGTAGAACGACACGTACACGCTGTCGGCGAGATCGGCGATCTCGGCCAGGGAGCGCCCGAAGTGGGTGGTGCACTCCCACAGGCGCGCTCCGTCGAAGTGCACGACGGCGTCCCGTTCCCTGGCCGCCTCGGTGACGGCGACCAGCTCGTCCCAGGTGGGCAGGACATAACCGGCGTCCCGGAGCGGCAGTTCGAGCATCAGCGCGCCGAAGGGCTCGGCGAAGTCGCGCACCTCGTCGGCGTTCGGCAGCCGCGGCTCGCTCGTCGGGTGGACGGTGCGCAGGCCGCTCAGGGCGCCGAAGGCACCGCG
Source organism: Streptomyces sp. CB01635 (assembly GCF_002803065.1). Lineage (GTDB taxonomy): Bacteria > Actinomycetota > Actinomycetes > Streptomycetales > Streptomycetaceae > Streptomyces. The sequence goes on from NZ_NNBL01000023.1 coordinate 84,379, forward strand.
CTCGTGCCGCTCCGGGTGTGCCATCGGGTGCAGGGCGACCGTCGGGTTGCCCGTACGGCCCGCCCAGCAGCGCAGCGCGACCTGCTGCGCCATCGTGCCGGTGGGGAAGTAGGCCGCCGCCTCCGTGCCGAGGAGCCCCGCGACGCGCTCCTCCAGGTCGGCGACGATGCCGTCGCCGTACAGATCGCTGGTCCGGCCGGGGTCGGCGACGGACCAGGCAGCCTCCGTGAGCGCCGTCAGACGCTCACCGATGGTGGCGTCGAGGCCGTGCACGCCGAGGATCCGCTCGGCACCCCGCAGAGCCGCGGCGCGGCGGGCCCGCGCCTTCGTCGCGTCGTCCTCTGCGGTGTTCTCCCGCTCTTCGCTCTCCGTCATCCACCGATCATGTCGTACGCGCGTGCGGTTGCCCACAGCCTCTGGATGGGACGGAGCCCGCGGAGCAGATCGCGTTAACATGACGAGAAATCGTCCGGTACCCCGAGCGGACTGGAACGGAAGGCCGTCGTCCTGTGAACGCACCTCCTCGACCCGAACCCACCGACCCCAGGGACCGCCCCGCCCGGCTGACCGTCGGAGTGGTCGGCGCGGGCCGTGTCGGCCCCGCCCTCGCGGCCTCTCTGGCCCTCGCGGGACACCGCCCGGTCGCCGTCTCCGCGGTCTCCGAGGGATCCGTGCGCCGGGCCGGCCTCATGCTGCCCGACGTCCCCGTCGTGACGCCCGCCGAGGTCCTCGCGCGCGCCGAACTCGTGCTGCTCACGGTGCCCGACGACGCGCTGCCCGGCCTCGTGGAGGGGCTCGTCGAGACCGGTTCCGTACGCCCGGGACAGCTGATCGTGCACACCTCGGGGCGCTACGGCACCAAGGTGCTCGACCCCGCACTGCGGGCCGGCGCCCTGCCGCTCGCGCTGCACCCCGCGATGACGTTCACCGGCACCCCCGTAGACGTACAGCGGCTGGCCGGCTGCTCCTTCGGCGTGACCGCGCCCGAGGAGCTGCGGCTCGCAGCGGAGGCGCTCGTCATCGAGATGGGCGGCGAGCCCGAGTGGATCCGTGAGGAGTCGCGCCCGCTGTACCACGCGGCGCTGGCCCTCGGCGCCAACCACCTGGTCACGCTGGTCGCCGAGTCCATGGAACTGCTGCGGGCCGCGGGCGTCGAGGCCCCCGACCGGATGCTCGGCCCGCTGCTCGGCGCGGCCCTCGACAACGCCCTCAGGTCCGGTGACGCCGCGCTCACCGGGCCCGTCGCGCGCGGGGACGCGGGCACGGTCGCCGCCCATGTCGCCGAGCTGCGCGAGCACGCGCCCCAGACCGTCGCCGGGTATCTGGCGATGGCCCGCGCCACCGCCGACCGTGCCCTCGCGCACGGCCTGCTCAAGCCCGAACTCGCCGAGGACCTCCTGGGGGTTCTGGCCGACGGCGCCGAGGGAGACCAGCGATGACCACCGTGCTGCACACCGCCGATGAACTCCGCACGCGCGCGCGTGCGGGCCGCCGCGCCGTCGTCATGACCATGGGGGCGCTGCACGACGGCCACGCCGAACTGATCCGCACGGCGCGCTCGCTCGCCGGCGCCGACGGCGAAGTGGTGACGACGGTCTTCGTGAACCCGCTCCAGTTCGGCGCGGGCGAGGACCTCGACCGCTATCCGCGCACCCTCGACTCCGACATCAAGATCGCCGAACAGGCGGGCGCCGACGTCGTGTTCGCGCCCTCCGCGGACGAGGTCTACCCCGGCGGCGAACCCCAGGTCCGCGTCACCGCCGGCCCCATGGGGGAGCGCCTCGAAGGCGCCTCGCGGCCCGGCCACTTCGACGGCATGCTCACCGTCGTCGCCAAGCTGCTCCACCTGACCGCGGCCGACATCGCGCTGTTCGGGCAGAAGGACGCCCAGCAGCTCGCTCTGATCCGCCGCATGGTGCGCGACCTGAACTTCGCCGTGGAGATCGTCGGCGTGCCCACCGTGCGCGAGCACGACGGCCTGGCCCTCTCCAGCCGCAACCGCTACCTCTCCGCCGACGAGCGGCGCACCGCGCTCGCCCTCTCCCAGGCGCTCTTCGCCGGCCGCGACCGGCACGCCGCCCAGGAGGCCCTGCGCGCGCGTGCCCACGAAGCGCCCTCCACGCACGCGCGTGCCGACGCCCTGAACGCGATAGGCGAGGCCCGTGCCGCCGCCGACGCGCACGCCGTCGCGAAGGCCTCGCCCGGCGGCCCCGAAGCCGTCCGCGCCGCGGCCCGCCAGGTCCTCGACGAGGCCGCCCGCGTCCGGCCGCCGCTCACGCTGGACTACCTCGCTCTCGTCGACCCGGCCGACTTCACGGACGTGCAGCGCGGCCACATCGGAGAGGCCGTGCTCGCCGTCGCCGCCAGGGTCGGCTCGACGCGGCTGATCGACAACATCCCCCTGACCTTCGGAGCTCCCGTATGAGTGCCACAGGGACCACAGTCACCGGCACGGCGACCGGCATACGCCTGCACGCGCCCGCGCCCGGCTGGTCCGTCACCGCCGATGTCGTGATCGTCGGCTCCGGCGTCGCCGGTCTCACCGCGGCCCTGCGCTGCCAGGCGGCCGGACTGCGGACCGTCGTCGTCACCAAGGCCCGTCTCGACGACGGCTCCACGCGCTGGGCACAGGGCGGCGTCGCCGCGGCGCTCGGCGACGGTGACACCCCCGAGCAGCATCTCGAGGACACGCTCGTCGCGGGCGTGGGCCTGTGCGACGAGGAAGCGGTCCGCACCCTCGTCACGGAGGGCCCCGACGCCGTACGCCGCCTCATCGCGACCGGCGCGCACTTCGACGAGTCGGCCGACGGCGACCTCGCGCTCACCCGCGAGGGCGGCCACCACCGCCGCCGCATCGCGCACGCGGGCGGCGACGCCACCGGCGCCGAGATCTCCCGCGCCCTCGTCGAGGCGGTACGCGCGCGGGGCATCAGGACCGTGGAGAACGCCCTGGTCCTCGACCTCCTCACGGACGCCGACGGCCGCACGGCGGGCGTCTCCCTGCACGTCATGGGGGAGGGCCAGCACGACGGCGTCGGCGCGGCGCTCGCCCCCGCCGTGGTCCTCGCGACCGGCGGCATGGGCCAGGTCTTCTCGGCCACCACCAACCCGCACGTCTCCACCGGCGACGGCGTCGCGCTCGCCCTGCGCGCGGGCGCCGAGGTGTCCGACCTCGAATTCGTGCAGTTCCACCCGACGGTGCTCTTCCTCGGCGCGGACGCGGAGGGCCAGCAGCCCCTGGTCTCCGAGGCCGTACGCGGCGAGGGCGCCCACCTCGTCGACGCCGACGGGGTGCGCTTCATGGTCGGCCAGCACGAACTGGCCGAGCTCGCGCCCCGCGACATCGTCGCCAAGGGCATCACGCGCCGCATGCAGGAGCAGGGCGCCGAGCACATGTACCTGGACGCCCGGCACTTCGGCGCCGAGATGTGGGAGAACCGGTTCCCCACGATCCTCGCCGCCTGCCGCGCCCACGGCATCGACCCGGTCACCGAGCCCGTCCCCGTGGCCCCCGCCGCCCACTACGCCTCCGGAGGCGTCCGCACGGACCTCCAGGGCCGCACGACGGTCCCCGGCCTGTACGCGTGCGGAGAGGTCGCCTGCACCGGCGTCCACGGCGCGAACCGGCTCGCCTCCAACTCCCTCCTGGAGGGCCTGGTCTACGCCGAGCGCATCGCGGACGACATCGCCGCGAGCCACCGGGAAAACGGCCTCCACGCGCGCGTGCCGGCCCCTGTGCCGCACCCGGAGATCCCGACCCACCCTCTGATGCCGCCCGAGGCACGGTTCGCCATCCAGCGCGTCATGACGCAGGGCGCGGGCGTGCTGCGCTCCGCCGACTCCCTCGCCGAGGCCGCCGCGGGACTCGGCCGCATCCACGCCGAGGCGGCGGGCGCCCTCGCGGAGAACGGCAAGACCGCGGAGCCCGGCGTCGACACCTGGGAGGCCACCAACCTCCTGTGCGTCGCCCGCGTCCTCGTCGCCGCGGCCCGCCGCCGCGAGGAGACCCGCGGCTGCCATTGGCGCGAGGACCACGCCGACCGCGATGACGCGGCATGGCGCCGCCACATCGTCGTACGGCTGAATCCCGACCGGACGCTGGCCGCGCACACCACGCCCACCGCAGAATTCCCCCCGACCCGCCCCGAGTGCCGTACACACCAGCAGGAGCAGTGAGAGACGTGAGCACCCCCGACCTCCCCCTCGCCGAGAGCGGCGGCTGCGGCGACGGCTGCGGCTGCGGCGGAGCCGACGCCGACATGATGGAGTGCGGCCTCGACCCCGCCCTCGCCCAGCTCCTGGCCGACGCGGGGCTCGACCCCGTGGAGGTCGAGGACATCGCGCACATGGCCATCGCCGAGGACCTGGACGGCGGCGTGGACGTCACCACGGTCGCCACCATCCCCGAGGACGCCGTCGCCACCGCCGACTTCACCGCCCGTGAGGACGGCGTCGTGGCGGGCCTGCGCGTCGCCGAGGCCGTGCTCTCCGTGGTCTGCACCGACGAGTTCGAGGTCGAGCGGCACGCAGAGGACGGCGACCGGATCACCGCCGGGCAGAAGCTCCTCAGCGTCACCACCCGCACCCGCGACCTGCTGACCGCCGAGCGCAGCGCCCTCAACATCCTGTGCCGCCTGTCCGGCATCGCGTCCGCCACGCGCGCGTGGGCGGACGCGCTGGAGGGGACCACGGCGAAGGTCCGCGACACCCGCAAGACGACGCCCGGCCTGCGCTCCCTGGAGAAGTTCGCCGTCCGCATGGGCGGCGGCGTCAACCACCGCATGTCGCTCTCGGACGCGGCCCTGGTCAAGGACAACCACGTGGTCGCCGCCGGCGGCGTCGCACAGGCCTTCAAGGCCGTACGGGAGTCCTTCCCGGACCTCGCCGTCGAGGTCGAGGTCGACACCCTGAACCAGCTGCGCGAGGTCGTGGAGGCGGGCGCCGACCTGATCCTCCTGGACAACTTCACGCCGGCCGAGACCCAGGAGGCCGTCGCGATCGTCGCCGGCCGCGCCCTCCTGGAGTCCTCGGGACGGCTGACCCTGGCGAACGCGCGCGAGTACGCCGCGACGGGCGTCGACTTCCTCGCGGTGGGCGCGCTGACCCACTCGTCGCCGATCCTGGACATCGGCCTCGACCTGCGCGCGGCGGAGTAGTCGCCATGCTGCTCACCATCGACGTAGGCAACACGCACACCGTCCTCGGCCTGTTCGACGGGGAGGAGATCGTCGAGCACTGGCGCATCTCCACCGACGCCCGCCGCACCGCCGACGAACTCGCCGTGCTCCTCCAGGGCCTGATGGGCATGCACCCGCTGCTCGGCGACGAGCTCGGCGACGGCATCGACGGCATCGCCATCTGTTCGACCGTCCCCTCGGTCCTGCACGAACTGCGCGAGGTCACCCGCCGCTACTACGGCGACGTCCCCGCCGTCCTGGTCGAACCCGGCATCAAGACCGGCGTCCCGATCCTCATGGACAACCCCAAGGAGGTCGGCGCCGACCGCATCATCAACGCGGTGGCGGCGGTCGAGCTCTACGGGGGGCCCGCCATCGTCGTCGACTTCGGCACGGCGACCACCTTCGACGCGGTCTCCGCACGCGGGGAGTACGCCGGCGGCGTCATCGCCCCCGGTATCGAGATCTCCGTGGAGGCGCTGGGCGTCAGGGGCGCCCAGCTCCGCAAGATCGAGATCGCCCGTCCGCGCAGCGTCATCGGCAAGAACACCGTCGAGGCCATGCAGTCCGGCATCCTGTACGGCTTCGCGGGCCAGGTCGACGGCGTCGTGACCCGCATGGCGCGCGAACTCGCCGACGACCCGGACGACGTGACCGTCATCGCCACCGGGGGTCTTGCGCCCATGGTGCTCGGTGAGGCCGCGGTGATCGACGAGCACGAGCCGTGGCTCACCCTGATCGGCCTGCGCCTGGTCTACGAGCGGAACGTCTCCCGCTCCTGACGCCTCTTTCGGCTACGCGCCCTTTCGGCTGCGCCCCAACTGCCCCTTCGCGCACGGACTTTCGACAAGGCGTGCGCGAAGGGTGCAACCGTTCGTACGCTTCGCTCGTCTCCGCAGAGACGGGGCACGAGTCGGCATGCGATGGACGTGGGGCGAAATGTGGCGTAAGGGCAGACAGTTGGCGGCTGCGACGGCGGCCATCGCGCTGACCGGGGTCGGTCTCACCGGTGCCACGGCCTGGGCCGCGGACCCCACGCCTCCCACGCAGTCCTACGCAGTCATCACGGCGCCCGCACAGATAGCCGTCCCGGCGTCGGGTACGTCCATCGCCCCCGGGGTCGGCTACGGCTTCGCCGACGACGGCGTGGACGGGCTCCCGCTGCCGGAGAACGCCAAGCTGGTGATCGACGCGAGCGGCCTCAAGGGCATTGCCACGATCAAGGCCGAGAACGACCAGTGCACGGCGGTCGGCGCCGTCGTCACGTGCCTGGACAACGGCAATCTGCACGGCCCGTTCGAACCCTTCACGCTCAGCGCGGTCGCCGGCACGAAGCCCGGCGACACCGGAACGCTGCGCTACGAGGTCACGGCGGACAAGGCGACCCCCGACACCGAGACCTCCAAGGTCGTCATCGGCTCCCCGAAGATCCAGGTCGCCGCACTGCCCGCCAGGTCCGGCCTGACGCCCGGCCAGTCCGTCGGCTACCCCGTGGTCCTGCGCAACACCGGCGACCTGCCCACCGAACAGATCACCGTCCGCCTCACGGGCAGCCCGGGCGTCATGTTCGCGGGGAAGCACAGCAACTGCCTCTACCTGCCGGGCGACTTCGGCAGGGACGACGCCGACGTGACCTGCGTGTTCAAGACGGCGATCGCCCCGGGTGCCACGGTTGGATTCTCCAACCCGCTCGAAGGGTCCCTCGGCAAGGACGCCTTCCACACCTGGACCGACATCACCGCCGAGGCCGTCCCGGCCTCCTCCGGTACGGACACCGGCGGCACCCCCGGCAAGGGCGCCGCGCTCACCCTGAGCCCCGCCACGGGCACGGACTTCGCCGACAGTCACCGGGTGACGTACGACGCCGACAACGCCGCGGACTTCCTCGCGGTCGGCGCCGTCCTCGTCCCCGGCAAGAAGGGCTCCACCCACCCGCTCGCGTTCGGCCTGCGCAACGCGGGCCCCGCCGTGGTCGCCCACCCCGACAGCAAGCCCGTGGCCTACGCCGAGGTGACGCTCCCCAAGGGCGTCGTCGCCAAGAGCGTGCGCGTCGACGAGGAGCCCGACGACCAGGCGAGCGGCGACTGCTACACGTACACCGGCGGCAAGACCTCGCCCTTCGAGCCGGGCCACCGCCGCTACCTCTGCCCGGACACCGTCTCCGAGGAGAGCGGCGACGGCCAGATGTACCGCTTCCAGGTCAGTTACGAGAAGGACCTCGCCGCCGGCGCCGCCCGCGGCACGGTCACCGTGCGCCCCGGCGACGGGATCGTCCTGAACGACCCGGACCAGTCGAACGACGAGGCGGCGATCACCGTCGGTGAGGCGTCCTCCTCCCCGTCGCCGTCGCCGTCTCCGTCGGCCTCGGGCGGCACCGCGACCCCCTCGCCCTCCGCTTCCGCCACGGTCTCCGTGACGTCGGGTGGCTCGGGGACCTCGGGCACGTCCGGGTCCATGGCGGCGACGGGTGCCGGGTTCCTGCCGTGGCTGGCGGCGGCCGCTGCCGCGGCGCTCGGCGTGGGCGCGATCGTGTTCGCCATGTCACGGCGCCGGGCCGAGTGACCTGGGTGCCCAGGGGCGACTGACCGCACCCGGAGCCACGCCGTAAATTGGCGGTTAAACGGATTTTGTCCGTTGTGCTGCGTATCGTCGGCCCATGCCCACGCCCTACGGAAACCGCGGCGGCATGGCGTTCGGCGCTGAAGAGCTGCGTGTGCTCCGACGCGCCCTTGCCCTTGCCCTTCACCCGAGTCCTGTCTCCGCCGAGGACATCCAGGACTGCCTCCGGCTCGCCGAGTCGGTCGACGAGGCAGCCGACGAAGGCGCCCGTATCCGCGCCTTCCTGCTGGCCGACCTCGCCCGCTACCGGGCCGCCCTGCCCGGCACCACCACCGGCTACCTGGAGCTGCTCGACGAGTCGCTCGCGGCGGGTTACCAGCCCGGCGCCGACGACCTCGCCTCCCTGCGCGCCCTGCGCGGCAACCCCTCCGCCGCCACCCTCCTCGAACGCTGCCGCACGCTCACCGAGCGCGACGTGCGGGCCAGGCTCGAGGGCCGGGCGTCCGTGCGCGGGGAAGTGCGCGTCCTGCAGCCCCGCGTACCGGCCTCCCGCACCCGGCTGCTCGCCCTGCCCGGGGGTCTCGCCGCCACCGGGAAGCCGGCATCCGACCCCAGGCCCCCGGCGAACCCCCCGGCCCCGCCGCGCCCCATGCCCACCCCGGCCGAGGTCTTCCCGCCCAAGCGCCGCCCCGCACCCCCCGCGGCCCCGCCGCAGGAGCTCGCCGTCGGATAGCTACTCTGGGGGCATGGACTACGTCTCCGCGCTCGTGCCCCCCGTAGTGATGGCCGTCTTCTTCGTCGGTCTCATCGTGACGATCGTGAAGTCCCAGGGCGGCGACAGGAAGGCCAAGGAAGACGCGGCCGTCGACGCGGCGATCGCCCGCGCCGAGGCGGCCCGCCAGGCCGGCCCGCAGCCGAGCGACATCTGAGAAGGGCGCCCCACCGGGCGCCCTTTTTGCCGTTATTAGGCGCCGTTTGCCACGTCCGGCGCCCTATTCCCGACTTCTGCCACTAGTGTGCTGCTCGTGCCGCGCCCATTGGGAGAACTCGAAGACGCAGTGATGACACGGGTGTGGAAGTGGAACCGCCCCGTGACGGTTCGCGAAGTCCTGGAAGACCTCCAGCAGGACCGTTCCATCGCCTACACCACGGTCATGACCGTTTTGGACAATCTCCACCAGAAGGGCTGGGTGCGCCGCGAAGCGGAAGGCCGGGCCTATCGATATGAGGCCGTCTCCACTCGCGCCGCCTACTCCGCCGCGCTGATGAACGACGCATGGTCCCAGAGTGACAACCCAGCGGCGGCTCTCGTCGCCTTCTTCGGCATGATGTCGCCGGAACAACGCCAAGCACTGAGCGATGCAGTGCGCATGGTGCAGGGGCCTCAGGCGCAGACCCTCACGACTCAAGAGCCCGAAGCATCTGAAGACTCCGAAGGGCCCGAAGCATCTGAAGGGCCAGAGGGGCCTCAAGGACCCGAAGGCACTGAAGGACCCGAGGGACCGGACCCGGACGCCGGGCGATAGCGTCCGCTCATGCCAGCACAGCTCCCCGCAGTCACCGCAAAAGCAGTCACCGTGCGCAGGGCGAGGACGGCCGATGTGCCGTCCGTGCGCCGTCTCCTCGACGCGTACAGCCGCGAGGGGATCCTGCTCGACAAAGCCACCGTGACGCTTTACGAGGACATCCAGGAGTTCTGGGTCGCGGAACGTGACGACAACGCGGAGGTCGTCGGCTGCGGCGCCCTGCACGTCATGTGGGAAGACCTCGCGGAAGTCCGCACCCTCGCCGTGAATCCGGTGGTCAGGGGCGCGGGCGTCGGTCATCAGCTGCTCCAGAAGTTGCTTCAGACCGCGCGCTGGATCGGTGTTCGCCGGGTTTTCTGTCTCACCTTCGAAGTGGAGTTCTTCGCGAACCACGGCTTCGTGGAGATCGGAGAGGCACCCGTCGATACCATCGACACCGATGTCTACAGCGAGCTCTTGCGTTCCTATGACGAGGGTGTCGCGGAGTTCCTCGGTCTCGAACGAGTGAAACCGAACACCTTGGGCAACAGTCGGATGCTTCTGCATCTGTGATCGCCCCCCTGTATTACTCAGCAGCTGCCTGCCCAGGTGCCCTATGTCCGAAACGCGCATCTTTCCGGGCTTCTCGCGGCGCTTGATCTCTCCTGGATCTCTCCCAGGGGTTTGTGTTTTTCCAGCAAAAGCGGTTTGCTTTCCGACGTACTGCGTACTGCATATAACAAGGGGACGGCGAATCAACGACTGAGGTCGTGGAGTCCGGCCCTACAGATATCGATGAAAGGAAATCCGGTGGCACAGAAGGTTCAGGTCCTTCTTGTCGACGACCTCGACGGTGGCGAGGCGGACGAGACCGTGACGTTCGCGTTGGACGGCAAGACTTACGAGATCGACCTCACCACCGCCAACGCGGACAAGCTCCGCGGACTTCTTGAGCCGTACCTCAAGGGTGGTCGTCGCACCGGAGGCCGTTCCGCCGGCGGACGCGGCAAGGCGCGCGCCGCGGTGGCCGGCGGCAGCCAGGACACGGCGCAGATCCGTGCCTGGGCCAAGGAGAACGGTTACGAGGTCAACGACCGCGGCCGTGTCCCCGCGTCCATCCGTGAGGCCTACGAGAAGGCCAACGGCTGAGTGCAGCCACGTCGCAGCCGGATCCGGTGGCACTGAGTCGCCGCCGTTTCCACCAGCCGTACGAGACCGGGGGCGCCCCCACCGCCCCCTACGGCCGAAAGCGCCGTCAGGGCCGGAAGTGTCGGCTCGACGTCGCATCCGGGCTCGGGGGGCCGCACCCAGACCGCGGCCTCCTGCGGGTCCGGCACTCCCGGGGGCGCGGGCGCGTCGATCCGCCCGCCCGCACCGGCCACGGTGAGATCGAGGGGCAGCGCCCCCCACTCCAGCCAGTCGAGCAGCCCCGGCAGCTCCTCCGCGCTGCCCGCGGCCACCAGCAGGCGCATCGTCTCCCCTTGCAGGGCCACCGGACACCTGGGGTCCAGCCGCCGCAGCACGGCTCGTCCCGCCTCCGCGGGCAACTCCAGTACGTCGAAGCGCAGCCCCGTCAGCAGCTGAAGGCCCTCGGGGCCCGGCGCGGTGGCCCAGCCGAGCGCGTTCTCGTACCACTCCCGCACCGGGTCGCCCGCGTCGAGCGGCCGACGGGGCAGGGGCACGGTGGGCACGATGGAGACCATGTCCGGAGCAACCGCCGGGAACCCTCGCGAGTTACGCAGCGTTGTCGGATGGGTGCACAGAGTTTCTCGAATGGGGGCGCGCGGAGGCGTTCGGCGGCGCAAGGGTGTTCGCCCGTAGCGGAGGGAACCGGGGCGCGCCGCATGGACTGTCACTGCTAGCGGGTAAGACATCCCTAGTGAGGAGGGGCGACACGTGGGTTCGGGCCGTCTTGCGTTCGCCATCGGCGTACTGATGGTGGGGGTAACTGCCTGGCCTGCGGGAACATCGTCTCGCACCATCGGTGTTGGAGCAGTTGTCGGCGTTCGGGTCAGGAGGCCATCGACGGGTGTCGGCAGTTGGAATGAGCGGTCCCCGCTTGCGGGACTAAGCTGCGGAAGGACAGGGAGGGGAGCGTCCCCTTACTGCCTGACCGCTCTGAGGAGCGATTAACGATGTTCGAGAGGTTCACCGACCGCGCGCGGCGGGTTGTCGTCCTGGCTCAGGAAGAAGCCCGGATGCTCAACCACAACTACATCGGCACCGAGCACATCCTCCTGGGCCTGATCCACGAGGGTGAGGGTGTCGCCGCTAAGGCCCTGGAGAGCCTCGGGATTTCGCTCGAGGCGGTCCGCCAGCAGGTGGAGGAGATCATCGGCCAGGGCCAGCAGGCCCCGTCCGGACACATCCCCTTCACCCCCCGTGCCAAGAAGGTCCTGGAGCTGTCGCTCCGCGAGGCCCTTCAGCTGGGCCACAACTACATCGGCACGGAGCACATCCTGCTCGGCCTGATCCGCGAGGGCGAGGGCGTAGCCGCCCAGGTCCTGGTCAAGCTGGGCGCCGATCTCAACCGGGTGCGGCAGCAGGTCATCCAGCTGCTCTCCGGCTACCAGGGCAAGGAGACCGCCGGCGCCAGTGGCGGTCCTGCCGAGGGCACCCCCTCCACGTCCCTGGTCCTCGACCAGTTCGGCCGGAACCTCACGCAGGCTGCCCGCGAATCCAAGCTCGACCCGGTCATCGGGCGCGAGAAGGAGATCGAGCGGGTCATGCAGGTGCTGTCCCGCCGCACGAAGAACAACCCGGTCCTCATCGGCGAGCCCGGCGTCGGCAAGACCGCCGTCGTCGAGGGCCTCGCGCAGGCCATCGTCAAGGGCGAGGTGCCCGAGACCCTCAAGGACAAGCACCTCTACACCCTCGACCTGGGCGCGCTGGTCGCCGGTTCCCGGTACCGCGGTGACTTCGAGGAGCGCCTGAAGAAGGTCCTCAAGGAGATCCGCACCCGCGGCGACATCATCCTGTTCATCGACGAGCTGCACACGCTGGTCGGTGCGGGTGCCGCCGAGGGCGCCATCGACGCCGCTTCGATCCTGAAGCCGATGCTGGCCCGCGGTGAGCTGCAGACCATCGGTGCGACCACGCTCGACGAGTACCGCAAGCACCTGGAGAAGGACGCCGCTCTCGAGCGCCGCTTCCAGCCCATCCAGGTCGCTGAGCCGTCGCTGCCGCACACGATCGAGATCCTCAAGGGTCTGCGCGACCGCTACGAGGCCCACCACCGCGTCTCCATCACGGACGAGGCCCTCGTCCAGGCGGCGACGCTGGCCGACCGGTACATCTCGGACCGCTTCCTGCCGGACAAGGCGATCGACCTGATCGACGAGGCCGGTTCCCGGATGCGCATCCGCCGGATGACCGCGCCGCCGGACCTCCGCGAGTTCGACGAGAAGATCGCGGGCGTGCGCCGTGACAAGGAGTCGGCCATCGACTCCCAGGACTTCGAGAAGGCAGCTTCGCTCCGCGACAAGGAGAAGCAGCTGCTCGCCGGGAAGGCCAAGCGCGAGAAGGAGTGGAAGGCCGGCGACATGGACGTCGTCGCCGAGGTCGACGGCGATCTGATCGCCGAGGTCCTCGCGACCGCGACCGGCATTCCCGTCTTCAAGCTGACCGAGGAGGAGTCCTCGCGTCTGCTGCGCATGGAGGACGAGCTCCACAAGCGCGTCATCGGCCAGAAGGACGCCGTCAAGGCGCTCTCGAAGGCGATCCGCCGTACGCGTGCCGGTCTGAAGGACCCGAAGCGCCCCGGTGGCTCGTTCATCTTCGCGGGCCCGTCCGGTGTCGGTAAGACCGAGCTGTCCAAGGCGCTCGCCGAGTTCCTCTTCGGTGACGAGGACGCGCTGATCTCCCTCGACATGTCGGAGTTCAGCGAGAAGCACACGGTCTCGCGTCTCTTCGGTTCGCCCCCCGGTTACGTGGGCTACGAAGAGGGCGGCCAGCTGACGGAGAAGGTGCGGCGCAAGCCGTTCTCGGTGGTTCTCTTCGACGAGGTCGAGAAGGCCCACCCGGACATCTTCAACTCGCTCCTTCAGATCCTGGAGGACGGTCGCCTGACCGACTCCCAGGGCCGGGTCGTGGACTTCAAGAACACGGTCATCATCATGACGACCAACCTCGGCACGCGGGACATCTCGAAGGGCTTCAACCTGGGCTTCGCGGCCACGGGTGACACGAAGTCCAACTACGAGCGGATGAAGAACAAGGTCTCGGACGAGCTCAAGCAGCACTTCCGCCCCGAGTTCCTCAACCGTGTGGACGACGTCGTCGTCTTCCCGCAGCTGACCCAGGACGACATCCTCCAGATCGTCGACCTGATGATCGGCAAGGTCGACGAGCGCCTCAAGGACCGGGACATGGGCATCGAGCTCAGCCAGTCCGCGAAGGAGCTCCTGGCCAAGAAGGGTTACGACCCCGTGCTCGGCGCGCGTCCGCTGCGTCGCACGATCCAGCGCGAGATCGAGGACTCGCTCTCCGAGAAGATCCTCTTCGGCGAGCTGCGTCCGGGCCACATCGTGGTCGTCGACACGGAGGGCGAGGGTGACGCCAAGACGTTCACCTTCCGTGGCGAGGAGAAGGCCACGCTGCCGGACGTCCCGCCGATCGAGCAGGCGGCCGGCGGAGCCGGGCCGAATCTGAACAAGGAGGCGTAACCCTTCGGGGATGCGCTGAGACAAAGGGGCTTCCCCAGGACTTTGGTCCTGGGGAAGCCCCTTTGTCGTGCCCGCGGGTCAGCCACCCCGCCGGTGGACGGTGACGTCGGCCTGAGGGAAGTGGTCGGCGTACACCTCGCCGGCGGCCGGTGCCGCGTCCTCGGAGAAGATGAGGCGCACCTCGTGCGCGTACGTAGGAGCGTCGTCCGCTCGCGAGTACGGGCATGGGCCACCGCCATGCGCACGACGTCCCCCACTGGGTGTCGCCGGCGTGGCCGAGCAGGACGTCGAGGTGGCCCTCCTCGACCGCGTAGCGCGCGCCGAGAGGTGGTCGAGGAACGTCCGGTGCGCGCGAAGGCGACCGCCTGCGGGGCGGGGCTGCGCAGGACGCCGCTGCGCAGCAGGAGGTGGCGCAGGATCGTGGGGGCGTCGCCCTGGCGCGCGGCGTCGAGGGCCGAGGGCAGGGCGCGTTCGAGCAGCGTGAGCGCGGTGGCCTCGTCCCTCTCGGTGCGGCCGCGAGCACGCGTGCGTAGGCGAGGCGCTGGAGGAGTTCGGTCTGGTCCTCGGTGTCGGGTTCGATGCCGTCGAGGCCGCCCAAGCCGTGCCGGCGGTCGCGGTCGGTGAGGATCATCTGGAGCGCGGCGTCATACAGGGGCCTTGCGGCGCGGCGGCAGATATCCGCGGCGCGCGCGGTGGAGGGCACAGGGCGTCGGCGGTGAGGCCAGGCGCGGGGACCGGCTCGCGCACGGTGCGGGCCGGCTGCCGGTGGCCGACTCGCGCAGGGTGTGGGCCGGCTGCCGGTGGCCGACTCGCGCAGGGTGTGGGCCGGCTGCCGGTGGCCGAGGCGGACCGCCTGGAGGTCGTCCGTGTCCAGGTCGCCGAGGGCGAGGAGCCTGCGGGCGAGGCCGCCGTGACCGCCTCCTGCTCGTCCGCAGGGAACGGGGGCTCGCCCGAGGACTGCACGGCCTCCCGCACCAGACGGGCGGCCAGGTGCCGGACCTCCTTCTCCCCGAGGGTCCGCTTCTCGCCGCGGAAGGTGACGAGGCCCTAGAGGCGTACGGGCCTGTCCACCAGGCCCGAGCCGGGGCCGTCGCGGGTGAGGAGCGGCTTCGCCAGAGGCGAGAGCACGCTCCACGCCAGGCGCGTGCCGAGGACTGAGGGATCCATCTGCGCTTCCCCCGAAGGCCGTGAAACCAGGCGCTTCGGCGTAGCCCGCGTCACATTCGCGGGTCTCTGGATCTTGCCTCCCGGTGACATGCCGCACAGGCGTTTTGTCCGGTACTAGCCGCAATAGTGGATGCGTTGGGAGGGTGGAGGGTTGTTGCGGCATCGATGGGTTATACCGAAATGTCCGTTTCTTGGATCGGTGGGGTGCGCGACCGGTGGAGCCCGGGACGCAAGGGCGCGAAGTGCCCCTAAACCTGGAATCAGGGCATAAAACCGACAGATCGTAGGGGGTCTTCAGGGGTCGTCAAGAGGTTGAAGTCCCGACCTTTTAGTACGGCTTTGGGTAGTAGATGGGGCCTTTGAGTCGAGATGGGGTCCCGGGTTACCAATGAACAGCCAGCCCGGCACGTCACCAACGAGTGCCGGTCTGTCCCTGTCATCAACGCGGAGGTAATCCCGAATGTCGAAGCGCACCATGACTCTTTCTTCCGGCTCGTCCCTGCTCCGTACTCGGGCGGCCGTCGTGACCGTCGCCATGGGAGCCACGGCGCTGCTGGGGGCCGGGGCCGCGGTCGCCGCCGAAAGCACTCAGGGAAGCGTCGCGCTGCCCGGCGTCGCCGCGGCTTCCGTTCAGGCGCAGGCCAAGGCCCAGGCCAAGGCCGCCGAGCAGGCGAAGCAGAACGCCGCGACGGTCAAGAAGACCGCCGCGAAGAAGGCTGCCAGCTGGATGGACCCGGTCAAGAGCTACAAGCTGTCCGCGGGCTTCGGCCTCGGCGGCAACATGTGGTCGCACAAGCACTCCGGCCAGGACTTCGCCGTGCCGATCGGCACGAACGTCATGGCCGCCCACGGCGGCACCGTCGTCAAGGCCGGCCCCAACGGCGGCGGCGACGGCCCGGCGTACGGCAACGCCATCGTGATCAAGCACGGCAACGGCACGTACTCGCAGTACGCGCACCTGTCCCGCATCGACGTGCACATAGGCCAGACGGTCTCCACCGGTCAGCACATCGCGCTCTCCGGCAACACCGGTAACTCCAGCGGCCCGCACCTGCACTTCGAGATCCGCACGACCCCGAACTACGGTTCCGCGGTCAACCCGGTCAACTTCCTGCGCTCGGTCGGCGTCAGCGTCTGACCTGCACAAGCGAGCTCACCTGCGTAAATGAGCTCACCTGCACGAAGAGCACAACTGCATGACAGAACTCAGGCGCCCCGCTGCGCCTGGGTGATGAGATCGGTGGCGACCTCGAGGATGGCCTTGCGCTTTTCCTCGGGGTCGCCTTCGACGTCCTTGAGGACGAACAGGCCCGCGTGCATCGAGAAGATCGCGCTGAAGCAGCGGACCCGCTCGGTCAGGGTGGCGTCCTCCGGCAGGAGCTGGTCGAGGAGCGCCTTCATGCGGTCCTTGAAGAGCTCGCCGATGCTCAGCTCGCGCATGGTCGCCTGGTTCTCCTGCATGAAGCGGAACAGCGGTCCCGCCCCGTGCAGCGCCAGGCTGTAGCGCTCCATGAGCTCCTGCTTGGTCTCCAGGGTGTTGGGCTGCTCCCGGCCCCACTCGATCAGCTCGTCGATGGGCCGCGTCAGGTCCTCGAAGAGGCTGACGACGATGTCTTCCTTGGTCTTGAAGTGGTAGTAGAGCGCCGCCTTGGTGACGTCGAGGTGCTCGGCGATCTCGCGCAGCGAGGTCTTCTCGTAGCCCTGTTCGGCGAACAGTTCCAGCGCCACGTCCTGGATGCGCTGCCGCGTGTTCCCGCGGCGCTGCTTGCTGCTGCCCATCTGTGGCTGCTCCTTCGTGCTGGTGGCGGGCCTTGGGAGAAAACTTACTTGACGCCCGGCTAGTTAGCGCTCTATCTTCCCTCAGTGTAGTCAACTTGCCGGGCGGCAAGTAAGTGTCGGCAGGTAAGTAAGTAACTGGGGAGTGGGGATCATGGCGGAGACCGGAACAGTGGCGGCGGTGGACACCGGCGGGGGCGGCGAGGCGGCCACCAAGGAGCGGCAGCCGCGCAGCGTGCGCGTCGTCCTGATGGCATTGATGATCGCGATGCTGCTCGCAATGCTCGACAACATGATCGTCGGCACCGCGATGCCCACGATCGTCGGCGACCTGGGCGGCCTCGAACACCTCTCGTGGGTCGTGACTGCGTACACGCTCGCGACCGCCGCCTCGACCCCTATCTGGGGCAAGGTCGGCGACATGTACGGCAGGAAGGGCGCCTTCCTGACCTCGATCGTGATCTTCCTGATCGGCTCCGGGCTCAGCGGCATGGCCCAGGACATGAACCAGCTCATCGCGTTCCGCGCGATCCAGGGTCTCGGCGCCGGTGGCCTGATGGTCGGCGTCATGGCCATCATCGGTGACCTGATTCCGCCGCGGGAGCGCGGCAAGTACCAGGGCATGATGGCCGGCGTCATGGCGCTCGCCATGATCGGCGGACCGCTCGTCGGCGGCGCCATCACCGACAACTGGGGCTGGCGCTGGTCCTTCTACATAAACCTGCCGCTCGGCCTTGTCGCCCTCGCCATGGTCACCGCGGTCCTGCACCTGCCGAAGAAGCGGTCGAAGGGGAAGATCGACTACCTCGGCGCCGCGCTGCTCACCGTCGGCATCACCTCGATCGTGCTCGTGACGACCTGGGGCGGCTCGCAGTACGCCTGGGGCTCCGCCGTGATCATGGAGCTCGCCGCGATCGGTGTCGCCGCGCTCGTCGGCTTCCTCTTCGTCCAGACGAAGGCAGCCGAGCCGATCATGCCGCTGCACATCTTCCGCAGCCGCAACTTCACGGTGATGTCCCTCATCGGCTTCATCACCGGCTTCGTGATGTTCGGCGCCGTCCTCTTCCTGCCGCTCTACCAGCAGACGGTGCAGGGGGCGAACGCGACCAACTCCGGTCTGCTGCTCCTGCCGATGCTGCTCTCGATGATGGTGGTCTCGCTGGTCGCGGGCCGCGTCACCACCAACACCGGCAAGTACAAGGTGTTCCCGCTGGTCGGCAGCGTCCTGATGGTGGCCGGACTCTTCCTGCTCGCGCAGATGGACACGGAGACGACGCGCCTCACCTCCGGCCTGTACATGGCCGTGCTCGGCGCGGGCATGGGCTGCCTGATGCAGATCACGATGCTGGTCGCGCAGAACAGCGTCGAGATGAAGGACATGGGCGTCGCCTCGTCCTCCACGACCCTGTTCCGTACGCTCGGCTCCTCCTTCGGCGTCGCGATCATGGGCGCGCTCTTCAACAACCGCGTCCAGGACGTGATGGCCGAGCGGGCCGGGGCGACGGGCGGCAAGGTCGCGGAGCATTCCACGCAGCTGACGGCCGAGGGTCTGGCCAAGCTTCCGGACGTGGTGCGTGACGCCTACCTGCACGCGGTGTCGGCAGGTACGCACTCGGCCTTCCTGCTCGGTTCGGTCATCGCGGTTCTGGCGCTGATCGCGGCGGTCTTCGTGAAGGAGGTGCCGCTGCGGGGCGCGGGCCCCGCCAAGGAGGCGCCGAGCTCTCCCGAGGCCGCGGGTCCGGCGGACGCGCAGCCGATCGACATGGCCAAGGCCGGTACGGCTACGGCCGCTGCGGCTGCGAACGGTACAGCTGAGACCGGTACGGCCACGGCCGACGCGAAGCCGGTCGAGGGGGGCGCGGCCGGGGACGCCGCGGCGGACGGCAGGACGGTCTCCGAGACCGTCTGAGCGGGTCGTCCCGATCCTCCTCGGCTTGATGAAGGCCCCCGGTGCGCTGACGTGCACCGGGGGCCTTCGCCGTGCCGGGGCTGTGGCCTGCTGGAACGGGGCCGTTGTCAGTGGGGCGTGCCAGCATCGATGGCGTGGAGAAATTGCGGCAGCTGCGGCTCGCGAAGGATGCGATGGACCGCGACTGGGCCGAGGCGGACCTCGACCTGGACGCGGTGGCGGCGCATGCCGGCTATTCGCGCTACCACTTCGTGCGGTGCTTCAAGGAGGCGTACGGGGAGACGCCCGGGCAGTATCTGACGCGCCGCCGGATCGAGCGGGCGGAGGAGATGCTGAGAACGGCGGACCTGTCGGTCACGGAGATCTGCGGCCTGGTGGGGTTCAGCAGCCTCGGCACGTTCTCGTCCCGGTTCAAGAGACAGACGGGCCTGACGCCGAGCGAGTACCGGGCGAAGCATGTGGGGCGCGGGGCGGCGCTCATCCCCGGGTGTTACGCGATGTTGTGGGCCGGCGGCTTCCCCGGCAGGGGGCCTTCCGGCGGTACGGGTCCGGGGGCCGGCGAGGAGCGCAATTCTGGAGAAGCGGGGGCGGGGGGTGACTGCCTACGGTGACAGGGCACGGCCGGACTCCCCGGCGCGTGGCCCGAACAACGCGGAGCGCATCATGATCAAGGGACTCGCCATTTCCACCGTCTGGGTTCTCGACCAGGACCGGGCCAAGGAGTTCTACACCGAGAAGCTGGGGCTCGAGGTGCGTACGGACATGATCATGGGCGAGGGCGGCATGCGCTGGCTGACCGTGGGCGCCAAGGACCAGCCGGACGTCGAGCTGACGCTGATGGTGCCCGGGGTGCCCGCGATGGACCCCGAGTCGGCCGAGGCCGTGAAGAAGCTGGTCTCCAAGGGCATCCTCGGGGCCGGCGTCCTGGTCACGGACGACATCCACGGGGACTACGCGAAGCTCAAGGAGCGCGGGGTCCAGTTCCTCCAGGAGCCGCAGGAGCGCCCGTACGGGACCGAGGCGATCTTCCGCGACGACTCCGGCAACTGGTTCTCGTTCACGCAGCGGAACGAAGGGCTCGACCTCGACAAGGAGTGGGCCACCAGCTAACGCTCTCGTTCGGAGCCGCCCTCAGTCCGGCAGCCGCAGCATCGGGAAGCTTCCCGTGTTTGTCGGCGCGTGTTCCGGCAGCCACAGCACGGCGACCGCGCCCTCGGCCGGAGTCCCCGAAGGAGCGCCCGGCGGGCGCACGTTGCGGAACGTGAGGCGGGCGCCGAGCACGCGCGCCTGGCCCGCCGCGATCGTCAGGCCGAGGCCGTGCCCGTGGCCCGCGCGGTCCGCCGCGCCCGTACGGAAGCGGCTCGGCCCCTCGTCGAGCAGCTCCTCCGGGAACCCGGGTCCGTGATCGCGCACGCGCACCACCCGGCCCTCGACGCTGACCTCGACGGGCGGCTTGCCATGCTTCGCGGCGTTGGCGAGGAGGTTGAAGAGGATGCGTTCGAGGCGGCGCGGGTCGGTGGTGACCTCCGACTCGTGCACCACGCTCACCCGTACGTCCGCGTGGCGCGCGCCGATCCGCCGCGTCACGAACTCGCCCAGCAGCAGGTCCTGGAGCTCGGCCCGCTCGGCCGCGCTGTCCAGACGAGCCACTTCGAGCACGTCCTCGACGAGCGTGCGCATCGCCTGGGCCCGGTCCTTGACCAGCTCGCTCGGGCGTCCGGGCGGCAGCAGCTCGGCCGCGGTGAGCAGCCCGGTCACCGGCGTACGCAGCTCGTGCGCGATGTCCGCGGTGACCCGGCGCTCGGCCTCAAGACGCTGCTTCAGGGCGTCGGCCATCGCGTCGACGGCCTGTGCGAGATCGTCGGTCTCGTCGCGTACGACGCCGCCGATGGCGTCCCCGACCCGTACGTCGGTCCGCCCTTGCGCGACCTCCCGGGCCGCGAGCGCCGCCTTGCGCAGGCGCCGTGACACCTGTCCGCCGATCAGCACTCCGAGGGCGCAGCCGCCGAAGACCACCGAGATCGAGCCGATGATCAGGGCCTGGTCGAGGTCCTTCATGACGGTGGCGCTGCGGTCGGTGAAGCGGGTGTGCACGGACAGCAGGCGCCCGTCGCCCAGCGGGACCGCCGCCCAGATGTCGGGTACGCCGCCGGCCTGTTCGGAGACGAAGGTGGCGCGCCGGCCGGCCATCGCCCTCTTCCGCAGGTCAGGGGGTATGCCGGGGTCGTCCACCTTGAAGCCGACGGGGAGACCGCGCCCGGTGGCCTCGTACTGGCGCGCCACGAACTGGATGCGTTCGTCCTGCACGTCGCGCGCGTTGTCCAGCATCGAGACGCGCGCCGCGTTGTGCACGACCAGACTCAGGGCGAGGGCGACGAGCGCTCCCACCAGGGCGATGGCGACGCTGATCTTCCAGCGCACCCCGGTGTGCAGCGCCGGGCGCAGCCGTCTCAGCGGCAGCCGCAGCGGCAGCCCGAGCCGGGCGCGCACGGTCGCGGCGGCCCCCCTCATATCCCGATCCCGTTCCTCGTCGGACAGTGGATGACCCGGCCGGCCCACGGACCGACCGAGCCCACGGTTCTCCCAACACCCCGCCCCGGCACGGCCCGTCAGGCCTTGAGCTTGTAGCCGAAGCCGCGGACCGTCTCGATCCGGTCCTGGCCGATCTTCGTGCGCAGCCGCTGCACATGGACGTCGACGACGCGGGTGTCCCCGCCCCAGCCGTAGTCCCACACGCGCTCCAGGAGCTTGTCGCGGGAGAGGACCGTGCCGGGCGCGGACGAGAACTCCAGGAGCAGCCGCATCTCCGTCGGCGTCAGCGCGACCGTGGCCCCGTCCTTGCGGACCTCCATGCCCTCGGTGTCGATCTCCAGATCGCCGAACTGCAGGACACCGCCGTTCCCGGCGGAGGCGTCGGGGACGGCCGGCGCCGCGCCGGACGCCGACCCGCTCGCGTGCCCGAAGCGCCGCAGCACCGCCCGGATCCGCGCCACGAGGACGGCCCCGTCGAACGGCTTGGTCACGTAGTCGTCCGCGCCCGCCTCCAGGCCGAGCACCACGTCGATCGAGTCGGCCCGTGCCGACAGCATGATCACGGGGACGGTGGACTCGTCACGGATGCGGCGGCACAGGCTCACGCCGTCCAGGCCCGGCACCATCACGTCGAGCAGCGCGATGTCGGGCCGGTTGGCGCGGAACGCCTCGAGGCCCGCGAGGCCGTCGGGCATGGCCGTGACCACGAAGCCGTCCCGCTCCAGGGCGAGCTGGGTGGCCTCGCGGATGACGTCGTCGTCCTCGACGAAGAGGACGTGGGTGTGCTCTGCCATCCGAATCCGCTGCTCCTGTTACGTCGTCCGAATTGTGAAAGTGTCCGTCATCCGAAGGGTCGGGGCTGCCCGGCCCGGCCGCTCAGTTGTCGGACGGCTCGGGCGTGTCCCCGTTCACCGCGTTGCTGTAGTCGTTGTGCGTCCTGTCCTGCTCGACGAACCGGCCGGTGGTCCAGCGGTACGTCAGGACGTCCTCACCCGAGGGATACGCGACCGAGTCGCCCTTCTCGTACACCTGCTTGGTGACGACGAGGTCGCCCCGGTCTATCTCCGCGTACACCGGAGGCTCCTCGGCCATGAAGACGTTCTCGTACCTGCCGCCGGTGTCGCGGTACACGTAACTGCCGATGCTGACGGCGTCTCCGCAGGTCATGACGTTGACCACGACGTCGTTCGACGTGTTCCCCGTGAGGTTCCCGTAGGACACGTCGACCGGGTACTCGTCCCCCACACAGGGCTTGAGGTCGCGCTTGACCTCCGTGCTCACCGACGGGTCGTCCTTGACGAGCCGGACCGCGTTCACCTGCTTGGGCGCGGGGGAGGCCGGGGAGGACGACACGGCCTTCGGGGCGGCCGAGGCCCCCGGGTCGGAGCGGGCGGGCCCCTCGTCGCGGGCGCCGGTGCCGCCGGCCGAGCAGGCCGTGAGGGCGCCGAGGAAAAGGCCGATGGCGGCGAGCGCGGCCACCGCCGTACCCCCCGCCTTCAGGACCCGAGCGGCACGTATGCCTAGGCCGCGCAACGCTCCGTCTCCTCCCGTTCGAGCGCGCCGTGGCCGGACTCGTGGCGGTCCCGGCTCTCCAGCTCCTCGCGGAGCCGGGCCAGCGCCCGGTGCAGCGTGCTCTTCACGGTTCCGGCCGACATGCCGAGTGCGGCGGCCGTCTCCTCTGTGGACATCTGCTCCCAGTGTCGCAGCACCACGACACTGCGCTGCTTGGGAGCCAGCACCTTCATGATGTCCATGAGGAGCGCGCGGTCGGCGTGCTGCTCGGTCGAGTCGTCGATGCTCGCGTCGGGCAGCTGCTCGGTGGGTACCTCTTCGAGCTTGCGGGCGCGCCACCACTCCGTACGCGTATTGATCATGACGCGGCGCAGATAGGCGTCGGCGAGACGCTTGTCGGCTATGCCGTCCCAGCGGCCGAACGTCCGCACCAGCGCGGTCTGCAGCAGGTCCTGGGCGTCGACGGGGTCCGGCACCAGGCGCCGGGCGCTGCGCAGCAGGGCGTCCTGCCGAGTGCGGACGTACTCCTCGAACTCGAGCACCTCGCCGTGCGCCATGCCAACCGCCTCCCGTTCGCGAACCGTTCGCGCTTTCCCTGTCCGTCACCTGTAGGTGATCGGTACAGGGGAGAAGCTACGGAGGCGTTGTCACGGGGTTGTCCGCTTCAGCATGCGGCGGGCGCACGGCTGTCCGTCGGTTGTGTAACAGACGTAAGACGTGGGTAAACCCGTACGCCCGTCAGCTCAGAGGCAGCCGGTACAAGCCGTCCGGCATCGGCTCCACGAGCCCGTCCGCCACGAGCCCGTCGAGGGCGCGCGCCCGCTGCACCGGCTCGTCCCACACGCGGTCCAACGCCGCCTGGGGAACGGGCGAGACGGCCTCCCGCAGCACGGCGAGCAGCTTCCCGCGCACCTGCCGGTCCGTGCCCGCGTACGTCTGCCCGCGCCGGGGCGGACCGACGTGGTCGGGCTTGCCGGCGAGCCGCCAGGCGCACTGGGCGGCGATGGGGCAGCGGTGGCAACTCTCGTTCTTCGCCGTGCAGATGAGGGCGCCGAGCTCCATGGAGGCCGCGGCCCAGCGCGAGGCCGTCGACTCCTGCTCGGGCAACAGGGCGCGGGCGAGCTTGCGTTCGGCCGCGGTCGTGGCGTTCGGCGGGTACTGCACACCGCTCACGGCGCGCGCGAAGACACGCCGCACGTTCGTGTCGAGGACGGCGTGCCGCTGCCCGTACGCGAAGGAGGCCACGGCGGCGGCCGTGTACTCACCGATGCCGGGCAGCGCGAGCAGCTGGGCGTGAGCGGCGGGTACGTCGCCGTTGTGCCGCTCCGTTATGGCGACGGCCGCGCCGTGCAGCCGCAGGGCGCGGCGGGGATAGCCGAGTCTGCCCCAGGCGCGCACGGCCTCGCCGGGCGCCTCCTTGGCCAGATCGGCGGGGCGCGGCCACCGCGCGAGCCACTGCTCGTACACGGGAAGGACGCGGCTCACCGGCGTCTGCTGGAGCATGAACTCGCTGACCATCACACCCCAGGGACCCGCGTCGGGGTGGCGCCACGGCAGGTCGCGGGCATTCTCCGCGAACCAGTCGATGACGGGGGCGTGCAGGGACTCGGTGCTGGTGTTCGTGGGCGCAGTCATGGCAGGACGATCCTGCCACGGGGAGCGGGGACGGCGCGGACACCCTGCGACGCAAACGGGTTGGCTCGGCCTCGCTCGCTTGACGCCCGCCCCTGACGATCGGCAGGGGCGGCGGCCCGACCGCCGCTTGTACCTTCGGAAGATGTGAGACCACCAGCCCGCAGTACGGGCCCCCTGCTCTGGGCGGCCCTGTCCGTCCCCGCAGTCGCCGCGGAGCGCCTCGGCCTGAACGAGCGGACCCCGCTGTGGGCCCAGCTCACCGGCCTCGCGATCCTGGCCGCGGCGACCGCACTGCACCGCACCTGGCCCGCGACGGCGTTCCTGCTCGCGGCGGCGCCGGGCCTCGCCACGTCCACCTCCCTCTTCACCACGTCGTACGGCTGCGCGCTGGCGGCCTTCGCCTTCCTGCTGGGCCTGCGCGGCACGGCGACGGGCGTCGCACTGCTCTCGTTCGCGGCGGTGGCGGCGGCGGGCACGGCCAAGATCGCGGTACGCCAGGTCGACCCGGCGGCGGAGTGGCTGGTCCTCATGGGCACGCTGCTGTTCGGCGGGGTCTTCCCCTGGCTGATCGGCCGCTACTGGCGCCAGAGCCGCGAGCTGACGGCGGCGGGCTGGGCACGGGCGGAACAGCTGGAACGCGAACACAGAATCGTCGCCGACCGCGCGAGACTGCGGGAGCGGGCGAGGATCGCCCAGGACATGCACGACTCACTGGGCCACGAACTGAGCCTCATCGCACTGCGCGCGGGCGCGCTCCAGGTGGCACCGGACATGGCCGAGGCGCACCGCACGGCGGCGGCCGAACTGCGCGCGGCGGCATCGGACGCGACGGAACGCCTGCACGGCATAGTCGGCCTGCTGCGCGAGGACGACGAGCCGGCGCCCCTGGCCCCACCGGGCGAAAGCATCGCGGCCCTGATCGAAAGAGCAGCGGACTCAGGCCTCCCGGTAACCCTGCAAGACCCCCAGGACACCGGCCCCGACCCGACCTCCCGCACCACCAGCCCCAACACAACAACCCGCACCACCTACCGAGTGATCCAAGAAGCACTCACGAACGCGGCGAGACACGCACCCGGCGCCCCCGTCACCGTCGAACACACGCAGAACGAAGACGGAACGACGGTGGAGATCACGAACGGCCGCCCCCGGCACCGCCCGGGCCCGGCGGGCAGCGGTACGGGCCTCATAGGCCTGCGCGCCGGAGTAGCGGCGCTGGGCGGCTCATTCGAGGCGGGCCCGCACGAGGAGGGCTACCGCGTCAGCGCCACCATCCCCACCGGGAAGACGCCCACCCCCGAGACCACAACACCGGGCGCCCTCTTCGCATCGGCGAGGCGCCTGGCCCACCGCCGGGTCGGGGTGGCGTTCGGAGCGGCGGCAGCGATGGGTGCGGTCCTGATCGGCGGGGCGTTCGCCTGGTACGCGTACACGAAGACGCACGCGGTGCTGACACCGACGGCGTACACGGCCCTGAAGATCGGAACGCCGCTGGAGGAGACGGTCCCGCGGCTGCCGGACCGCACGATCAGCGACCCACCGGTGGACAGAGCTCCCACCCCACCTCCGCCGGGGACGGACTGCCGCTACTACAGGGCGAGCGGCGAACTCTTCGCCCCGGTGGACCACTTCAGACTCTGCTTCAGAAAGAACAAAAGCCACGAATTGGTAGAAAAGAGCGTGATCCCCAAGCCAGGCACAGCGGACCAGCTACACCGACAGAACCGAAAGGAGCCGAAATGATCCGAGTGCTGCTGGCGGACGACGAGGCGATGATCCGGGCGGGCGTGAGCGCGATCCTGGCGGCGGGCGGCGACTTCGAGGTGGTGGCAGAGGCGGCGGACGGCCGCGAGGCGGTGAGCCTGACGCAGGCCCACCGCCCCGACGTGGCGCTCCTGGACATCCGCATGCCACGCCTGGACGGCCTGGCGGCGGCGGAGGAGATCGTACGAGTGGTGCCGGGCACGGCGGTGGCGATGCTGACGACGTTCTCGGAGGACGCGTACGTGGCCCGGGCCCTGGCCGGCGGGGCCACCGGATTCCTCCTCAAGTCCGGTGACCCGCATGAACTGATGGCGGGGGTCAGGGCAGTGGCGGACGGCGCGGCGTTCCTGTCACCGAAGGTGGCGCGCCATGTCATCGACGGCTTCGGGGCACAACGCCTGGGCCGAGAGGCGGCGGCCAGAGCCCGAGTGGCGACGCTCACCCCACGCGAACGCGAGGTGCTGGGCCTGGTGGGCGCGGGCCTCTCGAACCCGGAGATAGCGCGCCGCCTGCACCTGGTGGAGGGCACGGTGAAGGCCTACGTCAGCGCGGTCCTGGAGCGCTTGGAGGTCAAGAACAGAGTGCAGGCGGCCATCGTGGCGTACGAGGCGGGCCTGGTCTGATCACTGCCGATGACCGCCAACAGCCACATACGCACCAACCACCCCCGGCCCGGCGAACCAACGAACAACGCCATTCCCGGACCCCCGCATCGCAACAACGACCCGAACCCCACCCCCCACACAGAGCCGCACCACGACGAACGAGACAAGAGCCCCGACCCCCAGCCCCACCGCCACGTCGTGCGGGTAGTGGACGCCGACGAAGACGCGGGAGAAGGCCATGAGGAGGGCGACGGGAACGGTGAGCCGCCCGATGGCGGGCCAGGCGAGGGTGAGACCGACAGCGGCAGCGGCGGCGATGGTGGCGTGATTGCTGGGGAACGACCAGTCACCGTGCGGCGGACACGCGACAAGAGAGTTCAGGGCGCCGGAGACGGCCCGGCAGGGACGCTCTTCGTCGACAACGGACTTGACCAGCTCGCTGCACACGTAGGCGACGCCGGTGGCCGGCGGGGCGAGCGCGGCGAGGGTCAGGGCCCGGGGGTCACCGCGCCGGGCCCGCCACCAGGCCACGACGAAGAGCAGGGCGAATGCCAGCAGCCCCAGCTCGGTGAACACCTCCATGAGGTGCTGGAACCACGACGGGGTGCCGTGGGCGAAGCCGGTGATGTCGCGATAGAGGCCGGAGTCGAAGATTCCCATGTCACGGACGGTACGTAAGGCCCGTACACGGTCACATCCGGCGATGGTCTCGTCCCGTACCTGACGAAAGACAGGGGTTGTCCCCGCGCCGGAACGGCCGCCCGGGACTATGATCCGCAAAACTCGCGGGCCGTGGCGGCGGGTGGGGGCGGGAGAACGGACGGATCTCTCGTACAGTTTGCGCCGTGGGATCTCTGCGCAATCCGATCGGGCCGCTTCCCTCCACCATTTACTGGCGACGGAGGGCCGTTCTGCTGTCCATGGTGGCGCTGCTCGCGCTGCTGATCGTATGGGCCGTCAACTCCGGTGGCGGAGGCGGCAGGAACAGCGCCGGTGGCTCGAACGGCAAGAACACCGCGCCCTCTTCCATCACGCCCGGCCCCTCCGGGTCCGGACCCGCGATCAGCGAACACCCGGGCGGCCGCGACGAGTCGGGCGGCGGCGGTGGTGGTGACGGCGGTTCCTCGGACGGCGACAACGGTGACGGCTCAGGCTCGGACACAGCCGGCTCAGGGGCGGGATCCGATGACGACGGGAAGGGCGGCACAGGCGCGGGCGACCGACTCCCCGCGGGCTCGAGCCTCCCCGACTGCACGACAGGCGGCGTGACCCTGACGCTGCGCAGCGTCCACAACTCGTACGCACCCGGAGAGAAGCCGAAGTTCGAGCTGACGGCCAAGAACACGACGGCGAAGGACTGCAAGGTCGATCTCGGCCCGAAGAACGCGGTCCTGACGATCACTCAGGCTTCCAGTGACGACGAGATCTGGTCCTCCGGCGACTGCCCCAAGGGCTCCGGCAGCCTCCTGCTGCGCGTACCGGCAGGCGCCCACATCACGCACACGATCGAATGGGACCGCAAGGCAAGCGCCCCTCAGTGCGCAACCCCGACGGCAGGCCCGGCAACGCCGGGTACCTACCTGGTAGAGGCGAAGGCAGCCCAACTCCCCAAGGCCCGGGCATCTTTCGTGCTGGCCAAGGACTGACCGGCACAGTCGCCCGACGGGCCCCACCGGCGATCAGTCGCGTACGAGACAGAAGGACCGACGAACGGCCCACCGGCCGCCGGCCGCGTACGAAACGGGAGGGGCCGTGGCGGGATGTGCGCGCGGAGCCACCGGCACCACGTGCAGGTAATCAGCTGGGTGACGAGGCCCCGTAGAACAGCGACCACGTACATCCCGGCGCGGCCCCGCACCTGAAAACGGCGCGGGGGCCCCGCACCTGAAAACGGCGAGGCCCCCACACCCCAGCCCGGCGGCAGCCTAGACGTACCGCTCCAGGATCGAAGACTCGGCCAACCGCGAGAGCCCTTCCCGCACGCTCCGGGCGCGAGCCTCCCCGACGCCGTCCACAGCCTGCAGATCATCGACGCTGGCGGCGAGCAGCTTCTGCAACCCGCCGAAGTGCTCGACAAGCCGGTCAATGATCGCCCCAGGCAGCCGGGGCACCTTCGCCAGCAGCCGGAACCCACGAGGCGAAATGGCCGAGTCGAGGGTCTCCGGAGATCCGGTGTACCCCAACGCGCGTGCCACAGTGGACAGTTCAAGAAGCTCGGCATGCGTCAGCGCATCGAGCTCGAACAGCGCCTCATCAACGGTCCGGGACCGCTTGGCGGTGGGCTCCGGCACATAGTCCCGAACGACGAGCTCTCGCTCGGGCTCGACGCCGGCGATCAACTCGTCGAGCTGAAGGGCGAGCAGCCGACCGTCCGTCCCGAGCTCCACCACGTACTCGGCGATCTCGGTGGCGATGCGCCGCACCATCTCCAGCCGCTGCGCGACCGCGGTCACATCGCGCACGGTAACGAGATCCTCGATCTCGAGCGCGGAGAGCGTCCCGGCCACCTCGTCCAAGCGGAGCTTGTACCGCTCGAGAGTCGCCAGCGCCTGATTCGCCCGGGAGAGAATCGCGGCCGAGTCCTCGAGAACGCGCCGCTGCCCATCCACGTAAAGGGCGATGAGCCGCATCGACTGCGACACGGAGACCACTGGGAAGCTGACCTGCTTGCTCACGCGGTCCGCCGTGCGGTGCCGCGTGCCCGTCTCCTCCGTGGGGATCGTGGGGTCGGGCACCAACTGGACGCCCGCCCGAAGGATCTTGGTGATGTCCTTGTCGATGACGATGCCGCCGTCGAGCTTGCACAGCTCGCGCAGGCGCGTCGCGGTGAACTCGACGTCCAGGATGAAACCGCCGGTACACATCGACTCGACGGTCTTGTCCCAGCCGAGAACGATGAGTCCGCCGGTGTTGCCGCGGAGGATTCGCTCGAGGCCGTCACGCAGCGCCGTACCGGGCGCGACGGCGCTCAGTGAGGCGCGCATCAGCCCATCGGCGCCGGAGCTCCCGCCGGACTTTCCGGGAGCTGCTGCCCGGTCGTTGGCTGCCACTGCACTCCTCCGGTCGCAGATGTCACAGATATTGCAGACATCTATTGCAGACATCGCAGATGTCACAGATGTCGCAGATCCTGCGGAACTTGCAGATCTTGAATGCCCAGGGTTCGTACGCACGGGCGAGACCAGGGCAAAGTCTACCGGCGCTCCTCCGTCTCCCGTGGGGCCTCTCGGCGACGGCTCCTGGGCAGCACCCGCAGAGCATCCCCCATGTCGGCGACTTCGGTGACCTTCATACCGGCCGGCACCTTGCCGGGATCGCTCGGCACGAGGGCGTGGGTGAAGCCGAGCCGGTGCGCCTCGGCGAGCCGGCGCTGCACGCCGGTCACCCGTCTGACCTCGCCCGCGAGGCCCACTTCACCGATCGCGACGAGGTTCTTGGGGAGCGGGGTGTCGCTGGCGGCGCTGGCGAGGGCGAGCGCGATGGCGAGGTCCGCGGCGGGCTCGGAGAGCTTCACGCCGCCGACGGTCGCGGAGTAGATGTCCCGCTTTCCCAGGGCGCTGATCCGCCCGCGCTGCTCGAGCACGGCGAGCATCATCGAGACGCGAGAGGTCTCCAGGCCGGACGTCGTACGCCGGGGGGACGGGATCTGGGAGTCGACGGTGAGGGCCTGGACCTCGGCGACAAGGGGCCGTCGCCCCTCCAGGGTGACGGTGAGACACGTCCCGGGAACGGGCTCGTCGCGGCGGGTGAGGAACAGCCCGCTGGGGTCGGCGAGTCCCGTGATGCCCTCGTCGTGGAGCTCGAAGCAGCCGACCTCGTCGGTCGTCCCGTACCGGTTCTTCACACCGCGGACGAGGCGCAGGCGCGCGTGCCTGTCGCCTTCGAAGGAGAGGACGACGTCCACGAGGTGTTCAAGGAGGCGGGGGCCGGCGATGGCGCCGTCCTTGGTGACGTGGCCCACGAGGAGGGTGGCCATGCCGCGGTCCTTGGAGGCGCGGATCAGCGCGCCGGCGACCTCGCGGACCTGGGCCATGCCGCCGGGGGCGCCGTCGATCTCGGGGGAGGCGACGGTCTGCACGGAGTCCATGATCAGGAGGCTGGGCTTGACGGCGTCCAAGTGGCCGAGGACCGCGGACAGATCGGTCTCGGCGGCGAGATACAGATGGTCGTCGATCGCCTTGATGCGGTCGGCGCGCATCCGGACCTGGCTGGCCGACTCCTCACCCGTGACATACAGGGTGCGGTGCTCGTCGCTGGCGGCCTTGGCGGCGACGTCGAGCAGGAGGGTGGACTTGCCGACGCCGGGCTCGCCCGCGACCAGGACGACGGCGCCGGGTACGAGGCCCCCGCCGAGGACCCGGTCGAGCTCGGGCACGCCGGTGGAGCGGGCGGTGGCCTGCCGGGCGTCGACCTGGCCGATCGGGACGGCGGACGTCGTGACCCGGCCGGGCGCGGTCGTCCGCACGGCGGGCACGCCGTACTCCTCGACCGTCCCCCACGCCTGGCACTCGCCGCAGCGACCCAGCCATTTCGCCGTCTGCCAGCCGCACTCGGTGCAGCGGTAGGACGGCCGGTCTTTGCCGGATTTCGTACGGGCAGCCATGCACCGAACCGTAACCGAGACCACTGACAACCCGGCACCGACCACTACCCGCCCCCTCGGGGGAGCCCCGCGCCGGGTGTGCGCCCATGCGCCCCGGCGCACAAAAATGCGCCGAGCGCATGTTCCCCTGTACGGAATTTGGTATTCCCGTCCCCCTTTGAGGGATCGTTTCACCCGTACGGATTAAATGTCCCCAAGGGGGAGGAAGGGTACGCCACCATCCGCCTACGGTCGCACGGGTGATGACCAGCAGGCCGGAAACCTCCACGCAGACCACCGGCGCACACCGGGCGCACCGCGACGGGCGCGGGCGACCTGCGCCGCGGACCGTACCCCAGCGCCCGACATCGCGCTACGAGCCTTATCTGGACGGCCTGTTCACGTACTGCCTGTCCGTCCTGTGCGATCACGACGACGCCCTCGCGGCACTGGGCGACGCCCTCGCGCTCGCCGAACGCCGCGGCTCCCGCGGCCCCGAATCCGAGAGCGACCGCAAGGCGTGGCTGTACGCGCTCGCGCGCTGGTCGTGCCTGCGGGCGCTCGCGGAGGCGAAGCGCCGCAGACAGGGGACGCACGCATCGGGCAGGCCCCACCCCGAAACCCCGCCCGCCAAAGAGACCCCCTCCGAAGAGATCCAGGCGCAGCGCCGCCGAGAGCTGGCGCTCCTGGCCTGGCCCGAGGCGGCCGGTACGACGCCCGAGCAGCGCGAGGCGCTGGAGCTGGCCGTACGGCACCAGCTGTCGCCCCGAGAGGTCGCCGCCGCGCTGGGCACGGACCCGGCGCTCACCCGCGAGCTGCTCGCCTCCGCCGCCTGCGAGGTGGAACGCACCCGCGCCGCGCTGGCCGTGGTGGAGACCGGCACCTGCCCGAGCGTCGCCCGCCTCACCGGGGACAATCAGCTGCTGCTGAGCTCCGCCCTGCGCCGCGAGCTGGTCCGGCACGTCGACGACTGCCCCCGTTGCCGCCGCACCGCCGAGCGCGCCGTCCCCGGCGCCTGGCCCGGCACCACGGTCACTCCGGCCGCCCTGCCCCTCGCGACGGCCCCGCGCGCTGCCCTGCACCGGGCGATGGCCCATGGCAACCGCCCCCAGCGCGGCGCGGCACCCCGCTTCGACCGGCGCGGCTTCCCGATGGACCCCAAGGACCGCGCCGCCCGCCGCGACCGGCTACGCGCGCGTGCCGTCACGACGACGGTCGTCGCCACCGTCGTGGCCGCTCCGGTGCTGGCGCTGTGGGCGGCGTACCGGGGAGCGCCGCAGACGGGCGAGAGCCAGGACGGGCGCTCGATCAGCGCGAGCGAGGCCGGCGACCCGGGCGGGCTCGACGGCAACGGCGCGGACGGCGCGTACGAGAACGCGGGCAACGCGCGCACGACCCCGGACCCCCGTTTCACCGCGGGCAGCCGCTCCCCGGACGTCTCCGTGGAGGTCATCAGCCCCGGCGGACCCTCGCACTCGGGCCCGGGCCGGCTCACCGTCGAGGCGCAGCCGAGCGGCTCCGCGACCCTCATCACGCTGACGGCGTCGGGGAGTTCACCGGTCCACTGGTCCGCGCACACCGGAGCGAGCTGGCTCTATCTGACGAGCACGTCGGGAACGCTGCGGCCCGGCGAGTCGTTCACGATCCGGGTGTACGTCGATCACGACCGGGAGCCCGCCGGTCACTGGTCGGCGCGCATCGGCATCGACCCCTCCGGGGCCGTCATCTCAATAGAGGGACACGGGAGTTCGGGCCCCTCGGACCCGGGCCCCGACCCGTCGAACACGGGCCACCCGGGCCCCGGCCCCTCGGACCCCACGCCGTCCGACCCCACGCCGTCGGACCCCGGCCCGTCCGACCCGGACCCCACTCCGTCCGACCAGAGCCCCACGCCGTCCGACCCGTCACCGAGCCCGTCGGCCCCCACGGACTCGTCACCGCCGCCGAGCGGCGGCGGCGCGAGCCCGAGCGGCGGCTAGCGCGGTCCCCGCCGGCCGGCGGGGACCGGGGGCTAGGAAGCGGTGGCGGGATCCGCCGGATGCGGCGCGAGCAGCGGCAGCTGGGAGGCCAGGCGCTCCTCGCACAGCTCGGCGAGGCGGTCGTAGCCCTCCTTGCCCATGAGCTCGGTCAGCTCGGGCCGGTAGGAGACGTACACAGGGTCGCCCGCGCCGTGGGCCGACGTCGCCGAGGTGCACCACCAGTGCAGGTCGTGGCCGCCCGGGCCCCAGCCGCGGCGGTCGTACTCACCGATGGACACCTGGAGCACGCGGGTGTCGTCGGGCCGGTCGATCCACTCGTAGGTCCGGCGGACCGGGAGCTGCCAGCACACGTCCGGCTTGGTCTCCAGGGGCTCGCGGCCCTCCTTGATCGCCAGGATGTGCAGCGAGCAGCCCGCGCCGCCCTTGAAGCCGGGACGGTTCTGGAAGATGCACGAGCCGTTGTACGGGCGGGTCTGGCGCTCGCCGTCCTCGTCCTTGGAGACCCAACCTGTCTCCGTACCGACCTCGTGGTGCTGCCAGATGTCGGGCGTGAGCCGCGCCACGAAGCCGGCCACGCGCTTCTCGTCGTCCTCGTCGGAGAAGTGGGCGCCGAGCGTGCAGCAGCCGTCGTCCGCGCGGCCCGCCTGGATGCCCTGGCAGCCGCTCCCGAAGATGCAGCTCCAGCGCGAGGTCAGCCACGTCAGATCGCAGCGGAAGATCTGCTCGTCGTCCGCGGGGTCGGGGAACTCGACCCAGGCGCGGGCGAAGTCCAGACCCTTCTCGTCCGGGACGGAACCCTTCGCCGTGCCCTTTGAAGACGAGCCCTTCGAGGACGTGCCCTTCGAGGACGAGCCCTTCGCGGACGCCCCCTTTGAGCCCTTCGAAGATGCCGTCTTCGCCGATGACTCGTTCAGCAGTGACCCCTTAGTTCCTGATTCCTTCGACTTCGGCGCCTTGGACGGCTTACTGGCCGACTTGGCTTCCTTGTCGCTTTTACCGCGCTTGTCGGCGTTGACCTTTTTCGTCTTTGGCACGGTTCCAGGGTAAGCGCGCTGCGGTGCCCTCGGGGACTGACGCCCGCCCCAGGCGCAGTAGCGTTCCGTTTATGAGACTCGGTGTCCTCGACGTGGGTTCGAACACGGTGCACTTGCTTGTGGTGGACGCACACCCGGGCGCGCGACCGCTGCCCGCGCACTCGCACAAGGCGGAGCTGCGGCTCGCGCAGCTCCTCGACGACCGTGGCGCCATCAGCCCCGACGGCGTGGCCCGGCTGACCGCCACCGTGCGGGACGCCCTGGAGGCGGCCGAGGACAAAGGCGTCGAGGACCTCGTCCCCTTCGCGACCTCCGCCGTACGCGAGGCGAGCAACGCCGACGAGGTCCTCGCCCGGGTCAAGGAGGACACCGGCGTCGAGCTGCGCGTCCTCACCGGCGAGGAGGAGGCCCGGCTCACCTTCCTCGCGGCCCGCCGCTGGTTCGGCTGGTCGGCCGGGAAGCTGCTCGTCCTGGACATCGGCGGCGGCTCCCTCGAGATCGCGTACGGCATCGACGAGGAGCCCGACGCCGCGGTGTCGCTGCCGCTCGGGGCGGGGCGCCTGACGGCGGGCTGGCTGCCGGGTGACCCGCCGGACGCCGCGGACATCAAGGCGCTGCGCCGGCACGTGCGGGCGCAGATCGCGCGCTCGGTCGGGGAGTTCACGCGCTTCGGCAAACCCGATCACGTCGTCGCCACGTCCAAGACGTTCAAGCAGCTCGCGCGCCTGGCCGGAGCGGCCCGCTCCACCGAGGGGCTGTACGTACAGCGAGACCTGAAGCGCAAGTCCCTGGAGGACTGGGTGCCGCGCCTCGCCGCGATGACGGAGGCGGAGCGCGCCGAGCTCCCCGGGGTCTCGGAGGGCCGAGCGGGCCAGCTGCTCGCGGGCGCGCTGGTGGCCGAGGGTGCCATGGACCTGTTCGGGGTGGAAACCCTGGAGGTCTGCCCCTGGGCGCTCCGGGAGGGCGTGATCCTCAGGCGGCTCGACCACATGCCGGGGGTCTGACGGGACGTACCGCGGGCCGCGGCCGGGTCGCGGTCACGGGCACCCCGGCCGCGGTGGCTCCCGCCACTGCCCGGGGCCGCCGGCCGGGGATGCCCCATTGAGGCGCACCCCACAGCGCCCGCCCGCCGACCACCTCCCCGGGGCTCAGCCGGGGCCCGTACTCTGTCTCCGTGGCAGAACCAGTGGTGCGCATCCCGGATGCGAAGGTCGCCCTGTCGACGGCCTCGGTCTATCCGGAGTCGACGGCGACGGCCTTCGAGATCGCGGCACGCCTGGGCTACGACGGCGTCGAGGTCATGGTCTGGACCGACCCCGTCAGCCAGGACATCGAGGCCCTGCGCCGGCTCTCCGACTACCACCAGGTCCCGATCCTCGCCGTGCACGCGCCCTGTCTGCTGATCACGCAGCGCGTCTGGTCCACCGACCCGTGGACCAAGCTCCAGCGCGCGAAGTCGGCGGCCGAGAAGCTCGGCGCGTCCACGGTCGTCGTCCACCCGCCCTTCCGCTGGCAGCGCCAGTACGCACGCGACTTCGTCGACGGCATCTGGCGCATGGCCGACGAGACGGAAGTCCGCTTCGCTGTCGAGAACATGTACCCCTGGCGCTACCGCGACCGCGAGATGCTCGCGTACGCCCCCGACTGGGACGTCACCAAGGACGACTACCGGCACTTCACGATCGACCTCAGCCACACCGCGACGGCCCGCACCGACGCGATGTCGATGATCGACCGCATGGGCGACCGCCTCGGCCACGTCCACCTCGCCGACGGCGGCGGCTCCAGCAAGGACGAGCACCTGGTCCCCGGCCGCGGCACGCAGCCCTGCGCCGAGCTCCTGGAGCGCCTCGCCCTGACCGGCTTCGACGGGCACGTCGTCATCGAGGTCAACACCCGCCGCGCCATGTCCAGCGCCGAACGTGAGGCCGACCTCGCCGAGGCACTCGCCTTCACCCGGC
Source organism: Streptomyces sp. CB01635 (assembly GCF_002803065.1). Classification (GTDB taxonomy): domain Bacteria; phylum Actinomycetota; class Actinomycetes; order Streptomycetales; family Streptomycetaceae; genus Streptomyces. The sequence continues at coordinate 120,740 of NZ_NNBL01000023.1, forward strand.
TCCACCTCGCGTCGGCGGTCCGGGTCCCCCGCTCATGACCGACCCGGACGTCCCTCCCGTACGCCGCAGGGGGCGGCCCTCCCGTACGCAGACGGAGGCGGCCGGCCCCGCGACCCGCGACCGCATCCTGGAGGCGGCCCGCGCGGAGTTCTCCGAGCGTGGCTACGAGAAGACGTCGGTACGCGGCATCGCCAAGGCGGCGGGCGTGGACGCGGCACTGGTGCACCACTACTTCGGCACGAAGGAGCAGGTCTTCGAGGCATCCATCGAGGTCGCCTTCGCCCCCGCCCTGAACGCGCCGGCCGCCATCGAGGACGGCCCGACGGCCGGCGTCGGCGAGCGCCTCACCCGTTTCATCTTCTCCGTGTGGGAGAACCCGGCGACCCGTGCCCCGCTCCTCGCGATCGTCCGCTCGGCCGTGAACAACGAGACCGCGGCGGCCGTCTTCCGGCGCCTGGTCGCCGTACAGCTGCTGCGGAAGATCGCCGGGCAGCTCGACCTGCCGTCCGAGGAGGCCGAGCTCAGGGCGGAGCTGGCGGCGGCGCAGCTCGTGGGGGTCGCGATGCTGCGGTACGTGATCAAGGTGGAACCGCTGGCGTCGGCCGACATGGAGCGGATCGTCGAGCGGGTGGCGCCGGTGGTGCAGGGGCATCTGACGGGGGAGTGACGAGGGCTCCGGCCGGCTGAACGGGACATACAGCGAGACGCCTGTCCCGCATTACGGACGCTCTGTCCGGATCCTGGATCGGCGGCGTACGCTCGATAGCAGCCCTATCTGCCGCACGGGCCCGTATGCGGGCCCTTGAAGGAGCGAGCGACGATGCCCGAGCTGAGGTCCCGCACAGTTACTCATGGACGCAACATGGCGGGCGCGCGCGCCCTTATGCGCGCCTCCGGGGTACCCGGTGCGGACATCGGCCGGAAGCCGATCATCGCCGTGGCCAACTCGTTCACCGAGTTCGTGCCCGGCCACACCCACCTGCAGCCGGTCGGCCGCATCGTCTCCGACGCGATCACGGCGGCGGGCGGTATCGCACGCGAGTTCAACACGATCGCCGTCGACGACGGCATCGCGATGGGCCACGGCGGCATGCTCTACTCGCTGCCCTCCCGCGACCTGATCGCGGACAGCGTCGAGTACATGGTCGAGGCACACTGCGCCGACGCCCTGATCTGCATCTCGAACTGCGACAAGATCACGCCCGGCATGCTGATGGCGGCCCTGCGCCTGAACATCCCGACGGTCTTCGTCTCCGGCGGCCCGATGGAGTCCGGCCGCGCCACCCTGGTCGACGGCACCGTCCGCACGCTCGACCTCGTCGACGCGATCTCCGACGCCGTGAACGACAAGATCTCGGACGAGGACATCCTCCGTATCGAGGAGAACGCCTGTCCGACCTGCGGTTCCTGTTCCGGCATGTTCACGGCCAACTCCATGAACTGCCTGACGGAGGTCATCGGCCTCTCCCTCCCCGGCAACGGCTCGGTCCTCGCGACGCACACGGCCCGCAAGGCGCTGTACGAGAACGCGGCCCGCACCGTCATGGACATCACGCGCCGCTACTACGAGGAGGACGACGAGTCGGTCCTGCCGCGTAACGTCGCCACCTTCGCGGCCTTCCAGAACGCCATGGCCCTCGACATCGCCATGGGCGGCTCCACCAACACGATCCTGCACCTGCTGGCCGCCGCGCAGGAGGCGGGCGTCGCCTTCGGCCTGGACGAGATCAACGAGGTCTCGCGCCGTGTGCCGTGCCTCGCCAAGGTCGCGCCGAACGTGGCGAAGGACCGCACGTACTACATGGAGGACGTGCACCGCGCCGGCGGCATCCCCGCCCTCCTCGGCGAGCTGTACCGGGCCGGCCTCCTGAACGAGGACGTCCACTCCGTCCACAGTCCGTCGCTGTCCGACTGGCTGAAGACGTGGGACGTGCGCGGGGGCTCCCCGTCCGCGGAGGCCGTCGAGATGTGGCACGCGGCCCCCGGCTGCGTCCGCTCGGCGGAGGCGTTCTCCCAGTCGGAGCGCTGGGAGGCGCTCGACGTGGACGCCGAGAACGGCTGCATCCGGTCCGCCGAGCACGCGTACTCGCAGGACGGCGGCCTGGCGGTCCTCAAGGGCAACCTGGCGGTCGACGGCTGCGTCGTGAAGACGGCGGGCGTCGACGAGTCGATCTGGACCTTCGAGGGTCCGGCGGTCGTCTGCGAATCGCAGGAGGACGCCGTCGACAAGATCCTCAAGAAGGAGATCACGCACGGCGACGTCGTGGTCATCCGCTACGAGGGCCCCAAGGGCGGTCCCGGCATGCAGGAGATGCTCTACCCGACGTCGTTCCTCAAGGGCCGCGGCCTCGGCAAGACCTGCGCCCTGATCACGGACGGCCGCTTCTCCGGCGGCACGTCGGGCCTGTCCATCGGTCACGCCTCGCCCGAGGCGGCGTCCGGCGGCACGATCGCCCTCGTCCAGGACGGCGACCGGATCCGCATCGACATCCCGAACCGCTCGATCGAACTCCTCGTCCCCGACGCGGAGCTGGCCACCCGCCGCGAGGCCCTGAACGGCGTCTACGCCCCGGTCGCCCGGGAACGCAAGGTCTCGGCGGCGCTGCGCGCGTACGCCGCGATGGCCACGAGCGCGGACAAGGGCGCGGTGCGGGACGTCTCGAAGCTGGGCTGAGGACCGGCTGCCGCCGGATGAGGCGGTGACGTGACTCTGTCGGAGCCCGCATTGGCCGGTGCCACTGCCGATACCGATGCTGATGTGAGCCCGCCCGGCGGCGATTTCGCTGCCGGGCGGGCTCATGTCTGTACGGCGACTGCCCTTATGTCTGTACGGCCACCGTGCCTGACCTGAGTGCTGCCCCGGCCCACGTCACCAGCGCCCGGGCTCCCGCCCGTCCACCCCGAACACACTCCCGTCCGGCGCACTCCCGTAGACGCGCCCTCGCTCCCCCACGACGGGCGCGGGCAACTCCCCGACCACCCGCCCGGGTTCACTCCCGAGCCGGGGGCGCGTCTGGCCCAGGGGCTTGCCGGTACGGGCGTCGGTGGCGAGGAGGCGGCCGTCGGGGGCGGTGAGGTAGAGCGACCGGTCCGACACGACGGGCCGCGAGGGGCGGCTGACCGAGGTCTCCAGGCGCCAGCTGACCGCGTCCTGCGGCCTCGTCGCCGTGGTGTCGACGGCGACGAGTGAGCCGCCGGCTCCGTATACGTAGGCGATGCCGCCGCTCTCCGTGGCCTCGGCCTGGTCCGCGGGCGTCGTCAGGGGGAAGCGGTGTGCGGTCCGGTCGCCGGTGTCGAGCCGTACGACGGCGTCCACCAGGAGGTCCGTGTCGGTGGACAGCAGGTACACGGCTTCGTCCGATGCGCCGAAGGGGCTGAGGCTGCCCGCTGCCCGGACGGTCCACCGCACGGCGCCCCCGTGGGCGCCGATCGCGCTGACCGACGTGGTGCCTCCGTCGGCGGACGCCGTCACGGCGAAGAAGTCGCCGTCGCCGCCCGGTCCGGCGATCCACTGGGTGCCGAGGCCGCCGACGCGCTTCGTCCACCGCGGCTCGCCGGTCGCGCTGTTCAGGGCGCGCACGGTACCGCCCGATCCGATCAGCAGCGTCGTGTCCACGCCGTGCTCCACGGCCTCGTACGCGGACGCGTCGACGTCCCAGCGCTCCTCGCCCGTACGGGGATCCAGTGCTCTGATCCGGCCGTCGTCGACCAGGTGCAGCAGTCCTCCGGACAGCGTGGGCGCAGCCGGAGCGGACCGCTGCGCGGCCGTGCCGGAGGGGTGCCGCTCGCGGGGCGCGGCCGAGGCCCACACGACGTGGCCGTTCAACGGGTCGAGCCGCGTTGTTCTGCCGCCGCCGCTGACGCAGTAGAGGGCGCCCGGCCCGGAGGCGCACGCCGGGGCGGTGGCGCTCGCTCCACCGAGGTTCTTGTGCCAGGGCTTGAACGATCCGGCTTGCCGCACGGCCGTTCCGCCGGATCCGGTCCCGCCACCGCCTTCCGCCGTGTACAGCGCGATGCCTGCGCCGGCCGCTGCCAGCGCGAGTACGGCTCTTGCCGTCAGTGCCCAGCGGCGACGGTGCCGCGGTGACTTCGGCGTGGCTCTTTCGCTCGGCCGCGGGTGGGTGGGCTGGTCCGCCCGGGAAGCGGGGGAGTCCTGGCCGACGGGTGTGGATGCGGGCGCGGGCCCGTCCTGGCGGCGGATGCGCCGGGTCCACCGGGTGCTCTGCTCGCGTCCGTCGTCCGCGTCCGGCTGCCTGTCCGCGTACCGCTGCCCGCTCGGGCGCCGCTGGGCCGGTATGAACGCACCGGTCCCAGAACCCGCTGCCCCAGCACCGGTCCCGGTTCCCGTCCCGGCCGGGGAAGGCTGCCGCAGCGCCTCCATGATCTCGGCGGGCAGGGGCCGCTCCCCGGGTTCCTTCGCGAGGCAACGCCTGATCAACGGCGCGAGGTCCTCGGGCGCCCCGGCCAAGTCCGGCTCGTTGTGGACGACTTGGTAGGCGACGATGTACGGGCTGTTCGAGTCGAAGGGCCCACGCCCCGTCGCCGCGTGGGCCAGCACGGCGCCCATGGCGAACACATCCGCTGCGGGCCCCACTTCACGGGGCCGCTGGAACTGCTCGGGCGCCATGAACGGCGGCGAGCCGATCAACTTGCCCGTCTCGGTACGCAGATCACTGTCCGTCGGGCGGGAGATGCCGAAGTCGATGACTTTCGGGCCGTCGGCGGCGAGGAGGACGTTGCTCGGCTTGAGGTCGCGGTGCACGACGCCGACACGATGGATGTCGCGCAGCGCCTCGGCGAGCCCCGCACCCAGCCTGCGGACGTCGTCGGACGCCAGCGCGCCGCTCCGCTTCACCCGCTCGGCGAGCGTGTCGCCGGGGATGAACAGCGTGGCCATCCACGGCAGTTCGGCATTCGGATCGGCGTCGACCACCGGCGCGGTGAAGGCGCCGCTGACCCGTCGCGCGGCGTTTACCTCTTGCCGGAAACGGGCCCTGAACTCCGGATCCGCCGCGTACTCGGCATGTACGACCTTGATGGCGAGACGCAGCCCCGAAGCGGACGTCGCCAGGTGCACCACACCCATGCCGCCCGCGCCGAGGCATGACTCAAGACGGTACTGCCCGGCGTACTCAGGATGTTCCGCTTCCCGGCCCGGCCCGGTGCTGCGCAGCGGCGGCATCGCCCACCCCCGTGTCTGTGTCCGCAAGCGCGACGCACGGAGCCTAGTCGATGGTGCGTGCGATGTCGGAGGGGCTTGCTAGCCTGCGCGGGTCGCGCGGCACGTACGCGTGTTCAGAGATGTCAGAGACATCAGAGTGATCAACGGGGGAGACCGACATGGCTGTTGAGGACGGCGCGGGAACGGTTGAGGGCATCGCGGCGGATGAGGCAGGGGGCAGTGCGGAGGAGCTGAGCGCCGACGCGCTCGCCATCCGCTACCCGGTCGCCCCCGGAGTCCGCCTGAAGGTACGCAGCGGCCCCGGCACCCACTACCAGCTGGTCAAGGTCCTGCCGCTCGGCGCCCGCGTGCCGATCAACTGCCAGAAGCCGGGCGAGAGCATCAGCGGCACATACGGCACGACGAACCTCTGGGACAACATCGCCAATGGTCAGTACGTGTCGGACGCGTATGTGAAGACAGGCAACGACGGTTACGTGGCCCCGCGCTGCGCGTAGCGGACGGCGGGCGGGGGCCTCTGGCTCCCGCCCCTCAACCGGCCTGGCTACCGCTGCTCGCCCCCGCCTCCTCAAGCAGAATCCGCGCCAGCTCCCGCGGCCGGGAGAACATCGGCCAGTGCCCCGTGTCCATCTCCCGCAGCCGCCAGCCCTCGCCGCGCAGAAGCTCGGCCACGTCATCACTCGGCTCGGGCCCGTCGAGCAGGCACTTGATGTACGTCGCCGGCAGCTCGCCCAGCGGGCGGGACAGCACGGCCGGCTCCGACAGGGACGCCCCCGGGTGCGGCGTGGCCCCGCTCACGAACCGCGCGATCTGCGCATCGTCGAGCCCCTGCCCCTCGCACTCGGGCGCAGTCAGCGGCGGCCAGTCACCGTCGTTCGCGGCGAGTGCGGCCTCCAGCGCCGCCGGCCCCTGCCACCACGCGGAAACGAAGGACTCCCCGTCCGCCGGAACACTCGAGTCGACGAACACCACGCGCCTCAGCCGGTCACCGATCCGCTCGGCGGCCTGACCGACCGGGATGCCCGAGTAGCTGTGCCCGACCAGCACGACATCGCGCAGCCCGAGGCGCTCCACCTCGTCGACGATGTCCTGGACATGGGTCTTCTGCCCCGCCGGAACGCCCTGCTTGTCGGCGACCCCGGTGAGCGTCACGGCGTGCGCGCCGTGCCCCGCCGCGCGCAGGTCCGGCACCACGTCGTCCCACGCCCACGCCCCGAGCCACGCCCCTGCGACCAGTACGTAATCCGTCATACGGGCAATGTAGGGGAGGGGTCTGACAATCCGCCGGACCCGCCTGGCGCCACCGCCCCACCCAAGCCCGACCTCCGGACCCGAAGCCGCCGCCGGAGCCCGCCATAATCGACCTGTGAGCGACGAATCCGGCACCCTCAGCCCCGCCCCCGAGACCCCGGAAGCAGACGGCGGCATCCCCGCAGGCCCCCAGCCCGAGGAGATCCGTTTCTTCGGCAGGACCTGGGTCGAGCACGACGGCGGCTACACATGGCGCCGCGCCGCGGTCGCCGCGGGCGCGCTCGTCGGCGCGGCGGCCGGCTGTTTCGTGCTGCGCTTCGCGTACGAGGGCCTGGCCATCGCCGACGTCGGCTCCTTCGTGAACGTACTCGTCGTCCTGATGTTCGCGGTCTGCAGCGCCCTCGCCTTCCGCCGCACGTGGGGCGGCTTCTCCAAGCGCCCGGACCCCGAGGCGCAGGCATCCCTGCGCGGCTTCATGTCGATCGGCTTCGTCGGCGTACTGCTCGCGTACTGCCTGCGCTGCTTCTCCGAGGCCCCGGGTGAGAAACTCCGCAGGCAGGAGTACGCGACCGCCCGCGAACAGTACGAACGCCGCAGCACCCGCCGCACCGGCAACCCGTCGAAGAAGAAGCGCAAGGGCTGACACCCCCTGCGGGCGCAAATCAGCCCCCACGGGCGGACGGGCCACGAGGCATCGCCCGAGCCGCACACCACGTACTGACGAGAGTCCCCCGTGCAGGACAGGATGGCGGCATGACCACTGCCTCGCGCGCTCACTCGTTCAACATCGCCGCCGCCCAGTACGCCGCGAACCGCCCGTCCTACCCGCCCGCCCTCCTCGACGCCGTCGAGGAAGCCGCCGGACGGCCCCTCGCCGGCGCCCGCGTGGCCGACGTAGGCGCGGGAACCGGCATCTCGACCGCCCTCCTGCACGCGCGCGGCGCACGCGTGGTCGCCGTCGAACCGGGCGACGGCATGGCGCTCGAGTTCCGCCAGACCCTGCCCGCCGTGCCGATCGTGCGGGGCGACGGCAACGCCCTCCCGCTCGCCGACGCCTCCCTCGACCTCCTCACCTACGCCCAGTCGTGGCACTGGACCGAGCCGGCCCGCTCGGCCCCCGAGGCGATGCGGGTCCTGCGCCCGGGCGGCGCGCTCGCGCTGTGGTGGAACACCGTTGCCCTCGACATCCCGTGGATCGCCGCGCAGCACGAGCGCATCGCGCGCCACGTGGGTGTGGAGACGGGCGCCAGGCAGCGGCCCGACGAGGCCCGCGCCACCGAACTGTCCGGCCTTACGGCCCTGCCGGGACGCGGCGAGGTCACGCTGCGCCACGTGCGGTGGAGCCGGCATGTCCCGCTGGACACGCACCTCGCCAACATCGGCAGCCACTCGGCGTTCCTCGTCCTCGAAGAGGGCGACGCGCAGGCCTTCCTCACCGAGGAGCGCGCCCGGGTCGGTGAGCTTTTCCCGGACGGCACGGTGGAGGAGACCTACGTGGTCGAACTCCTGGTGGCCATCCGCACCTGACCCACAGCCGCTACGAGGTCGGCCGCACCCACAACCTCACGACGCCGTCGTCCGCACCCGCCCCGCCACCCACCCCTCCAACGCCGTGGCGCACGCGTGATCTAGATGCCTCAGCCCGTCCAGCTCCAGCCGCACGTCCCGGTCGGCAGGCAAGGCATCCAGCGCGTAGAGCAGCTTCGGCAGCCGCAGAAACGTGGCGTTGCCGGTCACCCGTACGACCGCCCGGCCGCCCCCCGCGTCCTCGGTCGGGACTCGTACGCGGCTGATGTCCCACGCCGTCTTCGCGACGGCCGGCGCGAGCCCCGCCAGCACCCCTTCGAAGAGATTCGTGGCGACGATCGCGAACGCCGTCACCGCGAGCGCCACCGCCCCACCCCGATGCTCACGCCACAGCGGCACCAACTCCCGTACCAGCACCAGCTTGCAGAGCGCGTGCACCAGGAGCCCCGCGAGCGCCGCCACCGGAATCAGCCCCAGCGCGGCGGGCAGCACGGCCGCGAACAGCAGCAGCCACACCCCGTGCAGGATCCGCGACGCCTTGGTCCGCGCCCCGGCCCGCACATGGGCAGCGCTCCGCACGATCACGGCGGTCATGGGCAGCGCACCGAGCACCCCGCACACCGTGTTCCCGACGCCCTGCGCGATCAGCTCCTTGTCGTAGTCCGTCCGCGGCCCGCGGTGGAGCCGGTCCACGGCCGCCGCGCTGAACAGGGACTCCGCGGACGCGATCAGCGTGAACGCCAGGACCGTGCCGACGACCCGGCCTGCGTCAGCAGCCCCGCCCTCGCCGGCGAGGGCGGCTGCACCGCGTCGAACAGCCCGCGCACCTCCACCCGTCGGACCGGTAACCCGAACGCCCCGGTCACCACGGCCGCCGGCCCGATCGCGGCCAGCGGCCGTGGGCAGCAGCCGCGCCGCCCGCCGCCAGCGGGGCCACAGCACCAGTACGAGGACGGTCCCGACGCCGACCGCGAGCGCGACGGGCTCCGACGCACCGGGCAGCGACGCGTGCCTGAGCACCTGGCCCACCCCGCTCGCGGGCACGGACGCGGCGTCCCCCCTCGCGTACACCTGACCTGCGACGAGTACGAGGCCGATCCCCGCGAGCATCCCCTGCACAACGGCGACGGACACCGCCCGGAACCACCGCCCGAGCCGCAGCGCCCCAGCCCGATCTGCAGGAGCCCGGCGGCGGCCATCAGGACGCCGAGCGGGGCGGGGCCATGGGTGTGCACGGCCTCGTGGACGAGGACGGTCAGCCCGGCCGCCGGCCCGCTGACCTGCAGGCTGCTGCCGGGCAGCGCCCCGGCGACGAGCCCGCCGACGATGCCCGTGATCAGCCCGAGCTCGGCTGGCACCCCGGACGCGACGGCGACAGCGACACACAACGAGAGCGCGACAAGAAAGACGACGAGGGACGCGCCCAGATCGGCACGGGGGAGGGAGAGGGCGAGCGAGGGATCGGGAAACAGCCACCTGACGGACATGACGTGCATGACGTGCATGACGAAGGGGACGCATCTGGAGCGCACCTCCGGGGGAGATGCGTGGGCGCCGGCAGGGGGGGGAGGCCGCGGCGCCGAAATCCATTGTCATGTAAGGGAGTTGAGGACGGGCCGAACTTCCGTTACGTCCTGATGTCCCCTGGAGCGCGGAGTCACCCGCCCGCGGACGTCCCGCTTCCGGTCGACCCCACGAGCGCCGGCGCCGCCATTGCGCCCCCGAGACGCTTGACGGTCCGGCCTCGCCGGAGGAATATTCATCACATGATGAATATTCCCGAGGGGTCATCCTCCCCGGACCTCTCCCCCTCTCCCGCCGCTTCGCCGGAACCCCCGGCGGCCGCCGTTCACGCCGCCGGCCTCACCGTCGTCCGAGGCCCCCGCCCCGTCCTGCACGCCCTGAACTTCGCCGTGCCCCGAGGTCAGATCACCGGCCTCCTCGGCCCCTCGGGCTGCGGCAAGTCCACGCTCATGCGCGCGATCGTCGGAACCCAGGCCAAGGTCACCGGCACGCTCACCGTCCTCGGCCACCCGGCGGGCTCCGCGGAACTCCGCTCCCGCATCGGCTATGTCACCCAAGCCCCCTCCGTGTACGCCGACCTGACGGTCCGTCAGAACCTGGACTACTTCTCGGCAGTACTCCAGCCGGGCCGCGCCGCCGCCTCCCACCGCCGCGACGACGTCGCCCGCGTCATCGCCGAAGTGGACCTGACCTCCCACGCCGACGCCCTGGCAGGCAATCTCTCGGGCGGCCAGCTCAGCCGCGTCTCCCTCGCCGTCGCCCTCCTCGGCACCCCCGAACTCCTCGTCCTCGACGAACCGACCGTCGGCCTCGACCCCGTCCTGCGCCGCGACCTGTGGAACCTCTTCCACTCCATCGCCGCCGAGCGCGGCGCCACGCTCCTCGTCTCCTCCCACGTGATGGACGAGGCCGAACGCTGCCACCGCCTCCTCCTCATGCGCGAGGGCGAGATCCTCGCCGACGACAGCCCCGACGCCCTGCGGGCCGCCACCGGGGCCGACACCGTCGAAGACGCCTTCCTCCACCTCGTCGACCAGGCCAACACCCTCCAGCGGAGCCCCCGATGAACGCAGCCCGCACCCTCGCCACCGCAGCCCGAGTCCTGCGCCAGCTCCGCCACGACCCGCGCTCCATCGCCCTGATGCTGCTCGTCCCGTGCGTGATGCTCTTCCTGCTCCGCTACGTCTTCGACGGCAGCCCCGGCACCTTCGACTCCATCGGCGCCTCCCTCCTCGGCATCTTCCCGCTCATCACGATGTTCCTGGTCACGTCCATCGCCACCCTGCGCGAGCGCACCTCGGGCACCCTCGAACGCCTCCTCGCGATGCCCCTCGGCAAGGGCGACCTCATCGCCGGCTACGCCCTCGCCTTCGGCGCCCTCGCGGTCGTCCAGTCCGTCCTGGCGACGGCCCTCGCCCTGTGGGGCCTCGGTCTCGACGTCACCGGCTCCGCCTGGCTCCTGCTCCTGGTCGCCCTCCTCGACGCCCTGCTCGGCACTGCCCTCGGCCTCTTCGTCTCCGCCTTCGCGGCCTCCGAGTTCCAGGCCGTCCAGTTCATGCCGGCAGTGATCTTCCCCCAGCTGCTCCTGTGCGGCCTGTTCATCGCGCGCGACAAGATGCAGCCCGTCCTCGAAGCGATCTCCAACGTCCTCCCCATGTCGTACGCCGTCGACGGCATGAACGAAGTCCTCCGCCACACCGACCTCACCGCCGACTTCATCCGCGACACGGCCGTCGTCGCCGGCTGTGCCGTCCTCGTCCTGGCCCTCGGCGCCGCAACTCTCCGCCGCCGTACGGCCTGACCGCCGCCGATGCGAGGATGACCCCGACGGACGCAACCGCACCGCACCCCGCGCCCCGAAGGGTGGCCTCCATGCCCCAGCAGCACGTCGCAGTCCTCGGCACCGGAAAGATCGGCGAGGCCCTGCTCAGCGGAATGATCCGGGCGGGCTGGGCCCCGGCCAACCTCCTGGTCACGGCCCGCCGCCCGGAACGCGCCGAAGAGCTCCGCACCCGCTACGGCGTCATCCCCGTCACCAACGCGGAAGCCGCCAAGCAGGCCGACACCCTGATCCTCACGGTCAAGCCCCAGGACATGGGCACGCTCCTCACGGAACTCGCCCCGCACCTCCCCGCCGACCGCCTGATCATCAGCGGCGCGGCGGGCATCCCCACCACCTTCTTCGAGGAGCGCCTGCCCGAAGGCACCCCCGTCGTGCGCGTCATGACGAACACGCCCGCCCTCGTCGACGAGGCCATGTCCGTCATCTCCGCCGGCTCCCACGCCACGGCCGCCCACCTCGCCCACGCCGAGGAGATCTTCGGCGCCGTGGGCAAGACGCTCCGCGTCCCCGAGTCCCAGCAGGACGCCTGCACCGCCCTGTCCGGCTCGGGCCCGGCGTACTTCTTCTACCTGGTCGAGGCCATGACCGACGCGGGCATCCTGCTCGGCCTGCCCCGCGACAAGGCCCACGACCTGATCGTCCAGTCCGCGATCGGCGCCGCGACGATGCTCCGCGACAGCGGCGAGCACCCGGTCAAGCTCCGGGAAAACGTCACCTCCCCCGCAGGCACCACGATCAACGCCATCCGCGAACTCGAGAACCACGGAGTCCGCGCCGCCATGATCGCCGCCCTGGAGGCCGCCCGAGACCGCAGCCGAGAACTGGCCTCCGGCAACAGCTGACCCGCCGACCTACGCCCTCCACCGCCGCCCGCGCCCGAGTGCTGCGCGGGCGGCGTCGTGGGACGGACGGGCGATGCGGAAGCAGCCCTCACACGGCGCTGCGAATCACACGGGAACGGCCGACGGGCCACACCGCTACGGCGACGACCCGCACCGGTGCGACGGCGCCCGCCCGCCGGCACCACGCCACCCGGCACCGATCCTCACTGTCACGGATCCCCCACCCGCGTCTGTCGGTCATGCCCGAGGCGCCCGCGTCTGTCGGTCATGCCCGAGGCGCCCGCGCCCGACCGTCACACGCGAAGCGCCCCGGCCCAAGCCACGACCTCCGTCGTCGTGACCACCCGGGCGAAGCCGCCCCCGTGGAGTGAGACCGCCGACGCCTGTGCCAGCTCCTCCGCCGTGCGGTGCCAGCCGAACGGGCCCTCCAGGTCGAAGGTGTGCGTCGCGTCCAGCGCGAACAACACCTCATACCCCAGATTCCCGCCCATCCGCGCTGTCGTCTCCGCGCACATGTTGGTCTGGATCCCGGCCACCACCAACTGTCCGATGCCGGCCGCCCTGAGCCACGCGTCCAGGTCCGGCGTCCCGTAGAACGCCGAGTTCACGGACTTCGTCACCAGGAGCTCCGCCCCGTCCCCCTTCCCACGCCGCCCCTCCACGTACTCCTTGAAACCGTTCCCGGCATACCCGGGCCGCAAGGGCGACTGCGGCTTCGGCGAGTCATGCCGCACGAATACGACCGGCCGCCCTGTCGACTGCCACGCGTCGATCAGCGACGCGATGTTCTCGTCAGCCGCAGGGTTGTTCCGCGGTCCCCAGAACCCCTCCTCCTCGAATCCCTTCTGCACGTCCACCACGATCAGCGCTGCGTTGTCTGCGATCTCCATGCCCACGATGCTCCCGCCCGGAGCGCGCCTGCCCCAGAGGCGCAAAAGACAGCGATCGATGATTTACTGCCACCGTGCCGCACGCAGACCCGCACTCACCCGCGCACCCCACCCAGCGCATCGCCCTCCTCGCCTTCCCCGGCATCCGGGCCTTCGACGTCTCCGTCATCACCGAGGTCTGGGGCACCGACCGCACCGACCGCGGCGTCCCTGCCTTCGACCTGCGCCGCGTCGCCGAAGACCGCACGCCCGTCCCCATGCGGGGCGGACTCACCCTCACCCCCGATCGCACCCTCACCTGGCTGACACGCCTCGCGCCCGCCACCGATCTGCTCGTCGTCCCCGGCCTCGACGATCACCTCACCCCTGCGCCCGAACCGGTCCTCGAGTCCCTGCGCCGCGCTCACGCCCGCGGCGTCACCATCGCCGCCCTCTGCGGCGGCGCCTTCACACTCGCCCAAGCCGGCCTACTGGACGGCCGCCGCGCGATCACCCACTGGAACCTCGTCGACCTGCTCCGCGCCCATCACCCCCTGGTCACCGTCGAACCTGACGCCCTCTTCATCGAGGACGACAACATCTGGACCGCCGCAGGCACAGCCGCCGGCATCGATCTCTGCCTGCACCTCGTCCGCAGGAACCACGGCGCGGAGACCGCCGCCACCATCGCCCGATCCATGGTCACGGCCCCCTTCCGCACCGGAACGCAGGCCCAGTTCATCGAGCACCCCACGCCACGAGCCGACCGCGACGCCGATGCGCTCACCTCCGTACGCGCATACGCACTCCAGCACCTCCACGAACCGCTCACCGTCGCCGGCCTCGCCGCGCGCGCCAGCATGTCCCCGCGCTCCTTCGCCCGTCACTTCACCGCAGCGACCGGCACCACCCCGCTGCGCTGGCTCCTGGACCAGCGCATGGCGGCAGCGCAGAAGCTGCTCGAACGCACCGACCTCCCCATGCCCGAAGTCGCACGCCGCGCGGGCTTCGGCAGCGAGGTCACGATGCGCCAGCACTTCGCATCGCGCCTCGCCACCAGCCCACGCTCCTACCGGGCCTCATTCGCCGAGCGGCCCGTCACCCACTCCTAAGAACACCGCTCCTGAGAGCGGCCCTCCATAGGACGCCCCTATATAGGGACGCCTAGGCAGCGGGAAGCAGTCCGATCGCCCGATAGGCGGCGTCCACGCTTGGCTTCGCCATCTCCCTCGCCCGCTCAGCACCGCGCCGCAACACCTCCTCTACATACGCGGGATCCGCAACCAGTTCCTTGTGCCTCTTCTGCAGGGGCGCCAGAAGCTCCACCACGGCCTCCGCGGTCGCCTTCTTCAGCGCGCCATACGACTCATATACACCGCTCAGGCCCTCCGGGTTCCCACCCTCACAAGCGGCCAGAATCTCCAGCAGATTCGACACCCCGGGCTTGGCCTCGCGGTCGTACTCGACCTCCGCGCCGCTGTCCGTCACCGCCCGCAGGATCTTCTTCCGCGCAACGTCCGGCTCGTCGAGGAGATAGACGATCCCGGCGCCGTTGTCGTGCGACTTCCCCATCTTGGAAGTCGGGTCCTGAAGGTCCATGACCCGCGCCGCAACCGCGGGCGGCGTCGCCCGCGGCACTACGAAGGTGTGCCCGTACCGCTGGTTGAACCGCACCGCGAGATCCCGGGTGAGCTCGACGTGCTGCGTCTGGTCATCACCCACAGGAACCTCGTCCGCCCCGTAGGCGAGGATGTCCGCCGCCATGAGCACGGGGTACGTGAGCAGCGACAGCCGAACACTCCCGCCCCGCTCCCGCTCGCGCGCGGACTTCTCCTTGTACTGGATCATCCGCCGCATCTCGCCGTCCGTGGCGACGCACTCGAGCAGATACGACAGCCGGGCGTGCTCGTCCACATGACTCTGCACGAACACGGTGCACACCTCGGGATCGAGCCCCGAGGCAAGCAACAGCGTTGCCGCCTGCTTACTGAGTCGCCGCACCCGCCCGGGATCGTGATCCACGGTCAGCGCGTGCAGATCGACGACGCTGAACAGCGCGTCAGCTCTGTGCTGATCGACTTCTGCCCACTGACGTACGGCGCCCAGATAGTTCCCCAGCGTCAGATGCCCGGTCGGCTTGACCCCGCTGAAGATTCGCGTCATCACTCCACCTCCTGGTCAGGACCGCCGCGGCCCGGCTGCCGGGCTCCGTGGTCTCCAGGAGGGAGATACAAGAACGGCCGCCGAGGCGGCGGCCGTTGGGTGCATGCTTGTGCCGGCCGCCGTCAGGCGGCCCACCACTGCTGGGTGTGCGCATGCGTAGTCACGAGCCCAAGAGTAGACCTCACAGGCGTGAAGTTGACACACCTGGGCCCGGTACGTAGTGTTCTCCGAGTTGCCCGACGTGAGCTCCGGTCCCTGACCGGTCCCCGGGTGGCCATTCCGCAAGAACCATTCAACGATCGATGTCGCGTCTCTCCGAGATGCGCCACGGCTCGTTTTCATGCGTCTTTGCGAAATGAGGAATCCGCGTTCGAAAGAACGCCCCCGATTAGCTCGGGAGGCAGGACTCCGCTAAAGTCTCACTCGTCGGAACGGCCCAACAGCCGGGAAGGCAAGCCCCGCTGACTGGGAATCAGGCCCGAAAGGATCTGATAGAGTCGGAACCGCCGGAAAGGGAA
>NZ_NNBL01000024.1 GCF_002803065.1 Streptomyces sp. CB01635
CCTCGAAGCGTCCGGAATGACCGTCGCTGACCGAACTGGCTAGAGCTACGGATCAGAAGGTCTCTGACATCCATGGCTGACATCAACGACGCCGGATGGAAACGCACCCCAGCGTCTTTGTTCGGCCGCCGTGTCAGCGAGCGGTTGCAGCCGGAGCGGACCTCGAGCGAACTTACAAGGCAGGCGTCTTCGCAATGCACGAGCGCCCTCCCGGGCCCTCCTAAGGCCGTGGAAGGGCGCTCGACCATGACTAACGTCGAGAACTGCCAACAGCCCACCAGCAGGTCAAAGCATTGATCGATAACGGACGGGTTCGGTTCGCACGGTCACTGCAGCCGGTTGCGCTTTCGGCTACGGATAAGAAGTACCACCGATCAGGCGCGTGACGGTGCGCGTGCCGTTAACCTCGTCCACGCTGGTCAGGCCACATGTTGGTACTCGTGGATGACGCCGAGGCGGTCGCGTCGGCGTACGTCGAGGCAGGTGATTCGTTCGGGTTGGGTGATCGCAGGAATGTGACAAGCTCAGCCCACTGCCACGCCGTAGGGGCTGGAGCCGACGGTGACCGTGGCGACGACCTTGTTGGACTTGGGGTCGATGACCGTGAGGGTGCCCGCGGCCTGTTCCGTGACGTAAACCGCCTGGTGTGTGACCTCGATGTTGAACGGGTCGGTTCCAGTAGGGCCCACGGAAATGGTCGACGAGACCCGGTTGTTGCCGGTGTCGATCACGGATACCTGGCCCGGGCCGAGAACGGCGGCGTAGACCGACTTGCCGTCTGGTCCGATCGCCACGTCGAAGGGCCCTTCGCCGACTGGTACGGCAGTCGCCTTGCGGGTGCGGGTTCCGACGGCCAGGACTCGTGCTGCCACCTCGTCGGCGACGTATGCCGACTTGCCGTCGGGGGTGACGGCGACGCCCACAGGAGAGTGCCCCGCGGCGAGGTTCCCGGTGACCTTGCGTGTGCGGGTGTTGATGACCGACAGGCTGCCCGACCCGGAATTGGCCACGTAGGCCGTACTGCCGTCACGACTGAAGGTCACGCTCACCGGGGACTTACCGACCGGGATGCGTGCGGCCACCCGGTTGGTTCGGGTGTCGATCACCGACACGGTGTTCGAGCCCCCGTTGGCGACATAGAGGGATCTACCATCGGGGCTGAGGCCGACACCCGTGGGGCTCTTCTCCACCGGCACGGTCGTGGTGATCTTGTTGGTGCGGGTGTCGAGCACCGACACCTGGGCCGAACCGTTGTTGGCGATGTATACGTGCCTGCCGTCCGGGGCCACCGCGACACCTTCGGGTGCCTTGCCGGCCTTCACGGTTGCGACGACCTTGTAGGTGCGGGCATCGATCACCGAGAGAGTGTCGTCCTGCTGGTTCGTGACATACACACGGCCGTCGGATCCGGAGCCGGGTCCGACGGGCGCGGGCGTCGTAGCGGCGGCATGTGTGTCGGCCGACCCGGCGGTCGTACATGAGGTCAGCAGGATCCCGATGGCCGCCGCGAGGGCGGGCCCGGCCGTCCTGGGGGGTCGTCGGCAGCCATTACTGGCCCGGGACCGCAGGGCAGAGAACATCTCGCCTCCTGTGTGCATCGCAAGGTTCGGTCCGAAACCAGGCGTCAGATCGTCGACGGCCGCCCGGCGGCATGGGCCGGGATCAGGTCACAAGTCCGCGGGCGTAGTAGTCGTTCTTGTCGCGGACTCCCGGAAGTGCGAAGAAGTAGCCCCCGCCCTTCGGCGTGATGAAGGGCACCAGTGCCTCGTCTTCCAGCCGGTTCTGCATGGCGATGTAGGTGTTGAGTTCGCGTTGATAGCAGACAAAGGCGTGCCCCATGTCCAGTTCCGGCGGATTGGGGCTGCGGTCGTAGTCGTAACTGCGACGCAGGATGGTGCTGGTCGGCGCGGTCTGCGGGGTCTGGGGATTGGCAAGGCGGATGTGTGAGTTCAGCGGGGTGATCAGGCCCTGTGGGTCGTTGGTATAGATGGGGTCGAGGAGGTCCGTGGCGTTCTCGCCCACGGCATACATGGGTGCGCCGCTCGCCTTGCGGCGGCCGAAGATCCGCTCTTGCTGGGCGACGGGCACCTTCTGCCACGCCTTGATGTGGAAGTGCACGATACGCACCGCGTGATAGGTGCCGCCCTCGGCCCAGGCGGGTTCCCCGGACTTCGGCTGGGCCCAGACCCACTGAGTCATCTGGGCGGGATCGGTGGTGTCCGGATTAGAGATGCCGTCCTTGAATCCGAACCAGTCGCGCCGGACGCCGACGGGGCGTTCCGGATTGCGTTGCCCATCGATGCGCCAGCGCAGCTTCATCGCGGATGCGGTGTGGGTCAGGATGTCGATCAGCGCGTGCACCGTCGTGTCCCGGTGGTCGGCGCAGATCTGGATCAGCAGGTCTCCCTGGCTCAGGGCAGGATCGAGGTCGTCGTGGAGGAAGGGTGTCATGGTGACGAGCTGGGCCGGCTTGCGCGCGCTCAGTCCGTAGCGGTCGTCGAACAGTGAGGCGCCCACTCCGACGGTCATGGTGAGACCGTCCGGTACGACCGTGGGTCCCAGGATGCCGTTGTCCGATGGCGTCGATGTCGGGGGGACCTTCGGGGGCCTGCCGCCCGCCGTCAGGAATCGGGCCCGCGCGGTCAGTGTGCGGAACAGCTCGGTGAGCTCCGCGCGGTCGGTGGCGGTCACGTCGCACGAGAGGAAAATTGCGTCCTGTTGGGGCGGGGTGAGGATGCCGGCCTGGTGAACGCCGTGGAAGGGAATCACGCGGGATTGCGTGCGCTTGGTCTCGGCCACCGGTTCGGCGAGCGCCGTGCCCCCGCCCAAGGCGATCCCGCCCGCCGCTCCGGCCAGACCCGCGGTGGCGCCCTGAAGAAGCGACCGCCGAGCAAGGGCGCTCGCCGGGCACCCTCCGCCGCTCCACCCGTCATCCACGCTCGTATGTCTTTCCTTGGTCATGGTTTCCCTCAGGTGGTGAGCCAGGTGGCAGCAGTACGGCACTTGCGTGAGCGGTTTCCGTGAGCCGGTCCGGCGGCGAAAGCCGAGCGGGCGCACGACTGCATGCGGCAGCCCCACCAGCGCCTGCATCACCGCCAGTTACATGGCTGGCCACAAAATGGAATATATCGGCCACGCGTGCTGATGTCGCTCGCAGTGCCGCCAGGTGGCGAAGCCTCCACCGTCGACGTCGTGCGTCCGCTCGGAGCTTGTGGAGCGCGTGGTGGCGAGCAGAGCAAAGGCCGGAGGTCCTCCGTGCCGTGCGGGCAGCGGCACGACACTCCGCTTCGCTGGCGGATCGCCGGCTCGGGATGGCTGCGACGTAGCTTGATCCGACAGGTGGCGAGGGAGGCTGTGGCATGGAGTCGACGGGCCCCGACTGGTCGATGCTCGCGCCGCGCTGGGATCCATCCCAGCGCAGCGTGCAGGGTGACGCGGTCGCGGAGGCCGAACTCGGTGCGGTTGGCCGCACTGCGCGCCGGGTGGCCGGCGGCGGCATCCGGGCTGCCGTACTGGGCATCAACGACGGCCTGGTCACCAACCTGTGCTTGATCCTGGGCCTGGCCGGCGCACATGCCGGTGCAGGCACGGTACGACTGTCGGGACTGGCCAGTCTGCTTGCCGGTGCGCTGTCGATGGCGGCCGGTGAGTGGGTCTCCCTGCGTGGTCAGAGGGAGATCGCCGGCGGGATGGAGGATGCGCTGCACCGGGCGTGGACACATTCACCGCCTGTTGTGCTGGCGCACATGGCTCAGGGTATGCGTGACCGTGGCCTCGATGTCGAGACCGCGACTCGGGCCAGCTGGGGAGTCGCCACGGCCAAACGCACCACTCGGGAGACGGCGTTGCGCATCCTGTTCGGCGTCAGCGTCGAGGGAACCGGTTCGCCTATAGTCGCCGCAATGAGTTCGCTGCTCCTGTTCGCGGTCGGTGCGTTCGTGCCGCTGCTGCCCTGGTTCTTTACCGCTGGAGGCCCGGCGGTGGCCGCCTCCGCGGCTGTGACAGCCCTCGCCTCGCTTGCCGTCGGCGCGGTACTCGGCATCGGTTCCGCTCGTCGCCGTGTGGCCTGGACCGCAGCGCGTCAACTGCTCATTGTTGCCGCGGCATCGGCGGTGACTTATGCCTTGGGTGCCTTGGCAGGAGACGCGGTGAGTTGAAGGTGGTCTTCATAAGACCCCTGACTGGCTGCATGTCCGTCGAAGGGAGCCCCTGTCTCGTGTCCACGTCGATCATCGTCGGAGCAAACGGATCCCTGGGACGGGTTCTGGCACAGCGACTCGCCGACCGCGGCGACACCGCCATCATCAGGTCTGCGGTGACAGACCGTCGTCCACTGGCACGTTCTCGGCTTTCGGCGTGATGCCGGAATTCCTGGCCTGCTCGAGGATCAAGGAGGCGAAGTCCTCTTCAAGATGCCCCGCGCCGATGGCAGCCGCGACGAGCTGGGCGGCTGCGGCGGCGAGTGGCATCGGGACCTCCAGCTCGCGGGCCGCAGAGAGCCCCAGGTCGAAGTCCTTGCGCAGCAGCGGCATGGTGAACGTCGGCGTGAAGTCCAGGTTGACCAGCGCGGGCGACTTGTAGCGGGTGAAGACCGAGCCCATCACGGAGTCGTTGAGGAATTGCAGGAAGGCGGCGCGGCTGACACCGCCCTTCTCCGCGAGGATGGTGATCTCGGCGAGCGACTGGGTGACGACGCCGAGGAAGACGTTGTGCGCGATCTTGACGAGACGGGCGACTTCGCCCTCGCCGACATAGGTCACCCCGCGCCCCAGCAGAGCCAGAAACGGCTCAACCTGACCGAACACCTCGGGCGAGCCAGAGACCGCGACCGTCAGCTTGCCTGCGGTGATCACCTTCGGGTTCCCGCTCACCGTGGCGGCCAGGAAGTCGGTCCCACGCTTGGCGGCTTCGTCCCGGATCAGCGCGGACACCTGGGTGGACACCGTGGAGCAGTCGATCAGCACCCCCGGCGCAGCATCCGGCGAGGTCAGCACACCGTCGGGGCCCGTGGTGACCGCTTCCAGAGCAGCCGAGGCGGTCACCATGGTGAAGACGACGTCCCGATCGGCCAGATCTACCGGCCGGTCGACGATCGTCGCTCCCCGTTCAGCCAGCGGTTCGGCCTTGGCGCGGGCCCTGTTGTAGACGGCTACGTCGTGCCCCGCATCCAGCAGCAGGGCAGCCAGCTGGAAGCCCATGCGGCCAACACCGATCCAGCCGATACGCGGGCGGTTCTGGGCGGCGATCGTCATTTCTGTACCTCGATCCTGGAAGACGGCTCGACCGATGCGGCCCCGCAGCTGACCGACCGGACGCGGTATACGACCGACAAAGAGGCGACGGGCGAGATCTCTTGCGGAAGCGTCTGACAGGTCGTCGTTGAACGCCGCCGCTCTGCTACTGCTCCGGTGACCCTCGTACGGCCGGGACCGGAACGACTGCCTGCAGGCGGACTACGACGGTGGCTTCCTGAGGTAGTCGACGGCGGCGAGGTCGTCGGTGTCGTGGCCGGCTGCGACGGTTGCTTCCAGGCGGTCTCGGACGACCTGAAGCAGAGCGCTGGGGGCGGCGGCTACCGCGGCCAGTTCGATGTCCTTCAGGGCGAGTTGCACCGCGAATCCGGGGGCGTATGAGGCGTCGTCCATGACGCGCACTTTCTGCAACTCGTACGGCATGGCGAGCGGGCCTGCCTCAAGCACCCGGACGAACGTCGCGTGGTCGACACCGAGGGTGTCGCACAGCGCGAGGACGTCGCTCATGGCGACCGTCGAGGCAGCCATCCAGGCGTTGACCGCAAGCTTGACGGCGTTTCCCTCGACCCCCGTCCCGACGTGAAGCACAGACGAGCCGAGATCGTCGAGCAGCGGACGCGCCCGTGCAAGGACGTCCTCGGGGCCGGCAACCAGCCAGACAAGCTTGCCCTGCCGTGCGGGAGCGGTGCTTCCCGAGACCGGCGCGTCGAGGTACGCAACACCGTGATCACGCGCCAGACCGGCCAGCGCGTCGGCTTTCCGCGGCCCTACCGTGCTCGCCTGCACCCAAACGGCGTCGTTGTCGAGCCGGCCGATGGCATCTGACATGACCCCCGCGACCGCATCGCCATCACGGAGCACAGTGAGGACTGCGGACGCGCCGGAGACCGCATCGGCTACCGCGCTCACTGCCGTGACCCCGGTAGCGTGCTCCGCCACCGCACGGGCCCTCTCCTCCGTACGGTTCCACAGCCGAACCTCGTGGCCACTCTCTCCGAGCCGCATCGCCATCGCGGCGCCGAGTGCGCCTGCTCCGAGAACAGCGACGGTGGAAGCGTGAGACATGGAAGATCCCTTTCTGTTCCCCTTGTTCATCATCCGCTGGCACCGGGGCCTTCCCTGGCAAAGAAACGCAGCGCCCTTCACGAGCAGTGAGCCGAACATCGGCAAGTCGGGCAGGACGGTGGCGTCCGCTGGTCTGGCCCCCAACCCGCTCGAGTTCCTCCATCCTGCGCAATGCCGCAACCGCTCACCGAGCGAGAGCAAAGATCCTCCAGCGGGAGCCTCACTGCTCGGCGGGCTTCCGCGCTGCCACGAATTCCCGTCAGCAACCCACAGAGGAAGGCCGGAGGCCAAGACCAGCCCCGCGCCGCCCGACACCCGGTTCTCCGGTGAGGGCATAGCGCCCTCAGGACCGCCTTCGGCGGGACGCAGCGATACGCCTGGCCACGTGCCTCCTCTGGCCTAGCCGACCTCATCGCCGCCACACCGCCAGCTTGAATGACTATGAGGGCGGCTGGAAAACCTGCGGCAGGCGGGGCTGGGCCGCCCTCCGAGTGGCGCCCTGGCTTCGGCCGGGCAATTCTGGTGCCGATGGCCCGGTGGTGAACATGGACGCGCCCGCGTGACGAGAACGACCACGGCAGGCCCCCCTACTGCCGCCGTATGAGAGGTGAAAAAGTCACCTGCTGCCCTGAGTTCTGGGGCACGCACACCGTGCTACCTCTATTCGGCACGACCGCCGGATCGCCGTGACGGGAGACGACCGATGAGCGGAAAGCTGGCAGGCAGGAAGGCCCTGGTCACCGGTGGCGCACGAGGGATCGGCGCGGCAGTGGCCCACAGGCTCGCCGCTGACGGGGCCGACGTGGCGATCAACTACCGGAGCAGCAGTGACGCGGCCCAAGCACTCGCCGACGAGATCACCGCCGATGGCCGCCGCGCGGTCGCGATCAAAGCGGACGTCAGCGATCCGGACCAGATCCAGCGGCTGACCGATGAGGCCGCCGACGCTCTTGGCGGACTCGACATCCTGGCCAGCAACGCCGGAATCGAGCACTTCGGCAAGCTGGAAGCCATCACCCCCGCCGACTTCGACCGTGTCTTCGCCATCAACGCACGGGGCCAGTTCTTCGCCGTACAGAACGCGGTACGGCATATGGGCGAAGGAGGGAGGATCGTACTGACGTCATCGGGGAGTGCCCACAAGGCGGTCTTTCACCACGCCCTCTATGCGTCGAGTAAGGCCGCCGTCGAATGCATCGCGCTCAACCTCAGCCCCGAACTCGGCCGGCGCGGCATCAACATCAATGCCATCGCACCGGGGGGAACTGTCACCGACATGTCCGACCATGCGGCTTCCCAGTATGTCCACCCCGACATCGACGCTGACTTCCATACCGTCATCCGTACTGCCAGTTCGCTCGGGAGGATGGCCCAGCCCGCTGAAATCGCCGCAGTCGTCTCGTTCCTGGTGTCAGACGAGGCCTCGTTCATCACCGGCCGGACCATCCAGGCCGACGGCGGCTGGTTCTGACCAGGAAACACAGTGGGCCATGCGGCCGCACAGCCATGGCGCGCCCATCTGGTGATTCGCGGACTGGAAGTGTCGCCGGGAAGACCAACAGACCATCAGACCGAAGGAGAACGTGGCTGCGATCCTCCACCCGGGCCGGGGTCCGTGTGCCGGACTCGAAGCTCGCGCGGGAGGCGACCGAGCTTGTACGGGACAGCACCAGTGAATTGATCTACGACCACTCGCGCCGTGTGTACTTCTTCGGCAGCCTCCAAGGGCGCAACCGGGATCTCAGCTTCGACCCCGAGCTGCTCTACATCGCGGCCATGTTCCACGACCTGGGCCTGAACGAACCCTTCCACGGAAGCGGGCGGCGCTTCGAGGTGGACAGCGCCGATGAGGTCCGCCGCTTCCTTCAGGCCCACCAGGTACCGGAGGACAGCATCCGACGGGTGTGGACCGTCATCGCCCTGCACACCGCCTGGGCATCCCCGAGTTCATGGAACCGGAGGTGGCGCTGGTAACCGCAGGCGTGGAGCACGACGCCCTCGGCATCGGCTACCACGACATCGACGAGGCGGAGCACCGCAGTCGTCGCGCTGCACCCGCGCCCCGGTTTCAAGCCGCGCATCCTGGAGGCGTTCGTCGACGGGATCCGGCCCAAGCCACAGACCACGTTCGGCGACGTCAAAGCGACGTGCTCGCACACTACGTGCCCGGCTTCGAGCGCGGGGGCAGTACCTGGTGCTGGGTGATGAACTACCAGCTGTAGGCAAGGGTGTCGGACTGGCATCCGGTCCGGCTACCGCAGTCCAGCGGCCGGATAGGAGGCCGTCCTGGCGACCTGACCATTGCGCTGATGGTGTCCGCCAAAGCGGAATAAGCTCAGAAGGAGACGCTCGTGGCACGGCGCCGGTACGAGGAAGTTCCGCATTCGGACACAGGGCGCGCCGAGGCCTTCAGCGACGGCGTCCTGGCGATCGTCATTACGCTTCTGGTGCTCCACCTGAAGCCTCCCCCAATCGCCTCGGGTGGCCTGCTGACCCAGCTGCTCAACCAGTGGCCAACCTATCTGGCCTATGTCGCCTCGTACCTCTACATCGCTGTCGTATGGCTCAACCACAAGGCGGCATTCCAGCGCATCAAGGCCATGACCCGTGGCCTGCACTGGGCCAACCTCGGTGTGCCGTTCTCCACTGCGCTGCTGCCCTGGCCCACCGCGCTCGTCTCTGAAGCCATCGCGGAGGGCAACCCCCCGGACGACCGTGTAGCCGTCGGCCTCTATGCGCTTATCGGCGCGATGCTATGGGTAAGCTGGATGATCTTCTTCCACGTGCTTTTCCGCCACCCCGAGCTCCTCGAAGACAGCGTGGAGGAGACCTTCTTCCACGGCGAACGCCTTCGAGCCTTCGTAGGGGCCCTGCTCTACGCGGCCGCCGGCCTTATCGGCGTGCTGACCATCCCTGCTCTCGCGCTCGCAATCTTCGTACTTCTACCGCTCTTCTACGGCATCACGAGCCATGGCTACGCCCAGCTGCAAGTCTTCGGGCGCCGCCCGCCGCCCAAGCAATGAGGTGCCGTCAGCGCTTGCCCTGGTGTCGCGGACGGCACCAGGACACCGCGCGGTCCGGATGGATGCGTCCGAGCGGATGACCGTGCCGTGGTCCAGAGACCTCGAGTGAGTGCGCGCCGACCGGCGGGGCAGTGCCGACAGACGCATTCGGACATGCGGACCGACAAACGCCCGGTGGCGACAGAGAGAGACCTTCGTAGGCTGGATGGGGTCGGCCAACAAGCCTCCTGTTCTGCCCGCTCCCTTGTGCTCTCAAAGGAAAGACGCCATGACCTCTTCCTCTGCACGACGTTCGGAGTCCGATGTCGCCGGGTTCACGGCCTCGCCGCAGCTTGCCCAAGCTTTGCAACAGATCGTTGTGGACCTCGTCGAACTGCACCTCCAGGGGAAACAGGCCCACTGG
Source organism: Streptomyces sp. CB01635 (assembly GCF_002803065.1). Classification (GTDB taxonomy): domain Bacteria; phylum Actinomycetota; class Actinomycetes; order Streptomycetales; family Streptomycetaceae; genus Streptomyces. The sequence goes on from NZ_NNBL01000024.1 coordinate 9,744, forward strand.
AACGTGGTCGGCCACAACTTCCGGGACCTGCACCTGCAACTGGATGAGGTCGTCGACGACGCCCGGGAGGCGGCCGACACCATCGCCGAACGCATGCGCGCTCTCGCGGCCTGTCCGGACGGCCGCTCCAGCACCGTGGCAGCAACCACCACCCTCCCCCCGTTCCCGGAGGGCGAGTTGAGCGTGAGCGCCATTGTCGGCGTTGTCACCGTGGGTCTGCGCGCCACCGTCGATAGCCTGCGGACCCTCCATGACCAGGTCGATAGCGAGGATCCCTCCACGGCCGACCTGCTGCACGCGATCATCGGTTCCCTGGAGAAGCACGCCTGGATGGTCAGCGCGGAAAACCGATCCGTCTGATGCCGTTTCCCCCGGAACCGACTGGCAGCGGAGGATCCGCGGCTTCTTCGGTGGCAGGGGTGGTCCCCTTCCAGCAAGGTGCACCGAGCAAGGCGAAGCAGGCCGGTCAGATCCCGACGAATTACACGGAGGGGTCGGGCACGATCGTCGGCGGAAGGGCAGCGAACAAGGCGACGGAGGCTGCGCCGGCCGCCTACCCCGGGGGCGTCGTGGACCGTGCGGTGCAGTTGAGCAGCGGCGAGTACGAGGTCCACTACATCGGCGTGAACTGGCCACACCACGTCTTCGTCAGCCAGGACTTCAAGGTCGTCGGCGCATCTAGCGATTGGCGACCAGTGCGGTGATGAGGTTGCGGGCTGCGGCTCCTTCTGAGGTCGGCAGCAGTGCGTACGCGTGCTGGTTGCCGGGTTCTTCGTGGTATTCGAGGGCGACGCCGGCGTCCCGCGCGCGGGCGGCGAAGTCACGGGCGTCCGGGTTATGGATGTCGTGGGTGCCGGTGAAGACCGCGGTGGGGGCGAGCCCTGTGAGATCCGCGTAGAGCGGGCTGACCAGGGGATCCTTCCTGCCCCGTTCTCCGGCGTAGAGCCGGCCGCCGATCGTGCTGCCCTCGACACTGAGCACCCGGTCGTACCGCGCGATTGAGGCGATCGCCGGATTGGCCTTGGACACGTCCAGCACCGGGCTGATGAGCACCAGTTGCAGGGGCTGGGGCAGGCCACGCTGACGGATGGTCTGGGCGGCGCCGTGCCGGACGGTCTCAGATCGGGAGCGTGACGCGGATGGTGGTGCGTCCGGGGCGGCTCCTGAGGACGGTGGTCCCGCCGTGGGCGGTGATGACGGCCTGGACGATCGCGAGGCCGAGACCGGTGCTCCCCGTGCTGCGGGAGCGGGCGTGATCGGCGCGGACGAAGCGACCGAAGACTTCGGGCTGGAGCTCTTCGGGGATGCCCGGCCCGTTGTCGCTCACGCTCAGGCAGACATCGGCCGGCCCTTTGGTGAGGGTGATGGACACTTCAGTGCTGGGCGGGGTATGGGTGCGGGCGTTGGCGAGGACGTTGCCGATTGCCTGCTGAAGGCGGTGGGCATCGCCGGTGACGGTGACCGGTTCCTCGGGCAGATCGAGCAGCCAGCGGTGGTCGGGGCCCGCGGCGCGCGCGTCGTCGGTCGCGTTGAGGATCAGCAGGGTCAGATCGACCGGCTCGTGTTCGAGGGGACGTCCGGCGTCGAGGCGCGCGAGCAGGAGCAGGTCGTCGACGAGACGCGTCATGCGCTGAGACTCGCTGCCGATGCGCTCCAGGGAGTGCCGGACCTCTTGGGGGACGGGGCCGGAGTGGCGCAGGGCGAGTTCGGCGTGGCCGCGGATGTTGGCGACGGGAGTGCGGAGTTCGTGGCTGGCGTCGGCGGCGAAGTGCCGGAGGCGTTCCTCGCTGGCCTGGCGGCTGGTGAGGGCGTTCTCGATGTGACCGAGCATGTGGTTGAGGGCGCTGCCGACCTGACCGACCTCGGTACGGGGATCGGTGTCGGGCAACGGCCCCGGCATGGCGATCTCTCCACTGGCGAGCGGTAGTCCGGCCACCTCTGCCGACCGGGCTGTGACCCGTTGCAGGGGCCGCAGGGAGATCCGTACCCATACCGCACCGGCGATGCCGGTGATCACGAGGGCGGCGCCGAACAGCACCGTCTCGACCGCTTCGAGGCGGTGAACGGTCTCCTCCACGGGGCGCAGGGACAGGCCGGTGATCAGCGTGTCCTGGTCGTCGCCCTGGAAGGCCATGACGCGGTAGCTACGCAGGGTGGAGAGACGGATGCTGTGCCCCCGCCCGTCGGTGGGGACCGCGGCCAGGGTGCGACGGTCCTCGGAGGTGAGGTCGATGGGGCGGTCGGTGGCGTCGTCGACGACGGCGGCCTGGGTGACGGTGCCGGCCAGGAGGCGGGCACCGAAGGTGTCGTCGGCCTGGCCCCGGGTGTCGGGGCGGTTGTCGGAGTCAGGCTCGGCCTCGTGTTCCAGGCTCGCGGGGAACCGGCCGCCTGACGTGACGAGCTGCTCGTCCAGGCGCCCCATCAGGAACCCTCGCAGGGCCAGGGCGGTGGTGATCCCGACGGCGAGGCAGGCGAGGGCGAGCAGGGCGACGAGGCCGGCGGTGAGTTGGCCGCGCAGCGTACGCGGCGGCAGGCGCCTCATGCGGGGCCCGGCTTGAGCACGTAGCCGACGCCGCGCACCGTGTGGATCATCGGGGCGCGCCCGGCGTCGATCTTCTTCCGCAGGTAGCTGATGTACAGCTCGACGATGTGGGCGCGCCCGCCGAAGTCGTAGGCCCAGACCCGGTCGAGGATCTGGTCCTTCGACAGCACCCGGCGCGGGTTGCGCATCAAGAACCGCAGGAGTTCGAACTCGGTGCGCGAAAGCTCCACCACTGATCCCGCACGGCGTACTTCCCTGGCTTCCTCGTCCATGGTGAGGTCGCCGACGATGAGCTGGCTCGCGCCCGACTCAGCGGTCAGCCCGGCCCGCCGCAGGAGCCCCCGCAGCCGGGCCAGGACCTCCTCCAGGCTGTAGGGCTTGGTGACGTAGTCGTCGCCGCCCGCGGTGATGCCCGCGATACGGTCTTCGACCGCGTCCCGGGCCGTCAGGAAGAGCACACACACCCTGGGCTCGTCGTGTCTGAGCGCCCGCAGCACTTGCAGCCCGTCGATGTCGGGCAGCATCCAGTCCAAGACCACCGCATCGGGCCTGAAGTCGCGGGCGGCCGCGAGTGCACTTGCCCCGTCGGCCGCGGTGCGCACCTGCCAGCCCTCCGCGGTCATGACCCCGGACAGCACATCGGTGACGTCGGGTTCGTCGTCGACGACCAGGACCCGCACGGGTCCTCCGTCGGCGCGGTGCAGGGATGTCGTGGGCAGCTCGTTCATGGTTCCTTCAGCATCCCCCGACGAGGACCCAGCACAGGCGAGCGGGTGTCTTTGAGTTTCCTCTGAATCGGCTCTGAGGGCGGCTGCCCGAGCCGTTTCAGAGGGTTCACAGAGCTTGAGCTGTGAGGCTGGGCCGCCCATCGCCGGAACGGGTCCCCTCCGGAGGAGTGCCATGACCACCACATTCGACACGACGACGCATACGAGCGGCGGGATGCGCCACCGGCGCCCGCGTCGCAGCGTCGTGCCCACCCTGGTGCCGCTGGTGATCTGGGCCGGGGCCGCCGGGGTGCTCGCCCTGTGGTGGAGCGACACGAACTCGGTGGTGGGCCCAGCCGGCTGGCTGACGGGCGCGGGACGCATCACCGGACTACTGGCCGGATACGCCTGTGCGGTGCTGCTCGCACTGATGGCCCGCGTCCCGCTCCTGGACCACACGATCGGCACGGACCGCCTCGCGCGCTGGCACGCACTGGGCGGCCGCTGCACGATCTCTCTGATGCTCGCCCACACTCTGCTGATCGTCTGGGGCTACTCCCTGACCTCCCACACGGACGTGGTCAGCCAGACCTCCACGCTCGTCCTGAACTACCCCGACCTCCTCAAGGGCACAGTCGGCTTTCTGCTGTTCGTGGCCACCGGGGTCCTCTCGGCCCGCGCGGCCCGCCGCAGGGTGAGCTACGAGACCTGGCACTACCTGCACTTCGCCACGTACCTGGCGGTCTTCCTCACGTTCGGCCACCAGCTCTCCAACGGCGCGGACTTCGTCGGGAACCGCACCGCCCAGGCCGCCTGGTACACGCTCTTCCTCAGCGTGGCCGCGCTCGTTGCCTGGTATCGGTTCGCCGTCCCCGTCCGGCGCGGGCTACGCCATCGCCTGCGGGTCGCCGCCGTCCAACCGGAGGCGCCGGGCGTGGTCTCCGTCCACCTCACCGGAGAACACCTCAACGAGATGGGAGCCGAGCCGGGACAGTTCCTGCGCTGGCGTTTCCTGGCCCGCGGCCTGTGGTGGACCGCCAACCCCTACTCCCTCTCCGCCCCGCCGCACCCGCGACACCTGCGCATCACGGTGAAGAAGGCCGGCGGCCACAGCGCCGCACTGGCCCGCCTGGCACCCGGCACCCGGGTCTGGGCCGAGGGTCCGTACGGCGGATTCACGGCGAGGCGCCGCACCGCTCCGAAGGTCCTGCTCCTGGCGGGCGGCGTCGGCATCACACCCCTGCGCGCTCTCTTCGAGACGCTCCCGGGCGAGGTGACCCTCGTCTACCGGGCCCGCCGCTCCGACGACCTCGCCCTGCGCGCGGAACTCGACGCGATAGCCGCCCACCGCCGGGCCACCGTGCGCTACGTCGTCGACGAACCCGCTGGATTTTCCTCCCCCCTCACGGCCCGCGGCCTGGTCGCGCTGGTGCCCGATCTGGCAGCGCACGACGTCTACCTGTGCGGGCCGCCCGGCATGACCCGCGTCGCTATCCCGGCCCTGCGCCAGGCCGGAGTCCCGGCACGCCGCATCCACCACGAGTCGTTCGAGTTCTGAGGAGAAGACATGCGCCGTGCCGTCCTCGCCACCACAGGGATCAGCGCCCTGATCGTCACGCTGCTTGCCCTCAAACCCCACCAGCTCCCCACCGTCGCCGGCGGCGCAGCGCGCACACCCTCGGACGCTGCATCCCCGTCCACCTCGGCAGGCAGCGCCACCCGAACGGGCACCTTTGCCGGGGACCCCATCGACACCCAGTACGGAACCGTGCAGGTGGCAGTCACCCTCGCCAAGGGAAAGATCACCGCGATCAAGGTGCTGCGGGCCCCGGACCAGAACGGCCGGGACCAGCAGATCGCCTCCTACGCACTTCCCCGGCTTACTCAGGAAGCGCTCGGCGCGCAGAGCGCGCACATCGACGCCGTCTCCGGCGCCAGTTACACCAGCCAGGGCTACATCCAGTCCCTCCAGAGCGCCCTGGACCAGGCCCATGCCTGAGACCGCCACTCGGCTCCACCACGTCGAGCACGTCATGGGCACCGTCTTCTCGTTCGACATCCGTGACACGCCCACCCCCGCCATCCACTGCGCCCTCGCCGAGGCCGTGCGTCACCTCCACCGGATGGACGCCGTCTTCTCCACCTACCGGCCAGACAGCCACATCAGCCGACTCGACCGCGGGGACATCCGCCTTGCCGACTGCCCGCCCGAGGTGCACGAGGCCCTGTCCCTGTGCGCGCGGGCCGCCCACCGCAGCGACGGATGGTTCAGCATCACCCCCGCCGGAACCCTCGACCCCTCGGGACTCGTCAAGGGCTGGGCCACCGAAACAGCATCCCAACTCCTCTGCGAAGCCGGCGCGCACCACACATGCGTCAACGGCGGCGGTGACCTCCAACTCCGCGGCGGGGCCACCCTGGACAGCCCCTGGCGGATCGGCATAGCCCATCCCCTCCGCCCGAAGGAACTGCTCACTGTCATCACCGCCGACACCGACCTCGCGATCGCCACGTCGGGCGTCGCCGAACGCGGCGCCCACATCTACGACCCGCACCACGGCGCTCCGGCCACCACGTTCGCCTCCCTCACCGTCGTAGGCCCCCGCCTGACCATGACCGACGCCTACGCCACCGCCGCCTTCGCCCGAGGCGAGGACGCGCGGGGCTGGCTCACCTCCCTCGACGGGTACGAGGCACTCGCGGTCCGGCCCGACGGCCAGACATGGCAAACACCGGGATTCGCCCGCTACGAGCGGATCCCGGCCGGGATCTAGAATCCGAACTTCTCGTCTTTTGATGCACTCATGGGGAGAAGCTGCACGAGCTCGTTAGCATTGAGCCGTTGCGCTATGGTCCGCAGCAGGGCGCGGACCGGAATCTTCCAGTCGCCCGTCGCTCGACTCGCGTCCAGCCCTGTGTCATGGCCAGCGGAACGCCGGATGGGGTGCAGGTGCGTCGTAGGGCTAGAAACATTCGCTGCTGGTGGCATACGTGTGGTGGTGACTCGCAAGGGGCGGCGAGAGGCTAATTCCCATTCGGCAACCTTGGTCTCGGGTAGGAGAATTGGTGGCGAGCGGTGCGCGCGTACGGCCGGTAGCAGAGTGGACCTTCCGTCGATAGCATCCGAAATGCTGGCTGAAGGCTCCGCGCTACGACCGTCAGGGCAAGACGATCTGGGCCTAGATCGGACGGGGGCAGGAAATGCCGCTGGATCTGTTTTCTTCCCTGGATGATGTTGGTGATCTCTAGGCCGTCAGCCTTGACGGAGCTGCTGGAAGTGGCTGGGCGGCCTTGGGGGACGTGTCTGTGTAGTGCCAGGCGGGAAACAATCGCCGAGACGGCCGATGTTGGCTTCGGAGACGGTGAGCACGCGCTTGACGTGTTTACGAGGCCGGGTCTGCTGCCCCGCCTCCGCTGCGCGACGGCTCACTGCCAGCCGCGGACGCCGTGCTCCGCTTTAGACGGTGTCCTACATGGTGAGTTTGAGGAGCCGTTTGTAGCAGCAGAGGGCTGCGGCGAGGCCGAGAAGGGCCAGGTAGTTGGCGGGTTGGCGCTCGTAACGAGGGCTGAGTCTGCGGTAGCCCGTCAGCCACGACATCGTCCGCTCGATCACCCACCTGCGGCGCCCTAATCGTTCGCTGGACTCGACACCCTTGCGGGCGATGCCGACCCCGATGTACTTTCCCCGGAGCCATCGCCGCAGGTGAGTGATGTCGTAGGCCTTGTCGGCGTGAAGGCGTTGTGGCTTGAAGTAGCGTCCGCGGTAGGGGTCATGTCTCGTTTGGTGACCTGCGACCATGGGTTTCAGCGCGAGGCTGTCGTGGACGTTGGCGGCGGAGAGACCGACGATGAGGGGCAGTCCGTTCGCGTCCGACAGGACGTGCATCTTGGAACCCGGCTTGCCCCCTTGAGTTCTAGCGGTCGTCGCAACACCTTGCCTTGAGGGGTGGGATGTTCGAGATCCGGAAGAACCGGGCCAAGCGGCCTACTACGGAGCCGCGGACCTGGAACTCAGCGGCAGTCCTCAGCGCCAGCTGGGCTCCGACTCATCGGACACGCCCTAATAGAAGCGCTCATCGGTGCACCACCCCATCTCGGCGTCAGCATGCGGGACTACTGGCTCTTCGATGACCGATTCCTCGGCCGCTTCCACCAAGACGGGTCCACCTCGCTCAGCATGGAACCGCGAGACGATCCGGAAGAGGTGCGGGCCGCCTGCCGCGTCCGGGAGGCAGCCTGGCCGCTCGCCCATCCGCGAGCGAGACCGGCAGTGCGCGACGGCCGAGCGGTTCGGGGCAAACCCGGTCAGGACAGCGGGGAGATGGGGGTGGGTAGGGCAATCGTGGAGGTGGCGTGGGCGATGTTCTCCGGACCGTTTTGCGGGGGCCAGATGCCACGTTCGTAGGAATCACGGCGGATCTCCAGCCGGGCGTTGAGGTCAGGGAAAGGCCAGATGTGGGTGATACGGGGGACGCCGTCCAGGCCGTACATCGCGGTCGTCAGTGGGTAGAGGCGGGTGCGTTCGGGCACTGCGGCCTCCCATCCGGCCATCGTGGGAACGAGACCCCCGACTTTGAGGTGGTAGGTGCGGAACTCGTATACCGAGCCGTAGCGTCCGGGTTCGACCGGTGGAAGGAAGGGAAACGGAGCGTAGCTTTCCACCTGGAAGGCGGTCAGATGCTGCCCGATGCCGAACGGGTCCGAGCTGGTGAGGAGGCGCCTTCGTTCCTCGCTGAGTTCCTCGGCGTTCTCGAAGCCGCGAAGGAGGAGCAACTGCCCGACGATGATGCCGTGTTCTGGCTCCCAGCAGCCGAGAAGCTGGCCACCGGTGGAATCGCTTGTGGTGTAGGCCTCCAGCGCGGACAACGCCTTCGGGACCGAGTACAGGTCGAGTGACAAGGTGGCGAGTTCGTAAAGCATGGTGGGCGTCTCCCGGTGGTTTCCATCCTGCTTCTCTTATTGAGTGAGCTCCGCAAGGCGCTCGAACAGCTGGGCGTCGCTGAGGCCGGCGCGGCTCGACTCCTCACCGAGCACCCCGAAGATCGGGTCCCACCGAGTGCACGTCATCTCCTGCACCTGCCCCTCCGCCAGGTGTGCGTCGGTGGCGACGATCTTGTACAGCTCCTCTTGATCGGCCGCTGCGAAAACTGGCAACGCGGTGCGCTCCCACGCCTGGCCTGGCTGTCCCGGCGTCGCTTCTGTGCGGGTGGTCGGCCCTGAAGCGCGCAGCTGACCCGACTCCGCTCACCCAACCAGCCACCGCAGGTGCGCATCGAGGTATCGCGCCCAGCCGGTGGGGTCACGGTGGACATAGCTGACGACGAAGTGCGGCACGGCCTTGCCTTTCTTGATCTCCGGCGGTTCGCGCGGCCGCCTGACAGCGGCAGGATTGCGGCAACGCCATGCAAGAACTAAAGTGAAACAGTACTTTAGTTTCGACGCAACCCCAGAGGGGAGGCAGGCCAATGAACACCCCTACCGGAACACCCGGAGCGCCGAAACGGCCCCGGCACCCGCGCAGCGCCCGAGCGCATGACGCCGTACTGACGGCCACCAGCGCACTCATGCGCGAGGACGGCATCCCGGCGATCACCATCGACCGCATCGCCGGCCGGTCCGGCGTGAGCACGGCCACGATCTACAAGCATTGGCCCTGCAAGGCCGCGATCATCGCGGAGGCGTTCGGCCGCGACACCGCCAAGGCGGTAGTACTCCCCGACACCGGCCGCCCCATCGACGACCTTGTCACCTACGCGGCCGATCTGCTGACCTACTACACCAGCTCGGAAGGCGCCCTCTTCGGGCAGTTGCTGGCAGCCTGCGCGACCGAGCCGCAGGCCGCACCGTACTTCCACGAGTTCTTCCTGACGCCCCGCCGGAGAGCACTGGAGCCGTGCTGGGGGCGGGCCGCCGAGGCAGGGTTGACCCGGCCGGGCGTGGACGCGGCGACGGCCACGGACGTACTGATGGGCCCGCTGGTGTTCCGCCTGCTGTCCGGGCACGGATCGCTCGCCCGCGATGAGGGGCGCAAGCTGGTGGAGTACGCCCTGCATGGCCTGCTCGCTCCGGCGGCTCAGCCTTAAGTTGCACCCGGCGCCGCCTCCGCGGCAGCCGCGTTTATACGCAGCGCCCAAGTGGGCAGGTCGACCAAGGACCTGGGTCCTGGCGCGACTGCCCGCCTGGTGGACCGGAACGAACCCGGCGCGTGCACGGTATTCGCACAGCGCATGAAGCCGGGAGAGAGGCGCCGTCCGTAGGTGGCGAAGCGGGCCACGGACCTACGCGCGGTCGGTCAGCAGCTGCGGCAGGCCGCGATCCCCGTGCAAGGCGGCGCCACTCGCGCGAAGCCCGCCACGAGCTTCTCCGTGGCGCCCCGTCGTCCGTGTCACCGGTGAGGTGGCCTGTCGGATTCTGGTGGAAGGTGACTGACGGCCGCCGGACTTCGGAGCGCCCACTCGGCCAGATCTTGCTCGGCCAACACGGCCCAGGTCGTCCAGCGCCGGAGGGGGTGCGGAGTCATGACCGTGACGAGCTCGCGTGAAGCAAGGGGCCTGTCGGAGCATCCGGCTCAACAGCCCAGCACCTGCGGCATCGCGTGTCCAGCCGGCGAGCAAGGCCGCCCGGGCGGCTTTATCAGCATGCTTGCATCAAGCACCACTTGCTCATATTGTCTCAGCATGCTTACATCACCGTGACTTCTGGGTTTCTTCCTGCAGGCCCCGGCCAGGCGCGGTTCCGGCCCGACCTGGGCTGCGACGGCGCAGCGGCCCGGTCGGCCGTATTGAGGGTTCGGCGGCCGACGCCCACAACCTCCCCCTGCGGTTCCTCCGGCAGGGAGCACCGCGACTAGCCGCCTGACCCAGCGGACCGTCATCCCAAACCTCAATGGAGAGGCGTGTCATGACCCCTCAAGTGGACATCCCGGCCGCAACGTTGAGACGTACGACGCTCGCGGCGGCGATCGGCAACACGGTGGAAACGTACGACTACGCCGTCTACGGCTTCCTCGCCACCGTCCTGGCGAAGGCCTTCTTCCCGGCTTCGACTCCTGAGACCGCACTGCTGTCGTCGTTCGCGGTGTTCGGCTCGGCCTTCCTCGCCCGCCCGGCGGGCGCGCTGGTCTTCGGGCCGATCGCCGACCGGCTGGGCCGCCGGCCCGCCCTGGTCGCGTCGCTCCTGCTAATGGCTGCAGTCAGCACACTCATCGGCGTGCTGCCGTCGACGGCGACCATCGGAATCGCCGCGCCAGTCCTGCTCGTACTGCTGCGCTTCGCCCAGGGACTGGCAGGCGGCGGCGAGTACACGACCGCGATCATCTACGTCGCCGAGTTCGCCCCACCGCACCGGCGCGGGGCCTTGTCGAGCCGCGTACAGGTCGGCAGTCTCGCCGGGTTGCTCATCGGCGCCGTCGTCGTGCTCTTCCTCAACGCGGCGCTGACACATGACCAGATGCTCGCATGGGGCTGGCGGGTGCCATTCCTGCTCGCGCTGCCCATAGGCGCGATCGGCCTCTACCTGCGCAGCCGGTTCGGCGAGACCCCGGAGTTCCTCGCGGCGCGTAACGAACCGTCGCAACAGGACGTCAAGGTTACCGACCAGTGGGCCCGGGTGTTCCTCCTCGTCGGGGTGTCCGTGCTGCACATCATCGGCTTCTACATGACCTACACCTACGTCCAGAGCTACCTCATCCGGCTGCGTCTGTCCCCCTTCACCGCCACCTCGGTCATCGCCTTCGCGCTGCTGATAGGCCTGTTCCTGGTGATCGCCGGTGGCCGGGCGTCCGACCGGAAGGGCCGGTCCAGAGTGCTGCTGGCGACCTCTCTCACCGTGCTCATCGTCACGTATCCGCTGTTCGCCGTGCTGTCCACTGCGCCCCCGTTGTGGCTCGTGATCGTCTGCACCGTACTGCTGTCAGCGGGCCCAGCGTTCTACTCGGGCATCGCGCCGATCACTTACGTCCAACTCATCCCGGTCCGGAGGCGCGGAAGCGTCGTCGCGGTGGCCTACAACATCGCCGTGGCCGCCCTGGGCGGCTCCGCCGTCTTCATCTGCCAGGTCCTGGTCCAGCTGACCGGTGACAGCCGCTCACCCGCCTACCTGCTGCTGGCCGCGGCCACCGTGAGCGCGATCGCCGCGTTTGCTCTCACCCGCCGGACCAGACGGCACCTCCAGCCCTCCCCCTCGCCCATGTCCCTCTCTGCGGAGGCCAGTTCATGACGACCCTGACCCTGCCCGACGCCCGCGCACTCGTCGCGGCCGCCATGACCGCCCACGGGCATTCCGCCGAGTCAGCCGAGACCATCGCCGACCACTTGCTCGACTGCGAACTACGCGGACTGTCCTTCGGAGGGCTCGCCCGCGCGCTGTCCATAGCTGAGCGCATTCGCACAACCGACGTACCGCCGCAGCCGATCCGGGTCGTCGCCGAGACCCCGGTGTCCGCCACCGTGGACGGCGGCGACCAGGTGGGCTACCTCGTCGGCATGCACGCCCTGCAGCTGGCCGTGGAGAAGGCCCGCACTCAGGGGATCGCGGTCGTCGGCGCGCGCAACACCTGGTACACCGGCATGTTCTCGTACTACCTGGAGCAGGCCGCGAAATCCGGGCTCGCCGGAATGATCGCAGGCAGCGCGCCGGCGCTTGTGGCGCCGCACGGCGGCACCGAGGCCCGGTTCGGCACCAACCCCATCGCCTTCGGTTTCCCGGCCACGCCTGCTCCCGTCATCTGGGACATCGGTACCTCAGCCGTGATGTACGGGGAGGCGACGCTGAAGGCGCGGCTCGGGGAGAAGCTGACGCCCGGCCAGGCGTACGACGCCGCCGGGATCCCGACGCTCGACCCGGCCGCCGCGCTCGAGGGCGCGTTCGGCGTGTGGGGCGGCCACAAGGGCTCCGGGCTCGCTCTGGTCGTCCAGCTGCTCGGCATGATGACCGGCGCGGCCGCCGACCCGCCCGGTATTTCGGACTGCGGCTTCTTCGTCGTGCTGTTCGATCCCGGCGCGCTCACCGATCCCGACGACTACAGACAGCGGGTCACGGCCTTCGCGGAATCGATCCGCGCTACCCGTCCCGTCGAGGCCGGCAGCCCGGTCCGGGTGCCGTTCGACGGCTCGGTGGCCCGCCGCAACGAGACGCTGCGGCGCGGCACCATTGATGTGCCCGAAGCGGTGGTCGCGGCGCTGCGCGAGGAGGCCACAAGTGTCTGAGGCACCCGACGACTTCGCGATCGAGCCCTCCCCGTCGGGCCGGCTCCTGTGCGGCGGCTGCGCTCCGCACGACGCCTGCCGCCTGGGCGTTGAGATCGCCGACGCGCAGGACGGGAAGGTGCGATTCGACGTCGTCTGCCCCCGGTCCTGGCACGGCGGGCCCGACGTCGCGCACGGCGGCTGGACGGCCGCCGTCTTCGACGACGTACTCAGCGTCGTCGGGCTACGGGTCGAACCGCGGCTGGTCACCAAGTCACTGGCGATCTCCTACCTCCGTCCGGTCCCGGTCGAGCAGCCCGTGGAAGTGCTCGCGCGGATCGACCGGCACGCCGGCAGCCAGTGGGAGGTCTCCGCCGAAATGACGCTCGCCAGAACAGTGTTGGCCGTCGCCCGAGCCGAGCTGCGGACGCGCCACCCGCACCATTTCGCCCGGCACGAGGCCTGGCTCGCCCGCCAACCCCTCGTCCGTAACGGATCCCACGCAGAAAGCTGAGGACACCATGGTCCAATTCTTCACCGGGCTGCAGCCCCTTCAGGGCGGCGAAACCAACCCCGACCAAATGATGTCCAGGATCCAGGAACTGGACCGCTCGAAGGCCATCGACCGGGTCCTCGTCGGGTACTCCTCCACCTGGCCGCACAACCACGCCACGGCACCGTTTGCGCTGGCGATGTCGGAAAAATTCTCGCCGATCGTCGCGCACCGCCCCGGAGTGATGGCACCGGTGGCCGCCGCGCGCTACTTCGCCACCCTCGACGTGCTGGCCCGCGGGAGGCTGGCCATCAATGTGGTCGTCGGCGGCTCCGACAAGGACCTGCGACGCGAATCGGATGACCTGCCCAAGGCCGAACGCTACCGGCGGGCCGTCGAGTACCTCGACATCGTCCGCCGCGCCTGGACCGAAGGCGAGCCCTTCGACCACCACGGCGAGTATTACACGGCCGAGGCAGTGAAGCTGCAGGCCAAGCCGGTGCAGGGGCAGGTGCCGATCTTCATGGGTGGCGAGAGCGCCGACGCCGTGGACTTCGGCGCCCGGCACGCCGACCTGTACATGCTCTGGGGGGAACCGTTCGCCGGCACCCAGGAACGCATCGACCGGGTCACTGCAGCAGCCGAGCGCTACAACCGCCCGATGCGGTTCTCACTGAGCCTGCGCCTGTTCATCGGTGACACCGACGAGGATGCCTGGTCCCAGGCCCGTGCCGCGGAGCGGCAGATCGCCCAGGCCGCCGGAACCCCCACCTTCCTGCGCTCGTCGTCGACCGACACCTCCGTCGGGCGGCAACGAGCCCTCGCACTCACCGACCACGAGTTGCACGACGACTGCTTCTGGACCGGGCTGACCAAGCTGCTGGGCGGGTTCGCCAACTCCCAGGCGCTCGTCGGCACCGAGGAGCGAGTCCTGGACACCCTCTCCAGGTACCGGGAGCTCGGGGTTGACACCTTTCTCGTGACGACCGGCGCCGAAGCGGCCTGGGACCCGTCGTTGGAGGGCTTCCTGGCCCGGGTGAAGAAGGAGCTGGCATGACGGCAACCACCGCCCCGGGCAATGGCGCCCGGGGCCTGGAGGACTTCCCCGACCTCGCTGACGGCACTGTCGGCGGCCTCCTCACTGTCCGCGCCGCAGAACATCCGGACAAGCTCGCACTCGTCTGCGAAGACACCGAACTGACCTACGGCGCACTCGACACGGCAGCCACCGACGTGGCGCGCGGTCTCCTCTCGACAGGCGCAGCCCCGGGCAGCTCGGTTGGGATCTTCCTGCCCAACCGGACCGAATACCTGCTCGCCTGGCTCGGAGCGGCCCGCGCCGGCCTCGTCGAAGTCCCGATCAACACCGCCTACAAGGGCTCCTTTCTCGACCACGCGCTCCGCAGCACTGACGTGCGCGTGCTGGTCACCGAAGCGGCCTTGCTGGAACTCGTCGCCGACCTGCCGGACGTACCGCAAACGCTCAAGACCGTCGTGCTGCTCGACAATGACCGTCCCCGCCGCATCCCGCCCGGAGTGACGGTACAGACGTGGAGCGACCTGCTCGCGGCAGGCGACCCGGCGGCAGAGCTCCCCCGCGTCGCGTCGCACAACCCGGTCGCGATCATGCTCACCTCCGGCACCACAGGGCGGAGCAAGGGCGTGGTGCACCCGCACTTGATGCAATTGGTCGCCGCGCGCGAGTGCGCGATGCAGATGGCCACGACTGCCGATGAGCGGCTTTACACGTGCCTACCTCTGTTCCACGGCGCCGCGCAGATCAACATAAGCATGCACGCGTTGTACGCGGGGTCGACCGTGGTCCTCGGGCGTCGGTTCAGCGCCAGCCGGTTCTGGGACGAGTTGCGCACCCACCGGGTCACCCAGTTCAACGCGCTCGGCTCCATCCTGCCGATGCTCCTGGCGCAGCGCCCGTCCGACCGCGACCGCCACCACCAGGCGACGAAGGCGTTTGCCGCACCCGCCCCACCCCAAGTGCTGCATCCGTTCGAGGAGCGCTTCGGCGTGCACATCATCGAGGGCTACGGGCTCACCGAGATCAAGAACGTTCTCTACAACCCACTCAGCGCCCGGAAGGTCGGCTCGCTGGGCCGGCCCACCGAGTCGACCATCCTGGAGATCCACGACGAGTCCGGGAACCGCGCTGCGCCCGGCCAGGCCGGGGAGATCGTGTATCGGCCCCGCCTGGCGAACATCATGTTCTCCGGCTACCACCACGACCCCGAGGCGACGCTCGCGACCGTGAAGGATCTGTGGTGGCACACCGGAGACCTGGGCTATACCGACGAAGACGGCTACTTCTACTTCATCGACCGCAAGAAGGACGCCCTGCGCCGCCGCGGCGAAAACATCTCCTCCCACGAGGTCGAGTCGGTCCTGCTGGCCTATCCGGGCGTCGTGGCCGCCGCCGCCATCGGCACGCCGTCGGAGCTGGGCGAGGACGAGGTCCTCGCCGTCGTGCAGCTCGACCTCGGACACGAGCTGGACTACGCGGAACTGTTCGCTCACTGCGACCGGTCGATGCCGCACTTCATGGTCCCCCGCTACTTCCGCGTCGTGGACCAGCTCCCCGCCACCGCGAACGGCAAGGTACGCAAACACCAGTTGCGTGACCAGGGCCGCGCGGATGCCTGGGATGCGCTCGCCGCAGGACTCAATCCCACCCGCCACGTCTGAGGAACCACCATGTCCCTACCCGACGCAGTACGCATCCGCGAGATCGCGCCCCGGTTGACCTTCCAGGACCATGTGGTCCCGACCGAGGTAAAGATCGAACTCGTGCGGCGGCTCATCGACGCCGGCGTCCGCGCGTTCGAACTGTCCTCCTTCGTCCGTCCCGATCTCGTACCGGGCCTCGCCGACGCCGAGGAGGTGTTCGCGAGGGTGCCACGGGTGCCCGGGCTCAGCCTCGGCTGCTGCGTCGGCAATACGCGCGGGCTCACCCACGCGGTCGGCGCAGGGGCCGACACGGCGTATTTCCTGCTGTCCGCCGACGAAGAGTTCGCCCGCGCCAACACCGGACGATCCACGCCGGAATCGTTGCGCGAACTGGAGCGCATGGCCGCGTTCGCCGCAGACCACGATGTTGTGCTGGGCACCTACATCATCTTCGCCTGGGGTGGACCCACCGGCGCTGCCCGCAGCGGCGAGGATCTCGAACCGCTGGCCCGGCGGCTCCTCGACATCGGAGTGGATCATTGGATCCTCGCCGATTCCTCCGGGTACGCGGCACCGCCCCAAATCCGCGAACTCGTCACCGCCGCGCTCGCGCACGTGCCGCCCGGGAACCTGACCGTGCAGATCCACGACGACCGCGGCATGGGCCTCGCCGCCCTGCTCCCACTCCTCCAACTCGGCATCCACGCCATCGACACCTCCCTTGCCGGCAGCGGCGGCCACCCGGCGATGCCCGGCACCCGCGGCGGCGGTCTGTGCACCGAGGACGCCGTGCAACTGCTCCAACTGTGCGGGGTGGACACCGGTATCGACCTGCCCCGCCTCATCGAGACGGCGAACTGGCTCACCAGCGAGATCGGCGTGCCCGGTAAGGGATTCGTCCGCCACGCCGGTTGCGTACCGGGCTCGGCCGAGCCCGGCAAGCCACTCGCCTTCGCCTGGTGACAGCCACCACGAGCTTCCGTCTTGTGCACCACAGCCACTCGAACCGGCGAATGCCGGTTCATCGCTATGAGTCAAGGAGGACCAGTGACGAAACCCCCTACGCCCACGATCATCGTTGCCGGCGCCGGGCTGAGCGGCCTCTGCGCGGCGGTCTCCGCCCGCGAGGCCGGCGCCAGGGTGGTGCTGCTGGAAAAGGGCAGCCGCCAGGACGTCGGCGGGAACGCCGCCTTCTCCGGCGGGTTGTTTCTGTTCTGCTATGACGGGCCGGACGATCTGACGTCGATCACGCAGGACTTCGAGCCAGGCATGAAGGCCGACCGAATCGAGGCACCGCCCTACACCCGCCAGGCCTACGCAGCCGAGCTGATGACAATGAGCGGCGGCCAATCCCAGCCACGGCTGGTCAACGCGCTCGCTGAACAATCGTTGGACACGGTTCGCTGGCTGGCCGCGAATGGCGTCCGCTTCACGTTCAACCGAACCCTGGGGGCCGAGGTCCGCGACGGCACCCTGCACGTTCCCCCCGGCCAGATCCTGACATGCGCCGGCGAGGGAATGTCGCGCGGGTTCGAGGTAATCCGACCCCTGCTTGCGCACGCCGAACGGATCGGCGTCGAAATACGCTGGTCCGCACCGCTGGCGGAGGTGCTGCGCAGCGACGGCCGCGTCACAGGTGCCACGCTCGGCGACGGTGGCGAGACCGTGCCTGCCGATGCCGTAGTGGTCGCCACCGGCGGCTTCCAGGCCAGTGGTGAACTGCGGCGCGAGTACCTGGGGCCGCAGTGGGAAACGGTGCGGCTGCGTGGCACCCGCCTGGCCACGGGCGACGGGATCCAGGCCGCACTTCGCGCCGGGGCGGAGAAGGCCGGGGCCTGGTCGAGCTGCCACTCGGCCGCGGTCGATCCGATCATGCCCTCACCGCAGCGCAGTGAGGCCTCACCGCCGTTCCCGCTGCACGGCTTCTGGCTCGGCGTGCTCATCAACCGCGACGGCGAGCGGTTCGTCGACGAGGGCCCAGGCCCGTGGGTCAAGAACTACTCGAAGATGGGCAAGGCGATCATGACTCAGCCCGGGTGCGAGGCCTTCGAGATCTTCGACCAGCGCACCGCGGCCAAAGTGGCCGATGAGTTCGCCGGCGCAGCGGTGCCCATCATCGCGCGCACGGTCCCGGAGCTCGCCGAGCGGATCGGGGTGCCCGCCGACCGGCTGGCGCACACGCTCGAGACGTACAACAACGCCTGTCCGCCCGGTAACGACACAACCGAAGATCGCGGCACGGTCGGCATTACACCGCCCAAGTCCCGCTGGGCCTCGCCCCTCGACCGGCCACCGTTCGTCGCCTATCACGCCGTCGCGGGGCTCACCTTCACCTTCGGCGGCATCCGGATCGACCCGGACGGGCGGGCGCTCGCAGCGGACGGGACGCCGGTACCCGGTCTGTACGCGGCCGGCGAGGCTATCGGCGGTCTGTTCTACGGCGACTATCCGGGTGGCGCCGCCCTCATGCGAGCCGCAGTGTTCGGCCGCGCGGCCGGACACACTGCCGCGACCGAAACCAAGCCTGTTCCTCACCCGGCCTGAAGGGCGCGGGGCAGGCCGCACAGGGACGGGCTGCGGTCGAGCTCGTCGATCCGGCCCACAATCGCCTGGCTGCCTGCCCGCCCGTAGAGCGGGTCGGCAGCCAGGTGGAATCGCGCAATGACCTCGTCAACGGTCATCGAGGCGAAGGTGTCCTGCTCTACGACGAGCGTGTGCCCGTGGCCGAACAGGACACGGACGCTCGATCCGTTGCGGATCGGGGACGCCACCGGCGGCCTCAGCCCTTGGCCGGCCTCGTCCTCGAAGCAGAACCAGGCGCCCAGGTCCGCCGCCGTCCTTTTATGACGGGCCACTGCTCGTCCTTCCACGCGGCGATCCTCGTCGCGCTCGGCGGCCTTGCGGAAGGGGACCTGCACGCTCCAGCCGATGCGGTGCAGCAGCAGGTCCAGCCCGGCCAAGGTGTACTCGACGCTCTGCCCGGCAGCCGCGGGCTGGAGCGATCAGTGCTGGACCCTGGCAAGGGTTGCCGAGGTGGTGCGACGCCGGTTCGGCATCCAACACCGCCTCCAGCACACGCAGTTGACTCGCATCAAGCTCGCAGCGGGCACCGCCGGGCCCCTTGGAGGCCAGGGCCTGCCGACCACCCGCAGCCAACGCCCGCCGCCAGCGAATCGCCGACATCCGAGTCACCCGGAAACGCCGGGCCACCTCCCGGCCACTGGCCCCCGCCTCGATCAGATCAGCGGCCGCCAATCGGACCCCCTCACGCCGAACCCGCTCCTCGGTCGTCGGCCCTTCGCCATCGGATTACCTCATCCCTCCGGCATGGCGCAGCCCACAACAGCCGACACGACCCTACGTAACCCACACCTTGAAGATCTCTAGCTGTTTGGGCTACATCGGCGGGCCTAATCCTCGCGGCGGTCCATGTCCCGGAGTTCCTTCTCCACCACGAGCGCGGCCTGTCGCAGGCGGTGGTCGGTGGCGACGACGTCGTCCCGCCCGAGCATGGCGTTCAGCGTGTCGCTGATCTTGAGGACCTCGTCGCTCATCTCTCTCAAGGCGGTCGAGCCTGCCTCGGTGAGCTGGAGCGAGAGGGCCCGTTCGTTCTCCGGGTGTGCGTCACGGGCCACGAAGCCGCGGTTCTCCAACTGGGTGACGATCCGCGTCATGGTCTGCGGCCGCGCGTAGCAGCGTCGTGACAGCTGAGCGAGGCTGAGATGCGGCTGATGGGCCAGGATCCGCAGGGCGGTGTAACTGGACAGCGTCATCTTCCAGGGACGCAGTCGCGCGTTCCCGATCCTGGTGACCGCCCGCTCGAACCGGAAGGCAGCGTCGATCATCGAGGACGCTTCGTCCATGCCGGCGGTGGCCCCGGTCGGCGAGCGACCGTCGTCGAACGGGTTGATGTAGGGCAGTTCGCTTGTCACCCATGCAGCATATGGCCTGTGGAGGCGGAGCATCAGCATGCTTGCAGGCAAGTAAGCATGCTTGTATGCTATCAGCATGCTTACACATACAACCTCTCAGCACTCAGGCCTCGACGCTGCGCATTTTCGTACCGTCCTCGGGCACTTCCCCAGCGGCATCACCGCGATCACTTCGCGCGATGCGCAGGGCAGGCCGGTGGGGATGACCGTCGCGTCGTTCACCTCGGTCTCACTCACCCCACCGCTCGTGGCCTTCCTGCCCGGCAAGTCGTCGTCGACGTTCCCGGTCATAGCCGAGCGAGGCACCTTCTGTGTGAACATCCTCGCCACCGACCAAGAGCGGATCTGCCGTGCTCTGTCGGTGTCGGGAGGCGACAAGTTCGCCGAGGTGACCTGGCGGCCCGGACCGAATGGAGACCCGGTCATCGACGGCGTGGTCGCCTGGATCGGCTGCACGATCGAAGCCGTGCACGACGCCGGTGACCACCACATCGTCATCGGACGTGTCGACGACCTCGACGCCGACAGTACGGCGTCACCCCTGCTGTTCTTCCGAAGCCGCTACAACCACCTCGTACCCGCCTGATCGGCAGCACCCCACACGCCTACGGGAGGCTCAGAAGCAGGAGCCTCAGAACATCGGCAGGAGAAGGGCCATCGACATGGGTTGCGGAGTTCCGTGCGAACTGATCGACGATCTCGCGGCAGAGTTCAACTCGCTGCAGACACTCATCACATCAGGGACAGACCTACGGCAGCCAACTCCGGCCGCAGGCTGGGACATCGGAGCAAGCGTGTCGCACCTGATCGGCTGCGACCTTCTGGCCGAGAAAGCGATCGCCACTCCCGGCGCATTCCAGTGTGCCCTTCCCGCCGCGGACGATGGCCTGACCGAGCTCCTCGCAGGCCACATCGCGGCCCGCCAAGACCTCCGGGTGGAGCAATTGCGACAGGAATGGACTGACGCCTTCACGGCACTGCTGCGGGCATTTCAGTCCGCGCATCAGCACCAGAAGGTTCCTTGGTTCGGGCCGCCGATGAGCCCGGCGACGCTGGCCACAGCTCGCCTGATGGAATACTGGGCCCACGGACAGGATGTCGCCGAAGCCCTGAAGGTCGTCCGCCAGCACACGGACCGGATCCGCCACGTTTGCCACCTCGGGTTCGCGACCTTCGAATTCAGCTTCGCCAACCGTGGTCTGCCCGTGCCGCCATCTCCGCCACGCGTCGAACTGCGCCTACCCAGCGGCCGACCATGGGTCCGCGGCCCCGAAGACGCCCATGCCGTCGTCACCGGCGACGCACTCGACTTCGCCCTGGCAGTCACCCAGCGCAGGCATTGGCTCGACACCTCCCTGACCTATCAGGGCGAGGTCGCCGAGCAATGGCTCGCCATCGCCCAATGTTTCGCGGGTCCGCCCGGCCCGGGGCGGGCGCCGAGCGAAGTACCGTCCGCGCGTGGGCAGTAGTTGCAGTACTTGGGGGAGGCGGGAGGGCCACCGCGGCGACGGGGCCAGCGCCGATAGGCATTCTGTCGCACGGTGTGGACGGCGACAGGAGCAGCATGCGGTCGTGCCACGGGGCCGTGGCACAGGGCCTGCAGGACGGGGGCGGGCGTGCCGTGGTCCGTCAGTGTGAGGGCCACGTGGAGGCTGGGGCGCGCCGCCCGTCCGGTGACATGGGTGCTCGCCTGCTCGACGCCGGGCAGGGCACGCGCTTCGGCGGTGACCGCATTACTGAGGGCGCGGCCCCGCAGTTCGACGCTTTCTGGTGGAGGCGTGCCGCCCAGGTGCACTGAACCGGGGCGGTGGCGCAACTGTGCGAGCAGCCAGAGCAGGGCGAAAACGGCGGCCAGAACCAGGCCGGCGATGACGGCGGGCCACCACCACCAGCCCTGGTCGCTCCACCCGATGCGGTCGGCGTTGCTGAGCAGGACGTCGTGGGGCGTGGTGAGGGGCCAGTCGGCGGGCGCGGCCAGGTGAAGCCGGCGGTAGAGGTCGAGGCCTGCGGTGAGGATCAGCAGACCGCCGCCCAGCAGCACCAGGCCGCTGAGGGCCATGAGGAGACGGTGTAGCCGGACCAACTGCAGCAGACCAAGCCGCGTCCGGTGTGCCCCGTCGCTCTTCGTCAAATCGCCGCAGCGGCGCCGCCTGCGCATTCGCGCTGCTTCCCCGCGGACCAGAGGTGGATTGCCGCCGCTACCGCGGGGTGGCCGCAGCCCGGAAAGCTGCGTGAGCGTCCTGCAGTCTCAGGTGGGAACCACGACCGGATCCGCTGGAAGCATCACAAGCCCGGCAGGTATTTAGCCAACCGTCCGGGCCGGCCCTGCGCTTGCCGAAAATTCCATCCGTGCAGTTCAGGCGGCATGTTGGTATTCGTGGAGGACTCCGCCGAGGCGGTCTTTGCTGCGTACCTTCAGCCGGGTGATCCGTGGGTGGGTGAGCGGTTCGG
The DNA here is from genome assembly GCF_002803065.1 of Streptomyces sp. CB01635. Classification (GTDB taxonomy): domain Bacteria; phylum Actinomycetota; class Actinomycetes; order Streptomycetales; family Streptomycetaceae; genus Streptomyces. The sequence goes on from NZ_NNBL01000024.1 coordinate 31,733, forward strand.
GGACGGCGCGCAGGGGTGCTGCCTGCTGCATTGCTTGGTGGGGACGGTGAGTGTTGTCGTGCAGCTCGAACTGGCGTAGCGCACGGTGCAGATGCTGCTCGTTCCAGATGAGGGTGCGGTTCCGGAGTTCGTGGCGGCAAGTCTGGACCCAGCGTTCCATGATGGCGTTCATGCGGGGTATCTGGACGCCCGTGAGGACGACTCGAATGCCGGCGCCGGCCAGGATCTGGTCGAAGAGGGCGGGATACTTTGCGTCCCGGTCCCGGATCAGGTACGTGATGGCGGCGTCGGCGTCCGTCAGGTCCATCACCAGGTTCCGGGCTGCCTGGGCGACCAGGCTGCGGTGGGGTGTGCGGTGGTGCCGAGGACGCGGCGGGTGGTGTGCTCGATGGTCGCGAGGATGTACTGGCGTTGGCCGGTGAGGTGATGCCTCGATGAAGTCGCAGGCGAGGAGGGATTGTCCGGTCGGCGGTCGACTTCGACACCCCGAACAGCGGGGCTAGTTGCCGCATGGTCAGGTTCGTCCGCGAGTACGCGGCGACCAGCAGCACCCGGTCCTCCAGCGACAGCTTCCACGGTCGGCCCCGCCCGCCGACGTCAGCGCCCTCGCGACGCAGTTGGCTCACCAACTTGCCGAAGGCGCGGGGCTCAGCTCGGTGAACAGGGCTATCCAGGACGGCTCCGACGCCGTGATCACACCAGCCACATCCAAGATCATCCCACCGGCAATCAGCCGACCAGATGCAGATCCCCACGCCAACTCCCACATTGCACGCTGCCGGTGGAGAAGCAGATCTCCAGGCCGACCCGTCCGGTACGGACGTCGAACCTCTGGTCCACTGCGAGCACGACCTCACCCGCGTAGCGGGCAAACGGCGTCCCGCGCTCACTCGCCACCACCTCGACCCGGCCGCTCTCACCAAGGTCGTATCCCACGTGGGGTGCCGTCTCATCCACGATCAGGCACCAGTCGGAGCCAGCGGTGATGTGGATGTAGTCACCGACGTCGTCGACGAGCCATATCTCCAGCGGGCCGGCCGCATCCTCGCAATCGTGGCGGTGCCAGGCAGCCACGACCTGCTTCACACGACGTCCCGCCAGGCGGTCGGGGTCCACCCCCGCTCCATGCAGCGGACACTCGTGCGGTTCCGGCGATGTCACCCGCAGACCGTGCCCGGCGCCCGCGCGGCAGGTCACAGGGATTACGGGACGCCCCTTAGCCCTCGCCCCCGACACCGCCGGCGATTCCGAATACCACACAATCGGAATGACGCTTCCCGCCAGTCGGTGCCTCCGCCTGGAGTGCGGCTGAACGGCAGGCGTATGCCAATGATCTCGGCGACGAGCGCTCCTCATTGCTGTGTCGGCGAAGTCGAACCGTTCCAAGGCGGATCAGGACCCGTCCACCTGGATGCCACCGTTGGACGGGGACTGGTGCGAGTACATTACTGACTGGATCACCGTGAAGGTGCGCTGGCAGCTCGCGATCGATCCGCCGGAAGAGGCGGCGCTTGCCGAGAACTCGGCACGCTGTCCCAACGCGCCGGTGACGGTCACCCTCGCACGCAGACAATACTGGCCCGCGGTGTCGGCGCTCCTCAATGGGCGGCGACACGCGGCCGGGCAGTGAGAGCCGGCCGCTCGCGTAACGAAGGGGCGGATATCCACAGGCACACACGTCCACGCGGTCGTCGCCGTACAACACTGCCCCTGGATTGCAAAGGGGCGTGTTGCGCACAGGCATGATGCCGTGCTGCGCGGCCTCTATTGGATCGTCTACATGGCGATGGGTGGCCTGTTCGCCGTGCTCAAGGCAGGCTGCCTCGGGTAAGCCGTGTCGAAGCAGGTGGTGAACTTCGCGTCCCAGTCCCGCAAGAGGAACCTCAGTCCCTCCTGCCGGCGCTGAGTCTCAGACCCGAAGGCGTCGTCACGCTCCGGTGAACGCACGGAACGTGGCCAGGAGAGGGAGTTGCCGATGAGGCGGGAGACCTAGCATCCCGGCGCATCGTAGGCGAGTCCATGGTGCGGCCCGCGGCGCTCATCCGGGCCGGACGGCCCACAGCGTCGTACTGCCAAGTTGTGGTGACGCCGGTCGGAGTGGTGAACCGACAAGCAACTAGTCCAACTACCCTGGGTCAGGTAGCTGTTACAGGTTTCTCTACCTCATCAAGCACCCGGCTGCGCTCCGCTCCGCCGGGCGGGCTTCCCGGCTCCGCTCGGGGCGCCGCTCCTGCCTTCGGCCCGCTCCGCCTCGGCTGCGCCGACGCCCGCCCACATATGGATAGGCCCGGAGGTCATGAGTCGAGCATTCGACGTTCACGGCCCACGGTCAAGGACATGCCTCCGGCGGGGGAGCGGCCAGCACCGGGATGGGGGCGTCGTTCCCGGCCACGGGCACATCTTGGCGAGCGTGGTGGGCTGAGGTAGGCAGCCAAGATTGGCTCAACCGACCTGGGACATTGCAAGCTACGATCTCGCCCACACGAGGGGAAAGGACGATCATCGTGGCTATGGGACTCGCGGGACTACCCGGCAGAGAGTGGATGATCAGAAATGCGAAGGGTCGGAAGTATCACTACGACTCGGAGGAGGAGGCGTTCGCGGAGCTCGCCGAGTATGGGGAGGGTGCCACCGTGTGGACCCGTGACGTCTACCGGGTGCTGTTCATAACCCGGTCTGTTGACGGCTGGAAGCAGATCCCCAATCCACGCAGCTAGCGTGCCCGTGCCCGATCGACCGGGGACTGGCGGGGAATGGCGGTCATCAACAGGTAGTACGCATGACGAAGGCCCCCGACCGGTGTTGCTGGTCAGGGGCCTTCAACCTGCGCGGTGGGTGTGAGATTCGAACCCACGGTGATTCTCGCCGCGACGGTTTTCAAGACGTCACGACGGCACATAGACAACGGCCTTTGACCTGCGGGAACTCATCGATGCGCTGCCTTCCCTCGCTCCATGGCCCATACATGGCCCAGGGAAGCCCAATCCGACTGACTGGTCACACTGATCACTCACGGTTTTGCTGCACCCAGCGCGACGCTCGCGAGATTGCTTGAGTCAGTGGCTTGAGGACTCCGACCCTGGCGCGCTTCCACCCAGTTCGGGCGGGCCTCCAGAATCGGACAAGAACTGCCACAGAGTGATTGCGGCAATGAGCTGCGCAAACAGGCGAGAGCCCCTTCCCTGCGCAGACGGGGGGTGCGCCGCCGAGTGGTCGCCACGATAGCGAGCTCGCTCGGCGACAAGCGCTCGCGCCGGCTGCGCAGGAAGACGGCCAGCTCTCGGCGCCGGACAGACGCGCCGTCGGAGTCGCCGCGGGTCTCGAGACCGATGGCATTGCCGGAACCGGGCGACGGGTCGGCCGGCTCCTCAGATCGCAGCACGCTGTGCACAACCATCAGGATCCTCCGGGGGGTCGGTCAGCCCCACTCAGTCTTGAAACCAGCATCAGCAGTTACTGGATACCAGTCTTCGGGCCTGAAACGATACGGCCATCGGCCTGGTGCACCCTGCGCTGCAGGAGCCCTCCTACCGTGTCCGACGTTACGTCCCCCTCGCCGCATCCCGCTGACGCGCACCACCTACTCGTGATCGGTGCCGGCATCGGCGCCGCCACCGCCCATCGCTTCGCCCGCGACGGCTACCGGGTGCGGGGTGGATGTCAGGCGAAGCACGGGCGGCCTCGCGTCCGGCGGCGAGAGACGCGGAGGCGAATGCCGGAACCCACAGAGCGTGGTGCAGGAGGAGAGCGCATGAGCTGGGTGGCCAATGTGATGATCTCGGCGGACCAGGCGGACCAGGCGGACCAGGCGGACCAGGCGGACGCGGCGAACGTCGAAGCACTGAGCCACTGGTTGCTTGACGAGGCACCGCGACGCGAGCAACCAGGGTGGTAGGGGTGGGTTCGCTTCGCCTCATCAATGGCCCGGACGCCCTATGGGGAAGCGCGAAGCGTCCTGAGTGCGCGGTCTGGGCTGGTGCCCTCAATCACGCGGATCTGGCTGCTTTCCGGTGCCGAGTTGCAGCTGCTCCATGGCAGGAGCTCAATGCGCTGCAGCTCCTGGTCATGGATCAGGAGGAGTCGTTCTTCCGCCTTTGGATGATCAGAGAAGGCAGCCTGGCGCAGTACGCACCACTCGCCCCCTAGAAGAAGACGCCGACTTCTACAGGGAACGCTGACGAGAGTTAGACCATGCGCTGACTCGCAGTGTGTGATGTTCCACGCTCGCAGGGCGACTTGCACCACCAGGCCGCGGACCTGCCGTTTCTGGATGACTTGCAAACTGTCGTGCTGCGTCACAGTCACTGCGGCTGTCCTGCTGTGATTGAGCGCGTAGTTGGCCCGTCCGGCCAAGTACGCGCTCAATCTCCACCGAAGGGGACGTCGCCGTAGCCGCACGGGCGAGCCCGCGCTTGTTCGGCCTTGCCAGCCGGTGGGGTATGGCGGTGCCGGAACTCCATCCCGTCTGCCATCGATCCAGGACAAGCCGAGCAGCCACGGCACCGGGCGTCAAGGTTGTTCGTACAGTGGCGCGCTCCATCTCGACGCCCGGCACCGCGGCCGCTCCACATGCGTGTGGGCCGACGGCAGACGGGATGGGAGTTGAGGGTGAGCGGTGGGTGGCGGAGGAGCGCCGTCTGCATGTCCCCCCCGACCATCTAGGCCCAGGACTGCTACCAGTGCAACGTAATGCTGCCGTCGGCGTTGATCTCCTCGCGCACCGTCTCGACGTGATGCTTCCAGGCCGGGATCGCTGCTTCGGCAGTCGCACGGAGCCAGTCGGTGAAGGAGGCGTAACTGTGGACGGGAACGTTCGCGTGCTCGCCTTCGGAGTATGACCAGACCTCGGGATCAGGTCCGGTGCCCCGCATGAACTCGAACTGATAGCCCTGGTGCATGAAGAAGACACGGTCGGTGGGTTCGAAGAGGAACGGCGATTCGTTCTCTTCGAGCAGCTCAAGGGCAGCCGTCCCCAGGCCAAGGACGTGAGGGTGGTAGACGGCCTCCCCCTGCATGAACCGCCCGGCGCCACCGCCAATCAAGGAAAGGAACTCTCGGTACGCATCTGCCATCGGAGCTTGTTGATCACGCTCGACAGCCAGGACGGCCTCGGCTGGCAGGCCCTGAAGCTGATCGGGGCCGGCTGTGATGCCATCGGTGATCGCGTCGACCACAGCCCGGACCCGCTCCTTCGGTGCCAGCAGGCCCGGTTCATTCCATGCCGCCGGCCACGCTTTCGCCAAAGGCGTCGCTGGGCTCTCGTCTTGGCATCGCTTCCACCACATCTAGCAGCCCCACCCTCTCAATAGGCGAGAGCCTACTTGCGATCTGATCCGCCCAGGCGACCCCTGGGGCGGGGATGGGGTGAGTGTCTAACTGCGTGACAACGGCGGCGCGCAGCAGCGGACGAGCGCGAACGTCTGCGGACCATCAGCGCAGGGGAGAGCCGCACCAGCCCAAGGCAGCGCCCTCACCCAAGTTGCTTCGGGACGAAGAGATCGTGGGACAGACAGTGATGGGCGATCACCCAGGAGGAATTCGAGCGCTCCAGACCTAAGCTGCTGGCCCGAGTATCTAGGTGTTGTGCCAGCCGGGTTCGAGGCGGTCGAGAAGGGTGTGGAAGGCCGCGTCGGCTCGGTCCCAGTCGCTGTCGGCCAGGGGTGCCATGAGCAGGCCGAAGATCGCGTCGACCAGGAGGGCGGCCTCCGTTCGGGCTCGGGCCTCGGTCATGCCCAGGCCGCGGAAGACGGAGATGATCAGGTCCGTCCACTCGGTGATCACGTCGCGCATGACGGGCCCGTACCGGTCGGGATGGAGCAGGCTGGCGGTCATGATCTCGAGGTAGAGGGGGAGCCAGGCGCGCAGGTTCGGAGTGCTGAGCTGCTGCCAGGTTTGCTCCGCGAAGCGGCGGAGCCACGCAGGGTTCTTGGGGGAGGCGGTGGGGTCGAGCAGATTGCGGGCGCGCAGGAGCGGTCGCCTCTCGTCGAGGGCGAGTGCCTCGGCGACCATGCGTTCCTTGGTTCCGAAGTAATACAAGAGCATGCGGTCGCTGGTGCCCAGGGCCCGGGCCAGCGGGCGAAGGGAAAGGTCGGCCAGGCCGTTGCGGATCACGTACTCACGGACCCCGTTCAGCAGGTCGCGTCGTTTGGCCGGGTCGGGCGGGCGCGGCATAAAGGCTCCCAGCTGCAGCTGCGCGAGACGGAATTCCATGTGTCCGATTTATTGGTGTTCGCTCAGGTATTTACTGTAGCACCTGCTACGTGTATATTTTTAAGCGTAGCGAGTGCTACGTGACGCAGGACCTGGTGCATGTCCGGCCCGGTCATCGACGGCCCTGCGCCTCCCTGGCGGCCATGGTCGCCAGGGCTTCAGAAGGGACTGATTCGTGTGGCCTCCCGGTCCATCGGCCTCTCCATGACCTCTCACCGGGGATGCTTTGCCCGGTTCTACCGCCGCCGACTTGAGGAGTCGGGGCGGAAGGGTGCCGCGGACCCGGCACAGGGCGAGGGTCAGTCTCCGGAGGGCGCAGGCACTTCGTGGGTCGCCCGGAACCGGGCTCTCTGGTCGCGCACCCTGGAGCCCGTGCGGCCGCTTGACAGGCCCCGCGCCCGCGCAACCGCCTGGGACGCCTCATGGCCCATACCGCGGGAACTGACGTCGGTCCGCCAGGCCCGGCGCCTGGTGACAGCCCAACTGGACGACTGGGATCTGGAGGGCCTCGCAGACACCGCCGAGCTCCTGGTCAGCGAACTGGTCACCAACGCCCTGCGTCACACGCGCGGCCCTCTGCGGCTCAACTTGCAGGTGCGCGGCTCCCGGCTGCGGTGCGAGGTCGAGGACACTGACCCCGCCGGCCCCGTACGCCGCGTCGTCGACACCGACGCAGAAGGCGGACGCGGCACGGAACTCCTCGACCTGCTCGCGGATGCCTGGGGCAGCACCTGTACGCCCACCGGCAAGACCACGTGGTGCGAAATGCTGACGCAGACGCCTTCACCAAAGGGATCGCCTGCCTCCGACTGAGCTGGTCCCGGTAGGTCCGGACGGCATCGCTCGGCCGTCCCTGGGCCGTGCGAGGCCGTTCGGTAGCGACCTACGGCGACCACCAGTGACAGGCCGGCTACGGGCGCGGGTAGCGAACGCCCAGGTCACGGGACCCCCTGACGATACGGGTTTCCATCCGGGGGTGGCGGTCGGGCAAGACGGGGTGTTTCTTCCCAGCCGAGGGCTCAGTCCTCACCCACCTGCAACAACACCACAGTGAAGTGACGGCCAGTCCCACGACGACACCATCGAAGGTGTGCCGGGTGACCGGGTTCCACGCCCAGGGCCGGGGGCAGGCGACCGCACTGCCCGTTTCCGCCGGTGCGAGCCGAGCGGGGGCGGTGTAGACAGGAGTCATGCCGCAGCGCCGCGAACGACGTCGACAGCCGGCGCGAGCGGGGCGGGCGTTGCTCGCCATCCCGATCGCGTGGATTGTTGCGGTGTCCGTGATCGACATTCTTGCTCCGCCCGACATCCATCTGGGTCCGCTGCTCGTCGCGGCCCCGGCGATCACGCCGTTGTTCGGCGGGCCCCGGTCGGTGGGCCTCGTCGCTGCGCTGGCGGTGTTCGCGCAGACGACCATCGGGCTGGTGCGCGATCCTGACGCGATGCTCTCGTCGAATCACCAGGCACAGATCATCGCCCTGGTGCTGGTCGGCACGAGCCTGGTGATCTTCTGTGTATTCCGGGAGCGTCGCGTAAAGGAGCTGGCGCAAGTGCGGTACGTGTCCGAGGCCGCCCAGCGTGTGGTCCTGCCGCCGCTGCCCAAGGAGATCGGGCCGCTGCGGGTGGCTTCGCTCTACCTTGCCGCAGAGGCCGAGGCCCAGATCGGTGGGGATCTGTACGCGGCGGCGCGCACCGCCTCCGGCACCCGGCTGCTTGTCGGTGACGTGCGAGGCAAGGGGATGACCGCGGTCAATGACGCCGCCTTGTTGCTCGGAGCATTCCGCGTCGCCGCCCACCGTCAGGCGAGCCTGGGCGAGCTGGTGAGCTACCTCGACCGAAGCGTGTGCTGGGACCTGATGGAGCCGGGCGAGACGGGCTGCTTCGGGGAAACGTTCATCACCGCCAACATCCTGGACATCCCCGACCGGGACGGCCGGGTCCAGATGGTTGCCTGCGGGCACCCTCCGCCGGTCGTCCTGCACAACGGCCGACCGACGACGATGGACGCCCTTCATCCCGCACCTCCGCTGGGCCTGGGTGAACTGGCGCAACCGCGATACCACGTCGACAGCTTCCAGTTCGAGGCGGGAGACCTGCTGCTGCTGTACACCGACGGCGTCACCGAGGCCCGCGACTCCACCGGCACCTTCTACCCGCTCGCCGAGCGCATCACAGGCTGGACCGAGAACGACCCCGACGCCTTCCTCGGCCTCTTCCGGCGCGACCTGCTGCACCACGTCGGCGGACACCTGAACGACGACGCCGCCATGATCGCCGTAAAGCGCACCGCCACTCCCGGGGCCTGATCACCCGGCAACCTCATGGACCACACAAACTACCGTGGCACGCACTCAAGGTTCGCTGGCACGGGACAGCCTTGAGGCGGCAACCGCCCGCGCGCCCTGGGTGACGCGCGGTCGGGCGCTCACCTGCAGAGATGTTGCCCGAGGCGGACAAGCGCCGGGCCAGGATCTCCGCCTGGATGTCGCCGACCGGACGCACACACCAGGCGTGGTCCACATCGGATTGCAGGAACAGCGTCCGGCCTGATTTGAGGAGCGTGCCGAGCGGGGCGTACTCCTCGGCTCCGTAGTTCACGCTGCACCGCCCGGGGATCGTATGCCTAATAGGCGTTGAGGGCTGGGAGTTGGATCAGCTCTGGGCAGGGGTCGAGCCAGATGTCTTGCTGTATGCCGCGCTTTGAGTGCTTCGACAAGAGCGACGCGTGCGCGACCCCTGCCGCTTAGGACTCGACCGCCGTAGCGTGCCGTGGTTCGAGCCGTTCCCAGGGCCACCTCTTGATCAGCCGGAGTCGTGGAGCTCTTCACGAGAGCGAGGACCCTGAGAACAGCTGGGGCCACGGACGGCTGATGGGGTGGTGCGCCGGCGAGCGCTTCTATTAGGTCGCCGAGTGGTCCTGCCGCGGCTCGACGCCAGCGGACAGCGACGTATCGAAAAGAGGCGGGTATGCAGGTGACCTGCGGAATCGACTGGGCCGAAGACCATCATGACGTGGCGGTGGTTGACTCCGACGCTCGCCTGCTCGGCAAGCTCAGGGTCAGCGACGACGCGGCGGGCTTCCAGGACCTGCTCCGTCTGCTCGCCGAACACGGCGATACTCCCGACGATCCGATCCCGATCGCGATCGAGACCTCGCGCGGACTCATGGTGGCCTGTCTGCGGGCCTCCGGGCGCCAAGTGTTCGCGATCAACCCAATGGCCGTGGCACGCTACCGGGACCGGCACTCCGTCTCCCGAAAAAAGTCCGACCACCAGGACGCCGTCGTCCTGGCGAACATCCTACGGACCGACGCAGAGCTTCACCGTCCTCTGCCGGGCGACACTGAGCTGGTCAAGGCGATCGCCGTCCTCGCCAGAGCCCAGCAGGACGCGGTCTGGGACCGCACCCGTGCCCACAACCGTCTGAGCTCGCACCTGCGCGAGTACTACCCGGCAGTCCTTGAAGCGTTTGCCGACAAGCGCGAGAAGCTACTGGCACGAGAGGCTCGAGCGATCCTGGCGATCGCGCCCACACAGGCCAAAGCCGCCAAGCTCGCACGCAGCAAGCTCAAAGCCGCCGTCAAACAGGCAGGCCGCCAGCGCCGGATCGATGCCGAGACCGACCGCCTGCTCGAGGTGTTCCGCCGGACCTGGCTTCGTCAGCCAACTCTGGTGGAAACAGCGATGGGACACCAAACACTTGCCTTGCTCGCCCAGCTCGAAGCCGCCTGCAAGGCCTGCGATGAGCTGGCCAGCGCCACCGAGGAGCTCTTCCTGCAGCACCCCGACGCGGAGATCATCACGAGCTTCCCGGGTCTCGCCGCGCTGACCGGCGCCCGGCTCCTCGCCGAAATTGGCGACGACCGCACCCGGTTCGACACAGCCCGCGATCTGAAGGCTTACGCCGGAAGTGCCCCCGTGACGCGCGAGTCCGGCAAAAGCCGCCGCGTCAGCCACCGCCGGATCAAGAACAGCCGCCTGGCCGCAACCGGCCGGCACTGGGCTTTCGCCGCACTCACTGCCTCAATCGGCGCCCACGACCACTACAACCGTCGAAGGGAGACCGGCGATCGCTACTACGCGGCTCTCCGAAACCTTTTCAACCGCATGCTCGGCCAGCTCCACCACTGCCTGACCACCCGCCAGAGGTTCAACGAGGCGATCGCATTCGCCCCGCCAAATCCATCACCACTCACCGCAGCTGCTTGACCCGATAGCTGCATGGGGTGTCTTGTCGCCCAGGACGCACGCGGGGCGTTTTCGCGGACGGCCGGCCGTCCGGCCACCGGCGGGATCCCGTCGACCAGATCTAGGGTCTGGGTGATGTCGTTGACGTTGGCTTCGGTCGTGATGACGTGGAGCGGCGTTCCCCAACCGGCAGGGCCGCGTACTCACACCTCACGAACGGCCGCATCATCACACCGGTCACGCTCTACCAGCCCCAACACCCAAGATCCTTCTACGAGCTCTGAGCTGTCTTGCTGCACTGAGTTGTCGCCGTGCTGTTCGCAGCGTAGGTGTCCCCTGACCGGCTTCCGGCCGACGAGGCGTCGGAGCCTTTCAGTTGGCCCTTTAGCGCCCGAGTTGGCCCGGCTGAGCGTCGCGGATGGACCGCCGGATGGGGTGAGCGTTGCTGACTTCGCCATTCGGGTTGGGGCCGGGTGGTGGGTGTTCTATGAACCTCAGTTGAGGCGTGCTGGGATGACGGCGCCCTGTAGCTATGGGCGCTGGAGCAGCACCCGAAAGTGGACGACCGTGACCTCGTCGTCCGCTGCGACAGAGGTTGGGGGTAGTGCTGCGGAAACCGGGCCTAAAAGTCTGCTGTCTCCCTTCGGGTGGATGGCGATCAGCCCGGGAACCCTCCGCCCCCGCAGGCCGCTTACGCGGCGCCCCAGGACCGTCATCGTGCGTCGCGTAGCTGAAGAAGGTATGCCGCAGTCAGCGCAACGGCACGGTCCACGTCATGCGACAACTCCACGAGGGCACGTGACGCCCTCGTCCCCGGGATATCTCCCAGCGCCTGGGTCAGCCGTCCGCGTGCAGGCGCTTTGGTGGTGTCGTGGGCGAGGCGGTCGACGAGCCTGGTCGCGATCTGATCCGCCGTCGTGGTGTTGCTCGCCAGTGCGCTCAGTGCATCGGCTGCATCGGTGTCGTTCCTTCCCTCCACGATCATGTCGATGAGCGTCGGGACCGCATCGGTCACACCACGTGTCCCGAGCGCCAGAGCCGCATACCTGCGCACCACGCTGTCGGGGTCCGTGAGGGCACCCCGCAGTTGCGCGGTAGCCTCACCGCCCGGCATCTCGGCGAGGGACCGAACGGCGCGTTCCCGCACCTCGGCCGCCGGTGAGCCGAGGCCCTTCGACAGCAGTGCCGTGCCGCGGTCGCCCGATCGCGCCAGCGCCCACCGAAGGGCCCCGGCGACGTTCGGCTCCGTCTCGCTCAGTGCCGCCTCGACCAGGGCCTCCACCGGCACGGGAACCTCGTCGACCGAGGAAAGGGCCGCGCGCTGGCGCGCATCGGCGCTCTTCGACCCCAGTGCCTGGAGGAGCGAAACGACCTGGAGGACGCCCTCCCAGCCGGCGGGGTCTGCGGCATCGATCCGGCGCAGCCGCGTGAGCAGCTCGGTCTCCGTCGCGATGCGTTCGCGCGTCTGACGGATGAGGTCGTCGACGAGCGCTGAGGGCGTGAAGCCGGGATCGTCGAGCGCGCGTCCGATCTCGCGCAGCGACAGACCCAGCGACCGCAGGCTCTCGATATGGAAGATCCGCCGGATGTCCTCCCCGGAGTACTCCCGGTAGCCGGAGCCGGTACGGCCCGAAGGCCGTACGAGACCGAGCGACTCGTAGTGCCGGAGCATGCGGGCGCTGACCCCGGACCGTCGCGCCACTTCACCGATCAACACGTCCTATCGTCCCTCCTGGCCTGGCCTGCCGAGGGCCACGACCCGCTTAGCCTCCTCGATCGCGGACTCGAATCCGGTGTCTGGGTCGCGCAGCACCCGTTGTGTGGCGAGCGCGTGCGCGCGGATGCCCGGGTCAGGGGCTGTCGTCGCAGCAAGGAGAGCCGGCGCAATCACTTCCCCCAGCGCGACCAGCGCCCGGCTGAGACTCAGCTGTGTCTCCCGCCCACCGCGCCCGAGCTGCGTCGCCAACACCGTGGCCAACGCGGCCCCCTCGCCTTCCGGCACGAGCACGACCGCGGCTCGCCAGGCGCTCCGCGCCACCTCGTCGTCGGCGTCGGACAGGAGCGTCCGTGTGATGGCCGGCCACGCCTGCCGGTCCCCGATCTTGGACAGCGTGTGCAGCGCCTGGCTCCGTGCCTGCACTCGCTCCGAGCGGACTTCGCGGAGCAGCTTGGGAAGCGTCATCGACACCGGGTGGCGGGTGAGCGCCCAGGTAAGCATGTCGCGGACGAAAAACTCGGGCTCGATCGCGCATCGCTCGATGAGCTTGTCGATGAAGTGCGGGTCAGGCGTCGTGCCGGCCGCCAGGGCAGCCCGCAGTCGCACGGACGAACGGCCGTCCTCCAACCCCTGGAGCGCCCGTATCGCATCGGTGTCCTGTGTCGTGATCGTCATCGAGACCACCTCCTTGGCAAGCAGTGAAGGCCCTGACACCGTGTCAAGGTCAAGCAGGCCCATTGCAGGCCGTGGGCTGACCCACCGGCCCACACCGAGGCGGTGCCCCGATCGCCCGTGCCACCGACTCGAACACTCCAACGAACCTATGAGTGACCTGACATGGGCCATACTCCCCAACCGATAGCGTCGGGGGGCACACCGAAGTCGGTGTGCCCCCCGACCAGACAAGGACGGCCTGCAATGCGTGTCTCCGTGATCGGCTGTGGTCACCTCGGCATCCCGCACGCTGCGGCGATGGCCGAACTCGGCCACGAGGTCATCGGCGTGGACGTCGACCAGGCCAAGGTCGACAAACTCAACGCCGGTGAATGCCCCATCTACGAGACTGGCCTGCCGGACCTGCTCGCCCGCCACACCCAGAGCGGACGTCTGCGCTTCACCACCGACATCCGTGAGGCGGCCGCCTTCGCCGAGCTGCACTTCATCGGCGTCGGAACCCCCATCGACGCCGACGGCCGCTCCTACGACACCGCACAGGTCTTCGGCGCGATCCGTCAGCTCGCCCCCCACCTCGACCGGGCGTGCACCATCGTCGGCAAGAGCACGGTCACCGTCGGAACCACCGGCCAGGTCACGGCCCTTGCTCAGCGCCTGGCCCCCGCAGGCGAGCAGGTCGACGTCGTATGGAACCCCGAGTTCCTGCGCGAAGGCCACGCCGTCGAGGACACCCTGCGCCCGGACAGGCTCATCGCCGGCCTGACCACCGTCGAGGCCGAGAAGGCGATCCGCACGGTCTACGCCCCCATCCTGGACGCCGGTGTCCCGATCTTCGTCACCGACCCGCAGACCGCCGAGTTGGCCAAGGGCGCGGCGAACACCTTCCTCGGCTTGAAGATCAGCTACATCAACGCCGTCGCCGACATGTGCGAGGCCGCGGGCGGCGACGTCTCCCAGATCGTGGACATCCTGGGCATCGACCCCCGGATCGGCAGCGGCGGCATGAGGCCCGGCATCGGCTACGGCGGCGGCTGCCTCCCCAAGGACGTCCGCGCCTTCACCGCCTCCGCCCGCCAACTCGGCGCCGACCAGGCCGCCACCCTCCTGCGCGCCGCCGAGGAGATCAACGAGAACCGCACCGCCGTCGCCCTGGGTCTCATCACTCGCGCCTTGGGGGAGCGCCCCGTCAAGGGCTCCCGGATCACCGTGTGGGGCGCCGCGTTCAAGCCCGGTACCAACGACGTGCGCGAGTCCCCGGCCCTCGCCCTGTCCCAGGCCCTCCAGCAGGCCGGCGGCATCGTCACGGTTCACGACCCGCAGGCGGTGCCCACGGCGATGCTCCGCAACCCCGAGCTGGACTACACCGACGACCTGGCTGCCTCCCTCGACGGCGCCGAACTCGTCGTCCTGGCCACCGAATGGCCCGAATACCGGCAGGCCGACCCCCAGGCCCTGGTCGGCCGCCCGGCCAACCCTGTGCTCGTCGACTGCCGTACCACCCTTGACCCCGATCCCTGGCGCTCGGTGGGCTGGACCATCCACCAGCTCGGACGCCCAGGGACGTAGAACCGGCCCCGCCACGAACACAGACGACGTTCCCCTGCGGAAGCGCTGTCCGTTCTCGTGGACGAAGCAGACTTGCGGCAACTCCTGTCGCCCTGCCGTACGCGCGGCATCCCCGTCGGTGTGCTCGACGCCCGAGCGGCCGCGCGCCTGGCCCAAGTAGATTGATCGCAAGTGTCGTTGAGGCTGGTTCGAAGAGCTGGGGCACGGCTTTGGAGATCAAGCCCGATCGGGGAAGTGGTCGAAGGCCGCGCTGAGATCGCTGATGACTACTGGGGTGGCGTCGAGTCGGTGATTCAACTCGATGAGGCCGAGTTCCCCCGCGACGCTGTACCGGGCCGTGCGGAGTTCTCGCACCTGGTTGGCGTGTGGCACTTCGACCAGGCTTCGCCCGGCGATGTCGAGTACTACGTCCGAAGCCCGCGCGGGAACACCCAGTGGCCGGCTACGGGCACGTTCGCCCACCGCAACCACCGACGTCCCAACCAACTGGCACAGAGCTCTCCCCGACTACTCAAGGTCGATGGACTCTGCTTGAGGGTGGCCGATCTGGATGCGGTGGTGGGCACGAAGATTCACGACCTGTCGCCACACTTCACCGAGATGGGGCCACGCGGGACGGTCCACGAACTGGCCTGGCCTGGCGAGATGCTGGCCGACCACTGGACGGACAACTCCTGACAGCGCCTTGCCACGGAACAGGAAACCGGTGTGGCGGTCAGAAGAAGACGGCGATGGCCGTGAGAGGGAGTGCGATGTGCGGCCTGGCCGTTTCAGATGAGGGCCATGGCGAGTACGGCCTGGTCGTCTGCCTCGGAGGTGGCCGACCAGTTTCTGGTGTCGGTCTCCAGGAACGCCACGACCGCCTCCGGATCCGTCCTCTGTGTGCCGCGGAAGTGTTCGGTGAGCCTTTCCAGGACGGGGTAGAAGTCGCCGTCGGAATTGCGGGCCTCGCTGATGCCGTCCGTGTAGAGGACGAGGACTTCGCCGGGCGGCAGCCTGTGCAAGGTCGTCAGCCCTGGGACGGGAGAGAGCTCCTTGAGTCCGAGGGGGAGTGCGGGGGCTGTCGCCAGGATGCGGGCTCCGTGGGGGCCGACGGCGATCGGGGGCGGGTGGCCGCGGTCCATGATGCGTACGGTGTCCTGCTCGAGTTCCAGGACCAGTGCGGTCACGAACAGCTCGGGGTCGCCGACCGTTCTGCGTGTCACGTTGCGGTCGATGCTGAGCTCCAGCCGGTCGGCCAGGAGGGGGAGATCTTTCCATTCGTGCGCGGACACCCGGAAACCCCCCAGGACCGCGGCAACCGCCTGCACCGCGTCCAGTCCCTTGCCCCGCACGTCGCCGATGATCGCCCGTACTCCGAACGGCGTCTCACATACGTCGTAGAGATCACCACCGACCAGCGTGCCTCCCTCCCCGGCTGTGTAGAAGGCGGCGGCGCGCACATGCCCGATCCGGGGCGGTACGGGCCGCAGCAGGGTCCGCTGCAAGGCCTCCGCCACCGAATTCGCCCGGATCAGATGACTCTGCGCGCGCTCCCGCTGCACAGAGAGCAGGACGCTGACCACGCCGATGAGGAACGTCGCCACATACAGCGCGACATGGTGCTGCTCGTCGAAGTGGCCCGGACGTCGCCACGCCATCAGCATCTGCAGTCCTAGACTCACCACCACCGAGACGGCGGTGCCCCTGGGCCCGCGCGTCGCGGCGGCCAGCGGGGGAACGCCCGTGAGCAGGAAACTGACCGGCTCCCGCCCGCCCAGGGCGGCCTCCGAGATCAAGTCCAGGCCCACCGCCGCGAACGGCAGCCACCACACCCACCCGCGGCTCCACACGGACAGCCGCCCACTCGGCGAAGAGGATTCCAAGGACACCTGCGCACTGTAGAACCACACCACCCGCCCCACCGCCCCGGCACGCGTGGCTTTATCAGCCAGCTGAGGCCTGTTGTCCGCGCCGGGAGCCGACACTCATCGGCCGGAGCCGGTGGTGCGAGGCGGGCGGAGGGCCGCTGGTAGACCTAGAGCTCCGCACCGCTGGCGCCGGAGTCGACCACCACCGACCCAGGCAGCAGGTCCACGCCTCCTCGATGGCGGCCGCGGGCTTTGGTGATGTCGCTCGCTGGTCGGCCGTCACGAGCTGCACGTGCCTGACTCAGCCGTCGTCGTGCTCCGGCACATCAAGCACCGCGCCCGCCAGCGGCCCGTTGGGGGAGGCGATCTCATGGCCCCAGATATCTTGCGCTCCCTTGCCTCGCTGGGGGAACTGCCCCCGCCTGCGCTGCTGTTCGTGGTCCGTCATTGGCCCCGCTTCCTGTAGATCGGCCCTGAACCTTTCGTTGTACCGACCGCGCCGCACAGATGGACGGCAGAGGGATCTTTGCGCTGAGGTAGCCGCTTCGGTGCCGTGAGGGCGACGTGTTTGCCTGGTTGGCTGGATCAGGGAGCGCTGTGGGGGACGCCACTCACTCAAACCGGGCAAAATATGCGACTCTCTAAATTGTGCAATCTTCAACCATCGCTCCCCGGCACGGCCGGGTGCCGTCATTGCTGGGCCCGCGGCTTCTGCTGTCGCGAATCGTTGGGGCGGCCCGTCCGGGCTGGGGACGGCATGTCCTGGTGCACGGCACCAAGAATCTGATCGCGGCGTTGCTTGCCTGGGAGGCCGCCACTCTCTGGATCCCGGGAGAGTCGTCGTATGTGGCTGTGGCCACCGCGTTGCTCATGGTCAATGCCGCGACGGTGTACCGCTCTGTGACGCAGGCCGTTCGGAGCGTTGCCATCCGGGCGATGGGCGTGCTGTTGGCTCTTGGCACCGTGTGGTTGCTGGGATCCACCGCCGGAAGCATCGCGGGCATCGTGGGGATCGCCCTGGTCGCGGCCGGGCGTCGAGCCTCCGACGAGCGGCTCCAGGTTGCATCGACGGCGGTTCTCACGCTCACCACTGCGGCCGCAGTGCCGGTCGGGAACGTCGTCTTCACGGCAGTGGCGGCGCTGAGCGGCGCGGTGGTGGGTGTTGCGGTGAACGCGCTGGTGCTGCCGCCGATGCATCTGGAGGAATCCGATGACGCGGTTCGAGACCTTGCCCGGGTCATGGGGGCATTGCTGCGCGATATGGGCCACGGGCTGCGGGAGCGGCAGCATGCCGCCCGCGCGCATGGCTGGGTGCGGGACGGCAGGGGACTGGGGCGGCGGGTCGCGGATGCGCGCGAGCATGTGCAGCAGGGGCAGGAGAGCCTGCGCTGGAATACCTGCTGGGTGGTGCGTCCGCGACACCGGCCTGTGACTTACGGTGACATGCTCAACACATTGCACGGAGTGTCACTCCAGGTGCGCGGAATCGCTCGAACGCTGGCCGACAACGTGTACGACGACCACGCCGACCACCACCTGGGACAGCAGTTCCTCGATCGGTACGCCGAGATGCTCGAGTTGGCGGGGCAGGCGGTCGAGGCGTTCGTCGAGGCCGAGGCCGAGAGCGCGGCCCGCCCGGCGGAAGCCCGCGAGGGACTGCGCGAAGCGATCGACGGTGCTCGGGCGTGGCACGAGACCATGACCGACCTCATCGGCCGGGGCGCGTTGGTCAAGCCGGGTGCCTGGCATGTCTACGGATCCCTCATGACCGACGTGGAGCGCCTCCTGGCCGATCTGGACCACGTCGACAGGTTCTGAATCCGAGGGCGCAGCGCGAAGATCTCCACTGGCCATCTGGTGGACTTCCGTACCGGTGGTCCGGAGGGCGACCCTGAGAACGGGGGCGGCCCAAACCCTCCACCTTCTTCAGCCTGATGGACGACGAACTGCGACGCCTGGGCGTGCCGCTCGATCTGCTGCCGTACGGGAGGATGTCAAAGCAAGTCGGGTGCACTCTCCTGGGCGGGATCCTGGGATGCCGGGTGATCCAGGCCGCCGGCCGGGGCGGCGGCACGCAGCGCCGCTTCGACCCGGCGGTTGCTGGTCATGGATGCCGTGACGGCCGTCATCGCCAGGAGGAGGCCTGCGGCGGCGTAGAGCGGGGTGCGGATGTCGTACGTGGTGGCCAGCCAGCCACCGAGGAACGCCCCGACGGGGGCGGCGCACATGGCCAGCATGCGGGAGGTGGAGGCGACCCGGCCCATCAGGTGGGCGGGGACGATCGCCTGCCGGAGGGAGGGTGCGAGCACCATCGTGGCGCCCATGCCGGCCCCGCAGACGGCGAGCGCCAGCCCGGCCACGTACGGGTTCGGGGCAGCGGCCAGGCCCAGGACGGCAAGCCCTTCGACGGCGGCCGTGCAGGTCAGCGCGGTGCCGGTGCCGAGTCGTCGGCCAAGGTAGGAGGCGATGCCTGCACCGAGCAGACCGCCGGTGGCCTCCGCCGTGAGGAGCAGGCCGAAGCCGTAGGTGTCGATGCCGAGGCGGTCGTGCGCGAAGAGGGCGAGGACGGTCTCCACAGCGAGGAAGGCGACATTCCCGACCGCCGGGCGGAGCGCGAGCCCGAGCAGCAACCGGTCCCGGAAGACGTACGAGGCCCCGGCCCGCGCCTGCCGAAGCAGCGACTCGCGGACCTCCGGCACAGGGCGGGGCATGGCGGGCAGCGTACGTACGAGCAGTGCGGAGAGCAGGAACGACACCGCGTCGGTGAGCAGCGGAACCGCCCGCCCGAGCGCGAGCAGCGCACTGCCCGCAGGCGGCCCCGCGAAGCCGGACATGGCGGTCTGGGCGCCGCGCAGGCGGGAGTTGGCGCTCTCCAGGAGTGCGGGGTCGCGGCGGAGCAGGTCCGGCAGGAAGGCCGTGGCGGCCGTGTCGAAGAAGAGTCCGCCGAGGCCGAGCAGGAAGGCGACGGCCGCGAGTAGCGGAATGCTCAGCACGTCGAGCGCGGCCGCCGCCGCGGGTATCGCGAGCAGCACCGCACGCGCCGCGTCCGCGGCCCACATCGTGCGCCGACGGTCCCAGCGATCCACCAGCGCACCGCCGAGCACCCCGAAGAGCAGCCACGGCAGCGTCCCTGCGGCCGTGACGACGGCGAGCGCCATCGGATCCCGCGTCAACGTCAACGCGATCAGCGGCAGCGCGGCATGCGTTACCCCGTCACCGAGCGAGGAGATCGTCTGCGCGGTCCACAGCCGTCCGAACCCGGTCGGCAACTTCCGACTGCCTGAGGTCACTTGGCGTCCCCCTCGGCCTGCTCGCGCGATGCCGGGTGGAACAGTGCGAAGACGAGTGACGCGTCCGGCAGCGACGGATCGGACAGCTCCCGGTACTCGTCCGCCAGTGCCTGCAGCCGCGCCCCCAGCTGTGCGAACTGCTCCTCGGTGAGTCGCAGATGCGCCATCCGCACGTGCCGCTCGCCGCCCGCCGGCGACGCCTCCAGGTCCGCCACCGCATGGCGCATCAGCACATCCGGCCCTCCCTCGCCCGGATCCGGCAGCGCGATCGCCCGCGCGGCCATCGCGTAGTACCGCTCGGTGACGCCCCGGACCTTCCGCGTCCGCACCACCTTCACCAGGCCGGCCCGCTCCAGCAGCCGTACGTGATAGCTGGAACTCCCCTTCGCAAGGCCCACCCGCTCGGCGATCTGCGTAATCGTCGCCGGCTCGAAGCGGAGCACGGCCATGATCCGGTGGCGCGTGAGATTGGAGACGGCGCGCAGCTGCTCGTCCGTGGTGACGTGAAACGTCTCGGGAAGATCATCGGTAGGCATGCGAGTAATGGTCAACGATTCTTGACCATTGCGCAAGGCGATTCGCATGAACCTCCAGAATCCGCTGTCCGGCGCGCGAGACCTTCTGTCAAAGTCCCCCACCCGCTGCCGATCGGGGGAACTCGGCACCGGCCGGACACAGGGCGCACCACCGGCCCCCTCCGCGCAGCGTGGGCCAGCGCGCATCTCCGGCTCGGCCGCCGCGCACCGGTCCTGTGGAGTGCCCCGTCGCAGTGTCGCCCGCGCCGAGGCAGTACCGACGCTGCCCCGAGGCAAGGGCTGGTGGTATGAGATCAAGTTCGACGGGCACCGCACCGTCCTGTGGCGCGACGCCAAGACCGTCCGGCTGCAGGCCCGGTCTGGGCGACGGTCACCTCGGCGTGGATGGATCTGGCCGTGGCCGGCATGAACTCGCTACGCCTCGGCACGGTCCTCGACGGGGAGGCGGTGATCTGCAACGGGGGGGCGACTTCGCGGCCGCGCAGTCCCGTGCGGCCTCCGGCCCGGCCCGCGCCCGCGAGCTCGCCGCTGTGCTCCCCGCCTCATACGCCGTGTGGGACCTCCTGGCCCACCCCGAACCGGCGACGCCCGCGGACGCCCGTACACCGAGCGGCGCGGCCTCCTGCTCGATCTGCTCCACGACGTGCCGCGCCCGATCCAGGCCTACCCGCCACAGATGATGCGGACGTCGCGCAGCCCTGGTGCGACACGCTGCAGAGCCAGGGTTGTTTAGGCACAACTGCCGTGTCTGGTAAGGGACGTGGGAGCCAGGGATCGAACGCGTTTGTGGGGTGCGGTGAGCTTTGTCTTGAGCTTTGTCTTGTCTGTACGGTCGAGGGCCTACGCCCACTGCGTGACCCGGCGACCGTCCACCTCGACGAGGGCGACGAGGGCACCGGCGAAAGACGCGGCGTTAGGGTGCGTATCGGGCCGTGATCAATGAGCATCGCAGCTTCCGGGGCGGGCGACTGTTTGGGGTGCGGGGCCCGTCGATCTGTGGCTGCGCCGTGTGGGCGCGTGCGATCGGAAGCGATGCCGCAGGCAGGCAGCGGCGGGGCCCGAGGGCCTCGGGTGCGTGCCCGCAGGGATGGTGTGTCAGACCATGGCGAGCCGGTCCACCAGCAGCTCCACCCTCGGCTCGGTGTCCTCCGGTGGCAGCCGTCCCGACCGGGTCAGGGTCGCCAGCCCGTGCAGGGACGCCCAGAACATCTCGGTGAACAGCCCTGGGTGGACGCCGTCCCCGGCGACCTCGCCCAGGCTCTCCAGCAGCGCGGCGAAGGCGTCCTTGAGAGGTTCCGGGGTGTCTTCCCGTGCGTACGGGAGACCGCCGTCGAGCTGGAAGATGGCGTCGTAGACCGCCGGGTTGCGTGCGGCGAAGTCGAGGTAGGCGCGCGCGAGGGCGTACACCCGCTCGCGCGGGCCGTGTGCGGCGGCGGTCGCGGCCCGCACCGCCGCGGCCATCTCGGCGGCGCCCTCCAGGGCGACGGCGCCGATGATCTCCCGTTTGCCGCGAAAGTGGCTGTAGAGGACGGGCTGGCTGTATTCGATGCGCTCGGCGAGCTGGCGGGTGGTGACTGCGTCCCAGCCCTGCTGCTCGGCGAGTTCGCGGGCGGTGGCCACGATGAGGCGCTCCCGGCTCGCCCGTTCGCGCTCCTTGCGTTCTTTTACCGACATGATTCGATCCTAGCACCGCTAGACAAGCGAGCGGCAGAAGAGCTAGCGTTGCCTCATCACCTAGCGATGCTAGATCCCAGAGGGGTAGTCATGCTCAACGCACTTGAGATCGTCACCACCGTGGTCGTCGGGGTGATGGTGGGGGTGGAGTTCTCCGTCGCCTTCGTCATGAACCGGATCTTCAACGCACTCCCGGAGGACAGTGGCCAACTCGGCCGCGCCCACGGGGGCCGGATGCTCGGCGCCGTGATGCCGTTCTGGTATATCGGATCGCTCGTCCTCGTCGCGGTCTGGGCCGTCGCCGGATGGCACCACCACGGCACAGGCCTCGTCGTCACCGCCGGCGCGCTGCTGATCCTGAGCGTGGTCATGTCGATCCTGCTGCTCGTCCCGATCAACAACCGGGGCAAGACGTGGACCCCTGACAACCGGCCTGAGGACTGGAAGGAGCAGATGAACCGCTGGGACCGCTTCCACTACGTCCGCGTCGCGGTCATCATCGCCGCCTTCGCCCTGCTGGTCACCGCCCTCACCTGAGCCCGCGGGCTCACCAGGACCCGGACGCCAACACCCTCGAACTCCGCGGGCATCCCCAGGACACCGATACCCACCCTCCTTCCGTTTGCGGCCGAGCACATCACCGAAGAGGGATGGGCCTCCCTGGGCGACCACCTGGTGGCCGGCACGCCCTGCTCACCCTCTTCGGCCTCGTCCTGGAGGACGCGAACCCGGCCGAGCGCGCACGCTCCCGTCCGCCCTCCCCGCGCCGGTACGCGACATCTGGCACGCCGTCGGTCGCCCCGCTACGCCCGCCACATCAGCCGCGTCCGCGCCGTCTGACCAGGCCCCATACGACTCACCAGGCTCCACCAAGCTCACCAAGACTCGCATGGAGAAGAACAATGTCGCTGAAGAAGATCAACACCGTCCTGGCCGCCGCCTTCATCCTCTTCATCCTCTGGTTCGGGACCGAGTTCATCCTGAGCCCGGAGACGACGGCGCCGGGCTACGGCCTGCCGAGCTGGCCGTCCGGCGACGGTGACGGCTTCCTGATCATCAAGGGAATCCGCGACGTCGTCTTGGCCCTGGTCCTGGGCATCCTGCTGGTGACGGGCCACCGCCGTGCGCTGGGCTGGGCGCTGCTGGTGGAAGCCCTCGCCGCGTACGGCGACATGACCAACGTGCTGGCCCACCACGGCTCCGTGGCCACCGCGCTCGGCGTCCACGGCCTGACCGCGACTCTGATGGTGGTCAACGGCCTGCTGATGATGCGCGAGACCCGCAAGGTCGAGGCCGCTCCGGCGACGCTCGCCCCGCAGCCCGCCTGATCCCATCGGTTCAAGGTGGCCCGGACTCCGGCCGGGCCTCCTCAGCGCGCGCCGGTATTCGCGTGTCAGCGGCGGCCGGGAATGCAGTCCGCCGGGCGGATCGTGTGGCCAGATGTGGATCAGGCGGAGTCCGCCTGAAGCGTTGCACCCCAATGCCGAGCAGGTGGCGGTCGCTTCTTGCCCGGCTGGAAGTGGGGAAACACTCCAAGACTGGCTCGTGATCATTGTTGCTGGCAGGGCCTCTGCTGAAGTTCGTGCTGGCGCAGACTTTCAGGGCGCGGTGGCCAGGCTGGCCGCGGCGTCCCTGTCCAGAGGCCGACCCAAGGACTGCCATCGTGAACGAGCGCGTTCTGACTCCCCGCAATCGGGGTTTCCTCTTTCTCGACTCCCACCCGGCGGGGTGCAGGCAGGTGGTGGCCGACATGTGGCAGGTATGCCCCGCCCCTGTCGGCGTACCGGAGGGCGACGGGCCGGTCGCGCTGGTAATCGGGTCCTCCGCCGGATACGGCCTCGCGGCCACGCTCGCCGGACTCAAGCGGGCCGGTATCCGCGGTATCGCGGTGTCCTTCGAGAAGGCCCCCACTGTGCGGCGCACCGCGACGGCTGGCTGGTACCGCACCGCCGCCACCGCCGACATCGCCCGCACCGCCGGGCGGGACCTGATCTTCCTCAACGGCGACGCGTTCTCCGACCAAATGAAGGACCAGGTCGCCGACCTCATCGAGCAGCGATTCGGCGGTCGGCTGGACTACTTGATCTACTCGGTGGCCGCGCCCCGGCGCACCGATCCCGACACCGCCACCACCTACGCTTCGGTCCTCAAGCCGATTGGCCAGGCGAACCGGACCAAGACCCTCGTCTTCGACGAGGAGGGTGTTCCTGAGGTCCGTGAGGTGGAGACCGGGCCGGCCGAGGGTGACGACGTGGATCAGACCGTCGCCGTGATGGGCGGCGCGGACTGGGAGCGCTGGATCGACCACCTCGCCGGGCGGGGACTGCTTGCCGGCAAGTTTGCCACCGCCGCGCTGTCCTATATCGGCTCGCCACTGACGGCTGCAATCTACCGACAGGGCACCATCGGCGCGGCCAAGGCCCATCTGGAGGCCACCGCCCGCACCCTGAACGACCGGCTCGACAAGATGGTGGGCGGGCGGGCCGTGACCTCCGTCAACGGCGCCGCCGTTACCCAGTCCTCCACCGCGATCCCCGGCATCGCCCTGTACACCGGCCTGCTGCGCGGCGTTCTCGGAGCGGGCCTCGTCCCGCCGATCCGCCAACTCGCCGCTCTGTGGGACGAGCTCACCGGGGTTGTCCCGCTCGCGCTGGACGACGAGGGCCGTGTTCGTCTGGACGCGTTCGAACTCACCGACGACGTCCAGGCGGCCGTGGCCGAACGTTGGGAGACCGCCACCACAGCGAACATCGCCGACCTGGCCGACCTCGACTGGTTCCGCGCTGAACTCCGACGTCTCTACGGATTCTCCGTGCCCGGAATCGACTACGCGGCGCCGGTCGCCACGGATGTCCCCTGGCCCGACCACACCCCCTGATACCCGTCCGGAAGGCGATAGTGGGAAGGCACTGCTCGACGGCCTCGCCCATATCGACAGGGCGCGCGGTAGCGCGAGTACGCGGCTTCGCCGGAGCCCGGTCCGCGCAGGTCATGCTGATAATGCGTTGGCAGGGCGAGGAGGTGTTCGCCGCGCGCCAGGGCATGCTCGGCTTCAACTTCTGCGCGGAAGCCGGAGTCGCTGGTGCCGGCGTAGCCCTCGAACATCTGGATGCCAAGGTGGCGGTACCGGACGACGTCGGATGCAGCATCGCCGCCGTCGACGGGACCTGGAGCAGCGAGGACTTCTCGTTCTACGTCGTCGGCGACGACCCGCCTCAGTGCGTGCGTCAGCCTGCCCGACGCGGGCCTGTACCGGATCATCGCCAGGGCCGACTACGACCCCGAAGCGACACAGCTCGTCCTCGCCGGCCCTGACCAGCTCGACGACGAGTAGCCGCGCTCTGCCCGAGCATGAGGTGCGCAGCGACCGAAGGACCTGGTACTCGACCCGCCGCACGGCGTGGCCGCGCTGCGGCTCGGCACGACGCTGGAGGAGGCGGTCGCCGCGGCGCCGCGGGAGTGGGGCGAGGCCGGCGTCCTGCGCCGTTCCGAGGACGACGCGATGGCCGAGGAGGACGGGGACGTGGTGACCGCGATCGAGCTGTGGTGGCCCGGTGAGGGCCGTGTCTCCAGCACACGCGTGCTGCTCGACGGGGACGAGGTGTTCACCACCCCCGCCCGGGGGGCTTCGCAGCAACCACAGATCGATGGCGGCGTGCCATATCGAGTCCTCATCGTCAGGACCCCACAGGCGGGCACCCGGCCGACACTCAACCATGCTGCTGACCTCGGTAGACATGCCTAGATCTGGCACGCCAGGCCGGTGTCGAGCACCTGCCTTCTATCCACCTGCTCGCGGGCGCAACTTGCGACACCTGAAGTGCTCAGGCCGGCCAACGAGAACGCTCAGGGGCTTTCCAATGGAGAAGACAAGCCTCGGAGCCCGTGCTGGATGGACCGCCTTCCGGTGGGACCGACATTGATCAGCGGATTGGGAAGGAAGCCAGAGCCGTCGGTGGCTCCTCGGCAACGCACCTCAATCCCCACGCGCGCCGCATGTTCTGTGGTGGTAGGCGAATCCTGTGGCGATCGGGGAACTCGCACTATATGACTACTTCGGCGAATCCGGATCCGCAGAGGACCACAGGACTGGAACCCGGCGGGAGCGTGCAGCCGGGGGAGGCGCCGCCGGCCGAGGGCAGCATGTCGGGGGCGGGTCCTCAGGAGACTTACAACCCGTTCAGGGGATGGGCGAGGGCGCCTCTGACGGTGATCCTCGTCCTCGTGGTGCTGGTCGCGGCCTTCTTCCTCGCGTACGCGCTCGTGCTGCTGCTCTGATTGTGGGAAGCGCGGGCGCCAGGAGGGTGGGAGAAAGCTGGACGGCTACCCGGTCAGACGCGCGAGCGGACACCCGGCGTCCCTCACAAAGCCGGGCACGAGTACAAGCCGGCTGCCCGGGTCCTAGTCGTATCCCGTGGAGTGTCACGAACCCTGAGGAAGGCATGGGAGGACTCGCACCGCGCCGCCCTGAAGTCGACATGCGGGAGGCACTCGCTGCGCGGAGTGGACGACGGTGAGAGCCCACGACAGTTCCCGGAAAACTTGCAGTCTCGCGGCAGCAACAGGCGTCCTGCCAGCATTTTGGTGCGGGCAGGACGCCTGCTGTTCCTTGCTGGGCTGTCTCTGGGCCGTCAACCTTCGGGGACGGGCTCTAGCTGTATTGACCTGAAGCGTTGTTGGCCCGGTGATGGGTGGCTGGCCGCCGAGTGCGGTGTGTCCGCGGTGGTGGTTGTAGTGGTGGAGGAAGTCTGCCAGGGCTGCGCTGCTGCGTTGAGGGTTGCTGGTGTAGGGCCTGATATAGGCCCATTCCTTGAGCAGGGTGCGGTTGAAGCGTTCGACTTTGCCGTTGGTCTGGGGGTGGTAGGCGCGTGTGGTGACGCAACTGGGCACCGGTGGTCTCCGCGTCGTGGTGCGCGCGAGCATGCGCGCCGTCGGTCGCCCTGTCCTGTCAGGTCGTCCGCTTCGGGGACAGAGTGATACCCCATGGGGTGGCGCTGCCCGTGGATCCCTTACGTGATCTTGCGTGGGTGGGAGGGCCGACCATGTCGGCTCCCTGTCGATTCAACTGATCGGACTCCCTATCGGAACGAGGTCGTCACATGCGCCGTACCGGATTCCTGACCCTGGCCACCGCCTCGCTGCTGTTCGCCCCCGGCCCCGTCGCCGCGGCCGAGCCCGACGCGGCCGTCACCGTGACCGCGCCGGCCGCGGACTCCGTGCCCCCGGCGGGCGGCAGCCTGTTCGTGGGCTGGGACAACAGCACCGGGCAGGAGGTGGGCATGTGGCTCGTCCGGGGCGAGGCGGACCGCGTGGTCCAGTTCGCCGCGAAGCTCACCGACGCCCCGTCGGGCGAGACGGCCACGGTCCTGCCGGACGTGCCCGAGGGCGCGGGCTACACGATCGAGATCGTCGCCCGC
The DNA here is from genome assembly GCF_002803065.1 of Streptomyces sp. CB01635. GTDB lineage: Bacteria > Actinomycetota > Actinomycetes > Streptomycetales > Streptomycetaceae > Streptomyces. The sequence goes on from NZ_NNBL01000024.1 coordinate 58,856, forward strand.
GACGGCGGCGAGCAGGGCTACAGCGCGTCCTTCTCCGTGGGGCAGGAGCCGCAGGGCGCGGCAGGCCCTGCGGCTCCTGCCGCGTTCTAGGACCGCAGCTCGACGTCGTGCAGTACCGTCCCCGACGGCCCGTCCACGGTGACCAGTTCGGCGCGCGGTGTGTGCCGGGAGGCGGAGATCACCAGCGTGTGCGTGCCCGGCGGGAGGGCTTCCATGGCGTAACTGCCGACTGTCACCTGCGACTTGGCGAGCCTCTTGCCGCGGGAGCTGATCATCGTCACCCAGGCGGGGCAGCCTTCGGGGTGCGCGGCGCAGTGCACGCGGCCTTCGACGCGGGCCGTCCCGGTGGGCGCGGCGGCGCGGTGCTGCTGCGGTTCGTTCCAGGCCGCCATCAGGGCGCGGGTGCGCCGCTGCATGGGCGAGGCGGGGGTCTGCGCGGTGCGACCCTCTGCGGCGACCGGGAGGCCGGCCTGTTCGGCGTAGGCGGCGAGGGTCTCGTCGAGAGCGTCGAGTTCGCGCAGTGCGGTCCCCAGGCTGCGGGCGCGCGGTCCCTGCGGGGCCGGGGCGAGCTCCGCCTCCAGCTCGCGGATGAGCGGGCCCACCCGCCGCCAGGCGCCGGCGCCCTCCGCCTCGCCGCTCGCGAAGAACTGGTCGAGTTCCCTGAGGGACGCGGTCAGGGTGGCGGTGATCAGGCGGGCCCGTTCCGCCAGGCGCGGCGACAGGTCGACGTCGATGTCGGCGGCCACGGCCAGTGCGCGGGCGTGGCCCGTCGCCGTGGCGAGGAGCGCGACCCGGTGGTCGGCGGCGGGCCCGCGCACGCCGACCGGCATCCGCACCAGCGGCCGTACGACGCTCTGCACCTGGCTCAGCGCGGCGTCCACCGCGCGGGCCGCGCCACGCAGCCGTACAGGCTCGTCCGGCCTGGACCAGCGCTGTTCGACCTGCATGACGACCTGGGCGAGCGCGTCGACGTAGCCGCGTTCGGCCTCCTTGACGACGGTGCCACGGGACAGCGGGAAGATCAGCGCGGCGCAGGCGGTGGCGACGAGGACGCCGAGGCCGTTGTCGAGGATTCGCTCCCCCAGCAGATGGTTCATGCCGTTGTCGGGCGTGGACAGGGCGTACAGCTGGACGAGGGCGACGACCAGGCCGACCACCCAGCAGGCGTAGGCGCGTTGCATGCCCCAGGCGCCGAGGGTGAGTCCGGCGACGATGACGACGAGCGTCGCGTACACGTGGTCGCGACCGATGAGGTGCAGGATGACGAGGCCGAGGACCGCGCCGACGGCCGTGCCCACCATGCGGTGCCCGAACTTGCGCAGGCGTTCATGCGTGGTGTTGGTCCCGAACAGCGTGATCATGACGCCGACCAGGCCCCAGTAGAAGCGGGCCGGGTCGATGGCGTCGGAGATCGGGCAGACGATGGCGGCGGCCACGGCGGCGTGCGCGGGGACGCGGACGAACGGGATCACGCGGCGCCAGCCGGACTCCGAGCCCGCGGCGAGGACGCGGCGCGCGGGGCCCGCCGAGCCGGGCAGCCGGTTGTTCTCCAGGACGACGGTCGGCTGGAACGGGACGTCGCCCGGGCCGGTCGCCGTGGTGTGGCCGAGGGTGAGCCAGCTGTCCAGGGACGCGGCGAGCGAGTCGAGGAGGTGCCCGACGCGGCGGGCGAGGACGGCGGCCTCGACGTGGTCGGCCGGGGCGGCCGCGTCGCGCAGGATCGTCTCGGCGCGATCCTGGATGTGGGCCGCGGCCGGACGGAGTCCCTCCGCCTGGCCGAGGGGGGTGTCGCGGGCCAGCACCAGGCCGACGGCGAGGGCCTCGCGCAGCGGCTCGGGGACGGGCAGCCGGGTCAGGTCGGCGGCGGCCTGGCCGATGCCGCGCAGGGCGAGTTCGGCGTCGAACAGGTGCCGGTGCAGCAGTTCGGCGGCGGCCGGGTCGGCGGCCACCTCGGGCTGGGCGAGGCGCCCGTCGATGGTGACGGTGGTGATGTTGAGGCGGCGCAGGGCGCGGTTCGTGCGGCGCACCGCGCGCTTTCGGTCGGCGTCGGGGTCGAGCGCGTCGACGGCGGCGTCGGCGACCCGCCGGGCCTCCACGACGAAGGCGCGCTGCGTGCGCAGAAAGTCCTCGCGGGGCATCGGGTAGCAGAGCAGCAGCCGGGTCACGAGAACGGCCGCGGCGGAGACCAGAGCGACGGCGAACGCCTTGCCGACGAGTGCCGCCGGGATGCCCGCGAGCATGCCGACCATCAGGCCGTTGAACAGCATCATGCCGGTGAGCAGGGCCATCGGCCCGAACCTGGCGAGGAAGAACGTCAGCGCGAGCGCCGCGATCATCAGCACCATCTGCGGCACGCGCTCGCCGTTCAGGGTCGCGCAGAGCCACAGCACGGCCGTGTACGGGAACGGCATCCACAAAATGGCCCGGGCGAGCCGGTCCCAGCTGTTCTCAGCGACCGCGAAAGCGCTCATCAGGCCCATCATCCCGGCGACCATCATGCCGATCATGACCGGGATCGACAGGGCCTGGGCCATCCCGTAGCCGACGGCGAGGGAGGTGACCATCGCGACCAACGACCGCCAGCCCGCCTGGAGTTGACCGAGTCCGGGGTCGGCCGCGAGCACCCAGTCCCACCATCTGCGCGGTCCGGCGACCCGGTGGGGCGCGAGATCCACGGCAGCGGTTCCGAGTGCGGTGGAGGTGTGCGGCAGTGTGTCCGGGGTGGTCAACTGGTCTCCGATTCCATGGCGTTCACAAGTGCGGCGATGGCATCCCGTGCGGCACCTACCGCACGCTCTGAGTCCTCGACGCCGCCGTCGAGAGCGGCGAGCAGCACGGCGGCCATGCGTCGTCGCCCGCCCTCGAGCAGATCGCGCCCGGCGGGCGACAGGGACGTCTCCACCGCGCGCCGGTCGGCGGCGCAGCGCTGCCGCTCGACGAGTCCGGCCTCTTCGAGCTTCTGCAGCATCACGGTGACCCGCGGCTGCACCATGCCTGTCGCGGCAGCGAGCTCGGTGACCCGGCGCGGCCCCGGTTCGAGCGCGTCGAGCAGGGCTGCTTGGCTGCGCGTGATCCCGAACTCCCCGGCCCGGAAAAGGGCTTGGGTCAGCTGCCCGAGCCCTCGCAGCAGGCCGCGGGCGGCGCCTTCGATGCGCTGGGCCTCGACGGCGTCGGACGACCTCGAGGATAGATGCATACTGAAACTATATACATGCCGCAGGCAACCATCCAGCCGGGTCCCTGCTCCCGGCGACCGCGTGGCCCTACTCCCGCGATCCACTCGTCTCCGCGTAGATCACCAGCGTCCGCTCCGGCTGTCCGGCCACGTGGAACGCGGTGTAGTCGTACGTGACCACGCCGCGCCCCGGACTCCGCAGCCGCTTGCGCCCGCCCCGGCGCGCCTCGACCTCGAACCGGGGCCACCAGTCCCGTACTTCAGGGCTGCCCTCGTGGAGTTCGTCGACGAGTCGCGCGTAGCGGGGATCGCCCGGATGCCCGCCGGCCAGCGTGCGCACCCGGGCGAGCAGGCCCCGCGCCTCGGGCTCCCAGTCGACCAGCACCTCCCGCGCCAGGGGCTCCAGAAAGACCCAGCGCACGAAGTTGGGCCGCCGGCCGTCCTCGGCGACCAGGCGCGGGAACACCTCTTCCGTCGCTCCGTTGAGACTGAGCACGTCGTACGTGCCGTCGATGACGTACGCGGGATGCGGCTGGAGCAGCAGCGGGACGGCGGCGACCTCCGGGGCGAGCGGCTCCACGTCGGGGATGTCGGCCGCCGGCGCGCGCCCGGCGAGCTGGAACAGGTGCTCGCGCTCGTGCGGTGCGAGCCGCAGGGCCGTGGCGAGCGCGTCCAGGACCTGGTCGGAGGCGCGGATCTCGCGGCCCTGTTCCAGGTACGTGTACCAAGTGGCGCTCATCCCTGCGAGCAGGGCCAGCTCCTCCCGCCGCAGCCCCGGGGTCCGGCGCCGGCCGGTCGACGGCAGTCCCGCCTGGACCGGCGTGATCCGCGCCCGGCGGCTGCGCAGGAACGCACCGAGTTCACGACGTCGCTCCGCCGTCTCGGACATGGTCCTACCACCTCTGGTTCCAGAATAAATGGGCTCTGGATACCAGGGTAAAGCCGGACCACACTGACAGAGAAGCCGGAGCAGAACCGGCGAGAAGTGAGGAGAAGGCGATGTCAGGCATCACGGGCAAGGTCGTGGCCATCACGGGGGCGAGCAGCGGCATCGGCGAGGCGACCGCACTGCTGCTCGCCGAGCGCGGAGCGCGCCTCGTCCTCGGAGCGCGCCGCTCGGAGCGGCTGGAGAAACTGGTCGCACGCATCGAGAAGGCCGGCGGCGAGGCCGTGCAGATCCGTACGGACGTGACCCGCCTCGACGACGTACGCGCCCTGGTCGGGCTCGCGGGCGAGCGGTTCGGCCGGCTCGACGTGCTCATCAGCAATGCCGGGGTGGGCACCATCTCGCCCCTGGACGATCTGCGCACCGCCGAGTGGGACCACATGGTCGACGTCAACATCAAGGGCGTCCTGCACGGCATCGGCGCCGCACTGCCCGTCTTCCGGGCCCAGGGCGGCGGCCACTTCGTCACGACGGCGTCCACGGCCGCGTTCCGCGTCGCACCGGCGATGGCCGTCTACGCAGGAACGAAGATCGCGGTGCGGGCCATCTGCGAGGGCCTGCGCCAGGAGGCGGGTCCCACGGTTCGGGTGAGCACCGTCTCGCCCGGGGTGATCGACACGGACTTCCCCGAGGCGTCGACGAATGAGCGGGTCCGCGCCGAGATCGCCGGGATGCGGGACCGGGTCGCGATCCCGCCCTCGGCGATCGCCCGGGCCATCGCGTTCGCGATCGAGCAGCCTGCCGACGTGGACGTCAACGAGATCGTCGTCCGGCCGACCGCGCAGACCTGAGCGGTGCACCCCTGTCGAAGACGTGCCGTGGGTCTCGGGCGATCGACGTATCTCCGGGCCGACGAGGTCTCTTTGGAGGCGCATCGCTGCCGACCGCCCGCTCCCCGGTCAGCCTGAGCGGAAAGCGCAAGCTGCTGCCGGACCGGTCCTGGAGGGTCATCATGAGGTTCCGGGCGAGCTGCGTCACCCAAGCCCCGGTGGGGTGCGCGGTGACGCCGAGGACGTGGACGTAGCGGGCCCCGACCTCCATCACGAAGAACACGTATAGCCGTTGGAGGGTGACTGCGCAGTCGACGTGGAAGAAGTCGCAGGCGAGCAGGGTATCGGCGTGGGCGCGCAGGAAGGTCCGCCAGGACGTGTCGGCACGCTGAGGGGCGGGCGGGATCCGATGCCGATGCAGGATCCGGCGGATCGTGCTCGCCCCGACGCGGTGGCCCAACCGGCGCAGCTCGCCCTGGATGCGAATGTAGCCCCAGGTGGGATTGTCGCGAGCGAGTTGTTGGATCAGGTCCACGAGCGCGGCGCCCAGTGGCGGCCGTCCTGGCCCTTGTTGGGGGTATGTCCATTTGCGGGAAACCAGCTTGCGGTGCCAGGACAGCAGGGTGGCCGGGGTGACGATCCGGTGCCGGCGCAGCTCGTGGGGAGTCGCCGGGTTAGAGCGGCGATCACCGCTCGGTCCGCCCACGACGGTCTTGGTCGCTTTGCCTGCCGTCGCAGTACCGCGAGCTCGTGGCGGAGTACGAGTGAGGGGCCCGCGGCGCGGTCCTCACAGCCTGGATGTCGTCGGCGGCGAAAACCGCGTCGAAGGACTCGGTGTACTTCGCGTTCCGGTCCCGGAGTAAGAAACGCAGCGAGTCCGCCCGCTGGCCCAACTCGACGGCAAGGTTTCTCGCCTGTTGCACCGTCCAGGGCCCGGTGGGATGGGCAGTCACTCCCGCGATGTGTAGCCGGCGTGTACCGTGCTCGCGGAACACGAGCGCGTGCACCCGGCGCAGATCGACCAGGTCGATGTGGACGAAGTCGCAGGCGATGATGCCTTCGGCCTGCGCGGTCAGGAACTCGCGCCACGTCGGGCCGCTGCGGCGTGGAGCTGGATCAATGCCCGCTGCGGTGAGGATCTCCCAATCGTCGTCGAGCCGACCGGGTGTCCGAGCCGGACGAGTTCTTCTTGGATCCGTCGGCAGCCCCAGCGCGGATTCTCCTTGGCGAGCTGCAGCACCAGAGCCTTCACCGCAGGCCCGGTCGAAGGTCGGCCGGGCCTGTTCCGGCGCTTGCTGTAGTCCCACCTCAGGGCGAGCAGCCTGCGGTGCCACGCCAGCAGCCGTCGTGGGCGCCACCGGGAACACCTGCGCCCACTGGCGCCGGGGGATCAGCGAGGACAGCCCTGCGAACTACAGCCGATCCGCCGGCTCGTAGCGAACCGGCTTCGTCAGCTGCCTGCCCAGCACCGCGTTCTCGTGCCGCAGCACCAGCAATTCCGCGTCCTTGGCCACCTCTCCGCGTAGCAGCACCGCCGGAACCGCGAGCAGTTTCCGCGCCACCTGGTACACCAGTGAAACGATCACCCGGCCAGGGTTCCAGCAGACAGTGATGCCGCGCCAGACCACCTCCGAGCAGTAGCGATGAGTTTCCGAACGGCACAGGCTGCTGACTTCCGTGCCCGACCTCGATGCTCGCGGGGCCGCGACCGGAACCGGGGACCGTGCTGCTGGGGCTCAGGCGTCGATGATGACGGGGATGATGAGGGGCTTGCGGCGGTGGGTGCGGAACGCCCAGTTCGCCACAGCGCGGGCGAGGAGCTGTTCGAGTTGGCGCGCGTCCCCGACGCCTTCCTCAGCCGCGGTGGACAGGGTCTTCTCGATGACGGGCACGACCGGCTCGAAGGTGGTGTCGTCGTGGACGAAGCCGCGGGCCAGGAAGTCGGGGGCCTCGGCGAGGGCGCCGGTGTCTGCGTCGACGATCGCCACCACCGTGACCACGCCTTCGGCGGCGAGGGTGAGGCGGTCCTTGAGGGACGCTTCGGTGGCGCCGCCCACTTCCATGCCGTCCACGTAGACGTTGCCGGCGGGGACCTTGCCGGTGATGGACGCGCGCCCGTCGACGAGGTCGACGACGACGCCGTCCTCGGCGATGACGACCCGGTCTGGGTTGACACCGGTACGGATGGCGAGGTCGCCGTTGGCCCGCAGGTGGCGCCATTCGCCGTGCACGGGCAGGACATTGCGGGGTTTGACGATGTTGTAGCAGTAGACGAGTTCGCCGGCGCTGGCGTGCCCGGAGACGTGGACCTTGGCGTTGCCCTTGTGGACCACGTGGGCGCCCCACCGGGTAAGTCCGTTGATGACGCGGTAGATGGCGCTCTCGTTGCCGGGGATGAGGGAGCTGGCGAGCAGGACCGTGTCGCCCTTGCCAATGCGGATCTGGTGGTCGCGGTTGGCCATCCGTGACAGCGCGGCCATCGGTTCGCCCTGGGAGCCGGTGCACACCAGAGTGATCTTGTGGTCCGGGAGCTTCTCCAGCTCCTTCGTGCTCACGACCAGACCGGACGGGACCTTCAAATAGCCCAGTTCACGGGCGATGCCCATGTTGCGGACCATCGACCGGCCGACGAAGGCGACCTTGCGGCCGTGCTGGTGGGCGGCGTCCAGGACCTGTTGGATGCGGTGCACATGGCTGGCGAAGCTGGAGACGATGACCCGGCGCGGCGCGGTGCGCATCACCTGCTCGATCGCCGGGTTCAGCTCACGCTCGGAGGTGGTGAAGCCGGGTACTTCGGCGTTGGTGGAGTCGGTGAGGAACAGGTCCACGCCCTCCTCGCCGAGGCGGGCGAAGGCGCGCAGATCGGTGATGCGGTCGTCGAGAGGGAACTGGTCCATCTTGAAGTCGCCGGTGTGCAGCACCATCCCGGCGCCGGTGCGGATCGCGACCGCGAGGCTGTCCGGGATGGAGTGGTTGACCGCCACGAACTCGCAGTCGAAGGGCCCGAAGCTGCGCCGGTCGCCCTCCTGCACCCGCACCGTGCGCGGCCGGATGCCGTGTTCCTTGAGCTTGGCCTCCAGGAACGCCAGCGTCAGCTTGGAGCCGACGACGGGAATGTCGGACCGCTCGCGCAGCAGGTACGGCACGCCGCCGATGTGGTCCTCGTGGCCGTGGGTGAGTACCACGGCCACGATGTCGTCCAGCCGGTCCCGGATCGAGGTGAAGTCCGGCAGGATTACGTCCACGCCGGGCTGGGTCTCCTCGGGAAACAGCACGCCGCAGTCGACGATGAGCAGCTTGTCGGCGTGCTCGAAGACGGTCATGTTGCGGCCGATCTCACCTAGGCCGCCCAGGGCGATGACCCGCAGCCCTCCTTCGGGAAGGGGCGGGGCGGCTTTCAGCTCGGGGTGCGGATGACTCATACCTTGACGTTACCCGGGGGCGGGGTGATCCACTGCCTGTGTGATCTCTTCTTCCCGACGGAGCGGGGCACCCGCAGCGGTTGCCGCGGGTCAATCGGATTACGCCGGCGGATGGTACAGGGAGTGGTGAAGGCGCAGCTTGCCCCACACCAGCCCGGCGCCCAGATGCTCGAACAGCCTGAGCGCGAGCACGAAGTTCACCCCGACGGGAGAGGGGAGGCTCCGCAATCGTTGCTCACGTGCCCCGGTCTCCTCCAATACGGCATCTAGCAACTCTGGCGGGACGACCTGCGTTAACTCTGCGCCTGGCGAAGAGTCCATCCATGCTGTTCAGGCGGCATGTAGGTATTCGTGGAGGACTCCGCCGAGGCGGTCTCTTCGGCGCACGTCGAGGTGGGAGATCTGTGCAGGGGGGAGCGGTTCGGGGACGGCACGCAGGGGTGCTGCCTGATGCATCGCTTGGTGAGGCCGGTGGAGGTTGTAGTGCAACACGAACTGGCGGAGCGCGTGGCGCAGGTGGTACTCGTTCCAGATGAGGGTGCGGTCCAGGAGTTCGTGGCGGCAAATCTGGACCCAGCGTTCCATGATGGCGTTCATGCGTGGTATCCGGACGCCGGTGAGCACGACCCGGATGCCGACGTCGCTCAGTGTCTCGTCGAAGAGGGCTGGGTACTTCGCGTCCCGGTCCCGGATCAGGTACGTGACGGTGGCGTTAGTGTCAGTCAGGTCCGTGGCCAGGTTGCGGGCGGCCTGAGTCAACCAGGCCGCGGTGGGGTGCGCGGTGGTGTCGAGGATTCGGACGCGGCGGGTGGCGTGCTCGATGACCGCGAGGCTGTACTGGCGTCTGCCGGTCAGGGTGACGGTCTTGATGAAGTCGCAGGCCAGGAGGGCGTCGGCCTGTGAGCGAAGGAAGTCGGCCCAGGTGGTGCCGGCCCGGTCTGGCGCGGGGTCGATGCCCTCGGCCGTGAGGATCTCCCAGACGGTGGAGGCGGCGACTTGGATGCCGAGGGTGGTGGGTTCGCCGTGCACCCTGCGGTAGCCCCACGATGGGTTCTCCCGGACCAGGCGGAGGATCAGCGCGCGAATTGAGCGGACCGTGGGCAGTCGGCGCGGCCTCTTCGGCCGGCACGTGCGGGCATGGCGCCGCTTCATCAGATCGCGGTGCCAGCGCGCATGGTGTCGGGTCGTACCAGTAGCCGTAACCGGCGTAGGACCTGACGGGGTAGCGGCACTAGCAGAGCGGCAAGCAACGCCCGGTCCTCCGGTACGAGTCTCACCCGGTCCGTACCGAGCTGCCGCTCAAGGACGGTGAGCTGGTGGCGCAGAGCGAGAATCTCCGCGTCCTTGTCGCGGTCGCTCATCGGCAGCAACCGCAGCGCGGCGAACAGGTTGGTGACGGTTAAATAGGCGAGAGAAAGCAGCACGAGTGCTTATCTTGCCGCACCGTCGAAGACGCTTCTGAGCTGCATGGACGACGTTTTCGGCAGGCGCAGAGTTCCCCTTGGATCCGTCGGCAGCCCCGGCGCGGATTCTCCTTGGCGAGCTGCAGCACCAGAGCCTTCACCGCAGGCCCGGTCGAAGGTCGGCCGGGCCTGTTCCGGCGCTTGCTGTAGTCCCACCTCAGGGCGAGCAGCCTGCGGTGTCACGCCAGCAGCCGTCGTGGGCGCCACCGGGAACACCTGCGCCCACTGGCGCCGGGGGATCAGCGAGGACAGCCCTGCGAACTACAGCCGATCCGCCGGCTCGTAGCGAACCGGCTTCGTGAGCTGCCTGCGCAGCACCGCGTTCTCGTGCCGCGGCACCAGCAATTCCGCGTCCTTCGCCACGTCCCGGCCCAGCAGCACCGCCGGAACCGCGGGCCGTTTCCGCGCCACCTGGTACTCCAGTGAAGCGATCACTCGGACAGGGTTCCAGCAGACAGTGGTGCCGCACCAGACCGCCTCCGAGCAGTAGCGATGAGTTTCCGAACGGCACACGATAGCCACCTGAGCGGTTCGCCGGTTCACGCCGACGACCAGGTGCGGGGCGCCACGGCGCCCCGCACGCTCAGGACGCCGTGAGGGCCGCCCGTGCCAGCCGCAGCGTGACCAGCTGGAAGGGACGCAGCGCGAACGACAGGTCCGCGACGTCCGGCTCCGCCGGGGCCACCGGACGCTCCAGCAGATCGCAGCGGACCGCACCGGCCGCGTCGAACCCGGGAGTGAGGCGCACGGTCGCCCGGCCGCCCCGCGTCTCGTAGAAGCGGACGACGACATCGCCCGAGCCGTCGTCGGCCAGCTTGACCGCACTGAGTACGACGGACTCGTGGTCGACGTGTACCAGCGGCGCGACCTCGGCGCGGGCCGTGCCCGTCACCTCCCGCTCCGGCAGCGACAGCGCCGCGCCCTCGCGGACCGCGTCCCCGACGGCCGCGCCCGGCACCAGGGCGTGCCGGAAGCGATGGGTTCCCTGGTCCGTCTCCGGGTCGGGGAAGCGCGGTGCCCGCAGCAGCGAGGCGCGCACGGTCGTGGTCGTCCCGCGGTCCTCACGCACCGTACGGGTCACGTCGTGGCCGTACGTCGAAGCGGTCACCAGTGCGACACCCCAGCCGGGCTCCGCGAGGTGCACGAACCGGTGGTTGCAGGCCTCGAAGCGCGCCGCCTCCCAGCTCGTGTTGGTGTGCGTGGGCCGGTACACATGCCCGAACTGGGTCTCCGACGCGTACCGTTCCGCGTGCACGTCGAGCGGGAACGCCAGCTTCAGGAACTTCTCGGTCTCGTGCCACTCCACCTCCGTCGCGACGTCGAGGCGCCCGGAGCCGGGGGAGAGGGTGAAGGTCTGCGCGGCGACGGACTTGCCGAAGGAGCGGGTGACCTGCACCCCGTCGGCGGTCGCGGTCAGCGCGTCCACGTCCGTTAGGTCGGTGCCGGTGTTGCGGTAGAACTTGTCGACGTCCCACGCGTCCCACTTGTTCGGCAGATCCGGGTGGAGCTGGAGCAGGCCCGCCGCACGGCCCGGGGCCAGCGTCTCGCGGCCGCTCGCCAGGTGCACCAGCGAGACGACCAGGCCGCGGCCGTCGATCTCGGCCCGCAGGGTCGTGTTGTCGAGGACGAAGCCGCCGCCGTCGCGCTCACGGACCGTCGTCGCCGCGAGGTCTGCAGGCTGGGGGCCCGCAGCGCCGAGCGCGGGTACCGAACTACGCCCGTGCGGCGCTGAGTTGAAGCGCAGGACACCCGTGCCGCGGCCGGCCAGAGCGCGCTGCGCGGCGTCGACGATCTCCTCGAGTTCGGTCGTGACCCGTGCGTACGTCGCGCGGGCCTCGCGGTGCACCCAGGCGATCGACGAGCCCGGCAGGATGTCGTGGAACTGGTGCAGCAGCACCGTCTTCCAGAGTCGGTCCAACTCCTCGTACGGGTAGGGGAATTCGCACTGGACGGCTGCCGTCGCCGCCCACAGCTCCGCCTCCTGGAGGAGGTGCTCGCAGCGCCGGTTGCCCTGCTTGGTCTGCGCCTGGCTCGTCAGCGTCGCCCGGTGCAGCTCCAGATACAACTCGCCGACCCACACCGCGGGATCGGTGTACTCGGCCTCGGCCTTCTCGAAGAACGCCGCCGGGGCCTCCCACTCCACGGTGGGGGAGCCGTCGAGCGACCGCAGCCGCCTGGCCCGCGCCACCATCTCGCGCGTCGTTCCGCCCCCGCCGTCACCGAAACCGGTCGGTGCGAGCGAACGGCTCGCCCGCCCCTTGTCCTTGAAGTTCCGTTCCGCGTGCGCGAGTTCACGTCCCTCCATGGCGCAGTTGTACGTGTCCACGGGCGGGAAGTGGGTGAGGACCCGGGAGCCGTCGATGCCCTCCCAGTTGAACGTGTGATGCGGGAAGGTGTTCGTCTGCGACCAGGAGATCTTCTGCGTCAGCAGCCACTTGGAGCCGGCCTCGCGGATGATCTGCGGCAGCCCGGCCGCGAAACCGAAGGTGTCCGGCAGCCACACCTCCTCGTTCTCGATGCCGAACTCGTCGAGGAAGAACCGCTTGCCGTGCACGAACTGACGGGCCATCGCCTCCGAGCCCGGCATGTTCGTGTCCGACTCCACCCACATGCCGCCCGTCGGCACGAACCGCCCCTCGGCCACGGCCTTCTTGACCTTCGCGTACACCTCGGGCCGGTGCTCCTTGATCCAGGCCAGTTGCTGCGCCTGCGACATGGTGAAGACGAAGTCCGGTTCGGAGTCGAGGAGTTGCGTCATGTTCGACGCGGTCCGCGCCACCTTGCGCACCGTCTCGCGCAGCGGCCACAGCCACGCCGAGTCGATGTGCGCGTGCCCGACCGCGCTGATCCGGTGCGCCGACGGTCCCGCGGGGGTGTCGAGGACCGGTGCCAGCACGTCGCGGGCCGCCTGCGCGGTGCCGTTCACCTCGCCGAGGTCCACCACGTCCAGGGCCGCCCCCACCGCGTGCAGGATCTCCCAGCGGCGGGCGCGGTCCAGCGGCAGCTCGGCCATCAGCTGGCCCAGCACCTCCAGGTCGTGCAGCAGCTCCCACACCGTCTCGTCGAATACGGCCAGCTCGACACGGCCCAGCGTGTAGAGCGGATCGTGACCCGCGGTGTCCGTGTCACCGAGCCATGTGGGCTTGAACGCACGGGAGTTGAAGAACCCGGGGTTCGACGCCGCCTCCACGCGCAGCTCCACCTGCTGCCCGCCCGCTGCCGGAGCCCCGACGCGCACCCAGTGATTGCGTGGGTGCAGGCCCTTCACCGGTGTCCCGTCCGGCTCGTAGACCAGGCCCTCGCACTGGAAGCCGGGACCGCCGTGCCCGTCGAAGCCGAGGTCGATCAGCGCCTCGACGGTCCGCCCCGCCCACTGCTGGGGAACCGTGCCGGTCACCGTGAACCAGCTGGTGCCCCACGGCCGCCCCCACCGGGCGCCCTCCCCGATGGACAGCGCGGGCGCCGCGAGCCCCTCCGCGACCGGCACGGGCTCGTCCGGCGCGTGCCACACCCGTACGTCCAGCGGCACGGTCTCCGGGTACACGGCGGGCCTGATGCGCTCCTCGAGCACACGTCGCAGCCGGTCTTCGATGAGCGAACGGTCGTCATGCATGGGCGTTGAGTCTCCTGGAGTACGAAAGGCGGGGCGGGCGGCCCGGTTCAGCGGTCGATCGTCGAGCGCACGGGATTGATGTCCGCGTACCGGGAGTCCAGCGGGTGGACGTCGGTCGCGTGCAGATAGATCGTGCGCGTGTGGAACAGCGGCACGACCGGCATGTCCCGGGCGATCAGGTCCTCGATGCCCTGGTAGGCGCGCGTGGCCTTCGCGGGGTCGGCGATCTTGTTCGCCTGCTCCAGACGGCTGTCGACCTCGGGGTTGCGGTAGCCGTTGGAGTTGAAATCGCCGTACGAGGCGAAGATCGGCGTGAGGTAGTCCTCGAGCGACGGATAGTCGTGCCCCCAGCCCGAGGACCGCACGCCGTCCAGCGCGCCCTTGGACGCCATCGCGCTCAGGTCGCTGCCGGGCTTGCCCACGTACTGGATCTTCAGGCCGAGGCTCTGCCGCCACATGTTGCCGAGCGCCTCGGCGAAGACCTGGTCTCCCGGGTTGTCACTCGCGTAGTACATCTTGAGGCGCCCGGAGAAACCGCCGGCCTCGCGCAGCAGCTTCTTCGCCCCGGCCACGTCCAGCGTGCAGGCGGTGCAGGTGTTCTCGCGGTGCCCGTCGAGGGTCGAGGCGGTGAAGGACGTGGCGGGGAACGCGCCCGGCTTCAGCTTGACGAGGGCCTTGCGGTCCAGGGCGAGCGAGAGCGCGCGCCGCACCTTCGGATCCTTGAACCCCGGTGTGTTGACGGGAAGTTCGAGGTAGCTGAGGTTCGGTGCGGACTTGCCCTGGCTCCACTTGCCGGGAGCGTCCGTCTTGTACGCGTCGATCTTCGAGGACGGCAGCGTCGCGTAGTCGAGGTTGCCGGCCAGGAACTCGTTGTAGGCGGTCTCCGGGTTGGAGAAGAAGCGGTAGACGAGGCGGTCGGCCTGCGGGGCGTCCTTGCCGGCATAGCCCTTGTTGCGCGTGAGGCGCACGGGCTGTCCGGCCTTCCACGCGCCGTCCAGCTTGTAGGGGCCGTAGCCGATCGGCTTGTGGCTGTACGCGTCCGGGTCCTTCAGCGTCTCCGCGGACAGGGCGGCGAGTCCGTAGTAGCTGAGCGTCGACGGGTACGGCGAGAAGGGCGCCTTGAGGGTCACGGTGAAGGTGAGGTCGTCGACCACCTTCAGCCCGGACAGCGTGGTCGCCTTCGGCTTGCCCTTGGCCGGGTTGAGGTCCTCGTAGCCCTGAACCCGCTGGAAGAAGCCGTTGCTGAGGTACCCGTGCGGTCCGTACGCGGTGTAGTTCCACGTGTCCACGAACGACTTGGCGGTGAGCTTCTCACCGTTGGTGAACTTCCAGCCGGGCTTGATCTTGATCGTCCACGTCTTCGCGTCCTTCGACGTGACCGAATCGGCGACGACGTTCACCAGCTTGCCGCTCTTCGGGTCCACCCGGGTCAGCGGCGCCCACATGGCGAAGGCCAGCTGGATGTTGGCGGAGCTGTTGTCCTTCTCCGGGTTGATCGCCGCGATCTCCGCGCCGGTCGCCACCGTCACCGTACGGCCGGCGGCACCGGAGCCCTTGCCGTCCGAGCCGCCGCCGCTGCATCCGGTCGCCGCGAGGGCGAGCGCGGCAATCGCCGCCACCGCGGCGGCTCTTCGTGTTCGCACCATGTGGACTCCCGTGCGTCCGGCCGGAATCGGGGACCCGGCGCGCCTACTGTCGGGCGGTGACGCTAGGAACGCGGCGTTCCTGCGCGCAAGTTCCCCCTGCTGAACGTCCATTCAGCGCCCATTCAGCGGGTGCGAGGGATGCGGAATGGACGTCGGATGGACGCCGAAGGGCATCCGCCTTGACGCCCACCTGGGCCGTTCCTACTGTCGCGGCCCAACCGACCGGCGCGTCCGGGCTGGTCACGGCGGTGCTCGCCGCGACCGGTCCGGCCAGGACTGCGGGAGAACTCATGGCCCGGACACGAAGAATCGTCAAAGCGGCGACCGGCACCGCGCTGGCGGTGCTGCTCGCCGGATGCAGTGGCGCCGGGAGCGGGGACGGCGCGGGAAAGGACGACGGCCACTCCATGGCGATCGCCACCGCGGCCGAGGCGCCCTATCTGAACCCGTCGAACGACAACGGCACCACGGGCATCCAGATCGAGTCCGCGCTGTGGGCGCCGCTGACCCGGGTGGACGCGAAGACCGGCAAGCTGGTGAATGTCGTCGCCGATTCGGTCACGTCGAAGGACGCGAAGACGTGGACGATCAAGATCAAGCCCGGCTGGAAGTTCACCAACGGTGAGAAGCTCACCGCCAAGTCGTTCGTGGACACGTGGAACTACACCGCGTACGCCCCGCACGCCTTCGCGAACAACGGCGCCTTTCAGCGGGTCGAGGGCTACGAGGACCTCAACCCGGCCAAGGGCAAGCCGAAGGCGACCACGCTGTCCGGGCTGAAGGTGGTCGACGACCTCACCTTCACCGTCACCCTGAAGGCGCCCTTCTCGCCGTATCCGACGACGCTCAGCTACCTCGGCGTCGCCGCGCTGTCCGCCGAGACGCTGAAGGACCCGGACCAGTTCAAGCACAAGCCGATCGGCTACGGCGCCTACCAGCTGGACGGCGGATGGAAGGCGGGGCAGCCGGTGCGCCTCACGCGCAACAAGGGCTATGCCGGCAAGGACGCCCCGCAGGCCGACCACATCACGTTCCGGTTCTTCTCCAACCCGGAGACCGCGTACAACGAGTTCCTCGCCGGCAACGTCGACTACGTCGCCGTACCGTCGTCGAAGATCGACTCGTACAAGACGGACGCACCCGGCAAGTGGAGCCAGGCCAAGGCCGCCGCCGGCATCAACTACCTCAACCTTCCGGTGACGCTGAAGCCGTACACCGACACCCGCGTCCGCCGGGCGCTCTCGCTCGCGCTGGACCGCGACTCCCTGGCCAAGCTCAAGCCCGGCAACTTCCCCGCCACCTCGTTCACCGCGCCCAGCGTCGACGGCCACCGCGAGAACACCTGCAGTGACTGCAGGCTTGACGTGGCCCAGGCCAAGAAGCTGTTGCGGGAAGCCGGCGGGTTCCCGGGCAAGCTGCGGCTCTTCTTCGCCAGTGACAACCCCGGCGAGCAGGTGTACGCCGAGGCGCTGGGCAACATGTGGCGGCAGAAACTGGGGCTGAAGATCCAGTATGTCGGCAAGCCAGGCGCCGAGATCGGTCCGCTCGCCAACGCGGGCAAGCTCGACGGCATCCGCATCATGGGCTGGGGGCACGACTACCCGGCGCTCGAGGACTACCTCACCCCGATGTTCGCGTCCTACGGCGACGTCAATACCGGCCGCTACCGCGACGCGAAGGTCGACCGGATGCTCGGCGAGGCCAACGCCCAGGTCGACCAGGCCCAGGCGACGCGCGACTACCAGGCGATCGAGGACCGCATCGCCGAGCAGATGCCGGTGCTTCCGCTGTCGCACTCACGGGACGTCTATCTGCATGCCGAGGGCGTCGAACCCCTCAACGCCCCTTTCGCGAACGTGGATCCCGTCCGGTCGACCTTCGCCGACTGACCCCGCCCCCCCAATCCCGTAACTCCTCTCCGTAACTCCCAAAGGAGGACACGGTGTTGCGTTTCGCGCTCCGCCGCCTCCTGATCATGATCCCGATCGCGGTCATCGTGACGTTCCTCGTCTACGCGATGGTCTTTGCCCTCCCCGGCGACCCGATCAGGGCCCTGTCAGGACAGAAACCCCTGGCCGAATCCGTCATCGCGGCCAAACGCGCCTACTACCACCTGAACGATCCCCTGTTCGTCCAGTACCTGCACTTCATGGGCAACCTGCTCAAGGGCGACCTCGGGCAGACCTTCGACGGGCAGGACATCGGCGAACAACTCGCGCTGCGCTGGCCGGTGACGCTCCAGCTCGGACTCACCGCCCTCGCCATCCAGCTCGTCCTCGGGCTCGTCAGCGGTGTGTACGCGGGATGGCGGCGCGACGGCCTGGTGGACCGGGCGCTCCTCGGCGCCACGCTCGGGGTGCTCGCCGTGCCTGGTCTGGTCGCCATGTTCTTCGCGCAGTCCTTCTTCGCGGTCGAACTCAGCTGGTTCCCGGTCTCCGGCGCCACCGACGGCTGGCCCGGCAGCTATCTGCTGCCCGCCACCGTGCTAGGCGTCCTCGGCTTCGCCGGACTCGCCCGCGTCACCCGCACCAGCATCGCCGAGGTCGCGAGCGCCGACTTCGTCCGCACCGCACGCGCCAAGGGGCTCGCCCCGAACCGCATTCTGTGGGGGCACGTGCTGCGCAACGCCATGCTGCCCGTGATCACGTACATCGGGCTCGACCTGGCCGGCATTCTCGGCGGCGCGATCATCACCGAGGGCATCTACAACCTGAACGGCATCGGCCAGTTCATGTTCCGCTCCATCGCCATGAAGGAAGGCGGAGTGGTCGTCACCCTCTCCACGGTGCTGCTGCTCGGCTACATGCTCGTCAACCTGGTCGTCGACCTGCTCTACGGCCTCCTGGACCCGAGGGTGCGCCATGTCTGACACCGCCCTGGCGACCGCCGCGACCGCCGCCGAACTCGAGCCCGTCGGCGAGGACACCCCGCGCGGCGCCGCCGTCCTACGCGAACTGCTGCGCAAGCCACGCTTCGTCCTCAGCGCCCTCGCCATCCTGGTCATCGCGCTGATGGCCGCCTTTCCCCGGCTGTTCACCGCCACCGATCCCACCGTGTGCGACCTGAAGCTCTCCAAGGGCGCCCCGTCCGCCGCGCACTGGTTCGGCTACGACATCCAGGGCTGCGACTACTACGCCAACGTGATCTACGGGGCCCGGCCCTCGGTCCTGGTCAGCGTCTCCGTGTGTGTGGTCGGCTTCGCTGTCGCCTGCGTCCTCGGCATGCTCGCCGGATACTTCCCCGGCTTCGTCGACAGCCTCGTCTCGCGCACCGCCGACGTGCTGTTCGCCCTGCCCGGCCTCGTCGCGATGATCGTCATCCTGCAGGCCTTCTCGTCCCGCTCCGTGTGGACCATCGCCTTCGTGATCGTGCTGCTCGGCTGGCCCGCGGGCATGCGGCTGATGCGCTCCACCGTTCTGAGCGTGCGCACGCGCGAGTACGTCCTCGCCTCCCGCGCGCTCGGCGCCGGGGCCCCGCACATCCTGCGGGTGCACATCCTGCCCAACTCGGTGGCGCCGCTGCTCGCCCTGACCACGCTCACCGTCGGCGCGGCGGTCGGCACCGAGGCCGCGCTCACCTTCCTCGGCATCGGGCTCCAACCCCCCACCATTTCCTGGGGACTTCAGATCGCCATCGCCGCCTCCTACCGCGACGACGTCCACCTCTTCCTCTTCCCCGCCCTGCTCCTGACCATCACCGTCATGGCCTTCATGATCATGGGCGACACGGTCCGCGACGCTCTCGACCCGAAACTGAAGAGGTGAGCGGTGAACCGCCCCATGGCAGCTGAACCTCTGCTCGACGTACGTGACCTGAGCGTCGAGTTCGACACCCGCGCCGGCCGCCTGCGCGCCGTGGACTCCGTTTCCTGGACCCTGCACCGCGGCCGCACCCTCGTCATCCTCGGCGAGTCCGGCTCCGGCAAGAGCGTCTCCACCCAGGCCATCACGGGCATCCTCGACAGCCCGCCCGGTCATGTCACCGGCGGCCAGGCCCTGTTCGACGGAATGGACCTGCTGACGCTGACCGAGCGCGCACGCCGCGGCGTCGTCGGCAGCCGGATCTCGTTGGTCTTCCAGGACGCGCTGTCCGCACTCAACCCCGTGCACACGGTCGGTCGGCAGATCGCCGAGCTGTACCGGGTACACCGGGGCACGAGCCGCTCCGACGCCATGAAGCGGGCGGCCGAGATGCTGGACCGCGTGGGCATCCCCGGCGCGCGGGCCCGTGTCCACGACTACCCGCACCAGTTCTCCGGCGGCATGCGCCAGCGCGTGATGATCGCCATGGCGCTCGCCCTCGGCCCCGAGGTGCTCATCGCCGACGAGCCGACCACCGCGCTCGACGTCACCGTGCAGGCCCAGATCCTCGAACTCCTCGCGGAGATCCAGGCCGACACCGACATGGGGGTCGTGCTCATCACCCATGACCTGGCCGTCGCCGCGGAGATCGCCGACGACCTGGTCGTCATGTACGCGGGCCGGGTCGTGGAGTCGGGGGCCACGGCCGATGTGCTGGGTGATCCACAACACCCGTACACCCAGGGGCTGTTGCAGTCGGTGCCGTCCGCCGAGAGGCGCGGCCAGGACCTGCCCGCCATCCCCGGCACGCCGCCCGACCTGATGCGGCTGCCGTCCGGCTGCCCGTTCCGGCCGCGCTGCCCGCACGCCCACGACCGGTGTGTCACCGAACGCCCCGCCCTGCAGCCCGCCCCCGGCGAGCTCCGCTTCGGCGCCTGCCACCTCCTCGACCAGCCGCTCAGCCCGGAAGGCGCCGCACGATGACCGACGACGTGATCCTCAGGGCCGAAGGGCTGGTCAAGCACTACGGCGGCGGGCCCGCGCTGCCGTGGCGGCGCGG
Organism: Streptomyces sp. CB01635; assembly: GCF_002803065.1. Taxonomy (GTDB): domain Bacteria; phylum Actinomycetota; class Actinomycetes; order Streptomycetales; family Streptomycetaceae; genus Streptomyces. The sequence continues at coordinate 78,751 of NZ_NNBL01000024.1, forward strand.
CCGGGGCGCGGCCGTGGTCCGGGCCGTCGACGGCGTCGACCTGGAGCTGCGGCGCGGTCAGGCGCTCGGCATCGTCGGCGAGTCCGGCTGCGGCAAGTCGACCCTGCTGCGGCTGCTGTGCGCGCTGGAGCGGCCGACCGACGGGCGGCTCCTCTTCGAGGGCGAGGACGTCGCGCGGCTGCGCGGCGCCGCCCTCAAGCGGTGGCGCCGCCGCGTCCAGGTCGTCTTCCAGGACCCGTACGCCTCGCTCAACCCACGGCTGAGGGTCGGCGAGATCATCGGGGAGGCCTTCGACGTCCATCCCGATGTCGTCCCGCGCGCCGGGAGGCGGGCCCGGATCGCCGAACTCCTGGAACTGGTCGGCCTCGACGCCCGTCACGCGGACCGCTATCCGCACCAGTTCTCCGGCGGACAGCGCCAGCGCATCGGCATCGCCCGCGGCCTCGCCCTCGGACCCGACGTGCTGCTGTGCGACGAGCCCGTCTCGGCGCTCGACCTGTCGGTGCAGGCCCAGGTCGTCAACCTGCTCCTGAAGCTCCGTCGCGAATTGGGTCTCGCGCTCGTCTTCGTCTCCCACGACCTCGGCGTCGTACGCCACGTGTGCGACGACGTCACCGTGATGTACCTGGGCAAGGTCGCCGAACAGGCCCCGGTGGACGCCCTCTACGCGGCCCCGGGCCACCCCTACACCGAGGCGCTCCTGTCGGCCGAACCCTCCCTCGACCGCATCCGCGACCCGCACGCCCCGCACCGCACCCGCATCGTCCTCGCGGGCGATCCGCCGTCGCCGTCCGCACCGCCGCCGGGCTGCCGGTTCCACACCCGGTGCCCGCGCGCACAGGACCTGTGCCGTGACACCGAGCCCCTGCTGACGGTGCGGGGACAGCGGGCCGGCGCCTGTCACTTCACGGACGCGATGCTCGCCGGGAGTGTGGACTGACGGGGTGTCAACCTGCCGATGCGATACGGGTCCTGGCGGTGCGCGGGCCGTCCGGGAACCCCGGGTGCGAAGCGGGCGGCCCGCCGATGTCGTCCACCCGGGCCGCTTCGTCGGCGGCCCGCGCGGCGGCGAGCCGCAGCGCCAGCGGATGCCCGGCGCAGCCGTCCGCGAGGCTGTGCAGAGCGGACGTAGCCGTGGCGGTGGCCGCCGAACGGTACGGCAGCGCCGCGACCGAGGCCAGCGGCGCCCCCGAAGCGAACCGGCGCAACAGCCGCAGGGACTGGGCCGCGTCCAGCGGGCCGAGCCGGAGCGGCACCCGGCCGGGCAGGTCCCGCAGCGGGGCCTGGCTGGTCACCAGCACCGCGCAGCCGGGCGCCGCGGGCAGCAACTCCCGCAACTGGTTCGTGGACTGGGCGTCGTCGAGCAGGACGAGGAGCCGACGTTCGGCGGTGAGCGTACGGAACCGGACGGCGCGCCGCTCCAGACCGTCGGGCACCTCGTGCGGCGCCACCCCGAGGTCCTCCAGGAATCGGCCGAGCACGTCGGCAGGGGCGCGCCCGCCGAGCACCGCGTAGAGCTGGCCGTCGGGGAACCGGTCCCGCACCTGGTGGGCGACGTGCACGGCAAGGGTGCTCTTGCCGAGGCCCGCCGCACCGGAGATCACCACGGTGGGGCAGACGGCGGCGGGGGAGTCGGGGCGCCGCAGCAGTTCGCGCAGCTGCCGCACCTCCTCCTCCCGACCGGTGAAGTCGGCGCTGTCGCGCGGCAGTTGAGCGGGCACGGGCAGGCGGTGGGCCGGTGCCGGACACGCGGGCGTGAGTGACCGTGGCGGCTGCCGGGGCGCGGCCAGCGAGGGGTCGGCGTGCAGGATGCGCGCGTGCAGCCGGCTCAGTCCCGGGCGCGGTTCGACACCCAGGTCGTGCACGAGGGCGCGCCGCACTCCGCGGAACAGGGCGAGGGCCTCGGGCGTGCGCCCGCTGCGGTACAGCGCCAGCATCAGCAGCGCCTGCAACCGCTCGTCGTACGGTCTGCCCGGCACCAGCGGGGCGATCCGCTCGGCGGCCTCGGCATGTTCACCGAGGTCGAGCAGTGCCTCGGCGTGTTCGAGGCGGACGTCGAGGCGCAGCCCGGCGAGCCGGTGCCGGGCATCCGCCGCACAGCGTTCCGGCACCCCGCTCAGCGCCTGCTCGCCCCGCCACTGGGCGAGGGCCCGCTCGTAACAGGTGCGGGCGGCGCCGACCCGGCCCGCGCGGCGCTCCCGGCGCGCCTCGGACAGCGCGTCCTCGAACCGCCACAGGTCCAGTGCGTCCCGCCGCAGATGCAGCCCGTAGGTGGTGCCCCGCGTGATCAGGAGCCGGGGTGCGGCGCGGCGGGCTCGGTCCGGCTCCAGCGCCTTGCGCAGGCGTGCTGTGTACGTGGCGAGCAGGCCCGCCGCGCTGTCCGGCGCGTGCTCGCCCCAGACGGCCCGCACCAGTTCGGTGCGCTCGACCTGTTCACCGCCGCGCAGCAGCAGCGCCGCGAGAAGCGCCTGCTGTTTCGGGGTGCCCGGCGGTAGCGGCTCTCCGGCACGCTCCGCGCGTACCTGGCCTAGGAGGCGGTACCGCACCAGAGCGCTGTCGCACGCGGGCGGGAGTGGGGGGAGGTCCGTCGAGATGCTCGGGGCCACGGGTCGTTACCTTCCTCGTCGGGGCCGTGTTCGGAGAGCCGTGCGGGCTGCTGGGCCGGGGGCGCGCGCGGGCTCAGGCGGCGCGGCTCCACGCCACCAGCCGAGGCACGCACCGCTCGGCGAACTCCTCATAATCGGCTGGGGTGTTGTAGACGTGCGCGGAGAGCCTGATATAGCCGACCCCGTCGAAGGACGTGAACGCGGTCTCCGCGCCGAGTTCCTGTGCGGCCCGGTCACGCAGCACATCACTCGCGAACCGGTCGGGGCCGAGCTCGTCGGGCAGTCTTACCAGGCGTAGCGCCGGCGCGGGTGTGCCAACCGCCGGCACGGCGTCCTGTCCGATGTGCTGGGCGAACGCGTCCGCGACGGTGTGCTGCCCGTAGTCGGCGAGCGCGCTCAGATAACCGCGGACCGTCTCCCACCCCCACGTCCGCTCGACGAAGGACAGCGCGGCCGGGGCCGCGAGCCAGGCGGAGGTGTCCTGGGTCCCGGTGTGATCGAAGCGTTCCGGGAAAGGCAGTTGGGTGCCCCAGGAGTCGATCAGCGGGTACAGGGCCGCGCGCAGTGGACCGCGCGCGACGAGGGCGGAGGTGCCGCGCGGGGTGCAGGCGAACTTGTGCAGATTGCCGGTCCAGAAGTCGCAGGCGAGACCGTCCAGCGGCTCGGCCAGCATGCCGGGGGCGTGCGCGCCGTCCACCAGGAACGGGATGCCGCGCCGTCGGGCGAGCCGTGCGATCCGCTCGACCGGCAGCAGTCGGCCGGTCGACGACGTGATCTGGTCGAGGAGGATCAGCGCGGTGTGATCGCCGACCTGTTCGGCCACGGCCGTAAACGCCTCGTCCGCGTCGGCCGCGAGAGGGATGTGCGCGGTCCGCACCCGCCCGCCGCCGCGCAGGGCCCTACGCTGCGCGGCCATGGTGACCGCGCCGTATCCGTGATCGGTGACCAGAATCTCGGCCTCGGGCGGCAGGGTGAGCGAGGCCAGGACGGTGCTGACTCCGGCGCTCGCGTTCGGTACGAGGGCCAGATCGTCGGCGTCCACACGCAAGAACGCGGCGAGTTCGGCGCGGGCCGTGGAGATCCGCCGCGGCTGAGCCGGGAACCATACCACCGGCGCCCGCTCGGCCCGCTCCCGCAGCCGGTCCTGCTCACGCTGTGCCGCCACCGGCACCGCACCGAACGAACCGTGGTTGAGATGCAGCAACTCCGGGTCGAGCGACCAGGCATCCGCGGCGGGTCGGCCGTTGGGCAGGGACAAGGGTTTCGGCGGGGCGACGGCCAGGCCCGTACTCATGCGACTCCTAGGAGGAACTACCCAAGACGTATGATGACATGCAGCATCCTGGCATGTGCATCGCTGCGATTAAAGTGCTCCTTCCCCGAGTTTTCAGGGAAGGTGGCTGATGACAGGAGCGCGAGTTGATCTCAGTCTCCTGAAGACATCAGATGACTTGCTAGGGTCTCATCAGTCGAAGCACGCATGACGGAGCACGGGCCGTGGGCCGTGGGGCACGGCACGGATCGGGGGAGCGGGATATGTCCGCAGTGGAGAAGGCCTTTCACGGCCTACGGCACATGATCGCCGACGGGCGGCTGACAGCCGGTGCGCGCATGCCGCCCGAGGCGGACCTGTGCGCCGAACTCGGAGTCTCCCGCGGGCCGTTGCGGGAGGCCGTGCGGATGCTCGCCGCGCTGCGCGTGGTCGAACCGCGCCACGGCTCGGGCACCTACGTCTCGGCACTGCGGCCCGAGGACATCATCGGCAGCCTCTCCCTCACCGTGGACCTGCTGCCGCTGCCCGGCCTGCTCGAGGTCTACGAGCTGCGCCGGGTCCTGGAGGCGCACGCCGCCTCGCAGGCCGCCGCGCGAGTGGGCGCCGAAGCGTTGGAGCGCATGCATGCCCACCTCGCGGCAATGGAGGCCACCGATGATCCGGCGGAAGTCTCCGACCTGGACCACCGGTTCCACTCGGAGGTCGCGCGCGTCGCGGGCAACCCCGCGCTGGATTCACTGCTCACCGTGTTCCGTACCCGCTCGCGCCGCCACCAGATCTTCACGTTGCCCGAGGGCCCGGACATCAAGCGGGTCAGCGACGCGGGCCACCGCGAGATCGTCGGAGCGATCAGTCGCCACGACCCGGTGGCGGCCGCGTCGGCCGCCGCGGCGCACATCGCGCATTCGGAGAAGTGGCTGCGCCATCTTCTGGACCAGGAGCGACAGGCCTGACCGGAGGCTCGTTCCCGGCAGGCTTGACGACCTGGGTACGGCTACCGGGATTCATTCGCAGTGCTCCGGTCTTCAGGCCAGGGGTGAAGCGAATCTTGTGGGGGCGGCGCGGAGCGTCGCCGTATCGTTCCAGCGGGGCTGGATACGGCTGATCCGCCCCGGGACTGTCAGTGTGCGGTGTTAGCGTCCGGATCATGCAGCTTCGGTACGGCTTCAGGTTGTATCCGAACGCCGTCCAGCAGTCCGCGTTGGCCAGGGCGTTCGGGTGCGCCCGTGTCGTGTCAACGACGCGGTCCGCGCCCGCGAGGACGCGCGTAAGGCTGCCCAGCCGTTCCCGACTGTCGGTGAACTGTCGCGGAAGCTGATCACCGAGGCCAAGCAGACCGCTTCGCGGTCCTGGCTGGGTGAGGTGTCCGCGGTGGTGCTCCAGCAGTCCCTGCGGGACGCCGAGAAGGCGTACCGCAACTTCGTCGCCTCGCTCAAGGGCACCCGTGAGGGTGCCAGGATCGGCCCGCCCCGCTTCAAGTCCCGCAAGGATGCCCGGCAGTCGATCCGGTTCACCGCGAACGCCCGCTGGAGCATCACCGACAGCGGCCGTCTGAACCTGCCGAAGATCGGGGCGGTGAAGGTGAAGTGGTCCCGCACCCTGCCCACCACTCCCTGTACTACTTCCGAAACTCAGTCACCAGGTCTCACCTGGTGGTTCACATTGCGGCTTCGTACTCGTTGATCAGCCCACCGAGAACGGGTATCCGGCGGGTCCGCCCCGCCCGGACCGGGAACGGGATCACGTTTGGGTCGTCGTCGGGGGCGCGCAGGCTCAGTCCGGCGCCTTGATGGCTGCGCCCGCCGTTGTAGTGAGCGACGTAGTGGTCAAGGACCGTGCGCAGGTGCCGCTCGCCGCCGATGAGCATCCGGTCGGTGCACTCGGCGCGGACGGTGCGCACGAACCGCTCGGCGATCGCGTTCATCCGCGGCGCCTGGGGAGCCGTGAGCAGCACGCCGATCCGGCTCGCGGCGAGTACGGCGTCGAAGGCCTCGGTGAACTTGGCGTCACGGTCCCGGATCAGACGACGGAACCGGTGACGGGTCTGCTCGGGATCGGTGGTGAAGTTCCGGGCCGGCTGCGTGGCCCAGGCGCTCGTCGGGTGCCGGGTTACGCCCAGCAGGTGGACCCGGCGGGCGCGGTGCTCGATGACGAACGCCACGTACAGCCGAGTCAGGAAGGGCGCGCGGTCCACGTGGAAGAAGTCCATCGCCAGGATCGACTCGGCGTGGGCCTGAAGAAACGTGCGCCACTGGTCGTCGCGTGTGGTCGGCGGCGGGATACGGCGGCCGCGCAGGATTCTTCGGATCGTGCCCGCCCCGAGGCGATGCCCCAGGCGGCGCAGCTCGCCCTGGATCCGGACCACGCCCCAGGTCCGGTTCTCGGTGGCGAGCCGGACGATCAGCTGTACGAGTTCGTCGTCGAGCGGTGGACGTCCCGGTGACCGAGGCTGGGTCCACTTCTTGACGACCATGCGGCGGTGCCATCGCAGCAGCGTTCTTGGGGTACGATCCGGTGCAGCCGTAACGGTTTCGGCAGCATTCTGGACAACGCCGCGAACACAGCCCGGTCGGTCCATTCGAGCCGCGGCTTCGGGCTGGCACGCCGCAGGACCGTGACCTCTTGGCGCAGTACCAGTATCTCGGCGTTCTTCGACGCCGACGATCTGGCCAGCAGCACCAGCCAGGACAGCCCCGCGAGGGCGAACCGGTAGATCAGCCGAATCAGCATGGTCCCCCATCATCACAGCTCCGGGCCCGTGGCCGAGTTTCGGGAGTACTACAGGGCGCCAACCGGCAAGGGGTCACCTCAGGTGACCCCTTGCGACCAGGCATGAGCCCACACCCCGGCGACCGTCCCCTCGAGGCGGGCGCCGGGTCCGGCTTTACGGGATACGCTGCGGCCGCACTCCTTCCAGCGTGGGCGTGACGGGGCGCATCAGCCCGTCCGCCCCGAACGTCACCTTGTCGATGGTCGTCTCACGGCGCGTGCCGTCACCGTCGGGGATCGCGAAGCGGTGGTAGGCGATGTACCAGTCGTCGGTCCCGGGTACCTGGAGCAGGGAGTTGTGCCCGGTGCCGAGGATCCCCTGGGCCGGGTCCTTCTCCAAGACCACACCGCGGTAGATGAACGGCCCGTTCGGGGAGTCGGAAGTGGCGTATCCCACGCGGTAGTTCTCGCTTCCGGTGTCGTCGATCGAGTATGTCAGGTGGTACACGTCCCCCCGCCGGACGACGAATGTGCCCTCGCGGAAATCCTCAAGTCCCTTGATCTGCTGCATCTTTGACGAGTCGAAGGACACCATGTCGTCATTGAGCGGGACCACCCACGCCGAACCGTTACCCCAGTACAGATACGCTTGCCCGTCCTCGTCAGTGAAGGCGGCCGGGTCGATGGCCTGCCCGGCGCCGTCCGGGTTGGCCGCGATCAGGACCTTGCCGGAGTCCGTGAACGGCCCGGTGGGTGAGTCGGAGGTCGCGACACCGATCTTCGCCTCGGCACAGTAGTAGAAGAAGTACTTCCCGTCCTTCTCGGCGATGGTGGGCGCCCAGGCGCGCGCATCCGCCCAGCCCACATCCTTCCCGAGATCCAGGATGACGCCCTCGTCCTTCCAGTCGACAAGGTTCTGCGACGACCAGACGCTGAAGGTAGTGCCGCTCCAGCCGGCGAACCCGTCGGTGGTCGCGTAGATGTAGTACGTCCCGCCGAACGCGACGATGTTGGGATCGGCATAGAGCCCCGGCAGCACCGGCGTACGCATCTCCACCGCGGATACCTTCCACGCGCGCTGCGCGCCCGCCGCCGAGGTGACGGTGTACGTCACCAGCTTGCGCAGATCCATCCGCTTCCCGTTCGCCGGGCTGATCCGCGCACCGGGCGCGAGCGTGAACTTGGGCCTCAGCCTCCGCCGGTCAGTCCCCGGCATGACCGGCAGAACGACGGTGGCGCCCTCCCCCTCGATGACGGCGGGAACCTTGAGCTCCTTCACCTCCACGCCGCGGACGCGGGTCGCGTTGGCGGGCAGCGCGGCGATCTCGTCGTCCGACAGGGCCCGGTTGTACAGCCGGACGTCCCGCAGCCGCCCCTTGAGGGTGTGGTCGGAGGTGTACTGCGATCGGCCGAGGTAGTTGGCCGTGGTGCGACCGCCGCCGATGTCCGAGGGCATGAGGGTGATCGCGGTGTTGCGCGCGACGACAACGCCGTCGAGGTACAGCAGAGCGGTGTCCCCGTCGACGGTGTACGTGACGTTGGTCCAACGCCCGTGCCCCAGGCCGCTGTTGGCGTTCGTCTCCTGTTCCTTGCTCCAGTTGCCGTCGGACAGGGCGGCCCGGAACCCGCTGCTGGTGCTGCCGCCGGTCGCGAAGAGATAGCCGTTGCCGTAGCCGGTGGCGGAGGCGGTGTTCCCGAACCCGTAGAGGAAGTAGGGCGTCGCCTGATCGCTGTCCACCCACACATCGGCGGCCACGGTGACGGCGTCCACCCCGGACAGCATGTTGTCGGGCAGCTTGATGTGCCCGCTCGCGCCGCCGAGTACGAGAGCCCCCTCGGCCCAGCTGATGTCCCCGGTGGCGGTGCCGTGACAGCCGTGCCCGGAGGTGTCGTCGGCGCTGGTGTCCAGCGGCCAGTGGGCGACGAGCCCGTCCGCGTCGGCCAGGACAGGGGCGACGCCCCACTTGGCGTTGACCCGGTCGAACTCGTCCTTCGTCACCGGCAGCACGGTGCCGTGCCGAGGGGCCGAGGGCAGCCGGTACTCGGCCGACTTGGTCCACACCCCGCCGGCCAGGTCCGTCGACTCGAAGGGCATGTAGCCGCTCGCGGTGTAGTCATCGACGAACAGGTACCACTTCTCCTCCGTGTTGGACTTGAAGACGAGCGGCCCCTCGCCCTGCGTCATGGCCCCGCTGCCGATGCACTCGGACACCGTGTCCCAGTCCGTGTCGAGCAGATCGGTCGCTTTCTCCTCCAGGATGAACTTCCCGCACGAGGACTGCTCCGCCGACCGCTCGTCCTTCGTGAACCGGTAGTACGTCCCGTCGTGCGCGATCACCGTCGAGTCGATCACCGAGTACCCGGGGTCGTTCCACACCTTGGCCTCGCTGAACGTCACGAAGTCCGTGGTCGTCGCGTACAGCATCCGGTTGTAGGTGTCCCCGGTGTGCTCCGTGTCGTCATCGGCGTACAGCTTCGACGCCCAGAAGACGACGTACGCACCGACCTCCTCACTCCAATAGGCCTCGGGCGCCCAGGTGTTGCCCGCCGTCGCCGGAGACACCTGCACCAAACGCTCCTGGGACCAGTTCACCAGGTCCGTCGACTCCCACACCATGATCGACCGGGAGCCGTGCCGCTGGACGTAGTCCCAGCCGGCCCCGCCGTAGATCTTCAGGTCGGTGGCGATGAGAAAGAACGTGTCCCCTTCGGGCGACCGGATGACGAAGGGATCGCGTACGCCCTTGTCGCCGAGGGCGGAGGTCAGCACGGGCTCACCGCCGTTCAACTCCCGCCAGTGAAGCGGGTCGTTGCCGCGGCTGAGCGCGAAACGGATCTGCTCGCCGTCGGCGGTGCCCTCACCGGTGAAGTAGACGAAGAGGTAGCCCTCGTAGGCGGCGGCGCTCTTGTCCCCCGCACGGGCGGGGGCCGGGGCGGCAAGCGTCGCGGCCCCCAGAGTGAGAGCTCCGGCGACGAGAAGGTGCCGCCGCGACAGGTTGGCAGCGGGCAGACGGGATGTTCCGTTACGGGGCATACGTACTGGTCCTCGGGGTGCGGGGGGAGCCCGTGGGGGCAGAGCTCGTGGGGGTGGCGGTGGTGTCGGCGTTGGCCAGTGAAGAAGCCCTCAGGGGCCCGGTCAAGGTCCCGGACACGGATTGGTCCGAAAACTCGAAGGCTGATCGATATACCGAACGGCAAACAGTGGAATGTCATCGATAAGGGACGGCTTCCGGTGGGTCTACGGGGTCAGCCAGCCCCGGGTCATCTCCATGATCTCCTCGCCGTTCAGCCCGAGTTGGCGCCCCTCTGACACGAGTGCCCGCACCTTCCCTGCGAGCCGGACCAACCCCCGGTCCCGTCCCCCGGCGAGCAGCCCTACGCCAAGCCGCCCGCGCGTCATGAGCAACGAGCGGTTCTCAACGGTCCCCCTTGCACGAGACCTTGACGGCAGAAGGGCTGGATGTGACGATTCCGGCGCTGCGATGTTTGCGTAAACATTGGCAGCGGCCGGGCCTGCCGCAATGCCCGGCCCACGCCTGTCCCAGCGTGTGTATGCGCGTTTCCCGCGCCCAACCCGGCGATGCGGCACCGCTGTTCACCGAGTCGCTCTCTCCTGAAGGGGAATATCCGTGCGCATGGCCCGAACCCGTCGTATCTCCTCCGCCGTGGCTGTCGCGGCGGCCGCTCTCGGCGTCGCCGCTCTCTCCGCCGGACCCGCCACCGCGGCCCCGCGAGCGGACACCACCCAGTTCAAGGGCGTCAACTGGGCCGACCCCCGGGACAACTTCGCCGACGACGAGCTCCAGCTCTCCGGCTTGTTGACCACCGACAGCTACCGCGAGACGTACAGCAAGGCGAAGCGGATCATCTCGGCTTTCCGCGCCAACCTCGGGGCCAACACCGTCCGGCTTCCCATCAACCCGTACACGGTGAAAGGCAGTTACTGGGACTCCTACCAGGGGGTCATCGACGCGGCCTCCGACCAGGGCTTCAAGGTGATCGTTTCCTACTGGGAGGGAACGGGCGAGCGCAAGGACGGCCTGATCGACGACACCACCACCTACTGGCCCATGTGGACCAGAGTCGTCGACACGTACAAGAACGACTCGCGGGTCTACTTCGAGCCCATGAACGAGCCGCACGGCTACACTGAGACCGAGTGGGCCGACCTGGCCGCGAAGTGGCTGGACACCTACTCCTCCGTCCCGCGCGACCGGGTCTTCGTCAGCGGCGCCGGCTACAACGACCACGTCACCTCCGTCTGCGCCGACCCGCGCCTGGCCGGCACCTATCTGTCGCTGCACCACTATGGTTTCTGGAAGTCGTACGCCACCTACGACCAGTGGGTCGCCGACCTCAAGGAACGCATCGGCGACTGCGCCGGCCGGACGGTCGCGGACGAGTTCGGCTCCCCGATGACCACCGGCCTCGACTACAACGTGCCGACCCCGGACGGCAACTTCGTCAACTACCTCCAGGCCGTCACCGACACCTTCCGCGAGCTGAAGATGGGCTCCGTCTACTGGCCCGGCCTGCGCAGCGACGACACGTACTCGCTGCAGACCCTGACCGGCACCGAGGACCGCCCCTGGCTGGCCACCACCAATCAGTCGGGTGCGGACAGGCTCGCCTGGGCGTGGGGGCGCGGCGAGGCGGTCGGGGGCTGAGGGTCGCGTGCGAGCGGGGCGGGCCTCGTCGGCCCGCCCCGCTCCCCGCGCCGCCCCAGACGGTGGAGGCGGCGACTTGGATGCCGAGGGTGGCGAGTTCGCCGTGCACCCTGCGGTAGCCCTGCGCTTGCCGGAAACCTCATCCATCGAGGTCAGGCGGCGTGGTGGTACTCGTGGAGGATGCCGCCCAGGCGATCGCGTCTTCGTATGTCGAGGCGATTGAGCTCCTCCGGATCGGCGACCGTCACGGGCAGGGGACGTAGCGGGCGGGCGTTCGCAAGGCCCTGATGAGGACGATGGGAGTTGTAGGACTGTTCGAACTCGCGCAAGGCGTGGAGCAGATGCCGCTGATTTCAGATCAACGTGCGGTCCAGCAGCTCGCGCCGGCAGGTCTGCACCCACCTCTCCATGACCGAGTTCATCCGCGGCATCCGGACGCCGCTGAGGACGCCGGAACTTGCCGTCCCGGTCTCGGATCAGGAACTTGGCCTTGAATCTGGCGTCTTCGAGGTCCATGACCAGGTTCTTTGCGGCCTGCGTCACCTAGAGAGCGGTTGGGTGCGCAGTCGCGCCCAGGATCCGGATCCGTCGGGTGCTGTGCTCGATCACCGCGAACACGTACATCCGCGCCCCGGACAGGGTGACCGTCTCGAAGAAGTCGTACGCCAGCACGGCCTCGGCCTGGGAGCGCAGGAAGTCTGCCCAGGTACTGGAGTTCCGTTCGGGCGCTGGGTTGATCCCGGGCTCCTTGAGGATCTCCCATACGGTGGAGGCAGCCACCTTCACGCCGAGGGTTAGCAGTTCGCCGTGGAGGCGCCGGCATCTGGACCACCGCCGGCCGCCTGAAGGGCGTGCGGTGCCCAACGGTCGGCGCCAAGGCCTTACCTCGTCCGGTCGCACCGGTGCCGAGGCCTTCGATGCCTTCCGGACAGGACCGCCCGACTCAGCGCCCCGCGGCGCTCGACGCCCCGAACGCGGCAAGTGTGAAACCGTCCCGCAGCGATCCCATGCGGATCGACTCGGCGATCTCCGAGGGACTCCACCAGCGCGCGGCGGCGACCTCGCCGTCGCACGCTGCGTCGGGGCGCAGCGGGGCGTCGCTCGGAACCTGGACCTCGACCACGGCCACCTCGCTCTCCAACAGGCCGGAGTCCACGTCCAGGTATGCGACGACGGCTGCCGTCGAGGCAGCCAATCCGGCCTCCTCGTGCAGTTCACGCAGGGCGTCCGACACCGGGTCGCTCTCGCCGAAGCCCCGCGGCAGTTCCCAGGCCCACCGGCCGATCGTCGGCCGCCACTGCCGGACCAGCAGGATGTCGTCACCGCGGCGGGCCAGCACCACCACTCCCGTCCGACCGCCGCCGATGCGGACTCGGTGCAGGACGGTCTCCACGCCGGAGGAAGACCGGTAGGTATCGAGGTGGACCTCGCACCATCGGCCGCCGTCGGAGTCGACGTAGGCCCTCCGGGACTGTGCACGAGGTGTCTCGGCGTCCACGGGAAACCTCCGGTGTTGATAAGGGGCACGTATCAGGGACAAGTATCAGGGACACATACCCGGGAGACGTAACGGAGCTACAGGGCTGACACTTGGGAGCCCAGCCATCTAAGACGGCCATGAGGCTGCCCCCGCAGGTCAAGGCAGCTCTATCACGTCGTACCGCCCGCGGAACGAGCTCAGGTGGTTCACCCCGGCCGTGACCGCCGCCACGAGCATGGGGGCCAGTGCGCCGCCCGCGCCGGCGGCGAACGCCCCGGGCGTCCCGCCGCCCAGAACCCCGGTCGCCGCGCTCATCCCGCCGCCCGCCACGACCTGCGCGGTGACGCCGCTCGCCTGCCGGACGAGCTGCTGCAGCCGTGTCACTGAGACCTCGTCCTCGCCGCCTGATGCCGGCTCCTTCGTACGGGCCGCAAGCAGGTCCCCCACGTCCTGCAGCGCGGTCAGGTCCCGGTGTTGCCACCAGCTGGTGAGGGCGTCGGCCACGTCGTCCGTGTAGCGCTGCCACGCTGCGGCCGTCATCAGACCGAGCCGCAGCTCGAACCGGGTCGGAAAGAGCACGACGCGAGTCGACGCGGGCAGCACTGCGGCCTCGCGCCGCCGGAGACCGCGCCGGGGCGATGCGAGGCCAAGTGCGCAGCCCTCACTCACCGCGATGGCCCGGTAGTACGTCTCGTCGAAGGACTCCCGCAGCAACTGTGCGTCCGCGCGTTCCGCTCCGTCTCCCGAATACAGGAGGGGGTCGAGGCTCTCGTACAGGAGGCTGCGATTGGGCAGGCCGTTCCTGTCGTACTCCCCGCCGATCCATGAGGCCAGCGCTGCCCTCCCCGAGTCGCTGGCCAGCGCCTCCGGACGCGGCGGGGGACACAGGGCGTACGCGGCGGGGTAGTCGGCTGGCACCAAGGAGCTGACTTGCAGGAGTCCGCGCTCGGCTGCTTCCAGCCAGTCCCGCCATCGGGCGACCGTGCGTCGCCGCAGCGGCGCGTCGAGCACGCCCGTCGCCGCCAGTAACCGGTCCGCCGCGCCGGCCGGCCCCTCCGCCATGAGGAGTTCGGCTGCTGCCCGGTGGTCCGCTCGCGCGCTCAACTCCTGCTGGAGGCGCAGACACTGATCGTCCGGAACCGGAAGAGAAGAGAAGACGAAACCTGTCGAAAGCATCGCGATCAACTGACCTGCCAGGTCCGCGCCGCGGGCGTTCACCCGCAGTGGTAGCGCCGCACCCCCGTCGATCGCGCGGATCGTCAGTTCGTCCAGGAGCTCGGCGGGCCGCAGACCGGCAAAGACGGCGCCGTCGAGGAGTTGTGGGTACACGAGGAACAGCGAGCCGCCTTGAATGACCTCCCAGCGCAGCCGCCCGAGCAGCTCCGCGCGCTCCAGCGCCGTCGGCCGCTCCAGTGGCACTCCGGTTCCGGCGGCCTGGGAACTCAGCCTGGCGCGCTGCCGTACGCTGTCCCATTCCGTGCTCAGAACGGTAGTCATGTGCTCCAAACCCCCTGTGCTGTCGTTCAGTTGAAGGCCATGGCGACCAATGCCACGGTGTTCTCCCCGTTCCCCACCGGTGCGTTGTGCGGCACATCCGCCGGATTCAGCGCTGTCCGCCCTGACCGATGAGCGCGTCACCACCACGCGCATGGCAGGGACCTTAAGGCAATCGGCCGCTTCCCTGTAGACGGGGTTCGGTGCGAGATCGGTACAGGACGGCAGTGATCGGCCACAGCCAGGAAGCGTCCGGCGCAGCTCTGGCGTCGAGCTTGTCGAGGATGCGCGGTGCAACCTGGCTCGTTCGCGCTCACTCGGTCCGACCTGGCATCGGGTGACCGCGCCGCGACTCTGCGCCTGCCGAAAACTCTATCCGTGCTGTTCAAGCGGCATGCTGGTATTCGTGGAGGACTCCGCCGAGGCGGTCTCTTTGTCGTACGTCGAGGTGGGAGATCTGTGCAGGGGTGAGCGGTTCGGGGACAGCGCGTAAGGGTGCTGCCTGATGCATCGCTTGGTGGGGACGGTGGAGGTTGTAGTGGAGTTCGAACTGGCGGAGCGTGTGGCGCAGATGTTGTTCGTTCCAGATGAGGTGTGGTCAAGTAGTTCGTGGCGGCAGGTTTGGACCCAGCGTTCCATGATCGCGTTCATGTGCGGTATTCGTACGCCGGTTCGCACGACCTGAATGCCGGCGTCAGCCAGGATCTGTCGAAGAGGGCGGGGTACTTTGCGTCCCGGTCTCGGATCAGGTAGGTGAGGGTGGCGTTGGCGTCCGTCAGGTCCATGGCCAGGTTCCGGGCCGTCTGGGTCACCCAGGCCGTGGTGGGGTGGGCAGTGGTGCCGAGGATGCGGCGCGTGGCGTGTTCGATGACGGCGAGGATGTACTGGCGCTGCATCCACGGGTGCCGTCAACGTTCCTGTATCGGCGCTCACAGCAGGACTGGTGTCACAGACCCGCGGGCGGGCCTGGCTCAGGTGGAGACAGGAGTGCGGGACAGGGCGGTGCGCAGCGCGAAGGTGCCGAGCAGGCCGCCTGCCGTGAACCGCTGGACGGTCATGGCGCGGGGCCGGGCTGCCAGAAAACCCGACACCCGTGCTGCGCCCAGCATGATCAGAGCGTTCACGGAGATCCCCACGATGATCTGCACACCACCGAGCTGGAGCAGTTGCCCCCAGGCCGGACCTGCCTGCGGGTCCAGGAACTGGGGCAGCAGGGCGGCATACATAAGAGCGATCTTGGGGTTAAGTAGGTTGGTCAGCAGCCCCATCGAGAACAGGCGGGCGTCGGAGACCGGAGGCAGGTCCTGGGCCGGGGCGAAGGGCGAGCGGCCGCCGGGCTTGAGCATGCCCCAGGCGAGGTAGGCCAGGTAAACGGCCCCGGCAAGCTTGACCACCGTGAACGCCACCGGTACGGCGGCGAACAGCGCGGACAGGCCCGCAGCCGCGGCCAGCAGGTAGCACACGAATCCCACGGCGGTCCCACCGAGGCTAACCAGGCCCGCCCTGCGGCCTTGGGTGATCGCGCGGGAGGCGAGGTGGATCATGTTCGGTCCCGGAGTCAGGGCCATGCCCAGTTCGACCAGGGCCACTCCTCCGACTGCGGTCAGAGTGATCACCGGTCAACCTCCTGGTTGTTCGTCGGGTACCCGATACGGATTGGGGTCACCTGGCTGCAACGGACGGCAACAACGCATCTGCGGCGCCTGCCTCGCCTGCTGCAGAATACGGCCTTGCCGCTCGGCATCTTTCATGCACCCGCGACCCCTTTCCTAGCCCGCCGACGACAGCCGACAGCCCCGTCTCAGTTCTCCCTACGTGGTTCGCGAGAACTGGCCGATCAGCGGGAGCGCGTGCCATAGCTGTGCCACTTCATGCGGTCAACCACGGGCAATGGCGGCTCGGCGCAGTCGAGATGCGCCGTTCACCTGGGCTGCCACTACAGCCGGAGTGACCTGGGCGCTTCCGCTCCGGATCATGGCCGCCCTTACAACGCAGTCATCCTCCCATCGCGCGATTGTGGGCCCTCCGCCGGCACTGTACGTTCCCGCGAACGGATCGGTTCGGCTCAGAAACGACGTCTGCGGGCGGGTACGTCAACTACAACATGGCAGCCGAGGCATTCGTGATCTTCTCCGGCAAGGTCTTCCGACACCCGCGCCACCAAGCCGAAGGACGCCGGGAAGCACAGGTCTACGGACGCTCCATCGGAAACCCTGAGCCGCAGCTGGACTGGCCGGACTGATCAGCCACCTCTCTCAGAACGAGCTACACCCATTGGCGTTCGGATGCGGCCCGGAGCTCGCTCAGTCGCGGACTTGCACATGGGCGGCGGCCCAGGAGGTGTGGTCGTACGAGCCGTCGCTGTTGGCGTCTCGCACCACAAGACGCAACAGCTGTACGCCCGTTACGTCCACATCGACCGGGCGCGGGCCACCCGCCGCCGTGAGCGGGCCGCTGTCGAACAGCCTGGTGCCGTCGCCCCACACCTCGGCGACGACCCCTCCCCGGGCGTTCTGCAGCGCCGAGAAGTCGTCGATGCCGACGACCGAGGTGAAGCGGGCGGCGTTGGCGCCGAGGAAGTAGACGATCTCCGAGGGGGCATGGACGCCCAGGCCCTTGGCGTACGTCGTGCCGTCGAAGGCGATCGGAGTCCCGTCGCCGGCCGGCTTCTTGCCGTTGCTGGTGTCGAGCTCGACCGGGCCCCAGCCGTTGGTGGCCGAGAGCCAGGTCAGATCGCTCAGGTAGGCGTCCTGGGCCGGTGCGGGCGGAGGAGTGGCCACCGGACGGGCGGACGCGTAGCGGACCGTGTCGCGGCCGTACCGGGCCGTACCTTCGGCGCGCAGCGCCCAGGTGCCGGCGGAGGTGAGGCCGGCGGGCGTGGTCACTTCCCAACGGGTTTCCAGCGCCGAACCGGGCGTGAGGCGGCGGGCGTCGCGCGCCGTCAGGGGGCGCAGCCGCCAGCCCTCCGGTGCGCCGAGGCGCACGGCGGCGTTGGTCCATGCCCGGCCGGAGGCGTTGCCCAGGGTTGCTGTGACCGTGAACTTCTGCCCGGGGAAGACGAGTTCCGGCGCCTCGACGCGTACGCCGAAGCGCTCGCGCTCGTACGTGTCCGCCCACGACGCCCTCAGCAGTGTGGTCAGTTCCCTCACCACCTTCGGGTGAGCGGCGGCCAGGTCGGTGGTCTCGCCCGGGTCGGCGGCCAGGTTGTACAGCTCGAACTGCCACTGATCGTCCGGGGCTTCACGATCACGGCCCGGGGCGAAGCGGATGCCCTTCCAGTCGTCGCGGCGGACCGCCTCGGCCAGTTTGAGGATTCGGCCCTTGTCGACTGCGTTGGCCCGAGAGGTCGAGCCGGGGTCGTTGCGGTACCAGTAGAGGTGTCCGTGCAGCGGGGCGCTGCGCGGACGGGCGGTGAGCAGCGAGGCGGCGGACAGGCCGTCGATATCGCGTGGTGCGGGGGCGCCGCCGAGGTCGGCGAAGGTGGGAAGCAGGTCGATCAGCGGGGTCGGCCGGTCGGTGGTGTCCGGGCTGATGGTGCCGGGCTGCCAGGCGATCAGCGGAACCCGCACTCCGCCCTCGAAGAGGTTGCGCTTGTAGCCCGTGAGCGGGCCGTTGGCGTCGAAGAGGTCGGGGTTGACGCCGCCCTCCTCGTGCGGGCCGTTGTCGCTCGCGGCCAGGACCAGCGTGTCCTTGTCGATGCCGAGCGCGCGCAGGGTGTCCACGACCGAGCCGACGAGGGTGTCGAGCCGGGTGACCTGGGCGGCGTGGCCCTTGTTCGCGGCATTCCACGGCTGGTTGTCGTACTCGCTCACGTCCGGGATGTCGCTGGGCCCGTGCGGCACGTTCGGCGTGAGGTACAGGAGGAACGGCTCGTGTGCGTGCTCGGTGATGAACGCGTTGGCGCGTTCCTGGATCAGATCGATCGCGTACGTGCCCTTCTTGCCGTCGGTGTTCTCGGGGAACTGGACCCGCTCGCCGTTGTGCCAGAGGTACGTCGGGAAGTACTCATGGGCGTGACCGTGCGTGATGTACCCGTAGAACTCCTCGAAACCACGGGAGTTGGGATGACTCGGCTGGTCGGCCTCCTCAGGACCGTAACCCCACTTGCCGATGCACGCGGTGCGGTAGCCGCGTGCCTGCAGTACTTCGGCGAAGGTCGTGTCGCCGTCACCGATCGGGTCCTGCGGGCCGTCGAAGGGGTTCTCGCGCACGGGCGCATGGCCGCCGTGGAGGCCGGTCAGCAACGAGGCACGGGACGGTGCGCACACGGCGGCTGCCGAGTAGGCCTGGGTGAAGCGCAGGCCCTCGGCTGCGAGTGCGTCGAGCCGGGGCGTGTGGATGAGCTGCTGTCCGTACGCGCCGAGGTCGCCGTAGCCGAGATCGTCGGCCAGGACCACCACGATGTTCGGCCGACGCGGGCGCGCGCGACCGTCTGCCGACGCGGGGGCGGACGGCAGTGCACTCAGACCGAGTGCGGCGGCTGATCCGGCAAGAAACTGACGGCGACTTGACACCAGGGACTCCTTCGGACGGCTATGTCGAAGATCCTGGGGGAAGTGTGGAGGGCAAGGCCATTGCGAGAGCATGAAGACCTCATGGCGTCACCGAGTGTGGCCAGTGGGGGCACCCAGGCCTGCTGCGCCGCACCCCGTGGGCGGTTGGCCTGGCCTCTTCGGCCGGCACGTGCGGGCATGGCGCCGCTTCATCAGATCGCGGTGCCATCGCAGCATGGTGTCGGGTCGTACCAGTAGCCGTAACCGGCGTAGGACCTGACGGGGTAGCGGCACTAGCAGAGCGGCAAGCAACGCCGGGTCCTGCGGTGCGAGTCTCACCCGGTCCGTACCGAGCTGCCGCTCAAGGACGGTGAGCTGGTGGCGCAGAGCGAGAATCTCCGCGTCCTTGTCGCGGTCGCTCATCGGCAGCAACCGCAGTGCGCCGAACAGGTTGGTGACGCTCAGGGAGGTGAGACGAAGCAACACGAGTGCTCATGCTGCCGTATCACCGCACAGACCCTGAGCTGCACGGACGGCATTCTCGGCAGGCGCAGGGTACGAGGTCAACCAACCGTTGGCATGAACGCCTTGGCGTGTGCGAGATGGGCTTCCAGGAGCTGGGCCGCCTCCTCGCCTTTCGCCTGACGGAGCAGCTCCACGATCGCCCGGTGCTGTTCGACCTGTGCGGGCAGATCGTCGCTGGTGCGGTCTGTGGTGGCCACCGCCAGCTTGATCTCCGACATGAGATCGCGGGCCGTCGCTGTCAGGCGAGGGCTGCCCAGGAGCCCGACGATCGCCACGTGCACGGCGAGATGCGCCTCCGTGACGACGCTGGCAGCGGCCGACGAGGCGACGGCTTCTTCGAAGTCGCGCTGGACCGCGATGAGCGTCATGAGGTCGGTGCGAGTTGCCTGCACCACCGAGCGCGCCGCCGCCGTCTCCAGGACGCGCCGAGCCTTGAAGATGTCCTCGATCTCCTCCTCGGTGAGCTGCCGTACCTCGACCCCGCGATTCGGCCGTCGTACCAACAGGCCCTCGCTGGTGAGGATTTGCAGGGCCTCGCGCACGGTGCTGCGCGAGACACCGAGGCTCTCGGCGACATTGCTCTCGCGCAGCGAGGTGCCCCCCGTGAGGGTGCCCCGGTACATCTCCTCGCGCAGTGCGTGAGCCACGCGGTCCACGGTGCTGGAGCGATCGATCTCTATGGGTCCTAGGGCCATGGCGCACTTCCTCAGAGTCTTGGTCGGACAGCCGGACGATCTGGGACGACAGCCTACTGGCCAATAGGAGTGGGGGAGTTGGAGAGCCCTATTCCCCCCGAGCTCTTGACGATCACGGTGCTTGCTGAAATTGTCCGACAAGCGGGCAGTCCGACGAAGCCTGGTGGTTCGTTCTGCCCACCTCCTTCCGCTCCTTCTCCATGTGATCGAAACCTCCCGGCCACGGCCGTCGAGCCGCCCCCCTCACACCAGGGAGACCCGTTCATGACCGATACCGCTGCCACCACACGCCTGTGGGGTGGGCGCTTCCGCAGCGCTCCGGATGAAGCACTGACAACGCTGTCCCGCTCCGATCCCAGCTACTTTGCTATGGCGCCCTACGACCTCGCCGGCTCCCGCTCCCATGCCCGCGAGCTGCACCGGGCCGGTCTCCTGGACGACGCCGAGCTGGCGACCCTGCTCGACGCCATCGACGTACTCGACGGCGAGTACCGGCGCGGGGAGGTCCACCCGAACCTTGAGGACGAGGACGTCCACACGTTCCTGGAGCGGGTGCTCAGCGAGCGGCTCGGCGCGGTCGGCGGCAAGCTGCGCGCCGGACGCTCCCGCAACGACCAGGCTGCCAACGACCTGCGGCTCTACCTGCGCGACCAGGTGCGCAGGCTCGCCGAGGCCACGGTGGACCTGACGGACGCCCTGCTGGCCCAGACCCGGCGGCACCGCGCGACCCCGGCCCCCGGCTTCACGCACCTGCAGCCCGCCCAGCCGATCACCTTCGGGCATCAACTCCTGGCGCATGCCCATGCGTTGGGCCGTGACATCGATCGGCTGCGTGACTGGGACCGGCGCAGCGCGCGGTCCCCGCTGGGCGCCGCGGCTCTCGCCGGATCGGCCATCGCCCTGACCCCGGAGCACTCCGCGCGCGAGCTGGGATACGAGCGCACCTGCGCCAACTCCATCGACGCGGTGGCCAGTCGGGACCACGTCGCCGAGTTCCTCTTCGTCGGCTCCATGCTCGCCGTCGACGTGTCCCGGCTCGCCGAGGAGATCTGCCTCTGGGCCAGCCGCCAGTTCCGCTGGATCGCGCTCGACGACCGCTTCGCCACCGGCTCGTCGATCATGCCGCAGAAGAAGAACCCGGACATCGCCGAGTTGGCCCGCGGCAAGGCGGGCCGTCTCACCGGCAATCTGACGGGGGTCCTCGGTGCGCTCAAGGGCCTTCCGCTCGCCTACAACCGGGATCTTGCCGAGGACAAGCGCGCCGCCTTCGACACGGTGGAGACGCTGCTCATGGTGCTGCCCGCGATGTCCGGGCTCGTCCGCACCTTCGTCGTCGACGAGAAGGAGCTGCGCGCGCAGGCCACCGCCGGATTCACCCTCGCCACCGAGATCGCGGACTGGCTGGCGCGGCGCGGCGTCCCGTTCAGCGAGGCCCACGAGATCACCGGGGCCGTCGTGCGGCTCTGTGAGGAGCGCGGGGTCGACCTGGAGGAGCTGAGCGACGAGGACTACGCGGGCGTCGACGCCCGGCTCACGCCCGAGGTGCGCTCCGTCCTCTCCGTGGAAGCGGCCCTTGCCGCGCGCAGCGGACAGGGCGGCACCGCGCCCGTCCGAGTCGACGAGCAGATCGGGGAGTTGGTGGCACTCGTCGCCGAGCAGCGCGCGTGGGCCGCCGAGTACGCGGGCCCCCGCACATGAGCACAGGCCGGTCCGTGCCTCCCACGCCTTTCCCTCCTGTTTGCCCACCGACACCGGGACACCCGGAGAAGAGAGCCAGGCCATGTCCGAAGCAGTAGCGGCGGGCTCCGAAACCGTGGACACGAGCGAACTCGTCGCGGTGCCGCGCACCCACTACGGCCGGTGGATCGGCGCCCTCGCGGTCGTGGCCTTTCTGTGCTGGCTGGGCTACGCCCTCGCCCACGCGGCGATCGACTGGGGCGTCGTCAAGGAGTACTTCACGATGGGCGTGCTCCTCAAGGGGCTCCTCATCAGCCTCGTCCTCACGGTCGTCGGCATGGTCATCGGCATCGTTCTCGGCGTGCTCGCCGCGGTGATGCGCCTTTCCCGAAACCCGGTCACCTCCGGCGTCGGCTGGCTGTACGTATGGGTGTTCCGAGGCACCCCGGTCTATCTGCAGCTGCTCGCCTGGTTCAACATCGGGCTTCTCTTCCCCTACGTGTCCCTGCCCGGCATCGGCGGCGCCCGCACCGTCGACCTGGTCACCCCGTTCGTCGCCGCCGCCATCGGTCTCGGCCTCAACCAGGGCGCGTACACCTCCGAAGTGGTGCGAGCCGGCATGCTCTCCATCGACGAGGGGCAGACCGAGGCGGCCCAGGCGCTCGGCATGTCACGCCTGCGCACCCTGGGACAGATCGTGCTGCCGCAGGCGATGCGGGTGATCCTGCCGCCGATCGGCAATGAGACCATCGGCATGCTCAAGACGACCTCGCTCGCCTCGGCCATCGGTGTCAGCGAGATCCTCTCGGAGGCGCAGCACATCTACTTCGTCAACAACCGGATCATGGAACTGTTGATCGTGTGTGCCGTGTGGTATCTGGCTGCGGTCTCGGTCCTCTCGGTCGTCCAGTACTACCTGGAACGGCACTTCGCCAAGGGCAGCAGCAGTCGCGCGCTGCCCGCGACGCCTCTGCAGCGGCTGCGCACGGGCCTGAACCAGAAGAAGGCGGTCTCGTGATGAGCGTCACCACGACCAACGAACGCGCCCTGGTGCGGGCCGAGTCGGTGCACAAGAGCTACGGCGACCTCCAGGTCCTCAGGGGCATCGACCTCGAGGTGCACCAGGGCGAGGTGGTGTGCCTGCTCGGCCCGTCCGGCTCGGGCAAGAGCACCTTCCTGCGCTGCATCAACCATCTCGAGCAGGTCAACTCGGGGCGGATCTGGGTCGGTGACGAAGCCATCGGCTACCGGCAGCAGGGCAACAAGCTGCACGGGCTGAACGAGCGGGCCATCGCCCGGCAGCGCCGGCGCATCGGCATGGTCTTCCAGCGGTTCAACCTCTTCCCGCACATGACAGCCCTGGAGAACGTGATGGCGGCGCCCGTCGGCGTCAAGCGGGTGGCCCGCGAGGCCGCCCGCGAACGCGCCGTCGCCCTGCTCGGCAAGGTCGGGCTCAAGGACAAGTCGGACGCCTACCCGCGCCAGCTCTCCGGCGGGCAGCAGCAGCGGGTCGCCATCGCGCGCGCCCTCGCCATGCAACCCGACCTGATGCTCTTCGACGAGCCGACCTCCGCGCTCGACCCCGAGCTGGTCGGTGAAGTCCTCGACGTCATGAAGGACTTGGCGCGCAGCGGCCTGACGATGATGGTCGTCACCCATGAGATCGCCTTCGCCCGCGAGGTCGCAGACCGGGTGGCGTTCATGGACGGCGGCAAGGTCCTGGAGATCGGCCCGCCGTCCGAGATCCTCGGGAACCCTCAGCACCCGCGCACCCAGTCGTTCCTGGCGCGCGTCCTGTGAGCCGCACGTCGGCAGGAGAAGTCATGTCCCGTCCGATCCGCGCGCTCGTGTCCGTCGCCGTCTGCCTCGGTGCGACGGCCGCCCTGACCGGCTGCGTCAGCACCACCCTGCCCGCATCCGCCGGCGGCCAGGGCGGCCTCCCGCCCTCCGTCGTCGACGGCAAGGAGCTCAAGGTCGGCCTGTCGCCCGACTTCCCGCCCATGGAGTACCGCGACGGGAAGACCAACCGCCTGGTGGGCGTCGACGTCGACCTGGCCCGGGCGCTCGGCGACGAACTCGGCCTCAAGGTCACGTTCGTGGAGCAGCGCTTCGACCAGCTGATGAACTCGGTCGCGACCTCCCGCGTCGACCTGGTGATGTCCGGTATCTCCGACACGGTGGAGCGTCAGGAGACCGTGGACTTCGTCGACTACTTCGACACGGTCGGCCGCCTCTACACCCTGCCCTCGCGGGCCGGCGACTTCCGTACCGCCGCAGACGTGTGCGGCCGCAAGCTGGCCGTCAGCAAGACCACCGACTACTACGGTCAGGCCCTCGCCTTCAACAAGAAGTACTGCACCGGCAAGGGGAAGCCGGCCGTGCAGATCCTGCCGACCGACTCCGGCGCCGCAGCCCGCCTCCAACTGGAGCAGAAGCGCGCGGACGTCGCCATCCAGGGCGGCGAGAACTTGGCCTTCTTCGACCGCACCGAACCCGGCCGGTTCCGCGCGGTCCTCGAGCCGATGCCCGCGAAACCGTTCGCCGCCGTGGTCAAGAAGGACGACAGACCCATGGCGGCGCTGGTGATGAAGGGGCTGCGCAAGCTGCGGGCCGACGGAACGTACCAGCGCATCCTCAAGAAGGCCGGCCTGTCCTACGGATCAACCGTGCCGAAGTTCAACGGAGTTGAGGGCTGACTCATGCACACCCCCGCAGACCCGCGCCCGCCGCGCTGGCCGCACGGGCGCCGCAGCGCGGTCGCCCTCGCCTTCGACCTGGACGGCCCCACAGGCGGAGCCATGCTCGACGGTTCCCTGTGGGACCGGCCCGGCTACTTCGCCCTGGGCGGCTACGGCCCGCACCGGGCGCTGCCCCGCCTGCTCGACCTCCTCGACGACGGCGGTGTCCCCGCCACGTTCTTCACCCCCGCCTGGGTGGTGGAGCACTGGCCGCAGGCTTGCCGTCAGATCGTCGAGCGCGGTCACGAGGTCGCCCACCACGGCTACCGCCACGAGTGCTACTACGACCTGACGGCCGACGAGCAGGCGGACGTCATCACCCGCAGCCAGCGCGTGTTCCGCGACGTCCTGGGCACCGAGGCCACCGGCTTCCGCTCCCCGTCCGGCGACTGGCACCCCGAGACTCCGCGCATCCTGCGCGACCACGGGTTCCGCTATTCGAGCTCGATGCGCGGCGACGACCGCCCCTACCGGCACACCGTCGACGGCGTCACCACCGACCTGGTGGAGATCCCGGCGCGCTGGGACCTCGACGACTATGCCTTCCTCGCCTACCACCGCAACCCCGACTACCCCAGCGGCCAGGACCGGATCGCCAGTTACGCGTTGGCGCTCGACAACTGGAAGCGCGAGTTCGACGGATACCGCGCCGAAGGGCTCTGCCTGACCACTCTCTTCCACCCGAAGGTCTCGGGCAGGCCGGGCCGGCTGCTGATCCTGGAGGAACTGATCGCCCACATGCGGGCACACGACGACGTCTGGTTCGCGCGCTGTGACGACGTGGCCGACTGGTGGATCGAGAGCGGGCAGGGAGCGCAGGTGGCGGCCGCATGAAGGAGATCCGAGGCCGTTGGCCGAACGGCGCCCGCGCCGCCGTCATGATCAGCGTCGACCACGACGCCGATCTCGCCATCCTCAGCGGCTCGCCCGCCACTGCGGACCGGGGCAAGACCCTGTCCGTCGGCAGGTACGGAACCGACCGCGGCATCGACCGGCTGCTCGGCCTCTTTGCCGAACTCGTCGTCCCCGCCACGTGGTTCGTGCCGGGACGCAACGCCGAGAGGCACCCAGAGGCAGTGCGACGCATCGCCGCGGCCGGGCACGAACTCGCCTGTCACGGCGATACGCACGAGGACTTCCAGGACCTGACGCTCGACGAACAGACCCGCGCCGCCCGCGACGGAGCCGACCGGCTGCGCCAGGTGACCGGCTCGAATGTGCGCGGATTCCGCACCCCGGCGGGGGAGTGGAAGCCGGGTCTCGGCAGTCGGCTCACCGGATTCGGCATCGACTGGTCCTCGTCGTCACCCGGCGACGACCTGCCCTACCTCCACCCCGGCACGCACGGTGTCGTCGAGATCCCGGTCCAGTACGAACTCGAGGATCACCAGTACTTCTTCTTCAACCTCGAACCGCCCTTCCCGACGGGGCAGTCGCGCATCGCGTCGTACGCACACGTCCTCGGCAACTGGACCCAGGAGTTCACCGCGTACCACCGCTTCGGGCTCTGCTACGTGCTGCGCCTGCACCCCGAGGTGACGGGCACGCCGGGCAGGATCGGACTCGTCCGGGAGCTCATCACCCACATCCAAGGCCACCCGGACGTCTGGCTCGCCACCGGATCGCAGATCGCCGACCGGTGGCGGGCGCAGCACCCGGCCAACGACCCAGGACACCCCGCCGACCTGTTCGCACGGCTGACGGCGGACCGGGAGGGCGCCGCATGACCGCCGCGTCGTTGGACCATCTCGCGGACCTGATTGCCGACACCACGTACGACGATCTGCCGGACGCCGTCATGCGCAAGGCGACCGTTCACCTCCTGGACACGCTGGGCGCCGGGCTCGCCGGGGCGCACAGCGAGGAGACCCGGATCGCGCTGTCGGTGCTCGGCGACGAGCGGGGCGACTGCCCGGTGTGGGGGACGGGAGAGCGGCTCACCCCCAGAGCGGCCGCTCTGGTGAACGGCATCTCCAGCCACGCCTACGAAGTCGACGACACCGGCGGCTGCGACCACTCGGGCGCGGTCGTCGTACCCGCCGCGCTCGCGGCTGCCGACGCCAGTACCTCCCCGGTGAGCGGCGCCCGCCTGCTCACCGCGATCGTCCTCGGCTACGACGTGGGCCGCCGGATGCTCGAAGCACTCGGCGGCTACGAGGCGCACAACGGGGCAGGCTGGCACTCCACCGGAACCTGCGGTCCCTTCGGTGCGGCAGCCGCCGCGGCACACGTCCTCGGCCTCCCCGCCCGAGAGACGCAGGCGGCCCTCGGCCTGGCCTCCAGCGGCAGCGCGGGACTGTGGGCCTTCGTCCACGACGGAGCCATGGCCAAACGCCTGCACGCGGGCCGCGCCGCCGAGAGCGGTCTGCTCGCGGCACGCCTCGCGGCCGCCGGGATGACGGGCCCTTCGACGCTGCTCGACGACACCTGGGGCGGTCTGCTCACCACTTACGCCGGCCAGGAGGCCGAACCGGCTGCGCTAACCAAGGAGTTGGGCCGCAACTGGAAGATCATGCGCAGTTCTCTCAAGCCATACGCCTCGTGCCGCGGCACCCACTCGTCCGTCGACGCGCTGCTCGCGATCATGGCCGAGCAGCGGCTGGACGCGGCCGACATAGCCTCCGTCCACGTGCGCCTCAGCCCGTTCCTTCACGGCATGTGCGGGGGCCGGTCGACCGCGACGCTGGCCGCGGCGCAGCTGAGCCTTCCCTACGCGGTGGCCGCCGTACTCGCCCATGGGCATGCGGGACTCGACGCGTACGCGCAGGAGCATAGGACCGGGTCTGAGCTGCGCGCCGCCATGGAGCGGATCGCACTCGAGGTCGACGAGGAGATGCCGGCCACCGAGGAACCGGTCGTCACCGTGACCGGTACCGCCGGGCGATGCTGGGCGCGACGGATCACCCAGGCCAGCGGCTCGCCGGGGAACCCGCTCACCGAGCCAGTCGTCCGCGAGAAGTTCCGTGCACTGGCCGGGCGGGTCCTCGCACCGGAACGGACACGGGTGCTGGAGGACGCCGCGTTCGGCATGGCCGCGACGGGCGATGTGCGCGAGCTCGCAGGGCTGTTGGCAGGCGCGTAAGGCGCGCGAATCAGGGCGCGGCTCGGGTTGCGGGTGCCGCTGAGTCGGAGTCGGTCTTGTCGGGGTCCAGGAGTGTGTCGACTGCTCCACGCGATGGTCGAATCGGGGCGGAACGGGGCCTTGTCCACCCGGTAGGGCAATTCCCCCAACTTGAGGACCAGATGGATACCTGTGTCGTCGGCACGGACAGTACCGACCGCATGGACGCTGCCGGCCACCGCCTCACCGAACTCGCCGACCCCGACCAGCTCGCCACCGGCCGCAGCGCCCTCGTCGGCAACCGCCTCGAAGGTCGTCGATAGCCCCGGACGGACCAACACGATCGGTAGATTGCTGCGTTGAGGCCAATCTGTGGCGGTGGCCGACCGTGCGCTGCCAACATATGGACATGCCCTCGCCGTACGCCCACATCAAGCGGTACTACGGATGCCGCTTCGGCCGCGCTCAACTCAACAAGCTTTCAGACATGGTTGAGGATGACCTGCCTCCGGGATCGGTGTCCTTCGCCACTCAATTTGGCACGTCTCCCTTTCGGGCCGGCTCCTTGGCTGCCCTCGTGGCCGACGTGGAGGCTTCGCCCGATGTAGCGGTCAACCGGCCCTGGGACAACCTAACCATCGCGGTGCAAGGGCCCGCTCCCGACTCGGTATGCAAGATCGAAATAGACTCTGACCGCACGGCATTGGCAGTCGAGACTCCCACTGACTCAACGTGGGCGCGTGGCATCGAAGCCCGCGTAAGTGAATTCCTGACCGCGCAGGCCGCTGGGCGCCTGGAACAGCCCAGTCCTCCATCCGCCAAGAGGCTGCGTACCTCCATCTACGGCATCCTGCTCTGGGCTTTCGCCCTGTGGTACAGCACTACCGTGTACCCCGGCTATCAGGAGGAAGTGGTACTCGCGAACGGCAAGCGCGCGCTGACCCAGGCCAGTGGCGAGGCCCCTACAAGCGGGCTGATAGTGCTGAGCGCACTCATCCTGTGGTGCCTCAGTGGGGCCGTTCGGCACTTTGTCAGGATGCGGGGTGACAAGGCGGCCCTGGCCGTGACTGCCGATCTGCCGACGGGGAACACCTGGCACCGCCTTTCCTCTACCGACAAGATCGCGACTGTTGGTGCCGTGCTGGCGGGACTAGCCATGGTGGGGACCCTCGTGTCTGCAGGCGCGGATGTGCTTAAGCCGTGAGGCAACAGCCGCATGACCCCGCCGAAACGGCCTGATAAAGACAACGGCCCCAACACTGCGGGTGCCGGTGGTGACGCGGGGTGAGATGGCGACCCAGTTGCGCCTCGATCGGGTCTTGGGGGTGGTGAGGACGAGGCGGTTGTTGTTGATGGCGGAGAGTGTGGAGCGCACGTAGAGGACGCCCTGGTCGAGGTGGATGGCGTCCCAGTAGAGGCCGAGGGCTTCGCCCTTGCGCATGCCGGTGCCGATGAGCACCCTCGTCCGCCGTGCAGCGCTCCCTGATGACATACGCCCTGCGCTCGTGGCCGGCGGCTGACCGAGCACGCCGCGACCAACTCGCCCGCGCGGACACCCTCGACCCCCGACGGTAGCGCTACAACGCGCGCAGGACGGCGCCATACGCCGCACTGTGACTCCTGGGGCGGGTGAGTGAGTGGGGAGAGAACGCGTCCCCTCGGATCCGGCCGGAGGCCCGCCGTTTCGACGTGCGTCACAGGCGGCGCAGCACCGTGAGTTCGGCGTCGTGCTCGGCGCTCCAGCAAAACGGCAGGCCCACGTGGCGCAGGTACGCGCCGCCGTACTCTTGGCCATCGGTCTCGTCCCGGTACCGCGCCCCGGCGTCAACTCCCTTGAGGCGCAGGCGATCGGGGCGGCCCGGGACCAGTGGCGATCCGTCGAGCCGGCCCGTGCTCAGGGCGGCGACCACGACACGGGCCTCGTCGGGCGCGACGGACTCGACGCCGAATGTCGGCTCGTCCGGCGAGCCCAGGACGTAGGTGTCGCCGTGGTGGACGACGTCCCGGACGTCCTTGTAGCGAGCGATCCACCGTGCGGCCGAAGCCAGCTGTTCCTCGCTCCACGCGCCGAGGTCGGCGCCGATGCCGAGGACGCCCGTCATCGCGCTGACGAAACGGAACGCGAGGGAGCGCGGCCGTGGGTCGAACAACCCCTGCGCGTCGGTGACCCAGGAGCTCATGGTGTGCGGCGCGTGTGCGTGGAGGTAGCCGTACTGGATCCGGAGCCGGTCCAGCGGGGCGGTGTTGTCGCTCGGCCACACCACATCGGTGCGGGCGAGCGTGCTGTGGTCGATCCGGCCGCCGCCGCCCGCGCAGCCCTCGACGGTGACGTGCGGGTGGCGGGCGCGGAGGTGGTCCAGGACGCGGAGGTAGCCCGCCACGTGCGCGGCGTCGAGGTCGAGCTGCTGCGCCGACCTCGGTCCGGGGCGGCCGCGCTCGGTGGGCGGGCGGTTCATGTCCCACTTCAGGTACGAGATGTCGTAGCGCCCGAGGAGTCGGTCGAGGGTGCCGAGGACGAAGTCCTGGACGTCCTCGCGGCCGAGGTCCAGGAGGAGTTGGTTGCGGACGCGGCGGCCTGTGCGATGCGGCAACTGGTAGATCCAGTCCGGGCGTTCGGCGTAGAGCTTCGATGCCGGGCTGACCGCCTCGGGCTCCACCCACAGTCCGAAGTCGAGGCCGAGGGCGCGTACGTCGTCGATGAAGCGGTCGAAGCCCTGGGGGAACAGTGCGGGATCGGGGTGCCAGTCGCCCAGTCCGCCGGTGTCGTCGTGTCGGCCGGTGAACCAGCCGTCGTCGACCACGAACAGCTCCGCGCCCAGGTCCGCGGCCCGGCGGGCGAGCGTGAGCTGGTGGTCGGCCCGCACGTCGAACTCGGTCGCCTCCCACGAGTTGTAGAGGACGGGACGGCGGCGGGTGAGCCGGTCGCCCGCCAGGTGGCGCTCGTAGCGGTGCCAGACGCGGGACAGACCGTCCAGGCCGTCCGGGCTGAACGCGCAGGCCAGCTTGGGCGTCACCAGTGTCTCGCCGGGGGCGAGCAGTACGGCACCCTCGTGCGGGACCCGACCCGCGCGCACCCGCACTGCGCCACCGGGCTCCGCGTCGACGGCCATGTGCCAGTTGCCCGCCCATTCCAGGGCGATGCCGTACGTGGGGGAGTCGGCGCCACGGTCCGGGTGCGCCGCGTCCTGGACCGCGAGCCACGGTGCGTAGGCGTGGCCCGGCACGCCCTGGGTACTGCCGAACTCCAGTGTGCCGCGCGTCAGTTGGGTTTGCGTGAAGCTGAACTCCTGCGACCACTGGCCGGTCAGATACGTGACGCGGGTGCCCTGCGCCGACACGGGCACGTTGACGGCCGCCGAGTCGATCCGCTCCAGGCGTAGCGTCTCGTCGCCCGTGCAGGTCAGTTCGGACCAGCGGCGGATGATGTCGGTGCCGGGAACGGTGGCGTAGCGGACCGTGACGCGCAGGCCGAGGACGTCGTCGTCGAAGGTGAGGTCGAGAGCGGCGTCGTTCTCCTGGCGCGCCTCGGTGAAGCGCCACCAGACTCCGCGTTCGCCACCGGGGCGGCTCGCGGTCAGGTCGGCGCCGTTGAACGGGCGAAGGCCGTGCGGGATGTACTCGGCGGGCGCCAGGTCGGCGGGCGTGACGAAGTGCGTGCGGCGCGACCACTCCAGCGGGGCCGGGCCGTCCTCCGCGCCCGTCGGCCCCCACACCGACAGCTCGGGCCAGATCCCCGCGCCGGGACCGTCGCCCTCGCCGTCCCCGCCCAGTGTGACGGCGTAGACGGTGGTGGCCGTGCGCAGGACCCAGCGGTCCAACGGGCGGTCGGTGGTGCTCACTTGACTGCTCCAAGATTGAGGCCGGCCACGAAGTGGCGCTGGAAGCGGAGGAAGACGAGGACGGTCGGGGCCGCGGCGATGACGGAGCCCGCCGCGATCACGTTCCACTGCGAGACGTACTGGCCCTGCAGATTGATCAGCGACGCCGTGATCGGCATGTGTGTCTCCGTACGGAGCACGCTGATCGCCCACAGCAGGTCGTTGAAGATCCAGGTGAAGGACAGGGCGCTGAGGGCGGCGAGCGCGGGGCGGGCCAGCGGCAGCACGATCCGCCAGTAGATCGTCGCGGGCCCGGCCCCGTCGATCACCGCCGCCTGCTGCACCTCCGGCGGGATCGACCGCATGAAGCCGTGGAGCACGAAGACGTAGAAGCCGATGCCGAAACCGACCTGTACGCCGATGAGAGCCCACAACGAGTCGTAGATGCCGACGAGTTCGCTCATCTTGGAGACGGGGATGAGCAGGATCTGCGGGGGCAGGAGGTTGCCTGCCAGCATGACGAGCAGCAGGGTGCGCCGACCCGGCAGGGAGTAGCGGCTGAGCGCGAACGCGGCCATCGACGCGAGCAGCAGGGAGATCAGGACGCTGGGTACGGTGACGAGCAGGCTGTTGATCAGAGCCTGCTTCTGTCCGCCCTCGGTCCAGGCCTGACGGAAACCGTCGAGGCTGAAGGAGTGCGGTGCCGAGCCGAGGCCGTTGGCGGCGATGTCGTCGAAGGTGCGGGTCGCGGTGATCACGACGAGGACGATCGGGACGAGCCACAGCACGGCGAGGGCTCCCGCGCCGAGGTGGAACCCGGCCGTGGCGGCGCGGCGGCGCAGCAGGGTGGGGCTGTTCATCAGTCTGCCTCCCGGAAGGCGCGGACGAGATAGGAGGCGATGACGCCGAAGGCCAGCAGGAAGATGACGACGGCGAGCGCGGAGCCGTAGCCGAGGCGCAGCGACTGGAACGCCGTCGAGTACATGTAGGTGCTCAGGAGCTCGGAGGAGTGGTACGGGCCGCCGCGGGTCAGCGACCAGACCACGTCGAAGGAGCGCAGCGAGTCGATGATGATGACCGAGAGGACGACCGCGTTGACGCTCTTGAGCTGGGGGAGCGTGACGTGCCGGAACTGCTGGAGACGACTGGCGCCGTCGACCTTGGCGGCCTCGTACAGCATCGGGTCGATGCCCTTGAGACCGGCCAGGTAGAGGACCATCACGTACCCGATCTGCCGCCACAGCGCGGGCAGCAGGACCGCGTACAGGGCGGTGTCGCGGTCGGCGAGCCAGGAGCGGGTGAGGTTGTCGAGGCCGACACCCTCCAGGACCTGGTTGATGAGTCCGTCCGGCTGGTACATCGCCTGCCAGACGAGGGCGGTGGCGACGAGCGAGAAGACGACGGGCAGGAAGAGTGCGGCGCGGTAGAAGCCGACGCCGCGGCGCTCCTGCTGGAGCAGCAGCGCGGCGCCGAGCCCGAGTACCGCGGACAGACCGCCGAACAGCACCAGCCACTTCGCCGTGTTGGCCAGGGCGTGCCAGAAGACCGTGTCGTGCGCCATCTCACGGAAGTTGCCGAGGCCGATCAGGTGGGCGGCGGAGATGCCGTCCCAGTCGGTGATCGCGAGATAGAAGCCCTGGAGGGCGGGCCAGAACACCCAGAAGCCCTCGGCGAGCAGGGGGACGAGGACGAAGGCGACGACGAGGGGCGGTACGCGGGTGGCGGCGCCCCGGCGTGGGCGGCGGGCGGACGACGTCTTGCGCGGGCCCGCGGCCGGGCGGGTATCGGTGTCGAGGAGGGCCATGTCACTTCCCCCAGATCTTCTCGGCGTCCCGCTGCCACGTGGTCAGGGTCGACGCGACGCGGTCCGGCTCGGACAGATAGCGGATGAGGGCGGTGTCGGCAGTGGGGGAGAGCTGGTCGCTGGAGTCACGGTTGAAGAACTGGGTGACCTCGGCGGCCGACTCGACGAGCGCGCGGCCCTTCTTCACCAGGGCGGTCCCGCTGTCCTTGGCGTCGGGATGCGTCGGCAGCGCGGTGCCGGAGGAGCTCTTGAGGTAGGTCTCCTGTGCCTCGGCGGTGGCGAGGTAGCGCAGGAA
This sequence comes from Streptomyces sp. CB01635, assembly GCF_002803065.1. Classification (GTDB taxonomy): domain Bacteria; phylum Actinomycetota; class Actinomycetes; order Streptomycetales; family Streptomycetaceae; genus Streptomyces. The sequence goes on from NZ_NNBL01000024.1 coordinate 112,086, forward strand.
CTCCTTGGTCTGGCGCTCGCGCGGAGTGCGCGCGCCGGCGAAGTAGCCGTCGGTGGGCGCCTCTTCGGCCATCGGCACCTTCGGGTCGATCTCGGGGAACCGGAAGAAGTCGATGTCGTCGAGCTGGTCCTTGGGTACGGAGTCGGCGAAGAACGTGCCGATGAGCATCATTCCCGTACGTCCCTGGAGCAGTTCCGTGGTGGCGTCCTGGAAGGCGAGGGCGGTGCCGCGCTTGTCGATGAAGGGGCGTGCCTCGTCCCAGCGGTCGAAGACGCGCCGCACCTCCGTGTCGTCGAAGCGGTGCCGGCCCGCGAGCAGGTCGCGGTGGTACTGGGCGCCGTTGATGCGGATGTTGAGGTAGTCGAACCAGGAGGACGCGACCCACGCGGTGCCGCTGCCAGCGCCGAGCCCGATGGGGGTGACCTTCTTGCGCTGCAGGGTCTCGCACAGGTCGAGGAAGTCGTCCCAGGTGCGCGGCTCGTCCACGCCCCACTTCCTGAAGTTGGACTTCCGGTAGAAGAAGCCCCACCAGTAGTAGCTCGTCGGCACGAACACCTTGTGGCCCGCGCGCGACGTGCACAAGCTCTTGAGCGCCTTGCTGTAGCGGGACAGGTCCGGGCTCTGCCACACGTCGTCGAGGCTGAGCAGGAGGTCGCGGCGCGCGTACGCGTCGGCCACCGACCCCGGGTACCAGGTGTACAGATCGGGCGGGTTGGCCGAGGTCAGGTAGGTGGGCAGCTGAGTGCGGAAGGTCTCCGAGGCCACGGTGTTCAGTGAGGCCGAGGCGCCGCCGCGCTGGTTGAAGCCGTCGACGACCTTCTGCAGCGCGGTCTTCGCCTGCGGTGCCGAGAGGTTGGACTGCAGGGTGACGTCGCCGCCGGAGGAGACGTTGGAGCGTACGGACGTGACGCAGCCGCTCAGTGCGGCACCGGCGCCGAGGGCTCCGACGCCGGTGAGCAGGCGCCGTCTGCTGGGACGTGAACTGCCGGTGGGCAAGGGGGACATGGTGACTCCTGGAAGGCCCGGGACCGGACCGTGCGGTGGCGGTCCCGGGCGGTGTGCGGGTGGGGGAGAGGGCATGCCGGTCAGTCGGACGCGGGCAGCGGGGCCTGCCACAGCTGCCCGTCGACGCCCCGGAACGTGGCGGTCAGCGGCGTGCCGGTGAGGGAGGGCGTGCCAGCGAGGGCCGCGCTGGCGAACTCGGTGCGCTTGGACCAGCCGCTCCAGGCGTCGTCGCCCTGGCCCGCGGCGAGCGAGCGCTGCCACACGGTGTAGTCGCCGGCCCGGGACACGAGTCGTACGGTGTCGCCGTCGAGGGCGAGGGCGGGCGAGGCGCTGGTGGCGCCGCCGAGCGAGGCCCAGGGGGACCAGGAGCCGTCGGTGTCGCGGACGCGGGTCCACACGGCGCTGTCGGTGGCGCGCACGGCGACATGCACGTGCCCGTCGGCATCGGTCACGGCCGCCGGGTCGTCGTACAGGCCGAGACCGTCGGGGGTGCCGAGCCGCTGCCAGTCGCCCGCGGCCGAGCGGACGAGGAGGCCGCCGTCCTCGCCGCGCACGGCGAGGGTGTCGGGGGCCGTGCCGGTTCCGGCCGTCGCGGGAGCGGAGGAGACGGCCGGGCCCGAGACGCGCCGCCAGTCGCCGACGGCCCGGCCGTCGGTGATCTGCCTGCGGTACAGGTGGCCGTCGGTGGCGCGTACGTACACCTCGGTACGTCCCTTGCCGTTGGCGCGAGCCACTGGCCTGCCCGTGACGCGACCGTCGCCGGGACGTCCCAGCGAAGTGCCGTTCTCAACCACCGTTCCGGAGGTGGTGGTTGAGAACACGTCGTCGCCGACGGCGGCCGGATCGGCGGGCGAGCGCACACCCAGACGCGTGCCCGGCGCGGTGTCCTTGCCGTCCAGCTTCAGGAAGGCCGTGCCGTGGCCGGGGACCTCGACCGTGTACGAGCTGTCGTGGACGCCGCGGTCCGCGCGGGCCCGCAGATCGCGCACCCGCACAGGACCGGTCAGACCCGCGTCGGCGAAGTCGACGGTGAGGCGCGCCGCCTTGTCGGAGCGGTTGAGCAGGGCGACGGCCCGGTGGCCTGCCCCCTGGAGGACCTTGCTGTAGACGTCGCCGGTCGCGTCGCTCGCCACGCGCACGCCCTGAACGGCGAGCGGGTCCTGGTCGACGTCGATGATCTCCGGGTTGCGCAGCGTGTCGATCATGTCCTGCGGCAGGGTGCGGGGATCGGAGCCGATGACCAGCGGCGAACCCATCAGTGCCCACATGACGAGCTGAGTCGTGGACTCCTCGGTGGTGAGTTCGGGTGTGCCGTCCTCCAGCTTGCGCAGCGGGATCAGGTAGTCCGGGTCGTTGTAGTGACCGGGGGTCTGCGCCTCAGGGTGTGCCATGTTGGCGTCCATGTTGCGCAGGATGTTCGGCCACTGGTTCTCGTGCGGCGTGCCCCAGGCGACGTCGGTGCCGGTGCGCCAGGAGTCCGCCAACCGGGGCCCGAACCGGTACGAGTTGTGCGCGTCCTGGGCCGGGGTGTGCGGCACGCCCCAGTCGTCCGTGAGCGGGTTGCACAGGTTGAGCAGCATGGGCCGGCCCGTCTTGCGGACGGCCGCGCTGAACTCCTTGAATGCCGGCTCCGGATCGGCCTTCTCGGCGATGCCGCACAGGAAGTCGACCTTGATCGCGTCGACCTTCCAGTCGGCGAACTGCCGGGCGTCCTCGGTGTAGTGGCCGCGGCTGCCGAGCCCGCAGCTTTTGCCGCCGTCGTACGTCCCGGCATCCGTGTAGATCCCGGCCTTCAGGCCGCGGCGGTGCAAGTAGTCCACGAGGGACGGGATGCCGGACGGGAAGCGCTCGCGGTTCGCGGCGAGGTGGCCCTCGGCGTCGCGTGGGGTGTCGGCCTGCCAGCCGCCGTCCAGCCACACGATGTCGTAGCCGCTCTTCTTGAGCCCGCTGCTCACGAGGAAGTCGGCGACGCTCTTGACGTCTTTCTCGGTGGGCGCGCCCAGGCCGAAGTAGGTGTTCCAGCCCATGTACGGGGTCGGGGCGAGGGACGTGGGGGTGGGCTCGTGGGATGCCGCAGGGCGGTCGGCCGCGGCGACCGGGACCGCCGGCGACAGCACGGCCGCGACGAGGAGGGCGGCGAGGGTGGCCGTCCCGGTCGTCGCTGCGCGGGGTGAAGTCACAGAGCTCTCCTGAGGTGATGACCGACGTGGGTGGCGTCGTCCGCCGGTGTGGGAGCCGGTTGGGAAGCGCTCGGACGACTGTTGCCGCAGGGGCCGACCCTGTCAATAACAATTCCTAATTAACTAAAAATCGAGAGACGGATGTGACCGTCGCGATCGTCCGTGCGGCCCCGACGCCGTTGTGCGGTCCCACCGTCCGCGGGCATGCCGACGAGCCGGCCGGACTCGCCGCCTGCGCAGGGGCGTTCCGGTCGGCTCGGCGGCCGTGTTCTCGTCCTAGCCGACCAGCCCGGAGCCGGGCCGGAACGCGCAGGCGGACGTGCCCGGGACAGCGACCCGCAAGCGCAGCAGCGCGCCGTCCAGCGGGCCGGGTTCATCGAGGCCGATGTGCGCGCTCGTCACGAACAGGGTCCGACCGTCCGCGCCGCCCAGGCACATTCCGGCCGGCTGTCGTACGGGCACGGGGACGACCTCGTCCAACCTCCCGTCGGCACGGTAGTGGTGGAGCACTCCTGCTCCCCAGACGGCGCTCCACAGCCCGCCGTCCTGGTCCACCGCCATGCCGTCCGGGCTGCCGGACTCCACGGCCGCGAAGACCTCGCCCTCGTCGACGTCGCCCGTCTCCGCGTCCACGCGATGGCGCAGGATGCGCCCAAGGGGGCTGTCCGCGAGGTACATGGTCCGGCCGTCCGCCGTGAACGCAGGCCCGTTGGGCACGCTCAGCCCGTCGAGGGCCTGGGTGACAGTCCCGTCGCGGTCCACGCGGAACAGCCCGCCCCGGCCGGGAGCCGCGTCGTACGCCATGAAGCCGGCCCAGAAGCGCCCCGACGGGTCGGCCGCCGCGTCGTTCATCCGGAACGGCACCGCCGGGTCCTGTTCCGGGCGCAGCAGCCAGCGAGGCGACTCGCCCGCCTGCAGCAGGCAGATGCCGGTGTCGGCCGCGGCGATCCACGTGTGCGGCGCTCCGGCCACGGGCGCGACCGCACCCAGCGGGAACGGCAGACGCAGTTCTTCCCGCAAGGTGGCGCCGGTGAGGTCGGCGGACAGCAGCCGGCCGGTGAGGATGTCCGTGAGGACGAGACCGCGCTCGGTCCAGCGCACGCCCTCGCCGAGTTCCAGTCGTTCGGTGCCCACAGGGCTTGGGGTCACCATTCCGCGAAGCTCCCGTCGTCGTGCCGCCACACAGGATTGCGCCACCGGTGCGCGGAGCTGTCGGCCTTGCGTACGGCGGCCTCGTCCACCCGCACTCCGAGGCCCGGCAGCGTCGTGCGGTGCGCGTGGCCGTCGGTGAAGCGGAACGGTTCCGGATCGAGGACGTACGAGAGCAGGTCGGCCGAGCGGTTGTAGTGGATGCCCCGGCTCTGCTCCTGGATGAGGAAGTTGGGCGTGGCGAAAGCGACTTGGAGGCTGGAGGCGAGGGCGATCGGGCCCAGCGGGCAGTGCGGCGCGAGGAGCACCCCGAACGTGTCGGCCAGCGAAGCGATGCGGTGCACCTCCGAGATGCCGCCCGCGTGCGACAGATCGGGCTGCGCCACGGCGATGCCGGCCTGCAGCACAGGCAGGAACTCCCCTCTGCTGTACAGGCGTTCACCGGTCGCGACGGGCACGCTCGTGCCCTCCACCAGACGCGGCAGCAGATGCCCGTGCTCGGGCAGCAGGGGTTCCTCGGCGAACAGCGGGCGCAGCGGCGCGATCCCGTCGAGGACTTGGCGCGCCCCGGCCGGGGTGAACCGGCCGTGGAAGTCGACGGCGACGTCACGGCCGGGGCCGAGCACCTCGCGCGCGGTGGCGACGCGCTGGACGACCTCCTCGATCTCCGCGGGGCCCGGCATCGGGGAGACCCGGCCCGAGGCATTCATCTTGACCGCGGTGAAGCCGTGCTCGATCTGGGCACTGATCTCCTCGGCCACCTGGGCCGGTTCGTCGCCGCCCACCCACGCGTACACCCTGACCGAATCGCGCACGGGTCCGCCGAGCAGCGCGTGCACGGGCGCGCCGTAGGCCTGGCCCGCGATGTCCCACAACGCCTGGTCGATCCCGGCCACCGCGCTGGAGAGCACCGGACCGCCCCGGTAGAAGCCGCCCTTGGTGAGGACCTGCCAGTGGTCCTGGATGTGCAACGGGTCCTGGCCGACGAGGTATTCGGCGAGGGTGTCGACGGCGGTGCGCACCACTTCGGCCCGGCCCTCGACAACGGGCTCGCCCCACCCGACGATGCCGTCATCCGTCTCGATACGGCAGAACAGCCAGCGCGGGGGTAGCTGGAACGTCTCGATGCGAACGATCTTCACAGGGCGTGGGTACCTTTCGGCGAGTTGAGATCAGAGGGCTCGAAGAGCGTGGAGCGTGTCAGGAGGAGGCCTTGACGACGCTCCAGCCGCCGTCGACGAGCAGGCTGGTGCCGGTCACGAAGCCGGCCTCGGCGGAGGCGAGGAAGGCGATGGCCGCAGCGACGTCTTCCGGCGTGCCGAAGCGCCGGGCCGCCGTCTCGGCGACGCTGCGCGCCCGGCTCTCCTCATCGATGCCGTCCCAGGCGCCGGTCAGGATCGGTCCGGGCAGTACGGCGTTCACGCGGATCGACGGGCCGTACTCCACGGCCAGTTGACTGCACAGCGAGAGCACGGCGCCCTTGGTCGCGGCGTACGCCGGCCGGCCCGGGAGCCCCATGTGCGCGTGCACGGACGAGGTGTAGACGACTGAGCCGCCATGCTCCGACATGTCGGGCTGCACAGCCTTGAAGCCGAGGAACCCACCGGTGAGGTTGACGGCGACCTGCCGCTCCCAGGAGGCCTGAGTCATCTCGCCGGCCGGGGCCAGCTCCACGGTGTACGCGTTGGAGACGAGGACCCGCACCGGGCCGTAGGCGTGAGCCGTGTCCAGCACGCGCTCCCAGTCCGCCGCGTCGGCCACATCGGCCCGTACGAACGAGGCGCGGGCGCCCTGTTCACGCAGCTCGGCGGCGGTCCGTTCGCCGCGCTCGGCGTCGATGTCGCTGAGCACGACGGCCGCGCCCTCGGAGGCGAGCCGGGCTGCCGTGGCCGCGCCGATGCCGACGGCGGCCCCGGTCACCACGGCGACCTGATCGGTGAAGCGTTGCATGCCGGTCATCCCATCTCCTCGAGAGTCCTGCCCCGGGTCTCGCGCACGCACTTCGCGGCGAAGGGCAGGGAGAGCAGCGCGAAGGCTGCGTAGATCAGATACGTTCCGCCCAGACTCCAGTCGGACAGGCTCGGGAACGACGCGGTGATCACCCAGTTGGCCACCCATACGGCGGACGAGGACACACCGAGCGCGGCGGCGCGGATCGAGGCCGGGAACATCTCGCCGAGCATGACCCACAGCACGACGCCCCACGACGAGGCGAAGCACAGCACGAAGACGTGGGCCGCGACCAGCGCCACGAGCCCTTGGGTGTGGGGGAGCCGGCCGTCGACGAGGTCCGCGGAGAACGCCCACGCCTCACAGCCGAGTGCGAGGGTCATCCCGGCCGAGCCCGCCAGGATCAGCGGCTTGCGTCCCACCCGGTCCACCAGCAGCATCGCGACGACCGTGCCGACGATGTTGATGAGCGATGTGGTGAACGAGTACAGGAACGAGCTGCTCGGGTCGATGCCCACCGACTGCCACAGCGTCGCTGAGTAGTAGAACGCCACGTTGATGCCGACGAGTTGCTGGAACAGCGCCAAGCCGATGCCGACCCAGACGATGCCGCGCAGCCCCGCCGCCTTGCCGCGCAGGTCGCGGAAGGTCGAGCGGCGGTCGCGGCTCATGTGCTCACGGATCTCGGTGATACGTACGTCGAGCCCGGGTCCCTCGCCCTCGAGCCGGGCGAGCACCCGGCGCGCCTCGTCCATGGCGCCGCGGGCGATCAGGTGCCGGGGAGACTCGGGAATGGTGAAGGAGAGGATCCCGTAGACGAGCGCGGGCACCACCATCACACCGAGCATCCATTGCCAGGCTTCAAGGCCGGCCAGGCGGCCTCGCTGGTCGTCGTCGGCGAGCGTGAGGATCAGCCAGTTGACGAGCTGGGACACGGCGATGCCCAAGACGATGGCGGCCTGCTGGAACGCGGCGAGGCGTCCCCGGTACGCGGGCGGGGCGACCTCCGCTATGTAGGCGGGGCCGATCACGGAGGCCATGCCGATGCCGAAGCCGCCGATCACCCGCCACAACGACAGGTCCCACAGGCCGAACGGCACGGCGGAGCCCACGGAGCTGACGGTGAACAACGCAGCCGCGATGCGCATGCAGCGGATGCGCCCGATGCGGTCGGCGAGGCGCCCGGCTGCCGTCGCCCCGGCGGCCGAGCCGATCAGGGCGATGGCGATGACCTGGGCGAGCGCCGCGGGCCCGACGTCGTAGCGGTCGCGGACGGCCTCGACGGCGCCGTTGATCACCGAGCTGTCGTAGCCGAAGAGGAAGCCGCCCATCGCGGCGGCGGCGGCGACGAAGACGACGTGGGTGAGGTGGGGCGGGCGTCCGGTGGCGGAGGCGGGGGGAAGTGTTCGAAGGTGCGTCATGTTCTTTCCCGGATGGTTCTTCCCGGAGAGGGCTTTCCGGATGGGTGGCCCGCTTCGCAGGGTGGGCCGTGACGTGTGGTGGGGGTGGTCAGGGCACGCGGATGCCCCAGGCGGCGGACCACTGTTCGCCGGGGGCCAGGACGATCACGTCATGGCCGCTGTTGAACGCGTCGGGCGGGCAGGTCATCGGTTCCACGGCGAGACCGGTCCGCCCGAAGTGGTCGGCGGTGTAGAGCTGGAGCCAGCCGAAGGACGCGTCGGCCCAGAGGTCGACGGCGTCGCCTTCGGGGGCGCGGAGGCGCGCCCACGCCAGGCCGTCGCTGTCACGGTGCAGCCCGGTGTAGGCGTGATTGAGCACCGTGCCGGTCAACTGCCTTGGACTGCGCAGATCGTGAGGGGTTCCTTGGACCGGGCGCGGCTTCCCGTCGGGCAGCATGTGGGCATCGGGGTGCAGACAGTGATCGGCGGCCAGCTGCACGGAGCACCGGTCGATGGAGCCACCGAAGGTCAGGTACGGGTGGGCGCCGAGACCGAAGGGGGCGGGCCGCGACGACCGGTTGACCACGGTGACGCGGGCGGTGAGCCCGCTGTCCGCGTCCAGGCGGTACTCGGCAAGCAGCCGCAGTGCGAAGGGATAGCCGGGCCGGGCTGCCAGGTCGAGGGCGAGACGGACCCCGTGGGCGTCGTCGTGCGGCTGCGGAGTCCAGGTCTGCCACGCGACGAGGCCGTGCAGCGCGGAAGGGGGCTCCTGTTCGTCCAGGGCGAGTTGGTGCTCGGCGCCGTCGAATGCGTAGCGCCCCTGCGCCAGTCGGTTGGGCCAGGGCGCGAGGAGCTGTCCGTGGGCGGCGGGCGCCGGTTCGTCGGCGTCGAAGCCGAGGATCAACGGCCGCCCGCCGTAGTCCAGTTCGCGCAGTGTCGCGCCGACGCCCGCGACGGTCGCGGTGTACGGCCCGGCAGTGAGCGGGAGCTGGGTGCCGGACAGTGGCAGCGGGGTGTGGGACAAGGGTCGTTCCTCGGGGCGTACGGAAGGGCACGGAAGGGCTACGACCAGGACTGCACCACTCGGCACCGGCCCCCGTCAAGGATTATTCATAATTAATTTTCCAAGTGGGGCTGAGTGGGATCCCTTGGTTGAGCTTCCAAAAATTATGAATTAAATTGGCCGCCGGAGATGGTGCGACCGGCAGTCGGCCCGTCGCACCAGAGGGGAGCGGAGCATGGTGTCGTACGCCGGGCGCGGAGTGCACGGAGGTGTAGTCGAATCGCTCGGCTCCCGGGTGGTCGGAGGCGAGGTGGCTGCCGGCGCCACCCTCGATCCGCGCACCCTGGTCGACAGCATGGGCGTCAGCCTCACCGTCATCCGCGAGGCGCTCAAGGTCCTCGCGGGCAAAGGCCTGGTCGCCTCCCGCCAGAAGCGCGGCACCTTCGTCCGACCGCGCACCGAGTGGAACGTCCTCGACGCAGATGTGATCCGATGGCGCATCGAGGGCGGCGAGGCGGACGCGGTCCTGCGCGACCTCGCGGAGATGCGCTCCATCGTGGAACCCGCCGCTGTGCGCCGGGCCGCCGAGCGCCGCACCGAACAACAACTGGGTGACCTCGAAGCGGCACTCGACCGCATGGCGAGGGCCGGTAACGACGCGGCCGAGGCGGTGGCCGCCGACTCCGACTTCCATCACGCGCTCCTCGTCGCGTCCGGCAACGAGATGCTGGCCATGCTGCACGACCTGATGGCCCCCGCACTGCGCGCGCGCGACAGCATCGTGCACGGTGAGCACGGCTGCGCCGACGACCCGGTGCCCAGTCACCGCGCGGTCCTGGACGCGATCCGGGACCGCGACGCCGCGCGCTCGGGTGCGGCTATGGCGGACCTGCTGGCGAAGGCGGACCGCGACCTCGACCTGGCCGTGCGCGGCCAGGCTCGCGCGGCATCCGGCCAGGGCTGAGGCGGCGGGCCGCCCGCGCGGCGGCCTCAACTGGGTTTCCGCGGGGCGGTCCGGGCCTCTTGGGCGCGGCAGTGACCGGACCCGGAATCTGCTCGCGGCACGCGCCGCCGTCGCCGCGGTCGTCGTCGTGACTGCCGCGACGCAGGAGCAGCCCGCCCACACGACGCGTCCCGTCTATGCCTATGCGCCGGAGACGGGGGCGCTTCTTGTCGTTGCCCGCACCGGACTCCGCCTCAGCTGTCGCCCCCGGGTGCCCGTGCTGCCAGCTCCATCGAAGCGATCTTCGCCGCATCGAGGTGTTCCCAGACCAGCCCGGACGGCGGCGTACGCCCCCTCGACCTCCGACATGACCCAGCCAGTGCCTACTACCAGGGAGGCGTTCGACACCCGCGTGCCGGATCCGCGATTCCGTGGCACGGACGCCGCGCAGCAGGTCAGTTTCTGCCCTTGGCGCGGGCCGGCGCCGTCTCCGGCAGGCGCCACACGCACAGGGCACTGGCGAGTCCGGCCGCGGCCATGTAACCGGCCAGGTACCAGGGGCGGTCGCCGCCCGCGTCGACCAGCAGCGTCGCCACGAACGGCGAAGTCCCCGCGAAGATGACGCCGTTGATCTCGCGGACGAAGACAAGACCGCTGAAGCGGACCTCGGTCGGCAGCGACTCGGCGTAGAACGTGCCGGTGACCGCGAAGATGGAATTGAGCATCAGGGCGAAGGCGACGGTGATGGCCAGGTAGATCAGCCACGGCTCGCGGGTGTCCACCAGCCAGAAGAACGGATACGCGAAAAGCGTGATCGCCACCGCGCCGCCGATCATCACCGGCTTGCGGCCGACTCTGTCGGACAGGGCGCCCGCCAGCGGGATGGTGAGGATGGAGATCGCCGAGGCGATGGTGATGCCGAGGACCGAGGTGCCGGAGGACAGGCCGAGCTGGTTGGAGAGGTAGCTCGGCAGGTAGCCCTGGATCGCGTACGAGGCGATGGCGGTGGCGCAGCCGGAGCCGATGAGCAGTGCGATCGCTTTGGGGCGGCTCTTGATCGCGGCGAGGACGGGGAACCTCTCGCGCGTGTCGCTGTCGCGAGTGGCCTCGAACTGCTCGGTCTCGGGCGCCGCGTTGCGGATGACGAGAGCGATGATCACGACCAGGGCGCTCGCCAGGAACGGGATACGCCAACCCCAGCCGAGGAAGTCGTCCTCGGGCAGCGTGGAGACGGCGGCGACCGCGCCGGAGGCGATGACGACGCCGATGAACTCGCCCGCGCCGGGCAGCGATCCGTAGAAGCCGCGTTTCTCGGCCTTCGCTGCCTCCGTCGACATGACGTATGCGCCGCCGAGTTCGGCGCCGACGCCGAAGCCCTGCATCATCCGGCAGAGCACGAGCAGCACCGGGGCCCAGATGCCGATCTGGTGGTACGTGGGGAGGAAGCCGATGGCGAGGGTGCCGGCGCCCATCAGGACCACGGTGAGGATCAGCACCGGGCGGCGGCCTATGCGGTCGCCGAGGTGGGCGAGGACCAGGCCGCCGATGGGGCGGACGGCGAAGCCCAGGCCGAAGGTCGCGAAGGAGGCGAGCGTCGCCGCGAACGGGGAGACGTTGGGAAAGAAGACCTTGTTGAAGACGATCGCGGCCGAGGCGCCGAAGAGGAAGAAGTCGTACCACTCGAGGATCGAGCCGACGACGCTGGCGGCGGCGGTGCGGCGCTGCCGGGTGCGGGCGCTCATCGCCGTCTGCGGTCCGGTCTCCTGACGGGCGTTCTGGTGTGTGGATGCGCTCGGCGGCCTGCTCATCTCACTCCCTTTCGGTTCACGCTGGTGGGGGGATTCTGTGCGGCTCACACCCCGTGTTGCAACATATGCACGCCTGTTGCGCAAGGGCTGCTAATGTTCTTCATGACCACTGCGGGATGTCAATGGCATGTCACCCATGCCAATGGAGGGACGGCGCGATGACCACCACGGCCGCCACGGCTGTCTGCCTCGGCGAGACGATGGCCCAGGTCACGCCCGCCGACGGCGCAGGCCTCGAGCGCAGCGAGGAGCTGCGGCTCGCCGTCGCGGGCGCCGAGTCGACCGTCGCCCAGTACCTCGCCGACCTCGGCCACGGCGCCGCCTGGGTAAGCCGGGTCGGCGACGACCCGTTCGGGCGGCGGATCGTCGCGGCGGTCGCGTCACGCGGCGTGGACGTCACCGGCGTACGGCGCGACACCTCGGCCCCGACCGGCGTCTACTTCAAGGACCCGAGGCCTGACGGCACGCGCGTGCACTACTACCGGGCCGGCTCGGCGGCCTCCCGGATGAGCGCGGCCGACGCGGACGGCATCGACCTGACCGACGTACGGCTGCTGCACCTGACCGGGATCACACCCGCCCTCTCCGACACGTGCGCGGTGCTCGTGGCCGCGCTTCTGGAGCGGGCGGCCGGCACCAAAACCCTGGTCTCGTTCGACATCAACCACCGCCCCGCGCTCTGGAGTTCGCGCGGCGAGGCGGCCGAGGCGCTGCTCGCCCTGGCACGCCGTGCCGACATCGTGCTCGTCGGGCGCGACGAGGGTGAGACCCTGTGGGGCACCGCCACCGCACAGGACATCCGCGACCACATCGCGCCGCGCGGCACGCTCGTCGTCAAGGACGGCGCCGTGGGAGCCACTGAATTCACCGACGAGACACAGGAGTTCGTGGCCGCGCCCGCCGTGGACGTGGTGGAGGCCGTCGGCGCGGGTGACGCCTTCGCCGCCGGATACCTGAGCGGGCTGCTCGACGGTGCGGCGCCGCGCCAGCGACTCGCCCTCGGCCACCGTCTGGCCGGGCGCACGCTGCGCAGCATCGAGGACTACGTCCCCATCTCACCAAAAGACAGAAGCTGAGGTCATGTCACAGACCGTACGGCGGGCCATCGACATCCTGGAGTGCATCGCCCGCAGGCCGCGCACGCAGACCGAGGTCGGCGAGCACCTGGGCGTGCACCGGTCGACCGCGCTGCGCCTGCTGGAGTCGCTGGCCGAGGGCGGACTCGCCCGCCGCCTGCCCGACGGGCGGTACGCGGTCGGCCACCGGCTCGCCGGGCTCGCCCAACTGGCCCTGGAACAGTTCGGCTTGAAGGACATCGCAAGCGAGCACCTGCGCGGCCTCGGCGAGCGCAGCGGACACACCGTGCACCTCGCAGCGCTGGAGGGCGAACAGATCGTGTACGTCGACAAGGTCGACCCGGTGGACGGAGTGCGGCTGTACTCGCAGATCGGCCGACCCGTCACGCTGCACACCGCGGGCGTCGCCAAGGCGATCCTCGCCCACGTACCCCGCGATCGGGCCGAGGCGCTCCTCGCCGGCTGCGACTTCGCGCCGCACACCGGCACGACGATCACCGACGCAGCCGCCTACCGCGCGGCCCTCGACGAGACCCGGGCGCGCGGCTGGGCCGTCGACGACGGCGAGTACGAGGACTACGTGAACTGCCTCGCCGTCCCCGTCCGCGACAGCGGCGGCGACGTGGTCGCCGCCGTGTCCGTCACCGCCCTGAAGGCGAAGGCCGACCTGGCCGCCCTCGAGGCCGACGTACTGCCTGACCTGATGACCACCGCCGAGACGATCTCCAAGGAGCTGGGATGGCGCCCCTGACCCCCGTAGACCCCGAGACGCCGACGTTCGACGAGCTGTTCGCCAAGTCGCCCGTGATGGCGATCCTGCGCGGCATGCCGGCGGACAAGTCCGTGGAACTCGCCGTACGAGCCTGGGACCTGGGCATCGAGTGCGTCGAGGTACCGGTGCAGACCGAGGAGGCCGCGCGGGTGCTCGCCGCCGTCGTGGCCGCGGGCCGCGAGCGCGGCAAGGCGGTCGGTGCGGGCACGGTCACCACGACCGAGCGCCTCGAGTGGGCGGTGTCGGCGGGTGCCGCGTTCACGGTGGCCCCCGGGCTCGCCGCCGAAGTGGCACAGGCCAGCATCGACGCGAGCCTGCCGCACCTGCCCGGCGTCGCCACCCCCACCGACGTCCAGGCGGCGCGGGCGCTCGGCCTGACCTGGCTGAAGGCCTTCCCGGCGAGCGTGCTCGGTCAGGGCTGGTTCAAGGCCATGCGGGGCCCGTTCCCGGAGGTGCCGTTCGTGGCGACGGGCGGCATCGACGCGTCCAACGCTGCCGCTTACCTGGCAGCCGGAGCCAGGGTCGTCGCCGTGGGCTCAGCCCTGGAGGACCCGGAACAACTCCCGCTGCTGGCCGATCTGTTGGCATCCCGCTAGGCACGGGCGACTTGCCTTTTAGAGGCTTGAACCCGGGCTCGGCCTCGAAGAAGCCGTCGGCAATTGGAAGCCGGTGACCGTTTTCGAACCCCGCACCCTCCCGTCACGGACCTTGGCCGGTGGCGGCGCTGTGCGTGGCCATGGGTACGCACAGCGCCCAACTCTCCACCGACGGGGGAGTGCAGGTGAGTCTGCGGGGGTTTCGTGTGGTCATGTCTTGCGCTGGCCGGAGTTGCCTCGATCACCCAGCTCGGCGCCCCACCCACTCGGGAACTGGGATCGCTGACCTTCACCACCTACACCTGCGCGCTCGCGTCGGCGCTGCTACCACCGGTGGCCGGTCCGGATGCACAAGGTGAGGCAGTGGTACCCCAGCGGGCAGGAGCATCGCGTGATCTGGCGTGGCCCGTACATCAAAGGGCCCGCAGATGCGCCGTTGATGATGGGGGAGAAGACGTACACCGTGGGCGCGTAGGTGTACGGAGCGCACCTACGCCGAGCACCTGGTACGCACCCGCTGCAGGGCGGAGACAGGAGCCCCCGCCGGGCAGAACCGCCGACGCTTCCTTTTTCGTTCCGTGCCTGTCAGGCGGCGAACAAAGCCAGCCGCCGTCGACCGGCTCCTGCGCCACGCACACATGGTCCTGACCGAAGGCTCCTCACTACGGCCAACCCAGGCCACCAGCGGTCAGGGCGTCGTCCCGTTGAATCAGACGGGCTGACCCCGGCTCTCCCTCAGACGGGCTCCGGAAGCGGTCCGAGGTGTTTGATGACGCGCTCTCGCAGAAGGAGGTACTCCTCCCAGCGGCGGGGCAGAGGGCCCGGCGGACGCGCGACGACACGGGCAGCGGTGACGGTCTGTCCGAGCTGGAACTGCTCGCGCGTCAGATCGAGTTCAATACCGCTGGGCAGCCGGTTCCACCAGTGGAAGCCGTGCTCGGTCCCGTCAAGGTGCACCTCACCGACTATGAGATCACCGCTGAAGATGTCGTTGATGACCAAGGCCGTGATGTCACAGTGGCCCCAGGCCGGGTTGCCGGGCTGCCAGTCGGCCTGATCGTCGGGCGAACAGGTGTCGGCGGCCCAGCTGGCGCGCAGGGCTCTGTCGAGATCGAGCAGGTTCCAAGGGATCACGTCGCCAGCATCGCAGCCACCACTGACATCGGAGATGGCACAAGAGCGGCGAGCCCCGACAGGACCGAAGCACGAGCTGCCGAACAGGCGACTGATAGTCATACCGGACAGGGGGATCAACTGTCCGTCAGCAAGGACTTGAGTTGTCTGCTCACCCTGCCGGCGTCGTCGAAGGACACGTCAACCGGATCAAGGTGCTCAAGCGCCAGATGTTCGGCCGGGCCGGCTTCGCTCTCCTGCGAAAGAGGGTTCTTCTGGCCGGCTGACCACAGCCACCCATAGGGTGACGGGGACGAGAGAAGAAGATGCACCATGGATCCCCGCATACCCCGACTGCGTCGCAAACTGGCCGCGATCCCGTTCCAACCGCTGCGCAGCCACTCCTTCGGGGAAGAGCAACACGAGTTTCGCCTCGGTCCGAAGCTGGCGGAAGCACGCGTCGCTGCGTTTGAGGCCGAGCACGACATCGTCCTGCCCGACGCCTATCGGCAGTTCCTCACGCACATCGGCGGGTCAGGCGCGGCGCCGTTCTACGGCCTCATGCCGGTGGAGCGGTGTTCCCTGCTGGTCATGAATCCGCGTGGAGAACCGGGGACACCCCGCGGCTTCGACGCCACAGGACCCAGGGCCCACGGACGCGATCTCTTCCTCCACATCATCGAGATGGGCTGCACCGATGTATGCGTCCTCGCGGTGACCGGCCCCCTCACCGGCCGAGTCCTCATTGGTAACAGCGACGGGTTCTGGGGCCCCAACGTCTCCTCCGCCACCGACTTCCTCGAGTGGTACGAACGCTGGCTCAACCACATGAGCGCCGGACGCGACAACCGGGCCCTGGAACTCACCTCGCCTCGACTTCGTGCCCATCCAGACCGTCCTCGCATGGCCCCGAAGATCTGACTCTTCGTAATTGCTGCACGGAATGGATGCTGTTGGTGATCTTCGCTCGGTGGGGTGAAGCCTTCCCCCGAGGGGTTGTTCGCGCTGGCGGCGGTGTGCTGCCGTTGTTGAGCGGGGCAGTCACTGCCGGTCGGAGGGGGCCGGAATGTCGATGGGGTGTGGTTCTGGTCGAGTGGTTCCGCCACTGACCGTGAAGATGGCCCGGGCGAGTAATCCGCGTAGCACGGCAGCGATGTGGATGCGTGACCGGCTCGACGAGCTGTTCGTGGACGAGGATTTCGCCGACTGGTATCCGTCGGACGGGCGCCCGGGTCTGTCACCGGCCCGGCTCGCGCTGGTGTCGGTGTTGCAATACACGGAGAATCTGACCGACCGGCAGGCGGCGGAGGCCGTCCGGTGCCATCTGGACTGGAAGTACTGCCTGGAGCTGGACGACGCGGGCTTCGACTTCACGGTGCTGAGCGAGTTCCGTGACCGGCTGGCCGAAGGGGACCGTGCAGACCGGCTGCTGGCTGTGATGGTCGAACGTCTTGCGGATCTCGCCCGACAGCATCCACCACGCCGCCCGGCAGTGGGACATCACACTCTTCGGACCAGCCCGTGACGACCCACAGGCCGGTAAACGGCCCGGCTTCGCCAAGCAGGACTTCCACATCGACTGGCAAGCCCGCACCCTGACCTGCCCCAACGGCGTGACGAGTCCACCATGGAAGCCCACACTCGGCGACGGCCACCCCCGGCTCTCCGTGCTCTTCCCATGCAAGGCCTACCGCGAATGCGTCGACCGGCTCAAATGCACCGGCAACGTCGAAGGCAAGGGCCGTCACGTCTTCCTGATGCCACAACCTCTCCAAGAGATCCAGACGCAGACCAGGGCCGAACAGACAACGACCGAGTGGCGCCGGAGATACGCGATCCGAGCAGGCTGCGAGGCCACCGTCTCCGAGACCGTTCATGCCCACGGCCTGCGGAACTGCCGCTACCGAGGCATCGCCAGAACCCACGTCCAACACGTGCTGACGGCAGCCGGAACGAACATCGTCCGACTCAGCGGCTACCTCTCGCCGGGCATCGCACCGCCCCGCAAAGCGCGGCCCAGGAGCCGCTTCCACCAGCTCTGCCGCGACCTGCCCACCTAAGATTCGCCAACAGCATCCGGAAGTTGTGCCAGAACCCAATCTCGTGTCTCGCGGGCCAGGTGCAGGACGAGGGCTTGGATGGAGCGGACGGTGCGGGCGCTCGGGCTGCTTGTTGCAGGAGGCTCTCGTGTGGGGCCGCCGGAGCGGGTCGCGGTGCCATCGCAAGATGGTGTCCGGAGGGACGAGTAGCAGTAGCCGCGCAGCACCGCACGGGGGAGCGGGGTCAGGAGCGCGGCGAGGACGACCCGGTCTGCGGGGCTGAACTTTACTTTCTGCGAGTCGAGTTGGCGCTCGAGAAGAGAGAGCTGGTGGCGTAGGGCGAGGATTTCTGCGGCCTTGGCGTGGTCACTCGTGCGCGGCAGGCCCAGAGCGGCGAAGAGGTGAGCAGCGGTCAGGTAGGTGGACGGAGCAGCACGAGCGGGCCTGGCTGAGCTGCGGCGTTCGCCGCGCGTCGGGGGAGACGAGCGGTGTCGGGACGGCGGGCGGATGGACACCCAGCTCCTGCGGGGCAACGGCGGTGTCGGGTAGCCGAATAACGGCGACGACGAGCCGTGATGGTGCCGATACTGGTGATGCCGGGGGCGGCGGTCTCCTGCCCTACGGTCACCCCCCCGACGCGGCACGCCAGCCGTGCCACCGGCGGACGGCGATCACGAGCGCCGGACCGGTCGGCGGTCGCTGCCGGTACGGCGCGTACTTCTCCCGCAACAGGGCGACGGCCGCCGGGTACTCGCCCTGGGTGCCGGGCGGCAGCACCCGGGCGTCACCGTCCGCGCGGACCCACCACAGCCGCTCCCAGTCCTCGTCGTACGCGTCGACGAGCAGGCAGACAGCCGGGTGGGCCGCGATGTTGTCCAAGCGTTTCAGCTGCTGTGACCTCTTCGGCTTCCAGTCGACGGCGGTGACGATCTCCTCGCCGTGGGCCGCGAAGACGACCGGCACCAGATGCGGGCGCAGGCCCGCGTCCACCGTCGCCAGGCGCGCCACCCGCGCGGTCATGAACCGGCGGCGCGCCTCGTCCCCGGCCATGTCCGGCACGGTCAGCTCCTGTTCAGCGGCAGCCGCGAGCTGTCACCGGTGGCCGGACGTGGCCTCGGCCAGTTCGTCCAGGGTGCGCAGCGTCTCGTTCTTCGGCAGGGTCGGCAGATACAGCAGGACGCGTTCCACGCCGAGTTCGGCGTAGGTGTCGAGCGTCTTGCGGTCGTGCCGGCCCGCGTACACCACGACGGACGGGCGGTCACCGGCCGTCCGCCGCATACGCGCGATGCGTTCACCCAGCTTCTCGAGCGGCAGATTGCTCGGCATCCACGCCGCACCGTACGCGGCGACGCGTTCGAAAGCGCGCTCGCTGTCGCCCCCGACCCAGATGGGCGGATGGGGCTTCTGGACCGGCTTGGGCCAGGCGTAGACGGGATCGAAGTCGACGAAGTCGCCATGGAACTCGGCCTCCTCCTTGGTCCACAGCTCGATCATCGCGCGGATGCGTTCGTCCATGAGCCGCCCGCGGACGGCCGGATCCGTCCCGTGGTTGCGCATCTCCTCGCGGTTCCAGCCCGCGCCGACCCCGAACACGGCCCGGCCGCCGGAGATCAGATCGAGAGAGGCGACCTCCTTCGCGGTGTGGATCGGATCGCGCTGGATCACCAGAGCGATGCCGGTGCCCAGGAGCAGGTCACGGGTCACCGAGGCGGCCGCGGCGAGCGCCACGAACGGGTCGAGCGTCCGGTAGTAGATCCGCGGCAGCTCACCGCCCCCCGGGTACGGGGACTCCCGCTTGACCGGAATATGCGAGTGCTCGGCCAGCAGCAGGGAGTCGAACCCACGCTCCTCCAGGGCGGGTCCCAACGCCTTGGGGCCAATGCCCTCATCGGTGACAAATGTCGATACTCCGAACTTCATCCGTGACCACCTCGTCTCGTCGGCACACCCGCTGTCAGTGTGACGTGGTCGGTCGCTCCTCGTCGGGCATGACCTCCCGCGGCGTGGCGCCCGGACCCTACGCCCACTGTCACTGCCCGACCCACGCGTCCGCCGGCCGCTGCAGGGCCACCTCGCACAGCGCCGCAGTGGTGAGGCGAGAACGCCGGCGATCGCACGCGGGTCGTCACGGAGCTCGTAGACGATGTCGAGCATCCGCGCCCGGCCCTCGCGACCGTGTGGCACCTGCCCCAGCACTAACTGGATGGTGGCCCGGGCGCGGGCGGTGGCGGCCACCTGGTCCTCGACGTTGCGCAGTTCCTCATCGAGCCGGCCTCCGAACAGGCTGCGCTACCCCTCGGCCGTCATCAGGACAGGCGTCCGCGTCCTCGGGGACCAGCCGGTCGATGTCCGGGACCCCGTACCCGTTGCGCAGATGCTCCGGGCAGTCGTCGTACACGATGGCGGCCAGGAGGAACTGCGCGGCGTGGAGCGTGTGGAAAGGGGGGAACTGTGCGGTGAAGTCCCCGTGATCGTGGACAGCAGTTGGTTAGCCTCGATCTTTCTCGACGGTCCGCCGACGGAGTCGGTGGACCGTTTTGGCTTCTGGGCGGGGTCGCAGGCAGGCCAAGGGCCCGAGTGTCGCGTCGGGTGGGCGCCGGGTTCCACTGCCCGGGCTGTGATGCTGATGCTCGCAGGAACGGGGAAGCTCCTGGTCAGCCTGGGTTGAGGAGGAGGGCGAGCCGGGCCAGCGCTGCGGTGATCTCGTCGGTCCAGGGCCAGTGGCGGGCCAGGCGGAGGATCCGCCGACGGCCCGTGGTGAGGAGTTGGGCGGCCGCGGTGAACAGGCGGGACCGCAGGCGGCGGGGCTCCCAGAGCCGGACCTTGCCGGTCAGGGCGAGCATGGGCATCCAGGCCAGCAGGTCGAGAGCGATCTGGACGATCTCCAGCCAGACCTTGTTCTGGGCCGTGTCGTGGAGGGGAAGGTTGCGCAGGCCGGTGGCCCGGGCGGCCCGGATGCGGTCTTCCGCGCGGGCCCGCAGCCGGTGACGAAGCTCGAGTTCGGCGATCGGCCGGCCGGCGGTGTTGGTCGCGACGCAGGTGAGCCGCATGCCGTCGGCGTCCGTGAACCTCAACTGGGCCCCGGGATGCGGCCGTTCCCTGCGGACGATCAGCCGCATGCCCGGCGGCCAGCCGTCCAGGACGCCGGCGGCCAGTTCGGCGACCCAGGCCCCGTCCCACACCTCGCCGCTGGTCTCGATGGCCGGTGTCCAGGCCGGTTCGGGGATCTTCAGAACGTGTTGGTGGATCGCCTCGGTGATCGTCATTCCGACGGAATAGGACAGCCACCGGCCCCGCCGGGTGAGCCATGACACGAACGCGTGGGTGCCCCGGCTGAGTCCATGCGGATCAGGGTTTACCGCCCGCGCCGGTATTTTCGGGGCAGTTGGGCCAGGGCGAGGCGGGTGGCGGTGACGTGGTCGGCGGCCGTGTTGGAACCCGTGTTTCCGGGCCGCAGCAGGACTGCCACCGGTTCGCCCTTGCCGCCCGAGCCATGGTCCACGAAGCCCATCAGCGGATGGTGGCCGTAGGTCTTTTTCCAGGTCGCCGTCGCGTCCTGTTTGTCGGAGTGGGCGAGGACCAGGACGCCGTCCAGATCGACCGTCACCCCACCGCCCTGGTCGGGGGCGTTGTTGCCGGCCAACGACCAGATGCGGGAGCGGACGTCGGCCCGGGCCCGGTGGATGACCTGCAGTGCCTTCTCGCCGGAGGCGGCGAGGGTGTCGATCAGGCGCGAGACGGTCGAGTCGGAGGCGACCGGGCCGAAGACGTCCGGCTCGGACCGCAGCGTGGCGATGTCGGCGAGGTAGTCCCCACCGAGGGCGACCGCCAGCGCGAGGTCCAGGAGGATCTTGCCGGGATCGTGGACGGCCCGCGGTTTCCGCCAGGGTGCGAGCGTGGCGGATATCGCCTGGTCAAGCCCACTCTTGCGGACTGTTTCGACGAGCAGGACCGAACCGGCCTGCGAGACGACGTGGGACCGTCGCCCGGACACGTACACGCGGGTACGACCCAATACTCTTCTTCACCTGAGGAGTGCAGCTTTCCCGATGACGAACAGGACCCTAGACAAGTCCCATCGTCCCAGGTCAGAGGCACTCCTTGCTTATTTGATCAGCCATCGGACAGCCCACCTCGTGAAAACGCGAGGCTAGGCTAAATAGTCACCGTGGTCGTCCTGGAGCATGAGGCGACGTTCCTGTTCGCGCTTGGAGTAGGCGGCTGCCCTGATCGCCTCGTCGCTCTCCAAGCCCGATCCCAGCGCGCCGCCCACCGTGGCGACCGAAGCGACGAACCATGACAACGTCCAGTAGCCCGTTGCGTGCAGCGGGGTTCGTGTCATGGAAGCGAACACTTGGTCGTTGAGGATAAACAGCGCCCACACCAAGTTGATGACCATCAAGCCCACGTAGCAGACGAGCACCCCGATACCCACGGTCACGACCGTTGAGGCGTTGTAGAGTCTCGCTCTCTGCCTCGCCTCCAGCGAGCCCTCTGCGGAGCGATGCCACAGCTGCGCGTCTACGATCAGCCAGCCGATCATGACCCCGACGGACCCGACCATGGCGATCACGAGGCGCGGCGCGCCCAGGGCCTCGGCCAGGCTCCAGACGGTGGAGTTCACGGTGGCGACTGCTCCCGTGGCAAGTGCGGCTGCCAGGGCTTTCGACAGCCCCGGCACCAACCGCCACGGTCGGTTGGCGCGGACCATACCGACGAGCACCCGCAGGTAACCGCGCGGCCCGCTGACGACGTACCGAAGATCGGAGGTCTCCTCCCCACCGACCGGGACCGGGTGGATGGGCGCGAGTCGACCGGCAAAGGGCCCCAGCGACGGCTGACTCTGCGAAGGTCCTTCAGCCCCAGTAGCCTTCGGACCTGCCAAGCCCAGCACGGCTTCTTCCACGGCCCGCCGAGCCCTCGTATACAGCCGAAAGCCCCCCAAAGAGGGAAGAGACAACAACGCCAAGCCGTGTTCGTGACTCAGATTCACAACGAGCTTGCGCCCGTGCGTGTGCAGCGGAAGGTCGGTGAGAGCCACGACGATGTCCCAATCCTCCGAACTTCCGCGATCCATGATCCGGCGCATCAGGGTGGGCAAGTCCTCGGTCCCTGCGGTGAAGGGCTCACTGACGACCTCGACGTCGAACCGTCGCCCCTGCCCCGACTTGTCGGCGAGTCGAGCAGTAAGTGTCTGGGCCATGCGCTGCGCGATCTCCGTCGGCGCATCCGGATCCGCCAGGAGAGCCACGACTGTAACGCCCTGAGACGACACCCGCATGAACTGGACCCTTCTCGTCGGCTGCCCCCGACCGCCCGTGCCCACAGGATGCCCCCGAGGTATCGCCGACGCCGCATGACACGCTGGCCCCTGCCAGCAGGTGTAGGCGGTACGGTCAGATCTCCTCGTCCTCCCCGTGCAGGGCCCGCTCCACCACCGGGCCACGGTTGCGTGCGCCACCGCGAACCCCCGCTCCGCGCCACCCCGGGCACCGCGACGAGATCGATCGGCAGCAGGCCCGCCTCCTGTTCAACCTCGTCACCATGATCAGCTTGTTCATGGGCATCACTGCCTCTACGCTGCGCTGTTCCTGCTCGTCCATGTCATTGCGGCATTCCTGCTCACACCGTCTTCGGCCGGCCACCCGAGCATGACCTGCGCGACATCATGGACGCGATCTTGTACGTGGACCGGACCGGGGTCCAGTGGCGCTACCTTCCGCATGACTTCCCGCACTGGAACACGGTCTACGGCTACTTCACCAAGTGGCAGCAGGAAGGCGTGTTCGCCCAGCTCAACGGCCTGCTCCGGCAGTTGTTGCGGCAGCAGGAAGGGCGGGACGCCGAGCCGTCGGCCTGTGTGATCGATGCCCAGAGCGTCAAGACCTCCACCAGCGTTCATGCCTCGAGCCAGGGCATCGACGCGGGCAAGAAGATCGTAGGCAGGAAGCGGAGCATCGTCACCGACACGATCGGGCTCCTGCTCGCCGTGCTGGTCACAGCGGCGAGCGTGCAGGATTCCGTGGCCGGCACTGGGCTGTTGGACCAGGTCGCCGCCGAGCACCCCGGCATCCGCAAGGCGTGGGTCGACGGCGGTTACCGCCAACACCTCGTCGAACACGCCGCGACCCTCGGCATCGACATGGAGATCAGCACTCGCAAGCCCGGGCTCAGGGGATTCACCCCGATCCCCAAGCGGTGGGCGGTCGAGCGGACCTACGGCTGGCTGATGCTCCACCGCCGCCTGGCCCGTGACTACGAGACCCTGCCCGCCCGTTCCGAAGCCATGATCCACATTGCCATGACCGACCTCATGGCCCGCCGCCTCACCGGCGAGAACACCATCTCCTGGCGCGACCCGACACCCCACACCAAACAGTCGATTCCGGGATAAAACACTGGGAGAAAACGACCTCTTAGGCCCAATGCCGTTGCCTTTGCTGTAGGCGTACTGTGCTTGGCAGTTCGTCCTGGGGGTGGTTTAGGTGACTGCGAGTGTGTCTGACTTATCGGGTCTCGGCCTGTTGACCTGGGTGTATCCGCC
>NZ_NNBL01000025.1:0-724 GCF_002803065.1 Streptomyces sp. CB01635
GCGCTCGACGGGTCGGCTCCCGCCGCTCCGGGCGCCCCGACGCCGGGTGCTCCTGACGCGTACGGCTACCCGCAGGGTCCCGCCGCGCAGCAGACTCCGCCGCCCGGCGCCCCGCCGAATTACGGCTATCCGCAGGGGCAGGGCACTCCGCCTGCGCCCAACGTGCCGCAGGCGCCCGGGAGTTCGCAGGGCGGGCAGACTCCGCCGCCCACGTACGGCTATCCGCAGGGTCCCGGCGCGCAGCAGACTCCGCCGCCCGGCGCCCCGCCGAACTACGGCTACCCGCAGGGGCCGGGCCGGCAGCAGACTCCGCCGCCGGGTGCCCCTGACACGTACGGCTATCCGCAGGGTCCGGGTGCGCAGCAGACTCCGCCGTCGGCCGGGCAGGACGCGGCCGGGCGGCCGCTCGCGCCCGGGGCCGGCGACATCGCCGACGCCGCGACCAGCAAGGCGCAGGGTCCGCCCCGCGGTGCGCGCGGTGGTGGCGCGACGACTCCTCCGCCGCCCGGTGCCCCGGGCACTCCCGGCGCGCGGCCCTCGGGGCCCGGCGCTCCGGGTACCCCGGCGGGCGGCTACGTTCCGACGCAGCTCGTTTCGCAGCTCGGTCCCGACGGGCCTGAGGCCCCGCCCGCTCCGGGTGGTACGCCGCCCGGCGGTGTGCACCACGCCGCGACGATGCTGGCGGACCCGAGCATGGGTGGCCCCGGCGCGCCCAAGCCGCCCG
>NZ_NNBL01000025.1:840-120847 GCF_002803065.1 Streptomyces sp. CB01635
CCCGGCCGGACCCGGTGCGCCGCCCCCGCCGGCGGCGCCCGGCGTGCCCGGGGCACCCGGTGGCGGTGTTCATCACGCCGCGACGATGCTGGCCGGTCCCGGTCAGGTCGGTCCCGGCATGCCTCCTCCCGCGCCGCCGCAGGCGCCGGGCGGGATGCCGATGCCGCCGCCCATGCCCGGGCAGCAGGTTCCTGGCGGTCCGCCCCCGGCCTCGTACGGGTATCCGCAGCCCACCGGTCAGCCGACCGTCGGGCCCGGCTACCAGGCCGTGCTGCGCTACCGCGCGCCCGACGGCTCGGAGCAGCAGCTGATCCGCCGCTCGGCGCCCGGTACGCCGCACCCGGAGTGGCAGATCTTCCATGAGCTGCGCGGCATGAACGTCCCGCCGGACCAGGTTCTGGAGCTGCACACGGAGCTGGAGTCCTGCGAGCTGCCGGGCGCGTACTGCGCCCGCATGATCCGTGAGCAGTGGCCGCAGGCCAGGATCACGTCCATCGCCCCGTACGGCAGGGACCACGCGTCGCGCCAGCAGGGCATGCAGCAACTGATCGCGCACCAGGGTGAGTTGCACCAGGTGGCGGACGGTCCCGCGCGGCTCGCGCCGGTGCGTGCACCGCTGCCGCCCGCGCAGCCGATGCCGCCGGTTCCGCCGGAGGCCGTCGGGCAGGAGCTGGCCGCTGCGTTCGGTCCCGGGGTGTTCCGGTTCGACCAGCGGGCCGTGTCCCGTCAGGGCGTGCCGGACCTCGTGGCGCACACCCTTGTCGTGGCGGGGCTGCCCGCCGACTTCGGGCCGTTCTTCTGGGCGCAGGCTCAGCCGGGCCGTCCGGTGCCGACGCTCGCCGAGCTGGCGCAGGAGCGGGGGGTGCAGCCCGCGGCGGACGCGGGTTCGTACCTCGTGATGGGCAGTGACTTCGGGCGGGCGATCTGTGTCCAGTACGGCACGGCGAACATCGTGGCCGTGCCGGTGGAGGCGGGTCCCGGCGGTGCGCCGGTGCCGCCGCAGTTCGTGAACACGGGTCTGCCCGAGTTCGCGCGCAGCCTCGCGGTGCTCGGCCGGATGTGGCCGCTGCGGTTCGGGCTCAACCAGGAGCAGGCGGGCCGCTGGACCGTCGACTTCCAGGCGCAGCTGGCCGCCGTCGACCCGGCGGCGCTCGCGTCGCCGGAGGGCTGGTGGTCGGTGCTGCTCGAGCAGATGTGGGACGGCCTGCTGTAGCCCGTCGGCAGCGGAGAAGTCGAGGAGAGGCGCGCGACCGTATCGGTCGCGCGCCTCTCCTCTTTCTCTGTGGGTCCCTCTTTCTCTGTGCGTCGTTCACGGACGGGGCAGAGTGTGAGCTGCCTCGCTCCCCGGGCTCCCGATTCCGACTTTCGGCAATATTTGGCGCATCCTTGTCGAGTGGGTTGGGCAGAGTGTCTTGTTTTGAGCGCTTCGGCTCGATCGAGTGCTGGGTAGGAGAGCCGAAGCGGCTAAGAGGGGAATCAAGGATGAGCAGCGGTACGTCGGTGTCGCCCCATGGCTTCGTCGCGGGACGGGGCCGCGGCTACCGTCCCGGGCCGGTGGACGCGCTGGCCGCCGAGCTGTCCGGGGCCCGCGACGACGCCCGCGAGCGCGCCGCCCTCCTGGCCGCCCAGGTCGAGGAGCTGGAGGCCGAGGCGCAGCGGCTGCGCCTGGCCGTGACCCAGCTCGCGCCCCAGACGTACGAGTCCCTCGGCGACCGCGCCCGCGAGATCCTCGCCCTCGCCGAGGAGGAGGCGGACGGGGTACGGGCGTCTGCCGCCGATTCCGTCCGGCGGATCACGGCGGACGCTGAGGCCGGTGCGCGGGAGACGCGCGAGGCGGCCCGCGCCGCGGCCGACGCCGTACTGGCCGAGGCGGAGCAGTGGGCCGACGAGCGGCTGAGTGCCGACCGGACCACGGCCGACGGGGCCCGCGCCGCCGCACGTGACGAGGCGAAGGCGTGGCGCGAGGAAGCACTTGCGGCGCTGGACGAGGTGCGGGAGCGGACCCGGGCGACCCTCGCCGGTCAGGAGAAGGACCACGCCGAGCGGCGGGAGGAGGCCGAGCGGGAGCTCGCCGGGCAGGAGGCCGCGGCGGACGCGCGCGACGCGGAGCGCCTGGCGCGGGCCGAGGGGCGTCTTTCCGAGGCGCGGCGGGCGTTCGCCGAGGCCGAGGAGTCGGCCCGGCACGGCCAGGAGGACGCCGAGGCCCGCGCCGCGGAGCTCCTCGCGGAGGCGACCCTGCACGAGGAGGGCGTGGGCCGCGAGACCGAGCGGGTGCTGCGCGAGCACGGCGAGAAGTGGGACGAGGTCCGCGCCCACATGGACCATGTCCGCACCACCCTGGCCTCCCTCACGGGCCGAAACCCGGCCGACGAGGCGCCGTAGGCGCTGCGGCCACGAGCCGCGCCCACGCCGACGAGGCGTCGTACGCGCAATCGCTCCCGAGCCACACCACGCCCGCCGCGACGGGACGCCGTAAGCCGGCCAAGGCCCCCCCACCAAGCCCCCGCCCACCACGCCCGCCGCGACGGGACGCCGTAAGCGGGCCGGACCCTCGCCGACGGGACGCCGCAAGCGGGATGCCGTAAACCGGCCAAGGCGCGCCCACCAAGCCCCCGCCCACGAGACGCCGTAGGCGGGCGGCGCGGCCCGTGTCGCGACCTACCCGTCCTTCCCCCGCGGTGCCTGCCGCGTCACGCCCGCCAGGATCCACGCCTCCACCGCCTCGTACTGGCGGCGCTGGTCATCGGCTGTGCGGCGGCCGGAGGCCATCGTGCCTAGCCAGCCGAAGAGGAAGCCGAGCGGGATCGAGACGATGCCTGTCGTGGTGAAGGGGAACCAGTTGAAGTCCTGGCCCGGGAACGCCGAGGTGGGCGAGCCCGACACCAGGTTGGTGCCCGTCATCAGGACGAGGCAGGACGCCGTGCCGCCGAGCAGCGTCCACAGCAGGCCCGTACTCGTGTAGCGGCGCCAGAACAGGCTGTAGACGAGCGCGGGCGCGAGCGCCGAGGCGCCCAGGCAGAACGACAGCGTGATCAGCGGCTGGAGGTTGTAGTGCTGGACGAGCGTGGCCAGGAGGATCGCGGGCACACCGACGGACAGCGCCGAGACCCGGGCCAGCGTCATCTCCCTGCGGGCGGTGAGCTGCGCCTTGCGGTGCGCGAAGACGTCGTGCGCAAGGGAGTTGGCGCAGGCCAGGATCATTCCGGCGACCGAGGCGAGCAGCGTGAGGAAGAGCGCTGTGGTGACGGTGGTGAACACCAGCGTCTCCGCCGTGGAGGCGTCCGCGCCGAACGCGGCCCGCGCCCCGAGCAGATACGCGGTGTTGCCCTGCGGGTCGGCCGCCGCGACGGCGGCCCGGCCGAGGAGCGCCGTCGCGCCGAACCCGACGACCGCGATGATCAGTACGAAGAGACCGACCGCTGACACCGCCCAGGACATCGAGCGGCGCACCTCACGCGCGCTGCGCGCCGTGTACATGCGCATCGTGACGTGGGGCAGGCACGCGCCGCCGAGGACGACGGTCAGCTCCGAACTGATCATGTCCAGGCGGGGGTTGGCGGTGCCGGCGAACTGGAGGCCCGAGTGCAGGAAGGCGTCTCCCACGCCGCTGGCCTGTGCGGCCTGTGAGGCGAGCGCGCCCGGGTTCCAGTCGAAGCGGTACAGGATGATGAGGGCGACGGCGAGGCCGGAGCCGAGCAGCATCACGGTCTTCATGATCTGGATGAGGGCGGTGCCCTTCATGCCGCCGATCGCCGCGTAGCTGATCATCAGGGCGCCGAGCGCGATGACGCAGCCCGTCTTGAACCCCTCGCTGGTGAAGCCGAGGACGAACCCCAACAGATCGCCCGCGCCCGCAAGTTGGACGAGCATCAGCGGGAGCAGTGCCGCGAGGGTGGCAGCGCACGCGGTGATGCGTACGGCGCGTCCCGGCAGGCGGCGGGCGATCACGTCGCCCATGGTGAACCGGCCCGCGTTGCGTAGGGGTTCGGCCAGCAGGAACATCAGGAGCATCAGGGACAGGGAGGTGCTCAGGGCGAGGACGATCCCGTCGTAGCCGGTGAGCGCGATGATGCCGCCGGTGCCGAGTACGGTCCCCGCGGAGATGTAGTCGCCCGCGATGGCGAGGCCGTTGCGCATCGGGGTGAGGGAGCCGAAGCCGGTGTAGAACTCGTCGAGGTTGTCGCGGTCGGGGCCCGTCATCACGCACAGGAGCAGCGTGATGGTGGCGACCGCGGTGAAGGCGACCAGGGACATGCCCTGGGCCGAGCTGCTGAAGTCCGTCATCGGGAGTTCCCCCCGGCCGTTCCGGGAGCCGGACGGTCCAGCTCCGCTTGTCTGCGCAGCCGGTGGGCGAGCGGGTCGACTCGGCGGCGGGCGGTGTACTCGTACAGCCAGAGCGCGAGCGCGGTCACCGGGAGCTGGCACAGACCGAGGAGGAGGCCGGTGGAGAAGCCGCCGGGGAGCGTGCCCGTCATGAGGGAGGGCGCGAACGCCGACAGGACGAGGAAGAGGGTGAAGTAGCCGAGGGCGGTGAGCGTGGCGACGCGGCGCTGCCAGCGGTAGGCGCTGCGCAGGAGCCGCAGGTCACTGTGGTGGCCGAGCGCGGGGTGGCGCGGGAGCCGGTGCGTGGGCGCGGGCGGTGGGGGAGCGGGCGCCCAGGGATAGGTGAGGGCGGGGTCGGGCTGCTGTCGGGGGTGCGGCGGTTGTCGGGGGTACGGCTGCTGGTGCTCGCCCGGGTACTGGTTCCCGTACGGGCCCTGGCTCGGGTTGCCGTACTGGTTCCTGTTCTGGTTCCCGTACTGGCTCTGGCCCGTGGGGAAGGGGCCCTGCCATGGCTCGTTCTGGTGGTCGGAATATGAGCGGTGCGGTGTGTCGGACATCCCGGTTCTCCTTGCGCGGCTTGGGTCCGCCGGGGATTGCGGACGCAGGGAGCGAGAGGGGAGCCGGAACGTTACTCGTAGGTAGCGCTTTCCGCGACGGTTCTCGTGAACTGTTCAGTCGGTTTGTTGTGAGAGGGGTGAGTGATGCCGATGCGCATCTTGTGAGCCAGCTGAGTTGCCGGCAGCCTCTGGTGTCGCCTCACCAGTCCCCTCACCCGCCCGCTCGCCGCCTCGCTCGCCGTCCTGGTCGATCACCGGGAAACGTCGCGGCGCGAGGCACAGCAGGGCGACCAGAGCGAGCGCGGCAGCGCCGGCCGCACCCACGTAGACCGAGTCGACGGCCGCCGCGACGGCGCGCCGCAGCCGGTCCGGGTCGGCCACCGAGGCGGGGTCCTCAAGGGCCTTGGCCACCGAGTCGAGGGACCCGGCGCCGCCGAGGCGCCCGGCGAGCACGGTGTTGGCGACGGCGCCGAACAGCGCGGCGCCGATCGTCTGGCCTATCTGCCGGCAGAACAGGACGGACGCGGTCGTCGTGCCGCGCTCGGCCCACCCGACGGTCGACTGGACCCCGATGATCAGGGGCAGTTGGAAGAGGCCGAGCGCCGCGCCGAGGAGCAGCATGACCAGCGCGGGCTGCCAGGCGGCCCCGGGGTAGGGGAGCAGCGGGAACGCGAGCAGGATGAGGAGCGCGGCCGCCATGCCGACGACGGCCGTGTTGCGGAAGCCGATCCTGCCGTACACGTGCTGGCTGAGGGCCGCGGAGACGGGCCAGCTCAGCGTCATCACGGAGAGCACGAACCCGGCGGCCATGGGCGCGAGTCCGAGGACGGCCTGCGCGTAGGTGGGCACGAACACGGTGGGCGCGACCATCAGGAGGCCGAGTGCGCCGAGCGCGAGATTGACGGCCGCGATGGTGGGCCGGCGCCAGACCCAGCCGGGGATGATCGGCTCGGCGGCGCGCCGCTCGATCGCGACGACGGCGCCGACCAGCGCAACTCCCGTACCGAACAAGGCGATCGACTGCGCGGAGAGCCAGTCCCAGGCGACGCCGCCCTGGACGAGCGCGGTCAGGAGCACCCCGCCGCACGCGAACACGGCGAGCGCTCCGGCCCAGTCGATGCGGGCGCGCGGCCCCTTCTCCCGTACGGGTTCGTGGAGATGGCGTGCGACGAGCCAGAGGGCGAGCGCGCCGATCGGGATGTTGATGAGGAAGATCCAGCGCCAGCCCGCGTACGAGGCGAGGAGTCCGCCGAGCGCGGGGCCCGCGACGGCCGAGGTCGCCCAGACCGTCGACAGCCGGGCCTGGATGCGGGGGCGTTCCTTGAGCGGGTAGAGGTCGGCGGCGAGGGTCTGGACCGTTCCCTGGATGGCGCCGCCGCCCAGGCCCTGGACGACGCGGAAGGCGATGAGCGCGCCCATGTTCCAGGAGCCCGCGCACAGGACCGAGCCGACGAGGAAGAGGATGCTGCCGCCGATGAGGACGGGCTTGCGGCCGAAGGTGTCCGACAGCTTCCCGTAGACCGGCAGCGTGACCGTGACGGCGAGCAGATAGCCAGAGAAGAGCCAGGAGAAGACGGAGAAGCCGCCGAGGTCGCCGACGATCTGCGGGACCGCCGTCGAGACGATGGTGGAGTCGAGTGCCGCCAGTGCCATGGAGAGCATCAGCGCGGCGACGACCGCGCCCCGGCGCCGGTCCTTCCCCGTGCCCGCCTGCGATGTCGCGCTGCCCACCGGATTCCTTCCCCCTGCATCTATTCCGCCGCCGACACCATCTCACTTGACCCTGCCGCGGCGGGAGGGTGGAGCGTGACTGCGCAGGAAGGTGGAGCGAACCCCTAGAGGCGCTCCACCGTTGGGTGGACTCCCCCTAGGGGGACCTCCGTACTACGGACAGGGGACGGTTCGTCCCCCCGGAGGACGAGGGGAGTGGGGGGTTCTTCCTACCTTCAAGGGGTGGGGTTTTCCCCCGGGAAAGACGGTGACCTACACCAGGGCGCCGGGGCACCCCTCACCACCAGACTGAAGCGCGTCGCACACACCTGACATTCCGCATGACCGACATAGGAGACTTACCGTGACAACGGCTGTGACCATTCCCAGGACCGGGGGCACTGGAGGGCAGACGGCCGTCGCCGCACGGGCGCGGCAGGTCGTCAAGGCCTACGGCTCGGGTGAGACCCGCGTCGTCGCGCTCGACCATGTCGATGTGGACATCGCCCGCGGCCGGTTCACCGCGATCATGGGTCCCTCGGGCTCCGGCAAGTCCACGCTGATGCACTGCCTCGCCGGCCTCGACAGCGTCACGTCCGGGCAGATCTACCTGGACGAGACCGAGATCACCGGCCTCAAGGACAAGAAGCTCACGCGGCTGCGCCGGGACCGGATCGGCTTCATCTTCCAGGCGTTCAACCTGCTGCCGACGCTGAACGCGCTCGAGAACATCACACTCCCCATGGACATCGCGGGCCGCAGGGCGGACAAGGAGTGGCTGGACCGCGTCGTGCGGACCGTGGGCCTGGCCGAGCGCCTCAAGCACCGGCCCACCGAGCTCTCCGGCGGCCAGCAGCAGCGCGTCGCCGTGGCCCGCGCGCTCGCCGCCCGGCCGGAGATCATCTTCGGTGACGAGCCGACCGGAAACCTGGACTCCCGCGCCGGCGCCGAAGTGCTCGGCTTCCTGCGGCAGTCCGTCGACGAGCTCGGCCAGACCATCGTGATGGTCACCCACGACCCGGTCGCCGCCTCGTACGCGGACCGGGTGCTCTACCTCGCGGACGGCCGCATCGTCGACGAGATGCTCCGCCCCACCGCGGACGCCGTCCTCGACCGTATGAAGGACTTCGACGCGCGGGGGCGCACGTCATGAGTGCGAACACCGTGATGAAGACCTCCCTGCGCAACTTCTTCGCGCACAAGGGGCGCATGGCCCTGTCGGCCGTGGCGGTCCTGCTGTCGGTGGCGTTCGTGTGCGGCACGCTCGTCTTCACCGACACGATGAACACGACGTTCGACAAGCTGTTCGCGGCGACGTCGTCCGACGTGACGGTCAGCCCGAAGGCCGCCAGGAGCGAGGGCAGCGACACCGGCCGCCCCGAGTCGATGCCGGCCTCCACCCTCACGCAGGTCAAGCGGGCCGACGGCGTCAAGTCGGCCGAGGGCGCGGTCAGCTCGATGAACGTGACCGTCGTGGACGCGGACAACAAGAACATGGGCTCCGAGAACGGCGGCCCCACGATCGCGGGCAACTGGACGCACAACGACCTGCGTTCCATGGACATCACCTCCGGCCACGCCCCGCGCGGGCCCACCGAGGTCATGGTCGACTCCGACACCGCCGACAAGCACCACCTGAAGATGGGCGACGAGCTGCGCACCATCGCCGCCACCGGTGACTTCAGGGCGAAGATCGTCGGCATCGCCTCCTTCAAGGTGACCAACCCGGGCGCGGCCGTCGTCTACTTCGACACGGCCACCGCCCAGCGCGAACTCATCGGCCGGAGCGACCGGTTCACCCAGATCAACGTCGCCGCCGCCCCCGGCGTCAGCGACACCGTGCTCAAGAAGAACGTCGCGGCGTCCCTCGACGGCCCGTACAAGTTCCAGACGCAGAAGGAGACCGCGGACGCCAACCGCAAGGACGTCGGCTCCTTCATGAACGTCATCAAGTACGCCATGCTCGGCTTCGCCGGGATCGCCTTCCTCGTCGGCATCTTCCTGATCATCAACACCTTCTCGATGCTGGTCGCCCAGCGGACCCGCGAGATCGGCCTGATGCGGGCCATCGGGTCGAGCCGCAAGCAGGCCAACCGCTCGGTCCTCGTCGAGGCGCTGCTGCTCGGCGTCTTCGGGTCGGTCATCGGCGTCGGCGCGGGCGTCGGACTCGCCGTCGGCCTGATGAAGATGATGTCCGCGGCGGGCATGGACCTGTCCACCGACGACCTGACCGTCAAGTGGACGACCCCCGTCGTCGGGCTGCTCCTCGGCATCGTCGTCACCGTCTTCGCCGCGTACATCCCGGCCCGCCGCGCGGGCAAGGTCTCGCCGATGGCGGCCCTCAGGGACGCCGGCACCCCCGCCGACGTCAAGGCGGGCGTGGTCCGCGCCCTGATCGGTCTCGTCCTCACGGGCGGCGGCGGCTTCGCGCTCTACACCGCCACACAGGCCGCCAAGGCGAGCGAGGGCTCCCTGTGGCTCGGCGTCGGCATCGTCGCCACGCTCATCGGGTTCGTCGTCATCGGACCGCTCCTCGCGGGCGGTGTGGTGCGCGTCATCAGCGCCGTACTCCTGCGGATGTTCGGCTCCGTCGGCCGCATGGCCGAGCGCAACGCGCTGCGCAACCCGCGCCGCACCGGCGCCACCGGCGCGGCCCTGATGATCGGCCTCGCGCTCGTCGCCTGCCTGTCCGTCGTCGGCTCCTCGATGGTCGCCTCGGCCACCAGCGAGCTCGACAAGTCCGTCGGCGCCGACTTCATCGTCGAGGGGCAGAACGGGCTGAAGCCGCAGGCCGCCGAGGCTCTGAAGAAGGCCCCGTACGTCTCCCACGTCACGGAGGTCAAGTACGTCAAGACGAAGCTGACCACACCCGGCGGCACGAAGGAGGACGAGGAGCTCGTCGCCGCGACGCCCACGTACGCCCAGGACCTGCGGCGCGAGACGACCGCCGGTGAGCTGTCGGCGGCGTACGGGAAGAACGCGATGTCGGTCGGCTCGGAGTTCGCCACGAAGAACCACCTCAAGGTGGGCGACACCATGAACGTCGCCTTCGAGCGCGGCCGCACCGCCGACCTGAAGATCGCGGCGATCACCTCGGACGACACGACGTTCGACAAGGGCGCGATGTACATCGGCCTCGCGACCGCGAAGCAGTACGTGCCCGCCGGGCAGCTGCCGCTCAACGGGATGATGTTCGCCAAGGCGGACTCCGGCAAGGCCGACCAGGCGTACAAGGCGCTGAAGGCGTCGGTCGCGTCCGACCCGACGGTCCACGTCAAGGACCAGACCGACTACAAGCAGACCCTGAAGGACCAGATCGGCCAGCTCCTCAACATGATCTACGGGCTCCTGGCCCTCGCGATCATCGTGGCGGTCCTGGGCGTCGTGAACACGCTGGCCCTCTCCGTGGTGGAGCGCACCCGGGAGATCGGCCTGATGCGGGCCATCGGCCTCTCGCGCCGGCAGCTGCGCCGCATGATCCGCCTGGAGTCGGTGGTCATCGCCCTCTTCGGCGCACTCATCGGCCTCGGCCTGGGCATGGGCTGGGGCGCGACGGCCCAGAAGCTCCTCGCCCTGGAGGGCCTGAACGTCCTGGAGATCCCCTGGCCGACGATCATCGGCGTCTTCATCGGCTCGGCCTTCGTGGGCCTGTTCGCCGCCCTGGTCCCGGCGTTCCGGGCGGGCCGGATGAACGTACTGAACGCGATCGCCACCGAGTAGCTCCGCGGGGCGATGCGAACGGGGGAACGTGGGGAACGGGGACGGCGGCCCCGGAGTGTCCTTCCCGGACACTCCGGGGCCGCCGTGTGCCCTGGGGACCACGCATGTGATCCGCGAATGATCCGCACGCGGGTGTCGGCGGCGCGTCGTAGTCTGGAACACCCCCGGCCCGTTCGACGTGTCGGGCGGTTCGCGTTGCCCACTCCCCGGGATGGAAGCCCTTCATGAGTCTGCACGGTCTGCTGGACGCCGTAAGTCGAGACCCGGCGCTCGCCGAAGCGGTGAAGGCCGCCACCGACGGGCACCGCCCCCACGTCGACCTCGTCGGCCCGCCCGCCGCGCGGCCCTTCGCGGTGGCCGCTCTTGCCCGGCGGACGGGGCGGACCGTGCTGGCCGTGACCGCCACCGGGCGGGAGGCCGAGGATCTGGCCGCGGCGCTGCGCTCGCTGCTGCCGCCGGACGGCGTCGTCGAGTACGCCTCGTGGGAGACGCTCCCGCACGAGCGGCTCTCGCCGCGCTCCGACACCGTGGGCCGCCGGCTCGCCGTCCTGCGCCGCCTCGCGCACCCCCGCACCGACGACCCCGAGACCGGCCCGGTCTCCGTCGTCGTCGCCCCCGTCAGGTCCGTGCTCCAACCGCAGGTCAAGGGGCTCGGCGACCTGGAGCCCGTGGCGCTGAGGACCGGCCAGAGCGCCGATCTGAACGAGATCGTCGAGGCGCTCGCCGCGGCTGCCTACGCCCGGGTCGAACTCGTCGAGAAGCGAGGCGAGTTCGCCGTGCGCGGCGGCATCCTCGACGTCTTCCCGCCGACCGAGGAACACCCCCTGCGCATCGAGTTCTGGGGCGACGACGTCGAGGAGATCCGCTACTTCAAGGTCGCCGACCAGCGCTCCCTCGAAGTCGCCGAGCACGGCCTGTGGGCGCCGCCCTGCCGCGAGCTGCTGCTCACCGACCAGGTGCGCGAGCGGGCCGCCGCCCTCGCCGAGGAGCACCCCGAGCTGGGCGAACTCCTCGGCAAGATCGCCGAGGGCATCGCCGTCGAGGGCATGGAGTCCCTCGCCCCGGTCCTCGTCGACGACATGGAGCTGCTGCTCGACGTGCTGCCCGAGGGCTCCATGGCCGTGGTGTGCGACCCGGAGCGGGTGCGCACGCGCGCGGCCGACCTGGTGGCCACGTCGCAGGAGTTCCTCCAGGCGTCGTGGGCGGCCACGGCCGGCGGCGGCGAGGCCCCCATCGACGTGGACGCGGCGTCCCTGCGGTCCATCGCCGACGTCCGCGACCGGGCCCGCGAGCTGGACATGATGTGGTGGTCCGTCTCCCCGTTCGCCGCCGACGAGGAGCTCGGCTCCGACACCCTCAAGCTCGGCATGCACGCCCCCGAGTCGTACCGCGGCGACACCGCGCGGGCGCTCGCCGACACCAAGGGCTGGCTGTCCGACGGCTGGCGCACCATCTACGTCACCGAGGCGCACGGCCCCGCAGCCCGCACCGTCGAGGTGCTCGGCGGCGAAGGCGTCCCGGCCCGCCTCGACCAGGACCTCACCGAGCTCACCCCGGCCGTCGTGCAGGTCTCCTGCGGCTCCATCGACTACGGCTTCGTGGACCCGGCCCTGAAGCTGGTGGTCCTCACCGAGACGGACCTGACCGGCCAGAAGGCGGCGGGCAAGGACGGCCAGCGCATGCCGGCCCGCCGCCGCAAGACGATCGACCCGCTCACCCTCGAATCCGGCGACTACATCGTCCACGAGCAGCACGGCGTGGGCCGCTACATCGAGATGGTCCAGCGCACGGTCCAGGGCGCGACCCGCGAGTACCTCGTCGTCGAATACGCCCCCGCCAAGCGAGGCCAGCCCGGCGACCGCCTCTACATCCCCACCGACCAGCTGGAGCAGATCACCAAGTACGTCGGCGGCGAGGCCCCGACGCTCCACCGCCTGGGCGGCGCGGACTGGACGAAGACGAAGGCCCGCGCGAAGAAGGCGGTCAAGGAGATCGCCGCGGACCTGATCAAGCTGTACTCGGCGCGCATGGCGGCTCCCGGCCACTCCTTCGGCCCGGACACGCCCTGGCAGCGCGAGCTGGAGGACGCCTTCCCGTACGTGGAGACCCCCGACCAGCTCACGACCATCGCCGAGGTCAAGGAGGACATGGAGAAGACGGTCCCGATGGACCGCCTGATCTGCGGCGACGTGGGCTACGGAAAAACAGAGATCGCTGTTCGCGCAGCCTTCAAGGCCGTCCAGGACGGCAAGCAGGTCGCGGTCCTCGTGCCCACGACCCTCCTCGTCCAGCAGCACTTCGGGACGTTCTCCGAGCGCTACTCGCAGTTCCCCGTCAACGTACGGGCGCTGTCGCGCTTCCAGACGGAGACCGAGTCGAAGGCCACCCTGGAGGGCCTGCGCGACGGGGCGGTCGACATCGTCATCGGCACGCACCGCCTGTTCTCCTCCGAGACGAAGTTCAAGGACCTCGGCCTCGTCATCGTCGACGAGGAACAGCGCTTCGGCGTCGAGCACAAGGAGCAGCTGAAGAAGCTCCGCGCGAACGTCGACGTCCTCACGATGTCCGCGACCCCCATCCCCCGTACGCTCGAAATGGCCGTCACCGGCATCCGCGAGATGTCGACGATCACCACGCCGCCGGAGGAGCGCCACCCGGTGCTCACCTTCGTGGGCCCGTACGAGGAGAAGCAGATCGGCGCGGCCGTGCGCCGTGAACTGCTGCGTGAGGGCCAGGTCTTCTACATCCACAACCGCGTCGAGTCCATCGACCGCGCGGCGGCCCGCCTGCGCGACATCATCCCCGAGGCGCGCATCGCGACGGCCCACGGCCAGATGTCCGAACAGGCCCTGGAACAGGTGGTCGTGGACTTCTGGGAGAAGAAGTTCGACGTCCTCGTCTCGACGACGATCGTCGAGTCGGGCATCGACATCTCGAACGCGAACACCCTCATCGTCGAGCGCGGCGACAACTTCGGCCTCAGCCAGCTCCACCAGCTGCGCGGCCGCGTCGGCCGAGGCCGCGAGCGCGGTTACGCGTACTTCCTGTACCCGCCGGAGAAGCCGCTCACCGAGACCGCGCACGAGCGACTCGCCACCATCGCCCAGCACACGGAGATGGGCGCGGGCATGTACGTGGCGATGAAGGACCTGGAGATCCGCGGAGCGGGCAACCTGCTCGGCGGCGAGCAGTCGGGCCACATCGCGGGCGTCGGCTTCGACCTCTACATCCGCATGGTCGGCGAGGCGGTGGCCGACTACCGGGCCGCCGTCGAGGGCGGCGTCGAGGAGGAGCCGCCCCTGGACGTCAAGATCGAGCTCCCGGTCGACGCGCACGTCCCGCACGACTACGCGCCGGGTGAGCGGCTCAGGCTGCAGGCCTACCGCGCCATCGCCTCCGTGAACACGGAAGCGGACGTCAAGGCGGTCCGCGAGGAGCTCACCGACCGCTACGGCAAGCTGCCCGAGCCGGTCGAGAACCTGCTGCTAGTCGCCGGCCTGCGCATGTTCGCGCGGGCGTGCGGCGTCGGCGAGATCGTCCTCCAGGGCAACAACATCCGCTTCGCCCCCGTGGAGCTGAGGGAGTCGCAGGAGCTGCGCCTCAAGCGCCTCTACCCGGGCACGGTCATCAAGGCGGCCGCGCACCAGGTGCTCGTCCCGCGGCCGAAGACCGCGAAGGTGGGCGGCAAGCCGCTCGTCGGACGCGAACTCCTGGGCTGGGTCGGGGAGTTCTTGACGTCGATCCTCGGTTCGTAGAGTCTCGCGGGACGGGCCCGGGGCCTGTCCGGGGCGGGGTGAGTGCGACGAGGGGACGGTCGGTCATGTCCGAGAGCGCTGAGGTCGGGCCCGGCAGGGTGCGCCAGATGTGGCACCTCGTCGAGCCGCTCCACGCGGTGCTGTACTACGCGCCCGAGGCATTCGAGGAGGCGGCCGGGCTCGGGTTCCGGACCGACGAGCGGTGGCCGAGCTACTTCGCCTGGCGTGCCGCCCCGCTGGGCGCCGCCGGGCCCACGCGGGTGGCCTCGGCGTTCTACAGCTTCAACCCGGACATGGTCGCCGAGCACGTACCGGCGGCGTGGCGGACCGCGGCACCGGACGCGGTCCTCGCGGGACGGCTGCGCTCCGTCGACCGCGCGTACCGCACGCTCTTCGGTGAGCGGCTCGACGGCCCCGAGTTCGCCGAGGCCGCCGCGCTCGCCCGCCGGGCCGCCGATGCGGTGAACGCCGAGGGCCGCCCCCTGGCCGCCGCCAACGCCGAACTGCCCTGGCCCGAAGCGCCGCACCTCGTGTTCTGGCAGGCGGCGACGGTCCTGCGCGAGCACCGGGGCGACGGCCATCTCGCCGCGCTGCTCGCGGCCGGCCTCGACCCGGTCGAGGCACTCGTGTCGTTCGCGGCGGTGGGCGCCGCTTCCGCGCGGACGTTCACCAGCCGAGGCTGGAGCCAGGACCAGTGGGACGCCGCGCGGGAACGGCTCGCCGCACGGGGCCTGTTGGACGAGACGGGCTCCGCCACGGAAGACGGGAAGGCCCTGCGGGCGGAGGTGGAGGAGCGTACGGACGAGCTGGCCGCCGCACCGTGGCGCACGCTCGGCGCGACGGACACCGCCAGGCTCTCCGACCTCCTCGGGCCCCTGTGGGTGGAGGTCCTCGGCTCCGGACTGCTGCCGTCGGAAACGACACTGGGCATCGGGAAGGTGTGAGCGGGAAGGCGTGAGCGGGAGGGGCGACCGGGAGGTGTGGCTTCCGCGCCCCGGTGCGCCCCGGTAACGCGGGCGTTCACCCGATACGGTGACACCCGAACCGGACTAGCAGGGGGGAGCGTCGTGATGCGAGGCGCTGGGCGAGCCGTCGCCGCCGTACTGGTGACCGTGGCCGTCGCCACCGGCTGCACCGTGGAGCAGCAGGGCGGGTCGGGGTCCGGGCCCGAGTACAAGGCGGGCGGTGCGCTCGACGCCGTGAACTCGCTGACCGTCAAGGGGCGGGCACCCAAGACCGGTTACGACCGGGGCCGCTTCGGCAGCGCCTGGGCCGACACCGATTCGAACGGCTGCGACACCCGCGACGACATACTCAAGCGGGACCTGACGGGGGTGAAGTTCCGCGACGGGCGCTGCACGGTCGTGTCGGGGACGCTCGCCTCCGACCCGTACACCGGCAAGGAGATCGCGTTCGCGCGCGGCCGCAGCCAGGTCGACATCGACCATCTGGTGGCCCTCTCCGACGCCTGGCAGAAGGGCGCCCAGAAGTGGGACCCGAGCAAGCGCATCGCCCTGGCCAACGACCCGCTCAACCTGCTCGCGGTCGACGCGGGCCCCAACCGCAGCAAGGGCGAGGGCGATACGGCGACCTGGCTGCCGCCCCGCAAGGGGTACCGGTGCACGTATGTCGCCGGGCAGGTCGCCGTGAAGAAGAAGTACGGGCTGTGGGTGACGGCCGGTGAGCGGGACGCCATGAAGCGTGTGCTGTCGAGCTGCCCGGACCAGGCGCTGCCCACGGGCGGCAACCCGACGTCGGCGCCGGAGCGCTTCCACGCGCGCTGAGCCTTCAGGCCCGGTCAGCCGCCCATCTTGTCCAGGTCGACGACGTCCTTGTCGGCCGGCGGCGCGGCCTCGACCGGCTTGTCGTAGTCCGAGAACGTGAGCGAGCCCGGCTCCTTGGCGGACTTGGTGACGAGCTTGAGCACGTACGGCCTGCCCTCGGTCGCGACGTAGAGCGTGTACTCGTCCTTGCCGTCGGTCTCGGTGACCGTGAACGCGGGGGTGCCGTCGACCGTCGTCGCCCGGCCCTTGCGGGCGAGGGTGTCATTGCTCTTGAACTCGGCGAGCAGCGAGTCGAGGTCGCAGAACGCCGCCATGTCCTTGGCGTCGGGGCTGTCCGCCTTCGACTTCATCCAGCGTCCCGCGAGCATCTTCACGACGGCGTCGGTGTCCGCCTTGGACTCGCCCTCGCTCTGGGCGCGCAGGAACGCCTCGTCGGACTTGAGGTACATGGTCGGGCCCGTCTTG
This sequence comes from Streptomyces sp. CB01635, assembly GCF_002803065.1. Lineage (GTDB taxonomy): Bacteria > Actinomycetota > Actinomycetes > Streptomycetales > Streptomycetaceae > Streptomyces. Next base: position 17,155 of record NZ_NNBL01000025.1, read on the forward strand.
ATCAGGTCGACCCTGCCCTGCCCCTTCATGCCCATCGAGCCGGCGCACTCGCCCTTCCTGTCGAGGGCGACATCGAGGGCGATCTGCCCGCCCTCCCCGTCGGCCGCGTTGCCCTTGATGGTGAGGGACGTGGCGCCGCGGGTGGCCTTCATGGCCTTGTTGGCGATCTCCGGTCCTGACAGGTCGGCGAAGGGGGCCTTGGGCTTGTCGCCCGGGCCGGCGGCGTCGCCGGGGCCGCCGGGCCCGCACGCGGTGAGTGAGACGGCGGCCGTGACGACGGTGAGGCAGAGGGCGGCAAGTGTGCTGCGGCGCATGGGAGTTCCCCGGGAAGTGGTTGAGGTGGTGGAGGCGGAGCGGTGGTGCACGGCCGTCAGAAGTTGCCGTTGGTGATGATCTCGCCGTCGGCGTCGTAGACCGTGACCAGGCCGTTCTTGCTGTCCTTCCAGTCCGCGAACGCGGAGGCGATCAGCTTGGAGGGGCCGGAGCCCTCGCCCGTCAGACCGCCGGTGAAGTCGGTGTAGACGTCGGCGCTGTCGAGGATGTCGTTCTGCTGGTCGGCGCCCTGGACCTTGAGGACGTGGGCGACGGCGGCCTTCTCCTTGGGCGTGCCGTTCTTCGCCACGAAGGCCTTGAACTGCTCGGCCTGCGAGGCCTTCGACGCGCCCTTGTCGCCGGCGTCGGACTTGGCGGCGTCATCGGCCTTGCCGGCCTTGTCACCCGCGTTCTTGTCCGCGGCGGCGGAGGTACCGCCGCCGTTCCCCCCGTTGCCGTTGTCGCCGTCACCCGAGTTCGCCGATACGACGCCGATCACGACGATTCCGACGACCGCACCCAGCGCGACCTTGGTCTTCATGCCCATGGCTGATCCCCCCACAGAAGGCGGCCCCCGATTCCGGCGACCGCTCGTTTCGATGGGTCAATAAGAGCAGAGCCTGTGAACCGAGTCAACACGCTTCACAAAGTCGAATGTGTACACGCTCGTGAATGGGGTGATTACGCGTTCGCGGGTATGCTCGGCGCCACAGTCATGTGGGGGAGCCGAGGGGAGCACGCCGGGTGCAGGACAACGCCACTGAAGTGACCGCGGCCGGGATCGCCCGGCTCGCGGGGGTCGGCCGCGCCGCCGTCAGCAACTGGCGCCGCCGCCACCCCGACTTCCCCAAGCCCGTCGGCGGCACCGAGACCAGCCCCTCCTTCGCCCTCGCCGACGTCGAGAACTGGCTGCGCGAGCAAGGAAAGCTCGCCGAGGTCCCGCTGCGTGAACGCGTCTGGCAGCAGCTCGCCGGACACCCCGCGGGCCCCGGCGTCGCGCTCCTGCACACCGGCTGCGCCCTGCTCCTCGTGCACGACCGGCCCACCGACTGGCTCGAACTCGCCGCGGTCTCCGACGAACACCTCGCCCAGCGCCTCCCGGCCGCCCTCGACGACGTCCTGACCCCGCGCTTCGGCCCCCGCGACGAGCGCGCGGTGCGCCTGCCCGACACGGAGCTCCTGCCCTCGGTCCCGCTGCTGCGCGGCGCCGCCGAACTCGCCGCGGAACTGGGCGCCCGTCAGACGTACGAGTTCCTGCTCGGCCGTCATCTCGACGCCAACCCGCGCCAGTACACGCTCACGCCCGCGGGTCCCGCCCAGCTCATGGCAGCCCTCGCCGGATCCGCCCGCACCGTCCTCGACCCGGCCTGCGGCACCGGCGCCCTGCTGCGCGCCGTGCGCGACCTCTCACCCGAGCCTGACCAGCGCCTCTACGGCCAGGACAGCGCCCCCGACCTCGCCGCCCTCACCGCGCTGCGCCTCGCACTCGGCACCCCCGCCGCCACCGACGGCGCCACCGTGCGCACGGCGGCCGGCGACACCCTGCGCGCCGACGCGTTCCCCGACGTCCGCGCCGACGCCGTCCTCGCCCACCCGCCGTTCAACGAACGCAACTGGGGCCACGACGAACTCGCCTACGACGCGCGCTGGGAGTACGGCTTCCCGGCCCGCACCGAGTCCGAACTCGCCTGGATCCAGCACGCGTTGGCCCGCCTGCGCGACGGCGGCACCGCCGTCCTGCTGATGCCGCCCGCCGCCGCCTCCCGCCGCTCGGGCCGCCGTATCCGCGCCGACCTGCTGCGCCGCGGCGCCCTGCGCGCCGTGATCGCCCTGCCCGCGGGCTCCGTCCCGCCCAACAACATCCCGCTCCACCTGTGGGTACTGCGCCGGCCCGGCGCCGGCGCGCCGCCCGCGCCCGAACTCCTCCTCGTGGAGACGACCGGGGGCGGCCCGGCAGGCTCCGGCGACGGACGCGACAAGCTGCCGTGGGAGCAGGTCCAGCAGGCCGTGCTCGACGCCTGGCGCCCCTTCGACCGCGACGGCACCCTCGAGGAACTGCCCGGCATCGCCCGCTCCGTGCCCGTGATCGAGCTGCTCGACGACGAGGTCGACCTCGCGCCCGCGCGCCGGCTGCCGCCCCCGGCCGCGGGCGGCGGCGCCGAGGAGCTCGCCGCGGTCCGCACCCGCCTCGGCGACACCCTGCGCCTCACCGCCGACCGCGCCCCCGACACCCCGCCCGCCGCGCAGTCCCCGGCCCGGTGGCCCCGGACGACGGTCGGTGAACTCGCCCGTGCGGGCGCCCTGTTGCTCCGGACCACCACGGCGACCGCGGCGGCATCGGGTCCCGCCACCGGCGGCGTCGCGCGCGTGCCCGTCCTCACCGACCACGACGTCCTCGCCGGAACCGCGCCCTCCGGCTCACCCCAGGGCGGGGACGAGGAGCCCGCACTCGTCGAGGCGGGCGACGTCGTCGTGCCCCTGGCCGGCGGCGGCGCGGTCGTCCGCGTCGTCGACGAGGCCACCGCGGGCGCCGCACTCGGCCGCGGCCTGACCCTGCTGCGCCCCGACCCGGCAGCCCTCGACCCCTGGTTCCTCGCCGGGTTCCTGCGCGGCACCGCCAACAACCGGCAGGCCAGCAGCTATGCGTCCACCGCCACGCGCCTGGACGTGCGCCGCCTCCAACTGCCGCGCCTGCCGCTCGCCGACCAGCACCGCTACGGCGAACGCTTCCGCGCCCTCGCCGAGTTCGAGGACGCCCTGCGCCAGGCCGCGCGCCTCGGTGAACAGCTCGTGCAGGGCCTGCACGACGGACTGACGGACGGCACACTCGGCCCCGAGTGACGCTTTTGACATCCGTACGACAACGGTTCCGTACAACCCGGCGCGGGTTGTCGGAGTCGGCCTATACGCTCGACATACCAAGGACCCGTCAGCAGGAGCAGCAGGAGAAACCATGCACGGCCAGGGCTACATGCCACCGCCACAGCGCCCGTCGCATGGCGTGCAGATCGGATTGCGCGTCCTGTTCGTGGCGCTCGCCGTGCTGAGCATCGGCTTCCTCGCGTGGACGGCGCTGCTGCGTCTCGCGCTGACGACGCGCAGCAGGACGGACTGGATCGTCTTCGCGTCCGGCGCCGCGCTCCAGACCTGCACGGTCGCGCTGCTCGCCACGGACCCGGGCGTCGACGAGTTCACGACGTGGCGGGGCGACGCGGGCATGACGATCCTCCTGATCACGCTCGCCGGAGTCGTCTCGTACTACCTGGTGGCCGACATCCGCCACGGCCGCAAGGAGCGCCTCGGGTTCTACGGCGGCGGCTACGCGAACGGATACCAGCCGCAGCAGCTGCCGCTCCAGCAGCAGCCGCACCAGCGGCCCGCGTACGGGTTCCCGCAGCAGCACTACGCGCCGCCCACGCCGCCGTCGACACAGCCCGTGCACGACCAGCTCACCCAGACCGCGGGCCCGGCCCCCACACCCGTGCCCACCCCCGCACCGCAGACCCAGACGCCGCCGCCCCACCGCATCGACCAGGTCCGCGCGGAGCTCGACGAACTCAGCGACTACCTGCGAAAGCAGGAAGGCGGACGGTGACGCACCCCCTGAACGCGTCCGGCGGACAACTCGTCGCCGGGCGCTACGAGCTGTCCACCCTCATAGGCCAGGGCGGCATGGGCCAGGTCTGGACGGCGTACGACCAGCGGCTCGACCGGCGCGTCGCCGTGAAGCTGCTGCGCCCCGACCGTGTCGCCGGCCAGGAGGCCGACGAGCTGCGCCGCCGCTTCGTGCGCGAGTGCCGCGTCACGGCCCAGGTCGATCACCCCGGCCTGGTCACCGTCCACGACGCGGGCACCCAGGGCGAAGACCTCTACCTCGTCATGCAGTACGTCGACGGGGCCGACCTCTCCGACCACCTCGCCGAGCACGACCCCTACCCGTGGCAGTGGGCGGTCTCCGTCGCGGCCCAGCTGTGCGCCGTCCTGTGCGCGGTGCACGCCGTGCCGATCGTGCACCGCGACCTCAAGCCGCGGAACGTGATGGTCAAGCAGGACGGCACCGTCACCGTCCTCGACCTCGGCGTCGCCTCCGTGCTCGACACCGACACCACCCGCCTCACCCACACCGGCTCCCCCATCGGCAGCCCCGCCTACATGGCGCCCGAACAGGCCATGGGCGGCGCGGTGGGCCCCTACACGGACCTGTACGCGCTCGGGGTGCTGCTGCACGAACTCCTCAGCGGAGACGTCCCGTTCGCGGGCTCCACCGCCCTCGGGGTCCTGCACCGCCACCTCTACGAGCCGCCCCTGCCCGTGCGCCGGCTGCGTCCCGAGGTCCCCGAACCCCTGGAGGCCCTCGTCCTGCGCCTGCTCGCCAAGGACCCGCAGCACCGGCCGGCCTCCGCCCAGGAGACGTACGAGGCCCTGCTCCCGCTGCTGCCCGCGCGCGGCGTGCCGAACGGCGGCCCGCTCGACCCGACCCGCCCCTTCCTGCGCCCGCACGCCCCCTGGCCCGACCGCGCCCGCACCCCCGCCCCGCAGCCCGCCGCGCCCACCCCCCACACCGACAAGCCGGACGTCGCGGGCGCCGTCGACGAGGTCAAGCGCCTCCTCGGCGAGGGCCGCATCACCCAGGCCGTCGACATCCTCGGCGCGATCCTGCCCGCCGCCGCGGCCCAGCACGGCGAGCACTCACCGGTCGTCCGCACGCTGCGCAAGCAGTACGCCGCCACGCTCATGGACGACGGCCAGTACCGCCGCGCCCTGCCCGAGCTGCGCCGCCTCGCCGACGAGCGCGCCACCGAGGCGGGCCAGGCCGACCCGCAGTCCCTCCAGTTCCGCTACGAGGCCGCGCAGTGCCTGGAACAGCTCGGCGAACCGGCCGCCGCACTCGCCGAATACCGGGCGCTGCTCCCGTACTACGAGAACCAGTACGCGACGACGGACGTCACGCTGCCCCTCGAAGTCCGGCGCCGCATCGGCCACTTGCTCCTCGCGCTCGGCGACCGGGCCGCCGCCCACGACACCCTCGTACGCCTCCTGCACGACGCGGAGCGCCTGCACGGGCCGGGACACCCGTTCCCGGCCGAAATCCGCCGCACCTTGCAGTGGCTGGGGCAGGTCCGGGGCTGAGCCGGGGCGGGCCGGGCGCGGGGAGTACCTCAACTCCTGGCGAATCGTTGGGTCGAATAGGTGGCCGAGAGCACGGCCACTGCCTAACATCGATCACCGCCGGACTTTGTGCACCGACGCACAAACTCGTCGCAGGGAGGCCCACCTTGCACCGCCGCAAGAGCAGCAACAGCCGCCGCACCGCGTTCGTCCTCTCCACCGCCGCCGTAGCCGCGGTCCCCCTCCTCACCGCCTGCGGCAGCGACGCGCACCCCGGCGCCGCGGCCGTCGTGGGCAGCGACCGCATCACCGTCTCCCAGCTGGAGAACCGGGTGAACGAGGTGCGCGACGCCCAGCAGGCCGCCACCAAGGACGACCAGCAGTACGAGCAGGCCATCGCCAAGTCCGGCGGCCTCACCCGGAACACGCTGCACTCCATGGTCTTCGACCGCGTCCTGCACCGCGCGGCCGCCGACGCGGGCGTCACGGTGACCCGCAGGCAGATCCAGGAGCGGAAAGCCGCGATGGCGCAGCAGGCCGGCGGCGCCCGGCAGCTCGAGCTCGCCCTGCTCGAGCAGTACAGCATCGCGCCCGAGCGCATCGCGGACAGCGCCCGCACCGACCTCGAGGTGATGGGCCTTGCCCAGAAGGTCGGCGCGAACATGCAGTCCCAGTCCGAGACCGACCAGGCCCCCTTCTGGAAGGCGCTCGACCAGGCATCCAAGGAGCTGAACGTCGACCTGAACCCGCGCTACGGCACCTGGGACATCGCCAAGAGCCATGGCCGCGCCGACGCGAAGACACCCTGGGTGCGCGAGGTCACGTCCCCGAAGACCGAGCAGCAGACGGCGTAGGGCCTCTCGCCCGGTGCGCGGCAGGCGGCCTGGGTTACGTTCGAGGCGTGAACGCCGAGAACGCACCCACCGCCGCCCCGACCGGCCGCATCGTCCTGCTCACCACCAGCCACCGCGTCGCGCCCGGCCTGCTGTCGTGGTCGGCCTGGCAGCTCCTGCACGCCGCCGACGAGGTGCTGTGCGCCGACGCCGCGCACCCGCAGCTGCCGTATCTGCGGGAGGCCGGCATCGAGGTGCGGGAGGCCGCGCCGACCGCCAGTGAGCTCGTCGACGCCTGTGCCGGGGGCCGCACCGTCGTGGTCGTCGCTACCGCCGAGGGCGACCGGCGCCTGACCGACGGCCTCGCCGCGCTCGCCGGGTCGGGCCGCGTCGCGATGCCCGACCTGGAACTGCTCCCGGCCTCCTACGACCTGCCGGGCGCCCGCCTCCTCGACCTGGTCCAGGTCATGGACCGCATCCGCCGCGAGTGCCCGTGGTCCTCGCAGCAGACCCACAAGGGCCTCGCGAAGTACGCGATCGAGGAGGCGTACGAACTCGTCGAGGCGATCGAGGACGGCGACCGGGACGAACTGCGCGAGGAGCTCGGGGACGTACTCCTGCAGGTCGTCTTCCACGCCCGGATCGCCGAGGAGGCCTCCGGCGAGGAAGGGGACGAGGCGTTCTCCGTGGACGACGTCGCCGGCGGCATCGTCGAGAAGCTCATCCACCGCCACCCGCACGTCTTCGGCGACGACACGGCGCTCACGCCCGAGGACGTGAAGGAGCACTGGCTGCGCACGAAGGCCGTGGAGAAGCAGCGCGAGTCCGTCACGGACGGGGTGCCGGTCGGCCAGCCCGGCCTCGCACTCGCGGCGAAGCTGGGGTCCCGCGTCCGCACGGCCGGCCTCGACGTGCCGGCGCCGGGCGGCGACGGCGTCGGCTACGAACTGCTCGCCCTCGCCCTGCGAGCCGAGTCCGACGGAGTCGACCCGGAAGCAGCGCTGCGGGCGGCGGCCCGGGCGTACCGGGACGCGATCCGCGCGGCGGAGGGGCTGGCCTAGGGCCTGTCTTCACATTCGCGCCTGCCCCGGTGTCTGGACGCGTATCTGCGGCGTTGTCGTCGGTTGCCGATGCTCCGCGTAGACGCCCTCCTCCGCTTTGCAGTCGCACGCACCAGACGCCGCGGGGCCCGCCCTCGGGCGGACGACGGGAGTGTGAAGGCAGGCCCCAGAGCCGGTCGGCGGTGGGGTCCGGCCAACGGGCCGCCCCGCGCCGGATACCGTCGACGCGTGACCGAAAAGCCCGCGCAGCGCACCGCTCCCGAACTCTTCACCTGGGAGTTCGCCACCGATCCGTACCCGGCCTACGCCTGGCTGCGCGAGCACTCGCCCGTTCACCGCACCACGCTCCCCAGTGGCGTCGAGGCCTGGCTGGTCACGCGGTACGCGGACGCGAAGCAGGCGCTGGCCGACCAGCGCCTGTCCAAGAACCCGGCGCACCACGACGAGCCCGCCCACGCCAAGGGCAAGACCGGCATTCCGGGCGAGCGCAAGGCCGAGCTGATGACGCATCTGCTCAATATCGACCCGCCGGACCACACCCGCCTGCGCCGCCTCGTCTCGAAGGCCTTCACCCCGCGCCGGGTGGCCGAATTCGCGCCCCGGGTACAGGAGTTGACCGACCGGCTCATCGACGAGTTCGCCGCCAAGGGCGAGGCGGACCTCATCCACGACTTCGCCTTCCCGCTCCCCATCTACGCGATCTGCGACCTGCTCGGCGTCCCGCGCGAGGACCAGGACGACCTACGGGACTGGGCGGGCATGATGATCCGCCACGGGGGCGGCCCGCGCGGCGGGGTCGCCCGCTCCGTGAAGAAGATCCGGAACTATCTCGTCGAGCTCATCCACCGCAAGCGCGACGAGCCCGGCGACGACCTGATCTCCGGCCTTATCCGCGCCTCCGACCACGGCGAGCATCTGACGGAGAACGAGGCCGCCGCGATGGCCTTCATCCTCCTCTTTGCCGGTTTTGAAACCACCATCAACCTCATCGGCAACGGCACATACGCCCTGCTCACCCACCCCGAGCAGCGCGAGCGCCTGCAACTCTCCCTGGAAAGGGGCGAATCGGGCCTCCTCGAGACCGGCGTCGAGGAACTCCTGCGCTACGACGGCCCGGTGGAGCTCGCCACCTGGCGCTTCGCGACCGAGCCGCTGACCGTCGGAGGACAGGACATCTCCGCCGGCGACCCCGTCCTCGTCGTGCTCGCCGCCGCGGACCGCGACCCGGCGCGCTTCGAGGAGCCCGACACCCTCGACCTGTCCCGGCGTGACAATCAGCACCTCGGATACGGGCACGGCATCCACTACTGCCTCGGCGCGCCCCTCGCGCGCCTGGAGGGACAGACCGCCCTCGCGACGCTTCTGACGCGCCTTCCGGACCTGCGACTCGCGGGAGAACCTGCCGATTTGCGCTGGCGCGGCGGGCTCATCATGCGGGGATTGCGCACACTTCCGGTCGAGTTCACGCCGCATCAGGAGGGCCCGGACAAAGCCCTGTAACTGACGGACCGTCAAGACTGTGACTTTCACGTGATCTCCGCTGCATCGACTTGTGACAAGCGTTCGACTCCCGCTACGTTCACCAGTCATCGCGGCACCACCCGCCGCAGCATTCCCCGAGCCACCGAAAGGCGCCTCCATGCTCACCGGGAACGGTCGTCACCGTCGCCCCCGCCAGGCTCCCGCGCTCATCGTCGCCGCGGGAGTGGCCGGCTCCGCCATCGCGATCCCTCTGCTCGGCGCGACCAGCGCGAGCGCCGCGTCGACGGCCACATGGGACAAGCTCGCCGAGTGCGAGAGCGGCGGCTCCTGGAGCGCCGATCCGGGCAACGGCTATTACGGCGGGCTCCAGTTCTCCCAGGAGACCTGGGAGAACTACGGCGGCCTCGACTTCGCGCCGCGCGCCGACCAGGCCAGCCGCTCGCAGCAGATCGCCGTCGCCGAGAAGGTCCTCGCCGACCAGGGCCCGCGGGCGTGGCCGGTCTGCTCGGTCACCTCGGGGCTCACGGCGGACGCCGCCGCCGCCGACGTCGACCCCGGGGCGGCCCTGCCGACCCCGTCGGCCGGTGACTCCGGGAGCGACGACGCGGCGGACGGCGCCGCGAAGGGGGACGCGAGCGACGAGCCGTCGGACTCCGCTTCCTCGGGCGCGAAGGACACCTCCCGAGAGAAGAATCACGACAAGTCGGGTGATACCGCGGGTAACACCTCGGATGACTCCAAGAGTGACAAGTCCGGCCGGGATGGCTCGACTTCGACCCCCGCGACGCCCTCGCCGGAGGCCTCCGCCGGCTCGGACGCGGCCACTCCGCCCGCCTCCGGCCGACATCGCGGCGACGCCGCCGCGGACGACACCGCAGACTCCTTGCGCGCCGACGACGGCTCGGGCCGCCATGCCTCACGCGGCGACGAAAGCGGGCGCAAGCAGGCGAATCAGGACGAAGGCGCCTACACCGTGCGCGCCGGCGACAACCTCTGGGACATCGCCGACACCCATGACGTGGACGGCGGATGGGCCGCTCTGTATGCCGAGAACAAGAAGACGGTGGGTGCCGACCCGGACCTCATCCTTCCTGGTCAGAGTCTGGATCTTGGGCTCGAATCGGGCGAAAAGTAGCGGCAGTTCGGGCTGAATGTCCGCTTTGGCGAGAGTGAGAGATGGGTCTCAAAGGCCCTGATCGTCTTTGAAATTCCGGCGATCCACTGCTTACGGTCATCACCGCTCGCCACAGCGGGCCCCGTCGGATGTCACGCCGAATCCTGCCAATGTCCGTACGGGAACAGTCGTCGCGTAAGCGCCGTAGGCAGGAGCGGGGGACCCAAGGTAAGTGCCGGCCCCGGCCGTTGAGAGACGGCCGGACGACCGGCTTGGGGTTAAGTCGCACGCAGGACGTGCGACCGGGCACTCATCCGGCCCGAACCCGACAGCTCACCTCGTAGGCGTCGGTGAGGGGATCTCTCGATGCTGTTTTCCAGCAAGGGCAAGCACCGCCGCCCGTCCAAGGCCGTTCGCGTCGCCACGCTCGCCGGTGTCGCCGGTGCCGCTGTCGCCGTCCCGCTGATGGGTGCCACCGGCGCCTCCGCCGCCACCGCCTCCGAGTGGGACGCGGTCGCGCAGTGCGAGGCCGGCGGCAACTGGTCGATCAACACGGGCAACGGCTACTACGGCGGCCTCCAGTTCTCCTCGTCCACGTGGGCCGCGTACGGCGGCACCGCGTACGCCTCCACCGCCGACAAGGCCTCCAAGGCGCAGCAGATAGCCGTCGCCGAGAAGGTCCTGGCCAGCCAGGGCAAGGGTGCCTGGCCGAGCTGCGGCGTGGGCCTGTCCGCCGCCTCGACCGGCTCCGCCCCGGCCGCCGCCCCGCAGCCGGAGCGCAAGGCCGAGCAGCCGACCACCCGCAGCCAGGAGCGCAAGGCGCCTGCCGCGAAGCAGGAGTCGAAGAAGACCGTCGAGACCCCGGCCGGCAAGAAGGTCAAGAAGGGTGACGGCGAGTACAAGGTGAAGGCCGGAGACACGCTCAGCACCATCGCCGAGGCGCACGACACCAAGGGCGGCTGGGCGAAGCTCTTCAAGCTGAACAAGGACATCGTCAAGGACGCCGACCTGATCTACCCGGGCCAGCAGCTCCACCTCAAGTAAGTAAGAGAGGAGCAGCGGCCCCCCAGGCCGCTCGGGTACCGGCTTTCGGCGGACGGCCGGTACCACGCCAGGTTCCCCCCCCAAGGACTCCCCGCCCCGGGTGCGCATTCCCCCGTCGCGCCCGGGGCGGGGCTTTGGTGTGTGAGGGGTCCTGGGCTTTCGTCCGTTGTCGGCCGGGACTTTTTGTTCCGTTCGGAAACAATTCGCTCTCGGTTTTGTCCACGGGCCGGTCGGTCGGCTGGCCGATGCCTGGAGCCGGATAGGCTCAGGTGTTGCCGGACCATGCGGCCCGGCGTAGTTGCGTCACATCCCAGAAGGAGATGCTCGTGCCGTCCATCGACGTCGTCGTAGCCCGGGAAATCCTGGACTCCCGAGGCAACCCCACGGTCGAGGTCGAGGTCGGCCTCGACGACGGCAGCACCGGTCGTGCCGCTGTCCCGTCCGGTGCGTCCACCGGCGCGTTCGAGGCCATCGAACTCCGCGACGGTGACCCGAACCGCTACCAGGGCAAGGGCGTCGAGAAGGCCGTCCTCGCCGTCATCGAGCAGATCGGCCCGGAGCTCGTCGGCTACGACGCCACCGAGCAGCGCCTGATCGACCAGGCGATGTTCGACCTGGACGCCACCGACAACAAGGGCTCGCTCGGCGCCAACGCCATTCTCGGCGTCTCCCTCGCCGTCGCGCACGCCGCCTCCGAGGCCAGCGACCTGCCGCTGTTCCGCTACCTCGGCGGCCCGAACGCGCACCTGCTGCCCGTCCCGATGATGAACATCCTCAACGGTGGGTCGCACGCCGACTCCAACGTCGACATCCAGGAGTTCATGATCGCGCCGATCGGCGCGGAGTCCTTCTCCGAGGCCCTTCGCTGGGGCGCCGAGGTCTACCACACCCTCAAGAAGGTGCTGAAGACCAAGGGCCTGTCCACCGGCCTGGGCGACGAGGGCGGCTTCGCCCCGAACCTCGGCTCGAACCGCGAGGCTCTCGACCTCATCGTCGAGGCCATCAAGCAGGCCGGTTACGTCCCCGGCGAGCAGATCGGGCTCGCCCTCGACGTCGCCGCGTCCGAGTTCTACAAGGACGGCAAGTACGAGTTCGAGGGCAAGTCCCGCTCGGCCGCCGAGATGACCGAGTACTACGAGGAGCTCGTCTCCGCGTACCCGCTGGTCTCCATCGAGGACCCGCTGTACGAGGACGACTGGGCCGGCTGGAACGTCATCACCGAGAAGCTGGGCGACAAGGTCCAGATCGTCGGCGACGACCTCTTCGTCACCAACCCCGAGCGCCTCGCCCGCGGCATCGAGGAGGGCTCCGCCAACGCCCTGCTCGTCAAGGTCAACCAGATCGGTTCGCTGACCGAGACCCTGGACGCCGTCGAGATGGCCCAGCGCAACGGCTTCAAGTGCATGATGTCCCACCGCTCCGGCGAGACCGAGGACGTCACCATCGCAGACCTCGCCGTCGCGGTGAACTGCGGCCAGATCAAGACCGGCGCCCCGGCCCGCTCGGACCGCGTCGCCAAGTACAACCAGCTCCTGCGCATCGAGGAGATCCTCGACGACGCCGCGGTCTACGCCGGCCGCAGCGCATTTCCCCGCTTCAAGGGCTGAGCCACACAGGCTTCGGTAGAAGCGTCGTACGTACGTCCCCGCACCCGGTCCCGTACCGTGTGCGGGGACGTACGCACGTAAAGGGGAGGCGCGAAGATGGCCGGGAGAGTCCGGGACAGGGACCGTGACCGGTTCTCCACCGCGACCCGGCTGCGTCTGCTCGGCGAGCAGACCGCCGAGCGCGTCTACCGCTCCCAGACCAGACGTCAGGCCCGCCGCTCGCGCCTCACCAGTCGCGCGGCACTCCTGGCCCTCGTCCTGTGCACCCTGGTCGTCGCGCTCGCCTACCCCATAAGGCAGTACGTCTCCCAGCGCGGGGAGATCGCCGACCTCCAGCGCCAGCAGCAGGAGGCGCAGAGCAGGGTCGACAGGCTGCGCGACGAGAAGGCACGCTGGCAGGACGACTCGTACGCGGAGCAGCGGATCCGCGACCGGCTCCACCTGGTGATGCCGGGCGAGACGGGCTACATCGCGCGCGACCCCGACGCGGCGAAGCGCACCCGCTCCGAGCAGGGCGCGGCGGGCCGGCCCTGGTACTCGAACGTCTGGGACGGTGTCGACAAGGCCGACCGCCCCGACAACTGACCCGTCTCACCAACGCCCGAAGCCGAAGCCCAAGCCGAAGCCCAAGCCGCAAGCCCGAAGCCCCAAGCCCGAACCCGTAGTACCCCCACCGAAGTTCACTGAAGGAAAGCCCCCAGGCATGGACACGCCCCCGCCCCAGACCGAGCCGACCACGCCCACGGACGCCGACATCCAGGCGTTCAAGGAGCAGCTCGGCCGCCCGCCGCGCGGCCTGCGGGCCATCGCGCACCGCTGCCCGTGCGGCAACCCGGACGTGGTCGAGACGGCCCCGCGCCTCGAGGACGGCACGCCCTTCCCGACGACGTACTACCTCACGTGCCCGCGCGCCGCGTCCGCGATCGGCACCCTGGAGGCGAACGGCGTCATGAAGGAGATGACGGAGCGCCTCTCGACGGACCCCGAGCTCGCGGACGCGTACCGCAAGGCGCACGAGGACTACATCGCGCGCCGCGACGCCATCGAGGTCCTCGAGGGCTTCCCGAGCGCGGGCGGCATGCCGGACCGGGTGAAGTGCCTGCACGTCCTGGTCGGCCATTCCCTGGCCGCGGGCCCGGGTGTGAACCCGCTCGGCGACGAGGCCATCGCGATGCTGCCCGAGTGGTGGGCGAAGGGCCCGTGCGTGTCGGCCGCGCCCGAGGAGAGCGAGTGACCAGGGTCGCCGCCGTCGACTGCGGCACGAACTCGATCCGCCTGCTCGTCGCCGACGCCGACCCCGTGACGGGCGAACTCGTCGACCTGGACCGCCGCATGACGATCGTGCGGCTCGGGCAGGGCGTGGACCGCACGGGACGGCTCGCGCCCGAGGCGCTGGAGCGCACCTTCGCGGCCTGCCGCGAGTACGCCGAGGCCATCAAGGCGCACGGCGCCGAGAAGATCCGGTTCGTGGCCACGTCCGCCTCCCGCGACGCCGAGAACCGGGACGACTTCGTGCGCGGGGTCATGGACATCCTGGGCGTCGAGCCCGAGGTCATCACCGGTGACCAGGAGGCCGAGTTCTCCTTCACCGGCGCGACGAAGGAGCTGACGGGCCGGGCCGACCTCGACAAGCCCTACCTGGTCGTGGACATCGGCGGCGGCTCGACGGAGTTCGTCGTCGGCGAGGACACGGTCGTGGCCGCGCGCTCCGTCGACATCGGCTGTGTCCGTATGACGGAGCGCCACCTCGTGGGGGAGGACGGCCAGGTCACCGACCCGCCGACGCCCGCGCAGATCGAGGCCATCCGCGAGGACGTCGTCGCGGCCCTCGACCTCGTGACGCAGACCGTCCCGCTGACCGCGGCCCGCACGCTCGTCGGCCTCGCCGGCTCCGTGACGACGGTCGCCGCCCTCGCGCTCGGCCTGACCGAGTACGACTCGGTGGCCATCCACCACTCCCGTATCTCCTACGAGCGCGTCGCCGAGCTCACGGACTGGCTGCTGACGTCCACGCACGACCAGCGCTCCCTGAACCCGGTCATCCACCCGGGCCGTGTCGACGTCATCGCCTCCGGCGCACTGGTGCTGCGCCTGATCATGGAGTGGATCGGCGCCAAGGAGGTCGTGGTGAGCGAGCACGACATCCTCGACGGCATCGCCTGGTCGATCGCCTAGCCTGCCCGTCCAAGGTGCCCGGCCCCTCCAAGACCCCTCTCCCGGCCTCTTCCTGGAGGGGGGCGACACGCTCCGGCGACACCCCGTCGGGAAAGTTCGTGAAGTTCTTCACAAGGAATTCGGCCCCGTTGGGCGAGGTTCCGGGTCAGATGGCCCGCGGAAGGGGGTCCTGGGGCCCTGGCGGCTGACGCGCGGGGCGTTCCAGACTTGTTTCGGACAGATGAACCGGGCGAGTGGTCCACCCCCGCCAAATGCTCGGAGCGGCAGCTCAACAGGGGTGTGGAACGACCGGCGTTATACCGTGGTTCCCCGCTGGGGCCATGACGTCCGTCACGTGGGCGGCGAAGTGTAGCAGAGGCCCTCTCCATGCTTGTGAAGGGGCGCACGAGCGACCCCCTCCGGACAGGTGGATACTCGATGGCATGAGCACCACGGAGCGTCCCAGGATCCTCGTAGTAGGCGGTGGGTACGTAGGCCTGTACGCAGCACGACGCATTCTCAAGAAGATGCGTTATGCGGAAGCGACCGTCACGGTCGTGGACCCGCGCTCGTACATGACTTACCAGCCCTTCCTCCCCGAAACCGCCGCCGGCAGCATCTCGCCGCGCAACGTCGTCGTCCCGCTGCGACGCGCTGTGCCCGGAGCCGAGATTCTCACCGGGCGGGTCACCACCATCGACCAGGACCGCAAGGTCGCCACGGTCGCCCCGCTCGTCGGCGAGGCGTACGAGGTTCCCTTCGACTACCTGGTGATCGCGCTCGGCGCGGTCTCCCGCACCTTCCCGACGCCGGGCCTCGCCGAGGTCGGCATCGGCATGAAGGGCGTCGAGGAGGCCATCGGCCTGCGCAACCACGTGCTCGAGCAGCTCGACAAGGCCGAGTCCACGAACGACGAGGAGATCCGCCGCAAGGCGCTCACCTTCGTGTTCGTCGGCGGTGGCTTCGCGGGCGCCGAGACGATCGGTGAGGTCGAGGACCTGGCGCGCGACGCGGCCAAGTTCTACAAGAACGTGAAGCGCGAGGACATGCGCTTCGTGCTCGTCGACGCCGCCGACAAGGTGCTGCCCGAGGTCGGCCCCGAGCTCGGCACGTACGGCAGGAAGCACCTGGAGTCCCGCGGTATCGAGGTCTACCTGAAGACCACGATGCCGTCCTGCGTCGACGGTCACGTCGTGCTCAGCAACGGCCTCGAGGTCGACTCCAACACCGTCGTGTGGACCGCCGGCGTCAAGCCGAACCCGGCCCTCGCGCGCTTCGGTCTCCCGCTCGGCCCCCGCGGCCACGTGGACACCCAGACCACCCTCCAGGTGCAGGGCAGCGACTACATCTGGGCCGCGGGCGACAACGCCCAGGTCCCGGACCTGGTGGCCGTCAAGAACGGCACGCCGGCCGAGCGCGCCTGGTGCCCGCCGAACGCCCAGCACGCCATGCGCCAGGCCAAGGTCCTCGGCGACAACGTGGTCTCCGGCATGCGGGGCTTCCCGCAGAAGGAGTACAGCCACAGCAACAAGGGCGCGGTGGCGGGTCTCGGCCTGCACAAGGGCGTCGCGATGATCGTCATGGGCAAGATGAAGATCAAGCTCAAGGGCCGTCTCGCCTGGTACATGCACCGTGGCTACCACGGGCTCGCCATGCCGACCTGGAACCGCAAGACCCGTGTGATCGCCGAGTGGACGCTCAACATGTTCCAGAAGCGCGACATCACCGCGCTCGGTGCCCTCGAGTCTCCCCGCGAGGAGTTCTACGAGGCCGCCAAGCCGGCGCCGGCCCCGGCCGTCGCCGAGGCTCCGAAGGTCGAGGAGAAGGCCAAGGCCTCCTGACCCCGGTCCAGTAACACCCCTGAAGGGGCGCTCGCCATCCGTGGTGCGAGCGCCCCTTCGGCGTTCCTGGAGCCGCCCGGGACCGCCGGAAACCGCCCCGGCACGCCGATATGCATGCCCGCTACATGTATTTTGCCGATCCGTAACGCAGTAACGGGACTGCGAGAGCGGCCCGTTGGTGTTTACGTGGTGTTGGACGATTCCGGGATCGTCTCCCATCACGGAGGTGTGCGCCATGCAGGACGCCGCACAGCGGCTCAAGAACCTCGCCGAACAGCTACTCGGAGTACCGCTCCCCGTCAGGCTTCGCGCCTGGGACGGTTCGGAGGCCGGGCCGCCCGCCGGACCCACTCTCGTCGTACGCAACCGCCGCGCCCTGCGCCGCCTGTTGTGGAAGCCGGGAGAACTCGGCCTGGCCCGTGCCTGGGTGGCCGGTGACCTGGACGTGGAGGGCGATCTGTACGACGCCCTCGGCCGGATGGCCGGACTCATCTGGGAGCGCCCCGAGGAGGACAGCAGGAGCCTCGTCGAGGCCCTGAAGGAGCCCAGGGTCAGGGCCGCCGTAGCCGAGCTGGTCAAGCTCGCCGGACCCTTCCTGCCGCCCGCCCCGCCCGGTGAGGAGATGCGCAGGCACGGCCGCCTGCATCTGCACACCAAGCGCAGCGACCGACGGGCCATCAGTCACCACTACGACGTCGGCAACGACTTCTACGAGCTGGTGCTCGGCCCCTCGATGGTCTACTCGTGCGCGTACTGGGCCTCGCCGGACGGCACCCTCGAGGACGCCCAGCGCGACAAGCTCGAACTCATCTCCCGCAAGCTCGGCCTGGCGCCCGGTCAGCGCCTGCTCGACGTCGGCTGCGGCTGGGGCTCCATGGCCATCCACGCCGCCCGCGAGTACGACGTCAGCGTCGTCGGCGTGACGCTCTCGCAGGAGCAGGCCGCGTACGCCCGTAAGCGGGTCGCCGAGGAGGGGCTCACCGACCGTGTGGAGATCCGGGTCCAGGACTACCGCGACGTGCGCGACGGGCCCTTCGACGCGATCTCGTCCATCGGCATGGCCGAACACGTCGGCTCGGAGCGGTACCTGGAGTACGCCGAGGCGCTCTACGCCCTCCTCAAGCCGGGCGGCAGGCTCCTCAACCACCAGATCGGCCGACGCCCCCAGAAGGACGAGTCGACGTACGAGGTCGACGAGTTCATCGACGCGTATGTCTTCCCGGACGGGGAGCTCGCGCCGGTCGGCACGACCACCGGGCTCCTGGAGCGGGCCGGCTTCGAGGTCAGGGACCTGGAGGCGATCCGGGAGCACTACGCGCTCACGCTGCGCCGCTGGGTGGCCAACCTGGAGGCCGCCTGGCCCGCGGCCGTGAAGTTCACGAGCCCCGGCCGGGCCCGCATCTGGCGCCTTTACATGGCCGCGTGCGCGCTGAGCTTCGAGCGCAACAAGATCGGGGTGAACCAGATCCTCGCCGTGAAGACGCCCCTGTCGGGCGACCCGGGTATGCCCCTGCGGGCGCGTACCTGGAACTGACGGCCCGGACACACGGATGGGGCGCACCGGCACTCGGCCGGTGCGCCCCATCCGCCGTATCGCTACTCCGACTTGATGGCCGCGAGCATGTTCAGCCGCGCCGCGCGGCGGGCCGGCCACAGGGCCGCCAGGATGCCGACGAGGGCGGCCAGCGCGAGGAAGATCCCGATCCGGCCCCAGGGCAGGACCAGCTCGTACGTCGTCAGGGACGTCGCCATCAGCTTGCCCGCCGCCCAGCCGAAGAACACGCCGAGGCCGACGCCCAGGACGCCGCCGAACAGCGAGATCACCAGGGACTCCAGGCGCACCATGCGCTTGATGCCCTTGCGGTCGAGGCCGATCGCGCGCAGCATGCCGATCTCCTGCGAGCGCTCGAAGACGGACATGGCGAGGGTGTTGATGACGCCGAGGACGGCGACGATGACCGCCATGGCAAGCAGGCCGTAGAGCATGTTCAGCATCAGCGTGAACATCTTCGAGATCGCGTTGGAGATGTCCTGCTTGTCCTGGACGAGGATCGCCGGGTTGTCGCCGAGCGCCTTCTCGATGCGGTCCTTGGCGGCCGCGGACGTGCCGCCGTCGGTCTTCACCATGACCTGCATGTCGGACGGGTCCGTGACGTGCGGGGTCAGGACGGCGGAGTCCAGCATGATGCCGCGCATCATGTCGTTGCCCTCGTAGACCCCGGCGACGGCCAGCTGCTGCTTCTTGCCGTCCTCGAAGTTCGTGGTGAACGTCGAACCGGTGTGCCAGCCGTGGTCCTTCGCGGTCTTGTCGTCCACGACGACGTCACGGCCGCCGATCCGGAAGGTGCCGCTGTCGACCTTGAGGTCGGTCAGCGAGCCGATGGTCGCGCCGTTGACGCCGGTCAGGAACTCGGTCTGCCCGTCGATGCGCGAGGGCGAGTTGCTCAGGCCGCTGGTGGCGGTGACTCCGTCGACCTCGGCGAGCTTGCCGGCGACCTCGGGGGACAGGGAGTTCATGTTCGCCATGGAGACGACGTAGTCGGCCTTGAGGGCGGACGACGCCATCTTGTCGATGGCCTGCTGGGCGCTGCCCGCGATGACCGTCATGCCGGTGATCAGCGTGAGGCCGATCATCAGGGCGGAGGCGGTCGCGGCGGTGCGGCGCGGGTTGCGGACGGCGTTCTGGCGGGCCAGCTTTCCGGAGACCCCGAAGACGCGCAGGACCGGCCCCGCGGCCGCGATCAGCGGACGCGAGAGCAGCGGGGTGAGGACGAAGACACCGATCACGAGGAGGCCCGCGCCGAGGCCCAGGGGGGCCTGCGCCGACGTGCCGTCGCTCATCGTCGTGGCGTAGAGGGAGGCGGCGATGCCGGCCGCCGCGAACAGCGCGCCGATCGTGTTCCGTACGACGAGGGAGCGGGTGGTCGCCGTGGCGTGCACGCTGCTCATCGCCGCGACCGGCGGGATCTTCGCGGCGCGGCGGCCCGGCAGCCATGCGGCCAGCATCGTGATGACGACGCCGACGACGAGGGACGTGGCGATCGTGCCGGGCGAGACCACGAGCGGTCCGTCGGGGATCTGCGCGTCGGTCGCGCCCATCAGGGAGCGCATCCCGGCGCCGATGCCGATGCCCGCCGCCAGACCGGTGACCGCCGCGACCGCGCCGACGATGAACGCCTCCGCGAGGACGGAGCGCGTGACCTGCTTGCGCGAGGCGCCGACGGCCCGCATGAGCGCGAGTTCCTTGGTGCGCTGGGCGACGAGCATCGTGAACGTGTTGGCGATGATGAAGACGCCGACGAAGAGCGCGATCCCGGCGAAGACCAGCAGGCTCGACTTCATGGAGCTCATGCTGGAGGAGATCTGCTCGGCCTGGTCGTCGGCGAGCTGCTTGCCGGTCGTGGTCTTGGCCTGGTCCTTCGGCAGAGCCTTGTCGAGCGCGCTCCGCAGGGCGGCCTGGCTGGTGCCGGCGGCGGCCTTGACGTCGATCTCGTCGTACGAGCCCGGCTTGTGCAGGAGCTGCTGCGCGGTCGCCGTGTCGAACAGGGCGAGGCTGCCGCCGGCCGCGACGTTGCCGTCCTCGGTGGTGAAGATGCCGGTGACGGTGGGCGTCAGGACGGGCCCGTCGATGGACATCCGTACGGTGTCGCCGACCTTGTAGCCCGCGCGCTTCGCGGTCTGCGAGTCGAGCGCGACCTCGCCCTTGCCGCTGGGGGCCCTGCCGCTCTTGAGCGGGTAGCGCGGGTCGTTGTCCCCCCAGTAGTTGGCGCCCTGGGTGGAGAAGCCGTTGCCGACGAGCTTGCCGTCCTTGTCGGCGACGGCCGCGAAGCCGCTGACGACGCCGATGGCGGACGCGGCGCCCGGCGTCTTCGCGGCCCGGTCGAGGGTGGCCTGCGTGAGCTTCGGGTCCTCGGCGACCTTGTCGCCCTTCGACTCGGCGATCTCGGGCGTGACGGCGACGTCGACCTGGTCGAAGCCCTTGGCGGAGCTCTTCTGGAAGGCGTCGGAGATGGTGTTGGTGAAGACCAGGGTGCCGGAGACGAAGGCGACGCCGAGCATGACGGCGAGCACGGTCATCAGGAGCCTGGCCTTGTGCGCGAACACATTGCGCAAGGCGGTACGGAACATGGGTTACTCAGTCCAGGGGTACGGCGACGAGGCGTCGAGGCGGCGGCGGGGCGGCGGCTGTGCGGGCGGGCGTCAGCTGGTACGGCCCTTGGCGTCGAACTGCTTCATGCGGTCCAGGACCGAGTCGGCCGTCGGGGCGTACACCTCGTCGACGACGCGGCCGTCGGCGAGGAAGATCACGCGGTCCGCGTAGGCGGCGGCGACCGGGTCGTGGGTGACCATGACGACGGTCTGGCCCAGCTCGCGTACGGAGTTGCGCAGGAAGCCGAGGACCTCGGCGCCGGAGCGCGAGTCCAGGTTCCCGGTCGGCTCGTCACCGAAGATGATCTCGGGCCGGGAGGCGAGGGCGCGGGCCACGGCCACGCGCTGCTGCTGGCCGCCGGAGAGCTCCGAGGGCCGGTGGCCGAGCCGGTCGGACAGGCCCACCATCGCGATCACGTTCTCCAGCCACTGCTTGTCCGCCCTGCGGCCCGCGATGTCCATGGGGAGCGTGATGTTCTCCAGGGCCGTCAGGGTGGGCAGCAGGTTGAACGCCTGGAAAATGAAGCCGATCTTGTCCCGGCGGAGCTTGGTGAGCTGCTTGTCCTTGAGGGATCCCAGCTCGGTGTCGCCGATGCGCACGGAGCCCGACGAGAAGTTGTCGAGGCCGGCGACGCAGTGCATCAGGGTCGACTTGCCGGACCCGGAGGGGCCCATGATCGCGGTGAACTCGGCCTGGCGGAAGTCGACGGAGACCCGGTCGAGGGCGACCACCTGGGTCTCGCCCTGTCCGTAGACCTTGGACAGATCCGTGGCGCGCGCGGCCACTGCGGTGGCCTTGCCGGCGATGGGGGTGGTGGTCACGGAAGGGTGCTCCTGTCGGACGACGGGTGGGGACGGGGTCCCGTTGGAGGGACCTCTCCATCGTCGTGGCCGTAGAGGGCCGTGACGTCAGCCGCTGTTCCGGTTCCTGGGGGCGACTTCGGAGGGACCGGAGCCGGTCGGGTCATACCTGGGGATGACCCACGACCCTGAGAGCGAAGATCACCGCGGGAGGTGAAATCCCGTCAATCCACGGTGACGGGGGCGAGGGCGCCAAGGGCCGTGGAAGGGCCTGCGGCATGTGCTGATGGCGGCTACCGTGGTCTGATGCACCCTCAGGCGTCAATAAAATAAGACAACATCGAGCGGGCGTTCCGCTGTTCGGGGGATCTGTCCCGATAGGCTCGGAACCTCGTTGCGGAGCCCACGGTCTGCCCGGATGGTGGAATGCAGACACGGCGAGCTTAAACCTCGCTGCCCCTTCGCGGGCGTACCGGTTCAAGTCCGGTTCCGGGCACCTCCCACTTCCCCTGCCGCTCCCGGCTGAGCCGTTTCCTGTCGCCGCGTGCCGATCGAATCCGATCGCCGCGGCCTTTTTCTGTGCCCCGGCGCTGTTTTCTGCGGCCCGGAACCGTTGACAGCACATCGAGCCGGGCGGAGACTCCGCTGAGCACTTTATGAACGAAAGTTCACCACGCGAACAAGGCTGAACGAAAAAGAAGGTACTCATGCGCACCACCGTCGGCATCATCGGAGCGGGCCCCGCCGGACTGCTCCTCGCCCGGCTCCTGCACAACGCCGGAATCGACTCCGTCGTCCTGGAGAGCCGTGACCGCGCGTACGTCGAACAGCGTCAGCGCGCCGGGATCCTGGAGCAGGGCACCGTCGACGTACTGCGCGCGGCGGGTGCGGCGGAGCGCATGGACCGCGAGGGCCTCCCGCACGACGGCATCGAGCTGCGCTTCGACCGGCGCCGCCACCGCGTCGACTTCCCCGCCCTGACCGGCGGCAGGTCCGTGCTGGTCTACGCCCAGACCGAGGTGTGCAAGGACCTCATCGCCCTCCAGCTCGCCGAGGGAGGCCCGCTGCTCTTCGAGGCGGAGGCGCTGGCCGTCGAGGGCGCCGAGACCGACCGCCCGAGCGTCCGCTTCCGCCACGAGGGCCGCGAGGACGTCCTCGACTGCGACTACGTCGTCGCCTGCGACGGCTCGTGGGGCGTGGGCCGCAAGGCCGTACCCGCCGACGTCTCTCAGGTCTTCGAGCGCACGTACCCCTTCGGCTGGCTCGGCATCCTCGCCGATGTCGCCCCGTCCCACGACGAGTTGGTCTACGCCCGCCACGACCGTGGCTTCGCCCTCCTGTCCATGCGCTCCCCGTCCGTGACCCGCGCCTACCTCCAGGTCCCCGAGGCGACGAACGCCCACGACTGGAGCGACGAGGAGATCTGGGACGAACTCGACCGCCGCCTGGAGACCGCCGACGGCTGGAAGCTGGAGCGCGGCACCATCACCTCCAAGTCCGTCACACCGATGAGGAGTTACGTCCACGAGCCGATGCGCCACGGACGGCTCTTCCTCGCCGGGGACGCCGCCCACATCGTCCCGCCGACCGGCGCCAAGGGCCTCAACCTCGCCGTCGGCGACGTCGTCACCTTCGCCCGCGCCCTGGCGCACCGCCAGAAGACCGGCTCCACCGAGCGCCTCGACGCCTACTCACCGACCTGCCTGCGCCGCGTCTGGCAGGCCGAGCGGTTCTCGTACGCGATGACGACGATGCTGCACCGCGCCCCCGACGCGACGCCCTTCGACGACCGCATCCAGCGCGCCCACCTCGACCGGATCACGGCCTCGCCCGCCGCCGGGACCGACCTCGCCGAGGGCTACACGGGCTTCCCCCTCGACTGAGCCCGCACCACCACACCGTTCACGAACCGCCGCACACCCGTCCCCGCGTACCCACGACGAAGTGAGTGCTCATGTCCCCCGACACCTCCCACGGCACCGCCATACCCTCCCCGCCCCGCACCTTCAGGGCCGTCGCCCCCGTCATCGCCCTGTGCTGGCTCGTCGTCTTCTTCGACGGCATGGACGTCAACATCTACGGCGCCGTCATGCCGCACCTGCTCGACGACAAGGGCTTCGGCTTCACCGCCTCCACCGCCGGCACGATCGGCTCCTGGACCACGTTCGGCATGCTGATCGGCGCGCTCGGCTGCGGCACGCTGACCGACTGGCTCGGCCGCAAGCCGATGGTCACCGGCTCCGTCGTCCTCTTCTCCGCAGGCTCCGCCGTGTGCGCGCTCGCCCCGAGCGCCGCCGTGTTCGGCGGGGGCCGCTTCCTCGCCGGGCTCGGCCTCGGCGGCCTGATGCCGATCGGGCTCGCGATCGTCGCCGAGTTCGCCCCGCCCCGCAGGGCCGCCCTCGCCACCGGTCTGATGATGACCTCGTACCACGCGGGCGGCATGGCCGCGACGGGCCTCGGCCTCGCGCTCGGCCCCGACCACGGCTGGCGCGTCGTCTTCTGGGCCGGCGTCATCCCGGCCGTCATAGCCGTCCCCCTCGTCCTGAAGTGGCTGCCCGAGTCCCCGGCCGTCCTGTTCGCCAAGGGGCGTACCGCCGACGCGAACACCGTCGCCGCCCGCTACGGGCTGCCCGAGCCGACCCGCGCCGAGGCCCCCGCCGCCGGCGCCAAGGGCCGCTTCGCCGCCGTCGCCTCGCTCTTCGCACCCGGCACCCGTGCCGCGACCCCGCTCCTGTGGGTCGCCTCCTTCGCCGGCCTGCTCCTCGTCTACGGCGTCTCCACCTGGCTCCCCGAGCTGATGCGAGCCTCCGGGTACTCGCTCTCCTCGTCCGTCACCTTCCTCATGGTGATCAACGCGGGCGGCATCGTCGGCATGCTCGTCGCGGGCCGCGCGGCCGACCGGTTCGGCGCGGCCAGGGTGTCCGCGCTGTGGTTCGTCCTGACAGCCTGCGGCGCCTTCCTGCTCCGCGCCCACCTGCCGCTCGGCGTCGCGTACGCCCTGGTCTTCGTCACCGGCGTCTGGCTGTTCTCCGCCCAGGTCATGGTCTATGCGGCCGCCCCTTCCGTATACACGCCCGGCCAGCGCGCCACCGGCCTCGGCTGGATCACCGGCGTGGGCCGCACCGGAGCCGTCGTCGGACCCTGGCTGGGCGGCGCGGTCGTCGCCGGAGGCAACGCGGGCCTCGGCTTCACCACCTTCGCCGCGGCCGCGGTCCTCGGCGCCGTCGCCATCTCCCTGGTGCCGCTCGTTCGGCGGAACACCGGGCATGTCCCGGACGTTGCGGGTAACAGGATGGGAAAGATCCTCCCTGAGCACTAGGCTGGGATCTTTGCCTGCCTATTACCCTTGAGCGCAAGGCCGCGCAGGGTGGCCATGGAGGAGTGAGATGAGGAGCAGTAACCCGGTCTTCTCGCGACGGGGGTTCAGCCGCGACAACGGCTACGCGGGCTTCAACGCGCAGCCGCAGGCCGGGGGACCCGCAGTCGGCACACAGGGGAACCCCTACGCCGGCGACAACCCGTACGCGCAGAATCCCTACGCACAGCAGGACCTGCAGTACGGCGCTCCGCCGCAGGCCCCGGCCACCACCGGCCGCATGACGATGGACGACGTCGTCATGCGCACCGCCACCACACTCGGCGTCCTCGTCGTGACGGCCGCGCTCGCCTGGGCGCTGCTGCCGGTCGACGACGCGCACATCAACAAGTCGTACGGCATCGCGATCGGCGCAGGCCTCATCGCGATGGTGCTCGGCTTCGTCCAGGCGTTCAAGCGCAAGGCTTCCCCGGCGCTGATCCTCACGTACGCGGGCCTCGAGGGTGTCTTCCTCGGCGTCCTGTCGAGCATCGTCGACAACCGCATCGCGAGCGGCGCGGCCATGCAGGCCGTGATCGGCACGATGGCGGTCTTCGTGGCCGTCCTCGTCGCGTACAAGGCGGGCTGGATCCGGGTCAACCGCCGGTTCTACGGCTTCGTGATGGCCGCGGCCATGGGCTTCATCCTGCTCATGGCGGTGAACCTGCTGTTCTCCGTCTTCGGCGGCGGTGACGGCCTCGGCTTCCGCAGCGGCGGCCTCGGCATCGTCTTCGGCATCATCGGCGTGCTGCTCGGCGCGTGCTTCCTCGCCCTCGACTTCAAGCAGGTCGAGGACGGCATCGCGTACGGCGCCCCGCGCGAGGAGGCCTGGCTCGCGGCCTTCGGCCTCACGATGACGCTGGTCTGGATCTACCTCGAGTTCCTGCGCCTCATCGCGATCCTGCAGGGCAACGACTGATCAGCCGGCAGCAGTACCTGAAAGGGCCCGCGCACCTACGGTGTGCGGGCCCTTTCATGGGTGCGGTCATGGGTGCGGTTGTCGTGGGGACGGTCGGGTCGGGGGTGGAACGCTCAGCCCAGGCGGCGGGCGGCCCGCCGCAGGTCGTACTCGTGGATGATCGCCTTGGCATGGCCGTACGCGAGGTCGTGCTCCCCGCGCAGCCAGCTGACCTTGTCTTCGAAGCGGAGGAAGCACGGGCCTTCCTCGACGGTGCGCAGCCAGTCGGAGATCTCACGACCGGTGCAGTGGGGGATGCGAGCCAGCAGATTCTGGTGGGTCTCCTGCGAGAACACTTGGGACATCGGCGCCTCCGGACGCATTGCGATGTAGCCGGTCCTTCAGGCCACCGTGCCTGAGCGTTCGGTTGTTGGCAACAGTCGAGGGAAGGCGCATAGGGTCGCGGCATGCTCGATACGACGCCGTTGACGGATGCAGTGGACCGATTCGCCGACCGGCTGCGCGCCGCGCCGCAGAGCCGGCTCCAGCGGGGGGCCGCCGCCGAGGCGCTCGCCCTCGCCAGGGAACTGTCCGCCTGGGCGCAGCGCCTGGAGGACCCGGAGGGACCCGTACGGGAGATGCCGGACGCCGGGATGTTCGCCGGGTCCGACCAGATCACCGTCGCCGCACGTGACCTGTCCGTCGTCCTGGAGGACACCGCCCAGCTGACCCAGGCGCTCACGCTTGTCGAGGAGGCACAAAAACGCGCCGGGGTGTGAGCCGACCCGGCGCGTTCTTCGATGTGTGGAGTTGGAAGCAGAGCGGGGGCGCTCAGACGGACGCTATGACCCGGTCGGCCAGGATGTAGACGTTCTCGTGGCCGCAGGCGAACGTGAGCGCGTACGCGCCCGAGACACCCGAGCCGCCGAGCAGCACGGGGGACTCGCCCTCGCGCAGCGCCGCGGCCAGCTGCTCCGCGGTCTCGCGGTGGCCGGGGGTCATGCAGAGCGTCGTGCCGTCCACGAAGACGTACACGTCGAGCGTGCCGAGCGGGCCCGGGCGCACATCGGCGAGCGCGGTGCGGGCGTCGGCCAGCTCCTCCAGACACGCCACCGTCCGCTCGTGGTCGCTGCTCCCGCCCGAGACGGGCGACTGCACCGGCACGAAGTCGGGGTGCGAGGGGTGACGGCGACGGGCGGCCGCGAGCTCCGCGGATTCCCCCGCGAACTCGTCCGCGCCCGCGTCGGCCGGCTCCACCACGGGCTCCAGGCCCGCCGCGAGACCCGGCTCGAGGCCCGCGAAATCGGCCTGGCGCGGCATGAACAGATCGTCACCGAGCCCCAGCGCGCCACCGAGCATGGACGGTGCGTCGGAGGCGTCCCGCGCCTCCTGCGCGGCCCAGAAGGCACGCGCCTCGGCGAGCTCACGCTCCCGCTCCTCGGCGAGGGCGTCGGCGACAGCCGCGCGTATCTCCTCGGTGTCGGGCGTGGTGCGCGCGGCGGGCACGCCACGACCGGCGCCGATGGCGCGGTCATGGGCGAGCTCGTCCCGCAGTTCGGTGATCTGCCTGCGCAGTCCGTGGACGGTGTGCAGGGCAGCGGCGCCCACGGCCGTGGCGGCGGCCGTGGTGATGAGCAAAGCAAAAGGCATGGCGCTCACTGACGTACTCCCGGTTTCAAGTCGACCCCCGACTTCCTACATCAGCTTGAAGCCTGGACCATCCCGCTGTCAGTGCATTACGTCACGAAATGGACAGCTCTTTTGGTCGGGTGTTTAGGGGTGTTATGCCCTGAGAGCCCTGCTGACCTGCAAAAACCATCTCCCCCAGGAGATACGTCACATCCTGGGGGAGATTGGATCACGATTCAGCAGAGGCGCAACCCCGCCCCTCGGGCCACCAGACTCAGCTGAGGCGCTCGACGACCATCGCCATGCCCTGGCCGCCGCCGACGCACATGGTCTCCAGACCGAACTGCTTGTCGTGGAACTGGAGGCTGTTGATCAGGGTGCCGGTGATGCGGGCGCCCGTCATGCCGAAGGGGTGGCCCACGGCGATCGCGCCACCGTTGATGTTCAGCTTGTCCTCGTCGATGCCGAGGTCGCGCGCGGAGGGGATGACCTGTGCGGCGAACGCCTCGTTGATCTCGACCAGGTCGATGTCGCCGATGCCGAGCCCGGCGCGCTTCAGCGCCTGCTTCGACGCCTCTACCGGGCCGAGGCCCATGATCTCGGGGGACAGGCCCGAGACGCCGGTGGAGACGATGCGGGCGAGCGGCGTCAGGCCGAGCTCGCGGGCCTTCGTGTCGGACATGATCACAAGGGCCGCGGCGCCGTCGTTGAGCGGGCAGCAGTTCGCGGCCGTGACCATGCCGTCGGGGCGGAACACCGGCTTCAGGCCCGAGACGCCCTCCAGCGTGACACCCGCGCGCGGACCGTCGTCCTGCGAGACGACCGTGCCGTCGGGGGTGGTGACCGGGGTGATCTCCCGCTCCCAGAAGCCGTTCTTGATGGCCTGCTCGGCCAGGTTCTGCGAACGCACGCCGAAGGCGTCCATGTCCGCGCGCGTGACGCCCTTCGTCCGCGCCAGGTTCTCGGCGGTCTGGCCCATCGCGATGTACGCGTCCGGGACGAGGCCGTCCTCGCGCGGGTCGTGCCACGAGGCGCCCTCGGACTCCGCGACGGCGGCCGTACGGGCCTCTGCCTCGGCGAACAGGGGGTTGTGCGTGTCCGGCAGCGAGTCCGAGTTGCCCTTCACGAAGCGCGACACCATCTCGACACCGGCCGAGATGAAGACGTCCCCCTCGCCGGCCTTGATCGCGTGCAGCGCCATGCGGCTGGTCTGCAGCGACGACGAGCAGTAGCGGGTGACCGTACATCCGGGCAGGTGGTCCATGCCCATCTGCACGGCCACGATGCGGCCCAGGTTGTTGCCCTGCTCGCCGCCGGGCAGACCGCAGCCGAGCATCAGGTCGTCGATGTCCCGCGGGTCGAGCTCGGGGACCTTGGCCAGCGCGGCCTGGATGATCGTGGCGGTCAGATCGTCCGGGCGCAGGTCCTTGAGGGACCCCTTGAAGGCGCGGCCGATGGGAGAGCGGGCGGTCGAGACGATCACGGCTTCGGGCATCACGGCTCCAAGAGGTCTACGCGTACGAGCTATTCGCCTACCAGCTGGGAAGTTACCTTCACGTACTGTCCGGGTCACCGGTGTGCGCGTGTGACTCCCACCGCATTTTTCTAAGCGCTTGCTCAGGGCTCCGCCAGGGTAGGGGGAGCCTGGCTCGGGGGTGCCACAGGGCCCTAGATGTTCAGCGGTGTCGGGTCCTGCGTCGTCAGACGCCGGCGCCTACGACGCTTCAGCAAAGCCCACGGCCCCCTCGGACCCGTCGGCATCGCCGGCGTCACCTCCGTGCCGCCCTCTCCGGCCGCCTGGGCCGCCGCCCTGGCCACCGGCAGGAAACCCTCGCGCCGCGACACGTCCGGACGCTCCTCCTCCGGCCACAGCCCCAGCGACGCGCACAGCGTCGGCAGCACCGCCATCGCCGCCGTCGCATACCCCTCCGCCGACGGGTGGAAGTTGTCGGGACCGAACAGCTCCCGTGGGTTCGCCAGGAACTCCGGGCCGAGCAGGTCGCCCAGCGACACCGTGCGCCCGCCCTGCTCCACCGTGCCGATCGTCTGCGCCGCCGCCAGCTGCCGCGAGGCCCGCCGGGCCAGATACCGCAGCGGCTGGTTCACGGGCTCGATCGTGCCCAGATCCGGGCACGTCCCCACGACCACCTCCGCACCCGCCGTACGCAGCCTGCGCACCGCCGCCGACAGATGGCGCACCGAGCGGGTCGCCGGCATCCGGTGCGTCACGTCGTTCGCGCCGATCATCACGACGCACACGTCGGGCACCCAGTCCGGATCCGAGAGGATCACCGCGACCTGACGGTCCAGATCGTCGGACCTGGCGCCCGGCAGCGCCACGTTGCGCAGCTCCACCGGCCGCTCGGCCACCGCCGCGAGCCCCGAGGCGAGCAGCGCGCCCGGGGTCTGCCGGGCCCGGTGCACGCCCTGCCCCGCCGCCGTCGAGTCACCCAGCATCGCGAACCGCAGCGGCTCCGTCTCCGCCACCTCCGCGGCCGGACGCTCGGCGAACACCCTCCCGTAGAGACCGTTCGCGGACGGGACCTGCACGCCTCCCCTGTTGTGGTTGCCCACCTGCCGCTTCGCCAGTTGGACCTCCGCGATCACCAGACCGACCGCGGCCGCGCCGACCAGACCGATACCACCGCCGCCGTACGCCGCGCCCGCGGCGATCCGCCGTGCCACCCTCGCCCTCGACATACGTCGCAGCCACCTGCCTCTGCGTAGTCCTTTTCAGCCGTACATCCAGTCATTGCCCCGTAAGTACGGTCGGCCAATCGCAACAGGCGATGAAGGGGCGGCACTCGGCTTACGCTGACCGCACATCACATCGCGGATCCCTCACAGATCCATCGCAGCCCGGAGACAACGGTGCAATTCCACGACTCGATGATCAGCCTCGTCGGCAACACCCCGCTCGTGAGGCTCAACAGCGTGACCGAAGGCATTCAGGCAACCGTCCTGGCCAAGGTCGAGTACTTCAACCCCGGCGGTTCGGTGAAGGACCGCATCGCCGTGCGAATGATCGAGGCGGCGGAGGAGAGCGGCGCGCTCAAGCCCGGCGGCACGATCGTGGAGCCGACCAGCGGCAACACGGGCGTCGGCCTGGCCATCGTGGCCCAGCAGAAGGGGTACAAGTGCATCTTCGTGTGCCCCGACAAGGTCTCCACGGACAAGATCAACGTGCTGCGGGCGTACGGCGCGGAGGTCGTCGTCTGCCCGACGGCCGTGGACCCGGAACACCCGGACTCGTACTACAACGTCTCCGACCGGCTCGTGCGTGAGACGCCCGGGGCCTGGAAGCCGGACCAGTACAGCAACCCCAACAACCCCCTCTCGCACTATCACTCCACCGGCCCCGAGCTGTGGGAGCAGACGGAGGGCGAGATCACGCACTTCGTGGCGGGCGTCGGCACGGGCGGCACGATCTCCGGCACCGGCCGCTATCTGAAGGACGCGAGCGAGGGCCGCGTACAGGTCATCGGCGCCGACCCGGAGGGCTCGGTGTACTCCGGCGGCTCCGGCCGCCCGTACCTCGTGGAGGGCGTGGGCGAGGACTTCTGGCCGACGGCGTACGACCGCACGGTCGCGGACGAGATCGTCGCGGTCTCCGACAAGGACTCCTTCCAGATGACCCGCCGGCTCGCCAAGGAGGAGGGCCTCCTCGTGGGCGGCTCCTGCGGCATGGCAGTCGTAGCGGCGCTCCGCGTGGCGGAGCGCCTCGGCCCCCAGGACGTGGTGGTGGTCCTCCTCCCGGACAGCGGCCGCGGCTACCTCAGCAAGATCTTCAATGATGAGTGGATGGCCGACTACGGCTTCCTCGCCGACACGGGCACGAGCGCGCGCGTGGGCGACGTGCTCCAGGACAAGGAGGGCGGCGCGCTGCCGTCACTCGTCCACATGCACCCGGAGGAGACCGTCGGCGAGGCGATCGAGGTGCTGCGCGAGTACGGCGTCTCGCAGATGCCCATCGTGAAGCCGGGCGCCGGCCACCCGGACGTGATGGCGGCCGAGGTCATCGGGTCCGTCGTCGAACGGGAGCTGCTCGACGCCCTGTTCACGCAGCGCGCCTCGCTCGGCGACCCGCTGGAGAAGCACATGTCGGCCCCGCTGCCACAGGTCGGCTCGGGCGAGCCGGTGGAGGACCTGATGTCGGTGCTCGGCTCCGCGGACGCCGCGATCGTCCTGGTGGAGGGCAAGCCCAAGGGTGTGGTCAGCCGCCAGGACCTGTTGTCCTTCCTCGCGAAGAGCGCGAGCGGCGGGAAGTAACGGGAGCGGGTTCGTGCAATCGGTACGAGCGCGACACGTGCGCGCAGCACCCGCTTAACACGGGTCCGGCACATTGGTGGGTGTCGGCAGGGGTGGGAGCGGCTCCCCGCCCAGGCCGGCACCGTAGCGGCGTCAAGGACCTCCGGAGCGGCTCCCGGACCTCCACGGACGCCTGCGGACGCGGTGACCCGGTCCTGACCCGGTTCCGTGTCCTTCGCGGGGACCGCCGTCGTCCCGCCCCCCGTTCACGGGGGTGCGGCGGTCCCCGCGCAACACTCTTCTGAGCCTTCTGAGCCTTCTGAGCGCTCTTCTATTCGACGAACAGGCTCCGTTCCGCGGCGCGCACGTCGAATTCCTCCAGGCGGGCCTGCGCCTCGGGCAGGTTGTCGCACATCGCTTCCAGGAGTACGCGGCCGAGCAGCATCGGTGAGCACGCCGTGTCGAAGGCGAGGCCCTCGCCGACCGCGGCGGGCAGGAGCAGGTCCGAGTGCTTGGCGACGGGGGCGAAGGCCGAGTCGGCGACGGTGATCACGGTGAGGCCGGCCGACTTGGCGTAGGCGAGCGCGTCGACGACTTCCTTGGGGTGGCGGGGGAGCGCGAAGCAGAGGAGCGCGGTGGCTCCGGCGCGGACCGCGGCGTCGACGCGGTCGGCGAGCATCGTGCCGCCCTCGTCGAGGAGCCGTACGTCGGGGTGGACCTTCGCCGCGAAGTACGAGAACCCGTAGGCCTGGGAGGCCGCGGCGCGCAGGCCGAGGACGAGGAGCGGGCGGGAGGCGGCGAGGAGGCGGCCCGCGCGTTCGATCGGGGCGGGGTCGGCGAGGAGCTGGGCGAGGTGGCGCAGGTTCTCGATCTCGGCCTCGACGGCCTGCTGGTACTCGTTGGCCGAGGCGGGGGTGGCGGGTTCGGCGGGGGCGACCTCGCGCAGGTGTTTGCGCAGGGCGGGGTAGCCGTCGAAGCCGAGTGCCACGGCGAAGCGGGTGACGGAGGGCTGGCTGACTCCCGCGAGTTCGGCGAGTTCCACGGAGGAGAGGAACGGGACGTCGGCGGCGCGGCGCACCATGCAGTGGGCGATGCGGCGCTGAGTGGGTGTCAGGCGGTGGACCTCGAAGAGCTGTTGGAGTCGTGCGGCAGGGCTGTCGTTCATTCCGTCCCCCCAGGGCGGTCTGATCCGGCTGTTGCGGTGGCTGTGGCCGGTCCGTCTGTTCCGTCGGCGATGCGGGTGAAGCTGTCCAGGAGTCCCGCCGCGGCCCGGGTGACATCTTCCGTCAGGGGGCGGTCGGTTGCGTCCTGGTCGAGGACCGTATCCGCGAGGGCGAAGGCGCGGCCGACCGGGAGTTCGGGGTCGGGGTGCATGTCGCGCTGGCGCAACGCCCGTACGGCGGCGACGAGTTCGCAGCCGACGACGAGGCGGTAGGCATCACAGATGCGCAGGGTCTGGCGGGCGGCGAGGGATGCGAAGCTGGCCTGTTCCTCGACGCCGCGGGAGAGGACCGCGTGGCCGAGTGACGCGGGGGCGGCGAAGGCGCGCAGGTCGCCGAGGGCCGCTCCGGCCGCGTATTCGAGGATCATCACGCCCGAGGAGGCGGGTTCGCCGTCGGCGAGGAAGGGGCGCAGACGGGTGTAGGCCGGTTCGTTGAGGGTGGACAGGCGTGAGGTGGAGAGCCGGGCGACCTGGGCGATGGCGAGCCTGAAGTGGTCGAGTGCCAGGGCGAGTTGGGCCATGTAGAAGCCGCCGTGGTGGTAGGCGGCCATGTCCTGGGGGGAGATGAGGGGGTTCTCGGCGGCGGCGTTGATCTCGACGGTGAGTACGTCTTCGAGGGCGTCGGCGGCGTCCTGGGCGGGGCCGTGGATCTGGGGGACGCAGCGGAAGCCGTACGGGTCCTGGATGCGGCCCAGCGGCGGGGTCGGGCGTTCGGGGGCCCCGAGGATCGCGCGCATGCGGGCGGCGACGGCGTACGAGCCGCGGTGGTGGCGGGCCTCGTGGACGGGTAGGGCGTACGCCTCGTAGGAGCCGTCGACGGCCAGCAGGGAGAGTGCGGCGACGAGCTGGGTGGCGGAGATCAGGTCGCGCAGTTCGTGGAGTGCGAGGGCCGACTGGCCGAGGGTGAGGGCGTTGCTGCTGATGAGGGCGAGGGCGTCGTTGTTGTCGAGGGGCTGGGCGTCGGGGGCGCCGTCGCCGCGCCAGGGGTGTTCGCCGGCGAGGGCGAGGCCCATCTGGGCGAGGGCGGCGATGTCGCCGGTGCCGACGGAGCCGAACTCGTTGACGACGGGGTAGGCGCCGGTCTCCAGGGCTTCGCAGAGCGCGGTGACGACGGTGGGGCGCAGTCCCGCGCCGCCGGCGAGGAGCTGGTTGGCGCGGACGGCTAGCATGGCGCGGACCTGCCGTGCGGGCAGCTCGTCGCCGATGGCGCCGGCGTGGCTGCGGAGCAGGCGCAGGCCGTGGTCGGCGGCGGCCTCGGTGGGCACGTCCTCGTTCCGGTTCGCGCCGACGCCGGTGGAGCGGCCGTAGACGCGGCCCCAGGCGGCGATCTCGCGGGCGGCGTTCCAGGACTCCTCGACGCGCTTCATGGCATCGGTGCCGGGCACGGGCCGGGCGGCGGAGTCGGCCAGGCGTACGACGTCGGGCACGGGGAGACCGTGTCCGTCGAGCACGACGACGGGCGTGAGGCCCGGGGTGGCCGTCATTCGGGGCTTACCCGCGGTGTCCGCGATGTGAGACGACATGGTGCGCCAAACCCTCCTCAAACGGACGTCTTGTCTCGTTCCTCGGCCGCGTTAACCAGCGATTTACCTGGTGATGTGCGCCGAGGCATTGACAACTTATTCAGATACAGAGAACTCTGCATGACGATATGCAGCCCGGGCAAGGGGACTCCACATGATCCAGTTCGATACGGTCCACAAACGCTTCCCGAACGGCACGACGGCAGTGCACGACCTGACGCTCGACATGCCGGAAGGGGGCGTGACCGTCTTCGTCGGGTCTTCCGGTTGCGGCAAGACGACCAGTCTGCGGATGATCAACCGGATGGTCGACCCGACCTCCGGCACCATCCGCGTCGGCGGCCGTGACGTCCTTGAGCAGGACGCGGCCGAGCTGCGCCGCTCCATCGGGTACGTCATCCAGCAGTCCGGCCTCTTCCCGCACCGCACCGTCCTCGACAACATCGCGACGGTGCCGCTCCTGCTCGGCTGGGGCCGGCGCAAGGCGCGGGCGCGGGCGGCCGAGCTCCTGGAGACCGTCGGCCTCACCGCCGAGGCCGGCAAGCGCTACCCGCACCAGCTCTCCGGCGGCCAGCAGCAGCGCGTCGGCGTGGCCCGCGCGCTCGCCGCCGACCCGCCGGTGCTGCTCATGGACGAACCGTTCGGCGCGGTCGACCCCGTCGTACGTACTCAGCTCCAGGACGAACTCCTGCGCCTCCAGCAGGAGTTGAACAAGACCATCGTCTTCGTCACGCACGACATCGACGAGGCCGTACGGCTCGGCGACCGGATAGCCGTCTTCCGCACGGGCGGTCACCTCGTCCAGTGCGCGCCGCCCGCCGAGCTGCTGGCCCGCCCCGCGGACGACTTCGTCGCCGACTTCCTGGGCGCCGAGCGCGGCCTGAAGCTGCTGTCCCTGACCACGCTCGCGGACGTCGGCCAAGGGCCGGCCCCGGAGGGCACCGGCTGGGAACTGGTCCTCGACGCGGCCCGCAAGCCGCTGCTGTGGCGCGACGAGGGCACCTCCGCCGAGGTGCCGGTGCGCCCGCTGCGGGACACGGACTCGCTCCTGTCGGCGCTGAACGAGTCGCTCGCGGCGCCCGGCGGCCTCGTGGCCAGGGTCGACGCGGCCGGCGTCCTGACCGGCGTAACGTCCCGCGACGAGATCCACGACCGCGCGGGCCTCGCCCACATAGCCGCCGGCACCCGCGTGGACGCGCCCGAGGCCGCCGACGACACCGGCGTCCACAAGGACGACACGGACGTCCAGAAGGACTCGGACGTGGCCTCATGACCATCGACTGGTCCTGGGTATCGGAGCACACCTCCGACCTCGCCACGCTCACGCTCTCGCACCTCCAGGCAGCGCTCTCCGCCGTCCTGCTCGGCCTGGTCATCTCGCTGCCGCTGGCCGTCGTCGCCCATCGCGTCAAGCCGCTGCGCGGCTTCCTGCTCGGGTTCTCGAACGTCCTGTTCACGATCCCGTCGATCGCGGTGTTCGTCCTGCTGCTCCCGGTCTCCGGCCTCACCCGCACCACCACGGTCATCGGCCTGACGATCTACACGCTCGTGGTGCTCCTGCGGAACACCGTCGAGGGCCTCGACTCGGTGCCGGCGAAGACCAAGGAGGCCGCGAAGGCCATGGGGACGCGCCCGCTGCGCACCCTGCTCACCGTCGAACTGCCCCTCGCCCTGCCGGTGATCATGGCCGGGGTGCGGATCGCGACCGTCATGGCGATCTCCCTGGTCTCCGTGGCGACGTACATCGGCGACGGCGGGCTCGGCCAGCTGTTCACCGACGGGTTCCAGCGCAACTTCCCGACCCCGGTCATCGCCGGCGTCGTGCTGACCCTGCTCCTGGCGCTCGCCGCGGACGCGGTCCTCGTCGCCGTGCAGTACGTGCTGACCCCCTGGACCCGCCGCCGGAGGAGTGCCTGAGATGTACGAGCTCTTCAAGAACCTCGGCGCGTGGCTGGTCGACGGCGACCAGTGGGCGGGCCCCGACGGCATCGGGCACCGCCTCGCCGAGCACCTCCAGTACTCGCTGCTCGCCACGCTCATCGCGGCCGTCATCGCGCTGCCGCTCGGCCTGCTCATCGGCCACACCGGGCGCGGCGCGTTCCTCGCGATCAACCTGTCCAGCTTCGGCCGCGCGCTGCCGACCGTCGGCCTGGTCGTCCTCGTCTTCCTGGCGAGCGGCCTGTCCATGTGGCCGGTCTACATCGCGCTCGTGGCCCTCGCGGTCCCGTCGATCGTCACCAACACGTACGCGGGCATGTCCGCCGTGGACCCGGAGGTCAGGGACGCGGCGCGCGGCCAGGGCATGCGCGGCCACCAGGTCCTGTTCCAGGTGGAGCTGCCGCTCGCGATGCCGCTGATCATGACCGGCCTGCGGCTCGCCCTGATCCAGGTCGTCGCGACGGCGACCATCGCCGCGTACGTCTCCTTCGGCGGCCTCGGCCGCTACGTCTTCGACGGGCTCGCCCAGCGCGACCTCGTGCAGGTGCTCGGCGGTGCCGTCCTCGTGGCGGTCGTCGCCGTCGTACTCGACCTCGCGCTCTCCGCACTGCAGCGCGCCCTCTTCCGCCACCGCCCCGCCAAGTCGGCCTAGGAGCACGCAAGATGAACCGCAGGACTGTCATCGGCGGACTGTTCGCCGCAGCCTCCGTCCCCGCGCTCGCCGCGTGCAGCGGCGGCATCACCTCTCTCGACGGCCAGGGCTCGGGCGGCGGGGGCGGCGGCTCCAGCAAGAACGGCGTCACCATCGGCACCGCCAACTTCACCGAGAACCAGGTGCTCGGCTACCTGTACGCGGCCGCGCTCGAAGCGGCCGGTGTGAAGACGAAGGTCCGCCCCAACCTCGGCACCCGCGAGATCCTCATCCCCGCCCTCGAGGGCGGCGACATCGACCTGCTCCCCGAGTACCAGGGCGCCCTCCTGCACTACCTCGACCCGAAGTCGACGGCCACCGAGGAGGGCGAGATGCAGAACGCCCTCGCCGTCGCCCTGCCCAAGGGCCTGCAGATCCTGCCCTACGGCCTGGCGGAGGACTCCGACGCGTTCGTCGTCACCGCCGAGACGGCGAAGAAGTACAAGCTGACCTCGCTCGCCGACCTGGCCGAGCACAACGGCAAGCTCGTCATCGGCGCCGCCCCCGAGGTGAAGAAGCGCCAGGTGGGCGCGGTCGGCCTGAAGGACGTGTACGGCGTCGAGTTCAAGGAGTTCAAGTCCCTCGACTCGTCGGGGCCGCTGGTCAAGGGCGCCCTGAAGAAGGGCGACGTCGACGTGGCGAACCTCTTCACCACCGACACGGACATCGTCGACAACCACTGGGTCGTCCTCACCGACCCCAAGAACCTCGTCCCCGGCCAGCACGTCGTCCCGCTCGTCGCCGACCGCAAGGCCGACTCGACGGTCCGCAAGGCGCTCGCGCGCCTGGGCAACGTACTGACGACGGAGCAGCTCACCGAGCTCAACCGGCAGGTGGACAAGGACAAGAAGGATCCCGAGGACGTCGCCGACGCGTACGCGCGTCAGCACGGGATCAGCAAGGGCTGAAGGAGAGTCGGATCATGGCCGAAGCACTCGTGGAGCGGCGCTCCATCGACGTAGTCCCCGACGAGGAACGTCACGGCACGGCGTTCTCGCAGTTCACGCTCTGGCTCGGCGCGAACCTCCAGATCACCGCCGTCGTGACGGGCGCACTCGCCGTCGTCTTCGGCGGGGACGTGGTCTGGTCGCTCGTCGGTCTCGTCGTCGGCAACCTGCTGGGCGGCGCCGTCATGGCGCTGCACTCGGCGCAGGGCCCCAGGCTCGGTCTGCCGCAGATGATCCAGTCACGCGCCCAGTTCGGCGTGCGCGGCGCGGTCGTCCCGCTGCTCCTGGTGATCCTGATGTACGTCGGGTTCTTCGCGAGCGGCAGCGTGCTCGCCGGACAGGCCGTCGGCGAGCTGACGCACACCGGCGACACCACGGGCATCGTCGTGTTCGCCCTGGTCACCGGGGCCATGGCGACCGTCGGCTACCGCGTCATCCACGCGCTCGGCCGGGTCGCCAGCATCGTGTGCGCCGTCGCCTTCGTCTACCTCGGCATCCGGCTCCTGGACCGGGTCGACCTGTCCGCGCTGCTGCACGACGCGCACTTCGACGCCCCGATGTTCCTGCTCGCCATCTCGCTCTCCGCGTCCTGGCAGCTCGCCTTCGGCCCGTACGTCGCGGACTACTCGCGCTATCTGCCCCGCACGACGTCGGCGAAGTCCACGTTCTGGTGGACGCTGTCGGGGTCGGCGATCGGCTCGCAGTGGTCGATGACGTTCGGCGTCCTCGTCGCGGCGACGGCGGGCGCGAAGTTCCTCGACAACCAGGTCAGCTACGTGGTCGGCCTCGGCGGCGCCGGGGTCATCGCCTCGTTCCTGTACTTCGTGATCGCGCTCGGCAAGCTCACCATCAACGTGCTCAACACGTACGGCGGCTTCATGTCGATGGTGACGAGCGTCAGCGGTTTCCGCGGCCAGAAGGTCCTCTCGCAGGGCGCCAGGGCCGCGTACATCGCGCTGATCATGATCGCGGGCACGGCGGTCGCGCTGGTCGGCAAGGACAGCTTCCTGTCGTCCTTCAAGGACTTCCTGCTGTTCCTGCTGACGTTCTTCACGCCCTGGTCGGCGATCAACCTGGTCGACTACTACCTGATCTCCAAGGAGCGGTACGACATCCCGGCCCTCTCCGACCCGCACGGGCGCTACGGGGCCTGGCGCTGGGACGCGCTCACCGTGTACGCGGTCGGGCTCCTCGCGCAGCTCCCGTTCCTCGCCACGCACTTCTACACGGGCCCCCTCGTCGAGCCGCTCGGCGGCGCCGACGTCTCCTGGATCGTGGGCCTCGTGGTGCCGGCCGTCCTGTACTGGGCCGTGGCCCGGCGCAACACGGCGCACATCCCCGAGCGGACGCTGCGTGAGCCGGTGGTGGCGGAGTAGGGCCCGGCCCAGGGACAAGAGGGGGGCTAGCCCCACTGCCACGGCGGGATTCACTCCGTACCGTAGGCCGGTATGGAAGCCCGTGACGCCGAACTCAAGAAGGAACTCGACGCCACCCTGCATGCGCGCAGGGAACTCGGCGAAGAGTACGAGTCCGCGCTCGTCGACTCGTTCCTGGACAAGGTCGAGCAGCGCCTCGACGGTGCCGTGGACCGCCGCGTGCGGCGGCAGCTGGCGGAGCAGCAGATGGTCGTCGCCCGCGGCGCGCGCTCCCCGCGCGGCGACAGCGACAGCTGGGGCGAGCGCTTCGGCTTCGGCGTCGTCTCCCTGGTCCTCGCCATCCCGCTGTCCGCGATCGCCGTCGTCAACGCCGATCTCCCCGGCCTGCTGATC
Source organism: Streptomyces sp. CB01635 (assembly GCF_002803065.1). Taxonomy (GTDB): domain Bacteria; phylum Actinomycetota; class Actinomycetes; order Streptomycetales; family Streptomycetaceae; genus Streptomyces. Next base: position 56,882 of record NZ_NNBL01000025.1, read on the forward strand.
GCCTGGACGGGCATCGTCGGCGTGAACGCGCTGCACGCGGTGCGGGGGATGCCGAGGTTCGGGTCGCGCAAGGAGCGCGACTCCTCGGACTGGGAGGACTGAGCCCCGCACGCGCGGGGGACGCCGCACCCGGCGGGGCGCGGCGCCGTCCCTGAGCGGGCGGGAGGGCCTGGAGGCTCAGACGTCCAGCTCCGCCTCGATCTTCTTCAGCTGGTGGCGTGCCATCGCCAGGTTCGCGCGGCTCGAGTCGAGGACCAGGTACAGGAAGAGGCCGTTGCCGGATCGCCCCGACAGGAGGCGGATCAGGTGGTACTGGGTGCCGAGCGTGATCAGGATGTCCTCGATCTCGTCCTTGAGGCCGAGGTGCTCCATGGTGCGGAGCTTCGCCCGTACGACGTCGGTGTTGCCCGCGGCGGCCACTTCGAGGTCGAAGTCCTTGCTGCCGCCGATGGTGCCGAGCGCCATGCCGCTCGTGTAGTCGACGAGCGCGGCGGCGGTGGCGCCTTCGATCGAGGTGACGGCGTCCTTGAGGGCGGCTTCGGTGTTGGCCATGGTCGGTCCTTTCGAGGGATGCACGTGTGCGGTGGAGTCGTTCAGGAAGCGGACGGGGGCGGTACGGGGCGTGTCGGCAGCCGCTGTTGCCGGGGCGACGGCCGTGCCTGGCGCCGGTCGGGCGCCGGCCGAGGTTCGACGGGTGTCAGGACGTCCGCCACGAGTTCGCCGATACGCGCCCCGGAGCGGCGGCCCTCCAGATGCAGGCGGCCGACGCTGACCTGGTCGTCCGCGAGCAGCGTCAGGACCGCCGACGGGCCGGCCGCGTAGGTGGCCACATAGCCGTGCGTGCCGCGCACGAGGAGTTCGCGGAGGTTGCCGCGCCCCGTCGCGTCGGCCATGCGCAGGGCCACACCGAGTGAGGCGGCGGTGAGCGCGGCGAGGGACTCGGCCTCCACGCCCGGGGTGTCCTGGGCGAGGACGAGCCCGTCGACACCCGCCGCGAGCGCACCCGTGAGGCGGGGCATGCGAGCCCTCAACCGGTGCAGTTCTTCGAGGACTTCGGCCTCGGCCGTCATCAGCTGTCTCCTCTCGGCACGCTGGCGGAGCGCGCGTCTCACAGGGCCTCCAGCGCGTCTCTGAGGCGGCGTAACAGGGCGACATCGGCGTCGGCCGACGCCGCGCCCGCCCAGGCGGGCACGGCCGGGGCGGGCGGCAGCGGACGCGGCGCCGCAGCCCGTACGAGGCCGGCGGCGGCGAGCCTGCGCAGATCCACCAGGGTGTGGAAGGCGGGCCTGCCGAGGACGTGGGAGATGTCGGCCGCGGTGCGCGCCCCGTCCACCAGGGCGAGTACCGCGCGCTGGCGCGGCGGCACCGCGGGGCTGTGGCCGCCGCCGTCCCGTTCGAGGGGTGCCGTGTCGGTCGCGGCGTCGGGCCGGATGCCGTGCAGCAGCTCGCGCCGGCGCAGCGTCTCGGCCTCCACCGACGCGACGGAGACGGGGTGGACGGTGCCGAACCAGTGGGCGGCGCCGTAGCGGAAGCGGGCCGGGGCGCCGCTGGGCGCGAGGGCGAAGAACGCGGCGTCGTAGAGGGCGCCCAGGTGGCACAGTTCGAGCGCGCCGTCGGTGAGCCGGCCGCTCTCCACGAGGTACCGGCCGACCCGCTGCCGTGTCCCGGCCGCGTCGACGGCCTCCCACCAGCCGTCGGGGTGCAGGGTGCCGCCGGTGGTGAGCAGGACGTCGATGCCGGGCGTCGCGGGGCTCTCGGCGTGCACGACCTGTCCGTCGGCGAGGTAGAGCGTGCCGCGGTCGCGCAGCAGGGCGCCGGTGGCCCGCTCCTCGGCGAGGCGGCGCAGCATGGGGGAGACCCCGGCCGGTGCCGCGGTGCGCCCCTCGGCCCTGGCCGCTGCCGTCGCGGTCACCCGAGCACCAGCCGGTCCGCCATCTCGCCGAGCCGGATGCGGGACAGCGCCAGGTTGCCCTGTTCCCGGTCGAGCCACAGATGGAGGAAGACGCTGCTGTCGAACGTGGTCCGCACGAAGCGCAGCACGTGATAGCCGTCCCGGCTGGTGACGATGACGTCCTCGACCGGCGGCTCGCCGGCGGACCAGTCGGCGCCGCCGGCGGGCGCGAAGGCGCGGTGCTCGGCCGTCATCCGGGCCAGCTCGGCGGCTTCCGCGGCGGTCGCCTCGTGGTCCCCGTTCGGTGAGTCCCCGACGGTGCCGAGGGCGAGCCCGCTGGTCCAGTCGACCACGGAGGCACCCCGCGCACCGGGCAGCCGCATGGCTTCCAGCAGGCACTCGTCGATTCCGGGCACACCGGACTCCTCCCGTACGTGACGTTCGGCCGTGTGCACGACGCTACGCAACGTACGGAGGCCAGGTGAGGGTTCTGGCATTTTCCAGTGGAACATGCGTGGATCTACTAAAATCCGCCAACCGGCTTGATATCCGCGGGAGTCGGGGTGCCGCCCTGCCCGGAGGAAGCCCCTCCGCATGGCCCCCGCAGCGCCTCCGTAGCGCCCCCTCAAGGCCCCGGCAGTGCCTCCGGCGCATCGCCGCCCGACTCCCTGACGATCTCTGTGACCAGGCGATCACCCCTGTCCGGCGCGGCGGCGCGGCAACCGGCCGCGGAGATGTATTGACTAGCTCTATTCAGAACGCCAGGATGTGAATAATCACGGCAACAGTTTCTAGGAGGCAGCCATGTCAGGACCCCGCCCCGTACGAGCCCCGCGCGGTACGGAACTGAACACCCTGGGATGGCAGCAGGAGGGCGCCCTGCGGATGCTCATGAACAACCTCGACGCGGAGGTTGCCGAGCACCCCGACAAGCTGGTCGTCTACGGGGGCACCGGCAAGGCGGCCCGGTCCTGGGAGGCGTTCGACGCGATCGTGCGCACGCTCAAGACGCTGAAGGCGGACGAGACCCTCCTCGTGCAGTCCGGCAAGCCGGTCGGCGTGATGCGCACGCACGAGTGGGCGCCGCGCGTGCTGCTCGCCAACTCCAACCTGGTGGGCGACTGGGCCAACTGGGAGGAGTTCCGCAAGCTGGAGGCCGAGGGCCTGACCATGTACGGCCAGATGACGGCCGGTTCGTGGATCTACATCGGCTCGCAGGGCATCGTCCAGGGTACCTACGAGACCTTCGGCGCCGTCGCCCGCAAGAAGTTCAACGGCACCCTCGCCGGGACCATCACCCTCACCGCCGGCGTCGGCGGCATGGGCGGCGCCCAGCCCCTCGCGGTCACCATGAACGAGGGTGTCGCCATCTGCGTCGACGTCGACGAGACCCGCATCGACCGCCGCATCGGCACCCGCTACCTGGACGTGAAGGCCGACAACCTGGACCACGCCCTAGAGCTCGCGGTCCAGGCCCGTGACGAGCGCCGCGGCCTGTCCATCGGCGTGGTGGGCAACGCCGCCGAGATCTTCCCGGAGCTGCTGCGCCGCGAGGCCCCGATCGACATCGTCACCGACCAGACCTCCGCCCACGACCCGCTGGCCTACCTGCCCGTCGGCATCTCGGTCGAGGACTGGGACAAGGAGCGCGAGGCCGACCCGGCCGGCTTCACCGACAAGGCGCGCCACTCGATGCGCCTCCACGTCGAGGCCATGATCGGCTTCCTCGACCGCGGCGCCGAGGTCTTCGACTACGGCAACTCCATCCGCGACGAGGCCCGCAAGGCGGGCTGCGAGCGCGCCTTCGACTTCCCCGGCTTCGTCCCGGCGCACATCCGCCCGCTGTTCGAGGAGGGCCTCGGCCCGTTCCGCTGGGCCGCCCTGTCCGGCGACCCGGAGGACATCGCCAAGACCGACAAGGCGATCAAGGAGCTGTTCCCGGAGAACAAGCACCTGCACCGCTGGATCGACATGGCCGCCGAGCGGATCGCCTTCGAAGGCCTGCCCGCGCGCATCTGCTGGCTCGGCTACGGCGAGCGTCACCTGGCCGGTCTGAAGTTCAACGAGATGGTCGCCTCCGGCGAGCTCTCCGCCCCGGTCGCCATCGGCCGCGACCACCTCGACTCCGGCTCGGTCGCCTCCCCGTACCGCGAAACCGAGGCCATGAAGGACGGCTCCGACGCCATCGCCGACTGGCCGCTGCTCAACGCCCTGGTCAACACGGCCTCCGGTGCCTCCTGGGTCTCCATCCACCACGGCGGCGGCGTCGGCATGGGCCGCTCCATCCACGCCGGCCAGGTCTGCGTCGCCGACGGCACCGAGCTGGCCGCGCAGAAGATCGAGCGCGTCCTCACCAACGACCCGGCGATGGGCGTCATCCGCCACGTCGACGCGGGCTACGAGCACGCGGCCGAGGTCGCGGCCGAGCGCGGGGTGCGGGTGCCGATGCGCGAGGGTGACGACGCGTGACGAGCTCTTCCTTCGGCGAGATGTGGCGCGACCTCGCGCCCATCGGCCGCAACAACGAGAGCGGCGGCTACCGCCGCTACGCCTGGACCGCCGCCGACACCGACTGCCGGGCCTGGTTCAAGGCGCAGGCCGAGTCCCGGGGCCTGACCTACGAGCTCGACCGCAACGGAAACCAGTGGGCCTGGCTCGGTGACCCGGCCGCCGGGGACGCCGTCGTCACCGGTTCCCACCTGGACTCCGTACCGGACGGCGGCGCGTTCGACGGGCCCCTCGGGGTCGTGTCGTCCTTCGCCGCCCTCGACGAACTCCGCCGCAGGGGAGCGGAGTTCACCCGCCCCCTCGCCCTCACCAACTTCGGTGACGAGGAGGGGGCCCGGTTCGGCCTGGCCTGCGTCGGCTCCCGCCTCACCGCGGGCCGGCTCACCCCCGAGCAGGCGGCGCAGCTGCGGGACGGCGACGGCGTCAGCCTCCCGCAGGCCATGGAGCGGGCGGGCTACGACCCGGAGGCGATCGGCCCCGACCCCGAGCGGCTCGCGCGCATCGGCGCCTTCGTCGAGCTGCACGTGGAGCAGGGCCGCGCCCTGGACCTGTCCGGCGACGCCGTGGGCGTCGCGAGCGCGATCTGGCCGCACGGCCGCTGGCGCTTCGACTTCCGCGGCGAGGCCAACCACGCGGGCACGACCCGTCTCGTGGACCGCCGCGACCCGATGCTGTCGTACGCGCAGACCGTCCTGGCGGCCCGCCGCGAGGCGGAACTCGCGGGCGCCGTCGCCACGTTCGGCAAGATCTCCGTCGAGCCGAACGGCGTCAACGCCATCCCGTCCCTGGTCCGCGGCTGGCTCGACTCCCGCGCCGCCGACCAGCAGACCCTCGACACGGTCGTCACGGCCGTCGAGAAGGCGGCCCGCGAGTACGCCGACGCGCACGGCATCGACCTGGAGACCGTGCGCGAGTCGTTCACGCCGGTCGTCGAGTTCGACCACGCGCTGCGCGACGAACTCGGCCGCATCCTCGGCACCGACGACAAGCTCACCGTCCCGGTCCTCGGCACCGGCGCGGGACACGACGCCGGAATCCTCGCGGACTCCGTGCCGACCGCCATGCTGTTCGTGCGCAACCCCACGGGCGTCTCGCACTCCCCGGCCGAACACGCCGCGGAGGACGACTGCCTCGCCGGGGTGAACGCACTCGCCGACGTACTGGAGGGCTTGGCGTGCAGGTGACGTACTGGCTGGAACATGCCTGGCTCGACCCGGAGGTCGAGCCGGGCGTGGTCGTCGAGGTGTCGCAGGACGGCCGCATCGCGGACGTGCGCACCGGCGTCGACACCCCGCCCCCCGGCGCGACCGTGCTGCGCGGCCTGACGGTCCCCGGCCTGGCCAACGCCCACAGCCACGCCTTCCACCGCGCCCTGCGCTCCACCGTCCAGGTGGGCTCGGGCACGTTCTGGACGTGGCGCGAGGTCATGTACTCGGTCGCCGACCGGCTGACCCCGGACACGTACCACGCGCTCGCCAGGGCGGTGTACGCGGAGATGGCGCTCGCCGGGATCACCGCCGTCGGCGAGTTCCACTATCTGCACCACGCGCCGGGCGGCACCCCGTACGACGACCCCAACGCGATGGGGGAGGCCCTGATCGCGGCCGCCGTCGACGCCGGCATCCGCATCACGCTCCTCGACACGGCGTACGTTTCGTCGGGCTTCGGCAAGGAGCCCGACCGGCACCAGCGGCGCTTCTCCGACGGCACCACCGAGGCGTGGGCCGAGCGGGCCACGCTCCTCAAGGACCGCGACCACGCACGCATCGGCGCGGCGATCCACTCCGTGCGGGCCGTCCCCGCGGACCAGCTCGGCACGGTCGCCGAGTGGGCGAGGACGCGCGGCGCGCCCCTGCACGTCCACCTCTCCGAGCAGACCGCGGAGAACGAGGCGTGCCTGGCCGCGCACGACTGCACGCCGACCCGGCTCCTCGCGGACCACGGCGTGCTCGGCCCGGACACCACGGGTGTCCACAACACGCACCTCACCGACGAGGACATCGCCCTGCTCGGCGGTTCCGGCACGGGCACGTGCATGTGCCCCACCACGGAACGCGACCTGGCCGACGGCATCGGCCCCGCCGTCGCCCTCCAGAAGGAGGGCTCACCGCTCTCCCTGGGCTCGGACAGCCACGCCGTCATCGACCTCTTCGAAGAGGCGCGGGCGATGGAGCTGAACGAGCGGCTGCGCACGCGCACCCGGGGCCACTGGACGGCGGCGGCCCTGCTGCGCGCCGCCACGGCCGACGGGCACGCGGCGCTCGGCTGGACCGACGCCGGACGGATCGAACGCGGGGCCCTCGCCGACTTCACGACGGTGGCCCTGGACTCCGTACGCACAGCGGGCCCGCTGCCGCGCCTCGGGGCGGAGACAGCGGTGTTCGCGGCGTCGGCCGCGGATGTCCGGCACACGGTCGTGGGCGGCCGCCAGGTGGTCCGTGACGGGCAGCACGAGCTGGTCGGGGATGTCGCGGGGGCGCTGACGGCGGCGATCGGGGCGCTGCGGGCGTAGAGCTCCCCCAGCCCGCCCCTTCCCGAATGTCCTCGAACGCCGGACGGGCTGACACCACAGCCCTTCCGGCGTTCGAGGATTCCCCACCCGCGGAGAGGAACCATGACCACCACCGTCATCACCAACATCGGCTCCCTGGTCACCAACGACCCGGCCCAGGGCGACAGCCCTCTCGGTCTCGTCGAGCACGCGGCCGTCGTCATCGAGGACGACCGGATCGCCTGGGTGGGGCCGCAGGCGCAGGCGCCGGCGGCCGACGCCACCCACGACGCCGAAGGCCGCGCCGTCATCCCCGGCTTCGTCGACTCGCACTCCCACCTGGTGTTCGCGGGCGACCGCACCCAGGAGTTCAACGCCCGCATGTCGGGCCGCAGTTACTCCGCCGGAGGCATCCGTACGACGGTCGCGGCCACCCGCGCCGCCACGGACGCGGAGCTGGAGGCGAACCTCACCCACTACCTCGCCGAGGCGCTGCGCCAGGGCACGACGACGTTCGAGACGAAGTCGGGCTACGGCCTGACCGTCGAGGACGAGGCGAGGGCGCTGCGCATCGCGGCGCGGCACACCGACGAGGTCACCTACCTCGGCGCGCACATCGTGTCGCCGGACTACGCGGACGACCCGGCCGCCTACGTCGCGCTCGTCACCGGCGAGATGCTGGACGCCTGCGCCCCGCACGCCCGCTGGGTCGACGTCTTCTGCGAGAAGGGCGCCTTCGACGGCGACCAGGCCCGCGCGATCCTCAAGGCCGGCCAGGCCCGCGGCCTGCACCCGCGCGTCCATGCGAACCAGCTCAGCTACGGGCCCGGGGTCCAGCTCGCCGTCGAGCTCGACGCGGCGAGCGCCGACCACTGCACGCACCTCACGGACGCGGACGTCGACGCCCTCGCGAACGGCGGGACGGTCGCCACGCTGCTGCCCGGCGCCGAGTTCTCGACGCGCGCCGAGTGGCCCGACGCCCGTCGTCTCCTGGACGCGGGAGCGACCGTGGCGCTGTCCACGGACTGCAACCCGGGCTCGTCCTTCACGTCCTCGGTGCCGTTCTGCATCGCCCTGGCCGTACGGGACATGGGGATGACGCCGGACGAGGCGATCTGGGCCGCGACGGCGGGCGGCGCGCGGGCGCTGCGCCGCGACGACATCGGCCGCGTGGCGCCGGGCGCGTACGCGGACCTGGCTCTGCTCGACGCGCCGAGCCATGTGCACCTGGCGTACCGGCCGGGCGTGCCGCTGGTGTCGGCCGTCTGGCGGCGCGGGGTGCGCGCCGCCTGACCGGGCACACACGCCGCCTCCGCACGCACACGCCGCCTCCGCGCCGAGTGCGCGGAGGCGGCGGAGGTCAGTCGGCCGGCGTGACGGCTATTCCTCCAGCGTGAGGCCCTTGCGCAGGCGTACCAGCGTGCGCGAGAGCAGCCGCGACACGTGCATCTGGGAGATGCCCAGCTCGTCACCGATCTCCGACTGCGTCATGTTGGCGACGAAGCGCAGGGAGAGGATCTTCCGGTCCCGGGAAGGGAGTTCGGCGATCAGGGGCTTCAGGGACTCGACGTACTCGATGCCCTCGAGCTCATGGTCCTCGTACCCGATGCGGTCCGCGAGCGCGCCCTCGGAGTCGTCCTCCTCGGGCTGTGCGTCCAGGGAGCTGGCCGTGTAGGCGTTGGAGGCGGCCATGCCCTCGACGACCTCGTCGTTCGTGATGCCCAGGCGCTCGGCGAGCTCGCCCACCGTCGGTGCGCGGTCGAACTGCTGGGCGAGTTCGTCGCCCGCCTTGGCAAGGTCGAGACGAAGCTCCTGGAGCCGCCGCGGAACGCGGACCGACCAGGACGTGTCGCGGAAGAAGCGCTTGATCTCGCCGACGATGGTCGGCATCGCGAACGTGGGGAACTCGACGCCACGGCTCAGCTCGAAGCGGTCGATCGCCTTGATCAGGCCGATCGTGCCGACCTGGATGATGTCCTCCATCGGCTCGCTGCGGGAGCGAAACCGGGACGCCGCGAACTTCACCAGGGCGAGATTGAGTTCAACCAGCGTGTTACGGACATACGAATACTCGTGGGTGCCCTCTTCGAGGGACTCCAGCCGCCCGAAGAGCGTTTTTGACAGGGCCCGTGCGTCCCGGGGAGCCACCTCGTCGAAAGGCGGGATCTCCGGCAAGCCGGCCAGGTTGTCGAAGGCCTCGTGTTCCGGTGGGGGTGTCGACGTCGACGCCTGGTCAGTACGCGATTCGTCGAGCCGGGGTGACATGATGTCCTCCATCGTTCTCGGCATATGGCTGCCGATGCCAATACGTGCACTGCGGTGTGCGGCGCCTCCGTAGCCGGCCGTGGTTGAAACTGTCCTTACTAGGCCTACCCGCTTTTACGCTCCGCCCGCAAGTGCGTTCTGTCAGTAAATGTCCGATTCCTAGGGGTTGTTCGGGTACCGGAGGGCGTAGCAAAGGCGTAGTGTTCGAGGGCGTCAATGAACAGCCACGACGGTCGAGCAGACTCGGAAGAGAGAGACGTCATGGACCGCGGGACAGTCGGCAGCGCGCATCGGGGCCGGCTTCTGGTCGAGGTGCGGGAAGAGGGCGCCAGCGCCGTCGTGACTCCGGTGGGTGAGCTGGATCACCACACCGCAGATCTATTGCGAGAACCCCTGGAGAGCTGTCTCACAGCCGGATTCTCACGGCTGGTGATCGACTGCTCACGGCTGGAGTTCTGTGATTCGACCGGGCTCAATGTGCTGCTCGGCGCCCGCCTCAAGGCGGAAGCCGCCGGCGGCGGAGTCCATCTGGCCGGGATGCTGCCCGTGGTGGCCCGGGTCTTCGAGATCACCGGCGCGGAGGCCGTCTTCACCGTCCATGAGTCGCTGGACGCGGCTCTCGGCGAATGACGGGACGCGTACGCAGGTGAAGCACGGAAGTTACGCGTCAGTTGTCTCTACGTGATCGAGGCGTTACCAGCGTCACACCGACCATGCCGAAGAAGTGGGTGTTCTCGCGGATCGGCCGGGCAGGAGACATGCTGGGTCCCACGCCGGACCGCGCCGCCACGGCGGATCATTTCCACACATCACACGTCAAGAGTCTCGGTGAGGTGAAGTGCTGATGGGCACCACCCGGCCTTACTCGCCGGGCGACCGCGGCCCGGAGCCGGAAGCCGCCGGTGATACCGGTGGCACGCCAGGTCTGCCCCCCGCCGACGTCGGGCGGGCAGCCAGGCACCAGAGCCGCAGGCTGAACCTGGTCGGGGCGGCCGGCATCGTCCCCCTGGCCCGCGACTTCACCCGTGAGGCGCTGCACGCATGGGGCTGGATGCCGGCAGGCACCGCCGACCGGCGGGCCGCCGCCGAGGACGTCCTGCTCGTCGTCTCCGAGCTGGTCACCAACGCCTGCCTGCACGCCGAGGGCCCCGACGAGCTGCGCATCTCCTGCGACAGCAAGGTGCTGCGCATCGAGGTCTCCGACCGGGGAGCCGGGCAGCCCGCGCCCCGGACCCCGCACCGCGCCGGACGCCCCGGTGGGCACGGGATGTTCATCGTGCAGCGCCTGTGCATGGACTGGGGCGTCGTCAGGGCCGCAGGCGTCCCCGGTAAGACCGTCTGGGCCGAAGTCGGGGCGCCCGCCTGACCGGAGCCCTTGGGGGGCTTGGGGTTACCCCGGGTTCGTACGTCTCTTCGCGCGCGCCGGATCCCATCGGATCCGGCGCGCACTTATGTCTTCCCTCGACAAGGTCCCCGGCGTACCTTGAGCGCCCAATCTGATGTGCCGTCAGTAACTTGGCGCGTGCAACTCAGGAACTCCCGGCATGAGGGGAACTCGAGGTGTCGTACCGGACGTACCAGAAGCGAACGGCAGGGCTCGCGCTCGCCGCGGCCCTGGGCTGTGGCGCGGCTTCCACGGTGCTGCTGGCCGCACCCGCAGCCCACGCCGATGTGCAGGACGTCAACTACCAGTGCAAGACGCCGATCGGGAACAAGGGAGCGGTCTCCCCGATCGACATCAAAGGCGTGAAGAGCGGCAGCGGCTACAAGATCACCATGTCCTTCCAGAAGGGCGTCTCGTCCAGCCCGGTCGAGCTCGGCAAGGGCGCGATGAAGCCCAGCGCCGTCATCAAGCTGGGCGGCGCGGAGAGCGGTTCCCTGCCGGTGTCCGGGCCGCCGAACGCGGAGGCGGTCCCCGCCAACACCCCCATCAAGATCAGCGACTTGTCGGGCACCTACACGCCGGCCAAGAGCGGCAAGGTCACCTTCACGGCGGGCGTCCTCACCATCAAGGCGCTCGGCACCACGACCACGTGCACACCCGCGAACAGCCCGAAGCCGTCACTGACCCTGGACGTCAAGTCGTCCGGGGGCGGCGGCACTTCGGGCGGCTCGCAGAGCACCCCGTCCGGCGGCGAACTGCCGCAGACCGGCCCCGAGGACTCCGCGATCGCGCTCGGCACCCTCGGCGGCACGGTGCTGCTCGCGGGCGCGGCGGGCGTGCTGTGGCTGACGCGGCGCAACCAGGCGGCGCGCTGACCTCGGCGGCCGTGCCCGTCCGACACCCGTTCGCGAACCTGGAGCCGCCGATGCCGTCCAGTCCCCGGGCCCGCGCCCGCCTGCGCGCGCTGTGCGGGGCCGCCGTCCTGCTGACCGCGGGAGCGGGGGCCCCGGCGGCCGCGGCCGGTACGGCGCCCGCGTGGTCGGTCGCCCCGTCGGCGGGCGGCGGCACCAGGCCCGCGACGGACGGGCGACCCTACTTCTACGCGGAGGGGGTGCCCGGCGCCGTGCTCCAGGACAAGGTGGCCGTCACCAACCCCGGCGGCCGCCCCCTGACCGTAAAGCTGCGGGGCGCCGACGCCGACAACACCGGCACCGGCGCCCTCTCCCTGCGCACGAAGTCGACCGACACGGGCGCGTGGATCACCTTCGCCAGGCGCGAGGTGAAGATCCCGGCGCGCACCCGCGCCGAGGTGCCCTTCACCGTCACCGTCCCGGCCGACGCCACACCCGGCGACCACCCCGGCGCCGTCGTGGCGAGCGCGAACGGGCGCGACACCGGGGTCAGCGTCCATCTGCGGGTCAGCGGCCCCACCCTGTCGGCGCTCACCGTCGAGCGGGTGCGGGTCACCGGCGGCCGGATCTCGTACGACCTCGTCAACCGCGGCAACACCGTCCTGACGCCGAGGCTGGCCGTGCGTGCCGACGGCGTACTCGGCCGGGCGCTGGACCGGCGTCCGCGCACGCTGCCGGTCGAGCTGCTGCCCGGCCGCCGCGTCACCCTCAGCGAGCCCTGGAAGAACGCCCCCGTCCTCGACTCGGTCCGGGTGCGGCTCACGGTCACGGCCGGGGGCGGCGCCCACGACGAGGCGACGGCGACGAAGCGGTTCGTGCCGTGGGCGGCGGTCGCGGGAACGTGCGCCGTGATCCTGGCCGCCGGAGGCGCGGCCTTCTGGCTCGTACGCCGACGGCGGCATGCGAACGGCGAGAACGGCGCGGACAGCGGAAGCAGCGAGAACGGCGCGGACAGCGGGAACCACGGGAGCCAAGAGATCCAAGGGAGTTGGTCATGAACCGCCGCCACCGCTGCGGGCCCCGGCTGTGGGCGGCAGCGCTCGTCCTGGTCACCGCGCTCGGCCTCGTCGCCCTGCCGCAGCTGACCGCCTCCGCCGCCTCCGCCGCGGAAGGGCCGGCCGTCACGCTGTCCAAGTCCCAGGCGGGGACGGGTGGTTCGATCACCGTCAGCGGCTCCGGGTGGCGTTCCAAGACGCTGCTCATGATGCTCATCTGCGGCCGGTCCGAACCCGGCAGGGGAGTCATCGGCGGCACGAACTCCTGCGCCAACGCCGACGGCCGCGCCGTCACCACCGGGGACAAGGGCACCTTCAGCAAGAAGCTCCCGGTCGCCGAGCCGCCCGTGCCCTGCCCGTGCGTCGTCCACGTGGCGACCGTCACCGGCGACAAGGCGCAGGCGGACGCGGTGCTCAAGGTCGCGGGCCATCCGGTCAAGGCGCTCCCCACGCAGTCGGGCGGCGGGAAGCTGTCCGTCCTCACCGATACGCGGCTCGACGGTTCGAGCGGCGTCCTGACCTGGTTCGGCGCCCCGGCGTCGCGCACCTTCGTCTTCACCGTCGGCAACGTCGGCTCGGCCCCCCTCAAGGACCCGGTCTTCCAGGTCGGCACCTCCCACGGCGTGTTCGCCCCGCAGTGGGAGGACCAGCAGTGGCGCGGCACGATCGCCCCCGGCAGGAAGGCGCAGATCAAGCTGCCCGTCGAGCTCACCTCGGGGGCGCACGGCAACTACCTGGTCTCCCTCAAGTTCGGCGGCAAGGTCCTCGCCGAGCAGCCGTGGGGCGTGGGCCGCCCCTGGGGCGTGACGCTCTTCTGGATCCTGCTCTGCGTCGTCGTACCGGCCGCCGTGTTCCGTATCGGGATGGCCGTCGTCGAACGCGTACGCCCCCGGCGGTCCGGCGGCGCGGGCCGGCACCGCGGTGGCCTGCGCCTGTCCGAAGTGACGGCGCGGCTGCCGAGGTTGACCCTCCCGGAATCGTCCCGCCGCTCCACGGACAGGGGTCCCGGCCCCACCGCGGCTTCTACTTCTACGGCCCTGCCCTGGTTCACCCCGGACACCGATCCGGGCGCACCGGCCGGTCAGCTCTCCGCACCGTCAGACAACAGCCCGACAACGAAGGGAAACACGTGAGCACCCAACGGAGAGTGAGCGCGGCCGGCGTCGCCCTGATGCTGGGCGGTGCGGGCCTGCTGCTCGCCGCCGCACCGGCACAGGCCGCCGAGGTCGCGTACAAGACCGAGTGCATCCCGCCCCCGATCTCCGGCCTGCCGCCCGTGGAGGGCACGACGAAGGTGGAGATCACGGCGCCCGCCGAGGCGAAGGTGGGGGACGAGGTGGAGGTCGTCTGGAAGACGACACAGGCCGCCTCGAGCAACCCCGACGTCCTCGACCTGGAGAAGGACACCGTCCAGCCGACCGGCACGGTCAAGGTGGGCGGCGCGCAGACCGCGGACCTGGCGGTGGAGGGCACCCGCACCAACCCGCCGATCAAGAAGAACAGCCCCATGGTGCTCTCCGACATGAAGGGCAAGATCAAGCTGACGGCGCCCGGCGAGGTGACGCTGACCCCGGACAAGTACAACATCAACGTCAGCAAGCCGATCTCGACGGACACCAAGTGCTCGCCCAAGGAGACCGTCAAGCCCGGCGCGACCATCAAGGTCACCGACGCGGGCGGCGCGACCACGGGCGGGCTGCCCACCGGCCTCCCGACGGGCCTGCCCACCGGGCTTCCGACGGGTCTGCCGACCGGGCTCCCCACGGGCGGCACCAGCGGCGGCTCCTCCGGTACGGGCGGCAGTGACACCGGTGGCAGCGACACCGGTGGCAGCGGTGGCGGGAAGAGTGACTTCACCGGCAAGGAAGTCCAGATCCCCTACAAGTGCAAGACGCCCATCGGCGACAAGAGCGCCACCTCGCCGGTGCAGATCAACGCCAAGAAGGACGGCGGGAACTACGGCCTGACGGTCCAGTTCAAGAAGTCCGTCATGGACAGCCCGGCAGACATCCCCGCCGACTCGGTCAAGCCGTCGATGGAGGTCAAGCTGGGCGGCGCCGACAAGGGCACGGTCCATGTGGAGGGCCCCACGAACAAGGAACCCATCAAGTCCGGTGCACCCATCAACATCCCCGACCTCACCGGCACCTACAAGCCGGGCGCCGACGGCAAGTCGACCCTGTCGCCCGGAGTGCTCACGGTGAAGGCCCTCGGTACGACGACCACGTGCACCCCGTCGAAGACGGAGGTCTCGCTGGAGATCGACACGGCGGCCCAGCCGGGCGGCGCGGCCGGCGGCTCGGGCTCCGGGTCGGCGGGCGGCTCGGACACCTCCGGCGGCCTCGCGGAGACAGGCTCCTCGAACGACGGCATCCTGCGTGCCCTCGGCCTGGTCGCGGGCACGGTGATCCTGCTGGGCGGAGCGGTGTTCACGTTCCTGCCGCGCCGGCGCCGGGCGAACTGAACGAACAGCTGAGCCAATGGGCCCGGGGCGCGCACGGTCGCCCCGGGCCCATGTCGGCGTCCCCGGGCCAGTAGTTTCTTGACCCTCACACCGTGTCAGGCGGTCAGCTCGGAGACATCATGTTCACCATCGGAGACTTCGCCCGGCACGGCCGCGTCTCAGTCCGGATGCTGCGTCACTACGACGCGACCGGCCTGCTGCGCCCGGCCCACGTCGACCCTGCGAGCGGCTATCGCTACTACACCGCTGCTCAGCTCGCCCGCCTCAACCGGATCATCGCGCTCAAGGACCTCGGATTCGTCCTTCAGCAGGTGCGGGACATCGTGGACGAGAGGGTCGGTGCCGAGGAACTGCGCGGGATGCTGCGGCTGCGGCGGGCGGAACTGGAGTCCGCAGTGGCTGCCGCAGGGGCCCGGCTGGTCCAGGTCGAGGCGAGGCTCCGAGCGATCGAGAGCGAGGGGCACATGCCCACGAACGACGTTGTCATCAAGAGCGTCCCCGCTGTCCGGGTGGCGGAGCTGACCGCGACCGCCGCGAGTTTCGGGCCCGAGGACATCGGCCCGGTGATCGGGCCGCTCTACGACGAGCTGTTCCGGTGCCTGGGCTCGGCGGGTATTGCCCCCACGGGCCCCGGAGTCGCGTACTACGAGGACGCCCCGGAGGGTGGCGGCAGGATCAGCGTGCACGCCGCCGTCCAGGTCTTTGCCCCTCTTCAGGACGGCGTCTTCCGTGTCCTCGACCTGCCGTCCCTCGACCAGGCGGCGACCATCGTGCACCGCGGTTCGATGGACACCGTGCTCCCCACCGCGCAGACCCTGGCCCGCTGGACCGATGCCAACGGCTACCGGTCGAACGGTTACCCCCGTGAGGTCAACCTGGAGTGTCCCGAGAACGCTGACGACTGGGTGACGGAATTGCAGGCACCGGTGACCCGGGCCTGACCGATCGCCGTCCGCGACAGCAAGACCCCCACGGCTGGACCCGACGGGGCGTACAGCGCTAACGCCGAAGGGCCGCCGCACCGAATCCGGTGCGGCGGCCCTTCACACGTGTACAGGCCGAGCGGAGTGCGTCAGTGCACGTCGCCCATGAGCTCCTTGACCTTCTTGCGGTACATGAAGACCGCGCCACCCGCGATCACCGCGAGCGCGGCCTCCAGGCCCACGACGCCCGTGCCGTTGAGGTCGACGCCGGCTGTGGAGAGCAGACCCGTCACCGCGTCGCCCGCCGTCACCGCGAGGAACCAGACACCCATCATCTGGGAGCCGTACTTCGCCGGGGCCATCTTGGTGGTCACCGAGAGGCCGACCGGGGAGAGCGTCAGCTCGCCGACCGTCTGGACGAAGTAGATCAGGACGAGCCACCAGGGGCTGACCTTGCCGTCGCCCGCGGCCGTCAGCGGCAGCAGGAAGACGAAGAAGGAGATGCCGACGAGGGCCAGGCCGAGCGAGAACTTGGTGACCGTGCTCGGCTCCTTGCCCTTGCGGGCCAGCGCCAGCCAGATCATGGCGGCGACCGGGGCCAGCGCCATGATGATCACCGGGTTCACGGACTGGAACCAGGAGACCGGGAAGTCCCAGCCGAAGACGCTCGTGTTGGCGTGGCTGTCGGCGAAGATCGACAGGGTGGAGCCACCCTGGTCGTAGATCATCCAGAAGACCGCGGCGGCGACGAAGAACCAGATGTAGCCGGAGACCTTGGACTGCTCGGTGCTCGTCAGTTCCTTGTCGCGCTTGATGCGGCCGAGGACCATGATCGGGACGATCAGGCCGACCAGCATGAGCGGGACCATCACCCAGTTCAGGGTGTAGGTGCCGGTGCCCACGACGATGCCGTAGAAGACGACCGCGACGAGCAGCCAGATCATCGACTTCTTCAGCGTGGCGGCACGCTCGGCGGCGTCCAGCGGCTTCGGGACGACCGACGACTTCTCCGACAGGTGGCGGGTGCCCAGCAGGAACTGGCCGAGGCCGATCGCCATGCCGACCGCGGCGAGGGCGAAGCCGAGGTGCCAGTTCACGTTCTGGCCGACGGTGCCGATGACCAGCGGCGCGGCGAACGCGCCGAGGTTGATGCCCATGTAGAAGACGGTGAAGCCGCCGTCACGGCGCGGGTCGTCGGCGCCGTTGTAGAGGTGGCCCACCATCGTCGAGATGTTGGACTTCAGCAGACCCGAACCGACGGCCACGAAGAGCAGACCGACGTAGAAGATGCCGTTCGACGGTATGGCCAGCAGCAGGTGACCGATCATGATCACCGCACCGGCGATCGCGGTCGTCTTGCGGGGTCCCCACACACGGTCGCCGAACCAGCCGCCGGGCATGGCGAGCAGGTACACCGTCGAGACGTAGACGGAGTAGATGGCGATCGCGGTGCCCGCGTCGAGGCCGAGCCCCTCGGGGGCCACCAGGTACAGCGGAAGCAGGGCGCGCATGCCGTAGTAGGAGAAACGCTCCCACATCTCGGTCATGAACAGAGTGGCCAGACCGCGAGGGTGGCCGAAGAAGGTCTTACCGCCGGAGGGTGCCCCGGTGGATTCCTTCGTCAGGCTGGTCGCCATGGAAGTTCCTTGCTGGTACGGGTCGCGGGTCGTGGGTGACCGCGCGGCCAGTGAGGGGGGTGGCCGGCACCGGGACCTGCCGTCCTCCTCCCCACGCCCACAGGGGATCGCCTCCGCGTGCGAAGACGCTTACGGAGACCAGGTACGGCTGTCCCGGGATCCACGCCCCGTGCGCGACTTCGCGTCCGGGGCCCGGCCCACAGGTCATTCCTTCAACGCTGGCGGTGACCAGCTCACACATGAAAGAGACCTTCGCAGCGCGTACGCTCAAAGGCCTTCTTTAGTGCATCAGGCGTTCAGTCACCATACGACACGACAGTGCGGCATATGGAAGGACTTGAGAGATGGATCACAGGCCATGACGGAACCGTTCGCGCGGATTCGAAGGCGTCCTCCAGGATCTCATCCCACAGCCGCAGGTCCACCCGGCCAGGTCACGGCCCTGGCGGATCACCCCCCGGCCGCCGTCCGGCGCGGACTACCATCACTGCATGACCCGTGTACTGCTCGCCGAGGACGACGCGTCCATCTCGGAGCCACTGGCCCGTGCCCTGCGCAGGGAGGGTTACGAGGTCGAAG
This sequence comes from Streptomyces sp. CB01635, assembly GCF_002803065.1. Lineage (GTDB taxonomy): Bacteria > Actinomycetota > Actinomycetes > Streptomycetales > Streptomycetaceae > Streptomyces. The sequence continues at coordinate 74,930 of NZ_NNBL01000025.1, forward strand.
TGCGTGAGGACGGCCCGACCGCGCTCGACGCGGGACTTCAGGGCAGCATCGACCTCGTCGTACTCGACCTGGGGCTGCCCGGCATGGACGGCCTGGAGGTCGCCCGGCGGATGCGCGCCGAGGGGCACACGGTGCCCGTCCTCATCCTGACCGCCCGCGCCGACGAGGTGGACACCGTCGTCGGCCTGGACGCCGGCGCCGACGACTACGTCACCAAGCCGTTCCGCCTCGCCGAACTGCTCGCCCGCGTACGGGCCCTGCTGCGGCGCGGCGCCGCAGAGCCCCAGCAGCCGCCCGCCACGCACGGGGTCCGCATCGACGTCGAGTCGCACCGCGCGTGGATGGGCGACGAGGAACTCCAGCTCACCGCCAAGGAGTTCGACCTGCTGCGGGTCCTGGTGCGCGACGCCGGCCGGGTCGTCACGCGCGACCAGCTGATGCGCGAGGTCTGGGACACCACGTGGTGGTCGTCGACGAAGACCCTCGACATGCACATCTCCTGGCTGCGCAAGAAGCTCGGCGACGACGCCGCCAACCCGCGCTACATCGCCACGGTGCGCGGCGTCGGCTTCCGTTTCGAGAAGAGCTGACGTACTGGTACAGCTATGCGCCGCCGTCTGATCAACTCCACGCTCGCCGTCGTGCTCGTCGTGATCGCTGTCTTCGGGGTCTCGCTCGTCATCGTCGAGACCCGCACGATCACCAACAGCGCCCAGGAGCGGGTGGACTCCGAGGCGGTCCGGCTCGTCAGCATCGTCGACAGCCGGCTCCTCGGTGACGAACAGGTCACCGGCGCGATCCTGAGGAACCAGGTCGGCCCCGACCGGTACGCCAGGATCGAGCTGCCGGGGCGCGCCCCCATCGAGATCGGTGAGCGCCCCCGAGGGGACGTCATCCAGGCCACCGCCAAGGGCGAGAAGGGCGAGACGGTCACCGTCGAGGAGCCGCGCTCCTCCGTCACCCGCGAGGTCGGCCGCACCCTGCTGATCATCGCCGGGGTGGCGCTGCTCGCCGTCATCGCCGCGGTCCTGCTCGCCGTACGCCAGGCCAACCGGCTCACGTCCCCGCTCACCGACCTCGCGTCCACCGCGGAGCGCCTCGGCTCGGGCGACCCCCGCCCGCGCCACCGCCGCTACGGGGTGGCCGAGCTGGACCGGGTCGCCGACGTCCTCGACTCCAGCGCCGAGCGGATCGCCCGCATGCTGACCGCCGAGCGGCGCCTGGCGGCCGACGCCTCGCACCAGCTCCGTACGCCCCTCACGGCGCTCTCCATGCGCCTGGAGGAGATCACCGTCACCGATGACCTGGACACGGTGAAGGAGGAGGCGACGATCGCCCTCGCGCAGGTCGAGCGGCTCACGGACGTCGTGGAGCGGCTGCTGACCAACTCGCGCGACCCGCGCACGGGGTCCGCGGTCTCCTTCGACCTGGACGAGGTCATCAAGCAGCAGCTGGAGGAGTGGCGCCCCGCCTACCGCAGCGCGGGCCGCGCCATCGTCTCCTCGGGCAAGCGGCATCTGAAGGCCGTGGGCACGCCGGGCGCCGTCGCCCAGGTGCTCGCCGCGCTGATCGAGAACTCGCTCATGCACGGCGGCGGCACGGTCGCGCTGCGCACCCGCGTCACCGGCAACCAGGCCGTCGTCGAGGTCACGGACGAGGGTCCCGGGGTGCCGGGGGACCTGGGGGCGCGGATCTTCGAGCGGACCATCAGCGGCCGCAACTCGACGGGCATCGGTCTCGCGGTCGCCCGCGACCTGGCCGAGGCGGACGGCGGCCGCCTGGAGATGCTCCAGACGAACCCGCCGGTGTTCGGCCTGTTCCTGTCGCGTACGCCGCTGAAGAAGTCGGCGCCGGGTGAGGGGACGGAGACGGTTCGCTAGCCGGCCGGCCGGTGAGCGGCCCCGGTCAGCGGTGGGTGCGCTGGATGTCGGAGCGGCGGTCCTCGCGCCCGTCCCGCCCGTCACGCCCGTCCCCGGCCTCCAGGAACGATTCGGCGCGGGTGACGGCCTCGCGGCCGGGCATGGTCTTGAAGACCCACGTGCGGTACGACCAGAACCGGAACAGCGTCGCGATGCCGATGCCGACGAACTTGAAGACGTTGCGCTGCAGCGAGCTGTCCCAGCCGAAGCCGTAGATCGCCAGGTACAGGACGCCGTTCTCGATCACCAGGCCGACCGCACTGAACGCCAGGAACAGCGAGAGCTCCCGCGTCCGGCCACTCTTGTCGCGGTCACGGTAGGTGAAGTAGCGGAACCCCACGTAGTTGAACGCGATGGCGATGATCGTGGCGATGACGTTCGCCCGCACCGCCTGAAGGTTCGTGGTGTGCCACAGAAAGTTGGAGACACCGAAGTTCACCAGGGTTCCGAGCGCGCCCACGGCACCGAATTTGGCGACCTCGCGACCGAGCCGGTCGAGCCGCGCACGCCAAGTGGCAGGTCCGTTCATCGTGCTCGCCCCAGCCCCCGTAGTTCCGATATATCGACTCAGTCATGCTAACCAGGCGGCAGGTCGGGCGCCTGGGGACGCCTGATCCTGGCACCGCGGGGCGGCCGATACCCTGGGGGTGTGACGTTCCCGGTAGTCGGCATGGTCGGCGGGGGGCAGCTCGCTCGTATGACACACGAGGCGGGCATCCCGCTCGGCATCAAGTTCAAGCTCCTCAGTGACACTCCTCAGGATTCCGCGGCGCAGGTGGTCAGCGATGTCGTCATAGGCGACTATCGCGACCTGGACACGCTGCGTGACTTCGCGCGGGGCTGTGACGTGATCACCTTCGATCACGAGCACGTGCCCACGGAGCACCTGCGGGCCCTGGAGGTGGACGGTATCCCCGTGCGCCCCGGACCCGAGGCGCTGGTGCACGCCCAGGACAAGGGTGTGATGCGCGCGAAGCTCACTCAGATCGGCGCTCCCTGCCCGCGCCACCGCCTCGTGAAGGACCCTGCCGATGTGGCGGCCTTCGCGGCGGAGGGCGCCACTGACGGCGATCCCGCCAGTGATGGGTTCCCCGTGATCCTCAAGACGGTGCGCGGCGGCTATGACGGGAAGGGGGTGTGGTTCGTACGGTCCCTGGACGACGCGGCCGAGCCCTTCAAGGCCGGCGTCCCCGTCCTCGCGGAGGAGAAGGTCGACTTCGTACGGGAGCTCGCGGCCAATGTCGTCCGCTCCCCGCACGGCCAGGCCGTGGCCTACCCCGTCGTCGAGTCCCAGCAGGTCGACGGCGTGTGCGACACGGTGATCGCGCCCGCCCCCGGCCTCGACGAGAACCTCGCCCTGCTCGCCGAGCAGCTGGCGCTCGGCATCGCGAAGGAGCTCGGTGTCGTCGGGCACCTCGCGGTCGAGCTCTTCGAGACCCGCGACGGCCGCATCCTGGTCAACGAACTGGCGATGCGCCCGCACAACTCCGGCCACTGGACCCAGGACGGGGCCGTGACCTCGCAGTTCGCGAACCACGTCCGCGCCGTCCTCGACCTCCCCCTCGGCGACCCGCGCCCGCGCGCCCCCTGGACGGTCATGTGCAACGTCCTCGGCGGCGACTACCCGGACATGTACTCCGCGTACCTGCACTGCATGGCCCGCGACCCGAAGCTCAAGATCCACATGTACGGCAAGGACGTGAAGCCCGGACGCAAGGTCGGCCACGTCAACACCTACGGCGACGACCTGGACGACGTGCTGGAGCGCGCCCGTCACGCAGCCGGCTACCTCAGAGGAACGATCACCGAATGAGCACGTCCCCTGTCGTTGGCATTGTCATGGGTTCCGACTCCGACTGGCCCGTCATGGAGGCCGCCGCCCAGGTTCTCGACGAGTTCGAGATCCCCTACGAGGTGGATGTCGTCTCCGCCCACCGCATGCCGCGCGAAATGATCGCGTACGGCGAGCAGGCGGACGGCCGCGGTCTCAAGGCGATCATCGCGGGAGCCGGGGGGGCCGCCCATCTGCCGGGCATGCTCGCCTCCGTGACCCCGCTGCCCGTCATCGGCGTCCCGGTCCCGCTGAAGTACCTCGACGGCATGGACAGCCTGCTGTCCATCGTGCAGATGCCCGCGGGCGTCCCCGTCGCCACCGTCTCCGTCGGCGGCGCGCGCAACGCGGGCCTCCTCGCGGCGCGCATCCTCGCCACGCACGACGAGGACCTCCTCGGCCGCATGCGGGAGTTCCAGCAGGAGCTGAACGACCAGGCCACGGAGAAGGGCAAGCGGCTGCGGGCCAAGGTCGAGGGCGCGTCCGGCTTCGGCTTCGGGAAGTGACGGCGATGACCACCTCGCTGGAGCGGGCCCGCGCGATACTCGCCGACTTCCCCGTCGTCGACGGCCACAACGACCTGCCGTGGGCGCTGCGTGAGCAGGTCGCGTACGACATCGACGCGCGGGACATCGCCGTCGACCAGAGCGCGCATCTGCACACCGACCTGGCCCGGCTGCGGGCCGGCGGGGTCGGCGCGCAGTTCTGGTCCGTGTACGTGCGCTCGGACATGGCCGGTGACGTGGCGGTCAGCGCCACCCTGGAGCAGATCGACTGCGTCCAGCAGCTGATCGAGCGCTACCCGGCAGACCTGCGCCGCGCGCTGACGGCCGCCGACATGGAGGCCGCCCGCACCGAGGGCCGGATCGCGTCCCTCATGGGCGCCGAGGGCGGCCACTCCATCGACAACTCGCTGGCCACGCTGCGCGCGCTGCACACTCTGGGCGTGCGCTACATGACGCTCACGCACAACGACAACATCGCGTGGGCGGACTCGGCGACGGACGAGCCGGGCGTCGGCGGACTCTCGCCCTTCGGCCACGAGGTCGTGCGGGAGATGAACCGGGCCGGCATGCTCGTCGACCTCTCGCACGTGGCGGCGACCACGATGCGGGCCGCGCTCGACACCTCGGTCGCGCCGGTGATCTTCTCCCACTCGTCCTCGCGCGCGGTGTGCGACCACCCGCGCAACATCCCGGACGACGTCCTGGAGCGGCTGCCCGCGAACGGCGGCGTCGCGATGGCCACGTTCGTGCCGAAGTTCGTCCTCCAGGCCGCCGTCGACTGGACGGCCGCCGCGGACGAGAATCTGCGTGCGCACGGCTTCCACCACCTGGACACGTCGCCGGAGGCCATGAAGCTCCACCGCGCGTTCGAGGAGGCGCGCCCGCGTCCGGTCGCCACCGTCTCCACGGTCGCCGACCACCTCGACCACATGCGCGAGGTCGCCGGCGTCGACCACATCGGCATCGGCGGCGACTACGACGGCACGGCGTTCCTGCCGGACGGCCTCGGCGACGTCTCGGGCTACCCGAACCTGATCGCGGAGCTCGTCGACCGCGGCTGGTCGGACCCCGACCTCGCCAAGCTGACCTGGCAGAACGCGGTACGGGTCCTCGGCGCGGCGGAGGACGTGGCTCGGGACGAGCAGTCCCGCCGCGGTCCGTCGAACGCGACGCTGGAGCAGCTCGACGGCTGAACGGCCTGGCTCGAGGGCCCTGGCCCGACGGCTGAACGACCTGTCCAAAACCTCCGGAGTTCTTCCGCTCCGGAGGTTTGGGCGGCGCGGTGTCGCCCGAACGCGCCGCCCGCCAGGTGGCTGCGGGCCATGCGTGTGACGGTGAGCGTACTGCCGACACCGTCGACGCCCGGAGCTTTGCCATGGCAGACCTGCAGGACGAACTGACCGCCACCGCCGAGACAGGAGAGCTCGACGAGCTCGCCTCACCGACCGAGGAGGCTCCCGAGCCCCCCGCGGACGACACGCTCGCCCGCGCCCGTGCCCTCCTCACGACCCACCCCGTCGCCGACGGCTACTGCGGTCTGCCCGCAACGCTGCGCACCCTGCCCTGGTACGACCTCGAACTGGGCGACAGCTCGGTCGACACCGACCTGCCCCGGCTGCGTGACGGAGGTGTCGGCGCCCTCCTGTGGACGCTGCGCCCGCTGCCCGGCACGGCGCACGCCGAACACCCGGTCACCGCGGTCCTCGAACAGCTCGACTTCGCCAAGCAGGTCGTGGCCGACCACCCCGAGGGCCTGCGCCTGGCCCGCCTCCGAGTCGTGCGACGCCCGCGACTACGGCCGCATCGCCGTCCTCATGGGCCCCGCACCGGCCGCCGCGATCGGGGCCTCCCTCGCCACGCTGCGCGCCCTGCACACGCTCGGCCTGCGCGTGCTCACCCTCACCGGCACCTCCTGGGCCACGGACGCGGGGCTGACCCGGTTCGGCGACGAGGTGGTGCGCGAGATGCACCGGATCGGCGTCCTCGCCGACCTCACCGGCGCCTCCGTGCGCACGGCCCGCCGGGTCCTCGCCCTCACCAAGGCCCCGGTGATCCTCACCCACTCAGGGGCCCTCGCCCTCAACAGCCACCCCGACAACGTCCCCGACGATCTGCTCGCCGACCTCGGCGCGGCCAAGGGCGTGTGCCTCGTGCCGTGCTCCGCGGAGCGCACAGGATCCGGACTCGGCGACGTCGCCGACCATCTGGACCATGTGCGGCGGGTGGCCGGCCCGGAGTCCGTCGGCCTCTCGGGCGCGTACGACACCGGAGCCGTGCACCCGGACGGCCTCGCCGACGTCTCGCGCTATCCGCACCTCATCGCGGAACTGATCGAGCGGGGCTGGCCGGACTCGGATCTGGCACGCCTCACGTGGGGCAACGTCCAACGCGTGCTGCGCGAGACGGAGTTCGCGGCACGAGCGGCCGCGCTGCGCCGCCCGCCGTCGACGGCGAGGATCGAACTCCTCGACACCTGACGGGCGGCCAGGGGAGCGGACTCAGCAGGCGCACAGGCAGAACGGGTGCCCTGCCGGGTCCGCGTAGACCCTCCAGGTGCGCGAGCGGTCCTCCGCGTCGAGGACCTTGGCGCCCAGGGCCAGCACGCCCTTCTCCGCCGTGTCGAGGTCCTCGACCGTGAGGTCCAGGTGGAACTGCTGCGGCCGGTCGGGCGCGGGCCAGGACGGTGCCACGAAGTCGGGCGCCGCCTGGAACGCGAGCGGCCGGCCGCCCGGCACCTCCAGGTCGACCCACGTGCCGTCGTCGCTCGTCACGGTGCCGCCGAGCACCTCCGCGTAGAAATCGGCGAGCGCGCGCGGGTCGGGACAGTCCAGGACGACGACACCCAGCGTGGCGAGAGCCATGACATCTCCTCGGTGTGAGGGTTACCCGTAGAGGCGTGCATGAGGTAACCGCGTTACTGCATGCTCCCGCAAACGACCAACCCTAGGCGGCGGGACGGCCCATCGCCCGGTACGTCCAGCCCGCCTTGCGCCACAGCACCGGGTCCAGCGCGTTGCGCCCGTCGAGGATCAGCTGTGTGCCGGCCAGCTCACCGAGCGCCGCCGGGTCCAGCTCGCGGAACTCGCGCCACTCCGTCAGGTGCAGGACCACATCCGCGCCCCGCACGGCCGCCTCCGCGGACTCCGCGTAGCCGAGCGTGGGGAACAGGCGCCGCGCGTTGGCCATGCCCTTCGGGTCGTAGACCGTGACCTGGCCGCCCTGGAGGTGGATCTGCCCGGCGACGTTGAGCGCCGGTGAGTCGCGTACGTCGTCGGAGTCCGGCTTGAACGTGGCGCCGAGCACCGCGACCCGCTTGCCCAGGAACGAACCCCCGCCGAGCGCCTCACGGGTCATCTCGACCATCTGGCCCCGGCGCCGCATGTTGATGGAGTCGATCTCGCGCAGGAACGTCAGCGCCTGGTCCGCGCCCAGCTCACCGGCGCGCGCCATGAACGCCCGGATGTCCTTGGGCAGACAGCCGCCGCCGAAGCCGATCCCGGCCCGCAGGAACTTGGATCCGATCCGCTCGTCGTAGCCGATCGCCTCCGCGAGCTTCGCGACGTCACCGCCCGCGGCCTCGCAGACCTCGGCCATCGCGTTGATGAAGGAGATCTTCGTCGCCAGGAACGAGTTGGCGGCCGTCTTGACCAGCTCGGCCGTCGGGAAGTCCGTCACCACGAACGGCGAGCCCTGCCCGACCGGCGTCGCGTACACCTCGCGCAGGGTCTTCTCGGCCCGGTCGCTGCGCACACCGACCACGATCCGGTCCGGGTGCAGCGTGTCCTGGACGGCGAAGCCCTCGCGCAGGAACTCCGGGTTCCAGGCGAGCTCGACGTCGCCGCCCGCGGGCGCCAGTTCCAGGATGCGGGCCGCGAGGCGCTCGGCGCTGCCGACGGGCACGGTCGACTTGCCGACGACGAGTGCCGGCTTGCTCAGGTGCCGGGCCAGTGACTCCACCGCGGCGTCGACGTACGACATGTCGCAGGCGTACTCGCCGTGCTTCTGCGGGGTGTTCACGCACACGAAGTGGACGTCACCGAACTCGGCGACCTCGGCCCAGTCCATGGTGAAGCGCAGCCGCCCGGTCGATCCCTCGATCCCGGCGACGTGCTTGCGCAGCAGTTCCTCGAGACCGGGCTCGTACATGGGGACCTCGCCCCGCGTGAGCATCTCGATCTTCTCGGGCACGACATCGAGCCCCAGCACCTCGAAGCCGAGTTCGGCCATGGCAGCGGCGTGCGTGGCGCCGAGGTAGCCGGTGCCGATCACGGTGATCTTCAAGGCCATGAGAGCTCCAGAGGTGTACGGCTGCAGTGCGGCCCCGAGCATAGTCGGGCGTGACGCGGGCCCTCACAGGGCACGTTTCCGCTGTCGCGTAGCTCACGTATCCCTCTGGTGGGCAGACGCATAAAATTTGGGTTACTTAACGGTAATTAGCGTCCTTGGAGCGTGAGACACCTTGGCAGGATCGCCCGAATTCGACCTGTACCGTCCGGCCGAAGAGCACGACATGCTCCGCGAGTCCGTGCGGGCCCTGTGCGAGGCCAAGATCGCGCCGTTCGCCGCGGCGGTGGACGAGGAGGCGCGTTTCCCGCAGGAGGCCCTCGACGCCCTCGTCGCGAACGACCTCCAGGCGGTGCACGTACCGGAGGCTTACGGCGGCGCCGGAGCCGACGCCCTCGCGACCGTCATCGTGATCGAGGAAGTGGCCCGCGTCTGCGCGAGCTCCTCCCTCATCCCGGCCGTGAACAAGCTGGGCTCGCTGCCCGTCATCCTCTCCGGCTCCGAGGAGCTGAAGAAGAAGTACATGACGCCGCTCGCCAAGGGCGCGGGCATGTTCTCGTACTGCCTCTCCGAGCCGGACGCGGGCTCGGACGCCGCGGGCATGAAGACGCGCGCGGTCCGCGACGGCGACTCCTGGGTGCTCAACGGCGTGAAGCGCTGGATCACCAACGCCGGCGAGTCCGAGTACTACACGGTGATGGCCGTCACCGACCCGACCAAGCGCTCGAAGGGCATCTCCGCCTTCGTCGTCGAGAAGTCCGACGAGGGCGTCTCCTTCGGCGCCCCGGAGAAGAAGCTCGGCATCAAGGGCTCCCCGACGCGCGAGGTCTACCTCGACAACGTTCGCATCCCCGCCGACCGCATGATCGGCGAGGAGGGCACCGGCTTCGCCACGGCGATGAAGACCCTGGACCACACCCGCGTCACCATCGCGGCCCAGGCCCTCGGCATCGCCCAGGGCGCCCTCGACTACGCCAAGGGCTACGTCAGGGAGCGCAAGCAGTTCGGCAAGCCGATCGCCGACTTCCAGGGCATCCAGTTCATGCTCGCCGACATGGCGATGAAGATCGAGGCGGCCCGCGCGCTGACGTACCAGGCCGCGGCCAAGTCGGAGCGCGGCGACGCGGACCTCACCTTCCAGGGCGCCGCGGCCAAGTGCTTCGCCTCGGACGTCGCCATGGAGGTCACCACGGACGCCGTCCAGCTCCTCGGCGGCTACGGCTACACCCGCGACTACCCGGTCGAGCGCATGATGCGCGACGCGAAGATCACACAGATCTATGAAGGCACGAACCAGGTCCAGCGGATCGTGATGGCCAGGAACCTGCCGTAACAAGGGTTTCGCTGCGCAGGAGATCCTGGGCCGGCACTGGGCTGGCACTGACCTCCGGGCCGCTTCCGACCTGCACAGACACCACGGCCCCCGGCGTGCTGCCGGGGGCCGTTCGGGTCTGAATTCCGGTGTGTCCGGTCAGGGCAGGATCTCGACGTACCCGTCGGTTCCGTGCACGCGGATCCGCTGCCCGTCCCGGATCAGCCGGGTGGCCTGCTCCACGCCCACGACGGCCGGCAGGCCGTACTCCCGGGCGATCACCGCGCCATGGGTCATCAGGCCGCCCACCTCCGTCACCAGGCCCGCGATTCCGACGAACAGCGGCGACCAGCTGGGGTCCGTGAAGGCCGTGACCAGGATGTCGCCCGCTTCGAGATCGGCTTTCGCCATGTCGAGAATGACGCGGGCCCTTCCCTCGATGGTCCCGGCGGACACCGGCACGCCGATCAGGGAGCCGTCCGGTACGTCGTCGCGCCGGTACGCCCCGGTGACGGCCTCACCGTCCGATGTGAGCACCCGGGGCGGGGTGAGCGCGTGGTACGACCGGAACGCGTCCTTGCGCTCCTTGATGAGCCGGTCATCCACCTGGTTCGAGCGCACGGCGTCGTGGAGTTCCTGGAACGTGAGGTAGAAGATGTCCTCCTTCTCAGGAAGCACGCCCGCCTGCACGAGGCGCTCGGCCTCCTCCAGCAGGGCCTGCTTGTAGACGAAATAGCGGCTGATGATGCCGTACTTGGGGTACTCCCGGTACCCGATGAAGGTTCTGACCCGGTCGATCATCCGCTTGGTCTCGTCGGCCTTCCGGTCCCCGTCCGGCAGGGCCCGCAAGCGGGACAGCACGTCCTGTTCCTTCTGCTGCGCCTTCTGCCGCCCCTGCTCGAAGCGCTGCTTCGCGGCGCCCGGTCCGAAGTTCCTGACGTTGTCGAGGATCACGGGCACGAGCGTGGTGGGGCGCTCGCGCCAGCGGGGCCTCGTGATGTCGATCTCGCCGACGCAGCGCATGCCGTACCGGTCGAGGTAGGCCTCGACGGCGTCGCGTGCTTCGGTCCCGCCCGCGACTTTCGCCAGCTCGTCCAGGAAGGCTGTGTCCCCGGCGTTCTCGACGCCCTGCAGGAACGCCACCACCTCCGGCCGCGTTCGGATCACGTCCGCGACGTCGAGCAGCTCGAGGCCCATCTCCGACGTGATGTTGTCGGGGGCGGACAGGGTGAGCGTGTCAGCCGCGTTCTTCTCGCCCAGCCACTCCTGCAGCTTGTCGTTGAGCCACCACGTGGCCTCCATCCCCGCCATGATCGCCTGAATGCTCAGCGGATCACTGAGGACCCGCTTGTGCTCCTCGAAGGCCTCCAGCAGGAAGTCGAACAGCGCCGGTCCGGTCTTCGTCCGGACGTCGCGCTCCAGCGCGGCGATGGACACCTGGCTGCGCTCGATCAGCTTGGTGACGACGGCCGGATCGGTCTCGATCGGGGCGGGCGCACCGCCGGCCGGCGGCCCCCCGGGGCCCGCGTCCGGGAGCGACGGGACGAAATCGTCGCGGTCGAGGACGGTCTCCAGAGCGTTCCTGATCAGCGGATCGCCCTTCCCCATGGCGTCCAGCAGGCCGGCGCGGCTCGCGGGCGAGGCCAGGCGCCGGGTGACGTCGACGAACAGCCTCCCGCCGGCCTCGTGCATCGGCACCATGGCCGTCAGCTGCCACATGGAGAACCCCAGGGGCTTCATGGGGTCGGTCATCATCTGCCCGTGACCGACGGAGACGTAGACGTGGTTCTCCTGGTCGAGGGTCTCGGGGACGGGGAACAGCGTCGTGATCGGCCGGCTCTGAACGATCTGGAAGTCATCGTCGACCAGGCACCATTCGATGTCCTGCGGGCGGCCGAAGTGCGCTTCGATCCGCCGCCCGAGCTGCACGAGCCGCACGGCCTGAGCGTCCGTCAGCGCCGGCTGCTCCTGCCGCTGCGAGTCGATTGCCACTTCCTGCGTACCGCCGGCCGGCAGGGCGTGAACCGCACGCTGTTTGGCGGCGATCGCCTTGGCGACGACCTCGCCGTTTCGCACCTTGAAGACGTCCGGGTTCACCAGGCCGGAGACCAGGGCCTCGCCGAGACCGAAGCCGGCGTCCACGGTGGCGACCTTCCGGTTGCCCGTGACGGGGTCGGCCGTGAACAGGATGCCGGCCGCATGCGGGAAGACCATCTGCTGCACGACCACGGCCATGTGGACCGTACGGTGGTCGATGCCGTTGCGCTGGCGGTAGGTCACGGCCCGCTCGGTGAACAGCGAGGCCCAGCACCGGCTGACGTGCTGGAGGATCGCCGTCGGCCCCATGACGTTCAAATACGTGTCCTGCTGGCCGGCGAAGGAGGCCGTGGGCAGGTCCTCCGCCGTCGCGCTGGACCGGACGGCGTAGGCGGCCTGCTCGCCGGGCTCGCCTCGCCGGCCGAGCGCGCGGGTGATCGCCGCCGCGAGATCGTCCGGGACGGCGATCCCCTCGACGGTCCGGCGGATCTCCGCGCTCAGCGTACGGATCGCCTCCCGGTCGTCCGGGTTCAGGCGCGCCAACTGGTCGAGCCGCTCGTCGATCGACGCTTCCGCCATGATCCGCCGGAAGGCGTCCGTCGTCACGCAGAAGCCGGCCGGCACGCGGACGCCTTCGATCCGCGACAGCCCGCCCAGGTGCGCGCCCTTGCCACCGACGACCGCGACCTGCGTCTCGCCGACCTCTTGAAGATCCAACACGTACTGCTCACTCATCGCGTCACCTCCGAGGCGGCCGTGCTCCGTTGTACTGCGGTGGCCGATCGAGTCACCGGGGCCTCTCCCACTCCGTCGAACCTCTTGCCGAGCACCCCGCGCCTCCGCGCCGGGCCCCGCAACTGCAGGCCGCCGATTCTGCGCCATGACCTGGGCCTTGCGGCAAGTCCCCCACTGCGCTATACGTTGAGAGTGGCAAGGAGAGGGCTCTCCTTGCCTTTGCTTTTTTGCCGTCCGACGGCAGGCGGGATGACTCTCCAGGAGCAGACCGAACGCGGATGGGTGGACGAGCACGGCAACGTGATCGGCGCCGAACGGCCGCACAGAAACGGGGCAGTTGGCGGGTCGGAGATCCGACCCGGGCCAACTGCCCCGTTTCTTACGTCAGTTGCCCGACACCGTCACCGGTGCGTCGTCCTTGAGCTCGCCCACCAGCTGCTTGACCTTGGTCTTGTCCCAGACGAGGTTGCCGTTGACGGAGCCGGAGACCGGCATGTTCATCGACTTGCCGTCGCCGCCGGTGACGCCCTTCATGGCGAAGAACATCGAGCCGAGGTCCCACAGGCTCATGTCCTTGTCGACGACGAGCGAGTCGAGGCCCGCCCCCATCGTCGGGTAGAGCTTGAACGGGTTCAGGACCGTCGACGGGGTGGCCACCTGGTGGGCCAGTGCCGACAGGAACGCCTGCTGGTTCTTGGTGCGCTGGAGGTCGCTCGCCGCGAACGCGTGGCGCGTACGGACGAAGGCCAGGGCCTGCTGGCCGTTCAGCGTCTGCTTGCCCTTCTGGAAGTCGGCTCCGGACCACTTGTCCTTGAAGCCCTCCTTCAGGTTCATCTCGACGCCGCCGACCGCGTCCACGATCTTCGCGAAGCCGCCGAAGCCGATCTCCGCGTAGTGGTCGATGTGCAGCCCGGTGTTGAACTCGACGGTCCGCACGAGCAGTTCGGGGCCGTCCTCCGCGTACGCGGCGTTGAGCTTCACCTGGCGGCCCTGGTTCGGGTAGAGCTTGCCGGAGTCCGAGCCCTTGTAGGACGGGACGGTGACGTTCGAGTCACGCGGCAGGGAGATCATCGTGCTGCCGTTGTCGCCGGTGTGCAGGATCATCATCGTGTCCGTGCGCTTGCCCTCGGCGGACCCGGTGTGCAGCTTCTTCTTCTCCTCGTCGGACATTCCGGCCCGGCTGTCCGTGCCGACGATGAGGTAGTTGGTGCCCTTGCCGGTCTCGGGCCGTTCTATGACCTTGGAGAGGTCGACGTCGCGGTGGAGCTTGGAGTCGGCCCAGAAGTACGTGCCTATGCTCACACCGAGGAACACGACGACGAGGGTGAGGACGGCCCACTTGATGCGCCGGCGCCAGTCCGGCCGCGCCCGCGGGGGCGCGTAACCGTCGGCCGGGTCGTTGTCGTTCGGTACGTAGCCGCTGCCGCCGCGGCGCCCGCCGCCACCGCCGTAGACCTGGCCGGTGTTGTAGCCGCTGTCGTACTGGTCCCCGTAGCCCTCGCCGTACGAGGGCTGCGCCGGCACCGTCGGCCGGGGCGGCGCGGAGCGGCGGGAGCCGCCGCCCTGTCCGCGCTGCACGTGCGGCATCGCGCGGGCGCCCTCGGGGCGCGCGCTGGAACTGCCGCGACCGTAACCGCGGTCGCCGCCGCCCTGACTGTCGCCCCAACCCTCTGGCCAATCATTCATGGCCCCAGTGTGCCGTCCGGTGCTGTGTGCCCCACAAGGGTGGGTGGGGAATCGGACCCGGGCTGTTGCAGAGCTGACACAAAGCAACCCGTGTCCTGCCCGGCATAAGGTGGAGGCCATGACAGACCAGGCCCGCGGCACGGAATCCGAAATTCCGGGTAAGCCGACCTCAGCTTCCCGTACGACGTTGTCGCACATCATGACCCATAACGACACCAACCTGCTCGGAACGGTACATGGTGGCGTGATCATGAAACTGGTCGACGACGCGGCGGGCGCCGTGGCAGGCCGGCACTCCGGTGGACCCGCCGTCACCGCTTCCATGGACGAGATGGCCTTCCTGGAGCCGGTGCGCGTGGGCGACCTGGTCCATGTGAAGGCTCAGGTCAACTGGACGGGCCGGACCTCCATGGAGGTCGGGGTCCGGGTCCTCGCCGAGCGCTGGAACGAGTCGACGCCGGCGCAGCAGGTCGGCTCCGCCTACCTCGTGTTCGCCGCGGTCGACGGCGACGGCAAGCCGCGCTCGGTGCCGCCGGTCCTGCCGGAGAGCGAGCGCGACAAGCGGCGCTGCCAGGAGGCCCAGATCCGCCGCCAGCACCGGCTCGCGCGCCGCCGGGCGATCATGGAACTGCGGCAGCAGCGCGCGGCCGACGGCATCGAGGACTGAGCCCTTCCGGAGGCGGACCGGCGTCAGCCGCACACCACCTGGTCCCCGGTGACCGCCCCGAACTCGCCCTGTCGCGAGTCCTCGGCCCGCACCGCGCGCACGGCCCTGAAGTCCGGGCCGGCCAGCACCTTCAGTAGCGCACCCTGTCCCTTCACTGCCTGCAACTGCGCCCCCGGCAACGCCGTCGCCAGCGCCTTCGCCGACTGGTCCCAGCGCGGGTCGTAGAGGATGACCGTGTGCTGGGCGGTGCGCTGCGCCGCGTTCATCGGCGTACCGCTCGTGCGGAACCCCGTCCCCCGCAGCCCCGCGTCCACCTTCCTGCCGAGCCCCGGCGTCATCGTGCCGTTCTCGACCTGGACGCGGATCTGCTGCGGGGCGACGCCGACGACCGTCTCCTTCTTCTTCCTGTGGTGCACGGCGAGCGGCTTGTCCTCGCGCAGCGCCTTGAACAGCTTCGTGGACTTCGCCGGGTCCCACTTCACCGTCGAGCCGATGCCCTTGACCGGGAAGCTGGCTTGACTGATCGGCACGGTCGTGAACTCCGACGACGACGGCGAGAACCCCCGCATCGCCTGCCCGAGCCCGACCATCTGGTCCGTGCCGAACCCCTTGTCCGCGCGCACGGAACTGAGCAGCGTGTGGATCACATCGCGGAATTTCACCGGGTTCAGGAGCACTCCGGACGACGTGGCCTTCGCGATGAGCGCGGCGAGGAAGCGCTGCTGGCGCTGCATCCGGCCCAGGTCGCCCGCCCCGTCGGTGTGCCGGGCGCGCACGTACTGGAGGGCCTGGCCGCCGTCGAGCGTGTGCGTGCCGACAGCCATGTCGAGCCCGGTGTACGAGTCCTTGAGCGGATGCGCCGTGCAGATCTCGACGCCGCCGAGCACGTCCACCGTCTTCATGAAGCTGGTGAAGTCGACCTCCATATAGTGGTCGATCTTCACGCCGGTCATGTGCTCGACGGTGCGCACGGTCAGATGGGGCCCGCCCTCCGCGTACGCCGCGTTGATCTTCACCGGGTGCTGTTGGTGCTGCTCGCCCGTCGTCCGGTCGGTGTGCGGGGGGATCTCGGCGTACGAGTCCCGGGGCAGGCTGACGATGCTCGCGCGGTCCTTGTCGGCGGAGAGGTGCACGATCATGATCGTGTCCGTGCAGTGACAGGGCGCGCCGCCCAGCCGGTACTTCTTCCTCTCCGCCGGGGTGATCTTGTCGCGGCCGTCGGTGCCGACGAGCAGCACATTCATCCCATGACCGCCGGAGGGACGGTTCTTCATGTCCTTGAAGGGGTCGATGCGGTTGATGTCCGTGTCGAGCCCGGTGACGACCGCGTGCCCGATCCCGGCGGCCGCGAGGACCGTGACCGAGACCGTCGTCGCCACCCGCATGGCCCACCGCGGCTTCTTCCTCCGTACGGGGGCGGGCACGGGGGGACGATGGCGCTCCTGCCGTGGGGGACGCGGCGGGCGTGCGGGGGAGCGGGTCGGCGGAGTGGGCACGTGGGGACACCTCCGAGAAGGTGGGCGTGGGATCGCGAGCACCGTAGGCCCACACGATCTCCTGCCCGCGGCAGTGACCATGGCGGCGCGCGCCGGTGTCCCCCATTAGCGGTAACGTGACGCCTGATGAACGCGAATTCCGACAAGCAGCTTCCGCCCGTATCGGTGATCATGCCCGTCCTCAACGAGGAGCGGCACCTGCGCGGAGCCGTCGAGGCGATCCTGGCGCAGGAGTACGGCGGCGAGATGGAGGTCGTGGTCGCGCTCGGCCCGTCCTCGGACCGCACGGACGAGATCGCCGCGGAACTCGTCCGCGAGGATCCCAGGGTCCACACCGTGGCGAACCCCACGGGCCGTACGCCCGCGGCGCTGAACGCCGCGATCGAGGCGTCCCGACACCCCATCGTGGTGCGCGTCGACGGGCACGGCATGCTCTCGCCGAACTACATCGCGACGGCCGTCCGCCTCCTTGAGGAGACCGGCGCGCAGAACGTCGGCGGCATCATGCACGCCGAGGGCGAGAACGACTGGGAGAACGCGGTCGCCGCCGCCATGACCTCGAAGATCGGCGTCGGGAACGCGGCCTTCCACACGGGCGGCGAGGCCCAGCAGGCCGAGACCGTGTTCCTGGGTGTCTTCCGGCGCGAGGCGCTGGAGCAGCAGGGCGGCTACAACGTGGAGTTCATCCGCGCCCAGGACTGGGAGCTGAACTTCCGCATCCGCGAGGCCGGGGGCCTGATCTGGTTCTCGCCCGAGCTGAAGGTCTCGTACCGGCCGCGGCCCAGCGTGAAGGCGCTCGCCAAGCAGTACAAGGACTACGGCCGCTGGCGCCATGTCGTCGCCCGCTACCACGAGGGCTCGATCAACCTGCGCTACCTCGCGCCGCCGGCCGCCGTGTGCGCGATCGCCGCGGGTGTCGTCGTGGGCGCGCTCGTGACGCCGTGGGGCTTCGTGATCCCGGGCGGCTACCTGGCGGCCATCGTGGCCGGTTCGGTGCCGGCCGGCAAGGGGCTGTCACTGAAGGCGCGCCTGCAGATCCCGGTCGCGCTCGCCACGATGCACATGTCCTGGGGCTGGGGCTTCCTGACCAGCCCGCGCTCCCTCGCGAAGAAGGTCATCGCGTCGCGCCGCCCCGCGGTACTCAGCGAGGCGTGAGCCTTACGTCTGCTTTCTCCGGGGCCGAGCCGCTCGGCCCCGGAGCTTTGACCTGAGTCACCAGGTGAAGTTCTTGTTCACCTTCATGCAGGCCTTCGTGTCCGACCCGTTGAGCGCGAGCGCGGTGTCCGGGGTGGTGTCGTCGTCCTTCGAGGACTTCGGGTAGGTGTTCCCCTCCCGCCAGTCGTCGCCCACGATGAGCGTCACCCCTGAGACGCCGGTCGACTTCTTCACCGAACTCAGCGGAACACCGAGGGACTTGGCGACCCGCTGGGCATCGCCCTCCAGGTCGACGCTCGGGAAGCGGATGACCGTCTTCTCCTCGCTCAGCGACACCGACTGGTCGGCGGACGCCTTCGTGAAGCCCTTCGTGACCAGGATCTGAGACACCGTGCTCGCCCGGCCCGACGCCGCGGGCAGCTGCGCCGTCCGCGTTCCGTTCTGCACCTGCACCGCGATCTCGCCGTCGGGCGCCGCCGGGTCGTCCGACTCCTTGGGCGGCGCCTTCTTCTTGTCCTTGCCGTCCAGGGCCACATCCTCGCGCACAAGCCGGAACAGCTTGTCCGCGTCGCCCGGCTTCGGGGCCACGCGCGCGCCCACGTACACGAACGGCATCGTCGTCATCGTGATGCGATCCGGCGCGGGCTTCTTCAGCTCGTTGCTGAGGTCGTAGAGCTTCTTGACCGTGTCGAGGCCCTCGTCGACGCGGAGCGCCTTGGTGGCCTCCTCGGCGAGGGTGCGCAGCTTGCCGGGGTTGGTGATGGTGGCGTTCTCCCGCATCTGGCGCACCATCGAGTTCATGTACATGTGCTGCGCCTTGGTACGGGCGATGTCGCTGCCGTCCTCGAAGCCGTAGCGCGTACGCAGCCACTGCAGGGCCTGCTTGCCCTTGACCGGGTGCGTGCCCTTCGCCAGCTTCAGGCCCGAGCCGTGGCCCTGACTGTCCTTGGAGAGGATGTTGGCGTCCACGCAGACCGGTACGCCGCCGATCGCGTCCGCCATGGAGACCACGCCCGCGAAGTCGACCATCATGAAGTGGTCGATGTGGATGCCGGTCAGCAGCTCCCAGGTGGCCACCGTGCAGCCGGGGCCGCCGCGGCCCAGCGACTGGTTCGTCATCTGCCGCCCCACCGTGGCCGGGTACTCCGTGCCCGTCTTCGGGTCGGTGCACTTCGGCAGCCGGAGCAGCGTGTCGCGCGGCATGCTCACCACCGACATGTTGGTGCGGTCCGCGGAGAGGTGGACCAGCATCTGCACGTCCGCGAGCGGTACGCCGCCGAAGGTCTCCTTGGCGCCGCCGAGCTTCTGGTTGGCCTTGGAGTCCCGCGCGTCCGAGCCGATCAGCAGGATGTTCAGCGGGGTCTGGCCCGCCGCGTTCGGCGTCGGCTTCGCCGCCTGGTGCTCGCCGATGTTGAGCTTGTCCGTCTTGATGTTGCTGTTGAGATGCTCGTACCAGAGATAGCCCGCTCCCGCGGTACCGAGTACCAGTACGGCGAGAGCGATCGAGAACCAGCGCAGTATCCGGTGTTTGCGGCGCCGCGGGCGCGCGCCGCCGCGCCGGTGCCCGCGCGGCCTGCCGCCGTCACCCTGCGCCTGCTTCGGTACCCGCCCCTGTCCGCCGTCCGGCCCCCCGGCCGCGTGCCGACTGTCACGCACACTGCTCTGCCTCATGCCCCACCCCTCCCGCCCCCGGCCTACACCTCGGCCGCCCCGATCCTGTCTGTTAGACAGTCAAGAGGCGGCCGAGGTTGGTCACTTGGCGCACACAGTCTTGTCCGCTGTCGCCTTCTGGATGTCCGCCGGCGCCTTCGCCGGGGCGGCGATGGGTGTCCCGGCCTCCTTGAAGTCGGCTCCGAGGGTCAGGATCATCGCCGGCAGACCCTGGTCGTTCTTCTCGCTCTTGCCGGGCTTCATGGCGGATGAGGGCAGCCCCATGATGTCGGCGAGCTTGCGGGCCTGGTCGGCCTGGTCCGGCGCGTACTCGAGCGTCGTCTTCGGCAGCTTCTTCGGCGCGTTGCCCAGCTGGCTCGACTTGAGGACGCCCTCGTTGTTCTGCAGCCACGTCAGCGTCGCCTGCGCGGCGCCGACGGTCTCGCTGCCGTTGTAGATGTCGACCCGGACCTCGGAGGCGTCGGCGCGGGAGCCCTTGAGCAGCGCGTCCTGCTTCGACTTGGCGGCCTTCTTGTCCTTCGCCACCTCGGTCAGGGACACGTCGTCCTGGAGCATCGCGAACAGCGGGTCCGCCTTGGCCGGGTTGACGACGACCGTCGCGTGGACCTTCTCGGCGGGGTTGTCTATCACGGGCAGCGTGGTGAAGGTGATGTTCTTCGGCGGCACCTTCTTCAGCTCCAGGGCCACGTTCTTGAGCTCGCTGAGGCTTCCTATCCCGGTGTCCACCGTCAGCGCCTGGGTCGCGGCCTCGGCCAGGTTCGTCAGCTTGCCCGGGCTGGTGAGCGTGTCGCCGGAGCTCATCTTGCGCATCAGCGATCCGAGGAACTGCTGCTGCTGCTGGATGCGGTCCAGGTCGCCCTGGTTGCCGAAGCTGTGCCGGGTGCGCACGAACGCGAGGGCCTGTTCGCCCTGCACGGTGTGCTTGCCCTTGGAGAGCTTCAGATGCGAGTCGGGGTCGTTGACGTCCTTGGCGAGACAGATGTCCACACCGCCGACCGCCGTCGTCAGCGTCTTGACGGCGTTGAAGTCGGCCATCATGAAGTGGTCGGGCTGAACTCCCGTTATGGCCTTGACCGTTGCCATCGTGCAGCCCGCGTCCCGGCCGCTCTGGCCGAGACTGGTGTTGAAGCGGATGTCGGGCGTTCCGGGGATCGTCTTCTCCACCCCGTCCTCCCTCACCTTGCAGTCCGGGATGTCGGTGATGAGGTCGCGCGGGATGCTCAACGCCGTCGCGTTCGAACGGTCCTTGGCCACGTGCAGCAGGATGTTGGTGTCCGCGTGGCCGACGCTGTTCTTGTCGCCGTAGCCCGCGTTGCCCTTGCCGGTGCGCTTGTCCGTGCCGATCAGCAGGATGTTGAACGCCTCGTCCTTGCTGAAGCCGTTCTTCGCGCCGACGACGTCCTGCTTGTCGATGTTGCCGTCGAGGTGGCGCAGATAGAGATACGCCCCGCCCACGCCGGCGACCAGGACGAAGGCCATGACGCCGCCCGTCCACAGGAGTGCCTTCTTGCCCTTGGACTTCTTCTTGTTCTTGGACCGGCGCCTGCCGGCCGGCTCCGGCTGCGGGGCCCGCCGCCTGCGCTGGCCGGGCACTTCGCGGCTGTCCTGTTCCTCTCGGGACCTGCCGTTCTGCCGGGTCTGCCCGGTCTGCCCCCGTCGCCCGGTGGGGCGTTGGGAAGACCTGCGAGGTGCGGGTACGGCCGACTGCCCAGAGGAAGGGTTCAGTCGCAGTTCGTAATCGCCGGTGTTCGGGTTGAGTACCCACTGGTCTGCGGGGTCGATGTTGTCCGCCCGCCCACGGCCTTGCGCGTCCACGGTTGTCTGCATCCTCCGTCGGGGCCACGCGGCGCCTTGTCCCCCTCAAGAAGGCGCTCGGTCAGTCGGTAAGCAGTGCGCGACCGTCGTTGGCCGGGTGCACCGGATCGCTCACACTATCCGCCCAGTTCAGCGTCAAGCGACGGCCGTGACAAATTGCACTCCCCTACAACTGGGCAATCCGTCCTATTTCTTTGGACGTGATGCGGACCCCTTGGGTATCGCTTTACCCGCAGGCGTCCTGAGCGGCTGTGTTGCCGCGGAACGTGGGGGCCGGGGTGGGCGATGAGCCGGGTGACGAACCGGACGATCCGGGCGGCATGGAGGGGCCGCCGGGCTTCTGGGCGCTCCGGTCGGCGCCGCCCTTGCCGTCGTCGAATCCGTCGTGCTCGTACGCCCTGTTGTCCGTGCCCGAGCTGTCCGTGCCGGAGCCGTCGGAGGAACTCTGGGTGGTGCTCTCCCGCGGTGTCTTCTTGGCGACCACGACGGGGGCGTCGGTGCGCAGTCGCGTGAAGAGCTGCTCGGCGGCGGGCTGGACGAGCTGGTCGCGGTTGGCGTTGTAGACGTAGCTGCGCCGCGGCACCGTCAGGAATTGGACGCGTTCGGTCGGAATGTCCCGGATGCCGCGTACGAGGTTGTAGAGGCCGCGCAGACTGGCGAGCCCGGGGTCCGTGGTGAGGGACGAGGTGCCCGCGTCGAGCACGGGGTACAGCTTCGTCGGGTTGAGCAGTACCTGGTTGCTCTGCACTTTGTTCACCAGGGCGCCGAGGAACTGCTGCTGGCGGTCCATCCGGTCGGTGTCGCTGCCGTTGCCGAGGCTCTTGCGGGCCCGCACGAAGCCGAGCGCCTGCTCGCCGTCGAGGGTCTGTTTTCCCGCGGGCAGCTTGAGGCGCGCGGCGCGGTCGTTCATGGGCTCCTTGAGACACACCTCGACGCCGTCGACGGCGTCGACCATGTCCTTGAACCCGCTGAAGTCGACGACCATGTGGTGGTTGATGCGGATGCCGGTGAGCTTCTCGACCGTACGGATCGTGCAGGCCGAACCGCCTTGCTCGAAGGCGTAGTTGAACATCGAGAACATGGGGCCGGTGCGGGTGCCGCCGTGTGCGCGGCAGCTCGGTACGTCGACCATCAGGTCGCGGGGCAGCGAGACCGCGATGGCGCTTTTGTGGTCGGCGGATATGTGCAGCAGGATCGTCGTGTCCGAGCGCTGGGTGCCCGAGTCACGGCCGTACTTGCGGTTGTCGGCGCCGGACCGTGAGTCGGAACCGATCAGCAGGATGTTCTGCGCGCCGGCCACGAGCGAGGTGGGCCGCTCCTTCTCGTAGCGGGCGAGCTCGGCGGCCGCGTCGGTGTCCTCGGTGATGTTCCCCTGGAGCTTCTCGTAGACCGCCCAGCCGGCGCCGCCCGCGGCGAGCACCGCCACGCCGACGCCGATCGCCGTGTACCGCAGCCAGCGCTTGTGCCGCCGGGCCGTGCCCGCTCCCGTGGGGGACGAGCCCGCGCCCGGCCCGTGCGTGACCGGCCCCGCCGCGTCGTCGTCGCCGGGGTGCTGCGGTTCCGGGGGCGTGCCTGCGGAATCGGTCACGTGAGTCCACCCCTCATGGCGACGACGGTGCGCAGGTGCGCCCCTTCGACCATGGCCCGGCGCGGCGCCCGGGGCCCGGCGGCCCAGGGGTGGACAGGGCCGAACGGGTGACGCCGGCGGCCCGGGTGTCTCAGCGCGCGGTCGCCGAGACCCGCTCGTTCTCGACCCGCTTGGCCAGGGAATCCTCGTCCAGGCCGTCGAGGTGGCGGCACAGGACGACGGAACCTCCGGTGGCGAGCGGCGCGTAAAGACCCGCGCTCAGACCGCGCCAGGTGTCGTACGGGAGTCCGGACAGCAGGCGCGAGCCGGGGCCCGTCAGGCCGAGGTCCGCGGCGTCGGCCCGCGCCTTCTCGACGACCTCGGCGCCGGTGAACTCGGCCCCCGCGACGACGAGCGCGGGCTCCTCCGGGTCCACGGGTGCGAACGGGGCGAAGCGGTCACCCTGCCCCGGTACCTCGACCGCGTAGTCGACGAAGCCCTCCGGCGGCTGCGGGAAGCGGCCGCCCAGGGGACGCAGCGCGAGCGCCACCCGTTCCCCGGAGCAGGCGCGCGCCTTGTCCAGGGAGTCGGGGCCGCTGACGACGATGTCGGCGGCGGCCGGGTCACCGCCGACATCGGCGACGACTCCGACGGACGCGCACGCGAGCAGCCAGGCGGCGCTCTGCCAGTGCGCGGGCAGCAGCAGAGCGAGCCGGTCACCGGGCTGCGCGGCGAGGTCGCCCTGGAGGAGATTGGCGGTCTTGGCCACCCAGTTGGCGAAGGTGGCCACGGACAGTTCGACGCGTTCGCCCGTGGCGTCGTCGTAGAAAGTCACCAGTGGGCGTCCTGGATCGGCGGCGAGCGCGGATCGCAGCAGGTCGGCGGGGGTGCGGTCGGTGGCGTTCACGGGCGCAAGGGTACGCGGGGCGCGCGACGGTGTGGGGCCGACCGGGGGAACCACGCCGCCGTGTCGGCCCGATGAGCCGTCAATTCCCCTGCCCACCAATGACACTTCCCGATGGACAGATATGTGCCCCTATGTCCACGATCGTTGACATGCGTGGATTCCTCACTTCATCGATCGGCGTCGCGTCCGCGGCAGCCCTCACCCTTCCGCTCGCCCTGTCCTCCGGAGCCGGGGCAGCCACGACCCCTTCGGCCGTCAGAGCCCTGACCGCCGAAGCCGTATCCGGCAGCACCCAGTCGCTCCCCCTGACCGTCCTGCCCCGCGACCGCGGCCTGCGCGCCCCGGGTGAACAGGGCCTGACCCAGCGCGATGTGCACCCCTTCTCGCTCGTCGGCGTCGTCTGGAAAGACCCGGCCCTGGCGCTGGAGGGCAGCGTCCAGGTGCGTACGCGCGCCAAGGGCACCGCCCGCTGGTCCGGCTGGCAGGACGTCGAGACCCACAACGGCGACCATGCCCCCGACCCCGGCACGGCCGAGCACGACTCGGGCCGGCTGCGCGGAGCCACCGCCCCGCTGTGGGTCGGCGCGTCCGACGGCGTCGAGGTGCGCGTGCGCCCCCAGACGGCCCCGGCGCACCGGACCGCCGGATCCTCCGCGAACTCTGCGAACTCTGCGAACTCCGCCGCTCAGGCCCCTCTGCCCAAGGGCCTGCGCCTCGAACTGGTCGACCCCGGAGAGGAGCCCCCGCCCGCCGGCGAGCCCGCGTCCGGCGATGAGCCCGTGCCCGGCGGCGCCCCCGCCGAAGCCGCCGGCTCCGGCGTGCTGACCGTCGAGTCCGCCGCCTCCGCCGTCAACGCCGACCTGGCCCCCCTCGGCGCCGACGCCATCCCCGCCCTCACCAAGAAGGAGACCGAGAACGAGCTCATCGAGGCCGGCGGTGGTGAGGCCGACGCGAAGGTCCGCCCCTACATCGGCCCGCGCCCGCGCATCGTCACGCGCAAGGGCTGGGGCGCCGACGAGAAGCTGCGCGAGCGCGCCTTCGGCTACACCTCGAAGGTCAAGGCGACCTTCGTGCACCACAGCGCCACGGGCAACAACTACAAGTGCTCGCAAGCCCCTTCAGTCATCCGCGGTATCTACCGCTACCACGTGAAGAGCATGGGCTGGCGCGACATCGGCTACAACTTCCTCGTCGACAAGTGCGGCAACATCTACGAGGGCCGCGCCGGCGGTGTGGCGAAGCCGGTCATGGGCGCCCACACCCTCGGGTTCAACACGAACAGCATGGGAGTCGCGGTCCTCGGCACCTTCGGCTCCTCGAAGCCGCCGGCCGCCGCGGTGGACGCCCTCGCCCGCCTGACGGCCTGGAAGCTTGGCCTCTACGGGGTGAATCCGAGCGGTAAGACATATCTCACGTCAGCCGGTGGCAATCTGTACCCCAAGGGGAAGAGCGTACGACTGAACGCGATTTCGGGGCACCGGGACGGCTTCGCGACCGAGTGCCCGGGGCGCCGCCTCTACGACAAGCTCGGCACCGCCCGGTCCACATCGGCCAGTCTCCAGGGCCGCTGACGCCCGGCCGCACCGCACAGTCTGCATACACTGGCCGGCCGAAAGGCAGTTCGACCGGCCCCAGCAGGAAGCAGAGACGACAGGTGACAGAAGCGATCCTCCTGGTCGGCGGCAAGGGCACCCGACTGCGACCGCTCACCGTGAACACGCCCAAGCCGATGGTCCCGGCGGCGGGCGTCCCGTTCCTCACCCACCAGCTGGCCCGGGCGAGAGCGGCGGGCGTCGAGCACATCGTGCTCGCCACCTCGTACCTCGCCGAAGTCTTCGAGCCGTACTTCGGCGACGGCTCACGCCTCGGACTGCATCTGGAGTACGTCACCGAGGAGGAGCCCCTCGGCACCGGCGGCGCGATCCGCAACGTCGCGTCGCGGCTCCACTCGGGACCCGCCGATCCGGTCCTGATCTTCAACGGGGACATCCTCACCGGCCTCGACATCCGCGCCCTGGTGGACGAGCACGAGACCACCGGCGCTGACGTCTCCCTGCATCTGTCCCGGGTCGAGGACCCGCGGGCGTTCGGCCTGGTCCCCACGGACGCGACGGGCCGGGTCCAGGCGTTCCTGGAGAAGCCCCAGACGCCCGAGGAGATCGTCACCGACCAGATCAACGCGGGCGCCTACGTGTTCCGCCGCTCGGTCATCGACACGATCCCCACGGGCCGCCCCGTCTCGGTGGAACGCGAGACGTTCCCCGACCTGCTGGCGTCCGGCGCCCACCTGCAGGGCATGGTCGACTCCACGTACTGGCTGGACCTGGGCACCCCCCAGGCCTTCGTGCGCGGCTCCGCCGACCTCGTCCTCGGCCGAGCGCCGTCCCCGGCCGTCCCCGGCCGGCGCGGCGACAGCCTCACGCTGCCCACCGCCTCGGTCGCCCCCGGCGCGAAGCTCACGGACGGCACGGTCGTCTGCGAGAACGCGACGGTCGGCGAGGGCGCCCGCATCTCGGGCAGCGCGGTCCTCGCCGGCGCCACGGTCGAGGCGGGCGCGGTCGTCACCGACTCCCTGATCGGCCGCGGCGCCCACGTGGGCGCCCGCACGGTCCTGACGGGCGCGGTGATCGGCGACGGCGCGACGGTCGGCCCGGACAACGAACTCCAGTCGGGCGTACGGGTGTGGTGCGACGCCCGGATCCCGGCGGCGGCGGTGCGCTTCTCCTCGGACCAGTAGGGGCCGTCTCCTCGGACCAGTGGGGGCCGGCGAGGCCGACCCCCTACGCTGCAAGGAGCACCCCACCACCCGACGAGGCTCCCTTGGCCGGCCGATACGCCCCCCGCCCCACGCGCACCACGGTGCGCGGCGGCGAGACCGTCGTGCCCAGGGCCGTCCTGCCGCGCCCGGCGACCGCGGCGCAGACCCGCCGCTGGACGCCCAAGGGCGCGTTCGACCTGGGCCTGACCCTGGGACCGCTGCGCCGGGGGCCCGCCGACCCCGCCTTCCGCGTCACACCGGACGGCTCGGTCTGGCGGGCCACCCGCACGCCCGAGGGCCCCGGCACGCTGCGCGTGGCTCTGCGCGGCACCGTCGCCGAAGCGGATGCATGGGGCCCGGGTGCAACCTGGCTGCTTGCCCAACTCCCGCAACTTCTCGGTGAGTTGGACGAGCCCGAGGTGTTCGAGCCGCGCCACCGGCTGGTCGCCCACGCCCACCACCACCGGCCGGGTCTGCGCCTGCTGCGTACGGGTCTGGTCATGGAATCGCTGATCCCGTCGATCCTGGAACAGAAGATCACGACGGAGGAGGCGTACCGCGCCTGGCGGATCCTGCTGCGCACGTACGGCACCCCGGCACCCGGCCCCACCGCCGGGCTCGGCCTCCACGTCATGCCGGAACCCCGTACCTGGTCGCTCATCCCGTCCTGGGAGTGGCACCGCGCGGGCGTGGACAACAAGCGGGCCTCGACCATCCTGCGCGCCGTGAAGGTGGCCCGCCGCATGGAGGAGGCCGCGGCGATGACCCCGGCCGACGCCCGCGCCCGCCTCGAACTGATCCCCGGCATCGGCCCCTGGACCTCCGCCGAGACGGTCCAGCGCAGCAACGGCGCCGCCGACGCCGTGACGACCGGCGACGTCCATCTGCCGGGCATCGTCGGCTACGCGCTCGCCGGCAACCGCGACGCGGACGACGCGGAGATGCTGCGGCTCCTCGCCCCGTACGAGGAGCAGGGCCAGCGCCACCGCGCGGCCCGCCTCATCCTCCTCAGCGGCCGCACACCCCCGCGCAGACAGCCGAAGATGCGCCGCACGAACATCGCCGACTGGTAGCAGGCCTTCCAGGGGCTGGTCTTCACATTCCCGCCTGCCCCGCGGCGTCTGGCCTCCGGGCGGACGACGGGAATGTGAAGACAGGCCCTAGCGCACGACCACGAAGTCACCGGCGTCGCGCGCCGGGCGCTCCGCAGGTGCGACGGCCGCGTGCCCCACGGCCACGGCGCCCATCGGGTCCCACTCCTGCGGAAGGCCGAGCACCTCGCGTACGACATCGCGGCAGAACATCGTCGACGACACCCACGCGGAGCCGAGCCGCTCACCGGCGAGCGCGACCAGGAAGTTCTGCACGCCCGCGCCGGCCGCGACCACGAACATCTCCCGCTCGGCGGCGTCCCGGCGCGCGTGCCCGTACGTGTGCGACCCGTCCATCACCATGCACGGCACGACCAGATACGGCGCCCGGCGCAGCACGTCACCGCGGCGCACGCGCTTGGCGACGGACTCCTCGCTCTTGCCGTCGCGCCGCAGATCCTCGATCCACGCGTCCCGCATCGCGTCGAGCAGCCGCACGCGCGACTCCTCGGACTCCAGGAGCACGAACCGCCACGGCGTCGTGTGGTGCGGGGCGGGCGCCGTCACGGCCGCGGCGACCGCGCGCCGCACGGCTCCCGGGTCGACCGGCTCGTCCGTGAAGGCCCGCACCGTACGCCGCTGGGTCACGGCCTCCCGTACGGCCTCGGACGTGCCGAGCCGGAACATGTCGTCCCGCGCTACGCGCACCAGCTCGCGCGCGCCGGTGCCCTCGCCCACCACGTGCGCGAGCCCGCGCACGACGGCGACGGGCAGCCCGGCCGCCTTGCCCTTGACCAGGTCCCCGGCGGCGGCCAGCTCGTCCGCCGTGGCGACGACCGTGGCGCTGAGGGGATTGCCGTACGCGTCCGTGCCGCCGCGCAGGTCGTCGAGGACGTGCACGCCCGCGGCGCCGATGGCGACATCGGTCAGGCCGTTGCGCCAGGGGCGGCCGAAGGTGTCCGTCACGACGACCCCGACGTCCACGCCGAGTGTGTCCCGCAGCCCGTCCCGGATCGCCGCGGCCGACGCGTCGGGGTCCTCGGGCAGCAGCAGCACCGTGCCCGCGGGCGTGTTCGACGCGTCGACGCCGGCCGCGGCCATGACCAGGCCCAGCTTGTTCTCGACGATGCGCAGGGGGCCGCGGCGCGCGACGACCCGTACGGTCTCGGCGTCTATGGCCGCCTCGCGGTCGGTGGCCTCGACGATCCGGCCCTCGGCCTTGCTGACGATCTTCGAGGTGACCAGTAGCACGTCCCCGTCGACGAGGCCGGGCTCGGCGGTGGCGATCAGCTTGGCGAGGTCGTCGCCCTCGCGGACCTCGGGGATGCCGGGGAGCGCCCAGGCACGGAAGGAGGGAGCGGAGGGAGTGTCACTCACGCGCGGACCTCCTCCGCGAGCGTGAGCGCCTCACGCGCCATCTGCGTCGTCGCGTCCAGGTCGGACATCATCAGCGGCACCGCGCGGCAGCGGATGCCCGCCGACTCGACGCGCTCCACCGTGCCCGCGTCCACCGTGTCGACGAGCCATCCGTCGAGCAGCCCCGACCCGTAGTGCTCGGCGACCGCGGCGGCCGTCGAGTCGACACCCACGGCGGCGAGGACCTTGTCGGCCATGCCGCGCACGGGCGCGTCCCCGACGATGGGCGACAGGCCGACAACGGGCACACCGGCTTCGGCGATGGCCTCGCGGATGCCCGGCACGGCGAGGATGGTCCCGACGCTGACGACGGGGTTGGACGGCGGGAAGAGGATGACGTCCGCCTCGGCGATGGCCTCCAGGACACCCGGCGCGGGCTTGGCCTGCTCGGCGCCGACGGGCACCACGGCGTGCGCGTCCACAGAGGCCCGCAGCTTCACCCAGTACTCCTGGAAGTGCACGGCCCTGCGCTCCCCGTCGAGGGTCACCGCCACATGCGTCTCGACGCGGTCGTCGGACATCGGGATGAGCCGCACGCCGGGCTTCCAGCGCTCGCACAGCGCCTCGGTGACCGCGCTGAGCGGATAGCCGGCGCCCAGCATCTGCGTACGGACGATGTGGGTCGCGAAGTCCCGGTCGCCGAGACCGAACCACTCGGGCCCCACCCCGTAGGCGGCCAGCTCCTCCTTGACCAGATACGTCTCGTCCGTACGTCCCCAGCCCTGCTCCTCGTTGATGCCACCGCCGAGCGTGTACATCACCGTGTCGAGGTCCGGACAGACCTTCAGGCCGAAGAGATGGATGTCGTCCCCGGTGTTGCCGATGACCGTGATGACCGCGTCGTCCGGCGCCGCCTGCTTGAGACCGCGAAGGAACCGGGCACCACCGATGCCGCCTGCCAGAACCACAATGCGCATGTGCCCAGCATCGCAGGCGGGTACGACACTTCGTCAGGCGGTCACGGCATCCTGCATGGCGTCGCTGACGCAGCGGGGGGCGTGCATGGGCATCTCGGTGAGCCCGGGGTAGTACACATGGAGGCTGACTGCGGGCTCCAGAGCGTCGTTGACGACCTCGTGGACGTATCCGGGGGCGAAGACGCGCTGTGCGCCGGGCGCGAGGGTGCGGGTGCCGCGCTCCGAACGCTCCGTCAGCTCACCCTGGAGGACGGTCAGTATGCCGGAGGAGCGGCCGTGGTCGTGCAGTCCGCTGCCCTGCCCGGGCACCCAGGACAGCAGCCAGACCTCGTAGCCGGGGCCGGTCTGGAGCCGGTGGTACCAGCGGCTGGTGGCGTCGTACTCGACGAGGTGTTCCCACCGGCCGGGGTCGGCGGCGATGGTGCGGGCCAGGCCGGCGAACTCGGCGACGGTGGCCGGGTGCTCGCGCGCGGGCTGGAGCAGGTGGGGTACTTCGAGGATGTCGCCGGCGATCTGCAGGTCGCTGTCACTGTTCATGGGTGCGGGGGCTCCTCGGCGGAGTGCGGAGTGCGGTGTGCTGGGGGTGTCGCTGGACGGCGCCCGGCACGGATGAACTGCCGGGGGAGTGGAGCGCGGTGGAGCGAGGAGATTCAGCCGGAGCGCGGTGGGCTCAACAGCTGGGACAGCAACAGCGCGCGCGGGCAGCACCGAGGGACCCGGGTCGGGTCACGGAAAGCGCCAAGTTCGCGAGCATGCCCACCAGGACACCGGTTCATTCCTCCTCTGTCAACTAGGTGTCCGGATTGTGGGATATGTTTCACCTCATCCGGTTGTCGTGCCAGGCGAAAGGTTTGTTCAGCTTCTGGCCGGGACACATGGCGCATCAACCGGGCGCACAAACGCCGTCGCGCTCCCGTGATCCGAATGTGATCCGGAACGCTCCGGCGCCGCTCCCGGAACGGGATCAACGCCCCAGGCGTCCTCCCTTGCAGAGGCCCGCGCGAGGTCTGCCGGAGCTCTTGGGGGAGCGACGACCGGGATGGGCCTCTGGCAAGTGTCAAGGTTTATGCCGATTTGAACACTTTCCGCATACCCTTGGTTCCGCAGAGTGAATAAGGGACCCAATAGCAGATCTCGGCTTGACTGGCCCGGATCGGCACACTTGTAATTTCACTCGTGTCGTTCAGCCGAAAACGGTGGCGGCAGCATCACGGGGACGCACAGACGGACGAGGGGCGCACTATGACCGAGTCGTTTCAGCAACTGCTGGTCGAGGACGCGGAAGAGGAACTCGGCTGGCAGGAGCGCGCGCTGTGCGCCCAGACCGACCCCGAGTCGTTCTTCCCGGAGAAGGGCGGCTCCACCCGGGAGGCCAAGAAGGTCTGCCTCGCCTGCGAGGTCAGGTCCGAGTGCCTCGAGTACGCACTGGCCAACGACGAGCGGTTCGGCATCTGGGGCGGCCTCTCCGAGCGGGAACGGCGCCGCCTGAAGAAGGCCGCCGTCTGAGCCGCTGTCAGAGCAGCTGCCTGAAACGACGAGAACGACAGGCCTCGGCAAGGACCGCAGCAGGATCCACCGAGCACCGCCCCAAGGACCGCAATAAGGACGCCGTCCGAAGACTCTTTTCCGCGTAGCGATCGGCCCGTCGCCCTGGGTTGTCCACAGGGGGCGGGCCGCCGTTGTTGTCAGCCGTTAGTGTGGGGCCCCGTCCGAGACGACCCAGCGCCCCCGCAGGGCACGGGCGTCCACCGCAGTCCAACGAACCGGGGCCCGTACCTCGATGTCCGTGCACAGCCATTCGGCAGGCCAATTCGACACTGCCGCAGCCGCGTTCAACCCGGGGCACGCCGCAGGGCCCGACCCGACCCGGCCACCCGAGTTCCCCAGACATGTCGTCACCGCCGTGCTCGTCTCCCACGACGGAGCGCGCTGGCTGCCCGACGTCCTGTCAGGGCTGCTCGGCCAGGAGCGCCCCGTACAGAACGCCGTAGCCGCCGACACCGGCAGCGCGGACGCCTCCGCCACGCTGATCGCCGACGCGATCGGCGACGAGCGCGTTCTCCACCTGGCCCGGCGCACCGGCTTCGGCCAGGCCGTCGACGAAGCGGCGCGTACCGCGGGAGTGCTGACTCCCGAGGAGCTGCCGTACCTCAAGCGCCCCAGCGGCTGGGACCCCGTCAGCCGCACCTGGCGCGACGACGCCTACGACATGCCGGAGCTCCCGCACGGCGAGCCCGAGCAGTGGCTGTGGCTCCTGCACGACGACTGCGCGCCCGAGCCCGACGCGCTCGCCGAACTCCTGCGCGTCGTCGAGAACGAGCGCGAGATCGGCAACGAGGTCGCCGTCGTCGGACCCAAGCTCCTCGGCTGGTACGACCGCAGGCAGCTCCTCGAGGTGGGCGTCTCCATCGCCAACTCGGGGCGCCGCTGGACCGGCCTCGACCGCCGCGAGCAGGACCAGGGGCAGCACGACCACGTGCGGCCCGTCCTGTCCGTGTCCACCGCGGGCATGCTGATCCGGCGCGATGTCTTCGAACAGCTCGGCGGGTTCGACCGCAGGCTGCCCCTGATGCGCGACGACGTCGACCTGTGCTGGCGCGCGCAGGCCGCCGGCCACCGCGTCGTCATCGCTCCCGACGCCGTCGTCCGGCACGCCGAGGCCTCCTCGCGCGAGCGCCGCACCGTCGACTGCGTGGGCCGCACGGCGACGTCCCCGCACAAGGTCGACAAGGCCGGCGCCGTCTACACCCTGCTCGTCAACGCCAGTACGGCCGTGCTGCCCTGGGTGCTCCTGCGCCTCGTCATCGGCACGCTGGCGCGCACGCTCGCGTACCTCGTCGGCAAGGTTCCCGGCCAGGCGCTCGACGAGATCACCGGACTCCTCGGCACCCTGCTGCGGCCCGAGCGGATCCTCGCGGCCCGCCGCAGGCGCGGCAGGGGAGTGGTCGACGCCAAGGAGCTGCGGCCGCTCTTCCCGCCGCCGGGCGCCACGGTCCGGCTCACCGTCGAGCAGGTCGCGGGCAGCGTCTTCGGCGCGTCCGACCCCGAGATCAACGCCGCGGGACGGCACGGCAGCGCCGTCGAGTCCGGCCCCGGCGGCGACGACGCGGACTTCCTGGAGATCGAGCAGTTCGCCCGCCTCAAGCGCATCGCCCGCAAGCCGGGACCGGTGCTCTTCGTAGTGCTGCTGTTCGTCTCGCTCATCGCCTGCCGCGCGCTGCTCGGCGGCGGGGCGCTCGCGGGCGGCGCGCTGCTGCCTGCCCCGGGTGACGCGTCCGCCCTGTGGTCGCGCTATCTCGACGGCTGGCACCCGGCCGGCACGGGCGGCACGCAGTCCGCGCCGCCTTACCTGGCGGTCGTCGCCGCGTTCTCCACGCTCCTGTTCGGCTCGACCGGACTCGCCGTCACCGTGCTCCTCGTCTGCTCGGTGCCGCTCGCCGGCTTCACCGCCTACTTCGCCTCACGCCCCCTGGTCACCTCGCGCCTGCTGCGGGCGTGGGCCTCGGTCGCGTACGCCGTCCTGCCCGCCGCCACCGGCGCGCTCGCCGGAGGCCGGATCGGCACCGCGGTCCTCGCGATCCTGCTGCCGCTCATCGCGCGCGCGGGGTTGTCCGCCAGCGGCTTGATGAACCACGCGGGGGCGCGCGGCAGCTGGCGCGCAACCTGGGCGTACGCCCTCCTGCTGACTGTCACGACGGCCTTCACGCCCATCGTGTGGCCGATCGCGCTCGTCCTCGGCATCGCGCTCCTCGCGGTCCGCCGCGGCGACATCACCGCGTACGGGTTCCGCTTCCTGGCCGCGCTCGGCACCCCGCTCCTGATGCTCGCGCCGTGGTCCCTGACGCTGCTGCCGTTCGGCTTCTTCAAGGAGGCCGGCCTCCCGTACGGCAAGGGGTCGGCGTCCGCGCTCGGACTGCTCGGCGCCTCGCCCGGCGGCTCCGGCACCCTCGGTGGACTGCTGCTCATCGGCATCGTCCTCGCCGGGCTCGCCGCGCTCCTGCGCACCGAGCGCCGCCCCGCCGTCCTCACCGCCTGGGCGATCGCCCTGGTGGCCCTGGTCTTCGCGGCCCTGTCGAACAGCTCGGCCTGGGCCGGGCCCGCGACCCTCGTCTACGGCATCGCCCTCCTCGCCGCCGCCGTGCTCGGCGCCGAGGGGGCACGCTCGCGCGTGGCCGAGCAGAGCTTCGGCTGGCGGCAGCCGGTGGCGGCCCTCATCGCGTTCGCCGCGGTGGCCGGACCGCTGCTCGCCGCGGCGGGCTGGATGATCCGCGGGGCCGACGGCCCCCTGGAGCGGCGCGACCCCACCCAGGTGCCCGCGTTCGTCGCCGAGGAGAGCGACACCCAGGACCAGGCCCGCACCCTCGTCATGGACAGCGACTCGGCCGCCAGGGTGTCGTACACGCTGGTCCGCGGCGCCGGCGCGCGCCTCGGTGACGGTGAACTGACCGAGGCGGGCGGCAGCAACAAGAAGCTCGACAAGGTCGTCGCCAACCTCGTCGCCGGCTCCGGCGCCGACCAGGCCGACCAGCTCGGCGGCTTCGCCGTGCGCTACGTCCTCGTACGCGCGGGCGCGCCCCGGCAGATGAGCCGCGTCCTCGACTCCACGCCCGGCCTGTCCCGGCTCAGCCAGCAGGACGGCACCGCCCTGTGGCGCGTGGACCGGCAGGTCTCGCGCGCCGCGATCGTGTCCGGGTCCGACGAGCCGCAGCCCGTCGCCGCGGGCCCCGTCGAACTGCACACGAAGATCCCCGAGGGCAAGGCAGGCCGCGTCCTGCGCATCGCCGACACGGCCGACGAGGGCTGGACGGCGACACTGGACGGCGCGCCCCTGACGAAGATGACCGTCGACGGCTGGGCGCAGGGCTTCGAACTGCCCGCCACGGGCGGCCGCCTGGACGTCACGTTCGACGCGCCGATCTCGCACGCGGCCTGGCTGTGGGCGCAGGGCGCGCTCGCTCTCGTCCTCGTGGTGCTGGCCCTGCCGGGCCGGCGCAGGGACGTGGACGACGACCTTCCCGAGGAGCCCGTCGTGCCCGCGCAGGCCGTCGAGGGCGAGGGCCGCAGGGCCCGCCGTCTGCGCGCCCAGGCGGAGGCCGAACAGGCCGCGGCCGAGGGCACGGACGGCGCGGTACCGCCGGCCCCTTCGGAAGAGGAGCTCGCCGCGGCCGGTGTGCCGCAGCAGCCGTCGTACGGCGAGTGGGACTCCCCTGCGTACGCGCCCGCCGACTACGGCCAGTACGCCGAGGGCGACCAGCAGCAGTACCAGGGCGGCCCCTACCAGGGCGCGTACGACCAGACCCAGCAGGCGGATCCCTATCAGGCGGACCCGTACCAGGTCGGCCAGTACGACCCGTACGCCTACGGGGGCACGTACGACGCCCAGCAGCAGTACGGGCAGCAGGCCTACGACCCGTACGAGCAGCCGCAGCCCCCCGCGCAGCCGCCGCACGGCACCGACAGTGAGCGCCCCGACGGGAGCCAGCAGTGAACCGCACCACCCTGTCCCTGATCGCCGCGGCCGGGGCTCTCGCCGCCGTCACCGGCTTCGCGGCGGCCACCGCGCCCGGCAGCGGCGACGGCGACTCCGCGAAGGCGGCCGCGCGGTTGCCGGTGGAGCGCTCCAGCCTGCTGTGCCCCGCGCCGAGTTCGTCGGACCTCGCCGAGACGGCGTACACGTCGTACACACCCGCCTCGAAGGAGTCCGGGAGTTCCGGCAAGGCCGCCCTGTCGCCCGCCACGCGCGAGCTGACGGACAGCACCGGGAGCGGCAAGGACAAGGGCAAGGCCGACAAGCCCGTGCTGTCCCCGCAGAAGCCGGGCAAGCCCGTCGCGGGTGAGTCGTCGGGCGCCGAGTCGCCGGCGCTCGTGGGCAGCGCCGACGGGAATCTCGCGCCCGGCTGGACCGTGCAGCAGACGACGGAGGTGGCCGCCGGCACCGGTCGCGGCCTCCTCGGGGTGAACTGCTCGGCGCCCGACACCGACTTCTGGTTCCCGGGCGCCTCCACCGCCAAGGAGCGCAGCGACTACATCCACCTCACGAACCCGGACGACTCGGCCGCCGTCGTCGACGTCCAGCTGTACGGCGCGAACGGCGCCATCAAGTCCGATGTGGGCGAGGGCATCCAGGTCCAGCCGCACTCCAGCGTGCCGGTCCTGCTGTCCACCCTCACCGACAAGCCGCAGACGAACGTCACGCTCCATGTGACGGCCCGCAGCGGCCGGGTCGCCGCCACCGTCCTCGCCGCGGACGACAAGCTCGGCGGCGACTGGCTGCCGGCGTCCGCGGACCCCGCGGACACGGTCGTGCTGCCCGGCATCCCGAAGGACGCCACGAGCGTGCGCCTGGTCGCCTTCGCCCCCGGCGACAACGACGCGGACCTGAAGGTCCAGCTGGCCTCCCCGACCGGCCGCATCAGCCCGGCCGGGCACGAGAGCCTGCACGTGAAGTCGGGGATGACGGCCGCCGTCGACCTCGGCGACGTCACGCGCGGCGAGGCCGGCTCCCTGATCCTGACCCCCACGGGCGACTCGGCCCCGGTCGTGGCCGCCCTGCGCGTCGTGCGCGGCAAGGGCGAGGATCAGGAGTCGGCGTTCATCCCGGCGACCCGGCCCGTCGGCGCCCGGGCGACCGTCGCCGACAACCGCGCGAAGGGCTCGACGCTGTCGCTGACGGCCCCGGGCGCGGCGGGCACGGTCAAGGTGACGGCGTCGGCGGGCACCGAGGGCGGGACCCCGGTCTCGAAGACGTACACCGTGAAGGGCGGTACGACGACGTCCGTGCAGCCGCCGGTCCCGGCCGGGCTCAAGGGGTCGTACGCGCTGACGGTGGAGCAGGTGTCGGGCGGGGAGGTCTACGGCTCGCGGATGCTGGACGTGCCCGACCGGGACGTCCCGGGAGTCCCGATGTTCACGGTCCAGACGCTCCCGGACGACCGGGGGATGGTCTCGGTGCCGCACGCGGACCAGGACCTGTCGGTACTGCAGAAGTGACCGAGGAGTGGCCCGGTCCGCCGGGTCACTCCTCGTCGCCGTAGCGCGGATCCACCGTCTCCGGGGACAGGCCGAGGAGCTCGGCGACCTGCTCGACCACGACCTCGTGCACCAGCGCCGCGCGCTCGTCGCGGCCCTTGGTGCGGATCTCGACCGGGCGGCGGTAGACGACCACGCGCGCGGGGCGCCCCTCGCGGGCCGCGATCGTGCCGCCCAGGGGCACCGCCTCGTCGCTCCAGCCCTCGCCGGCCGGGCCGACCGCGGGCACTTCGAGGATCAGGAAATCGATGTCGGCGAGCTGCGGGAAGCGTCGCTCGAGCCGCTCCACGGAGTCCTGCACCAGATCGGCGAACCCCTCGGCCCGGCTCGCGGAGAGCGGCACCTGAGGAGGGGCGACGGGCCCGCGCATGCCCCTGCCGTGCCGGTCGCGGCGGCGGGGAGGCTTCGGCTCTGCGGCAGGGGGCGGTACGGGGTTCTCCATCACTGACGCAGCGTAGACCTCCCGCCGACGCCCCTGCCCGCGCCGGCGCCGTACGGAACCGGCATGTCGCTTCCTGACCGATCAAGCCAAACTTGGGCGCGATTCCGCGTCCCTCCCGGACCGGTGGCCTCGCGGCTCCTGTCGGTATTTGCCCCGAGTGGTGACCGCGTTCACCACGGACGCGGGGCGCACCACCCCCGGTCCGCGCAGGTCAGCGGCGCGCTCCCGGAGCCCCGTGTGCGCCGCTGCGCACCACGACACGGTGGGGTGACCTCCCGGGGAGTCGTCGCGGCCCGCTCAAGAGTGCGGTACCGTCCAACGCTGTGAGCCCTGTACGTCGCTGTTCGCGCACCGCTTGCGGCCGTCCCGCCGTCGCGACGCTGACGTACGTCTACGCCGACTCGACCGCGGTCCTCGGCCCCCTCGCCACCTACGCCGAACCCCACTGCTACGACCTGTGCGCCGAGCACTCCGAGCGCCTCACCGCCCCGCGCGGGTGGGAGGTCGTCCGGCTCGCCGACAGCTCCGGCCCCTCGCGCCCCAGTGGCGACGATCTGGAGGCCCTGGCCAACGCGGTGCGTGAGGCGGCCCGCCCGCGGGAGCGCGCGGCCGAGGCGGGCGGCGGCCCCCGCACGGCGGACCCGATGGAGGTCGCGCGCCGCGGCCATCTCCGGGTGCTGCGCTCGCCGGACAGCTGAGCCGGACGCCGCCCGGCAGCTGGATTCGGACTTAGGTTTCCCCTTTACGGAATCTCCTTCGTCCCACGCATTGACCTGAGTTTGTTGCGGACACAACAATTTCGCCACCCAGTGCCCGGGAGGCGCCCGTGTTCGTCCAGCAGCTTGAGCCCGTGGCCGGATCGCTCGGTCTGTCCGCACTCGTCGCGACCCTGCCCCTAGTCACCGTGCTCGTCCTGCTCGGCGCCGTCCGCATGAAGGCCCACCTCGCGGGCCTCATCGGGCTCGCCGTGGCCGCCCTCGTCGCCTGCCTCGCCTACGGGATGCCGGTCGGCCAGACCGTGTCGAGCGCCGCGCAGGGCGCGCTGTTCGGGCTGTTCCCCATCATGTGGATCGTCGTGAACGCCCTGTGGGTGTACCGGATGACCGTCGGCACCCGGCACTTCGACATCCTGCGCCGCTCCTTCGGGCGGCTGTCCGACGACCCGCGCATCCAGGCCCTCGTCATCGCGTTCTGCTTCGGCGCGCTCCTCGAGGCGCTCGCCGGGTTCGGGGCACCCGTCGCCATCTGCTCCGTGATGCTCGTCGCGCTCGGCTTCGACCCGGTCAAGGCGGCCGTCGTCGCCCTCGTCGCCAACACCGCGCCCGTGGCCTTCGGCGCGATGGGCACGCCCGTCGTCACCCTCGCCCAGGTCACCGGGCTCCCGCTCGACTCCGTCGCCTCCGTGGTGGGCCGTCAGACCCCGCTGCTCGCCCTCGTGGTGCCGCTGGTCCTCGTCTGGCTCGTGGACGGGCGACGCGGCCTGCGCGAGACCTGGATACCCGCCCTCGCCTGCGGAGTCGCCTTCGCCGCCGCCCAGTTCGCCGCCTCGAACTACGTCTCCGCACAGCTCGCCGACATCGGGGCCGCGCTGGTCGGCGCGGGCGCCCTGGTCGCAGTGCCGCACGCGCGCAGGCCCGCCGCCGAACCCGTACGCGCCGCCGTCCTGACCGGAGTACGCAGCGAAGAGCTCGACCAGGACGACCCGCGGCCCGAAATCCTGCGCGCCTACGCCCCCTACGCGCTCATCGTCGTCATCTTCTCGATCGCGCAGATTCCCGCGGTGAAGGACTGGATCGCCAAGGCGACGCGCGTCTTCGACTGGCCCTTCCTGAACGTCGCCAACCCCGAGGGCAAGCCCGTCGGCGGCAACCTCTTCACCCTGCCGCTCGTCTCCACCGGCGGCACCCTGGTCCTCCTCGCCGGCGCGATCACGGCCGCCGTCATCGGCGTCCACGCGCGCGTGGCCGTACGCGAGTGGCTGGCGACCGTGTACGAGCTGCGCTTCGCGATCCTCACCGTGACCAGCGTCCTGGCCCTCGCCTACGTCATGAACCTCTCCGGGCAGGCCGCCACCATCGGGCACTTCGTCGCCGTGGCCGGCGCGGGCCTCGCGTTCCTGTCGCCCGTACTCGGCTGGTTCGGCGTCGCCGTCTCCGGCTCCGACACCTCCGCCAACGCCCTCTTCGGCGCACTCCAGGTCACCGCCGCCCAGCAGTCCGGCCTGTCACCCGAACTGCTCGCCGCCGCGAACAGCTCCGGCGGTGTCCTCGGCAAGATGATCTCCCCGCAGAACCTCACCATCGCCTGCGCCGCCGTCGGGCTCGCGGGCAAGGAGGGGGATCTGCTGCGCAAGGTGCTGCCGTGGAGCGCGGGACTCCTGCTGGTGATGTGCCTGATCGTGATGGCGCAGAGCTCAGCGGTCCTCGGCTGGATGCTGCCCTGACAGCTGACTGTCAGTCCGTACGGGTAGTTTGTGCTGTCCGAAGCGGACTTCAGGAGAGTTGGGTGACCGTGGCTGCTGATCTGTCGCAGATCGTCAAGGCGTACGACGTACGCGGAGTGGTCCCGGACCAGTGGGACGAGCGCCTCGCCGAGCTGTTCGGCGCCGCCTTCGTGCGCGTGACGGACGCGGCGGCGATCGTCGTCGGACACGACATGCGGCCCTCGTCACCCGGCCTCTCCCGGGCCTTCGCGCGGGGCGCGGCCGCCCTCGGCGCCGACGTGACAGAGATCGGCCTGTGCTCCACCGACCAGCTGTACTACGCGTCGGGCGCGCTCGACCTGCCCGGCGCGATGTTCACGGCCTCGCACAACCCGGCCCAGTACAACGGCATCAAGATGTGCCGCGCCGGCGCCGCCCCCGTCGGACAGGACACGGGCCTCGCCGACATTCGCGAACTGGCCGAGAAGTGGCTGGAGACGGGCGCCCCCGAACCGGCCGTGAAGGCGGGCACACTCACCCGGCGCGACACCCTCGACGACTACGCGGCCTATCTGCGCTCCCTCGTCGACCTCACGGAGATCCGCCCCCTGAAGGTCGTCGTCGACGCGGGCAACGGCATGGGCGGGCACACCGTCCCGACCGTCTTCGCGGACCTGCCGCTCGACCTCGTCCCGATGTACTTCGAGCTCGACGGCACGTTCCCCAACCACGAGGCCAACCCGCTCGACCCGGCGAACCTCGTGGACCTGCAAAGGCGCGTCCGCGAGGAGCGCGCCGACCTCGGCCTCGCCTTCGACGGCGACGCGGACCGCTGCTTCGTCGTCGACGAGCACGGCGACCCCGTCTCCCCGTCCGCCGTCACCGCCCTCGTCGCCTCCCGCGAACTGGCGAGAAACGGCGGCACGGGCACGATCATCCACAACCTGATCACCTCCTGGTCCGTCCCCGAGGTCGTGAAGGAGCACGGCGGCACACCGGTACGCACGCGTGTGGGCCACT
Organism: Streptomyces sp. CB01635; assembly: GCF_002803065.1. GTDB lineage: Bacteria > Actinomycetota > Actinomycetes > Streptomycetales > Streptomycetaceae > Streptomyces. The sequence goes on from NZ_NNBL01000025.1 coordinate 115,613, forward strand.
CGTTCATCAAGCAGGAGATGGCCACCTCCGGAGCGATCTTCGGCGGCGAGCACTCGGCGCACTACTACTTCCGCGACTTCTGGAACGCGGACACGGGCATGCTCGCCGCGCTCCACGTCCTCGCCGCCCTCGGCAGCCAGAGCGGCGCCCTGTCCGCCCTGGTCGCCGAGTACGACCGCTACACCGGCTCCGGCGAGATCAACTCCACGGTCGCCGACCAGCGTGCCCGCCTCGCCGCGATCAAGACCGAGTACGTCGGCCGGGACGGCATCACGCACGACGAGCTCGACGGCCTGACGATCACCTCCGCGGACTGGTGGTTCAACGTCCGCCCGTCCAATACGGAGCCCCTCCTGCGACTGAACGCGGAGGCCAGGGACGAAGCCACCATGACCAAGATCCGCGACGAGGTCCTGGCGATCATCAGAGCCTGACCACGGCCACACCCGCCGGGACTCCCGTCCGAGCAGCCGTGCCCCCGTCCCCGGCGGTACGCTGACCAGGCCGCACGCACACACATTCATACCGCCGAAGGGACACCTCATGCCGCTCGAAGCCGGCCTCCTGGAGATCCTCGCCTGCCCGGCCTGCCACGCCCCCCTCAAGGAGGCGGACGCCGAGCTGCTCTGCACCGGATCGGACTGCGGCCTCGCCTACCCGATCCGCGACGGCATCCCCGTACTCCTCGTTGACGAGGCCCGCCGCCCCGCATAGGTCCCACCCAGGCCCCACAGGGGCCGTCCCGGAGGCTGACACCATGCTCGACGAATCGCTGCTCGACGCCCCCGAGGCCCTCGCCAGGGTCGACCGCCGCGGACTCCTGCGCGGCGCCGCCGAGGCCGGCGCCCGCGTCCGCACCGCGGTCCGGCACGCCGCGGAGGCCGGGATCACCGAGCTCAAACCGGACGGCCGCCCGCGCGCCGTCCTCTTCGCGGGACCCGGACTGGCCGCCGGCTGCGTCGCCGACCTGCTCAACAGGCTCGCCGGCGCCTCCTGCCCCGTAGCCCGCCTGCGCCCCACCGGAGTCGCCCCCGCCGCGGGCGCCCTGCGCTGGGAGCTGCCCGGCTGGGCGGGCCCCGTGGACCTCCTCCTCGTCGCGACCACCGACGGCACCGAGCCGGGACTCGCCCTCCTCGTCGAGCAGGCCTACCGGCGCGGCTGCACCATCGTCGCCGTCAGCCCCGCGGGCGCCCCCCTGAGCGAAGCCGTCGCCGGGGCACACGGCCTCTTCGTACCGATGGCGACCGCCCCGTACGAGGAGGACGAACCCGCCGCGGCCTCCGCGCCCGGCGCCCTGTGGGCCCTGCTCACCCCACTGCTCTCCCTCCTGGACCGCACCGGCCTGCTCTCCGCGCCGGCCGAGACCCTGGAGAAGGTCGCCGACCGCCTCGACCAGACCGCCGAGCGCTGCGGCCCGGCGATTGCGACCTACAGCAACCCCGCCAAGACGCTCGCCGCCGAGCTCGCCGACGCACTGCCCCTGATCTGGACCGAAGGGCACGCCGCGGGCCCGGCAGGCCGCCGCTTCGCCGCCGCGCTCGCCGAACTCGCCGGCCGCCCGGCCCTCGCCTCCGACCTGCCCGAGGCGCTCCCCGCGCACGGCCGCCTCCTCCTCGGCGACCTCGCGGGCGGCGCCGACCCCGACGACTTCTTCCGCGACCGGGTCGACGAGGCACAGCCGATGCGCGTCCGCGTCGTCCTCCTGCGCGACCGGCCCGGCGGCCTCACCGCCGCGCCCGCCGCCCGCGAGCTGGCCCTCGGCCACGACACCCCGATCAGCGAGCTCGAACCCGAAGAGGGCGGCGAACTGGAAACACTCGCCGAACTGATCGCCGTCACGGATTTCGCCGCCGTTTACCTCGCGCTCGCCTCGGGCGCATGACGTGGACCAGGCCGGTCCGAACCACCGGCCGGCCCCTGACCCGCGTACGGAGAAGAACACCTGATGGACCGCCTCACCAACACCGTCCGCCCCTACGCCTGGGGCTCGACCACCGCCATCCCGCACCTCATCGGTGCCGAGCCGACGGGCGAGCCGCAGGCCGAGATGTGGATGGGCGCCCACCCGGGAGCCCCCTCGCGGACCGGGCGCGGCCCGCTCAACGAGGTGATCGACCAGGCCCCCGAGCGTGAGCTCGGCCCGCAGGCCGTCGCGAAGTTCGGCCCCCGCCTCCCCTTCCTCCTCAAAATCCTCGCCGCGGGCGCCCCGCTCTCCCTCCAGGTCCACCCCGATCTCGCCCAGGCCAAGGAGGGTTACGAGGCCGAAGAGCGCGCCGGCGTCCCCATAGACGCCCCGCACCGCAACTACAAGGACGCCAACCACAAGCCCGAACTGATCTGCGCCCTCACGCCGTTCGAGGGCCTGTGCGGATTCCGCGCCCCCGAAGAGGCCGCACGCCTCATCGAGGGCCTCGGCGTCGACTCCCTCAAGCCCTACGCCGACCTGCTGCGCGCCCACCCCGAAGAGGCCGCGCTGCGCGAGGTCCTGACGGCCGTACTGAGCGCGGACCCCGCGGAGATGGCCGCCACGGTCACCGAGGCCGAGGCCGCCGCCGAACGCCTCGGCGGCGACTACGTGCCCTACGCCGGACTCGCCCACCACTACCCCGGCGACCCGGGCGTGATCGCGGCCATGCTGCTCAACCACGTCCGCCTCAACCCCGGGGAGGCCCTGTTCCTCGGCGCCGGAGTCCCGCACGCCTACATCGACGGCCTCGGCGTAGAGATCATGGCCAACTCGGACAACGTCCTGCGCTGCGGCCTCACCCCCAAGCACGTCGACGTCCCCGAACTCCTGCGAATCGTCCGCTTCGAGGCCACCGACCCGGGCATCCTGCGCCCCGAGGCGTCCCCCGACGGCGAAGAGGTCTACGAGACCCCCATCGACGAATTCCGCCTCTCCCGCTACACCCTGCCCGAGGGCGCCGCCGCGCACGACGTGACCGCCGAGACCCCGCAGATCCTGCTCTGCACCGCGGGCACCGTCCGCGCCGGCGAACTCGACCTCACCGCAGGGCAGTCGGCATTCGTCCCCGCCGGCGAAAAGACCGAAGTGTCCGGAGTCGGCACCCTGTTCCGGGCAACCGTGGTGGCCTGACGCGCCTCAGCTGTCCCGGGCTGCAACAATGACCCACCGCAAAGGGTGGGCAAAGCCCGGGACGGCGTACGCGGACAGATCCGTACGAGCTGTGGCCCGGGACCGCGTACGAAGGGACATCGGGAACACATGAGCGCTTCAGGCGGCACAAAAGCGATCGTGGCGGCACTCGCCGCCAACCTCGCGATCGCGGTAGCGAAATTCGTGGCGTTCCTCTTCAGCGGCTCGTCCTCGATGCTCGCCGAGAGCGTCCACTCGCTCGCCGACTCCGGCAACCAGGGCCTCCTGCTGCTCGGCGGCAAGAAGGCCCAGCGCGAGGCGACCCCGCAACACCCCTTCGGCTACGGCCGCGAGCGCTACATCTACGCCTTCCTCGTCTCCATCGTCCTCTTCTCGGTCGGCGGCATGTTCGCCGTCTACGAGGGCTACGAGAAGATCAAGCACCCGCACGCGCTCGAGAACTGGTACTGGCCGATCGGCGTCCTCGTCTTCGCGATCATCGCCGAGAGCTTCTCGTTCCGCACCGCCATCAAGGAGTCCAACGAGCTGCGCGGCAAGCTCACCTGGTCCCAGTTCATCCGCCGCGCCAAGGCCCCCGAGCTGCCCGTCGTCCTCCTCGAGGACTTCGGCGCGCTGATCGGTCTCGTCCTCGCGCTCGCCGGCACCGGCCTCGCCCTCGCCACCGACGACGGCCTCTGGGACGGCATCGGCACCGTGTGCATCGGCGTCCTGCTCATCGCCATCGCGATCGTGCTGGCCGCCGAGACCAAGTCGCTGCTCCTCGGCGAAGCCGCGGACGTCGACCAGGTCAAGAAGATCGAGGCCGCGCTCGTCGACGGCGACACCGTCACCGGCGTCATCCACATGCGCACCCTCCACCTCGGCCCTGAGGAACTCCTCGTCGCCGCCAAGATCGCCGTCCAGCACGACGACACGGCCACCGAGGTCGCCAACGCCATCAACGCCGCGGAGGCCCGCATCCGCGAGGCCGTCCCGATCGCCCGCGTGATCTACCTCGAACCGGACATCTACAACGAGGCGGCCGCCTCGGCCGGCACCAACCCGGCCAAGACCCCGGCCGGCCCGGCCTCGGACAGCCCGACCCCCGACAGCTCGGGACCGGACGCCAACTGACCCTCCCGCTCGCGCCGGACCCGGAGGCGGGCTGGGTCCGGCTGGGCCGATCGGTGTAGATTCGTCTCTGAGCCAGACGTCGCTGCTGATGGCGGTCGGGCGGCCCGCACGACGGGCCGGCCGAGGGAGAGAGGGCCTCCGACGGACTGCGCTGCGAGCGCCGGGCACTCGTATGTCCATCGCCGCAGGCAAGCCATGCCCACCTCGACCCACCACCACGAGGAGCAATCTCCCTATGACGACTGTCGACAAGCGACAGGACCAGGACTTCAAGGTCGCCGATCTCTCCCTGGCCGCCTTCGGCCGCAAGGAGATCACCCTCGCCGAGCACGAGATGCCCGGCCTGATGTCCATCCGCAAGGAGTACGCCGCCACGCAGCCGCTCGCCGGCGCCCGCGTGACCGGCTCCCTGCACATGACGGTGCAGACCGCCGTCCTCATCGAGACCCTCGTCGCCCTCGGCGCCGACGTCCGCTGGGCCTCGTGCAACATCTTCTCCACCCAGGACCACGCCGCCGCGGCCATCGCCGTCGGCCCGAACGGCACCCCGGACAACCCCCAGGGCGTCCCGGTCTTCGCCTGGAAGGGCGAGACCCTGGAGGAGTACTGGTGGTGCACGGAGCAGGCCCTGACCTGGCCGAACACCCCCACCGGCGGCCCGAACATGATCCTGGACGACGGCGGTGACGCCACCCTCCTCGTCCACAACGGCGTTCAGTACGAGAAGGACGGCAAGGTCCCCTCGGCCGACACCGCCGAGTCGGACGAGCACCGCGTCATCCTGGAGCTCCTCAACCGCACCATCACCGAGGGCTCGCAGAAGTGGACCCAGCTCGCCTCGGAGATCCGTGGCGTGACGGAGGAGACCACGACCGGTGTCCACCGTCTCTACGAGATGTACCGTGACGGCACCCTGTTGTTCCCGGCGATCAATGTGAACGATGCCGTGACGAAGTCGAAGTTCGACAACAAGTACGGCTGCCGTCACTCCCTCATCGACGGCA
>NZ_NNBL01000026.1:0-43509 GCF_002803065.1 Streptomyces sp. CB01635
TGGTGGGGCTTGGTGCGGAGGGGGGTTCGGCCCAGGTCGGGGCTGTGGCTCCGGGCTCCGGTCGACTCGCATCCGGTCGGGCAGTGGTGGCTGCCGTACCCGGCTGGAGGTCGGGCCGGGGGGCGGGCCGCCGCCGGTTCTGGTCGGCCCGCCTGCCCCGGCCCTCGGTGGCCCTGTCCCGTTTGGCTCCGGGGGCCTTGGGGCCTTGCGGGCGGGCCGGTTCCGGGGCGCCGAGTTGGGTGTCGTTGGTCGTCATGTGCCTTCCCGCTCGTGCGTCACGTGGGGCGTGGGTCCGAGCGGGCGCCGCGCGCGGACGCGGTCCGCGCCGGGCCGTGGGTCGAACGGGCCTTGCGGCGGGCCCAGTCGGCCGCGCGAGAGCGCAGCCGCTGCCACGACCGCAGGCGCCGCGTCTCACGGAGTTCCGCGAACAGGAGCTCGTACCGGGCGACGATCGGATCGGGGTCGTAGCGGCGGGCGGACGCGAACGCGGCGCGGGCCATGGCGTGTCGGCGCGGCGCGTCGTCAATGAGGCCGACGACCGCCTCGGCGAGAGCCCGCGCGTCCCCGAGCGGCACGAGCCGGCCGTCGACGCCGTCGGTGATGATCTCGGCGGGGCCGAGCGGCGCGTCGGTGCTGACCACCGGAACCCCGCACCGCATCGCCTCGACGAGCGTCATTCCGAAGGACTCCGCATCTGACGCGGACACCACGATCGAGGCCTTCGCGAACTCCGGCTCGATGGGCGAGCGCGCCCCCATCAGGTGGGCGCGCCCGGTCAGTCCGAGTCCGGCGATGAGATCGCGCAGCTTCGCTTCCTCAGGCCCGCCGCCGTAGATCCGCAGCTGCCACTCGGGTTCCTGCGCGGCGACGGCCGCGAACGCCTCCAGGAGGAGGTCGAAGCGCTTGCCCGGCGCGAGACGCCCGGCGCTCGCGATGACCTTGGCGGCGCCGTCGGACGGCGGGCAGGGCGCCTCCGGCACGATGTTGGGGACCGACAGGACCTGTACGCCCGGCAGGGCCATGCGCGCCCGGTACACCTCGGCGTCCGCCGAGGTCATGGTGACGACGGCGTCGAGGGAGCGGTAGTGGCGGGCGAGCACCGCCCGGAGCTTCTTGCTGTGCGCGTCGTGGCGCAGGTGCTCCTGCCCGATCCGCAGTGCGGTGCGCGGGCCGTACATCGCCAGATAGACGTTGATGCCGGGGCGCGTACCGATCACGACGTCAGCGTCGCAGCGCTCCAGGTACTCACGCACGCGCAGATCGTGCAGACGGGTGTACTGCTTGCGCCGCTTCTCGGCGGCGGGAAAGTCCCGTGCGGGCTCCTCGTACGCCGCGTACCGCGTGTCGACGCCGCCGATACGCGTGTCGACGAGTGGGACCAGTGAGACGGCGGGGTCGACCGTGAAGCGCGGCACCTCGCGATGCCGGGACATAGAGACGATCTCCACCTCGTGGCCGCCGCGCCCGGCGAGCGCCGCGGCGAGGTTGAGCGTGGTTCGCACGGTCCCGCCGATCGCGTACGCGTTGTGCAGCAGGAACACGATCTTCATGGACAACCCTCCCGGCGGGCGCTTTGCCCGCAACATACGGCGGCAGCCTGGTCCAGCCGGGTAAGCCACCGTTCGCGCCTGGGTGAGAGACGGGTAAGAAGGCGTCCGGCGGGCCCCTGGTCAGGGGGTACGCCGCCGGACGCGGGGGGCACACTGGAACGCGTGTCCCCTACCGCTGCGTCCGCCACGCCCCACGCCGCGTCCCCGACCGTGCTGCTCGCCGAGGACGACCGTGCCATCCGCCATGCCCTGGAGCGGGCCCTGACTCTGGAGGGTTACGAGGTCACGGCCGTCGCCGACGGGGTGGAGGCGATCGCGCAGGCACACCGCAGCGCGCCCGACATCCTCGTGCTGGACGTGATGATGCCGGGCATCGACGGTCTTCAGGTGTGCCGGGTGCTGCGTGCCGAGGGGGACCGCACGCCGATCCTGATGCTGACGGCGCTCGTCGAGACGCCGGACCGGATCGCGGGCCTGGACGCGGGCGCCGACGACTATGTCGTGAAGCCGTTCGACGTGGATGAGGTCTTCGCCCGGCTCCGTGCCCTGCTGCGCCGCAGCAACGGCGCCTCCTCCGACGACGGGAGCGGCGGGCGCGATGGGTCGCCCGAGCCCGACGGCCAGGTCACGGCGGCCGACCTCAGAATGGACCCGCAGGCGCGGCGGGCCTGGCGCGGGGAGCGCGAACTGGAGCTCACCCGTACCGAGTTCGACCTTCTGGAGCTGCTCGTGCGCAACGCGGGCATCGTCCTCGACCACGCCACGATCTACGACCGCATCTGGGGCTACGACTTCGGTCCCGGGTCGAAGAACCTCGCCGTCTACGTGGGCTATCTGCGCCGCAAGGTCGACGAACCCGGTACGACCTCCCTCATCCACACCGTGCGCGGCGTCGGCTACGTGCTGCGGGAGGACTGAGGATGCCGCGCCCCCGCCTGCGCGCGTTCCTGCACGGGCGACCGCGCGCCCGGTCCCTGCGGACGACGTTCGCCGTGTCGTTCGCGGCCGTCGCGGCGGCCGTCACCGTCCTGGTCGGCTTCCTCTCCTACGACGCCGCGGCGCGGCTCGTCCGCGTGGACCAGCAGGCCGTGTTCGACGAGGTCGTCACCGATCTGCGGCAGCAGGTGAAGGACGCCAAGCTCACCCCGTACGACTTCGCGTCGGGGGACCCCGACCACGACGGGCCGCGCGACGACCTGATCCGGCCGGCCCGTACGGACGTCCAGGTGCTCGGGCCCGGCGGCCGGGTCGTCGACCGCGGCAGCCCGCAGCTGCCCGTGAACGCGGCGGACCGGCGCACCGCCGACGAGGCGCACGCCGGTGTGACGGAGGAGGCCGACGGGGCGGAGAAGGGCGGCTCGCGGCGCGATGTGGAGATCGGCGGGGACGAGTACCGGATGACGGCCGTGTCGCTGGGCGGCGGGCGCGGCGCCGTGCAGGTCGCGCAGGAGTTCAGCGACACGGAGGACCTGCTGCGTGATCTCCAGCAGCGCACGGGCCTGTTGGCGGGTTCCGTGATCGTGGCGGCGGGACTTGTCGGCTGGTGGCTGGCGCGCCGGATCACGGGGCGTCTGGTGACGCTCGCGGAGGCGGCGGAGGACGTGGCGGGGACGGGGCACCTCGATGTGCGGGTGCCGGTGACCGGCGGCGACGAGGTGGGCAGCCTGGGCCGCTCCTTCGACCGGATGCTGGGGCGTCTTGCGCGCTCGATGGAGGACCAGCGCCGCCTGGTGCAGGACGCCGGTCATGAACTGCGCACGCCGCTCACCTCGCTGCGTACGAACATCTCGCTGCTGCGCCGTATCGAGGACCTGCCGCCCGCCGCCCGTGAGGAGCTGATCGCCGACCTGGCGCAGGAGTCGCGTGAACTGACCGATCTGGTCAACGAGTTGGTGGAGCTGGCCGCGGGCAAGGAGGACGACGAGCCGGTCGTCGAGGTGGCGCTCGCCGAGACCGCGGAGGACACGGCGGTCCTCGCGCGCCGCCGCACGGGCCGCACGGTCACGGTGCGTTCGCGGGGCGACACGGTGGTCCGGGGCCGGCCGGCCTCGCTCCAGCGCGCAGTGTCGAACCTGGTGGAGAACGCCGCCAAGTTCGACCGCGACGGCACGGAGCTGATCGAGATCGTGGTCACGGGAGGCCTCCCGGACGGCGTGCGTGTCGAGGTGCTCGACCGGGGTCCCGGCATCGCGGACTCGGATCTGGACCGGGTCTTCGACCGCTTCTACCGCGCGCCGGCTGCCCGCAGCCTGCCGGGCTCCGGCCTCGGCCTGTCCATCGTCCAGGAGGTGGCTGCGGCCCACGGGGGCGCGCCGTTCGCGAAGGCGCGTCCGGGCGGGGGAGCGGCGATCGGGTTCACGGTGCGGGGTGTGCTGCCCGACGAGGAGTGAGGGTCAGGGCCAGACGAGGCAGTAGGCCTGGTGTCCCGCGTCGTGCAGCCGGTGGCTGAAGTCCTGCCATTCGTGCAGGAGTTGGTACACGTAGAACGCGTCGCGCGGGCCGCCGCGGTCCGGGACCGTCGACCAGATGAACGCCGCGGCGCCCACGGCCTCCTCGCCGACGCCGCGCAGCGGGTCGACGACCGTCATGGGCAGCTTCACGACCGCGTAGTCGGGATGCAGGACGACCAGTTCCAGCGGGGGGACCTTGTGCAGCGGTATGCCCTCGATGCCGGTGAGGACCATCGCGGCCATCGTCTCCGGCTTGATCTTGGTGAACATGCCGCCCATGCCGAGCTCGTCACCGCCGAGCTCCTCGGGGCGCATCGAGATGGGGACACGGGCCGCCGTGGCGCCGTCGGGCGCGCCGAAGTATTTGTACGTCACCCCCACCCGGCCACCATTCCTGCTCCCGGTCCCGCTCAGTTCCTGCCCGGCGTCCGCTTCCTCCGCTGGTGCCGCTGCCGCCTCCGCGTCGCGCCGGTGCTTTCCCCGCCGGGCACGCCGGGGGCCCAGGTCGTCGGTCCCCTCGCCCAGTCCGCCACCGCGATGCATATCTCCACCCGACTGCTTTTCCAGGGCGCCTGGCCCCTTTTCTAGGCCGCGCGGCCACCACCGCGCAACCCGATCATCGTGTCAGTGACCTCCCCCACGGTCACTCGCCGAAACGTGCGGTGAACCACCCGCGCGGGCCGGGGAGCGAACCCCGTGCCGGCGTGCAGCGTGAACTGTCCGCGAGCGGCCCGTCCCCTGGGAGTTTAGGTAGTCGGTTCCCGCCGTGGCCAGAGAAGCAGGGGATGAGCCGGGGTCCGGAGAGCCTGCCCGTACGCTGAGAGGCATGGCAGAGGCGAACAACATCCCCGGGTCCGCGGCGCCGCCGTCGGGCGCGACCGCACCGTACCCCTATGAAGCACCGGTCTCGCAGGGTCTCTTCGACCGTGCGGCCCTCGTGACGCCGGGCGGCGTGAACTCGCCCGTACGCGCGTTCCGTGCCGTGGGCGGTACGCCCCGGTTCATGGTGTCCGGTACCGGTCCGTACCTCACGGATGCCGACGGTCGCGAGTACGTCGACCTCGTCTGCTCCTGGGGGCCGATGATCCTCGGCCATTCCCGACCCGAGGTCATCGCGGCCGTCCAGGAAGCCGTCGCGCGCGGTACGTCCTTCGGTACGCCGGGCGAGGGCGAGGTGGCCCTGGCCGAGGAGATCGTCGCGCGGATCGCGCCGGTCGAGCAGGTGCGGCTGGTGTCCAGCGGCACCGAGGCGACCATGTCCGCGATCAGGCTCGCCCGCGGGTTCACCGGGCGCGCCAAGGTGATCAAGTTCGCCGGCTGTTACCACGGGCACGTGGACGCGCTGCTCGCCGCGGCGGGTTCCGGTGTGGCGACCCTCGGGCTGCCGGACACCCCGGGTGTGACCGGTGCCCAGGCGGGCGACACCATCGTCGTCCCGTACAACGACCTCGACGCCGTGCGGGTCGCGTTCGCCGCGAACGAGGGCCAGGTCGCCTGTGTCATCACCGAGGCGTCGCCGGGCAACATGGGCGTCGTCCCGCCGCTCGAAGGCTTCAACCAGGGCCTCGCGGACCTGTGCCGGGAGAACGGCGCGCTCTACATCTCCGACGAGGTCATGACCGGCTTCCGCACGTCGAAGGCCGGCTGGTACGGCGTCGACGGGGTGGCGCCCGACCTGATGACGTTCGGCAAGGTCATGGGCGGTGGCTTCCCGGCCGCCGCGTTCGGTGGCCGCGCGGACGTCATGGGGCACCTCGCCCCGGCCGGACCCGTCTACCAGGCGGGCACGCTGTCCGGGAACCCGGTCGCGACGGCGGCCGGCGTCGCGCAGCTGCGGCTGCTCGACGACGCCGCGTACGCGAAGATCGACGCGGTCTCCGAGCAGCTGCGCACCCTGGTGGGCGCCGCGCTCACGAAGGAGGGCGTCGCGCACCGCGTGCAGAGCGCCTCCAACATGTTCTCGGTGTTCTTCACGGAGAACGAGGTGCGCAACTACGAGGACGCGAAGCGCCAAGAGTCCTTCCGCTTCACCGCGTTCTTCCACTCGATGCTGGAGCAGGGCGTCTATCTGCCGCCGTCGGCCTTCGAGTCCTGGTTCGTCTCCACTGCCCATGACGAGCGGGCGGTCGAGCGCATCGCCGCCGCGCTCCCCGGTGCCGCGCGCGCGGCTGCGGAGGCCACGCAAGCATGACCACTGCCGGCAAGTCCGACCAGGACATCACCGTCGTCCACGTGATGCGGCACGGAGAGGTGCACAACCCGGAGGGGATCCTGTACGGGCGCCTGCCCGACTACCACCTCTCCGAGCTCGGCCGGCAGATGGCCGACCGGGTCGCCGAGCACCTGTCCTCGCGTGATGTGACCCATGTCGTGGCCTCACCGCTGGACCGGGCGCAGGAGACGGCGACGCCGATCGCGAAGGCGCACGGGCTCGACCTGGCGACCGACGACCGGCTCATCGAGGCGGGCAACGTCTTCCAGGGCAAGACGTTCGGCGTCGGCGACGGCGCGCTGCGCAAGCCGGAGAACTGGAAGCACCTCGTCAACCCGTTCAAGCCGTCGTGGGGCGAGCCGTACGTCGAGCAGGTCGTGCGGATGATGGGCGCCCTCGACGCGGCGAAGGACGCGGCGCGCGGTCACGAGGCGGTGTGCGTCAGCCATCAGCTGCCGATCTGGATCGTGCGCAGCTTCGTGGAGAAGCGGCGGCTGTGGCACGACCCGCGCAAGCGGCAGTGCACGCTCGCCTCGCTCACGACGTTCACCTATCGCGGGGACAAGATCGTGTCCGTCGGCTACACGGAGCCCGCACGCGATCTCGTGCCCGCCCATCTCCTCGCGGGTGCCAAGCCCGTGAAGGGGAAGGACAAGGCGTTCGGCGCGTAGCGCCTTCGGTTCTGAGCGCCTTCGGCCTGAGCCCATTCGGCACTCGGAACATTCGGCGCAAAGCCGTCGGCATTGCCCAACTTTGTTCTCCGCGCCGGAACCGCGGTGTTCGTCGCGCCCTCTAAGGGGGTGCCCGTCTCGTACGGGACGGGGCGCGACGAATGGGGACCAGGGAATGCCGGACATCACACGAAGGGGACTGATCGGGCTGGGAGCGGGTGCGGCGGCGGCCGCCGCGCTCGCCGGGTGCGGTACCAGTAACGGGCAGGGTGGCGGGGCGGCGTCCGTGCCGCTGGGCGACCAGGGCGAGGGCGGCGCCGGTAAGCCCGACAAGCCCGCGGCCCGGCCGATCGGCGACGGCTCGACGTCGTACACCGGCAAGCAGCCGAACCAGCCGGGCAAGCCCGTCCCCCTCGAACCCGGCGAGACGCCGCCGCAGTTCGTGATCTTCTCCTGGGACGGCGCGGGCGAGGTCGGCAACGGCCTCTTCCCGCGCTTCCTCGACCTGGCCGAGAACCACGGCGCGCACATGACGTTCTTCCTCTCCGGCCTCTATCTGCTGCCGGAGTCGAAGAAGCGGCTCTACCGCCCGCCGAACAACGGGGTCGGCGCCTCCGACATCGGCTATCTCACCGATGCCCACATCAAGGAGACGCTGAAGTACGTCCGCCGGGCCTGGCTGGAAGGCCATGAGATCGGCACGCACTTCAACGGCCACTTCTGCGCGGGCACCGGCACCGTCGCCAACTGGACCCCGGCGCAGTGGCGCAGCGAGATCGACCAGGCCAAGTCGTTCGTCAAGGAGTGGCGCACGAACACGGGCTGGCACGACCTGCCCTCGCTGCCCTTCGACTACGAGAAGGAACTCGTCGGCGGCCGCACGCCCTGTCTGCTCGGCCAGGACAATCTGCTGCCCACGGCCCGCGAGCTCGGCTGGCGCTACGACGCCTCGTCGCCGGGCGGCCGGCAGCGCTGGCCCTCCAAGCGCGGCGGGGTGTGGGATCTGCCACTGCAGGCCGTGCCGTTCCCCGGGCACACCTTCGAGGTCCTCTCGATGGACTACAACATGCTGGCCAACCAGTCGGTGAACACGACCAGGGCGCCCGCCTACAACTACCCGCGCTGGCGCAAGCAGTCGGCCGATGCCTACATAGCCGGCTTCGACCGGGCATACGAGACGAACCGGGCGCCGTTCTTCATAGGCAACCACTTCGAGGACTGGAACGGCGGGATCTATATGGACTCCGTCGAAGAGGCGCTCAAGCACATGGCCGGCCAGAAGGACGTACGCCTCGTCTCCTTCCGGCAGTTCGTCGACTGGCTGGACGTCCAGGACCCGAAGGTCCTCGACAAGCTGCGCTCGCTCGACGTCGGAGTGCGCCCCGACGGCGGCTGGAAGAGCTATCTGAAAGCCGCGGCGTGAGCCTCGCGCCGCACCCTGAATGACCCCTTCTGAAATGGGGTTTTCCGTACGCAAGGGGGGTGCGGAAGATCCCCTAAACAGACATGCGAAACTTTTCACATGAGTGCCGACTGCCGCGTTTCCCCCCTCGCTGCATCCAAGCGCCGTACCGCCCTTCTCGCCGCGGGGGCCGCGGTCGCTGCGCTGACGCTCTCCGCATGCAGCTCCGGCGGAACGTCGGGCGGCGGCAACAACACCAACTTCGTGACGAACTCCGGCGGCGTCTCCACCGTCGACCAGGGCGACCGGCACGACGCCCCGAAGCTGGACGGCAAGGACCTGGAGGGCAAGCCCCTCGACCTCGCCGACTACAAGGGCAAGGTCATCGTGCTGAACGTGTGGGGCTCCTGGTGCCCGCCGTGCCGCGCCGAGGCCAACTACTTCGCCAAGGTCGCGAACGAGACCAAGGGCAAGGACGTCCAGTTCATCGGGATCAACACCCGTGATCCGCAGACCGAACCGGCCCTCCAGTTCGAGAAGGACCACAACATCCCGTACCCGAGCTTCTACGACCCCTCGGGCAAGCTGATGCTGCGGTTCGAGAAGGGCACCCTCAACCCGCAGTCCATCCCGTCCACGCTCGTCATCGACCGCGACGGCAAGATCGCCGCCCGCTCGCTGCGCGCGCTCAGCGAGGACAAGCTGCGCAAGATGGTCGACCCCGTGATCGCGGAGAAGTGAGCGACGGTGCACGCCACGCTCACCGCTCTCGCCGCTGAAGGCGGAGTGAGCAACACCGTCGAGAGCGGTGCGCTCCTGCTCGCTCTGCCGATCGCCGTGCTCGGCGGTCTCCTCTCGTTCTTCTCGCCCTGCGTCCTGCCTCTCGTGCCCGGCTATCTGTCCTACGTGACAGGGGTCAGCGGCACCGACCTGGCCGACGCGCGGCGCGGCCGGATGGCGCTCGGCGCCGGACTGTTCGTCCTCGGCTTCACCGCCGTCTTCGTCTCCGGCGGGGCCCTCTTCGGCTACTTCGGCGAGACGCTCCAGGAGTACCAGGACACCCTCACCAAGATCCTCGGTGTCCTGATGGTCCTCATGGGGATCTTTTTCATGGGCATGATGCCCTGGCTCACCCAGCGCGAATTCCGCTTCCACAAGCGGCCGGTGACCGGGCTGATCGGCGCTCCGGTGCTCGGCGCCCTGTTCGGCATCGGCTGGACCCCCTGCATCGGTCCGACGCTCGCCTCCGTGACCGCCCTGTCGTTCAACGAGGCGAGCGCGGGGCGCGGGGCCATACTGACCGTTGCGTACTGCGCCGGGCTCGGTGTCCCCTTCGTGCTCGCCGCGGTCGCCTTCCGCAAGGCGCTCGGCGCCTTCGGCTGGGTCAAGAAGCACTACGCCTGGGTGATGCGCATCGGCGGCATCATGATGATCTTTACCGGAGTGCTGCTGCTCACAGGAGCCTGGGACACCCTCGTCCAGCAGATGCAGACCTGGTCCAACGGCTTCACGGTGGGAATCTGATTCATGAGCACGACTGAATCCGGCAAGACCGGCGAGGTGAGCGGCGACGAGCTCGGCGCGGCCGGCTCGCACCTGTCCACCGCACCGCAGGAGGACCGCGGCCCGAACCTGCCCCGGCTGGGCGTCATCGGCTGGGTCCGCTGGTTCTGGCGGCAGCTCACCTCGATGCGCGTCGCGCTGATCCTGCTCTTCATGCTCTCGCTCGGGGCGATCCCCGGCTCGCTGATCCCGCAGTCCGGGGTCGACGAGATGAAGGTGCAGACGTTCAAGGACGCGCACACCACGGTCTCGCCGGTCTACGACAAGCTGGGCCTGTTCCACGTCTACAGCTCGGTGTGGTTCTCCGCGATCTACATCCTGCTGTTCATCTCCCTCATCGGCTGCATCGTCCCGCGCACCTGGCAGTTCGTCGGGCAGCTGCGCGGCCGCGCCCCGGGCGCCCCCAAGCGCTTCACGCACCTGCCCGCGTCCGCGACCTGGTGCACCGACGCCGAGCCCGAGCAGGTCCGCGCGGCGGCCCTCGACATCCTCCGCAAGCGCCGCTTCCGCGCCCACGTCTCCGGTGACTCCGTCGCCTCCGAGAAGGGCTATCTGCGCGAGGCGGGCAACCTGGTCTTCCACATCGCGCTGATCGTGATGCTGATCGCCTTCGCCTGGGGCCAGCTCTTCAAGTCCGAGGGCGGCAAGCTGATGGTCGAGGGCGACGGAGGCTTCTCCAACGCCCTGCCGATGTACGACGACTTCAAGTCGGGCAACCTCTTCAACTCCGACACCGACCTGACGCCGTTCAGCTTCCAGCTCGACAAGTTCGACGGGACGTACGAGCGCAACGGGCCGAACAAGGGGAGCCCGCGCGTCTACCGCGCGAACGTCACCTACAGCGTCGGCGCGACCGGCAAGGAGCAGAAGACCGCGATCCAGGTCAACGACCCCCTCGAGATCGACGGCACCAAGGTCTATCTCAACGGCCACGGATACGCGCCCACCGTCACCGTCCGGGACGGCCGCGGCAAGATCGTCTCCCGGCAGGCCGTGCCGCTGCTGCCCATCGACTCGAACGTCACCTCCACCGGTGCCATCAAGGTCATGGACGGCTACCGCGACAAGAGCGGCAAGCGGGAACAGCTCGGCTTCAACGCCTTCTTCGTGCCGACCTTCGCGGGGTCCGGGAAGGGCAGCATGTTCTCCCAGTTCCCCGCGCTCGACTACCCCGTCCTCGCGCTGTCCGCGTACCACGGAAGCCTGGGTGTCGACTCCGGGATCCCGCAGAACGTGTACCAACTGGACACCTCCAAGATGAAGAAGTTCACGGACTCGAAGGGGGAGCTGCTCAAGACGCGGCTGCGGCCCGGCGAGACCATGAAGCTTCCGAACGGTGCCGGGTCGATCACGTTCGACAAGGACATCAAGCAGTGGGCGAGCTTCCAGATCACCCACCAGCCCGGCGACGGCTGGGCCCTCGCCGGAGCGCTCGCCGCCATCGCGGGCCTCGCCGGCTCCCTGTTCATCCAGCGCCGCCGCGTCTGGGTCCGGGCGACCCCCGGAGCCGACGGAGTCACCGTCGTCGAGATGGGCGGTCTCGGCCGCAGCGAGTCCTCGAAGGTGGCCGAAGAACTCGGCGACCTGGCCGCACACCTCCACGAACGGGCGCCCAGCGCCGCCGATCCCCAACCTGCTGTTCCTGCCGAAGGGGCTGAGAAGTGAATCTCGCCGCCGCAACCAACGAGAATCTCGCGCACATCAGCAATGTGCTGATCTACTCGTCGATGGCCGTGTACCTCCTGGCCTTCTTCGCGCACATGGCCGAGTGGCTTTTCGGCAGCCGCAGCAAGGTCGGCCGCACCGCTGCCGCGCTGACGCAGAAGGCCACCGCGCAGGCCGCTGCCGGCTCCGTGAAGGTGCAGGTCAAGGAGAAGAACGGCGGCACCGCCGTCCTGGAGCGGCCCAGCGTCGTGACGCGCGCCGTCTCCGGCACGCGTGACGTGCCGGACGGCCCCGGGGCCTCCGGCGGCGACGAGCAGGGCGACCTCTACGGCCGTATCGCGGTGTCCCTCACCGTGCTCGCGTTCCTCGTCGAGGCGAGCGGGGTGCTCACCCGCGCGCTCTCCGTGCAGCGTGCGCCGTGGGGCAACATGTACGAGTTCAACATCACCTTCTCCACCGTCGCCGTCGCTGTGTACCTCGGCCTGCTCGTGGCGAAGAAGAACATCGGCTGGCTCGGCCTCCCGCTGGTCACCACGGTCCTCCTCGATCTCGGCCTCGCTGTCACTGTCTTGTACACCGCCAGCGACCAGTTGGTTCCCGCCCTGCACTCGTACTGGCTGTACATCCACGTCTCCACGGCGATCTTCTGCGGCGCGGTGTTCTACGTCGGCGCGGTCAGCACGCTGCTCTACCTGTTCCGCGACTCGTACGAGAACAAGCTGGCGAACGGCGGCAAGCCCGGGAAGTTCGCGACCTCTGTCATGGAGCGCCTGCCCGCCGCGGCCTCGCTCGACAAGTTCTCCTACCGCGTGAACGCGGCCGTCTTCCCGCTGTGGACGTTCACGATCATCGCGGGCGCGATCTGGGCCGGCGACGCGTGGGGCCGCTACTGGGGCTGGGACCCCAAGGAGACCTGGTCGTTCATCACCTGGGTCGCGTACGCCTGCTACCTGCACGCCCGCGCGACCGCCGGATGGAAGGGCCGCAAGGCCGCCTACCTGGCCCTCATCGCCTTCGCCTGCTGGCTGTTCAACTACTACGGCGTAAACATCTTCGTCACCGGCAAGCACTCCTACGCCGGCGTCTGACACCGCGGCATCCCACGACGGCCGGTTCCCATGTGACGTGAGTCACGGGAACCGGCCTTCGTCGTACGGACAGATGGGGGGCGTGAAGAAGAATCAGGGGGCACATCAAGCACGCAGAACCCGGGTGAGGGACGGTGACGCCGGCGCGTTCGGCGAGCTCTTCGACGCCTACGCCCGATCCGTCTACAACCACGCCTACAGCCTGACCGGCGACTGGTCGACCGCCGAGAAGTCGTCTCGCTGACCTTCCTCGAAGCGTGGCGGCTGCGCGACAGGGTCGAGCCCGAGGGCGGCTCGCTGCGGCCCTGGCTGCTCGGCGTCGCCACGAACGTCACGCGCAACCTGCGCCGTGCCACCCGCAGACACGCCGCCGCAGTCTCCCGCCTCCCGCGCGCGGAAGCCGAGGCCGACGACCAGGCCCGCATAGCCCTCGTCCACACCGCGCCGGCCACACTGCGGCGCCCCGAACGCGAGGTGCTCGCCCTGTGCGTCTGGTCGGGCCTCGACCACCCGTCCGCCGCCAGGGCGCTCGGCGTCCCCGTCGGCACGGTCCGCTCCCGGCTTTTCAGAGCCCGCAGGAAACTCGCCGGTGCCATGGAACTCCCGCGCCCCGACGGACAGATGAAAGGCGGCCACGCTCCCGTGGCCGGGCCCATACAGGAGGGAAACCATGAACACGCTTCCTGAGAAGGACCTTCCGCCGGGCCGGCACCGACTCCTCAAGGAGCATCTGATGACCGAGATCCGGGAGACCGAAGTACCCGCGCAGGCACCGCCGCGCCGGAAGTGGCTGCGTCCCGCGTTCGCCGCCGTCGCCGTGGCGACCGCGGCGGCCGTCACCTTCGTCGCGCTGCCGTCGGACGGCGCGGGCGCCCCGCCGCCGACCAAGGAGGCCGTGGCGCTCCTGGAGGACGTCGCGCTCGCCGCTGAGCACTCCGATACGCCCGCCCGCATCCGCGACGACCAGTTCGTCTACGTCGACAGCCTCGTGTCGTACTCGCAGAGCGGCGAGGGCATGAAGACGAAGATCCCGCCGCTGCACCGGCTGGAGACCTGGCAGTCCGTGGACGGCACCCGCAAGGGACTCGTACGCGAGAAGGGCCGAGGCCAGTGGGCGACCGAAACCGGGCCGGTCCCGGGCAAGCCCGGCTACGAGACGTCCACCAGCTACCGGCACCTGTCCACCCTGCCCACCGACCCCGACGCGATGCTGCGCTGGCTGCGCGGAACGGGCCCCGAGCACAGTGGCCAGCAGGCCGACCAGGCCATGTTCGTGCTGGTCGGCGACCTGATCAGGGATGCGCTCGTGCCGCCGGAGGTGGGCGCCGCGCTCTACCGGGCCGCCGCCAGGATCCCCGGCGTGACCGTGGTGAAGGGGGTGAAGGACGCCGCGGGCCGGCCCGGGATCGCCGTGGCCCGCAAGGACCCCGACAACCCCAGCCGCGACGAGTGGATCTTCGACGTGAAGACCCATGAGTTCCTGGGCGAGCGCACCGTCGCCACCGAAGCCTGGTCGGGCGGGGTGAAGAAGGGCCAGGTCACGAGTAATACGGCGGTCGTGGACCGGGCCGTCGTCGACAAGCCGGGGCAGCGGCCCTAGGCACGGGGCAGCGGATCCCGGTCCGTACGGGTGCGCGAAGCGCGCGGGCGCGCCAGCCTGGAGGTATGACCGAATCCAGCCACCCCACCGAGCCCGCGGCACCTGCCACACCCGTCGCGCCCGGCACGAGCCGGACCGAGGGTCACACCCACAGCCTGCACTTCACGATCCCTCTTCCGCATCCCGTGGAGGAGGTCTGGGCGGCGGTGGCCACCCCGGAGGGTCTGCCGGGGTGGCTGGCCGCCGCCGATGTGCTCGAACCACGGCTCGGCGGTGCGGTCACGCTGCGGTGGCTCAACAACGGGCGCGCCCACCAGGGCCGGGTCACCGCGTGGGACGGCGAGCGCGTCGCCGAGTACACGCTCGAAGGCCCGCACGGCCGCCTGCGCTTCCACCTGGAGCCGACGGCCCCCGACGCGACGACCCTGCGGTTCACCGGCGAGATCGACGGCGACGACTCGGCGCGCCTGGACTACCTGGCCGCCTGGCACGACCACTTCGAGCACCTGGCCGCCGCCCTCGACGGGCGCCCGACGGACGAGCGGGCCTGGGCGGCCTGGACCCCGTCCCGATGGCAGGAGCTCCGGGACGGCTATCTCGAGGCTCCACAGTGATCGGATACGCAGTGATCAGACGCTGCAGTGATCAGACGCTGCAGTGATCAGACGCCGCAGTGATCGGACGCCGCAGTGATCAAGGCTCCACAGTGATCGTGTCCAGCTTCGCCCGCAGATACGTGTGCGAGTCGACCGGCTCGTGCGCGACCCGGCCCTTCGGCGCGGGCACGGACTCGACGGTCGTGCGCGGGTCGCACTCGTAGAAGTAGACGAGGGACATCAGCTCCTCGGCGGGCAGGTCGGCCGGGGGCGGCAGGACGCGGTGGCGGCCGGAGCGCCAGCGGTCGCCGGTCCAACGCGCCATCAAGTCGCCGATGTTGATGGTGAACGCCTCCGGGTCGAACGGCGCGTCCTGCCAGCCGCCCTCGTCGGTGTAGACCTGGAGCCCGCCCTTGCCGGCCTGCCGGTCGAGGACCGTGACGGTCCCGAAGTCGGTGTGCGGGCCGATGCGGAACTGGCCCTCCTCGGGCTCGCCCACGACATCCCTGCCCGGGTACCAGTTGATGTTGAAGCCCCAAGTGGGGTGCGTGGTGTGCCGGGTGAAGAAGTCCTCCTCCTCGCCGAGCGCGACCGCGAGGAGTTCGAGCAGCAGGTCGGACAGCTCCCGCATCCGCCCGAGATACGTCTCGACGAGCGCGCGCAGCTCGGGCGTCTCGGCGGGCCAGGTGTTGGGCAGGAACCACTCCGCGTCGATCTCCGCGTCCCCGGTGGGCAGTTCGGAGGCGTACGACAGGGACTCCTTGAGGTCGGGCGGGGTCTCGGTGCCCTCCGCGTAGCCGTTCGCCTCGGCGCCGGGGCCCAGCCAGCCGCGCCCGCCCACCTTCACGGCGTACGGCTCCTTCACCGCGGGCGGCAGCCGGAAGAAGCCGCGCGCCGCCTCCCGGATCCGGGAGCGCAGGCCCGGGTCCACGCCGTGCCCGGTGACCAGCAGGAATCCGGCCGTCCGCAGCGCCTCGTCGACGGTACGGGCGATTCCGGCGCGCGCGTTCGGACCGCCCAGGAGCCAGGGCCGCAGATCGATCGTGGGGATACGGGGCTGTGGCGCACGGGGTTCCGTCATGGCTCCACTGTGGACGCGGCGCGGCACGCGGGCAACGACGCCCGACCGGCCGGATCCGCGCTACTCGCCGATGTCCTCGTTCCACAGCTCGGGACGGGCCGCGATGAACTCCTCCATCATCGCGACGCACTCGGGGTCGTCGAGCATCACGATCTCCACGCCGTGCTCGGCCAGCCAGTCGTGGCCTCCGTGGAACGTCCGAGCCTCACCGACGACGACCCGCGAGATGCCGAACTGCCGCACCAGACCGGAGCAGTACCAGCACGGCGAGAGCGTCGTCACCATCGTCGTGCCCTTGTACGAGCGCTGCCGGCCCGCGTTGCGGAAGGCGTCGGTCTCGCCGTGCACGGACGGATCCGCGTCCTGCACACGGCGGTTGTGCCCACGCCCGAGGACCTTCCCGTCCGCCGAGTAGAGGGCCGCGCCGATCGGGATGCCGCCCTCGGCGAGCCCCGCCCGCGCCTCCTCGACGGCCGTGGCCAGCCAGGTCCGCGCCAGTTCGGGGTCGAAGGCGCTCACGCAGGCTCCCCGCCCTGCTCACCCTCGCGCTTCCTGAGCTCCTCCTCGCGGCGGCGCAGATCGGCCTCCCAGTCCTTGAGGAGCGACTCGTCCTTCACTTCTTCAGAAGACGCAGCCTCCTCGCGCAGGGAGTGCAGGAACTCGGGGTTGTCGTCGGGTGCGACGAACGTGGTGCGGTGGCTGCGGTGCCACTCGGACGGTGTCGAGCCGTTCGCGGGCGCGTGCCGGTGCCGGCCCGCGACGAGCCAGGCGATCGGGCCGACGAGCACTTCGCCGAAGAGCAGGATGATGATGACCCACACGACCTTCGGCAGGCCCCTGACCTCCTCCTCCGGAGTGTTCAGGCAGTCGATGAAGGCGTAGATCCACAACGCCAGGACCAGCAGGAACGGCAAGTAGCGGAGCATGGTGTCGCGATCCCCCAAGGAGCGGCGTGGGGACGACGCAGGCCCCCCGGTGACCGGGTCAGGGTAGCCGGTGCTCGATACTGGGACGCATGGCTTACGACGATCTTCGCTCCCTCCTGCGGGCGCTGGAGCGCGAGGGTGACCTCAAGCGCATCAAGGCCGAGGTCGACCCCTATCTGGAGGTCGGTGAGATCGTCGACCGGGTGCAGAAGTCCGGCGGCCCCGCTCTCCTCTTCGAGAACGTGCGCGGCTCCTCGATGCCGCTCGCGATGAATGTGTACGGGACCGACCGGCGCCTGCTCAAGGCGCTCGGCCTGAAGTCCTACGAGGAGATCAGCGACAAGATCGGCGGCCTGCTGCGCCCCGAGCTGCCGCACGGCTTCGTGGGCGTGCGCGAGGCGTTCGGCAAGCTCGGCTCGATGGTGCACGTGCCGCCGAAGAAGGTGAAGGACGCGCCGGTGCAGGAGGTCGTCCTGCGCGGCGACGACGTGGACCTGGACCAGCTCCCGGCCCTGTTCACCTGGCCCGAGGACGGCGGCTCCTTCTTCAACCTCGGTCTCACGCACACCAAGGACCCTGAGAGCGGCATCCGCAACCTCGGGCTCTACCGGCTCCAGCGCCACGACCGGCGCACCATCGGCATGCACTGGCAGATCCACAAGGACAGCCGCAACCACTACCAGGTGGCCGCCAGGAAGGGCGAGAAGCTGCCGGTCGCGATCGCCTTCGGCTGCCCGCCCGCCGTGACGTACGCGTCCACGGCCCCGCTGCCCGGGGACATCGACGAGTACCTCTTCGCCGGGTTCATCCAGGGCAAGCGGATCGAGATGGTCGACTGCAAGACGGTGCCGCTCCAGGTGCCGGCGAACGCCGAGGTCGTTCTCGAGGGCTGGCTGGAGCCCGGGGAGATGCTCCCCGAGGGCCCGTTCGGCGACCACACCGGTTTCTACACGCCGCAGGAACCCTTCCCCGCGCTGACGATCGACTGCGTGACGATGCGCAAGCGTCCGCTGCTGCAGTCCATCGTGGTGGGGCGCCCGCCGACGGAGGACGGTCCCCTCGGCCGGGCCACGGAGCGCTTCTTCCTGCCGCTCCTCAAGATCATCGTGCCGGACATCGTGGACTACCACCTGCCCGAGTCGGGCGGCTTCCACAACTGCGCGATCGTCTCGATCGACAAGAAGTACCCGAAACACGCGCAGAAGGTGATGCACGCCGTGTGGGGCGCCCACATGATGTCGCTGACCAAACTGATCGTGGTCGTCGACTCGGACTGCGACGTGCACGATCTGCACGAGGTCGCGTGGCGGGCGCTCGGGAACACGGACTACGCCCGTGACCTGACGGTCGCCGAGGGTCCCGTCGACCACCTCGACCACGCGTCGTACCAGCAGTTCTGGGGCGGCAAGGCGGGCATCGACGCGACGAAGAAGTGGCCCGAGGAGGGCTACACGCGGGACGGCGGCTGGCCCGAGATGGTGCTGTCCGACCCGCAGACGGCGGCGACGGTCGACCGCCGCTGGAAGGAGTACGGCCTGTGACCAGCGCTTCCGCCGCGATCCCGCAGCCGGGCCGCACCAAGGCGTTCCTGCGGCTCGTCATGATCGAGCACTCGGTGTTCGCGCTGCCGTTCGCGTACATCGCGGCGCTCACCGCGATGTTCCGGATGGACGGGAACATCCACTGGTGGCGGCTGCTGCTCGTGACGATCGCGATGGTCGGCCTGCGCACGTTCGCGATGGCCGTGAACCGGATCATCGACCGCGAGATCGACGCCCGTAACCCGAGGACCGCGCACCGCGAACTCGTCACGGGCGCGATGTCCGTGAAGTCCGCCTGGACCGGCGCGCTCATCGCGCTCGTCGTCTTCCTCGGCGCGGCCGCCCTGCTCAACCCGCTGTGCCTGGCGCTCGCGCCCATCGCGGTGATCCCGATGGTCGTCTATCCGTACGGCAAGCGGTTCACGAACTTCCCGCAGGCCATCCTGGGTCTCGCCCAGGCGATGGGGCCGGTCGGCGCCTGGCTGGCGATCACCGGCGAGTGGTCGTGGGACGGGGTGATCCTCGGGCTCGCGGTCGGCATCTGGATCGGCGGCTTCGACCTCATCTACGCCTGCCAGGACGTGGAGACGGACCGCGAGGTCGGCGTGATGTCGGTGCCGGCCCGCTTCGGAATCCCGGCGGCGATCTGGGGAGCGCGCGGCTGCCACACGCTCACCACGGCGCTGTTCGTCTGGTACGCCCTGGCCACGGACGCGGGTGCGTTCTTCTGGCTCGGCCTCGTCATCGTCGCGGGCGCCTTCCTCTACGAGCACACGATCGTGCGGCCGCGCGACCTTTCCCGGCTCAACCGGGCCTTCTTCCAGGTCAACGGCTTCATCGGGATCGCCCTGTTCGTGTGCGCGCTGCTCGACCTCCTCGTGCGCGGCCTGACTGTCTGACTGCGGCCGGGTGCCGGATAGGCTCGACGGCATGACCGCAGGAGAAAATGGGCGCCGGCCTTGGATCGTGGGGGTGTCCGGCGCGTCGGGGACCCCGTATGCCGCCGCGGTTCTGCGCGCGCTGCTCGACGCGGGGGAGAGCGTGGACCTCGTCGTCTCGCGGGCCTCGCGGCTGACGCTGCTCGACGAGACGGGTATCGCGTTCCGGGACGCGCACTGGCGCGAGGACCTGGGTGAGTGGCTGGCGCGCGGGGCGGACGGGAAGCCGGCCACGTTCGCGATGGGCGACCGGCTCGACCAGGTCAGGTACTGGTCCGCCGGGGATCTGGCGGCGGGACCGTCGTCCGGGTCGTATCCGGCGAAGGGCATGATCATCGTCCCCGCGTCCACGGCGTGCGTGGCGGGTGTGGCGCTCGGCCTGTCGAAGGATCTGCTCCAGCGCGCGGCGAGCGTGACGCTCAAGGAAGGGCGCAGGCTGGTCGTCGCGGTGCGCGAGACACCGCTGAACGGACAGACGCTGAAGCATCTGGTGGCGCTGGACGAGGCGGGCGCCGTGGTGCTGCCCGCCTCTCCGGCGTTCTACGCGGGGGCGACGCACATCCAGGATCTGGTGGACTTCGTCGCCGGGCGGGCGCTCGACGCGGCGGGGGTGCCGCATCGGCTCTACCGCCGGTGGCAGGGAGAGCTCGGGGGCGGCTCTCCGGACCGTTAGCGCTTCTTGGCGCGCGCGGCCCGCTTCTCAGCGGCACGCGCCTCGACGGCGGACTGGTGGGCACGCGAGCGGTTGGCCTGGTCCTGCAGCTCGCGCATACGGGCGTAGGCCATCTCGATCGTGTACACGGTGGCAACACTCCTGAATGATCGTCTTTGATCGGTAGTCGAAGATCGCTTGAAAGGTCAGCCGAAGGTGAAACCGGGTTTCGGCTGAAAGATTCACAGGGGCAACGCCCTGCACGCCTTAGATTCTACACGTAAACTCGCGTCAACGCAGAATAATGAAAGGCATGGACCTATGGACGCCGTGGACAGGCAGCTCATTCAGGCTCTGCGCGAGAACGGCCGCGCCTCGTATGCCGAGCTGGGACGCCTCGTAGGCCTGTCCGGGCCCAGCGTCACCGACCGCATCAACCGTCTCGAAGCGGCCGGCGTCATCACCGGGTACCGCGCGACCGTCGACTCGCCCTCGCTCGGCCTCGGCGTCACCGCCCTGATCGGCATCTCGCTCTCCGACGCCGCCGACCACGAGGACGTGGCGCACCGGCTCAAGGACCTGCACGAGATCGAGGACTGCTGGTTCATCGCGGGCGACGACTCGTACATGCTCAAGGTGCGGGTCGGCGACGTGGACGGCCTGGAGCGCACCATCCGCCGGCTCAGCGGCACGAAGGGTGTCTCACGCACGCGCACCACGATCGTGCTGTCCACCAAGTGGGAGAACCGAGTGGGGGAGCTGCCGGAGGAGGAGTAGGGGCGGGCACGTAGTGCCTGATGGGGGCCCCTCCCGCCCGAAGGGTGGGGGAGTACGGTTGGCCGCAGTCTTTGGTGAGGAGCAATGGCAATGGACGTAGGGCTCAAGCGCGAGCTGGAGCAGAAGGTGCGGGACGGCGAGCGGCTGTCCCGTGAGGACGGCGTCGCGCTGTACGAGTCGGACGACCTGGCCTGGCTGGGCGGACTCGCCCACGAGGTGCGCACGCGCAAGAACGGCGACGTCGTCCACTTCAACGTCAACCGCCACCTCAACATGACGAACGTGTGCACCGCCTCGTGTGCGTACTGCTCGTTCCAGCGCAAGCCGGGCGAGAAGGACGCGTACACGATGCGCATCGAGGAGGCCGTCCGCCTCGCCAAGGCGATGGAGAACGAGAACCTCACCGAGCTGCACATCGTCAACGGCCTGCACCCGACGCTGCCCTGGCGTTACTACCCGCGCTCCCTGAAGGCCCTCAAGGAGGCGCTGCCGAACGTCGCGCTGAAGGCGTTCACGGCGACGGAGATCCACCACTTCGAGACGATCTCCGGGCTCTCCGCCTCCGAGATCCTCGACGAGCTGATCGACGCCGGTCTCGAGTCGCTGACCGGCGGCGGCGCGGAGATCTTCGACTGGGAGATCCGCCAGCACATCGTCGACCACGCCACCCACTGGGAGGACTGGTCGCGGATTCACCGCCTCGCGCACGAGAAGGGTCTCAAGACCCCGTCCACGATGCTGTACGGGCACATCGAGGAGCCCCGTCACCGCGTCGACCACGTGCTGCGCCTGCGCGAACTCCAGGACGAGACCGGCGGTTTCCAGGTCTTCATCCCGCTGCGCTACCAGCACGACTTCGTCGACATGAAGGACGGCAAGGTCCGCAACCGCCTCCAGGCGCGTACGACCATGGCGACCGGCGCCGAGGCGCTCAAGACCTTCGCGGTCTCCCGGCTCCTGTTCGACAACGTGCCGCACGTGAAGTGCTTCTGGGTCATGCACGGCGTGCAGACCACCCAGCTCGCGCTCCAGCACGGCGCCGACGACATGGACGGCTCGGTCGTCGAGTACAAGATCACGCACGACGCGGACAACTACGGGACGCCGAACAAGCTGACCCGTGAGGACCTGCTCGACCTGATCCGCGACGCCGGCTTCCGGCCCGTCGAGCGGAACACCCGGTACGAGATCATCCGCGAGTACGACGGCCCGGACCCGGCGCGGCGCGAGACGCCGCAGGCGATGCGGGTCTGACGTCGTCTCTGATCTGACGACGTCTCTGACGACAGACGCAATCGCGAAGAGGGGCTCCGGCCGGTTTGCCGGGGCCCCTCTTCGCTCATGTCATGTCACCGGCAGCAGCATCGTGATGTCGTCGCGGTCGTCGCCGGGGGCCACCCGGATCGCGCCGGGGACACGGCCGACCTCCTTGTAGCCGCACGCCGCGTAGAAACGGTCGGCGCCGGTGCCGCCGCGGCAGGTGAGACGGATGGCCTCGATGCCGTCGAAGGCGCGGGCGGCGTCGGCCGCGGCGGCCATCAGCTCCCGCCCGTACCCCTTGCCCTGGTACCGCGGGTGGATCATCACCGTGTACAGCCAGATGTAGTGCTTCTGCAGGCGGTGCTGGTTGTGCGTGAAGAAGGCCGTCGCCGCGACAGCGCCCTCCTCGTCACGTCCGACCAGGAGCCGGGTGCGGCCCTCGGCCATCGCGGCGAGGTGCCTGACCAGCTCGGGGCGGATGTCCTCGGTGGTGACGGGCGGGACGAAGCCGACCGCTCCGCCCGCGTTGGACACGTCGGCCCAGAGCGCGAGGACGTCGTCCCGCAGCGCCGGATCGGTCGGCGGGTCCAGCTGAAACGTAAGGGTCATTGGGTCACTCTAACCATTACTTGCGGTACCGCTCAATGCCCTTCCGGGGCCGCATGCTTCACTTGGTGGTGCGTAGGACCGATTCGGAACGGAAGAGTGGATTGACATGCTCCGCTACACGCTGATGCGCTTCGGGATCTTCGCGGGCTGCTTCCTTGTCGTCTGGGGTCTCGCCTCGACGGGCATCGTGCCCCGCGGCGCCGGCGGCTCGTACTTCCTGTGGATCGCCCTGCTCGGTCTCGTCATCTCCGCGCCGATCAGCTACGTCGCGCTGCGCAAGGAGCGCGACCGGGCCTCGGTCAAGATCGTCGAGCGCGTCGACCGCACGAAGGCCAACTACGAGCGCAACCGCACGCAGGAAGACATCGCGGACGACACGGCCCGCGCGCAGAGCGCCTCGTAACGCACCTTGTCCCCGAAGTCCCGTGTAAGGGACTCGTAAGCTTCGTCACAACGCAGGTGGCCCCGGCATCGCTCGATGCCGGGGCCACCTGCGTTTTCCAGGCCCAAGGGTCATGGAGTGGGTCATTTCTTCCCCAAAGAACCCCTTTGATGTTCTCAAAGCATGAGTGTTAACGTGATTGACATGAAGACATCCGCAGCCCGCATGCCCATGAGTGTTCCGCTCGTGGCGCGCCTGCATGTCGACCTCTGCCGTTGCATGTCCGCGGCCTGTCGCCTCTGAAGCGACTCCCCCCGATGCAGCGGCGCCCCTGGTTCTTCCTCCCGCGGTGGCCGCTTCCTTACGTCCAACCCCACCCGCGCGTCATCACTGGAGTGTGTCCGTGTCCGCGAACACCGCGTCCGCGTCCGAGAAGCAGAAGCCCCGCTTCCGGATACCCATCCCCTTCTGGGCCCAGGTCCTGCTCGGCCTGGTCGTCGGCCTCGTGCTCGGCTACGTCGCCCGCACCTACGACGTGTCCTGGCTCGCCACGACCCTCGACAAGGTCGGCGGCATCTTCATCCAGCTCCTGAAGCTGGCCGTGGCCCCGCTGGTCTTCTTCGCGATCCTGGTGTCCATCACCAATCTGCGGAAGGTCAACAACGCTGCGCGGCTCGCCAGCCGCACCCTCCTGTGGTTCATGATCACCTCGCTGATCGCGGTCGTCATCGGCCTCGCGATCGGCCTGATCACCAACCCGGGCAACGGCTCGAACCTCACCCCGGCCGACGGCTCCAAGCCCGACCACGCCGGCTCCTGGCTGGACTTCCTGACCGGCATCGTCCCGACCGATGTCGTCACGCCGTTCACCGAGCTCAACGTCCTGCAGATCGTCTTCATGGCGGTCGTCGCCGGTGTCGCCATCCTGAAGATCGGCCCGAAGGCCCAGCCGATCCTCTCCCTGTCCGAGTCGGTGCTCGAGCTGCTGCAGAAGGCCCTGTGGTGGGTCATCCTGCTCGCCCCGATCGGCTCCGCCGGCCTCATCGGCCGCGCCATCGTCCAGTACGGCTGGGACCTCCTCGGCAACTACGCGACGTTCACGATCGACATCTACGTCGGCTGCGCCCTGGTCCTCTTCGGCGTCTACCCGCTGCTCCTCGCGACCGTCGCCAAGCTGAACCCGCTCCAGTTCTTCAAGGGCGCCTGGCCCGCGATCCAGCTGGCCTTCGTGTCCCGCTCCTCCGTCGGCACGATGCCCGTCACCCAGCAGTCCGCCGAGCGCCTCGGCGTCCCGCGCAACTACGCCTCCTTCGCCGTGCCGTTCGGCGCGACGACCAAGATGGACGGCTGCGCCGCGATCTACCCGGCGATCTCCGCGATCTTCGTCGCGCAGATCTTCGACGTACAGCTCGGCATCAAGGAGTACCTGCTCATCGCGTTCGTCTCGGTGATCGGCTCCGCCGCGACCGCCGGACTCACCGGCGCCACGGTCATGCTGACCCTGACCCTGTCGACGCTCGGCCTCCCGATGGAGGGCGTGGGCCTGCTCCTCGCCATCGACCCGATCCTGGACATGATGCGCACCGCCACCAACGTGGCCGGACAGGCGCTCGTGCCGGTCATCGTGGCCGCCCGCGAGAACATCCTGGACCGCGTGAAGTACGACAACGCCACCGCGTCTCCCGTCGAGGAGCTCGTGGTCGAGAGCCGGCACGAGGACGAGCCTCAGGCGGTGGGTGCCGCCGCCTGAGTCCCCAGGCTCGTACCCGTCCGCACCCCGCACCCGCCGGTTCCCTCCGGTCGTGGTGCGGGGTGTGTGCGTTGTGGTGGCTACGCTTGCGGGCGGACGCGGTGTGGAGAGAGGCGGGGGCCGGGGTGGGCGAAGTGAGGGTGAAGCGGATGCCGCGGGCCGTGCGGGAGCGTCAGATGCTCGACGCGGCGGTGCGGGTGTTCGGGGAGCGTGGGTACCGGGCCGCGTCGATGGACGAGATCGCGGAGTTCGCCGGAGTGTCGAAACCGCTGGTCTACCTCTATCTGAACTCCAAGGAAGAGCTCTTCTCCGCGTGCATCCAGCGCGAGTCGGCGGCCCTGGTCGCGGCGGTACGCGTGGGCGTCTCCGGAGGCGGGGACGCCGACCGGCAGCTGTGGGACGGGCTCCGGGCGTTCTTCACGCACACGGCTCAGAACCCCGACGGCTGGGCCGTCCTGCACAGCCACGCGCGGACGGGAGGCGAACCGTTCGTCGTCGAGGTCACCGCCGTGCGGGAGGAGATCGTCGCGTTCGTGACCGGGCTGCTCGCGGCGGCGGCCAGAAAGGCGCACGGCGATCCCGCGCTGCCCGACCGCGAGGTCGCCGGGCTCGCGCAGGCGCTGGTCGGGGCCGCGGAGTCGCTGGCCGGCTGGGCCAACACGGACCCGTCGGTCACGGCCAAGGAGGCCGCGGCCACGCTGATGAACTTCGCCTGGTCGGGCCTCGGGAACCTGATGGAGGGTCGGCGCTGGTCACCCGCCCCCGGCGCGTAGCACCTCGCCCGTGACATGGGTGCGCGTCGCCGACCGGAGCTCGAAGGCGGGCCCCCGGGACGCGTACGTCACGCTCGCCGGCAGGAGTACGGGTGCCTTGAACGCGGCGCGCACCTGCACCTCGCCCTCGGCGCCGTGTTCGGCGATGCAGCGGGCGACGGTCCACATGCCGTGCGCGATGGCGCGCGGGAAGCCGAAGAGGCGGGCCGTGAGCGGGTGCAGATGGATGGGGTTGCGGTCGCCGGACGCGGCGCCGTAGCGGCGGCCCAGGTCGCCCGGCAGTTTCCACTCGGCCACTGCGGGCAGCGGTTCGGGACGCTCCTCGGGCGCTGCGTTGTCCCTGGGGGGTGTGTCGGTGCGGTGGCGCGCCAGGTAGGTGCTGGTCGAGGTCCACGCGCGCGTGTCGCCCGCCCGCAGCTCGGTGACGACGGTGGCCTCGGTGCCGCGCCGGTGGGGTACCAACTCCTTGACGTATACGGAGAGTTCGTACGCCTCGTCGACCGGCAGGTCGTGCCCCTGGGTGACGGTGAGGGAGGTGTGGACGAGGCCGAGCAGGGGGAGCGGGAAGCGCCGCCCCGCCATGATCCGCATCGCCAGGGGGAAGCCGAGGACGTGCGGATACGTGACCGGGAGCGCGGCGGCGTCCCGGTCGAAGCCGCACACCTCGCGGTACGCGGCCAGGCGGGTGCGGTCGGCGCGTGCGGCGGGCAGGACCAGGCGGGTCACGGGGGCCTCGGCGCCGGGGCGCGGGCGCTTGAGGGGGGAGAGGAGGGCGCCGCGGGCGAGGAGGGGCGGCAGGGACGGGGTGGCGGTGAGCGTGACGGTCGTCATGGTCGTCACGCCCCGAGCAGGCTCTGGCCGCAGACCCGGACGACCTGGCCGTTGACGGCGCCGGAGGCGGGGTGCGCGAACCACGCCGTCGTCTCCGCCACGTCCACCGGCAGCCCGCCCTGCCCGAGCGAGTTCATGCGGCGGCCCGCCTCGCGGATGAACAGCGGGACCGCGGCCGTCATCTTCGTCTCGATGAAGCCGGGTGCCACCGCGTTGACCGTGACGCCGTGTTCGGCGAGTGCCTTGGGGGCGAGGGCCCGGGTCAGTCCGGCGATGCCCGCCTTGCTCGCCGCGTAGTTCGTCTGGCCCGCGTTGCCCGCGAGACCGGCGATGGACGCGGTGGCGACGATGCGGCCGCCGTGGCTGAGCGTGCCGGACTTGAGCAGCGCGTCCGTGGTGGTCAGGACGCTCGCCAGGTTCACGTCGAGGACCGTGGCCCAGCGGTCGGCGGGCATCTTGGCCAGGGTGCGGTCCCGGGTGATGCCCGCGTTGTGGACGAGGGTGTCCAGGGCGGGGACGGCGTCCGCGATCCGCTCGGCCGCGTCGGGGGACGTGATGTCAAGGGGCAGCGCGGTCGCGTCGAGGCGGGCGGCCAATGCCTCGAGGTCCGCCTGCGCGGACGGGACGTCCAAGAGGATCAGGCGGGCCCCGTCCCGCGCGAGGACCTCCGCCACCGCCTCGCCGATGCCGCGCGCGGCGCCGGTGATCAGGGCCGTGCGGCCGGCCAGGGGACGCGCCCAGTCGGCGGGCGCTGTGGTCTCGCCGGCAGCGACCTCGATCACCTGGCCGCTGACGTACGCGGACTTGGGGGACAGGAGGAAACGCAGCGTCGACTCGGCGGCTGCCACGGGCCCTTCGACCCGTACGAGGGTGACGGTGCGGCCGCGGCCGGTCTCCTTGCCGAGGGAGCGCACGAACCCTTCGAGTGCCTGCTGGGTGGCGGCCTGGTGGTGGTCGTCGCGGGAGAGCGGGGCGCCGAGCACCACGATCCGGCCACTGGACGCGACCGAGCGCGCGACCGGGTGCAGGGCCGCCTGCACCTCGGCGAGCGTGGGAACGTCCGTGACCGCCGTGGCGTCGAGGACGATCGCGGCGGGGCGCTCGGCCGCCGCCCGCACATCGAGGCCGGTGCGCGCAAGCAGCCCCGCGAGCTCCGCCGTGTGCACGGATTCGCCAGCCGTGAGATGGAGCAACGGGCCGTCCAGCGCGGGCCGTTCGGGCGTCCAGCGGTGCAGCTGTGCGGGCTGGGGGAGACCCAGGCGGCGGGTCAGGAAGCGGCCCGGGGCCGTGCCGGTGAAGTTCAGATAGCGGTCGGCCATGGTCCGGCTCCCTGCTCGGTCAGTAATTTACTTCCGAGTAAGGTTACTCAACGGTCAGGAATTGGTCGAGATGGAACGCCCTGCGCGCCCGGTGCACGAGGAAACTCGAACCGGACTGTGGCGTAAGGGAGTTCAGGACTCCCGGCGGTCCGGGCGGGCCGCCGGGTCCAGGCGCAGCATCGCCGCCTCGTCCGGGCTGCCGAGCTGGGCCTGATAGGTGACGAGGCGCTGCCCGCCCGTGCGCGCCAGCTGCATGACCTCGAACGTGAGGGTCATCGCGCCGACCTTGGGGTGCGCGAACGTCTTGGTGCCGCCGCCGCGCTCCAGGACCTCGTAACGGTCCCAGAGTCTCGCGAACTCCGGTGACTTCAGGACGAGTTCACCGACGAGGGCGGCCAGTTCCGGCGAGTTCGGGTCCTTGCCGCCCACTGCGCGCAGGTGCGCCACCGACTGCGCGACCGTCTCCTCCCAGGGGACGTAGAGCTTGCGGCCCACGGGGTGCAGGAACAGATACCGCGTGATGTTGCGCTCCTCGTCCGGCCAGTCCCACAGGCCGGGCAGGAGGCGGCGGCCCGCCGGGTTCGCCGCCAGCACGTAGTTGTGCCGGCTCACCACGTACGCGGGCAGCGGGCTGAGCGCCTCCAGGACCCGCAGGACCGAGTCGCGCACCGTGCGGTCGGTCGTGGGGTGCGGCTCGGTGAGGCGGCCCGAAGCCAGCTCGGCCAGGTCGTGGAGGCGCTCGTGCGCGTCGCCGCACAGCCGCAGGGCTCGGCTGATGGCGTCGATCACGGCCGTGGAGGGGTTCGTCTCGCGGCCGCGCTCCAGCCGCGTGTAGTAGTCGACGCTGACGCCGGAGAGCGTCGCCAGCTCCTCGCGGCGCAGGCCGGGCGTTCGCCGGATCCCCGCTCCCGCGGGCAGCCCCGCGTCCTGCGGGCTCACGAGCGCGCGCCGCGCCTTGAGGTACCTGCCCAGTTCCGTGCCGTCCTGCGTCGCTCCACCAGCCATACCCCCATTCTCCCTGCCCGGCGACGTCTGTGGGGGGCCGTGTCAGGGCCAGGAACAGCGCGCCCCGGTGAACGGCGCCCTGCCACCTCGCGCCAACTCCGCGCAGAGTTGATCCCGTTGCGGGCGGCCCGGCCACCGCGGACCCAGGGGGTGCACGACACCGGGCCGCGGACGCGGTCGCCGGAGCCGCCCGCACGAAGCCTTACCGGGGAGGACCGACGGACCGCGTCGCCCACCCGTTTCTCCACCCGAGGAGCCCCGAACATGCCGTCCGCCGCCACCCGCCCCGACCAGCGGAACCCGACCCGCGCCCCCGGCCCGGCGGCCGGTGCGCCGACACCCGTACAGGCGTCCGGTCACGCCCTCGTCGCCGCGCTCCTCGGCTTCACCGTCATCTCCATCGACGTGTCCGCCGTGAACATCGCCCTGCCCGCCATCCGTACGTCGCTGCACGGCGGCATCACCGGGCTTCAGTGGATCGTCGACGCGTACACCCTGATGTTCGCCGCGCTCATGCTCTCCGCCGGTGCGCTCGCCGACCGGGCCGGTGCGCGGCGGGCCTACGCCTGGGGCGTCGGACTGTTCACCCTGGCCTCGCTCGCCTGCGCCCTCGCGCCCGGCATCGGCACGCTCGTCGCGGCCCGTGTCGTCCAGGGCGGCGCCGCTGCCATCGTGATGCCGGCCTCGCTCGCGCTGATCCGCCAGGCCTACGACGACGCGCGGCACCGCGCTCGGGCCATCGCGCTGTGGACGGTGGGCGGTTCGGTCGCCATGGCCGTAGGCCCTGTCCTCGGCGGCATCCTCACCGAGGCCGCCGGCTGGCGCGCCGTCTTCTTCCTGAACCTGCCCGTGGGCGCCCTGATCCTGGCCCTCCTCGTCAGCGTCCCGCGCTCCCCGCGCCGTCCCGCCCCGCTCGACCTGGCCGGTCAGGTCACCGCGGTCCTCGCGCTCGCCGGGCTCGCCTTCGCGGTCATCGAGGGCGGCCACGCCGGCTGGACCGCCCCGTCGGTCCTCGCGGCACTCGCCGTGGCCGTCGCCGGGGCGCTCGCCTTCCTCGCCGCCGAGAAGCGCCACCGCGCGCCCATGGTCCCGCTGCCCCTGCTGCGGCGGCGCGACGTGAGCGTGTCCCTCGCCATCGGCTTCGCGGTCAACGTGGCCTTCTACGGCGCGATCTTCCTGCTCGGCCTCTACTACCAGCAGCTGCGCGGCATGTCCGGCACCGAGGCCGGCCTCATGTTCGTACCGCTGGCGGCGATCATCACGTCGACCAACCTGATCTCCCCGCCGATGGCCGAACGCTTCGGCCGCCGTCCCGTCATCGTGACCGGACAGGCCGTCCTCGCCCTCGGCATGTTCTGCCTCCTGCCCCTGGCCGCGGACACCCCGGTCTGGCTCATCCTTCTGCTGCTCGTCCCGACGGGCATGGGCGGCGCGTTCGCGGTCCCCGCGCTCACCGCCCTGCTCATGGACAGCGTCCCGGCGGCCCGCGCGGGCACGGCCTCCGGCCTCCTGAACGCGTTCCGTCAGACCGGCGGCGCCCTCGCCGTCGCCCTCTTCGGCTCCCTCATCGCCGGCGGCGCGAGCGACGGCTTCTCCCTCGGGGGCATGCGTGCCAGCCTGATCGTCGCGGGCGGGCTCCTGTGCGTGACGGCGGCGCTGGCGGCCTGGGCCCTGCCCAAGAAGGGCTAGGACGGCAAGGCGGGGGCGTTGTGCAGGCAGTGCGCCAGGCAGCGCCGCCGGAACTCGGCGTCCTCGCCGAGCCGTTCCAGCAGATGCTTGCCGTACGCGCGCGTGGCCGCCGTCATGCGGAAGGCGCCGGGGCCCGACGGTTCGGGTGTGATCAGGCAGTGGGCCGCGAGCCCCTCGAAGGCACGGGCGAGTTCGTCGGGCGGCAGCCGGTCGTCCGCGCACACCGTCACCGTGTCGGCCAGGGTGAAGGGTCCCGTGAAGACGGAGGCCCGCGCCCACAGCAGCCGCTCGCCGGGCGGGCAGAGCCGCTGGCTCCAGCGCAGCGAGGCGCGCAGCGTGCGCAGCCGGTGCGGCAGTCCGGGCATCGGGGCGGGCAGGTCGAGCAGGCGCTCGGGGCGGCCGATCAGTGACAGCAGATCGTCGGCGTCGTGGCCCTTCAGCTGGCCCGCGGCGATGCGCAGGGCGAGCGGCAGACCGCCGAGCGCCGCGCAGATGCGGCGGGCCGGCTCGGGGTCCGGGGCCCGCGGCGCGCCGAGTGCCAGCGCGGCCGTCCTGAGCAGGCGGGCCGCGACGTCGGGGGCGAGCGGGGGCAGCGGGAACGTGACCGGGGTGTCCAGCGGGACCCTGCTGGTGGCGATGACGCGCAGCTCCGGGCACGCCTGTACGAGGTGCAGCAGCGTGGCGGCGCACTCGGCGGCCTGCCGCTCGCAGGTGTCGACGACGAGGAGCGCCGGGCGCCGCCCGATCGCGGCGGCCAGCGCGGGGAGCTGCGGCACCGCGGGATCGCGGGCGAGGCGCAGGGCGCGGGCGAGCGCGTGCGGCACGAGCCCGGGGATGTCGAGCGTGGCCAGGTCGGCGGTGCCCTTCGCGGACCAGGGTTCGCGGTGCATGCGCCGTACGACTTCGGCGGCGAGCGCGCTCTTGCCGACCCCGCCCGGCCCGGCGACCGTCACCAGGCGCTTCTCGCGCAGCAGCCGTTCGAGCGCGGCCGCGGCGCCGCCCCTGCCGACGAGTCCCGCGGCCCGGGTGTGCAGGAGCTCCGGCATGTTCTGGTGCCTCCGTCGTGCTGCGTCGTGCTGCGTTCCGGTCGGATGCGGCCAGCACGTGCCGGGCGGGCGGGCCCTGGCATCGGTGCGGGCGCAGAAATCGGTATACCCAACCTCTGCGCCGGGGTCCGGTCGGTGACGCGGGCCGATCAGAGTAGCGGCGGTTCCCACGAAGGCGGTCCGCGTGACCGGTCGGGTCCGCTATCCGTCCGTACGTTGCCGAATCGGCCCGTCCGGGAGCGAGTTGGAGGCGTAACCCGCCCGATCGGGAGCGGATTCCCGTATCGGCAGGGGTCGTTACGACACGCCCGCGAGCCGCAGGAGGCCCGTCGTCGCGGCGGCCACCACGACGACGACGGCGAAGGGCGCCTTCCGCCACGCGAGCAGCCCGCCGGCCAGCACCCCGGCGGGCCGGGCCCACCCGGCGAACCCGTGTCCCTCGGTCAGCGCCCCCGTCGCGAGCAGCGCCACCAGCAGCACGGTCGCCCCGACGGTCAGCAACTCCTGTACCCGCGCGGGCAGTTCGGCCCGCCCGTGCAACAGGGGCCCGGTGAGCCGGAAGGCATAGGTCCCGGCGGCCAGGACGAGGACGGCGACGAGCGTGGCGTTCACGAGGAGGCTCCCGGGGAGGTCGTACGGGTCGGGGCCTCCGGGCCGGTCGTAGGGGAGGAGGATCCCCGTCCGGTCGTGAGGGACGGGGATCCCCGGCGGGGAGTGCGGGCCACGAGCAGGCCCGTCAGCGCCAGCAGGACCGGCATCCCCGCGGGCAGCACCGGCGTCGCGGCGACCGCGATCACCGCACCGGCCGCCGCGGCCCGTCGCACCCCGGCCCCGCCGCGCAGCGCGGGCAGGACGAGGGCAAGGAGCACCGCCGGGAACGCCGCGTCCAGACCGAACCTGGCCGTGTCCCCGAGCGCGGAGCCCGCCAGCGCCCCGGCGAGCACGCTGAGGTTCCAGGCCGCGAAGAGCCCGAGGCCCGATATCCAGAACGCCGC
This sequence comes from Streptomyces sp. CB01635, assembly GCF_002803065.1. GTDB lineage: Bacteria > Actinomycetota > Actinomycetes > Streptomycetales > Streptomycetaceae > Streptomyces. The sequence continues at coordinate 32,372 of NZ_NNBL01000026.1, forward strand.
CCTGCGCCGCCGGGGATCCCGCTGGGCGAGGACGAACGCCGCCGTCTCGTCGGTGACGAGGTGTGCGCCGACGAGACGCGCGGGCCAGGACCGGCCGAGCGCGTCGGCGACGGCCAGACTGAACGCCGCTGTGCGCGTGTTGAGCAGCAGCCCGGTCGCCGCGGCGGCCACGGGGCCGCCACCCGCCGCGAGTACGGCGACGGTGCTGAACTGCGCCGACCCGGCGAAGACGATCAGCGACATCAGTACGGGAACCCAGACGGGCAGCCCGCCGGTGACCGCGATCGCGCCGAAGGAGACCCCCACGACGGCGTCGGCGAGGCAGACGAGCGCGATGTCGCGCAGGAGCCGCCGGTCGCTGTGGGCGGGAGCGGCGGCGGGGTCCGAGGGTGCGGCCCGGTCCTCGGCTGTTCGTTCAAGAGGACCATCTGTTCGGTGTGGCGAACGCATACTCGTAGAATGGGCACAGGGCCGTCTGTTCGTCAAGGCGAACGATCTGGTCCGCCCTAGCGAACGAACGGTGAGTAGGAGCAGCATGGCCGGCCAGACCCCCCGCCTCCCCCTCGACCGGATCGCCGCGGCCCTGCGCCGGGAGCGCGGCCGGGCCGGGATCTCCCTGTCCGAGCTGGCCAAGCGCGCGGGGATCGCCAAGTCCACGCTCTCGCAACTGGAGTCGGCGAGCGGGAACCCGAGTCTGGAGACCCTCTGGGCGCTGAGCGTCGCGCTCGACGTGCCGCCGAGTCTGCTGCTCGACGCGCCCCGCCCCGTCGTCCAGGTCATCAGGGCGGGCGAGGGGGTCGCGGTCCCGTCGGAGCAGGCCGACTACGCGGCGACGCTGCTCTCGCCGAACCCGCCGGGCTCCCGGCGCGACCTCTACTTCCTTCAGGTCGAACCCGGCGCGCCCCGCGACTCGGAGCCCCATATGCCGGGCGCTGTCGAGCACATCGTGGTGGGCACCGGCCGGGTCCTCGCGGGACCCCAGGACGACCCGGTCGAACTCGGCCCGGGCGACTACATGTCGTACCCCGGCGACGTCCCGCACACCTGCCGCGCCCTGGAGCCGGGTACGACGTGCGTCCTGGTCATGCAGTACGCGTGAGCAAAAGGCAGGAGCCCCGTCTCCGCCTCGTGCCGGGGCACTTGGCGGAGCGGGGCTCCTTGGGTACTGCATCCGTTCCGGAGTCACGACGTCCCAAGGGCAAAACCTGGGGACGCCCCACTTACATGGGGGTGACGTTCTCCGCCTGCGGGCCCTTCGGACCCTGCGTGACGTCGAAGCTCACGGCCTGGTTCTCCTCGAGGGAGCGGAAGCCGTTTGCGTTGATCGCGGAGTAGTGGACGAAGACGTCCGGGCCGCCGCCTTCCTGGGCAATGAAGCCAAAGCCCTTTTCAGCGTTGAACCACTTCACGGTTCCGGTAGCCATAAGCCCTCCTTGGGCCAAAGGGTCGCCCTGCTCCAGAACCTGCAAATGCACTTGCGAACAACTGCAAAAGTCTGAATACGACGAGAGCCCGCGGTCACATGCTCCGCAGGCTCTGTACTGCAAGGGAAACCAAACTGCAACTTGCGGGCGAGCCTAGCACGCAGGCGCCGGAATGCAATAGAGGGAAAGATCACGTCACCCGGAGGTTTGACACGGGGCGTCAAAGGGTTGACAGAGCCGACTCGGGGACCCTGAAGCCTGCACCGTACCGCATGGGGTCTAGCCTCGCGATGTGGACAATTCTCCCGAGACCCCGCAGCGCAACCGGCCACGAGTCGGCCACATCCAGTTCCTCAACTGCATGCCCCTGTACTGGGGACTTGCCAGGACGGGAACGCTCCTCGACCTCGAGCTCACGAAGGACACCCCGGAGAAGCTCAGCGAGAGCCTCGTCCAGGGCGACCTCGACATCGCGCCCATCACCCTCGTCGAGTTCCTGAAGGCCGCCGACCAGCTCGTCGCCTTCCCCGACCTCGCGGTCGGCTGCGACGGCCCGGTGATGTCCTGCGTGATCGTCTCGCAGGTACCTCTCGACCAGCTCGACGGGCGGCGGGTCGCGCTCGGCTCCACCTCGCGCACGTCCGTGCGCCTCGCGCAGCTGCTGCTCGCCGACCGTTTCGGCGTGCAGCCCGACTACTACACGTGCCCGCCGGACCTGGGCCTGATGATGCAGGACGCGGACGCGGCCGTGCTCATCGGGGACGCGGCCCTGCGCGCCAACCTCCACGACGCGCCGCGCCTCGGGCTCCAGGTCCACGACCTGGGCGCCCTGTGGAAGGAGTGGACGGGACTGCCGTTCGTCTTCGCCGTGTGGGCCGCCCGCAAGGACTACGCGGAGCGCGAGCCGCTCATCACGCGCAAGGTGCACGAGGCGTTCCTCGCCTCCCGGGACGTGTCCCTGGAAGAGGTCACCAAGGTCGCCGAGCAGGCCTCGCGCTGGGAGGTCTTCGACGAGCAGGTCCTCGAGCGCTATTTCACGACGCTCGACTTCCGCTTCGGCGCGCGGCAGTTGGAGGGCGTCACGGAGTTCGCCCGCCGGGTGGGCCCGACGACCGGCTTCGCGGCCGATGTCCGGGTCGATCTGCTGCAACCCTGACGCGGTAGCTCCGCCGTCCCCGGAAGGCGTACGGGAATTCCCCCGCGGGAATTCGCGTACGCCTTCTGCGTGCCGCCCCTCTCGCGTGCGGGGCAATTCCGGCTATCCGGAAACAACGGGCTGTTCGGTGACGATCGGCTGTGAACGTCAGGAATTTCACCGGTGAACGTTTTGAATACACGAGGCGCGCGGATATCGGAGCGATGCGTTCCGCGAGGCGGCGACTACGGGAAGGCGTGACATACGGGAGGGCGTGACAGGGGAGGACTACCCTGGCCCGACTGGAGCGTGGGCACAGGGGGAGGCCAGGCCATGCAGTCGCTGGAAGCCGGCGAACCGACCACGATCGGGCCCTACCGGCTGCTCGGAAGGCTTGGTTCCGGCGGCATGGGCCGCGTCTATCTGGGGCGCAGCGCCGGAGGCCGCACCGTCGCAGTGAAGGTCGTCCATCCGCACTTCGCGCTCGACGAGGAGTTCCGGGCGCGCTTCCGGCGCGAGGTGGACGCCGCGCGGCGGGTCGGGGGCGCCTGGACCGCGCCGGTCCTCGACGCCGACCCGGAGGCGTCCGTGCCGTGGGTGGCGACCGGTTACGTGGCCGGTCCCTCCCTCGCGCAGGCCGTGAAGGAGCGCGCCCTGCCCGACCACTCCGTACAGGTCCTGGGTGCGGGCCTCGCCGAGGCGCTGGCGGCGGTGCACGGCCTCGGGCTCGTCCACCGCGACGTGAAGCCGTCGAACGTGCTGCTCACCGTGGACGGCCCGCGCCTGATCGACTTCGGTATCGCCCGCGCCACCGACGGCACCGCCTCCCTCACCTCCACCGGCGTCTCGATCGGGTCGCCCGGATACATGGCGCCCGAGCAGATCCTCGGCAAGGGCGTCACGGGCGCCGCCGATGTCTTCTCCCTCGGCGCGGTCCTCGTCTACGCGGTGACCGGCACCTCTCCGTTCTCCGGCGACTCGTCGGCCGCGCTCCTCTACAAGGTGGTGCACGAGGAGCCCGAACTCGGCCTGGCGCGCGGGGAACTGCGCGACGTCGCCGCCGCGTGCCTGGCGAAGGACCCGGCCGCGCGGCCCACGCCCGAGGAAGTCGCGAGCGCTCTCGCCCCGCAGGGCGCGGCCCGGCTCGTGGCGGCGGGGTGGCTGCCGGGCGCGCTGGTGGAGCAGGTGGGGCGCAGCGCGGTGGCGCTTCTGGACCTGGAGGGCGCGGCGCCGGCGGGTGCCGCGGAACGTTCGGGGCCGGTCGGATTCAGCGAGCCGTCGGTCGACTGGCCGTCGGACGCGGCGGGGGCGCCCGCCGGGGTGTTCGGGCCCCCCGATCCCGCGTACGGACCGGTCGTCCCGCCCGTGCACGCGCCCGCCGACTCTGCCCCCGCTCCCGCCTCCGCCGACGCCGCCGTCCCCGCGCCGCGCACCGAGGTGCCGGGTGCCGGGAAGCTCTCCGTCAGTGTGGCCGCGACGTCCGTGCCGGGCTCAGGCGGTCGCGGGCGGAGGATCAGCTGCACGGTCGCGCTCGGTGTCGCGGGCGCGCTCGCCGCCGTCACCCTCGGCTCGGTGTTCCTCTTCGACCTATTGCCCGGCTCCTCGAAGGGCGGGAGCGACACCGCGGGCGGCCATCCACCCGCAGCGACGGCCTCCGCCTCCGCCCCGAAGGGCACCGTCCCCGCCTCCTTCGTGGGCACTTGGGAAGGACCCGGCACCGGCCTCGGCGGCACGCTGCCGATGGGCACGTTCCGCGTCACCGTCGAACAGGGCCGGATCGGCGAGGAGTTCGGCACGTTCCACCAGACCGACCCGATCGGCGCAGTCTGCGAGGACGTCCTCGTCCTCAAGCGGGTCGAGAAGGACCGGATCGTCGCCACGGGCATCGCCAAGAAGTCGAACGGCGGGCAGTGCACCACCGGCCGCCACGAAGTCCGCCTGATCGAGTCGAAGTCGGGCGACCGTCTCACCTACGAGACGGACAACCCGCGCGCGGGCGACCCCGTCGCTACGATGCGGCGCGCCGGCTGACGCGGATGTACCCCACGACCAGGGCCGCCGCCGCGGCGAGCGTCGCGGCCAGGCCCGTACCGCAGACCCAGGGGTGGTGGTCGAACACCCAGCTCGGGCTCGACGCGCCGCGGCCCGACGGCGGCCAGGTGTCGACGACGAGGCTCAGCAGGAGCACCAGCGCGATCCCCTCAAGGACGGCCGCGGCGAGGTGCAGCGGCGAACGCCCTTTGCCCGCCACGCCGTTGACGCGGAACCCGGAGAACGCGAACGCCCACACCAGGGCCGGGAACACGGCCCCCAGCACGACCGCGAACGCGTGCACACCGCCGGGCCACGCGTCGTCCGCCCAACGCCACACGGTCTCGCCCCACAGGAAGGCGCCGACCGCCATGAGGACGATGCCGCCGCCGATCACGAGAAAGATCAGACAGCCGAACAGGGCGTTGCCACCACGGGCCTTGCGCGGCCGGGGAGGCTTGGGCGGCTTGGAGGGGCGGGGCATCCGGGGAGTGTGTCACGGTGCGGGGGGACACACAGAGGGGGAGCAGGGGACATGGGATTCGGCAGGAACAGGGGTGCGGCCGGGCCGCTGGTCGAGCCGGTGGCGTGGGAGGACGTCAGCTGGTTCGTGGTGACCGACGTCGAGAGGGCCGCCTCGTTCCCGCGCAAGCCGGTGAAGGGCCGCCTCGCCGTACGTGTCCCCACGGCGGTCGCGGGCGTGCGCCACTTCGCCCCGGCGGCGTACGTCGTGGGGGACGGCGAGGACGGCGGACCCCACGAGCTGTACGAGGCCGGGGGCGCGCAGCGGCTCGTGTGCACGGTGACGGCGGCGGGCGACGCACATCTGGTCACCGACGCGGCGGGCGCCGAACTCGGCCGCGTCCACCGCACCTCCGCCGTGAAGCGCACTGTCCAGCACGGGCTTTGGCTGCGGCAGCCGGACCGGCCCGACGCCGTCGCCCGCTACCACTGGGCCAAGGGCAGCGCGAAGGGCATCGCGACGCGCGGCAAGGACGGCGCGGTGCGGGGCGCGGGCGCGCTCGTCGGCAGCGTCGTCGACTCCGTGCTCAGCCTGGGCGCCGAGGGCGGCGACCAGTCCGGTACGCGCACGGCGAAGCCGGTGACATGGCGGGCCGGCGAGGAGACCGTACTGACGCAGGGGTACGTCGATGACGTCAAGTCGTATGTGCCGCAGGCCGGTTGGCTCGACCGGCGGCTCGCGTTCGCGCTGGCGGTGCTCGGCCGGTAGGCGACGCCGACAGGTGCGGGGGGAAGGGGTGGGGATGGTGGATCTGTTGCTGGTCGTGGCCGGGGCGGTCTGGGGTGCCGTGGCCGGGCTGTTCGTGCCGCGGGCCGCGTACCGGCTGTCCGTGGAGCCGGACGAAACCTGGCGGGCGAGTTGCCCGGACGGGCATCCGCTGCCGGGCGGTGTGCGCGGATGGCTGGGGCGCGGGCGGTGCGGGGAGTGCGGCAGGGCCCTCGGCCCGGGCGCCCCGATGCCCGTACTGCTCACCGCCGCCGTCTGCGCAGCCCTCGCCGCCGCCACCGGCATCCGCCCCGAACTGGGCGCCTGGCTCCTCCTCGTCCCGCCCGCAGTGCTCCTCGCGGTGGTCGACGCCCGGGTGAAGCGCCTGCCCGACGTCCTCACCCTGCCCCTAGCCGCGGCCGCCCCCGTCCTGCTCGGCCTGGCCGCGCTGCTGCCCGAGCCGGGCGGCGACTGGCCGACGGCGCTGCTCGGCGCGGTGGCGCTCGGCGTCGGCTACCTCGTGCTCTTCCTCATCCACCCCCAGGGGATGGGGTTCGGCGACGTGAAACTGGCGGTCGGCCTGGGGGCGGTGCTCGGCTGGTACGGGTGGGGGCTCCTGTTCATCGGCACGTTCGCCGGGTTCCTGTTCGCCGCGCTGTACGGCGCGGGTCTCGTGATCGCCCGGCGGGCCGGCCGCAGGACGGCGATCCCGTTCGGGCCGTTCCTGCTCGCGGGCGCGCTGGCGGGCGTACTGATGGGCGCGTACGCCGCCTGACGTCGGGCGGCAGGACGTGCTGGCGTACGCTGAGACGGTCCGTCCACAACCCTTACGAACGAAACGAAAGGGACGCCCGGTGACCGAGAAGGCCGACCTTCAGACCGTCCTCGACCGTGCCGCCGCGGGTGGACGCATCACCCCCGAAGAGGCGCTCGACCTCTACCGCGACGCCCCCCTGCACGCGCTCGGCGCGGCCGCCGACGCCATCAGGCGCCGCCGCTACGCCGGCACCGAGCACATCGCGACGTACATCATCGAGCGGAACATCAACTACACGAACGTCTGCGTGACGGCGTGCAAGTTCTGCGCCTTCTACGCCGCGCCCAAGGACACCGCCAAGGGCTGGACGCGCGACCTCGACGACATCCTGCGCCGCTGCGCCGAGACCGTCGAACTCGGCGGCACCCAGATCATGTTCCAGGGCGGCCACCACCCGGACTACGGCGTCGAGTACTACGAGAAGCACTTCTCCGCCATCAAGCAGGCGTACCCGCAGCTGGTCATCCACTCCCTCGGCGCGTCCGAGGTCGAGCACATGGCCCGTATCTCCAAGGTCTCCGTGGAGGAGGCCATCGAGCGGATCCACGCGGCCGGCCTCGACTCCTTCGCGGGCGCCGGCGCCGAGCTCCTCCCGGCCCGCCCCCGCAAGGCGATCGCCCCGCTGAAGGAGTCCGGCGAGCGCTGGCTGGAGATCATGGAGGCGGCCCACCGCCTCGGCGTCGAGTCGACGTCCACGATGCTGATGGGCACCGGCGAGACCAACGCCGAGCGCATCGAGCACCTGAGCATGATCCGCGACGTACAGGACCGCACGGGCGGCTTCCGCGCGTTCATCCCGTACACGTACCAGCCGGAGAACAACCACCTGAAGGGCCGCACGCAGGCGACGCTCTTCGAGTACCTGCGGATGATCGCCATCGCGCGGATCTTCCTCGACAACGTGGCCCACATCCAGGGCTCCTGGCTGACCACCGGCAAGGAGGTCGGCCAGCTGTCGCTGCACTACGGCGCCGACGACCTCGGTTCGATCATGCTGGAGGAGAACGTCGTCTCCTCGGCCGGTGCCAAGCACCGCTCGAACCGCCTGGAGATCATCGACCTCATCCGCAAGGCGGGCCGCGTCCCCGCGCAGCGCGCCACGACGTACGAGCACCTCGTCGTGCACGACGACCCGGCGAACGACCCGGTCGACGACCGCGTCCAGTCGCACATCTCGTCCACCGCGATCGAGGGCGGCACGGCGCACCCCGAGCTGAAGCTCGTCTCCACCAACTGAGGCCCTTTTGCTGACGATTCACGTGGCCGAGGCCTCGCCCGAGGCCGCGGTCCTGGTCGACGGCGCGTCCGTCGCCGCCCTCGGCCCGTACGAGGACCTCGCCGCCGTCCGCCCGCAGGCGCGGGTGCGACGGTGGCCCGGCATCCTCACGCCCGGCCTGCTCAACCCGTACGGGCCCGAGATCCTCGAAGGCACGTACCACCCGGACCCGCGCGAGGCCGACGAGTTCGGCACGCGGCCGGTCGTCGGGGAGCGCGCGCGGGAGATCTTCCGCGCCGATCCGTCCCGGGTCGGGGCCAGCGCGCGGCGCGGCATCCAGCAGCTGTTCGCCCACGGCACGGTCGCCGTGGCCGGGGAGCTGCGCTCGCGCGCGGTGGTGGACGCGGTGCGCAGGGCCGGGCTCGCGCTCGGGCAGCGCCCGCCGAACCAGCCGGGGCCGGTGTCCTTCTCGCCGGCGCCGCTCGTCCTGCTGCCGCCGCTGACCGTGGGCGGACCGGCCAGGTTCGCCGTGTTCGACGTGCCGGACCGCGCCTCGCTCGTGCGGCTCGGCCCGGCCAGCTGTGTGGCCACGGTCATCGAAGGGCGCCTGGTGTACCGGCGCCGCTGACGCCTGCCCGGGGGCGTACTGCCACAATGGACGCGTGACCCGCGCATCCCTGGACAAGCAGCCGCACGAAGTCGCTTCGATGTTCGACGACGTGGCGGACCGGTACGACCTCACCAACGACGTGCTCTCGCTCGGCCAGGCCCGGCTGTGGCGCAAGGAGGTCGCGAAGGCAGTCGACGCGCGGCCCGCGCAGAAGGTCCTCGACCTCGCGGCCGGTACGGCGACTTCCTCGCAGCCGTTCGCGCAGGCCGGCGCGTACGTCGTGCCCTGCGACTTCTCGATCGGGATGCTCCAGGTCGGCAAGAAGCGGCACCCGTGGATGCCGTTCACCGCGGGCGATGCGACGAAGCTGCCGTTCAAGGACGACACGTTCGACGCCGTGACCATCTCCTTCGGCCTCAGGAACGTGCAGGACACGGACACGGCGCTGCGCGAGCTGTACCGGGTGACGAAGCCCGGCGGGCGCGTGGTGATCTGCGAGTTCTCGCAGCCGACGTGGGCGCCGTTCCGCACCCTGTACACCGAGTACCTGATGCGCGCCCTGCCTCCGGTGGCCCGCGCCGTGTCCTCGAACCCGGACGCGTACGTCTACCTCGCCGAGTCGATCCGCAGCTGGCCCGACCAGCCCGCGCTCGCGGCCCGCCTCCAGAAGGCCGGCTGGTCGGACGTGGCGTGGCGCAACCTGACCGGTGGTGTCGTGGCGCTGCACCGGGGCGTCAAGTAGCCGGTCCTTTGAGCAGCGGGCCTTCAAGTCCCGTTCGGTGCCCGTCCGTTGTGCCGATTCCCCGTCACGGGGAACCGGTCACCGGGAAAGATGTGTCCGTTGAGTACGTGGTGACTGCCGGTCACCCTTGGTGACGGTACGACTTTCCCGGATGACGGAGCACTTCCCATGGCGTCGTTCTGCCCGCACTGCGGAGCCCAGGCTCCCGACGAGGCCCGCTTCTGCATGAAGTGCGGGCGGGAACGAACGCCGGAGCGCGAGCCCGATGTTCAGGTTCCGTCGGCGCCTCCCGCCGCACCCTTCGGTCAGCCCGGTCAGCCGCCTGTTCCGCCGCTCGCGCCGCCCGCCGCCCCGCCACCGCCCGCGTTCGCCCCCGGCGGGCCCTCGCCCGTCGCCGCCTTCCTCGGGCGTGCCTTCCGCGGCGACTGGGCCGGCTCGGCGCAGGCCGCGCTGTGGCCCGTCGGACTCCTGGTGATCGCCGCTGTCGCCCTCGCCGTCCCCTCGTACGGGCAGGGCAGTGACGTCGTCGTCGGGTTCGGCGACCGCATGCGGATCTCGCTCGCGTTGCTGCTCCAGTCGCTCGGCGGCGGCTTCGAGGTGTCGGCCTCCTCAGGCTCCTCGCCCTTCGGCGGCGGGGACTCGCCGTTCGGCTCCGGGGGCGGTGGCATGGGGGCGGAGCTCAGCGGTGGCGCCGCGCTCTCCCTCGTCCCTCTCACCGTCACCGCCCTGTGGATCCTGGCGCTCTGGATCGGCGTACGCGTCCTGCGCTCGCGCCTCCGGGCCCGCGCGGCCGTCCCCGACGGTCACCCCACGCCCGTCCCCGGCACGCCCGGGCTCGAAGCCGCCCTGCGCGTCGCCCTGTTGGTGACCGTCGGCGTCCTCGTGCTCGGCCTGTTCGCGCAGCCCTCGGTCCAGGGCGTGCGGATCTCGTCGTCGCCGGTGCTCGCCGCGCTCGGGGCGCTCCTCATCTCGCTCACCGTCGCCGCCGGAATGCTGCACCGGGACGACCTGGCCCAGTGGCTCGCCGCACGGCCGGGGGCGCCGGCGCTGGTGCGGGCCATCGGAACGGCGCTGCGCGCGCTCGCCGTCGTCCTCGTGATCTGCTCGGTCGCCGCCTTCATCGGCATCGCCCAGATCGACGGCCTGGGCGACGTCTCCGACGTGTCCGACCTGGGCCGGGCCGACCTGTCGCCGCTGGTCCTCGCCCTGCTCGTGCTGCCGAACCTCGGCGCCATGGCGCTCGGCCTCGGCTGGGGCGCGCCCATCTCCTTCGAGGCGGGCGGCAGTTCGACGTACGGGGGCGGCTACCAGCACCAGTCGTTCGGCCTCTCCGAGCTCGGCGACGCCACCAACGCCTGGGCGGTCGTGGGGGCGCTGGCCCTCGGCGCCGTCTGCGCGCTGACCGTGGGCGTGATGGCCGCGCGCAGGTCGGCCGACCGTCGTGAACAGCTCCTTTCTGCCGGGATCTTCCTCGGTCTCTTCCTGCTGCTCGGCGCGCTCGGCGGCCTCGGGGTGCGGGCCACCGGGGCCGCGTCCGACCTCGGCGGCAGCGGCACGGGCAGCGCCGGCGTGGGCCTCGGCATGGCGGAGGCGCTCCTGTTCGGGCTGCTGTGGGTGTTCGCGGCGGCGTTCCTCGCGCCGTATCTGATGCAGATGGCGGGGGCGCGGACCGGGATCGTGCCGGAACCGCAGGTGCCGCCGGGGGCGTTCGGGTCCGCGCGGGGTGTCCCGGCGCCGGCGACTGCCATGCCGGAAGCGCCCGCCGAGCCGCCCGCCGCCAGCGAGCCGCCCGCCCCCATCGACCCGCCGAGCCCCGCCGTCGCGGCCGCCCTGCCGACTTCGCCATCGACCTGGAGACCACACCCGCGGGACACGGCTGGATGTATCCGACCGACGGCCTGCTGGTGCAAGGCAACCACTACCAGGCAGGCGTCC
>NZ_NNBL01000026.1:43531-112427 GCF_002803065.1 Streptomyces sp. CB01635
CGGCCGCCCTGCCGACGGCCACCGCCGCTCCCACGCCCACACCCACGCCTCCTCCCGGGCCCACCCCCGGCCCGGCCGCCCCCGCCCCCGTCTACGACCCGCACACCTTCCAGCTCGGTGTGCGGCCGGACGCCGCGCCCGCCAAGTCCCCGCGCCGCGCCGGGATCTGGGTCGCCACCATCGCGGGCGCTTTCGTCATCGGGGGCGGTGTGACGGCCGGCGTGCTGCTGCTCCAGGACAACGGCGGCAAGGACGACAAGGCGGGCCGCGACGACAGACCCGCCGTCAGCACCGAGCAGCCCGCCACGTCGCAGCAGCCGACCCCGGCGCCGAGCCCCACCCCGAGCGCGACGCCGGACCGGGCCACGGACCCCGCGCCGGACGCGACCCCGGACGCCACCGTTCCGTCCGGCTACCGCAAGGTCGCCGACCCCATGGGCTTCTCCTTCGTGATCCCCGACGTGTGGTCGCGCGAGGGCGTCGAGAACGGCAGCCAGATCACCTACGCGGGCAGCACCGGCGCCGAGCACTACCTCATCGGCGTCATCCCGAACGCGGGTTACACCTCGTACGACAACGTCCTCAACATGGAGAAGCACGCCAAGGAGGACAAGAAGAAGCAGGACTACCAGCGGATCGACCTGCGCCGGAACACCTTCCAGGGGCGGCAGGGCGCGATCTGGGAGTACACCTACCGCGACGAGGGCGGCCGGACGATGCACGGCATCGACCAGTCGTACGTCGCCGAGGACGGCACCGAGTACACGATCTTCCTCGTGGGGCAGCAGGACGTGTGTGCCGACCTGAAGAAGACGTACCGGACCGGCCTGGAGTCCTGGCGCCTGACGAACTGACCCGGCCGGGCGCCGCTGCATGCCGAGCGTTACGTGCCGACCACCGAGTACGTCCCGCCCGGTTCGTCCAGTTCGCGCTGCAGCCCGCCGCCGCGCGGTCCCGGCATGCGGGGCTCGTTCACCCCGGAGCCGCCGTGGCCCTCGCCGTCCGCCAGGTCGAACCAGACGGTGACGACGGCGCCGCGGGGCACCTCGGTGTCGGGCAGTGGGTACTGGCGTACGACGTAGTCGACCACGGTGAGACGGAAGTCGGGGCGGTCGGGCGCGGCCAGCTGCACGCCGCGCGCCGCCGCGGCCTCGCGCGCGTCGACGGCCATGAGGCCGACGAACTTCGGTACGCGCACTTCGGGCGTCTTGGGTGTAATGCGCACAGACTTCACCCCCAGCGGTACCCGAAGGGTAGCTCCGCCGGACCCCCGACCGGAAGCGGCAGGGCCTACAAGGCGAGCCTGAAGCAGAGGCCCGTGCGTGGGTCACCCGGGACGGTGAACGTTTCGGCGGGCTCCATGCCGAGGCGCCGCGTCACCGCCACCGAGCGCTCGTTGCGCGAGTCGACCATCGCCACCACGCTCCGTACACCCGCGGCCCGTACGCGCTCCAGCGTCGCCTGCGCGGCGGCCGTCGCGTAGCCGCGGCCCCAGTGCGCGCGCCCGAGCCGCCAGCCGATCTCGATCTCGCCCGCCGGACCCCAGGCGTGCGGCCAGGGCTGCGCGCCCGTGAAACCGATGACGTCGCCGTCCGGGTCGGTCATCGTCCACAGGCAGAAGCCGCGCTCCGCGTCATGCCGGCGCTGCCGGGCAGTCAGCTCCTCGTACACGGACAGCTCGGCAGCGGCCCCGCCGTGGAACTCCATGACCTCCGGGTCGTCGAAGACGCGGTGCCAGGCGAAGGCGTCCTCGTCGGTGGGGACACGCAGCTGTACATCAGGCAGAGCTCGGTTCACAGGGCGGCCCTTCGACTGGGTGATCAGTACCGCTGCATAGACTGCCCACATCCGGTGCCGCGCGGCACGCAGATTTCGAGTCTTCGGGAGAACCCGCCGTGACCGAGCCCCTCTCCGAGCACAGCGCAGATGTGATCGTCGTCGGGGCCGGGCCAGCCGGTTCGACGACCGCGTACTACCTGGCCAAGGCCGGACTCGACGTCCTCCTTCTTGAGAAGACCGCGTTCCCCAGGGAAAAGGTGTGCGGCGACGGCCTCACCCCGCGGGCCACCAAGCAGCTCGTGTCGATGGGCATCGACATCTCCGAAGAGGCGGGCTGGCTGCGGAACAAGGGTCTGCGGATCATCGGCGGCGGCGTCCGGCTCCAGCTGGACTGGCCGGATCTCGCCTCCTACCCGGACTACGGACTCGTCCGCAAGCGCGACGACTTCGACGAGCAGCTCGCCCGGCAGGCGCAGAAGGCGGGCGCGCGCCTGTACGAGCGCTGCAACGTCGGCGCCCCGATCATCGACGACCGCACGGGCCACATCACGGGTGTCAACGCCAAGCTCGGCGAGGAGAAGCGCGAAGTCACCTTCCACGCGCCCCTCGTCGTCGCGGCGGACGGCAACTCGACCCGTCTGTCCCTCGCGATGGGCCTGCACCGGCGCGAGGACCGCCCGATGGGCGTCGCGGTCCGCACGTACTTCACCTCGCCCCGCCACGACGACGACTACCTGGAGTCCTGGCTGGAACTGTGGGACCGCCGCGGCGCCCAGGACCGGCTGCTGCCCGGCTACGGCTGGATCTTCGGCATGGGCGACGGCACGTCGAACGTCGGCCTCGGCATCCTCGACTCCTCCGCCGCCTTCAAGGAGCTCGACTGGCGCGAGGTCCTGAAGGCCTGGTGCGCCTCGATGCCGGAGGACTGGGGCTACACCCCGGACAACATGACGATGCCGATCCGCGGCGCCGCCCTGCCCATGGCCTTCAACCGCCAGCCGCACTACACCAAGGGCCTGCTCCTGGTCGGCGACGCGGGCGGCATGGTGAACCCGTTCAACGGCGAGGGCATCGCGTACGCCATGGAGTCCGGCCAGATCGCGGCCGATGTCATCGTGCAGGCGCACGCCCGCGCGACCGACGCCCAGCGCGAACTCGCCCTCCACCGCTACCCGAAGGTCCTCAAGGACACCTACGGCGGCTACTACACGCTCGGCCGCGCCTTCGTGAAGCTCATCGGCAACCCGAAGGTCATGAAGATCGCGACGCAGCGTGGCCTGTCGCACCCGGTGCTCATGAAGTTCACGCTGAAGATGCTCGCCAACCTGACCGACCCGACGGGCGGCGACGCGATGGACCGCATCATCAACGGCCTGAGCAAGGTGGCGCCGAAGGCGTGAGCGGCCCGGACGCGCCCTGTCGGTGGGCTCTGCCGGCCGTCGCGCTCCGCGACCGGCAGCGGGCGCTCACGGCGCTCCTGCGGCGCTCGGCCCGCGCCGCGTAGGCACGGCTTTTCCGGCGCTCCCGGAATCGTGCGCGCCGAACTGGCCGAGCGGGGCGGCACGGAGCACCCTGGCTGCATGATTTTCATCGCCGTGAAGTTCACCGCCCGGCCCGAGTACGCCGACTCCTGGCTGGAGCACACCGCCGATTTCACCCGTGCCACGCGCGCCGAGGAGGGCAACCTCTTCTTCGACTGGTCCCGCAGCGTCGAGGACCCGAACCAGTACGTCCTCCTGGAGGGCTTCCGGGACGGGGACGCGGGGGCCGCGCACGTGGGCTCCGACCACTTCAAGGCCGGCCTGGAGACGATGTCCGGTCTGATCGCCTCCGTACCGGAGATCATCAATACGGAGATCCCGGGCGGCAGTTGGGGCCCAATGGGTGAATTGTCACCGAAGAGCTGATTCGCGAGCTACACGGAATTTGCTGGTTATACGGCAAAGGGCCATCACTCCCGAGAGGGGGTGATGGCCCTTTGCCGTGAAATCTCAGAGAACGCGAACCGCACCGCTCGCCGGGTAGCCGGACAGGTCCTGGATGACGACGCCCTTGGAGGGGTTCGCGGCGTCCAGGTACTGGCCGTTACCGATGTACACACCCACGTGGTACGCCGAGCCCGCGGCGCCCCAGTAGAGGAGGTCGCCGACCTGCAGGCTGTCGAGGGAGACCGGGGTGCCGGCCGTCGACTGGTCCTGCGAGACGCGCGGCAGGCTGATGCCGGCCTGCGCGAACGCGGCCTGGGTCAGGCCGGAGCAGTCCCAGGAGTTGGGGCCGGTGCCGCCCATGACGTACGCGTCGCCGAGCTGCGCCTTCAGGAAGGCGATGACGGACGCGACGCTGCCGCTGGCAGGGGCCACGACGTCGGACTTCGCGGAGGAGGCGGCGGAGAGGGTCGTGCGCTCGGCGGAGCGCGACGCACGCGCTTCCTCGGCCTTGCGCTTCGCCTCGGCCTCGGCCTTCTTCTTGGCCTCCGCCTTCTTCTCGGCGAGAGCCTGGTCCGACTTGGCCTGCTTCGCGGCCTTTGCGACGGCCTGGTCCTGCTCGGCCTGCAGCGCATAGGAGTTCGCGGCCTGCTGGGTGGCGTCCGCCGACTGGGCGACCTGAGCGGAGAGGTCCGCCGTGATGGTCGGCATCTCGATGGTCTCGGTCACCGGCTCGGCGGCAAACGCCGGGCCGGACGCACCGGCCACTGCCAGGGTGCTGAGTACGCCACCGGCAACTCCGGCGCGCAGGGCGATTTTCGACGCGCTGCGACGGGGCTTCCGGTGGCTGGGTATGTGAGCGGTGTGGGACATGAGTACAACCGCTATCAGGGCCTCCATGGTTCCTTCAAGAAACGTGTGGTGCGCCACAGTTGTCGTGAGAACGTTTGAATCCCGGGCGCGGCGGCCTTTATTGACGCCGTAACGGGCAATACGGACAGGGCTGATCAAGCCTGTGATCATGGGCTTTCTGTAATACGCCCGAATTGCCCTCGGCCTACCACTCGTTGATACCGATGGCCAAGCCCGGTTTCCAATCGATAACGGTCGCCGTGACGCAGGTCACAATGGGGCCGCCTTCGCGGTCGGACGCTCCTCGTGAGCGCGTGCCCGCGTCCACTTACGTCCACACCTCTCCCTCTGATGTGTGAACGGCGTCCGCTATCAGCCAGTTCTGTCCAGCGCCAATTTGCCTGGGCGCGCCACCTCTTGATATTGGGCCAGCGCTGTCACCTGGGGTAACGCGCCAAGATGTCACGTCTGGTGATCACTCAGGCGCTTCGCGTGTGAAGATCACCGCTCATCCGACTTCATGATCCTTCGTCAGGTGGTGGAGATCACAAAGCTGTTGGCGCACCCCGTGTCGCAGATCACAGACCGGCAGGCATAGGATGCGGGGCAGTTGGGCTTGTGACCTGCTTCACATGTGAGCGATCTTCGTACAACCGGGGGTGGCTTCGCGGGGAGCGGGAGGCGGGCCCCACGTATCCGCCAGCAGTCAGCGCCGACTGAGAGGAGCGAGGAGCGGTGAACGCGTATGCGCCCATCCTCGTACTGGGAGCCCTCGGGGCAGGCTTTGCGATCTTCTCCGTGGTCATGGCCACGCTTATCGGTCCAAAGCGATACAACCGGGCCAAGCTCGAGGCCTACGAGTGCGGTATCGAGCCGACCCCCACGCCGGCCGGCGGCGGGCGCTTCCCCATCAAGTACTACCTGACGGCGATGCTCTTCATCGTCTTCGACATCGAGATCGTCTTCCTCTACCCCTGGGCCGTCACCTTCGACGCCCTGGGTGTTTTCGGGCTCGTGGAGATGCTGCTCTTCGTGCTCACCGTCTTCGTCGCGTACGCGTACGTATGGCGGCGCGGCGGCCTGGAATGGGACTGAGGGGCCTTAAGCCATGGGACTCGAAGAAAAGCTGCCGAGCGGCTTTCTGCTGACCACCGTCGAGCAGGCCGCGGGCTGGGTGCGCAAGTCATCCGTCTTCCCGGCCACGTTCGGCCTGGCGTGCTGTGCCATCGAGATGATGACGACGGGCGCCGGCCGCTATGACCTGGCGCGCTTCGGTATGGAGGTCTTCCGCGGCTCGCCGCGGCAGGCGGACCTGATGATCGTGGCCGGGCGCGTGAGCCAGAAGATGGCGCCCGTCCTGCGGCAGGTCTACGACCAGATGCCGAACCCCAAGTGGGTCATCTCCATGGGCGTGTGCGCCTCGTCGGGCGGGATGTTCAACAACTACGCGATCGTGCAGGGCGTCGACCACGTAGTCCCTGTGGACATCTACCTGCCCGGCTGTCCGCCGCGGCCGGAGATGCTGATGGACGCGATTCTCAAGCTCCATCAGAAGATCCAGTCCTCCAAGCTCGGCGTGAACGCCGAGGAGGCGGCCCGTGAGGCGGAGGAAGCGGCGCTCAAGGCGCTCCCGACGATCGAGATGAAGGGGCTGCTGCGGTGAGCGACGCGGACAGCAACGGGGTCAACCCCGAGAAGGACCTCAGCGCGGCCAACCTCCCGGGGCAGCGGGGCGACCAGGGCGAGGAGATCCGCGTCCAGCGCGGCATGTTCGGCGCCAACAACGGCGGCGACACCTCGGGCTACGGCGGCCTCGTCCGCTCCGTACGGCTGCCGGGCGCCGCCACGCGGCCGTACGGCGGCTGGTTCGACGAGGTGGCCGACGAGCTGGAGGGGGCTCTGGAGGAACAGGGCCTCGTCCCCGAGAACGCCATCGACAAGACCGTCGTCGACCGCGACGAGCTCACGTTCCACATCGAACGCGAGTACCTGGTGCGCGTCGCCCAGACGCTGCGCGACGACCCGGCCCTGCGCTTCGAGCTCTGCACGGGCGTGAGCGGGGTGCACTACCCGGACGACAAGGGCCGCGAGCTGCACGCCGTCTACCACCTGCGCTCGATCACCCACAACCGGCTGATCCGTCTCGAAGTCAGCGCCCCCGACGCGGATCCGCACGTCCCCTCGCTGGTCGCCGTCTATCCGACGAACGACTGGCACGAGCGCGAGACGTACGACTTCTTCGGTCTGGTCTTCGACGGCCACCCGGCGCTGACGCGGATCATGATGCCGGACGACTGGCAGGGCTTCCCGCAGCGCAAGGACTACCCCCTCGGCGGCATCCCCGTCGAGTACAAGGGCGCCCAGATCCCGGCTCCGGACCAGCGGAGGTCGTACTCCTGATGTCTACTTCTTCTGCGGCATCGGCCGCTTCGGCGCGCGAGACGACCGAGGGGACCGTATATACGGTCACCGGCGGCGACTGGGACGAGGTCGTCCAGTCCGCGGCCAAGGCCGACGACGAGCGCATCATCGTCAACATGGGCCCGCAGCACCCGTCCACGCACGGCGTGCTCCGGCTGATCCTGGAGATCGACGGCGAGACGGTCACCGAGGCCCGCTGCGGCATCGGCTATCTGCACACGGGCATCGAGAAGAACCTCGAGTACCGCACGTGGACGCAGGGCACCACGTTCGTGACGCGCATGGACTATCTGACGCCGTTCTTCAACGAGACGGCGTACTGCCTCGCGGTCGAGAAACTTCTCGGCATCGAGAACGAGATCCCCGACCGCGCGTCGATCATCCGGGTACTCCTGATGGAGCTGAACCGGATGTCCTCGCACCTGGTCGCCATCGCCACCGGCGGCATGGAGCTCGGCGCCACGACGATCATGATCTACGGCTTCCGTGATCGTGAACTCATTCTCGATATCTACGAGCTCATCACCGGCCTGCGCATGAACCACGCGTACATCCGGCCCGGCGGACTCGCCCAGGACCTGCCGCCCGGCGCGGTGGACCAGATCCGCGAGTTCGTGAAGAAGATGTCGAAGAACCTTCCCGAGTACGACAAGCTCGCCACCGGGAACCCCATCTTCAAGGCCCGTATGCAGGACGTCGGCTATCTCGACCTCACCGGCTGCATGGCCCTCGGCGCCACCGGACCGATCCTGCGCTCGGCGGGCCTCCCGCACGACCTGCGCAAATCGCAGCCGTACTGCGGTTACGAGAACTACGACTTCGAGGTCCCGACCGCCGACACCTGCGACTCCTACGGACGCTTCCTGATCCGCCTGGAGGAGATGCGGCAGTCGCTGCGCATCGTCGAGCAGTGCCTGGACCGGCTCGCCCCGGGCCCGGTCATGGTCGGCGACAAGAAGATCGCCTGGCCGGCGCAGCTCGCGCTCGGCCCGGACGGCCTCGGCAACTCGCTCGACCACATCAAGCAGATCATGGGCACCTCCATGGAGTCCCTGATCCACCACTTCAAGCTGGTGACGGAGGGCTTCCGGGTCCCCGCCGGGCAGGCGTACTCCGCCGTCGAATCCCCCAAGGGGGAGCTCGGGGTGCACGTCGTGTCCGACGGCGGCACCCGCCCTTACCGGGTCCACTACCGAGACCCTTCCTTCACCAACCTTCAGGCCATGGCGGCGATGTGCGAGGGCGGCCAGGTCGCCGACGTCATCGTCGCCGTCGCGTCCATCGACCCCGTGATGGGAGGCGTCGACCGGTGACCACCACTCCTTCCGAGCAGGGCCAGGGCGTCAGCCTGGGCATGCCCCGACTGCCCGCGCCCGACTACCCGGACGACGTTCGAGCCAGGCTCGAGACGGACGCGCGCGAGATCATCGCCCGCTACCCGGGATCGCGCTCCGCGCTCCTCCCGCTGCTGCACCTCGTGCAGTCGGAGGAGGGCCATGTCACGCGCACGGGCATGCAGTTCTGCGCCGACATGCTGGGCCTGACCACCGCCGAGGTCACCGCCGTCGCGACGTTCTACACGATGTACCGGCGCAAGCCGAGCGGTGACTACCAGGTCGGGGTCTGCACGAACACGCTGTGCGCAGTGATGGGCGGCGACGCCATCTTCGAGGCCCTCCAGGAGCACCTGGGTGTCGGCAACGGCGGGACCACCGAGGACGGCAAGGTCACCCTCGAGCACATCGAGTGCAACGCGGCCTGCGACTTCGCGCCCGTCGTGATGGTCAACTGGGAGTTCTTCGACAACCAGACGGTGGGCAGCGCGAAGCGGCTGGTCGACGACCTGCGCGCGGGCGCGCAGGTCGAACCCACCCGCGGTGCCCCCCTGTGCACGTACAAGGAGACCGCGCGGATCCTCGCCGGCTTCCCGGACGAACGGCCCGGCGCCGTCGAGGCGAGCGGCAGCGCGGGACCTGCCTCGCTGATCGGCCTGCGCCTCGCCAAGGGGGAGGCCGCCCCCGCGCGGGTGGTCCATCCGCGCGACGGAGGCCCCCATCGGGACGCCGACAACGCGGCACCGCACGACACGTCGCCCGCCGAGCACCTGAGTTCGCACGACGCGCCGCAGGACACGTCGTCCTCCGATCCGGCCCACCCGGCGGGACCTGTCGCCGAGGAGGGGGAGTGATGACCTTGGCAGCCGAGATCAACAACGACACCAGCCCCGAGAAGCTGCTCTCGCCGGTCCTTTCGGCGTTCTGGGACGAGGACAAGTCCTGGTCCCTCGACGTCTACCGGAGGCACGACGGCTACGAGGGTCTGCGCAAGGCGCTCGCCATGTCGCCGGACGACCTGATCGCCTATGTGAAGGACTCGGGCCTGCGAGGCCGCGGCGGCGCGGGCTTCCCCACCGGAATGAAGTGGCAGTTCATTCCGCAGGGCGACGGCAAACCGCACTATCTGGTTGTCAACGCCGACGAGTCTGAGCCCGGGACCTGCAAGGACATCCCGCTCCTCTTCGCGAACCCGCATTCCCTCATCGAGGGGATCGTGATCGCGTGCTACGCGATCCGCTCTTCGCATGCCTTCATCTATCTGCGGGGCGAGGCCGTCCCCGTACTGCGACGGCTCCACGAGGCCGTACGGGAGGCCTACGCGGCGGGCTACCTCGGCGAGAACGTCCTGGGCAGCGGGCTGAACCTCGAACTCACGGTGCACGCGGGCGCGGGCGCGTACATCTGTGGCGAGGAGACCGCACTGCTCGACTCGCTGGAAGGCCGCCGTGGCCAGCCGCGGCTCCGTCCCCCCTTCCCCGCGGTCGCGGGGCTCTACGCGTGCCCCACTGTTGTCAACAACGTCGAGTCCATCGCGTCGGTTCCCGCGATCCTGAATCGCGGCAAGGACTGGTTCAAGTCGATGGGCAGCGAGAAGTCCCCGGGCTTCACGCTGTACTCGCTCAGCGGGCACGTCACCAACCCCGGCCAGTACGAGGCGCCGCTCGGCATCACGCTGCGCCAGCTGCTCGACATGAGCGGCGGCATGCGCCCCGGTCACCGCCTCAAGTTCTGGACGCCCGGCGGCAGTTCGACACCGATGTTCACCGACGAGCACCTCGACGTGCCCCTCGACTACGAGGGCGTCGGCGCCGCGGGATCGATGCTCGGCACGAAGGCGCTCCAGTGCTTCGACGAGACGACCTGCGTCGTGCGGGCGGTCACCCGCTGGACCGAGTTCTACGCCCACGAGTCCTGCGGCAAGTGCACACCGTGCCGTGAAGGAACGTACTGGCTCGTGCAGTTGCTGCGCGACATCGAGGCCGGCAAGGGCTTGATGGCCGACCTCGACAAGCTGAACGACATCGCCGACAACATCAACGGCAAGTCGTTCTGCGCGCTCGGCGACGGCGCCGCGTCCCCGATCTTCTCCTCGCTCAAGTACTTCCGCGAGGAGTACGAGCAGCACATCACGGGCAAGGGCTGCCCCTTCGACCCCGCCAAGTCGACCGCTTGGGCGGACCAGCGCACGGAGGTGAACGCATGACGGTAACCACAGGCGCTCCCTCCGGGGGCGGTGAGGCGGCGGTGCCGCCGGAAGATCTCGTCTCGCTGACGATCGACGGCATCGGGATCAGCGTGCCCAAGGGCACGCTGGTGATCCGCGCCGCCGAACAGCTCGGCATCGAGATCCCCCGCTTCTGCGATCACCCCCTGCTCGACCCGGCCGGCGCCTGCCGCCAGTGCATCGTCGAGGTCGAGGGCCAGCGCAAGCCGATGGCGTCCTGCACCATCACCTGCACCGACGGCATGGTGGTCAAGAGCCAGCTCAGCTCGCCCGTCGCCGAGAAGGCGCAGCGAGGCGTGATGGAGCTGCTCCTCATCAACCACCCGCTGGACTGCCCGGTCTGCGACAAGGGCGGCGAGTGCCCGCTGCAGAACCAGGCCATGTCGCACGGCCAGTCCGACTCCCGTTTCGACGGGAAGAAGCGGACGTTCGAGAAGCCGGTCCCGATCTCGCCCCAGGTCCTGCTCGACCGTGAGCGGTGTGTGCTCTGCGCACGCTGCACGCGGTTCAGCAACCAGATCGCCGGTGACCCGATGATCGAGCTGCTCGAGCGCGGCGCGCTCCAGCAGGTCGGCACCGGCGAGGGCGACCCCTTCGAGTCGTACTTCTCCGGGAACACGATCCAGATCTGTCCGGTCGGGGCGCTGACCTCGGCGGCGTACCGATTCCGCTCCAGGCCCTTCGACCTCGTGTCCTCGCACAGCGTGTGCGAGCACTGCGCGGGCGGCTGTGCGACCCGCACGGACCACCGGCGCGGCAAGGTCATGCGGCGCCTCGCGTCGCCGGACCCCGAGGTCAACGAGGAGTGGGTCTGCGACAAGGGCCGCTTCGGGTTCCGTTACGCGCAGAAGCCCGACCGGCTGACCACGCCGCTCGTCCGTAACGCGGACGGTGTCCTCGAGCCCGCTTCCTGGCCCGAAGCCCTGGATGTCGCGGCCCGGGGTCTGCTGTCGGCCCGCGGTCGTGCCGGGGTCCTGACCGGTGGCCGGCTCACCGTTGAGGACGCGTACGCGTACAGCAAGTTCGCGCGCGTGGCGCTCGACACGAACGACATCGACTTCCGCGCGCGCGTGCACAGCAGCGAGGAGGCCGACTTCCTGGCGGCGCGGGTCGCCGGACGCGGGCGTGACCTCGACGGTGTCGGGGTCACGTACACGTCTCTGGAGAAGGCGCCCGCTGTCCTCCTCGTCGGGATCGAGGCCGAGGAGGAGGCGCCCGGCGTCTTCCTGAAGCTGCGCAAGGCGTGGCGCGGGCACGGCCAGCGGACGTTCGGGCTCGCCCCGTTCGCGACCAGGGGCCTGGAGAAGGCGGGCGGCACGCTGCTGCCGGCCGCTCCGGGCACCGAGACCGAGTGGCTGGACGCACTCGCCTCCGGCTTCGGCCTGGAGGACGGCGGCGCCGAGGCGTCCCAGGCGCTGCGTGCCGAGGATGCCGTCATCGTCGTCGGCGAGCGGCTCGCGTCCGTGCCGGGCGCCCTGACCGCCGTCGTACGGGCCGCCACGGCGACCGGCGCCCATCTGGTGTGGATTCCGCGCCGGGCCGGGGAGCGCGGCGCGATCGAGGCGGGCGCCCTGCCGTCGCTTCTTCCCGGCGGACGTCCGGCCACCGACCCGCGCGCGCGGGAAGAGGTGGCCGCCGTCTGGGGAGTGTCCGAACTCCCGCACCGCTACGGGCGCGACACGGGCCAGATCGTCGAGGCCGCCGCCGGCGGCGAGCTGCGGGCCCTGGTCGTCGCCGGTGTCGAGGTCGCGGACCTGCCCGACCCGGCACGCGCGCGTGAAGCACTGCACGAGGTGGCGTTCGTCGTCTCCCTGGAGCAGCGTCCCAGCGAGGTCACCGACCACGCGGACGTCGTGCTTCCGGTCGCCGCGGTCGCCGAGAAGGCGGGCACGTTCCTCAACTGGGAAGGCCGGGCACGCCTCTTCGAGGCCGCGCTCAAGCCCGACCAGATGACGCGATCCCTGGCGCCCGCAGACGCGCGGGTCCTCCAGATGCTCGCGGACGCCATGGACGTACACCTGGGCCTGCCGGACCTGCGGGCCGCGCGGGGGGAGTTCGACCGCCTCGGCGGGTGGAGCGGGCTCCGCGCGACGGACTCGCTGGAGACGGCCTCGCAGCTGCCGCGGCCCGCGTCCGGTGAGGCCGTCCTCGCGGGGCACCGGCTGCTGCTCGACCAGGGCCGCCTCCAGGAGGGCGACGACGCGCTCGCCGGCACGCGGCACGCGGCACGCGCGCGTGTGTCGGCCGCCACGGCTGCCGAGGCGGGCGTCAAGGACGGCGACGAGCTCGCCGTCACCGGACCGGCGGGGACGACCCGACTCCCGCTCCAGGTCACGGAGATGCCGGACCGCGTGGTGTGGCTTCCGCTGAACTCCACCGGCGGGGGCGTGGCCTCCGACACGGGGGCCGTGCCCGGCGCACTCGTCCGGATCGGTCCCGCGGGCATCGACGAGGCCAAGGAGGTGCAGTCATGATCCCGCTCGCTTTGGAAGACCTCTCGCTGTTCGGCCGCGATCCCTGGTGGCTGGTCGCGGTCAAGGCGGTCTTCTGCTTCGCCTTCCTGATGGTGACCGTGCTCTTCTCCATCGTGTGGGAGCGCAAGGTCGTCGCCTGGATGCAGCTGCGCATCGGCCCCAACCGGCACGGCCCCTGGGGCATGCTCCAGTCGCTCGCCGACGGCATCAAGCTGATGCTGAAGGAAGACGTCGTCGTCAAGCGCGCCGACAAGGTGGTCTACATCCTGGCCCCGGTCGTCGCCGCCATCCCGGCGTTCATGGCGATCGCCGTGATCCCCTTCGGGCCGTCCGGCAACGAGGTCTCGATCTTCGGCCACCGCACCACGATGCAGCTCACCGACCTGCCGATCGCGATGCTCTACATCCTCGCGGTCGCCTCGGTCGGCATCTACGGGATCGTGCTCGCGGGTTGGAGTTCCGGATCGACCTACCCCTTGCTGGGTGGTCTGCGGTCCTGCGCCCAGATGATCTCGTACGAGATCGCGATGGGCGCGGCCTTCGCGTCGGTGTTCCTCTACTCCGGGTCGATGTCCACCTCGGAGATCGTCGCCCAGCAGCACGACCGCTGGTACATCGTGCTCCTGCCGGTCTCGTTCCTCATCTACATCGTGACGATGGTCGGCGAGACGAACCGCGCGCCGTTCGACATGCCGGAGTCCGAGGGCGACCTCGTCGGCGGCTTCAACACCGAGTACTCGTCGATCAAGTTCGCGCTGTTCATGCTCGCCGAGTACGTGAACATGGTGACGGTCTCGGCCGTGTCGGTGACGCTCTTCCTGGGCGGCTGGCGGGCCCCGTGGCCGGTGTCCACCTTCTGGGAGGGCGCGAACCACGGCTGGTGGCCGATGCTCTGGTTCGTCATCAAGGTCCAGCTGCTGCTGTTCTTCTTCATCTGGCTGCGCGGCACGCTCCCGCGCGTGCGCTACGACCAGCTGATGAAGCTCGGCTGGAAGGTCCTCATCCCGGTCTCCGTGGTCTGGCTGATGCTCGTCGCCACCGTGCGGACCCTGCGGAACGAGAACTACTCCTTCTGGCCCATCGCCCTGTACGTGAGCGCAGGCGTTCTCACCCTGCTGCTGCTCTCGTTCCTCGTCGACATCTTCAGGGACCGCGGCGGCAAGGAACGCGAGGCGCGGGAGGCGGCCGAACAGGCCGCGGCCTTCGACCCGATGGCAGGCGGCTTCCCGGTCCCGCCGCTGCCCGGCCAGACTCCGCCGGCCGTGCCGCGCCGACGCCCGCGCGGGGAGCGGGAGTTGATTGTCAGTGGCGGACCGGATACTGCCAGTGACGAAACCGGTGAGAGTCCCAGTGACGGAAAGGAGGCGTCCCATGGCTGACGAGTCGACGGAGGGCGGGCAGACCAAGCCCGGCTTCCAGAATCCCGTGGCCGGCTTCGGCGTGACCTTCAAGGCCATGTTCAAGAAGCGGCTGACGGAGCAGTACCCGGAGCAGCCCAAGACCACGGCCCCGCGCTTCCACGGCCGGCACCAGCTCAACCGTCATCCGGACGGCCTGGAGAAGTGCATCGGCTGCGAGTTGTGCGCCTGGGCCTGTCCCGCGGACGCCATCTATGTGGAGGGCGCGGACAACACCGACGAGGAGCGCTACTCGCCGGGCGAGCGCTACGGCCGCGTCTACCAGATCAACTACGCCCGCTGCATCCTGTGCGGCCTGTGCATCGAGGCGTGCCCCACGCGCGCGCTGACGATGACGAACGAGTTCGAGCTCGCCGACAGCAGCCGCGAGAACCTGATCTACACCAAGGAGCAGCTGCTCGCCGGACTCGAGGAGGGCATGGTCGAATCGCCCCACTCGATCTTCCCCGGCACGGACGAGCAGGACTACTACCGGGGTCTGGTGACGGAGGCCGCGCCCGGCACGGTCCGTCAGGTCGCCGTCTCCAAGGGCGAGAAGCCCGAACCCGAGGGGGCGGAGGCATGAGCCAGCTCGCCGCCTACGCGACCTCCACGGGTGAGGCCTTCCAGTTCTGGGTCCTCGGCACGGTCGCCGTCATCGGCGCCCTGTGCACGGTCCTGATGAAGAAGGCGGTGCACAGCGCGCTGTGCCTCGCCGGGACCATGATCATCCTGGCGGTCTTCTACCTGGCCAACGGCGCGTACTTCCTGGGCGTCGTCCAGATCATCGTCTACACCGGCGCGATCATGATGCTGTTCCTCTTCGTGGTCATGCTCGTCGGTGTCACCGCGGCGGACTCCTTGAAGGAGACCATCAAGGGGCAGCGCTGGCTGGCCCTGCTGTGCGGACTCGGCTTCGGGATCCTGCTCCTCGCGGGCATCGGGAACGCCTCGCTCCACCAGTTCAGCGGACTGGGCAAGGCGAACGCCGGGGGGAACGTGGAAGGGCTCGCCGCCCTCATCTTCACGAAGTACGTCTTCGCCTTCGAGATCACCGGCGCCCTGCTGATCACGGCCACCCTCGGAGCCATGGTGCTCACGCACCGAGAGCGCATCGAGCGGGCCAGGACGCAGCGGGAGATGGCCGAGCAGCGCGTGCGCGAGGGCAAGCACCTCCCGCCGCTGCCCGCCCCGGGTGTCTACGCCCGGCACAACGCGGTCGACATCGCGGGCCTGCTCCCCGACGGCACCCCGTCGGAGCTCACGGTCATGCAGACGCTGCGCGAGCGCGGTCAGATCCGCGACGTGTCGGACGAGGCGCTCGGTGATCTGAAGGCCCTGGAGCAGCGCTCGGCCGAGCGCCTTGAGCGGACCGAGGAGGCGTCGAAGTGAATCCGGTCAACTACCTGTATCTCGCCGCCCTGTTGTTCACGATCGGCGCCACCGGCGTGCTCATCAGGCGGAACGCGATCGTTCTGTTCATGTGCGTCGAGCTGATGCTCAACGCCTGCAACCTCGCGTTCGTCGCGTTCTCCCGGATGCACGGCAATCTCGACGGCCAGATCATCGCCTTCTTCACGATGGTCGTCGCCGCCGCGGAGGTCGTGGTCGGGCTCGCGATCATCGTGTCGCTGTTCCGTTCCCGCCACTCGGCCTCGGTCGACGACGCCAGCCTGATGAAGCTGTAAGGGGTCGCTGCACAGTGGAAAACCTGATTGCGCTGCTGGTAGCGGCGCCACTGCTCGGAGCGGCCGTACTGCTGTGTGGCGGACGGCGGCTGGACCGTGTGGGCCATCTGCTCGGCACGCTGCTCTCGGCCGCCTCCTTCGTCATCGGCGTCCTCCTTTTCGCCGACATGCTCGGCAAGAGCGCCGACGACCGCACCTTCACCCAGCACCTGTTCAGCTGGATCCCGGTCGAGGGCTTCCAGGCCGACGTCTCCTTCCAGCTGGACCAGCTGTCGATGACGTTCGTGCTCCTGATCTCCGGTGTGGGCACGCTGATCCACATCTACTCGATCGGGTACATGGAGCACGACGAGCGGCGCCGCCGCTTCTTCGGCTACCTGAACCTGTTCCTCGCGGCGATGCTGCTCCTGGTCCTCGCCGACAACTACCTGCTCCTGTACGTCGGCTGGGAGGGCGTGGGCCTCGCCTCGTACCTCCTGATCGGTTTCTGGCAGCACAAGCCCAGCGCGGCGACCGCGGCGAAGAAGGCCTTCCTGGTCAACCGCGTCGGCGACATGGGCCTGTCGATCGCCATCATGCTGATGTTCACGACGTTCGGGACGTTCGCCTTCGCGCCGGTCCTGAAGGCGGCGGAGGAGCACCAGGGCGGCGGCGCGACGCTGACGGGCATCGCCCTGATGCTGCTGCTCGCCGCGTGCGGCAAGTCCGCCCAGGTGCCGCTGCAGTCCTGGCTCGGTGACGCGATGGAGGGCCCGACCCCGGTCTCGGCCCTCATCCACGCCGCGACCATGGTGACCGCCGGTGTCTATCTGATCGTCCGCTCCGGCGCGGTGTTCAACGCGTCGCCGGACGCACAGCTCGTCGTCGTCATCGTGGGTGCGGTCACGCTCCTGTTCGGTGCGATCGTCGGTTGCGCGAAGGACGACATCAAGAAGGCGCTGGCCGGCTCGACGATGTCGCAGATCGGGTACATGGTGCTGGCCGCGGGCCTCGGCCCCATCGGCTACGTCTTCGCGATCATGCACCTGGTGACGCACGGCTTCTTCAAGGCGGGCCTCTTCCTCGGCGCCGGTTCGGTCATGCACGGCATGAACGACGAGGTGGACATGAGGAAGTACGGCGCCCTCAGGAAGTACATGCCGGTCACGTTCGTCACGTTCGGGCTCGGCTATCTCGCGATCATCGGCTTCCCAGGTCTGTCCGGCTTCTTCTCCAAGGACAAGATCATCGAGGCGGCGTTCGCGAAGGGCGGCACGGAGGGCTGGATCCTCGGATCGGTGGCCCTGCTCGGCGCGGCCATCACCGCGTACTACATGACGCGCGTGATGATCATGACCTTCTTCGGTGAGAAGCGCTGGCAGCCGGACGCGGAGGGCCACGAGCCGCACCCGCACGAGTCGCCGAAGTCCATGACGATCCCGATGATCGTGCTCGCCGTCGGATCCGTCTTCGCGGGTGGCTTCTTCAGCATCGGCGACCGCTTCCTGCACTGGCTGGAGCCGGTCACCGAGCACAGCCACGGGGACGCGCCGATCAGTGCCACGACCGTCACCGCCGCCACCATGGTGGTCCTGGTGATCGGCGCGGGCCTGGCCTACCTCCAGTACGCCCGGCGCCCGGTCCCGGTCGTCGCCCCACGCGGCTCGCTGCTCACCCGGGCCGCCCGCCGTGACCTCCTCCAGGACGACTTCAACCACGTGGTCCTGGTCCGCGGCGGCGAGCACCTCACCCGCTCCCTGGTCTACGTCGACCACACCCTGGTCGACGGCGTGGTCAACGGGACGGCGGCCTCGGTCGGCGGGCTCTCCGGCCGGCTGCGCAAGCTCCAGAACGGCTACGCCCGCTCGTACGCCGTCTCGATGTTCGGCGGTGCGGCACTCATCGTCGCCGCGACCCTGCTGATGAGGGCGGTCTGATAGCAATGTCCTTTCCTCTGCTGACAGCGACGGCGGTGCTCCCCGCCGTGGGAGCCATCGCCACGGCTGCCGTACCGGCCGCGCGGCGCACGGCGGCGAAGTGGCTGGCGCTGCTCGTCTCGCTCGCCACGCTGGTGCTGGCCGCGGTCGTGCTCGTGCGCTTCGAGCCCGGCGGCGCCCGCTACCAGCTCACCGAATCCCACTCCTGGATCAAGGACTTCGGGGTGCGGTACGAGCTGGGCGTGGACGGCATCGCGGTGGCGCTCATCGCGCTCACCGCCCTCCTGATCCCGTTCGTGATCCTCGCGGGCTGGCACGACGCCGACCCGCAGGAAACGGGAAGTTCGAGGTGGCGCCCGACGCAGGGCTTCTTCGCCCTGATCCTCGGCGTCGAGGCGATGGTGGTCATCTCCTTCGAGGCCACCGACGTCTTCCTCTTCTACATCTTCTTCGAAGCCATGCTCATCCCGATGTACTTCCTCATCGGCGGCTTCGGGGACCGTGCCCACGCGGGCAGCGACGAGAACGCGGCGGCCCAACGCTCTTACGCCGCCGTGAAGTTCCTGCTCTACAACCTCGTCGGCGGCCTCATCATGCTGGCGGCCGTGATCGGTCTCTACGTGGTGGCGGGGAACTTCTCGCTCCAGGAGATCGCCGCCGCGCGGGCCGACGGCTCGCTGCACATGGCGACCAGCACCGAGCGCTGGCTCTTCCTCGGCTTCTTCTTCGCCTTCGCGGTGAAGGCGCCGCTGTGGCCGCTGCACACCTGGCTGCCGAACGCGATGGGGGAGGCCACCGCCCCGGTCGCCGTCCTCATCACGGCGGTGGTCGACAAGGTCGGCACGTTTGCGATGCTCCGCTTCTGCCTCCAGCTCTTCCCGGAGGCCTCGAAGTGGGCGACGCCGGTCATCCTCGTACTGGCCCTCATCAGCATCGTCTACGGGGCGCTGCTCGCGGTCGGCCAGCGGGACATCAAGCGCCTGGTGGCGTACGCGTCGATCTCGCACTTCGGGTTCATCGTCCTCGGCATCTTCGCGATGACGAGCCAGGGCCAGTCGGGCGCGACGCTCTACATGGTCAACCACGGGATCTCGACGGCCGCCCTGATGCTGGTGGCGGGCTTCCTGATCTCGCGCCGTGGCTCGCGCCTGATCGCGGACTACGGAGGCGTGCAGAAGGTCGCCCCGGTGCTCGCCGGCACGTTCCTGATCGGCGGCCTCGCGACCCTCTCGCTGCCGGGCCTCGCGCCCTTCGTGAGTGAGTTCCTGGTCCTGGTCGGCACGTTCTCGCGCTACCCGGTGATCGGGATCATCGCGACCTTCGGCATCGTGCTCGCCGCGCTCTACACGCTCGTCCTCTACCAGCGGACGATGACGGGCCCGGTGAAGCCGGAGGTCTCGTCCCTGCCGGACCTGCGCGTGCGGGAACTCGCGGTGGTCGTTCCGCTGATCGCCGCGCTGATCTTCCTGGGCGTCTACCCGAAGCCGGTCACCGACCTGGTGAACCCGGCGGTCAAGCAGACCCTGTCCGACGTACACAAGAAGGACCCGAAGCCAGCGGTGGAGGCGGCCAAGTGAGCGCAGCAGCCGTCCACAGCCTGTGGACAACGGCGGCCGATCCCATTTCCAAGATCGACGCGCCAAAGATCGAATATGGCCAATTGTCGCCCACCTTGATCGTCCTCGGTGCGGCGGTCCTCGGGGTCCTTGTCGAGGCGTTCGTGCCGCGCAAGTCCCGCTACTACGTCCAGGTGTTCCTCGCCGTCGTCGCCCTGGCCGCCGCGTTCGCCGCGGTGGTCGGGCTCGCGGCCGGCGGGTACGGCACCACGAAGGCGCACATCGCGGCCATGGGCGCGATCGCCGTCGACGGCCCGGCCCTGTTCCTCCAGGGCGTGATCCTGCTGACCGGCCTCGTCGCGATCTTCACCTTCGCCGAGCGCCGTCTGGACCCGGAGGCGCACGGCAACCGCGTCGACTCGTTCGCCGCGCAGGCCTCGTCCGTGCCCGGCAGCGACAGCGAGAAGGCCGCCGTCAAGGCCGGGTTCACCACCACCGAGGTGTTCCCGCTCGCGCTCTTCGCGATCGGCGGCATGCTGGTCTTCCCCGCGGCGAACGACCTCCTGACGCTGTTCATCGCCCTGGAAGTCTTCTCCCTGCCGCTCTACCTCCTGTGCGCCGTGGCCCGCCGCAAGCGGCTCATGTCGCAGGAGGCCGCGGTCAAGTACTTCCTCCTCGGCGCCTTCGCCTCGGCGTTCACCCTGTTCGGCATCGCCCTCCTGTACGGGTACGCGGGCTCCGTGTCGTACGCGACGATCGCCGACGTCGTCGACGGATCGATCCAGAACATCGACCCGGCGCTCGCCGACACCATGGGGAACGACGCGCTGCTGCTCATCGGCGTCGCCATGGTCGTCATGGGCCTGCTGTTCAAGGTCGGCGCCGTGCCGTTCCACATGTGGACCCCGGACGTCTACCAGGGCGCGCCGACACCGGTCACCGGCTTCATGGCGGCCGCCACGAAGGTCGCCGCCTTCGGCGCCCTCCTGCGGCTTCTGTACGTGGTCCTGCCCGGCCTGCGCTGGGACTGGCGGCCGGTCATGTGGGCCATCGCGATCATCACGATGCTGGGCGGCGCGATCGTCGCGATCACCCAGACCGACATCAAGCGGCTCCTCGCGTACTCGTCGATCGCGCACGCCGGATTCATCCTCGCCGGTGTCATCGCCACCACGCCCGACGGCATCTCGTCCGTGCTCTTCTACCTGGGCGCGTACTCCTTCGTGACCGTCGGCGCGTTCGCCGTGGTGACGCTGGTCAGGGACGCGGGCGGCGAGGCCACGCACCTGTCGAAGTGGGCGGGGCTCGGACGCCGCTCGCCGCTGGTCGCGGCCGTCTTCGCGGTGTTCCTGCTCGCCTTCGCCGGTATCCCGCTGACCTCGGGCTTCGCCGGAAAGTTCGCCGTGTTCAAGGCGGCGGCGGAGGGCGGGGCCGGCGCGCTCGTCGTGGTCGGTGTGATCTCGTCGGCCATCGCG
Source organism: Streptomyces sp. CB01635 (assembly GCF_002803065.1). Classification (GTDB taxonomy): domain Bacteria; phylum Actinomycetota; class Actinomycetes; order Streptomycetales; family Streptomycetaceae; genus Streptomyces. Next base: position 64,576 of record NZ_NNBL01000026.1, read on the forward strand.
GCGTTCTTCTACATCCGGGTGATCGTGCTCATGTTCTTCAGCGAGCCGAAGGCGGACGGCCCGACGGTCGCGGTGCCCTCGCCGCTGACCATGACCACGATCGCGGTGGGTGTGGCGGTCACGGTGGTGCTGGGCCTCGCGCCGCAGTACTTCCTGGACCTGGCGAACCAGGCGAGCGTGTTCGTGCGGTAACCGCGCCACGCACCGTCGTCACCGCCCGGTGTCCCCGCGAGGGGATGCCGGGCGGAGGCGTTCCGGGACCCCGGCCGGGAGGTGACTTCACCCCCAGCCTGTGGATAACTTTTCGGGCTGTCGGTGCGGAGCCCTATCGTGGCAGCAGTGGTCGAACCACAAAGTATGGACGTACGGGGGACAGGGCGATGAATGGGATCGGTGGCATGAGCGAGGTGACGGAGCCCGGCGTGGCGACGGCGATGCGCGGCGGCGCGCTGGAGACGCTGCACCGCGTCTTCGGATATGACGCGTTCCGCGGCGAGCAGGAAGCGATCATCGACCACGTCGTGGACGGCGGGGACGCCGTCGTCCTGATGCCGACCGGCGGCGGAAAGTCCCTGTGCTACCAGATCCCGGCCCTGGTCAGGCCCGGCACGGGCGTCGTGATCTCGCCCCTCATCGCCCTCATGCAGGACCAGGTGGACGCGCTGCGCGCGCTGGGCGTGCGCGCCGGGTTCATGAACTCGACGCAGGACTTCGACGAGCGCCGCACCGTCGAGGCCGAGTTCCTCGCGGGCGAGCTGGACGTCATCTATCTGGCGCCGGAGCGGCTGCGCCTCGACTCCACGCTCGACCTGCTCTCCCGCGGCAGGATCTCCGTCTTCGCGATCGACGAGGCGCACTGTGTGGCGCAGTGGGGGCACGACTTCCGCCCGGACTACCTGGCCCTGTCCGTCCTCGGCCGGCGCTGGCCGGACGTGCCGCGCATCGCGCTCACGGCGACGGCGACGCACGCCACGCACCAGGAGATCACCGAGCGCCTGGGCATGCCGGACGCGAAGCACTTCGTGGCGAGCTTCGACCGGCCCAACATCCAGTACCGGATCGTGCCGAAGGCGGACCCGAAGAAGCAGCTCCTCAGCTTCCTCAAGCAGGAGCACGAGGGCGACGCGGGCATCGTGTACTGCCTGTCGCGCAAGTCGGTGGAGGCGGCGGCCGAGTTCCTCAGCCGCAACGGCATCGAGGCGGTCCCGTACCACGCGGGCCTGGACGCGGGCACCCGCGCGGCGCACCAGTCCCGGTTCCTGCGTGAGGAGGGCCTGGTCGTCTGCGCGACCATCGCGTTCGGCATGGGCATCGACAAGCCGGACGTCCGGTTCGTCGCGCATCTCGATCTCCCGAAGTCCGTCGAGGGCTACTACCAGGAGACGGGTCGCGCCGGCCGTGACGGGCTCGCGTCCACGGCCTGGATGGCGTACGGGCTGCAGGACGTCGTCCAGCAGCGGAAGCTGATCAACATGGGGGAGGGGGACGAGGCGTTCCGGCGTCGGGCGGGGTCCCACCTCGACGCGATGCTGGCGCTGTGCGAGACGGCGCAGTGCCGCAGGTCCCAGCTCCTCATGTACTTCGGCCAGGAGCCGCAGGCGGCAAGCTGCGGCAACTGCGACACGTGCCTCTCGCCGCCGGAGACCTGGGACGGCACCGTCGCCGCTCAGAAGATCCTCTCCACGGTGGTGCGTCTCGACCGGGAGCGCAGGCAGAAGTTCGGCGCGGGCCAGGTCATCGACATCCTGATGGGCCGGCGCACGGCCAAGGTCATCCAGTTCGACCACGACCAGCTCTCCGTCTTCGGCATCGGCGAGGACCTGAGCGAGGCCGAATGGCGGGGCGTGGCACGGCAGTTGCTCGCGCAGGGACTCATCGCGGTCGAGGGCGAGTACGGGACGCTGGTGCTCACCGAGGAGAGCGGGAGCGTCCTCGGGCGCCGGCGGGAGGTGCGGCTGCGCAAGGAGGCGCCGCGCCCCGCCACGTCCCGGTCGGCCTCGCGGGACCGCAAGACGAAGTCGCCCGCGGCGGACCTGCCGGAGCAGCTGCTGCCCGTGTTCGAGGCGCTGCGCGCATGGCGCGGCGCGCAGGCGAAGGAGAACGGGGTCCCGGCGTACGTCATCTTCCACGACGCGACGCTCAAGGAGATCGCCCTCCAACACCCGACGTCCATCGGCCAACTGGGCACGATCGGCGGCGTCGGCGAGAAGAAGCTGGCGACGTGGGGCGAGGGTGTGCTCGGCGTCCTGGCGGGCCTGGACGGCGCCGGTTCCGGTGGCGGCTCGGCCCCGACCGCCTCCGCCACCGCCACGGAGGCGGCGCCGGAGGAGCACTGGCCCGAGCACGAGCCGGAGCCGGAACCCGACGACATCGACTGGTGACGGTTCCTCAGCCCGTCATCGCACGGGTGCCCCCGGCCCCAGCGGGATCCTGAACAGCCACCAGACGAAGAACAGGACCGTCCACACCACGAGCATGCTGAGCGCCACCGGCAGCGTGCAGGAGACGAGTGTGCCGATCCCGGCCCGCTTCTTGCGGGTCTGGATGAAGCCGACGGTCAGCATGAAGGTCGTCGACATCGGGGTGATGGAGTTCGTGCAGGAGTCGGCGATCCGGTACAGGGCCATGGTCGTGGCGGGGCTGATGTGCAGCAGCATCAGCATCGGTACGAGGACGGGCGCGACGAGGGCCCACAGCGCCTGCCCGCTGGTGATCAGCAGGTTCATGCAGGCGACTGCGACGATGAGCAGGGCGAAGAGGACGAGCGTCGGCGCACCCGCGTCACGGATGGCGTCGGCGCCGCGCACGGCGACGTACGTACCGATGTTGGTCCACTTGAACAGCGCCACGAACTGCGAGACCGCGAAGAAGATCACGAGCAGCGGTGCGATGGAGCGCAGGCCGTCCGCCATGAAGGCGGGCACGTCGTGGTTGGAGCCGATGACCCCGGTCAGGCGTCCGTAGACGAAGCCGATGACCAGGAAGAACAGCGCCAGGAAGACGGCGATGTTGTCGAAGAGCGGGGATTCGACGATCGCGCCGTCGGGGGCCCGCAGCGGCGAGTTCCGGGGCAGGACGGCGAGCGCGACCAGGCTCCAATAGGTAAGCGCGGCAAGGCCGGTGAGCTTCAGCGCCCGTACCTCACGGGGGCCGGGAGCCGGGCGGGCCGATTCCACTGCGGCCTCGGCGTCGTCGGGCAGCAGAGTGTGCTCCCGGCGGGCCAGGACCTTCTCGGTGACGTAGGTGATGACGAGCGCGAGGACGATCGCCGAGACGGTCGTGAAGTACATGTTGTCCGTCGGGCGCACGGAGGCGTGCGGGGAGACGGTCTGGGCGGCCTCGGTCGCCATCGCGGCGAAGGCCGCGTCGCCGGGGGCGATGAGGGGGTTGGCGTCCCCGGCCGCGTTGATGGAGACGAACGCGACGATCATGCCGAGTACGGGGGACCGGCCCACGGTCTGGAACGCGATCGCGCCGAGGGGGATCAGGATGATGTAGGCCGAGTCGGACAGGAACTTCGACAGGGCGCCGGCGAGGGCTACGGCGAGCACCACGTACTTCGCCGAGACACGCGACAGCGACTTCACAGCGAGTGCCTCGAACAGGCCGGTGCGCTCCGCGACCGCGACACCGAGCATCACGATCGTGACCGTGCCGAGCGGGCCGAACGTCACGAAGTTCTGCTCGACGGAGGACAGGAACTCGCGGGCACCGTTCACGGTGAGCACGGTCCGTACGGCGACCTGCTTGCCGGTGCCCGGGTCGGCGACGCCGAGCCCGCCCTCGGCCATGCCCCAACTGGCCACGGCCGTGACGGCGAACAGGATCCAGAAGAGCCAGAAGGGGTGCGGCAGGCGATTGCCCGCCCGTTCGATCCCGCCCAGGAATCTCATGAATCCGTGCGGGGGCGCGGGTGCTGCGGCAGGGGCGTCCACGGCTGCCATCGGTCCCTCCTTCTGTCGTACGTCTGCTGGGGGTGGTCTGCGGTGCGGCGACCCTACGAGCAGCAGGAAGGAGTCTGACCAGGGTTACCTGGCGTGCGGTAATCGCGGCCGAGGAGTGGGACGCCGGCCGCAGTCTCGACGTACGACCCAGCTCATCAGCACGTCAGGAGTCCCCCGTGCCCGCCGCTTCCCCCACCCCCGCCACCGCCGCCACGGCGACCTCGACCGAGATGCTCACCGCGGAGCTGACCGCGCTGCGGCCGCGTATGGAGGAGGTGAGCCGGGCCGTGCACGGGCGGCCCGAGCTGAAGTTCGCCGAGTTCCACGCGCGGGACGCGCTCACCGGGTGGCTCGGCGAGGAGGGCTTCACCGTCGAGTCGCCCGCCGGCGGACTGGAAACGGCGTTCGTCGCGGTGCACGGGACAGGCACGCCGGGCCCGTACGTCGCCGTGCTCGCGGAGTACGACGCGCTGCCCGGGATCGGGCACGGATGCGGTCACAACCTCATCGCGGCGGGCGGCGCGGCGGCGGCGATCGCGGCCGTGCGCGCCATGCCCGACCACCCGGGCACGATCGCGGTGATCGGCACGCCCGGCGAGGAGATGGGCGGCGCGGGCAAGATCCGGCTCGCCGATGCCGGGGTCTTCGAGGGAGTCGACGCGGCGGTGATGTTCCACCCGGCCGACCGCTCCCTGACCACCCGGCACGGCCTGGCCGCCGCGCACCTGCGGGCCGACTTCACGGGCGTCAGCGCGCACGCCGCGAAGTCGCCGTGGGAGGGGCGCAGCGCGCTCGCGGCCGCCCAGCTCTTCCTCCAGGCGCTCGACGCGATGCGCCAGTTCATGCCGCCCTCGGCCCGCGTGCACGGGATCATCACGGACGGCGGGCAGGCCCCCAACGTGGTGCCCGCCCACGCCTCGGTCGACCTCTATGTGCGCGACCGGACGGCAGCCTCCGCAGAGGCGCTGGTGAGGCGGGTGCGCAAGGCCGCCCTGGGCGCGGCGCTCGCCACCGAGACCGAGGCCGAGCTGACGGAGACCGGGCCCATGTATGCGGACCGGCGCAACAACGCCGTGATGGCCGAACGCTTCGGGGGCACGGTGCGCGGCCTCGGTCTCGCCGACATCGTGCCCGGCGACCCGGACACCCCGGCGGGATCGTCCGACATCGGCAATCTGTCGCAGCTCGTGCCCGTCATCCACCCCTATGTGCAGATCGCCCCGCACGGCACGCCCAGCCACTCCGAGGCGATGCGCGACGCGGCGGCGACCGGCTTCGCCCACGACCGCGCGCAGATCGCCGCGACGGGCCTGGCCCGGGTGGTCCTGGACCTGACGACGGACCCGGCGTTCCTGGCGGCGGCCCGGGCGGAGTTCAACGGGGCCTGACCCGGGCGCGGAGTTCAACGGGCCTGGCCCGGGCGCCCGGGCCAGACCCGGATGGGGTCCGCCGTGATCAGCCGCCCTGGCCGGGACACGGTCTGCCGCATCCCGGCCGTCCGCGCTGTGAAGCGGTCCGCCGCGTCCGACCGTCCAGGCCAGGGTGCGGCCTGCCGGTTCAGCTGTCCTGGTCCGGATGCGGTCCGCCGCTTCCCAACCGTCCTGGCCGGGCGGCGCCCCCTCGTATCCACCGCCCACCCCGGGAAGCGCCCCGCGGCGTCCAACCGCCTACCCCAGGACACGGTCTGCCGCATCCCGGCCGTCCACCCCGGGAAGCGGGCCGGCACGTCAGTGCGGCCAGGCCCGAAGCGGAGCGCCGTCGCTCCGTACACTCCCGTTCATGTCGGTCGTCCTCGTACTCGAAGGGGCCACCCCCGCCCACTTCGCCGTCGGGGTGTCCCCGCTCGCTGAGCTGGCCGCGGCCCTGCACGTGCTGACCGAGCGGTCCCATCACCCCGAGCACCGTGCGCTGGCCGAGCGGGTCGTCGGCGCGGCGCGGAACGACTTCCGTGCCGGTCTCGAACGGTTCTCGCCGCTGTGGGCCGCCCTGCGCTGGCGCGGCTTCTACCTCGCGGCCGACGGCGCCCGGCGCACCCTGCCCGAGCAGCTGCGCGCCCTCGCCGAGCTGCCGACCGACCGGTTCGCGGAGCTGACGGCCTACGCCTGTGCCAGCGGCTACCGCGGCTTCGACTTCGCCCGGCTGCTCCAGGAACCCGCGCGGGCCGCGGCGCTGCGGCACGCGGTCTCCGGGCTGCCCGCGCCCCACCGGGCGCTCGCCGCGGACCTGTTGGGCGATCCGGAACGAGTGCGCGCCGAACTGCTCGCCTTCCTCGGCCTGTGCCGTCCCGCCTTCTTCACCGACCTGTGGGCCGAGGCGGAACCCGCGCTGGCCGCCGCGGCCCACCGCATGCGCCAGCGCCTCGCCGACGAGGGGCCGGCAGAGGCCCTGACCTCGCTGGCACCGTCGAGCACCCTCCTTGCCGGCCCGCCCCGCGTCGTCTTCGACAAGCTGCACCACTCGGTGATCACCCCGGCCCGCACCCAGGTGCTGCTGATCCCCACCCGCTACGGGGCGCCGCACCTGATCGTGAAGAACGAACCCGGGCTGCCGCCCGTCCTGCACTTCCCGGTGGACGCCCCCGAGGTCGGCGTCACTCTGGCCCGCAGCCGGATGCTCGCCCTCACGGACCCGCGCAGGGTGCGCCTGTGCCGGCTCATCGCGCGTCAGCCGCTGACCACGGCCGACCTGGCGGACAGGCTCTCGATGACCCGCCCGCAGGTCTCCCGCCATCTGCGCGCGCTGCGCGACCTCGGCCTCGTGCGCACCGAACGCGACGGCCGCTTCGTGCACTACGGCCTCGACCTCGATGCCGTCGAACGCATCGGCCGTGACGTGGCGACGGCGCTCCAGTACTGACCCCGGGGCCGAGCTCTGCTCAGGCGCCCGCCACGATCCGCCCCGTCACTTCGCCGAGGCCCACGCGGGTGTTGTCCGGGCCCTGGGCCCAGGCCGTCATCGTGACCACGTCACCGTTCTCGAGGAACGTTCGCTTGCCGTCGGGGAGTTCGATGGGGTCGCGGCCGTTCCAGGTGATTTCGATGAGGGAGCCGCGTGCGTTCTCCGAGGCGCCGCTGATGGTGCCGGAGCCGTACAGGTCGCCCGTGCGCAGGGAGGCGCCGGCCACCGTCATGTGCGCCAGCATCTGCGCCGCCGTCCAGTACAGGGAGGCGGAGGAGGTCTCGGAGATGACATGGCCGTTGAGGGTGACAGTGATGTGCAGGTCGTAGCCGCCGGGCTCGTCCGCGATGCCGTCGGGGGAGGGCGCCGTGTCGTCCAGGTACGGCAGCAGCGGGTATGTGCGCTCCGGGGGCGCCACGCGCGCCTCGTCCAGCGCGTCCAGCGGGGTGATCCAGGCCGAGACCGACGTGGCGAACGACTTGCCGAGGTGCGGGCCGAGCGGCACGGTCTCCCAGGACTGGATGTCGCGCGCCGACCAGTCGTTGAGGAGGCACAGCCCGAACACGTGGTCGCGGTACGCGGACAGCGGCACCGGCGTGCCCTGCGCGGACGGCGTCCCGACGACGAAGCCGAGCTCCGTCTCGATGTCGAGCCGCACCGACGGGCCGAAGACCGGGGCCGGGTCGGCCGGGGGCTTGCGCTGGCCCGAGGGGCGGACCACGTCCGTGCCCGAGACCACGACCGTCCCGGCGCGACCGTGGTAACCCACCGGCAGATGCTTCCAGTTGGGCTTCAGGGGCTCCTCGTCCGGGCGGAACATCCGGCCCAGGTTCCGGGCGTGGTTCTCCGAGGCATAGAAGTCGACGTAGTCCGCGACCTCGAAGGGGAGGTGCAGCGTGACTTCGGCGAGCGGGTGCAGCAGGGGGCGCACGGTCTCGCGGTGCGCCGGGACCGTGACCCAGGCCGTGAGCGCGCGGCGCACGTCCGACCAGGCGGTGCGGCCCGCCGCCATGAGCGGGTTCAGGGTGGGACGGGCGAGCAGGGAGACGTAGGGCGAGCCGAGCGCGGCCGCCGCGGCGCCCGCGTCCAGCACGTACGAGCCGAGGCGCACGCCGACCCGGCGCGCTTCCACGGCCTCTCCCGGCAGGGAGAACACCCCGTACGGGAGGTTGTGCGGTCCGAAGGGGTCGCCTTCGGGGAGGTCGAGGGGGGTGAGCGGGGTCTGCTCGGACATGCGTACCTGCCTCGCTTTCCATATGGGTGGGCCACACGTTACGTGGGAGCGGCGCGTTGGGGCAGTGTCTAAAGAGTTCGCAATGTCCGGATAAGCCTTGCTGGAGTGGTCAATTCCGGCTTAGCGTCCTATCGGGGGACGCGGGCGGGGTGGGTCCGGGTCCGAAGGGGGACAGGACACGTGGGGGGACCCGTGGCCAGGAGCGCCAGCAGCGTGCCGTTCGAATGCGACCGGGACGTGCCGGGCCTGATCGTCAAGTTCGGAGACTATCCACTGCATCACGGAGGAGTGGGAGCAATCCGCAGCCTGGGCCGCCTCGGCGTGCCCATGTACGCGATCACGGAGGACCGTTACACGCCCGCGGCGTCCTCGCGCTATCTGCGCCGGGCCTTTCCCTGGCGGACCACCGGGGCCGAGGAACCGGAGCGGCTCGTCGAGGGCATGCTGCGCATCGCGCGCCGGATCGGCAGGCCCACGGTCCTGATCCCGACCGACGAAGAGGCGGCCGTCCTCATCGCCGAGCACCAGGAAGAGCTGGCAGACGAGGGGAAGTTCCTGTTCCCCCGCGTCGAGCGGGACCTGCCGCGCCGCCTCGCCAGCAAGCAGGGGCTGCACGAACTGTGCGTGGAGCACGGCGTCGCGTCGCCGGCGGCCTCGTTCCCCGAGTCGTACGCCGACATCGAGGAGTTCGCCGCGTCGGCCCGCTTCCCGGTGGTCGCCAAGAACCGGGAGGCGTTCACGCGCCGCAAACAGCCCGCGGTGAACGGCACGACGAAGATCGCGACCCCCGAGGGCCTGCTCGAACTCGCCCGCGACTGGGGCGGGCAGCCCGGCGTGATCCTCCAGGAGTACCTGCCGAGGGAGCAGGCCGAGGACTGGATCGTGCACGCGTACTTCGACGCGGACTCTTCGCCACTGGCCCTCTTCACCGGCGTCAAGGTGCGCTCCTGGCCGCCGCACGCGGGCATGACGGCGAACGCGTACGTCGTCGACAATCCGGAACTCGCGGACCTCGCCGCGCGTTTCATCAAACAGATCGGCTTCACCGGCGTCATCGACCTCGACCTGCGCTTCGACCGGCGCGACGGCCAGTACAAGCTCCTCGACTTCAATCCGCGCATGGGCGCCCAGTTCCGGCTCTTCGAGAGCGAGTCCGGGATCGACGTCGTCCGTGCCATGCACCTCGACCTGACCGGCCGCGCCGTCCCGGAGGGGGAACAGCGCGCGGGCCACCGGTACGTGGTGGAGAACATCGACCTGCCCGCTCTCATCGCCTACCGCCGCAGCGGCTACACGACCCCGCACGCACCGGCCCGCGCCACGGGCACGGAGCTCGCCTGGCTCGCCACCGACGACCTGCGGCCCCTGTTCACGATGCTCGCCCGCTTCGTGGGCCCAGGAGCCCGCCACCTCCACCAGCTGTGGCGGACCAACCGCCGAGGCAGCGGCACGACCAGGACCAAATAGCGCACGACCACCACTGAGTACCAAGTGCCAAGTGTCAACGCGAAGTAGGAAGCAAATGTTCTTCCCTGGGGAGGGGACTTCGTGATTCATCCGGTAGCTGTCATCGGAGCGGGCCCGTACGGCCTGTCGACCGCCGCCCATCTGAGGGCACGCGGCATTCCGGTACGCGTCTTCGGCGAACCCATGGTGAGCTGGCGCTCGCACATGCCCGCGGGAATGCTCCTGAAGTCCGTGCCGTCCGCCTCGAACATCGATGCCCCGCAGCGCGGCCACGACCTCGTCGACTACTGCGACGCCGCGGGGATCCCGCGCCTCGTGACGGACGAGGACATCGTCCCGGTCGAGACGTTCGTCGCCTACGGGGACTGGTTCCAGCAGAAGCTCGTGCCCGACCTGGAGCGGGTCAGGGTCGTGTCGGTGGACCGGCGCGGACACGAGAACTTCGAGGTCAAGCTGGACTCCGGCGAGCAGTTCACGGCCCGCGCGGTCGTCGTCGCCACCGGCCTGTCGGGCCTCGACCACCTGCCGCACGAGCTCGCCGCGGCGGCGCCCGACGGCCCCGCCCCCACAGGCCCTGTCTCCCACAGCTCGCAGCACCACGACCTGTCCCGTTTCTCCGGCAGGGAACTCATCGTCGTCGGCGCCGGGCAGTCCGCCCTGGAGACCGCCGCGCTCGCCGCGGAGGCCGGGGCGAGCGTGCGGATCGTGGCCCGCGGCACGGGTTCCGTACGATTCGGCGCGCCGCCGTGGGGCCAGCCGAAGCTGCGCCCCGAGACGCCGTTCGGCCGGGCCTGGTCGCTGTACGCGCTGACGTACTACCCGCACCCGTACCGCCATCTCCCGCCGCAGGCACGGCACTTCCTCGTCCGGCGGGTGCTCGGGCCGCTCGGGGCGTGGTGGCTGCGCGAGCGGTTCGAGGACAAGGTGCGGGTGCGCGAGGTGGAAGCAATCGTGGGGTCCGCCGCGGCGGACGGAGGCGCGGCCCTCGCGGTGCGGGCCCCCGGCGGGCGCCGCGAGGAGCTGACCGCGGACCACGTCATCGCCGCGACCGGCTACCGCGTGGACCTCGCCGCGATGGACTTCCTCGGCGACGGTCTGCGGACCCGGATCGCCGCCAGCCGGGGCACCCCCAAGTTGGGGACGGGCTATGTGTCCTCGGTGCCGGGGCTCTACTTCACGGGCATGCTGGGAGGGTCGTCGTTCGGGCCGGTGATGAGGTTCGTGTGCGGCACCGAGTTCGCGTCGCCGCGGCTGGTGAAGCATCTCGCGGCGGCACACGCGTGAGGCGCCCCGCGCTGGGGTGAACGGGCGGGGCGACGGAGGGGGTGACCGGGCGCAGTGACCCGGCGGAGCGGTCCGTATTCTCTCGATCATGCCCGCTCCGTTTCGCTCCGCTCCGTTCGAACTCATCGCCACAGACCTGGACGGGACGCTGCTGCGCGGCGACGACACGGTCTCCGAACGGACGCGCGACGCCCTCGCGGCCGCGGCAGCCGCGGGGGCCCGGCACCTCGTGGTGACGGGGCGGCCCGCGCCGCGCGTGCGGCAGCTGCTCGGCGAGCTCGGCGGCGCCGGCCTCGCGGTCTGCGCCCAGGGCGCCCAGCTGTACGACGCGGCGACGGACCGCATCGTGTGGTCCCTGACCCTCGACCGCGACCTCGCCGAGCAGGCCCTCGGCAAGATCGAGGCCGAGGTCGGCCAGGTCGACGCGGCGGTCGATCAGGACGGTACGGACGGTCTGACGCTCATCGAGCCGGGCTACGTGATGCCGCACCCCACGCTCCCCGCCGTGCGGATCGAGCGCCGCGAGGAGCTGTGGGCCGAGCCCATCAGCAAGGTGCTGCTCCGTCATCCCCGGCTGAGCGACGACGAGTTGGCGACGGTGGCACGGGCGGTCGTCGGCGATCTGGCGACGGTCACCATGTCGGGCCCCGGCACCGTGGAGCTCCAGCCGTGGGGCGTCACCAAGGCGACGGGGCTCGCGCTGGCTGCCGAACGGCTCGGTCTGACGCCGGAGCGCACGATCGCCTTCGGCGACATGCCGAACGACCTGCCGATGTTCGCGTGGGCCGGCCACGGCGTCGCCATGGCCAACGCCCACGCCGAACTCAGGGCGGCGGCCGACGAGGTGACCCTGTCCCATGAGGAGGACGGGGTGGGGGTTGTCCTGGAGCGGGAGTTCGGGGGCCGGGCGTAGGCCGGCCGCCCCGTATCGGCCGGCGACCCGCCGTCCCGGTCCGCCCTCACCCTCACCTCCACCGCACCTCACCCCGCCGTACGCGGAATCCGCTGCTCCCATGTCCGGTGGAAGACCACCTCGCCGCCGTCCCGGCACACCACCTCGTTGCTGGTGATGAAGTCCGTCGCGTCGCAGGCGATCTCGGAGCGGGTCTTGATCGTCACGTCCCATGCCAGCTCGGGCCGGTGCAGGCGGATCGACCAGTCGGAACGGGTGCGCGCGCTGAGTGGGTCCGCCTCCTGGATGACGTACGTCTCCACGGCGTCCTCGGTGAATTCGAGGCCGTCGGGGTAGACCCGGGTGCCGCCGTAGCGCGGGTCGACCTCGAGGCGCCATTCGCCCTTGGCGACGTCGCGGACGCAGAGCCGCTCGGGGCGCTGTTCGTCCAGGGTGGCCGGGTGGACGACACCCATGGGCTCGGACTGTTCGGGTGGCTCGAAGCCGATGTCGGCGCCGTTCTCGGCGTCGACCATCCTGACCGGCAGTTCGAGGGTGCTGCCCGCCGGGTCGAGGGTGAAGCCGGCCTCGGATCCGGGCTGCGGCCAGATCCACGGCCAGTACGCGGACGACACCGCGAGGCGGATGCGGTGCCCGGCCGGGAAGGTGTGACCGATCCCGTTCAGCTCGAAGGAGACCTCGTCCGTGGTGCCGGGGGACCAGGCGACGGCCTTGTCCCGGCCCTCGCGAGAGGAGAAGTTCAGGACGCCGCGTGTGACGAGCGTCGAGGAGCCGTCCGGCGCCACGTCGCACACCCGGACGGCGACCTGCCCGCGCGGTGCCTCGCTGGTGATGCGCAGCGTCACCTGCGGCCGGCCGAGGACCTGCAGATCCGAGGGCACCTCGAACTCGAAGCACGCCGACTTCGCGTCCTCGTCCCGCTGGTCCGGCGGCAGGTCCGCGTCGTTGCCGAAGGGGAAGAAGCGGCCCGCGTCGAGGCCCGTCTGCTGGGGCGACTTCACGATCACGGGTGGGCCCTGAAGGGCGTAGGCGAGGGGGGCGACGTTCGGGGACGGCCAGGACGGGTCGCCGACCCAGTGGCCGGGCAGCGTCGGGTAGACGGTGGCGGGCGGGTGCGAGTCGCTGATCCAGGAGCGGAGTTTGGGCTCCGCCATGACGCCGTTGTCGGCGCCCTTGAGGTGGTGGTCCCACCAGCGGAGGGTCTCCTGGAGGAAGCCGATCGCGGGGCCCGGCGGCAGGCCGCGGTCCGGGTACTGGTGCGACCAGGGGCCGATGATCCCGCGTACCTGCTGGTCGGGCAGGTTCTCGACGAGGCGCAGGACGGTGTCGCGGTACGGGTCGTGCCAGCCGCCCACCGCGAGGACGGCCGCGCGTACGGCGGTGTAGTCCTCGCAGACGCTGCCGTGCTGCCAGTAGGCGTCGCGCGTCTGGTGGCCGAGCCAGGTGTGGATGAACGGGTCGACCGCTTCGAGGCGCTCCAGCCACATGTCGCGCCAGCCCTCGCCGACGAACTGGGGGTCGGGCGGGCGCGACACGAAGGCGAGCATGGTCGCCGCCCACGCGTGCATGTCCACCGCGAGGACGGAACCTCCCATGTAGTGCACGTCGTTGTCATAGCGGTCGTCCGTCGAGCAGACCGTGACGACCGCCTTGAGCGGCTCGGGCGCGAGGGCCGCGATCTGGAGGGAGTTGAAGCCGCCCCAGGAGATGCCGAACATGCCGACCTTGCCGGTGCACCAGGGCTGTTCGGCCAGCCAGTTGACGACGGCGACCCCGTCCGCGAGTTCCGTCGTGTCGTACTCGTCGCCGGGCAGGCCCTCCGAGTTGCCGTGCCCGCGTACGTCGACACGTACGGAGGCGTAGCCGTGGCCCGCGTACCAGGGGTGGCGCTGCCAGTCGCGCGGCGCTGTCCAGTCGCTGAGGCGGTACGGGAGGTACTCGAGGATGGCGGGCACCGGCTCGTCGGTCACCGGACGCCAGATGCGGGCGAACAGTGTGGTGCCGTCCGGCAGGGGTACGCGAACGTCCTCGCGGGTCGTCTCGTAGGGGAAGGAGGTGCGGATGGTGATGGCCGGGGTTTCTGACATGGGAGTTACCTCAGTGAACGGGGTGCATGGTCCTGCGCAGCCACGGCGCGAGCGCGATCACGGCCAGGCCGATGACGACGGCGATGGCGCCGTTGACGCCGAAGTACGCGGGATTGGAGACCTCGCCGTAGAGCTTCACGGTCTGTGCCTGGATGCCGTTGGCGAGGGCGAGCGACAGGAACCACAGGGACATGGTCTGGCTGGAGAAGGCCTTCGGGGCGAGCTTCGTCGTCGCCGACATGCCGGAGGTCTCCAGGAGGATGTCGCCGAGGCCGAGCAGCAGATACGAGCCGACGATCCACCAGGCGGCCATTTTGTACGTGTCCCCGCTGTGGCCCGAGGTGGGGATGACCATGAGCAGGAACGACATACCGCCCAGGATCACACCGAACGCGATCTTGTTGGAGGCGTGCGGCTGGCGCGGTCCCATCCGGGCCCACAGGCCGGCCACCACGGGGGCGAGCGCGACCTCGAAGGCACCGAGCGCGGACGCGTACCAGCTGGCGGGGAAGTGGAAGCCGAGGATCTCGGTCCTGGCGTTCGTCGAGGCCAGCAGGATCATCGTCGAGTACGCCTGGAACAGGATGAAGTTGAAGACCACGGAGGCCAGGAAGAGCACGACGTACGGCTTGAGCCTGCCGCGCTCCTCGGCGGTCACGCGGGGGCTGCGGAACATGACCGCGAAGTACACGACCGGCGCGATGACCGAGATGACCGTGAGGACGTCCACGAAGCGGTCCATCGTCAGCCAGCCGGCCCGTACGAGGATCACGGCGAGTGCGGCGACGACGACCGCGCCCGCGATCATCATCCGGACCGCGCGTCGCATCCCTTCGGGTGGCAGTGCGTACTCGGCGGCGTGTCTGCGCCCGGCCAGGTGACGTCGCCCGGCGACGTACTGGACGAGTCCGAACGTCATGCCGATCGCGGCGGCCGAGAAGCCCCAGTGCCAGCCCTTGTGGTCGCCGAGCCAGCCGGTGACCAACGGGCCCGCGAAGGCGCCGATGTTGATGCCCATGTAGTACAGCGCGAAGCCGGCGTCGCGGCGTTCGTCGTCGGTGCGGTAGAGCTTGCCGACCATGGTGGCGACATTGGGTTTGACCAGGCCGGTTCCCGCGCTGATCAGGCCGAGGCCGACCCAGGTCATGGCCGCCGTCGGCACCGCCATCGCGTAGTGGCCGCAGGCGATCAGGATGCCGCCGTACAGGACCGCGCGGTACGAGCCGAGGATCCGGTCGGCGAGCCAGCCGCCCCCCACCGAGACGAGGTAGACGAGCGTTCCGTACGCTGCCGATACGGAGGCCGCCGTCCCCGCGGACATGCCCAGGCCACCGTGTGCCACCGTGTCCGCGAAGTAGAGGACGAGGATGGCCTGCATGCCGAGGAACGAGAAACGCTCCCAGACCTCGAGGCCCGACAGCGTGAGCAGGCCGCGAGGCTGGCCGAAGAACGCGTGGTCGTCGCCCGGCGGCGGCTGGTCGCTCAGCGGTTCGTTCGGCTCGGCCTCGGCCGTGGTGCGGGACAAAAGCGAGACTCCCGGTCTTCTCGGTCGTATGAGCTGATCAAGAACATACCGGGGGTGTTCGTGGGCCGCTCGGCCTGGTCTGTGCGGGCAGGCCCCCACTGTGATCGAAACGCGACCGGATACGCTGACTTGAGTGATGGCAGCGACACATCGACAAACCGTGTCATCGACCAAATGATCGACCGAGTTCGCCATGTGATCGTCAGCAGACAGGAGAACCTCTCGTGACCGTCGTCGGGACTTTCGGTCTTAGCGTGCGGGACCAGGCTCTCGAAGCCGATGTCCAGGCCGGGTTGGCGGCTGTCGAGGAGGGTCTGCTCGAGGCGACGAAGAGCGGGGTCCCCTTCATCACGGAGGCCGCGCAGCATCTCGTCCGTGCGGGCGGCAAGCGCTTCAGGCCCCTCCTCGCGATGCTCGCCGCGCAGTTCGGCGATCCGTACGCGCCGGGTGTCGTGCCCGCCGCCGTCGTCGTCGAGCTCACGCATCTCGCGACGCTCTACCACGACGACGTGATGGACGAGGCCGACGTGCGCCGCGGCGTCGACAGCGCCAACACCCGCTGGGGCAATTCCGTCGCGGTCCTGACCGGCGACTTCCTCTTCTCGCGTGCCTCGCACATGCTGGCCGACCTCGGGCCCGAGGCTGTCCGCATCCAGGCGGAGGCCTTCGAACGCCTCGTCACCGGGCAGATCCTGGAGACGGCCGGACCGCGCGACGGCCGCGACCCGGTCGACCACTACCTCGACGTCCTGGGCGGCAAGACCGGCTCGCTGATCGCCGTGGCCGTGCGGTTCGGCGCGATGATGTCGGGCGCCGACGAGCGCATCGTGGACGTCCTCGCCCAGTACGGCGAGCGGCTCGGCGTCGCCTTCCAGCTCGCCGACGACGTCCTGGACATCGCCTCCGACTCGCACGAGTCCGGCAAGACCCCCGGCACCGACCTGCGCGAGGGCATCCCCACGCTGCCGGTCCTTCGGCTGCGCGAGCGCGCCGAGCAGCTCGGCCTGCCCGAGGACCGCGCCCTGTGCGAGCTCCTCGACTCCGACCTGACGGACGACGCGCGCCACGCCGAGGCGCTCGCGCGACTGCGCGTCCACCCCGCCCTGGAGCAGGCCCGCAAGGACACGGTGCGGTACGCGGAGGAGGCGCGGGCGGCCCTCGCGCCGCTGCCCGAGTGCGGCGCGAAGGCGGCTCTCCTGGAGCTGTGCGACGCGGTGGTGCACCGGGCGGGCTGACGCCCTTCCGCCTCACCGGGCCGCCGCGCGCGGGCCGGTGAGGTCAGTGACCGTTGCTGCTCGACCCCGGGACCGTGGTCCTTGCGAGGTCCTACTCGACCGATCGCGATGTGGCGCAGATCACATCATTGGATTGAGTCCAGACTGAGATTCGTTCCGTACTCATGCCTGGAAGCCGGCGCAGGGGGTGCCGGCTCCGACAGGGGGAACAACGATCATGGGCACTCTCGGAACGAATTCGAAGCGGCGCAAGACCCTCGTGCTCACCGGGGTGGCGGCCGCTGCCGCAGCCGGCGTGACGGCGGCCGTTCTGCCGGCCGTCGCGGACAACGGCGAGCGCGAGGGCTCCGGCCACGCGGCGCACGGCGTCCAGTCTCTCGACGCCCACGGCTCGCTCTCCGGCGGGCGGGGCGGCGCGCTCTTCGCGGCCGGTCTCAGGGGCGCGGCGGAGGTACCGGTCAAGGGTGGCCCCGCCGTGGGCGACAAGGACGGCGCGGCCCTCGAGTTCATCAAGGTCAAGGGCGACCGGGTGTCGGTCGCGGTCAAGTGGCGGGGTACCGCGAAGCCCACCATGCTCCACATCCATGAGGGCGCGAAGGGCACGAACGGCGGGGTGAAGGTCGACTTCACCGGCCTCCTCGGCAGGATCAGGAACCACCAGGTCACCGGCTCCGTCACCGTCAAGGACCGCGCCCTGCTCGGCCGCCTGACGAAGAACCCCGGCGGGTTCTACGCCAATCTGCACACCGCCGAGTTCCCGGGCGGCGCCGTCCGGGGTCAGCTCCACAAGGTCAGCACGGACTTCGCCTTCCGCGACGCGCTCTCGCACGTACAGGCCTCGGTCGTGCGCGGCCGGCAGATCTATCAGTGCCGGAAGGCGGACGACGGGTCAGGCACGTACGCCTTCGCGCAGCGCGACGTGCGCGCCGTACTCGGCGGCAACATCGCCCACACCTTCACGGCGCCCAACTCCGGTACGCCGCAGTGGACCGCGCCCGACCGCAGCGCCGTCACCGGCAAGCTCATCAGCAAGACCCCGAACGGTGACGGGAACATCCCTGAGCTGGACCTCAGGGCCACGCAGACCGGCAAGCGGCACGGGCTGCTCTCCGGCACCGCCGAGATCCTGCGCCTGAACACGGTCGGCGGAGTCGCCCCGGCGGGCAGCTGCGATCCCGGCACGGTCGTCGGTGTGCCGTACCGGGCCGACTACGTGTTCGTGCAGCGCTGACCGACCCGCGGAACCGGCGGCGTCTCCCCTACGGGATGGGGGAGGCGCCGCCCTCTCGTGTCATACCGCGGGAGTACGCGGAGTTGATCCTGGGGTCTGACGCTTCCGCCCGGCCGATTTGGTCAGATTGATAGCACCACTCCCGACCAGTTCGGGTGAGAATGGCGGCTTGGGGTGGACAGACGAGCAAGGACGGTAGGCCGCCGCCCAACACGGAGGTAGGGCAACAACATGGCACCGTACGAATCCGAAAGCGCCGGTCGTCGCAAGGCGACCCGCTATGTGGTCCCGGTCGCGGTGGTGGGGGTGGCCGCGGCGACGATCGGGCTCGTCCCCGCGCTGGCCGACTCCGGCAACCCCGATCTGCCGAAGCTCAGCGCGCAGCAACTCATCGAGAAGATCGCCAAATCGGACGTGCAGCAGATGTCCGGCACGGTGAAGATCTCCACGGATCTCGGACTCCCGTCCCTGGGCGGTATGGCGGGCGGCTTCACCCCGGGCGCCGGCGGCTCCTCGGAAGGCGGGGACGGCAAGGGGGGCTCCTCCGCCGACCCGCAGTCCAAGCTGATGGAGCTCGCCTCCGGCACGCACACGCTGCGCGTCGCGGCGGACGGCCCGGACCGGCACAAGCTGTCGGTCCTGGGCAACGCGGCCGAGTACAGCGTGATCCACAACGGCGACGAGGTCTGGGCCTACGACAGCGCGTCGAACGAGGCGTACCACTCCAAGGACGCCGCTGCCGCCGGTGACCGGGCCGAGAAGCACAGCAAGGGCGAGACGCCCAAGGGCGTCCCGGCCACGCCCAAGGAGCTCGCGGACGAGGTCCTGAAGGCGTCCGGCAAGACGACGTCGATCTCGGTGGAGGGAACGTCGCAGGTCGCGGGGCGTGACGCGTACAAGCTGCTCGTCAAGCCGAAGCAGGCCGGTTCGACGGTCGGCGGGATCACCATCTCGGTGGACGCGAAGACCGGTGTGCCGCTGAAGTTCACGCTGACGCCCGCGGGCGGCGGCAAGGCGGTCGTGGACGCGGGCTTCACCAAGGTGGACTTCGCCAAGCCGGCTGCTTCGACGTTCGACTTCACCCCGCCGAAGGGCACCAAGGTCACCGAGGGCGACGACCTCAAGGCGCAGGACAAGTCCCACGCGCCGAAGGACCTGCCCAAGGACCTCCCCAAGGGGATGCCCAAGGAGCTGAAGGACGCTCAGGGCGGCGGCATGAACGACATGAAGGTCATCGGTGAGGGCTGGACGTCCATCGCCGAGCTGAAGCTGCCTGGCGGGCAGGGCCTGCCGACGGGCGGCTCGGGCTCGGGCGACGTCCCGCCGGAGGCGCAGAAGTTCATGGATGCGCTCGGCGACCATGTGACGGGCAAGTTCGGCTCGGGCACGGTCTTCTCGACCCGCCTGGTCAACGCGCTGATCACGGACGACGGCAAGGTCTACGCGGGCGCGGTCACCAAGGACGCGCTCGTGAAGGCGGCGAACGCGGCGCAGTAGCCGTACGCGCCACGAGAGTTGGCAGTCAGGAGTGGAGGCGCCGGTGCCGGTGCCTCCACTCCCGCACTCCACCAGAACCGACGGGCACGACGGGAGCGAGATGGCGGCGAGCACTGCCGAGGAGCCCGTGATCGAGACGCGGGCCCTCACCAAGCGCTACGGCGGCGACCAGCCGGCGGTCGACGGCCTCGACCTCACCGTCCCCGCCGGCAGCGTCTTCGGCTTCCTCGGGCCGAACGGCTCGGGCAAGACCACCACCATCCGCATGCTGATGGGCCTGATCGAGCCGACGTCCGGCGCGGCCAGCGTCCTCGGCCGCCCCATGCCCCGCGCGACCCGCGCGGTCCTCCCGCACGTCGGCGCGCTCATCGAGGGCCCCGCCCTGTACGGGTTCCTGTCCGGCCGGGACAACCTGATCCGGTACGACTCCGCCGACCCCGCCGCCGACCCCCGCACCCGGCGTGCCCGCGTCGCCACCGCTCTGGACCGGGTGGGCCTGACGGCAGCCGCGGGCAAGAAGGCGAAGGCGTACTCGCTCGGCATGAAGCAGCGCCTCGGGCTCGCCGCCGCGCTGCTCCAGCCCCGCAAGCTCCTCGTGCTCGACGAGCCGACGAACGGCCTCGACCCGCAGGGCATGCGCGAAATCCGTTCCCTGGTGCGGGAGCTGGCGTCGGACGGCACGACCGTCTTCCTCTCCTCGCACCTCCTCGACGAGATCGAGCAGGTCTGCACGCACGCGGCCGTGATGGCGCGCGGCCGGCTCATCACGCAGGGCCCGGTCGCCGAGCTCGCGGCAGGGGCCCGCGGCCGGCTCGTGGTCACGACCCCCGACCCGGGCGACGCGGCGCGCGTGCTGAAGGAGCGGGGCATCGCGGACCTGACCGTGACGGACGACCAGGTGACGGGCGAGCCGCCCGGTCCCGGCACCGACCTCGCCGAGCTGAACGCCGCACTGGTCACCGCGGGCGTCCGCGTCCGCGGCTTCGGACTCGAACGGGCTTCGCTGGAGGACGCGTTCGTGGCCCTGACCGGAGAGGGATTCGATGTCGCAGGCTGAGGCCACGGCCGCCGCCGTCACCGCCGCCGAGGACGCGGCGCCCGTGCGGAAGAGGATGTGGACGCTCGGCCTGTTCCGCAGCGAGCTGGTCACCACGTTCCGCCGCTGGCGCACGATCGCCCTGCTCGCGGTCCTGGCCGGGGTGCCGATCCTCGTCGGGATCGCCGTCAAGATCGAGACGAGCGGCGGTTCACAAGCCGCGGGCGGCGGCGGGGGAGGGCCTGCGTTCATCGCGCAGATCACCAACAACGGCCTGTTCCTGGTCTTCACCTCGCTCGCCGCGACGCTCCCGTTCTTCCTGCCGATGGCCGTCGGGGTGATCGCGGGCGACGCGATCGCCGGCGAGGCGAACGCGGGGACGCTGCGCTATCTGCTCGTCGCCCCCGCGGGCCGCACCCGCCTGCTCCTCACCAAGTACGCGACCACGATGACGTTCTGCCTGGTCGCGACGTTGGTCGTGGCGGCGACGGCGCTCGCCACGGGTGCCCTGCTCTTCCCGCTCGGCGACCTCGTCACGATCTCCGGTACCCGGATCGGCTTCGGCGAGGGTCTCGTACGGGCCCTGCTG
This sequence comes from Streptomyces sp. CB01635, assembly GCF_002803065.1. Lineage (GTDB taxonomy): Bacteria > Actinomycetota > Actinomycetes > Streptomycetales > Streptomycetaceae > Streptomyces. Next base: position 85,516 of record NZ_NNBL01000026.1, read on the forward strand.
ATCGCCCTCGTCGTGGCCGCGTCACTCGTGGGGATCGCCGCGCTCGGACTGTTCGTCTCGACGCTCACGAACAGCGGGATCGCGGCGATGGCGACGACGGTGGGACTGCTCATCACCGTCCAGATCCTCGACCAGATCCCCCAGCTGCACGCGATCCAGCCGTATCTGTTCTCGCACCACTGGCTGTCCTTCGCCGACCTGATGCGCGAGCCGGTCTACTGGGACGACCTGCTCAAGAACCTTGGCCTGCAGGGCCTGTACGCGGCCGTGTTCGGCTCGGCGGCGTGGGCGCGCTTCACGACGAAGGACGTCACGGCGTAGCCGACTGCCGCACCGCTACGCCTCGTACGGGAAACGGGCGATCTCCGGCTGCCGTTCGGGCGCGAAGAACGACTTGGCGCGCAGCAGCGCCTCCTCGTCCTTGAGTACGTCGCCGGGCTTGCTGCCGTTGCCGAGCAGGACACCGCCGAAGCGCATGCCCATGTACGCGGCCGAGTTGCGCAGCGTGCCGACCAGCGGGTCCGCGACGACCTGCTCCTCGTGGGCGAGCGCCGTCACGCCCCACAGGGTGCGCCCTTGGAGCGTCGCCTTGAAGTCGATGCCGGGGGTGCGCAGCCAGCCCGACCAGTAGTCGAGGTAGCGCTTGGTGGGGGCCGAGACGGAGTACCAGTACAGCGGCGACGCGATGACGATGTCGGTGGCTTCGAGGGTCGCGTCCAGGAGCAGCGCCGTGTTGTCGCCGGCGGGCCGGGTGTGGTCGCTGTCGTGGCGAAGGTCCTCGAAGTCGGGGAGCGGGTGCGCGGCGAGGTCGATCCAGCGCTGCCCGACCTCGGGGGAGAGCTGCTCGGCGGCCCTGCGGGCCAGGATCTCGGTGTTGCCTTCGCCGCGGCTGCTGCCGAGCAGAAAGAGGAACGTGCGGGACATGGGGCACTCCGGGGTCGGTTGGTCGCGCCGATTACCTGCATGTGCAGTTTATGCATGCGCAAGTAATTCCGTCCAGGGGGCCCGCCCGCGGCTCAGGGAGCGCTCGCGCCGATCGTCGCTCCGGCTGCCGCCGCCGCCTCCTGCGCCGCCCGGGTGTCGTACGCGGCGCGGGCCGCGGCGATCTCGCCCTGGTGGTGTTCGGTCCACGCCACCAGGGACCGGATCGTCTCGTGCAGCGTGCCGCCGAGCGGCGTCAGTTCGTACTCGACCCGGGGTGGCACCACCGGGTGCACCGTCCGCTTCACCAGGCCGTCCCGCTCCAGCTGCCGCAGTGTGACCGTCAGCATCCGCTGGCTGATCCCGTCGATCTCGCGGCGCAGCTGCGTGAAGCGCAGCCGGCGGTGTTCGAGGAGCGCGATGACGAGCAGGGACCACTTGTCGGCGACCCGGTCGAGGATCTGGCGCACCTCGCAGTCCTCGCGGGTGTCCCACTGGAAGGGGTCCGCATCGCCGTAGCCGGCGCCGGAGGCGGTGCTCGCGCAGTTACTCGGTGACTTCGAAGTGCCTTCTTCCATGCCCGTCGATGCTGCCGCAGGATCGAGGCGGTTACAAGAGGGAACCGACCCTCCGTCGCGTAACCACCCATTCCTGTATGCGACTTGAGGAGCCGACCCGTCATGGGTACTCGCGCCTGGGCACTGCTGTTGGTCCTCTGCGGAACGATCTTTCTGGAGGGTGTCGACGTCGCCATGCTCGCCGTCGCGATCCCCTCGATCCGGTCCGATCTGGCGCTCGGCACCGGAACGGCAGCGTGGGTCATGAGCGCCTACGTCCTCGGCTACGCCGGATTCACGCTGCTCGGCGGCCGGGCGGCCGATCTGCTCGGGCGGCGCCGGATGTTCCTGTTCTGGCTGGCAGTCTTCCTGGCCTTCTCCGGGCTCGGCGGCTTCGCGACCGAGGGGTGGATGCTGATCGTCGCGCGCTTCGTCACCGGCGTCTCCGCCGCGTTCATGACGCCGGCCGCGCTGTCGCTCATCACCACCTCGTACGCCGAGGGGCCGCAGCGCAACAAGGCGCTCCTCGTCTTCGCGGGCACGGCCGCGGGCGGCTTCTCCCTCGGGCTCGTCGTCGGTGGGCTGCTGACCGAGCTCGGCTGGCGGTGGGTGTTCTTCGCGCCCGTGCTGCTCGCCGGGGCGATCCTGGCCGCCGCGGTGCGGCTGATTCCGGCGCAGGCCGCGCCCGGGCGGCGGCGCAGCGGCTTCGACGTGGCCGGAGCGGCCGCGGCGGCGGGCGCCATGCTGCTGGTCGCCTACGGCGTCGTGCGGCTCGAACACGGGCTCACGGACTGGCCGCTGACGGCCGCCGCCGTCGCCCTGGGGCTCGCGCTCGTCGGCGTCTTCGTCGCCGTGGAGCGGCACAGCGCGGCGCCCCTCGTGCGGCTCGGCATCTTCCGTACGGGGACGGTGGTCCGCGCCGGCCTGGGGGCACTGCTGTTCGTCGGCGCGTTCTTCGGGTTCCAGTTCGTGCTGACCCTGTACCTCCAGGAGCTGCGAGGCTGGTCGTCCCTGCAGACGGCGATCGCGCTCGTCGTGATGGGCTGCGACGCGGTCCTCGCGCCGACGCTCACCCCGCGCCTGGTCGAGCGGTTCGGCAACGCGCGCGTCGTCCTCGGCGGCTTCCTGCTGGCGATCCTCGCGTACGGGCTCTTCCTGCCGGTCGGCATGGACTGGACGTACGCCGCCATGTTCCCGACCCTGATCCTCGCCGGGACCGCGTTCGCGCTGGCCTACGGTCCGCTGACCATCGCGGCGACGGACGGGGTCGCGGAGGAGGAGCAGGGGCTCGCGGGCGGGCTGCTCCACACGTCGACGCAGTTCGGTTCGGCGCTCGGCATCTCGGCGGTGACCGCGGTGTACGGGCTCGCCTCGAAGGGGGCCGGCGCGGCCGACACGCTCTCCGCCTTCCGCGCGGCCCTCGTGGTGCCGGTGGTGATGGTGACGCTGGGCGCGCTCGTGTCGGCGCGCGGGATCAGGCGGCCGGCTCGCGCCGCGGATCCGTCTCAGGCTGTGTCTGCGGCTGAGTCTGTGTCTGCGGCTGCGGAATCGACTCCGGCACCGTCTCCGGAGCCGTCACCCGCGCCTCCTGCTCGGCAAGCGCGATCCGCCCCCGCCGGGCCGTCCGCAGGGCGTCCCACGTCAGGAGCGTGAGCGCCACCCATACGAGAGCGAAGCCCGCCCAGCGTTCGGCGGGCATCGCCTCGTGGAAGTACAGGATGCCGAGCAGGAACTGGAAGACCGGCGCCAGGTACTGGAGCAGCCCCAGCGTCGACAGCGGTACGCGGATGGCGGCGGCGCCGAAGCAGACCAGGGGGATCGCGGTGACCAGGCCCGTCGCCGCGAGCAGCGTGGCGTGGCCCGCGCCGTTGCCGAACGTGGACTCGCCCTGCGCGCCGATCCACAGCAGATAGGCGAGCGCGGGCACGAACTGGATCGCGGTCTCGGCGGCGAGCGACTCCAGGCCGCCGAGGTTCACCTTCTTCTTCACCAGACCGTACGTGGCGAAGGAGAAGGCGAGGCAGAGGGAGATCCAGGGCGGCTGCCCGTATCCGAAGGCGAGGACGAGGACCGCGGCGAGGCCGACGCCGACCGCCGCCCACTGCGCGGGCCGCAGCCGCTCGCCCAGGAGCAGGACGCCCATGGCGATGGTGACCAGCGGATTGATGAAGTAGCCGAGTGACGCCTCGACGACATGGCCCGCGTTCACGGCCCATATGTAGACGCCCCAGTTGACCGTGATGACGGCCGCGGCGACCGTGACGAGCGCCAGCCTGCGCGGGTTGCGCAGCAGCTCACCGGCCCAGGCCCAGCGGCGTACGAAGAGCAGGGCGATGCCGACCACGGCCAACGACCACACCATGCGGTGGGCGAGGATCTCACCGGCGCCGGCGGGCTTGAGCAGGGGCCAGAACAGGGGCACCAGGCCCCACATCCCATAGGCCGCGATGCCGTTCAACAGTCCTGTGCGCTGTTCGCTCCTCGACTGCCCAGCCTCCACGGCCCCTCCTTCACACACGCGGACGCCCCGTGGCGGCCACTCATGAAGGTAGCGCCGCGGGGCACCGGCTGTCATGTCCGTATCTCTATACGGTCATGACAGGACGTCCGTGCAGGTGGGAGACCGTCCGTTTCTCAGGCGAGCGCGGCCTTGATCGCGTCCGCGAGCGGGGTCGTGGGGCGGCCGGTCAGCCGGGACAGGTCGCCGGTGGTGGTGGCGAGCAGGCCCTGCTCGATGGCGGTGTCGACGCCCACGAGGATGTCGGCGAAGGGTGCGGGCAGTCCGGCGCCGAGCAGGATCTCGCGGTTCTGCTCGGGCGTGACGGAGTTGTACGCGATCGTGCGGCCCGTCTGCTTCGACAGCTCGGCGGCGTACTCCGCCAAGGACCAGGCGACGTCGCCGCTCAGCTCGTACGCCTGGTTCTCGTGGCCCTCGCCGGTGAGGACGGCGACCGCGGCGGCGGCGTAGTCGGCGCGGGAGGCGGAGGCGACGCGGCCCTCGCCCGCGGAGGCGGTGACGGCGCCGTGTTCCAGGACCGGGGCGAGGTTCTCGGTGTAGTTCTCGTGGTACCAGCCGTTGCGCAGGAACGTGTACGGCAGACCGGAGTCCAGGATCGCCTGCTCGGTCACCTTGTGCTCGGCCGCCAGGTCGAAGTCGGCCTCGGGCCCGCCGAGGACGCCGGTGTACGCGAGCAGCGCGACGCCCGCGCCCTTCGCGGCGTCGATCACGGCCTGATGCTGCGCCACGCGCTGCCCGACCTCGCTGCCGGAGATCAGCAGGACCCGGTCCCCGGCGGCGAAGGCGCCGGCCAGCGTCCCGGGCGCGCTGTAGTCGGCGATCCGCAGCTCGACGCCGCGGGCGGCGAGGCCGGCGGCCTTGTCCTTGTCGCGGACGACGGCGGCGATGCTCTCCGCCGGGACGCCGGCGGCAAGGAGGCCGTCGATGACGAGACGGCCGAGGCGTCCGGTGGCTCCGGTGACGACGATGCTCATGTCTGAAATCTCCCTTGGTGGATGGTTATGACGCTGAGCCTACGCCGGGCACTAACTATTGGAAAGTACCCACTTTGAAGTAAGGTACTGGCATGGCAGTAAGCAAGTGGGGCACCGACGGCGAAGAGCTGTGCCCGTACCGGCTCGTGCTCGAACACGTCACCAGCCGCTGGGGCGTCCTCGTGCTGATCGCGCTTGAGGAGCGCTCGTACCGGTTCAGCGAGCTGCGCCGGGAGATCGGCCGCGTCAGCGAGAAGATGCTCACGCAGACGCTCCAGACCCTGGAGCGCGACGGAATGGTGCACCGCGACGCGAAGCCGGTCATCCCGCCACGCGTGGACTACTCGCTCACCGATCTCGGCCGCGAGGCGGCGGAACAGGTGAGGACGCTCGCGATGTGGACGGAGCGCCGCATGGAAGCGGTGACGGAGGCCAGAGCGGCATACGACGAAACCCGCGCCCCATAAGGGGCGCGGGCTGTGTCGTCGGGCGGTCCGCCTAACCGACCACGGTCCAGGTGTCGCCCCCGGCGAGCAGCGCGCCGAGGTCGCCCTTGCCGTTCTGCTCGATCGCCTCGTCGAGCTGTTCGGACATCTGCACGTCGTAGACGGGCCGCTCGGCGGAGCGGAAGACGCCGATGGGTGTGTGGTGCAGGGTGTGCGGGTCGGCCAGCCGGGACAGGGCGAACGCCGTCGTGGGCGAGGCCGCGTGTGCGTCGTGGACGAGGATCTGTGACTGGTTGTCCTCGGTCACGTCGACGACCTCCAGGTCACCGGTCTGCGGGTCCCGCACGACGCCCTTGGCGAGGTCGGTGCCGAAGCGGATCGGCTGCCCGTGCTCCAGGCGGATCACCGCCTCCTCGGCCTGCTGCTTGTCCTTGAGGACATCGAAGGCGCCGTCGTTGAAGATGTTGCAGTTCTGGTAGATCTCCACCAGGGCGGTGCCCGGGTGGGCGGCCGCCTGGCGCAGCACGTCGGTGAGGTGCTTGCGGTCGGAGTCGACGGTACGGGCCACGAACGACGCCTCCGCGCCGAGCGCGAGGGACACCGGGTTGAAGGGCGCGTCGAGAGAGCCCATCGGAGTCGACTTGGTGATCTTGCCGACCTCGGAGGTGGGCGAGTACTGACCCTTGGTGAGGCCGTAGATCCGGTTGTTGAAGAGGAGGATCTTCAGATTCACGTTGCGGCGCAGGGCGTGGATGAGGTGGTTGCCGCCGATGGACAGGGCGTCGCCGTCACCGGTGACCACCCACACGGACAGGTCGCGGCGCGAGGACGCCAGGCCGGTCGCGATGGCCGGGGCGCGGCCGTGGATGGAGTGCATCCCGTAGGTGTTCATGTAGTACGGGAAGCGGGACGAGCAGCCGATTCCCGAGACGAAGACGATGTTCTCCTTCGCCAGACCGAGCTCGGGCATGAAGCCCTGGACGGCCGCCAGGATCGCGTAGTCGCCGCAGCCGGGGCACCAGCGCACTTCCTGATCGGACTTGAAGTCCTTCATGGACTGCTCGGCCTCGGCCTTGGGTACCAGCGAGAGCGCCTCGATCGTGCCCGTGCCTTTCGTGCCGGTGTCAGCCATGGATGGCCTCCTTGAGAGCCGTGGCGAGCTGCTCAGCCTTGAACGGCATGCCGTTGACCTGGTTGTGCGAGTGGGCGTCCACCAGGTACTTCGCCCGGACGAGGGTGGCGAGCTGGCCGAGGTTCATCTCGGGGATCACCACCTTCTCGTAACGCTTCAGGACCTCGCCCAGATTCCGCGGGAACGGGTTCAGATGGCGCAGATGGGCCTGCGCGATGTGTTCGCCGGCGGTGCGCAGCCGGCGTACGGCGGCGGTGATGGGTCCGTAGGTCGAACCCCAGCCGAGGACAAGGGTGTTGGCCTCGCCCGAGGCGTCGTCGACCTCCAGGTCCGGGACCTCGATGCCGTCGATCTTGGCCTGGCGGGTGCGGACCATGAGCTCGTGGTTGGCCGGGTCGTAGGAGATGTTGCCCGTGCCGTCCTGCTTCTCGATCCCGCCGATACGGTGCTCAAGGCCCGGCGTGCCCGGGATCGCCCACGGACGGGCCAGCGTCTGCGGATCGCGCTTGTAGGGCCAGAACGCCTCGGTGCCGTCGTCCTCGGTGTGATTCGGGCCGGAGGCGAACTGGGTGCGCAGGTCGGGGAGTTGGTCGATCTCGGGGATGCGCCACGGCTCCGAGCCGTTGGCCAGGTAGCCGTCGGAGAGGAGGAAGACCGGGGTGCGGTACGTGATCGCGATCCGGGCCGCCTCGATCGCCGCGTCGAAACAGTCGGCGGGCGTGCGCGGCGCGACCACCGGAACCGGCGCCTCACCGTTGCGCCCGTACATCGCCTGGAGCAGGTCCGCCTGCTCCGTCTTGGTGGGCAGCCCGGTCGAGGGGCCGCCGCGCTGGATGTCGACCACCAGCAGCGGCAGTTCGAGGGAGACGGCCAGTCCGATCGTCTCCGACTTCAGGGCCACGCCGGGGCCGGAGGTGGTCGTGACGGCGAGGCTGCCGCCGAACGACGCGCCCAGCGCCGCGCCGATCCCGGCGATCTCGTCCTCCGCCTGGAACGTGCGCACGCCGAAGTTCTTGTGCTTCGACAGCTCGTGCAGGATGTCCGAGGCCGGAGTGATCGGGTACGAGCCCAGATACAGCGGCAGGTCCGCCTGCCGGGACGCCGCGATCAGCCCGTAGGACAGGGCCAGGTTCCCGGAGATGTTGCGGTAGGTGCCGGTCGGGAACGCGGACGAGGCGGGTGCGACCTCGTAGGAGACCGCGAAGTCCTCCGTCGTCTCACCGAAGTTCCAGCCCGCGTGGAAAGCGGCGATGTTCGCCGCGGCGATCTGCGGCTTCTTCGCGAACTTCGACTTGAGGAACCGCTCCGTGCCCTCGGTGGGCCGGTGGTACATCCACGACAGCAGCCCCAGCGCGAACATGTTCTTCGAGCGGCCCGCGTCCTTGCGGGACAGCCCGAACTCCTTGAGCGCCTCGACCGTGAGCGTCGTCAGCGGCACCGGATGGACGTGGTATCCGTCCAGCGAACCGTCCTCCAGCGGGGAGGTCTCGTAACCGACCTTCTGCATCGCCCGTTTGGTGAACTCGTCCGTGTTGACGATGATTTCCGCGCCGCGCGGCACATCCGCGATGTTCGCCTTCAGCGCGGCCGGGTTCATCGCCACCAACACGTTCGGCGCGTCGCCCGGCGTGAGGATGTCGTGGTCCGCGAAATGCAGCTGGAACGAAGAAACGCCCGGCAGTGTCCCTGCGGGCGCTCGGATCTCGGCGGGGAAGTTCGGCAGCGTGGACAGGTCGTTCCCGAACGACGCAGTCTCCGAGGTGAACCGGTCACCCGTCAGCTGCATCCCGTCGCCCGAGTCGCCCGCAAACCGGATGATGACCCGGTCCAGACGCCGTACGTCCTTGTCGTTCGCGTGTCTGCGCTGCTCTCGGACCACTGCCCCATCGGCCTGCTCGGCCGGGCTACTGACCTGGCTGGTCACTGAACTGGACCTCCCTCGAGGCGGCTCTGCGGGAGCGGCCGGCCGACCGGCCTCTCCATGGCCCACCCTACGTCGGTAAGGGTCGCCTTCCCTGGATGGTTCGCATGGTGGACGCGACAATGAGACACCCTGATGACCTTGTTTGTCATGATTTACCCACCCCCATGGCCCCCTGTTCGAAGACGCGCCCACTCATCCTTTGGTTCTAGGACCGACTCCGGGTCGACTCCGAGTCGACCCGGAAGCCGGCCCCGGAGCGCCCCGGAGTCCACCGGTCGATTCCCGCCATATCTGACAGGGTGTCAGGTCGTCACGAGTTCAGGTAGGTGAGCACCGCCAGAACACGCCGGTGATCCCCGTCACTCGGGGACAGCCCCAGCTTCAGGAAGATATTGCTGACGTGCTTCTCCACCGCGCCGTCGCTCACGACCAGTTGACGCGCGATCGCCGAGTTCGTCCGGCCCTCGGCCATCAGGCCGAGCACCTCGCGCTCACGCGGAGTCAGCCCCGCCAGCACGTCCTGCTTACGGCTGCGCCCCAGGAGCTGGGCCACCACCTCGGGGTCGAGCGCCGTACCGCCCTGCGCCACCCGCACCACCGCGTCCACGAACTCGCGCACCTCGGCCACCCGGTCCTTGAGCAGGTAGCCCACGCCGTGGCTGGAACCGGCGAGCAGCTCGGTCGCGTACTGCTCCTCCACGTACTGCGAAAGGACCAGCACCCCGAGCCCCGGGTGCTGCTTGCGCAGCAGGACCGCGGCGCGCACGCCCTCGTCCGTGTGGGTCGGCGGCATCCGCACGTCGGCGACCACCACGTCCGGCAACGCGTCCTGCGCGGCCAGGTCGGTGATGGTCTTGACCAGCGCGTCCCCGTCGCCCACGCCCGCCACCACGTCGTGCCCGCGGTCGGTCAGCAACCGGGTCAGGCCCTCCCTGAGCAGCACTGAATCCTCGGCGATGACCACTCGCACTCTGTCCTCCACGTTTCTCGGCCCCCCACAGCCCGTCCCACCCGTTCAACAGTCATCAGCATCCCAGCATCCGGACGGTCCTGGGCTGTGGTGCCGGGATTGGCCGGGAAGAGGGAGGACACGCGTGTGCGGTGCGCCCCGGGGAAGGGTGCACCGCACACGCGGGAGCTGGTCGTCAGGCGCGCCGCCACGGCAGTTCGGCCGTGATCCGCGTCGGGCCCGCCGTCGGCGAGTCCACCAGGAGGATCCCGTCGACGGCGTCGAGCCGCTCGGCGAGCCCCGCGAGGCCTGAACCGGCGGAGGCGTCGGCGCCGCCCACGCCGTTGTCCATCACCTGGAGCATCAGCCGGTCCTCGACCCGCCACACGTCGACCGTGGCGCGGGTCGCCCGGCTGTGCTTGCTGACGTTCTGCAGGAGCTCGCCGACCGTGAAGTAGGCGATGCCCTCGATGGCCGGCGCGGGCCGTGCGGGCAGGTCGACCTCGACCTGTACCGGGACCGTGCAGCGCGAGGCCAGGGAGGACAGGGCCGCGTCCAGGCCGCGGTCGGTCAGGATGGCCGGGTGGATGCCGCGGGCCAGGTCCCGCAGCTCCTGGAGTGCCGTCTTCACCTCGCCGTGCGCCTCGTCCACCATGCGCGCCGCCGCCCGCGGGTCCTCCGTCAGCTTCTCCTTGGCGAGACCCAGGTCCATCGCGAGGCTGACCAGGCGGGCCTGTGCGCCGTCGTGCAGGTCGCGCTCGATGCGGCGCAGGTCGGCGGCGGCCGTGTCGACGACGACGCCGCGGTCCGACTCCAGCTCCACGACGCGCGTGGCGAGCCGCGAGGGGCCGAGCAGCCCGCTCACCAGCGCCCGGTCCACGGAGGCCAGCGCCCTGATGATCCACGGTGTCGCGAGCGTGATCAGCAGGCCGACCGCCGCGGTGACGGTGATCTCGAAGGGGTTGTCCAGGTACACGTTGTGCGCGCCGTCGCCGTACAGCTGGATGCCGCCCTGGCCCGCGTACATGGGGAAGACCCACTGCCACAGCGGATACGTGAGCAGGGACCAGCCGACCGTCCAGAAGACCAGCGCGACGTTGAAAGCGAAGACCGCCCACGGGAAGTGCACGACCGTGTACAGCAGGTTGCGCCAGGACTCGCCGCTCTTGAGGAGGGCGCCCATCCATGCCATCGGACCGTGGGCGCGGGGCCGCAGCGGAGCCGGGGTGCCGACGTCGATGCCGAGCAGCGCGCGCGCCCTGGCCCGTTCCATCGCGGCGAACCCGCGCGCCCCGGCGAGGGCGCCGGCCAGCACGGGGATGCCGAGGAACGTGATCAGCAGGCCGGCGCCGAGCGACACCATCGTCACCGCGTACACGAACGTGATGATGCTGATCGGGAGGCTCAGGAGCAGATAGCCGAACTCGCGGAACGTACGGCCCTCGAACGGCGCGCGCAGCCCGGCCGGGAGAAGGTGACGCCGTTCCCCGGCCACCGCGTCGTCGCGGTAGCCATGTCCCTGTCCGTACTGCGTGGGCGTGATCATCGGTGGGGTCCGTCCGTTCTGCTCGTCCGCCTGGTACTTCCAGACTCCTCGTGGCGGCGCCTCGCGGCCATGGAGCCGGTCGGCGTCTTGGACCGGGGGTTTTCCCTACCCCCACGGTGCCGCTCAGGCAGGCGTGCGGTCGCGCCAGGGCAGCTCGGCGGTCACCGTCGTCGGGCCGCCCTCCGGCGAGTCCACGACGAACAGGCCGTCCACCGCGCCGAGCCGGTCCGCGAGGCCCGACATGCCCGTGCCCTTGTCGAGGCTCGCGCCGCCGTGCCCGTCGTCCCCCACCTGGATCAGCAGCCGGTCCCCGGAGCGCCACACGTCGACCGACGCCGACCGCGCCCCGCTGTGCTTGCTGACGTTCTGGAGCAGCTCGGACACCGTGAAGTACGCGATGCCCTCGATCGCCGCGGCGGGCCGCTGAGGCAGGTCGGCCGTGACCTTCACCGGGACCGTGCAGCGGGAGGCCACGGAGGACAGGGCCGCGTCCAGGCCGCGGTCGGTCAGGACCGCCGGGTGGATGCCGCGGGCCAGATCGCGCAGCTCCTGAAGGGCCAGCTTCACCTCGCCGTGTGCCTCGTCGACCATGGCGGCGGCGGCGTCCGGGTCCTCGAGCAGCTTCTCCTTCGCGAGGCCGAGGCCCATCGCGAGGTTGACCAGGCGGGCCTGTGCGCCGTCGTGCAGGTCGCGCTCGATGCGGCGCAGGTCGGCGGCGGCCGTGTCGACGACGACGCCGCGGTCCGACTCCAGCTCGGCGATCCGCCGTTCCAGCTCGTCCGAGGGTGACAGGAGCGCCCGCGCCATCGCCCGGTCCGCGTTGGTCAGCCCCCGCACGATGAACGGAAGCACCGGCCACAGCACGAAGAGCCCGGTCAGCGTGATCGCGAACGTGAGCACGCCCCAGGGCAGCCGTATGAACTCGTACAGCATCGCCCGCCAGCCCACCGGGTCCTTCAGGCCGGACCACAGCCGGCCGAAGAAGCCCTCGTCGCGCCTGCGCGGCAGCGGGCTCGGCTCCTCGATGCGCAGCCCGAGCAGCGCGCGGGCCCGTCCGCGCTCCGCCTTCCCGAGCTGACGCGCGCCGAGCAGACCGGCCGCGAGCACGGGCAGACCGATCACCGTCACGGCCAGGCCGACGCCGGTGGCCAGCATCGTCACGACATAGGCGAAGCCGAGCACGGCGACCGGCAGATTGCTGAGGAGATACGCGATCTCCTTCCAGGTGTGCCGGTCGAAGGCGAAGCGCGGGGCCGGCGGACGGTCCACGTCCGGCTCTGTGGTGACGATGCGAGCGGTCATATGCGACAGCGTGCCCGGCCGGGCGCCGGGGCGCCATGAGGCGGGCTGCCGGACCCGACGGGGGATAACCCCACCTCAACCCTGGACGCCTGCTTACCGTCTCTTTAACAGGCCCTAGACTCCCGTGCGTACAGATCGTCGAACACCACGGAGCGAGGGGCGGACGTGCCGGAACCGACCATGGTCGCCGCGGACTACTTCCAGACGTACTCCGTCGTCGGCGTGCTCGCCGTCGTGGGCGTCCTGTTCGTGGCCGTCGCCTTCGGCGCGGGACGGCTGCTGCGGCCGGTCGTGCCGACCCCCGAGAAACTCCTGACGTACGAGTGCGGCGTCGACCCCGTCGGCGACGGCTGGGCCCACACCCAGGTCCGTTACTACGTCTACGCGTTCCTCTACGTGATCTTCGCCGTCGACTCGATCTTCCTCTTCCCGTGGGCGACCGTCTTCGCCGATCCACAGTTCGGCGCGGCGACGCTCGTGGAGATGTTCATCTTCCTCGGCTTCCTCGCCGTGGGCCTGCTGTACGCATACAAGAAGGGCGTCCTCACATGGACGTGACCCCCTCGGAGCCCGTGCTCCTGCCGGATCCCGTCAGCCCGAAGAAGCTGGGCGTGCTGTCCCGCCTGGCCCCCGAGCCGATGAAGGTGGTCCTCAACTGGGGCCGCCGCTACTCGCTCTGGGTCTTCAACTTCGGCCTGGCCTGCTGCGCGATCGAGTTCATCGCGGCGTCCATGGCGCGGCACGACTTCATCCGCCTCGGCGTCATCCCCTTCGCACCGGGCCCGCGCCAGGCCGACCTGATGGTCGTCTCCGGCACGGTCACGGACAAGATGGCCCCGGCCGTGAAGCGCCTGTACGAGCAGATGCCCGAGCCCAAGTACGTCATCTCGTTCGGCGCCTGCTCCAACTGCGGCGGCCCGTACTGGGACTCGTACTCGGTCACCAAGGGCGTCGACCAGATCATTCCGGTCGACGTGTACGTGCCCGGGTGCCCGCCCCGGCCGGAGGCGCTGCTCCAGGGGATTCTGAAGCTTCAGGAGAAGATCGCGCGCGAGTCGCTGGGCGAGCGGTACGCGTCGGCTGACGCGGCGGCCGGGCGGCCTTCGGCGGCCGCGCTCAGCAGTGGTCTCGTGAAGCCGCCGGTCCCCACGCGCGACGACTCCGGGGAGGGAGAGCGGTGACCGGTTGGCTGCCCCGACCCGTCGAGGAGCTCTTCGGCCCGGACGCCACGGCCGAGGAGTCGTACGAGGTCCTCACCGTCGACGTTCTCGCGGACACCTGGATCGCCGCCCTCGAAACGGCCCGCACCACGCTGGGCTGCACCTACTTCGACTGGCTGAGCGCGGTCGACGAGCCCGGCACGGGCTTCCGCGTCTGCGCGCACGTCGTCGCCCTGTCTCCCGTACGCCGCCTGCTCCTGCGCACCACCGTTCCGCACGACGCCCCCGTCCTGGCCACCGCGGTCGACGTGTACGCGGGCGCCGGCTGGCACGAGCGCGAGACGCACGAAATGTTCGGCGTCCGCTTCGAGGGCCACCCGCACCTGGTGCCGCTCCTCCTTCCCGACGGCTTCGAGGGCCACCCGCTGCGCAAGGACTTCGTGCTCGCGGCGCGCGTCGTGAAGGCGTGGCCGGGGGCCAAGGAGCCGGGTGAGCCTGCGGCGGGTGCGGGGCACGGTGGGCCGAAGCGGCGGCAGATGCTGCCGCCGGGTGTTCCGGATCCGAACGAGTGGGGTCCGATGAAGGGCCAGCTTCCGCCCGCCCCGGCCCGTCCGGCCCGTGGCGCGGGCCGCGCGGCGGGCGACCGTCCGGTGCGGCGGACGCGCACGGCGGGGGAGGGGTCGGCCAGTCAGGCCGCCGCGCCGGGCACGGATGCGGCGGCCGCCGCGCCGCCGAGGCGTTCGCGGAGTGCGTCGCAGGGGTCGGCTTCGCAGACGCCGGCAACTCCTGAGACACCTGCAACTCCTGGGGCCCCTGCGGCGCCTGAGACACCTGCCGTGCCCAAGCCGGACGCCGCGGGCAAGCCCGGCGCCACCGGCGACGCGCCCTGGCACCACGCCCGCCCGGCCTTCGACGAGCCGAAACCGGCCGCGCCGGAGGAGCCCACGCCTGAGGCACCGGCCACCCCGGAGTCGGCACCGGAGGAGGCACCGGCCACCCCGGAGTCGGCACCGGAGGCACCGGCCTCCCCGGAGTCGGCACCGGAGGCACCGGCCACCCCGGAGTCGGCACCGGAGGCACCGGCCACCCCGGAGTCGGCACCGGAGGCACCGGCCACCCCCGAAACCACGGAGGCCGAAGAAGCCCCCGACGCCACCCCCGACACCCCCGAAACCCCCGAAACCCCCTCAGGAGGAACGGAGTGAACGACGTGCTCGACGTCGCTCTGCGGCTCATCGTCGTCTTCGTCGCCTTCCTCGTCCTGCCCCTTGTCGTCGGCCAGACCGAGCACAAGGTGATGGCGCACATGCAGGGCCGCCTCGGCCCCATGTACGCGGGCGGCTTCCACGGGTGGGCCCAGCTCGTCGCCGACGGCGTGAAGTTCGCGCAGAAGGAAGACGTCGTTCCCGCCGACGCGGACCGCCGCATCTTCCAGCTCGCGCCCGCCGTCGCCCTCCTGCCGTACCTCCTCGTCCTGCTGGCCATCCCCGTGGGCCCGAGCGAGGGCGCGGTCGGCCAGGTCGTCGACGCCGGCATCTTCTTCGTGCTCGCCGTCATGGGCGTCGGAGTGCTCGGCTCGCTCATGGCGGGCTGGGCGTCGGCCAACAAGTTCTCCCTCCTGGGCGGCCTGCGCACCGCCGCTCAGCTCCTCGCCTACGAACTGCCGATGCTGCTCGCCGCCGCTTCGGTCGCGATGGCCGCCGGCACCGTCTCGCTGCCCGGCATCATCGAGGCGTTCGAGTGGTGGTGGGTGCCGTGGCAGATCGTCGGCGCCCTCGTCTTCTTCGTGGCGGGCCTCGCCGAACTCCAGCGCCCGCCCTTCGACATGCCGATCGCCGACTCCGAGATCATCTTCGGCGCGTACACCGAGTACACGGGCCTGCGCTTCGCCCTGTTCCTGCTCGCCGAGTACGCCGGGATCGTCGTCCTGTGCGGCCTCACCACCGTCCTGTTCCTGGGCGGCTGGCACGGGCCGTGGGGCGCCGACGGCCTCGGCTGGGTCTGGACGCTGCTGAAGGCGGCCGTCCTCGCGTTCGTCGTGATCTGGCTGCGCGTCACCTACCCCCGTCTCCGCGAGGACCAGCTCCAGAAACTCTCCTGGACCCTCCTCGTCCCCCTCGCACTCGCGCAGATCGCGCTCACCGGAATCGTGAAGGTGGCGATCAACTAGTGGCTCCGATCCCAGGCGCAGGTCTCGCCAAGGGCCTCGCCGTCACCCTCCGCACGATGACGCGTAAGACCGTCACCGAGCAGTACCCGGACGTCCAGCCCGAACTGCCGCCCCGCACCCGTGGCGTCATCGGCCTGTTCGAGGAGAACTGCACGGTCTGCATGCTGTGCGCCCGCGAGTGTCCCGACTGGTGCATCTACATCGACTCCCACAAGGAGACGGTGCCGGCCGCCGTCGAGGGCGGCCGCGAGCGCAGCCGCAACGTCCTCGACCGCTTCGCCATCGACTTCGCCCTGTGCATGTACTGCGGTATCTGCATCGAGGTGTGTCCTTTCGACGCGCTGTTCTGGTCCCCGGAGTTCGAGTACGCGGAGACGGACATCCACGAACTCACCCACGAGCGCGACCGGCTGCGCGAGTGGATGTGGACGGTCCCGGCCCCGCCCGCGCTCGACCCGGCGGCCGAGGAACCCAAGGAACTCGCCGCCGCCCGCAAGGCCGCCGACAAGCTGGCCGCCGCCCAGGCCGCAGCCGCCCAGGCACCGGCCTCGGAAGCACCCGCCTCCGCCTCTGAGGAACCCGCCCCCGACGAACCCGCCCCCGGAGAGGAGGGACCCGCGTGAGCCCCATCGCAGCGGCCGCCACCGCGGCCACGCAGACCCACGGCTTCCTCTCGCCGACCGGCGTCGAGATCGCGTTCCTCCTCGTCGGCCTGGTCACCTTCGGCGCCGCGATCGTCACCGTCACCACCAAGCAGCTCGTGCACGCGGCCCTGTGGCTGGTCGTCGCCCTCGGCGGCCTCGCCGTCGAATACCTGCTGCTCACCGCCGAGTTCATCGCCTGGGTGCAGGTCCTCATCTACGTCGGCTCCGTCGTCGTCCTCCTTCTGTTCGGGCTGATGCTCACGCGGGCGCCCATCGGCCGTTCCCCGGACGCCGACTCGGGCAACCGGTGGGCCGCGCTGACGGTCGCCGTCGCCGCGGCCGCCGCCCTCGTCTGGGTCGTCGTGGACGCCTTCCGCACCACGTGGGTCGACCTCGACGGCGCTCCCCAGGGCACCACCGCGGTGACCGGATCGATCCTCTTCCAGCACTGGGTGCTCCCCTTCGAGGCCCTCTCGGTCCTGCTCCTCGCGGCCCTCGTCGGCGCGATCGTTCTCTCCCGCAAGACCGCCAAGGCACAGGACATGAACTCCAAGGCCCGGGAGGGGAACCGCTGATGCACCTCGCCTATCCCGCCGTCCTTTCCTCCCTGCTCTTCTGCACGGGTCTGTACGGAGTGCTGGCCCGCCGCAACGCGATCCTGGTCCTGATGTCCGTCGAGCTGATGCTCAACGCCGTCAATCTCAACCTCGTCGCCTTCGACGTCTGGCTCAGCAAGGCGGCCCGCGACACCCTCCACTCCGGCCAGGCGCTGACCCTCTTCACCATCGCCATCGCCGCCGCCGAGATCGGCATCGGCCTGGCGATCGTGCTCGCCGTGTACCGCGGCCGCGGCACCTCCGACATCGACAAGCTCCGCGACACCGCCGAGTCCCCGGACGACGGCGGACCCGACGGCTCTGCACCGGACGGATCCGCAGCGGACGCCGGCGCCGGCGCCGCGACGGACGAGAAGGCCGAGGCCACCGCGTGACCACCACGACCCTCGCCGTACTCGTCCCCCTCCTCCCGTTCCTCGCCGCCGCGGCGGGACTGCTCCTGGGCCGCACCGCCCCCGGCTTCGTACGGCCCCTCGCCGTACTGCCGACCCTCGCGGCGCTCGTCCTCGCCGTCCTCGTCGCCGTGCGCCAGGGCGGCGGCCGGAGCATCGACGCGGCCACCGAACTCACCCCGACGGGCTCCGTTCCCATCGAGCTCGCCCTGCACATCGACGGCTTCGCCGCGCTCGTCGCCGTACTGGTCTGCGTCGTCGCGTCGTGCGTGCAGATCTACTCGACGGCCTACCTGCGCGACGACCCGCGCTACCCCTCGTACGCCGCGCTCGTCTCGCTCTTCACCTCCGCGATGCTCCTCGTCGTCTACTCGGGCGACCTGATGGTGCTGCTCGTCGGCTGGGAAGTCATGGGCATCTGCTCGTACTTCCTCGTCGGTCACTACTGGGAGACCCCGGAGGCGCGCGCCGCCTCCCTCAAGGCGTTCCTGGTCACCAAGCTCGGCGACGTCCCCTTCCTGATCGGCCTGTTCGCGCTCGCCGTGGACGCCGGGTCCTTCCGCATCACGACGGTGCTCGGTGCCGTCGCGAGCGGCGGGCTCGACCACCCCACGCTGATCGCCCTGCTGCTCCTCGCGGGTGTGGCAGGCAAGTCCGCGCAGTTCCCACTGCACACCTGGCTGCCCGACGCGATGGCCGGCCCCACGCCGGTCTCCGCGCTGATCCACGCCGCGACGATGGTCGCCGCCGGTGTCTACTTCGTCGCCAGGCTCCTCCCCGTCTTCGCCGCCTCCGGCGCCGCCCTGGTCGTCCTCGCCGTCATGGCCGCCGTCACGATGACCGGCTCGGCGCTCGCCGCCCTCGCGCAGGACGACATCAAGCGCGTCCTCGCGTACTCGACGATCGGTCAGCTCGGCTACATGACCGGCGCCCTCGCCGTCGGCGACCGCGGCGCCGCCGTCTTCCACCTCCTGTCGCACGGCGCCTTCAAGGCGCTGCTCTTCCTCGGGGCGGGCGTGGTCATCCACGCCGCCGGCACGAACTCGCTCGCCGCCATGTCCCGCATGAAGGACCTGCGCGACCGCGTCCCCGACGCCTACTGGACGATGACCGTGGCGCTCCTCGCGCTCGCCGCGATCCCGCCGTTCAGCGGCTTCTTCTCCAAGGAGGCCGTCCTCGGCTCCGCCGAGCACGCGGCCACCGGCCACGCCGAGGCGATCCCGTCCTCCGCCGGCTGGATCGTCCTCGTGTCCGGTCTCCTCACGGCCCTGCTCACCGCCGCGTACGCCACGCGCCTGTGGCTCCTGGCCTTCCGCGGCCACGGAGCCGAGGCCCCGGACCACGGCAGGCAGCCCGTCGCGATGAACGCCGTCCTGTGGGTCCTGGCGATCCCCTCGCTCGCCTTCGGTCTCACCGTGGGCGTCCTGCCCGACTGGTTCGACGGCCGCTCGCTGACCCCGACCCTCACCACGTCCGTCCTCGGCACGGGCGTCGCCCTCGTCGGCGGGATCGTCACCTACGCGGCCTGGCGCCACACCACGGCCCTCGCCGCCCGTGTCCCGCTCGGCGCCGTCGCCGCCCACCCCGACGCGGACGGCGGCCTCGTCGAGGCTGAGGCCATCGCCACCCACACGGCCGCGTACGGGGACATCGCCTACGCCCCCGACCCGGCAGACCCGGGCCGTCTCCTGCTCGGCCCGCTGCACCGCCACGCGGCCACCGGCTTCCACCTGGACGCCGTCTACGCGGTCCTGTTCGTCCGGCCCGTCCTGGCCGCGGCCTCACTGGTCCGCTTCCTCGACCGCGAGGTCGTCGAGACCTATGTCCGCGGCGCCGCGGCCGTACCCAACTGGCTGGGCCGGGCCGTCCGCCGCGCCCAGACCGGCAACGTGCAGACCTATCTCAGCGCCCTGCTCGCAGGGACCGTCGTCCTGGCGATCGCCGTCGTCCTCGTCGCCACCGCCGGAGCGTGAGCAGCCGTGATCGATATCAGCGAATCCGTGATGCAGTTCCTTCTCGCACTGATCGTCGTCGGCCCGCTCATCGGCGCCGCCGCCGCTCTTCTCCCGGCCCCGCCCGGGCTGAAGGGGAAGTCCCCGGACCAGGCCGTGCTCCGCCACGGCGTGACCGTGACCGGCGTGATCCTCATCGCCGCGATCGTCCTCGCGCTGGGCTTCGACCATGACCATCCGTCAAAGATGCAGGCCACGACCGACATCAGCTGGATCCCCGCACTCGACGTGCGCATCCACCTCGGCACCGACGGCATCTCGCTCCCCCTCCTGGTCCTGACCGCGCTGCTGACCTTCCTCTGCGCGCTGTACAGCTATTTCAAGCAGCAACATCAGCGGCTGACGCCGCGGGCAACGGGCCCGTCTCCCAAGGCATTTGTCGCGCTGATCCTCGTCCTCGAGTCCGGCACCCTCGCGACCTTCGCCGTGCTCGATCTGCTGCTGTTCTTCCTCGCCTTCGAGATGGTCCTCATCCCGATGTACTTCCTCATCGCCCGCTGGGGCGGTGAGCAACGGGCCAAGGCGGCCTGGAAGTTCATCCTCTTCACGCTCCTCGGCTCCGTCGTGATGCTGCTCGGCCTCCTCCTCATCGGACTCAAGTCCGGCACATTCGACATGGTGGCACTCGCCTCTGACAACGGCCGGGGTCTGAGCACGTCCGTGCAGGTCACCGCCGTTCTGGCGATCGGGATCGGGCTCGCGGTCAAGACGCCGATGTGGCCGCTGCACAGCTGGCTGCCGGACGCCCACACCGCCGCGCCCACCGTCGGCTCGGTCCTCCTCGCCGGCGTGCTGCTGAAGATGGGCACGTACGGATTCGTGCGGATCCTGCTGCCGATCACGCCCGACGGCATGCACACCTTCGCGCCGTACCTCGCCGCGTTCGCCGTCGTCGGGATCATCTACGGGTCCCTGGCCTGCCTGGCCCTCGCGCGGCCCGGCGCCAAGGGCGACCTCAAGCGCCTCATCGCGTACTCGTCCGTCGGGCACATGGGCTTCGTCCTGCTCGGCATCTCGACGATGTCCCCGACCGGCGTCAACGGCGCGCTCTTCGCGAACATCGCCCACGGCCTCATCACCGGCCTGCTGTTCTTCCTCGTCGGCGCCCTCAAGGACCGCACGGGCAGCACGGACCTGGACACACTCGCCCAGCAGGGCGGCATGGCGCTCTACGGTAAGGCGCCCCGCCTCGGCGGCCTCCTCGCCTTCGCCGCCGTCGCGTCCCTCGGGCTGCCGGGCCTCGCCGGGTTCTGGGGCGAGATGCTCGCCCTGTTCGGGGCGTTCAAGCCGGCCGCCGGCCTGAGCCGCCCCGCGTTCCTCACGTTCATGGCGATCGCCGCGTTCGGCACCCTGCTCACCGCCGCGTACATGCTCGCCGTCGTCCGCCGGGTCTGCATGGGCCCGCACGAGGCCGAGGCGCCGAAGCTCGCCGACGTCCAGGGCTACGAGTTCGCCGCCTGGACCCCGCTCGTCGCCCTCACCGTCGTCGGCGGGCTCTGGCCCGCGGCCCTGATCGGCCTCACCGACCCGGCCGTGCAGAAGCTCCTCGCAGGAGGCATCCAGTGACCGCCGTCGCCGCGCCGTCCGTGGCGTCCCTCGTCCAGTCCGTCGACTGGCTCGCGATCGCGCCGCCCACCATCGCGGCGGTCGTCGGCCTCGTGGTGCTCGTCGCGGACCTGTTCCTGGGCGAGCGCAGGAAGGCGCTGCTCGGCTGGGTCTCCGTCGCGGGCCTCGCCGCCGCCGCGCTCGCGCTGCTGCCGCTCCTGGACGGCGACCGCTCGACCTTCTGCCTCAAGACGCTCAAGGGCGAGCAGGCCGCGTGCAGCTACACGGCCGACCACTTCACGCTCGTCATCCAGTTCCTCGTCCTGGCCGGCGCCCTGCTGACCGCGCTGCTGTCCATCACCGGCATCAAGGACGCGAAGAACACGCCCAGGGCGCTCCCCGAGGGGGAGTTCTGGTTCCTGCTCCTGTCCTCCGCCGCGGGCGCCGCCCTGCTGCCCGCCTCGCGTGACCTGGCCACCCTCGTCGTCGCCCTGGAAGTGGCGTCCCTGCCGGCGTTCGCCCTCGTCGGTATCAAGCGTGACGACCGGCGCTCCTCCGAAGCTGCCCTGAAGTTCTTCCTGTCCTCGGTCACGGCGACCGCGGTCACCCTCCTGGGCGTGAGCTTCGTCTACGCGACGACGGGCACCCTGTACCTCACGAGGATCGCCACCGCCCTGACGCAGGTCGACGGGCAGTTCCACACCCTGGCCCAGGCGGGCGTCGCCCTCACCCTCGTCGGCTTCGCCTTCAAGACCGCCGCCGCCCCCTTCCACTTCTGGGTGCCCGACACCTACGTAGGAGCCCCCCTCCCGATCGCCGCCTACTTGTCGGTGATCGGCAAGGCGGTCGGCTTCTCCGGGATCATCCTCGTCACCGTCGTCGCCTTCCCGTCCTACGCCGACGTGTGGGGTCCGGCGCTGGCCGCGCTCGCCGCGCTCACCATGACCGTGGGCAACGTGGCGGCCCTGCGCCAGCAGGCCACGCGCGCGTACAGCGCGGTACGCCTGCTCGCCTGGTCCTCGGTGGGCCAGGCCGGCTACCTCCTCGTCCCGATCGCGGCGGCCGCCTACTCCAAGGACGCCGACAAGGCCATCGGCTCCACCGTCGCGTACGCCCTCATGTACGCCGCCGTGAACCTCGGCGCCTTCGCCGTGGCCGCACTCGTCGCCCGTACGAAGCCCCTGAACCGCATCAGCGACTACCGCGGCCTGTACCGGTCAAGGCCGCTGGCCGCCCTGGTCCTCGGGTTCTTCCTGCTCTGCCTCGCGGGCCTGCCGCCCGGCATCATCGGCCTCTTCGCGAAGGTCACCGTCTTCTCCGCGGCCGTCGACGCGGGCCTCGGCTGGCTTGCCGTCGTCATGGCCGTCAACGTCGTGATCGCCCTCTACTACTACCTTCAGTGGACGGCGACCCTGTTCCGCTCCACCGAGGGCGAGCAGGCGGTACAGCGGATCCCGGCCCCGCTCACCGCGGCGATCGGGCTCACCGCCGTCATCGGGGTCGCCTTGTCGGGCGCACCTCAGATGGTGCTCCGTTTTGCCTCGACGGGCCTCTTCTAGGCACCCTCATAGCGCCCCCAAACGTCGTACACCAGGGAGACACTGCCGTGCTGAGCGGGTTCAAGGACTTCATCCTTCGCGGGAACATCGTGACCATGGCGATCGGCCTCGCCGTCGGTTCCGCCTTCACCGCCGTCGTCACGGGCTTCAGCACGGCGTTCATCGCCCCGCTCATCGGCCTCGCGACGAGCTCGACCGGCGACTTCAGCAAGGCGCACTTCCAGGTCGAGGGCACGGACTTCCCGTACGGCAAGTTCGTCTCCGCGGCGATCGCCTTCGTGATCACTGCGGCGGTGCTGTACTTCCTCGTCGTCGTCCCGATGATGAAGCTCCAGACCCGCCTCGACCGCGGCAAGCCGGTCGACCTCAAGGCCACCCTGCGCGACTGCCCGCGCTGTTTCAGCCAGATCCCCGCGATCGCCACCCGCTGCTCCCACTGCACCAGCGAGCTCAAGGCCGACCCCGAGGTCCTCGCGCTCGCCGGGCTCCCCGAACAGCGCTGACCCGTCGGCGGCCACCCCCCACCCGTACGGCCTACACGCGCCCTCCTCGCCCTCCGTGCGCACAAGGGAACTCGTCCTCCTCGTCTGGCGTTGACCAGTACAGGAGGGTCCACTGGACCGTGGAAGCACCCAGCACCAGCAAGCAGAGGGTTCCCCTGCCGCACCACATGGAGGGCGTACCGTGCACCGCCGGCACAACGGGCTGAAGACCGCCGTACTCCTCGGGGGACTGTCCGCCCTCATCATCGTCATCGGCAGCTTCTTCGGTCGTACGGGGCTGATCGTGGGCCTCGGCATCGCCCTCGCGACGAACGCGTACGCGTACTGGAACAGCGACAAGCTGGCCCTGCGCGCGATGCGCGCGCGCCCCGTGAGCGAGTTCGAGGCCCCCGCGCTCTACCGCATGGTCCGCGAGCTGTCGACGCAGGCTCGCCAGCCGATGCCCCGGCTGTACATTTCGCCGACGGAAGCCCCCAACGCCTTCGCGACGGGACGCAATCCGCGTAACGCCGCGGTGTGCTGCACCGAAGGCATCCTGCGGATCCTCGACGAGCGCGAGCTGCGCGGTGTCATCGGGCACGAGCTGAGCCATGTCTACAACCGCGACATCCTGATCTCGTCGGTCGCCGGCGCCCTCGCCTCGGTGATCATGTTCCTGGTCAACTTCGCCTGGCTGATCCCCATCGGCCGGTCGAGCGACGACGACGGCCCGGGCCTGCTCGGCATGTTGATGATCATGATCCTGGGCCCGCTCGCGGCCACGGTCATCCAACTCGCCATCAGCCGCTCCAGGGAGTACGAGGCGGACGCGTCGGGCGCCCAGCTCACCGGCGACCCGCTGGCCCTGGCGAGCGCCCTGCGCAAACTCGACGCGGGCACCAAGCAGTTGCCGCTCCCCCCGGAGCCGCGGATCGAGACCGCAAGCCACATGATGATTGCGAACCCTTTCCGTCCCGGGCAGGGCATGTCCAAGATGTTCTCCACGCATCCGCCGATGGCGGAGCGCATCGCCCGGCTCGAGCAGATGGCAGGTCGTCACTCGTGAAGACAATCCTCAACATCATTTGGCTAGTGCTGAGCGGCTTCTGGCTGTTCCTCGGCTACCTGCTCGCGGGCCTGATCCTGTGCATCACGATCATTGGAATCCCGTTCGGCATCGCGGCGTTCAGGATCGGCGTGTACGCGCTGTGGCCGTTCGGCTATACGACGGTCGAGCGCCACGACGCGGGCGCCCCGTCCTGTATCGGGAACGTGCTGTGGCTGATCCTGGCCGGCTGGTGGCTCTGCCTCGCCCACATCGTGACGGGCATCGCGCAGTGCATCACGATCATCGGCATCCCCCTGGGCATCGCCAACTTCAAGCTGATCCCGGTCTCCCTGATGCCGCTCGGCCGCGAAATCGTCCGCACGGACCAGCCGTTCGCATCGCGGTAGCCGGGAGCGTATGCCGGAGGTCCGCCACCGGACTGCGAGGGTGGAACCTGCGCTGACCGTGTGGGTTCTGCCGCCGCAACAACCTCGAGTGCCTTGTGGCCGGTGGGACTCCAGTCCCACCGGCCTCGCACCGGGAGCGGCGGCAGACCATCACGTCAGGGCGATTGCGCCTGCTTCGGCGACAGTTGCGGTAACCCGCTGTCCTGACCCGCTGTTCCTACCGGTAGTTCACGAACTGCAGCGCGAAGTCGAAGTCGTGGCCCTTGACCAGCGCCTGCACGGCCTGGAGATCGTCGCGGCTCTTCGAGCTGACCCGCAGCTCCTCGCCCTGGACCTGTGCCTTGACGCCCTTGGGGCCCTCGTCACGGATGAGCTTCGCGACCTTCTTGGCGTTGTCCTGCGAGATGCCCTCCTCGATGGAGGCGAAGATCTTGTACTCCTTGCCGGAGAGCTGCGGCTCTCCCGCGTCCAACGCCTTCAGCGAGATCCCGCGCTTGACCAGCTTGGTCTGGAAGACGTCGAGGATCGCGTTGACGCGGTCCTCGGAGTTCGCCTCCATCAGGATCTTCTCGCCGGACCACGAGATCGAGGCGCCGACGTTCTTGAAGTCGTAGCGCTGCGAGATCTCCTTGGCGGCCTGGTTGAGGGCGTTGTCGACCTCCTGCCGCTCGACCTTCGAGACGATGTCGAAACTGGAGTCGGCCATGTCCTGTGGCTCCTTGTATCGGGTTGTGAAACGGCTTGCGTCTGGATGCGTCATCCACGGCCCTGGCTCCCTGGGCCGCATCCGCAAAGCCTAGTCACCACCCCGCCCCCGGGTACCGATCAATCGGGTGGCGAAGCACCCCCGTCCATCAGGTATCGTTTACGTCGTTGCCACGGAGCACCGCCCCACAGCGGAGATCCAAAGCAGCAAACCCATGGCGGTGTGCCCGAGCGGCCAAAGGGAGCAGACTGTAAATCTGCCGGCTCAGCCTTCCCAGGTTCGAATCCTGGCGCCGCCACACGACCGAGAGGGTCCGTGACCAGCGAATACGCTGGGAACGGGCCCTCTCGTCGTTTCCCCGGGCGGTAGATCCGCTTTAGGCGTATTGCCCCACTGTGTCTCACTCTGATTCGCGTGCTGACCAGCGTGTGTGGGGCAGTCGTGGGGCGCCCCACGGGCACTAGCCCTTCAACGCGGCCTCGATCCGAGCGTTGGCTGTGGCCGCCGCACCGTCTAGGCACTTCGCGTAGACGCGGAACAGGACAGCCACGCTGTGTCCCGCTCTCTGCGCGACCGCCTGTGGCTCGACTCCGGAACTCAGCCATGTCGACACGGCGGCATGACGAAGGTCGTATGGGCGCTTGGCCAGAGTAGATGCGTACTGCGCTGGAGTGAGCGCCCGCCGGCGAGCTTCGGCCCACACCTCGCCGTAGCCGGTGTCTTGGATGATGCCGCCTCGCAGGGTGCGGAACAGACGGCCGTCGGGTGACACCCCGTACGCCGTTACGTGCCACCGGAGCAGCGCGACCAGGTCCGGGGGGATGGGGACCACTCGGACCGCCTTGCGCGGCCGGTGCTTCAGCCCCCGCCTGTCGTGAGACTCGCCCGTGTCGGTCCACGCGGACCCAGATCGGGGGCGCGTCTCGCGCAGCCGCAGCGTGCCCCATCCACGCCGTGGGAGGTCGCAGTCTGCCAAGCGGAGCCCGATCACCTCCGCCGGCCGTGCCGCCGCGAAGTACATACATCCGAAGAAGGCGACCATGCGGCGCCCTCGGGGGCCTTGTGCACGCACGGCACTGAGCAGTGCCGCCGTTTGGCGCGGTCCCGGCACGCAGGCGGGATCCACCTCATCCGCGACCTGCTCGGGTGCCTTCCACTGGACCTGCGGTAGCGGATTGGCGGGGAGGCGATCGGCGTCGACCGCGTAGCCAAGGGCGTTGTGGAAGATGGCCCGCTTCCGGCGAATGGTGCTCGCAGCGGCCGTCGTACCGTCCAGCTTCTTGGTGAGCGCGTCGAGTGCTGTCCGTACGCGCATCCGGTCGGACAGCGCCGATGTGGGGAGCGACTTCCGCTCGAACCAGTCGAGCACCTTGGCCACGTCGGCAGGGGGTTCCTCGCCGCGGCGGGTCATGTTGAACGCCCAGCTGTACAAGGCTGCGCGCACTGTCCTGGCATCGGCCATGCCCTTGGTGTCCTTCACGAGCACAGGGGTGACGGTGGCCATCGCTTCTGCGAGCGTGCGGCGGGTCGAGCCGGGGGAGTGGGGCCACTTCATCGCGATGTAGTCGAGGGCGTGCTGATACCAGCTCACGTCGTTGCGGTCCCGAAGCTCCTTGACCGGTACGCCCGTTTCCTCATCGAACGGCTCGCCAGCGTGCACCGCGCGAAGAAGTTCGGCGCGGCGGCCTTCGGCCAGTGTCTTGGTCTGGAACGTCTGAGAGTGCGGAGTGTCGCCTGTCTTCCAACGCAGCTCTGCTGAGGCTTGCTTACGGTCTTTGCGCTGCCGGACAGCCCAGATACGGACGTCGTACGTCGTGCCCATGCTTCTCCAAAATCAAAAGTGTCCCTCCCCTCGTAGCGTGAAGACCGTGGCTGCAGGGGAAGTTGGGAGTCATGACGGA
>NZ_NNBL01000027.1:0-43537 GCF_002803065.1 Streptomyces sp. CB01635
GGCGGGGAGCGCGCGGCCGTGCCCGGCCACGGCGGGGGAGGGCCGCTGCCGAGCGACCTCGGCCCGCTCTACCGGGGCGGCCCGGTCGGCCTCGCCGACCTCGTCGCCGCCTGGCACCGCGCCGGAGCCGTGGACGGCTTCCACCTCACACCCGTCGAGCCGCGCCGTGACCTGGAGCGGCTCGTCAACGGCACGGTGCCGCTGCTCCAGCACCGCGGCCTGTTCCGCACGTTCTATCCGGGCAGCACCTTCAGGGAGCACCTGGGGCTCGCCCGGCCCGCCAACCAGTACGCCGCGCTCGCGGGGGGCCCGTCATGACCTCAACTGCCACGCCACGTAAGCACGTTCATCTCGCCGCCCACTTCCCGGGGGTCAACAACACCACCGTCTGGACCGATCCGCGCTCCCGCTCGCAGATCGACTTCGCGTCGTTCGAGCACCTCGCCCGCACCGCCGAGCGCGGCCTGTTCGACTTCTTCTTCCTCGCGGAGGGGCTGCGGCTGCGCGAGCACAAGGGGCGCGTCCACGATCTCGATGTCGTCGGGCGGCCGGAGTCCGTCACCGTCCTGAACGCCCTCGCGGCCGTCACCGAGCGCCTGGGCCTTGCCGCGACGGTCAACGCGACGTTCAACGAGCCCTACGAGACCGCCCGCAGGTTCGCCACGCTCGACCACCTCAGCGGGGGCCGCGCCGCCTGGAACGTCGTCACCTCCTCCGACGCGTTCACGGGCGAGAACTTCCGCCGCGGCGGCTTCCTCGACAGGGCGGACCGGTACACGCGTGCCGCAGAGTTCGTCGCCACGGCCCGCGAGCTGTGGGACTCCTGGACACCCGGAGGTGAGCCGCGGCCCTTCGCGCACACCGGCCGGCACTTCGACATCGAGGGCGAGTTCACGCTGCCGCGCTCCCCGCAAGGGCACCCCGTCGTCATTCAGGCCGGGGACTCGCCCGAGGGGCGTGAGTTCGCGGCGTCGGCGGCGGACGTGATCTTCACTAGGCACGGCACGCTGGAGGCGGGCCGCGCCTTCTACGCCGATGTGAAGAGCCGGCTCGCCACGTACGGGCGGTCCGCCGAGGACCTGAAGATCATGCCGGGTGTCACCGTGGTACTCGGCGACACCGCCGCCGAGGCCCAGGAGCGCGCCGCCGGGATCAGGCGGCAGCAGGTGTCCCCGCAGAACGCGCTCCTCACCCTGGAGCAGATCTGGGGCGTCGACCTCTGTGCGTACGACCCCGACGGGCCGCTGCCGGACATCGATCCGGTCGTCGACTCCGAGCTCTCCCAGGGCCGTACCAAGCGCGGCGACCCCCGTGCCATCGCCGAGCAGTGGCGCGCCCTGTCGCGCGCCAAGGGTCTGTCCATCCGGCAGACCGTCATCGAGACCACCACGCGCCAGTCGTTCATCGGCACCCCGCAGGCCGTCGCCGCCGAGCTCGACGAGTTCGTGCAGAGCGACGCGGCCGACGGCTTCATCCTCGTACCGCACCTCACCCCGGGCGGCCTGGACGAGTTCGTCGACCAGGTGGTGCCCCTGCTCCAGGAACGCGGGGCGTACCGCACGGAATACACCGGTACGACGCTGCGCTCCCATCTGGGGCTGAAAGAACCCGTACGCCCCGCACGCGAGGAAGGCCTGACCGCATGACCGACGACGCAGCCGGTGCCTGGCAGCAGTGGCACGAGCAGCGGACCGCATCCGTCTCCGAGCCCTACGGACCGCTCGCCCTCACCGGCACCCACTGGCTGGACGACTATCCGGAAGGCACACTTCCGGCCATTCCCGGGAAGTGGCGGGCCGACGGCGGCCAAGTCGTCCTGACCGCCGCCCCCGAGGACGGCCTCACCCGCGACGGACAGCCGCTGACCGGCGAGGTGCGGCTCACGGCCGACGCGCGGATCGGCCTCGGCGAGCGCCGCCTCGTCGTGATCGTGCGCGAAGGCCTGTGGGCCGTACGCGACTTCGACCCGCAGTCGGGGCCGCGACGCGACTTCGGAGGCATCGAGGCCACCGGCCACGACCCCCGCTGGACGGTCGAGGGCCGCTTCACGCCGTACGAGGAGAGCCGCACGGTCCGCGTCGAGAACGCCGACGGCAAGGAGCGCGGCCTCGGCCTCGGCGGTGAACTGGCCTTCTCCCTCGACGGACAGGACCTGACCCTCCAGGTCGCGGTGCAGGCGGACGGCTCGCTGTGGGCCGTGTTCGCCGACGCCACCAGCGGCGACGGGACCTTCCGGTTCCGCTTCCTGCGACCCGCCGCGCCCGACGCCGAAGGCCGTACGAGCGTCGACTTCAACCGCGCGGTGCTGCCGCCCTGCGCCTTCGCCGACCACTTCGTCTGCCCCTTCCCGCCGCCCGGCAACACCCTGCCGGTCAAGATCGAGGCCGGCGAACGGAACCTCGTCGGCCGCCACTCCGTCTGACAGAAGAGCCGAGCCCCGGCGGCCTGCGAACCACCGCAGCAGCCGTCGGGGCATGTGGACGTGTACCGGACGGACGGCCGAAAGGCGCCCTTGTGCCGGTCAGTTGAAACGCCGAATACTCCCGACCAGCGCTTGTCAGGGGCACCGCATCTTCGGAACATTCCGGAATCCGGAATCCGAACGGGAGCCGCTGGCTGCGCCTCACGGGCCCCCGACCCCACGCGGGCCCCCGACTTCCCTCGGGAGGAACGACCAGTGAGGATCAAGCGCACCACCCCCCGCAGTGGCATAGCGAGACGCGCCCGG
Organism: Streptomyces sp. CB01635; assembly: GCF_002803065.1. Taxonomy (GTDB): domain Bacteria; phylum Actinomycetota; class Actinomycetes; order Streptomycetales; family Streptomycetaceae; genus Streptomyces. Next base: position 2,729 of record NZ_NNBL01000027.1, read on the forward strand.
ATGATCTCCGTGGCCTCCGGACTCGTCGCCATCGGCGCACTCACCGTCCCCACGGCCAGCGCGTCGGACGCGCCCGTCGCGCACACCTTCAGCGCGACCCAGCTCACCCAGGCAGGCACGTCCGTCCTGAAGTCCGATGTACCCGGCACCGCCTGGACGGTCGACCAGAAGACCAACCAGGTCGTCGTCACCGCCGACAGCACGGTCTCCCAGGCCGAGATCGCCAGGATCCAGAAGGCGGCCGGCAGCAACGCGGGCGCCCTGAAGATCGAGCGCACCCCCGGCACGTTCAAGAAGCTGGTCTCCGGCGGCGACGCCATCTATGCGAGTAGCTGGCGCTGCTCGCTCGGCTTCAACGTCCGCTCGGGCAGCACCTACTACTTCCTGACCGCGGGCCACTGCACCGACGGCGCCGGCACCTGGTGGTCGAACTCGTCCCACTCGACGACCATCGGTTCGACCGCGGGATCCAGCTTCCCGGGCAACGACTACGGCCTCGTCAGGTACAGCAGCACGGGGACCCCGCCCGGAACGGTCGGCAGCCAGGACATCACCGGTGCGGCCACGCCGTCCGTGGGGACCACGGTCACCCGGCGCGGCTCGACCACCGGCATCCACAGCGGCCGCGTCACCGCGCTCAACGCCACCGTGAACTACGGCGGCGGCGACATCGTCTCCGGCCTCATCCAGACCACGGTCTGCGCCGAGCCCGGCGACTCCGGCGGCCCGCTCTACGGCGGCTCGACCGCGTACGGTCTGACCTCCGGCGGCAGCGGCAACTGCACCTCCGGTGGTACGACCTTTTTCCAGCCGGTCACCGAGGCGCTGAGTGCGTACGGAGTGAGCGTCTACTGATCCGTGTCCCTCGGCCGGCGGTCACCGGCCTTCGGACAGCGTGACCTGCAGCCAGCAGCAGGGAGCCCCCGTACGGCAACTGCCGTGCGGGGGCTCGCCCTTGTGCGCGTTCCGGAGTTACCTTCGAAGGAGAAACCGTCGAAAAACGTCCCTGAGTGCCTGGGTCCGACCCCTGGAGGCCTCCATGGTCGAGGAGCTGGTGGTGGCGGGAGCCGCTGCCGCGTCCGCCGCGGTGATCTGCGTGACGGCCGCGGCAGCGCGCGTCGTCAATCAGTACGAGCGGGGCGTGGTCTTCCGTCTGGGGCGGCTGCGACCGGATGTGCGCGGCCCGGGGTTCACGATGATCGTGCCGTTCGTGGACCGGCTCCGTAAGGTCAACATGCAGATCGTCACGATGCCGGTGCCCGCGCAGGACGGCATCACGCGGGACAACGTCACGGTGCGGGTCGACGCCGTCATCTACTTCAAGGTGGTTGACGCGTCCGAGGCCGTCGTACAGGTGGAGGACTACCGGTTCGCCGTCTCCCAGATGGCGCAGACGTCGCTGCGCTCCATCATCGGCAAGAGCGACCTCGACGACCTTCTCTCGAACCGCGAAAAGCTCAACCAGGGCCTCGAGTTGATGATCGACAGCCCGGCCATCGGCTGGGGCGTGCAGATCGACCGCGTCGAGATCAAGGACGTGTCGCTGCCCGAGACCATGAAACGCTCGATGTCGCGGCAGGCCGAGGCGGAGCGCGAGCGGCGCGCCCGGATCATCAACGCGGACGCCGAACTCCAGGCGTCCAGGAAGCTCGCCGAGGCGGCCTCGGAGATGTCCGAACAGCCCGCGGCGCTCCAACTGAGACTCCTGCAGACCGTGGTGGCCGTCGCCGCCGAGAAGAACTCGACCCTCGTACTGCCCTTCCCGGTGGAGCTGCTGCGCTTCCTGGAACGGGCGACGCCGGGGGATGCGGCGCGGCAGCCGGCCGCCGAGCGGCCGCCGATTCCCGGCCCAGCGGCATCGGAATCAAGACAGGACTAGACCTCACCCATTGCGGACCGCCCCTCTGCGCGGAGTGTTTGCAGTGGGAACCGACGTGGTGCGACAGGCGCATGACGGGGGTGCATGCGGCCGGGGGAGCGCATAGCGTCAGTCGCACGCGCGTCCTGAAGTCGACCTTGTGTGTCCCCTGTGGCCGTCGGGATAGTGGGCGCGTCAACCTACGGGACCGGCTCACCCCACAGCGGTCGGTTCCGACCCCCCACAGGAGGACGAGAGTTGAAGCACCGACGCATACCCAAGCGGCGTGCCGCCGCGGTAGGAGCGGGCATCGCCGCCCTGGTCGCCGCGGGAGTCACCTTCCAGACTGCGAACGCGAGCACGGACACCCCTGATGTGGCCCCGCAGACCCTGTCGATCGCGAAGGCCGGAAATCTCGCCTCGTCCCTGACCAAGGACCTCGGAGCGGACTCGGCGGGCACGTACTACGACGCGAAGGCCAAGCACCTCGTCGTGAACGTCCTGAACAAGGACGCGGCGGACGTCGTGCGGGCGGCCGGAGCCAAGGCCAGAGTCGTCGAGAACTCCCTGGCCGAACTGAAGGGCGCCCGCACCACCCTGAAGCAGGACGCGACGATCCCCGGCACCTCGTGGGCGGTCGACCCGGCCACCAACAAGGTCGTCGTGACCGCCGACCGCACGGTCGACACGGCCGCGTGGAGCAAGCTGAGCAAGGTCGTCGACGGTCTCGGCTCCAAGGCCGAACTCCAGCGCACCAAGGGGGAGTTCAAGCCCCTCATCGCGGGCGGCGACGCCATCACCGGCAGCGGCGGCCGGTGCTCCCTCGGCTTCAACGTGGTCAAGGGCGGCCAGCCGTACTTCATCACGGCCGGCCACTGCACCGAGGCGATCTCGACCTGGTCGGACTCGAGCGGCCAGGAGATCGGCACGAACGAGCAGTCCAGCTTCCCGGACAACGACTTCGGCCTGGTCAAGTACACCGCCGACGTCGCGCACCCGAGCGAGGTCGACCTCTACAACGGCTCCAGCCAGCAGATCACCAAGGCGGGCGACGCGACCGTCGGCATGAAGGTGACCCGCAGCGGCTCCACGACCCAGGTCCACGACGGCAGCGTCACCGGCCTGGACGCCACCGTGAACTACGGCAACGGCGACATCGTCAACGGCCTCATCCAGACCGACGTCTGCGCCGAGCCCGGCGACAGCGGCGGCTCGCTCTTCTCGGGCGACACCGCGATCGGCCTCACCTCGGGCGGCAGCGGCGACTGCAGCTCCGGCGGGGAGACCTTCTTCCAGCCGGTGACGGAGGCGCTGTCCACGTTCGGCGCCGAGATCGGCTGATGTAACGACAGCGGGACAGCCGGAAGCCCGGACAGCCAGACGCAGGGGCCGACCCGTCATCGACGGGTCGGCCCCTCGCGTTCTGGGCGGTTCGGGCGTGCCGGGTGCTTCGGGGCCCGGGCGGGGTGTCAGCTGTCTGGATCATGCTCCCACGGTCCGGGGAGCACGGTGTTCGTGCAGGTGGGGTGGGCTGAACGGGTGCCCGGGGCAGCGACCTCACTCGGATGTCGCACATGCGTTCGATACTTGGTCTATGGTGGTGGTGGGGAGGCGAGAGCAGGTCGGTTCGAGGTGCGCAGGAGGTGCGTGTGCCAGGGTTCACGCATTTGCACACCGTTTCCGGGTTCTCCCTTCGGTACGGGGCCTCGCACCCGGAGCGGCTGGCCGAGCGTGCCTCCGAACGGGGCATGGACGCACTCGCCCTCACCGACCGGGACACCCTCTCGGGCTCGGTCAGGTTCGCCAAGGCCTGCGTCAAGGCAGGGGTGCGGCCGCTGTTCGGGACGGACCTCGCGGTGGGCGGACCCCCGCCGGCCGGATCCCCCGCGCCGGGCCGCACCCCGGCCGAGCGCCGCAGGCAGCCCGTGCGCGGTGGTGCCTTCATCGACGAGTCGACCCCGCGCGTGACCTTCCTCGCCCGCGACGGAGCCATCGGCTGGGCCTCCCTGTGCCGCCTGGTCACCGCCGCCCACGCCGCCGGCGAGACCCGGCTGACCTGGGAGGACAACCACGGCGACGGCCTGACCGTGCTGCTCGGACCCGCGTCCGACGTCGGCCGCGCGCTCGCCGCGGGCCGCCCCGACCGGGCCGCGCACCTCCTCGTCCCCTGGCGGGAGATCTACGGCGACGCCCTGCGCCTCGAAGCCGTCCACCACGGACGCGAGGGCACGGGCCCCGGATCCCTGCGCCTGGCCGCCCGCACCGTCGGCTTCGCCGCCGAGCAGGGCATCCGCCCCGTCCTCAGCAACGACGTCCGGTACGCCGACCCGGGCCTCGGCCCGGTCGCCGATGTCCTCGACGCCGCGCGCCGCCTCGTCCCGGTCGACCCCCGCAAGGAACTCGACAGCGGCGAGCGCTGGCTGAAGGACGCCGGGGCCATGCTGATGACGGCCGAACGGGTGGTGGAGGCCGCGGGCTTCCGCCGCGACGCCGCGTACCGGCTGCTCGAACAGACCAACGCCGTGGCGGCCGAATGCCGCGTCGACCCCGAGGACGACCTCGGCCTCGGCTCCGTGCACTTCCCCGAACCGCGGCTCGTCGGCGCCGGCCGCCGCACCGCCCAGCGGGTCCTCGTGTCGCGGGCGGCGGCGGGGATGCTGCGCCTCGGGTACGACCGGAAGCGGGAGTACTGGGAGCGGATGCACCGCGAGCTGGACATCATCGCGTACCACGACTTCGCCACCTACTTCCTGACGGTGTCCCAAGTCGTCGACGACGTACGGGACATGGGCATCCGGGTCGCCGCGCGCGGCTCCGGTGCCGGGTCCCTGGTCAACCATCTGCTCGGGATCGCGCACGCGGACCCGGTCGAACACGGCCTCCTCATGGAGCGGTTCCTGTCCAAGCGCCGCTCCGTCCTGCCCGACATCGACATCGACGTGGAGTCGGCCCGGCGCCTGGAGGTCTACCGGGCGATCATCGACCGGTTCGGCGCCGAGCGCGTCGCGACCGTCTCGATGCCGGAGACGTACCGCGTCCGCCATGCCGTACGCGATGTGGGCGCGGCCCTGTCCATGGACCCGGCCGACATCGACCGGATCGCCAAGTCCTTCCCGCACATCCGTGCCCGCGACGCGCGGGCAGCGCTGGAGGAACTGCCCGAACTGCGGGAACTGGTAGGGGAGTCCCGGCGGGGCGGGGACAGGTACGGACGCATGTGGGAGCTGGTCGAGGCGCTCGACGCGCTGCCGCGCGGTATCGCCATGCACCCGTGCGGGGTGCTGCTCTCGGACGCCTCGCTGCTCGCCCGTACACCCGTCATGCCGACCAGCGGCGAGGGCTTTCCCATGTCGCAGTTCGACAAGGAGGACGTCGAGGACCTCGGCCTGCTCAAGCTCGACGTCCTCGGGGTGCGGATGCAGTCGGCGATGGCGCACGCGGTCGCGGAGACCGAGCGCGCGACCGGCTCCACGGTGGACCTGGACGCGGTGGCGCCCGGTGACCCGGAGACGTACCGGCTCATCAAGTCCACCGAGACGCTGGGCTGTTTCCAGATCGAGTCGCCGGGCCAGCGGGACCTGGTGGGGCGGCTCCAGCCGGCCACCTTCCACGACCTCGTGGTGGACATCTCGCTGTTCCGCCCGGGACCCGTCGCCGCCGACATGGTGCGGCCGTTCATCGAGGCGCGGCACGGGCGTGCGCCGGTCCGCTATCCGCACCGCGACCTGGAGGGACCCCTGAAGGAGACGTACGGGGTCGTCGTCTTCCACGAGCAGATCATCGAGATCGTGAACATCATGACGGGGTGCGGCCGCGACGAGGCGGACCGGGTCAGGAGGGGGCTGTCCGACCCCGATTCGCAGGGGCGCATCCGGTTCTGGTTCGCACAGCAGGCGGCGGCGCACGGATACGACGCCGAGACCATCGCCCGCACCTGGGAGATCGTCGAGGCCTTCGGGTCGTACGGGTTCTGCAAGGCACACGCCGTCGCCTTCGCGGTGCCGACCTACCAGTCGGCGTGGCTGAAGGCCCATCACCCGGCCGCGTTCTACGCGGGGTTGCTCACCCATGACCCCGGGATGTACCCGAAGCGGCTGATTCTCGCGGACGCGCGGCGGCGCGGGGTGCCGGTCCTTCCGCTGGACGTGAACAAGTCCGCGGTCGCTCACCGTATCGAACTGGTGTCTGATAAAGGGAGTGCCGGTCGCGAAAGTGGTGGTCACGAAAGTGGCGGTCGCAAAAAGGAGAAGTGGGGCGTGCGGCTCGCGCTCTCCGACGTGCACGGCATCAGCGAGGCCGAGGCGGCCCGCATCGAGGAGGGGCAGCCCTACTCCTCGCTGCTCGACTTCTGGGAGCGGGCCAGGCCCAGCCGGCCGCTCGCGCAGCGGCTCGCCCAGGTCGGCGGGCTCGACGCGTTCGGCGCCAACCGGCGTGACCTGCAACTCCACTTGACCGAACTGCACCGGGGAACGCGCGGGTCCCGAGGCGCCCGCGGCGCCCAACTGCCCCTGTCCGGCGGCCACGGGACCGCGCCGGCCGGCCTGCCCGACCTCGGCGACGCCGAGCGGCTCAGCGCCGAACTCGGGGTACTCGGGATGGACGCCTCCCGCCATCTCATGGGCGACCACGAGAAGTTCCTCGAGGAGCTGGGAGTGCTGACGGCGCGCCGCCTGCGCGAGGCCGAGCACGGCAAGGTCGTGCTGGTCGCGGGTGCCAAGGTCGCCACGCAGACCCCGCCGATCCGCTCCGGAGAGCGCGTCATCTTCACGACCCTGGACGACGGCACGGGCCTGGTCGACCTGGCCTTCTTCGACGACGCGCACGCCGCGTGCGCGCACACCGTCTTCCACTCGTGGCTGCTCCTGGTCCGCGGCACGGTCCAGCGGCGCGGACCGCGCAGCCTCAGCGTGGTGGGCGCGGCCGCGTGGAACCTCGCGGACCTGGTGGAGGTGCGCCGGCAGGGCGGCCTCGACGCGGTGGCGCTGCGCCTGGCGGAGCCGCCCGAGCAGCCGCCGTCCGACGAGGACGACCCGGTCGACGGCCGTCGTATCCGCATGGCCACGGGATACGAGATGCACCCCTGGGCGGACCTGCGCCCGGCGGGCGACGGCCAGTCCGGACCGCCGCGCAAACTGTGGCACCAGAGCCCAGGGAGCGCAGGATGACCACTCTGTACGTACGGTTCCTGCTGCCGCCCGTGTACGAGGCGGCACTGCCCCAACTGATCGGCCTGCTGGGCGAGTTCAGCCCGACGGTCGAGGCGCTGCCGCCCGACGCCGCCCTCGTGGACCTGGGCGGCGCCGTGCGCTACTTCGGGCGGGACGCCGTCGAACTCGCCGCGGTGATCCGGGTGCGGGCGCTCGCCCTGTACGGGGTGGAGTGCGTGATCGGCGCGGGCCCCGGCCCGATGCTGGCGCGGATGGCCGCGCGGACGGCCTCGCCCGGGGTGACCCGGGTGGTGCCGGGGGACCCCGGCGCCGTGGCGGAGTTCCTCGCCGGGCAGCCGGTCGCCGCGCTGCCCGGCGTCGGCGCCGCCACCGCCCGCACCCTGTGCGAGTACGGGCTCGACACCCTGGACAGGGTGGCCGCCGCCCCGCAGGGCACCCTGCAACGGCTCACCACCGCCCGTATCGGCCGTGAACTGCACGAGAAGGCGCGCGGCGTCGACCGCACCCGGGTCACACCCAACGCCGCCACGCGGTCCACCGCCGCCGAACGCCCCTTCCCGCGCGACGAACTCGACCCGTACCGGCACCGCCGCGCCCTGCTCTCCCTCGCCGACGAGCTGGGCGCCCGGCTCCGCGACGGGAAGCAGGTGTGCCGCTCGCTGACCCTCACCGTGCGCTACGCCGACCGGTCCACGACGACCCGCAGTCGTACGCTCCCCGAGCCCACCGGGCACACGACCGCGCTGTCCACGGCCGCGTACCGGATGTACGAGGCGCTCGGCCTGCAGCGGGCCAGGGTGCGGGCGCTCGCTCTGCGGGCGGAGGGGCTCCGCCCGGTCGAGGGTTCCGCCTGTCAGCTGACCTTCGACCCCGCGGACGAGAAGGCGCGGGCGCTGGAGGCGGTGGCCGACCGGGCCCGGGCGCGGTTCGGACCCGGGGCGATCGTGCCCGGGCGGCTCGCGGCGTGAGCCGCTACTGAGCCCAGGGCGGCGTGAGGCGGGTGCCGTCCGCCAGCACGGCCTCCAGGCCCGCGGACGTCGTGACCCACATGGCGGCGGGCGAGTCGCCGGGGTTCTCGACGGTGAGGGTCGCGCCCGGATTGACGATCGCGGTGTCGCCCGCGGCGAGCGTGTCCGTGCGCCCGTCGACCGTGAAGCGCAGACTGCCGCTGAGCACGTGCAGGATCTCCTCGCGGGACACCGTGTGGGCGACGCCCGGGGTGCCCGCCGGGATCTCGGCCCGCCAGGCGCACAGCTCCTTGCTGCCGGCGGCGGGTTTGGCGTACGAGACGAAACGGACGCCGTGCATCTCGTGAACGACGGCATCGGATGCGCGGACGACTGGCATGGCGACTCCCTTGAGCGGATCGGTCGAGCGAGCTATGTAGTCAAGCAACTTGACTACATAGTCAGGCAGCTTGACCAAACCGTCAAGGGTGTTTCAATGGCTCCGTGCAGAACTCCGAGGCCATGGCCCTGTCCGCCGCCCTGCTCTCCGCCGCCGGCGAGCTGACGCAACGCATCCACGAGGGGGTCGTCGCCCGCGGCTTCGAGGGGCTGCGGCCCGCGCACGGATTCGCCTTCGCGCGGCTCTCCTGGGACGGCGCCACCGCCACCGACCTCGCCGCGCATCTGGGGGTCACCAAGCAGGCCGCGAGCCAGCTCGTCGACGAGCTCGTGCGCAAGGGCTACGCCGAGCGCCGGCCCCACCCGGACGACGCCCGCGCCCGGCTCGTCGTCATGACCGAACGCGGCTGGGCCTGCGCACGGGCCGCCGAGGAGTCCGCCGCCGACGCCGTACGGCCGTGGGTCGAGCGGCTCGGCGAGCGCAAGGCCCGTGCTCTGCTGGACCAGTTGACCGCCGTCGCGCCTGACGGACCCATCAGGCCCGCCTGGTGACACCGCGTCAGCACCGGAAGCGTCCAGCTACCACTGCAAGTTTTTACTGACGCGTAACTTCACTCTTTTACTACTGGCGCGTAATTTGGCTGGCAGTACAGCATCCTCGTGATCCGGATCACAGGGCACGCACCCCACATCGCAACTCCCTTGAGCCGCAAGGAGATCACACGATGCTGCCCCGGAACTGGAAACGTGCGGTCAGATCCCTGACCGCGGCCCTGCTGCTCACCGCCGTGGCCGGCGCCGTCCCCGCCGCCGCCCACGCCGACACCGCCGTCAGCAGCGGCTGGAACAACTACGCCTGCAAGCCGTCCGCCGCTCACCCGCGCCCCGTCGTCCTCGTCCACGGCACCTTCGGGAACTCCGTCGACAACTGGCTGGTCCTCGCCCCCTACCTGGTGAACCGCGGCTACTGTGTCTTCTCGCTCGACTACGGACAGTTGCCCGGCGTCCCGCTCTTCTACGGCCTCGGCCCCATCGACAAGTCGGCGGGCCAGCTCGACACCTTCGTCGACAAGGTGCTCGCCGCCACCGGCGCCCCCAAGGCCGACCTCGTCGGCCACTCGCAGGGCGGCATGATGCCCCGCTACTACCTCAAGTTCCTCGGTGGCGCCGCGAAGGTGAACTCCCTCGTCGGCGTCGCGCCCGACAACCACGGCACCACCCTGAACGGCCTGACGAACCTCCTGCCGTACTTCCCCGGGGTCGGTGACCTGCTGACCCTCGCCACCCCCGGCCTCGCCGACCAGATGGCGGGCTCCCCGTTCATCACCAAGCTCAACCAGGGCGGGGACACCGTCCCCGGCGTCCACTACACCGTCATCGCGACCAAGTACGACGAGGTCGTCACGCCGTACGGCACCCAGTTCCTGAGCGGCCCCGACGTCCGCAACGTCAAGCTCCAGGACCTGTGCTCCGTCGACCTGTCCGAGCACGTCGCCATCGGCACCATCGACCGCGTCGCCTTCCACGAGGTCGCGAACGCCCTCGACCCGGCCCACGCCACCCCCACCACCTGCGCCTCGGCGGTGAGTTGAGCGCACCGCAGCCAGAAACGCAAAAGGGCCGCCGCCTCCAGGAGTGGGCAGGGAGACGGCGGCCCGGCTGTGCGGCGTCAGCGGCTGTGACGCCCACCCGCCACGGAGCGGCGCCGCACCGACGCGAACATCGTCGCGGCACCGATCGCCAGAACCGCGGCGCCGCCCATCGCGATGTACGGGGTGGTGCTGTCGCCGCCCGTCTCGGCGAGGTTGTCGTCGGCGAGGGGCTTCGCGGCACCGCCCTTCGCCTCGGGCCCGTGGCCGCCCGTCGAGTCGTCGGCGGCGTCGGCAGCGGGGGCCGCGGACTCCTCGGCCTGCGGCTCGGCGCTGCCCCCGGCGTCACCGTGGTGGTGCTCCACGGACGACTTGCCGGCACCGTCCGCGATCTCCTGGTCGGAGGGCGCGGACGCGGCGGGAGCGGCCGCACCGGCCCCGCTGTCCTTGCCGAACACCACGTCGGAGCACGTGTAGAAGGCCTCGGGGGAGTCGGAGCGCTGCCAGACCGAGTAGATGAGGTGACGGCCCGACCGTGCCGGGACGTCACCGTCGAAGACGTAGTCGCCGTTCTCCAGCTTCGGGTCGGTGACCTTGACGAAGGGCTGAGCCTCCAGGTCCGACCACTTCAGCGGCTTCGCCGGGTCGTACGAGTCCTTGGTGATGTACAGCTCGAACGAGCCCTTGTGCGGGGCCGTTCCCTTGTAGTGGAAGGTGTGGCTGCCCGCCGACATCGGGCTCGACGGCCAGTCGGCGCGCGGAAGGTCGAGCCCCTTGTACTTGTCGTTGCCCGCGCTGCACAGCTTGCCGTCGGGGATGATCTCCTTCGACCTGCCCGCGGCGTTCGCGATGTTGACCGCGTTCCAGTCGTAGAAGGCCTGCGCGCCACTGGCCGCGACGGCGGCCTTGCACGCCGCTGACTGCGGGCTCTCCGGGCCCTCCGCGTAGCAGGCGGAGACGCGGCTGACCGGATCCGTCATCGAGCCGTGCGCCGACGCGGGCGCGGCGGCCAGCGCGGTCAGGGCGAACGGGACGGCACCTGCGACGGCGAACGCGGCGGCCTTGCGGCGAACTGTCATGAGTGGAACTCCTCAACGGCGGTTCAGGGGTGGGGGGACGGGCCGCGACGACGGCCCCGGCGGTGAGAAAGCTAGCCCCTGAAAACCGCGAAATCGCCTGCTGAGGGCAGGCGATGGCGATCTTTATGGTGCGGTTAAGGGAGGGCTAATCGGGGGCTCAGACTGCGATCATGTCCCGTACTGTGCGGCCATGACTCACACAGTTCGCCGCGCCGAAGCAGCCGACGTGCCCGCAGTGAAAGCGGTGACCGACGCCGCGTACCGCCACTACATCGACCGGATCGGAGTGGTGCCCGCGCCCATGGAGGCCGACCACGGCGCCGAGGTGGCCGCGGGCAAGGTGTACGTCGTGGACGGCGAGCGAGGCGGCGGGCCCGCCGTCATCGGGCTCGTCGTCATCGAGCCCCGCGAGGACCATCTGTTCCTCGACAGCATCGCCGTCCACCCCGACGCCCATGGACAGGGCGTGGGGCGGCGGCTGCTGGCGTTCGTCGACGAGCACGCGCGCGTGCTCGGCCTTCCCGAGGTGCGGCTCTACACGAACGCGATGATGTGGGAGAACCAGGAGCTCTATCCGCGCTACGGATACGAGGTCGTGGAGCGCCGCACCGACGGCCTCTACGACCGCATCCACTACCGCAAGCGGCTCTCCGCGGCCCGGTCCGCCTGACGCGTGCGTCCCGGCCCGCTCACTCGTCGGGCCACCACGTGCGCCGGATGTCCTTGCGCACTTCCGGACGGTCGTGGCGGCGCTCCGCGGCGGCGTCGTCCTGCTGCTGCCGGCGGGTGGTGCTGGTCTTCGCCACGGGCTTGTTGATGGTCACACGGCGCATGACTGCCTCCTGTGCCTACCCCGGTTCCACTGCGGTACCGCTGTAGACGTGTTCCCCGGAGGGTGACGCATCGAAGCGTGATTGTCAGTGGCAGGTGTCACGATCTGGGCATGAGGATGAGCGAGGACACCACGAAACGGGACATGACGCCCCTCGGACCGGTCGACTGGGACACCGAGGCCGCGGCCTTCGACGACGAACCCGACCATGGCCTGCGTGATCCCGCCGTGCGCGAGGCCTGGGCCGCGCGCCTGCGGGACTGGCTGCCGGATCACCCCTGTGACCTGCTCGACCTGGGCTGCGGCACGGGCAGCATGTCGCTGCTCGCCACCGACCAGGGACACAGCGTGACCGCGGTCGACCTGTCGCCCGCCATGGTGGACCTCGCGCGCGCCAAGCTGGCCGGCCGGGCCGCGCGGGTGCTCGTCGGGGACGCCGCGGCGCCGCCCGTCGCAGGCGAGACCTTCGACGTCATACTCATGCGGCACGTCGCGTGGACACTGCCCGACCTCGACGGCGCCCTCGCGCACTGGCTCTCGCTGCTGCGGCCCGGCGGGCGGCTGATCCTGGTGGAGGGCGTGTGGGGAACGCTCAGCCCCGTCGGCATCCCGGCGGCCCGGCTCACCGGCGCCCTCGCTCCGCTCGTCGCCCACATCCGGCACGAACCGCTCTCCGGGGACGCGCTGCTGTGGGGGAGACAGGTCGAGGACGACCGGTACGCGGTGGTCGCGACGCTAGGCCAATAGCCGGCCGAACCCCTCGGTGCGCGCGAGGAGTTCGAGGTCGTCGAGGGCGCGGACTGCGGCCGCCGCCGCGTGCGGGTCGCGCTCCGCGAGCCCGCTCTCCGCGAACTCGTCCTCGTCGAGGCGCAGTACGTCGCTGCCGTCCGCCGAGACCCACAGGTCGAGGTCGAGATCCTCCACGCGGAGCTCGCCGCCCTCGCGGACCGCCGGCCGCGTCACATCGCAGTACCAGCCCTTGAACGTGCCGCCGCCGGTGCGTACCTCCTTGACCGCGTACCACCGGTCCCGCCAGTAGTGCTCGGTGAAGACGTCGCCCGGCCCGAACTGCACGAACCCGAAGTCCCTGACCCCGGGGGAGGCCCAGGCGGCGGTGACGGTCACGCGCGTGCCGTCGTCACGGACGACGTCCGCGGGGTAACGGATCTTGAGCCGGCCCGCCTTGACGAGGACCACGTCGAGGGCCTCGGCGGGATCAGGTGAGGGTGCGGACATGGCGTACCTCCGTGGCACAGATCTCGTAGCCGAACCATTTGTTGATCGCGAGCATCGGGCCGTTCCCCGCGTCGTTGCCCGTGAACGCCTCAGTGATGCCGGCCTCGCGGGCGCGGTGCAGGGAGTCGTTCTTGGCGAGCTTGGCCAGGCCGTGGCCGCGGAACTCCCGCGCGGTGCCGGTCATCCCGGACATGTAGCGGGTCTCGTCGTCGGTACGGGCCAGACTGAACGCCACGGGCCGGCCGCAGACCACGGCCACCGACGTCAGCCGATGGTCGGTCAGCGGATGGTGCCAGGTCTCGTCGAGCCAGTGCTCGTAGTCCGTGAACTCCGTGGCCACGTCGCTCGGTTCGTCGCTCACCGTCTCCGCGTCCAGGTCGAACAGGGGACGCGGGCCGTCCGCGAAGTCCGCGCCGGTCCGCAGCGTCACTCCGGCCGGCGGCGCGGTGAGCGGGGGCAGCGTGCCGTGCGCCAGGTCGAGTCGGAGGAAGTGGGCGGGGCGGCTGGCGTGGTAGCCGCGGCGCGTGGCGAACGCCCGGTCGTCCGGGGTGTCGAGCACCCACGAGTAGACGGCGACGGCGCCCTCACCGGCGAGGTACTCCTCCGCCGCCCGCACGATCAGCGACCCGGCCCCGAGCCCGCGGCGCTCCGGGTGCACATAGGCGTTCACATAGCCCTGCCCCGGGTCCGGACTGTCGTACGCGATCCCGACCTGCGCGGTGCCGACGACCTCGCCCTCGGCCTCGGCGACCAGCGGCCGGTACCGGGCGTCCGGATGGGCGTGCGCCAGATCGAAGGCGACCGACTCGGCGGTCGCGAGCATGGCGGGCAGCGCGGCGCGCCGCACCCGGGCGAACGCCGCAGCGTCCTCGGGCCGCAGAGCCCGGACGATCACAGTCATACGGCCGCACGCTACGCGCGGGTCGCGCCTGGGTGCCTCCCATTTTTCCGGGGTGCGGGACAATCGGCGCGTGACCTTGATGATCGACATCGATGCGGGCGCGGCGACGGCGCCCTACGAACAGGTACGGGCCCAGATCGCCGGGCAGGCCCTCTCCGGGACCCTGCCCGTCGGCTACAAACTGCCGACGGTGCGCGGGCTCGCCGAGACGCTCGGCCTGGCCGCGAACACGGTGGCCAAGGCGTATCGGGCGCTCGAGTCGGACGGGGTGATCGAGACGCGCGGCCGCAACGGCACGTTCGTCGCCGCCGCCGGTGACGCGTCGGCCCGGGAGGCCGCGGCGGCGGCCGCCGCGTTCGCGGAACGGGCCCACCGCCTCGGCCTCACCGAGCCGCAGGCACTCGCCGCGGTACGGGACGCGCTGCGGGCGTCGTACGGGGAGAAGGGGTAACGGGAAGTACAGCCCCACCCCTACAAGTACAGCCCCGCGTCCGCCGACTCGCGCGGGTCCGGGACCGATGTCGGGCTGGTGCCGCGGCGCAGCGCGTACAGCTCGGCGAGTGTCGCGCCGTCGCGGCTCACGCCCTCCTCGCTGCCGAGCCAGTTCACCGACTCGCGGTGGGTGAGGGGGCCCACCTCGATACGGGCCAGGCAGCGGCCGGGGCGCACGACCGCCGGGTGGAGGCGCTCCAGGTCCTCGTTCGTCGTGACGCCGACCAGCACGTTCCGCCCCTGTCCGAGCAGGCCGTCCGTCAGGTTGAGCAGGCGTGAGAGCGCCTGCCCCGCCGTGTGCTTGGCCTCGCCCCGGATGAGCTCGTCGCAGTCCTCCAGGAGGAGGAGGCGCCAGCGGCCCTTCGCTGTGCCGTCGTCCTCGCCGATCGCGATGTCCATGAGATAGCCGACGTCGGAGAACAGCCGCTCCGGGTCGAGTACGCAGTCCACCTGGCACCAGTCCCGCCAGGACCGGGCCAGGGTGCGCAGCGCGGACGTCTTGCCCGTGCCGGGAGGACCGTGCAGCAGAAGCAGCCGGCCAGCGATGTCCTCCGGGGTCGTCTTCATCAGCTGGTCCATGGCCCCGGCCACCGGCGCCGTGTAGTTGTCCCGCACCTCGTCCCACGTACCGGCCGAGATCTGCCGCGTGGTGCGGTGCGGCCCGCGCCGGGGCGAGACGTACCAGAACCCCATCGTCACGTTCTCCGGCTGGGGTTCGGGCTCGTCGGCGGCGCCGTCCGTGGACTGCCCGAGCACCTTCTCGGCGAGCTCCGCGGTGGTCGCCGTCACCGTGACGTCGGCGCCCCTGTTCCAGCGGGAGACGAGGACGGTCCAGCCGTCGCCCTCGGCGAGCGTCGCGCTGCGGTCGTCGTCACGCGCGGAGCGCAGGACCACCGCGTCGGGCGGCAGGAGGGTGGCCCCCGACCGCACGCGGTCGATGTTCGCCGCGTGCGAGTGCGGCTGCTCGCCCGTCGCGAAGCGGCCGAGGAACAGCGCGTCGACGACGTCGGCAGGAGAGTCGCTGTCGTCGACGTTGAGCCGGATCGGCAGCGCGTCGTGTGGGTTCGCAGACATGCCGCCATGATCCGCCACGCACGGCGCTCCCGCACGGGATTTCCGCAGCGCGTCACACGCTTGCCCGCACGGCGGCCCGGTCCCGCGCGCCGCTACAACGCTGTCGCAGCGGAGTCTGTCCCTCCGCGAACGACCGTAGTTACTCTTGCCCTTGATGGGACGTCATGGGTGGGTTTCGGGGGCGGGGCGGTGGCGGCTCACCGCCCTGCTCGGCGTGGGGGTGGCCGCTCTGGCCCTGGTGCTGACAGTGATCAGCACACTGCCGAACGACCGGGCCGACGACAGGGGCACCACGAGCGCGGGTGACAAGGTGCACGGCTCCCCGTCCGATCCGCCCGCACAGCTGGGGCCGGCGGTCGGGTGGGGCTTCACACACACCCAGTACAGCGCGGACGAGGGCGACGACGGCGCCACGCGGCGGGTCGAGGACAGGCTCTCCGGCCAGTCGGTTCCGCAGATCCAGCACATCATGGGCTGGGGCGCGGGGAACCCGGAGCCCGTCAAGGGCCGTTACGACTTCGACGAGATGGACCGCCGGATCGACTTCATCAGGAAGTCGGGCGGCACCCCTGTCGTCACCCTGTGCTGTTCGCCGGACTGGATGAAGGGCGGCAAGGAGGGCGTCGACAACACGGACTGGAGCCAGCAGTCCCTGGAGACCGCGCCCGACCGCGCGCACTTCAAGGACTTCGCCGCGCTCGCCGCGACGGTCGCCAAGCGCTACCCGGACGTGCGCCACTTCATCGTCTGGAACGAGTTCAAGGGCTTCTGGAACAACGGGAAGCAGCGCTGGGACTACGAGGGCTACACGGAGCTGTACAACCTCGTCTACAAGGCCCTCAAGAAGGTCGACAAGGACATCATGGTCGGCGGGCCCTATCTGGTGATGGACAGCGTCGATCCGCGTCAGACCGAGAACGCGTCGGCGGACGTGAAGGGGCCCTGGGGCAGCATGGACCAGCGTGTCCTCGACGCCTTCGACTACTGGAACAAGAACAAGGCGGGCGCCGACTTCGTCGTCGTCGACGGCTCCAGCTACACCGTCGACGACGAGCTGCTGCCCGACGAGTTCAAGGCCACCGACAAGCTCACCGCCGTCGGCAAGTGGGTGGAGCGACAGACCGGTGACCTGCCCCTGTGGTGGGCCGAGTACTACGTGGAGCCCGGCGACCGGAACGACGACCGCAAGGGCTGGAGCGAGCCGCACCGCGTCGCCGTCCAGGCGTCCGGCCTCGTCGCGATGGCCAAGGGCGGCGCGTCCTCCGGCTTCTACTGGAACCCGGAGGAGAAGACGGGCACGACGTGTGCCGGCTGTCTGTGGACGCCCACGCAGTCGGGCGACGGCGGCGCGAAGCTGCCCATGTACGACCTGATCTCCCGCTTCCACAAGGCGTTCCCGCCCGGCACCGAGTACGAAACGGTGCCGGTCGCCGCGGACGACGTACCGAACGTGCGGGTGCTCGCCGACGACAGGACCGTCGTCGTGGTGAACACCCTGAACCGGAAGATCAGCGCGCAGGTCGACGGGAAGCGGTTCGAGATGGGTGCGTACGAACTGAAGTGGCTCGAGCGGAAGTAGTCCGCCCGAGCCACATCTCACCGTGAAATGGGCCTACGCCATCGTCAGGAACCTCTGGAGGATGGACGCGAGCAGCACCGCGAGCAGCGGCAGCGAGAACCAGAAGCTGCTCTGCAGCCAGCGCAGTTGCCGCACCCCCGGCCGTACCGCCACCCGCACGATCTCGCGCGCCCCGAGCAGCAGGACCAGGGCGACAGCC
This sequence comes from Streptomyces sp. CB01635, assembly GCF_002803065.1. GTDB lineage: Bacteria > Actinomycetota > Actinomycetes > Streptomycetales > Streptomycetaceae > Streptomyces. Next base: position 20,082 of record NZ_NNBL01000027.1, read on the forward strand.
GCGAGCCCGCCCACCACGGACCACGGGGTCCAGGTGATCTGCGGGCCGATCGGCCCCGGCTCGGCCTTCGGGACCTCACCGCTCGGCTGCTTGCGCAGGGTGTACATCGTGACGTCGTCGTTGACGAGGACCTTCGTCAGCTCCTGGCGGTCGTCGAGATTGCGGATGAGCCGCGTCTCCCAGGTCTTCGAGTAGCCGACATCCATCTGCAGATAGACGACCTGACTCTTGTTGATCACGAGGTACGAGTTCGGGCCCGCGTCCTTGAGTGCCTTCACCAGGCCGGAGACGAGCACGGGGTCGACGGGCGCGAGCGTGGGAACGTACTGCACCTTCTCCATGTCACGCGTGCCCCACGGCATCGCGGGCGTCACGTTGTCGACGGTGTCGTTGCTCATCCACAGGAGGCGCACCGTCGGGTCGTCGTGCGCGTAGACGTAGTCCATCGCCGCGACCTCGCCCGGCCTGATCCGCTCGAACGGCTCGTTGCCCCAGCGCGCCACGAGGAAGCCGCCCATGAGGATCAGGCCGGCCATCAGCGCGGCGAGCGGCGCGAGGCTCACCCGGTCGCGGTCGCGTTCCTTCGCGGTGATCCCGGTGCGCGGGAACAGCGCGAGGCCGGCGAGCAGCGCGGCGCCCGGCAGCGCGAACATGAAGACGCGCAGCGCCATCTCGCCGCCGTACGACTGCATGCCGAAGCCCAGGAACGGGACGAACGTCAGGACGAGGAGGGACCGCTCCCGGTACTTGGCGTCGCGCCGCCGCCACCAGCCCCAGCACGCGAACGCCATCACACCTCCGGCGAGCAGCACGCGCGCGTAGAGGACGAGTTTGTGGGCCGAACTGCCGCCCTGGATACGCCCGGAGACCGACGACGACACATTGCCGCCGACGCCGCCGAGCCCGCCGAACAGCTCGTCGAAGTGGCCCGACCAGTACGGCTCCGCGAGGAACGAGACCCAGACGGCGACCAGGACCGCGAACAGGATCGGCAGGCCGCGCAGCTCGGAGCGGCCCACGAGCACCAGGACCGCGAGGACCCCGAGCATCACGAACGGGGTGAGCTGGTGGGCGGGGACCGTCGCCGCGAACAGGCCGATCAGGACGAGCAGCAGCACCGCCCGCTGGCGCCGGTCGGTGGGCTCGACCTCCAGCTCGCCGGGCCGCCGCTTGGTCCACAGCACCCGCGGCGCCCGGAACCACACCAGCAGGATGGCGACGAAGGCCAGGTAGAGGAGGTACGTGAAGCCCTGCGGGGAGAAGTAGTCCTGGCCGACCCAGCCACTCAGCACGAAGATCCACAGCCCGGTCCACCGGGCGCGCCAGCTCGCCCGCATCGAGCGCGTGAGCAGGAACATCGGTGCCAGGTAGAGCAGTTGCATGGCGAGCGGCCACCAGCGGATGACCTCGGTCATGTCTGTGACGCCGCACGCCCTGGCGAAGAACGTCGCGACGGCGAAGAACCCCGGCCAGCTCCAGCGAGCGTCCAGGTCGGGCACCGCCGAGCCGGTCCTGTCGATGTACTCCATGAAGCCGAGGTGCTGCCACGCCGTCGCGAACCGCGGCTCCGCCTCGATCACGGCGGGCAGCGCGTGCAGCGAGACGACCGTGGCGAGCAGCGTCAGCAACAGCAGCCATTTGTGCGGGTGTTCGAGCCACAGAAGGGACGCGAACACCCCGATCAGGAGCGCCGCGCCCAGCAGCGTCGCGGGCGGCAGCACCGAGATGAGCCCGAGCCCGCCCATCCCGTCGAGATCGCCGTCGCCCAGGCCCAGCACGGGTCCCCAGTACAGCCCGAGCGCGGCGACGAGCAGCAGGGCCAGGACGACGACGCGGGGGCTGAGCAGTGCGAGCCGGTCCCGCAGGGTCCGGGCGGCTGGGGCGTCCGTGGCAGGCGGGGCGAGAACTGCGGTGTCAGAGGTGCCATCAGTGCCTGAGGTGCTGGATGTGCCGACGATGCCTGAGGTGGCAGAAGCCTCCGACGTGGCAGAGGTTTCGGATGTGGCAGAGACGGTGGCCGGCTTCGGCTCCGGTTCGGGCTCCGCGGGCGGTCTCGGTGCCGGTGGCGGTGGGGACTTCAGCGCCCAGGTCGGCCGGTGCCCCATCTCGTCCTCCCCGCCCCCCGCCGCCGGCGTCCCGTGCGCGGGTGTCGCGGGCCCCGGCCGCACGTCGGGGCGCCGCTCCTGATGGTCCAGATTGAGCTGCACCGCGAGGTGCAGGGTGTCCGAGTCGAGCGTGCCACGAAGCGCCTGCCCGGGGCCCTGACGCCTGGCCCCCGTGGTCACGTCCGGAGTGCCGAGGTCGGCCAGATCGCCGTCCGGGGCCGGCACGACGGTCGGCGGCGCCGGGGGAGCGGTCCGCACGATGCGGTACAGCTTCGGCGCGGCGAGCGCCACGATCACGGCCAGGCTGGAGATCTCCGCGACGCCCGCGCCCGTCAGGCCCATCCGGGGCAGGAGCAGCAGCGTCAGACCGAGGACCAGGACGCACAACAGGCCCTGCAGCCAGGCGAGTCCGGCCGTCCGGCTCTGCGCACGCAGCACCGCGAAGTACGTCTCCATGACCACGCGCAGCGCCGCGCCGACGGCGAACCAGCGCAGCAGCGGGGTCGCCGCGTGCGCGTAGTCGTCGCCGAAGATGTGCAGGACCAGCGGCGCCGCGAGGAAGAGCAGCCCGCAGACCGGCAGCATGATCCGCGCCATCCGGCGCAGCGCCGCCCGGGTGTTCGCGGCGAGCTGCGCCGGGTCGTGCGAGCCTTCCACGGTCAGCGAGGCGCCCATGTTGATGGCCAGCAGATTGACGGTGCCGCCGATGGTGGTGGTGATGTAGAAGTACGCGTTGTCGGCGGAGCTGACCTGCGAGGCGATCAGGACCGGGACGAGGTAGACGACGGCGAGCGAGAACAGGGAGCCCGTGTAGTCGCCCGCCAGGAAGCGGCCCATCTGGCGCAGAGTCGGTGGATCCGCCTTGCCGCCGGTGGCCTTGATGTGGCGCGGCACGAGGCGCCGGAACACCAGCCAGCCCAGCGGCACCACCGACGTGGCGATGGCGACGACCCACGACACGAACACGCCGGTGGTCGGGACGGCCACGGCGAAGGCGACGAGCAGCCCCAGCTTCACGGTCGAGAACACGGTGTTGCCGACCGGTACCCACAGCGCGCTGCGCAGGCCGGTCAGCACACCGTCCTGGAGCGTGAGCAGTGACCAGGCGACGACAGCCGCGATGAAACCGAGCCCGTTCACCGGCCCGTGCAGGAAGCGGTACGAGGGCCCCCACACGTCGAGCGTGAGCAGGAAGACGAGCGCCGCGAACGACACAGCGACGGAACTGCCCGCGTATGTACGGAAGATGAACCGCCCCGTGGCCCGTCCCGCGATGGGGATGAAGCGGGCCAGGGCGCCCGTCAGCGTCACGGCGGTGAGCCCCGCGAGGAACTTCATCGCCGCGATCGCCGCCGAGCCCTGACCGACCGCGTCCGCCGTGTAGTAGTGCGCGGCGGCCAGCCAGAAGCCGACGCCGAGCACCCCGGAGATGCCGGTGTTGAGCATCAGGGCATAGGCGTTGCGGAACAGCTGGTTCCCGCCCCCCGAGCCCATGGCTTCCTTGTTGCCCTTGCCGCCCTTGCCCATGCCGGGCAGCCGCAGTTTGCGGCCGGCCGGTGGCTGGGGCTCGGTGCTCGGAGTGGTCGTGGCGGCCTGGGCGGTGGTCGTGTCAGACACGGGTTCGGATTGCCTTTCGGCGGACCTGTCGGGCTCTGCGGACCAGGGCGTACCCCTTGGTGAGGGCACGGTCCCTGACGAAGTTGCGGGAGATCGCGCGGCCCTCCACGAGCCGCGTGAACTCCTCGATACCGGTGGCGCGGCGCACGGTGACGCGCTGGAGCGCGTACGGGCCCTGCCGCCGCCTGGCCAGTCCGTTGCCGACGGCCAGGGACTGGGCGAACCCGGCCCTGCGCACGGCGGCGCGCACCCGTCGGCTGGAGTAGCCGTACGGGTACGCGAACGACACCGGCACCGCGCCGAGTTCATCGGCGACGATCTCCTTGCAGCGCAGCAGCTCGAAGCCGAGCGCGTCGTCGTCGAGCTGGTCGAGCTGCGGATGCGTGTGGCTGTGCCCGCCGATCTCCGTCCCGGCGTCGGCGAGCGCGCGCACCTCGTCCCAGCCGAGCATCGTGTCGAGCCCGCCCCCGGTGTCGTACGCCCCGCGCAGCCAGCCCGTCGACACGAACAGCGTCGACGGGAAGCCGTGCTTGGCGAGGACGGGGAGCGCGTGACGGTGCACGCCCTCGTAGCCGTCGTCGAAGGTGATGAGGACGGGACGCTCGGGCAGGGCGCGCCCCGGGGAGCGCCAGACCGCGGCGAGTTCGGCGGTCGTCAGGGGAGTGAGGCCGAGGTCGGCGACCGCCGCGAGCTGCTCGGCGAACGCCTCGGGCGTCACCGACAGCTCGCGCGTCGCGTCGTTCGGTTCACGCGCCACCGAGTGGTACATGAGGATGGGCACGGGTGCGCTCATGACGGCCCACCTCCCTCGGTGGACCGGGCGTCGCCGATCTCCACGACCGAGAACGTCGCGCCTGTCCTGCGCGCCCGGAAACTGCCGAGCGCGTACCCGCCGGCGGTCGTGAGGACTCCGGCCACGATCGCCCCGGCCCGCCCCGCGCCACCCGGCCGCGCCAGGACGAAGTCCCGTACTCCGCGCGCCACTCCGGCCGGCAGGACCCGCGTGGCGTAGCGCCGCTCGGACTCCAGGCCCTTGTCCGCGCCCACGCTCTGCGCGACCAGTGCCTTGGAAAGCCCCTCGGCGTACGCCCGGGTCCGGAAGTAGGCGAAGCGCTCGCGGCCCGCGGGGACCCGGTGGTGGATCACCGCACGGTCGTCGATCAGGAGCACCGCGTCCGGCCGGGCGCGGGTGAGCCGGATGCACAGTTCCGTCTCCTCGCAGCCGAGCGGCCGCTTGTCGCCGTCGCGGCCGATGCCCGTGGCGAAGCCGCCCGCCGCGTCGAACGCGGACCGCCGGAACGAGGCGTTCCCCCCGAGCACGTTGCGCACCCGCACCTTCCCGCGCGGCAGCCCTTTGTACGTACAGCCGACGACCCAGTCGAACTCCTCGGGGAACCACGCGGGGCGGCGGCCCGAGGCCCAGATGGGCTCTGTACGCCCGCCCACCGCCATGACCAGGGGATCCTCGTACCCGGCGGCGAAGTGACGCAGCCAGTCCCGCTCCGCGACCGCGTCGTCGTCGAGGAACGCGATGATCCCGCCGCGCGAGACGGCGATGCCCGTGTTGCGTCCGGCCGACAGGCCGCGCGGGCCCGCGTTGGCGAGCACGCGCACGTCGTCGGACTCCTTGAACTCCTTGCCGAGACGCTCCAGGAGAGCCGGATGGTGGTCGACCACCAGCAGCGTCTCGAGAGCCGGCAGCGACTGCGCCCGCACCGAGGACACCGCCGCGAGGATGTCCTCCCAGCGGTCCTCGGTGTAGACGCAGATCACGACGGACACGCCGCCGTGCGGGGCGTGAGTGCTCAAGACACCTCTCCCCGGCCCGTGTTGAGCATGCTTGCCTGCGTCCGGCGGCGCTGTGCGCGCCGGGTCGAGCGCTCCCTGAGGATCACCTTGAGGACCCGCAGCCCGTCCCGCACGGCGCGCAGATTGCTCGCGCCGTGGATCCGCAGGTACTCGTGGCTCGGGATCTCCTGGACCTTGAGGCCGGCCTTGACGACCCGGATGTTCATCAGGGTCTCGACCTCGAAGCCGGTGCAGTCGAGGTCGATCTGGTCCAGGCAGTGCCGCCAGAACGCGTTGTAGCCGTAGCAGAGGTCGGTGTAGCGGGCGCCGAACTTCTTGTTGACGACCGTGCACAGCGCCCAGTTGCCGAGCTTGCGGATCGGCGTCATGTCGTCGGTGCCGCCGCCGTTGGCGAAGCGGGAGCCCTTGGCGAAGTCGGCGCCCGAGACCAGGGCGGAGACGTAGGAGACGATCTCCTGGCCGTCCGCGGAACCGTCCGCGTCGACCATCACGATGATGTCCCCGGTGCACGCCGCGAAGCCGGCGATCAGAGCGTCGCCCTTGCCCTTGCCGCGCTGCGGGACGACGACCACGTCGGGCCACAGTTCGCGGGCGACTTCCACCGTGTTGTCGGTGGAATTCCCGTCGACGAGAACCACTTCGTGGATCCAGTCGGGAAGTGTCTTGAACACATACGGAAGATTTTCCGCCTCATTCATGGCGGGGATCACGACGCTCACCGGCGGCGCAATCGCTAGATGGGTCGAGATCGCCCTGTACTGGCCGGCTATCGCAGGACGCACAAAAGAACTCATGAGTCTGGTCCCTCTCGTCCGGTGGACCGCCCGCCCCCGGGCGGTCCGATTATTTATCCGGTTCGAAAGGGGGGTGCTCACCTACGGCCATGACAAATAAAGCTCTGTACAGGCCGAGTGAGCTGGCAAAATAGACCGATCGACTAAATCGGCCACGCGGCACGCGACTCGGCTGAATTTCGGTCACCGAGCACGGCACCCCCCTACCGCGCCCCGCGCCCGACCATCGCGATCTTGAGCCCTCCCCTAGATCGCTATTGCGTTGATGGTCCGATGCGGGTGGATGTACGACGGTATTGATGATTGAAACTGTATGGCAAGACCTGCAACCAGGCCTCACGTTTCTGTTGTTTTGACCTTTACCTGACCCTCGCCATTAACCCCCCGAACGGATTTTCCCCATCCGTTTCAGGAGTTTGTCGGCCGGCTCGAAGAACTCGGGCCGGGACAGCACGGTGTTACGCAGCGCCCGGACCGGAGCGCGGCGTGCCCGGTGTCCGAGAGCGACCGGATGACGACGCGTCACCCAACCCTCGTGCACGGTCAGTTCCCGTGTCTTGAGGGAGTCCTTGTATTCCTTCTGGCCGCGGCCGAGATCCAGATAGGCGATGCCGTCGGCGGAGGCCGCCTCGGCCATGCGCAGATGCAGGATCAGCCCGGGCGAGAATTTCGCGAACGCCGGGTCGTAGGCCGGGAACCAGCAGGCGAGCACGCGCTCGGAGCGGAGTCCGAAGTGTGCGGCGACCGGCTTCCCGCCCGCGTACAGGACCGACAGGATCCCGGCGAACGGCTCCGAAGAGGTGTGGAAGAGCTGCTGCGCGAGGCGGTTGATCCAGGGGTGGGCGAAGCGGTCGCTGCGGCCGGTCCTGCGGTACTGGGCCGACTTCCACTCCATCAGCGTGGCCAGGGCCTCCGGGTCGCGCTCGTCGTGCACGTAGCGCACCTCGCCGGCGTCCCGGCCCAGCTTGCGGTCCTTGGCCAGCGTCGTCCTGGTGAACTTCGGCGACCGCTCGCGCAGCACGCGCAGATACGTCTCGTATCCCTGGTCGACGTCCATGACCGGGGAAGGGAAGCTGCCGGAGGCCTCCGCCTCGAACGGCTCCTGGCCTCCCGCCAGGTGGTCGAACTCCCATACCGAGAGCCCGCAGGCCCGCAGCAGGTCGCGGGCGTCCCACTCGAAGCCGGGTCTGTGCACCAGGCCCTGGCTGTCGGAGACACCGAGGCCGACGGCTCTGCCGACGCCGGTGACGGATCTCTGGAACGGGAAGAACGCCGCGGGCTCGCCGTCCTCGCGCACGACGGCTATCCGCACGCCGCGCCGGCAGCGGCCCATCGCGAGGGTGAACTCGGGTGAGAGGAAAGGGTTCGCCAGCTCGGGCGAGCCGTGCAGATGTGCCTTGGACTGCATGGCAGTCCAGGCCGCCCGGTCGGCGGCGGTCAGCTCACCGGGCCGGTGCAGGGTGATGTCCACGTCAGGAGTTCCGCCTTCCCGGTGCGCGGCCGAGGAGCCGCCGCGCGGGGACCATGGGTGCGACGAGGCCGACGACGCTGATCACCGCGATCGTGACGACCCCGCCGGTCACCGACCAGCGGTGCGTGGCGAGCATCACCTCGGCCACGAGCAGGTCGAGCGCGACCGCTCCCGCGGCGGCACAGATCCAGCGGCCCCACGGATCGAGTCCGCGCAACGCCGAACCGATCGCGGCGCCGGGTGCCGTGAGCAGGAAGAAAAGCGTCAACGGGCCGCGTAACGGCGACGAGATGTCCGCGAGCGCCAGTACCGCGCCGACCCCTGCGACGGCGGCGGCTGCGCCTGCTCCCAGGGGTGATACGTCCCTGCTGCGTCCCCACCGCGCAGGTGACGGTGCCCTGTCTGATGACGGTGGCTTGATGCCGATGGTCTGCATTGGCGACTTTGCCCCCCGAAGCGCCGGATGCCGGACTTCAATGTCGCGCAGTCCCGGGGCCCCAGTCAAGACGCGGAGGGAGTGTGCAGACGTCATGCGCCCGTTCCCCGGAGACCTGGTGCGCCACGGGGGAACTCACGTTCACACAGGGGTGGTTGGGATGGGCCGGTCTACGGGCGTAGCTCAAGGAAGTTGAGGGTATGTCACAAGCCTGACATGTACCTGCAATCGAACAACGGGCGAACTCTCGTGAGGCGTACGAGAAAAGGTTGACATGGACACTTCCCGTGAACTGTGGGGCGTGCTACCACAGTTGTGGCAGAGATCCTGCTAAGGGAGGTTTTCATGAGACGTTTCCGAATTTCGGCGTACGTGACCTCAATCCTCTTCGCGGCCGGCGTCGCCCTCACCGGGGCGGCATCGGCCCAGGCGTCCGAACAGGCCGCAGCCACGGGCTATGTGGCCCTCGGCGACTCGTACTCGTCCGGCGTGGGTGCCGGCAGCTACGACAGCTCCAGCGGCTCCTGCAAGCGCAGCACCAAGGCCTATCCCGCACTCTGGGCGGCCTCGCACTCACCTTCGAGCTTCAGCTTCACCGCCTGCTCGGGCGCTCGTACGGGTGATGTCCTCTCCGGTCAGCTGGGCCCGCTCGGCCCCGGCACCGGCCTCGTCTCGCTGTCGATCGGCGGCAACGACGCGGGCTTCGCGGACGTCATGACCACCTGCGTCCTGCAGTCCGAGTCGACCTGCGTCGCCCGCGTCAACGAGGCCAAGGCGTACGTCCAGAACACCCTGCCCGGCCTGCTCGACCAGGTGTACTCCGCGATTACCGCGAGGGCACCGGCCGCCCATGTCGTCGTCCTCGGCTACCCGCGCTTCTACCAGCTCAACGGCTCCTGCGTCGCGGGCCTGTCCGAGACCGAGCGCGCCGCGATCAACAGCGCGGCAGACCTGATCAACTCCACCACTGCCAAGCGGGCCGCCGACCACGGCTTCACGTTCGGCAACGTGACCTCGACCTTCACCGGTCACGAGATCTGCTCGGGCAGCGCCTGGCTGCACAGCGTCAACTGGCTGGACCCCAGCGAGTCCTACCACCCCACCGCGGCCGGCCAGTCCGGCGGCTACCTCCCCGTGTTCAGCGCGGCCGCCTAGTACCACCTGTACGTCTGCGAACGTCTGCGTACCTAGTACGACGGTGAAGGCGAGGGGGAGGCCCCGCCCGTAGGGGACTCCGTCTTGCACGTCACCGCGTACGCCACCGAGTTCGACGTGGCACGGACGGGGTCGCGCACCTCCACGCTGACCTGGTTGTGGAGCGTGGCCCCGTCCGTGTAGCCCGTCTCGACATGGTCGACCGACCTGGTCCTCGGGCCGCCGGACGCGAAGCTGAGCGTCTTCCACCCCGGGTCGCTCGACTCGCCGCTCTCCGTCACCCAGCGGTACTGGACGTCGACGGGCACGCGGCCCACGGTGAACGTCGCCCTGAAGGCCGGAGCCTCGCCTCCCGGCGGCGGACAGGTGCCGCTGTAACTCCCGCGCACTGCCGAGACGCTGACCCGCACGGACTGCTGCGGCGGCGTCGAGTGCTCTCCGCCGCCCTTGCCGCTGCCGTCGTCCCCGCTCGGCGAGCCGCCACCGCCACCCTTCGAATCATCGTCCGAGGGGCTGCGCGAAGCGCCGGAGGAACTCCCGCCGGAACTCCCGCCGCTCCCGCCGGAGTTGTCGCTCCCGTCACCCCGGTTCATCAGCGCGTATGTGAGCCCGCCGAGCGCCAGAAGCAGCGCCACGACACCGGCCAGCAGGACGGCGACGGAGCGACGAGGGCGTTCCGGATGCGTCGTGGCCGGATCCGGGGAGACCGTCGTGCCTTGCCCCGAGCCGAATCCGGCCGGAACCGGAGCCGGCGGCGTCCCCTGCCAGGACGTCTGTGTCGGCGCCGACTCCGGGGACGCCAAGACCGTGCCCGCGCGGGGCGTGCCGCCCGCACCCACCTGCCGCAGATCGCGCTCGGCGTCGGCCGCCGACGTCCGCTCGGCCGGGTCCTTGCGCAGCAGCCCCTCGATGACGGGGGCCAGCGGGCCCGCCCGGTGGGCGGGAGGCAGCTCCTCGTCCACGACCGCCCGCAGCGTGCTCAGCGGCGTCTCCTGCCGGAACGGTGACTGTCCCTCGACGGCCGCGTACAGCAGGACCCCGAGCGACCACAGGTCGGACTCGGGTCCCGGTGTGCGCCCCAACGCCCGTTCCGGAGAGAGGAATTCGGGCGAGCCGATCACCTCGCCCGTCATCGTGATCGCCGACGTGCCCTCGACCATGGCGATACCGAAGTCCGTCAGGACGATGCGCCCGTCGTTCGCGATCAGTACATTGCCCGGCTTCACGTCCCGGTGCAGAACGCCCGCCTCGTGCGCGGCACGCAGTGCGGCGACCACTTCGGCCCCGATGTGCGCGGCGCGCCGCGGGGGCAGCGGGCCCTCGGCGTCCAGGAGGTCGGAGAGGGAGAGCCCGCGCACCAGTTCCATCACGATCCAGGGGCGGCCGTCCTCCGTCGCCACGTCGTAGACGGTGACCACGTTCCGGTGCGAGATGCGGGCCGCGGCCCAGGCCTCCCGCTCCAGGCGCGCGTACATCCGGTCGACCTCGCCCGTCGGGAGCCCGGCCGGGGCGCGTACCTCCTTGACGGCGACCTCACGGCCCAGGACCTCGTCGCGGGCGCGCCAGACGGTGCCCATGCCGCCCTCGCCCAGGGGGCTCAGCAGCCGGTACCGCCCCGCGATCACACGCGCTTCGCCGGCCCCTCGACTGCCCGGATTCTCGCTCACGGGCGACCCCCATCCGTAGCGGTGCGATTCTCCACAAAGCTAGCCCAGTGTCCGTGAGATCGCCCACGTTCCGGACGCGCTCGTTCATGCCCGCCATGTCCAACTCGCCCTGGAATCAGTTGGATTCGGTGAGTAATCGTCAACCTCCTTATAGGGGAGGTGAATCCTGCGACCGGGATACACGAGTGTCACCGCGGGGCGATAGGGTTAACCTGCCCGGGCCGGGTGCCCTCGTACGGGTGGGGAGTGACATGGAACAGATAACAGTGCGCAGCAGGCCACGTGTGCCTGCGATCACCTGCGGGAGCAGCGCGACCAGCACGCGTCTCGACCGCCATCTCTCGGTGCTGGGCGGTCCCGCCGTCCCGCAGCGCGAAGCGGCCGAGGCGACGTTGCTGATGCGTGAGCTCACCTCGCGTGACGTCGCGCACGAGCGCAGCAGCAGGGGCGCGCGAGTGAGCCGGGTCTCGCTCTTCGCGCCACTGCGGCGACTGCGCCGCTCGCTGTTCGGCGGCCGCCGCTGACAGGCGGTCATCACCGGCACAGCCCGATCCCGCGCTCAGGCGACCATGCCGTACCGGCACGGCGCCGCGATCTCCGCGACCGTCATCCCCACGGCACGCGGCGTCACCCAGGTGTGCTCGCCTGACGCGGGACAGAAATCTTCTGCCGCCCCGGCACCGCTCTCCCCATCGGACCGCCCGGCACTGAAACGGCGCTGACGCGCGCCGACACGGCATGTGAGCCGCACCTTCCCCGCTCCCGGTGCGCCGCCGTACATCCCGTCACCCTTGCGTCGCCGCGCCTCTCCTCTCGCCTCCGACGCGTGCCCTCCGCACGGTCGGTTTTCCGTCGTTCCGGGGCCTGTTGACGCCCTCGCAGGCGTCGCCGCGCGCAGTCGTCCATGTCCGGTGCGTAACACCTTTGTCATGCACAGATGTTGACGGGGCAATGTTCCGGGGCCAATGTTGCGCCTGATCCTGATCGCTTGGCCTGTACACGGAAACCTCACCCCCGGAGGTACGCGCGTGTGTGACCTGCACGACCAGCATGAGCACGAGCATGAGCACGGGACGACCCAGACCGCCGCCGGTCCGCAGCTCAGCAGGCGCCGCATCATGCAACTGCTCGGCGCGGCCGGAGTGACCGCCGCCGCCATGACCGCCGAGGCAGACCCGGCGATGGCCGCGGCCGCCGATTCCATCGTCGAGGAGGCCGGTGCGTACAAGGCGCCCGAGGGCCTCGCCGAGGACAGCCCGGCGAAGGCCTCCGCCCTCGGCTGGATCACCTCCAACTCCTCCCGCATCACGGGTCTGAACGAGGAGATCTGGGAGCACGCGGAGCTGTCGCTGCGCGAGTGGAACTCCTCGGTCGCCGAGGCCGGATTCCTCGAGAAGGCGGGATTCGACGTCAAGTTCGGCACGGCCGGCTTCCCGACGGCGTTCACGGCGACCTTCTCGTACGGCAGCGGCGGCCCGGTCCTCGGCTTCAGCGGCGAGTACGACGCGCTGCCCGGGCTCTCCCAGAACAAGGGTGTCGGTCACCACGATCCGCGCGAGTACATCCACGACCCCTTCTCCCCGAGCTACGGGCCAGGCCACGGCTGTGGGCACAGCGCCCTCGGTACCGCGGCGGCGGCAGCGGCGGCCGCCGTCGCGCAGGCCGCGAAGAAGCACAAGCTGCCGGTCACGGTGAAGTTCTTCGGCTCCACGGCCGAGGAGGCGCTGATCGGCAAGACGTACGCCGTCAGCAGGGGCGTGTACGACGGGCTCGACGCGTTCCTCGACTGGCACCCCTCCACTGCGAACGCCACCGGCTGGGGCACCAGCAACGCCATGACCGCGGTCACCTTCACGTTCCTCGGTGTCGCGGGCCACGGCGGCACCCCGCTGGGCAACAAGTCGGCGCTGGACGCCGCCGTGATGATGGCGACGATGTCGGAGTTCCTGCGCGAGGAGAACATGGCTCCGGCCGCGCGCCTGCACTGGGTCATCAACAACGGCGGCGACATCCCGAACGTGACCCCGGAGATTGCCGAGATTTCGTACTACGTGCGCGAGGGCAGTACGGCCCGCGTCCAGGTGCTGCTGGACAAGGTGATCGCGATCTCCGAGGCCGCGGCCAAGGCCTCGCAGACGAAGGTGCAGCACCGCATCACCTCCGCCTGCTGGAACCAGCTGCCCAACAAGGCGGCCGCGGAACTGCTGTACGACAACATGCGCCAGATCGGCCCGCCCGCGTTCACCGCCGAGGCGCACCGGCTGGCGAAGGACCTGCAGAAGTCCCTGGGGCTCGCGGAGGTCGGCATGCACGACAAGGTCGCCGAACTGATCCCGCCCAACCCTGTTTTCCTGGGCGGCGGTTCGACGGACGTCGCCGACATCAGCTGGAACGTGCCGACCGTGTCGATGGGCGCCGCGCTCGCCCCGATCGGCGGCAAGTTCCACACCTGGTCCACCGCGGCGTGCGCCGCAGCGGCGCCCGGTCAGGCCGCGGTGATCGCCGCCGCGAAGTACCTGGCGGCGACGGCGGTCGACCTGATCACGCAGCCCGAGCGGCTCAAGGCGCTCAAGGACGAGTTCAAGGAGCGCACCAAGGGCGTCGAGTGGAAGACGGCCCTGCCGGACGGCTATGAGCCGCCCATGTACGAGCCGCCGGCCTGGTTCCTGAAGAAGACCGGGCAGAAGTGGCCGCCGAACAACATCACCTGGCCGCCCCGACGTGTCGTCTCGAACGAGAAGTTCTCCTCGCTCGGACCCGAGCTGGCCCCGCAGAAGTAGACCGGCCGCAGTTCGCTCAGCGTCCGCCGGTGGTGTACCGGCGGACGGCGAGCGGCACGCACACCGCGAGCAGTACCGCGCACCAGGCGAGCGAGCCGGCCACCGGGTGCGCGACCGGCCACGAGGAGCCTCCCGGCACGGGGGCGTTGCCGAACAGGTCGCGTACGGCCGTGGCGACCGCGCTGATCGGGTTCCACTCGGCGAGCACGCGCACCCAGCCGGGGAAGCCCGCCGTGGGGATGTACGCGTTCGACAGGAGCGGCAGCATGAACGTCGCGCCGCCGAGCTGGCCCGCCGCCTCCTCGCTGCGCGAGGCAAGCCCGAGCAGGATCCCGACCCATGTCGTGGCGAAGCGGAACAGCAGCAACAGGCCGAAGGCGCCCACCGCTTCGAGCGCGCCCCCCTCGATGCGCCAGCCCATCGCGAGCCCGACGGCGAGCAGCGGCACGAGACCGGCCGCCGTCGTCACGATGTCGGCCGCCGCCTGCCCGAGGGGGACGGCCGCACGGGTCATCGGCAGCGTGCGGAAGCGGTCCATGACACCCCGGTGCGAGTCCTGGGCCGCCGTGAACATCCCGGTCATGATCCCGTTCGCCGCGGTCGCGACGAGCATGCCCGGCACCAGGAAGGCGCGGTAGTCCGCGCCGGGCATCGCCAGGGCGCTGCCGAAGACGTATCCGAAGAAGAGCAGGAAGACGATCGGCATCGTCTGCGTCATCACGAGGATCGCCGGCGCGTGCCGGATCCGCTGAAGGTGCCGGCCGAGCATGGCTGTGCCGTCGTACAGGAGAGCGGTGGTCATCAGGTCTCCTCCGGAAGGGAGTCGGGGCCGGTGTGCGGTGTGGTCATGCGACGAGTTCCCGGCCGCCGGTGAGGCGCAGGAACGCCTCGTCCAGGGTCGGCGGGCGCAGGGTCGCATCCACGATCGGGACGCCCGACGCGTCCAGTTCGCGGACGATGCGGGGGAGGGTGAGGGTCTGGTCGAGGGTGACGACGCCGACCGCCCTGCGGTCCGGGTCGAGGGTCGGCTCGGCACCGGAGAGCTGGTCGAGGACGACGGCCGCGGCGTGCAGGGCCGCGTCCTCGGCGACCACCACTTCCGCGTAACTGCCGGTCTGCGCCTTGAGTTCGGCGGGGGTGCCCCGGTGGGCGGCGCGGCCCCCGTCGATCAGGACCACGGAGTCGGCGAGCTGGTCGGCCTCCTCCAGGTACTGCGTGGTGAGCAGCACGGTCGTGCCCTGGCCGGTCAGCTCGCGGACCGCGTCCCAGATGCCGTTCCTGCTGTGCGGGTCGAGGCCGGTCGTCGGCTCGTCGAGGAAGAGCACGACGGGCCGGGTGAGCAGGCTCGCCGCGAGGTCGAGGCGGCGCCGCATGCCGCCGGAGTACGAACGGGCCGTGCGGTCGGCCGCCGCCGTGAGGCCGAAGCGGTCGAGCAGTTCGTCGGCGCGGGTACGCGGCAGCCGCAGGAGACGGGCGAACAGGCGCAGGTTCTCGCGCCCGGTGAGGTCGCCGTCGACCGACGCGTACTGCCCGGTGACGCCGATCCGGCGGCGTACGGCCGCGGACTCGGTCAGGACGTCGTGGCCCGCGACACGCGCGGACCCCGCGTCGGGCCGCAGCAGGGTGGTGAGCACCCGGACGGCCGTCGTCTTGCCCGCGCCGTTCGGCCCGAGCAGCCCGCAGACGGTGCCCTCCTCGACAGCGAGATCGAGGCCCCGCAGGGCGTGGACCACCTGGTCCCCTGAGCCGTAACGCTTCTCCAGACCTTCACTAAGTACAGCGTACGTAGAAGTCATGGAGCCAACGTAGCGCACTACGTACGGTGTACGTAACTACGATGGTGGGCGAGGTGATGACCGATGACGGGCCGAGCGGCCGAACCCGAAGTGATCTGGACGCGCCCCGAGCGCGCGGGACGTGGCCCGAAACCCGCCTACGGCAGGAGTGACATCGCTGCCGTCGCCGTGCGCGTCGCGGACGCGGACGGGATCGACGCGGTGTCGATGCGGCGGGTCGCGGCGGAGCTCGGCCTCGGCACGATGTCGCTCTACAACTACGTGCCGAGGAAGGACGACCTCTACGAGCTGATGGTCGACGCGGTGAGCGCCGAGTACGACCTGGCCGATCCGACCGGCGACTGGCGCGCCGACCTGCTCGGTGTCGCCCGGCAGGCCCGCGCCCTCATGATCCGGCATCCGTGGATGCCCCGGCTCATGTCACCCGTCTACGGCTACAGTCCCAACGCCCTGCGGTACCTGGAGTACTGCATGGCCTGCCTCGCACCGGTCGACCTGCCGGCCGGGACGAAGATGGAACTCGTCGCGTCCCTCACCGGTGTCGTGACCTTCTACGTCGCCAACGAGATCTCCGCCGCCGAACGGACCCGTTCGCTGCCCTGGTCGCAGGAGCGGGAGTTCGCCATGCGGACCGCCTACCTGGTGAGCCGGATCTCGACCGGCGAGTATCCGCACCTGGCCGCCGCGTTCACACAGAGCGCCGGACCCGTCGACATGGAGGCGGCCTTCGAGCGGGCCCTCGCGCGCACACTCGACGGGTTCGTGCCCTCCTGAGTCCGGCAGGAGCACTGCGCTTCAGAGCAGCGCGAACTGGCCGCCCGGGCCCTCCTCGTGATGGTCGAGGACCGAGGCCGGCCTGCGAGTGGCCGGCGCCGGCGGCAGGACGCGCGCCCTGAGCAGGTCCGTCGCCGTGATGAGGGAGACGGCGGCGGTCATCAACTCCTCTTGCTGCGTGCGCAGTTCGGCCAGCAGTGCCAGTACCGTGACGATCTCCAGGAGCTCCGACGTCCACGGCTGCGGCCAGGTCCTGGGACGGATCCCCGCCAGCGTCCCCGGCTCGGGGGCCGTGGTCCTGCGGGCGAACCACTGCTCGATCACCCGTACCCCGCTGACCTGGAAGTCCCAGGCCTCGGCGGGGACCGGGGAGATGCGGCCGTCGCCGATGAGCAGGGCCTGCTCCTCCCGGTCGTAGAGCAGTTCGGCCAATGGGGTCTCCCCTGCTCGAACGGAGTTGAGAGCCTGGGGACGGTCCGGGAGCGGGGCCCGCACGTACGGGCGGCGGCCGCCGGGAAGTTTGGGCCGGTCGCCGTCGGCGCCGCGGCGCAGCAGCCACAGGATCCGCTCGCCGAGGGCCGTGCCGGTGGCCCAGAGTCCGGCGTCGTCCGGGAGCGGGACCCGCGGCCCCTGAGGGGAGGGCCGCGCCGCGGCGAGGGTCCAGGCGAGCAGGTCCCGCGCCCCGACCCCGTGCCCGAACCGGCCGGACAGCTCGGTGAGCAGACCCGGCGTGACGTTCGGTTCAAGGCCCCCAGGGCGCCGGTACAGCGGGCGGATGCGGCCGGGGCGTCCTGCGGGGGAGCGGCCCTCGGGCAGGATCGCGCAAGCGAGCACCGCGGGTCCGCCCGCCCCGGGCACGAACCCCTGCTCGACGACGAACAGCTGGCTCTCGTCGGCCACCCGCCACAGCTCCGGGCGGGCCGCGTCGATCAGCCGGTGGTCCGGTATCAGCCACTGCTCGTCGAAGGGGGCGTGCAGCACCCGGACGGGTTCGGGGCAGGGACCGTCGGCGTGGGTCAGGTCGTCCGTCGCGGTGCGCCGGCCGGGGAGCTGGGCCACGGCCGTGCGCAAGGTGCGCGCCCGGCTCGGTTCGAGCAGCGACTCGCGCTCCGCCGCCTCGGCCTTCACGAACGCGGACCAACGGGCCTTCAGGGAGGCCGGGTCCGGGGCGAGCGGCCAGGCGCGGCCGAGGCGCAGGGGCGCGACGGACCACGGCATGAGGTCCGCGAGCAGCGGCGCGTCAACAAGGCTTTCGAGGCTGTCGGGCGTCACGTTCGGCATCGTACGACGCGGTCAGTGCGCGTCGAGAGTGACCGTGAACGAGAACCGGTCGCCGCGGTAGTGGATGACGGCGACGTCCAGCGGCCGGCCGTCCTCGTCGTAGGTGATACCCGTGTAGTGCAGGATCGGGCTGAGCAGCGGGACTTGGAGGAGCCGGGCCGTCTCAGGGTCGGCGAGCCGGGCCTCGACGGTGTCGGTGATCCGGCTGATGCGCACGCCGACGACGTCGCGCAGGACCTTCGTCATCGGCCAGCGCACCAGGTCGGCCAGGTCGACGCGGTCGGCGAGGTCGGCCCTGATGTAGTTGCGGGCGTGGTTCGTCGGCTCGCCGGTCTCCTCGTCGCAGCGCAGCCGGTGGTACGTCGCCACGGTCCCGGCCCCCGGGAAGTGCTCGGCGAGTGCGCCGGGCACCGGCACCGTGCCGTGGTCGAGGAGTTCGGTCGTCATGCCGGACTGCTGGGCCACGATGGCGTCGACCGAACCGAGGAGGCGCACCGGCGCTCCCCGCAGTGCGGCCGGTTCGATGAAGGTGCCGCGCCTGCGGTGCCGGGTGATGAGTCCCTCGTCCTCCAGCTCCTTGAGCGCCTGCCGCATGGTCAGGACGCTCACCCCGTAGTGCCCAGCGAGTTGTTCCTCGGTGGGCAGGCGCAGCGGGTCGTCGGGGGAGCGCCCGAGTATCGAGGCGCGCAGGGACTGCGACACCTGATACCAGAGCGGCAGCTTGCGGTTCAGGACGATCGAGTCCGGGGCGAAAGAGGTCACGGGGCTATCCGTATCGGTCGGGCGCGTTCAGTGCAACGGCTCAGTCCGACGTCCTGAAGTGCCGCTCGAGCCCGCTCCACACGTCGTCGTAGCCGCGCTGGAGGTGATCGGCCTGCGCCGCCTGGGCGGTCGCGGTCACCGGCCACCGGGTCTCGAACATGAAGGCGAGTCCGTCGTCGATCTTCTGCGGCCTGAGTTGGGCCGCCGACGCCTTGTCGAACGTCTCACGGTCCGGGCCGTGCGCCGACATCATGTTGTGCAGCGAACCACCGCCCGGAACGAAGCCTTCAGCCTTGGCGTCGTACGCACCCTCGATCAGGCCCATGTACTCGCTCATCACGTTCCGGTGGAAGTACGGCGGCCGGAACGTGTCCTCGCCGACCAGCCAGCGCGGCGCGAACACGACGAAGTCCACGCCCGCGAGCCCCGGGGTGTCGCTCGGCGAGGTGAGGACCGTGAAGATCGACGGATCCGGGTGGTCGTAGCTGAGCGACCCGATGACATTGAAACGGCGCAGGTCGTAGACGTACGGGACATGGTTGCCGTGCCAGGCGACGACATCGAGCGGCGAGTGGCCGTACGTGGCACGCCAGAGGTTTCCGCAGAACTTGTTCACCACCTCCACCGGCCCTTCGGTGTCCTCGTACGCGGCGACGGGGACCATGAAGTCCCGGGCGTTCGCGAGGCCGTTGGCGCCGATCGGGCCCAGGTCGGGCAGGCGGAAGGGGGAGCCGTAGTTCTCGCAGACGTAGCCGCGGGCCTCGGCGTCCAGGAGTTCGACGCGGAAGCGGACCCCGCGGGGGATCAGCGCGACGTGGCCGGGCTCCGCGTGCAGCAGGCCGAACTCGGTGCGCAGCAGCAGCCCGCCGCGCTCCGGGACGATCAGGAGCTCGCCGTCCGCGTCGCTGAACACCCGGTCCGTCATGGAGGAGTTGGCGTGGTAGAGGTGCACGGCCATACCGGTGCGCTGGGTCGCGTCGCCGTTCCCGCCAAGCGTCCACAGGCCCGCCAGGAAGTCCGTGCCGGGGGCCGGCTCGGGCAGCGGGTTCCAGCGCAGCCGGTTCGGGTCGGGGACGGACTCGGTGAAGGGGGCGGTGCGCAGCGCGCCGTTGTCCGCCCGTACGAACGCCGGATGCGCGGCCGACGGGCGGATCCGGTACAGCCACGAACGCCGGTTGTACGCCCTCGGCTCGGTGAACGCGGTGCCGCTCAGCTGCTCCGCGTACAGACCGAGCGGGGCGCGCTGCGGCGAATTGCGTCCGTGGGGCAGAGCGCCGGGCACCGCCTCCGAGCTGTGCTCGTTGCCGAAGCCCGAGAGGTAGGCAAGCCCCTCGGCGGTCTTCCTCGCGTCACGCATGTCGCTCCCTCGTCCATGATTCCTATGCTTAACCGTAGGATTCCCTTTTTCCTCGCGCAAGAGCACCCCGCGAAGCTGAACAGTCCTCTACTCTCCGGGGCATGCCGTGGACGACCCCGGGACCGCCGTGGACGCGGGTGGTCCTGTACGCCGCCGCGCCCCGCGGGGTACTCGTGAGCGCCGGAACGGGGGGCGGGTGACAGCCGTGGACCCCGTACCCCGCACCGCCTCCCTGCGCCGCGCCCCCGTCCAGCAACGCAGCGCCGAACGCCTGAGCCGGATACTCGACTCCTGCGCACAGCTCCTCGACGAAGGCGGCTACGAGGAACTCAGCACCCGGGCCGTCGCAGTCCGCGCCGGAGTGCCCATCGGCTCCGTCTACCGCTTCTTCGGCAACAAGCGCGCCCTCGTCGACGCCCTCGCCGAGCGCAACCTGGAGCGCTACGCCGAGCGGATCGCCGAGCGGATCGCGGGGATCCCCGCGGCCGACTGGCGTGCCGCGATGGACGCCGTCCTCGACGAGTACCTGGCCATGAAGCGCACCGCTCCCGGCTTCTCCCTCGTCGACTTCGGCAACCAGATCCCCGTCGGCGCCGACGCCGGCCCCAACCACCGCCTCACCGACCGCCTCACCGAACTGCTCGCCGCCCACCTCGACCGCACGCCCGACGACACCCTGCGGCGCGCGTTCCTGATCGCCGTCGAATCAGCGGACGCCCTGGTGCGCCTCGCGTTCAGGCTCGACCCGTCGGGCGACGAGAACGTCATCGCGGAGACGCGGGAGCTGCTGCGGGCTTATCTGGCGCGGGTGCTGGACTGATCCGGGGGCCCCGGCGGGGGCGGGTACCGGAGCCCTGAACGTCCTCGCCGGCCGCCCCGATCGCCACCCAACCCCGTGACCTGGAGTTTTGCGCTTATTGCTCGCACGTCAACATCTTGTTAACGCTGATGCGCGCGCCCTAACGTCTCGCTGACCGCAAGGCCCCGGTGGAAGTTCAAGGGCGAACGTTAGGTATCCACATGTTGACCATCCTCGGCTTCGGCATGATTGCCACCTTCCTGGTGCTGATCATGATGAAGAAGGTGTCGCCGATCGCGGCGCTCGTGCTCATCCCGGCTCTGTTCTGCGTCTTCGTGGGGAAGGGAGCCAAGCTCGGCGACTACGTCGTCGCGGGCATCGGTGACCTCGCGCCCACGGCGGCGATGCTGATGTTCGCGATCGTCTACTTCGGTCTGATGATCGACGTCGGCCTCTTCGACCCGATCGTGCGCGGCATCCTGAAGTTCGCGAAGGCGGACCCGGTCCGCATCGTCGTCGGCACCGCCGTCCTCGCGGCGATCGTCTCGCTCGACGGCGACGGATCCACCACCTTCATGATCACCGTCTCGGCGATGTACCCGCTGTACAAGCGCCTCAAGATGAGCCTGATCGTGATGACGGGCGTCGCCGCGACCGCCAACGGCGTCATGAACACGCTGCCCTGGGGCGGCCCCACCGCCCGCGCCGCGACCGCGCTGAAGCTCGACGCCAGCGACATCTTCGTGCCGATGATCCCGGCGCTCGCCGTCGGCCTGCTCTTCGTCTTCGCCCTCGCCTACGTCCTCGGCCGCCGCGAGCGCAAGCGCCTCGGCTACCTCTCCCTCGACGAGGTCACCGAGACCGTCACGGAGAACTCCGACGAGAAGGTGCTCGTGGGCGCCGGCGCCTCCGGCGGTAAGGCTTCCGGGTCCGGCTCCGGCAAGCAGTCCTCCGGCGGCGCCGCCGGTACGGGTTCCGGCTCCGCCGCGCCCTCGTACCAGAACGAGGACGGCGAGACCTTCGCGGCCCTCGACCCGAACCGCGCCACCCTGCGCCCCAAGCTCTACTGGTTCAACGCGCTGATGACGGTCACGCTGCTCACCGCGATGATCATGGAGTGGCTGCCGATCCCGGTCCTGTTCATCCTGGGCGCCGCGCTCGCCCTCACGGTGAACTTCCCGCACATGCCCGACCAGAGGGCCCGCATCGCCGCCCACGCCGAGAACGTCCTGAACGTCTCCGGCATGGTCTTCGCCGCCGCCGTCTTCACCGGCGTCCTCCAGGGCACCGGCATGGTCGACCACATGGCCAAGTGGGTCGTCGGCGGCATCCCCGACTGGATGGGCCCGCACATGGCCCTCGTCACCGGCGTCCTGTCCATCCCGTTCACGTACTTCATGTCGAACGACGGCTTCTACTTCGGCATCCTGCCCGTCCTCGCCGAGGCCGGGAACGCGCACGGCGTCTCCACCCTCGAGGTCGCCCGCGCCTCCCTCATCGGCCAGCCGCTGCACATGTCGAGCCCGCTCGTCCCCGCCGTCTTCGTCCTCGTCGGCATGGCCAAGGTCGAGTTCGGCGACCACACGAAATTCACGGTCAAATGGGCCGCGCTCACCGCACTGGTGATGCTCGGCGCCGGATTCCTCTTCGGGATCCTCTGACCCCGATGAGTCTCACTACAGAGCCCGGCAGGAGAAGCTGGCTGCTCCGCCTCGTCATCGCCTTCAGCTTCGCGCAGGGGGCGGTGTCGATGGCGCGGCCCGCCGTCTCCTACCGGGCTCTGGCGCTCGGCGCGGACGAGCGCGCGATCGGTGTGATCGCGGGCGTGTACGCGCTCCTTCCGCTGTTCGCGGCGGTACCCCTGGGCCGCCGCACCGACCACGGCCGGTGCGCGCCCCTGCTGCCCGTCGGCGTCGTCCTCATCGCCGGCGGCTGCGCGCTCAGCGGCACGGCCGACTCCCTGGCCGCGATGGCCGCCTGGAGCGGGGTGATGGGCCTCGGCCATCTGTCGTTCGTGATCGGCGCCCAGTCGATCGTCGCCCGGCAGTCGGCTCCGGCGGAACAGGACCGCAACTTCGGTCACTTCACGATCGGCGCGTCCCTCGGCCAGCTCGTCGGGCCGATCGCCGCGGGCGCGCTCATCGGCGGGCCCGATCTGGGGGCCACAAGTGCGCTCGCGCTGCTCGTCGCGGCCGCCGTCGCCGCGGTCTCCTTCACCTCGCTGTGGCGCATCGAGCACCCTCGTACGACGACGGGTGCGGCCGCATCCGCCGGGCCACGTGTGCCGGTCGGCCGGATTCTGCGTACCCGGGGTGTGCCCGGCGGCATCTTCATCTCGCTCGCCGTGCTGTCCGCGACGGACATCCTCACGGCGTATCTGCCGGTCGTCGGCGAGCATCGGGGGATCGCGCCGTCCGTCGTCGGTCTGCTGCTGAGCCTGCGGGCCGCCGCGACGATTGCCTGCCGGCTTGTCATGACGCCGATGCTGCGGCGCCTCGGCCGTGCGGCGCTCCTCGCGACCACCTGTCTGGTCGGCGGGGTCATGTGTGCGGGGATGGCGCTGCCTGTGCCGGTGTGGGCGCTCGCTCTGATGCTTGCCGTGCTCGGGTTCTGCCTGGGCGTTGGGCAGCCGCTGTCGATGACTACGGTCGTCCAGGCCGCGCCTGATGAGGCCCGGTCGACGGCGCTTGCGTTGCGGCTCACCGGTAATCGGCTGGGGCAGGTGGCAGCGCCGGCCGCCGCCGGTCTTGTCGCGGGTGTTGCTGGGGTTGCGGCGCCGTTCCTGATGCTGGGTGTGTTGCTGGTGGGGGCGGCGGGGGTTGGTCTGCGGGGTGGGGGGTCCTCCGGGCGGGG
>NZ_NNBL01000027.1:43549-110074 GCF_002803065.1 Streptomyces sp. CB01635
CGGGGTGTCTTCCCCAAGCCCGCCCCTTCCCGAACCGGGGCTCCGCCCCGGACCCAGCTCCTCAAACGCCGAAGGGGCTAGCCACGCCCCAGTGCTGCTTGCGCGCGGCCGTGTATGGCCCTGGCCTCCGCCTCCGCCAGGCGTTCGCCTGCCTCGTGGGCGCGGGTGGCCTCGGCCTCGGCAAGCGTTGCTGCCTGGGCCGGGCGGCCCGCCTCCAGGTGGGCCCAGGCCGTGAGATGTCCCGCGTCCGTCGCGCCCGCCAGCAGGGCCAGTGCCTCCTCGGGACGGCCCCGGCGCACGCCCAACTCGGCCCGGGCCAGCCGTACTTCCTGCTGGGCCTGCCGGTCGCCCTGCGCATCGGCGGTCCGGCCCGCGCGGTCCAGCAGGGCGGCGCACGACTCCGCGTCACCGGACCGCATCCGTACCCGTGCGAGCGCGGCCAGCGCATACGGCGCGCACCAGCCCGTGTGCGGCTCCGACTCGCGTACCGCGTCCTGCGCGAGGTCGTGCGCCGCGTCGTACTCCTCCAGGAGCAGATGGAGTTCGGCGAGATTGGCCCGCTCGAAGGCCGCAGCCGTCGGGTCGCCGGAGCGCTCGGCCAGTGCGAGGGCGCGCTCACCTGTGGTGATGGCCTCCCGCAGCCGACCCGACCGGCGTGCGTGTTCCCGCAGGACGGAGAGGACCGAGCCGAGCAACTGCGGATCCCCGTACGCCTCCGCGTGCGGCAGCGCCCGGTCCGCCACCGGCCGGGCCTGCGCGAAGCGCCCGGCGAGGGCCAGTGACGTGGCCTGCGTGGCGAGCGAACGCCCGAGCAGGCCCCGCTGCTCGGGCCCTGTCACCCGCAGCGCCGCCGCGTGCGCCGCCTCTCCCGCGGTGACGGCTTCCGGGTAGCGCCCGGTGACGAACCACAGGATCGAGCGGGCGAGATGGTGCGCGGTGGCCGCCTCGGGCGCGGTGCCGGCGGCGGGCGGCGCCGCGTCGAGGAGGGCGAGCCCCTCCTCCGTGGACCGGGTCTTCGCAAGGACCTCGCCGAGCCGGGCCGAGGCAAGGACGCGCCCGTCCGCATCGCCGCGGCGCGTCACGTCGTCGAGTGCCTCGCGCAGCACCCGCGCCGCGTCCTCGTACCGCGCCATGCGGCGCAGTACGGCCGCCCGGTCGATCCTGGCCCGCGCCGACTCGGCGGCGAACGCGTCGAGACGGTCGGTGAGCTGGGCGTAGTAGTGGTCCGCGGTGTCGTTCGCGCACAGGGCGGCGGCCCGCTCGGCGGCCTGCCGGAGGTAGCCGGTGGCGCGCGGGTCGTCGGCGCGCGTCAGATGGGCGGCGAGCGTGTCCACGGCGTCGGGCCTGCGCCGCAGCACGGCCTCCGCGTACGCCGAGTGGAGGAGGCGGCGGCGGGCGGCGGAGAGGCGTTCGTAGCAGGTGAGGCGTACGAGGGGGTGGCGGAAGGTGAGGCCGGGTACGGTGCGCCCGTCGGCGACGACGTCCCGTTCGGCAAGGACCGAGGCGGCGACCGCCGCGTCGGCGCCCGATGTCGCCTCGGCCACGGAGAGCAGCGGGTGCAGCCCCGCGCTCGCGACGTCGAGTACTTCGGCGAGCGCCGCGTCCCCGCCGGCCACCGCCACGGCCTCCACGACCCGGCGCGCGCCGGGCCCGAGCCGCGCGAGCCGAGCGGCCACCAACTGCCGTACGCCATAAGGCGTCTGCGGCTCGAAGTCGTCGCCCCTCGCATCCGCGCTCGCCCCCGTCCCGAGCCCGCTGCCGCGTCCGTCCCCGTCCATGCCAAGACCGTTCCCGTGTCCGTCCCCGTCCGTCCCGAGTCCGGCCCCACGCCCGCCCGCGTCCGTGCGGAGCCCGACACCACTCCCGTCCCCGCCCGCGCTCGGCCCACCCCCGCGCCCGTCTCCAAATGCCCGTGCCAGTTCCAGGGCGAAGAGGGGGTTGCCCAGTGAGAGGTCCCAGACTCGTTCGGGTACGTCGGATCCGGTCGGCAGGCCCAGTGCGTCCGCCGCCAGGGTCAGGCAGTCGTCGCGGCCCAGGCGGGGCAGGTCCACGTGGCGCGCGAGGCGTTGGCCCACGAGGGATTCGAGGCCCGTGCGGCGCGGGTCGGTCTCGGTGAGTTCCTCGGACCGGTACGTCGCCACGAAGCGGACGGGGCCGCGGGCCGTCCTGGCGCGGCGGGCCAGATGCCCGAGCAGCTGGAACGACCCCGCGTCGGCCGCGTGCAGATCGTCGAGGACGACCAGGACGGGCGCCGTCTCCGCGAGGTCGCCGAGGAGCCCCGCCGCTGCCCGGAAGAGCCGCTCCCGCTCCTCCTCGGGGCTGCGTTCCGCGCCGCTGCCCGCCTGCCCCAACGACGGGAGCAGCGAGGCGAGTTCGGGGTACTCGGCACCGGCCCTGGCGCGCTCGGCGGGCGGCCGGTCGGCGAGCCACCCGTCGAGCGCCTCGACGAACGCCCCGAACGGCGTGTGCCCCTCCGCGTCGTGCCCCGCGCCCCACAGCACGGCCGCGCCCTCGCCCGCCGCGCGGAGCGCCGCCTCGGTCACGAGCCGCGTCTTGCCGAGCCCTGCCTCGCCGCCGACGAGCTGTACAGGCGGCGCGTCGGGCGCGAGCAGCAGGGCGAGCGCCGCCTCACGCCCGCGCAGTGGCGCCGGCGCCGGGCCACGCAGTACGGCGGGCGGCGCGAAGCCTCCCGCGGGCCGTGCCACCTGGACCGCGGGGCTGCCGCTGTCGAGGGCGAGCAGATGGAGCCGCTCGGTCTCCGATCCCGGCCGCACGCCGAGCTCGGCGTCCAGGGCCTCCCGGCAGGCGTGGAACTGGCGTACGGCCTGCCGCCGGAGCCCCTGCCGCAGATAGGCGCCGATCAGGATCTGATGGGCACGCTCGTCGGCGGGGTTCTCGTCCAGGGCCCGCCGGGCGACCGCCGCCGCCTCCTCGGGCGCGCCCTCTTCGAGGAGCGCCTCGGCGAGCGTGATGCGCAGCCGCTCGGACACCACGGCCAGCTGTTCGCGCCGGGCCTCGGCCCAGGGGGCGTACCGGTCCTCGGGCAGCAGTTCACCGGTGAAAGCGTCGAGGGCGGCGGCGAGTTGAGCGGAGAAACCCGATGCGAGGGCGTTGTCCGCCAGGCGTTCCGCGTGGTCCGCGTCGATCCACACCGTGCCCGGATCGAGCCGCAACAGCGTCCCGTCGGCAGTGAGGTACGACGACGTGGCGCGCGGCGCGAGCTCGGGTTCCAGGGCGCGGCGCGCGGCGTGCAGGGCGACGCGCAGACTGCCGAGCGCGGCGGACGGGTCGGCGTCGGGCCAGCAGATGTCCATGGCCTGTTCGCGGTGGAGGCTGTGGCCGGGGGAGACGGCGAGGAGTTTCACGAGGGCGCGGGCGCTGGGCCGTTGCCATCGCTCGGCGAGTGCGCGACCGCCGTCACGAGTCACCCGAAAGCCGCCGAAAAGGTGCAGGCGTAGTAGTGGGGGAGCGGACTCCGTGCCGTGATCCGTGCCGTCCGCGCCCATAAGGGCGCACTTTAACCCCCTTCTCCGGACGCACCGCAGGCCCCCCGAACGGATGTCCGGGGGGCCTGCGGTGCGTCCGGAGAAGGTCAGGAGAGCGTGTTCACCGTCAGCTGGGAGATCGCGGTGAACTGGTTGAGGTACCGGCCGCCGAGCAGCTCGGTCGTCCGGTCGAAGCCCGTCTCGTCGAAGCCGAGATTCACGAGTTCGTCGACGCCGTCACCGTCCAGGTCCCCGGAGAAGTACTCCCGGGCGCCGAGGGACGTGATGGTGCCGATGCCGTCGGGGTAGTGGCGCCCCGCGGTCAGCACGGCCGGGTCCCACAGGTAGGCGCCCGCGTCGGTGCCGCCGACGAGGAGGCGACGTCCGCCGGGCCCGGTGAGGAAGCCGCCGGTCTCCACCGTCGGCAGTGTGTAGATCGAGTAGTCCTGGCCGCCGGCCCCGTAGGTGCGGTACGAAGCGGTTCCCGCGAGGATCAGCCCCTCCGGCCCGGTGAAGTAGTTCCCGAGCGTCCAGGCGCCGCCTGCGATGCCCTGGTGGAGGACCTCCCCCGTGCGGCTGTCGCGGATCTCGACGATGTTGGTCAGGCTGGTCGCGTCCGGCGCGCCCGAAGAGGTCGTGGACGTTGCCCCCATCCAGGTGTAGACGACCGCGTGCCCGTCGGCGTACGGGATCTTCGGCGAGGTGAAGACGCCCCGGCTCAGGACCGCGCCGTACAGCTTGCCGCCGACGCTCTCGGCCGGGGCCTTCGGCGAGGCGGTCCAGCGCACGGTGCCCTTCTTGGCGTCGAGTGCGACGCCGTCGACCACGGGCGACTCATTCTCGAGGGAGTCGCCGCTGGTGTACTGCGCGTACACCCGGCCCTCGCCCACCGCGGGGTCGCCGAACACGACGCCGCCCGCGTCGGCGGGAGCCGCGTAGGTCCACAGCTTCGAGCCGTTGCCGCGGTAGGCCCGCAGCGCGTCTGTGGGCACGAGGATGTCGGCACGCTTGTCGCCGTCGAGGTCGGCGACCGTCACGGAGCGGACGAACTGCCCGTTGCCGGCGATGCGTTCGATGACTTTCCCGTTGCGTCCGTCGATGACCGCGACGGCTGTGTCCGCGGCCACCACGAAGTCGTCGTGGCCGTCGCCGTTGACGTCGCCCTTCTCGATCCGGTGCACCTGTCCGGGAACTGTGGCCTTCCACAGCAGCTTGGGCTTGCCCGCGGTCAGGGACGGACCCGAGTAGGCCCACACGCCGTCGGACTTGCCACCGACCACCAGGTCGTTCTTCTTGTCGCCGTCGAGGTCGGCCGAGGCCGAGGACGACAGGTCGCCCTGCAGCGGCAGTACGCCCTGCTGCTTGCCGTTGCCGAACCCGTAGGTGTGGACGTTCTGGTTCTGGTCGACGGTGCGCACGTGCTGCCCGCCGCCGTCGCGGTAGACCTGGGCGAACATCGGTGAGGCGCCGAGGCCCTTCTCCCGCCAGCGCACGTCGCCGCTGCCGGAGAACACGGTGAGCGAGGCGTACTGCCCGCCCCCGGGGTTCTCCGCCGAGTTCATGCCGGTGTCGTCCTGGGCGGCCGTCACGAGGCTCCCGTCGACGACGTCGAGGCTCCAGGCGCTCGGCCCGTCATGGCCGTTGTCGGCGGCGCGCTTGACGGTCGAGGACCACAGAAGGGTGGCCGGGTCGGTGCCGTCCACGACCCGGACGGTGTTGGAGTTGATCCACAGGTAAGGGTCGAGCGTGGACTCGCTGACCACGTACTCGGGCTTCCGGTCGCCCCGCAGGTCACCGATCGTCATGTCGGTCGGCAGCGCGTTGATCCGTGTGTCGAGCGTGGTCCGCTCGCCGTCGGCCAGGGAGTAGGAGTCGATCTCGTACTTCATGCCGTCGTTCGGGTCGGACTGCTCCAGGGCCACGAGCCGTCCGCGCGCCGTGTCCAGGTGCAGCTGGCGCGAGTAGAGAGCGCTGTCCGACTGCCACTTGACCTTGCCGTCCGCGGTGTCGAGCACGAGGGTGCGCCCGCGGCCCGCCGCTGTGGCGGTCCTGCGCTGGTTGTACGACGCGGCGACCAGACCGCCGCCGAGGTCCTCCAGAGCGCCCCACGCCGTGCCGGCGCGCACCCCCGTGTCGTACGTCCATGTGTCGGTGGGCTTGAGCGCCCCGTCGGCGTACGAGAAGCGGATGCCGGAGACGGTGGCGGTCGCGTCGGCAGGGGAGTTGAGGTTGTAGTACGGCGCGTCCGTGACGACGAGCGTCTTGCCGACGAGCTTCACGTTGTAGGCGTACGCGTACAGCTTCGACCACAGCGTCTTTCCGGTCTTCCCGTCGAGGACCGTGACGAAGGTGCCGTTGGCGAGGGACGAGCCGGGCGAGGTGAAGGGGCGGTACGGGGCCACACCGACGCTTGCGGAGAACACCACGTCGTCCACGCCGTCGCCGGTGAGGTCGCCGGTCACGTACCCCTGGTCGGAGGCGGGTGTGAACGGGCTGACCGCGTTGTAGCCCATGACGACGCGGGCCGGGTACGGCTCGGTCTGCCAGGGCCGGGAGTTCTTGACACCCCAGTCCGCGTACAGCGAGGCGTTGTCGCGCCGCCACAGGGCGGTGCCGTCGGCCTTGCTGCGCTGGACGCTGCCGAGGCTGTGCAGGGTGAAGTAGTCGCCGCCCTTGTCTCCGGCAGGGACGGTCGCTGCCAGACCGCGCACACCCTCCAGCGTGGACTTGGTGGAGATGGTGACGGCGCCGTCGGTGCCGGTGCCGTCGAGGTGGGAGCCCGCACCCTGGTCGTCCTTGCCGGAGGTGCCGGAGCCTTTGGTCGCGCCCTGCGGGTCGAGCGTCTCGCGGTCGGCGTCCGCGTAGGCGTTGAGCTGAGCGTGGTCCGCCAGCTTCTCGGCCTGGCTGTCGGTCAGCGTGAGAAGGGAACTTCCGTCGTCGTCGGCGGCGAGGGCGGGCGGCGCGGCGCTCAGCGCCAGACCGGCGGCGACCAGTGCGGAGGCGAGCCGCAGAGCCCGCCGGGAGTCGTGTCTCATCACTTGGTCCCCTGCGCGATACGGATGGCCGAGTGGTCCTTGAGGACCGGCTCGTCGAACGAGTACTGGAGGGCGTCGGTGCCGGACTGGTTCTCGATGCCGACGGTGGCGCTCGCGCCGCTGCCCGGCACGGACTGGTACTGGAGGCTGACGGCGCCGGTGGCCTCGTCGAAGACGGCCTCGAAGGAGACGCGGCCGGAACTTCCCTCCGCGAAGGCGGCGTTGTTCCAGACGACGGCGAACTTCCGGCTGCCGGCCGTACCGGTGGTGGAGGTCTGCACGCTCGACTTCTTGTCCAGGGTCAGGTCGTCCCAGAACGCGGCGACGGTGCCGTTCGGCTTGTCCGCCGACGGGAGTGCGACGTTCTCGTAGTCGCCGAGCCGCGGCTCCATGAAGTTGATCAGGCCGTTCGTGGTGACGCTCGCGCTGGAGTAGGAGACGCCGTACAGCTTCACCGGGAAGGGCAGCGCGATCGTCCTGGCGTCCTCGTCTCCGCTGAGCGCGACCTTGCCGCTGCCGGCGATCCAGGAGTACGCGGCGGGGGTGCAGCTGTTGCCGGTGCTGTCGGAGCGGGCGGGCACCCGGGCGGTGAGCGTCTCGTCGCCGTCCACGGTCAGCTTGCCGTTGTACGTGCCGTTGCACAGGACGGGCGCGGCGGGCGTGGCGGTCAGGGTGTACGAACCTTCAGCAACCTTCGGCAGGTTGAAGCGGCCCGCGGAGTCGGTGGTGACGGCGGCGACCGGGGTGCCGGCGACCTGCACGGTTGCCTTGGCGAGGGGCTTGCCTGTGACGTCGAGGACCGTGCCGGACACGGCGTGCGAGGCGACCGCGGTCAGGGTGAAGTCCTCGGTGACCTGCTCGCCGGTCGTGACGGCGACGCCGGACCTGGCGCCGTCCGCGTAGCCGTAGCCGCCGAGGGCGAAGTCGTAGGTGCCGGCCGGCAGGGTGAGCCGGTAGGAGCCGTCCGCCGAGGTGGTGACGGTGCGGTTCGAGTCGCTGCCCGATGCCTTCACCGTGACGCCGGAGAGTGCGGAGCCGGTCGCCTTGTCGGTGACCTTTCCTGTGACGACGGCCGCGGTGTGCGGGGCCTTGTCGACGGACGCGAAGATGTCGAGCTTGCCCTCGCCCCACACGTTGTTCGCGTCCGCGGTGCCGCCGCAGTGGGTGTCGCCCACGTTGCGCGCGCCCTCGTTGAGCAGTGCGCGCGTCGCGTCGATGTTGCCGATGAGGGAGGGGGCCGACGACCAGAGCAGCGCGACGGCGCCCGCGACGTGCGGTGTCGCCATCGACGTACCGGAGATGGCCTTGTACGTGTTGCCCGGCCAGGTGGAGCGGACGTTGACGCCCGGGGCCGAGATGTTCGGCTTCATCGAGCCGTCCAGCCTGGACGGGCCGAAGCCGGAGAAGTCGGCGATCTTGCCGTCGACGTCGTACGCGCCGACGCCGTAGGCCGGTGCCTGCGAGCCGGGCGCGTGGCCGGTCGAGCAGGTCACGCCGTCACCGTCGTTGCCGGAGGCGAACGCCTCGAAGATCCCGGCCGCGTTCCACGCCTCGACGATGTCCTGGTAGAACGTCGTGTCGCCGCCGCCCCACGAGTTGTTCACGATGTCGGGGGCGAGGTCGGGCCGCGGGTTCTGGCCGGTGTGGTCGGTCGGGGCGAGGATCCACTGGCCCGCCGCGAGCAGCGAGGAGTCCGAGCAGGAGCTGGACTCGCAGCCCTTGGCGGCGATCCACTTCGCGCCCGGCGCGACACCGACCCCGCCCGCGCCGACCATCGTGCCCATGGTGTGGGTGCCGTGGCCGTTGTTGTCACAGGGTGCCGACGTGGGGCACTGGCCGGTCGGGTCGTACCAGTTGTAGTCGTGCGTGAAGGAGCCGTCGCCGTTGTTGCCACGGTAGTTGGCCTTCAGCGCCGGGTGGTCGTACTGGACGCCCGAGTCGACGTTCGCGATGACGATGCCCTCGCCGCGGTCGTCGTACTGGTCCCAGACCTGGTCGGCCTTGATGTCCTTGACGCCCCACTCGGGGGTGACCGGGTCGCTGTCGCCGGCCGCGTCGGAGACCCGGCTCTCGGTCGCGTCAAGGGCGTAGTGGTGTTCCTTGACGATGCTCGCCACGTCGGCGCGCTTCGCCAGGTCCTCGACGAGCCGCTCGTCGCCGGTCACCTTGAGCGCGTTGGCGATCCAGAACGACTGGTAGCCGACCTTCTCCTTGTCCAGGAAGGACTGCAGGGGCTGCTGGCTGCTCTTGGCCTTGGCGCGCAGCGCGGCGAACGCCGACTTCGCCTTCGCGGCGTGCGTGCGCCCGCCCTTGGCCGCGGACAGGTCCGCCTGCTTCTTGAGGACGACGAAGAAGGTCGAGTCCTTGCCCTTCCCGACGGTGTCGAGAACGGACGGGTCGACCTCGGCGGTGCTGCGCGTGGTGGTGTCGGACTGCGCGAAGGCGGGGGCCGGGCCGATCAGGACGGCCGCCGCCGTGATCGCGGCCGCGGCCCACGCGGCGGATCTGCGCCGGGGGGATCGGGGCAGGTGCATAGGAGCGCTCCTCCAGGACTGGTACGGGGAAGCCCGCCCGCCGCCCGTACCCACACGGGGGAGGTACGGGGCGGGGCGGGCTGGTCCCGGACGCTAGGAGGGGGCCGTTACTGGCGCATTACCGGCCTGGACGAGGCGGACTTCGCGCGCTGGGCGTGGCACCGTGACGGGAGCCATGGCAGTGGCCCCTGGCGCCCAAAAACTAACGGCGCTAGTTTGGGCCGCGGACGACTACGCCGTAGCGGACGACTGTGCCGTGGACGCGGCACCCCGGGAGGAACAGCCATGAAGGCCCACGACGGGATGTACATCGGCGGCGAGTGGCGGGCCGCCGCGGGCACGGACACGATCGCGGTGGTCGACCCGGCCGACGAGCAGGTCATCGCCCATGTCCCGGCGGGCATCGCCGAGGACGTCGACGCCGCCGTGTTCGCCGCCCACGAGGCGTTCCCCGCCTGGGCCGCGACGCCGCCCGCCGAGCGTGCCGCGAGGATCGCCGCCCTGCGCGACGTCCTCGTCGCCCGCAAGGACGAGATCGCCGAGACCGTCACCGCCGAACTCGGCGCGCCCCTGCAGTTCTCGCAGATGGTGCACGCCGGCGTGCCGATCCTGGTCGCCGGCTCGTACGCCGAACTCGCCGCCTCGTACGCCTTCGAGGAGAAGGTCGGCAACTCCACCGTCTACGCCGAGCCGGTCGGTGTCGTCGGCGCGATCACGCCCTGGAACTACCCGCTCCACCAGATCGTCGCGAAGGTCGCCCCCGCGCTCGCGGCGGGCTGCACCGTCGTGCTCAAGCCCGCCGAGGACACCCCGCTGACCGCCCAGCTCTTCGCCGAGGCCGTCCACGAAGCGGGCATCCCCGCGGGCGTGTTCAACCTCGTCACCGGTCTCGGCACCGTCGCCGGCCAGGCGCTCGCCGCGCACCCGGGCGTCGATCTGGTCTCCTTCACCGGCTCCACCGCCGTCGGCAAGCAGATCGGCGCCACCGCGGGCGCGGCCGTCAAGCGCGTCGCCCTCGAACTCGGCGGCAAGTCCGCCAACGTCATCCTGCCGAGCGCCGACCTCACCAAGGCCGTCGGTGTCGGCATCGCCAACGTCATGGGCAACTCCGGCCAGACGTGCAGCGCCTGGACCCGCATGCTCGTCCACACGTCCCAGTACGACGAGGCCGTCACGCTCGCGGCCGAGGCCGCCGCCAAGTACGGCGACCGCATCGGCCCGCTCGTCAACGCCAAGCAGCACGCGCGCGTGCGCGGCTACATCGAGACGGGTGTCGCCGAGGGCGCCCGCCTCGTCGCCGGCGGCCCCGAAGCCCCGCGCGAGCAGGGCTACTTCGTCAGCCCGACCGTCTTCGCCGACGTCACCCCCGAGATGACCATCGCCCAGGAGGAGATCTTCGGCCCGGTCGTCTCGATCATCCGTTACGAGGACGAGGACGAGGCCCTGCGCATCGCCAACGGCACCGTGTACGGCCTCGCGGGCGCCGTCTGGGCGGCCGACGACGCCGAGGCGGTCGCGTTCGCGCGTCGCATGGACACCGGCCAGGTCGACATCAACGGCGGCCGCTTCAACCCCCTCGCCCCGTTCGGCGGTTACAAGCAGTCCGGCGTCGGCCGCGAGCTGGGCGCGCACGGCCTGTCCGAGTACCTCCAGACCAAGTCCCTCCAGTTCTAGGAGCTCCGCGCCTCATGGTCCGTGCCGCTGTACTGCCCGCCGTCGGCTCTCCCCTGGAGATCACGGAGATCGACCTGCCCGAGCCCGGCCCCGGCCAGGTCCGGGTCAGGCTCACCGCCGCCGGGGTCTGCCACTCCGACCTGTCCCTGACCAACGGCACGATGCGCGTGCCCGTACCCGCCGTGCTCGGCCACGAGGGCGCCGGCACCGTCGTCTCCGTCGGCGAGGGCGTCACCCATGTCGCACCCGGCGACGGGGTCGTCCTCAACTGGGCGCCCGCGTGCGGAAAGTGCCACGCCTGCTCGCTCGGCGAGGTGTGGCTGTGCGCCGACGCCCTCACCGGCGCGGGCTCCGTGTACGCCCACCGCTCCGACGACGGCAGCGACCTCCACCCCGGCCTGAACGTCGCGGCGTTCGCCGAGGAGACGGTGGTCGCCGCGAACTGCGTCCTGCGCGCCCCCGAAGGCGTCCCCCTCACCGACGCGGCCCTCCTCGGCTGCGCCGTCCTGACCGGATACGGCGCCGTGCACCACTCGGCGCGGGTCCGCGAGGGCGAGACGGTCGCCGTGTTCGGCGTCGGCGGGGTCGGCCTCGCCACGCTCCAGGCGGCCCGAATCGCCGGCGCCTCGAAGATCATCGCGGTGGACGTCTCCCCGGAGAAGGAGGAGCTGGCCCGCAAGGCCGGCGCCACCGACTATGTCGTGGCCTCCGAGACCACCGCACGCGAGATCCGCGGCCTCACCGGCAAGCAGGGTGTGGACGTCGCGGTCGAGTGCGTGGGCCGCGCCGTGACCATCCGTACCGCGTGGGAGTCCACGCGGCGCGGCGGCCGCACCACGGTCGTCGGTATCGGCGGCAAGGACCAGCAGGTCACCTTCAACGCCCTGGAGCTCTTCCACTTCGGCCGCACGCTCTCGGGCTGCGTCTACGGCAACTCCGACCCGGCGAAGGACCTCCCGGTCCTGGCCGAGCACATCCGCGCGGGCCGCCTCGACCTGAGCGCGCTCGTCACCGAACACATCGCCCTCGACGGGATCCCCGCCGCCTTCGACAACATGGTCGCGGGCAAGGGCGGACGGGCGCTGGTCGTCTTCTAGACCCGGGTGGACCCGTGCCCCACGACCCCGGCCGCCCCCGCGCGGCCGGGGTCGTGGGGTTGTCCGCACCCGGCCCGCGCTTTCCCATGGCCAGGCAAAAACTGCTGCTGCGCAACCCGTTGACCTACGTACCGTCCGGTCAGTACGTTCCCGGAACCGCGGCGCCGCGGATCGTCCCCTCCCCGCAGTCACCGGAGTGTGCACGCATGGACACGGCACCATCCGCTCGCCCCGCAGCCACCGCTTCCCCCGAAGCCGAGACCCGCGCCCGAAGGAAGGTCGCCACCGCCGCCGCGCTCGCCTCGGCCGTCGAGTGGTACGACTACTTCGTCTTCGGCATCGCGGCCGCCCTCGTGCTCGGCGACCTCTACTTCCCCTCCGGCAGCTCGTCGGCGGGCGTGCTCGCCGCCTTCGCGACCTTCGCCGTCGGCTTCCTGGCCCGCCCGCTCGGCGGGGTCATCGCCGGCCAGCTCGGCGACAAGCGCGGCCGCAAGCCCATGCTGGTCCTCGCCCTGACCCTGATGGGCCTTGCCACCACGGGCATCGGCCTGCTCCCCACGTACGACACGATCGGCGTGGCCGCGCCGATCCTCCTCGTCGCCCTGCGCGTCGTGCAGGGCCTCGCCGTCGGCGCCCAGTGGGGCGGCGCGATGCTGATGGCCACCGAGTACGCCCCCGAGGGCAAGCGCGGCCTCTACGGCAGCCTCGTCCAACTCGGCGTCCCCATCGGCGTGGTGACCGCCAACACCGTGTTCCTCGTCGCCGGCGCCCTCACCAGCGACAGCGCCTTCACCGCGTGGGGCTGGCGGCTCCCGTTCCTGGTGGGCCTGCTCGTCCTGGCCCTTGCCTGGTACATCCACGCGAAGGTCGAGGAGACCCCCGAGTTCAAGGCCGCGGAAGCGGAACTGGCGAAGGCGGAGGCGGACCGCTCCCGCTCCCCGCTGCGCAGGATCCTGCGCGAGCACCTCGGCACGGTCTTCCTCGCGGGCGGCTCCTTCGCCGTGAACACCGCGACGTTCTACATCATCATCACGGGAGTCCTCGACTACACGACCCGTGAACTCGGCATGGAGCGCGAGGCCGTCCTCACCGTCTCGCTCTGCATCAGCCTCACCCAGCTCGCCCTGATCCCCGCGTCGGCGGCCCTCTCCGACCGCATCGGTCGGCTGCGGATCTACGCGCTCGGCGCCGCGGGCCTCGTCGTGTGGGCCGTGCCGATGTTCCTGCTCATCGACACCGGCTCACTGCTCTGGCTGGCCGTGGGCACCTTCGTCACCAGCTGCTTCCTGAGCATCATGTACGGGCCGCAGGCCGCGCTGTTCGCGGAGCTGTTCACCGCCGAGATGCGCTACACGGGAGCCTCGCTCGGCTACCAGATCGCGGCCGTGTTCGGCGGCGGACTCGCGCCGTTCGTGATGGTGCTGCTCCTGGAGGCGACCGGCACGTCGATGGCCGTCTCCGGCTACATCATCGGCCTCGGCGTGATCGCCCTGATCTCCATCAAGGTGCTTGCGGGGCGGGCCCCGGCTGCGCGCTGAGCGTCCCCGCCGCCATCGGCTCCGGCACCGCGGGTGCCGGAGCCGAGGTGCGCAGCCCGGGGAAGGACCGGGCCGCCGCCAGGAAGGCGAATGTCGTCAGGACGAACGGCCAGGTGAACGTGTGCCCGCCCGACGGCGCGAACACCGCCGCCATGGCTGGCGTCGCGGCCGTCGCGGTGAACGCGCCCACCGCCGCGTACGCCAGAGTGCGCGGACCCGCCTCCAGGAACACCCCGCACAGGGCCAGCGCCACAAGGATCGCGTTGTAGCCCATGGTCCCGTCCGCGATCTGCGCGGCGGGAGCGCCGAGCGCCCACGCGGAGAGGATCCCGACGAGGCTGCCCATGCCCGCCACGGCCGCGGCCCTGCGGCTCGCGACGAGCAGCGCGGCGAGGATGAGCGCGCCGACGTACCACTGCGGCATGAAGAAGATCTCGGCGAAGCCCGTGAAGAACCCGTGCCACAGATCGGAGAAGCCGAGCGACGTCGGCCCGGTCGCCGCGCTCGTGAGGGCCGCTAGGCCGTCGCCGTGGTGCCAGATCCGCTCGAACCCCGGTGCCGCGGTGGTCGTCGCGCTCGCGAGGAGGCAGTAGGGGAGCGTCAGCGACGGCAGGTTCCACACGCCGAGCAGATTGACGACGGCCGCGGTGACGACGGTGACGACGACGCAGCCGGCCGCGGCGAGCAGCGCGGTCGACAGATGGTCGGCGCCCAGGAACACCGCGAAACACAGCGCCGTCAGACAGGCGTTGAATCCTTCGAGGCCCGTCGAGACGCGCTCGCGGTCCGCGCCGAGCAGCCGCGAGGTGGCCGTGCCGAGCGCCGTTCCCGCGATCGCGTAGAGCCCGTACTCCCACCCCGCAGCGAACAGTGCCACGGTGAGGAGCGCACCGGCCGGGACGCTGGACAGAAAGACGACCTGAGCCTGCCCGCGCAGGAGCTGAACGCCGAGCTGTCTACAACCCGCTCCCCAATTAAGGGGTGATTTGCCAGGAGTTGGGCCGTACTTGGCCTGCCGCATCCCGTGCCCCCGTGTTACGTCCCTGTTTCACCCAGCAGAACGGAGGCACTTTACCGACATCCCCTGAAGTCCGGAAGAACGGGCCTATCACGGTAGGAAGCCCCCTCCCGGCTAGTGCAGCGCCCCCGCCTCGATCCCCAGCGCGTCGCCGAACGCCCGCTCCCCGGCAGGCGTGACCTTCACGGCCCGCTCCGACCCGATCCGCACGACCCAGCGCGCGTCGAACGCGTGGCTGCACAGGGCCGCGCCCGCCGTCCCCGCGAGATGCGGCCGGCGCTCGGTCCAGTCCAGGCACGCCCGCGCCAGGGGCCGGCGCCCCGACCGGTCGAGCCCGATCCCCAACGCGCCGAACAGGTCCACCCCCTGCGGGGTCAGCGCGAACCCCGTATCCGTGCGCAGGTCCCCGCGCCGGACCAGCGCGTCCGTGAGCGCGATGCCGAGGCGGCCCGCGAGATGGTCGTAACAGGTGCGCCCGCGCGCCATCGCGTCCCGCGCGCTCACCGCCCGCAGGGTCTGCGGCCGCTCCCCGCCGTCGGGCGCCGCGTACGCCGCGAGTTCCTCCACGAGCCCGGCCACGCGCGCGTCCGCGAGCCGCACGTAGCGGTGGCGCCCCTGCCGCTCCTCGGAGAGGAGGCCGCCCGAGACGAGCTTGCCCAGATGCTCGCTCGCCGTCGACGCCGCGACCCCTGCGTGCCGTGCCAGCTCACCGGCGGTCCACGCCCGCCCGTCGAGCAGGGCGAGCAGACAGGCCGCGCGGGTCTCGTCGGCCATCAGTGCGGCGAGCGCGGCGAGGCGCGGTGCGCCGGGTTCCCTGGACTTCATGGGTCGAGCATGCGCCCGGCACGGTTCGGTGACCGCCGAAACGTCAGTGCAGCGCCGCGACCTGCTCGTACTGCAGCGTGAGCCCGTCGAGGAGCGCCCGCAGGCCCGTCTCGAAGGCCCGCTCGTCGATCAGCTCCTGGCGGTCGGCGAGCAGATGCGCCTGGCCGAGGTGGGGGTAGTCGGCGGGGTCGTACGCCGTCTCGTCGTCGACGAAGCCCCCGGCAAAGGAGCCGAGCGCGGAGCCCGTCACGAAGTACCGCATGAGCGCGCCGATCGACGTGGCCTGCGCCGGGGGCCAGCCCGCGTCCACCATCGAGCCGAACACGGCATCGGCGAGCCGGAGCCCCGCGGGCCTGCGCCCAGGCCCCTGGGCGAGCACCGGGACGATGTTGGGGTGCGCGAGCAGAGCCGCCCGGTAGGAGACCACCCAGTCGTGCAGGGCCGTGCGCCAGTCGCGCCCGTCCGCGGCGTCGAACATCGACAGGTCGACCTGCGCGCTCACCGAGTCGGCGACCGCCTCAAGGATCTGGTCCTTGGTGCGGAAGTGGTTGTACAGCGAGGGGCCGCTCACGCCCAGCTCGGCGGCGAGCCGCCGCGTGGAGACGGCCGCGAGGCCCTCGGCGTCGACGAGAGAGAGCGCCGCCGTGACGATGCGGTCTCTGCTCAGGAGGGGCTTGCGCGGTCGGGCCATGCGGCACATAGTAGGGCTGTCAACCAAAAACTAGCAGTGCTAATTTAGTACTCGTTCACTCATGCCTGAGGTGTGGTCCATGAATCTGGAGCTCAGCGAGGAGCAGACGGCTGTCCGTCAGCTCGCCAAGGACTTCGTGGCACGCGAGATCACCCCGAACGTCGTCGGCTGGGACCGCGCCGAAGAGGTCGACCGCGGCATCGTCAAGAAGCTCGGCGACGTCGGCTTCCTGGGCCTGACCATCGACGAGGAGTACGGCGGCTCGGGCGGCGACCACCTGGCGTACTGCCTGGTCACGGAGGAGCTGGGGCGCGGCGACTCGTCCGTGCGCGGCATCGTCTCCGTCTCGCTGGGCCTGGTCGCCAAGACGATCCAGTCCTACGGGACCGAGGAGCAGAAGCGGGAGTGGCTGCCGCGGCTCACGGCCGGCGAGGCCCTCGGCTGCTTCGGGCTCACCGAGCCCGGCACCGGCTCCGACGCCGGCAGCCTCACCACCCGGGCCGTCCGCGACGATGGGGGCCCCTCCCGCTCGAGCGGAGCCGAGAGTGGGGGAGACTACGTGATCAACGGCTCCAAGATGTTCATCACGAACGGCACCTGGGCCGACGTCGTCCTCCTCTTCGCCCGCTCCACCGACGCCCCCGGACACAAGGGCGTCACCGCCTTCCTCGTCCCCACGGACACCCCCGGCCTCACCCGCCGCACCATCCACGGCAAGCTCGGTCTGCGCGGCCAGGCCACCGCCGAGCTGGTCCTCGAGGACGTCCGCGTGCCCGCCTCCGCGATGCTCGGCCCGGAGGGCAAGGGCTTCTCCGTCGCCATGTCGGCGCTCGCCAAGGGACGCATGTCGGTGGCCGCGGGCTGCGTCGGCATCGCGCAGGCCGCGCTCGACGCCGCCGTGGGATACGCGGCGGAGCGCGAGCAGTTCGGCAAGTCCATCGCCTCGTACCAGCTGGTGCAGGAGCTGATCAGCGACATATCCGTCGACGTGGACGCCGCGCGCCTGCTGACCTGGCGCGTCGCCGACCTCATCGACCGCGGCGAGGACTTCGCGACCGCCGCCTCCAAGGCCAAGCTCTTCGCCTCCGAGGCCGCGGTGCGCTGCGCGAACAACGCCCTCCAGGTCTTCGGCGGCTACGGCTACATCGACGAGTACCCGGTCGGCAAACTCCTGCGCGACGCCCGCGTCATGACCCTCTACGAGGGCACCAGCCAGATCCAGAAGCTCATCATCGGCCGCGCGCTCACCGGCGTATCGGCCTTCTGAGACCGGGCTGTCGGGTCGGACTTCCGCATCCGGCTTCCGAGTCCGGCTTCTGAGTACGTTTCTGAGTACGCGAGCGGATGGGGGTGTGCCCCCGTCCGCTCCATGCTGTCGCCCATGAGTGACACACCGGTCAAGCACAGGACCACCAACGCCTTCTACGGACAGGCCGTCGCCTCCTTCGCGCTCGCGCTCGTGGCGACCGCCGTCGGGATCTACCGCATCGACGCCAGCGGCTGGGTCCGCGGCTTCCTCGCCATCGCCGTCCTCTATCTGACGACCTCCGCGTTCACGCTCGCCAAGGTCATCCGGGACCGTC
This sequence comes from Streptomyces sp. CB01635, assembly GCF_002803065.1. GTDB lineage: Bacteria > Actinomycetota > Actinomycetes > Streptomycetales > Streptomycetaceae > Streptomyces. Next base: position 61,030 of record NZ_NNBL01000027.1, read on the forward strand.
AGGAGGTCGATCAGGTCGTCAGCCGTATCGACCAGGCCCGCATCGACAAGATCCTCGCCGAGCACGATCCCTTCAAGCCCGCCGCCTGACATACGGAACTAAGCGCTCGCTCACCTCTAGGGGTATGGTGTTCGTCCTGTCCACGGGAGGATGTGAGCAAGCGATGAGCGCGGAGCGGCACGGCCAGAACGAGGCTGCCACGGACGACATGTCCTGGGCCGAGGTCACCCCGGACGCGGCCAGGCGGCTGCTGATCGCCGCCGTCGAGGCGTTCGCGGAGCGCGGCTACCACGCGACCACCACCAGGGACATCGCGAGCCGGGCCGGCATGAGCCCGGCCGCGCTCTACATCCACTACCGGACCAAGGAGGACCTGCTCCTCCGCATCAGCCGCATCGGCCACGAGAAGGCCCTGGAGATCCTCAAGGACGCGGCCGCCGAGGAGGGCACCGCTTCCGAGCGGCTCTCCGAGGCCGTACGGTCCTTCGTCCGCTGGCATGCGGCACGCCATCTGACGGCGCGCGTCGTGCAGTACGAGCTGGACTCGCTCGGCGAGGAGCACCGGCCCGAGATCGTGGCCCTGCGCCGCGAGAGCGACGCGACCGTGCGCGAGATCATCAACGACGGTGTGAAGGCGGGGGAGTTCGACGTCCCGGACGTCCCGGGCACCACGCTGGCCGTGCTGTCGCTCTGCATCGACGTGGCGCGCTGGTTCAACACGGAGGGCCGCCGGACGCCCGACGAGGTCGGCGCGCTGTACGCCGACCTCGTCCTGCGGATGGTGGGGGTCCGGGTTCCCTGACCCCGGCGGAGCTCAGAGGTAGTAGCGGGACACCGACTCGGCGACACACACCGGCTTGTCGCCGCCGTCGCGCTCCACGGTGAAGGCGACCGAGACCTGGACGCCGCCGGGCACGTCGTCGACGCCGGTGATCTTCGCGGTGGCGCGCAGCCGGGAGCCGACCGGCACGGGGGCGGGGAAGCGGACCTTGTTCGTCCCGTAGTTCACGCCCATCTTCATGCCGTCGACCCGGATCAGCTGCGGCCCGAAGAGGGGGAGCAGCGACAGGGTCAGATAGCCGTGCGCGATCGTGGTGCCGAACGGCCCCTCCTTGGCGCGCTCGGGGTCGACGTGGATCCACTGGTGGTCACCCGTGGCGTCCGCGAACTGGTCGATCCGCTTCTGCTCGATCTCGACCCAGTCGCTGTACCCCAGCTGCTCGCCCACCGCCGCGCGCAGCTCGTCGACCGTCGCAAAAACCCTCGGCTCTGCCATGTCCTGGCCTCCCATGTATGCACCATGTGCGGATCTCTAAGGCAATGTCTAAGCGCTTGCTCAGCATGCTAGGGCGGGCGACCTCTGTCAACGATGTCAGGGTCCGCCCAGTAGGCTCGGCACAGTGCCCCAGATTCCAGTGAAGATCCACGAACTCGCCGTCGGTCAGCTGTCGGCGCGCAGCGGAGCCGCCGTCTCGGCCCTGCACTTCTACGAGGCCAAGGGCCTGATCAGCAGCCGCCGCACGACGGGCAATCAGCGCCGCTACCAGCGCGACACCCTGCGCCGAGTCGCGTTCATCCGCGCCGCGCAGCGCGTCGGCATCCCGCTCGCCACGATCCGTGACGCGCTGTCCGAGCTGCCCGAGGGGCGCACCCCGACCCGCGAGGACTGGGCGCACCTCTCCGAGGCCTGGCGCTCCGAACTGGACCAGCGCATCACCCAGCTGGGGCGGCTGCGCGACCATCTGACCGACTGCATCGGCTGCGGCTGTCTGTCCCTGGAGAACTGTGTGCTCTCCAACCCGGACGACGTGTTCGGCGAGCGCCTCACCGGCTCCCGCCTGATGAGGGAGAACCGGGAAGGCGCCTGAGGGGCCGCCGCTCAGCGGGGCGCGGAGACCAGCCCCGACTCGTAGGCGATGATGACGAGTTGGACCCGGTCCCGGGCGCCCAGTTTGGTGAACAGGCGCGCCACGTGCGACTTGGTCGTGGCCACGGTGATGTAGAGCTCGTCCGCGATCTCGCTGTTCGACCGGCCGAGCCCCACCAGTGTCAGGACCTCGCGCTCCCGCTCGGTGATGCCCTCGACCGGGCGCGACGCGCGGGCGGGCGACGGCTCGGGGCGCCGCACGAAGTCCGCGATGAGGCGGCGCGTGATGCCCGGCGCGATCAGCGCGTCCCCGGCTGCGACGACCCGGATCGCGGCGAGGATGTCGTCGAGCGCCATGTCCTTGACCGCGAAACCGCTCGCGCCGGCGCGCAGCGCGCCGTAGACGTGGTCGTCCTCGTCGAAGGTGGTCAGGACGAGCACACGGGTCGCCCCCGCGCCCGACGTGACCAGGTTCGTGGCCTCGATCCCGTTCATGCCCGGCATCCGGATGTCCATCACGATCACATCGGGGCTGACCTCCTTCGCCAGCCGGACCGCCTCCTCGCCGTTCGCGGCCTCCCCGACGACCTCCAGGTCGGGGGTGTCGGCGATGAGGACGCGCAGCCCGGAGCGTACGAGCGGCTGGTCGTCGGCGAGCACCACGCGCACGGTCATCGGGCATCCGCCCCCGCCGCGCTGGTGCCGTCCGTCGGTGTGGCCACCGGCTCCGGAAGCGGCAGCCGTGCCGCCACCCGGAATCCGCCCTCCGGCCGCGGCCCCGCGCTGAACTCTCCGTGCAGCAGCGCCACCCGCTCCCGCATCCCGGTGATCCCGAACCCCACGCCCGTCCCCGCGCCCTGCATCCCACGCCCCTCGTCGACGACCTCCACGGACAGCCCATCCTCTCCGAACCCGACGCTCACCCGGCACCACCCGGCACCCGAGTGCCGCACCACGTTCGTCAGCGCCTCCTGCACGATCCGGTACACCGACAGGTCGATGTCGGGCGGCAGTTGACGCCGCCGCCCGCTCCACCGCAGGTCGACCTCGACGCCCGCGTCCGCGGTCGTGGTCGCGAGGCGCTCCAGGTCACCGAGGCCCGGCGTGGGTCCGTACGGCGCCGCCCCCGACTCCGCCGAAGGACCCGACCTGCGCAGTGCGACGAGCGTGCGCCGCAGCCCCGACAGGGTCTCCCTGCTCGTGGCCTCGATGGCGCTCAGGGCGGCCCGCGCCTCCAGCGGCTGCGTCTCGATGACCCGGCTGCCGACTCCGGCCTGGATCGCGATGATGCCGATGCTGTGCGCGACCTGGTCGTGCAACTCACGGGCGATCCGCAGTCGTTCGGCCGTGATCGCCTCGGCGACCTCGTGCGACCGGAGCTCATTCGCGTACCGGCGGCGCTCGCTGCCGAGGAGGCCCACGACGCAGGTGGTCACCAGCGCCAGGAGGGCGATCGTCCCGATCACGAGGAGGTCGGGGCCGTGCGTGAAGCCGAGGATCGTCAGGCACTGCGTGAGGAACGTGAGGCAGACGGCGACCACCGACGCCCGCAGGGTGCGGGTCGCGACGACGTACCCGAGCAGGATGTCGACCGCGACGAACGGCACGAACCACACAGGGCCGTGGTACTTGGCCACCGGCGGCAGGAGGGCGGTGACGAGCAGCGTCATGACCAGGGCCGCCATGGGCCTGCGCCGGATCATGCCGACGAGCAGGACCGCGGCGAGAGCCGAGCCGCAGGCCGGGAGGATGCCGGGCGCCCACGGGTCGGCGCTGACCGCGGGGAGCAGCGCCATGAACGGGTACAGGACCGCGCCGATCCAGGTGAGGACCGTACGGTGCGTCCCGTAGGCGCGTTGGGGCGGCGGGGGTGTCGAGGTGGCGTCCACACCAGGGATCGTAGGTGCGCCGTCCGCTCCCGGCATGAGCCCACGGGCTGCGTCCCACGGGTGCATGCCGCCCCCGGGGAGGCCGCCGACGGGCCGATGCACGCCCCTCACCCGCACCGGCACCGTTGCCCTCGTGATCGAAGTCAGCGAACTCACCAAGCGGTACGGCGACAAGACCGCCGTCGACCACCTCTCCTTCACCGTGCGGCCGGGACAGGTCACCGGCTTCCTCGGCCCCAACGGCGCGGGCAAGACGACCACCATGCGGATGGTCCTCGGCCTGGACGCGCCCACCGCCGGCACCTCCACCGTCGGCGGCGTCCCCTTCCGCACCCACCCGCGCGGCCTGCGCCACGTCGGCGCGCTGCTCGACGCGCAGCAGGTCCACGGCGGGCGCAGCGCCACCGCGCACCTGGGCGCCCTGGCCCGCAGCAACCGCATCCCGGTGAGCCGCGTGGCCGAGGTGCTCGCCGAGGTGGGCCTGACCGAGGCGGCCGGGCGCCGCATCGGCGGGTTCTCGCTCGGCATGAAACAGCGGCTCGGCATCGCGGCGGCGCTGCTCGGCGACCCTCCTGTCCTGATGTTCGACGAGCCGATCAACGGCATGGACCCGGAGGGCGTGCTCTGGGTACGCGGCCTCTTCCGCCACCTGGCCGCCGAGGGACGCACCGTCTTCCTCTCCAGTCACCTCATGACGGAGATGGAGAGCACCGCGGACCAGCTCGTCGTGATCGGACAGGGCCGCCTCATCGCCGCCGAGTCCGTACGGGAGTTCGCTGCCCGCAGCACCCGCTTCAGCGTGCTGGTCGCGACGCCGCAGGCCGGCGAGCTGACGGCCGTCCTCACGGCGGCCGGCGCGTCCGTCGCGCCGCACGGCCCGCCGGACGCGGCCAGGATCGCCGTGACCGGGCTGCCCGCCGAGCGCATCGGAGCGCTCGCCTTCGAGCACCGGATCATGCTGCACGAGCTGACCAACCGGACGGCCTCGCTGGAGGAGGCGTTCATGGAACTCACCGCCGGCAGCGTCGAGTACCTGTCAGGAAACGCGGGAAAGGCGGGTCAGCCCCGATGACGAGCACGACGCCCCGCACCACCACCCCCACGATCGCAGCCGCAGTGGACGAACTGCCCGCCCGCTTCCTCGACCTCGTCGCCGCCGAGTGGATCAAGGTGCGGTCGCTGCGCTCCACACCCTGGGTGACCGTCCTCGTCACGCTGGTCGTGACCGGCGTCGCCGCGGCCCGCGCCCTCGCCGACTACAACAACTTCCCGTCCTACGACGCCCTCACGCAGCGGGAACACTCCTTCTCGCTGGGCGACTCCTTTCCCGCGGAGGCGTATCTGACGCTGATGCTCGCCGCCGTGTCGGTCGGCGCCATCGCCGCGGTCAGCGAGTACGGCAGCGGCCTCATCCGCACCACGACGGTGGCCGTCCCCGCGCGCGGCGCCGTGGTCCTGGCCAAGGCCGTCGTGCAGGCCGTCCTGTGGACCGTGGTCGGGTCGGTCGTCGCCCTGTGCTCGTTCTCCGTCGCCCAGGCCATCCTGAGCGGGCGGGACGCTGCGATCTCCCTCGGCGACCCCAACGCGCTGCGGGCCCTGGCCGCGTCGGCGCTGCTCGCCCCGGTGTGCGCGCTGGTCGGCCTCGGCCTCGGCGTCCTGATCCGGCACAGCGCCACCACCATGGTCGCGGGCACCTTCGTCCTGCTCCTGCTGCCGGTGTTCTTCTCGTCCCGCAAGCCGCTGTCCGTCGCCTTCGCCAACGCGATGGTGCGCAACGCGTGGCAGCGTCTGGCCCAGATCTACGGAACGCCGGCCGAGGCGTACAACGGGGCCACGGTCGGCGGGAGTTGGACCGTGTACGTGCTGTGGCCGCTGGTCGCGCTCGCCCTGGCGCTGGTCGTCGTACGGCGCCGGGACGTGTGACAGCGTGCACCCGCACCCGCACCCGGAACCGGCCGTCCAGGTGTCTTCACGCGCGGGGGAGTTGGGGATGAATGAGGACATGAAGACATGACGGCACGACGGATCACGGGGACGGGGAGACGCGATGGGACTCGCCATCTGCTCGCTGAAGTACGAGGCCGCACGCTCGGGCCCGCAGAAGATCACCTATGACCGCGACGGCTACCACCTCGTCCGCTTCCCCTACGCGGCGGGCGAGGAGTCGTACGACCCGTGGAAGATGCACGACCCGCCGAAGGGGTCCAAGTACCCGGACACCCACTCGGGTCTGATCCGGCCGAGTCACGACGGATGGGGCACCCTGTCCGCGCTGGTCTTCTGGGAGCCGGACTCCGGACCGCGCGAGTTCAGGGCGCGCTTCGTGCGCGACCCGCTCGCAGCTTCGACCGGCTACGACTCGACCGCCACGACGGACTCCGCGCCGACCGGCGGCGGTCAGTACCGGTCGTACACCTGGCAGATGTTCGTGCACCCGGGAACCTCGCTCGGCCTGAAGATCTCGGTGCGCGGCGCGGGTGACGCGCTGATCCGTACGCCGCTGGTCCTCGCCGAGTTCAAGCTGGCCGTCCAGACGGACGTGATCACACCGAGCGGCTGAGACAGGTGCGTGGACCGGGGGTGCGGCTCATGGGCGGCACCCCCGTGCTCACACAGTCGTGCTCGTGCCGATGCGCTCTACGCCGAGACAAGGACCCGCGCCCGCCAGGCTCCGGCCAGGGACGCGGGGGTGAGGACGGGGCGCGGCACCACGATGCCGCAGTGGGTGCAGACCGGTCCTGACGACGGTTCGTGCGCCAGGTCGTGCTTCCAGAGGAGTGCCGTGCCGGTGCAGACGGGACAGGCCGTGCCGGGCTCGCGCTCCAGGGCCGCGATCAGCCGGTTCAGGACTTCCGCGAGGGGTTCGGAGGGGTGGACCATCGGGTCGTCGCACCAGGCGACGCCGAAGCCGCCCCAGGTCAGCCGGTGCCAGTCGTCGACCGTGCCCGGCCTGCGCAGCCCGTCGTGCTTCTCCTTGCGGCGGCGCTCCGCGAACTGCGTCTCGTACGCGAGCCAGACCGCCCGCGCCTCCTCGAGCTCGTCGAGCGCGGCCGTCAGCCGCGCCGGCTCGGGGGAGCGGTCCTCGGGGTCGAACCCGGCCCGCGAGCACAGGTGGTCCCAGGTCGCTCGGTGCCCGTAAGGGGCAAACCGCTCCAGGCACTTGCGCAGCGAGTACCGCCGCAGTGCCAGATCATTGCGCGGGTCGCGCGTTTGTCTCGCCAGGCTCCGGAATCCGGCCATCGCCCTGCACCTCCGTCACACGTACATGTACTTCGGCGTCGTCGTCGAACGGACGTCGCCGAATAGACGTATCGACACTCGATTCGGATCCATGCCGGTCCATCCGATTTCCGATGGACTCCGTCAGCGGTACCTCCTGGGGCCGGTAGGTCCCAGAGGGTCTCGTGTGGCGATTCCGAAAAAGTGACGCATGTTCATCTTCAGCCGGTGGCCTACCGCCGGTAACCTCCGGCGCACCATCGTCGGGAGGATCAGGCATGCGACGGCGCACCCCACGAACCAGCCAGCACAGAAGCCTCCGTAGAACTCTCAAGCGCACGGCCGCCACAGCGGTGTTCGTCCTCACGGCGGGGCTGCTGTCCCCGGCCGGCGGGGCGTCCGCCGCGGAGCCGCCACCGGCGCCCGACTACTGCGCGGGCCGGTGCGCGGACATCCTGCCGCCCGGCGCGAACGGCAGCGCCACGCTGGCCGAGATTCTCGGCCACCGCGTCCTCGGCACCCAGCCCGCCCACGCCGACGATCAACTCGGCCCCTACGACGCGCTCTCCGCCGGGTATCCGTCCCTGACGGACGACACCCTCACCCAGTTCTTCAACGACTCCTCCTTCGGGGTCCCCGATGGTCAGGTCGGTTCCGTCACGCGCCCCCGCGACGATGTGACGATCACCCGTGACAAGAAGAACGGTGTACCCCACGTCAAAGGTTCCACGCGTTACGGAACAGAGTTCGGCGCCGGCTACGCCGCAGGTCAGGACCGGCTCTGGCTGATCGACCTGTTCCGGCACATCGGCCGAGGGGAGCTCACGTCGTTCGCGGGCGGCGCCCTCGCGAACCAGGGGCTCGAGCAGGAGTTCTGGCCGCAGGCCCCGTACACCGAGCAGGACCTGGAGCGGCAGGTCGAGTACATCAGGACCACGCAGGGCGAGCGCGGCAAGCAGGCCATGGACGACGCGCAGGCCTATATCGACGGGCTCAACGCCTATCGCGAGAAGTCGAAGAACGGCCGCTACTTCCCCGGCGAGTACGTCCTGACCGGCAAGATCGACGCGATCACGAACGTGGGCGAGATCCAGCCGTTCAAGGTGACCGACATGATCGCGCTGGCCTCGGTCGTCGGTGGCCTCTTCGGGGGCGGCGGCGGGGGAGAGGTCGGCCAGGCCCTCTCGCTCCTGTCGGCGCAGCAGAAGTACGGCGTCGAGCGGGGCACCGAGGTCTGGGAGTCCTTCCGCGGGCGCGACGACCCCGAGGCCGTGGCGACCATCCACGACGGCACGAGCTTCCCGTACGGGGCCAAGCCGAAGAACCCGCGCGGGGAGGCGCTGCCCGACAAGGGCACCGTCGAGAGCGAACCGCTCGTCTACGACCGCGAGGGCTCGGCCAAGCCGGCCGAGGCGGGGCGCAGGACCCCCGTCAAGGCACCGGCGAAGCTCAAGCCGCTCCAGGGCATGTACGACAGGGGCGTGCTGCCCGCGGACACGTTCCGCAACTCCGACTCGAAGAAGGGCATGTCCAACGCGCTCCTCGTCTCCGGCAAGCACACCGCGTCCGGCCATCCGGTCGCCGTGTTCGGCCCGCAGACCGGGTACTTCGCCCCGCAGCTGCTGATGATGCAGGAGCTCCAGGGCCCGGGCATCAGCGCGCGCGGCGTCTCGTTCGCGGGCGTCGGCATGTACATCCAGCTCGGCCGCGGCCAGGACTACGCCTGGTCGGCGACCTCGGCGGGCCAGGACATCACGGACACGTACGCGGTGGAGCTGTGCGAGCCGGGCGGTGGCACCCCCACCAGGCAGTCCACCAGCTACCTGTACCGCGGCACCTGCACGCCCATGGAGAAGCTGGAGAAGAAGAACGCCTGGAAGCCGACCCTCGCCGACTCCACGGCGGCCGGCTCCTACCGGATGCAGGTCTTCCGCACGAAGTACGGCATCGTCACGCACCGTGCGACGGTCGACGGCAAGCCCGTCGCGTACACCTCACTGCGCTCGACGTACCGGCACGAGGCCGACTCCATCATCGGCTTCCAGATGCTGAACGACCCGTCGTACGTGAAGGACGCCGCGACCTTCGAGAAGGCGGCGCAGCACATCAGCTACGCCTTCAACTGGTTCTACGCCGACTCGCGCGACATCGCGTACTACAACAGCGGCGCCAACCCGGTGCGCGCCGACGACGTCGACGCCTCCTTCCCGGTGAAGGCCGAACAGGCCTACGAGTGGCGGGACTTCGACCCGGCGGACAACACGGCCGCGTACTCGCCGCCGTCCGAGCACCCGAACTCCGTCGACCAGGACTACTACATCTCCTGGAACAACAAGCAGGCCAAGGGGTTCGGCGCCGCCAACTTCAGCCTCGGCGCCGTGCACCGCGCCGATCTGCTCGACGGGCGCGTGAAGAAGCTCACCGCCGAGGGCGGCGTGACGAGGGCCTCGCTGACCCAGGCCATGGAGGAGGCCGCCCTCACGGATCTGCGGGGCGAGCAGGTGCTGCCCGAGATCCTCAAGGTCGTCCGCAGCAAGCCCGTCGACGACCCGGCCCTGAACAAGGCCGTGCAGCAGCTGGAGGCCTGGCGCAAGGCGGGAGCCCAGCGCAACCAGACCGCGGCCGGCTCGCACACCTACGCGCACCCGGATGCCGTACGCATCATGGACGCCTGGTGGCCGCTCCTGGTGAAGGCCGAGTTCGAACCCGGTCTCGGGGGTGACCTGTACGGGGCGCTCACCGGCCAACTGACCGTCGACGAGTCGCCGTCCGCGGGCCACGGTCCCACCGGCGCGCACGCGGGATCGGCCTTCCAGTACGGCTGGTGGGGCTACGTCGACAAGGACCTGCGTACCGTCCTCGGGCAGCCGGTGAAGGGCAAGCTCGGCGCCGCCTACTGCGGCGGTGGCAAGCTCGACGCCTGCCGCGACGCCCTGCTCGCCACGCTCACGCAGGCCGCTGCCGAACCCGCCGCCGAGGTCTACCCCGGCGACGACGCGTGCAAGGCCGGCGACCAGTGGTGCTCGGACACGATCATCCACCGGGCGCTCGGCGGTATCACGCACCGCGGGATCCAGTGGCAGAACCGTCCGACGTACCAGCAGGTCGTCGAATTTCCCTCGCACCGGCCGTAGCTGACCGCTTCCATGGGGCACGCACACGCGTGCCCCATGGAGGTCAGCCCAGTTCGCGCTCCCGCGTCTCCGGCAGGGCGAGGACGCAGAGCAGGGAGACGACGGCCATCGCGCTGACGTACCAGCCCACCGAGGACGAGCCGAACTCGCCCTGGAGCCGCGTCGCCACGAGCGGCGCCACCGCGCCGCCGAGCACCCCGCCCAGGTTGTACGCGAACGACGCCCCGGAGTAGCGCACGCGCACCCCGAACAGCTCCGGCAGATACGCGCCCATCGGCCCGTACACGACACCCATGCAGAACAGCGCGCCGCCCAGGGCGAGCGCGATCAGCACGGGCTGCTCGGTGTCCATGAGCGGGAAGAGGACCAGACCCCAGACCACCGCGAGCCCGGCGCCCGCGAGCACCAGCTTGCGGCGCCCGCCCGCGTCGGAACGGGTCGCGGCCAGCCAGGTGCCCGCCGCGAGGAAGAGGCAGGCGACGAGCGAGACCGCGAGCATCGTGTTGCGCGGGACACCGAGGGTCGTGGTGCCGTAGGCGAGGCAGTACGTGGTGGCCGTGTAGAAGAGCCCGTACGCGACAACCATGCCGCCCGCGCCGAGCAGGATCTCGCGGGGGTGGCGCTTGAAGACCTCCAGCGCAGGGGCCTTGCTCGCCTCCTGCTCCTTCATCACCTTGGCGAACACAGGTGTCTCACTGATCTTCAGCCGCACGAAGAGGCCGACGGCGACCAGCAGGAAGGAGAGCAGGAACGGCACGCGCCAGCCCCAGGAGTGGAACGCCTCGTCGTCGAGCGTGGTCGACAGGATCCAGAAGATTCCGGTCGCCGCGAAGAAGCCGACGGAAGGGCCGAGTTGGGGGAACGCGGCGAACAGGCCGCGCTTGCCGCGCGGCGCGTGCTCCACGGCGAGCAGCGCGGCGCCGCCCCACTCGCCGCCGAGGCCCACGCCCTGGAGGAAGCGCAGCAGGACGAGCAGCAGCGGCGCCCACACGCCCAAGGTGCCGTACCCGGGCAGCAGGCCGACGCACGCCGTCGAAAGGCCCATCAGGAGCAGTGAGGCGACGAGGACGGACTTGCGGCCGACCCGGTCGCCGAAGTGGCCGAACAGGAGCGAGCCGATGGGGCGGGCCGCGAAGGCCACCGCGTACGTCGAGAAGGATGCGAGGGTCGCGTTGAGGGAGGAGAGGTTCGGGAAGAACGCCTCGTTGAGGACGAGGGCGGCGGCCGTTCCGTAGACGTAGAAGTCGTAGAACTCGATCGCGGTCCCGATGAAACTGGCGACGGCCACGCGGCGCAGGCTCTCGGGGCTGTCCCCGTCAGAATCCGCGCCGGTGACCGTGTTCTGCCTGGTGGAGTCGTCTTTGAGCACGTACTGCACTGTGGTTGTGCGTGTACATGGCAGTCAATACGCGAAACGGGTCGTCCCGTATCGCGAGACGTCAGGGGCTGCGCCCTACTTGTACGCCAGGTACCGGCCGCGCACCGCCCGGAACGCCGCCAGTTCGCCCTGCCAGGCCGCGACCACGTCGTCCGTGGACGCCCCGGCGTCGATCATCGTCCGCACCTGGGTGGACCCGGTGAGCTTGTCGATCCAGTTGTCCGAGCGCCACGCGAAGGCGGCCCAGGACTTCTTCGCCGTCACCAGGAGCGCGATGCCGGTGCGTACGGGGTCGTACGCGGCCCGGTCCCTGACGTGGATCTGCACGCCGCCGATCGTCTTGCCCTGGAACTTGGAGAACGTCGGCGCGAAGTACGCCTCGCGGAAGTCCACGCCGGGCAGGTGGAGTTCATTGGCGGCGGCCGCCCAGCGCCCGTCGACGTCCTCGGCGCCGAGCAGTTCGAAGGGGCGGGTCGTGCCGCGGCCCTCGGAGAGGTTCGTGCCCTCGAAAAGGCAGGTGCCCGAGTAGACCAGCGCGGTGTCGGGCGTCGGCATGTTCGGGCTCGGCGGCACCCACGGCAGCCCCGACGCGTCGTAGAAGTCGCGCCGCTTCCAGCCCGTCATCCGGACCGTCTCGAGCTCGACGGGGTGGGTGAGGTACTCGGCGTTGAACAGGCGCGCCAGCTCGGTGACCGTCATCCCGTGGGCCTGGGAGATCTCGCGGCGGCCGACGAACGTCGCGAACTCCTTGTGCAGGACGGGCCCGTAGGCGTTCCGGCCGGTCACCGGGTTCGGGCGGTCGAGCACCACGAACTTCTTGCCCGCGAGCTGCGCGGCCTCCATGCAGTCGTAGAGCGTCCAGATGTACGTGTAGAAGCGTGCGCCCGCGTCCTGGATGTCGAAGACGACCGTGTCGACACCGGACGCGGTGAAGATGTCCGCCAGCGCCTGCCCGCTCTTCAAGTAGGTGTCGTAGACCGGCAGTCCGGTCGCCGGGTCGTCGTAGCGCCCCTCCGAGCCGCCGGCCTGCGCCGTGCCGCGGAAGCCGTGCTCGGGCCCGAACACCGCGGTCAGCTTCACCCGTTCGTCGGCGTGCATCACGTCGACGATGTGCTTGACGTCGCGTGTGACGCCGGTCGGGTTCGTCACGAAGCCGACCTTCTGCCCGGCGAGGATCCGGTATCCGTCGTCCGCGAGGCGCTCGAAACCGGTGCGGAGCCGGCCGCCGTCCTTCTCCGCGGCGAGCGCGGGGGACGCCGCGCCCGCCGTGGCGGCCACCGCAGAGGCGGTGGTGGCGGCGAGCAGGCTCCGTCTGGACACGTTCATGTGGTGACCTCCGTGATCGCGGAAGGTGGCATGTGCACGCACGCTAGCGTGCGCCGCGCCCCCGCGGAACGAAGCCGACCGCCGACACCTCTTCCGTTGGGCTGACCGACTGCTTAGTCTGTGACGGAAAGTCGAGTCAAGGGAGACCGATGATGGACAGCCTGCACGGCACGGGGGTCGTCGTCACCGGCGCGGGAGGCGGCATCGGAGCCGCGCTCGCCCGCCGCTTCGCCGCTTCGGGAGCGCGCGTCGTCGTGAACGACCTGGACGCGGGGAAGGCCAAGGCGGTCGCGGACGAGATCGGCGCCACAGCGGTGCCGGGCGACGCCTCCGAGATCGTGCCCGAGGCGCTGGACGCCCTGGACGGCACCGTGGACGTCTACTGCGCCAACGCGGGGCTCGCCTCCGGCGGCACCGAGGACGCCGACGAGCAGATCTGGGCCGACGCCTGGGACGTCAACGTGATGGCCCACGTCCGCGCCGCGAAGGCCCTGCTGCCCGGCTGGCTGGAGCGCGGCAGCGGCCGCTTCGTCTCCACCGTCTCCGCGGCGGGACTGCTCACGATGGTCGGCGCCGCGCCCTACAGCGTCACCAAGCACGGCGCGTACGCCTTCGCCGAGTGGCTCTCCCTCACCTACCGACACCGCGGGCTCAAGGTCCACGCGATCTGCCCGCAGGGCGTGCGTACGGACATGCTCACCGCCTCCGGATCGGCCGGGGAGCTCGTCCTCGCGCCGACCGCGATCGAGCCCGAGGACGTCGCCGACGCGCTCTTCGCGGGCATGGAGGAGGACCGCTTCCTGATCCTCCCGCACCCCGAGGTCGCCGGTTACTACGCGGCCAGGGCAGCGACGCCCGACCGCTGGCTGTCGAACATGAACCACATCCAGCAGAAGTGGGAGGCGGCACAGAAGTGAGCTCCTCCATCTACGCGGCCCAGCCATGGCTCGGCCGGCTCTCCGAGGCCCAGCGGGCCCCGGTCACCCCGGCCGACTCCGTGCTGCACGCCTTCCGCGCCGCGGTCCGCACCGCTCCCGACCGCACCGCCGTCGCCTACTTCGACGGCCGCCTCAGCTACCGGGAGCTGGACGAGCTCAGCGACTCCGTCGCCGGGCACCTCGCCGCGCGCGGTCTCGGACGCGGCGACCGCGCCGCCCTCATGCTGCAGAACTCGCCGCACTTCGTGATCGGCCTCCTCGCCGCCTACAAGGCGGGCGCCACCGTCGTCCCGGTCAACCCGATGTACAAGTCGGGCGAGGTCACCCACGTCCTGCACGACGCCGACGTCACCGCTCTGATCTGCTCGGACCGGGCCTGGGAGACGTACCTGCGCGAGACCGCCGCGGACTCTTCCGTACGGATCGTGCTCACCGCCTGCGAGCTGGACCTCCAGACGCGGGGCGACGAGCGCGTCCTGAAGTTCGAGCGCGTCGAGCCGCAGGCCGAGGACGCCGACGACCTCCTGACGGTCGCCCGCCAGGGCAACGCGGCGCCCGAGGGCCGCGACCCGCGCCCGGACGACATCGCGCTCATCAGCTACACCTCCGGCACCAGTGGCACGCCCAAGGGCGCCACGAACCTGCACCGCAACATCACGTACAACGCCGAGCGCCAGCGCACCGGACTCGGCATCCCCGAAGGCGGCACGTACTTCGGGCTCGCGCCGCTCTTCCACATCACCGGCATGGTCTGCGAACTGGTCTCCTCCTTCGCGAACACGGGCACCCTCGTCCTCGCGTACCGCTTCGAGGCCGGGGTCGTCCTGGACGCGTTCGCCGAGCATCGGCCCGCCTACACCGTGGGTCCCTCCACCGCGTTCATGGCGCTCGCCGCGCACCCGGCCGCGACCCGCGAGCACTTCGCGTCCTTCCGGTCGATCTCGTCCGGCGGCGCCCCGGTGCCGCCCGCCCTCGTGGAGAAGTTCCGGGCCGGTTTCGGCCCCTACATCCACAACGGCTACGGCCTCACCGAGTGCACCGCCCCCTGCGCCTCCGTGCCGCCCGGCAAGGAAGCCCCCGTCGACCCCGTCTCCGGCACCCTCGCCGTCGGCGTCCCGGGCCCCGAGAGCGTCGTCCGGATCGTGGACGACCTCGGCCAGGAGGTGCCCTTCGGCGAGCAGGGCGAGATAGCCGTCCGTGGCCCCCAGGTCGTGCCCGGCTACTGGAAGCGCCCCGACGCCACCGCCGAGTCCTTCCCGGACGGCGAACTGCGCACCGGAGACATCGGCTTCATGGACGCCGACGGCTGGCTCTACGTCGTCGACCGCAAGAAGGACATGATCAACGCCTCCGGCTTCAAGGTCTGGCCCCGCGAGGTGGAGGACGTCCTCTACACCCACGAGGCCGTGCGCGAGGCCGCCGTCGTGGGCGTCCCCGACCCCTATCGAGGCGAGACGGTCAGGGCGTACGTGAGCCTGCGCCCGGGCGCCTCGGTGGGCCCCGACGACCTGTCCGCCTACTGCAAGGAGCGGCTCGCCGCGTACAAGTACCCGCGCGAGGTGGAGATCCTGCCCGAGCTGCCGAAGACGACAAGTGGGAAGATCCTCCGGCGGGAACTGCGTTCCCGTACACAGAACAGCTGATCGCAGGAGAAAGGCAGGTGGCGGCAGTGCCCAGGACGTCGGACGGAGACGGTACGCCCGTCCCTCAGAGGCTGCTCGCCGCCGCCACCCGGCTCTTCGCCGAACGCGGTTTTGACCGCACCTCGGTCCAGGAGATCGTCGAGGCGGCCGGCGTCACCAAGGGTGCGCTCTACCACTACTTCGGCTCGAAGGACGACCTGCTGCACGAGGTGTACGCGCGCGTGCTCCGCCTGCAGCAGGAACGCCTCGACGCGTTCGCGGACGCCGACGCCCCCGTGGAGCAGCGGCTGCGCGACGCCGCGGCCGACGTGGTCGTCACGACCATCGAGAACCTCGACGACGCGTCGATCTTCTTCCGCTCCATGCACCAGCTCGGCCCGGAGAAGCACAAGCAGGTGCGGGCCGAGCGGCGGCGCTACCACGAGCGGTTCAGGGCCCTCATCGAGGAGGGCCAGCAGGCCGGCGTGTTCTCCACGGCCACGCCCGCCGATCTGGTGGTCGACTACCACTTCGGCTCTGTGCACCACCTCTCCACCTGGTACCGCCCGGGCGGCCCGCTCGCCCCGCAGGAAGTCGCGGACCACCTGGCGGACCTGCTGCTGCGCGCACTGCGTCCCTGACGCCGCCCACGCTCTGATACACGACCAAGGGCCCCCGCACTCGAGCCGAGTGCGGGGGCCCTTCGCCGTCACGGGGTCACCGCGTCACAGGTACTTCTTCAGCTCGCGCCGGGCCAGCGAGCGCTGGTGGACCTCGTCGGGGCCGTCCGCGAGGCGCAGGGTGCGCGCTCCCGCCCACAGCTCGGCCAGCGGGAAGTCCTGGCTGACGCCGCCCGCTCCGTGCAGCTGCACGGCCTGGTCGATGATGTCGACGACCGTGCGCGGCGTCGCGATCTTGATGGACTGGATCTCCGTGTGGGCGCCCTTGTTGCCGACGGTGTCCATCAGCCAGGCCGTCTTCAGGACGAGGAGACGCAGCTGCTCCACCGCGACCCGCGCGTCCGCGATCCACTCCTGTACGACGCCCTGCTGGGCCAGCGGCTTGCCGAACGCCGTACGGGCCACGGCCCGCTTGCACATCAGCTCGATGGCCCGCTCGGCCATGCCGATCAGCCGCATGCAGTGGTGGATACGACCCGGGCCCAGCCGCGCCTGGGCGATGGCGAAGCCGCCGCCCTCCTCGCCGATCAGGTTGCTCGCGGGCACGCGGACCTGGTCGAAGACGACCTCGGCGTGGCCGCCGTGGTAGTGGTCCTCGTACCCGTACACCTGCATGGCGCGCCGGATCTCGAGGCCGGGGGTGTCGCGGGGGACGAGCACCATGGACTGCTGGCGGCGGATGTCGGCGCCGTCGGGGTCCGTCTTGCCCATCACGATGAAGATCTTGCAGTCCGGGTTCATCGCCCCGGAGATGTACCACTTGCGGCCGGTGATGACGTACTCGGAACCGTCGGCGGAGCGCTCGATGAGCGTGGTGATGTTCGTGGCGTCCGAGGAGGCGACCTCGGGCTCGGTCATCGCGAACGCCGAGCGGATCTCACCGGCGAGCAGCGGCTCCAGCCACTGCTTCTTCTGGCGCTCGTCGCCGAACTGGCTCAGCACCTCCATGTTGCCGGTGTCGGGGGCCGCGCAGTTGAGGGCCGTGGGCGCCAACTGCGGGCTGCGGCCGGTGATCTCGGCCAGCGGCGCGTACTGGAGGTTGGTCAGCCCGGCGCCGTACTCGGCATCGGGCAGGAAGAGGTTCCACAGGCCCTGCCGCCTGGCCTCGGCCTTCAGCTCCTCGACGACGGCCGGGGTGTCCCACGGGGAGGCGAGCTGCGCGCGCTGCTCGTGCGCGACGGCCTCGGCCGGGTACACGTGCTCGTCCATGAAGGCGAGGAGTTTCGCCCGCAGTTCCTCGGTGCGCGCGTCGAATGCGAAGTCCATTGCGGGTCAGCCTTTCTGAAGGGACGTCAGGCCGTGGTCGATGAAGACGGGCACGAGCTCACCGATGCGGTCGAAGCCGGCGCCGACGGTCTGGCCGAGGGTGTAGCGGTAGTGGATGCCTTCGAGGATCACGGCGAGCTTGAACCACGCGAAGGCCGTGTACCAGGAGACGGCGGAGACGTCGCGCCCCGAGCGCGCGGCGTACCGCTCGATGATCTCGGCGGGGTCGGGGTGCCCGGCGGCTGCGGCCGTCGTGGAGACGGGGGAGTCGGGCATGTCCAGCTTCGCGCTGTACATCACCAGCAGGCCAAGGTCGGTGAGCGGGTCACCGAGCGTGGACATCTCCCAGTCGAGGACGGCCTTGATCCGGTCGACGCCGTCGGCGTCCTCGTTGATCAGGACGTTGTCGAGGCGGTAGTCGCCGTGCACGATCGTGGGGGCGGGCGAGCTGGGCAGCGAGCGGCCGAGCGCCGCGTGCAGCTCGTCGACGCCGGCCAGCTCGCGGTTCCTGGACGCGTCGAGCTGCTTGCCCCAGCGCCGCAGCTGCCGGTCGAGGAACCCCTCGGGCCGCCCGAAGTCCGCGAGGCCGACCTCGGCGGGGTCCACGGCGTGCAGGTCGACGAGGGTGTCCACGAGGGCGAGCACGGCGGCGCGGGTGCGCTCGGGGCCCAGCTGCGCGAGCTGGTCGGCCGTGCGGTACGGCGTGCCCGCCACGTACTCCATCACGTAGAACGGCGCGCCGAGCACGCTGTCGTCCTCGCACATGAGCAGCGCCTCGGGCACCGGCACGGACGTCGGGTGCAGGGCGCTGATCACCCGGTGCTCGCGCTTCATGT
Organism: Streptomyces sp. CB01635; assembly: GCF_002803065.1. Classification (GTDB taxonomy): domain Bacteria; phylum Actinomycetota; class Actinomycetes; order Streptomycetales; family Streptomycetaceae; genus Streptomyces. The sequence goes on from NZ_NNBL01000027.1 coordinate 79,185, forward strand.
CGTGCGCGGTGGCGAGTACATGGCCCAGTGGCGGGCGGCGGACCACCCAGGTCGACGAGCCGTCGCCGACGAGGTACGTGAGGTTCGACCGGCCGCCCTCGACGATCCGCCCGGACAGCGGACCGGCCACGAGCCCCGGGCGCTCCCGGTCGAGGTGGCCGCGCAGCTGGTCGAGATCAAGACCTGGGGGGTGGCCGGCGCTCATCGATGTCCTCCGGAGGCAGAGTGAAGCGGTGTCGCGTCACATGATGCCGACCGGTCGGTATGTCGTCCAGGGCGGAGGCTGAATGTGATCCATCTCGTACGCTACTGCCCGCGGCCGGGCGGTGCGGGTGCGTCCGGCGAGAATGTCGGCCGCACCCCGCGCGGCCTGCGGACCGTCAGTGGTCGTCCCAGTGGCCCTCGTGCTGCGCGTGCCGGTGCCCGTCGTGGACGTAGTCGACGTGATCGCCGTGTGTGACGGCCTGATGCCCGCAGTTCTGGCCGTGCTGGTGCTCGTGGCCCTGGTGCGTGGTGTGGGCGCCGGGCTCGCACTCGTCCCAGTGGCCGTTGTGCTCCGCGTGCAGATGTCCGTCGTGCGCGTAGTCGACGTGGTCGCCGTGCGGCACCGCCGCGTGGCCGCAGCCCTCGCCGTGGGTGTGCTCGTGGACGGGGTGTTCCTGATGGAGAGTGGTCATGGAGTCAGGCTAGCCGGAAATGCCTGAATCATTCCGTTATGGAACCCTTGTGCTGTTCCTGTGCCTTTCGCGAGGAGTACGTCGGATGAAGGCGATCAGCTACAGCGGCTACGGCGGTCCCGAGGTACTCGAATACGGGGAGGCGCACGACCCCAAGGTCGGGCCCGACGCCGTCCTGGTGAAGGTCAGGGCCGCGGCGGTGAACCCCGTCGACTGGAAGGCCCGCGAGGGCTACCTCGACCCGGTGCTCGACGCCGTCTTCCCCGTGATCCCCGGCTGGGACGTGTCCGGCGTCGTGGTCCAACCCGGCTCCTCCGTCACCGAGTTCGTCACCGGCGACGAGGTGATCGGGTACGTGCGCGAGGACTTCCTCTCCCGCGGGACCTTCGCCGAGTACGTCGCCGCGCCCGTGCGCACCCTGGCCCGCAAGCCCCGGAACCTCACCTACGAGGAGGCCGCCGGGCTGCCGCTCACCGGACTCACCGCCTACCAGGTCCTGACCGGCGCCCTCGCCGTGCAGGAGGGTGACGTGGTGCTCGTCCACGCGGCGGCCGGCGGCGTCGGGTCGATCGCGGTCCAGCTGGGCCGCCACCTCGGCGCCCGCGTCATCGGCACGGCGAGCGAACGCAACCACGACTTCCTGCGGGAGCTGGGCGCCGAACCGATCACGTACGGGGACGGCCTCGCCGAGCGGGTGCGGGCGCTCGCTCCGGAGGGCGTGGACGCCGCGTTCGACACGGTGGGCGGGGAGGCCCTGAAGGTGTCCGCGGACCTGCTCGCGCCGGGCGGCCGGCTCGCGTCCATCGCCGACGCCTCGGTCGTCGACCTGGGTGGCCACTACGTCTTCGTGCGCCCCGACGCCGCCGACCTCGCGCGCCTCGCGGACCTCGCGGAACAGGACGTGGTCACGGTGCACGTCGACGAGACGTTCCCGCTGGAGCGGGCCGCCGACGCCCAGCGGCTGAGCGCCGAGGGCCGCACCAGGGGCAAGATCGTGGTCACCGTGCCGTGGACCGACTGACCGACTGACCGACTGACCGACTGACCGACTGACCGGCGGGCTGGAAGCGGCGCAGGTCGCCGTCACACCACCAGCGCCGCGGCGAACGCGGCCAGCGCCACCGAGCAGGCCACCGCCACCACGGCCGCGCGCCCGGTCAGTACGGGCGGCCCGGCCTCGTGCAGCGCCAGATCGCGGATCCGGCGGTGCGCCACCGCCAGGAACCCCAGCCACGCCAGGAAGCACAGGGCGGCGCCCAGTACGCCGAGGGTGTCCGCGCCGCCGCTCAGTGTCGTCTTGGCGGCGAGGATCGCGGCCACGGTGCAGGACAGCGTCGTCCGCCGCCAGGCGAGCCGCGTCCGCGCCGGCTGGAGCCCCGGATCGCGCCCGGCCGTTCCTCCGTCGCCCTGTCCGTCGCAGGGCGGTTCGGACAGGCCGCTCACCCCGCCCACCCGGCGAGCACGACCACCACCATCGCGACGGCCACCAGCGCCACGACGACGCTCAACAGCGCCGGGAACCGTGAGACGGGCAGGTCCTCGCCCCGCCGCATCGCCCGTTCGCAGCGCACCCAGTGGCTGACCGCGCGTAGGGAGCACAGGGCGCCCGCCGCGAGCAGCGCGAGCGCGAGCCCGGCCCGCCAGGCCCAGCGCAGGTCCGGCAGGAACTGGTCCACGGCGAACCCGCCGCCGATCAGCGCGAGCGCCGTGCGCAGCCAGGCCAGGAACGTGCGTTCGTTGGCCAGGGAGAAGCGGTAGTCGGGTGTCTCGCCGTCCTCCCGCACCCGTTCGGGTGCGAACCAGAGGCGGACACTACGTACAAATTCGATCACGGGGCGACCTTATCCGGGCGGCCCGGGCAGGCCCGCGGCCCCTGCACGGTAGGCCCGCAGCCGCTCGTACGCGTCGAGCCCGTCCGGCACCCACGGCCACTCGGGAAGCCGCCGCTCCAGCTCCTCGTCGGTGAGGAAGTCGTGCCAGGCGACCTCCTCGGCCTGCGGGTCCACCGGCGGCTCGCAGCGCACCTCGTACAGGTACGACCACCAGGTGCGGCCCGCCCCGCCGTCGTACAGGAACTTGAACAGCGGCTCGGGGCGCGGCAGCCCGGACACGCCGAGTTCCTCCTCCGCCTCGCGCAGGGCGGCGTCGTCGTAGGACTCGCCGGCGCCCACGACGCCGCCGACGAACATGTCGTAGAGGGACGGGAACACCAGCTTCGTCGGGGTGCGGCGGTGCACGAAGATCCGGCCGGCGGAGTCCCTGGCCTGGATGAACACGCACCGGTGGCGCAGTCCGCGTGCGTAGGCCTCGCCGCGCGGGGCCTGCCCGACCACCCGGTCGTGCTCGTCGACGATGTCGAGGACCTCCGCCGCCGGATCCGGGGCGGCAGCGGCTTCAGCGGCGTTCGTGGGATCGGTGGGAGGGGTCATGCGCCCATGACATCAGAACCCGGAAGACCCCGGCAGCTCAGACCCCGACCCCCGCCCGGTCCCCCTCCCGAGGGCCCGCGGTCGGCATCGCCGGATGCATCCCGAGCAGCACGATCCCCGAAACGATCGCCGTGAGCCCGGTCGCCTGCCAGGCGAGCGCCCCGGCATCCGTGCGTAGCTGGTCGCCCATGAAGCCGACCCCGCACGCGATGCCCGCAAGCGGCTGCGCCGCCGTCAGCGCGGGCAGCGACATCCGCAGCGGCGCCATCTCGAAGGCGCTCTGCACCAGGATCAGGCCCGTGACGCCCAGCACCAGGACCCCGTAAGGCTGCCAGCTGGTGAACAACCCGGCCCAGCCGCCCGACGAGAACAGCTGCCCGCTCATCCGCGTCAGCGCGTCCTGCACCCCGTAGAGGAGCCCGGCCGCCACGCCGAGGAGGACCGGGGCCGCGCCCATCCGTGACTTCTTCGCGTACGCCGTGAGCAGCAGCGCGCCGCCCACCATCACGCCGATGATCAGCCAGCGCCGCAGCGGGTCGGTGACCGCGTCCCCGCTGCGTGGCTCGCCCGCCACGATGAAGGCCGTCACCCCGCCCGCGAGCAGGGCCAGGCCCGCCCAGCCCTGTTTGCCCAGCGGCTGGCGGGTCTGGTGGCGCGAGAGGGCGAGCGCGAACAGGAGGTTGGTCGCGAGCAGCGGCTCGACGAGGGAGATCTCCCCGTTGCCCAGCGCGATCGCGCCGAGCGCCATGCCGCACACCATGAAACCTATGCCGCCCAGCCAACGGGGCACCCGAACGAGGTCGAGGAGCAGGCGCGGCGACAGGAAGTCGTTCAGCGGGGCGTGCTGCGCCGCGTTCTGCTGGAGCACGAATCCGATGCCCAGACAGAAGGCCGCGGAGACGGCGAGGACGAGTACGAGAACCGACACGCTGCGCACCTCGAGAATGCAGGTATCAAGATCGGCCGTGGGCGGGTCGTTGCACGGGTGTATGGCCGACGATAGCGCCCCGCGGCACCGGCTGCCCCGCGAGTGACCCGGACGGCGAGGTTGACGCCGCCGACCCCCGTGCCCAAGATCTGACCCACCGGTAACTTTCGAGAGGGACGGACCCCAATGACGACGTACGACGCGGACGTGATCGTGATCGGGGCGGGCCTCGCCGGGCTCGCGGCGGTGGCAGAACTCGTGGACGCGGGCCGCAAGGTGATCCTGCTGGACCAGGAACCGGAGCAGTCCATCGGCGGTCAGGCGCACTGGTCCTTCGGCGGTCTCTTCTTCGTCGACTCGCCCGAGCAGCGCCGCCTGCGGATCAAGGACAGCCACGCGCTCGCGCTCCAGGACTGGATGGGCACCGCCGGCTTCGACCGTGCCGAGGACCACTGGCCGCGCAAGTGGGCCGAGGCGTACGTCGACTTCGCCGCGGGCGAGAAGCGGTCCTGGCTGCACCAGCAGGGCGTCCGGTTCTTCCCCGTGGTCGGCTGGGCGGAGCGAGGCGGCTACGACGCGAACGGGCACGGGAACTCGGTGCCCCGCTTCCACATCACCTGGGGGACCGGGCCCGGCCTCGTCGCCCCCTTCGAGCGCCGCGTCAGGGAGGGCGTGGCGCGCGGTCTCGTACAGCTGAAGTTCCGGCACCGGGTGACCGGCCTGTCCCGCAGCGCCGGCGCCGTCGACACCGTCAGCGGCGAGATCCTCGAACCGTCGTCCATCGAGCGCGGCCAGGGCAGCAGCCGTACGGTCACGGGCTCCTTCGAGCTCAAGGCGCAGGCGGTGATCGTCACCTCCGGCGGCATCGGCGGAAACCACGACCTGGTCCGCGCCAACTGGCCCGAGCGCCTCGGCACCCCGCCCGAGAAGATGCTCTCCGGCGTGCCCGCGCACGTCGACGGCCTGATGCTCGGGATAACGGAGGACGCGGGCGCGCACCTCATCAACCGCGACCGCATGTGGCACTACACCGAGGGCATCGAGAACTGGAACCCCATCTGGGACAAGCACGGCATCCGCATCCTGCCGGGCCCGTCCTCGCTCTGGCTCGACGCGCGCGGTGAGCGCCTGCCCGTGCCGCTCTTCCCCGGCTTCGACACCCTCGGCACTCTCGACCACATCATGAAGACCGGATACGGCTACACGTGGTTCGTGCTCAACCAGCGCATCATCGGCAAGGAGTTCACCCTCAGCGGCTCCGAGCAGAACCCCGACCTCACCGGGAAGTCCGTGCGCGGTGTCATCGACCGGGCCCGCGCCGACGTGCCGGCGCCCGTCAAGGCCTTCATGGACAACGGCGCCGACTTCGTCGTCGAGAAGGATCTCCCCGCCCTCGTGCGCGGCATGAACGCCCTGACTGAGAAGTCATCGGGTCCGCTGATCGACGAGGCCGCACTGCGCCGCACCCTCGTCGCCCGCGACCGCGAGATCGTCAACCCCTTCACCAAGGACCTCCAGGTGACCGCCATCCGCGGCACCCGCAAGTTCCTCGGCGACCGCCTCATCCGCACCACGGCCCCGCACCGCATCCTCGACCCGAAGGCGGGCCCGCTGGTCGCCGTGCGCCTCAACATCCTCACCCGCAAGTCGCTCGGCGGTCTGGAGACCGACCTGTCCTCGCGCGTCCTGACCGACGCCGGTGAGCCCCTGCCGGGCGTGTACGCGGCGGGGGAGGCGGCCGGGTTCGGCGGCGGGGGCGTGCACGGCTACCGCTCCCTCGAAGGGACCTTCCTCGGCGGCTGCCTCTTCTCGGGCCGCGCGGCGGGCCGCGCCGCGGCCGCCGCGACCGGCTGAATCTCGCCTTGACAGCACCCCGGACACTTCTTTGCGGTCCGGGGTGCTGTCTCGTGTCACCAGCTCAACAGCCCAGGTGAGAAAGGGGATTGGTCGATCGCGAGGGCGAACTCGGAGGATTGTGAAACGAGTTGGTGAAGGCCGCCCCTTGGTCCGCCCTTGACTCGGAGCGCCCCATACCGCTTTGCTGTGCGTGATCACCTCAAGTAAGCCGCGTCGTAGAGGACTTCCTGCGGTGCCCCCACCCCCGCCACCACTCGGGCGTGCCCGCAAGCGGGCCGCTGCCCCGTTCGACTCCGCGCTCGACGACAGCGGCCTCGTGGCCGCCCGCGCGGCCCTCGCTCAGGGGCGCTGGACCGAGGTCAGGGAACTGATCTCGGCCACCGGCGACGACTGGGACCGCCGCGGTCATCGCGTCGTCGTCCTCGCCGAGGAACCCACGACCACCGCCTGGGTCAGGGACTGGCGGCTCGCCGAACCCGAGTCGGCCGACGCCGCCGTCCTGCTCGCCCTCGCCGCCGTGCAGCGCGCCCGTATCGGCAAGTCGCGACCCGAAAAGGCCCGCGACGCCTGCCGCGACGCCGCCGCCCTCGCGCCCGCCGACCCCACTCCCTGGCTCGGACTCCTGCTTCTGGAACGGGACATGGGCCGCGAGGAGGACGTCGTCCGCCTCTTCGACGAGATCCGCCACCGCCACCCCGAGCACCACCACGCCCACCACCTGATGGTCGCCAGGCTCGCCGAACGCCGCCCCGACGCGGGCCAGGACCCGCTCCACGAGGTCTACGACTTCGCGTCCTGGGCCGCCGAACAGGCCGGACCCGGATCACCGCTGGCCGTCCTCCCCGTCGTCGCGCACGCTGAGCGCTACCGCGTCCTCGCCGCCGCCGGCAGTGAACCGCCCGACCCCAAGGCGTCCGGACACTGGACGGGCCGCCGCGCCCGCGTCGTGATGAAGACCGCCTTCGACTGGTGGCTCGAATGGGGCTCTCCGGAGCGCTCCGCTCATCCGCGCGGCCGCGTCGACCTGAACTTCCTCGCCCACGCCAAGTCCTGCGAGGGCAGGCCCGCGGAGGCCGCCGCCCTGTTCCACCGCATCGGCCGGCACGCCACCGCGGCCCCCTGGTCGTACCCGGACCGGGATCCGCACGAAGCGTTCAGCGCCGCGCGCCGCGCCGCGCTCGGCACGGCCTAGGACGACGCCCCCAGGCATCCCCAGACACCCGCACCAGCAGCGCTCATCCACAGGGAAGGGACAACCCCGCCATGACGACGGGCAGTTCGAGCACGAGCGACACGGCACCACCCCCCGCGTCCGACGCGGGGATCAACACCTTCAAGGGACAGGAGAGCGCTCTGCGCGCCGGCCGCCTCGGCACGGCGGGCCTGCTGCTCTCCGTGCTGGCCGCGACGGGCCCGCTCATGGTGGTCGCCGGCGTCATGCCCACCACGTTCGCCGTGATGGGTGTCGTCGGGCAGCCGCTGCTCTTCCTCATCCTGGGCGTCGTCCTCGCCCTCTTCAGTGTCGGCTACGCCGAGATGAGCCGGCACGTCCACAACGCCGGCGCCTTCTACGCGTACATATCCCGCGGCCTCGGCCCGACCGCCGGTGCGGGCGCCGCCCTGGTCGCGCTCGTCGCCTACAGCGTCCTCCAGGTCGGCATCTACGGGATGTTCGGCTTCGAGGTGTCCAACCTCCTCGCCACCTACCTCGACCTCAGCATCGCCTGGTGGATCCCGGCGCTGGTCGCCGTGCTCGCCGTCGGCGCGCTCGCCCTGCTGAAGATCGACGTGAACGCGCGCGTGCTCGGCGTACTCCTGCTCGTGGAGGTCGCGCTCGTCGTCATCTTCGACATCGCGGCGATCGGCGACCCGGCCAAGGAGGGCCTGTCGCTGCACGCCTTCAACCCGGACACCCTCACCGGCGCGGGCGTCGGCACCGCCCTGTGCTTCTGCATCGCCGCCTTCACCGGCTTCGAGCAGGCGCCCGTGTACGCGGAGGAGACCAGCCGCCCGCACATCCTCGTGCCGCGCGTGATGTTCATGGCGGTCGGCTTCGTCGCCGTCTTCTTCGCCATCAGCTCCTGGGCGCTCACCGTCGCCGCGGGACCCTCCGCGATCATCCCGACCGCGCAGAAGCAGAGCGCGGGCCTGATGTTCTTCCTGACGGAGAGCAGGCTCGGCGGCACGTTCACGGACATCGTCCATGTCCTGTTCGTCACGGGCATGTTCGCGGCGCTCCTCAGCTTCCACAACGTCGTCTCGCGCTACGCCTTCGCCATGGGACGAGAGGGACTGCTGCCCGCCACCTTCGGCCGCACCAACAGCTCCAGCGGCGCGCCCGGCACCGGCTCCCTGCTCCAGACCGCCCTCTCCCTGATCATCGTCGTGGCCTTCGCGGTCACCGACGACGGCAAGGCGGGCGACCCGACGGCGCCCGTGCTCAAGCTCTTCACCTGGGGCGGCAACGTCGGCGCCCTCGGCATCATCCTGCTGATGGCCACCGCCTCGCTGGCCGTGATCGTCTTCTTCGTCAGGCGCGGCGCCGCGGGCGCTCAGATCTGGCGCCTGATCGCGTCGGGGATCGCCGGGATCGCGCTGCTCGTCATCGCCTTCTACACGGTCAAGGACTTCGACGTCCTCGTCGGCTCGGGCCCGGGCTCCTCCCTCAACTGGGTGCTGCCCGGCATCATCGCGCTGGCCGCCGTCATCGGCTTCGTCCACGGCGTCGTCCTGCGCGGCAGGAACCCCGAGGCGCACGCCGGGATCGGTCTCGGCAACGAGGCGTTCCAGCTGGAGAAGGCGGCCGGCGTGCCCGCCCAGAAGTGACAGAACGCTGACGAACACCCGTGGCCACTGGTCACCGGCGGCCGCGGGTGCTCGAATCAGTGTGTGAACCCGGAAGAACCCGTACCGCCCGAGCGGGACGAGCAGCGAGGCGCGCCCGTCGGCCGCCGTCTCGTCCTCGGCATGCTCGGACTCGGCGCCCTCGGCGTCGCCGCCGCGCCCACCCTTCAGCGCGGCCTCGAATCCTTCCTCGGCAGCGCCGCGGACAAGGACCCCACCGGCCTGACGGACCTCCTGCCGAACGGCGGCGGCTTCCGCTACTACTCGGTCGCCTCCTCCGTCCCCAACAGGTCGGCCGCCGACTACCGCCTCACCGTCGACGGCCTCGTCGACCGGCCCACCACCTACACGCTCCCCGCGCTGCGGGCGCTCCCGCAGACCCGCCTCGTGCGCGACGTCCAGTGCGTCACCGGGTGGCGCGTGCCGGAAACCCCCTTCGAGGGCGTACGCCTCTCCGCCATCCTGGACGCGGCCGGGGTCCGGCCGTCCGCCAAGGCGCTGCGGCTGACCTGCTTCGACGGCACGTACAGCGAGAGCCTCACGCTGTCCCAGGCCCGCCGTGCCGACGTGCTCGTCGCGCTGCGGATGCAGGACAAGCCCCTCGGTCACACCCACGGCGGGCCGGTCCGCCTCTACGTCGGCCCCATGTACTTCTACAAGTCGGCGAAATGGCTGTCCGGCATCACCGTCACCGACCGCGTCGAACCCGGCTACTGGGAAGAGCGCGGCTACGACGTGGACGCGTGGGTCGGCCGCTCGAACGGACGCGACGATGAACCCACCCAGTGAACTCACCGCGCGCGTAAGGCGCTTCACCCGCACCGAGACCTGGGTCCACCGGTCCACGGCGGCCCTCATGGGCCTGTGCATCCTGACGGCGGCCTGCCTGTACGTGCCCCAGTTCGCGGAGCTCGTCGGCCGCCGCGAACTCGTGGTCAGGCTCCACGAGTGGTCAGGTCTCCTGCTGCCCGCGCCCTACCTCGCCGGCCTCGCGTCCCGCGCCTTCCGCGCCGACCTGCGCCGCCTGAACCGCTTCGTCCCGCACGACCGCACCTGGCTTCGCTCCGCCCTGCGCCGCTCGGGCCCGAGGCCAGCGGGCAAGTTCAACGCGGGCCAGAAGCTGTACGCGGGCTGGCTCGGGGGAGCGGTCCTGGTGATGCTCGGCACGGGCCTGCTCATGTGGTTCACCTACCTCGCGCCCCTCACGTGGCGCACCGGCAGCACCTTCGTGCACGACTGGCTGTCCCTCGCCCTCGGCATCGTGGTCGCCGGGCACATCGCGAAGGCGTGGGCGGACCCCGAGGCGCGGCTCGGCATGCGGACCGGGTTCGTGGGGAGGGAGTGGGCCGAGCGCGAGCACGGCGAGTGGCTGCCTTGACGGGCCGCGCTACGCGCCCGCGCCGAAGTCCAGCAGGACCTTGCACGCCCGCGCGCGGTCCGCGGCCAGCACGAACGCCGACTCCGCTTCCGCCACCGGGACCACCGCGCTGATCAGCTCCGCCAGCCCCGGTTGCTCGGCGAGCAGGCGCAGCGCGTCGTCGAACTCCGTGTCGAAGCGGAACGCCCCGCGCAGCTCGATCTCCCGGCTGACCACGAGGTTCCCCGCGAACGGACTCTGCCCCGGCGGCAGCATCCCGAGCTGTACGACCACACCGCCGCGCCGCACCTGGCGCAGGCAGCTGTCGAGCCCGGCGGCCACGCCCGAAGCCTCGACAGCCGCGTGGGCCTCGTCGGGCCAGCCCTTGTCGGCCGGGTCGTCCGCGCGTACGAGGGTGTCGGCGCCGGCGAGTTCCGCGTACCGGAGAGCTTCGGGGAGGAGATCGGTGGCGGTCACGTGGGCCGCCCCGGCCGCCTTGGCCGCGGCGACGACGAGGCAGCCGATGGGGCCCGCGCCGGTCACGAGCACGTGTTTGCCCGCGACCGGTCCCGCCCGGCGCACCGCGTGCAGCGCCACCGCGAGGGGCTCGGCGAGGGCGGCCCGGTCGAGCGGAAGCCCGGCCGGTACGGCCCTCAACTGGTCGGCGGGGACGGTGATCCGCGCGGCGAATCCGCCCTGGACGTGCGGGGTGCGGGCCGCGCTGCCGAGGTAGCGGGTGTCGCGGCAGACATTGCGCCGCCCGTCCACGCACTCGGGGCAGATCCCGCAGGGGGTGGCGGGGTGCACGGCGACGGCCGTGCCGGGCGCGGGGCCGGTGGCACCGTCCCCGTACGAGATGACCGTGCCCACGACCTCGTGGCCGAGCAGCATGGGTTCCCGGAGCCGGAAGTCGCCGACGCCGCCGTGGCGCCAGTAGTGCAGGTCGGAGCCGCACACCCCGCCGTAGCGGACGGCGACGAGCGCCTGACCCGGGCCGGGTTCGGGGACGGGGAGTTCGTCGACGCGCAGATCTCCCGCGCCGTGGATCACGCAGCCCAGCATCAGGTCTCCTCCAGCCATGAGGTCTTCTAGAGAACGCTCGTCATGCCGCCGTCGACGTAGAGGATCTGCCCGCTGACGAAGTCGGACGCGGGCGAGGCCAGGAACAGGGTGCCGCCGACGAGGTCGTCGGTGCGGCCCCAGCGGCCGGCCGGGGTCCTGCGGCGGACCCAGGCGCTGAACTCCTCGTCACGGACGAGCGGTTCGGTCAGCTCGGTCTCGATGTAGCCGGGGCCGAGCCCGTTGACCTGGACCCCGGAAGGGCCCCAGTCGGCGCACATGCCCTTGGTGAGCATCTTCAGGGCGCCCTTGGTCGCGGCGTAGGGCGCGATGCCGGGCCGCACGACCTCGCTCTGCAGCGAGCAGATGTTGATGATCTTTCCGTGGCCGCGTTCCACCATGCCGCGGGCCGCCTCACGGCCCACCAGAAACGCGCTCGTCAGATTGGTGTTCAGGATTCGGTGCCAGTCGGCGTCGGTGAACTCCAGGAGCGGGGCGCGCAGTTGCATGCCCGCGTTGTTGACGAGGATGTCGAGCGGACCCACCCGCTCCTCGACCCCGGCGACTCCGGCGGCCACGGACGGTCCGTCCGTGACGTCGAACGCCGCGGTGTGGACCGGGCTGTTTCCCGTCTGATCCGACAGCCGCTCGGCCGCGTCCGCGAGGGCGGACTCGTCGCGTCCGTTGAGGACGACGGTCGCGCCGGCCTCCAGGAGGCCGCGGGCCAGGGCGAACCCGATCCCGCGGCTGGAACCGGTCACCAGGGCCGTGCGGCCGCTGATGTCGAAGAGGGGGTGGGTCATGGCTCGGTACTCCCGTCGCTAAATGACCAGGGACAGCAGCAGGACCAGGCCACCGGCGACGACCGAGATGATCGTCTCCATGACGGACCAGGTCTTGATGGTCTGCCCGACGTTCAGGCCGAAGTACTCCTTCACCAGCCAGAAGCCCGCGTCGTTCACGTGGCTGAAGAAGAGCGAGCCGGCGCCGATCGCGAGGACCAGCAGGGCCGTGTGCGCGGTCGACATGTCGGCCGCGAGCGGCGCCACGAGACCGGCCGCCGAGATGGTCGCGACGGTGGCGGAGCCCGTCGCGAGGCGTATGACGACCGCGATCAGCCAGGCGAGCAGCAGGGCCGGGATCGCCCAGTCCTTGGAGATGTCGAGGACCATCTGGCCCACGCCGGAGTCGATGAGGGTCTGCTTGAAGCCGCCGCCCGCGCCGACGATGAGGAGGACGCCCGCGATCGGGGCGAGCGACTTCTCGACGGTGGAGGACAGCCGGTCCTTGGTGAACCCGGCCGCGCGGCCCAGCGTGAACATGCCGACGATCACGGCGGCGAGCAGGGCGATCAGCGGCGAACCGATGACGTCGAAGACGCGCTGCACGGTGTGCTCGGGCTTGTCCACGACGATGTCGACGAGTGCCTTGGCGAGCATCAGGACGACGGGGAGCAGGATCGTGGCGACGGCCGCGCGGAAGCTGGGACGCTTCTCCAGGTCGTCGCTGGCCCGCGCCGGGGTCATCTTGTCCGGGGCCTGGACGTCCACCCAGCGCGCGGCGACCTTCGAGAACAGCGGACCCGCGATGATCACCGTCGGGATGGCGATGAGGACACCCAGGGCGAGCGTGACGCCGAGGTTGGCGCCGACGGCGTCGATCGCGACGAGCGGGCCGGGGTGCGGCGGGATCAGGCCGTGCATGACCGACAGGCCGGCGAGGGCCGGGATGCCGATGCGCATCAGCGAGTAGTTGCCGCGCTTGGCGACCATCAGGACGACCGGGATCAGCAGCACGATGCCGACCTCGAAGAACAGCGGCAGACCGATCACCGAGGCGATCAGGACCATCGCCCACGGCATGGCGCGCCCGCCCGCTTTGGCGAGGATCGTGTCGACGATCTGGTCGGCGCCGCCGGAGTCGGCGAGCAGCTTGCCCAGGATCGCGCCGAGCGCGATCAGCACACCCACACCGGCCACGGTGGAACCAAGGCCCGCGGTGAAGCTGACGATGGTCTTGTCGAGGGGGGCGCCCGCGAAGGCTCCCAGGGCCAGAGAACCGATGGTCAGCGCCAGGAAGGCGTGGACCCGGAACTTCGTGATGAGCAGAACGATGACAGCGATGCCCGCGAGGACGGCGATCCCCAGCTGGGCGTGGCCCGCCGAGGTGATCGGTTCGACGGCATCCGCTGCCAGCGTCTCGACGCTGAGACTGGTCACGGCTTTTCCTTGGTGGTGGTGGGGACTTCTGGGCTACTTCAGCGCCGGGCGCTGGGGGACGGGGACCGGCCTTCGAGGCTGTCGAGGGCCGCGACGGCCCGCTCCGTGATCTCCTCGGGGCTGCCCGACACATCGACGTCGACGCCCGCCTCGTCCGCCGCGAGCGGCTGGAGCGTGGCGAACTGCGAGTCCAGCAGGGCCGTGGGCATGAAGTGCCCCTGGCGGTGCGACATCCGGTCCTCGATGAGGGCGCGGTCACCCGTGAGGTGGACGAACACGACTCCGGGGGCCTCGGCCCTGAGCCGGTCGCGATAGCTCCGCTTGAGCGCGGAGCTGCTGACGACGCCGCCGAGTCCCGCCCGTCCGTGCGCCCACTCGCCGATGGCGTCGAGCCACGGCCACCGGTCGTCGTCGGTCAGGGGGGTGCCGGCCGACATCTTGGCGATGTTCGCCGGCGGGTGGAAGTCGTCGCCCTCGGCGTACGGAACGCCGAGCCTGTCTGCGAGCAGGGGGCCGATCGTGGTCTTGCCGGTCCCTGCCACGCCCATGACTACGACGACGTGGGGGGTGCGTCGTGTCTTCATCGCGTCCTCGCTGTCTTCTTCGACATCGCTGTGTCACGCCACTGAAACCTAAATGGTCGGACAAATTCAAGAGACTGTGACACAAAAGTCTGACTTTTTATTCCGTCGGCCCGCCTCGTACGCTGACGTCATGACCACACAGGGCCGGGGGCTGCACGCCCACGTACTGGAGAACCTCGGCCCCGCCATCACCGCGGGGGAGTACCCACCGGGCAGCGTGCTGCGCACGGACGAGCTGGCCCAGCGCTACGAGGTGTCGCGCTCCGTCATGCGGGAGGCCGTACGGGTGCTCGAGTCGATGCACCTCGTGGAATCCCGGCGCCGGGTCGGCGTGACCGTACGGCCCACGCAGGAGTGGAACGTCTACGACCCGCAGGTCATCCGCTGGCGGCTGGCCGGCGCGGACCGGCCGCGGCAGCTGCGCTCCCTCACGGTGCTGCGTTCCGCGGTCGAGCCGGTCGCGGCCGGACTCGCCGCGACCCACGCCACGGCCGAGCAGTGCGCGGCGCTCACCGAGTGCGCGCTCGGCATGGTCGCCACGTCACGCGGCCATCAGCTGGAGGCGTACCTCGTCCACGACATCGAGTTCCACCGGGTCGTCCTGAACGCGTCGGGCAACGAGATGTTCGCCCGGCTCGGTGACGTGGTCGCGGAGGTCCTCGCGGGCCGCACGCACCACCAGGTGATGTTCGAGGACCCGGACCCGGCGGCCGTGTCGCTGCATGTGCACGTCGCCGAGGCCGTCCGCGAGGGGGACGCGATCCGCGCGGAGGCGCTCACGCGCGAGATCGCGGTGGGCGCGCTCCAGGAACTGGACATCCTCGCGCCCTGATCGCAGGGCCGGGCCCTACTCGATGAAGTCGCCGTCCACGTACACCCAGGCGCCGTCGAGCCGTATGAACCGGCTGCGCTCGTGAAGCGAGCCGGGCCGCCCGCCGTCGGTGTAGCGGGCCCGGAAGGTCACGGTGCCGGTGGTGTGGAAGGCCGACCCCTCGCTCGTCCCCAGGATCTCCAGACCGGTCCACTTCGTCCCCGGCTCGAAGGTGATGGCCGGGGGCCGGGTGGCCGGGTGCCAGGTCCGCAGCAGATACGCGGCGTCCTTGACGGCGAAGGCGCAGTAGCGGGACCGCATCAGGGCCTCGGCGGTGGGCGCGTTCGCCCCTCCGGAGTGATACCGGCCGCAACAGGCGTCATACGCGGAGGGGAGCCCGCAGGGGCAGGTGGGGGCGGGGCGTGACATACGGACGATTCAACCAGCTCCGCAGCCGATCACCCGGCCCCCACCCCCACCCCTGTCACCGAGTCACGGTCAGTGCCGTGCCCCGCGTGCGGTCCGACGAGGGTCCCGTCTCGATCTGGACCTCGCCGGGCTCCACGGCGAGGTCCAGGCCGCGGGTGACCGAGGCGAGCACCTCGGCGTCGAGGGCGAACACGGCCTCGGCGCTCCCGCCGGGCTCCAGGTCGAGCCGTACGAACCCGCGCAGCTCCCGCGCCCGCGGCCATGACGTACCGCCCGACACCCGGCGCACATACAGCTGCACCGTCTCGCGCACGGGCCGCGTCCCGGTGTTGGTCACGGTGACGGAGCACGTCGTGCCGGGTTCACCGGCCGTGACGGTGGAGTGCGCGAGGCGGGGCGCCGCGTACTCCACCGTCGAGTAGGACAGGCCGTGACCGAAGGCGTGCCGCGCGGTGGCGCTCTGGTCCACGTAGCCGCGGTAGTCGTGGTCCTTGGCGTTGTAGAACACCGGCAGCTGCGCGGCGGACCGCGGCACCGACACCGGGAGCCGGCCCGCCGGCGACGCGGCCCCGAACAGGACGTCGGCCACCGCCCGTCCGCCCCACGGCCCCGGATACCAGGCGCACAGCACGCCCTTCGCCTTCCCCGTGAGGTCGGGCAGCGCGTGCGGGCGGCCCTGGACCAGGACCACGACGACCGGGGTGCCCGTCGCCGCCACCGCGTCGAGCAGCGCCGACTGCCCGTCCGGCAGGCGCAGATCGGCCAGGTCGACGCCTTCGCCGCAGGTCATGCCTACCGGGTTCCCCGAGGAGACGACGGCCGCCCCGTTGGCCTCGAAGTGCGTGTCGCCCTCGCGGGCGCTCGACCCGCCGAGGACGAGCACGGCCACCTCGGCCGACGCGGCCAGAGCGACCGCCTCCGGCACGCCGGACAGGTCGCCGCCGACGAGCTCGCACCCGCGTGCATACGTCACTTCGGCGCCGGGCGCGGCCCCCGCCCGGATTCCGTCGAGCACGGTGACACCCGAGCCGGGCCGCTGCGGCGCGGTGTAGTCACCGATCTGGCCGGGAACGGAGTCCGCGCCGGGGCCCATGACCGCGATGCGGCGCAGGGAAAGGCCGAGTGGCAGCGTCACCCCGTCGTGCTCCAGGAGCACGATCGACTCACGCGCCAGGCGCTCGCTCAACTCCCGGACGCCGGAAGGTTGTTCAGGCCTGCCGACGTACGGCCGCTCGAAGAGGCCGAGCCGGAACTTGAGCGCGAGGACGCGCTCCACCGCCGAGTCCACGGTCGCCTCCGCGACGAGCCCCCGCTCGACGGCCTCGCCCAGTCGCGGGAAGCAGTCGTCCCACAGGCTCAGATCCGTGCCCGCCGCCAGGGCGAGCGCGCCCGCCGCCGCGGGATCGCCGGCCAGGCGCGTCAGCCGGTCGAGCGCGCCCCCGTCGGCCATCACGATGCCGTCGAACCCCCAACGCTCCCGCAGGAGTTCGGTCAGGAGATACCGGCTCGCGGCGCACGGCAGACCGTCGAACTCGTTGTACGCCGCCATCACGCCCGCGGCGCCCGCACGGACCCCTGCCCGCGCCGCCGCCAGATGGATCTCGTGCAGCTCGCGGACGCCGATCTCGGTGGCCGCGCTGTTGCGCCCGCCCACCGAGGAACCCTGGCCCGCGAAGTGCTTCAGCACCACCCCGACCCCGGCCCGCCGCATGCCCCGTACGAGCGCCTCGGTGAACCGGGCCGCCAGATACGGGTCCTCGCCGAAGCACTCCTCGGCCCGGCCCCAGCGCGGGTCGCGGACGAGATCGAGCGCCGACACCAGGGCCAGATGGCCGCCCCTGGCCCGTAGTTCGGCCCCGGCCCCGGCCGCCGCCTCCTCGTAGAGGTCCGGGTCCCAGGTCGAGCCGACGGCCAGGTTCACCGGCAGGACGGTGCCGTCGAGCGCCTGGTGGCCGTGCGGGACCTCCTCGACCAGCAGCACGGGGATGCCGAGCCGCGTCTGTTCGACCATGTGCCGCTGTACCGCGTCCGCGACACCCGCCGCGTCCGCCGCCGTGATCCCGTCGGCGAAGGTCACCCCGGACCACGGGTCCGCGCGCTGGAGCCCGTACAGGGCGCCCATGCCGTCGTACGCGGCGACCTCGGAGCGGAACGCGTCCGTCAGCCGGTGGCCCGAGCCGGTGCGCTGGTACGCGTGCCAGCCGTACATCCGCTGGTTGAGCTGTCCGACCTTCTCGGTGAGCGTCATCCGGCCGAGCAGATCCCGCACGCGCTCGCGCACCGGGGCCGCAGGGTCGCGGTAGAGCGGCTCGTTCATCGCAGTTCCAGAACGCGCACGCCGTACGGGTCCAGGGCGACGTCCGTGACGGGCTCGCCCGTCCCCGCGTCGTGCAGCGTCCCGGCGGCCTGCGGGCGCACCGTCGTCTCCTGCCCGGACTGGCTCACCAGCCACACGAACCGCCGCCCGTCCTCGTGGACCAGCACATCGGCCGACACATACGGGCTCTCGACCGTCACGGGCCGTGCCACACCGGCGACCTCGGCGAGCGCCGCGTACAGCCGGTGGGTCTGCTCCGGGTTGACGTGCGCCGTGCGGGCGGCCATGTGCTCCAGCGGATACGTCGCGAGGACGGTGCGGCCGAGGCCCGTGGCCCGCGAGAGGAGTGCGGGGCGGCCGTGCGCGTCGACGGCGACGACCTCAGCGTCGCGCGCCTCGACCGGCAGGTACGCCCGGCTGTCCTCGTTGCCCGCGACCGGGAAGCGCAGGGTCTCACCGGCCCTGATGCCCCCGAAGTCCCTCGTGAACGTCATCTCCAGGACGTCGTCCTCGATCGGCTCGGCCACCCCGTACGACAGCTGCATCTCGACGCCGAACAGGCCGTCCAGGTCGTCGAACCACGGCCCGCGCGTCCCAGGGTGCTCGCCCGAGCAGAACGACAGGTAGACCGTGGCTCCCTCGGTGGCCCGCCGAGCCAGTGCGCGCCGGGTGCGGGTCGTCAACTGCCTTGTCGCGGGGAGGAGATAGAGCTGCGGGTCCTCGCTGAGGCCGTCCGCCTCCCGGGTGAGGCCCACCGCCAGGTCCGCGGCGCGCGCCGCGACGTACCCCTGGTGGAGCGAGGTGAAGATGAGCGGGCGGTCGGCGGGGCGGCTGTACGGGTAGCCGCGCTCCAGGAACGCGGGCACGACGAGCGCGGCCCCGGCGTCCGAGCGGCGGCAGCGCGTGAAGTCGACCTGCTCCAACACCTTCGCGAACGCGGCGAGTTCGACGAGCGGGGCCTTCGGGGCGCCCGTGCTGTCCGTGATGCCGAAGTGCATCTCGAAGGGGTGGTGGTCGTAGGGGGACCGGTCCCACAGATCGTCGTAGTCCGTGTTGTTCCAGGCGACCCAGCCCGTCGCGCCGCCCAGCAGTGAGTTGTGCAGGGTCTGGCGGTAGTACACGCCCGCGTTCTCGGCGGACACCGTGTCCGTCGACAGGCCGAACTCCTCCAGGACCACCGGCTGCCCCGTGACGGCCGCGAGCTCGCACTCGAACGCGGCGCGGTAGTGCTGGCGCGGCCGGTCCGTGTCGGAGCGGTAGACGTGCGGGCCCACGAAGTCGACGTACTCGGCGGTGTCCCGCAGCGAGAAACCGTTGTCGCGGCCCGTCACCTCGATGCCCCACGCGCCGTCGCCCAGGGAGACGGGCTGGGTGCCGCCGGCCGCGCGCACGGCGTTGCACATGGCCTGGGCCCACGCCGTGACGACGTCACTGGAGGGCGGATCGACCTGGTAGATCCGCCCGTAGCCCGGCATCTCGTTGGTGATCAGCCAGCCCGTGACGGCCGGGTGGTCCTTGAAGCGGCGCGTCATCTGGGACACGAACCACGCCTGGCGGCCGACCATCCACACGTCCTCGTACAGGTCCCGGCCCCCGCGCCAGGCCGGATCCCAGTTCTCGCCGGACATGTGGCCGACGATGAACGTCGGCACGGTGCCCATGCCCGCCTCGGTGTGCGCGTCGAGGAAGTCGCGGAAGCGCTCGCACAACTCCTCGTCGATCCGGTGCGGTTCGGGGTGGAAGTCGGGCCAGTAGAAGAACGAGCGGGTCATGTTCAGACCGTGCTCGCGCAGCACCGCCAGTTCCTCGCGCACCGTCTTCGGCTCGTAGTCGCGCCACATCAGGGGACCGCCGGTGCGGGACCAGAAGTTGGCGCCGAGCCAGGGCAGGACGGCGGAGTCGTGGGTGAGGTGGGCGCTGTGGCGTCGCATGGTGGTACCTAGCTCCGTTGGAATGCGGGACTTGTCAGGGGGTTGCGGGGCCGGTCGACTCGCGGACGACCAGGTGCGGGCGCCCTTCGAGAGGTGTCTCGGGAACGTCCTCGCCGCACCGGGCGAGCAGCACGCGCGCGGCGGCCGCGCCGACCCGCTGCACCTGCTGGTCGACGGTCGTCAGGCGCGGGTGCAGCCAGCTGCCGAGCGGGAGGTTGTCGTAACCGACGACGGACAGGTCTTCGGGCACGCGCAGGCCGGCGCGCTGGGCGGTGCCGATGCCGCACACGGCCATCGAGTCGTTGGCGTACACGATCGCGGTGGGCCGCTCGGTGCGCCCGATCAGCTCCTCGGTCGCGGCGACGGCGGCCCCCTCCGAGAAGTCGGTGCTCAGGACGGCGACGGGCCGGAGCCCGGCGAGGCCGAGCGTCTCTTCGAAGACCGTGCGCCGCAGCCGGGTGTGCTGGAGCTCGGTGGGCCCGCAGACGTACGCGATGCGCCGGTGGCCGAGCCCGAGCAGGTGGTCGACCGCCTCGTGGACGCCCGACCCCTGGTTGCCGAGGCCGACGGTCGGCACGGTGGCCTCCGGGTCGGGCGCGCCGAGCAGTACCGACGGAAGCCCGATGCGGCGCAGCAGAGCCGGGCGCGGGTCGTCGGCCCGCGCGTCCGTGAGGACGGCCCCGTCGACCCGGCCCTCGGCGGCGAGCCGCTCGTACAGGGCGCTCTCCTCGTCGACACCGGCCACCAGATGCAGCAGCAGACCGTAGCCGCGCGGCGCCAGCTCTCCCTCTATGCCGGTGATCAGCTCACTGAAGTGCGGGTCGGCCCCGAGCACGTCGGTGGGCCTGCGCACGACGAGCGCGAGCGTACGGGTGCGGGCGCTGCGCAGCGCCGCCGCCGACGCGCTCGGCGACCAGCCGAGCTCCGCCGCCGCGTCGAGGATCCGCCGCCTGGTCGGCTCGGCGAGGCGCCCCTTGTCGTTGAACGCCTGCGACACCGCCGCCGTCGACACACCGGCCGCGGCCGCCACCGCCTTGATGGTCGGCCGGCTTCCGGTACGGGCCTTGCTCACATCTTCACCGCCCCACTGACGAGTGCCTGCTGCATCCGCTTCTGGAGCACCGTATAGACGATCCACACCGGTACGAGGGTGAGGACGGTCCCCGCGGTCAGGACCCCGTAGTCCGTCCCGGTGATGGACTTCAGCGTGGGCAGCGCCACTTGGACCGTGCGCTGAGCGGGGTCGGGGCCGATGATCACGAGCGAGTACAGGTACTCGTTCCAGAACGTCAGGAAGTTCAGGAGCAGCACGGTCGCGATGCCGGGCAGGCACATCGGCGTGTACACGTGCCGGAGCACCGCGAAGGTCGAGGCGCCGTCCATACGGGCCGCCTCCTCCATCTCCCTGGGGACGATCCGCATGAACTGGACCAGGATCACCACCGAGAGCGGCAGCGCCGTGGCCGGCAGGAACAGGATCATGAACGTGCGGGTGTGGAACAGGCCGGTGGCCGCGGCCAGCAGGAACGTCGGGAAGAGCGCCGCGAACGTCGGGATCAGGAACCCCAGCGAGAAGACGCTCTCGACCACGGAGGCGAGCCGGCCCGTCGAGCGGGCCAGCGCGAACGCGGCCGGTATCGCGAGCGCGAGTGTCAGGACGAGCGAGAACACCGTCACCAGCGCCGAGTTGACGACCGCGAGCCCAAGGCCGGCGCTGTGGAAGGCGGTACTGAAGTTGCCGAGGCCGAACGACGACGGCAGCGCGAACGGACTGGCGAAGATCTCCTCGTTCGTCTTGAACGCCGAGGCGACGAAGTAGTACAGGGGGATGACCAGGAGCACCGCGTACAGCCAGACGAGGATGTGCGCGGGCAGCCAGGACCTGCCGAGGCGGCTGTGCTTGGCGGACTTCATGGCGACGGCTCCGATCAGTGGTTCTGGCGGAACGCGCGCCGGATGGCGAGCAGTCCGACGAGCCCGGCGAGGAAGAGGAAGACACCGACGGTCTGGCTGTAGCCGAGGTCGGCCGCGATGAACGCCTTCTGGTAGACGAGGAACGACAGCGTCGTCGACGAGCTGCCCGGGCCGCCCTGCGTCAGCAGCAGCACATGCTGCGCCGAGCCGAACAGCGTCCACAGGAACTGGAGCATCGTCACGACGCCGACATAGTCCTTGATCACCGGGAAGTGGATGCGCCACATGGTCCGCCAGTGCCCGGCCCCGTCGAGCTGTGCGGCCTCGCCCAGCTCGTCCGGCACACTGCCGAGCCGCGCCGCGAACAGCACCGCCGTGAACCCGATCCCGGCCCAGATGTCCAGGGCGATCAGACACGCGAGGGCGGTCGAGGGCGAGGCGAGCCACGCGTCGGCGAGCGAGCCGAGACCGACCGCCTTCAGGCCGCCGTTGACCAGGCCGTCGGGAGAGAGGGCCGCGTAGAAGACCATGGCCTTCGCCGGGGTCGAGATCAGCCCGGGGATGAACAGCAGATACCGGACGACCTTGTGGCCGGGCGGCTTCTGCGCGACGTAGTAGCCCAGCATGTACGCGCACACCACCATCACCGGGACGGCGACGACGAGCTGGATCGCCGTGTTGCTCACCGCGTCCCAGAACACCGGGTCGGCGAAGACCGTGCGCACGTTGTCGAACCCGGCGAACGACACCGGCTGCAGCATGCCCGGCCAGTGCAGCGCCGCCACCACGAAGATGGCGACCAGCGGGCCGACCATGAACACGAGGTACCAGACGAGCGCGGGCAGCGCGAGGATCGTGCCGCCCTGGCGGCGCGTCCGCCGGGCGGTGTCCGGGGGAGACGAGGTGGGGCGGCGGACCGCGGTCTCGCCCGCTGTCGACGTCATCGTCGTCATGAGCAACTCCCTTACCTGTGAGGAGAGATGGGGGCGGGCGGTCAGACGCCGCGGTACGCGGCCTCGAGTACCGAGCGGACCCTGGCCGCGCTCGTGCCGCGCGTGAAGGACGTACTCGTCGCCGTGATCAGCGGCTGCGTCGCGGCCGGCGGGACGAACAGGTCGGGCAGCAGAACCTGGCCCACATCGCCGCCGAGCCCCTGCGCCGCCGCCACCAGCGGGAAGTCCGAGCTGACCGTGTCGGACCGCAGCGCCATGTCGCGCCCGGCCTCCTCGATGAAGCGGGAGACGGTGTCCGCGCGGTACATGAACCGCAGGAACTTCTCGACGGCGTCGATCTTCTTCGTGCCGTTCGGGCTGATCCAGAAGCCGATCAGCGTGTACGTGCGCAGGATCGTCGGCTTGTCGTGTGCGGCCCCTGGCGCCAGCGGCCAGCCACCCACGTCCGTGTGGCGTGCCACCGGCTCCGGAACCTTCGCGAGCGCCGACGACATCGCCGACTGCATCGCCGCGGCCTGCGTGTTGAACTGCGTGGTCATCGAATCCGAGGTGAGGCCCTGGGCCTTGTCGGCAAACACCCCGGCGTCGCGCAGCTCGACGAAGTAGTCGATGCCCTGTCGTGCGCCCCGGCTGCCGAAGTCCCCGGTCGCGTAGACGTGTCTGGCCTCGTCCTCGGTCAGGAACGTCTGGATGATCTGCGCGAGCAGCTTCTGCCCGGTCCAGTCGTTGCCGCCGACGGTCACCGGCGCGATGTTCTTCCTGCGCAACTTCCGTGCGGCGGCGATGAGCTGATCCCCGGTGGCGGGTATCTCGCCGACCCCCGCCTTGTCGAGGAGCGCCCGGTTGAAGGCGACCGGCCAGTTCGTGGCGAAGTACGGGAACGCGCGCAGCCGTCCCTTGCCGTCGGTCCACGCGTCCAGGGCCACGGGCAGCACGCGCTCGCGCAGCCCCCAGTCGTCCAGGTAGCCCTTCACGTCCACGGTGGCGCCGACATCGGTCCAGGCCAGCGTCTTGTCGTAGAGGTTCACCATGACGACGTCCGGCTCCTTGCGGGCCAGTCGCGAGGTCTCGTAGACCTGCGCGAGGTCGTCGCCGTTGACGAGGTTGCGCACCTTGAGGCCGGTCTCCTTGCGGAACCGGTCCAGGGCCGAGAGATAGGTGGGGGAGCCGGGGGCCGTGGTGCCGAGCTGGCTGTGCACCACGAGCGTGTCGGGGTCGTCGCCGGCAGCGGCGAGGGCCGAGCAGCCGGACAGGGCGGAAGCGGCGGCGAGCCCGCCACCGGCGGCGAGGAATCCGCGCCGACTCATCGTCGAGGGCACAGAGGGCACAGCGGTATGTCTCCAACCGGGAGTGGTTAATCGATATACCTGTGAGAGGTGCGAGCACCGTAAGGGGCGGCAGGGGAACGGTCAACCCCCCGTTGCGCAGGGTGAAACGGGGTCGCCGCAGGCCGGTGCATACCCGGACGGGAGGTCCCGTATCAGGCCTGTTCGGCCCGGAATGCCGCCGGTGTCACGCCCGTGTGCTGCTGGAAGTACTTCGAGAAGTTCGCCGAGTCGCCGATGCCGACGGCCACGCCGATGCGGCCCACCGGCAGGTCCGTGTGGGCGAGCAGGCGTTTCGCCTCCAGGGTCACCCGGCGGTCGATGAACGCCTTCGGGGTCTGGCCCGTCGCCGCCCGCACCGCGCGGACGAGGGTGCGCCGGGAGTAGCCGAGCTCGTCGGCGTACGCGCTCACGCTGTGGTTCGTGGTGAAGCCCTGCTCGACCGCCGTGCGGAAGCGGCTGAACGTCGTGTCCGGCTGCGGCCTGCACTCGTCCGCCGCCGCCTGCGCAGACACATGGGCGACCCGCAGCATGAAGGCCGTCAGGGAGTGCCGCAGGACCGATGTGTGCAGGCTGAGCGGGAGTGTCGCCGTGTCCAGGTACTCGCGCTGGAGTTGGTCCAAGGAGGCGTCCAGGGCGGCGAGCTGTGCCTCGTCGGGGTGGAGCAGGGGCGGCCGGTCGTAGCGGTACAGGCCCGTCGCCTCGACGATGGCGCGCGGCAGGAAGCCGGGCTGCATGGTGAGCGCGGTGCCGACGTAGCGCTCGCCCGTGGAGAAGCCGTGCACCTGGCCGGGCCGGATCCACAGGATGTCGCCGGCACCGACCTCGTACTCCGTGAAGTCGATCATGTGGTGGACCGGGCCCTCGCGGAAGAAGAGCAGGACGTGGAAGTCGATCCGGTGCACGCGGCGCGACAGGCCGACCCCGCCCGCCCAGGGACCCTCCGTGCCCATCGGGCCGATCTGTATCCCGACCCCGGACACGCTGGCGCTGGGGTCGAAGGGATACGTACGGATGTGCTCCGCAGCTCCCATATGTGCGCTCGGATGTGCGCTGCCCTGCTCCGTCATCCACTTTCCTTGACTCAAACCGGCTCGGCCTCTTGCAGGTGTCCCATTTTCACCGAACGCTGGCACGGGCGCACCTGCCGCGCCAAAAGTATGACCTTTAGATTCGTAGGTAGTTCGACCAGGTCTTTAGCCCCGGTCGGGTGGTGCCTCTCGGTACCTCGGATGCCATACGGATGCGAAGGAAGTCGTACAGATGAGCACGCAGACACCGGACGCCCTCGGCCCCTTCGAGTGGAGTGACCTCGACCGGCGTGCCGTCGACACCGCGCGCCTGCTCGCGGCCGACGCCGTGCAGCAGGTCGGCAACGGCCACCCCGGCACGGCGATGAGTCTGGCCCCCGCCGCGTACACCCTCTTCCAGAAGGTCATGCGCCACGACCCGGCCGACCCCGAGTGGACCGGCCGCGACCGCTTCGTCCTCTCTCCGGGCCACACCAGCCTCACCCTCTACACGCAGCTCTTCCTCTCCGGCTACGAGCTGGAGCTCGACGACCTGAAGGCGTTCCGCACCCACGGCTCGAAGACGCCCGGCCACCCCGAGTACGGCCACACCGCCGGTGTCGAGACGACGACCGGCCCGCTCGGCCAGGGCGTCGCCAACGCCGTCGGCATGGCGATGGCCGCCCGCTACGAGCGCGGCCTCTTCGACCCCGAGGCCCCCGAGGGCGAGTCCCCCTTCGACCACACCATCTGGGCGATCGTCTCCGACGGCGACCTGGAGGAGGGCATCTCCGCCGAGGCGTCCTCCCTCGCCGGCCACCAGAAGCTCGGCAACCTCGTCTTCGTCTACGACGACAACCACATCTCCATCGAGGGCGACACCGCCACCGCGTTCTCCGAGGACGTCCTCAAGCGTTACGAGGCCTACGGCTGGCACGTCCAGCGCATCGAGCCCAAGGCCGACGGCGACACCGACGTGCACGCCCTGTACGAGGCCCTGGCCGCGGCGAAGGCCGACACCGGCCGCCCGTCCATCATCGCGATGCGCACGATCATCGCCTGGCCCGCCCCGAACGCGCAGAACACCGAGGCGTCCCACGGCTCCGCGCTCGGCGCCGAGGAGATCGCCGCCACCAAGCGCGTCCTCGGCTTCGACCCGGAGCAGACCTTCGAGGTCGCCGACGACGTCATCGCCCACACCCGCGGGGCCCTCGACCGCGGCGCCGACGCGCACGCCGAGTGGGACAAGCGCCTCGGCGAGTGGCGCACGGCCGAGCCCGAGCGCTCCACCCTCCTCGACCGCATCGTCGCCGGCCGTCTCCCCGAGGGCTGGGAGCAGGCGCTCCCGTCCTTCGACGAGGGCACGAAGGTCGCGACGCGGGCCGCGTCCGGCAAGGTCCTCCAGGCGCTCGGCCCGGTCATCCCCGAGCTGTGGGGCGGCTCCGCCGACCTCGCGGGCTCGAACAACACGACCATCGACAAGGCCAGTTCGTTCCTGCCGAAGGGCAACCCGCTGCCGGAGGCCGACCCGTACGGCCGCACGATCCACTTCGGCATCCGCGAGCACTCGATGGCCGCCGAGATGAACGGCATCGCGCTGCACGGCAACACCCGCATCTACGGCGGCACGTTCCTCGTCTTCTCGGACTACATGCGCAACGCCGTCCGGCTGTCCGCGCTGATGCAGCTCCCCGTCACGTACGTGTGGACCCACGACTCCATCGGCCTGGGCGAGGACGGCCCCACGCACCAGCCCGTCGAGCACCTCGCCTCCCTGCGCGCCATTCCGGGTCTGAACATCGTCCGCCCGGCCGACGCCAACGAGACCGCTGTCGCCTGGCGCGAGATCCTGCGCCGCGGCACCACGAAGCCCGCCCCGCACGGCCTCGCGCTGACCCGCCAGGGCGTGCCCACGTACGAGCTCGACGAGCAGGCGGCGAAGGGCGGTTACGTTCTGCGTGAGGCGTCCACCGCGACGCCCGACCTCATCCTGATCGCGACCGGCTCCGAGGTGCACCTCGCCGTGGCCGCCCGCGAGCAGCTGGAGGCCGAGGGGATCGGTACGCGCGTCGTGTCGATGCCGTCCGTCGAGTGGTTCGAGGAGCAGTCGCAGGACTACAAGGACAGCGTCCTGCCCTCGTCCGTGAAGGCGCGCGTCGCCGTCGAGGCCGGCATCGGTCTGACCTGGTACCGCTACGTCGGCGACGCCGGCCGCATCGTCTCCCTGGAGCACTTCGGCGCCTCCGCCGACGCCGCCACGCTCTTCGCCGAGTACGGCTTCACCGCCGACAACATCGCCGCCATGGCGCGCGAGTCCCTCACCGCCGCCCGCGCCTGACCGTACGCCCCCGTACACCCGAAAGAAGATGAAGAACATGAGCAACGCCGACTCCACCGTCACGCCCCTCGAGTCCCTTGCCGGCGAAGGCGTTTCCATCTGGCTGGACGACCTGTCCCGCAAGCGCATCGAGTCCGGCAACCTCGCCGAACTGATCGAGAACAGCCACGTCGTGGGCGTCACGACGAACCCCTCGATCTTCCAGGCGGCCATCGGTTCCGGTGAGGGTTACGAGGAGCAGCTCGCCGACCTCGCCACCCGCGGCGTCACCGTCGACGAGGCGGTCCGCATGATGACCACCGCCGACGTCCGCGCCGCCGCAGACATCCTGCGCCCCGTGTACGACGCGACGCAGGGCCGCGACGGCCGCGTCTCCATCGAGGTCGACCCGCGCCTCGCCCACGACACGACGGCCACCGTCGCCGAGGCCAAGCAGCTGTCCTGGCTGGTCGACCGCCCGAACGTCATGATCAAGATCCCTGCGACGAAGGCGGGCCTCCCGGCCATCACCGAGGTCATCGGCCTCGGCATCAGCGTCAACGTCACCCTGATCTTCTCCCTCGACCGCTACAAGGCCGTCATGGACGCCTACCTCGCGGGCCTGGAGAAGGCGCAGGCCGCGGGCATCGACCTGGCGGGCATCCACTCCGTCGCCTCCTTCTTCGTCTCGCGCGTCGACGCCGAGATCGACAAGCGGCTCGACCAGGTCGGCAGCGACGAGGCCAAGTCCCTCAAGGGCAAGGCCGCCCTCGCCAACGCCCGTCTCGCGTACGAGGCGTACGAAGAGGTCTTCGCCTCCGAGCGTGCGGGCAAGCTGGAGGCCGCCGGCGCCAACAAGCAGCGCCCGCTGTGGGCCTCCACCGGCGTCAAGGACCCCGCGTACAAGGACACCCTGTACGTCGACGAGCTCGTCGCCCCGGGCACGGTCAACACCATGCCGGAGGCCACCCTGAAGGCCACCGCCGACCACGGCGTGATCACCGGCGACACGGTGACGGGCGGCTACGAGCAGGCGCGCGCCGACCTCAAGGCCGTCGACGCGCTCGGCATCTCCTACGACGAGGTCGTGCAGCAGCTGGAGGACGAGGGCGTCGCCAAGTTCGACGTGGCGTGGAACGACCTGCTCGGCACGGTCTCCGGCCGCCTCGCCGACAAGGAGGCGCAGGCCAAGTGAGCACCACTGCTTGGCAGAACCCGCTGAGGGACCCCCGCGACCGCCGCCTGCCGCGCATCGCGGGCCCCTCCGGCCTCGTCATCTTCGGCGTCACGGGCGACCTGTCCCGCAAGAAGCTGATGCCGGCGGTCTACGACCTCGCCAACCGCGGACTGCTGCCGCCGGGCTTCTCGCTCGTCGGCTTCGCCCGCCGCGACTGGGAGGACCAGGACTTCGCCCAGGTCGTCCACGACGCGGTGCGCGAGCACTCCCGCACCGAGTTCCGCGAGGAGGTCTGGCAGCAGCTCGCCGAGGGCATGCGCTTCATCCCCGGCGACTTCGACGACGACACGGCGTTCAAGCAGCTGCGCGAGGCCGTCGACGACCTCGACGAGAAGCGCGGCACCAGCGGCAACTACGCCTTCTACCTCTCCGTGCCCCCCAAGTTCTTCCCGCAGGTCGTGCAGCAGCTCAAGAAGCACGGCCTCGCCGACGGACCCGAGGGCTCCTGGCGTCGCGCCGTCATCGAGAAGCCGTTCGGCCACGACCTGGCCAGCGCCCGCGAACTCAACGCGATCGTGCACGACGTCTTCGCCCCCGACCAGGTCTTCCGCATCGACCACTACCTCGGCAAGGAGACCGTCCAGAACATCCTGGCCCTCCGCTTCGCCAACCAGATGTACGAACCCGTCTGGAACCGGAGTTACGTCGACCACGTGCAGATCACGATGGCCGAGGACATCGGCATCGGCGGCCGCGCCGGCTACTACGACGGCATCGGCGCCGCCCGCGACGTCATCCAGAACCACCTCCTCCAGCTCATGGCCCTCACCGCCATGGAGGAGCCGGCCTCCTTCGACGCCGAGTCGCTCCTCACCGAGAAGCTCAAGGTCCTCAAGTCGGTGCGGCTGCCCGAGAACCTCGGCGAGCACACCGTCCGCGCCCAGTACGCGGCAGGCTGGCAGGGCGGCGAGAAGGTCCCCGGCTACCTCCAGGAAGACGGCATCGACCCCAAGTCGAAGACCGACACGTACGCGGCCGTCAAGCTGTCGGTCGACAACCGCCGTTGGGCGGGCGTCCCCTTCTACCTGCGCACCGGCAAGCGCCTCGGCCGCCGCGTCACCGAGATCGCCGTCGTCTTCCAGCGCGCCCCGCACTCCCCGTTCGACTCCACCGCCACGGAGGAACTCGGCCAGAACGCCGTGGTCATCCGCGTCCAGCCCGACGAGGGCATGACCGTACGCTTCGGCTCGAAGGTCCCGGGTACCTCGATGGAGATCCGGGACGTGTCGATGGACTTCGCCTACGGCGAGTCCTTCACCGAGTCCAGCCCGGAGGCGTACGAACGGCTCATCCTGGACGTCCTGCTCGGCGATGCCAACCTCTTCCCCCGCACGGAGGAGGTGGAGGAGTCCTGGAAGATCCTCGACCCGATCGAGGGCCACTGGGACACCCACGGCCGGCCCGCGCAGTACGCCTCGGGAAGCTGGGGCCCGAAGGAAGCGGACGAGATGCTCGCACGAGACGGACGGAGCTGGCGCAGGCCATGAAGATCGACCTCACCGACACGACGGCAAGCAAGGTCAACAAGGCCCTGGTGGAAGGCCGCAGGGCGATTGGCACCCCGGCCGTGGGCATGGTCCTCACGATGGTCATCGTGACCGACGAGGAGAACGCCTACGACTCCATCAAGGCCGCCGAGGAGGCCTCCCGCGAGCACCCCTCGCGCACCCTCGTCGTGATCAAGCGGCACGCCCGCTCGCCCCGCGACCGCCAGGGCAACCGCCTCGACGCCGAGGTGCGCGTCGGCGCGGACGCCGGCACCGGCGAGACCGTCCTGCTGCGCCTGTACGGCGAGGTCGGCCAGCACGCCGACTCCGTCGTCCTGCCGCTGCTGCTCCCGGACGCGCCCGTCGTCGTCTGGTGGCCGGTCGACGCCCCCGACGTCCCCGCCAAGGACCCCCTGGGCGCGCTCGCCCAGCGCCGTATCACCGACGCGTACGCCGTCGAGGACCCGCTGTCCGCGCTGGCCGCCCGCGCCGCCTCGTACGCCCCCGGCGACACCGACCTCGCCTGGACCCGCCTCACGCCGTGGCGCTCCATGCTGGCCGCCGCCCTCGACCAGGCAGGCGCCGAGATCACCTCGGCGGCCGTCGAGAGCGAGGCCGAGAACCCCAGCGCCGAGCTGCTCGCCCGCTGGCTGGGCGCCCGCCTCGGCGTGCCCGTCGAGCGCGTCACCACCGCGGGCCCGGTCGTCACGGCCGTCCGCCTCGGCACGGCCGGCGGCGAGATCCGCATCGACCGTCCCGAGGGCCCCCTCGCGCAGCTCACCCTGCCCGGCCAGCCGCAGCGCACCCTGGCCCTCAAGGTCCGCACCACCTCCGAGCTGATCGCCGAAGAACTCCGCCGCCTCGACGCGGACGAGATGTACGCCGTCGCTCTGCGCGGCGATGGCACCAAGGAGCGCGTTCAACATGCCTGACACCACCCCGCACCTCACGGTCCGTCCCCAGTGGACGGCCCTTTCGGACCACCGCGCGAAGCAGCGCCAGGTCCATCTGCGGGATCTGTTCACCACCGACCCGGGCCGCGCCGCGCGCTACACGGTCCAGGTCGGCGATCTGCACGTCGACTACTCCAAGCACCTGGTCACGGACGAGACGCTGCGCCTGCTGCGCGAGCTCGCCGCCGCGGCCGACGTGTTCGGGCTGCGGGACGCCATGTTCCGCGGCGAGAAGATCAACACGACGGAGGG
>NZ_NNBL01000028.1 GCF_002803065.1 Streptomyces sp. CB01635
CCCACGAGGGCCGCCGGCCGGCCGCCCGCCCCGCCGCCCCCGCGGACCCCCGCGGGGCCCTGAGGCGCGCCTCCGACGCGCTCCCCGCACAACAGGGGCGCCCCGGAGCGACCTCGTCCGCCGACGACGCCGATCCCGCGCGCCGAGGGCCCGCGTCGGGCGCCTCCGTACCGCGCGGTGCCGCGCCCGAGCACTCCGGAGCCGCACCCGTACCCGAGCAGCCGCCACGTCGTGAGAGCGGTGGCGGTGGCGTGCCCGGGCGGCGCAAGCCCGGTTCCGCTTCCGGGGACGCCGACAGCGCGCCCGAACACGCCCTGTCGGACGCCGGACCGGACGATCCCCACCGGCCGAGGCCCGTGCCCGACCGGCGGAGCGGACAGCCGCGCCCGCCGGGGACACCCGTCCCGATGCGGCGGGACGGGGACCGGCTGCGCTTCGTGGGCGCCGCGACCCGGCGGATCGCCCGCGGGATAGACCTGGACGAGATCGTCATGGGCCTGTGCCGCGCGTCCGTACCCACGTTCTCCGACGTGATCCTGGTCTATCTGCGGGACCCGCTGCCGGTCGGCGACGAGCGGCCCTCCGGGCCCGTCGTGCTGCGGCTGCGCAGGACGGACCGGCTGCGCCTCATCGAGGAGGGCGCCGAGGATCCGGACACCGACGGCGGCGGACTCCTGACGATGGCGGCCGGCGCCGCCCAGGGCGACCCCGTCACCGCCGAGCTGTGCGAGGTGCGGACCGGCGGCGCGCTGGCCGAGGTACTGCGGGGCGTACGGCCCGTGTTCGCGGACTCGCCCGCCGCCCTGGCCGCGCTGCCGGAGCTGCTCGGCGACGACCCGGACCTCGGCCTGCCCACCGGGCAGCGGGCGATCCTCGCGCCGCTGCGCGGGCGCCGCCGGGTCATCGGTGCGGCCGTCTTCCTGCGCCGCCCCGAACGCCACGCGTTCGAGAACGACGACCTGCTGGTCGCGGGGCAGCTCGCCACGCACAGCGCGCTCGGCATCGACAAGGCCGTCCTGTACGGCCGCGAGGCGTACATCGCCGACGAGCTCCAGCGCACGATGCTGCCCGAGACGCTGCCGCGGCCGACAGGCGTGCGCCTCGCGTCCCGGTATCTGCCGGCCGCGGAGACCGCGCGCGTGGGCGGCGACTGGTACGACGCGATTCCGCTGCCCGGCAGCCGCGTCGCCCTGGTCGTGGGTGACGTCATGGGCCACTCCATGACGTCCGCCGCGATCATGGGCCAGCTCCGTACGACCGCGCAGACCCTCGCCGGTCTCGACCTGCCGCCGCAGGAGGTCCTGCACCACTTGGACGAGCAGGCCCAGCGCCTCGGCAGCGACCGCATGGCGACCTGCCTGTACGCCGTCTACGACCCGGTCTCGCACCGCATCACCATCGCCAACGCGGGCCACCCGCCGCCGGTCCTGCTGCATCTGGGCGGCCGCGCCGAGGTGCTGCGCGTCCCGCCGGGCGCGCCGATCGGTGTCGGCGGGGTCGACTTCGAGGCGGTCGAGCTGGACGCCCCGGCGGGCGCGACACTCCTCCTCTACACGGACGGTCTGGTCGAGTCGCGGCTGCGGGACGTGTGGACCGGGATAGAGCAGCTGCGGGAGCGGCTCGCCGCGACGGCCCAGCTGACCGGACCGGACCATCCGCCGCCCCTTGAGGCGCTGTGCGACGAGGTCCTCGACATGCTCGGCCCGGGCGACCGGGACGACGACATCGCGCTGCTCGCGGCCCGGTTCGACGGGATCGCGCCGAGCGACGTCGCCTACTGGCTCCTCGACCCCGAGGACGCGGCGCCGGGCCGGGCCCGCCGCCTGGCGCGCAGCGCGCTCGCCCGGTGGGGCCTGGAGGAGCTGACGGACTCGGTGGAGCTCCTCGTCAGCGAGGTCGTGACGAACGCCGTGCGGTACGCGTCCCGGCCCGTCACGCTGCGCCTGCTGCGGACCGACGTGCTGCGCTGCGAGGTCGGCGACGACGTGCCACAGCTGCCGCGGCTGCGCCAGGCCCGCGCCACCGACGAGGGCGGGCGCGGCCTGTACCTGGTCAACAGGCTCGCGCGGCGCTGGGGTGCGACGCGGCTGAGCACCGGCAAGGTCGTGTGGTTCGAGCTGGCGCACGGGAACGGCACTGCCTGAGCCTGGATACGCGAGTGGGCCCGGAACCGTACGGTTCCGGGCCCACTCGCGTGCGTCACTGTCAGCCGGTGAGGCCGCGTGGTCTGTTGCTGCCCGAGTCGTCCGGGTTCTCCGGGATTCCGAAGGTCGGCGACGAGGGGTCCGTCGGGGGCGTGACGCCGCCTGACGGCTCGTCGGTCGGCGGGGTGGTCTCCGGGCTCGACTCCGGGGTGCTCGGCGTCGTCGGCGGAGTGGACTCCGGGGTGCTCGGGGTGTTCTCCGGGGTGGACTCGGGGGCACTCGGGGTGTCCTGCGGGGTGGACGGCACCTCGACGGCCGCGCCCATGTCCGTGTCGAGGTCGAACTCGGCCGTGGGGCTGGTCGAGTTGAAGGTGTACTGGGCCCAGATGCGCGCCGGGAAGCTGCCGCCGTCGACGCGGGGCAGACCGCCGGCGCCCTTCATCGAGACGTGCGCGCCCGCCTCCGAGGTCTTCAGCGCGCCCTCGCCGAACAGGCCCACCGAGGTGACCAGATCCGGCGTGTAGCCGGTGAACCAGGCCGACTTGTTGTCGTCGGAGGTACCGGTCTTGCCCGCCACCTTCTGGCCGTCGCGGGCCGGGTTGTCACGCACCGAGGTCTTCGCCGTACCGTCGTCGACCACGCCGGTCAGGACGGAGGTGACCGAGTCCGCGGCGCCGCGGCTGATCACCTGGTTGCCGATCGCGTCCGGCAGCGGGACGTCCTGGCCCTGCTTGGACACGGACTTCACGATCTGCGGAGTGACCTGCTTGCCGTGGTTGTCGAGCGTCGCGTAGACACCGGCCATCTCCATCGGGCTCGCGCCCATGGTGCCCAGGGTCTGCGCCGGGTACGGCTTGAGGTCGGCGTCGTCCATGCCGAGCTTCTTGGCCGTCGCCATGACCTGGTCCATGCCGACGTCGACGCCCATCTGCGCGAAGACGGAGTTGATGGACTTGTTCATGGCGGTCTGCACGGTGACCGGGCCGTAGCTGTGGTCGTCCTCGTTCGGCGGGGCGAAGCCGACCTTCTGTCCGTCGCTGACGACCGGCCGCTTGTTGGTGCCGTCGTAGATCGTGCTCGCCTTGATCGACTGCCCGATCTGCGTCGTGGCGTTGTTCTCCAGGGCGGCCGCGAGGATCAGCGGCTTGAAGGTGGAGGCCGGCTGGTAGTCGGGGCGGGTCGCGTTGTTGACGTAGTGCTTGCTGAGCCCTTCACCGCCGTACAGCGCGAGGACCTTACCGGTCTTCGGGTCGACCGAGGCGGCACCGGCCTGCACCCGGGAGTCGGCCTTCTTGCTCTTCGGGTTCAGGTTGTCGGTCAACTGCTGCCTGACCGACTTCTCCAGCTGCTTCTGCTTCTTGCGGTCGATGTTGAGGGTGACCGTGTAGCCGCCCGCGTCGAACTGCGCCTCGGTGAGGTTCAGGTCCTTCATCACCTCGGCCTTGGCGGCGGTGTAGAGGTAGCCCTCCTGGCCCTCGAGCCCGGCGGCGGCCTTCGGCGCCTTCGGCTTGGGGAACGTCATGCCCTGGCGGTCGCTGGCGCTGAGCCAGTGCATGTCGACCATGTTGTCCAGGACGTAGTTCCAGCGGTCCACGGCCAGCTTCTTGCCGGTGTCCGAGGCGATGCCCCAGTCGTACTGGTTCGGGGCCTGGAGGAGCGCCGCGAGGTACGCGCCCTGCGCCACGGACAGATCCTTGGCGTCGACGTTGTAGTAGGCCTGGGCGGCGGCCTGGATGCCCCACGAACTGCGGCCGTAGAAGCTGGTGTTGATGTAGCCCGCGAGGATGTCTTCCTTGGACTTCTTGCGGTCCACCTTCAGCGAGATGACCAGTTCCTTCAGCTTGCGCGTGACGGTCTGGTCCTGCGTGAGGTAGTAGTTCTTCACGTACTGCTGGGTGATCGTCGAACCACCCTGCTTGCCCTTGCCGGTGACCGTGTTGATCACACCGCGGGCGGTGCCCTTCAGGTCGATGCCCTTGTCCTTGTAGAACGTCTTGTTCTCAGCGGCGACGAAGGTGTGCTGCACATCCGTGGGCACCTCGGAGAGATCGACGATCTCGCGGTTGACCTGGCCGACACGGGCCATGGTCTTGCCGTCGCTGTACTTGTAGACGTTGCTCTGCCGCATCGCGTCCGGGTTGCCCTCGGGGACGTCGATCACCATGTACAGCACGATGAACGCGCCCATGCAGAGGAGGCACAGGCCGAAGAGTGTGCCGAGGATCTTCTTCCAGGTGAAGAAGCGGCGTATACCCGTCCGCCGGGTGGACGAGCCCCCGCGCGCCGCCCGGCGCGCGCCGCCGCGCTGCCGTGCTCGTCTCTCGTCCGCTCGACCCATGGCTCCCGTTACTCCGCTTCTAGTCGCTGACACGTCCGCGCGCACAGTGCGCACTTCACACTCATCGGTGCTGAATCAGCTCATGAAGCTAACACCGCACCTAAGGGCAAAAGGATGCCGATCCGGGCATTTCCGGACGTGACAATCAGCACCTGTCCCATGGGAACCGACGACCGAGAGGTGCAGATGGTTGCCGCACGCGATAAAGTGATATCACTTTGCTAGACCTGGTTCGCGAGAACCGCCAGCTCACAGGAACGGGGACCCTTATGTCCGAGACGGACACCACAGGCACGGACGCCACAGCCGACGCACCCGAGATGCCCAAGCCCCGCGTCAAGGAGGTCGTCGCTCACAGCATCGGCGGCGGGCTCGCCCTGCTGCTCGGCCTGCTCGGCCTCTTCGCGGGAGTCGCCCTCATCGCGACCGGCGCTTCGCTGTCGTCGGCGGGCGCGAAGGCGGGGCTGATCGTCCTCGGCGTCGTGGTCGCGATAGCCGCGTTCTTCGCGATGTGCGGGCTGAACATGGTGGCGCCGGGCGAGGCCCGCGTCGTCCAGCTCTTCGGCCGCTACCGGGGCACGATCCGCGAGGACGGCCTGCGCTGGGTGAACCCGCTGACGTCCCGCACCAAGGTCTCGACCCGCGTACGCAACCACGAGACGGCCGTCCTCAAGGTCAACGACGCCTACGGCAACCCGATCGAGCTGGCCGCCGTCGTCGTGTGGCGCGTCGAGGACACCGCGCAGGCCACCTTCGAGGTCGACAACTTCCTGGAGTTCGTCGCCACGCAGACCGAGGCCGCCGTGCGGCACATCGCCATCGAGTACCCCTACGACGCGCACGACGAGGCCGGCCTCTCGCTGCGCGGCAACGCCGAGGAGATCACCGAGAAGCTCGCCGTCGAGCTCCACGCGCGCGTGGAGACCGCGGGCGTGCAGATCATCGAGTCCCGGTTCACGCACCTCGCGTACGCCCCCGAGATCGCCTCGGCCATGCTCCAGCGCCAGCAGGCGGGCGCCGTGGTCGCCGCGCGGCGGCTCATCGTGGACGGCGCGGTCGGCATGGTCGAGGACGCGCTCGCCCGGATCACGGAGCAGGACTTCGTGGCGCTCGACGAGGAGCGCAAGGCGGCCATGGTCAGCAATCTGCTCGTGGTCCTGTGCGGCGACCGCGCGGCCCAGCCGGTCCTGAACACGGGAACGCTCTACCAGTGAGCCCCTCGGAAGAGGAGCGCGAGGGTCCTCCCGAGGGGCCCGCACGCCGGTCGCGGCCACAGCGCAAGCAGGTACTGCTGCGGCTCGACCCGCTCGTGTACGACGCGCTCGCGCGGTGGGCCGGGGACGACCTGCGCTCGGCGAACGCGCAGATCGAGTTCCTGCTGCGGCGGGCTCTCGCGGAGGCCGGGCGGCTGCCCGGCTCTGCGGGACCGCTGCCGCGGCGGGGGCGGCCGCCCAAGGGATCGCAGGGCGACGAGGCGCAGTGAACGGTCCGGGGCATGCGCCCCGGGCCGTTCACGCTTCACCCCGAAGTCCTCCCGGAACCCCACCCCCGACCGGCTATACACACTACGTATACACGCTGTGTATAGTGGCGCCCATGTCCATCGGTCACACCCTTCTGGGACTTCTCGAGTCCGGGCCACGACACGGCTACGACCTCAAGCGCACTTTCGACGCCACCTTCGGGCACGACAAGCCGCTGCACTACGGACAGGTCTACTCGACCATGTCCCGGCTCCTGAAGAACGGCCTGGTCGAGGTCGACGGGATCGAGGCCGGCGGCGGCCCGGAACGCAAGCGCTACGCCATCACCGACGCCGGCATCACCGATGTCCAGCGCTGGCTCGCCACCCCCGAGGCGCCCGAGCCCTACCTCCAGTCCGTCCTCTACACCAAGGTCGTCCTGGCGCTGCTCACCGAGCGCGACGCCGTCACGGTCCTGGACGCCCAGCGCGCGGAGCACCTGCGCATGATGCGCATCCTCACCGACCGCAAGCGCAAGGGCGACCTCGCCGACCAGCTGATCTGCGACCACGCCCTCTTCCACCTCGAAGCGGACCTGCGGTGGCTCGAACTCACCGCCGCACGCCTGGACAAGCTCGCCGCGGAGGTGCGCAAGCCATGACCCCCGCCGGCTCCCTCCTGACCGCCGACGGTCTCCACAAGACCTACGGCGCCACCAAGGCGCTCAACGGCGCCGAGTTCTCCGTCCACCCCGGCGAGGTCGTCGCCGTCATGGGCCCCTCCGGCTCCGGCAAGTCGACTCTCCTGCACTGCCTCGCCGGCATCGTCCCGCCCGACGAAGGCGCCATCACCTACGCGGGACAGAACCTCGCCACCATGTCCGACGCCGCACGCAGCGCCCTGCGCCGCAGCGACTTCGGCTTCGTCTTCCAGTTCGGCCAGCTCGTCCCCGAACTCACCTGCCTGGAAAACGTCGCTCTGCCCCTGCGCCTCAACGGCGCCAGGCGCAAGGCCGCCGAGGCCACCGCCCGTACGTGGATGGAGCGCCTGGAGGTCGACGACCTCACCGGCAAGCGCCCCGGCGAGGTCTCCGGCGGCCAGGGCCAGCGCGTCGCCGTCGCCCGCGCCCTGGCCACCAGCCCCCGCGTCCTGTTCGCCGACGAGCCCACCGGCGCCCTCGACTCCCTCAACGGCGAGCGCGTCATGGAGCTGCTCACCGATGCCGCCCGGTCCACGAACGCCGCCGTCGTCCTCGTCACCCACGAAGCCCGCGTCGCCGCCTACTCGGACCGCGAGATCATCGTCCGTGACGGGAAGTCCCGCGACATGGAGCGCATCGCATGAGCGCGACGCGCACCAAGCCGCAGCCCGCGCCTGCGGCCACGGCGTCGGACTCCGCCCCCACCGGCGTGCGCGCCTGGATCCGCGACCTGGGCATGGGCATGCGCTTCGCGGCCGCCGGCGGGCGCGAGGGCTGGATCCGCACGATCCTCACCGCTGTCGGTGTGGGCCTCGGCGTCGCGCTGCTGCTCGGCGCCGCGTCCGTGCCGTACCTGACCGACCATCGCAGCGACCGCTCGTCGGCGCGCGAGGCCGCGGACCGGATGACGCTCGCGGGCAAGATCAAGCGGTCCGACACGACCCTGCTGATGCGGGACACGTTCACGACGTTCCGCGACCGCTCGCTGGAGGGCAGGTTCGTACGCGCCGAGGGCAGCAGGCCCGTCCTGCCGCCCGGCCTCGGCGAGCTGCCCGGCAACGACGAGATGGTCGTCTCGCCCGCGCTGCGCGACCTCCTCGACGACCCCGGCGCGCGGCTCCTCAAGGAGCGCTTCCGCGACTACCGCGTCACCGGAACGATCGCCGACGCCGGCCTGGTCTCCCCGCAGGAGCTCTTCTACTACGCGGGATCCGACACCCTCACGACCCGCGACGGCGGCTACCGGGCGGCGAGGTTCGGCTCCGACCTGTCGGAGCCGCTGAACGCGCTCCTGATGGTGCTCGTCGTACTGATCTGCGTCGTGCTGCTCACGCCCGTGGCCGTCTTCATCGGTACGGCGGTGCGGTTCGGCGGCGACCGACGCGACCGGCGCCTGGCCGCGCTGCGCCTGGTCGGCGCGGACGCCAGGGCGGTGCGGCGGATCGCGGCGGGCGAGTCGCTGTTCGGCGCCCTGCTCGGCCTGGCCGTCGGCGCCGTGTTCTTCCTCGCCGTACGGCAACTGATCGGCGTGGTCGACCTCGACAGGGTCAGCGCGTTCCCGTCCGACCTGCAGCCGGTGCCGGTGCTCGCCGCGCTGATCGTCGTGGCCGTGCCGCTCTCGGCGGTCCTCGTCACCGTCTTCTCGCTGCGCTCGGTGGCCATCGAGCCGCTCGGTGTCGTGCGCGGCGGCGTGCCGCGCAGGCGTCGCCTGTGGTGGCGGCTGCTCCTGCCCGTCGCGGGCATCGGGATCCTCCTGGCCATGGGCCGGGTCAGCAGTACCGACCAGGACATCAACGCGTATGCCATCGCGACCGGCGCGACCCTGGCCCTGGTCGGGCTGAGCACGCTGCTTCCCTGGCTGCTCGAATCGGTCGTGTCCCGGCTGCGCGGCGGCCCGGTGCCGTGGCAACTGGCCACGCGGCGACTCCAGTTGAGCAGCGGCAACGCGGCCCGCGCGGTCAGCGGTATCACCATCGCGGTGGCCGGCGCGGTCGCTCTGCAGATGATGTTCGCGTCGATGCACGACGACTTCAACCGGGTCACGGGCCAGGACCCGCACCGCGCCCAGCTGACCGTCATCTCCCAGGCCGGCGACGGCAGGCTCGCGCAGCGGATGATCGACGACTTCCGTGACACGAAGGGCGTCAAGAGCGTCATCGGCACCGTGTCGACCTACGCCACGCGCCCCGGCCCGGTCCCGGAGGGCGAGATCCAGCCAACGACGACGATCAGCATCGGCACCTGCGCGACCCTGCGCGAACTGGCCCGCGTCGGCGACTGCCACGACGGCGACACGTTCGTCTCGCACACCGGCGACCGGAAGATGAACGACTGGGTCGACGAGTCGGCGCGCCCCGGCAAGCCCGTCGACGTGGGGCCCGGCGACGGCAAGAAGTCGAGCCAGATCCTGTGGACGCTGCCCGCGGACGCCCGCACGGTCCAGGCGCGGCCCAGCCCGACCGACGACAAGGTCGACGGCATCCTCGCCACCCCCGGCGCGATCGACATCGCGCAGCTGACCGAGGCCACGACCACCGCCATGGTGCAGATCGACCCGAAGGTGCCGGACGCCGAGGAGTACGTGCGCAACACCGCGGCCCATATCGATCCGATGCTCGACGTGATGTCGATCAAGGCGGTCAACCGCGACAAGCAGTACGCGAGCATCGCGAGGGGGCTGCAGATCGGCGCGGCCGCGACGATGGCCCTGATCGCGGCGTCCATGCTGGTCTCCACGCTGGAGCAACTGCGGGAGCGCAAGCGGCTGTTGGCGGCCCTGACCGCGTTCGGCACGCGACGCCGGTCGATGGCCTGGTCGGTCCTGTGGCAGACGGCGATCCCGGTCGCCCTCGGCCTCGGCCTGGCGATCGTGGGCGGGCTCGGCCTGGGCTACGTGATGACCCGCATGATCGACAAGCAGGTGACCGACTGGTGGGCGTTCGCACCCCTGACGGCGGGCGGCGCCGGACTCGTCGCGGTGGTGACGCTGCTCAGCCTGCCGCCGCTGTGGCGCATGATGCGGCCGGACGGCCTGCGCACCGAGTAACACACCCTGCCGGTACGGGGCCTGCCCCCAAGAGTCGGGGTCACAGCACCCGTACCGGCAGCGGCCGCACCGCCTCGCGCAGGGCCGCGGCCAGCTCCTCGTACTCCGCACCGCGCGCGGCGCCCGTCCGCATGGCGAGGGCGATGCGGCGGGTCGGCGCCGGGTCCTCGAAGAACCCGGTGAGCAACTGGCTGCTGCGGCTGGCCTCCACGGCGAGCGCGGTGCGCGGCAGCAGCGTCACGCCGAGCCCGCCCGCGACCAGCTGGACCAGCGTGGACAGGCCGGCCGCCGTCGTGGTCACCGGGGCGTCCGCGCGGCCGGCCTCGCGGCAGATGTCGAGCGCCTGGTCACGCAGGCAGTGCCCCTCGTCGAGCAGCAGCAACCGCAGCTCGCGCAGGGCCTCGCGCGGGATGCCCTCGCGGCCCCCGAGCCAGTGGTCGAGCGGCGTGACGAGCACGAAGTCCTCGTCGAACAGGGGCAGTTCGGTGACGCCGGGCATCCCGAGCGGCACGGCGAGAAGCAGCAGATCGAGCCTCCCCGCCGCGAGCCCTTCGAGCAGGGACGACGTCTGCTCCTCGTGGACCTGGAGGTCCAGGTCCGGGTACTTCTCGTGGACGAGGCGCAGGACGGCCGGCAGGAGGTAGGGCGCGACGGTGGGGATGACGCCGAGGCGGAGCGCTCCCGTGAACGGCGCCCGCACCGCCTCGGCCTCCTCCATCAGCGCGCCCACCTCGTCGAGCACGGCCTTCGCGCGCACCGCGAGCCGCTCACCCTCGGGCGAGAGCAGCACCTTGCGGGTAGTGCGTTCGAGCAGGGTCACGCCGAGGGACTCCTCCAGGGCGGACACGGCACCGGAGAGCGCGGGCTGGCTCATGCCGATCGCGGCGGCGGCGTCCCGGAAGTGCAGATGCTCGGCGACGGCGGCGAAGGCCCGCAGCTGCGCGAGGCTCGGCTGTCGCCGCTTGGTGCTGGCCACGGTCACTCCCCTTACCTACGGCTACTGATAGCCGGGTCCGATCAACACAACCGAGTCTAGCTATTTCCATAATCAATGCACCCTGTGCCACGATCGAGTCCAGTCCAACCCCTTTGGAAAGCCCTCAAAAAGGGCCCCTCCATGCTGCAAGGAGTAGTGCGTGCTCACTGTCGGTGACAAGTTCCCCCAGTTCGACCTGACTGCCTGTGTCTCCCTGGAGAAGGGCAAGGAGTTCGAGCAGATCGACCACAAG
The DNA here is from genome assembly GCF_002803065.1 of Streptomyces sp. CB01635. Taxonomy (GTDB): domain Bacteria; phylum Actinomycetota; class Actinomycetes; order Streptomycetales; family Streptomycetaceae; genus Streptomyces. The sequence continues at coordinate 10,921 of NZ_NNBL01000028.1, forward strand.
ACCTACGAAGGCAAGTGGAAGATCGTCTTCGCGTGGCCCAAGGACTTCACCTTCGTGTGCCCGACCGAGATCGCCGCGTTCGGCAAGCTGAACGACGAGTTCGCCGACCGTGACGCCCAGATCCTCGGCTTCTCCGGCGACTCCGAGTTCGTGCACCACGCCTGGCGCAAGGACCACCCGGACCTGACCGACCTGCCCTTCCCGATGCTCGCCGACTCGAAGCACGAGCTCATGCGCGACCTCGGCATCGAGGGCGAGGACGGCTTCGCGCAGCGCGCCGTCTTCATCGTCGACCAGAACAACGAGATCCAGTTCACGATGGTGACCGCCGGTTCCGTGGGCCGTAACCCCAAGGAGGTCCTGCGGGTGCTCGACGCCCTGCAGACCGACGAGCTGTGCCCGTGCAACTGGACCAAGGGCGAGAACACCCTCGACCCGGTCGCGCTCCTGTCGGGCGAGTGATCTGACATGGCTCTCGACGAACTGAAGTCCGCCGTCCCGGACTACGCCAAGGACCTGCGCCTGAACCTCGGCTCGGTCATCGGCAACTCGGACCTGCCGCAGCAGCAGCTGTGGGGCACCGTGCTCGCCTGCGCGATCGCGTCCCGCTCCCCGCGCGTCCTGCGCGAGCTGGAGCCCGAGGCGAAGGCGAACCTGTCGCCGGAGGCGTACACCGCCGCCAAGTCGGCCGCCGCCGTCATGGCGATGAACAACGTCTTCTACCGCACGCGCCACCTGCTCTCCGACCCGGAGTACGGGACGCTGCGCGCCGGCCTGCGGATGAACGTCATCGGCAACCCGGGCGTCGAGAAGGTCGACTTCGAGCTGTGGTCCCTCGCGGTCTCCGCGATCAACGGCTGCGGCCAGTGCCTCGACTCGCACGAGCAGGTGCTGCGCAAGGCGGGCGTCGACCGCGAGACGATCCAGGAAGCGTTCAAGATCGCCGCGGTCATCCAGGCCGTGGGCGTCACGCTGGACTCCGAGGACGTCCTGTCCTGACGGACGGATCACCTCGGTAAGCGCATACGCGAACGCCGGGCGGGCTGAAGGAAATTCAGCCCGCCCGGCGTTCTCACGTATCCGGCGTTCTCACGTATCCGGCGTTCCCGTGTGTCCGGCGTTCTCGCGTATCCCGGCTTCTAGGTCTTCCCGGCCGTCGGATCGACCGGTGCCACGTCGACGGCGGTCGCCCCGTGCGGCGGGGGCGACTGACGCAGCGCCGCCTCACGCGAGTACGAGCGCAGATAGCCGACGACCGTGTTCGTCACGGCCACGAGCGGCACCGCCACCACGGCCCCGCCGATCCCGTTCACCAGGCCTCCGGCCGCGACGGACAGCACCACCGCGAGCGGATGCACCCGCACGGCCCGGCCCAGGATGAACGGCTGGAGGATGTGGCCCTCGATCTGCTGCACGGCCAGTACCACCGCGAGCGTCATGACGGCCGTGAAGACGCCCTGGGTCACCAGGGCCACCACCACCGCGAGCGCTCCCGAAATCACCGCGCCCACCAGCGGGATGAACGCGAACAGGAAGATGAAGACGGCGAGCGGCACCGCCATCGGGACCCCGAGGAAGAAGATGCCGAGCCCGATGAAGATCGCGTCGATGAGCGCGACTATCACCGTGCCGCGCACATACGCGGTGAGCGTGCGCCAGGCCCGTGGCCCCGCACCGGCGATACCGGGACGGGCCTGCGCCGGGACGAGCCTGGTGGTCCACTCCCAGATGCGCCGGCCGTCGTAGAGCAGGAACAGCGTCGAGAACATCGTGAGCAGGATGCCGGTGAGCGCCTCGACGATGACGGTGACGCCTTCGAGGCCCGCGGACGTGATCTGGTCGGTGTTGGCGCCGACCGCGTCGCGCAGGGACTTGGCGATTTCGTTGATCTGGCTCTCGGTCACATGGAACGGGCTGTTGAGGAGCCAGTTGCGCAGCTCGTCGATGCCGTCCTGGATCTGGTCCGAGAGGTTGTCGATGTTCTCCTGGACCTGCCAGACGACGAACCAGCCGACAAGTCCCATGATGACGAAGCCGAGGATCGCGGTGAGTGCGGTGGCCAGGCCCCGCGGCACGCCGTGCCTCCTCAGACGGGCCACGGTCGGCTGGAGGAGCGCGGTGATGAGCATCGCGGCGACGAACGCGTAGACCACCAGCTGCACCGCGCTGATGACCCTCATCAGGACCCAGAGGGTGCCCGCCAGGACGAGCAGCCGCCAGCCGGCCTCGGCCGCGACGCGCATCCCCCACGGCACGGCCGCGACGGGGTCGGGCCTGGCCGCTATCGCGGGCGCGTACGCGGGCGGCGGGGGTACGTGGTCGCCGCCGCCGTTCTCCGGCCGGGTGACGGGCACTTGGGGCACTTCGGCGGCCGCATGCGCGGCATCGCGGGCGGGTTGAGGGGCGGACCCGGTGGCGGCATCCGGAACGGGGTCGTCCCCGCGGTCGTCGCGCTCGGCCTCGGCGCGGCGCTCGTCCAACCGCTCCCCCATCCGGCTGAGCTCACTGCCGAGCCGGCCGAGCCATCCTGGAACTCGCGACATGATCCGTCCTCTTCCCCCGTGCTCTCTCACCACTCCCCCGGGAGTCGTCGGCTCCGACCGTACATGCCCTGAGCCCCTCACCGTAGGACGGCAAGGGGCTCAGGAAGGTTGACGGGCCACGGGCCCGTCATGAAGCTGTACCGGCTTCTAGTACCAGTGGTTGGCCTGCCAGAAGCTCCAGGCCTCACACGGGCTGCCGTAGCGGCTGTCCATGTAGTTGAGGCCCCACTTGATCTGGGTGGCCGGGTTGGTCTGCCAGTCGGCGCCCGCGGTGGAGTACTTGGACGCGGGAAGCGCCTGGAAGAGACCGTAGGCGCCGGAGGAGGCGTTGGTCGCCCGGTAGTTCCAGCTGGACTCGTGGTCCACGATGTTGCTGAAGCACTGGAACTGCCCGGCGGGGACCATCTGACGCGCCATCGCCTGGATCTGCGACGTCGAGTACGAGGCCTGCGTGGCGAAGCTGGAGGCGTCGCGGGTGGCCGAGCGGCTGGCGACCTTCTTGGCCTCCTCACGCTCCTTGGCTTCCTTCTCCGCCTTCTCCTTGGCGTCGGCGGCCGCCTGCTGCTTGGCGACGGCGTCCTCGGCGGCCTTCTTACGGGCTGCTTCCTCCGCCGACTTCTGAGCGGCGTTGTCCGCGGCGATGGCCTGCGTCTCCGCCTGCTGCGTCAGAGTGGCGGTCTGCACCTGGGCCTGCTGGCCCGCGGGTATGTCGGCGAGGAGGGTCGCGTCGCTCGCCGTGGCCTCAGCCTCGTTGTTGGAGGGCTGAGCGGTGCTGCCCGAGGCAACACCCACGACTGCGCCGACTGTGGTGACCGCGGTGGCCGAAGCCACTGCGAATCCCCGGACCGAAATCCGGCTCACACGGTTTCCTTCCAGCATCGCCCGCTGTAGGTGACCCTCGCGGACGCAATCGTGCCCCTGGCGCTGGCCTCCCAACTGCGGGGTCACGGGAGACACGGGCCCGGTGGGCAACTCCCGCTAAGGGAGAGCCGCGTGGTGCACGGGCGGCATACGACGGCCTCTGTGAAGTTCTGGTGTCCGTGGTGCTCGTAATGCTGTGGATGCACAAGTGTCGTATGCGGGGCCTGACAGGACTGAGACTCTGCCGGACGCGGTTGCCTCAAGGCAATTCTCATCCAAGTGGGAAAGCTCACACCTCGTTTGCCCCAGCGGTTTCGCGGAAACAAGCGCACGGCACAACGCCGCCCGGCTAAGCTCCTGCGCTTCGCCGGGCGGCGCCAACTACCGCGTAACCCCTACAAGATGGGGCGCTTCGCTCGCTCTCTCCTCACAGGGGACCGTCCTCCAGCATCTCGGTGACCAGGGCCGCGATCTGCGAACGCTCCGACCGCGTGAGCGTGACGTGCGCGAACAGCGGGTGTCCCTTCAGCTTTTCGACGACGGCGACCACTCCGTCGTACCGGCCGACCCGGAGGTTGTCGCGCTGCGCCACGTCGTGCGTGAGCACAACCCGCGAATTCGCCCCGATCCTCGACAGAACGGTCAAAAGGACGTTCCGTTCGAGGGATTGGGCCTCGTCCACGATCACGAACGCGTCGTGCAGGGAGCGGCCGCGGATGTGGGTGAGCGGCAGGACCTCCAGCATGCCGCGCGCGGTGACCTCCTCGATGACGGCCTTGCCGGCGACCGACCCGAGCGTGTCGAAGACCGCCTGCGCCCACGGGCCCATCTTCTCGGCCTCGGTGCCGGGCAGATAGCCGAGCTCCTGGCCGCCCACCGCGTACAGCGGACGGAAGACCATCACCTTCTGGTGCTGGCGCCGTTCGAGTACCGCTTCCAGGCCCGCGCACAGCGCGAGCGCCGACTTGCCGGTGCCGGCCCGGCCTCCCATCGACAGGATCCCGATGTCCGGGTCGAGGAGCAGATCGAGCGCGATGCGCTGCTCGGCGCTGCGTCCCTTGATGCCGAACGCCTCGCGGTCGCCGCGCACCAGACGGACGTTGCCCTCGGCCGTGATCCTGCCGAGCGCCTTGCCGCGCTCGGACTGGATGGTGAGGCCGGTGTGGACGGGCAGCTCCGCCGCCTCCGGTACGTACAGGCTCTCCTCCTCGAAGAGGAGGTCCACCTGTTCACCGGAGAGCCGCAGCTCGGACATCCCGGTCCAGCCGGAGTCCGTGATGGCGAGCTCGGCGCGGTACTCCTCGGCGAGCAGGCCGACCGACGACGCCTTGATGCGCAGCGGCAGGTCCTTGGAGACGACGGTGACGTCGTACCCCTCGGCCTGGAGGTTGCGGGCGACGGCGAGGATGCGGGAGTCGTTGTCCCCCAGGCGGTAACCCGCCGGGAGAACGCCCGGATCCGAGTGGTTGAGCTCGACGCGCAGGGTCCCGCCCAGATCACCGATGGGGATCGGGGCGTCCAGGCGTCCGTGGCGGATACGGAAGTCGTCGAGCAGGCGCAGGGCCTGCCGGGCGAAGTATCCGAGCTCCGGATGGTGCCGCTTGGCCTCCAGTTCCGTGACCACGACGATCGGGAGCACCACTTCGTGCTCGTCGAACCTGGTCAGGGCGTTCGGGTCGGCCAGCAGGACGCTGGTGTCGAGAACATAAGTGCGCCGGTCGGGCTGGCGCTTGTTGCTGGTCACCACGGAAGGACGTACCCCCTCGGATGAGGTCGGGGAGCGACAGAGGGATCCCGGGCCGGGCGGGGCGGGTCGTACCCGCCGGTCGACGGCCGCGATGCGTGGGCCGTGGACCGGCCCCCAGCTTCTCCAGCGGAGCATGTGCTCCCCGCGTGGTCGTCCTGGCGCAAAGGGCCTCCCGGGCGGACAGCCCCGTGCCGTCCGCTGAGACTCGACGTCCGTGAATCGGACATCGACCTGGAAGGCTTATTCCCTCGAACACGCGCGGCCATGCCACGGCATATGACGGCGCGCGCGTTAACTCCTGGTGACGTACGTCCCCGGGGTCAGCCGCCGTAACGCCGGTGGCGGGCGGCGTAGTCGCGCAGGGCGCGCAGGAAGTCCACCTTGCGGAAGGCGGGCCAGAAAACTTCGCAGAAGTAGTACTCGGAGTGGGCCGACTGCCAGAGCATGAATCCGGACAGGCGCTGCTCGCCGCTCGTGCGGATGACGAGGTCCGGGTCGGGCTGCCCGCTGGTGTAGAGGTGCTTCGAGATCTGGTCGATGTCGACGCTCTCGGCGATCTCCTCGAGGCTGGTGCCCTTGTCCGCGTGGTCGAGCAGCAGGGAGCGCACCGCGTCGGCGATCTCCTGGCGGCCGCCGTAGCCGACCGCGACGTTCACGAGTATCCCCGCGTTGTCCGCGGTGGCCTGCTCGGCCTCCTTGAGGACGGTCTGGGTGCGGGCCGGGAGAAGGTCGAGGGTGCCGACGTGGTGGACGCGCCAGCGGCCGTCGACGGCGAGGCTGCGGACGGTCTCCTCGATGATGCCGAGGAGCGGCCTCAGCTCCTCCTCGGGACGGTCGAAGTTGTCCGTCGACAGCATCCAGAGGGTGACGACCTCGACGTCCGTCTCGGCACACCAGCCGAGGAACTCCTCGATCTTGTACGCACCGGCCTGGTGGCCCTGCGCCGCAGTGCCACCGGAGGCCTTCGCCCAGCGCCTGTTCCCGTCGAGGATGACCCCGATGTGTTTGGGCACCTGATCGTGGTCGAGACGGCCTTCCACCCGGCGTGCGTAAAGTCCGTACACCAGGTCGCGCAGGTTCACTGTCTTTCAGCCCCTCCGTGCAGACGGCAGTCCCCGAGGGCGAAGCCTACCGCTGCTGGGCGCCGTCCTCACTGTGGGGCTGTCTGTGCTCCGGTGCTGTGGGCTGTCGGTGCTCTGACGTAGCTTCGTACCCATGAACGACATGTCTTCGTACCGCGCCGCCGCGGACCGCTACGACTCGATGGAGTACCGGCGCACCGGCCGCAGTGGCCTCAAGCTGCCCGCGATCTCGCTCGGCCTGTGGCACAACTTCGGTGACGACCGCACACTGGACTCGCAGCGGGAGATCCTCCGCCGCGCTTTTGACATCGGTGTCACCCACTTCGACCTGGCGAACAACTACGGGCCGCCCCCCGGCTCCGCCGAGCTGAACTTCGGCAAGATGTTCGCCCAGGACTTCGCCCCGTATCGGGACGAGCTGGTCATTTCGACCAAGGCGGGCTATCTCATGCACCCGGGCCCGTACGGGGAGTGGGGCAGCCGCAAGTACCTGCTGTCGTCCCTCGACGCGTCCCTGTCCCGGATGGGCCTCGACTACGTCGACATCTTCTACTCGCACCGCTTCGACCCGGACACCCCGCTCGAGGAGACGATGGGCGCGCTCGCGTCCGCCGTGCAGCAGGGCAAGGCGCTGTACGTGGGTGTGTCCTCGTACAACAGCGAGCAGACCGCCGAGGCGGCGCGCCTGCTGAAGGAGATGGGCGTCCCGGCGCTCATCCACCAGCCCTCGTACTCGATGATCAACCGCTGGACCGAGGACGACGGCCTGCTGGACACGCTGGAGACGGCCGGCATGGGCTGCATCTCCTTCGTGCCGCTCGCGCAGGGCCTGCTCACGGACAAGTACCTGAAGGGCATCCCGGAGGGGTCGCGCGCCACGCAGGGCAAGTCCCTCGACCCGGGCCTCGCGGGCGACTCCGAGGTGATCCGCCGGCTGAACGGGCTGAACGACATCGCCCAGCGCCGCGGCCAGTCCCTCGCGCAGCTCGCGCTCAACTGGGTGCTGCGGGACGAGCGGATGACGTCGGCCCTGATCGGCGCCTCCAGCGTCCGGCAGCTGGAGGAGAACGTGGCGGCTCTGGCGGGCCCGAAGCTCACCGAAGAAGAGCTGTCCGAAATCGACTCGTTCGCGGTGTCGACCCCGGGCACGAACATCTGGGCCGGGCGGAGCTGACCCCTCCTGTTCCGTCCGTTCCGCGCGAGGGCCACGGCCCTCGCGCCAGGACACTCCCTAGGGTCTTTCGTTCGGATCCGGCTGCCCGATCCGAACGAGAGGCCCTAGGCGCCGGGGGTACGCGGCCTGCGGAACCATGCGCCCGTGCTCGCCTGGCTGAGCAGGACGACCATGACGACCGCTCCGATCAGCGCGATGGGCCCACCGATGTTGCCGCGCAGCGTTCCGCTCAGGCCGAGCAGGATCTGCACGCTCGCGATGACGATCGACGTGACGCGCAGCCCACGTCCCGCCCTCCCGTAGAAGCAGGCGAGGACCAGCAGCGCGACGCCGAGGATGTTCCCGCCGAACGCGGCGCCGGCGCCCCGCGCCCCCTCCGTCACGCCTACGGCGACGGAGGCGAGGAGGGCGAGGCCGACCATCACAAACGTGGTCGTCCGGGCGGCGCGGAGCGAGGACGGCATGCTCAGGGGCGGCGCGGGGGCGAACTGAGGGTTCTCCCCGTACGGCCCGGACGCGTTGTAGGGGCCGGGGATGTAGGGGACGGGAGCGCCGTGCCGACCCGGGCCGCCGTACGGGTCGTGAGCGGTGGGCGGCGCCTGGTGCGGATGGTCGTTCGGCATGCCGCGGACTCTAATCCGGCGCCGTGACCCGGGGGGCGCACGCGCGCGGCCGGCCGGAGACAAAAAAACGGGCCGGTCCGTGGGGGGGAGACGGACCGGCCCGAGGGGGGGTTTCCACCATAACCCTTCGTAAGTGATGGTGGGTGCATCGGCGTGCCACAACTACTCTCCGAAGTCGCCCGACGACGGCTGGAGGTATGTTTCCGGCCGCTTCAGGCGGGGTTTCGCAACGGTTTTCCCGGCTTGCGGCCCGCGCGCGGCGTCCCCCTGAAGGGTTAGTCGTGCGACGAACGCGCGCTTGACGCCCGAGCCGCCCGGAGGTTGGCTGCGCACCCATGGCGACCTTCACCGTGCCGGGACTCGAGGCCGAACTGCCGCTGGAAATCGCGGAGTCGGGGCGGGCGCGGCGACGCGGGCTGCTCGGCCGGGACGGGGTGAACGGCGCGCTCCTGCTGACGTCGTCGTCGAGCGTGCACACCCTGGGGATGCGCTTCGTCATAGATGTGGCGTATTTGGACCGGCGTGGCACGGTGCTCGCCGTGCGGACGATGCGGCCGGGCCGAATCGGACTCCCCCGGTTGCGCGCCCGGCGTGTCCTGGAGTCGGAGGCGGGGGCTATGGCCCGGTGGGGAGTGCGGCGGGGGGTGCGGGTGACGGTGCTGGGGCGGTGACGGCGCACCGCGTACCGCTTGCCACGTACCGCTTGCCACATATCGCGTATCGCGCGAGGGCCCGGTGGTCGTAGACGAGGAGGGGAGGCACGCGGCACCGCGCAGCCCCCTCCACTGCACGGTGCCGCCGCGCAGCTTTGCTCACGCGAATTGCCTTGGTCTGAACCTACGTGACGGTGACACGTGTAGCGAGCCCTTGTCGATAACGATGCGGAATCGGTTGGAGGGTGAGCCTCCGCGAGAGACCCGGCGAACTCCTCCCGCTTGGGGGCCAATTGCCGTGAATCACCCGGTGATCGGCTTGCGGGCCTCGATGAGGTGGCGGGTGCTGTGGGCGACGAACGGCCCTTCCTTCTCGAGCCGTTCATGCAGCTCAAGGAGGAGCGGCCGGTACGCCTCGACGGTGAAGCCCGGAACCATCCAGATCACCTTGCGCAGGAAGTGCACGACGGCACCGATGTCGAAGAACTCGATGCGCAGGCGCTCGGCGCGCAGGTCGACGACTTCGAGGCCGGCCGCTTCGGCCTCGGCGCGCTCGCCCTCCGGGTCGCGGCCGTTCCTGACCTCCTCCGGCTGCGGGCCGAGGAAGTACTCGACGACCTCGAAGACGCTGCTCGGGCCGACGTGCTGCGCGAAGTACGTACCGCCGGGCATCAGCACCCGGGCGATCTCGGCGAACGGTGCCTTCACGGGGTGGCGGCTGGTCACCAGATCGAACGTGCCGTCGGCGAACGGCAGCGGCGCCTCTTCCCGCGAGGCGACGACCACGACGCCACGCGGGGCAAGCAGCGCCGAGGCCTTGGCGACGTTGGGCGGCCAGCCCTCGCTGGCGGCGATCAGCGGGGGCAGCTTCGGGGCGGAGGCGAGGACCTCGCCTCCGCCGGTCTGGAGGTCGAGCCCGGCCGACGCGCGGCCCATGCGCTCACCCATGGCACGCGCGTAACCCCAGGAGGGCCGCTCCTCGGTGGCCCGGCCCTCGAACCAGGAGAAGTCCCAGCCCTCCACGGGGGCGGCGGCCGCCTCCGTGACGAGCTCGTCGAAGGGGCGGCCGGCGGGGGTGGGGGGTGTACTCATGGGGCCATGTTCGCAGCGGCGTTTCCGCGACGGCACGTGGTTTTGTGCCGCCCGGGCCGTCCATCCTTCACGGGAGGGGGCGTTGTCGGCGGGCGCTGCTACGTTCCCCGGCATGGGAATCCACGTGCCCTACACCGGGGGCGAGAAGGAAAGTCTGCTGGCAGCGCTCGACCGGCACCGCGACGTCGTGCTCTGGAAGCTGCAGGGCCTCGACGAGGAGCAGGTGCGGCGGCCGATGGCGCCTTCGGGGAACAGCCTCCTCGGCCTGGTCAAGCATCTGGCGTCGGTCGAGTACGGCTGGTTCTGCGAGACGTTCGGGCGGCCGGTGGAGCCACTGTGGTTCGACCCGGAGACGGACGAGGACCTGCGGGTGGGCCCCGAGGAGTCCACGGAGCGCATCACCGCTTTCTACGGCCGGGCGCGGGCCGCGTCCGACGCCGTGATCGCCGAGGTCGGGCTCGAGGAGACCGGCACGTCGTGGGACGGCAAGAAGGTGTCGATGCGGTGGGTGCTCATCCACATGCTGGAGGAGACGGCGCGGCACGCGGGCCACATCGACATCCTGCGGGAACTGATCGACGGCGCGGCCGGTGACCACCAGGGGACGTCGCGGGCGTGATCGCTCCGGTCTCGCCTTCCTCACCTGTCTCTCACCGAACTCCCGCACGGTTCCCAGACCGATCCGCTGTAGTAGGGAGGGGGACGGTAACCGCCCGCCCCTGCCTCGGCCTACGGGGGTTCTCCACGTACCCTGGGCGGATCCGCTCCGGGCACCGCTGCCCGACACAGGTAACGGCACCGTCCGTCCCGCGCCGAAATGCGAGCACATGTCCGATCGTTCCATTCGCTCCGTTCGTTCCGCCCGTTCAGCGATAGCGGCCCGTTCCGCACGCCCAGCGGAAGCGGCTCGTTCCGCACGCTCGGCAATAGCGGCCCGTTCCGCACGATCCTCAACAGCGGCCCGTTCCGCACGATCCTCGATAGCGGCCTGGCTCACCCGCCTCTACTTCGCCCGGCTCCGGAAGAAGGGCGGCCTCGACCTCTCCGTCCTCTCGAAGCTGCCCGACGCCGCGCTCCTTCCGCTGCGCCGCGACGGCCTCGACCCGGTGGCCGAGATCGGCGAGCTGCGTGACCGGGAGCCGGTCAGCAGGCTGCCCATCCCCGGCATGACGGTCTGGCTGGTCACCGGCTACGACGAGGCGAAGGCCGTACTGGGCCACGGGTCCGCGTTCAGCAACGACTTCCGGAACCTGGTCGGCAACACCGGCGTCACCGACGACCAGAACCCGGGCGGGCTCGGCTTCACCGACCCGCCGGACCACACCCGGCTGCGGAAGATGCTGACGCCGGAGTTCACGATGCGCCGGCTCTCCCGGCTCACGCCCCGTATCCACGCCATCGTGGAGGAGCGCCTCGCCGACCTCGCGAAGGCGGCGGACGGCGACGGCGCCGTGGACCTCGTCGAGCACTTCGCGATGCCGGTGCCCGCGCTGGTGATCTGCGAACTGCTCGGCGTCCCCTATGAGGACCGGGACGACTTCCAGCAGTTCTCCGTGGCCCGCTTCGACGTGTTCGGCGGCGCGGGCGCGTCGTTCAGCGCCGTGTCGCAGTCACTCGACTACCTGCGCGGGATCGTCGCCGAGCAGCGCCGCAACCCCGGTGACGGCCTCCTCGGCATGCTCGTACGCGAATACGGCGACTCCATCACGGACGAGGAGCTCACGGGCCTCGCCGACGGCGTCCTCACCGGCGGCCTGGAGACCACCGCGAGCATGCTGGCGCTCGGCACCCTCATCCTGCTCCAGAACCCCGAGCACTTCGCCGCGCTGCGCGACGCGGAGGACCCGGAGGCCGTCGCCGCGCCCTTCGTCGACGAGCTGCTGCGCCATCTGACCGTCGTCCAGACCGCGTTCCCGCGCTTCGCACGCGAGGACGTCGAGATCGGCGGGGTCCCGATATCCGGCGGCGACATAGTCCTCGTCTCCCTCAGCGCGGCGGACCGCGACGCGCGCCTCGGCGAGGACATGGACCGCTTCGACCCGTCCCGCCAGGTCACCGGCTCCCACCTCGCGTTCGGCTACGGCATCCACCGCTGCATCGGCGCCGAACTCGGCAAGATGGAACTCCGCGCGGCCTTCCCGCAACTGGTCCGCCGCTTCCCGGAGTTGAAGCTCGCCGTCGAGCCCCGCGACCTGGAGTTCCGCAAGCTGTCGATCGTGTACGGGGTGGACACACTGCCGGTCCGGCTCGGCTAGCGGAGCGCGCGACGTCGGGGGATCACTGTTCCGTGCCGGTCGAGTCGGCCGAGTCCGTGGCCGCCCCCTTCGGGAACGTCACCTCCACGCGGCGGTTCTTCTTGCGGCCCTCTTCGCTGTTGTTGTCGGCGATCGGGTAGTCCTCGCTGTAGCCCCGCACCGCGAACGTGACGTCCTGATCCTGTGAACCGAGAGCTGCCGCCAGCTCGTCGTGCACGGCCTCCGCGCGCTTCTTCGAGAGCGTCAGCCCGTGCGCGTACGACCCGAGGTCGTCCGTGAAACCGAAGACGCGGACGTTCGTGGCGTGCTGCGCCTTGATCTCGTCTGCGATGGCCTGGATCCGGGACTTGGCGTCCGGATTGAGCTTGGAACTGTCCTTCTGGAACAGCACCTCCGCCTGGAGTGCGAACTTCACGTCCTGGTTGGTGTCCTCGCGCCGCTCGTCGCCGGACAGGTCCTCGACGACGGACTTGATGTCGAGCACCTTGGCCGGCGCGAGGGTGGCGCCGTCGGCGAGCTTCAGCCCGGGGCTGTTGGCGTCGACGTCCGGGGGCGGCGAGGTGGTGGTACTCCCCGGCGGAGCGCCTGACGGCTCCGGATCATCGGCGTAGGCGCTGCCGCTGAAGCTTGCGCTGAGGGCGATCAGGGCGACGGTGGTGAGGGCGGCGAGGCGACGGGTGAGGGGCATGGGGTTACTCGCCCTCGGAGATTTCTACGGGGGCGGGGGGCATGGCGCCGACTTGGAAGCTCACCTTTGTAGTGCCTTCCGGAGGCGCGGGGAACTGGGCGAACCACGTGGCGCTCTCCCCGGACCTGAGCCGGCTGAATTTCGTGCAGAGGCAGCGGCCGTTGGTGTCCCGCAGGACGAGGTACTTCTTCTTGCCCTGCTCGTCCACGAGGCTCGCGCCGGACAACGAACCTCCATTGGCCGCGAGTTCGCGTTCGTCGCTCTGCCAATCGGCTCCGAGCCATGAGCTGGATCCGTCGTTGCGCACGGTTCCCGAGACAGTCACAAACCCGCCTTGGTCACGTGTCGCGGAATTGATCGCGACAGAGACGTCGCCGTCCTTACTCTCCGCCAGGACCTTGTCCGTGGACGGGGCCGGCGACGCGTCCTGCTTGTCGTCACTCCCCTCTCCCGCGGGCGCGGACGACGAGGATTCGGCCTTGGGACCACCGTTGTCATCACTGCCGCCGCAACCGGCCACCGTAAGGACCAGCCCTGAAGTGATCGCCACCGCAGCCAGTGCCCGGCGGGTCGTCATGGTGCGCCGAAGATTCATTGCCGCGGCTTCCCTCTCGTGATGTGTCAGTCGGCCAGGTGTACGGAGAAGAGAACGGAGGGATCGGGCAGATCACGTGTCTCGAAGTCATCCGGGTCAAAATCGAAGGAATCACCACCGTCGCAGTCGAATTCCACGACCTTAGCCGGATCGGCGGACGGAGCCACGTCGCAGCGCGGTTCGATGACAGCAGTAGCCTCGGCCGTTGCGTGCTTCGACTCCGTGCCGGGAATGACGGAATCGCCGACCGTGCCATTGGACTGCACTTTCGCCCAATAGCCCGGATAGCCGTTCACCTCGGACGGTCCGAATCCGACGACGCGGGCATCGTTGCCGGCAGCCAGGTTGTCCGCCGCGCCGCGGGCCCCGTCCCCGGTGAACTTGTCACCCGCGAGCCAGTCCAGCCAGTCGTCCCCCGCGCCGATGGCCTTCCCCAGTCCGGTCATCAATTCGCCCCTCGAGTCCTGGGCGGCCGCCAAAGCAGCGGCATCCGCAGCCGATTGGGCGCCATTGCGCGCGGAGGCTGCCTGGGCGAATGCGAAGAACGCGAAGGCGGCGAAGAGCAGGATCGCCGTAAGCCAGATATAGATGGGCAGGGTCTGACCGCGATCACCGGAGAGCCGCGCGATGGTCAGCCGCCGCCGATTACCCGGTCGACCGCGTCGCCGATCGCCCCGGAGATCAACCCGTCCAGTCCCAACTGGTCGATCAACGTAAAGATCCCGGCAATCAAAATCATCAACCCCGCATACTCCACGAACCCCGCCCCGGAATCCCGTTCTCTCCCGCGGACGCGGTCCCCCACCGTCACGGTCCACTTCACCCACACCCCGAGTACGCGTTCCTTCAGCACGGTTTCCCCTTCGTTCCCGCACGACTTCGCCGCCCTGAACCTCCCGGGCACCATACGCAACGTACGGGAACTGCAACCCTCTGTGCCGTGTTTCGCACATTAACGGCGCACGCTTGACCGGAAGTTGGTCGCTTCCTGTCATGCCCCTCACCGCCCGTCGTACGCCACCACGACCCCACCCAGATCGCGGGCGACCTTCCCGCCGAGGGTGGTGTCGCAGAGGTTGACGGTCCAGTTGCCCGCGGTGACCAGCTCGGCGGGGACGCCGCGGTACTTGATCGCCTCGCGCAGGGCGGCATCGCGGCGGGCGTGGGTGGGGTGCAGGGTCAGGACGGCGCAGTCGGTGGAGCCCGAACCCGGCTTCCCGGTCTCGCACTTGATGCTCCCGGTGCTCGTCGTCTCCCGTTGGAAGCAGCCCACGGAGGCGGCCACGTCGTCCGCCAGGGTGTCCACCTTCTTGTAGGTGGGAGTGGAAGGGATGCGTGGGAGTGGGTACTTGGGGGTCTCCGCTCCCTTACCCTTCGCGTCCAGGACCACCGCGTGCAGCGCCTTCGCGACCGCCGGGGCGGACGGCGGGTCCATGACGCGGATGTACCAGTTCCCGGCCGCGACCAGTGTCTGCGCGTACGCGCCCGTGCGCCGGGACTCGATCGACGTACCGATCTCCGTCTTGGACACGACGTCGGGGTCGAAGACCGAGATCTCGTTCTCGACCTTCACCCCGTCGACCGTCGCGACGCAGTCCGTCGTGGAGCTGCCGTCGTAGTCCCGGCTGCGCACGGTCTCGCAGTCGAGGCCGGCCTTTTCCATCGCGGCTACGAGATCGCCCGCCGTCGCGAACCGCGGCCCCTTGGGCACCTTGCCCGGGGTGGGCATGCTCTCCGCCTGGCGTTGCTGCGGCGCCATCGGACCGGCGCAGGCGCTGAGTGCGAGAAGCCCGATCCCGGCAGTGAGCGATACGCGGACTCCCCGCATCGCGCTCTTCGTCCACTCGATCGTCAGGCCGCCCATCGACGTCGTCACCTCCCCCCGGAGACCGGTACACCATTCGCAAGTGCCAACTAAACGCTCCGGTCACTGTAGCCAGTCGATGCGCCACACAGCAGCCGTTCACCATCGCTGCTTCAAACAAGGGCGAGGGGGCGCCGACCTGAACACCGGCGGATGGGTGAGCAAGGATCTCTACCACGACAACAGTCCGAACAAGAACCTCAACCTCGTCGCCGACAACGACTCGAAAAAGTCAGTGTCCGGATCACCCCGTACGGCAAGCGTGAAACTCCAAGCCTGGGCATCACCACCATCTCCGGCTGCTATCAGGTACCTGAAGGCGAAACCGTCGAGCAGTTCTGAGGCCTCGGCGTTCGGCTTTCAACGTCCCAGAATCGAACCGAAGTTGGACCCGGAGCCGAGGAACATGCCCGTCGCGATGAGGATCATCGTGGCCGGGAGCATGAAGACGAGGGTGACCATCGTGGCCTTCGGGATCGTCTTCGCGGCCCGGCGGCGGGAGTTCTGGGCGTCGGTGCGCCGCATGTCCGTGGCGATCTGGATGAGTGTCTCGGCGATGGGCGAGCCGAGTTCCTCGCCCTGCTGGAGCGCGGAGACGAACTGGGCGACCTGTTCGGACGCGTTGCGCCGGCGCAGCTCGTCGAACGCCTGGCGCCGGCTGACGCCCATGTCCATTTGCCGGAGCGTAATGCGCAACTCGTCGGCCCACGGCCCCTCGTACTTCTCGGCGACCCGGTCGAGCGCCTGCCGGAAGCCGAGGCCCGCGCTGACGACGACGGCGAGTACGTCGAGGAAGTCGGGGAGCGTGCGGTCGATGACCTCTTTGCGCTCGCGTGTGGCCTGCCAGATCAGGCCGTCCGCGGCGAGGAGGCCGAACGCGAGGGTGAGGGCGGCGAACAGGGTCTGGCCGTTGGTGAGGAAGACCAGGCCGAGGACGACGCCGAAGATGCCGTAGACCGCGCGACGCGCGGCGTAGCGGTCGATGGTGAGGCCGCCCGGGTTCCCCGCCATGTCGATCTTGCGGCGCTTCGAGGTGACGCGCCGGGGGCCCATGGCCCGCAGGACGAGGGGGGCGAAGCGCATGCCCAGGCGGTCGACCGCGGACCCGGCGGCGGACACGCGTGTGGCCCCGACTTCGAGGGCGATGGCCAGATCGCCGGGGAGCTTGGCCTCGGCGCGGTACATGCGGATGCCCAGGAAGATCCCGAGGACGGCGAGGCCCATCGCGAGGGCCAGCAGCAGCCCGATCAGACCCGTACTCATGACCTACCTCGCTCGCCGTGCGCCGGATGACGGACGCCCATGTCAGACCTCGATCTTCCCGAGCCGGCGGATCACGAAGAACCCGATCCCGTACAGGCCGAGCGAGACGAGGATCAGCGCCTGGCCGACCGGCGATCCGGTCACCCTGGCCAGCGCGCCCTCGTTCGACGAGTTGATCAGGAGCAGCGAGCCGAGGCCGAGGAGCGGCACGGTGAACGCGGTCGCGTTGACCTCGGAGAGCATCGTGCGGATCTCGCGCCGGGTCTCCTTGCGGTCCTCCAGGGTCTGGGTGAGGTTCCGCAGGGACGACACGACCGAGCCGCCCGCCTTGTTGGCGAGGACGAGGGTCGTGACCAGGACGACGAGTTCGCGGGACGGGAGGCGTTCCGCGAGCTCACCGAGGGTGTCGTCGATGGTGCGGCCGAGCGCGAGCTGGTCGGCGACCATGGACAGCTCCTCGCCCGCGGGCGCCTCCAGCTCCTCCGCGGCCATCGCGAGGGACGTGCGCAGGGCGAGTCCGGCGGCGGTGGCGTTGGCCAGGAGGCGGGCCACGTCCGGGAGTTGGTTGATGAACGCCTCGATGCGTTTCTGCCGCTGCCAGTTGAGGAAGATCACCGCGCTCCATACGCCGACGAGCCCGGCGATCGGCCCGAAGAAGGGCGCGAGGGCGGCCGACGCGATCAGCCAGAGGGCGACGACCACGGCGAGTACGTACGTGAAGAACTCCCCCGCGGTCAGGTCGAGCCCCGTCGCGGACAGGCGCAGATGGATGGCGCGGCCGAGCCGGGTGCGGCGCAGCCTGCGGTCGACGGTGGCGAAGCGGCGTACGCGACCGGCACCGCCGTGCGGGCCGGCGCCCGACAGGCCGTCGAGCCGGTCGACGAGGGCCTGGCGCTGGGCGCGCCCTGACGCGTACGCGTGGAGGCCGGCGACGGCGAGTGCGCAGGTCAGGATGGTGGCGCCGAGGGCGATGAGGGCGGGGTCGCTCATGATCCGCCGCCCTCGACGGCGGGTCGCTCGGTCCTCATCCGATGGCCTCCCTCGTATTGCGTCCGTCGATGCCGTCCAGCACGCCGAACGCCGGTGGGATCGGCTCGTTCGCGACGTACAAGCGCTCGGCCACGCGGCGCGGCAGCGGCAGATGCTCGAAAGTGCCGCGCACGCGGTGGTCGTGGCCGAGCGGGTGCGGCACGAAGCGGGAGACCGTCGAGATCCTGAACTGTTCGCGGCCGTGCGAGACCAGCAGGGCGATCTCGGTGACCTTGCGCGAGCCGTCGGCGTGCCGGGTGAGCTGGACGAGGACGTCGACGGCCGAGTTGATCTGGTCCTTGAGCGCCTCGAACGGGATCTGCACCTCGGACATGGACCCGAGGGTCTGCAGGCGCATGAGGGCGTCCTCGGCGGCGTTCGCGTGGACGGTGGCGAGCGAGCCGTCGTGGCCGGTCGACATGGCCTGGAGCATGTCGAGGGTCTCGCCGCCTCGGACCTCGCCGACGATGATGCGGTCGGGGCGCATGCGCAGGGAGTTGCGGACGAGGTCGCGGATGGTGATCTGGCCCTTGCCCTCGACGTTCGGGGGCCGCGATTCGAGGCGGATCACATGGTCCTGCTGGAGCTGGAGTTCCGCCGAGTCCTCGATGGTGATGATGCGCTCGTGGGGCGGGATGAGGCCGGAGAGCGCGTTGAGGAGGGTGGTCTTCCCGGAGCCCGTACCGCCGCTCACGATGACGTTGAAGCGGGCGCGGACGAACGCGGACAGCAGCATCAGCATCTGCTCGTCCAGCGAGCCCAGGCCGATCAGCTCGGGCAGGGTGTAGGCGCGGGGGAAGCGGCGGATCGTGAGGGTGGCGCCGGTGAGGGACAGCGGCGGGATGATCACGTTGACGCGCTCGCCGGTGGGCAGGCGGGCGTCGACCATCGGGTTCGACTCGTCGACGCGCCGGTTCACCGTGGAGACGATGCGCTCGATGGTCTGCATGAGCTGTTCCTGCGAGGCGAAGCGCAGCGGGAGCTGCTCCACGCGCCCGGCGCGCTCCACGAAGATCGCGTCCGGGCCGTTGACCATGATCTCGGTGATGGACGCGTCGGCGAGGAGAGGTTCCAGTACGCCGAGGCCGAGCGCCTCGTCGACGACGCGGCGGACCAGCTGGCTGCGTTCGGAGGAGGAGAGGACCGGGCCCTCGCGGCTGATGATGTGGCCGAGGACGCGTTCGAGACGGATCCGCCGGTCGGCCGCCGCGAGCGACGACATCTCGGCGAGGTCGATCTCCTCCAGGAGCTTCGCGCGGTAGACGGCGACGAGGCCGTCGTCGCGGGAAGGGCCGGGCTCCTCGCGGACCGTCACCCTTGATCGCAGGCTCATGTTCCGGCTCAACCCCCTTCCGGGTCACGGTCGTTCGGCATGGTGGCGGTGCGCCGTACGTCCCACCGGTCGTCCAGGAACGGGACCAGGACCGGGACGTGCACGGTGACGGTGGCGGTGGTCGTGTCGCCGCCTCCCCCTCCGGCGTCGATGTCCGCGTCGAGCCAGCCGCTCATCGCGGCCTGCCCGGCGCCGGTGCCGTCGCCGCCCTGCGACTGCACACGGGCGGCGGCCCTGGCACCGGAACCGGCCTGGTTCGCGCAGTAACCGACGAGGCCGAGCTGGATGGCGGCCATGCCGATGAGGAGGAGGAAGGGCAGGAACCCGGCGAACTCGAGGATGGAGACGCCTCGGTCGTCGGAGCGCAGGCTGCGGCGAGGGCCGTTTCCCGTCCGCGGGCGCCGGGCGCCGTCGATGCCCGTCCGCGGGTGCCGGGCGCCGTCGATGCCCGTCCGCGGGTGCCGGGCGCCGTCGGTTCCCGCCCGAGCCCGCCGCCCGTGCCCGTGCCGGAGACGGCCCTTTGCGCCCGGGAGCCGGCGCCTCACGGCATGACCCCCTGGTCGTCCTCCCTCGCGGCGCCCGCCTCGCCCTTGACGGTCCACCCGGCGTCGATCCCGGGGAAGAACACCGGCACCTCGAGCCGCACGGTCGCCTTCATCACCGACCCGTCGGGTCCGCAGGTGATGGCGGCGCCCTGCCACGCTCCGGGCAGATTCCTCTCGCCCGCGGTCTGGCACGCGCCCGCCGTGTCGCCGCTCCCGGCCTCCGCGGAGGTCGCGGCCCTGGCCGCCTCGTCCGCCGCGTTCCCGGCGAGCGAGTACGTGTACCCGTACAGGACGCACTGCCACAGCAGACCCATCACCACGAGCAGCAGCGGGAACATGCCCGCGAACTCCAGGGTGACCGCGCCCTTGTCGCCGCCGCGGCGGCGGGCGCGGCGGCCGGGTTCCTGTGCGGCGGCGTCGACCAGGCCGAGCTCGCCCGCGAGCCCCCACAGCGCCTGCTTCACCGTCGACCGGCTGTCGAGGTCCTGCATACGGCCCGCGTCGACCGCGCCCTGGAGCTCCTTGAACCCGGCGGGCACGCTGGCACGCGCGACCCGGGTGCCCGTCACGCGCTCCACGAGCGACGCGGTGATCTCGGATCCGCGCGCGTGACGGTTGATGACGGTGACGGTCTCCTCGGCCTTGCGGATCTGGAGGCGGTCCCACATACGGATCATGCGCTTCGCGGCGCGTACGGCGACGACGTCGGGGGTGACCAACAGGACCGCCTGGTCGGCGAGTTCGACGGCCGCCGCGTTCGCGGACCCCATCTGCGTACCGCAGTCGATGACCACGAGGTCGTAGCGGCTGCGCAGCGCCTGGACGACCTGGCGTGCCACGCGGTCGGTGACCTCTTCGCCGCGCTCGCCGTCGGACGGCGCGAGCAGCAGGCCGAGGCCGGTCTCGTGGGTGAAGACGGCGTCCTGGAGGACGCGCGGGGTGATGTCGCGGATGGCGGCGAGGTCGGCGACGGAGCGGCGGAACTGGACGTCGAGGTAGGAGGCGACGTCACCGGACTGGAGGTCGAGGTCGAGGAGCGCGACCGAGCGGCCCGACGCCTGGGCGGCCAGGGCGAGTTGGACGGCGGTGACGGTGGTGCCGACGCCGCCCTTCGCGCCGGCGACGGTGATGACGCGGCCGCCGGACGTACCGGCCGTGATCGCCAGCTCGCCGCCGGTGCCGAGGTGCCTGCGCATGCCGCTGGACCAGGACGCGGCGGCCTGTACGCGCTCGGCGAGCGCGTCGTACCCGAGAGGGAACCCGACGATGCCGCGCGCGCCCGAGTCCATCGCGGCGGTGAGCAGGGCGGGGCTGGTGTCGGCGGTGGCGAGGACGACGCCGACGGCCGGGAAGCGCAGGACGAGGTCCCGGATCAGTTCGAGGGCGGGCACGGGGCCGATCCGCTCGTGGACGAGGACGACCTCGGGCAGTTCGTCGAGCGACTCGGCGGCGAGCCGGGCGAGGGTGTCGAGGAGGGCGGTGGAGTCGGCGACGGGCGGCGCGGGCTCGGCGTCGGGCAGCTGCCCGAGCAGCGTGACCAGGGACCGGGCGGCGTCCAGGTCTCCCACCGCGGGGAGAATACGGATGCTCACGGTGCGGCTCGCCTCCTCTCTCGGTGATCTCGGTGATCTCGGTGGTCTCGGTGGTCTCGGTGATCTCGGTGATCTCGGTGATCTCGGCGGTCTCTTGGCCGGCTTTGCCGGGCTACTTGTCCTCGTCGAGGGTGTACGAGCGGTCGCCCGGCGGGACGGCCGCGTCGCTGCCGGCGGCGACGAGGGCGAGCCGGACGTGGGTCGCGAACGACTCCGCGTACGCGACGCGCTGCGCGTCGGCGGGGTCGAGGGCGAAGGTGATCGGCACGGCCTCGCCCTGCCGGCGCCGGCCGTTGTCGCCGCCCTGTTCGTCGATGGGCGTGAGCTTGCCGACGTCCATGACCTCCGCGTTCTCGACGATGACCTTGGACTGGTCCTTGGCCTTCTCGTTGGCGGCCTTGAAGGTGGCGTAGATGTTGACCTTCGACCCGGGTGTGATCTTCCCGGCGACCCCGGTCTCGGCGTCGATCATGATGGCGATCTCCTGCTGTCCGTCCCTGAGCTGGGGCCGGGCGACGATCATGTCGGTCTGGAGCAGGGACCCCTTCTTCAGCGTCGTGACGGCGATCTTGCCGCGGATCTGGCTGAGACTGGTCACCGCGGTCTTCGACAGCCACCGCTCCGGCATCTCGACCTTCTCGAACCGGTCGGCGGTCAGCTCCTTGTACGGCGCGACATCGTCCTTCAGCCGGTACGCCGCGACTTCCGGGCCCACCTTCGAGTTCACGTCACGGATCACCGAGAGCACCCCGGCGAAGGCGCCGACGGCGCACAGGGCCGAGATGACCAGCAGGATGACGCCGCGACGCTGACGTGAGTTCATGGACCGGACTACCTCGTGGGGATCTCGTCGGGGATCTCGATGGGGAGCGCGTGGTGGATCTCGTTGGCGATCAAGGGCGGGCGGCGGGTGGCAGGGCGGCGCGGGCCCGGCCGGTGACGGGGGCCAGGGCGGTTGCGGCGGCGAGGCCGGTGGCGGGTGCGAGGGCACTGCCGCGGCCGCGCCCGCCGGGTGGCTTCGCGGCCGGGGCGGGCGGATCGGCGAGCGGCGCGGCGCAGAAGCCGCAGCGGTCGCCGATGAGTTCGAGGCCGCACCAGTGGCACGCCTCGCGCCGGACGGACGAGACGAGCTGGTAGAGCACGGAGATGTCGGGGATGGCAGCCGCGAACTCGGCGAGCTTTCCCGGGTTTCCGGGCTTCCCGGTGGCCCACCAGCGCCCCGACTCGGCGGGCAGCCGCGTCTCGACGGCGCCCTGCACCTGCCAGGCGGGCGCGAGGGTGCCGGTGATCCAGTCGGTGGGCTGCTGCCCGGCGGCGTAGTACATACGGGTGCCGAAGGCGGGTCCGCTCAGCCGGGACGGCTCGGGTCCGGTGAGCCGTACGAGTTCGGGCTGCGGGGTGGCGAGTACGGCGAACTGGGCGCCCGGCACCCACGACTTGGCGTGCGAGGTGAGACTGACGGGGACGCGGTCGAGGCGGGCGACCGAGCCGAGCACAGCACCGGCGTAGATGTAGTGGGCGAGGAGCCGCGCGGCGGAGCCGAGCACCCCCGGGCTGAAGTCGCACATGGTCAACTGACGCAGCTGGAGCGCGAGTACGGCGAGCCCGAGCGGCGGGAGCTCCGGCCGCAGGATGGCGATCCGGTCACTTTCCAGCACGGAACGCACAGCGTGCAGCCGGTGGACGACCAGGTCCGGCACGGAAGCCGGACACAGGGCGATCACATAGCCGTGATGCTCGATCAGGGTGTGCATCTCGACGATCGCGCGATCGAGGTCGTACGGCTCCGCCCTGCCGCCCCCGTCCTCGGCGGAGTGGAGCACGGCGGCGGACGGCGTATGCCGGTCGGCCGCGGCGAGGACCAGGTCAGGGCTGGTCACGGCTATCGCGGTCGGCACGCTCGTACACCCCCCGGTCTCTGTGCACTCCTGTCTCAGCACCATATCCGCGCATTGCCCGCTCAACACCCAACTTCCCGGTGTTCACCGGGAGGTTGCCCAGGCGGCCGACTCGGCTGGGCCAGGAACCAGAAATTCCAGAGGTCTTGACAACCCAAATGGTCTGGACCAGTTTGTAGAACCGGCAACTGCCCCTCCCCCCACATCTGAACCGGAGGCAGCAATGGCACGCGCGACGACAAAACCGGCACGGAAGCGTTCATTCCTGGCGGCGGCACTGACCACTCTGGCCCTGGCCCTCACCGGCACGGCGACGGCCACCGCGGACCCCGCCGGGGCGGACGCGGCGCCCCCGGCCCACGCCGTCACCGGCTACTGGCAGAACTTCAACAACGGCGCGGCGGTCCAGAAGATCAGCGACGTACCGGGCGACTACGACATCATCGCGGTGGCGTTCGCCGACGCGACGACGACGCCTGGCGCGGTCGACTTCACGCTCGACTCGGCGGGCCTCGGCGGCTACACGGAGGACGCGTTCAAGGCGGACATCAAGGCGAAGCAGGCCGCCGGCAAGTCGGTCGTCATATCGATCGGCGGCCAGAACGGCACCGTCTCCATCAACGACTCGAATTCCGCGACGAACTTCGCGAACTCGGTCTACTCACTGATGCAGGAATACGGATTCAACGGCGTCGACATCGACCTCGAGAACGGCCTGAATTCGACGTACATGTCGCAGGCCCTGAAGTCCCTTGCGTCAAAGGCGGGTTCTGACTTCGTCCTGACGATGGCCCCGCAGACGATAGACATGCAGTCGACGTCGGCCGAGTACTTCAAGACCGCACTCGCCGTGAAAGACATCCTGACGGTCGTCAACATGCAGTACTACAACAGCGGTTCGATGCTCGGCTGCGACGGCAAGGTATACAGCCAGGGCTCGGTCGACTTCCTGACCGCGCTCGCCTGCATCCAGCTGGAGGGTGGCCTGGCCCCGTCCCAGGTAGGCCTGGGAGTCCCTGCCTCCACCAGCGCGGCGGGCAGCGGCTACGTGTCCCCGTCCGTGGCCAACGCGGCCCTGGACTGCCTGACGAAGGGCACGAACTGCGGCTCGTTCAAACCGTCGAAGACGTACCCCGGCCTGCGCGGCGCGATGACGTGGTCGACGAACTGGGACGCGTCGACGGGCAACGGCTGGTCTTCGTCGGTGGGACCGCACGTACACGGCCTGTAAGCCCTCCCCTTCCCCCCTCCAATCCGCAGCGCCGCCGCTCCCCCGGCGGCGCTGCTGCGTGTCGCGGGTGCGGCGGGGGTGTGCTGCCGGATGGGTGCCCAGCACGACCCCGCGCCTTTCGGAACATTGACCCGACATTGCATGCGTCAACACACGGATGTGATGATGCCCGTCATGACTGAAGGCGGGGGCGGCGGGCCGACCGGGGGCATACCCAGGTCACGGCTTCAGGATTACGCAGAATTGGTTGAATCTCCGACGAATTCCGCCACCACTACGCAGGCCACGACCGCCGTCGGCATTCGGCGCGAATTCACCGCACTCCTGGGCGAGTTCCGGCGCACAGCCGTCCTGCTGCCACTCAGCGACGACGGATTGCCTCTCGCCGGAGACTTCGGCGGCGTCCGTTGGCTCTACACCTTCTCGGACGAGGCGGCCTTGGCACGGTTCGCGGCTGCGAGGGGTGCCGCCGACCAGGAGTGGGCGTACGAGCGGGTTCTGGGCGCGCGGCTGCTGGACGCCGTGGCGCCGGCTCTCCGCGTGCCCTGCGGAATGGCCGTGGACGTCGCGAGCCCCGGCGATGAGCTGCTGCTGCCGCCTATCTCCGGGGTCGTACCGGACGCGGTGGCGGTGGACGCGGGAGCGTACGGGGAGGGCAACGAGCAATGAGTGAGGACGCGAAGGATCTCCAGGCCGGCGGTCTTGGCAAGATCGTCGAGGGCATAACGCTCGTGCTGGCCGAGCTGAAGGAGACCG
Organism: Streptomyces sp. CB01635; assembly: GCF_002803065.1. Classification (GTDB taxonomy): domain Bacteria; phylum Actinomycetota; class Actinomycetes; order Streptomycetales; family Streptomycetaceae; genus Streptomyces. The sequence goes on from NZ_NNBL01000028.1 coordinate 35,745, forward strand.
GCGCGATCGGCACCGCGGGTGCCGGGCGCGGATTCGACGGGATCTCGCTGTCCGGCATGAAGCTGGGACACAGCGATCTCACCTCGGCCTTCGAGTCCTTCTGCGAGCGCTGGGAGTGGGGCGTGCGCACCCTCGTCAACGAGGGCAACGACTTCGCCGAGGGCGTCGGTCTCGCGGCCGGAACGCTCCACGAGACGGACCAGTACGTCGACGGTGCGCTGAAGGTCGGCGTGAACTCCGTGATCGGCAACCCGTACGCCAGCGAGGAAGACGTCTCGAAGATGAGCTACGGCGACCTGGTCAAGCACAACGCGCTTGCCGACCCCGACTACAGCAAGAAGTCCTCCGACGAGGCCGACGCGATCATCAGGCAGGGCTGGAAGGACGCTGCCCGCGACGCGGCCACCTCGAACGTGACCGGGTGGAGCCCTCAGCAGGCCAGCGGGATGAGTCCTGAGGAGTACGAGGCCTGGCTCGACAGCAAGTTCGGGCCCTCCGCGGAGGAACGCGCCGAAGCAGCCGCCAAGCAGGGCGGGGGCGCCGGCTGATGGGAATCGGTGACTGGGCCGACAAGGGCCTGGGCGCCCTGGAAGACGGCTGGGACAACGGCAAGAAGGCCCTCGGTGAAGGTGTCGAGTGGGGTGCCCACAAGCTCGGGGACGGCCTCGAGTACGTGGGCGCCGACTGGGCCGCCGACAAGGTCGAGGATCTCGGCGACTCCGTCGCCTCCGATCTGGGCGCCGCGGTCGACGAACAGCAGCTAGGCGAGGCCCAGCAGGCCGACGAGCTCGTCCACGGCGACCCCGGAGACATCCGCGCGAGTGCGAGCCATCTGAAGGACTTCCACAAGGCCTTCGACAAGGTCAGCGGGGGGATGCGCACCCTGGACTCCTCTCATTGGAAGGGCAGGGCGGCCGACGCCTTCCGCAAGAAGTTCGCCATGCACCCCTCCAAGTGGCTGCACGCAGCGGACGCCTGCGACAAGGCAGGCAAGGCTCTGGACAGCTACGCGGACACGGTCAAGTGGGCCCAGGGCCAGGCGCAGGATGCCATCGACCTGTACAAGAAAGGCAAGGGCGCCTCCGACAAAGCGGTGGAGGCGTACAACAAGCGGGTCGACGCCTACAACAGTGCGCTGAAGGCCGACCAGGATCCCGGCCCGCGCCCTGAGCCGTTCAAGGACCCCGGCGCGGCCGACGTCAAGCACGCGCGGGAGAAGCTCGGAGAAGCGCGTCGCCAGCGCAACGAGGCGGGTGCGACCGCGACGCGCGCGATCAAGGCCGCCCTGGCCCACGCACCGGCCGAGCCTCCTCCGCTCGATCGCCTCAAGTCCGAAGTCACGGACGGCGTCCAGTCCACCGGTACGGAGCTCACCCACGTCGTGGGCGGCGTGTTCAAGGGGACTGCGGGCCTGCTCAATTTCGCCCGCGGCCTCAACCCGGAGGACCCGTACAACATCACGCACCCGGCCGCGTACAAGCAGAACATCAACCTGACCCTGGCCGGTCTGGCGTCCACCGCCACACATCCCGACCGTGCGGCGAAGGACGCGTATCAGAGCCTCAAGAAAGACCCTTCCGAGTTCTTTGGCCGCATGTTGCCGGAAGTGTTCGGCAGCAAGGGGCTCGGGCTCGCCAAGAGCGGGCTCCGGGCCGGGGTCGAGCACGGGATGAAGGAGGCCGCTGAGGCGGGGGCGCGGCGTTCGGCACGGCGTACGCTGGATGAGGACCCCGCGGAGCATTCCCGCGAACTGAAGTCGGTGGAGCATAAGGGCACCGACCCCGTCGATCTCGCGACCGGGAAGATGTTCCTGCCCCAGACCGATGTCGCGCTGCCGGGCACCCTGCCGCTCGTCTTCACCCGGCGCGTGGAGTCCGGCTACCACCTGGGCCGCTGGTTCGGCCCCTCATGGTCATCGACGGTCGACCAGCGCCTGGAGATCGACTCGGAGGGCGTCGTCTTCGTCACCGCCGACGGTCTGCTCCTCCCCTACCCACACCCGGCACCGGGCCTGCCCACGCTGCCCACTCACGGCCCGCGCCATCCGCTGGACCGCGTGGACGACGGATACACGATCACCGACCCAGTGACGGGACGTGTCTGGCACTTCGCCGACCGCGGCACCGATCTGGCTGTCCTGGAACAGATCGACGACCGCAACGGCAACTGGCTGACCTTCGAGTACGACGCCGAAGGAACGCCCCTCGGGATCGTCCACAGCGGCGGCTACCAGCTGAAGGTGACGGCCGAGGGCGGCCGGGTCACATCGCTGCACCTGGCAGGGGCAGGGGCGGACGGTTCGGACGAGGAACTGATCCGCTACGGCTACTGCGAGAACGGCCACCTGACCGAGGTCACCAACTCCTCCGGCCTGCCCCTGCGTTTCACGTACGACGACGAGGGCCGGGTCACTTCCTGGACGGACACGAACGACCGGTCGTACACGTACGAGTACGACGACCAGGACCGATGCGTGGCCGAGGGCGGATCCGAGGGCCATATGAGCCTGCGGCTCGCGTACGCCGGGCCGGACCCGGAAACGGGCCTGCGGCTGACCACCACGACGACCGGCGAGGGCCACACCCGCCGGTTCCTGATCAACGACGCCTGGCAGGTGATCGCCGAGACGGATCCGCTCGGCGCGACCACCCGCTATGAGCGCGACCGGTACAACCGCCTGCTGTCGCAGACGGACCCGCTCGGCCATACGACGTCGTTCCGCTACGACGAGGCGGGGAACCTGATCCTGGCCGTCAGGCCGGACGGCCGCGAGATCAAGGCCGAGTACGACGATCACGGGCTGCCGATCAAGGTGACCGGTCCCGACGGTACGGTTCACCGCCAGACGTACGACGAGTGCGGCAACCGCACGTCGGTGACCGGCCCTACGGGGCAGGCGACGCGTTTCACCTACGACGAAGCGGGCCGTCTCACGGCGGTCACCGACCCGCTCGGGCACCTCACGACGGTCCGCTGCGACGGAGCCGGACTCCCCGTCTCGATCACGGACCCACTGGGTGCGATGACACGGTACGAACGGGACGCCTTCGGCAGACCCGTCTCCATCACCGACCCGCTCGGCGTGACGACCCGCCTGGAGTGGACGGGAGAGGGCAGGCTCTCCCGCCAGACGGCTCCTGACGGCACGAGCGAATCGTGGACCTACGACGGCGAGGGCAACTGCACGACGCACACGGACGCGATGGGTGGGCTCTCGTCGTACGAGTACACGCACTTCGACCTGCTCACGGCGCGGACGGGTCCGGACGGCGTGCGGTACGAATTCGCCCACGACCACGAACTTCGCCTCACTCAGGTCACCAACCCTCAGGGCCTGACGTGGGGTTACACGTACGACCCGGCCGGACGTCTCATATCGGAGACGGACTTCGACGACCGGATCCTCACGTACGCACATGACACGGCGGGCCGCCTCACCTCCCGCACAAATGCCCTCGGCGAGAGAATCACCTTCGAGCGAAACGAACTGGGCCGGACAACGCGCAAGGATGCGGCCGGCCGGGTCACGACGTACGCGTACGACCTGACGGACCAGCTCGCACAGGCCACCGACCCGGACGCGACGCTCACGCTTCTCCGGGACCGTCATGGCCGGCTCAGATCGGAGACGGTCAACGGCCGCGTACTCACGTACGCGTACGACGAGCTGGGTCGCCGCACCGGCCGCACGACGCCCACGGGCGCAACGAGCTCATGGACGTACGACGCGGTCGGCAACCGCAGCCAGATGACGATGTCGGGCCGCACCATCGACTTCGCGTACGACCAGGCGGGACGCGAACTCGCGCGCCACATAGGTGATTCCCTCACGGTCGAGAACGCCTTCGACGAACTGGGCCGCCTCACCACCCAGTCGGTCACAGCCTCCGACACCACCGGCCACCGCCGCATCCAGTCCCGCAGCTACACCTACCGGGCCGACGGAAATCTGATCGGCATCGACGACCAGCTCGCCGGCTCCCGCCGCTTCGACGTGAACGAGGCGGGCCGGGTCACGGCGGTGCACGCGGCGAACTGGACGGAGGCGTACGCCTACGACGAGGCCGGCAATCAGACGGCGGCTTCGTGGCCGGGCGACCACCCCGGTCACGAAGCGACAGGCCCACGCACCTACACCGGCACTCGCATCACCCGCGCCGGCAGGGTCCGCTACGAACACGACGCGCTCGGCCGCGTCACGCTCCGCCAGAAGGCCCGCCTGTCCCGCAAGCCGGACACATGGCGCTACGAATGGGATGCGGAGGACCGCCTCACCACGACCGTCACTCCCGACGGCACGTGCTGGCGCTACACATACGACCCGCTGGGCCGCCGCACGGCGAAACTCCGCCTGGCTGCCGACGGCGAGACGGTCGTCGAACGGGTGGACTTCACCTGGGACGGCACGACGCTCTGCGAACAGACGACGACGTCTGCGGAGTTGCCGAACCCGGTCACGCTCACCTGGGACCACCAGGGCCTGCGCCCCATCGCCCAGACCGAACGCATCAGCGCGGCGGGCGCGGACGCCCCCCAGTCGGAAATCGACTCCCGCTTCTTCGCGATCGTCACCGACTTGGTCGGCACGCCGAACGAACTCGTGGACGAACAGGGCGAGATCGCATGGCACACGCGAAGCACGTTGTGGGGCACGACGGCCTGGTCATCCGACAGCACGACGTACACGCCCCTCCGCTTCCCGGGCCAGTACTTCGACCCGGAGACGGGGCTGCATTACAACTACTTCCGTCATTACGACCCGGAGACTGCTCGGTATCTCGGCCCCGACCCGCTCGGCCTCGAACCCAACCCCAACAACGTTACATATGTAGAGAACCCGCACACATGGGTTGACCCTCTCGGCCTGGCACCAGACGCATGCCCGAATAACGTTGCCCTCGGAATCAGAAAAGAAGGGGACCTGCGAAATTTTGCAGAATCGCGCAAATTCACTCACTTCCTTGATGACACGCGCGAAGGGGCACTCTCGCGGGTCCGTGATGTCGCGCACGAACAACCACATGTGCGACTGCATGTCGTCATGGACGGGTTCAGGGGACTCAAAGAGCAGATGACTGACAACGCGGCAGAATTGTTCGAAGCGGCATACAGCAGAGGAAAGGGCGATAACTGGTATACGACGGAACGGGAGATGGCAATCGTAGGAGACGCCGTAAAGTGGGGGAATCGCCCATGGGACAGCATTACCTTCTACCATAAGGGCATAGAGGTCCCCGTCCCCCACCCCGTCAGCCTCGGAGGTTGAACCACATTGCCGCGTGTCGCTGATTGGCAGCGCCCCTTTCGCGTTTGGCATTACACAGTGAGCTACTCACAACTACTCCTGCGGAGCGTCAACGTCGAGGGATTCAGCACCAGAGTCGACGTTCTATTTTCCAACGTCGAGATGATGCATATCGCACCGGATTTGGACCGTCTAACTATCAGTGAGGCCTCATTCGAGGAGGCAACAACGCTGATCCCCAGCCTCCCTCCACTCAATCGAGGGCGCGTTTTCATCCTGAATGAAGGAATGCATTACGTTTACGCAACTCACTGCGAGTGGCATGAAGACGAAGGAAGCCCACGCAGCCCCTCCAGATTTGGGCCGCTTCCCGGAATCCCCGGCCAGGACCACTGAACCGCTCGCCCTCCATCCCAGGCGATCTCCGTACAGTGATAGCGCCACCCCCGACCGAACAGGCCTCGTATGACCACGCCTCACCAGCCTCCCCCGTCCGGATTCGGTGCTCCGCCCGTGTCGGCGTATCCGCAGCCCGGAACGCAGTGGCCCGCCCACGGAGCGCCGCCGCAGGGGTTCCCGCCGCAGGCTGGTTATCCGCAAGGACCCTATGGCGGACCGGTGCTTGGGGACCGCCACCGCCGAAGAAGCACACCGGAAGGACGATCGCCATCGTCGCCGGCTGCCTTGTCGGCGCGGTCGTCCTGTACGGCGGCATCCACGCCGTGCAGGCAGGCAATCGTGCGGCGGGCGATCCATCCGCCCAGCAATCCGGCTCACCCTGCCCAAGACGATCGACGGCGGAACCTTCCGGCTCCGGCAGGATCTCAGTGACCGCTTCGACAACTCGGCGAACGGTGGCGACTCCTACGCTCGTTCCCTCGAGAGCAAGGCTGGCATGTACGGCACGGCATCCGGTTCCGGGCAGTTGATGTACACCGGTTCGTACTCGGACCGGCAGAACCCGTTCTTCCCCAAGATGGGGCTGCTCGACGGCATGGAGAAGAACGACTCGATGACCGTCGCCGTCCCCCGGCGTGACGTGTCCGAACAAAGCTCCGACGACGACAAGCTCGCCTGCGAAGTGCTGACCAAGGCAGAGGGTGGACAGGAGTTGACCACGGCCGTCTGCTCCGCGGGATTGGCAGATTTGGGCGCGTGGAAGCGCCTTGAACGCCTGGTCGGAGGCCTGTGGGGCTGCCCGAATCTGCCAATGTTCGCAGCAGTCAGCCATCGCGGGCCGTGGGCAGTTCCAACCAGACCACCTTCCGGTCCGTGACCGGGTAGCGGCCCCAGTCCGCTGCCGGGGCCTGCACCAGAATCAGCCCCCGGCCGAAGGCCTCGTCCGTCGTACAGGGCAAGGGGTTTCGGGAGTTCCGGGTCGTTGTGCCGCAGCAGTTCACTCGCTGACCTCACCTCGTAGCGCCTGGTGGGGCGGGTGATTCGGGTGTTCCGGCAGAATCGCGTTACGCCCGCGCGCCGTGCAGGCGTGTGAGGGTGGGGGTTGATTGTGAAGAAGGTTGTCGGCGGGGTCGTGTTGGGTGCCGTTGCCGTCGGGGCCGGGCTGTGGGGTGTTCTTGGGCCGAGCGGCGCTCGGGAGGCCCGAGCCGCGTCGCCGGCCGCCTTCAAGCTGTGGGCCGCGGAGGCCCATGCCGCCGTCGCGCGTGAGGGCGGGACCGCCACCTTCAACCAGCGCAACGGCAACGGAGTCTCCGGCGCTCACCAGCTCGGCCTGCGCAAGGGCGGCCACGCCACCATCCGTATCCGCGATCTCGACCAGTCCCCCGAGAAAGCCACGATGCTCGAGGGCCGTACGTATTCACTGACCTTCGCCTGCGCCGGTTCGGGCAAATTCACCGTCCACGCCGTCGGTGCGAAGGCTCTGCGCCGGGACATGTACTGCACGCCCACCAAGAAGATCGAGACCGTCAGCCTGAATCATCTTGAGGGAAGCCGCATGGGCGAGCGCCGGTGGGACGGGCGCATGGACCTGACCATCACCACCCATGGCGTACAGGGAGTCCTCTCCTGGCACGCCGCCCAGATGTTCACCGCGGACTGACCACACCCGGCCCGCCGTACGCCGGCGCCGTACCAGTACGCGGGAGCGTCGCCCACATACGCGTACCACCGCCCGGTTCACGTGCCGGGCCGAATCCCCAGTCGCCCCCACAAGTGCGGGTGACGCAGGCCAGCAGGCGCAACGCCGCCCGGCGCCGGGCCTCGCAGGCCGGGAATGCGGACCGCCGCCGGGATGACGACCGAGTTCGCCGCCGGCCTTCTCGGCGTCCCCCGCACCAACGTGCCCAACATGGAGTCCGGTCGGTCAGGCATCAGCCCGGAGCGCGTCCGCACACTCGCGGCCAACTACGGCTGCGCGGACCGGGGACTCGCGGACATGGCCGGCGAGCGGGTCAAAGGGTGGTGGGAGGCTTACCGGCCCCAACTCCCCGCTAGTTTCCTGGATATCGCGGAGCTGGAGTGGCACGCAAGCTCCGCATCGCCCTCACCGTTCACCTGCCGGGGCTGATCCAGACCTAGGAGCACGCGCGGGCCGTCTTCGAGCACGTCATTCCACCCTTGCCCGAGCACGACATCGACGTACGGGTTGCTCACCGAATGGAGCGCCAGCAAGTCCTGGACAGAGCCGATCCGCCCCGGCTCGAACTCACCATGCACGAGGCAGCACTCCGTGTGCAGTTCGGAGGCCCCGGCGTCACCAGGCTTCAGCTGGAGCACATCCTGAGCGTGGGCGAACGCCCCGAAGTATCCGTACGGGTGGTGCCGTTCAAGGCCGGCGGCTTCCCCGGAGCGGGGCAGTCGGTCGTATACGCCGAGGGGCCGGTGGCCGATCTCGACACCGTGGAACTCGATGCCACCCACGGGCCGGAATTCATCGACTCCGCGATGCAGTTGCACAAGTACCGTGCTCAGTTCCGCGCGCTGGAGGTGGTGGCCTTGCCGCCCGAGGCGTCCCGTGATCTCATCCGAACGCTCGCCGACGACCTCGTCTAGGAGAAGTCACCGTGCCGACGATCACCTGGGAAGACCCCTTCTGTGGCGAGGGCGCCAACTGCTTCCGCCTAGGCACCGACCCCGACGGCAACGCCTACATCACCGTCGCCGGGGGCGAAGAAACGTATCTCACCGACTCCCGCGAGGCGCTCCGCGCGATGATCCTGGACATCAAGGCCGGCAAGGCGGATCACCTGCTCTGATCCGGCTCCGTCACTCGCGGGGTGGCGTCCGCGCCCGCATCCGCGGAGCGGCCCGCCCGTACCGCCCCCGCCGCACACGCGACCGTCGCCGCCAGCAGCATCCATTCCAGTGTCCCCATCCAGCCCGGGACCAGGTCGTACGTCTTGCCGTCCGCGTAGACGCACGTCGTCTGCGCGGGGAAGGGCGTGCGGTGGACCGACTGTGCCCGTTCGTAGATGCCCGTGGTGAAGGCCGAGCAGGTCTGGAGGGGGTCGCTCTTCGGGGAGCCCGTGGTGAAGAACGCGAGGGCGTAGACGGCGGCCAGTGCGGCGGCCCCGGTGATCGCCAGCCTGCTCAGGCGGGACGCCGCCTTCGCTCCGCGGACACCGGTGAGTTCCAGGGCGAGCGCGCCCAGGCCCGACACGGTCAGGACCACGACCGCCGCCCAGAAGATCCAGACGAGCGTGCCCGCGCTGGAGAGGGTCGTGCCGTCCTCGTACACGCAGCTCACGTTGGGCGGGAAGCTGCTCTCCTCCAGGCGGAAGCGGCCACCCGGGCCGACGATTCCCTGGGCGCACCGCTCGTCCTGCTCGGAGATCCCGGTGACGAGCCAGGACACCATCCACACGACGAACGTGGCCCCGAGGGCAACCCCGAAGACCCCCCACAACCGGTCGGCGTCACGCCGCGATGCACGTATGTTCGGCATGACGCGGGAGCCTAGCGACCGCTCGTCAGAAGAACTCCGACCACGGCTGGTCCCAGATCTGTTGCGCGCACAGGACGATGAACAGCAGGCCCGCCACCGCCAGCATCCCGTTGCTCAGCCAGCTGTTGCGCCATTCGCGGGGCGTGCGGGACGAGTTGAGGAGCCAGATCAAGGTCAGGGACAGGAAAGGCATGAAGGCCGCGCCCAGGACCCCGTACAGGATGATCAGGCGGAACGGCTGGCCCTGGAAGAGGAGGACGATCGGGGGGAACGTGAGCCAGAGGAGGTAGGCGCGGAATGGCCAGCCCTTCTCTCGTTGGCCCGTTGCCACGTCCTCGCCCGTCACCGACACCCGGTCCGCGCGGGCACGCGTCCGGCGGTAGCGCTCCACGAAGTCCGCGAACATCAGGCTCACCCCGTGCCACACCCCGATCAGGGACGTGAAGGACGTCGCGAAGAAGCCGATCAGGAAGAGCTTGGCCGTTGCCGTGCCGTACTGGGCCTGGAGGATCGCCGTCAGGTCGATCAGGCCCTTGTCGCCCGACGCGATCGACGTGTGCGAGGCGTGGAGGAGTTCAGCGCCGACGAACAGCATCGCCACGACGAAGATGCCCGTCGTGATGTACGCGACCCGGTTGTCCAGGCGCATGACCTTCATCCAGCGCGCGTTCGTCCAGCCCTTCGCGTTGACCCAATAGCCGTACGCGGCCAGGGTGATGGTGCCGCCGACACCGCCGATCAGGCCGAGCGTGTTGAGGATCGAGTCCTTCTCGTCGGGGAGTACGGGGAGCAGGCCCGCGAACGCGTCGCCGAGGTGCGGGGTCACCCGGATCGCCAGGTAGACCGTGACGACGAACATGACGCCCACGAGGACCGTCATGACCTTTTCGAAGACCGCGTACTTGTTGAACCAGACGAAGACGAGGCCGATCAGGCCGCAGATGATCGCCCACGGCTTGATCGACCAGTCGGCCGGGAACACGTCCGGGAACAGGGCCTGGAGCGGCAGCGCGCTCGACGACATCGCCGCCGCGCCGTAGACGAAGCCCCAGACGACGACGTAGACGACGAAGAAGTACGTCGTCCAGCGGCCCAGGCTCGCCCAGCCGTCGAACAGGGTGCGGCCCGTCGACAGGTGCCAGCGGCCCGCCGCCTCCGCCAGGCTGATCTTGACCAGGCAGCCGATCACCGCCGCCCACAGCAGGGTGTAGCCGAAGTTGCTGCCCGCGATCAGCGTGGCGACCAGGTCGCCGGCGCCGACGCCCGTCGCGGCGACGACGATGCCGGGGCCGATGTACTTCCAACTCGATTTGCGGGGCTGTGAGTTGAGGTGAGCGGTGCCGGTTCCCGTTCCTGTGGTGCCCGTGGTGTCCGCCATACCGTCAAGAAAGCGTAAAGCGGGGCAGCGGGCAAGGAGGCTTGCGGGAACTGGTGCCGATCAGTCCTCGAAGTACGCGTCCAGGACCTTGTCGAGCTCGTCCGCCCACTCCTGGGCGCGCGCCTTGTTCGGGGCCTCCACGTCGTTCGGGTACCAGCGGCTGTCCGGGGTGTGGACCGTGACGGTGAGGCGGCGCCGGGACGTGCCCACCTCGACCGCGCCGATCTCGTCCCAGCGGAACTCTGCCTCCTGGTCATCGAGTTGGAGGCGTACGCCCGTCGCGTCCGCGGTGATCGAGCCGCGGCGGTCGGAGGCGGTGAAGTCCGGGCCGGCCGTGTCAGCGGAGGGGGGATCGGTCGGGGCGTCGGTCAGGTCCGCGGCGGGCTCGTCCTCGGTCTCGGAGACAGACTCCGACTCCGGCTCCGTGTCCGGCTCGTCCGACGGTTCCGCCGGTTCCGTCGGTTCCGTCGGTTCCGCCTTGCCCAGCGAGAGACCGTTCTCCTCCGAGGCCTGGCGCGGGGGCATGAGGCCGGGGACGGAGGCCGGGTCGGCGCCGGCGGCGTCTACGGGCGTGACCTTCTGAGTGTCTATGCTCTGCTCCACGGAGCGAAGTATGGCGGACGAGCCTGTGGGACGGGAGCCTCAGCCCTGCGGAACGTCGACGTCACTGCGCGCCGTCACCCGTGTGCCGGTGAGTTCGGCGCCGAAAGTGCCCGAGCGAAGCGCGTGGAACACATGGATAGTTGGCTGGTGGTGATGGAAACGATGAGCCTCACCACAACGTCCCGCCGTCGCCATGGCCTTCTTGCCGGCGCTGTCCTGCTGACCGTCCTGTCGGCCGCCCTGTTGGCCGCCCATGTGTCCTTCGACGGGGACACGTTCCAGCACTGCCGGTATCTGGGGCCTTCGACGCGGATGTATGTCACGGCTTGGGCTGGGCCCCTCTGCAGTGCCGCCGTGCTGGTGGCGCACGGGTTCCGGCGTGGGCGTGCCTGGCCCGTCACCGTGTGCGCGGTTCTTGCCCTGTTGCTGCTGTGCGTGCAGTTCGTGGCGCTCTACTGGGTGTACGCGCCTGAACCCTCGGGGGGTTACGACTGTTCCGGGATCGCAAGCCTCACGCAGTGAGGCGTCGGGCCCGCGGAGCGTTGCTCCGTCGGTCCGACGCCTCAGCCGTCAGTGCACAGCCCGTGTTCTAGACGAACAGGCTGATCACCGCCGCCACCGCGAATCCCGCGACGGACAGGACCGATTCGAGAACCGTCCACGTCTTGAGCGTGTCGCGTTCCGAGATGCCGAAGTACTTCGCGACCATCCAGAAGCCGCCGTCGTTGACGTGCGAGGCGAAGATGGAGCCCGCCGAGATGGCCATGATGACCAGGGCGGTGAAGGGCTGGGAGTAGTGGCCCGCCTCGATGAGGGGCAGGACGATGCCGGCCGTCGTGACGATCGCGACCGTGGCCGAGCCCTGGGCGACGCGCAGGACCAGGGAGATCAGGTAGGCGAGGACGATGACGGGCAGGCCCACGTCGTTGAACGTGTCGGAGAGGGCCTGGGCGACGCCGCTGCCCTTGAGGACCGCGCCGAAGATGCCGCCCGCGCCGACCACCAGGAGGATGTTGGCGACCGGCTTCAGGGAAGCCGTGGACACCGTCTCCAGGGACTTGCGGGACCAGCCGCGGCGGATGCCCAGCAGGTAGTAGGCCAGGAGCAGGGCGATCGTCAGGGCGACGAAGGGGTGGCCGAAGAACTCGATGACCGAGCGGACCGTGGAGGGGTCGAGGGCGATCGAGGAGAACGTGGCCAGGAGGATCAGGACGAGCGGGGTGCCGATGATCGCCAGGACGGTGCCGAGCGGGACCGGCTTCTCGGTCGGCTTCACGCCGGCCTTGCGCTGCTCCTCGACGAGTGCGGCCTTCGCCTCGTCGGCGGCCTCGACCATGTCCTGCGGGACGGGCACGAAGATGCGCTTGCCGATCCACGCGGACCAGGCCCAGGCGGCGAGCACAGCGGGGATGCCGCAGATGATGCCCATGAGGATGACCCAGCCGAGCTGCACGTGGAGCAGTCCGGCGGCGGCGACGGGGCCGGGGTGCGGGGGCAGGAACGCGTGGGTCATCGACAGGCCGGCGAGCAGCGGCATGGCGTAGAGGACGATCGACTTGCCGCCGCGCTTGGCGGCCGCGTAGACGATCGGCGCGAGGACGAAGATGCCGACGTCGAAGAAGACCGGGATACCGAAGATGAGGCCGGTGAGGCCCATGGCGAGAGGGGCGCGCTTCTCGCCGAAGAGGTTCAGGAGGCGGGACGCCAACACCTCGGCGCCGCCGGAGACTTCGAGCACCGCGCCGAGCATGGTGCCGAGTCCGATGATGATCGCCACATGGCCGAGGGTGCCGCCCATGCCGGACTCGATGAGGGAGACGGCGTCGGACTTCTGGACGGTGCCGAACAGCTCGGTGACGGAGAGGCCGGCCGCGAGGCCGACGGCTATGGAGACCGTCAGGAGGGCCAGGAAGGGCTGGAGCCTGACCTTGATGATCAGGAAGAGCAGAAGGATGATGCCGAGCGCTGCGCAGGTGAGCAGGCCCGCGGTGCCACCGATGATCGTCAGGAGACCACCGGTGTGGGGTGGCGCGGGGGCGGGGGCGGTCGCGGCGAGCGGTATGAGGGGCATGAGGGGGGACCTCGTAATTCCATGAAACTTTCAGGATCAGGGCAGGGTTGATCGCGGTGCGGCGCCCCGGGGGTGGGCGCCGCACCGTGACGACGTACGGGTTACGGGTGTTGCGGAGGCGTCAGCTCAGGACGGCGAGCGCGTCGATCTCGATGAGGAGACCCTTGGGGAGACCGACGTAGACGGTGGTGCGGGCGGAGGCCGGGGCCTTGAGGCCCTGCTCCTCGAAGTACGCGTTGTAGATCGCGTTCATCTCGGCGAAGTGGTCGACGTCGGTGAGGTAGACGCGCATCATCATGACGTCGTCCCAGGTGGCGCCGCCCTCTTCGAGGATCGCCTTGACGTTGGCGAAGGTCTGGAGGGTCTGCTCGCGCAGGGTCGGGCCCGCGGGGGTGGGGGCCTGGCCCTCCACGGCCGGCAGGAAGCCGACCTGGCCCGCGACCTGAAGGATGTTGCCCTTCTTGACGCCGTGCGAGAACTTCGCGGGCGGGGTCGTGTGCGTGGCGGGGGTGAGCGCGGTCTTCTCGGTCATCGTGAAGTGACTTCCTTTGTGGGGGCTTCTTTGCCGGCGGCCTTGGTGGGGGCCTCTTTGGAGACGGGTACGGCTCCGGAGTACTCCCGGCTGATCGCGTCGGCCGTGCGGCGGACCAGCGGGAGCAGGGTGAGGAGTTCCTCGGCCGTGACGACCACGTTCGGTGCGGAGACCGACATGGCGGCGACGACTCGGCCGTCCGCACCCCGGATGGGTGCTCCGACGCAGTTGATGGACTCCTCGTGGCCGCCGAGGTCGGTGGCCCAGCCCTGTTCGCGGACGACGGCGAGTTCCTTGAGGAAGGCGCCGGCGTTCGGGGTCGAACGGGCCGTGTACGTGGGGTAGTCGAGCTTCTCGGCGATGGCGCGGCGCTCGGTTTCGGGGAGGTCGGCGAGGAGGAGCTTGGCGACGGCGGCGACCGTGATGGCCACCGGCTTCCCGATGCGCGAGTACATGCGGACGGGGTAGCGGCTCTCCACCTTGTCGATGTAGAGGACCTCGTTCTCCTCGTACACGGCGAGGTGGACCGTGTGGCCGCACTTCTCGTTGAGCGCGGTCAGGTGGGGATGGGCGATCTCGCGGACGTCGAGGTTCTCGACGGCTTCCTGGGCGAGGGCGAACAGGCGCGCGCCGAGGCGGTAGCGCTGGTCGGACTGGCGGTAGACCAGGCCGTGTTCGTGGAGGGTGCGCAGCAGGCGCAGGGCCGTGGACTTGTGGACGCCGAGCCGGTCGGCGACCTGGCCCAGGTCGGCGGGGCCCTCGGCGAGCAGCGGCAGGATGCTCAGCGCTCGGTCGACTGTCTGACTCATGGCGTACGTACCTCCTCCACGGCCCCGTCGGCGGTCCAGCCGGGGCCGAGGTGCAGTGTGCCCCAGGAGGCGCCGTCGAGGTCGGCGAGGCGGTCGGCGTGGGCGCGGCTCGGGGGCGCGGCGAGGTCGCCGGGGGTGGTGAGGGCGGCGGCGGCCATGAGGTGGCCGTGGCGCAGGCGGGCCGGTACGGGCAGGCCACGCAGGGCGCCGGAGAGGTAGCCGGCGGCGAAGGCGTCGCCGGCGCCGACTGCGGCGACGACGTCCACGCGGGGGGCGGGCTCGGTGTGGCGTACGCCGTGTTCGTCGTAGGCGACCGCGCCGTCGGCGCCGCGCTTGACGACGAGCGTCGCGGGTTCGGGGAGGGCGGCGCGGATGGCGTCGGGGCCGCCGGTGATGCCCCAGGCGTCCTCGGCCTCGTCCTCGCCGACGAAGACGAGGTCGGCGCCGCGGGCCAGGTCGAGCAGGACGCGGGCGTCGTCGGGGCGGGGCCACAGGCCGGGGCGGTGGTTGACGTCGAAGGAGACGAGGGGCCGGCCGGCGGCGATGCGGGCGGTGAGGTCCGCGGTGAGGTCGAGGCAGCCCGGCGAGAGCGCGGGCGTGATCCCGGACAGGTGCAGGACGCGGCCGGAGCGGATCGCGGCCAGGTCCATGTTCTGGCTGCTCATCGCGGAGGCGGCGGATCCGGCGCGGTAGTAGGCGACCTCGTGGGCGTCGGTGGCGCGGTCGCCCGCGGTGCGGAAGTAGATGCCGGTGGGGCGGGCGGGGTCGCGGCGTACGGCGGAGGTGTCGACGCCGTACGCGCCGATCGTGTCGACCAGGTGGTCGCCGAAGCCGTCGGCGCCGACGCGGCTGACCCAGCGGACGGTGTGTCCGGCGGCGGCGAGCACGCACGCCACGTTGGACTCGGCTCCGCCGATACCGCGGTCGAAGGACGGTACGTCGGCGAGGCGCCCGGGTACGGACGGCACGAAGGTGACCATGGACTCGCCGAGCGTGACGACATCCACGGGTGCGTGGTGCGCGGGGGCGGCAGGTCCGGTGGCGGTCACGGTGGTTCGGGCTCCTCGTGGGATCTGGGCTCGCGCCCGGAAGGGATCAACAGCTCCGTTGACCCGGCGTTGGCTCGGATGTTAGACAGCAGTAAGCGACATACGCAATGACCGTTGCATTATTTGCAACGGCCTTCTTACGAGGAGGCTCCATGGCCGCCGACAGCGCCGTCAACGCCGTAGCCCGGCTCAGGGATCTGGATCTCGAGCGGGTCGACCACCGCTTCAAGGGGCTGCCGCCGGACGCGGAGGGCCTGACCGTCGGCGAGCTCGCGGCCGAGCGCCGCAACCTCTTCACCGGCGGCTTCACGACCCCGGTCCTCGCCCTCTCCGCCGAGCGCCTGGAGCACAACCTCGCGCTCATGGAGACATACGCCACTCGCCACGGCCTGGCCTTCGCGCCGCACGGCAAGACGTCGATGGCGCCGCAGCTCTTCCAGCGCCAGATCGAGCACGGCGCCTGGGGCATCACCCTCGCCGTCCCGCACCAGGTGCGGATCGCGCGCGCCTTCGGCATCCAGCGGATCTTCCTCGCGAACGAGCTCGTCGACGCGGCGGCCCTGCGCTGGCTCGCGGGCGAACTCGACCGCGACCCCGGCTTCCGCTTCATCTGTTACGTCGACTCGGTGCGCGCCGTCGAGCTGATGGACGCCGCCCTCGCCGAGGCCGGGGCCACGCGGCCGGTCGACCTGGTCGTGGAGCTGGGCGCGGGCGAGGGCGCGCGCACGGGTGTGCGGACCGAGGCCGAGTGCTTCGACATCGCGAACGCCGTCGCCGCGGCGGACACGCTGCGCCTGGTCGGGATCGCCGGTTACGAGGGCGAGGTGCCGGACGCGTCGCCCGAGACCGTGGGCGCCTGGCTGCGCCGCCTGACCGCGCTGCTCGTCGAGTTCGACAAGGCGAACCGCTTCGCGGACCTGGACGAGATCGTGGTCAGCGCGGGCGGCAGCGCCTGGTTCGACGCGGTGGCCGAGGCGTTCGCCGAACTGCCCGAACTCTCCGCTCCTGTCCTGAAGTTGCTGCGCTCGGGTGCGTACGTGTCGCACGACGACGGCCACTACAAGCACCTCACGCCGTTCAACCGGGTCCCCGAGGAGGGCGCCCTGCACCCGGCGTTCCGGCTGTGGGCGCAGGTCGTCTCGCGCCCGACGGCGGAGCAGGCGTTCACGAACGCGGGCAAGCGCGACGCGGCGTACGACCTTGACCTGCCCGAGGCGCAGGTCGTGCGGGACGCCCGTACGGGCGAGGTGCGCGAGGCCACCGGTGTGACGGTGACGGGGCTGTCCGACCAGCACGGCTGGGTGCGCACGGAGGGGGGCGAGGACCTGGCGGTGGGCGACTGGCTCGGCATGGGCCTGTCGCACCCCTGCACGTCCTTCGACAAGTGGCAGCTGATTCCTCTCGTCGAGGCGGACGGCACGGTTGTGGACTACGTCCGGACGTTCTTCTAGGCATCGGTCCGCGGTTTTCTGCGGCCCCGATGGGGGCTGGTCGCGCAGTTCCCCGCGCCCCTGAGATGCGCACTTCGTGCGGCATCTCATCGGGGAAGGCTGCGCGCAGCGCATGCCTTCAGGGGCGCGGGGAACTGCGCGGCCGGCCACAGCGCACCCCGCACCCGAACACCCCCCAAGAGAGGCAGCCAGGAATGACCGACCTGGTCATCAAGGACGTCCGTGTCATCGACGGCACCGGCACCCCGGAATACCGTGCCGACGTGGCGATCACGGACGGCCGCATCGAGAGCATCCACCAGGAGCGGGCCGGAGGCCCCCGCCCCTCGGCCCGGAGAACGCTGGAAGCGTCGGGCCTCGCCCTGTCCCCCGGCTTCATCGACATGCACGCCCACAGCGACCTGGCGCTGCTGCGCGACCCCGACCACAGCGCGAAGGCCGCGCAGGGCGTCACGCTCGAAGTCCTCGGCCAGGACGGCCTCTCGTACGCGCCTGTGGACGACCGCACGCTCGCGGAGGTCCGCCGCGCGATCACCGGCTGGAACGGTGACGGCTCCGACATCGACTTCGACTGGCGCACGGTCGGCGAGTACCTGGACCGCCTCGACCGCGGCATCGCGGTCAACGCCGCATACCTGATCCCCCAGGGCACCGTACGGATGTACGCGGTCGGCTGGGACGACCGGGACGCGACGCCCGAGGAGCTCGACCGCATGCGGCAGCTCGTCGCCGAGGGCATGGAGCAGGGCGCCGTCGGCATGTCGTCCGGCCTCACCTACACGCCCGGCATGTACGCGAAGGACGCCGAACTCACCGAGCTGTGCCGGGTCGTGGCCTCGTACGACGGCTACTACTGCCCGCACCACCGCTCGTACGGCGCCGGGGCGCTCGACGCGTACCGGGAGATGGTGGAGCTCACCCGGGAGGCGGGCTGCCCGCTCCATCTCGCGCACGCCACCATGAACTTCGGCGTGAACAAGGGCAAGGCACCCGAGCTGATCACCCTGCTCGACGCGGCGCTCGCCGACGGCGCGGACATCTCGCTCGACACGTACCCGTACACGCCGGGCAGCACGACGCTCGTCGCGATGCTGCCGAGCTGGGCCAGCGAGGGCGGCCCCGACGAGATCATGAAGCGGCTCCAGGACGACGCGACCGCGGAGAAGATCCGTCACCACATGGAGGTCATCGGGGCGGACGGCTGCCACGGTGTGCCCATCGAGTGGGACGCGATCGAGATCTCCGGTGTGTCCGACCCGGGGCTCGCGTCCTGCGTCGGCAGGACGGTCCAGGAGTCGGCCGACATGCGCGGCGAGGCGCCGTGGGTGACCGCGCGCCGGCTGCTCATCGACGACAAGCTGGGCTCGACGATCCTCCAGCACGTCGGCCACGAGGAGAACGTGCGGGCGATCATGCAGCACCCGGTGCACACGGGCGGCAGCGACGGCATCCTCCAGGGCTTCAAGCCGCACCCGCGCGCGTACGGCACGTTTCCGCACTACCTCGGCCGGTACGCGCGCGAGCTCGGCATCATGTCGCTGGAGGAGACGGTCGCCCACCTCACGTCCCGCCCCGCGGCCCGCCTGCGCCTGGCCGACCGCGGCCTGGTCCGCGAGGGCTACCGCGCCGACCTGGTCCTCTTCGACCCGGAGACGGTCGCGGCGGGCTCCACCTTCGAGGCCCCGCGCACGCTCCCCGTGGGCATCCCGCACGTCCTGATCGACGGGAAGTTCGTGATGGAGGACGGGCGCCGCACGGATGCCCTCGCGGGGCGGTCGGTCCGCAGGACGGCGTAACCGCCCCGGACGGTCTGGGTGGGCGCGGGCCCCCGCGCCCACCCGCGACGACGCCCGCCCGCGCCGCCCCACGTGTCCGAAAACACGGAGCGCCCCGCGATGGCCGCCCGTAAGCTCACGGGCATGCAGGTGATCCAGTCGACGAAGCTCGCCAATGTCTGTTACGAGATCCGGGGCCCGGTACTCGAGGAGGCGATGCGTCTGGAGACAGCAGGCCACCGCATCCTCAAGCTCAACACCGGCAACCCGGCCGCCTTCGGCTTCGAGTGCCCGCCCGAGATCCTCGAGGACATGCTCCGCAACCTCGGCGACGCGCACGGCTACGGGGACGCGAAGGGCCTGCTCGCGGCCCGCCGCGCGGTGATGATGCACTACCAGACCCTGGGCGTGGAGACGGACGTCGAGAACGTCTTCATCGGCAACGGCGTCTCCGAGCTGATCGTGATGGCGATGCAGGGGCTCCTCGACGACGGGGACGAGGTCCTCGTCCCGGCGCCGGACTACCCCCTGTGGACGGCCGCGGTCTCCCTCTCCGGCGGCACCGCCGTGCACTACCGCTGCGACGAGCAGTCCGACTGGATGCCCGATCTCGCCGACGTGGAGCGGAAGATCACCGACCGCACCAAGGCGATCGTGATCATCAACCCGAACAACCCGACGGGCGCCGTCTACAGCGACGACATGCTGCGCGGCCTCACCGACATCGCCCGCCGCCACAACCTCCTGGTCTGCTCGGACGAGATCTACGACAAGATCCTCTACGACGGCGCGACGCACACGCCGACCGCCGCCATCGCCCCGGACCTGCTGACCCTCACTTTCAACGGCATGTCGAAGGCGTACCGGGTGGCCGGCTACCGCGTGGGCTGGATGGCGATCTCCGGGCCGCGCGCGCACGCCGACTCGTACATCGAGGGCCTCACGATCCTGGCGAACATGCGCCTGTGCGCGAACATGCCGGGCCAGCACGGCGTCGTCGCGGCGCTCAGCGGACGCCAGACGATCAACGACCTGGTGCTCCCCGGCGGCCGCCTGAAGGAGCAGCGGGACACCGCGTACGAGCTGCTGACGCAGATCCCGGGCGTGACGTGCGTGAAGCCGAAGGGCGCGCTGTACCTCTTCCCGCGGCTCGACCCGAAGGTGTTCAAGGTCAAGGACGACCGGCAGATGGTCCTCGACCTGCTGCGCGCCGAGAAGATCATGGTCGTGCACGGTACGGGGTTCAACTGGCCGGAGCCGGATCACTTCCGGGTGGTCACGCTGCCGACGGTCGGCCAGCTCACGGAGGCCGTGACCCGCATCGGCCGCTTCCTGGACGGCTACAGCCAACCCTGAGGGCCACCTGTCCTCCTCTCGGGGTACAAGACTCAACTTTAGACTGAATCTAAGCTAGGATGGTCTTCAAGCTACTCGCCTGGAGGCCATCCCATGTACGAGCCGATCCGCACCAAGTCGGTCCATGCCATGGCCGACCCCGGCGACTTTCCGCACCGCTCCCGCGAGGAGGAGCTCGACATCCAGCTCGCGGGGCACCTGGCCGCCCTGCTCGCCCTCACGGACGAGCTGCGCGCCCTCACCCCCGGCCCGGATCTCGACGCCGCGGCCGACGACCTCGCGCACCAGGTCGCCCGGCTGCGTGGAGGCCTGCCGCCGGCCCGCGCATCCGTGGCCGACGCCGGCCACGAGCCCCATATCGCCGCCCTGCACCAGCGCGCGCACGCCCTCGCGGGCCGCGCCCTGGTCGTAGCGGCGTCCCGCGCCGACACGGCCGCCGCGATCCTCGCCGCGCGCCGCATGGAGGCGCACGCCGCGGCCGGTCAACTGGTCGCCTCCTGACGGCGGTTGACGCGCCACCCTCGAGGCCGCGCGTCAACCGCCCACCAACGGCACACACATGTGACAGGGCCCCGCACGCCATTGTGCGGGGCCCTGTCACATGTCTTGCTCCCAGGGGCGTCAGCCCAGGCGCTTCACCAGCGCGCGGTACTCGTCCCACAGCTCCTTGGGCGTGTGGTCACCGAAGGTGTTGAGGTGCTCGGGCACCAGGGAGGCCTCGTCGCGCCACACCTCCTTGTCGACCGTCAGCAGGAAGTCGAGATCGGAGTCGGCCAGTTCGAGGCCGTCCGTGTCGAGGGAGTCACGCGTCGGCAGGATGCCGATCGGCGACTCGACGCCCTCGGCCTTGCCCTCCAGGCGCTCGACGATCCACTTCAGGACACGGCTGTTCTCGCCGAAGCCGGGCCACACGAACTTGCCCGCGTCGTTCTTGCGGAACCAGTTCACGTAGTAGATCTTCGGCAGCTTCGCCTGGTCCTTGTCCTTGGCCACGTCGACCCAGTGGGCCATGTAGTCGCCCATGTTGTAGCCGCAGAACGGGAGCATCGCGAAGGGGTCGCGGCGCAGCTCGCCGACCTTGCCCTCGGCGGCGGCGGTCTTCTCGGAGGCGACGTTCGCTCCGAGGAACACGCCGTGGTTCCAGTCGAAGGACTCGGTCACCAGCGGCACCGCGGAGGCGCGGCGGCCGCCGAAGAGGATCGCCGAGATCGGCACGCCCTTCGGGTCCTCCCACTCGGGCGCGATGATCGGACACTGCGAGGCGGGGGTGGTGAAGCGCGCGTTCGGGTGGGCGGCCGGGACGCCGGACTCGGGGGTCCAGTCGTTGCCCTTCCAGTCGGTGAGGTGCGCCGGAGTCTCCTCCGTCATGCCCTCCCACCAGATGTCGTTGTCATCCGTGAGCGCGACGTTCGTGAAGACGGAGTTGCCCCACAGCGTCTTCATGGCGTTGGCGTTGGTGTGCTCGCCGGTGCCGGGCGCGACGCCGAAGAAGCCGGCCTCGGGGTTGATCGCGTAGAGGCGGCCGTCCTCGCCGAACCGCATCCAGGCGATGTCGTCACCGATGGTCTCGACGGTCCAGCCGGAGATCGTGGGCTCCAGCATGGCGAGGTTGGTCTTGCCGCACGCGCTCGGGAAGGCGGCGGCGACGTACTTCGACTCGCCGTGCGGCGGGGTCAGCTTGAGGATGAGCATGTGCTCGGCGAGCCAGCCCTCGTCGCGGGCCATCACGGACGCGATGCGCAGGGCGTAGCACTTCTTGCCGAGCAGGGCGTTGCCGCCGTAGCCGGAGCCGTAGGACCAGATCTCGCGGGTCTCCGGGAAGTGCGAGATGTACTTCGTGGAGTTGCAGGGCCACGGCACGTCCTGCTGGCCCTCCTCCAGCGGCGCGCCCAGGGTGTGGACGGCCTTCACGAAGAAGCCGTCGGTGCCGAGCTCGTCCAGGACGGGCTGACCCATGCGCGTCATGGTGCGCATGGAGACGGCGACGTACGCGGAGTCGGTGATCTCGACGCCGATGGCGGAGAGGTCCGAGCCGAGCGGGCCCATGCAGAACGGGACGACGTACATCGTCCGGCCCTTCATCGAGCCGCGGAAGATGCCGCCGTCACCCTCGTCGCCCCGGAGACCGTTTCCTTCTCCCGTGAAGATGGCCCGCATCTCCGCGGGGGCTTTCCAGTGGTTGGTGGGGCCGGCGTCCTGCTCCTTCTCGGAGCAGATGAAGGTCCGGTCCTCGACGCGTGCGACGTCGGTCGGGTCGGAGGCGGCGTAGTACGAGTTCGGGCGCTTGATCGGGTCGAGCTTCTTGAACGTTCCCTTGTCGACCAGCTCCTCGGCGAGGCGGTCGTACTCAGCCTCGGACCCGTCGCACCAGACCACACGGGCCGGCTGCGTCAGTTCGGCGATCTCGTTGACCCACGAGATCAGTTCCTGGTGCTTGGTGGGGACAGTGCCCAAGGAAACGGGAGCCGCGATGTCGCGCGCCACGATTGCTCCTAAATGAGGGGTTTTTGTGTTGTTGCCCCTTGGGGGCTGCGACCCGGATGCTTCACGTGTTGATCCCTCTGGCGCTCATCCGGTGCCGACCGCACTCATATGATCATCCGACGCGGGCGCCCATATGTCCAGAGGGCCCCACAGCTGAGCGAAGTGAGGATCGCCACTCGTATGCGTCACTGAATCGTCACTCGTATTCGTTACTTACGGCCCCGTAGGTACGATGCGGCACATGACTGCCGCCACGCCATCCGAAGTGACCGCGACAGAGTCCGTTCCGGTGAAACCCCGGCTGCGCGGCTGGCTGCACGCAGGGATGTTCCCCGCGGTCGTCGTCTCCGGCCTGGTGCTGACCGCGCTCGCGGACTCCACCCGTGGCCGGATCGCCTGCGGTATCTACGTCCTCACGGCCTGCCTGCTCTTCGGCGTGAGCGCGCTCTACCACCGGGGCAACTGGGGCCCGCGCGCGGACGGCGTACTGCGGCGCCTCGACCACGCGAACATCTTCCTGATCATCGCGGGCACCTACACGCCGCTCACGATGCTGCTGCTCCCCGAGGCCAAGGGCCAGTGGCTGCTGTGGGGCATCTGGGCCGCCGCCGCGGCCGGTATCGTCTTCCGCGTCTTCTGGGTCGGCGCCCCGCGCTGGCTCTACACCCCCTGCTACATCGCGATGGGCTGGGCGGCCGTCTTCTTCCTGCCCGACTTCCTGCACGCGGGCGGCACGGCCGTGCTCGTCTGCGTGATCGTCGGCGGGCTTCTCTACAGCGCGGGCGGCGTGATCTACGGGATCAAGCGCCCGAACCCGTCACCGCGCTGGTTCGGCTTCCACGAGGTCTTCCACTCGCTCACGCTCGCGGCGTTCGTCGTGCACTACGTCGGCATCTCGCTGGTGGCGTACCAGCACGCCTGACCTCGCCTTTCACCCTCCTGGCCGCGGCTTCCCAGCCGCGGCCGTTTTTTGTGCCCCGATCCCTTGCACCCGGACAGAGATTGACAGCGACTACCTTTTGAGAGTTACTCTCATTTTATGGTTACTGTCACCAAGCAGGACTCACCGCAGGACAGCGTGCAGCGCGACCCGCGCCGCTGGTGGGCGCTCGGCGCCCTGGTCGCGAGCATGCTCGTGCTCGGCTTCGACATGACGATCCTCAACGTGGCGCTGCCGACGATCGCCGCCGACCTCGGCGCGGACACCGGTCAGCAGCAGTGGATGGCGGACTCGTACGTCGTCGTCTTCGCCGCCCTGATGCTTCCGGCCGGGCTGCTCGGCGACCGGTTCGGGCGGCGCCGGATGCTCATCGCCGGGCTCGGTGTCTTCCTCGCGGGCTCGCTCGTGGGGGCGCTCGCGAGTGACGTCGGCTGGGTCGTCGGCGCCCGCGCGCTGATGGGCGTCGGCGCCGCGCTCGTCATGCCGCTGGCCCTGTCCGTGCTGCCCTCGCTCTTCGCCCCCGACGAGCGCACCAAGGCCGTCGGCATCATCTCCGCGGCCTCGGCGGTCGGCATGCCGCTCGGCCCGATCCTCGGCGGCTGGCTCCTCGACCACTTCTGGTGGGGCTCGGTCTTCCTGATCAACATCCCGATGGTCGCCATAGGCATCACGGCCTGCCTGTTCCTGCTGCCGGAAACCCGCGACCCCGCCTCACCGCGGGTCGACGCCGTCTCCACGGCGCTCACCGCGGCCGGCCTCGGCGCCCTGATCTACGCGATCATCGAGGCGCCGCACCGCGGCTGGACCGATCCGGTGGTGCTGGTCCTGTGCGCGGCCTCCGTCGCCCTGGTCACCGCCCTCGTCCTGCGTGAGCGGCGCAGCGAGCGGCCGCTGCTCGACCTCGCCCTGCTGGCCCGCCGCGGCTTCCTGCTGAACACGCTCGCGGCCACCCTCGGCATGTTCGTCCTGTCGGGCCTGATGTTCGTGCTGCCGCAGTACCTCCAGGCCGTCCTCGGCAACGACGCGCTCGGCACCGGCGTACGGCTGCTGCCGATGATGGCCGGGATGCTGGTGGCCGCGAAGTGCGCGCAGCCGCTGGTCGCCAGGTTCGGGCCGCCCGCGGTGATCAGCGGGGCGCTCACTGTCCTGGCCTTCGCCGCGTTCCTCGGCAGCCGCACCACGGCCGACTCCGGGTACGGGTTCACCGCGCTGTGGCTGGGCATCGCCGGGGTCGGCTTCTCCTTCGCGCTCGTCCCCGCCATGGGCGCCGCGCTGTCGGCGCTGCCCGCGGACCGGGCGGGCAGCGGCTCGGGCCTCCTGATGACGGTGCGGCAGGTGGGCGGCGCGCTCGGCATCGCCCTGCTCGGCGCGCTCCTCGCCGGGGCGTACGGCAGCCGCCTCGACACCGGCGGCCTGCCCGGCCCGGCGGCGGACACCGCCAAGGACTCCGTGGTGGCCGCCCACGCCGTGGCCACGAAGCTCGGGGACCACGCCCTCGCCTCGTCGGCGAACACCGCGTACGTCCACGGGATGAGCGTGGTGCTGCTCGTCGTGGGCGTCGCGTCGCTGGTCACCGCCCTGCTGGCGGCCGCCCTGCTCCCCCGTACCGCGCCGGCCACGGGCGTGGCCCCGGTCCCCGGTGATGCCCGAGAATGAGCCCATGGCCCCCTCCGCACGCTCCACCTCCGCCGCCGACCGCCCCGGGATGGGCCTTCGCGAACGCAAGAAGCTCAAGACCCGCGTGGCGATCAGGGACGCGACGTACCGCCTGATCACCGAGCAGGGGTACGACGCGACGACGGTCGAGCAGATCGCAGAGGCCGCCGAGGTGTCGCCGTCCACGGTGTTCCGGTACTTCCCCACCAAGGAAGACATCGTCATCACGGACGAGTACGACGCGATGCTGGAGGCCGAGCTGCGGGCGCGGCCCGCGGACGAGTCGATCGTCGACTCGTTGAAGCATGTGATCGCGCAGGCCGTGTACCTCGGGTTCGACGACGATCCCGAGGTGTCACGGCTGCGGACCAGGCTCCAGGTCGAGGTGCCCGCGGTGCGCTCCCGGATGATGGAGTCCATGTCCGTCACCGGGCAGCTGCTGTGCCGGGTGATCGGCGAGCGCACCGGCCGCGACGCGGACGGGCTTGAGGTCCGCGTCTACGCGATGGCGCTGGTCGGCGCGCTCATGGAGACCACGCTGTACTGGGCCGAGCACGGCCACCAGGAAGAGCTGCGCGACCTGATGGACCGCACGCTGGAGACGTTCAGGAACGGTCTCTAGCGCCCGGCGGGGTCCGGCGGCGTCCGGCTCGCTTCAGTCCTGCAGCTTCACCGCGAGCTCCTGGGCGTCGGTGACGGGGGCGTCGCAGGTGAAGTTGCGGCACACGTAAGCGGCCGGGCGGCCGTCGACGAGTGGCCGGTCCGCCAGCAACGGCAGTTCACCGGAGCCCACTTCGCCCACCGCGACAACCGCGCCCGGCGCCGTGCCGAGCAGCGCCGTGCGGTGAAGTTCGCCGCCGACCTCGCCTACGACGGCGACCTCCTTCGGCCCGTCGAGCAGCGCCTCAGCCACTGCGAGCCCGTGCCCGATGAAGCGCGGGGCCCGCGGCCCGAGCGCCCGCACCACCCCCAGCGCCCGCTCGGCGGCGGTGCGATGGGGCTCCGAGCCGGTCTGAGCCGCGTACGAGAGCAGTGCGCCCGCCGCCGCGCTCCAGCCCGAGGGCGTGGCGTTGTCGGTCGGGTCCTGCGGCCTGCGGATCAGCTGCTCCGCGTCCGCCGCCGTGTCGTACAGGGCGCCGGACTCCGCGTCGGTGAACTGGTCGAGGACGTGGTCGAGGAGGAACCCGGCGAACTCCAGCCAGACACCCTCGCCCGTCACGGACGCCAGCGTGAGGAAGCCCTCGGCCACATCCGCGTAGTCCTCGAGGACCCCGGCGTTCGCGCCGGCCCGGCCGTCCTTGCTGGTACGGGCGATGCGCGCCCGCGCGTCCATGTGAAGCCGTACGAGCAGGTCGGCGGCGGCGAGTGCGGCCTGCACCAGGTCCGGCCGGTCGAAGTACGCGCCGGTCTCCGCGAGCGCGGCGATCGCCAGGCCGTTCCACGCGGCGACGACCTTGTCGTCCCGCCCGGGGGCCGGCCGCTCGGCGCGCGCGGCGAACAGCCTGCGCCGGACGTCCTCGACCCGCGCGGCATCGAACTCGGTTTCTTGTTGCGGGAGTTGGAGGACGGAGGCGCCCTCCTCGAAGGTGCCCTGCTGCGTCACGCCGAAGTACTCGGCGGCCAGCTCGGCGTCCGCGTCGCCGAGCACCTCGCGCAGCTGCCCGGGCGTCCACACATAGAACGCCCCCTCGACGTGGCGGCCCTCGGCGTCCTCGCTGTCCGCGTCCAGCGCGGACGCGAACCCGCCCTCGTTCGTCCGCAGCTCCCGCACCATGAAGTCCGCGGTCTCCAGCGCGACGCGCCTGGCCGTCTCCGAACCGGTGGCCCGCCACAGATGCGCGTAGGCGCGGCACAACAGCGCGTTGTCGTAGAGCATCTTCTCGAAGTGGGGCACGACCCATTCGCGGTCGACGGAGTAGCGCGCGAAGCCGCCGCCCAGCTGGTCGTAGATCCCGCCGCGCGCCATCCGCTCGCAGGTGTCGCCGGCCATCTGGAGCGCGCCCTCGGCGCCGGTGCGGGCGTAGTGGCGCAGCAGGAACTCGATCACCATCGACGGCGGGAACTTGGGGGCGCCGCCGAATCCGCCGTTCGCCTCGTCGTACTCGCGGGTCAGGCCGAGCAGCGCCTGCGCGAGCTCGCCCTCGCCGGGGATCTGCGTGTCCCCGTACGGCAGCTCGCGCCCGGCCAGATCGCCCACGATCTTCGCGGCGACCTCGGCGACCTCGTCCTTGCGCTCGGCCCACGCCTGCGCCACGCCCCCCAGGATCTGCGGGAAGGACGCCATCCCGTGCCGCGGCTCGGGCGGGAAGTAGGTGCCGAAGTAGAACGGCTCGGCCTCGGGCGTGAGGAACACGGTCATGGGCCAGCCGCCCTGGCCGGTGGCGGCCTGCACGGCCTCCATGTAGACGGCGTCGACGTCGGGGCGCTCCTCGCGGTCGACCTTGATGTTGACGAAGCGGTCGTTCATGAGGGCGGCGGTCGTCTCGTCCTCGAAGGACTCGTGCGCCATGACGTGGCACCAGTGGCAGCTGGAGTATCCGACGCTGAGCAGCACCGGGACCCCGCGCCGCCGCGCCTCCTCGAAGGCGTCGGCCGACCAGGGCCACCAGTCGACGGGGTTGTCGGCATGCTGGAGAAGGTAGGGGGACGTCTCATGGGCCAGTCGGTTCGGCATGCGCCCCATCCTCGCGCACGCCGGTCGCCGATCGGCCCTTTGATCCCCGGCCTCTCGCGCCGTGACCCCATACGCAGCACACTTGACGCGGAACCGTTGCCGCCGGAGGGGGACCTGAAATGCGAGACAGCCATCGGGCGGAAGCCGAGGGGCTGTTGGCCCGGGCCGTGGAGGAGGAAGTACGGCGTTCGGGCGGGCGCACGGACGGCGGGGTACTGCTGTCCCGTGCGCGCGGTGCGCTCGACGCCATGGCGGAGACCGCCGCCGAGGAGTACACGCAGTTCACACACGCCCTGGACGAGGCCGAGGCCGGGCAGATGTCGTTCGGGCAGCGCTTCACCCAGGAGCGGGGATCGACTCCTCTGCTGGTCACGGCCGTTGCCGCGATGGGCGCCTGCCTGGCCGACCTGCTGCTCGGTACGGACGCGGGGACCGCGGTCGGTGCGGGCGCGGCCGTCGCCGTGCTGGGCGCCGCCACGACCGTCGCGAAGGTGACGGCCTCTCATGTGCCCGCCGCGAGCCGCCGCGCCGGCGCGAGGAGCCAGCCGGGCGGGCCCGAACAGCTGAGACTGCAGTGGCTGACGGCGCTCGACGTGCGGGGGATCCGGCCGTTCCTCGATCAGCAGCGCGTCCTCGCCGCGACCGCGGGGACCGGCGCGAAGAAGCCGACGCCGCAGTTGCGCCGTACCGACAAGAGCGCGGCCGCCAGGCGGCGCAACGTACTGGAGCAGTCGTTCGGCCAACTCCCGGAGCCGGAGGGCCCGTTCGCGGGCCGCAGGGCGCAGATGCAGCGCATCGCGCAGTGGGTGCACGCGGCGCGCGCGAGCACCGAGACCCGGCCCACCGTCGTCGTGCTGCACGGCGCGCCCGGCTCCGGCCGCACGACGCTCGCGGTGCGGGCGGCGCACGGGCTGCGCGACCAGTTCCGCGGCGCGTGCGTCGTGGACCTGCGGGGCGACGCGCCCGAGGCCCCGCTGTCGACCCGGGACGCGCTGCTCCATCTGCTGAACCGGCTCGGCGCGCCGCGCGAGCAGCTGCTCTTCCGGGAGCGTTCCTCGCAGGAGCAGCAGGTGCGGCGCCTCAGCGAGCTGTACCACCAGCATCTGACAGGGCTTCCGGTCACGATCGTCCTGGACGACGCGAACGACGCGGAGCAGGTGCGCACGCTGATCCCCGAGCGGTCCGACAGCCTCGTCCTGGTGACGGCGCGCAAGCCGCTCGACCTGGCGGCGGACGTCCCGGCGTGGGTGCACCAGGTGCCGGTGGACGCGCTGGACGCGGCGGGCTCGGAGGAACTGCTGCGCGAGTCCGCGGAGGACGACTCAGGGCCCTACGACTCCGAATCGTCGGACACCGTAAGGGAGTTGTGCGGTGGCCTGCCGCTGGCGCTGCGCATCGCGGGCTCCGCGATCGGGCCGCGTACGACCCGCGCACTGGCGTCCGACCTGGGTGCGTACGGGCCCGTGGAGCCGGTCGAGCGGGTGCTGTGGCTGCGCTACACCGACCAGCCGGAGGCGGCCCGGCGGCTGCTGCGGCGGCTCGCGCTGGCCGGACGGGCCTCGCTCGGTGCGGCCGCGGCGGCCGCGCTCCTCGCGACGGACGAGTCGGAGGCCACCCGCCATCTGACGGCGCTGTCACGCGCCGGGCTGATCGACCATGTGCGGGGAAGCCGGTACCGGCTGCACGACCTCGTCCGCTCCTTCGCGCAGGCCCGCCTCCTCGACGAGGAGGAACCGGCCGAGCGGACGGCCGCGCAGGAACGCCTCATCCAGAACTACGCGGAGCTCGCGGACTCGGTGATCCGGCTCGTCGACGGCAAGATGTCGACGCGCGCCGGCCAGGTCGGCCCGCACGGCTTCACTTCGCTGGAAGCCGCGCTGCGCTGGCTCGACGACGAGTCCAGCTTCATCACGGCGACGCTGCGTGGCGCGGAGGGCGTCGACCAGGCGGCCGTACTCAATCTGCTCGGCGCGCTGTGCGACTACTGCCTGCTGCGCGGCGACCTCTACCGACTCGGCGAGATCAGCGAGCTCACCCAGGCCGTCGACCAGGGGCTTCTCGTGCGCTCGGTCCAGTGGCGTACGGGTATCGCGGCGCGCCAGCTCGGCGAGCTCGACAAGGCGCGTACGACGCTGGCGTCCGTGGTGGACCTCTACTTCGAGGCGCACCACAACGCGGGCGCGGCCCGCGCCCTGTGTTCGCTGGGCATCACGCTGCACCACCAGGGCCAGCTCAAGGAGGCGGCGGCGAAGCTCCGCGAGGCCCTCGACCTCCAGATCACGGAGGAGACGGCGGGCGACCGGGGCTGGACGCTGCATGCGCTCGCCGCGGTGGAGCGAGACCGGGCCAACGTGAAGGAGGCGCTCGATCTGCTGACCTCGGCGCTGGCCCTGCACCGCGAGAACGAGTCCGTGCACGGCGAGGCGTGGGCGCACTTCCAGCTGGGGCAGCTGTGCCTGCGGATGGGCGACGTGCCGGGCGCGGAGCGTGAGCTGCGCGCCGCCCTCGACCTGTACAGCCGTACGCGCGACAGCCGCGGCGAGGCGTGGGCGCTCACGCAGCTGGCGCGGGTGCGCCTGGTGGACGGCGATGCGTCGGCGGCCGTCGACGGACTGCGCCAGGCCGCCTCGCGCCACCGCGACAACGAGGACGCGCGCGGCGAGGCCTGGACGCTCTACTACCTGGGCCAGGCCCTGGAGGAGAGCGGCAACCTCGACCAGGCGGTACGCGAGCTGGAGCGCTCCCGCACGATGTTCTCGCGGATGCGCGACGTGTACGGGCTCGCCTGCGCCCGCCACCACTCGGCCCGGGTCACGCGTGACCAGCGGGCCGCGCAGACGGGCTCGCTGCGCAACTCCGGCTTCGCGCGCCAGCTCCTGGTCGACGCCCGCGCCGACTTCCAGCGCATCGGCGTCGCGCACGGCGAGGGGTGGACGTGCCTGGAGCTGGCGGTGGTGGACGCGGGCAACGGGCGCGCGGCCCAGGCCCTGGCTCTGTGCGAGGAGGCGGCGGCGCTGTTCGCGTCTTACGGCGACCGCCGCGGCGAGGACTGGGCGCACTTCCTGCGCTGCACGCTGCTGCCGTACGCGTCCCCGGGCGGCTCGGAGATCGGCACGGCCGTGGCGCAGGAAGAGCTGTCCCAGCTCGCCCGCGCCACCCACGCCGGCCGGGACGCCAAGCTCGACGACTACGTGGAGGCCTACCAGCTCCTCCTGGAACGCGGCGCGGACCTGGAAGCAGGCTGGCAGGCCTGGCGCCTCGGCATGGTCCCCAAGCGCCACGCCCGCGACGTGATGGGCGTGGAGGTGGGGGCGGGGCGGTGAGGGTCGAGGCCCTGCGGGGGCGGCGCGGGGGGTGCGTGACGCGAGGCTGCTCAGCACGAGGCGCTGCGAGCGCCGCGTGTCCGGGGCGCCGCATGACGCGAGGCGCTCAGGGCACGCGGCGCCGGGTGCACGACGGCGCTGCATGACCGGGCGCTCAGGGCACGAGGCACTGCGCGGCACAAGAGCGCTCAGGGCGCGGCGCGAGGTCGATCAGGGCGCGAGGTGCTGCGCGGCACCAGGGCGCTCACGGCGGCCCGGGGTCGCTCACGGTGCGGCGCTTCGGGCCCGTGAGCACGAGCCCGCTGCGTGGCGGGAGGTGCCGGGGACGAGGCGCCGGATACGAGGGTGCTGCGGGCGCGTGAGCGTACCGGCGCAGCGCGAAACCGCTCGGCGCGGCTCACTGCCGTGCCGAGCGCGTTCCGTTCAGCGGGGCGTCAGCCCTTGGCGGGCGAGGCCGGGGAGCCGGCCGCGGGGTCCGCGGCGGCGTCCGTCTTCTCCTTGAAGTCGACCTTGCCCATGTGGCGGTTCATCGACTTCATCAGGCCCCAGACGGCGAGGGCCATCACCGCGAAGACGATGAAACCGAGGACACCCGGGGTCACCTTGTTCTCGTCGACCTCCTTGGCGAGGGGGACGAGATGCGTCATTGCCAGGCTTGCGCTTGCGCTCATGTCAGGCATTGTCGCGGATGCCCGCAAAGAGGTCGTCCTCGGGGAGGGAGGTATCGACGAGAGACTTCGCGAGCTCGTACTCCTCGGTCGGCCACACCGCCCGCTGGAGTTCCATCGGGACCCGGAACCAGCCGCCGTCGGGGTCGATCTGCGTGGCGTGCGCGATCAGGGCCTTGTCGCGGATCTCATAGAAGTCGGCGCACGGAATGTGCGTGGTCAGCGTCCGCTCGACCCGCTCGAACTCGTCCCACCGCTTGAGCCACTCCGCGTAGGGCGACTCCAGGCCGCGGTCGAGCATCGCCTGGTGCAGCGCCTCGGTGCGCGGCCGGTTGAAGCCCTGGTTGTAGTAGAGCTTCTGCGGCTGATAGGCCGGGCCGTACTCGGACTCCGGGTACTTCTCGGTGTCCGCCGCGCCCTCGAAAGCCACCATCGAGATCTTGTGGGTCATGATGTGGTCGGGGTGCGGGTAGCCCCCGTTCTCGTCGTACGTCGTGACGACCTGCGGACGGAACGAGCGGATCTGCCTGACCAGCTCGCCCGCCGCCTTGTCGACGTCCTCGAGCGCGAAGCAGCCCTCGGGCAGCGGCGGCAGCGGGTCACCCTCGGGCAGGCCCGAGTCGACGAAGCCCAGCCACTCCTGGTCGACGCCCAGGATCGCGCGCGCCTCGTCCATCTCCTTCTTGCGTACCTCGTGGATGTTCTCCTCGATGTACGTGTCCCCCTGAAGCTTCGGGTTGAGGATGGAGCCGCGTTCCCCGCCCGTGCAGGTCACGACAAGGACGGCCACCCCCTCGGACACGTACTTGGCCATGGTGGCCGCGCCCTTCGACGACTCGTCGTCGGGGTGGGCGTGAACGGCCATCAGTCGCAGCTGCTCAGTCAAGGCAAGATCCTCAGTGAATGACTCGGTGATAAGGCGCCCTCGGTCATACAGCGCATTGGGCGGCTTCTATAGTGACGGAACCGGGGGGCGGAAAATTCCGGCAGTCTGTCCGGGGCCGGTCCTCGACCCGCCCCGCGCGAGAGGAACGATCATGAGTGCGGTGAGTGAGCAGCTCCCG
Organism: Streptomyces sp. CB01635; assembly: GCF_002803065.1. GTDB lineage: Bacteria > Actinomycetota > Actinomycetes > Streptomycetales > Streptomycetaceae > Streptomyces. The sequence goes on from NZ_NNBL01000028.1 coordinate 68,727, forward strand.
GACGGCCGCTACGGCCGCTCCCGCTCCGCCGACGAACGAGCGGACCGCACCCTGAAGATCGTCGGCGCCGCGCTCGGCGCCCTGCTCGTCGCCCTGATCGGCTGGTTCGGCTACCACTACGTCTTCGGTACGAAGATCAGCGCCGAGGTCATCACCTTCAAGACCTCCGACGTGGCGGTCAAGGTGCACCTCGAGGTCCGCAAGGACAGCGACGCCAAGGGTTACTGCACCATCCGGTCGCAGTCCGCCGACGGCGCCGAGGTGGGCCGCGCGGACTTCCGCTTCGACCAGCGCGACAGCCGGATCGACAAGGTCGTGACGCTGCGCACCACGGCCCGCGGCACCAGCGCGGAGCTGCTCGGCTGCCACACGGGGTGACCGCACGGCGGCCGTACGTTCGGCCGTACTGCAGCCGTACGGGTTTCGACGCCTGACCTGCGGTGACGAATTCTTGATGGCATATGTCCTCCCCCTTCGGCGCCTGAATTGTTAGGCTCGTGGTTTCGCCCACCCGTGAAGGCACATGCTTCTGGGTAGGGCGATGCTTTGTATTCCCAGTACCTACGAGGAGCACCTGTGACCCAGACCAGCGAAGACGTCACCTGGCTCACGCAGGAGGCGTACACCAAGCTCAAGGACGAGCTGGAGTACCTGTCTGGTCCCGCGCGCGCCGAGATCACCGTGAAGATCGCGGCGGCACGCGAGGAGGGCGACCTGCGCGAGAACGGCGGGTACCACGCGGCCAAGGAGGAGCAGGGCAAGCAAGAGCTCCGCATCCGCCAGCTGACCCAGCTCCTGGAGAAGGCCAAGGTCGGCGAGGCGCCTTCCGCGGCCGGCGTCGCCGCACCCGGCATGGTCGTCACGATCGCCTTCGACGGCGACGAGGACGACACCATGACGTTCCTGCTCGCCTCGCGTGAGTACGCGAGCGCCGACATCGAGACGTACTCGCCGCAGTCCCCGCTGGGCTCCGGTGTGAACGGCAAGAAGATCGGCGAGGACGCCCAGTACGAGCTGCCGAACGGCAAGCTCGCCTCGGTGAAGATCCTCGCGGCGAAGCCCTACAACGGCTGAGAAACCGCACAACGGCTGAACCGACCGTATGGCGAAGGCCCCCGGCGCGTGCTGCGCCGGGGGCCTTCGTGCGTTCGCGCTCGGGGCCGTGTCCGTCAGGCCGTCGCGTTGCGGTACTTGCGGACCGAGAGCGTCCGGAAGGCGACGATGATCACGACGGACCAGAGCAGCGAGGCCCACACGGGGTGCTGCATGGGCCAGGCGGGGGAGTCGGAGACGCCCGGGTTGCCGAACAGCTCGCGGCAGGCCTGCACCGTGGCGCTGAACGGGTTCCAGTCGGCGATGTGGCGCAGCCAGGGCGTCATCTGGCTGGAGTCCACGAACGCGTTCGAGATGAACGTCACCGGGAAGAGCCAGACCAGCCCGCCCGACGTGGCCGCCTCGGGGGTGCGTACGGACAGGCCGATGAGGGCGCCGATCCACGTGAACGCGTATCCGAGGAGGAGCAGCAGGCCGAAGGCGCCGAGGGCCTTCGGGAGGCCCTCGTGGATGCGCCAGCCCACCAGGAGCGCGACGATCGCGAGGACGAGCAGGGTCAGGGCCGTCTGCACGAGGTCCGCGAGGGTGCGTCCGGTGAGGACGGCGCCACGGGACATCGGCAGCGACCTGAAGCGGTCGATGAGGCCCTTGTGCATGTCGTCGGCGATGCCCGCGCCGGCGCCCGCCGTGGCGAACGTGACGGTCTGGGCGAAGATGCCGGCCATCAGGAACTCGCGGTAGACCGCGGGGTCGGTGGTGCCCCCGATGTTCATCGAGCCGCCGAACACGTAGCTGAACAGCACCACGAACATGATCGGCTGGATCAGCCCGAAGATGACGACCTCGGGGATCCGCGTCATCCGGATCAGATTGCGCTTGGCGACGACGAGGGAGTCCCTGGCGGACTGCACGGGGCCGCCCGCGGGGCGGGGGGCGAGGGTCTGGGTGACGGCGCTCACTTGACGGCCTCCTTCTTCCGCTTGGACTGCCTGGCGGCGCCCGCCCCCGAGCCGTTCTCGTCCTCCTTCTCCTCGGCCACGTGGCCGGTCAGGGAGATGAAGACGTCGTCGAGCGTGGGCCGGCGCAGACCGATGTCGTCGATCTCGATGCCGCGGGTGTCCAACTCCCTGATGACCTCGGCGAGGAGCTTGGCGCCGCCGGAGACGGGGACGGTGAGCTTGCGGGTGTGCTGCTCGACGGTGGTCTCGCCCTTGCCGAACCCGGCGAGGACCTCCGCGGCGGGCGTCATGTGCTCCCGCTCGTGGACCACGAGCTCGACCCGCTCGCCGCCGGTCTGGGCCTTGAGCTGGTCGGACGTGCCGCGCGCGATGACGCGGCCGTGGTCGATCACGCAGATGTCGTGCGCCAGGTGGTCGGCCTCTTCGAGGTACTGGGTGGTGAGCAGCAGCGTCGTGCCGCCGGCGACCAGCTCCTGGATGACCTCCCACAGCTGCAGCCTGTTGCGCGGGTCGAGTCCCGTCGTCGGCTCGTCCATGAACATCACGGGCGGCGAGACGACGAGTGCGGCGGCCAGGTCGAGCCGGCGGCGCATGCCTCCGGAGTACGTCTTCGAGGTCCGGTCGGCGGCGTCGGTGAGGTTGAACCGCTCGAGCAGCTCGGAGGCGCGCGCCTTCGCCTCCTTGGCCTTCATCTGGTACAACTGGCCGACCATTTGCAGGTTTTCACGACCCGTCAGATACTCGTCGACCGCGGCGAACTGGCCGGAGAGTCCGATCGAGCGCCGCACCTCGTTCGGATGCTTGAGAACGTCGATGCCCGCGACGACGGCCTTGCCGCTGTCCGGCGTGAGCAGCGTCGTCAGACAGCGCACGGCAGTGGTCTTCCCCGCCCCGTTCGGACCGAGCAGGCCGAGGACCGTGCCCTCCGGGACATCGAGATCGACGCCGTCCAGAGCCTTGACGTCGCCGAAGGTCTTCACCAGACCTTCGGCGTAGATGGCGCCTGGCATGTGGCTTCCCCCATGGGTTGTGGGTGACCTGTTTGGTTGCCTTGCTCAGGAAAGCTTAGGTATGTCCGCCTGGGCACGCCCGACGGATTGGTGACGTGCACCACAAGGTATCGCGATACATCGCGTCTCATCAACTGGTTTTCCGTAATCTCCCGGCTCCGCCGGTCAGTCGATGACGAGGTAACCCGCGTCCCGCAGCGCCGCGCCCACCTCGGCGCAGTGCACCGGCCCCTTCGTCTCCAGGTGAAGCTCGACCTCGGCCTCCGTGAGCCCGAGCCGGGGATCGGTCCGTACATGGCTCACGTCGAGGACGTTGGCGTCGATCACCGACAGCACGCCGAGAAGCGTGGCCAGGGCGCCGGGACGGTCCGTCAGACGCAGCCGCAGCGACAGATAACGTCCGGCGGCGGCCATGCCGTGGCGCAGGATCCGCTGCATCAGGAGCGGGTCGACGTTGCCGCCCGACAGCAGCGCCACGACCGGGCCCTCGAAGGAGTGCGGGTCGCTCAGGAGCGCCGCGACCGGGCTCGCCCCGGCCGGTTCGACGACCAGCTTGGCCCGCTCCAGGCAGAGCAGCAGCGCGCTCGACAGCTCGTCCTCGGAGACCGTACGGACCTCGTCGACCAGCTCCTGGACCAGCTGGAACGGCACGTCACCGGGCCGCCCCACCCTGATGCCGTCGGCCATCGTCGCCGGATGGGGGATCGACACCGGCCGCCCGGCCTCCAGTGAGGGCGGGTACGCCGCCGCGCCCGCCGCCTGCACGCCGATCACCTTCACATCGGGGCGCATCGCCTTGACCGCCACCGCGACGCCCGCGGCGAGCCCGCCGCCGCCGATGCCCACGACGATCGTGCGCACCTCGGGGCACTGCTCCAGGATTTCGAGGCCGACCGTGCCCTGTCCGGCGATGATGTCCGGGTGGTCGAAGGGGTGGATGAACACGGCGCCCGTCTCGCGCGCGTACTCCTGCGCCGCCGCCAGCGTCTCGTCGACGACCTGCCCGTGCAGCCGCACCTCCGCGCCGTAGTCACGGGTCGCCGCGACCTTCGGCAGGGGCGCGCCGACCGGCATGAAGACCGTGGAGCGTACGCCGAGGAGAGAAGACGCGTGCGCTACACCCTGCGCATGGTTTCCGGCACTCGCGGCGACCACGCCCGCGGCGCGCTCCTCGGGAAGCAGGCCCGCGATCCTGACGTACGCGCCGCGCAGCTTGAAGGAGCCGGTCCGCTGGAGGTTCTCGCACTTGAGGTGCACCGGCGCCCCGACCAGCCCGGAGAGGTACCGGCTGCCCTCCATCGCCGTCATCCGCGCGACCCCCGAGAGCATCTTCTGCGCGCCGCGCACATCGTCCAGGGTCACCGTCGGCAAGGAGTCAGCCGTGCTGTAGCTCATGACGGCAAGTCTCGCAGCTCACGCCGTACGGCTCCTGGTGTGACCACGGTCCGAGACTGGTTTGCGCAGCGTCGGTACGACCCGCCTTCCGGCCGCGTACCCTGTCCCCCAACCCACCACCCCCGCATGAAGTGAGCCCCCGGCCATGCCCACACCACCGGAAACGATGGACATGACGACCGCCGGCGACACCGGCCTCCTCGAAACGCTCCAGCACGAGGTGGCGGTCTTCGCCCGCCGTGCCGAACAGACCCGGCTCGGCGGGGTCGGGCAGGTGCGCAACTCGATGGACCGAGCCGCGTATCTGCTGCTCAACCGCCTGGACAAGGAAGGCCCGATGGGCGTCAAGGCACTCGCCGCGAGCATGGGCATCGACTCGTCCACGGTGACGCGTCAGGTCGCGCCGCTCGTCGACACGGGCCTCGTCAAGCGGACGTCCCACCCGGAGGACGGACGCGCGGTCGTCCTCCAGCTGTCGCCGCGCGGCCTCGCCCGGCTCGACGAGGTACGCACGTCCAGGCAGTCCCTGATGGCCGAGTTGACGCAGGAGTGGACCCCGCAGGAGCGCGAACAGTTCTGCGCGCTCCTCACGCGCTTCAACACCGCGCTGTCCGCGCGGCAGGCGGGCGGGCCCGCCCCGTCCGGGGAAGCCGCTCCCGGCTCTTGACCCCGGGCCCGCACCTGCCCTCATATGAGACCGGGCCCCTGTCGTACGCGGCCGGGGCCCGTCCCGTCCCAGCGACCGGCCGCCGAGCGGCCCGGCTGGAGGTGCGGTGCGAGAACGGCGCGCGTTCCAGGACGCCCGCCGGGCCCGGGAGTTCGAGGCGTTCGTCGCGGGCGCGGCAGGGCGGCTGCTCCATGCCGCGACCCTGCTCACCACGGAGCCGGCCGACGGCAACCCGCGCGCGCGGAAGCTGCTCGTCGCGGCGCTCGCGCAGACGTACGCCTCCTGGGACCGGCTGCGCGGTGAGGACCCCTACGACCGTGCCCGCAAGGAGCTCGCCCTGCGCTTCGCCCGCGCGGCCTGGCACCAGCACCGCGGGTACGGCGGCGTACTGCGACACCTCGGCCCGCAGGCTCGCCTGATCCTCGTGCTGCGCCTCTACGAGGGGGTCGGCGAGGAGCAGGTGGCCGCGCTGCTCGGGCTCCCCATGGAGCGCGTACACGTGATCCACGCGCGCGCCATGGCACTCGTCCTGCACCCGCCGCGCGGGCCCGCCCCGGCCCTTGAGAACGCGCCGTCCCTGGAGGAGGTGCCGTCATGAACGCACAGGCCCGCACGGAACGCGAGGTCCGCGCGATCCTGGAGGCCGCTCAGGGAGCGCTGCCGCCCGGGATCCACACCGAGGCGGTACGCCGGGGCGGGCGGATCCTGCGCCGCAGGAGGGTGCTGCGCCGCCTGATGTGGCTGGCGCTGTGCCTGGCGATGACCGCGTTCTTCGTATGGGCCCTGCTGGCCAGGCCCTGGGTGGAGCCGCCGTCCGGGACGACTCCACCACTCACGGGCTGGTGACCGCGCGCCTCCTCGCGGCGGCCATCCTCGGTATCAGCCGAGCGCCTGCTGGAGGTCGGCAAGCAGGTCGTCGGCCGACTCGATGCCCACGGAGAGACGTACGAGATCGCTGGGCACTTCGAGCGCCGAGCCCGCGACCGAGGCGTGCGTCATGCGTCCCGGGTGCTCGATCAGGGACTCCACACCGCCCAGGGACTCGCCCAGGGTGAACAGCTTCGCCCGGTCGCAGACCGCGACCGCGGCCTCCTCGCCGCCCTCGACCTGGAACGACACCATGCCGCCGAACGCCTTCATCTGCTTGGCGGCGACCTCGTGACCGGGGTGCTCCGGGAGGCCCGGGTACAGAACACGCGTCACGCGCGCGTGCCGGGAGAGCATGTCGGCGACCCTCGTCGCGTTCTCACTGTGCCGGTCCATGCGCACGGGCAGCGTCTTGATGCCGCGCAGCACCAGCCACGCGTCCATCGGCCCGGCGACGGCGCCCATCGCGTTCTGGTGGTACGCCAGCTCCTCGCCGAGCGCCGGGTCGGCGACGATCAGCGCACCGCCGACGACGTCCGAGTGACCGCCCATGTACTTCGTCAGGGAGTGCACGACGACGTCCGCGCCGAGCGCCAGCGGCTGCTGGAGGTACGGGCTCGCGAAGGTGTTGTCGACGACGAGCCGCGCCCCCGCCTCCCGCGCGACCTGCGCGACGGCGGCGATGTCGGTGATCCCGAGCAGCGGGTTGGACGGCGTCTCGACCCAGATGACCTTGGTCTTCGGCGTGAGTGCCGCGCGCACGGAGGCCGGGTCGCTGGTGTCGGCGACCGACCACTCCACGCCCCACCGCGAGACGACCTTCGCGAACAGACGGAACGTGCCGCCGTACGCGTCGTTCGGGATCACCACGTGATCGCCGGGGCTGAGCAGCGTCCGGAGAAGGCAGTCCTCGGCGGCGAGCCCGGAGGCGAACGCGAGGCCGCGGCGGCCGCCTTCGAGGGCGGCGAGGTTCTCCTCCAGGGCGGTCCTGGTCGGGTTGGCGCTGCGGCTGTACTCGTAGCCGCCGCGCAGCCCGCCCACGCCGTCCTGCTTGTACGTGGAGACCTGGTAGATCGGGGGGACAACGGCGCCGGTCAGGGGGTCGGCCGTGTTGCCCGCGTGAATGGCCACGGTCTCGAACCCGTGACCTCCGTGGGTGTTCTGGCTGTTGTGCGTGTCGCTCATGCGGCCAGAGCGTAGTGCGCGCACGGGCCGCGCGGCGGCCCTACCGGGCCTCATTCGCCAATTGTCCGACCCTTCTGGTTCGCTTGTACGCATGGGAATTCTCTGGGTCCTGATGGCAGTGGTCATGTTGGGGGCGGTGCTTGGCCCGTACCTGCTGCGCAGGCGCGGCGGCATACGCCAGGTCGCGCCCGGTTCGCCGGACGCGGCGGACCCCGCGGAGTACGGCTTCATGCGTCAGGAGGACCTGGACGTGCGGCTCCCGGGCCCCGACCAGGACCTGTTGAACGTGATGTCGGTGGTCCAGCGCAACCAGGACTTCACCGCCGCCAAGCAGCTCCTCGCCGGCACGGGCAAGGAGAGCGAGCAGCGCTGGGAGCGCGTGCAGGCGATCGCCGGCGCCGCCGCCCTGGAGCTCGCGCAGACTCCGCGGCTCGGTGCCGGGTGGCTCCACGCGTGGCGTGCCCAGGACCTTAAGGACCCGGGCGGGGCACAGGTGTTCGCGGAGTTCCTCGTCCAGCAGGCCTGGCGGAACGCGGGCGGTGAAGCGCAGGCCGACGAGCGGCGGATCATCCTGGAGGAGGCCAGGTCGGCCTGCGAGGACGCGGCGCTCCTGGCCCCCGGCGACCCGGTCCCCCACATCACACATCTCGCCGTGGCCCGCGGCCTCGGGTACTCCCAGCACGACTTCGAGCAGCTCTGGCTCAAGATCCTCGACACGGCGCCCGGCCACATGGGCGCCCACCTGGCGGGCCTGCGGTACTGGTGCGAGAAGTGGCACGGCTCGCGCGAGCTCGCCTTCTCCTTCGCCGAGGCCGCCGCCGCGCGCGCCCCGCGCGGCTCGCTCCTCGCCGCGCTCCCCCTCTTCGCGCTCTACGAGCACCTGCCCGACGTCAATCTGGTGCGCAGCTTCTACCAGAGCGAGGTCGTCACCAAGTCGATCCACGGCGCGCTCTTCGCCGTCCAGGCCGCCCGCCCGGACGACCCGATGCTCGCCCACGTCCGCCACCTCCTGGTGTTCTTCCTGGTCCGCTGCGAGCGCTGGGCCGAGGCGATGGAGCAGCTGCTCCACGTCGACGGCCACGTGGGCGCGCTGCCCTGGACGACGGGCTCGGACCCGGCGGCGGACTACGCGGTGTACCGGGCGCTCGCGGTCGCGGGCTACGAGGCGAACGGCGGGAGCCCGGCGACGCTGCGCCACTGACCGCTCTACGCGGCCCGACGCTCAACTGCTGCGTCTCGACCAGAGGTTCTGCTCTCGGCCCGGCATTCCCCGAATGTCTCCCGCCGCCGGCACCCTTCGTCCACAGCGGGGCGCCCCCAAACCCCGCCAGCGCGAGCACGGCCCGGCTGCGGAGCCTCGGCCAGCCAGCCTCCGCCTTCCGCCGGGCCGCCTCGCGGTCAGCCCTCCGCGCGGGCGGGCAGCCGCCATCCCGGGCGCGGGAAGTGGCAGGTGTAGCCGTCCGGGTAACGCTGCAGATAGTCCTGATGCTCGGGCTCGGCCTCCCAGAAGGGGCCGACCGGCTCTACCTCGGTGACGACTTTGCCCGGCCACAGCCCGGAGGCGTCCACATCCGCGATCGTGTCCTCGGCGATCCGCTTCTGCTCGTCATCCACGTAGTAGATCGCCGAGCGGTAGCTGAGACCGATGTCGTTGCCCTGGCGGTTCTTGGTGCTCGGGTCGTGGATCTGGAAGAAGAGCTCCAGGATCGCGCGGAAGTCGGTCCCCTCGGGGTCGAAAAGGATCTCGATGGCCTCCGCGTGAGTGCCATGGTCACGGTACGTCGCGTTCGGCACGTCACCCCCGGTGTATCCCACCCGGGTCGCCGTCACACCCGGGAGTCGGCGGATCAGGTCCTCCATCCCCCAGAAGCATCCGCCCGCCAGCACGGCCCTCTGCGTCTGCGCAGCCATTTCGGCCCCTCCAATATCTGTCAGCTCGGTCACTCGGGGTACTCGGCTCGCACACCGCCGGCAACCCACGCCCACTTCGTCAACGCGCGAGGGCTCCAAGCGATTCCGCGCCACTCCAACCGTCGCTGCCCGGATGGGTCACATGGCGGCACAGGCTCGCCGGCACTGGCGTCCCTTGCCCGATCGGCGTGGCGAGGGCTGAGGGCTGACAACACCTGTCAGCCGATAGGTGATCACTTTCGGTCAAGGTTCTCCTGGGCCGCATGACAGCGCCGCTCCGTTGCCACGATTTCCCTCATGGCGACTTCGGGGGCAAAGAGCGGGCGATTCGGCGGACTGGACCAGTGGTGGGGCGTCCTGGCCGGCGCTCTTCTGATCGCAGCCTGGATCAACTCCGCCGCTGGTCCGACGGTCATCATCACGCTGTCCGCGGCCGTACTCGTATGGTGCTTCTTCCAAGCCCCCGTGACGTGTGGCGCGCCTGTGCGAGGACGAGCGGACGGCTGCCGCAACAACGCCTCGGGACTACTGCTGGGCTGCCACATTCACCAGCACCGGTGGCAGAAACTCAAGATGCTGATCTTGCGGCGACAGGTGCGCGCGTTCTGCTCCGGTCTGTTCTCGGACGGCAAGGCGGCGATCGTCACGCTGGCCGGCGTGGGCAGCTTCATTTCAGGCCTGGCCGCTCTGGTCCCAGATGTGATCATCAAATGACGGCACCCGTTCCCGAACCCCCTCCTCCGTCGCCGTCCCGGTCATCGGGTGGTCCAAGGCTGGCCAGGTCACGGCCAAGGCGCCGCATGCGTTCAGCATGCGGTCCCGGCGGCGGGTGGCATAGCGGGATGTGCCCTTTCCTAGGCAGAGGCGCGGCGGGCGATGCAGGCGTAGGCGGGGTGGCGCTCGCCGCATCGGTGGGCGGGCGGGGTCAGGAGTGGCCGCCCGAGGCGCGCAGTGCCGTCGCGTGGTGGCGCAGAGGCTCGATCTCCTCTGTGGCGCGCTCCAGTTCGGTCAGCCAGGTCCGTATCCGGGTCTCGTCCGCGGCGTACTTCTGGCACTCGCCGAGCGCCGCTACAAGGACCTTGAGCTTGTTCTCGTAGACCGTGACGTAGTCGTCCATCGCCGTGCGGGCCGGATGGACCGTGGAGTTGAAGAGCACGCCGACGCTGTCGCCGCCGGACGGCGCCAGTTCGCGCACGCGGTCTGCCATCCGGGACAGGCGTTGCCTGATCTCGTCGGGGCTCTCCCAGACCGGAGGCCCGTAGGCCAGTACCCGGACGGATTCCCATGCCGTCGTCGCCCGGCCCTTCTTCGACCTGCCGCAGTCGAGCGTCAGGCTCACCCCGTAGAAGTCCCTGCCCCGCTCCGCCTCCGCCGCGACCAGGGACACGACGAATCTGTCCGCAGTGCCCGCGGGGATCAGCTGGTTGATGGAGTGGCGATAACTCCCCTCCCTGAGAGGGAAGTTGACGGCATACGCGGCGCTCGGGCCCATGCTTCGCTGCTGCGCCGGCAGGGGCGCCGTGATCGTCGCCCCGGGCAGGACGAGCACGAAGGGCAGATCGATCGGGGGGACGTGGAGCAGGCCCTCCACGTCCACCTGCACGCGTCGCACGACGCCGTCCAGGTCGCCCCCGTTACGTACGACGATGTCCAGGACCGGGCGCTCCGGGACCAGTTCGCCCAGGACGTGCGCGTCCGCGTCCCGCTCCGCGAGCACCGTCTCCGCGTCCATGACCGTGACGTCGAAGACGCTGATCACCCCGTCCTGCCTACGCCTGGCCCGCAGCGTCGCCCACGCCGCGATGACCGCGCCGACGGCCGCCGCCACGACTGCCCCGACGACCCCGATGACCGCAACCCACATCGCGCTCCCCGCCCCCGCTCCCCGACTCCCCATCGCCGCACGTCAGATGCCCGTACGCCCGGCAGCCGTCACAGCCGCTCTCGCAGCGTAGGCGCGACCACTGACAACGGGCTCCTCGTACGCGAGTGTCCGAGGCGGCGTCCTCAGGCCGCGAGGCGTACCTCGCCCTGGCGCGGGGCGGCCCGGCGGACGGTGTGGCCGGCGGGCGGCGTCGCGAGGCGGAGCAGTTCGGACCGGCCGAGGGCCAGGACGTCGGCGAGACCGAGGCCCAGGGCGTGGGCCGCGGCCGCCAGGACCTCGGACGACGCCTCCTTGAGGCCGCGCTCGATCTCGGAGAGGTACGGGAGGGAGATCCGGGCCGCGTCGGCGACGTCCTTCAGCGTGCGTTCCTGGGCGAGGCGCTCGCGGCGCAGGACATCACCCACGATGTCGCGCCAGAGCGGCTCCTTGGGCGGCACCCCGGCGGGCTCCGCCGGGACCGGGCGCAGGGCCGGGCGCAGAGGGATGACGCGGGCCTGGTTCGACACGTGGCTGCTCACGGGTTCAGCGTAGGAGCGGCGCACGCCGTGCGGCGCATCGTTCTGCCCGCGGCAGAAAACGACGCCCCCACGTCATAGGCCCCGTCCCGCCTCCGCCCGCATCCGCGCCGCCGTGGTCGACGGGTCGTAGTCCCCCGGAACCCCCTCCACGAAGATCAACTCGCCCTCCAGGTTCCGCGTCCGCAGCGGTATGAGCTCCTGGTAGGCGTCGGATTCGTACCAGCCGTGGACCGCGGCCTTGTCCGGGAACGAGATGACGACGACGCCCCCCGGCCACGAGCCCTCGATGTCCTCCAGCCGGGCGCCGTGCACGAGGAAGCGGCCGCCGAACGGGTCGAGGGTCGACTGGATGCGCTCCATGTAGTCGAAGACCTCTTCGTTCGGCACGGTGGTGTTGCGCAGGGCGGCGATGGCGTAGGCGGTCATGGGGTCCTCCCCGGCAGGATCGGTTCGATGACTCGATCCTGCCGGGGGACGGACGGACCGTCGATTACGCCTGAGGTAATGACCTGGGCAATGCCCCGGACAAGGCCCCGGACAACGCCCGAGGGATCAGATCGTCGCCGCGTCGATCACGAACCGGTACCGCACGTCGCTCGCGAGCACGCGCTCGTACGCCTCGTTGATCTGGCTCGCCTCGATCAGTTCGATCTCGGCGCCCAGGCCGTGCTCGGCGCAGAAGTCGAGCATCTCCTGGGTCTCCTGGATGCCGCCGATGCCGGAGCCCGCGAGGGACTTGCGGCCCGCGATCACGGAGAACAGGTTGATGGAGATGGGCTCCTCGGGGGCGCCCACGTTCACCAGGGCGCCGTCCGTCTTCAGGAGCGAGAGGAACGCGCCGAAGTCGAGCGGGGCCGAGACCGTCGACAGGATGATGTCGAAGGTGCCGGCCAGCTCCTCGAAGGTCTTCGGGTCGCTGGTCGCGTAGTAGTGGTCGGCGCCCAGCTTGAGGCCGTCCTCCTGCTTGCGCAGGGACTGCGACAGGACGGTCACCTCGGCGCCGAGCGCGTGCGCGATCTTGACGCCCATGTGGCCGAGGCCGCCCATGCCGAGGACGGCGACCTTCTTGCCGGGGCCCGCGTTCCAGTGCTTGAGCGGGGAGTACGTGGTGATGCCCGCGCACAGCAGCGGCGCGGCCTCGTCGAGGGCGAGGCCCTCGGGGATGCCGACGGTGTAGTTCTCGTCGACGACGATGTGGGTGGAGTAGCCGCCGTAGGTGGGCTCGCCGTTCTTGTCGAGGGCGTTGTACGTGCCGACGTTGCCCTTGGCGCAGTACTGCTCGAGGCCCGCCTTGCAGTTGTCGCACTCGCGGCAGGAGTCGACCATGCAGCCGACGCCGACGCGGTCGCCGACGGCGAACTTGGTGACGCCGGGTCCCACCTCGGTGACGATGCCGGCGATCTCGTGGCCGGGGACCATCGGGAAGATGCCCTCACCCCAGCCGTCGCGGGCCTGGTGGATGTCGGAGTGGCAGATGCCCGCGAACTTGATGTCGATCAGGACGTCGAACTCGCTCACCGGGCGGCGCGGAATGGTGGTGCGCTCCAGCGGGGCCTTTGCGGAGGGTGCGGCGTAGGCGCTGACGGTGGTGATCTCTGAGGTCATGCGTCAAGCCTGCCCCAGCCGGAGGCATCTTCCGAGCTCAGGGCCTTGCCCCGCTTTGCGTACGCCCACTGGTCCTACTACTGGCGGGGTCAGGATCACCTTCGTACGCCTGTGGCTGCCCGGCGATACTTGAGGCATGGACGATGACGGGACCCGCGCCACCCCGGCCGCCGGCGAGCCGCTGGACCGGCGTGCCGAGCTGAGCGAGTTCCTGCGCACCCGGCGGGCCCGGCTGAAGCCGCAGGACGTGGGGCTGCCGGACTTCGGGCGGCACCGGCGCGTGCCGGGCCTGCGCCGCGAGGAGCTGGCGCAGCTGGCCGGCGTGTCGGTGGCGTACTACACGCGCCTGGAGCAGGGGAACGGGCGGAACGTGTCGGCGGAGGTGCTCGACGCGATCGCGCGCGCCCTGCGCCTCACGGACGCCGAGCACGCGCATCTGACGCATCTCGCGAAGCCGAAGCAGCACAAGAAGACGAAGCGGTCCGCGAGGCCCCAGCAGGTGCGGGTCGCGCTGAGTCAGCTCCTGGAGACCCTGGACGGCGTCCCGGCGTACATCGGCGGGCCGCGCTCGGAGATCCTCGCGTGGAACCGGATGGCGGCGGCGCTCTTCGGTGACTGGAGCGAGCTGCCGCCGCGCGAGCGGAACTGGGCGCGGCTCGTCTTCCTCGACCCCGCCTACCGCGACCTGTTCCTGGAGTGGGACTCCAAGGCGTCCGACATGGTCAGCTATCTGCGCCTGTATGCGGGATGCCACCCGGACGACCCGGAGCTGTCGGCACTGGTCGGTGAGCTCTCCGTCAAGAGCGAGGAGTTCAGGCGGCTGTGGGCGACGCACGACGTCAGGGAGAAGAGCCACGGCGTGAAGCAGATGCGGCATCCGCTCGTCGGTGACCTGGCGCTGATGTACGAGACGCTGCACCTGCCGGACGACGAGGAGCAGTTCCTGGTCATGTACCACGCGGAACCGGGCTCCCCGTCGGCCGAGGCGCTGCGCCTCCTCGCGAGCTGGGGCACGGACGCGGTACGGGCCGGCCAGGGCCAGGATCAGGCCAAGGACTGAGCGGCTCTACGGCTGGTAGGGCGGCGCCGCCCCCCAGTTCCACAGCGGTACGGGCTGCTCGGCGGGCCGGGCCGCGTCGGGGCCCGAGAAGTACACGGCGAGCCGGGTGCCCCACTCGATGTAGGCGCTGAACGCGGAGCGGAACTCGGCGTCGGCCGGCAGGCCCGCCTCGTCCGCCGCGTCCTGCATCAGGTTGACCCAGCGGCGGCGCTGCGGCTCCGTGATGTGTTTGCCGATGTGCTTGGCGACCATGTGGCTGTGACCGCCCTGCTGTTCGGAGTAGGCGGCGGGGCCGCCGAAGACCTCGCCGATCCACAGGGCGACGTGCCCGGCGTGCTCGGGCGGGAGGCCCGCGAAGAGAGGGCCGAGGAGGTCGTCCTTGAGGACCTTGGCGTAGAACACGTCGGTGAGCCGCGCGAAGGCGTCGGCGCCGCCGGCCCAGTCGTACAGGCTCGGGACGGACGCGCCGGTGCCGCGCACCGACGTGGGCTTGTAGTGGCGCATCTCGTCGATGTTCCCGACGTACGGCCTGATCTCGGCGAGGAAGTCCTGGAAGAGCTCGGACTTGCGGAAGCCCTCGATGTGGTCCTCGGTCGAGGTCCAGGTGATGCGCAGGATGAAGTGCTCGAAGTCCTCTTCGCAGCGCGCCAGTTCGTAGTCCACGCACTGGGGCGCGGCGGCGAGCCGGACGGCGGCGCGCGTGTAGGCCGCGAGGAACTCTGCGGACCGGTTCTCGGGGATCCGGTAGCGGATGTACTCGACTGTCTGCGTCGTCATGGCAGTCATCACAACACGGGTGGCCCGCCCCGGCCATGAGGCCGGGACGGGCCACCCGGGCTGTCAGCGCTGGGCGTAACGGGCCATGCCCGTCACTACGCCGGCGGGCGTAGTGCGCCTACGCCACACGACCGCGGCTACTTGCCGTAGTACGCGTTGTAGACCGAGATCGTCGACTTGTTGCCCTTCTTGTCGGCGATCTTGGCGTGGAAGGAGACGGCCTTGCCCTTGGCCGGGTTCTTCACGGTGACCTTGCCGTTCTTGACGTCCAGCTTCTTCCACGTCTGGCCGTAGTCGTAGGAGACGTACACGGACAGCGACTTGAGGTTGCTGCCCGCGGCCGCGCCCTGGACGGTGACGGGGACCGACTGGGTCTTGTCGGCGGGGGCGGTGCTGTCGAGGCCGACGGCCGCGTCGAAGCGGGCCGTGGACAGCGGCAGCCTGGCCGCCTCGTCGGAGGAGGCCGGCTTCTTCGAGCGGAACGTCCAGCTGGCGTCGACGCGGGTGGAGGCCGCGGCGATCTTGACGCTGCGCTTGATGGACGTCGACAGCTTGTACTCGGCGTCGCCGGAGGTGACCTTGAAGGGCTTCTCGCCGACCAGCGGGTCGTCGTTCTCGCCGACCTTGGTGCTGCCCTTGTAGAGCGTGGTCTTCACCGAGAGGTACTGCGAGTAGCCGGCGTGGGTCTTGCCGTCGGCGTACATCGGCAGGTTGCCGTAGATCTCGTTGCCGTCGCGGTAGACGCCGTAGTCACCGCCGATGCGGGGGCCGAAGACGCCGGTGTTGAACGTCTTCTCGTACGCCTTGCCGCCCTGGAACGACTGGGGCGTGCCCAGCGTGTAGGAGGCCTCCTGGGTCGGGAAGCCGTCGCTGTCCTCGGGGCCGTTCTGCGAGAACTCCAGGCCCCACTTCACCTTGTCGCCGGTGGACAGGTGCAGGGTGCGGGTGCCGGGGAGCTTCTGGTCGACGGCGGCGGACCAGCCGCCGGAGCTGACGGGCAGCATGCCGATCGCGCCGATGGAGCCGGTCTTGTCCTTGGCCGCTCCGCCGAGGCCGACCTTCACCGTGGCCAGGTCGTTCGCCGTGTAGTGCTTGGTGTAGCCGGTGGCGAGCTTCTTGACGGTGCCGCCGGAGACGGTGTCGTACTCGGTGTCGGCGCCCTTCGTCCACACGCCGGTCCACTGCTGCTGGAGCTTGATGCCGGTCGGCTCCGGGCCGATGCCGGCGGTGCGGAAGTTGGTGGTGTACGAGTCCAGGAGCCAGCCGTAGCTGGACGAGGAGTCGGCGGTGTCGACCGTGAACTCCGGCGCGGCGAGGACGCCCTTGGCGGCGGCGTCGGGGACGGTCACGGACACGGGCTTGGTGGTACGGGCGTCGAGCGTGACCGTCGTGTTCCGGGTGACGTCCAGCTTCGGCTGCACCAGCCAGTCGGCGCCCTTGGAGAAGTCCTCGGGGTCGGCCACCAGGTACTCGTTGAGGATGTAACTGCCCTTGGGGACACGGACCTTGACGGTGCCCGAGGCCGGGTCGTAGGCGTTGAAGTACGCGTCCGTGCCGATGCCGGCCAGGGACGTCTCGTAGCCCTGGGCGTCCTTGCCGTCGCGCCCGATGTGCTTGAGCGTCACGTCGTACGACTCGACCTCGCGCTGCACGGCGGCCGCGGTGCGCACGGACTGGCCGCCGCCCGTCGCCACGACGTACGCGGAGTACGCGCCGTCGACCGTGCCGCCGAGCTTCGTGTTCGCGGTCAGGTCCACGGAGGCGGTGCCGCCCGCGGGGACGGTCACCTTCGCCGCGCCGAGCTTGAAGAAGCCGGCCGGGGCGGCCTGGCCCTTCGGGTTGGTGCCGGTGGCCGTCAGGTCGAGGGTGACGTCCTTGTCACCGGTGTTCCTGTACGTCACCTTCTTGGTGATCGCGGCATCGTCGGTGTGCGGCCACTGAGCGACACCGAAGCTCACCGAGACGGGCTCGGCGAACACGGTCTGCCCGATGGCCTTGTCGACCTGGATGCGGCCCGAACCCTGCTCGAAGGGCGTGTACTTGCCGCCCTTGGTGGAGCCGGTCAGGACGCCCTTGAGCTGGGCGGACTTCCAGTCCGGGTGCTCCTGCTTGAGGATCGCGGCGGCGCCCGCGACGTGCGGGGTCGCCATCGACGTACCGGAGATCGTGAGGTAGCCCGCGGGGTTCTCGCCGACTTCCCTGTCGATGACGCTGCCCGGGGCGGCGGCGGCCGTGATGTCGACGCCGGGGGCGGTGACGTCCGGCTTGACGGCGCCGTCGCCGATGCGCGGGCCGCGGCTGGAGAACTCGGCCAGCTTGTCGTTGCCGTCGACCGCGCCGACGGTCAGGGCCGCGTCCGCGCTGCCCGGGGAGCCGACGGTCGAGTCGCCGAACTCGCCCTCGTTGCCCGCGGCGATGGCGAACAGGATGCCCTTCTCGGCGGACAGCTTGTTGACCTCGGCCTCGAGCGGGTCGACCTCGGGGGTGTCACCGCCGCCGAGGCTGAGGTTGACGACGTCGGCACCCTGGTCGGCGGCCCACTCCATGCCGGCGAGGATGCCGGAGTCGTCGCCGAAGCCGTCGTCGCTGAGGACCTTGCCGTTGAGCAGCTTGGCGCCAGGGGCTACGCCCTTGAACTTGCCGCCCGACTTGGCGCCCGTACCGGCGGCGATGGACGCGACGTGCGTGCCGTGGCCGTAGCGGTCCACGGCGTCGGCGGAGGTGGAGAAGTTCTTCTCGCCGACGACCTGGCCCTTGAGGTCGGGGTGGGTCGCGTCGACGCCCGTGTCCAGGACGGCGATCTTGACGCCCTTGCCGTCGTAGCCGGCCGCCCACGCCTTGGGGGCGCCGATCTGCGGGACCGACTTGTCCAGGCTGGCCTTGCGCACGCCGTCGAGCCAGATGCGGCTGATGCCGGAGGCGGCAGAGCCCCGGGAGGTCGTGACGGCGTCCCAGAGGCGGGTGGCGTCCTGCTTGGGCGTGGTGACGGCGTCCGCGTTCAGCGACTTGAGGGTCCTGCGGACCGTCGTGTCACCGGCGTCGCGCACGTCGGCTCGGGCTGCGGTCGCGGTGCCCTTGTAGCCGACGATCACCTTGAGGCCGTGCTTCTGCGCCTTGCGGTTGGCCGACTTGGAGAGCTCGGTGACGTCGAAGAGCCGCTGGTCGAGCTTGCCGCTCGCGACCAGCCGCTGCGCGTCGGCCGGCACCACGAGGGTGTGGCCGCCGACGGTGCGCGTCTGCGCGGGGATGTGCTCACGGCCCTTGGCGTGCTGGTAGCCGACCGGCTTCCCCTTCGCGTCGAGGGTGACGCGGTCGCCGGTGATGAGCGTGATGTGCTGGTCGGGCGAGGCCTTCGCCGTCTCGCCGGACTGCGCCACGGGGGCGGCGGCCACGGCCGGGGCGGTCAGACCCGCGGTGAGGACGACGGCCGCTGCGGCGGCCACAGTCGTGGCGCTCAGTCTCTTCGAGGTTATTCGTGCCTGTCTGTGCAACTTTCCCCCTGGTGACGGTAGTTCACCGGTGGGAGGCCCAGGCGGACCCCCCTGCAAAGAGATGATGCAGGGGGGTCACCGGTTGTGCACCGAAGCGATCGAAATCAGCCAGCTTTTGAGTTTTCCGTGATGGTGATCCGGCCCTTGCGGATGGTCGCGAGCCGGGGCGCCCTGCGGGCGATCGACGAGTCGTGGGTGACCATGATGAAGGTCAGCCCGTGCTCCTTCCACATGGTCTCGAGCACGTCCATGATCTCGTCGCGCATGGACTCGTCGAGGTTGCCGGTGGGCTCGTCGGCGAGCAGCACCTTGGGGTTCTTGACGAGGGCGCGGGCGATGGCGACGCGCTGCTGCTGGCCGCCGGACATCTCCCCGGGCAGATGGCCGAGCCGTTCGCCGAGGCCGACCGAGTTCAGGGCCTGCGCGGCGCGTTCGCGGCGGTCTGCGGCCTTGAGGCCGAGCGGCACGAGGGCCGTCTCGACGTTCTCCTGGGCGTTGAGCGTCGGGATCAGGTTGAAGCTCTGGAAGACGAACCCGATGGACTCGGCGCGGAACTTGGTGAGCCGCGCCTCCGGGAGCTTCGCCAGGTCGACGCCGTCGAGCTCGATGCTGCCCGCGGTCGGCCGGTCGAGCCCGCCGAGCATCTGGAGGAGGGTGGACTTGCCGCCGCCGGTGGGGCCCTGGATGACGAGCCGGTCGCCGTCGCCGATGGTCAGGTCCACCCCGGCGAGCGCGTCGACGGTGTCCTTGCCGCGCCGGTACTGCTTGGTGACGCCTCTCAGCTGATACATGGTGCAACTCCTGCGGTACGTAGAGGTGTTCGGGAGGCCGCGCGGTGCGGCTACTCGACGCGGCGCAGGGCGTCGGCCGGGCGGAGGCGGGAGGCGCGCCAGCCGCCGAAGGCGCCGGCGATCAGGCCTCCGGCGACGGCGAGGCCGACGGCGAGCGTGATGGTGGTGGCGCTGACGGGCGCCCTGAGGGCGATGTCGAGGGTCTTGCCGGCCGCCTGGCGCATGCCGGGGCCGCCCATGGCCAGGCCGCCGCTCCTGGCGCCGCCGCCCGCGCCCGAGCCGAGTTCGGCGGTGAGGGTGGGGCTGATCGCGGTGACGGCGTAGGCGCCCGCGAGGCCGACGGCTATGCCGAGCACGCCACCGACGAGCCCGTTGACGACGGCCTCGCCGACGACCTGGCGGGTGACCCGTCCGGACTTCCAGCCGAGCGCCTTGAGCGTGCCGAACTCCCGTACGCGGCGGGAGACCGCCGACGAGGTGAGCAGCCCCGCGACCAGGAACGCGGCGACGAGCACGGCGATGGAGAGCCACTTGCCGACGTTCGCCGCGAGGTCGGAGGCGGTGGAGAGGGAGCCGGAGACGGTGTCGGCGAGATCGGCCGAAGTGGTCACCGTCGTACCGGAGATGTTCTTCTGGATGGTGGCCTTGACCGCGGAGATCTGCTGCGAGTCGGTCGCCTTCACATAGACCGTGGTGATCTTGTCCTTGGCGCCGGCGAGGGTCTGCGCCTGCTTCAGCGGCACGTACAGATTGGCGGCCGCGTCACCGCTGTCGGGTGTCGCGATACCGATGAGCTTGTACTTGACGCCCTTGATCTTGACGGTGCCGCCGAGGGCGAGCTTCTTCTCCTTGGCGTACGAGGTGTCGGCCACGGCGACCTTGGCGTCGGTCTCGGACGTCTTGAACGTACGGCCCTTGGTGACCTTGGAGGAGGTGAGGGGGCCGAGGCCCTGCTTGGCCACGTCGGTGCCGTACACGCTGTAGGAGTTGACGTCGAAGGAGGCGCCGCCGCCCTCGACCCGGCCCTGCGGCTCGCCGCCGGAGCCGCCCGGACCGCCCTGGCGGGTGGCGCCGCCGCTCTGGTCCTGCTTGAACTGGCCGCGCTTGAACTCGCCGCTGACCTTCATCACCTGGAGGCTGAGGCCGCCCACCGAGTCGGTGACGCCCTTCTGCCCGGCGACCTTGGTGACCGTCGACGAGGCCAGGGTCTGGAAGCCCTGCACCATGACGCGGTCGCTGCTCTGCTCCTCGCCGTCGTCCTTGGCGCCGAACTCGAATCGCGGCCGCCCGGTCTCCCCGCTCTTGGGCGCCTCGGCGGCCTTGGTGACGGTCATGTCGGTGCCGAGGCCGTACAGGGACTGGAGGACCTTGTCCTGGGCCTGGTTCATGCCGGAGGACACGGAGTTGACCACGATGACCAGCGCGATGCCGAGCGCGAGCCCGGAGGCGACGACGAGCGCCGCCTTTCTGCGGCGGCGCAGTTCGCGCCTCAGATAGGTGAAGAACATGCCGTGAAGCTAGGGACACACCGTGATGTTCGGATAAGCCGGGGATAAGAGACCGATGAGAACTCGCGGAAAGCCCGAAGGCCCGCACCCCGTCGCCGGGGTGCGGGCCTTCTGCGAGGACTGTCGGACGGAGGACCGTCAGGCGGCCGAACCGGCCGTCCACTGCGCCCAGTCCAGGTTCCAGCCGTTGAGGCCGTTGTCGGGCTGGATGGTCTTGTCGCCCGTGTTCTTCACGACGACGACGTCACCGACCATGGAGTTGTCGTAGAACCAGGCACCCGGCGTGTTCGGGTCATTGGCACCCTTGGCGTCGGACAGGCCGACGCAGCCGTGGCTCGTGTTGGCACCACCGAAGATCGACTTGGCGCCCCAGTAGTTGCCGTGGATGAACGTGCCGGAGTTCGACAGGCGCATCGCGTGCGGCACGTCCTTGATGTCGTACTCGCCCTTGCCGTCGTCGTCCTTGAAGCCGACCGTCGAGCCGTCCATGCGGGTCTCCTTGAACTTCTCGGAGATCACCATCTGGCCCTGGTACGTCTTGTTCTCCGGCGAACCGGCCGAGATCGGGATGGTCTTGACGACCTTGCCGTCCCGCGTGACCGTCATGGTCTTGGTCGCCGCGTCGACGGTCGAGACCTGGTTGCGGCCGATCTTGAAGGTGACCGTCTTCTGCTGCACGCCGTAGACGCCGTTCGCACCCTCGACGCCGTCGAGGTTCAGCTTCAGCGTGACCGTGGAGCCGCCGGTCCAGTAGTCCTGGGGGCGCAGGTCGAGGCGCTGGTTGCCGAACCAGTGGCCGACGACCTCCTGGCCGCTGCTGGAGGAGACGGTGATGCCCTTCTGGACATCGGCCTTGTTCGTGATCGCCTTGTCGAAGTTGATCGAGACCGGCATGCCGACGCCGACGGTGGAGCCGTCCTCGGGCGTGAAGTTGCCGATGAAGCTGTTGGCCTGCGAGACCGTCGTGAACGTGGAGTTCTCGTGGGCCGCGCGGCCGCTGGAGTCCTTGGCCTCGGCGGCGATCTTGTAGACAGTGGCGCGCTGGAGCTGGCCCGCGGGCTTCCAGCTCTTCTTGTCAGCGGATATCTGCCCCTGGACCGCCGCGCCCTCGACCGTCGTCATCTTCACGTTCGTGAGCGAACCCTTGCTCACGGTGACGGCGGCGGCGTTGTTGATGCTGGCGTTGTCGGAGCCGTTCTTCGGCGCGATCTTGATCAGCGCCTCCGACGTCTTCTTGGCAGCGGCTTCGTCGACGGCGGCCTGTGACTTCGTGCCGCCGCCATCGGCACCGCGGGCCTCGCTGCCACCGCCGCTGCACGCGGAGAGCACCAGCACTCCTCCGACCAGAGCGGACGCGGCCATCAGACCCTTGCGCCGCTTACTGTCCGTCATCACACGCATCTCCATCGTCGCCGATTTCCCAACAACCCCGAAGGCCCTGCGGGCCCTCGATCCCCGCCAAGCGGGAATCCCCATGAGCCCATGTAACGCCATGACCGGTTCGTCCCGTTCCAATTCCGTCCCCGATGTGGGGGATGACACGTCCGAACTGCCGTGACCAGGCATGCACCAGTGGTAACGGAACCCTCCTGGTGCCCCCTGTGGGACGGGGAAACCCCGGCCGGCGGTTGCCACCCGGGGTTCCCGAGTCCGTGTGCTCCTACCCGGCCCCGCATCCCGTCCTAGTCGTCCGCGTCGAGAGCGTCGCCGGAGTCGTCATCATCCACGTCGAGGTCCCAGTCGGGCGAATCGGGATCGTAGTCGACCTGCTCGCTGGACCAGGAGGCCTGCACGAGCTCCGCCCCGGGCACCTCGCTGACCAGGTCGAACGGGTCGACCAGATAGGCGAGTGCCTCCGCCTCGTCCTCGTTGACGGCGGCCTCCGCGTGGGTCCGCTCGTCGGCCGCCATGTCGTCGTCCTCGGCGATGCGCTGCAACGCAGCCCCGGTGATGGCGGCGGAGTCCTCGATCTCCAGGACCAATTCCACGCGGAGCCGAACAAATCGTGATGTCTCAGGGGTGCTCATACGACGGAGCGTATGCCTCACCCCACCCGTGACTTTCCTGTGACCCGCACCTTTCACTAACATCGCCTCACACGGCCAATTCGCCAGCTCCACAAGGGGGATCGATTCCGTGTCCGTCGCACGACGATCGCTGCTCACCGCCACTGCCGCCGGGACACTCCTGGCTGCTCTGTGGTTCGTTCCGTCCGCCACCGCGACGCCCGAGAAGACAGCGGAGGCAGATCAGCAGCAGACCGCGACAGCGGTACACACACAGGCCGAGGGCCAACTGCGCCTGGCCGACACGGGAACGGTCGATACGACGCCGTACGTGATCGGCGGCTCGACGTTCCTCGGGATCGGCGCCGGCTTCCTGACGTACTCGGCCAGGAAGAGCCGCGCCGCCGCCTTCTGAGCACAACAGAGCCGGGCCGCACCCCGAAGGTGCGGCCCGGCTCGTGATTCCGTAACTCCTAGGCCAGCGGCCCCGTGACGGGCTCCACAGCGGCAACGAGGTGCCCGCCGCGCACGAAGGCGTCGGCGGCCGCGAGGTCGGGCGCGAGGAACCGGTCGGGGCCGGGGCCCTGAACTCCCGCGGCCCGTACGGCATCGATCACGGCGCGCGAGGCGGGGGCGGGCGTGAGGCCCTCCCGCAGCTCGATGCCGCGCGTGGCCGCGTACAGCTCGACGGCGACGATCCGCGTCAGGTTGTCGATCGCGGTACGCAGCTTGCGGGCGGCGGACCAGCCCATGGACACGTGGTCCTCCTGCATGGCGGAGGACGGGATGGAGTCCGCGGAGGCGGGCACGGCGAGCCGCTTCATCTCGCTGACCAGGGCGGCCTGCGTGTACTGGGCGATCATCAGGCCGGAGTCGACGCCCGCGTCGTCGGCGAGGAACGGCGGCAGCCCGTGGGACCGGTTCTTGTCGAGCAGGCGGTCGGTGCGCCGCTCGGCGATGGACCCGAGGTCGGCGGCTGCGATGGCGAGGAAGTCGAGCACGTAAGCGACGGGCGCGCCATGGAAGTTGCCGTTGGACTCCACACGCCCGTCCGGCAGCACGACAGGGTTGTCCACGGCGGACGCCAGCTCGCGCTCGGCGACGAGCCGCGCGTGGGCCATGGTGTCCCGCCCGGCGCCGGCGACCTGCGGGGCGCAGCGCACGGAGTACGCGTCCTGCACGCGCGGCGCGTCGTCCTGGTGGTGCCCGGTGAGCTCCGAACCCTTCAGCACGGCCAGCATGTTGGCGGCGCTGGCGCCCTGCCCGGGGTGCGGCCTGATGGCGTGCAGCTCGGGGGCGAGGACCTTCTCGGTGCCGAGGAGCGCTTCGAGCGACAAGGCGGCAGTGATGTCAGCGGACTTGTACAGGCTCTCGAGATCGGCGAGCGCCATGACGAGCATGCCGAGCATGCCGTCGGTGCCGTTCAGAAGGGCGAGGCCCTCCTTCTCGCGCAGCTCGACGGGCGCGATGCCGTGGGCGGCGAGCAGCTCGCCGGCAGGGGCAAGAACACCGTCGGGCCCTTCGGCGTCACCCTCCCCCATCAACGTGAGAGCACAGTGGCTGAGCGGCGCGAGGTCGCCGGAGCACCCGAGGGACCCGTACTCGTGCACGACGGGCGTGATCCCGGCGTTGAGCACGTCGGCCATGGTCTGCGCGACCTCGGGCCGCACACCGGTGTGTCCGGAGCAGACGGTCTTCAGGCGCAGGAACATCAGCGCCCGTACGACTTCCCGCTCGACGCGCGGGCCCATTCCCGCGGCGTGCGAGCGGACGATGTTCCGCTGCAACTGAGCCCGCAGGTCCTGGCTGATGTGCCGGGTGGCGAGCGCGCCGAACCCGGTGGAGACCCCGTACACGGGTTCGGGCTTCGCAGCCAGCGCGTCCACGATCGCGCGGGCCGAGGCGAGGGCGGCCACCGCCTCTTCGGAGAGCTCGATCCGGGCATCCGCCCGCGCCACGGCGACTACATCGGCCGCGCTGACGCCGGACGTCCCCACCACCACAGTGTGCATATCCATATTCAGGAGCGTACGAGGTGAAGAGCTCAATGTCACGACCGAGTTCGGGATGGACCCCTTACGCCCCCGCGCCCCGCCCCCGGAGCCGGCGCCGCTCACTGTCACCGACGGCGGGCGGAGGAGAGTCGGCGAGGCGCACGACGGGATCGTCGGGACCGTCCCGCCCGGCCACCACCGGCTTCACGGCCCGCAGCGCCTTGGCCCGGTACTGGGCTGCATCGGCAAGCCGGAAGAGCCGCCGCGCACTGAGCACCTCCCCAATCGGATCGCCGGTGGAAGCAATCCCACAGGCAACCCCTTCACCCAACTCCAACTCGGAGGCGCGCAAGCACAGTTCCTCGCCCGCCCGCACCACGTCATCGGCGTCGGGCCCCACGGCCACCAGACAGAACTCGTCACCCCCGAGCCGCGCGGCCAGGGTCCCCGGCAACATCGCGCCGCACAACGAGAGAACGGACCCGAACCGCTCCAGCAACCGATCCCCGACCGCATGCCCCAACGAGTCATTGACGCGCTTGAGCCCGTTCAGATCACACACGACAAGAGAAACGACATCCCCCCCGACCCGGTGCCGCTCAATGGCCTCGTCGAGCCGCATATCAACGGCACGCCGATTCGCGAGCCCGGTCAGGGCATCCGTGAAGGCGAGCCGCCGCGCCTCCTCGAGCCGCTCGGTCTGGGCGATACCCGCAGCGGCCACAGCGGCGAGCACGGTGGCGAAGGCGGCATCGTGGGCGCCGAAGACCTCGGCGCCCACGGGCCGGGCGACGTACAACTCGCCCCAGGCGCGTCCGTGGAGCACGATCGGCGCGACGACGCAGCACCCGCGCCCGCGCCGGCGCAGGGCGGCGACGCGCTGATGGCAGTAGCCGCCGCCCTCCACGGTCCCGGCGGCCGTCTCGACCCAGGCGCGCGGAGCGCCCCCGCCCACCCACTGTTCGTGCAGGAACTCGGTGATCTCGGGGAACTGGTGCACGGGATAGGCCTCGTCCTCGGGGAACTCGACCTCTCCCTCGGCGCACTCCCCCACGTTCACGAGGACGCGCAGCCGCCCGCGCTCCCGCTCCCACACGGACAGAGCCGCGAAGGTGCCGGACAGGGCGCGGCATGCCCCGAGGGCGGCGGCCCGCCAGGACTCACGCGGAGACTGCGCCGCGGCCATCCCCTGCGCCATCGCGACCACGGCCCGCAACCGGACTTCCTCTCCCATAGGCCAAGATTAGGAAAGAAAAGCCCAGGTCGATACATTCAGGACCCATACGAGGCCAGGAATAGTCATTCACCGGGCCACTGGGGCGCCCGCTTCTCATTGAAGGCGGCAACTCCTTCAGCCCGGTCGCCGGAGAAGGCCACGGACCGCCAGGCGGCATCCTCGACCTCGAGGCCGGCCCGCAGATCGAGCCCGTACCCCACCCTCAGGGCGCGCTTGGCAGCGCGAAGCCCCACAGGCGAATTGGCGGCAATGCGCCCCGCCAGCTCAAGGGCAGCCTCACGATCGTCACCCACCCCCACGACCTGATCGACAAGCCCGATCTCCAGGGCCTCCCGGGCCTCGACGCGCCGCGCAGAAAAGATCAGCTCAGCAGCTCTCGCAGCCCCCACCCGCCGGGGCAGCAACTGCGTACCGCCCCCACCGGGAATCACCCCCACAGACACCTCGGGCAGCCCCACGACGGCGGTCTCGTCGGCCACGATGAGATCGCAGGCAAGAGCGAGCTCGAACCCGCCACCGAGGGCGAATCCGTGCACAGCGGCGATGACGGGCATAGGAAGCTCAAGAACGCCCCCGTAGGCGCCGCGGGTCAAAGGCCGCTGACGAAGAAGCTCAGCATCGGAAAAGGAGTTCCGCTCCTTCAGGTCGGCCCCCACGCAAAAGGCGCGGGCGGCAGACGACGAAAGAACAACAACCCGAGCACCACCATCACCCGCCAGAGAGGCGCAAGCCTCCCCCACGCTCACCGCCATGGCGGTGGACACGGCGTTCATCGCCTTGGGCCGATCGAGGACGAGCTCGGCGACAAAACCGTGCCGCCGCACCTCGACGAACTCTCCGAACCGCTCGCTCACAGACCCTCCCGGTTAACGACAGTTAACAACGGCAGAATCCTAGAGCGGCCGCCGCGTCAGAAGCCAGGGCTCGATGACACCGAGCCCACGCACGGGCCGCTGCCACATGGGCTGCAGAGCAAAGCGGTACGAGGGCGCGTCCTCGCCCTCCTTCTCCGCAAGAGCGGCGGTCTCCGCCTCGGAAACGGGCGCCTCTCCGGCACGCTGCAACTCCTCCGCAAACGCACCGTCGACCAGCACGGCATCCCGAGGAGCTATCGAGGTGAGCCGACTCGCCAGATTCACGGTCGTCCCGAAGACATCGCCCATCCGGGTCGTCACGGTCCCGAAGGCCATCCCCACCCGCACCTCGGGCATGGTCTCGTCATTGGCCATGGTCTCGATGAGCCGCAGGGCGATCTCGGCCGCGATCCCCGCGTCATCGGCGGCGTACAGCACCTCATCGCCCAGGGTCTTGATCAACCGCCCGCCATTGGCGGCAACAAGATCGGCGGCCGTGGTCTCGAAGGCCTCGACGAGCTCCCCGAGCTCCTCTTCCTCCATACGCCGAGTGAGCCGCGTAAAGCCGACAAGGTCGGCAAACCCAACGGCAAGCCGCCGGTCCACCATCTCCTCGTCATCGGCGGCCTGCACCACACGCCCCGTGGCCGCGGCCAACTGCCGCCGCCACACATAGACGAGAAACTCCTCCAGCTCGGGCAGGAGCAGTTCCATCAGGGGATACGTGACTTCGGTACGGGTCATCCCAGGCTCGGGAGGCTCGGTGAGCCCCTCCAAAAAGGAATCGATCTGCCACTCGGCAAGCCGGGCGGTGGTCTGTCCCGTGGACCGGGCGACCTGCACGGCCATGGCCTCGCTGAGCAGCCCTGCCTCGACAAGACCGGCAAGCCGCCGCAGGGCGAGCACATCGGCCTCGGTCAGCGCCTTGGCCTGCCCGATGTCGGCAAAACCCATGGCCCGCCAGAACCGGGAGGCGAGCTCCATGGAAACACCGGCGCTGCGGGCGGCCTGAAACGGCGTATACCGCCGCTCCGCACCAAGAATGAGCCCCTCGAGCCGGAGGGCAAGCGGATCCTCACCGCCGGCACCGTCCTCGACAGACTCGATGTCGGATGGGGTGCCCGCGCCGGAGCCCGAGTCGTCGACGGTCACGCCTGCTGCCCTTCCGATCTGCCACGGTCATGTATCGACCGGCCTCAACTTTACGGCAGGTGTGCCGCAGCTCACTCCCCCAGCACACACGAGTCCCGACCCCCACCCAAGTACAAACCGAAAGGACACGCCCCACCGGACCGGATGTCTGGAGCCCCCACCGGCGATCAGCCGCGTACGAGACAGGCCGGGGACAGCGAAGTCCCACCGGGCGGACAGCCGCGTACGAAACGGAAGGGGACGTGGGGGCATGTGCGCGCAGCCACCAGCACCACGCACAGGCAATCAGCCGGCTGACGAAAACCCATAGAACAGCGAGCACGTACATGCCCCCACGGCCCCGCACCCAAAAACGCACCTGCCGAGCCCGCACCCGGCAAAGAAGCCGAGCAGCCCCCACCGAGCCGGCACCCGAAACGCAGCAGCCCGCACCGGAAGGGCCCCGTCAGCCCCCCGCCCGCAGATGAACGATGTCCCCCGCCCCCACAGGCTGCTGCACCCCGTCCGCAGAGGCGATGACGAGCCGCCCGTCCCCGTCAACGGCAACTGCCTCCCCCACAAGCTCCTGCCCCCCAGGAAGCTCGGCCCGCACATTCCGCCCGAGCGTCGCGCACCCCGCCGCATAGGTCTCCTGAAGCCGCGACACGGCAGGATCCCCACCCGCGGCCCGCCACTCGACGAACCGCTCCTCCAGCGACCGGAGAACGGCCCGCAGCAGCGGGTCCCGGTCAGTGGAAACGGCCCCGGCCAGGGCAAGCGACCCGGCCCCCGGCACAGGCAGCTCGTCGGCGCGCAGCGAGACGTTGAGCCCGATCCCGACGACCACACCGTCCCCGGCGCGCTCGGCGAGGATGCCCCCGGCCTTGCGCTCCTCTTCGCCGACATTCACCAGCAGGTCGTTGGGCCACTTGAGGGCGGTGTCGACCCCGGCGGCCCGCGCGAGCCCCGTCGCGACGGCCACTCCGGTGAGCAGCGGCAGCCACCCCCACCGCTCCACGGGCACATCGGCGCCGGGCTTCAGGAAGACGGAGAAGAAGAGCCCGGACCGCGCAGGAGCGGTCCACTGCCGGTCGAGCCGCCCGCGCCCGGCACTCTGCGACTCGGCGACGAGGACAGCCCCTTCCTCGGCCTTGCCGGCCAGGGCGAGGGCAACGAGATCGGAGTTGGTGGACCCGGTGGCGGGAACAACGTCGACGGAGGACCAGAGCCCGCCACGCACGAGGGCGCGCCGCAGGGCGGCGGCGTTCAGCGGCGGCCGGTCCAGGTCCGACCACTGCTGACCGTCGTTCGCGTCGGAGGGATCGTCTGAAGCATTTCGGGGCGTCATGCAACCCACCCTAGGTGTGGTAAACGCCGCACTGCCGAACGGTATCCACGCCACTACGCTACGAGCCAGTAGCTACAGGGCCAGGCCCCAACCCCCGCCTCACCGCCGCGCCACATCGCCCCGCCCCATCCTCACGTCCCCATTGAGCAGCCAGGGAGCCGCATCCCGATGTCCGTTCCGGAAGAGCCCAACGTGTCCAGCGCCATCGACATCCACACGACCGCGGGAAAGCTCGCGGACCTGCAGCGCCGGATCGAAGAGGCC